>JASGIG010000001.1:0-4946065 GCA_047602055.1 Ilumatobacteraceae bacterium
GAGCTCGACACCGCCGACGTCCCCGGCACCGTCAACAACTTCGTCTCCCTCGCCCGCTTCCACTACTACGACGGCTCACTCATCTTCCGCACCGACCCGAGCATCGACATCATCCAAGGCGGCGGCACGACCAACCAGGACACCCCCAGCTACTCGATCTCCGACGAGAAGAGCGGCTTCAGCTACGTCGAGGGCGACCTCGTCATGGCCCGCACCTCCGAACCCGACAGCGCCGGCTCCCAGTGGTTCTTCGTCGGTGGCCCGAACGCCTCGGCGCTCGACGCCCAGGGCACCTACGTCACGTTCGGCAAGGTCACCGAGGGTCTCGATGTCGTCAAGGCGATCCTCGCCCTCGCCGGCAGCGACGGCCAAACACCCACCAGGACCGTCACCGTCAACGCCGTCACGATCACCGAGCGCTGAGAGGTCGCGCCGACAGGGTGCTGTCTCGCCAATCGTCACGGTCGCGAAGAACGCGGCGACGAGCAGCCGATGGCGTGCTCGAATGGCGGGCGTGAACCGTCGCGACGAGCTGGCCGCGTTCCTGCGTGCGCACCGCGACGCGCTGCGGCCGGAGGACGTCGGCCTGCCCCATGGTCGATCGCGGCGCACGCCGGGCCTGCGCCGCGAGGAGATCGCCATGCTCGCCGGCGTGTCGGTCACCTGGTACACGTGGCTGGAGCAGGGCCGCCCGATCAACGCGTCGGTCGACGTGCTCGAGGCGCTCGCCCGGGCGCTGCGCCTCGACGACGCCGAGCGCCGCCACCTGCTCACCCTCGCCGAGCGTCCCAGCCCGGCCGGCCCGCACGAGCCGATCATCGAGGACGCGCCGGACGCGCTGGTGCGGCTGATCGCGGCGATGGAGCCGTCGCCGGCGTACGTCCTCGGCCCGTGGTTCGACTTCCTCGCCTGGAACCGTCCGCAGTCGCTGCTCTATCCGCTGATCGACCGCCTCCAGCCGCCCGAACGCAACCTGCTGTGGGTGGTGTTCGCCGAGCCGAACGCCCGGGACCTGATCGGCGACTGGGACGAGCAGGCCCGCCGGCTGCTCGCCGAGTTCCGGGCGGCGACGGCGCAGGTGCGCGACGAGCCGGCGGTCGTCGAGCTGGTCAAGCGGTTGCACGACGTGAGCCCGGCGTTCGCAGCGTGGTGGAGCGAGCAGGACGTCGCCGGCTTCCAGACCCGCCTGCGTCGCTACCACCACCCGAACGCCGGCGAACTGGTGTTCGAGTACCAGCAGCTCACGCCGAGCGAGTGGCCCGGCCTGCGCGTCGCCGTGCAACTCCCGGTCCCCGGCGACGACAGCGCCCAGCGCCTCGCCGCCTGGCGCAACATCGCCTGAGCACCCCACGGTCCTCGTTCCCTGTCATCACGATCGGCGGGATCCCGAACGTCGTGATGACAGCGTCGAGGGGTTCAGGCGACCGTGGTCTCGACGACCGTGGTCTCCGTCCACGGTCGGACCGGGCTCCGTCCGGGGGTCGAAGAAGCGGGGGTGCAGCGCCTCGACGGCGGCGCGCACCGAGGTGGTGGTGCTGTCGACGCAGTCCGACCACACCGCGAGCTGGTCCACCCCGTCGGCGAACAGCGCCGCGTCACCGCCGTCGGGGAAGGTCCGTCGTGGTCGGTCAGGCAGGTGCGCATCGTCGACCTGGTCAGCGCCACGAGTGACTCGCGCTGTGCCTGCGACAGATCCGCCTGCTCCAGCGGCACGGTCCCGGCCAACGCGATCGTCGCCCGATCGACGCGACCGAGCTCGCCGCCGTCGGCATCGTGGGCGACGGCCACCTCGCCGTCACCCGGGACGTTCGGGAACATCACGACCCCGACGACGGGACGCTGCCACAGGTGCTGGTCACCGTCGTCGTACGTGACGTACGCGGCTCCGACCGGCACGTTGGACCAGATCCACAAGCCGGACCCGGCGACCCGGTCATCGTCCGAGTACATCATGGAGATGGTCGGCCGGTCGTCGCGACTGTCGACGCACCAGGCGACGCCGAGTAGCGACTGGCAGCGCCACGCCACGGGCTGACGTCCTCCGGAGTAGCGCAGGGTCGCCGGGACGACCACCTCGGGCTGGTCGGCGACGCGCAGCACACGGGTCAGCGCGGCCACCGCCGGCTCGCCCGTCTCCGTCGACGTCGCCGGGCCGCCGTCGACGAGGGGGTACTCGGTGCCGGGTGGCACGGCATCGCCGGGGACGACACGAGCGTCCTCGTGCCGCGAGGCGTAGCCCGAGCACGGCGATCGCCACCTCGGCGACGGCGGCCACCGCGGCAATGGTGCGCGCCCTCACCCAACCGCGACCCGACGGCAGGGTGACGACCGTCGCGTCGGTCGGTCCCTCCCAGTCGCGATCCGCCGCGGGCGCCTGCGCCGCGTCGGCGCGCAGGTCGGCGCGCAGGCGGTCCTCGAAGTCGAGCGCGTTCATGGTTCGATCACCTTCCTGAGTCGGGCGGTCGCGCTGCTGAGCAGCGAGCGCGCCGTGCCCGGGCGGATGCCCATCGCCGCGGCGATCTCGCGGTGGTCCAGATCGGCCCAGTAGTGCAGGACGATCGCGGTGCGCTCATCGCGGGGAGCGTGGCGACGGGGTCGGCGAGCCCACCGCTCGGCCCGCCGGCGACGGATGCTGCACCGGCGACGCTGAGCTCGTCCCGACGCCGGCGGCGGCCGTCGCGCCGTGCCAGCTCGTGGACACGGTTGACGACCGCGGTGCGCAGGTACGCGATCGAAGCGTTGGCACACCGCGGTGAACGCGTCCTGCACGACGTCCTCGCCCAGCGCCGCGTCGTGGGTGAGCAGCCAGGCCAGGCGGACGGCGCCGGCGCGGTGGTCGCGGTAGAACGCGGCGAACCCGCCGTCGACGGTGTCGTCGCCGTTCGTCACGATCTGCACGCCCATGGAGATGCCGCCCGACGTCCCGGTGTTGCGCCGACACGATGTCACCCCCGGCCGCAGGACGCGGTGCGCTCGGTAGCGTCGAACGACGTGACTGCGAGCCCTGTCGTCGACGAGTCGCGCCGGCGGCGGACGTTCGCGATCATCTCCCACCCGGACGCCGGCAAGACGACGCTGACCGAGAAGTTCCTGCTGTACTCCGGCGCCGTACAGGTGGCCGGCTCGGTGCACGCCCGCGAGGGCCGGCGCAGCGCGCGCGCAGCGACTGGATGGAGATCGAGCAGCAGCGCGGCATCTCGATCAGCTCGACGGTGATGCAGTTCCCGTACGGCGACCACATCCTGAACCTGCTCGACACGCCGGGCCACCGTGACTTCAGCGAGGACACGTACCGGGTGCTCGCCGCGGTCGACGCGGTGGTGATGGTGCTCGACGCGGCGAAGGGCATCGAGAGCCAGACGCTGAAGCTGTTCCAGGTCTGCCGGGCCCGCGAGCTGCCGGTGATCACGTTCCTCAACAAGTACGACCGGCCGGGACGCGAGCCGCTGGAGCTGCTCGACGAGATCGAGGAGCAGATCCGCCTGCGCCCGACGCCGGTGACGTGGCCGGTCGGCAGCGGCGAGGACTTCGCCGGCGTCATCGACCGCCGCACCCAGGAGTTCACCCGCTTCACCCGCACGGCGCGCGGCGCGTCCGCGGCGTTGGAGGAGACGGTGCCGCTCGACGTCGCCGCCAAGGAATCCGATGGACACGTCACGAGCGCCTGGCGCGCCGCGCTCGACGAGACGGGTCTGCTCGACGCGGTCGGCGCCGACGTCGACGTCGAGTCGTTCCTCGCCGGCGAGTCGACGCCGCTGTTCGTCGGCTCGGCGCTCACCAACTTCGGCGTCCGCAAGCTGCTCGACGCCGTCGTCTCACTGGCACCCGCGCCAGCACCGCGCGTCGACGTCGCCGGCGACGCCCGTGCGCTCGACGCCCCGTTCTCCGCCTTCGTCTTCAAGGTCCAGGCGAACATGGACCCGGCCCACCGCGACCGGGTGGCGTTCGCCCGGATCTGCTCGGGCCGCTTCGAGCGGGGTATGTCGGTGACGAACTCGCGCACCGAGCGGGACATGACCACGAAGTACGCCACCACCGCGTTCGGGCCCGATCGGGAGACGGTCGACGAGGCGTTCCCCGGCGACGTCGTCGGCCTGGTCAACGCCACCGGGCTGCAGCTCGGCGACACCCTGCACGACGGGGCGGCCGTGACGTTCCCGCCGATCCCGCGCTTCTCGCCGGAGGTGTTCGCCACCGCCCGCCCGCTCGACAACGGGCGCTTCAAGCAGTTCCGCCGCGGCCTCGCCCAGCTCGACGAGGAGGGCGTGGTCCAGGTGCTGCGCGACCCCGACGTCGGCGACACGGAGACGGTGCTCGCCGCCGTCGGCCAGCTGCAGTTCGAGGTCTTCGCCCACCGGCTGGGCAGCGAGTTCGGCGCCCCGACCGAGATCCGCAGCGCGCCGTACCAGGCGATCCGCCTCACCGACAAGCAGTCGGTCGACCGCCTGCGCCACATCGGCGGCATCCGCATCCTGGTGCGCGGCGACGGCGCCCTCGTCGCCCTGTTCGAGAACCGCTACCGCCTGCAGCGCCTGGAGGCCGACGAACCCGAGCTGACCCTCGACCCGATCCTCGCCGGCACCTGACCGGGGGTCGTCCGGATCATCGGGCAGTGCCGGCCGGGCGAGTGCGGGGATTCGGCGCTGGGACCCGCAGCAGGTCGAGCGCGAACCACGTGTCGCCGGCGTCGACGTGGGTGACGACGAACCCGCACGACCGGTACAGAGCGACGGCCCACGTGGAGGTCGTCTCCAACACGACTCGCCCGACACCCCAGCGCCGGGCCGTGCCGACGAGCTCGGCGACGATCGCGCGCGCCAACCCGCGCCGGCGACGATCGACGGCCACCGACATCCGCCTGATCTCCGCTTCCCGGCCGCGCCGGCTGATCGTGCCGGTGGCAGCGATCACACCACCGAGCCGAACGACCACCGTTCGCTCCGAGTCGCGCCGCGTGCCGAGCGCGGCGAGATCGTCGTTGCATGCCGGGTCGAGGCACCCCCAGCGCTCGGCCAGCCCGTTCAGCACGAGCGTGCGGACAGCCTCGTGGTCGGCGGGTTGCAGGTCGTCGACCACAAGATCACCGTCCATCACTGCCCACCCTTGCGAAGCTCGGCGCCGGCGCGCCACCGCGTTCGGCGCTCAGGCGTCGGTGGCCAACGCCTCGGCCAGCAGCGACCGCTCGGCGTCGGTGAGCGGGACGTCGGCGACGAGGGCGAGCGCGGCGGGCGACATCTTCTTCGCCGTCTTGCGGATGACGTCCACCATGTGGTCGTGCTCCAGCCGCTCGGCGGTCCAGGACAGCTGCGTCTCCAGGAAGACGAGACAGGCGGCGTCCTCGACGGTCTGCGCGCCGTCGACGTGCTCGCGGCGGATCAGCGCCTGCACCCGCCCGACCACGTCGCCATAGCCGGCGTCGCGCAGCAGCGTGGCGACGTCACGCGCGTGGCGCTGCTTCTGGTCCCGGCGCCAGCGCAGGTATCCGGCGCGCCCCTCCGGGTAGTCGGCGCGCGGCAGCTCCCAACGCCGCAGGTGATGCGCCCGGGCCGCCAGCCGCAGCGCATCGTCGGCGTCCGGCACGAGCCGCTCGACCCACTCGACGGCCAACCGCCCGTGCGCCAACGCCAGCGGCTCCGACGCCCCGCGCACCACGACGACGTTCGGATCCTCCGAGTTCGCCGCATCGATCGCCTCGACGGCTGCGTCGTAGGACCCGCTCATCCCGCCATCATTCCAGTCGGCGTGACGGTCCATGGAGTGTCACACGTGCGATGGAGTGCGTCGCTCTCGCCGGGGGCGCGTCAGCCACTCCATCGCACACGTCGCACTCCGACCGCGCAGCTGGCACTCCGACCGCGCGGCTGACACTCCAAGGGGTGACTCAGACGGCGCACTCGGATTCGCCGATCTCGGCGCTGAACGGGCCGGTCTCGTCGTAGTCGGCGTAGTACTCGGGGTGCTCGGCCGGGTCGGGGAAGACGTCGAGGTCGCGCAGGCCGTCGGCGATGGCCGAGGCGCCGCCGGAACGCTCCATCCACGTGCGGAACGCCTCGCCCGCCGTGCGCTCGTCGTGGAACCGGCGCACCACCCGGGCCGCGGCCTCGGGCGCGCTCTTGGCCGGCAGACGCAGCGCCTTGTCGCCGAAGAACGCCTGCTCCTGGCCGACGTAGCCGCCGAGCAGCATCTGGTAGCCCGGCGCCGGACGGCCGTGGGCGCGGCGCTCGGCGCCGAAGAAGCCGATGTCGGCGATGTGGTGCTGCCCGCACGAGTTCGTGCAGCCGGAGATGTTGATGCGCACGCCGCCGACCTCGGCGATGCCCTCCTCCTCGAGGCGCTCGCCGATCGCCTTGGCGAGCCCACGCGACTGGGTGACGGCGATGTTGCACGTATCCGCCCCCGGGCAGGCGACGACGTCGCGGGACAGCTCGGCGCCCGGCCGGGCCATGCCGATGGCCTCCAACCGCTCGAACAGCACGGGCAGCTGGGCCTCGGTGAGCCCGCGGAACACGACGTTCTGACGGTTCGACAGGCGCACGTCGGCACCGAGCTCGCGCTGGATGGAGGCGAGCGAGCGGAACTGCGAGGCGGTGACGTCGCCGAGCGCGGCGTAGGCGACGGCCGACACGGTGCCGTTGGCCCGGCCGCGGATCACGCTCGTCGCCTCCCAGCGGCCGTAGGGATCCCGCGGTGTCACCGAGACGGACACGCCGTGCTGGCTGGGCGTCGACAAGTCGACGCCGTGACCCACGGCCGTCGGCGCCACGGAGGTGGACACGCCGGCAGGCGAGTCGCCGGCCTTGAGCACCTCCTCGGGGATCCCGCCCGGCCACGACGACGAGGCCGGCAACGTCAAGCGGACCTTGAGCACCCGGCGGCGGACCTCGTCGATGCCGAGCTGGTCGACGACCCACTTCATCCGGGCACGCAGCTTGTTGTCGCGGTTGCCGGTCTGGTCGAAGACGCGCAGCACGGCCTCGATCGTCGGCAGCAGGTCCTCGCGGGACGTGAAGTCCTCCAACGCCAGCGCCGGGTGCGGGTTGGCCCCGAGGCCACCGGCGATGTACACCCGGAAGCCCTGCTCGACCGCGCCGTCGTCGCGCGTCCGGGTGGCGGCGACGACCCCGACGTCGTTGAACATCGCCTGGCCACAGTCGGTGGCGCAGCCGGAGAAGTTGATCTTGAACTTGCGCGGCAGGCGCTGGCCGAGCGGGTTGCGCACGAGGTGCCGGAACGCGGCCTCCGCCCAGGCGGTGACGTCGAGGTGCTCGTGCGGGCAGGCGCCGGCGAGGTGGCAGGCCATCACGTTGCGGACGGTGTCGCCGCAGGCCTCTCTCGTCGTCAGGCCGACTGCCCCTAACGAACGCATCACCTCGGGGACCTTGCGCAGCTCGACGTAGTGCATCTGGACGTTCTGGCGGGTGGTGATGTGCCCCCAGCCGCGCGAGTAGGTCTCGGACAGGAAGGCGAACATGTCGAACTGCTCGGGCGTGATCGACCCGGCCGGCAGCTTGACCCGCACCATCTGGTTCGTGCCGCCCTGGCGCTGGCCGTAGATGCCGTTGTTCAGGCGCATCACCCGGAACACGTCCTCGGGGATCTCACCGGCGAGGTAGGCCGCGACAGCGCGCTCGAATCGCTCGATGTCGCGCTGCTGCTCGGCATCGAGGTCACGTGGAGCGGGGATGATCGGGGTGATGGCCACGGCAGCCTCCAGGGCGAGTCGACGGGCTGGTGGTCGAAAGCCGACTCGTTCGCTCAACAATAGACCGTGGACGGGCGGACGCCAACGGTGAACCGTCACGATCGGTCGCCTCGCCCCGCCTCCCGGCTCGGCTGCCTACGGACCCGGCGCTTCGCCGATCTCGTGGAGGGCGTCGCGAAGGGCGCGGCGCAGGCGCCGGACCTGCTCGGCACCGAGGTGGGCGACGAGCCCCGCGCCGGCCCGGCCGACCTCCTCCACGGTCAGCACCACCCGTGGTTCGGCGTCGTCGTAGTCGTCGCTGATCGCGACCGCCCACGACACCGGCGTGGCATCGTCGGCGCCCGGCGGCAGGTCCGCATCGGTGAACGGCTGGTCGTCGATCGAGCGGCGCACGGTGCCAGCCTGCCACCCGTCGATGCACGGTGCTCGGACGACGGTCACACCGGCGCGTGTTTCCGCAGCGTGAACGTGCTTTGACACCCGGGGGCGAAGCCTGCAACATGACCGGATGCACAGGGCAGGAGACCGGTGGTGACGACCGATGTCGTCGCCACGACCGGCGTGGCGTTCAACGAGATCGAGATGACCTTCCGGGACGGGACCCGGGCGATCGACCGGGTCTCGTTCGCCGTCGCGCGCGGCGAGTTCGTCACGATCGTCGGCCCATCCGGCTGCGGCAAGTCGACGCTGCTGAAGATCGCCTCGGGTCTTTTGCGACCCACCGGCGGCTCGGTCGACATCGACCGGGACCAGCTCGGCTACGTCTTCCAGGACGCCACGCTGCTGCCGTGGCGGACCGTCCGCAAGAACGTCGAGCTGCTCGCCGAGCTGCGCAAGGTGCCCGCCGGCCAGCGCCGCGAGATGGCCCAGCGAGCGATCGAGATGGTCGGCCTCAGCGGCTTCGAGGACCACTACCCGAAGTCGCTGTCCGGCGGGATGAAGATGCGCGCCTCGCTGGCGCGCACGCTGACGATGCGCCCGCCGGTGTTCCTGTTCGACGAGCCGTTCGGCGCCGTCGACGAGATCACCCGCGAGCACCTCAACGAGCAGACGCTGGCACTGTTCGAGGCCGAGCGGTTCGCCGGGCTGTTCATCACCCATTCGATCAGCGAGGCGGTGTTCATGAGCACACGGGTCCTGGTGATGTCGGCCCGCCCCGGTCGGATCGTCGCCGAGTACGAGGTGCCGTTCGAGTACCCGCGCTCACCCGACGTCCGCTTCGACCCGACGTTCGCCGCGCTCGGCAGCGAGATCTCCCACGCCCTGCGAGGGGCGCACTGATGTCGACCGAGCAGCTCCCACTGGTGGCCGACCCCCCGCTTAGCCCGCTCGACAGCCCGCCGCCCGGGGAGGAACCCAGGGCCAGCGTCGGCCGCCGCTTCGCCGGCAACGTGCTGCCCCCGCTGGCGCTCGGCGCGCTGATCATCGGGCTGTGGTACTTCATCTCCTACGGGGTGCTGGCCCGACGCCGGCAGTTCCTGCTCGAACCGCCGCACCGCGTCGTGCAGGTCGGCTTCTTCACGTGGGACAACCTCCACGAGATGCTCGACGGGCTGTGGTCGAGCACGAAGGTCGCGCTGGTCGGCCTGGCGATCTCGATCGTGCTCGGCGTCGTCATCGCCGTGCTGATGAGCCAGGCGCGCTGGATCGAGCGCGGCCTGTTCCCGTACATGGTCATGCTCCAGGCCATCCCGATCCTGGCGATCGTCCCGCTGATCTCGTTCTGGTTCGGCACCGGTCAGGAGTCGCGGATCATCGTCTGCGTGATCATCTCGCTGTTCCCGATCATCGTGAACACGTTGTTCGGCCTGCAGTCCGCCGATCAGGGCATGCACGACCTGTTCACGCTGGAGCACGCCAACCGCTGGACCCGGCTGACCAAGCTGATGTTCCCGGCCGCGCTGCCGGCGATGTTCGCCGGCCTGCGCATCTCGGCCGGCCTGTCGGTGATCGGCGCGATCGTCGGTGACTTCTTCTTCGGGCAGGGCAAGGCAGGCATCGGCCAGCTCCTGCGCAAGTACGCCACCCGCCTGATGGGCGAGCAGTTGCTGGCCGCGGTGATCATCTCCTCGGTACTCGGCGTGACCGTCTTCCTGTTCTTCGGCTGGCTGCAGAACAAGGCGATCGGCCGCTGGCACAACACCGATCGCGAGCTGTCCGCGCGATGATGTGCACACTCCCACCCCACTCCCCACTCGGAGGATCATGAAGCGTCGTACCGTCTCCCGTTCGCTGGTGCTGCTGGCAGCAGCGAGCGTCGCCGTCGCCGCGTGCGGCAGCGACAAGGACTCGGCCAGCACCACCACCGCCGCCGCGACGACCACGGCCGGAGCGACTGCGACCACGGTCGGAGCGACTGCGACCACGGCCGGAGCGACCGAGAGCACGACGGGCGGGACAGGCAGCACCAGCGGGGCGATCGACCTCGCCTCGGTGTGCCCGGCCGACATCGTCGTGCAGACCGACTGGTTCCCCGAGGCCGAGCACGGTGCGCTGTACGAGCTGGTCGGCGACGGCTACAAGATCGACACCGACAAGAAGCTGCTCCGCGGCCCGCTCGTCGTGGACGGGCAGTCCACCGGCGTCGACATCGAGATCCGCACCGGCGGCCCGTCGATCGGCGACCAGACCGTGGCCAGCCAGGCCTACACCGACGAGAGCATCACTCTTGCCTACGCCAACAACGAGTCGCAGGTGCTGCAGAACGCCAAGACGCCACTGCTGTCGGTGGTCGCCCCGCTGGAGCGCAACCCGCAGATCATCTACTGGGACCCGGCCACCTACCCGGACGTGAAGACGCTCAAGGACCTCGGCGACAAGAACATCACGATCAACGTCTTCAGCGGCGGGGTGTTCTCCGACGTGTTCGTCGCCGAGGGCATCTGGCACGCCGACCAGATCGACCCGTCGTACAACGGTGCCCCGGACCGGTTCATCAGCGAGGGCAACATCGCCCAGCAGGGCTTCGCCTCGGCCGAGCCGTACCTGTACCAGCACGAGTTCACCGAGTGGGGCAAGCCCATCGCCTACCAGCTGCTCGACGACGCCGGGTTCAAGGTCTACTCGCAGACGCTGGCCATCCGTCCCGACGACAAGGAGAAGTTGGCCCCCTGCCTGAAGAAGCTGGTGCCGATCTTCCAGCAGTCGGCGATCGACTTCGTCAACTCGCCGGACCGGGCGATCGCCATCATCCTCGACGCCGTCAAGCAGTACGACACGTTCTGGACCTACAGCCAGGGCGTCGCCGATTTCTCGGTGGAGCAGCAGAAGGCCCTCGGCCTGGTCGGCAACGGCCCGGACTCGACGCTCGGCAACATGGACGAGGACCGCATCCAGGGCGTCATCGACCAGATGCGCTCCGCCAAGCTG
Source organism: Ilumatobacteraceae bacterium (assembly GCA_047602055.1). GTDB lineage: Bacteria > Actinomycetota > Acidimicrobiia > Acidimicrobiales > Ilumatobacteraceae > JAODBQ01. The sequence continues at coordinate 11,072 of JASGIG010000001.1, forward strand.
GACTTCTCGGCCGATCTGAAGGCCAGTGACCTGTTCACCAACGAGTTCATCGATCCGAGCATCGGTCTGAAGTGATGATCCAGACGACTGCGTTGCGCCTGACGATGACGGTGGGCGTCCACGCCCGCTTCGCCCACCGCGTCGACGGGCTGATCCACAGCCATCCGTGGAACGTCGAAGCCACCGTCGAGGGCCCGGCCGACATCGACAAGGTGATGCCGGCCGACGACCTCGAGGCGATCCTCGCCAACATGCTGGAGCAGTGGCGTGGTCGCTATCTCACCGACGAGGACACCGGTGACTGGAAGGGCTACCGGGCCCTGGTGTGGGACCGCGAGCCGACGGTCGAGGAGATCGCCCGGCGGTTGTGGACCCAGCTCGACGCGGCCGTCCCCGGTCTGGTCGAGCTGGCGGTCACCGAGTCGGTCGAGTTCGACCGCACCCGCGTCGTCCGGTTGACCCGGCCACGCTGAAGCAGGAGCTGCTTGCCCGGCTCTACGGAGCCGGGCAGGCGCCGGCCGTCGCCACGGCGCTCGACGCGCTGCTCGCCGCGTGGCGGCCCGTGGCCGCGGTGGCGCGCCGACCGCTCGACGAGCGTGCCGCCTGGTTGATCGCCTACCCAGACCACGTGCGCGCCGCCGGGCGGGCACCCCTCGCCGTGCTCGGCGACCTCGTCTCGACGCACCTGGCACCTGAGATCACCGGCGTCCACACGCTGCCGGTGCATCCGTCGTCGAGCGACGGCGGGTTCAGCGTGCGCGACCACTCGCTGGTCGACCCGGCGTTCGGCACGTGGGCCGACCTCGACACGCTCGCCGGACAGGTGACATGGATGGCCGACGCGGTGGTCAACCACGTGTCCGCGCAGGGCCGCTGGTTCCGGTGGTTCTTGGCCGGCGAGGCGCCCTACGACCGGTTCTTCGTCCGCCTCCCTGCGCACGTCGACACCTCGGCGGTCGTCCGGCCGCGGACCTCGCCGCTGGCACATCCGTTCCAGACCGACGACGGACACGTCGAGCGGGTGTGGACGACCTTCTCGGCCGACCAGGTCGACCTCGACTTCCGGACGCCGGAGGTCCTCCTGGCGATCGTCGAGGCGGTGCTGCGCTACGTCGCCCACGGGGCGCGCGCCGTCCGCCTGGACGCGATCGCGTTCGTCTGGAAGGACCCGGCGACACCGTCGATCCACCTGCCGGAGGCGCACGCGATCGTCCAGCTGCTGCGCGCCTGCCTCGACGAGGTCGCCCCGGACGTCGTGCTGGTGACGGAGACGAACGTGCCGCACGCCGAGAACGTCGCCTACTTCGGCGACCCGCCGGACGCTCCCGAGGCCGACGCGGTGTACCAGTTCCCGCTGGCGCCGCTCGTGCTGCACGCCGCCGTGACCGGGTCGACTCGCCCGCTGGTCCGGTGGCTGCAGGCGTTGGCGCCACCGCCGGCCGGGCGGACGTTCCTCAACTTCCTCGCCAGCCACGACGGCATCGGCGTGCGCCCGGTGGAGGGGTTGATCGACGGCGCCGGGCTCGACGCGCTGGTGGCGGCGACGAAGGCCGCGGGCGGCGTCGTCAACCAGCGCACCGCGGACGGGGTCGCACGGCCGTACGAGCTGGCGGTGTCGTGGTTCGCGCTGATGTCCGCCGGCGCTGCTGCCGGCGGATCGGACGAGGCGACGGCGATCCGCCGCCACCTCGCCACGCATGCGGTCGCGCTGGCATTGCAGGGCGTGCCGCTGCTGTACCTGGGCTCGCTGTTCGGCGTCGGCAACGACACGGCGACGTTCGCCCGGACCGGCCACGGACGTGACCTCAACCGCGCCCGGCTGACGCTCGCCGGCGTGGACTCGGCGCTCGGCGATCCGCGCACGCGCGCCGCGGGCGTGTGGTCAGGCCTGCGGGCGATGCTGGCGACGCGGGCGTCGTCGCCGGCGTTCCACCCCGCCGGGGCGCAGGTGATCCACGACTCGCCCGACGGGACCGTCGTCGTCGAGCGGATCGCGCCGAGCGGCGAGCGCGCCGTCGTCGCCGTCAACCTGACGGACCGCCCTCAACGGGTGACGGCGCCGATCCGGGTCGGCCTCGCTCCGTGGTCGAGCGAGTGGCGCACGTGATCTGACGCGCGGTGAGCACCGGAGCGCCGCGGAGGCGGCGAGCACCGGAGCGCCGCGGAGGCGGCGAGCACGGCAGGCGCAGGGAGCAGCTCGGCTGCGACCCGAGCACGATTCAACCCAGTGACGACTCGATCGCGCCGACGAGCGCGGGGTCCTCGGGGGTGACCATCGGGCTGAAGCGCTGCACGGCGCCGTCGGCGGTGACGAGGAACTTCTCGAAGTTCCAGCGGATGTCGCCGCTGTGGCCCTCGCCGTCGGCCACCTGGGTCAGCTCGGCGTAGATCGGGTGGGCGCCGTCGCCGTTGACGTCGATCTTCTCCATCATCGGGAACGTCACGCCGTAGGTCGTCGAGCAGAACGTCTCGATCTCCTCGGCGCTGCCCGGCTCCTGTGCCCCGAACTGGTTGCAGGGGAAGCCGACGACGGCGAAGCCCTGGTCGGCGTACTTCTCCTGCAGCGCCTCCAGGCCGGTGTACTGCGGGGTCAGGCCGCACTTCGAGGCGACGTTGACCAGCAGCAGGCTCTTCTTGCCGAGGTCGGCCAGCGTGGTCGGCTGGCCCTGGATGGTGTTGATCGGCTCGTCCGTGATGCTCATGGAGTCGAGTCTGCCGGATTCGTCAGCCCTCGTCAGCCCGACCCGAGGTACGTGAGCACGGCAAGGACTCGGCGGTGCTCGGTCTCGCTCGTGCTCAGCTGCAGCTTCGCCATGATCGAGGTGATGTGCTTCTCGACGGCGCCCTCGCCGACACCGAGGCGCCGGGCGATGCCGGCGTTCGACAGGCCCTCGGCCATCCGCCCGAGCACCTCACGCTCGCGCGGCGTCAGGCTGGCCAGCGGCTCGTGCCGGCGGCTGCGCACCAGCAGCTGGGCGACGACGTCCGGATCGAGCGCGGTGCCGCCGATGGCGACGCGACGGCAGGCGCTGACGAAGTCGCTGACGTCGGCGACGCGCTCCTTCAACAGGTAGCCGACGCCGACGGTCGAGCCGCCCAGCAGCTCGGTGGCGAAGCGCTCCTCGACGTACTGCGACAGCACCAGCACCGGCGTGCCGGGCAGCACCGAGCGCAGCTCGACCGCGGCGCGCAGCCCCTCGTCGGTGAACGTCGGCGGCATCCGCACGTCGACGATCACGAGGTCCGGCTTGGTCTCCTTGACGGTGGCGAGCAGCCGGCCGGCGTCGCCGAGCGCGCCCACCACCTCGGCGTCGTGCTCGGCGAGCAACCGCGTGATCCCCTCCCGCAACAACACCGAATCCTCGGCAATGACAACACGCATCAGTTTCGACCTCTCTCGTTCGCTCGCTGCGCTCGCTCTCTCCGTTCGGTCGAGCTTCGAGGAGGGGGATCGCGGAGCGCCCCCTCCGCACCACCCCCGCACGCGCGAGCGGTGGCGGCGAGCGCCGACATCACTTCGTCCATGGCAGTTCGACGTGGACCACGGTCGGGCCGCCTTTGGGGCTGGAGAGGTTGAACGTGCCTTCGACCGCGGCCACCCGGTCGCGCAGGCCGGACAGGCCGCCGCCGGGGTGCTCGACGGCGCCGCCGCGGCCGTCGTCGCGCACGTCGATCAGCAGCGACGGGCCGAACTGCTCGACGCGCACGCTGGCCTTCGTCGCCCCGCTGTGCTTGGACAGGTTGGCCAGCGACTCGGCGACGACGAAGTAGGCACACGCCTCGATCGCCGCCGGCGGCCGCTCGAGGAGATCGACGTCGACCGTCACCGGCACCGTGCTGCGCGCCGCCAGCGCCGACAGCGCGGCGTCGAGCCCGCGGTCGGTGAGCACCTGCGGGTGGATGCCGCGCACCAGGTTGCGCAGCTCGCCGATCGCCGCCTTGGCCTCGTCGTGCGCCCGCCCGACCAGCTCGTAGGCGCCGGCCGGATCGTCGTCTCGGGCCAGGCGCTCCTTGGCCATCCCGAGATCCATCGCCAGCGCGACGAGGCGCTGCTGGGCGCCGTCGTGGAGGTCGCGCTCGATGCGCCGCAGCTCCGTCGACGAGCCCTCCACCGAGGCGTCACGGGACACGGTCAGCTCCTCCACCCGTTGGGTGAGCAGTTGCTCGTCGCTCGGCGACAGCAGACCGCGGATGATGCCACGCTCGGCGGCGGCAAGACCATGGATGATCCGCGGCGTGAGCGCCAGCATCAGCAAGCCGACGGCGGTGTAGCCGGCCGCCGCGCCGAGGCGACCCCACCCTTCGAGGACGTAGCCGGCGTTGACGCGAAACAGGGTGTCGCCGGGGATCCAGACCAAGCCCCACCAGAGCGCGCACCACAAGGTGATCGACCACAGCGTGACGGCGAACGTGAACCACACGATCCCGAGCGGCAGGGCGAGGAGCCCGTAGGCGACGCCACGCCACGACGGGCCGTCGCCGGCGCGCCGCCACGCCTTCTTCCACCAGCTGTCGCCGGGCCGGGCGCGCTGCGTCGGGAACGGCGGGAGGTCGACGCCGAGCAGCGCCCTGGCCTTGCCCCGCTCGACGACCCCGATCACGCGGCCGAACGCCACGGTCGCCACGAGCAGCGGGATGCCGGTCAGCGTGACCAGCAGCCCGGCCGACACCGACAGGCCGGTGACGATGACCGTGAACCAGGTGATGCCGAGCGGCAGGCAGGCGAGCAGCGCCGCCGTCTCCTTCCAGGTCCGAGCCTGGAACACCGGCCGGTACCAACGCACGAGGAACATCAGCCCGGCCCCACACCCATCGACGAGATCATGCCGCCAGCGTGAAGGGCCGAGCACGATCCGCCCATCCGGCGACCCCACCAGGCGGTGGTGGGGATAGCCCCCTTGTTCGTGCTCAGGTCGCGGCCAAGCTGCTCCCCGCGCCTGCCGTGCCCGCCGCCGCCGCTGCGCTTCGGCGCTCGCCGCATCTTCGATCGGCGGTCAGGACTGGTCAGGCGGGGGCGTGGCAGACGGCCTCGACGTTGTTGCCGTCGGGGTCGCGCACGAACGCGCCGTAGTAGTGCTCGTGGTACTCGGGCCAGACCTTCGGGGCGTGGAGGCTCTCGGCGCCGACGGCAAGCGCGGCGGCGTGGAACGCGTCGACGGCGGCGCGGTCGGGTGCGGTGAAGGCGATGTGCGGCGGCTGACCGGCGGGCGCGCCGGCGTGCTCACACGGGCCGAGCCAGAAGTCGGGGAACGTCGTGCCGTAGCCGACGACGGTGCCGAAGTCCATCACCCGCGTGCCGCCGAGCGGGGCGAGGACGGCGTCGTAGAACGCCGCTGCGGCACGGACGTCGGCGCACTGGATGCTGAGGTGGTCGAGCATGCTCACGATCCTTGCTCAACGCTCGGCGGACGTGGTGCGCGCCCGGAGGCGGTCGATGCGCCGGTCCCACGTCGCCCCGGCGCCGAGCAGCCAGCCGACGGCGGCGGCGAGCGGCTCGGGCGTCGCCCGGAACAGCACCTCGCGACCGACCCGCTGGGAGGCGACGAGCCCGGCCGCCTCCAGCGCCTGCAGGTGCTTGACGACGGCCTGACGGGTCAGCGGACCGCCAGCCGCCAGGCGGGTGGCCGAGCGCGGCCCGTTGCGGACGAGGTCGACGACGATCGCCCGCCGCGTCGGATCGGCGAGTGCCCCGAACAGCGCGTCGAGCGGGCTCTCCGGCGTGCCGGCGACCGCAGCCGCGCTCACACCAGCGCGGCGGCGACGGTGCAGGCCCACAGCGAGCAGACCCGCACCTCCCAGGCGAGCTTGGCCTCGGCGGTGCGTGGTTCGGCGAGCAGGCGCTCGGCGACGTGCAGCGCGCCGTCGTCGCCGATCGTCAGGCGAACGTGCGAGATCGAGGCCGGGTCGTCGTCCTCCCACCACGTGAACCCGACGGACCGGCCCTCGACCACGTCGTCGACGCGCACGTGGCGGGCGACGCCGCCGTCGACGACGATGCCGGCCCCGTCGACGAGCTGCGCCTCGTCGACCAGCCAGTCCCGCCAGCCCTCCGGGGTGGCGATCAGCGCCCACAACTGCTCGTGATCGACGTCGAGCTCGACGGTCCGCTCCACCACCAGGTCGTCCATGCCCCGACGCTACCGCAACCTCCGAGTTGCACCCGCGTGTCCGGACCTTGACGCACGATCGCGCCGATCCGGCCGTCGTGAGCGTCGAGAACCGAACCCGACGCACGATCGCGCCGTCGAAAACCGGTGGACCTTGCACCGCCGCGGCCGCGAGGCTCGGCGGATGATCACGGTGATGGTGCTCCGTGGCCGGGCGACCGCCCGGACCGATCCGCTGGGGATGGCACCGGCTCGCTGACCACTGGGCGGCCGACCTGGTCGCCCGTGCCGGGGTTCGCCCCGGTGATCTCGTCGTCGACCTCGGCGCCGGCACCGGCGCGCTGACGGCGCCGCTCGTCGCCGCCGGCGCCCACGTCGTCGCCGTCGAGCTGCACCCCGAGCGCGTCGCCCAGCTGCGCGCCCGGTTTGCCGGCGATCCCGTCACCGTGGTGCGCGCCGACATCACGCAGCTGCGCCTGCCGCGCCGGCCGTTCACCGTCGTCGCCAACCCGCCGTTCGCGATCGTCGCCGGGACGGTCCGCCTGCTGACGCAACCACAGGTGGCGCTGCGCCGCGCCGACCTCGTCGTCCCGCTGCACACCGCGCGGCGGATCCTGACCCGGCGGCTGCCGCCCGGCCTGCACGCCTCCGTCGACGCCCGCATCCCCCGGTCGGCGTTCTCGCCTCGCCCGTCCGTCGACGTCGCCGTCCTGACCATCCGCAGGAGCAACCGATGAGTTGCACTAGGGGTGCCGGCACGGTACCGTCCACATGCAACTCAACCGTTGCACTCGGAGGTGCCCGTGCTCGTCCCCACCGTCATCGAGTCGACCAACCGCGGCGAGCGGGCGTTCGACATCTACTCCCGGTTGCTGGCCAACCGCATCGTCTTCCTCGGCACGGCGATCGACGACCAGGTCGCCAACCTGATCGTCGCCCAGCTCCTCCACCTCGAGAGCGAGCACGGCGACCGGGACATCGAGCTGTACATCAACAGCCCCGGCGGCGACATGATCGGCCTGTTCGCGATCCTCGACACGATGCGGTTCATCAACGCCGACGTCGCCACCATCTGCGTCGGCCAGGCCGCGTCCGCGGCCGCCGTGCTGCTCGCCGCCGGCGCCCCCGGCAAGCGCTTCGCCCTGCCGAACGCCCGCGTCCTCATCCACCAGCCCCATGGCGGCGCCCAGGGGCAGTCGACGGACATGGAGATCCAGGTGGCCGAGATGGTCGAGATGCGCCGGCGGATGGTCGACGTGCTCGTCGAGGCGACCGGGCAACCACCCGAACGGATCACGGCGGACATCGACCGTGACTACATCGTCCGCGGCGAGCAGGCGATCGGCTACGGCCTGGTCGACGAGGTGATCAGCCGCCGGGCGCTCCCCCACGGCACCGCCGAACGGGCCGCGCCGCCACCCGCCGCGGCCTGACCGTCACACGCGGGCGCCGCGGGTGCCGGAGTTCGGCGCCAACCACTGGTACCATCGGCGGGTCTCACCCGCACCCCCGACGCGCCCGCGGCTCGGGCACGAAGCGAGCGAATCACGCATGCACAAGCGAACGTCCCGATCGGCGCTCGACCGGCTGCGGCCGGAGTTGCGCGGCTTGCTCGTCGTCGCCGTCGCCGCGGTCCTGCTGTGCGGTGCCTTGATGTTGATGGGCAACGGCAAGGACGGCGGCACGACGCTCGCCGCCGCCGACCCCGGCACGCAGGCGGCCACCGCCGACGCGGCCGGCACCACGGTCGCCGATGCTGCCGCAGCCGCTGGCACGGATGACAGCGTCGCCGATGCGAGCGCGAGCAGCGTCGCCGCCGACCCGGACGCAGCCACCACCACGGTCGCCGGCGGCGAGCAGGACGTGACCGACGCCGAGGGCGCCGAGCCCGGCACCGCCGGCGACTGCACGATGACCGTGCGCAGTGCCCGCCTGGGCGACACCGGCGACAGCGTGTCGTGCATCCAGGACGCGCTGATCGCCAAGGGCCTGCTCAGCGGCTCGGCCACGGGCACGTTCGACAGCGCCACCCAGGAGGCCGTGCGCAAGCTGCAGGGCTCCGATCCGAACATGTTCGTCGACGGCGTCGTCGGCCGTGAGACCGGCTTGGCGCTGGGCGTCTGGCCCGACGAGGAGTCGCTGGTCACCCACACCCCCGCACCGGCGGCCGGCGCGAAGGACTCGACCGGGCACCTGCTGTCGCCAGTGGCGTCGACCGGGGCGGACGCCCCACCGCTGCCGGAGGACTCCGGCTCGGGTCGGCGCCTGGTGTACAGCCGAACCGGCCAGCGGGTCTGGGCCGTCGACAGCGACGGCTCGATCATCCGCTCCTGGCTGGTGTCGGGCAGCAAGTACAACAACGAGGAGCCCGGCCTGCACAAGGTGTACAGCAAGTCGGTGCAGTCCACGGCGTGGAACGGCAAGGCGATCCTGCCGATGATGGTCCGCTGGCAGAAGACGGCGATCGGGGCGATCGGTTTCCACGGCATCCCGATCCACGTCTCCGACGGCACTCCGTACCAGACCGACGCCGAGCTCGGCACCCGCCTGTCCGGCGGCTGCCAGCGCCAGAACAACCTCGACGCCAAGTTCGTCTGGGACTGGGCCGACATCGGGACCGTGGTGTACGTGGTCTGATCGTCGGAGACCGGCGCCGAGACCACCGGTTGTAACGTCAGGAGCCCATGTGGTTGCCCTGGCAGACGGCGTTCCAGGTGGCCGTCGTGCTGGCGGTCGTGCTGATGGCACTCGTCGCGACGCGACCGTCGCAGCGCTGGCTGCGGGTGGCACGGCTCACCGTTGGCGAGCTGGTGCTGATGTTCACGCTCTACGGGATCTGGCAGTGGGTCCACGAGCGGGCGGTCACCGAGACGGCCGGGGCCATCGACCGGGCCCACTCGCTGTACCGTTTCGAGCAGGCGATCGGACTGCCGAGCGAGCTGGCGCTGCAGCACGCGTTCCTGCACAACGGCGTCGTCATGCGCTTCCTCGACGTCTACTACGGCGGCATGCACGTCCCGGCGATGGGGCTGCTGCTGGTCTGGCTGTTCTGGCAGCACCGTGACCGCTACGGCCGCATCCGCTGGACGCTGGCCCTGTCGATCGCCGGCTGCCTGGCGATCCAGACGATCCCGGTGGCGCCGCCGCGGTTCCTGCCCGAGCTCGGCTTCGTCGACGCCGGGCTGATGTACCACCTGTCCGTGTACGGCCCCGGCGGGAGCGGGATCTCCAACGAGCTGGCGGCGATGCCGTCGCTGCACGTCGGCTGGGCGGTGCTCGTCGGCGTCGTCGCCGTCACCGTCGGCACCAGCAGGTGGCGATGGGCGGTCCTCGCCCACCCCGTGCTCACCGTGGTGGCCGTCGTCGCCACCGCCAACCACTGGTGGCTCGACGGCGTCGTGGCGTCGATGGTGCTCGCCGCCGCCTATCTCGTGGTGCGCGTCGTCGAGGCAGGTGCAAGAGCCGTGCGCGTGCGGTGGCGGGCGGCGCGCCCGGCCGACGTGCCGCCGCCCGTCGAGCCGGCCGCCGTCCCCGAGCTCGAACCGAGCTGAGCGAAACGGAGCCCGCCACCCCCATCCCGCTCCGGCTCGTTCGTGTCGCGGCGGCATGCGCCGGAAGCGTCGTCAGCGACGCGGCACGAACGAAGGTTGCCCACGATCGGCCGGCGCGGGCGACGACTGGCCGACGCTGCGTTCGACGTTCGACGCGTCGCCGGACACGTCCTCGACGACGGGCGCATCGCCACCGCCGCCCTGGCCCTCGGCTGCGCCAGGGCGTGCCTCGACGAAGCCGTCGCCTACGCGAGGGAGCGCGATGCGTTCGGCCGGCCGATCGGCACCAACCAGGCCGTCGCGTTCGCCCTGTCCGACCTCGCCGTCGCCGTCGAGAGCTCGCGCAACCTCGTCCACAAGGCGGCGTGGCTCAAGGACCAGGGCCGACCGATCGGCGAGGCCGCGTCGATGGCCAAGCTGCACGCCACCGAGGCCGCCGTCGGCGCGACGCGCACCGCCACCCAGGTGTTCGGCGGCGCCGGGTTCATGGAGGAAACGCTCGTCGCCCGCATGGACCGCGCCGCCAAGATCCTCGAGATCGGCGAGGGCACCAGCGAGATCCAGCGCCTCGTCCTCGCCCGCCGCCTCGGCCTCCCCGTCGACTGATCCGAGACGTCCGTGCTCCGGTCGCCGCAGAGCGGCTCCCTTCGCCTGCCGTGCTCGCCGCCTCCGCTCCGCTTCGGCGCTCGCCGCTCCTCGCACGACTCCCCACGCCTCGTGCTCCGATCAGGGTCGGGGTGTGGCGACGGGCAAGCCGACATCGCGGGCCGCGTCGAGGAGCCGGTCGTCGTAGGCGACGAGGACGGTGAGGTCGTCACCCAAGAGGACGGCCGAGGCAAGGTGCAGCGCGTCGAGCGTCCGCAACGACGCTCCCCCGATCTCGCAGGCAACGTCCTGCACGCTGCGGTCGAGCGGGACGAGATCGACGTCGCCGACGGCGGCGCGCGCCTCGACCAAGGCCTCGGAGCCGACACGGCGAGCGGCACACAGCACCTCGATCCGGCCCAGCTCGCTGGTGACCACCGGCACCCCTGGCCGATCGACGAGCCATTCGCGCAGGGCCTCGGTCTCCGCCTCCTCCCGCACCAGCTTCATCAACGCCGACGAGTCGAGGTAGATCACACCCGATCCCCACGCTCGGCATCGAGCAGCTCCTGGTTGGTCGCCTCACCGTCCCGTGACCGCACGGGGCGAGGTGACCGGATGCGCCCCGTGGGTTGCGACGCCGGGATCAATCGCCCGGCGGCCACCAGACGATCCCGCGCCTGACGGGAGGGCTCCGGTGGCACGAGCAATGCGACGAGCGAGCCCCGGTCGGTGACCTCGACGACCTGCCCCTCCTTGACCAGCGCCAGGTACTTCGAAGCGTTCTGGCGCAGCTCGCGCACCCCGATCCGTTCCATCCCATCAATGTAGCACAGAGCATGCTACATCGTTGCCGACGCGATCAGGCGTCGGGCTCGACGAGGTCGGCGATGCGGCGCCCGTGACGGACGGCCTCGGCGGCGATGCGCTCGACGACGTCGGCGGCGGACGGGGTCTCGGTGATCAGGTCGGCTGGACGGCGTCGTCGTGGCGCCGGGTGACCTCGTGGTGATCGTGCTCACCGGCGTGGTCGCGGCGACGGTCGCCGCGTTCGTCCCGTCGCGCACCGTCACCCGCATCCCGGTGCTCAGCGCCCTCGCCGGACGAGTGCCGCTCGGCCGCGTCCCGCGAGCCGTGGTCCCGGCGGGGCTCCTGCTCGGGGTAGCCGGCACCGCGCTGGTGGCGCTCGGCGCGATCGTCGGCCGCGACAGCACGAGCAGCGCCAACCTGTCGGCCGCCGTGGTGGTGCTCGGCGGCGTCGCCGTGCTGGCCGCGGTGTGCTGCCTCAGCCCGGCGATCGTCGCGGTGTTCGGAGTCGCCGGCGAACGAGTCGCCGGCACGACGCGCCTCGCGGCGCGCAGCCTGGCGAGGACGCGGACTCGCAGCGCCGCGGTGGTGTCGGCCATCGCCGCCGCCGGTGCGCTGTCGGTCGGCATCGCCACGCTGGCGGCCGCGTCCTGGACCGACGCCGCGCCACCTTTCCGCAACGACCTCCACCTCGCGCTGCTGGGCACCTACGACTTCGACCCGCCACCGCCGGGCCCGCCGACCGTGGTCGACGGCGTCGCCTACGGCGAGAACCCACCGCCGCCGGTGTTCAGCCCGCCACCGGCCGACGCGGCGGCCCGGCTGCAGGCCATCGTGCCCGGCACCACCATGCTGACGGTGCGCTCGGCCGGCTACGACCCGGGACCCGAGCCGCTCACCGGCTCGCCGCCGATCGAGAACACCCTGCTGACGTCGATCTTCACCGTCGCCGATCCCGACCTGCTCGACGCACTCGCCGTGTCGGACGCCGACCGGCACGCGCTCGACACCGTCGGCGTCCTCGCCTTCCCGCCGTACCTCCCCGACCGAGATCCGGTACCGGGCGACGCCTCGGCGGTGCAGCACGTCGTCGCCAACACCGAGACCGGGCCGCTGGCCTTCGACGTCGCCGCCACGACGAGACCCGAGTGGAACACCGTCGTCGGCCTCCCGCTGATCACGCCGGCCAGGGCGGAGGAGCTCGGCTTCACGATCGGCGACTCCGGCCTGCTGCTCGTCGCGCCACATGACCTGGCCGGTGAGCCGCGCACCCGGCTGAGCGACGCGTTCGGCTACTCGAACGGCCCGTTCGACACGGTGACGCGATCCACCGGCGTGTACGTGTCGATGGCCTGGCCACCCGAAGATCCGCCGCGCCGCGCGCTGATCGACACCACCGTCGTCGTCGCCGCGGCGCTGGCGTTCACCGCGGCCATCGTCGCCGCCACCAAGGCCGTGCTGCTGGCCCTCGTCGGCGGCCTGCTCGCCGTGCCGGCCGGGTTCGTGCCCATCGCCGCGGTCGTCGCCGAGCGTCGCGGTGAGAGCGCTCACGTCGTGTTCCCCTGGGCCGTGGCGTTCGGCTGCGTCGCCGTCGTGCCGCTCCTCGTCGGTGCCGGCGCCCTCGCCGCTTCCGCCGTCACCCAGCGCCTGCGCCCCGTCCGCATGTCGACCCTCGCCACCGACTGACCAGCACCTCACACGCCGGCCACGGACCTCGGCCGCGTGTGGGGGTGGTGCGCCGACACGGTCTCCGTGAGGCGCACTGCAAGCTGGGCACGGCCGCAGCCTGATCCTCGAAGCTCGACCGAGATGAGCGAGCGAATCGAGCGTCGAAAGGGCGTCAGCCAGTGGCGGCACGCAGCCTCGTGTGCAACGCGCCGAGCTGATCGGCGATCTCGGCGGTGCTGCGCGCTCCCGCCTGGAAGATCGCCGTGGCGTTGAGGGCGATCCACTCGAAGCCGATGCCGGCGAGCTGCTCGGCGCGGGCGACCACACGGCCGTGGTCCTGGTAGAAGGTCTTGCCGCCCGAGTCGCTCGGCGGCGGCGCGAGCATCGCCTGCATCCCGATCGACGCCGGATCACGCCCGGCGACCGAGGCGTGCTCGCGGATCGCGGCGATCGCCGCGCGCATGTCGTCGTCGGAGCCGGCGGCCATGCCCATCCACCCGTCGCCCAGCTCGCCGGCGCGGCGCAGCGCCACCGGGCCGAGCCCGCCGACCCAGATCGGCAGGCGCTCGCCCTGCGGTGGCTTGGGCTCCATGGCGATCTCGTCGGCGAGGAAGCGGGCGCCGCGCTGCTGGATCCGCTCGTCGCCCCAGCAGGCGCGCAGGTAGGAGATCGTCTCGTCCATCCGCCGGCCGCGGGTGGCGAAATCCTCCCCCAGCGCTTCGTACTCGGTGTCCTGCCAGCCGACGCCGACGCCGAGGCGCATCCGCCCGCCCGACAACGTGTCGAGGGTGCTCACCTGCTTGGCGACGAGCGTCGCCTGGCGCTGTGGCAGCACGAGCACCTCCGTCGACAGCGTCACCCGCGACGTCACCGCGGCGACGTAGGCGAGCGTGACGAACGCCTCGAGGATCGGCATCTGCGACGGGTACATCGGCGCCTTGCGGGTGGTCGTCGGGTAACCCATGACGACGTGATCGAACATCGCCAGGTCGTCGTAGCCGATGTCCTCGATCGACCGTGCCAGCTCCACCACCCTCTCCGGACCCTCGCGGTAGGCGACGCTGGGGAACTCGACGGACAGCTTCATGGGCCTTCCCTACTCGCGTCCTTCGAGCAGTGAGAACTCGAGCGCGCCGGCAACTACCGTCGAGCCCATGAGCGCCGTCTTCGAGCCCAGCGCCGACGAGTTGCTGGCCAACAACGCCAAGTACGTCGCCCGCTACCAGGATGCCGCCGCCGAGCTCGCCCTCGAGCCGATGCGCCACCTCGCCGTCGTCGCCTGCATGGACAGTCGCATGGACATCTTCGCGATGCTCGGCCTCGGCCCCGGCGAGGCGCACGTCATCCGCAACGCCGGCGGCGTCGTCACCGACGACGTCGTGCGCTCGCTGGTCATCTCCCAGCGGCTGCTCAACACCCGTGAGATCCTGCTCCTCCACCACACCGACTGCGGGCTGCAGAAGATCTTCGGCGAGAACCTGAAGGACGACCTCGAGGTCGAGACCGGCATCCGCCCGGCGTGGGCGTTGGAGGCCTTCAGGGATCCGTTCCAGGACGTGCGCCAGTCGATCCGCCGGCTGCAGGTCAGCCCGTTCATCCTCCACAAGGACCGGATCCGCGGCTTCGTGTTCGACGTCGCCGACGGTCGTCTCATCGAAGCGACACTCGACTGAGCTGCCCGCCGCCGCGTCGCGTCGGTGTGAGCCGGCCGCCGGTTCACACCGAACTCTCAGGAGCGGCACAGCGGGCCTCAAGGCCGTTGACCGACAGTGGCCCTCATGGCGTTGACGCTGGAGTCCGAGGCTCACACACTCGAGCTCGACGAGCCGTCCCTCGTCGAGCTCGACCCGACGACGAGTGAGCACGACGGTGCGGGCGATCCGCGATGGGCCCGCCCTGCGCTGTTCACGCTGCTTGCCGCCACCGCGGTGCTCTACCTGTGGGGCCTCGGCGCGTCCGGTTGGGCGAACTCGTTCTACTCGGCCGCCGCCCAGGCGGGCTCCCAGAGCTGGAAGGCGTGGTTCTTCGGGGCCAGCGACGCGGCCAGCTTCATCACCGTCGACAAGCCGCCGGCGTCGCTGTGGATCACGGGCCTGTCGGTGCGGCTGTTCGGGCTGTCGTCGTGGAGCATCCTCGTCCCCGAGGCGCTGATGGGCGTCGCTTGCGTGGGCGTGCTGTACGCCACCGTCAAGCGCTGGTTCGGGGCCGCCGCCGGCCTGCTCGCCGGCGCCGTGCTGGCGCTGACGCCGGTCGCCACGCTGATGTTCCGCTTCAACAACCCGGACGCGCTGCTCGTGCTCGTGCTGACGATCGGCGCGTACTGCGTCACCCGGGCGCTCGAGAACGCCAGCGGCCGGTGGCTCTCCCTCGGGTTCGCGATGGTCGGCGTCGGCTTCCTGACCAAGATGCTGCAGGCCGCGCTGGTGCTGCCGGCGTTCGGGCTCGTCTACCTGATCGCCGCGCCGACCGGGTTCTGGCGGCGGGTCCGCCAGCTCGCCGTGGCGACGGTGGTGTTCGTCGCCAGCTTCGGCTGGTGGGTGGCGATCGTCGAGCTCGTGCCGGCGTCGTGGCGGCCGTACATCGGCGGGTCGCAGGACAACAGCATCCTCAACCTGATCTTCGGCTACAACGGCTTCGGCCGGCTGACCGGCGACGAGACGGGCAGCGTCGGCGGCGGCGGTGGCAACAGCGGCCGCTGGGGCGAGACCGGTTGGCTGCGCCTGTTCAACACCAGCTTCGGCGGCCAGGCCTCATGGCTGCTGCCGGCGGCGTTGGCGCTGCTCGGCCTCGGGCTGGTGCTGACGTGGCGGGCGAAGCGCACCGACCGCACCCGGGCCGCGCTGATCCTGTGGGGCGGCTGGCTGGTCGTCACCGGGCTGGTGTTCAGCCTCGGCGAAGGGATCATCCACGAGTACTACACGGTCGCACTCGCCCCGGCGCTCGGCGCACTGGTCGGCATCGGCGGGGTCACGCTGTGGCGCCGGCGCGGCAACTGGTTCGCCCGCATCGGCCTGGCGGCGGTGATCGGCCTGACGGCGTGGTGGACGGTGCAGCTGTTGGAGCGCACGCCCGGCTGGAACGAGTGGCTGCAGCCGCTCGTGCTGATCGCCGCGATCGTCGGCATCGTCGGTGTGCTCGCCGCCGATCACATCGGCAAGGGCGGACGAGCGGTCGCGCTGAGCGCGGCGATCCTCGCCGGGCTGGCCGCGCCGACCGCAGCGTCGATCGCCACCGCCGAGGTACCGCACTCGGGAGCGCTGCCGACAGCCGCGCCGACCACAGGTCGCTTCGGCGGCTTCGGTGGCGGCACCAGCCGTGGCGGTGGCGGTGGCGGTGGCGGTGGCGGTGGCGGTGGCGGTGGCGGTGGGACGTTCCCCGGCGGCGGCAACCGCTCGACGGCGGCCGGCGGCTCGACCGGGACGGCGCCGAGCGGCGGCGGCAACCGCGGCAGCGGCAGCAACAACGACGGCGGACGCGGCGCGACGTCTTCGGGCGGCAGCTCGACGACATCGGGCAACTCGACGACATCCGGCAACTCGACGACATCCGGCAACTCGACGACATCCGGCAACTCGACCGGGACGGCGACGAGCGCTCGCGGCAACCGCGGTAGCGGTAACGGTGGCGGCAGCATCGGCGGGATCCTGGGTGCCAGCTCGCCGTCGACCGAACTGACCGCCGCGCTCGCCGACCACGCCGATGACTACACGTGGGTGGCGGCGACGATCGGCGCCAACCAGGCCGCCGGCTACCAGCTGGCCAGCGAGGAGCCAGTCATGGCGATCGGCGGGTTCAACGGCACCGACCCATGGCCGACGCTGGCCGTGTTCCAGCAGTACGTCGCCGAGGGACGGATCCACTACTTCATCCCCAGCGGCTCCGGCGGCCGGAGCGGCTCCTCGGCGTCGAGCGCGATCACGCAGTGGGTCGAGTCGAACTTCGCCGCCACGACGATCGGCGGCACCACCGTCTACGACCTGACGGCCGGAGCGACGTCGTGACGGTCATCGCTCGGGGGCTGTGCCCCGATGGCGTCGCCGGCGCCTCCCCATCGTCGCCCGGCTCCCTGGCGGTCGCACGGTCGACCGGTCACGAGGTGCTCTCGTGACCGCGCTCACGCCGGTGCTACGCCGGCGGGCCGCTCAACTGGCTCGGTACGCCACCACGTCGGTCGTCGCCACCGGGACCAGCCTGCTGATCCTCACCGCGCTCGTCGCCAGCGGGGCGATGCGACCGGCACCGGCCAACGTCGTCGCCACGCTCGCCGGCATCGTCCCGTCGTTCGAGATGAACCGCCGCTGGGTGTGGGGCGTCACCGGCCGGCCGAGCGTGCGCCGCCAGATCCTGCCGTTCGTCGCCCTGTCCGTCACCGGGCTGGTCCTGTCGACCCTCGCCGTCGGCGCCGCCGGTGCCGTCGCCGAGCGCGCCGGCTGGGGCCACGGCGAGACCGCCGTCGTGTCGATCGTCGCCAACCTCGCCGCGTTCGGCACCGTCTGGATCGCCCAGTTCGTGATCCTCGACCGCCTGCTGTTCAAGCCACCGCTCGCCGGCCTCGACGACGCCGACGAGGTGCCGGCGCTCGTCCGCTGACCCACGACGCGGTCGCTGCCGGCGCAGCGCCGGCGGCGCACTACGTTCGGCCGGATCGAACCCGGGCAGGATCCACGACGATGGGTCTCGCTCGCCGTCGTCACGATGGCGGTGGTCATCGTCGCCCTCGACACGACGGTCCTGAACGTCGCGATCCCGACGATCCTGCGTGAGTTCGACACGACGCTGCCGAGCCTGCAATGGGTGATCACCGGCTACGCGCTGACGTTCGCCTCGTTGCTGATCATCGGCGGGCGCCTCGGCGACATCTTCGGCCACCGGCGGATGTTCGTCATCGGCGCGGCGATGTTCGGCACCGGCTCGCTGCTCGCCGGGCTGTCGCAGAACGTGGCGATGCTCATCGTCGGCGAGGCGATCATCGAGGGCATGGGGGCGTCGCTGATGATGCCCGCGACGCTGGCGATCCTGTCGACCTCGTTCGTCGGCCGCGAGCGGGCCACGGCGTTCGCCCTGTGGGGCGCGGTCGGCGGCGCCAGCGGCGCGCTCGGCCCGGTGATCGGCGGCGTCCTGACGTCGAACCTCTCGTGGCGCTGGGCGTTCGGGATCAACGTGATCGTCACGCCGCTGGCGATCGTCGGCGCACTGCTGTTCATGGCGAAGGGCGAGCGCAAGCAGCACCGCGAGCCGCTCGACGTCCCCGGCGCGGTGCTGATCGCCACCGGCATGTTCCTGCTGGTGTTCGGCCTCAGCGAGGGCGCGACGTACGGGTGGTGGGCGCCGCTGCGCGGCTTCACGATCGGCGCGATGACGGTGTGGCCGGTGTCGATGCCGGTGTCGATCGTCGTCGCCGCGTTCGTCGCCGCCGTCGCGCTGCTGACCGGCTTCGTGCTCGTCGAGCGGGCCAAGGAGCGGCGCGACGCCGCGCCGCTGTTCGCGTTCGGCGAGCTGCGCCACCTCGGCTTCCGCTACGGCCTGCTCGTCACCGTGGTGATGTCGCTCGGCCAGTTCGGGCTGTCGTTCGTGCTGCCGATCTTCCTGCAGGAGGGCAAGCACCTGTCGGCCCAGGAGAACGGGCTGTGGCAGCTGCCGCTCGGGCTGATGGTCCTCGTCGGTGCGCAGATCGGCGGCCGGCTCGCGCACCGCATCGGCGTGCTGCCGGTGATCCGCATCGGGCTGGCGTCGGCGGCGTCGGCGTTCCTGTACATCGCCTTCTCCCTCGGGCCGGACATCACGTTCCCCCGGCTGCTCCCCGGCCTGATCTTCTACGGGCTGGGCTTCGGCCTGTCGGTGGCCCAGCTGACCAACGTCGTGCTCTCCGACGTCTCCCCGGAGAAGTCCGGCGCCGCCGGCGGGGCGAACAACACGGCCCGCCAGGTCGGCTTCTCGATCGGCATCGCCGTGATCGGCACGCTGCTGTCGTCACGCACGATCGCCGTCGCCGTCCACCGCGTCAACGGGGCGACGGCGCTGAGCCCCGGCGTGCAGGACGCGGCCGTCAGCACGATCCGCGCCAGCGGCGTGACGTTCGTGCCGCCGCCGACGGCGACAGCCGCCGAGACGAGCCTGCTGGAGCGCCTGTTCGTCGACGCCATCTCGATCGGGGCGCGCACGCCGCTGGTCTTCGCCGCCTCGGCGGTGCTGATCTCGCTCGGCATCACCTGGCTGATCCCCAAGCCCGACGAGCGCCCCTCGATCCCGCCGCCGTCGACCTCGCCGACGAAGAAGCTCGGTGTCCCAGCCCGGCGGGGGCCGCGGTCTGAAGCCCGCGGCGGTCATCACCCACATGGCGCCTGCGCCGCGGTCGGTGCTACGACCGGGCGATGACCGATGTTCGCTATGAGGTGGCCGACGACGGGGTGGCCACGCTGACGTTCGCCAGGCCCGAGGTGATGAACGCCATCAGGCCGCAGACCGGCGAGGAGATCCGCGAGGCGATCGACGACGTACGCCGGAACGACGCGGTGCGCTGCCTGCTGATCACCGGTGAGGGCCGTGGCTTCTGCGCCGGCGACGACTTCCAGGCGATCTTCCTCGCCGAAGATCGATCGGCGCGCAAGCGCACCCGCCAGATCGACCGGATCCGGCACGGCGAGCCGGGCCTCGACATCATCTTCGGGCTGCAGAAGCCGACGATCGCCGCGGTCAACGGCGCGGCCGTCGGCTACGGGATGGACATCGCCCTGTACTGCGACATCCGCATCGCCGCCGAGTCCGCCAGGTTCGGCTGGTTCTTCACCCGCCGGGCGGTGATGGGCACGATCGGCGGGACGTTCATCCTCCGCCAGCTCGTCGGCCTGTCGAAGGCCTACGAGCTGATGTTCACCGGCGACCTGATCGACGCCGCCGAGGCCGAGCGGATCGGGCTGGTGTCGAAGGTCGTCCCGGACGCGTCGCTGCTCGACGAGTCGCTGGCGATGGCCCGCCGGATCGCCGCCGGGCCACCGCTCGCCCAGCAGCTGATCAAGCGGGCCGTGCACAAGAGCTTCGAGATGCCGTGGACGACACTCGGCGAGTACCAGCAGGCGATGGGCGACGTCCTCTGGGAGACCGACGACCACATGGAGGGCGTGAGCTCCTTCACCGAGCGCCGGGAGCCGCGGTACACCGGCCATTGATGTTGTTCGGTTCCCGAACAGTTCGGTAACCTCACGGGCGTGGACGATCTCCCCCGCGCCGTGCTCACCGTCGCCTCGCTGGCGCGCGGCATGGAACGTGTCCTGCCGGAGATGACGCTGGCGCAGTACCGGATCCTGACGATGATCGGCACGTCGCCCCGAGCGCGCCGGGCGCCTGGCGTCGAAGGCCGCGCTGTCGAAGTCGACGCTCACCGGCCTGCTCGACGGGTTGGCGACGCGCGGCTGGGTGCGCCGCGTCGAGATCGAGGGCGACCGCCGCGGCGTCGGCCTGGAGCTGACGCCGGCGGGCGTGGCAGCGCGCCAGGCCGCCGAGGCCGCGCTGGTCGAACGGCTGGAGCACTACCTCGGCTACGTCGCCGAGCGCGACCGCGCCAAGGCCCTCGCCGGTCTCACCGTCTTGCACCACGCCCTCGACGCCCACTGGCAGGCTCGCCAGTGACCCTGAACCCGTCCGACTTGTCGCGCCTCCACCGGAAGGTCTCCGGTCAGGGCGCGACAAGTCCAGACACCGGCCGCGCGCCGAACCACGACTTGTCGCGCCTCCACCGGAAGGTTTCCGGTCAGGGCGCGACAAGACGGGGGTGGAGATGGGGCTGATCTCGACGGCGGCATCGCGCGAGGCGAACGCCCGGCCAGTCCTCACGCCCGCCCCGAAGGACGCCGGCGGGTGGTTGCGCCGGCTCGGGCCGTTCCTGCGCATCCATCGCCGGCGCATCGCCCTGGCCGTCGGCGCATCGATCGTCGGGCAGGTCGTCGTCGCCCTCACCCCGGTGATCGAGAAGACGATCGTCGACGGCACGCTCGTCAGCAGCAAGCGGCCGCTCGCCCCGCTGCTCGCCCTGCTCGTCGCCGCCGGGCTCGTCTCGTTCTGCCTCTCGTTCGTGCGCCGGGCGATCGGCGGGCGCGTCGCCCTCGACGTCAGCTACGACCTGCGCACCGCGGTGTTCGACCGCCTCCAGCGCCTCGACTTCGGAACCCACGACCGGATGGACACCGGCCAGGTCGTCTCCCGGGCGTCGAGCGACGTCGGGATGATGCTGGCGATCCTGTCGATCGTGCCGATCCTGCTCGGCAACGTCGTCCTGCTCGTCGTCTCCCTGATCGTCATGACGATCCTGTCGCCACCGCTGACGCTGATCGCCCTCGTCATCGTGCCGGCGCTGCTCGTCGTCGGCCTGAAGATGCGCCGCGCCGTGTTCCCCGCCACCTGGGACGCCCAGCAGCGCGCCGGCGAGGTGGCCGGCGTCGTCGACGAGGCGGTCACCGGCGTGCGCGTCGTCAAGGGCTTCGGCCAGGAGCGCCGCGAGCTGCAGCACCTCGCCGACACCGCCGGCGACCTGTACCGCTCGCGGGCCCGGCTGGTCCGCATCCAGTCGCTGTTCACCCCGACGCTGTCGTCGATCCCGGTCGTCGGCCAGGTCGCCGTGCTCGCCGCCGGCGGCTGGCTGGCGATCGAGGGGCACCTCACGCTCGGCACGTTCCTGGCGTTCTCCAGCTACCTGCTGCAGATGGTCTCGCCGGTGCGGATGGTGGCCACCACGCTGGCCGTCGCCCAGCAGGCCCGCGCCGGCGGCGAGCGGCTGCTCGACATCCTCGACACGCCGAGCCACATCGTCGACCACGACGGCGCGGTCGACCTCGGACCGTTGCAGCACGAGATCCGCTTCGAACACGTCCATGCCCGGTACGGCACGGGCGCCGACGGCGACGCCGACGTCCTCGACGACTTCGACCTCACGGTGCGCGCCGGCGAGACCGTCGCCCTCGTCGGGGCCAGCGGCGCGGGCAAGTCGTCGGCGGTGATGCTGCTCCCCCGCTTCTACGACGTCACCGGCGGGCGGGTCACCTTCGACGGCGTCGACGTGCGCGACGCCACGCTGCACTCGCTGCGCGGCCGCGTGGCGGTGGCCTTCGAGGAGGTGTTCCTGTTCTCCGAGTCGATCCGGGCGAACATCGCCTACGGCCGACCGGAGGCGACCGACGACGAGATCGTCGCCGCCGCCCGCCTGGTGCAGGCCGACGGGTTCATCCGCCAGCTGCCCGACGGCTACGACACGATCGTCGGCGAGCGCGGCCTGACGCTGTCGGGCGGCCAGCGCCAGCGAATCGCCCTCGCCCGGGCGCTGCTGACCGAGCCGTCGGTGCTGATCCTCGACGATGCGACATCGTCGATCGACGCCGAGACCGAGGAGCGCATCCACGACGCGCTGCACACCGTCGTCGACAGCAGCGCACCGACCAACGGGTACGCCGGCGGCCGGCGCACGACGATCCTCATCGCCCACCGCCAGTCGACGCTGCGCCTCGCCGACCGGATCGTCGTCGTCGAGCGCGGCCGGGTCGTCGACGACGGCACCTACGACGAGCTCGTCGCCAACAGCCCGACGTTCCGCGAGCTGTTCTTGACGGTCGACCTGCGGTCGACCAGTCCGGCGGGCTCCCTGACGGTCGCGCCGCCGGGTGCGCCCGACACAAGCCTCCTGGGGACCCAAGCGACCCGCTCGCTGCGCTCGCTGTCCGGCGCGACCGATTCTGCGGACCTGGAGCCCGCCGGGCAAGTCGGCCGCAGGCCGACCGACAACACGGCGACCGAGTCCGCTGACCTGGATCCTGCCTACTGGCCGCACGAGCGGGTGAACGGGAGGCGGTTGGCGGCGACGTTCCGCGTGCCGACGACGGCCGGCGCCGACCCGGGCGGCGGGCAGGGGCGGGCAACCGGGGCAGGCGGGAACATGAGCGGCGCCCTGTCGGCGACGCCGGAGCTGCTCGCCGCGCTCGACCGTCTCCCACCCGCCGACGACGACGCCCGCCTCGACGTCCGGGCGGAGATGGACGCACCCGCCGGCCGGTTCTCGCTGCGCGAGTTCAGCCAGCCGTTCCGCGGCGCGCTCGGCATCGGCCTGCTGCTCGTCCTCGTCGACACCGGCCTGACGCTGCTCGGCCCGTTCTTCGTCAAGCGCGGCATCGACCGCGGCGTCACCAAGGGCAGCGAGGCCGCGCTCCTGCTGGCGTCGCTCGGCTTTCTCGCCGCGGCGATCGGCGACTGGTTCGCCACCCGCGGCTACACGTGGGTCACCGGGCGCACCGCCGAGCGGATGCTCTACGCGCTGCGCATCCGGATCTTCGCCCAGCTGCAGCGACTGTCGCTCGACTACTACGACAGCGAGCTGGCCGGCCGGGTGATGACCCGGATGACCACCGACGTCGAGGCGCTCAGCCAGCTCGTCCAGACCGGGCTGATCACCGCGTTCGTCAGCGTGCTGACGTGCCTCGGCGTCCTCGTCTGGCTGCTCGTCCTCTCCCCGCCCCTGGCCCTCGCCGCCGCCGCCGTGCTGCCACCGCTCGTCGTCGCCACGTGGTGGTACCGCCGGCGCGCCGTCGTCACCTACGAGCTCGCTCGCGACCGCATCTCCGAGCTCAACGCCGACTTCCAGGAGAGCCTGTCGGGGGTGCGCATCGGCCAGGCGCTGCGCCAGGAGGATCGCAACATCGCCGCGTTCCGGGAGATCAACGGCCGCTACCTCGACGCCCGCTACGCATCGCAGAAGCTGATCGCCCTGTACTTCCCGTTCGTCCTGCTGCTCGCCGACCTCGGCAGCGCACTGGTCCTCGGCGCCGGGCGGGAGCTGGTGCTCAGTGGCACCGTCACGACCGGCGTCGTCATCGCCTTCGTGCTCTACCTCGACCAGTTCTTCTCGCCGATCCAGCAGCTGTCGCAGGTGTTCGACACGTGGCAGCAGGCAGCCGTGTCGATAGAGCGGATCAGCGAGCTGATGGCCACGCCGTCGGGCACACCAGAGGCCGCCCACCCGGTCGAGCCGCCCGCGCTGGACGGCGCGGTGACGTTCGACAGCGTCGACTTCGCCTACGCCAACACTGGCGGGCTGCCGGTGCTCGCCGGGCTCGACCTGCGCATCGCGCCCGGCGAGAGCATCGCTCTCGTCGGTGAGACCGGTGCCGGCAAGTCGACGGTGATGAAGCTGATCGCCCGCTTCTACGACGTCACCGGCGGAGCGGTGCGCGTCGACGGACTCGACGTCCGCGGCCTCGCGCTCGGCGACTTCCGCCACCAGCTCGGCGTCGTCCCCCAGGAGGCGTTCCTGTTCACCGGGACGCTCCGCGACAACATCGCCTACGGCCGACCCGACGCCAGCGACGCCGAGGTGGAGTCCGCGGCGCGCGCCGTCGGCGCCCACGAGATGATCGTGCGTCACGCCGACGGCTACCTGACGGCGGTCACCGAGCGCGGCCGCAGCCTGTCGTCGGGCGAGCGTCAGCTGATCGCTCTCGCTCGCGCTCGCCTCGTCGACCCGGCGATCCTGCTGCTCGACGAGGCGACCTCGAACCTCGACCTGGCCACCGAGGCGCGCGTGCAGCGGGCGATGACCGAGGTGTCGCGCAACCGCACCACCGTGCTCATCGCCCACCGCCTGCCGACGGCCCGCACCGCGGACCGCATCGCCCTCGTCGCCGACGGCGCCGTCGCCGAGCAGGGCACCCACGAGGAGCTGCTCGCGCTCGGCGGCCGCTACGCCGCCCTCTGGCGCAGCTTCACCGCCGTCGCTCCTGTTGATTGATGCTCGTGCTCCGGTCGCAGCGGAGCTGCTCCCTGCGCCTGCCGTGCTCGCCGCCTCCGCTGCGCTTCGGCACTCGCCGCGCCTCCGGCCAGCGGTCGGCCTGGCCCGTCAGGCAACCGTCCAGTCGTGGACCATGCCGAGGGCGACGTGCGACTCCCGGCCGTTGGCGGCGCTCGGCAACCGTCGTCGTCGCGGCCTGCGTCGTCGCGGCCTGCGTCGTCGGGCTCGCCTTGTGTCGTCGTCGCTGCCACAGGCGGCGAGCAGGAGGCCGACGGCCGCCAGCGTGATGGGGATCCACGGTCTGTTCAGATCCGTCTCCTCGGTGGTCGATCGGGCTGATGTTCGGCGAGCGCCCGCACGTACAGCGGCCGATCGATGATCGACGCCGTCTCAGGTCGGCAGGTCGACGAGCTCGCGGCGATTCCCGCCGCGGCGCCCGCGGTGCTGCGACCGGGACGACACCGCGACGCATCCATACGCTACCGTATGCCACGTGGTCAAGGGTCAAGCTGGTCTGTCACGAGCCGACTGGACGGAGGCCGCACTGGTCGCGCTCGAAGCAGGTGGGATGCCCGCCGTGGCCGTCGAGCCGCTGGCCAAGCAGCTCGGGACCACGAAGGGCAGCTTCTACTGGCACTTCAAGGACCGCGCCGATCTGATCGACGCCGTGGTCGAGCTGTGGGAGCGCCACTACGTCACCGAGGCGATCGCCCACCTGTCGACGATCGACGATCCGGCGACGCGGCTCGAGCGGCTGTTCACCGTCGCCGCCACCCCGGGTACGGGGCGGATCGACCTGGCACTGACGGAAGCGGCGAAGACCAACCCTGCGATCGCCGAGACGGTCCGGCGCGTCCAGACACGACGAGTGGAGTTCCTCGCCGAGATCTACGAGCAGCTCGACGTCACCCCGGGCACCGCCCGCCAACTCGCCGTCCTCGCGCTCCTCGCCCAGGCGGGGATGGCCGTCGTCGCCGAGACGGCACCGGATCTCGTCCCGACCGGACGGCAGCTCGACACCCTCCGCTCCCTCCTCACACCACCGCGCTGACGACGGGGGCCGTCACGATGCGTCCTCGCGAGCGATCCTGGGCGTGTCGGGGAGCTCAGCGTCCAGGTGGACGTCGAGGTCGCTGCAGTCCGGGTCGATGACGGTGGCACGGTCGGCGAGCGTCGGCACCTCGACGTACAGCAGGCCCCCGCCAGCCGGCGGCCTACGTCGAGCGGCACGTCCGGCTTCCCCGGCGAGGCGTCCTGAGATCGAGGTGAAGCACCCCCACCACGACGTGGACTTCACGCCGCGGTGGGGGTGGGCCGCAGGCCGCTCCGATCAACTCGACCGAGATGAGCGAACGCAGCGAGCGAATCGAGTGTCGAAACCCTCAGATCGCGTCGGCGTCGAGCTCGCCGGTGCGGATGCGGACGATCGTCTCGACGGGCATCACCCACAGCTTGCCGTCGCCGATCTTGCCGGTCTGCGCCGCGCCGGAGATCACCTCGATCAGACGTGGGACGTCGGCATCCTCGCTGAGGATCTCGACGCGCACCTTGGGGACGAAGTCGATGTTGTACTCCGTGCCCCGATACACCTCCGAGTGACCGCCCTGGCGGCCGAAGCCGCGTGCTTCGCTGACCGTCATCCCGACGACGCCGGCATCGCGCAGGGCGGCCTTCACGTCGTCGAGCTTGAACGGCTTGATGACCACGGTGATCAGCTTCACCCCATCACCTCCGAGTGGTAGGCGGTCTCACGGTGCAGTGCGAGGTCGAGACCGGTCTGCTCGACACTCTCGTCGACGCGCACGCCGATCGTCTTCTTGAGCACGATCATGATGACGAACGTCAGCGCGAACGACCAAACGATGGCCGCGAAGTTGGCCAACGCCTGCTCGCCGAACAGCCGCAGGCCGCCGCCGTAGAACAGGCCCTCACCCGAGAAGTAGGTCTCCGCCTCGGCACCCTCGGCGACGACCTTCTGGAAGAAGTCCGGGTTGGCGAACAGGCCGACGCAGAGCGAGCCGACCAGCCCGCCGACGCAGTGCACCCCGACGACGTCGAGCGCGTCGTCGTAGCCCGCCTTGGTCTTGAGCTTCACGGCGTAACAGCACACGACGCCGGCGATCAGGCCGATGAACAGCGGGCCGGAGCCCGACACGAAGCCGGCGGCCGGGGTGATCGCCACGAGGCCGGCGACGATGCCGGAGGCGGCGCCGAGATTGGTCGGGTGTCCGTCACGGATCCACTCGACGACGACCCATGCGAAGCCCGCAGCAGCGGCGGCGATGAACGTGTTCATGAACGCCTGGGCGGCCTGGCCGTTGGCGGCCAGCGCCGAACCGGCGTTGAACCCGAACCAGCCGAACCACAGGATGCCGGTGCCGATCATCACCAGTGGCATCGAGTGCGGCGGCGATCCCTCGGACTTGCGCTTGCCGAGGACCAGCACGGCGGCGAGCGCGGCGATCCCGGCGTTGACGTGGATGGCCGTGCCACCGGCGAAGTCGAGCGAGCCACGCTGACCCAGCCAGCCGCCGTACACCCACTTGAACACCGGCACGTAGACGACGAACAGCCAGATCGGCACGAAGATCGCCCACGCCGAGAACTTCATCCGGTCGGCGACGGCGCCGGAGATCAACGCCGGCGTGATCGAGGCGAACATCCCCAGGAAGGCGACGACGGCCAGCGTGCTGCCGTCACCGACGTCGCTGATGTCCTTGAGGAAGAAGGCGTCGAAGTTGCCGATGAAGTCGTTGCCGACCGGCACTTGGGCCAATGAGTAGCCGACCGCCAGCCACAGCACCGGCACGATCAGCACGCAGTAGAAGTTCATCATGAGCATGTTGAGGACGTTCCTGCCGCGGTCCATGCCGCCGTAGAAGAACGCCAACCCCGGCGTCATGAACAGCACGAGTGCAGCCGAGATCAGCACCCATGCGAGGTCACCCGATTCCAAGTTCGCTCCTCCGTCCGTCGGCGCCCAGCGCACCAACTGTGTGCACGTTGTCGTCTTGCTGTTTCCGCAGTGTTTCCACTCCGACAGCGGCCGGTGAACTCTGCCGACCGAGCGACCGCCACGGCGACGGGGCGCGAGCCCGGCGAGCGGCGGCGCAGCCCTCCGGAGATCGGGCTGACAGGTGTCATGACCAGGTCCTGATCGGCGGCACTTCACGGGGACGCGACTGCCGGCCACGCTGTGGACATGACATCGTCTGCACCCCCCGTCGCCGGTGTCGCCCTGCACGGTCTCGTCAAGACGTTCCCCAGCCCGACCGGGCCGGTGCAGGCGGTGCGCGGCATCGACGTCGTCATCGCCCCGGGCGAGACCGTCGCGCTGCTCGGACCGAACGGCGCCGGCAAGTCCACCACCATCGACCTGCTCCTCGGCCTGGCACGGCCCGATGCCGGCGAGGTCCGCGTCTTCGGGATGGCCCCCGCGGACGCCGTCGCCCGCGGCGCGATCGGCGGCATGCTCCAGACCGGCGCAGTGATCGGCGAGCTGACCGTGCGCGAGCTGGTGGCGATGATGGCGTCGCTGTACCCCGCGCCGCTCGACGTCGACGAGGCGCTGGAGCTCGCCGGCATCGCCGACCTCGCGCAGCGTCGGACCAACCGCCTGTCGGGCGGGCAGACCCAGCGCGTGCGCTTCGCCGTGGCGATGGTCAGCAACCCCGACCTGCTCGTGCTCGACGAGCCGACGGTGGCGATGGACGTCGAGGGCCGCGTCCAGTTCTGGCAGACGATGCGCCGCTTCGCGGCAGGCGGCAAGACCGTCCTGTTCGCCACCCACTACCTCGAGGAGGCCGACGCCAACGCCGATCGGATCATCCTGATGGCCCGCGGCCAGATCGTCGCCGACGGGCCGGGCACGCAGATCAAGGCGACGGTCGGCGGGCGGACGATCCGGGCGACGCTCCCGGACGCGACGCTCGACGAGCTGCGTGCGTTGCCCGGCGTGCACGCCGCCGACGTCCACGGCGAGGTGATCACCTTGCAGTGCATCGACTCCGACGCGACGGTGCGCGCCCTGCTGCGCGACTTCCCGGCAGTGCGCGACCTGGAGATCACCGGCGCCGGGCTGGAAGCGGCGTTCCTGCAGCTGACGGGCGAAGGCGAGGAGGTCCACGCATGATCGCCGCATACACCCGCACCGAGATGCTCCGCCTGCTGCGCAACAAGCGCAGCTTCATCTTCTCGCTGATCTTCCCGCTGGCGCTGTTCCTCGTGATCGCCGGCTCGCAGAAGGACACCGAGGTCCAGGGCATCAGCTTCCGGACCTTCTACATGGTCAGCATGGCGAGCTACGGGGCGATGATCGCGGCCACCAGTGGCGGGGCACGCATCGCCGCCGAGCGCTCCGTCGGCTGGACCCGCCAGCTGCGGATCACCCCGCTGCCGGTGAGCACCTACTTCCGCACCAAGGTGATCACCGCCTACGTGATGGCACTGGTCAGCATCGCCCTGCTGTACGTCGCCGGGCTGGCCTACGGCGTGCGCCTCGACTCGATCGGTCGCTGGCTGGGGATGACCGGCCTGCTGCTCGTCGGCATCCTGCCGTTCGTCGCCCTCGGCGTCGCCGTCGGTCACCTGCTGACCATCGACTCGATGGGGCCGGCAATCGGCGGTGGCACGGCCTTCTTCGGGTTCCTCGGCGGCCAGTGGTTCCCACTGCCCGAGCACGGCGTGCTGCACGCGATCGGCGAGTGCCTGCCGTCGTACTGGCTGACCCAGGCCAGCCACTTCGGCATCGGTGCACCGGCATGGGGTGTGAAGGGCTGGCTCGTCGTCGGCGTCTGGTCGGTGGCGATGATCGTGTTCGCCACCTGGGCGTACCGGCGCGACACCGGGCGAGCCTGAGGCGGCGAGGGCGCGCCGTGGGAGACTGGGAGGTGATGGCTTCCGCCTCCGCTGCCTCCCGCCCCGGCGACGCCTGCGACACCGAGGACCCGGCCTCCGGCGCCTGGCAGTGGCGCGGCGGTTGGCAGCGCTGGGTGTTCCCGGCGGTGTGGCTGGTCTACCTCGGCCAGACGCTCGACGGGATCCGCAAGCACAGCTCCGGGGCGTCCGGCGCGATCGGCATCGTCATCCTCGTGGTGTTCGCCACCGGCTACCTCGTCGCCCTGCCGACGAGCGTCGACGGGCAACGCCGGACGTGGACGGCGATCGTCGTCCTCGTCTGCCTGACCGGCATCGAGTCGGTGTTCGCCCACGAGGACGCGTTGGTGATGTGCGTGTTCATCGCCGTGCTGGCGATGGCGCTCGGCGGCCGTGCCGGGCCGCTGTTCGTCGCAGCGATGACCGTCGTCGCCGTCCTGCTCCCCCGGCTGATCCCGTCGTGGCACACCGGCATCGACTGGGACATGCTGGTGACGATCCCGCTCGTCGCCAGCGCGATGTACGGGTTCTTCACGATCATCCGCTCGGCACGTGAGCTGGCTGCGGCGCGCGCCGAGGTCGTGCGCCTCGCCGCCGAGAACGAGCGGACGCGCATCGCCCGCGACCTGCACGACGTGCTCGGCCACTCGCTGACGACGATCACCGTGAAGTCGGCGCTCGCCGCCCGGCTCGTGGAGCGCGACCCGGACCGCGCCGAGCAGGAGATCCGCGACGTCGAGGCGCTGAGCCGCAGCACCCTTGCCGACGTACGCGCCGCCGTCGCCGGCTACCGGGAGGTGACGCTCGCCGGCGAGCTGGCGACGGCCAAGCACGTCCTGCAGTCGGCGGGGATCACGCCCGACCTGCCTGGGGCGATCGACGTCGTGCCCGGGCCGCTGCACGAGCTGTTCGGCTGGGCCGTGCGCGAGGGCGTCACCAACGTGGTGCGTCACGGCCGGGCGTCGGTGTGCACGATCACGTTCGGGGTGACGTGGCTGCAGATCGACGACGACGGCAACGGCGTCCCCCACATCCCCGCGGCGCGACCCGCTGCCGGAACCGGCCTGCTCGGCCTGCGCGAGCGCGTCGAGGCCGCCGGTGGCACGGTGACGAGCGGCCCGTCGGCCGCCGGCTGGACCCTGCGCATCGACGTCCTCGAGGTCCGCGAGGCCCGCGAGGCTGCGGCCGCCGCTGCGGCTCCGGCCGTCCCCGACGTTCGTGTCGCGCCGCTGACCGCTAGAAACCTGGTCGCCGACGCGACACGAGCGGGGGCGGTGAGCGGCGCCCGCGGCGGCGCGCCGGGCGGGCGATGACCGCCGGCACCCGGGGGCCGACCCCCCACACCCCATCGTCGCCCGGCTCCCTGCCGGTCGCTCGGCCGACCGGTCACCGGAGAACCCCATGACCTTGCGCCTGCTGCTCGCCGACGATCAGTCGCTCGTGCGCGGCGCGCTCGCCGCGCTGCTCGAGATGGAGGACGACTTCGAGGTCGTCGCCCAGGTCGGCCGCGGCGACGAGGTGCTCGCCGCTGCCCGGGGGAGCCGCCCCGACGTGGCGCTGCTCGACATCGAGATGCCCGGCCTCGACGGGCTCGCCGCCGCGGCGGTGCTGCAGACCGAGATGCCCGAGTGCCGGGTGCTGATCCTGACGACGTTCGGACGGCCCGGCTACCTGCGCCGGGCGATGGAGGCCGGCGTGCTCGGCTTCGTCGTCAAGGACGCCCCGGCCGATGCGCTGGCCGACGCCGTGCGGCGGGTCGCCGCCGGCGAGCGCGTCGTCGATCCCGACCTCGCCGCGGCGACGCTGGCCGGCGGGCAGTCACCGCTGACGGCCCGCGAGCGCGACGTGCTGATCGCCGCCCGCGGCGGCACGACTGTCGCCGACATCGCCGCCCGACTGTTCCTGTCGGAAGGCACCGTCCGCAACCACCTGTCCGCGGCGATCTCCAAGACCGGCGTCCGCAACCGAGTCGAAGCCCTCCGCGTCGCCGAAGAGCGCGGCTGGCTCTAGAGGTCTCGACGCGATTCGAGATGTGCAGCGCCGGTGCGCACATCTCGAATCGCGTCCAGCCGTGAACCCATCGCGATTCGAGATGTGCGGCGCCGTTGCGCACATCTCGAATCGGCGGGGCAGCGAGCGGCCGCGGGTTCGGGTCGAGCCGCGGCGGGTACCGTGCGCGGATGCGCCGTTGGGTCCGATTCGTCGCTCCGGCGGCCGTGGTGGCGGGCACGGTCGGCACGCTGGTCGCCGGTCCACCCGTCCTCGCCGCCGTCGCCCGGATCGACCGGGGCGCCACCGCCAGCGCGGTCGCCGCTCCCGGCACCTCCGTGCAAGCGTCGCCCCGACCGTCCGAGCCCGGCTGCAGCCCACCCGACTCGGTCCCGGCGACGGCGCAACAGGTCGTGCGCGTCGTCGCCCACGGCACCACCGCCACCGTCGACCTCCTGCAACGCGTCGACGGCGCGTGGACCTGCACCCGCCGCGACATGACCGGTCGCGTCGGCCGCAGCGGCGTGCGCCCGCTCGCCCAGCGGGTCAGCGGCGACGGCACGACGCCGGCCGGCACGTTCCCGCTCGGGACGATGACCGCTCCGGATGGGCAGACGTTCCAGTTCTTCGGCAACGGCGCCAACCCCGGCGTGCAGGGCGGGTGGCGACAGGTGAAGGCCGGCGACTGCTGGGACGCCACCGGCGGTGACACGTCCTACAACACGCTCACCTCCCGGCCGGCGTCGGCGTGCACCGGCGACGACGAGTACCTGACGTCGTTCACCGAGGCGTACTCACGCGCCGCGCTGATCGGGGCGAACATGGGCGACGACCGCTCCGGCGACCAGCCGGGCGAGGTACCGCGGGCCGCGGCGATCTTCCTGCACCGCTTCAGCTACGACGCCGCCGGCAACAGCAAGCCGACGTCGGGCTGCGTGTCCCTCGCCGGCGACGACCTCGACGCCGTCCTGCGCGCCCTGATCCCAGGTCAGGCGTGGTTCGTCATCACGAGCTGACGAAGGGCGCCGCTGCTGGACCGGCTGCGTAGAGTCGGGCCCATGACCGTCATTGAGGAACCACCGACGACGGACGCTCCGGCCAAGGCCGAGCGCTGGACCGCGCAGTGGAAGGAGCTCTACGCCGAGGTCATCACCACCGGTCTGTGCACCGGCTGCGCGGGCTGCGTGGTCACCTGCCCGCACGACGTCATCGGCTACGACGACGCCGACGGCAAGTACAAGCCGTTCCACCTCGAAGAGGAGCTCGGCGTCGCCAACTGCGTCCACGGGTTCGGCGAGGGCGGCGGCTGCACCACCTGCACCCGCGCCTGCCCGCGCTTTCGGGCATGGGAGCCGAGCGCCGACATGCACCTGTTCGGCCGGGTGCGCGAGCCCGACGAGATGGCCGGCATCTGGCGGCAGATCCTGCTCACCCGCGTGGCCGACGAGACCGAGCACACCAAGGGTCAGGACGGCGGGTTCGTCACCGCGATGCTCACCTGGCTGAAGGCCCACGACTACATCGAGGCGGCGATGGTCTCCGGCGTCGAGGACGACGACCACTGGAAGGCCAAGCCGTTCCTGGCCCACGACAAGGACGAGTTCCTGGCCACCGCCGGCAGCCGCTACACGTACTGCGCCAACCCGCTGGCGCTGCGCCAGGCCAAGGCCGAGGGCCTGTCCAAGCTGGCGCTGGTCGGGATGGGCTGCCAGACCAGCTCGCCGCCGACGATGTGGGACCGCAAGGCCGGCAAGGTCTCCAAGCCGTTCCTGTTCAACATCGGGCTGCTGTGCAGCAAGACGTTCGACGACGCGATCTTCCCCGAGCTGTTCGAGGCCAAGTACGGCCTGAAGAAGCAGGACATGGTGAAGATGAACATCAAGGGCGTCTTCCAGATCTGGATGAAGGACGGCTCGTACCACGAGGTCGACCTCAAGGAGTGCCACCAGTGGACCCGTGAGGGCTGCAAGCACTGCCCCGACTTCGCCGCCGAGCACGCCGACATCTCCACCGGCGGCATCGGCAAGGACAACGACTGGACGCTGACGATCGTGCGCACCGAGCTGGGTGAGGAGGTCATCACCCGGATGATCGCCGACGGCACGATCATCGCCCGCCCCGCCCAGGAGGACGAGGTGGCGATGAAGCTGCTGCGCACGCTGAGCATCGTCAGCCGCCGGCGGTGGCTGGCCGGCGCAGACCCGGCACCGACGGTCGGCGTGCCGCCGCCGAAGAAGAAGGCGGCGGCACCGAAGGTTGAGGCCGAACCGAAGGCCACGTGATGGCCCGCCGGGCCGACTACAGCTTCTTGAGCGGCGCCCAGGCCAGCGAGAGGTGCTTGGTGCCGGCGTCGCGGAAGCGGATCGTCGCCTCGGCCTTGTCGCCGTGACCGCGGATCTCGAGGATGACGCCCTCGCCGAACGCCGGGTGCTCGACGTCGTCGCCGGTGCGCAGGCCGATGTCCTGAGCGTTGGACCGCGACGGGGCGACGGGCCGGCGACCGGCGTTGATCGCCGCGTCGACGACGCGCTCGCGGTGGCGCACCGCCTCGTCCTCGTCGGGATCGAACGTCGCCCGCGCCGTGCGGCGGTACGGCGGCGGGTCGCCGCCGTACGACGCCCGCTGCCGGTAGCTCTGCCGGCCGTAGGAGCCGTGGCCGCCGACGTTGCCCTGCTCGTCGACCAGCTCGGCGGGGATCTCGTCGAGGAACCGTGACGGGGCGTTGTAGTTCGTCGTCCCGAACAGCTGACGACTCCACGCATGCGAGAGGTGCAGCAGCTCCTGGGCGCGGGTGATGCCGACGTAGGCGAGGCGCCG
Organism: Ilumatobacteraceae bacterium; assembly: GCA_047602055.1. Taxonomy (GTDB): domain Bacteria; phylum Actinomycetota; class Acidimicrobiia; order Acidimicrobiales; family Ilumatobacteraceae; genus JAODBQ01. The sequence goes on from JASGIG010000001.1 coordinate 45,235, forward strand.
CTCCTCCTCCATCTCCGTCGGCTCGTTGAGGGCGCGGACGTGCGGGAACACGCCGTCCTCCATGCCGATGACGAACACGACCGGGAACTCCAGGCCCTTCGCCGAGTGCAGGGTCATCAGCACGACCTTGTCGTCCTCGTCGAGCTCGTCGGTGTCGGCGACGAGAGCGACCTGTTCGAGGAACTCGCCGAGGCGGGTGAACTCGCGCGCCGAGCCGACCAGCTCGCCGAGGTTCTCGACCCGCCCCGCGGCCTCGACGGTGCTCTCCGCCTCCAGCTCGGCGAGGTAGCCGCTGCCGTCGAGCGCGGCCTGCAGCACGTCGGCCGGTCCGGTGTCGTCGTCGGGGTCCTCCGCCGCGGCGACGAGGAGGGCGAGGTCGTCGAGCAGGGCGACGAACGATGCGACGCCACGAGCCGCCGGCCCGGTGAGCCCGGCCTCCGGCCAGCGCCGCAGCGCCTCGGCGAACGGGATGCCGACGGTGGCGGCGAGTGCGTCGAGCTTGGCGATGCTGCCGTCGCCGACGCCGCGCTTGGGCACGTTGATCACCCGCTTGACGGACACCTCGTCGGCCGGGTTGACCACGGCGCGGCAGGTAGGCCATCGCGTCCTTGATCTCTCGACGGTCGTAGAAGCGCGTGCCGCCGACGACCTTGTAGGGAATGCCGAAGCGCATCAACGATTCCTCGAGCACCCGGCTCTGCGCGTTCGTCCGGTAGAAGGCGGCCATCTCCTTCCACATCAGGTGGCGCTCGGCGTGGACCTGCTGCAGCCGGCGGGCGACGAACGTGGCCTCGTCGCCCTCGTCCTCGGCGTGGTAGCGGACGATCCGCTCCCCCTGCCCGAGCTCGCTCCACAGGTGCTTCTCCTTGCGCCCCGGGTTGTTGGCGATCACCGAGTTCGCGGCGTCGAGGATCACCTGCGTGCTGCGGTAGTTCTGGTCGAGCACGATCGTGGTGACGTCGTCGAACACCTCCTCGAACTGCGTGATGTTCCGCACGTCCGCCCCGCGCCATCCGTACACGCTGTTGTGCACGAGCACGCCGCCGGCGAGGTAGTGGTGCGTCGGCTCGACCTCCAGGTCGTACACCGGCCCCTCGTACCACTCCCGCTCGACCGACTCGACCGTCGCCTCGACCAACCCGTCGTCGCCGGCGACGAGCACCGTCATCCCCGGATGGAGGTGGCTCAGTGGCGTCAGGTCATAGGTGCGCCCCGCGATCGCCGACCGCTTGCGCAACGCCAGCCCACCGACCTGTGCGACGTGTTGCGCGTGCGCGAGCGCGAGCGTGTACGACTTGAAGCTGGTCTCGACTCGCCTGCCGACCTTCGCCGGGCGCATGCGCACGCCGGCTGCTTCGAGGCGCCGCCACACAGCCTCCTGGTTCGAGCAGAACGAGACGCGGTGATATCCGACCTCGGACCGGGCGTCGGAGAACATCGTCAGGTTCAGCGTCTGGCGGAGGCGGCCGCTCGGCGGGCGATGGTGAGGGAAGTCGGGGTGTAGGTCGAGGTCGTCCATCAACACCTTGGCGCGGGTGACGGTGTCGACGCTGGCGTACAGCCGTGCGAGCAGCTCATCGTCCATCGCCAGCGACCGGCCGACGCCATGGAAGCACGCCGTCGGCAGGCCGTACTCGGCGGCGAGACGGGCTTCCCAGAACGCTGCGTCGCCGCGCGAGTCGCACACCCGCAGCACCCACATCGCGTCGGCGTGCTCCTGGATCGCCCGCACGCGCAGGCCGACCTCGGTCTCGCCGCGCGAGTTGGCGCGGACGCTCTTGGTCCGGCCGATGCGATAGCCACGGTCGGCACGGTGCATCAGGTAGACGAGGTGCCGGTCGGCAGGCATGTCGAGTGCCGCGGGCAGAACGTGGTGCGGGGTGCCCTCCACGCAGCGGCCGCCGGCGGTGACTCGCACCATCTGGCCGCGGAACGTGCCCTTCTTGACGTGGCGGACCTCGCCGGCGTGCAAGGAGCGCTTGCCGCCGGTGCCGAGCACGACGTCGCCGACCGCGAGCTGCTCGATGGGGACGTCGCCCGCCGGCGTGCGCACCGGCGTCCCCGGCGGTAGGCACTGGTCGCCGTCGCCGACGATGGTGATCTGGCGGTGGTCGGCGGCGAGGAGGAGGGCGATCTCGTTCTGCGCCATGTTCGTGTCCTGGTACTCGTCGATCAGGATGTGCTGGAACCGGCGCTGGTACCTCTCGAGGATCTCGGGGTGCTGGCGGAACAGCTCGACGACCTTCATCAGCAGGTCGTCGAAGTCCATCGCCCCGGCCTGCTGCAGGCGGGACTGGTACTCGACGTAGATCTCGGCGTGCTTGCGCTCGAACGGGTTCGAGGCCTTGGCCAACGCCTCGGACGGCCCGACCAGCTCGTTCTTCCACAGGCTGATGCGATCGTGGGCGCCGCGTGGCGGAAAGCGCTTCGCGTCGAGGCGCAGATCTCGGACGACGTAGCCGGTGAGGCGCTGGGCGTCGGCCGAGTCGTAGATGCTGAAGTTGCGCGGGTAGCCGAGCGCCTCCGCCTCGGCGCGCAGGATGCGCACGCACGCCGAGTGGAACGTGCTCACCCACATCGCCTTGACGACCGGGCCGACGAGCGCCTCGACCCGGCTGCGCATCTCCTGCGCGGCCTTGTTGGTGAACGTGATCGCCAGGATCTGTGACGCCGGCACCCCCTCCTGGACGAGGTGGGCGATGCGGTGGGTGAGCACCCGCGTCTTGCCCGAACCGGCGCCGGCGACGACGAGCAGGGGGCCACCGCGGTGCACGACGGCGTCGAGCTGATCGGGGTTGAGCGTGTCCAGTTCGAGGGCGTCCGGCATGATCCGTCCAGTGTACGAACGGGGTGCGACACGCCGGGGGTGGCCGGTCAGCGTGTTGAACCTCGCCGGCTCGCTCCGTACCGTGGGACGCTCCCGACCCGAAGGAGCCACCGTGTCGACCGTCCGCCGAGCCGTCCCCGCCGTCGTGGCGGCCGCCGCGCTCGCCCTCGGCGCGTGCAGCAGCAACTCGGACAGCGCGGCGTCGTCCGCGCCGGCGACGACCACGACGGTGTCGACGGTGCCGACGGTGTCGACGGCCACGCTCGCACCGGGGACGACGGCGATCGGCGCCCCCGTGCCGATCGGCGGGGCGACCACGGTCGCCGGCGATCCCTCGACGACGGGTCCGGCGGCCGACGACACGTCACCGACCGGCACGGATGGGGACGACGCCACGACACCAGCGGGGAGCGGTGACGAGACCACGACCGCGGCGACGAACGGCGGCTCGGCGTCGACATCGACGACGTCCACGACGCCACCGGGATCGAACGCCAGCTCGGCCTTCTGCCAGTTCGAGGCGAAGGTCCAGCAGGCCAGCGACGACGCCGAGGACGACGCTGCGTTCCTCACCTCGCTGGCGCAGCTCTACCCGGACATGGCGCAGTGGGTGGCGGGCGCCCCGAACGACACGCTGCGCCAGGGGGCGACCGTCCTGCGCGACGCCACGAAGGCGTCGATCGACGCCGGCAACCTCGACCCGCTCGACACCGACGACGCGACCGAGGCGCTGCTCGACATCGAGTTGTTCTGCCGGTCGTCCGACGCACCCTGAGTGCCCGCCCCGGTCGACGAGGAACACGAACACGGCCGACGACGTTGGAGCACGGAATGAACGACGTCCCCCTGTCGGTCCTCGACCTCGCCCCCGTCGGGCGTGGCGCCACGCCCGCCGATGCGCTGGCCGCGTCGCTGCGCCTCGCCCAGGCCGCCGAGCGGCTCGGCTACCACCGGCTCTGGGTGGCCGAGCACCACAACATGCCGGGCATCGCCAGCTCCTCGCCGCCGGTGTTGATCGCCCACCTCGCCGTGGGCACGAGCACGATCCGTCTCGGCTCCGGCGGGGTCATGCTGCCGAACCACTCGTCGCTGGTGGTCGCCGAGCAGTTCGGGATGCTGGAGGCGCTGCACCCGGGGCGCATCGATCTCGGTCTCGGCCGCGCGCCCGGGACCGACGGGATCACCGCGGTCGCGCTGCGACGGACGCGTGACATCAGCGGCGACGACTTCCCCCGCCAGGTGGCCGAGCTGTTCGCCTGGTTCCACGACGACTGGCCGGCGGAGCACCCGTTCGCCAAGATCCACGCGGTGCCGGCGCGTGGCTACCAGCCGGCGATCTGGCTGCTCGGCAGCAGCGACTTCGGGGCGGTGATGGCCGGCCAGCTCGGCCTGCCGTACTCGTTCGCCCACCACTTCGCCGGTGACAACACGACGGCCGCGGTGGCCGCCTACCGCCAGCACTTCCGGCCGTCGGCGACGCTGGAGCGCCCGTACCTGATGCTCGGCGTCAACGTGCTGTGCGCACCGACCGACGAGGAGGCCGAGTTCCTCGCCGGCTCCGGCCGGCTGGCGATCCTGCGCCTGCGCCAGGGCCGCCCCGACGTCTACCCGACGCCTGAGGAGGCCGCCGAGTACGGGTTCACGCCGATGGAGAAGGAGGTCGTCCGCGGCTGGACGTCGAACCACGTCGTCGGCTCCCCGGCGACGGTCCGCGCCGGCCTGGAGGACCTCGTCGCCCGCACCGGCGCCGACGAGCTGATGCTGACGACGATGGCCCACGACCCTGACCTGCGCCTGCGCAGCTTCGAGCTGGTCGCCGCCGAGATGGCACTCACGCCGCGCTGAGCACTACTCGGGCTCCACGGCCGGGGTAGATCCGAAGGCCGGGCTTCCTTCGCGGCCAGCGTCTGACGTTGCGCGGGTCGATCAAGCGACAGGACCGTCGCGGCGCGCTCGGCTCGCGGTTGCCGTCTTGCCGACCCCCTTGGCGCCCTCGAGCGCGATCGCGACCAGGTGTGGAAACAGCTCGTCGAGAACGTCGTCAACGATCCGACGCCCATAGCCCGTCACCGCAACCTAGCATTTGGCGGCCTCGCTACCAGGCAACTCGCCGCCTCGGGATCAGGCGACTCGCCATCAACCGCCGAGCGTCAGCCGATCTGCAGCGGGAGGTAGCGGGGACCGCGGATCTGGCCGTGGCTCCAGCGGACGGCGTCGGGGTCGGGGAGCTCGAAGCGGTTGAAGCGCTTGACGAACTCCTGGACGGCGACGGTCACCTCGAGCCGGGCGAGGTTCGAGCCGAGGCAGCGGTGGATGCCGAGACCGAACGCGGCGTGGCGGTTCTCGGCGCGGTCGAGCACGACCTCGTCGGCGCGGTCGAACGCGGCAGGGTCGAGGTTCGCCGCCGGGAACGGCAGCAGCACCCAGTCGCCCTCCTTCATCGGGCAGCCGTGCAGCTCGTGGTCCTTGGCGACGAGGCGGGCCATGGTCACCGGCGCGTAGACCCGCAGCAGCTCCTCGATCGCCGTCGGCCACAGCGAGTCGTCCGCCACCAGCCGGGCGAGGTCGTCGGGATGCGACGCCAGGTGCCACAGCGCCGAGCCGATCGCACTCCACGTCGTGTCGATGCCGGCCAGCAGCAGGAGCAGGATCGAACCGCGCACGTGCTCGGGGCTGAGCGGCTGGTCGAAGATCGTCGCGTTCAACAGGTACGAGGTGAGGTCGTCGCGAGGATGCTCGACGTGGTCGCTGATCTGGGCGTCGAGGTACGCCTCGAGCTGATCGAACGCGGCCTGGCGCTGCTCCTGCGGCGCGTCGATGTCCTCCAGCGACTCGTGGACGAAGCGACGGAACAGGTCGGCGTCCTCCAGCGGGAAGCCGAGCATCCGCGAGATGACGTTGACCGGGATGTGCTGCGTGTACATCTCCGAGACGTCGACCACGCCGTCGCCGCCAGCGACCGCTGTGTCGATCTCGTCGAGCAGCTCGTTGCACAGCCGGCGGACCTCGGCCTCCCACGGCTCGATCTTCTTCGGGGCAAACGGCGGCAGCAGCAGGCGCCGGGCGTGGTGGTGGAACGGCGGGTCGCTGCTGATCGGCGGGGCGCCGCCGATCGGCGCCTGGGCCAATTCCTCCGCATAGGAGACGACGACGGCGCGCGAGGTGTAGTTCTCGGTGTCGTGGGCGATGTTCGACACGTCCTCGTGCAGCACGGGCAGCCAGGCGCCGTGGTAGCGGTCGGTGTGCGCCACCGGGCAGTGCTCGCGGAGGTCGGCCCAGATCTCGTGGGCGTGACGGTTGTACTCCGGGTCGGCGTGGTCGAAGTCGGTGGCCCAGTCGGTGACGGGACCGAAGTCCTCGGGGCCGGAAGCTGGAGCGCCGTACGCGGGCGTGGTGGTGGTCTCGGCCATCGTCACTCCTCGATCGAGATCGCGAACTCGGGGCAGTTGGCCACGGCCAGCCGGGCCTTGTCGGCCAGCTCCGGCGGCACCTCGCCGTCACCGATCTCGTGGGCCTCGCCGTAGTCGTCGACGTCGAACAGCTCCGGCGCCAACGCATAGCAACGGTTGTGGCCCTGACACTTCTCCGGGTCGACGTGGACGCGCATGGGAACGACGTTAGCCCCGTTCGTTGAGACGAATCCGTCTGAGCGTCTCACGGTGGTGGCCGGGTAGCGTCGCCGCCGAGTGAGCGAGCGCAGCGAGCGAACCAACATCACGGTGCCGTTGGGTCATCGACGCACCGTGGCCGCAGGCGAGGTGCGTCGATGAGCGAGCAGCCGGAGACCCTGAGCGCGTCGGGACGCGGCGCGGCAGGCCGGCCTGCGGCGGATGAAGGCGACGGCCACCGGGCTGCTCGCGCTGGTCACCGTCGTGTTCCTCCTGGCCCGCTGGGGCGAGGAGTCCCACGACTGGCTCGGCTACGTGCGGGCCTTCGCCGAGGCGGCGATGGTCGGCGCACTCGCCGACTGGTTCGCCGTCACCGCCCTGTTCCGCCACCCGCTCGGGCTGCCGATCCCGCACACCGCGATCATCCCCAACCGCAAGGACCAGATCGGCGAGTCGCTCGGCGAGTTCGTGCAGACCAACTTCCTGACCCGCGAGGTGCTCGGCGAGCGCCTCGCCGGCGCCCACGCCGGGCAGCGCCTCGGCGACTGGCTGGCGTCGCCGGAGAACGCGGCGCGAGCCGGTGGCGCCGTCGCCGACGCGCTGCGCGGCACGCTGCAGGTGATCGACGACCGCGACGTCAGCGACGGCCTCGAGCGCCTCGTGTCACGGCGGGTCCGCCAGATCCCCGTCGCCCCGCTCGTCGGGCGGGCCATCGACCTGGCCATCGAGGGCGGCCACCAGTCCCGGCTGCTCGACTCGGTGCTCGTCGGCCTCAGCGGGTTCCTGAACGACAACCGGGCGACGCTGCGCGAGCGGTTGCAGCACGAGAGCCCGTGGTGGGTGCCCGAGCCGATCGACAACCGGATCTTCGAGAAGATCTTCAACGGCGTGCAGAATTTCCTCGGCGACGTGCACGACGACCCGAGCCACGAGGTCCGCGCGTCGCTCGACGCGCGGCTGGCGACGTTCGCCGAGCGGCTGCGCGACGATGCCGAACTGCTCGAGCGCGGCGAGGCGATGAAGGACGAACTGCTCGACCACCCCGAGATCCGGGCGTGGCTCGGCCGTCTGTGGGGCGACCTCAAGCGCTCGACGCTGCACGCCACCATGCACCCCGACAGCGAGCTGCGCCAGCGCATCGACGCGTCGCTCGCCGCCCTCGGTCGGCGGCTGCAGACCGATCCGGAGCTGCAGCGCAAGGTGGACGACTGGCTGGCGAGCACCGTCGGCTATCTCGTCGACCACTACCGCGGCGAGGTCGCCGAGCTGATCTCGTCGACGGTCGAGAGGTGGGACGGCCGGGCGACGAGCCGCCGCCTGGAGCTGCAGGTCGGCCGCGACCTGCAGTTCATCCGGATCAACGGCACGCTCGTCGGCGGCCTCGCCGGCCTGCTGATCTACACGATCAGCCAGATCCTCTTCTGACGCTCGTGCTCCGGTCGCCGCAACACGGCTCCCTGCGCCTGCCGTGCTCGCCGCCTCCGCTTCGCTTCGGCGCTCGCCGCTGTGTTGAATCGGTGCAGTTCGAAACAAGGAGGGGTGTCGACGATGACGACGTACGTGCTGGTCCACGGGGCATGGGGCGGAGCCCACGGCTTCCACCTCGTCCGGCCGCTGCTCGCCGCCCACGGGCATGCGGTGTTCACGCCCAGCCTCACCGGCGTCGGCGAGCGGGTCCACCTCGCCAGTCCCCAGGTCGGGCTGTCGACGCACGTCGCCGACGTCGTCAACCACGTGCTCTACGAGGACCACCGCGACATCGTCCTGCTCGGCTTCTCCTACGGAGGGATGGTGGTCACCGGCGCGCTCGCTCACGTCGCCGACCGCGTCCGCCACCTCGTCTACCTCGACGCGTTCGTGCCGGGCGACGGCGACTCGATCGCGACGCTGAACGGCGGGGAGGCCGGCGGGTGGCCGCTCACCGGCGTCGGACTGCAGTGGCTGATCCCGTCGGCGGGGCGGGCGTTCGACGATCCCGCCGAGGCCGCGTTCGCGGATCCGCGCCGGGTGCCGATGCCCGCCGGGTGCTTCGCCGAGCCGGTGCGCGTCCCCGTCCCCCTCGACGAGCAGCCGTTCACCCGCACGTACATCCGGGCGAGTGCCGAGCTGCCCGACGCGCCCGGCAACACGGTGTTCGACCGCTGCGCGGCGCGCGCTGCGGCGTCGCCGGCGTGGACGCTGCACGAGATCGCCACGAACCACATGATCCCCAGCAACCGCCCGCAGGAGCTGGCCGACATCCTCCTCGCCCTCGCCTGACTCGACCGGCGGGCCGTAGGGTCGCCGACCATGGATCCACGGGGAAGGGTTGCCGTCGTCACCGGCGCGGCGGGCGGCATCGGCGGGGCGATCACGCGGGCGCTGGTCGCCGCCGGCGCGGACACGGTGATCGCCACCGACGTGCGCGCCGATTCGATCGTCGGCGGTGAGCGCATCGTCGGCCGGCAGCTCGACGTCGCCGACGAGGCGGCGACGAAGGCGCTGATCGACGACGTCGAGCGCGCCCACGGGCCGATCGACCTGTGGTTCGCCAACGCCGGGCTCAGCGGCGGTGGCGGCGCCGACGCCCCGGACTCGGCGTGGGACGCGCAGTGGCAGGTCAACGTGATGGCCCACGTCTACGCGGCCCGGGCACTGCTGCCGGGCTGGATCGAGCGCGGCGAGGGACACCTGATCACCACGGCGTCGATGGCCGGGATCCTGACGACGCTCGGCGACGGTGTGTACGCCGCCACCAAGCACGCCGCTGTCGGCTTCGCCGAGTGGCTGGCGATCACCCACGCCGCCGACGGCGTCAAGGTGTCGTGCATCTGTCCGGGCGCCGTCGACACGGCGATGCTGCGCGGCTCGACCGGCGACGCCAAGACCGCCGCGGCCGTGATCGGGGGTGGCGGCGTGCTCCCCCCGGGCGAGGCCGCGGCGCGCATCGTCGCAGCGGTGCGCGACGACGCGTTCCTGATCCTCACCCACCCGGAGATGCACGAGTACATGGAGCGCAAGGCGGCCGACACCGACCGCTGGATCCGCGGCATGGCCCGTCACTGGGAGCGCACGAAGGCGATGCTCAGCTGACGGCGGCGGTCGGCTCGTAGCAGTCGTCGAGGTGCTCGACGATGCCGGCCCGCTACATCTGCCGCAGTCGCCCGGCCGGCAACGCGCGCGACAGCCCGGGACTGCCCGGCGCAGCCCGTCGGAGCGTGTGTTGCCGAGCAGCAGGTCGCCCAGCAGGCCTGTTCGGCGAACGCGTCGCCCTCGACCTCGACCCCGCCGGACGGTGAGACCGCGACCCCTCCGGAACATGTACGTTCCAGCGCCGTGGAACTTCGGATGGATGGCAAGGCCGCGGTCGTCACCGGCGGCTCCAAGGGGATCGGCAAGGGGATCGCCAAGGCGTTCGTCGACGCCGGCGCCAACGTGTTGATCACCGCCCGCAAACCGGACGTGCTGGAGGCCGCGGTCGCCGAGCTCGGCCCCAACGCGTCGTGGTCGGCCGGGCACACCGGCAAGCCGGAGGACGGCGAGCGGGTGATCGCCGAGTGCATCGAGCGCTACGGCAGCTGCGACGTCCTCGTCAACAACGCGGCGACGAACCCCTACGCCGGCCCGCTGATCGACGCCCCGCTGAGCATGTGGGACAAGACCGTCGAGGTCAACCTGCGCGGCCCACTGGCGTGGTCGCAGATCGCCTGGCAGCAGTGGATGAAGGACCACGAGGGCTGCAGCATCATCAACCTCGCCTCCGTCGGCGGGTTCAAGACGTCGTCCAACCTCGGTCTGTACGGCGTGCTCAAGGCGGCGCTGATCCACATGACCAGCCAGCTGGCGTCCGAGCTGGCGCCGAACGTGCGCGTCAACGCGCTGGCGCCGGCGGTGATCCGCACCGACTTCGCCCGCATCCTGTGGGAGGGCGAGGCCGGCGTGAAGGCCGCGGCGTCGTACCCGCTGAAGCGGCTCGGCGAGCCGGCCGACATCGGCGAGGCCGCGGTGTTCCTCGCCGCCGGGGCGTCGTGGATGACCGGCCAGACGCTGGTGTTCGACGGCGGCGCGCTGATCGCCACCGGCGCACCGGATGCCGAGTGACCCGAGGTTGACGACGGATCCGGCCGACTCGGCGCGATCGGTCGTCAGCCTGCGTAGTTGACGACGGATCCGGCCGCTGTCAGGACGCGGTCGCCAGGAAGTCGAGCAGGAGGCGACGGAAGTCGTCGCGGTGAGCCAGCTCGTCGTGCAGCAGGTGGCTGGCGCCGCTGACGACCTGGACGTCGACGTGCGGCGACACCGAGCGCAGCTGGTCGGCGTGGGCAGGACGGACGACCGCGTCGGGTGACGCCGGGTCGGCGCCGACGACGAGCGCCGGCACGGGGATCCCGAGCGCCGGGTCGTAGGCCGGGACCGTCGTGCCGGTGACGACGCCGTCGAGCACCGACGCGTCGAGCTGCAGCATCGTCTCGGCCATCACGTCGAGCGCATCGGGGTGCAGCAGCTCGCCGAACGGCGGCCCAGCCGGCGACGGTGCCTTGGCGAGGATCCCGGCGAGCACGTCCTGCGGGATCTGCTGGGCCTGCATCCGCGGCACCGACTCGCGCATCAGCGCGAAGCCGTTCATCAACGAGTTGTCGTCCAGCGCGCGGCCGACGGTGCCGAGCGGCGGATCTTCCAACACCGCGCCGCGCACCAGCTCCGGCCGCTGCTGCGACAGCGTCGCCGCGGTCATCCCGCCGAGCGAGTGGCCGACGACGAGGCACGGCCCGCCGGCGACCTGCTCGATCACCGCTACCGCGTCGCTCACGTAGTCGGCCGGTTGGTAGGCACCGGGCGCCCGCCCGGAACGGCCGTGGCCGCGGAAGTCCAGGCGCAGCACCCGGAATCGCTCGACGAGGTCGGGCACGAACCACTCCCACGTGCGCCCGCTCATCGTGATCCCGTGCATCATCAGCAACGGCGGCGCGCCGTCGGCCCCGTCCACGGAAACGTGCAGTGCCACCGAGCCGTTCCGGATCTCCACGTCGCAGACCGTAGGCGTCAGGCCGGGTTCTCCTGGCGCTGGGCCCTGCGCATCCGTTCCACTGGCGCGTGACGGGCCTCGGGGTGGGTGAGGATCCAGAAGCGGCCCTGGCGGATCGCGTCGATCACCTCGGCGGCGACGATCGCCGGCTCGACGCCACGCTCGAGGCCGTGCTCGAAGTACTCCTCCATCGCCCGGTTGGCGGCGTTCGCCGACGGCGGCGGCTCGGGCCCCAGGCGCGAGTCCCACTTCTGACCGTGCATCAGGTTCGTGTGCACGAACGCCGGGCACAGCGCCGAGACGCGCACCGGCGAGCCGGCCTGGCGCAACTCGACGAACAGGCTCTCGCTGATCGCCACGACCGCCGACTTCGTCGCGTTGTACGGCGGCTGTCCGGGCACGGCGAGCAGCCCGGCCATCGACGCGGTGTTGACGATGTGCCCGAGCCCCTGGTCCTCCATGATCGGCAGGAACGCGCGGATGCCGTGGACCACGCCGTACAGGTTGACGCCGACCACCCACTCCCAGTTGGCGAACGGGCCGCGCCACGCATCGCCCTTGCCGACGACGCCGGCGTTGTTGCACACCACGTGGGCGGCGCCGTAGCGCTCCAGCGTCACCCGGGCGAGGTCGTGCACGTCGGCCTCCGACGACGTGTCGCAGACGACGGCGTGCACGTCGCGCCCGGCCTCGGCAAGGACCGCCTCGGCGGCGCGCAGCGCCGGCTCGTCGATGTCGGCGAGCACGACGCGCATCCCCTCGTCGGAGAACGCCGTCGCCAGCGCCCGACCGATGCCGCTCGCCGCACCGGTGACGACGGCGACGTTGCCGGGCTGGATCGGATCGCGTTCCATGTTCACGACCCTATGACGCCAACGCAGCGGTCGAATCCCGCGGCCCCGCCGCCACGGAGGCGGCGGGCCGGCCGTCACCGGCCGGCAGGCTTCCCTGCCCGTGCGTACATCGACGCCGCGTCGTCCGTGCGGGCGTGAGCGCTGGGGCGAACACGATCGCGTCGTGAGCCGTCGGGCGAACATAATGACGACGTGCCGTACCGCTACCTGTGGACGCCGCTGCAGCTCGGGCCGGTGTCGACGCGCAACCGCATCGTGTTCAGCGCGCACCTCACCAACTACGCCCGCGACGGCAAGCCGACGCAGCAGCACGCCGACTACTACGCGGCGCGCGCCGCCGGCGGCACCGGCCTGATCATCACCGAGGAGCACTCCACCCACCCGACGGACTGGCCGTACGAGAAGCTGATCCACGGCTTCCACCGCGACGTCATCCCCGGCTACCGGGCGATCACCGACGCCGTCCACCGCCACCGCGTCCCGATCTTCGCCCAGATCAACCACAACGGCGGCCAGGCCAGCTCGATGTTCTCGCGCCTGCCGGTGTGGGCGCCGAGCGCCGTCGCCGACCCGCTGTTCCGCGAGGTGCCCAAGGCCGTCACCGAAGCGGAGATCGACGAGATCGTCGCCGGCTACGCGCTCGTCGCCGAGCACTGCGCCGAGGGCGGCTTCGACGGCATCGAGCTGCAGTGCAGCCACTCGTCGATCGTGCGCGGCTTCCTCTCCCCCGCCACCAACAAGCGCACCGACGAGTACGGCGGCTCGCTCGACAACCGCGCCCGGCTGCTGCTGCGCATCGCCGCCGCGGTGCGCAGCGTGATCGGCAACCGCCTGGCCCTCGGCGTGCGGATCTGCGGCGACGAGCTGATCGACGGCGGCACGACGATCGACGACGCCGTCGAGGTCGCCCGGATGGTCGAGGCCTCCGGGCACGTCGACTACGTCAACACCTCGATCGGCGTCGCCACCGCCAGCCTGTTCATGATCGAGGCGAGCATGCACATCCCGCCGGGGTACGCGATGTTCATCCCGAGCGCGTTCCGCAAGGCGATCGAGCTGCCGGTGATCGGCGTCGGCCGGTTCAAGGATCCGCTGCAGGCCGAGCGGGCACTGGCCGAGGGTCACTGCGACCTCGTCGGCGTCGTGCGCGGCCAGATCGCCGACGCCGACTTCGCCGCGAAGGCCCGCGCCGGCGCCACCGACGACATCCGCCTGTGCCTCAGCTGCAACCAGGAGTGCGTCGGCCGGATGGGCCTCAACCGCTGGCTCGGCTGCATCGAGAACCCGCGCACCGGCCGCGAGGCCAAGGGGATCGGCCTCGTCAAGCCACCACGGCGGCGGCTGAACGTCCTCGTCGCCGGCGCCGGCCCGGCCGGGCTGCAGGCCGCGATCGCCGCGGCGCGCAACGGCCACCGCGTCGACGTCTACGAGCAGTCCGCGGAGCCGGGCGGGCAGGTCCGCCTCGCCGCGAGCGTGCCGAACCGCGCCGAGCTCGGCGACATGATCCGCAACCAGCTCACCGAGTGCCACCGCAACGGCGTCACCATCCACTACGGCCGGGGCGTGTGGCCCGGCCTCGTCGACGAGCTCAAGCCGGACAAGGTGATCGTCGCCACCGGTGCCGAGGCGCAGCGCCCGTGGTGGGCGCCGGGCGACGTCGCCAACGTCGCCGACGTGCGCGCCGTGCTCGACGGCAGCGCCCACCCCGAGGGCGACGTCGTCGTCATCGACGAGCTCGGCTTCCACCACGCGACGTCCGTCGCCGAGCTGCTCGCCGATCGCGGCTGCGCGGTCGAGGTCGTCACCAACGGCATGGTCGTCGGTCAGGACCTCGGGATCACGCTGGACATGGAGAACTGGTGGATGCGGGCGACAGCGAAGGGCATCGTCCAGTCGACCGACCTCGTGCCGATGGGGTTGGCCGACGGCGAGGACGGCCGGCTCACGCTGACGCTGCTGCACCACCCGACCGGCATCAACCAGACGCGCGCGCCGCACTGGGTGGTGCTCGCCGTGCCGGCGGCACCGGTCGAGTGGCTGTACCGCGATCTGCAGCGCGCCGGTGTCGACGTCGAGCGCGTCGGCGACTGCGTCGCGCCGCGACGCGCCCATGCCGCGGTCGTCGACGGCGAGCGCGTGGGTAGCGCGATCTGAGTCTCAGGAGACAGCGCTCCGACTCGACGCGCGCCGCGCCGGCCGTCGCACCATCGGCCCGTCAGACACCGCCACCGCCCACGCGGTGACGTCACGACGGCGACGACAAGTCGACCAGCACCACCGCAGCGGCGACGGCCGCGAGCACGACGGCGGCGAGCACGGCGACGACGAAGACCACCGGCGCCGGTACCGCCACGACGGGAACGACGACCGGAAGCACCGCAGCAAGCGGCGGCGAGCAGGTCGACCCCGGCAGCAGGGACCCGCCGCGCGCGGGCGTCGGGTCGGTCGACAGCGTCTACGAGGGCACCAGCGGGTTCGAGCTCGACCCGGCCGACTGCCCGGCGGACTGGGACCCCCAGCAGGGCATCACCGACACAGAGATCAGGCTCTTCGACAGCCTGCCGACGTCCGGCCCGCTCGCCGGCTTCGGCCTGGCGGCCGACGGCGCCAAGGCGTGCTTCGAGTACATCGACGACGACGGCGGCATCGACGGGCGCAACATCGTCCTCGACGCGCCAAGGACGACGGCCACCAGCCCGACACGACGAAGACCAACGTCGACGAAGCGATCGGATCGGGCGACGACGCCGAGCTCTACGGCACGCTCGGCACGGCGAGCAACCAGGCGATCTGGGACACGACCGACGACGAGTGCATGCCCCAGCTGCGCAACGGCAGCGCCGCCGCACGGTGGGGCGACGTCGAGGGCCACCCGTGGACCACGGGCATGACGCTCGACTACGTCACCGAGCCCGCCCTGTGGCCCAGGTGGCTGGAGAAGGAGAAGCCGAACGCGCTGATCGACCAGGGCCTCACCGGCAAGGACACCCAGCTCATCCTGAGCTGGAAGGACGTCAACGATCCGGATCGGTGACCGTGTACTTGACCATCTTGCCGCCCTCGGTGAGGTACGCATCCTTGGTGCCTTGCGCCGTTGCGCACCTTGACTTGCGCGACGGCGGAGTGGATGTCACGATCGATCGTGAACGGGAGATCTGGCAGGCGTACGGGGTTCCTCGGCGTTGGCCAACACGACCTGGCATCGGGCCAGGCTTCACAAGGGGGAAGCGTGATCAGCAAGCGATGGAAGACGGCATTCGCCGTCGGCGTCGTCGCCTCGTGCGTCCTCGCTGCATGTGGCAGCGACGACAAGGGCACGAGCACGACGGCGGCAGCGTCGACGACCGCCGGCGGAGCGACGACGACGGCGGGTGGGGCGACCACCACGGCCGGCGGAGCGACGACCACCGCTGGCGGGGCGACGACGACGGCCGGCGGGGCGACCACCACGGCGGGCAGCGGTGGTGGCTCCGGTAGCGAGAGCATCGATCCTGGGAGCAAGTCGCCCGCACCGGCGGGCGTCGGCCTGGTCGACGGCGTCTACAAGGGCACCAGCGGGTTCGACCTCGACCCGAAGGATTGCCCGAGCGACTGGGACCCGAAGCAGGGCATCACCGACACTGAGATCCACCTGTTCTCCAGCCTGCCGACGTCCGGTCCGCTGGCTGGCTTTGGCCTGCTCGCCGACGGCGCCAAGGCGTACTTCAAGTACATCAACGACAACGGCGGCGTGGACGGGCGCAGCATCGTCCTCGACGCCAAGGACGACGGCTACCAGCCGGACAAGACGAAGACCAACGTCGACGAGGCGATGGGCTCGGGCGACTACGCCGCGCTGTTCGTCACGCTGGGCACGCCGAACAACCTGGCCGTGTGGGACGCGACGAACGACGAGTGCATGCCGCAGCTGCTCAACGGCACCGGCGCCGCGCAGTGGGGCGACGTCGAGGGCCACCCGTGGACCACGGGCATGCAGCTCGACTACTTCACCGAGGCCTCGCTGTGGGCCAAGTGGCTGGAGAAGGAGAAGCCGAACGCCAAGGTCGCCGAGCTGACGTTCAACAGCGACTTCGGGCAGAGCTACCACAACGGCTTCGCGTTCGCGATCAAGGGCTCGGGCATCTCGGTCGTCGACCAGGAGACCCACGAGCCCACCGCGGCGAACCTCGACAACCAGTTCACCACCCTCGCCGCGTCCGGCGCGGACACGCTGCTGCTGGAGACGTCGGGCGCGTTCTGCACCCAGGCAATGGCTGCCGTCGAGAAGCAGACGAGCTGGCACCCGCAGGTGATCATGTCCAGCACGTGCGGTTCGCTGAACCAGTTCTTCCAGCCGCTCATCGACCAGGGTCTCACCGGCAAGGACACGATGATCATCCAGAACTTCAAGGACATCAACGATCCGGAGCTGCAGAGCGACCCGATCGTCCAGCTGTACCAGAAGACGATGCAGGAGCAAGGTCTGGACTACAAGGTCACGACCTACGCGACGGGCTGGATCTTCGGCTGGTTCATGGTCGACATCCTGAAGAACGCGGCGACCTACGAGGGTGGTCTCGACCGCGGCAACATCATGCTCGCGGCCCGCAACATCCACGAGACCAACCCGTTCCTCATCAACGGGCTGACGTCGATCACCGACGGCACCAAGGACGCCTACCTCACCGAGGGCGGCAAGATGGTCAAGTACACGGTGACCGATCCGAAGGCGCTCGGCACCTTCGAGCAGGTTGGTGACCTCATCAACCTCGAGGGCGTGCTCGGCACCTACAAGACCGTGCAGGAGGCGGCGGTCGCTTCCGGCAGCGCCACCACGACCACGGGCTGATCCCTGAAGGACTTGAGCCGACGGGTCGACCTGTGAGCCGAACGATGTTCGTCCCGTAGCGATCGGTCGCCTCGCCTATCGGCTCGGCTCCTGCACTGCGCCGGCGCCGGACCTGTCATCGACGGGTTCCGGCGCCGGCGTCGTCGCGTCCGGGGTCGTCGCTCCCGGAGCGGCGCGCCAGACTGGCGTGCATGTCTGTCGCCGATGATCCGCTCGTCGCCGTGGTGATGGGATCGGCCAGTGACTGGCCGACGATGGGCAAGGCGGTCGAGGTGCTCGGGCAGTTCGGCGTGGCGCACGAGGCCCGGGTGGTGTCGGCCCACCGGATGCCCGACGAGATGTTCGCCTTCGCCGCCGGCGCACGCGACCGTGGCATGCGGGCGATCATCGCCGGCGCCGGTGGCGCCGCCCACCTGCCCGGGATGCTGGCGGCGAAGACGACCGTGCCGGTGCTGGGCGTGCCGGTGGCCAGCCGCCACCTCGGCGGGCAGGACTCGCTGTACTCCATCGTGCAGATGCCGCGCGGCGTCCCGGTGGCGACGTTCGCGATCGGCGAGGCGGGCGCGGCGAACGCCGCGCTGTTCGCGGTGGCGATGCTGGCCGTCGACGACGAACGGCTGGCCGCAGAGCTCGACGCGTTCCGCAGCTCGCTGCGTGATGCCGCCGCGGCCAACGTGCTGCCGCCGCCCGCATGACCGCGATCGTCCTCGCTCGGGGACTGCGCCCCCGGAACCGCTGCGCCACATCGACGTCCGCTCCGCTGGCGCTGCGCTGGCCGTCCGATCACGAGCTGCGCTCATGATCGTGCCGCCGGCGACGCTCGGGATCCTCGGCGGCGGCCAGCTCGGCCGCTACTTCGTGCTCGCGGCGCGCACGATGGGCTACCGGACGATGGTCCTCGAACCGGACCCGGGCGCGCCGGCCGGCGCCGTTGCCGACGTCCACCTCGTTGCCGCCTACGACGACGCGGCGGCACTCGACCGTCTCGCCGAGTCGTGCGCGGTGGTCACCACCGAGTTCGAGAACCCACCCGCCGCCGCGCTCGCCCGACTGGCCGCGGCCGTGCCGGTGCACCCCTCACCGCACGCGATCGGCATCGCCCAGGATCGCCGTAGCGAGAAGCGCTTCCTGGCCGCGGCCGGGATCCCGGTGGCGCCGTTCACCGTGATCGAGTCGCCCGACGACGTCGCCCTCGCCGAGCGCGACCACACGTTCCCGGCGATCCTCAAGACGGCCCGCCTCGGCTACGACGGCAAGGGCCAGATCACCGTCGCCGCTGCCGACGACCTGGCCGATGCGTGGGACGCGCTCGACCGCGTGCCGTGCGTGCTGGAGGAGCGCGTCGTGCTCGACGGCGAGGTGTCGGTGATCGTCGCCCGCTCCGCCGCGGCGCGCAGCGAGCCGATCGCCTATCCGCTGTGCGCCAACGTGCACCACGACGGGATCCTCGACGTCACCACCGTGCCCGGCCCGTACGTGCCGGAGGCCTACGAGCTGGCCGGGCGGATCGTCACCGCGCTCGGCTACGTCGGCGTGCTCGCCGTCGAGCTGTTCGTGACGCCCGACGGCGTGCTGGTCAACGAGCTCGCGCCGCGGCCGCACAACAGCGGGCACTGGACGCTCGACTACAGCGTCACCAGCCAGTTCGAGCAGCAGGTGCGCGCCGTGTGCGGCCTGCCGCTCGGCGACCCGGCGCTCACCGTCGAGGCCGCGGCGATGATCAACGTGCTCGGCGACGCATGGACCGCCGGCGAGCCCGACTGGGACGCCGTGCTCGGCCATCCGAGCGCCCCGAAGCTGCACCTGTACGGCAAGGCCGCCGCCCGTCCCGGCCGGAAGATGGGCCACGTCACCGTCGCCGCGGCGAACCCGGCGGTGGCCGCCGCGCTGGCGCGGGCCGTGTGGCCACCGTGCTCGCGATGACCGCCGGCTTCGCCGGCTGGATCGGCGACCTCTTCGACTGGTTCAGCCGGCTCGGCGAGGATCTCAACGACGTCGCCGGCAACTGGTGGTTCCTTGCCATCGCAAGCCGCTCGAGGACCACACGTCGCTGGCATTCTGGGCCGCGTTCGGGACGGCGCTGGCGATCAACGTCGTCATCGAGGTCGTCCGCAAGCTGCGCGCCCGCGGCAACGAGCGCTCCGCCGTAGCGTCGCGCCGATGGATTCGCCCGACGCCCACCTCGCCCAGGTCAACATCGCCACGCTGCGCGCCCCGATGGACCATCCGGCGACGGCCGACTTCGCCGCCGGGCTCGACCCGGTCAACGCCGCGGGCGAAACGGCACCGGGCTTCGTGTGGCGGCTGGCTGACGACAGCGGCAACGCCACGTCGATCCAGGCGTTCGACGACCCGCTGCGGATCGTCAACCTGACCGTGTGGGAGTCGGTCGAGGCGCTGCGGGCCTTCGCCTACCAGGGGGTCCACCGGGACTTCTTCCGTCGCCGAGCCGAGTGGTTCGACCCGGCGGCGTCGGCGACGGCGCTGTGGTGGATCCCGGCCGGCACGCTGCCGACGGTCGACGACGCGATCCGGAGGCTGCGCTTCGCCGACGTGTTCGGCCCGTCGCCGTACGCGTTCCGGATGGGCCAGCGCCAGCCGCGACTGGTGATCGCCCCGGCCGCGCTCGACGGCCCGGTCACCCGATCGCTGATCGCCCGGCTCGACGCCGAGCTGTCGGCCATGTACCCGGAGCCGGGGGCCAACCACTTCACGCTGACCGCCGAGCAGGTGGCCGGCGGAGGGTTCCTCGTCGCCCACCTCGACGACGAGCCGGTGGGCTGCGGGGCGTTCCGGATGATCGCACCGGGCGTCGCCGAGCTGAAGCGGATGTTCGTTGACCCGTCGGCGCGCGGGGCCAAGCTCGGCGCCGCGCTGGTCGACGCGCTCGAAGCGGCTGCCGCCGGCGCCGGGGCGACTCGCCTCGTGCTCGAGACCGGCATCCGCCAGCACGCCGCTGCCGGGCTGTACGAGCGCCTCGGCTTCGAGCGCATCGAGCCATGGGGCGAATACGTGGCGTCGGCGACGACGTCGGTGTGCATGTCCAAGCCCTGCACCGCCTGACCCGAGATCCGAGTCCCACGCGCTGATTCGAGCCGCAGGCGCCGGGCACTGCAGCTCCAGCGACGCGGACCGGCACGTCCGATTCGGAGGGACGGCTGGGACTCGGAGGTGCCCTGTTAACGTCAGCCGACGTGCTGGCGGTGGTCGTGGTGCGCGGAGGTGAGCTGCCCGCCGGGGGCGACGAGACCGTCGCCGAGTGTGGCGGGCGAGCCCTGCTGATCGGCTCCGCGACCGCCGACGCCGCCGACGCCCTCACCGGCATCGCCACCGAGGTGCGCACCGTCGACGCCGACGAGCTGCGACCGGCGGCGTGGGCACGGCAGCTCGCCGCCGTGCTCGCCGACGAGCCGGCGATCGTGCTCCCCTCGTCGGCCGACGGCCGTGACCTCGCCCCGCGGCTGGCCGCCGTGCTGGAACGCCCGCTGCTGGCCAACGCCGCGTCGATCGCTGCTGACGGCATCGACCTGATCCGCAACGGCGGCCAGGAGCTGCTGCGCGTCCTCGTCCCAGAGCGCTTCGTCGCCACGCTGCACCCGGGGCTGCGCGGCGTGGTGCGAGACGCTGGCGCGCCGCCGCCCACCGTCACGACGCTCGACGTCCCCGCACCCGCCGCCGAGGTCGACGCCGACGTGATCGCCACGCTCCCTGCCGACGCGGCCACCGTCGACCTCGCCGAGGCCGGGCGGATCGTCGGCGGCGGCGCCGGGCTCGACGGCGCGCCGCGCTTCGAGCAACTCGCCGCGCTCGGCGCGGCGATCGGCGCCAGCGTCGGCGCCACCCGGGTGATCACCGACCGCGGCTGGGTCGGCCACGACCGCCAGATCGGCACGACCGGCGTCGTCGTCGACCCGCAGCTGTACCTCGCGTTCGGCATCAGCGGCGCCGTGCAGCACACCAGCGGGCTCGGCGATCCGGCGCACGTCGTCAGCGTCAACACCGACGGGCACTGCCCGATGATGCAGCTCGCCGACCTGGCGATCACCGCCGACGCCAACGCCACCCTGGACGAACTGCTCGCGCTCCTCTCGGAGGCGCCGTGACCGAGCACGACGCCACCCCTGTCGACGCCAGCGTCGACTACGACGTCATCGTCGTCGGCGGTGGGCCCGCCGGCTCCTGCGCGGCGATCGTCGCCGCCCGCGCCGGGCTGCGCACGCTGCTGCTCGAGCGTGGCCCGTTCCCCGGCAGCAAGAACATGTACGGCGGCGTCATCTACCCACGGATCCTCGACCTGCTGATCCCGCAGTGGTGGGAGCAGGCGCCGATCCAGCGCTGGGTCACCCGCCGGGCGACGATGATCGTCGACGACGAGCGCGCCGTCACCGTCGACTACCGCTCGACGGCGTGGGGCAAGCCGCCGTACAACGGGGCGACGGCGTACCGCCCGGACTTCGACCACTGGCTGTCGCGGCACGCCGAGGCCGCCGGTGCCGACCTCGTCTGCGCCACGACCGTCACCGGGCTGATCCGCGAGGGCGGCCGGGTGGTCGGCGTGCGCACCGACCGGCCCGACGGCGACCTGCGCGCCCGCGTCGTCATCGCCTGCGACGGCGTCAACAGCTTCCTCGCCAAGGAGGCCGGGCTGGCCGAGCCGAACGACGCCAGTCACTACACGCTCGGCGTGAAGGAGACGCTGTCGCTGCCCAAGGAGGTGATCGACGACCGCTTCGGCGTGCGCGGCCGCCACGGCGTCGACATCGAGATCGTCGGCTGCACGAGCGGCGTCAACGGCGGCGGGTTCATCTACACGAACCTCGACTCGGTGGCGATCGGCGTCGTCCTCAAGCTGCCCAAGCTCGCCGCCCAGTCGCTGCGCCCGGAGGAGATCATCGCCAGGATGAAGCGCCATCCGGGGATCGACCCGCTGATCGACGGCGCCGACCTGAAGGAGTACTCGGCGCACCTGATCCCCGAGGGCGGGCTGGCGATGATGCCGCAGATGACGACGGACGGGATGCTCGTCGCCGGCGACGCCGCGGCGCTGTGCCTGGCCGCCGGGATCTGGCTGGAGGGCGTCAACTTCGCGATGGGCAGCGGACTGTACGCCGGCGAGGCGGCGGTGGAGGCGGTGCGCGCCGGCGACGTCAGCCGCCAGGGGTTGGCCGGCTACGAGCGCCGGCTCACGTCGACGTTCGTGCTGCGCGACCACCACCGCCTGCACCGGGCGCCGGAGCTGGTGCTGTCGGACCGGGTCCAGCACCTGTACCCGAAGATGGTCAACGGCGTGGTGGAACGGATGTTCCGGGTCGACAACCCGCGGCCCAAGCCCCGGGTGCACCGGATCCTGCGCGAGGAGCGCCACGCCGCCGGCATCCGCTGGCGCGACATGGTCAAGGACTCGATCGCGATGGCCAGGGCGTTCCTGTGAACGCCCTGGGCGGGCGCGCGAGCGCCAGCGAGCCGCACGCCGATGGGGTCCGGGGGCGCAGCCCCCGAGCAGGAAGGGCGTTCCTGTGAGCGTGTTCACCAGACGGCGGCGCCTGCCCGCACCGGTGCCGACGCCGGTCGACCTGCGGTGGCCGGCGGTGTCGTTCGAGGAACGGATGGCGACGGCCGAGTTCCGGGTGCACGAGCGCCCGCACATCGTCGTCGACGGCACGGCCTGCGCCGACTGCAGCACCCGTGACTGCGTCGTCGCCTGCCCCGCCAACCTGTTCGTGCCGACGAGCGACGGCGGGATCGTCTTCAACTACGAGCAGTGCTTCGAGTGCGGCACCTGCTACATGGTCTGCAACAAGGAAGGCGCCATCAGCTGGAGCTACCCCGAGGGCGGCTACGGCGTGGTGTTCCACCACACGTGATCGCCGTCTGCCTCAAGTGGCTGGCCGAGCCGGGCGCGCCCGGCGACGAGCGCTTCGGTGGGATCTCGCTCGCCGACGAGGCCGCGCTGGAGCTGGCGCTGCAACACGGCGAGCTGCTCGGCACGGAGGTCGTCGCGGTCAGCTGTGGCGGTCCCGAATCCATCACCGCGCTGCGCCAGGCGCTCGCCCGCGGCGCGGCGCGAGCGGCGCGCGTCGATGCGCCGGCGTCGCTGGACAGCGCCGCGGTCGCCCGGTCGCTGGCGACGGTCGTTGCAGATGCAACGTTCGTGTGGTGCGGCGACGTGTCGGCCGACCGCGGCTCGGGCAGCGTGCCGGCGTTCCTGGCCGCCCGGTTGGGTGCCCGCCAGGCGCTCGGCGTCGTCGACGTGACGCTCGGCGACGGTGCGGCCGTGGAAGCCGTGCGCCGTCTCGACGGCGGCCGCCGTGAGGTGCTGCGGGCGACCGCCCCGTGCGTCGTGTCCGTCGAAGGCGGCGTCGCCCGCCTGCGCCGTGCCGGGCTGGCGGCGACGTTGCGAGCCGCCGACGCGCCGATCGACGAGACCGTCCCCGACCGCGCCCCCGAGCACGCGCCGGCCGGCGTCGTGCGGCCGTACAGGCCGCGGGCTCGAGCGTTGGCGGCGCCGCATGGCGACACGCTCGGCCGCCTCCGCCAGCTCACCGACGCCGGCGGCGCGCCGACCCACGGCGAGCGCGTCACCCTCGACCCGCCCGCCGCCGCCGCCCGCATCGTCGCCGCCCTCCGCGAATGGGGCTACCTCCCCTGACCGCCCGGCATCGCCCCGACCTCCTCAGCCCCCGACCGGAATGATCCCGGTCACGCCCTGACAAGAACCGCAGACCGCCGAGCGGCGCCGAGGTGCTCGCTGCGCCGGCGTCCCGTGCTCGTCTCGACCTTGTCAGCGTCGGACCGAAACGGCTCCGGTCACGACCTGACAAGAACCGTCGATCGCCGGCGGCGACCGTGCTCCTGGCGAGCGTCGAGGCGGTGAGCTCGGCGGGCGGCGGAGTGTGTGACGGTCTTGCTGCCGACCCTGGCTTGTCGGGACCTTGTCAGCCGCTGACCGGAATCGTTGCGGTCAGGGCCTGACAAGTCCGCAGATCTCGACGAGGACGAGGTGCTTGCTGACGCGGCGGCTCCTGGTCGTCCCGACCTCTCGATGGCGTCCCGTCTCGTGGTGTAGGTGACCACGTGCGTTCCCGTCGGCTGTGGGTCAGTTTCGGGGTGCTGCGGGCAAGGCTAGTTCGGCGTTGTTGTCGGTGAGCTCGGCGACGGAAGCGGCGGCGATGTAGCGGCGTTCGGCGGCGATCATCTCGTCGTTGATCTCGACGAGGAGGGCTCCGACGAGACGGATCACGGACTGCTTGTCGGGGAAGATCCCGACGACGTCGGTGCGTCGCTTGAGCTCGCGGTTGAGGCGTTCGATTGGGTTGTTCGACCAGATCTTCGACCAGTGCGCTGGCGGGAAGCCGGTGTAGGCGAGCACGTCTGCCTCCATCGCTTCGAGCCGCTCGGCGACTGCGGGCGCGTAGGGGCGCAGTTGGTCGACGACACCGCGCAGCTGGGCGCGGGCGGTGTCGGCGTCGGGTTGGGCGAACACGGTGCGGATCAGGGCGGCGATCATCTGACGGTGGCGGTGTTGGGCCGCGGCGAGCAGGTTGCGTATCGCGTGGACGCGGCAGCGTTGCCAGGCGGCGCCTTGCAGGCTGCGCCGGATCGCCTTGACCAGACCGGCGTGCGCATCGGACACGACCAGGCGCACACCGCCCAGGCCGCGGTCGGTCAGGCTGGTGAGGAACTCGCGCCAGAACGTCTCGTTCTCCGAGTCGCCGACGTCGACACCGAGTACCTCGCGGTGCCCGTCAGCGTGTAGGCCGGTGGCGATCACGACGGCCTTGGACACGACGTGGCGGTGCTCGCGGACGTGGACGTAGGTGGCGTCGAGCCAGACGTAGATGAACGGCTGGTGATCGAGCCGGCGGGTGCGCAGCACGTTGACGTCGGCGTCGATGCCGGCGCAGATCCGTGACACGGTCGACTTCGACACGCCCGAGTCGCAGCCGAGCGCTTTGACGAGGTCGTCGACCTTCCGGGTCGAGGTACCGGTGATGTACGCGGTCATGATCACCGCCCACAGGGCACGGTCGACGCGTCGGCGCGGCTCGAGCAACTCGGGGAAGAAGCTGCCGGTGCGCAGCTTCGGGATCGCGACCTCGACGTCACCCGCCGGCGTGGAGACCAGCTTGGGGCGGTGCCCGTTGCGCAACGCGGTGCGCTCCGGGCTGTGCTCGCCGGGGCCGGCGCCGATCGTCGCGGTGAGCTCGGCTTCGATCAGCTCCTGCAACGCGGCGGCGAGGATGTCGCGCAACGACGTCGACAACGACGCGTCGCTGCCGGCAAGCCGCGCGGCAAGGTCAGACAGGGCAAACTCTCGGGTGGTCATCGTGCGTCCTTCTCGTTGGCTTGGTCGCTTCCGAGAATCGCACGATGACCACCATCACCCCAGCGATGGTCGAGGCCTCCTACACCACGTGATGGGACTCACTCGACCTCCTCCTCTCTTGTCGGCGGCTGACCGGAATGTTTCCGGTCGCAGCCTGACAAGAACCGCGGATCTCGAGGCGGCGGCCGGTTCTGTGGCCAGGGAACGAGAGGACACCGCCAGCGTGCAGCGCGGCGAGTGCCGAAGCGAAGCGGAGGCGGCGAGCACGGCAGGCGGAAGGGAGCAGCTCTGCTGCGACTGGAGCCCGAGAGTTACGGTTGATCGGATGGCGAGCGGGGAGCCGGCGCAGCTCGGGACGATGACGTGGCCGGAGCTGTGGCGGGCCGCGCCGCGGCCCGTTCTCGTCGTCCCGGTCGGCTCGTGCGAGCAGCACGGCCCGCACCTGCCGCTCGACACCGACACCCGCATCGCCACGGCGATCTCGGCCGGGCTCGTCGAGGCGTTCGACGATGCCAGCGACGCAGCCCGCTCCTTCGTGCTCGCGCCGGCCCTCACCATCACCGCGAGCGGAGAGCATGCCGGCTTCCCGGGGACGCTGTCGATCGGGACCGAGGTGTTCGAGCGGGTCGTCGTCGAGCTGGTCCGCAGCGCCGACTGGAGCGCCGGCGTCGTGCTCGTCAACGGTCACGGTGGCAACGCCGAGGCCGTGCAGCGGGCGGTGGCGCTGCTGTGCACCGAAGGCCGCCGAGTGCTGTCGTGGTGGCCGCGCGATCCGGGCGGCGACGCCCACGCCGGGTGCACCGAGACGTCGGTGATGCTGGCGATCGCACCGAACCTGGTGCGCCGAGATCGGCTGACGCCGGGGCGCACCGGTCGGGTCGCCGTGTACGCCGAGCAGTTGCGCCGCGAGGGCGTCCGCGCCGTCAGCGAGACCGGCGTGCTCGGTGACCCGACCGGCTCGACCGCGGCCCACGGCCGCTCGCTGCTGACGAGGTGGCACATCGACCTGGTCGCAGCCGTCGACGAATGGTCCTCATGACCCTCACGTTCCTGTCGCGTCGCCACGCGCAATTCGCTCGGTCGGTGCCGCGACGCGAACGCCCGATCGCGGTTCGGTGCCGTGCCGCCCGTTCGTTCGTGTCGCGACGGTACGCGCCGTTCTCGTGGGCAGGGGCGCGATACGAACGTGGGGTGTGCGGGCGTGGCTGAGGCGCGGTTCGTGCTGGACGAGTCGTACCGGCGGACCGGGGACGGGGCGCTGATCATCGGCGGGTCACCGCTGCGGCTGTTCCGGCTGACCGCCGCCGGGCAGGCTGTCGCCGATGCGCTGGAGGGCGGGCGACCGTTGCCCGCCAACCATCGGACGCTCACCGATCGGTTGGTCGACGGCGGGGTGATCCATCCGGTGGCGGTGCCGGGAGTGATCGCGCCGCGGGACGTCACCGTCGTCGTGCCGGCTTGGCGCCGCGTCCCGGTGACGACGAGCGTGCCCGGCGTTCGCGAGACCGTCGTCGTCGACGACGGCAGCGACCCGCCGCTGACCGTCACCGACGCCCGGCTGGTGCGGCTCCCCGTCAACCGCGGGCCGGGGGCGGCGCGCAACGCCGGGCTGGCGACGGTGACGACACCGTTCGTCGCGTTCGTCGACGCCGACGTCGAGCTGCCTGCCGGTTGGCTCGACGGCCTGCTCGGCCACCTCGCCGACGATCGCGTCGCGCTCGTCGCGCCGCGTGTCCGCACGACCCCGGCGGCCTCGCCGAACGTCGATGCCATCGAGGCGGAGCGGGGCTCGCTCGACCTCGGTCCCGCGCCCGGGCGTGTCGCCACCGGGAGCAGGGTGTCGTACGTGCCGGCGGCGGTGCTCGTCTGCCGAGTGGACGCGCTGCGCGCCGTCGGCGGCTTCGACGAGACGCTGCGCTGGGGCGAGGACGTCGACCTCGTGTGGCGACTCGCCGAGGCCGGTTGGCGGTGCCGATACGAGCCGGCCGTCGTCGTCGGCCATCACGCCCGTCCGACGGTCGCCGCCTGGCTGCGCCAGCAGTACGAGTACGGCACGAGCGCCGCTCCGTTGGCCCGGCGGCATCCGGGCGCCCTGGCGCCGCTGCGCGTCAGCGGCTGGAGCGTCGGTGCGTGGGCGCTCGCCACGATCACCCGCCGGCCGATCGCCGGCGCGGCGCTCACCGTGGGCACGGCCCTCGCCCTGCAACGCAAGCTGCGCGGCGTGTCGCCGGCCGACGCGGCCCGTCTCGCCGCCGCCGGCACGCTCGCCGCCGGCGAGCAGATCGCCAACGCGGTCACGAGGACGTGGTGGCCGATCGCCGTCGCCCTGCTGCCGGTCCGCCGGCTGCGCCCCGTCGTGCTCACCGCGCTGGCCACCCCGCCACTGCTCGGCGCCTGGCGGGCTCGCTCCGCTCACCCTGCCCGCTCGGTCGCCCTGCGCCTGGCGGCCGACCTCGCCTACGGCGCCGGCGTCTGGCGCGGGGCCCTGCGCGAGCGCTCGGCGGCGGCACTCGTCCCCGACCTCGCCAACTGGCCACCCAGGCAGCCCGCCGCTCGCCGAGGCTGATCAGCCTGGCCGGCGTCCGAGTCCGACGTGTTGGTCCGAGTCGCTGGCGAGGGCTGTCCAACTCCTGCGACTCGAACCAACTCCTGCGACTCGGAGAACCGAACGAACCGAACCGGGCCGGGACGGGCCCGGGGGGCGAGGGCGGGGGCGGGTCAGGCACGCCGAGGACGTGTCGCCCCGAACCACTACCGTCGCACGGCGATGACCGTCCGGCTGACCGTGCAGCACGACGCGTGGGAGCGCCACGTCACCGCCGTTGCCGGCGCGGTCGACGGACTCGTCCCGG
Source organism: Ilumatobacteraceae bacterium (assembly GCA_047602055.1). GTDB lineage: Bacteria > Actinomycetota > Acidimicrobiia > Acidimicrobiales > Ilumatobacteraceae > JAODBQ01. Next base: position 73,535 of record JASGIG010000001.1, read on the forward strand.
TCGTCAAGGGCAACGGCTACGGGTACGGCCGGGCGACGCTGCATCCGATCGCCGCTCGACTGGCCGACCGGGTCTGCGTCGGCACCGTCCACGAACTGGACCACGTCGACCCGGCGGTCACCCCGATCGTGCTCACGCCGACGCTCACCGCGCCCGCGAGCACCGCACCGATCCTGACCGTCGGGGCGCCGGCGCACGTCGAGGCGCTCGACGGCTGGCCGGGACGGGTCGTCGTCAAGCTGCGCTCGTCGATGTCCCGCTACGGCGTCACGCCACCACAGCTCGACCGCTTCGCCGCGGCGGTGACCGCCGACGGCCTGACGATCGACGGTGCGGCGATCCACCTCCCCCTCGCCGGCGACGACGCCACCCGCGTCGGCGAGATCGAGGCCTGGCTCTCCGTGCTCCCGACCGGATGGGAGCTGACCGTCAGCCACCTCGCGGCCGACTGCTTCGCGGCGCTGCAGCGTGCCCACCCCGAACGGCGGCTGCGCCTGCGCGCCGGCACCGCACTGTGGCACGGCGACAAGTCGTTCCTGCACCTCGGCGCCGACGTCCTCGACCTCCACGACCACGTCGGCGTCGACCGCGACCGTGTGGACCACGACGACCGCGACGACTCCGACGGCGACGGCGACGGTGGGCGGCGCGCCGTCGCCGCCGGGTACCACGGCACGCCGGTGCCGGACGGGACGGTGGCGCTCGCGCTCGTCGGTGCCGGCAGCGCCAACGGCATCGCCCCCCTCGCCGACGGGCGCAGCCCGTTCCACTTCGGACGCCGTCGCCTCCCACTGCTGGAGCCGCCGCACATGCACACGTCGATGTGCCTGGTGGCCACCGACGCGCCGCGCCCGCGCGTCGGTGACGTCGTCGACGTGCAGCGCCCGCTGATCACGACGACCGTCGACGAGCTGGTCTGGACGTGAGGTGCCACCGATGATCGCTGTCACCGCCCGGGAGCGGTGCGCCCGGACCCGCGTCGTCACGTCGATCCCCGCACCGCCGACGCTCCCTGCCCGTGAGAGGCGCAGCCCGTGACGACAGCGGCCAAGGACCGCCTCATCGATCTGGACGTCACGCCGCGGTGGCGATGATCGGCGTCGTCCTGATGAACTACCACGGCTACCTGATCCTCGCCGGCGGGCAGGTCGGCGAGTCGTTCGTCAATCGGGTGTTCGACCCGTGGAACGGCCCGCTGTCGACGAGGTTCGCGGCAACGTTCGTCCTCGTCGCCGGCATGGGCGTGACGCTGATGACGAACCGCAGCCGGCTCGGCGACGACCCCGCCGCGGTGCGCCACGACCGCTGGACACTCGTGCGCCGCGGCGTCGCCCTCTACGCGTTCGGCTACGTGCTCGACTGGATCTGGCCGGGAACGATCCTCTTCTACTACGGCGCGCTCTTCGTCGTCGGCGCCGCGCTGTTCACGTTGCGCACCCGCTGGCTGGCGGCCATCGGGGCCGGAGCGGCGATCGTCGCCGCGGCGATCCAGTGGTGGGTGTTCGAACGACGCGCCGACGGCCACCGCGTCGACTGGCTGCTCAACCCGTCGGGGCGTTCACCGCGCGGGCTGCTGTTCGACACGTTGGTCAACGGCACACACCCGCTGCTGCCGTGGCTGGCGTTCTTCTGCGCCGGGATCATCCTCGGCCGGCACCTCAAGCTGCCGTTCACCTGGCTGCCGCTGATCATCCTCGGCGGGCTCGGGGTGACGATGCTGACGTACGCGGCACACGGCTCGCTGGCCACGACGCCGCTGCGCAGGGTGCTGTTCGCCACCGACCCGTTCAGCCGCAGCCTCGTCTACACGATCGGCACGCTCGGCTCGTCGATCGCCGCGTTCGCGGCGATCTCACTGATCAGCGAGCTGTCCAAGCGCACCCGGGTGACCCAGGGCCTCGCCGCGGCCGGCCGGATGACGCTGACGATCTACGTGCTCCACGCGCTGGTGTTCAACGCCGTCGTCCACGACCTCGGCTGGGTCCGTCCGACCGGGCTGGACACGGCGTGGCTGCTCACCATCGCGTTCTGGGTGCCGGCGATCGTCAGCGCCGCATGGTGGCAGCGCCGCTTCGGCCTCGGCCCGTTGGAACGGCTGTACCGCCGCTTCGGCGGCGACGAGTACGCCGGCCGCCCCGGCAACCCACTCGAGCCGGACCTCGTGCCTTCACCGCAGCGGTAGGCGCCGCCCGACGGAGACGAGCGCAGCGAGCGAATCGAGGGAGAAGATCAGATCGAGACACCGACCTCGGCGAACGTGCCGTCGCACTGAGTCGGGTCACCGGTGTCGATGCCGGTCTTCAGCCACTTCTCACGCTGTGCCGACGTCCCGTGGGTGAACGTGTCCGGGTCGACGTCACCGCCACCGCGCGACTGGATGTAGTCGTCGCCGACGCCGTTCGCGGCGTCGAAGGCCTCGTCGACCTCGTCGTTCGAGTCGAGCTCGCCACGCGCCTGGATCGCGTGGATCCACGTACCGGCGTAGCAGTCGGCCTGCAGCTCCAACGCCTCCGAGTACAGGTGCGCCTTGGCCGGCTCGGACTGCTCGTGGCGGGCGACCGCGTCGCTCGTACCGAGCAGGTTCTGGACGTGGTGGCCGAACTCGTGGGCGACGATGTACTGCTCGGCGAGGTCGTTGGTCGTCCCGATCAGCTCGTTCTCGAGCTGCTGCATGAACCGCAGGTCGATGTACACGCTCTGATCGGCCGGGCAGTAGAACGGGCCCGTCTGCGACGTCGCGGTGCCGCAGCCGGTGCTCACCTCGCCGGTGAAGAACTTCGTCCGCCCCGCCTGGTACTGCACGCCGAACGTCTGTGGCAGCTCGGTCGTCCAGTACTCCTGGACGCTGTCGACGGCGCCGCAGACGATCTGCTCCAGCTCGCTGTTGCACGTCCCGTCGGCGGCGTCCGCCGCCTGACTGCTGTCGCCGCCGCCAGTGAGCGACGGCACGCCGCCACCACCGCCGAGCAGCTTCGGCAGGAACAGCGCGGCGAGCAGGACGACGATGCCGATCAGCCCGCCGCCGACCTTCGCGCCACCACCGCCGAGGACCGAGCCGAGTCCGCCGAGCCCACCGCCCAGGCCGCCACTGCCGCCCGACGATCCACGCAGATCGTCGATCCCCGACGCATCGGTGCTGCGGATCTTGGTCATGTCTCCCCCTCCTGCCCGTCCGGCCGCGACGGCGCCGGTTCTGCACGTCGACGGATCGCCGTCGCCCGGTTCGCTCGCCGCAGGCCGCGCACCGCCACCGCACCGGCGCCGATCAACGGGCCACGATCACCGAGGCGCGCCGGGGTGATCCGGGCGCCACGGCTGAACGACAACGTCGCATGCTCGGCGAGCGCCTCCTGCGCCGAGTTGAAGAACGTCGCCCCGAAGCCCAGCGCCACCGACCCACCGACCACCACGAGGTCCAAGTCCAGCAGGTTGCACACCGACGCGACGGCGATCCCGACGAGCTTTCCGGTGCGCTGCATGATCTCGTAGGTCGGCTCCGTGGGCGGGCGGCCGGTGATCGCCAGGATCGACGGTCCCGACGCCTCCGCCTCCAGGCAGCCCCGGGAGCCACACGCACAGCGCCGCCCGTTCGGTTCGACGATGACGTGGCCGACGTGGCCGGCATTGCCGGACGACCCGTCGAGCAGCTGACCGTTGAGCACGATGCCGCCGCCGACCCCCGTCGAGACGACCATCGCCAGGAAGTTCTCCTTGCCCTGGGCGGCGCCGAGCCACCCCTCGGCGAGGGCCAGCGCCTTGGCGTCGAGGTCGCCGTACACGGCGAGCCCGGTCGACTCCTCGAGCCGCTGGCGCAGCGGGAAGCGGCGCCAGGCGGCGATGTTCAGCGGCGAGACCTCCTCGGCGTTGGGGGCCAGCGGCCCGGCGCTGCCGACGCCGACGACCACGGGGTTGAGCTGGTGGTGGCCACGGGCACGTTCCAGCTGGGACTGCAACATCGCGTCGAGCGAGCCGTACAGCGCGTTGGCGTTGAGGTCGTGGTCGACCGGTGTCTGCTCGCGGTCGATCAGCTCGCCGCGCATGGTCATCAGGCCGACGGCCATCTTCGAGCCGCCGATGTCGACGACGACGACGACGTCATCAGAAGCCGGCACGGGAGATCAGCCGACCCGCCGGGCGTTCTCGACGAGGTTGATCTCGTAGAGGACGAGATCGAGCGCGTCCGCACTGACCATCCCGGAGAAGCGCTGCGGGCGCTCCGGGGAGATGCAGCTCGACAGCGGGTCGAGCAGCGTCCACGGCGTCGGGTGGCAGAACTGGACGACGCTGTAGCGCTCGCCGACGAAGCCGGGCTCGGCGACGACGCGGTGGATGCCGGTGGGGATCAGCCCGTTCGTCAGCCGTTCGAGCATCATCCCGGTGTTGACGATCATCTGCCCGTCGGGGGCGACGGCGTCGACCCAGCGGTCGCCGACGAGCACTTGCAGCCCGGGCGCGGTCGCCCGCGGCAGCGCCGTGATCAGGTTGATGTCGCCGTGCGACCCAGCCCACACGTGGGCGCCGCCGGGTGATTCGGTCATCGGTGGGTAGCGGATCGCCCGGGTGAGCGTGGCGCCGTTCGCGGTCATCTCGTCGAAGAAGTGGGCGTCGCAACCGATCGCCTCGGCGATCACCCGCAGGAACCGGCGCTGCAGCTCCTCGATCGACGAGTGGAACGCCATCAGCACGTCGGTGATCCCGGGCACCGCCGCCTCCGGCAGGACCTGCGGACCGTAACGGTGCGGGTAGCGCTCGCGCAGCGGATGGCCCGGCGGCAAGCTGCGGCCCCAGTTGAGCATCTCCTTCCAGTCCGGGACGTCGCTCGACGCGGCCGTCTCGACGAGCAGGCCGGTGTAGCCGGTCTGGCCGTGCGACTCCGGCGCGCAGAACCGCTGCTTGACGTCCATCGGCAGGCCGAAGAACTCGCGGAGCATGCCGTACGCAGCATCCAACAGGTCCGACGAGAGATCATGGGTGGTAGACACGAAACCTGTGGCCAGGCTCCGCCGCACCCCGTCGACGACGGCCCTCCGGCGTTCGCCGGTGCTCCGTTCGAAGGCCAGCAGGTCCACGTCGAGGATCTCGACGTCGGCGGCCTCGGCGTCCCCGCGATCGTGCATGCAGGCCACGGTAGCTCTCGGCCAAACCCTCGCGCCCGGGGCGGCGTGTCCCCGTCGTGGATCTTTTGGCCATGGCTCGCGCCCCGCGTCCGGCGCGCGCCGTGCGTGGTCTGGTCGTGGCTGAGGTTGCCGGTGACCTCGGTGGTCAGGTCGTGACCGACGTCGGTCAGGTCGTCCTCGCCGACGACGTCGAAGCCCTGTTCCGCGCCCACTACGGCCGGCTGGTGCGAGCGCTGACCGTGGCCGGCGGCAGCCGGGAGGCCGCCGCCGATGCCGTCCAGGAGGCGTTCGTCAAGGCCCACCTGCACTGGCGACGGATCCGCCGCTACGACGACCCCGTCGGCTGGATCCGGCGGGTGGCGATCAACCGGCTGCGTGACGAGCATCGCCGCCAGGAACGCAAGGCCAGGGCCCTGCAGCGGATGGCCAACGAGCGACCGGACGCCAACGAGCCCGGGATCGACGAGACGACCGCGATGCTCGCCAAGCTGCCCCGCCAGCAACGTCTCGCCGTGGCCCTGTTCTACGTCGACGGGATGTCCGTCGCCGACGTCGCCAACGCCATGCAGCTCAGCGAGGGTGCGGTGAAGTTCCACCTGCACGCCGGCCGGGCCAAGCTCCGTGAGCAGATCGCCCGCGAGGAGCTGACGTGACCGTGCTCGCTCGGGGGCTGCGCCCCCGCACCCACTGCGCCACATCGTCGTCCGGCCCCCTAGCGGTCGCTCGGCCGACCGGTCACGAGGGGTCCTCGTGACCGGCGACGACTTCGAGGACCGCGAGCTCACCGATCGGCTCGGGCGCGCCAGCGGTTCCTATCCCGACGTCAACGCCGCGTATGCCACCGTCGTCGCCCGCGCCGGTTCGCTGCGCCGCCGTCGCCAGTTCGTCGTCGCCAGCGGCGCCGCGGCGGCGATCGTCGGCGTCGTCCTTCTCGCCGGCATCGTCCTGCGCAGCCGCGACGGCGGCGAGCGCCTCGTCGTCGCCACCACGCCGACCACCATCGTGCCGGCCACCACCGGTGGGTCGACGTCGTCGTCCAGCACGTCCACGTCGTCGAGCTCGACGACGTCCACCTCGACCACCGCCGACACCACCACGACCGCTCCGACCGACGCGCCCGCCGACACCCAACCGGTGTTCGACACGGAGCCGGTGGCGCCGGCGACGAACGCGCCGGTCACGACCAAGCGGCGGACGACGACGACCACCGCCCGGTCCGCACCGACGCCGACCGCCGCGCCCACGACCACCGAGCCGCCGACGACCGCACCGCCGACGACCACGGTCACGGCCACGTTCGGCGGCGAGGGAGGCTCGATCGATGTGCGCACCGACGGCTTCTCGTTGACGATCCTCGGCACGAACCCGGCCCAGCGCTACACGGCCGATGTCCGCGACGGCTCCAGCCAACGCATCGAGGTCCGCTTCACGTCGCGCTGGCATCGCACCACGATCCGTGTGGAGCTGCGCGGCACGACGATGGTCCCGGACGTCAGCGAGTCGACCAACACCACCTCGACGACACCGCCGGCGACCGAGTCCACCACGCCGACGACGACACCGGGCAGCCACACGGAGAGCGGGGACTCGGGCGCGGGCGGCTGGGACGGCGACGGCCAGCAACCCGGAAGATGAACGAGCCGGCCACCTGACGCCAGAATCGGACCCCATGGTCACCGACTGGAACCCGGTGCTGCGCGGGGAGCTGACGAAGCCGTACTGGCAGGAGCTGCAGCGCTTCGTCGCCACCGAACGCCAGCACCGCACCGTCTACCCGCCGCACGACGAGGTGTTTGCCGCGCTGCACCTCACGTCGCTGGCCAGCACGCGGGTCGTCATCCTCGGCCAGGACCCGTACCACGGGCCGCGCCAGGCACACGGGCTGTGCTTCTCCGTCCGGCGTGGCGTGGCCATCCCGCCGTCGCTGGTCAACATCTACACCGAGCTGCGCAGCGACCTCGGCATCCCGACGCCGGACCACGGCAACCTCGAAGCCTGGGCGCGCCAGGGCGTGCTCCTGCTCAACACCACGCTCACCGTGCGCGCCGGCCAGGCCGGCTCACACGCCGGCAAGGGCTGGGAGACGTTCACCGACGAGGTGCTCGCGCGTCGTCAACGACCGGCCGCACCCGGTGGTGTTCATCCTGTGGGGCTCGCACGCCCGCAAGAAGAAGGCGCTGATCGACACGTCGCCGCCCGGGCCAGGGCACGTGATCATCGAGTCGCCGCACCCCTCACCGCTCAGCGCGCACAACGGCTTCTTCGGCAGCAAGCCGTTCAGCCGCACCAACGCCGCGCTGCGCGCCGCCGGCCTCGACGAGATCGACTGGCGGTTGCCCGCCTGAGCAACTGGTTCACTCGGCGACTCGGTTGGCCCAGTACAGCGGCTCGCGACGGTTGTGGGCGACCGCGAGGACGACGATGTGGTCGTCGTGGACGGCGTACACGGCCTGGTAGTCATGCGGTCGCACCGGCACCCGGCGGATCTCGACCGACGATCGCCTGGTCATCACCGGCGATCCGAGCCGAGGTGAGCGCTGAGCACGGAGAAGTGCGATTCCGACCGCTCTCAAGAAGCCGGCCCCGGCACCGCGAGTGCGCGCGTTCAGGTACGCCACGGCCTCGTCGATCTCGGCCTCGGCCGCAGGATGGACACGGAGCCCGAGTGTCACTCCTTCGGAAGCTTCGCCAAGAGGCGCTGCTCGACCACGTCCCACGTCTCGCACACGACCTCACCGGAGTCGATCTGATCGAGCCGCCGCTCGATCTCGCCGATCCACTCGTCGCTGAGAGCGCCGTCACCCCGGTCGGGGAGCCGTGCAAGCAGTTCGGTGACGAAATCCTCGCGCTCGCCTTCGGGAAGCGCGAGGACCTGCTCGAGCAAGGCCGACGCATCAGATCCCACGAGTGCATCGTATGCGGGTCGTCCCCTCCTCCGCTGCGCCTCGACGCTCGCCGCCGTCCCGGATGGACGATGGCCTAGCGTCAGCGCCATGCCGAGGATGCAGCCGGACGACGTCGTCGAGTTCCTCGACCAGCCGCACATCGGGGTGCTGGCGACGTTGCGCCGCGACGGCCGCCCGTACACGGTGCCCGTCTGGTTCCTGCACGCCGACGGGCGGTTCTGGATCACCGGGACGTACGAGCGGGTGTGGTGCAGGCAGCTGTTCGCCGACCCGCGAGCGTCGCTGTGCGTCGAGGCGACGGCGCCGGTCGCCGGTCACGTCGGCGTCGACGGTTCCGTGATCGCCCACCAACTGCCCGACTTCGACATCTGGCCGATCAGCCGCCGTCTCGTCGACAAGTACGTGCCGGCGGCGGGGCGCGATGCGTTCTTCGCCAACATGCAGACCGAGCACCGCCTGCTGTTCGAGCTGGTCCCCGACGTCACCCGGGCGATCGACATGCGCGTCTACCGCGGCAAGCGCGCCGACCGCGAGTTCCAGGAGCGGATCAAGCAGCCGGGATCTGCTGGGTGATGCAGTGGATGCCGCCCCCGCCGCGGGCGAGGATCGCCCCGACGTCGAGGGGGATCGCCTCCCGGCCGGGGTACTGCTCGGCGATGATCGCCAGCGCATCGTCGTCGGCGGGATGGCCGCACACCGGCACGACGACGAAGTCGCTGCCCACGTAGTAGTTGACGTACGGGACGCAGACCCGCTCGCCGTCCACGTCGGCGAACGGCAGCACCGGGATCGTCACCACCTCGAGCGGCTCGCCACGCCCGTCCAGCCAACCGGCGGCGATGCGGGCGTTGACGTTCATCCGCACGAAGTCGTCCTCGTCCGGGTCGTCGCAGCCCTGGACGACGAGCACACCGGGACGGCCGAACGCGGCGACGTTGTCGACGTGGCCGTCGGTGTCGTCGTCGAGCGCCAGCCCGTACGGCAGCCACAACATCCGCTCGACGCCGAGCTCGGCGCGCACGGTCTCGTCGATCTCCGTCCACGTCATGGACGGGTTGCGGTTCGGGTGCATCAGGCACTGCGCCGTCGTGACGGCCGATCCGGCGCCGTCGACGTTGACCGAGCCACCCTCCAGCACCATCGGCAGCGAGCGCACGTCGAGGCCGACGGACGACGCCCAGCGCGACGCGATGGCGGCGTCGTCGTCGTAGGGCGCCCACTTGTCGCCCCAGCAGTTGAAGATCCAGTCGAGGGCGACGCTGTCCGCCGGCGCCGTCGGTCACGACGATCGGCCCGGTGTCGCGGAACCACGAGTCGTCGATCGGCAACTCGACCACGTCAACCCGTCCGCCGCAACGCTCCGCCGCCTCGACGCCCGCGCCCGGCGGGGCGATCATCGTCACCGGCTCGAACGCGGCGATCGTCCGCGCCACCTCGGCATGGGCGTCCTTCGCCGCAGCCATCAGCGCCCCCGGATAGATCTCCGGCCGGCACGGCCAGCACATCACCGTCCGCTCGTGCCGCGCGGTCTCAGCGGGCATGCACCACACGCGCTCAGCCCCGGAAGCCATCCTGGCCATCCAACGTCAGGAGCGGGCGGTACAGGTCGGGGCGGCGGTCGCGGAACAGGCCCCAGGCGTGGCGGGTGGTGTCAAGCGCGTCGAGGTCGAACGCCGCGGTCAGCACGGCCTCGCCGTCGCGACCGGCCTCGGCGACCTTGTCGCCGGTGTGGTCGGCGACGAACGACGAGCCGTAGAACGTGATCTCCCGCTGGCCGGCGACGCCGACCTCGTGCCCGACGCGGTTGGCCGCGACGAGCGGGACGAGGTTGGCGCCGGCGTGGCCCTGCATCACCCGCTGCCAGTGGCCGCTGGAGTCCCACGCCGGATCGGGCGGCTCGCTGCCGATCGCCGTCGGGTAGAGCAGCACCTCGGCGCCGAGCAGGGCCATGCACCGTGCCGACTCCGGGAACCACTGGTCCCAGCAGATGCCGACGCCGATCGTGGCGTGCCTCGTCCGCCACACCCGGAAGCCGGTGTCACCCGGGTTGAAGTAGTACTTCTCCGTGTAGCCCGGTCCGTCGGGGATGTGGCTCTTGCGGTACGAGCCGAGCACCGCGCCGCCGGCGTCGACCACCACCACGGTGTTGAACGTCGCCTGCCCGGCGCGCTCGTACACGCTCAACGGGAGGACGACGTCGAGCTCGGCGGCGACGCCGCGGAAGTGCTCGATCGTCGGATGGCCGTCCAGCGGCCGAGCCCGCGCGAAGTGCTCGGGGAGCTGGTCGATGCAGAAGTACGGCCCCTCGAACAGCTCGGGGATCAGCACGACCTGTGCGCCATCGGCCACCGCGGCGCGCACCAGCCGCTCGGCGGTGGCGACGTTCGCGTCGACGTCGTCGACCATCGCCATCTGCACGGCGGCGACGGTGACGCGGCGAGTCATCGACAAACCTCGCCGCCGGACGGCCGCGCGAGCGCCAGCGAGCCGGACGTCGACAGGGTCCGGGGGCGCAGCCCCCGCAACAACACGGCGGCGACGGTGACGCGGCGGGTCACCTGACCCTGCCGACCCCGGTCACTTCGTCGCCGCCTGCTCCAGACGCTCCAAGGTCTTGGACATCGCCTCACGGGTGGAGCTGCGCATCGGCCTGAGCATGATCGCCGGAACCTTCTCCTGGCGGATGTCCCAGCTCTCGCGCACCAGGGTTCCGCCGTCCTGCGGGGTCAGCTCGTAGCGCCAGATCCGACCGCCGATCATCGCCTTGAGGATCTCGTTGCTCGGCCGCGTCTGCCAGGCGATCAGCCGGTCGAGCTCGTACTCGACGATGGTGTTGACCATCGTGTACGGCACACCCATCTTCATGTTCATGCTGAACGTCGAGCCGAGCGTCAGCGGCGTCGACGACACCTGCACGCCCTGGACCGTGCCCGAGCCGTCGATCTCGTGGTGCCGCGCCGGGTCGGCGACGATCGCGAAGATCGACGCCGGCGGCGCCTTGATGAACCGTTCGACGGTCTCGACGTTCGGGTTCGCAGATGGGCTGGCCATGGTCGCCGACGCTACCCGCCGAGCGCGACCGCGCCGGCCGGGGCGAGGGCCCGCGACGAGGTGCCGACGCTGATCTCGTAGTCGCCGGCCGGGACCGCCCAGGCGTGGGCGTCGACGTCCCAGGTGGCGAACGCCCGGCGGCCGAGGAACAGCTCGACGGTGGTCGACGCGCCCGGCACGAGCGTGACCTTGGCGAACCCGGCGAGCGTGCGCAGCGGCTGGTCGTCGTCGCCTGAGCGCGGTGCGGCGACGTAGCACTGCACGACCGTCGACCCCGCCCGCGCCCCGGTGTTGGTGACCGGGACGGTGACGGTCACGTCGTCGCCCGGCAGCGCGGTGACCGTCGCCGTGCCGAGCGCGAACGTCGTGTAGCCGAGGCCGTGGCCGAACGGGAACTGCGGCTCGACGTCACGCGTGTCGTACCAGCGGTAGCCGATCAGCCGCCGCTCGCCGTACACCGCCTTGCCGTCGCGACCTGGGTGGTGGGCGAACGCCGGCGTGTCCTCCAGCCGCTTGGGGATCGTCACCGGCAGCCGCCCGCCGGGCTCGGCATCACCGAGCAGCACGTCGGCCACGGCGTCGCCGAGCGCCTCGCCGGGGAACCAGATCTGCGCGACGGCGGCGACGTCGTCGAGCCACGGCATCGTCACCGGCGAGCCGGCGTTGACCACCACGACCGTGCGCGGGTTCGCCGCGGCCACCCGGCGGACGAGCTCGTCCTGCTCGCCGGGCAGGTCCATCGTCGTCCGATCCTCGGCCTCGGTCTCCCAGTCGCTGTTCGTCCCGACGACCACGACGGCGACGTCGGCGGCTGCCGCCGCGGCGACGGCGCGGTCGATGCCCGACGTGTCGGCCGGGCCGACCGCGCCGACGCTGAACGCCCGCAGGTGGAACGTGTCGGGCTGGCCGTGGACGATCTCGATGCTGCTGGGCACGCCGGCCTGCAGCGGCACGACCACGCGCTCCTCCGGGTTGGCGTTGCCGAAGAAGCCGCCGCCCTTGATCCCGTCGGGCAGGTCGACGAGCGTCGTCCCGTCGACGGTGAGACGGATCGGGCCGACGGCAGAGACGCCGAACGTCCAGTCGCCCGATCGGTCCGGCGTGAACGTCCCGGTGATCGTCACCGTGAACTCACGACGGTCGAGGCCCGGCGCCGGCGCCTCCATCCACACCATCCCCAACCGGCCGAGTGGCTGCTCGGCGGTGGTGGTCCCGCTCTCGTAGCGGGCGGTGAACTGGCCGCGCAGTGCCGGCAGCAGCTTGTCGATCGAGCAGCCCTGCTCGTGGGTGACGTCCAGCCCACGGTCGCGCAGTGCGCCGAGCAGGCGCGACGGGTGGCTCGGGCGCACCTGGGCGCTGCCGCCGCCCTGGATCTCGCCGCGCTCGGCGTTCGGGCCGATCAGCGCGAGCCGTGACGATGACGCCAGCGGCAGGACGTCGCCGTCGTTCTTCAGCAGCACGGTGGCGGCGACGGCGGTGCGGCGGATCAGGTCGCGCGTCGCCGGTGAGTCGCCGGCGGTCTCGGTCGTGTCGCGCTCGCCGACCCGGCTCCACACGAACAGCTCCAAGAGGCGGCGCACCGACTCGTCGACCCGCGCCTCGCTGACCTCCCCGGCGCGCACCGCGGCGACGAGCTTCTCGCCGCGCTCGAGCGGCGGCCCGGGCATCTCCAGGTCGAGCCCGGCCTCCAGCGACGCCGCCGCGCTGTGCGTGCCGAACCAGTCGCTGAACACGACGCCGTCGAAGCCGAAGTCGTCGCGCAGCACACCGCGCAGCAGCGGCTCGTTGTCGCACGCGTAGGTGCCGTTGATCCGGTTGTACGACGACATCACGGCGCGCACGCCGGCCAGTTGCACGGCCGCCTCGAACGGGACGAGGTACAGCTCGCGCAACGTGCGCTCGTCGACCTCGCTGGAGATCGTCATCCGCTCGAACTCGGTGTCGTTGGCGATGAAGTGCTTGATGCACGCGGCGACGCGCTCGGACTGCACGCCGCGCACGTAGCCGACGGCGATGCGCGCCGTGAGGTGCGGGTCCTCGCTCATGCACTCGAAGTTGCGCCCGCCGATCGGCGTGCGGTGCAGGTTGACGGTCGGGGCGAGCAGCACGTTGACGCCCTTGCTCAGCGCCTCGCGGCCGAGCGCCTGACCGACCTCCTCGACCAGCTCGGGATCGAACGTCGCCCCGAGCGCCGTGCCGCACGGGAACGACGCGGAGGTCGGTCCCTGCCAGCTCGTGCCGCGCACACCGGCCGGCCCGTCGCTGCAGCGCAGCGGCGGCACGCCCGGCAGCTCGACGGTGTGCCACGCGTCGGCCCCCGACAGCAGGCTGACCTTCTGCTCCAGCGTCAACGCGCCGAGCACCCTCTCGACATCGATCATCCCCATGGCCGCCGAGTGTGCCACCCGGCGCGCCAGCGCCGGGCAGCTCGCTCTCGCGACGATGAGTAGTATCAAAGTATGGCGAAGCAGAAGATCACGGTGACGGTGGACGCGGAGCTTGTCGCCGCGATCCGAGACGACGACGCGCCGTCGCTGTCCGCGGTCGTCAACGCCGCGCTGGCCGAGGAGGTGGCCCGCCGGGCCCGGCTGCGCGCACTGCGCCAGCTCGTCGCCGATCTCCAGGCTCGCTACGGCGCCGTGCCCGCCGACGACGCCGCCTGGGCGGCCGGGCTGTTCGACGCGGTCGACGGCGTGACCGTGGCCGCGCCCGCATGAGTGAGCGCAGCGAGCGAATCAACGTCACGGTGCGTTTCGCTCAATGGTGCACCCGGACCTGCGAAGGTCCCCACACACCGATGGTGCACCATTGAGTGGCCCGCCCGTCGTTCTCGACTCGGCGGGCCTCGCCACACTCGCCGAGAACCCCGGCCACAGCCGGCTGCGCGCCGTGCTCGCCGAGGCGGCGGCACGTGGTCGCGACGTGCAGGTCCCAGCGGTGGTGTGCGCCGAGGTGTGCCGCGGGATGCAGCGCACCCGGCAGGTGGAGGCGGCGTTGGCGCGCCACACTCGCGACCGTGCCGACCGACCGGCCGTCGAGGTGGTCGACACCACCTTCGAGCTGGCTCGCCAGGTCGGGGCGATCCTGCACGCCGCCGGCGCTGGCACTGCCGACCTCGTCGACGCCCACGTGTTGGCGCTGTGCGTCCGCGCCGGCGGTGGCCTCGTGGTGACCTCCGATCCGGCCGACATCGCCAGGCTGTCCGCGGCGACCCCGGCGGTGCGGATCATCATCGCCACGATCTGACGACAGCTGCCTCGGCCCGAGGCTGTGTCAGCGCACAAACGAACAGGTCGGTTTGTGCGCTGACACAAAGCTGCAGCGGGCTACCACGGCGCCTCACAGGGTCAACGCCGGGCGCCGTTAAAGCACGCGGACCGCTTCGGGCCCGGCGAGGCTCGTGCCGGGCGAACCCGGCGGCGCGACCGCCAGGGAGCCCGCCGGACAGGTCGGCCGCAGGCCGACCGTCAGAGACGGAAGCCGAGCTCGGCGCCGCCGCCTTCGGCGTTGCGGGCGAACACGGTGCCGTGGTGGGCGTCGACCACGGACTTGACGATCGCCAGGCCGAGGCCGGAGCCGGGCTTGCTGCGCTGGTCGACGGCGCGGAAGAAGCGGTCGAAGACGTGGGGCAGATCGACGTCGCGGATCCCCGGGCCGTGGTCGCGCACGATCACCGTGTTCTGCTCGACACGCACCTCGATGGGCCCGTCGTCGGAGAACTTGGCGGCGTTGTCGACGAGGTTGATCATCGCCCGCTCCAGCGCCGCGGCCTGGCCGTCGACGGCCGAGTTGTCGGCGGTCAGCTGCACGTCGCGCCCGGTCCGGCGATGCACCCGGTCGACGACGCGCGAGGCCAGGTCGCCCAGGCGGATGTGCTGGAACGGCTCGGCGTCGCGCCTGTCCGTCGCCAGCTCGACCAGCTCGTTGACGAGGTCGGTCAGCTCACGGCTCTCGCTGTCGAGATCGGCGAGCAGCCGGCTGCGCTCCTCGGGATCGAGGCGGTCGAAGTCGCGCAGCACGGCGACGTTGGTGCGCAGGCTGGTCAGCGGTGTGCGCAGCTCGTGGCCGGCGTCCTGGACGAGCTGGGTCTGCTCCTGGCGGCTGCGCGCCAGGGCACCGAGCATCCCGCTGAACGCCGTGCCGAGGCGGGCCGCCTCGTCGGTGCCGTCGGTGGGCACGGGCACGTCGAGGCTGCCCGTCGACGCCACCTGCGTGGCCGCGGCGGTGAGCCGTTCCAGGCGCCGGGTGAGCTGGCGGCCGATCAGCCAGCCGACGATCGCCGAGGCGACCACGGCGATGGCCACCGCCCACAGGGTGTGCCGCAGGATCGCGTCGAGCGAGTTGTTCGTCTCGGCCAGCGAGCGGGCCAGCAGGATCGCCCCGCCCGTCGCCGCCGGGACGGTGAGCACCCGGTAGGCCTCGCCCTCGACCTTCGCGTCGTGCCGCGCATAGCCGCGGCCGGCAACCGCGACCTTGACGTCCAGGTCGTTGGGCTCGATCGTCTGCGACTGCAGCTGCGCGACGACGGCGCCCCCGTTGTCGATCTTCCACACGAGGACCTGGTCGAAGATCTTCGGACGGGATCCAGGCGGCCCGCTGATCGTCGCCTGGAACACCTGCTCCGGGTACTGCGTGCGCGCCGCGGTGTCGAGGGATCGGTCGACCGCGTGGAGCAGCTCGTCGCGGGTGCTGATGTACGACCAGGCGCCCACCGCCGACGTCGCCGCCGCCGAGAGCAGCATCGACCGCGATGACGATCTTGAGCCGCAGGCTCACCGGGAGACCGCCGTCAATCTGCTCTGGCGGTGTACCCGACGCCGCGGACCGTGTGGATCAGCTTGGCGTCGCCCGGACCTTCGAGCTTGCGGCGCAGGTAGGAGATGTACACGGCCAGGTTCTTGGAGTCCGGCCCGAAGTCGTAGCCCCAGATCCGCTCGTAGATCGTGGTGTGATCGAGCACGATCCCCTGGTTGCGCACGAGCAGCTCGAGCAGGTCGAACTCGGTCTTGGACAGCTCGACCTCACGCCCGGCGCGCCACACCCGGCGGGCGCTCGGCTCGATGCGCAGGTCGCCGAGCGTCAGCGACGTCGGCTCCTCGCTGCCGTCGTCGGGCCGCGCCCGGCGCAGCAGCGCACGAACGCGGGCGAACAGCTCGTCCAGCTCGAACGGCTTGGCCAGGTAGTCGTCGGCGCCGGCGTCGAGCCCGGCGACGCGGTCGGCCGTCTCGGTGCGGGCGGTGAGCATCAGGATCGGCAGGCGGTTGCGCTCGGCACGCAGCACCCGGCACACCGTCAGCCCGTCGACGTTCGGCATCATCACGTCGAGGATCGCCGCGTCGGGCTGGGCCTTCTCGACGATCGCCAGGGCCGCGGCGCCGTCGGGGGCCTGCACGACCTCGTAGCCCTGCAACCCCAGCGCACGGGACAACGACTCGCGGATGGCCCGGTCGTCGTCGGCGAGGAGGATCCGTCCGCTGGTCATCTGACGCCCATTCTGCAGGGATCTCGGCCTGGTCCGGCGAGGCGGGGCGGGAGTTGCGCCGCACCGGACCAGGCTCGATCCTCCGCGGCCGACGGGGGAGCATCGGCGGCGTCGAACTTGATGGTCCTCATGATGGGACCCGTGGGTGAGAGGCGCCGGCCACGCAGGTGAGACGTCGGTGAGAACCGCTTGCCGTCGTCACCTCAGGCCAACCGATCGAGCTCGTCGACCAGATCGAGCATGGCCTGCTCGGCAACCTCGCTGAGCGCGGGGTGGATCCAGATCTGGCCGTGGACCAGCTCGTCGACGGTCTGGCCGAGGTGCATGCCCTGCACGAACAGCTGGACGAGCAGCGACGCCTGGTAGCCGATGACGTGGGCGCCGAGCAGCGTGCGGGTGGCGGGATCGGCGATCAGCTTGCAGAAGCTCGTCGTGTCCTCCAACGCCCAGCCGTACGCCGCGCCGGCGTAGTCGCGGATCGTCACCGCGACGGGCCTGCCGGTGGCGCGGGCCTGGGCCTCGGTGAGGCCGACGGCGCCGATCTGCGGGCTGCCGAACACGGCGTGCGGCGCCGGCCGGTGGTCGAGCTCGCGCAGGTCGTCGGGGTGCAGCACGTTGTGGGTGACGACCTTGGCCTCGCCGTTGGCCATGTGCTTGAGCTGGTGGCGGCCGTTGACGTCGCCGAGCGCCCACACGCCCGGCGCCGACGTGCGGCCGTAGCGGTCGACCACGACGTGCCCGTCGCCGTCGACCTCGACGCCCGCGGCGGCGCCGTTCAGCTGGTCGCCGTTGGCCCGCCGGCCGGTGGCGACCAGCAGCACGTCGCCGTCGATCGTCCGCGTGCCGTCGGTCGTGCGCACCCGGACGTGCACGCCGACCTCGCCGTGGTCCACCCGCTCGACGGTGGCGCCGAGCACGACCTCGTCGACGCCGTCGGGGGCCAGCTCGGTGTAGCGCGCCGAGACGTCGGCGTCCTCGGCGACGAGCAGGCGGTTGCTGCGGTTGACGATCGTCACCTTCGAGCCGAGCGAGTGGAACACGTAGCCGAGCTCGGCGGCGATGAACCCGCCACCGAGGACGACGAGGTGCTCGGGCAAGGCGTCGACGCGCATGATCGTGTCGCTGGTGTGGAACGGCCCGTCGAGCAGACCGGGGATCTGCGGGACGAACGGTCGGGCGCCGGCGGCGATCACCACCTGCTCGCCGCGGACGCGCACGCCGTCGACGTGATCCCCGACGACCTCCAGCGTGCGCTCGGCGACGAAGTGGGCATCGCCCTCGAACACGGTGACGTTGTCGAGGCTGTGGCGGTACCGCCGGCCCCCCTCGGCGATCGGGTCGATGCGGCCGAACACCCGGTCGCGGATCGCCGGCCAGTCGGCGCCGTCGAACGTGCCGTGCACGCCGTACCTGGCGGCGTGTCCGATCGTGTTGGCGACGTCGGCGGCGTAGATCAGCATCTTCGACGGGATGCAGCCGACGTTCAGGCACGTCCCGCCGAACACGCCGCGCTCGACGATCGCGATCCGCCAACCGTCCATCTCCGGCACGACGACGGAGTTGCCCGACCCCGTGCCGAGGATCACCAGATCGAAGTCGTGCGTCTCCTGCGCGATGTCGTTCACGTCGACCAGTGTGCCCGCCGTTGTTCACAAGCGGTTGCTTCGGAAAATCCGCTCGCGGCCGGTAGAAACGACGGGAGACACCTACCCCAGGGAGAACCACCCATGCCTGCGCCGTACACGCTGCCCGACCTGCCCTACGACCCCGCCGCGCTGGAGCCGCACTACTCGGCCGAGATCGTCTCGCTGCACCACGACAAGCACCACGCCGCCTACGTCAAGGGCGTCAACGACACGCTGGAGAAGCTCGCCGCCGCCCGTGACAAGAACGACTTCGCCAGCCTGCCGGCGTTGGAGAAGAGCCTCGCGTTCCACCTCTCCGGCCACGTGCTGCACTCGATCTTCTGGACGAACATGAGCCCCGACGGCGGCGACAAGCCCGACGGCGCGCTCGGCACGGCGATCGACGAGCACTTCGGCTCGTTCGACGCGTTCAAGGGCCAGCTCAGCGAGGCGACCACGTCGATCCAGGGCATCGGCTGGGGCGTGCTGTCGTGGGAGCCGAGCGGCGGGCGCCTGCTCGTCGAGCAGGTCTACGACCACCAGGGCAACGCCGGCTCCGGGTCGATCCCGCTGCTGGTGATCGACGCGTGGGAGCACGCGTTCTACCTGCAGTACAAGAACGTCAAGGCCGACTGGGTCAAGGCGTTCTGGGAGATCGTCAACTGGCCCGACGTCGCTCGCCGGCTGGAGGCTGCCAAGGCCGCCCCGTCGCTGCTGACGTGACGTCGCTGCAGTGACGTTCCTGGACGTCGACGACTCGACCGCCGGCGTGCACTGGCGGTTCGAGCGCGACTTCCTCGAATCGAGCTGGACGTGCATCTGGGGACGCGGATGCGCCGGCATCGCCGACGAGGCGGCGCCCGAGCTGCAGCTCGGGTGCTGCTCGGTCGGCGCCGAGATGGGCGATCCCGAGGAGGCGATGACCACCTCGGCGCTGGCGTCGATGATCCCGGCCCATCTGTGGCAGCACCGTTCGGCGGTCGACGGCGACGACGTGTTCAGCGACGGGACGCGGCGCAACACGAAGGTGGTCGACGGGGCGTGCATCTTCCTCAACCGGCCCGGCTTCGCCGGCGGGGCCGGGTGCGCGCTGCACCTCGCCGCGATCGAGGCCGACGAGTCGCCGACCGACTGGAAGCCGTCGGTGTGCTGGCAGCTCCCGCTGCGCGTCGACTGGGTGCCGCTGCCCGACGGGACGGAGTCGGCGACGGTGCGCCGCTGGACCCGGGCCGACTGGGGCACCGAGGGCGAGACGATGGCGTGGTGCTGCACCCAGGACCTGTCGCCGTCGGCGTACGTCGGTTCCGCGGCCGTGATCGACTCGCTGGCCGGCGAGCTCACCGCGCTGGTCGGCCGCCCGGTGTACGTGGAGCTGCGCCGCCGCCTGTCCCCGTAGGGTCAGGATGTGCCGCGGCCGAGCTTGTTCGAGCGAACAAACGCGCACTCGCCTTGTTCGCTCGAACGCAGCCCGCACGGCGGGGCAGCGGCAGTGAGTGATGAACGGTGACGTCGTCGACGCGGTCGTCGTCGGCAGCGGGCCGAACGGGCTCACCGCTGCGGTGCTCCTCGCCCAGGGCGGGCACCGCGTCACGGTGTACGAGGCCCACGACACGATCGGCGGAGGCTGCCGCAGCGCCGAGCTGACCCTGCCCGCGTTCGTCCACGACCGCTGCTCGACGGTACACGCGCTCGGTGCGGCGTCACCGGTGTTCGCCGCCCTCGGCCTGGAGCGCCACGGGCTGCGCTACGTCCACCCCGACGTCGCGCTGGCCCACCCGCTCGACGGCGGCCGCGCCGCGCTGGCACACCGCTCGCTCGATCGCACGGCCGACGCGCTCGGGCAGCGACTCGCGCGCGTGGCGACGACTGGTCGGCGGGGCCGTCCGCGACTGGGATCACGTCGTGCCCGACGTGCTGCGGCCGCTGCTGCGGATGCCCAACCGCCCGGTGGCGATGGCCCGCTTCGGACTACGTGCCATCCCACCGGCGTCGTGGGTGGCTCGGGCGTTCTCGACCGACGAGGGCGCGGCGCTGTTCGGCGGGTGCGCGGCACATTCGTTCCTGCCGCTCGATCGCCCGCTGAGCGCGTCGTTCGGCGTCCTGTTGGCCGCGGCTGGCCACGTGGTCGGCTGGCCATTCGCCGCCGGCGGCTCGCAGCGCCTGGCCGACGCCCTCGCGGCGCGGCTCGTCGAGCTCGGCGGGACGATCGTCACCGGGACGATGGTGACGACGCTCGACGCACTCCCCCGCCACCGCGTCACGCTGTTCGACACCGACCCGTTGCAAGTGGCTTCGATCGCCGGCGACCGGCTGCCGGCGGCGTACCGCGCCAGGCTGCGGCGCTACCGCTTCGGGCCGGCGGCGTTCAAGCTCGACTACGCGCTCGACGGGCCCGTGCCGTGGACCAACCCGGCCGTCGCCGGCGCCGGCACCGTGCATCTCGGCGGCAAGTTCGCCGAGCTCGCCGCCGCCGAAGCGTCCGTGTCCACCGGGCGAATGCCCGAGCGCCCGTTCGTCCTCGTCGCCCAGGCGTCGGTGGCCGACCCCTCTCGCGCCCCGGCCGGCAAGCACACCCTGTGGGCCTACGCCCACGTCCCCAACGGCTCGGTCGTCGACGCGACCGCGGCGATCGAGGCGCAGATCGAGCGCTTCGCGCCGGGCTTCCGTGACGTCGTGCTCGCCCGCCATGTCACCGCGCCGGCGCAGTTCGCCGAGCACAACCCGAACTACGTCGGCGGCGACATCAATGCCGGATCGTTCGCCGGCACCCAGCTGGTGTTCCGCCCGACCGTCCGCCTGCGCAGCTACCGCACCCCGAACCCGGACATCTTCGTGTGCTCGGCGGCCACCCCACCCGGCGGCGGGGTCCACGGCGCCTGTGGCGCCAACGCCGCGGCACTTGCGCTGCGCCGCCTCGAGCTTGACGGTCGGAGCTGACGCCGCGCCCGACGGTCGGCCTGGCTCGCTGGCGATCGCGCAGCCAGATGCGAATGCTCCGAGCGTTTCACGGACCCGAGCGGCGGCAACCCGCCGGGCTGTCGCCATCGTGCCACGAGAGGATGCGTGCACCGGATCTGCGCAGATGTGAGCAACGTCGGTGCACCCGTCGGCACGGGGTTGCGCGGCCGAGCCGCTGGCTCAGCCGTTTCTGGGCAGCTCGCTCCAGGGGGTGCCGCGATCGTTGTTCGGCTCCTTGGGGAGGCCGAGGACCCGTTCACCGAGGATGTTCTTCTGGACCTGGTCGGTGCCGCCGTAGATCGGCGGGGCCTGAGCGAACAGGGCCGTCTCGGTGACGTAGGCCGTCGCCGGGTTGCCGGTGGCCTCGGCCAGCGCCACCGCCGACTTCGAGTCGTAGGCGTGCAGCGTCCCGGCCGGGCCCAGGATCGCCAGGCCGAGGTCGCGGGCCGTGCGCACGAGGTCGCTCATCGCCAGCTTGCCGAGGTTGCCGACACCGGGCAGCTCCCGGCCGGCCTCGCGCTCGGCCTTGGCCCGCAGGTTGGTGATCTGCCCGATCTCGGTGAGGGTATGCAGCTTCATCAGCTGCTGGCGGACGTGTGGGTCGTCGATCTTGCCGTTCGCCTTGGCCAGCGAGACGAACAGTTGCTCGGAGCCGGCGACCATCGCCCCGGCGCCTCCGCCGGACGGGCCGCGCTGTTTGATGAAGTCACCGGCACGCTTGGGCAGATCCCCGGCGATCGTGCCGGCGTTGGCCAGGGCGACGTGCCCACCGCCACCGGCGCTGAGGTTCTGGCGCTCGAACGCCAGCGTCGAGTTGGCCACCGCCCAGCCGTTGTTCAGCCCGCCGACCACCCACGAATCGGGCACTCGGGCGTCGGACATGAACACCTCGTTGAACAACGCCCGACCGGTCATCTCGCGCAGCGGGCGGACGTCGACCGCGCTCGCCTGGTGCATGTCGAAGGCGAACCAGGTGATGCCCTGGTGCTTCGGCGCGTCCGGGTTGGTGCGGGCGATGAGCATGCCCATGTCGGCGATCTGCCCGCCGGAAGTCCACACCTTCTGGCCGTTGATCACCCACTCGTCGCCGTCGCGGACCGCCTTGCAGCCGAGCCCGGCGAGGTCGGAGCCGGCGCCCGGCTCGCTGAACAGCTGGCACCAGGCCCGCTGCCCGGTGACGATCGGGCGGACGAACTGCTCGACCTGCTCGGGCGTGCCGTGCATGGCGATCGTGGGTGCGGCGAGCATCATGCCGAGGCCGGTCGGCGCACCGAGCGCGCCCCGCTCACCCAAGCGGGCGGCGACGGCAAGAGCGTCGGCGCGCGACAACCCCTTGCCGTAGGCGCTCTCCGGCAGCGCCGGGTGCGCCCAACCGGACAGGCCGAGTCGCTCCCACCACTCGGCGACCGTCAGGTCAGGATCCCAGTTGGCGTCGATCCAGGCGTCGAGTTCGTCGAGAAGGCTCACGCCGTTAGCGAAGCACGCGCGAGATGCCGGCGCGAAGTCGAACCAGCGGCGTCGGTTCGGGCGGGAGTGACGCCGACCAGCGGCGTCCGTGCGGGCGCGAGCAACCCGGTGCCGACCAGCGGCGTCCGTGCGGGCGCGAGCACGTTCGCGGACATGTCACGGCATCCTGGACGGTCGCATGTCCGAGATCTCCGAATTCACCGCGCTCGGACTCGATCCGCAGCTGACCGACGCCCTCGCCGCACTCGGCTACGAGGAGCCGACGCCGATCCAGGCCGAGGCCATCCCGCAACTGCTGGCCGGCCACGACCTGCTCGGACAGGCCGCCACCGGCACGGGCAAGACGGCGGCGTTCGCCCTGCCGATCCTCCAGCGCCTCGCCGACGCCCCGCGCCGCGGCCGGCCGATGGCCGTCGTCCTGGTGCCCACCCGTGAGCTGGCGATCCAGGTGTCGGAGGCGATCCACCGCTACGGCCGCGGCCTCGGGGCACGCGTCGTCGCGCTCTACGGCGGCCAGCCGATCCAGCGCCAGCTGTACGCGCTGTCGCAGGGCGTCGACGTCGTCGTCGGCACGCCGGGCCGCGTCCAGGACCACCTGCAGCGCGAGTCGCTCGACGTCGGCGCGGTGCAGCTCGCCGTGCTCGACGAGGCCGACGAGATGCTCGACATGGGCTTCGCCGAAGACATCGAGGCGATCCTCGGCCGCCTCCCCGCGGAGCGCCAGACCGTCCTGTTCTCGGCGACGATGCCGCCACGCATCGAGCACATCGCCCGCCAGCACCGAGCGCGATCCGAAGCGGATCCGCATCGAAGCGAGCACGCCGGCGGCCGGCGAGGTCCCCCGCGTCCGCCAGGTGGCCTACGTCGTCCCCCGCGCCCACAAGCCGGCGGCGCTCGGGCGGGTGCTCGACATCGAGGCGCCCACGGCCGCTCTCGTGTTCTGCCGCACCCGCGTCGAGGTCGACCAGCTGACCGACACGTTGATCGCCCGCGGCTACCGCGCCGAGGCGCTGCACGGCGGGATGAGCCAGGAGCAGCGCGACAAGGTGATGTCCCGGCTGCGCAGCGGTGCCGCGGAGCTGCTGATCGCCACCGACGTGGCCGCTCGCGGCCTCGACGTCGACGTGCTCACCCACGTCGTCAACTACGACGTGCCGTCGGCACCCGAGTCGTACGTGCACCGCATCGGCCGGGTCGGTCGGGCCGGCCGCGAGGGCGTGGCGATCACGCTCGCCGAGCCGCGTGAGCGCCGGCTGCTCGGCAACATCGAACGCCTCACCGGCCAGCCGATCGCCGTCGAGCCGGTGCCGTCGGTCGCCGACCTGCGCGCCCGGCAGATGGAGCTGACGATCTCGGCGCTGCGCGTGGCCCTCGAGGCCGACGCCGAGGCGCTCGACCCGTTCCGCACCGCGGTGCGCAGCCTGCGCAGCGAGTACGACGAGCTCGACCTCGCCGCCGCCGCGCTGCGCCTCGTCCACGAGGCCAACGGCTCGACGGCCGAGGAGCCGGAGATCCCCGACCTGTCGGCCCCGAAGCCGGACCGCTGGGATCGTTCGGAGCGAGCGGACCGGTCGGACCGCCCTCGTCGCGGTGAGCCCGGTGACGGTGGCCCCACCGGCAAGCTGTACATCGCCCTCGGCAAGCACCACCGCATCCGCCCGGCCGACCTCGTCGGGGCGATCGCCAACGAGACCCACCTCAGCGGCAAGCAGATCGGGCCGATCTTCGTCGCCGAGAAGTACTCGGTGGTCGGCGTCCCCGAAGGCGACGTCGACACGGTGATCGCTGCCCTGCAGCGCAGCACGATCAAGGGCAAGCGCCCCGACATCCGCCGCTTCGTCGAGGGCGGCGGCCCGCCCCGCCAGCAGCACCGCCCGTTCGACCGCAAGCACCGCAAGGGCCCCGGCAAGCACTGACTCGCGATTCGAGATGTGCGCACCGGCACAGCGAATCTCGAATCACCACATCCGGCGCCACCACCACGATTCGAGATGTGCGCACCGGGGCGGCGAATCTCGAATCGCGCTGCTCCGGGAACGAGGCGCTTGCAAACGGAGGGGATTCCGGTTATGACTGTCGCATGACACGACTCGGCTACCAGATCCCGAACTTCACCTACCCGGACACGACGCCGGCGACGCTGTTCGACGTGATCGCCGCCCAGGCCAAGGAGGCCGACGCCTCCGGCTTCGACACGGTCCTGGTGATGGACCACTTCTACCAGCTGCCGATGATCGGCCCGGCCGACCACGAGATGCTCGAGTGCTACTCCCTGCTGTCGGCGCTCGCCCGGGAGACGAGCAAGGCCCGCCTCAGCGCCCTGGTCACCGGCAACACCTACCGCAACCCGGCCGTGCTGGCGAAGACGGTGACGACGCTCGACATCGTCTCCAACGGGCGTGCCCAGCTCGGCATCGGGGCGGGCTGGTACGAGCTGGAGCATGACGCGTTCGGCATCGAGTTCGGCACGTTCACCGATCGCTTCGAGAAGCTCGACGAGGCGCTGCAGATCATCGTCCCGATGCTGCGCGGCGAGCGGCCGACGCTCGACGGCAAGCGCTATCAGGTCAAGGCGGCGATCAACTCGCCGGCGCCGGCGTCGCGCATCCCGGTGATGATCGGCGGTGGCGGCGAGCGCAAGACGCTGCGGATGGTCGCCCAGTACGCCGACGAGTCCAACCTGATCTGCGGCGTCGACGAGCTGCCGCGCAAGCTCGACGTGCTCGCCGCCCACTGCGCGGCGCTCGGTCGCGACCGCAGCGAGATCACGGTGTCGTACCAGCGCTCGGTGTGCATCGCCCCGACGATGGAGGAAGCCCAGGCCGACCTCGCCGAGCACGCCGCCCGCCTCGGCTTCGGCGAGCGCGAGCTGGCGACGATGACGGCGCGGATCGTCGTCGGCGATCCGGACACGATCGGCGAGCAGCTCGCCAAGGAGCTGACCACCGGCATCGACGGCTACACGATCAACATGATCGCCAACGGCCACAAGCCCGGCCGGGTCGCCCTCCTCGGCGAGACCGCCGCCAAGGTCGTCTTCGGGTAGGGCCGACTCACCACCGACTCACCACCGACGCACCACGCGGCGAGCGCCGAAGCGAAGCGGAGGCACCGAGCACGGCAGGCGAAGGGAGCATCCTTGCTGCGACCGGGGCACGAACGTCTCAGATGCGTTCGAGATCGGCGCCGTCGAACAGGGGCTCGATGCCCTCGGTGGCGGCGTCGGCGGCCATCACGTCGTCGCTCGGCACGGCGTGCGTGCCCTGCGCGGCGGCGAGCACCGCGGGCAGCAGCCGGGCATCGCTCGTCGTGTTCAGGAACAGCTGCTCACACCCGAGCACGTAGGCGACGGCGTGCGCCAGCGCGGCGCCCTCGGGCAGCGGCTGGTACCAGCTGAACTTGGGCTCGGTGGCGTCGGGCGCCCATCGCCGGCGGGCGACGGCCTTGATCGTCTGCACAGCGACCGACCGCTCGGCACACACCGCCAGCAGCGCCTCGACGTCGGCGCGGTAGTCGGGCCGCGACAGCACAGAATGGTTGTACGGGAACAGCACCGTGTCGTAGTCGAAGCGCCCCAGGCTGCGCAGGTGCATGCCCGGGATGCGCAGCCCGTGGCCGGTGACGCCGATGAACCGCACCAGGCCCTCGTCGCGAGCGCGGGCGAGCGCTTCGACGGCGCCGCCCGGGCTGTGGGCGATCTCCCACTCGTCGGGCTCGACGAGGTTGTGCAGCTGGATCAGGTCGACGTGGTCGACGCCCATCCGCGTGAGCGAGCGCTCCAGCGACGCCCGCGCCTCGTCGCCGGTGCGGTCGCCG
Source organism: Ilumatobacteraceae bacterium (assembly GCA_047602055.1). GTDB lineage: Bacteria > Actinomycetota > Acidimicrobiia > Acidimicrobiales > Ilumatobacteraceae > JAODBQ01. The sequence goes on from JASGIG010000001.1 coordinate 99,957, forward strand.
GTCTTGGTGGCGAGGAAGACGTCGCCACGGTGCGCGGCGAGGAACGGCTGCAGCCGGACCTCGGACTGGCCGTAGGCCGCGGCCGTGTCGACGTGGTTGATCCCTGCCGCACGGACCAGCTCCATCGTGGCGTCGGCACGGGTCTGGCTCATCCCGCCGAGGGCGGCGGCGCCGAAGATCACCCGGGTGCTGTCGTGGCCGGTGCGGCCGAACGGGCGGCGTTCGATCATGCGACCAACCGTACCCCTGCCAAACCGGAGCGCTCGGCGGGACGTGTCTCCAAGAAGTCGCGGGTGGACCCACGACCCTTTGGGAGGAAAACGATGAGACGAGACGTTCGGGCTCCGGTTGCAGCCAAGCTGCTCCCCGCGCCTGCCGAGCTCGCCGCCTCTGCTGCGCTTCGGCACTCGCCGCGCCGGAAGCAAGCGCGATGGTTGACGAGAGTTGCCGTCCTCACTGCTGGCGCCACACTCGGCTTCGGCGGCGTTGCGGCCGCGCACTCACCCGGTGACGACACCACCACGACCACGACCACGGCGCCGGACGACACGGCTGCGGCGGCGGTCGTCGCCGCGCAGACGACGGTCACCCTGCCGTTGTTCGGCGCGCCGCTGACGGTCGACGTGTCGACCGATCCGTCGGGCCAGCTGGCCAGCGTCGAGATCAGCCCGGCCGACGGCTACACGGCCGTCGTCGACAAGCCGGGGAAGGTGGCGTTCGTCAACGCCGACGGCACGGCGAAGGTGCGCGTCGAGGCCAGCAAGCGTGGCCAGAGCGTGTCGGTCAAGGGCGCCACCCTCGCCGACATCACCGGTCCCGGCGGCTGGTCCGGCGATCCGTTCGGGACGGGCGCGACGACCACCGTCGCCTTCACGGTCGGCGCCACCGCCGACGGCGACCCCGACATCACCGGCGTGACGAGCAGCGACTCGACCGCGACCATCGGCGAGACCCGCCACTTCAGCGGTCGCTCGAGGAGCATCGCGCGGGCCTCGGTGACGTTCAGCAACGACGGCCAGCAGCGCACGCTGACGATCACGGCGATGGTCACCGAGCGCGAAGAGGGCAGCCACGCCGGGCTGTCGGTCAGCCTGTCGAAGGTCCGGGGCGTCGCCCAGGACGCCGCCACCGCTGCGGGGACGAAGACGTGGAGCGGCATGCTCTGCGACGGCACCGCGGCGACGGTCACGTACACCGTCGGCGAGGACGGCACGGTCAGCGACGTCGAGCGCGACGCCCGACGGCGCCAGCGTGAAGGCCGACGGCAACCGCGCCAGCATCCGCTTCACCACCGGCGAGCGGATCACGATCAGCGCCCGCGCCAAGGACGGCCAGATCAAGGTCGACGTCTCCCAGCAGTTCCGCTGCGACGTCACCGATCCGTCGGTGAACACGCCCGTCAGCACGACGACGCCCGACCATGGCGGTCGGGACGACGGCAAGGGCACCGGCGGCGACCACACGACCGATCCGGGCCGTGACCACGGCGGCTCGTCGCTGGGTGGCGACGACCGCGGCAACGGCGATGGCGGTGCCAACGGCGGTGGCGGCAACAGCGGCCGTGGCTCGGGCGGTGGGTCCGACGACGGTGGCCGTGGATGATCGACGGCGGGCGGCAACGAACGATCGCCGGCCAGCGGCCGAGGTCGTCGTCGCCTTCGTCGTCGGGCTGATCGCCCTCGTGGGTGGCTGCGCCAGCAGTTCCGGCGGCGCAGCCACCACGGCGGTCGGCGCCACCTCGACCTCGCTCGGGGCGACCACATCGGTGGTCGCCCCGACGACGGTTGCGGCCACCACGGCCGCGCCGGCGACGCCGACCGGTGGCGGGACGACGGCGACACCGAGTGCTACCGCGCCGATCGACCCGACCGCCACGCTGCAGTCGGCGATCGCCGCGCTGGGCGGGAGCTACCACTTCGCCACGACGGTCACCGTCGACGGCGCGGTGGTGGCCACCGCCGAGGGCGACCACATCGACGACGGCACCCGCATGGCGCTCACGGCCAACGGTGCGACCGTGCAGTACGTCATCACCGCCGACAACACGTGGGTCGAGCAGGAAGGCCAGGGCTGGCAGCAGCTCGACGACCCGCCGGCCACCACGGATCCCGTCGCCGCCCTCGCCGCGCCGACGTCGGTGGAGCTGGTCGGCAGCGACGGCACGACGACGACCCTCCGGGTCAGCGTGCCGTCGACGGCTCTCGGCATCCCGGGTGACGGCGACGTGCCCGTGACGGCAGTGATGACCGGCGGGACGCTCACCTCGGTGGCCTACGACAGCACCGTCGGCAGCAAGCCGGCGAACGTCACCGCGACGCTCGGCCCGCCCGCCGACCCATCCCCCGTCACCGCTCCCGCCTGACGCCGCCGCGGCGCGGCTCCATCTCCGACCCGACCCGGCTCGACCCGACCCGGCTCGCGGGGTTTCGTGTCCGCGCACGAAGCGACGTGCAGGTCCGTGCGCTGCCACGAAGCCCGATCGAGCGGGGGTGGCTGGCAGACTCGCCAGCCGTGGCTGACACTGTGCCGACGATGGCGGACCGGCTGGCGCTCGACGCCACCGGCGACGACGTGTTCGTCAGCCGGGCGCCGACGGACGAGCGGCACGTGTTCGGCGGGCTGCTGATCGGGCAGGCGCTGCGCGCCGCGCAGCTCACCGTCGACGGGCGGGGCTCCCACTCGCTGCACGCCTCGTTCGTCCAGGGGGGTGCCGGCGGCGAGCGGGTCCGCTACGAGGTCGAGCGGACCCGCGACGGCGCCAGCTTCGGTACCCGCCGCGTCGTCGCCCGCCAGTCGCGCGGCGCCGTCCTCGTCCTCACCGCCGACTTCCACCGCGACGAGGACGGCCACGACTACGCCGAGCCGGCCGTCGCCGGCATCCCCGGACCCGACGGCCTGCCGGTCGGGCGCTACGACGGCGCATGGTTCGAGTCGCGCGACGTCCCGGTGGACGCGCAACCGTCCGACGGCCCACCGCTGGCACGCCGGGCCTGGTTCCGTCCGACGGCACCGGTCCCCGACGACCCGCTGCTGCACCAGCAGGCACTCGCCTACCTGTCCGACCACGGGCCGACCCGGGCGGCGCGCGAACCGCACGCCCACCTCGCCGACGACGCCGCCCGCCAGTCGGTCTCGCTGGATCACGCCGTGTGGTTCCATCAGCCCGTCGACGTCAACGGCTGGCTGCTCAGCGAGCTGCACCCGGTGGCGACCGGCCGTGGCCGTGGCCTGGCGCTCGGCTCGATCCGCACCGCCGACGGCACGCTCGTCGCCACCGTGGCCCAAGAGGTGCTGCTCCGCACACGGCACGCGTGAATGCAGCGTGAGAACTCATTGAGAATCCGAGCCTCTCTGAGGCTTCTCTGAGGAACTTCAGAGCATGCTCCCGGGCACGCCGGTCGAGCATGCCCGGCGCTCTCGTCCCCGATCTCGAGGAGTGCCCATGTCGAGCCCCGGCCGTCCCACGAGTGCCCGCACCCGTTGGATCCGCGTCGCGGCCGTGCTGGTCGTGCTCGCGGGTGCGGGGGCAACCGCCGCGTGGTGGTTCGGTTGGCGGGGCAAGGACAGCTCCTCGGCTGCCGCGGCGGGCACGACCACGATCAAGCGCGTCGTCGAGGCGACGACGGGCACGGTGACCGACACCGTCACGGGGACCGGCACCGTGGCGGCGGCGACGACGGACGATCTGAGCTTCACGTCGAGCGGGACGGTGACGGCGGTGAACGTCGCCGTCGGTGACACGGTGACCGCCGGTCAGGTGCTGGCGACGATCGACCCGACCGCGCTCCAGGCGGCGTACGACTCGACGCAGGCGACGGTCACCAGTGCTCAGGCCAAGCTCGACGACGACACCGACGACGACGCATCCGACGAGCAGATCGCCGCCGACGAGTCGGCGCTGAAGGTCGCCTACGACGCCGCCGTCGCCGCTTCGAAGGCGCTCGACGGCGCCCAGCTCGTGGCCACCACCGACGGCACCGTCACCACCGTCGGCCTGACGGTCGGCGAGTCGCTCGGCTCGAACGGCACGAGCGGGACGTCGGTCACCGGCAGCGGGACCGCCGGCGGGGCGACGCCCCGAGCCGTCGGCTCGTCGACCGGCAGCAGCCAGAACGGCTCGACCGGCTCGTCGACGTCGACGGCCCAGATCCAGGTGGTCAGCACCGGCAAGTACACCGTCGATCTGTCGGTCGACACGTCCGACATCGCCAAGGTCGCCGTCGGCCAGTCCGTGGCGCTGACGATCTCGACGAGCTCGTCGTCGAGCTCCAACCAGTCGAGCGGCTTCCCGGGCGGGGGCGCGTTCCCCGGCGGCGGCAACCTCCCGAACTTCGGCGGCAATGGCGGCGGCCGCACCGGAGGCGCCAACGGTACGGGGGGCACCGGCACGAACGGCCGCACCGGGAACGGCAACCTTGGCACCAACGGGTCCGGCGCCGAGTCGACCACCACGGCCACGGCGGCGACCGCGACCGGCACGGTGTCCGACGTCAGCAAGATCGCCACGGCGACGTCGGGTGTGGCGTCGTACACCGTGACGGTCGACTTCGACGGCGATCCGGCGAAGGTGTTCATCGGCTCCAGCGTCTCGGCGACGATCACGACGTCGAGCCACGACGGCGTCCTCGTCCCGGCGCTGGCGGTCACCACCGAGGGCACTCGTTCGACGGTCCTGGTCGCCACCGATGGAACGGCCGAGGGCGCCACCGAACGGCGCACGGTCGTCACCGGCGCCACCGTCGGCAACGAGATCGAGATCACCAGCGGGCTGCAGGCCGGCGACCACGTGCTCGTCGAGGTCACCGTGCCCACAGGCCGCACCGGCACCGGTGGCTACGGCGGCACCGGCGGCTACGGCGGCACCGGCGGCTACGGCGGCGCCGGCGGCTTCCCCGGCGGCGGCGAGGGTCAGTTCCCCGGCGGCGGCAACGGCCAGCTCCCGGGTGGCGGACAGACTCCCGACGGTGGACAGGCTCCCAGCGGCGGTCAGGCACCGTCGGGAGACGGTCAGGCCCCGGCGACCACGGTGGCCGGCTGATGGCCCGGCGTCACCGCTCAGGCGCGACCGACCCGACTCCGGAGCCGGTGGTCCCGTCGAGCGAACAGGCCGAGGGCCGGTCTGATCGCTCGAACAGACCCGGCAACGACGTCACCACGCCCGACAGCCAGGACGAGCAACCGGCGCCGGTCATCGAGCTGGTCGGGGTCAGCAAGATCTACCGCACGGGTGAGATCGACGTCGCCGCGCTGCGCGATGTGTCATTGCGGATCGACGACAACGAGATGGTCGCGATCGTCGGCCCGTCGGGATCGGGGAAGTCGACGTTGATGCACATCCTCGGCTGCCTGGACGTGCCGACCGAGGGCGAGTTCCGCCTCGCCGGCCACGACGTCGCCGGGTTCGACGAGAACCAGCTCGCCGACGTGCGCAATCGGTTCATCGGGTTCGTGTTCCAGCAGTTCAACCTGCTCGCCTACCTGTCGGCGTGGCGCAACGTCGAGCTCCCGCTGATCTACTCCCGGGTGCGGCCGGCGGAGCGCAAGCGGCGGGCGATGGCCGCGCTGGATGTGGTCGGCCTCGCCGATCGGGCGCACCACAAGCCGGGCGAGATGTCCGGCGGCCAGCAGCAGCGCGTCGCCGTCGCCCGCGCCCTGGTCACCGAGCCGGGGATGATCCTCGCCGACGAGCCGACCGGCAACCTCGACTCCTCGGCGACCGCCGACGTGCTCGCCCTGTTCGACGAGCTCCACGCCGCCGGGCGGACGATCGTCCTGATCACCCACGAGCACGACGTCGCCGCCCGGGCGCAGCGGATCATCCAGATCCGTGACGGTGGGATCGTCCCCGCCGACGCCGAGCCGCTGGCGATGGCGATGGCCCAACCATGAGGTGGCGGGACACGTTGCGCACCGCGGGTGACGCGGTGCGCACGCACCGGTTGCGATCGGCGTTGACGATGCTCGGGATCATGATCGGCATCAGCGCCGTGGTACTGACGGTCGGTCTCGGCCAGGGCGCCCGCGCCAAGGTCCGCGACGACATCAACGCGCTGGGCACGAACCTGCTGGTGATCTCCCCCGGTTCGACGACCAGCAGCACCGGCGTGCGCGGCGGCTTCGGCTCCGCATCCACTCTGACGTTGCAGGACGCGGCCGCCCTCTCGAACACGCAGGCCGCACCGGACGTCCAGGCCGTGGCCGCTGAGTCGACGACCAGCACGTCGCTGACCGCCGGGACGACCAACTGGACGACGACGCTCACCGGCACCTCACCGTCATGGCAGACGGTCCGCTCGCGGGAGGTGTCGGCAGGCCGCTTCCTGACCGACGCCGACGACGTCGACGTCGCCGCCGTCGTGGTCCTCGGCTCGGACACCGCCAGCGAGCTGTTCGACACCAGCGGGCTCGATCCGGTCGGCCAGACCGTGACCGCGGACAACGTCCAACTGAAGGTGATCGGCGTGTTGGAGGCGGTCTCCTCGTCGGAGGACACCCGCTCCAACGACGTCGCGCTCGTCCCGCTCTCGACGTACGCCCAGCTGCTCGTCGGCGGATCGTCGCGGAACTCGGTCAGCTCGATCTACGTCAAGGCCACCGGCTCGAACACGCTGTCGGCCGCCTACCAGGAAGCCGACCGGCTGCTGCTCAACACGCACGGGATCACCACCGCGTCGAGCGCCGACTTCTCGATCGCCACCCAGGAGTCGTTGCTGTCGGCCGCCAGCTCCGTCGACTCCACGCTCACCGTCATGCTCGCCGGGATCGCGGTGATCTCACTGCTCGTCGGCGGCATCGGCGTGATGAACATCATGCTCGTCTCCGTCACCGAGCGGATCCGCGAGATCGGCCTGCGCAAGGCCGTCGGTGGGCAGCCCCGGTTCATCCGCCGCCAGTTCCTCCTCGAAGCCTCGATCCTCGGCCTCGCCGGCGGCCTGCTCGGCGTCGCCGTCGGCATCGCCGGCGCGGCGATCCTCCCCAAGCTCACCGACACCCGCGTCCTCCTGTCGGTGCCGGCGTCCGCCGGGGCGATCGCCATCGCCATCACCATCGGCATCGTCTTCGGCGTCTACCCCGCCTCCCGCGCCGCCCGCCTCGCCCCCATCGACGCCCTCCGCAGCGAGTGACCACGAACATGAACGAGACCCTGTTCCCCACCGAGATCACCAGCCGCTCGTACCGGCGCCGCAAGCGGATCCGCCGCACCGTCACGGCCGGCGTGGTCGTGGTCGTGCTCGCCGGTGGCGGTCTCGCCGTCGCCCAGACCACCGGCAGCACGCCGAGCCGGTACCGCCTGGCCGTCGCCGGCCAGCAGGAGGTGACGTCGACGATCGACGGCGTAGCCACCATCCAGCCCGTCGCCCAGGCCGACGTCGCCTTCCCCAACGCCGGCACCGTCGAGACCGTCAGCGTCAAGGTCGGCGACACCGTCACCACGGGCCAGGCGCTCGCCCAGTTGAACACCGACGACCTGATGGTGACCGTGCGCTCCAAGGAGGCCGCGCTCGACCAGGCCAAGCTCGTGCTGGCCAAGGCGATCGACGGCGACGACGTCAGCTCGCTCACCGGCGGGTCGGCCGGCCGCTCGTACGTCCTGTCCCCGGCGGCGATGGAGCGGATGCTCGCCGCGCTGCCGGCGACGTTCACGGCGGCCGACAGCAGCGGCCTGCCCGCCGCCCGCCAGGCCGTCGTGTCCGCGCAGCACGCCGTCGACACCGCGATCGACGACGCCGCCGCGGCGCTGAACGCGGCGACGTCGGTCTGCTCGGCGATCGGCGCCGATCCCACCTCGACCGATCCCGGCGCGATCACGTCCGCGGTGAACGCCTGCCAGAGCGCGCTGAACACCGTCGTCAGCAAGCAGAGCGCGGTGAAGAACGCCCAGGACCAGCTCGCCACCGCGTCGTCGGCGCTCGACTCGCTGCTGCAGCAGATCGCCGACGACGTCCCCGACACGACGACGGCGGCGACCACCGCATCGTCGACCACCGAGCCGACGACCGCCACCACCGCCCCGGCGACGAGCGACTCGAGCACCACGACCACCGAGCCGTCGACGGCGACCACGACACCGTCGACGGGTTCGGTACCCGACGGCGCCACGCCGTCGTCGACCGACGCCACCGGCGGGACGCGCACCGGGGGCTTCGGTGGTGGCGGGAGCAGCCGGTCGGCGACGACCTCGGGCGGCGGCACGAGCTCCAAGCAGCCGACCGCGTCGGACCTGGCCTCGTACCAGCAGGCCGTCGACGCCGCCACGTCGGCCCTCGACGTCGCCTACCTCGCCGTCGCCCAGGCGACGATCACCGCCCCGATCGACGGCACCGTCGTCGAGGTCGACATCGCCGAGGGCGACAGCGTGTCGGCCGGCTCGACCACCGAGACGATCGTCATCCAGGGCGCGGGCGGCTTCGAGGCCACCACCACCGTCAGCCTGTCGCACGTCGCCGAAGTGCACGTCGGCGCCGCGGCGACCGTGCTCCCCGACGGCTCGACGCAGACCTACAGCGGCAAGGTCGTCTCCATCGCCGCGACGCCGACGACGGCGAGCAACGGGACGACGAGCTTCGGCGTGGCCATCGCCCTCGACGGCGACACCTCGACGCTGCACAACGGCGGGATCGGTTCGGTGTCGATCGTCACCGGCACGTCGGCGGCGACGCTCGCCGTGCCGACGTCGGCGGTCACCACCGACGGCACACTGCACACCGTCGAGGTCTACGACGGCAAGACCGTCACGGCGACGCGCGTCGAGGTCGGCGTGGTCGGCCCGGTGTGGACCGAGATCACGTCGGGGCTGACCGACGGCCAGCAGGTGGTCCTCGCCGAGCTCGACCAGGCCCTGCCGTCGTCGGCGACGAGCTCGTCGAACGGCACCAACGGCGGCCGCGCGATCACCGTCAACGGCCGCACGATCACCCTGCCGGCCGGCGGCTTCAACCGGCCCTGACGTGAAGGTGAGCCGGCCGGCTTCCTATCCACTCCAGATGCTGACCCAGCGCTGGTCATCCGGCACGAGCGATGTTCTCAGCGCGGCGTCGAACGTCGCCAGCCTCGTCTTGCTCGCGGCCGCGAGGTTGACGAGTTGAAGGTCGGTGACCTGCCTGCGGCCCATCAGCACGCGAGCATCAATGTGGGGCGCGGCCAGCGAGACCGAGTCTGCAAGGAAGCTCCATCCCGGAACCCGGCGCATCGCGTCGAGCTGCCCGAGCGCTTCTGCGCCGCTCACCTTTCGACCTACCACCTGTTCCGTCAACAGCAGCCGGATGAGGCCCGCCTCGGTGATCGGACATGTGCTCCAGTTCTCGAGCTCGGCGAACCGCTCGTGTGCAACCTCGTGGTGGATGTGCTGATCCCAGGTCAGGGCGAGCAGGACGTTGACGTCAAGCAACATCGCCCGGCACAGGCTCCTCGTCGCGGTACGCGGCCACAAGCTCATCGGTGACCGGATGCCCAGCGGGCCCCGACAGCACCGGGAAACCCGTGGCCGAGGATCGCTTTGAACGCGGGCGCCTCATGCCCGAGAGGGCGAAGCTCCCAGACGGCTCTGCCGAGCGAGATGCGCTCGGCGTTCGCCTTCGCCCTGGCCGCACTGAGCACTGCCGGATCGAGATCGAGGGTCGTTCGCACCGGCGCATCATAGCATCAGCACATCATCACCCCGGATTCCGTGCAGTCGTCGCACTCGGCAAGACCACCCGCCTCCGGGACACCTCACTGGCGCTCTCGTCGAGCGAACCGCTCAACGTGTCAGGCCAGACCAGTTACACCGCGGATCTGACAGCCCCTCCCTTGATGACGAAGTAGGAGCCGCGGATCGTGCCGGCCAGCTTCGACGTCTGCCGGGCGAACTTGAAGCTGGACAGCTCGTCGGGGATCTCCATCCCGTCGGACAGCTTGAACCCGACCGCCCGCTTCTTCGGGTCGTCGAGCGCGTACAGGACGTTGATCGACAGCCCGCTCTCGTAGAACACGTATGCCCAGCGGATGCCGGGCACGGCCAGCTCGGTGGCCTCGAGCGGCGGCGAGGCGATGACGATGCCGCGCTCGTCCTTCAGGATCTTGGTCACCCAGGCGATCGTCTTCTTCGCCTTGCTCGCCGGCTCGACGGCGAAGTCGAGGTCGTACTTGTTCTTGAAGTAGCGGGCCTCGTTGGCCCGCAACCCGGCGAGTGCCTCGGCGACCGGCGAGGACTCCACCCCGACGGTCGAGACGGTCTTGAAGTCGACGACGGAGGACATCGCCGCGACGGTACCGCCCGTCAGCTCGCCGGCAGGACGGCCTTGGCCTCGCGAGCGTTGGCAGCGATCGCCTCGGCCACCTCGTCCCAGCGGTTGTGCGGCAGGTCGTGACCCATGTCGGGGAACATCAGCAGCTTGGCGTTGGGGATCGCCTCGGCGGTCGTGATCCCACCCGACGGCTTGACGAGCGGATCGACGAGGCCGTGCACGACGAGCGTCGGCACCGTCACCCTGCCGAGGTCCGCGGTGCGGTCGGGACTCCCGGCGATCGCCACCGTCTGGCGCGCCGTGCCCGTGCTGTCCGAGTCGCGGGCGAGGTCGGCCTCGATCAGGGCGCGGGCTTCGGCCTCGTCGAAGTGCGGGCCGGCGATCAGGCGGCCGACGACCACGCCGCCGCCGACGGGGTCCTTGCGGCTGCCGGCTAGCAGCTTCGGCATCCGCCGCATCAGCTTGAACGCGACCTTGCCGTGCTTGCGATCGCCCGTGTTCGACATGATCGACACGAGGCTGCGGACCTTCGCAGGGTGCTCGATGGCGATCGTCTGGGCGATCATCCCGCCCATCGACGCGCCGACGACATGCGCCGACTCGATGCCCAGGTGGTCGAGCAGCGCGGCGGCGTCGTCGGCCATGTCCTTCAGGAAGTACGCGGGGTGGGCGAAGCGCGGCGAGATCGTCGCCATCACCATCTGGCGCACCGTCGGGGCGGGCGCGTCGATCTTCGTCGACAGGCCGATGTCGCGGTTGTCGAAGCGGATCACCCGGAAGCCGCGCTCGACGAGCAGGTCGACGAAGCCCATCGGCCAGTCGATCAGCTGGGCGCCGAGGCCCATCACCAGCAGCAGCGGCTCGCCGCCGGGATCGCCGTGCTCGTCGTACTCGATGGTGATCCCGTTGACCTGCGCTGCCGTCATGCGTTCCGACGATACGTGGTCGAATGCGGGCATGGACCTCCTGCTCTCCGGCAAGCACGCACTCGTCACCGGCGCCAGCCGCGGCATCGGCCGGGCGATCGCCTCGGCGCTGGCACGCGAGGGCGTCGACGTGGCGATCTGCTCACGCCACCTCGACGAGATCACCTCGACGGCGCGGGAGCTGGCGGCCGGGACCGGGGCGAACGTGGTCGGCATCGCCGCCGACACCGGGTCGCACGCCGGCGTCGAGGACCTCGTGCGTGAAGCGTCCGCAGCGGTCGGACCGATCGACATCCTGGTCAACAACGCGGCGACGGCGGCGGGCCGAGCCCGCCCGCCGAAGCTCGACGAGATCACCCGCGACGCGCTGCTCGCCGAGATCGACGTCAAGGTGCTCGGCTACCTGTTCGCCGCCCAGCTGGTCGCTCCGGCGATGCGCGAGCGCGGCTGGGGGCGGATCGTCAACGTCGCCGGGCTGGCCCACCGCACGACGGGTTCGACGATCGGGACGATCCGCAACGTGTCGGTGGCGGCCATCACCAAGAACCTGGCCGACGAGCTCGGGCCGTCGGGGATCACCGTCAACTGCGTGCACCCGGGGCTGACCCGGACGGTGCGCTCGGCCGACGTCGACCCGTCCGACGAGGCCGCCGTCGCCCAGGCGAAGCTCATCGAGGAGCGGATCCTGGCGGCCAACTCGATCCATCAGATGATCGACGCCCACGACATCGCCCCACTCGTCGCGTTCCTCGCCTCCCCGCTGTCGTTCGTGCTCAACGGCGAGTCGATCGAGGCCGGCGGTGGCCTGCCGGGGACGATCCGCTATTGATGGTCGGGGACTGGCGTCCGATCGCTTCACTCGCTTTCGCCGCTCCCCTCCTGCGGCGGGCTCCCTGGCGGTCGCGCCACCGCCGTGCCCGGCCACACGACTCACGTGGACCCAAGCGGCACTCCCATTCAGCCCGGAATATCCAAGGATGTTGTGTGTTGAATACTTGCGATCGCAACTACTTCTCCTGAGGAGCACGCCATGCCTGCCGTCACGGCCGACACGCTCACCCTGACCAAGCTGCCCACCGTCTCGCCCGACACCCGGGTCCGCGGGGTGCGCAGCGTCACCACCGCACCCTCCGGCTTCGAGGGCGAGGGCTTCCCGGTGCGCCGGGCCTTCGCCGGCATCCCGTCCGCCGAGCTCGACCCGTTCATCATGATGGACGAGATGGGCGAGGTCGACTACGCCCCGTACGAGCCGCGCGGCACCGACTGGCACCCGCACCGCGGCTTCGAGACCGTCACGTACATCATCGACGGGACGTTCCTGCACCAGGACTCGCACGGCGGCGGCGGGGTGATCTCCGACGGCGCCACCCAGTGGATGACCGCCGGTGGCGGGATCCTGCACATCGAGACGCCGCCCGAGTCGCTCGTCGTCGCCGGCGGGCTGTTCCACGGCCTGCAGCTGTGGGTCAACCTGCCGGCGAAGTCGAAGATGATCTCGCCGGCGTACCAGAACCTGGAGGCCGACCTGGTGACGCTGGTCGCCTCGCCCGACGGCGGGGCGCTGCTGCGGATCATCGCCGGCGACGTCGCCGGCAACGTCGGGCCCGGCTCGACGCACACGCCGATCACGGTGGCGCATGCGACCGTCACGCCCGGTGCCCGGCTGGTGGTGCCGTGGCGGGCGGACTTCAACGCCCTCGCCTACGTGCTGTCGGGGCGGGCGGGCGTCGGCTCCGACGGTCGACCGGTGGCCGCTGGTCAGGCGGTGGTGCTCGGCGACGGCGACGCGGTGCAGGTCGACAACCCCGGCTCGGAGCCGCTGGAGATCGTCCTGCTCGGCGGCCAGCCGCTGCGCGAGCCGGTCGCCCAGTACGGCCCGTTCGTGATGAACCACCGCCACGAGCTGGTCCAGGCGATCGACGACTACAACGCCGGCAAGCTCGGCACCGTCCCCGTCGGCGGCCTCCGCCCGTATCGCGCTTGACGATCGGCCTGTCGGCCGACCTGTCCGGCTGGCTCCCTCGCGGTCGCGCAGCCGGGTGCGACCACTGCCGTCCCTCCCACGGGCCAAAGCGGCGGTGACGCTCCCTGGAGCCCACGATTCGAGATGTGCGCACCGGCACCGCGCGTCTCGCATCGCGACGGCAGGTCCGGCCCGGTGCCGAGCCCGGCGATTCGAGATGTGCGCAGCTGTTGCGCACATCTCGAATCGCACCGGGCGCGCGATCGCACCCCGGCCGGGCCTGATCCCTTCGACGGCCCTCAGGACGTCCAGGCGGGGTTGCGGCCGGTCCAGGCGACGAGGCGCTCGATCGCTGGGGCGTCGTCGGCGGCGGGCTGGACCTCGCCGAACGGCATCTGATCGCGGCCCTCGGCAGGCAGGCCAATCTGCATCGACGCCAGTGCCAGCTCGACCGCGGCGTCGTCGAACGCCGGCTGCTGGCCGGTGGCGACGGCGACATCCCACGTGTGCACGCTCATCTCGGACAGGTAGATCGCCAGCAGCACCCGGGCCGGCAGCGTCGCCCACGGGAGGGTGACGAACCGGTCGAGCCGAGCGTCGTCCGCCCACGCCTCGTCGAACGCCTCGACGGTCGCCGTCGAGCGCGTCGACGACGGCGGCCGGCGCGACGCCCGGGTACTCCTCGAGGTCCTCGATCACGTCGCTCCCGCCGGCCTGCACGAGGCGATCGATGGCACCGGCGAGGTGGCGGACGAGGGCGTCGACGTCGTACTCGCTGCACGGCGTCGGGTCACCGAGCTGGTCGGGCGTGACGGCCCACGCCGTGACTGCGGCGAGCCTGAGGGCGGTGCGCAGCTGTGGCCGAACGTCGGGCAGCGCTGCCGCTGCGGCGGCAGCCTGCACCTCGCCCTCGGCGGTCATGCGGGTGTTGGTGTGGTCGGCGGTGATGGTCTCGGTGGTCATGGCGACGACGGTACGGAGATGAACAGGCCATCTTCTGTCCGGTTCTGATCACGCGCTGCGATTCTGCCGCGGCACCCGTGGCAGGCTCGGCGGGCAGCAACGACGAGGGGGGTTTGGACGCATGGATCGGTTCGAGGGCGCCGGGGCGATGATCACGGGCGGAGCCAGTGGCATCGGCCTCGCGGTGGCCAAGCAGCTCGGGGCGCGGGGCGCCAAGCTGGTGCTCGCCGACATCGAGCAGGGCGCGCTCGACACCGCCGTCGCCGCGTTCACCGAGGCCGGCGTCGAGGCCCATGGCATCGTCTGCGACGTCAGCAAGCGTGAGCGCGTCGAGGCACTCGCCGACGAGTGCTTCGGCCGGCTCGGCAAGGTCCACCTGATCTTCAACAACGCCGGCGTCGCCGTCAGCGGCCCGGTCGTCGAGATGACCCACGACGACTGGCGATGGATCGTCGACGTCGACCTGTGGGGCCCGATCCACGGCGTCGAGTCGTTCCTGCCGCGCATGGTCGAGCAGGGCGAGGGCGGCCACGTGCTGTTCACCGCCTCGTTCGCCGGGCTCGTCCCCAACGTCGGCCTCGGGCCGTACTGCGTCGCCAAGTACGGCGTCGTCGCCCTCGCCGAGGTCCTCTACCGGGAGCTGCGCCCGCACGAGATCGGCGTGTCGGTGCTGTGCCCGATGCGCGTCGGCACGAACATCGGCCACTCCGAGCGCAACCGCGCCGGCGAGTACGGCGGCGCCGACGCCGGCGCGCTCGTCGCCGACCAGGACGAAGCCAACGAGGATCTCGCCGGGCGGGTCCTCGACGTCGACGACGTCGCCGCGCTGACCGTCGACGCGGTCGTCAACAACCGCCTCTACGTCCTGCCCCATGAGGAGAGCCGCCAGGCGATCCGCCGCCGCTTCGAGCGAATCGACCGCACCTTCGAGCAGCAACCCGGCTGACCGCCGACGGCAGCCGCGGCGAGCTATCGGTCGATCGTCAGCTGACCTGCCGGCATCGTCTGGGCATGCGGCGTCTTGTCACCGACCGCCCTGCCAATCCGCGGTCAGCTGCTCGTATGCAACCACCACTTCGGCTGGCGACGCGCTCACCAGCCGGGCATCGGTCAGGACGGCGAGCACCTGCTCGCTGAGCCCGATCAGCAGTTTGTGCGGTCGAGTCGCGACGAACGTCACCTCGTCGAGGTCGTCTCGCGGCCGACCCAGCTCGCCCTCGGACCAGCGCAGGTGAACGAGCCTGTGCGCATCGGTCGACGCCCGCATCGCTGTGGCTGCGGTCGCCACCCGCGGACCGTGGCCCATGCCGCCGTCCTGGGTGATCCACAGCGCGCCGTCCGGCCCGATCGTCGCCCCGTTCGGGCGGACGACGAGGACTCGCATGGACGTCGGCGCGGCGCCGGCGATCGCCGCTCGGCCGACGGCGGCGCGCTGCTCCAGGCCGAGCGACACCTCTCGCGTCCGGCGCCGCCAGCCGTCACCCCCACGCTTGCGCTGCCCATCCTGGCCTACCCTCGTCGGCATGGACGACGAGCTGCTCAACCGGGTGACGTGGAAGATCCCGAACGCGCTCGCCCTCGTCGGCTCGCGCGCCGGCGACGAGCGCAACGCGATGACGACGAGCTGGATCACCCAGCTGTCGATGGAGCCGGTGCTCGTCGGCGTCAGCGTCGACAACGGCGCCGTCACCCATCGGCTGATCGCCGACGGCGGCTCGTTCACCGTCAACCTCTGGGACGCCGAGAACACCCGGCCGTTCGTCAAGTTCTCCAAGCCGGTGCAGGGCGGTGACGGCTCGCAGCTCAACGGCCTCACGATCACGTCGGCGGCCACCGGTGCGCCGGTGTTCGTCGACGCCGTCGCCTGGATGGACTGCGCCGTGCGCCAGTCGATCGACCTCGGCACCCACACCCTGTTCGTCGGCGAGGTCGTCGCCGCAGCGATCAACCGGGACGAGGCGCGCGTCGCCTCGATGAGCGACACCCGCATGAAGTACGGCGGCGTGAAGAGGCATTGAGGGAGCTCGCATTGGAACCGTCGATGTTCGTACTCCGGTCGCAGCCAAGCTGCCAACGTTCGTGCTCCGGTCGCGGCCGAGCCGCTCCCTGCACCCACCGTGCTCACCGCATCCCTTGCGCTGCGGCACTCGCCGTGGCTGGATCGGTGGCGCGCGCCGACCTGCCGTGCTCGTCGCCTCCGCTGCGCTTCGGCACTCGCCGCGTGTTGGATCGGTGCGGCGCGTGAAGATCGTCGTGTTCGGGGCAGGTGCCGTCGGCAGCGTCATCGGCGGCCGCCTCCATCAACACCGGGATCGCCACGGGCACGACGTCGTGCTCGTCGCCCGCGGCCCGCACGCCACGGCGATCAACGCCGACGGGCTGACGATCCACGACCCGAGCGGCACGACCGTCGTCGACGTCCCGGCGGTCGAGCGCGTCGCCGAGGTGCCGCTCACGGACGGCGACGTCGTCGTCCTGTCGATGAAGACCCAGGGCACCCAGGGCGCGCTGGACGACCTCGTCGCCCACGCCCCCGCGGGCATCACCGTCGCCTGCGCGCAGAACGGGATCGAGAACGAGCGGCTGGCGCTGCGCCACTTCGCCGACGTCCAGGGGATCTGCGTGATGCTCCCGGCGATCTTCCTCGACCCGGGCGTCGTCGACACCCACGGCCAGCCGCACAACGCGATTCTCGACGTCGGCAGCTACCCGGCCGGCACGTCGGCGTCGAGCGAGGCGCTGGCCGCGGCGTTCGACGCTGCCGGGTTCGCCAGCATGCCGCGTGGCGACGTGATGCGCTGGAAGCACACCAAGCTGCTCGCCAACCTGCGCAACGTGCTCGACGCGCGGATCGCCGAGCAGGACGATCCGCGCCTGCGCGACATCGCCCGCGCGGCGCGGGCCGAGGGCATCGCCGTGCTCGAGGCCGCGGGTCTCCCGCGGACGACCGACGAGGAGGAGCGCGAGCGGCGCACGGCGATGAAGGCCACGCGCATCCCCGGCCGGCGCGACCACGGCAGCTCGACGTACCAGAGCTTCGCCCGCGGCGACACGTCGACCGAGGTCGACTGGCTGAACGGCGAGGTCGTCCTCCTCGGCCGGCTGCACGGCGTGCCGACGCCGGTCAACGAGCGCCTGCAGCGCCTGGCCCAGGAGTGCGCGGCACGAGGCGCGGCCCCACGGTCCGTGCCGATCGCCGACCTCCTGCAGTCGGGTGCATGACGAACGTCGCCGATGTCGTCGACAGCACCGAGCGCCACCGCCTGGAGCTGAAGGTCGACGGCCACCTCGCCCATCTCGACGACACCGACCAGGACGGCGTGCTCACGCTCGTGCACACGATCGTCCCCGAGGCCCTCGGCGGCCGCGGCCTCGGCGGCGTGCTCGTCCAAGCGGCGCTGGCGAAGGCGCTGGCCGGCAACCGCCGACTGGTCCCGCAGTGCCCGTTCGCCAAGACGTGGCTGGACAAGCACCCCGACGCCGCCGAGGAGATCGAGCTCGGGTAGGTCTTCGACCTCCATCGTTCGTGCGGGCGTGAGCAGACGGCGGAAACACCGTGTCCCTGTCGAATCCGGCGCGGCTCGTTCGACTGTAGGAGCGACCGTCACGACCTCGGCGGCGCTGCAAGAGGATGAGCCCATGCCCAAGTACCTGCTGTTGATCCACGAGGACGAGTCGGCCTTCGCCGCCGGTGGCCAGGCCAGCTTCGACGAGGTGATGGCCGCGCACATGGCGTTCACCGCCGAGGTCGACGAGCTCGGCGGCACCATCGCCGGCGGCGAGGCGCTGCAGCGCTACTCCAACGCCCATGCGGCGCGCGCCGAGCTGCGGGCGCGCAGCGGTCGGCCGGACGCGGCGCCGAGGCCTGGCGGTCAGCGCCCGGCGTGGCCCGGACCAGCTCGTCCTCCAGGTCGGCACGGCACACGAAGCGCTGCGACGCGGCGAGGTCGGCACGCAGGGACGCCGGCGCCTCCCGATCGTCGCACACACCGCACACCTGGACACCGTCGCCGATCTCGGCGAGGAAGCGACGGATCGACGCCGCCCCGCCCATCGGCACGATCGACACGCCGGCGCCAGCCAGGTCGATGTCGAGGCGGCGGGCCAGCGCGACCAGCGCGGCCCGGTCGCTGTCCCCCTCGACGAGGACGACCGAGCGCGCCGAGTTCATGTCACCACGTCTTCAAGCCGAGGCCAGCGCCGAAGCGCAACGGAGGCAGCGAGCACGGCAGGCGCAGGTGACAGCTCGGCTGCGACCGGAGCACGAACGTTGACAGCCCGGCTGCGACCGGAGCACGAGCATCAACGGTTCAGTACGCGCCCCGGTTCTCCAGGAAGCGCCGCGGCGTGTCGACCAGCATCGTGTCGATCTGTGCGTCGGTGACGCCGGCCTCGCGCAGCGCCGGCAGCACGTCGTGGCTGATGTGCAGGTAGTGCCAGTGCGGCATCGTCGACGGTGGGATCTCGCCGGGGATCCAGTCGAGGTAGCACGAGGCGTCGTGGCTGAGCACCATCCGGTCCGCGTACCCACGCCGGCACAGCTCGGCGATCACCTCCACCCGGCGGGCGGTCGGCAGGTAGCCGTCGATGCCGAAGCGGTCCATGCCGAGGATCGAGCCGTTGGCGATCAGCTGCTCCAGGTAGTCGAAGTCGTCGGTGTCACCGCTGTGGCC
The DNA here is from genome assembly GCA_047602055.1 of Ilumatobacteraceae bacterium. Classification (GTDB taxonomy): domain Bacteria; phylum Actinomycetota; class Acidimicrobiia; order Acidimicrobiales; family Ilumatobacteraceae; genus JAODBQ01. Next base: position 118,708 of record JASGIG010000001.1, read on the forward strand.
GATGACGACGCGGGTCAGGTCGACGCCCTCGGAGCGGAAGATCTCCTGCTGCTCCAAGCCACGCTGGGAGCCGGCGTCGGTGTGCGTCGTGATCGGCGCGCCGGTCGCCCGGTGGGCGTGCGCGCACGCCCGCAGCACCCGCTCGACGCCGGGCGTGACGCCGGGCCGGTCGGTGGCGCACTTGATGACGGCGGCCTTGATCCCCGTCCCGGCGATGCCCTCGGTGATGTCCTTGACGAACAGGTCGACCATCGGGTCGCTGCCGTTCGGCCCGGTGCCGGGACCGCGGCCACCCCAGTAGTGCCCGACCTCGTTGAACGTGTACAGGCCGGTGGCGACGATGATCTTCAGGTCGATGCGCCTCGCGAGGTCGGCGATGCGCGGGATGTAGCGGCCGAGGCCGAGTGCCGTCGGGTCGAGGATCGTGTCGATCCCGCTCTCCTTCAGCTCGGTCAGGCGGCGGGCGGCGTCGGCGAGCCGACTCTCATCGTCACCCCACTCCTCCGGCTTGTTGTCCTTCATCTCCGGCGAGATGATGAACACGTGCTCGTGCATCAGCACGCGCCCGAGGTCGGTGCTGTCGATCGGTCCGGTTGCGGTCTCGATGGTCCCCATGCGATCCGACGGTACCGAACCGCATCGCGAGCTGGCAGATTGGACGGCATGGCTGAGCTGCTCCCCTGGTCCGACCACCTGCCAGCCGACGTCGACGCAACAGCACTCGATCTCGTCGCCGGGCGTTCGCTCGTCGACGCGTGGGTCGAGCGCTGGGCCGTTGCCCCCGACGCGACCGCGCTCGTCGACGCCACGTCGAACGGGGACGGCCGCACGATCACCAACGCCGAGCTGGACGAGCGCTCGGCGCTCGCCGCCCGCCGCCTGCGTGCCGCCGGCATCGCCCACGGCGACCGCGTGCTGATCGCCGGCACGTCGAGCGTCGACTACGTCGTCGCCTACCTGGCCATCTTGCGCGCCGGCGCGACGGCGCTCGCGGTGAACAGCTCGTACACCGAGCGCGAGGTGCGGGCGATCGCCGCCGACGCCAGGCCGCAAGCGGCGATCAGCGACCAGGCGATGATCCGCGACGCGGCCGCCGGCGTCGCGTCCACCGCGTTCACCGCCGACCCGTCACTCGCCGGCCTTCCCGGCCCGGACGACACCGCGACGATCGACACCGCCGGCCCCGGCGACGGCGCCCTGCTCGTCTACACGTCCGGCACCACCGGCACCCCGAAGGGCGTCCCGCTGAGCCACGCCAACCTGCTCGCGTCCGCCGAGGCCGTGCGCCTGGCGTGGCGCTGGCAGCCCGACGACCGCCTCGTCCTGGCGCTGCCGCTGTACCACCTGCACGGGCTCGGCGTCGGCCTGCACGGCACGCTCGTCACCGGGGCCAGCGCGCTGCTGCAGGACCGCTTCGACCCCGACGCGGTGATCGACGCCGTCGCCGGCGGGGCGACGATGTTCTTCGGCGTGCCGACGATGTGGACCCGCCTGGCCGGCAACCCGCGCATCGAGCAGCTGGCGACGATGCGCCTCGGCGTGTCCGGCTCGGCGCCGCTGCCGGCGGACCTGCACCGCCGCATCGCCGAGCTCGTCGGCCGCCCGCCGCTGGAGCGCTACGGCATGTCGGAGACGGCGATGCTGACCTCGAACCCGTACGACGGCGAGCGCCGGGCCGGATCCGTCGGCTTCCCGCTCCCCGGTGTCGACGTCCGCCTGGCGACGGGCGGCGACGGCCCGGGCGAGATCGAGGTGCGCGGCCCGAACGTGTTCACCGGCTACCTGGATCGCCCGGAGGCGACGGCCGAGGCCTTCGACGGTGGGTGGTTCCGCACCGGCGACCTCGGTGAGGTCGACGCCGACGGCTACCTGCACATCGTCGGGCGCAGCAAGGAGCTGATCATCAGCGGCGGCTTCAACGTCTTCCCCCGAGAGGTCGAAGACGTGCTGCGCGCCTGCCCCGGCGTCGTCGACGCCTGCGTCGTCGGCGTCCCCGACGCGGAGTGGGGTGAGCGGGTGACGGCGTTCGTCGTCGGCGAACCGGACGACACCACACTCGTCGCGTGGGCCGCCGAGCGGCTCGTCGCCTACAAGCGCCCACGCCGCTGGGAACGCATCGACGACGTGCCGCGCAACTCGATGGGCAAGGTGCAGCGCGACGTGTTGGTTCGCCGTGCCACGGGAACCTGACCGGCGTTGACATCGGGTCTCGGCCGTGCTCCTACGATGTCTCCGGCGCCGATCAGGGCCGACGATCAGGGGCCGACGATCAGGAGAGGAGTGACGAACCGATGTCGAGCGAATCGCTGCACGAGGACGCCGACAAGCTGAAGGCGGCCACCATCGACCGTCACCGCGCCGTCGCCTCGATCATGGAGGAGCTGGAGGCGGTCGACTGGTACGACCAGCGCGTCGACGCCACCGACGACACCCAGCTCGCCGCCATCCTCGGCCACAACCGCGACGAGGAGAAGGAGCACGCGGCGATGACACTCGAATGGTTGCGTCGCCACGACCCGACCCTCGACCGGCATCTGCGCACGTACCTGTTCACGTCCGGCTCGATCCTCGAGACCGAGGCCGCCGCCGAGCACGGCGACGGCGATGCCGGTCCCACCCGACCCAGCGACGGCAGCCTCGGCATCGGCAGCCTGCGCGGCCTCTCCCTCACCTCGACCCCACTGGAGCACTGATGAACCACCTGCTGCGCGAGCTGGCGCCGCTCTCCGACGCGGCGTGGGCCGAGATCGACACCGAGGCGTCGCGGACGCTCACCCACTTCTTCGCCGCCCGCAAGCTCGTCGACTTCGACGGGCCGCTCGGCTACGACGTGTCGGCGGTGAGCCGCGGGCGGTTGGAGCCGATCGGGGATCAGCCGGCCGGCGGGGTGACCGCCAATCGCCGTCAGCTGCTGCCGATCGTCGAGCTTCGCCGCCGCTTCGTGCTGTCGCGCTCGGAGATGGAATCGATCGACCGCGGCGCCCCGGACCCCGACCTCGACCCGGTCATCGACGCCGCCAAGGCGCTGGCGACGGCCGAGGACACGCTCGTCTTCGTCGGCAACCCCAGCGCCGACATCGTCGGCATCGGGACGGGGTCACCGCACAGCCCGGTCCCGCTCACCGACGACTTCGTCAAGTACCCGAACGTCGTCGCCCAGGCCGTGTCGCGGCTGAAGGACGCCGGCATCGGCGGCCCGTACGCGATCGCCCTCGGCCCGCGCTGCTACAAGGGCGTCGTCGAGACGACGGAGAAGGGCGGCTACCCGTTGCTCCAGCACCTCGGACTGATCCTCGGCGGCCCGGTCGTGTGGGCGCCGGCGGTCGACGGGGCAATCGTGCTCAGCCAGCGCGGCGGCGACTTCATCCTCACCGTCGGCCAGGACGCGTCGATCGCCTACAAGACCCACGACGCCGACACCGTCACCCTGGAGCTGCAGGAGACCGCCACCTTCCTGGCCGCAACCCCCGACGCCGCGATCGCCCTGCGGTATCCCACCTGACGGTCGACCCGCGCGCGTGGCGGAGGGGCGGCCGTCGGGCTGAACCTCCAGCTCGGGGTTGCCGTGCACGTCGAGTAGCCCCGTCGGGCACCGATCAGACCTCGGACGACGTGGTGACGGCCACCTTGATCGCCCCGAGCTGCTTGTCGGCCGCGGTGCCGAAGGCGCTGGCGACGTCGTCGAGCGTGACCTGGTGGGTGACCAGCGCCGGCAGGGCGTCACGGTGCTCGTCGAGCACCCGAGCGGCTTCGGCGAAGTCGGACACGCCCTCGCGGATCGAGTAGGCGAACGACGGCACGATCGCCACCTCCTTCTGCAGCGCCGTGAGCAGATCGACCGGCGGCTTGTCGAACGTGCCGAGCACCACCACCCGGCCGCCGCGGCGGGCGACGCGGATCGCGTCGTTGATCGTGTTCGCCTGGCCCCCGACGGTCTCGACGATCACCGAGGGGCGCTCCTGCTTGCCCCACGCCAGCACGTCTGCCTCGGCAAGGACGTCGAGGCCGAGCGCCTCGGCCGCCGCCACCTGGTGCGGGTAGCGCGCCGAGATCAGCACCCGCTCGTTGGTGCGGCGAGCGACGAGCGCGGCGAGCAGTCCGATCGTGCCAGCGCCGAGGACGAGCACGGTCTCGTCGGGCCGCAGACGGGAGAGGCCGACGCCGCGCACGGCGACGGCTGTCGGCTCGGCGAGCACGCCGACGTCGACGGGCACGTCACCGAGCGCGACGAGGTTCTCGACGGGCACGTCGACCCACTCGGCAAGCCCCCCGTCACGGCCGATGCCGATCAGGTCACCACCCTTGCGGCACAGGTTGAGCTCGTCGGCGAGGCAGTGCTCGCACGCCCCGCAGCGCACCATCGGCGAGGCCGACCAGCGCTGGTCGGGGGTCCCCGCCGGGGCGTCGAGCAGCGTGCCGACGAACTCGTGCCCCGGCGTGGAGCCCTCCTTCGGGTGGTGGTGCCCGGACCAGAACTGCAGGTCGGTGCCGCAGATCCCGCACGCCTCGACGGCCAGCCGGGCGAACCCGGGGGCCACCGGCGGCGGGGCGACGTCGTCCACGGTCAACCCGTCTGCCGTCCACACTGCGCGCCTCATCACCGTGACGGTACGCGCCGTCACCGGCCCGATCGTCAGCCGGCGCCCTCCCGGTTTGTGTCAGCGCACAAACCGACGTGCACACCTGTGCGCTGACACAAACCCCGGAGACCCGCCACCAACCCGGCCGTCAGCTGGGCCGCTCCCGGTCTTGTGTCAGCGCACAAACCGACGTGTCCGTCTGTGCGCTGACACAGGCTCCGTTACCGCGACCGTTCAGCGCGGCGAGCGGCCAAAGCGCAGCGGAGGCGGCGAGCACGGCAGGCGACGGGAGCAGCTTCGCTGCGAGCGGAGCACGAACGGGACGGGCGAGCGGAAGACGGACGTCACGGACCTTCGAAGACGACGCCCTTGGCAGTGGCGGTCGGGCCGACGGTCGGCTCGTGGTCGTCCTCGTAGCGGGTCAGCTCGGCGCGGCCGACGACGTGCCAGTGGACCTCGTCCGGGCCGTCGGCGAGGCGCAGCGTGCGGGCGCTCGTGTACATCCGGGCCAGCGGGGTCCACTGCGAGATGCCGGTGGCGCCGTGGATCTGGATGGCCTGGTCGATGATCTCGCAGACTCGGACGGGCACCATCGCCTTCACCGCGCTGACCCACACCCGGGCCTCCTGGTTGCCCATCACGTCCATCGCCTTCGCGGCGCGCAGCACCATCAGGCGCATCGCCTCGATCTCGATGCGGGCCTTGGCGATCATCTCGGTGTTCTTGCCGAGACGGGCCAGCGGCTTGCCGAACGCCTCGCGGTTCAGGCCGCGGCGGACCATCAGCTCCAGGGCCCGCTCGGCCACGCCGATCGAGCGCATGCAGTGGTGGATGCGGCCGGGCCCGAGGCGCACCTGGGAGATCTCGAAGCCACGGCCCTCGCCGAGCAACACGTTCTCGTACGGCACGCGGACGTCGTTGTAGCGGATGTGCATGTGGCCGTGCGGGGCGTCGTCGTCACCGAACACGCTCATCGGGCCGACGATCTCCACGCCGGGGGCGTCGATCGGCACGAGGATCTGCGAGTGCCGCTTGTGCGGCGGGCCGTCCGGGTCGGTGAGCAGCATGACGATCTGGATCTTGCAGCGCGGGTCGCCGGCGCCCGAGATGTAGTACTTCTCGCCGCTGATCACCCACTCGTCGCCGTCCCTCCGGGCGCGGCAGGCCAGGTTCTTGGCGTCGGACGAGGCGACGTCCGGCTCGGTCATCGAGTAGGCCGAGCGGATCTCACCGGCGAGCAGCGGCTCCAGCCACTGCTTCTTCTGCTCGGGCGTGCCGACGCGCTCGAGCACCTCCATGTTGCCGGTGTCGGGCGCCGAGCAGTTCAGGCACTCCGAGGCCAGCGGGTTCTTGCCGAGCTCCTGGGCGATGTACGCGTAGTCGAGGTTCGACAGGCCCTCGCCGGTCTCGGCGTCGGGCAGGAAGAAGTTCCACAACCCGTTCGCCTTGGCCTTGGCCTTCACCGAATCGAGGAGCTCGAGTTGGCCCTCGCCGTAGCCCCAGTGCTCGGCCCGCCCCTCGCCGAGCCGGTAGAACTCCTCGGTGATCGGTTCGATCTCGTTCTTGATGAAGTTCTTCACCGCCTCGTAGAGCGGGACGGCGTGCTCGGACATCGACAGGTTGAGCGCGTCGTCGGTGGCGACGCCAGAGTGCATTCCAGGTGCGGGCATGGGACGATCCTCATGAGGGTGAGACGGGGTAGGTAGGGCCATTTGACCACGCGGCACCACTGCGCTCCCCGGTCGGGTCGTTCCGCGGTGTGACCAACGGCGCATTCCAAGACGCTTGCGTATCGATACACGAGCGGATAGCAATGCGTCTCATGTCTGCCCTCCGCGATGCGCTGCGTGACCCCGAGACCGTCTTCCGCCGTCGCTGGCTGACGCTGCTGGTGCTGTGCATCAGCCTGATCGTGATCACCGTCGACAACACGATCCTCAACGTCGCCATCCCGACGCTGGCCCGTTCGAAGGCGGACGGCGGCATCGGCGCATCGGCCAGCGAACTGCAGTGGATCGTCGACTCCTACACGCTCGTGTTCGCCGGCCTGCTGCTCACCGCCGGCAGCCTCGGCGACCGCTTCGGCCGCTACCGCTTCCTGGCGTTCGGCCTCGCCGTGTTCGGCGTCGGCTCGGCGCTGTCGGCGTTCGCCGGCGGCCCGACGATGCTGATCATGACCCGCGGCCTGATGGGCATCGGCGGGGCGTTCATCATGCCCTCGACCCTGTCGATCATCACCAACGTGTTCACCGACCCCGCCGAGCGCGGCAAGGCGATCGGCATCTGGGCCGGCGTGTCGGCACTGGGCATCGGGCTCGGGCCGATCACCGGTGGCGTCCTGCTGGAGCACTTCTGGTGGGGCTCGGTCTTCATCGTCAACGTGCCGATCGTGGTCGCCGGCCTGGTGCTCGGCTACTTCCTGATCCCCGAGTCGCGCGACCCCGAGCACGCCGCGCTCGACCCCCTCGGCGCGGTGCTGTCGATCGCTGCGCTGGGCACGCTGCTGTGGTCGATCATCGAGGCCCCCGGCAAGGGCTGGGGCTCGACGCCGATCATCGTCGGCTTCGTGATCGGCCTCGTGCTGCTCGCCGCGTTCTTCGCCTGGGAGTTGCACACGCCGAACCCGATGCTCGACCTGCGGTTCTTCGAGAACCCACGCTTCAGTGCCGCCTCCGGGGCGATCACGCTCGTGTTCCTGGCCCTGTTCGGCACGCTGTTCCTGCTGACCCAGTACCTGCAGTCGGTGCTCGACTACTCCACGGTCAAGGCCGGCGCGGTGCTGCTCCCGCAGGCGGCGGCGATCATGATCTGCGCCCCGCTGTCGAGCGTGTGGGTGGCCAAGCTCGGCAACAAGGTGGTCGTCGCCACCGGCCTGCTGCTCGTCACCGCGTCGCTCGTCCTGTTCCGCACGTTCGGCGTGGACAGTGCGGCGATCCACGTCATCGTCGTCAGCGTGGTGATGGGCATCGGGATGGCCAACATCATGGCGCCGTGCACCGACTCGATCATGGGGTCACTCCCCCGAGCGAAGGCCGGCGTCGGCTCGGCGGTCAACGACACCACCCGGCAGATGGGCGGGGCGATCGGCGTCGCCGTGTTCGGCTCGCTGATGGCCAGCCACTTCACCAGCCAGGTGCGTGACGGCCTCGCCGGCATCGCCTCCCCCGAGGTCATCCGCCAGCTCGGCGACAACGTCGGCCAGGCGATCGGCGTCGCCCACGAGTCGCCGGCGGCGCAGCCGATCGCCACGCAGGTCATCGCCGTCGCCAAGGACAGCTTCGTCAGCGGCATGCACCTGGTCGGCTTCGTCGCCGCCGCGGTGACGCTGCTGGCAGCGATCGGCGTCGCCGTCTACCTCCCGGCCCGCGCGCTGGAACCGGACGGCGTCGACGGCCCGTCGGGTACCGAGCCGGCGCTCGAGCCCGAGCCGGTCTGAGGTCCTGCTGCCGATGGGAACCGACGTCGCCGCCACCCGGCCGGGGCGCCGGCGCGACCCCGAGGTCGACGCGGCGATCCTCGACGCCGCGCTGGCGCTGTTCGCCGAGGGCGGCTACCGGGGGGTGACGATCGAGGGGGTCGCGGCGCGTTCGGGGGTCGGCAAGGCCAGTGTCTACCGCCGCTACCCGACCCACCAGGCGCTCGTCGTCGACGCGATGCGCGTCCGCCTGTGCCTGATCCACGACCTCGTCGACACCGGCGACCTGCGTGCCGACCTGCTGGCGATGCTGGGGCCGCTGATCGACCGGCTCAGCGGGCCGCAGGGTCCGATGATGATCGCGTTCATGTGCGAGCGGCTCCGCGAGCCGGAGCTGGCCGAGGAGTGGCAGCGCTCGGTGATCGGCCACAAGCGCGAGCACGTGCGCGGCCTCGTGCGCGGCGCCATCGCCCGCGGCGAGTTTCCCGCCGACACCGACGTCGAGCTCGTCGCCGAGCTGCCGGCAGCGATGGTCTGGCACCACGCGCTCAACGGCCTGCCCGTCGACCGCGCCCTGGCAGAGCGGATCGTCGACCACCTCCTGCGCTGACCAGCCGTCTTGTCGCGCCCTGACCGGAAACCTTCCGGTCGAAGCGCGACACGTCCCGGAACAACGGGCTGTGAGGCGGCGGCGTCAGCAGCAGGAATCGCCGACTTGTCGCGGCCTGACCGGAAACCTTCCGGTCGAGACGCGACACGTCCCGGAACAACGGGCTGTGAGGCGGCGGCGTCAGCAGTAGGAATCACCGACTTGTCGCGGCCTGACCGGAAACCTTCCGGTCGAGACGCGACAAGACGCACCATGACGACGGCGTCAGGTGGCGTGGGCGTCGAGGAAGCGGTCGACCTCGGCTCGGCAGGCGGCGACGTGCTCGCCGTCCTTCCAGCGCTGGACGAGCTGCGCGCCCGGGACCTCGGCGGCGAGGCGCTCCGACGTCGACGCAGGGTGGAACTCGTCGTCGCCGCGCAGGACGAGCAGCGGGCGGCCGATGCTCGGCACGACGTCGTCGGGGACGCTCCACAGGTAGCTGCCGCCACCGAACAGGTTGGCCTTCATCGACGCCCAGTCGGCATCGGACGCCTCCGGATGATCGGCACGGACGTCGTCACGCCAGGCGTCGAACAGGCCGTCGAACACCGCCTGGTTGTCGTCGAGGCCGATCGGCTGCATCGCCACGGCGGCGGTCACCCGCTCCGGCGCGATGGTCAGCAGCTTGGCGATGAACGCCCCGCCGATGCACATGCCCATCACCGCGAACCGCTCGATGCCGAGGTGATCCATCAGCGCCAGCTGGTCGGCCATGTAGGTGTCCCAGCCGTCGGCGCCGGTGACCGGGGCGAACGACGTGCCGGTGTTGCGCTGGTCCATGGCGACGACCCGGTACCGGCCGGCGAGCGCCTCGACCGGGTTCCACGGCGTGTTCGCCCACATCTCGGCTCGGGAGTTGCGCAGCCCGCCGGGCGCGAGGAGGAGGACGGCCGGCCCGTCACCGGTGTCGTCGTAGCGGATGGTCGCGTTGCCCAGCTCGACGGTGGTCATGACGCCCGACGGTAGCGACCCCGGTCAGGTTGCCCCAGGTCCAGGGCGCGGCGAGCACGGCAGGCGCACGGCGCGGCCCGGCTGCGACCGGGGCTCAGCGCAACACGGCCGCTCGGCGCAGGGCGCGCTCGACGACCAGTTGGTCACCGAGCAGGTGGCGCAGGCGCTGCTCCAGCCCGGCGATCGGGTACAGGTTGTGCGGCGCCCGCGGGTCCTTGTGCGCCTCGCTGGCGAAGCGCGGCAGCACGCGCGACACCGCGTCGGCGCGAGCGACGACCTCCGCGACGCACCCGAGCGCCGGCACCTCGATGCGCACCACGCCCGACAGCGGCTGGGCGCGCGGGCCGGGCAGGCGCAGGTACCAGCTGTAGCGGGCGCCCTGGCCCTCCAGCAGGAACAGCGGGCTGCGCTCACCGGTGCCGAGGCGACCGACGACGGCCTGCAGCTCGTCGGGCAGGTACTGGACCTGCTGGGTCTTGACGTAGCCGATTGCGTGACGGTCGATGCGCTGGCGCAGCGGACCGTCGAACACCACGAGGTCGGCGTCGTGCGTCGCGGCGATGCGCGATTCGATGGCCGTCATCATCCGGTGGATCGCGAGGTTGATGTCGTCGGCGGTGTCGCCCGGGCACGGCACGTGGTGGTAGCGGCCGTGGACGGTGTCGATCGATGCCGCGGCCGGCGTGGCCCGGGCGAAGAAGCCGCGCTCGACGACGACCTCGTCGACGGCTGCTCGATCGCCGGCGCTGCACACCGACCCGGCGGCGACCGACGCGGAGACGCCGCGCCGGCTGACCGCGCCGTCCTCGAACCACACCTGGGCGTCGACGCGGCGCACGCCGTCGACGAACAGGATCCGCGCGGGCACCGCCCCGGTCGCAGCGGGGACGATCGGTGCCCACCCCTCGGCGGCCAGCTCGACGTCGACCGCGACGAGCGTGGGCGTCGCCTCCAGGTTGGCCTGGTCGGCGGCGACGCCGTACTCCGGCGCCCACGGCTCGACGGCGAACCGCATCATTCCTCCGGGGGCTGCGCCCCCACAGCGCCTACGGCGCCTGCCCCATCGACGTCCGACTCCCCGGCGGTCGCTCGGCCGTCGGTTCGCTCGCTGTGCTCGCTCACACGTCGACCCGTTCGATGACGGCGGTGCGCGGGGTGGTGGCCACCTCGAAGCGGGTGGGCATACGCTCGGCCAGCTCGCGGATGTGGGTGACGATCGCGACCATCCGGCCGCCGGAGCCGAGCTCCTCGATCGTCCCGGCGACGACGTCGAGCGTGTCCGGGTCGAGCGTCCCGAAGCCCTCGTCGAGGAAGATCGACTCGATCGGCTCGCCACCCTGCGCCGACGCGTCCACCGAGCTGTCGGCGAGGGCCAGCGCCAACGCCAGCGACGTCAGGAACGTCTCGCCGCCCGACAGCGAGCGGGCGTCGCGGACCTCGTCGGCGTTGCGGTGGTCGACGACGCGGAACACGCCGTCGGCGGCGACCAGCGTGTACTGCCCGATGGTCAGCTCGCGGAGGCGGACGTTGGCGCGCTCGACGAGGTCGGCGAGCGCCTCGTCGAGCAGCCAGCGCTCGAACGCATCGGTGCGCAACAGGTTGCCGAGCAGCCCGGCGATGTCGGCCTGCTGACGCCAGCGGGCGATCTCGGCGCGCGCCTCGGCGAGGCGCGCCCGCTCCTGTTCGAGGGCAATCACTGCAGCCCTCGCGCCGGCAAGCTCGGTGGTCAACCGGTGCCGCTCGGCGGCGACGTCGATCGGCTGATCCGCCGCCGTCGCTGTCGTCGGCGCCGACGGTGACGGCGCGGTGGCCAGCACCACGGCCAGCTCACCGAGGCGTGCGGCGCGCTCGGCCGTCGACCGCCGCCGCTCCTCCTCGTCGACGGCACACAGCGCCTCGACCGCGGTGAGACCGTCGGCCGCCCACGCGGCGAACGCCGTCCAGTCGTCGACGAGATGATCGCGTCGCTCCGGAAGGGGGTCGGGCGCCCAGTCGCCGACCGCCGTGATGCGCGACACCCGCTCGCGGACCTCGTCGTAGTCCCGCCGGGCGTGCTGCTCCTGCCGACGTGCCAATGCCAGCGCCGCGTCCGCTGCCCGGGCAGCGTCGGCAGCGCGGCGCGCCACCCCATCCGCGTCGTCCCGCGCCACGGCGAGGCGCCGGGCCACGTCGAGCGCCTGCTCGGCTTCCGCGCGGTCCGGCTGCCCGGCGACGGCTGCCAGCGTCTCCTCCGACCTCGCCGCCGCCTTGCCGTGCAGGGCACCCGCCGCCGACAGCTCGGCCGCCGCCGCCGCCTCGCCGGCGAGCGCGGCGACGACGTCGGGGTCCGCGTCGACATCGGCCAGCGCTCGGCTGGCGGCGTCGACCGCGGCGCGCGCCGCCTCGGCAGCGACGGTCAGCGCTTCGAGCCGCTCGGCCAGGCCGGCCAGCACCGCCGCGTCGGAGTGCCCGGCGAGCTGCTCGTCGAGCGCCGCCAGGGTCGCCCGCCGCGACAGCCGTCCGGCGTCGGCCTGACGGCACGCCTCCTCGGCGACGGCCGACGCGTCCGCGGCAACTCGCTCGGCGCTGTGCGCCACGACGAGGTGGGCATCCCCATCGCCGTGCGGTTCGGGCAACGTGGCCACCGTCTGGCGACAGACCGGGCACGGCTCACCGACCGAGAGGTGCTGGGCCAGCGCCACCGCCGGGACGAGCCGTTCCGCCTCGGCGACGACCGCGGCGGCGGCAACCGCCCGCTGCCGTGCGGCATCCGCCGCCGCCCGCGCCTCCTCGGCCCACCGCTCCGCATCCCGGACGTCGTCGACGAGCGCTCCCCGCCGGTCATGCAGGCCCAACAGGCGGCGCACCTCACCGATGTCGCCGGCGTCACGCAGCGCCGATGCGGCATCGTCGCTCGCGCCCTGCGCTGCGGCAAGCTCGCCCGCTGCTGCGGCGCGGCGTGCCCGGGCGGCCGTCGCCACGGCGTCGACCGCCTCGTGTGCGGCAAGGGCATCGGCCAACCGTTCGGCGGCCGCCGCGGCCTCCGCCTGTGCCACGGCGACGGCGTCGTGCGCGGCGATCAACAGCTGCATCGCCACCTCCGACGGACCGGCCGCAGCGGCGGCGACCGCTTCGTCGTGATGCGCTCTGAGCGCGGCGGCCGTGACGGCCGCCCGTTCGGCGGCGCCGGCAGCGGCCGAGACCGCGGCGTGCACGTCGGCGACGCCGACCGGCACCTCGACGCCGGCGAGCGCGTCGCGCTGCGTCACCAGCGCGCCCACTCGCCGCTCGGCCGCTTCGATGCCGGCGGCGAGCCCGTCGATCTCGGCACCGATCGATTCGACGACGCCGAGCACCGCCTGGATCGCCTCGGCTCGCGCGACCAGCTCGGCGAGCCGCTCGTCGGACACGTCGCCGGCGCGGGCGACCTGGTCGTCGAGCACGTCGGCAGCGTTCTTCGCCTGCGACGCCCGCTCCCGCGCCGCCCGGCCGATGCGCTCGTAGATCCCGACGCCGAGCAGGCCGCGCAACAGCTCCTGGCGGTCCGACGGCTTGTCGTGGAGGAACGCCGCGAAGCGGCCCTGCGGCAGCACGACGGTCTTGTTGAACTTGTCGAAGTCGAGGCCGAGCAGCCCGATCACGGCGGTCGACAGCGCCCGCTCGTCGCCGGCGAGCACGTCACCGCCCGACTCCAGCCGCGCCTCCTTGGTCGATGCCCCGGACTTCGTGCGGCGCACGACGCGCACCGCCGTGTAGGTCGTGCCGGACAGCTCGAAGTCGAAGCGGACCTTGGCCTCGGTGGACAGCTGGTTGATCACCGGGGCAACGGCGCGCTGGTCGTAGCGCGCCACCGCGCCGTACAGGGCGAACGTCATCGCGTCGATCACGCTGCTCTTGCCAGAGCCGGTCGGCCCGGCGAGCGCGCACAGCTCGACGTCGGTGAAGTCGACGACGGTGGGCGCGGCGAACGCCGAGAACCCGCTGATCTCCAGCCGCAGCGGCCTCATGTCAGCGCCTCCGTGGTGAGGTCGTCGAGCAGCTCGGCGAACAGGGCGGCGACGCGCGGATCGTCCACGGCGCGCGTGGCCATGTACTCGGCGAACAGCTCGTGCGGGCTGCGACCCCGCCGGGTCGGCGCCGCGGATCCGGCGGCGGTCGACGTCGACGGCGCCTCGATGCGCACGTCGACCACGCGATCGCCGAAGCGATCGCGGACCTCCTGGCCGAGCCCGGCGCGGTGCGCCTCGCGCACGACGAGACGCAACCAGGCGTCGTCGTCCTCGACCACGACGGCCAGCTGATCGAGCGTCCCGGTGTAGGTGCGCAACGCCCGGCCCGCGCCCAACTCGACGGCGCGCACCTTCGCCGGCAGCCCCGGCTCCAGCTCGACGACGTTGACCTGCTTGGGCGCGACCGTCTCGCCGAAGTCGAGCTGCAGCGGCGAGCCCGGGTAGTGGATGGCCGTCGCCCCGGCGATCCGCTGGGCGCGGTGCAGATGCCCGAGGGCGACGTAGCCGGCCGTCGCCGGGAACGACGGCGCCAGCACCGCGTACTCCTCGACGAGATGGGCGGCCCGCTCGCCACCACCGGTGGCGCCGCCGTGGACGAAGGCATGCCCGACGAGCACGTTGACCGCGTCGGCGGCGAACGGCTGGCACAGCGCGCCGATCAGCCCGTGCATCCGCTGCGAGTACAGCTGAGCCTGCTCGAACGCCGCGCCGGACATCAGCTGCTCGGCGCGCACGATGCCGCGCTTGGAGACGAACGGCAGCAGGGCGACGTTGACCGGCGCGCCGTCCCGGGCGGTGAAGCCGTGCACGCCGCCGTCGGCAGGGCGCATCGGCTCGCCGACGATGCGCACGCCGCCGCGGGCGAACAGCGGCGCGAGCACCGCCAGGGCGCGGGCGTTGTCGTGGTTGCCGGCGATCACCACCACCGCGGTGCCACCGGCGGCCAGCGCCAGCAACGTGTCGTAGACGATGCCCTGCGCGTCCGGTGACGGCGCCGCCGTGTCGAACAGGTCGCCGGCGACGACCACCAGATCGACCTCCTCGGCAGCGGCGATGCCGACGATCTCGGCGAGCACGGCGCGGTGCTCGACGGCGCGGCTGGCAGCGCGCAGCTGCTTGCCGACGTGCCAGTCAGCGGTGTGCAGGAGGCGCATCACAACCCCACGAACGGATCGTCGGGGACGGCGCCCGCCGGGCCGGGCGCCGCGCCGGCCTCGGCCGAGCGCGTCGCCCACGACGGGAACGGGAAGTCGACGAGCACCGGCACCGGCAGCCGCGGCTGGCTGACGTACATCGACCCCGGTTTGAGAATCGTCGCCCGCTGGCGTTGCGCGCCCGGCAGCCAGCCGTACTGCTCGCGCCCGGCCTCCGCCGAGTCGAGCCGGCCGGCGACGCGCACCGCGCTGTTGGCCACCACCCGCCGCTCGACCTCCGACGCGGTCTGCTGCGCGCCGAACAGGATGATCCCGAGGCTGCGGCCGCGCTCGGCGACGTCGAGCAGGATCTCCTTGATCGGGCTCGACCCCTCCCGCGGCGCGGTACTTGTTCAGCTCGTCGAGCACGACGATCTGCAACGGCTTGGCGACGCCGGACGCCTCCTTGCGCTCGAACGCCTGGCGCAGCACGACGCCGACGACGAAGCGCTGAGCGCGCTCGTGCAGCGTGTGGATGTCGACGACGGTGACCTGCTGCGAGTCGAGGTCCAACGCGTGGCGCGGCGCGTCGGCGACGTCGGCGCGGATGAGATGCTCGACGCGCGCCGTCGCCGAGGCCAGCCGGCGGACGAACGCGTTGATCGTGCCAGGCCCGATGGCCCGCCCCGTCCAGCGCTGGTCGACCGGCTCGTCGGGATCCGACGGGATCAGCTTGCTCTCGATCACCTCGACGAGGTCGCGGAACCGGCGCACGGTGACGCCGTCGATGCGCACCGCCCCGTCCGGGCTCGGGTCGTCGCGTGCCGCTTCCATCAACCGCGCCGTCACCGACTGGACGACGATCGTGTACTGCTGGCGCTCGTCCTCGGCGTCAGCGAACAGGAACGGCAGCAGCCCCTGAACGCAGAACTGGTGGATGGTCCACAGGAACGGCCGCACCCCGGTGGCGCGCGAGCCGACGTCCGGCGTGGCGTTCGGATCGCCGCGCCGAGGCGGGGCGAGGACCGTGACGCTGCGGAACGGCTGCGCCGGCAGGCCGAGCGCGGCATAGCGAGTCGGCTCATCCTCGCCCAGGCGGGCGTTGGCGTGGTCGAGGAACAGCAGATCCTCGCCCTTGACGTTGAAGATCAGCGCCTTGGTGTTCGCTGCCTCGGCGCCGAGCACGCCAGAGTGCAGCAGGGAGTACAGCAGGAACGTGGCGTAGCTCGTCTTGGTGGCCACACCACTGATGCCGCTGATGTTGGCGTGCGCGCCCTTCGTGCCGTCCAGGAAGTCGACGTCGAGGTACACCGGCTCGCCGTCGCGGCTGAGCCCGGCCGGCAGACGGCGGGCGACCTCGTCGTGGTCCAGCGCCGCGGCGCGCTCGTCGCCGACGGCTCGGCGTACCTCCGCGCCCGGCAGCGGCGGGACGAACACCTCCGGAACCACCCTGGTGACCTGGACGAGCGCGGCCTCGGACAGCTTCGCCGGCAGCCGCCCGTCGGCGATGAGGAACACGTCGCTCTGAAACCTGGCCCCCTCGTGACGGGCGCGCACCTGGGCGACGATGCCGTACACCTTGAGCAGCTCACCGGTCGGCAGGATGCGGTCGACGGCGACGACGTCGTCGAGCTGGATGTGCTGCCCCGGGGCGACCGCCACCCAGAACTCCAGCGGCGTCGCGTCGTCCGTGCCGACGACCCGCCCGAGCACCTCGTCCTCAACCATCGCTGCCGTTGTAGCAAAGGGGTGTCACACGGTTCGCGAACCTGCGGGCTGCGCAGTCAGCCCTACCGTCTCTCCACCCCGCGTGTGTCGACTGGTCGGCCGAGCAGGCTCCTCACTCGGTGACCCTCTGGACGTACGACCACCTCGACCGGGAGGAGACGACTGCCAGCACAGCGACGGCAAGCTGGTCCCTGGCGCCAGAACCAGCCCGCGTTGATCAATGGTCGAGGGTGCGACCGACGGGCAGCAGGTCGGGGTACGTGGCCCGAAGGCCCCGGTTCTGGCGTCCGCCGAGGACCAGCCCATGAACGCGAGGCATTGGACGACGCGCGGCCTCGCCGCCGGGTCGGGGATGTCCGCTTCCTCGGTGGGACGGATCTGGCGGACGTCCAGGTTGAAACCGTGGCTGACCGACACGTTCAAGCTGACCGGGGAGCCGAGTTCGTCGGCAAGGTCCGTGACATCGTCGGGCTGTACGTGAACCCGCCCGAGCACGCGGTCGTGACGTGCGTCGGCGAGCGGAAGGGCATCCAAGCACTCGACCGGACCCCAGCCGCAGCCCGTATGTCCCGGCCGATCTCGCCGTACACGTCGTGCTGGACGACCCCAGCAGACACAAGACCCCAGTGAGCCAAGGCTGGCTGCGCGCCCATCCCAGGTTCAGGTTCCACATCATCCCGACCCCGTCGTCATCGATGAACCTCGTCACGCGATGGTTCGCCGAGTTGGCCGACGTCCGAGTGTTGAGTCCTGCGGCAACGCGTCAGTACCGTGCCACGGCCTCTGACCTGGGCCGGGATCCACATGTGGCCGCGGTAACTCGGTCACCACGGATATCCCATCTGCATCGACGCCGGCGCCCTTGTAAACGCTCCGTTGCAAGGGCGTGATCCTGCATGAGCGCCGACATCTCACCGTTATTGTTCAGGTGGATCAAGCCACGCTCGTGCCACCAAAGATCTTGTTGTGAGATTTGACGCGCCCGCGCATAGAACGGAGTGGAGCTGATGACCGACGATCCAAGAGACCAGTTTGGTCGGATCGAAATATCGCGGAGAAGGTTTACTCGCGGCCTCCTCTTGGCTGGCGGTGGAGCCGCCTTGGTGGGGCCGCTACTTGCTGCATGCGGAAGCAACTCCGGGGACGGCTCAAAGACGACCC
Source organism: Ilumatobacteraceae bacterium (assembly GCA_047602055.1). Taxonomy (GTDB): domain Bacteria; phylum Actinomycetota; class Acidimicrobiia; order Acidimicrobiales; family Ilumatobacteraceae; genus JAODBQ01. The sequence goes on from JASGIG010000001.1 coordinate 136,314, forward strand.
CGGCTACCGCTGCTGCCTCGTCGGCCGCAAAGCAGAAGGGCGGGCAGCTCATTGTCGGCGTGAACGGCTCCGGAACGGCTGGTACGCTTAACCCGTATACGCCCACGACGAACGTCGATTCACTTCGATCAGGCTTGCTGTTCGAGAGACTCTTCGATACGGACGAGGAGTTTGTCTATCAACCATATCTAGCGCAGTCCGCCGAACCAAACGAGGATGGCACGACGTGGACGGTTCGACTCCGAGACGGAGTGAAGTTCCACGACGGAACGCCGTGCGGCGCCGACGCCGTGCTCAGCACGATCGAGTACTTCAATAGTGACAGCCTCGTGGGATCCGGCCATGCGGGCACATTGGTGGCTGGCGGCATCACCCCGGCGGCCGCCAAAAAGATCGATGATCTGACCGTCGAGTTCACATTGCCCGCACCAGACGCTCTGTTCACGGAGCTCGATCAAGCTCGTTCTATGTGGTTCCGCCAGGTTTCAATCTCGACAATCCCGTTGGCACAGGGCCCTTCGTCTATAAATCCTTCGATCCTGGTCAACAATCGGTGTTCACGGCGAACCCTGATTGGTGGGGCGACGACGGGCCGTGGGTCGACGAGCTGGTGATCAAGGACATCGAGGACGACACGGCCCGAGTGAATGCCCTGATAGCCGGCCAGGTTCACGCGATCTCGTCCCTGCCATACTCGCAGGTCAAGATCATCGAGTCGACCGCTGGGCTTCAGGCAGTCATCAACGATCAGGCCACAACGTTCAACTTCTTCTTCTTTCGGACCGATCTCGAACCGTTCAACGACACTCGAGTACTGCAGGCACTCAAGCTCGTTCTCGACCGCGAGGAGATCATCAACCAAGCCGTTTCAGGTTACGCACGAGTTGGCAACGATGTGTTCGGCATTGCTGATCCCGGGTACGACCATTCGCTCCCGCAGCGGATCCAAGACATAGATGCAGCGAAGAAGCTGCTCGCCGAAGCGGGTCAGTCAGATCTCTCATTCGAGATGGTCGTTGCCCCAATCGGCCTCGGAATGGTCGAAGCATGTGAAGTCTTCGTGACGCAGGCCGCGAAGGCCGGGATCACGGTGACCCTAAATCAGGTCGATTCGGGAACGCTGTTCGGCGCCCAATACTTGAGCTGGCCGGCAGGCGTCGATATCGGCACTGGCACAGGCGTCATCACAAGCGCAAGCCTGATCAACGCACGCGGTGCCGGCTGGAACGTCTCACACTTTGATCACGCGGAGTACAACGAGGTCTATGAGAAGGCGAGAGCAACCCTTGACCTCGACGAGCGAAACAAGTTGGTCGCTCAGATGTGCCGGATCATGTACGACGAGGACGGCATCATCATTCCGTTCTTCCCGTACGTCATCGACGCAGCATCGACGAAAACGACCGGATGGACGACGTGGAAGGGTGGCGTTCTCCTCAACGACGGCCATCTTGAGAGAATCGCATTGACCGACTGACGGGATGCTGGAACACACATGGCAGAGACACTGACAGCGAAGGCATCGCCGGCAACCAGCACCGAAGGACCGCAGGACGCCGCTGATCGGGCGCCCGCACCAGGGCGTTCGACTCCGAAGTTCGCCCATTTCCCATGGTCACTCCTCGGGAGGCGGGCCGTTTCGGGAGTGATCGTGCTCTTCGTCGTTTCGCTCGTCGTGTTCGGCGCGACACAGGCTCTCCCGAGCGATCCGGCCCACGCAATTCTCGGAAGGAATGCGACGCCTGAACAGGTCGAGCGTGTCAACGAGGCTCTCGGGCTCGACCGCCCGGTCGTCTCGCAGTACCTGGGTTGGCTCAGCAACATGGTCCGAGGCGACCTGGGCAATTCACTGCTCGGCCGGACTGATTTCGGCGGTGGTAGTAGCGACGACGGCCGCTCGGTGTGGTCCTTGCTCGGTCCACGACTGGTGAGCTCTCTGATGCTGCTCGCCGTGGTAGCGGCCATCGCTATCCCGATCTCGCTGATACTCGGCTCGATGGCGGCGGTGCGTCGGGACAACTTGCTCGACGCCAGCTTGAATGGCATGAGCATCGGGTTGGGTGCGGTCCCTGAGTTCGTAATCGGAATGCTGCTCACGATCATCTTTGCAACCAACGTACTCGCTTGGCTGCCCGCGGTAGTCACGTTCCAAGCTGGTGAGGCACCCTTTGAACACCTGAGCGAGCTCATACTTCCGGTCGCCACCCTGGTACTCGCGACTGTGCCGTACCTCTTTCGCATCTTCAGGGCATCGATGATCGATGCGCTGGAGTCGGAATACGTCGCGATGGCCAGACTGAAGGGCGTGCCCGAACGGAGAGTCGTGCGTCGACATGCGCTGCCGAATGCGCTGCTCCCCCTGATTCAGGCGTCGGGGCTCATCCTGATCTATCTTCTGGGTGGAGCGGTTGTCGTTGAGTCGATCTTCAACTACCCCGGAATGGGAACGCTCTTGATCGACTCCGTCGGCTCGCGCGACATCCCGACCATCCAGGGCACGACCATGGTGATCGCCTGTGGCGTCGTGGTGTTCAACATCTCGTGTGACGTTCTGTCAGTGGTGGCCACGCCGAGACTCCGCACTGGAGGAAGGGCATGAAACGGAGCCTGCTGCGCAGCGCCTGGGGGCATCGCATCACTCGCGTCGGTGCAGCGATCACCGCGGTGGTCGGCTTCATCGCAGTGGCGGGACCGCTCTTCGCCCCTCATGCCCCCGAAGATTTCGTAGCACGACCATTCACCGGCCCAATACCGGGCTCGCCCTTGGGCAGCGACTACATCGGCCACGATGTGCTCTCAGCCCTTCTTCGTGGAGGAATCTCGATCCTTTGGATGGCGTGCGCCGCAGCGGCGATCGGCGTGGCGGTCGGTGCCGCTCTGGGAATGATCGCAGCTGCCTCAGGGAAGTTCGTCAATGAGATCATCATGCGGTTGCTCGACGTGGCGTATGCGTTCCCGTTCGTCGTCTTGATCCTCATCTTCATGTCTACATTCGGCGCCAACCACTGGCTCATCGTTGGTTTGACAGCATTCGCATTCCTTCCAGGAATCGCCCGGATGACCCGAGGCGTGGCGAGCGAGGCGCTGTCGAGGGAATACGTACAGGCCGCTCAGGTCATCGGAGTCCGCAAAGCGCGGATACTGCTGAAGGATGTGCTTCCGAACATCAGCACGCCGTTGCTCGTCGAGTTCAGCCAGCGGCTCACATGGTCCGTCGCTGTGATCGCCACGATCAGCTTTCTTGGTTATGGGCCTCAGCCCCCGGCGACGGACTGGGGTCTCATGATCAACCAGAATCGCGCCGGGTTGGCGATCCAGCCTTGGGCGGTGCTGGGCGCCGTGGCCTTGATCGGGCTCTTTGCTATCGGCACCAGTCTCTTCGCAGAAGGAATGGCGCGGGCGATCGCCGGCGTAGATCGAAAGGTGGCAGTGGGATGAATGCAGTCGATGTTCGCGGAGTTCGCGTGGAGCTCCATCCGTCGGGTGCTGACATCGTCAGTGATATCAGCTTTTCGCTCGCTCCTGGCGAGATCGCCGGGTTGGTGGGGGAATCCGGCTCCGGAAAGACAACCATCGGCACAGCGCTTCTCGGGCACGCGCGACGCGGGGCTCGAATCGTCGCGGGTGAGGTTCTGCTCGAAGGAACCGACATTCTTACGCTGGGGCCGAGCGAGCTGCGCAAGGTACGCGGACGTGTCGTCTCGTACGTTCCCCAGGATCCGAACGCGTCACTCAATCCGGCGTTGCGGATCGGGGAACAGCTCTCCGAGATGCTCGAAGTCCACCACACCGGTTCGAACAGTGCTGAGCGGCGTGAACGGATCGGCAGATCGCTGGCCGAGGTGAAGTTGCCCGACGATCACGGGTTCCTCCTGCGCTACCCGCACCAGCTCTCGGGCGGTCAGCAGCAGCGCCTCGGGCTGGCAATGGCGTTCATCCTGAACCCGAGCCTGGTCGTTCTCGACGAGCCGACGACCGGTCTCGACGTCTCGACCCAGGCGCACGTCCTCTCCACGGTCCGGGCACTTGCCAGCGAGCACAAGACGGCCGCCCTGTACGTCACCCATGACCTTGCAGCGGTGGCCAGCATCGCGGACCGCATTCTGGTCGCGTATGGCGGTCGCTTGATCGAGGACGGCCCGACCGACCGGATCTTCTCCGAGCCGGGACACCCGTACACGGCCCGGCTGATCTCGGCCAGTCCCGACATCACCCACCGCCGCGTGCTGACGCCGATCCCAGGTGCCGCACCGTCCCCCGGCACGCGGCCTCCGGGCTGCTCGTTCCGCGAACGCTGCGACTTCGCCGAGGACGTCTGCGGCGTCGAGCCGACGTTGGTCTCGATCACGAACGGGCACGCCGTCCGTTGCTCACGCATCACCGCCGTCCAGGGTGGCTCTCCGGTGAGGCTCCTGGAACCTCGGCGGGTTGCCGCTCGCTCCGACCGTGAGGTGCTCGGCGTCGAGGATCTCCACGTGTCCTACGGCCCCGTCAGCGTGCTGCACGGGGTGTCCCTCGCCGTGCACACCAACGAATGCCTCGCGATCGTCGGTGAGTCGGGCTCCGGCAAGACGACCCTGACACGTGCGGTCATGGGGCTCGTCGCCCCCACGAGAGGGAAGATCCGTCTCGACGGAGCCACCTTGTCGCCCAGAACGGACAAGCGCTCGGCCGAGGCGCGCCGCCGCATCCAGTACATCTTCCAGAGCCCGTACAACTCCCTCAATCCGCGGCGTTGCGTCGGCGATACGCTCGAGGCGCCGATCAAGCACCTATTCCGTCTCAACAGGGAACAGCGCATCGAGCGAGTCGAACTCGCACTCAAAAGTGTCTCACTTCCCGAGTCATACCTGCACCGATATCCCGATCAGCTCTCAGGTGGCGAACGCCAGCGTGTCGCGATCGCCCGAGCGCTGGCGTGCGAACCTGACGTGCTGGTGTGCGACGAGATCACATCGGCGCTCGACGTCTCTGTGCAGGCTTCGATCGTCGCGCTGCTCGAGCAGCTGCGTGTCGAACGAGATCTGGCCATGATCTTCGTGACCCACAACCTCGCGCTGGTGCGCACGATCGCGGACAACGTGGTCGTCATCGAGCGAGGCGTCGTCGTGGAGACAGGCTCGGCCCAGTCGGTGCTCGACAGCCCGCAGCACGCCTACACCCGATCGTTGCTCACCGACACCCCACACCTGCCGACCAGTCGGGAAGCTCAGTCTTGTCTCCTGATGGCGGCGCGTAGCGTTCTCTGAGCCGATTCCGAGGTCATCGGACCGCCGGGTGTTCCGGCTTCGCACTCACGGCCAGGTCCTCGATCGCACACGATCCCCCGCTTTCGGCGCAAAGAATTGTGGCAGATCTCCTCGCCGAAGACATTCGGGGCGCTTCAGTCCACAGATATCGCGCCGCGCGCATCCCTCAGGAAGGGGAATGTATGAGTTCAGTGAGATTCCCAGATCATGTGGACATTGATTCGTTCACTGTCACGAACAGAGGAAGGAGCGTAGTGCCTGGTAGCCATCGATGGCCTCTGGATCGCCAGCCGACGATCGAGGACGCGGTTCCCACCGAGATGAAGGCCGGCTCAGCTGGCGCGTCACATTGACAACCGTCGAGTTCGGGACGGCCAACGCCGCCGCGAAGGCCGTACCGCCGCGGGCGTGGAAGGCGTTGGCAGTCGCTGCCACTGGCTTCTCGTTGATGTCATTCAACACGACGGCCACCAATCTCGCCTTCGATGACATCTCCGCATCCTTTCCCTCTGCCAGCCCCACCACGATCTCGTGGGTCGGGTCCATCTTCTTCATCGGGCTCGCCAGCCTGTTACCGATCTCCGGGCGTCTCGCCGACCGCGTCGGACGCCGGCGAGTCTTCCGATGGGGTCTCACGCTCTTCGCCGTGGGCGCAATGCTCTCGGCGGTGGCGTGGGCTCCAACGGTGCTCATGGCAGCGCGCCTGATCTCGTCCGCCGGTGGAGCCTTCGTGGTGCCGAGCTCGCTGGCCGTCATCCTGCCCGAGTTCCCGCGCGCTCGTCATACCTTGGCGGTGGGACTGTGGTCCGCCACCGGACCCGTCGCCGCATCCCTGACCCCACCGGTGTCGGCGCTCATCCTTTCGGTCTTCAACTGGCGAGTGCTCTTCGCCCTCAGTGCTCCGGTGGCTCTGATCGCGCTGGCGGGCAGCTACAGGGTCCTCGACGAATCCAGATCCGAGCGCCCTGGTGAACGGCTCGATTGGCTCGGCGTGGCGATCGGCACCGCCGTGATCGCTGGGTTGATCTTCGCCGTGGGCCAAGGTTCATCTGTCGGGTGGCTGGCTCCCCCGGTACTCGCGGCCAGCTTCGTGGTGTTCACCGGGTTCCCGGTGTTCTTGCGACGCTGCCGGCGGCACCCCGAGCCGATGCTCAACCTCGACATCTTCCTGCTGCGTCCCGTGTGGGTGGCGAACCTCGGCGGCTTCTTGATGAACCTGGGCGCGAACGCCATGTGGCTCGTGTGGCCCTTGTACATGGCTCGGGTCTGGCATTACGACAAGGGTCAGATTGGATTGGCATTGCTACCGGCGCCGATCATGTCCGCCGCTGTCACTCTCATCGGCAGTCGCATCTCGGAACGTCATGGCCACGAGGTGTTGGCCCGATGGGGTCCGTGCATCAGCCTGTTGGCACCTGTCTGGCCGCTGATGTTCATCGGCGCCGAACCGAACTACTGGCTGGCGATGTTCCCGGCCATCGCGTTCACCGGAGCAGGTTGGGCACTGGTGATCCCACCCCTGAACACTGGCTTGATATCTCGAGTCGGGTCTGACCACTATGCTGAGGTCAACGCGACGTACAACGCTGTTCACAATGTCGCGGCCGCGCTAGGATTGGCCTTGACGATCGCCGTTCTCGGGGATCCGCAGCGCCTCGATGCGATCGATGCATACAATCACGTCTTCTGGATGTGCATCGTGTCTGGTCTGGCCTGCTGGCTGGTCTTGTTCTTCATGTATCCCACTCAACGGCGTACGCGTGAAGCAAAGGATCCCAGTTGAACCCCGAATGGCTTCTCGCCAACTTCCGTCGACCTGGTCAAGGGCTACGCAATCATTGGTGTTCCCTCATCGCCCGTGAAGGTTCTGCAAGCGCTCCATACACGGAAACTATCGCTACCGAGTTCCGGGCCTAACCTACGAGCACAGCGAACTAAGACCACCGCACAACAAAGGAACCAAGATGTCTCTTGCCAGTTTCCCCGACAGCGCTTCTGTTGAAGAAGTGAACTCCGTCATCGAGCGGGACGGAGGCGCGATCATCGAGAACTACCTGACAGCCGAGGATCTGGCCACGATCCAGGCGGACCTCCTTCCGTTGTACGACGGCTTCGGGTGGGGCACAGGCGTCATCGGCGAGAAGACTCGGCGCTTCGGTTGCCTGTTCCGCTATTCCGTCCGCCTCGCCGCCGTCGCCGAACAGAAGCACTTCATCGGGGCCGCCGACTACTTCCTGACCAGTCCACATCGCACCTGGTACGGCGACAACTTCGAAGAGCGTGCCAACGAATACAGGCTCACACTCACGCAGGCGATCGGCATCTACCCCGGCCAGGGGCATCAGGGCCTGCATCGCGACGACTTGCACTTGGGCGTAGAACACCCGTGCCGGGAGGTTCGTGTTCAGGTGATGGTGGCACTCTCCGACTTCACCGCCGCAAATGGAGGCACCAACATCGTGCCGGGAAGCCACCATTGGACGATTGGCCGAGGCCCGAATATCGAAGACGCAGTCCCGACCGAGATGAAGGCAGGCTCGGCGGCCATTTGGCTCGGCGGCGTGTTTCATGGCGGCAGATTGAACACGACCGACGACCAGATCCGCTATGGAGTGACAATGGCACTCGACCGCGCCCAGTATGGCCTCGAAGAGAACCACTTTCTCGTGTATGACCGCGCGACGATCGAAGCATTGCCCCCGCTCACGAGGAAGCTCCTGGGATACGAGGACAACCGTGGAGGATGGGGATATGTACTCATCGACGGAAGGATCAAGACAGTTCGCGACCTTCTCGACGCCGACCCCGCTTCACCTCACTTGACCGCTTCCCCTTAGTGGCGAATCAAGAACAGATCGACGGCTGGCGATTGAGCTGGTTGCCGGTTTGCGAATCTCCGTTAAGTACGCCCGAAACGATCGGTCCATTGTCGCCAGACCGCTACTCCTGACGACAGGCGATCACCCCAACATGAAGAAGGACAGGAACTTCCAGGATGTCTCTCACAGTCTTTCCCGTAACCGCCTCTGTGGAGGCTGTCAACTCTGTCATCGAGCGAGATGGCGGCGCCATCATCGAGAACTACCTGTCCACCGAAGAATTGGAAGCGATTCGAGCAGATCTTCTTCCGTTGTACGATGACTTCGGCTGGGGCATCGGCGTGATCGGCGAACGAACTCGCCGATTTGGTTGCCTGTTCCGTTATTCCGTTCGGCTTGCCGCCGTCGCTGAGCAGAAGCACTTCATCGGAGCTGCCGAATACTTCCTGACGAGTCCTCACCGTACCTGGTACGGCGATGACTTCACCGAGATGCGCAACGAGTATCGACTCACACTCACGCAGGCAATCGGCATCTATCCCGGCCAAGGATATCAAGGTCTGCATCGCGACGATATGAACTTGGGTGTGGAACACCCCTGCCCTGAAGTTCGGGTCCAGGTCATGGTTGCACTCTCCGACTTCACCGCGGCAAACGGCGGGACGAACGTGGTTCCGGGGAGCCACATGTGGCCGATCGGGCGAGGTCCCAAGAACGAGGATGCGATCGCGACTGAAATGAAGGCCGGCTCCGCTGTCATCTGGCTGGGCGGCGTGTTTCATGGCGGCGGATTGAACACCACGACGGACGAGGTGCGTTACGGAGTCACGATGGCGCTGGATCGGGCGCAGTACAGCCTCGAGGAGAACCATTACCTCGTATATGACCGGGAAACGGTCGAAGCGTTACCACCACTCACCCGCAGGCTGCTGGGCTACGAAGAAAACCTCGGAGGTTGGGGATACATACTCATTGATGGGCAGGTCAAGACGGTTCGCGATCTACTTGTGCGTGATGACAGCCGCGTGGAACTAGGGGTTGATAGGTGAACGACGATACAGCCCACCCATTTCCACGGAAGCAACTATCTCGGCGAACATTCACACGGGATCTGCTCATTGCTGGTGGGGCCGCAGCTCTTGGACCGCTGATCGCCGCGTGCGGAGGCGGTGATCAGTCAAGCGATGGATCACCATCAGCTTCGGGCTCAGATTCGACCACTTCTGCCGCAAAGACGAAGGGTGGACGCCTCATCGTCGGTGTAAGTGGGTCAGGGACAGCGAGTTCGCTCAATCCTTACACGTCCACGACCAATATTGATTCAATCCGCTCCGGCGCCATCTTTGAGCGGCTCTTTGACCGAGACGAGGACTTCGTGTACCAGCCGCATTTAGCGGCGACCGCCGAGCCGAACGAGGACGGTTCGGTCTGGACCGTGCGCCTGCGCGACGGAGTGACCTTCCACGACGGAGCCCCGCTCACCACCGATGCCGTTCTGTCCACGATCGAGTACATCAATGGCGAGAGTCTCGCGGGCTCAGGGCATGCGGCGACGCTTGTTGCTTCTGGTATCACTCCGCAGGCCACAAGGAAGCTTGATTCGTTGACGGTCGAGTTCGAGCTGCCGGCCCCGGATGCGTTGTTCACCGAGCTACTGAGCACGTTCTTCGTTCTTCCGCCGGACCCAGACTTCGACAATCCCGTCGGAACCGGACCATTCGTTTTCAAGTCATTCGATCCGGGCCAGGAGGCGGCGTTCACGGCCAATCCCGAATGGTGGGGCTCCGATGGTCCGTGGGTCGAGGAACTCATACTCAAGGACATTGAGGACGACACCGCCCGCGTGAACGCCTTGATTGCGGGCCAGGTGGACGCGATCTCCTCGCTGCCCTACTCGCAAGTAGCGATCGTGGAGTCGACAAGCGGCATTCAGCCGCTCATCAACGATCAGGCGACAACGTTCAACTTTCTGTTCTTTCGGACCGATATTGAACCGTTCAACGACGTACGTGTGCTCCAAGCCATCAAGCTGGTACTGGATCGCGAGGAAATCATCAACCAAGCCGTTTCGGGCTACGCGTGGGTCGGCAACGATGTGTTCGGCCAGGCCGACCCCGCGTTTGACAGCTCATTGCCGCAGAGGGTCCAGGACATCGAAGCCGCGAAGAGCCTGCTGGCGGAAGCTGGCATGTCGGATCTCTCATTCGATTTGACCGTCGCGCCGATCGGACTGGGCGTGGTCGAGACCTGCGAGATCCTCGTGACACAGGCGGCCAAGGCAGGGATCACGGTCACGCTCAACCACGTCGATGCGGCCACTCTGTTCGGTCCCCAGTACATGAGCTGGCCGGCAGGCGTCGATGTCGGCGCCGGTACCGGGTTCCTGACCACGGCGAGCTACCTGAACGCGCCAGGTGCTGGCTACAACGTCTCCCATTTTGACCACCCGGAGTACAACGAGTTGTACACGAGAGCGCGGTCAACGCTCGACGTCCAGGAAAGAAGCGAGCTCATCGCTCGGATGTGCGGGATCGTGTACGACGAGGACGGGATAGTCATCCCATTCTTCCCATACGTCATCGACGCGGCGTCCACGAAGACAACCGGTTGGAAGACGTGGAAGGGCGGCGAGTTCCTGAACGCCGGCCACCTCGAACAGATTGCGCTGGTCGAGTAGAGGTGTCGTGACGTTGCTCAATGGGTCTTGTTTGGTTTCGAACGTTCGAGGAGTCTGAGATGTCTCTGACCAGGTTTGATGTATGTGCATCTGTTGACGATGTGAATGCGGTCATCGGGCGCGATGGTGGCGCCATCATCGAGAACTATGTTTCAGATGAGGACTTGGCCACGATTCAAGCAGAGCTCATTCCACTGTATGACAACTTTGACTGGGGCATCGGGACCATCGGCGAGCGCACACGACGGTTCGGCTGCTTGTTCCGTTACTCAAGTCGTCTCGCCGTGATCGCAGAGCAGAAGCACTTCATTGGGGCGGCGGACCATTTCCTGCGGAGCGGGCATCGCGTCTGGCACGGCGAGCAGTTAGAAGAACGCCCGAACGAATACCGACTTTCCCTCACTCAGGCGATCGGGATTTACCCGGGTGAGGGTCATCAGGTCCTGCATCGTGATGACATGAACTTGGGCGTGGAGCATCCGTGCCCCGAAGTTCGAGTACAGGTAATGGTGGCGCTCTCCGAGTTCACCGCCGAGAACGGTGGGACGAACGTCGTTCCAGGTAGCCATCTGTGGCCGATCGAGCGGGGCCCGAGAATTGAAGAGGCGGTTCCCACCGAGATGAAGGCGGGCTCGGCTGTCATTTGGCTCGGCGGGGTGTTTCACGGTGGAGGATTGAACGGCACGAATGACGAGGTTCGCTATGGAGTGACGATGGCCTTGGATCGCGCCCAGTACACGCTCGAGGAGAACCACTTCCTCGTCTATGACCGTGAGACGATCGAGGTGCTTCCACCACTTACCCGAAGGCTTCTCGGGTACGAGGAGAACCTCGGCAACTGGGGCTATATTCTCATCGACGGCAAGATTCGATCTGTGCGGGATCTCCTTGACATCGACGCTGCTACTCCTCACCTGACCGGTTCGCCGTAGTGGTCCGGTCACCGAGATGGCACGATGGCAGATGGTCTGGATTGGTTCAGCTGATGGAGATGACGCCCGCTGATCGGGAGGAGATCGAGCGGTTGGCTCGCTCGATCTCGGCGGCGTACCGCGAGGTCGTTCAGGCCAGGCGTTGCTGCGGTTGGCCGACGGCGCGTCGGTCCGCTCGGTAGCCGGAGATCGCCGAAGGTCGTGGTCGCAAGCCGGCGATCTCCGCACCGGTGGTCGAGGCGATCGTGAGCGACACGCTCACGACGGTGCCGCGTGAGGGTTCGACGCGTTGGACCACGCGTACGTTGGGCGCCAAGTACGGCGTCGGCACGGACACGGTGACGCGCATCTGGCGCGCTCGGAACCTACGTCCACGGCGGGTCGACAGGTTTGAGGTGTCCGACGACCCAACCATCGAAGCGACATCGGCCGACGTCATCGGCCCCGCACGTCGACTTTCCGGAGACGGCTGCGGTGCCCACCGGCCCAGACCAGTACGTCGACTCAGGCCCGCGAGGTCGGTGCACCGATCCGGTTGTGATGCGCTCCCGGTCTGGAGGCAGGCGGCTCGACAGTGCTAACCCATCCCCCATGTTCCGCGCCCTGCTGCTCGACCAGACCGCCGACGGGATGACCACCGAGGTGGTCGAGCTCGACGACGACCGCCTGCCTGACGGCGACGTCACCGTCGACGTCGAGTGGTCGTCGCTGAACTTCAAGGACGGCATGGTCCTCAAGGGGCAGGGCCGCCTGGTGCGCGACTACCCGCACGTGCCCGGCATCGACCTGGCCGGCACCGTCGCAGCGTCGGCCGACGAGCGCTTCGCCCCGGGCGACCAGGTGGTGCTCACCGGCTGGCGGGTCGGCGAGATCTGGTGGGGTGGCTACGCCACCCGGGCCAAGGTCAAGGCTGATTGGCTCACCCGGCTGCCGGACGGGCTGACCACCCGCCAGGCGATGGCCGTCGGCACCGCCGGGTTCACCGCGGTGATGGCCGTCGACCAGCTGGAGCGCCACGGCATCGGCGCCGGCGACCCGGTGCTGGTCACCGGCGCGGCCGGCGGCGTCGGCTCGACCGCGGTCAACGCCCTGGCGCGGCTCGGCGCCGAAGTCACCGCGTCGACCGGCCGCGTCGACGCCGAAGGCGACGCACTGCGTGCGCTGGGCGCCACCCACGTGCTGGACCGTGCCGAGGTCGCCGACGCCCCCACCCGGCCGCTGCTCTCGGAGCGCTGGGCCGGCTGCGTGGACGCGGTCGGCAGCGCCACGCTCGCCCACGTGCTCGCCGAGGTGCGCTACGGCGGCGCTGTCGCCGCCTGCGGTCTCGCCGGCGGCAACGACCTGCCGACGTCGGTCGTGCCGTTCCTGCTGCGCGGCATCACGCTGTACGGCATCGACTCGGTGATGTGCCCACCCGAACGGCGGGCCCACGTGTGGCAGCGCACCGCCGAACTCGTCGACCTCGACCACCTCGAGTCGATGACCAGCGAGGTCGGCCTCGACGAGCTCCCCGCACTGGCCGACGAGATCCTCGCCGGCCGCACGCGCGGCCGCGTCGTCGTCCGCACCGCCCCCTGACGGCGGGGCCGATCAGCGCGCCGTGAGCTGTGGGAACGGCGGCGCGGGCACGCCGTGCCGGTTCGTCCCCGGTTGGCTCGGCGCCGCCCAGAACACGACGAGCACGATCAGGCCGACCAACGGGATCAAACCGATCAGCAGCCACCACCCGCTGCGGTCGGTGTCGTGCAGCCGGCGGACGGCGACGGCCAGCCCAGGGAGCAGCACGGCGAGGCCGTAGATGCCTTCGATCAGGTTGAAGATCCCCGACGTCTGCCCCAGGATCCCGAGGATCACGCCGATGATGAAGTTGGCGAGGGCGTACCACCAGAACTCGGCCCGTCCCGCCCGTCCGTCGAACTGCGCGTAGCGCTCGGTGACGACGACCTTCCATGCTTCCAGCAGTGCCATGCGCACCTCCTCGTCGCCATGGACGGTACTCGGCCCGACGCACGGCACGGCCGAGATGCTGCGGTGCCGTGCCCTGCTCGTTGCGGAGGGCGCCGTCTAACGTGCGTCGAATGCAGCCGAGCACCGTCGCCGAGTACCAGCGGCGCGCCGACGAGGCCGAGGACTCACCGGCCCCGATCTTCCTCAAGGCCGGGCGGATCATCGTCTGGTGCCTCTACGCCCTCGCGCTGATCGCCGTGGTCATCCTGCTGCTGGCGTTCCTGCTGCGGCTGTTCGGCGCCAGCACCGACGCGTCGTTCACCCGCTGGATGTACCGCAGCGCCGACTCGATCATGCGCCCGTTCCGCGGCATCTTCCCCACCCGCCAGCTCAGCGACGACTCGGTGTTCGACCCGTCGCTGCTGTTCGGGGCGATCTGCTACACGGTCGTCGCCCTCGGTGCCGACGGGTTCCATCACTGGTTGTCGCGGCGCCTCGCGGCCCAGGAGGCGCAGATCGCCAAGGCTCGCGCCGAGGCCGATGCGGTGCGCCGTCAGTACGAGGCGCAGCAGTACCACACGCAGCAGGCTGCCGCAGCCGCCCAGCACGCCGCCCAGCAGCCGCAACCGATCCCGACCACCGTGCGGATCGAGGTCCCCGCCCCTGCGCCGGCATCCCAGCCGACGCACCCACCCCAACCTGGAGCCCCCACATGAGATCACTGCGGTTCGCGTTGTGCAGCGTTGCCCTCGCGAGCGTCGTCGGCCTGGCCGCCTGCGGCAGCGACGACGACGGCATCGGCGCGACGACCACGGCGGCGAGCAGCACCGCCGAGTCGACGGCGGCACCCACGACGGCCGCTGCGGCGAGCACGCCGTCGGCCGACTCGCTGACGTTGGAGGGTGTCACCTGGACGCTGTCGGACGAGACCGACCTCGGTGTCGACCTCGCCGGCGTCGACGTCACGGCCCGGTTCCTCGAGGGCCGGGTCGCCGGCAACAGCGGCTGCAACCAGTACGCCGGCACGTACGTCCTGTCCGGCGAGAAGCTGACGATCAGCCCCAACGTCGCCGGCACGATGATGGCCTGCCCGGCGCCGCAGTCCGCCGTCGAGGCCGCGTTCTTGAAGGCGCTGCCCACCGTCGCGTCCTCCACGATCGACGGCGACACCCTGACCCTCGAGGACAAGTCCGGCGCGGCGGTCCTCGTGTTCGAGCACGTCGCCGGTGACCAGTTGCTCGCCGGCGACTGGACCGTCACCATGCTGCGCACCGAGAGCGCGGTGAGCTTCCCCGGTCGAGGGCTCGGAGCTGACGATGACGTTCGCTGACGGCTCGGTGTCCGGCAACGCAGGGTGCAACAACTTCAACGGGTCCGTGACGGTCGACGGCGACAGCCTGACGTTCGGGCCGCTGGCGTCCACGATGATGGCCTGCACCAAGGACGCGCTCACCCAGCAGGAGACGGACTTCCTCGCCGCGCTGAAGAACACCGCGTCGTTCTCGGCCAGGGGTGACACGGTGACGCTGCTCGCCGAAGACGGCACGATCACGGTGACGCTGGCCCGCAGCAGTTGACGGCGCCGATGCCGTTCGAGGGCGTCACCTGGATCCTGTCGTCGGTAGCCGGCGTCGACGCCGATGTCGACAGCGGTCTCGGCGACGTCGAGGTCACGGCCCGCTTCGCCGACGGCCGGGTCACCGGCAGCAGCGGGTGTAACCGCTACAGCGGTACGTACGCGCTCGACGGCGGCCTACTGACGATCGGGCCGAACCTGATCGGCACGCTGATGGCCTGCGGGGAGCGGCAGATGGCTGTCGAACGTGCGTTCCTGCGCGCGCTGCCGACGGTCGTCACCGCGGAGATCGACGACTCGACGCTGACGCTGCGCACTGGCGGCGGAGCCGTGCTGGTGTTCACCGCGATGGCCGGCGACGAGGCCATCGCCGGGACGTGGACCGTCACCGCCGTGCGCACCGCCACCGCGGTCGCCTCGCCCGTGCCGGGCCCGACGCTGACGCTGCGCCTCGCCGACGGTCGAGCCACCGGGCACGCCGGGTGCAACGACCTCATGGGGACCTACACCGTCGACGGTGAGCAACTGTCGATCGGGCCGCTGGCGACGACACGCAAGCTGTGCACCGACCCGGCCGTCGACCGGCAGGAGCGCGACTACCTCGCCGCGCTGGCCGCGACGCGATCGTTCGCACCGTCGCGGTCGCGGCTCACGCTGCTCGCCGACGACGGCACGATCACGGTGACGCTGATGCGCTGCGGCTGACGCGGGGCGGCTGGCTCACGCCGAGTCGCGCACGATCCGGCAGTTGTCGCTGACGAACTCCACCCGGCCGATCTCGGCGACGCTGCGGTCGACGAAGCCCTGCATGAAGCACAGGAAGCGGAACACGTCGGTGAAGTTCGTGGCGACGCCGACCGAGATGCGGATCGCGGCGACGAGCAGGTCGTGCTCGGCGAGCAGCAGCTGGCGCAGCTCCAGGAACGACACCGGCCGGTCGTGCCCGAAGAACGCGCGCATCTCCGCGGCGTGGAGGTGGTGGGCGATCTCGCCGGCGCCCGGGTTGCAGAAGCAGCCGGTGCGCAGCGAGATGCCAACCCGGTTGGCCAGTTCCTCGACGCGCCGGTCGTCGATCGGCCGGCCGTCCGGGTCGGCCATCGTGAACGTCACCGTGCCGCCCCGGTCGACGGTGCCCGCCGGGCCGTGGAGGTGTACGAGCGGCCGGCCGTTGGCATGGCGCAACGACATCAGCGCGTCGAGCAGCCACTCGGTCAGGCACATCACGCGGGTGTGGATCGCGTCGTGGCCGATGCGTTCGAGGTGGCGCAGCCCGGTGGTGATCGCCGGCAGGTCGAGGTAGTCGACCGTGCCGTCCTCGAAGCCGGCCTCGTCGTCGTGCAGGTAGTGGCCGTCGCCCTGCACCGAGGCGATCGTGATCGTCCCGCCGGCGAACCACGGCCGTCGCAGCGCGGCGAGCCGGTCGCGTCGCACGAGCAGGCAGCCGACGCCGGTCGGGAAGCCGAACATCTTGTAGAACGACATCGTCACGAAGTCGGGCCCGAGCGCGCCGACGTCGAGACGGTTCGTCGGCACGAACGCGGCGGCGTCGACGAGCACGTCCCAGCCGGCGGCGTGCGCCTCGGCGACGAGGCCGAGCGGGTGCTGCACGCCCGAGAAGTTCGACTGCGCCGGGAAGGCGAACAGGTTGCGGTGCGCGGGATCGGCGGCGGCGAGCGTCGTGGCGAGCGCGGCGCGGTCGACGCGCAGCTCCGGGGCGACGACCGGCACGTAGCCGATGCGCGCCCCCTTGGCGCGGGCGAACTCACGGATGCCGTTGACCGAGTTGTGGTTGTCGAACGTCAGGGCGAACGTCCCGCCCGGCTCGAAGCGGTACGACTCGCCGACGAGCTTCAGCGCCGCGCTGGCGTTCGCCGTGAACACGCACAGGTAGTCCTCCACCGGCGCCCGGAAGAAGTCGTGGACCTCGGCACGGGCGCCCTCGACGAGCGCCGTCGTGGCCAGCGAGGTCGGGTTGTTCGAGTGCGGGTTGCCGAGGACGGTGGTGCGCAGCAGCTCGGCGTGGGCGTCGATCTGGCTGGCGGCGTGCAGGCCGCCGCCGGTGTAGTCGAGGTACACCTGGTCGGTGTCGTCGAGGCGCCCGTACTCGGTGGCGCGGCAGCTCGGCGAACGAGCCGTCCGGGTCGAACGACGGGAAGCGGGCGGCGAATGCAGCCTGGGCGACGGCCAACCCGCCGGGCTCGAAGACGGCGGTCGCTGCCGGGTGCGGATCGGCGAGCGACATCGGCGGGAGCGTACCCCTGGCGGGGCGGCGGCTGCCGCTGCTCGGCCGCGCCTCGCCGTCAGCGGTCGCTTCGATGACAGCCGAGCTTCGCCGTCAGCCGCGCCTCGCCGTCAGCCGAGCTTGGCTTCGAGGTCGTCGAGGATCGCGTTCGCTCCGATCACGCCGATGCCAGTCATCCACGTGCTGTCGAGGATGTCGAACTGCCTGCCGTTCTGCACCGCGGGCAGCGCCGACCACAGCGCGGCGACGGCACCGCGGTCGGTGCTCGTCGCTCCACCGCTCTCGACCTCCGGGTTGGTGGCGAAGATCACGTCGGTGTCGAGCATGTCGACCTGCTCGGCGCTGATCACGGCCATGCCATAGCTTGGGTCGTAGCCCTTGTCGCCGAGGTCGAAGCCGACGGCGGTGAGCACGGAACCGGAGAACGTCGCCGGGCCGTAGAGGCGGATCTGGCCGGGGATGAAGCGGACGATCACCGCCGACGTGCCCGGCGCGCCGATCTCGGCGCCGACATCCTTGGCGCGCGCGTCGAAGTCGGCGAGCAGGCCGGCGGCCTCGCCGGCGCGGTTCAGCGACTCGCCGGTGAGGCGGACCTGCTCGGTCCAGTTCGTGCCGGAGGACTCGCTGAACACCGTCGGGGCGATCGCGCTGAGCTGGTCGTAGATCGCCTCGTGGCGGACCTTGGCGCCGAGGATCAGGTCCGGCCGCATCGCCGCGATCTGCTCCAGGTTCGGCTCGGTGGTCTGCCCGACGAGCTGGACCTGCGCCGTGGCGTCGCCGAGGTACGCGGGCAGCCCGGCGCCGGCGACGCCCTCGGTCGCGGCGACCGGCGTGACGCCGAGGGCGATCGCCGCGTCGAGGAACGACGAGTCGAGGACGACGAGCCGCGTGATCGTGCCGGGGACCTCGGTCTCGCCCATCGCATGCGTGACGACGTGCGGACCGGGGACGGTCGTCGTCGTCGCCTCGACCGTGGTGCTCGGGGCAGCCGTCGTCGACGCGGCCGTGGTGGCCGTCGATGCCTCCGTGGTGGACGGCGCCGTCGTGGTGGCGGCGGTCGTCGCGGTGGTCACGGTCGTCGCCGAGGACTCCCCGTCGCCACCGCACGCGGCGAGGACGAGGGCGGCCGCGACCGCGACCGCGGCGAGGAGAGCGGAGCGTCGAGCGGTGGCGCGCATAGGCGGGCGACGCTATCGGCGCGATGTCAAGCAAACCTCATAGCGCGAGGTCGCCTGGCCGGACGCCGATCACGTCGTTTGCGTCAGCGCACGAACCGACGTGCACGTTCGTGTCGT
This sequence comes from Ilumatobacteraceae bacterium, assembly GCA_047602055.1. GTDB lineage: Bacteria > Actinomycetota > Acidimicrobiia > Acidimicrobiales > Ilumatobacteraceae > JAODBQ01. The sequence goes on from JASGIG010000001.1 coordinate 155,051, forward strand.
GACGCAAACACCGGTGCATCGCCTCACAGCCCGCCTCACCCGGATCTGTGTCGGCGCACGAACGGACGTGTGCGTTCGTGTCACGACACAAACCCGAGGCCCGACCGCCGAGCGTCGCTCAGCCGATCGCGTGGCGGGTGTGGCTGAGGATCGCGTCGGTGAGCAGCGGCCACAGCGGCCGGGGCAGGTCGTGGCCCATGTCGTGGACGAGCAGCAGGTTGGCGCCGGGGATCAGCTCGGCGGTGCGCTCGCCGCCGATCGGCAGGATCAGCGTGTCGGCACGTCCGTGGATCACCAGCGTCGGCACCCGCAGGCCGCGCAGCGCGGCATCACGCGAGCCCGAGGCGCGGATCGCCGCGGTCTGGCGGAGCGTGCCCTCCGGGAAGAACATGCGGTCGTACGCCGCGCCGGTGCGCGCCGCGGCCTCCTCGGGGTCGAAGTACCGCGTGCTGGACATCAGCCGCGAGCGCTCGACGGTGGCCGCGACCGCGCCGTCACGGTCGGTCGGGATCGCCGTCAGCAGCGCGGCGCGCACCTCCGGGACCGACTGGTAGAACGCCGGCTCGCCGGTCGTCGACATGATCGACGTCAGCGTGCGGACGCGGTCCGGGTGCTCGATCGCGATGGTCTGCACGATCATCCCGCCGAGCGACGCGCCGACGACGTCGGCCCGCTCGACCCCGCACGCATCGAGGACGGCCACGGCATCGGCGGCCATGTCGGACAGCAGGTACGGCACGACCGGCATCTCGCCGTCCCCGGCCCACGCGGCCATCACCGCGGGGAGGTCGACGGTGACGCCGCGCAGCTTGGTGGACAGCCCGGCGTCGCGGTTGTCGAAGCGGATCACGAAGCGGCCGGCGTCGACGAACGCCTGACACCACTCGTCGGCCCAACCGATCAGCTGAGCGCCGAGCCCGTGGACCAGCAGCAGCGGCTGCCCGCTGGGGTCGCCGAGCGTCTCGTAGCAGATCTCGATGTCGCCGTTGCGCGCGATGGGCATGGCCGGAATGTAGGTGACCCGGCCGGCGTCAGAGCCGCCCGAAGCGGGCCAGCAGATGCCAGACGTGCTTGAGCACCTGCGCGTCGTGAACGCCCGCGTTCGCCGCGGCGCCGACGTCGGTGGGCGTGATGACGACGCCGAGCGCACCAGCCAGCTGGACCGCCTCGGGCGTTCGGAACGACTCGTCCAGGTCCGCGGTGCGGGCGACGTAACCAGGGTGGTACTCGACGTCGCAGGGGAGGTGTTGTGCAGCCGCCGCGACGGGCGTGCCGCGAAAGCACGGATCGAGCACCACCGCCTCGACATCTCGCTGCATGGAGACCCCACCGTGGACCTGCACCTCGACGTAGTCGTCGAGGGCGTCGAGCCCGGCGGCATCCGCTGCCGCGCACAGCTCGGGGAGCCGCCCGGGTCCGCCGAACAGGGCCGGCTCGAACACGCTGTCGGGGAAGCAGAACGTCGAACGCTCCACGACGTCCTCGCGGAGCCTGAGGTACGCCGACCCGAAGCGCGGCGAGCCGCCATGTGCGTCGCCTCGCCGGTTCCACGAGCCGTACACCGGCCGCGATGCTCCGGGTGCGTCGTCGTAGCGCCGATCGAACAGGCGGCTCTCCCACCGCCAGCGGTCACCACCGGGAAACGCGGTGAGGCCACCGTTGCTCGTCCCGGTCTCGAACTGGCTGCGGTAGCAGCCGTCGACGACCAAGCGGTCGATGACCGTCGATCCCTGCGCGCCACGCTCGGGATGGAAGTGCAGGGTCACCGACCCGACCATCGCCCGAACGTAACAAGCGGTGGGGACGCGGGATGCCGACCGGTCGGCGAGGATGCGGTCGTGCACGCGTTGAGCCGGCCGGACGTCGCCGAGGCGATCGCCGCCTCCGTGTCCACGCACCTCGGTCGGCCGTGGACGGCGGGTGCCCTCGTCGACCTCGGTGATCGCGCCTCGCACCCGTGCGCGATCCTGCGCGGCGAGGGACTTGACGTGTTCGCCAAGCTGTCGACCGCGGTGGACGGCGCGGAGCAGTTCGACGCCGAGCAGCGCGGGTTGTTGCATGTGCAACGACATGCCGGCGTGCTCGTGCCATCGCCGATCGGTGCCGGCATCGTCACCGCCGGCGACTGCGCCGTGCTCGTGCTGGAGGCGCTGCCGGAGATCGCCCCGGCGGAGCGCGGACCGGCCGAGTGGCGGGTGATCGGCCAAGCGCTGGCCCAGCTGCACGGCGTCACCGGCCCGTCGTTCGGCCTCGACGGGCCGGATGCGTTCGACGGCTTCCTCGGACCGTTGCGCCAGCCGAACGGTCCCGTTGCCGGCGGGTGGGCGTCGTTCCTCCACGAACGGCGGATCGAACCGTTCCGAGCGGCGGCGCGGGCGAGCAGTCATCTCCCGCCCGCGCTCGATCGACGGCTCGACCACCTCGTCGCCCGGCTGGACTCGGTCGCCGGCCCGGAGCCGGTGCCGTCGCTGCTGCACGGCGACGCCCAGCAGCACAACTTCGTCAGCACGCCGGGCGGCGCGGCGCTGATCGACGTGTCGCCGTACTTCGGACATCCCGAGGTCGACCTGGCGATGCTCGGCATCTTCCGGCCCGTGCCCGACGACGTGCTCGACGGCTACCGTGACGTGCGCCCGATCGCCGCCGATGCGACCGCACGCATCGAGTTGTGGCGCCTGCCCGCCTACCTCGCCGTGATCGCCGCCGACGGCGCCAACCCCTTCGGCCGCTCCTTCGTCCCCCGCCTCGCCGCCGCCCTGACGCTCTCCGGCGCCTGACCGGATCCAGCTCGGTACTCACTCCAACCGGTAGGCAGACCTTCAGGCGACCTGAGGGCCAGTGACACCAGCGAATCGAGACGCGGCGAGCGCCAAAGCGCAGCGGAGGCGACGAGCACGGCAGGCGCACGGAGGGGCTTTGCCCCGACCGGAGCACGAACAAAGCTCACCAGCGACCCGAGACGCGGCGAGCGCCAAAGCGCAGCGGAGGCGACGAGCACGGCAGGCGACGGGAGCAGCTCTGCTGCGACCCGAGCACGAACAAGCTCAGTTGGCGAGCTCTTGGAGGAGGGCGCGGGTGCGACGGCGGGAGCCGGATGCGTCGTCGCCGACCGGGAAGATCGAGGCCCAGATGTCGGTGACGCCGGCGTCGACGAGGCCCTGCAGCTGGCTGGCGACGGCCGCCTCGTCGCCGACGATCGCCGCCTGCGCGGGGCCGTCGACGCCACCGTGCGCAAGGATCCGCTGGTAGTTCGGCAGCGTGCCGTAGATCGCGAACTGCTTGGCGGCGACGGTGCGGGCCTCGTCGACGTCGTCGTGCACGGCGACGGGCAGGCCGGCGACGATGCGCGGCGCCGGTCGCCCGGCGGCCTCGGCGGCGGCGTTGATCAGCGGGGCGACGTGCGACTCGACGGCGCGGGCGTTGCCCATCCACAGGATCGTCCCGTCGGCGACGGCGCCGGCGACGCGCAGCAACCGTGGCGCCAGCGCGGCGACGAGCAGTTGCACGGGTTGGGCGGGCGGCTTGGCGGGCACGCCGCGCAGCGTCAGCTCGTCACCCGACTGGTCGACCGCCTCGCCGTGCAGCAGCGCGGCGACGATCTCGACGTACTCCTCGGTGTGCCGACCGGGCGTCGCGTAGGACATCCCGAACATGCCCTCGATCACCGGCGCGTGCGACGGCCCGATGCCGAGCGTGAAGCCGGGGCGACCCATCGTCATCGCCGCCGCCAGCGCCCGGTTGGCCTGCAGCACGGGGTGGGCCGTGTAGATCTGCAGCACCGACGTGCCCAGCTCGATCGTCGACGTCTCCCGGCCGACGACCGCCATCGGCGCCACCGGATCGCCGGCCACGGCGCTCGGGTACCAGAGGGCGCTGAACCCGTCGGCCTCGGCCTGCGTGGCCTGCTCGATCATCCGCTCGACGGTCGCCCCGCCCCCGTTCAACCCGATGCGCATGCGCCGCAACGTACCCGCCCCGCCGCCGCCCACGCCGAGATGAGCGATGAGCCGGACCGTTCGCCTCACAACTCATCGCGGCCGACAAGCCACCGGCGAACACGACCCGAGATGAGCGATGAGCCGAACCGCTCGGCTCACGACTCATCGCGGGCGACGACGGCGGAGGCGGGCGAGGACGGCGGTCAGCTCGGCGAGGCCGTCGTCGAGGGCCGGCTCGTCCGCAAGACCGAAGCCGAGCTCCAGCAGCCGACCGATCGCGCCGCGGCGGGCGTTGGCGAGCACCACCCCGGTCGGCGCCTGGTGCGACGGGGTCGTGTACACGGCGTCGACGCGCCCCGGCAGACGGTCGGCGACGAGGCCGTCGGCATCCACCGGGACCGGCGCCAGCCGTACCCCGGCGGTGCCGCCTGCATAGGCCCAGCGCGCCGCGACGCCACGCGACCACCGGGAACAGGCGCGGGTCCGGCCGGCCCGTGCGCAGGTCGACGCGCCACGGCCCGTCGACCGCCGCTGTCGACGCGAGCACGCCCGGCACGCCAGCGGTCGTCTGGCCCTCGGCGACGAACGTGCCGTCGCCGACGCGACGGTCGGCGTAGCCCTCGGCGACGAGGCGGCCGTAGACCGTCGTGACCGTCGAGCGGGAGACGCCGACGTCGCCGGCCAGCTCGCGGCTGGTCGGCGCGGCGGGCAGCGCTGGACCACCCACGCCGAGCTGGCCGAACGGCTGCACGTGCGCGTCGAGGACGACGACGGGTTGCCGGGCGTCGGCATCGCCGAGTCGTTCGCCATCCCGCAGCGCGCCCCGATCGTGCGCGGCCCCGAGGCGACGGTGATGTGGGACTGCATCAGCGTGGTCACCGACGACGCCGTCGAGCGGATCGGTCACGTCGACGCGATCGCCATCTCCCACCCGCACTTCTACTCGGCGATGGTCGAGTGGAGCGACGCACTCGGCGGCGTCCCGATCCACGTCCATGCCGCCGACCGGGAATGGATCGCCCGACCGTCCGAGCGCATCGAGCCGTGGGACGGCGAGCGCCTCGAGCTGACGCCCGGCATCACCCTCGTCCACCTCCCCGGCCACTTCCCCGGCAGCAGCGCACTGTGGTGGCACGGCGGCGATCTCCACCGGCGCCTCGACGGCGTCGACTTCGACGATCTCTACGGCTTCACCTGGGGGCTGAACGTCATCGGCGACGCCCGCGCCGCAGTGGACGAGTCGCTCGACCGCTACCTCGAGGCCATCTCGGCCTGAGCGGCCTGCGCGGCGTGCGTGACGCCGATGGCGCCGCCCACGTCGTGGGCCTGCAGCACCGGCAGGACCTCACGCACGAACAGGTCGTCGTTGGCGTCGGCGACCTCGGGTGACATGCCGCCGTACGACAGGGTGACGAGCACCGCGCCGGCGTCGGTGCGGCGCACGTCGTCGAGCAGCTTGGTGGCCACCTGGTCGGGTGTGCCCCACACCTGCAGGTCGGCGAGGAAGCCGTTGAACTTCTCCAGGCCGTGCTTGGCGATGTTGCGGGCCAGACCGGCGTCGTACTCGTAGCCCTCGATGTCGGCGAACGAGACGTCGGCGAAGCGGTAGTGCTCGACGGTCGAGCGGGCGTAGCGCTGCAGGTGCACGTCGCGCATCCGCTGCGCCTCGGCCGGGTCGTGGGACACGCCGACGAACACGCACAGCACCGGCTTGGACGGCTCGGCGCCGTTGATCTCCACGTGGCGGCGGCGGTACATAATCTAATCGAACTTAGATTTGAAGATCAACCCCTGGTGGCACCGAACAGCAGCATCCCCACCGTGGCGTCGGCGATCGACTCAGGGCTGCGCCGACCGGCCAGCGGCAACCAGTCGGCGATCCAGTTCATCGCCCCGAGAGCGAGCATGCGCATCACGAACAGGTCGGCGTCGCCGCCGATGTCGCCGTCGCGCTGAGCCGCCTCGAACAGCCGGTTCCAGTACGCGCCGTAGGTTCGCTGCTCGCGCTGGTGAGCCTTGGCAATCGCCGGCGGCACCTGCCCGACGATGCGCGCCTGGGCAGATGCGTATGCCCCCGTTGCCAGGATCGACATGGTGTGAGCACGGATCGCCGAGGCCAGCCGGTCGATCGCCGGCGCATCCTTGGGCAGCGCCTCGACAGCCTCACGGACACGGTCGTACGACGTCTGGATCCCCCGATGGAGGATCTCGGCGACGAGATCTTCCCGCGAGTCGAAGTGGTAGTAGAGGCTGCCGGTCTTCATCCCGGCGCGCTCGGCGATGTCCACCAGGCGCGCCGAGTAGCCCTGCTCGCCGAACACCTCCGCCGCCGCGTCGAGGATCCGCGCCCTGGTCCGTTCTGATTTCCTCACCGTCGACGTAGACGTCGCCATCGCTTCGAATCTATATTCGAAAATATGGATCTCGGGCTCGGGGGCCGCGTCGCCATCGTGACAGGTGGGGCGTCCAACATCGGACGATCGATCAGCCACGTGCTCGCTGCCGAGGGCGCGGTCGTGGCGATCCTCGACCGCGACGAGGACATGGCCAGGCGGACCGCCGCGGAGATCGGCGATGCCGGTGGCACCGCCGCGGTGTACGCCGCCGACCTCACCGACACCGACGCCACCCAGGCCGCCGCCGATGCTGTCGGTGCGGACCTCGGGCCGGTCGCCGTGCTGGTCAACAACGTCGGCTGGAACGGCAAGGCGGCGTTCTTCCTCGACCTGCCGCCGGAGCGGTGGGATCAGGCGTACCGTCTGAACATGTTCCCGACGCTGAACGCCACCCGGGCGGTGCTCGGCGGGATGGTCGAGCGGCGCGACGGGGCGATCGTCTCGATCGCCAGTGATGCCGGCTTCGGCGAGCTTCCGGATGGGCGACTACGGGCCGATGAAGGCCGGGGTGATGGCCTTCGCCCGGATCATCGCCAGGGAGTACGGGCGTTACGGCGTTCGCTCGAACGCCGTGTGCCCGGGCCTGGTGATCCCCGAGCCGGAGGCGATCGGCGCGGGCAGCCTGTGGCAGGCCGACATCGGCTTCGGCGACAAGCAGATCGGCGACATGGAGAAGGCCACCCCGCTGCGCCGCCGTCCCGAGGCGCTCGACATCGCCAACGCCGTCGCCTGGCTGGCCTCGGAGCCGGCACGGATGCTGACCGGCCAGGTGCTCAGCGTGTCCGGCGGCTTCAACATGCCGCGATAGTCACGGAGGAGACCGTCATGCGCCACGAACGACAGGTCGAACTGCTCAGCCGCCTCGCCGGGGTCGACGCGCCACGGCCCGGGCCGCTGGCGCCGGCGTCGATGCACAACCCGGCGTCGGCGTACACGTCGCCGGCCCGGTTCGCCGACGAGGTGCGCGTCCTGTTCCAGGGCGGGCCGATCCTCGTCGCGCTGTCCTGTGAGCTGCGCGCACCGGGCGACTACGTGACGTACACCGTTGGCGGCGTGCCGCTCGCCGTCGTCCGCCAGGACGACGGGTCGGTGAAGGCCCTCGTCAACATCTGCCGCCACCGTGGCTCGACGCTGCTCGACTCGTCGTGCGGCACGGGGCTGCGATCGATCCGCTGCCCCTACCACGCCTGGACCTATGGCCTCGACGGCGCGCTGCAACGCTTCCCCGGCGCCGAGCCCGGCTTCGACGACGTCGACAAGTCGACGCACGGGCTCGTCGAGGTGCCCGTCGCCGAGGCGCACGGACTGGTGTTCGCGATCGCCGATCCCGCGGCGGCGCCGTTCACCGTCGACGAGGCGCTGCACGGCGCAGCGGACGAGATCGCCGACTTCGGGATGGACTCGTACGACGTCGTCGACTCCCGCGAGCACGAGTGGGCGATGAACTGGAAGCTGGTGATGGACACCTTCACCGAGCCGTACCACATCCCCTGGCTGCACAAGGACTCGATCGCCCCGTACTACCTGTTCGACCGCTGGATCATCGACAGCTTCGGCCCGCACCAGCGGTTCATCGGCTGCCGCAAGTCGATCCTCGACGAGGTCGCCAAGCCCGACGAGGACGCCTGGGACCTGCTCCCCCACGCCACGCTGCAGTACCTGCTGGTGCCGAACGCCGTGCTCACCCACCAGCTCGACCACCTCGAGCTGTGGCGGATGACGCCGCTGGCGCCGGACCGCACGCTGGTGCGCACGTCCGTGTTCTCGCCGCCGGATGCGCCGCGCAAGCCCGAGTACTACGTCAAGAACCTCGACATCCTCCTCGGGGTGACGAACACGGAGGACTTCCCGATGCAGGAGCAGGTGCAGCGCAACCTGGCCTCCGGCGCCGTCACCGAGCTGGTCTACGGGAAGATGGAGCCGGCGCTCGTCGCCTACCAAACCGCCGTCAACGTCCGGCTCGCGACCGCGGCATCACCGTCCTGACGACGGATCGCGCCGATCCGGCCGGATCGGTCGTCAACCTCGGGGCGCGACCGAGTCGAGCACGTCGAGCTCGGCGAGCCGCCCGACCAGCTCCGGCGCGGCCATCCGCGCATCGGAGTACGTGGGTCAGGTCGGCGGTGCTCTCGCCGAGCAGCGTCGGCGCCGTCGCGGCACGCCTGGAGGTCCTCATCGAGGAGATCGGGGCGCTGCAGCGCGTCGACGAGACCGCCGCCGCCAGCCCACGGTTGGAGACGATGATCCTCGGCGTCGGCGACCTCTCCGCCAGGCAGAGCATGCGCCTCGGCCACATCGGCGTCACCGACGACGGCGACGCGGTCACCGCACAGCGGCTCCCAGCGCCTGCCGTGCTCGCCGCCGCGCTTCGGCACTCGCCGCGTGTTGAGTCGGCGACGAGTCAGCCGGGGAGTCCGGGGCCGGGCAACGCCCGGACCTCGCGCACGTCGAGCAGCTCGTCGCACTCGCTGCAGACGACGACGGCGTGCATGTCGTGGTCGCATGCCGTGTGGTGCAGCACGAGCGGCGTCCCCTCGGAGCCGACGAGCCAGCGATCGCCCCACGCGGCCATCGCCGCGAGGATCGGGTAGACGTCGCGGCCCTTGTCGGTGAGCCGGTACTCGTGGCGCACCGGGCGCTGCTGGTACTCGACTCGGTGCAGCAGGCCCTCGTCGACGAGGCGGTTGAGCCGCATCGTCAGGATGTTGCGACCGATGCCGAGCGTCTCCTGGAACTCGTCGAAGCGCTGCGACCCGAGACACGCCTGGCGGATGATCAGCAGGTTCCAGTGGTCGCCGAGCACCGCGGCGCTGCGGGCGATCGTGCACGGCCAGTCCGAGGTGTCGGTGCGCTTCACCGCATCCAGGGTAGACCGTCGGTTGCACCGTGAAACGGGGCTCAGGCCCAGGTGCGTCCGCCGTTCCGGTCAGCGGCGGCGGGACTGGGCAGCGACGAACAGGCGTCGGGCGTCGGCATCGAACGCTGCCGACGCGCGGTGGACGAGGACCTGGCCACGGTCGTGGCGGAAGCGCACGCCGAACCAGCAACGCCACGCCGCGAGCACTCGTCCGAGCCACGCCAGCACGACGACGATGCCGCCGAAGACACCGAAGCCGGGGTGGTCGCCGAGCAGGCCGCCGAGCCCGATGCCGACCGCCGCGGTCGCGACGACGATCGCCGTGCCCACCCGGAATCGCCAAATGTCCCACGTCCGCTGCGACACGTCGATGGTCACCGCGAATCGGGGCCGGCGCAGCACGAGCGCGACGAGGCGGGTGAGCGTCGCACCTGCGAGCAACTGCCACCACGGCGCCCCGGGCAGGTCGACAGCGGTGACCTGCACCGCGTCGGCGGTCGGTATCCCGGTCTTGACGCAGTGATCCGGCGCTCGCCCGCGCCGCTGGTCCTCGACGAGCAGGACGGCGACTCGGTCGGACGACGGCATCGACGATCAGCATGCCGCCGCGCGACGCCGGCGCGGCATCGCTCGCCGACCACGACCGCGATGCGAGATGCACGCACGGGCGCCGCACATCTCACATCGCGAGCCACGTGCCTGACGGCGCGGTGGCCTCCTGTGAACGGCACATCGGGCAGACTTGGCGGCATGCCGGACGTCGTGGTGGTCGGCGCCGGGATGGCCGGCGCAGCGGCGGCGTGGGTGCTGGCCCGCCGGGGACGCGCGGTCCTGCTCGTCGACCGCTTCGCCCGCGGCCACGACCGCGGCTCCTCGCACGGCGCCGAGCGGATCTTCCGCTTCGGCTACACCGACCCGGCCTACGTCCGGCTCGCCCAGGACTCCGTCGCCGGCTGGCACGATCTGCAGGCACCGCTCGATGCACCGCTCCTGCACTTGACCGGCGTCGTCGATCACGGCGACGACGCCGAGCTCGACGAGCTACTCGCTGCGTGCACCGCCGCCGGCGTCCGGGTCGACGCGTTGACAGCGTCCGAGGCAAGCGCACGCTGGCCCGGGCTGCGCTTCGACGGCAACGTCGTCCAGCAACCCGACGCCGGTCGCGTCGACGCCGACCGGACCCTCGCGGCGTGCTGGGATCAGGCCGAGTCGCTCGGCGCCGATGTGCGCTTCGGCGCGCCGGTGACAGCGGTGCGCCGACCCCGCGCCGGCGACGGCGTCGAGGTGCAGATCGGCGACGAGATCGTCACCGCGCCGGTCGCCGTGGTCGCCGCCGCCGGATGGACGGCCGAGCTGCTGGAGCCCGACGTCGCCGCGGCGCTCGTCCCGCCGATCACGGTCAGCGCCGAGACGGTGGCGTGGTTCCGGCCCGGCGTCGAGCCGTGGCCGAGCTTCATCCAGCGCGGCGACGAGGTGGCCTACGGGCTCGGCTCCCCCGACGGCCTCGTCAAGGTCGGCCTGCACGGGATCGGACCCGTGATCGAACCGGACGATCGACCGGCGACGGTGCCCGGCGCGGTCAGGGCGATCGAGGACTACGCCAGCCGCTGGCTGCCCGGCGTCGAACCGACGGCAGTGCGCAGCACCGTCTGCCTCTACGCGTCAAGCGCAACCGACGACTTCGTGCTCGACCGCCGCGGCCCGATCGTGGTCGGCGTCGGCTTCGGTGGCCACGGCTTCAAGTTCGCGCCGGCGATCGGTGCGCACCTCGCCGACCTCGCCGACGAAGCACTCGGCCTGCAACCCGCCGGCGAGCGGGCGTTCCCAGCCGAACAGGTCCTCGGCGCCACCGGCCGCCCCCACAGCTGGCGTTGACCAGACGCTTCGGTGACGCACCGGCCGCCGCGTGCTCCCGGCACCGACGTCCGTCGCGTGGGGGATGCGCGAAGGGGCGCTCCGCGATCCCCTCCCCTTCCCCTCGCCGTGCGCCGACTCGCTCTGCGTGAGGCGCACCGCAAGCTGGGTGCGGCCGAAGGCCGCTCCTCGAAGCTCGACCGAGACGAGCGAGCGCAGCGAGCGAATCGAGGTCGACGATCTAGCGTCGGCGGGATGCGTGTCACCAACGGAGACCTGGACCTGCACGTCGCCGAGGACGGCGATCCGGCGGCGCCGCCGGTGCTGCTGATCCACGGGATCATCGGGTCACGAGCGACGTGGGCGTGGCTGGTCCCCGAGCTGGCCGAGCGATTCCGGGTGCTGCGCCTCGATCTCCGCGGGCACGGCGAGTCGGCCCGCGCTCCCGGCGAGTACGGCGCCGACGGCTACGTCGCCGATGCCGTCGCCGCGCTGGAGCAGGCGGCCGGCCAGCCGTGCCTCGTCGTCGGCCACTCGCTCGGCGGAGCGATCGCCGCCGCGCTGGCCCAGCGCCGCCCCGACCTGCTCGCCGGCGTCGTGCTGGAGGATCCGCCGCTCGGACCGACGGCGCCCGGCGAGACGCTGTCGCTGGAGGGCAACTCGCTGCTCGACGGGTTCCGCTTCATGCGCGACACGATCCCTCAGATCCAGGAGGCCGGGATGACCGTCGACGCGCTCGCCGAGATCATCGCCACCGTCGCGCACTCGTCGGGCAACGGCACGTTCGGCGACGTGTTCCTGCCGGACGGCATGGTGTCGATGGCCTCGTCGCTGCTGGAGGTCGACGCCACCGTGCTCGACCCGGTGCTCCACGGCACCATGGGCACGTTCCTCGACCCGACGGTGCCGTTCGCCATCCCGGCGCTGATCCTCGCCGCCGACCCGGCCAAGCCGGACGCCGTGGCCAGCCGGGCGGCCGCCGGGCACTACGCGTCGATCTCACCGGACGTCGCGGTCGTCGTCGTCGACGGTGCCGGCCACACGATCCACAACGAGCACGCGGGCCGAGAGCCGTTCCTGGCCGCGCTCGCGCGCGTTCCTCGATCGTCACGCGACGACGCACTGAGCGGCATCCCCGGCCGAACCGGCGCGGCGACGGCCTGCGCTGGCACGCTCGGGGCGTGACCTCACTCGATCTCCACCACGAGCTGCCGAGCGGCGTGCTCGCCGGCACCTACGACGAGCGCTTCGCACCGGTCGTCGCCGAGTTCGTCCGCAACTTCGACGAGCGCGGCGAGGTGGGTGCGTCGCTGTGCCTGACCGTCGACGGCACGGCCACCGTCGACGTATGGGGCGGCGTCGCCGACCCGAAGGCCGCAACGCCGTGGGAGCGCGACACCGTGTCGATCGTGCACAGCTGCACGAAGGGCGCGACGGCGCTGTGCGCCCACGTCCTCGCCGCGGAGGGCCGACTGGACCTCGAGGCGCCCGTCGCCGATCTCTGGCCGGAGTTCGCCCGCAGCGGCAAGGAGGCGGCGACGGTGCGGATGATGCTCGACCACTCCGTCGGCGTGCCGGTGTTCCGCGGCGACGTCGCGCCCGGCGAGCTGTACGACTGGGACCGCGTCGTCGCTCGCCTGGAAGCCGAGGCACCGTTCTGGGAGCCGGGGACGCGCCACGGCTACCACATGATCAACTTCGGCTGGACCGTCGGCGAGCTGGTCCGCCGGGCGTCGGGCCGCTCGCTCGGGACGTTCTTCCGCGAGGCGATCACCGAACCGCTCGGCATCGACTTCTGGATCGGCCTGCCCGAGGAGCACGAGCCGCGCGTCGCGCGGATGCTGCCATACCGCCGCGAGAAGGGCGAGCCGCTGTCGGCGTTCGAGCTGGCGATCGTCTCCGACCGGGCTTCGATCCAGTCGCTGGCGATGACGAACACCGCAGGGTTCAACCCGAACAGCCGTGAGGCGCACGCCGCCGAGATCGGCGGTGGCGGCGGGATCACCAACGGCCGCGGGCTCGCCGGGATGTACACGCCGCTGGCGTTGGGCGGCGGCGACCTCGTGGACCGCGACGGCGTCGACCGGATGCGTCGCGTGTCCAGCGCCGTCAACCGCGACGCGACGCTGTGCATCGCCACCCGCTTCGCGATGGGCTTCATGGTCGGCATGGACAACCGCGCCCGGCCGGACAGCGACTCGGTGATCCTCGGCGAGCAGGCGTTCGGTCACGTCGGCGCCGGCGGCAGCATCGGCTTCGCCGACCCCGGCTGCGCGCTGGCGTTCGGCTATTCGATGAACCAGATGGGCAAGGGCATCCTGCTCAACCAGCGCGGCCAGTCGCTGGTCGACGCGACGTACCGCGTGCTCGGCCACCGCTCCGACGCCAGCGGCAACTGGATGCGGTGATCGCCGCGAGCCGGCAGCAGCGATCAAAGACGAGGCGAGCGCCGAAGCGAAGCGGCGGCGGCGAGCACGGCAGGCGCAGCGAGGGGCTCCGCCCCGACCGGAGCTCTCAGCAGCACAGGTGCTCGGCGAGCGCGGCGCGGCTCGTCTCGCGCGACGCCGCGCCCGGCGCGGCGACCTCCAGGCGGAAGTCGGTGACACCGGCCGCGGCGTACTCGGCGAGGCCGTCGAGCACCCGCTGCCACGAACCGACGAGGTGCAGCTGCGCCGGCTCGTCGAGCCCCTCGCGATCCTGCACCGCGGCATAGGACGGCACGCTCCGGTAGAACGCCGCCGTCTGACGCGCCAGGGCGAGCGCGTCGGCCGGTTCGTCGGTGACGCACAGGCGGATCAGTGCCATGATCCGCGGCTCGGGACGGCCAGCAGCCTCGGCGGCAGCGCGCAGGGTCGGCGCGACATACGTACGTATCGTTCGCGGCCCACACTGCCCGACGCTCGTCCCGGCGACGGTGCGCCCCGCAAGGTCGAGCATCTTCGGCCCGAGCGCGGCAAGCAGGATCGGCGTGTCCGCGGCCTCGATGTTCGGCTCCCAGCGCGCCGTCAACTGCTCGCCCTCGAGGTTCGCCGGCCGGCCGGCGAGCAGCGGCTGCAGCCCGGCGATGAACTCGCGGGTGTAGCCGAGCGGGTGCTCCCACGGCAGCCCCATGCTCGTGGCGACGGCGCCCTTCGACGCCGCGCCGATCCCCAGCGTGAACCGCCCGCCGAGCGCGCTCTGCGCGGTGCGGGCCATCTGCGCCAGGCCGATCGGGTGGCGGCCGTAGATCGGCACGACCGACGTGCCGACCTCGCTGAGCCCCTCGGCATCGGCGGCAACAGCGGCGAGCGCGACGATCGGGTCGACCGCGGTCGCGTGCGAGATCCACAGGCCGTCGAAGCCGGCCGACACCGCGTAGCGCGTCGTCTCGCGCACCTCGTCGATCGACCGCAGCGTCGTGCCTCCCGCCAACCCCCAACGCACCCCGAACCGGTCCCCTGCCTGTGCTGCCATCGGCCGATGATCGCGCGACGACACGGCACCTGCTCACCCGCTCACGGCACGCGCCACGGCGACAGGTGCACCGAGGAACGCGACAGCCATATGCCCACGTGCCCGGGTTCATCCCCGGTCCAACCCCGTCATGCGGCGAGTGCCAGAGCGAAGTGGAGGCAGCGAGCACGGCCGACGCAGGGAGCACCTCGGCTGCGGCCAAAGCACGAACATGCACCCGTTAGCGTCGACGAAGTGATCACCACCGATCCGGTTGCGCTGCCGCTGCAGCGTCCTGCGTTCGCCGACCTCGACGGGATGTCGATCGAGTGGGCGGCGGCGCCCGTCGCCGAGCCGTCGCTCGTCGTGCTCGACGAGGCGCTGGCCACCGAGCTCGGCCTCGACGCCGACGCGTTGCGCACCCCGGCCGGCGTCACCGCCCTGATCGGGCAGCAGCTGCCGGAGGGCGCCGTCACGATCGCCCAGGCGTACGCCGGTCATCAGTTCGGCAACCTCTCGCCGCGACTCGGTGACGGCCGCGCCCTGCTGCTCGGCGAGCTGAGCGGCACCGACGGTCGCCGCGTCGACGTGCACCTCAAGGGCTCGGGCGCGACGCCGTTCTCCCGGGGCGGCGACGGCAAGGCCGCGCTCGGGCCAATGCTGCGCGAGCACCTCGTGTCGTCGGCGATGCACGCCCTCGGCATCCCCACCACCCGGGCGCTGGCGGTGGTCGCCACCGGCGAGCCGGTGCTGCGGGAGACGCCGCTGCCCGGCGCGATCCTCGTGCGCGTCGCCGCCAGCCACCTGCGCGTCGGCTCGTTCCAGTACGCCGCGGCGATCGGCGGCACGCCGCTGCTGCAGCAGCTCGCCGACCTGGCGATCGCCCGTCACCATCCGCAGGCGGCCGAGGCCGACCAGCCGTACGTCGCCCTGTTCGAGGCGGTCGTCGAGGCCCAGGCCTCGCTCGTCGCCCGGTGGATGGCGGTCGGGTTCATCCACGGCGTGATGAACACCGACAACATGACGATCTCCGGCGAGACGATCGACTACGGGCCGTGCGCGTTCATGGACACCTACGACCCGGCGACCGTGTTCAGCTCGATCGACCACGGCGGCCGCTATGCGTACGGCAACCAGCCACGGATCGCCCACTGGAACCTGGCCCGCCTCGGCGAAGCGATGCTGCCGCTGTTCGCCGCGGAGCCGCGAGCCGCCATCGACGCCGCCAACGGCGTGCTGGCCGCGTTCGCCGACCGCTACGAGCACCACCGGCTGGCCGCCTTCGGCGCCAAGCTCGGGCTGGCCGCGCCGGGGCCCGACGACGCCGAGCTGATCGACGACCTCCTCGCCGTGCTCGAGGCACAGCACCTCGACATGACCTCGACGTTCCGGGCGCTCGGCGACGACGTCACAGCGTTCATGCCGAACGACTGGACAGAGCGCTGGCGGGCCCGCCGTGACGTCCGCCCCACCGAGTTGGACCGGGTCAACCCGATCTACATCCCGCGCAACCACCTCGTCGAGGAGGCGCTCGCGGCAGCCACCGAGAGCGACATGGCGCCGTACGAACTGCTGCTCGACGCGGTCACCCACCCGTTCGACGCCCACGCCGGCCGGGAGCGCTACGCCGAGCCCGGCCCCGCCGACCCGCGCTATCGCACGTTCTGCGGCACCTGAGATCTGCGTCACGACACGAACGCACACGTCGGTCTGTGCACTGACACAAACCCGGCGGGCACGCCACCGATCTGACAGACCCCCTGACGAGACGCCCAATCGGGTGGTTCGTGCCCGAACGGGAGCGACAGCGTCTGCCCGGGAGCGAGCACGGGAACGAACGAGTGCCCCGCCGGAACGTCCGGCGAGACCGAAGGGATGGAGGGCCGTATGTCCAGCAACATGGACGAGATCAAGGGTCGTGTGAAGGAAGCAGCCGGTGATCTCACCGGCGACAAGGACCTCGAGAACGAGGGCAAGATCGATCAGCTCACCGGCAAGGTGAAGGATGCGGTCGACACGGTCAAGGACAAGTTGACCGGCAAGTCCTGAACGACCCGTGCGGGTGCCCGAACCCCGCGTGGGTCCGGGTACCCGCAGGCCTGCCGCGCGGCATGGGCTCGCTCGGAGGTCGATCGCTAGGGTCCCGGTCCATGTCCAGCACCGACATCGCCGACCCGATCGACAGCGACCACGACCTCAACCTCGACGAGGTGAACCGCCTCGTCGACGAGCTGCTGGCCAAGTTCCCGGATCCCACCGCCGACCAGGTGGCCTTCGCCGGCGAGCAGTTCGACCGCGGCCTGGCGTGGGTCCACTTCCCCGTCGGGCTCGGCGGCCTCGGCCTGTCGCCGAAGTTCCAGCCGATCATCAACGCCCGGGTGTTCGCCGCCGGCGCCACCAACCCGTTCATGCGCAACCCGATGGGCTACGGGATGTGCGGCCCGACGATCGTCGAGTGGGGCAGCGCCGAGCAGAAGGAGCACTACCTGCGGCGGATCTTCACCGCCGAGGACATCTGGTGCCAGCTGTTCTCCGAGCCCGGCGCCGGCTCCGACGTCGCCGGGCTCGCCACGATGGCGGTGCTCGACGGCGACGTGTGGGTGCTCAACGGGCAGAAGGTGTGGACCTCGCTCGGCCACCGGGCCCGCTGGGGCCTGATCATCTGCCGCACCGATCCCGAGGCGCTCAAGCACGCCGGCATCACCGCGTTCATCGTCGACATGCACGCGCCCGGCGTCGAGGTCCGCCCGCTGCGGCAGATGACCGGCGGCGCCGAGTTCAACGAGGTGTACTTCACCGACGTCAAGGTGCCGGCGACGGAGATCCTCGGCCGCCCGGGCGACGGCTGGCGGGTGAGCCTGACGACGCTGATGAACGAGCGCACGGCGATCGGTGGAGCGATCCCGCCGCGCGGCTCCGGGCCGATCGCCTCGGCGGTCGAGATCTGGCAGGCGCTGCCCGAGGACGAGCGCTCGCCGGCGACGCTCGACCGGCTGACGCAGGTCTGGATCGAGTCGGAGGTGATCCGGCTCAACAACATCCGCGCCGCCAACAACCGCAAGATGGGAGTGCCCGGGCCGGAGGGCTCGATCGGCAAGCTCGCCGGCGCCGAGAACAACAAGCACGTCTACGAGGTGTGCATGGACCTGCTCGGCGCCCGGGCCCTGCTGTCGGGCGGCTACGACGTCGACGACGAGCAGCCGACGGGCATCGACGCCGTCACCCGTGCGTTCCTGCGCAGCCGCGCCAACTCGATCGAGGGTGGCACGTCCGAGGTGCTGCGCAACATCCTCGGCGAGCGCGTCCTCGGCCTCCCCGGCGACGTCCGCGTCGACCGCGAGGTCCCGTGGAACCAGGTGCCACGCGGGTAGACGAGCGCGGTACTCGCCGATATCCGACTGAAATGGTCGGCATTATCACCTGGCATCGTCGTGTGACGATCAAGGTCCACTGGTTCCTGCCGACCTCTGGCGGCAGCCGCACGGTCGTGCCCTTCGGCCCCGCCGGCCACCACCGCGCCCCCACGCTGGAGCACCTCACCCGGCTCGCCCAGGCCGCCGACCACCTCGGCTCCGAGGGCGTGCTGACGCCGACCGGCACGTGGTGCGAGGACGCCTGGATCGTCACGTCGGCGCCGATCACCCAGACCAAGCGACTCAAGTTCCTCCGTGGCCCGACAGCGGGCGGCTGCGCTACGTCGGCGACGCCGCCTGGGCTCGTCGCCCTGCTCACCGCGCTCGCCGACGTGGCCGACGGCATGCGCCCGCTGCCGTCGTCGCTCGACGACGACCTGCCCGAGCTGAGCCGCCTCGTCGTACCGGCGCTGGCGGCGCGGCGCCTCGCCACCCGTCCACTCGGCGGCGCGTCGCTGCGCACCACGCTCGGCCTGCCCCGCCCCGAGAACCGCTACGCCACCAGCGCCAACGCAGGAGCCGCACGATGACCCGCACCGATCCGCACGACGTCCCCCGTCCCGACGCCCAGCTGCACTTCGCCGGCCGCCCGGGGCGGGCCTCCTCCGGCGTCGGGAACTGGATCGCCCCGGCGCCGGTGCGGATGCTGCGCAGCCACAGGCCGTAGCCGGTGGCCAGCTCGCGAGCCGCGGCGTCGGTGTCGGCGACGACGGCGTCGGCCGAGACCACGACGTACGCTTCGCCAGCCGTGCCGACGGGCAGAACGCGCGGGCGGTACCCCTCGACGGCGTCGAGGACCGACGACGGGCTGAGGTGGTAGTTGGCGGCGAACGGCAGGCCGCGGGCGCCGGCGACCTCGGCGCTCTCACCACCGCTGCTGCCGAGCACCCACACGTCGAGCGCCGAGCCCTCGCCCGGCACGACGTGGGCCTCGGCCCCCTCGGCCGAGCGGTAGGAGCCGGCGAGCAGCGCCAGCACGTCGTCGACCTGTTCGTCGTAGGACGGCGTCTCGGCGCCCGGTTGCTGGAGCAGCCCGATCTGCAGGGCGAAGCGCGGCGAGCCGAGCAGCCCGGCGAACGAGAACGGCGGCGGGATCAGCAGCCCCCGCTCGGTGCGCCGTCCCGGTGACGGTGCCGCGGCACCGCTGGACGAACCGGGTCGGCGGCGGAAGCCCGAACGGCCGAGCCCGAGGTCGATGCGCCCCGGGTGCAGCGCGTCGAGCAACCCGAACTGCTCGACGACCGACAGCGGCGTGTGGTGTCCCATCTGCACGGCGCCCGACCCGACGCGGATCCGCTCGGTGGCGGCCGCGACGTGGGCGATCACCAGCGCCGGGTTGGTGCCGGCGACGCCGGGGTTGAGGTGGTGCTCGGCGATCCAGTACTGCACGTACCCGGCCGCCTCGGCCCGGCGGGCGAGGTCGGCGGTGTCGGCCAGCGCCTGCCGAGCGTTCGAGCCGCTGCTGATCGGCACCAGGTCGAGGACCGACAGCGGGATCCGCATGGTGTGCTGCTCCATGCGGCGGGAGCGTATCCCTATCAGCTGGAATCTCGACTAATTAAATCAGCTATACCTCTGTGACGCCGCGCCGACACTTGACCATCGATCACCGACGCCCGCGATCGCGGGCTGATGCGGAGCTGCCGCGTCAGGCCGAACCGGCGCGCGACCAGATGTCGGCGCACGCCGTGCACGTCGACTCGGGGATCACGCCGACGCGCATCAGCTGGGCGAACAGCCAGCAGCCGGCGCAGAAGCCGGCGAGGGACTCGAGCAGGGCGAACGCCAGCAACAGGATCAGCAGGCCGGCCGTCACGACCGCGGTGCCGAAGCCGAGCCAGGCGATCGCCGCCGCCGTGGTCACGGTGAGGCCGATCGCCTGGGCGAAGCGCTTCGGTGGTCCGGGCACCTCCCTCGGCGGACCGAGTCGCGGCGCGACCACTCGCGTCGCCAGCTGGCCGAGCGGGCTCAGCCGCGGTCCGGTGAGCACCCGGGCGAGGAAGCCGGCCGCGAGCACCGCGCTGAGCCACCACCATTGCGTCGCCAGGGTCAGCACCGTGAGCACGACCACCCCGCCGGCGACGACGCGCGCCGCCTTCTCGTTCACCGGGTTGGGAAAGCCGATCAGCCGCGACGCCACGCGGTCGACGCTACCGGCAACGTCGACCGGCGAGATCGGGATTCGACCGTCAGGCCGGACGTGCCGGGCGGCGGTCGTCCCACGCATCCGGCTTCGACGCCACCGCGACGATCCGCTTGGGCAGGTTCCCGTGCGCCAGGTGATCGATCGTCACGGCCTCGAGCACCGAGCGCAGCGAGGCACGCACGGCGATCCACATCGTCACGAACGCCTCGTCCTCCCCCGTCTCGGCCAACTCGTGCGGGCGCAGCCCGCGCACCGAGGCCAGCGGCCCGTCGACGGCGCGGATGACGTCGGCCACCGTGATCTTGGACGCCGGCCGGGCCAACAGCCAGCCGCCATCTCCGCCGCGCCTGCTCTGCAGGACCCCGCCGTTGCGCAGCAGGCGCAGGATGTCCGGCAGGAAGCCCGGCGGCAGATCGTCCTTGGCGGCGAGCACCGCGCCCGAGACCGGTTGCGGGTTGTCCCCCTCGGTCAGCTGGGCGAGCGTCGTCGTCACCCGCACCGCATAGGCCACCTTGTGAGAGATCCGCACTCCGCAAACGTAGCCAGTCGTGCCTCGACCGATCGTGAGACACACCGCTGATCCGAGGCGCGGCGAGCGCCGAAGCGAAGCGGAGGCGGCGAGCACGGCAGGCGCAGGGAGCAGCTTCGCTGCGACCTGAGCACGAACCTCACAGATCGGAGGGACCAAAGGGCCGGTCGCCGGCAACGGTGACGCGGTGCATCACCCGCGGGCCGTCGTAGTCGGCGGCGGCGTAGTGGCTGGTGGCCCGGTTGTCCCAGATCGCCACGTCGCCGGCTCGCCAGCGCCAGCGGACCACCCGCTCGGGCGCGGTGATGTGGTCGTACAGCAGGTCGAGCAGCCGCTCGCTCTCCAGCCGGGACAGGCCCTCGACGTGCGACGTGAACACGGGGTTGACGAACAGGCCGCGCTCGCCGGTCTCGGGATGGAGCCGGACGACCGGATGGCGCACCGGAGCCATCGTGGCGACCTGCTGGCCGCCACCCTCGGCACGGAACCGGTCGAACGTCCGCGCCGCGTCGTGCACGGCGACGAGCGGGTCGACGAGCCGGCGGAAGCCCGGCGACAGCGCCCCGTAGGCGGCGACGAGGTCGGCCCACAGCGTGTCGCCGCCGCGCTCGGGGATCTCCTTGGCGGCAAGGATCGACGCCAGCGGCGGGCGCTCCGAGAACGTCACGTCGGTGTGCCAGCGGTTGTTGTAGCTCGTCCCCTCGCCGCGGTCGCCGATGCCCAACCGGTAGTCCCGGCTGTCGAGGACGAGCACCTCGGGGTGGTCGGCGTCGAGCCCGCCCTGGAGCGGGTGGGCCGGCGTCAGCTCGCCGAACCATCGGGCGAACGCCACCTGTTGGCTCGGGGTGACGTGCTGGTCGCGCAGGAACAGCACCCGCCAGCGCAGCAACGCGGCGCGCACCGCCTCGATCGTCCCCAGCTCCACCGGGGCCGCCAGGTCGACGCCGTGCACGACGGCGCCGATCGTTCCGGTCAACGGCTCTACCGCCAGGTCTACTTGGGTCATGGTCTGCGTCATCGGTACCGGCTTCTCGTCGAGCGGAGAGGTTTGCCCGACCAAAGTAGTCACCTATCACGATGCCAGCATTATCCGGCTAACCCAACCAGATAGATAGGCAAGGTGGCGCCCCGCCGTCCACGGCGCCGCGGTCGCCGCCCTGATCGATGCGGCACGAGCCGTCCCCGCCTGACCGACGACACCGAGGAGACCGTCATGACCCAGACCGGCACGCCCACCACCGAGACGGGCACCGACGCGTTCGCCGCCGCGTGACACGACGGGCATCGCCGGCACCAGGCCGCGACCGAGAGCCCGCACGGCTTCCTGGCGATCACCTCGATCAACCGGCTGAACGCCGAGTCGCAGCGGCTCCCGGATGCACCCGGCGAGTGGCACACCGACGACATCGTCGTCCACGTCGCGCTCGGCGACGGCGAGGAGATCGTCGTCGACGGCACGCCGGTGCACAGCGGCTACGACTTCGGCGTCATCCCCGAGCGCGGCAGCATCACCGTCGGCTGGGGCGACGCGGCGATCGAGGTCGCCAAGCGCGGCGGGTACGACATCGTCCGGCCGCGCCATCCGGACGCGCCGATCGTGTCGGCCGACCGCAGTCGCTCGTGGTGTTCGCCGACAAGCCCGAGTACGGCCTGTTCGCGCTGTTCACCGACGCCACCTCGGGCGTCACGACGTACGGCCTGTGCCGCAGCCTGTCCATCCCGGCGCCGGCAGCCGACGGCAGCGTCCGCGTCGGCCTCAACCGGGCGACAACCCGCCCCGCGCGTCCACCACCTCGCCACCTGCCCGCTGCCGCCGAAGGAGCACCGCCTGCCCGTGGCCATCGAGGCCGGCGAGCAACCCCCCCTACGAACACCGGGGCCGACCGGCGTCATCGGTGACGACGCTGGACGGACCGTGACGCACGTCCGAGTCGGACCCCGTCCAGCGTCGGCTGCTGCTTGCGGCGACGGCGCGATCGCCGTTGGCTGGATGGTCGGCGCGACTGCGCGAGCGGGAGTGCTCGCTCGTCGGCGCTGGACGCCAGAGTGGCCCGCGGAGCCGGGGGATCGATCCGCGGGCCACCCCGACGATTCCGCGGCCGGCGACTGCGCCCTCGCCGGCTCGCGTGGTGGCATCGCCGTCGTCATCCCACGCTGTTGTGGTTCGATCGCCCGGCGACGTCATGCCGCAAGCATAGCCACTATTCCTGACTGATCAAGTCATAATTATGCGAACGAGGCTCAGCCGCCGATGACCGTGCGGTACACCAGCGGGCCGTCGTCGTCGTCGACCGCATCGTGTCACGTCGCCAGGTTGTCCCAGATCACGAAGTCGCCGGGCTGCCGGCCGAACGGCACCGAGAAGTTCGGCGAACCGGCACGGGCCAGCAGGGACGGTAGGAACGTGGCTCCGTCGGCGGGCGACACGCCGGCATTCATCCCGACGTCGCCAGCACTCACTCGAGGAACGGATGACGGAGATGGCCCCGCGGGTTCGTGAGGTGGCCCTGGGACTTCACGGTTTTCGCCTCGTGGGTTGAGTAAGGATCGTGCCCACCTCGACGAGTGGGGCGAGGACGTCGCCCCGTCCACCGAGCTGCGCCAGCGGTACGGGCACGACCCCGACCGCTTCGACGAGCTCGCCGATCACGACCGCTCCGAGCTCCGCGATCCGGAGCGCGCTACTGCGCTGGCCAAGCTGCGCGAGCTGGTCGCCTCCGGCCCGATGACGCTCCTGACGGGCCGCCAGGCGCGCCGACATCGGCGAGGCCACCGTCCTGGCAGACCTGCTGACGAAGCGCTCACCGGGCAGGCGCTCACCACGTTGAACGGTCCATCTCAGCGGTCCATCTCAGCGGTTCGTGTCAGCGCACGGACGTATACGTCGGTTCTGGGGCTGGCACGAACCCGGAGCGTGCCGGCCGACGGTTGCGGTAGCGCATACGGTCGTCGCCGTGACTGGCAACCGTTGGCTGCAGCTGCTCGAGGAGAACCCCGGGCATTCCGAGTGGTACATCGAGCGGTTCCGGACGATGGCGGCCGCCGGGAACGACCTCGACGGCGAGGCGCGCTTCGTCGACGCGATGGTGCCGCGGGGCGCGGCGATCCTCGACGCCGGCTGTGGGCCGGGGCGGCGTCGGCGGGCGCCTCGCCGTGCTCGGCCATCACGTCGTCGGCGTCGACCTCGATCCGGCACTGATCGCCGCGGCCGAGCAGGACCATCCCGGCCCGGCGTGGGCGGTCGCCGATCTCGCCGAGCTCGACCTGGCGGCGATGTCGCTCCCCCACGAGTTCGACGTCGCCGTGTCCGCCGGCAACGTGATGGCCTTCCTCGACCCGTCGACGCGGCGCGGCGCGCTGGAGCGGATCGGCGCCCACCTCGTGCCGGGCGGTCGCCTGGTCGTCGGCTTCGGCGCTGGCCGGGGCTACGCGTTCGACGAGTTCTTCGACGACGTCGCCGCCGCGGGCCTGCGCGAGGAACTGCGCCTGTCGACGTGGGACCTGCGCCCGTTCACGCCGTCGTCCGACTTCCTCGTCGCCGTCGCCCGTCGCTGAATCGTGCTCCGGCCGCAGCCTCCCTGCTCCCTGCTCCCGCCGTGCTCGCCGCCTCCGCTTCACGTCGGCGCTCGCCGCGCCTCGAGGTGCCGACGTCACCGACGCCGGGGACGGCGCGCCGGGCGTCGAGGACGGCGTCGACGCAGACGGGGCAGTCCGCCCCGTCGATGCACAGCTCGGTCCGCTCGGGTCACTCCTGACTGCAGCCGGTGCAGATAGCACCACTGCGAACTGGAGAAACCACTCCGACCGACCATGGCGATCACCGCCCACGCAGCTGGCGGATCAGCTCGACCTCGGCCATCGCATCAGTCATCGCCATCGTCGGCTGGGCGAGCACGGCCGGTGCCATCGCCGCGACGTCCTCGGGCATCAGACCGTCGACCAGCTCGCCGAGACCGACCTCGATCGCCACCCACGCCACGCGGCCACCACCGGCCGACAGGATCTGCCCGTTGAGCTGGCAGTCGGGATGGGCGAGCCACGCGACGACGGAGGACACGAGCTCCGGATCGAGCAGCGGCGTGAGGTCGGCGAACACCTCGCCGGCCATCGCGGTGCGGGCGATCGGAGCGACGGCATTCACCCGGATCCCGTGACGGGCACCCTCCAGCGCCATCGTGGTCGTCGCGCCGACGATCGCCATCTTCGCCGCCGCATACGACACGGCGCCGGCCATGCCGAACAGACCGACACCGGACGTCGTGTTGACGACGGCGGCGCGCTCACTCGCCCGCAGGTCACCCCAGGCGGCCTTGGTGACCAGCATCGTGCCGACGAGGTGCACCGCCAGCTCGGCCTGGAGGTTGTCGAGCGTCAGCTTGCCGAGCGGTTCTGGCCGGGAGATGCCGGCGTTGTTGACGACGATGTCGACGGGGCCGTACGCGTCTCGGGCGACGGCGACGATCTGCTCGGCGTCGGCGGGCTCCGCCACCGAACCGGTCGCAGCGACCGCCTCGCCGCCCTGACCGACGATCTCGGCGGCGGCGACGTCGGCCCCGCCGACGTCGGCCACTACCACCCGAGCACCACGCGCCGCGAGCAGCGCCGCATGGGCGCGCCCGAGACCGCGACCCGCGCCGGTGACGATCGCGGTCGCCCCGTCGAAACGCAGCTCACCCACATCTGCCTGCGGCACGTCTCCTCCGATCTCATCGATCCACCCCAGGGCGATGGTACGACCGTCTCCGTCACGGCCGCCGAGGCGTGGCGCACAGCGCGGCCGGCGTCACCGGCGCTCGTGACACAAACCCAGGACGACGGCTCGCAGCCAGGCCCACCCGGGTTTGCGTCAGCGCACGAACCGACGTGTGCGTTTGTGTCGTGACACGAACCCCGGCGTGCGGCAGGGCGCTGCGGCTGGAGCTCGGCGCGCGGGGCTCAGTCGGCAGGGTCGGCGGCCGTCGTGGACTGGCTGAACGAGACCGTCCTGCTGGCGAACCGCTGCTCTGCACCGCCTGCTTCTCGACGCTCGACGCTCGACGACCGCCGAGCTCGAGCTGCGCTCCGGCGACGTCGCCGTGCTGTACACCGATGGCATCACCGACCTGCCGCGGCCGTACGGCATCGCCACCGAGGAGCCCGGTCGACCAGGTCCGCGGGCTGCGGCCGAAGCGGGCCGCCGACGAGATCGCCGGTGAGCTGCACAGCGCCCTGCTGCGGACCGTCCACGACCGCAGCCACCAGACGACGTCGCCGTGCTGGTGGCGCGGATCGACCGAGCCTCCGGGGGCTGCACCCCCGCTCGCCGTCAGAACAGCGTCGACGGGCCATGGTGGCTCGTGAAGCGGGCGGCGCGGCGATGGACCCGACGAGCATGGCGATGCGCCGCGGACGACGCCGCAGCCGCCGCGCCGCGGCGTTCCTCACGCCGGTAGAAGCCGGCCTTGGCGACCTCGACCAGGGCGAGGTAGGCGACGATCATCCCGCTCAGGATCAGCAGGAAGCTGATCGGCAGCGTGGTGAAGCCGAGCGGCTCGGCGAGCGGCGTGAACGGCAGTGCCGCGCCGACCGCCGCGGCGCCGAGCGGGGTGACGATCATCGCCAGGCTCGGGCGGCTGCGCACGAACGGGACTCGCCGCGTGCGGATCACGTAGACGACCAGCGTCTGGGTGGCGAGCGACTCGACGAACCAGCCGGTGCGGAACTCGGCATGGCTGGCGTGCAGCACACCGAGCAGCACGGCGAACGTCAGGAAGTCGAAGATCGAGCTGAGTGGTCCGAAGATGCTCATGAACCTGCGGACGAAACCGACGTCCCAGTGCGCCGGCCGAACCACCACCTCGGCGTCGACGTGGTCGGTGGGGATGGCCAGCTGGCCGACGTCGTACAGCAAACCGTTCAGCAGGATCTGCGACGGCAGCATCGGCAGGAACGTGAGGAACAGCGAGGCGCCACCGGCGCTGAACATGTTGCCGAAGTTCGACGACGTCGCCATCAGCACGTACTTGAGGGTGTTGGCGAAGATCCGCCGGCCTTCGCGCACCCCGTCGGCGAGCACGCCGAGGTCCTTCTCCAGGAGCACGATGTCGGCGGCGTCCTTGGCGACGTCCGCAGCCGAGTCGACGGAGATCCCGACGTCAGCGGCGTGCAGCGCGACCGCGTCGTTGACGCCATCGCCGAGGAAGGCGACGTCGACGCCGGAGCGCCGCACCGCGCCGACGATGCGCGCCTTCTGCTGCGGGCTCACCCGGGCGAACACGGTGGTGTGACCGATCGCCGCGAGCAGCGCCGCGTCGTCGAGCGCGTCGATCTCCGCGCCGGTGAGCACGCCGTCGACGGGCAGGCCGAGCTTCTCGACACACCGTGGCGGCCACCGTGCCGTTGTCGCCAGTGATCACCTTGACGGTGACGTCGAGGGCGCGCAGCGCGGCCAGGGACGCGTCGACCCCCGGCTTGGGGCGGTCGGCGAAGGTCAAGAAGCCGACGAGCCGGAGCGCGCACTCGTCGGCCGGCGTCGGAATGCCGTCACCGGCGAACGGCCGGCTGGCGACGGCGACGACGCGCGCGCCGTCGGCGAACAACTGCTCCAGCGTGGCCGTCGCCGCCGGTGGCGGCGCCGAGCAGCGGGCCAGGACCGCTTCGGGCGCGCCCTTCGTGACCAGCAGGCGGGTGCCGTCCGCGGCGAGGGCGGTGACGGAGACGAGCTGCCGCTCGTGGTCGAACGGCAGCATCGCCAGACGTCGCCAGCCGTCGAGGGGATCCGGTCGCTGCGGCGCGGCGCGCCACAGCGCGACGTCGAGGGCGTTGCCGCCGACGGGGCCGTCGGGTGCCGCCGTCGCCTCGTTGCACACCAGGCCGAGCGTGAGCGGTTCGGTGGCGGCACGACCGTCGGCGTCGATGGCGGCCTCGAACGTGATCGCGCCATCGGTCAGCGTGCCGGTCTTGTCGGTGAACAGGACCTCGACGTTGCCGAGGTCCTCGATCGTCACCAGCCGCTTGACGAGCACGTGCTTGCGGGCCAACCGCCGCGAACCGGCGGACAGGTTGACGCTGACGATCGCCGGCAACAGCTGCGGCGTGATCCCGATGGCGATCGCCAGCGAGAACAGCACCGCGTCGATCAGCGGTCGCGACATCACCACGTTGATGACGAAGATCGCGATCGTCAGGGCGGCGGCGACGCGGACGAGCATCTTCGAGAAGGCGCGCAGCCCCGCCTGGAACGCCGTCTCAGTCTGCGGCGCGTCGAGCCCTGCGGCCACCTTGCCGAACGCTGTGGACCGTCCGGTGGCGACGACGACACCCCTCCCCGAGCCGTGGTGCACCACCGTCCCCATGAACGCGCACGACGGGAGATCGACCGCCGAGTCGGTCGTCGCTGGCTCAGTCGTCTTCGCTGCCGGCATCGACTCGCCGGTGAGCACCGCCTCGACGCACTCCAGGTCGTTGACCGCGAGCAGGCGCACGTCGGCGGGAACGAGGTCGCCGACGCGCAGCTCGACGACGTCGCCGGGCACGAGCGCACGCACGTCGAGCCGCTGGGCGCGGCCGTCTCGGAGGACCTCCACCTCGTGGACGACGTTGCCGTGCAACGCGGCGACCGCCAGCTCCGAGCGGTACTCGTTGACGAAGCCGAGCCCGACGCTCAGGGCGACGATCACGCCGATCATCGCTGCGTCGACGCCGTCGCCGGTGAACCCCGACATGGCCGCCGCGCTGACGAGCAGCACCAGCAACGGGTTGCGCAGCTGACGGACCAGGACGCCCAACATCGTGACGCGGTGCGTGGCGACGACGTTCGGGCCGACGACCGCCGCTCGCGCCGCCGCTTCGACGCTGCTCAACCCGTCGTCGCTCGTCGCCAGCAGGGTGAGCACGTCGGAGGTGGAGCGCGCCGCCGCGTCGACGAGGTCACACGTCATCGACCCGCACAGATCCATCAGCCCAGGTTGCCGCGCGAACGCCGGTCAGCGGTTCAGAGCGCGGATGAACAGGACGATCGAGGCGGTCACCCCGAGGGTCACCACGCCGACGCGCAGCAGGCGCTCGTTCATCCGCTTGGCGACGCCGGCGCCGACGTAACCACCGGCGAGCGCGGTCGGGGCGGCGACGGCGACGTACCCCCACGAGACGTTGCCGAACAGGCCGAAGATCACGACGCTGACCGAGGCGTCGACGAGCGACACGACCGACTTGGAGGCGTTGCACTCGCGCAGCGTCTCACCGGTGGTCAGACCGAGCACGCCGAGCACGATCACCCCGAGGGCGGCGCCGAAGTAGCCGCCGTAGAACGTGGCGATGACGAGCCCGATCACCGTCGCCGCGCTCACCGGCGCGGCCGACGCAGCTCGGGCGGTCACCGAGCGGCGCACCAACGGCTGGACCGCGGTGAGCAGAGCGGCGACCAGGACGAGCACCGGCACGACGATGTCGAAGGCTTCCGACGGCGTCGCCAGCAGGAGCACGCAGCCCACCGTCGAACCGACGAGCGTCGCGGCGATCATCGCCGGCAGCCGGCGGCGCTGCTGCCCGATCTCGTCGGAGAAGCCGATCACCCCGCCGACGTACCCCGGCCAGGTGGCCACGGAGTTGGTGACGTTGGCCTGCAGGGGTGGCAGGCCGACCAGCAGCAGCACCGGGAACAGGATCAGCGTCCCGCCGCCGGCGATGCTGTTGACGACACCGCACGCCAGCCCTGCAGCGCCGACGATCAATGCCGAGACCAAGTCCACCGGTTGATCCCAGCAGAACCGTGCTCATGCTGTCAAAGACGCCTTCGGCACAGATCCATAACCTGTTCGAATGGATCTGCGTGACTTCGAGGCCGTGATCGCCTTGGCCGAGCACGGCACGTTCACCGGCGCGGCGCGAGCGCTGTTCGTCGCCCAGCCGGCCATCTCCAGGCGGATCGCCGCGCTCGAGGCCGAGCTGGGCACGCCCTTGTTCGAGCGCACGCCGCGCGGCGTGCTGCTCACCGGCGCCGGCGAGGCGTTCGTGGCCCGCTCACGGGCGATCGTCGCCCTCGCCGTCGACGCCCGCGAGGCGGTGACGTCGGTCGGCCTCCGCCAGACCGGCCGGGTGGCGATCTGCGCGCTGCCGACGATCATCAACTCGCACGTCGTGCCCGCGGTCAGCCGCTTCGCCCGGGTCTACCCGGGCATCACCGTGCGGCTGCTCGGCGCCGAGTCGGCCCGCGCCGTCGTGGCGATGGTGGAGTCCGGCACGGCCGACGCCGGCCTGTGCGCCACCCCGCCGCCCAGCCATCGGACACGGGCTCACGGCGCGTTCGAGCAGCAGCTCATGGTGCTGCTCCCGCCGAAGACCCGGGTGCCACGCCGCGCCCTGACGGCCGCTGAGCTGGTCCGCCACCCACTGGTGATCACCCCGATCGGCACGTCGACGCGCCAGCTCGTCGATGAGCTGTTCGAGCGCGCCGGCCTGCTGGCGGACGTGATCGTCGAGAGCGACCAGCGCGACGCCCTCGTGCCACTGGTGGTCGCCGGCGCCGGCATCACGTTCGTGTCCGAGCGCCTGGCCGCCGACGCGGCCCTGCGCTACGGCGTCGTCGTGCGCCCGACCGACCCGCCGATCACCCGGCCGATCGCTCTCGTCGTACGCGACGCCCCGCCGAGCCCGGCGCTGCAAGCGTTCCTCGAGATCGCCGACGAGGGCGGCTGGTGAGCGCCTGCGCCGCGCCAGCGGTGGTTCACGACCGGCCGGCGGCGTCGGCAACGGGTTCGTCGGTCGGTGCCGGTCCCACGAGGGCCGTGTAGGCGAGGACGAGGAGCGCGCCCGCCGCAACCGTCGCTGCTGTGGCGAGCAGGTGGTAGCCGATGGCGCGGCGCACGAACCCCGACGCGAAGCCGGCGAGGCCGCCGCAGAAGCTCATCAGCAGATCGGCCGTCCCCTGCACGCCGACGCGCCGATCGACGGGGACGCTGTCGATGAGGAGGCTGGACCCGCCGATCAGCCCGAAGTTCCAGCCGAGACCGAGCGCCCACAGGGACGGGAACAGCAGCTGTTCGACGTCGCCGGACAGCGCCGCGAGCACGGTCGCGGCGACGAGCACGATGCTGCCGATCAGGATCGTGCGCACCCGGCCGCGGCGGTCGGCGTAGCGCCCGACGAGCGGGCTGAACGCGTACATGCCGGCGATGTGCAACGACACGACGTACTGACTGACGCCCTCGTGACCGTGGAGCTTGAGGTGCACGGGCGTCATCGCCATCACCGCCACCATCGTCACCTGCGAGATCACCATCGCAGACAGGGCCAGCCGCGCGGCCGACGAGCCGCCGATCGTGCGCAGGCTGTCGACGACGCGCGGGTGGGCGACCGTCTGCATCCCGATCGCGCCGGACGCGACGAGCGGGTCGGGGCGCAACCGCAGCGCCGTGTTGACCAACGCGAACGCGAACAGCACGCCGCCGAGCAGCCATGGCCCGCTGTACTTGTGGAGGCCGAACCAGTCTTCACCGGCGGCTTCGGCCGGGCCGATGAGGACGGGACCGAAGACGGCGCCGAACGTCGACGCGAACACGATGCGGCTCATCGCCCGGCTGCGCTCGTCCGGCGCGGCGAGATCGGTGGCCGCATAGCGGGAGATCAAGTTGGCCGCCTGGCCGTTGCCGAACAGGAACAGGCCGACGACGAACACGAACAGCGATGCGGTCTCCACACCGACCGCGGCGACGACGCCGCCGACGGCAGCGAGCAGGTAGCCGAGTTGCAGGCCGGGGCGCCGCCCGAGCCGCGTCATCCGGCGGGCCAACACCTGCGACATGAACGCGGTGCCGATCGTGGCAGTCGCCGTGGCCATGCCCGCCCACGGCGTCTCCTGCCCGAGGAGGTCCTGGATGACGAACGCGCCGACGGTCACCGCCGCGGCAAGGGCCGCGCCACCGATCACCTGGCCGAGCGCGAGGACGCGCAATACCCGCTGCTGCAACGCGGCGCGCTGCGCCAGGTCGTCGATGCGCCCGGTCATCAGGGCCGCCCGGCGGACGCGCTCGCCCCCACCGCCGCGGCTGTCACGGGCCGACGGCCAGCACCACGCCGTCGACCAGCCACTCGGCGAGGCCGTCCTTCGACAGGCGGGCGTCGAACCCGTGCGCCTGCCACAGGTGCACGGCCCGGTTCGACAGCACGCAGTAGCGGCCGCGGCAGTAGGCGGCGACCTCGGTGTCGGCGGGGATCTCGTCGAGCCGGTCGGCCAGCTCGCTCCACGGGACCGACACCGTACCCTGGAGACGCCCGGCCGAGTACTCCTCCGCCGGGCGGACGTCCGACACGACGGCCTGGCCGTCGCGGGCTACGTC
Source organism: Ilumatobacteraceae bacterium (assembly GCA_047602055.1). Lineage (GTDB taxonomy): Bacteria > Actinomycetota > Acidimicrobiia > Acidimicrobiales > Ilumatobacteraceae > JAODBQ01. The sequence continues at coordinate 186,931 of JASGIG010000001.1, forward strand.
CATCAGCTCGGCACGGCTCGTCAGTTCGACACCGTCGAGGGGGCGAACCGCGGCGAGGTCGTCGCGCGCCACCGGCCGGTGCCGCTCGGCGACGCGGCACCCAGCACGAACCCGCAGGTCAACGAGGCCGGACCGGCCAGGGCCGGCAGATGACCCGGTAGACGTCGCTCCGAGCAGCAGCAGGCCCGCTGCGGAGCGTCGCGCGCGAGAACGACCGAGAAGCTCGACCAGTACAAACCGGGCCGCGACCGCACCTGCACCCGCGTCGCCGGGCCGCCCGAGCCGGCACCTCGCGCCGGGCAGCGCAGCACCGAGGGGGAGCGCTGGAGACGGACACGGGCGCGGCCGAGCTCGTCGCCCGCAGCGACGACACGCCGCAACAGCTCACCGTGGGAAAGGTGTCGGGGTCGGGATTGAAGTCGTCGGACTCGCCGACCAAGTTGCCCGCGGCGAGCTGACCGGCGACGCCGCAGCCGCCCGGGTCTTCGACGATCTGAAGCTGCTCGGCGACGCGCTCAGCAGCGACGACGAGCTGCCGGTTGGGCTCGCCTCCTGGTACGCCGGCCTCAACGCGCTCCACCCGGTCGGTGGCGCGAATGCCTTCGCAACGCGCCAGCACCTCGAATGGGTCGGCCTGCGTCGTGAGGTCGAGTTGTTCGACGAGGCGTCCGTAGTCGGGTCGGTCTCGTGGCATGAGCCAGTTGGAGAGCACGGGGAACAACACGTTCGAGTCGTACACGTCGTGGAGCCTCGTTCGTCATGTGTCACCGTACCGAGGGGCCTGGCAGGGTACGCGCACGATTGGCCGCGAACACGCCTGCCGCGAATCGTCGAGCTGCGGGCGACATGCGACGAGCGGGAACACGACCGAGGATCGGCTCGACCGTTCGGATCATCGCGGCACGCTCGAGCCGATGATCTCGAACGTGAGCATCCACCATGCTCAGGCCCTGGTGGGCGATGTCGCACGGGTGAGTGGATCCGTCGAACTTGGATCGAGCCCGAGCCGCATATGCCTGCACGGTTCGGTCGCGGTCGCGGGTGGCCAGACGCCCGTCGCGCTCGGCGTCGTCGAGAAGGAAACCGAGACATGACGCGTGGTCGGACGTCGGCGCCAGCCGGCGGCCACCATCGGCGATCACCGCCCAGTCCTCCTGGTGACAGTCGGTGTTGCCGATCGGCGCGTCGAGCACGAGGTAGTCGACGAACCAGTCCCATGCGCTGAACTCGCGTCCGTCGGCGGGCGGAGCGATTCCGTCCAGGGCCGCTTGGACCGCGGCGAGCGTGTAGCCGGTCCGGTCACGAGCGCTCGTCCCGACAACGCCGACGTCGGCCAACAGTTCGTTACCGTGAATGAGGCTCTCGCTGTCGCTGAGCACCTTCTTGCTGATCGCCCCAAGACCAGTCTCGTCACCAAGATCGACAACAGCAAGCTCGGTCACGGCTGCGGGCACACCCGGTTGCGCGGCGACGTCCGTCGCGACGCGTTCGGCCCAGTCGTCGCCCCAGCGGCTCGAGACCCTCAGGGCTCCATTCGGAGATGTCGACTTCCGCAAAGGCAGGCGCTGCGGTCATCGCAGGCCGGCCTTGTCGAGCATCGCGATGAGCGACGGGCGTCGCCGGTTCCGTTCGCGCAGCGCCGTGAGATGCTCGGCGAAGTCGGCCTGTCGGTCAGCTGCGGTCGCGGCGCGGCGAGCAGCCTTGAGGTGCCGCACCGCGACCTGGTAGGCACGCTTGTCGGCCTGCTGCAATGCGTCGTCGGTGAGCCGCTGGTATACGACCAGCGCCTCGGCCGGTTGCGCGGCGTCGGCGAGCAGACCGGCGGCGAGATCATAGAGCTTGGCGACCTGCCAGCCGCTGGTCGCTGCGATCCCCCGCCGTGCCCAGGCGAGCGCGTCGGCGGGTTGGCCGAGCCTCGATCATCGCTTCGGCGACGCGCACGTACTGGTGCGACGCGGACAGGTCACCGCCGAGCAACTCGACCAACCGGTCGACGTCGCGATCGATGATCGCCAGTCGTTCGTGCGCGTAGCGCGCCGCGAAGCTGGCGAACCCGCCGTTCAGGTCACGCAACCCTGCCGACCGGGAGCCGGACGTGCTGGCAGGCCCCGAGCGTTTGGTGACCTCGTCGCGGTAGGCGGCGAGGCCGGTCCGGCCGCGTCAGTGGCCAGTGAACACCGGGGGGCGGTGTTCCAGGTAGGCGCGCACCGATTCGCGGTGGTCTTCGGTTCGGAACAGGTCGGCGTGAATCAGTCCGAGCCACTGCCCGAGCTGCTCCCAGTTCGGGTCGCTCGTCCGTTGCAGGCCGGCCTTCATGGCGGCTACGGCGAGCGGCGGGTTGGCGGCAATGGACCGTGCCAGCTCCAGCGCGGTGTCGACGACGTGGTCGTCGTCGACCACCTCGGAGACGAGGCCCCACGCGAGAGCGTCGTCTGCGCCGACGAAGTCGCCGGTGAACAGCATCCGTGCGGCGCGCTCACGGCCGACGAGCTGCCACAGGCGCGCCAACCCGGCGACGTCGGCCGCCTGTCCGCGACGGACGAACATCTCCGAGAAGCGCGCGCGGCGTGCTGCGATGCGGATGTCGGCCATTAACGCGAGATCCGCACCCCAGCCGACTGCCGGGCCGTTGACGGCAGCGATGATCGGGTAGCGCGCGTTGAGGAGGGCTCGGCTGGTGCCGAGTAGGCCGGGGTCCTCGCCCATCTCGACGCCCTCACCGTTGCGGAAGATGTCGACGACGTCGTCACCTGAGCAGAAGCCTCGACCTGCGCCGGTGATCACGAGCACTCGCGTGTCGAGGCCGGCGAGTAGGTCGTCGACCTCGTCGTGGGTCTTGTACCGCATTGCGTTCATCACTGCTGGTCGGTTCAGCGTCAACAGGGTGACGCCGGGCGACGGTTCGTCGACCGCGATGTCCTCGTATTCCATGTCAGACCTCCGTCTGTCGGGGGGTGCCGCGCAGGATGCGGTGCGTCGATGGGAACTCGGTCTCGACGCCTTTGCAGCGCCCGAGCACGTCACGGGCGATCGTCGTGAGGTGCACCTCCGTGGGGCCGTCGCCGATGCCGTAGGTGAGACCGTCGACAAGCATCTCCATGAACGGCATCTCGTCGGTGATGCCGAGTGACCCGTGGACCTGGATCGCCCTTTGAGCGATGTTCTGCAGGATCCGGGCCGTCGCCACCTTGCACATCGAGACGTCGGTGCGAACTTCGCGGGTGTTGCCCAAGCGCTCCATCCGCCACGCGGTGTGCAGCACGAGCAGTCGGAACTGCTCGACCTCGAGGTACGACTCCGCGATCATCGCCTGCACAAGTTGCTTCTGGGCGAGCAGCTCGCCCTGGGTCGTTCGTGAGAGCGCGCGCTCGCACATCATCTCGATGGCCATGCGCGTTGCGCCGACTGTGCGCATTGCCAGGAACAGGCGAGCCAGGCCCATGCGCGCCTGCATCACGACGTATGCCTTGCCGCGCTCGCCGAGCATGTTGCTGGCCGGGACTCGGACGTTCTCGTAGCGCAGGTACGAGTGGTGCTCGAAGTCCTGTCGCCCGAACTCGTGCACGTTGCGCAGGATGTGGATTCCCGGTGATTCGCGAGGCACGACGAACAGCGACATCCGGCTGTAGCGGGTGTTGTCCGGATCCGTGATCGCCATGACGATGTGGAAATCGGCGTAGTCGCCGCCGGTGATCATCCACTTGTGCCCGTTGAGCACGTACTCGTCGCCGTCTTGGATCGCAGTCGTCGTGTACGTCGTCGGGTCGGAGCCTCCGCGCGTGGCTCGGTGACCGAGAAGGCGGAGACCATCTCGCCGGCGACCAGTGGTTGCAGGAATCGGGCTTTGATGTCCGGACTACCGAATCGGGCGAGGATCTCGACGTTGCCGGCGTCGGGGGACTGGCACCCGAAGATCACCGGACCGCAGCGGGTGCGCCCGAGCTGCTCGTTGACGAGTGCGATCTCGATGGCCCCGGCGCCAGTACCACCCTGTTCGACCGGCGCATGCACGGCCCACATGCCGGCGTCGCGCACGGTCTGCTGCAGCCGGGGGATGTGTTGCGCGTGGAGCGGGTCGCGCAGGTTCCGGGGGTCGCGGACGATCTGATCGATCGGCAGCACCTCGTCGCGGATGAACGCTTGGGCCCAGGCGATACGTCCAGCGACGTCGGGCGGGGTCTCGAAGTCCCAGCTCATCTTGTTGGTCTCACCTCTGTGTGGTGCAGGCCGCCGCTCAGTGGACGGCGGCGAACATGATCTTTTCCTCGGTCGCTTCGGCCCCGTCGAACTCCACGACGACTCGTCCGCCGCGTACGACGAGCACGCGATCGGCCAGCGACAGCACCTCGGGGAGGTACGAGGAGATGACGATCACGGCCGAACCGCGCTGAGCGGTGTCGGCGATGATCCTGTGGATCTCCTCGATCGAGCCGACATCGACGCCGCGAGTCGGTTCGTCGAAGATCACGACCTTCGGCTGGCGGGTCAACGAGCGGGCCAGCACGACCTTCTGCTGGTTGCCGCCAGACAGCTCGATCACCCGGCGGTTGCTGCCTGCCGTGCGCACCTGGAATCGGTCGACGAGTTCGGCGCCGAGTGAGCGCATCTCGGAGCGCTTGAACAGAATGGGCATCCGACGCCGCGAGGCGATGTGCCCCATGTAGATGTTCTCGTCGATCGACATCGTCTCGAAGAAGCCGTTGAGTTTGCGGTCCTCGGTGACGTATGCGACGCCGGCACCGACGGCCTGGCGGGGCACGCGAAGGCGTCTCCGTCTGCCGTCGACGACGACGCGTCCACCGCCGACGCGGTCGCGGCGCAATGCGCCGCTGATCAGCAGCGCCGTCTCGGTGCGCCCGGAGCCGACGAGCCCGGCTAGCGCGACGATCTCGCCGGCGCGAGCGGAGAAGCTCATGTGCTTGACGGCGCGTCCCATCGACAGCCCGTCGACCTCAAGCACGACATCGCCGATCTCGGCTCGTTGGACCGGCCGAACACGGGCTTGCTCGACGTTGCGGCCGACCATCATTCGCACGAGGTCCTGACGTGTGCAGCCTCGCGCCTCGATGGTCGCCTGCAGCCGCCCGTCACGCAACACGGTGATGCGGTCGGCGATCTCCAGCGACTCCTCCAGGGCGTGCGACACGAAGATCACGCCGGTTCCGGAGGACGTGAGCCGGCGGATCGCCCCGAACAGCTGCTCCTTCTCCTCGGGCGTCAGCGCGGCGGTGGGTTCGTCGAAGATGACGATCCGCGCTCGCTGGCGGATCGCCCGTGTGATCTCGACCATCTGTCGTTGCGCCGTGCCGAGTTGGGAGACGTACACGTTCGCTGGCACATGGAAGTTGAGCGACAGGAGAAGCTGACGCGCCTCGATGTTCAACCGCCGCAGGCGAGCGAAGCGCGGCTCGTCACCGAGGTGGAGGTTCTGGGCGACGGTCATTGTCGGCACCAGGCTGCTCTCCTGGTACACCATCGCGACCGGGTTCATCCCGCTGCGCTCAGCGGACACGATGGTCATCTCGCCCGAGTCACGGTCGATCGCACCACTGATGATCTTGCACAGCGTTGACTTGCCGGCGCCGTTCTCACCGATCAGCGCGTGAACCTCACCTGGCCGCAGTACGAAGTCGACTGCGTCGAGCACGACTGTGCCGTCATATGCCTTCGTCGCGCCGACGACGTCGAGCAGCGCCGCGGTCGGATCGACACCGTTGGTGACATCGGATGTCGCGACGGTGCCGTTCACGACGCATCGCCGACCGGTCCGCCGAGCACGCAGCGTGCTCCGTGGCTGGCGACGACCAGGCGGTCGCCGACGGCCGCTACTGCAGTGATCCCGTGCCGATCCGAAGCGGCGCGGCCGTGGACGCTGGCGATCGGATCGCCGTCGACGCCGATCCGCGCCACCAGTCCGTACGAGAACGTCGGCGCCCACGGCGTTCTGACACCGAGCTGGACCATGCCGCCCAGCTGCATCGGCTCGAGGATGTCGTCCGGTGGACCGAGCCTGGGCCGGATCCAGTGCTCACTGGGGATCATCGTCGTCATCGCCTCGCGGAACTCCTGGTCGCGTAGGACGAGCTCGACGAGCCCGTTGCGCTTCGAGAGGAACGTGAGCCACCACCCGCCGCCGGGAGCTGGGCACAACCGCGTCGGATAGGCAGGCAACTCCACACCGAGGTCGCGACGACGGCCTGTCGTCGGATCGAGGAGTGCCAACCGGTGACGCCACGCCTCGGCGACGACGATGCCGTCGGCGTGCTCGCCCACGCCGGCGGCGAAGGCCAGTCCGTCGGCGAGCACACGGACCTCGCCGTCCGCAGCGACCTCGAGCACGCGTCCGGAGCGTCCCCCGGCGAACAGGTCCCTCGCCCACGCGTCCGCGGAGTGCTCCAGACTCCCCTCGGTGCACAGGATCGTCCCGTCGTCACGCACCGTCAGCGAAGTCGGACAACCGAAGCTCGAGCCAGGGATCGTCGTGACGATTGGCTCAACGTGGCCATCGCGCCCGACGCGGAGGATGCCGTGGCCGGCGACGGCGGCGACCACGCCGCCACGGTGGTCACTGGCGATCGCGCCGACTGGCGCCGCGAGGTCGGCGACCTCGATCGCAGGGGCGTCCAGGTTGTCTGCGTGCAGCACGGTTGTCGCCGCGCACATCCAGAGATCGTCGCCCGAAGACGCAAGGTCGGACACACCCAACCCGACGGTGTGGCACAGCGGCTCGAAGTCGTCGAGCGCGTCGTTGGGCAGCAGGCCGCGTGCCATCTGGGGCACGACCGACCCGTTGGCCGGTCGCAGAGCGCTGCGCAAGCGGGTCAGCACTCCGGTCACGCGGTCACCTCGACCACTTGCATCTCTGTCGCGGGCGCGTCAGTGCGAGTACGGATCGGCACCCTGCCGACGCGATTGTTCGTGAGCCCGCCGAGGTAGAGGTGGCCGTCGTGTTCGCGCATCGACGTGATCACGGCGTGGTCGCGGAACGTCTGGTCCCAGAGCGCGTCGAGGACCCGTCCCATCTCGTCGACGTTCACCACACACGACGTGTTCTGGTTCGGGGTCAGCCATTCGTCGGCTGGCAGTTCGCGGACCATCCGCCGCCGGAACTTGGGCGAGCGCAGGGACAGGTCGTAGGCCGGCGTGCGCATTGCCGCGAACGCCACCCAGTACGTGCCGTCCGATGCGCGGTTGATGTTGTCAGGGCAGGCCGGCAGGTTCTCCATGAACGGTTCGAGGGTCCCTTCCTTCGGGCCGTGCAGCCAGAGGCGATCGATCCGGCACAGTGCCGTCGAGCAGATGAACAGGGACTGGCCATCGTGAGCTACGCAGATCCCGTTTGGGAACGCGTAGTTCTTCACCACGGTCGTGCATGTCCGCGTTCGCGGGTCGTAGCACAACACCCGCCCGTTCGGCCTTGCCTCCATCAGTTCGAAGACGAACTCGACACCGTCGAATCGGGTCGACGCGTCACTGAAGAAGATGCGTCCGTCCTGAGCGATGTCGAGGTCGTCGGCGAGCCGGATCGCCCGTTCCTCGCCGAAACGCCACCATGGTGCCGCCACCTCAGCGGCGAGGCGGGCGATCGCCCCGTCAGGATCGACGCTGTACAGGCCCATGCCGGCTACGCAGACGACGAGGTTGCCTTCTCGGTCGAAGGCCAGGCCGAGTGGCAGCCCACCCACCCTGGCGAAGACTTCGGCGTGATCGAGGTCGGGTCCACTGAACCGCCATATCCAGCCGCGCCGATCGCCGCAATAGACCCGACCGGACCGGTCGACGATGACATCCTCCGGACCCTCGACGAGACCGAGCCCGATCGGCTGCGCACCGGTCAGCCGGCCGTTCAATGCGAACGGGGCCGCAGGGTCGTAGACCGAGTTCTCGACCAGCGGCAAGTCGAGCGTCCCAGGAACGACGAACACCTTGTCGCGCAGCCGTCCCCTGTGCTTGCTCCACTTCAGGTCGATCGTCGCGAACGTGAGCAGCACGATCGCCAGCACGACGTTGAGCGCCTCGGGGTCATAGCGCTTCAGCACGAAGCCCTGTGTGATGACGGCGATGACGCCGGCGCCGATCAACGCTCGACCCACGCTGCCGCGTCCTCCGGCGAGGCTCACACCACCGAGCACGACGGCCGTGAGGACGGTGAACTCCAACCCCGACCCGATCGTCGACGAAGACGATTGCAGCCGCGCCGCCTGGAACAAGCCGCCGAGCCCGGCGAGCGTGCCGGACAGCACGAACGCCGCCAGGGTGATCCCCCTGACGCGGATGCCGCTTCTGCGCGCGGCGGTGCTGGAGGCGCCGACCGCCGTCAGCCGCCATCCGAATCGGGTCCTCGTGATGACGATGTGGGCAACGATGCCGACGACGACGAGTACCGCCGCCGCCGTCGGCAGGCCGGCGACGCTGCCCTTCGCCAGAAACGTCCATGCCGGATCGCTCCTCAAGATGACGGAGAGCTCAGCCGATCGCTCTTGCTCGAAGTACAACACGATCGACTGGAAGAGCGCTCCCGTGACCAGCGTCGTGATGAACGGCCGTGTTTTGGCGAACGCCACGAGAACCCCGTTGACCGATCCAAGCACGGCACCAAGGCCGAGCGCAACGATCGCGACCACGCCGACGGGCAGGCCGTCTTGCTTGAACGCGATCAGGGCAGCCATGTTGGTCAGCCCAAAGATCGCCCCGACGCTCACGTCGATGCTGCCCCCGATGAGGACGAGCGTCATGCCGATTGCGACGAGGCCGACGCTCGCATAGCCGCGGAACAGTGTCGCGAGGTTCGCCGCGCCGAGCAGTCCCGGCGTCGCGATCGAGAAGTCGACCAGCACCGCGCCGAGCAGGAGCAGCGGCACGAGCGACTCGACCCAGCGCTTTCCGAGCATCTCGGAAAGCGCTCGGCGCGCCGAGAACCGGTGCACGAAGCGTCGACCGGTCAGGCCGAACGCGTCCACTGTCAGGGTCCGCATCAGACCGTTCCGTGAGCGTCAGGGATTTCCATTGCTCAGAGCTGGCCCGAGTAGCAGGCGCTGGGATCGTCGACGTTGGTCTTGTCGATGATCGTCATCGGGGTGAACAGCGCGGTGCGGTTGGCACCCGGCTTGAGGCCGGACTGAAGAAGAAACTTCGTCACGGCGACGATAATCGGTCCGGTGTCGGGGACGCCGTAGTTGACGATCGCGGTCATGTCGCCGCTCTTGATCGCATCGCAGGCGGCGGAACTGCTGTCCGTCGTGTAGACGAGAACGTCACCGGTCTTGCCGGCCTGGCGCACCGCCTCGGCAGCGCCGAACATCATCGTGTCGAGCGTGCCGACGACCGCGCACAGGTCAGGGTGCTGCTGCAGCAGCGTGGCCGTGATCTCGCGTGCCTTGTTCGGGTCGTACTGCGCAGGCTGGCTGGACACGATGTCAATGCCCTGCTGATCGAAGACCTCCTTGAAGCCTTGCTCGGCGAGCACCGTGCCTGCGTCGGTTCCAAACCCCAGGAGCAGCGCTACATCGGTCTTCCCGGCAGCCTTGCAATCGTTGGCGACCCGGCCGGCGAGCAGCTTTGACATCTCGATCCAGTCCGGTCCGACGAACGCGTCGGTCTGCTGCACGGATCCGATGCCCAACAGGATCGTGTAAATTCCAGCGTCCTGGGCTTTCTGCAGGAGATCCGCGCTACTGCTCACGTCGAAGTTCGCCGTGACGAGGACATCCACCTTGTCGTTGATGGCGGTCTCGAGCTGCTGCGTGTACAGCGTCGGGTCGAGGTTGGACTCGACCAGTTCGAATTTCATGCCAGCCTGCTCGAAGCCCTTCTTCAATCCATTCGTCCACGAGTCCGTCAGCGCAGTGCCGCTGCCGAAAAGAACGAACCTCGCTGTCTTGCCGGCCACCATCTCGCGCGTCGCCGCCGAGACCTGGCCCGCGTCCATCCGGACCGGCAGTCCTCCTGTGCTCGCCCCGCTATCAGCGGCGGATGGCGACGTGGAACTCGGTGTCTTCGCGTCGTCCGAGCCGGCAGAGCATGCCGCCAGACTGATCGCGAGAAATCCCGCGAGGACAGACCGTCTGATGGTTGCGTTCACTTCTTCCCCCTTGACGTTGATTTGGATCGATGGAATGGACGACGGCGCGCTACAACTCGCCGGGGCGCGCTGTCTCGACGCTTCGCGGATGCAGCCGGGCGTCCAGCACGAGGGCAGTCAGGACGAGCAGCGACTTGAGCGTCAGCTGCTGGATCGTGTCGAGGTCGGCGCGGGTCATCGCATTTCGCAGCACACCGATGAGCAGGGCAGCGGCGACGACGCCGAACAGGCGACCCCGGCCGCCGGCGAGACTGACACCGCCGATGACAATGACGGCCAAGACGTCGTAGAGGAGCGTCCCCGACGTGTACGTCCGGGTGTCATACGAGCCGGCGATCCCGATCTGGAGCACGCCCGCAAACGCTGCGAGTAGCGCCGAGACGAGATAGGTGGCAACAACCATCGGCCGGATCGGCAATCCGATCAGCCGAGCCGAAGCGACGTTGTCGCCCATCGCGTACACCGCCCGACCGGGCGCGGACCTCGTCAGCGCTACGTGCATCACCACGACGACGATCGCCGCAACGACAATCGGTGCGTCGACTCCCAGCCAACTGTCGCGGCCCAGCGCGAGCGTGATCCCCGCCGCGTCCGACAAGGAGCCCGACTGCGCCTCGAGGTACGTCAGCTTGGCAACCCCGCGGAACAGCAGCGCTGTCGCCAGTGTCACGAGGAGGGCGGGCAGTTCGCCGTAGGCGACGATCAGTCCGTTGACGAGGCCGCACACGAAGGCGACGCCGAGGCACACCACGAGACCCGCGACCTCACTGTGCCCGGCGCGCATCGCTTCGGCGATCACCTGTGAGCAGATGCCAAAGATCACGATCGCCGACAAGTCGATCCCGCCGCCGATGATCACGACGGCGCCGCCGACGCCGAGTACGACGAGGACGGCTGACGACACGAGGATGCTCGAAAGGTTGGCCCTTGTCAGGAAGCCGTCGAGCAAGACGGCGCACAGCGCGGTGACGACGATGAGCAGCGCGGCGACCACGTATGCCTGGTCCAGGCCGCTGCGGTGTCGCCGAGGTTCGCGAACGGAGGTCGGCGACGTGACGGTTGCTGTCATTCGACCTCGCCCCCGATCCACGCAGCCACCTTCGAAGCCACCCTCACACTGTCCCCCGGTTCCCAGATGCTCGACGTTTCGAATGTTTGGATCCCAATATTTAGACGTACAAGCGTCTGCTGTCAAGTCTGAAAGATGTGCTCGTCTGCCGTCAGAACAGGTGCGCTGCGGCGGACGCAAGCATCCGATCGGCCTGCTCGCCGAAGGCCGCCGCAGTGTCGTCATTGTCGGCTCGACGGAGCGAGCTGCGGGCGATCGCAGCGCCCTTGTAGCGCTGTAACGCGGCGAACCACGCGACGCCATCGAGCGACGCACCGCCATGCGCCTTGCACTGGTCCAGCACCTCGGTCGACGTGGGCAGCCCGCTCACGGCGACGTCGCCAAGGAACAGGCCGGGCTCGAGGAACATCATGGTCCATCCGAGTTCGCTGCGCCGGTCCGCCAGCGCCCAGATCTCCCAGTCGAAGACCGCCCGGATCTGACCGTCGACCTCGACGACGTTGCCGAGGCGGAAGTCGCCGTGGACGAGAACCTGAGAGGTCTGCGCCGGCGTAGTCCGTTCGAGCGCCAGGCGCACGGCGCGCGACCGGTCGTCGTCGAACTGCGCCGAGAGGCGCATCGTCTCGGACCAGCGACTCAACTCGTCGGCCGGGCTCAGGCGGCGGTGCGAGGGCGTCGACAAACCGTGCGTCGAGCTGTCGTGAAGCGCGCACAGCGTCTCGACCAGCATTGACCACGCCGATGCAATCTCAGCCTCCGACCGGGGGCGACTGTGATCCATGATCGGTTCGCTGATCCTGCCTTCGACGAACTCCATCACGACGAACGCCGGCGCCGACTCGTCGATGGCGAGCAGGCGCGGCACCGGCACTTGGCCGAGAAGCGCAAGGTGGGACATCACCTGCGCCTGTCCGAACACGTCGTGACGACCGGACGGATTTCGGCCAGGCGGCACGCACTTGGCCACATATCGGCGGGAGGCGTCCCCGATGTAGACCACGAGCTCGAGAGTCAGACCCGAAGTTCCGCCCTCCAGGCGGCGACAGTCGACGCGCACGCCATCGAGCAGGCCGTTCGAGTCGGTAAGGCCGACGGCGCCGGCGAACCGGAAGGCGAGCGCGTCGAGATCGAGTGCAAGCGTCACGCCGCAGGCAGCGGGTCCGTGCCAGCTGCGCGTTCCCGGTCCGCCACCATCTCCGACCGGCGGATCTTGCCGGCCTCATTGCGAGGCAGCACCTCGATGAATTCGATCGACTTGGGCACCTTGTAGGCGAGCAGGCGGTCACGGCACCACGCCAGGACGATGTCGGCATCGACGTCCCCGCCGACCTGGCGCTCGATGATGGCGTGGACGCGCCGCCCCCACTCGGGGTCCGCCAGGCCGATCACGGCGACGTCGGCGACGCCCGGCAGCTCCGAGATCACGCCCTCCACCTCCGCCGGGAACACGTTGGCGCCACCGGAGATCACCATGTCGGTACGGCGGTCGGCGATGTACAGGTAGCCGTCGTCGTCCTGCCATCCGAGGTCGCCGACGCTAGCGAAGCCATCGGCCGTCACCGGTCCGCGCTCGCGGTTGATGTACTCGTACACCGGCCCGTCGACCCCACGAGCCTTCATGAACAGCTCGCCGACCGTCCCGCGGGGCACTTCGTCGCCGGCGTCGTCGAGCACTTTGACGTCGCACAGCTCCGGCCGACCGATCGATCCCGGGTGGGCAAGCCACTCGACACCGTCGATCACCGTCGAGCCATGCTGCTCGGACGCGCCGTAGTACTCGAGCACCCGCTCCGGTCCGAGCCGATCCAACCAGGCGCGCTTGGCCCACTCCGGGCACACGGACGCCGCGTGGAAGAGTGTCGTCAACGACGACAGGTCGGCCGTCTCGAAGCCAGGGCTACGAACGAGCCGTTGCATCATCGTCGGGACGACGATCGCGTAGTCGGCCCGGAGTCGGTCGAACGCGACCCAGAACGCCTCCGGCGTGAAGCGCGTCAGGCAGATGACTCGCGAGCCGTTGTGCACGTTGAAGAAGACGTTGGCGAAGCCGAGGCCGTGGTACATCGGCGACGTCACGAGGATCCGGCTGCAACCTCCCAGACGGAGTAGATCCATCATCTGGCCCTGGGCGCGACCAGGCACCGCACCGCCAGGCCCGAAGCTGTTGATCAGCTTCGGCACGCCAGTCGAGCCGCCGGACGTGAAGACGATCCCTCTCGGCGGCAGCACCGCGTCGATGAGCTGGCTCGGGCCAGCGTCGACGACAGCCCGGCAGGCTTCCCGACCGACGATGTCGACAGCTTCCGGCACGTCGAACTCGCCGATGAGCACTCGAGGTGCGGCGACCTCGACGATGCGCTGCAGTTCCCACGCCGGCAGCCGGGGGTTCAGCACCACCACGCCGGCGCCAAGCTTCCACGCGCCGAGCGAAGCGGCGGCGTGCGTCAAACCCGCCGACAAGGCCACACCAACGAGGTCGCCCTGACGGACACCCCGATCGCGCAGCATCCCGGCCACCGATTGCGCCGCCGCTTCCAACTCCGCATACGTGTGGTCCGTGCTCCCGCCCAGGCCATCGACGTACGTGATCGCCACGTCGGCGGGGCGTTCAGCGGCCCAACGCGCGAGCTGCTCACCGTACGACACCACCTTGCCGACCTGCGCGTCCGTCATTTCGCCCTCCATCAGTCCTCACCGGGAGGCAGAAACTTAATGTACCAACTATACGTCTATCAACTATTGGAAGCGGCGACACCGGGCTAGCATCCGGAGCGTCCGATCCCCGACACGACGAATGGGTGCCCGCCACGATGAACGACGACGTCGACATCGACATCGACCCGATCGAGCTGACGGTCAAGAACTGGGAGGACATGGGCTGGAAGGCCGGCAACCACCTCCGGGCCGCCATGTCGATCGTCCGCGCCGAGCAGATCCTCAACCGCCATGGCTCGGCCATCCTGAAGCCGTACGGCGTGCGCTACACGCGCCACAACGTCCTCATCCTGCTGTACTTCACCAAGCGCGGTCAGATGCCGCTCGGTCGCATCAGCGAGCACCTCCTCGTTCATCCGGCGAGCATCACCGCTGCAGTCGATGCATTGGAGAAGGACGGCTACATCGAGCGGATCCCGCACCCCACCGATCGCCGCGCCACGCTGGCAGCCATCACACCGGCGGGTCGAGAGGTCGTCGTCAGGTCAACGACTGCACTCGCCGACGCCCATCCATTCGGCCTCGAGGGTCTCACCGATGACGAAGCACGAACGCTGTTCGAACTCATCCGCAAGGTGCGCATCGCCGCTGGCGATCTCCCCGCCTGACGGCAAGTGCGCTCGACGCGCCACATCACCGCCGTGGGCGCTCCGCACTTTCAAGATGTCGACGACGACCGACGATGTGACCTGTGACGAATGCGGATCCTGGTGGGCCGCCCTCCCGTGCACGGCCAACGTCCACTCGCCTCATCACACGGTCACACCGAACGACGTCCTGACGACTGCCGACTTGAACACCGATCCGCCTGATCCGTGCGGTCTGGCCGGCGGCCGCGGGTCCGCAGCCCAACTCACCGGTGTTCGGTGTATCCCGAAACCGGCGGCACCGTCGACAACGTCCACACCTGGCCACACAACTGGTGGAGCGAGAGCTGCCAATCCGACACCAACTGCGACCCGTGCGGCGTCGGCGTCACCATCGTCGACGCGGACGGCAACCACTGGACCTACTGCCACGGCCGAAGCCTCGCCGTCACCGCCGGCACACAGGTGACCGCCGGCCAACAGATCCTGTGGTCAGGCAACACGGGGCGATCCGGCGCTCCCCACGTCCACGTCGAAATCCGCGTCAACGACGAGCAACGATGCCCACAGCGGTTGCTCCAGGCGATCTACTCCGGGGTGGCGGTGCCGCCGGTCACCGGCTTGCCATCGAGAGGCTGCTTCTTCGGGTCCCACAGTACGGCTGACCACCGGTCCGGACCTTCTGCGCTGCCGCACCTCGGCGCACCGGGCGGGGCCGTCCGCACGAAGCCCCACGACGATGGTGGACGCCGGGGACGGCCGACGTCTCAACTCGAGTGACCGACCCCGCCGCACGTGGCCACACCACGAACCTGGCCATCCGGTCCAGTCGTACACACCTCGCACGTCAGACGCGATCCCGAACATCGCCCTCAGCTTCAAGGTGCATTAGACGAGTCAGACTGATCGGAATGTCACTCATTCGGGGCATGGCCGTGTAACGGTCGACCACGTCGGCGGCGTCGCACAGCCTGCCGACGGGACTTCCGATCGACTCGAACTCGCCGTCCCGATCGGGTGTTCCACCGAAGCCATGCGCCATCGCGACAAGGCCGGGCCGTAGAGTGGCGTCAGCATGCACGATCGCCGGAATGGACCCCCGGGCGGAGGAAATTCGAACAGGGTCCCCGCCCTTGAGTCCGAATGCTTCGAGATCCTCTGGATGCATGAAGGCCGGGTTGTAGCCCCGGCCGCGATTCGTGGACACATCGTTCATGCACGAGTTGATGGTGTGCTGGAGCCGCTGACAGATGAGGCGTAACGGGTAGCCGCTGCCGTCGAGGTCACGTGGCCCGCCGGCGAGCACCTCGGACAGGTCATTCAACATGTAGCCATTGGCAAGGTCGAACCGCCCCGACCAGCCTGGCTCTTTGGGTTGCACATACGTCGTCGGTTCGAGGAAGGTCGAGCCCGAACGGTGTTGCTTCACAACCTCCAGCGGTACGCGAGATCGCCGGACGAGCAAGTCGAGTAGCTCGTCAGAACTGGGCTGATGGGTCATGTCCACAAGGCGTTCGCCCGGGTTCGCGGTATGTGCCCCGCCATAGCTAGGCAGAGCGAGCTGCAAATCCAGGCGCTGCGCGACCCCGTACAAGAATTCCCACTCAGCTAGCACGTCGGCACCAGCCGGCGGTTCCACGAGTGCCGGCGTGTAGTGCGAGTACGCCTCGTGTGGCCCATACCAAGTCGGCATTGCAATGACGGCGTCTACTGCCAGCGTTGTGCCGGGCACCTCGTAGGACATTCGCGGGGCGATGACGTAGTGCGCGAGCCTGCTTGTGGACGACATCCAGGGGTCGAACTGCACGAGCAACTCAAGCGAGTTCATGGCATCGACGACCCGGGCCTGATCGGGCCAGGCGCCGACAGGATTGCCACCGAGGCTGATCAGGGCGCGAACACGGTGCGGGCCTGGCTCCAGGATCTCGTCTACCAGCGCGGCGGTTGGCATTCCTGCGGCAGTCTCCGTGAGGCCTGTGACCATCATCGGCTCACCGAACCCCCAGGCCGGTCGAGGCGGCGCCGCCTGAGCGCGATATTCAACTGCTGGCAGCAGCGTCGGCATCCGCGTGACTCTCTCGCCGGCACGTAGGTACCGACCGCACAGGGTCTCCAGGTTGAGGACGAGATACTCGATGAGCGTCGTGCTCCCTGAGAAGCCGGGGCCAACGCCACACACTGCATAGCCACGCGCTGCTGTTGCGAAGATGCGGGCGGCGTCTTCCAGGTCACTCTCTCTGATGTCGGCGCGTTGCGCAACGAGAGACGCGGTGAAGGGCGCGACCGCTTCGGCAAGAGCGTCGACGCCATCAGCGTTGTCTCGTATGAACGCCTGGTCGTAGAGCTCCTCGGTCAAGATGAAGCGAAGCATGCTCGCGAGGATCGCCGTGTCGTGTCCCGGCGCAGGCTGCAGATGCAGGCTGGCGCGCTTGGCGATGTCGCTTCGGCGCGGATCGATCACGATCAAGCGCATCCCGGCGGCGAGCCGCTCGTTGAGCCACTTGGACGGGTGTCCGCACGCCACTCCGTAGTAGCTCTTGAACGGATTGGCACCGATGAGCAACGCGACGTCTGGCTGATCGTATGCCTGCAGCGGGGCCATCCACGTACCGTGCAACGCAGCGGCCAGCTGCTTACCGGGCTTGTCAATGGTGTTCGGGCTGAAGTACATCGGGCTGCCCAGCGCAGTCATGAACGACCGCAGCATTGGCTCGGATGTGCAATTACCCAGGATTGCTGTACCGAAATATGAGGCCACAGCTCGGTTCCCGTGTCGCGTAACCAATGACTGAATCCGCTCAGCGACCTCGTCCATCGCATCGCCTGTCGAGATCGGGGCGTACGACCCGTCGGCGACGCGTTTGAGCGAGTGCAACAGTCGCTCCGGATGATCGTGGAACGCCGGCTGCGCACGGCCCTTGACACACGTGTAGCCATCAAAGATCGGGTTGACCGGATCACCACGAACCCGAACCAGTCGACCATCCTCAACGTCGACCAGGGTGGGACAGGAGTTCAGGCACACCCTGCAGAACGATTGATGGGTCGTAGTCACCATGAGCGCTCCTTTCTCATTCCCCAAGTGCACGGTCGCGTCACCGCGGCCCAATAGACCGCAGCACACCTTCAGGCGTGGATGCGTCCACTGAACTCGCTAGCGGGCGGGAGACCTCAGGAGGGAATGACTGCGCCCGAGAGCATGTCGATGAACTCCTTCGGTTCGGCCGGCAAAAATGCTCCGTCCTTGTACACGTACTCGAGCACGCCCGGGTTGAATAGTCTCGAGAACCCGGGAACCGTCCCGGGCGTTGTGTAGTCCAGCGGCGGCGTGAGTCCGCCAGTGGAGTAGCCGGTCAACGACTCCATCGCCGCTCGAACAGACTCACGCGTCGGCTCACCCGTGATCGTCTTCAACACGTCGGCGAACTGATGAACCCCGATCCACGGGTTCACCGCCTGCTCGGTGAAATCGACGCCCGCCATCTCTGTCGTGAATTGCTTCCAACCATCACTGACCCTGGAGTACGGGCTGATCAGTCGCAGATCTCCGATGTCATAGCCACTCTGCTCCGAGAGGATCGTCTCGGACACCTGCGACAGAGGTCCGTAAATGGGTCCCGTGTAACCCTGCGTGCGGATCTGCTGCAATAGGCCCAACAGCTGAGTGCGGGGACTCCCGAGGATGATGGCATCCGGATTGTCGCGTGTGGCCTCCGCGGCGTACACCGACATGTCTGTAGCCGTGGGGGGCACAGCAATGTCCTTCGCCAGCTTTGCTTCCTTGCCGGCCAGCAGGACGTTCTTGATCAGATCGGCTGTGGCGGCGGATGCGGCGGAGTCGGTCCGGACGAACACGATGTTCTTCGATCCATCAGCGGCTGCATGTGCGAACGCCCCCAAGGGAGCCGACTGCCCACCGGCCTCGACGGTGAAGACGTTGGGTGCGTCGTAGTCCGCCGGAGTGAAGGCCTTCGTCGCGATGGCCGCCATGCCTGCGCCCTGCAGCACATCGTTGATGTCGGCACCGCCGGCAAGCATCGCATTCCCGACAGTCGCGAGGATCGACGGGTCTGCCACCGCTTCGCGCGCACAACCCCCGGCGAGGTTCGGGTCGGACTTCGCGTCACACAGCTTCATCTCGATCGGGTGACAGTTCACGCCTCCCGCAGCATTGACCGCCTTGACCGCTGCCTCTGCACCCGGGATCACATCGATGCCGATCGTGGCAGGCCCCGTGCCGGTGATGAGCATGAACTTGTACGGGTCGCCCTCGACCTTGCACGCCTCGGCTGTCGGCGACGCCTCGGTCGTACTGGCAGCCGTCACGGCAACGTCGGTCGAGTCTGTGCCCGCTCCGGTTGCCGCTGTGGTGGAGGAGACCGAGCCCACTTCGGATGACGTGCTCTCGGCAGTCGCCGCGCCCCTGTCGTCGTCGCTACCACACGCGGCGAGAACGGACAAGGCCAAGACGGCAGGCAGAGCCCAACCAATCCCCTTCATTCCCATCTACAACCCCCTGGATCAGGAAGGTCCAAGGCCGTGACGTTGCTCACATGGACCACGATCGACGCAACTCCCCTAGCCGCAGTGCAAGTGTTAGTGCACATAACGACTTGCACCAGCGGTGCGTACGGCGAGATAACGATAGCATCTCTATGTTAATTTGTCCAGCATTCGCGCGTTCAGCGCGCCAGGTTCTGATCGCCCTGAGTTCAGGGGCCGTCGTCGGTACTGGCTGCCGCTTCCAGCTGTGCGATGAGGTACTCGAGCGGCTCGACGACATGTTCCAACTTGGCCACTTCACCCTTCGGCAAAGAGCACAGGAACTCAGCGAAAGCCGATGCACGGGCTTCGCGCATCCGCAACACTGCCTTCTCACCTGCACGTGTCAGCGTGACGAGAACTGCGCGGCCATCGCGCTCGTCCGGCAACCGCTTTACCCAGCCCCGCTTCTCGAGGCCCACCACCATCACGGTCATCGAGGGTTGACTCACATTCGACTGGTACGCCAGATCCTTGATCCGCTGAGGGCCCTCATTCAGTATGGAACCGAGGACTCGACCGCGAGCCAACGTGACGTCCATGTCAAGAAGGGGACGACGCAAAAGGGTGTACAGCTGAGCGATCTGAGCACCGAGGCGGTCCGCGAGCTCGAACTCCGGACTCGACGAGGTCGCTGAGTTCCTGAGCGTTGGCGTCGCACGACGCTTTGCTGGTGATGAATGTGCCATGTGAGTCGACTGCTCCTCTTCACCGGCCGGAGTCTCGGGCGACCTCGGCGCTTCGCGCAACGGGTCCTGAGGGTAATGCGGCCGCGAGCGCAAACCGGGCGATCAGTGGTCGACCTCAAGAAGAAGCGGCTCGATCCGCGACAGCACCCGATCACGAGAGCCGACGTTCGGGGCGATGTGCAGCTGGTTGCGCTCGATTGCGGATAGGGTCGCTTCGACCGACTCGGGAACGTCGAGGGTGAAGGCGGGCTCCCGGCTGAACCGAGGAGCCTCGCCCACTTCCTTATCCGGAGTCACGTCGCTGGGACGCCAGCGCGAGCCTTCGGACATCAGCCTGGTACGGGTCGGGCCGGGGCACAGGACTGTTGCGCCAAGGTTGGGCGCGAACTCGGCGAAGTCCCCGGCGAGCGTTTCTGTGATCGAGACAACGGCGTGCTTGGCGGCGTTGTACGGTCCGTTCAGGGGGATCGTGCAGATGCCTGCCATCGATGCTGTGTTGAGCACGTGGCCGAAGCCTTGACGTACCATCTGAGGAACAAACGCGCGGATGCCGTAGATGACGCCCCAGAGGTTGACATCGATCATCCATCGCCAGATGGCCAGGTCGAATTCCCACGCCGGGGCATATTTCGATGTGACACCAGCGTTGTTGCACAGCAAATCGACCCGACCGAAGCGTTCGAACACGGAGGTCGCCAATCGCTCGACCTGTTCGTACGACGTGACGTCGACGGCCGCAGACATCGTCGGAACTCCGAACGAGCCGAGACCGGCTTCGGCGTCCTTCAGCGACGTATCGTCCACATCTGCGAGCACGACAGCGACTCCGCGGCGCGCCAACCCCTCGCACAGGCCATACCCGATGCCGCTCGCTGCGCCCGTGACCACTGCGATCTGACCGCATTCCAATCTCATCTGTTCCCTCGAATCCGTTTCTGGTTGCTTGGTCAGTCCGGGAGTAGCCACTGAGCGTTGGTGATGAAGAACTTCTCCATCACTATGTCTCCCAGCGACAGGAGGCGCTCGTAGAACACTCGCTTGATATCCTTACCGCCCTCGACGTGCGGGTAGTCGGTCGAGTACATGTAGCTGGTCTGCAGATGCGTATAGGTGGCCAGATACTGCTCGATGGGCTCAAAGTTGTTGAACGGTGTCACGCGTACGTTTCGGGCCATGTACTCCGATGGAAGCATCGAGATGAACGGCTTGAGTCGCTCTGCGTATACCTTTGTCGCGAACATGTCTAGGTTGTCGGCGAGGGGTCCGAACCAGTGGGCTGCAATCTCGATCGCGCCGAACCGGAGCTGCGAGTGGCGTTCGAACACGCCGCCGAGCAACATCGCTGTCAGGTAGTTGGCGATCGGAAAGTAGCTGGTCGAGATCGAGTAGGGCTCGAGGCCGAGCTCGTGGCTCTCGACCTTGCCGGGGGCGAACGCCTCCGCCTGGCCCCATGCCCCGTCCTTGAGAAAACCATATTCGCCACCGACGTGGATCGTCAGGGCGACGTTGTTGTCCGCAAGGTAACCGTAGAACTCGTCGAGCGCGAAACTCGCCGGCGAAAGGCCGGCCGGTGGCATGCTCGATGGGACGTTGACGACACGGATGCCTTTCCCGACGAGGGCACGCGTGTCTGACATGAGGTCTGCAACAGATCCGTTCGGAATCAGGTAGCCGGCGACCCGGAGACGATCGGGCGCGAGCGCCGTAGTCCGCGCAGCCCAGTCGTTGTACTCCTGCACACCCGCGCGGCCGATCTCGTGCGCCTCGTCTTCCGAGAGCGTCACTCCGAAGTTGCTGAGCGTGAACTCACTCGCGGTCGCGAGCAGCTGAGCGAAGAGCGCATAGCTGGGGAAGATCAGCTGTCGCCTGATTCCCATCAGGTCGAGCACCTCAACACGGCGACTGAAGTCGACTGCCGCGGGGGCCTTCGTGCCCCGCATCTGCCAAACGTTGTCGAGCGTGGCCGGGATGACGTCGCCGGGGTAGTCGGGGCAGTAGAAGTCGTTGCCGACGGCAAACTTCTTGAGGGCCGATTCGAGGAGGATGGCGATCTTGCCCGATTGCTCCCCGAACACTTCACCCCAAAGATGTGTCGGCACCATCTCGTGGCCGTCCGGATCATTGGTCAGATCGAGCATCGGAGGAAGCTGGCTGACGGTTGACGTTGTGGACATGCTGTCACCTTCCGGCGGAGTGAGAGGTCGAAAAGATGAGTTGAGCGTTCGTCACGAAGAACTTCTCGAGCGTGTCGTCACCGAAAGGCTCGACTATCTCGAAGAACCGCTTCGCCGAGTCCCGGCCACCTTCGACATGGGGGTAGTCGCTTGAGTAGCAGTAGCAATCGATCAGCGATGGATGACGGTCGAGGAAGCGGTCGACGGTCTCGAAGTGGAACGGCGTGACCCGCACGTTGCGCCGCAGGTAGTCGGAGGGGCGGGTCGAGATCGACTGCTGCAAACGGAACTGGAACTGGTCTGCCCACTGATCGAGACGCTCGGCAAACGGCCCGAGCCATTGTGCCCCGCATTCGATAACGCCGAATGGGAGCGTTGGATGGCGCTCGAACACGCCTCCCAATGTCAGCGCGGCGAGGAAGTTCTCGACCGCAAAGTGCAACGTGCTCGCAGCCAAGGGCTCGAGACCGAACTCCAGCGAGTGATTCTCCGCCCGCGCGAATGCAGGTACGCGACTCCAGACGCGTGTGCGAGGGAAGCTGAACTCTGTGCCGACGTGGAGCAGGGGCACCACGTCGTTCTCCACGCACATCGTCCAGAAGTCGTCGAGCGCAGGGTCGGCTGGCGACACGCCACCGGGGGGTGTGGCGGCCGGAAGCCAGAGAGCCTGCGCTCCTTCCTCGATCAAGCGACGTGCGCTCGAGAGGAAGTCCTTGGGAGTGGGTTCGGGTGCGAGGAGCGCTACACCGATCAACCGCTCGTCGAGTTGTGCTCGATGCAACACCCAGTCGTTGTGAGCGTCGACCACTGTGCGAGCAAGCTTCGGAATGTCGTACTTCGCGGGGTCGAGGTCATACATGTCGACTGCGACGTCTTGACCGGCGCTCGACAGCAGCAGTCCGAGAAATCCGAAGCCAGGGAAGAGCAGCTGCCGATCGATCCCCATGACGTCGAGAACCTCGGTGCGCCTCGACAGATCGAAGGCGCCCGGCGCGGGGACACCCTTCACATTCCAGACCGACTCCTCGGTGATCTCGGCACGGTCAGCACGAAGTTCCGTGACGTAGCTGTTGGCCCCACCCCGGGCGGAGCGCTGCTCTTCGATCGACTGCAGCTGCACACCTGCGTCACCGAAGATCTCCGGCCAAAGGTACGTGGGAATCATCTCGTGGCTGTCGAGGTCGTTGATCCGACCGTGCAGGGCTTCAGGCTTCATGTCAACAGCTCCTTGTGTTCGTCCCGGTAACTGATCGGAGGTCTGAGCTGAGCGCCATGTCAGAGAGATAGTGGTGCTCGATCTCGTCCAACCTGTCGAGCAGTTCCGCACCGGGCCCTGACATGACTGCCGATCCCCTCCGGAGTACGTATCCGGCATCGGCGATTTGCAGTGCGCTGCGCACCTGCTGCTCGACGAGTAGGATCCCGAGTCCTGCTTGGGCGGCTCGCTGCAGCTTCTCGAGGAGGCGCCCCACGACGATCGGCGCCAATCCGAGTGAGAGCTCGTCACACAGGAGGACCTTCGGTTGCGCAGCCAAGGCCCGCGCCACGGACAGCATCTGCTGCTCGCCTCCGGAGAGCAGGCCGGCCTTGCGATTGAGGAGCGGCTTGAGCTCCGGCATCATCTCCAGCGCATCCTCAGGGGCACCACGACCGAGGCGCAGGTTCTCGAGGGTGGTCAAATTGCGGAGGATGCCGCGCTCCTCCGGCACGTAGGCAAGACCTAGTCGACTGCGCCGGTGCAACGGACCCCTGGCTATGGCGCCGTTCAGGACCACCCGCCCAGCGGACAGTGGCAGAACACCGGACAAGCCCATCAGGGTCGTCGACTTCCCTGCACCGTTGGCTCCGAGCAGCGCGACGATCTGCCCCGGCTTCACCCTCAGGTCCAGTTCGCGGATGACTGGAATCTCGCCATAGCCGACCGACATCTGGTTCGCCTCGAGAACGGAGTCGGCCTGCGCATCACCGGGCATCGCGCACGTCCGATCCGGGCAAGGCGGACGCGAGCGACATCGTCTCACGGTCAGCATGCTGGACCGTCGCCATCGCGACGCTCCCGACCCGGTCAGCCACGGCCTCGCCGTGGGCGCCGAGGTAGGACTCGATCACCACTGGGTGATGCCTCACGTCATCCGGCGAGCCCGTGACGACCTCTCGCCCGAAGTCGATCGCGATCACTCGGTCGCAAGTCGTCATGACCATCGAGACGTCGTGTTCGATGAGGAGCACCGCCATGCCCCAATCCCGCGACAACCGGCGAATCATTTCCGCAAGCTCGGCGGTGCTCGCCTCATCGAGTCCTGCGGTCGGCTCGTCCAGCAGCAGTACTGACGGCGCGAGCGCAACAGATCGGGCGATGCCAACGAGACGCCGGACGGCGTACGGAAGCTCATCAGGCCTTCGATCGAGCACATCGGTCAGACCGAACTGCCGGACGCTTGCACGGGCAGCCGGCGACATGGGCCGCCGGCGCGGACTGATGAGGTCGCGGATGTACGCCCATACGTTGCCGGCTTCACCCGCCGAGCGGATGTTCTCCTCGACCGTCATGACTCCGAACAGCTCGAGCGATTGCCATGACCTGACGAGGCCTTGGCGAGCACGCCTTTGCGCCGAAAGGTGCGAGACGGACTTGCCGTCGAGGAGCACCTCACCTGAACGTGGGCGGACGAAACCCGTGGCGACATCGATGAGCGTGGTCTTCCCAGCGCCGTTCGGCCCAATCAGACCGAGGATCTCGCCAGGTCGCAGCGACAGCGATAGGTCGCTCAGGGCGCGGGTGCCACCGAACTGAACCGTTACGTTGCGCAGCTCGAGCAGCTTCGGTGCCACGCTGACAGCGGTCCCGTCCTCGCTTGCTGTGGGAGTGTCTCGGGTCAACCTGCGGCGAAGCCGGTGCATGAGAGCCTCAATCACCTCCACCTGATGGTGGGCGATCCCATTGGGGACGACCATCAGCTGCACGACGAGGAAGAGGCCGAGGATCAGTTGCCACTGCTGGGTCAAGTCGAAGAATCGCTTGAGGATCACTTCGACGATGCCGCCTGATGCGATGAGGCCACCGGTCACGGCACCGAACACGAACCCGATGCCGCCGATCACACTGAGAACGACGACGTTGATCGATTGCAGCACCGAGAACTGCGTGAACTCGACGTAGGAATTGCGGAAGATCGCAAGTCCTCCACCGAGCGCGGCGATGCCGGCACCAACGCCGAATGCGTAGACCTTCGCCCCGACGACACTGACCCCGATGCTCGCAGCCGCCCGCTCGTTGTCTCGCACCGCCAAGAGATGTCGGCCCGCTCGTCCGCGGCGCACGTTCGCAACGACCACAGCCGCACCGACGAAGCACAGCACGCACACGATCGCATAGCGGTCTGGGTGAGCCACCGACTGAACGTCGAGTCCGAAGACCTTGACCTCCGGGATGCGGAGGCCGATGGCGCCACCGGTGAGATCCGGGTTGCCGAGCACGACCGACTCGATGACGACCGCGAGCCCGAGCGTGGCGACTGCGAGATTGACGCCCCGGGCACGCAAGGCGGGCAGTGCGACGACCAAGCCCATCGGGATGGTGAGCAACACACCCAGCGCGAGCGCCAACGGAAATGGCAGGCCAGCCGAGACGGCAAGGCGGCTCGAGATCAGCGCCCCGACACCTGCGAGCGCGTATTGCGCCAAGCTGATCTGGCCCGCGTACCCAGTGACGACAACAAGGGAAAGGCAGATCGTCGCGATGATCATCGACGTCGTGAGCGCGTCGGCCCATTTCGGCGTGAACAGAACAGCGGACGACGCCGCCAATGCGAGCGCAACGATGATCCATGGCGGTCGCCGGCGCCCGCTACCGACGCTCGGAAGGCGATCGGACAGGAAGCTACGAACCGGCAGCGCGCGACCCCTGATCACCAACATCGCGATGATGACGAGGAAGGGAACGGCGGTGCTCCATCCCGGTGTCGATACCCATCGCAGCGCCTCGGCCTCGAGAACTCCGATGAGCGCGGCTCCCAGGAATGTCAGGGGAAACGACGCGAATCCGCCGACAAGGGCAGCCGAGAGAGCCGGCACTATCGCAAGCGAAAGGACGTCAGGGCTCAGGCTGGTGATGGGAACCAACAGCACTCCGGCAAAGCCTGCGAGCGCGGCACCCACCGCCCAGTTCACGGCGGCGACGAGCTTCGGGGACCAACCGAGTGCTGCGACGGCTATCTGGTTCTCGGCGACGGCCGACGTGCCAAGCCCAAATCGCGTGAACCGGTACACGATCCACAGCACTGCGGTGAGTCCGAGCGCGATGCCGAACAACCAGATGCGATCCTGGGCCACAATCACCGAGTCGGTGATCATGACTGCCGACTTCGGAAGGAAGCCGTTCACATACAACGGATTGGGTCCGTAGATGATCAGGATCGTCTGAGTGATCGCAGCGAGGATGCCCAGCGTCGCGATCACTCGGGCGAGCGGCGAGGAACGCCTCATCGGCCACATGACGAACAGTTGCACCAGCAGCCCGAGCGCCGCCGCAGCGGCGGTGGCGACGAGCGCAGCCGCCCAGGCCGGAAGGAAGTCTCGCGTGTCGTAGAACACGTAGCCCCCAACGAGTGCGAAACCGCCTTGAGCGAAGTTGACCACACCCGAACCTCGGTACACCAGCACCGCGCCGTGGGCGAGGAGTGCGTAGAAGCCCGCCGGTCCCAGGCCGAGGATCAGGTACTTCAGGACGTCAGACATGGAACCGACCGGTCGACGACGCGCTCACGTTGGTCGCGAATCGAAGAAGTTCTTGACATGACATCTCGACCAGTTCCCCCGAGCGATGCTACGTGCGCGCTGCGCGCTGCGCGCCAAGAACATTAATGTAGATTAGCTATGTAGTCAACGGAGCGCGACCGGATTCAGCGGAGATCCGACCCCACCGGTGACCCGCAATGCCGGCGCGGACAGGAAGCAGTCGTACGTCCCAGCCGCAGCGCAGTCGGTCGCCAGTTCCTCGAGGAACCACAGCTCACCCAGGCACATGCCCATGTCGCGCTGCACGATCATGTGGAACCACAGCCGCTCTGGCGAGGTCGAGTGCCCCTTCGCATCGATGACGATGGGAACCTGTGCCTCGACGGCCGTGTTGTCGGCGGCGATCGCAGCGATCTGGTGGTCGTGCAGCCATTCAGCGGCCGTGTAGTGCAGTCCACCTTGTGGCTTGTGGAACTCGCTCCAGTTCCCGTTCTCCACCCATGTGGACATCAGCCCGGTGCGAAGCAGAATGATGTCGCCCGAACGAAGCTCCACGCCCTGCGATCGTGCGATCGCATCAAGGTCGGAGCCGGTGAGCCGCTCGTTGGGCGGGATCCTGTCCACTTCCCGCCAGCGTGCGGCATCGAGGAGGATGCCGCGTCCCACGTACTTTGAGCAGGTCTTGTCGATGCCGTCCTTGTGGGCACCACGACTGTCGACGCTTCGCGCCGAGAATCCGTTGTACAGCTGATCGTCGTAGTACACGTGGGCAAGGGCATCCCACTGCGTCGAGGACTGCAGGTACAGGGTCATCAGATCATCGGTAAACCTCGCTCCGCTTTCGAACGCGATCGAGGGGACGTCGTCGGAACCGGTGGCCATCATGCAGTGGATCGGGTTCGGCCGGAGTCCGTTCTGCGGCCCACGACCATCGAGTGGGATGGCAAGGGAGAAGACGGCGCCGGTACGGATCGAAGCGGCGGCTGCGACACGAGACTCCGCCGTGATGTGGTTGAGCGTGCCGATTTCATCGTCCGCACCCCACCGCCCCCAGTTGGAGAGTCGACGACCAAGTTCGATCACTTCGTTCGGTACTTGGCTCATGGCTGTTCTCTCCTTGATCACCGTCGCGGACTACGCGATCGACGGTGTGTAGGTGTCCGATCCTGAGCGCAGCACGCGACCGGGCCGCGCCATCGTGAAGGAGCGTCCGGTCACGATCTCTTCACCGTTCACCAAGACGCGCTCGATTCCATTTGCGGCTGCGTACAAGCGGCCGGCACCGGCCGGGAGGTCGAAGCGGGTCGTGACCGCTTCGCTGCCCACCTGAGACTCGTCGAAGATCACGATGTCGGCACATGCCCCCTCGGCGAGGAGCCCCCGATCCTTCAGCCCGTACAACGATGCCGGGACGTGCGTCAGCATCCGAACGGCTTGCTCGAGGGAGAACAGCTGGTGCTCTCGGACGGCATCCTGCAGGAACACCGTCGCGTAGTTGAAGTAGGCGACGAAGTCGCTGTGCGCACCGGCGTCGGACCCGCCGATGACCGCCCGCTCGTCGCCCCATACTCGAGCGCGAGCCGCCCAGTCAGCCGCTGTCGGTACGCGCCGAGTCCGCGTGAAGGTCGTCCGCAAGCCGTCAGCACAGACGATGTCCAGTAGGGCGTCGAATGGTTTCACACGCCGCTCCCGGGCGATGTCTCCAACGTTGCGGCCCTCGAATCGCTTGGTCTCTGGCGTGAACGTTTCGCTGATGACCTTCTCGGCCCAGTCGCTGACGTGAGCGAAGCCGTGGGGGCTCTGTGCAGACTCGTCGAGAATCTGCCTCTCGACGGGATCCTGCAACAGGCGAAGTCGCTCGGCGATCGGGAGCGCCATCTTGTAGCGCCATCCCGGAATTGCGTCGAGGACGAAGCCAGTCAGGAACGAGAACCGCGCAGGAAAGTCAACCGGCATGGCCAGTCCGACGACCTTGCCGCCGCGCCGGCTCGCGTCGTCAGAAAGTCCGAGCCGCGAGAGCTGGTGATCTGCATTGTCGGAGTCCACCGCGATGAGGTTCCAGTTGAGCGGTCGTCCTGCACGGGACGACATGGCAACCATCACCTCCCGCTCGTCGTCGCTGAATGCGCCAGGCCCGCTCGGGATGAACTCGAGAGACGTTCCGGGGAAGCCACCGCACACCTCTGCGAGTGCAACGAGCTCATCGATGGTGGCGTGTCGCGATGGTACCGGGTCACCGTTCGCATCCTGGTGCGCGCCACCCCACGACGACGAGAAGCCAATGCCCCCAGCGCGCAGCCCGGCGGACAGCAGCTGCTTCATCGCCTCGATCTCCTGGGGGGTCGCTGCACGCATGCTCGCGTCCGCACCCATGACGATCCGCCGGATCGCGGTGTGGCCGACCATGAACCCGGCGTTGACCGACAAGGTTCCGTCGATCAACGTGAGGTACTCGTCCGTGCTGCTCCAACTCCAGGGAACCCCGGACTCGAGCGCAGACAGCGGCATTCCTTCGACACGCGCCAGCGTCCGCATCACGTACTCGGCACTCTGCTGCGACAGCGGCGCGATCGAGAATCCACAGTTTCCGCCGAGCACCGTGGTCACACCATGCAACGGAGACGGGCTCAACGTCGTGTCCCAGAAGACCTGAGCGTCGAGGTGTGTGTGCACGTCGATGAAACCTGGCGCCACGATCAGATCGGTGGCGTCGATGGTTTGGCGAGCAGACGAGTCGAGGTCACCGAGCCCGACGATGCGACCGTCCTTGATACCGATGTCCGCACGGCTGCGGAGGGCCCCGGTGCCATCGACCACCGTGCCACCTTTGATCAGAGTGTCGAGCATTGCGTTGGGTTCTCCTTCAACGGCTTGCGAGCTGAGCGCTCGATTCAGTGCTGTTCGTCTGACGTCGGGCTGCGCTTGTACGACGGTGGTGGATGAAGTGGACTGAAGCGCTCGCTCACCCACTGATCGCGCACTCCGACGTTGAAGAAGTACTTGCCCCTCGTGTATGCGACGCGCCATTCGCCGTCCTCGATCGCGTACTTGTCCTCGTAGTAGCCGACATGCCAGAAGCCGAGCGGTTCGGCGCCGGTCGACAGCATCCAGGCGTTGAAGCACCACCTACCGGTCGCCGACTGGAAGTCGTCTGCGACTTCGATCTCCGGGTTGACCCCATGGTGGATCGCCATCTGATACGCAGGGAACAGCTGGTGCTCGAAATGAGCGGCGATGACGTCGCGACCGACGTGTTGACCGTTGGCACCTGCATCGAGCACGGCATCCGTTGTGAACAGGCTCTCGACCTGGCCTGGGACGAAGCCATCGATCATCCGCCAGTATCGGTACTTGAGCCGTTTGATGTCCTCGATTGCGGCCAGACGTCGGACCGTGGTCTCGAGGTCGAAATCAGGCATGGACGATCTCCTGTCCAGAGAACGGAGTCGTGGGGAGCCCCACGACTCCGGCGTTGATGGCGAACACCGCACCGGCGTGCGGCTGGTCGTGCAATTGCGCGTCCGTGAGTCGAAGGCGTGCTGACGTGACGTACAAGGTGTCGAGCGCGTCGCCACCGAAGGTGCAGGATGTGACGTTGCTCGTCGGCACGGCGACGGCGATGTCGGGCGTACCATCAGGTCTGAACGACTGCACCGTTCCGCTTCCCCACAAGGCGATCCACAGCCTCCCGTCGGCGTCGACGGTCATTCCGTCGGGCTTGCCTGCGGCTGGGTCGATGTCGATCAGACGACGCCGATTCCGCAGCGAACCGTCGTCATCGACATCGTGTACCTCGACGCCGAAGGTCGGCGAATCGATGAGGTAGAACCATCGACCGCACGGGCTCCACCCGAGACCGTTCGAAACCGAAAGTCCTGTGAGCAAGCGCTCGGCGCGCAGCTCCGAATCGATGCGATACAGCGAGCCTTGGCCGGGCCGAAGATCTTGCGAGATCGTGCCGGCCCAGATCCGACCGATCGAATCGCACTTCCCGTCGTTGAGACGCGAGCCGGTCCGCTCGCGTTCGATGGGTACGAGCGGTTCTGGGTCGAGGGTTCCATCAGCAAATCGGCTGACCCCGGTCGGGAGCCCGACCACGATGTCCTCACCGTCGGTCGCCAGAGCGAACGAGACGCGGGCACCCAGGTCGTAGCAATCATCGGAACCCGCGCCTGGATCAAGACGGTGCAGCTCGTGCCGTTCGATGTCCACCCAGAGCAGGCGACCATCGCTCGCGGACCAGCTCGGGCCCTCACCAAGCAGGGCCGCACCGTCCAGCACGATCTCGACATTCTCGTAGGTCAAGTGCTCCCCCCGGCGACCGGCATCCCCAGCAAATTCCATTGCATTGCTATGCAGTTCAACCATAGACTTGGCCTCACCTGGTGTCAAGACAGGCGAGGATGCGATCGACATCGTCGGGGGGGCAAGGAGTAATACAGCATGACCGCTTCGCTGAGCCATACGCCGCCTACCTTTCCGATGTCGCGAAGCTGTCCGGTGGCCCCGCCTGACGCCTACGCGGAACTGCGATCCGACCAGCCAGTGACGAGGGTCAAACTGCCCGACGACTCATACGCATGGTTGGTCACCAGGTACGACGATGTGAAGACCGTGCTGCGATCGACTGTCAGCGTCGAGCGCGAGCGCCCAGGCTTTCCGACGATCGGGGTCAGGATCGGCGCGCAACCGGGAACCATCGTGTTCATGGATCCGCCGCGGCACACCGAATTGCGTCGAATGGCGGCTCGGGAGTTCACTCCGTCGCGCATGGCCGCACTGCAGCCGCACGTCCAAGTGGTCGTCGACGATCTGCTCGACAGCTTCGTGCAGCGCGAACAGCCGGTCGATGTCGTCGAGCACTTCGCCATGCCCTTGCCGACGCGAGTGATCTGCGGCGTGCTCGGGGTGCCGTACGAAGACCGCCAACTCTTCCACGAGTGCACGACGTTGATGATGGCGAAGTCATCGACCAAGGAGGTCATCGGAGCCGCTCACGCACGGCTCGCCGGCTACATGCGTGACCTGGTCGAGGACAAAGCACGAGTAGGCGGGACTGACGATCTCGTGACGCGACTTTGGGAGGACAGAGTCAGGACTGGAGAGATGGGTCTCGACGAGCTGGCGGGCCTTGCCACACTGCTCGTGATGGCCGGCCACGAGACGACCGGCAGCATGATGTCCTTCGGCTTGCTCGGCCTGCTCATGGAACGCGAGCGGTTCGTTCACCTGACCAACAATCCGTCGGCAATCCCATCGGCCGTCAGCGAGCTGCTCCGGCACATGCCGGTGATCGACTACCTACCCCGGCTTGCCACCACCGATCTCGTCCTCGGCGAGACGCATATACGTGCAGGGGAAGGCGTGATCGTGACGCTCGCGAGCGCCAACCGTGACGCATCTGTCTACACGGACGCCGACGAGATGCAGCTGGAGCGCGCTCGGGGCACCGAACCTCGCCTTCGGCTTCGGTGCTCACCGGTGCCTCGGGGCGCCGCTGGCGGAGATGGAGCTTCCGCGTCGCCTACGAGACAATCTGCCATCGGCTGCCGGGCCTTCGCCTCGCCACGGATCTCGACGGCCTGGAATTCAAGACGGACACGGCGGCGTACGGCGTTCGCGAGCTGCCGGTTCGCTGGTAGCGCCGACGCTACGCGGAAGCAGCCCTTGCCGGTCAGGCTTCAAACGATGGTCAGGCCACCGTCGACGATCAACGTCTGTCCGGTCATGAACGAGCTTGCGTCGGACGCCAAGAAGAGCAACGCCCCATCGAGTTCGTGCGCACGGCCATGGCGGCCCATCGGCGTCTGTCGTGCGATCCACGAGACTCCGTCTGCCTCGTCGAACATCGGCTTCGTCATGTCGGTGGAAAACCATCCGGGAGCGATGGCGTTGACACGGACGTTGCGCTTCGCCCATTGGTTGGCCAGCTCTCGCGTCAAACTCATGAGCCCGCCCTTCGACGCCGTGTAGCTCGACTCGCCGGCGGGACGTGCCGCGAGGATCCCCACGATCGAGGCAATGTTGACGATGGAACCACCACCGTTCGCGAGCATGTGACGAGCGCATTCACGAGCCAGCAGAAACGGACCGACCAGATTTGTCTCGAGCACGTCACGAAACCTGTCAACCGCCTCATGGAGCGCTGGCACAACCTCCGCGGCGCCGGCGTTGTTGACGAGGATGTCGATCGATCCGAAGGTCTCCTTCGCCAACTCAACAGCGCGAACGATGTCACCCTCGTCGCGCATGTCGAGGTGCACGGCCAGGCTGTTCGAAAGCTCAGCGCTCAGTAGTTCGAGCCGATCGAGGCGACGTGCCGCGAGCACCACGCGACATCCCGCGCCGGCGAGCACCCGCGCGAACCTCTCGCCCAGTCCCGAGCTTGCACCGGTCACGATGGCAACTCGGCCGTCGAGGCGAAACTCGTCCAGCGGGTTCACGCGTCATCACCCGCCAGACCTGGATGTTGGCGCAGGGGCGGCAGGAGCTCGGCTCCGAGCCGTCTCACTTGCTCCTCCATCCGGTCAGGACTGTCCAGCGCCTGCAGCCGCATGCTGATCGCGTCGGCACCGACGCTGTCGAGCGTGCCCAGCAGAACGTTCGTGATCTCGTCGACGGAGCCGAACACGAATGGGTTGCCTCGATCCGATCGGGTGCTTCCAGGCGGCGCGGCGGCATCATACGATCCGAGAACGGCCGCCATCGCCGCAGCGGAGGGCGCGCCGAGCCAGACTCCGACGGTCAGGTGCACGGGCCCATCGCCACCAGCACTCCGAAAGGCGTCGATCGAACGCCGCAGACGATCCACTGGCTCGCGCATCGACAACACCATGCCCATGCCGAAGTCCGCAGCCCGACGGGCTCCGACCGGGCTGTTCGCTGTGCTCAACAGCTGTCCCGGACAGGCAACCCACTCGGCGAGAGCGCCGTCGCCAGTGAGTGGCCCGCTGCCCGAGAGCGAACTGGTCAACTCGTTCAGCGATCGCCGATATCGCTCGCCCATCCGGTCGGAGAACTCGCACCCGAGCGCTTTGAAATCACCTGCGTGGTACCCAGCGGCGAACGTCATTCCGTACCGTCCCGGATAGCGCGCTCGCGGTCCACACCAGCTGCTCAGCGACGAGACGGGGGTTTCGAAGCGTCAGCACGGTTGGGCACGCTCCGGCCCAGATGCTGTCCGTCACCTCCAGCACCCAACCGGAGACCAGTGCCGGATCAGGCAGGTACCCCGGAAACCCTGCATGATGCTCGGAGAACGTCACGCCGTCGAAGCCGACCGCGTCTGCGACTCGGGCCAATCCGATCACCGACTCGAGCTGCTGCCTCGGCCCGAGCTCGGGGTGCGTGTAGAGGCCGAGCGAGATGGCGCCCTTTCCGAAGGGACTGTCGCGACGGCCGATGGTCACGGATTCGCAGCCCAGTGAGGCTGTTGCAGATGGGGATCCAGTTGAACGCCGAACGAGTTCAAGACCCACGCCACGAGGTTGTAGCCGCCGATGGTGAACACGAGGTCCATTGTCTGTTGCTCGTTGAGCTCTGCGCAAAGCCGCTCCCACGTCTCGTCGCTGACGACGTCATCCTGAACGAGGTCGTCGACCGCCGAAAGAGCCGCCAGCTCGAGTGGCGTGAAGACGTCGTCCGTTCTGGCCACCACGGCGTCGATCTTCGCGCTCAGAACACCCACGTTTCGGGCGACCAGAACGTGCTGCGCGAACTCGTACTCACATTTCTTGTGGTGCGCCATTCGCAGGATGACGAGCTCGCGAAGACGCTCGTCGAGGGTCGACCCAAACAGCATATGATAGCCGAAAACGAGCCAGCGTTTGAGCAGCGCAGGATGTCGGGCGAGTGTGGTGAAGAGGTTGTCGACGCGCTCACGCTCGACGAGCCGGCCAAGCGCCTCGATCGCCGGTGGATCCCAGTCATCTCGGTCGAGCGGGAGGATCCGAGGGACAGGCATTCCACGTCGTGTCACCTCGACATCTTCGAGTCCCTCCACCGCCGAACACTCACCCGATCCGGTACAGGCGCGCGGCGTTGTCGTGGACGATCTTTCGGCTCGTCTCGGCCGGAAGATGACCAAACACGTCTGCAAGATATTGCTGCGGCTCGACTGCCGTCGTCGCAGGCCCAGGTACCTGCGCAGTGGGGTGCGGGAAGTCTGTCTCGAACATGACACAGTCACTTCCCAGCTGCTCGATCGCGTGGGTCGCCGAGTCACGCTCGAACCAGAAGCATCCGAACAACTGACGGCGGAAGTATTCGCTCGGGAGCAAGTCGTACTCCGGATGCTCGGCCGACACCGCACAGTTCTTCCATTGCCAGTCCATGGCCTCGAGCGCGAAGGGGATCCAGCCGATCCCGCTCTCCACCGAGACGAACTTGAGATTGGGGTGGCGGTGACAGATCCCTGAGAAGATCAGGTCGGCCACGCCTTTGGCGTTGTTGATGAAGAACTTGACGCCCGTCGAAGCGAACTTCGCATGGGCCCCGATGCCGTCCCAGGGATCGGAGGCGACCTTTCGGTCACCGGCACCGATGTGGAAGTTCAAGGGGTAGCCGATCTCCTCAGCCGCGGACCACAGCGGCTCCCAGTACTCGTGGGTGAGATGCGGCTGGCCAAAGTGCTCAGGTTCGAGACTCAAGATCGCGCCACGATGCCCCAGGTCGGCGCAGCGCGCCATCTCCTTGATCGTCTCATCGAGATCCCAGAAGGGCAGCGCGGTCACCGGCAGCAGGCGCTGCGGATCGACGCTGCTCCACTCCGTCAGGTAGTCGTTGTATGCGCGGACACACGCAAGCATCAGCTCCGGATCATCCAGTGCCGAGAAGCGACCCGTGCCAAAGCCCGCTACGTTCGGGTAGAGCACCTGCGCCTGTACGCCGTACTCATCCATCACCTTCAACCGGAGGGCCGCGTCCCAGTTCCGGGGGTCGGCGTCCGAGAGCACCCGGGGATGATTCGGCGGGTAGTCCGTCCAGGAGAAGTATGCAGGGTGCGCCGCTCCGCAGATGCGGGTGTCACCGAAGTACCACGCGTCCTCCTGGGCGTTCTCGTCCCAGGCAACGTGCGGGACGAGATCTCCGTACCTCTTGACCGACACTCGAGACGTCCAGAGGTCGTACGGCTCGACGACGTGCGTGTCCACATCGATGATCTTCGGGGCGGTTTCCAGGTCCAGTGACATCTTCTCTCCCTTGCATCCTTCGGGCGCCGAACGGATGCGCGAACTACATAGAGATACTATGTGACTGCCTCGGCGATGTCAACGGCTGCCCGATCGACGCCCCAACCTTGACCGCATGCATCCGCTGAAGTATAGATGCCTTATCTAGTTAGCAGGTCGAGTCGTAGCCCGCCATCCTGTGCCGGGCTACGTGGACAGGGGTTACGTGCGCACACCAGCACAGACGGACGTCGAGGATCGCAACGTTCGCCCACGAGGCGGCCCACTCAGTGGCCTTCGGGTCGCGGACTTCTGCTGGATGGGTGTCGGAGCGATGGCGACCCGAGTCCTCGCGGACCTTGGCGCTCAGGTGGTCAAGATCGAAGATCGCACGCGCCTGGACCTTCCACGCCGGATTCCGATCTACAAGGGAGAGCCGGCGCGCGCGATGGGTGTGGAGGACCGCAAGCCGGACCCGAACCGAAGTGGGTTCTTCAACAACTACAACCGGAACAAGCTGGGCGTCACGATCAACATGCGCGAGCCTCGCGGACGAGAGCTTGCAGACAAGCTGATCGCCGCCAGCAGTGTGGTTTCCGAGAACTTCGCTCCCGGCGTCATGGAACGTTGGGGCTTGACCTACGACAGGATCCGTGAGCTTCTGTTCTGACCCTGTGATCTACGCACGGATGAGCGGCTACGGCCACGATGGTCCAGACGCGGACTACCGCAGCTACGGCCCAGTGGTGCAAGCCGTGAGCGGACTG
The DNA here is from genome assembly GCA_047602055.1 of Ilumatobacteraceae bacterium. Lineage (GTDB taxonomy): Bacteria > Actinomycetota > Acidimicrobiia > Acidimicrobiales > Ilumatobacteraceae > JAODBQ01. The sequence goes on from JASGIG010000001.1 coordinate 223,462, forward strand.
TCGTTCATCTCTGGCCTCCCCGGACGCGAGCCGTCCGGCTGGGGCTTCTCGTACATGGACAACCAAGCGTCGTACTACAACGCCGCGGCCTTGCTGATGGCGATCTTCCATCGGCAGCGCACCGGAGTCGGCACCCTGATCGACACCTCGGCGGTCGAGATCGGCATCGGTCTGGTCGGCTCACTGATGCTCGACGTGTCGGTCAACCAACGACAGACCAGAACCCCAGGCTTCCCGACAGGGAACAGGCTTGAGTATCCGGACGCCGCTCCTCACGGCGTGTACCGATGCACGGGCGACGACAAGTGGGTGGCGATCGCGATCTTCGACGATGACTCGTGGGGCCGGCTCGTGTCCGCCATGGGTGATCCACCGTGGGCACAGGACCCACGGTTCGCAACGGCAACCCAACGTCGTGGACTGCAAGACGAGCTCGACTCACGGCTCGAGCGTTGGACGCGTGAGCACGATCGCTACGAGATCATGGAGCTGCTGCAGGCCCGCGGCATCGCCGCGGGAGTTGTGCAGAATGCCCAGGACGTGAACGAGCGTGACCCACAACTCCGAGAACGCGGAATCTTCTTCGAGCTCGATCATCCCGTTGCAGGGAGGGCTCGGTTCGAAGGACTTCCGATGCGCTTCTCCGAGACGGTCGTCGACCACTGGCGTTCTGCGCCGATGCTCGGCGAGGACAACGATTTCGTCTTTGGTGAGGTGCTCGGGCTGTCCCACGAGGAGATGGCTGACCTTGCGGCATCAGGAGTGATCTGATGGAGCCGAACACCTTGCCGAGCCCTTTCGAGGGGCTTCGCGTGATCGAACTTGCGGATGATTCTGCCGGTGAGCTCACTGGGAAGCTGTTGCAACAGTGGGGCGCCGGCGTCGTCAAGGTGGAACCCCCGGGAGGTGGTCCTTCCCGACACGTCGGCCCGTTCGCCGGCGGCGTCCGCGATGTCGAGAGGAGTCTCGAGTACTGGTACTACAACGGCGGCAAGGAAAGCGTCGTTGTCGACCTCGACACCGCCATGGGCCACGAGGCGCTGCGCGGCCTCGTCAAAGGCGCTGACATCCTGATCACGACACGGCAATCGGTGGGGGAAGCCGGGCGTGCCGACGACTGGGCGTCGATGCATGACGAGGGGTTGATCGTGGTCTCCGTTACCCCGTTCGGACGCACCGGTCCATGGGCCGACTTCGTCAGCTCGGATCTCGTCGCGTTGGCCCTCGGGGGACCGCTCAACAGCTGCGGTTACGACGACCACACCATCCCGCCGATCCGGCCCGGCGGCCAGCAGGCATACCACACGGCCTCGAGCTTCGCGTTCATCGGCCTCCTCGTTGCACTGATCGAGCGGGAACGAACAGGCCGAGGACAACTCATCGACATATCGATGCACGAGGCTCTCGCCGTCACGGTGGAACGCGCGAACCTCTACTGGTTCTACCAACAACTGCTCGTTCAACGACAGACGTGCCGCCATGCAGTTCCGACACCCTCCCAGCCGGCCCTGTTCGCGTGTGTCGACGATCGCTTCGTGTACTTCGCCTTCGTGATCGCCGAACAGAAGCCGTGGCGCACGGTCGTCGAGTGGCTCGCAACGAAAGAAATGGTCCTCGACCTCGACCAACCCGAATATGACGACCCAGAGTATCGACAGGCGCACTTCGCGCACATTCAGAACATCATCGAATGCTTCTTCCTGCTGGACACGGCCGAGAACCTGTATCGCGAGGGACAGGAGCGCGGCCTGCCCATTGGCATCCTCAACGCGCCGGAGGACGTGCTCGTGGATCATCACCTGGCAGCTCGGAAGTTCTTCGAGACAGTCGACGATGACATCTACGGCTCCTACTCCGTACCTGGCCCACCCTTCCGGTTCTCCGCTGCGGCCCCGACACGGTCGCGGAGGCCCCCACGGCTCGGCGAGCACGGGCTCATTCCGCAGCACACGTGATGACTGACGCGAGGAACCACCGCGATCAATGTGCGATCGTCGGCATCGGGGCGACGGAGTACTCCAACCGCTCAGGGCGTAGCGAGCTGACGCTCGCCGTGGAGGCCTGCTCGCGCGCCGTGGAGGATGCCGGTTTGAAACCGAGAGACATCGACGGGATCATCCGCAGCACGGACGACGTCGTGCTGCACAACGAATTGGCGTTCGCATTGGGCACGCCAAACCTGACGTACTGGGGTCACAGCGGCACCGGCGGCAGTGCTCCATGCGCCATGGTCGGCCAGGCTGTCGCGGCGATCCTGGCGGGCGAAGCCAACAACGTCCTCCTGTACCGCTCGCTGAACGGGCGGTCGGGAAGGAGGTTCGGCCTGAGCACCGCTGCCGCAGACGAAGTGGGCGGACGCCAGCGCCAGGCATACGACGAATTCTTCGTTCCCTATGGTCTCAGCGTTCCGGGCCAGATGTTCGCCATCATCGCCCGTCGGCACATGATCGATTTCGGCACCACACGCCGCCAACTCGGCTCGATCGCTTTGGCGTGCCGGGCCGCGGCGAACCGCAATCCCAACGCCGTCATGCAAGCGAAGACCCTGTCGATGGACGACTACCTTGCAGCCCGTCCGATCGCGGAGCCGCTGTGCCTGCTCGACTTCTGCCTTGAAACCGACGGTGCGGCGGCCGTGGTTGTCACCCGCGCGGATCGGATGCAGGACGGCCCATCGGCCGGCGTCTTGATCCGCGCCGTCGCACAAGGGACCGGTCAGGACGTACAGCTCGGTCGGTTCTTGCCTTCGCTGATGCGCCCGACCATCACATCGTTTCCGTCACGCGATGTCGCTCGGACGCTCTATGCGCGGGCCGGTCTCGGTCCTGCCGACATCGACGTCGCCCAGATTTACGACTGCTTCACGATCTCAGTCCTCGTTCAGCTGGAGGACTACGGATTCTGCACGCCCGGTGAGGGAGGTCCCTTCGTCGAGAGCGGGTCGATCGACCTCGACGGTGCATTGCCGATCAACACCGCAGGCGGACACCTCTCCGAGGCGTATCTCCACGGCATGAACCACATCTTGGAGGGCGTACGACAGATGCGCGGAGAGTCGACCGCGCAGGTGGCCGGCGCCGAGACGTGCCTCGTGACTGGCGGCGTACCCACCGCCTCCGCGGCCATCGTGTTGAGAAGAGCATGACGCCCGAGCCGCCTCTCCCATGTGTCGACGATCCCGATACTCAGGGCTTCTGGCAAAGAGCTTTGGACGGAACTCTCGCGATCTGCGTGTGCTCTCGGTGCGGCGCGGTGCTGCACCTTCCCCGCGCCTGCTGCAATGCGTGCGGTAGCACCGATGTCGAGTGGCGGCCCGTCGTCGGGACGGGAAACGTGTACTCATGGACGATCGTACGACACGCGGTGCATCCTGCCTTCCCGGCTCCATACACGATCGTTCTCGTCTCACTCGCCGACGTCCCCGAGGTCCGACTCCTTGGAACCATGCAGGGTGAGGCGTCGTTGACGGCCGGAACGCCCGTGCGGGTGCGGTTCGAGCGCCGGAGCGACTCAGTCGTCCTACCGAACTGGGAAGCTCGACACATGATCCGGGACACAGGACACCCATGGAGCTGAGTGGTCGGGTCGCCGTCGTCACGGGGGCAGGCAGCGGCATCGGCCTGTCCATGGCGCGTCGCTTTGCGACCGAGAACATGTCCGTCGTGCTCGCCGACGTCGACGGCGCCTCTCTGACAGCGGCCGCAGCGGATCTCCGTGGGCGGGGAGCACATGTACACGCAGTGAGGACCGACGTGGCAGATGAAGCGCAACTCAACGCTCTTGCGTCGGAGGCCGTTGAAGTGTTCGGCGCGGTTCATCTGCTTGCGAACAACGCCGGAATCGCATCGCCGAAGGCCGACGTTCAGTCGTTTCCGCAGTCCACCTGGGAGCGACTCGTCGACGTAAACCTCTGGGGGACTCTGCGTGGGATACGAGCGTTCTTGCCGCTCCTTGAAGCACAAGGTGAGGGTCACATCATCAACACGGCCTCTACAGCGGGCCTGCAGGCGTCACCCGGAATTGCTCCCTACAACGTCACCAAGGCCGCAATCATCGCACTGTCCGAGACACTGGCTGCCGAGTTGCGTGCAAAGACCTCACCGATCGGTGTCTCCGTACTCTGCCCCGGTCCCGTGAGAACCAACATCCTCCGGGCAGACGCCGACCCCGAGGCGCAACAGGTGCTGAACGAGCACGGCATGGATCCCGATCGTGTTGCAGGCCTGGTCGCCGAGGCAGTCTCAGAGGGGCACTTCTGGATCCTCACTCATCCCGAGTGGGAGGACACGCTCCGTCAGCGACTCCAAGCCCAGATCGCCGGACTGCTCCGGCCATGACTCAGGCGGGCTCCACCGACCGCCGCAATCGACAGTAGCGCCGTCACAGCGTGGATGGATGCTCAAGGCCTGCCGCGCGGCCGGGTGCAACGAGCTTCGTTGCTGGCCGAGACCACGCAGAACCTGCTCGTCCAGTTCGATCGGCGCAGCCGGCACGGACGTGTTTCGTCGCGGCCGCGCCCAGGCCGCCATCGGGATGAACCTCATTGCACGCGACCACGAGACTAAGCGAAGGCCGGCATGACCTTCTCGGCCACCAATCTCATAGACTTCATCGTCTTCTCGTGCTCAAGCCGTCCGAATTGCATCAAACACAACACTTGGTCGAGACCGATTGCCTCATAGCGCTTGATGTTGTTGATCACCGTCTCGGGACTTCCGATGCAGAGCGTGCCTTCGGAGATGAACTCGTCGACGGTCTTCATCATGCGTGTGGACATCTCCGAGCTCAACATGTGCTTGTACGAGTCGGGCACGTGGACCTCGGGATCCAGCCACGGCTGGTACAGCTTCTGCGACTGCTGAACAAACCACATCGCATGATGCGCAGCGTTCTCGACGGCCTCCTCGTCGGTTTCGGCGCAGTGGACGATGGTGAAACCTGCTACCTGATTATTCACCACACCGCCAGCAGGCTTGGCACGCTCAGCCGCCGCCCGGTAGGTGTCAATCCGTTCCTTCAGCTTCTCCGGCGCGCCGATGTTGAAGCACAGCGCGCCGAGGCCCTTCTCGCCGGCTCCTTCGAAGCTCGCCGGCTGGGTGCAGCCAACCCACATCGGGGGGTGTGGCTTCTGAACCACCTTGGGCACGATCGTCCGTGGCGGCACCTTGAAGAACTTCCCGTTGCACTCGAACGGGTCCTCCATCATCATGCGCGGGATGATGCTCACTGCCTCCTCCCACACCTCCTTTGTTGTCTCCGGATCGACGCCAAAGCCGTTCATCTCGATCAGAGTCGACGAGCGCCCCGTGCCGAACTCAACACGCCCGTTGGTCAACACGTCTAGCGTGGCGATTCGTTCGGCCACACGAATCGGATGGTTGTACTCCGGCGGGAGCAGAACCACTCCGTGACCGATTCGGATCCGCTTGGTTCGTTGCGACATCGCGCCGAACAGAACCTCGGGCGCGGGGCAGCGAGCGAACTCTGGGAGAAAGTGGTGCTCGACAGCCCAGGCGTAGTCGTACCCGAGTTGGTCTGCCAACTCGACCTGGTCGAGCACTCTGTTGTAGAGGTCGTGGTCCGTTGCTGGCGTGTGCGGCTCAGGTGCCTGCATCTCATACATCAGACCGAACTTCATGGAAACCTCCTGACGGCGGCTCGTGGCCGATTTCTACTACGACTTCAGAACTTGTTGATGTGGTGTGACGCCGGCTGGAGGGCCGACGATGTTCAGCTGGGGTATGGAATCGCCGCCGAAAGGCCACCATCGACGACGATGTACGTGCCCGTGATGAATGAGGCATCCTCCGAACCCAGGAAGGCAACCGCGGCTGCGACCTCTTCTGGCTGACCCATGCGGCGCACGAGCTGCATTGCTGCAACGCGCTGGACGTCCTCGTCGGTCGTCGGGCGACCGCGAGACTTGTCGTTGATCGGCGTACGGATGGGTCCCGGAAGCACGGCATTGCAACGAACGGTCGGCGCATACTCGACTGCGGCCGCACGGGTCAGACTCAGCACACCGCCCTTCGAGGCGCTGTAAGCGAGTTGATTCGGCACCGCCACAATGGCTGCGAGCGAGGACGTGTTGACGATGCTGCCGCCGTCTCCCTCACACATGGCCACCCCAGCCGCGGCGACGCCATTGATGACACCGATGAGGTTGACATCGAGGATCTGACCGACCACCTCCTGGCTCATCTCAGACAACGCCTGGCCCGGGGCGATCCCTGCGTTGTTGTGCATCAGATCGAGGCGACCGAAGATCGAGAGCGCCTTCGAGACCACGGCTTCGACCTCTTTGCGCGACCGGACATCGAGTGGATGGACGACGGCACTCCCGCCCTCGTCCACCACCGATCGAGCAACTTGCGCCGCCATACCCTCATCAAGGTCGGCGACCAAGACGCTCGCGCCCTCCGAGGCGAGCCTGCGAACGGTCGCCGCCCCAATCCCCGACCCTCCGCCAGTGACGATGGCAACCCTGTCTGTGAATCTGTTCATGACAACCCCCCGAGGATTACACATAGTAACTCTATTCAGTTTTGCCGAGCTTGTCCACCCGACTCACTCCAGTCACCCAGGTCGGCGAGGATCGTGAACACGACCGGGTCCGGGTCTCGGCGCAGTGCCGGCGGAACGTGATCCCAGTCGTCGTCGCAGGGAGCGTCGCCGCCGGCGGCGAGAGGCACCAACGTCCATGCCAGGTCGTCCGGTGTGTGACCCATCAGCCGCACCACGGCTCACCGTGTTCACGACCTCCTCCTTCGGGAGGAGATCGATCGATGCCCCGGCGTCGGCGTCATGCGGCAGCCATTGCAGATCGCCAACTGTCGTCGACACAGGACATCTGCCACGTGGCCCACGAACGTTGTCTCCTCTACGCGGACTTCAGGCGGGGGCCGAGCAGTTCGTCGCGGAGCGCCTCGGTTGCCGGCGCCGGCAGGTACGCGCCGTCGCCGTCGTCGAGTTCGGCAAGGAGGTTGACCAGCTCGTCGTAGACCTGCCGCACGCCGGCGACGTTGCCGCCCTGGGCCTCGATGCGCATCCTCGCCCGGTAGAGGGGCTCGTTGATGCGCAGTGCCCGAAGCCCGGCGCTCACCGCCTCCCTGGCGGTCGTCAGGTCGTCGTCGTCCAGGGCGAGGTCGACGAGGCGGAGGGTGCAGCGCTCGACGAGCTCGCACGCGTCGGCGTAGTGCTGGCGTTCGTAGGCCCAGTCGTAGCCGGGCGCGTCGAACGGCACACCACCGACGAGCGTCAGCGCCTGCCGGAGGCGCTCGGTCGCCGGGTGCGACGAGAGACGGGCCGAGTCGTCGAACGCGCCTCGGAGGAGCTCGACGCCGGTGACGACATCCGGTGCGAGGCGCAGTGTCGTGGAGCCCTGCTCGCGCGCTGGGAGCGCGTCGCGCAACACCGAGCGGGCTCGGGAGATCCGGTTCCACAACGTCGTGCGTTCGATGGCGCGCCCGCCCCACACGGCGTCGATCACCTGGCTCTCGCTTGCGCTCCCGCCGGAGCAGGCGAGGAAGGTCACCAGGTTCAGCTCCCGTCACCCGAGCTTGGGCGCTTCGTCGATCCGGGGGACGCCGAGCACCCTGACGACGACGCTCGGGGCATCCCGCTCGGTGGGCGGCTCGTCGTCCAGGTCGAGTTGCTCGGCGACAGGTTCGGTGCGCTCGGCAGCCGAACGCATGGTCGAGACGGCCGTGTCGGCTGACGGCACGACAGGTGCTTCGTTGTCGGCTTCGCAGGCCGGGTCGTCGACGTCAGCGAGACTTCGGCGGATCGACTCTGCGTGGGTGGTCGACACGCGCCGTGCCCGGAACGTCAGGCCGAGCGGCCGCAACACGGCCGATCCGTCGACGTCGAGCCTCGCGGCGTGGTCCTCCGAGCCGCCGACGGTGATCAGCGCGACCATCTCGTGCTGGTCGGCCATCGCATCGGCCTCGATCACGACCACGCCTGCCTCCCGGCCGATGGCCCCGTCGCGACCGAGCCGCAGTTGCAAGGTCGACAAGAGCCTGCCGGTCTTCAACAGCTGGGCGTGGTCGCCAGTCGTCGAGCGCAGCAGCAAGCGGGCGTCGTCCAGGCTGCACTCGCGGAGACGATCGAGCGACGGGAGTTCGTCCGCGCCGATGCCGACGAGATGGAGGTAGGCGTTGGAAAGGTCCTCGCCAGTGGCCAGCTCGGAGCGAGCGGGCGACGTCGTCGGCTGCGGATGGTTCGCCCGTGATGGCGAGGGAGCCGAGGGCCTCCCGGTTGACGAGCGCGAGGTTGCCGTCGCGCTCGCCCACGGTGACGAGTGCGGGCAGGACCTCAGGGACCGGCAGCCCTCCATCCCGGGACACAGGCCGGTCCACATGACGACTGCGGCGAGGATTGCCGTGCCTGGCGTCAGCGTCTGCACACGCTCCAGGAGTTTGCGATCAAAGCCGCTGAGCGGGAATCTCGGCTTCTCCACAGTCGCGAGTGTGGCCGCACCGATGCGCATCGAGCGACTCCAAGCCCTTGCCCGCCCGCGCCGGGAGCCGGCGATCCCGGATGCCTGGACTTGCCCTTGGCGGCGGTCGTTATCGGACTGCGCGAACGAGGTCTGGGGCCTGTCGCTACTCGGCTCGGTTGCGCAAGTGAGGACGTGTGCCGGGTCCTTGCTGTAGTTCGCTGACAAGGTGCGTTCGTGCGCGAGACAGGGCCGGGGGAACTGATCGATACGTTCGATCGTCGAAGCTCCGTGAGCTCAGCTCAGCCAACTGAGCAGGCCCGCCTCACCAGTCCCTCAGGGGGAGTTGGCCCGTCGGCTTGATCGAGCATCGGACGCCGAGCCCGCTGACGACTCCGGCTGGCGCGTCAATTGGCAGGCTTGGCACAGCTGAGGCGCTTCCGTCAGTCAGCCTCAATCGAGCGGAGCGTGTTCCGCTTCCGAGTGAGTCCCGTCTCGTGGTGTAGGCGGCGGCCAGCATCCTCGGGGTGATGGTGGTCATCGTGCGATTCTCGAAAGCGACCAAGCAACCGAGAAGGACGCACGATGACCACCCACGAGTTTGCCCTGTCTGACCTTGCCGCGCGGCTGACCGGCAGTGACGCGACGTTGTCGACGTCGTTGCGCGACATCCTCGCCGCGGCGATCCAGGAGTTGATCGAAGCCGAGCTGACTGCGACGATCGGCGCCGCCCCCGGCGAGCACACACCGGAGCGCACGGCGTTGCGCAACGGTCATCGCCCGAAGCTGGTGTCGACCCCAGCGGGCGATGTCGAGGTCGGGATCCCGAAGCTGCGCACCGGCAGCTTCTTCCCCGAACTGCTCGAGCCGCGCCGGCGCATCGACCGTGCCTTGTGGGCGGTGATCATGACCGCGTACATCACTGGCACCTCGACGAGGAAGGTCGACGACCTCGTGCGTGCGCTGGGTTGTGACAGCGGGGTGTCGAAGTCGACGGTGTCGCGGATCTGCGCCGGGATCGACGCCGACGTCAACGTGCTCAGAACCCGCCGGCTCGATCACCAGCCGTTCGTCTACGTCTGGCTCGACGCCACCTACGTCCACGTCCGCGAACACCGCCACGTCGTGTCCAAGGCGGTCGTGATCGCCACCGGCCTCAGGGCCGACGGGCGCCGCGAGGTCCTCGGTGTCGACGTCGGCGACTCGGAGAACGAGGTGTTCTGGCGCGAGTTCCTCACCTCGCTGACCGACCGCGGGCTGGCCGGCGTCAAGCTCGTGATCTCCGACGCCCACGCCGGGCTCGTCAAGGCGATCCGCCGCTGCCTGCAAGACGCAACGTGGCAACGCTGCCGCGTCCACGCGATGCGCAACCTGCTCGCCGTCGCCCAACGCCGCCAGCGCCAGATGATCGCCGCGTTGATCCGCACCGTGTTCGCCCAACCCGACGCCGACACCGCCCGCGCCCAGCTCCGCACCGTCGTCGACCAATTGCGCCCCTACGCCCCAGCCGTCGCCGAACGGCTCGAAGCGATGGAGACCGACGTGCTCGCCTACACCGGCTTCCCGCCGGCGCACTGGTCGAAGATCTGGTCGAACAACCCCATCGAACGCCTGAACCGCGAACTCAAAAGGCGCACCGACGTCGTCGGGATCTTCCCCGACCGCGCCAGCGTGATCCGCCTCGTCGGCGCGCTGCTCGTCGAGATCAACGACGAGATGATCGCCGCCGAACGCCGCTACATCGCCGAGGCCTCCATCGCCGAGCTCACCGGCGACACCACCGGGCTAGCGTTGCCCGCAGCACCCCGCAACTGACCAACAGCTCCGGGAGTCGCACGTGGTCACCTACACCACGGAACGGGACGCCATCCGGTCGTTGGTACATGGAGCGCCTCCGTGGCGCAACCACCGCCGGTAGCCGAGCCTGCTGAGGAGAGGAGCGGTTGAGACCGCTCGATCATCGGCACATTCTATCGGCCGCCGAATGCCCGGCTCGAGGGCTCACCGGCGCGGCATCGCGATCTCGGCGTCGCTCGCGGTCGGGGCGTCAGATGACGGCGTGGGCCGGGGACGTGAGCGGACCCTGCAACGCGGCGACGTCGCAGACAGGCAGCTGGTCGCTCGCGTCAGGGTCTTGAAGCGAGGACGGCGGCGGCGCGAGACGCCGAGCTGGCCCACGCCGCGGCGTCGGTATCGATCCATCGGATCAGGTCGGCCATACCCGTCGCGTCACGGACGAGATCGCGGTGGTGGATGGGCTCGTGGTGAGCGACTCGATTGCGGAGGAAGTGCACGCGCTGCATCCGGTCCTCGACGTCGGCCCGCACGCGGCGGGGATCACCGGCGCCGGGGTGGTTGGGAAACGCGGCGGTGAGGGCTGGGACCCACATCGACGTGAGATACGGGGAAGTGCAGAGGTAGCGCCAGAAGCCGAACGTCAACTCGGCGATCACCTTGCCGTGCACCTCAGCGAGGCGGCCGCGCTTGGTGGCTCGATCCCGTGCTGTGGCGACGTCCTTGAGTGCTTGTTGACCATGTCGACCGGCGAACAAGGTGCGCCGCTGGTACCACGGCGTCGACCAGCTCTGACGTTGCCCGTGCGCAGTCAGCGCGCCGTCGAGGGCGTTGCGGACGATGATCTCGACGCGGCCGATGTCTTCGTGCAGCGCGCCCGACATCGTCGTGTTCCAGTCGTACAGCGCAAGTCCGTGCGCCACGTCGCCGCTGGCTGCCGCGAGGTACGAGCGGAGTCGCTCACGTGTGAGCAGGTTGGCGATGACTTCGGGATCGGGCGTTGACATGTGTGGGCGAATGGGTACTCTTGTGGTCGAAGACCCCGGAACCGTCCCTGCTTCGGCACACGGCCGGGGTTACGCCGTTTTCGGCGAAGTCGTCGCTTCGGCGTGAACGCTACAAGCCACGTCCCTTCGTGCTGGTCAGGACTGCACGGCTCGTGCATACCGGCGGAATGATGTCGCCTGGCACAACGCGTCTCAAGCTGCACACCGAACGGTCTCTCGCCCCGCCCCCGCCCAGCGGTCGTAGAGAGGTTCGCGTGAGCAACGATGTGGTTGTGAGTGTCGATCCTGCGTCGTCGAGGGACGCGCTGTTGGCGGAAGTCGAACGGCTACGGGCCGAGAATGAGCGCCTGCGCGACCTCCTCGGGCTGGAGACGCGGCCCGCCGATGGGCATGCGGGTGCGTGGTCGCCGACGTTGCTGGTCGAGCCGACCACGACGGATGCTGTCGATGGGTCGTCGCCGCTGTCGGCGAAGGTGGCTGACCATCCCCCCGTTGGGCGGACACCTCGTATAGGAGGAAGTCCATGTCCAACAAGAAGCGGTCGCCGGGTCGTCCGGCGAAGTATCCGCCTGAGTTCCAGCGGGACGCGGTTGCGATGGTGCTCGATGAGCAGCGTTCGATCGCGGATGTTGCTCGTTCGCTCTTGGTGAACGAGGGCACGTTGGGGAACTGGGTCGCGAAGGCGCGCCGTGAACGCGCCCAGGGGACCGAGTTGAACGCCGACGAACGCGTCGAGTTGGCGGAGTTGCGCGGTGAGGTCACGCAGTTGCGGATGGAGCGTGATCTGCTCAAACGATCGATGGCCTTCTGGGTGAAGGAGTTGATGCTGTGACTCGCTATCGCTGCGTCGACGACCAGAAGGCAGCCGGGTTCCCGGTCACCGCGGCGTGCGAGGCGGCTGGCGTGTCCACGTCGGGGTTCTACGACTGGCGCACACGTGAGGCTGGCGCACCGACGGACCGTCAGGTCGCCGAGGCCGAGCTCGTCTCGTTGATGGCCGAGATCTTCGACGCCTCCGACGGCAACTACGGCGTCCCGCGGATGCTGCGCGAGCTGCGCCGCGCCGGTCTCGCGGTCAACCACAAGCGGGTGCGTCGGCTGATGCGCCGCCATGGGATGGCGGGCAGGTTCCGGCGGCGACGCTGCCAGACCACGTTCCCGGGCCCGGACGGCTACGTGATCCCGGACCTCGTCGAGCGCGGCTTCGCGCCCGGCGCCCCGGACCGGGCGTGGTGCCAGGACATCACCTACATCGCCACCGGCGAGGGCTGGCTCTACCTGGCGTCGGTCCTCGATCTGGGCAGCCGGCGGCTGGTCGGCTACTCGATGGCCGACCACATGCGCACCGAGCTCGTCACCGACGCCCTGTCGATGGCCGTCGCTGCCAGAGGCGGCGTGAGCGGGGTGATCGCGCACGCGGATCGTGGGTCGCAGTACACGTCGAACGACTACCTCTCGTTCTGCGCCGACAACAGGCTGCGCCCCTCGGTCGGACGGACCGGGGTGTGCTGGGACAACGCCGTCGCCGAGTCATTCTGGGAATCGCTGAAACGTGAATGCGTCCAAGGACGAGTGTTCGCGACCCGCGCCGACGCCCGCAGAACGATCTTCCGCTGGATCAACTGGTATAACACGAAAAGACTTCACGGAAGTCTCGGCTATATCCCACCAATCGAGTGGGAAACACAGTATAATCAAGCAGCATAAACCCCGTCCGGCCAACGGGGAGATGGCCAGAGTTGTAGGTAGTCGGCTTGGTCGCGGCCGGCGAGGCGGGCCCAGGTTTGGGCGGTGTTGATGCTGATGCCGAGGAGGTCGGCGGTGACGGCGGCGGGGATCTCGGCGCAGAGTTGGAGTAGGGCGGCTTGGCGGTGTTGGTCGGCGGTGATGCCGATGCGGGCGAGGCGGCGGCTGAGCGCGAGGGCTCCGGTGGGTCGTCCTTTCGCGTAGCGGCTGGGGAACAGCCAGTCGTCGTCGAGGCGGGCGGTGGTGGGTCCGGGTGGGTTGTCGATGAGCTCGCGGACGTGGCCGGCGAGTGGGTCGGGGAGCTCGATTGTGGAGCGTCCGAGCCTGATCGTGACGTGCTCGTCGACGATGGTGACGTTGCGGGTGGTGAGCCGGCTGAGCTTGGTGAGGGGTTGGGCGTAGATGACCACGAGCGCGCCGGCGACGCGGTCAACGACGGCGATGTCGGGGTCGTTGAGGAGGCGGCGGGCGGTGGCCCAGCGTTGGTCGTCGGTGACGGTGGGCGTGGTGCGTGCGATGGGTGTGGTGGGGTAGTCGACGGGTGGGATCGCGCCGCGGCGGATCGCCCAGGCGACGAACGCTCGGGTTGGCTGGGTGATGTGGCCGGGTGTGCTGGTGAGCCAGACGTCGATGTCGGCCTGGCTGGTGGCGTCGAGTGTGGGGTGGCGTTCGGTGAGGAACTCGAGCAGCCGGGCGGGGCTGCGGAGTCGTTGGCGGGCGCTGTAGCCGGTGGCTTCGGTGATCGGGCCGTGTTCGGCTCGGGCGCGGTAGTGGCGGCAGGATCTTCCAGCGGGCGTAGAGGCGCAGCAGGCTGGCGTGGTCGGTGTTGGCGGTGTGGTCGATGAGGTCGTCGATCCAGCGTTCGAGGTTGGCCAGGACGGGATCGCGTGGGGGCAGCACGCTGGTCGCGACGAGCAGGTGGCGGAGGTGCTCGACGGTGGCGGAGGGTTCGAGCTGGTCGAAGGCGTGGTGGGTGGCGGCGAGCTGGCCGGTGGCGATCGATTCGAGGAGTTGGCGTGGGCCGGGGTTGCGGAGCCAGTCGAGAACGGCCCGCGGTGACGGTGCTGCGGCGAGCGCGTCGTGGATGCCGTCGAGTCCGCGGGTGTTGCGGGTGGCGGGCTCGCCGAACAGGTCGGTGAGCCGGTCGGCCAGCGAGCAGCGCCGGCAGCGGCCTCGGTCCCACAGCGGTTCGTTGTCGGCGCCGCAGCGCCCGCACACCCCACCGCCGAGCCCCAAGCAGTCGCCGCAGGTTGGCTGGCCGCGGGTGTGGCGCAGCAGCCGCCCGTGGCGCTGGCACACCGGGCAGGTTCCGGTGGTGGCGCGGTGTCGTTGGTAGCAGCTGACGCAGACCGGCTCGTTGGGCCAGTGGGCGTAGACCGGCCGGACGTGCCCGCAGAACGCGCACTGGCGATGTTCGCCACGTCGGGCGCGTTGGCAGCGGTCACACAGCATCAGGCCGGTGCGTTCGCCCCGGCAGGGGCGTTCGAGCCCGCAGCTGTCGCACGCGACGATCGGGCCGTGCCAGCACACCCCGCACAGTTCGGGGTCGTCGCCGACGGCGAGGCGGACGATGACGCGTTGGCGGCCGCAACGGCCGCAGACGCGCACCGGCCGCTGGTAGCAGTCCACGCAGCGCGGCCGGTCATCGCGGTCCCGGTTGACCGTCGGCATTCCGCATGCCCGGCAGACGGCGGTGGCGCCCTGGTCGCAGCGGTGACAGCACGCCGACTGGCCGGGCTCGGGAACCGGGGCGTCGAGACCGCAGGCGGCGCATGGGGTGTGCGGCTTGGCGGCGCAGTCGGCACAGATCGGTCGGCGGGTCCGCCACGGCCGCTCGCCCTTGGCCTGGCCGCACACACTGCAACGCAGCCCGGGCGGCACGTAGCAGCACCGCCCAACCCTCACCCCGTCGATGATCGTCACGGTCGGGGTAGTCGTGCCGCAACGCCCGCACGGCTGCCACGTGGCCGGGTCCGCGGTCCGGCAGGTCTGACAGATCGCCGCGCCGTCGGTGGTGCGGGTGACGACCCGGCGGGTGCGCCCGCAGCCGGCGCAGGGTTCGGGGCGGCCGGCGTGGTAGCAGTTGAAGCACACCCGCCCGCCGTCGACGAGCGCGACCAGCGGACGGACCCGCCCGCAACGCAGACACGCCGGCAGCGCCACGTCGGCCCCGGCGTCGGCGAGCCCGGCGAGGAACCGCTGCGCGACCTGCGGCGCGGTCGAACTCCCCGAGCGCAACACGTCAGCGTCGGCGTGCAGCCAGTCGTGGAGTTGCGCGAACTGCTGAGGGCGTGGCGCGACCGCGGCGAACACGGCAGCGACCTGCTCGACGCTGACGCCCGGCGCCAGCCGTGTGACGTGGTCGATGTCGTCAGCGAGGCGCCGGGCGGCTTGGCACGGCCGGCACGGCTTGGCGGCCGTGAAGTTGTCGTAGCGGCTGTGCAGCCCGGCCGGACACGTGAACGGTGACCTCACGGCGCGGGCCGTGTCGGCCCGTCGACGATCCGTGCTCGCACCGGGCGCAACGGCAGATCCTTCGCGGGGCTCCCCGCCGGTGTCGCGCCAGCGGCCTTCTTGCGGACCGTGCGGGCCTCGGCGACCGGCTCGATCAGATCGTTCGGGGAACACCCGAGGATGTCGCACAACGCGGCGAGCACGGCCATGTTGAGCCGTTCCGGTTGGGCGGTGACCAGTCGGTAGACCTGCTCGCGCGACAACACCACCCCGCGCTCGGCGAGCGGCCCGACCAGATCGGTCGTCTTCCACATCCCCCGGGCGGCCATCAGCTCACGCAGATGCCAGCGGATCCCCATCTTGCGTTTCATCGTCAACCTCCCTGCTGCGGCCGGATGAACGCACCGGCGACCGCCTTGGCCAAGACACGGTTCTTGAAGTCGTCCGACACCGACGTGTAGATCGCCGTGGTCGATCCCCACGCATGACCGACCTGCTCGGTGACGAACCGTTCCGGGTAGCCGGCCTCGACCAGATCCGTCACGTAGGTGTGGCGCAAGCAGTGCAGATCGAGTGCCGGGTCGAGCCCGATCTCGTCGCGCCACACAGCGAAACGACCGTCCAGCGCCCGCCCCGACAGCCGGCTGCCGCGCTCGGTCACCCACAACGCCGGATGCGACCCGAACCCGAACCTCGGCCGGACCTCGTCGACGTACTGGGTCAACGCCTCGACCGCCCAGCCAAACACCGAGTGCACCGTGCGCCGCTTCGGTGGGCTGCCCCGGCTCGCCTTGCCCCACCGCACGTGCACCGCCGCGCATCCGCCGAACGACGGGGCCGCCGCCGACGCCCGCAGATCGGCGACGTCGAGACGGACCGCTTCGTTGCGGCGCAACCCCCAGCCGTAGACGACCTTCAACAGCGTCGCGTCACGGAACGCGGCGAGCATCCCCTTGCGTCCCAGCCCGGCGATCCGGGCGACCTGGCCGTCGGCGTGGTCGAACAACGCCTGCAACTCGTCGCCCGTCAACGGACGTCGCCGCGGGTCGCCCTCGTAGCCGGAGACATGGCGAACCGTGTTCCATTCCGTGCAGATCTGCGCCGGATGCGACCCGAACCGCTCCTCGCACTCACCAATCCAGCCGTAGCGCGGGTCGCTCACGAAACCGAGGAACAAGCCGAGCTCGACGTGATAGCCGCGGATCGTCGACGCCGCCCGCGGCCGATCACCCGAACGCAACGCCGCGGTGAAGTCCTCCAGATCGCCCGGCCCCCACCGCCACGGATACTCGTTCGTGAACTCGGCGAAGCGGCGCACCGCCCACTCCCGCCGGCGGATCGTCGGCTCCGCCAACCGGCGGCTCAACTGCTGAGCCGCCCAACCCGACAACATCGCCTCGAACACCGCCCGCTCCGGGTCCAACTGGACCACCCCGGCGGCCAACGCCATCCCCGCCGAACCCGGCAAACCCACCCCCGATCCCACCGCAACATTGTTGCATCAAACGCCACACACCCCACGGACCCCCAGGTCAGCACCGCCCCCAAGGCGCCACTGACCGGCGCCGGCATCCCTCGGCGAACCCCCAGCAACGCCTACATTCACACTCCGCAGCCGCGCCGAATGATGCATCAGATGCAATTCCGCCCAGTCCGGCCACGGTCAGGTCGGAACGGTTGACGTTCTCGGACAGCATCGCCTCGACCGTCTCGGCGGGGGTCATCGGTCGCACGACGACGGGGACGGTGACGACTCCGGCTTTGAGTCCGGCGGCGTGGCGGCGGTGTCCTGCGACGATGAGGTGCATGCCGTTGCCGTCGGCGGGGAGCACGACGAGCGGTTCGAGGATGCCGTGGGCGTTGATCGAGCGGACCAGTTCGCTGAGGTCACCGAGGTTGGTGCGCGGGTTGTCCGGATGCGGGGCCAGGTGGGCGAGGTCGAGCCAGCACAGTTCCGGCTCGGTGGTGTCGGCGGTGAGGCCGGTGGCGGGTTCGGTGGTGGTCATCGTGTCGTCTCCATGGTTGCGGTGAGGGTGGTGACCCAGGGGTGGTCGGGTCGGTCGCTGGTGACGCCCGTCGGGGTGATGCGTGCGGTGGTGTCGTCGGCGGAACGGACCCACGCTTCGCCGTGCTCGGCGACGAGGAACCGGGCTGCGGTTGCGGCGACACCGAGTGATGCGGTGTGCGTGTGCGGTCGGCCGTCGCGGTCGAACACGGTGTAGGTGGGCGGGCCGGCGCACGGCACGTGGAACAGGGCGGGTTGGACGCCGGGCGGTCGAAGCGGAGCGATGGTGTCGCTGTCGGGCATGGGGAACCTCCATGGGCTGCGCCCGGCCGGTTGCCGGGCATCGCCGTACAGGCGGGGCCGCCGCTGAAGCGGGCGCTGTCAACCCGAAGGGCTCGGCCCCGGAGCTTGCGGAGGGGCTTGACAGCGACCGCGCGTCGGCCCACACGGCACCCCGCCGCAGGCGGCCACTGAGTCGCCCCGGGTCGCGTGACTGCTGGGGCTATTGGGTGGCGGCCTCGACCGCTGGTTGTGGTTGACGGTAATGGGCGGTCTCGAACTCGGCCGGTGTGGTGTAGGTGGCGTCGTTAGTGATCTCGCCGTGGAGGCGTCGCTGGTTGAACCAGTCGACGTAGGTGAGGGTGGCGAACTCGACGTCGTCGAGACCGCGCCATGGTCCGTGCTGGTGGATCAGCTCCCACTTGTAGAGCCCGTTGAAGCTCTCGGCAAGCGCGTTGTCATAGCTGTCACCGCGGCTGCCGACGGAGGCGACGATGTCGTTGTCGGCGAGTCGTTCGGAGTAGCGCACGCTGAGATATTGAACGCCGCGGTCGCTGTGATGGACCAGCCCGGTGAGGTCGGCTCCGGCTCGTTGGCGGATCCACACGGCCATCTCCAACGCGTCGATCGCCAAGTCGGAACGCAGCGATCGTGATGCCTGCCAGCCGACGATGAACCGGGAGTAGACGTCGATGATGAACGCGACGTAGACCCAGCCGGAGTGCGTCTTCACGTAGGTCAGATCAGCGACCCACAACCGGTTCGGCGTCGCCGCTTTGAACTGCCGCTCGACCAGATCAGCGGGTCGCGTCTGCCGTTCGTCGGGGCGGGTGGTGATCTTGAACGCCTTGCCGCGCCTGGCGCCCGACAGGCCTTCGGCGCGCATCAGCCGTTCCACGGTGCAGCGAGCGACACGGACGCCTTCCCGGTTGAGCTGCGCCCAGATCTTGTCGGCGCCGTAGACGAACAGGTTCTCGGCGTGGACTCGACGGATCTCGACGATCAGTTCGGTGTCGCGCTGGGCGCGGGCTGATGGTGGCCGTTTGCGGGCCACCCAATAGGTGTTCGGGGCGACCTTGCAGCCGTGCTCGGTGAGCACCCTGCAGATCGGCTCGACCCCGAACCGGGCGCGATGCGCGTCGATGAACGCGATCACTTGCGGGACTGGCGGTCGAGCTCCGCGCCGAAGAAAGCCGACGCCGCCTTCAAAATCTCGTTCGCCCGGCGCAGCTCCTTGTTCTCGCGCTCGAGCTCGCGGATCCGGGCACGCTCATCGGTGGTCAACCCCGGCCGAGCGCCGGCGTCGGTCTCGGCGCGGCGCACCCAGATCCGCAACGTCTCGTGGTTGATCGACAGCTTCGCCGAGATCGACTCGATCGCCTTCCACTGCGTCGGGTACTCGTCCTGGTGCTCGAACACCATCCGCACCGCACGCTCACGAACCTCTGGCGGGTACGGACCCCGCCGCTGCTGACCTGACACTGCTCCATCCTCTCAAGGGGTAGAGCAGTCACCGATCCCGGGGCGACTCACACGGCACACCCGCTCGCGCGACGGCCGGATGCAACTCCAGGCGCGACATCTGAGGCGGCATGCTGGACGAGTGAGCGGTCGAGCGCGACCGAGCGAGCCTGATCTACCCGTCGAAGAGATGTGCCAGTGGTACGCCGACGGGCAGTCGAACGCGTCCATTGGGCAACGACTGGGAATCCACCAGAGCAAGGTGCGCCGAGTGTTGATCGCCGCCGGCGTGACGATGCGCACCCGCGCCGAGCAAGTGGCAGCGAACGACGACCGCGCCGGCGTACGTGTTCCGTCCCGAGAGGAACTCGTCGAGCTCTACCGCGCGCAAGGCCTGACGATGGTCGAGATCGCTGAACGGTTCGGGCTGAACGACTCGCGCGTGCTTCTCCTGCTGCGACGGCACGGCATCGAGCGTCGGCCCGCTCGCGCCAGGCCCGAGCGCCTCCAAGCTGAACGAGCCGAGCGCCGACCGCCTGAACTCGTCGCCGAGATTCTCGAGCTACACCGGTTGGGGCGATCGAGGAACGCGATCGCTCGCCGGGTGGGCGTCCACACCCAGGTCGTCGCTGACGTCGTTCGTGATGCCGGACTCGAGTTGCACGATCGCCGGAAGCTTCCGCCGTTCGAGGTGTGGGTGCATCGCTATCTCGATGGCGACGAGACAGCCGCTGAGATCGGCGCGACCTACTCCGTCGCCGCGAACACCGTGATCCGCTCGCTCCGGCGAGCCGGTGTCGAACGTCGGCCTGCGAAAGTGCGACAGCTTCCACTCGACGAGTCGGAGGTCCTGGCTTGCTACGTCGACCAGCGCCTATCGATCGTCGACACCGCTGCGCGTCTCGGCGTGTCCGTGCCGCGAGTACGAGCGGTCCTCCACGGGCACGCAGTGATTCGACGCGGCTTCGAACCAACCAGCATCGACCGTCGACGCTTCAAGTCTCAGTACGAGTCGGGTGTTCCGCTCGATGAGCTTTCCGCAGAGTTTGGCCTGTCGGATCGTCACGTCAAGTTCGCAGCGCGCGAGTTCGGGCTGCCGCCGCGACCGAGTCATGCGACGCTCGACATCTCCGATGAGCGCCTGGCGGCCCTCGTTCGCTCGGGGCGCAGTGATGAGGAGATCGCAGCCATGTTCGATGTCGCGGTCTCGCAGGTGGTGCACCGCCGACGTGGGGCAGGCATTCGTCGCCCAATCCATCCGCTGCAGATTCCGATCTCGAGGAAGCGCCTTGAGCGGTTGCTCGCTGCGGGCGTGACGCGCGCTGAGATTGCGACACGTCATCAGGTCTCGCTGGCGAGGGTCACGAAGTGGTGCAAGCACTACGAGCTCGAGGTCGCCAGCTCGCGGGCGACGGCGGGAGTGTCCGTCGACATCGACCCGGTCGAACTGCGCCGCCTGTACATCACCGAGGAGTGGTCGGCCGCGCAGATCGGCGCGGAGCTCGGCATGGATCCGACCCTCGTCGTGTTCGCGCTGCACACCCACCGCATCCCGGTACGCGAGTCCGGACGAGGCACCTCTGATGCGGTGATCATCCTCGACGAGCTGTACGCCGATGCCGACGTCGTCGCAGTCCTTCGCGCGCACGACGTTCCGCTGAGGCGACGTGGTGGATCGCTCCCCAAACGATTCCCACATCCCGGGCCGTTGATCGAGCAGCTCGTCGTCGCTCTCTACAGCAAAGTCGGACTGTCGGCGGTGCACATCTCGCTGCTGACCGGGCACGGACGCTCAGCAGTGTTCGACGCCCTTCGCCGCAGCGGAACGCCAGCGCGCACTGGCCGTCGATCGCCCTGGTTCGAGCGACGAATCCTGGGGACGTGACATCCAGCCCACACGGCACCCCGCCGCAGGCGGCCACGGCACGCTGACCGGCCCGCCGCCGGACGCGACCGTGGACGCGTCCGGCACCGGGTCAGCTCGCCGGGTAGAGGTGGCGGCCGCGCTGCTCGATCGCGCCGAGGCGCAGTGCGCGGTGCAGGTACTTGTAGGCGGTGGGGATGCTCACGCCGAGGCGGCGACGGATCTGGTCGGCCGCCGGCTGCTTGGGGTCGAGGTGCCAGACGAGGTCGAGCAGGTCGTCGTCGGACAGCGGTGACGCCGGGCCACGGCGTCGCGGTCCGTGTGCCGCAGCGCGGCAGCGGACGGCGCGGGCGCGTTCGGTCTCGGTGCGGCCGCCCCAGATCCCGTACTCCTCGCCGGCGTCGAGGGCATGCTCCGCGCATGCGGCGCGCACCGGGCAATGGGCGCATACCGCGAGCGCCTTGCCGGCCTGAGCGTCGGACAGTGGGAAGAACATCGCGGTCGGTAGACCGCGGCACGCGGCGAGCGTGTACCAGTCGTCATCGGGTTGCATGACGGTCACCGCGTGTAGCGTCGGCCAGGTAGCGCGGCAGGCGCTCCAACTGCTGGCGGCTGAGCGGGCCGAGCATCATCCGCACCGCGACCGTCGAGCCGTGACGGGCGATCACGCTGAACCGGTTGAGCCGGTCGAGCGTGTGACCGAGCTGGGTGCGGCCGAGGCCAAACGTGCCAGCGAGGTCGTCGAGCGGCCACTCCACCTCACCGTCGGCCGCGTACAACGCGAGATGACGGGCGACGAGCACCGAGCTCGGCCCGAGTGTGGCAGTCCACCACGTCAGGAACTCGTCGCTGGTCGTGTCGATCGCGCCGGTCGCCTACTCGATCACCGGGTCGCGCCAGGCGACGACAGTGATGTGGTCGGGCCACGGCTCGCCGTGCCGGGCCGGGCGTGTGATCGGAAAGACGTTGCTCATCGGGTGCTCCTTGGGGTGTCGAGCGCCCGACGGGGACCGGCCGACTTCCCCGAAAGGTCCGGTCCCCGCCGAGCGGGCCGGCCCGACCGGATGGCCGGGCCTTGCCCCTACGGGGCACAAGGTCCGCCGACGAGCCGGAGTCCACCCGAAGGGCTTGGCCCCGGAGCTTGCGGAGGGGCTTGACGCCGGCTCGGCGGCGGACCGCCACGGCACACCCGCCGCAGGCGGGCCACGGCACCCCGCCGGGAGCGCGTAACGGCGAGCCCTCTCGCGGGTGGGTCAGAAGGCGTGGACAACAACGACAGGAGCGAGCCGCTGACGATCACCGTCGAGGAAGCCAGCCGTCGACTCGGGATCTCACGCGGACTCGGCTACTCGCTCGTTCGCCGCGGTGAACTCCCAGCGGTCCGGCTGGGCCGCCGAATCGTCGTGCCGGCGAGTGCCGTCGAGCGGATCATCCGCGAGCACTCCATCGCGGCGGTCTGAGCCGTGGGTACAACGGTTTCCGCAGTGGCCGCTGGCTACGGTCCACGGCCAGCCGTCGGAGACGCAGCCTGGTTCCGTCCCCCGTCAGCCGCGGCGCACGTCCAGCGTGCGCCGCGGCTCACTCAGGTCGACAGCGGTCGGCCGTGCGTCCCGGGAGTCGACATCGCATGAGAGGCCACATCGTCAAGCGTCGCAGTCGCTACTACGCCGTCGTCTACGAAGGCGTCGATCCCGCCACCAAGAAGGAGCGCCACCGGTGGTATCCGGCGGGCGACACGCGCAAGGGCGCCGAGAAGATCCTCGGCGATCTCGTCAAGCGCCACCACGACGGCGACTACAGGGCCCCCGACCGCATCACGCTCGGGGACTACCTCACCGAGCGCTGGTTGCCCACGAAGCGAGCCCAGCTCCGACGGTCGACCTTCGACTCATACACCCGCAACGTCGACAACCACGTCGTCCCGCGTATCGGCAACATCGCGCTGCAGAAGCTGACGCCCGAGGACCTCGACGAGTTCTACGCCGGGCTCCTGCAGGACGGCAGGCTCAACGGCAAGAAGACCGGCAAGCCGCGCGGGCTGTCGGTCAAGACCGTTCGCTACATCCACACGATCATTCGCAAGGCGCTCGCCGACGCCCAACGCAAGGGCAGCGTGCAGCGCAACGTCGCCGACCTCGCCGACGCGCCGAAGCTGTCGTCGGTGCCGCGACGGCCGATGAAGGTGTGGACTGCCGAGCAGTTGCGCTCGTTCATCGAGGGCATCACCGACAACCGGCTCTACCCGGCGATCTATCTCGCGTCGAGCACCGGGATGCGGCGAGGTGAGGTGCTCGGTATCCGCTGGGAAGACATCGACCTCGAGGGGTTGCGGCTGTCGGTCCGGCACACCGTGCTCAACGTCGCCTACGAGATCGAGATCTCCGAAGTGAAGACCGACATGTCACGCCGCACCGTCGACCTCGACCCGAGGACGGTGACCGTGCTGCGGGCATGGCGCAAGACCCAACTGCAGGAACGGGTGGCGCTCGGACTGCGCCCGAAGGACGACTCGCTTGTGTTCGCCGACCCCGACGGCAGTCCGGTGCATCCCGACCTGTTCAGCCAGACGTTCGATCGACTCGTCGCGGACGCCGACGTGCCAAGGATCCGGTTCCATGATCTGCGCCACACTCACGCGACGATCCTGCTGAAGGAGGGCGTGCCGGCGAAGGTGGTCAGCGAACGCCTGGGCCACGCCAACGTCGCCTTCACGATGAGCGTGTATCAGCACATCCTTCCCGGCATGCAGGCCGACGCTGCGCACATCTTCGCCAAGGTCGTGTTCGGCGACGCGAAGGACCAGCGATGACCGGGCGAGTCAACCACCTCGACGTCGCCTACGAAGCGCTCCGCGCGTGGTGTCACGAGCGACCCGATCGACATGATCCCGCCACGGTCTACGCGTCGTTCGGCTCGATCACGCTGCTGCTCGGAACGCTCACCCAGGTCATCGAGGAGCTCGGCCGTACGACGAGCCGAGCGACCGGCAGCGACGACGGCCGACCGTTGGACGTGGCCGCAACCGAGATCGATGCGCTCGCCGTGGCGGCGAGCGCGATGGTCGACGACGCGATCACCTCGGTCGCCCGGGCGCACTCGATCGTCGGCCACCTGATCTTCGCCATCGACGAGGAGTAGGCGCGCCGGCATGTCGGAGACCCCAGATCACCCTGAAGAGAGGATCGAGCAGCCTCCTGCGCTCATCGAGCCACCCGAGGGCTATGTCGAGTGGCTCGCCGATCTGAAGACCCGTGTGTCCGCGGCCCAGCAGCGTGCGGCGCTCGCCGTGAACAGCGAGATGCTGCGGCTGTACTGGCAGATCGGGCGGGAGATCCTCGATCGGCGCGAGACGCAGGGCTGGGGTCGCAAGATCACCGAGCGACTGTCGCACGACCTGCGCGCCGCGTTCCCGGACATGAAGGGGTTCTCGCGGACGAACCTCGACTACATGCGCGTGTTCGCCGCCGCCTGGCCGGCGGACGCAATCTCCCAACAAGCTGTTGGGAAACTGCCTTGGGGCCACAACCTGGTGCTGCTCTCCAGGCTCACCTCCCCGGACGAGCGGTTGCGCTACGCCGAGTCGGCCGTCCGGCACGGATGGTCGCGCAACCTCCTGACGATCCAGATCGAACGCCGCTCCCTCGAGCGCCAAGGCCGAGCCATCACGAACTTCGAGACGACGATCCCGGCGCCGAACACCGATCTCGCCCGTGAGTCATTGAAGGACCCGTACCGCCTCGACTTCCTCGGTCTCGGGGAAGAGTCCGAGGAGCGTGCCGTCGAGGCCGCCCTCGTTGAGCACGTCACCGAGTTCCTGCTGGAGATGGGTGCCGGGTTCGCCTTCGTCGGTCGCCAGGTGCACGTCGAGGTGGGAGGCGACGACTTCTGGCTCGACCTGCTCTTCTACCAAGTCAGGCTGCACCGCTACGTCGTGGTCGAGCTCAAGGCCGCGAGGTTCAAGCCGGAGCACCTCGGCCAACTCGGCTTCTACATGACCGCCGTCGACCGACAACTCCGCGATCCCGCCGTCGACGGCAACACGATCGGCTTGCTGCTGTGCAAGAGCAAGAACGAAGTCGTCGCCGAGTACGCCCTCGAGGACAGCTCCAAGCCGCTCGGCATCGCCGAGTACCGGCTCGTCGAGTCACTCCCCGAGCCGCTGCAGACCGCACTCCCCACGATTGCACAGATCGAACGCGAACTCGGCACGAGCGGCTGAGCGCCCGCCGGCGGATGAGTCTCTCGTAACGCTCCTCGCGCGGAGCAGCCCACGGCAGGCATGAACGCGGTGGTCATCGCCCGCGGCCGGCCGTCTAGTGGCACGGCTGGGCATGTGCGAACTGCGGCCTTCTCGGTCCGTGCCTCACCGTCCCGGCTCAACCGCCTCACCTACGCTTCATGTGATGGGTGACGACGTGCGGGGCAGGAAATCGGTCGCTCCGGTCAGAGATGGATGAGACTGCGGAGTCCGGTCCGGGGTGGCGCGCAGCGGAGGAACGAGTGGCCACTCTGTACCGGGCACTGGGCTACACGGTCACACGTGACGTTCTCGTTCAGGGTTCGCAGATCGACCTGGTTGCCGAGCAACACCTGGGTCCGCTCGGACTGATCCGGATCGGCGTTGAGGTCAAGGACCACCCGCACGGGACGCTGCCGATCGCTGAGGTACGCGAGTTCGCCGCCACGTCGCAGCTTCTGACAGGCAACGGCGCGTTCCACCAGATGCACCTCGTGACCACGGGAACGGTGACGAAGAACAGCCGCCAACTCGTCGAACCGTTACCGCGAACCCGGCTCATGAGCTTCGAGGAATTGGAGCGTGAGCTTTTCAACCCCGACGCTGCACTGGGCCGTTGGCTGGACCACTACCGATCCAAACCCATCAACAAGATGTACGTCGAGGTCCAGGCGACGCTCCTGGATCTCGATACCCCCGACGATGCGCAAGCAACCGGTCGGTTGCCCTCGACCAGCCTTCTGGACGTCGCGGTAGCCAACCCGCATCTCGCAATCGTCGTGCTCGCTGACTACGGATCCGGCAAGTCCACGATGCTCGAGCGGATCAAGGCGTTGGCCATCGGCCGACGCTCTGAGCAGCCGAACGCTCCGGTGCCGGTGCTCCTGAAGCTGCGCGACGTTTCTGCCAACTTCAACGTCGAACAGGTCGTTCTCGACGTTGTCCGGTCCGAGTTGGGGCTTGACCTGCCGGCTGAGACCTTCTGGAGTCTCCTGGGCGACGGCCGGTTTGTGATGTTGCTCGACGGGTTCGACGAGATCACGCTGCGGGCGTCCGAGACCACCCGCGTGCAGATGCTCAGTGGCATCAGCCCACTGTTGTTCAGCCGCTCGCCGGCCGTGCTCACGAGTCGTCCGAGCTACTTCGCAAGCCTTGAGGAGTACCGGACTCTCCTTGCGACGATCCGCAGCGGCAGGGCACGCCTGAGCTCACCTACGCCGAACACCCAACGCGTCGATCGACTGGTGACCCGACTGGCCGACCGGTATCGGGAGACCGGCCCGGCGACACCACTCGACCCGCATGTCGCCACCTACCGCCTTGACAGGCTCGAGAGCAGTCAGATCGACCACTTCCTGGAGTTGGCCTCCGCCGACCTCGAATCCGTTGCGACGTCAGCTCAGGAGGTGCGCTCGTTCCTCGACAGCGTCTACGACCTGTCCGACCTCATCTCGCGGCCCATCATCCTTGACATGGCCGTGGCCTCGATTGTCGAAGGGCACATCACCCCCAGCCAGCAGTCGATGTCCGACGGTCCTGCCGGCCTCTATGAGGCCTACGCCCAAGTGCAGCTTGAGCGCGACTGGGAGAACGTAGAGAACCGTCGAAATCTGCTGCCGTACGAGGTCCGCATGCGCTTCGCGGAGGAGTGCGCCTTGCTGATGCATCGCGATGATGTGCTCCGCGTAGAGCGCGCCGACCTCGCCGCCGTGGCGAAACGCGCCTACCCGGCGAGCCACGAGCACGACATCGATGAGGTCCTGACCGATCTACGCACCTGCTCGTTCCTGACCGTCGACGAACAGGGCAACTTGGAGTTCATCCATCGCTCGTATCAAGAGTTTTTCGTCGCTCGACGAATCCGCCACGAACTCGAAGGCAAGAGCTCCGCCCGACTCCGCGAGCCTCTGCGCTGGGAGTACATCTACTTCCTAGGTTCAATGGGCTTCACTGACGGCCGCATTTATCAGGAGTTCTTCGAGCTGTCCCGGGCTCGAACACCGGTCGGACGAGACGAACCCTCCACATCTGCGGCGGACAACGCCGCGCAGGCGCTCCTGGTAGCTCGCGAGGTGGCAAGAGACCTCGATTGGCAGGGGCGGCGAGTGGCTCGACTTCGGCGGCCACGCGTCCAGATCGCGAGATCGACCCTCCAGGCGGTCGAATTGCTCGGCATGGAGACGCGCGAGGTGGCGATCGGCGATTGCGTATTGAAGCTCCGCATCGACGGCGCTTCTATCGGCACCCTCAACCTCACGAACTGCACTGGCGCGGTCGAGGCAGGCGGTGCAATCGGCTCGATCGCGGCGGTCGGCGGCAAGCTTGACCTTTCGGACCAATCAACCGCGCAGTCGCTGAGCTTTGATGCTGTCGAGCTCAGACTCAGCGCCCGTAAGGGTGACAAGGCTGTGAAGTTCCACACCGTCACTGGACACGCAGAACTCGGCCCCGCGACTGTCGATGCCGTCCGATCGGAGCTGAGACTAACGCTCTCCGGCGTGATGGGCGGTTCAGTGACGGAAAGCCTTCTCGACCTGTCGCTCGAAGGCTGGGAGTGCCTCGCCGCGGAGCTGAACCGGTCGATCGTCGTCGTCAGCGGTCGTAGAGCCGCGCAGAATCTTTCGACCGCCAGGCGCCGGATTCGCAAGGTCACGGAGGATTCGCCGGCCGGGACTGGCTCCGTCGTGGTTCTTGATCCCTCGATTCCGGTCGATCGATGGTGGCCGCGCCAGCACCGACTGGTGACCATCGGGGCCGACCTCGGCGACGCTCCCGCCGAGTTCACTGGGCTATTCGTCCACGAGCTGCCGCGCCCTCAGGCGAGCGAGCCAACGGAGGTGCTCGAGGTCAGGCAAGCGGGCAACACCACGCTGCTGATCGAAGGGCGAGGTCGTGGATTCGACGCCGCCCGCCAGCGTCTCAGCACGGCCATCCAAACGGCGCGGTCGCGCACCGTCGGGGACGGGACTTGGCTCATACAGGAGGTCCGCCCACTGCTCCTCGACATCGGGTGCGCTGCCGATGCTGCAGACGAGTTCATCGGACTGGTGCGATCCCGAGGTGACACAGACGCCTGAACAGGCCGCCTCGCGGACGGTCGCGGACACAAGCGGCACCGCGGCGGTTCGGGAGCCCAAGTGGCAAGGCGGGTCAGGAGTAGGCGCCGCCCGGACCTCGAAAGCCGTCCGTCAGACACCGTCCGTTAGATGTCAAGCCCCGGTACCCGTGCGACAGGTTGGCCCCGGTAGCTGGGTGACAGTCCGAACCCGCGGGCGGCTGGTCAGGCGGCGTTGGTGCGGTGGGGTCGGCCGCCGGGGTTAGCGAGGGCTCCGTGTTCGCGGGTGCGGTCGTGCTTGGCCCGGTGGCTGCGGATCAGCTGTTCGCCAACGCTGATCTCGACGGTGTCACCAACGACAGCGACTTGGACCTGGCGGCGGCGGTAGGCGTTGCCGACCCGGTAGTTCGCCCCGGCGAACGACACGTTCCCCGACGAGTCGACCTTGCGGGTCACCGACGGCGACGACACCGCCCGCCGCGCCGGTCGCGGCTTGCGGTTCCGTTCGACGCCGGCGGTCTGCTTGTCGAGCGGGTGGCGGCGAGCGTGCGTCGCGACCAACACGCCTCGGTGGTGGATCTGCACGAGCCCGCCCTCACAGACGACCTCGACGGTCTGCCCAGCCAACCATGTCCCGGCCTTGTAGGTGACGGTGGCGAACCCGATCGTGCCGGCTTGCTGACCCGCCTGGTCGTCACCGGCCCCGAGGTCGTGGCCGGCTCCGGGAGCGGTGTGGCCGGGCGCTCACGCGGCTCGGCGAGGCGGAACCGTTCGATCGGAGCGACACCACCAAGCGACTGATGCGGACGGACGTGGTTGTAGTGATGGACCCAGGCGTCGAGCTCGGCTTGGGCGTGGCCGATCGAGTCGAAGACCTTGCCGTCGAGGAACTCGCGGCGCATCGTCTTATGCCACCGCTCGACCTTGCCCGTCGTCGTCGGCGACCGCGGCGCAGTGAGAATGTGCTTGATCCCGTTGTCCACACAGATCTTGTCGAACAACACCGGACCCGGGCCCGGCCCGAACCGGGCCGTGAACACCTTGCCGTTGTCCGTCAAGATCTGCGACGGCACACCGTGGGCGCCCATCGTGTGCTCGAGCGCGTCGCACACCGGCCGCGCCGTCGCCCTGGCGACCACCCGGGCGCTCACGACGAAGCGGGAGTGGTCGTCGATGCCCGACACGATCTTGGCCTCCGACCCATCAACGATGCGCACCCCGCCAACGATGTCCATCTGCCACAACTCCATCGCCCGAGACCGTTCCCACCGCTTGTAGTCCGACCGCTTCCGCTTCCGGGCCTGCGGGGTGACCAGCCCCATGACGGATCAGACAACGCTCCACCGACGAGCGGCCCGGCAACGGCGACACACCATCACGATCGAGCCACACCAGGATCGTGCGCGGCCCCCACCCCGGATGAGCCCGACGCATCTCCACGATCCGCGCCTCCACCTCCGGCGGCATCTGGTGCGGACACGACAACGGCTTCGAGCTGTGATCAGCCAACCCGCCCAGCCCCTCGGCCGCGTAACGGCGCAACCAGCCGTGCACCGTCTGACGAGCGACACCGTGACGACGCGCGACGTCGATCACCGACGCGCCGTCGTTCAGATGGCGTCCCGTCTCGTGGTGTAGGTGACCACGTGCGTTCCCGTCGGCTGTGGGTCAGTTTCGGGGTGCTGCGGGCAAGGCTAGTTCGGCGTTGTTGTCGGTGAGCTCGGCGACGGAAGCGGCGGCGATGTAGCGGCGTTCGGCGGCGATCATCTCGTCGTTGATCTCGACGAGGAGGGCTCCGACGAGACGGATCACGGACTGCTTGTCGGGGAAGATCCCGACGACGTCGGTGCGTCGCTTGAGCTCGCGGTTGAGGCGTTCGATTGGGTTGTTCGACCAGATCTTCGACCAGTGCGCTGGCGGGAAGCCGGTGTAGGCGAGCACGTCTGCCTCCATCGCTTCGAGCCGCTCGGCGACTGCGGGCGCGTAGGGGCGCAGTTGGTCGACGACACCGCGCAGCTGGGCGCGGGCGGTGTCGGCGTCGGGTTGGGCGAACACGGTGCGGATCAGGGCGGCGATCATCTGACGGTGGCGGTGTTGGGCCGCGGCGAGCAGGTTGCGTATCGCGTGGACGCGGCAGCGTTGCCAGGCGGCGCCTTGCAGGCTGCGCCGGATCGCCTTGACCAGACCGGCGTGCGCATCGGACACGACCAGGCGCACACCGCCCAGGCCGCGGTCGGTCAGGCTGGTGAGGAACTCGCGCCAGAACGTCTCGTTCTCCGAGTCGCCGACGTCGACACCGAGTACCTCGCGGTGCCCGTCAGCGCGTAGGCCGGTGGCGATCACGACGGCCTTGGACACGACGTGGCGGTGCTCGCGGACGTGGACGTAGGTGGCGTCGAGCCAGACGTAGATGAACGGCTGGTGATCGAGCCGGCGGGTGCGCAGCACGTTGACGTCGGCGTCGATGCCGGCGCAGATCCGTGACACGGTCGACTTCGACACGCCCGAGTCGCAGCCGAGCGCTTTGACGAGGTCGTCGACCTTCCGGGTCGAGGTACCGGTGATGTACGCGGTCATGATCACCGCCCACAGGGCACGGTCGACGCGTCGGCGCGGCTCGAGCAACTCGGGGAAGAAGCTGCCGGTGCGCAGCTTCGGGATCGCGACCTCGACGTCACCCGCCGGCGTGGAGACCAGCTTGGGGCGGTGCCCGTTGCGCAACGCGGTGCGCTCCGGGCTGTGCTCGCCGGGGCCGGCGCCGATCGTCGCGGTGAGCTCGGCTTCGATCAGCTCCTGCAACGCGGCGGCGAGGATGTCGCGCAACGACGTCGACAACGACGCGTCGCTGCCGGCAAGCCGCGCGGCAAGGTCAGACAGGGCAAACTCTCGGGTGGTCATCGTGCGTCCTTCTCGTTGGCTTGGTCGCTTCCGAGAATCGCACGATGACCACCATCACCCCAGCGATGGTCGAGGCCTCCTACACCACGTGATGGGACTCACTCGTCGTTTTTTTCAGGACTTCCAGCACAGCCTGATAGCGCTGCTCCACCACGTTGAGCTCCACCAACACGACGGGCCTCCCCCGAATCTGCGGACGCGTACATCCACAGCGAAGAAGGTGGCCACCGCCGCAACGCGGACCCTCAAGTGTCAACCAGCTACCGGGGCCACTGTCGCCCAGGAACCGGGGCCGCGTCCCAGAACTGTCAACCAGCTACCGGGGCCACGATGTCCACTATGAACCGGGTCCGCACACACCGTCCGTTAGACATTCCGTTAGACATCGGCCCCTGAGACGCCAGAGAGGCCCTCTCCGATTTCTCGGAAAGGACCTCTGACCTGGTGTTTCGTTGGTGGCGGGGGCAGGATTTGAACCTGCGACCTTCGGGTTATGAGCCCGACGAGCTACCGAGCTGCTCCACCCCGCGTCGGAGTAGGGGAAGTACGATAGCGACCGGCGTCCTGGTTTCGCAACCCCCGGGGCGTTGGAGCGCTGGCATGGGATTGTTCGGCAAGGGAAAGGCGTCGTTGGCGGAGCTGGTGGCGCTTCAGGGCGACGTGTGTGCGCTGCGGGCGCGGCTCGATCAGGCCGAGCTGGCACGAGAATCGTTGGCGCGGCAGTTGGCTGCGGCGCGCGCCGACGCGAGAGGGTTCGCCGATCAGGCGGCGGTCGACGGGCGGTTCGAGGAGATCGAGCGGCGCTTCGGGTGCATCACGCCGTTGGCCCGGCGCATCGAGGAGATGCGCGCCCAGCTCTCCGAACTGCGCGGCGCCCTCGACGAGACGCGCGAGCGGGTCGACGCACTGCCGGATCCGCACGAGCGCTTCGGCGCCCTGCACCGTCGCATCGACCTGCTCCCCGACCACACCGACAGCTTGAACGAGCTGCAGGCCCGGCTCGACAAGCTGCCCGAGCACGGCCCGGCGCTCGACGCCCAGGCGGCGCGGCTCGACGAGATCGGCTCACAGCTCGGCGCGATCGACGGCGAGCTTGCCCGGCTGGCGACGGAGTCGACCGCCCACGGGGAACTTGCCGCGTCGCTGGCGGCACTCGACCGTCGAATGGTCGCCGCTGCTCGCGGGATCGACGAAAGGCTCACTGGGCTCGCCGGCGATCTCGACGCGCTTGCCGTCTCCTCGCCGGCCGTCGTCGTCACGCCGGAGCAGGTCGACGAGCTGCGCGCCGGACAGATCCGGCTCGCCAACGAGCAGACTCGCTTCCAGATCGCCGTTCGCGAGGACGTCGCCGTGCTCGCCGAGCAGCTCGGCCGCAACGCCAACCGCTGACGGCAGCTCACGGCCGCCGAAGCCGCCCGGGCGTCAGCTCGTCGTCGGCGGGACGGACGAGCCGGACGCGGTCACCGTCGAACCGGGCGGCGCCGATGTCGAGGTAGAGGTCGTCGACGTCGATGCCTGCATCAGATCGAACGCCCGCTGGACCAGCTGGCGTGCCTGGTCGACCTTCGACGAATAGCCGGTGAGGTCCTTGGCCTGTAACGCGGCATCCGCCTCGCCGAACAGACGGTTGGCCTCGGCGAGCAGCTCCTCCGGCGTCTCGCCCGCGCCGGTCGTCGGCGGCACCGACGTCGACGAGCCGGTCGAGGGGGTGGTCGTCGACGGCGTGCCGGTCCCGTTGTCGCCGCCGCTGTCGTCGCCACCGCCGGGCACCTCGCCGGCGACGTTGACGCGGTCGCCGAGGTCGACGTCGAAGCCGGGGAACAGCTTGTCCACTGCCTCACCGATGCTCTCGCCGAACGTCGCGCTGCCGTTGTAGCTGGCGAGCACGAACTTCATCAGCGGCTGCGACCCACCGTTCGGTTCGGAGAACATCGGGCGGATCCAGATGATCCCGCCGGACACCGGGATCATCTGCAGATCACCGAGCACCACCTGCGAGCCGCGCTGGTCGATCAGCGTCACCTGCTGGGAGATCAACGGATCCTGGGCCATCGTGTTGGCGACCTGCAGCGGCCCGTTCGGCAACGGATCGTCGGTCACCGTGTAGGCGATCAACCGCCCGTAGGTGGCTGGATCGCTGCTCGCGGTCATGAACGCCTGGAGCTCGCGGCGATCGTCGTTGGTGCTGAACGGCACGAACGGGCGGTACAGCTCGAACGTCGACGTCGTCTGCCCGGGCGCCTGGAACATCGAGTAGTACGGCACGAACTTCGCCGAAGCGGACTCGTCGGAGAACGCCTGCTGCTGGCTGCTGGCGTCGGTCACCGGTGTCGCGGTGGCCGTGCCCGCCGTCGTCGCCTGGGCCTGGCTCAGCGGCGCCTGGGCGACCGACCACGCCCCGTTGCGATCGAAGAACTGGCTCGGCGGCAGCTGGTACTTGGAGTACGCCGCGGTCTGGACGCGGAACAGCTCCTCGGGGTAGCGGAGGTGCTCGGCAAGTCCCGCCGGCATCTCCGAGGCTCGACCGGAACAGCCCGGGGAACGCCGACTCCCACACCTTGAGCACCGGGTCGGTGCTGTCCATCTCATAGAACGTCGTCGTCCCGTCATAGGCGTCGACGACCGCCTTCACGCTGTTGCGGATGTAGTTGAACGGCTGGGTCAACCCGCTCGATGACGTCAGTTGCGAGCGGTCGCCGTTCTGACCGTACGGGTACAGGTCCGACGTCGTGTACCCGTCGACGACCCACAGCACCCGACCGTCGAGCTCCACCGGGTAGGGGTCGCCGTCGAACTGCAGGAACGGCGCCAACGATCGGACCCGGTCCTGGATGCGGCGGACCGAGATCAGCCGCGAGCCGTCGTTGATCGCGCTCGAGCCGATGAGGTTGTAGTCGAGGTAGTCGAGGGCGAACGCCAGCCGCTTGAACACCGAGTCGAGCTTCACGCCGCCAGTGCCTGAGTACGCCCCGGGATCCGCCTGTCCAGGACACGTCTCCTCCCCGACCGCGGTGTTGACGATCGCGTAGCCACTGATGTCGTCGCTGAAGTACAGCTCGGGCCGCGCCAGCGTGGCGTCCGAGTACACGGGACGCCCGTTGCTGTCGACCTGGCCGGCCGGGGCGACCACCAGGCCGCAGCCGTGCGTCGAGATCAGGTGCTTGCCCTGCCACGTCTTGTTGGCGACCGAACTGAGGTCGAGCTCACGGGCGCCGAGCACCACCTGCTGCTGGCGGCCGTCGATCACGTAGCGGTCGATGTCGAGGTCGTTGATCGTCAGCCCGGCGCGCAGGCCCTCGTCGCTGCGGAAGCGGCTGACCATGTCCGCGTCGGCCTTCAGCAGCCGGGCGTTCTGCAGCGAGGAGCTACCGGCGGTGACCTGAGCGGTCGACAGGTCGTTGATCGGCAGGTTGACACGATCGACCTGGTCGATGCCGAGGGCATGGAGCGTTGCCAGCACGTTGCGCTCGATGTACGGCGCCTCCCGCTCACGCTGGTTCGGGTCGACGACGAGCGCCTGGATCACCGCGGGGTAGATGATCCCGCCGACGAGCGCCATCACCGCCCACAATCCCGAGGCGACGATCGGCAGCCGCCACGAGCCGGTCTTCAGCGTCGACAGGAACGTCCCGGCTGTGAGGAGGGCGATCAGCCCGAGGAGGACGATGGCCGGCAGGCTGGCATGGACTGTCGTGTACGTCGCCCCGCGCACGATGTTGCTGCGGTTCTCGGCGGTCAGCTCGTAGCGCTCCACCCAGTACGACGCCGCCTTGACCAGCGCGAGCGCGGCGAGCAGCGCGGCGATGTGGGCCTTGGCGCTGTTGCGGACCTTCGGACGCGGCGGTGAGAAGATGATCCCACCGTTGAGGATGTGGGTGGCCACCGTCAGCAGCGTGATGAAGATCAGCGCGGCGAACAGCCAGTCGAGCAGGAACGTGACGAACGGCAGCTTGAACAGGTAGAAGCCGATGTCGTGGTGGAACTGCGGGTCGCTGAAGCCGAACGACTTGGAGTTGCGGAACATCAGCCATTCCTGCCAACGACCGATCGCCGGCGCGGCGAACAGCATGCCGATGACGACGGCCACCACGATCCGGAACAGGCGCAGCCGGCGGCCGAAGAAGTCGTGGAAGCGTTCGACCGCTGGGTGGACGTTCGCCGTGAACACCACCGGTGAGAGGCGGTCGGCGATCAGCAGGTTGAGGATCGCCATCGCCGAGAACGCTCCGGCGAAGAGGACGAACAGCAGGACCTTGGTGCGCAGGATCCCCCAGAAGACGTCGCCGCGGCCGAGCGAGGTGTGCCATAGGTAGTCGACGTAGAAGCCGGCGAAGAACCGGGCGGAGATGATCAGCCCGACGATCAGGACCAGCGCGGCGACGAGGAGGACACGACCCCGGTCGCCGACCCGGCGCCGGCGGCCGGCGCGCTCAGCGGGGTTGGGCACGAGCCGTGACGCTACCCGCGGTCGGTTGCGAGCATGCAGCGGCAACCCTCGTGCGCGGGGGCGCACGGCTGACCGGTGGCGAACGGCTCACCGGCGCCGATCACGCCGGACAGCGCGTTGTCGTCGCAGTCGGCGCAGACCGGCACGCGTGGGTCGTGCGTCCACTTGACAGGGGTGCCGGGATCGACGCCGGCGAGCGCGCCATGACCGAAGGCGATGCGGACGATCTCGTCGAGCCGCTCGTCGATCTGCTGGATCTTCCACTCGCGGTAGACGCCGCGCGCCAGGGTGGCGAGCTCGGTGGTGTCGCCGCCGGCGTCGGCGACGGCGTGGCTCATCCGGTCGCGCAGGGGGGCGACGATCGTGTCGAGCAGCGCCTGCACGGCGGGCGCGGTGGCGTCGGCGGTGCGCACCCGGCGGCGCAGGTCGGCATCCGGACCGTCGGTGAGCGAGGCGGCACCGGCGACGGCGGCGTCGGTCAGCTCGCCGGCGATGACGTCCGCATACCGGCCGGCGTGCTCGTCGACCGCCGGCAGCATCGGCTCCAGCGCGGTGATCGTCGACGCACGGCGCAGTGCGTGGAGCACGTCGTTCTGCTCGTCGGCGAGGACCCGCTTGAGCTTGCGCGCCGCCGTGACGATCAATGGGGTGAGCGCGGCGTCACGACGGCCGAACGGCGAGTCGTCGACGTCCTCGTTGGCCACCGGAGCGACCGGCGACGGCTCGAACACGGAGAAGCGATCGGGGCGCGGCAGCGTCCGGGTGGCGTCCTCGTCGTCGACAACCGGCGCTGGGGCTGGGGCTGGGGCTGGGGCTGGGGCTGGGGCGGCCGGTACTTCCTCGGCGCGCAACCGGGCGCGCTCGGCGATCGACTCGGCGCGTGCCGCGCGCAGCCGGGCGAACAGGTCGTCGACGGCGGCGGGGTCGACGTCGACGTGCTCATCGCCCGCCGGCGCAGCATCGTCGGTGACCTCGGCGAGCGGCGCGTCGTCGGCGCCCACGGTGTCCTCGACCTCGACCGCGACCTCGCCCACCACCGGCGGCCCACCTACCTCGTCGTCGGCGGCCACCGGCGGGGCCGGCTCGACGCTGACCTCCAGCCGGGCGCTGTCAACCAGGATGTCGACGTCGGCAGCGATGTCGGGTTCGGCAATCGGCGGGTCGTCGACGATCACCTCGCCGGCGAACAGCGACACAACCCGTGACGGCTCCTCGTCGGCGACGTCGTCGGACGCCGGCTCGACGACGTCGGCGGTCTCGACCGAGTCGATCGGCTCGACGGTCTCCGGCATCTCGGCGGGTTCGTCCTCGCTCGTCGGCTCGATCTCGTCGTCGACGATCACCTCGTCGACGACGATCTCCACGTCGGCGGGCAGCTCCGGCACGTCGTCCGTGCCGAACGTCATCCGCGGCGCCTCCGGCTCCGGCACCGGTGCCGGCTCGGGACGCGGCGAGTTCGGCAGCATCACCGGGACCGGACCGGTGGTCGGCGAGAGGTTGACGTACTCGCTGGGCTCGCCGAGCGGCACCAGCTCGCTCATCACGTCGACGGCGGCGAGCCGGGCACGCTCGAACGCCTGCACCAGGCGGTCCCGGCCGTGGACGAGCTGCTCGATCTGCTGGCGGGCCAGCTCTCGGCGGCGGCTCAGCTCGGTGAGCACCCGCTCCCGGTAGGCGCGGGCCTCGTTGACCATCTCGCGGCCCTGCTGCTTGGCCATCTCCAGCTCGCTCTCGGCGTCGGCAGCCGCGTCCTGACGGCGCCGCGCTGCTTCGACCTGCGCCTCCTCGCGCACCCGCTGGGCCTCGTCGGCTGCCTCGCCGACGATGCGCGCCGCAGCATCTTCGGCACGCACCTTGATCTGCGTCGCCGCCTCCCGTGACGTCGCCAGGATGCGCGCCGCCTCCTCGCCGAGCAGCCGGGTGACGACCTCCTCGTCGAGCGCGATCGCCGGGTTGGGCGCGCCGCGCTGGGCGGTGCGCAGGTCGCGCTCGAGGTAGCGCTCACGCTCTTGCAGGCGGGCCAGCTCGGCGGCAACCATCCGCAGGAAGTCGCGGACCTCGGTCTGGTCGAAGCCGCGCCGACCCGTGGAGAACGTGGCTCCGGCGACCGCGTCGGGCGACGAAGGATCGGGGCGGGAAAACGACAAGGCCATCGCAACCAACAGTAGGGCTGCCCGATCGTCAGGTGGCGGCAATCGGCGCCGATGCCGGGCCGCAGCTGACGTCGTCGCCGGATCAGGGCGTGGTCGTGGCAGGCGCGCTCGACGGCGCCGTCGTCGACGGGCTCGCCGTCCCGCCGTCGCTGTCGTGCGCCGGGGGCACGAACGGGTCACCACCGATGCGCTGCAAGGCGGCGAGCGCCTCGTCCAGCGTGTTGACCGGGATGATCTCGACACCGGGCGCGGCTTTGCGCGCCGCAGCAATATCCGCGTCGCCCTGGTTCGCCGGGACGATGAAGTACTTCGCGCCGGCCTGCTGCACGGCCGATGCCTTGGAGCGCAGACCGCCGATCGCCCCGACATCGCCGTTGACGTCGATCGTTCCGGTGACGGCGACCTTCTGGCCACCTGTCAGGTCACCCTCGCTGAGCCGGTCGATCAGCGTCAGCGTGAAGGCCAGGCCGGCCGACGGTCCGCCGATGTTGTCCGTCTCGAAGTCGATCTTGATGTCGTTCGGGATCGTCACGATGCGCGTGTCCTGCATCTGCACGCCGATCAGCGGGCGACCGTCGTCGGGCGCGCCGACCAACTGGACGTCGGCCGTCCCCGACTGGCCGTTGCGCTCGTAGGTGATGGTGACGGTGTCGCCGGCCTGGTGGGCGTTGATCGCCGGCGACAGGTCGGGCAGGGTCGCCACCGGCGTCCCGTCGACCGCGGTAATCGTGTCGCCGGCCTTGAGGACGTCGAAGGCCGGGCTGCGCTTCGTGCAGCTCCCGGCGTCGTCGACCGCGAAGCAGCTGAACTGCTGGATGATCGCCGGGCCCCAGTCGATCGTGACGGGGTAGCCGAGCTTCTGCAGGGCGACGAAGTACGCGTCGTTCTTGGCGTTGCGCATGTCGCTGACGGCGATCTGCTCGTCCTCCTCGCGCGTCACCGTGCCGAAGCGATCCTCCTGGCTCTCGAAGAAGCTCGTGCCGGCATTGCCGTCGGCCAGCCACCACTCGAACAGCGGTAGCTCCGGCTCGCGCACGGTGACGAACAGCAGGTTGCTCGAGTCGTCGAACTGCTCGACGCCGCTGACCTTCAGGCGCGAGCCGGCCGGCGAGGCGTCGGCAGGCACGACGGCGTAGCGCACGGCCTCGGCGGGGCCACGGCGGACGCAGACGTTGTCGGCATCGACCTCCAGGCAGTCGTGCTTGTCGACGAACGCCGTGGCCGGCACGAAGCTGGCAGACAGCACGGCGAGGATCGGGGCGAAGCCGACGACGGCAAGCGGGATGCCCCACCACCGGCGGGCCTTGGAGGGCGCCCGGCCGGCCGGCGGGGGCCCCGGTACGCTCGGTTGTTGCGTGGGAATCACCGATGTCACGACTGCTGCTGCCTGGATCGTCGGGCTGGCGATCGTGTCGATGATCGCGGCCGGGTGGCGCAAGGCTGCCAGAGCCACGGCCGATCCGGCACGCGCCCGTCGTCCCGGTCGTGCGCCCGTGGGCATCCCGTTGGAGGACGTCCAGACGCCAATGTACCGACCGGCGTCGATCTGGCGGCGGGTGTGGTCGCTTGTCGCCGGCAGCGCGATCGCCGTCGTCACCGGCGCGCTGCTGGCCACGGTCCTCGGCTTCGGCATCGCCTACGCCGTGGTGCGCTTCTCGGACATGCTCAAGCGGTGAGCGCTTGGCGGGACGCGGCCGCTGCCGGTCACGTCGGCGACGAGGCGACGGCACGCGGGGCGCTCGACTCGCCCGACCCCGTCGTTCGGGAACTGGCGCTCGGGGCGCTCGACCGGTTGGGCGCGCTCGACGACGCGACGCTGCTCACCGCGTTCGACGACGCCGACGCACAGGTCCGCCGGCGGGCCGTGACGATCGCCGCGAGGCGGCCGGGCGTGCCATTGCTGGCGATGCTCGACGACCCGATGCCGGCCGTCGTCGAGACGGCGGCGTGGGCCTGCGGCGAACGCGCCGCGACGGCGCCGGCGGTGCTCGACCGGTTGATCGCGCTCGCCGGTTCGGCGGACGACGCGCTGGTGCGCGAGGCCGCGGTCGCCGCGCTCGGGGCGATCGGCGACGAGCGCGCCCTGCCGGCGATCCTGTCGGCGTGCACCGACAAGCCGGCGGTGCGCCGCCGCGCCGTCCTCGCGCTCGCGCCCTTCGACGGCCCCCAGGTCGAGGCTGCGCTGCAGGCCGCGCTCGACGATCGCGACTGGCAGGTCCGCCAAGCCGCCGAGGACCTCACTCGTTGAACAGCAGGCCGATGATCGCATCGGCGTGGCGTTCGATCACGTCGTCGTCATTGGGGTCGAGGCCGGTGACGCGCTGGAACTCGGGTCCGAGCACGAACATGTGCGGACCGGCGCCGGTGAGGATGTAGTAGAGGTTGGCGAACGGCATCGGAGCGACGAGCCCCTGCTCGGCCAGCGGGGCGAAGATCGCCTCGGTCGCCTCGTACAGCCGCCGGGTGTGCCGATCGGTCATCCAGCGCATCCGCGGGCCGTCGGTCTTGCCCTCGCCCGTGATGATCCGGTGCAGCTGGGGGCGGCGCGCCGAGAAGTGGACGAACTCGCGGACCAGCAGCTTGGCGGTGGTCAGCTGATCGACGCCGCGCAGGCCGGTCACCCGCGTCCGCAGCGCGTCGTCGAGCTGCTCGAAGATCCGGTCGACGGCGGTGCGCCACAGCTCGTCCTTGGACGTGAAGTGGTAGTTGAGCAGCGGCTGGGTGACGCCGGCGCGGGTCGCGATCTCACGGGTGGAGGCGCCGTCGAACGAGCGCTCGGCGAACACCTCGAGCGCCTCGGTGAGGATCCGCTCACGAGTGGCGTCGGCCGACGGCCGCGGTGTCTGGACGGTCGGTGCCTTCGACGTGGCCATGCCTACCACCCTAATCGTCCGATCAGACCCCTTGATAGATCCTGATCGATCGATCAGGCTGCCGACCATGACAACGATGCTGTTGGGGGCTCGACTCGAGCGCTGCTTCGATGACCCGATCCCAAATCCAGGGCGCCCCTCAGACAGATGGCCTTCGAGGCAGGAAGGAATGCTGAGATGACCGACTCCTACGAGATCGCTGTCGACTTCATGGATATGACCAACGACGGTCGCCTTTGGGTCCGAGCGGACGACGCTCGGCCCGGCACCAAGCTGTCCGCGGGACGGCACCTGATCGTCGGCGACGACGACGCGGACCCGAGGGTCGCCCGTGTCCTGACAGTCGATCTCGGCGGCAACATCGAACTCGAGATCCTCCCCGGCAGCGTGGAGTCGCACGCCGACCTGCTCACGCCGGCCTGAGGCTCGCCTCCTTCGCCAGTCGCTTCGCAGCCGACGATCCGGCGATCTCGGACGCGGTGATAGCCGGTTGACGTCGGCGTGCCTCCGATGGTCAACAGTGATCGGCGTGACGGCGGCGGACGATCCGGGCAGCGACGGCAAGATCCTCAGAGGCGCTCGGCTGCGGCCTGGCGGCACGGTTCGGTTCGTCTCGCCGGCCAGCGCGTCGAGCCGCGCCACCTGAGCACCAGCATCGGAAGCGAACGGTGACCGTGCCCAGCCGGCAACTGCTCGTCGATGCGGCCTGTGGTGCTCAGTAGCCTTCGAGCATGTCGTTGCTCGATCGCATCTCGATCGATCCCGAGGTGGTCCACGGACGCCCTGCGATCCGCGGCACGCGAAATGCATGTCACGGACGTGCTGTCACTGCTCGCGGCAGGAGCAACCGAGGCGGAGATCCTGGATGATTATCCATATCTCGCGGCCGAAGACATTCGGGCATGTCTCGCCTACGCCGCGGCACAGGCTGACCACACGGTCGTGATCGCGTCCTGAGAGCGTGCGATTCCTCGTCGACGCTCAACTGCCGCCCGCGCTCGCTCAGCTGCTCAGCACGTACGGCCACGTCGCCGAGCATGTCGGCGACATCGGTCCCGGCGACGCTGCCGATCGCGATCTGTGGCGATACGCCATCGGACACGACGCGGTGATCGTCACGAAGGACGAGGACTTCGCCGACATGGTCATCGCCAGCAGGACCACCCCGACCGTGGTGCGGGTCCGAGTCGGCAACACTCGACGAGCAGCACTCCTCGCATGGTTCGAGCCGCTCATCGATCAGGTCGTGGCCTTGCTCGAGACCGGCAACCGCCTCATCGAGCTTCGCTCGTTGCCTGAGTAGCCGACTTGCTCGACCGGCACGGGCGTCGAGCGCCGATCGCGACGATCGGAGCGAGCCGATGCCTGGTGAGCGCGAGCACGACGGCGACGACCTGCAGGATCAGCGCGAGGTTGCCGGCCACGCCGAGCGTGTCGCTGATGCTCGCCTGGCCGCGCCGCAGGTGATCGGCGACGTGCAGCGCCGACGCCGCACTGAACGCGATCCCGGCTCACCACAGCGGCCGTTCGCTGTCGGCCATGACCCCTCCCCTGCCGCGTGCGCCGAGTTCGAGGTGCTGTCGTGAACGACCTCACGGTTGCCGCGCCGGACGGGGCGGCGGTTCGCTACAGCTTGTAGCGGTAGACGTTCGTGGTCCGCGACTCGAAGCCGAGGCGCTGGTAGAGGCGGTTGGCGGCTTCGCGTGAGGGACGGCTGGTGAGGTCGACGCTCTTGATGCCGCGCCGGCGCGCCTCGTCGAGCGCGGCGCGGTTCAACGCTTCGCCGACACCGTGGCCACGCGCGGACTCGTCGACGATGACGTCGTCGATCCATGCCTTCGTCCCGGTGAGCGTCGGATACGTCGACAGCGTCAGGACACCGACGATCGCCCCGTCGACGCGGGCGACGAGCAGGTCGCTGCCCTCCGACGCGACCATCGCCGCGAGGTGCTCGGCACTCGGTGGCGCCGACGACGACAGCAACGGCAAGAGCCGGTGCACCGCGTCCACCAGTTCGGCATCGGCAGTGGTGGCGATCTCGACAAGCGCAGTCACGAGGGTGACCCTAGGCTCGGGTTCTCATCGCGGCGCAGCCACTCGTACAGTCCCGCGCATGCCTGCCGCCGACTTCAGCACCACTGCCCGGACGCTTGCCTCGCTCATCGAACCGTTCGCCGGGCAGGTGTACTTCTCGCCGGAGTGCCACGCCAACTACGTCGCGCTCGGCTTCGGTCCGAGCCCCGGTGACGCCAACGGGGTCGCCCTACCCGACGGCCCGGCGTACTTCACCAGCCGCGGGTCGGTGATGGGCCAGGTGCCGGGCGAGGTGGTCGCCGCGGCGTTCGGCGTGTTCAACCCGGAGGCCGTCGTGCCGTCGGTCGCCAAGGGCTGGTCGCTGACCGACGCGGCGACGATCTGCCAGGCTCGCGACGACGGGGCCATCGCCCAGCTGACCCGGATCCTCGGCGAGCACCCCGACGGCGTCGAGCGCGTCCGCGACCTGTTCGCTCGTGCTGCCGACACGCTGCGCCCCGAGGGTCGTCCGCTGTACGCCGGGCTGCGCTCGCAGCAGGTCCCCGGCTCGCCGCTCGGCGCGGCCTGGCGCCTCGCCGACATGCTCCGTGAGTACCGCGGTGACTCGCACACGATCGCCTACACCTCGTCCGGCTTCGACGCCACCGAGATCGGGCTGGTCAGCGAGCAGTGGTGGGGCCTGCCGAAGCGCAGCTACAGCCGGACCCGGGCATGGACGGACGCCCAGTTCGACGACGCCGCCGAGCGCCTGCACGCCCGGGGCATCTTCGACGGCGACGGCGTGCTGACCGACCACGGGCGCGGCGAGCGCGAGCGGGTCGAGCAGATCACCGACGCGCAGATGGCCGCGCCGATCGCCGCGCTCGGCGACGACGCCGCCGAGCTGTTCGGCCTGCTCGCACCGTGGGGCGAGGCGATCCGCGCCGCGCGCGGCTACCTCGGGGCGGGTCCGCACGACCTCGCCGACGCCGCGAAGGGCTGACCGGGGTCGGCGGTCGAGGGGTAGCGTTCGCGGGATGGAGCACGTTCGCTGGCTCGCCCGCCCGACGTTGCGACGGCCCGTGGTGGTCGCCGCCTTCACCGGGTGGAACGACGCGGGCGATGCCGCCTCCAACAGCATCCGCCACCTGGTGGAGGCGTGGGGCGCGGCGCCGCTCGCCGAGATCGACCCGGAGGAGTTCACCGACTTCGCCACCGTCCGCCCGCACGTCCGCCTCGACGCCCAGCGCAAGCGGACCATCGTGTGGCCGACCGTCGGCCTGTGGAGCGCGTCGACGCCCGGCGGCGACGTCATCCTCGTGCTCGGCCCGGAACCGGCCCTGCGCTGGAAGCTGTTCATCGAGCAGATCGTCGGCGTCGCCGTG
This sequence comes from Ilumatobacteraceae bacterium, assembly GCA_047602055.1. Taxonomy (GTDB): domain Bacteria; phylum Actinomycetota; class Acidimicrobiia; order Acidimicrobiales; family Ilumatobacteraceae; genus JAODBQ01. The sequence continues at coordinate 267,573 of JASGIG010000001.1, forward strand.
GAGATGGGCGCGTCGATGTTCCTGACGCTGGGTGCGCTGCTCGCCGACGTGCCGCACACCCGTGACGTGCGCCTGATGGGCACGGCCACCGACGACGCGGTGATCGAGCGCTACGGGCTGCAGCGCAGCAACTACGAGGGCCCGACCGGCATCGTCGGCGTGGTCCACGACGGCCTCGCCGAGCACGACATCACCTCGGCGTCGTTGTGGGCCGCCGTCCCGGCCTACGCGTCGCAGGTGCCGTCGCCGAAGGCCTCGCTCGCGCTGATCGAGCGGACCTGCGAGATCCTCGGCTCGCCGGCGCCCGTCGCCCAGCTGCGCGACGCGGCTCGCGAGTACGACAACCGGGTCTCGTCGCTCGTCCAGGACGACGGCGACCTCACCGGCTACGTCGCCCGCTTGGAGTCGCTGGCCGACACCGGACAGCTCGACGACGACCTCGACGAGGACGACGACGATGACGACACCGTCGGCGGCGAGCTGGCCGACGACGCCGAGCCCGAGACGGCCGTCGACGGCGACGAGCTGATGGCCGAGCTGGAGCGCTTCCTGCGCGACCAGGGCGACGACGGCTGACGCGGCGACTCGCTCAGCCGCCGGGCTCCTCGCCGCGCCACATCGGGGCGCGGGGTGGGTCGAACGTCGTCGACTGCGCCTGACCGTCGATCGCCGCGAACGCCGCATCGGCCCAGAACCCTTGTCCCGCAAGGGGCTCCGGGAGTGCGCCGCGTGAGAACCAGCCGACGCCGCTGGTCTCGAGGGGATGGCCGCGCAGCTCGCCGCCGATGGCCCGGCAATGGAACAGGACCATGTACATCGCGAAGCGGGTGAAGCCGCGGCGCTGGCCGTCGGTGACCGACAGCAGGCCGATCGGCTCGCACTCGATCCCGGTCTCCTCGGCCACCTCCTTGACCGCGACCTCCGACGGCGAGTACCCGACGTCGGCCCAGCCCGTCGGGTACAGCCACACGCCGCTGTCGGCGCGCTGCACGAGGAGGATCTCGCCTGCGTCGTTGGACACGACTGCGCCGATCGCCACCTTCGGGGTGACGTAGCCCGGCACGCCCTCGCCGATCGTCTCCATCCACTCCTGCACGAAGTGGTCCTGCTCGCGCTGGATCTCCAGCGCGGTGTCGGCAGCGGCCTTGATGTCGGCCGCCACGTGAAGCACCTCCTCGAAGCGCTCGCGCTCGTAGAGGCTCTGGGTGAAGCCGAGGCCGGTCCGGGCGATGGCCGCCAGCGTCTCGCTCCAGCGGACGAGATCCCGCCGGAAGTCGGTCGGGTTCGCGTCGCTCACGAACCCGGACGTTAGATGGCGCGGACCAGTTCTTCCACGGGGGTGACGATCCCCGTGTAGAACGGGCCGAAGTCGGCGTACAGCGCGGAGGCCTCGTCGAAGCGCATCGTGTAGACGACCTCCTTGAGGTCGTCGGTGTGCACGCCGAACAGGGTGACACCCCACTCGTAGTCGTCGAGCCCGGCCGAGCCGGTGATGTACTGCACCACCCGGCCGGCGAACTTACGGCCGCTCGCGCCGTGCTCGTGCATCAGCGTGCTGCGCTGCTCGTACGGCAGCGTGAACCAGTTGGCGTGGCCCTCACGCTTCTTGCTCATCGGGTAGAAGCACCACGCGTCCATCACCGTCCCGGCGTAGGCGCCACCGTCGAAGCGCGGCGGGATCTGAGGGTGGAGACGAGCGTTGAGCATCTGCTCGGGCATGCCCTTGGCGTACTCGCTGACCTCCGTGACGCTGACGTAGCTGTCGACGACGTCGAGCCCGGCGTGTTGCAGGGCGGTCTGCAGGGCGCGCAGCTCGCGGGTGTCCTGGTGCATCGCCATCACGGCGACGTCGCACTTGTGCCCGAGCATCGCCACCGTGGCCACCTGGCAGCCGGCGGCCTCGGCGGCCTTCACGGCGGCGACCACGGCCTCGCCGTCGAACAGCGGCGTCGGCTTGCAGAACAGGTGAAGGACTCCGAGTCCGGTTGACGGTCCGACAGGTGTGCTCATGAAGCCCAGGCTACGAAGGCAGGCGCTCCGGGGCGTAGACGTTGAGACGGTCGGCGCGGACGAAGCCGGTGAGCGTCAGGCCGGCGCGACGGGCGGTGCGGACGGCCAGCGACGTGGGCGCGCTCACCGCGACGAGGGTGCCGAAGCCGGCCGCCCAGGCCTTCTGGACCAGCTCGAAGCTGGCCCGGCCGCTGACGAACAGGCCGAGACCGGTCGCCGGCAGCCGCCCGTCGAGCTGCATCCGCCCGACGACCTTGTCGACGGCGTTGTGCCGGCCGACGTCCTCGCGCACGTCGAGCACGTCGCCTGCGGCGGTGAACGCCGCGGCGGCGTGCACGGCACCGGTCGCCGCGAACAACCCCTGCACGTCGCGGACGCGCTCGGGGATCGACCGCAGCACGTCGAGCGCGACCTGCGGCGTCGGCGGCAGCAGCGTCAGCCGCGCGGTGAGCGCGTCGATCGACTCGGTGCCGCAGATCCCGCAGCTCGACGTCGTGGTGCCGAGCCGCGCGGTCGGCACCGGTGCCCGCCCGCCGGTCTCGACCGTGACGACGTTGAACCCCGAGTCCAGCGCCGCACCGTCGGCGCAGTAGCGCACACCCGTGACCGGCGCTCCGGCGAGGAGACCCTCGGTGAAGCAGAACCCGACGGCCAGCTCGAAGTCGTTGCCGGGCGTGCGCATCGTCGTGCTGACGAGCGCCCCGTCGAGTTGCACCGTCAACGGCTCCTCGACGATCAGCTCGTCGGGGTGGCGGCGTGCCTGACCCGCAGCGACGGTGGTGACGAGCAGGGTCTCGCTGCGCCGCCGCGTCGCCCCTGCCATCTGCACGACGGTACCCCGGGTCCGCCGGACCCGACTCGTGGAGGGAATAACGTCACGGCATGACCGAACAGAACAACGGCCGGATCTTCGCCGCGGAGACGGTCGGCACCGCTGTGCTCATCCTCGGCGGCCCGGGCACGGCGATCCTGGCGAGCGAGGCGGTGGGCTCCACCGTCGGCATCGCCCTCGGCTTCGGCCTGTCGCTGATGATCATGGTGTACGTCATCGGCCCGATCTCGGGCTGCCACATCAACCCGGCGGTGACCCTCGGTGCCTTCCTTGCCAGGAGGTGCAGCGGCACGCACGCGATCTTCGCCGTGCTCGGCCAGCTCGTCGGTGCGATCGGCGGGGCGGCGGTGATCTACGGCATCGCCAGCGGTCGCGACGACTGGGAACGTGGCCAGTTCGCCGCCAACCTGTGGACCGCGCCCGGCAAGTACTTCGGGCTCGGCTCGACGATCGTCGTCGAGGTCATCTTCACCGCACTGCTCGTGCTCGTCGTCCTGGTGGCGACCAAGCCCGGCTTCCCCAACGGGCTCAACGGCGTCGTCATCGGCCTGACGCTGACGCTCATCCACCTCATCACCATCCCGGTCGACAACACCAGCGTGAACCCGGTGCGCAGCCTGGCGACGGCGCTGTTCGCCGATCAGAAGACCGACGCGCTGCAGCAGCTGTGGGCGTTCATCGTCTTCCCGCTGCTCGGCGCGGTGATCGGCGTGATGATCTTCCTGATGCTCGACGACAGCCGGCTGGAGGACACGCTGCTCGCCGAGGTCCCCGGCCTCACCGACGTGCGCGACACCCTCGATCACGGCGTCGACGAAGCCGTCGACGGCATCGAGGACGTCATCGACCGAGACGATTGACATCGCGCTCCGGTCGCCGCACAGCGGCTCCGCTCCGCCTACCGTGCTCGCCACCCCGCTGCGCTTGGGCGCTCGCCGCGTCTCGGATTGGTGCTGACCCTCGCCCCCGGCGCGATGTGAGATGTGCGCACGGGCGCCGCACATCTCACATCGCCGGTCCACCGTCGAGCAGCGCGATTCGAGATGTGCGCAGCTGCGCTGCACATCTCGAATCGCGAGATGCCGAGCAGATGCCGAGCCGAGCCGAGCCGACGGTCAGGCGAGCAGTGCGGCCAGGAGGTCGGCCCTCGCCTTCGGGCCCAGGGGGGCTTCGGGGTCACGGTTGTCGCGGTCTTGCCAGACGGCAAGGATGCGCGCCTGCACGTCGGGGTCGGTCATCAGGGCCTCGGGCGAGCTGAGCAGGTTGAACGAGCGCATGAATGCCCGCAGCACCACGGCGTCGAGGCGCAGCGCAGGGGCGAGACCCTCGCGCAGCACGCCGCGGACGAAGGCGTTCGGGTCATCCGGATCGGCGTCCGGGTCCTCGCCGGCGAGCAACTTGGCCGCCACCCTGCGGGCCTCGGCGTCCTGCGCCACCGACGACCGGTACCACGGCTCGATCTCGGCGCGCAGCGCGCCGTCGTAGGCCAGCGCCACAGCGGTGAGATCGCCGGGGTTTGCCGCCAGCGCGTCGGCGAGCAGGTGCGCTCCCCAGAACGCCGTGCTGCAGCCGCGCCCGTACAGCGGATTCGTGCACAGGGTGGCGTCGCCGATGGCGATCACGCCGGTGGCCACCGGCTGGCCGTCGACGACGTGGCCGCGCCGGCGGTTGAGCAGCCCGGCCATCACGTGGACCTCGGGGGTGATCGGCTCGGCCCGGCCGTCGAGCCATGGCTGGGCGGCGACGAGCTGGGCCGCGCAGGCGTCGAAGACGACCGGGTCGGCGAGCGTCTTGCGCAACTCGGTGTCCGCGGTCGGCGTCGCCAGCGTGATCGAGAAGGTGCGGTTGTCGCCGACGAACACGCCGTACTTCAGGTAGCCGAGATCGCCGCCGATCGCGCCGCCACGCGGCGGCGCGTCGTGCCCGGCGCGCAGCCGGTAGAAGCGGCTGAAGTAGACGATCCCGGTGTCCTCGGTCGCCTCCTCGACGGGCGGCGCGCCGACCGCGGCGAGCCACTCGGACAGCCCGCTGCGCCGGCCGGCGGCGACGACGACGAGCTCGGCATCGATCGACGCGCCGTCGGCGAGGCGGACGCCTGTGACGAGCGGGCGGCCGTTGGCGTCCGGCTCGCCGGCAGTGAGCAGGCCGTCGACGCCGACACCGACGCGCATCGTCACCCGCCCCTCGGCGAGCGCGGCGCGGCGCACGACCCACTCGAACGTCGTGCGCCGGCAGGCCAGCATCACCAGCTCGTCGTCGCCGGGCTCGGGCTGATAGCCGACGATCGTCGGTGGGAGGTCGTCGCCGAAGCGCAGTTCGGTGGCGCCCTCGGCGAGCAGCGCCGCCCACACGTCGGGATGGTCGCGGCGCAGGATCGTCGTCAGCCGCGCCAGCAGGGCATGGCTGTGGCGCACCTGCGGAGCGCCGCGCCGGTCCCACTCGAACGCGTCGTCCGACGTCGCCGGCATCGGGGTGTCGTCACGTTCGACCACCGTGATGTCGTGTCCCGCTCGCGCCAGCGTCAACGCCGCCCCGAGCCCGGCCACCCCGCCACCGACCACCACCACGTGCATGCCCCGAAGGTACTGGCGCGCTACAAGTTCCCAGCAGCGCGATGAGCGATGAGGCGAAGAGCCCGGCTCATCACTCATCGCACGGGCCGCACCGGGGCGAGGCGCAAGAACCGTCGCCAGCCCAGCTCGCACAGCGACCGGGGCACGGCTGTCAGCCAAGAGGCGGCAGTGCAGCCCGCCGAACGCCACCACCCGCTCCGGCGGCGCCTCGATCCCCACGACACCCGGCGTCGCGTCGCACGAGACACGACTGACAGCCAACAACCGGCAACGCAACCCGCCGAACGCCACCGCCGCTCGGACGACGCCTCGACGAACGACACCGAACGTTGCGTGCCGCACGAGGCACGGCTGACAGCCAACAGGCGGCAGCGGCCACCGCGAGCCGAGGAAGCCTGCGTGGCGCCTGAACGCAATGCAGAGCGTGTTGCCTCATTAGCACTCGTCGGCGTAGAGTGCTAGCACTCTCGTGCGCCGAGTGCGAACGAGCCACGCTCATCACTCAACCCTCATCGTGGAGGATCCATGGCAAAGCAGATCGCATTCGACGAGTCGGCTCGCCGCTCGCTCGAGGCGGGCATGAACAAGCTCGCCGACGCGGTGCGCGTCACGCTCGGGCCCAAGGGCCGCAACGTGGTGCTCGACAAGAAGTGGGGCGCCCCCACGATCACCAACGACGGCGTGTCGATCGCCAAGGAGATCGAGCTCGAGGACCCGTACGAGCGCATCGGCGCCGAGCTGGTCAAGGAGGTCGCCAAGAAGACCGACGACGTCGCCGGTGACGGCACCACCACGGCCACGGTGCTGGCATGGACGATGGTCCGCGAGGGCCTGCGCAACGTCGCCGCCGGCGCCAACCCGATGACCCTCAAGAAGGGCATCGAGGCTGCCGTCGATGCCGCCGTCGGCAGCATCAAGGACCTCGCCAAGGAGGTCGACTCGAAGGATCAGATCAGCCAGGTCGCGGCCATCTCGGCTGCCGACAGCGAGATCGGCGAGATGATCTCCGAGGCGATCGACAAGGTCGGCAAGGACGGCGTGATCACCGTCGAGGAGAGCCAGACCTTCGGCATGGAGATGGACCTCGTCGAGGGCATGCGCTTCGACAAGGGCTACATCTCGCCGTACTTCGTCACCGACCCGGAGCGGATGGAGGCCTCGCTGGACGACGCCTACATCCTCCTCGTGTCGTCGAAGATCTCCTCGGTCCGCGACATGCTCCCCGTGCTGGAGAAGGTGATGCAGGGCGGCAAGCCGCTGGTCATCGTCGCCGAGGACATCGAGGGCGAGGCGCTGGCCACCCTGGTCGTCAACAAGATCCGTGGCACGTTCAAGTCGGCCGCCGTCAAGGCCCCCGGCTTCGGTGAGCGCCGCAAGGCCATGCTCCAGGACATCGCCATCCTCACCGGTGGCCAGGTGATCTCCGAGGAGGTCGGCCTCAAGCTGGAGAACACCACGCTCGACCTGCTCGGCCGGGCCAAGCGTGTGATCATCACCAAGGACGAGACGACGATCGTCGAGGGCGCCGGCGCCGAGGACGACATCAAGGGCCGCATCAACCAGATCAAGACCGAGATCGAGAACACCGACTCGGACTACGACCGGGAGAAGCTGCAGGAGCGCCTCGCCAAGCTGTCGGGCGGCGTCGCCGTGCTCAAGGTCGGCGCGGCCACCGAGGTGGAGCTGAAGGAGAAGAAGCACCGCATCGAGGACGCGGTCTCGACCACCAAGGCGGCCATCGAGGAGGGCGTCGTGCCCGGCGGCGGCGTGGCCCTGCTGCGTGCCCAGAAGGCCGTGCTCGGCGTGGCCGACGGCCTGCAGGGCGACGAGGCGACGGGCGCCCGCATGGTCGCTCGCTCGCTGGAGGCCCCGCTGAAGCAGATCGCCGAGAACGCCGGCCTCGAGGGCGGCGTGGTCGTCGAGCGGGTCAAGAACCTCGACGGCACCGAGGGCCTCAACGCGGCCACCGGCGAGTACGAGGACCTCGTCAAGCTCGGCGTCATCGACGCCGCGAAGGTCACCCGCTCGGCACTGCAGAACGCGGCGTCGATCGCGGCGCTGTTCCTCACCACCGAGGCCGTCGTCGCCGACAAGCCGGAGAAGGACGCCCCGGCGATGCCGGGCGGCGGCATGGAGGACTTCTGAGGTCGCCTGACCTCTGAGTCGACTTCGGTCTTCGGACCTCCGTCTTCAGTCTGCGAAGGCCCGGCGCTGCGGCGCCGGGCCTTCGTCGTTCCTGGAGTCATCTGCAAGGTTCCTTCAAGCGATCTTGCAGCGCGGGGGACGAGCACGAGCGCGTCAACCATCAGGTGGGCCGGACGCTGCGCCGCCAGCGCGCGACCGGCGCGGCGACGCTGCTGCGACAGGAGATCGAGGCGCACGTGCACGCCGACGGGGCCCCGTGTTCCCGATGCCCGCCATGGTGACCGACGACGTGTACGCCGCCGCCGAGCGAGCCGTCGCCCGCGCCGAGGTCCGCAGGGCGCGGGTCGTGCTCTCGTGGGCGTTCGACGAGCTCGGTCGCCGGCAACCAGCGCTGCTCGACGAGGCGTGGCCGCACGTGCCGAGACTGACACGCCTCGTCGCCAAGCGGCGGTGCCGAGACTGCCGCCGCAGCTTCACCGACTTCTTCGAGCTGGCCGGCTGAACCTCAGCCGACGCTCGGCACGAACAGGACGTCAGCCGCCGGCGACGGCAGGGATGATGCTGACGGTGGTGCCGTCGGGGACCTTGGTGTCGACGCCGTCGAGGTAGCGGACGTCGTCGTCGGCGACGAACACGTTGACGAACTTGCGCAGGCCGCCGTCGTCGTCGAACAGGCGCTCGCGGAAGCCGGGGTGCGCCGCCTCCAGGTTGCCCAGCACCTCGGCCAGCGTGGCGCCGTCGACCTGGACGGTGGACGAACCGCCCGCGAGGGGGCGCATGGTGGTCGGGATGCGGACGGTGACGGCCATGTCGCCAAACGCTACCCGTCAGGTCAGGATTCGCCCCAGACCGTGACCTGTCGCGCCGTCACCGGAATCCTTCCGGTCAGCGCGCGACAAGGTCGGGGGATCAGGTGCCAGTGACGAGCGGTGGGCGACGGTCGGCCCACGGCTGCGCGGCCTCCAGTTGGGCGGCGATGCGCACCAGCAGGTCCTCGCGGCCGTAGTCGGCGACGAGTTGCACGCCCACGGGCAGCCCGTCGGCGGTCCAGTGCAGCGGCAGGCTGATCGCCGGCTGCCCGCTGACGTTGAACTGGGCGGTGAACTGCAGCAGCGCGCGCACCCGGTTCACGCCGTCCTTGCCGACCAGCTCGCCGATGCGCGGCGGCGGCCCGGCGAGCACCGGGATGACGAGCAGGTCGAAGCCGCTGCCGTCGGTCGGCCGCCACCACGCCAGCAGCTCGCGGGTCCACTGGTACGAACCGGCGAGCGCCTCGAGGTAGTCGGCGGCCGACACGCCCTTGCCGAGCTGGCCGTAGAACAGGTTGTCGGGCTCGAGATCCTCGTCGGTCACCGGGCGGCCGAGGGTCCGCTCCAGCTCGCGGGTGTCGGCGTCGGTGTAGGCGCCGATGACGGCGACGAAGCGGTCCGACGTCCCGGGGTCGGCCAGCACCGCCGGGGCGTCCGGCGCGACGTCGTGGCCGAGCGAGGCGAGCAGCGCGGCGGCCGACTCGACCGCGGCGACGCACTCGGGGTCGACGGCGAACGCGCCGGCCGACGCGGTGAAGCCGATCCGCAGCCGCCCCGGGTCGGCGCCGACCTCGGCAGCGAGCGGGCCCGGCAGCGGCGGAGCGACGAAGCGGTCGCCCACCTCGTGGCCGGCGAGCACGTCGAGGACCGCGGCGGCGTCGCGCACGGTCCGGGCGACGGCGCCGTTCGTCGCCCAGCCGGCCCAGCCCTCGCCGGCGGTCGGCGCATCGGACACCCGGCCGCGCGACGGCTTCAGCCCGACGAGGCCGCACTCCGACGACGGGATGCGGATCGACCCGCCGCCGTCGCTGGCGTGGGCGATCGGAACGATCTCGGCGGCCACCGCCGCGGCAGACCCACCCGAGGATCCGCCGGTGGAGTGGTCGAGGTTCCACGGGTTGCGGGACGGGCCGTGGGCGAGCGGCTCGGTGGTGATCGTGCTCCCCCACTCCGGCGTGTTCGTCCTCCCGATGGCGACGAACCCGGCGTCGCGCAGCCGCCGGAACACCGCCGAGTCGTACGTCGCCCGGTGGTCGATGCGCTGCAGCGCCCTCGTGCCGGCGTGGTACGGCTCGCCGGCCTGCTGGCCACCGAGGTCCTTCATCACCAACGGGACGCCGGCGAACGGCCCGTTGCCGGCGCCGGCATGAGCCTCCTCCAGCGCCCGCTCATAGCGCGGGTGGATGATCGCGTTGACCTTCGGGTTGCGCGCCTCGGCGGCGGCGATCGCCGCGGCCACCAGCTCTGCGGCGCTGGCCTCGCCGCGGCGGACGAGGTCGGCTTGGGCGGTGGCGTCGAGCGCGGTCAGCTCGGAGAGTTCGGTTCCCACGGGCGCCGACGGTAGGCGCGCTCGGCGCTCGGCAGTTCACCCGAGCCCCACGGTCCGAGCCGTCGCCGGAGAGCGAGCTGCTGCGCGGCGTGCGACCACCAGACCGTGTACACGCTGCGGGCGCGGGCGGGCAGCGTCGGTTCCGTCGCGGTGTCGACGGTCGACGACTGGCTGCCGGCCGGGCTGGAGGCTCCTCGGTGACGGCACCACCGACAACTCGACCGTCGGCGAGGAGCATCCGGGTTCCGGGCCCGCTCAACCCGGGCAACGCGCCAGCCATCGCGACGGCCTGTGCCCTACCTGCCCTCTCACTCGTCGAGACGGTCGACGACGGGCCGCCGGCGGGCCTCCCGCCCCCGAGCTCAGCAACGTCACGCTGGCCGGCACCGATCACGACGATGTCGACGTCGACGTGTTGCCCAACGACCGGCCTGTCGCCCCGGGACACACCGCGTCGGCCGTGTGCGGCGTGGCGCTCGTCGTCGACCCGCTGGCGGCCGCCACCGACGCCAACGGCGGGCCGCTCTCGCTCGTGCCCGGCTCGGTCTGCGTCCCCGCCGGGGCCACCGCCGACGTGGGTGCCGGCGGGGTGCTGCGGCTCACGGCCGGCCGCGGCATCGCCGGCCACGGCGACGTGGCAGGTCGCCGACGATGCCGGCGCCGTGGTGACAGCGACCCTGGACGTCACGGTGTCGGCCTGCGCACCGCTGCCGGCGACCGGCGCCGACCTGCAACGGCTGCCCTGTACCGGCCTCGCCCTCTTGCTCGCCGGCCTCGCCGCGGTGCTCGCCGCCGGCGCCGCACCCACGCCTGACGGACCGGACACCGCACGATCGTGGGTCAAGATCCCAACGCGACGCTCAGAACGCCCGTCGTGCGCGATCGGGCGTCACGGGCGCGACGACCCGAGCGACATCGGTGGGTGCCGGCGCGACGGAGCGGCGAAGCAGGTAGGCCGACGTCGCTCGAGCGACGGCGGCCTCGTAGCCGGCGGCGCCGAGGTTCGCACCGACGAGGAACACCACCGCGTCGGCGCCGGCGACCGAGCTGCTCGCCGCCGCGGCGCCGAGCGCGCCGGCGACGTACGGCAGCTCCTTGACCGCCTCGGTGAGCACGTAGCCCCAGGCCGCGGCGGCACGCCGAGCACGCCGCGAACGGCCGGCGACGAGGTCGTGAGCCAGCTTCGACACGGCGTTGGTGCTGACGCCCGCATCGTCGAGCAGCCGCCCGTTGGCGCGCAGGTTGGCGACGAGGGCGAGCACCCAACCGACGTACGACGCGACGAGGACGCCGAGCAGCACCGCCGGCGTGACGTCGGCCAGCGACGTCCACCGGGCCAGGGCGATCCCGGCCGCCGTCGCCACGGCGTCGAGCACCCACGTCGACGCAACGGTTGCGCCGATCGTCACCGCCCACCGCCGCCGTGCCGCATGGGCGCGCCGCGGCCGCGCCGAAGCCGTCATCATCTCCTGCCCCTCGTCTGCACCCGTCAGGTGGCGATCGTCGCGATGATCCCGCTGGACGGCTGCACGAACGGGTACGTCCTCGTCGCCGGTGTGGTTCGCGCGAAGCTCAGCCGGCGATGGCCACACCGTTCGAAGACTTCGTCGCCGCGTTCGACCCGCCGGTGGTGATCGTCACCGCCGCGGCCGGCTCGCTGCGCGGTGGCTGCCTCGTCGGCTTCCACAGCAAGGTCAGCATCGATCCGGCGCGCTACTCGGTGCGCCTGTCGAAGGCCAACCACACGTACCGAGTCGCGCTGTTCGCCACGCACCTCGCCGTCCATGCGCCGGACCGCAGCGATCGGGATCTCGCCGAGCTGTTCGGCGGCACCACCGGCGACGAGCGCGACAAGCTCGCGGCGTGCACGTGGGACGCCGGCCCGGGCGGCGTCCCACTGCTGGCGCGCTGCCCGAACCGGCTGGTGCTGCGAACCGTGTCGATCGTCGACGACGGCAGCGACCACGTCGCGTTCACTGGCGAGATCGCCGATGCGGCTGCTGCGGGCGGGCTCGTCCCGCTCCGCCTGTCCGAAGCCCGGAGCATCGACGCCGGCCACCCGGCGGCACAGCGCCCGGTCCCCGACGACGTCAGCGCTCGCGCGACGCCGGCATCGGGCGCGACGCTTGACGACCGTGGGAACCCTGGCTGACCCGAACGACCGCTCCGACGGCGGCGACGCCGACCGCGGCTTCGTCGCCGCCGTCGATCCGCCGGTGGTCGCCCGATCGCGGCGATGATCTACGCCCACTCCCAGGTCGACCACTTCGGCGGCGTGCGCTGCCTGATCGGCGACGACGCCGACATCCCGATCGCCGCCCGGTCGCCGGCGCCCGCGGCTGGCCGGCGGCGACGATGCGCCATGGCGTCAGCGCCAGGCACTCCGGCCGCCATCACGCCCTCGACATCGTCTTCCACGGCACGACCCGACGGCTGCATGGCGCGGACGGTCACCTGCTCGCCGCCGCCTCGGCGGCCGGTTGCTCCCGGGCTTCGGGGCGGAAGCGATCGGCACCGGCACCAGCACCAGCACGGACACCATGGCGGCGGCGACGAGCGCTGCTGCGGTGCCGGACTTCAGCCGCCCGGTCGCCACCCCGACGCCGGTGGTGACGACGAGCAGCAGCTCGGTGGCGACGTAGCAGGTCGGCGCGATGCGCTCCGACCGCGGCCAGCGGAGCGCCACGACGAAACACCGGGCCGCCGCGGATCACCAGGATCGCCAGCAGGAACACCAGGATCGCCAGCAGCAGCACCGGCCGGTCGACGATCACGTCGAGATCGAAGCGCATCCCACTGACGACGAAGAAGATCGGGATGAGGAAGCCGAAGCCGATCCCCTCGATCTTGGCTTCGACCAGCTCGGCCTCGCGCTCGCCGGCGCAGGCGGCGAACAGCCGGAGCGCCATGCCGGCGGCGAACGCGCCGAGCAGCACGTCGAGCCCGGCGTCCTCGGCGGTCCACACCGTCAGCGCGGAGGTACAGCGCCACCAGGCGGATGGCGAACTGGCCGCTGGTGCGCAACGTGGTGTCGAGCAGGCGGGCGAGCCGGACCCCGCGCGAGCGCGACGCCAGCCACGCGCCCCGCGCGCTGGCGGCTCGGCGCATCGCCGGACGGACGCGCGGCAGGTGGATCTCCGAGCCGGCGAGGAACATCGGCATCGTCAGGCCGACGTCGGCGAGGAACCCGACGATCGCATCCTCGTGCGCCCAGTGGGACACAGGTCCGACGAAGATCCCTGCGCCGATCTCCACGACGACGCTCGCCACGCGCACGAGCGGGGCGAGCCCGTCGGCGAGCAGCGGCGCCGCGGCCGCGGCGGCGAAGATGACGGCGAGGGTCGACAGCGTCGTGGATGTCGCCGTCCGATCGTGGCACGACCGCCGCGCCACCGTTGCGTGCGGTACACCCGCCCGACCTCTGGCTACCGTCGTGGCCGTGGACGAGCAAGCACAGCAAGGGGAGCACGGGGAACGACCCACTGGGTTCGACGTCGAGCGGGTGACCGCATGGTTGGCCGAGCAGGTCCCCGGCCTCGCTCCCCCGCTGCGCTGGACCAAGCTCGCCGGCGGCCACTCGAACTTCACGTACCGGATCGACGACGCCGCCGGGCGGACGATGGTCGCCCGCCGGCCGCCGCTCGGCGAGCTGCTGCCAACCGCCCACGACATGGGGCGCGAGTTCAAGCTGATCTCCGCGCTGTGGCCGACCGACGTGCCCGTGCCGGAGCCCGTCGCCTACACGGACGAGCCGTCGATCACCGGCGCGCAGTTCTACGTGATGGGCTGGGTCGAGGGGCGCTCGCTGTACACGGCCGAGGAGACCGCCGAGCACATCCCCACCGAGGAGGCCAGGGCGCGCACCGGTCCGTCGTTCATCGACACCCTCGCCGCGCTGCACCGTCTCGATCCCGCCGAGGTCGGCCTCGCCGATCTCGGCAAGCCGACGAACTATGTCGGCCGCCAGCTGCGCCGCTGGTACGAGTCGTGGAACGCGTCGAAGAACCGCGAGCTGCCCGAGGTCGATCGCCTGCACGCGTTCCTCGTCGAGCGCCTGCCGGAGCAGCCGAAGGTCAGCATCGTCCACGGCGACTACGGCCTGCACAACTGCCGCGTCGCCCGCGAGGGCCACATCGCCGCCGTCGTCGACTGGGAGATCTCCACGCTCGGCGATCCGCTCGCCGACCTCGCCTACTGTGTCAACGCCTGGGCCGAGTCGCCCGCGGAGGCGGAGGGCGGCGCGCTGACGCCGACCATGCTGCCGGGCTTCTGCGACCGCCAGTTCCTCGTCGATCGCTACCAGGCGCAGACGGGCGCCGACCTGTCGAACATCGAGTACTACCGGGCGTTCAACCACTGGAAGACGGTGTGCATCCTCCAGGGCGTGTACGCCCGCTACCTGCACGGTCAGAAGAGCACCGAGGGCATCGACATCGACTTCTTCCCGGTGCGCATCGACCGCAGCGTCCGTCTCGCCACCGAAGCGGCAGAGCGCCTGCCGGCCTGAGCGCTACTCGACGGGTCACGGTGCGACCGCCCGGTCCGCGGCAGCGAACGCGTGGGCGTACATGCGCAGGGTCACCACCGGATTGGCATGGCCGAGGCGACCGGCGACGGTGGCCGACCAGTGGCGCAGATCGTGGAGACGCCAAGGCCCTCGATCCATCGCCCCCTCCCCCCGGCTCGCGGCGACGCGGGCTGGAGATCGACGCATTCGCGACTGGATCTCGGGCCCGCGTCGGTCGGATCCGCCGTCGATCTACTCGATGCGCAGGCCGGAGATCGCCCGGGCGATGACCAGCTGCTGGATCTCGCTGGTGCCTTCAAAGATCGTGTGGATCTTGGCGTCGCGGTGCCAGCGCTCGACGGGGTACTCCCTCGTGTAGCCGTAGCCGCCCAGGATCTGGATGGCGTCTTCCGTCACTCGTACGGCGACCTCGCTCGCCTTGTACTTGCTCATCGAGCCTTCGCCGTTGCGATAGCCGCCGTTGTGGGCCAGCCACGCGGCACGCCAGATCAGCAGGCGCGAGGCGTCGATCTCGACGGCCATGTTGGCCAGTTTGAAGGCGATCGCCTGGTTCATGATGATCGGGCGGCCGAACGCCCGGCGCTCCTTGGCGTACGCCAGCGAGTACTCGTAGGCGGCACGGGCGATGCCGAGCGCCTGGGCGCCGACGGACGGGCGGGTCGCCTCGAACGTCGCCATCGCCGGCTGCTTCTCGCCGGAGTGCCCGGCCTCGCGCGCACGGGCAAGCTTGGCGTCGAGCTTGTCCTTGCCGCCGAGCAGGCAGCGGCCGGGGACACGCACGTCGTCGAGCACGACCTCGGCGGTGTGCGAGGCCCGGATGCCGTGCTTCTTGTACTTCTGGCCCTGGGTCAGGCCCTTCGTGGCGGGGGGTACCACGAAGGATGCCTGGCCACGACCCTTCAGCTCGGGGTCGACCGCGGCGACCACGACGTGGACGTCGGCGATGCCACCGTTGGTGATCCACGCCTTGGTGCCGTTGAGCACCCACTCGTCGGTGGCCTCGTCGTAGACGGCCCGGGTGCGCAGCGACGAGACGTCGCTGCCGGCGTCGGGCTCGCTGACGCAGAACGCGCCGAGGGCGATCTTGTCGGCGGAGCCATAGCACTGCGGCACCCACTCCATCACCTGCTCGGGCGTCCCGTTGCCGGAGATCCCGGCGGCGGCGAGCGCCGAGCCCATGATCGCCATGCCGATGCCGGCGTCACCCCAGAACAGCTCCTCGATGGCGACGGGCAGCGTCAGACCGGTCTGGTCGCTGAACGCGTTGAGCATGAACTCCCAGCCGTACAGGCCGATCTGCGCGGCCTGCTCGACGATCGGGTAGGGGAACTCCTCCCGCTCGTCCCACTCGTGCCCGGCCGGACGGATGACGTCCTCGGCGAAGTCGTGCACCCACTTCTGGATCTGCAGCTGGTCCTCGTTGAGCGAGAACTCGGCCATGTCGATCTCCCCCCTCTGCATAAGTTACCTGCTGGTAACTCTACCCGTCGGTAACTTCGCTGTCCACCCCTCTCGTGCCGGAAAGTTCAGGGCGCTGGGCCGTCGCTGTCGCTCGTCGACTCGAGGTCCTCGACGGGCTCGCCGGGGTGGTCGGGTCGCGTCCTCGGCGTTGAACAGCTCCATGATCGGGAGCTCGTGGTCCTCGCCGCGCTTGGGCTCCGGCTCGTTCGTGCTCATGTGCCGACGGTGCCCGCGCCGGCCGGCGACGGCCCGCAGACAGCGAGCTCAGCTCCGGTTCGAGACGCGGCGAGCGCTGCAGCACAGCGGCGGCGGCGAGCACCGCAGGCACAGGCGCAGGGAGCAGCTCGACTGCGAGCGGAGCACGAACAAGAACGGGCTCACGCCGACTGCGTCTCCGGAACGACCCGTCCAGCGACGGGTGCACCGCCGGTGATCCGCCAGCCGGCAAGCAGCACGGCACCCAGCGCGCTGAGCACCGCGGCCACGGCGTACGGGCTCCAGATCGCCTGGTCGAACAGCGCTCCGGCAGCCGCCGGCCCGACGACCCGGGCGACCGCGTATGCCGACTGCTGGAAGCCCATCGCCTCGCCGCGTCGCTGCGGCGGCGCGTGGTGGGCGACGAGCGTGGTGATCGCCGGGTTGGCCACGCCCTGGCCGATCCCGAGCAGGATCAGGGCGACGACGAGCGTCGGCCAGACCGTTGCCGCCCCGGTCAACGCCAGGCCGAGCGAGATCGACAGCACCCCGCCGAGGTAGACCCGGGCGACGTCGTGGCGCCGGGCCAGCCGGTGGTACACGCCGCCCTGCATGACGACGAGCACGAGGCCGATCAGCAGGAACACGACCGACACCCCGGATTCGGTGAGGTCGAAGCGGCGCCCGGCGAACAGCGAGAACGTCGCCTCGAACGCGGCGAACGAGAACGTCGTCAGGAAGCCGATCAGCGCCAGCCGGCGCAGCACCGGCGTCTTCGGCACGTGCACGCCGGCGTGCGCGGCATGCGCAGCGTGCTCGGCCTCGTTGCGGGTCTCGGGCAGGCGCACCAGGGCAGCGAGGGCGTTGACGGTGGCCAGGCCGCCGGCGACGTAGAACGGCACGTGCGGCCCCCCGAGCGCGGCGAGCCCGCCGATCGCCGGCCCGAGCACGAAGCCGACGCCGAACGCCGCGCCGAGCATGCCGAGCAGGCGGGGACGCTGGTCGGGCGGGGCGATGTCGGCGACGGCGGCCTGGGCCACCGACAGGCTGCCGCCCGACGCGCCGTCGACGATCCGCCCGGCGAACAGCACCCACAGCGCGCCGGCGGCGCCGGTGACGAAGCTGCCCATCGCCGTCCCGATCAGCGCGATGACGATCACGGGCTTGCGACCGATGCGGTCCGACAGGCGGCCGAGCAGCGGGGCGCCGACCAACTGGGCCAGGGAGTAGACGGCGAACAGCAGGCCGACGGTGAAGCCGGAGGCCCCGAAGCGCTCGGCGTACTGACCGAGGATCGGCACGACGATGCCGAAGCCGATGAGGTCGAGGCAGACCGTGCTCCACAGCGTCCAGAAGCCGGCCGGCATCGGCGCCCGCGGGTTCCGCGGCGCGCGCTCAGCCCTCGACACGGTGAACCGTTCTACCGGACACGGCGGCGATCGGCCCACTCACGGGCGACTCGCTGTCACCCGCGCCGCGCCGCTCGACGTCCGTCCAGGTGACCGCCGCCGCCGACGTGGCGGTGTCGCACGGGACCAGGAGGCCAGCAGATGTCCACCATCACCATCGAGCGCCCCGCCAGCGCGACGACCCCAGCCAGGCGCCTCCCCGGCATCGCGGTCCTCGTCATGGGTGCGCTGGCCGGCGCGGCGCTCGGCATCGCCGCCCGGGCGTGGATGCGGGTGATCACCGAGCACCCGGAGTTCACGTGGAACGGGACGATGTTCATCGTCGTCGGGTTCACGCTGTTCGGGACAGCGCAGGCCGGTGCCGTCGTCGGCCGGCGATCCAGGCACCGCGCGGTGACCACGACGGCGCGCGTGATCGCCTGCGTCGCGATGATGCCGCTGTTCGGCGCCGCCGGCTCGATCATGCTGCCGACGGTGATCGGCGGCGGGCTGGCACTGGCCCGCAACGACTGGCCACGCCCACTGAGGTGCCTGCTCACCCTCGTCGCGCTGGCACCGGTGGCGTTCGTCGCCCACGAGATCGTCGACGGGTTCGGCTGGTCGTGGCGCACACCGGCCGGTCTCGCCGGGTTCCTGTGCATCTACGCCACGCTCGTCGTGGCGATCCGTCCGGCGTTCGCACCGGTGCCCGGCCGGCGGATGAGCCGGATCGCCAAGGTCGCGCTGGCGATCGTCGTGGTCGCGGTCCTCTTGGCCGGCGTCGCGCTCGCCGGGAGCGGTGCGTGAGGTCGGTTCGGCAGCGACACCGATCAGGAGGTGCCTCCGGCTTCGCCGGCGACGTCCTGACCCGGCGCCGGCTCGACGCGCAGGATCCACGTACCCGGCCCGACCGGTGGCACGGCGCCGGTCGGCTCCGAGCGGCGGGCCTGGTCGGCCTCGGCACGACGACCGCCGGCGAGCAGGTGGCCGATCACGGGGAGGGCGACGACGTTCGCCGCGTGCAGCACGCCCATGATCAGCAGGATCCCGCCGACACGGGCGGTCTCGAACTTGAGCTGCGCACCCGTCGACCTCGCCCAGTCGTCGGGTGGGTCGAACGTCACCGTGAACAAGATGAACGCGGTGAAGATCAGGTAGTAGGCGACGTCGGTGAGCACGAGGTAGCTCTTGCCGGTGCGCAGGTTGGCGCGGAACACGTCGGCGGCGTACGCCCGGCCGAAGCGCTTGATGAACGGCCCGAGGCCGATCGCCAGGGCGACGAGCACGACGTTCGTCACCAGCTCGATGGACCACCAGGGCATGACCAACCTCCCGCTGTCGACGTCGGCGCACAGGACGAGCACGGCGGTGTTCGCCGCCAGGAACACGGCGATGCCGATCGTCAGACGCAGGCGGAACCTGCGCCGCCGACGGGCGTCGTCGATCGACCGCTCGACCCGGGCGAACAGGTCCGGGTGCTCCACCGTCGAGGCCCGCGCCTCGGCGAACGCGTCGAGCAGCCGCCGTTCGAGCTCGCTCGCCGCCGCATTCACGGTGTCCCCAACGCACGGTCGAGCGCGGCCATCGCCCGCTGCAGGTGGGTCTTCACCGAGTTCTGCGACACGCCGAGCGTCGCGGCGATGTCGGCGATCGGCTGCTCCTCGAAGTAGCGCAGCGTGATGCAGTCGCGCTGGCGAACCGGCAGGCGGCGCACCGCGTCGAGGACGCGCCGATGCTCCTCGTCGCGCACGAGGCGGTCGGCACTGCGGTCCTCGGTGTCGACGTCGATCTCACGGCCGGCAGCGGCGTGGTGGCGCAACGACACGAGGCCGCGGCGGTTGTGGTCGCGCGCCAGGTTGAGCACGATCGAGCGCAGGTACGCGGGTGCCCGGTCGCGCGAGTCGATCCGGCCGGCGTGGCGGGCAAGCCGCAGGAACGCCTCCTGGACGAGGTCCTCGGCCGCGTCGCGGTCGTCGACGAACAGGCGGGCGAGACGCACGAGCGAGCGGCCCTCCGTCCGGAACAGCTCGACGACGAGCGCCTCGGCCTCGACGGTGATCGCCGTGCCGTCCGCGGCGCGCGCCGCGTCGATCGCCGCCAGCAGGCGGGCCGCGCCCGGGTGCAGCGCGTCGACCGCGCTCACCGTGCACTGCTCGTGAAGGCTGCCACGACGGGACGGACGAACGAGACGCGCTCGCGGGTGACAGGCGTCGGTGACGCGATCAGCGGCGCAGCGTGGTGCCGGACTTCGCCGTCTCGACCGTCCAGCCGTCGGCCTGCAGCTCGGCGCGCAGGCGGTCGGCGGTGGCGTAGTCCTTGGCGGCCCGGGCGGCGTCGAGCTCGGCGGCCTTGGCGAGCGCGTCCGCCGGGACGTCGCCACCGGCGCTGAGCTCGAGGCCGAGCGCGGCGCAGATGTGCTGCGCGGCGGCGACGAGCGCGCCGGCGTCCGCGCCGCCCGCGTCGATCGCCGTGTTCGCCCGCCGGACCGTTTCGAACAGCAGGGCGGTGGCGCCGGGCGTGTCGAGATCGTCGTCCATCCGCCGGCGGAACTCGGCCACCACGTCGGCGTCGGCATCGCCGCCGGCGGCGCCCGCTGCCCGAGAGGCGAACGCGTCGAGCCCGGCGAGCGCGTTGACCGCGGCGTCGACGTTGTCCTGGCCGACGGCCACCGGGCTGCGGTAGTGTGACTGCAGCAGCAGCATCCGGTAGGCCCGAGGGTCGTAGTGCTCGGTGAGGTCGAGCAGGTTGGCGACGTTGCCGAGGCTCTTCGACATCTTCTCGCCCTCGGCGTCGACGACGAAGCCGTTGTGCATCCAGTGGTTGGCGAAGCGCTTGCCGAGCGCGACGGCCTGGGCCCGCTCGTTCTCGTGGTGCGGGAACTTGAGGTCCATCCCGCCGCAGTGCAGGTCGAAGCCCTCGCCGAGCAGGTCGAGGCTCATCACCACGCACTCGCTGTGCCAGCCGGGACGGCCGTCACCCCACGGCGACGGCCACGACGGCTCGCCGGGCTTGGCCAGCTTCCACAGGGCGAAGTCGGCCGGGTGGCGCTTGTGGCCCGCGCCGACGACCTCGCGCTCGCCGCCGCCTTCGAGGAGGTCGGCGAGGTTCTGGCCGGCGAGCAGGCCGTAGTCGGCGACGGTCTCGACGGCGAGGTAGACGCCGTCGGCGGTGACGTACGCGCTGCCGTCGTCGACGAGCTGACCGATCATCGCGACCATCTCGTCGACGTACTCGGTGGCGTGGGGGACATCGGTCGGACGGGCGACGTTCAGCCGCTGCATCGCCTCGAACC
The DNA here is from genome assembly GCA_047602055.1 of Ilumatobacteraceae bacterium. Lineage (GTDB taxonomy): Bacteria > Actinomycetota > Acidimicrobiia > Acidimicrobiales > Ilumatobacteraceae > JAODBQ01. The sequence continues at coordinate 288,355 of JASGIG010000001.1, forward strand.
AGACGTTCTCGCAGCGGTGGGTGATGTCCTCCCACGGGCGCTGCTCGCGGTTGGCCCGCTCGATGATCTTGTCGTCGATGTCGGTGATGTTCGACACCAGCCGGACCTTCAGCCCGGTCGACTCCAGGTAGCGGCGCAAGACGTCGTAGACCAGCGTCGCCCGGCCGTGCCCGAGGTGCGGCGGCCCGTACACGGTGGGACCGCACAGGTAGATGCTCACGATGCCCGGCTCGCGCAGGGCGAGCTCGCGGACCTGCCGTGTGGCGGTGTCGTACAGGCGGAGCATGGCCGCAGAGCCTACGAGGCGGGTCGGGCCGGCTGCCCGTCGATTCCTGCCGACCTTGTCGCGCGCTGACCGGAATCCTTCCGGTCAGGGCGCGACAGGATCCGGGTCGGGGCGGTGGCGGCCGGATCCGTCAGTGGTGATGCGGGACGGCGTCGACCAGGCCGCGGACCACGTCGAGGGCGGCGACCGGGCCGACGACGATCGTCGCCGGGGCTCGCACCGGGGCATCCGCCAGCGTCGCCAGGGTGCAGCGCAGCACCGACTGCTCGTCGCCGGTGGCGTGGCGGATCGCCGCGACCGGCATGTCCGGCGCCAGGCCGCCGTCGATCAGGGCGGCGGCGATCCCGGCGCGCTGGGCGACGCCCATCAGGATGACGATCGTGCCGCCGGCCTGGGCGAGCGCGGTCCAGTTGACCGGCGTCTCGCCGCGCTGGCGGTGGCCGGTGACGACGGTGAACGACGCACTCATCCCCCGCTGGGTGACCGGGATGCCGGCGACGGCCGCCGCAGCGACCGCCGACGAGACGCCGGGCACGACCTCGACGTCGATGCCGGCGGCAGCGAGCGCCAGCGCCTCCTCACCGCCACGGCCGAAGACGAACGGGTCGCCGCCCTTCAGGCGCACGACGGTGCGACCATCCCGGCCGAGCTGCACGAGCAGCGTGTCGATCAGCTCCTGCGGTACCGGCGAGCCGGCGCGCTTGCCGACGTCGATCAGCTCGGCATCCTGGCGGGCGAGCGCGAGCACGCCCGTGCCGACGAGCGCATCGTGGACGACGACGTCGGCCGCCTGCAGGCGGCGCAGGCCGCGGACGGTCAGCAGCTCCGGATCACCCGGTCCGGCGCCGACCAGCGAGACGAGACCCGTGCCGCCGGACGCTGTCGGCGAATCGTGCGGGATCTCGTGCATCGTGATGACAGCGTCAGGCGACGGCGGTGATCATCACCGCGGCAGCGGTGGTGTTGGTCGCCTCGTCCACGAGGATCAGCCTGCCGCCCTCACGCGACAGGGCGTACGGCTCGGCGACGATCGGCTCGCTGAGCGACAGGCGGATCACCGCCAGATCGTTGAGCGCCACCTCGGAGGCGGCATGCTCCTCCAGCGTCGCGAGGTCGTGGCGCGACTCGATCGAGTCGACGAACGCCCGGCCGACTCGGGTGCCGTGCTTGAACCACCAGCGCGAGCCGGGCTGCAGCGGGCGGTCGATCATCCAGCAGACGTGCCCGGCGACCGACTCGGTGGCGGCGCCGACGTGATGCTGCCCATCGCCGGCGACGCCCAGCACGAGCGCGTCCCCGCGGGCGACGTCGACATCGTCGGTCAGCTCGATCGTGATCGCCTCGCCGGCGGACGCGCAGATCACGTCGCGGCCGAAGCGTGCCAGGCCGGAGATCGTCGACGTCCGCCCGCTCGGCAGCACCGTGACGGCGTCGCCGACCGCCACCCGGCCACCGGCCAGACGCCCGGCGTAGCCGCGGTAGTCCGAGCCCTGCGGACGGATCACCCGCTGCACATCCAGACGGGTGGCGCCCCGACCGTCGGCCTCGACGTCCACCTGTTCCAGCCACGCCAGCAGCGGCGGGCCCTCGTACCACGGCGTGTGATCCGAGCCGTCGACGACGTTGTCGCCCTCCAGCGCGCTGATCGGGAAGGCCACGACCGGGACGGGTGTCGGCAGGGCGTCGACGTACTCGACGAGCTCCTTGTGGATGCGGTCGAACGTGCCCTCGTCGAAGTCGACGAGGTCCATCTTGTTGACCGCCAGGGCGATGGCGTTCACGCCGAGCAGGGCAGAGATGAAGGCGTGGCGGCGGGTCTGCTCGACGACGCCGTGGCGGGCGTCGACGAGGACGATGGCGATGTCGGCGTTCGACGCCCCGGTGACCATGTTGCGGGTGTACTGCGCGTGGCCCGGCGTGTCGGCGACGATGAAGCTGCGCGCCGGCGTGGCGAAGTAGCGGTGGGCGACGTCGATGGTGATCCCCTGCTCGCGCTCGGCGCGCAGGCCGTCGGTCAGCAGGGCGAGGTTGATCTCACCGTCGCCGTAGCGAGCCGACGCACGGTGCACTGCGGCGAGCTGGTCCTCCATCACCGTCTTGGTGTCGTGCAGGAGACGCCCGATCAGCGTGCTCTTGCCGTCGTCCACCGACCCGGCCGTGGCGATGCGCAGCGTCGGCATCGTGTTGACGACCGTCGGGGCGTCGATCAGGTCGGTCATCAGAAGTACCCCTCTCGCTTGCGGTCCTCCATGGCGGACTCGCTGAACGTGTCGTCGGCCCGGGTGGCGCCGCGCTCGGTGATCCGAGCGGTGGCCACCTCGGCGATGACCTGGTCGATGGTGGTGGCGTCGGAGCGCACGGCCCCGGTGCAGCTGGCGTCGCCGACGGTGCGGTAGCGCACGGTCTCCTCGAACGCCTCCTCGCCGGGCTCGAGCTGAACCGGCCCGCCGACCGACAGGAGCATCCCGTCACGGGGGACGACCGTGCGCCGGTGGGAGAAGTAGATGCTCGGCAGCGGGATGTCCTCGGCCTTGACGAACTGCCAGATGTCGAGCTCGGTCCAGTTGCTCAGCGGGAACGCCCGCAGGTGCTCGCCCTTGCGGATCCGGGCGTTGAGCAGGTCCCACGGCTCGGGGCGCTGCGCCCGCGGATCCCAGCGGCCGAAGCGGTCCCGGAACGACAGGATCCGCTCCTTGGCACGGGCCTTGTCCTCGTCTCGGCGGCCACCGCCGAACGCGGCGTCGAAGCCGTGCTCGGCGATCGCATCGAGCAGGGTGACGCTCTGCAGGCGGTTGCGGCTGGCCCGCGGCCCCTCGTCCTCGACCACCCGGCCGGCGTCGATCGACGCCTGGACGCTGGCGACGACGAGCCGGGCGCCGACGCGCTCGACGAACTCGTCGCGGTACTCGATGACCTCGGGGAAGTTGTGGCCGGTGTCGACGTGCATCACCGGGAACGGCAGGCGGGCAGGGGCGAAGGCGAGCACGGCGAGGTGCAGCAGCACCGCGGAGTCCTTGCCGCCGCTGAACAGCAGCACCGGGTTCTCGCACTCGGTGGCGACCTCACGGATGATCGTGACGGCCTCGTCGGCGAGGTCTTCGAGGTGGCGGCCCTGGGAGATGTCCATCGTGCTCATCGGCGCACCATCAGCGCCTGGCCTCCGTCGCAGCTCGGGGTGCGCCAATGAGCGAAACGCACCGTGACATTGATTCGCTCGCCGCGCTCGCTCATATCAGGTGTGCAGCCCGCACTCGGTCTTGTTCGAGCCGGACCAGCGGCCGGCTCGCTTGTCCTCGCCGGGAGCCACGGGACGGGTGCACGGCCAGCAGCCGATCGACGGGTAGCCCCGCTCGGTCAGCGGGTTCGGCGGCAGGTCGTTGAGCTGCGCGTACAGGGCCATGTCGTCGTCGGTCCAGGTGGCCAGCGGGTTGATCTTGGCGATGTTGCGGCCGACGTCGTAGGTGACGACCGGGGCGTCGGCCCGGGTCGGCCCGTCGACGCGGCGCACGCCGGTGACCCACGCGGCCTTGCCGGCCATCGAGCGCTGCAGCGGCTCGACCTTGCGGATGTGGCAGCACGCCCCGGTGTCGGTCTGCCACAGGTTATCGGGGACGACGTCGGGCTGCGGGCGCACGACGCGCAGGTTGAGGCCGAAGCGCTTGCGCAGCTCCTCGACGTACCACAGCGTCTCGGCGAACAGGTACTGGGTGTCGAGCAGGACGATGTCGGCCTGCGGGTTCGCGTGGTGGGCCAGGTGGGCGAGGACGGCGTCCTCGAAGCTCACCGTGACGACCACGTTCTCGACGCCGTACGTGTCGAACGCCCAGCACAACACGTCGACCGGGTGCATCGTCTCGACGTCGGCGGGAGCGCTGAGCCCGTGGAGCACGTTCACGACCGGCGAGCCTACTCCGATTCCCGACCTGTCCGATCAAGTAGATCGGCACGGTCGGTTTCGTCGGCTCGCTCGTCCCGGGGATCCGAGTCGCGCACGCCGGTCCGAGTCCCTGACGCTGGACCGTCCTGCACCAGCGACTCGGACCAGCACGTGGGACTCGGTCGACGGGCAATTCGTATGCTCCGGCGATGGCGTTCGGGTACCCGGTGATGCTCGACCTGACCGGCGCCGACGTACTCGTCGTCGGCGGCGGGGCAGTCGCCGCCCGCAAGGTGCCCGGCCTGGTCGGGGCGGGGGCGATCGTCACGGTGGTGGCACCGACGGTTCGTGACGGCATCGGCGCCCAACGCGTCGAGCGGCGCCCGTTCGAGCCAGGTGACGTCGCCGGACGGACGCTCGTGTTCACGTGCACCGATGTTCCGGCGGTCAACGCCGCCGTCGCCGTCGCCTGCCGAGCAGCGGGCGTGTGGGTCAACTCGGCCGACGACCCGGCGAACTGCACGTTCGCGCTGCCCGCCGTCGCCCGCGCCGGTCGGGTCGTCGTCGCCGTCGGCAGCGGCGGAGCCAGCCCGGCGCTCGCCCAGCACGTCCGCGACCGGGTCGCCGCCGAGATCCTCGACGAGCGCATCGCCGCCGCCGCCGAGGTGCTCGCCGCCGAGCGCGACGCCATCCACGCCGCCGGCGGCTCCACCGAGGGCGTCGACTGGCGTGCCCGCCTCGTCGCCCTCCTGCGCGGCGACCCCTGAGCGATTCGAGATTCGCCGCCCCGGTGCGCACATCTCGAATCGCACGACGACCCGGCTGCGGCGCGATGTGAGATGTGCGCCGCCGGTGCGCACATCTCGAATCGGACGGGCAGAGGGATGACGTCGGCTCGTAGCCTGGGACGGTCATGAGCAGCACCGACGCCACCACGCCGCACGTCCCCGACAAGCCGACGCTCGACGGCCTCGACGTGCGCTGGGGCGAGCACTGGCAGGCCGACGGCACGTATGCGTTCGACCGCAACACCGACCGTGACGCCGTCTTCTCGATCGACACCCCGCCGCCCACCGTCAGCGGCTCGCTGCACGTCGGCCACGTGTTCAGCTACACCCACACCGACACCGTCGCCCGCTTCCAGCGGATGCGCGGCCGCAACGTCTTCTACCCGATCGGCTGGGACGACAACGGCCTGGCCACCGAGCGCCGCGTCCAGAACTTCTTCGGCGTGCGCTGCGACCCGTCGCTGCCGTTCGACCCGGCCTTCGAGCCGCCGGCCAAGCCCGACCCGAAGAACCAGGTGCCGGTCAGCCGGCCGAACTTCGTCGAGCTGTGCAAGCGGCTGGTCGCCGACGACGAGGTGGCCTTCGAGGAGCTGTTCCGCCGCCTCGGCCTGTCCGTCGATTGGGACTACCTCTACACGACGATCGGCGACGAGACCATCCGCACCAGCCAGGCGGCGTTCCTGCGCAACCTGGCCCGCGGCGAGGCCTATCAGCACGAGGCGCCGACGCTGTGGGACGTCGACTTCCGCACTGCCGTCGCCCAGGCCGAGCTGGTCGACAAGGAGCTGCCCGGCGCGTACCACAAGATCGCCTTTGCCAGAGTCACAGGCAGCGAGGGAAGCGCCAGCGACGAGCCGCACGGAGGGAGCGGCGAAAGCGAGCGCAGCGAGCGGACGCCAGTCCCGTCGATCGTGATCGACACGACCCGGCCGGAGCTGATCGCCAGCTGCTGCGCGCTCGTCGCCCACCCCGACGACGCCCGCTACCAGCCGTTGTTCGGGACGACCGTCGTCACCCCGCTGTACGGCGTGGAGGTCCCCGTCGTCGCCCACGAGCTGGCCGAGCCCGACAAGGGCACCGGCATCGCCATGATCTGCACGTTCGGCGACGTCACCGACGTCACCTGGTGGCGCGAGCTGGACCTGCCGACACGCACCCTCATCGGCCGCGACGGACGGTTCTCCACCGCCGAACCGGCATGGATCCCCGCCGCCGGCCAACAGCCGTACGCGGCGATCGCCGGCAAGACCGCAAAGCAGGCCCAGGCGATCGTCGTCGAGCAGCTGCGCGAGTCCGGCGCGCTGCAGGGCGAGCCACGCCCGATCCAGCACCCCGTCAAGTTCTACGAGAAGGGCGACCGCCCGCTGGAGATCGTCGCCAGCCGGCAGTGGTACATCCGCAACGGCGGCCGCTCCGCCGAGTTGCGGGCCACGTTCCTCCGGCTGGGCGAGGAGCTGCGCTTCCACCCGGACCACATGCGCCACCGCTACAGCAACTGGGTCGAGGGTCTGAACGGCGACTGGCTGATCAGCCGCCAGCGGTTCTTCGGCGTGCCGTTCCCGGTGTGGTATCCCGTCGACGCCGACGGCGAGCCGGTCTACGACCAGCCGATCCTGCCCGACGAGGCGGCGCTGCCGATCGACCCGAGCACCGACGTTCCCGCCGGCTACACGGCCGAGCAGCGCAACCAGCCCGGCGGCTTCGCCGGCGACGGCGACGTCATGGACACGTGGGCGACGTCGTCGCTCACCCCGCAGGTCGCCGGGCGCTGGCTCGACGACCCGGGCCTGTTCGCCCGCGTCTTCCCGATGGACGTCCGGCCGCAGGCCCACGACATCATCCGCACCTGGCTGTTCGCCACCGTCGTGCGCGCCCACTACGAGCACGGCTCGCTGCCGTGGTTCAACGCGGCGATCAGCGGCTGGATCCTCGACCCGGACCGCAAGAAGATGTCCAAGAGCGTCGGCAACGTCGTCACCCCGCTGCCGCTGATCGACCAGTACGGCGCCGACGCCGTGCGCTACTGGGGGGCCTGCGCCCGCCCCGGGGTCGACACCGCGTTCGACGAGGGGCAGATGAAGATCGGCCGCAAGCTGGCCAACAAGTTGCTCAACGCGTCGAAGTTCGTGCTCGCCGCCGGCGCCGCGCCCGACGGAGCGACACCGACTGCGGCCGTCGACCTGGCGATGCTGGCCCGCCTCGACGAGGTCGTCGACGAGGCCACGCGCGCGTTCGACGAGTACGACTACGCCCGCGCCCTGGAGCGCACCGAGGGCTTCTTCTGGTGGTTCTGCGACGACTACGTCGAGCTGGTCAAGGGCCGCGGCTACGGCAGCCAGGGTGACGCCGCCGCAGCCAGCGCCCGCGCCGGGCTGCGCCTGGCGCTCGGCACGCTGCACCGCCTGTTCGCCCCGTTCCTGCCGTTCGTCACCGAGGAGGTCTGGTCGTGGTGGCAGGCCGGCTCGGTCCACCGCGCGGCCTGGCCCGCACCGGCTCTGCTCAGTGGTGACGCCGGCCTGCTGGAGCCGGTCTCGGCGATCCTGTCGACGATCCGCCGCGCCAAGACCGACGCCAAGGTCAGCCAGCGCGCCGCGGTCGAGCGCGTCGACGTCGGCGGCCCACCGGCGGTCCTGGACGCCCTGGCAGCGGCCGAATCCGACCTGCGCGACGCCGGTTCGGTCGCGTCGTTCACCACGACCGCCGCCGAGCAGCTGACGTGCGTCGTCGTGCTCGCGATGGCCGACGGGGATGCCCCTGCCTAGACTCCGCCACCGTATGTGGCGGCGGGTCGTAGCTCTGTGTGCGCTGATCGCGATGGCGACCGGCTTCATCGTCGCGACGGCGCACGCCGATTCGCTCGACGACATCAGCCAGTCGGCGGTGATGAGCGATGACGGCGGTGACGCCACCCGTGGCGGCAGCTGGCAGGAGACGCCGACGCTGCCGGCGCCGACGACGACGGCGCCGCTCGGCGACCGCACCGAGATCCCGGCCAACTCCGGGTCCGGGCGGCGGGTGATCTACGCGAAGCGCGCCCAGCGCGTCTGGCAGGTCAACGCCGACGGTTCGGTCGCCCGCACCTACCGTGTCTCCGGGCGGCTGGACCAGCCGAACCCGGGCACGTACGCGGTGTGGTCGCGCTCGTCGTACACATGCTCGATCGGCAACAGCGCGACGTGCATGCGTTGGATGGTCCGCTTCGCCCACGGCCCCGAGGGCGACAACATCGGCTTCCACGAGATCCCGCGCAACAACGGCCGCCCGCTGCAGAGCGACGCCCAGCTCGGAACGCCGCTGTCGCACGGCTGCGTCCGCCAGAGCACGGCCGACGCCCAGGCGATGTGGGCCTTCGCCGGCATCGGTACCGTGGTGGTCGTCGTCGCCTGACGCGCGCCGGCGGCTACCCCGCTCGGCGATGCCGGGCGACGAGCGCGCCGGTGTCCTTGGACACCGTGAACACGCCGTCCGGCGACCGCTCGGCGATCAGCTCGCGCAGCCGGGCGAGCTGGCCGGGGGTCGCCTCGCTCGCGGGTGGGGTCGACGTGACGAACGCGAGCAGATCGTCGGCGTCGGTGACCAGCAGCGTGTCGTCGTAGCGCATCCAGCGCACATCGTCGAAGTGCTCGACGAGCACGGCGGCAGCAAACGGCGGCGCGAACCGCTCGTTGACGCGGTACCGGGCGGACTCGCCGAACACGTCGGTGCGCAACCGCTGGATCTCGGCGAGGTGGCCGGGGCCGTTGGTCATCACGGCCACCACCCCGTCGGGACGCACCACCCGCGCCAGCTCGGCGACGGCCAGCTGCGGCTCGGGCACGTGATAGAGCGCGTACGTCGACACGACCAGGTCGAACGAGGCCACCTCGAACGGCAGCGTTCGCGCGTCGCCGACCCGGCCGTCGACGCGTGCAAAACAGCCGGTGCGGGTTGCCCGCTCGACCGCCTCGGCGACCATCCCGGCCGACAGATCCAGCAACGTCAGCTCGATCCCCGACGGCGCCGTCGCCGCGACGGGCTCCCACAAGCACCCGGCACCGCAGCCGACGTCGAGCACCCGCCCGCCCGCAGGCCAGTCGGTCAGTCCGGCGAACCAGTCGAAACCCGCCTGCGGCGCCGTGCGATACGCGACGTGCAGGTTCGCCCGCTTGGCCAACTGCGTCGAGTCCCGGTACTGCACCTCGCGCAGGTAGGCGACGTCCTGATCACGATCCCCCTTCGAGCTCACCCGGCGAACCTAACGACCCGCGGCCACGACCTCCGGTCAGGTCGCCGGACCATCGCCAGTGGCCGAACGATCCGATCCGTGAGCATCGGCTTCCCGTTCGAGCGCCGATGGACACCGGGCGGCGATGACGACGTAGTTCGGGATTCGAGTGAGGATCTCGTGCGAGGGCGACTGCTCGGGTCGCAGTCGGGGTTCGGCCATCTCGACGATCGAGCAGCCCAGCCGAATGGTCTCGTTCACGTAGGTCGACAGGGTCCGATGGAAGCTCGGCGCGTGCCCGATCGTCTGCTCGTGCTCGTTGAGGTAGTCGCGAACCTCGACGACGCCGCGCCGGATCCAGATGTCCGGCTGTCCGGGCGTCCAGATCGGGTGGTGCAGCGAGTAGACGAACAGGCCACCCGGCTTGAGCGCGGCAACGCAGTTGCCCATCGCCGGCCGCCAATCGGCGATGTCGAGGAGCACCATGTTGGCGACCACGGCGTCGAATGACCCGCCCAGCTCCCCTGGCACGGACAGGTCCCGCTGCACGAACGCGATGCCTTGACGCCGTTCCTTTTCGACGCCCACCGCGTACCGCAGCGGGACCTCCGCGGGCTCGATGCCGACGACACGGGCGCCTCGATCGGCGAGCAGCCGGCTGAGGTAACCATGGCCACAGCCGGCGTCGAGGATCGACCTACCGGACACGTCACCGAGCATCCGGAAGATCGTCGGGTTCAACAACGCTCGGCGACCGAAGTCGCCTTCCGCGCCGAGCGAGGCGTAGTGGGCGGCGCTCAGCCGGCTGTACGCGTCGATCGTGTCGGCGTTGCCCGGGCTGACCTCCATCGGACCAGTCTTCACCGAGTCGGCAGGACGTACTCGAGCAGCACCGGATACGGCGGGAAGCCGCTGCGACTGCTTGCGCCGGTGGGCTGCCAGCCGTGCTTGGCGTAGAAGCGCCGCGCCCGGCCGTTGTCGGCGAACACTCGCAGCATCGGCGGCTCAGCTTCGGCGCGCAGCCGGTCAACGACGACGTCGAGGAGCTCGCTCGCCACGCCTTGGCCCCACGTCTCGATCGCCGTGCCGAAGTGGAGCAGCTCGCGCCCGGTCGTCGCGGCAAAGCCGACCTGCCGCTCACCGGTGTCATCGGTGGCCACGAAGCAGTCGATCGCCGGATCCTCGATCTCGCCGCGCCACCGGTCGACGATCGAGTCGCGCGGGAACGGGTACAGCTCCTGGGGAAAGACCTCGGCCATGCCGACGACCGCACCCGCCTCCTGCACCTCGATCAGCGCCGGCAGATCCTCCACGGTCATCGGGCGCACGATCATCCGGCCACGATCGCACAGGTCGATCGGACGCTGTCGACGTTCGTCATGTCGCTCCGAGGGTCAGCCCGAGGAGCTCGTCGATGACATCCTCGCCGGCGTCGATCTGCCAGCCGTACAGCTCCAGCCAGCCGGGTGGGACCGGATCCGGCGGATCACGCACCACCTCGCCGGTCCGGCGATCGACCCACCGGTTGTAGCCGTCCCCATCGGCGTCGATCGCGTCATGGGCCAGGTCGCGCAGGGCCGCGCACACGGAGGACTTGCCCGAACCCGCACCTGGATCACTCGGGCTCGGTGACGCTGCGCATCGGAAGGGTGGTCTCGGGGGCGTCGACGCGCAGGACGGTCTCGTTGCCGTGGGGGGCTTCGAGGTCGCCGCGGGTGAACGCGTCGAGGACGAGCACGCGCCACACCCGACGGACGGCGTCCTGCTTGCCGGGGCGGATCGCCGCGGTCAGACGGTAGACGAGGCGGTCGTCGCTGAGGTCGACGAGGCCGACGACGGTGGGCGGGGCGGTGAGCACGTCACCGACCTGCCCGGCCAGCCGCTCGCCGAGCGACGTGGCGACTCGGAACAGGTCGTCCATGTTGCTCGCCCGGTCGACCTGCAGGTCGAGGCGCACCGACGTGGTCTGCGACAGGTTGCCGACCCGCGCCACCGCGCCGTGGGGCACGTACCAGATCGTGCCGTCCGGGTCGCGCAGCCGGGCACTGCGCAACGAGATGCGGTCGACGGTGCCGCTGGCCAGCCCGAGGTCGACCTGGTCGCCGACGCCGTACTGGTCCTCGGCGAGCACGAAGAACCCGGCGATCAGGTCGCGCACCAGGGTCTGCGCGCCGAACGCCAGAGCGCCGCCGACGATCGTCGCGGTGGCGACGAAGGCGCCGATGTTGATGCCCATCTCGCTGATGACCGTGATGATCGCCGCGGCCCAGATCAGCCCGACCAACGCCGAGCGCAGCACGTTGGCCAGCGCCCGGGCGCGGGCGCTGGCACGCACTGGGTCCGAGCTGGGAACGAAGAACCTCTGCTTCAGCAGCCGCTTGACGAAGCGCTGCAGCACCAGCGTGAGGATCGTGGCGACGAGCAGGATCAACAGGATCCGCAGCGGCGTCAGCAGGTGGAGCTCGTCGAGGCGATGGATCCACCCCGGCTGGGCCTCGCCGGTGGCGTCCGCGGCGGCGCCGGGGTGCAACGAGCCGACGAACATCGCGTGACAGTACCGAAGGGCCACCGGCGTGCCCGGCCACCACCGGCCGCACAGCGGGCGCCGGAAGTGGAACTCATCGGCCGGGTAGCATCCCCCGACGTCATGGCGGATCCGAGCGAGTCGACACCAACAGACCCGCCGGATCCGGACCTGCCCACGACGAGCAAGCGGCGGCGTTCTGCCCGGCACACCGCGGCCCAGCGCACGATCCTGGTCCTCAACATCGTCGTCGTCCTCGCCTGCTTCGTCGGTGCCGGCACGCTGCTCATGGCCAAACGGGTGCGTGAGGACTTCGTCGCCGCACCCCGCCCGACCTACGCCGACGCGGCCACCCCACCGGGCGCGGCAACCACGTCGACGGCGGCTGGCAGCGACGGCACCGATCCCGCGCCGACCGAGGCGGCGACGACGACACCCGAGACGTTTCCGTCACCCGATCCGCAGGCGATGAACTTCCTGATCACCGGCAGTGACAACAAAGCGTGCGCAGACCCCGACTCGCCGTGGGCCGCTGCCGCGGAGAACCGGGAGGGCCTCGGCAGCCGCGCCGACACGATCATGGTGCTCCGGCTCGACCCGGTGACCAACGCCGCGGCGGTCCTGTCGTTTCCCCGCGACCTGTGGGTTGAGATCCCCGGCAAGAGCTCGCAACGGATCAACACGACCTTCCAGCAGGGCGAGTTCGACCTGATGGCCCAGACGCTGTACGCCGATTTCGGCGTCAAGATCGACCACTTCGTGCAGATCGACTTCTGCGCGTTCAAGAAGATCGTCGACGCCGTCGGCGGCGTGTCCGTGCCGCTGCCCTCTCCGGTCCGCGACCTGAAGTACACGGGCTTGAACATCCCCGACGCCGGATGCCACGAGTTCAGCGGCGACGAGGCCCTCGCCTACGTGCGCAGCCGGCACCTGCAGTACCAGGACGCCGACGGCACGTGGAAGACCGACGAGACCTCCGACTACGGACGCATCGCCCGCCAGCAGGACTTCCTCCGCCGGATGCTGCAGACCGCCAGCTCCAGGGGCCTGCTGCTCAACCCGGGGCTGATCCGTGACGTGATCACGGCAGTTCAGGACTACGTCGTGTTCGACGAGGGCTTCTCGATCGACGACATGCTCAAGTTCGCCAGCCTGCTGCGCAACATCCCCCCGGCCAGCATCCACACGTACCAGGTGCAGGGGAAGGGGACGACGATCGGCGGCAATGCGGTGATCCTCCCGCAGATCGACGGCGAGAACATGACGGCGATCCTCGACATCTTCCGCGGCGTCGCACCGCTGGCCGGCGCGCCGGAGCAGGTCGACGACACGACGACGTCGAACGCCACGACCAGCGCCCCATCGACGCTGGCGACGACGACCACCGGCGTCTCGAGCGGCCCGGTCGGCCCGACGACGAGCACGTCGTCGGCCTCGACGACCACGACGGTCGCCGAGACGACCACGCCGGTCACCAACCCCGAGGACATCATCCGCGGCATCGTCCCCGACAAGAACGCCGTCTGCTGACGCCAGCGGCGCGTCCGAGCGTGACGCGCGGGAGCAAACGCCCCGGCGGGCGTCCGTCTATGATCCCGGTCATATGTCACGGGGGCGGTCCCAGATGTCGGACATGGGGTGGGTCTGAGCCCGTCGATGCTGGAAGTGGCGGCTCCGGCGGCTCTCGGCGAGGAGGTTCATGATGTCGTTGTCCGGGCGCATTGGTGGCGCTCTCATCTCGGCGGTCCTGATGGTCGGCGCATGTGTGGTCGTCGCGGCCGTTCCGCTGACGGAGTCGGTGGCTGCTGCTCCCGTCGCCAACGGCGAGCTGAACGTCCGGACACGCTCCACACGCAGCACTGCCAACCCGGCGGGGTGCGCCTACCAAGCGGTCGGCGTCGCGATGGCGTCGTGGTGCCCGACCGGCGTTCCGTGGTGGCCGAGCGAGCAGAACAACGCCGAAGCCATCCGGCTCTCGAAGGGAACGAGCGGCGCGGCGTGCACGACGCCGCAGCTGCACGTCGGGAACACGCCGGCGGCGGCACCGAACGTGGGTTGCGACGGCATCCCGCCGAAGAGCACGAGCAGCCTGCTCGACTCGATCTTCACCGGCCGGGCCAACGGGCATCCCGACGTCCCCGTCGCCGTGGATTCGAACTGGGTGAACGGCACGACGAGCTCGTGCACGGTGACGGTGCCGGTGTTGACCGACATCGGCTCGCCGACGTGCAATGCGCTCGGCAACGTTGCGACGGTGTCGGAGTGGTCGGTGCTCGAGGGCTACCTGCTGCTGCCGTCGAGCCCGGCCGGGGTGGTGACGGTTCGGGCCAACAACACGGGTTCGGACGCCTTCTCGCGCGCCGAGTACGTGGCGTTCATGGCGTCGACCGACGAGACCCTGGAGCACCTGGAGTTCCTCGGTGAGGCGGCGACGGCTCCCGGCGTCGAGGCCAACGTCGACTTCCCGGTGGCGGTGCCCAAGTCGCCGACGAACGACTGCACGGCGACGGTCCGGGCGTTCCGCCTGCTCATGTTCGACCCCAACGCGGGCAGCGCGGCACGGCTGAGCTGGAGCCTCGACGGCGGCCGATCGTTTGCGGAGATCCCGAGGAGTGCGTTCACCAACGAGGTGTCCGGCACGGAGTGCGGCAGCGCCGGCAAGTCGCTCACTCGCGCTCCGGTTCGTACCGGCCGCGACACCGTGTCGCTGACCTACCGGTTGGTCGTGTTCAACGTCGGTCTGACACCGCTCACCGACGTCCAGATCACCGACGACCTGGTGTCGGCGCCGTCGACGTGGCCGGCCGGGAGCACCGTCGTCGCGTCGACGCTCACGCCGGTCGCCGGCACCGGGTGCGCGGGCGCGACGGTGAACCCGAACTGGGACGGGACCACCGACACCGCCATCTTCGACGGCGGGACCGCGACGGGGATCACGTTGCCGCGACGAACCCTGGAGGTGGCGACAGGCGAGCTCACCGCGCCGGCGAAGTGCCAGGTCGACGTCGAGCTGGAGATCCAGCTCCCCGAGCCCAGGTTTTGGCGGCGGCCACGTACCTGAACAGCGCCGTCGCCTCATGGGCCACGCCCGACGGGCGTGGTTCGGACGTGAGCAACGACATGACCGACCCGAACGACCCGAGCCAGACGGACCCCAACAGCGACGGCGACCCGAGCGGTGACGGCGAGAACACGCCGACACCGGCCGTCGTGCTGCCGCCGCCGCAGATCGGCCTCGCCAAGCAGGCGACGGCCGTGGCGCTCAACGCCGACGGCACCCACACGGTGACGTTCCGGCTGACCGCGCAGAACACCGGCGTCACCGACCTGTCGCAGGTGCAGGTCGTCGACGACCTGAACGCCACCTTCCCGCTGCCGACCTCGTTCACCGTCGCGTCGATCGCCGTCGTCCACGACGACGGCGAGGACAACCTCGCCAATGCGAGCTACGACGGTTCGTCGGACGTCGACCTGCTGGAGGGCGCCGGCACGCTGCACCCGTCCGACGTCGTCGGCATCGAGGTGAGGGTGATCGTCGACGACCACGGCGCCGGTGGATCATTCTCGAACTCGGCGACCACCACCGGCGTCGACCCGCAGACGCAGGTTCGAGCCGACGACGTGTCCCAGGACGGCACCGACGTCGACCCCGACGGTGACGGCGACCCGACGAACGACAACGACCCGACCCCGATCGTGCTGCCCGCCCCGTCACCCGCGTTGTCGCTGGTGAAGCGCACGACCACCACCGAGTTCGCCGCGACCGGCGACGTCGTCCACTACGCGTTCACGGTGACCAACACCGGCGACGTCAACCTGACCGGCGTCGCCGTGCACGACGACATGCTCGACGGACCGGCAGCGTGCGGAACCACGGCCCTGGCTCCGGCGGCCTCGACGACGTGCACCGGTTCGCACACCGTCACGCCGGCCGACGTCACCGCTGGTGCGGTGGTGAACGTGGCGACGGCGACCGGCACCGCCCCGTCGGGCAGAACGGTCGAGTCCCTCCCGGACTCGGTGACGGTGCCAGCGGCGGCGCCGGCGCCCGCCCCGTCGACCACCGTCGACGGCACGACCACGGTGCCCGTCGACCCACCGGTCACCGTGCCGCCCGACGGCGAGCTGCCGGCCACCGGTTCGTCGACGACGCCGGATCTCCTGATCGGCGCTGCGCTGCTCGGCGCCGGATTCGCACTGGCGCTGGTCGCCAGACGCCGCCGGCGGCTCCCGCTGAGCCGCTGACCGTCGTCGGGGTGACGGCTCCCACCGAGCGGGCCGTCACCCCGACCCGTTCAGGCGGACAGGACGCGGGCGATCGCCCCCGGGACGTCGCTCGGGCCGGCGACGGTCGTGAACGCCGCACCGACCTGGGTAGCGAATGCCTGCGCCTCGTCGGCGTCCTCGTCCGGGGCGATGACGACGAGCTCGTCGAGTGCCGTCGCCGCGGCCACCGGGTCGCCCTCGACGGTCGCCCGGCAGTCGGACAGGAGCACGACCACCTTGCGCGCCGCACGGCTGCGGCCGAGCTGCGCGGCGGCGACGCGCAGCGCCCCGGCGACGTCGGTGGTGCCGAAGCCGCGCAGCGCCAGCAGGTCGCCGACGACGCGGTCCGCCCCCTTCTCGGCGTCCTGGGCCTTGGTGACGACGACGTCCTTGCCGAACGCCAGCACGCTGTAGTCGGCGGCGCCGCGCGACGACACCGCGGCGGCCGCGATCGCCGCCGTCGCCAGCGGCTTGCCGCCCATCGAGCCGCTGCGGTCGACGAGCAGGCACAGCGCCGTCCCGGGACGCACCCAGCCGCGCACCCGCAGCCGCTCGGCGTCGATCAACCCCCCGGCGCGGCCTTCGACGATCGCGTCGAGGCTGGCGTCGACGTCGAGGTCGCCGCGGTCGGGCTGGTACGGCAGCTCACGCATCGTGCCGATGCCCAGCGGCCGCGCCGGCCCACGGCGGGCGAGGTCGAGGAACAGCTTCGCCGCCAGGCGCCGAGCCAGGTCGCGCAGCTTCGGATCGGTCGCCCCGGTCAGGTCGGCGAGCAGCGCCAGCGTCTCGTCGGGCTCCTCGGCGAGGCCCTCCTCGACCGCCGCCTCGTCGAGCTCACCGACCTCCGGGGAGATCTGCTCGAAGCGCGGGTTGCGGGCCAGGTCACGCCGCGACAGCGTCCGCTTCTGGGCGTCGGCAACCGCCTGGTCGGCGTCGTCGCCCTCCTTGACGTCGGGGGACGGCGATGGCGACGGCGGGTTCAGTTGGCCAGGGCCGCCCCCGCCGGGGCCGTCACTTTTCCCTCGTCGTCCTCGCGGCCGAACACCTCGGTCCAGATCTCGACGACGATGTCCTCCGGCTTGCGCAGGCTGCCCTCGCGCAGGCGCAACCGCCCGGACAGGGCGACGACCGCGGCATCGAGGCTGACGCCCCGGTCGGCGATCGGCGCGCCGCGCAACCCCGACAGCGAGCGAGCCACGGCGACGGTGTCGATCGCCCCGCGCACCGACGAGCCGATCCGCACCTCGGAGTGCTCACGCGTCCGGCGGACGACGTCGACGACCTTCGCCAGCCAGTCCCCGTCGACCGCCGCGTCGTCGGCCACGCCGGCGGCGCGCACGATGTTGGCCTCGTCGCCGGCCGACTGGTAGCCGACCGCCAGCCGGCACACCCGGTCGTAGACCGCGGACGAGATCCGCGCCGTGCCGATCGCGTCGAACGGGTTCATCGCCGCGACCAGCCGGAAGCCGTCGTTGGCCGGCACCCGCCCGTAGCGCGGCACGTGCAGCTCACGCTCGCTCATCACGGTGATGAGCACGTTGAGCGTCTCCTCCGGGATGCGGTTGATCTCCTCGACGTACAGCAGCGAGCCGTCGCGCATCGCCGCCACCAGCGGCCCGTCGACGAACACGTCTGGGTCGTAGCCGTCGGTGAGGACGCGGGCCGGGTCGAAGTGGCCGACGAGGCGCGCCGGGGTCAGCTCGGCGTTGCCCTCGACGAACTCGAAGCCGAGCCCCAGCTCGTCGGCGACGGCGCGCAGCAGTGTGCTCTTACCAGTCCCTGGTGGCCCCTCCAGCAGCACGTGCCGGTCGGCCGCCAGCGCGGCGACGACCAGCTCGATCTCCCGCGCCCTGCCGACGACACGCCCGAGGACGCGGGTCAGCAGTTGGCGGGCATCATCCATGAACGCTGATGTCGTTCACCCGTGCACGACGACGCCGCGGATGTTCTCGCCGTCGCGCATCGCCTGGTAGCCGTCGTTGATCCGATCGAGCGAGTAGGTCTTGGTGATCAGCTCGTCGAGCTTGAGCTGGCCCTCGCGATACAGCCCGAGCAGACGGGGGATGTCGTTGCGCGGGTTGAGCGAGCCGAAGATCGTCCCCTTGATCTCCTTGTTCCACATCGCCAGCTCGAACAGGTTGATCGCCGACTGGGTCTGGCTCATCGGCGCCACCGCGGTGACCACGATCGTGCTGCCCTTGCCGGCGAGCTTGGTGCCGAGCTCCATCATGTCGCCGTACATCACGCCGGGGGTCATGATCACCTTGTCGGCCATCTGCCCCCAGGTCAGCTCGGCGACCGGCGCCATCGCCTCCTCCATCGAGGCGAACGTGTGGGTGGCGCCGAGCTCCATCGCCTTCTCCCGCTTGAACTCGACGGGGTCGACGGCGATGACCCGCTTGGCGCCGGCCATCGCCGCGCCCTGCACGGCGTTGATCCCGATGCCACCGATGCCGACCACGACGACGGTGTCGCCGGGGCGGACGTCGGCGCGGGTGGTGGCCGAGCCCCACCCGGTGGCCACGCCGCAGCTGACCAGCGCGACCGCCTCGAACGGCAGGTCCTCGTCGACCTTGATCAGCGAGTTCTCGGCGACGCAGGCGTGCTGGGCGAACGTGCCGAGCTTGGCGAACAGGGTGAGCGAGGTGCCGTCGGCGGTGAAGTGCCGCGGTGTGCCGTCGGTGATCATCCCGCCGACGAGCGTGCCGGCCCCGTAGTCGCACAGGTTCTGCCGGCCCGAGACGCAGTATCGGCAGCGCCCGCACGACGGCACGAAGCTCGCCGACACGTGGTCGCCCGGCTGCACGAGCGTGACGCCGGGGCCGACATCGACGACGATGCCGGCGCCCTCGTGGCCGCCGACGATCGGGTAGAAGTGGTCGACGCCCATCGCCTCGAGCTGCTCGGGCGTGACCCCCATGTCGCCGGTGACGACGTGCTCGTCGCTGTGGCACAACCCGGCGACCTTCCACTCGACGAGCACCTCGTTGGCCTTCGGCGGATCGACGGTGATCTCCTCGATCTGCCAGTCCTGGTGGACCCCGTGCAGCACAGCGGCCTTCGTCTTCATTGGTCCCCTTTACTTCAACTCAGCGATCGAGCCCGAACGGGCGAGGAGCGAAACGCTCTCGAGCCGGGACGAAAGCGAAGCGGACGTCCCGTGCGAGACAGTTCAGTCGTACACCAGCACGCCGCGGATGTTCTTGCCGTCGTTCATGTCGTCGTAGCCCTGGTTGATCTGGTCGAGCGTGTACTCCTTGGTGACCAGCCCGTCGAGGTCGAGCAGACCCTGCGTGTACAGCTCGAGCAGCTTGGGGATGTCCTTGCGCGGGTTGGCCGAGCCGAACAGCGATCCGATCAGCTGCTTCTCGAACACCGTGAGGAACACGGCGGGGATGGTGATCGTGGATTCGGTGACCGGGTGGATGTTGGTGACGACGATCTTGGAGCGCTTGCCACCGAGCCAGAACGCCTCGCCGAGCACGTCGCCGTTGCCGACGCCGATCGTCATGATCACCTTGTCGTAGCCACGATCCCAGGTGACCTCGCCGAGCGCCTCGGTGGCCTCGGCGATGGATGCGTAGGCGTGCGTCGCCCCGAACTCCATGGCCTTCTCACGCTTGAACTCGACCGGGTCGATCGCGGTGACGACGCGGGCGCCGGCGAGCTTGGCGCCCTGGACGGCGTTGGAGCCGATGCCGCCACAGCCGACGACGGCGACGGTGTCGCCCGGCTGGACCTGGGCGGCGTAGACGGCGGAACCCCAGCCGGTGACCACGCCGCAGCCGAGCAGGCAGGCCCGCTTCAGCGGCAGGTCCTTGTCGATCTTGATGCAGCTCGCCTCGTGCACCACCGTGTGGTGGGCGAACGTGCCGAGCGCGCCGATGGCCAGCGTGAGGTCGTTGCCGTCGGCGTCGTGGTGACGCGAGGTCCCGTCGGACAGCTGCATGCCGGTGGCCGTGACCGTGTTCATGTCGCACAGGTTGGAGTGGCCGCCGGCACAGCTCGGGCAACGGCCGCAGGCCGGCACGAAGCCGAACACGACGTGGTCGCCAGGAGCCACGGAGAACACACCGGGGCCGACCTCCATGACGACGCCGGCGCCCTCGTGGCCGCCGATCGTCGGCAGCGGCGCGGTGGCGCCGGCGAGGTCACCGGTGCGCAGATGCTCGTCGCTGTGGCACATGCCCGAGGCGACCATCTTCACCAGCACCTCGCCCGCCTTCGGCGGATCGAGCTCGATCTCCTCGACGCTCCACGGCGTGTGCAGCTCACGCAGAACGGCTGCCTTGGTCTTCATCTGAACCCCCATGTCCGACGTCTTCGGCGACGTCCGGCGACCCTACTCACGTACCCGTCGGTATGCCAGATCAGCGGGTGAGCACCTCGACCTCGCAGCGAATGCCGGGGGCGCCGGCGAGGCGGCGGTCGGCTGTGACCAAGGTGAGCCCGAGCCGCTCCGCCAGCGCGACGTAGATCGCGTCGTACGCCGACACGGTCTGACGCAGCTCCCACGCTCGCGGCAACAGTCGGCGATGGCCGAAGCGACGGACACCGATGTCCGCGTAGTCGGCGATCGCGACGGTTGCAGCCGCGACGTCGATCACGCCACCTGTGACCATTCGTCGCAACGTCGCGACGACCTCGACGTCGATGAGCTCGGGACCGACGAGTCGCTCACCGACGAGACGATCCCTGGCGCGATCGCCGCGGACCCCGCGGTCGACGAGCGCATCGACGACGACGCTCGCGTCAACGACGACGGTCAAGCTGCTCCTCGCGTTCCGCCTGCGCGGCGTCGAGCGCGTCGACGACGGTGTCGTCGCCGAGGACGGGGAGATCTCGGGCCTCGATGCGAGCGAACACCTCCTCCAGCGTCGGCGTGCGGGCCTCGTCGCTGAGCAGCTTCAACAAGTACTCCTGCAACGACTGGCCGGCCCCGGCGGCGCGGATGCGCAGCACCGCATGCACGTCGTCGGGGACGTCCTTCACCTGCACGCTCGGCATGTCGCCATCGTAGCGCAGTGGCGCCATTCTGGCGCCACCCGTCACCCGATGACGAGCGGAGCATCGCCGACGAGGTGGAGGACTTGGACGGCGCGGGTCATCGCGACGTACAGGAGGCGGGCGCCGCGGGGCGTGCCGTCGAGGATCTCGTGGGGGTTGACGACGACCACGCCGTCGAACTCCAGGCCCTTCACGGCTTCCGGGGTGAACAGCGGGACGTCGTCGTGGGCGAGGTCGTGGACCCGGTCGGTGGCGTGCAGGCCAGCTTCGGCGAGCGCGGCGGCGACCTCGGCGTGGCGAGACGGCGGGGCGACGACGCCGGTGTTGTGGTGACGGTGGCGGACGGCGACGACCTCGGCAGCGGCCGCCCGGCTCAACTCGGCCGGCTCGACGACCCGCTCGACGGGTGGCTCGCCACCCGTGCGCACGCTGCGACTGGCCTCGCTGGCGACGCCGGTGAACGGCAGCAGCCGGTTGGCGACGTCCAGGATCGGGCCGGGGACGCGGTAGCCGATCGTCAGGTGGGCGACGTGCGACCGCTCGACCTGGAGATGAGCCAGGGCGACGTCCCAGTCCTCCTGGCCGGCGGGCGTGGTCGACTGGGCGAGGTCGCCGAGGATCGTCATCGAGCCTGACGGGCTGCGCCGGCCGATCACCCGCAGGGCGACCGCGGAGTGGTCCTGGGCCTCGTCGACGACGACGTGGCCGTAGGTGAACGGCGTGCCCTCCAGCAGCGAGTGGGCCTCGTCGACGAGGAACTGGTCGGCGACGGTCCACGCCCGGCGCTTGCCCGACGGCGTGCCGAACCACTCCTTGAGCAGCCGGTCGATCAGCTTGACGGGCTGCTGCGTCGGCCAGCACTTCGTCAGCGCGGCACGCAGCGCCGGCGCCTGCTGCCAGACGTCGTCACGGTCGAGGCGGCGCAGCATGTCGCGCTCGACCAGGCCGCGCAACGACGCCCGCCGCTTGTTCACCGGACCGCGCCCGTCGAGCGCCTGCTCGATCCAGCTCGCCATCTCGTCGCGGGTGATCGCCAGCGTGCGCGCCCCGAGCGGGACGCGCAGGTCCTCCGGCGGCACGGTGACGTGCACGGTCGTTGCACTTGCAAGGAGCTCGATCATCGCCGCGTCACCCTTGTCGCGGCGCAGGCCGTCGTCGTCGGTGCCGGTGATCTCCACCTTCGGGATGCACAGGTCGAGCGCGGTGCACTGGCGCACGCTGCGCTCGCCGAGCGACGGCAGGACGTTGCCGATGTAGTCGAGGAACACCTCGTTCGGGCCGACCACCAGCACGCCGTCGCGCACCAGCCGGCGGCGGTGCTCGAACAGGAGGTACGCGGCGCGGTGCAGGCCGACCGCGGTCTTGCCCGTGCCCGGCCCGCCCTGGACGACGAGCGTCTGCTCCAGCGGGGCGCGGATCACCTCGTCCTGCTCGGCCTGGATGGTGGCGACGATCTCGCGCATCGCCCCGGTGCGGGCCGCGCCGATCTCGGCGAGCACCGGATCGGGGATGCCGGAGCCAACGGCGTCGTCGTCGGGGTCGTCGAGCCGCTCGTCGAGGTAGGCGGTGAGCTCGCCGTCCTCCATCGTGAACCGCCGGCGGTGTGCGAGGCCGAACGGGTCGGCGTGGGTGGCGCGGTAGAACGGCGCGGCGATCGGGGCACGCCAGTCGACGACGACCGGCTCGTGGGCGTCGTCCTCGATGTGCCGGCGGCCGATGTAGTACGTGTCGCGCTCGGCGCCGCCATCTTCGGTGATGCGCCCGAAGAAGTCGCCGGCGCCCGGTGTGCGCAGGTCCTCCAGCGCCTCGGCGACGGTGACCTCGACGTACTCCTTGGTGATGTCGTCGGCCGCCGCGTCGGGATCGACGCGCTCGAAGCGGGCGATCATCGCGTCGCGGCAGGCGCGCGAAGAACGCCAGCTGCGCCTGCTCGGCGGGCAGGTCGGGGAACAGCGCGAGGTCGCTCACAGGGGGACCCGACGCTACCGCCGTGCCACCCGCCTTGCCCTGCGAGTTACGCTGACCGGCCATGGAGAACGACGACAAGATCGAGACGGAAGAGGCCCTCGTCGAGGAGGAGCTCCTCGTCGAGGAGATCTCCATCGACGGCATGTGCGGGGTGTACTGACCATCATGTCCGTGCTCCGGTCGCAGCCAAGCTGCTCCCTGCGCCTGCCGTGCTCGCCGCCTCCGCTGCGCTTCGGCACTCGCCGCGCGTTGGATCGGCGACCGGTCCTGGCATGACCGACCTGCTCGAACGTCCGCTGGAGCTCGATCCGCAGGTGGCCCTGCGGCCCGAGCCGTTCGGCGCGCTCGCCTACCACTACGGCAACCGGCGTCTGGTGTTCCTCAAGCACCCGGACATGGTCGCCGTGGCCCGGGAGCTGGCGACGCACGAGTCGCTCGCCGCGACGCTCGCGGCCTGCGCGGTGGACGAGCGCCGCTGGCCGTCGTTCGCCTCGGCGTTCGAGTCCTTGATCGAATCGAACGTCGTTCGCGAACGGGTTTCAGCGTGAGCGTGCAGTCACTGGTCGAACAGCTCAAGGGGGGCCTCGACGCCCCGATCTGCCTGACGTGGGAGCTGACCTACGCCTGCAACCTGCAGTGCGTGCACTGCCTGTCGTCGAGCGGCCAGCGCGACCCGCGGGAGCTGACCACCGCCGAGGCGTTCGCGGTGCTCGACGAGCTGCGCGACCTGCAGGTCTTCTACATCAACATCGGCGGCGGCGAGCCGATGGTCCGCCGCGACTTCTTCGACATCGTCGAGCACTCGATCGGCAACGGCATCGGCGTCAAGTTCTCGACGAACGGGGCCTTCGTCAAGCCCGACACCGCTGCCCGGTTGGCGGCGATGGACTACCTCGACATCCAGATCAGCCTCGACGGCCTCGACGCCGTCACCAACGACGCGGTGCGCGGCGACGGCTCGTACGCGATGGCCCGCCGGGCGATGGACGACCTCGCCAGCGCCGGCTTCGGGCCGTTCAAGATCAGCGTCGTCGTCACCCGCCACAACGTCGATCAGCTCGACGGCTTCAAGGCGCTCGCCGACTCGTACGGCGCGCAGCTGCGCGTCACCCGCCTGCGCCCGTCGGGCCGTGGCGCCGACAGCTGGCACGACCTGCACCCGACCAACGACCAGCAGCGCCAGATCTACCGCTGGCTGCTGGCCCACGGCGACGACGTGCTCACCGGCGACTCGTTCTTCCACCTCAACGCGCTCGGCGAGCCGCTGCCCGGCCTGAACATGTGCGGCGCCGGGCGCGTCGTCTGCCTGATCGACCCGATCGGCGACGTCTACGCCTGCCCGTTCGTCATCCACGACCAGTTCCGCGCCGGCTCGGTGCGCGACGCCGGCGGGTTCGCCCACGTGTGGAAGCAGTCCGAGCTGTTCCGCTCGCTGCGCGAGCCGCAGTCAGCCGGGGCCTGCGCCTCGTGCGGTTCCTACGACGCCTGCCAGGGCGGGTGCATGGCCGCCAAGTTCTTCACCGGCCTGCCCCTCGACGGCCCCGACCCCGAGTGCGTCGGCGGCGAGGGCGAGGTGGCGCTGTCGGCCATCGACGTCAAGCTGACGCCGAAGCCGTCGATGGACCACACCAAGCCGGTGACGTTCCTGCGCAAGCCCGTCGCCGTCTGAGCCTGCGTCGCGGCGGGCAGGCCACTTCCGTGAACAGCGGGGGTTGAGCCGGGCAACAGAGGGTGTGATGTCCGAACCCGGCACGGCCGCCTCCGATCGCAGCCAGGCTGCCGCAACGGTGGTCGGTGGATGGTTCGAGCGGCACGTGCAGACCATCCACCGCTACGCGGCACGGCGGGTCGGCGAGCACGAGGCGTGGGACGTCGTCGCCGAGACGTTCCGCGTCGCCCTGGAGCGCTTCGACGAGTACGACGCCCACCGTGCTCATGAGCGGGCGTGGCTGTACGGGATCGCCTCGAACATCCTGCACCGCCACGCCCGCACCGAGGCCCGCCGGCTGCGCGCCCGGGCACGTGCCGCGGCGGCGGCAGGTGTCCCCGGCGATCCGCTGGTCGACAGCGATGCGCGGCTGGACGCGACCTGTGAGGCCGACCGCGTCGCCACCGCCGTCGCCGAGCTGGCACCCGACGACCGTGAGCTGCTCGTGCTCGTCGCCTGGGAGTGCCTGTCCAGCGCCGAGGTCGCCGAGGCGATGGGCATCCCCGCCGGCACCGTCCGCACCCGACTCCGGCGCATCCGCGCCCAGCTCCGTGATCCCCGAGGAGGAGACCGATGAACGAGCTGACCATCTTCGAGGACCTGCGCCCCGAGGTCGAACCACTCACTCCGGCGCAGGTCGACACCCTGCGCGCCCAACTCTTCGACGGCACCGAGCCGGTCGGCACATGGACCGCCGGCGCCGGCGAGCAGGCCGGCGGCGAGCTCGGACGAGTGCACGAGCTCCCCGATCGCCCGTCTCGACACCGGTCGCCGCGGCGGCAGGCGGTGGCTGCTCGGAGCGGCCGCAGCGGCCGTCGCCGTGCTCGGCGTCGCCGGGACGTGGGCGTTCAGCACCTCGCGTTCCGACGCGCCCACCCGGCCGGCGCAGGAGTCCGCCGTCGCCGCGGCACCCGACCCCGCCGCCCTCGGCCTGTTCCCGCACGGCGGCCGCGCCGGCGCCGTCGCCGCGGGGTACCGGACCCCGGTCGACGCGGTGACCGCCTACGTCGCCGAGATCACCGACCCGAGCCGCCTGCCACCGGGCTACGCCGTGACCGCCACGATGAACGAGAACGTCCCGGTGACCGTCATCGACGCCGACCATGCCGACGTGTTCGTCGGCATGCAGGGCACCGGCAACACCGCAAGCGGCCGCATCGCCGTCCAGCGAGTGAGCACCGACCCGGACGCCTGGCAGGTCACCTCGGCCATGGCCATGGCCGGCGAGCTCACCCACGTGGTGCTCGGGGACGGCACCGTCACCGGTTCGATCGCGCCAGCGGCCGGGAGCACGGCGACGCTGTCCGCCTACGACCTCGCCACCGGCGAATTGCTCGACGCCACGACCCTGTCGACACCGTCAGGCAGCTACGGGACCCCCGTCGTGCCGACGCCGTTCAGCCTGGACGTCGGCGATCACGCCGCGGTCGGCTTGCGCTGCTGGAGCACGCTCACACATCCGAGTGGGTACGACTTCCCCAGCTTCACCGACCAGGCCGTCGCCGCCGGCCTCTCCGACACCGGGGCGACGTCGACGACGGGCGAGCCATCGCCGACGGCCGTCGCCCCGACCACGTCGGACGACTCCTCGGCGACCTCGACCACGGCGCTGCACACCGCGCTCGACGAGGCCATGGTGGACATGGGCACCGTCCTCGTCGTCAACGGCTCCGGTGTGGCCGGCCTCGGTGGGTCGCTCACCAAAGCGCTCGCAGCCGACGGCTATGTGGTCCGGCCGCCGACAGATGCGACCGGGCCGGTGGCGGAGTCCGTCGCCTACGTCCGCGAGGCAGCCCCGGCCGCTGCGGTCGCCCTGCTGCCGGCCGTCGGACGACGTGAGCAGTTGAACGCGCAACGGATCCCGGTCGTCGCGTCCGACGACGTCGCCGAAGCCGACGTGATCGTCGTCCTCGGCGCCGATCTCGCCGACGCGCCCTGGACGACCACCCCGACCACGCTCGTGTCCGACCGTCACGGCGTGCTCCTCGTCCTCGACGGCTCGGGCACGCCCGACGGCCGGCAACGCACCGAGGCGCAGATCGCCGCCCTCAGGTCGGCAGGTGTCGAGGTGGTCGACGGCGGGGCGACGACCCGGCCGGTCGAGCAGTCGATGCTGTCCCCCATCGGCCAGGCGACCCGCTGGACGTTCGCGGTCGACGAGCTCGCCCACGTCGGCGGGTTCGACAGCTGGACACCGACGCTGCTCGACGGCGATCTGCCCACCGACGTCACCGCTGTCCTCGTCGTCGGGCCCTGATCGATCGCGCGAGAGGTGCCTCCCGCTGCGACGAGGATGTTCGACGCTCGGGCTCGACGGCCGTCAGGCGGCGGACTTCGACCTCATCAACGTGGCCGCGAGCTGCTCGCGTACAGGCGCGGCGTGAAGTGGCTCGTCTTCGACCGCGCTGGTGTCCACGGGATGCGTGGTGATCCCTTCCACTCGGGCTACAGGTCGCGGTCGGCCCGACGCCGCTGCTCGACGAACTCCCCGGTATCGGTGTCCGTATGGCGGCCGGCGTCGACGCGCTCGACGATTGCCCGCAACCGGCTCGACTTCATCAGGCAAAGTGGAATCAACCAGGTTCGACCGTCGATGGCAGACTGCCGGGCGTGGGGCTCCTCGATCCGTTGCCGCTCGGCTCGTGCTCGGCACCGAACCGGGTGATGTTCGGGCCGCACGTCACCAACCTCGGCGACGACGAGCGGCGGTTCACCGGCCGGCACGTCGCCTACTACGAGCGGCGGGCCCGCGGCGGCTGCGGGGTGATCGTCACCGAGGGCGCCAGCGTCCACGACAGCGACTGGCCGTACGAGCGGGCGCCGCTCGCGTCGCAGGCGGCCGACGGGTGGCGGGCGATCGCCGGTGCCTGCCACGCCCACGGCTCGGTGGTCATCGCCTCGCTCGACCACGCCGGCGGGCAGGGCGCCAGCGCGTACAGCCAGCGTGAGCTGTGGGCGCCGTCACGGGTGCCGGAGGTCAACACCCGCGAGGTGCCCAAGTCGATGGAGCCACGCGACATCGCCGCGGTGGTCGACGGCTTCGCCGCGGCCGCGGCCGCGGCCGTCGCCGCCGGGTGCGACGGCGTCGAGATCAACGCCGGCCAGCACAGCCTGGTCCGCCAGTTCCTCAGCGGCCTGACCAACCAGCGCGACGACGAGTGGGGCCACGACCGGGCCCGCCTGGCCCGCGACGTCGTCACCGCGGTGCGCGCCGCGGCCGGCGGCGCCGTGGTCGGCGTGCGCCTGTCGTGCGACGAGCTGGCGCCGTGGGCGGGGATCACCCCCGACCAGGCGCCGGCCATTGCTGCCGGGCTGGTCGAGCTGGGCGTCGACTACGTCGTCGTCGTGCGCGGCTCGATCTTCTCGATCGAGAAGACCCGCCCCGACTTCCACGAACCGACCGGCTTCAACGTCGACGTCTGCCGCGCCGTGCGCGCCTCGGTGCCCGGTACGCCGGTGTTCCTGCAGGGCTCGATCGTCGACGTCGGCCAGGCCGCCTGGGCGCTCGACGACGGCGTCGCCGACGGCGTGGAGATGACCCGGGCACAGATCGCCGACCCCGACCTCGTCGCCAAGCTGCGCGCCGGCGAGGCCGAGCGGATCCGCCCGTGCATCCGCTGCAACCAGACCTGCCAGGTCCGAGACGCGCGCAACCCGATCGTCACCTGCGTCGGCGAGCCGACCAGCGGCCGCGAGACCGAGGACCCGAACTGGTACCGGCCGGCGACGACGGTGCGCGACGTCGTCGTCGTCGGCGGCGGCGTCGCCGGGCTGGAGACGGCGCGGGTTGCCGCGGCGCGGGGGCACCGCGTGCGCATCGTCGAGCGCAGCGGCCACCTCGGCGGCGTCGCCGCCTGCGCCGGGCCCGGCGGGGCGCTCGTCGACTGGCTGGTCCGCGAGTGCGCGAGCGTGCCGGTGAGGTTCGACGCCGCGTGGGCGCCGGCGGCCGCGACGCGTGCACCGGATCTGCTCAGAAGTGAGCCGGCCGGGGGCCAGCGTGGAGCGGGTGATGCCGCCGCGCTCGGGACCACAGGCGACGAGGTCGTCGTGCAGTGCACCGGGGGCCAGCCCGGTCGGCGCGCCTACGAGGTCGTCGACGGCGCCGTCGTCGTCGACGTCACCGCGCTGCGCGCCGGGACGGCAACGCTGCCCGAGTCCGGCACGGTCGCCCTGTTCGACCCGATCGGCGGCCCGATCGCCGTCGCCCTCGCCGAGGAGCTGGGCGAGCGTGCGGTGCTGATCACCCAGGACCAGATCGCCGGCAACGAGCTGTCGCGCACCGGCGACCTCGCCCCCGCCAACGTCCGCTTGGCCCAGCGCGGCGTGCGCATCGAGCGCCGGGCGATCCTGCGCGCCGCCCGCGACGGCGCCGTCGAGCTGGAGGACCGCTTCTCCGGCCACCGGCACACCGTGCCGTGCGTCGCCCTCGTCGACTGCGGCTTCCGCCTGCCGACCGATCCGCTGCCGGACGCCGACCTCGCCGCCGGCGACTGCGTCGCGCCGCGGACGATCCACGAGGCGATCCTCGAGGCCCGCCGAGCAGCGATGGCCATCGACCACGCCCCCGTGCGCGCACCCGCCGCCAACGCCTGATCGACCGCCGATTGGAGTGCCTCCGGTGCGATGGAGTGGCACGCGCGCGACGAGGGCGCGAGATTCACTCCGTCGCGCGGCTGGCACTCCGAGCGGACCGCTGCCACTCCACCGCGGATGCCACTCCACCTGGACGGGGGTCGGCAGTCGCCGTGCGTCGGGTACCGGTGTCGACGCCGCCCGTCGCCGCCTCGACCGGTTCCCGCCCCGAGACGCGAGCATCCCGCCGGCCGCGGCGTTGACGCGGCGACCGGCGGGATGGTTCACGCGGCTCAACGGTGCTGGACCGCCGGAAGGTGGACGGGCCAGGTGGCGAGGTCGAAGCGCTGGGGCTTGCACTGCGCATCCGTGGTCCGTGTTCGAAACGGCACAGCGTGCGTCACACCGCGTCGGGGGCCTTGCGGCCTCAGCTCGGAGGAGAGCGCTCCTCGTGTGCGTTCGGCATCGGTTTCCGTACCTCCTCACATCAACGTCGTCGTGCGGGATCGGTTCGTGTGGATCCCCCGGATCCACACGAACATCGTCCCGCACGACGCGCCACTCGTCAAGGGCCGAAAATCCCCATCGGGATCGGGGGGCGATGCGGAAGGATGCTGCAGATGGGGGCGGTACTGCGCGCGGTCGGGCTGCGCAAGAGGTTCAAGAACGTCGATGCCGTGCGCGGCATCGACGTCACCGTCGCGCGCGGCGAGCGCGTCGGCCTGCTCGGCCCGAACGGCGCCGGCAAGACCACGTCGCTGCTGATGATGCTCGGCGCCGTCTCCCCCGACGCCGGCACGATCGAGATCGCCGGCCACCCGCTCCCCCGGCAGCGGTCGAAGGCGATGGCCAACGTCGGCTTCGTCGCCGGCTACCTCCCACTGCCGGACCGTCTCAAGGTGCGCGAGGCGCTCGGCGTGTTCGCCGGTTGGTACGGCATCCGCGATCACAAGCGCGTCGTCGACGAGGGCCTGGAGCGCTTCGGCATCGCCCACCTCGGCGGCCGGATGTGCACGGCGCTGTCCAGCGGCCAGCGCACGCTGGTCGGCATCGTCAAGGCGACACTGCACGAGCCGGCGCTGCTGGTGCTCGACGAGCCGACCGCGTCGCTCGACCCCGACATCGCCCTCAAGGTGCGCGTCGGCCTGCTGGAGCACTGCGCCCGCACGGGCGCGTCGATGCTGATCACCAGCCATGACATGCGCGAGGTCGAGATGCTGGCCACCCGCGTGATCTTCCTGGCCCGGGGCGAGATCGTCGCCGACGACACGCCGGAGCGGATCGCCACGATGTTCGGCCACGACGACCTCGAGGGCGTGTTCCTCAACCTCGCCGAGACGCACGGGCGCTGAGGTCGACGATGAGCAAGCGAATCGACGTCGATGAACGAGCGGAGCGACGTCGATGAACGAGCGGAGCGACGTCACGGTGCGTTTCGTTCGTCGGCGCGCCGTGGCCGAAGGCGAGGCGCACCGATGAACGCACTGCGCATCCGCACGGTCGTCCGCCGCCACTGCTACGTGCTGTGGCGCGCCCCGCACCGCTGGTTCGACATCGCCTTCTGGCCGCTGATGGACGTGATCCTGTGGGGCAGCCTCGGCACGTACGTGGCCACGCTCGACGGGCCGACGAGCAGCGCGTCGGCGTCGTACCTGCTGGCCGGGATCATCATGTTCCACGTCCTGTTCCAGAGCCAGATGGCCGTCGCCACCGGGTTCATGGAGGAGACGTGGAGCCGCAACCTGCTCAACGTGCTGACGACGCCGGTCACCGAGGTCGAGTACGTCGCCGGCACCGCGCTGTTCGGCTTCGCCAAGGTCGCGTTGGCGCTGACGACGCTGTCGCTCACCGCGCTCGGCTTCTTCGGGTTCCACCTGTCGTCGATCGGCTGGTCGCTGGTTCCGATCGGGGCGATCCTCGTGCTGGTCGGCTGGGCCGTCGGCATCGCCGGCATCGGCGTCGTGCTGCGCTTCGGGCAGGGAGCCGAGGTGATCACGTGGGGCAGCAACTTCATCCTGATGGCGCTGTCGGGCGTGTTCAACCCGGTCGACGCGCTGCCCGGCGTGCTCCAGCCGGTTGCCCGGCTGCTGCCGAGCACCCACGCGTTCAGTGCGCTGCGCACGGTCCTGGCCGGCCAGCCCCTGCCGTGGCACGAGATCCGCGACGGCCTGCTCGGCGCAGTCGTGTTCGTCGCCCTCGGCTTCGCCTACGCGACGTTCGCGCTGCGGACGTTCCGCAAGCGCGGCTTCGTCACCCGGTTCAGCTGACCAGCCCGCCGCCGACGCCGACGACCTTGCCGGCGCGTGAACAGCGCCCATTCGACGGGTGCCGCCGGGAATCGGTCGGTCTCTCCGTCGGGCACGGTGAGCGCGATCGGCGGGCCGGCCACCGGCGTGGCGCCAGCTCCCACATGGCCTCGCCCTTGCGGAAGCGCACCGACTCCTCCGTCGCCGACCGGGGGATGCCTCCGAGCAGGCGCAGCTGGCCGGTTGCGCCCGTCCGGGCCACCTCGAACTTGCGTGTCACCGACGAGCGGCATGGCGTCGACGTGCACGGCGATGGCGCCGGCGGAGCCCCCTCTCGGCGCACAAACTCCTCGAACGCGGCGCGGGCGTCGCTCGACTCGCCGATCACGACCGCAGAGAGCGTGCCATCCCTCCAACGTTGCACCGTCGCCCGGCACGTCCGAGGATCGCCGGACGTGGGCGGTGGAAATGGAGCCCGCGGCGGGTGGCATCGTCGCTCGTCTCTAAAGTGACAGTAACGTCATTTCTCCTTCGTCAATCGGAAGGATCGTCGTGCCACGACATGCTGAGCGAGTGCCCACGCCCGAAGTGCCGCCGACCGACGCCAACGGCGGGCCGTTGCGAACCGCCAAGAGCGAGCGCACGAAGACGGCGCTCGTCGCCGTGGCTCGCGAGGTGTTCGAGAAGCGCGGGTATCAGGAGACTCGGGTCGCCGACATCGTCAAGGCGGCCGGGACCGGGCACGGAACCTTCTACCGCTACTTCAAGTCGAAGGAGGATCTCTTCCGGGCGCTCTCCGACCTCGTCCGCGATGGCTTGGTCAAGGCCCAGCTGCCACCGCGGCCACGGGAACCGTCGACCGAGCCCGCCACCCGCGAGGATGCGGCTGAGGTGGAGAGCGACATCCGTGCGGCGATGGTCAGCTACCTCGAGGACTTCCGCAAGGATGCACGGCTGATCGAGATCCTCGACGAGGTCGCCGTATCGGATCCGGCCGTGCGCCAGGCTCGCGTCGAGGTGCTGGACACCCTCGCCCGAGAGACAACCGAAGCACTGCGCTACCTGGTCGATCGGGGCATCTGCTCGTCGCAGCTCGACGTCGAGTACACAGCCCTGCTGATCCGCTCGATGGTCGACCGATTCGCCTACACGTGGTTCGTACACGGCGAGGCGTACGACGAGCGGCGAGCTATCGACGCCCTCGTCGCTGCTTGGAAGCACCTCGCGATGTGGATCGAACCGAGCGCGCTCGACTCACCCGAGCCGAGCCCGTCGGCCCAGTCGCCGACGAGAGAACAGGCGACTGCTTCTTCGACGAAACGTGGCACGGCGCCGGCCGCTCCCGGTCGTCAAGTCGCAGCGCGCAAGTCCAGATCCGCAGCCACGCGCTGAATCGCCTGGCGCGCCTCGGCGAACACTGCAGGGGGCAGATCAACGCTGCCGCGAGCAACGTTGCGCTCGCGAGCTGCGCGGGAGCGATCCCCCGGCCAGCGGCCGCCGGCGGCGCGCACCGCTGAAGCGCCTTTGGCGATCTTCGGCCCGGCGCTGCGATGAGCCCCGAACAGGTCAGGGTCGATGGCCAGCACGAAGGAGCCGACCTCGGGGACACCGAAACGGACCTCAGGACCGGAGACCGCCCCGGGCAGCACGCCGGCGAGGATGTCGACCAGGACGCTGATGCCGAAGCCCTTGGCGCCGCCGACCGCTGGCATCACCGAGGCGAACGCCTCATCAGGATCGGTCAACGGTGCACCTCCGCCGTCGACGTAGCCCCACTCCTGCGGGATCGGCAGGCCGAGAAGCGCGCGACGCTTCAGCTCCCCTGAAGACCGCGGTGAGAACGACGCGTCGTAGAGCGGTGCGTCGTCCCACGGCGCAGCGTACGCGAGCGGGTTGTTGCCGTGAGTCGCCCTCGACGCGCCCGGCACACCGATCAGCGGTGGGGTGTTCTGACAGACGATCCCGATGAGCCCGTCCGCAGCAAGCGCTTCGGCGTAGTACGCAGCGCGCCCGAACTCGCCGATTCGCCGGCTGCCTGCGATGGCGACGCCGTGCGCACGAGCCTCTGCGGCGGCGTGCTCCACGGCCATCCACGTCGGGAGATAGCCGATCGCGCCGTCGCCGTCGATCAGGGTGACGGCTGGCCCACGCCGATCGACGGTGATGTCGGCTCGGGTGTTGAAGGAGCCGCGCTGGAAGGCTTCGAGATACCACGCGACGCGCAGCAGGCCGTGAGATCGCACCTCGCACATTTCGGCCTCGATCAGCGCGTCGACGATCCGTTCCGCCTCGGGCAGGCGCAGCAGTCGCGCGAACGCGGCGGTGAGGATCCGGCGAGCGGGCTCGAGCAACAGGCTGACGTCGGGGTCAGCGCCGCCTGTCATGCCAGCGCAGCGAGCGTCGACGTCAGCGGGACGCGCACACCGAGCTGCGCACCCTTCGAGGCGACCTCCTCGAGGTAGCGGCGAACGCTGTCCAGCTTGATCTCCTCGTAGCCACGGATGAGATCGGGTAGGGCCAGCAGCTCGGCGACGGCGTCCGCTGTCTCGACGGTCAGCCGGTCGAGGCTCAGACCCACCAGGCTCCGGTAGTGCTCGACGAGCTCGCGCTCGACACGCCGCACGCGCGCTCTGCCGAACGGGTCGAGCGGCGTGCCGCGCAGTCGCTTCATCTTCGCCAACCCGACCAGCACCTTGCGGCCGATGGCCTCGCCCATGCCGATCTTGTGCTGCAGGCCGATCGCCCGCAACATCGGCGGGTGGAGCTTGAAGGTGATCTCGGCACCCTCCCCGAAGGTCGCAGAGACCTCGTCGCGCAGGCTGCGGTCGGTGTGCAGCCGCGCGACCTCGTACTCATCCTTGTAGGCCATCAGCTTGTAGAGGTTGACCGCCACGGCGCGCAGCACCGCCTCGCACTCGCCCCCTGCGGGCGTGCGGCGTACGACCCCGTGGAGGTCGGCCAGGTAGCGCTTCGCGAGACGTCGATCGGCGTAGCCGACGAGGTCGGCCGCACGGATCGCAATCGATCTGCTGAGATCCTCCGAGGCTCCGAGCGCGGCGACCTCGGGTGAGATCGCCGGCTGCCGGGCGGCCGGCGGGGTCGCCGCGGCCAGCGCGGCCGTCAGCCTGGCCGGATCGGCGACCGCCCAGCGGCCCCAGCGGAACGCGGCACGGTTCTTGTCGACGGCGACGCCGTTGAGATCGATGGCCTGCTCGATGGCCGCCGCGGAGATGCCCAGCACCCCTGCCTGGCAGGCCGCTCCGAGGAGCACGACGTTGCCGAGCATGTGGTCGTGGAAGAGCTGTTCGGCGATGTCCAGGACGTCGAGATAGACGTTGTGGTCAGCGCTGGTCTCGGCGTCTAGCCGCTGGCGCAACTCGTCGAGCTCCGGGTAGTGCAGCTCGCTGTCGGCCGCCATCCGACCGGTCGGCACGATCGAAGTCGAGGCGATCGCCACCGTGTGGCCGGATGCGGCGCGGGCAAGGTTGACCGGCGACACCGCGGTCAGTAGGTCGAACACCATGAAGACGTCGGCACCGCCGGCCGACAGCCCGCTGGCCGCCTCGGCCTCGTCGGCGAACACGCGCATCTGCGAAACGACCGGCCCTGCCTTCTGGCTGGAACCGGTGAGGTCGAGGTTGCGAACGTACAGCCCATCGATGGTGGCCGCCGTGGCGAGCACCTGGCTGACGGTGACGACGCCGGTACCACCGATGCCGACCATCTGGATGGTCGTCGCCGCCGGCGCGGCGGCGACGTCAGGCGCCGGTGGGCTGTCGGGCACTTGCACGGTGGGCGCAGCGCGCACAGGCCGAGCGTCGACCGTGTCGACCTCGATGAACGAGGGGCAGTCACCGAGAACGCACGAGTAGTCGAGGTTGCACGACGACTGGTGGATGCGCGTCTTCTCACCGAACTCGGTCTGCACGGACTGGACGCTCAGGCAGTTCGACTTCACGCCGCAGTCACCGCACATCTCGCACACCCGGGCGTTGACGAAGATCCGCTTCGTCGGCGTGGCCACCGATCCCTTCTTACGCAGCCGGCGCCGCTCGGCAGCGCACTGCTGGTCGTGGATCAGCACGGTGACGCCGGGTGTCGCTGCCAACTCCTCCTGGACCGCGATCAGCTCGTCTCGATGGCGGACGGTGGCGACCGGGGCGAGCTCTACGCCGCGGTAACGGTGCGGGTCCTCGGTGGTGACGACGATCTTGCCCACACCCTCCGCCGCGAGCATCCGGGTCAGGTCAGGCACGGTCAGCGCGCCTTGCACCTCTTGGCCGCCGGTCATCCCGACCGCGCTGTTGTAGAGCAGCTTGTACGTGATGTCGACGCCGGCAGCCAACGCGAAGCGGATCGCCAGGCTGCCGGAGTGGAAGAAGGTCCCGTCACCGAGGTTCTGGAACAGGTGCTTGGTGCCGACGTACGGCTCGATGCCGATCCACTGCGCGCCCTCAGCGCCCATGTGGGTGTAACCGGCGAACTCGCCGAAGTCGGCACGTCCTGCACCCATCGCCATGATGTGGCAGCCGATCCCGGCGCCGACGAGCGAGCCGTCGGGCACGGGGAGCGAGCGGTTGTGCGGGCAGCCCGAGCAGAAGTACGCGGTACGGTCGACCGACAACGGGATCAGTTCGCGCCGTGGCGCGCGCAGCGTGCGCAGCCGCGCCTCGATCGACGGCGCCGGTGCGAGCGCGGCGAGACGTGGGCCGATCGCCTTGGTGATCGCATCGGCGTCGAGCTCGCCAATCGCTGGCAGCAGCGGCTCGCCGTGCTCGTCGAACTTGCCGACGACGCGCGGCGCATGGGCACTGCCGTACAGCGCGTCGCGAACGGCTCGTTCGAGGTAGGGCCGCTTGTCCTCGACGACGACGATCTCGTCGACCCCATCGGCGAGCTCACACAAGTCGGCGGGATGCACCGGCCACAGCAGACCCACCTTCATGATCCGCACCCCAGCGTCGCGGAGGATGTCCTCGTCGAGGCCCATGTCCGTCAGGCTCTGGCGCAGGTCGAAGTAGGCGCGGCCCGGCGCAACGATCGCCAGCCGTGGTCGACGGGGCTCGACGACGATGCGGTTCAGCCCGTTCAGTCGCCCGTACTCGCGGGCGATCTCGATGCGACCGTGGACGATCTCTCGCTCGATCGGGATCATCGCCCGACCGGCGACGTTCGGCTGCATGCTCGGCCGGTACGGCACGCCGTCGAGCTCGACCAGCGGCACCTGTGGGACGATCCGGTTGACGCCTACCGACGCCGAACCGGACGCGTCCGCCACGTTCGTGACCACCTTGAACCCGCACCACAGGCCGCTGGCGCGCGACAGCGCGTAGCCGTGCAAGCCGAGATCGACCACGTCCTGCACGTCGCCCGGGAACAGGACCGGCATGAACCAGTCCTCAAACGCTCGGTTCGAATCGCTCGGGATGATCGTGGACTTCGCGTCAGGATCGTCACCGGCGACGGCGAGGATGCCGCCGTAGCGACTGGTGCCACGCCAGTTGCCGTGACGAAACGCATCCCCGCAACGATCGACACCGGGCGCCTTGCCGTACCACATGCCGAACACGCCGTCGACGAGTGCATCGGGCATCCCACCGACCACCTGCGTGCCGAACAACGCCGTCGCCGCGAGGTCCTCGTTGAGGCCAGGGACGTGACGGATCCGGTTCTCGTCCAGCACGCGGCGCTGCCTGCCCATCTCGATATCGACGCCACCGAGCGGCGACCCCGGATAGCCGCTGACCATCCCGGCGGTGCGCAGCCCGGCGCGGGCGTCGGCTCTCGCCTGATCGACGAGGACGCGGATCAACGCCTGGACGCCAGTCAGGTAGATCTCGCCGTCGAGCTCCTGGAAGCGGGCGCCGAGCGACAGTGGCTGATCGGCAGGCGTGGGCGGGACGTCGGTGGTGCTCATGGAGCGGACCTTTCGCGGGTGGTGGGAGTGGTCGGGGGCGAGCGGGTGGCGGACCCGGGGGGTAGTGATCCGCCACCCGATCTGTGCCGCTCAGAGCTCCCGAACGGTCAGGTCGTCGATGGCGTCGAGGTCGGCCTCATAGCCGAGCCCTGGCTTCGTCGGTGCCTGGACCATGCCGTCGGCACCGACGCGGAGGTGGTCCTTCATCCCGTGGTCGAGGATGCCCTGCGGCACCGTGAGCCTCGACGAAGTCGCAGTTGTGGATCGCGAGCATCACGTGCATGTGGGCCGCCTGGATGTGCGTGGGCCCGTAGCTGTGCGGCTCATACTTGATGTTGAACGCCTCGCACAGGGCGGCGGACTTGCGCATCGCGGTGATCCCGCCGGCGACGTCGCCGACGGTTCGCACGCTGTCGACCACGTGGTTGGCGACGTACGGGGCGTAGAAGCGGAAGCCGTTCATGACGCTCTCGACACCGGCGATCGGGATGGTGAAGGTACGCGTCAGGTCGACGAGACCCTGGAGGTCGCTGTCGGGGATCGGTGCCTCGAACCAGTAGAAGTCCAGCTCCTCGAGCACCTTGGCCACGGCGAAGGCACCCTGCCGGTCGTAGGCATTGACCGGATCGAGCATCAGGTCCATCGTGTCGCCCACCGCTTCGCGGACAGCTCGGCACAAGCGGATGTCCTTGTCCGGGACGCCGTACGGATGGATCTTGTAGGCGTTGAAGCCCTCGCCTCGGCAGGCCAGCGCAAGGTCGACCCACTCCTGGTCGGTCTGGTACATCATCGTGCTGGCATAGGCCCTGATCTCGTGGCGGGCAGCGCCGAGCAGCTTGTAGATCGGCTCGTCGTGGTGCTTGCCGAACGCATCCCACAAGCAGATGTCGACGGTGCTCGACGAGGCGTTCGGGCGCTGGAGCCGATCGGTCATCGCGTACGACATCGCCTCGATGTCGTGGATGTCACGACCGACAACCGCGGCCTTCAAGCCGGGCAACGAGTCCTCGAACTCGCCCGGGTTGAGCAGCCAGGTGACGCATTGACCCTCGTGGCCCTCGTCCGTGAGGACGCGCACGAACATCGACGGGACCTCCCGCGGTGCCCACTCCTCCTTCCACTGGAACTTCTGCTCGAAGGGCTTGAGCACGTGGGCCTTGATGTCGGTGATCTTCATGAGATGCCTTTCATGGTGGGTTGGGGAGAGGGGTCACTCGGGTCGTCGAGGTCGTGCTCGTCGAGTTGCGAGGCCCGCAGCAGCTCAGCCGTGTACGGCTCGCCCGGCGCGTCCATGACCGTTGCGCACGGACCCTGCTCGACGACGTGGCCGCGACGCATGACGAGCACGTCGTCGCACAGTTGGCGAGCCACGGCGAGGTCGTGACCGACGAACAGGTAGGCGATGCCGAGCCGTTCCTGGAGGTCGAGAAGCAGGTTGACGATCGAAGCCTGGACCGAGACGTCGAGCGCCGACAGCGGCTCGTCGAGCACGATCACGTCCGGCTCGGCCGCCAGAGCGCGGGCGATGGCGACTCGCTGGCGTTGGCCGCCGCTCAGCTGGTGGGGATAGCGGTCACCGATGTCGGCGGAGAAGCCGACCAAGGCGAGCAACTCGACGGATCGATCGCGACGCTCGGCCTTGGGGCGGTGCTCGATGGTCAGCTGCTCGGTGACGACCTGCCACACCTTCATCCGCGGATCGAGGGAGCTGTACGGGCTCTGGAACACGGCGGCGACGCTGCGGTGGTACTCCTTGCGCCCGGCGCCGTCGAGCGTCGTGAGGCCAACGCCGCGGAAGCGCACTTCGCCACCCGTGGGCTGCTCCAGCCCGAGCAGCATCCTGGTGACGGTGGTCTTGCCGCTGCCGCTCTCACCAATGAGCCCGATGGTGCGGCCGTGGCTGACGGCCAGATTGACGTCGACAGCCGCCTGCACGGCTTGCGCCGCCCGGCCGCGATGCCGTGGCGCATACGTCTTGGACAGGCCAACGGCCGCCAGGACGACGCCCTCCGTCTCCCCTTGAATGACGGTCACGACGCCCGCCAGCAGGCCACGTTGCTCGCGCCGGCAGGCTGCAACACCGGACGCTGCCGCTGGCACCGCTCGTCCGCTTCGTCGCAGCGCGGCGCGAACGCACAGCCGACCGCGTCGTCACCGACGCTGACCGAACTGCCCCGGATGGCGACGAGACGGCGGGCGCGCAGCCGTAGGTTCGGCACGCAGCCGATCAGCGCACGGGTGTACGGGTGCTGCGGTGCCGCCAGCACGTCCGACATCGGCCCCGACTCGACGATCCGCCCGCCGTACAGCACGATCACCTCGTCGCACAGCGCGCGGGCGACGGCGAGGTTGTGTGTGACGAACAGCAGCGACTGGTCGCGCTCGCGCTGCAGGCGGCGCAGCAGGCGGATGATGCCGAGCTGCGTGGTGACGTCCAGAGCGGTGGTCGGTTCGTCGGCGATCACCAACGACGGCGATTTGGCCAGCGCAGCCGCGATCGCCACACGCTGTCGCATCCCGCCGCTGAACTCGTGCGGGTAGCTGTCGAGACGATGAACCGCATCGGGCACACCGAGCTGGTCGAGCGTGGCCACCGCCAGGCTCCGCTTCTGACGGCGCCCGCCAGTCGACAGCGTCTCGGTGATGTGCCGACCGACGGTGCAAAGCGGGTCGAGTGCCGTGGTCGGATCCTGTGGCACATAGCCGATCTGGGTTCTGAGCACGCCGCGCATGCCCGCCCTGGAGAGGTGCAAGAGCTCGCGCCCGTCCAGCGTCACGGACGTACCGTGCACGTCACCACTGTGCGGCGGGATGAGCCTCATGATCGCCAGGGCGATCGAGCTCTTGCCGCTGCCGGATTCGCCGACGAGGGCGACGGCGCGGCCCGAGGGCACGTCGAAGCTGACGTCGTGCACCGCCCTGACGGTGCGTCCGCCCTGGACGTAGTCGACG
This sequence comes from Ilumatobacteraceae bacterium, assembly GCA_047602055.1. Taxonomy (GTDB): domain Bacteria; phylum Actinomycetota; class Acidimicrobiia; order Acidimicrobiales; family Ilumatobacteraceae; genus JAODBQ01. The sequence goes on from JASGIG010000001.1 coordinate 328,670, forward strand.
GAGAGATCGCGCACGGTGAGCATCGTCAGCGCCTCCTCGTCGGGTCGTTGCGGACCCGCAGCCAATCGCCGAGGACGTTGGCGGCGAGCACCGTCAGGCTCAGCGCCACACCGGGGAACGTGCACAGCCACCACGCCGTCGTCAGATACGCGTGGCCGTCGGCGAGCATGCCGCCCCACGACACCGATGGCGGTGGCACGCCGATGCCGAGGAAGCTGAGCGAGCCTTCGGCGATGATCGCCCCGCCCATCTGCAAGGTGGCCAGGACGAGGATCGTGCTGGCCAGGTTGGGCAACAGGTGGCGCCCGATCACCCACCGCCGTGGTGCGCCCATCACCCGGGCCATCGACACGAAGTCACGGGTGGTCAGCGAGAGCACCTCGCTGCGCAGCACGCGGCAATATTGCGGCCAACCGGCGATCGTCAAGATGACGATCACGGCGGTGGTGCTCGGCCCGTAGATGCCGACGATGACGATCGCCAGCAGCAGGATCGGGAAGGCGATCGACGCGTCGGTGACCCGGGTGATCACCGCATCCGCGCGCCCGCCGAGGTACCCGGCGATCAGCGCCAGCAGCACGCCGACGGCACCCGACAGCACCACTGCGACGAGGGCCACGATCAGCGACAAGCGGGCGCCCGACAGCAGGCGGCTGAGCACGTCGCGTCCGAGCTGATCCGTGCCGAGCAGGTGGTTCGTCGTACCGCCGCCGAGCCACGCCGGCGGCAGCAAGCTCTGCGACACGTCGAGCTGGGCGGGAGGATGCGGCGCGATCCACGGCCCGATCACCCCGAGCACAACGAACGAACCCATGATCGTCAGCGACACGTATGGCGTGTGCACTCGCCCGCGGCGCCTGGTCCAGCGCCGCAGGAACAGCGCTCGACCCGTCCTTGGCGCCGCGCGGCCAGGTGTCGGCGCACTCCGGTCGACATCGAGCGTCGCAGTCATGTCGCCGCCCGACGGACCCGTGGGTCGAGCCATCCGTAGGACAGATCGACGAGGAACAGCAGGAACACGAAGATCGCCGTGACGACGAGCGCGACGCCCTGGACGACGGCGTAGTCGCGCGAGTTGATCGCCTGGATCGCCAGTTGGCCGGTACCGGGCCAGGCGAACAGCGTCTCGATCACCACGGTGCCGGAGATCAGCCAACCGAGTTGGATGCCAGCGAGGGTGACCACCGGCAGCGACGCGTTGCGCAGCGTGTGGGCAACCAGCTCACGAGTCGAGATGCCCTTGCTGCGTTCGAACGTGGTGTGATCCGACTGCAGCACCTCGAGCACCGCCGATCGGGTGAGCCGGCCGATCCCAGCCAGCGGCAGCCAACCGAGGGCGATCGCCGGGAGGACGATCTGCTTCCACGACCCGTAGCCGAATGGCGGGACCCAACCAAGCTTGATCGAGAACACGTAGACGAGGACGATGCCGAACCAGAACGCCGGCACGGACTGACCCAGGAGCGCCACACCCTTCGCGGAACGGTCGACGATCGAGCCGGCCCGGAACGCCGACAGCGTGCCGAGTGCACCCCCGACGACCAGTGCGAAGGCGAAGGCCACCAGGCCGAGCTCGATCGACTTCGGCAGTGCCGTGGCCAGAAGCGACGAGACCGGCTGACGGTAGGAGAACGACTCGCCGAGGTCACCGTGCAAGAGGTTCCAGAGGTACTTGCCGTACTGGACGACCAATGATCGGTCGAGGCCGAGGTTGTGCTCGATCGCTGCGACGTCTTCCGGCGTCGCCTGCGGTGGCGCCATCAGCTCGGCGGTGTTGCCGCTGAGCCGCGTCAGGCAGAACACGATCGTGACCACCGCCCAGACCGCGAGGACTGCCTGGGCGAGGCGGCCGAGCGTGTAGCGGATCATGGCGAGGCCTTCGTCAGTACGCCCGCAGGTACCAGAACGGACCGGCATACGGGTTCGAGCTCATCGGCTTGAACTCGGCGATCTTCTTGCCGACGCCGAACAACGTGGACGGGCTGACGATCGGCAGAGCCGGCAGTTGGTCGTGCATGTAGGTGCTCAGCTGCTCACCGAGCTCGCGTCGCTGGTCGGTGTCGACGGTGGTAGCGATCTTGCCGAGCAGGTCGGTGACGCTCTGATCGTCGAGGCTGGGGTAGTAGCCCGTGGGCACGTAGAAGGTCGCGTAGTAGTTGGGCTCCAGCGCGCCGAACGACGGGAAGCCGAGCATCCCGAGGCCCGATGGGATCTGCTTGTTTCGGTACTTCGGCAGGTAGGTAGCGGCGTCGGAGATGTCGAGCGTGGCGTCGATGCCGATCTGCTGCCAGTAGCCGACGATCGCCTCGTCGAGCTTCTGCACCTCGGGGATCGCCGTGGTCGCGCTGTAGCTGTGCAACGTGACCGACAGCTTCGAGTTGCCCGAGTCGGCGAGCAGCTTCTTGGCCCCCTCCGGGTCGTACGGATAGGGCTGCAGGTCAGAGCGGTAGCCCAGCGCCGTTGGCGGGTTGATGTTGGCCGGGACCTCGGCGAACCCGCCGTACAACGACTTGGCGATGCCCTCACGATCGATGGCCATCAGCAGCGCCTTGCGCACGTCGAGGTTGGTCAGCGGTGCACCGCTGCTCGGGTCGAGCATCTCGAACACGCCGGCAACGGCGATCGCCCCGGTCTTCACCTCGACGATGCGCAGGTCCGAACCCTGCATCTGCTTGGCGCTGTTGGCTGTCAGGCCGTGGGCGAGGTCGATCGCCCCGGTCTGCAGCCCAGCCAACCGGGCCGACTCCTCGGGCACGATCTGGAGCACGAGCGTGGTGAAGTTCGGGCGCCGCTCCGGGTCCCAGAACCCGTCGAAGCGCTCGAAGGTCATGCTCGCATTGAGGGCCTGCGACTTGAACTTGAACGGCCCGGTCCCCACCGGCGCCGACCGGAACGCCTGGTCACCGACCTTCTGGTAGTAAGCGGTCGGGATGGGCGCGGGTGCGTCGATCATCAGCGTCGGGTACGGGGCGTTGGTGGTGATCTCGACGGTGAGGTCGTCCACCACGCGGGCGCCGGTGACGTACTTGTTGAACTGCACGAACGGCACGAAGTCGGCAGCCTTGACCCGCTCCACAGCCGTGACGACGTCCTGCGCGGTGAACGCGGAGCCGTCATGGAAGGTGACGCCGGGACGCAGCTTGAGGGTCCAGGTGAGGCTGTCGCTCGACGTGGACCACTCGGTTGCCAACGTCGGTTGCAGGGAGCCGTCGAGCTCCCGGCGGGCCAGTTGGTCGAAGGTCGACCAGAGGATGACGTTCTTGTTCCCACCGGTGATGAGGTGCGGGTCCGGGATCTGGTCGTCGAGCGCCGACACCGCGACGTTGATCGTCTGGTTCGTCGCCTCGGCGGGTGCGTCACCGGTGATCGCACTGAGCGCTCCGAGGTTGCCGACCGCCGGCTGGCTGCCCGGCGTCGAACCTGTCCCAGCGGTCGTCGAGCCAGCGGCAGGCTGGGATGTGGACGACGAGGACGAGCTGCACGCCTGCAGGATCGCGGCGAGCGTCGCCGCCGAGACTCCGACGAACGTCCGACGATTGAACGCGCGGCGCGCGCGGTCTTCCCCTTGGTGATTCACGACATCCCCCTCTATCCCTGATCTGGACGTCGGTGTCAGGAATGACACGGACGTCGATGTCATCTTTTAGGTTAAGCCCGACCGATGGATGCGTCAAGTGGTGGTCCGGTGCGCCGCGGCGGTGAAACGGCCCAGGCGGCTGGAGACCAGGCGGCGGCCGGACCCGGTTCTTCGCTTGTGTCCTGCGTCAGAGGTTCGTCGTGAACCGCGGGCGGGCGAGCAGCCAATCACGGATCGCGGGGGTCTTGTGGGTGCTCGAGTGGTCGAGCACGACGTGCACGGCGAGGCCGGCTGGGACGGATTCGTCGATCAGGTCGAGGAACTTGCGGAACTCGACTGCCCGATGCCGGGGTCGGGTCTGGTGCACGACCTGGCCGGTGGCCAGGTTCAGCGCGGCGAACAGATCGGTGACGCCGTGGCGCTTGTAGTCGTGGGTGCGGCGTTCGACCTGGCCGGGGCGCATCGGCAGTGACGGCTGAGTGCGGTCGAGCGCCTAGATGCTGGTCTTCTCGTCGACGCACATCACCGCGGCGTGTTCTGGCGGGTTCATGTACAGGCCGACGACATCGCGGACCTTGTCGACGAACTGCGGGTCCCCGGACAGCTTGAACGTGTCGGTCAACCACGGCTTCAACCCGAACGCCCGCCAGATCCGCCCCACCGACGACGCCGAGATCCCCGACCTTGCGGCCAGATCACGCGTCGACCAATGCGTCGCGTCCGTCGGGCGATCCTCAAGGGTGCGCACGATCACCGCTTCGACCTCGTCATCGGTGATCGAGCGGGGCGCTCCCGGCCGCGGGTCATCGGGCAGACCATCCAGGCCACGTTCGATGAACCGCCTACGCCACTTCACCACGGTCGCCTGATTCACCCCGACCTTGTCGGCGACCTCGTTGTTCGACAACCCGTCCGCGGCGAGCAACACGATCCGCGCCCGCTGCGCGATCGAGTGCGGCGCCGTTGTCGGGCGTTTCGACCAGCGGACCGACACCTCACGATCCTCATCGGACACCACGATCGGAACTTTCGGACGACCGCGACCCGCCACCCACCGATCGCACTACGACCCACCCAACAACGCGAGCTATCCCTGACGCAGGACACGATGCGACGTTCGCGCTGCGGACGTTCCGCAAGCGCGGCCTCGTCGCCCGGTTCAGCCGACCAGCCCGGCGGCGGTCAGCGCGCGGACGAGAGGTGCGCGGCGAGGTCGTGCAACTCGTCGTCGATCTGGCGTTGCAACCAGCCGGCGAGCCGGCGCTCGACGAATCGGAACGGTCGACGGAAGTCGAACTCGTAGCGGTGGGTCAGCATCGTCGCCCCGTGCTCGCCGGGCGAACACTCGACGACGCCGACGAAGTCGAAGATCAATCGGGCGGGTTGTCGCCCCGCCCCCGTGAACGTGACCCGTCGCCAGCGTTCGAGCACGAAGTCCTGCCGATCCGGCGCCGGCGGGAGACCCTTCATCCGCGCCCAGAGCCGCACCGTGCCTCGGCCTGCCTCGTCGGGGCCGACCACGGAGACCACCCGGAGGATCTTCGGGTCGACCTCCCGGTAGCGGTGGAGGTCGACCACCAGCTCGAGAATCTCGCGAGGGGTTGCCTCGACGAACACCGTTGCCGCGGCGGTCAACGTCACCGCGGCAACGTATCACTACGATTGTAGTGATGGACAAGTCGAACGATTCCATACGTGCCGAGCTGACGCGCGCGCGGCTTCTCGACGCCGCCATGGGCCTGTTCGCCCGCAGGGGCGTGGCGGCGACGACCGTCGGCGACATCGAGTCGGCCGCCGGTCTGGCGCCGCGATCGGGCGCGCTGTACAAGTACTTCGGCGCCAAGGACGAGCTGCTGACCGCCGGCCTCGAACGGCACCTGTCCACCGTCCGCGACCTCGCCACGGAGCTGACCCTCCAACCGCTCGGGGAACCCCGCGCCGAGCTGACGCTGCTCGCCCGCTGGCTGCTCGACGAGCTCGAGAACGAACGCGACATCACCCACGTGCTCGAACGCGACGGCGAGCAGGTCACGGCGTTGCGCGACCGCATGCGCAGCGAGATCTCCGACCAGGGGTACCGCATCGGCGCCCACGTCATCGGACGGTGGCGCGCCGACATCCCCGAACCGCAGCGGGAACGCCTCGCCGTCGTCCTCGTCGGAGCGCTCATCAACTACAAGCGGTCCACCTGGACGCTCGGCGCCGCCCCGCTCGGCGTGCCCGCCGAACAGATCTGCGACACCTGGGTCGACACCTGCCTCGCCGTGTTGTGGACGTGACCCGCCGGCAACGACACGACTCGACCCAACCCGACCCGGTTCTTCGCCAGCTGGCGCGGTTCGACATCATTCGGGGATGGCTGATCTGTTCGACATGACTGGGAAGGTGGCCGTGGTCACCGGGGGGAGCCGGGGGCTCGGGCGGGAGATGGTGCTGGCCTTCGCCGAGCATGGCGCGGACGTGGTGATCGCCAGCCGCAAGCTCGACAACTGCCAGGCCGTCGCCACCGAGGTCGAGGCGCTCGGCCGCAGGGCGCTGCCGATCGCCTACCACGCCGCGTCGTGGTCCGGCGCCGACGAGCTGGCCGACGCGGCGTACGCCGAGTTCGGCAAGGTCGACGTGCTGGTCAACAACGCCGGCATGTCGCCGCTGTACCCGAGCCTCGACGCGGTCACCGAGGATCTCTACGACAAGGTGATGGGCGTCAACCTCAAGGGCCCGTTCCGCCTGTCGACGAACATCGGCACGCGCATGGCCGCCGGCGACGGCGGCTCGATCATCTTCGTGTCGTCGGTGGCCAGCCAGCGGCCGAGCCCGAGCGAGATCGTCTACGGCGCGGCGAAGGCCGGCGTCAACAACCTCGCCTACGGGATGGCCCGCACGTTCGGCCCGAAGGTGCGGGTCAACTCGATCGTGCCCGGCCCGTTCCTCACCGACATCTCCAAGGCCTGGGACCTGGACTCGTTCAACGCCCGCGCCAGGAGCGCCTTCGCCCTCGGCCGCGGCGGCGAGCCCGGCGAGATCGTCGGCGCGGCGCTGTACTTCGCCACTGCGGCCGGCAGCTACTCCACCGGCACGACCCTGAACGTGGACGGCGGTCCCGTCTGACGGATCCTCCGCGATTCGAGATGTGCGCACGGGCACGGCGCATCTCGAATCGCTGAGCCCTGCGGGTGCCGGGCTCGGTCAGCCGCCGGGCTCTAGGGTCGCGCCTCGACATGAGCGACGGTGATCGAGCCCGGCGCGCCCCGGCGGCGGTGCTGTGGGACATGGACGGCACGCTCGTCGACACCGAGCCGTACTGGATCGCCGAGGAGTACGAGCTGGTCGCCGAGCACGGCGGCACGTGGAGCGACGACCACGCCCACGCCATCGTCGGCATGGACCTGCGCGACGCCGCGGCGTACATCGGCGAGCACGGATCGGTCGACCTGCCGGTCGACGACATCGTCAACCGCCTGCTCGACGGCGTCACGCGGCGCGTCCGCGAGCGGGTGCCGTGGCGGCCCGGCGCCCGCGAGCTCCTCGCCGACCTGCGTGCCGAGGGGGTGCCGACTGCGCTGGTGACGATGTCGTGGCGGCGCTTCGCCGAGACCGTGGTCGAGGCGCTGCCACCCGACTCGTTCGACGTGATCGTCGCCGGCGACGAAGTGGTCGACGGCAAGCCGCACCCGGAGCCGTACGAGCGTGCCGCCGAGCGCTTGGGTGTCGATCCCGCCGACTGCGTGGCGATCGAGGACTCCCCGACCGGGTTGCGCTCGGCCGTCGACGCCGGCTGCCGCGCCCTCGTCGTGCCGAACGTCGTCGAGATCGATCCGGATCCGGCGTACACGGTCGTCCCGACGCTCGCCGGCCTCGGCACGACCGACATCGCCGAGCTGACGGCGATCGCCGGGGCCGCCGACCCGACGACGGACACCACCGGCACTGCTGCCACCGTCGGCTCGGCGGACACCGCTCACATCGCTGCCACCGCGGACCCGACACCACCGCCGACCGCCGACCGCCCGCCGCCCGCCGACGAGCCACCGGACGATGTCCACGCCACGCACGTCCGCCGCCGGCGGATCGTTGCCACCGTCGTCGCCGTGCTCGCCCTCGTCGTGGCCGGCATCGTCGTCGCCGTCACCCGCGACCGGTCGGTGGCATCGCCCCCGCCGCCGGACGTCCCGATCGACGGGTGGGCGCCGTACTGGGCGCTGGAGGTTGCCGAGGCCGGCGTCTCCAGCCACGGCACCTGGCTGCGCGAGGTCTCACCGTTCTGGTTCCAGGCCACCGGGGCGACGTCGATCGTCGAGCACGACAACGTCCCCGCCGACCAGGCCGCCGCGTTCGTGAAGACGGCACGGTCGGCGGGCGCGGCGATCGTCCCGTCGGTCACCGACGGCATGGCCGCCGGGGAGATGGCCGCGGTCCTCGCCGACCCGGCGCAGCGCAGTGCCCACGTCGGAGCGCTCGTCGCCTTCGTCACCGATGGCGACTACGACGGCGTCGACCTCGACTACGAGTCGTTCGCGTTCCTCGACGGCCGCAGCACGTGGACGACGACCCGGCCGAACTGGGTGGCGTTCGTGTCCGAGCTGGCCGCCGCGCTGCACGCCGACGGGAAGACGTTGACCGTGAGCATCCCACCGATCCTCGACGACGGCGGCGAGGCCGACCGCGGCTACTGGGTCTACGGCTACTCGGCGATCGGCGAGGTCGTCGACCACATCCGGATCATGGCCTACGACTACTCGACGTCGCAGCCCGGCCCGGTGGCGCCGCTGTCGTACGTCCGCCAGGCGATCGCCGCGGCGAAGCACGCCGTCGGCGACGACGGCAAGCTCGTCCTCGGCGTCCCCCTCGGCGGCTACAACTGGCCGGTGTCGACGGACGGGACGTGCCCGACGAACGTCGACACCGGACGCACGTCCGTCACCCAGGCGACCGTCGACGACCTGCTCACCCGCCGGCAGGCGACGCCGGTGCACGACCCGATCACCGGCGAGGCCTCGTTCACCTACACGGCGACGTTCACCGACGGGACGGCGTCGTGCACCCAGACCCGCGAGGCGCACTACGTCGACGCCGAGGGCACCGCGGCCCGCGTCGACCTGGCCCGGACCGAGGACCTCGGCGGCGCGTCCCTGTGGGCACTGGGCTACGACAGCCCAGCGACGTGGACGGCGATCGGTGGCCTCGCCCGCCCCGACAACGGGCAGGGGACGCTGCCCTCCTCCGCGCCGCCGTCGAGCGCGCTGGCAGGCTGACGGGGTGACCACCGTCCGGCAGGCGACCACCGCCGACCTCGACCGGGTCTGCCGCACGGCGCGGTTGGCGTTCGCCGACGATCCTCTGCTCCGCTGGCTGTACCCGGGCGACGACGAGTACCACCGCCAGAGCCCCGGCACGTGGTACCACGTCGGCCGGCGCTCACTGGCGATCGGCGGGATCTACACCACCGACGACGCCGTGGCGATCGGCATGTACTTCCCGCCGGGCCGCCCCGACGTGGAGGTCGACGACATCCCGGTCCCCGACGTCGAGCCACCCGGACCGGAGCTGGTCGCCAAGTTCGCCGTGCTCGGCGAGACGATGCACGACCACACCCCCGCCGACGAGCACTGGTACTTGAACGTCCTCGCCACCCACCCGGACTGGCAGCGCCAGGGGCTTGGCGCGGCGATCATCGCCCCGGTCGCCGAGATCTGCCGCGCCGACGGCCTGCCGCTGTACCTGGAGACGCAGACCGCGGCGAACGTCGCGTACTACCGCCACCTCGGCTTCGAGGTCCGCGAGGAGTGGGACCTCCCCCTGGGTGGCCCCCACATGTGGAGCATGGTCAAGCCGCCGGCCTGACCCGCTCGGACGCCAACCCCGGCGGGTGGCGCGCGTACGCTCCCGGCCCATGGAGATGCACTTCGCCACCATCTGGGAATCCCTCGCCGATGCCATCGGCGATGCGCCGGCGATCGTGCACGGCGACGTCCGCCGGACGTGGCGGGAGTACGAGGACCGCGCCGCCCGGTTGGCGTCGGCCTACACCGCGGCGGGCCTGGAGCCCGGCGACCGCCTCGGACTGCTGATGTACAACGGCAACGAGTACCTCGAAGCCCAGTTCGGCGCGATCAAGCAGCGCCTCGTGCCGATCAACGTCAACTACCGCTACCTCGACGACGAGCTCGTCTACCTGCTCGAGAACTCCGACTCGAAGGCGCTGGTGTTCCACGCCTCGCTGGCCGACCGCGTCGCCCGCGTCGTGCCCCGCCTGCCCGACCTGCGCCTGCTGATCGCCGTCGACGACGGCGGTGAGCACACGGTGGAGGGGGCGCTGGCGTTCGAGGACGTCATCGCCGCCAACGAACCGGCACCGCGCATCACCCGCGACGAGGGCGACCACTACATGCTCTACACCGGCGGCACGACCGGCATGCCCAAGGGCGTGATCTACGCGATGGGCGGCACGACGGCGGCGTTCATCGAGAGCTCGTTCCCGGTCTACGGCCTGACGATCCCGACCGACGCGGCGCAGATCGCCCCGATGGTCAAGGACCTGATCGAGCGCGGCGAGCAGGCGGTGTCGATCCCCTGTGCCCCGCTGATGCACGGCACCGGCGTGTGGATCGGGGCGATGATGCCGCACCTTGGCGGTGGCAACGTCGTCACGCTGACCAGCCGCTCGCTCGACGCCGCCGAGCTGCTCGGGACCATCGAGCGCCACAAGGCGACGATGATCACGATCGTCGGCGACGCGTTCTCCAAGCCGCTGCTCGCAGAGCTCGACCGGGCCACCACGGCCGGCACGCCCTACGACACGTCGAGCCTCAAGGTGATCGTCTCCAGCGGCGTGATGTGGACCGTCGAGGTCAAGGAGCAGCTGCTGGAGCGGATCGAGCACGTGATGCTGATCGACGCGGCCGGCAGCACCGAGGGGACGATGGGCATCAGCATCATGATGAAGGGGATGCCGGCGCCGACCGGGTCGTTCAGCGGCATGCCGACGACCAAGGTGTTCACCGAGGACGGCCGCCAGGTCGAGCCGGGCTCCGACGAGGTCGGCCTGATCGCCGCCGGCGGCAACGTGCCGCTCGGCTATCACAAGGACGAGACGAAGTCGGCCGCGACGTTCCGGGTGATCGAGGGCGTGCGCTACTCGTTCCCCGGCGACATGGCCAAGGTCGCCGCCGACGGCACGCTGATCCTGCTTGGCCGGGGCAGCAACGTCATCAACTCGGGCGGCGAGAAGATCTTCCCCGAGGAGGTCGAGGAGGCCGTCAAGCGGGTGCCCGGGGTGATCGACTGCCTCGTCGTCGGCGTCGACGACGATCGCTTTGGCCAGGCCGTCAACGCCGTCACCTCGATCGAGCTGGGCGCACCAGTGGACGAGGCGACGATCATCGCCAGCGTCAAGACCCAGCTCGCCGGCTACAAGGCCCCGAAGAAGGTCGTCTTCGTCGACGAGGTGCCCCGCGCCCCCAACGGCAAGGGCGACTACCCGAGCGCCAAGCGCTACGCGCTGGAGGCCGCTGATCAGAAGCTGTGATTCGAGGAGTGGCGAGCGCCGAAGCGCAGCGGAGGCAGCGAGCACGGCAGGCGCAGGGAGCCGCTCTGCGGCGACCGGAGCACGAACAGCTCAATCCAGCCGCTCGTGGAGGAAGGCGAGCACCTTGGCGACGGCGTCGTCCTGGCGCTGCTCGGTGAGCACCGAGTGGTCGGTCTTCTTCACGCTCGGGTACTCCTCGGGCCGGAACGCCCCGCCGAGCAGGGTGCGCAACGTCTCGAAGCGGGTGCCGACGAACTTGTCGTCGACGAAGCGCAGGCCCATCACCGGGCAGCCGTCGGCGGCGCGCTCGGCGACGACCAGCGCGTCGTCGGGTGACAGCCCGAGGTTGGCGCCGCGGGCCGTGCCGACCGCGAACGGCAACGACGGCTGGCTGAGCACCGGCGCGGCGACGGTGTCGTCGACCATCATCGCCAGCGCGAAGCCGCCGCTGAAGCACATCCCGATCGCCCCGACGCCGGGGCCGCCGAGCTCGAGGTGCAGGTTGCGGGCCAACGCCCGCAGGTAGCCGATCACCGGCGACGTGCGGTTCGTCGCCCACGTCGCGAACTCGCGGGAGATGCACACCTTGACCCGCGCTGGCAAGGCCGTACAGCGCGCTCGGTTCCCGGCCCGGCGTGCCGACGAGGTCGGGCATCACGACGGTGAAGCCGTCGGCCACGACGTCCTCGGCAAAGGCCAGCACGGCCGGGGTGATGCCGGGGATCTCGTGGACGACGATCACGCCCGGGCCGGCGCCCCTGCGGTACGTGTCGTGGGTGAACCCGGCCGCCGTGAAGCTCGACCGCGCCCAGCCCGACAGGGTCATCCGAACTCGCTCAGCGCGGCGAGCGCACGGTTGGCAAGCTGCTCGGTGCCGGCGGCCATGCCGGTGAGGTCGACGCCGTCCTGCTGACCCATCGCCCCGTGCAGGTAGCGGTTGTAGACGCCCTCGGAGATCACCGCCAGGCGCCAGCAGCTGAACGCCACGTAGTACCCGATCCCGCCGAGATCTCGGCCGGTGCGGTTGGCATAGCGCTCCAGCACGTCCTCGTAGCTGGCGAACCCGGGCGCCGAGGTCGGGTCGTTGGCACGGATGTTCGCGGCGTTGCCGTCGTACCAGTAGACGCCCATGTAGCCGACGTCGGCGAGCGGGTCGCCGAGCGTGCACAGCTCCCAGTCGAGGACGGCGGCGATGCGGCCGTCCTCGACGTCTGTGAGGCAGTTGCCGAAGCGGTAGTCGCCGTGGGCGATCACCGCGTCGCGCTGCTCCGGCATGTGGTCACGGAGGCGCTTGGCGACCTCGTCGATCGCCGGCAGCTCACGGGTCTTCGAGCCTTCCCACTGCGCCGTCCAGCGCTTCACCTGGCGCTCGACGTACCCGCCGCGCTTGGCCAGGTCGCCGAGGCCGACGGCGTCGATGTCGACGGCGTGGAGGTCGGCGAGGACGTCGACGAGGTGCTCGCTGGCCGGGCGGCGCAGCTCGACGGGCAGCGCCTCGGCACGCTCGACGCTGTCGAGCACGACACCGGGCACGTAGCCCATCACGTAGAACGGCGCGCCGTTGACCGACTCGTCGGTGCACAGCCCGAGCGCCGGCGGCACCGGCACATCCGTCTTCCCGACGGCGGCGATGATCTTGTGCTCACGACCCATGTCGTGGGCGGTGGCCAGCACGTGCCCGAGCGGCGGGCGCCGCAGGACGTAGGCGTGCCCCGCAGCGTCGGCGACCCGGAACGTGAGGTTGGAGCGGCCGCCGGCGATCAGCGTGTACTCGAACGGCCCCTCGGCCTCCTCGATGTGCTCGGCGAGCCAAGCGCTGACCTTCGGTTCGTCAAGTCCCTGCATCGGGGAGACGCTAGGGCACGACGACCCGGCTCAGCCGGGTCGCGAGATGCCGATGACGTTGCCCCAGTTCACCGCGGCGACCTTGACGACGTCGCCGGTGCGCGGGGCGTGGATCAGAGAACCACCGCCGATGTAGATCGCGACGTGGCTGATCGGCGTGTGGTAGAAGATCAGGTCGCCCGGCTGGATCTGGTCGCGGCTGACGTGCGGCGTCACCGCGTACTGCTGCGCCGACTGGTGCGGCAGGCTGACACCAGCGACGCCCCAGGCGTACTTCGTGAGACCGGAGCAGTCGAACGCCACGCCGGGCGACTCGGCGGCGAAGCGGTACGGCACGCCGAGCTGGCTCTGCGCAGCGCCGACCGCGGTGCCGGCACGCGAGGACGGCGGCGGCGGGCTGGTCGACGCGGCCGGTGCGGTGACCGTCGAGCTTCGCCGAGGTGTCGTCGTCGCCACCGCCACCGCGTGGCGTCGAACTGCTGGTCGGAGCGGCCGAGGACGATCCACCGCCCGACGAGCCGCCCGACGACGAGCTGCGTGCCGCTGCGTCGGCGGCGGCCTGATCGGCAGCGGCCTTCGCCTTGCTGGCGGCCTCCTGCTGCTTGGCGACCTCCTGGGCCTTGGCGATCGCCGCCTGGGCACGGCGCTCCTGCTCCTGCTCGATCAGGTCGCCGAGCTCGGCCTTGGCGTCGCCGTACTGCTTGGTGTACTGGTCCTGGAGCGCATTGGCCTGATCGGTCTTGTCCTGCAGGGTGGCGACGAGGTCGGCCGCCTCCTGCTGCTTGGCCTCGAGATCGGCCTTGTCCTTGGCGAGCTGGGTGGCGATGGCCGCCGCCTCGTCGATGTCGCCGGCGCCGTTGTCGATGGACAGGCGGTTCAGCTCGTCGCGCTGCTGGGCGTCGCTGTACGCCGCAGCGTCGGAGAACACCGGGCTGAGCGCCGTGTCGGACGCATCCGTGTACTTGTCGACAGCGATCTTCGAGATCGTCACCTGCAGCTTGTCCAACTGCTCCTGCTGGGCGTCCACCTTGGTCTGCTGGACCGCGATCTCCTGAGTGAGCTGGTCCTGGCGGTCCTGGGCGGCGTTGTACTGGTCGTCGAGCTGGTCGATCTTGTCCTGGATCCCATCGAGCTGATCGGCGATCCGCTGGACCTTGTTCTTCTGGTCGCTGATCCCGTCGGCGTTGGCGGTGCCGACGACGACTCCTCCGACGAGCATCGTGACGGCTGCGACGGCCCCGAGACGCACCAACCAAGAGCGGCGTTCGGGCTTCGGCTCGGCTTCCTCCATGACGGGCGGTGACTCTACAACGTTACGAACGCGTTGCGAAGTTCACCGGTTCATGTCGGTCGATTGTCACTCCCACTCGATCGTCCCGGGCGGCTTGGAGGTGATGTCATAGGCCACGCGGTTGACCCCGCCGACCTCGTTGATGATCCGGTTCGACATCGTCTCGAGGAGGTCGTAGGGCAGCCGCGCCCAGTCGGCTGTCATGGCATCGTCGCTGGTCACGGCTCTGATGATGATCGGATGGGCGTAGGTCCGCTCGTCGCCCATCACCCCGACGGAGCGGATGTCGGCGAGCACTGCGAACGCCTGCCACAGCTCGCGCTCCAGGCCGGCGCGGGCGATCTCCTCGCGCACGATCGCATCGGCGTGTTGCAGGATCGCGACGCGCTCGGGGGTCACCTCGCCGATGATCCGCACGCCGAGGCCAGGGCCCGGGAACGGCTGGCGCCAGACGATCTCGTCGGGCAGACCGAGCTCCGTGCCGAGGCGGCGGACCTCGTCCTTGAACAGGCTGCGCAGCGGCTCGACGAGCTTCAGCGTCATGTCCTCGGGCAGGCCACCGACGTTGTGGTGGCTCTTGATCACCGCCGCGGTGCCGTCGGCGCCGCCGCTCTCGATGACGTCGGGGTACAGCGTGCCCTGGACGAGGTACTCGGCGTCGGTCAGGCCGCCGGTGTGCTCCTCGAAGATCCGCACGAACAGCTCGCCGATGATCTTGCGCTTCTGCTCGGGTTCGGTGACCCCGGCGAGCCGCTCGAAGTAGCGGTCACCGGCGTCGACGTGGATCAGCTCCAGCCCGAGGTTGCGGCGGAACGTCTCGACCACCTGCTCGGACTCCCCCCGGCGCATCAGCCCGGTGTCGACGTAGATGCACGTCAGCTGATGGCCGATCGCCCGGTGGACGAGCGCCGCGGCGACCGCCGAGTCGACGCCGCCGCTGAGCGCGCAGATCACCCGGCTGGCGCCGACCCGCGTCCGGACCGCATCGACCTGTTGCTCGGCGATCGAGCCCATCGTCCACGCCGGCCGCGCGCCGGCGAGGTCGACGACGAAACGACGCAGCACCTCCATCCCGTGCGGGGTGTGGACGACCTCCGGGTGGTACTGGACACCCCAGATCCGCCGGTGCGGGTCCTCCAGCGCGGCGACGGGCGCGTCCGGCGTCGACGCGGTGGCGACGAACCCGGCAGGCACCTCGGTCACGGCGTCGAAGTGGCTCATCCACACGTCCTGTGCGGGCGGCAGATCGTGGAGCAGCGTCGACGCCGGATCGGTGACGGTCAACTGGGCGCGGCCGTACTCGCCGCGCATGCCCCGACCGACGACGCCGCCGAGCTGCTGGGCGATCAGCTGGGCGCCGTAGCAGATGCCGAGCACGGGGACGCCGAGGTCGTAGATCGCCGGGTCGAGGCGCGGTGCGCCGTCGACGTGGACGCTCTTCGGCCCGCCCGACAGGATCAGGGCGGCCGGGGGGTCGGCGGCCAGCTCGGCGGCGGTGATCCGGTGCGGGACGATCTCGGAGTAGACGTTCAGCTCCCGCACCCGGCGGGCGATGAGCTGGGCGTACTGCGCCCCGAAGTCGATCACCAGCACCGTGTCGGCCCGCTGCACCATCGGGCCGATGGTAGGCGAGGGCGCCCGCTGCGCCAGCTTGCCGCGACGTGACGTCCGGCCGGCGACTTCCCGCACCCCCGGCCGGGGTGCGACCATGGGGCCGTGCCGACCCGCCTGCGCCTGCTCGTCGTCGGCGTTGCGGCGGTGCTCGTCCTCCTCCTCGGCGCCTGCTCCCCCGTCGTGCGCGGCTCGTCGACGGCCATCGCCCCGCCGACGACCGACAACAGCTTCATCCCGACGAACCAGAACCTGACCGATTGCGTCGGCACCCTGGAGCGTCCGAACTGCGGCAGCGAGAGCAAGGGCGACTCGCACATGTACCTGACGTTCGCCGTCCTGATGGCCGGGATGGCGCTGATCGGCTGGCGGATCGCCGTCGCCGTTCGCAGGCGCGACCGCAACCTCGACGAACAGCTCCCCGAGCACACCTTCTGAGCGCAGATTCCGAGCGCCCGTGACACCCGACGAGTTCCGCAAGCACGGCTACCAGCTGATCGACTGGATCGCCGACTACCTGGAGCACGTCGAGCAGTACCGGGTGTCCGCCGACGTGCAGCCCGGCGAGGTCCGGGCGATGCTGCCGGAGCACCCGCCGGCCGAGCCCGAACCGTTCGACGACGTCCTGGCCGACCTCGACCGCGTCGTCGTCCCAGGTCTCACCCACTGGCAGCACCCGAGCTTCTTCGCCTACTTCCCGGGGAACTCGTCGTACGCGGCGATCCTCGGCGACCTCGTCTCGACCGGGCTCGGCGTGCAGGGGATGAGCTGGGTGACGAGCCCGGCGTGCACCGAGGTCGAGACGCTGATGCTCGACTGGATGCAGGAGCTGCTCGGCCTGCCGGCGTCGTTCCGCAGCACGTCCGACGACGGTGGCGGGGTGATCCACGGCTCGGCGAGCGAGGCGACGCTGGCGTCGATCCTGGCGGCGCGGTGGCGGATCACCGGCGGGGCGGTCAACGCCGACGGCGACACGTCGAAGCTCGTTGCATATGCAACGACCCAGGCGCACTCCAGCATCGAGAAGGGTTTGCGGATCGCCGGCATCGGCACGTCGCACCTGCGCAACGTGCCGCACGACGCGTCGTCCGCGATGGACGCCACCGCGCTGGCATCGATGATCGCCGCCGACAAGGCCGCCGGGCTCGTGCCGTTCTGGGTGTGCGCGACGCGCGGCACGACGTCGTCGATGGCCTTCGACCCGACGGCGGCGATCGGTGTGATCGCCCGCCGCGAAGGGCTGTGGCTGCACGTCGACGCGGCGATGAGCGGGATCGGCGCGCTGGTCCCCGAGTACCGCTGGATCAACGACGGGCTGGAGCTGGCCGACAGCTACTGCACGAACCCGCACAAGTGGATGGGCGTGGTGTTCGACTGCGACCTGTTCTTCACGTCGGACCGCCGCGCCCTGCTCGGGGCGCTGAGCATCCTGCCCGAGTACCTGCGCTCGGCGGCCGCCGAGTCGGGGGCGGCGATCGACTACCGCGACTGGCAGGTGCCGCTCGGCCGGCGGTTCCGGTCGCTGAAGCTGTGGTTCAGCCTGCGCGCCGACGGCGTCGCCGCGGTGCAGGCGATGATCCGCCGCCACGTCGCGCTGACCGGCGAGCTGGCCCACTGGGTGGCTACCGACGAGCGCTTCGAGGTGGTCGCCCCGGCCCCGCTGAACCTGCTGTGCATCCGCCTGCGCGACGACGACCCGCAGCGTGGCGACGAGCGCACCGACGCCCTGATCACCGCGGCGAACGAGACGGGCGAAGCGCTGTTCACCCGGACCGTGCTCGACGGCCGCGTCGCCCTGCGCTTCTCGATCGGCGGGCGCACCACCGAGGAGCGCCACGTCCGCGCCGGCTGGGAGCTCCTCAGACGCTTGACCCGTTGAGCATTCGTGCCGTGACGGCCCGGCCGAAGGCCGCTCCTCGAAACTCGACCGAGATGAACGAGCGGATCGAGCGTCGAACCCTCTACAGCGCGTCGGGTTCCGGGCCGGTGATGCGGTGGGCGACGCGCAGGAGCTGGTGGAGCATGCGCGCCGTGGCGCCCCAGACGGTCTCGTCGTCGAGCTCGAAGAAGTAGATCGGCCGGTCGAGCGGCGGCGTCCCCCAGCGCTCCTCGCGGTACGTGCCGTCGACGAGCAGATCGGCGAGCGGCTCCCAGAACAGGCGGTCGACCTCACCGGTCGCGGCATGCAGCGGCGGGTCGTCACGGAGCACGCCGACGACCGGGACGATGTAGCTCAGGCTGACCACCGTCGACAGCGGCAGCAGCCGGCCGACGACGTCGACCGAGCTCGGCGGCATCGCCACCTCCTCGGCGGCCTCGCGCAGCGCGGCCTCCTCGTAGGTCTCACCCTCGTCGAGGCGCCCTCCGGGGAAGCTGATCTCGCCGCGGTGGTTGCGCAGGTTCATCGACCGCCGGGTGAGCAGCACCTCGGCACCCTGAGGACCGTCACGCAGGGCGACGAGCACCGCCGACGGCCGAGCGCCCGGGAACATCGGCAGCACGTCGGCGGGCAGCTCCCGGGCGCGCAGCGCGTCGACCACCTCGGCGGCGGTGAGCGACGCGGTCGCGCCGGCCCACGGCGCGTCGCGTCCCGGCGTCCAAGCGGCGGGCCGGGGGATGTGCTGGCGCCCGCCGGCCCGGCGCAGCGGGCCAGGGGGCGCGGCCGGTGACGGCCGTGCATCCCGGCCGGGCGAGCGACCGCCAGGGGGCCGACCGGCGATGGGGTTCGCGGGCGCAGCCCCCGGCTGGTCAGGCGCTGGGGGTCCAGCCACTGTCGATCAGCTGCTGCAGCACGGTCGGCAGGCCGGCGGTCTTCATGTTGGCCAGCACCTTGCCGGGTGTCTCCTCGCCGCGCTCCCACTCCTCCCAGGCGTGCAACAGCTTGGTGAGATCCGGTGCCGGCGGCTCGAACGACATGGCTGGCAGGCTACGAGCGACGAACACGAACTCGCGGCCCGGACGATCCGGGGCGTCGCGGACGTCGACCACCTCGAAGCCGGCGGCGGCCAGCGACGCCTCGATCCCGCGCTCGAACGGAACCGGAGCGTGGACGTCGACTCGACCAGACCCGACGGCAGCACCGTCGTCGTCCGGAACATCACCAGCTCGCCGCGCACGTCGAGCACCTCCTCCCATGCCTCGACGGTCCTGATGCCGGCGACGTCGACGCGCCGGTGTGTGCCTGCCCGCGTCCACCCCTCCCACGCCCGACGTCCGGGGTCACGCACCTCGAAGACCAGCCAGCCGCCCGGGCGCAGCGCGCCGGCAATCCCGGCGAGCGTCCGCCGCCACGACTCGTCGGTGACCAACACCTGGGCGACGTTGCCGGTCATGAGCGCCGCGTCGACAACGAGCGACGGCAGCGTCGTCGCGTCGCCGCACAGCCAGTGGACCGCGTCAGCCCCCGGCTCGGCGCGGGCGACGTCGAGGCTGGCGCGGGCGGGGTCGACGCCGACGACCCCGATGCCGCTGTCGGCGAGCAGACAGGCGAACGTGCCGGTCCCGCAGCCGACGTCGAGGACGGTGCGCGCCCCGAGCTCGGCGACGATCGCCCCGTACACGTCGAGGTCGCCGCGGTCCGGGTCGAGCGAGTCGTAGACGGCGGCAAGGCGAGGATCCTCGAAGATCGCGTCGGCCACCGTCGGAGCGTGCCCGCCCGTCGACGACATGGTCAACTGCGTTCATGAGTGCGCCACCGAACGAAGCAGTCCGTGTCGGTACCGACGGGCACGTGCGGCGGCTGACCCTGTGCCGGCCGGCGGCGTACAACACGATCACCCCGCGGCTGCGCGACGAGCTGGCCACAGCACTCGACGCCGCGCAGGACGACCGCGACGTGCGGGTGATCCTGCTCGACGCGGAGGGTCCGGCGTTCTGCGCCGGCTACGGGCTCGACTGGTCGACCTCGGCGCAGGCGCGCGACGACCAAGCGCGGCGGGCATGGGACACCGCCGCCGACCAGCACGTGATCGGTCGCTTCGCGGCGACGTGGGCGAAGCTGCACGACTCGTCGAAGCCGACGATCGCCGCCGTGCAGGGCTGGTGCATCGCCGGCGGGACGAACATCGTGTTCAACGCCCATCTCATCGTCGCCGCCGAGTCGGCGCGCTTCGGCTACCCGCCGTCGCGGGTCTGGGGCGTGCCCGAGGCGCCGTGGAACTGGGTGGCGCGGATGGGCATGCAACGAGCCCGGCGGTACATGCTCACCGGCGACGAGTTCACCGCCGCCGAGGCCCTGGCGATGGGCGTGGTGCTCGAGGTGGTGCCCGACGCCGACCTCGCCGAGCGCTCGATGGCACTGGCCCAGCGCATCGCCCAGGTACCGGCGAACCAGCTGGAGATGATCACGTGGGCGCTGAACGCTGTCGCCGACCACCAGTACGACCCGCCGGCGTCACGGCGTCTCGGGACGGTCTTCGACGGCGTCGCCCGCCACAGCCAGGAGGGTCTCGACTTCGTCGCCCGCTCCCAGGAGGTCGGCTTCCGCGAGGCCGTCCGCGAGCGCGATCGCCCGTTCGGCGACTACGGCGAGCGCCCGCGCCGTTGACGTCAGGTCACGCTGGCGGCCGGGTTCTCGTCGGCCGCAACCAGGTAGAAGACCGCGCCGTCCTCGTCGAAGCGAGCCACGCCGCCAACGCGGAACGTCGTCCCATCGGCGTACGTGTTCCTGGCGAGCGCGACGAGCACCGAGCCGGCACCGCTCACGCTGATCGTGTCGTGGCGCGTCCAGCCCTGGTCGACCATCCCCTACAAGGCGGTGATGATCTCGTCGCGGGACTTGCCGACGTACTCGAGCACGCAGTCGTCGCCCAACAGGCGCCCCGAACCCGTCGAGGGTGCCGTCCTCGTTCAGCCTGTCGGCCGCCTTGAACCATGCGGGGCCACATCGTCACGGCGTCCATCGGCGCCCCCTGACGCACCGGCGGTGCGCCGCCCGGCGGCGGCGCTCCCCATCTCGCCCGGTGCTCGCCGACGTCATGCGCCCGTTCGGCTGACGGCACAAGGGGTGGCCGGGCGATCACTCCGGCGGCTGTTGCCGCTTGGCCTTCATCTGGCGGACGGTGTTGACACCGCTGCCGACGATCCGCCCGGCGGTGCGACCGATGTCGGCGCTGCGACCCGTCGGCGCGGCAGCCGGCCTCGGCGTGGCTCCCGGCGTCGCCGGCGCCGTCGTCTCGCTCGTGACCGCCGCCGGGTCGGGGGCGAGCGCCTTGCGCTTGACCTTCTCGATGAAGCTGCTCTGCCACCAGATGAACGTGTGCACGAAGGCGATCGCCAGCATGATCATCCGCGTCGAGCCCTCGATGCTCACCCACGGCTGGAGCGCGGCGACGACCTCGAAGGCGATGATGCCGACGTCGATCACCCGGTGCAGCCGGCGATCGATCACCTGGAACGCGGCGAGCGGCGCCTTGGTGACGGCGGCGTGGACGATGATCACCCCGGCGACGACGCACGGCACCAGCGGCGTCGGGCTCTGCACGCCGACGGCGACGAGCGCCAGGCCGAGCAGGTACTCGGCGAACTGGTGCAGCCAGAACGGCCGCTTGGCGACGCCCTCACCCATGCCGATCGACGCTAACGGCTCACGGACGCGCTGCGGCCCGGATGTGAGACACCCGGGCCGCAGCACCCGAGAGCAAAGCTCTCGGGTCGATCAGTGGAGAACCCCCAGTGCCCGTCCGAGAACGATTCCGCGGCAGGTCGGCGGCGAAGCCACCAGGGGGTTCACGGGGGCGCAGCCCCCGTGTGACTACATCATCCCGGGCATGCCACCCATGCCGCCCATGCCGCCGCCCGGCATCGCCGGCGCAGCCTTCTCGGGCTTGTCGGCGACGAGGCACTCGGTGGTGAGCACCAGGGCCGCGATCGACGCCGCGTTCTGCAGCGCCGCACGGGTGACCTTGGCGGGGTCGATGATGCCGGCCTTGAACAGGTCGACGAACTCACCGGTGGCCGCGTTGAGGCCGGTGCTGCCGGTCTCGTCCTCCAGCTGGCGGACGGTGACGGCACCCTCCAGCCCGGCGTTGTCGGCGATCAGCCGAGCCGGCGCCGTGAGCGACTCCCACACGGTGCGGGCACCGGTGGCCTCGTCGCCCGACAGCGAGTCGACGACGCTCTTGACCGAGCTGCGGGCACGCACCAGGGCGGTGCCGCCACCGGCGACCACACCCTCCTCGATGGCCGCGCGGGTGGCCGACACGGCGTCCTCGATGCGGTGCTTCTTCTCCTTCAGCTCGACCTCGGTGGCCGCGCCGACCTTGATCACGGCGACGCCGCCGGCCAGCTTGGCCAGCCGCTCCTGGAGCTTCTCGCGGTCCCAGTCGCTGTCGGTGTTGTCGATCTCGGTCTTGATCTGGTTGATCCGGCCCTCGACGTCGGACTTCTCGCCGGCGCCGTCGACGATCGTTGTCTCGTCCTTGGTGACGATGATCCGCTTGGCCCGGCCGAGCAGGTCGAGCGTGACGTTCTCCAGCTTGAGGCCGACCTCCTCGCTGATGACCTGGCCACCGGTGAGGACGGCCATGTCCTGCAGCATCGCCTTGCGGCGGTCGCCGAAGCCCGGGGCCTTGACGGCCGCCGAGTTGAAGGTGCCACGGATCTTGTTGACGACCAGGGTGGCGAGGGCCTCGCCCTCGACGTCCTCGGCGACGATCAGCAGCGGGCGGCCGGTCTTCATCACGGCCTCCAGCGCCGGCAGCAGCGACTGCACCGTGGAGATCTTCGAACCCATGAACAGGATGTAGGGGTCCTCCAGCACCGCCTCCTGGCGGTCCTGGTCGGTGACGAAGTACGGGGACAGGTAACCCTTGTCGAACTGCATGCCCTCGGTGAACTCGAGCTCGGTGCCGAAGGTGTTGCTCTCCTCGACGGTGACCACGCCGTCCTTGCCGACCTTGTCGATGGCGTTGGCGATGACCTCGCCGATCGACGCGTCGGCGGCCGAGATGGTGGCGACGGAGGCGATGTCGGTCTTGTCGTCGACGTCCTTGGACTGCGACTTGATCGACTCGACCGCGGCGGCGACGGCCTTCTCGATGCCCTTCTTCAGGCCCATCGGGTTGGCCCCGGCGGCGACGTTGCGCATGCCGTGGGCGACCATCGCCTGGGCGAGCACCGTGGCCGTGGTGGTGCCGTCACCGGCGACGTCGTTGGTCTTGGTGGCGACCTCCTTCACCAACTGGGCGCCCATGTTCTCGAAGGGGTCGTCGAGCTCGACCTCCTTGGCGATGGACACGCCGTCGTTGGTGATGGTCGGGGCGCCGAACTTCTTGTCGAGGACGACGTTGCGGCCGCGCGGCCCGAGGGTGACCTTGACCGTGTCGGCGAGCTTGTTCACCCCCGCTTCCAGGGCGCGACGAGCCTCGTCGTCGAACTTCAGTTGCTTGGCCATGGTGTCAGCGGCTCACTTCTCGACGATCGCGAGGACGTCACGGCTGGTGAGGATCAGCAGATCGTCGCCGTCGACGGTGACCTCGGTGCCGCCGTACTTGCTGTACAGGACGGTGTCGCCGACCTTGACATCGAGGGCGATCAGCTCGCCCGTGCTCTCGGCGCGCTTGCCCGGGCCGACGGCGAGGACCTCGCCCTGCTGCGGCTTCTCCTTCGCGGTGTCGGGGATGACGAGGCCGGACGCAGTGGTCTGCTCGGCTTCGCTGGGCTTCACGACGATGCGGTCGTCGAGGGGCTTGAGACTCATGGGTGCAGGCCTCCGTTGGCTGGCATGTGTATGAGGAGTGGCACTGGGCCGACGAGCGACGATTAGCAGTCGCCCGGTGCGAGTGCCAACTCTACGACATCACCTGCGTCATTAGCAACCGGCACCCGAGAGTGCTAATACGCGGCTGATGGAATACTCGGGCGCCATGGCGATGTCGTCGTGGCCGCCGGGCGCTGAGGTGCCGCTGTTGCTCAGGGCGCTCCTCGCCGGCGACAGAGGCGTGATGGCGCCGTCACGAGAAGTGAGTCCGGCCCACGCCGACATGCTCGCTGGCATCGCTGCCAGCGAGTCTCGGGTCGAGTGGTTCGGGGTGAACGAGCGACGCGTCGATGCCGTGGTCTCGGTCGGAGAGAACGAGTTCCGCGTCGTCTACTTCACATCCGACGGACGCACCGTCGACGAACTGGCAGTGTTCCGCCGCCCGCCCGATTTCACCGGCGTCGACGGCGGCCGGGTCGTGGTGGTCAACGGCCCATCGGGCTCGGGCAAGTCGTCCGTCCTCGACGCGATCGCTGCCAGCAGCGAACTGCCGTGGGTGATCTTCGACGAGCCTGTCCTCGGCAGCGTCCGTCAGCCGTATCTGATCTGGCGTGATCGTGCGCCAGTGCTGCATCTCGGGTTCCTCGATGCCATCGCCGCAGTCGCCCGTCGTGGCAACCTCGTCGGGCTCTCCGCAGCCGGACATCCCGCCGGTCGGATCGACGAAGTGTTCGTGGGCATCGAGACGGTGCGAGTCGGCCTCGACTGCTCGACGGAGGCCCTGATCGACCGGGAGCGCGGACGCGACGGGCGATGGGGCGGCCTGGCGGTCAGTTCCCTGCGCGACCACGACGGCTGGCGCTACGACCTTCGCTTCGACACCCAACAGACAACGGCCAGCAACATCGCCATCGCCGTGTTGGATCGCCTCGGGCTTCCGTCCGCCTGACGCCGCCCTCGAGCCCGACATCCTGCCGTCGCGATCGGTCGCGATATTCAGGACACACTCCACAGGGAGTGCGCGGTCGGGCATCCCTTCTGCCTCGTGTTCGGTCAGGACGACTGACCGTCGTCGATGCCGGCGGCCGATCGGCGGGTCGTCGGATGGGAGTACCATCGCTGCATCCCGCCGGGGGGCGGGTGGGGAGCGTGAGTCCATGGCCGCCAAACGGGGGCGAGTGGAGATCATCGAGGTGTTGCCTGACGACGGGGCGCGCCTGGACGAGCCTGCGCCCGTCGACCTGCCGGCGCCGCGCCGGCGGCGGTGGTGGATCGCGCCGGCGGCGATCGCCGGCATCGCTGCGGTCGTGGTCGGCGCCGGCGTGCTGTCCGACAGTGGACCGTCCGACGGCAGACGACCGAGCGAGACGACCGCACTGCAAGGCGACGCCTTGGTGACACCGGCCGTGCTACCGCTCGTCCCGGCGACGCCTGCCGGGTACCGGATCGCCGGGGTCACCCGGATGGCCGCGACGCCGGCCGGCGAGGCCCGACCGGTCCGCCAGCTGTGGGCGACGCGGCCTGATGCGGCGCAGCTGTCGTCGTGGATGGAGATCACCGCGTCACCGACCGGGCTGACGTCCAACGTCGTCGGCGACCACCGCGTCGAGGTCCCGGGCGGGATCGCCGTGCTCGGCACCGCCGGCGGCAGCGACCTCACGATCACCGGTCCGCTGGCCGGCGGCGGCGAGGCCTCGATCAGCTCGTCGGGCGTCAGCCGGGCGACGCTGGTCGAGCTGCTCGGCAGCCTGCGCTTCGACGGTGCTGCCCTGCGCAGCGCCGACACCCGCATCGGCGGGATGTTCCAACAGGTCGCAGCGGACGACGGCTCGCCGGCCGCCACCGGTGCATCGATGGTGGTCACGTACGAGGCGATCGACGGTCCGCCCGGCAAACGTGACGGCTTCACCGTGACGGTGGGCCCGGTCGTCGCCCCCTACGACGAGACGGCGCGGCGCTTCTTCCTCGACCGCCCGCAGGACATCACCGTCGATGCCCAGCAAGCGGTCATCGGCGGCGAGCGAGGCGCCGGCGTGCAGTCGGTGTCGTTCGAACGCGCCGGCCTGCGCATCCTGGTCGCCGGCACCGCGCCGCGAGCAGTGCTGCTCGACGCCACCCAGTCCGTCCACGTCGCCACCGGCGACGAGCTGGCGTCGCTGCTGACGATCGGCCCGTCACCGGTCGACGCCACCGAGTCGTCCGGCGACGGCACCGATGCCGGCGGTGGCACTGGCGGTGGCGGTGGCGTCATCGCCGCCAGCGGCACGCTGTCGGGCGGCGAGTCGTATCGCGTCACGCTGGTGCCGTCGGGCGACGGCGTGCTGCTCGTCGACCTGACCGCCGACGGCAACACCCGCGTCGCCCGGCTCACGCCGCGCGACTCGTACATCGCCACGGTGGCGTCGCCGACGATGACCGCGCTGGTCGCCTTCGTCGGCGCCGACGTGCAGGGCGCCAGCCTGGTGGCGACGGTCGGCGACGCCGGATCGGCGACGATGCTCACGGCCGACCCGGTCGAGCTTCCGGGCGGCCGGCGCGCCGCCGCCGCCGTCGCCTTCGACCAACTGGCGCCGTACCAGGCGAGCATCCACACCACCGACGGCCAAACCCTCTCCTCCGTCGCCGGCTGACAGCGTCGTCATTGGAGTGCCAGCCGCGCGGTTGGAGTGCCAGCCGCGCAGTGGAGTGGCTGGCGCACACCGGGGGCGCGAGATCCGCTCCATCGCACGGCTGACACTCCAAGCCCACGAGTCAGGGGGCGACGAGGGGGACACCGAGGTTGGCGGCGAGGCGGGCGACGAGGTGCAGCGGGAGGCCGACGACGTTGCTCACGCTGCCGCGGATCCGCTCCACGAACACGCCGCCGGCGCCCTGGACGGCATACGCCCCGGCCTTGTCGAGCGGCTCGCCGGTGCCGACGTACCAACGCAGCGCCGACTCGCCGATCGCCGTCATCGTCACGAACGTCGTGGCGACGTCGACGGCGCACGCCTCGCCGCGGCGCAGCGCCACCCCGGTGTGGACGCGGTGCGTGCGGCCGGACAGGTCGCGCAGCATCGCCACCGCGTCGTCGGCGTCGACCGGCTTGCCGAGGATCCGCCCACCGAGGTCGACCGTCGTGTCGGCGGCGATCACCAGCGCGTCGGCGCCCGGGCCGACCGCTCCCTCCGGTGTCGCGCCCGCAGGTGTGCCGCCGACCGCCGAGCCGTGGCCAGCACGGCCGAACGCCACGGCGTCGGCCTTGGCCACCGCCAGGCGACGGACGTAGGCGCGCGGGTCCTCGCCCGGCTGCGGCGTCTCGTCGATGTCGGGGACGACCACGTCGAAGCGCGCGCCGAGCAGGTCGAGCAGCTCCCGCCGGCGTGGCGACCCCGACGCCAGCACGATCCGACCCGCCGGTGCCTCACCCGTCGGATCAGCGGCCGGCCAGTTCCGAGGCGACGGATCGGATACCGGCGTCATCCCCCGCTGAGCGCCATCACGTCGGCATCGTCGGGCGGCGTCGCGTCGTCGGGATCGTCGAGGTAGCCGGCCGGCAGGGCGACGCGGATCGGGCCGTTGGTGTGGCCGCGGCGGATCCGCTCCCCGCCGGGCACGAGCGCCAGCGCCGGGTCGAGCGCGGCGAGCAGGTCGTCGAGCTCCATCAGCGTCGAGATGTTGCTGAACCGCCGGCGGGTCCCCCCGCCCACGGGATAGCCGGTGAGGTACCAGGACGTGTGCTTGCGGAAGTCGCGCATCGCCAGGTTCTCGCCCAGGTGGCCGGCGAGCAGCGCCGCGTGGCGACGCATCGTCGCCGCCACCGTGCCGAGCAGCGGCGACGGCGACGGCTCGAGGCCGTTGAGCACGGCGACGAGATCGGCGAACAGCCACGGCCGGCCGAGACAACCGCGCCCGACGACGACGCCGTCGCAGCCCGTGGAGCGCATCATCGCCAGCGCGTCGGCGGCCTCCCAGATGTCGCCGTTGCCGAGCACGGGGATCTCGGGAACGGCGTCCTTCAGCTCGCCGATCGCATCCCAGTCGGCAGCGCCGGCGTAGTGCTGCTCGGCGGTGCGGGCGTGCAGGGCGATCGCCGCGACGCCCTCCTCGGCGGCGATCCGTCCGGTGCTGCGGAACGTCAGCACGTCGTCGGTCAAGCCCTTGCGGAACTTGGCGGTGACCGGGACGCCGTACGGCGCGGCCCCGGACACGGCGGCGCGCAGGATCTCGCGCAGCAGCCGTGGCTTGGCGGGCACCGCTGCGCCGCCGCCCTTGCGGGTCACCTTCGCCGCAGGGCAGCCGAAGTTGAGGTCGACATGGTCGACCCGCCCGGCGCCGCACGACCGGCGCACGGCCTCGCCCATCAGCACCGGGTCGCTGCCGTACAGCTGGAGGCTGCGCGGCGACTCGTCCTCGTCGAAGGTGACCATCCGCTCGGTCTTGGCGTTGCCGTGGACGAGCGCCGTGGCCATCACCATCTCGTTGACGTAGACGAGACCGGGGGCGAAGCTCACGGCAGACGGTGCGGAACGGGGCGTTGGTCACCCCGGCCATCGGCGCCAGCACCACCGGGGCGACGGGCTCGATCGGGCCGATGCGGAACACCTCGTCAACCGTACCGGTCACCGTCCGCCGTCGACCGGTGACTTCGTCGACAGCCAGTCACCAGACGGTCCGTGGATTCGCGGATCCGGCGTCTCGGCGCGCGACAGGTCCGGCGTTCTTGTCAGTGCCTGACCGGAACCAGTCCGGTCGGAAGCTGACAGGGTCGCGCCCGACGGACCGACGCTCGGGCGTCACCGACGGCCCGAGCGACAACGGCGGACGCAGCGCGACCGTCAGGGTTCGAAGGCGAGGCGCAGCGCTGGGACGGCGCCGGCGTCGAGCGGGGTCGGGCCGTCGCTGCGCAGGCGATACCAGCCGGCGGCGGCGATCATCGCCGCGTTGTCGGTGCACATCGCCCGGCTCGGCACGAGCACCCGCCGACCGACCTCGTCCGCCGCCGCGGCGAACCGCGACCGCAGCAGCGAGTTCGCCGCCACGCCACCACCGAGCACCATCGCCGTCGCCCCGACGGATTCGGCTGCCTTGCGCGCCTTGTGCACGAGCACGTCGACCACCGCGGCCTGGAACGAGGCAGCGACGTCCTCGGCGGACACCTCGGGGTGCTTGCGGACGTGGTTGACGACGGCCGTCTTCAACCCGCTGAAGCTGACGTCGAGGCCGTCGTGGAGCATCGCCCGCGGGAAGCGGATCGCCTCCGGGTCGCCGTGCTCGGCGGCAGCGTCGATCGCCGGCCCGCCCGGGTAGCCGAGGTCGAGGAACCGGGCGACCTTGTCGAACGCCTCGCCGGCGGCGTCGTCGATCGTCTGGCCGAGCAGCCGGTAGCGGCCGTGGCCGCGCATCTCGACGAGCATCGTGTGCCCACCGGAGACGATCAGGGCGACGAGCGGGAACGTCAGCTCGGGGTCCTCCAGCAGCGCGGCGTAGAGGTGCGCCTCGTGGTGGTTGACGCCGACGAACGGCACGTCCCACGTCAGCGCCAGCGCCTTGGCCGCCGACACGCCGACGAGGAGCGCCCCGATCAGCCCGGGCCCGATCGTGCAGGCGACCGCCCCGATCCCGCCGTCGGTCACGCCGGCCTCGACGATCGCCCGCGCCGTCACCGGGTTGAGCAGGTCGAGATGGGCGCGGGAGGCGACCTCGGGGACGACGCCGCCGTACTGGGCGTGCAGGTCGACCTGCGTGCTGACGACGCTCGACAGCACGTCGCGCCCGCCGCGCACGAGCGCCGCGGCGGTCTCGTCGCAGCTCGTCTCGATCCCGAGGATCACCGTCTCCACGTCGACGTTCGTCATCGTTCGATGTCCGGACACAGTTCGCGCAGGCGATCCCGGTAGGCGTCGTTGTCGATCTCGTTGCACCACATGACGATGGCGTCGTCGGTGTTCTCGTAGTAGCGCTGGCGGATCCCGGCGGGCACGAAGCCGAACCGCCGGTACAGCTCCTGGGCGCCGGTGTTGGTGACCCGCACCTCCAGCGTCAGCGCCTGGCAGCGGCGGTCGAGCGCGCTCCACGCGAGCTCGGCGAGCAGCCGGGTGGCGACGCCGTGGCGGTGCTGCGCGGGAGCGACGGCGATGTTCGTCACGTGGGCGTCGTCGACGACGTACATCAGCCCGGCATAGCCGACGAGCGCGCCACCGCGCCGGGCGACGAGGTACGTGCGCTCGCCGCGCCTGGCCATCTCCAACTCGCCGGTGAACGTCGCCTCCGTCCACGGCTTCGGATACGACACTCGCTCGATCGGCATGACGTCGTCGACGTGGCGCTTGCGCATCGGTTCGACGACGAGCCCGTCGCCGTCGTCGCCGGAGCGGCGCAGCAGGCGCGACAGCATGCTCATGGGCGCGTGCTCCGGCTCCGTGCCGCCGAGTCGCGCGTCGACCAGTTGATCTGCGCGTCGGGGGCGCGCAGGTACATCGGCTGCACCTCCCACGGGTTGACCCACTCCTCGCGCAGCGCCCGGGCGTGGGCGAGCTGGACGAGCGGTGCGGCCGACGGGTGGGCGAGGAACTGGTCGGCGACCTCGCCGCCGGCGTCGACGAGCAACCGCTCCCGATGGCGCAGCGCACCGTCGCCGGCGAACAGCGGATCGAGGCGGCGGGCGACGACGTCGGCGACGACCTCGTCGATCGAGCCAACCGCCGGCTCGGCGACGCGCTGCACGCCGCCGGGCACCGGGCGGTAGATGCTCCAGAACACCTCGTCCTTGCGGGCGTCGATCACCGCGACGATCGGCCGTACACCGTGGCGCAGCGGGAACGCCAACAGGTCGAGCGAGCTGATCCCGATCATCGGCAGCCGCCGCGCCTGGGCGATCGCCTTCGCCGCGGCCAGGCCGACGCGCATCCCGGTGAACAGCCCCGGGCCGACGTCGACGGCGACGAGGCCGATCTCGTCGAGCTCGATCTGCGCCTGACGGCAGACGAGCTCGATCGCCGGCGTCAGCGTCTCCGCGTGGCGCCGGCCGCGGCACACCTCGAACAGGCCGATGACGCCCTCGTGGCCGCCGATCGCCACGCTGACCTGCGCGGTGGCCGTCTCGATGCCGAGGATCAGCACGACGCCGCCACCGCCGCCGCCACCGCTCGCTCGAGCTGCTCCCATCGCGCCGCCCACGCCGGCCCCGTGGCGTGGAACGTGACGATGCGCGACTCGACGTCGTCGTCGACCGGATCCAAGCGCACGCTCAGATGGTCGCCGAACGCGCCGTCGACGACGTCACCCCACTCGACCACGACGATGCCACGGTCGTCGGCGAGCTCGCCGAGGGCGAGGTCGTCGAGCTCGTACTGGGTGCCGAGGCGGTACAGGTCGGCGTGATGGAACGTGAGGTCGTCGAGCGGGTAGCTGTGCACGAGGTTGAACGTCGGCGACGTGATCGGCTGGCCGACGCCGAGCGCAGCACCGAACCCCTGGGCGAACGCGGTCTTGCCGGCGCCCATCTCCCCGGCGAGGACGACGATGTCCCCGCGGCGCGCCAGCCCAGCCAGCGCGGCCGCGACGGCGTGCGTGGCCGCTGGCGACGAGGTCCGCACCTGCAACATCGTCGGAGAACCGTAGCTACTTCGCCCTGAAGAAGTAGTTGGCCAGGGTCGGTGACTGGCTTGGTTGCGGGTCTGTCCGGCGTGTTCGGTTCCGTGTTCGACTCGGGTCCGGGGGTTGTTCAGTTGGCGTCCATGAGGGTGGCGATCTTGGTGAGGTTGTGGTTGAAGATGCCGTGGCCGCACCAGGTTCTGGCTCCGTCGAGGCCGGTGTAGCGGGTTCGGTTGAGCCCGAAGTCTCGTTTGGCGCAGCTGATCCGCCCTTTGGCCCACTTCGCATCCGGTGCGCCATCGGATCGTCTTGCGGAACGCGCGGCGGTTCTCGACTTGTCGGCGGGCGGCGTTCGGGCGGCCTTTGCGGGGCACGGCGACGTAGCGGACACCGGCGGCGTGCAGGGCGTCGTCGACACCGGCTTCGCCGTAGCCGCGGTCGGCGGTGACAGCTCGTGGGGCACTCCCGACACGTTGTCCGATGCGCTGGATCGCGAGTTCCAGCATCGGCGCGCCGGGTGGGTTGCCCTGTTCGATGTCGTGGTCAACGATCACCCGTCTTCGTTGTCGACGAGTTGCGCCTTGCAGCCGAACTCGACTGGGCGACCGAGGCGTCCCTTGGCGATCGGGCGGGCATCAACATCGTGCAACGACACCACCCGAGTCGCTCCTGGGGCATGTCGCCAGCGACGAGTCCGACGGATACGCCACGTTCGCTTCGACCACCGTGGTGTCGGCCCGCACCCGGTTGGTCGTCAACACCCGGGCCTCGTGCGCCTTGGCCAGCAACGCCCCGTTCAACGCGTCGACCGCCCGCTGGCCGCAGCGGGTCGTGATCTCCATCAACGTCGTCGGGTGCGGCACCCGACCACCGAGCGGGATCCGACAGAACCGCTGCCACGTGATCGAGTCCGTGACCTCCCGGCACAGCGTCTCGAACCCGAGCCGGTACCGGTACTTCAAGAACATCAACCGCAGATACGTCTCGATCGGGATCGACGGCCGACCGTGCGTCGGGTGGAAGCACGGCGCGAACGCAACGAAGAACCGCTCGTCATCGAGAAGCCGATCGACCCGCGCCAGCTCGGCCGGCATCACCAGCGCCTCCGCCGGCAACACGCTATCCCACGACGTCGCCTGACCGCCCACCGCTCGCAACGTCGATGGCTCCAATCCGGAGTACCAGTACGGGTTGGAGCCATCGCACCGAACACACGTGCGGTCCCGAGGACCGACCATCTCAAGGGCGAAGCAACTACGAGTCCCCCATCGGCGCGCTCCCACCCTCGGTCGCCGGACCCGGCCACCCGACCGCAGCGGGGACGTGTGCACCAGATCTGCCCAGACGTGAGCCGGAATGAGCCATGCGACCCCGACCCACCGCGCGGCCAGGACGGCGAGCACCGAAGCGCAGCGGGGGCAGCGAGCACGGCAGGCGAAGGGAGCAGCTCCGCTGCGACCGAAGCACGATCAGGAGTACAACCGCTCGATGCGCGCGGAGATGCCGCAGACGATCTCGTAGGCGATCGTGTCGAGGCGGTCGGCCCAGTCGGTGGCGGTGATCCGCTCGTCGCCCTGCTCGCCGATCAGCACGGCATGGTCGCCGACCGCCACCGGGTCGTCGCCGCAGTCGACCATCAGCTGATCCATCGTGATCGCCCCGACGATCGGGCGACGCTTGCCACCGAGCAGCACCTCGCCACCGACGGCGTGGAGGCAACGGGGCACGCCGTCGGCGTAGCCGATCGGCAACGTGGCGATGTTCGCCGGGGCGTCGAGCGTGTGGCGCAGCCCGTAGGAGATGCCGGCACCGACGGGCATCCGCTTGACGAACGACACCCGGGCGTGCAGCGACAGTGCCGGGCGCAGCGCCGCAGCGAGGTGGTCGACCCCGGCGCCGGGCGACAGGCCGTACACGGCGATGCCGGCACGGACGAACGACGCCCGTGCCGCCGGGTGGGCGAGCCCGCCGGCGGAGTTGGCGGTGTGGATCTCCTCGACGACGACGCCGGCCGCGCCCATCTCGGCCAGGACCCGCCCGAACACCGCGAGCTGGCCGGCGGTGTAGTCGTGCGCCGGATCGTCGGCGACGGCAAGGTGGGTGAGCACCCCGACCAGGCGGGTGGCCGGGCAACGGGTGATCGCCGCAGCCAACGCCGGTGCGTCGCGGACGCTGGCACCGACGCGGTGCATCCCGGTGTCGATCTTCAGGTGGACTGGATGGTCCCGCGCACCGGCGGCGACGAGCGCGTCGAGCTGCGCCGGCGAGTAGACGGTCAGCTCCAACTCGTCGCGCACGGCGTGAGGGAGCAGCTCGGGCGGCTGCTCACTGAGCACGAGGATCCGCCCGCCGATGCCGGCGGCGCGCAGCTCGCTGCCCTCCTGCATCAGCGCGACGCACAGTCCCGCTGCGCCGGCGCCGAGCGCGACACGGGCGATGGGGATCGCCCCGTGCCCGTAGCCGTTGGCCTTGACGACGGCCCAGACCACGCTCGGGGCGACCGCGGCCCGCAGCGTCTCGACGTTGTGAGCGATCGCCCCGAGATCGACCTCCGCCCACGCCCACCGCCCCGTCCCCGTCACAGCCCCAGCTCCCCGGTTCGTGCCAGCACACGAACCGACACGTGCATCGGTGCGCTGACACAGATCTCGACGGGGCGCATCACAGACCGAAACCCTGCATCACGCCCCCGGCACCGCGGCCGGATCACAGCCCCAGCTCCCCGGTTCGCGTCAGCACACGAACCGACACGTACATCGGTGCGCTGACACAGGTCTCGGCGACGAGCCTGACGGCGGTTCATCACAGCACGTCCGCGAGCGCGATCGGCAACAGGTCCGGCAGGTCGCCGGCGACAAGACCGACCGGGTGACCGAGGCACGCCGCGGTACCGTGCAGCCACGCCCCCGCGGCCGCGGCCCGTGCCGGGCGGAGCCCGCCGGCGAGCAGCGCACCGACGATCCCGGCGAGGACGTCGCCGGTGCCGGCCGTCGCCAGGCGCCGGTCGCCGGCGTCGACGACGAGCATCGCCCCGTGCGGCTCGGCGACGATCGTCGCCGGCCCCTTCAGCAGCACGACGCAGCCCGTGTCCGCCGCCAGCCGGCGCGCCGCCACCAGTCGGTCGGCAGGCGGCGCCTGCCCGGTGAGCAGCTTGTACTCGCCGTCGTGCGGGGTGAGCACCGTCGGGGCCGGGCGGCGCCGCAGCAGCGCCGCCGCCCCGTCGGCGTTCCACGCCAGCGCGAACAACGCGTCGCCGTCGACGACGACCGGCAGCGGCGCCTCCAGCACCAGCCGGCGGGCCTCCGCACACGTGCCGTCCTCACGACCGAGCCCGGGCCCGACGACGAGCGCCTTGAACCGGTCGAGCGAGCCGAGCGCCTCCTGCGACCAGTCGATGCGCGAGATCGACCGTTGCACCACCTCCAGCGGCGCGCCCTGGACGATCTGCCCCGGCACGGACAGCGTGACCATCCCGGCACCGGCGCGCGCCGCGGCGCGGGAGGCGAGGATCGCCGCGCCGGTCATCGTCGGACTGCCGGCGACGATCCGCACGGCCTGCTGCCACTTGTGCGCGTCGGTCGGCCGCTGCGGCCACCAGGCGCGGACGTCGTCACGCTCGACGAGGTCCGCCTTGGCCGAGGAGACGTCGAGCCCGATGTCGACGACCTCGACCGCGCCGGCCAGATCACGCCCTGGCGGGATCAGCAGCCCCGGCTTGAGGGCGGCGAACGTCACGGTGCGCCGCCGCGGCAAGGACGGGGCCGTCGGCCCGGCCGGTCAAACCGTCGACACCACTCGGGACGTCCACCGCCAACACCGGTGCATCGCCGACGGCCGGCGGGTTCCAGGTCCCGCGGAACCCGGTGCCGTACGCCGCGTCGATCACGAGGTCTGCGGGGCCGACATCGGCGACGCCCACCGCCGCGTCGACGAGCCGCACGCGCGCGCCGCCCTCGGCCAGCCGCCGGGCAGCAACGCGCCCATCGTTGCCGTTGTTGCCCTTGCCGACGACGACCACGACGGTGCGCCCGTAGGTGCCGCCGAGCATCCGCCGGGCGGCACGGGCGACGGCCGCGCCAGCCCGTTCGATCAACACCTCCTCGGGCTCGGGCGCCCACGCGTCGATGACGCGCATCTCCTCCGGCGTGACGATCGGGCGCATCGACCCAGTCTGCCGAATGCCGACCTACTGGGCGACGACATGCGCCACGGCGACGAGATCCGTATGGGTGATCGACAGCAGCCACTCGCTGATCCCCCGCTCGACGGCGAGCTCGGCGGCCCGCCCGGTGATCACCAGCGAAGGTTTGCCACTCGGCGCCCGGCGCACCCACGCCTCGTGGAAGCCGAACGCCCCGAGCCCGAGCCCCATCGCCTTCATCACCGCCTCGCGCGCCGCGAAGCGTGCCGCCAGCGACGGCACCGGGTCGGCCCGGTTGGCGATGTCGGCAAGCTCCTGCGGCGTGAACAGCCGCGTGCGCATCGACGGCGTCCGCTCCAACGAGCGCCGGAAACGGCCGATGTCGACGGCGTCGACGCCGATGCCGATGACCCGCCCGCCACGGCCGCTCCACTCGTTCATGCTGCTCATCCTCCAGCCGCACTTCCCGGTGTGCTGAGCAGGCGGTGGCGGAGCGCGACGAGCTTCGGCGACGGCGTCGCTGCCGACCACGGATCGGCGTCCAGCGCCCGCTCGTACGCCGCCCACTCGTGACGCACGCCGGCCAGGTCGCCGGCCGACGCGTGCGCCTGCATCCGCAGGGCGATCAGCTCCTCGTGCCCGGCGAGCACCTGCAGGCCCTGACCCGTCGCCCAGAACACGCCCTCGACGTCGCCGAGGTCGAGGCTCAGCCGGGCGAGCTGCAGCGCGGCGCCGACGCCGAGCAGCGACAGCGCCGAGGTGATGCCCTCGACGTCGGGCCACAGGTACGAGGTCCCGGCGAACGGCATCCCGGTGAGCAGCTCGACGCCCGGCCGCAGGATCGCCACGGCCTCACGGGGCGGGCGCTGCCGGGCGAGCGCCACTCGCCGCTCGATGAGATCGGCGTCGGTGACGACGGCGTCGTGCAGCGGAAGTTCTTCGGTGAGCGTGCGCGCCAGCCACTCCGTGCCGGCGGGCGGTGGGACCGCCCGAGCCAGCGCCCGGCGGGCGTCGCTGACGACGTTGGCGAACGTGGCGTCGCGAACGTCGACGGACCAGAGCGCGGTGCGCGCCGCGACCCGTGTCGGGTGCCGCCGGTGCTGGCTGAGCCAGACGACGAGCTCCAGCGCCTTCGAGCGCTCGAACGACGCAGCCACGCCGTCCGGACCACTGACCTCGACCTGGCCGAACAGGCGGACGAGCAATGACCACGGCGGCTCCACCTCGTCGACCTCCACGTCCACGAGGTCGTCACCGTCGCCGGACCGGTTCGCCGTCGGCAGGGCGACGACGCGGGCGCGCAGCTCGAGCGGCGTCTCCGCAGAGCGCAGCAGCTCGTCGACGTCCGCCAGCGCCCCGACGCTCAGGCCACACGGCGTGAGGGCCACGCCGAGCGGCGCGAAGACGATCCGGTCGTCGGCAACCTCCAGGCGCCACTCGGCGGACTCGACCCGCCCGACGGCCACCACGGCGAGACCGTCGCCGGCCGTGGCCAGCGCGGCGTCGATGCCGTCGTCGATCGCGCCGGCGGCCACCACGACGACCGGTTCCCAGGCCTCGACGCCATTGCCCTGCGAGCGCAGTGCGAACGTCGACGTGCCACGGGCGATCGACCGCGTGCTGCCGAGCAACGCCGCGGCCACTTCCAGCGCGGCGTCGAGGCTCTCCGCTTCCTCGATCGATGCAGCGGACGTGCTCGGCAACCCGCCGGGGAGTCCGACGGTGACGAGCTGGACGCCGCCCGCCAGCGGCGACAGAGCCACCGACGCGGCGATGCAGCGCAGCACGTCGGTGGCCATCGGCTCGGGGAGGTCGACGGCGAGCAGCCCGACGGCTTCGAGATCGACGTAGAGCTGGCCACGCTCGGTCGAGCCGACGTGGGCCAGCGCCGGGCAGGGCGCCGCAGCCGAGCGGCGACCGGTCTCGGCGAGGTCTTCCAGCGACCAGCGCGACGCCAGCGCCCAGGTGCGCCCGTCGGCATCGAGGGTCCAGTGGCCGCTGCCGCCGGGGACAGCGGAGCGGTCGGTGGTGACGCGCAGCTCGCCGGCATCGGTCGCCTCGACGGCGACGACGCGCGCGCCCTGCGCGGCGAGATCCGCGGCGGCGCCGCGCAGGGCCACGTCGAGACGGGCAACACGCTCTGGCACGGCGACGCGCCGCAGCTCACGTTCGGTGGACGCAACGGGTGCGGGCACGTCGGGGATCCGTTGGCCGATCGCCGCGGCGCGCAGCCGCTGGCGACGCCGGGCTTCGAGCAGGCCGAGTGCACCGGCGGCGAACAGCACCGAGCCGCCCACGCCGACCCCGACCGGCGACGTCGAGCCGGAACCGGAGGTCGTTGCACTTGCAACGACCTGCCCAGGGTCGGGCACGGTCGTCGAGGCCGAACCCCCGGCGCGCGCATCAGCCGGATCGTCGACCGCCACGAGCGCAGGCGCTGCCGATGACCCCGGCTCCGTCGCACCGACTGCCCCGCCACCGGGCGTCCGCGACGCGGCAGGTGGCACCACCGAATCGTCGGCATCGACAACCGGGCCGGCCCCTGAGACCGCCGCCACCACATCGTCCGGCACCGCCGCGTCTGCAGCATCGCCACGCGGCGCCGGCAACACGGCCGCGTCGACCACGCCGTCCGCGCCCGCCGGGTCATCGACGACGGCCCCAGCTCCCCCGGCGCCGGTGCCGGCATCGTCGGTGACGGTCGGGGACGGCAACGACGACTCGCTCACCGCCGTGCTGCTCATCTCGCCGGCCTCGGCAACTGGCGCTGTCGACGGCGCGGCGAACACGACCGTCTCCCCGGGCAGCAGCAGGTGCGGATCGTCGTGGCCGAGGCGTGGGGCGTTGAGGTCGATCAGCGTGTGCGTCTCGGCCAACACGTCGCCGTCGCTCGGCGCGACACCGTCGACCGCTTCGAGGTGCTCGGCGGCGATCCGCCAGTACGAGTCGCCCGGCTCGACGACGTGGGACTCGGGCACGACGGCCGGCGCGACCGGCGTCAGCGCCGACCCCGGCACGGCGAGCTGCCAACCCGGTTCGATCAGCGCCGGCGTGGTGAACCGGCGGCCGTCGGCCATGGTCGCGCCGCGGTTGGCGTCGACGATCTGCGCGGCCGTTGCGGCAACGTCACCACCGGGCCCGGCCAGCGCGCGCTGGCGATCGACCACACCGAGTCGCCGCGCTGGACCACGTACGTCGTCCACGGTTGCGGCGCCGGCGCCTCCTGCGCAGCAGGTGCCGATGGCTCGCCGAGCGGCGCGCCCGCCGGTTGGGCATGGCGCGGCGCGACCTCGGGCATCGCCACTCGCGGCGTTGCCGCGGCGGCCGGGCCACGGACCACCGCACCACCGGCGAGCGCCGGCGCCGGCGAGGCCAGCGGCACGAGGGCCAGCACGCCACCGGCGACCACCCGTCCGAGCCACGCCAGGCCGAGGACGTTGGAGCGCCCCGACGACGGCATGCCATGGCGCAGCTGGTGGACGATCTCGCCGATCACGGTGACGACGACGACGGCGACGCACAACCAGGCGAGCACGAGCGCGATGCGCACGAACAGGTCGATCAGCTCGCTCGACGTGTCCAGCTGGTCGGTGACGCGGTGCCACCAGGCGCGGGCGCCGTCGAGCGTCCAGCGCCACGGGGCATCCATCCCGTGCAGCGGAGAGGCGTGGCCGAGCCGAGCCGTCGCCGTGCCGATCAGCAGCGCCGGCACGGCGACGACGACGAGCAGCAGACCGGCGACGGCGACGAGGCCTCGGGATGTCGAGCGAGCGGGCACGGTCGGTCTCCTTCCTGCTACTGAGGGCTGTTCAAGAGTTTCGAGACGACCAGGGTTCGTGCAGCCAGGGAGACAGCGCCGACGCAGCTGGGAGGCTCTCGAACAATCCTCACTGGTCGGCGGCGTCGAAGCCGAAGTGCGCGGTGGCGGTAGCAGTGCCCGACATCGGGCGCCCGGACGTGTCGACGGCGACCGTGACGGTGACCCGGTCGCCGTCGACGGTGACCGCGGTGATCGCCCCGGTGTCGCCGTTGGCCGCCAGCATCCGAGCCGCCGACGCCCGCGCCGCGGCGACGGCCAGGTCGGCGTCGACGACCACGTCGCCGCTGCGCCGGCTGGCCTCCAGGTCGATCTGCTGGGCACCGGCGCGGGCGGCCTGGAACGCCACGGCGGCGGCCTGCGAGCGGTCGTGGATCGAGCGGTCGACGGTGCGCGACAACCAGATGAACGCGCCGGCCATGAACACGAAGGAGAACGTCAGCGTGGCGACGACGGCCGAGCCGCGGTCACGGCGAGCAGCGGCGCTCATGGCAACCCCGGCGCACGATTCGGGTCGATCTGCGCCGTCGCCGTGGCACTGAAGGTGCGCGCCGGTGGCGTCAGCGGCTCGAACCCGGCACGGCTCGGCGAACAGGCGATGGTGACGGTGACCCGGCCCCCGGGCGCCCACGACGCAGCGTCGATCGCCACGCTCGGTCCGCCGGGGCACGCCCGGGCGTCGGTGAGGATCGCCGACGCGGCCCGGCTCGCCGCACCGACCGCAGCTCCTTCGGTACGCGACAGGGCCGCGGCCTGGGCGGCCGCATCGGCGGCGGCCTGGACCTGCGAGCGGGTGTCGGTCTGGCGGCCGAGGAACAGCACGAGCAACGCCAACCCGAGCATCGCCGGGAAGATGACGACGAGCCCGAGCGCGTCAGCGGCACCACGGTCGGGGTTCACCGCGACATCGGTTCGCTCGCTGCACTCGCCGAACATGACATCGGTTCGCTCGCTGCACTCGCCGATGGGTCTCACAGCGGCACCCACGCTTCCAACGGGATCTCGACGTGCACGCTGACGCCGCTGGACGTGCCGCGCAGGATGCCGGGCGCATCGCCGGAGATGGACACGCGCACCCGGCCGTCGACCGTCTCCACCGACACCTGCGGGTTGGCCAGGTCGGCGCCGGCCAGTGCGGAGCGGGCGACGCCGATCGCTTGACCGACGGGCAGCCCGTCACGGGCGACGAGCGTGGCCGTGTCCCGCGCCACACTGCGCGCTTCGGCGCGGGCGTGGTTCCACAGCGCCGCCTGGAAGCCGACGAACATCAGCACGACGACGATCGGCATGAGCACGACGACGGTCAACGACGTCGAGCCACGATCGGCGTCTCCGATCGGACGGGTCAGGGCGCGCCGGGTGAAACCGGATCGGTGTTCGCCTTGTCGCGGATCTTCGACCAGACGATGCCGGCGATCACCGCCACCGCCACCCCTGCGGCGACGAACCACAGCACCTGCTCCAGCGAGACCGCGCCGCGATCGCGATCGCGATCGCGATCGCCGTCGCGGGACGCCCGGTCGCCGCGCAGCGCCGAGGTCATCGTCACGCTGAGCACGGCGGTGATCGCCGTGAACAGCAGGAGCAGTGAGGAGAGTTGTCGTCGCATGATCGCCGCCTCTGGATGTGTGGTCGATGGATGTGGTGATGGGCATGGCCGTGGCCGTCAGACGTTGAGGGCGGGGTAGACGACCGCCGCCATGATCAGGACCGACATGCCGACGAGCGGCACGGTGATCTTCCCGGTGCGCACCCGCGCCTCGGTCTCCTGCTCCGCCGCGAGGGTGGAGCGCAGCGTGGCGCACTTGGCCGCCAGCGACCGCGACACCGGCGCGCCGGCGACGGCACCGAGCGCGGCGGACGCGGCGATCTGCTGCAGCTCGACGAGCTGCAGGTCGTCGCCGAGACGAGCCAGCGCCGACACCAGCGAGCGGTTCGACGCCTCGGCAGCGACGATCCGGTGGCGCAACTCGACGAACAGCCTGCCGTCCCCGCTGCGCGCCGCCTGGCGCAACGCGCCCTCGTTGCCGACGTTCGCGGCGAGCAGCATCGTCACGACGTCGAGGTAGGCGGACAGCTGGTAGCGCAGATCCCGGCGGATCTCCGCGGCGCGGTCGCGCATCCCGAGGTGGACGACCAGCGGGCCGAGCACGGCGGCGACGAGCGACACCCCGAGCGGCACGGCCAGGCCGAGCGTCGCGACCCCGAGCACCTGGGCGAGGCCGAGCAGCAGTGCCGGGGCGACGAAGCCCGCGGCACCCGCGGCGACGAGCATCGCCGCGTGCGCCTCCGGCGGCCGCTGGACCAGGCGTAGATCGGCCAGGACGTCGCCGGCGAACGTCCGCTTGCCGTACAGGCGCCGGCCGGTGCGGACCCATCCCGACGACGGCGCGGTGGCGGCACCGTCGTCGGGCGCCCGGTCCAGGTAGACGACGAGCCGGCCGAGCGCCGGGCGGCG
Source organism: Ilumatobacteraceae bacterium (assembly GCA_047602055.1). GTDB lineage: Bacteria > Actinomycetota > Acidimicrobiia > Acidimicrobiales > Ilumatobacteraceae > JAODBQ01. The sequence continues at coordinate 370,209 of JASGIG010000001.1, forward strand.
CTGGGCCAACCCGGTGACGACGAGCCACACCCCGGCCACGCCGACCAATGTGGCCGCAACCAGACGCCCGACGTCTGTCATGCGGGTGGCTCCAGCGTCAGGAAGCGGCTCGGACGGGGGAAGCGCGACAGGCGACCGACGCGCACGAGCAGCAGCGCGTAACCAATGACGACCGCGCCGAGGAACACCTGCCCGGACAGCGTGTCGTAGGCGTCCAGGTAGCTCGACCGGGCGAACACGAACATCCCGGCCAGCAGCGCACACATCACCAGCGAGACGAGTTGCACCTCACGCCGCGCCGGCGCCCGCTCGGCCTCGACGATCCGCCGCCGGTCGGCTTGATGGCGCGCCTGCTCGGCGAGCGCGGTGAGCACCTGCTCGGTCTGCGCGCCACGGGTGACGGCGATCAGCAGGCCCACGGCGACGAGGTCGGCGAGCGGATCGTCGAGCTCGTCGGCGAAGCGGCGGAACACGATCTCGGGTGGCTGGCCGGCCGACAGCCTGGCGAACAGGGCGCGCACGTGCTGGCGCAGCACCGGCGGGCAGGTGTCGGCGGTGGCGCCGATCGCCCCGATCGGCTGGCCGGCGGCCTGCAGCACGTCGCGCACGTTCTCCACCCACGACGCGAGCGCCTCAACGCGCGCCGCGCCCAGCTCGTCGCCGCGATCACGCGCCCGCCAGCGGGCGACGCCCCAGGCGACGAGCACCCCGACGATCGCCGCGACCAGCAACCACCCGGCCAGCGCCTCCACGAGCAGCCCGCCCAGCAGCCCGCCGAGCAACGGCAGCGGCGACACCCGCCGCCCGACGTTCGCTGATGGCGCGTACCGCAGGCCCGACCACGCCAGCGCCCCGCCGGCGACGACCGCCGCGGCGCACACCGCGACGAACAGCGCCTCGACCCTCACGACCGCACTGCCGAGCGGTTCACGACATCACCACCCGGGGGCTGCGCCCCGAACCCCATCCACGCCCGGCTCCCTGGCGGTCGCTCGGTCGTGCCTGCCGTGCCTCGCTGCGCTCGGTCACGACAGGACCAGCTCGTCGTTGGGGACGAACAGCGCGTCGCCGATGCCGGCGAGGCGCAGGCGGCGCACGTGGCGCTGCTCCAACGGCGCACGCTGCACGAGACGACCGGCGTCGTCCATCGCCCACACCTCCGTCGAGCGCACGCCACCGTCCGGGCCGCGCCCGCCGACCTCGATGATCGACGTCACCCGGCGCTGCGGCGCACCGCCACGCCGGTTGCGAACGAGGTCGATGTGCACGACGAAGTCGATCGTCTCGCCGATCAGCGACCACACCGCGTACTCCGGCAGCTTGGTGTTGCTCTTGGCGACGTAGAACGCCAGCCGGGACAGCACGGAGTCGACGGTGTGGGCGTGGATCGTCGCCATCGAACCGTGCTTGCACATGCTGGCGACGTCGAGCATCTCCAGCGCCTCGTCCTCCACCAGCTCGCCGACGACCACCCGATCCGGGTTCAGCCGACGGGTCAGCTCGACCAGCTCGCGAGCGGACACCGCGCCGTGCCCGTCGGTGTTCGCCTGGCGGGTGAACAGCGCCGGCGCGTCCGGGTGGCGCGGGTCGTCTTCCAGGCGCAGCTCCAGCAGACCCTTCTCGATCGTGACGATCCGCTCGTCGGGCGGCACCGCGCCGAGCAGCTCCTTGAGCAGCGTGGTCTTGCCGGCGCCTGGCCCGCCGGACACGAGGATCGTCATCCCCGCCTGGACGAGCGCCTCCAGCTGCGGCACGAGCCAGTCCGGGAACAGGCCGCGCCCGGCCAGCCCGTCGAGGCCGACCCGATGGATGGTGAAGCGGCGGATGGCGATGCGCGGCTGCGTCGACACGCCGTTGCGGCCGGGCCCGCCGAGGACCATGACGACCCGGGAGCCGTCGGGCGCCTGCAGCGTGACCATCGGCGACTGCTCGTCGAGACGGGCCTCGGACACGCCCATCGACAGCGTCAGCCGGCTCTGGAACGCGGTCAGCTCCTCGGCCGAGTCCCACAGCTGGCCGACCTCGATCTTGCGACCGTCGTCGTAGGACACCCACGTGCTGCGATGCGAGTTCACGTCGATCTCTTCGACGCCCTCGTCGCTCATGTACTGCTCGAGCGGCCCGGTGCCGAGCGTCTCGGCGTACGCCTGGCGGCGCAGCTCCCGATCGGTCGCCGCGTCGAGCAGCCCCTCGCCGCGCTGCAGCCGGGCCTGGTTGAGCCGCGACACCTCCTCGGCCATCCACTGGCCCATCAGCAGCTCCAGCCGCGGCCGGTCCTCGCGCAGGCCGAGGCGCCGGGCGCCGCCGGCCGTCAGCGTCGCCGCCCCGTCGGCCTGGATCGCCTCGACCAGCCGGACCGTCAGCCGATCGGTCAGCTCCCGGACGAGCCGGCGGTCGGCGATCGAGGCTGCATCGGGGCACCTCACCCTCGGCCGAGTCGCTCGCGTCGTCCGCGTCCTCGACATCGTCGACATCGTCGATGAGCGGCGCCGCCCAGCTGACGAACTGCTCGGCGTCGCGCAGCCGCGCCGACAGCCTCCCTGCCAAGCGTGCGGTGGAGCGCAGCAGCGGCGAGCGGCGCAGCCTCGTCGCCGAACCGGCACGACCGGCGAGCACGGCCGCCGCCCACGTGTCGACGGCCAGCGACACGACCTCCTCGGTGCCGAGGAACGCACCGACCTCGTCAGCGCCGTACGGCTGCTCGCCGACCAACCCCACGACGTAAGGGATCGAGCGCAGCGCCAGCAGATCGACGACGTGACCGAGCCGCTCCAGCGCCACCGCCGCCGCCACGGCCGAGCCGACGCGCTGGCGGTGGATCAGGGCGACGGCGGCGGCCGCGCCCATCACCGGCGACAGCTGCCCACCGACTCGGCCGGCGTCGGCGAGCACGACCACGCCGTCGAGCGCCGCCATCACCGGGACGACGCACGGCACGGCGGCGACGACCGCAGCCTGTGCCTCGACCGTGCGCACCGGGGCGACGAGCACGTCGACGCCGCGCTGGCTCGACTGGCAGGCAGCTTCGATCGCCGGCCACGAACCCGCGTCGGGGGAGGCGACCAGCTCGGACAGGTTCGGCGAGCGCGGCAGGTCGAGCCACGCGGCGAGATCGCCGCCGGACGGGTCGAGCTCGGCGACGAGCGTCCGCTCGCCGGCCGGCCAGGTGGCGGCGAGCGCGACGGCCGTGGTGGTCGCGCACTCCCCGACCACGGCGACGAGGCTCACCTCGGCACGCCTCCATGGTCGACGCCGCCGGTGACCGGCATCCACCGGTAGGCGAGGCGCACCGTGGCGTCGACTCGCTCGCGCCGCCCGCTCATCCGCCAACCCCCGTCGTCGCGGTCGACCCATCGCCGCCATCACCGGCGTCCGTGGTGGCCGACGCCGGATCGACGCCCGGGTCGAGCAGGACGACGCGCACCTCGGCGGCGGCAGCGACGGTGACCGCGTCGGCGGCCGCCATCTCCACCGACAGCGAGAGCTTGCCGGTGACCGAGTCGGGCGCGGTGGGCAGGCCGACGACCCGCCCGGTGACCGGCACCGGCGGCACGTCCGCGGCCGAACCCGTCGGCGGGAACACGAGCTGGATCTGCGAACGCTCGCGCAGCCCGACAGGCAGCTCGCCCGACGGGATCGTCACGGCCACCACCGCCGAGCCGGGCGCGACCAGCGGCGCCGACTGCAGCATCGGCTCCGTCAGCAGCGCGCCCGACGTCATCCGCACCTTGGCGTAGCGGCCGACGACGACGTCGAGGTTGCCGGCGTGAACGATGGCCAGCGTCGGGTCGGCGGAGACCTCGATCGTGCGGACGTCGTCGGCAGCGAGCTGCTGGCCGGCGGGCACGTCGTGGATCAGCTGCAGCACGGCGATGCGCTTGTCCGCGGTGGCGAAGATCAGCAGCATCACGCCGACCGCCACGGCCGCGAGAAGGGCGCCGGCGGCGATGCGCAGCCGCGACCGCGACGACGGGCGGAACCCGCTCGACCGAGACGCTCGCTCCGACGCGGCGGCCGGCACCGCGCCCCGGCGGCTGGCGGTCATCGCCACCGCCGCTCCGGTCGCGCGCCGACGAGGCGACCGACCGTCGCCGCAGTGCTCGTCCCGATCCGATCGTGTCCCAGCATCGGCTCCTCCCCACGAGGGATCCGCAAGCTACAACACCCCGACGACCACCGCGGAATGTCCGCCGTGGAGGTCACGGAGCGGCGTGGGCGGCGGAGCCGGTCGTTGGCCATCACCGTCAGTGTCGATGCCGAGATTCCCGGAACGGCAAGAGATCTGAACCGCCCGGTCCGACCGGAGCCGGAACGCTCCGCGGGGGACGCCGACGAGCGGCTGCTCAGCCGAGGTTCACCGTGGCCGCCGCAGCGGCAGCCCGGCGGCGCAACGGCGGCAGGGTGGGCGGCGGCAGGCGGCGGGGCGGCAGTTCGGCGAGCAGGAGCGTGGTGGCCTGGGTGATCGAGAACACTGCTCGGTCGAACGCGGCCTGGGTGGCCACCGACGTCGACGTCACCCCGCTGACCTTGCGGACGTACTGGCGGGCAGCAGCTTCGATCTCCTCAGGTGTCGCGCCGGGCTCGAGGCCGCGCAACGTCGTGATGTTGCGGCACATGCGCCCAAGTTACGGCCCACGGCGCCACCCCGAGATTCGAGATGTGCCGCCCCGCTGCGCACATCTCGAATCGCCCCGGCCGAGCATCGCACGGGCGCCGCCCGCCACGCACCGACCGCTCGTAGGGTGGCGCCCCGATGCAGGCCGCCGCACTCGCCCGACGCGCGATCGCGGTCGCGTTGACCGCCGGCGCCTGCCTCGCCGGCACCGCCTGCAGCAGCGGCGACGACCGCGTCGCCCCCGACGCCTCGATTCCGGTGCCGCCCCCGACCGTCGTCGTCACCGACGCCGGGACCACGACCACCCAGGTGCCAGCAGCCGCGACGCCGCTCGTCCGCCAGGCCGTCCTCGACTACTGGGCCGCGCAGCAGCGCTGCCAGGACCGCCCGCAGTCGTGCCGACCGGCCACGTTCACCGCCGAGCAGGGCACGATCCGCGCCGACGTCCAGTCGGCCCTCCAGACCCTGATCGACAACGGCTGGCATCGGGCGACGCCGGGCACCGACGACCCGGGCGGCGGCTACGTCGCCGTCCTCGCCGTCACCATCGCCGACGACGGGATCACCGCGACGACCGACGAGTGCGTCTACGACCCAGCGCCGCTGATGAGCGCGGCCGGCGTGGTCAGCGACGTCGCCATCCCGCACCGGTTCGTCCACACCCTGTACCTGGAGGACGGCACCTGGAAGGTCGGCGACGAGCAGGTCGACACCTCCACGGCCTGCGACGACACCCCCGACAGCATCCCCCTCGACACCACCACGCCGATCACCTGATCGCACCCGAGCGCAGCGAGCGAGAGAGGTCGAAAACTCAGTCGGTGGTCCGCGTGCGGTAGCGGTGCAGCGCGAGCGGGATGGCGGCGGCGAGGATGATCGCGGTGTAGATCCACGAGGCGGCGACGGGGTGGTCGAGCGGCCAGACGTGCTTGGTGACGGGAGCCAGCGGGTTGCCGAACAGCGTGCGCACCGCGGCGGCGAACGCGCTGATCGGGTTCCACGAGGCGATGTACTGCAGCCAGTTCGGCATCGACGCGATCGGAACGAACGCGCTGCTCATGAACGTCAGCGGGAACACGACCGTGAAGCCGATGCCCATCACCGCATCCGGTGATCGGACGATCATCCCGAGCCACGTGCCGACCCAGATCATCGCCATGGCGAACACGATCATCAGCGCGACCGCCGTGAGGACGTGCAGCGCATCCGTGTGTACCCGCCAACCGACGAGCCACCCGGCACCGAGCAGGATGGCGATCGCCAGGACCATGCCGGCGAGCTCGGCGAGCACGTGCCCGAACAGGTACGAACCCTTGCTGGCGGGGAGCGACCGGAACCGGTCGATCACGCCTTCCTGCAGGTCGGTGGCGATCGACGTGGCCGGGCCCATCATCCCGAACACCAGCGTCTGCACCAGGATCCCGCCGATCAGGTACTCCCGGTAGCTGCCGCCGACGTCGATGGCGCCGCCGAACACGTAGGCGAACAGCACCGTGAACATCAGCGGCTGGACGGTGACGTCGAGCAGCTTCTCGGGGATCTGGCGGATGTGCTCGATGTTGCGGCGGGCGAACACCATCGTGTCGGACCACATCGTGCGGATCCCGCTGCGCTCGGGCTGCGGGCGCGCCGGCGTGGTGGCGGCCGGCGTGGAGGTGACGGTCGCCGTCATGAGCGAAGCTCGTGACAGGACGGCCGGCAGAGCGCCGGCGGAGCGGACGTCGATGGGGTGCGGGGGCACAGCCCCAGGAAGATCGCGGTCATGACTCGGCCTCCGGTGCGTCGTCGGTCCGGCCGCTGCCGGACCCGGTGAGGGTGAGGAACACGTCGTCAAGCGTCGCCTGACGACGGTTGAGGTCGACGGCGTCGATACCGGCCTCGTCGAGGGCGCGCACGACGTCGATGAGCCGGGTGCCCTCGCGGAGCGGGGCGGTGACCGTCAGCACGTCGCCGTCGAACGTCGGCTCGGCGGACACGAAGTCGCCGAGGGCCGACGCCGCCGGGACCAGCTCGCTGCCGGCTGCGACCTTGACGTCGATGCGGTCGTTGCCGATGCGGGCCTTGAGCTGATCCGGCGTGCCGGTGGCGACGGCGACACCGTGGTCGAGCACGACGATGTCGTCGGCCAGGCGGTCGGCCTCCTCGAGGTACTTGGTGGTGAGGATCAGCGTCGTGCCGTCGCGCACCAGCGAGCGCAGCAGCTCCCACAGGTCGTTGCGGCTGCGCGGGTCGAGCCCGGTGGTCGGCTCGTCGAGGAACAGCACCTCGGGTGCGGCGGCGAGGCTGGCGGCAAGGTCGAGGCGCCGGCGCATGCCGCCGGAGTACGTCTTGACGAGGCGGTCGGCGTCGTCGGCGAGGTCGACGAGCGACAGCAGCTCGGCGGCGCGGTCGCGGGCGACGCGCTTGGGGAGGTGGTACAGCCGCCCGACCATCTCGAGGTTGGCCCGGGCGGTGAGCAGCCCGTCGACGGTCGCCTGCTGGGCGGCGACGCCGATGCGCTCGCGGACCTCGCCGGGATGGGTGGCGACGTCGTAGCCGGCGACCGTCGCCGTCCCGGTGGTGGGCTGGGCGAGCGTGGTGAGGATGCGGATGGTGGTGGTCTTGCCGGCACCGTTGTGCCCGAGCAGCCCGAGGACGGTGCCGGGCGCGACGTCGAGGTGCAGGTCACGCAGTGCCCACAGCTCGCCGAAGCGCTTGCCCAGGCCGTTCGCCTGGACGCCGCCGGCGCGGTCCAGCACCACCGCAGCGCGCGAGGCGGCGCTGTTCGTATGGTGTACCGATTCGTCGTACATAGTACGAACAAGATTAGCAGTACACTGTACGTGTGGCAAGCGAGAAAGGTCGGGGCGCCGGTCACAGCCGCGGTGGGCGCCCCCGGCGCGGCGAACGCGACGAGAGCAGCCCTGCGGGTTCGCGCGGCGACCTCGGCGACGCGCTGCGCCAGCTCGTCGTCGACACCGTCGCCGAGAAGATGAGCGCCGGCCTGCGCGCCAAGGCGGCGCATCTCGACGAGCGCGCGGCACGCCACGAGGAGGCGGTCGCCCGCTTCGCCGGTCCGCACGACGTGCTCGACCTGTGGACCCGGCGCGCCCCCGGCGCCCGCCGCGCCCGGTTCACGCTCGACGACATCGCCGCGGCCGCGGTGGAGATCGCCGACACCGAGGGCTTCGACGCCCTGTCGATGCGCCGCCTGGCCGTCGCCCTCGACGCCGGGACGATGACGCTGTACCACTACGTGCGCACCAAGGACGAGCTGCTCGCGCTGGTGTCCGACACGATCATGGGCGAGCTGATCCTCGACGACGAGGAGCTCGCCGGCGGCTGGCGGGCGGCGATGACCAACCTCGCCCGCCACGCGCTGGCCACGTTCAAGCGCCACCCGTGGATCTTCGACGTGCGTGATGATCCGCCGATCGGGCCGAACGCCGTGCGCCACTTCGACCAGTCGCTGCAGGCGCTCGCCGATCTGGAGATCCCACTCACCGACAAGCTCGACATCCTCAGCGCCGTCGACGAGCTCGTGTTCGGCCACGCCTTGCAGATGCGCAACAACTACGCCGACATCGACGGGGCCACGACGATGTCCGCGTACGTCGCCGACCTCGCCGCCACCGGCGACTACCCGCAGATCAGCAAGCTGATCGCCGAGCACGGCGTCGACGGGACATGGGACGTGGTGGCCGGCGCGTTCCGCGACCCGGACCGCTTCGAGCGCAGCCTGCGCCGCCTGCTCGACGGCGTCCAGCACGACCTCTCCTGATTCGTGCTCCGGTCGCAGCCAAGCTGCCAACGTTCGTGCTCCGGTCGCAGCCAAGCTGCTCCCTGCGCCTGCCGTGCTCGCTGCCTCCGCTCCGCTTCGGCGCTCACCGAGGCTGGATGGGTGCTGACCTGCACGGACTGACCGCTCACCCGCGTGGGGTGCCCGGACCCCCATGCGCCGCCGGGTCACAATGGACGCCGCGGGCAGATCCGCAAGGAAGTGCAGACCACCGATGTCCCTCCCCCGCTCTCCGCACAGCCGCCGCATGTTCCTGACCGTCGCCGGCACGACCCTGCTCGCCGCGTGCAGCAAGACCACGTCGAGGTCGTCGACCACCCCGGCGACGGCGGCGTCCGTCGCCGCTGTCCCACCGACCACGGCGACCACCACGACGGCGTCGACCACCACGTCCACGACGGTCGCCGAGACGACGACCACGATCGCCCCGACGACGACCGTGCCGCCGACGCCCGTCTACCCGATCACCGGGCTGCCCGTCACCGACCCGGCGGTCGCCGCCCGCCAGACGCTGGTCGTCAAGATCGACAACTCCGGCCCGGCCCGCCCGCAGAGCGGGTTGAACGAGGCCGACATGGTGTTCGAGGAGATCGTCAACGACTCGCTGACCCGCTTCGCGTTCGTCTACCAGAGCCTCGGCGACAATGCCGTCGGGCCGTGCCGCAGCGGCCGCATCCAGGACATCGACCTGATGGGCATGTTCAACCACCCGCTGTTCGCCTGGAGCGGCGGCAACGCCACCGTCACCGCGGCGATCCGGGCCAGCGACCTCGTCGACATCGGCCCGAGCCGGGCGTCGGTGTACCACCGCACCAGCGATCGCCAGGTGCCCCACAACCTGTACAGCTCCACCGAAGCGCTGTGGTCGCAGACGACGCCCGACGCCGCGCCGCCCGCGCAGATCTGGCAGTTCCGTCCCGACGGCATGGCCCCGCAGGGCTCGCCGAGCGCCGGCGTGGACGTCAAGCTCGACAGCGTCGACGCCGGCTGGCGGTGGGACGCCACCGACGGCCTGTACCTGCGCACCACCGACGGGCGCACACACGACGACGCACTGAGCGGCCAGGTGTCGACGAACAACGTCGTCGTGCTGAGCATGGAGTACTGGCCGGGGATCTCCGACAGCCCCGACGCGCAGACCGTCGGCACCGGCGAGGCCTGGGTGTTCAGCGGCGGCAGCTACGTCCACGGGACCTGGACGCGCGACGACCGGCTGAAGCCGTTCACGCTCGCCGCCGACGACGGCGAGGCGATCCTGCTGACCCCCGGCCGGACGTTCGTCGAGCTGCCCCGCAGCCAGTTCGGCGTCAGCTTCGTCGCCCCCCTGCCGGCGGCATGATCGTCGGCGTCCCGGATCAGGACCGAGCGTCGTTCGAGGACGCCAGATCGAACGCCCAGGCGATCGCCGCGGCCAACTCCGGCTCCTGGTGATCGAGCAGTGACCCGATGCGCGTGCCCAGCGCGGCGCGGTCGACGGTGACGATGTTGTCGCAGTTGACCACGCTCTCCTGATCGAGGCCGTTGTCGATACCGACCACCACCTCGGTGCGCAGGCCACGCACCCTGCTGGTGATCGGAGCGACCGTCACGCGAGTGAGGTGCTCGACGACGTGCGCCCGAGTCAGCACCAGCACCGGGCGGCGCTGGTCGAGCTGCGCCGTGAAGATCGGCCGCACTCAATCCTCGATCGGCTGACGCGCGGCCCAGGCAGCGAGCGCTGGCAGGCCGTCGGGATCGTCGCACGGCTGGCGCAGGATCTGCAGCTCGGCCTCGATCGCCAGCCGACGCAGCTCACGGGTCAGCACGGTGCGAATGAACTCGGTGCGGTTCCCCACGACGCCCCGGCGAACCTGATCGTCCAGTTCGGCGACGACGTCGTCGGGGAGCCGGACGGCGATCTGCGTGCTCACGGCGGCGTAGCGTATCCCGGAGCTGCACGACAGCGTGCATCCCGTCTCCATTGATCGTGAACCCAACGCAAAAGGCCCCCGCCCGTGTCGGGCGGGGGCCTTTCAGATCCTCAGCTCACCAGCGGTAGTGGGCGAACGCCTTGTTGCTCTCGGCCATCTTCTGCATGTCGTCACGACGCTTGATCGACGCGCCGAGACCGTTGGCCGCGTCCATGATCTCGCCGGCCAGGCACTGCGCCATCGTCTTCTCGCGGCGGGCCCGGCTGAAGCCGACCAGCCAGCGGATGGCCAGCGTGTTGGCCCGCGGCGGGCGGACCTCGATGGGCACCTGGTAGGTGGCGCCACCGACGCGACGGCTCTTCACCTCGAGCGGCGGCTTGATGTTGTCGACCGCCCGCTTCAGCGTGGCGATCGGCTCGCTGCCGGTCTTGTCCTCGACGATCTTCAGCGCGTCGTAGACGATCCGCTCGGCGAGCGAGCGCTTGCCGTGGAGCATGACCTTGTTGACGATCTTGGTGACGAGGGTCGAGCGGTAGATCGGGTCGGGCATCAGCTCACGACGCTGGGCGGGACCTTTGCGGGGCATGTCAGCTCACTCTCTCGATCACTTGGCCATCTTGGCGCCGTAGCGGCTGCGCGCCTGCTTGCGGTTCTTCACCCCGGCGGCGTCGAGCGCGCCACGGATGATCTTGTAGCGAACGCCCGGCAGGTCGCGGACACGACCGCCACGCACCAGCACGATCGAGTGCTCCTGCAGGTTGTGCCCCTCGCCCGGGATGTAGGCGGTGACCTCGACGCCGCTGGTGAGGCGGACGCGGGCGACCTTGCGCAGCGCGGAGTTCGGCTTCTTCGGCGTGTTCGTGTAGACGCGGGTGCACACGCCGCGACGCTGCGGCGACCCCTTCAGGGCCGGCGTCTTCGTCTTCGAGAACTTCGTGCTGCGTCCCTGACGGACGAGCTGCTGGATGGTGGGCACGCGTCTACCGTTTCTTCGTCGCTCGACTGGCTCGCGCCGGCGGCTGCCTGCGCAGAGAACCCTGCAATGCTATGGCCGCTCGCGAGAAACCGGCAACCAGCATCCGCTGCGCCGCACACATGCCCTGCGGGACATGTGCCGACAGGTCTGATCCTCCGCTCACGGTGCCGTCATCCTGCCCCCATGGAGGCCGAACGATGAGGCGGACACTGTCGAGGATCACCAGGATCACAAATGGATACAGCCTTCAGTTCGAGGGCTCCACGCTGGTCACCAACGTGTACGACCCTGTGCGCGTCGTTGGGTTTGCCTCGACCGTCGACGGAATGGCGGCGATCCTCGAAGAACTCCCCGAGCGGGATGCTCTGGTCGGCGAGAGCAGTGGGCAACTCTCCGAGTACCTCGTCACCGGTGCCGCTCTCGAGGCGCTCCGGTCACTCCCGGTCGCCCCTCCGAACGACAGAGTCTTCGCGAGCCGCAACTATCGACAGTTGATGGATCGCTTGGAGCGCGAGTTGGACGAGACGATCGAGCAACCTCCGCCGGCGCGCACCGGGACGTTGACGACCGATGGCACGTTCTTGACGATCGAGGTCGGCGAACGGCGCGAGCACTTCGTGCTCGCCGAAGGTGGCCTGCCCGGGGTGGCGGCCGAACCGATCGTCGCTCCGGACGGCTCGTTGGTGCTCACCTTGAGCATGCCGGGCGGCGAGCAGCAAGCGTTCACCGTGGCCGGCACAAACGTCGTCTCAACTGAGAAGGCGCTTCTCATGCTGCGCAAGGCCACGCCCACCGCCACGATTGGGCCGGCCGCCGCGTTGCCGCCACCGAGCGCGCCACCCACCGAGGTAGCGACGACGTGGTGGGAGTCGCCACTCGACACAGCGACCGTGCGCCGCCCACGAGAGGAGCGCTGATGGGCTCCGTCGTCGGCATCGTGTTGGTCGTCGCGCTGATCAACGGCGGGATCGGAGCGTTGATTGGCAGCTCGAAGGGCAAGACGTCTGACGGCTTCTGGTGGGGCTTCTTCCTCGGCCAGATCGGCTGGATCATCATCGCCGTCTCGAGATCGTCGGCCGAGCAGGACGCCCGGCACCTGATCCATGTCGAGCAGGAGCGGGCGCGGATGCTCGGCGTCCCTGCTCGGTACGCGGCGGTCCCTGCCCAGGCCGCCGAGGTCGGCCAGCAGGCGGTGCTGCCAGCACCAGCGCCCACCTCGACCAACCCGCAGTGCTGGGCACATGACCCGTTCAGGAGGTTCCCGCTGCGCTACTGGGACGGTTGGCGCTGGACGCACCGAGTCGCCGACACCACCCGCCACGAGGCCGTCGACGAGATCACGCCGGAGCTGCTGACCGCGGCGCCGCGACGAGCGTGCCCGCTCGACCAACCTCACCTGACACCCGCCAAGCGAGGATCGACCAGTCCGCCGACTCGTCTGAACCGATGACGACAGTCGGCGCGTACGAAGCCAAGACCCACCTGTCGCGCCTCCTCGACGAGGTCGAAGCCGGCGCGACGGTGACGATCACCCGCCACGGACACCCCATCGCTCGGCTGGTGCCGGCAGCATCGGCGATGTCGCGCTCGGACGCCATCGACGCGTTGCGCACGTTCCGAGCAGGCCGCCCCGCCAGCCGGGACGAGATCCCCTGCACGGTGGCCGACGGCCGGGCTTGATGGCGCTCGTCGTCGACGCGTCGCTGACGCTGACGCTGACGCTGACGCTGACATGGTGCTTCGACGACGAAGCCGACGACCTTGCCGAATCGGAGCCCTCCATCGCCTGACGTCGTACGACGCCGGCTACCTCGAGCTCGCCGACCGCCTGGGCGCGACGCTCGCCACCTTCGACGCCGACCTCGCCGCAGCCGCCCGAGCTGCGGGCGTCAATGTGATCGGAGTTTGAGTCAGCGCACAAACGGACGTGCACGTTTGTGTGGTGACACAAAACCCGGAGCTGGTCCAGGCGGTCCCGGGGTCAGCGCGATTGCACGCCGGGGAAGGGGCACGGGGACGAGCCGGTGACGATCATCTCGGCGAGGGCGTCGCCGGCGGCCGGGGCGATCGTCAGGCCGGCGGCGCCGTAGCCGGTGGCCACGAACATGCCGTCGCGGCCGGCGAGCGCGCCGAGCGACGGCAGCCCCGCCGGCGCCAGCGGGCGCAAACCGACACGGGTCTCCAGGATGGTGCGTCGCCCAGGCCGGGGGCCAGCGCCAGCGCGTCGTCGAGCACCGTGCGCCGACCGACGGCCGTCACCAGCCCGGCGCACAGCAGGCGCCGGTCGACGCGCCCGCCGCCCTCGATCCACAGCCCGTCGAGGTCGCCGCGCAGCGGCGGGAACCGCTCGACCAGCTCGTCGCCGGTCAGCCGGGTGACGGCGCCCATCTCCGGTGCGCTCGGCCGGCGGATCTCCAACCGTGCCGCCACGGCATGGATGTCGTCGACGTCGAGGCTGACGACAGGGCCTCGGTGCGCCGGTAGCCGAGGTCGTCGATGCCGAGCTCGGCCAGCGCCGCGACGAGCGACGGGTGGAACGCTGCACCGCGGGCGTAGAGGTCCTAGAACGGGCCGGTCACGGCCAGCTCCACGGCTCGAGGATCCCGGCGCCGGCCGCCGTCGCCTGCCCGCCGTGGACCGCGTCGACGGCGGTCATCTGCGCGCCGCGCCAACCGAACGCCACCGACATCCCGGCAATCCCGCCGACCACCACGACTCGCATCGTCATCGCGCCAGTCTCGTGCAGGCCGGCCGTCGCCGTCGCTCAGGATCCGCCCAGGCCCAGTCGCCCGCGGAAGTCGGGGGTCGCCGGGTCGAGGTGGGTGACGCCATCGAGCCCGGCGAACGCGCGATCGGCTGATGCCAACGCCGTGAGGTGTGGGCGGCGCTGGGCGACGGCAGCAAGAACCGCGTCGAAGGCGCCGAGCGACGGGCGTTGCTCGAACAGCTCGAGGCCACGGGCAAGGTCGTCGCCATCGACGGCCACGAGCGGCGCGAGCAGATCGGCGTACCGGCGGGCGATGCCGGCGGCGTCGGTCCGCGTTCGGCGACGGGCGCGGACGTGGGTGAACTCCTGGATCACCTCGACGGTCGTGGTCGCAGCGACACGACCGTCTCCGATGGCCTCGACCAACGCACGGCACGGGGCTCGGAGCCGATCCTCGTCACCGACGGCGTAGACGAGGATCGTCGTGTCGAGCAGGATCACCGTCGGCGCGCCCGCAGCTCGTCGAGCTCGACGCGCAGTCCGTCGACCGGCGGCACCTGCATCGGCTCGGCGGCCAGGACGGCGGCTGCCGCAGCCGCACGACGGTCGGCCGCTGCCGGGAAGGCGAGGTCGATCGCCTCGCGAACGAGCGTGGCCACCGACGTGCCCCGGCTGGCCGCGGCACGCTCGAGCCGCTGTCGCTGACCAGCGTCGATCAGCACCTGCAATCGCTCGGACTTCATGCTCATGCTACAGCATGCTAGTGCTGCGGGGTGGTCGTCGCGCCGTGCCCGTCACGTCGACGCCAGCGGGTTGCGCCAGCGCAGCCCTGGGAACCTCGCGAAGTCGCCGTCGGCCGACATCAGCTCCACCCCGCGCTGGATGGCCAGCGCAGCAAGCTGCCCGTCGGTGACCAGGTTGCCGGTGATCGGCACCTGCTGGTTCAGCGCGCCGTACACCCGGGCGGTCGCCTCGTCGGCGGCCGGCACCCAGACCGGCGGGGCTGCCAGCCATGCCTCGACGTAGTCCCACGCCTGCGCCGCCGTGAGCGGCCCCGCGCACTGACGCGTGGATGGCTGCTGATCCGCAGGAACGCCCCGATCGTCTGCCACGGCAAGCCAACTGCGACATCCCCGTTCAGGGTCTCCTCCAACCCACCCGTAGCATCATGATGCGCCCCGCCTGAGCTGGTGTTCGGTCACCAAAACGTGTCAGGGCCCGACCGGAATCGTTCCGGTCGGGCCCTGACGTGAACGCCGTACGTCAGACGGTCTCGGCTTCCACCGCGTCCGTCGAGTACGTCCCGTGGATGTTGCTCAGCCAGGCGGCCGGGTCCTCCTCGACGTCGCTGGAGAAGTAGGCCATCGGCTGGTACTCCGGCGCCTCGACGCCGAACTCGCGGTAGCGCATCATCCCCGACCCGGCCGGGATCAGCTTGCCGATGATGATGTTCTCCTTGAGGCCGAGCAGGTTGTCGCCGCGGCCGTCGATGGCGGCCTCGGTGAGCACCCGGGTGGTCTCCTGGAACGACGCCGCCGACAGCCAGCTCTCGGTGGCCAGCGACGCCTTGGTGATGCCCATGATCTCCGGTCGGCCCTCGGCGGGCTTCTTGCCCTCCTCGACCATCCGCTTGTTGGTGTCGCGGAACACCTTGGCGTCGGCCCGCTCGCCGGGCAGGAAGTTGGTCTCGCCGGGCTCCTGGACGCCGATGCGCCGGGTCATCTGGCGCACGATCAGCTCGATGTGCTTGTCGCTGATCGACACGCCCTGGTCGCGGTACACCTTCTGGACCTCTTCGACGAGGTACAGCTGGGTCTCACGGATGCCCTTGATCTCCATGATCTCCTTCGGGTCGAAGGGACCGTCGGTGATCGGGTCGCCAGCCTTGACCTCCTGGCCGTCGACGACGATCGGGCGGCTACCGGTGGGCAGCACGATGGCGTGCTCGTCGCCCTGGTCGTCGACGACGGTGACCGGGATGCCCTTGCCCTCGTCCTCGCCCATGCGGATCACGCCGCCGGCCTTGGCCAGCCGGGCCGAGCCCCGCGGGGTGCGGGCCTCGAACAGCTCGACGACGCGCGGCAGACCGCCGGCGATGTCCTTGCCGGCGACGCCACCGGTGTGGAACGTCCGCATCGTCAGCTGCGTGCCGGGCTCGCCGATCGACTGGGCGGCGATGACGCCGACGGCCTCGCCGAGCTCGATCGACTTGCCGGTGGCCAGCGAGCGGCCGTAGCACTTGGCGCAGACGCCCAGCTCGGCGTCGCACGTGACGACGGAGCGGACCCGGACACGGTTGACGTTCGGGTCGTCGCGCAGCTGAGCCATCTCGATGTCGCCGACCAGCGTGTTGCGCTCCAGCACCCTGCCGTCCGACAGGGTGACGTCGGCGGCCAGCGCCCGGCCGAACAGCTTGGTCTCCAGGTAGGCACGGCGGTTGGCGGTGTCCGGGGCGACGTACTCGATCCACAGGCCGAGGTTCGTCCCGCAGTCGTCCTCGCGGATGATCAGCTCCTGGGCGACGTCGACCAGGCGGCGGGTGAGGTAGCCGGAGTCGGCGGTGCGCAGCGCCGTGTCGACGAGGCCCTTGCGGGCGCCCGGCGTGGCGATGAAGTACTCCAGCGTCTCCAGACCCTCACGGAAGTTCTTCTTGATCGGGCGGGGGATCATGTCGCCACGGGGGTTGGCCACCAGGCCGCGCATGCCGGCGATCTGGCGCATCTGGGTCATGTTCCCGCGGGCGCCCGAACCGACCATCATGTCGATCGGGTTGAACCGCTGGGCCTTGAACTCGGCCTCCATCGCCTCCTGGACCTTGGCGGTGGCGTCGGTCCAGATGCGGACCTCCTGCTGGCGGCGCTCGCCGTCGGTGATGATGCCGCGCTTGAACTGCGTCTCGACCTTCTCGGCCTGGGCCTCGTAGTTGTCGAGCAGCTCCTTCTTGGCCTTCGGGGTCTTGACGTCGTCGATCGACACGGTCAGGCCGCTCTGCGCCGCGTAGCGGTAGCAGAGGTTCTTGATCGCGTCGAGGGCGTTGGCCACCTGCGACTTGTTGTAGTGGTCGCTGAGGCGCTCGACGATGATGCCCATCTCACGCTTCTTGACCAGCTCGTCGATGTGCCCGAAGCGCGCCGTGTAGTCGGCCGGGAGGGCCTCCTCGAACAGCAGGCGGCCGAGCGTGGTCGTCGAGTACGTCTTGTGCTCGGCGCCCGGCTCGGACGTCACGAACTTCGGGTCGCGCAGCGTGATCGACGCGTGCAGGTCGAGATCGCCGTTGTCGTAGGCCTGCAGGGCCTCCCAGAGGTGCTTGAAGGCGCGGCCCTCGCCCTTGGCGCCAGGGGTGTTCTCGGTGAGGTAGTAGCCACCGATGATCAGGTCCTGGCTCGGTGTCACGATCGGGCGACCCGACGCCGGCGAGAGGATGTTGTTCGCCGACAGCATCAGCACGCGGGCCTCGGCCTGCGCCTCGGCCGACAGCGGCACGTGGATGGCCATCTGGTCGCCGTCGAAGTCGGCGTTGAACGCCGTGCAGACCAGCGGGTGGATCTGCAGCGCCTTGCCCTCGACGAGCACCGGCTCGAACGCCTGGATGCCCAGGCGGTGCAACGTCGGCGCACGGTTGAGCATCACCGGGTGCTCCTTGATGACGTCCTCGAGGACGTCCCACACCTGCGAGCGACGGCGCTCGACCATCCGCTTGGCGGACTTGATGTTCTGGGCCAGCTCCAGGTCGACGAGCCGCTTCATGACGAACGGCTTGAACAGCTCCAGCGCCATCAGCTTGGGCAGGCCGCACTGGTGCAGCTTCAGCGTCGGGCCGGCGACGATGACCGAACGGCCGGAGTAGTCGACGCGCTTGCCGAGCAGGTTCTGGCGGAACCGGCCCTGCTTGCCCTTCAACATGTCCGACAGCGACTTCAGCGGGCGGTTGCCCGGGCCGGTGACCGGCCGGCCGCGGCGGCCGTTGTCGAACAGCGCGTCGACGGCCTCCTGCAGCATGCGCTTCTCGTTGTTGACGATGATCTCCGGCGCGCCGAGGTCGAGCAGCCGCTTCAGGCGGTTGTTGCGGTTGATGACACGCCGATAGAGATCGTTCAAGTCCGACGTGGCGAAGCGGCCACCGTCGAGCTGGACCATCGGGCGCAGCTCCGGCGGGATCACCGGGACGACGTCGAGGATCATCGCCTTCGGGTCGTTCAGCCGGCGGCCGTGCTCGTCGCGCTGGTTGAACGAGGCGACGATCTTCAGGCGCTTGATCGCCTTCTGCTTGCGCTGGGCGCTGAGCGGCTTGCGGCCCGACGTGGTGACGTCGATGGCCTCGCGCAGCTTGATCTCCTCCTCGTCGAAGTCGATCCGGTCGATCAGCGCCTTGATCGCGTCGGCGCCGGTGCCGCCCTCGAAGTAGTCGCCGTAGCGGTCGCGGAGCTCACGCCACAGCAGCTCGTCGTCGATGATCAACCGCGAGTGCAGGCTCTTGAACTCGTCCCACGTCCGCTTGACGAGATCCAGCTCCATCTCGTAGCGCTCGCGGATCGAGGCCACTTCCTTCTCGGCCGCGTTCTTCAGCTTGCGGGCGTCGGTGCCCTCAGCCTCGGCGCGGGCGGCCTCGTCCTCGAGGTCCTTGTAGCGGCGGTCGATCGCCAGCTCCATCTCCTTGGCGATGGCGTCGCGCTCCTCGAGGTACTCGGCCTCCAGGCTCGACAGGTTCTCGTGGCGGGCGCCCTCGTCCACCCAGGTGACCAGGTTCGCCGCGAAGTAGATGACCTTCTCCAGCTGCTTGGCCTTCAGCTCCTCGCGCGGCTCGATGCCGGCGAGCAGGTAGGCCAGCCAGGAGCGGGTGCCGCGCAGGTACCAGATGTGCACGACGGGGGCCGACAGCTCGATGTGGCCCATCCGCTCGCGGCGGACCTTCGAGCGGGTGACCTCGACGCCGCAGCGCTCGCAGATGATGCCCTTGAAGCGCACCCGCTTGTACTTGCCGCAGTAGCACTCCCAGTCACGGGTGGGCCCGAAGATCTTCTCGCAGAACAGGCCGTCCTTCTCCGGACGCAGCGTGCGGTAGTTGATCGTCTCCGGCTTCTTCACCTCGCCGTGCGACCACAGCCGGATCTGGTCGGCCGTGGCCAGACCGATCTTCAGCTGATCGAACATGTTGACGTCAAGCATGTTGTTCGCCTTCCTCAGTAGCTGTTCCGGGCGGCGCGGCGCGCTTCGCGCTCGCGGTCGTCCTCGTCGGTGCCGCGCTCGTTGCGGCTGATGTCGATGCCGAGCTCCTCGGCGGTGCGGAAGACGTCCTCGTCCATCTCGCGCATCTCGATCTCGGTGCCGTCGTCGGCGAGCACCTCGACGTTGAGGCACAACGCCTGCATCTCCTTCATGAGCACCTTGAAGCTCTCCGGGATGCCGGGCTCGGGGATGTTCTCGCCCTTGACGATCGCCTCGTAGACCTTGACGCGGCCGAGCACGTCGTCGGACTTGATGGTCAGCAGCTCCTGCAGGCAGTACGCCGCGCCGTAGGCCTCGAGGGCCCACACCTCCATCTCGCCGAAGCGCTGCCCGCCGAACTGCGCCTTGCCGCCCAGCGGCTGCTGGGTGATCATCGAGTACGGGCCGGTGGAGCGGGCGTGGATCTTGTCGTCCACCAGGTGGGCGAGCTTGAGGATGTACATGAACCCGACGGTGACCGGGTTGTCGTAGGCCTCACCGGTACGGCCGTTGTACAGCGTGGTCTTGCCGTCGGGCTGGATCAGCCGGCGGCCGTCGACGCTCTCCGGGTTGAGGTTCTCGAAGATCTGCTGGATCGTCGGGTGCTTGCCCGCCGCCTCCTCCTCGTCCCAGTGGGCGCCGTCGAACACCGGCGTGGCGACGAACGTCGACGGCTTGGTGTTCGCCCGGGTCTTGTGCTCGGTGCCGCGCACCGGCGCGTCGCCGACGCTGACGCCGTTCTTGACGTCGGACCAGCCCCAGCGAGCGGCGTAGCCGAGGTGCGCCTCGAGCACCTGGCCGACGTTCATCCGGCTCGGCACGCCGAGCGGGTTGAGGATGATGTCGACCGCCGTGCCGTCGGCGAGGAACGGCATGTCCTCGATCGGCAGGATCTTGGAGATGACGCCCTTGTTGCCGTGGCGCCCGGCGAGCTTGTCGCCGACGCTGATCTTTCGCTTCTGGGCGACGTAGACCCGGACGAGCTGGTTGACGCCCGGGGGCAGCTCGTGGCCGTCCTCGCGGGTGAACACCTTGACGTCGATGACCTTGCCGGACTCGCCGTGGGGCACCTTCAGCGAGGTGTCACGCACCTCGCGGGCCTTCTCGCCGAAGATCGCCCGCAGCAGGCGCTCCTCCGGGGTCAGCTCGGTCTCGCCCTTCGGGGTGACCTTGCCGACGAGCACGTCGCCGGGGCCGACCTCGGCGCCGATGCGGATGATGCCGCGATCGTCGAGGTCGCGCAGGATGTCGTCGGACAGGTTGGGGATGTCCCGGGAGATCTCCTCCGGGCCGAGCTTGGTGTCGCGGGCGTCGACCTCGTGCTCGTGGATGTGGATCGACGTCAGCACGTCGTCTTTGACCAGCCGCTCGCTGAGGATGATCGCGTCCTCGAAGTTGTAGCCCTCCCACGGCATCAGCGCGACGAGCAGGTTCTTGCCCAGCGCCAGCTCGCCGTGGTCGGTGCTCGGGCCGTCGGCGAGGATCGTGCCCTTGACGACCGCGTCGCCCTCACGGACGCGGATGCGGTGGTTGATGCACGTGTCCTGGTTGGAGCGGCGGAACTTGTTGAGCCCGTAGACCCGGCGGCCACCCTCGTCGTACTGCACGGTGATCGTCGCTCCGGACACCTCGGTGACCGTGCCGGGCCCGGTGGCCTGGATCAGGTCGCCGGCGTCGCGGGCGGCGCGGTCCTCGATGCCGGTGCCGATGTACGGCGCCTCGGCGCGCACCAGCGGCACGGCCTGCTTCTGCATGTTGGCGCCCATCAGGGCGCGGTTGGCGTCGTCGTGCTCGAGGAACGGGATCAGCGCGGTGCCGACCGAGACGATCTGCTTCGGGCTGACGTCCATCAGCTGGACCTCTTCGGGCGGCACCGAGGCGATGTCGGTGGTGGCGCCGAAGAAGCTCTCCGCCTCCAGCATCTTGCGCAGGTCCTCCAGGCTGGCGGCCTGCGGGCTGCGGCGCACGAGAACGCGCTCCTCCCGGAACGTGCCGTCCTCGTTGATCGGCGTGTTGGCCTGGGCGACGACGTAGTTCTCCTCCTCGTCGGCGGCCATGTAGCGGATCTCGTCGGTGACCCGGCCGTTCTCGACGACGCGGTACGGCGTCTCGATGAAGCCGTACGGGTTGACGCGGGCGAACGTCGACAGCGCGCCGATCAGGCCGATGTTCGGGCCCTCCGGCGTCTCGATCGGGCACATCCGGCCGTAGTGGCTGAAGTGCACGTCGCGGACCTCGAAGCCGGCGCGCTCGCGGGACAGGCCACCCGGCCCCAGCGCGGAGAGGCGGCGGCGGTGGGTGACGCCCGACAGCGGGTTGACCTGGTCCATGAACTGCGACAGCTGCGAGGTGCCGAAGAACTCCTTGATCGCGGCGACGACCGGACGGATGTTGACCAGCGTCGTCGGGGTGATCGCCTCGACGTCCTGGGTGGTCATCCGCTCACGGACGACGCGCTCCATGCGGCTGAGGCCGATGCGCACCTGGTTCTGGATCAGCTCGCCGACGCTGCGGATGCGGCGGTTGGCGAAGTGGTCCTGGTCGTCGAGGCGGTAGCCCGGCTCCTGCTTGACGAGGTGGAGCATGTAGCTGATCGCCGCGACCACCTCGTTGGGGCGCAGCACGTCGACGTCGTCGGGATCGCTGGCGATCGTCCGCTTGGTCGGGTCGTCGTTGTCGGTCTTGAAGAACGAGCCGAGCTCGATCGTGCCGGGGCCGAACAGCTCGTCGAGCTTGGCGACCTCGCTGCCGAGCTTGCGGTCCAGCTTGTAGCGGCCGACGCGCGACAGGTCGTAGCGGCGACCCTCGAAGAACGCGTTGCGGAAGTAGGCCTTCGCCGACTCGACCGTCGGCGGCTCGCCCGGGCGGGCCCGCTTGTAGATCTCGACCAGCGCCTCGTTCTGGGTCGGGGCGATGTGACGCTCCTTCTCCCACTGCCCTTCGAGGAAGTCGAAGTGGGCGACGAAGCGCTCCAGGAAGCCGGGGGCGTGGTCCTCGTCGTAGCCGAGGGCGCGCAGCAGGGTGAAAATGCCCATGCGCCGCTTGCGGGCGACGCGGGTGCCGGCGGTGACGTCCTTGCCGGGCTTCTGCTCGACGTCGAACTCCAGCCACTCGCCGCGGTACGGGTGGACCGTCCCCTTGACGAGCTGGTGCTTGGACAGGTTGCGCAGGCGGAACCGCTCGCCCGGCTCGAAGATCACGCCGGGGCTGCGGACGAGCTGGGAGACGACGACACGCTCGGTGCCGTTGATGATGAACGTGCCCTTCTCCGTCATCATCGGGAAGTCGCCCATGAAGACGGTCTGCTCCTTGATCTCCCCGGTGTTGCGGTTCATGAACCGGGCCCGGGCGAAGATCGGAGCGGAGTAGGTCATGTCCTTCTCCTTGCACTCCTCCACCGTGAACTTCGGCGGCGGGCGCAGGTCCTCGTCGTCGGGGTCGAACTCCAGCTCCAGCTGGAGGGCCTCGGAGAAGTCCTTGATCGGCGAGATGTCGTGGAACGTCTCGGCCAGACCGTGGTTGAGGAACCACTCGAAGCTCTCGCGCTGGACGGCGATGAGGTCCGGCAGCTCCAGCGGCTCGGTGAGGTTGGCGAACGAATACCGTTCGCGGGACACGGGGCGAGAGGCCACGGCTACTCCTTCTCGGCGGGCGACTGGGGGGTGCGCAGGAGCGCTGCGCCAGGCATCGGGGCGCGACAGGTCACAGGCACTGAGAAGTGGCGACCAACGACACGCACGGCAACCGGCAAGCCTAATGGGAGAGAGCGCAGAACGTCAACCGCCCTGGGCAACGACCCGGGCAGGAGTCCGTGGGCGCACAGGGTACGGCCGTTCGCCCGGAAAAGTCAAGGACCTCACACGGGGGGCGCTGCCCCCGTGGACCCCCCGGTCGCGCAGAAGCCCGCGGCGCGGGTCGTGCGCCACGGGCTTCTCGTGCTGATCGGTCGGGCGGAGCCCGGCCGACGGGGGTTCACGGGGGCGGAGCCCCCCGTGGGTCACTTGACCTCGACGGTGGCGCCGGCCTCTTCGAGCTTGGCCTTGGCGGCGTCGGCGGCCTCCTTGTTGGCCTTCTCGAGCACCGGCTTCGGGGCGGCGTCGACGAGGTCCTTGGCCTCCTTCAGGCCCAGGCTGGTCAGCTCGCGCACGACCTTGATGACCTGGATCTTCTGGGCGCCGGCGGAGGTGAGGACGACGTCGAACTCGTCCTTCTCCTCCTCGGCCGGGGCGGCGGCCCCGCCACCGGCGGGCGCGCCGGCGGCAGCGACGGCGACCGGGGCCGCGGCGGTGACGCCGAACTTCTCCTCGAACGCGTCGAGCAGCTCCTTGAGCTCGATCACGGTCAGGTTGGCGATGGAATCGAGGATCTCTTCCTTCGTTGCGGGCATTTGACTACTCAACTTTCTGGGTGAATCTGTGGGCCCGCCGCCTGGGAGGCGGCGGGCCGGCCGTTACCGGCCGGCACGTCTGTGGTGGGTTCGTTCGGATCTCACAACCTCGCCCACGTTCTCGTGGCGCTCGGCGTGGTGCCCGGGTTCGGCAGCCGGGTCAGGCCGCTTCTTTCTGATCGACGAGGGCCTTGAGGCCGTAGGCGAAGTTGCGCGGCAGCGCCTGCAACAGGCCGGCCGTCTTGACCAGCGGCGCCTGCAGGGCACCGGCGAACTTGGCCAGCAGCACCTCGCGGCTGGGCAGATCGGCGAGCGCCTCGACGTCCTTGGCGGACATCGCCTTGCCGGACATCGCACCGCCCTTGACGATCAACAGCGGGTTGGTCCGGGCTGCGTCGCGCAGCACCTTGGCCACCGCCGCAGCGTCGCCGCTGACGAAGGCCAGGGCCGTCGGGCCGACCATCAGGTCGGCGAGACCGGCAACGCCGGCGTTGTCGGCGGCGAAGCGGGCCAGGGTGTTCTTGTACACCTTGTACTCGCCGCCCTGGTCGCGCAGCTGACGGCGCAGGCCGGCCAGCTGGCCGACCTTCATGCCGCGGTACTCGGTGACGATGACGGCGTCGGCTGCCTGCAGCTTCTGCGTGATCTCGTCGACGACCGCGACCTTCTCCGCACGGGGGTTCTCCATGTGGTTCTCCTCCTCTCGCTTCCACTCGTGGGTGCTCGCATGTACGGCGAGCACCACGAGGAGCGAGGCGGGAGCGATCCCACGCACACGTTCCCAGCAGCATCCACCTCGGCTGGCGCCCTTCGGGCATTACCCACGTGCTGTGGACCAACGGTCTTCGGCGAGCAACCGGTTGTCGGTTGTGACGGCAGACGACGCTACCGGACGCGGTCCAGGAAGTGAGCCGCTGGCGCTTCGATTCCCGTACCGCGTCAAGCCGGGAGCTGGTACTGCACCGCGGCACGCTCGGCGAGGATCGGGCGGATCCGCTCGGCGATCACGGCGACGTGCGCCGGGTGGGTGGCGTAGGCGCGGTAGCCGTCGGCGTCGTCGCAGTCGGCGACGACGGCCAGGTCGAAGTTGCCGTCGCTGATCCCAACGTCCGCACCGAACACGTAGCTGCGCAGCTCGGGGATCTGCGCCGGCAGCGTGGCCAGTCCGTCGACCACGGCCTGACGCTGCTCGGCGGTGGCCTCGGGAACGAACTTCAACAGGACGACGTGGCGCAGCATCGCCCTATTGGAGCCCGGCGTAGGCGCCGCCGTCGACGTGGAGGCCGACACCGGTGATGAACTTGGCCTGCTCGCTGCACAGGAACGCCACGGCCGCGCCGAAGTCGCCGGCATCGCCCATCACCCTGGCCGGGATCCCGTCGGCGGCGCGGTCGATCGCCGCGCCGTACAGCTCGGTCATCCGGTCCGTGCGGTGCAGGCCTGGCTGGATCGTGTTGACGGTGATCCCGTCGGCGGCAACCTCGCCGGCGACGGTCTTGAGGAACGCCGTCACCCCGGCACGCGCCGTGTTCGACAGGATCAGCGTCGGCGACGGCTGGCGGACGGTCATCGACGTGATGGCCACGATCCGCCCCCAGTGCCGCTCGCACATGCCCGGCGTCGCCGCCTGGACCATCGCCACGATCGACAGCAGGTTCTGCGCGATCGCCGGCTCGTAGCGCTCGAACGGCGTCGCCGCGAACCCCCCAGCCGGTGGGCCGCCGCCGTTGGCAACCAGGATGTCGACGCCGCCGAGCCGTTCGGCCGCCGCATCGACGAAGCGCCGCCCGCCGTCGGGCGTCGACACGTCGGCGACGATCCCGACCGCACCGTCGCCCAGTTCGGCGACCGCGGCGTCGACCCGTTGCTGCGTGCGCCCGCAGATCGCGACGCGCGCCCCTTCGGCCGCCAGCGCCTTGGCGCTGCCGAGTCCCAGCCCGGCGGTGGCCGCGGCCACGGCGGCGCGCCGCCCGGCGATCCCCAGTTCCATGGCGCCGGACCGTACCGCGATGTCACGGCATGTGAGCAATGGCTACTCATGACAGTGCGCGGCGCGGTCACGCACACTCA
This sequence comes from Ilumatobacteraceae bacterium, assembly GCA_047602055.1. Lineage (GTDB taxonomy): Bacteria > Actinomycetota > Acidimicrobiia > Acidimicrobiales > Ilumatobacteraceae > JAODBQ01. Next base: position 395,857 of record JASGIG010000001.1, read on the forward strand.
CCGTGCCCGTCAACGTCGACGCGGCAGCGAAGGAGCCATGGAGAGATGAAGCGGTTGTTCACGATCGGCCTGCTCGGCGCGGCGATGACGTTCGGCGTCGCGGCCTGCGGTTCGGATTCCAAGACCCCCGAGACGACGGCGAAGTCGGCGACCACCGTCGCCGGCGACACGGCGACGACGACGGGCGGCGGCAGCTCATCCGGCAACACCGCCGTCGACGACTACTGCAAGCAGGTCAAGGACTTCGTCGCCGAGGTCAAGGCCGCCGGCACCGACACCGGCAAGCTCGCCGCCCTGTCGTCGAAGGCCGCCGACCTGACCGCGGCCGCCGGCAAGCTGTCGAGCAGCAACCTCAACGCCGACGACGCCAAGAAGCTCGGCGACTGCACCCAGGAAGCCACGAAGGCCTTCTCCGGCTGACCCGGACGGACGGGGTGGGCACGTTCGCTCGGGGGCGTCCGGGCCGTGCTCACCCGTTGCCGCGGCTGCTCAACCAGCGACGGCGAGACCGAGCCAGGTGCGGATCTCGGGCGGCTCGTCCATCGGGGCATGGCTGCTGTTCGTGCTCGCCAGCACCGGCGCGCCCATCGACGCCGCGTAGGCCTCGATGCCGACCAGCGAGTCACCCTGGCAGGTCCAGTCCATCGGCTTGCACGCCGCGCCCGGCTTCGACTCCTCGTCGAGACCGCCGGTCCAGTACAACGCGACCTCGACTCCCGGCGCCGGGTTGCACGACTCGGTGCCGTGGTCGGTGACGGGATCGTCGACGATCACGCCACGCAGCCGACCGTCGAACGACTCGCCGTGGCAGTACATCGACGCGGCGAACGCCGCCCCGTTGGAGAACCCGTGGATGACCACGTCGGTGCAGCCGGTGGCGTCGATCGCCGAACGAACGATGGCAACGGCCTCGGCGTAGCGATCGTCGGGGAAGTACAGCCACTGCCGGCCGCCCCAGCCCGCGGCGTTGCCCGGTGGGCGAGACCTGGACGTACCCGTCACGCTGCTCGGTCGCGGAGCCGGTGCCACCCGTGCCGTGCAGGCCGATCACGCACTTGTCGGCCCGGATGTTGATCGGCGGCTGGGCGGCGTCGCTGCCACATGCCGATGCGCCGGCACCGGCGAGACCGAGCGCCATGAGGCGCTTCGCTCACCGTCGCGTGGCCACCGTCGGGTCAGACCGCGGCGGCCTGGTCGGGGCGCAGGCGGTTGGTGTCGATCTTGACGCCGGGACCCATCGTCGACGCGACGGTGATCTTCTTGAGGTAGCGACCCTTGGCGGATGCCGGCTTGGCGCGCTGCAGCTCATCGAGCACGGCGCGGAAGTTGGCCTCCAGCGCCGCCGGGTCGAAGCTGGCCTTGCCGAGCGGGACGTGGACGTTGCCGTAGCGGTCGGTGCGGTACTCGACCTTGCCACCCTTGAACTCGCCGACGGCGCGACCGACGTCCTGGGTGACGGTGCCGGTCTTGGGGTTCGGCATCAGGCCGCGGGGGCCGAGCACGCGGCCGAGGCGACCGACCAGCGGCATCATGTCCGGCGTGGCGATCGCCACGTCGAAGTCCATCTGGCCCTTCTGGATCTGCTCGGCCAGGTCGTCGGCGCCGACGATGTCGGCACCGGCGTCACGGGCCTCCTGGGCCGCCTCGCCCGCGGCGAACACGGCGACGCGGACGTCCTTGCCGGTGCCCGACGGCAGGCCGACGGTGCCACGGACCATCTGGTCCGCCTTGCGGGGGTCGACGCCGAGGCGCACCGCGATCTCGACGGTCTCGTCGAACTTCGCGCTGGCCAGCGCCTTGACCATGCCCAGCGCCTCGGTGGGCGTGAACAGCTGGTCGCGGTCGAACTTCTTCTGGGCGTCGGTGTACTTCTTGCCGGACATGTGATGTCTCCCTCGGGGGTGAACGCCGCCGGGCGAGGTGATCCCGGTCGAGCGGATTGCTTGGACTAACCGACCTTGATGCCCATCGAGCGAGCGGTGCCGCGCACCTGCTGCTTCGCGGCCTCCAGGTCGTAGGCGTTGAGGTCGGGCATCTTGATCTTGGCGACCTCTTCGATGTCGGCCTCGGTGACCGTGCCGGCCGTCGCCTTGCTGGGCGTGCTGGAGCCCTTGGCCACGCCGGCCTTCTGGCGCAGCAGCACCGGCGTCGGCGGGGTCTTCAGCACGAAGCTGAACGTGCGGTCCTCGAAGATCGTGATCTCGACGGGGATGATCGTGCCGGCCTGGGCCTCGGTCGCCGCGTTGTACTGCTTGACGAACTCCATGATCGGCACGCCGTGCGGGCCGAGGGCCGTACCGACCGGCGGGGCCGGGGTGGCCTTGCCCGCCGGGATCTGGATCTTGACGATCGCGGCGACGCGCTTCTTTGCCATCTGACTGTTCCTGCTTCTCGTTGCTTAGAGCTTGGCGACCTGGGCGAAGTCCATCTCGACCAGGGTCTCCCGGCCGAAGATGTTGACCAGCACCTTGAGCTTCATGTGGTCGGCGTTGATCTCGGCGATCGTGCCGGCGAAGTCGGCGAACGGGCCTTCCTTGACCCGCACGCTCTCGCCCGTCTCGTACTCGAGCTTGGGCTTCTTGCGCTGCGGCAGACCGCCGGTACCGTCGCCCTTGGCGGCGAGGAACGTCTGCACCTCGCGGCGCGACAACGGCGTCGGCTTCTGCCCCTGACGGCTCTGGCCGACGAACCCGGTGACACCCGGCGTGTTGCGGATGCAGTACCAGCTGTCGTCGTCCATCGTGCAGCGCACGAGGATGTAGCCGGGGAAGACCTTCTTCTGAACGGTCATCTTCCGACCGTTCTTGAACTCGTCGACCTCTTCCATGGGGATGACGATCTCGAAGATCTTCTCCTCCATGTTCATCGACTGGATGCGGGCGTTGAGGTTGGCCGTGACCTTCTTCTCGTAGCCACTCTGGGTGTGCACCACATACCAGGAGCCAGGGCGCGTCCACGGGTCGTCGACGGGCTCCTGCGGTTCCTCGTCGTCACCCTCGGCGTCGTCCGACTCGGCGTCGGCGGACAGGTCGAAGCTGGCGTCCACAAGCTGCTCGTCGACAGCCTCCGTCGTCTCTATCTCTGTCGTCTCGATCTCGGGGGGCTCGGTGGTCTCGGTCTCGGGGGAAAGTTGGTCGTCCATGTTCACCTAGTCGTACAGCCAGCCGGCGAACACGCCGAACAGCGAGTCCAGCCCGAAGATGTATGCCGTGTAGATGATCACCGTGACGAGCACGACGATCGAGTAGCGGCGAACCTCCGGCGCCTTCGGCCAGGCCACCTTGCGCATCTCGTCGCGCACCTCGCGCAGGTACTGCGCGGGCGTGGTGCGCGGCTCGCTGCGCGGCCGAGGAGCTGCTGCGGCGCGGGTGGGCTGGCCCTTCTCGTTGAGGGCCCCCTGCCGCTTCAGCATCCGCTTCTGCTCTCGGTTGAGGTCGTCCAGTGACATGCGTGCTCGTCTTCGTCGATGTGCAGGGCAGGAGGGATTCGAACCCCCGACCGTCGGTTTTGGAGACCGATGCTCTACCAGCTGAGCTACTGCCCTCGGAGGCAGCCGCTCAGGGTACCGGCGGCTGCCCGCTGTTTGTCAGCGGGTCTCCTTGTGGACCGTGTGGCGACGGTCGTGCGAGCAGTACTTCTTCATCTCCAGCCGCTCACGATCGTTGATCTTCGACTTCATCGTGATGTAGTTGCGCCGCTTGCACTCGGTGCACTCCAGGGTGATCTTCACCCGCTTGTCGTTCTTGGGCACGGTCGCCTCGCTTACTTGGTGATCTTGGTGACGCGGCCGGCGCCCACGGTGCGACCGCCCTCGCGGATGGCGAAGCGCAGACCCTCGTCCATCGCGATCGGCTTGCCCAACTCGACACTGATCGCGACGTTGTCACCCGGCATCACCATCTCGGTCCCCTCCGGGAGCTGGATCGTGCCGGTCACATCCGTCGTGCGGAAGAAGAACTGCGGCCGATAGTTGTTGAAGAACGGCTTGTGACGCCCACCCTCGGACTGGGTCAACACATACACCTGACCCTCGAAGTTGGTGTGCGGCGTGATCGAACCCGGCTTGCACAACACCTGACCACGCTCCACCTCCTCCTTCTTCGTCCCACGAAGCAAAGCACCGATGTTGTCACCCGCCTGACCCTCGTCGAGCAACTTACGGAACATCTCGACCCCGGTGCACGTCGTCTTCTGCGTCGGACGCAGACCGACGATCTCGATCTCGTCACCCGTGTGAACCTTGCCCTGCTCCACCTTCCCCGTCACCACCGTGCCACGACCGGTAATCGTGAACACATCCTCGATCGGCATCAAGAACGGCTTGTCGAGATCGCGGACCGGGTCCGGGATGGAGGTGTCACACGCCTCCATCAGCTCCATGATCTTCTCCTGCCAGGCGGCATCGCCCTCCAGCGCCTTCAGCGCCGAGACGCGGACCACCGGGGCGTCGTCGCCAGGGAACTCGTACTCGTTGAGCAGCTCACGGACCTCCAGCTCGACCAGCTCCAACAGCTCCTCGTCGTCGACCATGTCCGCCTTGTTCAACGCCACCACGATGTACGGCACACCCACCTGACGAGCCAGCAGCACATGCTCACGCGTCTGCGGCATCGGACCATCCGTCGCCGCGACCACCAAGATCGCCCCGTCGACCTGCGCCGCGCCGGTGATCATGTTCTTGATGTAGTCCGCATGACCCGGCATGTCGACATGCGCATAGTGCCGGTTCGCCGTCTCGTACTCGATGTGCGCGATCGAGATCGTGATCCCACGCGCCTTCTCCTCCGGCGCCTTGTCGATCTGATCGAACGGCGTGTACTGCGCCAAGCCCTTGTCGGCCAAGGTCTTGGAGATCGCCGCGGTCAGCGTCGTCTTGCCGTGGTCGATGTGACCCATCGTGCCGATGTTGACGTGCGGCTTGGTCCGCTCGAACTTCGCCTTGCTCATGGTTGAGCGCTTCTCCTCGTGATCCTGATGATGTGCTGGTAGCGGCGGCCGGTCTCGAACCGGCGACCTTCCGATTATGAGCCGGATGCTCTGACCAACTGAGCTACGCCGCCAGGGCCTTGCCACGGCTCGGGGCGAGCCCCGGACCGTCTGGTCGAGCCCTCTGTCGGAGTCGAACCGACGACCTACGCCTTACCATGGCGTTGCTCTACCTACTGAGCTAAGAGGGCTTTGTGGGTGCGCGGCACAGCCGCAGACCGGTCGTCAAGCATAGCGGTGCGGTGGCCGTGCCAACCCGGCCGAATCGTCCGGCTGACCTGCGGCATCGCAGGGCTACGCTCGCCCGCCGTGACCGACGGGCCGACGACGGGGATCCGCCTGGCGACCATCGGTGACGCCCAGCGGATCCGGGAGATCTACAACCACGAGGTCCTGACCTCGACGGCCACGTTCGACCTGGTCCCCCGCTCGCAGGCCGAGCAGGAGGCGTGGATCGCCGAGCGCACTGGAGCGTTCGCGGCGATCGTCGCCGAGGACGGTGGCGAGGTGGTCGGCTTCGGGGCGCTGTCGCCGTACAAGGAGCGCGCCGCCTACCGAACCAGCGTCGAGGATTCGGTCTACGTCGACCGGCGCTGCCACGGCCGCGGCATCGGCAAGCTGCTCGTCTCCGAGCTGCTCAGCGTCGCTCAGCTGTCGGGGTTCCACACCGTGTTCGCCCGGATCGAAGCCGGCGGCGCAGCGTCACGGGCGCTGCACGCCGCGTGCGGCTTCGACCTCGTCGGCATCGAGCGTGAGGTCGGCCGCAAGTTCCACCGCTGGCTCGACGTCGCCATCATGCAGAGACTGCTCTGATGGTCGGACTCCGGCCGACCTGTCCGGCGGGCTCCCTGGCGGTCGCGCCGCCGGGTGCGCCCGGCACGAGCCTCCCACGGGCCCAAGCCGTCCGTTCGCTGCGCTCACTGGAGCCTCTCTCGACCGTTCCCGCGATGTGAGATGTGCAGCGCCCGTGCGCACATCTCGAATCGCGGACTCGGACACGCCGCCGTGGGCGCGATCCTGACACGACGCGCTCACGTCGCAGCTCTGTCAGCTCTTACGACCCACGCAGACGACGGTCTTGCCGGGGAGCTTGCTCAGCGGGCCGGTCCGCAGGGCGCGGATGACGGGGACGTAGGCGCGATCGAAGACCTTCACCGAACCGGTGGAGAACGAGGCGCGGTTGAGGACCCGGAAGTACAGCCAGTACGGGACGATCCCGATCGGGTCGACGTACGAGGCGTCGACCACCTCCAGCCCGGCCTCGATGAACAGGCGTCGCAGGCCGACAGCGTCGTAGCGGCGGAAGTGCCCGCTGCGGGCGTCGACGGGGCCGTAGATCCCCTGGAGCGCCGGCACGGCGACGAACAGCGTGCCGCCGGGACGCAGCAGCCCGGCGGCCGCGGTCAGCTCGCCGAGATCGTCGTCGATGTGCTCGAGGACGTTGACGTAGGCGACGAGGTCGGTCTGCGCGGCGACGTCGTCGCGCTCGGCGAGCGTGCCGATCGTGCCCCGCTCGGTCTCGATGCCCAGCCCGGCAACGGTGCGCACCAACTCGGCGTAGTTGCGGGCGTCGGGCTCGACCGCGATGATACGCGCCGCCGGATAGCGCCGGCGGATCTCGGCGACCACGGCGCCGCGGCCGGCCCCGACCTCGACCACCAGCTCCGGCGTCTCGGTGACGGCCTGGGTGGCTGTGCCGACCAGCAGCTCCTGCCAGTGACGGGCCTCGGACAGCAGGTCGAGCTCGGCGGAAGCGAGGTACTCGTCGCCGACGTTCGGTGGCAGCAGCCGCCGGTCGCGACGCATCTGCGACAGGGTCTTGAAGAACCGGCGCACCTCGGCCGGGGTCAGCTTCGACGCACCCCCGTAGCGCGGCCGGAACGTGATCGGCACCTCGTCGATGACGTAGCCGGCGGCCTCCGCCAAGGCGATGCAGCCGCTGAAGAACGCGTAGCCGCGGTACTCGCCGACCTTGCTGTCGACCAGGAAGCGGGCAACGCGCGGCGAGTAGACGCGGAACGCGGTGGTGGCGTCGGTGACCTCGCGGGTGCCGGTGACCAAGCGGAACACCCCGTTGCCGACCTTGCTGCCCGTCGAGCGGAACAGCGACGTGCCGGGTGAGCGGCCGCCACGCGTCCAGCGGCTGCCGATCGTGATGTCGGACTTGCGGGCGAAGTGGGCCCGGATCAGCGTCGGGATGTCGCGGGCGTCGTGCTGCCCGTCGGCATCGAGGCAGACGATCACGTCGGGGTCGTCTGCCAGTGCGCTGCGCATCCCGGCGAGGACCGCTGCCCCGAGCCCGTCGCCCGGGCCCTCCTGCACCTCGAGGCCGAGCCCGACGGAGGCCGCGAAGTCACGGGCCATCTCGACGGTGCCGTCGACGCTGCCGTCGTCGACGAGGAGCACCCGCGTGCTGCAGCCGATCAGGTCGAGGACGCCGGTGCCCTCGTGGACCTCGCTGAGCACGGCCGTGATCGCGTCGGCCTCGTTGCGCGTCGGCAGGACGACGACGCACGACTTGGGCAGGAGCAGGCTGGTCATCGGGTCAGGGTGTGGATGCGACGATCGCCAGACCCGCGCGGGGCCTGGCGATCGGAGCGAGTGGGCCGGGAAGGATTCGAACCTCCGTAGGACGACGCCGGTTGATTTACAGTCAACTCCCTTTGGCCACTTGGGTACCGACCCGCTGCGGCCCGCCACACTATCGGGCCGACGCTCCAGCGCCGATGCGGCATCGGCGGGCACGGCTCGGACCGGTGAGGCGTTCGTCGTCTCACCGACGAGCTCCCGGTCGGCGGCGACTCGATCTGGGTCAACGACGAATGCTGAGGTACCGTCGTCGACCGAGCCGCGGTGTCGTCGAGTGAGGAGAACGGATGTTGGAGGAGGTTCGCAGCGAGCGCGTGGCGCAGCTGGACCTGCCGCTGCCACACGGGACCCGCGCCGGCGACAACGTGTACATCTCCGGCCAGATCGCAATGCGACCCGACGGGACGCTCGTCGTCGGCGATTTCGACGCCGAGGTGCGCACCGTGCTGGACAACGTCGCAGCCGTCGTCGAGGCGGCCGGCGGCACCCTCGCCGACGTGTGCAAGACGACCGTCTTCCTGCTCAACGCGACGCTGTTCGAACCGATGAACCGCGTCTACGCCGAATACTTCCGCGCGCCGCTACCCGCTCGGTCGACGATCGTCGCCCCGCTCAGCAACCCCGACCTGCGCATCGAGATCGAGGCGATCGCCCACATCCCGGTCGCTCGCGGCTGAGCCCCGGAACGTGCCAATGCCTTGCCGACCGTCCTCACCGACCGAGCGTCCAGCACGGACCGGGCGCTGCGCAGGTCGTGCCGGCCGGCGTGGCGGCGTGGGAACAGGTTGCCGGGACGGGGAACGATCGGTGCAGGCGTCGCCCGGGGCTTAGCCTGGCCGGATGCCGAGCTTTGACATCGTCTCCGAGGTCGATCGCCAAGAGGTCCGCAACGCTGTCGATCAGGCCCAGCGGGAGATCAACACCCGCTTCGACTTCAAGAACACGAGCTCGTCCATCGAGCTCAACGACCTGGTCCTCACGCTGCGCACCGTCAGCGAGGACCGCCTCGCCGCCTTGCGCGTCGTGGTCGAGGAGAAGCTGGTCAAGCGTGGCGTGTCGCTGAAGGGCGTCGAGTACGGCAAGGTCGAGGAGGCCACGCAGAACACGGTGCGCCAGGTGATGACGATCCACGTCGGCATCTCCGGCGACAAGGCCCGCCAGATCAACAAGCTGATCAAGGAGAAGGCACCCAAGGGCGTCAACAGCCAGACCCAGGGGGACGCCGTGCGGGTGAGCGGCAAGAAGCGCGACGACCTGCAAGCGGTCATCGCCCTGCTGAAGGGCGCCGACCTGGAGATCCCCCTGCAGTTCCAGAACATGCGAGACTGACCGATCTTAGTTAGGTTTACTTGATAAGAGGCTGCGACATGACCTAACTTCGCCCGCCGTGCTCCCGAGTGCTGCGACCATCGTCGACGAGGCCGAGCAGATCGCGCCTCGGCCGAACGCGCCGACGCGGCGCCGCGGGCGCCAGCAGGCGATCCGCCTGCACCGATGGACCGGGTGGTTCCTCCTCGCCTGGGTCGTGTTCGAGTCGCTCACCGGCGCCTACCTCGTGGTGGGCAACGACATCGACCGGTGGATCCATCACGACCGGTGGGTCACCACCTCGGGCGCCGATGTCGGCCCGGTGGCCGTCGTCGGCGCGGCGCAAGCGTCCGCGACGGCGGCCGGCATGGCCGACCCTCGTGCCCGTCAGATCGGCTTCCCCCACTCGGTGAACGGCGTCTACTACGTCGACCTGCAGGACGCCGACGGCTCCGACCGCGTCGCCTACGTCGACCCGGGAACGGGCAAGGTCAACGCCCTGATCGAGCCGACGGGCGGCGCCTATGCCCTCGTGTTGCGGCTGCACGCCGACTTCAACCGCACGGAGATCCTCGGGATCCGCACAACCACGATCGTCGGCTTCCTCGCCCTGCTGTGGCTGCTCAACCTGATCCTCGGCTTCCGCGCCTCGCGCGCCCACCGCCGAACGCTGCGCCAGGCGACCCGCATCCGACGTGGACGCGGGCCGTTCACGTTCAACCTCGACCTCCACAAGGTGGCCGGCCTGGCGACGATCGTCCCGCTCGCCGTGCTGGTGATCACCGGTCTGACGTTCGAGTTCCCTCGTCAGACGTCGGTGGTCCTGGACGCCGTCACGCCTGGCCACCTCGAGGCGAACGCGTCACGCATCCCGTTCTCCACGCCGACCGCCGGGGCCATGCGCGCCTCGCTGGACGAGGTGATTGCCGGCATCGACGCCAGCGGGCTCGGGCAGGTGCAGTCGATCACCATCCCGCTCGGCAACCCCACGGGCATGTTCGTCGTCGCCGTCGACGGCGGCGGCTACTCGCCCAACCGCGGCGTTTTCTCGACGAACGGGCGCTCGCTCGACGTCTACGTCGACCAGTACAGCACCGCGGTCGTCAAGGTCACCGACCCCGTGGCCCGCTCCGTCGGCCAGCAGATCGACGAACAGTGGTTCTCCGGCGTCCACTTCGGACAGTTCGGCTCGTGGATCTCCCGGACGATCTGGGTGATCGCCGGGCTGGCCACGGTCGTCCTCGGCGTCACCGCGGCGCGGATGCGCCTCGTCAAGTGGTCCAAGCGCCGCAAGCGTGCCGCCACCTGATCTCTCTCTCCCCCCCCACACACACACACAACCAGAGGAGTCCCCGTGTCCCACATCCGATCCATCGCCGCGACGCTCGCCGTGTCCGCTACCGCCGTCTCGCTGGCCGCGTGCGGCAGCTCGAAGGAGTCGGCAGCGACGGCAGCACCGACCACGACGACCGCGGCGGCACCCACGACGGTGGCCGCGCCGACGACGGCGGTGGCTACCACCGCAGAGACCGCCACGGCGACCGTGGCGGTGACGACGACCACCGCGGCTGCGGCGGCCACGACGACCACTGGGGCCGGCGCCTCGACCGGCGACGCCACGGCCGCCGACCTGCTGCCCAGCCTCGACGCGGTCGTCGACACCGCCACGCCCGCGGCCGACGTGGCCGCCGGGATCGTCGACGGCGCCGACCTCGCTCCGACCGTGGAGCAGCTCGACACCGTGATCGCCGACTTCACGATCACGTTCGAGGTCGTCGACCCGGTGACCTCCGGCGACACCGCACAGGCGAGCGTGAGGATCCTGTCGAACGGTCAGGCGTTCCCCGACCTGTACCCGTCGTTCTGGCAGCGCGCCGGCGGCGAGTGGAAGCTCACCCGCGCCGGCTTCTGCACCCTCATCACGGCCGGCGGCCTGGCCTGCCCGGACGTGTAGTCAGCTGCGATCCGAGGAGCGGCGAACACCGAAGCGCAGCGGCGGCGGCGAGCACGGCAGTGCAGGGAGCCGCTTCGCTGCGACGCGAGCACGAACATCTCAGTCCTCGGTGGGTGCCTCGGTGGCACGGCGCTGGAGCTCGTCGACGACGGTGGCGTCGGCGAGCGTGGTGGTGTCGCCGAGGTTGCGGCCCTCGGCGACGTCGCGCAGCAGGCGGCGCATGATCTTGCCGCTGCGAGTCTTGGGCAGGTCGGGCGTGAAGTAGATCGTCTTCGGCTTGGCGATCGCCCCGATCTCGTGGCTGACGTGGTCGCGCAGCACGGCGATGTCGACCTCCGACCCGCCGCGCAGCGTCACGTAGGCGATGATCGCCTGGCCGGTGGTGGTGTCGTTGGCGCCGACCACCGCGGCCTCGGCGACGGCCGGGTGTGACACCAGGGCGCTCTCCACCTCGGTGGTGGAGATGCGGTGGCCGCTGACGTTCATCACGTCGTCGACTCGGCCGAGCAGCCAGATGTAGCCGTCGTCGTCGAGCTTGGCGCCGTCACCGGCGAAGTAGCGGCCCTCGTAGCGGTTCCAGTACGTCTCCCGGTAGCGCTCGGGATCGCCCCAGATGCCGCGCAGCATCCCCGGCCACGGCTGGGTGAGTGTCAGGTAGCCGCCGTTGCCACGCCCGACCGGATCGCCGGCGTCGTCGACCACCTCGGCACCGATGCCCGGCAGCGGGAACGTCGCCGAGCCGGGCTTGGTGGTGGTCGCCCCAGGCAGCGGGCTGATCATGATCCCGCCGGTCTCGGTCTGCCACCACGTGTCGACGATCGGGCAGCGCCCGCCGCCGATGTGCTCGGAGTACCACATCCAGGCCTCGGGGTTGATCGGCTCGCCGACCGAGCCGAGCACCTGCAACGACGACAGGTCGTGCTTGGCCGGCTCCTGCGTCCCCCACTTCATGTAGGTGCGGATGGCGGTGGGCGCCGTGTAGAACTTCGTGACCTTGTACTTCTCGACGATCTCCCAGATCCGGTCGTTGCCCGGGAAGTTCGGCACGCCCTCGTAGATCACGCTCGTCGCCCCGTTGGCCAGCGGCCCGTAGACGATGTAGCTGTGCCCGGTGACCCAACCGATGTCGGCGGTGCACCAGTACACGTCGGTGTCGGGGTGCAGGTCGAAGACGTACTTGTGGGTGAACGCGCACTGGGTGAGGTAGCCACCCGAGGTGTGCATGATCCCCTTCGGCTTGCCCGTCGTGCCTGACGTGTACAGCAGGAACAGCAGTTGCTCGCTGTCCATCGGCTCCGCCGGGCACACCGGATCGGCCGACGCGATCAGATCGTGGTACCACACGTCGCGACCCTTGACCATCTCCACGTCGTTGCCGCCGCGGCGCACGACGACCACCTGCTCGATGCTCGGCGTGTCGCGCAGCGACTCGTCGGCCGCCGGCTTGAGCGGGAACACCTCGCCACGGCGGTAGCCGCCGTCGGCCGTGATCAGCACCTTGGCCTCGGCGTCGTTGATCCGGTCGGTGAGGCTCTGCGACGAGAACCCGCCGAACACCACCGAGTGCGGTGCACCGATGCGCACGCACACGAGCATCGCCACGACCGCCTCGGGGATCATCGGCATGTAGATGTTGACCCGGTCGCCCTTGACGACGCCGAGGCCCTTCAACACGTTGGAGAAGCGCTGCACCTCGTCGAGCAGCTCGGCATAGGTGATCGTGCGGCTGTCGCCCGGCTCGCCCTCCCAGAAGTAGGCGACCTTGTCGCCCTTGCCGCCGGCGACGTGACGGTCGAGGCAGTTCTCGGTGACGTTCAACTGACCGCCGACGAACCACTTCGAGAACGGCAGCTCCCACTCGCAGATCGTCGACCACTCCGTCCGCCACGTCAGCAACTGCGCAGCCTGCTCGGCCCAGAAGCCCTGATAGTCCTCGTTGCCGTCCTCGTACATGCCGGTGCCGGTCACCAGCGCCTGCCGCTTGAACGCCTCCGACGGCGCAAACCGCCGCTGCTCCCACTGCAACGCGTCGATGGCATGTGTCTGCTCGGTCATGACGAACCCCCTCTGACCGTCGAACCTAGTCCGGGGTGCTCACCACCGATCCAACGTGCGGCGAGCGCCGAAGCGCAGCGGAGGCGGCGAGCACGGCAGGCGCAGGGAGGGGCTCTGCCCCGACCGGAGCACGAACATGACTAGATCTCGACGTGTGAGCCGACCTCGAAGACTCGTTCGGCGGGGAGGTTGAAGAACCGGCTGGCGCTGTCGGCGCCGCGGTTCAACAGCACGAACAGCTGCTCACGCAGCGGGTTCATCCCGGGCACCTTGCCGGCCAGAACGGTCTCCCGGCCGATGAAGTACGTGCAGTCGTCGGGGTCGAAGTTGAGGCCGCGGAACTGCACGTCGGCGAGCGCTGCGGGCACGTCGGGATCCTCCATGAACCCGAACTCAAGCACCACCTGGTGCACACCGGGCTCGATGCGCGTCACCGTGTAGCGCTTGCCGTCGATGCGCGGCACGTCGGCGGTGTGCACGGCGACCAGCAGCGTGTTGCGGTGGATGACCTTGTTGTGGCGCAGGTTGTTGACCAGCGCCGGCGGCGCCTTGCCGAGGTCCTTGAACATGAACACCGCCGTGCCGGGCACCTTGGTCACCGCGCCGGCCTCGTCGAGCACCTCGTCGATCGGCCGCTCGCCACGGTGGATCCGCTCGGCGACGAGCTGGCGGCCGCGCCGCCACGTCGCCATCTGGATCATCAGGCCGGCACCGACGAGGAGCGGGAACCAGCCACCGTCGGGGATCTTGACGACGTTCGCCGAGAAGAACGCGAGGTCGACGATCATCAGCGGGGTGACGACGAGCAGCGTCTTCCACATCGCCCAGTTCCACTTCGTCCGGGCGACGACGGCGAACAGCAGCGTGGTGACGGCCATCGTGCAGGTGACGGCGATGCCGTAGGCCCCGGCCAGCGCGCTGGGGGTGCCGAAGGCGATCACCAGGCCGACCGAGCCGACCATCAGCGCCCAGTTGACGAGCGGCACGTACACCTGGCCGGCGTGCTCGCGCGACGTGTGGCGGATGGCGACGCGTGGCAGGTAGTCGAGCTGCACCGCCTGCACCGTCAACGAGAACGCACCGGAGATCAACGCCTGCGAAGCGATGACCGACGCCATCGTCGCCAGGATCACCAGCGGGATCAGGAGGAAGTGCGGGGCCATGTTGAAGAACGGGTTCTGGATGGCCTCCGGGTCGTGGCTGAGCAGCGCGGCCTGTCCGAAGTAGCACAGCACCAGGCACGGCAGGACCAGGCCGTACCACGACAGCTGGATCGGGCGACGGCCGAAGTGGCCCATGTCGGCATAGAGCGCCTCGCCACCGGTGACGACGAGGAAGATGCTGCCGAGGGCGAGGAACGCCTTGCCCGGCTGGTTCTCGAACAGGTGCACGGCGTAGATCGGGTTGACGGCGCGCACGACCGCCGGGACCTTGGCGATCTGGGTGACGCCGAGCACCCCGAGCGTCAGGAACCAGACGGTCATGATCGGGCCGAACACCCTGCCCACCGCGCCCGTGCCGCGACGTTGCACGACGAACAGCCCGATCAGGATGACACAGGCGATCGGGACGACGACGTGGTCGAACGCCGACGTCGCCGTCTTCACGCCGTCGACGGCACTGAGCACGGAGATCGCCGGGGTGATCAGGCCGTCGCCGTAGAGCAGCGCCGTGCCGAACACGCCGAGGGTGATGATGAACGCGGCGAGCCCCTTGGCCTGGCCGCGCTTGGGGATGACCAGCGCCGTCAGGGCGAGGATGCCGCCCTCGCCGTGGTTGTCGGCGCGCATCACCAGCACCAGGTACTTGATCGAGATGATGATGATCAGCACCCAGAAGGCGATCGACGCCATGCCCAGCGCGTTGTCCTCGGTGACGGGCAGGTGGTGGTGCTCGAACGACTCCTTGAACGCGTAGAGCGGGCTGGTGCCGATGTCGCCGTAGACGACGCCGAGCGCTCCGAGCGCCAGCGCGCCCATGCCGACCTTGACGCCATGGCCAGCGCCGTCGCCATGGCCGCCGCCTTCGTCGGTCGGGGTCGCCTCGAGGTCAGCGGTCATCGTGGCCAGACGGTACTTCCCATTCGACCGCGAGGAAGCCGCCGAGCCCGTCGGGGTCGGTGAGGGCCTCGGCCTCGCGGATCCGGCTGCGCATCATCAGCGCCCGCAGCGACGGGGCGGCCGCCGCCTTCGCCCACTCGGCACGGCCCGCTTCGACGAGCTCGTCGATGCCGTGCAGCGCCAGGAACTGGTGCTGGGTGCGCACCGCGTCGGGCGGCGGGAGCTGGTCCAGGCAGACCTCGACGGTGACGTCCTGCGTCCCCGGATCGGCGAGGTAGTGCCCGCCGCGGTCGTGGCCGCGGAACGTGCGCAGCCACTCCCGCCACGGCCGCAGCGTCAGCTCGGCGGTGCGCGCCACGGCGTAGTCGACGGCCAGCACTCGACCGCGGTCGAGCGTGCCGAGCGCAGCACGGACCCACGCCGCGGCCTCGTCCTGGATCGGTGCCCGCGCCCCGTGCGACGCGCTCGCCGGTAGCCAGGCCGGCAGCGGATCGAGCGGGGCGGCGAGCACCTCCCGCAGCGTGCCGTCGCCGCCGTCGGCGACATACGCCTCGCGCCAGCCGCCGTCGTGCACGGCAAGGCGGAACGGGAGGTTGTCGAGCAACTCGTTGGCGACGACGACGCCGGTGACGCCGGCCGGCAGCGACGTCAGGCCGGCCAGCGCCTCGACGTCGGCAGGGTGCTCGGCGCGCTGGGCGGCGCTGACCTCGACGGTGACGTAGCGCGGCGCGCACTCGGGCTCGGCGGCGAGGATCGCCCGGGCCAGTGTGCCCGGGCCGGCGCCGGCCTCGACGATCGCGAAGTCGCCCGGCTCGCCGAGGCGGTGCCACCATCCGTCGATCGCCCGGGCCAGCACCGCGCCGAACAGCGGTCCGACCTCCGGCGAGGTCAGGAAGTGCCCGCCACGGCGCCCGGCGCGCCCCCCGGCGTTGTAGAACCCGTGCTCGCCGTAGAGCGCCAAGCGCACGTACTCGTCGAACCGCAGCAGCCCCCCGGCATCACCGATCGCCGCCCGCACCTCCTCGAGCGCGCCGCTCACCGCCGGCCGCCAAGCTTTGTGTCAGCCCAGAGACGGGCACGTCGATCTGTGCGCTGGCACAAACCGCGCACGTTCGCCGCCCCTGCGCTTGCGTCAGCACACAAAGCCACACGTCGGTTCGTGGCCTGACACAAACCGCACATGCCGGCTGCTGCTCCCAGGGTTTGTGTCAGTGCACGAACGGACACGTCGGTTCGTGCGCTGACGGAGATCCGGCTACTTGCCGAAGGCGCCGGCGAGGTCTGACAGCTCGCCGTACCGGGAGATGAGGCCCGGCAGGACGCCGAAGGCGATGGTGGTGATCCCGGTGATCGCCAGCGCGGCCTGCAGCGACGTCGGCACCCGCACCGGGGTGACGTCACCGTCGGGCACCGGCTTCATCCACATCTCCCGCATCACGGTGATGTAGTACGCCGTGGCGACCACGGTGTTGATCGCGGCGATCACGGCGATGCTGTAGCCCCACCCGCCACCGGCGTCGAGGACCGCACGGAACACGCCGAACTTCGCGTACCAGCCACCGAGCGGGGGCATGCCCATCAGCGAGGCCAGGAAGATCGTCATCAGCACCGCCAGCCCGGGGGCGTAGCTGAACAGGCCGCCGTAGCTGCTGATCTCGCCGCTGCGGGTCTTGCGGCTGACGGCGATGACGACGGCGAACGCACCGAGGTTCGTCGCCGAGTAGATCACCAGGTACACCATCACGGCCCGCAGCGACGCCCCGGCGGCGCCGTTCGTGCCGGCGACGGCCAGCGGCATCAGGATGAACCCGCCGTGGCTGACGCTGGAGTAGGCGAGCATGCGGACGATGTTCGTCTGGCGCAGGGCGAGCAGGTTGCCGATGCTCATGGTCAGCGCGGCGAGCACCCACATGAACGGCTGGTAGATCTGCTCGGCCTGCGGGAAGGCCAGGTACACGAGCAGGATCAGCGCGGTGAACCCGGCCGCCTTGGAGGCCACGCTGAAGAACGCGGTGATCGGCGTCGGCGCACCCTCGTAGGTGTCGGGCGCCCACGTGTGGAACGGCACGGCGCTGACCTTGAACGCGAAGCCGACGATCACGAAGACGATGCCGAGCACCTCGACGCCGGCGAGCTTGCCGTCGCCGGTGATCGCCGCACCGATCTCACTGAGCTTGGTGCTGTTGGCCACGCCGAACAGCAGGCTCATCCCGTACAGCATCACCGCGCTGG
This sequence comes from Ilumatobacteraceae bacterium, assembly GCA_047602055.1. Lineage (GTDB taxonomy): Bacteria > Actinomycetota > Acidimicrobiia > Acidimicrobiales > Ilumatobacteraceae > JAODBQ01. The sequence continues at coordinate 413,041 of JASGIG010000001.1, forward strand.
CGAACACACCCATCACGTAGTACTTGACGCCGGCCTCGTTGCTCTTCGAGTCGCGCTTGCGCCACGCGGCGAGCATGTACGACGGGATCGACAGCAGCTCGAGGGCGACGAACACGCTCACCAGGTCGCGCGCCGAGGTCATCATCACCATGCCGAGGATCGAGCTGAGCAGGAGCACGTAGTACTCGCCCGGGTACACCCGACTCTCCTCGACGTCGTTGACCGACAGCAGCACGACGATGTAGCCGATCAGCAGGAACATCGCCTTGAGCACGAGGCTGAAGTTGTCGACGACGTAGCGGCCGTCGAACATCGACCGCGGCGCCACGTCGACGTCGCCCTTGGTGGCCAGCGTCACCAACGGCAGCGCAGCGACGAGCAGGACGAACCCGGAGATCGTCGACGTGATCCAGCGGCGCTGCTCGCTGACGAACAGGTCGACGAGCAGGACCACGCAGATGCCGACCGCGAGGATGATCTCGGGCGCGATCGCGTGGTAGTCGACCCGCGGCCGGACGAAGTCGGCCGCCAGCAGCGACGAGAGGGCACCGACCACTGGCTAGTTCCCGCCGAAGACGCCGAGCAGGTGAGTGACGGCGGGGTCGGTGATCTTGAACAGCAGCTGCGGGTAGACGCCGAGCACGACGATGCCGATCAGCAGCGGGATCCAGGCGATCCACTCGTACGGACCGACGTCGTGCAGGTCCACGTGGTGGTCGTCGTGCGGGTTGCCGGCCGCGCCGACCGAGTGCGCCAGATGGGCGTCGGCGACGAACTCGGGGTTGGGCTCGCCGAACGCGGTGCGCTGGTACAGCCACAGCAGGTACGCCGCGGCGAGCACCGTGCCGAGGGCGGCGACGATCATGTAGGTGCGGAACGCCGACAGGCTGAGGCCGCCGAACGGCAGCCCGTCGCCGTGCAGCGGGTTGTACGCGCTGAGGATCGCCGGGAACTCGCCCCAGAACCCGGCCAGGCCGGGCAGGCCGAGCGAAGCCATCGCGCAGAACCCGAGGATCCAGCCGAGCTTCGGGATCTGCTTGAGCAGGCCACGCAGGCGGGCGATCTCCAGCGTGTGGTAGCGGTCCTTCACCGAGCCGGCGAGGAAGAACAACATGCCGGTGATCAATCCGTGGGCGACCATGCCGAACACTGCGGCGTTGATGCCGAGCGGCGTCAGCGTGGCGATGCCGAGCATCACGAAGCCCATGTGGGCCACCGACGAGAATGCGATCAGGCGCTTCATGTCGGTCTGCGCCAGGCAGCCGAGGGCGCCGTAGATGATCCCGATCACGGCGAGGATGCCGATCCACGGCGCCCACTTCACCGCGGCCTGCGGCAGGAACGGGATGGCGATGCGCACGAAGCCGTACGTACCGAGCTTCAGCAGGATCGCGGCGAGGATCACCGAGCCCTGCGTCGGCGCCTGGGTGTGGGCGTCGGGCAGCCAGGTGTGGAACGGGAACATCGGCACCTTGACGGCGAAGCCGATGAACATGCCGGCGAACACCCACACCGCGGTGTTGGTCGCCAGCGACTGGCCGTGCTCGTAGAACCACGAGAAGGCGAAGCTGCCGTTCGGGTCGCTGTTGCCCTTCGTCAGGATGAACAGGGCGACGAACGACACGAGCATCAGCGCCGAGCCGAACATCGTGTACAGGAAGAACTTCAACGACGCGTACTGGCGGTTCTCACCGCCCCACACGCCGATCATGAAGTACATCGGCAGCAGGACGACCTCGAAGAAGACGAAGAACAGGATCAGGTCCTGGGCGATGAACGTGCCCGCCATCCCCGTCTGCAGGATGAGCATGAGGATGAAGAACGCCTTGGGGTTCCCCGGCTCGGGGATGTGGTTCCAGGAGTAGATCATCACCAGCAGGGTGATCACCATCGACAGGATGTACAGCGGCAGGCTGATGCCGTCGAGGCCGATCGTGTACGTCGCCTTGATCGGCTTGATCCACGACGTCGCCACGGAGAACTGCTGGACGTCGGCCTTGCCGTAGTCGAACAGGGCGAGCGTGACGATGCCGACGGCCAACGTCACCGCCGCGGTGAGGATGCCGATCTGCTTGACCAGCGCCTCCTCCCGCTTGGGGATGAACAGCATGATCAGCACCCCGACGAGCGGGAGGAAGGTGCCGACGCTGAGGATCCAGTTGTTGTCGCTGAGGGTGTTCATGCGGCCTCTACGTGTTCACGATGACGAGCACGAGCGCACCGATTGCTGCGGCACCGAACAGCAACGCTCCGTACTGGTTGATCCTGCCTGATTGCACCGGTCGCAGGGCGCCGCCGGTTTCGCGCGCCACCGCCCCGCTGCCGTTGACCGCCCCGTCGACCACTCGCTGGTCGATGTTGCGGTAGACCCACTGCCCCGTCCGCTTGCCGCCGAGGCCGACGGCGTTGACGATCCCGTCGAGCACGTGCTGGTTGATCCAGTACGCGGCCTGGGCGATCGGGTGGGCGACGGCGTGGACGATCCCCTTCTCGTAGAGGTCGTCCAGGTAGTACTTGTTCGCCAAGAACAGGTAGCCGCCTCGCAGCACCTTGTTGCGCCGGGTGAGGCCCTTGAGCGCCGAGGCACCCTCGCCGTAGAGCGCCCTGCAGATGCCGAGGCTGACGAGGAAGCCGGCCAGCACCAGCACGATCGAGGGCAGGGCGTTGACCCACTTGAACGTGGCGTGGCTGAGCTCGGGGAAGAACTCGCCGGCGGCCGGGGCGACCCACTCGGTGAACTTCTCGATGTGGAACGGCGCGGCGTTCAGATAGCCGGAGAAGATCGCCAGCACGGCAAGGATCATGATCGGTACGAGCAGCAGCGCCGGCGAATCGGTCTTGACGATGAACCCGTGCGCCGGGGCGTGGTGGTCGTCGTGACCGTGAGCGTCATGGCCGTGGCTGACGCTGGCGGCGACCCGCTCCTCCTCGCGCAGCAGGGCGATGTCGGCCGGCTGCGGGGACAGGGCGTCGGCGTCGAGCGGATCGTCCTCGGTGCCGGCATGGGCGTCGTGGGCGTGCTCGCCGGCGGCGGCGCCACGCGGCTTGCCGAAGAACGTCAGGTAGGTGGCCCGGGTCATGTACGCGGTGGTCATGAACGCACCCACCAGACCGATGATCCAGAACACCGTGTAGTGGTTGTTGTGGGCGTTGTCGATGATCTCGTCCTTCGAGAAGAAGCCCGAGAAGAACGGCACGCCGCACAGCGCCAGCGTGGAGATGATCCAGCACGCCGCGGTGATCGGCATCTTCTTCGCCAGACCGCCCATGTCCTTGCGCATGTCGAAGCTGTGGTGCGAGCCGGTGTGGCTGACCGATCCGGCGCACAGGAACAGGCAGCACTTGAAGAACGCGTGGGTGAAGATGTGGAACACGGCCGGCACCCAGGCCCCGACGCCGAGACCCATCATCATGTAGCCGAGCTGGCTGACCGTCGAGTACGCCAGCACCTTCTTGATGTCGCTCTGGACGAACGCCAGAAGCGCGGCGACGACGATCGTGATGCCACCGATCACGGCGATGAAGTTGACGTGCTGACCGGCGACGTTGATGTCCAGGCCGGCGTGGAACACGGGGTACAGGCGGGCGACGAGGAACACGCCGGCGACGACCATCGTCGAGCTGTGCAGCAGGGACGACACCGGTGTCGGCCCGGCCATCGCGTCGGGCAACCACGTGTGCAGCGGGAACTGGCCGCTCTTGCCGATGCAGGCGACGAACAAGGCGACGGCGCCCATCAGCAGGACGGTGTGGCTGGTCGAGCCGTCGAGCGCCTTCTGGCTGATCTCCTGGATGGAGAACGTGCCCATCCCGCCGAACAGGATCGCCGTGCCGACGAGCAGGCCGACGTCGCCGACGCGGACCGTGAAGAACGCCTTCAACGCCGCCCGGCTGTTGGCCTCCTCCTCCCACCAGTGCCCGATCAGCATGAACGAGCACAGGCCCATGATCTCCCAGCCGAGGATCAGCTGGACCATGTTCTCGGCGAGGACCATGACCAGCATCCCGGCACTGAACAAGGTCAGGGCGGCGAAGAAGTGCGTGTAGCGGCGGTCGCCGCGGACGTACTCGAGCGAGTAGATCTGCACGAGCAGCGAGATGAACGCGACGAGCAGCAGGAGCATCACCGACAGGCCGTCGATGTGCTGGCCGATCGAGAACCTCAGGCCACCGCTCTGCCACCACGTCCACGACTTGATCACCGGCTCGGTGTAGACGCCGTGCTCGGTCTCCAGCGCCGAGCGGATCAGCGTGCTGACGCCACCGACCACCCCGCGGGCGTGCTCCTCACCGCCACCGGCGGCGTGGGCATCGTTCACCCGCTGGATCCACTGGACCGCGGTGCCGATGGCGATCACCAGCGACGCGCCGATGCTCAGCAGGCCGAGCTCGGAGCCCTTCATCGGCAGACGCTTGCCGAACAGGATGATCAGCGCGAACGCCACCGCCGGGATCAGCGGGATCAGCCAGGCGTGTTCGAGGAACCACCCGGCGGCGTGCTCGGCGCCTTCTGCGTACGCGAGGAACATCAGCCCTTCATCTCCGACAGCTCGTCGAGGGCGATGCTCTTGCGGTTGCGGTAGACGAGCAGCACCAGTGCCAAGCCGACGCCGACCTCGGCGGCCGCGACGGCGATGATGAACAGGGCGAACACGTTGCCGTCGACGTTCCCGTTGAACAGGCTGAACGCCAGCAGGTTGATGTTCACCGAGTTGAGGATCAGCTCGATGCCCATCAGCACCATCACGCCGTTCTTGCGGGCGATGACGCCGTAGACGCCGATGCAGAACAGGACGGCACCGAGCAGGAGGAACTGGTTGAGCAGCATCGTCAGTCCTTCCGCGCCAGGACGATCGCGCCGACGACGGCGATGAGCAGCAGGAACGACAGCGCCCAGAACGGCAGCAGGTACGGGGCGAAGATGCGGTCGGCGACGGCCCGCGTCGGGATTGGTGTGGCGTCGGCCGGCAGCTTCTCGCCGCGGTAGCCGTCGATCAGCACATAGACCATGACGCCGAGCATGATCAGCGCCACCGGGATGCCGATGCCGAAGTTCTTGTTGTCGAGGTCGGCGTCACGGCCGAGCTTGGCGCGGGTGAGCATCACGCCGAACAGGAACAGGACCATCACCGCGCCGATGTAGACGAGCACCTGGGTGACGGCGACGAACTCGGCGGCGAGCAGCACGTACTGGGCGGCGGCACCGGCCATCACTGCCACCAGCGACAGCGCGGCGTGGATGATGTTGCGGTTGGTGACGACGCTGATCGCCGCCACGATCATGACGGCGGCGATGATCCCGAAGCCGATGTTCTGGGCCACCAGCACGTCGGACGCGGCAAGCATCACTTCTTGCCCTTCTTGTCCGCGCCGGCCTCGAGCGCCGGCGGCTCGGGCACCGTCTCCATCCACTCGCCGAGCTTGGTCTTGTCGTGCAGCAGGTCGGCGATGCGCGGCTCGCTGTACTCGTACTCGGGGCTCCAGAACAAGGCGTCGAACGGGCACACCTCGACGCAGATGCCGCAGTACATGCACAGCGCGTAGTCGATGTCGAAGCGGTCGAGGTTGTTGACCTTGCGCGGCGCGCCACCGGCACGGCGCGGCGGGGCGAGCTGCTTGTGGCCCTCGATGTAGATGCACCAGTCCGGGCAGCTGCGCGCGCAGAGCATGCAGACCGTGCAGTTGTCCTCGCGCAGCGCGATGACGCCGCGGGCGCGCAGCGGCGGCGCTTCCTTCTCGTGCGGGTACTGCACCGTGGCCGCACCACCGCCCTGCTTGCGGGGCTTGAGCGTCTGGCCGAGCTCGGTGGCGGTGACCTGCAGGCCCTTGAGGAACGAGGCCAGGCCGGTCTTGGGCTTCGTGCCGCTCATCAGAACATCACCTTCAGGATCGCCGTGACGGCGATGTTGGCCAGCGAGAGCGGGATGAGCACCTTCCAGGCGAAGCGCTGCAGCTGGTCCTCACGCAAGCGGGGATAGCTGAAGCGGACCCACATCACCATGAAGCTGAGCACGATCATCTTGGTGAACAGGATGATCGGCCCGACGACGTTCATCCAGTTGTCGACGCCGTCGAACAGCCCGGGTCCGGTCGTCTTCCAGCCGAACCATGCGAACGGGACGCCCCAGCCGCCGAGGAACAGGACGCTGGCGATCAGGCTGAACACGCCGACGGCGGCGAACTCGGCGATGAAGAAGATCAGGAAGCGGAAGCCCGAGTACTCGGTCATGTAGCCCGAGACCAGCTCGGACTCGGCGATCGGCATGTCGAACGGCGTCTGCGTCAGCTCGGCCTGGATGGCGATCATGAAGATCACGAAGCCGACGAACTGGGTGAGCAGGTAGGGGTTGCCGAGGCCGTTCCACCCGAAGATCGCGGCGTGCTCGCTGTTCTGGCGCCACACGATCTGCTGCAGGTTCATCGTGCCGGCCTGGATGATCACGCCGATCACCGCCAGCATCATCGGCAGCTCGTAGGCGATCAGCTGGCCGGCGGCGCGCAGACCGCCGAGCAGCGAGTACTTGTTGGCACTGCTCCACCCGGCGATCAGCACGCCGAGCGTGGAGATGCTCGACACGGCGAGCATGTAGAACACGCCGGCGTCGAAGTTCGTGAAGTACGCATCCGGGCCCCACGGCATCACCGCGACGAGCAGGAACGTCGACACCAGCACCATCAGCGGGGCGATCTTGAACACCCGCTTATCGGCCTGCGTCGGGTACAGGTCCTCCTTCTGCAACCACTTGCCGACCTCGGCGAACAGCTGCATCGAGCCGTACGGCCCGGCCTCCATGGGACCGAGGCGGCTCTGCATGAACGACATCATCTTGAACAGGAACAGGTAGACGATCGTGCCGGCCGGCAGCAGCACGGCGACCGTGCCGCCGAGGACGCGCAGCAGCGACTGCCCCCAGTAGGGGATGGAGACGGCGACGAGGCTCATCTGTCGATGTCGCCGAGGATGAAGTAGAGGCTGGCGAGGACGGTGACGACGTCGGGCACGTACACGCCGCGCAGCACCCACGGGGCGATGGAGATGTTGTTGAAGCTGGCGCTGCGGATCTTCACCCGGAACGGCCCGAGATCGCCCTTGCTGACGACGTAGTAGCCCATCTCGCCGAGCGGGTTCTCCGTCGACACCCAGGCCTCGCCCTCGGGCACCTTGATGATGCGCGGCACCTTGGCCATGATCGGCCCGGCCGGCAGCCCGTCGAGCAGCTGGTCGACGATCTTGGTGGCCTCACGGGTCTCCTGGAGGCGCACCCAGCAGCGGGCGAAGCTGTCGCCGTCCGGGTGGGTCCAGACCTTGAAGTCGACCTTGTCGTAGGCGAGCGGCAGGCGCTGGTCGCGGCGCAGGTCCCAGTCGACGCCACTGGCGCGCAGGTTGGCCCCCGACAGGCCGTACTGCAGGGCGACCTCCTTGGGGATCACGCCGACGCCGCGGGTACGGGTCTGGAACACGACGTTGCCGAACAGCAGGTCCTCGACCTCGTCGCAGAACTTGCGGAGGCGCTTCATCACCGAGCGGGTCTCGTCGACGAACCCGGCGGGCAGGTCGTCCTTGAGGCCGCCGATGCGGTCGAAGTTCGGGTGGAAGCGCCCGCCGGTGGCCGACTCGATCAGGTTGAGGACGTGCTCGCGGTCACGGAACGCGTAGAAGACCGGCGTCACCGCGCCCATCTGCGCCCCGAGGTCGCCGAGGAACAGCGAGATGTTGGCGATCCGGCTGAGCTCGAACAGGATCGTGCGGATCCACTGGGCCCGCGGCGGGGCCTCGATGTCCATCAGCTTCTCGGCGGCGAGGATGAACGGCACCTCGTTGGCGAAGCTGCCCAACCAGTCGATCCGGTTGATCAGCGTCGTCACCTGCGGGAAGGTGCGGACCTCGGTGAGCTTCTCGTAGCCACGGTGCATGTAGCCGGCGGACGGCTCGGCCCACACGACCTGCTCGCCGTCGAGGCGGACGATGATCCGCAGCGTGCCGTGCGTCGCCGGGTGCTGCGGACCGATGTTCAGCGTCATGCCCTCGGTCTCGAGCTCCACGTTGAGCCGGGCGTCGGCGGCCTGAGCGGCGATGTAGCCGAGCTTGTCGCGGTCGGCGAGATCGGTCATGACTGACCGCCTTCCTCGTCGTCGCCGTCGCCGGGCAGCGGCTCGACGTCGACGATGCCCGGCCACGGCTTGAGGATCCGTGACAGCAGCGGGTAGTCCTTGCGAAGCGGGTGGCCCTCGAAGTCGACCGGCAGGTACATGTTGCGCAGGTCGTTGTGCCCGGCGAAGTCGATGCCGAACATCTCGTGGGCCTCGCGCTCGTGCCAGTTGGCGCCGGCGTACACCGGTACCCAGCTCGGCACCGTGAGGTCGCCGTCGGGCACATCCGCCTTGACCGTCACGCCGACGTGCAGCTTGGTGCTGTGCAACCGGGCGAACACCTGGAAGCGGGTCTCACCGCCGGTGTAGCCTTGGCTGATCTCGGTGTCGCGCTCGGGCGTCGGCGACGTCGGGTCGTCCTCACCGCGGCCGAACGGGCTCGGCAGCCAGTCGAGCGCCGACAGGAAGCAGAAGTAGTCGAAGCCGACGACGTCGCGCAGGGCGAACCCGGCCTCGCGCCACGCCTCGGTGGTGACCCGCAGCCACACGTCGTCGCCGGGCTTGACGAGCGTGTCGACGAGCGCCTCGCCCAGCGCCGAGCGCATCTGGTCGACGACCTGCTCGCGCAGCCCGTCGCCCGGCAGTGCCGGCGTCTCCGCGTCCGTCGATGTGGTCACCGTGTCGGTCATCGCACGTCCCCGCCGCCGACCACGATCGGTTCGCGCTCCATCGGCTTGAAGCCCTCGCCGCGCCAGCGTGCGCCCATGTCCTCGTTCTTGATCCGCTGCTGCAGCAGGACGATGCCCTCGAGCAACGCCTCCGGCCGCGGCGGGCAGCCCGGCACGTAGACGTCGACCGGGATGATCTGGTCGACGCCCTTGGTGACCGAGTAGCTGTCCCAGTACGGGCCGCCGCAGTTGGCGCACGAGCCCATGCTGATGACGTACTTCGGCTCGGGCATCTGCTCGTAGAGCCGCTTGATCGCCGGGGCCATCTTGTCGGTGACCGTGCCGGAGACGACGACGAGGTCGGCCTGGCGCGGGCTGGCCGGCAGCGGGATGACGCCGAGACGCATCACGTCGTAGCGCGGCGAGGCGAACGCCGCGCCCATCTCGATGGCGCAGCACGCGAGACCCCACTGGTACACCCACAGGCTGTACGACCGGCCCATGTTGAACAGGGTCGTCAACGGTTTGGGCATCCGCCCGCGATCCACGATTCCCATGTACGGCTACACCCAGCGCAGGACGCCCTTGCGCCACGCGTACACGAGGCCAAGGAGCAGCACGAAGACGAAGATGCCCATCTCGATCAGGCCGAAGCCGGCGTACCGTTCGAGCTCGACGGCCCACGGGAAGATGAACACCGCTTCCACGTCGAACACGACGAACATCAGGGCGAACACGTAGTAGCGGATCTGGCTCTGCGACCAGCCCTCGCCCACCGGGTTGACGCCGCTCTCGTACGGGATGGCCTTCTGCGCGGTGGGCTTCACCGGTCGCACCATGGCTGCCACGCCGAGCAACAGCCCACCGAGCAGGAGTGCGATGGCCCCGAACCAGATCACGTTCAGGTAGTCGCGCAGGAAGTCCGACATCGCCTGCGGACGCTACTACTCCGTTTCCGGCAGCCCACAAATGGCCACGCCCGCACGGACGACGCTGGTCCGACGACCTCACGCAGGTCCGATGGCACCCGGGTCCCCGGAGCGACGCATCGCGGGGTGCTACGCATGATGGGATGGGGACGGCGATCGAGGCCATCGTGGCCCGCGTCCCGCAGTGGGACGGGCGTTCGCCGGTCATCCGCCCGCTGCGCGGCCACGTTCGCGCCCGCCTGTTCGCCGTCGCCGTCGACGGGCGCGAGTACGTCGTGCGCGAGCCCACCGACGTCCCGCTGCTCGGCGTCAGCGCCGCCAACGCAGCCGAGGCCACCCGCCGCGCCGCGGACCTCGGCGTCGGGCCGCAGGTCGTCGGCGACCTGCCCGAGTCGCATGCGCTGATCACCGCGCTCGTCCCGGCCCGGGCGCTGGAGCCCGAGCGCGTGGCCGGGCGATTGGAGTCGGCGGTGCGCGTGCTGCGGCGGTTCCATCGCAGCCCGCCGTTGCAGGCGTCGTTCCCGGTGCACCGCGTCGTCGAGTGGCACGCCCGAGACGCCGGCGCCAGCGGCGGCGTGGTGCCGGCGTCGTACGAGCGGCTGCACCAGTTGAGCCGGCGGATCGAGGCGGCGTTCGCCCGGGCGCCGATGGATCCGGTGCCGTGCCACAACAACCTGCGGGCGTCGAACGTGCTGTTCGACGAGGCGCGGGCCTGGCTGGTCGACTTCGAGTGCGGCGGCAACGACGACGTGTTCTTCGACCTCGCCAACCTCAGCGTCAACTGCGGCTTCTCCGACGACGTGGACGAGCGGCTGCTGGAGCTGTACTTCGGGCGTGCGTCGGTCGTCGCCGTCGCCCGCCTACGGCTGATGAAGTTGATGAGCGAGTTCCGCGAGGGGATGTGGGGCGTCGCCTTGCGCGCCGTCGGCCTGCTCGACGCTGACACCCTCGATCCCGACGAGCAGCTGCGCCGCTGCGAGCGAGCGGCGATGCGCCCCGAGGTCGACCGCTGGATCCTCGAAGCCGCCGCCGGCGTGTAGCCCCAGCCGATCGCCTTCCGGTCACCGCCGGAACCGCACAGCCACGTTCCAGCACCTGGCCAGAGACCACCGTCAGACGCCGGCGACGTGGTCCAGGAACCAGTCGGTGAGGCGTTCGGCGTGCTTGCGGCTCGCGCCGACGTTCGCCCGGGTCTCGGCCATCAGCTGCTGCCGAGACGTGCCGACGTCGACGAGCGCGTCGCGGCCGCCGGCGGACCAGCGAGCGAGGATCGTCTCGGTGGCCTCGGGATGGAACTGCGTGCACAGGATCCGGCCCAGCCGCCAAGCCTGCGGACCAGCCGCGTTGCGGGCCAGCTCCGTCGCCGCGGGTGGGACGGTGACGACGTCGGCGTGCCACTCCAGCCACGGGCCGGCGGCGATGTCGGCCACGTCGCTGTCGACGTCGACCCAACCGATCTCGGGGATGGCGACACGGGCGACCGCGCCACCGAGGGCGTGGGCGACGAGCTGGCTGCCATAGCAGATCGCGAACACCGGCGTCCCCCGCTCGGTGGCGTCGCGCACGAGTGCCGACTCGGCGGCCACCGACGTGGCGACGTCCGGCCAGTACACGCTCCAGTCACTGCCGAGCAGCACGACGACGTCAGCGCCGTCGAGCGACGGCCACTCGCCGGGGTGCTCGCGCACGAGCTCGGTGAACGCGTAGCCCTGCTTGCGCAGATGATGGCCGACGAAGCCGGGATCGCCGTCGTCGGCGTTGGCGACGAGTAGGGCGCGCACGGCCAGTACCGTACGGCCCGCATGGTCCCGGACGTCTCCCCCGCCGACATCGATGCGGCGCGGCGCGCCGGGCGGGGCGTGGTCAAGCACACGCCGGTCACGTCGTCGGCGGCGATCAGCGAGCGCGTCGGCGGCACGGTGGTGCTGAAGGCCGAGAACCTGCAGCGCACCGGCAGCTTCAAGGTCCGCGGAGCGATGAGCAAGCTGGCCTCGCTCGGCGCCCGCGCCGCGCCCGGCGTCACCGCCGGCAGCGCCGGCAACCATGCCCAGGCGCTGGCCTTCGCCGCCCGCCACTCCGGCGTGCCGTGCGAGATCTTCGTGCCCGCCGGCGCGCCGATCTCCAAGATCGAGGCGTGTCAGAACTACGGGGCAACCGTCGTCGAGGGCGGCGACTCGCTCGACGAGGCAGTGCTCGGCGCCCGCCAGCGCGCCGAGGACGCCGGCATGGAGTTCTGCCACCCCTACGACGACCTCGCGGTGATCGCCGGGCAGGCGACGATCGGTGCCGAACTGCTCGCCGACGTCGCCGACCTGCGCCGGCTGATCGTCCCGCTGGGCGGCGGCGGGCTGGCCAGCGGCGCGGCGATCGCGCTGAAGTCGCACGATCCGTCGATCCAGGTGGTCGGCGTCCAGACCAGCATGTGCGCCCCGTACGCCAACCGGCCGGCACGTCAGGGTGCCGTCGTCACGCTCGCCGACGGCATCGCCGTCAAGCGCCCCGGTGAGCTGACCCGGCCGCTGGTCGAGCACTGGCTCGACGACGTCGTGGTCGTCGACGAGGACGCCATCGCCGACGCCATGGTCCTGCTGATGGAGCGGGCCAAGCTCTACGTCGAGGGTGCCGGCGCGGTGGGCGTGGCCGCGCTGATGTCGGGCCGCGCGACGCCGGCGCGGACGGGGACGACGTGCGTCGTGCTCAGCGGCGGCAACGTCGACCTCGGCGTGCTCCCCGGTCTGATCCGCCGCCACGAGACGCGCGCCGGGCGCCGGTTGATCCTGTTCGTCCGGATCAGCGACCGCCCCGGCGGGCTCGCGCAGCTGCTGACGATCTTCGCCGAGCGGGGCGCCAACCTGATCGAGGTCGAGCACGTCCGCGAGGGCGTCGACCTCCACATCCGCGAGACCGGCGTCCAGGCGGCGCTGGAGGTCCGCGGGCGGGAGCACGCGGACGCCGTCATCGAGGCCGCCCGCGCCGCCGGCTACGGCGTCGAACGAGTCGCCCGCGCCTGACGCTGGTAGAGCGTCGCCGGGCTGCGGCCGCTGGACCGCTCGCGCGTACCGACGCTTGGGTCCGTGCGAGGCGAGCGCTCGGCCACGCGCGACGGCGCGACCGCCAGGGAGCCCGCCGCAGACCGCGAGCAGCCGAAGCGAGCGCCAGCGAGCGGAGGCCAGTCGCCGTCCAGCTACATGGCGACGAAGACGTTCTTCAGCTCGGTGTAGTGGTCGAGGACGGCCATCGAGTGCTCGCGGCCGAGGCCGCTCTGCTTGAAGCCGCCGAACGGGGTGCTGAAGCGCACCGAGCTGTTCGAGTTGACCGACAGCGCGCCGGCCTCGACGGCGCGGGCGACGCGCATCGCCCGGCCGACGTCGCGCGTCCAGATCGAGCCGGACAGGCCGTACGGCGTGTCGTTGGCGATGCGCACCGCGTCGGCCTCGTCGTCGAACGGGGCGACCACCACCACCGGTCCGAAGACCTCCTCGCGGCAGACGGGCGACGCCGGGTCCGGGTCGACCATGACCATGACCGGGTGCCAGAAGCCGGGGCCGTCCGGCGCCGGGCCCTGCCACGTCGGCACGAGCCCGTCGCTGAAGGAGCGGACGCGGGCGAGGTGCGCCGCCGTCGCCAGCGGGCCCATCGCCGTCGACTCGTCGCGCGGGTCGCCGACGGTGAACACCGCGCAGGCGTCGACGAACCGCTCGACGAAGCGGTCGAGCACGCTGCGCTGGACGAGGATGCGCGACCGGGCGCAGCAGTCCTGCCCGGAGTTGTCGAACACCGCGCCAGGAGCGGCGGCCGCGGCAGTATCGACGTCGGCGTCAGCGAAGACGATGTTGGCGCTCTTGCCGCCGAGCTCCAGCGTCACCCGCTTCACCTGCTCGGCGCAGCCGGCCATGATCCGCTTGCCGACGGCGGTCGAGCCGGTGAACGCGACCTTGCGGACGTCGGGGTGCTCGACCAGCCGCCAGCCAGCCTCGGCCCCGGTGCCGACGACCACCTGGAGCACACCCTCGGGGATGCCGGCGGCGAGGGCCAGCTCACCGAAGCGGACGGCGGTCAGCGGGGTGATCTCCGCGGGCTTGAGGATCGCGGCGTTGCCGGTGGCCAGCGCCGGGCCGACCTTCCACGACGCCATCAGCAGCGGGAAGTTCCACGGCACGATCAGGCCGACGACGCCGAGCGGCTCGTGGAACGTCATGTCGACCCCGCCGGCGACGGGGATCGTCGAGCCGGTGTGCTTGTCGACGGCGCCGGCGAAGTAGTGCAGGACGTCGGCGGCGGTGCCGGCGCACCACCGGCTGTTGCCGATCGTCATGCCCATGTTCGCGGTCTCCAGCTCGGCGAGCTCCTCGGCATGATCGGCGACGAGGTCGGCGAAGCGCCGCAGCAGCCGCGCCCGATCCGTCGGGGCGACGCCCCGCCACGCCGGGAACGCAGCTCGCGCCCGGGCGACGGCCTCGTCGACCTCCTCCACGGTGGCCAGCGGCTGCGTGCCGATGACCTCCTCCGTCGTCGGGTTCACCAGCTCCAGCACGCCGCGAACGTAGCGGCGCCATCACCAGCATCCGAGTCCCACCCCTTGGTCCGAGTCGCTGGCGCGGGGCAGTCCAACACCACCGCCTCGAACCAACACCACCGACTCGGACGAACCCCGCGCTCCGAGTCCCAACTGCCCAGCCGAGTCCCACATGCTCCACGGGGGCGCCCCAGCGACTCGGGTGGACACGTCCGACTCGGGTGGACACGTCCGACTCGGAGAGACACGTCCGACTCGGAGACATCCAACGAGCGCCAGCACCCCCGTCCGAGTCCCACGTGTTGGTCCGAGTCCCACACGTCGGTCCGAGTCGCTGGCGCGGGACAGTCCAACACCACCGCCTCGAACCAACACCACCGACTCGGACGCCGCCGCCGAGCAACCGCACGCGAGACCCCAGCAAGCGCCAGCGAGCGGGCCGCTTGGGTCCGTGTGAGGCTCGTGCCGGGCACGCACGGCGGCGCGACCGCCAGGGAGCCCGCCGGACAGGTCGGCCTTGGGCCGACCATCAGGAAGGGCCGACCATCAGGAAGGGCCGACCATCAGGAAGGGCCGACCAGACATAATGGTGGACGTGACCGCCCCGCTCGTGCTGATCGTGGGGCGCAAGACACCGAAGGCGGACGGGCAGCGCAACCCGGCGTTCGCCATCGGCCAGCCGTACCTGCGGGCCATCCGCCGTGCCGGCGGGATCCCGCTGATGCTGCCACCGGATCCGGGCGTGCTCGAGCACGTCGAGTCGTTGGTGCCGCGCGTCGACGCGCTGGTCCTCGCCGGCGGCGGCGACGTCGACCCGCGCCGCTATGGCGAGCCGGCGACGGCGGAGGAGCTGTACGGCATCGTCCCCGAGCACGACGAGGTCGAGTTCGCCGTCGCCGACCTCGTCCTGGCGCGTGAGCTGCCGGTGCTGGCGATCTGCCGCGGCATGCAGGTCGTCAACGTCGCCCTCGGCGGCACACTGCACCAGCACATCGGCGACGACCACTGGTTCGTCCACCACCCCGTCGAGGTCGACGCCGGCTCACGTCTCGCCAAGGCGACCGGCGACGAGCGGCTGGAGGAGTGCCACAGCGTCCACCACCAGGCCGTCGATCGCCTCGGCGACGGCCTGCGGATCACCGCCCGCTCGGTCGACGGCATCACCGAGGCCTACGAGACCGAGTCCAGCGCCTGGCTCGTCGGCGTCCAGTGGCACCCCGAGGACAACGCCGGCGAGCTGAGCTGGCAGCAGTCGTTGTACGACGACCTGATCAGACACGCGTAGAAATGACGTCCGGCGCGTCGCCGGAGACGGGCTGGAACGAGAGCGAACCTTCGGCTGTGTGCAAGGTTGCCGCCGCTTGGGTCCGTGGGAGTCGAGCGCCCTGCCACACGCGGCGGCGCGACCGCCAGGGAGCCCGCCGCACGGCCCGCGTCAGCGGGCCAGATTGGAAACCGAGCTGCCGAGGTCAACGAGCCAGCCGGGGGCGATGCCGATGGCGAGCGTGAAGCCGACGGACAGGACGATGCCGACGGCTGCGGTCCACGGGACCCGCACGGGCTCGCGGGCGTCGTCGCCGGACTCGGGGTCGGCCAGCCACACGCTGACCATGATCCGCAGGTACAGGAACGCCGAGATGACCGCCGAGAGCATCGCCAGCACGGCCAGCCAGTAGCTCTTGACGTCGACCGCTGCCTGGATGACGCCGAACTTGGCGACGAACCCGCTCGTCAGCGGCACGCCGGCCTGGGCCAGCAGCAGGACCGTCAGCGCCAGCGCCAGCGCCGGCCGGGAGCGGCCGAGGCCGCGGAACGACGCCAGGTCGGTGGAACCGTCACCGGTGCGGCTGACCAGCGCGACGACGGCGAACGTGCCCGTCACCAGCACGGTGTACAGCAGCAGGTAGACGAGCACCGACGACACCCCTCGCCCGGCGTCCGGCTGCCCGGCGAGGTGCGCGGCGGCCTCGACGCCGACGAGCATGAAGCCGGCGTGGTTGATCGACGAGTACGCCAGCATCCGCTTCACGTCGGTCTGGACGACGGCCATGATCGCCCCGACGAACAGGGTCAGCACGGCGAGCACCCAGACCACCGGGCGGTAGTCGTCGCGCCAGTTCGGCAGGGCGACGACGAGCACGCGCAGCAGGGCGGCGAACGCCGCGGCCTTGCCTGCCGAGGCCATGAACCCGGTGACCGGTGTCGGCGAGCCCTGGTACACGTCCGGCGCCCAGAAGTGGAACGGCGCCGACGACGTCTTGAACCCGAGCCCGACGATCAGCAGGGCGACACCGGCGAGGATCAACCCGTCCTTGCGATCGAGGGACACCGACGAGTTCAACGACTCGATGATCGTCGTGAAGTTCGTCGAACCGACCCCGCCGTACAGCAGGGCGACGCCGTACAGGAAGAACGCCGACGAGAACCCGCCGAGCACGAAGTACTTGATGCCGCTCTCCTGGCTGGCCGTGCGCCGGCGGTTGCTGGCGGCCAACACGTAGAGGGCGATGGACAGGATCTCCAGGCCGAGGAACAGCACGATCAGGTCGTTCGACGCGCCCATCACCACGCCGCCGACCGCGGCGAGCAGGTACAGCGCGTAGACCTCTGGCCCGTCGAGGTCCTCCCGGCGCAGGTAGCTGTCGGTGGCCAGCGAGACGAGGGCGATCGCCACGCTGATCGTGATCGTCATCCACACCGCGAACTGGTCGAAGGCGACGGCGCCGCCGACGAGCGTCTTGGTGCCGTGGACGTCGATGCGGTGCCACAGGAAGAAGCCGACGACGATCGTGGCCAGCGAGACGGCCACCGTGAACCACGCGTACAGGCCTTTCGGCCACCGCGGCGTGAGCGCGGCGACGACCAGCAGCACCATCGCCCCGCCGAGAAGGATCAGCAGCGGGCTGACCGCGAACCAGTCGACCGGCGGGCCCTGCAACGTGTCGGCAGCGAACATCAGCCGTGCTCCCCGGAGGCTTCGGTCTCGGTCTGGGCGACCTGGTGGTCAGCGGGCGCCGGCTGCGGCTGCTGGTAGCCGGTCTTGTCCTCGACGTGGGCGATCAACGCCTGCACCGACGGCTCGATGCGGTCGAGCATCGGCTTCGGGTACACGCCGGTGAAGACGATGAGGAAGATGAACGGCAGGATCAGCGCGCCCTCCTTCCACCTCATCTCCGGGAACGACCTGTTGGCCTCGTCCGGCTCGCCGTGGAACACCCGCTGATAGGCCCACAGCAGGTACAGCGCGGCGAGGATCACGCCGACGGCAGCGACCACCACCCACCAGCGGGCGGTGAGGAACGAGCCGATCAGGATCAGGTACTCGCCGACGAAGCCGTTGAGCCCGGGCACGCCGATCGACGAGAGCATCACGACCATGAACGCCGCGGCGAACACCGGCGCGACCTTCTGGATGCCCTTCAGCTCGCTGATCTGGCGGGTGTGCCGGCGCTCGTAGATCATCCCGACGAGGATGAACAGCGCACCGGTGGACACGCCGTGGTTGATCATCTGCATCACGCCACCCGACATCGACTGGGTGGTGATGGCGAACACGCCGAGGACGATGAAGCCGAGGTGGGCGACCGACGAGAACGCGACGACGCGCTTGAGGTCCTTCTGCATCGTGGCCGCGACGGCGCCCCACAGGATGCCGATCACCGCCAGCGTGATCAGCAGCGGTCTCGCCCAGCGCGCCGCCTCCGGGAACAGGAACACGCCGAAGCGCAGCAGGCCGTAGGTGCCGAGCTTGAGCATCACCGCGGCGAGGATCACCGAGCCGCCCGTCGGCGCCTGGGTGTGGGCGTCGGGCAGCCAGGTGTGCACGGGGAACAGCGGCACCTTGACGGCGAACGCGATCGCGAACGCGAAGAACAGCCACCTGCCGGTCGACGCCGCGAAGTTGGCGTGCTCGGCGATCTCGACGAGGTCGAAGGTGACGTGGCCGACGCCGTTCGACGACGCCAGCACGGCCGTCGAGATCGTCCCGACGAGCATGAACGCCGAGCCGAACATCGTGAACACGAAGAACTTCGTGGCCGCGTAGATCCGGTTGTCGTAGCCCCACCCGCCGATCAGGAAGTACATCGGTACGAGCACGATCTCGAAGAACACGAAGAACAGGAACAGGTCGAGGCTGACGAACGCACCGAGCATCCCGGCCTCGAGCAGGAGCATCCAGCCGAAGTAGCGCTTGTGGTCGTGGTGCGGGTCGATGCCGGCGATCACCAACGGGTAGAGCACACCGGTGAGCACGACGAGGAACAGCGAGATGCCGTCGATGCCGAGGTGCCAGGAGATCCCCCACGGCTTGATCCACGTGTGCTTGCTGACGAACTGGAAGCCGCCCTCGCCTTCCTCGAAGGCGACGAGCGTCCAGATCGTCAGGCCGGCGGTGAGCACGCTGGTGAGCAGCGCGGCGATCTTCACCCACTCCGGCCGGCGGTTGGACAGGAGGATGACGAGCACGGCGCCGATCGCCGGCACGGCGACCATCGTCGTCAGGATCGGGAAGTCCATCAGAGGATCCCCCGCACGACGACGAACCAGGCGAGCACGAGTACCGCTCCGCAGCCGATGGCCGCGGCGTAGTTGCGCAGGTTGCCGGTGCTGACCTTGCGGCCGCCCTGGGCGACCTCGCGCACGGTGCGCCCGGCGCCGTTGACCGCGCCGTCGATGATGTTGGCGTCCGCCCAGGTGATCCCGTCGTAGACCTCGCGGCCGGGGCCGCCCATGAAGTCGGTGACCGCCTGGTCGTAGTACCAGCCCTCGGCGAGGATCTTCGGCTCGATGGCCTTGAGCTTGTGGCGGTTGTAGACGGCGATGCCGAGGACGATGCCGGACAGGGCGGTGACGATCGCCACCGCCATCCACACGTACTTCGTGTCGGAGGCGAACGTGCCGTGGATGTTGGCCTCGCCGAACTCGACGACCGGCTCCAACCAGCGGCCGAGAGACTGGACCTTGTCGGTGAACGGCAGCTGGATGAAGCCGCCGACGATGCTCAGGCCGGCCAGCACGACGAGCGGGATGAGCATCAGCGGCGGGCTCTCGTGCGGCTTGAGGTCGCCGTGCGCGCCGTGCTCCTCGTGGGCGTCCTCCCAGCGGGCCTTGCCGTAGAAGACCATCATCACCTGGCGGGTCATGTAGTACGCGGTGAGCAGCGCGGTGAGCAGGCCGACGACGTAGAGCACCGGGCTCTTGGCCATGGCGAACTCGAGGATCTCGTCCTTGCTCCAGAAGCCGGCGAACGGCGGGACGCCGGCGATGGCCAGCCAGCCGACGATGAACGTGATCGCGGTGATCGGCATCAGCTTGCGCAGCGCGCCCATCTTGCGCATGTCCTGCTCGTCGTGCATCCCGTGGATCACCGAGCCGGAGCCGAGGAACAGCAGCGCCTTGAAGAACGCGTGGGTGACCATGTGGAAGATGGCGGCGACGTAGGCGCCGGACCCGACGGCGAGGAACATGTAGCCGAGCTGGCTGACCGTGGAGTACGCGAGCACGCGCTTGATGTCGTTCTGGGCGACGGCGATGGTGGCCGCGAACAGCGCGGTGAGTGCCCCGACGACGGCGATGACCGTCGGCACCCAGGTGGCGGCGACGTGCAGCACCGGGTTCATCCGCACCATCAGGAACACGCCGGCGGTGACCATCGTCGCCGCGTGGATCAGCGCCGAGACCGGCGTCGGGCCGGCCATCGCGTCGGGCAGCCAGATGTACAGCGGCAGCTGGGCGCTCTTGCCGCAGGCCCCGATGAACAGCATCATCGCGATCCCGGTGGCGGTGCTGCGCACCAGCCCGCCGCTCTCGGCGGCGTGGTTGATCCCGAGGTAGTCGAGCGTCCCGACGGCCTGGAACGCCAGGAACATGGCGATCATGAAGCCCCAGTCACCGACGCGGTTGGTGACGAACGCCTTCTTGCCGGCGGTCGCCGCGCTGTCGCGGGTGTGCCAGAACGAGATCAGGAAGTACGAGCAGGTGCCGACGCCCTCCCAGCCGAGGAAGGTGACGAGCAGGTTCGACCCGAGCACCAGCATCAACATGCTGAACGCGAACAGGTTGAGGTACAGGAAGAACTTGGAGAACTTCGGGTCCCCGTGCATGTACCCGATGGAGTACAGGTGGATCAGCGTGCCGACGCCGGTGACGAACAGGCACATCGTGATGCTCAGCGGGTCGACGAGGAACGCGAGGTCGACGTGCAACGAGCCGACCGGCAGCCACGTGAACACCTTGACGACGTGGGCGCGCTCCTCGGCGCTGCGCGACAGCAGGTCGACGAACACGCCGACGGTGACGAGGAACGCCGCGCCGATCATCGTCGTGGCCAGGTAGCCGGCCTTCGGCTCGCCGAGCTTGCGGCCGGCGACGAGGATGAGGAAGAAGCCGGCCAGCGGCAGGGCAGGGATCAGCCAGGCGACATCGATCATGACCGGTCAGCCCCTCACCCGGGGGCTGCGCCCCCGCTCGCTTCGCTCGCACCCCATCGTCGCCCGGCTCCCTGACGGTCGCTCGGTCGACGGGACGATGAGCTCGCTCCGCTCGCCCATCATCCCCTCAACTCGTCGAGGTCGTCGATGCTCGCGCCAGGACGGCGCCGCAGGATCGAGACGATGATCCCGAGGCCGACCACCACCTCGGCGGCGGCGACCACGAGCACGAAGAACACGGCGGTCTGCCCGCCGATGTCGCCCATGTGCACGGCGAGGGCGACGAAGCTGAGGTTCACCGCGTTGAGCATCAGCTCGACGCACATGAACAGCACCAGGGGGTTGCGCCGGACCATCACCCCGATCGCGCCGACGCCGAACAGCAGCGCCGACAGGATCAGATACCACGTCGTGGTCGGCTGGACCGCGGCGATCACGACGCCGCCCCGGTCTTGCCGAGCCGGCGCGACAGCAGCACGGTGCCGACGACGGCGATCACCAGCAGCGCCGAGGTGAGCTCGAAGGCGAACACGTGGTTGGAGAACAGGTCGCGGGCCAGCGCCCGGATGTTCTCGTCGTGGGCGCCGACCTCCGCCGCGGCGGCGACGTCGGCGTTGATCGCCGGCGGCTTGCCGAGCGCGTCACGGGTCTGGACGACGGCGGCGATGATCAGCCCGACCATCGCCGCGGAGCTGATCACCGCCAGCGGGCGCTGGATCTTGAACGGCTCGACGCGCAGGTCGTCCACGCCGTCGACGCCGAGCAGCATGATGACGAACAGGAACAGCACGACGATCGCGCCGGCATAGACGATCACCTGCACCGCGGCGAGGAACTGGGCGTTGAGCTCGACGAACAGCACGGCAATGCCGAACAGCGTGAGGATCAGGCTCAGCGCGCAGTGCACCGGATGGGTGCGGATGATCACCCCGACCGCGCCGACCAGGATCATCGCCGCGGCGATGACGAAGACCACGAGCTCCATCAGCGGCGCACGTCCTGATGGTCGGGACTGGGCTCCGCTGCGCTTCGCCCGCTCCCTCCGTGCGGCTCGTCGGTGGCGCTTCCCTCGCCGCCGCGCCGGACCGTCCGCACGGCTCCTGTGGTGTCGCGAGGCTCCGGACGGCGCACGCCGTAGCCGAGCTCACCGCTCCAGCCGACCTCACCGACGAACTCGGCGCTGCCCGCGGGCGCGGTGGCGCGCATCCACCCACTGGTGTGCAGGTCGTCGCCCTCGCGCCAGTCCTCCCACGGCAGCCGCTTGGGCTTGCCGTCGTCCGACACGACCAGCTCGTCCTTGGTGTAGATCGCCTGGCGCCGGCTGGTGAAGCTGAACTCGAACAGCTTGCTCTCGGTGATCGCCTCGGTGGGGCAGGCCTCCACGCACATGTCGCAGTGGATGCAGCGCAGGTAGTTGATCTCGTAGACGAACCCGAAGCGCTCGCCCGGCGACGTCGGGTCGGTCGGGTCGTTGTCCCTGCCGCGCACGTAGATGCACTTGGCCGGGCAGACGCCGGCGCACAGCTCGCAGCCGATGCACTTCTCCATCCCGTCCTCGTAGCGGTTGAGGACGTGGCGGCCGTGCAGGCGCTCCGGCTTGGGGATCTTCTCGTCGCCCGTCACCTCGGGCGGCAGCGCCAGCGCGGCCGGGTCGCGGTCGCCAGCCTTGCGCGCCTTGCGCCGGGCGACGCGCCCACCGGAGTACGACGTGGTGACCTGGTCGCCGCCGAACAGGCGGTGCTGGCGCAGGGTGACGAGGAAGCCGCCGAGGTAGCCCATCAGAACATCGCCCCTTCGCCCTCGCGTCGCTTGGCACTGACCCGGTTGGCCGTCGACAGGAGGGCGGCGCACAGGGCGAGGACGACGATGCCGACGACGCCGACGGCCCAGCGGTTCCAGCCCTCGTCCTGGCCGATGCGGAACGCGGCCAGCAGCATGAACCAGCCGAGGGCGACGGGGATCATCAGCTTCCAGCCGAGGTTCATCAGCTGGTCGTAGCGCAGCCGGGGCAGCGTCGCCCGGAACCACACGTAGACGTACAGGAACACGAGCAGCTTCAGCAGGAACCACACGGTGCCCGCGAACGGGCCGAGGAAGCCCAGGCTGATCGTGTGCCCGCTCCAGCTGATCGGCTGCGGCCCACCGAAGAACAGCGTGACGATCACGCCGCTCATCGTGATCGTGTTCATGAACTCGGCGAGGTAGAAGAGCGCGAAGCGGATGCTGGCGTACTCGGTGTTGAACCCGGCGACCAGCTCCTGCTCGGCCTCGACGAGGTCGAACGGCGGCCGGTTCAGCTCGGCGGTGGCGGCGATCATGAACGTGACGAACGGCAGGAACCCCGTGGCGACCAGGCTCCACTTGCCGAAGCTGCTCTGGGCGCTGACGATCCCGTTCGTGCTCAGCGTGCCGCTGACCAGGATGACCGCGGCCATGCTGAGCCCGAGCGCCGCCTCGTAGGAGACCATCTGCGCCGAGGCCCGCACCGAGCCGAGCAGCGGGTACTTCGAACCGGACGACCAGCCGGCGAGCATCAGGCCGTAGATCGCGATCGACGACAGCGCCAGCAGCAGCAGCACGCCGATCGGCGGGTCGGCGAGCTGCAGCTTGGTGGCGTGGCCGAACAGGATGACCGTGCCGTCCTTGCCGTGGCTGAAGTCGCCGCCGAGCGGGATCACCGCCCACACCAGGAACGCCGGCACGAACGCCAGGTACGGGGCCAGCTTGAACACGAAGCGGCTGGCGTTCTCCGGGATCAGGTCTTCCTTGAAGAACAGCTTGGTGCCGTCGGCGAGGGTCTGCAGGATGCCGAACGGCCCGGCCTTGTTCGGGCCGATGCGGTTCTGCATCCCGGCGATGATCTTGCGCTCGAACCAGACCATCAGCATCGTCCCGACGAGGCCGACGACGAAGATCACCAGCACCTTGAGCAGCACGATGAGGACGTCACCGAACGTCAGGTCACCGAGCAGGAGCGGGTCGAGGGCGATCACAGGGTCTCGATCCTGACGTCCGTGACGGGTGCCGTGCAATCGACGAGGTCGCCGACGGCCGGACCCGGCTGGTTGAACGGCACCCAGGCGGTGCCGCGCAGCACGTCGTCGTCGGCTTCGACGGCGAGCACGACGCTGCCGCGGGCGCTGGACACCTTGACCTCGGTGCCGGGCACGGCGCCGATGCGGGCGAGGTCGAGCGGGTGGACGTGCACGGTGGCCGGCCGCGCCAGCGGGGCCACCGAGGACGCATGCTGCACGGCCGTGCTGGCGTCGAACATCTTGCGGCTGACGACGAGGCGGAAGTCGTAGGCGTTGCGGTCCGGCACCGCCGGCGTCGTCGCCGTCGCCACCGGTGACAGCCCCGGTGCGCCGGCGAGGACGCCGTCGGGCGCCGCGGCAACCGCGGCAGCGGTGACGCCGGCGTAGGCGGGGACGGCCGAGGCGATCTCGTCGGTGATCTCGTCGACGCCGTCCCAGCCGAGGTCGACGCCCAGCTCCAGGCCGAGCTCGACGGCGATCATCCAGTCCGGGTGGGCGGTGCCGCGCGGCGTCACC
Source organism: Ilumatobacteraceae bacterium (assembly GCA_047602055.1). Classification (GTDB taxonomy): domain Bacteria; phylum Actinomycetota; class Acidimicrobiia; order Acidimicrobiales; family Ilumatobacteraceae; genus JAODBQ01. The sequence continues at coordinate 437,227 of JASGIG010000001.1, forward strand.
TTCTGGTTGACCTGCGAGACGCGGCCCTCGATGTTGGTGTGCGTGCCGCGCTTCTCGCCGGCCGCGGCCGCGGGCAGCACGACGTGGGCGAGGCGACTGGTGCGGTTGAGGAACGTATCGACGGCGAGGATCCGCGGCACGTTGGCGATCGCCCGGCGGGTCAGCTCGGTGTCGGGATGGTCGGCGAGCGGGTCGGCGCCGAGCAGGACGAGCAGCTCGATCCGGCCGGCGACGGCATCCTGGAGGACGCCGTTCGTGTACTTGCCGCCCTCACCCGGCTGCATGCCGACCTGCAGCGCGCCGACGACGTTGCTGCGGCGCATCGCCGGCAGCACCTTGACCCCGTCGACGCGCGAGCACAGCACGTCGAGCGCGGCCATCGTGTGCTCCAGCGACTCGGCGAGGTTGGCCCGGCCGACGATCACCACGACCGGCCCGGAGGCCAGCTGCTTGCCGATCTCGTCGTCGGCGAGGAGCTGGCTCATCGCCGCCACCTGCGTACCCGGCTCGTAGAGCACCGAGCGCCACGCCAGCGACGACAGGCCGCTGCGCTTCGGGGCCAGCTCGACGATGCGCCGCTTGCCGCGAGTCGCCGCGTCGCGGATGCGCAGGTAGAGGACGCCGAGCTCCTCCTTGAGGTCCGGGCCGAGGAGCACGATCGTCGACGCCTGGGTGGCCTCGGCGATCGTCGCCCGCGGCCGGGCGAGCACCGCCGCCGGCAGGCCGTCGCCGAACTGGCAGTACACGTTCGGGGTGCCGATGACCTCCTTGGCCAGCCGCGCCCATGCGTAGGCGTCCTCGTTCGTGCCGTGGGCGCCGCCGAGCACGGCGATGCTCGCCGGCCCGCCGGCGTCGAGCGCGTCGCGCACCAGCCCGGCTGCGGCCTGCAGGCCGACGCTCCACGACGTCGGCACGAGAGCTGCGTCTCGATCTGCGGACTGTTCGCCCGCAGATCCCAGGCCCTGGCGGACGTGCGGCTCGACGACGCGGTCGGGGCTGTTCGTCGCCTCGTAGCCGAAGCGGCCCTTGTCGCACAGCCAACCCCAGTTGACCGGCTCGCTGTCGACGCCGAGGTGACGGACCACGTCGTCGCGCGTCGACTGCACGACGATCCGGCAACCGGTGGCGCAACCCGAGCAGGTGCTCTCGATCTCGCTGAGGTCCCACGGCCGGGCCTTGAACCGGTACGGCTTGGCGGTCAGCGCCCCGACCGGGCAGATCTGCACGGTGTTGCCGCTGAAGTACGACGAGAACGGCACGTCGGGGAACGTGTTGACCTGGGTGTTGTTGCCGCGCTGGACGAAGTGGATCAGCGCGTCGCCGGCCACCTCGTCGGCGAAGCGGGTGCAGCGGTCGCACAGGATGCAGCGCTCACGGTCGAGGTAGACGAGGTCGCTGATCGGGATCGGCTTCTCGTAGTGCCGCTTCTCCTCGACGTAGCGGCTCTCGCCGGGGCCGTGGCTGAACGACTGGTCCTGCAACGGGCACTCGCCGCCCTTGTCGCACACCGGGCAATCGAGGGGGTGGTTGGCGAGCAGCAGCTCGATGATCCCCTCCTGCACCGACTTCGACATCGGCGACTCGGTCTCGACCTTCATCCCCTCGGCGACGGTGGCCATGCACGTCGGGGTGAGCTGCGGACCGCGGCCGGAGTCGACCTCGCAGATGCACATCCGGCACATCCCGACCGGCTCCATCCGGTTGTGGTAGCAGAACCGCGGGATGTACTCGCCGGCGTCGTCGGCGGCCTTGATGATCAGGTCGCCCTTCTGGGCGACGACCGGCTTGCCATTGATCGTGATGTGCACGTCGTTCGGGTTCGGCGGCGGACCCGGGTCGACTTCTTCTTGGCCGTCAGCGGACGTCGGCTTCACATCCGTCACTGCCCACCTCCAGCCGCGAGCGCCACCACCGGGATCGTGATCCGCTGCGGCGACGGCTTGACCCGCGCCTCGAACTCGTCGCGGAACAGCACCAGCGCCGAGTTCACCGGCGCGTACGCCGACGGGCCGACGAAGCAGATCGTCGTCATCTTGTACGGGAACGGCACGGCCTCGATGCCGAGGCGCTCGCTCGCCGCGTGCGGGAAGTCGCCGGGGCAGATCGTCGAGCCGACGGCGATCAGCTGGTCGAGGTCGGCCGTCGTGCCGTGGCCGTCGCAGATCCGCTGGAGGATGCGCATCAGCCACGTCCCGCCCTCGCGGCACGGCGTGCACTTGCCGCACGACTCGTGGGCGTAGAACCGGGTGAGCGTCAACGCCGCGTACGGGATGTCGGTGGTGTCGTCCATCACCATCACCGCGCCGGAGCCGAGCATCGACCCTGCGGCGCCGGCGAGGCGGCCCTCGAACGGGATGTCGAGCTGGTCGGCGACGAACCACGGCGCCGAGCCGCCACCCGGGACGAACGCCTTCAGCTCATGGCCGTCGCGGATGCCCTGGCAGAACTCCTCGCCGTAGATCAGGTCGCGGAACGTGGTGGAGCCGTTGACGATCTCGAACACGCCGGGCCGGGCGACGTGCCCGGACACCGCGACCATGCGGGTGCCGGGCGACGTGGCCGTGCCGATCGCGGTGTAGGCAGCGGTGCCGTTGACCAGCAGCCACGGCAGGTTCGACAGCGTCTCGACGTTGTTGACGATCGTCGGCTTGCCGTACAGGCCGATGGCCGCCGGGAAGTACGGCGGTTTCAGGCGGGGCATGCCGCGGTTGCCTTCGAGGCTCTCGATCAGCGCCGTCTCCTCGCCGACGACGTAGGCCCCGGCACCCCAGTGCAGGACGATGTCGACGGACAGCTCGCTGCCGAGGATGTTCTTGCCGATGTAGCCCTTGGCGTACGCCTCGTTGAGGGCGACACCGACGCGCTCGTGGGCGAGGGCCATCTCGCCGCGGATGTACAGGAAGCACCGTGACAAGCCGGCCGCGTAGCAGGCGATCAGACAGCCCTCGATCAGCTGGTGCGGATCGCGCTCCATCAGCAGGCGGTCCTTGTACGTGCCGGGCTCGCTCTCGTCGCCGTTGACGACGAGGTAGCGCGGCCACACGCCCGGCGGGGTGAGCCCCCACTTGACGCCGGCGGGGAAGCCGGCGCCGCCGCGGCCGAGGACCGTGGAGTCCTTGACCATGGTGCCGACCTCGACCGGGGTCATCGTCAGCGCACGGCGCAGGCCCTGGTAGCCGCCGGTGGCCTCGTAGCGCTCGATCGTGTACGAGTCCTCGTGCTCGAAGCGCGAGGTGACGACCTTCGGGCGGTCGCCGGCATAGAACCCCGGCGTCCACGGATAGCTCGTGGCGGTGCTCACGTGGCTCCTTCCGTGCGCAGCCACACGGGTTCGGCGGTGACGTCGTCGGGTGGCACGGCGCCGACGGCGCGATCGGCCGGGATGCTCTGGCGGACCCGGGCAAGCGTGCCGTGCGGCGGGATCTCGCCGTCGAGCCTGCCGGCGCGCAGGTCGTCGACGAGCTGGTCGAACGTCTCGTTGGTGACCCGGAACCGGTAGCGGTAGTTGACCTGCAGCGTCGGCGCCTCGGTGCACGCCGCCTGGCACTCGGCGTGGGCAAGGGTGATCAACCCGTCCGGCGTCGTGCCGCCGGCCTTGATGCCGAGCTTGTGCTCGGCGTGGTGGACCAGTTCGTCGGCGCCCATCAGCGCGCACGACATCGTCGTGCAGATGTTCACCAGGTACTTGCCGACCGGCTCGAACTTGAACATCTCGTAGAACGTCGCCGTGCCGAGCACCTCGGCGGAGGTGGCGCCGACGAGCTCGCCGATGTGGACCATCGCCTCGTCGGTGACGTAGCCGTCCTGCTGCTGGGCGAGGTGCAGCAGCGGGATGGTCGCCGAGCGCGGCTTCGGGTAGCGGGCGATGATCTCGCGCGCCAGCGTCACGTTCGCATCGTTGAGCCGGGCCATCAGCGATCCACGTCCCCGAGGACCGGGTCGACCGAGGAGATCACCGCGACGGCGTCGGCGATCAGGCCGCCGTGCATCATGTGCGGCAGGCACTGGATGTTGACGAAGCTGGGGGCCCGCATGTGCAGCCGGTACGGGTTGGCCGAGCCGTCGCTGGCGATGTAGCAGCCGATCTCGCCACGGGGCCCCTCGACCGCGGCGTAGACCTCGCCCTCGGGCACCTTGAAGCCCTCGGTGAACAGCTTGAAGTGGTGGATCAGCGCCTCCATCGACTCGTCGATGCGTGCCCTCGGCGGCGGCGTGACCTTCTTGTCCTGGATGCGGAAGTCGCCGGCCGGCATCCGCTCGAGGATCTGCTGGACGATGCGCATCGACTCGCGCACCTCGTTGAGCCGGATCGCGTAGCGGTCGAACGCGTCGCCGTAGCTGCCGACGATGACGTCGAAGTCCAGCTCCGAGTAGTAGCCGTACGGCAGGTCGCGGCGTAGGTCCCATGGCACGCCGGTGCCGCGCAGCGTCGGCCCGGTGGCGCCGAGGGCGATCGCCTCCTGAGCCGTGATGATCCCGACGCCCTGCAGCCGCTCGCGCCAGATCGGCTGCTCGGTCATCAGCGTGTCGTACTCCTCCAGCCGGGGCGGGATGAGGTCGAGCAGGCGGAGCACGTCGTCACGCCAGCCGGGGGCGAGGTCGGCGGCGACGCCGCCGGGGCGGATGTAGTTGTGGTTCATCCGCAGGCCGGTGACCTTCTGCAGGAAGCGCAGCACCTCCTCGCGCTCGTGCCAGCCGTAGATCATCATCGACACCGCGCCCATGTCCATGCCGTTGGTGGCCAGGAACAACAGGTGGCTGGCAATGCGGCCGAGCTCGGCCATCAGCATGCGGATCCACACGGCCCGCTCGGGGATCTCCTCGTGGATGCCGAGCAGCTTTTCGGTGGCGGTGGCGAAGGCCAGCTCGTAGCTCAGCGGGCTGAGGTAGTCCATGCGGGTGACGTTCGTGCCGCCCTGCATGTACGTCAGCGTCTCGCCGGTCTTCTCCATCCCGGTGTGCAGGTAGCCGACGACCGGCTTGCAGCGCAGGACGGTCTCGCCCCGCAGCTCCAGCATCAGCCGCAGCACGCCGTGCGTGCTCGGGTGCGCCGGGCCCATGTTGAGGATCATCGTCTGGTCCTCGTCCGGGTCGGCGGGGATGTCGCCGAGCTTGGCCGCCTCGGCTTCGCTCATCCGCAGCACCGCGCCGACCTCGCGCAACAGCTCGCGTGCCGTCAGCTCACTGCGCGGCTTGAGCCCCTGCTGGAGATCGGAGCCCTCGCGGATCGTCTCGACGATGCCGGTCGCCTGAACGATCTCGTCGGCCGGCGAGGTGGGGATGGTGTCCGTCTGGCTCATGCGCTCTCCCCGGGGACGGCCGAGCTGAACTGCACCGGGATCTGCCCGACCTCGTAGTCCTTGCGCAGCGGGTGGCCCTCCCAATCCTCGGGCATGAGGATCCTGGTGAGGTCCGGGTGGTCGGTGAAGACGATCCCGAACATGTCGTAGACCTCGCGCTCCATCGCCTCGGTGCCGGGGTAGAGGTCGAACAGCGTGGGGATGCTCGGGTCCTCGCCCGGCACTTGGACGCGGATCCGCAGGCGGGCCTTGGCGGTCAGCGACAGCAGGTTGACGACGATCTCGAACCGCTCGGCGGTGACGCCGGCCGGCACGGTGCGCGTCGGGTGGGCGAGATAGTCGACGGCGGTGAGGTCGATGCACATCTCGTAGCCGTCGTCGAGCGCCGCCTTGACGACCTTCACGTACTGGTCGCGCGTCGTGTGCAGCACGGCCTGGCCGTGGGTGTCGGCCTGCAGTGCGCCGTAGCGCGTGGGCGGCTCAGTCGGGGCTTCGGCGGCCGCTGCGTCGTCGGGAGGCGTCGTCTCGGACATCGATCAACGCGTCCCCAGCAGGACCTGCACCGGGCGATCGCTCGCCGGCGCCTCCTCGACGTGCACGTCGGCGCCGGCGCCGTTGGTGGCCCGGCGCTTGAGCAGCTCGCCGCTCTCGATCAGCCCGTGCAGCGTCTCGATCGCATGGATCAGGGTCTCCGGCGTCGGCGGGCACCCGGGGGCGTAGACGTCGACCGGCACGACCTGGTCGACGCCCTGGACGATGGCGTAGTTGTTGAACATCCCGCCGCTCGACGCGCACACGCCCATCGAGATGACCCACTTCGGTTCCATCATCTGGTCGTAGACCTGGCGCAGCACCGGGGCCATCTTCTGGCTGACCCGCCCGGCGACGATCATGATGTCGGCCTGGCGCGGCGAGGCGCGGAACACCTCCATCCCGAAGCGGGACAAGTCGTAGTGGGCGCCGCCGGTGGCCATCATCTCGATCGCGCAGCACGCCAGACCGAAGTTCGCCGGCCAGCTGCTGCGGGCTCGCGCCCAGTTGACGAGATCCTCGAGGCGGGCCGTGATCGCGTTGTGCTGCAGCCCACCGATGCCGTGGTCGAGCAGCCCCTTGACGAACCCCTGGTCGTCGCTCATGCGGCGACCCCGTCGTCCTCCTCGGCCCGACCCTCGAGGCCGACGCGGCGGACCGTCGAGCTGAGCGTGCGCTCCGGGGAGACGACGTCGTCGGGCAGACGGCGGGCAACCTGCAAGGGGCCCCACTCCAGCGCTCCGTTGGCGACGACGTAGACGAACGCCCCGAAGAACACGACGCTGAACGCGATCATCTCCCAGAACGCGTAGCTGCCGAGGAACGCCCGGTCGACGGCGAACGGGTAGATGAAGATCAGCTCGATGTCGAACATCACGAACAACATCGCCACGACGTAGAACGTCACCGGGAAGCGCTCCGGGTTGTCCCGGCTGGGCACGATGCCGCACTCGTACGGCGCCGACTTCGCCGAGCTCGGCCGGCGCGGCGCCAGCAGGCGGGAGGCGCCGAAGCTCAGCGCCCCGAAGATGACGGCGAGCGCGAGCAAGGCAACGACCGGCAGGTACTGACCCAACATGCTCTCGCCTCCTCTCGTGTCACCCGACGCGGCGCGTCAGACGGATGTCTCGGCTGGGATGGCCTTGCGGGCCTTGTTCTCGACGACGACCTTGTCGCGGGTGTGCAGCATGTAGCACAGCACGACGAACACCAGGAACGAGCCGACCGTGATGAAACCGGCAGGCTCGCGCAGGGCGCCGAGGTCGCGGATCATGTAGACGTACTGGTGCGGCTGGGTGGTGTCGACGACCGCCTTTGCCGGCGCCCGCCCCGGCTCGGTGCGCTGCGGCACGAGCGGGACGACCTCGACGAGCGCATAGTGCGGTTTGTGCCAGAAGGCCAGGAAGTCGACCGAGCCGCCGAACAACTGCGGGCTGCGCTCGCCGCCGCGGTCGAACACGTTGACCACCTGGAACTCGCCGGCCTCGAACGCACCGGACTCCTCGAGCATCGTCGTCGCCGCCGCGCCAGCCTGCTGGAACGAGGGCACCGACGGCAGCAGCTTGACCCAGCTCTGCTCGACGAGGTGAGCGTCGACCTGGTCGGCCACCTGCTGCGGCGTGCCCGAGCCTTCCGGGACGCGTGTCGTCAAGACGTTGGCGTCGTACATTGCCGTGGTCGTCTGCAAGACGGTGACGTCGGCGACCGGCTTCCAGGCCGCGGCGGGACCGAGGAGCCCCTTGCCGTACGTCCACCACACGCAACCCATCAGGAAGAACCAGCCGGCCAGTGCGGCAAGGGCCACCAGGAAGCCGAGGCGGGCCCCCATGTTGGTGGCCAGGATCAGGTACACGCTGCCCATCAGGACGGTGCCGGCGATGATGACGATGAGGATGCCGCGGAGCTCGGGCTCCCAGCTGATGGCGAGGAGGGCGTTCATCACAGGCTCCGGACGTATTCGACGATCTGCTTGATCTGCTCGTCGGTGAGCAGGTTGCCGAAGCCCGGCATGCGGCCGGTGCCCTGGCCGGTCGGGGCGCCGAACTGCTTGCCGACGTCGGATCCGTTCTTGATCGCGTCGATCATGTCCTCTTCGCTGGCGAAGTGGGCGTTCGTCGAGCCACCGGTGAGGTTCCAGCCGTAGGCGCCGGCGCCGCTGACCTGCGGGTCGCCGTAGCTCCATCCCTGGGTATGGCAACGGGCGCAGCTGTAGGCGCCGCTGTTCAGGTTGAGGTTGAACAGTGCCTCGCCCATCGCAGCCTCGACGGTGTCGTACTTGCCGGCGTCGACCAGCTTCTGGGCGTCCTGCTCGGCGGCCTGTTGGATCTGCTCCTGGTCGGCGACGGGCAGGTGGCCGGATGGACACGTTCGAGTGTCCGGCTCGCTCGGCAGGCAGTCCTCCCGCTCGATCTGGATGGAGTGCAGGTAGGCGACGAGCGACTGCAGCTGCTGGGTGTTCATCGGGCCGCCGCCGTCGGTGCCCCACGCCGACATCGGCGAGCCGATGCGGCCGTAGGTGAGGATGTAGGTGATCTCCGTGTCGCTGAAGCGGTACGTCACCGTGTTCAGCGCCGGCGCGTACCAGCTGACGGACTGGACCTCACCGGTCTTCGGATTGGTCACCGCGTACGGGGCGTTGCCGCCGGTGGCGTTCATGCCGCCGTGGCAGCCGGCGCAGTTGAAGCCGCCGTTCGCGGTGGTCTCGAACAGGTGCTCGCCCCAGGTGGCGAAGCGGCTGTCGCGGTGCGCCACGGCCCCGGCCTGGCGGCCCGGCTCGAGGATCCAGTACAGCGGCAGGCCGACGACCAGGACGATCAGCAGCAGTACGGCGGCGATCTGGAAGCGCTCCAGGCGCTTGCCCTCCAGCGTCTCGTCGTCGTAGTACGGCTTGCGGTTCGGCGCCGTCTGCTCTTCCGAGCCGAGCTCGCGGTGCGCCGCCGACCGGTTGAAGAGGTAGAAGAGGATGAACCCGACGACGGTGATCGCGAAGATCACGTACGCCGCGCTCGTGCTTGCCAGTGCGATCATCCGTGGCCACCGCCGCCGGTGATGCAGTGCGGGCCCTCGGCTTCCTGACCGGTGGTGTTCGTGCCGATCGGCACGCCGGTGTAGACGACGCCGGTGTCGATGACGACGTCACCGCCGGCGGTGAGCGTCGCCGCGAAGTGGTCCATGCCACGCGGCGCCGGACCGCCCTTCTTCTCGCCGACCCGGTTGTACTGCGAGCCGTGGCACGGGCACTCGAACCACTGGCTGCTCGGGCACGACGGGACGCGGCAGCCGAGGTGCGGGCACTTCTGGTACCCGACCATGATGCCCAGCCGCAGCGTGTCCATGATCGGCTTGTAGAAGGGCACGCCCTCTGCCTTCGGCAGCGCTTCGGACGGGTACAGCGTGATCCACGACTTCGCCGTGGCGTTGTAGAAGAAGCCGCTGCCGTTAGTGATGCCGGTGAGGACGTCGTCCATCTTGCCGACGTTGATCTTGCCGCCGAAGCCGCCGGTGGCCGTGGGCCACAGGAAGGCGACGAAGCCGGCGGCGGCGAAGCTGGCCAGCCCGGCGCTCATCAGCGTGACCATCGAGACGTTGAGGAAGTGCCGGCGGCTGCTGCCGATGACCTCGGGGTCGGGCGGCGTCCAGGGCACGATCGGCGCCGGCCCGGCCTTGGCGACGCCGGTGCCGGTGCCGTTCCGGGCCTCGTCGCCGGCCAGCTCGACCTGGGTGCCGGTGACGCCGGTGGGCAGGTCGATCTCGGCATCGCGATCGCGACGCTTCGTCTCCTTGCTGAGTGCGCCGGCACCGCGGACGTCGCTGCGCCGGGCTGCGGTGACGAAGGCGATCGCCGCGAGCACGACGATGGCGACGACCGCGATGGTGATGATGACTGCGGAGCTCAAGGGTGCACCGTCCTCGAACAGTCGACGTCGGTGATCAGGGTGCACCATTGAGCGAAGCGCACCTTGACGCTGATTCGCTCGCTTCGCTCGCTCATCGTGAGTGCCTCACAGCTCGAAGAAGATGCCGTCGCGCCACGGCAGGGTGAAGTTGAAGCCAGGACCCCGGAAGAACGAGCCGATGATCACCAGCACCGCCCAGAACATCAGGTGGATGGTCATCAGGGAGATCGCGAACTTGCGATCCTCCGGCTTGTTCGACGGGTTCTTGTCGATGTACGGGGCGAGGATCAGCACGATCAGGCCGACGCCCGGGATCGTCACGCCGGCGATCATCGGGTGGAACATCGTCAGCAGCTCTTGCAGGCCGAGGAAGTACCACGGCGCCTTCGACGGGTTCGGTGTCTGGTTCGGGTTGGCCAGCTGCATCAGCGGGGCGTTGACGAAGATCGAGAAGACGAACGCGAACGCCAGGCAGGCCAGGGCGGCGACGAACTCACCGATCAGCAGGTGCGGCCAGGTGTGGACCTTGTCGACCGGGGAGGCCTTGACGTCCTGGATCGAGCCGCTCTTGACGACGGTCAGCAGGCGCTGGGTGTGGCCACCCGGGCCGGCACCGACGGGCACGCCAGCGGCTGCGGGCGGGGCTGCCACGACGCTGGCGACACGCTCCTGGACGGCGACGGAGCCGCCGCCGCCGTCACCCTCGGACTTGGCCCGAGCCGCTTTCGACCGCTCCAGCAGGTGGGCGGGGATGCGCGGGTCGGCCGGGGCCGCGGCCTCACTGGCGGCGGGTGCCGACTCGGCCGGCGTCTCCGACGACGCCGCCGCTTTCTCGCGCGCCGCCTGGGCCCGCTTGAGGAGGTGTTCGGGGATCTCAGTCATGGTTCACCTCCGTCACAGCGGTCCACTGATCCCGCCGTCCTTGCGAACACGCCAGAAGTGGATGGCCATGAAGATGACGATCACGAACGGGAGCATCAGGACGTGCAGCACGTACCAGCGCAGCAACGTCTCGGTGCCGATCTCCTTGCCGCCGAGCAGCACGAAGCGCACCTCGGAGCCGAACACCGGCGTGTAGCCCATCATGTTCGTGCCCACGGCCACGGCCCACAGCGACAGCTGGTCCCACGGCAGCAGGTAGCCGGTGAAGCTGAGCAGCAGCGTCAGCATCAGCAGCACGACGCCGATCACCCAGTTGAACTCACGCGGCGGCTTGTAGGCCCCGTGGTAGAAGACGCGCGCCATGTGCAGGAACACGGACAGCACCATCAGGTGCGCGCCCCATCGATGCATGTTCCTCACCAGCAGGCCGAACGTCACCGAGGTCTGCAGGTTGGAGATGTCGTTCCAGGCCGACACGTCGGTCGGTCGGTAGAAGAACATCAGGAAGATGCCGGTGACCGTCAGCAGGATGAACAGGAAGAAGCTGAGCCCGCCGAGGCACAGCGTGTAGCTGACCTTGACGGCGTGGCGCTTCACCTTGACCGGGTGCAGGTGGTACAGCACCGAGTTCATGATCACGTAGCTGCGGTTGCGCGGGCTGTCCGTGTAGCCCTTGCGGAAGATCGAGCCGGGCCGGAAGATGCTGCTCCAAGCCTGGCTGCCCTGCACGCCGTCGACCGCCTTGGTGGCGCGGTCCTTCATCGTCGGGCGAGGTTGGTCGTCGATGTTGGTAGCCATGGTCCTTCGCCGGTTCCTCTAGAGCCGCATCCCGTAGCCGTAGCCGTGGTTGTTCGTTCGGGTGTGCAGGTCGCCAGTGTTACCCGGCGCACCCACCTTGCCCAAGATGATCACGCCGGTGGGACAGCGATCGACGCACAGCGCGCAGCGCGTGCAGATGTCGTCGTCGATGATGAACACGACGTTGTCGCTGGGGTCCTCGCCGGGCTGCTCGGTGTTCGTGGCCTCCACGATCGCGTCGGGGCGGACCATGTGGATGCACTTCCACGGGCAGATGTCGACGCAGCCCTCGCACATGATGCACTCGGTCTGGTCGATGTGGATGAACTGCTTGGGCTTCACCGCCTTCGTGAGGTAGTCCGCATCGACCTCGACGAGCGTGTAGTCGTCGGTGTACGGCATCAGCGGCGGGTTGGCGTCGGTACGTGCCATGTCAGGCCTTCTTCACCAGCGGGCGTCCGTAGTTGCTGGTGGCAACGGCCGTGCCGGCCTTGGCCTCTCCACGCTTCTGCCACTTGCCCCACAGGAAGATCAGGAGGCCGAAGAACCACACGTGGATGAGGACGACGCCGATGTCGCGCATCGCCTGCCACGGGATCGTGATCGGGAACCAGGCGCCGCCGAGGGCGGTGGGCTTGAGGATGTCCCACGGGCCGTAGACGATGTTGGTCGCGCCCCAGGCCGAGCTCGGCGTCGGCGTGGGCGATCCAGCGGTCCGGGCAGATGCCGAACGCCACGACCATCAGGCCGAACGCGTACATCGAGGCGAACATCGCCTCACCCCACGATGCCTTCTTGTCTGCCGGGCGGCGCTTCGCGTAGGGGAGGACCAGGAGCGCGCCGAGGGTGGCGATCAGGAACGAGACGATGAAGGCCTGGTTGAAGATCACCTTCAGCACGGGCTGGCCGCCCATCTTGAACAGCGTGATGGCGGTCACCGGCGCTGCCCTTCGTCACACGTCATGTCGGTCCTCATGTCGTTGGAGTCGCTGGTGCCGCAGGCGCGGCCGAGTGGTTCGGTCCAGCGCCGTGAACTGTACTCATGCACCACCTTCGCCTCACCATCTGCCTCGCCCGTGCGACGGCTCTCGTGGTTGGTCTACCACGGCACCGTCGACGGTCGACCGTGGTTGTGAACTCGTGCGGAGGTGGTCCGCAGCAGATTCCCGGAGCGGGGATGCCGCCGTCTATCGTGCGACTCCGTGACCGAGATCCCCGAGCACCTGCTGAAGCGCAGCCGCGAACGGCGTGCCGCTGTCAGCGGTGAGGCCGTGCCGGCCGACGCCGGCGCGGCAGCGCCGAAGGCCGAGGCCACAGCTCCCGGGACGGCCCTCGCGCCCGCCGCCGCTGCGGCTGCGCCGGCAGCTCCCGCTGCGCCGGCCGCTCCCCCGCCGCCGAAGCCCGATCCGCCGTACGTCGAGGCGTACAAGAAGCGCAAGAAGGTCCCGGTGTGGGCGATGATGGCGCTGGCGATCCTGCCGCTGTGGGCCTTCATGTACGTGCGCTCGCTGACGCCGGGCACGGTCGTCGTCCACGGCCCGATGGGCGACGGGGCGACGCTCTTCGCCAGTGATTGCCAGAGCTGTCACGCAGCCGACGGTTCCGGCGGCGCCGGGCGCCAGCTCAGCGACGGCGAGGTCGTCAAGACGTTCCCACACATCGAGGACCAGCTGAACCTGGTGTACACCGGCTCACAGGCCTTCGCCCTGGCCGGCCTGCCCTTCTACGGCGACCCGACGCGCGCCCACCTCAGCTACAACGGCGCCTACATGCCGCCGCAGGGCGCCAAGTACGGCGGCGCGCTGACCGAGGCGGAGATCCTCGCCGTGGTGTGCGACGAGCGCTTCAACATCAGCGGCGAGTCCCAGGACTCCGAGGAGTTCGAGAAGTGGTGCAGCGAGGATTCGGCGATCTACGCCGGCCTCGAGGACGGGTCGATCACGTTCGACAACATCACCACCACCGCCGCCGGCGCCGGTGTCCTGCCGATCGGCACGGACCCGCGGCCAGAGGCGGCGGCTGGCGGCTGACGCAACGCGTCGGCCTGCCGCCAGACTCGGGTGTCGTGACCGTTCACACCCGGGGGCTGCGCCCCCGAACCCGTTCCGCACCATCGACGCCCGTGCCGCTGGTGCGCCGCCGACCGCCCGGCCGCGGGCCACGCCCGTGACCGCACCTGCCGCGCTCGACACCGAGGTCCTCGTCGTCGGCGGTGGTCCCGCCGGCGCCGCGGCCGGCTACTGGCTGGCTCGCCACGGCCACGACGTCACGATCGTCGAGCGCAAGCGCTTCCCGCGGGAGAAGACGTGCGGTGACGGGCTGACGCCGCGCGCCGTGCACCAGCTCGGCGAGATGGGCCTGGCGTCGGCGCTGACACCGTTCCACCGCTACGGCGGCCTGCGTGCTACCGGCATGGGCCGCCAGCTGGAGCTGGCCTGGCCCGAGCACCCCGTCTACCCGTCGTACGGCTACGTCGTGCGCCGCCGCGAGCCTCGACCAGCTCGTCGCCGAGAACGCGGTCGCCGCCGGAGCGACGCTGCTGCAGGGCCACGAGGCTGTGCAGCCGGTCATCGACCGGGGCTTCGTGCGCGGCGCCGTCGTCCAGGTCAAGGACGAGCAGCCACGGGAGATCCGGGCCCGCTACGTCGTCGTCGCCGACGGCGCCAACAGCCGCTTCGGCCGCGCGCTCGGCACGTTCCGCACCCGCTCGTGGCCGTACGGGACGGCGATCCGCACGTACTGGACGTCGCCGCGCCACGCCGAGCCGTGGATCGAGTCGGCGCTCGACGTCAAGGACCGCAACGGCAACCCGATGCCCGGCTACGGCTGGATCTTCCCGGTCGGCGACGGCACGGTGAACATCGGCGTCGGCCTGCTGTCGACGTTCCGCGACTTCAAGAGCGTCAACACCACGCACCTGCTCGACGCGTACGCCCACCAGGTGGCCGAGCGCTGGGAGATCGACCCGGCCCGGCCGGAGTGCAAGGCGACGAGCGGGCGGATCCCGATGGGCGGCTCGGTCGGGCCCAAGGCCGGCCCCACCTACCTCGTCATCGGCGACGCCGCCGGCAGCGTCAACCCGTTCAACGGCGAGGGCATCGATTACGCCTACGAGACCGCCCGGATGGCCGCCGACGTGCTCCACGAGGCGCTCGCCGCCGGCGACCCGACGCACCTGCAGCACTACCCGAAGTGGATCGACGAGGAGTACGGCCAGTACTTCAAGGTCGCCCGACTGTTCGCCCGGGTGATCGGCCGCCCCGTGCTGATGCGCGAGCTGACGCGGGCCGGGATGCACAGCCGCACGCTGATGGAGTGGGTGCTGCGGATCATGGCCAACCTCCTGCGCCCCGACGAGCTCGGCCCCGCCGAAGCCGCCTACAAGGCCGCCGCCAAGCTGGTGAAGCTGGCGCCGAACGCGTAGCTGGGTCGGGCTGGCGCCCTCCCGTCCGGCGGGCTCCCTGGCGGTCGCGCCGCCGGGTGCGCCCGGCACGAGCCTCCCCCGGGCCGAAGCGGCCGCTCGCTGCGCTCGCTGGGGTCGTGCTCGCCGTCCTCCGAGATTCGAGATGTGCGGCGCCCGTGCGCACATCTCACATCACATCTCCGACACCAAGCGGCGCGATTCGAGATGCCGCGGCGCCGGTGCGCACATCTCGAATCACCAGGTTGACGGCTGGGATCAGATGTCGGCGAGGAGAGCGTGTGATGCCCCCCGCAGGGCTGCGGTCGCCGGGGTGTCGGGCAGGGCGGCGACGTGGGCCGCCGCCTGGTCGGCCCACTCCATCGCCGTCGACCTCGCCGAGGCCACGCCGCGGTTGGCCCGGACGATCTCCAGGGCCTTGTCGCGCTCGGCGGGCTCCAGCGGTTTGCCGAGCAGCGCCAGCAGCTCGGCGGCGGCGACGCCGCCGGCCTGCAGGGTGCGCAGCACCGGCAGCGTGTAGACGCCCTCGACGAGGTCGTGGCCGACGGGCTTGCCCAGGACCTCCTCCGTCGAGGTGACGTCGAGGATGTCGTCGACGATCTGGAAGACCATCCCGTACGAGTTGCCGAAGTCGGTCAGCGCCTCGATCTGCGGGCGCTCCAGGCCGGCGACGATCCCACCGATGCGCGCCGCCGTGGCGAACAGCGCCGCGGTCTTGCCGCCGATCGAGCTGAGGTAGCTCGACTCCGGCCGCGCCGAGTTGTACGTGTGGCGCAGCTGCTCGATCTCGCCCTCGCACAGCCGGCCGATCGTGCGGGCCAGCAGCCCGGCGACCTCGGCGCCGAGCGAGGCGGCGATCTCCGACGCCCGCGACAGCAGGAAGTCGCCGGCGAGGATCGCCTGGAGGTTGCCCCACTTGGCGTTGACGGTCTCGACGCCGCGGCGCGAGTACGACTCGTCGATCACGTCGTCGTGGTACAGCGAGCCGGTCTGCACCAGCTCGCAGGCGATGCCGCCCTGGACGGCGTCGTCGCTCCCCGGCCCACCGGCGACCTGCGCGGCGACGACGGTGAGCACCGGGCGCAGGCGCTTGCCGCCGGCGACGATCAGGTGCGAGGCCAGCTCGTCGAGGTACGGATCCGTCGTGCGCACGGCCGCGTGCAGCGCAGCCTCGATCCGGGCGCCGTCACCGGCCGCACCGGTGTAGTCGAGCAGCGGCGACGACGGCACACCGGTCAGGTTAGGTGAGTCCACTCCCGCCAGGCGACTGCCACCCCTCCGAGACCGGTCCGACGACCCCCGATACACTCTCCCCATGTTTGAACGCTTCACGGATCGGGCTCGGCGGGTCGTGGTGCTCGCCCAGGAAGAAGCCCGGCTGCTGAACCACAGCTACATCGGCACGGAGCACATCCTGCTCGGCCTGATCCATGAGGGCGAAGGCGTTGCAGCAAAGGCCTTGGAGAGCCTGGGCATCTCGCTGGAGGCCGTGCGCAGCCAGGTCGAGGAGATCATCGGCCAGGGCGGTTCGTCGCCGTCGGGCCACATCCCGTTCACCCCTCGCGCCAAGAAGGTCCTCGAGCTGTCGCTGCGTGAGGCGCTGCAGCTCGGCCACAACTACATCGGCACCGAGCACATCCTGCTCGGGCTGATCCGCGAGGGCGAGGGCGTCGCCGCCCAGGTGCTCGTCAAGCTCGGCGCCGATCTCAGCCGTGTCCGCCAGCAGGTCATCCAACTGCTGTCCGGCTACCAGGGCGGCCCCGGCAAGGGCGAGCCGCAGGCCGCAGCCGGCGCGGCGGGCGGGGCACCGTCGGGCGGCAAGGCCGAGGAGCCCGGCGACAAGGGCAGCAGCCAGATCCTCGACCAGTTCGGCCGCAACCTCACCCAGCTGGCTCGCGAGAAGAAGCTCGACCCGGTCATCGGCCGGTCGCGCGAGCTGGAGCGGGTGATGCAGATCCTCAGCCGGCGCACCAAGAACAACCCGGTGCTGATCGGCGAGCCGGGCGTCGGCAAGACGGCGATCGTCGAGGGCCTTGCCCAGAAGATCGTCAACAACGACATCCCAGACACGCTGCGCAACAAGCAGCTGTACACGCTCGACCTCGGCGCCCTCGTCGCCGGTAGCCGCTACCGCGGCGACTTCGAGGAGCGCCTCAAGAAGGTCCTCAAGGAGATCAAGACCCGCGGCGACATCGTCCTGTTCATCGACGAGATCCACACGCTCGTCGGCGCCGGCGCGGCCGAGGGCGCCATCGACGCGGCCTCGATCCTCAAGCCGATGCTGGCCCGGGGCGAGCTGCAGACCATCGGCGCCACCACCCTCGACGAGTACCGCAAGCACCTGGAGAAGGACGCGGCGCTGGAGCGCCGCTTCCAGCCGGTGCGCGTCGAGGAGCCGACGCTGGCCCACACCATCGAGATCCTCAAGGGCGTGCGCGACAAGTACGAGGCGCACCACCGGGTGACGATCACCGACCAGGCGATCGTCGCCGCGGCGAACCTCGCCGACCGCTACATCTCCGACCGCCACCTGCCGGACAAGGCCATCGACCTGATCGACGAGGCGGGCAGCCGGCTGCGGATCAAGCGGATGGGCACCCCGCCCGATCTCAAGGAGATCGAGCTGAAGCTCACCGAGGTCCAGGAGGCCAAGAAGCGCGCCGTCGAGGAGCAGCAGTTCGAGGAGGCCGGCCGGCTCCGGGACCAGGAGCGTTCGCTGCTGGAGGAGAAGGCCGCCAAGGAGATCGAGGTCAAGGCAGCCGGCGTCGACCTGTTCGACGAGGTCGACGAGGAGGCCATCGCCGAGGTCCTGTCGATCTGGACGGGCATCCCGGTCTACAAGCTGACCGAGGAGGAGACGGCCAAGCTCCTCAACATGGAGGCCGAGCTGCACAAGCGGATCATCGGCCAGGAGAACGCCATCAAGGCCGTGTCCCAGAGCGTCCGGCGCACCCGCGCCGGCCTGAAGGACCCGAAGCGGCCGAGCGGCTCGTTCATCTTCCTCGGGCCCACCGGCGTCGGCAAGACCGAGCTGGCCAAGACGCTCGCCGAGTTCCTGTTCGGCGACGAGAACAGCCTCATCGCCCTCGACATGTCCGAGTACATGGAGAAGCACACGGTGTCGCGCCTCGTCGGCTCGCCCCCCGGCTACGTCGGCTACGAGGAGGGCGGCCAGCTCACCGAGGCCGTGCGCCGCAAGCCGTTCAGCGTCGTGCTGTTCGACGAGATCGAGAAGGCCCACCCGGACGTGTTCAACACGCTGCTGCAGATCCTGGAGGAGGGCCGGCTCACCGACAGCCAGGGCCGCACCGTGGACTTCCGCAACACCGTGCTGATCATGACGTCGAACCTCGGCACGCAGGACCTGCGCAAGGCCAACGTCGGCTTCACCAAGGCCGACGCGGCGATGAGCTACGAGCGGATGAAGGACAAGGTCACGGACGCGCTGAAGACGCACTTCCGCCCCGAGTTCCTCAACCGCATCGACGAGGTCATCGTCTTCCACGAGCTGGCCCGCGACGAGGTGATGCAGATGGTCGACCTGATGACCAAGCGCCTCACCACGCAGCTGGAGGGTCAGGGCCTCGGCATCGAGCTGACCCCGTCGGCCAAGGAGCTGCTCGCCGAGAAGGGCTACGACCCGCAGCTCGGCGCCCGGCCGCTGCGCCGCGCCATCCAGCGGATGGTCGAGGACGTGCTGTCGGAGAAGATCCTCTACAAGCAGTTCAACGCCGGCGAGATCATCATCGTCGACACCGAGGACGACCCGGACCGTCCCGGCGACAAGAAGCTGTCGTTCAACTCGGTGCCCGGTTTCATGCCGCCGGCCTCGGTCGAGCTGGCCACCACCGGCGCCGAGGGCGACGCGACGCCCGCTGTCGACTGAGATGTCCGTGCTTCGGTCGCAGCCAAGCTGCTCCCTGCGCCTGCCGTGCTCGCCGCCTCCGCTGCGCTTCGGCACTCGCCGCGACTTGAATCGGCGCTGAGTTCACGCTGAGGCACGCCCGACGCGTGCACCGGATCTGCCCACTTCCGGGCCGGTGCGGTGCACACGTCGTCGCGTCCGCCCGGCGTAACCTCCGGCCGGGGGTGGAACGGGATGGCTGTTCGTCGAGATGATGCGATGCGCGTCGAGGGGCAGGCGCTGGCCGAGCTGGCGGCGCTGCACGCGTCGCCGGTGTTCTGGGGGCGCGGGGTGCCACGCGGCGACGGGCGGCTGGTCGTCGTCGTGCCGGGGTTGTTCGGCAACGACCTGTACCTGCGGCCGTTGCGCGACTGGCTGCGGCGGATGGGCTACCGCTCGGCACGCTCGTCGCTGACGATCAACGCAGGCTGCCCGGAGCGCCTGCTGACGACGGTGATCAACGGCGTGCAGCGCCAGCTCGGCGCGTCGACCGGGCCGGTCGCCCTGATCGGCCACAGCCGTGGCGGGATGCTGTGCTGGGCGCTGGCCTCGCGGCTCGGGTCGCGGGTCTCACACCTTGCCCTGCTCGGCTCGCCGGCGCCGGCGGTGGTGGAGATGTTCCGCGCCAACACGACGTTCTCGCCGGCCGGCGTCGCCCACTCCGGTGTCGCCTCGGCGGGCCAGCAGGCGATGAAGTTGTTCGACCCGGACTGCACGGTCCCGGCCTGCGGCTGCGCGTACGTGGAGGATCTGCGCCGGCCGTTGGCGTCGTCGACGAAGGTGCTGTCGGTCACCAGCCGCGACGACCCGATCGTCCCCGGCCACGCGACGGAGGTGCGCGGCGGCGAGAACGTGTTCGTCCGCGGCAGCCACAGCGGCCTCGCCCACAACAAGGCGGCCTACGAGCATCTCGGGCGGTTCCTCGCCGAACGCTGACCGCGCGATGGCGGCTGTGGTCGAGCGAGCGGATCGTGGTGACCGCCGCTCCCATCGTCGAACTCTGCCGCACGTGCCTGATGGCACAAACGAAACGATTGTGTTTCGGATCGTCATCGTCCATCATCGAAACGAAAAACTTTCGTTTCGAGAGGAGACCGGGCAGATGGACATCACGACCAGCACGGCGGCGACGGCCACCAATCGGAGGAGGTGGTGGACACTCGGTGTGCTGTGCCTGAGCCTCCTCGTCGTCTCCCTCGACAACACGATCCTCAACGTCGCCCTGCCGACGTTGGTGGAGGACCTCGGCGCCACCGCCAGCCAGCAGCAGTGGATGGTCGACGCCTACACCCTGATCTTCGCCAGCCTGCTGCTGGCCACCGGCTCGCTCGGCGACAAGTTCGGCCGGCGTGGCGCCCTCGTCACCGGCATGGTGATCTTCGGCGCCGGATCCGGCCTCGCCGCGTTCGCCAGCTCGGCGTGGATGCTGATCGGCCTGCGCGCCCTGATGGGCGTCGGCGGCGCGCTGATCATGCCGGCGACGCTGTCGATCCTGACCAACGTGTTCACCGACGCCAAGGAGCGCACCAAGGCGATCGCCATCTGGGCCGGCGTGTCCGGGCTCGGCGTCGCCGTCGGCCCGGTGCTCGGCGGCTGGATGCTGGAGCACTTCTGGTGGGGCTCGGTGTTCCTCATCAACGTCCCGGTGATCCTGTTCAGCCTGGCGGTCATCCCGATGCTCGTCCCGACCAGCAGGGACCCCGAGTCGCCCCGCCTCGACCCGCTCGGCACGTCGCTGTCGCTGTTCGGCCTCGTCGCCGTGCTCTACGCGATCATCGAGGCGCCGAGCCACGGTTGGACGAACCCCGGCATCCTCGGGGCGTTCGGCGTCGGCACCGTGCTGCTCGGCACGTTCGTGTGGTGGGAGCTGCACACCGACCACCCGGTGCTCGACGTCCGCCTGTTCAAGAACATGCGCTTCACCGGCGCCTCGGTGGCGATCTCCCTGGTGATGTTCGCCCTGTTCGGCTCGATCTTCTTCCTGACCCAGTTCCTGCAGTTCGTGCTCGGCTACGGCACCCTGAAGGCCGGGCTGTCGATCGCCCCGGTCGCCGCGTCGATCATGGTCGCCTCGCTGCTGTCGCCCCGGCTGACGGCCCGCTTCGGCACGAAGTTCGCCGTCGGCGGCGGGCTCGGCATCGTCGCCGCCGCCCTGTTGCTGCTGTCGACGATCGACACCGGCTCGGGCTACGGGCTGGTGTTCACGACGATCATGATCCTCGGCTTCGGCATGGGCATGGCGATGACCCCGGCCACCGACTCGATCATGGGTGCGGTGCCGGCGTCGAAGGCCGGCGTCGGCTCGGCGATGAACGACACCACCCGGGAGGTCGGCGGGGCACTCGGCGTCGCCATCCTCGGCAGCCTGCTGGCCGGCAGCTACCACTCGGCGATGAGCTCGTCGGCGGTCGTCGGCTCGCTGCCCGCCGAGGCACAGGCCGTCGCCCACGACTCGCTCGGCGGGGCGGTGCACGTCGCCCAGCAGCTCGGCGAGAACGGGACGGCGCTGCTGCACGAGGCGTCGTCGGCGTTCGTCGACGGGATGGGCACGGCTGTGCTGGTCGGTGCGGCCGTCGCCGCCCTCGGTGCGCTGATCGCCCTGATCTGGCTGCCGAACCGGGCACCGACGGAGACCGAGCTGGCCGAGATCGACGCCGAGTGGCACGGCGAGGTCGACGATCTGCCTGCGCTCGTCGGAGCCCAGTGAGCATCCGGTGATCCCCGCGGGCAGCTCGGAAGGCACAATGGACGGTGTGAGCGAGCGCAGCGAGCCACACCGGACGACCAAGCGACCGCCAGGGAGCCGGGCGTCGACAGGGTGCGGGGGCGCAGCCCCCGGAGACACCGCGTGAGCAGCACACCGTCCATCGGCGCGCGGGGGCGCCCGCGCAGCGCCGACGCCGATCGGGCGATCCTCGATGCGGTGCACGCGCTGATCCTCGACGTCGGCTACGAGGGCATGACGATGGCCGCCGTCGCCCAGCGCGCCGGGGTGTCGACGGCGACGCTGTACCGGCGCTTCACCGACAAGGCGGACCTCGTCAGCGGTCTCGTCGACCAGCTCCGGCCGACGCCACGCACGATCGACACCGGCTCGTTGGAGGGCGATCTGTGGGCGGCCCTCGACGACGCCGAGGAACTTGCCCGCAGCCCAGTCGGACCGTTGCTGCTGGCGCTCGCCGGGCTGAAGACGAAGCACCCCGAGCTGCGCAAGCGGCTGGAGGAGGTGTTCGAGTGCGGACCGGTCGGTGAGCTGCGCACGATCCTCCACCGCGCCGTCGAGCGCGGCGAGATCCCCCCGCTCGGCAACGAGGAGACGGCGGTGATCCACCTCGTCGGCCCGGTGCTGTGGCGGTTGCTCGTCGACCAGGAGCCGCCCGACGAGCAACAGGTGGCGTGGTCGATGGCGATGGTCATCGCCGCGCTGCGCGTCGGCTTCCCCGAGCCCGCCCGGCGCCCGTCACGCTGAGTCCGACCTCGGCCGTTCTGACCGTGCTCCGGTCGCAGCCAAGCTGCTCCCTGCGCCTGCCGTGCTCGCCGCCGCTGCGCTTCGGCGCTCGCCGCGCCCTGGACGAATGCTGACCTGTCGCGTCCTGACCGGGAAAAGTCCGGTCGAGGCGCGACAAGAACTGCCGCGGCAGGTGAAACCGGAACTGTGTGAGACCCCCGGCGTACTGTCCGGCGCCATGGCGAAAGCGCGCATCGTCCACCGCTGCACCGACTGCGGTGCCACCCACCCGAAGTGGGCCGGGCGGTGCCCGACGTGCGACGCGTGGAACACGCTGGTCGAGGAGGTGGACGCGCCACTGCCCCAGGCCGCCACCACGGCATCGAGCGCGCCGACGCTGCTCGCCGACGTCGACGTCCACGTCGGCCGGCCAGCCGCCACCGGCATCGGCGAGCTGGACCGGGTGCTCGGCGGCGGGCTGGTCGCCGGCTCGGTCACGCTGCTCGGCGGCGAGCCGGGGGTCGGCAAGAGCACGCTGCTCACGCAGCTCCTGCTGGGCTGGTCGGGGCCGAGCCTGTACGTCAGCGCCGAGGAGAGCGCCCAGCAGGTCCGGCTGCGCGCCGGCCGGTTGGGTGGGCTCGACGAGCGCAACCTGTGGGTGCTGGCGGAGACGTCGCTACCGCACATCGTCGCGGCGATCGACCAGGTTCGCCCGACGCTGGTGGTGGTCGACAGCATCCAGACCATCGCCGACCCGGAGCTGGGGTCGGCGCCCGGCAGCGTGGTCCAGGTGCGTGGAAGCGCGCAGCGGCTTGTGGCCGAGGCGAAGGCTCGGGACCTGCCAATCGTGCTGGTCGGCCACGTCACCAAGGAGGGTGGGCTCGCCGGGCCGCGGGTGCTGGAGCACGTCGTCGATACCGTGCTGAGCTTCGAGGGCGACCGCCACCACGCCCTGCGCCTGCTGCGCGCCGTCAAGCACCGGTTCGGGTCGACGAGCGAGCTCGGCGTGTTCTCGCTCGGCGCCGGCGGCCTGGAGGGCGTGCCCGACGCCAGCCGGCTGTTCCTCACCGATCGGCGAGCCGGCGTGCCGGGCTCGGCGGTCACGCCGACGCTGGACGGGCACCGGCCCCTGCTCGTCGAGGTCCAAGCGCTCACCAACCCGGTGCAGTCCGCCGTGCCGCCGCGGCGCAGCGCGCAGGGGATCGATCCGGGGCGGTTGGCGCTCCTCTTGGCGGTGCTGGAACGGCGGGCGGCGATGTCGATGGCCCAGCACGAGGTGTTCGCCTCTGCCGTCGGTGGGGTGCGGCTCACCGAGCCGGGCGCTGACCTCGCCGTGTGCCTGGCGGTGGCGGGCGCCCGGCTCGACCGTCCGCTGCCCGACGACGTCGTCATGTTCGGCGAGGTCGGCCTGGCCGGCGAGCTGCGCCAGGCGGCGCAAGCCCAGCGCCGGCTTGCCGAGGCGGCACGGATGGGCTTCGCCGCCGCGGTCGTGCCGACGAACACCCCGGACGTCGACGGCATCGCCCTGCTGCGGGCGGGCAGCATCGCCCACGCACTGCAGCTCGTCGGCCTGGGCCGCGGCGAGCACCCGGCGACGGGCCGGCGAGCGACGCCGCCGGCACCACCGCCACCCCGTCCCATGCCTCGGGAACCAGCGCCTCCGCCGGACCGCGCAGCCGGCGCCGATGCATCCACCTACCCGCCGAACGTCACGGTGCTGCGGCCGTTCGCCGCTGCGGACCACGGCCCCGCTCCGTAGAATCTGCACATGAATCCGCCGAGCACGGCCAACGACGCGCTCCACGCCGCGCTGGCGATGGTCGCGCCGGGCAAGCCGCTGCGCGACGGCTTGGAGCGGATCGTGCGGGCGAAGATGGGTGCGCTGCTCGTGCTCGCCGACACGCCCGACGTCCTGGCAATCTGCACGGGCGGGTTCCTGCTCGACACCGAGTTCACGCCGCAGCGCCTGTCCGAGCTGGCAAAGATGGACGGGGCGATCATCCTCGGCGCCAACGCGTCGCGCATCGCCCGAGCCAACGTCCACCTCGTCCCGGACCCGACGGTGCCCACCAGCGAGACCGGGACGCGCCATCGCACGTCCGAGCGCGTCGCCCGCTCGCTGCAGGTGCCGGTCATCTCCATCAGCGAGGAGATGAGCGTCATCAACGTCTACGCCGGTGGCCTCAAGCACCAGCTGCAGGACATCGGCCGGTTGCTCGATCGTGCCAACCAGGCGCTGCAGACGCTGGAGCGCTACAAGGCCCGCCTCGACGACGCGCTCGCCAACCTCACCGCTTTGGAGGTGGAGGACGTCGTGACGGTTCGTGACGTCGCCGCGGTCGTGCAGCGCGGCGAGATGGTGCGACGCATCGCCGCCGAGATCGAGACGATGATCATCGAGCTGGGCGTCGACGCCCGCCTGCTTCGCTTGCAGCTCGACGAGGTGTTCGGCGAGCTGGAGAACGAGCTGGAGCTGGTGCTCGCCGACTACCCGACGATCGCCGACGCGTTCGCCGGCACGCCGCACGACGGCGACACCTCGGCCTCGCCGAAGGGCCTGCGCCTGCTGGCACGCGTGCAGCACCTGTCACCGGAGCTGGCCCTGGCGGTCACCACCCACTTCGGCGAGCTGGCCAAGCTGCAACGCGCCACCGCCGCCGAGATCGCCGCGGTCCCCGGCATCGACGAGACGCTCGCGCTGGCGATCAAGGAGACGCTCCACCACGTCACCGAGACCAGCATCCTCGAGCAATACCACTGAGGGTTTCGACGCTCGATTCGCTCGCTGACGCCCGCTCATCTCGGTCGAGCTTGTGAGGAGCGGCCTTCGGCCGCACCCTCCCTCACCTGGGCACGGTCCGCGTCGGGTCAGGCGGGGGCGTAGTGGGACCTCACTCGCGGGCGGTCGGTGTCGCAGGCGACGTGGCCGTCGTCGACGAGCTTGACGAGGTGAGCGAGGACGCTGCGGCGGGCGGGCTTGTGCAGCTCGGGCTTCACGTCGGCGTACAGGACGTCGACGATGTCGACGATCTTGGTGACGCCGGCGCGGACCATATCCAGCACTTGCGCCTCACGTTCGAGGCGGTGGTCGAGGTAGGCCTGCAGAAACGGGGCCGGGTCGGTGACCGGCGCGCCGTGCGTCGGCCACAACGACGCATCGGCACGGCCCTGCACCTTGCGCAGCGAGTCGACGTAGGCGCGCATGTCGCCGTCGGGCGGTGAGACGATCGTCGTACTCCAACCCATGACGTGGTCGCCGGTGAACAGCGCCCGCTCTTCGCCCAGCGCGAAGCAGGTGTGGTTCGACGTGTGGCCCGGCGTGTGCACGGCGCGCACCGTGTACCCGGGTCCGGTCGCAGCGACGTCGCCGTCGGCGACGCGCACGTCCGGGTCGAAGTCGAGGTCGAGGGTCTCCTTGGGTTCGTCGTGCGGGTCAGGCGCCTCGGACTCGTCGGCCGGCGAGACGTCCTGCGGATCCGGCTCGTCGGGCTCCTCGTCGACGGCACCGTGCGGCCCGAACGCGACCGTCGGCGCGCCGGTGGTCTCCTTCAGCCACGCGGCGAGCGGCGAGTGGTCGCCGTGGCAGTGGGTGACGAGGATCGTCCGCACGGTCTCGCCGGCAAGCGCCGCGGCGAGGGCGTCGCGGTGGCCGTCGATCGTCGGGCCGGGATCGATCACGGCGACGTCGCCGTGCCCGACGATGTAGGTGCCGGTGCCGAAGTACGTGTACTTCGACGGGTTGCGGGCGATCACCCGGCGGATCAGCGGCGACACCTGGACCACCTCGCCGTAGTGCGGGTCGGCGAGCGTGACGAACGGGATCGCGTTCATGTCGCGCCCCTGACCGTGAGAAGGGCGGTCAACGACGCGACACGAACGTGCACTGCAGCAGGGCTGGGCTCGCTCATGTCGCGGTGCCAGCCGTCGAGATCTCGGTCATCGGCGCGACACGAACGGCAGGAGAGGCGGTCATGGGAGCAAGGATCTCACGTCGCCGACGGGCGCGCCGTGGCCGAGCACGTGCTGCGCCATCGCCGGTGCAGCGGCCGAGGTGTCGACACCGAGGCGTTCGAGCGCGGCGAGCATCACTGCCGGCCGAGCCCGGCTGGCGCCGTCGCCGATCTTCAGCGCCACCGCCCGGCCGTCGGGGAGAGCGGCGGCGAACACGCCCTCGGTGCCGTCCTTGGCCATCAGCCCCGGCACGCCGCGCATCAGGTCGGTGACGTCCCGCCGCGCCCCGCCGACCAACTCGGGATGCGCGCGCATCGCCACCGGCACCGCGCCTCCGGCACGGGCGAGCGCGGCGAAGGCGCGCGCCAGGCCGACCAACGAGAATGCGTGGGCCGGCGCACCGCAGCCCAGATGCACCGACTCGTCCATCCCCGATCGCGACGTCACCGCCACCGGCACGAACGCCGCGGCCGTCACCACGGCGCCACCGCCGGATCTGTGTCAGCACACAAACGCACACGTCGCTTTGTGCGCTGACACAAACCCGGAGGATGCCTGACCGCCTGCTGGCACCTGACATTTGTGTCAGCGCACAGACCCACACGTCGGCCTGTGTGCTGGCACAAAGCCTGCGCGGCGACGACCGGGCGGGCGGGCCTCACGGCGGGCCGGCTCGCAGGCAGTCGGCGAGCAACGGGGCGAGGTCGCCCCGATCGACGGCGACCACCTCGTCCAACTCCAGCCAGGCCGCCATCTCGTGCAGCTCCTCGGCCAGCTCGGGCGCCACCGCCTCGGGCGGGACGCCCGGTTCGACCCACGATGCCTGCGCCAGCAGGCGGCCGTTGGCGCGGTCGGCCTTCACGTCGACGCGCCCGACCAGCTCGTCGCCGAGCAGGAACGGCAGGACGTAGTAGCCGTACACCCGCTTCGGCGGCGGCGTGTAGATCTCGATGCGGTAGTCGAAGCCGAACAGCGCCGCAGCCCGCTCGCGGCGCCACACGATCGGATCGAACGGCGTCAGCAGCGCCCGCGCCGACACCCGCCGCGGCTGGCGAGCGTCGCGCCACAGGTAGGCCTGGCGCTCCCAGCCGTCGACCTGCACGGCGACGAGCTCGCCCTCCTCCTCCAGCTCGGCGACCAGCGGCTTGCAGGGCGGGTTCGCCTGGCGGTGGTAATCGGTGAGGTCTTCGAACGTCGCCACCCCGAGATGCCGTCCAGCCTGGCGGAGCAGCTCCTTGCGGGCCTCGTGCTCGGGGATCACCGGCGCATCGAGCGCACCCGGTGGCAGCCGCAGGTGGGGCAGCTCGTAGATCCGGGCGAAGTCGTTGCGCCGCCGACGGGCCGTCACCTGGCCGGTACGGAACAGGTGCTCGAGCGCGAGCTTGCCGTCGTCCCAGTCCCACCAGGCGCCCTTCTTGCCGACCCGCTGGGACACGTCGCCGGCGACGAGCGGGCCCTCGGCGACACGTTCGAGGACCTGCTCAATCAAGCCCGGCTTGCGACGCTGCAGGTCGACCACCCACCGGCTCGGCTCCGACACGTGCTCCTGCATCTTCCAACGCCACAGCAGGTACAGCTCCGCCGGCACGATCGAGGCGACGTGCACCCAGTACTCGAACAGCTCGCCGTCGTCGGCGGCGTCGGGCAACAGCGTGCGTGGGTGTGCGCCGAGCCGGCTGAACAGCACCAGCTCCTGGCTACGGGCGACCACGTTGACCGAGTCGATCTGGATCAACCCGATCGTGTCGAACACCCTGCGGAGGTGGCGCCGGGTCACCCGCCCCGACGGCCGCGACGCGGCGAAGCCCTGCGCAGCAAGGGCGATCCGCCGCGCCGCCGGCAGCCCGAGGCGCGGCCCACGCAGTGCCCGGCTGCGAGCCCGCTCAGCCGCACACACGATTCAAGACGCGGCGAGCGCCAAAGCGAAGCGGCGGCGGCGAGCACGGCAGGCGCAGGGAGCAGCTCGGCCCCGACCGGAGCACCCACCCACCAGCACACGCACCGTTCAAGACGCGGCGAGCGCCAAAGCGAAGCGGCGGCGGCGAGCACGGCAGGCGCAGGGAGGGGCTTTGCCCCGACCGGAGCACGAACAGGACGTCAGTCGGCAACGGTGATGGTGACCGAGTTGATCACCACGTCGTCGTTCGGCCGGTCGCCGCGGCCGGTCGGCACCTTCTGCATCGCGTCGAGCACGTCGAGGCCCTTCACGATCTGCCCGAAGTGGTTGTACTGCGGCGGCAGGTTGATCCCGCTCGGCCCGCTGATCAGGAAGAACTGGCTGCCGTTGGTGTTCGGGCCGGCGTTGGCCATCGCCACCGAGCCGAGCTGGTAGCGCTGCTTGACCGGCTCGTCCTTGAACTTGTAGCCGGGACCACCGGTGCCGGTGCCGAGCGGGTCGCCGCCCTGGCAGACGAACCCGTTGATGATCCGGTGGAAGATCACCCCGTCGTAGTAGTGGTGCGCGGCGAGGAAGACGAAGTTGTTCACCGTGACGGGCGCGTTGATCGCGTCGAGGGCGATGACGATCGTGCCCATGCTCGTGTCCATCGTCGCCGTGTAGCGCTTCGACGGGTCGATGCCCATCTCCGGCGGCTCGCTGAACTTCTGCTGGCGGGGCGCGGAACCATCGAGGGCAGGGAACGGTGTAGCCATCCCTGCAACCTACCGAGGCGGCCGACGGGCGCACAGCGACCGCCAGGGAGCCCGCCGGGCAGGTCGGCCGCAGGCCGACCATCAAGCTCAGTTCCGCGCGTTGTAGTCGGTGATCAGCGAGTCGGACTGCTGGGCGGCGCTGTCGAGCGCTGTCTTGACGTCGCCGCCGGCGAAGATCTGCGCCACCGCCGTCGCCGCCACGGTGCGCACCTCGCGGAGTGGACCGATGATCGGGCCAGCGGCGGTGGGCTGACCGGCCAGCAGCCCGAGCTGATCGAAGGCCACCGCGAAGCGCGGGTCGCTGGCCAGCAGCGACTTCAGCGGGTCGAGGTCTCGGGCGTCGTTGCGCGAGGCGATGTAGCCGGTGTCGGCGGCGAACTGGCTCTGCTGCTGCGCGGCCGTGATGTACTTGAGGAAGTCCCACGTGGCCGCAACCTTGGCGTCGTTGCCGCTGTCGGTCATCCACATCGCCGCCCCGCCGACGATCGCCCCCTTGGCGCCGTTCGGCCCGGGCAGCGGCCCGATGCCGATGTCGTCGGCGGTGAGCTGCGGGAACTGACCACCCTTCACCGTGTCGATCGCCGTGGACAGCGCGGCAGAGGTGTTGATCGTCATCGCCGCCGGCTCCTTGGCGTCAGCCAGCTTGAGCAGGTTGTCGAAGCCGGTGGCGTTGTCGCCCACCGACATCGCCAGGCCGTCCTTGACCAACTGCTGCACCTGGGTGAGCAGATCGATGCCGGTGTCGTCGTCGTACAGCACCTTCGTCGCCCGGGCGGTGCGGCCGTTGTCGTTGTCGGCGTAGAACTCGCCGAGCTGGGCGAACCACTGCTCGAGGTACCAGCCGCCACCGGAGTCGAACCCGCTGTCGAGCGCCAGCCCGTACTTGGCGGCGCCGGAGGCAATGATCTTCTGGCTGTACTCGCGGATCTCGTCGATGGAGGCCGGCGGCTTGTCCGGGTCGAGCCCGGCCGCGGTGAACACCTTCCGGTTGTAGAACAGCACCGGGTCACTGACGTTGAACGGCATCCCCCACTGGACGTTGCCGACGTTCCACGCCAGCAGCGCACCGTCGATGAACGGCGACGTGTCGTAGCCGTCGGCGCGGATGCACGCCTCCACCGGAACCGACTGCTTGGTGTCGATCATCGTCTGCGTCATGTACTCGGGCATCTGCACGAGGTCGGGCAGGTCGCCCTTGCCGGCCTGGAGGTACTTGGCGATGACGTCCTCGTACTCGCCCTGGACCAGTGCCTCGACGTGCACCTTCGACTGGCTGGCGTTGTACTGGTCGACCAGCTTCTGGAACTCGGTCTGCGGCGCGCCGGCGTTGAAGCCGTCCCAGACGGTGATGTCCACCGTGCCCGACGCCGAGTCGAGCGCCGTGGTGGGACACGCCGGGAGCGCCGAGATGTCGGCCTGGGCGGTGGTCGTCGGCCCGGCACCGGTGGTGGGGGTGCCGACGCTGCCGGGGACTGACGAGCCGGCACCCGTCGTCGACGAGCCCGCCGTGGTCGACGCCCCCGTCGTGGAGGATGCCATGGTGGTCGGCGTGTTGCCGGCGTCGACGATCGACTTCTTGTCGCCCGAGCTGCACGCTGCAAGGAGCGCGACGGCCACAAGACCGGCGATGAACGGTGTCCTCTTCATCCTTTGACAGCTCCAGCGGTGAGGCCGCGCACCAGGGTGCGCTGGAAGGCGACGAGCATCACGAAGATCGGCAGGGCGGCGATCACGGTGCCGGCGGTGACCAGGTTGAGGGTGTTGACGTCGCCGCTCTTCAAGGAGCTCAGTCCGATCTGGATGGTGCGGTGGGCCTTGTCGTTGACGATGGCCTGGGGCCACAAGTATTGGTTCCACGTGCCGAGAAAGGTCAGCAGGCCGAGCGCGCCGAGCGTCGGGCGGCTGAGCGGAGCGGCCACCTCCCACAGGAAGCGCAGGTGGCCGAGGCCGTCGAGCGACGCCGCCTCGCGCAGCTCGCCGGGGATGGTGAGGAACACCTGGCGCACGAGGAACGTGCCGAGGCCGGTGGCGATCAGCGGCACGACCAGGCCGACGTACGAGTTCGTCCACCCCCAGTTGCTCACCGTGCGCTGGTTGATCACCACGGTGACCTCGCCGGGCACCAGCAGCGTCGCCAGGAACAGGGCGAACAGGCTGCGCCGCAGCGGGAAGTGCAGGAAGGCGAACGCATACGCCGACATCAGCGACGTGAGCACCACGCCGACGGTGACGAGCACCGACATGACGATGCTGTTGCGCATCAGCGTGCCGAGGTCGCCGAGGTCCCAGGCCTTGCGCATCGTCGACAGCGTCAGGTCGACGGGCAGCAGCGAGCGGGGGTGGTCGAGCGCGTTCGGACCGGTCTTCAGCGCCTGCATCAACGTCGCCCAGATCGGGGCGACGACGACGAACGCGACCACCGCCAGCAGCACGTAGCGGCCGACCTTGCGGCCGCCGCCGGCGCGCCCGAGCGTGGAGCGCTCCTCAGCGGGCATATTGCACCCGCCGCTCGAGGAACGCGAACTGCACGAACGACAGGATCAGCAGGATCACGAACAGGATCACCGCGGTGGCCGACTTCAGCCCGATCTGCCCGGCGATCTTCGACGTCTTGCCGTAGATCAGGTAGGTGACGGTCTCGGTCGGGCGGCCGGCGTCGTTCGGCCCGCCCTGGGTGAGCAGGTCGATCTCGCCGTAGGCCTGGAACGCCCGCGAGGTGTTGACGACGACGATGAACAGCAGCGTCGGCGACAGCATCGGCAGGGTGACGTTGGTGAACCGCCGCCAGGCGCCGGCCCCGTCGACGTAGGCGCTCTCGTACAGGTCCTGCGGCACGCTCTGCAGCGCCGCGGTGACGATGATGAACGTGAAGCCCAGCCCGGACCAGATCATGCTCAGCGCCACCGCGGGCAGCGCCCACGTGCCGTCGTTGAGCAGGCCGGGGTTCTTCAGCGACGGGAGGATGCCGTGGAACAGGTCCGGCAGGATGCCGACCTGCGGCTGCAGGAGGACGAACCAGATCAGCGAGGCGACGGCCACGCTGGTGGCCACCGTGGACGAGAAGATCGTGCGGAAGATGCCGATGCCGCGCAGGTGCTTGTCGGCCAGCACCGCCAGGCCGACGCCGAGGACGAGGCCGAGCGGCACCGTCATCAGCGCCAGCTCGAACGTGTTGCCGAGCGCGTTGCGGAACTCGTAGCTGTTGAACACGTTGACGTACTGCTGCCAGCCGGCGCGCACGACGCACTGCTCGCCGGCGTTGTTGCAGCTCATGTGGCCGAGCCAGACCGCCCGGCCGAGCGGGTAGAAGACGAACACGCCGAGCACGAACATCGACGGCGCGAGCATCATCAACGCCATCGGCAGGTCACGCAGCCTGCGCTTCACGACGACGGCCCGTCCTCGCCCCTCGCGACCGGGACGGTGTCGTCGACGGCGGGTCTGGCGATCGGGGTGGTGACGTCGCCGAGCCGTTCGCCGGTCGACGCGCTGAAGCGGTGGCGGCGCTCGTCGGGCAGGTCGAGCAGCACGTCCTGGCCGACCGCCGGGGCCGTCTCGTCCGGCCCGAGGCGCACGACGAGCCGGGTGCCGCCGGCGACCGCGCCGACCAGCTCGCAGGCGACGAGCGTCTCGTGGCCGAGCGGCTCGACGAGGCGGACGGTGGCCAGGTGGGCGCCGTCGGGCGTGAGGTGCACGTGCTCGGGGCGGATGCCGACGACGACGTCCGGGCCGCCGAGCACACCGGAGGGCAGCAGGTTCATCGGCGGGGTGCCGATGAACTGGGCGACGAACGACGTCGCCGGCCGGTCGTAGACCTCGCTCGGCGTGCCGACCTGCTGGAGCCTGCCGGCGCTCATCACGGCGATGCGCGAGCCCATCGTCATCGCCTCCACCTGGTCGTGGGTGACGTAGATGAACGTGCTGTCGAGGCGGGCGTGCAGCTCGACGAGCTCGGCGCGGGTCTCGGCGCGCAGCTTGGCGTCGAGGTTCGACAGCGGCTCGTCCATGCAGAACACGGCGGGATGGCGCACGATCGCCCGGGCAAGGGCGACGCGCTGGCGCTGCCCGCCGCTGAGCTGGCCCGGCTTGCGGTCCAGCAGCTCGCCGAGGCCGAGCGACTCGGCAGCGGCCTTGGCCTGCGCGGCACGCTCGCTGCGGCCGACGCCGCGCACCTTCAGCGGGAACTCGATGTTCGCCTGCACGGTCTTGTGCGGGTACAGCGCGTAGCTCTGAAACACCATAGCGACGTCGCGGGCCTTCGGGGCGACGTCGTTGACCCGGCGGTCGCCGATGAAGATGTCGCCGCCAGTGGCGTCCTCCAGGCCGGCCACCATCCGCAGCAGCGTGCTCTTGCCGCAACCGGACGGGCCGAGCAGGACCATGAACTCGTGGTCGGCGATCTCCAGGGTGACGTCGTCGACGGCACGCACAGCGTCCTTGCCGACACCGAACGTCTTGGTGATCCCGTCGAGTCGGACCTCGGCCACGTCGGGCAACCGTAGAGCATCGGCCCGCCGGGCCGGAGTTGTCGCACTGTGACGGTCGTTTCGACCGTCGGGGCGCGACAGGACGGTGCCCGACGACTCAGCCGCAGGCGCAGGTCACGAACGAGCCGCCGCCGGGCTGCGGGGTGCGCACGAGGCGGCACGTGCGGCCGGCGGCGCACTTGCCGAGGCACGTCAGCCGTCCGGTCCTGGTGAAGCCGAGGCTGCAGGTGTCCTCCTCGGCGATCGGGCGCTCGACCGGGTCCTTGCCGCGGAGGCACGAGCAGCCCGGCCCGAACGTGATCGTGCCGCCGACGCGCACCAGCTCCGGGATGCAGGCGACGCCCTCGCCGGACCCGGCCGCGCAGGCGAACCAGCCGGAGAAGCCCCCGAACGGGTCGGGGAGCACGAACATGCCCTTGGCATCGGCGGCGATGCGGCGCTTCGACACCGCCATCGGCTCGCTGATCGCCGCCCACTGCTCGGCGGTGAAGTGGACGACGAGCGGCCCGTCGGGCAGCGGCTCGTCGAACACCTCGCGCGCCCGGCGGAACTCCGGCGTCGGCACTCGCTTGGCCACCACGTCCTCCCTCCGGCGCGCCGATGCGACGCGCGTCGATGCGGCCCGATGGTCGCCGTTCGGGGCGACGGGGTCAACGTCCGATCGGGCAGTCGGCCAGGCGACGACGGATACGCTCGCGCCCCGATGAGTGAGCCCGAGGACGAGCCCGTCGCGGCAGCCGACACCGCCCCGCCGCTCGACGCCGAGCGCATCGAGCGCGATTTCGCCGACGTCGAGACGGCGCTGTCGCGCCTCGACGACGGCACGTACTGGACCGACGAGGTCACCGGCGAGCCCCTGGACGACGCGCTGCTGGCGTCGCGGCCGACGGCGCGCCGGAACGACCCGGCGTGAGGTGAGTCAGCGCAGCGTCCGCCTCCAGCGCACGCTGCGGGTCTGGCGGCTGACCGCCCGCAACGGGGTGCGCTACGCCACGCACCGAGTGCGCCGCCTCGTGGCTCGCGACGAGGAGCGGCGCAGCGAGCTGGACGACCGCTTCGCGATCCGCAGCAGCGAGGACGTCGCCCGCGAGCTGGGCGAGATGAAGGGCGCGCTGATGAAGTTCGGGCAGCTGCTCAGCTTCATCGTCGAGGTGCTCCCCGAGGACGCCCAGCGCGCCCTCGCCTCGCTGCAGTCCGACGCCCCGCCGATGGCGCCCGAGGCCGCCGCCGCGGTCGTGCGCACCGAGCTGGGCGCCGCGCCGGAGAAGGTGTTCCTCGACTGGTCGCCGGAACCCGTCGCCGCGGCGAGCGTCGGCCAGGTGCACCGCGCCGTCACCCGCGACGGGCGCCGGGTGGCCGTCAAGGTCCAGTACCCGGGCGTCGGCGACGCGATCGAGAGCGACCTCGACAACGCCGAGGGCCTGTACCGGCTGTTCGGCGCGTTCGCCCTGAAGGGCCTCGACGCCAAGGCGCTCGTCGACGAGCTGCGCGCCCGGATGCGCGAGGAGCTGGACTACACGATCGAGGCGGCCAACCAGGCGGAGTTCGCCGTCCACTTCGACGGCCATCCGTTCGTGCACATCCCCGACGTCAACCCGGCGACGAGCACTCGACGCGTGCTGACCACGGCCTGGGTCGACGGCATCACGTTCGACGAGCTGGCGCGCACGGCCGATGCCGCGGCCAAGCGCCGTGCCGGCGAGACGATCTGGCGCTTCGCCCAGCACGCCGTCCATCACCTCGGGGCGTTCAACGGCGACCCGCACCCGGGCAACTACCGCTTCGACCGCCACGGCAACGTCACGTTCCTCGACTTCGGGCTCGTCAAGCGCTGGACGCACGGCGAGTGGGCGCAGCTCGAGCCGAGCCTCGACGCGATCGTCGTGCACCGCGACCCGGAGCGGCTCGTCGACGCGATGGAAACGGTCGGCTTCCTCCAGCCCGGCCACGGCCTGGCCCCGCAGGCGGTCTACGACTACGTCAGCGCGCCGTACGTGCCGTACCTCAGCGACGAGTTCACGTTCACCCGCACGTTCGTCCGCGACGCGCTGACGCGGGTGGCCGATCTCAAGGGACCGCACGCCGCGGTGATCGCCAAGCTGAACATGCCGGCGAGCTTCGTGATCCTCGACCGCGTGGTGTGGGGCGTCGAGCGCGATCCTCGGCAAGCTCGAGGTCACCGGCCCCTGGCGGGCCATGCTCATGGAATACCGCCACGGCGGCCCGCCCGCCAGCGACCTCGGCATCGCCGAAGCTGAGTGGTGGAGCACCCGCCCGGCCCACGCCGTCCGCTGACCCGCGCCGGCGCCACGCACGACCGACCCTCAGCGCAGTGGGAGGTAGCGGACCTGGCCGTCCCACTCGCCGTCGAGGCTCGCTTGTGCGACCATCGTGAGCTGAACGATCGCATTGCCGATCGGCATCGTCGCCCTGTCATGCGTCAGCAGGACACGGCCTTGCGCGGCTGCCCACTCGAGCACGGCTGGGTCGTCAGCGGTTCGCAGACCGACGTCTTGGATTCGCACGATGTCGAGGTGATCGCAGCGCCGTTGCATGCCCGTGATGATCCTGCGGTTGAAGTTCTCGTCGGTAACGAACCCGATCGTCACGTGTCGAATCGAGCCTGCAGGCGCGCCCGGAGACCGCGAGGCGGGAACGTCTCCTCGAGCGCGCGACTGCGTCGCGTCACCGACACGGGCACGCTCGCTGAGATACCGCTGGACGGCACCGCGGTGGCGCACCGAGTAGGTCAGGACGGCGTAGATGTCGCCGAGCTCGACCGACGGATACTGCTCGTGGATCTCTTCGGGCGTATCGCCGCGATCGAACGCCGCCACCAACGTGTCCAGCGTGACCCGGGTTCCGCCGACGCGGAAGGTGCCGTGCTCGTCCATGACGAGTGGGACTGGCTCGGCCTGCACCACGATCGACACCATGACCACCTCCGACTGAGAGAGTACCTGTCACACATGCGCGGCAACCTCCGCTGACCCTCCGGTCAATACCGCGCGGTACGCTTCGGCGCAGGACGCCGTCGAGACCAGGGGGACCACGTGGCCGATCCGTACAAGCCGAGAGCACCGTTCGCGCCGTGGGACCGGCGGGAGCTGCCCGGGCTGTTCGACGTCGAGGAGTCGGCGCGGCGCGTCGGCAACTACAAGTGGGCCGAGATGAAGCTGTTCGAGGCGCTCGGCGGCTGGGTGGCCACCGTGCCCGAGCTGGACGTGAAGATGCGCCTCGGCACCCACTGCTACAAGCACGCATGGCACGCCGAGCTGTGGCACAAGCGCCTCCCCGAGCTGCGCGAGATGAACCCCGACCGCCTCACCCAGCCGGCCAACGACGCGCTCGTCCGCTTCGTCGAGGCGATGACCGAGCCGGAGGCGCCGGAGCTGACGATCGAGAAGCTCGTCGGCGTCTACCGCGTGTTCATCCCGCACTTCGTCGCCGCCTACACGTTCCACAAGAACAACACCAGCCAGATCACCGACGCCCCGACGCTCCGCTCGCTGCACTTCATCCTGCAGGACGAGCACGACGACTGGCGCGAGGGCGAGATGCTCCTGCAGTCGCTGATCGAGACGCCCGAGGAGGTCGACCGCGCCGTCGCCCACCAGGCCAGGCTGCAGAAGCTGATGCTCGAAGCCGGCGGGATCGCCGGACCCGGTTCCATCGGACAGATCGCCGCAGGTCCGCTGACGGCCATCCAGAACGGAGGCAACTGATGCGCACGTACTTCCCGGTCGAGGAGCTGGCCCGCGACGAGCGGTTCAGCAAGATCACGATGGCCCAGCGGATGGCCGATGCGCGCACCGTCGTCGGGCGCACCACTGGCACCGAGGAGTCGGCGAAGCCGAAGCGCAACAACAACCGCCTGGTGCCGTCGCGGCCCGACGCCAGCGACGCGGCCCGCGGGCTGATGCACGGCATCTTCGTCGGCGAGATCCAGGCACTCGAAGGCGCCGGGCGGACCTGCCACGACTTCGCCGTCAGCAACGTGCCCGGCACCGGGCCGACCGGGGCCGACAGCAACCCGACCACCGGCAACACCGTGCCGTTCGCGTTGAAGCTGGACATGGCCCGCCAGGCGTGGGACGAGGCCCGTCACGTCGAGATCAGCGTCAAGCTCAGCGACTGGATGGGCACCGAGATCGGCCAGTTCGCCGAGAACACCGTCCTGTTCGAGGCCGCCTGCAGCACGGACCCGGTGCTGCGCCTGGCCGGCGTCAACCGCGCCCTGGAGGGCCTGGCCATCGACGTGTTCACGACGATGAAGGACTTCGGCGATCTCGCCGGCGATCCGTTCCTCGAGTTCTGCGAGGACTGGATGCTCGCCGACGAGGTGACCCACGTGAAGATGGGCAGCGACTGGCTGCGCAAGGTCACCGAGCAGGACCCGGAGCGGCGCAAGCGGGCGCTGGAGTTCCAGAGCGTCGTCGACAAGATGTTCAGCTTCGGCGGCACCCGCAGCGACAGCGAGGAGTCGCCGATCGGCCTGGCCCGCCGCTTCCGCGAGCTGGCCGGGTTCACCGACGGCGAGGTCGCCGACATCGCCGAGGTCAGCATGGCCGCCCTGCACGAGTCGAAGGCCCAGGTCCAGGCGTTGCGGGCGAAGGCCACCGAAGAGCTGCGCCGCCCGCCTCGCCGAGAACGCCGCTTCATGAGCGGCACGGTCACCGTCGCGCCGGAGACGTTCGCGTTCGTCGACTACGACGCCGCGCTGATCCGGCGCGTCGCCGAGCAGCTCGTCGACGCGCTCGACATCGACCGCCCGGTGATCGTCACCGTCGACGAGAGCACGCCGCTGGCGCGGATCACCGTCGACGTCGGCCAAGAAGCCGGTGCAGCGATCGCCGTGCACGCCGACAGCGGCGCGTTCGAGGACACCCGCCGGCCGCGCCAGCAGAGCGAGGTGGCCACGGCGACGTCGCTCGGCCGGGTCCTGCACCGCGCCGCCGACCGCCTGTCCGGCGGCTTCGGCGAGGCGCCACCCGACAACGAGCTGACGCTGGCGCAGCTGGCCGCGTGGGAGACGTACTGCGTGGGGCGCATCGCTCGGCTCGGCACCCCGGTCAACGAGCAGCGCTGGCGGTACAACTTCCGCAACCGCCACGGCTTCAGCGACGTCGCCGACGCGGCGTTCGACGAGCTGTGGCACAGCGACGGCCTGACCTGGCCGCAATTGCTGTCGATCAGCGAGCGCGCCGCCGGCGTGGTCGCCGCCTGACAGCGGCGGTCCCGCGCCCCGTCCCACCCGCACTGCCCCGTCGTGTCGCGCCCCGACCGTCATCTCTCCGGTCACGACGCGACAAGATGCCACCTTCCGCCACCGATCTCAGGAGTCCTCATGACCTGGCCCGCATCCGTCCGAACGTCGCGCATCGCCACCAACGGCGTCGACCTCGTCGTCCACGAGACCGGCGACCCGGCGAACCCGACGGTGCTGCTGTGCCACGGCTTCCCCGAGCTGGCCTACTCGTGGCGCCACCAGATGGAGCCGCTCGCCGCCGCTGGCTACCACGTCGTCGCCCCCGACCAGCGCGGCTACGGCGCCTCGACGGCGCCCCGTGACGTCGCCGCCTACGGCATCGAGCAGCTCACCGGCGACCTCGTCGGCCTGCTCGACCACTACGGCAAGGACGATGCCGTCTGGGTCGGCCACGACTGGGGCGCTCTGATCGTGTGGGACGCGGCCCGCCTCCACGCCGACCGGATGAAGGCGGTGCTGGCCGTCAGCGTCCCGTTCGTCGAATGGCCGGCACGACCGTCGGACCTGTGGCGGGCGGCCTTCGGCGACCGCTTCTTCTACATGCTGTACTTCCAGCAGGTCGGCCCGCCCGAGGCCGAGCTCGACGCCGACCCCCGGCACACCATGGCTTCCACCCTGTACGGCGCCAGCGGCCGCGGGTTCACGTCACGCCCGCCGGC
This sequence comes from Ilumatobacteraceae bacterium, assembly GCA_047602055.1. Taxonomy (GTDB): domain Bacteria; phylum Actinomycetota; class Acidimicrobiia; order Acidimicrobiales; family Ilumatobacteraceae; genus JAODBQ01. Next base: position 476,425 of record JASGIG010000001.1, read on the forward strand.
CACCGAGCTGCCGCCGATGGAGGGGACCGGCTTCCTGACGATGATGCCGCCGGTCCCGGCGCTGCCGTTCCCCGGTCCCGAGGGTGGCTGGCTCGACGAGGCCGATCTCGACGTGTACACCGAGGGCTTCACCACCAGCGGCTTCTTCGGCCCGGTCAGCTACTACCGCAACCTCGACGCCAACTACGCATTGCTGCAGGGCCGCGGCCCGGAGCTGGTGACGATGCCGAGCGGGTTCGTCACCGGCGAGGACGACCCGGTGCGCCAGATGGACCTCGGCGGCATCGAGCGAATGACCGCGGCGCTCCCGGACTTCCGCGGCGGCACGCTCCTGCCCGGCGGCCACTGGGTGCAGCAAGAAGCCCCGGCGGCGTTCAACGAAGCACTGCTCGCCTTTCTCGAGGAGGTTCGGTCGTGAAGGTCACCGCCGCGGTCATCCGCGACCCCCAGGCCCCCTACTCGATCGAACAGCTCGATCTGCGCGAGCCCGGGCCGGGAGAGGTGCTCGTCAAGATCGCCGGCGTCGGGATGTGCCACACCGACGTCCTGCCGCGCATTCCCGACCTCGGCCTGCCGCTGCCGATGGTCTGCGGCCACGAGGGATCCGGCGTCGTCGAGGCCGTCGGCCCAGGCGTCACCGCCGTCGCGCCCGGCGACCACGTCGTCATGTCCTACGACTCGTGCGGCGCCTGCACCAACTGCCGGACCGGCCACCCGGCCTACTGCGAGACGTTCATGCTCCGCAACCTGACGGGCTTCCGCACCGATCTCACCTCACCGCTCAGCTCCGGCGACGAGACGATCGCCGGTTCGTGGTTCGGCCAGTCGTCGTTCGCCTCGCACTCGCTGGCCACCGAACGCAACGTCGTCAAGGTCGCCGACGACCTGCCGCTGGAGCTGCTCGGCCCGCTCGGCTGCGGCCTGCAGACCGGCGCCGGCTCCGTGCTCGTGGCGATGAAGGCCCGGCCCGGCACGAGCATCGCCGTGTTCGGCACCGGCGCGGTGGGCATGTCCGCGGTGATGGCTGCGAAGGTCGCAGGGTGCGCCACGATCGTCGGCGTCGACCTCAACGAGGCCCGCCTGCAGCTGGCCCGCGAGCTCGGCGCGACGCACACGTTCAACGGCGCCGACCCCGACCTCGCCGACCAGCTGCTGTCGCTCACCGGCGACGGGCTGCAGTACGCCTTCGACACCACCGGCGTCCCCGACGTGATCCTGACGGCGATCGGCGCCCTGCGCCAGACCGGGACGTGCGGCCTCGTCGGCGTGCAGATCGCACCGCTGGAGATCGCACCGAACGCCCTCGCCGCCGGCAAGAACGTGATGGGCATCCTCGAGGGCGATGCGATCCCGCAGGTGTTCATCCCCGAGCTGATCGCCCTGTGGCGCCAGGGGCGCTTCCCGTTCGAGCGCCTGATCGGGACGTTCGCCTTCGAGGACATCGACCGGGCCGAGCAATCGTCCCTGTCGGGCGAGACGATCAAGCCGGTCCTGTCCGCCCCGACGTGAACGGCGTCATCAGCGCGGCGACCGCACCGACCGGTCGTCGCGCCGGCGCCTGCACTGCTCGCCTACGCCGTGGCACCAGCCGTCCGGCGACCGGCACCAGCGGTGACCATGCTCGTCGCTGGGTTCTGCTCCGCCGGCTGTGCCGGGCTGGTGGTGGCGAGCCACACGGGGCCATCGGCCGGCCTGGATGGCACCGGAGGTGTCGCCGTCCTCCTCGGCGGCGCGGTCTTCGCGTCGGTGCTGTGGATCGTCGTGTGGACCGACACGCGACCGCAGACCGCCCGGCTACGACACGTCACGGTCCTGGCCGTCGGCGTGCCCAACGGACTGTTCGGGCTGGCGTTCCTGATCCTCGCCGCACCCGACGCCGACCGCGCCGATCGACTGCAGCCGCCGGCGTCGATCCAGACCGGTCCGCCCGGCACCGTCGGTGATCAGCCGCATCGGGCAAACGGACCGGGCGCCCGGTCGACAACTGGATCAGCGTTCCGTCCTGGTGCACGATGATCCGAGCGATCAGCCTGCGCACCGGCCAACCGCTGCAACGCCTGGCCGAGCGGCACTGGCGCGCCAGCCGCTGACCGCCGCGGCGGCGACTACCGCGACTGGAGCTTCGACAGCAGGCGGAGCATCTCCAGGTACAGCCACACGAGCGTGGTGGTGAGGCCGAACGCCGCGTACCACTCCATCCCCTTGGGCAGGCCGGCGGCGGCGCCCTTCTCGATGAAGTCGAAGTCGATCGCCAGCATCATCGCCGCCAGCCCGGCGGCGAGGATCGAGAAGCCGATGCTCAGCAGGCTCGTCGAGTTCAGGAAGCTGGAGCCGGAGCGCCCGCCGGTGAACAGGAAGATCATGAACGACACGAAGTAGAAGGCCATCAGGCCTATCGTCGCGGTGATGACGATCCGCTTGAACCGGTCGGTGACCTTGAGGATCCTCGTCTTGTAGAGCACGAGCATCACGGCGAACACGCCGAGCGTGGCGCCGATCGCCTGGACGACGATGCCGTTCTGGAACTCCTCGTAGGCACGGGAGATCACCCCGAGGAAGAACCCGTAGGCCAGGGCGTAGACCGGCCCGAGGTACTTGGCCATCAGCGGCTTGAAGTGCACGGCGATCGCGCAGCCGAAGCCGACGAGGATGGCGACGATGGCGAGCATCGGGAAGCTGCTGCTGGCACCGTCCTGGTAGGGCTTGGGCCCGAGGAACCAGCCGGCGGTGGCCGAGGCGAGCAGGATCGCCAGCAGCACCGCTGTGGCGCTGATCGTCCCGCCGACGGTCATCACGCCCGAGCGCCACGTGCTGATCGGACCGTCGTCGATCGGGGGGACGTACGTACCCTGCTGGCCGGCACCCGGAGCCGGCCAGACCGACGTGGAGCGCTGCGCCATGTCGGGCGCCGCGGGGGCGGCCCAACCGGCCTGCGACGCTTCCTTCATCGCCTTGTCGTTGAGGAATGGGTTGGCCACGATCGACCTCCTGCGACCACCGGCCGCCGTGGGGGACGGTCTCGAACCGTCGTGTCCTCGCGAACGTTATCCAGAGCGACTCCGTCGCTGTGCGCGACGATGGTAAAGAGTTCGTCGGGAGGAAGCGTGGGCTATCAGTTGGGTGTCGACCTCGGCACCACCTATACCGCTGCGGCGGTCGGGCGTGACGGACGCGCCGAGGCGGTGACCTTGGGTGCGTCGAACCCGGTGATGCCGTCGGTCGTCCTGCTGCGCGCCGACGGTGAGGTGATCGTCGGCGAGGTCGCCGTGCGCCGCGGGCTCGGCGAGCCGACCCGGGTCGCCCGTGAGTTCAAGCGTCGCCTCGGCGACCCGACGCCGCTGGTGCTCGGCGGCACGCCGTACGGCGCCGAGTCGCTGATGAGCCACCTGCTGCGCGAGGTCGTGCGGCTGGTGACCGAGCGCGAGGGCGAGGCACCCGAGCGGGTCGTGCTCACCCACCCCGCCAACTACGGGCCGTACAAGCTCGACATGATGCGCGAGGTCGCCCGGCTCGCCGGCCTCAGCCTCGACCGCGTGTCGTTCCTCACCGAGCCCGAGGCGGCGGCCGTGTCGTACGCGACGCGCAATCGGGTGGAGCCCGGCCAGGTCGTCGCGGTCTACGACTTCGGCGGCGGCACGTTCGACGCGGCGATGGTCCGGCGCACCGCCGACGGGTTCTCACTGATCGGCCGTCCCGAAGGCATGGAGCGCTTCGGCGGCATCGACATCGACGCGGCGATCGTCGCCCACGTCGACCAGGCGCTCGACGGGGCGATCTCGGCGATGAACCCCGAGGACGTCGCCGTCCAGGCCGGCGTCGCCCGGCTGCGCGACGACTGCCGCGCCGCCAAGGAGGCCCTGTCGGCCGACACCGACACGCGCATCGCCGTGTCGCTGCCCGGCTTGCAGACCGAGGTCCCGCTGTCGCGTTCGGACCTGGAGGAGATGGTGCGGCCACGGCTGCACGAGACGGTCGACGCCCTGCGCCGCGCCGTGTCCAGCGCCGGCCTGCAGATGTCGGAGATCAGCCGCGTCCTGCTCGTCGGTGGTAGCTCCCGGATCCCCCTCGTGGCCGACACGATCCCGCGCGACACCGGCCGCCCGGTCGCCGTCGACGCCCACCCGAAGTTCGCCATCGCCCTCGGTGCGGCCGTGCACGGCCAGACGGCGATCTCGGTCAGCGCCCCGCCGACCACGGCCGTCCCGGCACCACCTCCACACGTGGCCACGCCACCGGCCGCGCCGGCGCCCCCTCCTCCGCTGCCCGGCGCCGCCCCGACCGCGCCGCAGCCCGTTGCTCGTCCGGTCCCGCCGCCACCTCCGGCGACAGCGCCGCTCACCGCGGCTCGCGTCGCCGCACCGGGCGCCGCTGCGGCGGCGTCATCACCGAGCGGTCCGCCGGCGAGGTCGAACAAGAAGCTCTTCGCCGTCCTCGGCGCGGCGGTGGCGGCCGTCGTGCTGATCGTCGCCGGCGTCGTCATCGTCAGCGGTGGCGACAGCACGAAGGGCTCCGGCACCACCGAGACGGTCGAGACCACGGACCCGGACACGACCGACTCCGTCGAGACGATCCCGGACACCACGGAGACCACCACCCCGGAGACCACCACCCCGGAGACGATCGACACCACCGACGTCACGTTCACCCCCGCGCCGAGCATCCCCGGCGATCAGCTGCGCGCCGCGCTGATCACCGTCGACGAGGTCAACGCCGCCGATCCGGGCTTCACGATCACGAACCCCGGCAACGCCGGTGACGACCTGTGCGGGGTCGATCCGACGTTCCAGCCGGTCAACCGCTCGTCGTCGGCGTTCGCCCGCCAGTTCGGCACCGACCCCAACGACGGCCAGTTCCTGACGAACGAGCTGCAGGTGTACTTCGACAACATCGAGGCCGACATCCAGTTCGACGACAGCCTCTCGATCGTGCAGAACGCCACGGACTGCTCGCAGACCGTCAACGGTGTCCAGGTCAACCTGCAACTCAGTGCGGTACGCGCCGGCAGCGATCTGATGGCGACGTTCCCCGGCTGCGAGGAGGGAGCCAACATCCTGATCCTCTCGACGCCGGCGGACACGACGTTCGCCCCGCACGAGACGACCGTCTGGGCGATGCGCTGCGGCAACGTGATCAGCACGGTGAGCGTCGACGAGCCGCAGGCGTCGGCGGACAGCAACCTGACGGTCAGCCTGATCACCGCCATGGCGAGCGCCTCGTTCGCCCGGGTCAGCACCCTCCCGCTCCAGCACGACGCCTGACGGGAGGCTCCGCTCCTACTGCAGATCGTGAGCGGAGGGGCCGTCCCACAGGTCGATGTCGGGCGGGCCGCTGAGGATGCCGTTGCAGGCCTTGGCCATCTCGATCATCACGTCGCTGTCGAAGTGGGCGCGCTGGGCGCCGGCGTCGTCCCACTTCTGGACGATCAGGTAGCGGCCCGGCGCGGTGACCGAGGCGCACAGGTCGACGTTGCGGCACCCCGGCTGCATCCGGGTGAGCACGACGTACTTCGACAGCACCGCGACGAGCGCGCCGGCGTCGGCCGCGTCGAACCGCATCGTCACGATCGCCAGCTCGACCGTGACGTCGGTTCGCTCGCCACGCTCGCTCACGGACCGCACGTTACCGAGGACGGTGGCGCCAGGAAGGTGCCGCTTCGGCCTGTACGAGGCCCGGCCTTGGCCACACCCGGGCGCGGCCGCCAGAGCGCCCGCCCGACAGGTCGGCCGAAGGCCGACCATCAGGCGGGGCTTGTGCGATTGCGCACGCACGGTTGGAGCACTTGACCGCCTCGGTATCGTGACGGCACTCCGACCAGTCGTCAGGTCGGCGAAAGCTCTACCGGAGGTGGCCGTGGCGAAGGATCGCGTCGAACGCGACGAGGAAGACCTGGTCCGGCTGTACCTCACGGACATCGGCCAGTACATGCTCCTCACGAAGGACGACGAGGTCCGCCTCGCGAAGCAGATCGAGGCCGGCAAGGAAGCGATCGCCGAGCTCGACACCGCCAAGGACGTCACCGCGGCCCGCAAGCGTGAGCTGCGCCGCGCCGCCCGCGAGGGTGAGGAGGCCGAGCGGGCGTTCGTGCAGTCGAACCTGCGTCTGGTCGTCTCGATCGCCAAGAAGTACCAGGCGTCCGGCCTGCCGCTGCTCGACCTGATCCAGGAGGGCAACCTCGGCCTGATGCACGCCGTCGAGAAGTTCGACTGGCGCAAGGGCTTCAAGTTCTCGACGTATGCGACGTGGTGGATCCGCCAGGCGATCACCCGCGGCATCGCCAACACCGGCCGCACGATCCGCCTGCCGGTGCACGCCGGCGACACGCTGGCCCGCTTGCAGAAGGCCCGCAGCCGCCTGGAGCTGAAGCTCGGCCGCCCGGCCACGCTGTCCGAGCTGGCCCGCGAGGTCGAGATGCCCGAGGACAAGGTCACCGAGGCGCTGCGCTTCGCCGCCGAGCCGCTGTCGCTCAGCGAGCCACTGCGCGAGGACGGCGACGCCGAGCTCGGTGACGTCGTCGAGGACCGCTCTGCCGAGTCACCGTTCGAGGTGGCCGCGACCGCGCTGCTCCCGGAGGAGATCGCCCGGCTGCTGGCCCCGCTCGACGAGCGCGAGCGCGAGATCCTCAAGCTGCGCTTCGGCCTCGACCGCGGCGAGCCGCGCACGCTCGAAGAGGTCGGCGAGCACTTCAACCTCACCCGCGAGCGCATCCGCCAGATCGAGGCCCGGGCGATGAGCAAGCTGCGCCACCCCTCCAGCGACACCGGCGCCCGCGACCTCCTCGCCGTCTGATCAATCTGCGCGCGGCGACCCACCTACGATGTAGCCGATGGATGCCGTCGAGATCTGCACCGTCGCCGACATCGAGCGACTGACGCCCGACGAACGCCAGCGCCTCGTGAACGCGCGAACCTCCACCGACCTGTCATCCGCACCGAGCGATTTCGTCGCCCGGGCTCGCGCCGATGGCCGCCGTCTGCTCGTCGAGCGCGGCATCGTCGACAAGGGATGACCGGCCGACGCGTCGTCCGCGTCACCGAGGGTTTCTTCGAGCAGCTCGACCGTGCCTTCCCATCCGAGCGAGGACCGAACGGCGAACCATCCGCGACGGATTTCATCGTGTTCGAGCTTCCCGCGGTCGTCGAGCGATTCGCCACGCACTTCGACGATCTCCCGGAGATCGTCGACGGCGTCCCAGCAGGGCGGATGTTGATCACGTCCGGCGTGCTCGTGCATGCGATCGCCGTGTTCGGGCTGGCGACGTCGGAGACCTCCGTCGACCTGATCGGCATCACTGTCGACGCTTGAGCTCAGCACGGCGACGGTGCACGGGGCGGCGAGCACGGCAGGCGCAGGGAGGCTTTGCCCCGACCGGAGCACGAACGTCAGTAGTCGATCGGGCTGACGGGTGGCGGCCCGTACTCGGCCTGGCCGAGGCGGAAGCTCGGGGGCGTCTCACCGGCGGGGACGTCGACCTGGACGAACGTGCCGGCGGCGGTGCGCACGGTGTCGGTGATCGTGGCCGTCGTCGTCGGTGAGGCGCCGATCATGCTGGACGGCACCAGCGTCGGGATCTCGGCCGACGTGCTCCACCAGTAGACGGTGGTGCGGCCGGCGTCGTCGAAGACGCCGACGATCGTCGCCTGCACGTCGCCGACAAGCGACGACTCGCTGAGCTGGCGCTTGCAGTGCTCGTACGGCGCCTCGACGCAGACGGCGGTGGCACCGCGGCCGTCGGTGCGCACGGTGAGGCGGGTGCCGTCGGCCATCGTCGCCTGGTCGAGGGCCTCCATCGTCAGCGTCCGAGCGGTGACGGCACGCCCGGCGGCGAGGACGTCGGCAGCGCTGGCCGGTTGCAGCCCGGTGATCACCTCGGCGATCTCGTCGGCGCCGAGGCGGCCGGTGACCGTGAGGATCATGCCGCTGTCGAGCCGCGTCGCCGTGCGCATCGTGCCGTGGCCGTCGACGACGTTGCTGCGACTGACGAGCAGGTCGATCCCGTCGAACGTCCGGCGCTCGGTGGTGAGGCCCGATTCCACAGGGATCGCCGCGGCGAGCGTGTCGAGCGTGTCGCCGTCGTAGTTCGGCCTGCTGCCGATGCTCACTGTGGCGAAGCCGTCGCCATTGCTGAGGTCGACCCCCATCGCGACGGCACCGGGCGGCGCGCTGCCGTCGGGGGTCGGCACGTCGAACCCGAGCGGGATCGCGTCGGGTGCGAACGTCGCGTCGGCGTTCGACGGATCGACGACGACGGCCTCGGCGGCGACAAGCGTGTCGGCCCGATCCAGCCCGTGGGTGGTGATCTGGGCGAACATCCCCTGCTCCACCCAGAACACCGAGATCGCGCCGCTGTCCTGCACCTGGACCTGCGCCGGCAGACCGTGGACGGTGAGGCCCCGCGTCTGCTTGACGTCGAACGGCTCGCCGGGCTGGGGCGCCAGCGCCCGCGTGTTCAGGCTGGCGGTCACCGCACCGGTGGCCGGGTCGAGGCGCACCCAACGACGACCGAACATCGGCGCCCGGCTGGCGCGGCCGCCTTGCACCTGGATCAGTTCGTAGCCGTCGGGGACATACCCCGGCAGGTACCAGCCGGTGGTGCCGGCAAGCGGATCGGCCGGTGCCGGCGGGTCGGTCTGGTCGGTCGACGACGATGGATCCGAGGCCGGGGGCACCAAGCCGGAGGCAGCCGGGGTCAGCACCGTCCGATGCCGTGTGGCGACGGCCGGCACGCCGGCGCCACCGGCCAGGGCGACGACCAGCACGGCGGCCGCGAGCAGCCCCCGCCGCCGCCCGGCACCAGCGGTCGCCAGGGGACGGGACCGTCCACCGCTGCCCGCCACGGCGCCGTCAACCAGGAGCCATCGACGACGCGCCGCCCGCCACGGGCGCAGCGTCAGCGGACGGTCGGGAGCGACGGGCGCGCCCCCGTTGGTCGCCAGCGGGCCGACCGCCGGCCACGGGCACGGCGTCGGCCGACGGTGCACCGGTCCCGACGACCACGCGGTCGGTTCCCACCGACGCCGGCCCGCCGGCCGGCGGCACCGCCGCGTCGCCGGGCACCAGCAGACCGGCGCTCGGCAGGAGCGGATCGAACCCGCGGCGCGCGGGTGCGGCACCGACGGCCGGGGGCGGCGGTGCGAGATCGAGGATCTCCCCGATCGCATCGTGGAGCAGGACGTCGAGCTGATCGTTCACGACAGCACCTTTCGCAGTCGGGTCCGGGCCCGCACCAGTCGGCGCCGGACCGTTCCGGGGTTGACGCCGAGCAGCTCGGCGATCGCCACCGGGTCGAGGTCTTCCCAGTAGGTGAAGTAGACGACGGCACGCTCGTCGACCTCGAGATCGGCCACGGCGCGACGGATGTCGACGTGCGACTCGTGCTCGGCGACCAGCGGCGGGAGCGCCGCCAGCAGGTCGCGGCGCTGGCGGCGCTTGGCGCTGCGCAGCTGGTCGAGGGCGACGTTGGTGACGACGCGCAGCAGGAACCGCCGCGGGTGGAGCACCTGCTGCGCGGTCGCCCGCAGCTTGCCGAAGGCGACCGACACGACGTCGGACGCGTCGGCCGGCCCGACCAGCAGCGTCGCATAGCGCACCAGCTCGGCGGCGTGGGTCTCCCACAGCTCGAGCTCGGTCACGCCTGCCGAGTCGCCCACCCCACACATCACACCTCTCAGACGTCGCCGACCCATGCATCGCGCGCACGCCCGAGGATCGAGCTGCCAGACTCGGCGGCATCGTGGTCACCGCTCCCCTGCTGCGCGTCGATCGGCTCACCAAGCGCTACCCGGGTGTGACGGCGATCGACGGTCTGACGCTGGAGGTGCCGCGCGGGCTCGTCGGCCTCGTCGGGGCGAACGGGGCCGGCAAGACGACGACGTTCCGGATGCTGCTCGGGCTGACGCATCCGACGGAGGGCTCGATCGAGGTGTGCGGGGTCGACGTCGCCGCCGACCCGATCGAGGTGCGCGCCCGGCTCGGGTTCATGCCCGAGCACGACTGCCTGCCGCTCGACCAGTCCGCCGCCGACGTCGTCGCGACGTTCGGCGAGCTGAGCGGCCTGCCGGCGCGCGCCGCGCGTCAGCGAGCGTCGGACATCCTCGACCTGGTCGGCCTCGACGAGGCCCGCTTCCGCCCGATCGGGGGGTTCTCGACGGGGATGCGCCAGCGCACCAAGCTGGCCCAGGCGCTCGTCGGCGATCCGCAGCTCGTCCTGCTCGACGAGCCGACCGCCGGGCTCGACCCGCTCGGGCGGGAGGAGATGCTCGCCCTGATCGCCCGCCTCGGCACGTTCGGGATCTCCGTGCTGATGGCCACCCACCTGCTCGACGACGTCCAGCAGGTCTGTGACCACGTGGTGATGATCGACGGCGGCAAGCTCGTCGTCGCCGGGGCGACGGCGTCGCTGCTGGAACGTACGGGCTCGGTCACCGTCGACGTCGGCGACGGCGGGGCGGCACTGGTCGACGCGCTGTGCGCCACCGGTCGTGAGACCGCCCTCGGCACCGATGGCCGAGTCGAGGTGCGCATCCACGGCGACGCCGACCTCGACGTGCTGCGCGACGCGATCGCCGCGCTCGGGCTGCCGCTCTACGCGCTGGCCTCCGGGTTGACGTCGCTCGACGAGGTGTTCCTGCGCAGCGCCGCACAGCCGGCGACGGGGCCATCGTGAGCTGCGACACCCGGGGGCTGCGCCCCCGCACCCCACCGCCGTCCGGCCCCCTGGCAATCGCTCGGCCGACCGGTCACGAGGAGCCCTCGTGACCGGTGGCGCCGGCGCGGTCTACGACCGTGGCTACCGGCCCTACGACGGGCCACGCGGGCGTCGCGGCGCGGCAACGTTCGCGCTGTACAAGGCCTCGATTCGCCGGGCGCTCGGGCTCCGCCGCTCGTGGCGCCAGAAGGTCGCCCCGTTCGTGCTGCTCGGCGTCGTCTCGATCCCGGCGATCGTCCAGGTCGGCATCGGCTACGTGCTGCGCGACCGCCCGGACACGACGTTCGAGATCGTCTCGTACCGCGAGTACGTCGGCGTGTCCTCCGCGTTGCTGCTGTTCGTCGCCCTCGTCGCCCCGGACGTCATCTGCCCCGACCGCCGCCAGCGGGTGCTGCCGCTGATGTTCGCCCGGCCGCTGACCGGGCGCGACTACGTGCTCGCCAAGCTCGGCTCGATCACGTCGATCCTGTTCGCCTTCTCGTTCCTGCCGCAGGTCGTGCTGTTCGTCGGCAACATGCTCGTCAGCAACAGCGCCCTCGACTACTTCACCGGGCACCTCGACATCCTCTGGAAGGTGCCGGTCGCGGTCGGGCTGCTCGCCGTCTACTACTCGGTGATCGGCGTGGCGATCTCCTCGCTGACCGACCGGCGCATCGTCGCCGGCGCGTCGATCATCGGCCTGTTCCTGGTGACGTCGATCGCCGCCGGCGTGCTGATCGGCGACGACGTCGGCCCGCGTCGCGGCGGCGAGCCCGGCGCGCTCGTCAACCTGCTGGCGATCCCGCTGTACCTGCGCGACCTCGTGTTCCTCGGCCGCTTCGGAGGCGGGTTCGACATGCTCCGTGGCGTCGACTACGCCGCGCCGGCCGCCGTCGGGATCTACCTCGTCGTGGTCGCCGCCGGCATCGGCACGCTGCTGTACCGCTACCGCTGGGTGGAGCGATGACCGAGGTCGTGGAGCGTCACGGCGGCGATCCTGCGTTCGTCGACGAGCCGAGCGTCACCGTCGAGGGCGTGTCGGTGTGGTTCGGCCAGAAGGTCGCGCTGTCCGAGCTGAGCTGCTCGTTCGGACCCGGGGTCACCGGCCTGCTCGGACCGAACGGTGCCGGCAAGACGACGCTGATGCGGGCGATCGCCGGCCTCACCGACGTCAACCAGGGCACCGTGCGCGTCCACGGGCGCGACCCGCGTCACGACCGCCGTGTGCACGCCGTCGTCGGGCTCGTGCCCGAGGACGAGGCCGTGCCCGGCGGGCTGACCGCTCGGCAGCTCGTCCGCTACACCGCCGACCTGCACGGCATCGTCGACCGCGCCGCGCCGGAGCGGGCGCTCGGCACCGTCGGCATGCTCGACGCCGCCGATCGCCGGGTCAGCGCGTTCAGCAAGGGCATGCGCCAGCGCACGAAGGTGGCCGCCGCGCTCGTCTGCGAGCCGCAGGTGCTGGTGCTCGACGAGCCGCTGAACGGCGCCGACCCGGTGCAGCGCGTCCACCTCATCGACCTGTTCAAGCGGCTCGCCGCCGAAGGGCGGACGGTGATCGTCAGCTCGCACGTGCTCAACGAGGTCGAGCGGATGGCCGACCGGGTGATCGTGCTGGTCCACGGCCGGCTCGCCGCGGCGGGCACGCACCGGGCGATCCGCGACGCGATGGACGACCGGCCGCGCCACGTGCTCGTGCGGGCCAGCGACGTCCGCCCGCTGGCCGCGTCGCTCGTCGCGCTGCCGTGCGTCGCCGGCGTGACGATCGATCCGGTGCGCAGCGGCATCGTCGTCGAGACAGCCCAGGCCCGTGAGCTGGCGACGGCGCTGGCCCGCGTCGCCCGCGACCAGTCGATCCGCCTGCACGAGGTGCGCGCCCTCGACGACTCGCTGGAGAGCCTGTTCCGGGAGCTCGTCCGATGACCTCGGCCGTGGCCTCCCCCCCCTTGTCGCGACGGATGACGGCGGGGACGGCGGGAGCGGGGGCTCGATGACGAACACGGTCACCACCGGGCAGGCGCGATCGCAGCTCGTCGCGATCGTCCGCTACACGCTGCAGTCGTGCCTGCCGCCGCGGCGGTGGGCGGCAGTGCTGCTGCCGTGCGTCGGCGCGGTGCTGTTCGGGCTGATGTCCCGGGCGCTCGACGACACGGCCGCGGACAACTTCGCCAACGTCGCCGCCGAGGCGATCTTCAGCCTGACGATGCCGATCACCGCGCTCGTCGTCGGCGACGCGGTGCTCGGCGCCGAGGTCCGCGCCGGCACGTTCCACTTCACCTGGCTGGCGCCGGTGCGGCTGTGGCGGATCGTCATCGGGCGCTGGATCGGCGGCGCGATCGTCGCCGCCGCCGCTGTCGGCGCGTCCTGCCTGCTCGCCGCGCTCGTCGCCGGCGCACCGTCGGCGGCCGCCCCGCGGTGGTCGCCGGCGTCACCGGGGCGGTCGCCTACGTGGCCGTGTTCATCGCCGTCGGCTGCGTCACCAAGCGCACCGCGGTGTGGTCGCTGGCGATCGTGTTCCTCGTCGAACGGCTGCTCGGCGCGGCGCTGACCGGCATCGCCCAGATCTCGCCGACGTGGCTGTCGCGCTCGACGTTCGTCGGCCTGCTCGACGACCCGCCGCTGCGGCTGGTCCGCGACGGCATCCCCGAGGGCTGGGGTGCGATCGGCCGGCTGGCCGTCGTCACCGCCGTCGCCCTCGGCATCGCCGTCTGGCGGATGGGCCACATCCGCCTCGCCGGCGCCGCCGATTGAGGCCGTCACGTTCGTGCTCCGGTCGCCGCACAGCGGCTCCCTACGCCGCGTTGCATCGTGGAACGATTCATCGTGACACGAGGGGGTGACAGGGTCGGACGGCCCTAGCCGGAGCTGACGTTCGGGACCGCCGTCGACGGCATGGCCGCCGGGAGGGCGCCCACGCTCGATCGGCGTGGCGTGGCGTGACGTGACGTGACCTTGGGGCTCGTCGGCTACCTGTTCGGCGTCATCTTCACGGTCTTCGGAGGGATCTACCGGTACACGGCGTGGATGCGCCGCCCACCGACGGCGATGCTCAACCGCCGCGGTTGAGACGCGTTCCGCCAGGCTGGGTGCGCAACCTCGTCGCCCTCCCCGCGCTCGTCGCCACCCACCTGCCCGGGCAGGGCTTCATCCGGCGCCGCTCGCAAGCGCGCCGGCTGGCCCATCAGCTCGTGTTCTGGGGCCGCATCCTCGCCGCGCTGGTGCCGTTCCCGCTGACGCTCGGCCTGCTGCACCTCCAGAGCGTCGGCCAGGACGCCGACCGCTACCGGGTGTACGTGTCGCGCAGCGGCACCATGGAGTTCGACGCCGACGGTGTCATCGGCTGGCTGAGCTACCACGCCCTCGACATCGCCGACGTGCTCGTCCTCGGCGGCGTGTTCCTGTTCCTGCCGCGACCCGGGGGGCGCTGGCCACCGGGCGCAGCGGCGACTTCCTGGCGCTCGCCGGCCTGTTCGCCGCCTCCGTCACCGAGCTGTTCCTGACGGTGTCGAGCATGTGGCTCCACGGCCAGTACTACGCCGCGCTGAACACGCTGCACGCCCTGACGGTGATCCTCGGGCTGATGTACGTCCCGTTCGGCAAGCTGTTCCACATCTCCCAGCGGCCGGGCGACCTCGGCCTCGCCTACTACGAGCGGGCGAACGAGGAAGGGCTGGCGGCGGTGTGCCGGCGCTGCGGCGAGGGCTTCGCCAGCGCCCAGCAGATCGCCGCCCCGAAGACGATCCTGCCGCAGCTCGGATCGGTTGTTCTTCGACATCGACGATGCAGACGCCCTTGCTGCGCTGAGCAGTGAGCCCGAGCTGCGAGGCGCGCTGGATGCGTTCGGCATGGGTGACGACCAATCGACCAGTCTGAGCCGCGAAAGTCCTGGTCGTTTGGCGGAGGTGAACGGGAATCGAACCCGCCAGACGGGGATCGCCCGTCTCAGCCGCTTTGAAGGCGGTGGAGCCCACCAGGTGCCCTCGCACCTCCGTCCGGCACGGTAGCCGGGGTACTGTCGCGCCGATGAAGCGGTTGCTGATGGCGCTGGCGTTCGTCGCGCTAGCCGTCGTCGCGGTGCGTCGGGTGGCGTCGTCCTGAGTGGCGTCGTGCTGTTCTGCTCGGCGGCGGCGTACGCCACCGACGGTGCGGATTGGGAGCGGCTTGCGCCCGGTCTGGAGGTGACGACGCTGCGTGACGACGACGAGCCCTCGCCCGCCGAACTGGATCGCATCGAGGTCGTGCACTTCTCGGCCGATCTCTATCCCGGGCGCACTGCGGCGTTCATCCGTGCGGCGACGCAGGCGCCCAACGTGCGCTGGTTCCACACGTTCAGCGCCGGCACCGACCACCCGGTGTTCCGCTCGTTCCTCGAGCGTGGCGTCCGGCTCACCACGTCAGCGGGCTCGTCGGCCGTGCCGATCGCCCACAGCGTGATGCTCCACCTGCTGTCGATGTGCCGCAACGTGCGCGCCTACGACGGGCAGCAGCGCGAGCATCGCTGGCAACCGTTGGGCAACACCGACATCGAAGGCCGCGTCGTCGGGGTGATCGGGATGGGGTCGATCGGCACGGAGGTTGCCCGGCTCGCGGGGCAGTTCGGGATGCGGGTGATCGGCACCCGCCGCAGCCCGACCGGCGACGAGCCGTGCGAGATCTGGGCGCCGAGCCGGCTGCCCGAGCTGCTCGGGATCGTCGACGACCTCGTGCTCACCGCCCCACTGACCGACGAGACGAGGGGGATGATCGGCGCCGCCGAGCTGGCGTCGATGCGTCCCGGCGCGCACCTGGTCAACGTCGGGCGCGGCGAACTGATCGACGAGCCGGCGCTCGTCGACGCGTTGACCAGCGGCCACCTCGGCGCGGCGTGCCTCGACGTGTTCGTGACCGAGCCACTGCCGGCCGGCAGCCCGCTGTGGGACCTGCCGAACGTGACGATCACGCCGCACGCCGCGGCGGAGACCCGCCTGACCCGCCGACGGGCGGACGAGGCGTTCACCGACAACCTCGGGCGATACGTGCGCGGCGAGCCGCTGCGCAACGAGGTGCACTGACCTCTCGCTTTCGCCGCGAGCTGTTGCCTTGCCCCGCGAGGCTCGGTATGGTCGGGCTCACCTTCCCCCAATCGAGCCGAACATCGAGTTCTCGGGGGTTGCCGTGCACGCAGGCGACACTTCTTCATCCGTCCTTGCCGCGCCCGTCGCGGTGTGCTGGTCCGTCAAGGGTGGCAGCGGTACCACGGTGGTGGCCGCGGCGCTGGCACTGCTCTCGGCCCAGCGCCGACCGACGCTGCTTGTCGACCTCGCCGGCGATTGCGCGGTGGCGCTCGGCGCCGGTGAACCGCACGGCCCCGGCGTCACCGAGTGGCTGCGCTCGGCGAACGCCGACGCCACCGCGCTCGGCCGGCTGGCGGTGCCGGTCGGCGAACGGCTCGACCTGATCCCCCGCGGCGCGCTCGACGTCACCGACGCCGACCGCTGGGACGACCTCGCTGCGGCGCTGCCGGTGCTGGGCCCAGCCGTCGTCGATGCCGGCACCGGCGAGCCACCGGCGGCGTTGCTCGGCCCCGGCGTCACGTCGCTGCTGGTGATCCGACCGTGCTTCCTCGCCCTGCGTCGCGCCAGCCGGCTGGCGCGTCGACCGAGCGGCGTGGTGCTGGTGCGCGAGGCGGGCCGGGCGCTGCGGTCGCGGGACGTCGAGCAGACGCTCGGCGTCGGTGTGGTCGCCGAGGTCGACGTCGACCCGGCGGTGGCGCGGGCCGTCGACGCCGGCCTGCTCCAGGCTCGCCTGCCACGCCCGTTGGCGAGCCAGCTGCGAGGTGCGGCGTGAACGGGACTGTTGCGGTGCTCGGCATCGCGCCGTTCGACCCGGTCGCCGAGCGCTCGCGCCTCGGCGGGCTGGAGCGGTGGCTGACGGACCCTGCCGTCACGGAGGTGATGGTCAACGCCGGCAGCGAGGTGTGGGTCGAACGCGACGGCACGCTCGACCGCGTCGGCACGATGCGGCCGGCGGCCGTGCTCGCCGCGATCGAGCAGGTGCTCGGACCGATCGGGCGGCGGCTCGACCGTGCGAGTCCCACCGTCGACGCCCGTCTCCACGACGGCTCGCGGGTGTGCGCCGTCATCCCGCCGGTCGCCGTCGACGGGCCGACGCTGTCGATCCGTCGCTTCGCGGTGCGGCCGATCGCGCTCGGCGCGTTCACCTCGCCTGAGGTCGTCGCACTGCTGCAACGGGTCGTTGCCGCACGCTGCAACGTCGTCGTCAGCGGCCCGACGTCGAGCGGCAAGACCACGTTGCTCAACGCGCTCGCCGCCGGGATCGGGCCGAGCGAGCGGATCGTCACGCTGGAGGACATCGCCGAGCTGCGGCTCGGCCATCCGCACGTCGTGCGCCTCGAGACACGCCCGGCGTCACCCGACGGCGTGGGCGCGGTCGGCCTCGCCGACCTCGTGCGCACGGCGCTGCGGCTGCGGCCGGACCGGCTGGTGGTCGGCGAGGTGCGCAGCGCCGAATCGGTCGAGCTGTTGCAGGCGATGAACACCGGCCACGACGGCTCGCTGTCGACGGTTCACGCCAACTCGGCCACCGACGTGCTCGCCAGGATCGCCTCGCTCGTGGTTCAGCACGTACCAGGTTGGCGGCTGGCCGACGTGCGCGAGCACGTCGGCCGGGCGATCGACGTCGTCGTCCACGTCACCCGCGGCGGCGACGGGCGCCGGCGGATCGACGCCGTCGTGGAGGTCAGCGCCTCGGACGGTGCCGTGCGGGTGCTGGCGCGCGACGGCCACGTGGTCGCCGAGCTGCACCGGCGGCGACGGTGAGCGCCGCCGCGGTCGTCGCCGCCCTGCTCGCCGTCGTCGTCCTCGGCTGGACCGCTCGTCCCCGACCGCCACGGCGTTCGGTTGGTACGCCACCGGGCCGTGCTGCGCCGAGCCGAGCCGTGTGGCCCTTGCGACGACGGCATCGAGCGTCGGCGACGGCCGTCGCCGACTACCTCGGGGCGATCGCCCGCGAGGTGCGCGGTGGTGGCACGGTGACGGCGGCATTCCTGGCGGTGACGCCGGAGCATACGGGTGGCGCCGCGCTGCACCCCGCGTGCCGACTGGTGTCGGAGGGCATGCCGCTGGCCGAGGCGTTGCGCAGCACGGCCGCGCCGGTCGCAGGTCATCGTGGCGAAGCTCGACGTGGCCGTCCACACGCTGTCCTGCGCCGCAGCCGTCGGCGGGTCTGCCGCCGTCGCCATCGACGCGGCAGCGTCCGTGCTGCGCGAACGAGCGGCTGTGGCCGCCGACGCCCACGCCCACAGTGCCCAGGCCAGGCTGAGCGGCCGGGTGCTGACGATCGTCCCCGTGGCATTCGCAGCATGGTCGGCGGCGACGGACGAGCGGATCCGGCAGACGTACACGGCGACGTCGCTCGGTGCCGCGTGCGTCGTCGCCGGGTTGTCGCTCAACCTCCTCGGCTGGTGGTGGATGCGCCGGATCGTCGTCGCCGGAGGTGGGCGATGAGCGAGCGCAGCGAGCGAACCCGTGTTGCGGTGCAGTCCGATCATCGACACAACCCGGCCACAGATGCGGTGATGACGAGCGAGCGCAGCGAGCCAATCCATGCGGCGGTGCGACCCGGTCATCGACACAACCCGGCCACAGATGCGGCGATGACGAGCGAGCGCAGCGAGCGAATCCGTGTTGCGGTGCGGTCCGTTCATCGACGCACCGTGGCCGTGGGCAAGGTGCGGCGATGACCGGCGGATCCATCGCGACGGGCGCCGCCGCGGCCACGCTGGTCGTGCTGCTCTCGATGGGCGTGTGGCGAGAGCTCCGGCGACCCACCGTGGCGCGGCGCTCGGTCGCGAGACGACGCAACGCTCGTTGGCCGGTCGCCGTGCTCGGGGCGGCGACCACCGTCGCCCTCCTGCTCGCCGGTGGTTCGGTGGTGGCGGTGGCGCTCGCCGCAACCGTGGTCCTCGGACGGTGGTGGTACGTGCGCCGCGACCGGTTGCGCCGGGCGCGCATCGTCCGGGACGCGTATCCCGACGCGATCGAGCTCGTCGTGCTCGGCATCCGCGCCGGGTTGCTGCCGGCCGCCGCGCTGGCGACGGCCGAGCCGCACCTGCCCGACGAGCTCCGGGCGGCGTTCGCCGGTGTCACCGCGCGCACCGGGAGCGGCGAACGCTTCGCCGACGCGCTCGGCGCGCTGACCGATCGGCTCGGCGACACGGCGCGGCCGATGGTCGACTCGCTGGCCGCAGCCGAGCGCTACGGGCTGCCGATCGCGCCCGTCCTCGAACGTCTTGCCGACGAGGCCCG
Organism: Ilumatobacteraceae bacterium; assembly: GCA_047602055.1. Taxonomy (GTDB): domain Bacteria; phylum Actinomycetota; class Acidimicrobiia; order Acidimicrobiales; family Ilumatobacteraceae; genus JAODBQ01. The sequence continues at coordinate 495,415 of JASGIG010000001.1, forward strand.
CGCCGACCGTCGCCGGGCCGCCGATGCCGCAGCACGGCAGCTGCCGGTCCGTCTCGCCGCCCCGCTCGTCGTCTGCACGCTGCCGTCGTTCGTGCTGCTCGCCATCGTCCCGCTCCTCGTCGGGGCCTTCTCGTCGTGGCACGTGCCATGACCGCATCCACCTTCCGCACACCCGACGAGGGGACCTGCCATGAACCGACTGCTCCTGCTGATGCTGCGCTGGTGGCGCAGCGACTCCGACGACCGCGGCCAAGCCACCACCGAGTACGCGCTCGTGATGCTGGCCGCGGCGCTGATCGCCCTGCTCGTCGTCGCCTGGGCCACCGGTGGCGGTGGCGCCGGCAAGATCGGCAACCTGTTCGACCGGGTGATCGACAGTGTCACCAGCAAGTTCTGACCGCGCGGAAGTCGCACGACCGCGGGCAGGCGACCGTCGAGCTGGCCCTCGGGCTGCCGGTGGTGTGCCTCATGCTGCTCGGCGTCGTCCAGCTCGCCGTGGTCGTCCGCGACCAGCTCGCCGTGCAGCTCGCAGCCCGAGAGGCGGCGCGGGCCGCTGCGGTGTCGGCCGACGCGGCAGCGGCAGGCGCTGGCGCCGGGCGTGCCACGGTGCGCCTCGCCCCGCTCGACGTCGACGTGGCGGTGAGCGGCGACTCGGTCACCGCGACCGTGGTCTACGTCGAGCACACCGACGTACCGCTGATCGGGCTGCTCCTTCCTGACGTACGGGTCACCGCCACCGCGACGATGCGGCTGGAGCCGCCATGAGACGTTCCTGTCAGCGTGGCGGCGGAGGCTGGCGGTGCTCGGTCCACACCCGGCCGTCCCACCATCGCAGCATCGCCGGGTTCTGCGGATCGGGGAACCACCCAGGTGGCGTGCCCCCGTAGGCCTGGACCGGCATCGCGCCCCAGGCCACCACCGGTGATGCGTCGAGCACCCGCTTGCGGGTGCTGCCGAACTGCCACACCAGCGCGCCGATCCAGCCGGCGAGGGCGACGACCAGGATCCAGGTCAGCTTCTCGGTCCCGGCGTTCTGGTACTGCGCCTCGGGCAGCTTGATCACTTCGATCAGCCGCACGATCCACAGGATGAACAGCGGGATCATGGCTGCGAGGACGATAAGCCAGACGACGATGAGCACGGCCGCGACGCCGGTCCCGTCGTCGGCGGCCATCAGCGCGCGCATGGGTGCATCATCGCGTGCGCGGCGCCGCCTCGGCGGCCACCGGCCGTGCCGAGGAGGTCCTCGCTAGATTCCTCGGCCGTGGAGCTGACCTGCCGACAGCACCTGGTCGGCGAGCAAGGGGTCCTCTCGGTCGAGGGCGCGATCGATGTCGCCACCGTGCCGATCCTGCGCGACGAGCTGCTGCGCGCCGTGCACCGCTGGCGCGGTCAGCTGCTGATCGTCGACCTCGACGGGGTGACGGTCCTCGACGACACCGGCCTCGGCATCCTGCTGGGCGCCGCCGCCACGGCGCGGCGCGCCGGCGGCGACGTCGAGCTGGTGTGCTCGGCGCGCGGGCTCGTCGAGCGGTTCGCGCTCACCGGCCTCGACCGGGCGATCGCCATCCGGGCGCAGCTCACACGGTGACGGTCACGGTCTCCGAGCTGCCGTCCGCGTAGGTCAGCGTCACGTCCACCGTCGGCGGCACCGCATCGGCGGGCACGGCGAAGGCCAGCACACCGTCGCCGACGCGCACGTCCACAGCAGGCGATGTCGCCGACGCCACGGGCTTGGTCGCGGCCATCGTCACGAACCGCACGGTGCGCGCCTTCAGCAGGCGCAGCTCGGCCAGCCGCTGGAACGACACGGCCGCGCCCTGACCGACCGTCGGCAGCGTCGGGTCGAAGGAGACGACGTTGCTGAGCCGGTTGCACGTCCGAGCCCCCGCAGGATCGACGGCGCACTCGACGAGGTCGGCGACGTTGCCGTCGGCACCGAGCGTGAAGCCCGACAGATCCAGCACCTGGCCGCTTCGGTCGGTCACCGCGAACCCGTCAGCCGACTCGGCAACGCCGGACGGCACGCCGCCGAACAGCTGCCACCACGTCGCGTAGACGGCCGCCGCGCTCGACGGCGTCGCCGGTGCACCGGCGCCGCCGAGGTGTGCGGCGAAGCGTTCCTCGACGCGGCCGGACTCCGGATCGGCGGGCGTGCCGGCGGCGATGCCGAAGACGTTCGTCACCGGGACGGCCGTGTTGCTCGGTGCGGCCGTCGGCGGCGGCGCGGCGCTCGTCGTCGGCTCGATCGTCGTCGCCGGCACCGTCGGCCGCACCGGCGCGCCATCGCCACCGTGGTCCGCGTCACCACGGGTGACGATCCACCCGACGGCGACACCGGCCATGACGCTCAACACGACGACGGCGACCACCAACCAGCGAGCCCCCCGCGGCTCCTCGCCACCGCGACGGGGCGCGGCCGCCGGGACCTGCGGCTGCGCCGCGACGACCGCTGTCGAGTCACGTCGCGCCACGACCGCCGGCGCCTCGACCGACGGGACGGACCCGGTCGGCGGCATCGCGTCACGCACCTGCGGCGAAGGTGGCGGCGTCGCCACCTTCGTCGCCAGGACACGCACCGCCGCGGGTCGCATCGCCGGCTGCTCGGTTGGTCCGGGGAACGGCTCCGGCGGCCACGTCGGCCAGCGCACGGCCGGGTTCGATGCCCGCTGGCGACCCGCCGCGACGGTCGTGCCCGTGGCCGGGTTGGTGCGGCCCGACGACGGACCGGCCGGGATGCGCACGACGCGCGGGCCGACCGGCGGGTCCGCGTCGCGGCCACCACCGTCCGGGGGCGGGCCGGGCGCGTTCATCGCGCCTCATGATACGAAGCCCCGAAAGCCACCGACCCGGCAGGGGTCAGGTCGAGCGTGCCGCGTCAGACTGCGCCGGACACGCGTCGTCCGCCGTGTCGGCGGCATCGGGCTCAGCGTCCAGCTCGACGCCGTGCTCGCGGGCGAACGCCACGTAGCGCGCCGCGTCGCCGTGCAACTCGTCGAGGTACGCCTGCAGCAGGCCGATCTTGGCGAGCACCTGCTCCTGGGTGCGGGCGTTGAGCCGCGACGCCTCACGCACGATCTGCACGGCGCGCTCCTCGCTGACCCCGCCCCGGTACTCGGCGCGCAGCCGCTCCATCCGGTCGCCGGCGCCGAGGATCTCGCGGATCTCCTCGAGGTTGAACCCCATCACCGCCTGCAGTTCGCGGATCCGCAGCAGCCGCGCATAGTCCTGCTCCGAGTAGCGCCGCGTGCCGCCGGAGGTGCGCGCCGACGGCGTCACCAGGCCGACCTCCTCGTAGTAGCGCAGGGTGCGCGTCGTCACCCCGAGCCGCTCGGCGACCTCGCCGATGCGGATGCCCTCGGCCCCACGGCGTGCCTGACTCATGCAGGGACCCACTCGTCGGGTGTCGGGCTGTCAGACCCCGGCGCGTGCGGGGCGCGCGGCGCACCGAACGGCTCGACGTCGTCGTCGGCTTCACCGTCGTCGTGGACGTACTTCTTGCCGCGCATCCACGACGCCGCGGCGGCGATCAGACACATCACCATCGACGCGCTGAACGCGATCTCGAGGCCGTCCATGAACGGACCTGCGATCAGCTGCGGGAAAAACTCCTTGCCCACGATCGCATCATGCTGCTCCTGGGTCAGCGAGCTCAAGGTGTCCGCCGGGACCAGCTTGGACATCGGGTTGTAGCCGAGGAACGCGGCGAACAGGCTGCCGACCGGCGGCTCGTCGGCGATCCGCTGCGCGGTCGCCGCCGGCACCCCGTTGGCCTCCAGCCCGGCCGACATCGACGCCGGCAGGCTCGACGACAGGCCGACGACCATCAGCGAGAAGAACAGCCCGATCGACAGCACCATCCCGGTGTTCTGGAACGTGGCGCGCATCCCGGAGGCGACACCGCGCTGGTCGTTGGGCACGCTGTTCATGATCCCGGTCGTGTTCGGCGCGGCGAACATGCCCACGCCGATCCCGTTCATCAGCAGCAGCACGGCGAACACCGGGAACGAGAAGTCGGCCGGGAGCAGCATCAGGAACCCGAAGCTCGCCGCGGCCAGCAGCATCCCGCCGGTGGCGAACGGCCGTGCCCCGTAGCGGTCCGACAGCCAGCCCGACAGCGGGCCGGCGATCAGGAAGCCGGCGGTCAGTGGGAGCATGAAGATCCCCGCCCACAACGGCGTGTCCTCGAAGTTGTAGCCGTGCAGCGGCAACCAGATGCCCTGCAGCCAGATGATCAGCATGAACTGCAACCCGCCGCGCCCGATCGAGGAGAGCAGCCCGGCGACGTTGCCGGCGGTGAACGCGCGGATCCGGAACAGCTTCAGGTTGAACATCGGCTGGGCGACCTGGTTCTCGATGACGACGAAGGCGATCAGCAGGACGACGCCGGCGATCAGCTCGCCGAGCACCCACGGCCCCGTCCAGCCCATGTCGTGACCGCCATGGGGCTGCAGGCCGTAGGTGATGCCGACGAGGATCAGGATCATCCCGGCGGCGAACGTGACGTTGCCGGCGATGTCGAGCTTGGCCGCCTTGCGGGTCCCGGTCTCGCGCAGCTTCAGGTAGGCCCACGCCGTGCCGAACACGCCGAACGGCACGTTCACCCAGAACACCAGCCGCCAGTCGACGTCGGCCAGCAGACCGCCGACGATCAGCCCGATGAACGAGCCGGCGATCGCCGCGACCATGTTGATCCCCATGGCCATGCCGCGCTCCTCGGCCTTGAACGCGTCGGTGAGGATCGCCGTCGAGTTGGCCATCAGCAGCGCGCCGCCGATGCCCTGGACGACGCGGAAGCCGATCAGCCACATCGCCGCCGAGCTGCCGTGGCCCGGGGTGAGCGACAGGGCGATCGAGGCCAGCGTGAACACGAGGAAGCCGGCGTTGTACATCCGCACCCGGCCGTAGATGTCGCCGAGGCGGCCGAACGTCACCACCAGCACGGCGGTGACGACGAGGTAGCCCATCAGCATCCACAGCAGGTAGCCGACGTTCGCCGGCTGCAACGGATCGAGATCGATGCCCCGGAAGATCGCCGGCAGCGAGATGAGCACGATCGACGAGTCGAGCGACGCCATGAACATGCCGAGCGTGGTGTTCGACAGCGCCGTCCACTTGTAGCGGTCCCCCGGTGCGTCCACCGCCATCTCCTTCGCCGCGCTCATGGTCTGATCCTCCTCGTACAGGTGAGGATCTTACGTCAACGTTAACTTTTGTCAACGTCCTCGTCCTCAGGTCACTCCGCTGCCGGCCACCGACGGCCCCAGCGCGAGCATGACGGGATGCTCCGCCTCCGCCAGATCGCCCTCGTCGCCCGCGATCGTGACGCCGTCGTCGACCAGCTCACGTCCGAGCTCGGCGTCGACGTCGCCTTCAACGATGCGGGTGTCGACGTGTTCGGCCTCCACAACGCCGTCATGCCGATCGGCAACCAGTTCCTCGAGGTCGTCGCCCCGATCAAGGAGAACACCGCAGCGGGTCGCTACCTCGACCGGCGCAAGGGCGACGGCGGCTACATGGTCATCCTGCAGTGCGGCGACGATCATGCGACGCGCAAGGCCCGGCTCGGTGACGAGCTGGGCGTGCGCTTCGCCATGGCGCACGACGGCAAGGAGTACCACATCCTCCAGCTGCACCCCGCCGACACGGGCGGCTCGTTCCTGGAGATCGACCAGCAGCTCGGTGGCGAGGACATGGCGAACGGTCCCTGGGAGCCCGCCGGCCCGAACTGGCAGCACGCCCGTCGCACGGACCAGGTCGGCGGGATCACCGCCGCCGTCATCCAGTCCGAGGATCCGCAACGGCTGGCGGCGCGTTGGGCGGAGCTGCTCGAGCTGGAGCTGAACGAGGGCGCGGTCCCGACGCTGGCGCTCGACAACGCCACGATCCTGTTCGTCCACGCCACCGACGGGCGCGGGGAGGGCCTGGCCGGCATGTACCTCGCACCCGGCACGGAGCCGGCGCCGCCGCGCGAGCTGGAGATCTGCGGCATGCGCATCACCGTCGAGGGCGCCACCCCGGCCTGAGTGGTTCCGTCCGTGTCGCGACGGTGGCGGCGAAAGACGTCGTCAGCAGCGCGACACGAACGCGCTCACTCGGCCTCGATCCGGCTCAACGGGGGCGGGGTCGGCGCGCGCCGCGGCGATCCAGCGCCCTGTCCTGCTCGCGCTGCTCGTCCTCCAGCGCGGCCTCCTCGGCGACGAGGCGCTTCAAGCTGTCCAGCCGGCTCGGGTCGAGCGTGCCGGCCTCGATCGCCGCGTGCACCGCGCAGCCCGGTTCGTCCTCGTGCTTGCAGTCTCGGAACCGGCAGTGATCCATCAGGTCGAAGATGTCGGCGAACGCCCACTCGATCCCCCGCCCGCTGCTCCACAGGCTGACGGCGCGCACGCCGGGCGTGTCGATCAGCCAGCCGGCGCCGGGCAGGCGCACCAGCTCGGCTGCCGTCGTCGTGTGCCGCCCGCGCTGGTCCCCGGCGCGCACGTCGGCGGTGCGCTGGCGCGGCCGGCCGAGCAGCGCGTTGATCAGCGTGCTCTTGCCGACACCACTCGCCCCGAGCAGCGCGATCGTCGCGTTGCCGTCGGCGTAGCCGCGCAGGGCGTCGACCCCTTCGCCGCTGATCCCGCTGGCCACCAGGACGGGCACGCCGGGGGCGACCTCCTCCAGGCTGCGCACGGTGTCGGCCGGGTCGTCGACGACGTCGGACTTGGTGAGCACGACCACCGGGTTGGCCCCGCTGTCGAAGCCGAGCACCAGCTCGCGCTCCAGCCGGCGCTGGTTCGGCGGCGACGCCAGCGAGTGGACGAGCATGACGACGTCGATGTTCGCGGCGATCGTGTGCGCCGCGGCGCGGTTGCCCTCGAACGACGCCCGGCGGACGAACGCGCTGTGCCGCGGCAGGACGCGCTGGACGCGCTCGACGTCGGCGTCGACGACGACGAAGTCACCGACGGCGACGTCGGCACCGATGTTGCGCACGCGCAACAGTTCGTCGTCGAAGTCGACGAGCACGCTGCTCCAGCCACGGTCGAGACGACTGACGCGGCCGGCGAGCTGCGTCCCCCGCAGCGACCGTCAGCTCGGCCGTCCACCCGAGTCGAACGTCCCGTGCCACACCGATGCGCCCAACGTACCGGCGCCCACCGATCCCGATTCGAGATGTGCCGCGCCGGTGCGCACATCTCGAATCGAGTGACCGAGGCAAAGCAGCGCGATCGGTCCGGATCCCGTTCCAGAAGTTCAGCTTCCCGGCCGGCGAACTGCTCGCCGCGATCGTCGCCGGGCTGACCGCGACGATCTCCCTGCTCGGCCTGCTCATCACAGGTCTGATCGTGCTCCGGTCGCAGCCAAGCTGCTCGCTTCGCCTGCCGTGCTCGCCGCCTCCGCAGCACTTCGGCGCTCGCCGCTCCTCGAGCTCGCGATGGCTTCTACGGGCGCGCGCCTTGACAAGGACCGATCGCGTCACGTAGCAGTACGCGCGTCATGGCCAAGCCGCTCGTCATCGTCGAATCGCCTGCCAAGGCGAAGACCATCTCCAAGTTCCTGGGCAACGCCTACGACGTGCGCGCCTCGGTGGGCCACGTCGCCGACCTGCCGAGCAAGGGCCTGTCGATCGACGTCGACAACGGGTTCAAGCCGACCTACGAGTTGACCGACCGTGGCCGGCAGGTGGTCAAGGAGCTGCGCGCCCTGGTCAAGGACGCCAGCGAGCTGTACCTCGCGACGGACGAGGACCGTGAGGGCGAGGCCATCTCCTGGCACCTGCTGGAGTACCTCAAGCCGAAGATCCCGGTGCGCCGGATGGTCTTCCACGAGATCACCAAGTCGGCGATCGACGCCGCCGTGGCCAACCCACGGGGCATCGACTACGGCCTGGTCGATGCCGCCGAGACGCGCCGCCTGCTCGACCGCCTGTACGGCTACGAGGTGTCGCCGGTGCTGTGGCGCCGGGTCAACCGCGGCCTGTCGGCGGGGCGGGTGCAGAGCCCGTCGATCCGCCTGATCGTCGAGCGCGAGCGCGAGCGGATGGCGTTCGTCGAGGCCGGCTATTGGGGCATCGACCTCGTCACCGCGACGGCCCCGTCGTTCGGGGCGACGCTCGTGTCGGTCGCCGGCCGGAAGGTGGCGACGGGCCGCGACTTCGGCGACGACGGCGTCGCCGCCAAGAACGTCGTCGTCCTCGACGAGCCGCGCGCCCGCTCGCTGGCGACGGCGCTGGAATCGACCGAGACGCCTGCGCTCGGGGACGAGCGCGTGTTCACCGTCGCCTCGGTCGACACCAAGCCGTACCGCAGCAGCCCTCGGGCGCCGTTCATGACCTCGACGCTGCAGCAGGAGGGCGGCCGCAAGCTGCGCCTGTCGTCGTCGCAGGTGATGCGCCTCGCCCAGGGCCTGTACGAGCGCGGCTACATCACCTACATGCGCACCGACAACGTGACGCTCAGCGCCGAAGCGCTCGGGGCGATCCGCGCCGAGGTGCAGCGGGCCTACGGCCAGCAGTACCTGTCGCCGTCGCCGCGCCAGTTCGCCACCAAGATCAAGAACGCCCAGGAGGCCCACGAAGCCATCCGCCCGACGACGCCGCTGCGCTCGCCCGAGTCGGTGGCCGGCGAGCTGAACGGCCAGGAGCTGTCCCTGTACCGGATGATCTGGCAGCGCACGCTGGCCTCGCAGATGGCCGACGCCACCGGCACCACCGTGTCCGTGCAGCTCGCCGCCCGCGCCGGTGCGCCGGCGGTCGCCGACCTGGTCGGCGCCATCGGGGACGTCGTCGACACCCGCTTCGCCGCGTCCGGCACGACGATCACGTTCCCCGGCTACCGGGCGGTGTACGTCGAGTCGACCGACGACGCCAGCACCGAGGAGAAGGAAGCCCTGCTGCCGGCGCTGACGGTCGGCCAGGTCGTGCCGATCGAGTCGCTGACCCCGAACGGTCACACCACCTCGCCGCCGGCGCGCTACACCGAGGCGTCGCTCGTCAAGCGGTTGGAGGAGCTGGGCATCGGCCGCCCGTCGACGTGGGCGTCGATCATCCAGACCGTCCAGGACCGCGGCTACGTGTGGAAGAAGGGCCAGGCGCTGGTGCCGACATGGACCGCGTTCGCCGTCGTCGGGCTGATGGAGAAGCACTTCGACGAGCTCGTCGACTACGCGTTCACCGCCCGGGTGGAGGAGGACCTCGACTCGATCGCCCGCCACGAGCGCCAGAAGCAGGATTGGCTGCACGACTTCTACTTCGGCACGTCCGACAAGGGCGAAGCCCCCGACGACGCCGCGCTGCCAGGCCTGAAGCGGCTCGTCGAGGAGAACCTCGACCACATCGACGCCGCCGAGGTCAACACGTTCCCGATCGGGACCGACCCCGACGGCAACGAGATCGTCGTCAAGCCCGGCCGCTACGGGCCGTATGTCAAGCGTGGCGAGGACACCGCCGGGCTGCCCGAGGACATGGCCCCCGACGAAGTCACCGTCGACGTCGCCCTCGCCCTGCTGGCCGCGCCGAAGAGCGACGCCCCGATCGGCGAGCTGGACGGCTACCCGGTGTTCGCCAAGAACGGCCGCTTCGGGCCGTACGTGCAGTGGGGCTCGCCCGACAACCTGCCGCCCGGGCTGGCCAAGCCGAAGATGGCCTCGCTGTTCAAGACGATGAACATCGCCCGGATCACCGTCGACGACGCCGAGGCGCTGCTGCAGCTGCCGCGCACGCTCGGCACGGATCCGGCCTCCGGCGAGGCAATCGTCGCCAACAACGGCCGCTACGGGCCGTACGTCCAGAAGGGCAAGGACTTCCGCTCGCTGTCGAACGAGGAGCAGCTGCTGACCATCCAGCTGCCCGAGGCGTTGGAGATCCTCGCCCAGCCGAAGGTGTTCCGCCGCGGCGGCGGGCAGAACATGGCGGCCAAGGGGCCGCTGCGCGAGTTCGGGACGGACCCCGTCTCGGGCAAGGCGGTGGTCGCCAAGGACGGGCGCTTCGGCGTGTACGTCACCGACGGCGAGACCAACGCCTCGCTCGGCAAGGGCGACCGCCTGGAGGCGATGCCCGAGGAGCGGGCCTACGAGCTGCTCGCCCTGCGCCGCGAGGCGATCCTCGAGAAGGGCGGCCCGGCGGCCAAGAAGCTGAAGGCGTCGGCGAAGAAGGCCGCGCCCGCCAAGAGGTCGGCGGCAGCGAAGAAGGCGCCGGCGAAGAAGGCGCCGGCGGCCAAGAAGTCCGCAGGGTGAGCCGCGGCTGGTACATCGCCCTCGAAGGGCCGGAGGGCTGCGGCAAGAGCACCCAGGCGGCGGCGCTTGCGTCGGCGCTGGACGCCGTGCTCACCCGCGAGACGGGGGGCACGGAGATCGGGCTGCGCATCCGCGAGATCCTCCACGACGTCGACACCACCGGCCTCGCGCCCGAGGCCGAGGCGCTGCTGACCGCCGCCGATCGGGCGCAGCACCTCGCCGAGGTGGTCGAGCCGGCGCTCGCCGCCGGCCGGCACGTGGTCAGCGACCGCTCCGTCTACTCGGCTCTGGCCTACCAGGGCTACGGCCGCGAGCTCGACGTCGACGAGGTCCGCCGGATCAACGACTGGGCGGTCGGCGGGCGCTGGCCCGACCTCGTCGTCCTGCTCGACGCCGACCCCGACGTGCTCGCGGCGCGCATCGCCGGCCGCGAGCTCGACCGCTTCGAGCGCGAGGGCGAGGCGTTCCACGCCCGGGTCGCCGCCGGCTTCCGGGCGATGGCCGCCGCCGATCCCGAGCGGTGGGTGACGATCGACGCCGGCGCGCCGGTCGACGATGTCGGCGCCGCCGTGCTCGCCGCAGTCCGCCAACGGCTCCCGGGATGACCGTTCAGCAGCCGAGGGCGTAGCCGACGGCTGTGCAGACCCGTTCGAGCGTGGCTCGGTCGACGCTGCCGACACGAGTGGTCAGCGTCGACTGGGCGACGGTGTGCAGCCCGTCGCAGTTGACCACCGACTCGTGGCTCAGCCCGACCGCCTCGCGGTCGAGGGGCACCTCGACGCTCAGGCCCCGCCGAGCCGTCGTGATCTCGGCGACCGTCACCAGCGCACGCACGTCGAGCACCTCGCTGCGGGTGAGCACCAGGACGGGGCGGCGCTTGCGCCCGACCTGCGCCAGCCACACCTCGCCGCGGATCACGCGTCGCCCCACACCTCGGCATCGTCCCAGAAGGCGTCGACGTGTTCGGGACGGCGGGCGTAGGCCATGCGGTCGGACTCCGCGAGCGCCTGACGGACCGCAGCGGCCACGCCATCGCGAGCGGCCGCGGAGATGTTCACGCCGAGCTGCCGCGCCTGCTCGGCCAGCGCTTCGTCGAGCGTGAACGTGGTGCGCGTCATCGGCATCACCGCATGACGCTATCACTTGATGCTCGCGTGGTGGGCGCTGGCTACCCTGGTGCCCGTGACCGAGTCAGTCTGGGACGGCGTCGTCGGCCAGCCGCGGGCGGTGCGCCAGCTGACGGACGCGGCGCGCCGGCCGGTCCACGCCTACCTGTTCGTCGGGCCGGCCGGATCGACCAAGGACGAGGCGGCGCGGGGGTTCGCCGCCCTCGTGCTCACGGGTGCCGACGACCCCGATCAGCGCGCCGCCCGCCTCACCCTCGCGGGCGAGCACCCCGACGTGCGCGAGGTCCAGCGCGTCGGCGCGCGCATCGCCGCCGAGCAGGTGGCCGAGATCATCCGCGTCGCCAACCTCGCCCCGGTCGAGGGCAGCCGCAAGGTGATGATCCTCCACGAGCTGCACCTGCTCGACGCGGCCGGCGCCGCCCGCCTGCTGAAGACGGTGGAGGAACCGCCGCCGAGCACGACGTTCGTGGTCCTCGCCGACCAGGTGCCGCCGGAGCTGGTGACGATCGCCTCGCGCTGCGTGCGCATCGAGTTCGGCCACGTGCCCGACGCGCTGATCGTGTCGACGCTGGAGGGCGAGGGCGTCGACCACGACGCCGCGGTGGTCGCCGCCGCGGCCGCCGGTGGCGACCTCGACCGGGCCCGGTTGCTCGCCGCCGACGGCGGCCTCGTCCAGCGCCGCGCCGCGTTCGCCGCCATCCCGAGCCGTCTCGACGGCACCGGCGCGACGGTCGTCAAGCTGTGCACCGAGACGACGAAGCTGATCGACAACGCGGCCGCCCCGCTGGCGGCGCGCCAGGCCGCGGAGGTCGCCGAGCTGGAGGCGCGGATCAAGTCGCAGGGCGAGCGCGGCAGCGGCCGCAAGCAGTTGGAGGACCGCCACAAGCGCGAGCTGCGCCGCCACCGCACCGACGAGTGGCGCGCCGGCCTGGCGGTGATCGCCGCGACCTACCGCGACGCCCTCGTCGCCGGCACCATGCCCCGCGCCGACGCGCCGGCGCAGGCCGTCAGCCGGATCCACGCCGCGCTGGAGGCGCTGGACCGCAACCCGAACGAGACGCTGCTGCTGCAATCGCTACTACTGGACCTGCCGTCGCTCGGATAGGCTCGTCCGCCACGCCCAGATAGCTCAGTCGGTAGAGCATTTCACTCGTAATGAAAAGGTCCAGGGTTCGATTCCCTGTCTGGGCTCCACGTCGATGTGCCGGCGCGGCGCGAGACTGCCGTGATGCAAGCGTTCGTGCTCGACGGTGTCGTTGCCACGCTGTTGCGCGACGGCTCGTCCGAGGTCATCGCGTCGGCGGGGCATCCTGTGCGGGTCGACGGTCACACGGTCGGCGTCGCCCGGATGGCCGAACCGCCGCCGCACCGGGGCGAGTTGCACCCCGACGGCGACGAGCTGCTCTACATCGTCAGCGGCCGTGTGCGCGTCGTGCTCGACGACGGCGATCTCGAGGTCATCGGGCAGGAGACCCGCCACGAGATCGGCCCGGGCGAAGCGTTCATCGTGCCCCGCGGCGTGTGGCACCGCCTGGAGATCCTCGAGCCCGTCCAGCTCGTGCACGTCACACCCGGCCCGGCCTCGGCGCACCGGCCACGCTGACCCGTCAGGTCGCGTCACGCCCGCCACGTCGGCGCGGGCGGAGGATCTCGTCGATCACGTGGGCGACGGCCGCGGCGGCGCTGCGGTCGCCGTCGGTCTCGAAGTGGCCGGCGATGGCGGCGACGTGGGGGAAGCGGGTGGCGAACGGGGCGACGCGCTCGCCGAACAGGTCGCGCAGCGCGGGGCGCTCGACGCCGGCCGTCTCGGCGAGCGATGTCGCCCGGGTGTGGCGGGCGGCGAAGGCGGCGACGGTGACCATCAGCCACGTGTACGTCGCGGCCACCTCCTCGGGGCTCCGCCCGGTGTCGGCCAGGACGTGGCAGATCCGGTCCATCGCCGCAAAGCCACGCTCGCCGGTCGGGCCCATGACGATCAGGCGCTCGGCGGCGCCGGGGTGGGCAACGAGCACGCTGCGCACCTCGGCGGCCATCGCCGTCAGCCACGCCCGGCGATCGGCAGCGCGCCGCGGATGCGGCGGTAGCTCGACCTCGCCGAGGATCCGGTCGACGGCACGGTCGACCAGCTCGTCACGGTCGACGACGTAGCGGTACAGGCCCATCGGCGACGTCCCCAGCTCGGCGGCGACGGCGCGGATCGTCAGCGCGTCGAGATGGCTGCGGGCGATGCAGGCGACGGCGGCGTCGACGACGCGGTCGACCGTCAGCGACGACGGTCGACCCCGAGGCGGCGCTTGCCTTCGCGAATCAGTGTTGTTAGGGTTCCCTGACATATATGCGTACTAAGTACTCGAAACACTCCTGGCGTCAGGTTAGAGGACCGAGCATGGCGGTGATCGCCGCGGCCATCGTGTTGGCGGCGTGCGGCAGCGACGGCACGGCGACGACCACCTCGGCCCCACCGAGCCCGCCGGCCTCCACCACCGCTGTCAGCACCACGCCGGCGAGCACCGCCACGTCGTCGCCCGCTCCCACCACCACGGGGACCGCGACCGGGAACACCCGGACCGTGGCCACCGAGCACGGCGACGTCGAGGTGCCGATCGATCCGCAACGGGTCGTCGTCCTCGACGAGTACGCCGCGCTCAACGCCCTCGCCGTCGGCGTCCGCCCGGTCATGGTCGTGGCCTCCTTCCAGTCGGACCTCGGCGGCAGGATCCTCGCCGCCGAGGGCATCGACCTGCAGCCCGGTGCCGCCGAGACCGGGCCGAACCTGGAGATGATCGCCGCCGCCCGCCCCGACCTCATCCTCTACACCACCGAGGGCGCGCTGGAGGAGCGCACCAAGGAGCTCGCTGCGATCGCGCCGGCGGTCTCGCTGCCCTACGAGACCCCCTGGCGCGACGTCATCGCCATGACGGCCGCCGTGTTCGGGCGGGAGGCGCAGGCCGCTCCCCTGATCGGCGTGTTCGAACGGCGCATCCACGAGCTGCACGACGCCCTCGCCGAATCGCCGACGTCGATCTCGATCCTGGCCAACACGCTGGGGATGCCCTTCGCGGTGTCGATGGCCGCACCGTTGTCGCAGGTCGTCGCGGAGGCCGGGTTCAGCCGTCCCGACGCCCAGGCCCACGGGATCCCCGACACGACGTACACGTCGGCCATCCCGATCTCGCCCGAGGTGCTGGAGCGGCACGGCGCCGACGTGGTCGCGGTGATGTCGGGTGCCTACTACGACGCCGAGGCGATCCTCGGCATCCCGACGTTCCAGGCCCTGCCGGCGGTGAAGGCCGGGCACTCGGTGGTCGTCGACGGCGACATGTGGTTCGGGCCATACCCGTTCGCCATCTGGTGGCTGCTCGACGACCTGCAGGCCATCCACGACGGCGCCGGCCAGTCGGGGATCGGCACGGCCGACGACGTCGCCGCCCGCTGGGCCGCCTTCCAGGAGGCAACCCGATGAGCCCGACGTTCGGCCTGTTCCTCAACCTCGGCGGCAACCTCGGCCCGACGCCCGAGGCGGTGTTCGACCTCACCCGCCGGGAGGCCGAGCTGGCCGAGGCCGCCGGCTACCACGACCTGTGGGTCACCGAGCACCACTTCATCCGCTTCGGCATCAACCCCAGCTCGCTGACCACGGCATCGTTCCTGCTGGGCCGCACCCGCCGGGTGCGCGTCGGCACCGCGGTCGCGCTCTCCCCGCTGTACCACCCCGTCGAGCTGGCCGAGCGGGCCGCGCTGCTCGACCAGCTCAGCGAGGGCCGATTCGACCTCGGCATCGGGCGCGGCGGCTACGTCCGCGACTTCGAGGTGTTCGGCGTCGACACGGCGCACTGGGACGACGAGCCTGAGTCGACGGCGCGCACGCTGCTCGACGCCTGGTGGCCCGGCGACGACGAGGCCGAGCTGCAACCACCGCCGCGGACGAATCCGCACCCACCACTGCTGCTGGCGACGAGCAGCGACAAGGGGATCGCCTTCGCCGCCGAGCACGGACTGGCCCTGCAGCACTACTTCGCCACACCGGCGACGATGCGCGTCGACGTCGAGCGGCGCTACGCGGAGCTGCTGCCGAGCGAGTCAGCCGCTCCCGATCACCTGCACACGCTGATCGTCGTCGTCACCGACGGCTCCGAGCCGACCGATGCGGTGCGCGCCCGCCTCGCCGTCGCCCTGACCGAGTCGTTCCACGCCGGCGACCACCCGTCCGTGCCGCAGGCCGCCAACCGCCACCTCGGGCCCGACGGCAAGCCGATCGACCGCGAGTCGATGGCCGGCTTCGTCGCCGAGGGCGCCGTCGTCGGGCCGCCGCAACAGGTGGTCGACGCAGCTCGGCGCGTTCGTCGAGGCGACCGGCGCCCGCCGCCTGGCCCTCTACCAGGAGGCGATCGCCGACCCGGCCCTGACCCTCGCGTCGATCGAGCGCTTCGCCGCCGACGTCGCCCCCCACCTGACCTCACAGCCCTGACCCGCCCTGGTTCGTGTCAGCTCACGAACCGACGTGTGCGTCTGTGCCGTGACACAAACCCGGGAGGCTCGGCTCAGGCGCCGGTGAGCTCGCGGCGGACGATGCGCGCGGCTTCGATCATCGAGGTGGCCTTGGCGATGGCTTCGGCGCGGTGGAAGTACTTGAAGCCGCAGTCGGGGGCGATCACCAGGCGGTCGGCGGGGACGTGGGCGAGCGCGGCGTGGATCCGGTCGACGACGGTGGCGACCGGCTCGGGTGCCGGGTCGTGCAGGTCGAGGACGCCGAGCTCGACGCGCTTGGACGTCAGCTCGTCGAGCACCGCCAGGTCGAGGCGCGGCTGGGCGGCCTCGACGGAGATCTCGTCGACGGCCGAGCGGTCCAGCTCGGCGAGGAAGTCGTAGCGCGCCGGTTTGTCGGCGACGTGCCGGCCGTAGCCGAAGCAGACGTGCAGCGCGGTGCGCCCGGCGGCACCGGCGACCGCCCGGTCGATCGCGGCGACGCCGTAGTCGGCGGCCGGCTCGGGGCGGGCCTGCAGGTACGGCTCGTCGATCTGGACGATGTCCGCACCGGCGGCGAACAGATCGGCGATCTCGGCGGCGACCACGTCGGCGAGCGCCATCGCCAGCTCCTCCTCGCTGGCGTAGTGGTCGTTCTGCGCCTGCTGGGTCATCGTGAACGGGCCTGGGATCGTGATCTTGATCGGCCGCTCGGTCACGGCACGGACGACGGCGACCACGTCGGACTCGACGGCGGCGATGCGCCGCAGCGGCCCGGACACCCGCGGCACGGGCACGAGCGCACCGGTGCGGTCCACCCGCTCACCCGGCCGCTCGTGGTCGATCCCCTCCAGCGCGTTGACGAAGCGGTTGGAGTAGCTCTCCCGACGCACCTCGCCGTCGGTGACGATGTCGAACCCGACACGGACCTGTTCGAGAACCGCCACCTGCGTGGCGTCGGCATGCGCCTCGTCGAGGAACCCGTCGTCGACACGCCAGAGCGAGTGCCGCTCGACGCGCACGGGCAGGTGGCTGTCGAGGTCGTCCTTGTCGATCAGCCAGCGCGGCTGGCTCCAACTGCCGACCAGCGTCGTCGGCAGCAGCGGAAGGTCGGCGAGTCGTTCGTTCACCGGGGCATCATGCCCGCGGCCGACCTCCCGCCGGGAGCCGAACTCGGCGCTGCGATGCGACCGTCAGGCGTCGCGTCGCCGGAAGATGCTGTACCCCCCGGGGCCGACCAGGCAGCCGAGCACGATCAGCGCGATGCCGAAGATGAACTGCCCCTGGAACAGTTGCACGATGCCGACGATCACCAGGATCGTGGCGATGAGCCACAGAACGAATGCGCTCACGGCGCCTCCTCTTCCTCAACGGTTGTCCGACGAGTACCCCGGTCGGGCTGCCCGAAACCGTTGCGGCGACGACCCACCCGTTCGGGGCAACGTCCGCGCTCCCGACTCGACCGTCAGGGCGCGACCGTCGCCCCGGCGGCGTTGAGCAGCCTGGTCGCCGCGCGCTTGCCACGCCCCCAGTCCCAGATCGCCATCTTCTCGTAGGTCTGGGCCGTGAGCTGCGTCTGCGTCGGCGAGACCGGCTGCACGGTGACGTTGATCTGCGAGCCCCACGACCACAGCGACGCGTCCCGCACGAACGCCCACACGCCAGGCCGCGACTTGGTCGGGTCGTAGCGGTACTTCAGCTGCGTCGCCGCGTGCTGCAGGACGGGGAACAACTGCTCGGCGGGATGCTGGGTCGTGCCCTGCACGGTGGCCATGTGACGGACTCCTCCTCGACGACGCGGGATGCGACGAAGGGCGTCAGTCTGTCGTCAGCTCCAGGCCTTCCAGCGTTCCCGCGGCGCGCCAGTCCTCCAGCACCTTGGCGAAGGCGATCGGCCCGGCGCCGTACGGCGACTCGGCCAGGCTGCGCTCGGCAGGCCGACCCTCGTTGTTGTAGTAGCCGGGCGTGCACGACTCCAGGAACGCCAGGCGGTCGAGGGCCAGCGACAGGATCGTCTCCACCCACGCGGCCTCGGCCTCGGCCGTGGGTTCCAGCGTGCGCACGTCGTGGTCGAGGGCGTGGCGCAGCACGTAGGCCGCGTGACGCGACTGCTCGTCGAGCATGTGCGGGAAGTTGACGGTGAAGCCGGACTGGGTGTTGGAGAAGATGAACACGTTCGGGAAGCCACGGGTGAACATGCCGTGCAGCGTCGCCGTGCCGCCGTCCCACTTCTGCTCGAGCGACAGCCCGTCGCGGCCGATCAGGTCGTAGCCGGAGCGGCGGGTGTAGCCCGTACCGACCTCGAAGCCGGTGGCGAAGACCAGGCAGTCCACCGGGTACTCGACGCCGTCGAACACCACGCCGCGCTCGTTGATCGTCGACACGCCATGGCCGTTGGTGTCGACGAGCGTCACGTTCGGTCGGTTGTAGGCCTGCAGGTACTCGTCGTGGAAGCACGGCCGCTTGCAGAACTGGCGGTACCACGGCTTGAGCGCCTCGGCGGTCGTTGCATCTGCAACGACCTCGTCGACCCGGGCGCGGATCTGCTCCATCTTCTCGAAGTCGGCCAGCTCCATGTTCTGCGCCAGCGCCTCGGCGTCGATGGCCGCCGACGGCTGCTGGCGCAGCCGTACCAGCAGCTTGCCGATGATGTCGGTCCAGCCGTCGTTGACCAGGTCCTCGTCGGCGAAGCCACCCGACACCAGCGTGTTGAAGTTGTCCATCCGCTGCTTCTGCCAGCCGGGCCCGAGGCTCGCCGCCCACTCGGGATCGGTCGGGCGGTTGTGGCGGACGTCGATCGACGACGGCGTGCGCTGGAACACGTAGAGGTGCTCGGCGCCCTCGGCGAGGTGGGGGATGCACTGCACGGCGGTGGCGCCGGTGCCGATGATCCCGACGCGCTTGCCGGCCAGCCCGGTGAGGTTCCCGTCGGAGTCGCCGCCGGTGTACTGGTAGTCCCAGCGGCTGGTGTGGAACGTGTGGCCCCGGAACGTCTCGATCCCGTCGATCGCCGGCAGCTTCGGGCGGTGCAGCGGCCCGTTGGCCATCACCACGAAGCGGGCGCGCATCGCGTCGCCGCGGTTGGTCGACACGATCCACCGCGCCACGGCGTCGTCCCAGCGCAGCTCGGTGACCTCGGTCTGGAAGCAGGCGTTGCGGTACAGGTCGAAGTGCCGCCCGATCGCCGCGCTGTGGGCGAGGATCTCCGGGGCGTGGGTGTACTTCTCCTTCGGCACGTAGCCGAGCTCTTCGAGCAGTGGGAGATAGACGTACGACTCGACGTCGCACATCGCCCCCGGGTAGCGGTCCAGTACCAGGTGCCGCCGAAGTCACCGCCCTTCTCGACGATGCGCAGGTCGTCGATGCCGGCCTGGCGCAGCCGGGCGCCGGCGAGCAGGCCGCCGAAGCCGCCGCCGACGATCAGCACGTCGACGTCGTCGGTCAGCGGCTCGCGCTCGACCGGGGCGACGTACGGGTCGTCGAGGTAGTGGACGAGCTCACCGGCGATCTCCCGGTACTGGGCGTTGCCATCGGTGCGGATCCGCTTGTCCCGCTCGGCGCGGTACCTGTCGCGGAGGGCGTCGGGATCGAACGTGCTGGTCGCCATCGCGAACGTTGTAGTCGGCAACGACCGTCGTCAACGACGCGAGCCGCCCACCAGGCGCATCACGCCCCAGACGATCAGGGCGATGACCGCGGCGAACAGCAGCACCTCGAACAGGACGTGGACGATCGAGCCGACGATCGAGCCGATCACGAACAGGGCGACGATGCCACCGACGATCCACGGCCACAGGCTCGGCGGGCGCTCCAGGTCGTCGTCAGCCACCGGCGGGCGCCTCCGCGGTCGTCGGCGCGGCGAACGTCGCCGGCAGCCACTCGTCGAGTCGTTCCTGGAGGATCGGCCCGCTGCGCGCCAGCGCGTGACCGTCGCCAGGCAGGCGCACGACCTCGCCGGCGCCGGCGATCATCCGCACCATCTCGCTGGCCTCGATCGGCAGGATCTCGTCGCGGTCGCCGTGGAACAGCAGCAGCGGCCGGCCGCCGAGCCCGCCGGCCACCTCGCACCCCGCGGACTGCGTGGCGAACGTGACCACGCCGGCGACGAGGTCGCGCAGGCCGACACCGACGCGCACCGCGATCGCCCCGCCGAAGCTGTGCCCCATCGTCACCACCCGCTCGGCACCGTTCGAGCCGATCACCAGCTGCACCGCGGCGGCGAGGTCGATCGAGCAGGCCTCGATGTCGTTCGGCTTGCGGTAGCCGACGCGCAGCACCGGCGTACCCGCTGCCGACCACTGCTCGCCGAGGCGCTGGTACAGGCCCTCGGCCGGGCCGAGCAGGCCGCCCATCGCCCCGCCACAGCACACCAGGGCGTTGCCGGACGGCTCGACATCGTCGGGCGGCTCGTGCCACAGGATCGTCAGCAGCCCGCGCATGCAGTAGATCTCCAGGTGGCGCAGCGTCGGCGTGATCCGCACCTCCTGGGTGCCGAACACGTCGAGCGCGTCCAGCGGCGTCTGCGGCATGTCGCTCCGGTGCTGGGACCCCTCGTCCACCGCGCGTACCCTACTGCGGCTATGCCAACGGCAACAGGGGGTCGGCACGACCGCGAGAACTACGAGCTCGGGGTGCGCATCGCCGTCGCCTGGAGTGAGATCCGCCGGGGCGCGGGGATGGGCACGGTGCGCGACTACCTGTTCGGCACCGGCGACGACCGCCTCGACCAGGGGCAGATGGACACGCTCGACCTGCTCGCCCAGCGCCCGTCGTGGCGGATGAGCGACCTCGCCGAGGCGCTGCGGGTCGACCCGTCGACGGCGACGCGGGCCGTGCAGCGCCTGGTCAACGTCGATCTGGCCGTGCGCCGGCCGTCCGACGAGGACGGGCGGGTGGTCATCGTCGAGATCAGCGACAAGGGTCGCGCCCGCCATCGCACCGTCGCCGACCGGCGGATGGTGCTGATGAGCCACATGCTCAAGGCGTTCACCCCCGCCGAGCGCCCGATGCTCGCCGACATGCTCGAGCGCTTCGTCGTCGCCGTCGACCAGTTCGTCGACGACCTTGATCGTGCTCCGGTCGCAGCCAAGCTGCTCCCTGCGCCTACCGTGCTCGCCGCCTCCGCTTCGCTTCGGCGCTCGCCGCGTCTTGGATCGCGGGCGAAGCCCGACAAGTAGCGTGCGCGCATGGCCGAGCGTTCGGACTTCGCAGCGGAGGCGATGCAGTACGCCCCGCAGCTGTACAGCGCCGCGCTGCGGATGACCCGCAACCGATCCGACGCCGAAGACCTCGTCCAGGAGACGTACCTGCGGGCCTACCGCAGCTACCACACGTTCGACGGCGGCACGAACCTGCGCGCCTGGCTGTTCCGGATCCTGACGAACACGTTCATCAACGTGTACCGGGCCAAGCAGCGCCGGCCGATCGAGGACGAGCTGGCCGACATCGAAGACCTGTACATGTACAAGCGGCTCGGCGACATCGAGGCCAGCCGCAGCGCCGAAGACACCCTGTTCGACATGTTCACCGACGACGAGGTCAAGCAAGCCCTGGAGGACCTCCCGGAGAACTTCCGCCTCCCGGTGCTGCTCGCCGACGTCGAGGACTTCTCGTACAAGGAGATCGCCGAGATCCTCGACATCCCAATCGGCACGGTGATGTCCCGCCTGCACCGGGGAAGAAGGGCGATGCAGAAGCGGTTGACCGACTTCGCAACCGAACGCGGGTTGCTCGCACGGACCCCCACCAGAGGCGGCGATCCCGTGCCCGATCCGGAAGCAACGATCCATGGGTGACTGCAACGAGACCCTGCGGGAGCTGGAGCAGTTCCTCGACCACGAGCTGACCGACGAGGCGCGCGAGGCGATCCATGCGCACCTCGGCGGCTGCGAGCACTGCCTGGAGACGTTCGACTTCCACGCCGAGCTGCGCCTGGTGATCGCCCGCAAGTGCCGCAACGACGAGCTGCCGCCCGGCCTGCTGGCCCGGATCGAGCAGTGCTTCGGCGACGACCTCACCCAACCCTGACCGACGCCGCTCCGGCACGACGTTCACGCGGCGGAAACACGCTCGACCGACCGCCGACATCCAGCCGAGTAATGTTGGTCTGATCAAAGTTTGAGCACATCAACACGGCTCGGACGTGAGCACGGGGAGGACCGATGGCTGGATACACGCGGAGGGAGCTGATCGAGCGATCACTTGCCGGCGCCGGCGCGCTGACGATCGGCGCCCTGCTCCTGCAGGCCTGCGGATCGGATTCGAAGTCGCCGGCGACCACCGGCGGGGCCACCACTACCACCACCGGCGGTGCGTCGACGACCGCCGGATCGACCTCGCCGACGAGCGCCGGATCGATCCCCGACACGCTGACCAAAGCCGGCCTGCAGCTGTCGTGGACGCACAGCGTGCAGTTCGGCGGCAGCTACCTGGCGCTCGACCGCAAGTACTACGCCCAGGAGGGCATCGACATCACGCTCAGCCCGGGTGGCCCGAACGTGGCGGGCGACGCCCAGACCGTCAGTGGTGCAGTGCTGATGAACATCTCGGCCGGCGACGGTGTCGCCCGCTCCAACGAGCAGGGCGCGAAGCTGAAGATCGTCGGCATGCAGTACCAGAAGAGCCCGCAGACCCTGCTGTCGCTGAAGGACAAGGACATCACCAAGCCGCAGGACCTCGTCGGCAAGCGGATCGCCGTGTCGGGCGCGGACAACCCCGGCCTGCTGGCGTTCCTGAAGACCAACGGCATCGAGGAATCGCAGGTGACGCTGGTGCCCAGCCAGTACGACCCGGCGGTGCTCACCGCCGACCAGGCCGACGCGATCTTCTGCTTCTACATCGACCTGCCCGTGGCGCTGGAGGTGCAGGGCATCGAGCACAACACGATGCTGCTGGCCGACTTCGGCTACAACCCGGCGTCGCAGACCTACACCGTGCTGGAGAGCTCGCTCACCGGCGACAAGCGCGAGCTGGTCAAGCAGCTGCTGCGTGCCGAGATCCGCGGCTGGCAGGACTACCAGACCGACTACCTGGATGCCGCCAAGCTGGCCGTCAGCATGTTCCCCGACGCCGGCCTCGACCTGCCGACGCAGGAGGCCCAGGCCAAGGTGCAGCTCGACATCATGTACAGCGACGTCACGGCCGAGAACGGCTTCGCCTGGTTCACCGACGAGACCGTCGCCGACAACCTGAAGCTGTACGAGCAGCTCGGCATCACGGGCGCCACGGCCGACCTGTTCGACCGCTCGCTCCTCGAGGAGATCTACGCCGAGGGCCCCAAGATCTGAACCGTGATGTTCGTGCTCCGGTCGCCGCACAGCGGCATCGTTCGTCCTCCGGTCGCAGCCAAGCTGCTCCCGACGCCGGCAGTGCTCGCCGCCTCCGCTGCGCTTCTGCGCTCGCCGCGTCTTGGACGGGTGCCGACAAACCTGCCGTGCTCGCCGCTTCCGCCGTGCTTGGGCACTCGCCGCTCCTCGGATCAGTGGTGAGCTCGATGCAGCGCGCCGCGCCGACGGTCGCGTGCCATGCGGTCTCGAAGCGCTTCGGCGACGGTGAGCGGGCCGTCGCCGCGCTCGATTCGGCCGAGCTGGTGCTCGAGCCCGGCACCGTCACCGCGCTCGTCGGCCCGTCGGGCTGCGGCAAGTCGACGCTGCTGCGGATCGTCGCCGGACTGGAGACGCCGACGAGCGGGTCGGTCGCCATCGACGGCGACACGCCGGCGCGGCTGCGCCGCACCGGGCAGATCGCCGTCGCCTTCCAGGACGCCTCGCTGCTGCCATGGCGCTCGGTGGCCTCCAACGTCGCGCTGGCCCGCAAGCTGGCCCGTCTGGCACCCGACCCGCAGCGGGTGCAGGAGCTGATCCGCATCGTCGGACTGGAAGGCTTCGAGCGGGCCAAGCCGGCACAGCTGTCCGGCGGCATGCGCCAGCGCGCCGCGATCGCCCGCTGCCTGGTCACCTCGCCGCGGCTGCTGCTGCTCGACGAGCCGTTCGGCGCGGTCGACGAGCCGACCCGGCGCCGGCTGAACCTCGAGCTGCCGCCGACGTGGCAGGACCTCGGCACGACGACGCTGCTCGTGACCCACTCGATCCCCGAGGCGGTCCTGCTCGCCGACGTCGTCGTGGTGATGACCGCTCGTCCCGGGCGCATTGCCGCCACGGTGCCGGTGGGCCTGCCCCGCCCGAGACACGCGGCCCATCTGCACACCGACGAGTTCCACACGCTCGTCGATCAGGTCGGCGACCTCCTCGGCGTCGACCGCGACGCCGGCACCGCGCCCCGCAACCCATGACGTCGGTGTTGGACGACGCTGCGTCTCGGGCGGCGCCACCGAGCGAACGGGAGTCGTCGCGCTGGCCGACCGGCCAGGTGCTGCGGCCGGTCGGCGGCTTCGTCGTCGTCATCGCCGCCTGGGAGCTGCTCGCCCGCACGGTGCTCGACGGCCAGCACGTGCTGGCCCCACCGAGCGGCATCGTCCGGGCGATCGTCGACAACTGGACGCTGTACCGGCGCGCCGTCGTCACCACGCTCGGCGAGGCGGCCCGCGGCTTCCTGTGGGGCAACGCCGCCGCCATCGTGCTCGCCCTGTTCGTCGCCGTGCTGCCGACCTCCGAACGCGTCGTGCTGCGCATCTCGCTCGTCGTCTACTGCCTGCCGCTGGTGGCCATCGGGCCACTGCTGCGCGTCATCTCCGCCAGCGGCGACACGCCACAGGTGACGCTGGCCGCGCTCGCCGTGTTCTACACGACCCTCGTGCCGCTGCTCGTCGGCCTGCGCGCCGTGCCGCAGAACTGGGTCGACCTCGTGCACAGCTACGGCCGCGGCCGCTTCGTCACGTTCCACACGGTGCGGGCCCGCGCCGCCGTGCCCTACTTCGTCGCCGGGCTGCAGGTGGCCGCGCCGGCCGCGTTCCTCGGCGCGCTGGTCGGCGAGTACACCGGCGCCGAACGCGGTGTCGGCGTGCTGACGATCAACGCGATGCGCGCCCTGCGCACCGACGAGCTGTGGGCGCTGGCCGCGCTGAGCGCGGCCGTGTCGATGGCCGGGTACGCGCTGGCCGGGTTGCTGGGGCGGCGCCTCGGTGAGCGGCGGCCGTCGATCCTGCTGTCGGCGGCCGGCACCGGCATGCGCCGCAGCCGGTCGTGGCGCGCCGGGCGAGCGGTGATCGAGGTGCTGGTGACGATCGCCGTCGTGCTCGTCGGCTGGTCAGGGCTGATCCGCCTGTACGACCTCAACCCGTACTTCGCCAAGCGCCCGGGCGACGTGTGGCAGGCGCTCGTGTCCGGACCGATCGCCGCCGGGAACCGCCACACCGTCTTCCACGCCCTCGGCGAGACCGCCCAGGTGGCGATCCCCGGCTACCTCCTCGGGCTGCTGCTCGGCGTCGCCGTCGCCGCGCTGTTCGACCTGTCGCCGACGGTGCGGCGCACGGCGACGCCGTTCACCGTCGCGCTGCGCTGCGTCCCGATCGTGGCCATCGCCCCGCTGCTCGTGCAGGCGTTCGGGCGCGGCGTCGGTGGGACGATGGTGACGGTGGCGATCCTTACGTTCTTCCCGACGCTCGTCGCCTGCGCCCAGGGCCTGCGCCAGACGCCGGGCCAGGTGCTCGACCTCTACGCGGTCTACGACACGAGCGCGCCGCGCACGCTGATGTCGGCGCAGCTGCCGGCGATGGTGCCGGCGTTCTTCGCCGCGGCGCGCATCGCCGTGCCGGCCACGGTGCTGGCGGCGACGGTCGCCGAGTGGCTGGCCACCGGCACGGGCATGGGCAACCTGATGTCGGTGTCGGCGGTGAACAGCCGCTACGACCTGCTGTGGTCGTCGGTCGTGGTGATCACCGTCCTGGCCGCCGCGGCCTACGGCCTGGTGGCGATGCTCGAACGGTTCGTGCTGGCCCGCGTCGCCCCGGAGCAGTTGTCATGGTGAGCAAGCAGACCGACGTCGCAGCGGGCAAGCACGGCGACGGCGCCGCGACCGTGCGAGCCGCTTGGAACGACGACGGGGCGGTGGTGGTGCGCGGCGTGCTCGACGGTGACGCCTGCCGGCGGCTGCACGCGGCGATCGAGCGCACCCGGGGCCGGCCGAGCGAGCACTACGCCCGATTGTCGCCTGACGGCACCCCGGTGCTCGACAGCGACCTGTTCCGCTGGCGCGACGACCCCGACATCGCCGCCACGGTCCTCGGCGGCGCGCTGCCGGCGCTGGCCGCGTCGATCCTCGGGACCGCGCCGGTGGTGTTCGTCGAGGACCAGTGGTTCGCCTCCGAGCCGAACGCGGCGACGCCGAGCCCGTGGCACCAGGACGCGCCGTACTACAACATCGACCGCCCGTTCGTCACGCTGTGGGTGGCGCTCGACCCTGCCGGCCCGGACGCCGCGCTGCGCGTCGTGCGCGGCTCGCACGCCGGCCCGGAGTTCGCGCCGGTGGAGTTCGCCACCACCCGCTCGACGATCGGCGACGACGAGCACGATCGCCGTGCCGCGCCGCCCGCCGACCCGGACGCCGACGGCTCGACCGTGCTGCGCTGGACGATGGCGCCGGGCGACGTGATCGCCCTGCACGCCGGCGCGCTGCACGCCGCCGGTGGAACCGCCAACCCCGATGGCTGGCTGCGCCGCCTCTCGGTGCGCTACGCCCCGCCCGACGCCGCGCTACGTCGACCGCGGCCCGACGACCGCCGCGTTCTGGCGCATGCTCCCCCACGGCCTCCACGACGGCGATCTCCTGGCCTGCGACCAGTTCCCCCTGATCACCGTCTGAACCACCGTGCAGCACCACCGCGCCACGGTGAGCGGAGCACAGGACAGTTCAACGTGCAGGCGGCCGTAGCTCCACGAACCCGGCCGCCGAGAAGTCGCCGTCGAAGGCCAACGCCTCGCGGATGCGGTGGGCCTTCATCACCTCGAAGCTCGTGGCATCGACGAACGAGTACATCCGCTCGTCATGACGCCGGAGGAAGATCCAGGCGCGTCGCTCGATGTCGGCGGTGACGTCGAGCAATCGAAGCTCGTTCCTCGCCACGAGGCGATCCGCACGGTCCACGAAACCAACGGCGGCGGCGTGCCCGGCCTTGCGTCGCAAGTACGTCCAGGTCTCACCGATCACCAGGGTCGTGGTGCACACCTGCTCGCCCCGCGGAGCAAGCGGCGGGTCTCGAGTGCTTACCGATGCCGCTGATCAGAGGCGACACCGAACGCCACCCACCAGCTCGTGTCGGCGAACTTCACCCGTACACGACGTCGTCGATGTCGCCGGGCACGATCTCCAGCTCGTCGTCCTCGGTGAGGCTGTGACGTGGTCGCGTGGTCGGCACGCCACAAGTGTGGCACCGAGAGACGGTCGGTGCAGCACCTAGCGCTCCGGGTTTCAGCGGGCGACGAGGGGTGCCGGGTCGCTCATCAGGGTGCGGTAGTGGCGCAGGTAGCTGCGCTGGGCCGACTCCGAGGTGATCGGGCCGACGATCGAGCCGTCGGGCTCGACGCGGTCCTGCGTGCCCCGACCGACGTCGATCCAGGGCACCTCCGGGATGGCCAGGCCGCGCTGGGCACGCTCGAACATCTCCAGGTCGTCGGGCGTGCCGAAGTTGACGAAGTCCTCGTCGGTGCGCACCCGCAACAGGTTGACCTCCGGCCGGGCCTGGGCGGCGAACGTCAGATACATCACCAGCCGGGTGCGGTCGACGGCCAGCGGCTGCACGACCATCAGCTGGTTGCCGACGAAGATCAGGTTGGGGAACAACGAGACGTTGAGCATCGAGCCCGTGGCCAGGTCGAGGTCTCGGCAGCCGTCGGGCTCGGCCGACAGCTCGGCGACGATGTCGTCGGCGAACGGCATCGGCCGCATCGTCGACCACGGCCCCTTGGGGATGCCGGGCCGCTGGTCCACGACCATGTGCCCGTAGGGCAGCGCCCTGGCCACCATCGGCGTGCTCGCCGGGTCGCGGGCCAGCACGGTGGACACGTCGGCAGCGCGGCCGAGCACGTTGTAGGAGCGGTGGGCGAACGTGGCGTGCAGCCCGTCGGCGGCGTTGTCCCAGCTCAACTTCCAGTTGCCGCGGTACTCCATCTTCTGCGCGGTCGGCGCCACCGCCAGCTCGCCGCCGGGGTGACGGTCGATCAGCTCGTCGAGCCACGGGCGTGCCGGGCCGAGCCACTCATCGATCGGCAACGGGTCGGCGTTGAGCGTGGCGAACACGAAGCCGCGGTAGCGGCCGACGGCGAGGCGGCCGAGGTCGAGCGAGCCGTCGCCGTGGCCGGGGTGATCGCCGGGGAACGGCAGGGCCACCAGACGGCCGTCGGCCGCGAACGTCCAGCCGTGGTACGGGCAGCTGAACCGCTTGGAGCAGCCGTGCTCGGCGGTGGTCAGCTCGGTGCCCCGGTGGGTGCAGCGGTTGAGCAGCGCATGGACCACGCCGTCGCCGTCGCGGGTGACGATCACCGAGCGACCGCCGAGATCGGTGGTGACGAAGTCGCCGGACGCGGGGATCTGGCTCTCGTGGGCGACGAAGCACCACGACGCGGCGAACACCTGCGACCGTTCGAGGGCGAACACCTCCGGGTCGACGTAGAGGCGACGGTGGACGCGGCCCGGCTCGACGAGCGCGTCGACGTCGAGCGGCGAAGCGGAAGCGGCGTCGGCGGTCACAGCAGGAAGCTGATGTTGCGCACCCCGACCGCGAGGGCCGGCAGGACGATGACCTTCGTGCGCCGCGCGAGGTCGGCGCCGACGAGCTCGTGCACCTGGTGGCCGGCGAGCACCTCCACCGCGCCGACGCGGTGCTCGACGAGCGTCAACGACGAGCGCACCAGCAGGCGCTGCGGGGCGAGGCGCGAGACCCACGCCTCCACGGTGCCGACGGTGCGCACCGTGACCGACGGCGGCTGCTGGCCCCAGGCCGTGCGCTCGCCGCGCCAGCGGACCCGATCGCCGAGGCGGCGGCGGTCGTCGAGCAGCAGCGCCTGGTCCTCGGCCGGATGGACGGTGGCGGTCAGCGGCACCCACAGCACCGCGTCGTCGGTCCAGCCGTCCAGCCATGCGGCGAAGCGGTGGGTGTCGAGGAGCCGGGCCTCGGCGTTCACCATGCGCTGGGCGGCGAACGTGGTGGCCGCATCGGCCGCCGACCACCGTTCGGTGTCGGGGTCGTCGGCCGCACCAAGCAGGTCGGCCAGCTCGTCGTAGCGCGACAGGACGAGCTGGGCGGCCGGTCCGCCGTCGCGCTCGACGGCGACGCGCACGCTGGTCGCCTCGTCCTCGACGGTGATCATGCCGGCGCCTCGGCGGCCAGGTCGTCGAGCTCGGCCCACAGCTCGTCCGGGATCGGTGCGGAACGCAGGGCGAGGTCGTCGTCGACCTCGGCGACGTTGGCCATGCCGGCCACGACGCCGAGCACGCCGTCGAAGCGCAGCGGGTGCTGGAGGGCGGCGGCGCGCAGCTCGACGCCGGCGCGAGCGCACGCCGCAGCCATTGCCCCGGCCCGGGCGAGCACGTCGGGTGTTGCCGGGGCGTAGTCGAACCACGACTCGCCGCCGAGCCGGGCGAGCACGCCACTGTTGAACGGGGCGGCGGCGATCAGCGGGACACCAGCGGCGCGGCATGCGTCGAGCGCGCCGACGACGCCGCTGCGGTCGAGCAGCGTGATCCGCCCGGCGAGCATCACCACGTCGACCAGCCCGGTCCCCGCGAAGCGTGCCGCCGTGGCCGGGACGTTGGTGCCGACCGACACAGCGCCGACGAGACCCTCGTCGCGCAGGGCGACCAGCGCCGGGAGTGCCTCGCCGACGGCCTGGTCGAGATGGTCCTCGGGGTCGTGCACGTGGGCCACCTCCACCCGCTCGCGACCCAGACGGCGCAGGCTGGTGGTGAGCTGGTCGCGGATCGCCGGCGCGGAGAAGTCGAAGTCGACCGAACCGTCGGCACCCAGGGTGCGACCGACCTTGCTGGCCACGCCGACCGAAGCGCCGGGGCGTTGCGCCAGTGCCGCGCCGAGGCGCTCCTCGGCCTCGCCGGCGCCGTACAGCGGGGCCGTGTCGAACCAGGTGATCCCGGCATCGATGGCTCGCAGCACGGCGTCGACCGCTCGATCTCGCTCGTTGCCCCAGAACTGCGTGGCCAGCGGCGCCGTGCCGAACCCGAGCCGCAGCGGCCGCAGTGCGTCCAGCGCCGAAGAAGACATCAGTTTGATGCTATCAAAGTTCGGATGGTCGCCCGATCATGTCCGGCGCACCCGCTGGCGGCGCCCGTTGCGCACCTCACGAGCGCGACGTTGCGCCGGCTCCGTGCTCGCCGCCTCCGCTGCGCTTCGGCGCTCACCGCGCCTCGGATCGCTGACCGTCGATGTCCGTGCTCCAGTCGCAGCCAAGCTGCTCCCTGCGCCTCCCGTGCTCGCCGCCTCCGCTGCGCTTCGGCGCTCACCGCGCCTCGGATCGCTGACCACCAGGAGGAAGCGGGACCGCACGGTCCCGGCGTGGCGCCAGCGGTGGGTGTCGGACGTGCTGTAGATCAGCGTGTCGCCGGGATGCAGGTGGTGAGCGACCTCGCTGCCGTCGGTGACGACGTCGACGATCAGCTCGCCTTCGACCATGTGGATCATCTCGCGGCCCGACGAGGCGGCGAAGCCACCGAGATCGGCACCCGGCTCCACGACGTACTCGGCGGCGCTGAACGGCTCGTCGAGCGAGGTCAGCTGACGGCGCAGCGCCGGGTTGGCCGCGTCGGTGACCGCGTACACCCGACCGGTGCCGCGGCGGATGACGGTCACCTGGTTGGGCATCGGGCCGGCGAGCAACCGCTCCGGCGTGGTGCCGAGCACGCGGGCGATGGCGAACAGCGACATCAGGCTCGGCGAGGCGAAGCCGGTCTCGATCTGGCTGACGAACGGCACCGACAACCCGGCGGCCGCGGCGAGGTCGCCCTGACGCATGCCGAGCGCACGGCGCCGGCGCCGGACGGCAGCGCCCAACCCGCGGACGGCGGTGGCGTCAGCGGCGACGTGCGGATCGGTGTCGCCGTCATCGGCTGCCGCGGTCGTCTTCGCCACTGTGCTCCTCCCAAAACCTCGACCGGCGGCGCCGCCAGGCACCTGCCGCCGAGCGTAGTGGCGCCGTGCGCCGAGCCACCGGGAGTCTGGACGTCAACCGCCGTCGTGCTGCACGACGAGGAACAGGCGCACCGGGTCCTCGCCCTCCACCGTCCAGCGGTGGGCGATGCGAGCGTCGTGCACCAGGCAGTCGCCGGCGCCGAGGCGTACCGGGGTGCGGCCCTCGAGGTCGACGCGCAGCACGCCGCCGATCAGGTGCAGCACCTTGCGGCCGTCGTGGGCGAACCACACGTCGAGGTCCTCGTCGGGACCGACGTGGTACTCGTACACCTCCAGGCCGTGGTCCTCGTCCGAGAGCAGCAGCCGCCCGACCGCCGAACCGGGCCGCTCGCTGGACGGCACCAGCCGCCCCTCGTCGCCGCGGATCACCTGCACGTCACCGCCGGTCTCGGCCGGCAACAGCGATGCCGGTGGCACGTCAAGCGCCTCGGCCAAGCGGTACAGCGTGACGATCGAGGGCATCGACAGCCCACGCTCCACCGCGCTGAGGAACGGCTGGCTCAGCCCGGCGCGCGCCGCCAGCGATCGCATCGACGTGCCCGACGACTGCCGCGCCCCGCGGATCGCCCGCCCCAGGTCGCGGCTGAGCCGATCCCCTTCGATCTCCAGTCCCGTCGTCACGACGTGCTGCGCTCGCTCACATCACGCTCGCCGAGGGCTGCGCCCCACGGCGCCTGCGGCTCACGTCTTCGACCGGCCGGTCTCGTGGTCGGGGAAGACGTCGGCGTAGGTGTCGCCGGGGGTGTACGGGTAGCGCTCGGCGACGTCGTCGGGGAGCGCCACGCCGAGGCCGGGGCCGTCGGGCGCAGCGAGCTCGCCACCGACGACGTCGCCGAGGCCGATCGAGCCGAACGAGTCGACCAGCGGCTGGTAGGGGTCGATGTCGTACTCGATCCAGTCGACGTCGGCCGCCACCGCCCAGTGCAGGTTGGCGGCCAGGCCGACGATCGTCGGCCCGCCGACGTGCGGGTACACGGCGATGCCCCGCTGGCGGGCGGCGGCGGCGATGTCCATGCACGCCAGCAGCCCGCCGCACACCGAGGCGTCCGGCTGGAACACGTTCGCCGCACCACGCCGGGCGATCTCGTCGAACTGGCCCGGCGAGTAGACCCGCTCGCCCACCGCCACCGGGATCGGGCTGCGCGCCGCCAGCCACGCGAGGTCGTCGACGCGCATCTGCGGCACCGGCTCCTCGAAGAACCCGATGCCGAGCGGGGCCAGGCGGTTGGCCACCTCCAGCGCTGTCCGGGGGTCGTGGAACCAGTACGAGTCGACGCCGACGAACGCGTCGGGGCCGACGTGCTCGCGCACCGCGGCCACCGTGGCGACGTCGTCGGCGACGCTGCGCCCGAGGCGCACCTTCACGCCACGGAAACCGTGGGCGAGGGCGTCGTCGAAGTAGCGGGCGTGGTAGTCGGGCGTCTCCTCGAACATCGTCGTGCCCGTGCCGTACAGGCGCAGCGGCCGGTTCGCCGCACCGAACAGGCGGTGGATCGGCAGCTCGCAGGCCTGCCCGACGATGTCCCAGCAAGCGATCTCGATCGCCCCGACGACCTGGCTGGTGAGCCCCTCCCAGCCGAGGTAGCCGTCGAGGATGACGTGCAGCTGGCGCAGCCGGCCGCGCACGTCGGTCGGGTCGGTGCCGAGCAGCGGTGCGGCGCACACGTCGCGCACCGCGGCCACGAACACCGTGGGGTACATGTGCCCCCAGTTGGTGCTGGCCTCGCCCCAGCCGACCAGGCCGGTGTCCGTCTCGATGCGCACGACCGCGAAGTTCCGCGACATCGGCGGATCGGTCTTGTGGTAGCTGAGTGCGACGGCGTCGACGGCGGTGATCTTCATGGCGGCTCCCAGTACGTGTCGTGGTTGGTCAGCGGTCCGCAGCGGCGTGCACCAGGTCGGCCAGGACCCGGCGCGTCTCCAGGGTGATGCGGTCGGCGCTGAGCGGCGAGCCGCGATGCGGGCAGCGATCGGCGAGCGCGAACAGCCGCCAGTCGACGCTGGCGACAGCCCAGTCCTCGCCGAGCAGGCGGGCGCCCGTGACCTGCCCCTCGGCCTCGTCGTCCGAGCGGCCCACCGGGTGCCAGCAGGCCGCGGGCGCGGGGTGCACGTTGTCCAGCGAGGGCATCCGCTCGATCACGCCGTCTCCTCCTCCCCGATCACCCTGAACGATCACTTCGACACCAGCGTGTCACATCGGTGAACGCTTGATGTCGAAGGTGTTGGACCATGGAGGTTCCCCGAACGACGAGACCGATTGCTGTGACTGATCACCGTGGCCACGAGACGGGCGGACGGCCGGCGACCCTGGGAGTTCGGCGGGTCGTCCGGCTACGCTCGCCCTCATGCTCGCCAACATCTGGCACTGGTGGATCGGGGTGGTGCTGTTCGTCGTGGCCGTCGTCGCCGCGATCGGGCTGATCGGCGGCTACCTGCGCAACGTCGTCGCCCCGCAGCACCCAGGCAAGCACAACCCCGAGGAGTAAGCGGCCGTCATGCCTGACGCGCCAGTCGTCGACTGGGCGCGCGCCGAGCAGGTCGCGATCAGGGTGGCGGGCCGCTCGCCCGCGCCGGACGCGCACGTCGACGGGTGGGACCCGCCGATCGATCTGATCGAGGACCAGATCGAGGCGGTCACCGGCCTGCGCTCCGCCGCCGGGACCGCCGCCGCCGAGCTGATCGATCGCCCCGCGTGGGTGCGGGCCAACATCGCCTCGTTCCGCACGCTGCTCGAGCCGGTGCTCACCAAGCTCGACACCCAACGCCCCACGACGGGGTTCGGCACCGGCACGCTGTCGGCGTGGTCGCGGCAGTTCGCCAGCGTCCAGCTCGGCACGATGCTCGGCTGGATGGGCAGCCGGGTGCTCGGCCAGTACGACCTGCTCGTGCGGCGGGACACGTCGGCGCCGGTCGCCGCCGAGGACGGCGCGGTGTACCTCGTCGGCCCGAACCTGGCGGTGCTGGAGGGGCGCTTCGGCTTCGACCCGATCGAGTTCCGCACGTGGGTGCTGGTCCACGAGCTGACCCACCGGGCGCAGTTCACCGGCGTCCCGTGGATGCGCGGCTACTTCACCGGGCTCGTCGACGAGCTGCTCGGCGCCGTCGACCCGCGGCCCGAGGTGCTGTTCGGCGCGCTGCGCGACGCCTTCAAGCGCCCCGACGACGCCCGCCAGCAGCTGCGTGAGGCCGGCCTCGCCGGACTGATCGCCAGCCCCGAGCAGCGGGCCGTGATCGCCCGCATCGGTGGGCTGATGTCGCTGCTGGAGGGTCACGGCGACGTGACCATGACCCGCGCCGCCGGCGACCTCGTCCCCGACGCCGACCGCTTCGCCCGGGTGCTCGCCGCCCGGCGCGCCAAGGGCAACCCGCTCAACAAGCTGCTGATGCGCCTCACCGGGATGGAGGGCAAGCTCAACCAGTATGCCGCCGGCGAGCGGTTCATCGCCGCCGTCGAGGCGGCCCGCGGGCCGCGAGGGATCGACGTGTGCTGGACCGGGCCGGAGATGCTCCCGTCGATCGACGAGATCCGCGACCCGCAGCAGTGGCTGGCCCGAACCGGCCGCCGCGCCGCCTGACCCCGGACCTCCCGAACTTGTCGCGCCCCGACCGGAAAGATCCCGGTCAAGGCGCGACAGGTTCCGACCCGGCCGGCGCCGCCACCGGCAACTCGTCCGACCCGGGTGCCCCCGCCACCGGCAACCCGTCCGACTCCGACCCGAGCCGCCCCGTCACCGGCAACTTGTCGCGCGCCGACCGGAAAGATCCCGGTCAGGGCGCGACAAGGTCCGGTCAGCCGCTGGTGGCCGAGCTGCTCGGGCGGTGCACGTTCCCGCCGGTGGGGACGGCCGTGACCTGTGCCGTGTCCGGCGGTGCCGACTCCTCGGCGCTGCTCGTGCTGGCGTGCGCCGCCGGGTGCGTGCCGACGGCGATCCACGTCGACCACGGGCTGCGAACGGGATCGGCGGCCGAGGCGGCCGTCGTCGCCCGCTTGGCCCAGCGGCTCGGCGTCGCCTTCGAGGCACGCCGCGTGGCCGTCGCCGACGGCCCGAACCTGGAGGCCCGGGCCCGCGCCGCACGGTGGTCGGTCCTGCCGGCCGGCACGCTCACCGGGCACACCCTCGACGACCAGGCCGAGACCGTCCTCGTCAACCTGCTGCGCGGCGCCGGCAGCACCGGGCTCGCCGGGATGCGCTCCGCCGGCCACCCCCTGCTCGCCGTGCGCCGCGCCGAGACCCGCGCCTTGTGTGCCGCGCTGGGCATCGACGTCGTCGAGGACCCGTCGAACACCGACCGCAGGCACCTGCGCAATCGGGTCCGTGCCGAGTTGCTCCCGCTCCTCGACGACCTCGCCCACCGCGATCTCGCTCCCGTCCTGGCCCGCCAGGCCGACGTGCTGCGCGCCGAGGACGACCTGCTCGACGAGCTGGCCGCCGGCCTCGACCCGACCGACGCCCGCGGCCTGGCCACCGCCCCGGTCCCACTGGCCCGACGCGCCGTGCGCCGCTGGCTGCGCGGCGAGCACCCGCCCGACGCCGCCACGGTGGAGCGCGTGCTCGACGTCGCCCGCGGCGCCGCCGTCGCCTGCGACGTCGGCGGCGGCCGGCGGGTCACCCGGCACGCCCAGCGACTGCGACTGGTCACCCCGGCCGCTCACAAATCACCTACTTGACCAGCCGGTCAAGCGGCCGGGCCACTACAGTGGCTCCTCGGCGAAAGCGGGCTGGGCAGGTCGCCGGGCCGCCACACGAGCCCCGCGGCGTCGCCACCGCGCGAACACCGGGAGGGTCGGACCGACATGCCGCCGAGGCTGCGAGGCAAGTGGGCGCTCGGCATCACGCCCCGCAACTTCACCTGGTTCATGAAGGACAAGCTCGCCGTGTGCGAGCGTCCGGGCGGCTACGGCGACAACCACCGCCGAGTCCGCCGCCAGGAGGAGATCATCTGGCTGCGTGAGAACGGCTTCGGCTGCCTGATCAGCATCATCCCGGCTCCGCACAACCTGCACAACTACGACGAGCTCGGCCTGCCGTACCTGCACCGCCCGTTCACCGGGACCGACGAGCTCGCCGTGTGGCTGCGCAGCTTCTACGCCGAGCTCGACGGCCTGCTCGAGGCGAGCACCAAGGTGATCGTCCACAACGAGGCCGTCGACGACCGGCTGATCGGCATCCTCGGCGGTTACATCCGCTGGAGCGGGCTGATCTCCGACTCGTCCCAGGCGATCACGATCACCGAGCGCATCGCCGGCCGGCAGCTGGATCCCTTCGCCCGCGAGGTGATCCTCATGGCCCACACGATCTGAACGGTCGGCCTTCGGCCGAACCCGTCCGGCGGGCTCCCTGGCGGTCACGCCGCCGGGTGCGACCCGGCACGTACCTCCCACGGACCCAAGCGTTGGGGGTCCTGGCAAGCGTCGGCGCGGTCGAGCTCGGTGCGGTCTGCCTGGTAGGTCGTTCGACTCAGTTCGCTTGCTGGGCTGGTCGCTGAACGGTTGCCTGGCTGAACATCTGGTTAACGTCATTCGTCGTGGCGGGACAACGAGTCCTGGTGAGCGGCATGGGAGGCGACCTCGGGTCGCGTGTCGCCACCTTGTTGGAGGCCGAGGAGTGGGTCGGCGAGCTGGTCGGGATCGACGTCGACCCGCCCCGCCGGCGGCTGCGCCGTGCCGAGTTCCATCTGATCGGGGCGCACGAGCGGGACCGGATGATCGAGGTCGTCACCGGGTTCAACCCGCACGTCGTCGTCCACATCAGCGTGTGGGAGCCGCACAGCCGGGCCACGCCGCGCAACGCCCGGCTGTTCACCGAGCAGGCGACCATGGCGATCCTCGGCGCGGCGGCCGAGTGCAAGGCACTGGAGGCCATCGTCCATCGCAGCGGCACCGAGGTCTACGGGCGGTCCCGGCACTCGGTCACCCATCCCGACGAGGGCGCGCCGATCGACCCGACGTGCGACTTCGGGCGGATCCTGGCGAACATCGAGCACACCGCCGCCGCAGTGGGCGCCCGGGCCGGCGTTGCCGTCGGCGCGCTGCGCCTCGCCCCGGTGCTCGGGCCGCACGTGCCCAGCCCGCTCGGTCGGCTGCTGCGCCAGCCGGTCGTGCCGTTCAGCGTCCTCGCCGACTCGCCGTTCGCGGTCGTCGAGGACATCGACGCCGGACGGGCGTTCGTCGCCGCCGCCCACCGCCGGCTGGACCAGCCGATCAACGTCGTCGCGCCGGCCGGGATCACGACGCTGCAGGCGATCCTGCGCGGCCGCCGCGTGCCGTGGCCGGTCCTCGGGCCCGAATGGATGCTGACGAGCGCGGCGAGTGCCGCCCTCGGGGCACCGATCCCCGACCACGTCGTCGAGCTGATGCACCGTGGGCGGCTCGCCGACGGCTCCCGCCAACGTGAGCTGCTCGGCATCGAGCCGTTGTCGACGACGCCCGAGGTGATCGACCGGTTGCACGCCTGGGAAGACGTCGTGCGCATCGTCCCCGATCGGAGCGTGGCCTGATGGCCGAGGTGGTCCAACTCCGAGCAGCAAGCGGTCGCCGGCGACGCGCGCACGTCGATCTCGACGAGGTCACCGACGCGCCGCGCTCGGTCGGCTGGCGGCCGACGTTCGATGTCGACAGCTGGGGCCGAGACGCCTGGCTGATCAACGCCCTCGGCCCGTTCGCCGGGCTGCGCTGGGACGTCGGCGTCGGCGGCGCCGAGCACGTCCCGGCCGACGGGCCGGCGCTGCTGGTGGCCAACGCCCGGCGCTTCGCGCTCGCCTCGATCTATGCCTCGACGGCGCTGTCGAAGGCCACCGGGCGGGTGGTGCGCTTCGCCGGCCGTCCCGACATCGCCCCGATCGGCCCGTTCATGCGCCGCATCGGCGGACTGCTCGACCAGCCCGACGAGATCGCCAACGCGCTGCGCAACGGTGAGGTCGTGATGATCTCGGCGCGGGCGACGAGCCATCCCCGCCACGTCGGCCCGATCCGCCACGAGCTGCTCACCGGCGCGGTCCTGCTCGACGCCCCGGTGCTCCCGGTGGCGACGATGAGCAACGTCGGCGGGCGAACCGCCCGGGTCGAGGTCGCCGCGCCGCTGCGACGCCAGCGCACGCGGCGCGGGCCGCTCGCCGAGGTCGAGCTGGCCGACGCGCTGCAACACCACCTGCAGCGCCAGCTCGACGAGCTCGGCGGCTACCGCAGCGGGTTCAACCCGTTCGACTGGCTGGGGGAGCGCTGATGCCGTACGCACGGGCCGCGGACGGCGTCCGCATCCACTACGAGGACCTCGGCCGGCGCGGCGCCCCGGTCGTGCTGATGATCCAGGGCCTCGGTGCCGACAAGCACGGCTGGGACATGCAGCGCTACCTGCTGGCGATGCGCTACCGGGTCATCGCCTTCGACAACCGCGGCGCGGGGCGCAGCGACAAGCCGTTCAGCGCCTACAGCCTGGAGGCGATGTCCGACGACGCCGTCGCCGTGCTCGACACGTGCGACGTCGAGCAAGCGCACGTCGTCGGGGCGTCGATGGGCGGGGCGCTGACGATGCTGCTCGCCCTGCGCCACCCGGAGCGGGTGCTGTCGCTCGGGCTGGTCTGCACCGCCGGACGCCATCACCAGTGGCGCCGCGAGCTGCTGGAGAGCTGGGCCACCGCGGCCACCGAGCAGGGCATGGGCGGCATGTCCAGCGAGGCCGCACGGTGGGTGATCGGGCCGCGCTCGTTCCGCCGGCTGATGCCGGTGTTCGGCTGGCTCGGGCCGCTCGGCTGGAACCGGCCGGCGCACGCGTTCGTCGCCCAGGTGCGGGCGATCCTCGCCCACGACGACTCGACGGCCGAGCTGTTCGACGCGGTCGCCACGCCGGCGATCGTCATCGTCGGCAACCAGGACATCCTCACGCCCCGCGGCGACAGCGAGGAGCTCGCCGAGAAGCTGCCGAACGCCGAGCTGGTGGTGATCTCCGGGGCGGCGCACGGGCTGATGGTCGAGCACGCGACGACGTTCAACCGCGTGCTGTTCGAGTGGCTCGGCCGCCAGACCCGCGCCCAGCGCTCGCTGGGCCGCGAGGCCGTGGCCGACTCGGCCGCGGCGTCCTGAGCTTGCGACTGATCGTCGTCGGCGCCGGCCTCGCCGGGCTCTCGGCGGCGGGACGGCTGACCGCAGCCGGCCACGACGTCACCGTCTTCGAGCGCAGCCGAGGACCCGGCGGGCGGATGGCGACCCGACGCATCGGGCCGGCGACGTTGGACCACGGGGCGCAGTTCCTCACGGTCCGCTCGTCCCGGTTCACCGCGCTGGTCTCGGCGTGGATCGCCGAGGATCTCGTGTTCGAGTGGTGCCGGGGCTTCACCGAGCCGGCCGACGGCTTCCCCCGATACGCGGTGCGCGGCGGGATGAACGCGCTCCCCAAGCTCCTCGCGCGCGGGCTGGACGTGCGCTACGGAGCGCTGGTCTTCGCCGTCGCCCGCATCGACGGTGGCTGGGAGGTGCTGCTCGACGACGGCTCCCGGCACCGCTGCGACGGGCTGGTGCTGACCTGCCCGGTGCCGCAGTCGTTCTCGCTGCTGGTGACCGCCGAGGTCGAGCTGCCGGAGGTGCTGGTGCGCACCGACTACGACCGGACGCTGTGCCTGCTCGCCGTGCTCGACCGGCCGTCAGCGGTGCCGGCGCCGGGCGGGCTGCAGGGCGTGCCCGACCTGACGTTCGTCGGCGACAACCAGGCGAAGGGGATCAGCGCTGTGCCGGCGCTGACGGTGCACGCCGACCCGGCGTGGAGCGGGGCGTGGTGGTCGGCCGATCGTGTGGCGACCGCCGACGCGCTGCTCGCGCTGGTGGCCCCGTTCGTCGGCGACGCCAGGGTGGTCGCGCACCAGGTCAAGCGGTGGCGCTTCGCCACCCCGCAGACGATCTGGCCGGAGCCGTGCTGGGCGGCGCCATCCGGGCCACCCGTGGTGCTCGCCGGCGACGCGTTCGCCGGCCCACGAGTCGAGGGCGCTGTTCTCAGCGGACTCGCCGCGGCGGACGTGCTCATCGCCGGCTGACCCCGTCCTGTCGCGGCCCAACCGGAAGGTCTCCGGTCAGCACGCGACACGACGCCACCGCACGCGCTCACCCACCCGGGACTTGTCGCGCTCCGACCGGAAGGTTTCCGGTCAGCGCGCGACACGACCCGGATTTCCGATCCGGGGCTCGTCGGCGCCATCGGGCAAGCTCGGGAGTGGTGATCGAGTACTCCGACGAGCTGCGCGACCGGATCGCCGCGAACATCGCCGCCCACCAGCGCGTCGAGGTGCCACTGGCCGAGCGGCGCCACGCCGCGGTGGCGATCGTCGTCGTCGACAGCGACCCCGACGACGACGACGATCCGAACCCCGCGGGCGACATGTCCATCGTCCCCGGCGACGTCAGCAGCCTCGACGGGCGGATGCGCGGCGTCGCCGGCGGCGCGGCGTTCCTGCTGTGCCGGCGGGCCGCCAAGATGAACCGTCACGCCGGCCAGTGGGCGCTCCCGGGCGGGCGCCTCGACGCCGGCGAGACCGTCGAAGACGCCGCGCTGCGCGAGCTGCACGAGGAGCTCGGCGTCGCCCTCGGCCCCGAGGCGATCCTCGGCCGGCTCGACGACTACCCCACCCGCTCCGGCTTCGTCATCTCCCCCGTCGTCGTCTGGGGCGGCGGCCGCCCGGAGCTGCACGAGGACCCGACCGAGGTCGCCCACACCTACCGGATCGGCCTGCACTCGCTGTGCCGGGACGACTCGCCGCGCTTCGTCAGCATCCCCGAGAGCGACCGGCCCGTCGTCCAGCTGCCGCTCGGCGGCGACCTGATCCACGCCCCGACCGCGGCGGTGCTCGTGCAGTTCCGCTGGGTGGGGCTCGACGGGCGCGCCGGCGCCCGCGTCGACCACTTCGAGCAGCCGGTCTTCGCCTGGCAGTAGGAGCCGAGCCGTAGGCGAGGCGACCAATCGTTGCGGTGCGTTGCTTCGGCTGGCGGCGCCAGCCGAAAGGGACACCGTTCGGCACGACGGTCGACCGATCCGCTTGCGTCGTAGCGCCGTCCGTAGTCTCGCCGCAGACGAGCGACTGGGGGTCGGCGATGGGGTTGGACAAGGCTGCGATCGACGGGCTGCTGGCCCGGGCCCGGCGCGAGATCGACGAGGGCTTGCTGCCGTCGGCGCAGGTGGCGCTGGCCTACGAGGGCGAGCTGGTGGCCTTCGAGACGTTCGGCGACGCCACGAACGACACCCGCTACGTCGTCTTCTCGGCCACCAAGGCGTTCGTCGCCGGGGCGATGTGGGCGCTGATCGGCGACGGCCTGGTCGACGTCTCCAAGCGGGTCGTCGACTACGTGCCGGAGTTCGGCACGAACGGCAAGGACGTGATCACCGTCGAGCAGGTGATGCTGCACACGTCCGGGTTCCCGCTGGCGCCGATGCCGCCGCTCGTCGGCGCCACCAGCGAGGGACGCGTCTCACGATTCGAGAAGTGGCGGCTCAACTGGGAGCCGGGCACGAAGTTCCAGTACCACCCGACGTCGGCGCACTGGGTGCTCGCCGAGATCGTCGAGCGGGTCACCGGGCAGGACTTCCGTGACGTCGTCGAGCAGCGGGTGACGACGCCGGCCGGGCTGCCGCGGGTGCTGGCCAACCAGGACGTCGTCGCCGCCGAGCTGATCCTGTGCGGCGAGCACGCCTCGCCCGACGAGCTGGAGGCGGCGTTCGGCGTGCGCTCGCTGGATGTCGGCGAGGTGACCGACGAGGCGCTGGTGGGGTTCAACGACCTCGCCGCCCAGCGCGTCGGCGTGCCCGGTGGCGGCGGCGTGATGCGGGCCTGCGACCTGGCGCTGTACTACCAGGCGATCCTGCGCAACCCCGGCGAGATGTGGCGGCCGGACGTGATCGCCGACGTCCGCTCGAACGTCCGCAACCACCTGCCCGACGTGATGACCGGCGTCCCGGCGAACCGCACCCTCGGTCTCATCCAGGCCGGCGACGACGGCAAGACGCACCTGCGCGGCATGGGCCACACCGTCTCGCCGCTCGCCGTCGGGCACAACGGCGCCGGCGGGCAGATCGCCTGGGGCGACCCGGCGACGGGCATCAGCCTCGGCTACACGACCAACGGCCTCGACCGCCACGAGGTCCGCGAGCCGCGACGCACGAGCGGCATCGCCAGCGCCGCCGGCAAGTGCGGGGTGCGCTGACCGGCGGCACACCGCCTCGCGATTCGAGATGTGCGCAGCTGGCGCTCACATCTCGAATCGCCGGCGTGGACGTGCGATGTCCGATGTGAGATGCGCCGTCCCCGTGCGCACATCTCACATCGCGCCTGGGCGATGTGACGGGCGATCAACCGCGGCGGACTCGGTCGATCTGGCGGCGATCGCGCTTGGTGGGGCGGCCGGCGCCACGGTCACGGACGAAGAACGGATCGACGTACTCGCGCGACGGAGGTGGCGGGCTGTGGTCGACGAGGCACTCGGCAGCGATGGGCGCGCCGACGCGCTTGTCGATCAGCTTGGCGACCTCGACGATCCGCTCCCGGCCGCCGGCGCGGGCCTCGACCCGGTCACCGACCTTGACGGGCGTCGCCGCCTTGACCGCATGCCCGTTGACCTTGACGTGCCCGCCCTTGCACGCGTCGGTGGCCATCGACCGCGACTTGAACAGCCGCACCGACCACAGCCACACGTCGACGCGCGTGCCGTCGGCCATCAGCGCTCCCGGGGGCTGCGCCCCCACGGCACCCGCGGCGCCTCCCCCATCGACCCCCATCTCCCCGACGGTCGCCCGGCCGCCATGTCCTCGCCGCGCCCGGCCATCAGTGCCGTCCGGTGTGCCCGAACCCGCCGCCGCGATCGTCGCCCTCCAGCGTGTCGACGACCTGCCAGGTGACCTCCTCCACCCGCTGGACGACGAGCTGGGCGATGCGCTCGCCGCGCTTGACGACGAACGGCTCGGTCGGGTCGGTGTTCAGCAGGACGACCTTCAGCTCGCCCCGGTAGGCGGCGTCGATCAGCCCCGGCGAGTTGGCCATCGTCACCCCGTGGTTCAGCGCGTTGCCGCTGCGCGGCAGCACGAACCCGGCATGCCCGGGCGGGATCGCCACCGCCAACCCCGTCGGCACGAGCGCCCGCCCGCCCGCCGGCGCCACGACGGCGTCCTCCCGCGCCCGGAGGTCGAGCCCGGCATCACCGGGATGCGCATACGTCGGCAACGGCAGATCGGGATCGAGTCGGACGACAGGCACCGGCAACACGACCGGCCAGCGTACGCGCCCACCGCCCGCCGCCCCTTTCCCACGTTCGTGTCGCATCGGTGACCACAGAGGACGCGATCAGCGGCGCGACACGAACACACGGCGGTGGCAACCCACGGCACCGTCCCGACCCGACCGTTCGTGTCGACCGAACCACCGCACCATCCCGTTCGTGTCGCGGCCGCCATGACGACAGGTGTCGTCAGCGGCGCGACACGAACGCTCGGGGGCTGGAGCGGCGGCGGGCGTACGCTCCGGGCGATGGAGCAGCGGCCGCCGAGCGTCGATGCGTTGGCGCGGGCGATCGCTGCGTCGGGGTTGCCGCACGCGCTGTGCGTCGAGGTCGCGCGGGAGGCGATCGCTGCTGGCGACGTCGAGGGCGCTACGTCCCGCGCCACCGAGCTGCGGCGCAGCCTGCTCGGGCCGGTGATCAACGCCACCGGGGTGCTGCTGCACACCAACCTCGGGCGCGCCCCGCTGGCGATCGAGCACGCGGCCGCCGCGCAGAACCTCGAGCTGGATCTCGGCACCGGCGAGCGCGGCTCGCGCCATGCCGCGGTCGGCGGGCTGTTCGCCCGGCTGACCGGCGCGGACGCGGCGATGGTCGTCAACAACAACGCTGCCGCCGTGCTGGTCGTCCTCGCCGCGCTCGCCGCCGGGCGGGACGTGCTCGTCAGCCGCGGCGAGAGCGTCGAGATCGGCGGCGGCTTCCGCGTTCCCGAGGTGATGGCCCAGAGCGGGGCCCGGCTCGTCGACGTCGGCACGACGAACCGAACCCGAGTGGCTGACTACGCCGGCGCGCTCGGGCCGGCGACGGCGCTGATCCTCAAGGTCCACCCGAGCAACTACCGGGTCGAGGGCTTCGTCGAGTCGGCGGAGGTCGACGAGCTGAGCACGCTCGGCGTGCCGGTCGTCGCCGACCTCGGTAGCGGGCTGCTCGACGCCACCTGCCCGTGGCTGCCCGGCCCCCCGCCGGCCTGGCTGGCCGGTGAGCCGGGCGCTCGCCAGACGCTCGCCGCCGGCGCCGCGCTCGTGACGTTCAGCGGCGACAAGCTGCTCGGCGGCCCGCAGGCCGGGATCATCGCCGGCCGGCGCGACCTCGTCGACGCCTGCCTGCGTCATCCGCTGGCCCGCGCCGTGCGGCCGGGTGGCCACGTGCTCGCCGCGCTGCAGGGCGTCGCCCTCGGCTACCTCGACCGCAGCGCCGTCACGACGGTCCCGTTCTGGCAGATGGCCACCGAGTCCGTCGCCCGTC
This sequence comes from Ilumatobacteraceae bacterium, assembly GCA_047602055.1. Lineage (GTDB taxonomy): Bacteria > Actinomycetota > Acidimicrobiia > Acidimicrobiales > Ilumatobacteraceae > JAODBQ01. Next base: position 539,807 of record JASGIG010000001.1, read on the forward strand.
TGCGCGCCAGGGGCCACGCCGTCGCCGACGCGGCCGGGGTCGGCGAGGTGGTCGCCAGCGAGGCGGTCCCCGGTGCCGGCTCGGCGCCCGGCGTGACGATCCCGTCGATCGCCGTCCGTCTCGACGGCGATCACCTCGCCCGGCTCCGCGCCCACGAGCCGCCGGTGATCGCCCGCACCCGCGACGGCGCGACGTTCGCCGACCTGCGCTCCGTCGCCGATCGCGACGACCGCACCCTCGCCAGCGCCCTCGCCCGCTGCGCGCCGTGACCCCACAGCCGCCGCGCCAACCCGGCGAGATTCGAGATGTGCGCACCGGCGCCGCACATCTCACATCGCGCCCGCCGAGGCGTCCGCTGCGATTCGGGATGTGCGCACGGGGGCTGCCAATCTCGAATCGCACTCGGAGGGCCACCGCCCGGTTCGAGCAGGCGGGCGGGTGAGGGTCGTCGCCACCGCGGGGCACGTCGACCATGGGAAGTCGGCGCTGGTCCGCTGGCTGACCGGCACCGACCCCGACCGCTTCGCCGAGGAGCAGCGGCGGGGGATGACGATCGACCTCGGATTCGCCCACACGACGCTGCCGGACGGCGAGGGGATCAGCTTCGTCGACGTCCCCGGGCACGTCCGCTTCATCGGCAACATGCTCGCCGGCGTCGGTGGCGTCGACGCCTGCGTGCTCGCCGTCGCCGCCACCGAGGGCTGGAAGCCGCAGACCGAAGAGCACCTGCGGATCCTCGAGCTCGTCGGCGTCCACCACGGCCTCGTCGTGCTGACGATGCGCGATCTCGTCGACGACGAGTGGTTGCAACTGCAACGACTCGACGTCGAGGACCATCTCGCCGGCTCAGTCCTGGCCGGGGCCGAGATCGTCGCCGTCAGCGCGCTCACCGGCGCCGGCCACGACGAGCTCCGGGCCGCGCTCGAACGGCTCGTCGCCCGCACCCCGCCCGCCACCGACCGGCAACGGCCACGCCTGTGGGTCGACCGCAGCTTCGCCGCCCGCGGCAGCGGCACCGTCGTCACCGGCACGCTGACCGGCGGCGCCGTCCACGCCGATCAGCACCTCGACGTCCTCCCCCGGGGACGCCGAGGCCGCGTGCGCGCGATCCAGACGCACGGCGAGCGACTCGACGCCCAGGGGCCGGGGCAGCGCGTCGCCCTCAACCTCGTCGGCATCGACCACGGCGACGTCGGCCGCGGCGACGCCGTCCTCGTCGCCGACCAGTGGCGCCCGACGCAGCGCTTCGACGCCACGCTGCACGTGCTGGCGGGCCTCGACCACGACGTCGCCCAGCGCGGTGCCTACGTCGCCCACATCGGTTCAGGCGAGCACAGCGTCCGGCTGCGCGTCCTGCAGGGCACGCGCATCACACCCGGCACCGACGGTCTGGTGCGCGTCCACCTGCCGGCACCGTTGCCGCTCGTCGCCGGGGACCGCTTCGTGCTGCGCGACAGCGGCCGGTCCGAGACGGTCGGCGGCGGCGAGGTGCTCGACGTCGACCCGGTGCTGCCGGCGTCGCGCGCTCACCCCGACCGGGACGTGTGGCGGATGATCGCCGAGCGCGGCCCGACCGACGTCACCGACGTCGAAGCCCTCACCGGCGCGCGCGTCGAGCCGACCGCCGGCCGCTGGGCGATCGCTCCCGCGACCTACGCGGCGATGGTCGAGGAGCTCACGGCCCGGATCGACGACGCCGGCACCAGCGGCCTCGACCTCGCCATCGTCGACGACGTCCGCCGCGCCATCGTCGCCCGCCTCGATGGCGTCACGATCGTCGACGGCATCGCCCGTCGCGCCGGCACGACCGGCGCCTGGGCCGACCACCCGCTGCTCGACCGGCTCGCCGCCGGGGGGATGCAACCACCGGAGCCGACCGGCGTCGCCCGCAACGAGATCCGTGAGCTGGCCCGCCGCGGCCTGATCGTCGAACGCGACGGCATCTGCTTCCACCACGTGGCGATCGAGGGCGCCGCCGACCTCGCGGGCCGGCTCCTCGACGAGGAGCCGGCCGGGTTCACCACGTCGCGGTTCCGTGAGGCCGCCGGCATCACCCGCAAGTACGCGATCCCGCTGTTGACCGAGCTCGACGCCCGGGGCGTCACCCGCCGCCGGGCTGATCTGCGGGTCGCTGGTCCGCGCCTGCCGCGAGCTGGCGACCTGGTCTGACCGGCGTGACGTTGACCTGCTCGTCGCCGGACGACGCAACCGGCTGGCGGTCGCGCAACGTCCGCATCCGGCGGATGCCTCGGCGGCGGGCCTTCGGCGTGTGCTCACGCTCCAGGTCGCGTGCCGCCTGGGCGACGCGCAGGTCGTTGGTGATCACCTCGCCGAAGCGGTCAGGCTCGGCGAGCAGCCAGCTGTGCGAGCCCTCGATGACGGTGCCCTCCACGCCGGACGCGATGCACAGCGCCTCGAACGACTCGCGCGGGATCACGCCGTCACGCGTCGCCCAGATGATCGAGATCGGCAGGCCCTGGTCGCGCAGATGCTCCAGCTCGTGACGCAGGTCGGCGCGGCGGGCGAGGTTGGCGACGCGCATCATCGCCCGCGGGTTGCGGATCATGTTCGGGACGAAGTCCTCGGCCATCACCGGCACGACCTTGGTCGCCTGGCGCAGCGGCCACACGTCCGACGGGAAGTGCAGGCCCCAGTCCCACAGCGGCCGCTCGGCGATGCTGCGCAACGTGTTGCCCCGCTTCCACGACGAGCCGCCGACGGCGTTGACCAGCACGAGCGAGCGCACCTTGGCCCGGTGCTCGTAGGCGAAGCGCACGGCGACGCCGCCGCCGAACGAGTGGCCCATCACCACGGCCGGCTCGGTGATCTCCAACACGCCGAGAAAGTCGTTGACCCACTTGGCGTAGCCGCTGATCGAGAACGAGGAACCCGGCAGCCCGCCGGTGCCGCCGAAGCCGGGCATCGCCGGGGCGATCACCCGGCACCCCTGGGCGGCGACGGTCTCGATCACGCCGCGGTAGGTGTGGTCGGCGAGCGCCCAGCCGTGCAGCAGCAGCACCGGCATGCCCTCGCCGGCGACGCTGTACCCAGCAGGACGGCCCTGCACCCACGTGCGCTTGGAGACGACGACCGGCTTCATCCTCAGTCCTGCACCGACCCGGCGTCGTCGGATGGCGCCCGAGCATCGTCCCCGGCGGAACGGCTCGACCGGCGCTCCCGGTAGTCGCGCGCCGCACCCTCGAGGGGCTCGACCTCCAGGGTGACGCCGTCGATCGCCACCACCCGCAACGCCTCGCCGGTGGCGATCGGCGTCGCCCGGTTGGTCCGCGCCCGCCAGCGCGCGTCGTTGACCACGGCGACGCCGTCCGGGTCGATCGCCACCGCAGCCTCGCCCTCGTGACCGATCATCCACTCGCGCCCGATCGTCGGCGTGGCGAAGCGGGTGCGGACCATCGACGGCATGCCGACGATGTACGTCAGCATCACGCCACCGACGGCGACGACGAGCGTGACCCAACCGAGGCGCATGTCGTTGCCGGCGACCGGCTCGTACAGGAACCACGAGGCGACGATGAACAGCAGGATGCCGACACCCGTCCAGAACCGTGGCACGCCGACCTGGACGTCGACGGCGAAGGCCAGCATCGCCAGCACCAGCAGGACGATCGCCACCGTCCGCAACGGCAGCTCGGCCAGGCCGTAGCAGCCGAGGATCAGGCACACCGCACCGACGAAGCCGGCGATGCCGACGCCCGCCGTGAAGAGCTCGAAGATCAGCAGGGCGATGCCGATGACGAACAGCAGGTAGGCCATCGCCGGGCTGGCCACGGTGTGCATCAGCTGGTTCATCAGCCCGAGGCCGTCGAAGCGCACGAGCGTGCTCGTCGCCTGCGGCTGGCCGTTGTCCTGGAGGACGTCGACGACGGTGTCGAGGACGACGCCACGGGCCTCCACGCCGTCGAGGGCGAGGACCATGCTGCGCATCGTCGGCACGCCGACGTCGCCCGTGTCGAGCTTCAGCACGCCGGCGGCGCGGGCCTCCTTGAAGCTCATCGAGCCGTCCCGCAGCGCCCCGGTCGACGCGCCGAAGTCGACGGTCTGGCCGTTGCCGTAGGTGAGTGGGGTGCCGATGTTGCCGACCCGGCTGCCAGGCACCATCGCGGTGACGTCGGCCACGGCGAACAGCTGCGCCGGCAGGCCGTAGGCGCGCGCCGAGCTGGACGGGCCGACCCAGATCCCGATCGGGATCGGCGAGTCGGCGACGGCGGTGACCAGACGGCTCATCTCGTCCCGGGAGACGACGGCGCCGGAGCTGTTCATCTGCAGGATCAGCGCCTGCGCGCCGCGGGCGACGCTGTCGGCGATGCCACGGTGGATCGAGTCGACGACGACCGAGTCGAACAGCCCGGAGACCTGCAGCACGTCGACCGGCCGCAGGTCGGCGGCGACGGTCGCCGCACCGGTTGCCGCGGCGCTCACCGGCGGTTCCGTGGGCGGTGTCGATGCCGATGCCGGCGCAGCCAGGCCGAGACCGACGGCCAACACCAGGGCGGCCATGATCAAGGCGATCGCTAGTCTGCGCACAAATGCCTCCGAAGAGCGTCGATCCGCTGCATTTCCTCTCCGCTGCCCGCCTGACAGTGGTCGCCGGCAAGGGTGGTGTCGGCAAGACCACGGTAACCGCCGTGTTGGCGCGCGCGGCAGTGCGCCGCGGGCTGCGCACGCTCGTCCTGGAGCTGGACGGCAAGCCGGCGCTGCACGAGCTGGTCGGCGACGTGCCCTGCCAGACGATCACCGCCGCCGATTCGCTGGCCGAATACCTCGACACGCACGGGTTGAAGCGGGTGTCCAAACGGCTGATCAGCAGCGGGGTGATCGACGTCGTCGCCACCGCCGCGCCAGGGATCGACGACATCGTCGTGCTCGGCAAGGTCAAGCAGATGGAGCGCAGCGACGACTGGGACGTCGTCCTCGTCGACGGCCCGGCCGCCGGCCATGCGATCTCGATGTTGCGCGCCGCCGGGGGCATCCTCGCCTCGGTGCGTGGCGGGCCGCTGCGCACCCAGGCTCACGAGGTGGCGGCGATGCTCGCCGACCCCGAGCGCACCCAGGTGCTGCTGGTCAGCCTGCCGGAGACGACGCCGATCAACGAGCTGGTGGAGACGGCCTACGCGCTGGAGGACCAGACCGGCGTGGGTCTCGGCCCCGTCGTGGTCAACGCCGTCGACGAGGGCGCTGACCTCGACGAGGATGCCGCGCCGGCGGGTTCGGCGCTGCGCGCCGCCGCCGAGTTCCGCAACGCCCGCCGCCGCCTGCAGCGCGACGAGTGCGCCCGCCTGGCCGTCGAGCTGGCGTTGGAGCAGCTGCACCTGCCGGCGTTCGCCGGCTCCGAGCTGGACGCCGCGGCCATCGACGAGCTGGCCAGCAGGCTCGACGTGCCGGTGCCCGTGGGGCTGGCGTGACCGTGCTCGACCGGTGGGCTGTGCCCCCGCACCCCATCATCGCCCGGCTCCCCGGCAGTCGCGCGGTGGACCGGGGGCTGCGCATGACCGCGGCGACGACGTGAGCGCGCTCGCCGAAGCGGTGGCCACGGCGGAGGTCGTCGTGTGCTGCGGGACCGGCGGGGTCGGCAAGACGACGACGTCCGCGGCGCTCGGCCTGCAGGCGGCCTCGATCGGCCGGCGGGCAGTGGTCGTGACGATCGACCCGGCCAAGCGGCTGGCCGACGCCCTCGGCGTGCCGGGCGGGCTCGGCAACGATCCGGTGCGCCTGCCGATCGAGACGGCCGGCGGCGGCGAGCTGTGGGCGCTGATGCTCGATACGGCGACGACGTTCGACGGCCTCGTCGCCGCCAACGCCGCCAACCCGCAACAGGCCGAGCGGATCCTCGGCAACGCGTTCTACCGCAACGTTGCCGGCTCGTTCAGCGGCACCCAGGACTACATGGCCGCCGAGCGGCTGCACGCCCTGCACGGCGACGATCGCTTCGATGTCGTCATCGTCGACACCCCACCGACGCGCAACGCCCTCGACTTCCTCGACGCGCCGGGCGTGATCACCCGCTTCCTCGACCACCCGCTGTTCAAGATGATGATGCTGCCCACCCGGCGCGGGCTGCGGATGCTCAACCTCGCCACCCAGCCGGTCCTGCGCTCGATCGGCCGGGTGGTCGGCGGCGACGTGCTCGCCGACGCGATCGCCTTCTTCCAGGCCTTCGACGGGATGGAGACCGGCTTCCGCCGCCGCGCCGACGAGGTGCTGGCCCTGCTGCGCAGCGACGTCACCCACTACGTGCTCGTCGCCTCGCCGCGCGGCGACACCGTCGACGAGGCCGCGTACTTCGCCGAGCGGCTGCGCGCCGCCGGCCTCGACGTGGACGCGCTGATCGTCAACCGTTCGACGCCGACGTTCGGCGAGCTGCCCGAGCGCCGCCCCCGCTCGGCGGCCGCGGCAGCGCTGTACGACAACCTCGTCGAGCTGCACGCCGCGTCCGCCCAGGAGCACCGCCACCTCGCCGCCCTGCTCGACGAGCTGTGCCTCGATCCCGACGAAGCGACCGTGTGGGTGCCCCTGCTGGCCGGCGACGTCCACGACCTCGACGGCCTCTCGACGATCCGAGCGTTGTTGTTCGGTCGGGCCTGACGGCCCCGTTCACGTTCGAGCTCCGGTCGCGGCAAAGCCGCTGATCGTTGGGCACTCAGGCGGCGCAAGCAACTAACGTCCACGGCGTGCACATCCTGATCGGCACCGATGCCGACTACGTGGTCAACGAGGTCAAGGCCGCGCTCGGCGGGCCGGGCGTGTCGTTCACGGTGTGCCGCAACGGGCGGGCGGTCACCGACGCCGTGCTCGCCCGGCACCCCGACCTCGCCGTGCTCGACCTGCAGATCGGCTCGATGGGCGCGATGGCCGTGTGCATGGCCCTGCGTCTCGACGAGAGCGCCGGGCGGATGCCGCACGTCGACGTGCTGATGCTGCTCGACCGGCGCGCCGACGTCCATCTCGCCAAGCGTTGCGGTGCTGAGGAGTGGCTGATCAAGCCGATCGACGCGCTGACGCTCAAGCGCGCCGCCCGGCGGGTGATGGGCATCGCCGAGACGGCGCGTCGGCTCGTCGCCGTCCCCGCCGAACCCGTCGAGGTGATCGAGGACGACCTCGTGGCGGAGGAAGTCGCCGACCCTGCGGGATAGCATCGCACACGCTGTTGCCCGGCTCGCCGGGACACCGCGGGGTGTAGCGCAGCTTGGTTAGCGCGCCACGTTCGGGACGTGGAGGCCGGGAGTTCAAATCTCCCCACCCCGACCAGCATGGTCGGCGCGCGGTGGGCGCGCCGGGTTGCTGTCACACCTCGTGGACACTCATGGATGACCGCCAAGTCGACGGCCTCGTCGCCGTCGCCGTCGACCACATCGCCGACCTCGTGGTGCTCGTCGACGAGACCGGAGTGATCCGCTGGGCCAACGCCCGCAGCGTGGACGTGCTCGGCGTCACGCTGGCCGAGTGGCGTGGCCGGCCGGTACTCGAGCTCGTACACCCTGACGACGTGCCCCTGGGGTTGGAGCTGCTCGTCTCGGCCCGCGCCACCGGTGGGGGGATCAAGGAGCCGGTCACGTTCCGGGTCCGTGGCATCGACGGCTGGGTGACGCTGGAGGTGGTCGTCAGCAACGTCGAGCTGGACGGCGGTGAGCTGGCGATGGTCTTCTCGGCCCGCCCGACGGCGCCGCGCCGCGACGGCGCGGCGATCGTCAGCGAGGCCGGCGAGCGCCTGTCGAGGATGTTCGAGGACGCGGCGATCGGGATGGCCCAGGTCGGCCTGCGCGGGCGGTTGCTGCGGGTCAATCCGGCGTTCGCCGAGCTGCTCGGCTCGACGAAGGACGGTCTCGTCGGGCATGAGCTGATGGATCTCGTCCACGGCGAGGACCTCGCCGCCGTCGGCGACGTGTTCAACCGCGTCGCCGCCGGGACGCAGCGCGTCGGTCGGGCGTCGTCGCGGCTGGTCGGCGCCGGGCGCGAGACCGTCCACGCCGAGCTGACCGTGTCACTGGTCGACGATCGCACCGGTGCGCCGATGTACTGCGCGATGCAGGTCGTCGACGTCACCGCGCTCAAGGAGGCCGAGAGCGAGCTGCTGCACCGCTCGACGCACGATCCACTGACCGGCCTCGTCAACCGGCCCCAGCTGTTCCACCTCCTCGACCAGGCGTTGACCCGGGCCGCCCGGCGCCAGGAGAAGGTCGCCGTGCTGTTCGTCGACCTCGACGGGTTCAAGGCGGTCAACGACACCCACGGCCATGCTGCCGGCGACGAGCTGATCTGCGCCGTCGGCGAACGGCTGACGCGCACGGTGCGCCGCGGCGACATCGTCGCCCGGATCGGTGGCGACGAGTTCGTGGTGATGTGCGAGCAGATCGTCCATCCCGACGAAGCCGCCGAGCTGGCCGACCGGCTGATCGACGAGCTCCGCAAGCCGTTCGAGATCGCGGCCGGTGTCGTGCACATCGGTGCCAGCGTCGGCCTGGCCTGCGAACCGGCGATGCTGGCCGGCGCGAACGAGCTGATCCGCAACGCCGACGCCGCGCTGTACCAGGCCAAGCGCAGCGGCCGCGGCCGAACCCACCGCCACGAGCGCGGTCCCCACGCGAACCCCGAGGCTCAGCGGACAGTGTGACGGTCGCCGAAGACGCTCGGGACCGTCATCAGCATGATCCAGACGTCGAGCCAGAACGACTGGCGGGCGATGTACTCGACGTCGAGGGCGACGCGGCGCTGCACGTCGGCGGCGTCGTGCAGCGGGCCACGCGAGCCGTGGATCGCCGCCCACCCGGTCATCCCCGGCTTCATCCGGTGGCGGTGGGCGTACTCGGCGACGAGCAGCGCCGACTCGACCTCACCGGTCTTCATCCCGATCGCATGCGGGCGCGGCCCAACCAGCGACATCTCGCCGCGGACGACGTTGAGCAGCTGCGGCACCTCGTCGAGGCTGGTCGAGCGCAGCAGCCGGCCGATCCGGGTGACCCGCTGATCGTTCGCCGTCACCTGCTGCTCGGCGCGGGCATCGGTGGCCTCGGTGCGCATCGTGCGGAACTTCCACACGACGATCTCCTCGTTGTTGAACCCGTGCCGGCGCTGGCGGAAGAACACCGGCCCACGGCTGTCGAGCTTGATCAACACGGCGACGACGGCGAGGACCGGCGCGAGCAGGACGAGCATCGGGACGCCGATCAGCAGGTCCTGGAGCCGCTTGGCGAACGCCTTGCGCTCCAGGTCGGCGGCGCCGCCCGTCAACGGCGCCAGCGGCGACTCGTCGAGCCGCTCGATCGCCGTGGCCCGCGCCGCCGAGCCGTCCGGCTGGACGACGAGGGTCACCTCGTTCGGCAGGATCGCCAGGCGAGCGGCGATCTCGCGCACGCGGCGTGTGGCCTCGGGGTCGACGGCGACGACGATCAGATCGACGAACGGCGTGATCCGGTGGGTGAGCAGCGCGTCGACGTCGCCGAGGACGGGGACGCCGAGCACCGCCGCGGGTGCCCGGGCGAGGCGGTCGTCGAAGACGCCGACGACGTTGACGTGGCGCCGGTGCAGCGCCTCGGCGATCAGCGCCTCGGCGTGCTCGGTGGCACCGACGACCACGACGTTCGGGATCAGCCAACCGGTGGTCCGCCAGCGGTGGACCCGCCACCACCACACCGTGTGGGTGACGAGCATCGCCGCGGTGGCGACGGCCACCCAGGCCGCAGCGGTCGTCAGCTGCGGTCCATGGCGGCCGACCAGCCAATCGACGACGATCGTCACGCCGACGGCGACGATCCCGGCGAGCAGCACCCGGGCGACGTGCACCGCCCACCGCTCGTGGCGGGCGAAGCGGTACAGGCTGAGCGAGCGCAACGCCCTGGCGAGGACACGGGCGCCGACGACCATCGGCAGCACCGTGCCGACCGTGGTGTCCAGCGTCCCCCGGATGGGGTCGACGCTCGCTGCGGCGACGACGGTGAGGACCACGAGCACGGCGACGTCGACGGCCCGGAACACGTGCGAGGCAAGGCGCTTGCTGCGATTGGCGCGGGCGCTGACCAGCCGGCGCGGCCGCATCGGCCCGCGCCGGGAAGCGGCATCCACCGCCGTGTCGTTCGCCAACACCGTCATCGTCTGGTCGCCCTCCCGCGTCGCCGCGCAGAGTGTAGGTGAGGACGCGCTCTGTCGGCCGGGGCGCCGGGCCGGCCCTACAGCGTCAGCGACGTCAGCTGCGGCACCACGGTCTGGAACACGAGCGCCGCGCCCGGCTTGTAGACGTGCACGCCGTCCCAGCGGTAGCCGGGGTCGGTGGCGATCGGCGAGCCGTCGCACCATTCGGGCGGACCGGTGACGAACGCGGCGACGCCGGAGTTGCGCCGCACCGCGGTGCGCATCAGCGACGACAGGTGAGCGACGCGGCTGTCGTCGGCCCGCTCCGGCAGCGGCGGCGTCGCCGCACCCTCGGCATCGACCGGCCGCATGCAGGCGACCTCGAGGAACGCGACCTTCGCCCCAGTGGCGGCGACCGCGTCGATGCCCTGTTGCAGCTGGGCGAGGTAGGCGTCGTCGAACGGCTTCGTCCCGAACGTCAGCCGGCTGCCGTCGGGGCGCACGACGTCGAGCACGTCCCACGCGCCGACGACGACGAGGGCGACGTCGGCCTGGTGACTGCTCGCCGTCTTCGCCCACCGCTGCGCCCAGCTCTTGCACTGCCCGAGGGGCAGCTCGAACCCGGTGGAGCTGACCGCGGTGCCCCCGTCGAACACGTCACAACCGTCGATCGAGCCGTCGCTGAGCGCGAGCGTCGAGGCCAGCGCCTTCGGACGGTTGACGTACAGGGCGTGGGCCATGCTGTCGCCGACGAGCGCGACCCGCGGTCGCAGGTCAGGCGCGACGGTCGTCGTCGGAGCCGCAGGCGCCGGGTCCGACGCGCCCGGTGCCGCCGTCGGGTCGGGGACTGCCGCGAACGTCACGTCCCGTCCACCCGCGGCCCGGTCGAACGGCCGCACCGCCGAGTAGTGCACGACGAGCGCCACGAGCAGCAGCACCGGCAGAGCGACGAACATCGTCGACGCGGCGAGCGACGGCCGCGGGTAGCCGCGCGACTCGGCGAGGAACTGGCGCCACGCGCCCGTGCGGATCGGGGTCTCGACGTGGCGATAGCACAGCTCGCTGCACACGACGGTGAAGAACAGCGCCAGCCCGACCCGCCAGCCGGCGCCGCCCGGCGCGCCGCAGAGCACGAAGATCGGCCAGTGCCACAGGTACAGGCCGTAGCTGCGCCGGCCGATGGCCACCAGCCACGGCGTGCCGAGCAGCCGGCGCAGCGTCGGTGCGCCGGGGTGGACGGCCACGCAGACGACGACGGTCGACAGCACCGACACGATCGGCAGCGTCCAGCGGAACGTCGCCGCCTCGGCGAGGTGGGCGGCGGTGAACGTCAGCACGAGCAGGGTCAGCGCGGCGGCGCCGACGCATTCCAGCGCGGTCAGCTGTCGCTGCCGGCGACGGCCGCCGGCACTGCGCCACGGGCGCCACACGAACGCCGCCGCGGCCCCGAGCAGCAGCCCGCCGGCCCTCGTGAGGGACGACAGGTACAGCAGGTTGGTGCGGTCGACGGTGCCGAGCAGCGGCACGGTGATCGGCCTGCCGAAGCCGACCGAGGCGACGATCATCCCGATCCAGACGACGACGAACGCGCCGAGCAGGACGCGGGCACGCCGCAGCGACGTCCAGCCGAGCGCGGCCATCCCGGCGAACGCCAGCGGCCACAACAGGTACCACTGCTCCTCGACCGCCAGCGACCACAGGTGGCGCAGCAGCGGCGGGTCGGTCGACGCGTAGTACGGCACCTTGCCGACGATCTGGCCCCAGTTGGCCAGGTAGCCGAGGCCCCACGGCAGGTCCCGGCGCAGCGTCGACTGCTGCTCGGCCGAGCCGAACATCCACGTCCAGGTGGCGACGGCGACGAGCATCACCACGAGCGCCGGGAGCAGCCGGCGGGCCCGGCGGATCCAGAACTGCCTGAGGTCGAGGCGACCGTGGCGCTCGCGCTCGTCGAGCAGCAGCGAGGTGATCAGGAAGCCGGAGACGACGAAGAAGACCTCGACGCCGTAGAACCCGCCCGTCATCCACGTCGCCCCGGCGTGATAGGCGATCACGGCGAGGACGGAGACCGCGCGCAGCCCGTCGAGCGACGGCTGGTTGCCGAAGCGCGCAGGTACCCGGGCGGAGGACATCCGCGCGACGCTAAGTGGGCTCGAACGCGCGATCGTGGCAATCTCGGGGCGCGTGGCTACGGTCACGTCATCTGGGGGTGATGACGTCATGGCTGAAGGAGCGTCGCTGAGCGGCAAGGTCGCGCTGATCACCGGTGGGGCACGCGGGCAGGGCGCCGCCGAGGGGAAGCTGCTCGCCGAGGCGGGCGCGACGGTGATCCTCGCCGACGTGCTCGACGCCGACGGGGCGGCCACGGCGGCGGCGATCGGCGCCCGCTACGTGCACCTCGACGTGACGTCCGAGGAGGAGTGGGAGACCGTCGTCGCCGACATCGTCGCCACCGACCACCGCCTCGACGTGCTCGTCAACAACGCCGGGATCCTGCGTGCCGCGGTGCTCGTCAAGGAGACGCTGGCGCAGTGGGAACAGGTGCTCGCCGTCAACCAGACCGGCGTGTTCCTCGGCATGCGCACCGCGGCGAGAGCGATGATCGCCGCCGGCAACGGCGGCTCGATCGTCAACATCAGCTCGGTCGCCGGGTTGTGCGGCACGTTCGGCTCGACGTCCTACTCGGCGTCGAAGTGGGCGGTACGCGGCATGACCAAGGTCGCCGCCAAGGAGCTCGGCCGCTACGGCATCCGGGTCAACAGCATCCACCCGGGGATCATCGAGACCGACATGATCGCCGACTTCCCGGAGATGCACGACGACGAGCGGCGCCGCAGGACGGAGCGGTCGACGCCGCTGCAGCGCCTCGGCGTGCCCGAGGACGTCGCTCGAGTCGTGCTGTTCCTCGCCGGCGACGGTGCCGGCTACTGCACCGGCCAGGAATTCACCGTCGACGGCGGCATGCAATGTTGACCTTCTCCCTCGATTCGCTCGCTGCGCTCAGGGTTTCGACGCTCGATTCGCTCGCTGCGCTCGCTCATCTCAGTCGAGCTTCGAGGAGCGGCCTCCGGCCGCACCCAGCTTGCGGTGCGCCTCACGGAAACCGTGTCGGCGCACGGCGGGCGGGGGATCGCGGAGCGCCCCCTCCCGCACCCTCCCCCACTCTTGACTGATGTCGGCGACACTTCTTTCTCGGCATTGGTCGAGGAGGCGGCAGCGGCGTCCGTCGATGGATGGGACTTCTCGTGGCTGGACGAGCGGGCGACCGAGCAACGGCCGTCGTGGGGGTACGCCCGGACGATGGCGGGACGGCTGGCGGACCCGGCGGTCGGCGCGGCGCTGGACGTGCAGACCGGCGGTGGCGAGGTCCTTGCATCTGCAACGACCTACCCGACGGTGATGGTCGCCACGGAGGGCTGGCCGCCGAACCTGGCCCAGGCCACCGCGCTCTTGCACCCGCGCGGCGTCGCCGTGGTCGCCGACGACGACGAGCCGCCGCTGCCGTTCGCCGACGCAGCGTTCGACCTCGTCGTCAGCCGGCATCCGGTGACGGTGTGGTGGGACGAGATCGCCCGGGTCCTGCGACCCGGCGGCACCTACTTCTCCCAGCAGGTCGGTCCGTCGAGCATGTTCGAGCTGGTCGAGTGGTTCCTCGGACCGCAGCCGACCGAGGTGCACCACCGTCGCCATCCCGACCGTGCCCGTGCCGGGGTTCACCGTCGCGGCCTACGGACCGCAGCTGCGCCGCCTCCACGAGCAGATCGTCCGCGACGGCCCGTTCGTGGCTACGACGACGAGGATGCTCGTCGAGCGCCGGAAGCCGTGAGGTTCGTTCGGCGGGCCGGCTGAGGCGCTGTGCCCACCCGCCGCATACGGTCGCAGCATGCAGAACCGTGTGTGCGAGATGCTCGGGATCGAGTTCCCGATCTTGGCCTTCACCCATTGCCGCGACGTCGTCGCCGCGGTCACCAAGGCCGGCGGCATGGGCGTGCTCGGCGCCGCCAGCCACACGCCCGAGGAGCTGGACATCGACCTGCGGTGGATCACCGACGAGGTCGGCGGCAAGCCCTTCGGCGTGGACATCATCGTGCCGGCCAAGTACGTCGGCAAGGACGACGGCGGCCTGAAGAGCTCCGAACTGCGGGCCATGATCCCGCAGGCGCACCGCGACTTCGTCGACGACATCATGCGCCGCTACGACGTGCCACCGCTGGTGGAGGACGACTCGCCGCGGCGCTCGCGGGGCGACGACAGCGCGCCGATGTCCTACGACCAGGCCGTGCCGCTGATGGACGTGGCGTTCAGTCACCCGATCGGGCTGATCGTCAACGCTCTCGGCGCCCCGCCGCCGGACATGGTCGAGCGGGCCCACGCCCAGGGCGTCAAGGTCGCCGCGCTGGCCGGCAAGGCCGCGCACGCCGTGCGTCACGTCGCCGCCGGCGTCGACCTCGTCGTCGCCCAGGGCCACGAGGCCGGCGGGCACACCGGCGAGATCGGCACGATGGTGCTGATCCCCGAGGTGGTCGACGCCGTCGCCCCGGTGCCGGTGCTCGCCGCCGGCGGGATCGGCAACGGCCGGCAGATGGCCGCATCGTTGGCACTCGGCGCCGAGGGCGTGTGGTGCGGGTCGGTGTGGCTGACCACGGCCGAGGCCGAGACCCACCCGCTGGTGAAGGAGAAGTTCCTGGCGGCGACGTCGTCCGACACGCTGCGGTCGCGCAGCCGAACCGGCAAGCCGGCCCGCCAGCTGCGCTCGGCGTGGACCGACGAGTGGGAGTCGGCGGCGTCGCCCGGCCCGCTGCCGATGCCGCTGCAGCCGCTGCTGATCGCCGAGGCGTCGCGGCGCATCGACCGTGCCGCCCACGACCTGTCGTCGGGCGCCGGTCAGCTGGCCAACTACTTCGTCGGCCAGATCGTCGGCTCGATGAACGAGGTCAAGCCGGCATCACGAGTCGTGCTGGAGATGGTCGAGGAGATGATCGACGCCGTGCAGCGCGTCGACTCGATGATGGCCTGACCGGTCTCATCGGTCGGATCGGTCGTCGACCTCAGAACCTGACGACGGATCGCGCCGATCAGGCCGGATCGGTCGTCAACCTGCCCGCTCGGCTCCGTCGACGGCGCGTCGGGCAGCGGCGAGCTCGGCCGCGGCGCGTGTCGCCGCCGACTGAGCGTGGCGCAGCTCGGCGGTCGCGGCGTGAAGAACTGCGCGAGCGTCAGCCTCGGCGCGCCGTGCCGCGTCGAGGGCTGCGTCGGCAGCGGCGGCAGCAGCCTCGGCAGCGGCCAGGCGTTCGGCCGCAGCGGCGGCCTTCGCCTCGCGGCGGGCGGCGCGCTCGTCGTCGACGGCCGGTGCGGCCGGTGCGGCCACCAGGCGTGGGCGAGGCCGTGCCTCGGACGCCGGGCGCTGCTGCGGCTTCGGGCGTGACGACGGCTCGGGCATCCCGGCGAACAGGTCGTCCGACGGATCGCCGGCGCCGAGGATCCCGACGGCGACCAGCGCCGCGCCGGGACGGGTGGCCGCGGCGCGCAGCGCGTCGATGATCGCCGGCCGGCGGCGCTCGTCGTCGACCGCGGCGACGGCCGCATCGACGAGGCGGGCCGTCGCCTCACGCAATGCCGCACCGGCCTCGCGCAGGTGGTTCGCCGTCCCGGCGATGGCAGCGCGCTGCTCGTCGTCGAGCGCGCCGACCGCGTCCACCCACACCGTGGCGACGTCCGGCTCGGCGCGCACCGCCGCGTTGACGGCGTGATCGGCCGGCGACGGTCGGCGCAGCGCGGCGACGGCAGCTGCGTCGTCCGGACGCCGATCGCGCTTGAGCTGCTTGACCAGCGCATTGCGAGCGGCGACGAACTCCCCCGGCGCCAACGCGTACAGCTCCACCGCCTCGGCCGGCAGCGTCGACCCCGCCATCCGCCGGACACTACGCCGGCGTCCGAGTCCCACATGCCGGTCCGAGTCCCACGTGCGGGACAGTCCCGCGCCAGCGACTCGAACCAACCGCTGGGACTCGGACCGACGGCTGGGACTCGGACCGACGGCTGCGACTCCGACCGACGGCTGCGACTCCGACCGACGGGTGGGACTCGGACGCCGAGTGGGCGACGGTGGCGCTGTGGCAAGGTGTGCGCCGCATGGCGTACCAGATGGGGATCGACCTCGGCACGACGTACTCGTCGGTCGCGGTCGCGGAGGCGGGACGGGTCGAGGTGCTCGGGCTCGGCAACCGGTCGTCGGCCGTGCCGTCGGTCGTCCTCGTCCAGGCGGGCGGCGAGGTGCTCGTCGGCGACGCCGCCGAGGCGGCGGCCAGCCGCGAGCCCACCCGCGTCGCCCGGCAGTTCAAGCGCCGCCTCGGCGACCCGACGCCGCTGTTCCTCGGCGGCGTGCCGTACAGCGCCGAGGCCCTGTCGGGCCTGCTGCTGCGCAACCTCTACGACCGCACCGTGGCGCGCATGGGCGAGGCCCCGTCGACGGTCGTCATCACCCACCCCGCCGTCTACAGCCGCTACAAGCTCGACCTGCTGCGCGACGCCGCCCGCCAGGCCGGGCTGCCCGACGCGGTGTTCCTGCCGGAGCCGTCGGCGGCGGCGATCGAGTACGCCTCGATCGCCCGCGTCGAGCCCGGCGAGGTCGTCGGCGTCTACGACTTCGGTGGCGGCACGTTCGACGCCGCGCTCGTGCGCCGCACGGCCGACGGCTTCGAGCTGCTCGGCGAGCCGCAGGGCCTGGAGCGCCTCGGTGGCGTCGACTTCGACGAGGCCGTGCTCGAGCACGTGCGCGAGCGGCTCGGCAACCACCCCGAGATCGACGTCGACGATCCGGCCACGCTCAGCGCCCTCGCCCGGCTGCGCGCCGACAGCCGAACCGCCAAGGAGACGCTGTCGGAGACCGACTCGGCGGACATCCCGGTGATCGTGCCGGGCCTGACGACGTCGGTGCCGATCACCCGCGACGAGCTGGAGACGATGATCCGACCGCGACTGGCCGAGCCGCTGGCGGCGTTGCGCCGGGCGATCGACACCGCCGGGCTGACGCTCGGCGACGTCTCCCGCATCGTGCTCGTCGGCGGCTCGTCGCGCATCCCCGTCGTGCGCCGCGAGCTGGAGCGCGCCCTCGGCCGCAACGTCAGCGTCGACGCCGACCCGGAGGCGTTCGTCGCCCGCGGTGCGGCCCGCTACGCCGCCGCCCTCGCCAACCCGACCCCGGTCGCGCCCCCGCCACCACCGGCCCCGGTTCCGCCGCCACCACCGCCGACCACCGTCCCGGTGCCGATCACCGCGGCAGCGCCCGTCGGCCCGTTCGTGCCCGCCGCCCCGATCCCGCCGCAGCGCTCGCGCCGGCCGTGGTGGATCGCCGCCGCGGTGGCCGCCGTGGCCGTCGTCGGTGTGATCGCCGCCGTGCTGATCAGCGGTGGCGACGACACGGCCGGCTCGACGACCACCACGGAGGGGTCCATCACGGTCCCCGACACCGACGAGACGACGATCGAGACGGCCGCCGCCCCGACGACCGAGGCACCGACCACCGAGGCGGCCACCACGACCGCAGCCACGACCACGACCGAGGTGCCGGCGACCGAGGCACCGACCACCACGGAGCCGCCGACCACCGCCACGCCGACGACACCCCCGCCGGCGGCGGCCACCACCACCGTCGTCGGCGTCCAACCGGGAACCGACCCGCCGCCGATGCCGACGGCGATCCAGGGCTATCAGCCGGAGGGCGGTGTCGTGAACCAGCGCCTCCGGGCGTTCGGTGGTGACGTCGCCACCACGATCGACGGCTTCCCGGTGACGATGAACGGCTGCGACTCGCAGCTCTTCACGGTGCGCTGGTCCATCGTCGACCCGGCGATCCCCGTCGTCATCGCCTACGGCGACATCAACACCGTCTCCGGCAGCACCACGATCTCCGAGTTGAACCCGGAGCCTGCCGCGGGCGGCGGCTACTGGAGCGGCGACAGCTGTGCGCAACCGGCATTCGCTCTGCCGATCGACAGCCTCCAGAGCTTCAACAACGTCAACGTCGAGTACCAGGTGTGGAGCCCGACCGTCGGCTGAGGACGTGTCCGGACGTGACGTTGGGCACGTACCGCCCCTCGTTGGCTAACCTGCCACTTTTCCGCAGTGGGGCGAACGTGGGGGTGCGCACATGCTCGGGGACCATCGAATCGTCGACCTCACGGACGAGCGGGGCAACCTCGCCTCGTTCATCCTCGCCGGCTTCGGCGCCGACGTCGTGCTGGTCGAACCGCCGGGCGGGTCAGGGGGCCGCCGTCTCGGCCCGTTCGCCGGCGACGTCGTCGACCCGGAGCGCTCGCTGACGTTCTGGGGTTGGAACCGGGGCAAGCGCAGCGCGGTCCTCGACCTCACCACCGCCGACGGTCAGGCCGGACTGGCCGCGCTGTGCGCCGACGCCGACGTCGTCATCGAGTGCGGTGCCGTCCCCGTCGACCTGGCCGCGCTGCGTGCCGCCAACCCGGCGCTGGTCACCGTGTCGATCTCGCCGTTCGGCGGCACGGGTCCGAAGGCCGACTGGCCGGGCACCGATCTCACCGTCGACGCCGCCAGCGGCCACCTGCTGGGCACCGGCGACGAGGACCGGGCACCGTTGCGCAGCACCGCGCCACAGGTCTTCCTGCACGCCAGCGCCGACGCCGCGGCCGGTGCGCTCGTCGCCCTGGCCGAACGACGCGCCAGCGGCCTCGGCCAGCACGTCGACATCTCCGCACAGCGGTCGATGATGCAGGCGACGCAGAGCTACTCACTGGCCGCCGCGCTCCACGGCCCGGACGCCCTGCGCGCCTCCGGCGGGATCAAGGCGGGCCAGCTCGACATCCAGCTGCGCTGGGCGTGCCAGGACGGCTACGTGTCGATCACGTTCCTGTTCGGCTCGTCCATCGGCCCGTTCTCGGCGCGGCTGATGCAGTGGATCCACGAGGAGGGCTTCTGCGACGAGGCCACCCGTGACAAGGACTGGATCGAGTACACGGCGATGCTCTACGACGGTCGCGAGCCATCGTCGGAGTACGACCGGGTCAAGGACATCATCACCGCCTTCTGCGCGACGAAGACCAAGGACGAGCTGCTCCAGGCGGCCTGCGACCGGATGCTGCTGATCGCCCCGGTGACGACGCCGGAGGACGTCGTCAACAGCAAGCAGTTCGCCGCCCGCGAGTTCTTCGACCTCGTCGACGACGAGGTGATCTCACCCGACGGCCCGGTGACCGCCCCCGGCCCCTACGCCTGGCCGTCGACGTCGGAGCCGATCCGGCTCGGCCGGGCGCCGCGGCTCGGCGAGCACACCGACGCGGTGCGGTCCGCCCCGTGGTCCCCACGGGAGGCACCGGCCGCCGCCACGGCCGGCACGCGCGCCGCGCCGTTCGCCGGGATCAAGGTCCTCGACATGACCTGGGCGATGTCCGGGCCGGCCACCACCCGGGTGATGGCCGACTTCGGCGCCGAGGTGGTCCGCATCGAGAACAGTCGCCACCTCGACGTCGCCCGCACCGTCGGCCCGTTCGTCAACGACGTGCCCGGCAACGACTCGTCGGGGCTGCTGTTCAACATGACCACCGGCAAGCGCAGCATCAGCGTCGACCTCACCACCGAGGGCGGGCGCGAGCTGCTCGACGACCTGATCCGCTGGGCCGACGTGCTGATCGAGTCGTACTCGCCCCGCGGCAAGGTGGCGCTCGACCTGGAGACCGAGCGGGTGCGGGCGCTCAACCCACGCCTGGTGATGCTGTCGACCTGCCTGTTCGGCCAGACCGGGCCGCTGCGCCGCTATGCCGGGTTCGGCACGATGGGCGCCTCGCTCGCAGGCTTCTTCCACCTCGTCGGCTGGCCGGACCGGCCGCCGTCGGGGCCGTTCGGGGCGTACAGCGACTACCCGTCGCCGCGGATGTCGCTGTGCGCGATCCTCGCCGCCCTGACCGACCGGGAGCGCACGGGCGAGGGGACGTACATCGACTTCGCCCAGGCCGAATCGTGCATCCACTTCCTCACGCCGGCCATCCTCGACCAGACGGTCAACGGTCGCACCCAGCACCCGATCGGCAACGACGACCCGCACATGTCGCCGCACGGCGTGTACCGCAGCGCCGACGACGAGCAGTGGATCGCGATCGCCTGCCGCGACGATGCCGACTGGCAGGCGTTGGCCGGGCTGGTCGGGCGCGACGACCTCGCCGGGCTGAGCCTCGCCGAGCGCGTCGCCCGCCGGGACGAGCTGAACGGCGTCGTCGAGGCGTGGACGGCCGCGCGCGTCGTCCGACGAGGCGATGCACGCCGCGCTCGCCGCCGGCGTCCCGGCGCACACCGTGCAGAGCTCGGGCGACTGCCTCGTCGACCCGCAGCTGGTCCACCACGACCACTTCGTCGAGCTGCCCCATCCCGAGCACGGCACGATCACCGTGGAGAACAGCCGCCTCTCCTTGAGCGCGACGCCGGCGCGGGTGCACGGCACGCCGCCGTTCCTCGGCCAGGACACCGTCGACGTGCTGACCGAGATGCTCGGCTACGACGACGACCGCCTCGGCGAGCTGTTCGCCGCCGGCGCGCTCGACTGAGCCTCGTTCGTGCTTCGATCGCTGCCAAGCTGCTCCCTGCGCCTGCCGTGCGCGCCGCCTCCTCGACGCCACCACCCACCTCGCCATCCCGGACACGCCACGCGACAGCCAGCCGGCAGGATCCTCGCCATCGGCGCCTGCGCAGCCGTTGGCGTCGTGCGCGGCGCGGTCCGTCGTCAAGCTCCAAGGTTGACGACGGATTCGGCCGATCCGGCGCGACCCGTCGTCAAGAACCGGTGAACGGGGTGAGCGTGCCGTCGGCGGCATGCAGCACGACATCCCGTTCGAGCACCTCGACGTCGCTGCGGCCGGCCAGCTCGGCGAGCACGGCGTCGGACACCCACAGGTCGTGGCAGTGCAGCGTGTCGACGATGCGCGTGGCGCGCACCGCCGAGTGGTCGACGACGCCGGCGCCGCGCAGGCACAGCTCCCACGCGTGAGCGTCGTCGTCGGCGACGACGGGGAGCTTGCCGCGCAGCAGGAACCCGGAGGTGACGATGTTGGTGCGCGTCGCCTCGTGGTCGATGGCCTCGGCCAGGCGGCGGGTGACGACGTCGGCCAGACCCATCCCGGTGGCGTTGCCGTGCGACGCCGCGGTCAGCTCGTGGACGGCGATCATCCCGATGCGCGGCGCCGGCGGGTCCGGGTCGCCGTTGATCATCGTCCGGCCGATGACGTTCGTGTCGATGCCGACGCCGCTGACGTCCTTGCCCATCCGGTCGATCAGCAGCACGTCGAGGTCGTCGACGGGGAGACGCCCGGCGTGCGCCGTCGCCAGCGCCAGCAGCGCCGGCTCGCCGTCGGCGATCGCCGCCGCCGGCAGGGCGTGCACGGCCATCGTCTGGTCGAGGGCGTTCTCGACGATGCCGACGCCGAGCACGACGTTCGTGTTCGCCAGGACGTGCCGGGCGACGCGCGGCATCAGCTCGCGGCAGGCCGCGGGTGCCGTGGGCGTGCAGCGCCTCGGCCTGGACCCGCTTGCCGAGGCCGATCGCCGCCATCTTCATCAACCCGCTCTCGTACGGGCCGTGGAAGTCGGTGTGCTGCTTGACGCGGTTGACGAGGATCGTCGCCGACGCCGCGGCGGCGTGAGCGTCGGTGACCACCGGGACCGGCAGATCGTGGGCGCCGGGGACGGCGACGACGTCCATCGACGAGCGCACCGCGCAGCCCATCCAGCCGTCGACGAAGCCGTACGACGCCAGCACGTCGGCCTGCCCTTCGGCGGTGGCGCCGCCGTGGCTGCCCATCGCCGGGACGAGGAACGGCTCGGCGCCGTGGGCCCGGACCCACCCGACCACCCGCTCGACGACGATCGCCAGGTCGGCGATCCCCCGCGACCCGATCGTGACGGCCACCTCACCGCCCGCCGGCAGGACGACGCCGCAGTCGCCGAGCGTGGCGCCGGTGGCGGCTGCGACGTCGTCGAGCCGCGGATGGTCGCCGGTGATCCGAACCCGATGGAAGCGCAGTTCGTCACTCATGAGCGCCGCCCGCCGTCGGCCAGGCGGAGTCGACCGGCGAGCTGCACGACGACCTCGATCCGCCCGCCGCTGGTCCTCGCCACCGCTCCTCGCCGACGGCCGAGGTACGGCGACGGCGACGATCCGAACGGTGCCGTGACGCCGATTCCCCGCTCATGACTGACGCCCCGCCAGCTTCCAGGCGTAGGCCAGGGCATGGCGCAGCGAGTCGGTGAAGGCGACGCCCTGCCAGGCGATGTCGAACGCCGTGCCGTGGTCGACCGACGTGCGGATGATCGGCAGCCCGAGCGTGACGTTGACGCCCGAGTCGAACGCCAGCAACTTCATCGGGCCATGCCCCTGGTCGTGGTACATGCACACGATCGCGTCGTAGCGGCGACGGTGCACGGCCTGGAAGAACACGGTGTCGGCGGGGTGCGGGCCGCTCGCGTCGATGCCCCGCTCCACCGCGGCGGCGATCGCCGGCGCGATGTGCTCGGCGTCCTCGGTGCCGAACAGGCCGTGCTCGCCGGCGTGGGGGTTGAGCCCGCAGACGGCGACGCGTGGCCGGTCGAGGAACCGGCGCAGCGTGGCGTCGGTCAGCTCGACGACGTCGAGCACCCGTGGCGCCCGGGTGCGCTCGATCGCCTCGCGCAGCGAGCAGTGCGTGCTGACGTGGGTGACGGCGATCGACCCGCCACCGTCGAGCGCGGCGGTGAGCATCATCGTCACCTTCGGGGCGCCGCAGCGCTCGGCGATCAGCTCGGTGTGCCCGACGAAGCCGGCATCGGACAGCTGCGTCGCCTCCTTGTTCATCGGCATCGTCACCACGCCGGCGACGCGACCGGCGAGCGCGTCGTCGGTGGCCCGCAGGACGTAGTCGCGCGCCGCCGCGCCGGCAGCGGCATCGAGCTGCCCAGGGCGATGGTCAACGGCGCCCAGCCGGCCGAGGTCGACGACGTTCAACACACTCGGATCGCGGTCGTCGCCGGGCTCGACGGTGCGGACGTCGACGTCGATGCCGAGCAGTTCGGCGCCGCGACGCAGGATCGCCGCATCGCCGTAGACGAGCACGTCGCCGCCGAGACCGACCGTCGCATGGTGGCGCAGGACGATCTCCGGGCCGATCCCGGAAGCGTCGCCCATCGTGATCGCCATCGGTGCCGTGCTCGTCGTCATCGCCCTTCGCCCCCGGTCACGAGATCGACCAGCGCCCGTGGATCGCCGAAGCCACCAGCCTTGGTGACCACCAGCGGCCCGCTCCCGTCGGCCCGTCGGGACCACGGGATGCCAGGCGCCACCGTACCGCCGGCCACGAGCACGCCGTCGCCGAGCACCGCCGCGGCGGTGTCGCCCCCGACGAGCACCAACGTCGCGACGTTCCCACCGGCGAGCCGCCGGCGAGCCGTCGCGGCGAGCTCGGCAGCAACCCGCTCGGCGTCGGCATCCGCAACGGGCCCGTCGACCACCGCCGTGACGAGCACCTCCACGTCGACCCCCGCATCGTCGAGCGCGGCCACCTGCCCCCGAGCCACCGGGTGCAAGCTCCCGACCACCACGAGCACCGGCGACGGCAGCCGTCCACCCCCGCTCGAACGTGTCAGCGCCCGGCCGGAACCATCACGGTCAACGCCCGACAAGAACCCGACCGACAACGAACCCGGCACGCCACCGCCTGGACTCGTCGTGCCCTGACCGTCGATCACGCCGTCATTGCGCGACACGACGACGTCGACAGCGGCTGCGAGCGCGGCGGACGTGCCGGCGAGCACGACGTCGTCGGCCGCGGCCCAGGCCTCGGCGATCGCGGCCAGGTCGGCGTCAGCCGTCGCATCGCACACCGCGAAGCCGGGGGCGGCAGGATCGAGCAGCCAGCCCATCACCTCGACGGCACCGGCGAGCAACACCACCGGCCCGGCGCCGGCATCCTCCAGCACCACCGATGGCCGAGCCTCGACCGGTCCGTGACGCGGATCGTCGAGCGTCAACGGTCGGCCGTCGACGTGGACGACGCCACCGCAGCACGTCCGCCCCAGCCGCGGCAGCGCCGGGACGACGAGCACCCGGCAGCGAGTCGCCCGCTGCACGGCGACGAGCTCGTCGGCCCAGCGACCGCGCAGCGTCGAGTCGATCTTGTGCAACCGTCGTCTCGCCGGCACCGACCAATCCGACGCGCGTGACGCCACCACCGACGCCGACAGATGCCGGCTGGCGAGATCGACGACGAGCACCGGCGAGGCCGGCGGCGCCGTCCCACCGTGCACCACGACCGGCACCGGTCCGGCAGCGACGGCCAGCGAGCCGGCGACCTCCAGCGCGCCGGTGCGGTCGTCGGCGAGCACCAGCCACTCCAACACCACCCCAGTGTGGCAGCGCGTGTGCTGCGAAGATCGGTGAAGGCGTGACCGGACCCTCCTCACCGCCGTGCCGCTCACCTCCTCCGCCGTGATCGCCGCCTGCGGTGACGACGACAAGTGCTCCGTCACCTCGTCCCTGCGGCAGATGCGACGGCCACCGGCGACACCGGCGACCTCGCGCCGTTCGACGCGTTCGGCGTCGGCTCCGCCCACGGCGACGAAGGCGCGCAGGCCGTGCTCGCCTACCGCTTCGCGGGCGAGGACAGCGCCTCGGCGCAGAGCGCTGACGTCCTGCGGGCGATGTTCGAGGACGGCACCTCGGTGCAGACCTGGGAGCCTCGGAGCGAGCGTGCGCGCGTCGACGACGTCGAGGTGGACGGACATGTCGTCGTGGTGACGCTCGACGTCCCCGACAGTCGCTCGCCAGGCGTGACGTTCCAGGCGATCTTCGTCCACGAGCCGTTCACGGTGTCGACGTGAGATAGCGGGCGAGACGCTCGCGCTCCGACGCCGACGTGTTCTTGTCGGCAATCCGATCGGCGGCGACGCGCCCCAGCCACGCCCGTGCGCCGGCGCGGTCGACGCCGCGCAGGAACGCGTCGAGCAGGATCCTGCGGGCGGCGGCCTGCAAGCTCCGTCGGAGGCGATCGTCGGGCAGGCCGAGCTCGGCGACGATCAGCCACGTCGTGGCCAGGTCCATCCGCCGGTCGCCGGCACCGGCGTTGGTCCAGTCGATGAGGACCGGGCCGTCCGCAGCGAGCATGACGTTGTCGGGATGGAGGTCGCGGTGGACGACGCCGGGCCGGGCATCGCCGACATCGCCACGCTGCGGCATCCAGTCGGCGACGGGGACGGCGTCGAGCGTGTGGTGGAGATCGGCAAGCAGTCGGCCCACCGCCGGCAGCCGCCACGGACGGGTCATCAACCCGTCGAGCGCGGCCCGACCGTCGACGCGCGCCATCACCAGATCCGAACCGTCGCTGTCGAACACCTCCGGCACTGCAACGCCGTGGGTGCGTGCCCACGTCATCATCCGAGCCTCGGCGGCGGTGTCGCGTGCCCAGCGGGAGCGGCGCAGCGCCCTTCCGCCGCCGATGTCGTAGACCAGCGAGTCCCGACCCTCCCCGATCAACCGCCCCGGCTCCCCCACGGGCACAACCGTAGGCTGCCGCCGATGGACATCGCCGCCCTGCAGGACGTGATCGAACGCACCTACGGCGAGCGCGACCGGGCGCGAGGCACCGCGGCGACGGTGGCATGGCTGTGCGAGGAGGTCGGCGAGCTCGCTCAGGCCGTCCGCAAGGGCACGCCCGAGCAGCAGGCCCACGAGTTCGCCGACGTCGTCGCCTGGGTGGCGACGCTCGCCAACCAGATGGGCGTCGACCTCACTGCCGCCCTGCAGCGCTACGCCACCGGCTGCCCGAGGTGCAGCACCTTGCCCTGCACCTGCCCGTAGCGCGCCAGCCGGGGCCGCGCTGCCGGTGCTGCGGTCCGCACGAGGCCCGGCCACCGTCACGCGCGGCGGCGCGACCGCCAGGGAGCCCGCCGCACAGCGGGAGCGGCGAAAGCGAGCGGACGCCAGTCCCGCTGCTACAGGAACAACTCCGCGATCTGGACGGCGTTGAGCGCGGCGCCCTTGCGGAGGTTGTCGTTCGACACGAACAGGGCGAGGCCACGGCTCGGGTCCTCGAGCGACTCGTCGCGGCGGATTCGCCCGACATAGCTCGGGTCCTGCCCGGCGGCCTCCAGCGGCGTCGGGATGTCGCTGAGCACGACCCCCGGCGCGGCGGCGAGCAGCTCGGTGGCCCGCGCCACGCTGATCGGCCGCTCGAACGTGCAGTTGAGGCTCAACGAGTGACCGGTGAACACCGGCACGCGCACGCACGTCCCGCTCACCCGCAGGCCCGGGATGGCCAGGATCTTGCGGGTCTCGTTGCGCAGCTTCTGCTCCTCGTCGGTCTCGAACAGGCCGTCGTCGACGAGCTTGCCGGCGTACGGGAGCACGTTGAAGGCGATCGGCTTGGCGAACTTGGTCGGCGCCGGGAACGTCACCGCCCCACCGTCGAAGGTCAGCTCGGCGGCGCGGTCGACCACCTCGCGGGCCTGCTTGTCCAGCTCGTCGACACCGGCGAGGCCGCCACCGCTGACCGCCTGGTACGTCGCCGCGACGAGGCCGACGAGGCCGGCCTCGTCGTGCAGCGGCTTGAGCACGGGCATCGCCGCCATCGTCGTGCAGTTCGGGTTGGCGATGATCCCCTTGCGGGCGTTGGCGATCTCGGCGCCGTTGACCTCGCTGACGACGAGCGGCACGTCCGGGTCCATCCGCCACGCCGACGAGTTGTCGATGACGGTGACGCGAGCCGCAGCGAACTTCGGGGCGAGCGTCTTCGACGACGTCGCGCCGGCGGAGAACAGGGCGACGTCGAGACCGGTCGGGTCGGCCAGTTCGGCGTCCTCGACGGTGACGTCGGTGCCCTGCCACGGCAACGTGGTGCCGGCCGACCGCGAGGAGGCGAAGTAGCGGATCTCCGACACAGGGAAGTTGCGCTCGGCGAGGATGGCCCGCATCACCGAGCCGACCTGCCCCGTCGCACCGACGACACCGATCTTCATGGCCGGCCAGGCTAACGGCGCTCGCCGACACCCGATCCGGAATACCCCTGCCACCCGCGCCGCGATGAGCGATGAGCCGAACCGTCCGTGTCACAAGTCATCGCGCCCCGGGTGAGGGCCCGGGAACGGGGCCCCAGCGAGCGCCAGCGAGCGGACCGCTTCGGCCCGTACGAGGCTCCTGCCGGGCGCACCCGGCGGCGCGACCGCCAGGAGCCCGCCGGACAGATCGGCCGCAGGCCGATCAGACCACGCGGCCGATCAGCCACCAGTGGCTGGGGTTGACTCCGTCAAACGTGTCGTCGGCGGTGCCGGCGATGCGGAACGGCTGCCGCCCCGGCGAGCGGACCAGGCGCACGTCGGAGATCCGGTCGCCGACCGCGCCGAGGACCGCCAGCGGCGTCAGCCGGTTGGCCTGCCACCCGACCCGCGTCGACCACCGCCACCGCGACAGCACCCGCCCGAGGCCGGGCACCTTCCACAGCGCCCGGACCACCTTGCCGGCCGGCCACAGCACCGCATCGGCGTCGACCCACGTGCGGTAGTTCAGCGCGATCGTCCCGCCGGGCTTGGCGACGCGCACTGCCTCGCGGGTGAGGCCGAGCGCGTCGTCGTCGGCGCAGTGCTGCAGCGTGATGTAGCTGAACACGACGTCGCTCGACGCGTCGGGCAGCTCGAGCGTGTGACCGTCGGAGACGTGGACCGTTCGCAGCCGCGCCGGGAAGCCGAACTGGGCGACGGTCTCACGGCAGCGCTCCAAGAACGCGGCGTCGAGATCGCAGGCGTAGACACGCCCATACTCGCGGGTGAACGCGACGGTCATCCGCCCGATCCCGGAGCCGATCTCCACCACCGCCGACGAGATCCCCTTTGGCAGCCCGAACGCCTCGATGAACGCGCCGACCTCGTGGTCGCCGGAGCTGACGAACTCGGCGAGGTTGGCGTCGCCGCCGGTGACGTTGTTGAACACCCAGCCGGTCTCTCGCACCACGTCGCCGGCCGACGCCTGGGCCTCCGAGGCAGTCCCCGCCGCCCGCCAGGGGACGTGTTGCTTGCGCGGCATGAGCGAGCAATTCTGACAGGCGCGCCACCTATGGAGCCAGCGGCGTCAGTGCGGGCGTGAGCCGTCCGACGCGGGCAACACCGTCAGTGCGGGCGTGAGCCGTCCGACGACGACGTCAGCGGCGTTCAGGAAGTGGTGCCGAGTAGTCGTTGCCCGAGTCGAGCCCGAACGCGGTGTGCAGCCGGCGCGCCGCCCGCTCCATGTCGGTGGCGGCGACGACCACGCTGATGCGGATCGTCGACGTCGAGATCATCAGGATGTTGACGCCCTCGTCGGCCAGCGTGCGGAACATCTTGGCGGCGATGCCGGGGCTCGACTTCATCCCGGCGCCGACCAGGCTGACCTTGGCGATCGACGCGTCGTGGGAGACGCCCTGGGCGCCGATCTCGCGGGCGACGTCGGCGACGATCGACTCGGCGTGGGCCATGTCGGCCGTCGGCATCGTGAAGCTGATGTCGGTCGTACCGTCGTGGCTGGTGTTCTGGACGATCATGTCGACGTTGACATTCGCCCCGGCGAGCGCCTCGAACAGCCGCGCCGAGATCCCCGGACGGTCCGGCACGGCGAGGATCGTCACCTTCGCCTCGCTGATGTCGGTGACGACGCCGGAGATGATCGGCTCTTCCATGCTGGGCTCCTGACCGGTGACCCACGTGCCCGGCTCCCAGGTGAAGGCGGAGCGGACGTGGAGCGGGACGTTGTGGTTGCGGGCGAACTCGACGCTGCGCAGGGCGAGCACCTTGCTGCCCGCCCCGGCCATCTCGAGCATCTCGTCGAAGTTGACGTGCGGCAGCTTGCGGGCCTGCGGGACGATGCGCGGGTCGGCGCTGAACACGCCGGTGACGTCGGTGTAGATCTCGCAGGCATCGGCGTCGAGCGCCTGGGCGAGGGCGGAGGCGGTGAGATCGCTGGCCCCCCGGCCCATCGTGGTGATCTCCTTGTCGAGGCTGACGCCCTGGAACCCGGCGACGACGGCGACCTTGCCCTCGGCGAGCGCATGGCGCACCCGGTCGCCCTTGACCTCGACGATCTTCGCCTTGCGGTGGACGTTGTCGGTGATGATCCCGACCTGGCTGCCGGTGAAGCTGATCGCGTCGATGCCGAGCGAGGCCAGCGCCATCGTCACCAGCGCCGCGGACACCCGCTCGCCGGTGGTCAGCAGCATGTCCATCTCCCGACCGGGCTGGACGCCGGAGACGCTGTCGGCCAGGGCGATGAGGTTGTCGGTGGCCTTGCCCATCGCCGACACGACGACGACGACGTCGTTGTCACGGCGCTTGGTGATGGCGATGTTCTCCGCCACTGCCCGCATGCGATCGGCGTCGGCGACCGAGGTGCCGCCGTACTTCTGGACGATCAGTGCCACGGGGCCAGCACGATACCGGCCGGTCGCACGCCCTGACCTGCCGGTACCGTCGAGCGACGTGCCCGGACCGCTGCTCGACGACGAGTACGCGCCGGAGGTCCGCTCGAACGTCGGCGTGCTCACCGTGGCTCGCTTCGTCGGCAACACCGCGTACCGCTTCACCGCGCCGTTCCTGGCGACGATCGCCAGCGGGCTCGGCGTGTCGGTCGGGCGGCTCGGCGTCGCCATGGCGATCAGCGAGCTGACCGCGCTGAGCGCGCCGCTGATCGGCCGTGCCGTCGACCGTCTCGACCGGCGCACGGCGATGGTCGCCGGGCTGCTCGTCGTCGCCGTCGGGGCGACGATCACCGGGTCCGCGCCGGACACCGTCGTCTTCGGTCTCGGTCTGTGCGTCGTCGTACTCGGCAAGATCGCCTACGACATCGGCCTGGGCGCGTGGATCGCCGACCGGGTGCCGTGGCAGCGACGCAGCCGGGTCATCGGCATCACCGAGGTCGCCTGGTCGACGAGCCTGCTGCTCGGCGTGTCGGTGCTCGGCGTGCTCGTCTCGCTGACGACGTGGCATGCCGCATACCTCGTCGTCGCCATCGCGGTGCTGGGCATCGCCGCCACGGTGTGGCACCGCGTGCCAGCCGAGCACGACCGCCACACCTCCGCCACTGCCACGGGCGTCCACGCCGCGGTCGACTGGCGCGCTGCGATCCCGACGGCACTGACCATCTTCATGCTCACCGGCAGCTCGCAGTTCCTGTTCGTCACCTACGGCTCGTGGCTCGACGAGCGCTTCGGGTTCTCTGCCGGGGCGATCGCCGCCGTGACGTTCGGGCTCGGCGCGCTGGAGCTGGTGGCCAGCATCGTCTCGGTGCATCGCACGGACCGCTGGGGCAAGGAGCGCTGCGTGATCCTCGGCAGCGCGCTGATGGCGCCGATGGCCGCGATCGTCGCCGTCGGCGCCGCCCACGTCTGGGTGCTGCTGCCGGCGTTCGGGATGTTCCTGATGGGCTTCGAGCTGGCGATCATCAGCGGCATGCCGCTCGGCGCGCTGCTCACGCCGAACCGTCCGGCCACCGGCCTGGCCATCCTGATCAGCGCGGCGACGCTGAGCCGCTCCGGCGTGTCGGTCCTGGCCACCTCATGGCTCGACACCCACGGCCTGCGCTGGCCCGCGGCGGCTGCGCTCATCGCCGCGGTCGCGGCCAACGCCAGCATCCGCCTGCGCCCGCGTTCGACGACCGACCCACACGGCGATTCGAGATGTGCCGTCCCCCTGCGCACATCTCGCATCGGCCCGCTGCCCGATGCGCGCGCGATTCGAGATTGACCGCGCCGGTGCGCACATCTCGAATCGCCAGGCCCGGCGTCAGATCGCCACATGCAGCGACAAGCGCGAGAAGTGACGGTGCCGCCACGGCGGCGAGCAAGAAGGTGCGTCGATGCCTGGAGATTGGACCTCGGCACACGTCGCGCCGATTCCTGCAACGGGCTGACCTGGCGCTTCACGAAGTGTTCACAAAAGGGCAACCGCGGGGAAACGGCCCGCTGACAGCCTGCGAGGCGACATCGATCACCCGCCGTCGTGCCGTGATCCCCCCATCACAAAGGAACATGAGTGCCCTACCAAGCTGAATACATCTGGCTCGACGGCGTGTCCCCGACGCCGCTGCTGCGGTCGAAGACGAAGATCCTCGCCGACGGCAAGGACCTGCCGATCTGGGGCTTCGACGGCTCGTCGACCGAGCAGGCCGACGGCGAACACAGCGACTGCGTGCTGCAGCCGGTGTTCTCGTGCCCGGACCCGATCCGCGGCGGCGACAACAAGCTGGTGCTCTGCGAGGTGCTCAACGCGGTCGACATGAAGCCGCACGTCACCAACACGCGGGCCACGCTGGCGAAGGTCGCCAAGAAGTACGCCAAGCTGGAGATGATCTACGGCATCGAGCAGGAGTACACCATGCTCAAGCCGAACGGCACCCCGCTCGGCTTCCCCGACGGCGGCGGCTTCCCCGGCCCGCAGGGCCCGTACTATTGCGGCGTCGGCACCGGCCGCGTCATCGGTCGTGAGATCATCGAGGAGCACACCCAGGCGTGCATCGACGCCGGGCTGATGATCGAGGGCACCAACGCCGAGGTCATGCCCGGGCAGTGGGAGTTCCAGATCGGTGCCGCCGACGCGCTGACCGTCTCCGACCACCTGTACGTCGCCCGCTGGCTGCTGCACCGCATCGCCGAGGACTACGACGTCATCATCACGTTCGCCGCCAAGCCGCAGAAGGGCGACTGGAACGGCGCGGGCGCTCACACCAACTTCTCGACGAAGGCGATGCGCGAGGGCTACGACGCCATCGAGGCGGCCTGCAAGGCGATCGGCAAGCGCGTCGACGCCCACATCGCCGGCTACGGCGCCGACATCAAGGACCGCCTCACCGGCGCCCACGAGACCGCGCCGTTCAACAAGTTCAGCTACGGCGTGTCCAACCGTGCAGCCAGCATCCGCATCCCGTGGCAGGTGGCCCGCGACGGCAAGGGCTACGCCGAAGACCGCCGCCCGAACGCCAACTGCGACCCGTACACGGTCACCCGGCTGATCCTGGAAAGCGTCGCCGCCGGTTGATCGCCGCCGTCATGGACGAGGGGGCTCCGCTGGCTGGGGCCCCCTCGTCTGCTTTTCAACCGACCGTCGAACCGACGAGACTGCCGAGGTGACCGAGGTGCAGGATCAACAGCGCGACTACGTCTTGCGCACCGTGGAGGAGCGCGGCGTCCGCCTCATCCGGCTGTGGTTCACCGACGTCCTCGGCAACCTGAAGAGCTTCGCGATCAGCCCGGCCGAGTTGGAGAGCGCGCTCGAGGACGGGATGACGTTCGACGGCTCGTCGATCGACGGTTACAGCCGCATCCAGGAGAGCGACGTCCTCGCCTTCCCGGACCCGAACACGTTCGAGGTCCTGCCGTGGAGCGACCAGCGCGCCACCGAGGCCCGCGTCTTCTGCGACATCGCCAACCTCGACGGCAGCCCGTTCCACGGCGACCCGCGCCAGGTGCTGCGGCGCAACCTGTCGGCGGCACAGGAGCGCGGCTACACGTTCTACGTCGCCCCGGACATGGAGTTCTTCTACTTCGCGACGCCGGCACCCGGCAGCCGGCCGATGCCACTCGACGAGGGGGGGTTCTTCGATCTCACCACGAACGACGTCTCCGGCACGTTGCGCAAGCAGACGATCCGCACGCTGGAGACGATGAGCATCCCCGTGGAGTACAGCTTCCACGAGGACGCCCCGAGCCAGCAGGAGATCGACCTGCAGCACACCGACGCGCTGACGATGGCCGACAGCGTCATGACCTTCCGCCTCGTGGTGAAGGAGGTCGCCGCCAGCCAGGGCGTGCACGCCACGTTCATGCCCAAGCCGCTGGAGGGCGTGCAGGGCAGCGGGATGCACATGCACCTGAGCATGTTCGACGGCGACGACAACGCGTTCTTCGACGCCGACGACCCGTACCGCCTGTCGGATCTCGCCAAGAGCTTCATGGCCGGCCTGCTGCGCCACGCCGCCGAGATCACCGCGATCACCAACCAGACGGTGAACAGCTACAAGCGGCTGGTACCGGGCTTCGAGGCACCGGTGCACATCAGCTGGGCGCGCAACAACCGCAGCGGCCTGATCCGCATCCCGGACAACCGCCGCAACAACAGCGCGGCGACGCGCATCGAGTACCGCTCGCCGGACCCGGCGTGCAACCCGTACCTGGCGTTCAGCGTGCTGCTCGCCGCCGGGATGCGCGGCGTCAGCGAGGGCTACGAGCTGCCGCCAGAGGCCGACTCGAACCTGTTCGAGATGAGCGACACCGATCTGGCCAAGCTCGGCATCGACCAGCTCCCCCAGTCGCTCAGCGACTCGCTGCGGGTGATGGAGCGCAGCGAGCTGGTCCACGAGGCGCTCGGCGAGCACATCTTCGAGTGGTTCCTGCGCAACAAGCGCAGCGAGTGGAAGGCCTACAAGACCCACGTCAGCGCCTTCGAGCACGATCGCTACCTGCGGACACTGTAGGACGATGGGCGACTTCATGGACCTGATCGTCGTGTACCCGGACCCACCGCCGCCGGACCTGGCGCGCACACTCGACCTCGCCGGCTACCGGTGGAAGGCGTGCTCGTCCGCCGAGGATGCGGCGCGCAACGAGCCGGCCACCGGCTGGGCCGGCGCGGTGGTGTCGTGCTCGGAGGATGCGGAGGGCGCGTGGGCGTTCTGCCGGGTGCTGCGCAAGCGCGACATCCCGGTGTCGCCGCTGCTCGTGCTCGTCGGCGGCGGCCAGCTCGCCGACCTGGAGCTGCGCGACGAGCTGTTCGACGACTTCTGCCTCACCCCGTTCCACCCGATGGAGGTCGAGGCCCGGCTGCGCCACATCCTGTTCCGCGGTGGGACGGAGAGCCGCCCGGAGATGGTCGAGTACGGCGGGCTGGCGCTGAACCTGGAGACCTATCAGGCGCTGATCGCCGGGCGCCCGCTGGACCTGACGTTCATGGAGTACGAGCTGCTCAAGTTCCTGGCGCAGAACCCCGGCAAGGTGTTCACCCGGGAGATGCTGCTCAGCCGAGTGTGGGGCTACGAGTACTACGGCGGGGCCAGGACGGTCGACGTGCACATCCGTCGCCTGCGCGCCAAGCTCGGCGAGGAGCACGCCAACCTCATCCAGACCGTCCGCTCCGTGGGCTACAGGTTCGGCCAATCGCGCTGGAGCGTCTGACATCCGTGCTCCGGTCGCAGCCAAGCTGCTCCCTGCGCCTGCCGTGCTCGCCGCCTCCGCTTCGCTTCGGCACTCGCCGCGTCTTGAATCAGTGGCGGGTTCCCGCTAGCGGAGGGCGGCGACGGCGTCGGCCACGACCTGGGCGAAGGCCGCCTGGCCGGCCTCGGTCGGGTGCACCTGATCCTTGGAGATCAGCTTCTTGGGGTTCGCCGAGGCGACCTCGAACCACGAGGCGACCTTCATCCCTGGACGGCGCGCGGCCTGCTGTCGGAGCACCTCGTTGAAGACCTTGGTCTGCTCCATCGTCTTCGGCCGGTAGGTGTCGACCCAGATCACCGGCGTCGCGGCATCGGTCATCGCCAGCATCGCGTCGACGCGCTGGGCGAAGCCGTCGGCGTCGTAGGCGGTGAGGTCGTTGGTCCCGAGGGCGAAGACCCACACGTCCGGGTGGAGACCGAACTTGAGGAGGTTGGTCAGCACCTGCTCGCCGTTGAGCGGTTCGCTCTTGCCGTTGCCGACCTCGATGCGCCGGCTGACCTCGGCGTCGATCGTCGGGGTGATCCCCTGAGCGCGGAGCACTTCCTCCAGATCCGGTGTCGACAGCTTGGTGATCGAATCGCCGATCATCCCCAGCGTGCTGATCGGCGCCGCCGCGGCGGGCAGCGTGACCGCGCCCTCGCCGCCCGGCAGCGACGCCCCGGACACCACATCGGATCCGCCACCGGCAGCACGAGTCGTCTGCGAGCACGCCGTGGCGACCATCCCGAGCGCGGCGACCAGAAAGGCGCGCCGCGGCATCCGTTCCCAGACCATCTGCTCAAGTCTGGCGGCTCCCGACCGACGAATGACGGCGGCCCGCACCGGTACCGGTCCCGAGCGCCGGGTGGGCGCGTCGAGCACGATCGTGACGGGCTCGGGCGCGCACGTCGCGATCGGGCCGCAGCCCGACGTGCTCGCGTCGTCGCGCAGCGTCACCGTGCCACAGCCGGAGCGGTCGGCGACATCCTTGATCCTGTACGCGGTCGAGGTCACATCGTCGACGATGAACCTTCAAGTCGACCTGAAGGTCAAGAGGGACAGTCGACCGCTACCTCGAGCGCCGCACAGATCTCGGCCATCCGTTGGTCGCCAAGCCGGCCGAGCCGCTCCACGAGCGCGCCGATGGAGACGCTCTCGTCGAGTCGAGGTTGACCGCGCTCAGCCTCGGCACCGGATCGATGCCAGGCTCGAGCACGACCTCGCTGCTGAGGCCGCGGATCGTCGTGGTGCACGGAGCGATCAGCACTCGTCACAACCGCGGGATCGCGGCATCGCGCGGCAGCACGACGACGGGTCGCCGCCCGATCTCGGGCGGCTCGCACCACCACAGCTCGCCGCGCAACGGCAGCGCCGTCAGCTCACCGCAGCCGCAGCTCGGAACGAGGCGAGGTCACCCCACCCGTCCGGCTCGTCGAGCGGTTGACGGTCGTACGCCTCGTGCTCGGCGTCGAGCTCGCCAGCGCGGTGACGGAGCACGGACGATCGCAACGCGTCGTCGAGCAGCGCTGAGTCAGGCAGGTCACCGCTGACCCGACGGGCGTGATCCAGCAGGCCCTCGTCGACGGTGGTGCTGACCCGGACAGCGACTCATGCCACGAGCACGCCACCCATGTGCGCTCCGGCGACGCAGCGTCCGTCCGCATGTCCAGCCGGAATCTGTTCGCTCGAACAGACCGCCCATCGGCGGAGACGTCAGCCGAGCTGCTGGATCCTTGCGGCGTGGTCGGCGTGGGCGCGCAGGATGTGGGGAAGGTCGGGGTGGACGACGTCGCCGTCGCGGACGACGAAGCGACCGTGGACGATCGTGTGCCACGCCGCCGCCGGGCCGCAGCGCATCCACGCCTCGACCGGGTCGGCGACCGCGCCGGAGAACGACGGGCCGGTCAGCCGCCACACGGCCAGATCGGCGACCGCGCCGGGGACGAGGACGCCGAGCTCGCCGCTGCGCCCGAGGCACGCCGCGCCGTCGAGCGTGGCCATCTCCAGCGCGCTACGCGCCGTCGACGACGCCGCCCCGTCGCGCAGCTTGGCGAGCAGCATCGCCTGGCGGGCCTCCAGCCACAGCGAGGCGCTGTCGGCCGACGACGAGCCGTCGACGCCGAGGCCGACGTGCACGCCGGCGGCGCGCATCGCCGTCACCGGGGCGATCCCCGACGACAGGATCAGGTTGCTGCTCGGGCAGTGGGCGACGCCGATCCGTGCGGCGCCGAGCCGCACCACCTCGGCGTCGTTCGGCATCACGCAGTGCGCCACCCACGTCCGGTCCGTGCACCACCCGGTCCGCTCCAGGTACTCCATCGGCCGGCAGCCGAACGTCGCCAGCGAGAACGCGTCGTCCTCGGCGTTCTCGGCGAAGTGGGTGTGCAGGCGCACGCCGAGCCGGGCGGCCAGCTCGGCAGATCGCACCATCAGATCCTCGGTGACGCTGAACGGGCTGCACGGCGCGAGGGCGATGCGGACCATCGCCCCGTGCTCGGGGTCGTGGTGGGCGGCGACCGCGGCCTCGCTGGCGGCCAGGATCTCGTCGTCGTCGGCCACGACGTCGTCGGGCGGCAGGCCGCCGTCCTTGACGCTCAACGACATCGAGCCGCGCGTCGGGTGGAAGCGCACCCCCAGCTCGCGAGCCGCGGCGATCTCGGCGCCGAGCAGGTCGCCGGCGCCGTGCGGGTGGACGTAGAGGTGGTCGGTCGACGTCGTGCACCCGCTCAGAGCCAGCTCGGCGAGGCCGACGAACGCGCTGGCGTAGACGGCCTCCTCGTCGAGGCCGCGCCACAGCGGGTACAGCGACTGCAGCCAGCCGAACAGCGGCTTGTCGGTCATCGGGGGGTAGGCCCGGGTGAGGTTCTGGTACAGGTGGTGGTGGGTGTTGACCAGCCCGGGCGTCACCAGGCAGTCGGCGACGTCGACCACCTCGGCGGCCGCCGGCGGCTCCTCGGTCGCCGAGCCGACGGCTTGCACGAGCCCGCCGGTGACGGCCACCCACCCGCCAGGCAGCTCGCGCCGTGCCCCGTCCATCGTCGCCACCAGGCGGGCATTGCGCAACAACAGGTCAGCCGACACGAGTGAACCTCCAACATGACGAGCGGCGAGCGGCGAGCGCCGAAGCGAAGCGGAGGCGGCGAGCACGGCAGGCGCAGGGAGCAGCTTGGCTGCGACCGGAGCACGTCAAAGGTTCAGCTCGAGCAGTTCGCTGCCCTCGTTGCGGTCCTCGCCGTCCTTGTTGAGGAGCCAGCCGAGCGCCGCGGCGATGGCCGCCGAACCGAGACACGTGACGATCGGGAACACCACCAGCACGAGCAGGACGATCACGACACCGGGCACGGCGGCAACCCTAGTTGCCAGCCGGCTTGAGAGCCCAGGCCTCGATCTCGACCGCGCCGCCGGCAGGCAGCGCGGCGACGCCGATCGTGCTGCGCGCCGGGCGATGGCTGCCGAAGCCGGCGACGTAGGCCTCGTTGAACGTGGCGAACGTGTCCATGTCGGTGAGGAAGCACAGCGTCTTGGCGACGTCGTCGAGCGAGGCGCCCATCGATGCAAGGTGCGTGGCGAGGTTGGCGACGGCCTGCGCGGTCTGCTCGGCGACGCCCCCTTCGACGATCTTGCCGTCACGCAGGCCGAGCTGGCCGCTGACGATGATCCAGTCCCCGGCACGGACGACGGGCGAATAGGGGCCGACGGGAGCAGTCACGTCGCCGATCGTAGGTGATCGGCGCTGCCCGCCGGACTGGCCGCAGCGCTACCGTCGCTCCACGTGACGCGCACCACCCGCCGGCAGTTCCTGGCGATCGGCGCGGCCGGCGGCGCAGCGCTCGCTCTCGCTGCCTGTGGCAGCGACTCGACGTCGTCGACGCCCACGTACGACCTCGCCCCGCGCCTCACCGACTCGCCGCTGCTCGTCCCCGGCGAGAGCCGCATCGCCCTGTCGCTGGTCGCCGAGCAGACGCTGCTGTCGACGGGCCCGGCGACGCTGAAGGTCAAGGTCCTCGACGGCAACGGCACGACCGTCGCCGAGCAGGCCGCCGACCTGCACGCCACCGGGATCCCCCAGGCGTACTGGCCGCTGCGCTTCACGATCACGACGCCCGGCTTCTACCGGCTGAGCATCGACGGCGGGAACCCGCAGACCGGCAACTTCGGCGTGTTCGAGACGTCGAAGGTGGCGATGCCCTACATCGGCTCGACGCTGCCGCAGTTCGACACGCCGACCGTCGACGACCACCGCGGCGTCGAGCCCTACTGCTCGCTGACGCCGGCGCCGTGCCCGCTGCACGACGTGACGCTCACGCAAGCGCTGGCGTCAGGCAAGCCGCTGGTGTTCATGGTCGGCACGCCGGCGCACTGCCAGACCGGCGCCTGCGCGCCGGCGCTGGAGTTCCTCGTCGCCAGCCACGACCGTGTCGGCGACCAGGCGGTCATGGTCCACGCCGACGTCTTCGCCGACAACGCCGCCACCACGTACGCCCCGATCATCGACGCCCTCGCGCTCGACTACGAGCCCGTCGTCTACTTCGCCACGCCCGGTGGCCGGGTCGTCGACCGCCTCGACGGCATCTGGGACCAGACCGAGCTCGACGAGCGCGTCGACGCCCTCCTCGCCCACTGAGGCGCTCGCCGGGCGCCGCCCTTCCCCGCCGACCAACGCGATTCGAGATGTGCGCACCGGCGGCGCACATCTCACATCGCTCGGACAGCGTCGCTCGACGCGAGCGTCGACTACGAGAACGACTGGCCGCAACCGCAGGTGCGCGTCGCGTTCGGGTTGGTGATCGCGAAACCAGCCTGGTTGAGGCCGTCCTTGTAGTCGAGCGTGGCACCCTCGAGCAGCTGTGCCGAGGCCGGGTCGACCACGACCTGGACCTGCTGGTTGGCCTGACCGAACGTGGCCTGCTCGTCGTCGCTGGCGATGTCGCCGTCGAAGAACATCTCGTACGAGAAGCCACTGCAGCCGCCAGGGCGGACCGCGACGCGCAGCGCCAGGTCGGTGGCGCCCTCGGCCTCCAGCAGCTCCTTGACCTTGCTGGCGGCGGAATCGGTGAGCGTGATCACGTTGGCGTCTCCTTCTCGGCGGACTTGCCGTCCAGTGTACCGACCGCTCTCCCGTAGCATCGATGGGGTGAATCCCCAGGCTGCACCCGGTGTGCCGCCTCCCAGCGTGGAGGACGTCACCGAGCTGTTGCGGTCCGTCGTGGATCCGGAGCTGGGCGCCGACATCGTCTCGCTCGGGATGGTCGACGGGATCACGGTCTCCGACGGCGGCGACGTCAGCGTCGGCGTCAAGCTCACCATCGGCGGGTGCCCGCTGCGCGGCCAGATCCGCAAGGACGTCGAGACCCGCGTCGCCGTCCACCCGGGCGTGCGCGACGTGCGGATCGAGTGGGGCGAGATGACCAGCGACGAGCGCAGCGACGTGATGCTCAAGGCCCGCTGGAACGCCCGGGAGAAGGCGCCTGACAACGAGGTCCCGACGTCGGCGCGGATCCTCGCCGTCGCCAGCGGCAAGGGCGGCGTCGGCAAGAGCTCGGTCACCGTCAACGTCGCCAGTGCCGTCGCAGCCAAGGGCTACACGGTCGGCGTGCTCGACGCCGACATCTGGGGCTTCTCCGTCCCTCGCCTGCTGGGCATCGACGAGCGCCTCGAGGCACAGCCGGTCGAGGGCTCCGACAAGCCGAAGATCATCCCCAACGAGCGCTGCGTCGGCGACGGGCTGCTCAAGGTGGTCAGCACCGGGTTCATGGTCGACGAGGACACCGCGCTGATGTGGCGCGGCCTGATGCTGACCAAGGCCGTCGAGCAGTTCCTGCGCGACGTGCGCTGGGGCGAGCTCGACTACCTGTTCATCGACATGCCGCCCGGCACCGGCGACGTGCAGATGGGCCTGGCTCGGCTGCTGCCGCGCACCGACCTGCTGATCGTCACCACACCGAACCTGGCGGCGCAGAAGGTCGCCGCCCGCGCCGCCGACATGGCCCGGCGCAGCTTCCTGCGCGTCGCCGGCGTCATCGAGAACATGAGCGCGTTCGTCTGCGACCACGGCGAGTCGTACGCGCTGTTCGGCGCCGGCGGCGGCCAGCTGCTCGCCGACGAGCTCGGCGTCGAGCTGCTCGGCCAGGTGCCGTTGGAGCCGCAGGTGGCCGCTGGCGGCGACGCCGGCGAGCCCGTCGCCCTCCACGGCCACGGCTCCGCCGCGGAGGCGTTCCGGGCGATCGCCGAGCGGATTGTCACCGACGTCGCCCCGGCGGTGAACATGGCCGGCTGCTCGGCCCGGGTGCTCTCGGAGATGGTCGCCGCGCTGGAGCTGGGCGAGCAACCCGAGACGGTCACGCCGGTGACGCTCGCCCGCCCGTCGCGGACCAGCCCGGCCACCTGACCGCGGCGGCGCAACGTCGGCACGGCGGCGCCGTCGCCGTAACGTCGGCACCGTGACGGACACGACCAACCAGCCCGACGGGCGTGCCTACGGGCGCATCGCAGGAACCCACGACCCGGAGCTGACCGACGTCGCCGCCGGCACACCGGCCGGCGAGCTGCTGCGCCGCTACTGGCACCCCGTGGCCCGCTCGACCGAGGCCACGTCGAGGCCACGCGAGGTGCGGCTGCTCGGCGAAGACCTGGTCCTGTACCGCTCGCTCGACGGCGAGGCGGGCCTGCTGACGCCACGCTGCTGCCACCGCGGCACGACGCTGTACTTCGGCAAGGTCGAGAACGACGGCATCCGCTGCCCCTACCATGGCTGGCTGTTCGCCGCCGACGGTCACTGCCTCGACCAGCCCTGCGAACCCGACCGTGGCCGCAACCGGGAGTCGTACCGCCAGCCGTGGTACCCCGTCGTCGAGTACCACGGCCTGGTGTTCGCCTACCTCGGTCCGGCCGACCGCCAGCCGGTGTTCCCGCGCTACGACATCTTCGAGGACCTCGGTGACGACGAGGAGATCGTGATCGTCGACCACTTCGCGTTCGGCGGCCCGACCGACGCCCCGTGCAACTGGTTCCAGACGCACGAGAACGCGATGGACCCGTACCACGTGTTCATCCTCCACAACGCGATCAGCGGCCACCAGTTCGACCCGCGCCTCGACATCTGGCCGCGCATCGACTGGCATCGCCACGAGCTCGGCGTCGTCGCCTGCCAGGACCGCGACCTGCCCGACGGGACGACGCTGCACCGGGTGACCGAGGTGCGGATGCCGACGATGCGGGTGATCCCGACGCCGACGCTGAGCGTCCTCGGCAAGACGAACAACCTGTCATGGGCGGTGCCGATCGACGAGACGCACACCCGCGTGTACGCGATGCTCCGCAAGCGCCGGGACCAGCCGGCGCAAGGGTTGCCCGTCTACGACGGCACGCGCACCTGGTTCGACCTCGCCGAGGAGGAGCACCAGCGCTTCCCCGGCGACTACGAGACCCAGGTCGGACAGGGCCCGATCACGCTGCACTCCGACGAGCACCTGGCCAGCAGCGACCGTGGCGTGTCGATCGTCCGCCGCCAGTTCCGCGAGCAGGTCAGCCGCGTCGCCGATGGTCTCGACCCGGTCGGGGTGACGTTCGATCCCGCCGCGGCGGTGCAGTCGGTGATCGCCGGCAACTACATCGTCGGCCCGGACACCGACCTCACGACCGTCCCGTTCGCCAGCTCCCTGCAACGTCACCACTGACGCAGGTCGGCGAGCACCGAAGCGCTGCGGAGGCGGCGAGCACGGTCGGCGCAGGGAGCAGCTTCGCTGCGACCGAAGCTCGAGACGAGCTAGTCCAGCAGGTCGTAGTCCTCGTCGCCGGGCATGGCGATGCCGGCCATCTTGCCGTCGACGAAGCGGATCTTCGGCAGGATCACCGGCGGCTCGCCGATGGCGCGACCGGCGGCCAGCGCTTCCTCGGCCGACGCGTGCTGAGCGAGGAACTCGAGCGTGGCGATCGTCGGCGGCATCAGCCCCATGTCGCCGGCGCGGCCACGAGCGAGCGCGTCGGCGGGGCGGACCCACTCGCTGGCGACGGTCTCGCCGTCGTCGTGAGTGTGTGCCTGACCCGCCGGCGACACGGCGAGGAAGAAGCGGGTGTCGAACCGCCGCGCCCCCTCGCCCTTCGGGGTGATCCAGTGGGCGACGTACGCCATGCGGTCGGTGGCCAGGCGCAACCCGTGCTCGTCGCAGAGGTCGTGGATGCTCAGCGTCCCGTCGTGGACGGCCTCGCGGTGGCCGAGCACCGGGTGCCCGTCGGCGACGAGGCTGCCGTCGGGCTCCTCGACCAGCAGCACACCGGCCTCCTCGTAGCACTCGCGGATCGCGGCGACGAGGTAGCCCTCGTGGCCCTCGCCGTCGGCCTCGTCGACACGCCCGCCCGGGTAGACGTACATCCCGCTGGCGAACACCGCGTTGTTCGTGCGCCGGAGCATGAACACCTCGGGGCCGCAGTCGGTGTCGCGCAGCAGCATCACGGTGGCCGCAGGGCGGATGGGGACGTCGGCAGTGGAGGCGGTGGCAGCGGGATCGGGCATCGGCGGCGACGGTACAGCGCCACCGTCACGGCCACCGCAGGCGGCGGTCGCGTAAGGTCCGAAGCGTGCTGGCCTGGATGGACCTGGAGATGACCGGGCTCGATCCCGCCCGCCACCGCATCGTCGAGATCGCCACGATCATCACCGACGACCAGCTCGAGGTCATCGCCGAAGGCCCGGACCTCGTCGTCCACCAGCCCGAGGGCGTGCTCGCCGAGATGGACCAGGTGGTCGTCGAGATGCACACCCGCAGCGGGCTGCTCGACGCGATCCGTGCGTCGACGGTCTCGTCGGAGGAGGCCGGCGCGCAGACCCTGGCGTTCCTGCGCGAGCACATCGCCGAGCCGCGGACGATTCCGCTGTGCGGCAACTCGATCGGCACGGACCGGCGCTTCCTCGCCGCATGGCTGCCGGAGATCGAGGACTTCCTGCACTACCGCAGCGTGGACGTCAGCTCGATCAAGGAGCTGGCCAAGCGGTGGTACCCGGACCTCAACCGCGGCCGCCCGCACAAGCAGGGCAGCCACCGGGCGCTCGACGACATCCGCGAGAGCATCGAGGAGTTGCGCTGGTACCGCGAGCGGGTGTTCGTCCGCGAGCTGGCTCCGCTCGATGTGACGACAGACACACACACCGCAGCCACCCAAATCGGTTGACGGCGGCGCGCCGGCCGTGGTTGCCTATCGAACGGCCGTCGCCCCAGCGGCGGTTGCCGAACCCACGACGGGTCCGGAGCAGGAACACACGAGCAGGCAGGCCATGACGATCAGCACGACGCACGCACAGCAGGGAGCCGCACTGGCCATCCCGGCCGCGCGCCCGTGCGCCGGCTTTGGTCATGTGGCGCAGCGCACCCAGTGGCGTGTGCGGATGGATGCGGGCGTGGCCCTCGACGCCATGTACGGCAACTCCATCAAGCGCACCGCCCGACGCCTCGGGAAAGCGGCGACGTAACGCCAACGTCGCCAGCCGCCTCCGAGGCCGTCGGGATCCCAGGATCCCGGCGGCCTTTCGCATTTTCCGCACCTCACCACCCGTCCGACAAGGAACCACCCAGATGTACGCCACGAACTTCCTGGAACCGACACCACCCGCCAGACCCGACGAGCTCGTCGACGCGATCGACGTCGACACCGTGTTCGACGAGCTCGTCGCCCCCGTCGTCACCCGTCGCCCGCAGGCCCGCTGCGCCGACGGCCACGGCACGCTCACCCACCTGTTCTTCTCTGACGTCCCGCTCGACCTCGCTCGGGCCAAGGCCATCTGCGGCAAGTGCGGGCTGCGCGAGTCCTGCCTGCAGGGCGCGCTGGAGCGCGCCGAGCCGTGGGGCGTGTGGGGCGGCGAGCTGGTCGAGAACGGCCGGGTCGTCGTCAACAAGCGGCCCCGTGGCCGCCCGCCCAAGCACCCCCGCCCGGTCGTTCCGGTCGACGAGGTGCCGATCCCGCCCCACCTCGTGGCGTAACCCAGATCCGGCCTCCGGTCTCCGGTCTCCGGTCCTGGGTGACGCTTCGACGAGCCCAGGGCTGTCACGGCCCGCCCCCTGTCACCACCACACCTCCCCAAACCCCCACGGTGGTGACAGGGGGCCGCGAGCCGCCGGATGCCCTCGGCGGCCCGCCAGTAGCCTGAGCGGCCGTGAAGGTCCGACCGCGGCTGCTGATCGGGTCGCTGGCCACGGTGGTCGCCCTACTGGTCGCGTTCACGATCTACACCGCCAGCTCGTCGGGTGACGACGGCGCCGGCCGCGCCGACGACGAGGTCACCCTGAACCCGTCGACGCCGTTCGACCAGGCCCCGATCGACACGAACGCCAACGTCACCGGCCGCCAGCTGCCCGACGCCGACGTGCGCACCGAGCAGGGTGACGAATACGCCGTGTCGTCGCTCGTCGGCCAGCCGCTGGTGATCAACTTCTGGAAGCTCGGGGTGCATCCCCTGCAAG
This sequence comes from Ilumatobacteraceae bacterium, assembly GCA_047602055.1. Taxonomy (GTDB): domain Bacteria; phylum Actinomycetota; class Acidimicrobiia; order Acidimicrobiales; family Ilumatobacteraceae; genus JAODBQ01. Next base: position 584,529 of record JASGIG010000001.1, read on the forward strand.
AAGGAGCTGCCCGACTTCGTCACCGCCCATCACGAGCTCGGTGACAAAGTCCGCTTCGTCGGCATCGACGCCGGCCCGAGCACGACGACCGAGATCGCCTTCGCCGCCGATCGCGGCGTCGACTACGAGCTGTTCTACGACGGCGATGGTCGCTTCGCCACGGCGGTCGGGATCAGCTCGCAGCCGGTGACGCTGTTCGTCCGCGCCGACGGCACGATCGTCAAGCAGACCGGGCAGATCGACCTCGACGAGATCCGCGCGTCAGCGCAGGAGCTGCTGCAGTGATCGTCGCCGCGCTCGACGCCCGCTTCGCGGTGTCGTTCACCACCGGGCTGCTCGCCGCGGTCAACCCGTGCGGCTTCGTCCTGCTGCCGACGTACCTCATGTACTTCCTGGGGATGGAGAACCTGCGCCCCGGTGGCACGGAGCGGGCGTCGCTGCGCCGCGCCCTGCTCGTCAGCCTCGCCGTGTCCGCCGGGTTCCTACTGGTGTTCGCCGTCATCGGGGCGATCACCAAGTGGTCGACGGACTGGTTCGCCGACAAGGCGCCGTGGATCTCACTGGCGATCGGGCTCGCCCTGGTCGTGCTCGGCATCGCCATGCTGTTCGGCTTCCGCCTGCCGTTCACCACGCCGAAGCTCGACGTCGGCGGGCGCGACCGCACCGTCCGGTCGATGTTCGTGTTCGGGATCGCTTACGCCGTCGCCTCGATCGGCTGCACGCTGCCGACGTTCTCGGCCAACGTGCTCGGCGCGGTCACCGTCGAGGGGATCCGCCGCGGCCTGCTGGCGTTCTTCTGGTACAGCCTCGGCATGGCGCTGATCGTCACCGGGCTCACCGTCACGCTGGCGATGGCCAACGTGGCGATGCTGCGCGTGCTGCGGCGCAGCCTCGGCGTGTTCGAGTACGTCGCCGGGATCTTCGTGCTGCTGACCGGGCTGTACCTCAGCTGGTACTGGTACCACGGGATCACCCAGGACGTGCCCGACGATCGGATCATCGATCGCGCCAACTCCTGGCAGGACTCGCTGCGGGCGTTCATCGAGCGCAACCAGACGACGATCGTCACCCTCTCGGTCGTGGTGATCGCCGCGGCGATCGTGCTCGCCTACGTCCTCCACCGCCGGCCGAGCGAGGTCGCGCGATCGTGAGCCGAACGTTCGTGCTCCGGTCGCAGCCAAGCTGCTCCCCGCGCCTGCCGTGCTCGCCGCCTCCGCAGCGCTTCGGCGCTCGCCGCGACTTGGATCCGCTGTGAGCCAGGGCGGGTTGGCCGAGCTGCTGGCCTCGCCGGGCGTCGAGGAGGACTGCGTGCTGCGCGGCCGGCTCGGGTTCATGGCGTACCACGGCGGCTCGCTGGAGGAGATGACCGATGTCATCGCCGCCGCCGCGGCCGAGCGCTGCGACGCCAGCTTCTACGCGGTGCGCCAGCCGGCGGACCTCAACTGGCACATCCCGTCGCACAAGGTGTCGCCGGCCGAGTCGGCGGTGCTCGCCGGCTTCGTCGAGCACGTCGACGTCGTCATCACCATCCACGGCTTCGGCCGGCGCGGCCTGTTCACGTCGCTGCTGCTCGGCGGACGCAACCGCGATCTCGCCGAGCACGTCGGCGGACACCTGCGCACAGCCCTGCCGGCGTACTCGATCCTCACCGACCTGGATGCGATCCCCCGCGAGCTGCGCGGCCTGCACGAGACGAACCCGGTCAACCTGCCCCGCTGCCAGGGCGTGCAGGTCGAGCTGCCGCCACGAGTGCGCGGCTCCAGCATGTTGTGGGCCGACTGGGAAGGCCCCGGCCTCACCCCGCACACCGACGCCTTGGTCGACGGCCTCGTCGCCGCCGCCAAGACCTGGAGCTGACCTTCGGCACCGCGGCTCGCTCGTGCGGAGGTGGTGCGGAGGGGCGCTCCGCGATCCCCATCCGCGGTGCGCCGATTCGCTGTGCGTGAGGCGCACTGCCAGCTGGGTGGAGCCGCAGGCCGCTCCGATCGACTCGACCGAGATGAGCGAGCGAATCGAGCGTCGAGATTACGGTCTTCGGCGAGCCCCGTCGAGGAACAGCGTGGCCACATCGTGGCCATCGGGCATCGCCGTGCCACCAAGGACGGTCTGCTGGACGGCAGCAACGCAGAGGAAGAAGAACGTGCCGGCCAGCTCGTCGACGGGCCGGGTGAGCGAACCGGCATCCGGGGCGAGGAGATCGGCGATCGCCGACCGCACCTTCCGCAGCATGTGCCCCTTGGGGTCCTCCCGCTCTGGCACGCCGCACTTCGTCAGCAGCGGCATCGCCCGAGCGAGGTGCCGGTTGACGATGTCGGCGCACGACGCCAGCCGGCCGGACAGCGAGCGCTCACCGGCCAGCGCGATGAGCTCGGCGCACAACGGCTCGACGTCCATCACCTGACGGACCGCGGTGTCGATGAGGTCCTGCTTGTCGGCGAAGACATGGAAGATCGTCCCCTGCGAGATCCCCGCGGCACGGGCGATCTGCGCGCTCGTCGCCGCCGGGCCGTGCTCGGCGAGCAGCGGGATCGTCGCCTCGATGATCCCCGCCCGCCGAGCGTCCGGCGCCAACAGCTGCCGCCGCGGCGGCGCGGCGTTCACCGGAGCGAGACCTCCTCGCGAGACTCGGGCAGTTCGGTCGCCGTCGCCTCGTCGAAGTCCTCGGTCGGGCCTTCGACGTCGATCCTCGGCAGGATCCGGTCCAGCCACGTCGGCAGCCACCAGTTGCGGTCGCCGAGCAGCTCCATGGTCGCCGGGACCAGCAGCATCCGCACCACTGTGGCGTCGAGCAGCACGGCGACGGCGAGGCCGACGCCCATCAGCCGGATCACCCGGGTCGGCTCCAGCAGGAAGCTGCCGAACACGACCACCATGATGGCCGCGGCGATCGTGATGATCTTCGCCGTGGCGGCGAGCCCGTCGGCGACGGACTGCTTGCTGTCGCCGGTGCGGTCCCACTCCTCCTTGATCCGCGAGAGCAGGAACACCTCGTAGTCCATCGACAGGCCGAAGACGATGGCGAACAGCATCATCGGGATGAACGGCTCGATCGGCGCCGCCTCGATGCCGGCGAGGTCGCGCAGCCAGCCCCACTGGAAGATCGCCACGACGACGCCGTACGCCGCGCCGATCGACAGCAGGTTCATGACGACGGCCTTGATCGGCACGAGCAGCGACCGGAACACCGCCAGCAGGAGCAGGAACGACAGCCCGAGCACGGCGGCGAAGAAGAACGGCATGCGGCCCGACAGGTAGCTGGAGAAGTCGACCTGAGTGGCCACCGCGCCGGTGACGACGACGTCGACGTCGGTGCCCTGCGTGGCCGCCGGGAGCACCTCGTCGCGCAGGTGGTCGACGAGGTCGGTCGTGCGCTCGTCCTGCGGCGACGTGGTCGGGACGACCTGCCAGATCGCCGCCGTCGACGCCTCGTTGGTGCGCGCCGGGCTGGCGAACACGACGCCCGGCGTCTGCTGGACGGAATTCGTGATCGCCGCCAGTTGGTCGGCGGTGGTGCCGGCGGGCAGCTCGGCGACGAGCACCAGTGGACCGTTGAAGCCCGGGCCGAAACCTTCGGCGAGCAGGTCATAGGCCTTGCGGGTGGTCGTGTCCGCCGGGTCGTTGCCCTGGTCGGAGAACCCGAAGCGCAGGCCGAACAGCGGCACGGCCATCGCCCCGAGCAGCAGCACGCCGAGGACCACGGCCCGCCACGGGTGGTGCTGGACGCTGCGGCTCCAGCGGTAGGCGAGCTGCTGCTGGCGCGGCTTGGGTGGCCGCCGCGGCACCTCCTTGCGCAACGGCGCCCACACGAAGCTGGCGATCAGGACGATCGCCGCGAGCGGCAGGCCGACGAGGAACGGCGAGATCTTCAGGCCGAGGCCGAGCAGCGAGAGGGCGACGAGGCCGGCGGCGATCGCCCCGCGCCAGCGGGCCACCTCGGTGCGCCGGCCGGCGAAGCCGATCAGTGCTGGCAGCAGCGTCAGCGAGGCGAGCATCGTCATCAGCACGACGACCGCGGCGCCGATGCCGAGCCCGCTGACGAACTGCACGCCCATCGTCAGCATGCCCAGCAGCGAGATGACGACGGTGAGACCGGCGAAGGCGACGGCCCGGCCCGACGTGTCGATCGCCAGTGACACCGACTCCTCCAGCGAGTGGCCGTGCTGGAGGTTCTCCCGGTATCGGGAGACGATGAACAGCGCGTAGTCGATGCCGACGCCGAGGCCCATCATCACGCCGAGCGTCGTGGCGAAGTCGGGCATGGTGATGACGTTGCTGAGCAGGGTGAGGGCCACCGTGCCGGCGCCGATGCCGGCGAGCGCAGTGCCGATCGGCAGGCCGGTGGCGAGCACCGAGCCGAACGCCAGGGTGAGGATGATCACGGCGAAGCCGAGGCCGAGCAGCTCCGACGACGGCGCTTCGACGTGAGCGAACGCCTGGCCGCCGAACTCGATCTGCACACCGCCGATCGCCGGGGCGAGGTCCTCGATCGCGTCGGCCGCCTTCTTCAGGTCGTTCTGGGTGGCGCCGTTGGGGAACGCCACGGTGGCGTAGGCGACCTTGCCGGCTTCGGCGCCCTGCGCGGCGATCTGCTGCGCGCCGGCGTCGGCGTAGGGGCTGACGACGGCGGCGACGCCGGGCACCTTGGCGACCTCCGCCAGGTAGGCGTCGATCTGGCTCTGGACGTTCGGATCGGTCACCGAGCCGTCGGGCGTGTAGACGACGATCGACCCGCTCTGCCCGCCACCGACGCCGCCGAAGTACTGGTCGAGCAGGTCCAGGCCGCGCTTGGACTCGACGCCGTTCGGCAACCCGAACTTGCTCGTGAACCCGGAGCCGATGCCGCCGGCGATCGCCCCGAGCAGGACGAGCCCGATGATCCAGCCGAGGACGACGCGTCCCCGACGGCGGTACGCGAACGCGCCGAGTCGAGCGAACATGAGAGCTCCCATCAAGATTGAGTGAGTACTCAATCAATCCTGCGGCGCATCCGAGCCACTCGCAAGCCAAGTCCGTCGGTCGCATGTCACATTCACCTCCGAGTCCCAGCCGTTGATCCGAGTCGGACGTGCCCATGCGAGTCCCACCTGCTCCACGGGGGTACACGTCCGACTCGCCTGGACACGTGAGACTCGGAGCGCCGCGATCACGCTGCGGAGGAGTTGGCCACCCGCGTCAGGTACAGCGCCTTCAGTTCGGTGACCAAGCCCTCCGGGTCCGCGAGATCGAGCTCGGCGACGCGCTCGATCTGCCACCCGATGAGATGGCACTGCCGGTCCCGACGTTTGTCGCTCGTCGTGCCCTGAAGCAGCAGATGATCGGGATGGAGGTCGACCTCGATCCCCCAACGGATCTCCGGCACGGCGAGATCCAACCGGATCCGTCGGCCGTTCGGCAGCTCGAGCGATCGCACCTGTGGAACGACCGGCACGCCAGCACGACGGAGCGCCTCGCCAAGGTCGAGTTCGCCGTGTGACTCTGCTGCGGCTCGTTCACCACGTTGCATCAGCGTGGCGGCGACGACGAGGGAGCCAGGTCGATGGGCATGCATCAGCCGACGTGCCGTCGACAGCAGCGTGGCGTACGTGCAACGCCGCTCGTGCAGCACCTGCTCGACCACGGAAGCGTGATCGCGCTGCGGCAGGTCGGCGCCGAGGTCGAACACCAATCGGGGCACGCTGGCGAGACGGATGCCGTCGGCACGCCGTGCCTGCACGTCGACCGGCTCGATCGCCGTCGTCTGGCGAAGGCGCACACCCTGGATCGGACCGATGTTCGCGCCGTGGCGCAGGCTCAGCTCGATCGGATCGCCGCTTCCCATGCGACGCAGGCCGACGAGCCGGCCACCCGTCAAGCCGGTGATGAAGCCTCGGGGATACGCGAGACACAGCTCGGCGCAACGCGACTCGACGGTCACGGGTGAGGAGGCGATCTGGACCACGCGCTCGAAGCGTTGGATCAAGACGCCGTCGTCGACCAGGCGCTCACGCGCCTTGCGACCGATGCCAGCCTCACGGAGCATCGTGATCGTGGCGACACCGTGATGCTGGCGCAGCACCGCCATCGCCTGCGGGTTCAAACCGGACATGGAACCTCCCAACGCTGCAAGCGTCTGCGATGGGGGAAGGTCGCCGGGTCACGCTATCGATGCGGACGCTGCGGCACTCCGAGTCCCAGCTGTCCAGCGGAGTCGCTGGCGCGCCCCCGTGGAGCAGGTGGGACTCGCATAGACACGTGGGACTCGCATGGACACGTGGGACTCGGAGGACCGCTGGGGAGCGTCAGGGGGCGAGGCGGGTGAGGAGCCACTCGGTGTCGGGGCCGGCCCTGGTGTAGCGGATGCGGTCGTGGAGGCGGCTGGGGCGGCCCTGCCAGAGCTCGATCATCAGCGGGGTGAGGCGGAAGCCGCCCCAGAACGCCGGGCGGGGGATCTCGTCGACGGACACGAACGTCGCCTCGAACTGGTCGACGCGCTCGTCGAGCGTGGCGCGATCCGGCAGCGGCTGCGACTGCGGCGACGCCCACGCGCCGATCTGCGAGCCGCGCGGCCGCGACGCGAAGTACGCGTCGCTCTCCTCGTCGGCCGCCCGCTCGACGGTGCCGACGACACGCAGCTGGCGGTGCAGCTGCAGCCATGTGAACAACATCGACGCCTTACCGGCCGCCTCCAGCTCGGCGGCCTTGGCCGACTGGTAGTTCGTGTAGAAGAGGAAACCCCGCGAGTCGACGCCGCGGGCCAGCAGGTAGCGGCTCTGCGGGTAGCCGAGCGCGTCGACCGTCCCCAACACGAACGTGTGCGGCTCGACGCACCCGGCGCCGGCGGCCTCCGCGTACCACCGGTGCCACTGCTCGATCGGATCGCCGAAGACGTCGGCGACGTCGAGGCCGGCGGTCTCGTACTCCTCCCGGCGCCGAGCCAGCTCGCCGGCCACGTCAGCGGCGTCGCTCACGAACGCGGCCCGATGACCGTCGCACCGCGCATGTACGGGCGCAGCACGTCGGGGATCGCCACCGAGCCGTCGGCCTGGCGGAAGTTCTCGAGGATCGCCGCCCACACCCGGGGCACGGCGAGCGCCGAGCCGTTCAGCGTGTTGGCGATCTGCGTGCCCTTCTGCCCGGCAACCTTGGAGCGGATGTCGCCGCGGCGGGCCTGGTAGTCGCCGAACCAGCTGACCGAGCTGACCTCCAGCCACGCGTCCGTGCCGGGCGCGTAGACCTCGAGGTCGTAGCTGCGGTGGTGACTCTGGCCGAGATCGCCCGTGCAGATCTCGATGATCCGGTACGGCAGGCCGAGCCCGCCGATCAACGCCTCGGCGCGGTCGCGCAGCTCGACGAGCAGCGCCGGCGACTGCGCCGGCGTGGCCACGGCGAGGATCTCGACCTTGTCGAACTCGTGCGAGCGCAACATGCCGCGGGTGTCGCGCCCGGCCGAGCCGGCCTCGCGCCGGTAGCACGGCGAGTACGCCATCAACCGCACCGGCAGCGACGCCTCGTCGAGCACCTCGCCGGCGTAGATCGACGTCAGCGGCACCTCGGCCGTGGGGATGCACCACAGGTCGTCGCGCTCGACCGCGAACGCGTCGTCGGCGAACTTCGGCAGCTGCCCGGTGGCGGTCAGCGTCGCGGTCGTCACCAGCGACGGCGGGCGGATCTCCTCGAACGCATCGGCGTTGCGGTCCAGCGCGTACTGGCACAGCGCCCGCGACAGCGTCGCCCCGAGCCCGCGCTGCATCGTGAACATCGCCCCGCTGATCTTCACCGCCCGCTCGTTGTCGAGGATCCCGAGAGCAGCGGCCGTCTCCCAGTGCGGCACCCGCTGGTGCTCGGCGAACGCGCCGGGGAGGTTGACCGGGCCGACGACGACCGGGTTGTCGGCGTCGCTCGTTCCGTCGGGGACGTCGGGGTGCGGCAGGTTCGGGATGCGCAGCAGCAGCTCGCGCACCTGGGCCTGGACCTCGTCGTACGACCCGGCGAGCACCTTCTCCTCGTCGCCGAGCGCCCGGCTGCGCAGCTGCAGATCCTCGGCGCCCTCCGCGTCGCCGTCGCGACGCAGCCTGCCGACCTGCTTGGAGAGGTCGTTGACCTCGCCGCGGATGGCGTCTCGCCGCGAGGCGATCTGCCGTGCCTGCTCGTCGAGCGTCACGACCTGGTCGAGCTGGTCGAGGACCTGAGGGTCGTGCCGGCGAGCGAGCGCGGCGCGCACCTCGTCGGGTCGGGAGCGCAGGAGCCGCAGATCGATCACAGTCGTCAGAGACTAGGCCGGCCTCGCTGGGCCGTCGGGGCCTGAAATCTGTACGGGCCGCACGAAACGGCAGGGCTCCGTCGCTGCCGGCAACCGAGTGTGCGGACCGTCGCTCCGTCAGCGCGCCCGAGCCAGGTCGCGGTCCGAGTCGTCGCCGGCGATGAGGCGGGAGACTTCGTCGACGCGACGCAGCCGGCCGTCCTCAGCCAGTTCGCCGAAGAGATGGACCTCGGTGCGCACGGATGATCCATCACGCGTGGTCACCTCGACGACATGACGATCGGCGAACTGTCGCCCTTCCTGGACGAGCTCCAGCACCTCGACACGCCCACGTGCCACTCGCCCGCGCACGGCACGGATGTGCTCGACGAACTCCCGGTAGTCGAACTCCTCGCCGTCGCTGCGCTGGTGGTAGTCCGGGGCGACGTAGCGCTCGATCGTCGCCTCGAGCGGGAACGCTTGGTCCCCTCCGAAGCACACCTCGCTCAGCATGCGACCGAGCGTCGGCCGCAACAGGTTCTCCGCACTCGTCACGCCATGACCTCCTTTGTTCGTGCACCATGCACGCTTCGCGGTTGAGGGTATCGGCAGCACGTGCATCACGCACGCTATTGTGCGGCGGGTGGAGGCGACGCCGGGCGAGCAGCTCGCGGAGGTGCTGGGGCTGTTGCTGCACCGCGGCACGCGGGCCCACCTCTACGCAAGCCTGACCGAGGGGATCGACCCGACCGTCGATGAAGCTACCTATCCGGTGCTCAGCGGCATCGCCCGCTTCGGCCCTTGCAACGCCGCCTCGCTCGCGCACGACATCGGTCTCGACCGCTCGGTCGTCAGCCGCCACGCGTCGCGGCTCGAACGCGGCGGACTCCTCCTGCGCACCCCCGATCCCGACGACCGACGCTCGACCCTGCTCTCGCTCTCGGAGCCGGGACGCGAGGCGGTTGCGGCGATGCGCCGCCGCCTCGCCACGATCTTCGACGACCATCTCGCCACCTGGCCACCGGCCGAGGCCCGCGAGTTCACCACTCGCCTTCACCGATTCGTCGCCGAGGGCCCACTCCGGCGATGACCAGCGCCGCTGTTCCAGGTGGCTTGCGAACGTCTATCGTCGGTTCCCGGTGACTTGGACGGACGCCGAGGCGGAGGCAGGTGACGACGTCGCCGTCGCCGTCGACGGGCTGACGGTCCGCTACGGCGAGCTCCTCGCCGTCGACGACGTCTCCTTCACCGCCCGGCGCGGCCAGGTCACCGCCGTGCTCGGCCCGAACGGCGCCGGCAAGACGAGCACGATCGAGGTCTGCGAGGGCTACCGGCGGGCGACGGCCGGCACGGTCCGGGTGCTCGGCCTCGACCCTGGGCGCCAGCAGCGCCTGCTCAGCGAGCGGATGGGCGTGATGCTCCAGGAGGGCGGCGTCTACCCGAGCGTGCGGGTGATCGACGCCGTCCGCCACCACGTCGCGCTTGCCGGCACGTCCGCCGATCCGCGCGCCCTCGTCGAGCGCGTCGGACTGACCAGCCGGGCGACGGCCACATGGCGGCGCCTCAGCGGTGGCGAGCAGCAGCGCCTGTCGCTGGCCCTCGCGCTCGCCGCCGAGCCCGACGTCGCCTTCCTCGACGAGCCGACCTCGGGCGTCGACGTCAACGGCCGGGACACGATCCGCGGCATCGTCCGCGGCATCGCTGCCCGGGGCTGCGCCGTCGTGCTGGCCACCCACGAGCTCGACGAGGCCGAGCGCCTCGCCGACCGCGCCGTGATCTTCGACGGCGGCAAGGTGATCGCCGACGGGACGATCGACGAGCTGCGCCGCGGCCACGACGAGATCCGCTTCCGCAGCACGCCGCACCTCGACCTGGCGGCGCTGGCCCAGGAGATCGGGATGGTGGCCACCGAGGTCTGCGACGGCGAGTACGTCGTCGGCGCCCCACCGCACCCGCGCCTGATGGCCCAGCTCGCCGGTTGGCTGGCCGACCAGGGCGCACCGCTGGACGACGTGCGCGCCGGCGCCCAGCGACTCGAGGACGTGTTCCGCCGCCTGACCGCCGAGCACGGCGCAGTCGGCGACGGCGAGACCGACGCCGCAACGACCGGCCGGCGCAGTCGTGGCCGGCGGCGTGGCCCGCGATGAGGCGCTACCTGGCACAGCTGCGGATGGAGGTCCTGCTCGTCGTCCGCAACGGTGAGCAGCTGCTGCTGACGCTGATCATCCCGGTGCTGCTGCTGGTGTTCTTCAGCCTCGTCGACGTCCTGCCGACGGGCACCGACGACCCGGTCGACTTCCTCGCCCCCGGCATCCTCGCCCTGGCGGTGATGAGCACGGCGATGGTCAGCATCGGCATCGGCACCGGCTTCGAGCGCTCGTACCACGTGCTCAAGCGGCTCGGGGCGACACCGCTCGGCCGGCCACGTCTGATCGCCGCCAAGATCAGCGCTGTCGTCGCCGTCGAGCTGTTGCAGTTCGCGGTGCTGATCCCCGTCGCCTACGCCGTCGGCTGGGACCCCGGTTCGCCGAGCTGGGCGGCGGCCGCCGGCGGCGTCGTCCTCGGCACGCTGGCGTTCGCCGGGATCGGCCTGACCCTCGCCGGCCGGCTGCGCGGCGAGCTCAACCTCGCCGTCCAGAACGGCCTGTACCTCGTGCTGCTGCTGCTCGGCGGCATGGTCATCCCGTTCTCCAACCTGCCCGCCGGGGTGCGCGCCGTCGCCTATGCGCTGCCGTCGGGCGCGCTGGCCGACATCCTCCGCGAAGCCCTGGCCCACGCCGGCACCCACGCCGGGGCCTCCTGGGCGATCCTCGCCGCCTGGGCGATCGTCGCGCCCACCGTCGCGGCCCTCACCTTCCGCTGGGACTGAAACATCTCGTGCTTCGGTCGCCGCAAAGCGGCTCCCTTCGCCTGCCGTGCTCGCCGCCTCCGCTGCGCTTCGGCACTCGCCGCGCCTTGAACCTGTGCTGGTGTCAGCCTTCGGGGATCGGTTCGGAGCGGGCCGTCACCGGGACGTTCTCGCGGGGGACCCAGTCGCGGGCGTCGAGGTCGGCGACGGACGGTTCCAGCACGGAGGCGATGCCGTTCGCGCCCTCGCCGGTGCGCCGGTAGGTCGCCTCGGCCCGCCAGTTGGCGCCGAAGCGCCGGATCCACAGGTAGACGATGATCGTCCAGACGAAGATCGAACCGCCGATCTTCATGATCACGCCGGCGAGCTGCTGGTCCTCGGCGACGGTCAACCCCCACACCCGCACCGGTTCGTCGTAGACGTGGTACACGGCGCCGTCGGCGAACGTCAGCCATCCGGCCGGAACGACGGGGATCACGCTCTGGGCGAACAGGTAGACCATCTTGCCGGTGGCGCTCAACTGCACCTCGGGGAACGGCCCGACCACCGGCATCCACATCAGCAGCGACGTCATCACCAGCAGGAAGTGCAGGCTGTAGTGCAGCGGCGCGCTCTGCACCGAGTGGTTCACCACGCCCGGGATGTGGGTGACGATCACCGTCCCGTTGAACAGCACGCTGGCGATCACCGGTCGGGTCAGCCGGCGCAGCACGCCGTACAGCCGGCCGTCGCCGATCAACGTGCGCAGCAACCACTCAGGCGTGGCCATCAGCACCAGCGGCGGCATGAAGTAGCTGAGCACCATGTGCTGCAGCATGTGCATCGAGTACAGGTACTCCTCGCCGATCTGGTGCAGCGGCCAGGTGCTGGCGAAGAACAGCATCACCATCGCCGCCACGAAGCAGACGACGTGCCGGCGGCGCACCACCGGCTCGCCCGGCGCCACGGCGCTCGGCCCGATGACGCGCACCATGTACACGTACGCGCCGATCAGGAACGCGACGAGCAGGTAGACCTCGGGGTTCGCCTGGAACCGCCACGGGTTCGCATAGGCGAGCATCGGAGAACGGGTCAGTGACTCGGGATGAAGAACTCGAACGTCGCCAACACCCCGACGTACACGCCGATGGCCAGGATGAGGCCCGAGTAGAAGACGAACGAGAACAGCGGGTTGTCGAACTTCAGGTGCATGAAGTACGACACGACCATCACGAACTTGATGCCCATCAGGATCAGCAGCAGCGGCATCGCGAACGAACCGAAGTCGATCCAGTAGGTCGACGTCTCCAGAGCGGTCAGGACCGCCAGGATCAAGGCGATCCTGATGTAGAAGCTCGCCGGCTGGTGGGCGCCCGGGATGTGGGCGTCGTCGTCGGCGTGGACGTCGTGAGTGTTCGGAGAGGGTTCGACGATGGTGCTCATGAGATCAGGCCGGGATCAGGTAGACGAGGGTGAAGATGATGATCCAGACGATGTCGACGAAGTGCCAGTAGAGGCCGACGAGCTCGACGACCTCGGCCTTGTCGCCCGGGACCCTGCTGCGCCCGAGGATGCCGGCCAGCGCGAGGAGCATGATCACCCCGACGCTGACGTGCACGCCGTGGAAGCCGGTCAGCGTGTACAGGCTGGAGGAGAACAGGCTCGTCGTGAAGCCGAGGCCTTCGTGGTAGAAGCTGGTGAACTCGTACACCTGGCCGCCGACGAACGTCGCCCCGAGCATCGCCGTCACCACCAGCCACAGCCGGGTGTTGCGGTCGTCGCGGGCCTGGGCGGCGTTCACGGCCAGCACCATCGTCAGCGAGCTCATCAGCAGCACGAACGTGCTGACCGAGGTGAACGGGATGTCGTAGACCTGCGCCGGGCCGGGGCCGCCGGCATGGCGCCCGCGATACAGCATGTACGTCGAGATCAGGCCGCCGAACAGCAGGCACTCGCTGCCGAGGAACAGCCACATCGCCAGCTTGTTGTTCGACAACCCAGTGGTGGTGTGGAAGTGCTGGTACTCCGGGCCGCGGTGCGGCTCGGCGGCCTTCTTGCTGTGGGCATCGACGATGTCGGCCCCCTGGTCCTCGCCGAGGTACTCGTCGGGGACGACAGGCACGGCCTCGTCGGTGACCAGCAGGCCGGCCGCCGAGTCGGCGACGTCCTCGCCGGGAGCCGGTTCGGTGAGGGGCAGATCGGTGTCAGCCAACGGGGTTCAGCTCCTTCGGCGCGCCTTCGCCACCGTCGCCCTCGCCGAGGGCATGGTGCTCACCGCCGTGTGGATCGTTCGGGTCGAAGTCGGCGTCGTCGGCGACCGACGGCTCCAGCGCCCAGCCGAACAGGCCGAGAAGGACGATCGCCGCGCCGATCACCGCCAGCCAGCGGCTGAAGATGATCCCGTAGCCGACCAGCGGCAGTGCGATGGCCACGACGATCGGCCAGTACGACGGCGACGGCATGTGGATGTGCTTGTCGGCGTGCGCTTCCTGCTCCGCGTAGATCTCCTCGGCAGTCTTGACCTTGACGAGCTTGGGCCCTTCGTCGGTGCTGATCTCCTCGTACTTGCGGTGGAAGAACTCGTCCAGCGCGTGCACCTGCGGGATCGCGTCGAAGTTGTGCTCCTTCGGCGGGCTGGCCGTCATCCACTCGAGGGTGCGGGCGTCCCACGGGTCGAGCGGTGCCCGCTCCTTCTTGCGGGCGGTCAGCACCACGTTGACGAAGAACAGCAGGATGCCGATGCCGAGGATGTACGAGCCGACGGTGGCCACCTGGTTCCAGAAGCCGAGGTTGAAGAAGCCCTCGCCGGTGCGGGTGTCGTCCCACACCACCATGCGTCGCGGCTGGCCCTGCAGACCGAGGATGTGCATCGGACCGAACGTCAGGTTCATGCCGAGGATGGTCAGCCAGAAGCCGACCTTGCCCATCTTCTCGCCCAGCGTCTTGCCGAACACCTTCGGCCACCAGTAGTACATGCCGGCGAAGATGCCGAGGACCGCCCCACCGAAGATCACGTAGTGGAAGTGGGCGACGATGTAGTACGTGTCGGTCTGCTGGGTGTCGCTGGGCGACACGGCGTGAGTGACGCCGGACAGGCCGCCGATCGTGAACTCGATGATCATGCCGATGGCGAACATCATCGCGGTGGTGAAGCGGATCTTGGCGCCCCACAACGTCAGTGACCAGTTGATGATCTTCACGCCGGTCGGCACGGCGATGAGCATCGTGCTGACGGAGAACACGGCGACGCTCACCGGGCCGAGGCCGCTGGCGAACATGTGGTGGGCCCACACGCCCCAGCCCATGAAACCGATCGCCGCACCGGAGAGGACGACGAACTTGTAGCCGAACAGCGGCTTGCGGGCGAAGACCGGGAGGACCTCGCTGACGATGCCGAACGACGGCAGGATCAGGATGTAGACCTCCGGGTGGCCGAAGATCCAGAACAGGTGCTGCCACAGCAACGGGTCGGCGCCCTTGTCGACGTTGAAGAACGTGGCCCCGAACTCCCGCTGGAACGACAGCAGGAACAACGCCACCGTGATGACGGGGACGGCGAACAGCAGCAGGAACTGGGTGACCAGCTGCATCCAGGTGAACGTCGGCATCCGCATCAGCTTCATGCCGGGCGCACGCATGTTGAGGATCGTCACGATCAGGTTGACCGCACCGGTCAGCGAGGCGATGCCGACGATCTGCAGGCCGAGCGCCCAGAAGTCGACGCCATGGCTGGGCGAGAAGATCGGGTTGGCGTTCGGTTGGTACATGAACCAGCCGCCGTCCGCGGCGCCACCGAGGAACCACGACGTGTTCAGGAAGATCCCGCCGAACAGGAACACCCAGTAGCCGAACGCGTTGATCCGCGGGAAGGCGACGTCACGGGCGCCGATCTGCAGGGGGACGAAGTAGTTGGCCAGACCGGACACCATCGGCATCACGAAGAGGAAGATCATCGTGGTGGCGTGCATCGTGAACAGCTCGTTGTAGAGCCCGGCGCTGAGGAACGTGTTGTCCGCCTGGGCGAGCTGCGTGCGGATCAGCAACGCCTCGAGGCCGCCGAGCAGGAAGAAGAACAGCGCCGTGGCGCAGTACATGATGCCGAGCTTCTTGTGGTCGACCGTGAACACCCAGGACTTCCACCCGGTCGTGCTGACCGGGCGCCGGAAGTTGCCGAGCGCCGAGCTGTTGCTGACGAACGTCGGCTCGGTCGGGGCCAGTGCGGCGTGTCGTTCGAGGACCGTCATGCGTAGGTCTCCTTACTTCCGCTGCTGCAGGTAGGCGACGAGCTCGTCGATCTGGTTCTCGGTGAGGGTCAGATGGGGCATCCCACGATACTTGCCGTCGGTGAGCTGATCCTCGCCGGAGTACATCGGCTTCATGGCCGGCGCGTCGCGGATCCACGAGCGCAGCTTGGCCTCGTCGAAGCAGTCGGGCGTCACGCCCTGCAGGTAGAGCTGCCCGAACTCGTCCGGGCTGGCGTCGTACAGCTTCTTCTTGCAGTCCGCGGTGAGCAGGTCGAACGTCGCACCGGCGAACGTCGTCCTGGTCATCAGGTTGGTGAGGTTGGGCGCCGACCCGGAGACGAGGTACTCGTCCGGGTTGGACAGCACCGGCGTCTGAACACCATTGACCGTCGTGGTCAACCCATTCACCTGGTGGCAGCGCGAGCACTGGGAGATGAACGTCGACTCGCCGGTGGCCGCCAGCGTGCCGGCCTCGGGCGGCGTGTACGCCTCGAGCTGGTTGCCCACCCAGGTGGCAAAGTCGGCACTGTTCAGGCTGACCGCGGCCATGCGCATGCGGGCGTGGCTGAGGCCGCAGAACTCGGTGCACTGACCGTCGTAGATCCCCGGCTGGTCGGCCTCCATGCGCAGCGTCTGGTCACGGCCCGGCACGGCGTCACGCTTGCCGTTGAGCCGAGGGATCCAGAAGCTGTGGATGACGTCGCGGCTGGTGATGTGCAGCAGCACGTGCTCGTTGGCCGGGATGACCAGCTCGCCACTGGTGACGATCGGGGCGGTGATGCCACCGTCCATGCAGCCGCTCTGCACCGGGTAGTCGTACTCCCACCACCACTGCTGGCCGGTGACGTTGATGATGCACTGGGTGTCGCTGGTCTTGGCCAGCGCGAACACCGTCTTGACGGTGAACACACCCGTGATCAGCAGGATCACGGCCGGGATGATCGTCAGGGCGATCTCCAAGGCCGGCTTGCCGTGCGACTGCTCCGGCATGTCCTGGCCGCGGTCGCGGAACTTGACGATGCAGAAGCCGACGACGCCGCAGACCAGCACGAGCACGACGCCGGCGATGGCGAACACCGGCCGCTGCAGGTCGTCGATCTTGCGGGCGTTCTCGCCGGCGGGCTGCCACGTGTCCTGCGGTGCGTTCTTGGCGCATCCGGCGAGGAGCGCGCCGAGGGCGACGACCCCGGCACCGGTCAGCCACGCCCTGGACCGGTGGCGAGGGATTGGTTGCTGCTCGTCCACGTCGGACATGGGCTCCGTCTCCTGCGGTGGGCGTGCGCCGCTCATGGCACGACCACGGTGATCTGCTGGCCCTCCACCCCGGGCACGGTCAGCGTGTACGGCGCACCCTCCTGGGCGGCGGCCGATGTCTTCGGGAACACCACGGTGAGCATCGCCTCGCCGTCCTGCTTGACGAGCGTGGTGCAGGTCAGCCGGTCGGTCTTCAGTTCGACGTCGTTGACCTCGGTGACCTCGGTGCCGCCGAACGCGGTGAGACGGAACTTCCCGTCGTCACGGTTCTGGAACAGGATGTTCGACGGGTTCGAGCGGGCGAGGGTGATCGTGTCGGTCGGCTGGTCGATGCCCACGACGTAGGCGCGCAGCTGCCCGCCCTCGAGCACGACGCGAGCCATCGGGTTGCTCTTCGCCGAGACCGTCTGCGAGGCGTGGTCCTCGATCTCCTCGTACTCGTGGTTGCCTTCGACCTCTTCGGCGGTGCGCCGGCACTGCGCCCCGTCGTCGTCGTTGACGATCGGGTGACGGTCGATCGTGCGCTGGCCGCTGATGGCCATCGCCGCTCCGGCGCTGACCAGGCCGATGGCGCCGATCGCGCAGATCCCGACGACCACGCCGCGCTTGAGCGTGGGCTGCATGGCGAAGATCGTGGCGACGCCGAGGATCAGCAGGCCGACGAGGATGAACGCGACCGGGCCACCCGTCTTCGACAGGAACAGCATGATCCGAGAGAACGAGTAGACGAGCACGGCGGCGCCGATCGCGCCGAGCAGCGGGAACTCCAACGGGTGGAGCAGGCGCTTGCGCAGGCCGTCGTTGTAGGCCGAGTCCGACGAGGCGCGCTCGCTCCAAGCCTGGACGAGCCACTCGATCGACGCGGCGAGCACGACGAAGATGCCGGCCTTGAACACGATCGGCTTGGTGAACGAGCCCAGGCCGATCAGCCCGACGCCGGCGGCAGCCACCAGCGGCCACATGCTCGGGCGGGGGCGCGCTGCGCGGCGGCCGACGCGGTGAGCGCGTCGGGTGCGGAGGCCGGGACGTTGCAGTCGCGGACGTAGTAGTTGACGCCGAACAGCAGGCCGAAGGCGACGGCGACGCTGAGCAGACCGATGACGCCGACGTAGCCGCTGGCACCGCCGTTGGTGATGCCCCAGACGAGCGCGCCGATGACCGATGCGACGGTGCCGCCGAGGAGGAGCTTTGAACCTGTCGTGAACATCCGCGGCCTACTTCGTCACGAAGATCACGAACCACACCACGGCGTACACCGCGGCGAGCACGTACCAGTAGAGGGCATGGGCGGACACGATCTCCCGCTCGGTGGAGCGTCCACCGAGATAGCGGAACAGGCACACCACGGTGAACACCACGCCGAGCAGGGCGAAGAACGTGAAGGTCCCGGTGACCGCGTAGAACATCGAGTTGTAGGCACCGCCGCGCACCGGAAGCTTGATCTGGTTGAACGTGAAGACCATGCCGTTGATGACGGCCAGCCCCATCAGCCCGGTGAGCCCGAGTGCCAGACCGGCGTTCGAACGATCGTCACGGCGTGCCGCGTAGACCGCCCACTGGGCGAAGATGCACAGCGGCAGGAACGCGATCAACATCACGTTCGTCGGGACCTCGGGGATCACCACCTTGCGCGGCACCCATCCGAGGCCGGCGTCGATGGCGTTGGTGCGCATCCGCATCCAGGTGGCCAGCATCCCGCCGAACAGCGTGGCGATCCCGGCACCGGCCAGGGCGGTGCCGAGGAACACCTGGCGTCGAGGCGCCGGTGTCGGCCCGGCGTGCAGGGCGATCATCAGGCGCTCCTCCCGGTGAGTTGCTTGAGGTCGAGCAACGGCTCGGGGGAGGCGACGACGGGCACCTCGGCGAAGTTGTCGGCCGGGGCCGGCGACGACGTGGCCCACTCCAGCGTCTGGCCGTCCCACGGATCGTCGCCCGCCTCGTCGTCGTCACCCTCTGCGGTGAACGTGCCGACGGCGGCGCCGATGAAGCCGAGCACGGTCAGCAGCATCGAGCGCGTGGCCGATCATCGACAACGCGTTCCACAGGCCCTTCGGGCCGCTGTAGGCGAACACGACGGCGTCGGCGGGCTGCTTGGCGAAGCCGGCGATCAGGTACGGCAGGGCCGCGACGGCGGTGGCCACGAAGCCGAGCAGGCCGAGCGGGATGATCGTCTTGGCCGGCAGCGTGCGCCCCCACAGCTTCGGCGCCCAGTGGGCGACGCCGCCGAGGACGGCGAGCACGACGCCGTAGCCGAGGAACAGGCGGGTGCCTTCCTCGAACACCGTGCCACCGAGCCGGGCGTCACCGACGTGGTAGAGCGCGTTGGCCAGCATCGCCGCGAGGATCAGCAGCGAGCCGAGCATGCCGAGCACCGCGCCGGGCGAGGCCTGCGGCTTGCCCTTCGACAGGGCCAGCCCGCCGACGGCGAACACGATCAGCGCGCCGAGGATCGGCAGCAGCTGGAACAGCGCGAACGGGACGATGTCGCTGAGCGCCGTCCCGAAGGACAGGTCGAGGAGGTTGCGGCGCAGGTCGGCGGAGAACTGGGTGATGCCGCCGAGCGTGCCGATGGCGACGAGCCCGAAGCCGAGGAACGCCGTGCCACGCATCGGCAGGCGACGGCCCGTCGAGGTGGCCAGCCCGTCGATGGCGATGCCGAACGCGGCGACGGCGAAGCCGAACGTCAGCGGCTGGGTGTAGCCGAAGCCGATGTGGTCCCACATCACCTTGCTGCTGCCGAACGCCGAGCCGCCGTAGCGGTAGTCGACGAAGTGCAGGATCAGCGCTCCGGCCAGCACCGGCAGGCCGACGACCAGCACCAGGGCACCGATCAGCGAGGCGAAGCTGTAGGGCGGGACGCGGCGCATGTTCATCCCCGGGGCGCGGGTGGTGAGCACCGTCGTGGCGACGGGCACGGCGCCGGCGAACAGGCCGAGCAGCAGGACGACGTGGGCGACGAGGAAGCCCTCGACCATCCGTCGATTGCCGCCACCGGGGCCGCCGTTGGCGGAGATCGTGATCGTCACGAGGACGAGCCCGACCAACCAGAGCCAGAACCCCGTGGCAGCGAGGCGCGGGAACGCCACCGAGCGGGCGCCGACCTGCAGCGGCACGACGGCGATGGCCAGGCCGAGCAGGGCGGGGACGACGACGGCGAAGACGAGCCCGATGCGGAACGCGGCGAACAGCTGCGGGACGACGTCGCTGCCGAGGATCGAGCGGTCGGAGACGGTGCGGTCGAGGCCGAGCAGGACGCCGAGGACGGCGACGCCCAGCGCGCCGACGGCGCTGGATCCGAGGAACAGGCGGCCGACCCGCTTGTGGTCCGTGGATGTGATCCACGCGACGAAGCCGTCGGTCGACACGGTGTCCGGCGCCACGGTGACGGTGCCACCGTCCCCGGACAGGCCGGCGGTGCCGGTGGCGTGGGTGTCGATCGTGGTCATAGGCGTTGGGGACTCGTCTCGGTGGTTCGTTGGCGTGGCAGCTGGGTCCGCCGGGAGCTGACGGTGTCGAGGTCTGTCGGGTGCGACATTACCCACGCGCGCCGGAGCGGGCCGAAATCCGATGAGTCCTCAACCGCGAACGAGAACGTCGACCGTCATGGCCGCGAACAACAGCGTCACGTAGGTGATGCTGTAGCCGAAGACGCGCATCGAGCGGGCCGGCGTGGGGTTGCGGCCGAGCGACGCGGTGCCGGCGAGGAACAGCACCCCGAGGACGATCGCCGCGCCGAGGTAGATCCAGCCGAGGTGGGCCACCGGGGCCAGCACGATCGTGAAGACGACCATCACCGCGGTGTACACGGCCATCTTGCGGGCGGTCACCTCGGCGCTCGTCACCACCGGCAGCATCGGCACGGCCGCGGCGCGGTAGTCCTCGGCGTAGCGGATCGCCAGCGCCCAGAAGTGCGGCGGGGTCCACAGGAACATCACCACGAACAGCACGACCGGTGCCCAGCCGAGGCTGTTCTGGACCGCGGCCCAACCGACCAGCACGGGCACGGCACCGGCGGCACCGCCGATGACGATGTTCTGAGTGCTCGTGCGCTTCAACCACAGCGTGTAGACGAAGACGTAGAACAACGTGGCGCTGAGCGCCAGGACGGCCGACAGCAGGTTGGCGCCGGCCCACAGGACGGCGAAGGCGACGATCTCCAGGATCGTGGCGAACACCAGCGCCTGGCGCGGCGCGACCAGCCCGGTGACCAGCGGCCGGCCCTGCGTGCGCGGCATCAACCGGTCGATGTCGCGGTCGACGTACATGTTGTAGGCGTTGGCCCCGCCGGCGGCGAGCGTGCCGCCGACGAACGTGACGATCATCAGCCGCAACGGCGGCCAGCCACCCTGGGCGAGGACCATCGTCGGGATCGTCGTGATCAGCAGCAGCTCGATGATCCGCGGCTTGGTCAGGGCGACGAAACCACCGATCACCGTGGTGGGCGTGCGCCGTGATCCGTGGGCGATCCCACCCGGCGCGAGGCGCGAAGGAACAAGGGGTCGAGCTCCGACGGCCATCCCTCCCATCGTACGAGGGAGGCGCCTCGCTCCACCAGCGGCAGAATGAAGTCATGCCTGCGCCGTCGCCCGTCGAGCTCGACGAGCCGCGCAGCGACGAGACGACGGTCCCTGATCGGCCGTGGATCGTGCTGGTCTGGAACGACCCGATCAACCTGATGAGCTACGTCACGTTCGTGTTCCAGAAGCTGTTCGGCTACAGCCTGGAGAAGGCCACGTCGCTGATGCTCGACGTGCACCACAAGGGCCGGGCGGTCGTGTCCAGCGGCGTCAAGGAGAAGGCCGAGATCGACGTGTTCCGGCTGCACGAGCACGGCCTGTGGGCGACGATGCAGCAGGAGGGCGCATGATCAGGCGCCGCCGCCCGCCGGCGCCGATCGAGCGCACCGGCGATGGCTACGTGATCAACGTCGAGGCGCCCGAGCGCGACCTGCTGGAACGCCTGCTCGGCGAGCTGACCCAGCTGCTGACCACCGACACCGACGTGCCGGCGCTGCGCCGCGCGTTCCCACCGGCGTATCACCTGCCCGGCGACGAGGAGTCCGAGGCCGAGTACCAGCGGCTGATGCGTGACGAGCTGGTCGCCTCGCGGCTGGACGCGCTGACCACCGTGTCGGCGGCGCTGCGCGAGCACGCCGTGCTCGACGAGGCCGGCCTCGGCGCGCTGATGCAATCGCTGAACGCTCTGCGCCTCGTGCTCGGCACGATGCTCGACGTCGACGAGGAGCACGACCTCGACGACGTCTCCCCCGACGACCCCCTCGTCGGCGAGCACCAGCTCTACGGCTACCTGAGCTACCTGCTCGACGCCGCCGTCAGAGCCGCAACGGCCGCGTAGCGGCAACCACCCGGTTCAGCCTCCGTCGCCTGTTCGAGCGAACAGCCGTGCACTCGATCTGTTCGCTCGAACGAATCCAGGCCACTCGTGCCGCAGTCACCGCCAGGTGACCTGCGCAGGGGTACACCGCGCGAGCTCGGGCTCGGCGCGGTCGACGTCGTGCTCATCCGGGAGTACGACACGCACGTCGAGCGCCACGTCGAGCAGGGGCGTGAGCGCGGCGGTCGTCGCCGTGCGGGTGACGGCCAGGATGCTCCTGGCGACTGTCCGACCGAACACCGACCTGACGCCGTTCAGGGGAGCCAGTGGGCGTGGGCGTACGGCCTGGGTTCTGAGTCGGCCCAGGCGGCGATGGCGGCGGCGAGGTGTGCGTGGAGTGCACCACCCGCGCCGCGGCCGGCCTTCAACGCGATCAGGACGGGGACCATCGGCAGGCCGGTGCTCTGGCGCTGGTCGAGCAGCGGGACGAAGTCCACCGCGTTCTCCGTGACCAGGGTTCGCCGCTCGTCGGCCGCATGCCGCAGGACGTCGACGTCGGGCACGCCGCCGAGGCCGACGTCACGGACGTGGACCGCGTCGTGGCCGCGCTCACGCAGCAACTCGGCGAGGCGCTCGCCGTACATCTCGTCGAGGAGGAGCCTCACCCGGCGAGCACGGCCGCTCGAGACGTCGCCAGCGTGCGTGCACGCTCGACGGCAGCCTCGTTCTCCCGCAACCTCGCCTCGATCTCGTCGAGGTGCTCGGCCGCGTAGTCGACTGCGATGCGAACCAGCCGGGCGTCGATCCCGAGGCTCTCGGCGGCCTGCGCCACCGCCCGCTCACCGGTCGCACGCGACGACCGGATGGCGCGCACGACCTCGTCGACGTCGGGGCCGCCCGCCAGACCCGCGCGCCACCCGCTCGGACCAGGGCGGAAGACGATGCCGGGGCGGTCGACCGCCGACAGCCCCTGCTCCAGCAGGCGCACCACGAGTGACGTCTCGGTGATGCCCTCCGCGTCGGCCTGCCGGCCGAGACGTGCCTTCAGCTCGGGCGGCAGGCGATAGGACGTCGATGAGGCCATGTACCGCATCGTACCGCGGGCGCGCTACAGGGTCGCGACGAACTCCTTGGCGACGACGTCGGGGGCCTTCTTGTCGACCTCGATCTCGACCATCATCTTCTTGAGGTTGTCGGTGTTCAGCTTGGCGCTGACGCCGTCGACGATCGCCAGGACCTCGGGGGTGGCGATCGACTTCGTCATCAGCGGCAGGACGGCCTCGTTGGGGACGATCACCTTGTCGTCCTCCAACGCGACGTAGTTCGCCGTGGTGATCACCGACATCGTCGAGAACAGGTTGCCGCAGTCGATCTGGCCGGCGTCGAGCGCCGCCGGGATGTCGCCGATCTTCAGCGGGACGAACGACTTGAACGTGGCCCCGTACAGCTCCTTGAACCCGGGGATGCCGAACGGCGAGCGGGTCTCGAACTCGGGCGGCGCGCCGAGCGCGATCTCCGACGAGACCTTGGCCAGGTCGCTGAGCGTCTTCAGCGAGTACTTGTCGGCGACGTCCTTCGTGCAGACGATGACGTCCTTGTCCTCGGCGGTCGACGGCGTGCCGACGACCAGCGTGGCCGGCAGGGCCTCGCCGAGCGCGGTGATCTGCTCCTGGACGTTCGTCGCCGTGATCGTCGCGTTGGCATCCTTCGACTTGACGACGAAGCTGAGCAGCGAGTTGGTGTACTCGGGGACCAGGTTGATCTCCGGCGGATCGGCACTGATCGCCTTGAAGTACACCTCGCGAGCACCGATGGCCGGCTTGCGCTCGACCTTGTAGCCGTTCTTCTCGAGCTGCTGCGCGTAGATCTCCATGAGCAGCTGGCTCTCCGGGAAGTCGGCGGAGCCGGCGACGATCGTGCCGGTGCTCGCGCCCGGAGCGCTGGCCGGCGTCGTCGTCGAGGAGCCCTTGCCGTCCGAGCCGCAGGCCGCCAGCACCAACGCACCGGCGGCCGCCAACACGGCGAGCGCGGCGGTCCTGCGTCGAGTCCGAGCCTTCATGTTCTCCTCCCCCTGGCATGCGGAATCGGCCACTCGCCAGTGTCAATCAGCCGGCGACGCCGGCAGATTGCCGACCACGCTACTCAGCCTTGTTCTCCCTCGACCGTTCCCCGGACGGGCGACGCGCAGACCCGGCGACACCAATCGGCGCTGGAGGAGGGCGAACAGCGCCTCGACGACGAGCACGACGATCACCACCGCGATCGACGCGCCGTAGACGATCTCGTAGTGCTGCGTGCCGTAGCCACTGAAGATGAACCTGCCGAGCCCGCCCTGAGCCTTGAACCCGAGGATCGTCGCCGTCGCGATCACCTGGTTCGCCGCGCTGCGCACCCCGGCGAGGATCAACGGCAGGGCGTTCGGCGTCTCCACCCGGACCAGCACCTGCCAGCCGGTGAGGCCGACGCCGACCGCCGCATCACGCGTCTGCGGGTCGACGTTGGCGATGCCGGCGGCGGTGTTGAGCATGACCGGTGGGATGGCCAGGATCGCCAACGCCAGCAGCAGCGGCCACAGCGTGAACGGCTTCCAGATGAACAGCAGCGCGACGACGCCGTAGGTGGGGATGGCCCGCAGCAGGTTGGCCGCCGCCGACGCGGCGAAGCGGCCGCGGCCGGTGTGGCCGATCAGCAGGCCGACCGGGAAGGCGACGACGAACGCGACGAGCAGGGCGATGCCCGAGTAGGCCAGGTGCTCGATCGTGCGCTGGACGAGGCCGCTCGAACCCCACCAGTTGGCGCTGTCGAACAACCAGCGGATGCCGTCGCCGAGATCGTTCATGATCCGCCCCCCTGCCCCGTCGACGCCCGGCTCCCTCGCGGCCGCTCGGTCGTCATGCGCTCGCTGCGCTCGCTCATCTGCGCGCCCTCGTCCACGGCGTCAGCGCACGGCCGGCGGCGAGCAGGAGCACGTCGGCCACCAGGGCGAGCACGACGACGGCGATCACCGCGGACCACAGCTCGACGGGGATCTGGCGGTCGATCGCATCGGCGAACATCCGCCCGAGCGCACCCTTGCCGATCGCGCCGCCGACGGTGATCAGCGAGATCGTGCTGACGGTGGCCAGGCGCAGCCCGGCGACGATCGTCGGCACCGCCAGCGGCAGTTCGACGGCGACGAACCTGCGGAACGAGCCGTAGCCGAGGCCGGTGGCCGCGTCGGTGACGCTGCGCGGCACGGCGCGCAGGCCCTCGACGACGTTCCTCACCAGGATGACCAGCGTGTACAGCGCCATCGCCACGACGATCGGCTTGTCGTTGGTGAAGCCGAAGAACGGCCCGAGCAGCGTGAACATCGCCAGCGAGGGGATCGCGTAGACGACGTTCGTCCCGGCCAGCATCGGCGGGTACAGCCACGGCCGGCGATGGGCGAGGTAGGCCAGCGGGAAGGCGACGAGCAGCCCGAGGCCGACGGCGACGATCGTGAAGCGGATGTGCTCGATCGTGTAGTAGCGGATGACGTCCCAGTTGCCGGCGAGCTGCGGGCCGTTCCAGTACGGCGGGGCGGCGGCGATCAGCACCGTTCCCAGCTCACCCGGGACAGGTCGGCCAGCGTGCTGACACCCGTCGGCCGGCCGGCGTCGTCGACGTGCACGGCCGCGCCGCTGGCGCTGGCCAGTGCGGCCTCCAGCACGGCGCGGCCGTCGGCACCGGGCGGCACCGGCGTGAGCACCTCGGTGGATGCCCGGTCGCCGTGGCGCCGCCAGGCCTCGGGCCGACCGGCGTCGTCGAGGACCAGCTCCCAGCCACCGGGTAGATCGGCCAACGGCCGCGCGTGGATCGCCGACGCCGGCAGCAGCCCGAGCAGCTTGACCTGGCGGTCGGCGCCCATGAAGTCGGCGACGAACGCGTCGACCGGCTCGGCGAGCACGTCGCGCGGCGGACCGATCTGGGCGAGCACGCCACCGGTGCGCAGCAGCGCGACCTGCGTGCCGACCGTGATCGCCTCGTCGACGTCGTGAGTGACGAACACGACGGTCTTGTGCAACTCACGCTGCAGGCGCAGGAACTCGTCCTGCAGCTGGGCGCGCACGATCGGGTCGACCGCGCCGAACGGCTCGTCCATCAGCAGCACGGGCGGGTCGGCGGCGAGGGCACGGGCGACGCCGACGCGCTGCTGCTGCCCACCGCTCAGCTGGGCCGGGTAGCGCGTCGCCATCGCCGCGTCGAGGCCGACGAGGTCGAGCAGCTCCATCGCCCGGGCCCTGACCCGCTTGCGGTCCCAGCCGAGCAGGCGGGGCACGGTCGCGACGTTGTCGACGATCGTGCGGTGCGGGAACAGCCCGGCCTGCTGGATCACGTAGCCGATCCCCCGGCGCAACTGGTGCACGTCGAGGGCGCGCACGTCGCGGCCGTCGATCGTGATCGTGCCACCGGTCGGCTCGATCAGCCGGTTGATCATCCGCAGCGTCGTCGTCTTGCCGCTGCCCGACGTGCCCAGCAGGGCCAGCACCTGGCCGGTCGGCACCTCGAGCGACAGCTCGTCGACCGCCACGGTTCCATCGGGGAACCGCTTGGTCACCCGATCCAGCTGGATCATCCCAGCAAAGTAGTCGTCGCGGCCTCGGCGCTCCGTCCGTAGTGGGTGCGACGGTGCGGACCGAGCGCCTACCTGACGACGAAGCAGCCGACGGTGCCGGGGCGCAGGCGGCGGGCGACGCCGGCACCGATCCGGTAGCGGACCAACTCCAGCTCGCGGCCGGCAGCGACGAGGTTCGACGCCAGCTGGTCGGCCAAAGGCACGGCCTCGGCCCCCGCCGCGCCGACACCGACGCGCAGCGGCCCGGGTGTTCTCAGGGCGTACGCGGCCATCAGCGTCGCCGTTTCGCGGCACGTCGTCGCGGTGGCCAGCTCGGTGGGATCGGGGAAGAAGCCGAGCTCGACGCGGTATGCCCGGTCTTCGAGCCCCGACGTGAAGACGTGCTCGACGCGGTCACCGATCGTCTCGGCCGCGGTGGCGACGTCGTCGACGCCGCCACCGTCACGAGCCACGTCGGCGGCGGCCCACGCGGCACAGCCCACGCCGAAGCTCGACGACGCCGTGTCGACGATCCGCACCGGCACCGGCACGGCGCGACTGGCCAGGCGGGCCGCACTCAACGTGTTGCAGCCGCCGTTGCTGGTGTGCACCGCGACGATCGACGTGCAACCGGCATCGACGAGGTCCTCGTAGGCCGCCGCGCACTGGCCCGGGCTCGGCGGGACGATGTCGACGTCGCCGTCGTCCGCGGAGAGCAGGTCGTAGAGCTGGTCGGCATCGACGTCGTGGCCCTCGAGGAACTCCTGGTCGACGACGCGCACCGTCAACGGCACCACCTGGATCCCGAGACGCGCCGCGAGGTCGGCCGGCAGCTGCGCGCCCGAGTCGGTGCAGATCCCGATCGTCACCTCGGGAACGTCCCCCGTCCGGCATACATGCGTCCACGGTAAGGGCGTACATCCATCCCGGCCGACCCGCCGGTCGACTCGCGCGCATCCTGTAACGGCGCTGTCATGTTGACGGCGCCGAGGCGGCACCGTCGGTCGTCAGCCGCTCACCGCGTGTCGCCGGCGAGCGGCGGCAGCCAGTCCGGCAGGCGGATCGGCCGGCCTTCGGGCGTCACGCAGCCGTGGACCGTCACGGCGCTGGCGTGCACCCGGTCGCCGACGGTCAGCAGGTAGGCCATCTGGAACGTGGTGCGGGTCGCCGACGCGAGCAGGACGTGCACGTCGACCTCGTCGTCGAAGCGCAACGGCTGGCGGTACTGCACCCAGCACTCCAGCACCGCCGAGTCGATCCCCGCCTCACGCCACGCGGTGTACGGCCGGCCGATCGCCCGCAGGTACTCGACACGTGCCTCTTCCAGATACGGGACGTAGCGGGAGTGGTGGACGATGGCCATCGCGTCGGTCTCGGCGAAGCGGACCCGGATGCGGTGGCTGAACGGGTAGGCGGCAGGGTCGAGCGACGGCTCGGCGGTGAGGCGCACGATCCGGGACCGTACCGGTGGATCTCTGGCGGAAGTCGGACGGGGCGCTGCTAGTGTTTCGACGCTCTCAACCGGAGGCGTTCCTAGCCCCCATCGTCTAGTGGCCTAGGACACCACCCTTTCAAGGTGGCGGCACGGGTTCGAATCCCGTTGGGGGTGCAAGACCTCGCTGGTCGCAGCAGTTGTCAGCAAGGTCCCGTGGTGAAGTTGGAGTTCACGCCGGCCTGTCAAGCCGGAGGTCGCGGGTTCGAGTCCCGTCGGGACCGCTGGAGCACGTCAGTGCTCCCGCTGTCGAGCAGCAGTGCTCGACGACATGTCGAGATCGGCAATCGAGATCGACGATTCAGTTCACGGTCGAGTAGCTCAGTTGGCAGAGCACACGCCTGAAAAGCGTGGGGTCCCCGGATCGACGCCGGGCTCGACCACCGTGACCGGCGCCACCGCCGGGGGTCAGCGGCCCTGGTGGACGTACTCGTGCAGCGCCTGGTTCTCGCTCTCCAGCTGGCCCAGCCGCTGCTTGACGACGTCGCCGATGGAGACGATCCCGGCGAGCAGACCGTCACGGTCGACGACCGGGAGGTGACGGATCCGCCGGTCGGTCATCGAGGCCATCAGCGATTCGACGGGGTCCTCCGCCGTGCACGTGACCACCTGTGCCGACATCGCCGAGGCGACCGTGCGCCCGAGCGCGCTGGCGCCGTGGGCAGCGATCGCCCGGACGACGTCACGCTCGGAGATGATCCCGGCGATCGTGCTGCCGTCGCCCGACACGACGAGCGCGCCGACGCCACGGTCACGGAGATCGGCGGCCGCCTGCGCGAGGGAGACGTCCGGCGAGACCGTGGTGACGTCGGTGCCCTTGACGGTGAGGATCGACTGGACGTTCATCGATGCACCCCTTTCCCCGCCGCCGAGCGTAGTTCCGCCGTCACGGTGCTGTGATCAGGTGATCGGCGGCCCCGTCGTGGTCGTCTCCTCGGGCGCGCCGGGTGTCTGCTTGCCGGCCAGGTCACCGCCGAGCATGACGATCACGTTCGCCCCACGCAGGCCCTCGACGGCGTTCTGGATCGGCGGTGGTGTCGGCATCGCCGCCACCACCAGACCGCCCATGTACTGGGCGATCGAGTAGGCAGCCGGGTAGCCCTCACCGGAGAAGTAGACCTTGCTGGTGTCGAGCTTGCCCTCGTAGGCAGTCGCGTTCGTCGCCTTCACGGTCTGGAAGCCGAGGTCGGCGAGCGTCTTGGTGAGCGCCGCCGCGGCGCCGTCGACGCCGGACGCGTTGGCGACGATCACGACGCCGCCCTGGACGAGCAGCGGGAACGTCGTCGTCGTCGCCACGGTCGTCGGCGGAGCGGTGCCCGTGGTCGCCGCGGTGGTCGTCTCGGCCTTCGACGGGTCCGCCGTGCTCGACGTCGGCGACGTCTCAGCCGTCGTCGCGACGGTCACCGGCTCGCCACCGGCTGCCGTGGACGACGAGCCCGACGGGTCACCGGACACGGTCGTCGACGGCGTCACCGTGCTCGACGAACCACCCGACGAACTGCTGGAACAGCCAGCCGTCGCCAGTGCCAGGAGCGCTACCGCACCCATCGACCATCGGGCACCGCGACCCATGCCCGCCTTCGAGTTGTGCTTCAACCGCGCTCCTCTCGCCGGCCCCAGCCTTCCCTCCCGGCGAGCGCGAGACAAGTCAATCCGCACGCGCCGTGCTCGCTGCAACGCGCCGGTCGGGCTCGCTACCGTGAACCGATGCCGTTGCAGCTGGCGTTCGTCACCTCGGCCAAGCGGCACGGCGACCTGCCGGCGACGCCGCGTGAGGTCGCGTTCGTCGGCCGCAGCAACGTCGGCAAGTCGTCGTTGCTCAACGCGCTGGCCAACCGTCGCCAGCTCGCCAAGGTGTCGAACACGCCCGGGCGCACGCAGTTGCTGAACCTGTTCACGCTGCCGTCCGGGGCCGGCATCGTCGACCTGCCCGGCTACGGCTACGCCGCCGTCCCCAAGCGTGAACAGGCAGGCTGGCAGGCGATGATCGAGGGCTACCTGCTGGAACGGCCGATGCTGGAGCTGGTCTTCGTGCTCGTCGACGCCGAGGTCGGCCCCACCAAGCTCGACGCGCAGCTGCTGGCGTGGCTGCGCGAGAACGGCGTGCCCCACACCGTCGTGGCGACCAAGCTCGACAAGGTCCGCCCCTCCAAGCGCGCCGGGCGGCGCCAGCAGCTCGCCGCGGCCTGCGGCCTCGATCCCTCGGACGTGATGTGGGTCAGTGCGTCGACGGGCACCGGCGTCGACCAGCTCCAGGCCCACGTCGACGCGATCCTGCGCGGCTGAGCCGACCAGCCCCGCCGCCGCGAACAGCCGTCGCGCGAACCGCCGGCGCACCCACGGCGTACTGCGAGCCGACGTCTACGATCCGTCAGTCGTCTGACGGGCAGCGGGAAGGACACCTGGACATGAAGAAGCATCGGATGCTCGTACCTGCCGTCGCAGTGGCGGCGGTGCTCCTCGGAGCATGTGGCTCCGACGGCGGCGGCGACTCGTTCAGCGAGCAGCTGCAGACCGAGTGCCGCGCCATCAGCCGTGAGCTGCGGGCGATCGACGCGCCGACCCAGCTCGCCGACTTCGGCAAGGCCGCCAGCGATGCGTCGGCGGCCTACGACACCGGGCTCACCGCGCTGAAGAAGCTGAAGCCGCCGAGCAAGCAGGCCGACGACTTCGAGAAGCTGCAGTCGAACTTCGAGGACCAGGTCGATCTCTTCGACCAGATCGGCACGGCCGCCAAGAAGGGCGACTCGGCCACGGTCGGCACGAAGATCACCAGCCTCGAGAAGCTGACGAAGGACAACGTCAAGCTGGCCGACTCGCTCGACGCCAAGCCGTGCGCGTTCGACCCGGTGTTCGCCAACGCGCCGACCGACGCGACGACCACGACCAAGCCGGCGGCCACCACGACGACCGCCGCGCCGGCCACGACGGTCGCGCCGACCACGGCGGCGGCGGCCACGACGACGGTGGCCGAGACGCTGCCGCCGACCACCACCGCCGCCGCTCAGGGCAACAAGCAGGTCGAGCCATTCGCCGATCGGCTGACGCCGCAGGGCGACATCAGCTTCGTCGACACGGACGCGACGATCATCGACAGCGTGCGCGCCTCACTGACGCAGGGCCCGCTGTACGCCGCTCAGTCGGGGACGATCGGGGCGGTCGATCTGCTCGACGGCAACGGCACGATCGTCATCCGGGTGTTCGTGTTCGTCACCGACGCCGACGCACTGACCCCGGGCACGCTCGAGGAAGCCGAGAACACGGTGTCCGGCGGGGCGGCGCTGACGCCGGCGACGTTCGGCGGCATCGCCGGCAAGACGTTCCCCGACCCGAGCGGTGTCACAGTCTTCGTCGCCGCCTCGGGCGACACCCTGCTCGTCGCCGCCGGCGCCACCGACGCCGACCTCGACCAGGGCATCTCCGCCCTCGTCGAATCACTCCCCTGATCGTTTGACTCTCGACCGCCCACCGGCTCGGTCACCGGTGGGCGGCGAAGGTCAACAGGCCGATGACGGATCGCACTGCGTTGCCGGTGAGCCCCCGGGACGCTGGGCCGTGACAACGACGGTGACGGGTGCCGTCCCGGACGTCGTGAACGGCACCGTCGCCGTCGTTCCCTGCGCGAGGGCAGGCATCGAGCAGGTCGCCGTGGCCGGCTCGTCGGCGCCACCGGACATGGCCGCCGGCATGCCGACGCAGTTCGTCGCTCCGCCGATCGTCACGTTCCACGCGGCGGCGCTGGTGAACTCGAGGGTGATGGTCGTGCCGGCGGGCAGGCCGTCGGCGGCGGTCGCCTCGACCGTTGCCGTGTAGGACGGGCGGTTGATGGCGAGGCGCAACGTGCCGCCGTACACGGGTGGCCGCGCCGTGGTCGCCGTCTCGGTGGTGGTCGGCGCAAGCGTCGTCGTGGTCGCCTCCGTCGTCGGCGCCTCGATCGTGGTGGTCGCCTCGGTGGTCGGGGCGATCGTCTCCGTCGGCACTGGCGGCGGCGCTGTGGTTGGCGCGGCTGTCGACGTCGTGGTGCGCCGCCGGGTGGTGGTCGTCTGCCGGCGGCGGGTGGTCGTCGGGTCGGCGTCGGCGACAGTCGGCGGCGGCCCGGTGGTGGTCGTCGACGACGACGTCGTGGTGGCCGGCGTCCCGGTGGGCACGTCGGTCGCCGACGGGGTGACGGTTGGGTTCGGCCGCGTCGGGGTGACGGTGACGGCGGCGCCGAGGTCCGCCGATCCCGGCGCGCTCGCGACGACCGCCGTGGCCGGCGGCGTGGTTCGGTCGTCGCCGGACCGCGCGCTGATCACGACCGCCAGCAGCGTGCCGACGACCGCGACGGCAACAGCGGACGCCGTCGCCACCTTCGCCGGCACGGTGGTGCCGCGCTGGCGCAGGTGACGGACCCGGGCGGCGAGCGAGCCGGTGATGCCGGCCGACGTCCCGGCGATCCCTGCCGGGGCGACGACGCCGGCACCGAGCAGCAGGACGCCGATGCTCGCCGCGGTGACCGGGATCGGCGCCAGCGCGTCCTGGCAGCGGGCGCAGTTCTCGACGTGCAGCTCGACGAGGTCGCGGGTCCGCGGATCGAGCGCGCCGTCCCGGTACAGGTCGAGCCGTTCCATTGCCCACGGGTGCGGGTCCGGCCCGATCGCCTCGGTCAGGTAGGCCCTGCGGAAACCGTCACGGGCCCGCTTGGCGAGCGCGGCGACGCCGTTCGCGCTCATCGCCAGCTCCGTCGCCAGGTCGCGCGGCGCCATCCCCTCGATCTCGGTCTTCCACAGGACCTCGCGCCAGCGCTCCGGCAGACCGACGAACGCGTTGCGCACCGCGGGATCCGCGCCGATCTCGTACAGGTCGACGTGCGCCGGCGGCTCCAGCTCGTCGGTCGTGACCTCGGACCCGTAGCGCTTCAGGCGGACGAGCTGCAGCGCCGAGTTGCGGACCGCTGTCAGCAGGTACGGGCGGAACGCCTCCGTCGGTCCACCGCCCTTGCGGATCGCCTGGAACGTCGACGCATACGCCGCAGCGACGCAGTCCTCCGCGTCGGAGCGGTTGGCGACCACCTTTCGGGCCTCGTGCATCGCCCGGCGGTGGTGGTTGCGGTAGAGCGCGGCGAAGGCCCGCTGGTCGCCGGCGCGCGCTGCCGCAAGGAGAGCCTGATCATCCGCCATCGATTGTCGTCACCCGCGGGCGATCCCGGTGACCGGAACGGGTGAGCGACATGCTACGAGGTCGGCGACCACGTGGTGTAGCGATCGTAGAGTCCTGGTGTGGTGACCGATCCGTTCGTCGGCGGGTTGACGGCGATCGTCGGGCCGGCCGCGGTGGTCACCGACCCTCAGGTGCGTGCCGGCTACGAGGTCGACTGGACCGGCCGCTACCGAGGCTCGGCTCGCTGCGTGATCCGGCCGCACACGGTCCACGAGGTGGTCGGGGTCGTCCGTGCCTGCGCCGCCGCGGGCGTGGCGATCGTCCCACAGGGCGGCAACACCGGCCTCGTCGGCGGGAGCGTGCCGCATGCCGGATCACCCGTCGTGCTGTCGCTGCGCGGCCTGACCCGCCTCGACCCCGTCGACGTGCCGGCGGCACAGGTCACCGCCGGCGCCGGTGTGACGATCGAAGCGCTGCAGAAACACGCCCGCTCGGTGGGGTTGGACTTCGGCGTCGACTGGGGAGCGCGGGCCAGCGCCACCGTCGGCGGGGCGGTGGCGACGAACGCCGGCGGCTCGCGGGTCGTGCGCTTCGGGACGATGCGCTCGCAGGTCATGGGCGTCCAGGCCGTGCTCGCCGACGGCTCGGTGGTCGACGACCTGCGCGGGCTGCCGAAGGAGACGGTCGGGCCGCACCTGCCGAGCGTGCTGTGCGGCAGCGAGGGGACGCTGGCCGTGATCACCGCGGCGCGCCTGCGCCTCGTCCCGAGGTTCGCCCATCACGTCGCCGCGCTGGTGGTGCTCGATTCGCTCGACGAGGCGCCGGCGCTGCTCACCGCGCTGCGCACGCTCGGGGATCTCGACGCGGTCGAGGTGATCCTCGGACCGGCGGCCGAGCTGGTCACCGAACTGACCGGGTTGCACCTGCCACTCGAGGTCCCCGGCGGTGGGGCGGCCGTGATCGTCGACTGCGCCGGCTGGTCCGATCCGACCGACACGCTCGCCGCCGCGGTCGGCGCGCGCCGCGGCGTGCTCGCCGATGGCGCCCAGCGCCTGCGCCTGTTCGAGATCCGCGACCACATCACGACGTCGATCAACGAGCGCGGCGTGCCGCTCAAGCTCGACGTCGCCGTACCGATCCAGCGGCTCGCCGAGACCGTCGCGCTCACCGAGGCGGCGCTGGCCCGTCACGCCCCGGCGGCACGGCTGTTCGCGTTCGGCCATCTCGCCGAGGGCAACCTGCACCTCAACGTCCTCGGCGCCGGCGAGGCCGCTACGGCGATCAGCACCGACGTGCTCGGCGCCGTCGTCGAGATGGGCGGGACGATCAGCGCCGAGCACGGTGTCGGCGTCGCCAAGGTCGCCTGGCTCGACCAGGTCAAGGGCCCCGGCTCGGCCCACGCCCTACGAGCCATCAAGCACGCCCTCGACCCCGACGGCCTCCTCAACCCCGGCGTGCTCTTTGCGTAGACCAGTGTTGGAGTGCCAGCCGCGCGCTCGGAGTGTCACATGTGCGACGGAGTGGATCTCGCGCCCCCGTCGCGCAGCTGGCACTCCATCGCGCGGCTGACACTCCAAGGCGCGGCTGGGCGGCGAGTCAGGCTCTGCGGGCTTCGGCAGCGTCGAGGTCGGACTTGGTCAGGAGGGCGCGCATCGACAGGCCGTGCTCGGCGAGGGCGGCACCGTTGTCGGGGCTGCGGTCGATGACGCAGACGACGTGCTCGACGATCGCGCCGAGGGCGCGCAGGTCGTCGGCGGAGATGATCACCTGCCCGCCGGTGGTGATCACGTCCTCGATCACCGTCACGCGCCGGCCGGCGACGTCGCTGCCCTCGGCGAGGCGGGCCGTGCCGTACGGCTTGGCCTGCTTGCGGACGAACGCCGCCGGCAGGCCGGTGCGCAGGCTCAGCGCGGTAGCGATCGGCACGCCACCGAGCTCCAGCCCGGCGAGCACCTCGGTCCCCGCCGGCAGCAGCGGCACCAGCCCGGCAGCGATCTCGTCGAGCAGCAACGGATCGGCCTCGAAGCGGTACTTGTCGAAGTACTCGCTGGCGATCTGACCGCTGCGCAACGTGAACGTGCCCGTCAGACGGGCGATCGCGTTGATCCGGTCGGCGAGGTCAGCAAGGTCGACGGCGTCAGGCGCGGGCATGCCGGGCAGTCTGCTTGCCGGTCGCACCGCCATCAACCGCGCGGGTGCCGGCGCGCCGTTCGGGTGCAGTGACTGCAGCGGGTTCGGGCAGGACGGCATCCGCCGGGATCTCCTCGGGCAGCTCGAACGGCGAGCACAGCATCGCCTTGAGCAGCGCGTAGCTCGACGTCACGGGATCGATGCCGTCCGTGCTCCAGGCGATCAGCGCAGCACGAACGACGCCGATCGTCGCGTTCGCCACCGCCTCGGCACGCAGCCGCGCCGGCGCCGACGACCCCCAGCACTCGACGAGGTACTCGATGATCACCCGCTCGTAGTCACGGTCGGTCCGGGCGTCCTCGTCCTGCAGGGCCGACACCGAGCCGAGCAGCCCGTAGCGGATCCGCCGTGCCGGCGTGTGCTGGTTCAGCCCGCCGCTCATCGTCAGGACCAGGTGGGGCAAGGGGTTGGCGTGGACATCACCGCGGCCGAGCCGGGTCCGGAACGACTCGACGCGCTCGGCGTGGTCCGGGAAGGCGGCAGCCGCCTTCGTCGCGAAGTGCAGGAAGAACGTGCGCTGGCTGACCCCGGCGGCGACGACGATCTGCTCGACGGTGGTGTCGTCGAAGCCCTGCTCGGCGAACAGGCGCAGGGCGTGGTCGGCCAGGTTCTGGCGGGTGCGCATGCGCTGCAGCTGACGCTGGTTCACCGCTCCGACCTCCACGCTCACGTGACCGCGCCGTCAACAGTACGCGCGAAGCTTGACGTGCGGCGCCGAGCGCTGTCTACTGCACCCACTGCACCGGGTGCATCGAGGGGGAGGGACAAGATGACTGCTCATCGACTTCGGTCGTGGCGGGCGGCAGCGGCGATCGGCATGAGTGCGGTCGTGCTGCTGGCGGCCTGCAGCAGCGACAAGGGATCGAGCTCCACACAGCCGGCCGGTGCGACGACGACCTCTGGCGGCACGGGTAGCACCCCGGCCGGCGACGGGGAGATGAGCGACAAGCCGCTGGTCATCGCCCGGTCGATGGACGTCAACTCGCTCGACCCGCAACGGGCGTACTGCGACACCTGCCAGATCTTCATGACCGCGGTGTACGAGACGCTGATCGGCCTCGACCAGGACAACAAGACGCTGATCCCCCGACTGGCCACGAAGTGGTCGGCCAACGACGACCTCACCGAGTACACGTTCGACCTCGACCCGAACGCCAAGTTCGCCGACGGCACCCAGGTCACCAGCGCCGACGTCAAGTTCTCGTGGGAGCGCCTGCAGGGCCTGAAGGCCTCCAGCTCGTACCTGGTGAGCCTGATCAAGTCGATCGACGCGTCCGACCCGGCCGTCGTCAAGGTCACCCTGAGCCAGTCGAACTCGGCGTTCCTCGCCCAGGTCAACGCCCCGTACCTCGGCATCGTCAACAGCAAGGCGGCCCAGGCCCAGGGCGCGACGACCGATCCGGCGACCGACAAGGCGGAGTCCTGGTTCCTGTCGAACTCCGCCGGGAGCGGGGCGTTCGAGCTGGAGTCGTACACCGAGGGCAGCGAGCTGCGGTTCAAGGCCAACCCCAACTACTGGGGCGCGAACAAGCCGAAGTTCCCCGAGGTGATCGTCAAGCAGACCGAGACCGCGGTCACCCAGCGCCAGCAGCTCGAGCAGGGCGCCGTCGACATCGCCATGCAGATCTCGGCCGACACCGCCTCGGGGATGTCCGGCGGCGACGTCGTCGTCCAGCCGGTGCCGAGCTTCAACTTCGTCTACATGGCGTTGAGCCCCGGGGCCGACGGCGGCGCCGACCTGACGCCGGACGTGCGCCAGGCGATCCGAGACGCGCTCGACTACCAGCACCTCGTCGAGGTCACCGTCGGCGGCGAGGGGCGGGCGCAGCCGTCGCCGATCCCCAACGGCTTCGCCGGCACCGACGGCCTGGCCGCCCCGGCGCAGAACCTCGACGAGGCCAAGCGACTGCTCGCCGGCAAGACCTACACGTTCGACGCGACGTACCCGTCGATCAACGTCTACGGCGTCGACTTCTCGACGGCGATGCAGGAGATCCAGACCGAGCTGAAGGCCGTCGGCATCACGCTCAACCTGAACCCGATCGAGATCTCCGTGTGGGTCGACAAGATCAGCTCCGACGGCATCCCGGTGACGATGCTGTACTTCGCCCCCGACCACACCGACTCCAGCCAGTACGTGCAGTACTTCGGCATGGTCACCGACTCGCAGTGGTCGACCTGGGGGCGGGTGCCGGTGGACCAGAGCCAGGAGGACCTGCTGAGCAAGGCGTTCAGCACGGCCGACGAGTCGGCCCGCGCCGACATCTACCACCAGCTCGCCGAGAAGATGATCGCCGACGACGTGATCATCCCGATCGTCAACCCGAACCTGTTCCTGGCCAGCCGCTCGGACATCCACGGGATGCACTACAGCGCCTGCTGCAACCTCGACCTGGCCACGCTCAGCCGGGGCTGAGCCCTGGACGTGACGAGCCCGACGGACGAGGTGCTGCCATGACGCGGTACCTCGTCCGCCGGCTGGCGATCATGCCGATCCTGCTGCTCGGCGTGATCACCGCCGTCTTCGTCATCTCCCGGCTGACGCCGGCCGACCCGCTGGTGTCGATCGTCGGCGAGCGCAACCTCAACAGCCCCGAGATCGTCGCTGCGGCGAAGGCTCGCTGGGGACTCGACGAGAGCATCCCGGTGCAGTACGGCAAGTACATGAAGAACGTCCTGCGCGGCGACTTCGGGACGTCGTTCACCACCCGCCGGCCGGTGCTCAGCGACCTGTGGGACCGCCTCCCGGCGACGCTCGAGCTGACCACGTTCGCACTGGTCATCGGCACCGTCGGCGGCATCGCCCTCGGCATCCTCGCGGCGCGCAAGCGCGACAGCATCGTCGATCACGCCGCCCGCCTCTTCGCCCTGATCGGTTCGTCGCTGCCGGCGTTCTGGGCGGGGCTGCTCGGGTTGTACATCTTCTACGCGCAGCTCAGCTGGCTGCCCGGCCCGGGCCGCTTCGACCCGCGGGCCACGCCGCCCGGGCGGATCACCGGCTTCTACACGATCGACGCGCTGCTGCACGCCGACCTCGGCGCGTTCTGGGACGCGTTCGAGCACCTGCTCCTGCCGGGGATCGTGCTCGGCTGGGGCGTGATCGGCATCGTCACCCGGCTGGTGCGGGCCAGCCTGCTCGACGAGTTCTCGATGGAGTACGTGCGCGTCGCCCGGGCGATGGGGCTGCGCGAGCGGACCGTCGTCAACCAGCACGCGCTGCGCAACGCGCTGCTCCCGACGATCACGATCGTCGGGTTCTCCTTCGCCTACCTGATCACCGGGGCGGTGCTCACCGAGATCGTCTTCTCGTGGCCGGGCCTCGGTTCGTACGCGGTCGAGGCGTCACGCAAGCTCGACTTCCCGGCCATCGTCGGCGTGTCGGCGCTCGGAGCCCTCGCCTTCCTGCTCACCAACCTGGCCACCGACATCGCCTACGCGTTCGCCGACCCACGGATCCGCCTGTCGTGAGAGCCCGATGAGCACGCTGCCGCCGCTGGAGGTGCCGCTCGACGCGGTCACCCACACCGGGACGTTCAAGCGCAGGCGCCGCCCGGCGTGGCGCCGCGGGCCGGCGCTGGTCGGGTTGACGATCCTCGGCATCTGGATCCTGGTGGCGATCACCCTGCCGCTGTGGACCCCGTTCGATCCGCTCGCGCCGGTGGGCGCCCGCCTGCAGTCGCCGAGCGGCTCGCACTGGATGGGCACCGACGCGCTCGGCCGCGACGTGTTCACCCGGGCGCTGTGGGGCGCACGGGTGTCGCTGCCGGTGGCTGCGGCCGTCATCGCCGCGGCCGTGCTGCTCGGCACCATTGTCGGCGCGGTGGCCGGGTTCGTCGGCGGCTGGATCGACACCGCGCTGATGCGTCTCGTCGACATCACCATGGCGTTCCCGCCGATCCTGTTGGCGATGGCGATCACCGCATCGCTGGGCCCGAGCATCCGCAACGCGGTCATCGCCATGGCCCTGGTGTGGTGGCCGATCTACGCCCGCCTGCTGCGCGGCCAGGTGGTGGCCGTGCGCCAGCGCGACTTCGTCGACTCGGCGATCGCCGCCGGCGCCTCGCGCTGGCTGACGCTGCGCCGCTACATCCTGCCGATGTCGTACACGCCGGTGCTGGTCAATGCGACGATGGACTTCGGGCAGGTCGTCCTGCTGGTCGCCTCGCTGAGCTTCATCGGCCTCGGCGCCCGGCCACCGTCGCCGGAGTGGGGGGCGATGATCACCGAGGGGGCGACGAACTTCTACCAGTGGTGGATCGCCGCCGCACCGGGCATCGCCATCCTCACCGTCGTGCTCGCGTTCAACTTCGTCGGCGACGGCCTGCGCGACACGTTCG
The DNA here is from genome assembly GCA_047602055.1 of Ilumatobacteraceae bacterium. Taxonomy (GTDB): domain Bacteria; phylum Actinomycetota; class Acidimicrobiia; order Acidimicrobiales; family Ilumatobacteraceae; genus JAODBQ01. Next base: position 624,140 of record JASGIG010000001.1, read on the forward strand.
ACGTCCGGGACAGCGCATGACCGCGTCGACCGAGCAACCGGTGCAGCCGGTGCAGCCCGTGCTGCAGCTGCGCGACCTGCGGGTCACGTTCGACACGCCGGCCGGGCCGGCGCGGGCGGTGCGCGGCATCGACCTCGACGTGCTGGCGGGCGAGGCGCTCGCGGTCGTCGGCGAGAGCGGCTCGGGCAAGAGCGTGACGATGCTGGCGACGCTCGGGCTGCTGCCGCCCGGGACGCGGGTCACCGGGTCGGCCGTGTACCGCGGCACCGAGCTGATCGGCCTCGCCCCGGCGAAGCTGCGCGCCGTGCGCGGGGCGAAGATCTCGATCGTCTTCCAGGACCCGATGACGTCGCTCAACCCGGTGCTGACCGTCGGCCGCCAGCTCGACATGGTGATGCGCGCCCACGACCCGGCGCTGTCCAAGCGGGTCAGCCGCCGGCGCGCCGTCGACCTGCTCGGCCAGGTGGCCATCGCCCAGCCGCAGCGGCGCGTCGACGCCTACCCGCACGAGCTGTCCGGCGGGATGCGCCAGCGGGTGATGATCGCCATGGCCATCGCCAACGAGCCCGAGGTGCTCATCGCCGACGAGCCGACCACCGCGCTCGACGTCACCGTGCAGGCCCAGATCATGGACGTGCTCGCCACGCTGCAGCGCGACCGCGGCCTGGCGCTGGTGCTGATCACCCACGACCTCGGTGTCGTCGCCGGGACCACCGACCGGGTGGCGGTGATGTACGCCGGGCGGATCGCCGAGCACGGCGCCGTGCGACCGGTGTTCGCCGCGCCGGGCCACCCGTACACCCGCGGCCTGCTGCAGTGCCTGCCGCGGCTGGACCGGCGCAGCGAGGTGCAGGCCGCGATCCCCGGCGTCCCACCGTCGCCGGTGTCGCTGCCGCCGGGTTGCCCGTTCGAGCCACGCTGTCTCTTGGCGGTCCCGGCCTGCACCGAGCACGAGCCGGTGCTCGTCGCCCACGGTGCGAGTGCCGTCGCCTGCTCGGTGGTCGCCCCCGAGAGCGAGATGATGCAGCGATGAACGAGACCGGGCCGCCGCTGCTCGCCGTGCGCGACCTCGTCATGGAGTTCAAGGTCCGCGAGCACAACCGCCGCGCCGTCGTCCACGCGGTGAGCGGGGTCAGCTTCGACGTGTTCGCCGGGCAGACGCTGGCGCTCGTCGGCGAGTCCGGCTGCGGCAAGTCGACGACCGGGCGATGCATCCTGCGCCTCAGCGACCCGACGTCGGGCTCGATCGTGTTCCAGGGCCGCGACATCGCCCGCCTGGCGTACGGGGCGATGCGGCCGCTGCGCCGCCACCTGCAGATCGTCTTCCAGGACCCGCAGGCCTCGCTGCACCCGCGGATGACGGTGCGCCGCCTGCTGGCCGAGCCACTGGAGATCCACGGCGACCCGCCCGAGCGCGTCGCCGCCCGCGTCGACGAGCTGATCGGGCTCGTCCAGCTGCGCCCCGAGCACCTCGACCGCTACCCGCACGAGTTCTCCGGCGGGCAGCGCCAGCGCGTCGTCATCGCCCGCGCCCTGGCCATCTCGCCGGCGCTGCTGGTGCTCGACGAGCCGGTCAGCGCGCTCGACGTCAGCATCCAGGCCGAGGTCGTCCGCCTGCTCGCCGACCTGCGCGAGCGGCTCGGGCTGTCGTACGTGTTCATCGCCCACGACCTCGCCGTCGTCCGCCAGATCGCCGACCGGGTGGCGGTGATGTACCTCGGCAAGATCGTCGAGATCGGCGCGGCCGACGCGGTCTACGACAGCCCGCAGCACCCGTACAGCCAGGCGCTGCTGTCGGCGGTGCCGATCCCCGACCCGGAGGTGCAGTCGGGCCGGCGGCGGATCGTCCTGTCGGGCGAGCTGCCCAGCCCGATCGACCCGCCGACGGGGTGCCGGTTCCGCACCCGCTGCTGGCGCGCCGAGGAGCGCTGCGCCACCGAGGAGCCGCTGCTCACCACGACCGGCGACGGCGCGGCCGACCATCAGGTGGCCTGCCACTTCCCCGGCGACCTCGGCGACGCCCCGAGCCATCTGGAGCACCTGGCCGTCGACGAAGGAGCGCCGGCATGACCGCCGTCTCGATGCGACCGCAGTGCGATTCGAGATGTGCCGCGCCCGTGCGCACATCTCGAATCGCGGCGAGCGCCGGCGGCGGGACGATGCGAGATGTGCCGTGCCGGTGCGCACATCTCGAATCGCGGACGAACGGGCGGGCTTCGTGAGCGGTAGGCACGTGGTCGCCGTCGATCTCGGGACAACGGGGTTGAAGGTCGCCGTCGTCGACCCGGCCGGGCGCGTGCTCGGCCACGCCGGCGAGGTGCTGCCGCTGGTCGTCGGCGACGACGGCAGCGCGGAGCAGGATCCCGAGGGTTGGTGGGAGGCGCTCGGCCGGTGTGCGCGCGGCGCTGTCGCGTGCCGGCGTCCGCAGCGACGAGGTCGGCACGATCGCCGTCACCAGCCAGTACTCGAGCACCGTCGCCGTCGCCGCCGGCGGCACGCCGCTGGCACCGGCGGTGATGTGGATGGACGCCCGGTCGCCGGCGCACAGCCCGTTCGCCGCGGCCCCGGGTCGAGCGCGGCGGTGGACGGAGATCCACGGCCAACCGCCGCTGCCCGGCGGCCGGCTCGGCCAGGTCGCCATGTTCCGCAACGTCTTCCCGGACGTGCACGAGGCCGCGGCGGCGTTCGTCGAGCCGATGGACGCGCTCGCCGCCCGGCTCACCGGGCACGTCACCGCGACGCAGAACACGATGTTCCCGCTCGGGGTGATCGACAACTCGGTGTGGGGCGTCACCGAGTACGACGACGAGCTCGTCGAGCTGGCCGGCGTCGACCCGAGCCGCCTGCCACCGCTGGTCCCGCTCGGCAGCCCGCGAGGCACGCTGTCGCCGAGCGCCGCGGCACACCTCGGGCTGTCGACGAACGTCGTCGTTGCAAATGCAACGATCGACTCCGTCACCTCCGCGATCGGCACCGGCGCCCGCCTGCCCAGCCGCTGCGGTCTGATCATCGGCACGACGTCGGTGGTCGCCACCCACGTCCCCAGCCCACGGCTCGACGAGGCCCACGGGCTGTTCACCGCACCCAGCCCGCTGCCCAGCAGCTGGTTCGTCGTCGCCGAGAACGGCATCGGCGGCAAGGCCCTCGACGTCTTCGTCAACAACCTCGTCTACCCCGACGACGGCCTCGGCCCGCCGCTGCCCGACGACGCGTTCGAGCGGGTCGTCGACGCCGCGGCCGCCGTGCCGGCCGGGGCCAACGGCGTGATGTTCCTGCCCTGGCTCGTCGGCTCGATGGCGCCGGGATGGGACCGTCACCTGCGCGGCGCGTTCGCCAACCTCGACCTGTCCTCGACGCGCGCCGACCTGGCCCGCGCCGTGCTCGAAGGCGTCGCGCTGAACGCGGTGTGGCTGATCCCCCACGTCGCCGCGCTGGCCGGGTCGGCGGACCGCTCGATCTCGTTCGGCGGCGGGGGCGCCCGCTCGCCGATGTGGGGGCAGCTGCTCGCCGACGTGCTCGGCGCCGACGTCCGCCGGCTGGCCAACCCGCACGTCACCAACGCCCAGGGCGCGGCGCTGCTCGCGCTCGTCGAGGCCGGCGAGATGACGTGGGACGACGCCGACGCGGCCCTGTCGGTGGCCGAGGTCCACCACCCCGATCCCGCCGTCGCCGAGACGTACCGGCGGCTGCTCGACGCGTTCGTCGACGCCCACGAGCGGTGGAACCCGACGTTCCGCATCCTCAACTCCCGAGCGCCCGCCGCGGTGCCCGACTCCCAGGAGGTCCCCACATGAGCGAGACCAAGTCCGCCGGCCACCCCGGCCGCCCCAACGCCACGCTGCACCCGTACGCCGGGCGCTTCCCCGTGCACCGGACGATGCCCGAGCACGGCGTCGCCCGCTCGGAGATCCTCGACACCGTCGCCCAGATGCAGAAGGAGGAGGACGCCAAGGCCGACGACGGCCGCGTCTCCGGGTCGATCTACTCCGGCGATCACGAGCACTACGCCTTCCTCACCGAGGCGTTCGGCCACTTCGCCCACGCCAACGTGATGCAGCGGGACATGTACCCGAGCGCCACGAAGATGGAGGCGGAGATCATCGCGATGACCGTCGACATGCTCCACGGCGACGCCGACACCGGCGGCCTGAACACGTCCGGCGGCACCGAGAGCCTGGTGACGGCGATGCTCGCCTACCGCGAGTGGGGCCGAGAGAAGGGCATCGAGCACCCGCAGATCATCATGCCGGTCACCGGCCACCCGGCGATGAGCAAGGCGTTCCACTGGTTCGACATCGAGCCGGTCATCGCCCCCGTCACCGACGACTTCGTCGTCGACCTCGACTTCGTGCGCGACCACATCACCGATCGCACCGTCGCCCTGGTCGGCTCGGCCGGCACGTACCCGCACGGCCTGATCGACCCGATCCCTTCGTTAGGGGCACTTGCCCTCGAACACGAGATCGGCCTGCACGTCGACGGCTGCCTCGGCGGGTTCATCCTCGCCTGGGCCGAGGACTGCGGCTACGAGCACACCCCGTTCGACCTCGGCGTGCCCGGCGTGACGTCGATCTCCGCCGACACCCACAAGTACGGCTACGCGCTGAAGGGCAGCTCGGTCGTCCTGTTCAAGCCGAAGTCGCTGCGCCGCCAGGTGTACGCGGTGGTCAAGGGCTGGCCGGGCGGGATGTACTCGTCGCCGTCGATGGGCGGCAGCCGCTCCGGCGGGCTGATCGCCTCGACGTGGGCGGCGATGCTGTCGCTCGGCAAGGACGGCTACCGGCGCATCGCCCGCGACATCTTCGCCACGGCCGACAAGCTGAAGGCGGCCGTGCGCTCGCACGACGAGCTGTCGCTGATCGGCGACGGCCTGTTCAACGTCGCCTTCCGGGCGAACCCGTCGTTCCAGCCGACGATCGACGTCTTCCACGTCAACGACTCGCTCGCTGCGAGCGGCTGGCGGATGAACGGCCTGCAGCTCCCGCCGGCGCTGCACTTCTGCGTCACCCGCCCGAACACGCAAGCCGGCGTCGCCGAAGCGTTCGCCGCCGACCTGGCCACGGCCGTCGAGTACGCCAAGGACCCGCCGCAGCCGATGCCGAGGAGCGGCTCGATGTACGGCGCCGGCGGCGCCACGCCCGACGCGGAACGCCTCACCTCCCGGATGCTCGACTACCTCGACGCCACCCACGAGGTCGGCCCCGGCTGAGGTCCCATGCAGATCAGCGGATCCGCTCGGGCTGGTACCAGCGGCCGATCAGGACCCGGCTGAGGACGCCGAACAGTGCGAACACCGCGAAGCCGAGCATCGCCGCGAGGACGATCGCGCCGATCATCTCCGGACCCTGCAGGCGGGTGCGGTACACGTCGATCAGCGCCCCGATGCCTGGCTTGCCCTGGCGGAAGAACGTGTCGCCGACCACGGCGCCGACGACGGCCAGGCCGGCGGCGATCCGGAAGCCGGCGAGCATCGACGGCAACGCCGCCGGCAGCTGCAGCTTCCACAGCTGCTGGCGCTTGCTGGCCTTGCCGATCGCGAACAGGTCGTACTGCGAGCGGTCCAACGAGAGCAGCCCGTGCAGGGTGTTGGCCATGATCGGGAACAGCGAGATCATCACCGTCACCACGAGCCGGGCCTTGAAGCTGAACCCGAGCAGCCCGCCGATCAGCGGTGTCAGCGCGAGGATGGGGATGCACTGCAGGCCGACGGCGAGCGGCCAGACGGACCACTCGATCCAGTCGGCCCGGCTCATCAGCACGGCCAGCGCGACGCCGAGCACCATCGCGATCGCCAGGCCGACGAGTGCCACCTGCGTGGAGCGCCACAGCGCCTCGAGGATCGGGGTGGCGACCCGCCGGTCGAACAGGCTCTCGCTGATCGCCCGGTGCGGCGGCGGCAGCAGGAAGCGCTTCTCCTTCGGCAGCCCGACCTCGGACATGAAGTACCACAGCCCGACGAACACCGCCACGGTGGCCAGTGGGCCGACCACCCGCAACACCCGACGCTTCGTCATCAGCCGGGCAGCTTGACGTCGGGGTCGATGAACTCGTTGGTGGCGATGTCCTGTGCCGTCAGTCCGTCGGCGGGATCGACGCCCTGGGCGCTGAAGATCGGCCCGGCCTTGCCGATCAGGTCGGTGAGCTCGTCCATGTCGAAGCTGCCCAGTGCACCGTCCGGTCCGTTGGCGACGATCCCGTCGGTGAGCTGCACCTTGGCGGCGAAGTCGGCGACGGCCTTGGAGTACGGCGCGCCGTCGTAGCTGGTCACGAGGTCGGTGATCAGCGTGTTGACCCGCTCCGGGTCGGCCAGGTAGTCGACCTGGGCCTGCTGCAGCATCGGGACAAGCTGCCTGAAGCAGTCGGCGTACTTCGTGACGCTCTCCGGCTTGACGGCGAGCGCCGGGAACGGGTTGTACCCGGTGTCGGCGATCAGCTGGTACTTCACCGGCTTGCCCCACTGCGTGTACTCGTGCTCGTACTGGAACGGCTCGGCCGTCGCGTAGCCCTGCTGGGCGATCGAGCCGCCCGACGACACGAAGCTCGCCGGCGTGCCGTCGTAGGAGCCGTCGACCTGGCTCTCCTTGAGGATGCCGGCGCCCGTGAGGTAGCTCATGTACGCCGCACCACCGAAGTAGAGGACCCTCGTGTCGGTCTTGCCGATGTCGGCGATCGAGGTGAAGTCCGGGTGCGATGCCGGATCCCACATGATGATCTGCGGCGAGCGTCGCAGCGGGGCGACGATCGCCGTCGTCGGGAACTCCTTGGAGTTCTGGATCGCCTGGTCGGCGGCGACGTTGGCGATGATGACGTTCGGGTCCGAGTACAGCTGGGCGGTGGCCTGCTCGTAGCCGATCGCCGGTCCGCCGGCGCGCAGCTCGACCTTGACGCCGGTGTCGACGCCGTCGGGCGTGTACAGCGGCGCGGTGTAGCGCTTCTTGTCGTTGTCGGCGGTGCCACCGGGGCCGGTGAGCTCGTAGAACGCGGCGTGCTCGGACTCCGGCCACCAGTCGTACTGCACGACGATCGTCGACGGGCAGACACCGGCGAGCATCCCCGGCGTCTCGGCGCCGGTCGACGGCGTGCTCCCGGCACCCGACGTCGCCGACGACGACGCGGTCGTGGTCGTGATCACGGCGCCCGCCGTGCCGGTCGATGTCGTCGCGCTCGCGGCCGTGGTCGTGCTGGTGGCGTCGCTGCCGCACGCCGCGGCGAGCACGGCGGTGGCAGCGACGAGCGTGACGGTGAGAGCCGAACGGTGTCGGCGGCGCTTGCGGTACATCGTGGTCTCCTAGGTGCTGGGTTGGGTGTGCGGTGGAGGGCGGTGGTCAGACGGTGAGGTGGCGGCGGACGTCGGTGCGGGCGACGATGCGGCCGCGGTGGATCGTGAGCCGGCTCGGGTCAGCGGCGCCGACGGCTTCGGTGATCGAGCGGCCGGCGACGACGAGCAGCTCGGCCGGCGAGCCGGGACGCAGCTCCACCGGTGTGTGGCCGAGCGCGATCCGGGCACGGTTGCTGCACATCTGCCATGCGTGATCCGGGTCGAGGTGCGCGACCATCGCCAGGACCGCAGCGGTCTCCAGTGGATCGAACCGGCCGTACGGGAAGAACACGTCGCGGACGTTGTCGGCACCGGCGGCGACGAGCACACCGGCCTCCTCCAGCACGCGCACCGGGGCGACGCCGCGCGGCGGACCGACCGGCTCGTCCCATCCGAAGAAGAACAGGCTCGTCAGGGGCATCACGAACACGGCGATGCCGGCCTCGGCGAGCTCTGCGGCGGTCCGCCGCTGGACGTCGAGGGACTGGGTGGACAGGCTGATGCAATGGCTCGCGCTGGCCCCGGCGAGCCCGTGCTCACGGACGAGCCGGACGTACTCCGGCAGCACGAAGAAGTCACGGTCGACGGTCTGGTCGGTGTGCATGTCGATCGGCATCCCGTGCGCCGCAGCCATCTCGACGGCGGCGGCCGTGCCGCCGACGGGATCCGGATCGAGGTCCGGGCTGCCGCCGACGACGTCGATGCCGGCGTCGATCGCCTCCTCGAGCAGTCGCCGGTGCTCGGCACCGACGGTGCCGGACATCGGCTGGGCGGCGAGGCCGACCACCTGGATGTCGCAGAGGCCGCGGCGGTGCGCCTCGTCGCGCACCGCGAGCATCGCCGAGACGCCACGCAGCCCGACGCCCGCACCGATGTCGATGTGGGTGCGGATCAGCGTGTCGCCGTGATGGACCATCTCGACGACCGACTCCATCGCCCGCGCGACGAAGTCCTCCTCGGTGAGCGTCGGCCAGATCCGCCGCCAGTCGTCGACGGCCTGGGCGAGGTCGACGGGCATCGCTGCCAGATCACCCGCCGCCAGCGCCTTGTCGAGGTGGGCGTGGGGCTCAGCACCGGCCGGGAGGATCACCATCCCGCGCACGTCCTCGACGACGTCGGCCGCCCTCGCCTCGACGACGCCGACGTCGGTGATCAGGCCGGTGGTGCCGTCGACGGCCACGTCGGTCGGTACACCGGCAGCATCGCGCCCGTTGCGCAAGACCAGCCGTCCAACCGTCGATGCCTCAACATTCATGTGGTGAATATGCATGTGATGAATGTCGTGCACACATCGATCGTGTTACGTCCATAGGTCGTCGCAGCGCGACGGCGCGCCGTCGGCTAGTGATGACGGGCGATGGTCACGCCAACGCCCCACCCGGCAGACGACGACATCGCCCGCCTCGTCGGCTCGGCGGTGCGCACCCGTCGCCTGGCGCTCGAGCTAACGATGCAGCAGCTCGCCGAGCAGACCGGGTTGACCCAACCGTTCATCAGCAAGGTCGAACGCGGCCTGGCCCGCCTGAGCATCGCCTCGATCAACCGGATCTCCGAGGCCCTCGGTGTCAGCGCTGCGGGACTGTTCGGCAGCATGTCGTCCGACCAGCGCTACGACGTCGTGCGTCGCGCCGACCGCCCGCGCCTGCAGATCGACGACGACGACGTGTCGGTGGTTCGCGCCTTCACCCGCCGCGCCGGGCAGGTCAGCATCGTCGAGTTCGAGGGCGGCCCGTCGAAGCTCCACCCGTTCCACTTCCTGCACCGCAACGACCAGATCTGTGTGATCACGGCCGGCAGGTACGAGTTCGAGGTCGACGGCGACCTGCTGACCCTCGGCTCCGGCGACACCGTGAGCATCGCCGGGCAGGTGCCGACGCGCTACCGGGTGTTGCGCTCGCCGGCGCGGATGCTGCTCGTGCTCGTCAGCGAGGACGTCGACGTCGTCCGCCGGCCTGGGCCGGGCCGCGGCTCGCAGCGCCGGCCGCTGCCGACCTGACGTTCGACGTCCGGGCCGTCAGAGCGCGTCCAGGGCGTCGATCGCCTGGCCCGCGTGGCGGACGCTGCGCTGCAGGTCGAACGCGTCGTCGAGCACGGCGGCGGGAACGGTCACCCGCTCGTCGACCTCCAGCAGGCCACGGAACGACGTGCGCTCGGCCCACGCCCGAGCGGCGTTCTCCTGCACCACCCGATAGGCGGCGTCCCGGGACATGCCCGCCTGCACCAGCGCCAGCAGCACCGGCTGGCTGAACACCAGGCCGTGGCTGGCGTTCAGGTTCTCGATCATCCGCTCGCCGAAGACCTGCAGGCCGCCGATCAGGCGGTCCATCCGCCGCAGCACGTAGTACGCGAGCAGCGAGCTGTCCGGCAGCACCACCCGCTCGACGGAGCTGTGCGAGATGTCCCGCTCGTGCCACAGGGCGACGTCCTGCATCCCTGCCTGGAGGTTGCCGCGCAGCACCCGGGACAGGCCGCTGATCGTCTCGGCGCTGATCGGGTTGCGCTTGTGCGGCATCGCGCTCGACCCCTTCTGGCCGGCCTTGAAACCCTCCTGCACCTCGCTCACCTCGGTGCGCTGCAGGTGGCGCAGCTCGACGGCGATCAGCTCCATCGTCGAGCCGATCGACGCGCAGGCGTACAGGTACTCGGCGTGACGGTCTCGGGCGATCACCTGGGTCGCCGGCACCGGCGTCAGGCCCAGCGCATCGGCGACGTAGCGCTCGACGGCCGGGTCGATGTTGCTGTACGTGCCGACCGCACCGCTCAGCTTGCACACGGCAACGGATTCGCGAGCGGCGCGCAGGCGAGTGCGGTCCCGGTCGACCTGCAGCGCCCACAGCGCGACCTTGGCGCCGAACGTCGTCGGCTCGGCGTGGATGCCGTGGGTGCGGCCGATCATCACCGTGTCGCGATGGGTCCTTGCACGTGCAACGAGTGTGGTGACGAGTTGATCGGCGGCTTCCAGCAGCAGGTCGGCAGCGTCACGCAGCATCCAGCACCACGCCGTGTCGACGACGTCGCTCGACGTCAGCCCGTAGTGGATCCATGCCCCCGCCGGCTGGCCGATCGCCGCCTGGACGACGTCGACGAACGCGGCGACGTCGTGGTCGGTGACCCGCTCCCGCTCTCCCACACTCTCGACGAACACGTCGTCGGTGACCGGTGCACCCGTGCGGCAGGCGATGGCGTCCTCGGCCGGGACGATCCCCAGCTCGGCGTGGGCCTCCGTCGCCAGCAGCTCGATCTCCAGGTAGCGCCCGAAGCGGGCCGCGTCGGTGAAGATCGTCGCCATCTCCGGCAGCGTGTAACGGGGGATCATCGCCGCTCCTTCCCGGGGGCCACGCCCCCGAACCCGCTGCGCCACATCGACGCCCGGCTTCCTGACGGTCGCTCGGTCGTCCTGGCAGTGAGCAAGCTCATTGCCAGGTGACGTAGGCGTCGCGGGCGGCGCCGGTGCCGACGATCTTCACCGGGACGCCGGCCTCCTTCTCGACCAGGGCGACGAACGCCTGGGCCTGCGCCGGCAGCACGGCACGTTCCGACACGGAGCTGATGTCGCACTGCCAGCCGTCGAGCACGGCGTAGACCGGCCCGCCGTGCTCGTCGTACTCCGTGCACACCTTGATCTCGGCGAAGGTGTCGAGCACGTCGAGCTTGGTCAGGGCGATCTCGGTCAGCGAGTTGAGCCGCACCGCCTTGCGCAGCATCACGCAGTCCAGCCAACCGGTGCGCCGGCGGCGACCGGTGACCGTGCCGAACTCCCGGCCGATGTCGACGAGCCGGTCGCCGAGCTCGTCGAACAGCTCCGTCGGGAACGGCCCGGCGCCGACGCGGGTGGTGTACGCCTTGGTGATCCCGACGATGCGATCGAGGTAGCGCGGCCCGATGCCGGTGCCGACGCACGCGCCGCCGGCCGTCGGGTTCGACGACGTGACGTACGGATACGTGCCGTGGTCGAGGTCGAGGAACGTCGCCTGCGCACCCTCCAGCAGCAGCTGGTCGCCGGCGTCGAGCGCGCCGTGCAACAGGTCGACCGTGTCGGTGACGTAGGGGGCGACGCGGGCGCCGAGCGCGCCGAACTGCTCGACGAGCGCGTCGACGTCGAGCGCCTCACCGCCGAGCGCAGTGATCTCGGCGTTGTGCGCCACCGCACCGGCCTTGACAGCGGCGGCGAACCCGGCCGGGTCGAGCACCTCGCCGGCACGGATGCCCTCGCGGCGGGCCTTGTCGGCGTAGGTCGGACCGATGCCCTTCAGCGTCGTGCCGATGCGGGCGTCGCCGCGGGTCTGCTCGAACAGGGCGTCGAGCGCCTGGTGCCACGGGAAGATCAGATGCGCGGCGCTCGACACCTTCAGCTTGGCGCAGGAGATGCCCCGGCTCTCCAGGGTGTCGATCTCCTTGAACAGCGTCGGCAGGTCGACCACCACGCCGTTGCCGATCACCGGGACGATGTGCGGGTAGAGCACACCGCTCGGCACGAGCTGCAGGGCGTAGCGCTCCTCGCCGACGACGACGGTGTGGCCGGCGTTGTGGCCGCCCTGGTAGCGGACCACGTAGGCGGCATCGGCGGCAAGGAGGTCGATGACCTTCGCCTTGCCCTCATCACCCCATTGGGCACCAACGACGACGGTGACGGGCATGGCAACGCTCCAGGCTCGGTGTGCGGAACGTGTCGAGATCCTACCCCGGCGACCACTCCGCTCGGCCGTTGCCCATGGAGTGCCAGCGGCGCGGTCGGAGTGCGACCTGGGCGATGGAGTGGGTGATGCCCACCGGGGGCGCGCCAGGCACTCCATCGCACGTCTGACACTCCACGCTCGGCGGGGGCGGGCGGGTGTTCGGGCCGGTAGGTTCGGCCGGCGATGGTGATGCGGCGCATGACGTGGGCGGCGATGGACGAGCCGGCGCGAGCAGCCCTGTGCCGCCGCGGGCTGGAAGCGATCTTCGACGCGTCCTTGAAGACCCAGATCGGACGGATCATCGACGACGTCCGGGCCCATGGCGACGAGGCCGTCTGCCGCGCACTGCACGACTTCGACAAGGTCGACCTGACGCCGTCGCAGCTCCGCGCCACCGACGACGAGATCGACTCGGCACGGATCGACGACGACGTCGACGCGGCGATCGACGACGCCATCGCCCACCTCCGGGCGTTCAACGAGCAGCTGATGGCGCGCGCCGCCGACTGGAGCTTCGAGAGCGAGCCGGGCCTGCACGTCGGCGAGAAGGTCACGCCGATCACCTCCGCGGGGCTGTTCGTGCCGAGCGGCAAGGCGTCGTACCCGAGCGTCGCCTACCAGCTCGGCGTGCCCGCGGTCGTCGCCGGCGTGTCGCAGATCGCCCTCGTCGTGCCGCCGCTGCCCGACGGCAGCGGCCGCATCGACCCTGCCGTGCTGGTCGTGTGCCGCAAGCTTGGCATCCGCGACGTGTTCCGTGTCAACGGCCCCGCCGGCGTCGCCGCGCTCGGCTTCGGCACCGCGACGATCCCGCAGGTGCGCAAGATCGTCGGGCCTGGCAGCCCGCCCGTGGCGTGCGCGCAGGTGGAGATGCAGCGCTACGGGGTGGCGACGATGATGATCCTCGGGCCGACGGAGAGCATCGTCATCGCCGACGACAGCGCCGACGCCCGTCTGGCCGCCGCCGACCTGCTCAACGAGGCCGAGCACGGCACCGACTCGGCGACGCTGCTGATCACGACGTCGACGGCGCTGGCCGACGCGATCGACGTGTCGCTCACGTCGCAGCTGGCCGCACTCCCGGCGGCTCGGGCCGAGGCGGCGCGGGCCTCGCTGGGCGTCAACGGCGGGTGCGTGCTCGTCGACTCGCTCGCCGATGCCGCCGACGTCGCCAACCGCTGGGCCCCCGAGCACCTCCAGGTCGCCGTCGCGGCGGACGCCGAGGCCGACCTGCTCGACCGCCTGGTGAACGCCGGCGAGATCCTCGTCGGCCAGCACACCCTGTTCTCGGCCGGCAACTTCGTCATCGGCTGCCCGGCCAGCCTGCCGACCGGCGGCTTCGCCCACGTCTCCAGCGGGATCACCGCCGAGGCGTTCCTCAAGCGCACGGCGATCGCCCGCGCCGACGCGGCCGCCCTGGCGCGCATGTCCCCGACGATCCTGGCGATGAGCCGCCACGAAGGCTTCCCGGCCCACGCCAACGCGGTGTCGGTTCGGTCGGCCTGACGGCCGAACTTGACGGTCGGCCTCCGGCCGACCCGTCCGGCGGGCTCCCTGGCGGTCGCGCCGCCGGGTGCGACCCGGTACGAGCCTCACACGGGCCGAAGCGTTGGGAGCCCGCGGGTGAGGGACGGGCGCGGCGGGCACCGCTGAGCAGGACTTTGCTCGAGCGAACAAACCGAGTGCACGTTTGATCGCTCGAACAAATCCCCGGGCAGCCGCCGACCCGCCGGCGCGATGAGTTGTGAGCCGAACAGTCCGGCTCATCACTCATGTCACGACGGCACGGCTGTCAGGCGGGTTGCGGCTCCACCGCGAGCAGCCCGAGCCGGCCGTCCTGGTCGACGTCGACGCGCAGGGTGTCGCCCTCGCCGATCTGGCCACCGAGGATCATCACCGCCGCCGGGTCGCTGATCGAGCGCTGGATCACCCGCTTCAGCGGGCGGGCGCCGAACGACGGGTCGTAGCCCTCGTGAGCCAGCTTGCTCATCGCCGCCGGGGTCACGTCCAGCGTGATCCGCCGGTCGGCCATGCGCTGCACCAGCTGGTCGAGCTGGATCGTGACGATCTGGGCCAGATCGTCCTCGGTCAGCGCCCGGAAGCGGATGATGTCGTCGACGCGGTTGACGAACTCCGGCTTGAAGAACGACAGCGGGTCGCCCGGCAGGTTGGACGTCATGATCAGCACGACGTTGGTGAAGTCGATCGTGCGGCCCTGGCCGTCGGTCAGCCGACCGTCGTCGAGCACCTGCAGCAGCACGTTGAACACGTCCGGGTGGGCCTTCTCGATCTCGTCGAGCAGGACCACGCTGTACGGCCGGCGGCGCACCGCCTCGGTGAGCTGGCCGCCCTCGTCGTAGCCGACGTAGCCGGGAGGCGCCCCGATCAGGCGGGTGACGGAGAACTTCTCCATGTACTCACCCATGTCGATGCGGACCATCGCCTTCTCGTCGTCGAACAGGTACTCGGCGACGGCGCGGGCCAGCTCGGTCTTGCCGACGCCGGTGGGCCCGAGGAACATGAACGAGCCGATCGGACGGTTCGGGTCGGACAGCCCGGCCCGCGAGCGGCGGATGGCGTTGGACACCGCGGTGACCGCGTCGTCCTGGCCGATCACCCGCTGGTGCAGGTGCTCCTCCAGGTAGACGAGCTTGCTCATCTCGCCCTCCATCAGCCGCGTCACCGGCACGCCGGTCCACTTGCTGACGACCTCGGCGATGTCCTCGGCGTCGACCTCCTCCTTCAGCATCCGCTGGCCCTTCTGCAGCTCGTCGAGCGCGGTGGTGGCCTCCTCGATGCGGCGGTCCAGCTCGGGCAGGCGCCCGTAGCGGATCTCCGCGGCGACGGCCAGGTCGCTCTCCCGCTCCAGCTGCTGGGTGAGGTGACCCTGCTCCTCCTTCAGCGAGCGGATCGCCTCGATGGCCTGCTTCTCGCCCTCCCAGTGCTTCTTCATCTCGGCGACCTGGGCGTTCAGGCCGGCCAGCTCGTCCTCCAGGACGTCGAGGCGCTCCTTGGACGCGGCGTCGGTCTCCTTGGCGAGGGCGACCTGCTCGATCTCCAGCTGGAGGATGCGCCGCTGGACGACGTCGATCTCCGTGGGCAGCGAGTCGATCTCGATGCGCAGCTTGCTGGCCGCCTCGTCGACGAGGTCGATGGCCTTGTCCGGCAGGAAGCGGTTGGTGAGGTAGCGGTTCGACAGGACGGCCGCGCTGACCAGCGCACTGTCCTGGATGCGCACGCCATGGTGCACCTCGTAGCGCTCCTTCAGGCCGCGGAGGATGCCGATGGTGTCCTCGACGCTCGGCTCGCCGACGTAGACCTGCTGGAAGCGGCGCTCCAGCGCCGGGTCCTTCTCGACGTACTTGCGGTACTCGTCGAGCGTGGTGGCGCCGATCATCCGCAGCTCGCCGCGGGCCAGCATCGGCTTGATCATGTTGCCGGCGTCCATCGCGCCCTCGGCCCCGCCGGCGCCGACGATGGTGTGCAGCTCGTCGACGAACGTGATCACCTCGCCGGCGGCGTCGGTGATCTCCTTGAGGACGGCCTTCAGCCGCTCCTCGAACTCGCCGCGGTACTTGGCACCGGCGATCATCGAACCGATGTCGAGGGCGACGAGGCGCTTGTCCTTCAGGCCCTCGGGCACGTCGCCGTCGGCGATGCGCCGGGCCAGGCCTTCGACGATGGCCGTCTTGCCGACACCGGGCTCACCGATCAGGACCGGGTTGTTCTTGGTGCGCCGTGACAGCACCTGGATGACGCGGCGGATCTCGTCGTCGCGGCCGATGACCGGGTCGATCTTGCCGTCACGGGCTCGGGCGGTGAGGTCCTGCCCGTACTTCTCCAGGGCGGCGAAGTTCTGCTCGGGCTCGGCGCTGGTGACGCGGTGGCTGCCGCGCACCTCTTTCAACGCCAACAGCAGTTCCTCGCTGCCGATGCCGAGGCGCTGGTTCATCGCCAGGATCAGGTGCTCGACCGACAGGAAGTCGTCGCGCAGGTCCTTCTGGGAGCGCTGGGCGTTCTCGACGACGTTGTTCAGCTCGCGCGAACAGGCGCGGCTCGTCGCCGCCGACGGCCTTGGGCAGCCGGGCGACGGCCTGCTCGGCCTTCTCCCGCACCGTCCCCTGGGCGATGCCCAGCTTGGAGAGCAGCGGCGGGACGATCGTGTCGTCCTGGCTGGCGAGGGCGGCCATCAGGTGGTCGGGGGTGAGCTCGGGGTTGTGGTTGGCCTTGGCCCGCTCGATCGCCGCGGCGAAGGCCTCGTTCGTCTTGACGGTCCACTTCTTGGGGTCGAAAGCCATGCCTCAAGTGTACTCCTTCGCAAGAAACTTGACACGATATGTATCAAGTTTTGCGGTCGCCCGCGCCGCACATCCAAGCGGGGAGAACCCGGTCAGCGACGCGACACGAACGTCACGGATCGCTGTCGTCACATCGTCGAGAACACCCATGGGCTGCCCCAAACGCGCGCCGGAACCCGGCCGCTCACCACCGCGGGCCGGGCCTCGAGACCGTCGCTAGCGTCGGGCGGATGGCGACGTACGGCGTGCTGGCCTCAAGCCCGACGGTGGTCAATGGGTGGTACGCAGTGGCGCGCAGCGTCGAGGTCACCCAGGGCGTGGCGCTCGCGGTCCGACTCCTCGAGCGCGACCTCGTGCTGTGGCGCGGCCCGGACGGCGCCGCCGTCGCCGCTCCGGACCGCTGCCCGCACCGCGAGGCGCCGCTCAGCGCGGGCACCGTCGACGACGGCTGCCTGAGCTGCGCCTACCACGGCTGGACGTTTGCCGCCGGCGGCCACTGCGTGCGTGTGCCGTCGAACCCCGAGTCGGTGCCGCCACCGCCACGAGCCCACCTCGTCGCCCACCACTGCGTCGAGCGCTACGGGCTGGCGTGGGTGTGCCTCGGCGAGCCCGCCGGCGACGTCCCGTGCATCGAGCAGGAGGCCGACCCGGCGTTCCGCCGGATCAACGCGCCGGTCGAGCCGTGGCGCACGTCGGCGACGCGGATGGTCGACAACTTCCTCGACATCAGCCACTTCCCGTACGTCCACACCGGCACGTTCGGCCGGGCCCAGGACACGCTCGTGCCGAAGGTGGAGATCACCGGGCTCGACGGCGGCTGGACGGGCTACCGCTACGAGGTGCTGGCCAACAACGCCGACGCCGGCACGCTGGCCAGCGGCCAGGCCGCGGGCGTCGTCGAGCGGTCGATGACCACCGGCTTCCAGCTGCCGTTCCACGTGCGCAGCACGATCCGCTACGACACCGGCTTGGAGCACGTGCTCCTGCTGCTGTCGGCGCCGGTCGACGACGTGACGTCGCTGTTCACGTTCGTCGTGTGGCGCAACGACGACTTCTCGGTGTCCGCCGAGGAGGTGATCCGCTTCGACCTGGCGATCGGGGCGGAGGACAAGCGGATGCTGGAGCTGGTGCCCGGCCTCCTGCCGCTCGACCAGACGACGCTGGTCAGCGTGCAGGCCGACCGCTGCTCGGTCGAGTGGCGCCGCCGCCTGGCCGCCAGCCTGCAGCCGCCCGCCACGCGATGAGTGATGAGCCGGACACTTCGGCTCATCACTCATCTCGACCACCTCGACAGCACACGACGTGACGGACGGCACGCACCTCGGTTGGTCTGATGGTCAGACCATGTGACAGGATGACCACTTCCGAGATGGAGAGCACCGCAATCGCCGAACCGCCGCCCGTCGCGGTCGAACCGCTGGTGTCGCTGCGCGACGTCCATCAGATGTTCAGCCGCCGCGGACGCACCGTCACCGCCCTTGCCGGCGTCGACCTGGACATCACCGCCGGCGAGTTCGTCAGCCTCCTCGGCCCCAGCGGCTGCGGCAAGTCGACGCTGCTGCGGATCATCGGCGGCCTGCAGCGCCCAGCGCGCGGCACCGTCGTCGTCGCCGGCGGCTCGGCCGACGCGGCCCGCGCCGGCAAGCAGTACGGGCTGGTCCCGCAGGCCCCGGCGCTCGTACCGTGGAAGACCGTCGCCGACAACGTCCGCTTCCTCAGCGGCCTGCACCACCGAGCGCGCCACCCACCAGCCGCTCGACGACGGCGAGATCGCCGGGCTGCTCGACGCCGTCGGCCTCACCGGGTTCGAGCGGGCCTACCCCCACGAGCTGTCCGGCGGCATGCAGCAGCGGGTGTCGCTCGTGCGGGCGTTCGCGCTCGGCGCGCCGATCCTGCTGATGGACGAGCCGTTCGCCGCGCTCGACGAGATCACCCGCGCCGACATGCGCTACCTGCTGCTCGACCTGTGGGAGCAGACCCGCTCGACGGTCGTGTTCGTCACCCACTCGGTCACCGAGGCGGCCATCCTCAGCGACCGGGTGATGGTGATGGCCGCCCGGCCCGGCCGCATCGCCGCCGAGCGCCCCATCGACCTGCCCCGCCCACGCCTGCCGGAGATGGAGGACGATCCGGCGTTCCACGACGTCGTCCGCGTGTTGCGAGCCGACCTGCGGGCACAACACTGATGCGCACGATGGCCGACACCGCCGCCGCGAGCACGGCGCCATCGGCCGGCCCCGGGTCCGGCCGGCCGTTCTGGCGCATCCTGCTGGCGGCCGTCGCCCCGCTGCTCGGCCTCACCCTGTTCCTGCTCGGCTGGCAGGCGTACGTCCGGATCTTCGACAAGCCGCAGTACGTGCTGCCGGCGCCGAGCGACATCGTCCGCCACCTGATCAGCGACCTGTCCTTCTACTGGGACAACGCCCGCCCCACGTTGTGGGAGGCGTTCCTCGGCTTCGTCGTCGCGTTCGTGATCGCGATGGTCGTCGCCTCGGTCCTCGCCCACTCGCGGTTCATCGAGCGGATGACGATGCCGGTCGTCGTGCTCGCCCAGGTGACCCCGTTGATCGCCTACGCCCCGGCGTTCGTCATCTGGTTCGGCTTCGGCCTCACCCCGATCCTGGCGATGACGGCGATCGTCTGCGGCGTCCCGTTCCTCCTCAACGCGGTCACCGGCCTGCGCTCGGTCGACCCGAACCTGCTGGAGCTGGCCCGCTCGGTCGACGCCAGCACGTGGGAGATCTACGTCCGCCTGCGGTTGCCGTCGGCCCTGCCGAGCGTGTTCGTCGCCGCCCGCGTCGCCGTCGGCCTGGCGCTGCTCGGCGCCGTGCTCGGTGAGTTCTTCGCCGGCGTCAGCACCGGGCTCGGCTTCGCGGTGAAGTACGCGATCAACCACAACCTGCCGTTGCAGCTGTGGGCCGCGGTGTACGTGCTCGCCGTGCTCGGTGCTGCGGCAATCGTGCTGATCGGCGGCCTCGAACGCATCGTCCTGCACTGGCACGCCAGCCAGCGCAGCTGACGGCACTCCCCTTCGTCCATCCAGCAAGCAAGGAGCCCAGATGACCAGCGTGACCAGACGGTTCGGCGTGGCGACGACCCTCATCGCCCTCGCGCTCGGCGTCGCCGCCTGCGGCAGCGACTCGAAGCCGGCGGCGACGACGGGCACGACCGCGGGCACGACGCCGAGCAGCGGTGCCGCCGACTCGACGCCGGCCTCGGGCGTGACCGCCGAGGGGATCTCCGCCGAGGAGTGCGCGGCGAACAAGGCGGCGGGGAAGATCACCTACCTCAGCGGCTTCGACTTCAGCGCCGAGGCGTCGATCATCGACGTCATCGTCGCCAAGCAGAAGGGCTACTTCGAGAAGATGTGCCTCGACGTCGAGCTGCGCCCCGGGCTGTCGACGACCAACTACCCGCTGGTCGCCGCCAACCAGGCGCAGTTCTCCTCGGCCGGCAACCTCACCGAGATCCTCAACTTCTCGACGAGCGGGGCGCGCTTCGTCGCACTCGCCAACTACGGCAAGGCTCCGATCGAGGCGCTGGTCACCAAGGACCCGACGATCACCGACCTCACCCAGCTGAAGGGCAAGACGATCGGCGTCAAGGGCGACCTGCCACCGTCGCTCGTGGCGATGCTGGCCAAGGCCGGCCTCGTGCGCGGCACCGACTACAAGGAGATCATCCTCGAGGGCTACGACCCGGTCGCCCAGCTGCAGCTGGACATCGACGCGCTGCCGGTCTACAAGAACAACGAGCCGCGGGCCCTCGACGCCGCCGGCGTCAAGTACGCACTGTTCGACCCGGCGAAGTCCGACATCCCCGGATCGTTCGGGCTGATCTACACGTCCGCGCAGTTCGCCAAGGACCACCCGACCGCCGTCGCCGGCTTCACCCGCGCCGCTCTGCGCGGCATGGAGGACGCCATCGCCGACCCGGCCGCCGCGGTGAAGATGTCGGTCGACATGATCAACGCCGCCGGCAACCAGTACTTCCTCACCGAGGAGGGCGAGACGTTCCGGTGGACGACCGAGCTGGGGATCATCAAGGACGCCACCCCAGCCGGCGAGCCGATCGGCCTGATCGACCCGGACCGCTTCAAGAGCGAGTACGACGCCTACGAGGCCGCCGGGGCGTTCCCCGACGGTGCCCCAGAGCTCTACGACGCATGGGACGCCGACCTCGCCCGGTCCATGTACGACAGCAGCGGCAAGGTGATCTGGCCCGCCTCCTGACGCGTCAGAACACCGCTCGCTCCGCTCGCTCTCGCACCGCTGCGGACCGGCTCGACCGGACGCAACGTCCGAGGGAGGTCGACATACCGTTCGAGCGCGGCGAAGTCGTCGGTGCGCAGCCCGTCGACGTGACCGAGCGTCAGCCACCAGGCGACCTCGACGAGCAGGCGGCGGTCAACGGACGGGAACGGCAGGGCGCGCAGCACGTCGTCGTCGGTGGCGCGCATCGCTGCGAGATCGATGCCGGACGCCGCCAGCGCCGGTTGCCCGGGCCGCAGCGACGCCCCGACCGCGAGGCGCCAGGCGTAGTCGACCAGGCGCGGCTGCAGCGCGGCCAGCCGCGACCACAGCTCGTTGTTCAACAGGACGACGCCCGGATCGAACGGCGGGACGGCCGGCACGCCCTCCTGGGCGGCGAGCCGGGCAAGCAGCGGCTCATCGAGCAGTCGGCGGTCGACATGGTGGCCGCTGCGCGCGCTGTGCGGCTCCTCGCCGGCGACGAGGTCCGCGCCGTGACCGAGATCGAAGAGGTCGGCGACGTCGGCATCGACGACGGCGTGCTGATCGCACAGCAGCACCTGCGCCGGCGCCAGCTCGACGACCTCGTGGAACACGAGCAGGCGGGCGAGCAGCGGCTCGCCGACGAACACCGACCAACCGGTCGGGCTCAGCTCGGCGAGGCGGCTGCCGAACGGCTCGAGCGGGCGCAGCTCGACGCCGTGGACGGCGCAGATCGTCGCCAGCTCGGCGGGCACGTCACCGAACGCGAACAACACGACCGGCAGTTCGGCGTTGTGGGCGCGCAGCGTGCTGACGCTGCCGGCGAAGCGCCAGATCGCCGAGCTGCGCCCGCCGCCACCACCGGGCAGGGCCAGCGCGTACACGACCACGCGGCCGCCGGCGATCGGCTCGGGGTGGGGTCGGTCGCGGTCCATCGCCACACAGACCCCGGGACGCTCCGCCGGATACGGGAGATCGTCGGCGTGGCGCCGTTACGGCATCGCCGGTTGGCCGGCCGACTCATCCGGCAGGCTGACGAACGTCGCCGTGGCGTTGGTGGCGGCGGCGGCGATCAGACCCTGCGACACGCGCGCCTCGCCGGTGATGAACAGCTTGCGGCGCTCCCGCCCGACGAGGCCGGGAGCTCGACCGGCTCGAACAGCGGGGTGCCGGCGACGTAGCGGATGGTCGGCTCGCCGGTGAACGCGACGACCTGCTGGATCGTCAGGACGAAGTGGCCGGCGTGGCCACGCGCCGCCAGCTCGCGTGCCGACTCGGCGGCGTCGTCGGCAGACGCGGCCAGTTGATCGGCCACGGTCCGATCATGGCCCAGCTGACGACGAGCTCAGGGCTTCGACGTGGTGGTGGTGCGGCCGGCCGTCGTCGTGGAACCTGCGGCCGCCGTCGTGGTGGCGCCGGCCGTCGTCGTCGGCGCCTTCGTGGTGCTCGGCGCTGCGGTCGAGACGGTGCACGCGCCGGCCGGGATCGTGATCACGTCGCCGGGGTGGATGACGTGGTTGATGCCGTCGGACCAGGTGTTGGCGGCGACGAGCACATCGATCGTGATGCAGTGCTTCTTGGCGATGGCGAACAGCGAGTCGCCCTTCGCCACCGTGTACTGCCCGGGGGCGGCCGTCGTCGTGCCGGGCGCCGTGCTGGAGCCCGCCGCCGTCGTCGTCGACCCACCGGCCACCGTCGTCGTCGCGCCGGCCACCGTGGTGGTGACGCCGGCCACCGTGGTGATCGGCGTGCTGATCGGCGTGCTCGCCGCCGGCTTGTCGTCCGATCCGCACGCCCCGAGCAGCCCGACGCCGATCACGACCGACACCAGCGATGCAGTGATCCGCCGGCGGCCGGTCGAGGTGCACCCCTTCACCTCGTCCATCCCCCGACGTTACCGCGCCCGCCCGAAGGCCCAGCGCGCGGCAGCCTCACGCCGTGCAGTGGACACATGGCGGGGCGGCGACGGCTCGGCCGCCAGGAGGGCGGTCCGGTGTGACGGCGGCAGAATGGGGCGGTGGACGAGACACGGCTGCGGCGACTGCTCGACGGCGTGCGCGCCGGCGACGTCGCGCCGGACGACGCCGTCGCCGAGCTGCGACGGCTGCCGTTCGCCGAGGTCGGCGACGCGCTCGTCGACCACCACCGCCACCTGCGCCAGGGGATGCCCGAGGCGATCTTCGGTCGCGGCAAGTCGCCGGAGCAGTGCGTCGCGATCGTCGGCGAGCTGCTCGACCACGGCGACGGCCCGGTGCTGCTCACGCGAGTCGACGACGCTCAGCGCAAGGCGGTGCTGGCAATCCATCCCGGGGCCATCGAGCGCGGCGGCTGCCTGCTGTGGCGGGTGCCGGCGCCCGACGACGGGGGCCGGCGGGTGCTCGTCGTCAGCGCCGGTACGAGCGACGTCCCGGTCGTCGACGAGTGCGTGCTCACCCTTGCCACCCATGGCATCGCCGCCGACCGCCTCGTCGACGTCGGCGTCGCCGGCCTCCACCGCCTGCTCGCCCACGTGGACCGGGTGGCCGCCGCCGATGCCGTGGTGGTCGTCGCCGGGATGGAGGGCGCGCTCGCCAGCGTGATCGGCGGGCTCACCGCCGCGCCCGTGGTGGCGGTGCCGACGAGCGTCGGCTACGGGGCGGGGCTCGACGGGGTCACCGCGCTGCTGGCGATGCACGCCTCGTGCGCCAGCGGGATCACCGTCGTCGGCATCGACAACGGCTTCGGCGCGGCCTGCGCGATCGTTCGCATGCTGCGCTAGACCCGTGGGAGTGTCCCGAACCGCCTGGTTCCACTGCTTCGCCGGGACGGCCGGCGACATGACGCTCGGCGCGCTCGTGCACGCCGGCGCCGACCCGCTGGCGGTCGCCGAGATCGTCGGGCGGCTGCCGATCGACGGGTACGCGCTGTCGTTCGAAGCGGTGCAACGCTGCGGGATCGCGGCGACGAGGGCGATCGTCGTGTCCGGCGGTCACCACGAGCACCCGGCGACCGACGCCGACGCCGACGATCACCGTCATCGGCACGACCACCACGACCACGACCACAGCGACCACGGCGACCACCACCATGATCACGACCACCACGACCACGGCGAGCCGCACGACCATCCGCACCGGCCCTACCGCGAGATCCGCACCCTGCTCGACGAGGCCGATCTGCCGGCGCGGGTGCGCGACCGGGCGCAGCGCACGTTCCGGGCGCTGGCCGAAGTCGAGGCCGCGATGCACGCCATGGAGCCCGACGACGTCGAGCTGCACGAGGTCGGCTCGCTCGACGCGATCGTCGACGTCGTCGGCGCCTGCGCGGCGCTGGAGGTGCTCGGCATCGACCGCCTCGTCTGCAGCCCGATCACGGTCGGCCAAGGCACGGTGCGCGCCGCCCACGGCACGCTGCCCAACCCGGCGCCGGCGACGGTGGAGCTGCTCGCCCGGCGCGGCGCGCCGAGCCGCGGCGTCGACGACCGCCGCGAGCTGGCGACGCCGACCGGCGTCGCCCTGATGACCGCGCTGGCCGACGAGTTCGGGCCGCTGCCGGCGATCGCGGTCGAGGCCGTCGGGTACGGCGCCGGGACGCTCGACATCGCCGGGCGGCCGAACGTCGTGCAGGTCGTCGTCGGCACTACGGCCGCCGCGACGGCGACGCCGGATCCCGGCCAGCCCGTGCAGCTCCTGGAGACGAACGTCGACGACGCCACCGGCGAGGTCGTCGCCCACACCATCGCCGCCCTGCTCGCCGCCGGCGCCCACGACGCCTGGGCGACCCCGATCGTGATGAAGAAGGGCCGGCCGGCGCACACCGTCCACGCGCTGTGCGACCCGGCACGCGCCGCCGCCGTCGGTGCCGCACTGGTCAGAGAGACCGGCACGCTCGGCCTGCGCGGCACCGCGCTGCGCCGCTGGCCGCAGGCGCGCGACGAACGGGTGGTCGACGTCGGCGGCCACGCGGTGCGGGTCAAGGTCAGCGCCGACCGCGTCAAGGTCGAGTACGACGACGCCGCGACCGCGGCCGCGGCGCTCGGTCGACCGCTGCGCGACGTCCTCCACGCTGCGGAATCGGCGGCGACCGCTGGCAGGATGCAACCGTGATCCCCCCGGTCGTCGACGCCGAGTTCCTCGACGCCCATCCCGAGGCGCTGATCGCCGACGTCCGCTGGTACCTCGACGGTCGCGACGGCTTCGCCGCTTACCGCGACGCCCACCTCCCGGGCGCTCGCTGGGTGGACCTGGAGACAGCGCTGTCGGCCGCGGGGCGCCCGGCGACGGAGGGCCGCCACCCGCTGCCGACGCCGCAGGCGTTCGCCCAGGCGATGCGCGACCTCGGCATCGGTGACGACTCGATCGTCGTCGCCTACGACGACACCGGCGGGGTCACCGCCGGGCGCCTGGTCGTCATGCTGCGGGTGCTGGGCATCGACGCCGCGCTGCTCGACGGCGGCCTGAGGGCCTGGATCGGTCCCGTCGAGTCCGGCC
The DNA here is from genome assembly GCA_047602055.1 of Ilumatobacteraceae bacterium. Lineage (GTDB taxonomy): Bacteria > Actinomycetota > Acidimicrobiia > Acidimicrobiales > Ilumatobacteraceae > JAODBQ01. Next base: position 649,130 of record JASGIG010000001.1, read on the forward strand.
CCGGCAAGGCGTCTGCGGCACCCGGCTCGTTCACCGAGCGGCCGTGGCCGGCCGAGCGCTTCGCCGACGCCGACGAGACCGGGGCGGCGGCGCTCGCGGGCACGCCGGTGATCGACGCCCGCTCCTTCGAGCGCTTCACCGGCGAGGCGACGATGGTCGACCGCGTGCCCGGCCACATCCCCGGTGCCCGCTCGGCGCCGGCCACCGACGTGTTCGGCCCCGACGGCCGGTTCAAGTCCGTCGACGAGCTGCGCGCCCACTACGCCGCCCGAGGCATCGACGACTCGACCGCGGACGTCATCGCCTCCTGCGGCTCCGGCGTCAGCGCCTGCGCCAACATCATCGCCCTCGAGCACGCCGGCCTCCCCCGGGCACGCCTGTTCGCCGCCAGCTGGTCCGGCTGGTCCGCCGACCCCGACCGAGAAGCTGCGACCGGCGAATGATCGACCGGCGAGAGGTCGTTCGCCCGCTCCCCGCGAGTGCTCCCAGCGCGGGGCGCCCGGCGGGTTGCCGACGCTTGGGCCCGCACGAGTCGAGCATCTGCGCACGCGTGGCGGCGCGACCGCCAGGGAGCCCGCCACAGGAGGCGAGCGGCGAAAGCGAGCGCAGCGAGCGGCCGCCAGTCGCCGACCAGCCAGCATGAGCACTTCTCCCGAGACCCGGGCGATGGTGGCGCTGCGGCGCACCCGGCAGAAGCATCGGCTCGGCAACCTCGAGTGGTTCGAGGCGGCGTATCGCGTCTACCTGCTCGCCCTGTTCGGCGGCGGCGTCATCCTGTGGCTCAGCGGTCTCGTCGGCGACGCCCCGGTCAGCGCGTCGACCGCCGCGGCGATCGACGGCAACGCCCCGGCCGTGCTCGGCCTGCTCGCCGTCGCCGCGTTCGCCGCCGGCCTGCGCAGCGGCGCCCAGGGCGGGCCGCTGGCGCTCGAGGCACCGGACGTCGCGTACGTCATGCTGGCGCCCGTCGACCGCCGCCGGGCGCTGCTACGGCCCGCCGTGCAACGCCTGCGCTCGGCCGCGTACGTCGGCGCGCTGCTCGGCGCGATCGCCGGCCAGCTCGCCGGGCGGCGCCTGCCGGGCTCGACGGTCGCCTGGGCCGGCTCCGGCTTCCTGTTCGGGCTCGTGATCGCCGCGCTGTGGGTCGGTGGCGCCCTCGTCGCCCACGCGGCCCACGTGCGCCAGTGGGTGACGACGATCGTCGCCATCGCCCTGCTCGCCTGGCAGACGGTGGCGGCCTTCCGCCACATCCCCGCCCTCGGCACGCCCGCCGGCAGCCTGGCGCTGTGGGGCTGGCGCCAGCATCCGGTCGACGCGCTGTCGATGGTGGTGGCCGCCGGGCTGGTGATCGCCGGCATCTTCATGCTCCGGCGGACGTCGCTCGACGCGCTGGCCCGCCGCAGCGGCCTCGTCGCCCAACTCCGCTTCGCGGTGACGATGCAGGATCTGCGCACCGTCATCCTCCTGCGCCGCCAGCTCAACCAGGAGCAGGCCCGCCGCCGCCCGTGGCTGCGCGTCCCGCGGACCAAGCGCGAGCACCCGGTGTGGCGCCGCGGCTGGCACAGCCTGCTGCGGATGCCGGCGACGCGGCTCGTCCGCATGGCTGCGCTCGCCGCCGCGGTCGGTGTCAGCCAGGCGCTGGTCGTCCGGGGCACGACGCCGGCGCTGCTGCTGTCCGCCGGCCTGCTGTTCGTCCTCGGCCTGGAGGCGATGGAGCCGCTGTCGCAGGAGGTCGACCAGCCGGACCTCGCCGACAGCCTGCCGATCGTCCGCGGGCCGCTGATGCTCCGCCACCTCGCCGCCCCGGCGGTCGCCCTCGTCCCGTTCGCACTCGTCGGCGCGGTCGCGGCGACGATCACCGCGACCGTCGGCCACGGCCACTTCACGATCGGCGCGGCCGCTGCCGTCGCAGCGATCCTGTGCGTGCCGACGACGCTCGGCGGCGCGGCCGGCTCCGTGGTGTCGATCGTGCGCGACGCACCCGACCCGGCGGCGACGACGGGTCAGCAGGCGTTCCTGCCGCCGGAGATGGCCGGGGTGACGACGATGCTGCGGGTGCTCATCCCGCTCGTCGTCAGCACGCTCGGGGTGCTCGACGTCCTGCTCGTCCGCCAGGCGATCCAGCGCGGCGACAGCGCGCCCGGCGCGGCGCTGCGCGGCGCCGTCGGCACGGTGCTGATCGTCGCCGCCTGCGCGTGGTGGGTGCGCAAGCGCGACGACATCGCCAAGGCGCTCAAGGGCTTCATGAACGAGGGGCGCGAGTACACCGCCCAGCAAAGGAGCAGCGGATGAACTCGCCGCGCACCCGGCCGGCCCTGCAGACGTTCCGGCTGACCAAGACGTACGGCGACCGCCCGGCACTCGAACCGCTCGACCTGAGCATCGCCGCCGGCGAGCACGTCGCCCTCGTCGGCCACAACGGCAGCGGCAAGACGACGCTGCTGAAGATGGCGGCCGGGCTGCTCGACGCCTCCGACGGCACCGTGCGCATCGCCGGCCACGACGCCGGCACCGTCGAGGCCCGCCGCGCCCTGTCGTGGCTGAGCGACACGCCGACGTTCTACGACGACCTGTCGCTGTGGGAGCACCTCGAGTACGTCGCCCGGCTGCACGGGGTCGACGACTGGCAGGACACCGCCGAGCGCCTGATCGACGTCGTCGGACTCGCCCATCGCCGCGATGACATCCCGACGACGTTCAGCCGCGGCCTGCGCCAGAAGGCGGCGATCACGCTGGCCTGCGTACGCCCGTTTCAGGTGTGGCTGGTCGACGAGCCGTTCGTCGGTCTCGACGAGTCGGGCAAGAAAGCGTTGCTGTCGCTGTTCGACGAGGCCGCCGAGCGGGGCGCGACGCTGATCGTCGCCACCCACGAGCTGACGTTCGTCAACCGGGTGGAGCGGCTGATCGCCCTGCGCGACGGCCAGGTCTCCTACGACGGCCCGCCGTCGGAGACCGACGTCCACGCCCTGGTGATGCCGACGTAGCCGCTCGGCGCCGCTGCTTGACGCAGCCACTAACCTGCGTGGCCATGCCGCAGGAATTCACGTCCGTGACCGCCTCTTCGTACGACGCTGCCGGCCTGGCCACCAAGCTGACCCAGAAGTCGGCGGAGGGCTGGGAGGTCGTCGGCATCGTCAACTCCGGCACGGAGATCGCCGCGTTCCTGCAGCGTGCCAGCACCGGCGCCAGCGCATCGGGCTCGTCGACGTCCGGCTACGCCGACACCTCGTCGTCGTCCACGCCGGCGGCCGCGGCCACCGCAGCGGCCGCCACCACCGAGCCGGCCGGCTGGGGCACGACGAGCGCGGCCACGTCGCCGGCCAGCGGCGCCACCGCCTACCCCACCGCTGCGGCCAGCTCGTCGAGCACCGACCCGTCGTCGGGCTACAGCGCGGCGTCGCAGCCCTCGAGCGCCACCGCCGCACCGGCGGCTGCCGTCTCGACGCCGGCCGCCAGTTCGGTGCCCGCCGGCTGGTACGCCGACCCCGCCGGTCGCTTCGATCTGCGCTACTGGGACGGCAACACCTGGACCGAGCACGTCTCCCGCGCCGGCCAGCAGTTCACCGACCCGCCGGTTGCCTGAGATCCGAGTTCGCCGTACCAGGGGATTTGGTCCGTGACGTGAGTCGCCTGTCCAGCAGCGCCGGCGACTCCTAGCCTCGGCGCATGCGGGCGACATCGATCGGTCACGCCGGGATCCTCATCGACACCGTCGAGGGGTCGATCCTCTGCGACCCGTGGTTCCTGCCGGCGTTCTTCGGCTCGTGGTTCGTGTTCCCACGCAACGACCGGCTGCCCGCCGAGCTCCAGGAGCGCATCGAGCACCCGACGTACCTGTACGTCTCCCATCTGCACGCCGATCACCTCGACGAACCGTGGCTGGCCGAGCACGTCAGCCGTGACACCACCGTCCTGCTGCCCGGCTACCCGACCCGCGAGCAGGAGCGCAAGATGCGCTCGCTCGGGTTCACCAAGTTCGTGCGCACCGCCGACGGCGAGCCGGTACGCCTCGGCGACCGGCTGACCGTCGCCATCCACATCGAGACGAGCATCACCGACGGGCCCGGCGGCGACAGCGCGCTCGTCGTCGACGACGGCACGGCGATCCTCGTCAACCAGAACGACTGCCGCACCGACGACCTCGCCGCGCTGCGCCGGCACGGGCCGGTCGACCTGCACTGGCTGCAGTACAGCGGGGCGATCTGGTATCCGATGGTGTACCGGGAGACGCCGGAGCGGATGCGCGAGCTGGTCGACGCCAAGGTCGCCAGCCAGCTCAACCGGGCGTTGCGCTACGTCGAGGCGATCGACGCCGCGGCGATCGTGCCGAGCGCCGGGCCGCCGGCGTTCCTCGACCCCGAGCTGTTCGGCTTCAACGTCATCCGCGGCGACGAGCTGAGCATCTTCCCCGACCAGCGGGTGTTCATGGACCTGCTCGCCGAGCACGGCCGCGACGGCATCCTGGCCATCCCCGGCACGACGATCGAGGTCGTCGACGGCAAGCGCACCGTCACCCACCCGATCCCCGACGCCGAGGTCGCCGCGATCTTCACGGACAAGGCCCGCTACCTGGCCGAGTACCAGGCCGACTGGATGCCGTGGCTCGACGAGCTGCACGCCGGCTGGCACACGCCGACGCCGGATCTGCTGGCCACGCTGCAGGCGTGGTGGCGGCCGCTGCTGGCGATGGCGCCGACCCTGCGCGCCGGCGTGGGCGCCAACGTGCTGCTGCGCGCGGGCGACGAGGCGATCCTCGTCGACTTCCCCGACGGCGACGTACGCGCCCACGCCGGCGAGCCGTTCGCGTTCAGCTTCGACATCCAGCGCGAGCTGGTGGAGACGGTCACCGCCGAGCGCGCCGTCGACTGGAGCAACGCCCTGTTCCTGTCGTGCCGGTTCACGGCGTGGCGCGCCGGGCCGTTCAACGAGTACGTCTACAACTTCTTCAAGTCGCTGTCGGCCGAGCGGATGCGCCGTGCCGAGGCGGAGGCGTTGCGCAAGCTCGACCCGGAGCAGAAGGGCATCGCCGCGGAGGAGATCCGCCTCGGCGACTGGATCGTCGAGCGCACCTGCCCGCATCGCCGTGCCGATCTCGCCGTGTTCGGCGAGATCGACGACGACTGCACGCTGGTCTGCACCCTGCACGGCTGGCGCTTCGACCTCGAGACCGGCCGCTGCCTGACCGCCGAGAACCGGCCGTTACGTGTGCGCCGGGCGTCCGACGATGCCACAGCCGGCGACGGGTGAGGGCGAAACCTCTACTCGTGTACCCAGACCGGGGTCTGGAGTGGGATCAGATCCTGATCCCAGATCATGTCCATGGCCATCGTCGACAGGCGGACGCAGCCGTGTGACGCCGGGTGGTTCGGCACGCTCGTCATGCCGTGGATGGCGATGCCGCCGTTGAAGTACTTCGGCCGGTAGATCTTGCCGAGATCGCCCTCCCACCAGCCGTCGGGCCGCTGGCGATTGACCACGTAGAGACCGTTCGGCGTCTGCGCGTCGCCGGTCTCGACCTTCGTCGGGTCCTTGTGGTTCGTGGCCGTGTACGCCACGCCGGAACCGGTCGACGTGTTGAACGCCCACAGCGTCTTGCCGTCCTGGACGATGAACAGGATCTGCTTGGTCTTGTCGACCTCGACGACCCTGCCCGGGGCAGTGGTCTGCCCGTGGGCCTTCTCGGTGGCGAACGTCATCGCGAACGCCGTGTCCTTGTCGACGCTGCCGCTGGCGCGCAGCCCGTTGTACTTCTGGAAGGCCATCACCGCCTGGGTGGTGGCGAAGCCGTACTTGCCGTCCGGTCCGCCGTTCCAGAAGCCGAGGTCGAGCAGGCGCTGCTGGACGAGCTTGGTGCCCTCACCGCTCTTGCTGCCGACGGCGGGGATCTCCTGGGCGGCCCACTCGACGGACTCGACGATCGGCGCCAGCACCGGCGCCGGCGGAAGCACGACCCCGGCGGGCAACGCCACGGTGGTGGGCGCCGTCTCGACCGGTGCCGCGGTATCGGTCGGCGCGGCGGTCGTGTCCGTCGTCGCCGGATCGGTCGCCGGCGTCGTCGTGGCGGGATCGGTCGGCGGCGTCGTCGCCGGGGCGGCCGCCACACCGGCGGTGCCGAGGCCTACCGTCGCCGTCACGAGGAGACCGGTGAACCAGGCCGTCCGTGCTGTCCTGCTACGAGTGATCATCGGTCGCGTTGCCCTGCCTTCGTTGCCGCCGTACGCCGTCGGGCAGCCACGCTACCGACCCCGCTCGGTCAAAGGTCGGCAGCCCCCGCCCGTGAGCCGAGCCGTCGCCGTTCGTCTGGCTTCGCCAGCCGAGACACCACCGGTGACCGTCCGGCACTATCATGAGGGCCGGTGTCGAGCGATGGCCAGACCGTGGCTGCTTGGCCGATCGCCGGCGCCACCGCCGATCGCGCCATCGCCATCGAGCGATACGACGGAGCCGAGCCGTGGCGATGGGAGCGTCACTCCCACGAGCGGCACCAGCTCACCTGGGGCCCACGCGGCATCGTCGTGGTCGAGACCGACAGCCACAACTGGCATGTCCCTCCGACGCTCGGGCTGTGGATCCCCGCCAACGCGCCTCATGCGATCGACGGCGTTCGGCCAGCGCAGGTGTACTGCCTCTACTTCGACGTGGACAGCTGTCCGATCCAGTGGTCGACGCCGACCGCCGTCGCGGTGGGAGGCTTCCTGCGAGAGGTGATCGTCCGGCTCGACGAGGACGACCTGACGACGTTGCAGCGGGAACGCACCGAGTCGGTCCTCTACGACGTCCTCACGCCTGCCAGCTCGAGCAACATCCGAATGCCGATGCCCGCCGACGCCCGGCTCAGACTGATCGCCAACGGACTGATCGCCGACCCCGCCGACGATCGCAGCCTGGTCGAGTGGGCGTCGGCGGTGGGAGCGAGCGTGCGGACGCTCACCCGGCTGTTCAGCACCCAGACCGGTCTCACCTTCGCCCAATGGCGCCGTCAAGTGCGGTTGCGCACCGCGCTGACCCTCCTCGCCCATGGTGCCAGCGTGTCTGCGACGGCGCGCAAGGTCGGGTACCGCAACTCGAGTGCGTTCGTCCACGCCTTCCACCAGGCCACCGGCCAGCCGCCCGGCGTCTACACGGCGACCGCGAGCCACGATGCGCCGGCCGACGACGCGCGAGGCCCCCACTGAGTCGACACCCGCAGTATGGCCATCTGACGATAGAGATTGGCCGACTTGCTCACATGTGCTTCTGCCAGGCTCCCATTGTTTGTTAGGTACGCCTGACCCAAGGAGGCTCGAAGAGATGCGGAACGCTCGCACGTCCAGCGCAGCACGGCGGGGCGCAGCACCGGCGCGGTGGCTGGCGCTCCTGCTGCCACTGGGGTTGGTCGCCGCGGCCTGCGGGAGCGACGAGTCCGCCAGTCAGACGACCGCCGCGCCGACGAGCTCGAGCGCACCCGCGACCGACCCGGCTAGCTCTGCCGCTGCCGCCGAGTTGCCCGACGGTTGGGTCGGCTTGCTGAACGACCTGCGTTGCTCCGACACGAGCACCGGCACGTTCCCGCGGACCGTGGTTCACGACGGCGGCGAGACGACGATCACCTCCGAGCCCGAACGGGTCGTGTCGATCGAAGGCACGACGTCGCTCGACATGTTGCTGCTGATGGGGGTCATGCCAGCCGCCGCCGGAGCGGACTACGAAGACCCGTTCCGGGTTGCGCCGTGGCAAGCCGTGCTGACCAACGGCGATCGTGAGGCACCGGGCTTCGCGCTGGTGCCCAAGCGCCCGGAGGTGAACGTCGAGGCGATCGCTGCCGCGCATCCGGATCTGATCATCTCGCAATCGGGGTGGCTGAAGACGGTCGCAGAGCAGGTCGAGTCACTGGGCGTACCGACCGTGGTGTTCGACTGGTCCGCCGACAAGACCGACTGGCGTGACAACGTCCGCATCGTCGGCGAAGCCGTGGGCCGCGACCAATGCGTGGCCGAGATCGTCGGCAAGGTCGAGGCGAAGATCGCCGAGACCCGCGCCGCGCTGGAGGCGTCAGGGGTCGCCGACGACAGCTTCACCGTGATCACGAACGTCGAGGGATATCTCGCCTATCACGGAGCGCTCGACACGATCGGGAAGGCCCTCACCGAGGACCTCGGTCTCCAGCTCACGCCCAGCGACGGATCGCAGACGGAGTTCACCGTCGAGACCGCCGAGTCGATCCTCGTCGGTGACCACATCCTCGCGTTCGACTACGGCGACAGCGCAGCGCTGCTCGAGTCGTTCCTCCAGCAGCCGACGGTGCGCAACGTGGCCGGCCGCTTCGTCGTGATGCCGGAGGCGGTGTCGAACGCCGGCTACTACCCGTCGGCGCTCGGCTACTACATGTGGCTCGACTGGATGGCGAAGACGTTCGGCGGGTCCGCATCCACGGGTTGACGAGGTCACCGTCACCTCTGGGCTTCGACGACGTCGGCGCTCAGTCGAAGGCCGGCAGCTCGCACCACACGGTGAGCGCGTACTTCACGCCGCGGCGCAGCTGCTCGGTGCGGTGCGGGTGGGTGACCAGCGACGGCCAGGCGACCAGCTCGCCGACGGCCAGGTCGGCGTTGGAGAACGACTGCCTGGGAAAGACCAGCTCGGCGCCCTCGTAGTCGTCGTTGAGCTTGACCGAGGCGGACACCTGGGCGACGTCGTGGTGGATGCGCAGCGACTCCTGCTCGCCGGGCGCGTAGCGGATGACGAACACGTCGCGCAGGCCGTGGTAGTCGATGTGCGGCCACGTCTCGCGCAGGCGCGGCCAGACGCGCATGCCGACGTCCTGTTGCACCGCCTCGAACAGCCTCGGGCTGATCACCGCCAGCGACACCTCGTGGCCGGGCACCGGATCGTCCTCGCTCGGCTCGAACACGCCGACCGCCTCGGCGGCACGGATCACGGTGGCGCAGAACGACGGCGCCCAGAACGGCATGGCGACGATGTCGGGCGCGACCTCCCGCCACCCGTCGCGCTCGTCGGCGACGCCGCGGTAGCCGAGCAACTGGTCGAGGACGTCGGGGTTGTCGCCGGTCATGGGCCGATGCTGGCAGACAGCCCGGCCGGGTCCACCTGCCACGGTGTACGCGGCATCGCCGCGACCTCGAACGTCGCCAGCAGGTCGTCGACGGTGACGTGGTCGCCCACCGCGCAGGCACCGAGGCTGGCGCCGATCAGGGCCACGACGGCATCGGCGTCGATGCCCAGCGCGGCGAGGTCGGTGAGGCTCACCGCGCCGTGGCGCTTGGCCAGGCGCGTGCCGTCGGACCCGAGCGCCAGCGGGACGTGGGCGTACTGCGGCTGCGGCAGGCCGAGCAGTCGTTGCAGATGCAACTGCCTCGGCGTCGACGAGGCGAGGTCGTCACCGCGCACGACCTGGACGACACCCTGCGCGGCGTCGTCGACGACGACGGCGAGGTTGTACGCCGGCACGCCGTCGTTGCGGCGCAGCACGACGTCGTCGACAGCACCCTCGACCCGTCCGAGGATCAGGTCGTCGAAGCCGAGCCGCTCGCCGCCGGTGCGCAGCCGCAAAGCCGGGCGCCGGCCCTCGCGCTCGAAGCGGCGGCGATCGGCGTCGCTCAGCGTGCGGCAGGTCCCCGGGTAGGCGCCGTCGGGGAGCTCGGCGGCGTTCGGGGCCTGCGCCGCCTCGCGGATCTCGCGGCGGGTGCAGAAGCACTCGTACACGAGGCCCTGCCCGGCCAGCCGGTCGATCGCCGCCTCGTAGAGCTCGAACCGCTGCGACTGGTGGACGATCGGGGCGGCCGAGCGCAGACCGAGCCGGTGCAGGTCGTCGAGCTGCGCGGTGGCCGACGCCGCGCTCGACGTGACCGGGTCGAGATCCTCCATCCGCACCAGCCAGCCCAGCCCGTGCCGGCGGGCGAGCAGCCAGGCGACGACGGCGGTGCGCAGGTTGCCGAGGTGCAGGTCACCCGTCGGCGACGGCGCGAAGCGCCCGAAACCCTCATTCGAGATGGCTCCCCCTCGACGCGTGCACGAGATCTGCCCAGATGCGGGCAGATCCGGTGCACCCGTCCTGCGATGGCGCGTCGACCACCGCCGCAACGTACCGCTCGGACGCGCTGACGGGGCGACGATCGGCCCGGGGCGCACCGCGGACGTATCCTGCCGGCACGGTCGCCGGCCGGCGGCGTCACCGATCCGAGGAGTGAGCGAGCGTGCCCTGTCCGACCTGCGGCGCCGAGACGCACGAGGGACAGCACTTCTGCATGGACTGCGGGACGGCGCTCGACGGCTCGACGGCCGCGCCGACCCGCCGCCAGCCCGTGGTCGGCGGCCCGCCGAGCGCTGCGCCGACCACCGTGATCCCGGTCACCGGCGGTCCACCGAGCGTCGCGCCGACCACCGTGATCCCGGTCACCGGCTCGGTCGGCGCCGCGCCTGCGGCGGCATCACCAGCATCACCGATGTCACCGGCATCGAGCTTCTCCGGAGCCGGTGCCGATCCGGATCGTCGAGCAGACCACGCCGGTCCCGCTGGCCGGTGCGGCCGAGCCTCGTCACGAGGTCGCCGGCATGGTGTGGCACCCGATGTCGGTCGACCCGTGGCCGACGCCGCAGCACGCACCGACCGTCGTCGGCGCGCCGGTGCGGCCCGTGCCGCTCGTGGTCGCCGGCCTGCTCGCCGCCGCGCTGGGGATCGCCGGCAGCCTCACGACGATCGGCTCGTACCAGTTCGCCGACGGCACCGCGGCGCGCTTCACGCTCGACGACCTGCGCTCCAACTCGTCCGGGGTGATGTTCGCCGTCGCCGCCGTCCTCGTCGTCGGGCTCGGCCTGGCCCTTGCCCGGCAGCGGATCGGCGTCGGCCTCGCCGGCGGGGCGACGGTCGCCCTCGCCGGTCTGGCGACGATGGACGCCGCGCTCGTCGTCGCCCAGCTGCACAACGCCCGCGAGACCGGAGTGGCCACCGGCAGCGTGACGATCACGTGGGAGCCGGCGTTCTACGCGGTCGCCGCTGCCGGCGTGCTCGGGCTGGTCGCCACGGCGATCGCATTCGGCGCGTGGCGAGAGGAGGGACCGCCCGTGCATGCCGCGGTCGCGGTCCTCGGCGCGGCGGCGGTGGCGACGACGATCGTCGGCGCCCTGGTGCCGGCCTCCGGGCGGACGTGGGATGACAACCTGCACATCCTCGGCTTCAGCGAGCTGCCGTCGTCGCTGCGCCTCGCCGCGCTCGCTCTCGTCGGCATCGCCGGCCTCGTCGGCTTCCTCGCCCGCCGTCGATGGACCACCGGTCTGGCGGTCGGCACCACCGCCGCGCTCGCCGCCCAGTGGATCGGCACGATCAGTCCGCCGCAGCCGAACACCCGCGGCGGGCCCGGCCCGGGGATCACCCCGCTGGAGCACAGCGCGCTGACGATCCACGCATGTGGCCTCGGCGCGGTCGTGATCCTCGCGCTCGCCGGCTGGCTGCTCGCCGAGCGATCCCGCTGACCGGTCATGGCCCACGAGCAGCCCGTTCCAGCCGAGCCCGTGGGCGGTGTCGAGCTCGCCGAGCCGGTGGCCGCGACCGACGATGCGACGGTCGCGGAGCTCGTCCAGCTGTACCTCGGCCTGGCCGGCGAGCACCCCGGCTGGGACGAGCACCGCGCCGCGATGGTCGACGATCGGTGGTCCGCCTGCGCCCCGGCCACGCCTACGGGATGCTGCGGCTGCCGTCGTCGAGCTGAGCCGGTTCACGGCGAGAGCATCCGGCGCCGTTCGTGTGGTAGGGAACGGGCGTGGCCGAGGATCTGCTGCTGCGCACCCGTGACGGTCGCGAGCTGTTCGCCGTGCGCGCCGGCGGCGGTGCGCCGACCGTGGTGTTCGAGGCCGGGATGGGTGGGTCGCACCACATGTGGGGCGGCGTGTTCCCCGGCATCGCCGACATCACCACCGCCGTGGCCTACGACCGCAGCGGCCTCGGTCGCAGCCCGGCCGATCCGGCGCCGCGCAACCTGCAGCGGCTCGTCGACGACCTCGTCGACGTGCTCGGCCAGCTCGGCGACGGCCCGTTCGTCCTCGTCGGCCACAGCTGGGGTGGCCCGATCGTGCGCTGCGCCGCGGCGGCGATGCCGGAGCGCATCGCCGGCCTCGTGCTCGTCGACCCGACCGACGAGGGCGCCAACGTGTTCTTCAGCGACGGCAACGCCCGGATGGCCCGCATCGGCGTGAAGCTGTCGCCGGCGATGGCCCGCCTCGGCGTGTACCGGTTGGTCACCCGGCGCCTCGCCAAGAAGCTGCCCGAGGAGTCCGCGCGAGGCCTGCGCGCCGAGGACGGGACGGTCGCCGCGGTGCGCACGCAATGCGCCGAGATGGCGCCGTCGATCGACGACCTGCGCCGGCTGCGTGCCGAGCCACCGACGCCGCCGGACGTGCCGCTGACGGTCATCTCCGGCGCGGTGTCGTCGAAGCTGGAACGTGGCCGGCGCGGCGAGGTGGTCACCGCGCACCGTGTCCGGGCGCGCATGGCGGCCGCCAACGGGCACCACGTCATGGCCGAGCGCTCCGGGCACATGGTCCCGTTCACCGAGCCCGGCCTCGTCATCGACGAGATCGCCCGGGTCGTCGACCTGGCTCGCGGCGGCGCCGACGTGGTGGCACCGTGAGCGGCGCGCTCGGCGCGGAGGTGGAGGGACTCGACCCCGGCGCCCCGCTCGACGACACGGTGAACCTCGGCGGCGTTGCTCGGCTTCCTGTTCGCGCACGCCACGTCGGAGCGGTTCGCGTGCCGGTTGCGGCGGTGGCGCCCCGGGTCGGTGACGATGTGGGACGACCGCAGCGTGCAACACGCTGGCGCTGCACGACCACCGCGGCCAGCGGCGGGTGATGCGGCGGATCATCGCGCGCGGCGACCACCCCCGTTGACGACGGGATCAGGCGGGAGCGTCAGGAGTCATAGCGGTCGGCCGTGACGCCGCCGAGCAGCACCGACACGAGGACGCCGAGCGGCAGCGCCCCCCAGTAGCTGACGTTCGTCCCGACGTTGCCGAGGAACAGCATCAGCAGCCACGTCGCCGGGAACGTGGCGATGAGGAACACCACGACGAAGGTGATGATGACCTTGATCATGCGGCCCAGTCTGCGACGGCCAGGGGTCCGCGATCGCGGATGATCACCCGCTCTGGGTGTTCCCGAGGATCACCCATCGGTGTATGACATGCTGACCCCGGCGCCGCTGGCGCTGACCCTCCACACGATCGGAAATGACGATGTTTGCCTACGACTATCCGCTGCTCGGTTTCTTCTGGACCGTTCTCATGGTGTTCCTGTGGGTCGCCTGGATCATCCTGCTGATCCGGATCTTCGGCGACATCTTCCGCAACCGCGACATGGGCGGTGGGGCCAAGGCGTTCTGGTCGATCTTCGTGATCATCTTCCCGCTCCTGGGCACGCTGATCTACCTGATCGCCCACGGCAGCGGGATGGCCCGGCGCGATCAGCAGCAGGCCCAGCAGGCCCAGGAAGCGTTCGACCAGTACGTTCGCCAGGCCGCCGGCACCTCGGCGTCGAGCGCCGACGAGCTGACCAAGCTCGCCAGCCTGCGCGACCAGGGCGTCATCAGCGACGCCGAGTTCGCCGCCCAGAAGGCGAAGCTGCTCGCCTGACATGGCCCGCGCCACACCCGGATCCCTCACCGCGCCGGAGCAGGCGCTGCTCGCCGAGACGGCGCGCGACGCATTGCGCGCCCTGGACGAGGACGAGCTGGCCAACCTGCTCGCGCGGGTGCGACGCGCTCGCGACAAGTTCGTCCAACAGCACCGCCGCGAGGTCGCCGCGCAGGTCCCCGCCAAGGGCGGCCGTGGTGCGGCGCAGCTCGCGCCGCGGCGCAGTGCCTCCAAGGCCGAGCTGTTCGAGGACGCCTTGGCGCGCACCAGCAGTGCGCTCGCTGCGGCCGCTCGCCGCAGCGCGAAGGCGCTGCGCGACGAGCGGCTGGCGGCGGCACGCGCTGCGTCACCGGCCGCTCCCTCGGCGGCGACCGCACCAGCGCAGAAGGCCGCCCCGGCCAAGGAGAAGGCGCCTCGCAAGCCGCGCGTGTCGAAGGCACAGCAGGCCTCCTCCAAGGCGGCCGGCGCCCGCCGTCAGGCCAAGCGCGACGCCACTCGCTGACTCTCGGTGCCCTGATCGACGCCCCGTCGAGGGAGACGGCTCACACCGCCGGCCCGACGTCAGCGCCCGGTGAGCACGACGACGGCGTTCGCCGAACTGTCGGCGATGGCGATGTCGACGACCCCGTCTCGGTTGAAGTCGGCAGCGACGGCATCGTACGGGGCACCTCCGGTGGTGACGGTGCTGGTCGATCCGTCGTCGATGACGGTGATCGTGCCGTCGGTGAAGTTGGCGACGAGCACACCGATCGGCGAGCTCGACACGGCAACTGCCTTGTCCCCGACGTCATAGGTGATCGGTTGGGCGAGAGTGCCGTCGCCGTTGCCGTCGAAGATCTCGGCGATGCCGCCGCCGTTGCTCACCGTGGCGATGTCGACCGTGCCGTCACCGTCGAAGTCACCGGCGACCACCGAGTACAGCCGCTCCACCCCGCTCCCGTAGTCCGTCGCCGGCCGGAAGGTTCCATCGCCGTTGCCGAGCAGGACGCTGACCCCATCCGAACCGACACTGACGGTGACGATGTCGAGGTCGCCGTCGGCGTCGAGATCGGCGAGCGCGGTGCCGTGCGGGCTGGAACCCGTGGCGAAGTCGGTGGGTGCGGCGAAGGTGCCGTCGCCGTCGTTCAACAGGACCGCGACGGCGCTGATGCTCTGCACCCCGACGGCGATGTCATCGTCGCCGTCACCGTCCAGGTCGCCGATGGCCAGCGAGCGCGGCGCGTCACCGACGGTGATCGTGGAGCCGATCGTGAAGGCGCCGGCGCCGTCGTTCAACAGGACCGTGACGGTGTCGTCACCGAAGTTGCCGACGGCGAGGTCGACGTCGCCGTCGCCGTCGAGGTCGGCAGCGGCGGCCTGATAGGGCTGGTTGCCGACCGTGACGGTCGAGCCGGTGGTGAACGTGCCGTCGCCGGCGCCGAGGAGGATCGTCACGCTGCCGGCGTCGAGGTTGGTGGCGATCAGGTCGACGATGCCGTCACCGTCGACGTCGGCGCTCGTCAATGCCCGGGTGTTGTCGCCGGCTTCGACGTGTGCCGTGGCGGTGAACACGACGGCCGACCCCGACCCCGACGTCGCGGCGACCGAGGTAGAGGACGTCTGGGCGGCGGCCGCGCTGCTCGCGCTCGCGGTGGCGGCGGCCGTCGTCGTCGTCGAGGTGGCTGACGTCGAAGCCGGGGTGGACGCGGATGTCGCGGTGACGGCACCGTCGGAACCGCAGGCAACGAGGAGGAGCGCAGCTGTCGCGCCGAGGGCGGCGACGCGGCGGAGGTACCTGGCGGTCACGACGGTGTCCCGGCGACGAACAGCCGGCGTGCGAGTCTCGATGTCGGCGCTCGGGTCGGGCCGCGTGGCGACGTCGACGTGATGACGGCTCCGACAACGGCGCCTCCGTCGAGCGCGATCATCCCCCCTCGGGTGCGGGCGGTGCTCGGTTCAGGGGATCGTGCCGTCGGGTCCACGTGCGCCTCCTCGGCACCGCCGATCGATCATCGGCGATGCCGAGTCGACCGTACGAACCGGCGGTCAGCCCGCCGTCAGCTCGACCTGGGAGGTTGCTGTGATCGCCCCGGGGCGGCAGGGAACCTGTCGTTCCAGTCACGCTCCGCTTCCACCCCGCCTCAAACCTCCGGCAGAAGTTCCGGGAGGAGTCGATCCGGCGATCCGATCTCCTTCGACTGTTCCATCCACGCCCGCACCGACAGGACCTCCACGGCAAGCTCGACCGCCTCCGGACGCCTCGGAATCGAATCGCTCATCATGAGCCGATCTTCCAGCGACATCTACTGGATGACTCCCAGCGTGTCGGTGAGGTTCTCCGCTCCTTCGCGCCCGAGCTGTGCCGCTGGACCGAGTTCCGCAGTCGCGCTCTTGACGTGCTCGCCTCCGAACCGGCCGGCCAGGAGCGCTCTGTCAGCGTCGACCAGCAAGACAGGGCGCTCGTCGATCACCGCCAGGATCGACCATTGATCCTCCGCCACGCTGACCTGCAGATCACAGTGAGGCCCACCGCTTCCATCGCGGCAGCGACCGGTTCGGCCATCCACGTCACCAGCTCGCGAGAGCCGCCCCGGAGGAGCTGGTCGCGTTCCGGCGACCGGATCTGTTCCATGGACGCATCCTGCCTCAGGGGTGTCACGGGCTCGGTTGGGGAGCCGGCGCAGCCCCCAGCTCGACACTCTCAGCGCCGCGCGTCGGAGGGTCTACTGAAACGTACTGCAAAGACTTTATAGTAGATCCGTGAGTTCCAGCGTCGACCACCTCGCCGGCCGGTCGCCCGAGGAAGTCAGTGCTTCAGTGGTCGCGCTCGTGGAAGATCAGTGGTTCGACCGCAAGAGCGTGCTGATCGATGCATCGAAGCTCGCCAAGACCTTGGTGGCATTGGCGAACGCTGAAGGCGGGGTGGTCATCGTCGGCGTCCACAGCGGTCGTGTCGAAGGGACGGACAGGCACCAGAAGCACCGCAACAGCCTCATGCAGGCGTCGCTCGATCACACCGAACCACCCGTTCGCGTGCACTCGGAGCTGCTCGCTTGTGTGAACGACCACGGCGCCACGGATCATCTGCTCCTCCTCAGTGTCGACACCAGTGACGTCGTGCACAAGACGAAGGCCGACGAGGTCTACCTTCGAGTCGGCGACGAAGACCGGCGGCTGCGGTTCGAGCAGCGCCAGGAGCTGGTCTACGACAAGGGACAGTCCCACTTCGACGGCATCGTCCTGACGGACGAGACCGTCGATGATCTCGACCCTGCTGCCGTCGAGGGCTACATGACCGAGATCGGCAGTTCCAGCCCTGATCGAGCACTCCAAGCGCGGGCGCTCGTGAACCCGCAAGGCGGGGTGACGACTGCTGCGTACCTGCTCTTCGGCACTCACCCCCAGAGCCGGTTCCCGGAGGCCTACGTGCGGGTCCTCCGCTTCGAGGGCCTTGAACGCAAGACAGGGAGCCGGCTCAACCTCCGAGAGGACGTTCGTTGCGAGGGCAACCTGACGAACACGATCGAGGCTGCGAGCACCCAGGTCGAACGCCTGCAGCCCACCCGCACCGCACTTGCCGCGAGCGGTAGGTTCGAACGGCAAGGGCTGATTCCTCGCGATGCTTGGCTCGAAGGCATCGTGAACGCAGTTGTCCACCGCAGCTACAGCATCGGTGGCGACCACATCCGCGTCGAGATCTACGACAACCGGATGGAGATCACGAGCCCCGGCCGATTTCCGGGTGTCACCCGCGTCGACGACTTTCGCAACATCCCGCGCTTCGCTCGGAATCCGCGCATCGCTCGCGCCTGCGCCGACCTTCGCTTCGGGCGGAGCTCGGCGAAGGCATCAAGCGCATCTACGACGAGATGCGAGCTGCTGGCCTGGTCGACCCCGTGTACCGACACGGGCCAGCGACGGTGACGCTCACCCTCGCTGCGACACCGCTCAGCCCGGAGGTCGCGGAGCGGCTGCCGAGCCGTTCCAGCGAGGTGATGGAGCACATCCGCTCGACCGGGGGGATGTCGACTGGCGACATCGCCGATGCCGTCGGACTCTCGAAGCCGGCGACCTTGACTCGCTTGCGCGCTCTGCAGGAGGCCGGTCTGATCGAGTGGGTCGGGAAGTCTCCGAAGGACCCTCGTGCCTACTGGAAACTCCACAGCGAATGACAGCGACGTAGTTCGGCGCGCTCGAAGTCCACGCTGCGCAGGGCATCCGCCCTACTGCAACCCCTACTGCAAACCTGCCGTTGCGGGGACTCCCGAACCCTGCCAGCACGGCACGGCCCGGGGAGGGATCACCACCTCACCTCAACAGACCCCGGGACAACCTCGCGGTACAACTCGACCTGATCGAGGCATACGTGGTTGGCGAGCTACAGAAGCTGAGCGCCGAACGCGATGAGGCGGTCCAGCGCCAACGGCGACGGATCGATCAGCTCACCCATGAGCGGACCAAGCTCCTCCAGGCGCACTACGCCGACGACATCCCGCTGGACCTCCTCAAGTCAGAGCAGGCCCGGATCAACGGGGCGATGGCCGCGGCAGAACAGGAGCTGCACGCCCTCAGCGGCGACCTCACCAAAGTCGCAAGCGCGATCCACTTCGCGCTCGAGCGAGTGCGCAACTGTCGGGAGGCCTACCTCGCTGCCACGCCAGAGATTCGCCGTGAGCTCAACCAAGCGCTGTTCGACTACATCGAGATCAACGACGACGGAACTGCGACGGCCGTGCCAAGCGAGCCGTACGCCCTGATTCTCCACGACGACGTCCGCGCAGCAGCCGCCGCAGAAGCGGCCCGAGGCCGTGAGCCACACGCCGAGGACCGGGTCAGCTCCAACAACGAAAGAACCCCCGCCTTTGGGGGCAGGGGTTCAAAAGAGACCTTTTCTGTGTGGGCGAGGGGGGACTTGAACCCCCACGTCCTTACGGACACTGGCACCTGAAGCCAGCGCGTCTGCCATTCCGCCACTCGCCCGAGTGGAGTCCTCACGCTACACACGCGCGGGTCGCCCACCAACACGGCGCAAGTACCCTGGTCACGTGGGTTTGCAGTCCTTCGAGCGGGGTCTAGAGCGTATGGTCGAGGGCGTGTTCGCCCGCGGATCACGAGCAAGCATCAAGCCGGTCGAGCTCGGTCGGCGGCTTCTGCGCGAAATGGACGACCATCGCAGCGTGGACGTCCGCGGCCGGCGGATCGTGCCGAACGAGTTCCGGTTCACGTTGAGCGGCAAGGATCACGCCGGCTTCGGGACGATCGAGGAGGCGCTGCGCATCGAGCTTGCCGAGACCGCCCGGGAGTATGCGCGCAGCGAGCACTACCACTTCATGGGGCCGATCACGATCGCCCTCGAGATCGACAACTCGCTGAAGCCGGGGCGCTTCAACATCCAGTCGCGGATGAAGGAGTCGGCCGGTGGATCCGGCGCCGGATCATTGGTGCTGCCGTCCGGCCAGCGGGTCAACCTCGGCGGGCGGGTCACCACGATCGGGCGCCTGCCGGACTGCACGGTGCCGGTCAACGACCCCAACGTCAGCCGCCGGCACACCGAGGTCCGCCCGATCGGCAGCAGCTTCGTGCTCGTCGACCTCGGCAGCACGAACGGCACGAAGGTCAACGGGTTGCGGATCAACGGGGAGCACGTCCTCGACGACGGCGACATCGTCAGCGTCGGGGCGACCCACCTGCGCTTCGAAGCATCGTGATCGCCGTCACCGACCAGCTGCTCGACATCCTCAAGTACGCGCTGCTGGGGCTGCTCTACCTGTTCTTCGCCCGGGTGCTGTGGGCCGTCTGGAGCGAGGTCCGCGGCCCGCGCCAGGGCAAGGCCCGCGCCGCCGAGGTGCCCGTGGCGCAACAGTCGTACTCGGGCGGCACACCAGCCGCTGCCACCGGGCAGCTCGACCTCACCGCCGCCACGGCGCTCCCGCAACAGGCCGCCGTCACCACCGCACCGCGCGGTCGAGCGGCGAAGAAGGCCGCCGTCGGCGAGCTGGTCATCACCCAGCCTCGGGTGCGTCGCGGGGCGTCGTTCCAGCTCGGCCAGGAGATCACCATCGGACGCTCCGACTCGTGCACCGTCACGATCCCCGACGACTCGTTCGTCTCCCAGTTGCACGCCCGCGTCTACCTGCTGCACGGTGCCGCCGTCGCCGAGGACCTCGGCTCGACCAATGGCACCTACGTCAACGGCAAGCGCCTCACTGCGCCGACGCAGATCGTCAAGGGCGACCGCCTCCAGGTCGGCAACACCATCTTCGAGGCCAAGTAGTGCTTCGACCTCACTCGTTCCCTCGCTGCGCTCGGTCTCTCCGTTCGGTCGAGTTGATCGGAGCCGCCTGCGGCCACACCCAACCGGCAGTGCGCCTCACGGACACCGTGTCGGCGCACGGCGGAGGGGGATCGGAGAACCACCCCCTCCGCACCACCCCCACTTCCAGCGAACGTTCGTGGACGGAGCTGTAGACATGGGCGACACCACACCGACCACCAGGCCGGCGCTGGCCTGGGGGGTGAGCACCGATCCGGGGCGGGTCCGCAGCGAGAACGAGGACAGCTACGTCGCCGAGCCGATGGTGCTCGGCATCGCCGACGGGATGGGCGGCCACCAGGCCGGCGAGGTGGCCAGCCAGCTCGCCGTCGACGTCCTCCGCGAGCGTCTCGGCGCCGGCGCGGCGAACCTCGACGTTGTCGTCGCCGCCGTCGCGGAGGCCAACGCGGCGATCTTCTCGGCGGCGCACAGCAACCCCGACCAGCGTGGCATGGGCACCACGCTGACGGCGATCGCCCTGATCCGCGACATCGACGACGACCAGTTCGGCGCCGACGCCGAGCAGCTCGTGCTCGTCAACGTCGGCGACTCTCGGGCCTATGTCCACCGAGACGGCATCCTGCGCCGGGCGAGCATCGACCACAGCTACGTGCAAGAGCTGGTCGCCACCGGGCACATCACCGAGGCCGAGGCCCGCACCCACCCGCGCCGCAACATCGTCACCCGGGCCCTCGGCATCGAGCCGCAGGTGCGCGTCGACACCTGGACGCTGCGCCTCGTCATCGGCGACCGCTACGTGCTGTGCAGCGACGGGCTCGTCGACGAGGTCGACGACGGCGAGATCCAGGACGTCCTCAACCGCATCGACGATCCGCAGGAGGCCGCCGAGGAGCCGTCGCCCTCGCCAACGTGCACGGCGGGCGGGACAACGTCACCGTCCTCGTCGTCGACGTCCTCACCGGCGCGCTCCCCGAGGAGCTGCGCGGCATCAAGGACATCGAGGACCGCGAGGCCACCGACGCCAGCGACCACGACGACGAGGACGCGGCGACACCCGACGAGCCCGACGGCGGGCCGGAGGCGGTCGGCGTCTCGGCGCCAGAGACCGCCGACGCGATGCTCGACGACCCGGCCGCCACCGCCTCGACGACGATGGTCCTCACCGGAGCCGCGGCCACACTGCCGAGGAAACCACGCAAGATGACGGGGCGCATGTTCCTCGTCCTCCTCGCCATCGCCGCTGCCCTGACCGTCGCCGTCGTCCTGCTCGCCGTCGGGCTCAGCAGCGGCAACGACGACAAGCCGACACCGTCGGCGCCGACGTCGGCGACCGTCACGTCGAGCGCACTCACCTCCACGACCGCCGCCACGACGACGACCGCGCAAACGTCGACGACGCTGGCGACCACCACCACGACCGTCGCCGCATCGAGCACGACCGGCGCCCCCGGCGGGTGACATGGCCCAGCGCTCCCCCATCGCTGCGGCGCGGCGCAACACCGAGCTCAGCCTGATCCTGATGGGCGCGGTGATCACCGCCGCCGCCTACGTCCTCGCCTCGCTCGGCAAGAACGCGCAGATCCCGCAGGTGATCGTCCCGTTCCTGGTCGCCATCCTGCTGCTGCTGCTCGTCGCCCACGTGGCCAACCGGCTGCTCGCCGCCGGTGCCGACGCCACCCTGCTGCCGCTCGCCGCGCTGCTCAACGGGCTCGGCTACGTGATCATCGCCCGGCTCAGTGACCACCTTGCCGGGCTGCAGACGACGTGGACGTTCATCTCGATCCTCGCCTACGTCGGCGTGCTGCTGTTCGTCCAGCGCGCCGGCGACCTCGCCCGCTACAAGTGGACGTTCCTGTTCCTCGGCGCCGGCCTGCTGATGCTGCCGCTCGTGCCCGGCATCGGCTACTCGTCGGGCGGCGCGCGGATCTGGGTGAACGTCGGGCACGTCAACTTCCAGCCCGGCGAGCTCGCCAAGATCCTGCTGGCGCTGTTCTTCGCCGGCTACCTCGCCGAACGCCGCGAGCTGATCGCCGCCGGGACATGGCGTGTCGGCCCGCTGCACCTCCCCGAGCCGCGTCACCTCCTGCCGATCCTGCTGGCGTGGGCGTTCTCCGTGCTGGTGATGGTCGCCGAGAAGGACCTCGGCTCGTCGCTGCTGTTCTTCACACTCTTCGTCGTGATGATCTGGGTGGCGACGGAGCGGGCCGCGTTCTTGGCCATCGGCCTGGTGCTGTTCGCCGGCGCCGCGTTCCTGGCGTGGAAGATGTTCAGCCACGTGCAGACCCGGGTGACGATCTGGATCAACCCCTGGCCGCTGTACGAGGGCAAGGGCTACCAGATCATCCAGGCCGCGTTCGCGCTGGCCGACGGCGGCGTGAGTGGCACCGGGCTCGGCCGCGGCAGGCCGACGAAGATCCCCGAGGTCAAGAACGACTTCATCTTCGCGGCGATCGGCGAGGAGCTCGGCCTGCTCGGGGCGACGGCGATCCTGATCGCGTTCATCCTGCTGATCGGCGCCGGCCTGCGCACGGCCACCCGCTCGCAACGCCCGTTCGAGAAGATCCTCGCGACCGGGCTCACCGCGATCGTCGGCGTCCAGGCGTTCATCATCATCGGCGGCGTCATCCGCGTCGTCCCGCTCACCGGGATCACCCTGCCGTTCGTCAGCTACGGCGGCTCCAGCCTGCTGGCCAACTACATCCTCCTCGGCCTGCTCGTGCGGATCAGCGACGCCGGCGCCCGCCAGCTCGGTGAGGTGCCCGACGCGCTGACGATCGGCGAGCGCATGGAGGCCCGCACGGCGCGACGGCGCGAGCGCGACGCCGCCAAGGCGGCGGCCGGGGCGATGCCGTGAACAAGCAGATCCGTCGGCTCGCGGTCGGGCTCCTGCTGTGCTACCTGGTCCTGTTCATCCAGCTGAACTTCATCCAGGTCCGCCGCGCCGAGTCGCTCAACGCCGACGTGCGCAACCAGCGCCAGACCGAGCGCGACTTCAGCAAGCCGCGCGGCCCGATCGTCACCGCCGACGGTGTGGTCATCGCCCAGAGCATGCCGAGCGCGCCCGGCGACAAGTTCAAGTTCCAGCGCACCTACCCCGAGGCCGACTTCTTCAGCAACATCACCGGCTACTACACGTTCTCGTTCGGGGCGACCGAGCTGGAGCGCAGCCAGGACGACGTGCTGATGGGCACCACCACCGAGCAGCAGGTGCGAGCCCTGCCGAACATCCTCGGCAGCAACGACAACACCGGCAGCGTGCAGCTGGTGATGCGCGACGACGTGCAACGCGTCGCCAAGGTCGCGCTCGGCGGGCGGCAGGGCTCGGTGGTCGTGATGGACCCGAAGTCGGGCGCCGTGCTGGCGATGGTCAGCAACCCGAGCTTCGACGCCAACAAGGTGGCGGTGCACAGCTTCAGCGAGGCCAACGCCTACCTGGAGGAGCTGAACGCCACGCCCGGCAAGCCGTTGCTCAACAACGCGTACCAGGAGCGGTTCATGCCGGGCTCGTCGTTCAAGATCCTGACGACGTCGATCGGCCTGGAGAACGGCGTACTGACGATGGACAGCGAGTTCCCCGACGAGTCGTCGTGGCTGCCGCCGCAGACGACGGATCCGATCACGAACTTCGAGAACGAGGTCTGCGGCGGCGACATGGCCACCGTGTTCGCCCGCAGCTGCAACATCCCGTTCGCCCAGACGGCGATCGCGCTCGGCGCGCAGCGGATGGTCGACGGGGTGAACAAGTGGGGCGTCGGCGAGAAGCTGCCGATCGACCTCCCCGCTCCCGTCGCCAGCTCCTTCGGTGACGTCGACGACTTCGAGGACAACCTGCCGCTGCTCGGCATCGGCGGGTTCGGGCAGGGCAACGACCAGATGGTCCCGCTGCACATGGCGATGGTCGCCAGCACGGTCGCCAACGGCGGGCAGATGATGAAGCCGTACGTCGTCGACAAGACCCTCGACCACGACGGCGGGGTGCTCAGCACCACGCAGCCGTCGGTGTGGAAGAACCCGATCCTGCCGGCGACCGCAGCCGACCTGACGACGCTGATGATCGGTGTCGTCGAGCGTGGCACCGGCCGGCAGATGCAGCTCGCCAACGGCGTCTCGGCCGCCGCCAAGACCGGCACGGCCCAGCTCAACGCCGCCGGTCAGCCAGAGAAGTCGAACGCCTGGATCGTCGGCTTCGCCCCGGCCGAGAACCCGAAGTACGCCATCGCCGTGATGCTGCGCGGTGGAGAGAACGACGAGATCAGCGCCGGCACCGGCGGCCGCCTGGCCGGCCCCATCGCCAAGTCCGTCCTCGACTACATGTTCGCCAACGACGTCCCCACCCCATCGAACCCATGACCCGCTCGCTCACGCCCGCACGGACCGTCCACCTGTCCGCCAGCCCCCTCACGCCCGCACGGACGACGCGCGCCCGGGGCTGGGTAGCCTCGACCGGCGTCCCGACGACCACCGTCGCGACGGCAAGCAGGCAGCAGTGACAGGCAACACCCAGCGCGTCGTGCTCAACGACCGCTACGAGATCCAGCAACGGATCGGCCGCGGTGGCATGGCCGACGTGTTCCTGGCGCGCGACCTGCTGCTCGATCGCCCCGTGGCGATCAAGGTGCTGTTCCCCGAGTTCGCCGTCGACCCGAGCTTCGTCGAGCGCTTCCGCCGCGAGGCGCAGTCGGCCGCCAACCTCAACCACCCGAACATCGTCAGCGTGTACGACTGGGGCAAGTACGAGAACACGTACTTCATGGCGATGGAGTACGTGCAGGGCCGCACGCTCGCCGACGTCCTGCGGCTCAACGGGCACATCAACTCCGTGCAGGCCGCGGAGATCGCCAGCGAGGTGTCGGCGGCGCTCGGCTTCGCCCACCGCAACGGCGTGGTCCACCGCGACATCAAGCCGGCGAACATCCTCATCGGCGCCGGCGGGCAGGTGAAGGTCGCCGACTTCGGGATCGCCCGCGCCATGAACGCCCCGAGCGAGAAGAACCTCACCCAGGTCGGGGCGGTGATGGGCACGGCGACGTACTTCTCGCCCGAGCAGGCCCAGGGCGCGCAGCCCGACCCGCGCAGCGACCTGTACTCGCTCGGCGTCGTGCTCTACGAGATGGTCGCCGGGCGGCCGCCGTTCACCGGCGACAACCCGGTGAGCATCGCCTACAAGCAGGTCCACGACGCCCCGCAGCCGCTCAACCAGCTCGTCGCCGACGTGCCCCGACCGTTCGAGGCGATCGTCGCCAAGCTGCTCGCCAAGCGCCCCGACCTGCGCTACCCGAACGCCGAGGAGGTGCGCGAGGACCTGCGCCGCTTCCGCTCCGGCGAGCCGGTCCAGGCCCTCGCGACGATCGCCCGGCCGGCCGCCACCGCCGGGCCGACGGTCGTCGAGGTGGCGGCGACGACGGCGATGCCGCGCACGGCGAGCAACCCGACCACCGCGGCGACCACGTCGCTGGCCCGCTCGACCGGCGCGACGCGGGTGACGACGGCGTACGGCCAGCCGTACGGACCCGACGACGATCGCAACCGCGGCGCATGGTGGGCCGTCGCCGGGGTCCTCGCCGTACTGGCGCTGGCCCTGGGCGGGTGGCTGCTGTTCCGGGCGCTGCGCAGCGACTCGGACACGGGCACGACGGTGCCGGCGAACATCCCCCTGCCCGACCTCGTCGGCAAGACGCTGGATGCGGCCAAGCAGCAGCTCACCGACCTCGGCCTGTCGTTCACCCCCGACCCGGTGGCCAAGGCCGACGTGCCCGAGAACGTGGTGTGGGAGACCGATCCGCCGGCCGCCACGCTCGTCGCCGACGGACAGGCGATCACGCTGCGCTACAACCCGCCGGCCGAGCCGGTGGCGATCGAGAACGTCGCCGGGCTGCCGGCCGCCGACGCCACCGCCAAGCTGAAGGCCCAGGGGTTCGACGTCACCAGCTCCACGGAGAACGACGACAGCGTCGCCGAGGGCACGGTGATCCGCAGCGAACCGGGTGCCGGACAGCTGGCCAAGCCGGGCTCGACGGTCAACGTCGTCGTGTCCGGCGGGCCGAACCAGGTGACCGTGCCGGCGGTCGCCGGCAAGTCCCAGGCCGACGCGACGGCGCTGCTGCGCGGCGATCCGTACCGGTTCAACGTCGACGTCCAGCAGCAGGCCAGCTCGTCGGTCTCGGCCGGCACCGCGATCGGCACGAACCCCCAGACCAATGCCGCCGTGGCGAAGGGCTCGGCGGTGACGCTGATCGTGTCGAGCGGGCCGGAACCGGTGAGCGTTCCGCCGGTCGAGGGCAAGACCGAGGCCGATGCACGGGCGGCCTTGCAGGCAGCTGGCCTCGACGTCTCGGTCAGCTACGTCACCGTCGCCTTCGGCTCGAACGACGACGGCAAGGTGATCTCACAGAGCCCCAGCGACGGGTCGAGCGTCAACCCCAACAGCACCGTGAAGTTGAAGGTCGGCAAGGCCGTGCAGCCGGCGACCACCACGTCGACCACGGTGGCGCCGACCACGACGGCCACGCCGACCACCGCGTCGACCACCACGACGACGACGACCGCCACCACGACGTCGTCGACGACGACGCCCTGAATCAGGCCTCTCCGGCTTTCTTCAGGCCGGGGCGGGGACCCGGCGCAGGAAGTTGCGCAGCATCTCGTGGCCCTCGCCGGTGAGGATGCTCTCCGGGTGGAACTGCACGCCCTCGATCGGCAGGGTGCGGTGACGGGCACCCATCACGACGTCGCCGTCGGTCGTCGCGGTGACCTCCAGGCAGTCCGGCAGCGTCGCCGGGTCGATCACCAGGCTGTGGTAGCGGGTGGCGGTGATCGGCGTCGGCAGGCCGACGAACACGCCCTCGCCGTGGTGCTCGACGAACGACGTCTTGCCGTGCATCAGCCGCGGCGCGTGGACGATCGACGCGCCGAACGTGTGCCCGATCGCCTGCAGCCCGAGGCACACCCCGAACACGGGCACGCCGCGCTCGGCGAACGCGGAGATCGCCGGACAGATGATCCCGGCGTCCTCGGGGCGGCCGGGGCCGGGCGAGAGCAGGACGGCGTCGGGGCGGCGGGCCAGCGCCTCGTCGACGGTCAACTCGTCGTTGCGCACGACATCGGGCTCGGCGCCGAGCTCGCCGAGGTACTGCACGAGGTTGTAGACGAAGCTGTCGTAGCTGTCGATGACGAGCACACGGGCCATCTCGTGAGTCTCCCCGCCCCGACGCTGCCGTGTCGAATGTGTTCGTGCTCCTGTCGCGGCCAAGCCGCTCCGTGCGCCTGCCGTGCTCGCCGCGTCCGCTTCGCTTCGGCGCTCGCCGCGCTGTCTGGATGTGGTGCGGCTAGCCTGCTCGGCCGTGCCGCCCCCGAAGCGCAAGACCACCGGCCGGGTCACCCCCAAGGGAACTCGACCCGGCCAGTCCTCCACATCGGCGGCCGCGCACGCCACGGATGCGCACTCGGCCGTGCACTCGTCGTCGCGGTACACCCCGCCGATCCCGCAGTCGGTCAAGGAGAGCCCGCGCTGGGTGCCGATCCTGATGCTGGTGCTGATCGGCGCCGCCGTGGTCGCCATCCTGCTGCGCTACATCGTGTGGACCGACACGAACACGCCCGTCATCGTCGGGCTCCTGCTGCTGCTCAGCGGGTTGTTCGTCGCCACCAAATGGCATTGAGGATCGGCCCAAGTCACAATCGTGTAGTTCGCACACAGACTTATCCCCATCCTGTGGACAAGACCAGGTGTCCCTCAGTCGTACATGGGGGCGACGATGTCCATGTCTTCGAGGCAGTGCCTCGGCGGCGGCGGGTCCTCGTCAGGGGCAAGCATCAGCTTGATCTCCAGGCCACACACGCTGCAGCGATACTTGACGTTGACCTTGCGTAGCTCGCCCGACGGCGGCGGTGGCGGCAGCGGAGCGCCGAGGCCGCGGATCATCCCGATCCCGAGTTTCCACAGGACCAACCCGATGAGGACACCCCCCACCACCCACAAGACGGTGGACAACGCCGGCATGTCCCCAGGCTACGTGCGCGCGTTCGACGTGTCATTCGATGGCGCCAAGCTTGCCGGCGTCACCTCCGATACGAGGAGCGGCGAGCGCCAAAGCGAAGTGAAGGCGGCGAGCACGGCAGGCGGAGCGAGCGGCTTCGCCGCTCGCTACAGCCGTTCCAAAACGGTGGCGTTGGCCATGCCGCCGCCTTCGCACATGGTTTGCAGGCCGTAGCGGCCACCGCTGCGCTCGAGCTCGTTGAGCAGCGTGGTCATCAGGCGGGCACCGGAGCAGCCGAGAGGGTGGCCGATGGCGATCGCCCCACCGTTGACGTTGACCTTGTCCATGTCCGGGTGAAGCTCCTTCTCCCACGCCAGGACAACGGACGCGAACGCCTCGTTGATCTCGACGAGATCGATGTCGTCGAGCGTCAACCCGGCGCGGTCGAGCACCCGCTGGGTGGCCGGGATCGGGGCGGTGAGCATCATCCGCGGATCGGCGCCGGCCAGCGCGAAGTCGACGAACCGGGCTCGCGGACGCAGGCCGAGGGCGTCGGCCTTCTCCTCGCTCATGATCAGCAGGGCCGACGCGCCGTCGGTGATCTGCGACGAGTTGCCGGCGGTCACCCGCCCACCGTCCTCCACCGGCTTGAACGACGGCTTCAACGCGGCGAGCGACTCCATCGTCGTATCTCGCAGGCCCTCGTCGACGGTGACCATCTGACCGTCGGCGCCGAGCACCGGGAGGATCTCGGCCTGGAAGCGGCCCTCGTCGGTGGCCCGCCGGGCGTACTGCTGGGAGCGCACGCCGAAGCGGTCCATGTCCTCGCGGGTGATGCCCCACTTGTCGGCGATCAGCTCGGCGGAGATGCCCTGCGGCACGAGCCCCCCGGCCGGTGCGTAGCGGGCCACGATCTTCGGGCCGAACGGGAAGCCGAACTTGCCGTCGGCCATCGCCGAACCCATCGGGACGCGGGTCATCACCTCGACGCCGGCAGCGACGACCACGTCGTAGGCCCCGGCGATCACGCCCTGGGCGGCGAAGTGCGCGGCCTGCTGGCTGGAGCCGCACTGGCGATCGACCGTCGTGCCGGGCACGTGCTCGGGCCAACCGGCGGCGAGCACCGCGTTGCGACCGACGTTGACCGCCTGCTCGCCGACCTGCATCACGCAGCCCATGACGACGTCGTCGACGATGCCGGGATCGATGCCGGTGCGCTCGATCAGCGCGTTGAGCGTCTCCGCGGCGAGGTCGACGGGATGCCAGTCCTTGAGCTTGCCGTTGCGCCGGCCGAGCGGCGTGCGGATCGCATCGACGATCACTGCGGTGGTCATGTGGGGACTTCCTTGCTGATGGCTCGGGGGATGGGAAAGCTTGCTGCGCCATCCTTCGCCGGGCGAAATCAGAGCGCCGTCTTGCTGAGCAAGCGTTGGAGGACGACGAGGTCGCTGTCGGTGACCTTGGCGGCGAAGCGGTGCTGGACGGCGCGGCGGTAGGTGACGTTGGCCTCGCGCCACGCGGCCCGGCCGCCGGCGGTCAGCGTCACCGTGACGGAGCGGTGGTCGCCGCCGACGGGTTCCGCGGACCGTTCGACGAGGCCCTGCGCGGCCATCCGGGCCAGCCGCCGGGACGTGCTCGAGACGACGTCGCCGAGATGCGCGGCCAGCTCGACGACGCGCAGCGAGCCGCCACCGTCGCGCAACGCGCCGAGCACCTCGAACCAGAGGAGCGGCAGGTCGTGCCGCTCGACGAGCTCGGCGTCCAGCTCACGACGGACACCGTCCACCAGGCGACCGAGCCCCTGCCACACCGCCACCCGCTCCGCATCAAGACGAGGCATCGCCCGGCAGCGTAAGGCCCGCGACACAGGCGGCGGGACCGTCGGCACCTGCAGCTCGGCGCGATGGGCCGTGGCCCGCGCGGCGACAGAGCCGGAGACGGGCGAGGAGTTGGTGTCGATCATGAGCGGATCCCCTGACCGGACGACGGAGCGAGCGCCAGCGAGCCCGGCGTCGACGGGGTGCGAGGGTGCAGCCCCCGAGCGAGAACGGTCAGGATCCGACGAGAGCGACCACTTCGGAAGATGCCGAGCGAGTGTCACTCAGGTTTCATGTCACGCCGGCCGCGCCGCCTCGGCGAACGCCAGCGCCTCCTCCCAGGACGCGCGCTGCATGAGCAGCTTGCGCATCGGCATCACCATCCGTGGCATCGTCACCCCGAGGGCCGCCCGGAAGCGGCCGTCCTGGCCGTACAGCGCCGCGAACCTCCCACCGAGGTCGCCGGCCACGACGACGACCTGCTCGTCCGCCGTGCCCGCGGCGCGGCCGAGGTACTGGATCCGGCTGTCGTACTGATCGCTCCAGAAGAACGGCACCGGGGCATACGGCACGGCTGCATCGCCGGCGGCGACGGCGAGCAGGTTCGTCGCCGCCGCGGCGCCCTGCTCGGCGGCGTTCGTCCAGTGCTCGACACGCATCTCCTCGCCGTACAGCTCGTTGAACCAGCGGACGCAGTCGCCGGCCGCGAACACGTTGGGGATGCCGGTCCACAGGGTGGCGTCGCAGACCACGCCGTCGCGCAGCTCCGTGCCGCTGCCAGTCAGCCAGTCGACCGTCGGGCTGACGCCGATGCCGACGACGACGACGTCGGCCGGCAGCTCGGTGCCGTCGGCCAGGGCGACGGCACGAACCCGCCCGTCGGCCACCGTGATCCCGGCGACCTGGACGCCACAGCGCACGTCGACGCCGTTGCGCCCGTGCACGGCGGCGACCGCAGCCCCCATCTCCGCGCCGAGGGCGCGCACCAGCGGCGCCGGCAGTCCCTCCAGCACCGTGACGTCGCCGCCGCGGCCGCGGGCGGTGGCGGCGACCTCCAGGCCGACGAACCCGGCGCCGATGACGACGACGCGGGCGCCGTCGACCAGCTCGGGACGCAGCCCCGTCGCATCGTCGAGCGTGCGCAGGACGTGGATCCCGGCGGCGTCCGGCTGGCCGGGGAGGCGGCGCGGCGCGGCGCCGGTGGCGACGATCAACCCGTCGTAGGCGAGGGGTGCGAGGCCGTCGAGCTCGACCACCTGTCGAGCCGGGTCGAGCGCCACGGCCCGGACGCCGAGCATCGTGTCGATGCGCAGCTCGTCGAGCTCGCCGGGCTTGCGCAGGCGGATGCGGTCGGCGTCCCAGTCGCCGGCGAGCAGCTTCTTGCTCAGCGGCGGCCGGTCGTACGGCTCGTGCGCCTCGGCGCCGACGAGCGTCACCCGCCCCGCGTACCCGGACGTCCGCAGCTGCTCGCAGGCACGCAACCCGGCGAGCGAGGCGCCCACCACCACGATGTGATCCATGGGAACGGGAGTCTGGCAGGCCTCAGGTCGTCGCTGCGTCGCTCGTGGCCGCGGCGAGGGTGCGCACCAGGTGCTGCAGGTCGTGAGCGTTGCGCACCGCGACGATCTCGCCGGGGTCGATCACCTCGGCGGTGCCGGCCAGCTCCCCGGCGGCGGCCGCGTCGGGGTGCAGGCGCCGCATCAGGCTCATCGTCCGCAATGACATCGCCGGCGTCGTCGACGTCGGGGTGGCCGGGCGCGGCAGCGACGTCGTTCAACCCGGCCGTCGTCGCCGCGTGGGCGAACTGCGCGGCGAACGTCGGCTGCCGTGCCGGATGGCGCGGCGATCACGCTGACGGTGCCGGCCAGGATCTGGGCGATGGGCTCCGAGCGGGTCACCAGCACGGGTGCCCAGCCGTCGACGTCGAGGTCGACATCATCGGAGGTCGACATCATCGGAGGTCGACATCATCGGAGGTCGACATCGAGCGTGCTGCTCCCGCCACGCACGTCGGCAGCGTATGGCGCGGCGACACACGCGTCGCCGGGCCGGCAGCTCGGCTCACGTGAGGCCGCCGAGGAGATGGCCGTCGACGACGGTGACGGCCGAGCCGGCGAGCACGACGCGGTCGCCGGCGACGCGCACCGTCAGCCGGCCGCCGCGCTTGGACGCCTGCTCGGCGAGGAGCGTGTCGCGGCCGAGGCGCGCCGTCCACCACGGGGCGAGCTGGCAGTGCGCCGAGCCGGTCACCGGGTCCTCGTCGACGCCGAGGTTCGGGGCGAACACCCGCGAGACGATGTCGGTGGCGCCGGCCGGGTCGCCGGCGGCGGTGACGATCACGCCGTGAGGGTGGACGGCGCGCAGCGCGGCGAGGTCGGGCTGCAGCTCGCGCACGGTCGCCGCGTCGGCGACCTCGGCGAGCAGGAACGAGCCGACCACCGTCGTGCGCACCCACGCGCCGAGCGCCTCGACGAGGCGCGGATCGAGCGCCACCGGCGTGCTCGGGATCGCCGGGAAGTCCATCTCGATGCTCCCGCCGGCAGCCGTGCAGCGCAGCTCGCCGCTGCGGGTGTGGAACGTGACCATTCCCGGCAGCCCGAGGACGTGGGCCGTCGCCAGCGTCGCGTGCCCGCACAGGTCGACCTCCACGGCGGGCGTGAACCAGCGCAGGTCGAAGTGGTCGGGCTCCTCGCGGGCGACGACGAACGCCGTCTCGGCGAGGTTGACCTCGGCGGCGATCTGCTGCAGCCGTCCGTCGGCCGGCCAGCGGTCGAGCCGGCACACGCCGGCGGGGTTGCCGGCGAACGGCACGTCGGTGAACGAGTCGACGATGGTCAGCGGGACGCCGTGGGTGGACATCGTCCGAGCGTATGGTCGGCGCCGTGGCGGTCTCCATCGAGAATCCGCTCGACCCACGCCTCGCCGACTACGCCGACCTGCGCACGCCGCGCGACGCCGACTGGTTCGTGGTCGAGAGCGCGCTGGCCGTCCAGCGACTGCTGGCCTCGCCGTACCGGGTGCGTTCCGTGCTGGTCACGCCGGCCGGGCACGACCGGCTCGCCGCCCACCTCGACGGACTCGACGCACCCGTCTACGTGGCCGAGCTCGACGTGCTGCGCCGGGTCGTCGGTTACAACCTGCACCGCGGCGTCGTCGCCTCGGCGGACCGGCGGCCGCTCCCGGACGTCGACGCGCTGGTCGGCACGGCACGCCGCATCGTCGTGCTCGACGGGCTCAACGACCAGGAGAACATCGGCGCGATCGGTCGCTCGGCGCGCGCCCTCGGCGCCGACGCGCTGCTGCTCGACCCGACGTGCGCCGAGCCGCTGAACCGTCGCTCGATCCGCGTGTCGATGGGCGAGCTGCTGCACCTCCCCCTCGCCCGTGCGCGGCGGTGGCCCGACGCGCTGGCGACGCTGCGCGCCGCCGGCGTCGAGGTGTGGGCGCTGACGCCACGTGCGAACGCCGTCCCCATCGGCTCGCTGCCCGCGCCGGAACGCCTGGCGCTCGTCGTCGGCGCCGAGGGCCCCGGGCTGGCGGACGCGACGATCGCCGCGGCGACGCACGCCGTGCGCATCCCGATCCGCCCGACCGTCGACTCGCTGAACGTCGCCCACGCCGTCTCGGTGGCGCTGGCGCTGACGACACGCGTCTGAGGGGCGCGGCGGTCGTCGAGGAGGTCAGGCGACGGCCACCGGCTCGTCGTCGGCCCACCGCGGATCGGCCTTCGGAGAGACGGGGCGGGCCAGGACGAGGATCGCGAACGCGGCCACGACCGCATAGATCAACGTCCGCAGCGCGAACGGTCGCACCGTCCCGTCGAACGCGCTGTCGATCAGCGCACCCAGGATCGCGCCGCCGGCGGTGGACAGCGTGCCGAGGACGGCGGCGGCCATGCCGGCGACGTGCGGCACCGGTGCCATCGCCGCGGTGTTGCAGCTCGGGACGAGCGACATCGCCCCAGGGAGGAACAGCGCGAGGGCGACGACGAACGCCCACAGCGGCGGCTCGCCGTCGGTGGCCAGGATCAGTGCGGTGAAGCCCGCCCCGGCGACGACGACGTAGCCGGCGCCCAGCCGCACGAGGCGGGCCAGGCCCACGCTCATCACGAGGCGGCCGGCGACGACGTTGCCGACGCCGAGCATGCAGGCGACCAGGCCGAACAGCAGCGGGAACAGCTGCTCCTGGCCGTACACCTCCTTGAAGATGATCTCGGCGCCGCCGACGAAGCCGGTCATGATCCCGAACAGCGCGGTGACGGCCAGCCCGAAGGCGAGCGTCTCACGGGTGGTGACCACCGCCCGGAACGCTTCGAGGAGCGCTCGGGGTGACACCGATCGGCGTCGGTCGGCGGGCAGCGTCTCGGGCAGCCGGATCGACCACAGGGCCACGGCGATCGCGGCGACGATCGGGATCCAGAACACCACCCGCCACGGTGCGACGGCGATCCCCGCAGCCCCCAGCGCCGGCGCGAACACCGGGACCATGATGAACGTGGCCATCACGTGCGACATCGTCCGCGCCATGTGCTCGCCCTCGGAGGAGTCGCGGACCATGGCGATGGCCAGCGATCGCGGGGCGGCGGCGCCGAGGCCCCACACGAACCGGCAGGCGACGAGCGCCCCGAAGCTCGGCGCCAGCACCGCGCCGAGCGCTCCGACGACGTAGACCACGAGCCCGCTGTACAGGAGCGGCTTGCGGCCGTAGCGGTCCGACAGCGGGCCGTACGCCAGTTGGCCCAGCGCGAGGCCGAGGAAGAACGAGGTGATCAGCTTGGCCGGATCCGTGGAGTCGGGGCCGAGGCCGAACTCCGTGCGGATGTCCGAGAACGCGGGCAGCAGGAGGTCGATGGACAACGCCGCCATCGCCACGCAGCCGGCGACGATGGCGACGAACTCACGGGTGCCCGGCACCGCCGGTCTGCTTCGTGTCACCCGCTCAGTGTGGTTGGTCCGCCCCGCCGCGCTCGGCTCCGGCGGCCGGCGGGGCAACGCCGCGAGCCGGTCCGACCGCTGAGCTCAACCCGATGCGGGTCTCGTTCGTTGATGGTGGTGCATGGGTGGGGACGAAGCGTTCGTGGTGTTGTTCCGCGAGGAGCACCCGCGGCTGCTCGCGTTCGGCCTCGCCTTGAGCGGCGACGTCGACGTCGCTGCGGAACTGGCCCAGGAGACGCTCGCTCGTGCGTACACCTCCTGGTCGACGGTGGCGAATCACCCGAACCAGGCCGCCTGGCTCCGGCGGGTGCTGGTCAACGCGCTCACCGACCGCCAGCGTCGCGAGGGGGTTGCGGCGCGAGCGGTGACGCGCCTGCCATCGGTCGAGGCGGTCGAGGCGGTCGAGCCGTGGCGGGGTGAGTGGTGGCGGGCGGTGCGTTCGTTGCCGGAGCGGCAGCGGGCGGCGATCAGCCTCTACTACATTGGAGGACTGGTCGGTGGAGCAGGTCGCCGAGGCGATGGGGATCGCCGTCGGCACGGTGAAGGCGACCCTCGCGCAGGGTCGTGCGACGTTGCGCCGCTCGTTGGGCGACGTCGACGAGGAGGCGAGATGATCGACGACCGAGGCCGCCACGAAGGACGACTGCTGCAGACTGCCGCACGCCGTGTGGCCCGCACCGACGAGGCGCTCGCTGCACTCCTCCGTGATCACACGGCCGTCACGCCCGCACCGGCGCCGCTGGCAGGGTCGAGTCGTGCGCCCCAGTCCGCTTCGAGACGGCGGCCGTGGCTGCTCGTCGTCGCGGCTGCCGCGGTGGCGGTGCTCATCGGCGGTCTGGTGGTCGTGTCACGTCACGACCGTCGCCAGGCCGAGCCGGCGTCGCCGGCCACGAGCGCCGCGGTCACCACGGCACCGACCGGCGGAGACGTCTCGATCGACGATCTCCGCGGGCGGCTCCCGGCGCTGCCGACCGACGACTTCTTCCTCGGCGTCGGCATCGCCGACCGCATCACGCTGCAACTGACCGGCGGGGACCCCGACGACGCGGACGGAGGACCGTGCATCGTGGTCACCGGGACGGCGGACGACGCCGCTCGCCCGTGCGCCGAGTCCGCCGGTGGACGCGGCCTGGTGTACGGCACGTGGCCGGTCGACACCGGCACGCTCGTCGCCGTCGCGGTGAACGGCGAGGTGACCGTCAATGCCATCGGCTGTGACCCGGTGACCGGTGGGTCGGGCGCACGGGTCCGGCTGTCGGCGTGTGTCGTCCCGTCCCGACGTCACACCGTCGAACTGCGCTTCGACACCGCGACCGGTTCGCTCACGACGACGATCGACATGCCCGCCACCGCGGTCGTCACGACGACGAGCACCACGACGACGATCCGGCCGACGACGACCACGTTGCCGCTCACCACCCTCGGGCCGGTCAGCTTCCGACTCCCCGCCGACGCCGGCCCGTACCAGTACCCAAAGCCGGTGCCCCCGGACTTCGTCGTCGCCGACGACCACTGGGGCGTGGCGGGTCACGGCACGCTCAGCGTCGTCGTCGAGAACCTGCACCCGCCGTTCCCGGATTGGGAGCTCGTCGACGAGTTCGACGTCAACGGACTGCACTGGAAGGTCTACGACGTCGGCCCGGAGGACGGATCGACCACCTCGGCGTGGGCACCGCTCGACGACACGAACGCCGTCCTCGTCGGCGGCCAGGCGTGGAACGACTCGAACGACCTCATCCGCAGCAGGGTCGTCGACATCGCACGGTCCCTCGTCCACAACGGCTGAGGTCCCGAGGTTCGGCGACGAGCAGCAGGGCTATGGTGAGCCGCACACGTGCAGGAGGGGGCGATCACGATGAGCGATGGTTCGGCCTTTTCGCCACCGGAGCGGTCGCCGTACGGACCGAGTGGCCGGGCACCGTCGATGCCCGCGATGCCGCCGGTCGCACACGGGTACTCAGCTCCGCCGCGACGACTCGTGACGGATCAGCGCCCGACAGGCGGAGCCGTCGTCACGATCGCGTGGATCGTGACGGTCCTGACGCTCGGATACATGCTTCCGTGGGCGATCGCCGCGACGCGAGGCAGGTCGAACCAGGCGTCCATCGGGCTGATCAACTTCTTCCTGGGATGGAGCCTCATCGGCTGGATCGTCGCGATGGTGATGGCCTGCCAGGCACACCAGGTCGCATCGGCCGGGGCGCCGGTGACCGTCGTCGTCGCACAGCAGTTCTCGTCGCCGGCGCAGACGTCGGCCCCGCCCGGTTGGTATCCCCTGCCGACAGGCGGGGGCCGCTACTGGGACGGCCACACCTGGACGGACCACCACGCGCCGTAGAGAACGCCGGTTCGTTCGCCGCTGACCTGCTCGACGCGGTCGTGACGCTGGACGACCGCTCGTTCCTCCAAGCCGCCGCAGGAAACGCCGACGTGCTGGTGCACGATCGTCGTGGGTCACGACGAGACGGAGAGGAACCGCGAAGCTGCGCTTCGACGACGACCCGCCGGCCTGCCGACGGTTTGCTCCACGCGCTTGGGGCGCCCACGCCATCCCTACGACCGCATGGCATCGATCGTCGAGAAGGTGCTGAACGACGGCTCGAAGACCTATCTGGTGCGCTACCGAACGACCGACGGGCTGCAGCGCTCGAAGCAGTTCCACCGCAAGCGCGACGCCACTGCGTACGTCAACCTCGTCGAGGTCGACCGGATGAAGGGCTCGCTCGTCGACACAGCGACTGAGCCGGATCACGGTCAGCGAGTGGTGGGATCAATGGTGGCCGACGGTCACCGACCTGCGGCCGAGCACCCGTGCCCGCGACGCCCAGTTCTTCCGCTCGCACGTGCTGCCGACGCTCGGCACCACGCCGCTCGGCCAGCTCGGCCGCACGACGCTGCGGCGGTGGATGGTCAGCCTCGGCAACCCCGACGGCCGCCGAAGACGAAGGCGAGTGTGCGCTCGGTGCCGCCCCCGTCGTTCGTGATGGCTGCGCTGGAGGAACATCGGTCAGCGGTTGGCTCCGACCTCGTGTCCGCCTCGCCGCAGGGCCTGCCGATCAGGCCGGCGCTGTTCCGCCGCCGGTTCTGGGAGCCGGCCGTGCGGCGCGCCGGCGTTGCCCCGCTGCGCATCCACGACCTGCGCCACGCGGCAGTGTCGCTGTGGATCGCCGAAGGCGCTCATCCACGCCAGGTCGCCGCCCTCGCCGGCCACACGTCGGTGTCGGTCGTGCTCGACCGCTGCAGCCATCTCTACCCCGCCGACGACGACGCGCTGATCACCCGCCTCGAACGCCGGGGCCCGAACGGCGTCGTCCTGGCCAGCTGAGTCGAGCCGCCGTCACGGACGGCGACGAGGTGCTCCCCGCTCCCACCAGTCAGGCTCCTCACCCCGCTCGCGCAGAAACGCGAGCGCGTGTGCGGCCTGGAGCCACTGCCCGCCGCTGGAGCCACAGAACTTCCACAGCTCGGTGGCCGATCGCTCGTAATGGTGGATGAGGTCGTCGAGCTCGAACTCGTCGATCTCCCCGGCGTCGAGTTGAGCGAACCCGGCCCGGACGCGTTCGAGCAGCGTCCGCAGCTGCGCCTGGTGATACTCCGCAACGACGGCCCGAGCGGCCCGTCGCTCGGCCTCCTCCGACGAGCCTTCGCCTGGCATGGCCGCAAGCTAGATCGCCGAAGAGACTTCGGTGGACGCCAAGCCCGACCGCGCAGCCGCGACCTCTGCCGCGCGGATGTAGGCTGATGTGCACGCAGAATATATTGCTTATGCATCAGCAATGCACAGGACTCGCCGCCATCTCATCTCTGCCGAAGGAGGGGACCTGTTCATGAAGCCCACCGTCGCCACTCGCCGCTCGACGGATCAGCTCGTCCACCGAGACTCCGTCACCGAAACGTTGCCGGCGATCACCAGGTTCTTGACCGACCTGCTTGGCGTCAAGCTCGTCGCCCACATCGTCGACAAGGAACCGGGCACGGTGCGGCGCTGGGAGAAGGACGCCAACACACCCGGTGACGAGGCCGAGCGCCGCTTGCGCACGACGGCGCAGATCGCCCGCACGATCCTCGAGGCCGGCGACGCGGGCCATGTCGTTCGAGCCTGGTTCATCGGCATGAACCCGCAGTTGGCCGACGAGGCCCCCGCCGACGTGATCCGCAACGACCGCCCGCGTGACGCTCTCGCCGCCGCACGGGCCTTCGCCGGGACGGCGTGAGCGGACCGCGGCTCGTCGCGCCGCCGGACGGCGGGTTCTGGCACATCGGGAGGATCAACTCGTTCCTGGAGTTCCACTCGCCCGTGCCCGTTGACATGGGCGAGCCCAAGGGCGGCAACCGCTTCGACTCGTTCCACGGCAACTACGTCGGCCGCGACCGACGCGTCACCAGGTTGATCTCGCAGTGGCTCTTCGACACCGGCATCGAGGACGGCCGCGCGCCGGTCTACGGCGGCGTGCGCTACACATCTCGTCTCGGCGAGGGCTACGAGTGCTGGGCTGTCTCGACGGCAATGACTTCGACTCCGTCGACAGGGCGACGATTTCCAAGGACGACCCGGCCATGCTCGCCATCGCCAGTCGCTACGGCCTCACGATGCGCTGACACGGGGTCAGAACGCCGGGTTTGCAGATGTGTCTTGCCAGCAACGACCTGCCGATCTGGCGCGCCGAGGCGGCGTCAGAGCGGGACATCATGTGCCGGCGTTCGGTGTCGAGGAACGGCACCTCGAGGATGCGCCGACAGCTTGGAAGGCGAGCGTTCTGGCACGCGCGTTATCGGCTGCCCGCCTGCCCGTAGCCGGGTGGGGCAAGATCTTTCGATGCGGATCGTCTGCCTGTGTGGGTCGACTCGTCACAAGGGTGCGTTCCTGGCCGCGCAGGAGTCGGAGACGTTGGCGGGGCGGATCGTCGTCGGGCCTGGGGTGTTCTCGCAGGCTGATGGGCAGTCGATGTTGGGTGTCGACATTGAGCGTCTCCACGAGTTGCACCGGCGCAAGATCGAGCTGGCTGACGAGCTGCTCGTCATCGCCCCGGACGGGCGAATCGGCGATTCGACAGCTCAGGAGATTGAGTACGGGCAGTCGCTGGGCAAGCCGGTCCGCCACTGGCAGCCTGACGTGCCGCATGGGTTAGTCGATCCGGTCGAGGCGCTCGTCGAGAGTCACCGGGTGCAGCGATTGGTGTCCAACGACGTGCCGACGCTGGACGTGCCTGACGACGTGAAGGCGTTGCGTTGCGCGCTGATCGACGAGGAGGCGGGCGAGTTTCGTGAGGCGCTTGACGCTGGGGACATCGTCGAGGTGGCGGACGCCATCGCTGACCTGCTGTACGTCGTATACGGGGCCGCTCGAACGTTCGGCATCCCGGTCCGCGAAGTCTTCGCTGAAGTTCATCGTTCGAACATGACGAAGCTCGACGACAATGGTGATCCGATCCTGCGGCCCGATGGCAAGGTGATGAAGGGCCCAAACTTCTCACCGCCGAACCTGCTGCCGATCCTGCAGGCCGCCGGCCTTCAAGCGTGACATCGCGGATGACTGGCGACGTGTCGCTTCCCGTCGATGTTCACGCGTGCGTCGAAGCCGTTGATTCGATCGTTCGGTCGGCGTGCGGCGATGGTCTGGTGTCGACCTACGTTCACGGCTCGCTCGCACTCGGCGGGTTCCATCCCCGGCGCAGCGACATCGACGTGCTCGTCATCGTCGGCGACCGCCCGCCGCTGGCAGCGGCCGAGCTCAAGGCGCTGGGAGGTCGACTGGTCGCGCTGCCACTGGTCGGCAGGGGTGTGGAACTCAGCATCGTGACCCGCGACGCAGCGCAACGGCCGTCGGCGCCGTGGCCGTTCTTGTTGCATGTCACGACGGCACCCGACGACTTCAAGATCGTCGTGGGCGTCGACCACGGGGGCGACCGGGACTTGTTGATGCACTACGTGGTGACCCGGTCGGCGGGCATCGTCGTGCGCGGTGACCCGCCGGCCGAGACCATCGGGCCAATCCCTCGGGACGAGATCCTGCGGTATCTCGCTGACGAACTTCGACGGGCCGAGTCCAACGCCGGTGAGACCTACGGCGTGCTCAACGCGGCCCGGGCCCGCTGCTTTCTCGCCGACGGCCGGATCGTGTCCAAGATCGACGGTGGACGCGCCGCGCTCGCCAGCGAGGGTCCGAACGAGGTGCTCGCCCGCGCGCTTCGAGTCCAGGAAGGACACGCCGACGATCGACCGCTCACGGCCGACGCCACCCGCTATGTCCGTGCCGTGCGAGATCAGCTCACCGCCGCCTACACCACGAGACGGGACTCACTCCCCGGAGGTGTCCTCGAACGACGGGGATGACGACGCAACGGCGCGTCCGGCACCGCCGGCTTGGTAGTCGTGGGGGCGCCCGATGGGATCCACCGGTGCTCACGGCGTTTGTGGGACGGAGACGATGTGAACTCGCCGGTGCGTTGCTCGTCGGTGGAGCCTCGAGCCGGGACGGCCTTACTCTGTCGTCGACGATGGTGATCAGGGCCGCGACACGGTGTATCCCATTCGCTCGAGCTGCTCGATCGCGACGTCAGGGTCAGCGCGGACCGCGGCCTGATGTCGGCGTCGGAGCCACTCCGTGCGATGAGCCGAGATGACGTTCCGCCAGTCGTCCTTGACGCCGACGAGATCGTGCGTCGCCAAGAACGGGAGTACTAGATAGACCGGTTGTGGTGACGAAGGTCATGCACTCCCCCACCGTCAGCAATTCTGGGACACGGCTCGGTCGCCGGCCCTCGGCCGCCTTCAGCCGAGTTCGAGGTAGATGATCTCGACGGCGTCGTCCTCGCCGAGCACGGCGTACACCGAGATGAACGGCACCAGCAGGCCTGCGGTGATCGACACCCGGATCTCGGGGTTCTCGGCCACGACAGTGGTGTGTCCGAAGTAGTCCTCTGCAAGGAGGTCGATGACCACCGGCAGGTCGTGGAGCAGGAAGTCGGTGGCTGATGGAGTGCCGTCGGCGCCGCGCTCAGGCGCGAGAAGCTCGTCGAGGCGATCGAAGAACGTGGCGTCGACGCGGACTTGTCGGCGGCTCACGCGGGAGTGACGCGTCGCTGCGCAGCCAAGCGCTCGCCGGTCTCGACAACCCGTTGCCGGAAGTCGTCGGGGAGGCTGTCGAGATCGGTGACGACTCGCTCCGCCAGCGCGGCGGCCCGCGCGTCCGGGGTCATCCGGTCCAGCTCTGCAGCGGTGAGCAGCGGCTGGTCTGGGCGCACCAGGCGAATCGTAGTTGCCTCCGAACGCCACACGGATCACTTCCGGCCGCCGGGCGTTCGCACACGGGCGTTCGCAAGTCTGTGCACCTGGTGTGCACCTGGAGCCTCGACCGACGAATCCGGGAGAGCGGCGCACCGCCCGTGACCTGGGCGGACGTGACGTGGAGACGAGGGGAATCGAACCCCTGACATCCACCTTGCAAAGGTGGCGCTCTACCAACTGAGCTACGTCCCCGCGGGTGGGACACGCTAGCGCCGATTCCGTAGTCTCCGGCGATGCCCGCACGCCCCACCCGCACACGCTTCGGCGCGTTCCTCGCACCGCACCACCCGCTCGGCGAGAGCCCGACGCTGCAGCTCCAGCGCGACCTCGCCCTCGCCACGCAGCTCGACGAGCTCGGCTACGACGAGTACTGGGTGGGCGAGCACCACTCGACCGGCTGGGAGATGCTCGCCTCGCCCGAGTTGTTCCTCACCGCCGTCAGCCAGCGGACGAGCACGATCCGGCTCGGCACCGGCGTCGTCTCGCTGCCGTACCACCACCCGTTCATGGTCGCCCAGCGGATGGTCCAGCTCGACCACCTCAGCCGCGGCCGCGTGATCTTCGGCACCGGGCCGGGCGCACTGCCGTCGGACGCGCACACGCTGGGCATCGATCCGATGGTGCTGCGCGACCGCCAGGACGAGGCGATGGGCGTGATCATCCGCCTGCTGCGCGGCGACGACCGCTTCGCCCACGTCTCGGACTGGTTCGAGCTGCACGACGCCGCGCTGCAGATCCTCCCGCTCCAGGAGGAGATGCCGATGGCGACGGCGTCGAGCATCAGCCCGAGCGGGATGCAACTCGCCGGCAAGTACGGCTGCGGCGTGCTGTCGATCGCCTCGACCAGCGCCGAGGGCCTCGCCGCCCTGCCGACGCAGTGGGCGTTCGCCGAGGAGGCCGCCACCAAGCACGGATCGGTCGTCGACCGGCGCAACTGGCGGGTGCTGATGAGCTGGCACATCGCCGAGACCCGCGAGCAGGCCCGCCAGGAAGCCGTGCTCGGCCTGCAGCGGTGGCACAACGAGTACAACGTGCGCGTCCTCGGCCGGCCGGGTGCCCAGCGCGTGGAGGATGCCTGGGAGCTGATGAATCAGGTCGCCGGGGAAGGTGCCGGCGCCGCCGGCGCATCGGTGATCGGAACGCCCGACGACCTGGTGACCGCGATCCGCAACCTGCAGGAGGTGACGGGCGGCTTCGGCGTCGTGCTCGGCTTCGCCCACGACTGGGCGAACCTGGAGGCGACACGCCGCTCGTGGGATCTCGTCGCCCGCTACGTCATCCCCGAGATCAACGGCACGCTGCGCGCCCAGCAGGCGTCGGCCGACTTCGTCGAGGCCCGCAAGGAAGAGCTGATGGCCGGGGCGTCGAAGGCGGTGATGGCCAAGATCATGTCCGACGAGAAGGCGACCGCGGCGCTCGGCGTGACGATGCAGCAGATCGCCGAGCGCAAGGCAAAGCAGGCCAACGACCCGGTGTTCCGCCCCGGCGGCGGCATCCCCGGGGCCTGACCGACCAACCGCTCAGCACCGGTCCACGCCGAGGCGAAGCGGACACGGCGAGCACGGCAGGCGCAGGGAGCCGCTCTGCGGCGACCGAAGCACGAACATCAGTCGTCCTTGAGCGCGACCGCGTTCGGGGTGACGTTCATCTTCGGGACGTACTCGGCCACCTCGACGATCCGGGCCTCGCCGACGTACTTGGCGCGCAGCTCGGTCCGGCACGACGTGCACGGGCCGTAGAACCGCTCGGCGACCGTCGCCCCGCAGCGCGGGCAGACCAGCTCCTGCGTCTCCATGACCGGGCACGGTACTCCGACGGCATCGCGCAACGTCGCGCGACGGACTCACACCGAGGCCTCACGTAGACGCGGGCCGCTCCCAACCCACGAGGGCCAACCTCATCGATCGTGCATGTCCTCTCGCGTACTCGCGTCGGGCTGGCCGCGGCCGGTACCGCCCTCGTCCTCGTCGTCTCTGCCTGCGGTTCGAGCAGCGGCTCGTCATCGACCTCGACCCAGGCGACGGCAACGACGACCGCTTCCGCCACCGCGGGCTCAGCGCCCACCAACGGAGGCGGCGGCAACGGACAGGCCGGCGGCGGGATGCAGGAGGCGATCACCGCCTTCACGGACTGCCTCGAGCAGCACGGCATCTCCGTGCCCGACGTGTCGACGCCGACGGGCCGTGGCAAC
Organism: Ilumatobacteraceae bacterium; assembly: GCA_047602055.1. GTDB lineage: Bacteria > Actinomycetota > Acidimicrobiia > Acidimicrobiales > Ilumatobacteraceae > JAODBQ01. The sequence goes on from JASGIG010000001.1 coordinate 693,207, forward strand.
GGTTCGCTCCCGGCCGGCTCGATCCCGGCCGACGGGCAGGGGCCACGGGCCGGCGAGGGCGGACCACCGGCCGACGGCAGCTTCCCGACCAACGGCGGCGGCGGCAATGGCGGCGCCAACGGCGGCGGCGCCAACGGCAACGGCGGCGGCAACGGCGGCGGCGGCGGCAACGGCAATGGCGGCGCCAACTTCACGACGATGATCGTCGAGCGCCTCGGCCTCGACACCTCCGACGCCACGGTGAAGACCGCCGTCGACGCCTGCAGCTCGACGCTGACGTCCGCGTCCCCGAACGGCGGCGGCGCTCCGGGCGACCAGGCACCGACGACGACCACTGCCTGACGACTTCCTGACGCCGGATCGCACCACTTCCGACGTTGTGAGCGTCACGTTCCGAACCTGACGCACGATCGCCCGCCGGCCCGGAGCGGCCCGGAGCGCAAGATTCGAGATGTGCCGCCCAGCTGCGCACATCTCGAATCGCCGTGGCCGGCAGGCCCCACGCGATGGGAGATGTGCCGCCCAGCTGCGCACATCTCGAATCTCGGTGGAACAGGCGGCGACCGGGGCGGCGACGGCGAGGCGGTCGGTAGCGTCGGCGCATGACGCGGATCGTGCTCGGGACGTGCCATCACGACTGCCCGGACAGCTGCGGCTGGCAGGTCACCGTCGACGGCGACCAGGCCGTCCAGCTGCGCGGCAACCCCGAGCATCCGTTCTCACAGGGCGAGCTGTGCCCCAAGGTCAACCGCTTCCTCGACCGCGTGCACAGCCCGGACCGCATCCTCCACCCGCTGCGGCGCACCGGGCCGAAGGGCTCCGGGCAGTTCGAACGCATCACGTGGGACGCCGCCCTCACCCACGTCGCCGAACGGTTGCACGCGGCGATCGACGCCCACGGCTCGGAGACCGTCCTGCCGTACAGCGACGCCGGCAACCAGAGCGTGCTGTCGACCTTCTTCCCGGAGCGGTTCTGGAACCGCCTCGGCGGCAGCCGGTTGCTGCGGGCGATCTGCGGCAGCGTCGCCGCCGCCGGCACGCGGGCGACGAACGGCACGGCCGAGAGCCTCGACCCGTCCGAGCTGCGCCACTCCAAGCTGATCCTGCTGTGGGGCACGAACACCCGGCTGACCAACCGCCACCTGTGGCCGGTGATCGAGGCCGCCCGCGCTGACGGCGCGCGGGTGGTCGTCGTCGACCCGCTGCGCACCGTCACCGCCGAGGCCGCCGACTGGTTCGTCCAACCGTACCCCAGCACCGACGTCGCCCTGATGCTGGCGATGATCCACGTGCTCGTGCGCGACGACCTGATCGATCACGAGTGGGTCGACGCCCACACGCTCGGCTTCGACGACCTCACCGCGCACGTCGCCGAGTGGACGCCTCAGCACGCCGAGGCGATCACCGGCGTCGACGCCGCCGAGATCGAGCGCCTGGCCACCGCCTACGGCACGACCCGGCCGGTGGCGATCCGCACGCTGATCGGCGCCGAGCACCACGAGAACGGGGCGATGTTCTTCCGGACGTTGTCGTGCCTGCCGGCGCTCGTCGGCGCGTGGCGCGACAAGGGCGGCGGCTACGCCCGCTCGATCGGCACGTGGAGCGACCGCTGCCTGGACCTGGCCGCCCTCGTCCGCCCGGAGCTGGCCCGCACGCCGCTGCCGCGCGAGCTGAACATGAGCCGTCTGGGCGAGATCCTCGACGGCTTCGACGAGCACGGCCGGCCGCTCGACCCGCCGGTGACGGCGATGATCGTGTGGAACGCCAACCCGGCGGTGATCGTCCCCGACGCCGAGCGCGTCCGCCGCGGCCTGGCCCGCGACGACGTGTTCACCGTCGTCCACGAGCAGTTCATGACCGACACGGCTCGCTACGCCGACGTGATCCTTCCGGCGACGACGCAGATCGAGGCCACCGACGTGGTCACGTCGTGGGGCCACCTGTACCTCGGCTGGAACGAGGCGGCGATCACGCCCCGGGGCGAGGCCGTCAGCAACAGCGAGCTGTTCCGCCGGCTGTCGAGGGCGATGGGCTTCACGGAGCCAGCGCTGTTCGACGACGACATGACCGTGCTGCGCGCCGCACTGCACGGCAGCGGCATCGACCTCGACGAGCTGCGCCGCACCGGTTTCGTGCGCACACCGCACTACCCCGCCGACGGTCGCCCGTTCGCCGACGGGCACTTCCCGACGATCTCCGGCAAGGTCGAGCTGCGCAGCGACGCGCTCGCCGCCCAGGGGCACCCCGTGCTGCCGACGTTCGTCGCGCCGCGCGAGTCGCCGCTCGGCGACGGCGACCTCGCCGCCCGCTACCCGCTGCGCCTGCTGACGCCCAAGCACCACCAGCGGTTCCTCAACACCGGCTACTCGCAGCTGCCCGGGCACGGTGGCCGCGAGAGCGGCCCGTTCGTCGAGCTCGATCCCGGCGACGCCGCGGTGCGCGGCATCGCCGACGGCCAGTGCGTCGAGGTCCGCAACGACCGGGCCGCGCTGCGCCTGCCGGCGCGGATCAGCTGCCGGCTGCGCCCCGGCGTCGTCGCCATCCCGTTCGGCTGGTGGCGCCAGGACCATCCCGACGGGCTGGTCGCCAACTCGCTGACCAACCCCACGCTCACCGAGTGGGGCGGCGGTGTGGCCTACGGCGACACGCTGGTCGAGATCGTGGTCACCTCCCATGCCGAGGGCTCCCCGAGCACGTAACGTGCGGGCATGGCAGGGGAGCTCATCTACGCGTTCCGCGTGATGCGCCTTCCGCTGCTCGACGCCGGCGGCTCGACCATCGGGCGGATCGAGGACGTCGTCGTCATCCCCGCCGCCGGCGGCTCGCCGCCACGCGTGCTCGGCTTCGTCGCCACCAGCCAACGCCGCAGGATCTTCGTCAACGCCGCCCGACTCGGCTCGCTCGACAGCGACGGCGCCCAGCTGCGCAGCTGGGACGTCGACCTCAAGCCGTTCAAGCCGCGCCGCGGCGAGATCCTCGTCGGCCGCGACCTGATCGACTCGCGCGTCGGCGACGAGACCGTCAGCGACATCGCCCTGCGCCCGCACGGCGACGGTCGCACGACGTGGTGGGAGCCGGCCAAGGTGCGCCTCGCCAAGCGCTCGGCGCTGCGCCGCAGGCCGACGTACCGGCTCGTCGACTTCGACGACGTCCCCGGCCTGTTCGCCGGCGTCGCCGGGGCGGAGATGGCTGCCGAGGCCGCCCGCCTGCGCGACATGCACCCGAGCGACGTCGCCGGGTTCGTGCGGGCGATGCCGCTCACCCAGCGCCGCCAGCTCGCCGAGGCGATGGACGACGAGCGCCTCGCCGACCTGCTCGAGGAGCTGCCGGAGGCCGAGCAGATCCGGATCATCGACGGCCTCGACATGGAGCGGGTGCTCAACGTGCTCGACGAGATGGAACAGGACGACCTCGCCGACCTGCTCGCCGAGATGCCGGGCGAGCAGCGCGACCGGATCCTCGAGGCGATGGACGCCGAGGACGCCGACGTCATGCGCCGCCTCCTCTCCTACGAGGACGGCACCGCCGGCGCGCTGCTGACCCCGGAGATCATCATCCTCGGACCGCGCGCCACCGTCGCCGACGCGCTCGCCGAGATCAGCGATCCGGACTGGCTGGTGAGCATCGCCGCCCAGGTGTTCGTGGTCCAGCCGCCGTTCAAGCCGCCGACGGGCACGTATCTCGGCGTCGTCCACTTCCAGCGGCTGCTGCGCGAACCGCCGCACCGCGCCCTCGGCGAGTGCCTGGAGCACGAGCCGACGATCCCACCGGACCTGCCCGAGCGCGACGTCGCCGAACGCCTCGCCAGCTACAACATGCTCGCCGTCGGCGTCACCGACCGGGCCGAGCGCCTGCTCGGGGCGATCACCGTCGACGACGTCCTCGACCGCACCCTGCCGACCGGCTGGCGCCAGCGCCGGCGGGTGGCGGCCTTCACCGGGAGCGCGCCGCGCGGTGGCACGCCGGCCGGGGCGACGTGAAGCGCCACGAGGACCTGACCGCACCCCGGCGCCGCGCCCGCTGGGGTGTGCGCTACGACCCGGAGGCCTTCGGGCGTTTCGCCGAGGCGATCGCCCGCACGTTGGGCACCGCCCGGTTCCTGGCGTTCCAGACGATCTTCGTCGTGCTCTGGATCGCGCTGAACATCGCCCTGCTGACGTGGAAGTGGGACCCGTACCCGTTCATCCTCCTCAACCTGGCGTTCAGCACCCAGTCGGCCTACGCGGCGCCGCTGATCCTCCTCGCCCAGACCCGCCAGGAGAACCGCGACCGGACGCAGGCCGAGACGGATCGGCGCACCGCCGAGCGCACCCAGGCCGACACCGAGTTCCTCGCCAGGGAGCTGGCCGGCGTGCGCCTGGCGCTGCGCAACGCGGTGACCACCGACGAGATCGACGAGCACGTCGACCGCCTCGTCGCCGCCCTCGACCGGATCAGCGAGCGCCTCGACAACCTGGAGCAGCGCGCGCTTCGAGATTGAGCCGTTCGTGCTTCGGTCGCAGCCAAGCTGCTCCCTGCGCCTGCCGTGCTCGCCGCCTCCGCTGCGCTTCGGCACTCGCCGCATGTTGGGTCGGTGGCGATCTCTCAGGAGGGGCGGACCGGGATGGCGCAGGCCTGATCGACCTCGATCAGCTCGCGGATGATCGGGTTGTGGTGCGCGCCCGCCGACCACGTCGGGAACACCGACGAGTACAACCCGCCGCCGCCGGCGACCAGCACGAGGATCTGCTCAGGGGACGGCACGGCCGGGACGGGATCGTCGTCGCCGCCGCGACCACCGAACGCCGGGACCAGCGCCCGCAGATCGCCGAGGCGGTTGGTGGCGAAGCGATGCAGCTCGCGCTGGACGTCGGTGCGCGACAGCCCGGCACGGCCGAGCACCGCGGCATGCTCGGGGTTCAGCGCGACGGCGACCGAGCCGGTGCGGAAGAACGCGTTGTTCGAACCGCGGTTGGCGATCGTCCCGGCGACGACGCGCAGCAGGCGCTCGGGCGAGCTGGGGTCGTCGGCGTCGTCGACGAAGACCACCGAGTGCGGCGCCTCGGCGCCGATGACGGTGACGACCGAGTCGAACGGGTCGAAGCCGGCGTCGACGGAGCACGCCGGCCACGGCGACTCGTCGACGTTCTCGGTGAGGCACATCGTGAACTTGCCGGGGTGGCCGAGCAGCGCCATGTCGGACACGCCCGGCTTGGCGCCGCCGATGTTCATCAGGCACAGGCGCACCGCCCGGCCGATCGAGGCGTTCGCCCGGAAGCCGGGGCCGAGCGCGCCGAACCCGCCGGCGATGCCGCACATCTGCGCCTGCGGCCCGCTGACGACGATCAGCGGCGACGTCGAATGGGTGGTGCTCTGCGCCTCGGAGAGGTCGTACTCGGGGCGCAGCAGGGCGCGCAGCGCGGCGACCACGATCGGCATGTAGTCGGGCTCGCAGCCGGCCATCACCGCGTTGGCGGCGACCTTCTCGACAGTGGTCGTCGCGCCGAGCGGCCCCATGACGCCGAGGCTCGCCGTCGGGTCCTGGCCGGAGGCGAGGACGAACCGCTCGACGCGCGCCGGCGTCGGGATGACGACGGGCAGGCCGTCGGTGCAGCCGAGGCGGTGGAGCTGCTCGAGTGCATCGGCCTCGCCGGCGGCGGTGAGCAGGGCGGTTTCGCTCACGATGCGAGCCGCTCGTTGTCGGCGTCGCCCTCGCCGCGCAGCACGGCGACGATCCGCGGTGCCAAGGTGTCGGCCAACCGCTCCATCGCCGCGTCGCCACTGCCGGCGACGGGGTGCGGCAGGCGCAGCCGGGGCACGTCGGGCATCCCGTTCGACAGGGCGATGAGGTCGCCCTGCTGCCAGAAGTGGTCGGTCACCAGCGCGACGACGGCGCGCCCTCGGCGAGCCAGCTCGATCCCGTCACGCACGGTGCCGGAGGTGCAGCTGCCTCAATGGCCGTAGGCGGCGACGACGGCCGTGCACTCGGCCTGGATCTCGCCGAGGTGCTGCTCGCTGGCCAGCATCGACGCGTTGCCCTTGTTCCAGAGCTGGACGGCGATGCCCGGCACGAGCCGTTGCAGCGCGGCGCCGACGTGCTCGAGGAACCTCACCGAGTCCGGAAAGCCGTTGGCGAACAGCCCGACCTTCTCGCCGGCGGCCAACGCAACCCGACCGGTGTACGGCTCGATCGCCGCGGCAGGCACCCCTCGAGGGTCGACGAACTCCACGGAGCGATGCTAGGTCACGGGTCGATCCGAGAAGGTGGCGAGCGCCAGAGCGCAGCCAGCCACTCGCGATCAGTCGCGATATCTCGAGGACGCTCCACAGGGAGTGTGTGGAGTCAAGTCCTCGGCACGATCTGCGGACGCCTCGGCAGCGCCGAATCGGACGATCTGCATGTGTGAACGCCTCGCTGCCAACCGTGACCGTCACGATGTGGCGCGCTGACGCGATCGTGCTCTTCGACTGGCTGATGAAGACCGACCTCAACGCCCGGGCCCGTCGGCGTCCTCGGCCTCACTCGACGAGCGATCGTTCCGGTTGGCTCAGGATCTGGTCGACCGTCTCGGCCACGGTGAGCGTCGTGGTGTCCAGCCAGAGGCCGATGGCGGGGGTTTCGGCTCGGAACGCGGCGTCGAACTGGGCGGGCGTCATCGAGCCATAGCCGGACTTGGCGCGGGCCGCTTCACGCGCCTCGACCGCGGCCGCCGCTGGAGCGAGCACCACGACGTGGAGGGGGCGGGCGGTGATCCGCCGCACCATCGCGGCGAGATCGGCGCCGAGGATGACGTCCTGCAACACGACGGCGAACCCCGCTTCGGCGTAGCGACACGCCGTGGAGGCGGCAAGCTCGTGGCGCAGGTCGAGCTGGGCTCGGGCTTCGGTGGACAGTTCGAGCGTCATCTCGGCACGGCCGTTGACGATGAACTTGCGGAACGAGTCACCGCGCAGGTGCACGCTGCGCGGCAAGCGCTCGGCCAGCGCCTGCGCGACGGTCGACTTGCCGGCGGCCATGATCCCGGTCACGAGGTAGATCGGCGGTGCATCTCCCATCACGGGATGTTGACACCGGCCACCGTCACCAGCTCGTCGGATTTGCACAGGCTGCGCCGACCGGCGCATAGGTTCGCTGCGGTGAGCGTGGACGGGCGGGTGGCGGCGCGGGCCGCGGCGGCGCTCGGTGTCCTGTCCGAACTGACGCCGGCACCCGCACGGCCCGACGCCGGGCTGAGCGTGTCGCTCGAGTGGTTCCGTTGGCTGGACAGCGACGTGATGCTGCTGACCTCGCCGCCGGCGCCCGAGTCCACCGGCTTCCTGGAGCGGATGGCGATCGGCGGCGCTCGCGACGACGCGACGCCGTACAGCTGACCAAGCCCACGGCGTTCCACGCGGTCTACGCCGGTGTGGACGCGACGTGGGTGGCCGACGACGAGCCCGTCGAAGCCGCGCTGCCGCTGACGACGCGCCGAGCACGACGCGGTGCGCGCCGCCCGCCATCGGCTGGTGACGGTGATGGCCGGCGCGCCGGGCACCGGCAAGAGCCACACGCTGGTGAGCTTGGTGTGCGATGCGTTGCCCCGGGAGGAGAGCGTGCTCCTCGCGGCCCGCGGCGAGGCCGCTGTCGACGCGCTGGTCGATCTGATGGCCCGCCAGCCCGGCGTGCCACCGGTCGTGTTCGGGTCGAGCGAACGCCGGGCGAAGCTCGCGCAACGCCTCGCCGACGGCGAGCTGCAACCGGTGGACGAGACGACGTTGGAGGCGGCCGCGGCGGCGCTGTCGACGGCGATCGCGCGGCGTGACGCGGTCGCCGAGCAGGCTGCCGAGTCGCTGCGCGCCGAGTGGCGGCTGTCTGCCGACGGGCAGGACGCGCTCGATGCGGTACGACGCATCGCCCCGGCCGCGCTCGCCGGCGACGCCGCCGAGCTGGGTGCGCTCGTGTCGCGGTGCTCCGACGCAGCGACCGGCTGGCGGGCTCGCCCCGAGGACCGTTCCCAACTCGACGTGCGGCGCAACAGCCTGTTCGACGCGGCGGCCGCCGTGGTGCCGGCGATCGCCCTGGACGAGCACTTCCGCTCGGCCCCGCACCTCATCGAGGTGGTCGCCGAGCGCATCTACGACGGCCGTCTGAGGGTGGCGACGCGTACGCCGGTCAGCGAGACGATCGACTGCGTCGACCTGCGGATCACCAACGGTCAGCGTCGCGACGGCACGGTGCCCGCCGAGATCGACATGATCCTCGATCTCCTCCGGCGCAACGCCGCCGCATGGCGCAGCGTCGGGGTGATGACGCCGTTCCGAGCCCAGGCCGACGCGATCGAGCGGGCCGTGCTCGCGTCGTTCGGCGCCGCTGAGCTCGTGACCATGAACCTGCGCGTCGGCACGGTGCACGGCTTCCAGGGCAACGAGCGCGACGTCGTGATCTGCTCGCTGGGCCTGGTCGACGACGACACCGCCGGTTGGGCGTTCGTCGACGATCCACACCTGCTCGCCGTGATGCTGACCCGCGTCCGCAACGCGATGGTCCTCGTCACCAGTTGCCATCCCGATCCCGCTTCGGTGCTCGGCTCCTACATCGCCGCCGCCGACTCGCCACCGGGACCACCGCCACCGGCCGCGGCGCTGAGCGACTGGGCCGCTTCGATCGCCGCCGACCTTCGCCTGGCCGGCGTCACCGTGGAGACGGCCTACCCCACCGGCCGGCACATCCTGGACATCGCCACCATCCGGCATCGGCGACCGGTGGCGATCGTCTGCGACCTCCATCCCGACGGCATCGCCGCGCACCTGGACCGTCACCTCGCCCTGCGCACGCAGGGCTGGACGGTGATCAACGCGCTGCGGACGGAATGGGACGAGGACGCCGCCGCCTCGTCGAGCTGGCGGGCCGGCTGACCGGCGCCTGACACGAAGCGCCGCCGTCGATCCTCGATTGCCCGGCGCAGGTGGTGGTCGAGTGGACTGTGGCGGCCGGCCAGTGGGTGGCTGCGCAGTTGGGAGTGGTTGATGGACAGCACGCGGCATGCCGGCAAGGTGGTGATCGTCACCGGGGCGGCGCACGGGATCGGTGCGGCGACGGTGCGGCGCTTCCTGGCAGAGGGCGCGACCGTGGTGGCAGCGGACGTCAACGAGCGGCTGCTGACCGCGTTCGTCGAGGCAGAGGCAGAGGCCGATCGGCTGAGTGCGCACGTCACCGACGTGAGCGTGTTCGAGCAGGTGGTGGATCTGGTCGAGACCACCGTCGCTCGGCACGGGCGGCTGGACGTGCTGGTGAACAACGCCGGCCGCGCCATCGTCGGCACGGTCGAGGAGCTCAGCGTCGAGCAGTGGCAGCGCCTGATCGACATCGATCTGAGCTCGATCTTCTACGGCGCCAAGGCGGCCATGCCGCACCTGCGGGCGTCGCGCGGCAACATCGTCAACACCTCGTCGATCTCCGGGCTCGGGGCGAACAAGAGCCTGTCGGCGTACTACGCGGCGAAGGGCGGGGTGGTCAACTTCACCCGCTACCTGGCGGTCGAGCACGGGCCCGACGGGGTGCGGGTGAACTCGGTGGCGCCCGGCCCGGTGAACAGCCACCCCGGGCTGATGGACGTCGGTGAGCTGTTCGAGCAGTACATGGCGAACATCCCGATGAAGCGGCTGGGCACGCCGGAGGACATCGCCGCGTCGATCTGCTTCCTCGCATCCGACGACGCGAGCTACATCTCCGGCCACAACCTGGTGATCGACGGTGCGCTCACCGCCTGGACCGGCGAGCCCGACCTGCGCCCGTTCCTGCCGGCCCGCCTGGACTGAGCGGTGCGCCAGATCTTCTACACCCGGCCCGGGCTGACGCTCGACGACGTTCCCGAGCCGACGCTGCGGTCGCCGAGCGACGTGAAGATCGCCGTCGCCGCGGCGTCGCTGTGCGGCAGCGATCTGCACATGCTGCGCGGCGACTTCGACGACCTGTTCGGCAACGCCCGGCGGGTGCCGCTCGGTCACGAGGCGTCCGGCACGGTGGTGGAGGTGGGCCCGGCGGCGACGGCCAAGGGCCTGCAGCCCGGCGATGCGGTGACGTTCTACTTCAACCGCTACTGCGGGGCGTGCCGAGCGTGTCGCAGCGGCCGGGAGCAGTTCTGCTCGGCGGTGCGGGCGACGACGTCGTTCATGTCCGACGTGGTCGTGCTCGACGAGCAGCAGGTGTTCGCGCTGCCGCGCGGGCTGACGCTGCAGGAGGCGGCGGTCGTCGAGCCGGTGTCGGTGGCGATGCGCGGCGTCGACCTGTGCCCGATCCATCCGGGCACCACGGTGGCGGTGTCGGGTGGGGGCGGCATCGGCCAGCTCGCCGCCTCGTTGGCCCGCCTGAGCGGGGCGGTGGAGCTGACGCTGATCGATCCGGTGGCCGCCAAGCGCGACCTCGCCGCGGCACGCGGCGCAGCCCATGTCGTCGACCCGACTGCCGGCGACGTCGTCGAGCAGGCGATGGTGATCACCGACGGCGACGGGTTCGACGTGGTGATCGAGACGTCGGGTGCGCCGGTGGCCTGCGCGGCGGCGATGGAGACGGCCACCCGCGGCGGCACCGTCGAGCTGCTCGCCACCTACGCGCCGGGGTCGACGTTGGAGATCCCGCTCGGCCGGGCGTTCCTGCGCGAGATCACGCTCGTCACCGGCGTGTACCAGGCGCCGTACGTGTTCCCCCGCTCGCTGGCCATCGCCCCGAGCCTCGGGCTCGGCGAGCTGGTCACCCCGTTCGCCCCCGAGCAGTACGCGGAGGGCTTCGCCGCGCAGCGTGACGGCGATACGGTCAAGACGGTGTTCGACTTCGCCGGAACGGAGGCTCGATGACCGACGCCGCAACGATCGAGCGCCTCGAGGACCGCGCCCTGGAGATGCGCAAGCGCTTGCTGCGCCTGGCGCACACGTCCGGCACGCTGCACATCGGCGGTGACCTGTCGATGACCGACGAGATGACCGTGATCTTCGAGCACCTGTTGCACGTGGACCCGGCCGACCCCGAGTGGCCCGACCGCGATCGCTTCGTGCTCAGCAAGGGCCACGGCGCCGGGGCGCTGTACATCTCGATGGCCAACCGTGGCTTCTTCGACGTGGAGGAGATCTACGCCACCTACGCCCACCTCGGCACCCGCTTCGGGATGCACCCGTGCCGCAACCACCTGCCGGGCGTGGAGACGTCCACCGGATCGCTCGGGCACGGCCTGTCGATCATCGTCGGCATGGCGCTGGCCGCTCGTCTCGACGGGCGGCGCAACCGTTGCGTGACGCTGCTCGGCGACGGCGAGCTGAACGAGGGATCGGTGTGGGAGGCGGTGATGGCGGCTGCGCATTACCGGCTCGGCAACGTGGTGGCGTTCATCGACAAGAACGACCTGATGATGGACGGCTTCGTCGACGACGTCATGCGGGTGAACCCGATCGGCCCGAAGTTCGCCGCCTTCGGCTGGCGGGTGGTCGAGGTCGACGGCAACTCGATCCCCGAGCTCGTCGCCGCGGTCGACGACCTCCCCGACCCGAGCTTCTGACGTGCCCACGGTCATCGTCGGCACGACGATCAAGGGCAAGGGCGTCGACTTCATGGAGAACGAGCAGGCGTGGCACGCCGGCACGATCAACGCGGAGACGCTCGAGGCGTGCTGCGCGGCGCTCGACGCCCGCCACGCCGCGGCGCGTGAGGAGGTGTCGTCGTGGGCCGGGTGAACATGAGCGTGCTCGAGATGGTCGAGCGGGCGTCGGCGCGCGAGGTGTACGGCCGGGCCATCGCCGACCTGGCGACGGCGCACCCCGACGTCGTCGCCCTCACCGCCGATCTGATGGGCACGAACAAGTTCGGCGACTTCAAGAAGATCCACCCCGAGCGGTTCTTCAACGTCGGCATCGCCGAGCAGAACCTGATGGGTGTCGCCGCCGGGCTGGCGCTCGACGGCAAGGTGCCGTTCGTGTCGACGTTCGCCACGTTCGCCTCGATGCGCGCTCACGAACAGGTGCGCACCGACATCGCCTACCCGAACCTGCCGGTGAAGATCATCGCCACCGTCGGCGGGCTGTCCGGCGGCGTGATGGGCCCGACCCACCAGGGCATGGAGGACGTCGGCGTGATGCGGATGATGCCGAACATGACCGTCATCGCCCCCGGCGACCCGCTGCAGCTCGCCCAGTTCGTCGAGCAGGCCTACGCGATGCCCGGGCCGGTGTACATCCGCCTCGGCCGCGGCAACGACCCCGTCGTGTACGACGCCGACACGCGCCTGGAGATCGGCCGGGCGATCCTCGCCGCCCCGGGCGACGACGCCACGATCATCGTCTGCGGCACGGTGACCAACGAGGCGATCTGGGCGGCACAGCGCCTCGCCGAGCTCGGCATCGGGGCCCGCGTGCTCGACATGCACACGATCAAGCCGCTCGACGTCGACGCCGTGCTCACCGCCGCCTCGGAGACGGGACGGATCGTCACCGTCGAGGACCACACCGTCATCGGTGGTCTCGGCAGCGCCGTGGCCGAGGTGGTCGCCGGCAGCGGCATCGCCTGCACCGTGCGCCGACTCGGTGTGCCGGACGTGTTCGGCCTCGTCGGGCCGCCCGACGAGCTGTACCACCACTACGGCTTCGACACCGACGGCATCGTCGCCGCCGTCACCGATCTGGTGCGCGGCTGAACGACACGGCTCGGCGGCGCCAGCCGCCGATGCGCCTCGACGTCTACGTCAGACGGTCGAGGAGGGACATGGTCGCGGCGACGTAGGCGTCGGGGGCGACGAGTGCAGCGAGGTGGTCGGCGTGCACCTCGGCGACGGTGGCGCCGAGCGCAGCGGCCAGGGCGCGCTGGCGGCGGGGCGGGACCAGGTGGTCGCCGGTGGTGATCAGCGAGCCGGCCGGCTTGCCGAGGATGCCGGTCCACGGCGTGGCGTCGAACGTGCTCAGCTCCCGGCCGGCCTGGACGAGGGCGAGGGCGTCGTTGCGGTTGACCTCGCCGGCGAGCCAGCCGGCGTAGCGCTTGAACGGGTGCCCGTCGCCGAGCAGCTTGCGCAGCGCGTAGCGAACCGAGCGGGGGAACGCCCACGAGCGCACCAGCGGGCCGACGAGGCGCACGGTGCGCCAGCGCAGGCGGTCGACGAACGAGGTGGCGAACGTCATCGCCGTCGCCTGCACGACGATCGCCCGCACCAGCTCGGGGTGGCGGCGGGCGAGCAGCAGGCTGATCGGGCCGCCCATGCTGTAGCCGATCAGGATCACCTGCCCGATGCCGAGCGCCTGGACGAGCTGGGCGGCGTCCTCGGCGCAGTCCTCCAGCGTGAACGGGTCCGGGGTGCGCATCCCGCGGCCGTGGCCGCGGTGGTCGATGCCGACGAACGAGCAACGCTGCGCGAGCGCCTCGTAGGCGCTGAAGAACTGCAGGTCGGCGCTGGCCGTCCAGCCGTGCAGCAGCAGGATCGTCGGCGCGTCGGGGTCGGGGTGACGGTGACGACGGAAGAACACCTCGCCCCGGTCCGGCAGGGCGAGCGTGCCCCCCTCGGGGAGCCAGGGAACGTTCAACGGCGGTTCGTCACGTCGGGCTCACCATGTCGACGGTCTCGCCACGCCGGTGAACTCCTGGATCGTCACACCATGGCCGACGGCGCGAGCCAGCAGGCCGGCGGGTTCCAGCGCCGCGTCGCCCGGGGTGTGCACGCCGGGGGGCACGAGCCCTTCGGCACAGGCCTCGACCGCAGCGGTGCACACCGCGGCGGCCAGGCCAGCGGTGCGACCGGCCGCCCCCGCGATCACGGTCCAGCGCTCGCCAGCTGCCAGCGCGCCGCGCAGCTCGACGCGCACCGCGCCGAGGTTGCCGCCGACGTGCGGCGGGCGCAGCATCGGCAGGCGCGCCGTCAACCGGTCGCGGCGGGTGGCAGAGACCTTGACGGTGATCCGCTCGACCTCGGGGAAGGCGAAGTGCAGCAGCACCGGATCGGCGTGCGCGGCTCGGTAGCAGTCGCGGGCGCCCATCGGGTCGGGGAACCAGCACAGCTCACGCCCGCTGCCGCCGGGCCGCTCGACCCAGTCGCCGTCGGCCCAGCCGAGCGCCCGAGAACCGAGCGCGTCGTGGTGCCGCCGTGCGCACGCCGGGCCGCCGGTGCCGCTGATGGCCACGTGGACCTCGTCGGCGACGTCGAGCTGCCCGGCGAGCGAGCGGGCCAACAGGCCGGACAGGCCGGGGGCCATCGCCGCCCCGATCACCAGCGGCGGCCGGCCGTCACCGGTCAGGCCGAGCAGGTCGATGACGTCGTCGGGATGGTCGCTGATCGACACCACGGCGACGCCGGCGTCGAGGAACCGCGCCGCCAACGCGGCGTGCGGACCCGGCTGGCAGAACGCGACGACGTCGGCCGCGGCGAGATCTTCGAGCTGCTCCGTCGCCACCCCGCCGACGAACGACGCCAGCCGGCAGGCGGCCGGCGTGTTGTCGTCGTGGACGATCAGCCCGGCGCGGCGGCCGTCGACGGCGAACCCGTTGAGGTGGGTGGCGACCTGACCGCCGGTGACGCCGCAGCCGACGATGCCGACGACCGGGCCGAGACGGTCCGTCACGGCGACGGCGGCGACGGCGCCGTCGCCCCGCCGGACGCCGGCGGCGGCACCTCGCGCCAGCCGCCTTCCTGGGGCGGCACACCGCCGCGCCCACGGGTGCGCATCGCCGCGCCGATCGCCCCGGCAAGGGCCAGCGCACCGAGTGCTCGTCGCAGCAACTTCACGGCGAAAAGACTAGGCGGCTCGTCAACTGGTCGGCACCGGAGGGTGCCGGTGGCGTCCGAACAGGTCCCAGCGCAACTGGTCGAGGGCCCGGAACGGCGCAGCCCACAGCGGGTGGTCGAACGTCCACAACTTGCACGGCGGTGCGCCGCTGCCGGACGCCACGAGCAGGGCGTTGACGGCGCGGCGGGCCGCCTCGTTGGCGCCCTCCATCGTCGCCAGGTCGGTGTTCGTGCGCACGTAGTCGCTGGCCAGCACGAGGTTGGCGACCTTCGTCGTCGCGTCGGGCCGCAGCGGCCAGGAGGCGACCGTGTTGATCAACATCGGCTCAACGTTGATCGATGGTTGACGATCCGGCCAGCGGATGTCGTCGTCGACGTTGGCGGCGATCACGTTCGCCGGGTCGATCAGCGGCCTGCCGCCCTCGTCCTGGTGGGCGGCGAGCTGGGCGATGACCTCGGCGACGATCTCCTCACGGGAGCAGTCCCTGGCCGCCTTGCCGTTGAGACCGGGCGTGTCGAAGTCGCAGATGTCGACGCTGATGATCCCGTTGACCTTGCCGTCGCCGAGCGACGGGAGGTGCACGTCCGGCCAGAACTGCGCCTGCGAGATCGACGTCAGCGACCACGGCGAGTTGAGGTACAGGACGTGGCCGTGGGCCATCGTCTCGTCGGTGGCCAGGTACAGCTGCACGCCGCTCATCCACGCGCTGGTCAGCTTGCTCACCCCGGCGACGCTCGGGTCGACCGCCGCCACCGGGGCGAGCAGCGAACCGGCGATGTCGGCGGGGACGGCGAGCACGTACCAGTCGGCGCTCAGCACGGTCGGCGGTTGGGCGGCGAGGTTCGTCGCCGCGCCGTGCGACTCGACGACCTCGACACCGGTGACCCGGCCGTCCTCCACACACAGCCCCGTCACGCGGCTGTCGAAGTCGAAGCGCACGCCCATCGCCTCGAGGTGGCGGTGCCACGGCTCGATCCACACCTCGCTCGTCGGCCCGTCGAGCACCCGGTCCTCGTGGCCGTCCCACTCCATCGACGCGCCGATCAGCCGCAGCACGACGTGCCCACCGGTGCGCGTGCTCATCTGCGTCGGCACCGCGGCGACGAACGGGCGGGTCAGTGCCCCGACGAGCTGCTGATAGTCCGTCGAGCGCTCGGCGGCACCGACGAAGTCCCACCACGAGACGTCCTCCCACTCGCCGAGGTAGCGGTCGTCGCAGCTGGTCAGCAGCGTGGCGATGCAGGCGGCGAGGTGGGCGACGTCGTCCGCCGACAGGCCCCACTGCCCGGCGGCGAGGTTGTGCACGAACTGGCGGATGTCGTCGAGTGACCTCGGCGGGCCGACCTCCCACAGGACTGCCGGGTGCTGGGTGCGGGCCAGCTCGAAGCGGGTGGCGTCGACGAGGTGGCCGAACGCGGTGCCCTGGGCGTCGTCCGTGCCGATCCGCTTCATCGTGTCGATGACGTGACGGTAGAAGCCGGCGAAGAACCGGAAGCCGTGCTCGCCGGGCAGCCCGGGGCGCCCGCCGGTGGAGGTCTCCGGCACCGGGTAGCTGCGGGCCTTGCCACCGACCACGTCGCGGTCGTCGAGCACCGTGACGGAGAAGCCGCGCTCGGCCAGCTCGTGGGCCGCGGTCAGGCCGCCGACGCCGGCGCCGACGACGATGACGTGGTTGCGCTCGGGCGGCACCGGTGGCGGGGTGAGGTCCCCGAACGGCAGCGTGCGCGGATCGCGCGGCAGCACCGAGCCGTCGCGCAGCGCGGCGATGATCTCGGCCGGGTCGTGCGACTCGCGGCGGCGGACCTCGGCGAGCAGCTCGGCGAGCGCCGGGTCGACCATGACGATGCGGTTGCCGTCGGCGGCGACGCGCTCGTCGAGCCCGGCGACCGCCGCAGCCAGCGCCGGGTCGACGAGCATCGCCAGCTCGGTGGCGTTCGTCCACGAGTGCTCCCGCCAGCCGACGATCACCGCTTCGACGAGCGCGTCCGACAGCCGACCGAACTGGTCGAGGTCGCGCAGCGCCGGCGAGATCCGCTCGGCGGCGGCCTTCTCGCCGGGGACGAGGGCATCGAGCACGGTGTTGATCCGGTCGAAGTCGTCGCGCAACGAATCGATCGCCGCGCCCGGGGCGATCGTCGACGCGGCGACGCCGAGGTCGAGCTTCATGTGCGCGTCGACGGCGAGGAGCAGGTGCTGGAGCACGATCAGCTGCTCGTTCGCCGCGGCATCGAACGACAGCTGCCACGACCTGGTGATCGGCCGGCCGCGCTGCCAGCCGTCGAGCGCCGTGAGGTAGCGGGAGGCGAACGTGACGTCGAAGCGCTCCATCCGCGAGCCGTCGTCGAACAGCCCCTCGGCGATGCCGCTCTGGACCTGGCGGGTGACCCCGCCGTAGACGGCGGCGAAGTAGCCGATCGGCGACGAGTTGGCGATCGACCAGTCGACGACCGCGTCGAGCTGCAGGAGGACAGCGGGGATCGTCGTCGGCGCCGGGTCGGTGATCGGGATCGGCATGCGTGGGCCGGGGTTCGGGATGGGTGGCGTGGCGGTCATGTCGGCGCTCCTGGGCGGTCGGGGCGTTGGGTGTGGTCGACGGCGTCGTGACGGGCGAGCCGGGTTCAGCTCGCGAGCAGGACGCCGGCGCGGCGGGCGAGCCCGGCAAAGCCGCGCTCGCTCGACAGCGCCAGCGCCTCGCCGGCGAGGTCGGCGGCGGCGCGCCCGTCGCCGGCGGTGGACATCTCGTCGGCGAGGTCGAGGGCGATCAGCGCGCTGGCGAAGCCGAGGCGCTGCTGGGCGGCACTGGCCCTGGCCTCGGTCAACCAGCGGGCCGCGTCCTGCGGGGCGACGACCCGCGCGCACAACCCGACGACGTGGCTGATCGGCCCGACCAGCTCGTCGGTCCGGTGGGCGTGCGGGGCCAGCAGCTGCGCCGCTTCGCCCGCGAGATCGGCGCGGCCGAGGCGGGCCGCGGCGTAACCGGCGCACCCGACGAACGACAGCCAGAAGTTGCTCATCGGCATGCCCGCGAGCGGCCGGCCGCCGACGGCCGCCTCCAGGCGCGTCTGCGCCTCCTCCGCGTCGCCGAGGTCGACGAGGTCGACCGCGGTGGCCGCGTCGAACGACTGATACGGCGCCAACGGCTCCCACCCTCGGCGTTCGCCGAGCTGGCGCAACGCGGCACCGCCGTAGATGTCCCGGAAGGTGGCCGCGTCGGCCAGCCCGTGCTCGGCGCCGATCGCCGACAGATCGTCGACCGCGGCCATCGCGTCGTGCGGGCGGCCGTCGATGACGGCGACCCGGGCGCGGTCCAGCACCACGGCGAGACGCACCCACGGCAGCTCGCCGAGCGGACCGGGTGCGGCGACAGCTGCGGCCGCGAGGTCGAGGCGGACACGGTCACCGCGCACCGCGGCCAGCAGCCGCGAGCACACCGCCAGCTCCCACGCCGACAGGCGGTCGCCGAGCCGTTCGGCGAGCGCCGTCGCCCGGCCGAGCATTGGCCAGATCCAGTCGGCGACGAGCGGCGAGCCGACAGCCGCGGCGCGCTTGAGCGCATGCACCTGATCGGCATCGCTGCCGGCCGCGACTGCCAGGTCGATCGCCTCGCGGGCCAGCGCCGACGCCCGGCCGGCATCGACCATCATCAGCTCGGTCGCCAGATCGGCCAGCAGCCGGGAGCGCATCGGCGGCGACGGGTCGGCCTCGACGGCCTGCTCCAGCAGTGCGGCGCGGTGGACCCGCGCCGGGCGCAGCGACGAGGCGTAGCCCCGGCTGCCGGTGAGGGCCGCGGCCGCGAGCAGTTCGGCGTCACCGCTCGCCGCGGCAGCGTCCACCGCGTCTCGGATCGCCGGGCCGGCGTCCGCGTCGTTGAGGTCGAACAGCGCCCGGGCGCGGCCGACGAGCAGCTGGGCGCGTGCCGCGGCGGGGAGATCGACGTCGTCGGCCACCTCGATGGCGCGGTCGAACCAGGCCAGCGCCTCGCTCGGCACGAGCTGGGCCAGCGCGTCGTCGCCGGCTCGGCGCAGCGCCTCGACGACGACGGGGCCGTCGTCGGCCCCGTAGCCGCTCAGCCAGTGCTGCGCCACCGCCGCCGGCGGGACGCGCCGGCGGCGAGCGAGGGCCAGCGCGCAGCGCCGATGCAGCACCCGCCGCCGGCTGGCGCTGAGCGTGCCGGCCAGCGCCGCTGCGGCCAGGGCGTGGGTGAACGTCAGGCTGGTCGTCCCGCCCGGCTGCTCCTGCTCGACGATCAGGCCGCGGTCGAGCGCCTGGTCGAGCGCGTCGAGCACCTCGCCCGGCGCCCGCTCGGTGACCTCGGCGACGAGCGCGGCGTCGAACGTCGGCCCGATCACGGCCGCACCGGCGAGCAGCCGGGCCACGTCGGGGCCGGCAGCACCGGCGCGGCGGCGGACCATGTCGGACACCGTGGCCGGCAGGGGCTCGTCACCGTCGAGACCGAGCCAGCCGTGACGCAGCAGCTCGGCGACGAAGTACGGGTTGCCGGACGTCAGCGACGCGAGCCGCTCGGCGACCTCCGGCGGCGAGCCGAAGCGTGCGGCGAGCTCGGCGATGTCGTCGACGCCGAGACCGTCGAGGTCGACGCGGACGAGCCGGCGGGCCCGATGCAGGTCGGCGAGCAGTGCGCCGGCCGGATCGTCGGGATCGAGGTCGACGGCACGCACCGCGACCACGAGCAGCAGCGGCTCGTCGGCGACGCGATCGACCAGGTGGCGGACGAGGGCGACGGTGCCGCCGTCGGCCCAGTGCAGGTCGTCGACCACCAGCACCAGCGGCCGCCGGGCGGCGAGGGCGGCGAGCACCTGCTCGACGCCCTGGAACAGCAAGGAGCGGTCGACGGTGGTGTCGCCGGTGGGATCGTGGCCGATGCCGCCGGCGCGCCGGCCGAGCCAGGCGAGCTTCGTCGGCGACGCCGGCCCGCAACACCGCCGGCGCCCCGGTGAGGGCGTCGACGAACGGCTGGTAGTACAACTCGCCGTCGGCCAGGCAGCGGCCATACAGCACCGTGACGTCGGGGCGACCACTGGCCGCCTGGGCGATCAGCGTCGTCTTGCCGATCCCACCCTCGCCGGTCACCAGGACCGTCCCGCCGCGGCCGCCGGCGAGGGCGACGAGCGCCTCGTCGATGGCGCGGCGCTGGTCGACCCGCCCGACCGTCGGCGCGTCCGCGGCGTCGCGGAGGATCGGTGGCAGCTCGAACGACGCCGGCAACTCGTCGCCGGCTGCTTCTCGACGCACGAACGCACCGTCACCGCCGGATCCGGCGTCAACCTCCGACGAACCGGCGGCGCGTTCCTGACGACCGAACGCACCGTCACCGCCGGATCCGGCGTCGACCTCCGACGACGGCGCGGCGTCGCCAGGTTCTTGACGACCGAACGCGCCAGAACGGCCGGATCCGGCGTCAACCTCAGGTGGGCGCGGCGGCGCCGGCCGGGGCGGCGCCCACGGCAGGCCGGTCGTCAACGTGGGGTCGTCGGTGGCGATCGCCGTCTCGAGGGCCACGAGGGCCGGCGAGGGGGTCAGCCCGAGCTCCTCCCCCAGGCCGCGGTGCAACCGCTGGTAGGCCCGCAACGCCTCGGCCCGGCGGCCGCTGCGGTGCAGCGCGACCATCAGCTGGCCCCAGACCCGCTCGCGCAACGGCTCGTCGGCGAGCACGGCCTCGGCGTCGGCCACCGCCGCAGCGTGGTCGCCGGCGACCAGCAGCGCGTCGATGCCGAGCTCGCGCAGCTCCAGGCGCATCTCGCTCAGCCGGCTGACCTCGCCGCGCGCCCGCAGCGCGCCGGCCGCGTCGACGAGCGGCTCACCGCGGTACAGGCGCAGCGCCCCGGAGACGGCCGGCCCGACGCGGTCCCAGTCGCCGACGCGAGCGGCATCCCTGGCCGTCGCCGCCGTCGCGGTGACCTGGTGGGCGTCGACCTCGTCGACGACGAGGCGGTAGCCGCCCGCCTGCGAGCGGATGCGGCCGGCGCCGAGCACCTTGCGAACCGCCGACACGTGGCTCTGCAGCGTCGACGCCGCGCCGGGCGTCGGGGCGCCGTCCCACAGATCCTCGACCAGCGCCGCCGCGGGACGAGCTCGTCGGCGGCCACGGCCAGGCGGCACACCAGCGTGCGTTGCCGGCGACCGGGCAGGGCCAGCTCCACGCCGTCGTCGACCAGCCGCAAGGGGCCGAGCACGGCGATCTGCACCCGACCTCCACCTCCGGAACCTGGACTTGCTGCGGTGCCAGGACCCGCTCGACGCGAACCACCGGCTGCCACCGAACGTACCAGCCGACGGCGTTGCGCACGAAGGGCGCCACCCACCGTGGTGGCGGCGGCCTGCAGCAGCGCTGGAGCGGCAGTGCAGCCCGCCGTCCGACGATGCCATCACCCCACCTCACCGACGCAGGAGCACCGATGACACCCGCCACCCTCGACCGTCCGGCAGCGACAGCCTCGTCGCTGGCTCCGGCGATCTTCGAGCGTCGGTGGCGCAACGCGCTGGCTCGCCGCCTCGGCGTCGCCACCACGTCGCTGCACGCCGTGTTCGGCGACGCCGAGCTGGGTACCGGCGCCGATCGCAGCTGGCGGTTCTTCGACACCCAGGTCACCACCGGCGCCACCCGGACGTGGGGACCGGATCAGCCTCGTCTCTCGGATGCCTACGCGGCCGTCCTCGGCAACCTCGTCCCCCGGCACAACGACGCGCTACGCGACCTGCTCGGCGCTCGTTACCCCTGCTGGCAAGCGTTCCGCTGCGACCCGCGCAACCTGCCGCTGCGCCTGCCACGGCTGGTGTCCGGGGCGATCGACGTCACCGACGTCCTCGTCTCGATGTTCCAGACCTGGGCGATCGGGCAGCTGCCCGCCGGCGACGTGCGCACCGCGATCGGCGAGCTGCGCCGGCCGGACGTCGTCGCCGGCGCCGGCGCCCTCCTCGCCGCGGCCGCCGGACGCTTCGCCTGGTCGACGACCGACGTCGACGCCCAGACCGACACCGGGGCGGCGCCCGGCACGAGCACCGACAGCGGCACCGCGCCTGCCACGGCCCGGCCGCTGACGGTCCGCTTCGGCGCCGGTGGCATCGCCGTCCACGTCCGCTGCAACGCCACGTGGCACATCGACGGCCGCCCGGCGGCCCCCGGCCACGAGGCGGGCGAGGGCGTCGTGCCATGGTTCGACCCCGCTGCGCTCTCGCTCGCCCGGGCCGACGACGACCCGATCGTGTGGCGCCGCCGCACACCGACGTGGACCGACGTGTTCGGACCCGACGGCACGATGCGCCGCATCGTCACCGGGCTCGTCGTCGCCGACGACATCGAGGTGCTCGTCCGGCCCCACCCGGATTGCCACCGGGCCGGCGCCCGCAGCGCCACCGCCCTGCGCTCGACGGTCGCCGGCATCGCCGGCCGTGCCGGGTCGTCACAGTCGCTCTCACGGTCACGGTCCTTCGCCGCGGACGGGTGCGGCGAAGGACCGGCCGAGCGGTG
Organism: Ilumatobacteraceae bacterium; assembly: GCA_047602055.1. Taxonomy (GTDB): domain Bacteria; phylum Actinomycetota; class Acidimicrobiia; order Acidimicrobiales; family Ilumatobacteraceae; genus JAODBQ01. The sequence continues at coordinate 715,408 of JASGIG010000001.1, forward strand.
GCGGTGGCGCAGCGGCACCGGTGCGCCACGGGTGATCGGCCTCGTCAGTGCCCCGCTCGAACAGGTCCTCGTGACGGCGTAGCCGGCGCACACTTCGTGGCCCGGCCGGTGATCCGCCCGCCGGCCGGGCCACCGCCAACGATCGACGACTGGCCGACGCCTACGCGACCGGGGTCAGCTCGTCGTCGCCGGGGAAGCTGCCCTGGCCGCCGTTGGCCAGCTCGACGAACGTGCGACCGGGGGTCAGCAGGATCGGGGCGCCGGAATCGTCGTTCCAGGCGAACGGCTCGAGCCGGTCGTTGCGCGTCCACGTCCCGGTGATCATCCGGCCGCCGGTGAACACGTGGACCGGGTTCGTGCCCGTGGTGTCGCCGTTCGGCGAGCGGGCGTCGGTCGAGCTGCGCTGGTAGTTGGTCCAGGCAATGATCACGTTCTCCGTCGACACCTGCTTGCCGTCGGTCAGCAGGTGTCGGGCGCCGGCCTGCTCACGCAGGTACGTGCCGGTGGCCGGGTCGTAGCGCCACTTGATCGCCACCTGCTGCATCTGCAGGTCGAAGCCGGTCATCGCTTCACCGGCCGTGGCCGCCTCGCCGACGGCGCGGTAGTGGTACTGCTGCGGCGGCCCGCTGCGATCGGGCCCGGCGTTCGTGCGCAGCTGCGCCGTGTCGGCGTGGGTCTTGTGCGGCCGGCTGCGCTTGGGGTCGAGCTCCCAGCCGGGCCCCTGACCCTCGGTGATCAGCAGCAGATCGGAGCTCCGCAGCAGGGCGATGTTGCCGGGGTTGCCACCGGAGCAGGCGAACAGCGCCCCGTTGAACGAGCCGACGAGGTTGACGTCCTGCTCGCGGCACGAGCGGATCGGCCCGACGAAGTCGGCGTCCCGGCTGTGCCAGACCGTGGCGAAGCGGGTCGGCCCGGCGCCCCACGCCTCGAAGATGATGTCCGGGTCGTTGAGCCCGGTCTGCGGGCGGGCGCCAGGATCGTTGCTGACCTTGACGACGAGCGCCGGCCGGGCGAGGAGCGCCAGGTCCTCGAGCGGCAGGCCTGTCAGCGGCTGCACCGGTGGCGGCAGCGTCGTGGTCGGCGGCAGCGTCGTGGTCGTCGTCGACGTGCTGGTGGTCGACGACGACGACGTCGTCGCCTGGGTGGTCGGGAGCGACGCCGGGGTCGATGCGGCGGCGCCGGTGGTGTTCGACGACGACGAACCACCGCTGCACGCGGCGAGCACGAGGCCACCGCCGGCGAGGGTCAGCAGGCGGCGGCGGGTGAGGGCGTTGACGACGCCGGCGCGCAGCTCGTCGCTGGGCGCGCCGGTCGATCGGTCGCGGTCGGTCATGGTGGGGGAACCTCGACGGGGTGCGTTCAGGATGCGGGCCGGTGGCGACGATGCCGTCTCGGCCGGCAGTTCGGTCGAGCCACGGTACCGCTCGGCCGGTGCCGGATCCTGGCACCCCTGACGCGTGTCACGGGTGAGCCTGCGAGCACCCGCTCGTGCTACTCCGCCGGTCGATCCTCCAACCAGCGGCTGAGCAGGACGAGATCCTGCATCTGACCGGCGCTGTCGCGGACCTGGCCGCGCAGCCGGGCCTCCTCCTCGAAGCCGAGCGCCCCGAGCATCGCCAGCGCGCCCGTGTTGCCGGCCATCACCTCGATCATCACCTTGGTCATCCCCAGCTCGCCGGCCAGCTCGAGGCCCTGGTCGGCGAGGCGACGGCCGACGCCCCTGCCGCGGGCGCCGGGATCGACGATCACCCGCATGTCGGCCACGTGGCTGCTCCAGCCGACGCCTCGGACGACGGTGACGAGCCCGAGTACCGCGCCGTCGTCGTCGAGCGCGGCGAGGCGACGCTCCGGCACGGCCTGCGTCCAGCCGGCGACGGCCACCTGCGAGAGCAACGGCGCGTCGACCAGCGAGCGATCGCGGTCGGGGATGCGGGAGGCGAAGTCGGCGAGGGCTTGGCGCTGCTCGACACGGACCGGCTGGATCTCCACGCTGTGCTCCGTTCTCGATGGGACGTCCCGGAATGTACTTGGGTCGCGGCACGGGTCGCTGAGGCGTCGCCGATGTCGCCGATGTCGCCGACCCCGAAGCAGGCACGGGAGTGGACGTTCCTGGCGTGGATCCGCACGTCAATCGGTCTGTTAGCCGGCGGCGCCGCCGTACGCCAGCTCGTCGAGCCGGTCCTCGCCGAGGGTTGGGTGTGCCAGCGACGGCTGGCCCATCCGGACCCGCGCGCCACACCACGCGTCGTCGCGCTCACCGTCGACGGCATCCTGACGTTGCCGGCACTGGCCGTCGTGCTCGTGCTCGCCTTCCATGCCGGGTTCGGCTGGACGCGCGGCGGCTCGTGGGCGTGTCGATCTTCTTCACGCTGTCCGGCTTCCTGACCACCAGCGCACCGTCGGCGAGGTGCGCCGCACGGGCACGGTGCGGCCGCTGGCGTTCGTCGCCTGGCGGGTGAGGCGGCTGATGCCGGCGAGCCTGCTGTGCCTCCGCGCTGATTGCCGTGGCCCGGTCGTCCGGGGAGTACCCGTCGGCGCCGGGGTTCGGGCACGAGCTGCGCGCCGCCCTGTTCAGCTCCTTCAACTGGACGCGGGTGTTCGGGGACCGAAGCTACGTCGACGCGCTCGCCGCGACCGTCACCCACGAGCCGCCGATGGAGCACCTCTGGTCGCCTGCCGTCGAGGAGCAGTACCACCTCGTGTGGCCGTTCGCGGTCGGCGCCGTCGCCCTGTTCGCGGCCCGCGCCGGCCGCCATGACGACGACGTTGCTGCGCTTTCGACGACGGCTGCCGTACGGCGTGATCGACGCCGTCCACCGCGCCGCCGGTCCGCGCGTCGGCATCGTCGACGTGGACGGCTGGTCACGGGCGGCCGACCGCGCCGACGACCCCCGACTGGCGCCCCCGACGGCGTCCACCTCACCGAAGCCACCACGTCCGAGATGGTCGGGCGCTGGCTCGCCCCTGGCTCCTCGACCACGCCCTCGGCACCCAACCCACCCAACGCCGTCTCCCCACGTCACCAGGTCCGAGTCCCACGCGCTGGACGGGCCCACGCCAGCGACTCGCACCAGCACCACCGACTGGGATGACGGCCAGGCCCGGCGCCGCCGAGACGGGTCAGGTCGACGATTCCAGCTCGGTGGCGAGGTCGAGCCAGCGCTCCTCGGTGGCGGCGAGCGCCGTCTCGGTGTCCGCCAGCTCCTGCCCGACGCGGGCGATCGCGACGTGGTTGCTGCCTGCTGCGGCGAGGTCGGCGAGCAACCGCTCGCGCCGGCGCTCGTGACCGGCCAGCTCCTGCTCGGCGTCGCGCAGCAGCCGGCGCAGCGTCGACGGCGATCGCCCGGCCGCTCGCTGGCGCGCCGGCGCCATCCCACGTTTGGCCGACCCGGAGGACGCCGATGGCGCGCCACCGCGCCCCGCCTCCCACCCCGGCAGGCCGCCGGGAACGAGACGACCTGGGTGCTGCTCGTCGATCGCCAGCACGTCGACGACGGTCCGCTCCAGGAACGCGCGGTCGTGGCTGACGACGACGACCGCGCCCGGCCAGTCCTCGAGCACGTCCTCCAGCACCCGCAGCGTGTCGAGGTCGAGATCGTTGGTCGGCTCGTCGAGCAGCAGCACGTTCGGCCGGCGGCGCAGGGTCAGCACGAGCTGCAGGCGCCGCCGCTCGCCGCCCGACAGCAGTCCGATCGGGGCGCGCTGGGCGTCGGCGTCGAACCAGAAGCGCTCCAGGAAGCGGGCGTCCTCCCAGTCCGGCAGGCGGGTCGGCCCGGCGACCGCCTGGTCGACGCGCATCGCCGGGTCGAGCTCGACGCCGCGCTGGGAGAACGTGCCGAGCACGACGGTCGAGCCGACGTCGACGGTGCCCTCCTCCGGCACGAGGTTGCCGGCGAGGACGTCGAGCAGCGTCGACTTGCCGGCGCCGTTCGGGCCGACGATGCCGAGGCGGGCCCGCGGGTCGAGCGACAGGTCGACGCCGCGGAACAGCCAGCGCCCGTCGTCGTAGCGATGGCCGATGCGGTGCAGGTCGACGACGTTGTCGCCGAGGCGCGGTGCGCCGAAGCCGAGGTCGAGCTCGCCGTCACGCGCCGGCGCGTCGGGCCGGCCCTCGACGATCGCGGTCGCCGCCTCGATGCGCGCCTTGGGCTTGCGGGTCCGGGCCGGGGCACCGCGCCGCAGCCACGCCAGCTCCGAGCGGGCAAGGTTGCGACGGACGTCCTCCTGGCGCGCCGCCCGCGCCTCGCGTTCGGCGCGGGCCTCCAGGTATCCGGCATACCCGGTGTCGTGCACGTAGCCGCGCCCACGGTCGAGCTCCAGCGTGCGGGTGGTGACGCGGTCGAGGACGTGGCGGTCGTGGGTGACGAGGATCAGCCCGCCGCGGTGGGCGGCGAGGTGACGCTCCAGCCAGACGATCGCGTCGATGTCGAGGTGGTTGGTCGGCTCGTCGAGGATCAGCACGACGTCGGGCGCGGCCTCGCCGAACGGGCCGACCTCCAGCAGGGCCCGGGCCAGCGCCACCCGCTTGGTCTCGCCGCCCGACAGCGTCGCCGCCGCCGCGTCGAGCCGCCCGCCGAGCCCGAGCCGGTCGAGGATCGCCGCCGCCGCCCAGTCGTGGCCGACGACGTCGCCGATCGTCGCCCCCAGCAGCGGCGCGTCCTGGTCGAGCATCACCACCCGGGCGCCGCGCCCCCGGCGGACCACGCCGGCCTCCGGCTCCGCCCGCCCGGCGAGCTGGCGCAGCAGCGTCGACTTCCCCGATCCGTTCAACCCGACGACGCCGAGCCGGTCACCGGCGTCGATCGTCACCGACACGCCGGCGAACAACGGCCGACCGGGTCGGTTGGCGGTCAACCCGGCGGCGTCGAGCAGGACCACCCCGCCACGTTAGGACCGACCGAGCGGATGGGGGCCGACTACGCGATGGGCAGCAGGGGCCGGGCGAGGTCGCCGATGATGCCGCCGAGGGTCATGCCGACGTCGGTGTGCACGACCTGCGCACCGTCGGGCACGTCGACGGTGTACCAGTAGGTGCGGCCGTCGACGAACCGGTCGAGCGGCAGCACGGTCCCGTCGGGCATGGTGACGTGGACGTCGTCGAGGTCGACGAGCTGGGGGTGGCTGGCCTCGTCGTCGGTGATCTGCCGGTAGCCGGCGACGACCCATCGCCCGCCGGCGACGCCGCTGAACATGTACGACGCCGGCTCCTCGCCGGCGCTTGACACCAGCGCGCACTGCCCGTCCACGCACATCGCCGTCTGCGTGCCGCCCCGGCGAATGCTCACCGCGTGGCCGCCGACGGTGGCACTGGCCACCTGCCTGGTCCCGTCGCGCAGGCCGTCCATCACCGTGCGGCCGAGCGCGAGCCACGCGGACCGGTCGACGAGCCGGACCCGGTCGACGAGCTCCGCGGCGGACGACCCGTTGCTCCAGACGCCGACGATCACCCCGGCGGGGTCCACCCACATCGTCGTCGGCACCCCCGACGACGTCACCGTCAGCACCTGTCGGCCGTCGACGTCGGTGATCGGTCCGAACCCGTACCAGGAGACCGACTCCAGCGTGCGCCCGGCGACCGACCCGGGTTGGGTGACCACGTGGATCGTGTCGTCACCACCGGCGTAGGTGACGTCGGCGTAGGCGGAGGCGGGAGCGGTGCTGGCGAGCGCGTCATGGTGCTCGGTGCGCGAGAAGCCCTCGTCGGGTCGCAGGGCGCCGTCGACCTCGACCGCGGCGTCGGCGATCGCCACGAGCCGTTCCTGGCTCATGCCCCGCCCGATCATCAGCGTGTAGCTGTCCGGGTCGACGCCCGGGATCCACAGCGCGAACTGAGCGTCGGCCAGGCGTTCGACGGCGCCGGTGACGCCCCGCACGGGCAGCTCCCTCGCCGGCTGCCCGCTCCAGGGCGGCGCCTGATCGGGCGCCACCGTCGTCGCCACCCCGGGCGCCGTCGTGGTCGGTGCCGCCGTGGTCGGCGGCGGAGCGACGTCCAGCGCGTGGTGCTGCGTCCGCACCACCACGGTCTCGGTGCCGGCCACCCACACGTCGATCGCCGGGACGGCCTGCCCGATCGCCGCGCCACCGGCATCGCCGCTCATCGACGTCGGCGTCGACCCGCCGTCGAGGATCGCCATCACCGGCAACGACGACGGCAACGGCATCGGCATCGGCTCCGCGGGCGCCGGCTCGCCGTGCGAGCGCCGCAGCACCGGGACGACGAGGGCGAGCAGCACGACGCAGGCGAGCACCGCCACGGCCCGTCGCCGCTGGCGCCGGCGGCGCACGCCCGCCCACACCCGGGCGGGGGTCAGCGTCGGCGGCGCCAGCCGACCGTCGCGGCGCTCGAGCGCCCCCCGGAGCCTGACTCCCAGCTCGTCGACGGGCGAGGTCATCGGAACCTCCTTCATCGCAGATCGGCCTTCCGGAGGTCGGCCAGCCCGCGGCTGACCAGGGACTTCACGGTCCCGGCGCGCACGCCCATCGCCTCGGCGATCTGCGCCTCGGTCATGTCGGCGTAGAAGCGCAACGTCACCGCGATCCGCCGCCGCGGGGCGAGCTGGGCGAGCGCGTCGAGCAGGTAGCCGTCCTCCGCGGCGACCGCCGCCTCGGACGCCGGCGGGACGTGCCGGCGCAGCACCCGGCGGCGGCGCAGCTCGCTGCGGCAGCCGTTGATCACGCATGTCCGCAGGTAGGCACCCGGCTGGTCGAGCCGGCCCCAGGCCAGCAGGGTGCGCTCGAACGCGTCCTGGACGATCTCCTCGGCGCGCTCGGACCGGTCCACCAGCGACGTGGCCAGGCGGATCATCGGCGTCAGCTCGGACGCGAAGAGCGCGTCGAAGTCGGCCGAGCTCGCTGCCTTCACCGGGCCACCCACCAATGAGATCGCCGCCTCCCGCACGTCCATCACCCCCACCGACGCTCGACCCGCCGGAAAGGTTGCCGGACACGATCGGGAACCATCTGACCGTGGGCGAAGTCATCATGGGCGTGAGTGCCGTCCAGATCCCGGCGGCCGGTCACGTCGACGACCGGTTCCAGGCGTTCTACGCGCGGCACTTCGCGTCGACCGCGCGGCTGGCCCGGCTGCTGACCGGTGACGCCGCGTATGCCGACGACCTCGCCCAGGACGCGTTCGTCCGCGTGTACCGCTACGCGTCGACCGCCGAGCGGCCGATCGAGAACCCCGCGGCGTTCCTGCACACGACGACGGTCAACCTGTGCCACAGCTGGCTGCGGCAGCGACAACGGGCCGAGCTGCGGATGACCCGCCACGGACCGTCCGAGACGTCGCTGACCGAGGGCGAGCGCGAACTGGACCATTCGCTGCGGCGGCTGCCGTACAAGCAGCGCGCCGTCGTCGTCCTGCGCTACTGGCTCGGCCTGTCCGAGCGGGAGATCGCCACCGCCCTCGGCTGCCGGCCGGGGACGGTCAAGTCACGCCATGCCCGCGCCCTGCGCGCCCTTCGGAAGGAGCTCTCGTGAACACCGACGACACGATCGAATCTCGTCTGACGTCCGGCCTCGATCGGATCGCCACCGCGACGCCGGTGCGCGAGCCGGGTTCGTTCGACCCCGACAGCGTGCCGATCGCCGTCGACGACGGCCATCCTCCACGACGCATCGGCCTGCTGCTCGTCGCCGCTGCCGTCGTGGCGGTGACCGTCACCGGGCTCGTCGCCATCGCCAACCGCGCTGGCGACAACACCGGATCCGACACCACCGACGGGCCGACGGCGACCGCCCCGGCGGCGGGACGTCGGTTCCAGTTCGTCACCCCCACCGTGCGCCTCGACGCCGACACCGTCGAGGTGATCACCCCGTCCGGCACGTTCGTGCCGACCGCCGACGTCGACGTCGAGGGCGACCCGGGCATGCCCGACGAGTACACGACGCTGGAGCTGACGTGGCACGAGGGCGTCGAGCAGCGGATCAACGTCTACTTCGCGTCCGACGGGACCACCTGGTGGGTGAGCGAGATCCGCACCTACGACGGGCAGGACCCGGGCGACTGGTTCGAGCCGATCACGACCGGTCGCCTGTTCGAGCGGCCGCTCGGCACCGCCTACACGGGCGACATCGACCTGCCCAACCTGCACGTCACCGGGATGACCCTGCAGGCCTTCGTCGCGCCGTCCGCCTGTCAGGCGTCGACGGGTCCCGTCGCGGTGATCGCCGACTACCCGACGATCGACGGGTTCACGCCCAACGGTGGGTTCGGTGCCACCTTCCAGGTCGTCGACACCGCCACCTGCACGCCGCTGCCGATCGCCGACTACACGTTCCGGTACGCCGTCGACGATCCGGCCGTCGCCGTGGTCACCGAGACGGAGCCGATCACGGAGTCGCCGGCCGACACGACGATCGGCACGGCACTCGGCGACGGAGCGACCACCACCACCCGGGTGCCGTTCGACGCGATCAAGGCCCGCGTCGGCCTGAGCTTCCCGGGCACCGGGGCGACGACGCTGCACGTCACCGTCACGGATCGGTCCGGCACGACCATCGCCACCCTCGACGTGCCCATCACCGTGACGGCCGCCCCCGTCCCCGTCGCCACGACCGCCGTGCCCTCGACCACCACCGCATAGCCCGTCGCCCTCAGCGGATCGCGCTGCGCAGGAGCAGCCGAGCGACGACCGCGGTGACCGCCATGACGACGCCCGCCCCGGCATAGGCCGCCGGCACGGTCGTCGCCGAGGCGGCGAGCGCGCCGAGCGCGGCGCCGAAGGGTTGGCCGCCCCACGACACCATCCGACCGATGACGTTGACCGACGAGCGCAGGTGATCCGGGGCGACGAGCTGGCGGTAGGTGATGCCCGCGGTGATCGTGGTCGTCGACGCCAGGGCGAACGTGCCGATGAGCACGGCGGCCAGGACCCAGCCGGTGGTGGCGGCGAGGGCGATGGCCAGCACGCCGGAGCACAGCAGCGTCGCCGGCGTGAGCACGGGGATCCGTCGGGTGCGGAACAGTCGGGCGAAGACCAACCCGGCGACGAGGTTGCCGACGCCGATCGCCCCGTAGAGCACGCCGATCCGGGCGTCGCCGGTGGCGAAGCCGAGGCGGTCCGCCGCATACGGGACCAGCAGGCCAAACACGGCGCCGAAGGCCAGCGAGTTGCCGAAGCCGACACCGACGAGGGTGAGGACGGCGGTGTGCTCCCGGATGAACCGCCACGCGGCCCGGGCACCACCCGCCGCTGTCCCACCGCCGGCCGGGTCGCGGAAGTCGGAGCGCAGGCTGGTCTGCACGGCGGCCGCGACGAAGAAGCTCACGGCGTCGACCGACACCGCCGTCGCCGGTCCAACCAGGGCGACGAGCGCCCCGGCGACAAGCGGTCCGAGGATCTCCGTCGTCGCCGAGATGCTGGCGAGCATCCCGTTCGCGGCCGGGACGCGCTCGGGCCCGACGAGCGCCGGCACGGCGCCGAACACCGCCGCGTCGGAGAACACGAACGCCGTCGCCGACAGCAGCCCGACGGCGTAGACCTGAGCGACGCCGAGCACTCCGAGCGCATGCGCGACCGGGATCGAGGCGACGAGCACCCCCTCGATCACGTTGCCGCCGACGATGAGCAGGCGCCGGTTGCCACGATCGGCCAGCGGTCCGGCGACCAGTCCGAACACGAGGTACGGCACCACCCGCAGGGCGAAGACGATCCCGGTCTGCGCCGCGGAGCCCGTCGCCTCGAAGACCAGCACGGGCAGCACCACCGTGGTGATCGCCGAGCCGACCCAGGAGACGCCCTCGGCGACGGCCCAGCGCATGAATGCCGGCTCCTGATGCAACGACGTCGAGGCCCGGTCGATCGTGAGGGGCCCGTCGCTCACCTGCTCATCGTCGTCTGGCCAGACGGGGCCGGCCGACGTGTCCGTCGATCGCCACGCCCGTCGGCACCCGTCACGGGGTGCGCCGGTCGTCGACCTGGCAGTGCTCGACGACCGCGGCGCGCACCGCGTCGGGGAGCAGCAGCAGCTCGGCCTCGGCGGTGAGCCAGCCGGGCTCGCGGCAGCGCTGGTCGTAGGCGATGTGGTCGATGTCGAGCTGGGCGGTGGACGTGTTGGCATGCTCGCCGGCCCCGCGCACGACGACCCAGTAGAGGTGCTCGGTGTCGCCCTCGCGGGAGCGGAACACGATCTCGATGCCCATCCGTTCGCGGTCCAGCGTGGCGACGGCCTCGTCGAGCCGATCGTTGAGCATCGCCATCCACTCGTCGACAACCGCCGACTGCCCGGGCCGCACCGTGCCGCGGAAGAGCCGGGCCGTGAGGCCGGTAGGGATCGAAGCTCGGCCCGACCTGCTGCTCGCCGTCGACGTCCATCAGCTGGTCACCGTGCGGCTGGTGACCGTGCGGCCGGCGGCCGCGAGCTGGTCGATCACGTCGAACAGGCTGACCCCGCCGGCGGAGATCACGTCGTTGGCGACCGGGACGACCCGCCCGTCGCGCACCGCCGGTGTATTGGCCAGCAGCTCGCTGGCCGCGTCGACGTCCTTGGTCCGGTTGGCCTCGCCGTCGTACACGGCGGCGACCACGTCCGGCTGGAGGGTGAGGACCTGTTCCGGCGAGATCTCCGAGAAGTTGCCGGCAACGTTGCTGAACACGTCCGTGAAGCCCACCGCGTCCACGGCCATCTTGTAGTACGCCCCGGTGAGGGCGTAGAGCTTGCCGTCGGCCACCTGGACGACGGCGATCGACGGGGTCGCGCCGGCGGGCAGGTGCGCCGCGGCGGCCCGGGCGCGGCAGGTCGCCGACGAGCTTCGCAGCCGTGTCGGGCACGCCGAAGATGTCGCCGAGGTTGGTGATGTCGTCGTAGACGACATCGATGTCGGTCGGGGCGGTCTGGTCGATGCAGTAGCCGGCGAGCACGTAGGCACCGGCGCCAAGCTGGGCGACGTCGTCGTAGCCGAAGCCGCCGTCGGTGCCGGCGAGCTGGTTCTCGTCGTTGGTCAGGAAGAAGTCGGTGCCGGTGCCGACCATCACCTCCCGTGACGGCTGGTAGTCGGGCGAGGCGGCGACGGCCCGAGGCGCGCCGCTCGGCGCCGGCCCGAAGCTGGCGCTCGTGTAGCCGCTGACGGCATCGCCGACGCCGAGGGCGGTGAGCGTGTCGACCGTGGTCGGCCAGCCGACGACGACGTCGGACGGGGCGTGCTCGAACGTCGACGTGTGGCCGCAGCTGGTGACCGACACCGGGAAGCCGTTCGATGTCGACGTCACCGCCGCACTCGACGGTGCCGCACTCGACGCCGTCGCAGCCGACGCCGTCGCAGCCGACGCCGTCGCAGCCGATGCCGTCGCAGTCGATGCCGGCGCGGGTGTCGACTGCTCGTCGCTCCCGCAGCCGGCGAGGAGCACGACGCCGGTGATCAGCACCGCGGCGCGGCGAAGTGAGCGGGATCTCATGGACGTGACTCCTTGTCGGTTCGGATCGTCGGGATGGACGCATCGCGGGGAGCGAAGGCGAGGTACGGGCGCCCGGTGAGCGGATGGTCGCTGCGATGGACCCGGACGCCGTACACCCGCTCGACGACCTGCTCGTCGAGCACGGCGCCGGGCGCGCCGGCCGCGACGACGCGGCCGCTATGGAGCACGACGATCTGGTCGCTCCACCCCGTCGCCAGGTTGAGGTCGTGGAGCGCGGCGATCACCGTGATCCCCAGCCGGCCGACGAGGTCGAGGAGCTCGAGCTGGGCGGCGATGTCGAGGTGGTTCGTCGGCTCGTCGAGCAGCAGCACCTGGGGCTCCTGAGCAAGCGCGCGGGCGAGGAGCACTCGCTGCTTCTCGCCGCCGGACAGGCTGGCAAAGCTGCGCTCGGCGACGGTCGACATGCCGACCCGGGCGAGGGCGTCGCGCACGATCAGGCGATCGCGCCCGCTGTCGCGGCCGAGCCATCCGTGGTGTGGCGTGCGGCCGAGGGCGACGACGCCCTCGACGTCGAGGTCGAACCCGAGCGGGGTCTCCTGGGCGAGCACCGCGGTGCGCTGCGCGGCGCGACGCGCCGGCAACCGCCAGACGTCGTCGCCGCCGACGAGCACCGTGCCGGTCGCCGGGCGCCAGACGCGGGCGATCGCCCGCAGCAGCGTCGACTTCCCCGAACCGTTCGGGCCGACCAACCCGACCAGGGTGCCGGCGGGTGCGTGGAGCGTCAGGCCGGTCACGATGGACACGCTCTCGACCGCGACCGACAGCTCGTCCACCTCGACCGGCACGGCCGTGCTCACGACGGCGCCGCCTGGACCGCCGCGCCGGCGCGGGTGCGCCGCAGCAGCCACAGCAGGAACGGCGCGCCGCACGCCGCGGTGACGACGCCGACGGGGAGCTCGGCGGGGGCCAGCGCGGTCCTGGCGACGACGTCGGCGCCCATCAGGAAGACGCCGCCACCGAGCGCAGCCACCGGGAGCACGCGACGGTGGTCGGAGCCGACGACCGTCCTGGCGAGGTGCGGGATCATCAGCCCGATGAAGCCGATGCCGCCGGCGACGGCGACGACCACGCCGGTGAGCAGCGAGGCGACCAGCATCAGCACCAGGCGGAACCGGCCGACGTCGATGCCGAGAGTGGCCGCGGCGTCCTCGCCGACGACCAGCGCGTTGAGTCGCGAGCCCCGCGTGCAGACGAACGCGAGGGTCAGGACGACGGTGACCGCCGGGATCGCCAGATCGGACCAGCGCGCCCCCGCGAGGCTGCCGAGCTGCCAGAACAGGACCCGCTGCACCTGGTTGGGCGTCGCCCGCGTCTGCAGGAAGTAGGTGGCCGACGAGAACAGGTAGCCCACCGCCACGCCCGCGAGGATCAGCCGCGCCGGTGGGAACCGGCCGCCCTCCCGCCCGAGCACGAACGTGAACACGAACGCCGTCATCGCGCCGACGAACGCCGCCGCGCTGATCGACGACCCGAGGATGCCACCGGCGACGATCACCGTGACGGCGCCGAGCGATGCGCCCGGCACCCCGCCCAGCAGGTACGGATCGCCGAGCGGGTTGCGCACCAGTGCCTGGATCACCACGCCGGCGATGGCGAGCCCGGCACCGACGACGAAACCGAGCAGGACCCGCGGCATGCGCACGTCCCAGACGATCTGCTCCTGCACACGTGAGCCGGCCCCGCTGCCCAGTCCGGCGTGCCCGGCGACGACCCGCCAGACCGTCCCGAGCGGCACCGCCACCGCCCCGGCACTGACCGCGAGCACCCAGACCAGCAGCCCGCTGACGGCGAGCGCGACGAGGACGCCTTCGAGCGATCGTCGGGGCGGGGCACGCACGTCGGCGGACGCTAGCGCGTCTTTGCGAACGACTCTCATTCTTAAATCTTGGATCGTGTGGTGCCGCCGCCCGATCCACGTGGATCGCCGCTACAACCTGAGCTCGTGACGCAGCGCCCGATCCTGCCGACAGCGGTCGCCCACGGCCCGCTGTCGTCGGTCGACACGATCTACGAGCTGCCCGACGGCCGCCGATGCGTGGTGACCTTCGCCAACCGCGGCACCGACACGCTCGCCCCGGTGCGCAACCAGATCGGCGAGCTGTGGGTCGCGTTCCTCCAGCCCGGCGACGTCGAGCCGGCCCACTTCGACGATTGGGACCGTGCCTGGATCGCCGCCGAGCTGCTCCGCCCGGTCACACCCGGCCCGACGCCCTGAAGGCCGTCGAGGCGATCAGCCCAGGGCGAGGGCGAGCTCGCGCCATTCGGCGACCGGGATCTCGCGGTCGGCCCGCAGCACCTGCACGGCGACGTGGTCGGCCCCGGCAGCAACGTGTTCCTGGATGCGGGCAACGGCGGCGTCGACGCCGCCCCAGGCGACGATCGCGTCCACCAGGGCGGTCGGACGGCTGCTTCGGATCGACCCAGTCGTCGTCGGTGAAACCGAGACGCCGGAGGTTGGCCAGGTAGCCGGGAGCGCGGAGATAGAAACTGATCGCGGCACGCCCGATGGCTCGGGCGGTCGTCGGGTCGGTGGCCAGCGTGACCATCTGCTCCGGGGCGAGCGGGGCGTCGGGACCGACGATCTCGCGGGCGGCGCGGGTGTGCTCGGGCGTCGTCAGGTATGGATGGGCACCGTTGGCATGGGTTGCCGAGAGCTCGAGCATCCGTGGGCCGAGCGCCGCCAACACCCGCGGCGGCGGGGTGTCCGGGCCGACGGCGTTGAACGGCGCACGATCCATTGCCTCCAGGTACTGACGCATGAACGTGAGCGGCTTGTCGTAGGAGTGCCCGCGCACCTTCTCGACGAGCACGGGGCTGCTGACGCCCAGGCCGAGGAGGAACCGGTCGGGGTACGCCTCGGCGAGCGTCTTCTGCGCGGCGGCAGTGGCGATCACATCGCGGGCGTAGACGTTGGCGAGCCCAGTGCGACCACGAGCTCGGAGGTTGCCGCGAGCAGGAGTCCGGCCATGACGAACGGATCGCGACCCGTCGCCTCGTTGAGCCACAGCGTGCGCACGCCCAGCGCTTCGATCTGCTCGGCAGCACGTTGGGCCGTGGCCGTCGGATGGGCGTCGAAGGCAGCGGTCCAGATGCCGATCGGTCCGAGATCCATGGGCCGACCCCAACGACCGACACCGAGACGGACGAGAGACGTCGGCGGCTGTTGGTTAACAGCCAACGTCAGTTTGAGGACGGAAAGATGGCTTCGCTACCCTGCCACCGCGCCATGGGGACGGGCGCGTGACGAAAGAGAGGTGCTCCTTGGCGCTGCGCAAGCTGCTGGTCGCCAACCGCGGCGAGATCGCCATCCGGATCCTGCGGGCCGGTGCCGAGCTCGGCCTGCAGACGGTAGCGATCCACTCCTCCGACGATGCCACCTCATTGCACGTGCGCGAGGCCGACGAGGCCGTCGATCTCGGTGCCACTGGGGCGTCCGCCTACCTCGACATCGAGCGAACGATCGCCGCCGCCCTCGACACGGGCGCTGATGCGATCCATCCCGGCTATGGGTTCCTCAGCGAGAACCCGGCGTTCGCAGCGCGCTGCGCGGCGGCGGGCATCGTCTTCGTCGGCCCGTCGCCCGACGTCCTCGCGCTGTTCGGTGACAAGGCCGCCGCCCGGGCCCTCGCCGAGCGGCTCGGCGTTCCGGTGCTGCGCGGCACGGCCGGCGGCATCGACATCGACGCCGCCACGGCGTTCCTCGACGGGCTCGGCCCGGACGCGGCCATGATCCTCAAGGCCACCGCCGGGGGCGGCGGGCGAGGCAGTCGCATCGTCACCGCGGCAGCCGACGTCCCGTCCGCGTTCGAGCGCTGCCGGTCGGAGGCGGCCTCGGCGTTCGGCGACGGGACGCTGTTCGCCGAAGAACTGATGCCCCGCGCCCGTCACGTCGAGGTGCAGATCATCGGCGACGGCCACGGGCAGGTGAGCCACCTGTGGGAGCGCGAGTGCAGCCTGCAGCGCCGTCACCAGAAGATCGTCGAGATGGCACCCGCGGCGCATCTCGACGGCGCGGTGCGCAACGCGCTGCTCGCCGACGCCGTGACAATGGCGGGCGAGGTGAGCTACGGCAGCCTCGGGACGTTCGAGTTCCTCGTCGACGCCGACACCGGCCGGCACGTCTTCATCGAAGCCAACCCGCGGCTGCAGGTCGAGCACACCGTCACCGAGGAGATCCTCGGCGTCGACCTCGTGCGCGCCCAGCTGGAGCTCGCCGGCGGGCGCACGCTCGCCGAGATCGGGCTGGACCGGGCCGCGGTGCCCTCCCCCCGGGGCATCGCCGTCCAGTGCCGGGTCAACATGGAGACGATGGCCGCGGATGGCACGGCCCGTCCGGGCGGCGGCGTGCTCAGCGCGTTCCAGGTGCCGTCCGGCGCCGGCTATCGCACGGACTCGTTCGGCTACGTCGGCTACCGCACCAGCACCAGCTTCGACTCGCTCCTCGCCAAGGTGATCGTGCATACGCCGTCGACCGAGCTGTCGGCGGCGCTGGCCAAGGCTGATCGCGCCCTCGCCGAGCTGCGCGTCGAAGGCGTGCCGACGAATGCGGCGTTCCTGCGGGCTGTCGTCCAGCATCCTGAGGTCGTCGCCGGGCAGGCGAGCACCCGCTTCGTCGACGAGCACGTCGCCGAGCTCGTCGACGTCGCGGCCGAACTGCGGTCGCGCTGGGGCGAGGCGCCGGCCACCGCGGCGGCCCCGCGGTTGGCGGGGGCGAAGGTGGACGTCGTCGACCCGCTCGCCGTCCTCGACTTCGGCCGAGCGCGCACCGAGCGGGCCACCGCCCCGGTCGCGCCCGACGGCGACGGGGGCCCGCCGGGCGCCGTCGCGGTGCGCGCTCCGATGCAGGGCACCGTGGTCTCCGTCTCCGTCGCCGACGGCGATCCGGTGGCCGCCGGCCAGCAGCTCGTGGTGATGGAGGCGATGAAGATGGAGCACGTCGTCGACGCTCCGGAGGCCGGCTTCGTCCGGCTCGTCGGCGTGCAGGTCGGCGACACCGTGTTCGAGGACCACCCGCTCGTGTTCGTCGAGCCGGGTGACGTCGACGGTCTCGTCGACCGCATCAGCACCGAGATCGACCTCGACGCCATCCGGCCGGACCTGCAGCTGATCCTGGACCGCCATCGCATCACCCTCGACGAGGAACGCCCCGATGCCGTCGCCAAGCGGCGCAGGACGAGCCAGCGCACCACCCGTGAGAACATCGACGACCTGTGCGACACCGGCTCGTTCGTCGAGCACGGCGGCCTCGCGCTGACACCGGGCTCCGGCCTGCCGATGGACGACGTCGTTCGCATGTTCCCCGCCGACGGCCTCGTCTGCGGCGTGGGCAACGTCAACGGTGGCGACTTCGGACCGGACCGCTCGCGCACGGTGATCTGCGCCTACGACTACACCGTGCTGGCCGGCACGCAGGGGCCGATCAACCATCCGAAGACGGACCGGATGCTGGAGATCGCCAGGGCCTGGAAGCTGCCGCTGGTGTTCTTCACCGAGGGCGGCGGCGGACGCGCCGGCACCGGGGGCAACCGCACCGGACAGCATCCGTCGAGCCCCGGCCGCGAGCTCAACCGGCCGCTCGTCACGCCGACGTTCTCGTCAATGGCGCGCCTCAACGGCGTCGTGCCGACGGTGGCGATCAACTCCGGCCGCTGCTTCGCCGGCAACGCCGCCCTCCTCGGAGCGTGCGACGTGGTCATCGCCACGGACGACTCCAACATCGGCATGGGTGGGCCGGCGATGATCGAGGGCGGCGGCCTCGGGGTGTTCTCGCCCGACGAGGTCGGCCCGATCGACGTCCAGGTGGCCAGCGGCGTGGTCGACATCCGCGTCCCCGACGAAGCCGCGGCGGTGGGCGCGGCGAAGCACTACCTGTCGTTCTTCCAGGGCCCGCTGCCGTCGTGGGAGCACGGCGACCAGCGCCTGATGCGCTCGATCGTGCCCGACAACCGGCTGCGCACCTACGAGATCCGCAAGGTCGTCGAGGGCCTCGCCGACAGCGGCTCGGTGCTCGAGCTGCGCCGGGGCTTCGGGCTCGGGATGGTCACCGCGCTGTGCCGGGTGGAAGGTCGCACGGTGGGCGTGATCGCCAACGATCCCAACCACCTCGCCGGGGCGATCGACAGCGACGGCTCCGACAAGGCGGCACGGTTCATGCAGCTGTGCGACGCGTTCGACATCCCGATCCTCGTGCTGTGCGACACGCCCGGGATCATGGTCGGCCCGGAGGTGGAGAAGACCGGTCTGGTGCGGCACTGCAACCGCCTGTTCGTCACCGGGGCGAACCTGTCGGTGCCGATGTTCATGGTCGTCATCCGCAAGGCGTACGGGCTCGGCGCCCTGGCGATGGCCGGTGGCAGCGTCAACGAGCCGTTGTTCTGCGTGGCCTGGCCGACGGGTGAGTTCGCCGGCATGGGCCTCGAGGGCCAGATCAAGCTCGGCTACCGCAACGAGCTGCAGAACATCACCGATCCGAGCGAGCGCAAGGCGCGCTTCGACCACCTCGTCGCCGAGGCGTACGAGCGGAGCAAGGCGATCCACCAGGGCACGGTGTTCGGCATCGACGACGTGATCGATCCGATGGACACCCGCCATTGGGTGGCCAACGGCCTGCGCTCGGTCGCCCAGCGCACCCGCACCGCACACCCGCGGCGCGTCGACGTCTGGTGAAGGAGGAGACGATGAGTGGCACCACGTCCGGCCCGCGGCTGCTCGACGACGTCGTCGTCGTCGACCTCGGCGACGAGGCGACGGCGCTGGCCGGCGAGCTGCTCGCCGAGCTCGGGGCCACCGTCGTGCGCGTCGAGGAACGCACCGGCGATGCCATCCGCCGGCGCGGCCCCCTCTGGCATGCGGCCTGCAACGCCGGCAAGCGCAGCATCGCCATCGACACCACCACCGACGACGGGTGGGCGCCGATCGTCGCCATGCTGCCGGGCGTCGACGCGGTGATCGGCCCGATCGAGCCGAACCAGGCGACGCTGCGGTTCATCAAGCGCGTCCGCGACGAGACCGACCGCATCGCGCTCGTCGAGGTCGTCCTCCGTCGCGACGGACCCCCTGACGAGCCGGTGACGGATCTCACCGCGTCGGCCGCCGGCGGGTTCACCGTGCTCAACGGCCACGCCGACGATCCGCCGGCACACGCCGCCGGCGAGCTGGGTTGGAAGCAGGCGGCGATCGCCACCGCCGAAGCCACGTTGGCGGCCATCACGGCCCGGCGCCGCCTCGGCCACGCCGGGCGCATCGTCGTGTCGGCGCAGGAGGCGGTGGCGTACACCACCGCGCAGTCCTCCAACGGGAACATGTGGCTGTGGCACCGGCGCGTGCCCAGCCGGCACACGCCGCTCGGGGCCAAGTCCACCGTGCGCAGCGCCGACGGGCTGTGGACGTCGTTCACCATCCATCCGCCGAACTGGCCACGCTTCGTCGAGTGGGCGCAGCGGGTGCTCGGGCCGGAACGCTTCGCCGCACCGGAGTGGACCGACGACGTGTTCGTCGCCGACCACCGCGACGAGATCACCGACGCCATCGCCGAGCTGGCAGCGCAGACCGATCGCGCCGACCTCGTCGCCGAGGGCCAGGCTCGCGGGCTGCTGGTGCTGCCGGTCAACGAGGTCGCCGACGTGGCCGAGGACCGCCACCTCGCGGCGCGTCACTTCTTCGTGGACGTCGCCGAGCCCGACGGCACGACGGTGCGCCTCGCCGGCTCGCCCTTCCGATCATCCATCGGGCGCTGCACGCGCGGTCCGGCGCCGCTGCTCGGCGCGGACGCCGACCTGATCGGGCAACTCGCGACACGACCGGCTCGTCCGGCACCGACCGCGCTGCGGATCGACCCGCACCAGCCGCTCACCGGCGTGCGCGTCGTCGACTTCTGCTGGGCGATGGCCGGTCCGCTGACCACCCGGATGCTCGCCGACCTCGGCGCCGACGTCGTCAAGATCGAGTCGGCCAACCGTCTCGATCCGATCCGCCACATCGGCCCCCAACCGACCGCTGTGGTCTCGCTGGACACCAACGGCGTGTTCCAGGACGGCAACGCCAACAAGCGCGCCGTCACGCTCAACCTGGACACGCCCGACGGCCGCGACCTGGCCCGTCAGCTGATCGCCGGCGCCGACATCGTCACCGCCAACTACACGCCGGACCGGCTCGACCGCTGGGGCTTCGACCGGGGCACGCTGGAGCAGATCCGTCCCGGCCTGATCGTCGCCAACATCGCGGTGATGGGCCTCGACGGCCCCGACGCCGGCTGGCGCTCCTACGGCAGCGGCATCGTCGCGATGTGCGGGATCGCTGCCCACACCGGGTTCCCGGGGCGTGTGCCGGAGTGTGTCGGCACCATGCACACGGACTTCACCGTGCCCTACTTCGCGGCGATCCAGATCCTCGCCGCCCTCCACCACCGCGACCGCACTGGGCAGGGCGCCTACCTCGAGCTGGCCCAGTACGAGTCCGCGGTGCGCCTCCTCGACGTCCAGGTCGCCGACGTGTTCAACGGCGGCAAGGGCCCGGGACGGATCGCCAACCGCTCGCCGTGGGCCGCCCCGCACGGGATCTTCCCGGCCGCCGGCGACGATCGCTGGGTGGCCGTCGCTTGCCGCGACGACGGCGAGCGCGCCCGGCTCGCCGCGCTCGACGACGACGGCGAGGCGCTGGCGGCGTGGACGGCGCAGCGCCCGCGCGAGAAGATCGTCGAGGCGCTGCGCGCCATCCGCGTGCCCGTCGCCGCGGTGGAGGACCTGCGCGATCACCAGACCCGCTCGCCGATGCGCGAGCTGTGGGCGACGTTCGATCTCCCGAGCGGCGTCCAGGCGGTGACGATGCACGAGCCGATCGTGTGGGACGGCGAGCGCCTGCCGCTGCGCCGCGCCCCGCTGTGGATGGAGCACACCTACGAGGTGCTCGTCGACGAGCTCGGCATCGCGCCGGAGCGCTTCGCCGAGCTGCTGGACGCGAAGGCGCTGTGGTGAGCCGGCCGACGTTCAGGCCGGCGCCGCCCGCCGGTCGGCGTCGAACGTCGTCGCGTTGACGCCCACGGCGCGCAGCTCCGCCTTCTTCACCTTGCCCGTATCGGTCAGCGGCAGGTCGTCGACCACCTCGACGTAGCGCGGCACCATGAACCTGGGCATCCGCGCCTCGAGCCAGCCACGCAGGCTCGAGGGGTCCAGCGTCGCCCCGGCGACCGGCACCACGCACACCTTCACCTCGTCCTCGCCCACCTCGGCCGGCACGGCGATCGCCGCGCAGCGCTCGATCTGGGGGTGCTGCTCGACGTAGGTCTCCACCTCGAAGCTGGAGATGTTCTCGCCCCGCCGGCGGATCGCGTCCTTCGTGCGGTCGAGGAAGTAGTACCGGCCCTCGTCGTCACGACGGAACGCGTCGCCGGTGTGGAACCAACCGCCGCGCCATGCTTCGGCGGTCTTGTCCGGAAGCTCGAAGTACCCGGCGCTCATCAGCTGGGGCACGGTGGAGCGGACGAGCAGCTCGCCGACCTGCCCCACGGCGACGTCGCGGTCGCGCTCGTCGACGATGCGCAGCTCGTAGCCCTCGCGCAGCCGCCCGCAGCTGAGGTGGTCGGCGGCGGTGGCGCAGCGGTTGAGCAGCGGCCACCCCGCCTCGGTGGAGCCGTACGCGGTGCCGACGGCCACCTGCAGGCGCGCCGCGATCTCGTCGACCGTGGGCAGGCACGGCGACATGGTCACGTACCTGAGGTGGCCGATCTGATCGGGGCGCAGCTCCACGGACGTGACGAACTGGGCGAGCGCGCCGATCAAGCCGAGCGAGGTGCAGCGGTACGCGGCGATGTCGTCCCACAGCCGCGTCGTCGAGTACTTCTCGACGGTGACGACGCGCCCGCGCACACGGGCCATCGCCACGAGCGGGATCTTCCCGCTGAGGTGGTACACGGGATACGGGCTGTACGTCGCGGCGTCGTCGCCGAACGTCGCCAGCGGGCTCAGCTCCGAGCCGACGGTGATCTGGCCCCAGCGCACGAGCACGCCCTTGGACGGACCGGTGGTGCCGGAGGTGAACAGCAGCGAGGCGATGTCCGCCGTCGACGGCGCCGGGCGCTCGGGCGCGACCCCGCCTTGCGCGGCCAGCTCGTCCCACGCGATCACCGGTCGGCCGCCAAGCCGGGCGACCGGCGCCGAGTCGATCGTGATGATCCGCGCCAGGTCGGTCAGCTCGCCGGCGACCTCGTCGACCTGGGCGAGCAGGTCGGCGCGGGTGACGAGCACCCGGCGCGCGACCCGTTCAGCGTGTGCCGCAGGAGGTGACCGCGGTACGCGGGGTTGAGCGGCGCGTCGCGTGCGCCGATCCGGCTCGCACCGATCCACACGTGGTGGGCTTCCAGGCACGGTGGCAGCAGCACGGCGACGTGCTCACCCGGTTGCACGCCCAGCGCGTGCAACCCCGCCGCCCACCGGCGCGCCGACTCGTCGAGCTCGGCGTAGGTCTGCTCGCGGCCGGTCACCTCTTGGAGGAACGGTCGGTCGCCGTCGTGCTCGGCACGATGGCGCAGCAGCGTCGGCAGCACGAGCGTCTCGTCGGTGGCGACGCGGATCGGCTCGTCGAGCCGGCGGAGGTCGGCGGGTGACATGCGGTCTCCTCTCCAAGGACTGGTCAGACGATGGGCGTGGCCGAGCGTCGTGGCGTCGCCACGGCGACGGCGCCGTCGGCGGCGGGCACGACGGCGTGGCAGGCGACCCACCGCCCCGGCCGCGCCTCGGTCCACACGGGCTCGTCGACACGGCACTGCTCCATGGCGATCGGGCAGCGGGTGTGGAATCGACAGCCGCTCGGTGGGTTCGACGGGCTGGGGATCTCGCCGCTCACCTGGGCGCGCACCGCCGGTCGGGTCGTCGGGTCGGGCAGCGGGATCGCCGCGACGAGCGCCTTCGTGTACGGGTGCAGCGGGTCTTTGAAGAGCGCCTCTGACGGGCCGAGCTCGGCGAGCTTGCCGAGGTACAGCACCCCGGTGCGGTCGCACGCCTGGTACACGACGGCGAGGTCGTGGGCGATGGTCAGGTACGTGAGGCCGAGCTCGTCCTGCAGGTCGCGGAGCAGGTTGAGGATCTGCGAGCGGATCGACACGTCCAGCGCCGACACCGGCTCGTCGAGCACCAGCAGCTCCGGACGGTTGGCGATCGCCCGGGCGATCGCCACACGCTGGCGCTGGCCGCCCGAGAACTCGTGGGGGTAGCGCTGGGCGGCGTCCGCCGGGAGGCCGACGAGTTCGAGCACCTCCGCCACGCGTCGGCGGCGGTCGGCGGACGACCCGCCGGCGATCGGCTCGGCGACGATGTCGGCGACCTTCATGCGCGGCGACAGGGAGCCGTTGGGATCCTGGAACACGATGTGGGTGCGCGAGCGGAACTCACGGACGCCGGCACCGTCCATGCCGACCAGGTCGCGGCCGTCGAACACGATGTGCCCGGCGGTGGGCGCGTCGAGCTGCAGCACGATGCGGGCGAGCGTCGTCTTCCCGGATCCGGACTCGCCGACGAGGCCGAAGTTCTCACCACGGCGCACGCCGAACGACACCCCGTCGAGCGCCTTGACCGCACCGCGACTGGCCCGCCGGCGCAACCACGACGGCCCACGTCCGGCGAAGTGGCGGGTGACGTCGCGCACCTCGAGGAGCACGTCGTCAGCCACGGCGGTCCTCGCCGACGGTCAGCCAGCAGCGCGACATCCGCCCGATGCCGACCGGCTCCGCCGGCGGGTTGGCGGTCGAGCAGACGTCCAGCGCCTCGCTGCAGCGCGGGGCGAACGGGCAGCCGGCCGGGAGGTCGGCCAGGTTCGGCGGCAACCCGGTGATCGACGGCAACCGATCGACCCGGCGATCCAGCGTCGGCAGCGAGCGCAGCAGGGCGCGCGTGTAGGGGTGCTGCGGCGCGGCGAACAGGTCGTGGACGGGTGCGTACTCGACGATCTCGCCGCCGTACATCACCGCGACCGTGTCGCACACCTGCGCGACGACGCCCATGTCGTGGGTGATCAGGATCATCGCCGTCCCGAACTCGTCGCGCAGGCCGAGCAGCAGCGACAGCACCTGTGCCTGGATCGTGACGTCGAGGGCGGTGGTCGGCTCGTCGGCGACGATCAGATCCGGACGGCACGATGCGGCCATCGCGATCGAGACCCGCTGACGCATCCCACCGCTGAGGTGCATCGGATACTGCTTGAGCCGCCGCGGGGCGTCGGAGATGCGGACGCGCTCGAGCAGGTCGGTCGCGGCGCCGCGCAGGTTGCGGCCGCGCGGGCCACGTTCGGGGTGCGCCTCGAGCGTCTCGATGACCTGCTTGCCGACCGTCATCACCGGGTTCAGCGATGTCATCGGCTCCTGCAGCACCGTCGCGATCTCCGCCCCACGCATCGCCCGCAGCTGTGCCGCCGACGCGGTGAGCACGTCCCGGCCCTTGAACCAGACGTTGCCGCCGACGATCCGTCCTGGCCGCGGCACGAGGTTGACGATCGAACGGGCGGTGATGCTCTTGCCGGACCCGGACTCGCCGACGATGCCGAGGATCTCGCCGCGCCGGACGCTGAAGCTGACGTCGCGCACCGCCGGCACCGCGCCGCTGTCGAGGAAGAACGTCGTCGACAGATGGCTGACGTCGAGGACGACCTCGTCGCCGCTGCTCGTGTGCTGGCTGCGCTCGCTCATCGTCCGTGCACCAGGTGTGGGTCGAGACGGTCGCGGAGCCAGTCGCCGAACAGGTTGCCCGAGAGGGCGACGGCGACGATGGCGATGCCCGGCCACGTGACGAGCCACCAGGCGACCGTGAGGTACTGGCGCCCGTCGGAGAGCATCAGGCCCCACGACACCGACGGCGGCATGATGCCGAGCCCGAGGAAGCTGAGCGCGGCCTCGAACAGGATCACGACGGACAGGTTCAACGTGGCCAGCACCATCGCCGTGCTGAGCACGTTCGGGAAGACGTGCTTGAGCATCACCTTCCAGCCGCGCAGGTTGGCGACCTTGGCGAGCTGCACGAACTCGCGGTCGCGCAGTGCCAGCGCCTCGGCGCGCACCAGCCGGGCGAACGGCGCCCACGTGAACAGCACGATGATCACGATCACGTTGCGCAGACCGGGTTTGGTGGTGGTGGCGACCATCACGCCGAACAGCAGCGCCGGCAGCGCGACCTGGAAGTCGACGATGCGCATGAGCAACGTGTCGACCCACTTGCCGTAGTAGCCGGCGATCAGCCCGATGATCGTGCCGATCGCCGCCGACAGGGTGACGGCCAGCACCGCGACGATCACGGTGACCCGCGCGCCGTAGATCAGGCGGCTCAGCACGTCGCGCCCGAGGTTGTCGGTGCCGAGCAGGTGGCTCGTGGAACCGCCGTGGAGGAAGAACGGCGGCTTGAGCCGTGCGGTCAACGTCTGCTCGGTCGGCGAGTCCGGTGCCAGCAGCGGCGAGAACAGCGCGCAGGCGAGCACCACGACCCACACCGCGACGGGAACGATCGGGAAGCGGCGGCGCTTGCGGCGGGCGCGGGCACGGCGCCGGACGAGCGTCTCCTGCTCCGCGTCGGCCGCGAGCACGCCGTGATGGGGCAGCCCAGCTGGTTCAATCATAACGAATCCGGGGATCGACGATCATGTAGACGAGGTCGGTGGCCAGGTTGGCAAGCACCACGCTGATCGCGATGATCAGCACCGCGGCCTGCACCACGGGGTAGTCGGACACCTCCAGCGACTGGATGACGAGCCGCCCGATGCCGGGCCAGGCGAAGATGGTCTCGACCACCACCGAGCCGGCGAGCAGCAGGCCGATCTGCAGACCGAGGATGGTCAGGATCGGGATCAGCGCGTTCGAGAGGCCATGGCGCAGGATCACCCGTCTCGTGCGCAGTCCCTTCAGCCTGGCGAGCGTGATGTAGTCCTGGTTGAGGACGTCGATCATCGCCGAGCGGGTCAGCCGCGTGAGGCTGGCCACCGAGGCCGTCGACAGGGTGATCGCCGGGAGCACCAGCGAGCGCCAGCCGGCGTCGCGGCCGCCGGTGGGGAACCATCCGAGCTTGACGCCGAAGCCGAAGATCAGCAGCAGCCCGAGCCAGAAGTTCGGAACCGCCTGGCCGACGAGGGCGACGAAGCGGGCCGCCGTGTCCGGCCACCGTCCCCGCTTGATCGCCGCGATCACGCCGAGCGGCACGGCGACGAGCACGGCGATCAGCAGCGCCGCGGCTGCCAGCGACAGCGTCGCCGGCAGCCGGTGCAGCACCTCGTCCATCGCCGGCCGGCCGGTCCGGAAGGAGCTTCCCGAACCGGCCCTGGACGATGTCGGACAGGAAGTGGCCGTACTGGACGACGAGCGGACGATCGAGGCCGAGGCTCTGGCGGATGAGGGCCACGCTGTCGGGCGTGACGTCGAACCCGGCGAGGAGCGTCACCGGGTCGCCCGCGACCCGGGACATCCAGAACACCACCGTGACCACCAGCAGCACGGTGATCGCGGCGTAGCCGAGCCGGCGCCCGAGGAAGTGAGCCATCCGCCGACGTCCTCAGCTCGCCGGCTTGACGTTCCAGTACTCGGGCAGGGCGAGGTCGTTGGAGCGCAGGGTCCACGACCAGTCCTTCGTCAACAGCACCGGCGTGACCGGCTCGTAGAGGAAGATGTGCCGCGGGTTCAGGTAGTACTCCGAGATGATCTCGCCGATGATCTCGGCGCGGCTGTCCGAGTCGGGCGCTGCCTCGGACTGGGCGACCTGGCTGTCGATCTGCTGCGCGATGTCGTGCTGACCCGACGAGTCGACCGCCGAGCCGTTGGCGAAGCTGCCGTCGCTCACGTAGCAGTAGCGGAAGTTCTGCCCGGGGTCCGACCCGCCGGTGCAACCGAAGAACGACACGCCCGGCAGGGTGCGCTTCTGCATGCGAGTGACGAACTCCTGGTACTGCATCTCCTGGATGTCGGCCTTGATCCCGACCTTGCTGAGGTACTGCGCCACGGCCTCCATCACCGGCCGGGAGTTGGGCCAGCGGCTGATCGGTCCGGACAGCGTGGTCGAGAAGCCGTCGGGGTAGCCGGCCTCGGCGAGCAGCTTCTTGGCGTCCTCCGGGTCGTACTTCCACGCCTTGTCAGGGAGGTCCTCGGGGAAGCCGAAGCTCGTCGACGAGCTGCCGAACGAGCGCCGTTCGTTGCCCGTGAGGATCGTGGCGATGATCGTGTCGACGTCGACGGCCTCGTTGGCCGCCTGACGGACGCGCTGGTCGCGCCACGGGTTCGGTGAGCCGTCCGGCGCCTTCTCGTCGTTGGTGTTGATGCTGATGTACATCGGCTGCGTGCCCGGCATGTAGATCACCTGGGTGCTGCCGTCGCTCTCCTCCTGCTTGGCGATGTCGGCCGAGATGTTGTGGGCCATGTCGATCTCGCCGGCCTGGAGGGCGGCCAGGCGGGCCGCGTCGTCGGGGATCACCTTCTGGACGAGCTTCTTGACGAACGGCGTGTGGAAGCCGGACGCGTCGCCCCAACCGAGGTAGAAGTCGTCGAAGCGCTCCAGCACCAGCTCGTTGCCGGGGTCCCACGAGACGAACTTGAACGGACCGATGCCGATCGGATCCTGGGCGAAGCCATCGTCGCCGACCTTCTCGACGTACGCCTTCGGCACGAGGTACAGCGGGCGGATCGGCAGGATCGGGTCCGGCTTCTTGAGGTGCACGACCACCGTCAGCGGGTCCGGCGCGTCGACCGAGTCGACGATCGGCTCGAACTGCGAGCGTGAGCCGCTCACGTAGTCCGGGTTGTACTCCGCCTTGCCGATCATGCGATCGATGCTGAACTTGACGTCGGTCGAGGTCAGCTGCACCCCGTCGTGGAACTTGACGTTGTCGCGCAGGTGGAACGTCCAGGTGAGCAGGTCCGTCGCGGTCTCCCACGACTGGGCCACGCCGGGCAGCCACTTGCTCGTCTTCGGGTCGACGATGGCCAGCAGGCCGGAGCCGTCACCACCGAAGATCGGCCCGTAGGCCGGCAGGTTGCCGCCACCGGTGCCGGGGACGGACTGCGGATCGAGGCCGCCGATGTCGGATCCGATGCCGACCGTCAGGGTTGCGTCGGTCATCTGCTCGGGACCGCCGACGGTCCCGTGCGAAGCGGTCGACGTGGTCGACGTCAACGAGCCGTCGGACGAGACGATCGTCGTCGTCTCGGCACCTGACGACGAAGCAGACGTCGACGGCCCGGCCGCCGTGGTCGGCGCTGTCGTCTCCTTCGACGCCTTGTCGCTCGAACACGCAGCGGCGACCAGCCCGAGGGCCATCACACCGGCGATCAGCCGGTGCGCTCGTCGCGATCGGATCATTGTGCTCCTCCTTCTCGGAGCGGGGTCCGGTGCGCTCACGTGCTCACCAGGTCGGTGTCCCCCACGGCTCCCCCAGCGCCGCGGACGGTAGCGGTCGGCCGCGGTAAAAATCAAACTGGAGTTGGCAGTTAACGGTCTCCGCAAACGACCGGGCTCGCTCGTCCGCCGAGACGACGGGGAGGTCGCGTCAGCTCAGAGCCGGCGGCCGGCGCAGGGGGGTTCGTGATCGCAGTCGAGCGATCGCACGACCATGCTCGAGTAGAGGTCGCTGATCGCGTCGACCGTCCAGCGCCGCGTGTCGTCCGGTCGATACCAGCCGACCACCGAGTTGCCGATCCCCGGCACGGTGAGCGAGGCGAGCGTTGGATCGATCCGTGAGCACCACGCCCCTTCGGCCTGGCCACGTCGGATGAGCTTCGATGATCAGACGCTGGTAGCGCTCCTGCATCGTGTCGATGGCGGCGCGCTGTGCCGGCTTGAGCTCACGCTTGTCGCTGCTCGACACCGCGGCGAACGTGATGTTCTTGACGATCTCCTCGATGTGCACGCGCATCACCAAGCGAAGCGCATCCGGGGCCGACATCGACGCCAGCGGCTGACTCTCGACCCGCTCGATGAGCTGCCGGTTGCCGCGGTCGGTGACGGCGAACAGCAGGTCTTCCTTGGAGTCGATGTAGTGGTAGAGGCTGCCCGGAAGAATGCCGATGGCCGCAGCGATGTCGGCCATCGACGTGCGCACGTACCCGTTCGTGCGGAACAACTCGGCAGCCGCGGTGACGATCTGCTCGTTGCGACCCTCCGACGGGCGCTTGATCACCGGGCGCACGCCACGCGTCTCGCGACTGCGGATCTTCCGGCGGCCAGTCGGTCGCGGCTCGTGGGCGTCGTCGGTCACGGAACCGCCGGCTCAGGACGCCAGGGACGTCGCCATGGCCGCGCTGAGCAACTGCGAGGCTCGCAGGGCGCCAGCGAGGTGCGATCGCGTCGCCTTCTCGGCAGCCGTTCGGTCGTTGGCTGCCAACGCGGCGACGATGTCCCGGTGGCTGCCACCCGGCTCGGCAGCGAGCACCCCGTCATGGTGGACGCGGGTCATCACCACGGCCAGTCGATCGGCCAGGTTCGCCCACACCTCCAACAGGAGGCGATTGCCCGAGTTCACCAGGATCTCCTCGTGGAACGCGAGGTCGTGCTCCGCCGCCTCGAACGGAGCGTGCTCGGCATGCACTGCTTCGAGCAGGTCGAGGTGGTGGTTGAGCCGCTCGATCGTCGCCGTGGAGCAGCGCGTCGCCGCCTCGCGCGCCGCGAGCGTCTCGAGCGCGATGCGCACCGTGTAGAGCTCGGCGATGTCGACGCTCGTGTAGCGGGCGACCTCGACACCTCGCCGCGCCGAGGAGACCACGAGACCCGAGCGCTCGAGGTTGAGCAGCGCCGTCCGGACCGGGCCGCGACTGGTCCCGAACTGGTGGGCGAGCTCGGTCTCGACGAGCTTCGCACCGGGGGCCAGCTCGCCGAGGATGATCTGCAAGCGCAGCTCGTCGAGGACCTGCTCCCACATCTCCGGCGGCCGCGACATCGAACCGACGCCGTCCGACACGTCGTGACCTCCTTGGCCTCGTCGTTTGGTCACGGTACCCGCCCTCGATGCTGGCGGGGTCGCAGATCGACCGATCACTGCTGTGCGCGCCCGAAGGGACTCGAACCCCTAACCTTCTGATCCGTAGTCAGATGCTCTATCCATTGAGCTACGGGCGCTCGCTGTTGCGGCCCGTGAGTGTACCCACTCCGGGGTCGGCGCCCACCCCGTCGACGACGGCGTCGGCGCCGAGCCGACGATCTGCCGCTCGCGGACCAGCCAGGCGGCGGCGCTCGCCGCGACGAGCACGAGCAGGCCGCCCTCGACGACCGCGTTGATGCCGTACCGGC
Organism: Ilumatobacteraceae bacterium; assembly: GCA_047602055.1. Lineage (GTDB taxonomy): Bacteria > Actinomycetota > Acidimicrobiia > Acidimicrobiales > Ilumatobacteraceae > JAODBQ01. The sequence continues at coordinate 745,067 of JASGIG010000001.1, forward strand.
CCCCGGTCTCCAGGAAGTGATCGACGTAGTGCAGCGAGATCGCCCGCACCACCGTGAACACCGTCAGCGTGGCGACGCTGGCGACGACGAGCACGATGCGTCGCAGCACGCGCCGCAGCAGGAACGCCAGCACGGCAAAGCCGACCACGCTCCCCGCCACGATCGTCGTGATCATCTCGGCTTGGTACTCACGACGGCGGAAGTACCAGCCCTGGCGGTAAGCGGTGCGCCTGACGACGTCCAGCGCCCCGGTCTGCAGATCGAGCGCCCGGTTGACGAGCAGGACGAACAGCACGGCGGTGAGCACGACCCAGACGCGGCCGAGCAGCCGTTGCCGGGCAGCCTCGCGCTCGTCGACACCGACCTGCCGCCGCCGGCCGCGGCGGCAGGCGACGATGGCCATCACGCCGAGGACGATCGGCACGGCGTACAGCACGGCGAGCACAACCGAGGCGAACGTGCCCGAGGCATCGAACCCCGGGTGCCAGCGCCATGCCGGACCGACTCCCGTCATCAGGGCAGTGTACGGCAGGCCCCTCCCGGGGGTTCCGCGCCGTTCGGGCGGATCGCCACGGCGGAAGCTGCGGTCAGCCGCCCCAGGGGGCCCAGCCGCCGCTGCGGAAGTACAGCGCCAGCGCGGCCTTGGCGTTGACCAGCGGGTCGTAGAGCTGCGTCGCGTCGGTGACGCCCATCTGCGCCAGCCAGCCGTCGTGGACGCTGAAGTAGATCTGGAACAGCCCGAAGCAGCAGGAGTTGCGCACGGTCGGGACGAGGTTGCTCTCTCGGGTGGCGATGGCGATCGCCTTGTCCTCGAGGTCGTCGGGCCACACGTCGCGGATGATCTGGATCACCTCGTCGCGGGTGTAGGTCCGCGCCGGCTTCGTCGTCGTCGGCGCCACGGTAGTGGTCGTCACCTTGGCGGTGGTCGGTGGCGTCGTGCTCGGCGCCTTCGTCGTGCTCGGTGCCTTGGTCGTCGCCGGAGCGTCGGTGGTGGTCGGCTTCGCCGTGGTCGCCGTCGTCGTCTTCACGGCCGTGGTGTCCGGGGCGGCGGTCGTCGCCGGCGCCGGTACGGGGGTCGTCGCCCCGGCCGGCAGGCAGATCGTCCGCCCGGCGTACAGCGGCGTGTCGGTGACGGCGCCGTTGACGGCGAGCAGGTCGTCCACGTCGACGTCGGCGCGGTCGGCGATGCCCAGCCAGTAGTCGCCGGGGAGTATCTCGTACTCGGACGAGCAGCCCCGAGACTCGACGGACACGCGATCCTGCGAGTCCGCAGCCGTGGCGGGCGACGTCGTCGTGGTCTTCGCCTTGGCCTTGGCCTGTGCGGTCGACGGCGCCGCGGTCGACCGCGCTGCTGCGGTCGGGGCCGCTGCCGTGGCAGGCGGCTCGGTCGCCGCGGCGGTCGCCGAGCCGGCAGGGGTGCCGGGGCTCGAAGGGTCGGCGGCGAGCTCGGCGGATGCCGTCACGGCCGACGCCGTCGCCGTCGCGGCCGTGACGGCGATCCGCGGATCCGCCGCCGTTCCGTCGGTGCTCGCCCCGCCGGCGCTCGCGGCCGCGGCGATCGGCAGCGCCAGCGCGCTGGCGACGACGACCACGCCGAGCCGGGTGACGAACGGATCCAGGCGACCCCGCGAGTCTCGGTGCAAGCGCTCGCGCCACGAGCGCCGGACCGTGCTGACGACCGGGACGTCGGTGACGCCCAGCTCGTCGAGGCCGGGGAACTCATCGACCGGACCGAGGTCGTCGAACAGGTCATTCAGCTCGTCGGCCGGCACGACCGGGACCGTCGAGGTCAGCGGATCGCCGGGCACCTCGCGGGCATCGGTGCGCCCGACAGCGCTCGGCGGCGGCCCCGGGATCGGCTGTGTCGAGCCGTGGGTACGGCTGCCCTGGCGGACGACGCCGTGCGCAGGAGTCGGCGCGCCGCCGCGGATGCGGGGGAGTCGGCGGGTGCGGTCGGGCTCCCAGAAGCCCCACTCGTCGTCGCTGTGATCGTGTTCCATGACGGTCGTCGCCCGCTCGAACCGACGGCGCGGCCGGGTGGGCCGGGCTTGTCTAGTCGTGTTGTCATGGAATTGCAACATGATGACGACCGGATGACAACGGTGACATTTGACCGAAGGAGCCGGAGCGTGAACCCGTGCGCCGGACGCACAACGGCCCGGCGACGCCGCGTGCGTCACCGGGCCGTTCGTTCGGCGGAGAGGGTGGGATTTGAACCCACGGACCACTTTGAAGGCGGTCCCCGCATTAGCAGTGCGGTCCATTCGACCTGGCTCTGGCACCTCTCCTGGTGTGCGCGACAGGCTCAGCGCGAGCCCGAATCCAGCCCACCGAGCTGTTCGTGCTCCGGTCGCAGCAAGGCTGCTCCCTGCGCCTGCCGTGCTCGCCGCCTCCGCTGCGCTTCGGCGCTCGCCGCGCATTGAACGAGCACCCGGCCGGGCTGCCCCATAAGGTCCGCGGCGATGGGATCGATCCAGGTGAGCCACGTCGGCTGGCGCCGGCCGGGCGGCTCGGAGCTGCTGCGCGACGTCTCGTTCACGGTCGGCAGCGGCGAGCGGGTCGCCCTCGTCGGGGCCAACGGCGTCGGCAAGACGACGCTGCTGCGGCTGATCGCCGGCGACGACGCACCGACGTCGGGGACGATCGCCGTCGACGGCCGGCTCGGCACGATGCGCCAGCTGGTCGGCGGCGCCGGCGTCGTGCCCGGCCACTTCAACCAGACCCATCGCCACCCCGACTGGACCCGGGCGACACCGCTGGACATCCTCTACCGCCGAGACGTGGTGCGCGGTCCGGCGATGGGGATGCTGCGCCGCTACGAGCTGCAGGGCTGCGCCGAGCAGCCGTTCGAGACGATGTCGGGCGGCCAGCAGGCCCGCCTGCAGGTGCTGCTGCTGGAGCTGTCCGGGGCGACGATGCTGCTGCTCGACGAGCCGACCGACAACCTCGACCTCGTCTCCGCCGAGGCGCTGGAGGCGGGGCTCGCCGAGTTCCAGGGCACCGTCGTCGCCGTCACCCACGATCGCTGGTTCCTACGCGCCTTCGACCGCTTCGTCGTCTTCCACGACGACTGCACGGTGACCGATCACCTCGATCGGCCCGCGCCTTGGCGCTGACGCCGAGCGAGCAACGCGTGCCCTCGCCAGGTCGCCCGTCGATCCAGGACAGCGGCGAGCGCCGAAGCGAAGCGGAGGCGGCGAGCACGGCAGGCGCAGGGAGCAGCCTCACGGCGACCGAGCACGAACCAGCTCAGCTGTCGCCCTCGGCCCCAAGGTCGTTCGCCCACGGGGGGAGGCAGCGGTACGGCTTGGTCCACGGGCCCTTGCCGCAGTACACCCACAGGTCGCTCGCCGCGTCGGCGCAGGCGGCCATCGACGCCTTGACGTTGTCGGTGGTCCAGCCGAGGCGGCCGAGCTCGCCGCCCGGCTCGAACATCCCCGACATCGCGTTGAGCTGGAACGTGCAGTGCGAGTCGTCGCGCGTCGCCGGGTTGTAGTTGACGGCCGCGTACCGGCAGCCGCCCTCACGCGAAGCGATGTACACGGCCCACTGCTGGGTCGAGACGTCGGCGTTGTTCAGGGCGAACTGGGCGGCGATCGTGTTGGCGTCGTCGAGCGAGCACGGCGTCGACTGCCCGTAGTACGGGATGCCCTGCGCCGTCAGGTTCCAGTTCGGGTAGTCGAGCATCGGCGCCGGCCACGGCCCCATCGGCGCCGGGCTGGCCGCGCCGGGCGACGCCTGCGCGCCCACCGTGGTGCCACCGGCCTGCCCGCTCCACACGCCGAGCGCGGCGAGGGTCTGCGGGCCGGCAAGCCCGTCGACGGTGAGGGGCGGGTTCTTCGCCTGGAACGCCTTCACCGCGTCGACGGTGGTCTGCCCGAGCACGCCGTCGGCGGTGCCGCTGAACAGGCCGAGCGTCGCCAGGTGACGCTGGATGCACGCGACCCCGTCGCCGGTCGAGCCGGGCGGGAGGTTGGCGGCGGCGGTGCACGTGTCGGCCTGGGCGGCGAGCTGCGCCGGCGCCGTGAAGATGCCCATCGTCTCGAGCGTCTTCTCGTCGGCGATGCCGCTGGCGACCAGCGGCGGGTTGGCGACCTGGAAGGCGGTGACGGCGTCGCGCGTCGCCTGGTCGTAATGGCTGGTCAGCTCGCCGTGGTAGAAGCCGCCGAGACCGAGGAGGAACTGCAGGCAGGCGACGTCGGTGCCCTGGGAGTCGGGGCTCAGCGCGGCCGTCGTCGTGCACGTGCTCGTCGGCACTGGGTTGACGCCGGCCGACGTCGTCGCCGGGGCGAGAGCGACGAGAGCGACGAGCAGCGCGACGGCACCCAGCCCCCGCCCGGCCCGTCGGCGTCCCGCCCGTTCAGCCCCTCCCACGACCGTCCATGTTGCCCGAACCACGCTCGTCACCCCCGTCGGCCCAGCGGACGCGATTCGAGATGTGCCGTCCCGGTGCGCACATCTCACATCACCCGCCGACCGCCGACCCCGCCGATTCGAGATGCGCCACCCCGGTGCGCACATCTCACATCGCACCGACGTGTCAGCGGATCGAGGCGCGCAGCGACTCGATCCAGTCGTCGGCCTCGCGCCACTTGGAGTCGGCGTGCTCACGGCAGCGACGCGGCGTGCGCACCCGCGGCCGGGTACGAGCCGAGGAACTTCACCGCGCCCTGCTTGGCGCGCAGGGCACGCAGCGCGTCGGCCATCACCTCGTCGGCGACGTGGCCCTCGGCGTAGATGATGAAGCAGTAGTCCCCGAGGCCGCCGGCCTTCGTCGGCCGCGACAGCAGGTTGAACAGGTTGATCCGCCGGGCGGCGAACTCCTGGAGGATCGAGATCAGGCTGCCCGGCTCGTCGGCGCGCTGGTAGACGACGAGCGCCGTGGCGTCGTGCCCGGTCGGCGCCGGCACGCCCTCGCGGGCGGCGAGCACGAAGCGGGTCTGGTTGCCGGGATGGTCGGCGATGTCGGCGGCGATGACGTCGAGGCCGTAGATCGCGGCCGCGGCCCGCGGCGCGACGGCGGCGACGCCCTCGGCCTCGCTGGCCAGCCGCGCCGCCTCGGCCGTCGAGTTCGCCGCGGCGAGCTCGGCGTCGGGGAGCGCGCTGCGCAGGTAGGCGTGGCACTGCGCCGTCGCCACCGGGATCGACATCACGACCTTGACGTCGGCGAGGCCGGTGCCCGGCAAAGCCAGCAGGCAGTGCTCGATGTCGAGGACGACCTCGCGCTGGATGAGCAGGTCGTGGGAGAACGCCAGCTCGTCCTGGCTGAGGTTGACGGTACCCTCGATCGAGTTCTCGATGGCGATGAACCCGAGAGCTCGACCTCGCCGACCTCGACGGCGTCGAGCACGTCCGGCATCGTCCGGTACAGCACGAGTTCGGCGTCGGCCAGGTCCCTTTGGGTGGCCAGCGCGGCCTCGGTGAACGTGCCGCGTGGCCCGAGGATCCCGATCCGGCGAGTCGTCGCGACGCAGTCCATGCCCGGGAGGTTAGGAGGATTCTGAAATACTCCGATCGGCTCGGCAGCGTTCGCGCCGACCGAGACGTTCGCGGTGACCGAGACGTCCGCGGTGACCGCTCTTTCAGGACCCTCCTACGAGCGGGCGCTGACCTCCGTCAGGAAGTTGCTGATCGCCTCGGCGAACGCCGGCTCGGCGACGGCGCCGAGGTGGTCGCCGGGGACGACCTGGTGGCGGGCGCCGGGGATCGTCGCCGCCAACCGCTCCGAGCCGCGGGCCAGCGGGTCGTCGGCGCCGACGAGAACCAGCGCCGGCACGGTGATCCGCTCGAGGTGCTCGGCGCGGTGCCCGTTGTTCGTGGCCACCGCGGCGAGCGCCTCGAGGTCGGCGCCGGAGCGCTCGGCGAGGCGGCGCAGGGCGCGGCCGGCGCCGTCGCTCACGTCGTCGATCGACTCGGCCCGCAACGCCCTGACCATCGCCGAGCGGTCGATGCTCTCCGGGGCGAGTGCGTAGCCGCCGATGCCGGCGACGACCACCGAGCGCAGGCGGGTCTCGGTGGTGGCGACGTCGAGCGCGACGTGGCCGCCCATCGAGTAGCCGACGAAGTCGATCCGCTCGACCTCCAGGTGATCGATCAGGCAGGACACGTCTCGGACCATCTGGCCGTCGCGATAGGCGGCGACGTCGTGCGGCTTGTCCGACTTGCCATGGCCCCGGGCGTCGATGGCGACCACCCGCCGCCCGAGGGCGCAGATGCGGTCGGCGACGCCGGGCGTCACCCAGTTGGTCAGGCTGTCGGCGGCAAAGCCGTGGTGCAGGACGACGGGCACGGTGCCGTACTCGGCGCCCCACTCGCGGAACGCGATCGCCGTGCCGTCGAACGATGTGAAGGTCTCCATGTCTTCCTTCCCCTGGTTGCTCACGCCCGCACGGACGACGCTGGTCGACCGCGCGACGCCCGCACGGACGACGCTGGTCCGCTGGGCGACGCCCGCACGGACGATGCTGTCGGCGGCGCGCCACGTTAGCCATGCCCCGCAGCCCGGAGCAGGTGGTCACGACGGTCGAGGGCGGCAGCGCGCAGCGCGTCGAGGTCGACCGTCGTGCAGCGGCCGTCGCGGACCACCACCCGGCCGTCGACGACGACGTCGCGCACCGACCGCCCGTCGGACGCCCACACGAGCTGGCGCACCGGATCGCTCGACGGCGGCAGCCACTGCACGCCACCGGTGTCGTGGACGACGAGGTCGGCGCGCCGCCCGGGGGCGAGCACGCCGAGCACGCCGCCCTTGCCGATCGCCGCCGCGCCCACCGACGTCGCCAACGCCAACGCGTCCGTCGCCGTGAACGAGGCCGGATCGCCGGTGCGGTCACGGATCAGGCCGGCGAGCAGCGTGGCAGCGCGCAGGACGTCGACGGCGTCGCCGGCGTTCTCGGCGTCGCAGCCGACGGCGAGGCGGGCGCCGACGCGCCACAGGTCGTGGTATCGGCCAGCCGCGGTGACACCCTGGGCCAGGCGCAGGTAGGCCCACGGGCAGGCGGCGACGGCGGTGCCGGTTCGGGCGATCGCGTCGACCTCGGCGTCGTCGACGTGCACGGCGTGGGCGACGAGCACGTGCGGGCCGAGCACGCCGAGCGCGTCGAGGTGGACGAACGGTCGCTGGCCGGTGCGCGCCAGGCAGGCACGTGCATCGCCGGCGTGCGGCGACATGTGGAACGTCAGGTGCGTCCCACGGTTGCCGGCCAGCTCCGCCGCGCCGGTGACCAGCTCGTCGGTCATCAGATCGTGCCCGACGAGCGTCACCCAGCCCTCGACGAGATCGCCCGTGCCCGACGGGTAGCGGTCGAGCAGGTCGGCGGCGCGGGCGAGCACCTCGCCGGCCGGCGCGGCGAGCGGACCGTCGCCGACGTCCCAGCCCCACCGGCCGAGCATCAGGCGCATGCCGACGTGGCGGGCCGCGGCGGCGACGCGATCCGGGTGGGCGACGGTGCCGGCTTCGACGGTGGTGGTGATCCCGTTCGTGACGGCGGCGACCGCGGCAAGCGTGGCCGACAGCTCGTCGTCGTCGGCCGAGTGGGCGCCGTGCACCGGGACGGCCCAGTCGAAGATGGCCGCCTGGCCGTCGATGTCGTCGGGGATGCACGAGGCGATCAGCCGGTCCCCGGTGAGGTGCTGGTGGGCGTTGACGTACCCCGGCGTGACGACCGTCGTGGCGTCGCCGACGACGGTGGCGTTCGGGTGACGACGACGCAGGTCGGCATACGTGCCAACACCGGCGATCTCGTGACCGGCGACGGCGACCGCCCCGTCGGCGATCGTGCCGCCGGCATCCATCGTCACCACGGTGCCGCGCACCAGCAGCTCAGTGGCCACGGACGGTGCGAGAGTCATCACGCGACGTTGCTAGCCTGTAGCGAACATCGTCGCTGCGGTGTTACGGTCCCGTGACGGACGGGCACTCGTCGGCAATGGCGCCGGGGTGCGAGGCGGCGGAAGGCAAGCACACCCCCATCATCGAGCAGGAGCCACGTCCCGCGCATGCACCGACTGCGATCACCTCGACCCCCGGCGCGCCTCGGCGCGTGGGGCGTCACCGCCGTCCTGGCGTTGACGGGGATCAACTCGCTGAACGCCAACGGATCTGGGGCCGCCGCAGGTGCCCCGGCGAAGCGTCTGCAGATCCCGACCACGACCGTGGCGCCGGTCGACGATGTCGCCGCGACGGTCGTCGCCCTGACGAACCAAGCCCGGGCAGAGGCCGGCGTAGCACCCGTCGTCGAGGATGGCCGGCTCGACGCCGCGGCCGGGGCGCACTCCGCCGACCAGGCCGCTCGATCGACGATGACCCACACCGGTGCCGACGGCTCCAACCCCGGGCAGCGGATGACCGCCGCCGGCTTCAAGTGGCAGACGTGGGGCGAGAACGTCGCCGCCGGCCAGACGTCGGCCGCCCAGGTCGTGCAGGCGTGGCTGAACAGCCCCGGCCACCGGACGAACATGCTCAACGGCGCGTACAGCTCGATCGGCATCGGCGTCGCCACCGGCCCCAACGGTGTCCTCTACTGGACGATGGACCTGGCCGGATAGCCGGCCGCTCGATCACTCGGCCGCTCGGCCACTCGGCTCGATCCCAACGGCTGGTGACCGCTACCACGGAGGCGGGCGGGCGGCACGTCACCGGTCCGCTGTGCTGGTCCGGGTCCCACGTGTCCGTCCGAGTCGCAGGCGTTGGACCGCGCCGCGCCAGCGACTCGCACCGACCGCTGCGACTCGGACGGGCTGCGTGTCCAGCAGGGACCGTGACACCCCCGTCGTAGGCTCGGAGGGATGGCAGTGCCGTCCGTCGCCGAGCGTGCCGGGCGGCTGGAGGTCACCTGGGCCCGCGACGGGTTGCTCGCCTGGCAACCGGCGGCCAGCCGGACGGGTGGGAACCTGCGCACCACGATGTCCCGGTCGTTCGCCGGCGGCGGGCCGTGGTCGCACACGACGATCGCCCAGGTCCGCCTGCCGTTCGGCACGTTGCAGGTGATCGGCCAGCACATCGCTCCGGGGGCGTTCGTCACGATGGGCGACGTCGCCGACGGCGCCAGCGACTCGCTGCGCTGGTTCGCCGCCGCCCGCGATGCGGCGATCGAGCTGGTCCGCGCCGGGCAGGTGGTCCCGGTCGTCACCGGCGGCGCCGGGCGCACGTGGCAGGCGACATGGCGCCCCGCCGCCGGGCCCGGCGGCGAGCTCGTCGCCGCCCTCGCCGCGTCGATGCCACCCGTCTGCGCGGCGGCGTTCGTCCTCGACCACCCCGACGGCCACGAGCCGGCCGTGCTCGCCGCCGAGGTGCTCGACCGCCTCATCGACGTCGGCGCCCGAGCGGTCCTGCGGGCCACCGGCTGGCGGGCCGACCTCGGCACCACCCGTTCGCCGGCGGCCAGCGCGGCGCGTGCCGTCGGCCGCGGCCTGTCCGACTTGGTCGACCTCGCGCCGGTCGCCAACCCCGCCGTCGAGGTCGAGCTGGCCGCCGTCGCCGGCGCGCTCGAACGCATCGCCCGGCGCGTCGGCGGGCTGCCCGTCGTCGTCCCCCGCCTGCGCCTCGCCCTGCCCGGCGAGCCTGACGGCGACTGGCCGGTGAACCTCGAACTGGTCGACGTCGACGACCGCTCGCGCTGGTGCACCCTCGCCGAGCTCGCCGCCGGCGCCCCGGCCGCGCTGGCGCTCGCCGGTCGTGGCGGCCACGGCGCCGATCCGCCCACGGCGGCATCCACTGACCCCGCCGACCGGTCACCGGTCGATGGCCGACCCGCCGTCGGCCACGACGGCACCGGCGAGGCGCTCGAACCGCCGTGCGACGGCGACCAGACCTTCGACCGGCGCGTCGCCGCGGTCGATCACGTCGCCACGGCCGCCACGACACGACTCACCGGCAGCGGAACCACGAACACCACGATCGCCGTGCGCCCCGCCGACGTCGACAGCGGCCACACCGCCACCCGACATCCCAGTGCGCCCGCCACCGTCGACCTCACCGCGACGCAGCCCGTCGAGGGTGGACGCACCGCCAGCACCGCCGCACATGCAGCCGGCGGGGAGCGCACCAGTCATCCCGCCACCGTGCTCGCCGCGACGGCCGCGGCACCTGTGTCCGACGGCCACGACGACACCGACGGTCGGGTCGGTCTCGCGCTCGGCCTCCTCCGCCAGGTCGCCGACGACGCAGCCCAGCGCCTGACGACGCTGTTGCCCGAGGTGGTCGACGCGCTCGTCGAGCCGGAGCCGGCTGTCGACGTCGACGCCGCCGCGCAGGTCCTCGAACGCTACGACGACGTGAGCGCCGCGGGCATCGAGGTCCTCGTCCCCGAGCAGCTCGCCCGGCGCCGCCCGCAGGTGCGGGCCACCGCGACGCCGGCCGGCGAGGGCTCGGGCCGCTTCGGCGCCGCGGCGCTGCTCGACTGGCGGCTCGTCGTCGACGGCGACGCCGTCGACGAGGCTGCGCTGCAGCGCGCCGCCGACCAGGCCACCACGCTGCTGGAGGTCGGCGGGCGCTGGGTCCGGCTCGAAGGCGCCGACGTGCGCCGCGCCCTCGACGCCGTCGCCGAGCATCGCCAGGAGCACGGCGAGGTGTCCACCCTCGGCCTGCTGCGCCTCGCCGCCGAGCTCGACGAGCAGGCGAGCACCGGCGATGGCGGCGACGACCTCGACGGCGATCCGCGGGCCGCCACCACGATCGCCGCCCCCGACGGCTGGCTGGCCGACCTCCTCGACGGCCTGCCGGACACGTCGCTGGCCGACGGCGACGTCCCGGCCGGGCTCGCCGCGACGCTCCGTCCCTACCAGCGGCGCGGCCTCGGCTGGCTGCAGTTCCTGGAGCGGCTCGGCCTCGGCGGCTGCCTGGCCGACGACATGGGTCTCGGCAAGACGGTGCAGCTGCTCGGCCACCTCGCCGGGCGCGACGGGCCACACCTGGTGCTGTGCCCGCTGTCGGTCGTGCGCAACTGGCAGCAGGAGGCGGCCCGCTTCGTCCCGCTCGCCCGGCTGCTCGTCCTCCACGGCACGGACCGGCCGCGAGCGGCCGCGCTGCAGCGCGCCGTGGCCGCCGCCGACATCGTCATCACCACCTACCAGTCGGCCACCCGTGACATCGACGCCCTCGCCGAGGTGGGGTGGACGACGGTGGTGCTCGACGAGGCCCAGGCCGTCAAGAACCCGCACACCCATGCGGCGAAGGCGGTGCGCCGGCTCCCGGCGCAGCAGCGCATCGCTCTCACCGGCACGCCGGTGGAGAACCGCCTCGGCGAGCTGTGGGCGATCCTCGACGCGGTCGCGCCCGGGCTGCTCGGCTCGGAGGCGCACTTCCGGGAACGCTTCGCCATCCCGATCGAACGCCGTCACGACGAGGCGGCCGCGGCCGCGCTACGGCGGATGACCGCCCCGTTCCTGCTGCGGCGCACGAAGGCCGACAAGTCGCTCGTGCCCGACCTGCCGAACAAGGTGGAGCAGGTGGCGTGGGCGACGCTGACGCGCGAGCAGGCGACGATGTACCAGGCCGTCGTCGATCAGCTGCTGCTCGACGCCGAGCAGGCCAGCGGGATGAAGCGCCGTGGCCTGGTACTCGCCGCGCTCACCCGGCTCAAGCAGATCTGCAACCACCCTGCCCACGCCCTCGGCGACGGGTCGCGCCTCGGCGGCCGCAGCGGCAAGCTCGCTCGTTTCGACGAGCTGGTCACCGACCTGCTCGACGCCGGCGAGCAGGCGCTCGTCTTCACCCAGTACCGGGTGATGGGTGAGCTGCTCGCCCGCCACGTCGGCGAGCGCTTCCAGCTGGCGGCGCCGTTCCTGCACGGCGGCGTCGCCCGCACGTCGCGGGACCGCATGGTCGCCCGCTTCCAGGACGGCGAGGGGTCGCCGCTGCTGATCGTCTCGCTGAAGGCCGGCGGCACCGGTCTGAACCTCACGGCGGCGAGCCGCGTCGTCCACTACGACCGCTGGTGGAACCCTGCCGTGGAGGACCAGGCCACCGACCGGGCGTGGCGGATCGGCCAGACGCAGTCGGTGTTCGTCCACAAGCTGGTCTGCCAGGGCACCGTCGAGGAGCGCGTCGCCCAGCTGATCGACGACAAGCGGGCGCTGGCCGACGCCGTCGTCGGCACCGGCGGCGAGCAGTGGCTCAGCGAGCTGAGCACGGACGAGCTGCGCGGCCTGGTGACGCTCGATCGGGCAGCGGTGACACCGTGATCGGCCTCGTGCCACGGCCGCGGCGCAAGGACGACCTCGCCGGGGCGCCGGGCAAGCTGCTCGGGACGATGATCTCGGTGACGACGGCCGGCCTGCTCGACCCGGTGCGCTTCCGGCGGGGCAAGGAGTACACGGCCGGCGGGGCGGTGACGTCGATGTCGGTCGAGCCGGGCATGCTGCGCGCCGAGGTGCAGGGCAGCCGCCGTGCCCCGTACGACGTCGTGGTGCGCACCGCCACGGTGCCTTCGCTCGCCGCCGGCGCCAACCCGGCGGCGATGCCGACGCTCGCGCCCGACCCCGGCGACGTGCGCACGTCGTGCTCGTGCCCGGACGCCACCGAGGGAACGTGCAAGCACGCCGCCGCGGCGCTGCTCGCGTTCGCCGACGAGGTCGCGTTGCGACCGGAGCTGCTCGTCGCCTGGCGCTGTGCCGACGGCGCCGCCGCCCCGGCCCGGGCGACGATCGGCTCGCGCCGCCCCGCCGCTGGCGCTCGTCGGCCGGAACCGGTGGCGCCGGCGTCCCCGTTCGAGACCGACGAGTGGGCCGCGTTCGTCGCCGCGCCGTCGACCAGGCCGTCGGGTGGCCCGGACCTCGACGCCACGCTCGCGAACGTGCTCGGCACCGTGCGCGCCGCCCCGCCCGCCGTGCTCGGCAACGAGCGCGTCGCCGGCGTCGACGTCTCGGCGATGGTCCGCAGCGCGCTGGCGGCGATGCGCGCCGCACGCGACGTGCTCTGACGTCGCGTGCGAGCGCCCTCCAGGCGTTTGCGTCACGACACAAACGGACATGTCGGTTTGAGCGCTGACACAAGGCCCGGAAGGGTTCCGACAGGCTGGCAGCGGTACTGCCGGGTTTGTGTGAGCCCACAGACACGCACGTCGGTTTGTGCGCTGACACAAACCGAGGTGCGACGACCTGTGAGGCAGTCGTCCCGGGTTTGTGTCACGACACAGACATGCATGTCGCTTTGTGCGCTGACTCAAAGCCCGGGTAAGGGGGGCGGGTCGGGCGTTGAGTATGGCGCGAGATGGTCTGACCATCCGACCCGGGATGCCGGTACCACAGCCGATATGGTCTGACCATCAGTCCGACGTTCGACCCCGTCCGGCGTGACACTGTGTCCGCCCAGGTGCGCCAGCGCCTGACGGACGCGATCCACGCCGGCGACCTCGCCCCCGGCAGCCCGCTGCCGCCGGAGCGGGTGCTGTGCCAGGAGTTCGGGGTGGCCCGCACCTCGGTGCGCGAGGCGATCCAGGGCCTGGTCATCGCCGGGTTCGTCGAGCGCCGGGGCAACCGCTCGGTCGTCGCCGAACGCTCCCCCGGGCTGGACCTGTGCCCGGACGACCCGTCGACGACCGTCGTGCACCTGCTGGAACTGCGCCGAGTCGTCGAGCCGGCGCTCGCCGCGCTGGCCGCCGAGCGGGCCACGCCATCACAACGCCGAGCGATCGCCGCGGTCGTCGAACCGGCCCCGGCAAGTCTCGACGAGATCCGCCGCGCCGACCCTGCGCTCGCGGCGACTTGCGCCCAGGCCGCGGCTAGCCCGCTGCTCGCCGACGTCCACGCCAGGGCGATGGCGCTCGGTCAGACCAGCGGGGCGCTGGCGGCGATGTGGTCGGCCGCCGACGACTCCAGCGATCCTGGCCGAGCACTGACGACCCTGGCCCGCGCCGTCGTCGTCGGCGATGCCGACGCCGCCCGCGAGGCGGCCACCGACCTCCTCGGCCTCGTCGAGGTCGCCCCCGTCTGACCGTCAGCCCACCGTCCCGGCGCGCGATGAGTGATGAGCCGGACAAGTCGGCTCATCGCTCATCTCACGACCCGGGCGAGCGGAGGACGACGTCGCGGGTCAGATCGCGTCGGCGGGGTTGACGTTCTCGCCGGGGGCGACGATCGCGTCGATCGCCGAACGAGCGCCCGACGGCAGCGCCGGCACGCCGGCGGCGAGCAGGTCGTCGAGCTGCTGGCGCGTCCGCGGGCCGATCGACCGCGGCGCTGACGGCCGGGTCGTCGAGCACGAACGCGAGCGCCAGCTGCACGAGCGTCAGACCGCAGTCGGTGGCCACCACGGACAGGCGGTCGACGAGCGCCAGCTTGCGCCGGCGAACCGCCGAGTCGCGATGGTCGAAGTGCTCACCCTGGCGGTTGGCCCGCGACGTCTCGTCGTCCGATGCCGACGTCTGCTGGTACTTGCCGGTCAGCCAGCCGCCGTTGAGCGGCGCCCACACGAGCACGCCGAGGTCGTGGCGCCGGCACGCCGGCAGCACCGACGTCTCGATGCCGCGGGCCAGGATCGAGTACGGCGGCTGCTCCACCGTCGGCGCGGCGAGACCCGACGCAGCCGCCACCGACTGCAGCTCGTCGAGCAGCGGCGCCGGGAACGTCGACGTGCCGACCGCCCCGATCTTCCCGGCCGAGACCAGGTCGTCGAACGCCCCGAGCGTCTCGGCCAGCGGCACCGACGGGTCGGGGCGATGCATCTGGTACAGGTCGATGTGCTCGACGCCGAGCCGCCGCAGGCTGGCCTCGCACGACGAGCGGATCCAGCGCGCCGACAGGCCACGGTGCAGCGGGTCGCCGTCCATCGGGTTGCCGCACTTCGTCGCCAGCACCACCCGGTCGCGCCGGCCGCGCAGCGCGTCGCCGAGGATCTCCTCCGACCGCCCGAAGTCGTAGATGTCGGCGGTGTCGAACAGTGTGATCCCGGCGTCGAGCGCCCGGTGGACCATCCGCCGGCACGCCGCCGGATCGGGTTGCCCCCACGCCCCGAACATCATCGTCCCGAGGGCGATCGGGGCGACCGCCAGCCCCGACGAGCCCAGCCGGCGGGGCGCCATCTCCGTCACGCCAACCCCGCCTGGCGCTGGAACACGAGGCTGTCCCAATAGTCGACGCGCCGGGCGATCAGCCCGTCGCGCACGTCGAAGCGCATCATCCCGCGCACCGCGATCGGCCGGCCGTCGACGACGGCGCGCAGCGTGTAGGCCACGGCGACCTTGGAATCCACGGCGATGACGTCCTCGACCTCGTAGCGCAGTCCCGGCATCGACGCCAGGAACGCCGGCAGGCGGGCCAGGTACGAGGAGCGCCCGACGCAGCCGCTGCCGAGCGCCGCGGTGTGCTCGTTGACGAAGTCGTCGGTGACGTGCTCGACGACGAGGTTTGGGTCACCGGCAGTGAACGACGCCAGGTACGAACGGCAGACGTCGACGGGCGGCAACGGCGCCGGAGCCGTCAGCCCCACACCTCTTGGGCTTTGGCGTAGACGCCCTGGTTGTGGCTGAACTCGATCATGTTGCCGTCAGGGTCGCGCAGCGCGCAGATGTAGCCGATCGGGTCGGGCATGTCACGCGGCGCCCACGACAGGCAGCCCTCGGCCTCGCCGCGGGCTGCCACCTCGTCGACCTCGGCGCGCGACGCCATCTCGAAGCCGATGTGGGCGAACGGCGCCATGGTCGTCTGCGGCGGGCCGTCCTTGTCCCTGTCGAACGCGGCGAGCACGAGGATGAACGGGTTCTCGCCCTGGTCGGGGTGGCCGAGCCAGGCGCCCTGGCCGTCGGCGTCGGTGCGCCGGTCGAGCAGTTGCAGCGGGGTGAACCGCTCGTACCAGTCGATCGTCCGGTCGATGTCGGTGCACGGCAGGGCGATGTGCGTCCACCGCGTGGAGCGCGGGCCGACCTGGTGTGCCGCGCCCGTCGACGTCGATTGCTGCTGAGTCATCGGAGACCTCCGGAGGGGACGCATCGAGCGTACTCGTGCCCGGGCGCGACGGCGGCCCGGTCCGTTGCCCTGACGGGAGAAGGGCCCGGACCGGGCCTGCCGATCGTCATGCTATCCGTTCGGCGCGCGGCACGCAGCGTGCCGCGCTCACCGCGGTGCGTTGCGAAGCGGCCCGCCGCCGAACAGGCTGACCTCCTGGCGCAGGGGGACCAGGTCACGCCGCGGCGGGCGGGCCGCGGCATCGGCGACGGCCGCCGCCGCCGTGGTACGCAGCTGCTCGTTCTCGGCGCGCAGTCGGCGGACCTCCTCCTCCAGCTCCATCACACGGCGGATGCCCTCGAGGTTCATGCCCTCGCCGGCCAGCTCGGCGATGCGCCGCAGGCGGTCGATGTCGACGTCGCTGTAGCGGCGGTTGCCGCCCTGGGTGCGCGCCGGTCGGACGAGCCCACGGCGCTCGTAGATCCGCAGCGTCTGCGGGTGCATGCCGGCCAGCTCGGCGGCGACGGAGATGACGTAGACGGCGTGGTTCGGGGAGCGCATGACGAGACTCCTCAGCGCCCCGCCGCGTTGAACAGGCCGTCGCGCGGTGAACCGGTGGTGGCCGCGGCCAGCGACTCCACCGCCCGGCGCTGCTCGGCGGTGAGGTCGGTGGGGACCTGGACGTCGACGGTGACGATCAGGTCGCCCTGCGCCGAGCCGCGGGAACGACTCGTGTGGACGCCCTTGTGCCGGACCCGATGGCGCGAACCGCTCTGCGTGCCGGGCTTGAGGCGCAGCTTGACGGCCGCTCCGTCGAGCGTCGGCACCTCGACCACCGCTCCGAGCGCAGCCTCGGCGAACGTGATCGGCACCCGGACCGTGAGGTTGTCGCCGTCACGCCCGAAGATGCGGTCCGGCGTGACCCGGCACTCGACGTACAGGTCACCGACCGGGCCGCCGTTGCGCCCCGGGCCGCCACGGCCCTTGAGGCGGATCCGCTGCCCGTCGGCGACGCCGGCCGGGATGCGCACCTGCACCTCCCGGGGGCGGCGCTCGACGCCGGTTCCACGGCAGGTCGGGCACGGGTCCTCGACGATCACGCCGGTGCCATGGCAGTTGCGGCACGGCGACGAGAACGAGAAGAAGCCCTGGTTGTCGTCGACCACGCCGCGCCCACCGCACAGCGCGCAGACCTTCGGCTGCGTGCCGGGCCTGGCCCCGCTGCCGTGGCAGGTGCCGCACTGCCGCGTCGCTGGTGAGGTGCAGCGTGGTGGTGATGCCCTGGGCCGCGTCGGCGAAGTCGAGCGTCAGCGACGCCTCCAGATCGGCGCCGCGCTGCGGCCCGGCCGAAGCCGACGGGCCACCGCCCCGGCGCCCGCGCCCGAACATCTGCCCGAGCACGTCGCCGAGGCCGTCGGCGCCGATGTTGAAGTCGAACGTCTGCCCGCCGAAGCCGCCGGTCGGGTTGAACCCGCCACCCATCGGACCGCCCATCGGCCCGAGGGCGCGGACCTCGTCGTACTCCTTGCGCTTGGCCTCGTCGCCGAGCACGTCGTAGGCCGCGCTGACCTCCTTGAAGCGCTCCTCGGCGGCGGAGTCGCCGGGGTGCGTGTCGGGGTGGTTGTCGCGCGCGAGCTTGCGGTAGGCCTTGGTGATCTCCTTCGGCGTGGCGTCCTTCGACACGCCGAGGGTCTGGTAGTAGTCCTTCTCGAACCACTCGCGCTGGGCGGCCATGGGTCAGCCTCGAACCTTGACCATCGCCGGGCGCAGGACCTTGCCCTTCCACGTGTAGCCGGTGCGCAGCACCTCGCTCACCACGGGCTCGGCGCCCTCGCCGGGCTCGTGGAGCACCGCATCGGCGACGGCGGGATCGAACGGCTGCTCGTGGAGGTTCAGCGCCTCCAGTCCCTGCTTGCGCAGCTCGCCGAGCAGCAGGTTGAACAACGGCTCGACCTCGGCGGGATGCTGGACGAACGCCGCTTCGCAGGCGTCGAGCACCGGCAGTAGCGCCTCGGCCAGCTTGCCGGTGGCCCGGGCCACGTCGTCGGCATGCTGGCTGGCGACGCGCTTGCGGTAGTTCTCGAAGTCGGCCTGCAGCCGCAGGGCGATGTCCTTGTAGGAGTCACGCTCCTCCAAGAGCGCGGCCACGTCGACCTCGACGGCCTCGGCCGCGGTGTCGATCTGCTCGTCGGTGACAGAGGCGCCGGCGCCGCCCGCCTTCTCGGTGGGCGGCGCCTCGACACCATCCATGTCGATGGGTGCCGGCCCACCGGCACCGGTGTCCACGACGCCGTCGTCGTCGTCAGGGTGTCGATCGGTCATCGGGCACTCCGATGACCGGTCGACCGAGCGACCGCCAGGGAGCCGGGCGACGATGGGGTGCGGGGGCGCAGCCCCCGAGCATGAACGGTCATCAGCCGACCCTCACTTGTCGTCGTCGACGATCTCCGCGTCGACCACCTCGTCGTCGGCGCCAGCCGACGGCTCCTGACCCGTGGCGGACGTGCCGGCAGCGTTGCCGTCGCGCGCCGCGGCCTCGTACAGCTTCTGGCTGAACGTCTGCAGCGCGGCCGAGAGCTTCTCGTGCGCCGAACGGATGGCGGCGACGTCGTTGCCGGCGAGCGCCGACTTGACCTCGGCGATCGGCTCCTCGATGGACTTCCTGTCGTCCTCGGACACCTTGTCGGCGTTGTCGCGCAGCACCTTCTCGCCCTGGTAGACGAGCGAGTCGGCGTTGTTGCGGACCTCGGCATCCTCGCGGCGCTGGCGGTCCTCCTCGGCGTGGGCCTCGGCGTCCTTGACCATCTGGTCGATGTCCTTCTTGTCGAGCGTGGACTGCCCGGTGATGGTCATCGACTGCTCCTTGTTCGTCGCCCGGTCCTTGGCGGACACGTGGACGATGCCGTTGGCGTCGATGTCGAAGGTGACCTCGATCTGCGGCACGCCACGCGGCGCCGGCGGCAGGTCGACGAGCTGGAACTTGCCGAGCGTCTTGTTGTACATCGCCATCTCCCGCTCGCCCTGCAGGACGTGGATCTCCACGCTCGGCTGCATGTCGTCGGCGGTGGTGAACACCTCGGTGCGCTTGGTGGGGATGGTCGTGTTGCGCTCGATCAGCTTGGTCATCACGCCGCCCTTGGTCTCGATGCCGAGCGACAGGGGGGTGACGTCGAGCAGCAGGACGTCCTTGACGTCGCCGCGCAGCACGCCGGCCTGGATGGCCGCGCCGACGGCGACGACCTCGTCGGGGTTGACGGACTTGTTCGGCTCCTTGCCGGTCATGTTGACGACGAGGTCGGCCACGGCGGGCATGCGGGTGGAGCCGCCGACGAGGACGACGTGGTTGAGCTCGCCCTTGCTGATGCCGGCGTCCTTGAGCGCCTGCTCGAACGGGATGCGGCAGCGCTCGATGAGGTCGGCGGTCATCTCCTGGAACTTGGCCCGCGACAGCGACTCGTCGAGGTGCAGCGGGCCGTCGGCGGTGGCGGTGATGAACGGCAGGTTGATCTGGGTCTGCTGCACCTGCGACAACTCGATCTTGGCCTTCTCAGCGGCTTCCTTGAGGCGCTGGGCGGCCATCCGGTCGGCAGCCAGGTCGACGCCGTGGGCGGCCTTGAACTGCTGGACCAGCCAGTCGATGATCCGCTGGTCCCAGTCGTCACCACCGAGGTGGGTGTCGCCGTGGGTGGACTTGACCTCGAACACGCCGTCGCCGATCTCCAGCACGGACACGTCGAACGTGCCGCCGCCGAGGTCGAACACGAGCACCTTCTCGTCCTGGGTGTTCTTGTCGAGGCCGTAGGCCAGCGCCGCCGCGGTGGGCTCGTTGATGATCCGCAGCACGTTCAGGCCGGCGATCGTGCCGGCCTCCTTGGTGGCGGTGCGCTGCGCGTCGTCGAAGTACGCCGGCACGGTGATGACCGCGTCGGAGACGGTCTGGCCGAGGAAGCTCTCCGCGTCGCGCTTGAGCTTCATCAGGATGCGGGCACTGATCTCCTGCGGCGTGTACTGCTTGCCGTCGACGTCGCTGCTCTTCCAGCCCTCGCCCATGTGCCGCTTGATCGAGCGGAACGTGCGGTCCGGGTTGGTGATCGCCTGGCGCTTGGCGACCTCGCCGACGAGCACCTCGCCGGCCTTGCTGAAGGCGACGACCGACGGCGTGGTGCGCGAGCCCTCCGAGTTGGGGATGACGACGGGTTCGCCGCCCTCCAGGACGGCGACGACCGAGTTGGTGGTGCCGAGGTCGATGCCGACTGCCTTGGCCATGGTGCAGGTGCTCCTTGTTGGGGGATCTGGTTGCGCAGGGCTGCGCGTGTGCCACTCAGGCTAGCTCGCACCCCCCGAGAGCACAACGGCATCGATCAGAAAACTTGAGTGTATATCACTCAAGTTGGGAGCGTGCCGGCAAGGCCGCCGCGACCGTTGACGCCGAGCTTGACGTACACCTTCTGCAGGTGGTTGTCGACGGTCCGCACCGACAGGAACAGGCGGTCGGCGATCTCCCTGCTGGACAGCCCGTCCGCGGCGAGCAGGGCGATCTCCCGCTCCCTGGCCGACAGCGGCACCACCGCATCGACGGGCATCGAGCCCGGGGTCCGCGCCCCCTGGCAGCGGGCCAGCAGAGACTCGGCGCGCTGGGTGGCCGCACCCGCGGCACGCGGGTCGCCGGCGCGCTGCCAACGCTCGGCGAGGGCCACCTCGGCCTCGGCGGCCATCAACGCCACGCCGAGGCCGGCAAGCGCTGCGGCAGCGGCGGCGAGCGGTTCGGGCGAGCGCACCGCACGGGCGCGGGCCAGGGCGACCAACGCGGCCGCGAGCGGACCGTCGACGGCATCAAGCCGGGCGAGCACGGCGGGATCCCAATCGGCGTCGCCGAGGCGCACCGCCTCGCCGACGAGCGAGACGGCCATCCACAGCTCGCCGTGGTCGAGGGCGACGCCGACCGCCTCGCGCAGCAGCGCCCGGCCCTCGGCCGGGCGGCCGACCGCGGACAGGCACCATGCCCGGCCGGCGGCCTCCTCGGCGGCGCCGAAGTGCAGCGCCGTCGGGGCGACGCCGAGATCGGCCAGCGCGTGCACGGCCGCGGCGGGGTCGCCGAGCTGGCCGGCAACGGCGGCGAGGCCGGCCAGGGCGAGGCGCTGCAGCGGTCGCAGGTTGACCTCGACGCCGGCGTGGTGCGCCTCGTGGAACCACAGCCGGGCGTCGTGCAGGCGCCCCGCCCGCAGCGAGCTCTCGCCGAGCGCGGTGGCATGCAGCGAACGCATGAACGTCACCCGCTGCTGCTCGGCGGCGGCGTGCGCCCCGGCGAGACAGGCATCGGCCTCACCGAGATGGCCGAGAGCGACGAGCGCGACGCCCTGGGTGAGCAGGTGGGTGCTCGGGTCGAGGAACGCGTTCGGGTCCGGCAGTGCCATCTGCACCTCGTAGGCGTGGGTGGACACATGAAGCGCCTCCTCGGCGCGGCCGAGCACGGTCAGCGCCGCGCCGCGGGCGGCCGCGCCGAGCATCAGCGCGTACGGCTCGTCGGGCAGCGGACCGAGCAACTCGAGGGCCCGCTCCGGATGCCCGGAGTACACGGCGACGTTGGCTTCAAGGATCCGCGCCGCGGCGCCCAACCCGGCGGCGGCGAGCGCCGGGCCCTGCTCGGTGATCGCCCGTTCGGCGGCGGCGCCGTCGCCGTGGCCCCACACCAGGTTGTTGACGCGCACCGCGAGGACCAGGAGGCGCAGACGGGTCGGCAGCGCCGGGTCGTCGAGTGCGGTGGCCGCCAGCGCCTCGGCGTCGTCGAGATGGCCCATCAGGAACAGGGCTTCGGCGAGCAGGTAGCGCGCCTCGTGGTTCGCCTCGACCTCCAGGGCGGCGCTTGCCAGGCGATGGGTGGACGGCAGATCGAGTGCGGCTCGGGCCAGGTAGGCCCCTGCGACGAGCGCATCGGGCGCGGTGGGCTCGCCGACGTCCAGCCGCCACAGCGCGACGCGCAGCCCGTCGCCGCGCAGCGGCGCGGGACGGCCGGCGATCAGCTCGATCGCCCGGCGGACCTCGCGCCGGCGGGTGAACACGCCCATCGTGCCGCGCAGCACCTCGCCGTGCACCGGGTGCGACAGCCGCACCAGGTCGCGGGCGCCGTCGCGATCGACGGTGATCAGGCCGCGATCCTCCAGCTCGGCGGCGTGGTCGAGCAGGCCGGCGCGGTCGAGGTCGTCGACGAGCAGTGGCTCGGCCACGGCGAGCAGTGACAGCGTCGCCGAGACGTCGGCGTCGAGGCCGCGGACGCGCTCAGCCACCAGCTCGGCGAGCCGAGCGTTGCGGCCGGCGTCGAAGCGCAGGTGGACGCTGTCGCCGGTGCGGCCCTCGGTGGTGGCCATCGCCCCGAGCAGCAGTTCGCGCAGGTACAGCGGGTTGCCTGCGGTGCGGTCCCACAGATCGGCCGCCGTCGACGCGTCGATCGTGCCGCCGACGACGTCGGCGGCGATCGCCGAGACGTCCGCGCTGGTCAGCGCACCGAGCACCAGCCGGCGCAGACCGACGGCGCGGATGACGGCGTCGACGGCCGGCGACAGCTCGCCGTCGTCGTGGGCGGTGCCGACCAGGAACAGCGCATCAGCGGCGTGGAGCTGGGTGATCAGCGACAGCGAGGCCTCGTCGAGCTGGTTGATGTCGTCGACGAACAGCACCTGGCGATCGCCGGGCGGGCACATCGCCCGAACCGCCTGGAACACGCGCAGCGGGTCGACGGAACCGGGCTGTTGGAGGACCTCGGTCGGCAGTAGGTGGACGATCGCCGAATACGGGACCGTGCGACCAGCGGGCGTGGCGACGAGCCGGCCGAGGGCTGCGCCGTCGGCAGCCGCGGCAGCGAGCACCTGCTCGGCCAGGCGGCTCTTGCCGATCCCGGCCGGCCCGACGAGGACGACGCCGCCGCACTGTGGATCGTCACGCAACGCGAGCAGCTCGCCGAGCACCGTGGCACGCCCGACGAAGGGCCAGGCGTGACGTTGCTGCACGCGGGTCAGTCTGGCATCGCCACGCCACGCGACCCCGGGCCCAAACCCCGGGCACGCATCCCTGACGCGGCGAGCGCCGAAGCACAGCGAACGCGGCAAGCACGGCAGGCGCAGGGAGGGGCTTTGCCCCGACCGGAGCACGAACCAGCGCGGATGAGTAGCCATTGCTCAGGACGAGGTCGCTGGTCAGGACGATCGTGACCGGCGATGAACGGGGGTGAGACGGTCACGGCCCGAGCGATCGTGGTGCAGATACGGCCCGGCGCGCCGGCCCGCGGCGACGCCGGCGAGGCGCCGCTGGCCACCTACCTGCTGGCGCTGACCGTGATGCTCGACGACGAGCCGCCGTTCCGCTGCCGCGTCAGCGCCACGCTGCCAGCCGCCCACCAGTGGCACGTCTGCGTCGGCACGCACGTGCCGGTGACCGTCACCCCGGGCCACGACGTCGTCGTCGACACGGCGGCGATCCGCCGGCTCTTCGACCTGTCCGAGCGCACCTGACTTCGGTACGGTGCGCGGCCATGAGTGGATGGGGCATCGAAGCGGAACCGGGTGAGGTCGGGCTGGACGCCGGGCGGCTGGCCCGGATCGACCGGCACTTCCAGCGCTACGTCGACGACGGCCGGCTGCCCGGCTGGCTGATCTGCGTGGCCCGCCACGGCAAGGTCGTCCACCTGTCGACGGCCGGCCATCGCGACGTCGAGGCCGGCGCGCCGGTCGAGCTCGACACGATCTGGCGCGTCTACTCGATGACCAAGCCGATCACCGCCGTCGCCGCGCTGACGCTGTGGGAGCAGGGCGGCTTCGAGCTCAAGGACCCCGTCGCCAAGTACATCCCGGCGTTCGCCGACACCAAGGTGTGGCGCTCCGGCTCGTCGCAGCGGCCGGTGCTCGACCCGCAGGTCGAGGAGATGCAGGTGTGGCAGCTGTTCGCCCACACCGCCGGGCTGACGTACGGGTTCGTCTACGGGCACCCCGTCGACACGATGTACCGCCAGGCCGGCTTCGAGTGGGGCACGCCAGACACCGATCTGGCAGGTGTCTGCGACGCCCTCGCCGGGCTGCCGCTGCTGTTCCAGCCGGGCACGGAGTGGTGCTACTCGATGGGCCTCGACGTGCTCGGCCGGGTGGTCGAGGTGATCAGCGGGCAGCGCTTCGACGAGTACCTGAAGGCCAACGTGCTCGACCCGCTCGGGATGACCGAGACGGCGTGGTCGGTCGCCGCCGCCGACGCCGGCCGGCTCGCCGCGCTGTACGTGCCGAACCCGGCCACCGGCCAGACGATGCGGATGGACGCGATGGGCCAGCAGGCGCTGGCCGAGCCGAAGGCCCACCTCGGCGGCGGCGGCCTGGTCAGCACGGCCCACGACTACCACCGCTTCGTCTCCATGCTGCGCGGCGGCGGCTCGCTCGACGGGGTGCGCGTGCTGGCGCCCGGCACCGTGCGCTACATGGCCAGCAACCACCTGCCGAACAACGCCGACCTCACCGCGTTCGGCCGCCCGCTGTTCGCCGAGACCGCGTTCGACGGCGTCGGCTTCGGCCTCGGGGTCAGCGTGACAATCGACCCGGTGAAGGCCAAGGTCCCCGGCTCCCCCGGCGAGTTCGCCTGGGGCGGCGCGGCGAGCACGGCGTTCTGGGTCGACCCTGTCGAGGACATGACGGTGATGTTCTTCACCCAGCTGCTGCCGTCGAGCACCCACCCGATCCGCACCCAGCTGAAGTCCCTCGTGTATCAAGCCATTGCGTGATCGTGCGCAGTGCGCTGCCGACGCATGCGCCATTGATCGGCTACTGAGCGACTGAGTAGTGGGCGATGAGCTCGCCGTAGGTCATCTCCTTCGCAACAGGGGGCGGGGCCAGGTCGAGTGTCGAGGTGACCACCGTGCCGTCGTCGTAGAGGTCGACGAACGACATGCGGCTGGCCACCAACGCGTAGAATGTCGTCTCGCCGACCTGCAGCGCGTTGGCCATCGACGCCCCCGCCCAGACGGGCACGCCGCCGAGCACGCCGCTGCGGATGTCGTGGAGGTGACCGGACAGCACGACGCGCACGTCGGTGCCACGCACCACGTCGGCGAGCGGACCGGGGTCACCGATCCCCGCCGCCTCGGCGCGGGTGTGGTCGCCGTTCAGCGGGCTGGTGACGTCCGGCCAGTTCAGCGGCGGGTGGTGCAACGTCAGCACCGTGCCGCGCGGCGCCGGCTCGGCCAGCACGCCGCGCAGCCAGTCGAGCTGCGCTGGGGTGACCTCGCCGTGGTGCCCTGACGAGGTCGAGTCGAGCATCACGATGCGCACGCCGTCGACCTCGGTGACGTAGTCGACCAGGTCGCCGGTCGGCTCGCCGCCCAGCAGGCCCGCACGGAACGCAGCGTGGTCGTCGTGGTTGCCGATGCCGAAGATCGCCGGGATGCCGAGCTGCTCGGCCACGGGATCGATGGCGGAGCGCATGCGCGCGTACGCAGCAGGCTGGCCGAGGTCGGCGAGATCGCCGGTGAACAGCAGCGCGCTGACCGGCGGATCGGACTCGGCAGCCGCGGCCAGACCGCGCTGCAGCTGGCCGAACGAGTCGATCGCGCCGTACAGCAGTCCCTCGTCGGGGATGTGCGTGTCGGTGAAGTGGGCAATGCGGTGGGTCAGCGTCATGGCCATCGGGCGCGCTCCTCGTGGTTGGTGGTCGCACCGATCGTGCCAACTCCGCCACGCCCGTCCCGCACCGGACCGGACCGGACCGTCGACAGGGTGAGCCCGCGTCGTCCGTGCGGGCACGAGGACGTACGCGACGATGTCGCGGTGCAACTCGCCGACCTCCGCATCTTCACCGAACCGCAGCAGGGGGCGTCCTACGACGATCTGCTCGCCGTCGCCCGCCGCGCCGAGGCGCTCGGCTTCGGGGCGTTCTTCCGCAGCGACCACTACCTCGTGATGGGCGGCGGCGACGGCCTCCCCGGGCCGACCGATGCCTGGATCACGCTCGCTGGCCTGGCCCGCGAGACGTCGACGATCCGCCTCGGCACGCTGGTCACCCCGGTGACGTTCCGCAGCCCGGGGCTGCTGGCGATCAGCGTCGCCCAGGTCGACCAGATGAGCGGCGGGCGCGTCGAGCTGGGCATCGGCGCCGGGTGGTACGAGGCCGAGCACCTCGCCTACGCGTTCGACTTCCCATCGACCGGCGAGCGCTTCGACTCGCTGACCGATCAGCTGGCGATCGTCGACGGGCTGTGGCGCACCCCGATCGGCGAGACGTTCAGCTACGAGGGCCCGGCACACTCGGTGGTCGACTCCCCCGGCCTGCCGAAGCCGGCGCAGGCCCGCGTGCCGATCGTCATCGGTGGCGGCGGCAAGACGAAGACGCCGCGGCTGGCGGCGCGCTACGCCACGGAGTTCAACCTGCCGTTCGCCCCGCTGGAGCGCTTCGTCAAGCAGTGCGACCGGGTGCGCACGGCGTGCGACGACATCGGCCGGACCGATCCGATGATCTACTCGGCGGCGCTCGTCGCCTGCGTCGGCGAGGACGAGGCGTCGTTCGGTCGACGCGCCGCGGCCATCGGCCGTGACGCCGCCGAGCTGCGCGACAACGGCGTCGCCGGCACCGTCGAGGAGGCCGCGGCCACGCTGCGCCGCTGGACCGACGCCGGCGCCGAGCGCATCTACCTCCAAGTCCTCGACCTCCACGATCTCGACCACTTGGATCTCCTCGCTGCGCTCGTCGCCTGACCGACCGCTCACGCCCGCACGGACACCGCTGACCCGGCAATACGCCGCCGCTGCGCTCGTCGCCTGACCGACCGCTCACGCCCGCACGGACACCGCTGACCCGGCGACGCGCCAGACGTGGGCGCGCTGCTGAACCCGCGTCGTCCGTGCTGGCGCGTGCATGCGAGCCGTACACGTGAACGGCGCGAGACTTGGCGGCATGAGTGAGCACGAGCTGGTGATCCGCAACGGGGTGGTGGTCGACGGGACCGGGGCGGCGGCCCGTGTCGCCGACGTCGCCGTCGACGGGGGCGTCATCACCGCGGTCGGCAACGACGTCGGGCGCGGCGGCCGGGAGATCGACGCCGACGGGCTCACCGTCACGCCGGGCTTCGTCGACATCCACACCCACTTCGACGGTCAGGCGACGTGGGACGGGATGCTCGCCCCGAGCAGCATCCACGGCGTCACGTCGCTGGTGATGGGCAACTGCGGCGTCGGCTTCGCCCCGGCCAAGCCGACGCCCGAGCAGCACGCCTGGCTGATCGGCATGCTCGAAGGCGTCGAGGACATCCCCGGCACCGCCCTCGCCGAGGGGATGACGTGGGACTGGGAGACGTTCCCGGAGTACATGGACGCCCTCGACCGCCGCTCGTTCGTGCTCGACGTCGCCACCCAGGTGGCCCACGCCCCGCTGCGCGCCTACGTGATGGGCGAGCGCGGCGCCGACCCGAACGAGGCGCCCACGGTCGAGGAGATGGCGGCGATGGCCGCGCAGGTGCGCGCCGGCATCGAGGCGGGTGCGCTCGGCTTCACCACCAGCCGCACCTATGCCCACCGCACCAAGGCCGGCGCCCCGCTCGGCACCCGCTTCTCGTCGGCCGACGAGCTGATCGCCCTCGCCGGCGCGCTGCGCGACGCCGGCGCCGGCGTCATCCAGCTGATCTCCGACGCCTATCTGTCGACCGACCACGACTTCGCCACCTCCGAGATGCGGCTGATGCGCGCCGTCGCCGCAGCCAGCGGCCGGCCGATGAGCATGTCGGTCCAGCAACCGGACGGCGCGCCGGAGCGCTGGCGGGAGATGCAAGCCTGGGCCGCGGCGTGCACCGCCGAGGGCATCGCGCTGAAGACCCAGGTCGCGGCGCGCCCGATCGGCGTGCTCGAGGGCCTCACCGCCTCCGTGCACCCGCTGGTCACCTGCCCGAGCTTCCGCGAGATCGCCGACCTGCCGCTGGCCGAGCAGGTCGCCGGGCTGCGCGACCCGGATCGCCGGGCCCGGCTGATCGCCGAGCACGCCGAATCGCTCCATCGCCTGGAGGGGCTGATCAGCGAGCTGGTCGGCGGATTCCACAAGATGTTCCCGATGGAGGACCCGGTCGACTACGAGCCCTCGCCCGACGACTCGATCGCCGGGCGGGCCGCGGCGGCCGGTGTCGAGCCGCTGGAGATGGCCATCGACCTGATGCTCGAGCGCGACGGCAACCAGCTGATGTACGTGCCGCTGTTCAACTACACCGCCGGCAACCTCGACGACGTGCGCGAGATGCTGCTGTCACCGGTGGCGTTGATGGGCCTGTCCGACGCCGGCGCGCACTGCGGGGCGATCAGCGACGGGAGCATGACCACCACCGCGCTGGCACTGTGGAGCCGGGACCGCAGCCGTGGCGAGAGGCTGCCGCTGGAGCTGATGGTCCACCACGTCACCCAGCGCACCGCCGCGCACGTCGGCTGGCTGGACCGCGGCGTCGTCGCCCCCGGCTACCTCGCCGACCTCAACGTCGTCGACATGGCCACGCTCGCCGCCCACCCGCCGCAGATCGTCCGCGACCTGCCCGCCGGCGGCCGGCGCCTGATGCAGACGGCCACGGGCTACCGGCACACGTTCAAGGGCGGCGTGGAGACGTTCGCCGACGGCGAGCACACCGGGGCGATGCCCGGCGGGCTGGTGCGCGGCGCCCGCACGCTCGCCGGCTGACCGACCGGGCGCGCCGGAACGCGCAGCCGTGCGTCCATCGTGGCTCCGCTCGGTGCGTCAGGCAAGTGCGATCGTCGCGCTGGTGCTGCCGGCGCGCGGATGGCTGACGGCCACCGTCACCTCGGCGCCGGCCGCGGCGCGCACGGTCCAGTCGACGAGGACACGGTCCGGCGTGCCGTCGACCATGCCGGCGAAGCGCGCCGCCGAACGGCCGGCCAGCTGGCCGAGGCTCGCGCCGCGCCGTCCCCCCGAGCACGTCGGCGCCCCTCAGCTCGGCGACGAGCGGGAGGACCAGGCGCTGCTTCTTCGCCGTGTCGCTGACACAGGTCGGCAGCCAGCCGGTGTTGGCGATGCCGGCCTCGACGCGCCACACGCCGTCGCCGAGCGCCGCCGCCCGAGTGTGGATCACCTCGACGCACGGGGCGGCGAGCGCGTGGAACACGGCGAACTCGGCGTGCGGGCGGACCTCGTCGGCGAGACGGGCCAGCGGCGGGTTCGTCCACGTCTGCATGTCGTCCCAGCCGCCGATCTCGATCGAGCCGAGCTGCGGGTGCTCGAACGGATGCCACGGGACGAACATCTCCGGGTGATGCTCGTCGGCCCATGCCAGGACGGCCAGCTCCTCGTCCTCGGTCGGGCCGGTATACCAGAAGTGCGTCGACTGCTTCGTGCCGGTGGCGGCGTGGACGACGTCCCAGAACTCGGTGGTCCAGGCGAACACCCCGAGGTGCTCGTAGGCCCAGTCGTCGGCGGCGCCGCTCATCGTCTCGTCGGGGTTCCAGGTGAAGTCCTCGTAGACGCTGTGCGACGTGTACCCGGTGAGCGCGGTGCCGCGCTCGGCGAGCTGCTTGTAGGTCCACACGTCGCCGGGCGGCAGGGCCGAGTCGCGTTTCGTGCTCGACGGGCGCAGCAGCACGCCGCCGCTGGTGTGGAACGCGTTGTAGCCGCAGATGTTCGGCCGGGCGACGATCGCCCGTACGAGCGCGTCGATCTCCGGCTCGCTCAGCGGGTGGTCGCCGCTGCCGGGCACACCGGTGCCCCAGCCGGCCGGGAAGTTGCGGTTCATGTCCAGCGCCTCAGGCGGGCGCGGCGTCGGGATGGTGAACCCGTCGTGGTCGACGATCTCCCCTTCCAGCAGCACCCGGTAGCGGGTGGTGCCATCGGGCGTCCCGTCGATCGGCACGGGGCGCAGGATGCGGTGGTCCTCGCGCGACGGCATCCACGCCCCGTTCGGGTCGGGGATGCGCATGTACAGGATCTTCCCGTCGCCGTCGACGTCGCCGACGTGCAGGCCGGGGGCGCGGTGAGCGTCGCGCCACGGCCACGGGCGCACACTGCTGCGCCGCCAGCGCGGCGAGTCGGCGAGCACCCACTCGACGCCGTCGGGGTTCACCCGGGGCACGACGTAGAACGTGCGCGTCCGCAGCGCCCGGGTGACGTCGTCGTCGGTGCCGAAGCCGGTGACGAGGTCGTGGACGACGTGCAGCGCGGCGACGCTGCCGGTGACCTCGACGGCGTGGATGTTGGCGTCGATCCAGTGCGCCGGCTTCGTGTCGGCGGCGCCCGTGGACGAGTCGGTGATCGTCGCCAGCCACAGGTCACGCCCCTCGTAGGAGCGCCCGTACGACTCGACGGTCAGCAGGTCGGGGTGCGCCGCGGCAGTGTCGTGCAGCCAGTCGGTGAGCTCCTCGTAACGCAGGAACCGGTCGAATGCGTACTCGGTGACCATCGCCCGGACGGTACTCCTGCCGCACGGCCGGACACCGCGAGTTGCCCGCCATCCTCCGCCGCCGGCGCGCCTTGACTACCGTCGGGCCGCATGACGGGCACGCTGGTCATCCTCCGCCACGGTGAGAGCACCTGGAACGAGCTGAACCTGTTCACCGGGTGGCACGACGTGCCGCTCACCGAGAAGGGCACCCGCGAGGCGGCGCAGGCCGGGGTGACGATGCGCGAGGAGGGTCTGCGCTTCGACGTCGCCCACACCTCGGTGCTCACGCGCGCCGTCGTCACGTGCCACCTCGCGCTCGCCGAGCTCGGTCAGGTATGGCTGCCGCTGCAGCGCCACTGGCGTCTCAACGAGCGTCACTACGGCGGCCTGCAGGGCCTCGACAAGAAGCAGACCGCCGAGCGGTACGGCCTCGACCAGGTGAAGGTCTGGCGGCGCAGCTACGACGTCCCACCGCCGCCGTGCGACCCGGACAGCCCTGAGCACCCTCGCAACGACCCGCGCTACCGGCTGCTGCCGCCCGACGTGCTGCCGGCGACGGAGTGCCTGGAGGACGTCGTGCTGCGCTGCCTGCCGTACTGGCACGACGTCGTCGCCCCGCAGCTGCTCACCGGCCAGGACGTTCTCGTCGTCGCCCACGGCAACTCGCTGCGCGCCCTGCTGATGCACCTCGAACACGTCCGCCCCGACGAGATCACCGAGATCAACATCCCCACCGGCATCCCCCGTCGCTACACGTTCGACGACCACCTGGAGGTCACCGACGTCGCCTACCTCGGCGACCAGGACGCCATCGCCGCGAAGGCCGCCGCGGTCGCCGCCCAGGCCGGCGGTGGCGCACCGCCCGCCTGACCGGTCGGGCTCCGACGTCCGGCGCATGTGGGGCGTGGCCACAGGCCGCTGCTCGAAGCTCCACCGAGACGAGCGAGCGAGCGGATCGACGGTCGAAACCCTACGTCTGCGAGATCTGGGTGAAGTTGACGACGATGCGAAAGCGCGTGTCGGTCGGCAGGAAGTTGGTCTTCGAGCAGGCGACGAGCGACAGGCTCGGCAACGTCACCCCGAGCCCGGCGTTGTAGATCTCCGCCGCGCCGTCACCGGTGATCGTGCGGTCCACGTACTGGTACGTGAACGTGCGCCCGTCGGAGCCGGTGATGATCACCTGCGAGCCGGGGCCCAGCGTGTGCAGGTTGCGCCACATCCCGCCGTGCTCGGTGCGGTGGGCGAACAGGACCATGTGGCCGTCGGGGCCGGCAAGTGCCGTCCCCGGCCAGTGGCCGACGTAGCCGGCGTCGACGACGTTGGAGCCGACGCCTTCGACGATCGTGGCCTGGTTGCCGATGGCGGGGATCTGGATCGTGTACGGCAGCGGCGACTCCCGCGGCGGGACGTTGTCGGGCTTTCCGTAGATGGCCGTCGCCGGCGTCCCGGTGAAGTAGCCGGCGACGTCGACGATGACGTGCCCACCGGATTGCGTGAACACGGCGATGCCCGCCGTCGAGGTGCGGGCGATGGCGTGGTTGGCGATCGTCTGGTTCGCCGTGGTGGCGTTGAGGTTCGAGGTGAACGGCCGATCGGTGCGGGCCGCGTAGGTGGTGAAGAAGCCGGGGCCACGGGTCTCCGTCGTGGTCAGGTTGATCACCGCCGCCTGCGCCTGCGATCGGCCGGCGAAGTCGAACTCGCACACCCAGCCCGGGTACATCCGCCCGTAGTCGGACCGCAGCCGGGTGTCGAGGGCGCGGGTCGGCGTGTTCGGCACGAACAGCCCATCGGTGGACGCGGGGACGCCAGCGCCCGTGTAGTACCCGGCGACGTCGACGACGAGATGGCCGCCGGAGTTGGCGAACACGTTGATGGCCAGGTCCGCGCCGACCGGCAGGATGGCCTGGTTGGCGCGGGTCTGGCCGGGCTGGTCCGTGTTGACGTTCGAGGCGATGGGGATCGCCGCGCCCGGCACGAACGCCGTCCAGAAGCCGGCGGAGTTCGAGTCCACCGCCGTCAGGTTGACGACCACGGCGGTGGCCCCTGCTGGGACGACCTGCGACACGTCGACGCGCTGCACTCCGCCGGCGGCAACCTTGGGCTTCCCGGGCAGCTCGCGGGTGTCCAGGACTCGGTACGCGGCATCACGTGCCACGAACCGCCCCGCGGCGACCCCCACGGCAGTCGGCACGTATGCACCGGCGACGTCGATCGCGACGTCGAGCGGATCGAGACAGATCACGTCGACCTGGCCGGACGACAGCTGGACGGTGACGAGGTTGGCGAGGATCTGCCCCGGGCGCTCCACGTTGATGTTGGACACCGTCGTGCTCGCGCCGGCCGGCACCACCTTCACCCAGCCGGCGCGGGCCGGGTTCACCGCCGTGACGTTGAGCACGGCAGCGGTCGCACCGTCGGGCACGCCACCACGACCGGCGACCTGGACGCGGATCGTGTTCGCGTCGAGACGCTGGAAGCCGAACGGCTCGTAGCCGGTCTGTGGCGCCGGCCGCGTATCGGCGATGCGCACCGGCGCCAGTGCGGTGAAGTACGAGGCCCCGGCCGGCAAGGTGGCAGCCACGAGCGGTGCGGCGCTGACGCCGACACGGTCGATCGCCGCGAGCAGCGGGACGGCAGCACCGGCGGCCAGCAGGCCGCGACGGGTGAGCCGCGATCGGGTCGAGTCAGGCTGCATGGACGACCCCGGCGCGGTTGGCGAGGAACCAGTCGTACGTGCTGCGCAACCCGTCGGCCAGCTCGATGCGGTGGTGCCACCCGAGGGCGTGCAGGCGGCTGACGTCGAGCAGCTTGCGCGGCGTGCCGTCGGGCTTGCTGGTGTCGAAGCGCAACCGGGCGTCGGGGTGGACGACCGACCCGACCAGCTCGGCCAGCGCCCGGATCGACAGGTCCTCACCGGTGCCGACGTTGACGTGCGTCGCGCCCTCGTAGTGGTCCATCAGGAACACGCAGGCGTCGGCGAGGTCGTCGACGTGCAGGAACTCGCGCATCGCCGAACCGGTCCCCCAGATCTCGACCTCGTCGCGCCCGTCGAGCTTGGCCTCGTGGAACTTGCGCATCAGCGCGGGGAGGACGTGGCTGGACGTCAGGTCGAAGTTGTCGCCGGGCCCGTACAGGTTCGTGGGCATCGCCGAGATGAAGTTGCAGCCGTACTGCGAACGGTACGACTGGCACAGCTTGACGCCGGCGATCTTGGCCAGCGTGTACGCCTCGTTCGTCGGCTCCAGCGGGCCGGTGAGGAGGGCCTCCTCCGGGATCGGCTGCGGCGCCTCGCGCGGGTAGATGCAGCTCGATCCGAGGTACAGCAACTTGGTGACGCCGTACCGGCGGGCGCTCTCGACCACCGTGGCGTGGATCATCAGGTTGTCGTAGAGGAACTCGGCCGGGCGGGTGCTGTTGGCGAGGATCCCGCCGACGGTGCCGGCCACGAGGTACACGTACTCCGGGCGCTGCGCCTGGAACCAGTAGTTGACGGCCGCCTGGTCACGCAGGTCGAGCTGTTCGCGGGACGCGGTGAGGATCTGGGTGTGGCCGGCGGACTCCAAGCGGCGCACGATCGCCGAGCCGACGAGCCCACGGTGCCCGGCGACGAAGATCCGCGCTTCGAGGGGCGACTGCATCCAGGGAACGCTATCGCTCACGCCCCGTCGAGTCGCCGTCACGACTTCACGAGCGATCTATGCTGCGCCGCCATGGCCAGCAAGAAGGCGTACCTCGAACCGCTCAAGAACGTCGCACTGTTCTCCAGCTGCTCGATGAAGGACCTGGAGAAGATCGCCAAGGCAGGTGACGAGGTCACCATGGCCACCGGAACCACGATCGTCGACCAGGGCCAGACAGGACGGGAAGCGTTCGTCGTGCTGGACGGCACGGTGATCGTGAAGCGCAACAACAAGAAGGTCGCCACGCTCGGCCCGGGCACCGTGGTCGGTGAGCTGTCCCTGCTCGACCACGGCCCGCGCACCGCCACGGTCGTCTGCGAGACGGACTGCAAGCTGCTGCTGCTCAGCCAGCGCCACTTCATGGCCGTCGTCGACGAGGTGCCCGCCCTCTCGCACAAGCTGCTCGCCTCGCTGGCCGGTCGCATCCGCGACCTGGACCGCCAGTACTACGGCTAGATGGGAATCGGGGCCACGAGCCCTGAACCACTAACTTCGCGCGCGCCATGAGCGCGCACGACACCTCGACCGACGACGCAGCACCGAAGCGGTTCAAGCCGCACCAGCTGGTCATCGCCATCGGCATCTTCATGGGTGTCTTCACCCTGCTGTCGGGGATCATCCCGCAGTTCACCAAGTGGCACGGCACCAAGGCCATCTCCCGCGAGGTGTTCGAGGGCATCCCCGGCCCGCTGCAGGTCGCGTTCTACACCGTCGTGCCGGTGCTGCTGGTGTGGGGCGCGTTCGCCTTCGCCGACCGGGTCCGCAACTGGGAGCGCGGCGGCCCGGACCGGCGGCGGACGAACACGAAGACGATCAAGCAACGCCTCGGCGACTTCCGAGCCGGCGTCTACATGCAGACGCTGCTGCGCGACTCGGCCGCCGGGCTGATGCACTCGTTCATCTACTTCGGCTTCCTCGCCCTGCTCGGCGTGACGACGGTGCTGGAGATCGACCACCAGCTGCCGGAGAGCCTGAAGTTCCTCCACGGCCGCACGTACCAGGCGTACTCGTTCGTTCGGCGACCTCGCCGGCGTCGTGCTTCCTCGTCGGCATCGTCTGGGCGATCGTGCGCCGCTACACCCAGCGGCCGTACCGCATCCGCATCAAGACCAAGCCGGAGCACGCCCTGATCCTCGGCACGTTCCTGCGTGCATCGGCCTGTCACGGGCTTCCTCGCCGAGGCGTTCCGCATCGCCGAGATCGGCCGGCCGCGCTTCGAGATGTGGAGCTTCGTCGGCTACCCGCTCAGCAGCTCTGTTCGACGGGCTCGGCCACGACACCCTGGAGCTGTGGCACCAGCTCGTCGTGGGTCGCTGCACGTCGTCGCCTTCTGCCTGTTCCTCGTCATCCTCCCGGTGACGATGCTGCGGCACATGTTCACGTCGCCGCTGAACATGTACCTGAAGGACCGGGAGCGCCCGAAGGGGGCGATGAAGGCGATGCCGAACCTCACCGAGACCGAGCTGGAGACGTTCGGCGCCTCGGTGGTCGAGGACTTCACCTGGAAGCAGCTGCTCGACACCGACGCCTGCACGATGTGCGGCCGCTGCACCAGCGTCTGCCCGGCGCACGCCACCGGCAAGCCGCTCGACCCCGCGAGATCGTCCTCAAGACCGGCGAGGTGATGGCCGCCACCGCGCCGCGCGGCCCGGTCAGCCCGCCGATCGGCGTCGACAAGGAGATCACGGTCAGCGCCAACTCGCTGTTCGAGCGGATCACCGCCGAGGAGGTGTGGAGCTGCACGACCTGCAAGGCGTGCGACGAGATCTGCCCGGTGAACATCGAGATCCTCGACAAGATCCTCGACATGCGCCGCTACCTGTCGCTGATGGAGTCGAACTTCCCCGCCGAGCTGGGCAACGCCTACCGGGCGATGGAGAACCAGTCGAACCCGTGGGGCATGAACCAGGGCGAGCGCGGCGACTGGGCCAAGGACCTCGACGTGACGATCGTCGACCCGGGCGAGCCGCTGACCACCGAGTGGCTGTACTGGGTGGGTTGCGCCGGGTCGTTCGACGACAAGAACAAGAAGGTCACCCAGG
Organism: Ilumatobacteraceae bacterium; assembly: GCA_047602055.1. Classification (GTDB taxonomy): domain Bacteria; phylum Actinomycetota; class Acidimicrobiia; order Acidimicrobiales; family Ilumatobacteraceae; genus JAODBQ01. The sequence continues at coordinate 781,060 of JASGIG010000001.1, forward strand.
CGATGGCCAAGCTGCTGCGCCGGGCGGGCATCGAGGTGGCCGTCCTCGGGCCGAGCGAGATGTGCACCGGCGACTCGGCACGCCGTTCCGGCAACGAGTACCTGTTCCAGATGCTGGCGATGCCGAACATCGAGATGCTCGACGGGATGGGTGTCAAGAAGATCATCACCCAGTGCCCGCACTGCTTCAACACGTTGAAGAACGAGTATCCGCAGCTCGGCGGCAACTACGAGGTCGTCCACCACAGCCAGCTGTTGGAGCACCTCATCGAGTCGGGCCAGCTCGACGTGAGCGACGGCAACGCTGGAGGAGCGCATGACCTACCACGATTCGTGCTACCTCGGCCGGCACAACGACGTGTACCTCGCGCCGCGCAAGGTCGTCGGCTCGATCAAGGGCATCGAGGTGGTCGAGATGCAGCGCAACGGCACGAAGGGCATGTGCTGCGGCGCCGGCGGGGCGCGGATGTGGATGGAGGAGTCGATCGGCGTGAAGGTCAACGACGAGCGGGCCAAGGAGGCCCTGTCGACCGGGGCGTCACGGGTCGCGACCGCCTGCCCGTTCTGCTACATCATGCTCGACGACGGCGTGAAGGCCGCCGGGGCGGACGACGACCAGGTGAAGGTGGCCGACATCTCGGTGCACCTGCTCGACGCGATCGAGAACGGCGAGCGGCGCCTGGCCGGCCTCGACGCCCCGCTGTCCCCCCTCGAATCCCCCGTCGCCGGCCAGTAGCCCGTCCGGCGCCGGGGCGTCGTGCCGGCCGTCAGTCGTCGGTGCGGGCGCCGAACGGCCGCCCGCCCTCGGTTTGTGTCAGCGCACAAACCGACGTGCACGTCTGTGCCCTGACACAAACCCGAACGCCCGGCTCACAGCCCGCCTCACTTCGGTTTGTGTCAGCGCACAAAGCGACGTGTGCGTTCGTGCGCTGACACAGATCCGGGAGCCGGAAACTGTCGCGCGCCCCCTGCGTACGGTGCGCCGGCATGGGAACCTCGTTCAAACTCGCCCGCCACGGGCTGCCGGCGGCGCACGTCGCGGGCCTCGACGCACTGATCCTCGGGATCGGCGGGGTGTGCCTCGCCAGCGGGCCGACCGCTGCCGCCGTGCGCGGCTATCCCGGCTTCGCCCTGCGACCGCCGTTCGACGTGATGATCGAGCGCGGCCGCTCGGTCAATCGTGCCGGGCATCGCGTGCACACGACGCTGGCACTGCCACAGATCGACCGTGCCCGGCTCTGTGGGTTGCCGGTGCTCAGCGGCACCCGGACCATCGTCGACCTCGCCGCGGTGCAGCCACCGGAGCGATTGCGCACCGCGCTCGACGCGGCCATCGAGGCTGGTGACACGTCACCGGACTTCCTGTTCCGGCGCATCGCCGACCTTCGTGACTCGGGCCGCTACGGCCTGCCGATGCTGGTCGACGTGCTCGTCGGCCACGAGCTCGACGGCGGCGGCCGCACATGGCTGGAGGCCGAGGTGCTCCGGCTGATCGCCGGGGCCGGCCTGCCGGCGCCCGTCTCCGAGGTCGTGCTCGCCCGGCGCGGCCGCCACGACGTGCGCGTCGACTTCCACTGGCCGGGCACCAACGTCGTGCTCGAGGCGCTCGGCTATCGCTGGCACCGCACGGAACGGCAGATGCAGGTCGACGCCGAGCGCATGAACGCCCTGCAGCTCGCCGGCCACGTCGTGCTGCAGTGCACCTACCGCGCCGTCGCCGCCGGCCTCGTCACGGTGCTCACCGAACTGCGCGAGGCCCTGACGCTTGGGCGCGCCGCATGAACGTCAGTCGTCGGTACGGAAGTTCTCGTAGTAGCGGCTGGGGGTCGGGCCGCGCTGGCCCTGGTACTTCGAGCCGTGCGCCCCCTGGCCGTATGGGTTGTCGGCCGGCGTCGTCATCCGCATGAAGCTCACCTGGCCGACCTTCATCGCCGGGTAGAGCGTGATCGGCAAGGTGGCGATGTTCGTCAGCTCCAACGTGATGTGCCCGTCGAACCCCGGGTCGATGAACCCCGCCGTCGAGTGGATGATCAGTCCGAGCCTCCCCAAACTCGATTTGCCGTCGATCCGGGCCACCATGTCGTCGGGGACGGCGATGCGCTCGAGGGTGCTGCCGAGGACGAACTCGCCGGGGTGGAGCATGAACACGCCGTCACCGGGGATCTCGACCGGCTCGGTGAGGTCGACCGCCAGCTTGACGTCGATCACGCCGGAAGTGTGGTTGCGGAACACCCGGAACAGGTTCGAGAGCTTGACGTCGATCGACGACGGCTGCACGCAGCGCTCGTCGAACGGCTCGACGACGATGCGGCCGGCGGCGAGCTCCTCGCGAAGGCTGCGGTCGGAGAGGATCACGAGCCGACACCGTAACCAAGCGCGGCCGCACGCACTCCGGGCCACCGGGCCGACTCGTGGGCAATGATGAGCCGGTGACAGCGCGTCTCGTGGCGGCGAGCATCGGGCCGCCACGGCAATGGCCGCTGGCGATCGCCCACGGCCTGGCCGCGTCCGGCGACGCCTGCGTGGCGATCTCGCTGGCCGGCTCGCTGTTCTTCAACCTCAGCCCGGACGCGTCACGCGAGCAGGTGCTGCTCTACCTGCTGATCACGATGGCCCCGCTGGCGGTGCTCGCCCCGCTCGTCGGCCCGACGGTCGACCGCTTCAACCACCGGCCGCACCTCGTCGGCCTGGTCTGCTACGCGCTGCGCGCCGCGGCGTGTGTCGCCCTCGCGTTCTCGCTGTTCCAGCTGACGTTCTTCCTGTTCGCGATCGTCCTGCTGATGGCCAGCAAGGCCTCGGGGGTCGTCAAGCAGGCGCTGGTCCCGCTGGTCACCGACGATCCCGGTGACCTCGTGGCGACGTACGCCCGGCTCGCCCGGGTCAGCGCCGGCTTCGGCGGCCTCGGCGCGCTGGTCGGCGGCCTCGTGTTCCGCTGGTTCGGCGCCCCGTGGGTCCTCGCCGTCGGGGCGGTGTTCTTCAGCGCGTCGGCGATCGCCATCAGCCGACTGCAGCCCAGCGAGCGCTCGGCGATCGTGCCCGAGGACGTCGAGTACGCCGAGACCCACCTGCCGACGATCGTCGTCGCCTCCATCGGGTTCATGGCGATCCGCATGGCAGTCGGCTTCTTCGTGTTCACGCTGGCGTTCACGTTGCGCCGCAACAGCGAACCGCCGTGGGTCTACGCCGCCGCGGTCGGCGTCTACGGCGCCGGCGCGTTCCTCGGCAACATCGTCACGCCGTTGCTGCGCCAGCGGTTCCCGGAGCAGACGCTGCTGACGATCGCCATCGGCGCCCCGGCCGCGCTCGCCCTCGTCGGAGTGCTCGGCACGTCACGCGGGCTGCTGCTCGTCGTCGCCTCGCTCGTCGGCCTGTCGACGACGCTCGGTCGCCACGCGTTCGACGCGATCCTGCAGTCACGGGCCCCGGCGGCGTGGCGGGGCCGCGCCGGCGCCCGCTACGAGACGCGCTTCTCGCTCGCCTACGTCGCCGGCGCCGTCGCAGCCACGCCGATCCGCCTGCCGGTGACGGCGAGCATGGCCGTGCTCAGCGTGATCTACGTCCCGACGATCGTCGTCTTCGTGCGCGCCTATGCCAGCGCCAAGCGGCTCGAGCACGGCCCGGCCAGCACGTCACTGCAGTCCGCCTTCGTGCGGCTCTCGTCGGCGGAGGGCCTGGCCCGCGTCGGCGACACCCGTGCGGCGATCGTCGAGTCGTTCGCCGCCGTCGACCTCGCCCAGCTGGCCGACGACAGGATCGGCGGCACCCCCGAGCGGACCGAGCTGGACCGGCTGCGCGCCGCCGCGCTGAGCACCGGCACACGCCCCACGGATGCGGACGCCGAGCGAGCGATCGCCCTGACCCGTTCCCTGCTCACCCGGAAGGTCGTGCGGCCGACGCGGTGACCTCGGCCCGGTCGTCGGTGGCGGCGACGGTGAGGACGAGGTGCTGCTCGTCGGTCGAGTCGCGGTAGACGGTGACGCCGACCGGCATCTGCGTGACGCCCTTGCCGTCGAGCTCGTCGACGATCAGCAGCACCCCGTCGTCACGCACCGGCTCGCCCTCGACGTCAGAGTTGACGGCGTCGTCGCGGGCATCGGCGAAGCGCACCTTGGCGACGTCGACGGTGTTGCCGGCGACCTTGGCCTGCGTGCCGGCGTCGATGGTGGTGCCGGCCTCGGACGTCACGTAGATCACGGGAAGTGCCGCATCCGTGGCCGGCGGCCCGGCGCGGCCTGCCTGCCAGTCGACGATGGCCGTCAGGGCATCGGCCGCGCTGATCGACGGGGTCGGATCGTCGTCGGACGTGCACGCCACCGCCACCAGCACGAGGCTGGCGAGCGCCAGGGACCGGAAGACGCGCACTCCCGAAGCGTACGTCGCCACGCCCGGGCGGCCCGGTTGACTTGCCCGAACGAGCCTTGCGGGTCCCGACCCATCGGCATGCCGTCACCACGAACGGTGGTTGGCTCCGTCGACGGGATCGAGGATGCCCATGACCTCGGCTGCCGAGCAGCGGGCCGGTCGTCGCCTGGCGTTCGGTCGAGCACGCGCAGCGGGCGATGCCGCGGCTGCTCACCGAGGTCAACGCCCGGCCGGAGCTGGCCCGCGCCGCCCTCGCCAACCCGCTGTTCGCCGTCGAGGAGCTGGGCTGGTCGATCGACGAGGGCGTCCGCAGCACGTTCGAGCGGCGCATCCGCTTCACCGCCGACCTCGTCGCGCGGCTCGACGCGCTGGGGGTGCAGATCGGCGAGATCACCGGTCGCCACGTCGAGCTCGACGACCCCCACGAGGTCGCCCGTCTCCTGTTCGACCAGTTGAAGCTGCCGGTCCCTGGCGCGCCCGCCCGACGAACCAGGCAACGACAGCCGGGGGCGACGATCCACGACGCGCTGCCGACCGCACCGCTGCCGCCCCGCCTGACGTGGTCGCCGGAGCCGGCACCGGACCAGCTGGCCGAGCCGGCCGGCGCGCACCCGGTGATCGCCCCGCTGCTGGAGTTCCGGCACCTCGACGCCGGCGTGGTCGAGCACGCCCTCGACGGCGACCGGGCGATGACCGTGCAGGCGATGGTCGGCTACCTCACCGACCGCGAGCCGCGCCGGCACCTCTACGACCTCGTCGCCGACGATCGCAACCGCCCTGGCGAAGCGCTGCGCCCGTCGCTGTGCCCGGCGACGTGCGGGGCGTTCGGCGGCGACGTCGGCCGGGCGGTGCCGATGGCGGTGACGCTGGAGCTGATCCACAACGGGTTCCTCGTCCACGACGGCCTCGAGGACGGCAGCGACCATCGCCGTGGCTGGCCGACGATGCACCGCCTGCACGGGTCGGCGCTGGCGATCAACGCCGGCGACGCGATGTACGTGCTCGTGCTGCGGCCGTTGACGGACTGCCGCGGCACGCTCGGGCCAGGTTTCGCCTGACGCTTGTTCTGCGAGATCGAGCACATGATCCGTGAGTCCGTCGAGGGCCAGGCGATGGAGATCGGCCGGGTGCGCGACAACGTCTGCCACCTGCAACCCGACGACTACCTGCCGATGACGCCGAAGACGACGTGCTGGTACACGTGCATCCACCCAGGACGACCTGCTCAACCTCGTCGGCGACGAGCGCCCGTAGGTGGAACGGTTCCTGGCGGCGCCGCTCCGGTCTCGGCGCGCCGACGACGTGCGCCGGGTGCGGCGGCTGATGGACACAACCGGGAGCATCGACTTCGGCCGCTCGGGTCGTGCTTGGCACGCGCGACGTTCACCTCGAGCGCCGCCAGCCACAGCGGGGCCAGGGCCCGGTTGCGGATCAGCTCGACGATCGTGCCGGCGAGCGCCATGTCGTAGCGCAGCTCGTCGGCCACCCGGCGCTGGTACGGGCGCAGCCGAGCGGCCGACAGCTCGCCGGCGGCCAGCGCGTCGAGGATCGTCGCCGCGGCCCAGCGCCCGCTCCGCAGGGCGTACTGGATGCCCTCGCCGTTGAGCGGGTCGATCAGCCCGGGGCGGTGTCGCCGACGAGCACGGCGCGCGCATGGACCAGCGCGAGCTGCGGGTCGTAGGTGATCAGCGGCCACCCGACGACCCGCCCCGTCGGCTGCGCCCCGCCGAGTCGCCGGGCCAGCGCGGCGTCGCCGGCGCACAGCCGCAGGTCGCGCAGCCCCTCCGTCGACGGCGGGATCGTCGACAGCAGATCCCCAGCCGGAGGTTGGCCTCGCCACCGCCGGTCGGGAGCAGCCGGCAGTAGCCCGGGAGGCTGTCACCGTTGAAGTGCAGGTCGGCCTGGTCCTGCGGCCCGGTGATGCCGGCGGCGTAGATCCGCACCGCCCATGATCCGGTCGTCCTTCGGCAGGGCGCCGCCGCGCAGCGTTCGGGCGATCAGCGAGCTGAAGCCGTCGGCGCTGACGACGGGCTTGCCGAGCCACTGCGCCGGCCGACCCTCGATGTCGGCACGCACCGTCACCCAGTCGGCGTCACGCTCGACGGCGGTGGCCTTGGCCCGCTCGACGACCGTCGCCCCGACGCGCCGAGCCTCGGCGCGCACCCACCCGTCGAGCGTCAGCCGCGGGATCGTCCACCCGTCGCTCGCCAGGCCGTCGAGCGCCGGCAGCTGCCGGACGATCAGCGGCTTGCCGTCGAGGTGCCAGCGCGGCGTCACGGATCTTGTTGGTGCGGGCGCACCCCGGCTCGTCGGTGACGCCGAGCGCCTTGAGCCTCGACGAGCGCCGCCGGCCCGACGAAGTCGCCGCACACCTTGTTCGCGAGGGAACGCACTGCGGTCGAGGACCACGACGGACACGCCGGCCGCAGCAAGGTGCGCAGCACACGCCGACCCCGCCGGGCCACCCCCGACGACGATCACGTCGTGGTCGATCGCCCTCGTGGTGCGGATCATCGGCAACCTCACCCGTCACCTGTCGCGCCCAGCGCCTCGGCCGGCTCAGCGTAGGCGTTGCTAGCATGCCTGCCGGCCCGCTCCCGAGTGGGCAGTTCTGCGGGTGTAGTTCAACGGCAGAACATCAGCTTCCCAAGCTGAGAACGCGGGTTCGATTCCCGTCACCCGCTCCACGCGAAGTGCCTGGTAGACGTCCCGATCAGGGAATCCGGCGCCGCGGTCTCCGGGCTCGATGGGTTCAGGATGGGTTCGGCGCCCTCGAACAGCGCCCTCGAACGGGCTCCGCCATCGACCTCGTCCCGCTCGCGCAACGGCCCCGCGACGTGCTCGCGTGAGCCGCCGCGGGGCCGTTCGCTGCATTGGGCTCAGCGTGTCAGCCGGCGCGGATCGCGACGATCTCCGCGGCTCGTGCCATCTTCACCGCCGCGAAGTCGGCTCCCACCCGTTCGGCAAGCTCGGCGTCCCGCTCCTCCGCAGCGTGCCGGTAGATCATCGCCGCCCGCGTCGTGCCATGCCCAAGCCGCGCTTGCAGCTCCCGTGTCGTGTACCCGGCACGAGCGGCCTCGGTACCGGCGTAGTGGCGCAGGTCGTGTAGATGGACCGTTGGTTTGAGCACGGCATTGCCGGCCTTGTCTCGCACGATCCGGCCCGCCTTGTCGATGGCCTCGACGGCGTGCCCGCAGGTGATCGCCGCCGCACACCACGCGCTGTACAGGTCAGCCTCCCGCACCGGCCGACCGTTGCCTCCGACGAACACCCATGACCGGCCGTCGGCGGCGGTGTAGGTGTCCATGTGCTGCACCAGTTCGGCCATGACTGCCGAGTTGAGCGCCACGGTCCGCTTGCCGGCGTCGCTCTTGGTCTCGCGTACCACGCGACCGCGGCCCTTGATCCGCTGAGCCTGGCCGCTGACCTTGATCGTGCGGTGCACCTCGTCCACGTGATGGCGTTGCAGCGCCAGCAGCTCGCCGCGCCGGAGTCCGCCGAACGCGGCGAGCAGCACGAGCGCGCGGTAGTGGGACTGAGGCGTTTCTGACTTTGCCGCGGAGAACGGGTTGGAAATGATCCAACTCATGGGGTCTCCTCGGGGTTCGGGTGGTTGTGCCGGCGGTGGTGTTCGAGCCGTTCTTGTCGGGCTCGTTGGAGGCCTTGCCGGCGGGCCTCACGGATGGCTTGTCCTCGGCCGTAGTGCTCGTCGTCGGGGGTGACGTAGCCGATCGCTTCGTGCAGTCTCACGCTGTTGTACTCGATCCGCACACGGGCCAGCTCGACCTCGAGCACGACAGGATCGACGATGTCTTCGAGGTGGGGCCACTCGCCCTTGATGTGCCCGAAGAAGCTCTCGATCCAGGCCTGGTCCGTCGGGGTGTGGGGCCGCCCGCGATGCTGCGCGATGGCCAGCAGCGTCATGAACGCCCGGGTGTCGCGCGAGGCCATCGGCGGGCCGTTGTCGGACACGGCGAGCAGGATCGGCCGGTTCGGGTTATCGACGGCCAGGTCGAGACGCGCGTCGGTGAGCAAGTCGAGCAGTCCTTCGGCCTCGACGGCGTGCTCGAAGATCACTTGCACTTGGGTGGCGGTCTCCTCGACAGACACGAGCGTGTCGATCCACCGTCGGCTGACCATGTCGACGATCGCGAACACGACCCGCCTGGCGCGGCTGAAGTGGGTGGCGTCGTAGATCCAGATCCGGTTCGGTTCCCACACCAGCCACTCCGGCCACGGCTTCTTCTCGCTGCGGGTCCGCGGCGGCAGCTGAGGCACCACGAGCCCGTGAGCGGCCAGGACACGCCGGAACGTCGACGGGGCGACCCACACCAGACCCTCGTAGGAGCCGCGGTGGGCGAGCTTGCGGTGCGACCGGTCGATGGGCCCCCACCGCTCGACGATCTCCAGGATCGCGTCGATCTCGGCGGGCAGGATCCCATGCGCCGGATGGCCTCCGGGCGCCCGGTCGGCGAGCGTGCCGACATCGCGGCGGCGGGCCCGCCAGCGGTGGACACGGTCGTCGGACACCTGCCACAACGAGCACACCCAGCTGTGGGCGAACCCGCCGGCGACAGCGTCGTCGACAGTCTTGAGGACCAGCTCCTTGACATCGGCGGGGACTCTCGCCGGGAGCGCGCCGGTCAGCCCCAACCGGACTTTCCCCGGATCACCGCCAACTCGATCGCTTGCGCCTTGATCGCCTCGGTCAACGCCGCGATCTCGGTCCGCGCCGCGTCGAGCTCCCAGTTCCGTTCCTTGACCGGCCGGCCAGGCTGGCGGGCCAGCGCAGCCAACGCCGCGTCCTTGACGGTGCGCCGGATCCCGATCACGGTCGACACGTCGACCTGCCACTTGCGCGCCGCGTCGGCCTGGGAGATCTCGCCCGCGGTCACCTGCAAGAAGATCTCCCACTTCGTCTCCGCCGACAACCTCTTCGGCTGCCTCCGCGTCCTCGCCTCGGTCATCAACTGCTCCTCTCAACGTGATCGAGGAGACAACCAGCCTTGGGTCATTTCGCGATCCATCCTCCGCGGCGAAGTCAGACGCAAACCAGGACTGTCAGATCCCCGGACACCGCACCGACCGCCGGCGCGGGCCGTGGCGGCTGGACCGAAGGAGGCGCTGCCGACGGACCTGCCTGGCCCTGGTCCTGGCTCTTGTTCTTGTCGTTCTGGCTCGCCAGCCACGCGCCGATACCGAGCAGGCCGAGCTCGGCCACCCACCAGTTCTTCTTCAACCAGTCGGACGGCCCCGACGACTCCGACCGAGTACACGCCACCCCACCCCCGACGGTCGGCGCGCACGACACGCTCTCATCCTTCGCACACCCCACCAACACCACCACGGCCAACACCAGCACGCCACCACGCCGAACCCCACCCCTGTTCACCGTGCCTACTCCCTCACGTCCACGCGTCAAACGACCTGCGATCGTATCGAAACTTTCGATATCTCGATTTGTGCTGTCGGCTCGCGGTCGTGCCGCGCACGATCTACACCGCCGATCACGTGCGCCTCATCGCGCTCCTACGGTCGTACCGCGAGCGCGCCGGACTCCGACAAGTTGACCTCGCGGAACGACTCGACCGGCCACAGTCGTTCGTCAGCGACTACGAACGCGGACAACGCCGCCTCGACCTCATCGAACTCGACGCGGTCTGCAACGCCCTCGGCATCTCCGTCGTCACCGTCGTACGCCGCTGGCACGACGGCCGCCCAGCACTCGCGCCGTAGGCTCGCCCGCCGTGCTGCTGGCCTACGTCGATGAGTCCTACAGCAAGCGCCGATATTGGATCGCGGCGATGGTGTACGACGACGCCAGCGCAAGCGCGCTCGTCGCAGACCTCGACGGTCTGGTGGAACGAGCCGCGGTGGCCTATGGCATTTCTCCGGGCGCAGAGCTGCACGGGTACGACCTGTTCCACGCGAAGCGCGACTGGGCGCCGATGAAGGGCAAGACCCGCGCTCTCATCTCGGTCTACGCGCACGCGTGCGAGGCCATCGGCCGATCGTCGGCAGACATCATCGTGCGCGGCGTCGATCTGGACCGCCTACAAGCGCGGTACTCCAACCCGGAGACCCCGCACTCGATCGTGCTCGCCCACATGCTCGAACGCATCCACGACCGCGCCCGACAGCGCGGTCAGCACGCGTTGGTGATCGCTGACGAGATCGACGGGGCCGACCAGCACCAGCGTGCCTTGCAGCTCGCCCGCTCCTCTGGGACCACCGGCTACCGCGCACGCCGACTCGACCGGATCGTGGACACCATCCACTTCGTTCCATCACGGTCGAGCAGGCTCCTGCAAGCCGCCGACCTGGTCGCGTTCATCGTCAACCGCCGCGACGGCAACATCGCCCGTCACCCCGACGAGCGAGCGACGCTCGACCGCATGTGGGAGCGCGTCTCCGGGCGCGTCACGCACATGCACTGTTGGTCCCCGTAGACGCACGAAGGCCCCGCATCTCTGCGGGGCCTAAGGCGGTGTGGGCGGAACTCTCGTTCCCCTACGTGTGCATCACGATACACACCGCGTCAACTCCTCATGCACCAACGCGTTGAGCACCGCGGATCGCTTCCCACCCATAGACCGCGTGGTCCGATGGGTTCAGGATGGGTTCGCCGCTGACGATCGCCCCGACCCGTCAAGCCCCGCCGAGTCGCGTCGTCCCAGTTCAAAGCACCCGTCACCTCTCACCCGGACCTGCCGAAACCCGGTCGGCTCCAATTCCCAAGCTGAGAACGCGGGTTCGATTCCCGTCACCCGCTCCAGCCCGGAGGACGCCGTCGAGCAGGTGGCCGCACATCGCTATCGGCCCGATCCTCGGAGCGCGGGCGACGCTTCCCTTCGTGTGGCGGGGAGGGGGGCGATCACGCCACGGCGGCGCAGCTCGGGGAGCACGGAGTGCTCGACCACGTCGAGATCGGAGTCCCAGCCGGCGGCGCAGAACAGCACGCCGTCGATGCCACCGGCGTGCAGCTCGTGGAGCTGTTCGACGAGCAGCTCGGGAGTCAACGGCTCGGGGCGGCTGCCGAACCACACCGGCGGGACATCGTCGGCGTCACGGCGCAACGACGCGCCGGCGACCTCGCGGCTGTACTCGCCGTGGCAGTCACGCACGGCGACGAGGTCGGGGATCGCCTCCAGCGCGGCGATGCGCTCCTCCGACTCGGCGAGCGTCGGCGCCAGCACGAGCATCATCACCGTGTGCACCTCCAGCTGACGCCCGACGCCGGTGGCCTCGGCCTTGTACGCGGTGGCCAGCCGCGCCGTCGCCGACGGCGTCGGCGCGCTCGACGAAGCCGTGGGTGGCATGACGCGACGTGAACGCCATGCCCGCCGGCGACGATCCCGCGCAGAGCACCGGCGGCGTCGGTCGCTGCAACGGCTTCGGACCGCAGGCGCAGTCCTCCAGGTCGAACCACCGGCCGTGGTGCGTCACCCGCTCCTCGGCCCACAGTCGCTTGACGACCGTCAGCCACTCGGCGGCGTAGTCGTACTTCACCCGGGGCCAGTCGTCGGGCAGGACGCCCATCTGCTCGTACTCGGCGAGGTTGGCGCCGACGACGACGTTCATCGCCACCCGTCCACCGGAGATCTCGTCGAGCGTGGCCATCATCTTGGCGACCACCGGCGGTCCGTAGAGCAGCGGCATCACCGAGGGAACGACGGTGATGCGCGACGTCGCGCCGGCGAGTGCCGCAGCGAGGGTGAACCCTTCGAGGCTGTCCTCCCAGAAGCGGCTCGGACCACCGTGCCCACGCCACACCGACTGGCACAGCACCACGTCCATGCCCATCGACTCGGCGCGCCGCGTCAGCCCGACGTTCAGGTCGAACGTCGCCGGATCCTCGGGGGCGGACAGCGACATCACCCACCCGTGGTTCGCCACGGGGAGGAACAGGCCGGTCTTGAGGAACGGTGCGTGCGTCATGAGAGTCGGATCCTCGGAGCGAGTGGCCGGTAGCGGCGGGGGGTGATGGCCGCGGCGATGCGCGCCGCGGCGTCGTCGGCCTCGGCCGTGAGACGCTCGATGTCCACCGTGGTGTGCCGGCCGCCCGACAGCACCAGCCGCCCGCCGACGAGCACGTCGCGCACCTCGGCGCGCGAGCCGTAGCGCACGAGGTCGGCGACGGGGTGTTGCACGGGGACCATGTGTGCGCCCGACCCGTCGACGACGACCACGTCGGCGTGCTTGCCGACCTCTAGCGAGCCGATCCGGTCGGCCCAACCAAGTGCGGTGGCGCCTTCGATCGTCGCCATGTCGAGCAGGTGGTCGGCGGGCAGCAGCTCGGCGTCGTAGCCGGCGATGCCGTAGAGCGCACCGTGCGCGCCGGCCGCCATGCGCATCACCGCCCACAGGTCGTTGATCGCGTTGTCGCAGCCGAGCGCGACGGCGATGCCGCGGGCTCGCATCTGGGCGACAGGCGGGACGCCGTTGAGGATGTTCAGGCACTCGGCCGGGGAGTGCGCGACGCTCGCCCCGGCCTCGGCCAGCAGCCCGATCTCGCCGACGCTGACGAGGATCGCGTGGATCGCCAGCAGCCGATCCGACAGCACACCCCACTCGGCGAGCACCTCGACGGGACGTCGGCCGAAGACGGCGAGCGACAGCTCGACCTCCTCGCGGTCACGCCCGACGTGGACCTGCAACGTCGCTGCGCGATCGCGCGCCAGCTCGCTCGCCAGCTCGAAGTAGCGCCGGGAGAACCCGGTGAGGTGCGACGCCAGCACGCACCCCTTGATCCGGCCGGAGCCGGACGGATCGTGACGATCGAGGAAGGCCGCGGTGCGCGCCAGGTCGGCCTCCGCCTCCCCGTCTCGGCGTCTCACCCACGACCGGTCCTGCACCTGGGAGTAGTTCGCGGCGTGGTGCGCCTGCTGATCCCCGCGGCCACGGGCCATCGCGCAGCGCATCCCGACCTCGTCGATCGCCGCGACGATCGCCTCCTCGTGCGACGGCGTCGCCGTCGTCTCGGCAAACGTCGTGACACCGCAGCGCAGGTGCTGGGCCATCAGCAGCCGGGCCGACACGCCGACGTCGTCGAGGCTCATGACGTCCTCGGCGGGCAGGTACAGGCGGTGGATCATCGGCAGCTCGCCGGCGATCAGCGAGCGCACGAGGGCCTGCGCGGCGTGGCTGTGGCCGTCGATCATGCCGGGCATGACCGTCGATCTGGCGCCGCCGAGCCACCGGTCAGCGGGTGCGGTCCACGACGCGAGCACGTCCTCGCGCGTCCCGACCGCGGCGACCCGGCCGCCGGCAACGGCCACCGCGCCATCGGTGAGGACGCGTCGCTCGGCGTCACAGGTGATCACCGTGCCGGTGACGATCCACTCGGCGTGCTCGGCGTTCACCTGACCTCCACGACGTCGATCATCGGGCGACCCTGACGGGCCCGCCGTGACGGCTCGCAGGCCACCCGGCGGTGGTCGTCGAGCGGGCGCAACGGCTGCGCCTCGATCCGGCAGCGATGCAGCGCCTGCGGGCAGCGCGACCAGAAGGCACATCCGTCGATCTCGCCGACCTGGGTGACCGGCTCGCCGCGCAACGTCGGCGCCAGCCGGCCGGCTTCGGTGGTCGGGCTGGCGGCACGCAGGCCGGCGGTGTACGGGTGCGCCGGATCGCCGAACGCGTCAGCCACGGGCGCCTGCTCGACGATCCGTCCGAGGTACATCACCGCCACCTCGTCGGCCAGGTAGCGAGCGGCCGCGAGATCGTGGGTGACGAGCAGCACGGCGAGTCCCAGGTCGCCACGCAGCTCGTCGATGAGGTCGAGCACCCGGACGGCCAGCGATGCGTCCAGCGCACTCACCGGCTCGTCGCACACGAGCACGCGCGGATCGGCGGCAAGGGCGCGGGCGATGGCGGCGCGCTGACGTTGCCCGCCCGACAGCTCACGCACCCGGGCACGGGCCGCCCGGCGGTCCAGCCCGACGCGGGCGAGCAGGTCGCCGGTGCGGTCGGCACGCTCGCGCCGCGGCACACCGCGCACCCGCAGCCGCTCGGCCACCTGCGACTCGATGGTGCGCCACGGGGTCAGCGAGCTGCCGGCGTCCTGGTACACCAGCTGCGGCTGCCGCCCGCCGCCCCACGACACCGTGCCGGCGTCGGGCCGCAGCAGACCACACGCCATGCGCAGCAGCGTGGTCTTGCCGCAGCCGCTCTCGCCGACGAGCGCCACCGCGCCACGGTCGTGCACCGTGAGGGACACCCCGGCGACGGCGTGGAGGCGTTGACTGGTGCCGCTCACGCGGAACGACTTCCTCACGTCGGTGACCTGCAACGCCGGCGGCGCACCTTCGGCCGCCGTCGGGACGATCGTGCGGGTCCGCCGCACCCGGACCCGGGTGGTGTCGCCCGTGCGTGGATGCAGGCAGGCCCAGCGATGCGCCGCCGACGAGTCCGTCGGTTCGAGTCCGACGAGGTCGACGGCGCAGTCGTCGACAGCGCACGGGCAGCGCGGGGCGAACGGACAGCCCGGTGACGGATGGCGTGGATCGGGTGGCGAGCCGCCGATCACGTCGGCGGCATCGTCGTCGTCGATCGACAGCCGCGAGGCGAGCAGCGCCTCGGTGTAGGGGTGTCGCGGCCGCTCGAGCAGCTCCGCCGCGGGCCCCACCTCGCACACCCGGCCGGCGTAGAGCACGACGATGCGATCGGCGATCGACGCGGCGACGCCGAGATCGTGGGTGACGAGCAGCACCGCACATCCGTGCTCACGGCGGAGACGGTCGAAGACGAGCAGGATCTGCGCCTGCACGCTGACGTCGAGTGCCGTCGTCGGTTCGTCGGCGACGATCAGCAGCGGCGCGCTGTCCTCGCCGACGACCGCCCCGAACGTCTGATCCGGGTCGGCGGCGACGCCGGCGTCCGCGCCGCCCACCGCCTGGCCGCGCCGCGGGCGCCTCGGCCGCTCCGGCTCGACACCGATCGCCATGGCCAGCATCACCCGCTGTCGCAGACCACCGGACAGCTCGTGGGGCCACTGCCTGAGCCGGCGCGCCCCGTCGGAGACGCCGACATCGGCCAGGCCGCGCAGCGCCCGTTCCCGGGTCGACCCGCGCTCGCGCAGCTGCGGCTCGATGCGCATCGTCGGGTCGAGCGATCCGAGCGGATCCTGGAACACCGCGCCGAGTCGGTGGCGACGCGCCTTGCCGATGGCCGCTGGATCGCCGTCGAGCATGTCGATGCCGGCCACGTCGACGCTCCCGGAGATGCGTACGCTGGCGGCGCGCGGGCGCAGGCCGAGGAGGCTGGCGGCGAGCACGCTCTTGCCGGATCCCGACTCGCCGACGAGGGCGACGATCTCGCCGCGCCGCAGCGTCAGGTCGACGCCGCGCAGTGCGCGGACCGTGCCGTCGGCGGTGCCGATGTCCACGTGCAGGTCCTCGACCGAGGCGACGACGTCGGCGGCGGGCGCGACGGGCGCTGTCACGTCGCCACCCGCAGGCGCGGATCGGCCCAGACCTGCAGCAGGTCGACCACCGCGTTGAGCACGACGTAGATGACCCCGAGGACCAACACCACGCCGACGACCGCCGGGAAGTCGCTCTGGGCGATGCCCTGGTAGAGGTACAGCCCGACGCCCGGCCACGAGAAGATCACCTCGACCACGACGGCGCCGGCGAGCAGCAGCCCGAGCTGCAGGCCGGCGATCGACAGCACCGGACCGATGGCGTTGCGCAGGGCGTGGCGCAGCACGATCCGCCGCCGCCCGAGTCCCTTGGCCTCGGCCGTGCGGACGTGGTCGTCGAGCATCACCGTCGACAGCGTCGCCCGGAGGGTGCGGCCGATGGCGACGGCCGGACCGATGGCCAACACCGCAGCCGGCAGGAGCAGGTGGCGCAACGCATCCCACGACTGGCTGGGATCGAGGCGCAGGATGCCGTCGAGGACGAGGAAGTTGGTGACGATCGGCGCGTTCGGATCGGCGGCGCGCCCGCCCGCCGGCAGCCATCCGAGTCGTCGGTAGAAGAGCAGGATCCCCAGCAGCGCGAGCAGAAACGTCGGCGCGGCGGACAGGACGATGGCGACCACGCGCACGACGCCGCTGCCGGCGTGCCGCAGCGCGCCGGTCAAGCCGAGCGCGATGCCGAACACCCCGGCGAACACCGCCGCCGTCGCGGCGAGCTCGAGCGTCGCCGGGAGGAAGTCGGCGAGGTCGTCGGTGACCGGGCGGCGGGTGCGCAGGCTGTCGCCGAGATCGCCACGCACGGCGCGACCGAGGAAGTCGACGTACTGCATGACGAACGGTTGGTCGTAGCCGAGCTCGGCGCGGCGCGCCGCGATCTCGGCCGGTGGGCTGTTGCGCCCGAAGAAGGCGCGCACGGGGTCGGCCGGGAGCACCGATTGGATGACGAAGACGAGGAACGTGAGGACGAGCAGCACGGCGATCATCGACAGCAACCGACGTGCGATCCACCCGCCCACGCTCAGACCTCGCGCAGATCTCGCACGGCGTCGCCGGCGACGTTGGCCAGCACGGCGATGCTGAACAGGGCGATGGCGGGGACGAGCGCGATCCACGGCGCGTTGAACAAATAGGTCAACCCCTGGCTGGTCATCGCCCCGAGCTCGGCTGCCGGCGGCGGTGACCCGAGACCGAGGAAGGACAGCCCGGCGAGGACGAGCATCACGATGCCGACGTCGAGCGAGGCCGCGACGATCACCGGTTCGAACGCCCCCGGCAGGACGTGCTGCACCGCGGTGCGGACCCGCCCGATGCCACCGGCGCGCGCCGCCTCGACGAACGGGCGGCCGCGCAGCCGGTGCACCTCGCCGCGGACGATCCGGGCGTACCACGGCCACCAGGTGACGGCGACGGCGATCAGCGTGTTGCGCAGCCCCGGCCCGAGCGCGGCCACGACGGCGAGGGCGACCAGCGGCCCGGGCAGCGCCAGTGCCGCATCCGTCGTGCGCATCAGCACGGTGTCGATCCAGCCGCCGGCGAACCCAGCGACCAGCCCGATCGCGGCGCCGATGAGCACGCCGACGGCCACCACGGCGAGCGCCGAGAACCAGCTCGTGCGCAGGCCGAGCACCGTGCGGGCGAACATGTCGCGACCCTGTGAGTCCGTGCCGAGGAGGTGAGCCCGGAACGGGTGCTCGAACGGCTCGCCGACGAGGTCACGCTCGCCGGCCGACAGCAGCAACGGGGCGACGAGGAGGGCGAGCATGACCGCCCCGAGCACGACGATCGCGATTCGCCCGAACAGGTCACTGCGCCGGCGGTGGTGCTCGACGACGACGCTGGCGACGGCCACCGGTCAGCCGCCCTGCAGCGTCTTCAGCTGCAGGGTCATCGGCGTCGGCAGCCAGTGGGAGAACCCGGTGATGCCGGCTCGCACGATGAACGCATCGGCCGGGTCGGCCAGGGTGACGTAGCCGACCTGGTCGTGGACGAGATCGGCCGAGCGGCCGTAGTCGGCGTCGACGGTCGACTGGTCGATCGCCACGAGGCCGTCGTCCATCGCCGTGTCGGCGTCCGGGGTGCCGGCACCGAGGTAGTTGAGGAACCCGCCGTTGCCCGAGGCGACGTCCGAGTACCAGAACAGCCGGGACCACGTGTCCGGGTGGGCGGAGTCGGGGTACGACGTCTCGAAGTACAGGTGCGGCGCCGTGTCGGGCGCTGTCTGGAAGGAGAACAGGTCGGCGTCCTGGACGGGACGCAGCTGCACCGACGCGCCCGCTGCTTCCAGCTGGGCCTGGAGGGTCTCGGCGACCTGCTGGCTCACCGGCAGGCTCGGCGAGTAGCCGATCTCGATCGTGCCGATCTTCATCGCCTTCAGCAGGCTCGGGTCGTAGGTCCAGCTGTCGGTCCCCATCCCGGCGGGCAGGTTGTCGACGGGGTACATCTGCGTGGACTCGGTGGCGTAGTCGCCCCAGATCTGCTGGACGAGCTTCGGCCGGTCGATGGCCGCCCGGATCGCCTGGCGCACGGCGACGTCGTCGGTCGGGGCGCGCCCGGTGTTGATGTGCAGCCACGCCTTCTGCAGGACGGGCAGCTTGATCACCTGGAAGTCCTTGCGGCCCTCGAACGTCTTCATCGTCGCCACCGGCTGGCCGGTGACGATGTCCAGATCGCCGCCTTGGAGCTGCAGGATCTGGGCGGCGGGATCGGGCACGATGCTGATCTGGACCTTGTCGTAGTACGGCTTCGGCCCCCAGTAGTTCTCGTTGCGGGTGAGCACGTAGCGCTGGCCGAGGACAAACTCACTGATCTCGTACGGCCCGGTCCCCGCGGAGTGGGTCTTCAGGTACTCGATCGCGTCGTCGGCGGCGTTGGCCTGCAGGACGCTCGGGTTGATCGCCTTCGGGCTGAACGGACTCGCCAGGTAGGTGAGGAACGCCGACTCCGGATGGGAGAGATGGATCACGAAGGTCGTCGCGTCCGGCGTGTCGTACCCGGCGACGGGCAGCAGCATGTAGGACATCGGCGACTTGACGTCGGCCGCTGTGCGGCGGTCGAACCCGGCGCGCAGCGACTCGGACGTCAGTGGTGTCCCGTCGGAGAACTTCAGGCCGTCGCGCAGGGTGAACGTGTAGGTCAGCCCGTCGGGCGACACCGTCCAGGACTCGGCCAGGAGCCCGACGAGCTGGTTCGTCGAGTCCGGGGCGTAGTCGAGCAGGCCTTCGTACAGGGCCGTGGTCACCTGGTTGCCCTGCAGCTGGTAGTTGGTGTCCGGGTCGGGCGGATCCATGTCGGCGGCGAAGGCCAGCCGGAGCACGTGCTCGCCGCTCGTGGCGCTCCCGGGCGTCGCGGTGCCGGCGTTGGTGCCGGCCGCGGCGCCGTCGTTCGGGCTCTTGCCGCTGCACGCTGCGGCGACGAGTCCGAGGATCGCGAGGAGGCAGATGGCGACGGCGTTGCGGCGCCTGCGACGGTGAGGGATGACCACGACCGCAGGATCACAGCGCCGTGTATCAGGCCTGTTTCCGGGAGATTGGCGGCACGAGAACGTTTCGATGGCCCATCGGAACTCGGCACGCCCTCAGGTGGCCGCGCGGCTGTCCGGCTGAGCCCTTCGGCTCAGCCGAGCATCTCGTTGATCTCGTCGCGGACGTCGAGGAAGCGAGGGTCTCGGCGTACGTGCGGGCCGCGCACGGTGCCGAAGGGGATCTGCACCTCCTCGGCGATGCGCCCGGGGCGGGCGGACATCACGTAGATACGGCTGGACAGGTACACCGCCTCGTCGACGTCGTGGGTGACCATCAGGATCGTCGCCCCGAGCTGACGCCAGATGCCGAGGAGGAAGTCCTGCATGTGCCGCTTGGTCTGGGCGTCGAGGGCGCCGAACGGCTCGTCGAGCAGCAGGACGTCGGGCTGCGGGGCGAGCGCGCGGGCGATGGCGACGCGCTGGCGCATGCCGCCCGACAGCTCCCTGGGCAACGCATCGGCGAACTCGGTGAGCCCGACGACGCCGAGCAGCTCGGCCACCCGCTCGCGCCGGCGGGCGCGTGGCCAGCGGGCGACCTCGAGCCCGAACGCGATGTTCTGCGCCACCGTCTTCCACGGGTACAGCGAGTAGCCCTGGAAGACCATGCCGCGGTCGGCGCCGGGCCCGACGACACGATCGCCTTCGACGAGCACGGCTCCCGACGTCGGCTCCTCCAACCCGGCGACGATCGAGAGCAGCGTCGATTTCCCGCAGCCGGACGCGCCCACCAGGCACACCAGCTCGCCGCGCCCGACGTGCAGGTCCACCCCGTCGAGCGCCAGGGTCGTCTGGCCGCGCCGGCGGAACGTCTTCGACACGTGGTCGACGACGAGCATTGGCTCGGCCGTGGCGTCGTGCATCGACTCGGTGACGTCGAGCGCCGTCATGCCCGGGCCCACGGCGAGGTGACGTTGCGCAGCCAGCGCAGGAACAGGTCGCTGCACAGGCCGATCACCCCGAACACGATGAGGAGGGCGAACATCGTGTCGACCGCCCTGAAGCGCTGGGCGCGGATGATCTGGTAGGCCAGCCCCTCCTGGGCGGCGAGGAGCTCGGCGACCACGAGCATCAGCCATGCCGCGGCGAGGTTGATGCGGGCCACGTCGACGATCCCCGGCACGGAGTGACGCAGGATCACGCGACGCACGACCGTCACCCGGCCGGCGCCGAGCGTGTACGACGCGTTGAGCAGCTCGCGCGGCACGCCGCGGGCGACGTCGGCGATCATCAGGATGTTGTAGAAGACCGTCCCGACGACGATCAGCCAGATCTTCGGGCTCTCGCCGATGCCCAGCCACAGCATGAACAGCGGCGTCAGCGCGCTGGCCGGGATGTAGCGGAGGAACCCGATCTGGGCCTCGAAGTAGGCCTCGACCGAGGTGAACGTGCCGATCGCCACGCCGATCACCACCCCGATGGCGACGGAGATGCCGTAGCCGATCAGCACCCGGCGCACCGACGCCCACAGGTCGGTGGTCAGCACGCCGTCGGACTGCAGGGCGACGAGCGCGTGCCACGTGGCTGCCGGCGTCGGCAGCAGCGACTTCGAGTTCGCCGTGCGCGCTGCGGCGAACGCCCACACGGCGACGATCACGCCGACGCCGATCGCCGCCAGGCCGATCTTCCAGCCGAGGCCGAGGTGACCACGGATGCGCAGCAGCGGGGCCTGGCGGCGGCCGCGGACGCGTCGCCCGCGTGACGCCGGCGCCCCTGCAGCAAGCGACGCGTCGGTGCCGTCCACGCCACCGATGCCGTCAGGGGTGATGCGCACGTCTGCCGGGAGCGCCATGTCAGCCCTTCTGGTCGACGTAGGCCTTGGTGTACGACGGGTCGAACAGGCCGCTGAGGTCAGCCTCCTGCTTGGTCAGCCCGGAGGACACGAGGAACGGGTTGATCCGCCTGGCCATCTCGACGAGCGAGGTGGCGTCGCCCTGGCGATCGGCGAAGGCGTTCAGCGCCTGGTCGGCGGTGAACAGCGTCGTCCCGGCGGCGAACGACTGGTAGTCGGCGACGGACAGACCGGCCTGGTCAGCCATGATCTTCGTCGCCTCGTCCGGGTTGGCCTTGATGAAGTCGAGCGTCATGTACCAGGCGTCGACGAGCTTCTGCATCGCCGTGGCGTCGGCCGCGGCCTTCTCGCTGGCGACGAGGTGGTCGGGGATCGTGCCGGGGAAGTCCTTCGAGCTGAACAGCACGTGCGAGCCGGAGCGCTCCAGGGCCTGGAGCGTAAACGGGGCGAACACGGCGACGCAGTCGAACTGCCCACCGGCGAACGCCGCCGCGGCAGCGTCGGTCTTCACGCCCCGGAAGTCGATGTCGCTCTGCTCCAGCCCCTTCGTCGCCAGGCCCTGGAGCAGCAGGAAGTGGTCGACGACGCCTTCCTCGGCGGCGACGGTCTTGCCCTTCAACCCTTCGATCGACGTGATCGACGAGTCGCAGATGACCGCGTCGTTGCCGGTCGAGTTGTCGCCGGTGACGACGATCTTCTGCGGCGCGCCGGAGGCGACGGCGAAGATCGTGTCGTTCAGCGTCTGCGCGTTGACGTCGAGCTGCCCGGCGACGAGGGCGTCGAGCGAGGCCGTGTAGTCGGTGAAGAACTTGAGGTCGACCTTCAACCCGGCCTTGGTGAACAGTCCCTCCTTGTCGGCCACGGCGAGCGGGAACCAGCCGGGCCACGCGCTGTAGCCGATGGTCAGCGACGTGAGCTCACCGTCGGTAGCCGAGCGCGCTCGGCTGGGACCCAGTCGAGTCCGACGAACCGGCCGACGTCGAGGCTCGCGGCGGTCGTCGTGGTCGAACCGGCGGCGGTGGTGCTCGACGACTTGGTGTCGCTGCCGCACGCGGCGAGCGTGACGGCGACGGCGAGGAGCGGTGCGGCGACTCGGGCGAGACGGCCGCGTGGCCAGCGGGGACGAAGGTGGTTCACGGAGCTCCTCACGATGGGCGAGACAGCGGACGCAGGCTCGCCGATTCACCGTAAGAAGCATGTGTTTCGGGCACGTTTCACCGCAGAGAACGTGACGTGACCGTTTCAATAGTATGTAGAAACCTCGGCGAGGACCTCGCTCATCGAGTGGCCCTCGGCCAGCAGGCCGCCGACGACGGTGGTCGCCAGCGCCTCGCCGATGGCCGGCGGGCGTCGCTTCGAGCCGAGCCGGTACCAGTTCTGCACGCCCTCGTCGTTGGCCATGATCGTCAGCGCGGTGAGATGCGGGTCGACCTCGCGCAGCTCGCCGTCGCGGCACCCGCGGCGCACGACGGAGGCCAGGCGGCGCTCCAGCACGCTGCGCTCGCTCCAGTACGCGGCGAAGCGCTCCCGGTCGCGCATCGCCACGCGGTGGATCTCGTTGATGTCGAACGGGAGCGCGCACAGCGCTTCGACGTCGCCACGCACGAAGCGGTACAGGCACGCCGGTGCCGAACCGCCGTCGGCGACGATCCCGCCGATCAGCGCCAGCGGGATCACGTTGGCGCGGGCGACGAGCGCGGCGATCACCGCCTCACGGTTGGGGAAGTAGTAGTAGAGCGACGACTGCTTGAGGCCGACGTGAGCGGCGAGGCGGGACATGGTCGTCTGCTCGACGCCGAACTGGCCGATCGAGCTCGCTGGCGGCGGTGAGGATCTCCTCGACGGGTTCGCCGACGACCGGGCGGCTGTCGAGCCGTGGCCGGCCGGAGCGGCGGCGGGGCGGGTCCAGGGGTCGAGGTTCGACGCGGCTCGTCGGTCTCGGCACGCGCCGATGGTAACCGGAGCGGTTCGTTTCGGCGGTGTGAACATCGATCGCGACTGTTGATCGGGTTGCCGCGGGAGGTGCACACTGCCGCTGTTTCAATGACTCATCGAAACGATCACCCGGGAGGTGCCTGCATGGCTGACCGTCATCGAGCGACCGACACACTGGACGGCGCACGCCTCCACGCCCGCGGCCAGGCCACTGCCGAACCGGCGCAGGAGCCCGGGGTGCCCGAGGGCGTGGTACGACCGATCTGGCGCGAGGTCGTCGCCCCCGGCAACTACGCGTCGTGCCGGCTGCCGCGTGGCGCCATGCTGCGGATCACCGATCCCGACGGCGATGCCTGCGTGCAGCTGCTCGTGCACAACGCCCGCCAACCGAGCGAGCGACTCAACGTCGCCGACACCGTCAAGGTGCAGTGGCAGGCGTACCTCGGCAACGGCGCGGTGCTGCTCTCGGACCTCGGGCGGGCGCTCATGACGATCGTCGCCGATTCGAGCGAGCGCCACGACTGCCTGTGCGGGTGCACGAACCGGGCGACGGCCGCAACCCGCGGCGGTGACGCCAGTGCCAGCGGTCCGTCGCCGAACGGGCGGGACCTCCTCGCCCTCGGCGTCGCCAAGCTCGGCCTCGAACGGCGCGACGTCGGCCCGTGCGTCAACCTGTTCAAGTCGGTGCGCGTCGCCGACGACGGCACGATAACGCTGGACGGCCATCCCGCACCGGGCGCAGCGGTAGACCTGCGCGCCGACATGGACGTGCTCGTCACGCTGGCCAACACGCCGCACCCGCTCGACGACCGCGACGGCTACGTGACCTCGACGGTCACGTGCGTCGCCTGGCAGCCCTGCGCCGCCGTCGGTGACGCGGACGTCGGCGGCGAACCCGTGACGACGACGCCGGAGCGGCAGCGCGCGTACCAGAACACGGCGGCGTTCCTGGCGCAGGTGGCCGGATGATCGCCGTCGACCAGACCATCCCGGCGCGCGCCCCCTGGTCGCACGTCGTGCGCCGCGGCCAGACGTTGCGGATCGTCGATCTCGGTGGCAACCAGGCCGTCGACTGCCTGCTGTACAACGCCCACGACCTCGCCGAGCGCTACTCGGCGGCCGACACGATGACGGCCCAGCGCAACATCCTCCTCGTCCCCGGCACGACGCTGATGTCCAACGAGGGGGCGGCGATGATGACGATCACCGCGTCGACCTGCGCCTATCACGACACCATCGGCGGGGCGTGCAGCCGCGAGTCGAACACCTTGCGCTACGGGCACCACACCCGTCACCAGCACGCCTGCGTCGACAACTTCCTCGACGAGGGGATGCGCCACGGCCTGGCCAAGCGCGACCTCGTGTCGAACATCAACTGGTTCATGAACGTGCCGGTCGCCGCCGACGGGACGCTCGGCATCGTCGACGGCATCTCGGCGCCCGGGCTCAGCGTCGACGTGCGCGCCGAGATGGACGTGCTCGTGCTGATCTCCAACTGCCCGCAGATCAACAACCCGTGCAACGGGTTCGATCCGACGCCGGTGCGCGTCGTCGTCAGCGACGGATGACCGCCGGCCGCGCCGCGCTGGAGGTCGTCGACGGAGGTCCGTTCACGACGGTGCAGGACGTGCCCGGCCGCGTCGGCTACTGGCACGTCGGCGTACCGCCGAACGGGCCGATGGACGACCTCAGCCATCGGCTGGCCAACGCCGTCGTCGGCAACCACCCGCATGCCGCGGCGCTGGAGCTCACCGGCGCCGGGCCGACGCTGCGGTTCAGCGAGACCGCGGTCGTCGCGCTCGGCGGCGCGCCGATGCCGCTGCTCGTCGACGGCGCAGCGCAGCCGATGTGGGCCCCGATCACCGTGGCGCCTGGGGCGACGCTCGTCGTCGGGGCCACCGCCGGGCCCGGGCTGCGCGCCACGCTCGCCGTGCGCGGCGGCCTGGACACCGAGCCGTTCCTCGGCAGCCGTTCGACGTTCACGCTCGGGCGCTTCGGCGGTCACCACGGCCGCAGCCTGCGCGCCGGGGACGTCGTGCCCGTCGGCGGCGACGCCGTCTCGCCCGCGGCAGCGCTACCGCCCGGCATGGCCCCGCAGCTGGGCGACGCCTGGCGCATCGGCGTGCTCGTCGGGCCGCACAGCACGCCCGAGCTGCTCACCGCCGATGGGCTCGACGGGCTGCTGCGCGCCGAGTGGGTGGTGCACTTCAACTCGGCGCGCACCGGCATCCGCCTGATCGGGCCGCGCCCGGGCTGGGCTCGTCCCGATGGCGGCGAGGCGGGGCTGCACCCGTCGAACATCCACGACACCGGCTACGCGATCGGCGCGGTGGACCTCACCGGCGACATGCCGGTGATCCTCGGCCCCGACGGGCCGAGCCTCGGCGGCTTCGTCTGCCCGGCGGTGGTCGCGGCGAGCGAGCGCTGGAAGCTCGGTCAGCTGCGACCCGGCGACACGGTGCGACTGGTGCCCTGCTCGCCCGAGCACGTCGCCCGGGCCGATGCCCGCCGCGCCGAGTGGCTGACGCGAGCCACGACGCCCGTCGAGCCACTGGCCCGCCCGAGCTGGAACGGCGCCGTGCTCGACGCCGGTCGCCCCGGTGGCGCCGTCCTCACCGTCACCGAGGCGACCGACGACGCCCCGGCGATCACCTACCGGCGCGCCGGCGACCGCTTCCTCCTCGTCGAGCACGGTCCGATGACCCTCGACCTGGAGCTGCGCCTGCGCGTCCACGCACTCGACCGGTGGGCCACCGAGCACCTCGGCCCCGGGCTGGTGGACGCCACCGCCGGCGTGCGCTCGCTGCTCGTGCAGGTCGACGGCGAGCGGCTCACCGTCGAGCGGGCTCTCCACGCGCTGCGCGCCGCCGAGGCCGAGTTGCCCGACGTCGTCGCCCAGCCGTTCGCCTCGCGCATCGTCCACCTGCCGCTGTCGTGGGACGACCCAGCGACGCGCGAGGCCATCGAGCGGTACATGCACGGGGTGCGCGCCGACGCACCCTGGTGCCCGTGGAACATCGAGTTCATCCGCCGGGTCAACGGGCTCGACAGCGTCGACGACGTCCGCCGCATCGTCTTCGACGCGTCGTACCTCGTGCTCGGGCTCGGCGACGTGTACCTCGGCGCCCCGGTGGCCACCCCGCTCGACCCGCGCCACCGGCTGGTGACCACGAAGTACAACCCGGCGCGCACGTGGACCGCCGAGAACTCGGTGGGCATCGGTGGGGCGTACCTGTGCATCTACGGGATGGAGGGCCCCGGCGGCTACCAGTTCGTCGGTCGCACCGTGCAGGTGTGGAACGCCGAGCGCCTCGGGCCGCACTTCGCCGAGCCGTGGTTGCTGCGCACGTTCGACCAGCTGCGCTGGTACCCGGTGGATGCCGACGAGCTGTTGGAGATGCGCGCGCTGCAGCAGCGCGGCGAGCTGGACATCAAGATGGAGGACACCGTGTTCCGCCTGGACGAGTACCAGCGGTTCCTGGCCGCTCACGCCGACGACATCGCCGCGTTCCGCGCCGTGCAGCAGGCGGCGTTCGCCGCCGAGCGCGAGCAGTGGGCCCGGGACGGCGAGCTCGACCGATGAAGGTCGACGTCCACGGCTGGGAGATCGCCGACTTCGCCAGCGCCTACCGGGACGGCGCGTCGCCGAGCGACGTGATCGAGGCGGTGCTCGGCGAGCTCGAGCGGCTCGCTCCGGCGGTGCTCATCGGTGAGCCGCTGCGCGCCCGGGCGCGTCCGCGACGCCGCCGCGCTCGCCGCGGTGGACCCGGCGACGCTGCCGCTGTTCGGCGTCCCGTACGTCGTGAAGGACAACGTCGACGTCGCCGGCGAGCCGACCACTGCCGGGTGCCCCGGTTACACGTACGTGGCGGAACGTGACGCGACCGTCGTCGCCAAGTTGCAGGCCGCGGGCGCGATCGTCGTCGGCAAGACCAACCTCGACCAGTTCGCCACCGGGCTCGTGGGCACGCGCTCGCCGTACGGATCGCCACCGAACGCGCTGGACCCAGATCTCGTCCCCGGTGGCTCCAGCTCCGGGTCGGCGGTGGCCGTGGCGCTCGGCGCCGTGCCGTTCTCGATCGGCACCGACACCGCCGGCTCCGGCCGCGTCCCGGCGGCGTTGAACGGCATCGTCGGGTTCAAGCCGACCGTCGGCCGGGTGAGCACCGCCGGCGTGGTCCCCGCGGTGCGCCGGCTCGACTGCCCGTCGGTCTTCGCCCGCAGCGTGGCCGACGCCCGGCTCGTCGCCGAGGCGATCGCCGGCCCGGACGCAGCCGACGCCCTGAGCCGCCCGCCGGCGGCGGTGCGCCCGATGCGCTGGCCACCGCGCGTCGGCATCCCGTCGCGGTGGCCGGACGTGGTCGACGCCGAGCTGCGCCGCCAGTTCGACGCGGCGGTCGAGCGGCTCGCCGGGCTCGGCGCCTCGATCGTCACCGTCGACCTCGACCCTGCCCTGCAGCTGGGGGCGATGCTCTACGGCAGCGCGCTGGTGGCCGAGCGCGCCACGGCGGTGGGCGACGCGGTGCGCGCCGGCATCGCCGGGCTCGATCCGACCGTCGCCGGGATCATCGGCGATGCCGCAGCATGGACGGCGACCGACGCCTACGCGGCCGAGTACCGGCTGGCCGACCTGCGCGCCGAGGCCGCCACGCTGTGGCGCGAGGTCGACGTGCTGACCACCCCGGCGACGCCGATCCTGCCGACGCGTGCCGCGGTGGCCGCCGACCCGCTCGGCGTCAACCGCACCCTCGGGCTGTTCAGCACGTTCGTCAACCTGATCGGCGCTACAGCAGTCGTCGTCCCCTGCGAGCCAGGCCGTCCAGGTGGCCTGCAGCTGGTGGCCGAGGCCTGGCACGACGACGAGCTCGCCGCGCTCGCCGGCGCCTACGTCGCCGGCACGCTCGGGCCGCCGCCGGCTGCGCACACCGTCGTGGTCGTCGGCGCGCACCTCAGCGGGCTGCCGCTCAACGGCCAGCTGACGGCGCTCGGCGCGTGGTTGCGCGACACCACCACCACGGCACCGCGCTACCGGCTCCATGCTCTCCCCGGCACCGTCCCGCCCAAGCCCGGTCTGCGCCGCGTCACCGACGGCGGTGCCGCCGTCGAGGTCGAGGTCTGGTCGATCGGCGCCGGCGAGCTCGGCGCCTTCGTCGCCGGTGTCCCCGCGCCGCTCGGGATCGGCTCGATCGAGCTCGCCGACGGCTCCTGGCACCACGGGTTCATCTGCGAAGGCTGGGCCCTCGACGGCGCCGAGGACGTCACCGAGTTCGGTGGCTGGCGCGCCTACCTCGCCGCGCGGCCGACCCGGGCGACGTGACGAGGATCAGCCGTTGGCCAGCACCGCGCACTGACCGAGGGCGTGGCGGGCGATGGTGTTGCCGTAGCCGAACACGCCGGGGTTGATCCCGAGGCAGGTGATGTTGCGCCCGATCCATCACATCGTCTAGACGACGCAGCCGCGCCGGCCGCTTACTCCGCGACGACGAGGGCGCTCGTCGTCGGCGACCACCAGGGCCTGAATCCGCTCAGCAGGTCGTCGACGGGTCGGGGACGACAGAGCTTCCCGGGATCGGTTGCGCCACCGGGTCGGAGGTCGGCTCCGGCGCGGGAGTCTCACAGCGGAACGGTGCGAGCAGCTGCTGCGCGGCAGGGGGCAGGCAGTGGAGCATCGGGGTGACGGTCACGCGACGGCGGCCTCGCGGTCGGCGATGACGTTCGACCTGAGCGACGTGCGGCGCAGCTCGTGGCGGCTGCTCGGACAGCTGGTGTGGCTCAACCGCCGGTTGCTCGGCGTCCCAGCGGTGGCGGGCAGGACGACCACGCCGAACCAGATCACCACGACGAGCCCCGTACCGACGACGAGCGCCACCGTCGCCGCCACCGCCCGCCAGTGCCAGACTGCTGCTCGTGGCCGGGCGGCGCGGGAACCAGGGGCCGA
The DNA here is from genome assembly GCA_047602055.1 of Ilumatobacteraceae bacterium. Taxonomy (GTDB): domain Bacteria; phylum Actinomycetota; class Acidimicrobiia; order Acidimicrobiales; family Ilumatobacteraceae; genus JAODBQ01. The sequence continues at coordinate 810,025 of JASGIG010000001.1, forward strand.
AGGGGGTGGAGATGCTCGACGCCGGCGTCGACCCAGTGCACTGGCTCGGCGACGCGTCATCCCCATCCCCGTCTCAGCCGCTGGCTCCCGGGCCGCAACCCGGCAGCGGTCGACGCAGGTGGTGGATCGGCGCCGGAGCCGCCGGCGGGATCGTCGCTCTCGTCGTCGCCGCCAACGTGATCGGCAACCCGGACGACCGGCGGGCCACCCCCCGACGACCGCGGCGGCAACGACGTCGACGGCCGCGCCGACCACGGCGCCTGCCACCACCGAACGCGACGGCGAGGTGGTGGTCACCAGCGGCTCGCTCGTGGTTCCGGTTCCACCGGCCATCGTCGCCGACCCACCCGAGGGTTGCGCCGTCACGTATGCCGACCGCTCCGACGGCGGTGTCTTCACCGAGAAGCTCGCAGCTGCTGTTCGCCGTCAATGCCGACGACCCACCGGCAAGCGCGTGGATCGTGGCGACGCCCGCGCCGTCACCGACGATCGAGCCGATGCCGTTGTTCAGCAGCGGTCGGGCTCGGGTGCCGGTCGACCATGGCGTGGCGCTGCTCGATCGCAACGTCGACGGGATCACCACGCTCACCGCCCCGATCGACGGTGGGATCCTGATGCTGCAGGCCTTCGCCGTCGACGATGCGACGCTCGCGGCACTCGCCGACGAGACCGCGATCGACAGCGACGGTCTCGCCAGCGATGCACCGTTCACCAGCCGTGGCCTGCAGCTGCTCGCCGCCGCCGACCCCGACGTGCGCCAGACGTCGTCGCTGACCACCTCGCTCGGGTTCGGCTCCGTGTCCGATCCAGGCCGCTGGATCTCGGTGTCCTCGGGAGGTGCGTTGCCACCGTTCGAGCGAGCCGTCCAGACGTTCATGCGGCGCGACGCGCACGTCGCCGCCGTCGGGGGCGTGCGCACCGCCGTCGTCGGCCGCGACGCCCGCTCCGACGACTGGCTCACCGCGTTCGTCGACTTCGAAGGGATCGAGGTGACCGTCTCCGGCAACGTCGGCGAGGACGAACTGCTCGCCGTCGCCCGGACGCTGCGCGTCGCCACCGACGACGAGTGGCACGCGCTGCGCGCCGCATCGGCGAAGGCGCAGTCCGACCCGTCGCGGCAGATCACTGCGAGGCGCTTCATGCTGCGCTCGGGCACCATGACCAGCGCGGCCACGTGGAAGCTCTCGTTGCAGTCTGCCGATGCCAAGAGCCTGCCGCCGTATCTGACCGTCGAGATGACCGGGTCGACGACCGGGCAGTTCGTCGGTTCGACCGGGGGCGGCAGCGAACTGGACGAGTCGCTGGCCGCCGGCCAGCCCGGCATCCAGCCGATCGCCACCACGGCCGGCATCGTGCTCGTCGCCGCCGCCCCGCGCGATCAGCGGGGCGCCCGGCTGGTGGTCACCGCCGGCGAGCTGACGCTCACCGACGAGCTGACCGACCCGGATGCGAACGCACCCGGCCTGTTCGGCGCCGTCGGCTACGGCGAGCTGGTGCCGTACCACGCCGAACTGCTCGGCGCGGACGGCACGGTGCTCGCCACGCTCGACGGGCTCTGAGCGAGCGAGCCGTCAGCTGACGGTGCGCCGCTCGAAGCCGTCCGTGCCGATCCAGGTGAGCACGACGGCGAACACGGCCAGAGCGCCGTACACCGCCCACAGGCTCATATGCTCCGAGCCACTGGTGAGCGCGGCCCGGAAGCCCTCGCACATGTAGACGAGCGGGTTGACGAGCACGACGATCTGCAGCCACCGCACCGCTTCCAGCGCCCGCCACGGGTAGTACAGGCAGCCGAGGAACGTCAGCGGCAGGACCACGAGGGCGAACAGGTACGACACCTGCTGTGGGGCGACCTTCGTGCCGAGCACCAGCCCGAGCGCCCCGGCGACCCACGCGGCGAGCGGCGCCAGGGTCAGCAGCGTCAGCCAGTGGATGTCGAGGTGGACGTCGGTGGCCGGCACGAGGTAGGCGATCGGGAACACGAGCAGCGCGGCGAACAGCGCGTTGAACATGCCGGTGACGATCTTCTGCACGCCGACCGCCTTCGTCGGCAGCGGGGCGAGGATGCGGTCCTCGATCTCCTTCGAGTAGCCGAACTCCTGGACGAGCGGCAGGGCCACGGCCTGGATCCCCTGGAAGACGATCGCCAGCCCGACGACGCCGGCGACGAGCGTGCTGGTGAACGCCGCCTCGGAGCCGGCACCGCCGACGCCCTGGCCGATCTTCGGGAACACGTAGGTGAACACGAACATCAGCAGCAGCGGCTGCATCACGGCGCGGATCGCGAACAGCACGACGTTCTTGAGCAGGACGTGGAGGTCGCGCTGCAACAGGGCGACGAACGCCTGGCGGTAGGCGACGCGCGCCGGCCGCAGCGTGGCCAGCGACGAGGCGCTGCGCATCGTCGAGGTGCTCGTGGTGACGCTGGTGGGGGTCATTCGCGCAGGTCCTTGCCGGTGAGGTTGATGAACACGGTCTCGAGCGTCGGGTCGCTGACCGACAGGTCGGTGATCGTCACGCCGATCTCCTCGGCGGCGGCGACGATCCGTGGCAGCAGCCCGGTGCCGGTGGCGTACAGGCGGATCTCGCCGTCGGTGACGCGCTGGTCGGTCGCCTCGTCGATCGCCTCGACGAGGTGGCGGCCGAGGCGTTCGGCGTCGGCCGGGGCGGTGGTGACGGTGACGATCGACGACGCCCCGGTCAAGCGCTTCAGGTTGGCCGGCGTGTCGAGGGCGAGGATCCGGCCGTGGTCCATGATCGCGACGCGATCGCAGAGCTGGTCGGCCTCCTCCATGTAGTGCGTGGTCAGCAGGATCGTCTCGCCCTCGCGGTGCAGCTCGTCGACGATCTCCCACAGGGCGATGCGGCTCTGCGGGTCGAGGCCGGCGGTCGGCTCGTCGAGGAACAGGATCTGCGGGCGGTGCATGATCGCCCGGGCGACCATCAGCCGCTGGGCCATCCCGCCCGACAGCGCCATCACCGGGGCGCCGGCCCGGTCGGCGAGGCGCACCTTGGCGAGCAGCTCGTCGGTGACGCTCTTGGACTGCTTGGCGCTCATCCCGAAGTAGCGGCCGTGGAAGAACAGGTTCTCGGCGACGGTCATCGCCCGGTCGAGCGTGTTGGTCTGCGGGACGACGCCGATCACCTGCTTGGCCAGCGCCGGGTCGCGGATGATGTCGACGCCGCCGACCTCGGCCTCGCCGCCCGTCGGCGTCACCCGCGTGGTCAACATCCCGATCGTCGTGCTCTTGCCGGCACCGTTCGGCCCGAGGAAGCCGTAGATCTCGCCGGCGCGGATCTCCATGTCCAGCCCGATCACGGCGCGCACGTCGCCCGGATACGTCTTCGACAGGCCGCGCGTCCGCACGATGGCCGGTGCGTCGAGCACCGCCGTCGCGGACCGGCTGTGCAGGTTCTCGTCCATCCGCTCCTCCACTCGTGTCACCCTTCGCTCAAGCGCTGTTCGACCCGTGCCAGCAGCCGCCGCAGCGCCGTCGCATCGCGCTCGCCGAGCAGGCCGCTGAGCCGTTCCTCGTGGGCGGCGACGATCGCCTCCAGCTCGGTGCGGCGGTGCTTGCCGGCCTCGGTCAACGAGATGCGGATCACCCGCCGGTCGTCGGCGTCGCGGGTGCGCTCGATCAGGCCCTCACGCTCCAGCCGGTCGAGATGGTGGGTCAACGTCGAGCCGGTGACCAGCACGCGATCGGCGAGCTCGCGCTGCGACAGCTCCGGCTCGTCGCCGACGGACTTCAGCACCACCCACTGCGGGACGGAGATGCCGGCCACCGACAGCGACTCCTCGAGCCGTTCGCGCACCGCCCGGTAGGTGCGGTACAGCTGTCGACCGAGGAGATCCATCGATATCGAATCATACGAGATCGAATGATCTGTTCGTCAAGGGTTGCACTGGGTAGCTTCCGATCATGACGACGCTGCCCGACCGCCCGAACACCGCCCTGCTGGTCGTCGACGTCCAGAACGGCGTCGTCGGGGGCGCCCACGAGCGCGACGCCATCGTCGCCAACATCGCCGGTCTCGTCGAGCGAGCCCGCGCCGAGGACGTCCCGGTGATCTGGGTGCAGCACGCCGGCGACGACCTCGTGGCCGGCTCCGAGGGCTGGCAATACGTGCCCGAGCTGGTGCTGGCCGACGGCGAACCGGTCGTCCACAAGCGCTACGGCGACTCGTTCGAGGACACCGCGCTGGAAGCCGAGCTGGCAGGACGTGGCGTCGGCCGGCTGGTCGTCACCGGCGTGCAGACCGACGCGTGCATCCGCTCGACGCTGCACGGCGCGCTCGTGCGCGGCTACGACACGCTGCTCGTCGGCGACGCCCACACCACCGAGGACCTCACGTCCTACGGCGCCCCGCCGCCCGACCAGGTGATCGCCCACACCAACCTGTACTGGCGCTTCCAGACGGCCCCCGGCCGCACCGCCGACGTCGTCGACACCGCCGACGTCGACTTCGGTACTGCCGCGACCTGACCGCGCCGTGCCAGGTGGCCGCCGACCGTTCCGGTCACCACCGGAGCGGCACTGTTCGGTTCCGGCCGTGACCGGAAGCCCGGCGGTGCCGTGTGTGTCCAGCTGCTCCGGTCACCACCGGAACGTGACGGTCGGCGTCCGGTCGTGGCCGGAACGGGTCGTCGGGCGGCATGATGAGGCGGTGACAGAGCGCTCCGCATGGCAGTCCGCGCTGGCGCACGAGGCACGAGCCGCACCCGAGCTGGCGTCGTTCGCGGTGGCGACAGGCCCGCTGCTGCTGACGTCGCCCCGTGGCGACGGGCACACGGTGATCGTGCTGCCGGGCTTCGGCGGCGACGACGTGACCACCACTCCCCTGCGCTGGTTCCTCGGCCGGCTCGGCTACCGCGCCATCGGCTGGGGCCTCGGTCGCAACATGGGCTTCGACCGGCGTGTCGCCGCCGGGCTCGACGAGCTGCTCACCGAGACCTCGTCCGCGGCTCGCCCGGCAAGCCTCGTCGGCTGGAGCCTCGGTGGCGTCCAGGCCCTCGACGCGGCCCGCCGGCGTTCGGCGCGGGTGCGCGCGATCGTCACCCTCGGCAGCCCGCTCATCGGGCGCTTCCCACCCGCCGGTGTGCCGACGACGTCGATCCACAGCCGCACCGATGCGATCGTGCCGTGGCGGGCCTCCCTCCTGACGGAGGCGTCACTGCACGAGAACGTCGAGGTCAACGGCAGCCACCTCGGCCTCGGCCACAACCCCGCCGTCGCCCTCATCGTCGCCGACCGCCTCGCCCAACGCCCCGGCGCCTGGCAGCCGTTCCGCCCACCGAACTGGGCCCGCCGCTTTCTCCCCGCCGCCTAGCCCAGGTCGCTGTCGAGCACCGGGAGCCCTTCCTCGAGCTCGCCGATGCGGTTGCCGTCGGCGTCGGCGTCGGTGTCGTAGATCACCGTGCTGCCGAGTTCGACCGGCCCGCTGGTGGTGGCCGTAGACGTCGTGGACGAAGCCGATGACGACCCGTCACGGCCGACCGGCATGATCTGCGGGCGGTGCGCCGGATCGCTCATGTCCCAGGTCTGGCCGCCGATGATCCAGTCGGCTCCGGCCTCCGTCGGCGGGATGGTGTCGCCGATCGCCAGCTCCGGTTCCGCCGTGCCGAACGACGGCTCGTGCAGCGGGAAGTCGGTGACGTACTCGCTGCCGTCGACGGTGAAGTGCAGCTGCCGTGGCGTGGCCGGATCGGTCTCGTTGCAGCTCCAGACGCGGAACGCCCCGACCGGCGCGGCATCGGCTGCTTGCAGGTCGCAGACCGGCCGATCGTCGGCGTCGACCAGGGAGAGGTCGACGCCCTCGGGAGCCAGGATCGTCAGATCGAGCCGGGCGATCCGTGCCCCCGTGGAGTCGAGCCGCTCGTCGGCGATCGCCGTCAGGCCCGGGTAGTCCCAGCAGCCGATGCTGGTCCCGCCATTGCAGGCACAGCTGTCCGTTCTCGCGCCAGCCGTCGACGGCACCGCTGCCCGAACCTCGCTCATCATGACGACAACACGCCGCCCACCCCTCAAGTGATGATCGACGGCACCCGCTGGCCGGCCTTCCCGAAGCGCTTGAAACCGATCCGGGTCCGATACCGCGCTCGATCTGCGAACTTGGCAAACCCCCACACTGTCGGACGACCGACCTCGGCGCAGAGGTGCAGCACCCTGTCGTCATCGACGACCACCCCGACGTGGGCACCCCACGGGTCGCCCGTGCGGGCGAAGAGGGCCAGGTCCAGCGGCTCAGCACGATCCGCGACCTCGCTGAGCTCGGTGTCGTCCCACAGCTCGCTGGAGCGCCAAGGCGGAACGCAGAACCCGAAATGCTGCAGGACTGCGTAGGCGAACCGCTGACAGTTCGCTCCCTCGGCCAGACCGATGTCGGTCCGCTGACCGGGCACCATGCGCCCGTCGTAGACGACGGCAAACAGGTCCAGAGGAAGCCGCGCCCGCACGTCCACGACACGCAGCATCCCGCATCTGCCAGTCGTCGGTCGAGCGCGTTCGTAGATGACGAACGTGAAACTGTCCCGCTCATCGTTGGAGATGCGCGACCAGACGGCGGGTCGATCGACGGGAACACGGCGTCACCGTCGACCTCGCGGTACAGGTGCGTCACTCGACGGAGATCGGAGCGGGAATCGCCGCGTGGGGGTCGCAGCCCTCGATCGAGTGTCCTCGAGACAATGCCGCATCGAAGTCAGAGGCTCGTGCTGCCACCTGGCATGAGGCGGGTCAGTCAGGCGGTGAGGCGAGCGAGTTGCGGGAGGTCGATCTGGGCCCACACGCCGTCACCAGCTCGGCGGACGACGCTCGCCTGAAGCGGCTCGACCTCGTCGTCGCCGACACTGACCCAGTCACCGGGCTGTGGGTCGAATGAGCTGTCCGCCGCGCGAGGCCCGTCAGAGATGCGCGTCTCGACGACGAGGTCCCCACCGACCTCGTTCGGGTCGTAGCTCAGGTCGTAGCCGCCAGCCGCAGGTTCGTCGTACCGATCGAGGCCGCGGCGTCCAGACCGGGCTGTCGATCGGACCGACGAACACACTCCGCACCCGGGCGAACTGCATTGGTGTCGGTTCGGAGAGCACGACGGTCCAGTGAGGATGGCTCAAGGTCGGCAACACAGGAAAGCCCGCGGCCAACGACCTCGCAGCCTCGGCGGTGAGCACCTTGGGCCGGTCGAGGATGGCGCACCACCATCAACAACCCACGCGGGGCGACATCGCGGAGTTGCATCGGCTCAAGCACGGCGCACAGTACCGCGCGGCGATCACAGGCTTCGTGCGCCGATTCAGCCGGCGAATCATCGTGGAGACCAGGCCGAGCCAGCGTTGCGGCGCTTTGCGGTGGGGCTAGCAAGAATCGAACTTGCGACCTCATCCTTATCAGAGAGTTGCAGCAGTCCTGAGCCGTTCTGTCCCGTCCTGCGCCGTGCCATCGCGTGGCTACTGAGCTGGGATAATAGGTCTAGACCGTTCTCGTCCGTGATGAACAGGTCTGCACGAGCTGTGCACCTGGTGTGCACTCGCCAGGTCTACGTTGACGGTCATGGCGTCGATCGTGACCAAGCGCTTGAGCACCGGCAAGAGCGCCTACCTCGTCCGCTTCAGGACCGCCGACGGTGTCCAGCGGGGCAAGCAGTTCGAGCGCCGGCGTGATGCCGAGCGCTACGCCAACCTCGTCGAGGTCGACGTCGCACAGGGCTCGTGGGTCGACCCACGCCTCGGACGCATCACCGTCGGCGAGTGGTTCGAACGCTGGTGGCCGACCGTGACCAACCTGCGCGCCACCACCCGCGCGCGTGACGAAGCGTCGTTCCGCACCCATGTGCTGCCCCGCTTCGCCACGACGCCACTCGGCCGGCTCGACCGCACCGCCCTACGCGAGTGGGTCACAGACCTGTCCGACCCCGCCGGCAAGGCGCTCGCACCCGCAACCGTCGTGAAGGCCGCCCAGGTGTTCAACAAGGTCGTGCGCGCCGCCGTCGAGGACCGCGTCATCGCCCACAACCCCGTCGAGAACCTGCCCGTGCCGGCCGTGCCCCGAGACGAGATGCGCTTCCTCACCCCGGACGAACTCTGGAAGCTCGCCAACACCATCGACCCGCGCTACCGCGGCCTCGTCCTGCTCGGCGGCTACGGCGGCCTTCGCATCGGCGAGATGCTGGCCTTGCGCTGGCAGGCCGTTGACGAGACGAACAGCCGCGTCAACGTCACGTCCACGCTTACCGACCTCGCCGGGCACCTCTCCTTCGGGCCGCCGAAGACGAAGGCGTCGGTCCGCATGGTGACACTGCCGCGATTCGTCATCGACGAACTCACCGCCAACACGCCGGGCACACCATCACCGGATGCGCTGGTGTTCCGATCACCCGAAGGCCACACGATCCGTCCGGGTCTGCTCCGTCGCCGCTTCTGGACCCCAGCCGTTGCAACGGCGCAGCTCGCCCCGCTCAGGATCCACGACCTGCGCCACACCGCGATCGCCCTCTGGATCGCCGCCGGCGCCAACCCCAAACAGATCGCCACCCGCGCCGGGCACACCAGCGTCGCCGTCGTCCTCGACCGCTACGGCCACCTACTTCCCCAACACGACGACCCACTCATCCAAGCCCTCGAAGCTCAGGGGCGAAGCGCATTTTTGTGATCGCGCATGCGCCCACCCAGCCTTGAGGATGTGAGCCGATCGACGAGTTCAAGGTGGTCGAAGAACGACTCGCTGAGCGTCTCGGGACCACACTTCTGCGGTGCGAGCGGACAACGAGTTCACCTGCCGAGGAAGGCGAGCGCCAGCGCGTTTACATGTCCGCCGGACCCGTCAGTGAAGCGGCGACTCAGCCCAGTAGCGCATTCGATCCCGAGCGGTGGCCGAACCTCAGGGTGGGTTCGCCGCCGCGGTTGTACATGGGCGGCGGGTCGTGCGAAGCGGGAATCGGGCCGCCCCGGACGTGGGGCGGACCAAGAGCGCTCCGGGGACTCGCACGATGAGTTCGAGCGGGTCGTAATCTGAGGATGTCGAATCAAAGACGGCTTCCCCAAGGACAGAAGGCGCTCCCGCTCGTCTTCGTGCACGATCGACAGCTTCGACGACCCAAACGAGACGCGGGAGGCGGGCCAGCCGATACTCCCGGACGGTCACAGAGTCGAGACCGCGACTTGTTGCGGATGTCTTGAACGCGGTCGACGTGATCGCATAGGTGCGGAACGTCACGCGTCCGCGCTCGTAGAGCGCGTGAAGCGCTGAGCGCGTCGAGACGAGTCCCTGCGAAACCGCTTCTCGAGACACGGCAAGAAGATATTGACAACCGGCCTGCTCAGCTGGTTCCGGTGCGAGCCAGAGCTTTTCCGGGACGGGCGCGATCAGCAATGTCCACCAACCGTAGGAGTCGCCGGTTGCGGGATCGGTGTCCGCGAGGACGTCGTTGACGACCAGATACGGGCCTCTCTGGTCATCGTGGCGTATGAATCGGATCCAGTCGGTGGTTCCGGGTCTCGCCTCGCGGTCGTAGCCGATCAGAGTGAATGCATGGTCGTACGTGCCGACCAAGACTGGGAAGCCAGAGTTGATGTATCGACATGCCACGGCAATGATGCGCGTGTCCCATTCGCCGGGATTCTGGTCGGTCGTGTGCGGAGGGGGCGGCTGCGCAGGGTCTGGGGTTGGTAGTTCGCCCATCCGGTACACGAGCGGCGGGAGACCGAGATCGCGGAGGAGGTTTGAGAGCTGCAGGCCGGTCAAGCCTTGTGACGGCAATGGTCGGCCTTCCGACACGTTGGCATCCGCGAGGAGTGTGAAGTCGGCCATCACTCGCCGATGGGTGTCTTGACGGAGCGCTGCGGCGTAGTGGCACGTCCAGGCGGCGACGTGTGCGCAGCGACCAAACGGCGCGTTCTGCTCGGCGAACGGGACAGCGCTGACCGCGAGGCGCTGACCGAAGAAGCTGACGGTGCACTCGACGGCGGTGCGAATGGCTGGGGCGAGGTCCGGGGGAGGTGCCAGCATGGTGCGTCCAACGCGCCCAAGCCAGGATGGTCGTACGACCATGAAGCCGAGGTATCCGTGATCGTCAGGTAGTTGCCATAGGTCGCGAACTCTGAGTGACTGACGGAAGAAGTGCAGGCGGTGAGCAGTGTCTGGGACCGCTGCGAAGGTCTTCGACAAGAACGCTGAGTACTCGCTGCGATAGTCCTCGTCGAGGTAGCGAGTCTCGATCACGAGCGGATGGCGTCCCGTCTCGTGGTGTAGGTGACCACGTGCGTTCCCGTCGGCTGTGGGTCAGTTTCGGGGTGCTGCGGGCAAGGCTAGTTCGGCGTTGTTGTCGGTGAGCTCGGCGACGGAAGCGGCGGCGATGTAGCGGCGTTCGGCGGCGATCATCTCGTCGTTGATCTCGACGAGGAGGGCTCCGACGAGACGGATCACGGACTGCTTGTCGGGGAAGATCCCGACGACGTCGGTGCGTCGCTTGAGCTCGCGGTTGAGGCGTTCGATTGGGTTGTTCGACCAGATCTTCGACCAGTGCGCTGGCGGGAAGCCGGTGTAGGCGAGCACGTCTGCCTCCATCGCTTCGAGCCGCTCGGCGACTGCGGGCGCGTAGGGGCGCAGTTGGTCGACGACACCGCGCAGCTGGGCGCGGGCGGTGTCGGCGTCGGGTTGGGCGAACACGGTGCGGATCAGGGCGGCGATCATCTGACGGTGGCGGTGTTGGGCCGCGGCGAGCAGGTTGCGTATCGCGTGGACGCGGCAGCGTTGCCAGGCGGCGCCTTGCAGGCTGCGCCGGATCGCCTTGACCAGACCGGCGTGCGCATCGGACACGACCAGGCGCACACCGCCCAGGCCGCGGTCGGTCAGGCTGGTGAGGAACTCGCGCCAGAACGTCTCGTTCTCCGAGTCGCCGACGTCGACACCGAGTACCTCGCGGTGCCCGTCAGCGCGTAGGCCGGTGGCGATCACGACGGCCTTGGACACGACGTGGCGGTGCTCGCGGACGTGGACGTAGGTGGCGTCGAGCCAGACGTAGATGAACGGCTGGTGATCGAGCCGGCGGGTGCGCAGCACGTTGACGTCGGCGTCGATGCCGGCGCAGATCCGTGACACGGTCGACTTCGACACGCCCGAGTCGCAGCCGAGCGCTTTGACGAGGTCGTCGACCTTCCGGGTCGAGGTACCGGTGATGTACGCGGTCATGATCACCGCCCACAGGGCACGGTCGACGCGTCGGCGCGGCTCGAGCAACTCGGGGAAGAAGCTGCCGGTGCGCAGCTTCGGGATCGCGACCTCGACGTCACCCGCCGGCGTGGAGACCAGCTTGGGGCGGTGCCCGTTGCGCAACGCGGTGCGCTCCGGGCTGTGCTCGCCGGGGCCGGCGCCGATCGTCGCGGTGAGCTCGGCTTCGATCAGCTCCTGCAACGCGGCGGCGAGGATGTCGCGCAACGACGTCGACAACGACGCGTCGCTGCCGGCAAGCCGCGCGGCAAGGTCAGACAGGGCAAACTCTCGGGTGGTCATCGTGCGTCCTTCTCGTTGGCTTGGTCGCTTCCGAGAATCGCACGATGACCACCATCACCCCAGCGATGGTCGAGGCCTCCTACACCACGTGATGGGACTCACTCCACGAGCGTCGTGGCTCCCCCGGCCCGTACCACCTCGAGGCAGCGCTCGAACGGTCGTGGGTTGAGTGCCGGATACCGGTTCCGCAGTTTCTCCCAGTCCGCGGCCGTCCGAAGCGGGACGAGTTCGGCCGGATCGGGCGACTCCCAGTCGCTCACGCAAGCCGATTCAGCTCATGCGCAGCGACGCAGAGCTGGCTTCTGCATCGCGTCGAATTCGCGCGAGGCGATCGAGGTCTTGTCGCAACGCGGTCCGCTGGTCATCGTTCAGGAGATCCTTGGCGCGGCCGAGCTGCCTGGAGCCCGCTGGTGAACTGGGCAGCACTCTCACTCCGTGGTTCTTCGAAGCCGTCTTCTTCGTCCCCATCTGCGGCAGCATATGACCGCGAGGACGAGCCGACGGTGACGGACGTCTCGAGCTTAGACGCGAAGTGGTCTGCCACAACGAGGGCATCGACAGCCGGTCGGTGAGGATGGGGACGCGAACGCCACCGGAAGATCCTCGAATCTGCAGACCGAGCAGCGCAGCGTTCGGACCCGTACGGTCGTCTTGATCCGGACCGGGACGCGGACAGTGCGGGCCATCACCGACCTCGCTTCGGACGAGGTGCTCGCTGTGACAGGGCGCTCGCGGCCGCCGTCTTGGACGCACTACCCGTGCGACCATCACGCAGCACCTTCGATGCTGCGCTCGCCGCATGGGCGCTGGTCTGACATGACTTGCTCATGTTCATCCAACCTTTCACTGAGGGGAACGTCATCAACGATAGTGTACGTCTGCGCCCATGTCAACTATCGTGTACATTGGCGCCAATGGGTGACGAGGGCGACCGAGGTCAGCTGGGGCGTGAACTGTCCGACGCGCGCGCCGCACTCGACGAATCGCTCAAGACCGTGGGGTCGGCCGCAGGGGTGAGCGCCACCTACCTGCAGAAGCTGGAGCGAGGACAAGTCGACACCCCGTCACCGCGCATCCTTCGCGCGCTGGCAGCTCATCTCGGCCTGCCGTACCGGCGGCTGATGGAACTGGCGGGGTATGAAGTGCCCAACGGTACGACGTCGAGTTCGGGTGCATTAAGCCAGACACTCGCGTCCGCCAGGCTCAGTCGCACCGAGGAACGGGCGGTCGCTGCGTTTGTGGACCACCTCGTGGAACAACGCGGTCGACCGAAGCAACGACGGCCATAGCCCGCTGCACCTGCCAGTCCGCTCACCAGCTGCAGGTGGTTGAGCCTGCGCTGACAACTCGCCTAGTCCCGAGGATCAGCAATCGCCCTTGGAGAGCGCATCTCTCCAGGCTGGTGACGTGAGGAACGAGACCGGCGACGATCTTTCATTCACCAGCCGCACACCCAGTGCCGTCTCATCGATGATGGCGCTATCCCCAAATCGTCTGGTACGCGAGCGCCGCCATCTTCTTCGTGCGCAACTCGATCGACGCTCTATCCCAGTGAGCGGCCGAAAGCAACTCCGGGTCGACCCACACCTGGCCTGAGTTTGCGAGTTCCTTCTGTTTGTCGGCGAAGCCCTTGTTAGAGAGCCGATTATTCAAAGCCTCATCCACCAGTATTAGGTTCCCTATGCTGGCACTCAATGCGGCGTTCCCGGACTGCGGGAGCAGATGCTCGATGGTCATCTGCGCGAAATCTGGTCGGGCACCTGTGGCGTGGTAGTCGTAGTGTTTCTCGAGGATGTACCGAACAAGATTCTTTTGTTTGGACGCCTCTGCCGAATAGCCGATCTCCATAAAGCTCGCCGTAAACACCTCTTCAGAAGGCACCTTCAGCTTGCCCTTGAGCTCATCCACGATTAAGCCAACTTGATTGGCGTCCGTGGCATTCGCCACCTCGCGCGCGTAGCGCGCGTACATCTTCGTGATTCCGCCCGACGAGCTTGTCCCGGTTACCGCGGTAAAGATGAAGTGATAGTTCTCGATAACGCGAACAGCGCGCCTGGCGAGGGGCGCTCTCACGGTCTTCTCCTCCATAGCGCGGAGAACCGACATTAGAAACGGGATCGGTTGATCGACCCCGAACACGGCGAGAGCCCTGAGCGACTGTGCGATCTCACGCTGGCCACTTCCCCAGGCTCGCCAACCCGGCTCTCGGATCGAGCGGTAGATCTCCGAGTCGGCCACAAGGTCATCCAGGTAAGCGCCGGCCCGCGCCTTCGTGACCTCCTTCTTGATCCGACGAAACAACTTGGAGCCGGGCACATAGTCGTGTTCCGACAGCCACTGATGATGAATGAACCTACTTACGTCAAGATTTGCGGATGACGCGTCAAATAGATCGTGGATGTGCTCCCACTTGTCTCGCGGACGATCCACTCCGGCGTTATGTTTGCGAAGGTGCTTCAGCAGATGATTCTTCACAAGGTCGGCAACGGTGAGATTAATACCACGGCTATTCAGGGTTTCGAATATCGTGTACGCATCGTCCTCGTTATCAACGGTCACCAGGATGAGTTTCAGCGCCAAGACCTGGTCTCGGATCGATGCAATCGCGGCATGAATCTTCTTTGGCTTGTTGGCGTCGCTCACTCGTGGGTCAGTCTCGATTCCGCCTACGATGGCCCGGAGCTTCTCGTCGAAGAACTGGCGAGCGCGTTGCAGCGCCAGCTCTTCACGGCTGGCCGCGTGGTTAGCGTCGGCGCCGGAGCCATGCTTTTGTATCCACTCATGGAAGAATGGATAGGAGGTCTCCGTTTGCAGCACGTACTCGGGTTCATCGTCGACGTTCGGGCGCTCGATGAAGTTGTGAACGCCACTGGCTTGACGAGAACTGCTCGATCGATCAAACGCGTCGCGCAAGGAGCTGAGCATGATGGTGAGTGTCGTGAGCCGTTGCTGACCATCGACGACGTCGAACCTACTCTTGCCGGTTTGGAAGACGATTATCGCACCAATGAAATAGTCAGTAGAGCTGTCCACGATAGTGTCGGTCCAAAACTCCTCAAGATTCTCCTCCGTCCACGAGTACGGTCGCTGGAACCGTGGGATCCGGTAGTAGCCCGTGCTCAGCACCTGCTGCACGTCGCGATCGAGGGACTCAATCTTCACCTCGCGAGTGTCGCAGGCACAGGGCAACGTCCCTGCGCGCTGATCATGAAGCGGCTGCGTTCGCGGGCCAACGCCTGGCGATCGAGCGAGCTGCGGCTCGAGATCGCCTGCCCGTGAGGCGACAGCGCAGCCGCTTTACTTCTCGTCCCCACCCATCGGGAATGCGTTCCCAGCCCACGGAAGGTCCCATCGGTGCCGCCAGGGCGAACCTCCTACCTGGCGTACGAGATGTTGGTCAGCGTCATCGAGCTCGGCCGACTTCGGACTTCGGCAGTCGCTAGGTGTGTAGGTGGCTCTTCGGCAGGGGGACGCCCGGCTCTGCCGGTTCGGGTCCGATGAAGGACGAGGCGTACTCCCCTGTTGACATCTCGGACGCGCGACGCTCTGCGGGTGGCGGAGCTGGCTGGTCGGATCTATGTGCCGAAGCTGTATCGGCTCGACGCGGATCGTGCGGTGGTGGTCGGGTTCTGAGTGAGTCCCATCACGTGGTGTAGGAGGCCTCGACCATCGCTGGGGTGATGGTGGTCATCGTGCGATTCTCGGAAGCGACCAAGCCAACGAGAAGGACGCACGATGACCACCCGAGAGTTTGCCCTGTCTGACCTTGCCGCGCGGCTTGCCGGCAGCGACGCGTCGTTGTCGACGTCGTTGCGCGACATCCTCGCCGCCGCGTTGCAGGAGCTGATCGAAGCCGAGCTCACCGCGACGATCGGCGCCGGCCCCGGCGAGCACAGCCCGGAGCGCACCGCGTTGCGCAACGGGCACCGCCCCAAGCTGGTCTCCACGCCGGCGGGTGACGTCGAGGTCGCGATCCCGAAGCTGCGCACCGGCAGCTTCTTCCCCGAGTTGCTCGAGCCGCGCCGACGCGTCGACCGTGCCCTGTGGGCGGTGATCATGACCGCGTACATCACCGGTACCTCGACCCGGAAGGTCGACGACCTCGTCAAAGCGCTCGGCTGCGACTCGGGCGTGTCGAAGTCGACCGTGTCACGGATCTGCGCCGGCATCGACGCCGACGTCAACGTGCTGCGCACCCGCCGGCTCGATCACCAGCCGTTCATCTACGTCTGGCTCGACGCCACCTACGTCCACGTCCGCGAGCACCGCCACGTCGTGTCCAAGGCCGTCGTGATCGCCACCGGCCTACGCGCTGACGGGCACCGCGAGGTACTCGGTGTCGACGTCGGCGACTCGGAGAACGAGACGTTCTGGCGCGAGTTCCTCACCAGCCTGACCGACCGCGGCCTGGGCGGTGTGCGCCTGGTCGTGTCCGATGCGCACGCCGGTCTGGTCAAGGCGATCCGGCGCAGCCTGCAAGGCGCCGCCTGGCAACGCTGCCGCGTCCACGCGATACGCAACCTGCTCGCCGCGGCCCAACACCGCCACCGTCAGATGATCGCCGCCCTGATCCGCACCGTGTTCGCCCAACCCGACGCCGACACCGCCCGCGCCCAGCTGCGCGGTGTCGTCGACCAACTGCGCCCCTACGCGCCCGCAGTCGCCGAGCGGCTCGAAGCGATGGAGGCAGACGTGCTCGCCTACACCGGCTTCCCGCCAGCGCACTGGTCGAAGATCTGGTCGAACAACCCAATCGAACGCCTCAACCGCGAGCTCAAGCGACGCACCGACGTCGTCGGGATCTTCCCCGACAAGCAGTCCGTGATCCGTCTCGTCGGAGCCCTCCTCGTCGAGATCAACGACGAGATGATCGCCGCCGAACGCCGCTACATCGCCGCCGCTTCCGTCGCCGAGCTCACCGACAACAACGCCGAACTAGCCTTGCCCGCAGCACCCCGAAACTGACCCACAGCCGACGGGAACGCACGTGGTCACCTACACCACGAGACGGGACGCCATCCGGGTTCTTGGAGCGAGCAGTGGAGGCGAGTGGTGGCCGGGTCGTGTACTGCTCGTTCCGTGATCATCGTGTCGCGCCGGTGTACATGGGTGTGGAGGACGGCGACGGTCGGCGGTTCGGGATGCTGCTGTATCCGTTCACGGCGACGAAGCGGTTGACTCGCAACCGTCCGCCCGACGAGCACCGCGCCCAGATCCGCTTCGGTGACCCGGTGCGCGAGCGTGACGAGTCGAATCGGATCGGCCGTGACGTCGCCGGGGTCGATGTGACGATGGTGTTGGCCGTCGACCCGGAGCTCGAGTTCATCGTCGGGCTCGACCCAATCGTCTACGACGATCTGCCGATGGGGATCTCGGTGTACTACCGGGACCGCAACCTCGCCGACGCCGACGCGCACGGCTGGGCGGTGTGGGAGCGAACGAAGTCGGGTGGGACACGACGCCAGAGCTGGGCCGGGTTGGAGACACTCGTCGGGTTCCGCCCACACCGCCTTCTGGACTACGTCCGCTTCGAGGCCAAGGCCTCCGGGCTCGGGCTCGACGCCGGGCTGCGATCGGTCCTGGCGGAGAGCTTCGCCGTCCCGGCCGGCGTGCCGCACGATCTGGAGAGCGTGTTCGGTGTCGACGCACGCACGATCCTCGACATCGTCGAGGGCAACTTCCGGCTGGGGATCGCCGTGCGCGGCGGTGTCGCCGAACATCACCTCGCCCGCGTCCTCGCTGCCGATCCGGCCGTCGCAGCGGTCGAGCCGATCGACGAGGATGGTCGCCCTGACTTCGGCGTTGAGATGAGCGACGGGACCCGGGTGCTGGTGGAGTGCAAGACGGCAAGCCCAGCCGTGTACAAGAACGGCGACTTCAAGGTCGAGGCGCAGAAGACGCGTGACTCGGGTGCGGGGCGCAAGTACACGTTCGACCAGTTCGACGTGCTCGCCGCCTGCCTGTTCTCGGCGACGGGCATGTGGGAGTTCCGCTTCCGACGCACGACCGACCTCACCGCGTGGAGCGATGACCCTGCACGGATCGCGCCGATCCAACGCATCGACGGTGCCTGGTCGCCATCACTCGGCGAGTGCCTCGCTCACAGCGACTGAGCGACCGACTCGGCGACGCGTTGGGCCAGCAAAGGGGGCACCGAGTTCCCGATCTGCGCCTGGATCGACGCTCGCCGGCCGACGAACGCGAACTCGTCGGGGAACGTGAACAGGCGGCGCAGCTCGGGGACGCGCAGCCGGCGGTTGTCCCAGTGGAACGGGCCGACGTTCGGGCCGGGCTGTGCCTGGATGGTCGGCGCCGGGCGCGCCGGGTCGAGCTTCAACAGGAACGACCAGTACCGCGAGCGCCACTCGAACAGCGGATCGGGGTGGCCACGCTCGGCCGTGAAGTGCAGGTAGTTCTCGCCGGGCGGGATCTCCGGCAACAGATGCCCCCAGCTGCCGCGCACGACCTCCTCGGGCTCCGCCGCCGTGACCAGTCCGTCGAGCACGTCCCCGGATGTCACGTGTGGCAGCGCGCCGCCTTCGGTACGGCGCCGCTCCCACTGGCCGTGATGCGTCGGCTCGGGCAGCTCCGGAAGCCGTTCGCGCCGGCGAGCGCCGACGATGAACAGTCGCGGGCGAGCTTGGGGAACCCCGTAGTCGGCCGCGTTTAACACCTGCCAGCGGAACTGGTAGCCGGCGGCGTCGATCTCGGTCAGCAGCCGCTCGAACGCCGGACGACTCGCCCGGTTGTCGAACGTCAGCGCGTAGACGTTCTCCAAGATGAAGAACCGCGGACGCGCCTCGCGCAACACCCGCGTGTAGGCCTGCAACAGGCTGGCGGCCGGGTCGATCCCGTCACGCTTCCAGTCGAGCCAGAAACCGGACTTGGAGAACGCCACACACGGCGGTCCGCCGATCAGCAGATCCGGCCGCTCTCGGCTGCCGAGGCCGCCGGCCCGCAGGATGTCCCGCGTGGAGACGCCCGCGCCGGCACCCGTGGCCAGCGGGTACAGGTCGGCCCGGAGCACTGCGCGCAGATCCGGGAAGTACGTCGGCGCGTTCTTCTCCATCGTGTCGGCCGCGTCGTCGTCCCACTCCACCGCAGCGACGGTCTTGAACCCGGCGCGCTCCACACCCAGATCCAGACCACCCGAACCCGAGAACAGCGAGATCGTGGCACCACCGTTCACCGGGCAAGTCTGGCCTGGCAAATGCTCCCGGGCGCGCATGTCCACACCGCTCAGCAGGCTGAGCTGCCCGCCGCGCCGTCGACGACGGTCATGTCGAGTGCCCATCCGTCGAAGTAGACACGATGGGTGTGACCCAGTTCCTCGGCACCGGCGACGAGGCCCCCTTGTCCACGCCGCGCACGGTCAATCTCGGCCGCGGCGTGATCGTGCCCTACCCCGAGCCGAGCAGCTCGGCGGCGACCAGGATCGGCCGAGCCAACCGTCGGACCGACACCAGACCAGAAGTCGCGCTACGCGCGAAGGTGCACCACCGCGGGCTGCGCTTCCGCAAAGACCTCCTGCTACGTAGCGGCGGACTGCGGGTCCGTCCCGACATCGTGTTTACACGACACCGCATCGCGGTGTTCGTCGACGGATGCTTCTGGCACGCCTGCCCGCTGCACGGCTCACTCCCCAAGACGAACCGCACCTACTGGCAACCCAAACTCGCTGGAAACATCGACCGAGATCGACGCGTCGACCAAGCGCTCGAAGCCGACGGATGGCTCGTCGTGCGCGCCTGGGAGCACGAACACGCCGCAGACGTCGCCGACCGCCTCGTCACGATCATCGCGGCCCGGCGGCAACCTCCGACGCCAGAGAAGAACGATGGCCGACACCTACATCACCAATGAGCTCGGCGACATCTACGAGATCGACATCGACGGCCTGCGTGCACCCGTTGACCCGGCCGTTTGGGGTTGGGCCCGGGAAGGCGGCGCTCACGACCACGCCGACATCCGGCGATCCATCGACACGCTGCGAGCGCTTCCCGGGTTCATCGTCGACGAACAGCCCGATCAGCGACTCGTGCCTGGACCACGGCATCGATACGCGACGTGGGGAAGATTCGAGGACGGCGCAGCTCCCCCGGTCGCGCTCCGGTCGAAGAACGGGACCGGCACCCTCGCCTATCTGAACCGTCTCAGCGAAGCCGTCGGCCACGTCGCACTCCGACTGCCGGTCGATCCCGATCGTTCACCGATGCTCATCCACGACTTCGTCGGCGGCCGGTTGTTCCGCGCCACTTACGAACGGCCAGCACCCGCCGCCGACGGTCGCGGGACCGTCTACGTCCTCGAGGACGGCTCCGGCATCAAGATCGGCTACACCCAAGGCCCAGTCGCCAAGCGCATCGCTGAGCTGCAGACCGGAAACTCGCGGCGGATCACCACCATCGCGGAGGCGCACAACGCCACCCCAGAACTCGAAGCACTCCTCCACGCCAAGCTCAGTGAGTGGAACGTGACCGGAGAGTGGTTCGCACGAGATCACCTCGTCGCCCAAGCCGCGGCTGCCGGCGGATTCGGCGTCTGGTTGCAGCGACTCGCCGGACACGACCGATGGCCGGTCACCGTGCATCCGCCATACAGGTAGACACCGGGACACCGCCACCGAGGATCCCATCGGGGACTCCAGCCCCCGGAGCCGCTCCGACTGTGTAACACCGCTGTGTCACCCTTCCGGCAACGAGGGGCTGAAGGGAGGACCATGAGCACCGGTGGTGCGGATCAACGCTCGATCTCGTTGCCGCTGACCTCACCGCGCGCTCATCCACATGGGCATCGCGTGCGTGGCACCTTCGACAGCTACGGCGGTGGCCTTAGCGGCGTGATCGCCGCATTCGGTTATGTGTGTTGCCGAGTGAATGGATCCATTCGCGTGTCTGCCGATGGCACCCGTTGGCTCAGCATCGACTCGCCAGCACACGCCAACCTCGTGCGCCGCAACCTGGCGCTCGTCGTCGAGGTTGCTGTGATGCTCGTCGCGCTCGCAGCGCTGGTCTTCCTCGTCGACTCCGTGCCGAGGCGGCCAGGTCTAATCGCTCTGGGAGTGCAGGTCGCCTTCGTCCTGTGCGGAACTGCAGCGTTTGTTCGGCATGCCTGGCGAACCGGTCGGATCGCAGATCCTGCTCCGCCCAAGCCGCGTGGCTGCGTCGTGATCGCCAACCTGGCCAAGACGCCGGGCGCTCACGCGTCAGATGTCGCCGCAGGAGCCTCGATCGGCAGCGAGCTGAGGGACTGGCTCGACCGCAACCAGCTCACCGTCCGAGCGATGTCCTCCGACCAGAGGCTGACTCGCATCTACCGCCATCTACTGGGTACTGAGCCGGTAGGCCACGCCTCAATGCTCTTCCAGGCCGAGCTCGTCGAGGTACTCGAGCGTCGGCCACACACGGCTTCGAGCGACGCCGCGCAGCCGGCGAGCTGAAGTCGCTGACGTTGCCGACCTGACGGTCGGGGGATGTGTGCGGCGCCGGTGGGTGGCCGTCAAGCCCCTCGTTCCTCGGGGCCCAAGCCCTTCGGGTTGACGGCCGCCTCGTCGTCGCCGCTGCGCCCGTGCGGGCGAGGCCGGCCCATCGGGGGCCGGGCTTGCACGGAACGGAGTGTCATGTCGGATCTGATCCCGCCAGGCCATCAGGCGGTGCTGTTCGTCTCGGCCGCACGCCGAGACGAGTACACGGTGGTCGACCACCTCGGCGCGCAACGGTTGACGACCGGCGCGCTCGGGGTCGCGTTCGCCGTGGCGCAGCGGCTCGCGGTCGATCACGGCCGCGCCTGGATCAGGTGCGTGGACGGGTCGACCGCCCGCATCGACAGCACGGGTGAGATCACGACCGACACCCCCCGTCCGTGGATCGACACCCTCAGCCACTCCCACGGAGGAACCCACAGATGACCACCACCACTACTCCCACGGACACGACCACCGTATTCGAGGTCCCCGTCGCACTCTTGGCAGCGCATCCGGATAATCCGCGCAGCAAGGGCTTGGGTGACCTGTCTGAGCTGGCGCGGTCGATCCGCTCCCATGGCGTGCTGCAGCCCTTGCTCGTCCTACCCGCCAACGAGAACGGCGTACATCTGATCGTCGCCGGGCACCGGCGCTTCGCCGCTTCCGTCGAGGCTGGGTTGGATCGCCTGCCCGTCGTGGTTCGCGACCTGAACGAGTCGGAGACGATCGAGGCAATGCTGATCGAGAACTCGACGCGCAGCGACTTGCTGGTCAGCGACGAGGTCGCGGCGATCGCCAAGTTGATCAGTCTCGACGGAGCGTTGACCCCGGCGAAGTTGTGCAAGCGGATCGGCAAGTCGCAGCGCTGGGTCCGCGGCCGGATGGCGATCACGGTCCTGCCGACCCGGTGGATCGACGCTCTCGCCGCCGGGGAGCTGACCCTCGCGCAAGCCGTGGCCGCGGCCGGCTGTGCGGACCTCGGCCCTGACCTGCTCGACGCGTTGTGCGTCGAGCTGACCGGGGCCAGTCGGTGGGACACCGACGCGACACGAACGGTGGAGCGGTTCCGCAAGCGCGTCCGCCTCGACGCCGCCGGGGCCGCGGCGATCACCCGACTCGACGCGGCGGGCACGACCTACTTCACCGGCGCGAACCCGCCGCCGCACAGCGCTCGCCCGTTGACGACGGTCGGGGTCGCGCCGAAGGCGCACGCTGCCGAGTCGTGCCACGCGGTGTGGGTCCGGCGTGACAGCTGGTCGGACCACATCAGCGAGACGCCGCTGTGCCTCAACCCGCGACGCCACCAGCCCCGGCCGGACCGCACCGCCACATCCGACGTGGTGGCCGACCGGCCCCGGCCGACGAGCGTCGATGACTCGCACGTCAAGCGGCGGGCCAGGGTCGGGCGGCTCGCTGCCGGGGTCGAGCTGTTCGCCCGCCACCGTGGTGGGCCGACGTCGAGTGAGCTGATGGTCCTCGCGCTGCAGTCGCTGATCGACCACGCCAGCGCCGACGCCGCGAAGTACGCGGCGACGATGCTCGGCCTCGACGGTCCCCGCCCGCACCACGCGCTTGCCACCCACGCCGCCACCGGCGCGGCCGGTCTGGCCCAGGCCGCGGGCGCGCTGGCGTGCGGGCAGGCCGAGGTCGAGACGTACCACTCGACCGGCCGCTCTGTCGTCGCCTGGTATCGGCTGCTGATCGATCACGGCTGGGAACCCGACGAGTGGACCGCCGCCCGCCTCGCCCGCGCCACCCCCGACACCGACGCCGACGCCGACGCCGACGCCGACGCCGACGCCGACGACCAGCTCGACGGGGACGACGACGGCGCGAGCGACGACGACGGTGACGGGGAGGACGACTCCGAGCCGGACGAGTAGCCGGACGTGGGTGGTGCTGCCCGCCGGCGGGGCGGGTAGCACCACCCGCTCACCGGTAAAGGCTTGTCCGTTGCCGACCTTCGGTCGGGGGACGTGTGCGGCGCCGTCGGCTGCCGTCAAGCCCCTCGTTCCTCGGGGCCAAGCCCTGCGGGTTGACGGCCACCTCGTGACGCCGCGGCGCCCGTGCGGGCGAGTCCGGCCCGCTCGGGGCCGGGCCGTCTGAACCGAGAGGAACACACCATGTCGTCTGAGATCGTCCCTGGCGTCGACACGATGGCGCTCGCCGAGCGCGCCTGGCACGGCTACGGCACCGTTGTCGGCCGCAACCTCACCTACAACGAGGCCCTGCGCACGGCTGGGCTGGAATGGTCCGCCCGCCTCGCCCCGCTGACCTCGATCACGCCCAACGGTGTGGCCGAGGTCGACACCCACCGGGCCACCTACCGCTCCGACACCGGCGCCCTGCTGGGCGTGGTCGGCGCCGACTACCGGCCGCACCAGCCAGCCGAGCTGCTCGAGCTGGCCCGGCTGACCATCGACGCATCGGCCGACGACGGCCACGTCGAGGTGATCGGCTCACTGCGCGGCGGGCGCACCGTGTTCATCACCATCGCCCTGCCCGGCGACGTGAACATCGCCGGAGACGTCCACGTGCCCCGCCTGGTGTGGGTCACCTCGATGGACGGGACCATCGCCACCCGCGCCGTCGCCACCTACGTCCGGGCCGTGTGCGCCAACACGATCCGGGCGAGCTTCCGCTCGGCACGGACCAGCTGGGCGGCCCGGCACACGTCCAGCCTCGCCGGTCGCACCGACGACGCCCGCCGCGCCCTGCAGTTGGTGTGGAAGGTGTCCGACACGTTCCGTGCCGAGGTCGAGGAGCTGACCCGCCAGGCGATCACCGACACCCAAGCCGATCAGGTCCTCACCGGGCTGTGGCCGGACCAGCCCGGCGCGACCGCCCGCAGCCGCGACGCGGCGAGCCGCCGCCGCGCCGAGGTCCGCCGCATGTATCGGTCCGACCCGCGCGTCGCTGGTTGGCACGGCACCGCCTACGGCCTGGTGCAGGCCGTGTCGACGTGGGAGCTGTGGGACTCGCCCCGCCGTGGCGCACGCGGCGAACAGGTCCTCGGGGCGCTCTTCGCCGGCACCCGCACCCGCGCCGACCACGCCGCCGAGCGGCTCGCCGCCCTCGCGTGATCGTCCCGGCCGGCCGGTCCGTCGGGCCGGCCGCGCCCGGGCGCACGGGCGGGCGTTGCCGCCGCCGGCGGGGGACGTGTGCCGGCGCCTCCCGCCACCCGTCAAGCCCCTCGTGCCTCGGGGCCTGCGCCCTGCGGGTTGACGGGCGACTCCCGGCGCCGCTTCCGCCCGGACGGGCGCACCCGCCGCAACACCCGCTGCCACTCCCGCTGGAGCACCCGATGCCCACGACCGCCACCCACACCGCTCCCGACGCCAGCCAGGTTTGCCCTGGCGACCGGCGTCCCGGCCCTCGACGCCAGCCCCGCCTGCCGATCGGGCCGCTGGAGGCGTGGCTCAACCTGCGCGACTCCAACACCAGCCCGAGCGCCGACCGCCAGCTCGGCGGGCGGCTCAGCGGACGTCGAATCGCCGAGCTCATCGGCGTCCACCAAGGCATCGTCCAGCGCTGGCGCGCCGACGGCGTGCCACTCCACGCAGCCGACCGCGCCGCGATCAACGCCGGCACCCACCCGCTAGCGATCTGGCCGGACTTCCACACGATCGGCACCGATCGGCCATGACCGTCACGTTCCACATCGCCTACCGCGACGGCGACGAGCTGACCGCGCTCACCGCCGAAGGCGCCCCGAGCCTGAACGTGCACAACGCTGCTGCCGGCGCCCTGCTGCACCTGCTCGACGTGCCCTTCGATTGGTTCGGCGAGATCGACCCCCAAGTGATCTTCGCCGGCATCGATGCAGCCGGCGCGCCGGACGATCCGGTCGCAACCAGCCGCCTCGACCGGCTCCGGATGGTCGCCGTCACCGCGACGCGGGTTGGTCGCAACGTCGCATGGGACTGAGCCGAGGCGGTCGTTGGCGTTGCCGACCGTTCGGTCGGTGGACGTGTGCGGCGCCCGCCGGTCGCCGTCAAGCCCCTCGTTCCTCGGGGCCGAGCCCTGCGGGTTGACGGCCACCAACCAGCCCCGCACCGCCCCGAAGGGCGAGCCGGCCCACCACGGGCCGACATGGCGTGCGGTGACCGGACTTCGGGGAAGGTCGTCCGGTCACCGCACCCGAACCGCCGAGGAGGACCACGGTGACCGCCCGAGAGCCGAACGACGACGTGACGCCGAACCCGACACGGCCCGCAGCCCTGGACTGCGACGGTCGACTGATCACACTCGCTGTCACGCTCCGATGGCGCGAGCCATGGGCGCTCGACGCCTGCGAGGCCGGCGCACTCCCCAAGGCGGTGCAGCGCGCCCTGGTCGTCGCCGCCCGAGACGGCGCACTCGCTGACTGGGTCGAGCTGATCGAGGCGATCGAGTCCGTCCGCAGCTGGGATCCGGCCGAGGAGATCGAGCTCGGCCGCCATCTGCCAGCCGTTGCCCTGCCCGCACCCTCGACCGAGTAGGTCCGCCGTGTTGCGCGCTGCCGAGCGCGACCGGCGGACGTTGCCGACCTGACGGTCGGGGGACGTGGTGCGGCGCCGTTCCGTGGCCGTCAAGCCCCTCGTTCCTCGGGGCCGAGCCCTGCGGGTTGACGGCCCCGTCGGCGGCGCCGCCGCCCCGACGGGGCGAGGCCGGCCGCCCGAGCTGGCCACCGATCCGAGGAGCACCACCGTGACCATCCCGCCGACCACCCCCACCGTCACCCGTCCCGCCACGATCCATGTCTACGCGGACCTGCGCGACGGCGTGCACGCCACCGACAGCGCCGACTTCGTTCACTGGTGGCTGCCGACATTGGGTCCGACGGCGACCCTGCTGGCCCGCCAGCTGGCTGCGAGCGTCGCCGCCTCCGGTGAGCACACGTGGCAGTGCGATCAGCTCGCCCGGCTGCTCGGCCTCGGTGGGAGCAGCTCCAGCCTGTGGCGAGCGATCGAACGACTCGTCAGCTTCGGCGTGGTCGTGTTCGCCTCCGTGGACGTGCTCACCGTCCGCGCCACGATGCCGGCACTGCGAGCGGCGCAGCTCGCCCGTCACCCCCACGCCGCCGACTACCCGACCGCCGACGCCCTGGCAGCAGCCCGATGAGCGACCCCACCGAACCCGCCTCCGACCCACCGCCGATCGTGGCCCTGCGCACGATCGGGGCGGTGCTCATCGAGCTGCCGTTCGCGGTCGAGCCCATCGAGCAACCGTGGGCCGCGTCGATCTGGCCGGCCCCGGGCGGCGGGTGGGGGCGCGAGCTGTGGACCTACGACCCCCGCCGGCGCGGCTGGATCATCCCGTCCAGCTGCCACCACGGGACCATCGTCGAGGCTCGCGACCGCGACCCGGCGCCGCCGACGCACCGTCACCGCCCGGGCCTGGTACGCGGTGGCCGTCACCCACGACCAGCACTGGCTGGTCTGCGCCTGCCCGACCAGTGACCCGAACGCCGCGGCGCGCCACGCCCAGGCGATCACCAACGAGCACCGGCTGGCCGTGATCGAGCGCCACCGCTGAGCCGCGCCGCCGGCCGGGAACGTCGGGCACCCGGCCGCCGGGCATCGCCGGGCGTTGCCGCCCGCTGGGCGGGGGACGTGGAGCGTCGCCGCTCCCGGCCGGTCAAGCCCCTCGTTCCTCGGGGCCGAGCCCTTCGGGTTGACCGCCCGCTCGTCGTCGACGCCCGCCCGGACGGGCGAGCCACCCGGCTCCCCACCACAAGGAGGTCCACCATGAACGACGTCAGCATCTCCGGATGGGTGCGCTCCGCACCCGTCGTCCACCGACTCGGACAACACGCCGTCTACACCGAGTTCCGCCTCGGCATCGCCCCGCCGGAACGAAACCCCGGCGACGCGGCCGTCGTCGTGTTCTGCCACGGACGACTCGCCCAGTACGCCCACGGCCATCTCGACGTCGGCGATCTGGTCGAGATCCACGGCTTCCTGTTCGTCGCCGCCGACCCCTCGCCCGACGCCGACAGCGGCGACCGTGTGTCGGTGATCGCCGACCGCGTCGGCGTGCCGGGCGAACCGTCGATCAGCCACCGCCCGCCACACCGCTCCGACCTGGCCACCGGCGAGGTCAACGTCTCGAAGGGCGGCCCGGCGTGAGCGCCCCGTCCGTTCGTGCGGTCGTCACCGCCGCCGTGGCCGACTGGGCCGCGCACTCGCCAGAGCGTTCGGCCTTCTCCGTCGGCTGCCTGCGCCGGCACCTCGCCGGCGACTGGGGCGACCTCGACCACCAGGACTGGGCCGTCAACGACCGCTCCGTCCAGCTCCACAGCGGCCGAGTGCTGTCCAACTACCGCATCCCCGACCAGCTGCGCGCCGCCGACGGCGACGGACAGCTGTGGATCATCACCGACGACCTCGACGACCCCGACACCGCGACGACGCTGTTGTTCCCCCGCGACTACTGACGATCACCCGAGACGCTGGGGCCCCACCGCCGAGGCGGGGCCCCGGTGCCGCGTCCGGCCGCACGGCGAGGGCGCAGCCGTGGGCGGACGATCGGCGATGCTGGGCGTGATGGGTGTCCGGGTGCTGCTGCTCACTGGACCGTCGGCGCGGGCAAGACGACGGTCGCCGCCGAGATCAACGACCTCCTCGCCGAACGACAGATCCGGAACGCCGCCATCGACCTCGACGCGCTCGCCTGGCAATGGCCGCCGGACAGCCGTTGGAACGAGGCGCTGACCTTCGAGAACCTCGCCGCGCTGTGGCCGAACTACCGCCGCCGCGGGGTCACGCACCTCGTGCTCGCCCGGGTGCTGGAGGACCGCGCCGAGCTCGACAGTTACCGGGCGGCACTCGCTGTCGACGACACCACGGTCTGCCGGCTGCTCGCACCCGAGGGGACCCGCTCCTCGCGGCTGATCGGACGGATGCCGGCCGGCCCGTCGCTCGACTGGCACCTCGCCCGCACCCTCGAGCTGGACGCCGCGCTCGACGACGCGCGCGTGGAGGACTTCACCGTCGCCAACGACGACCGCGCGCCCCGAACCGTCGCGCTCGACGTCGTCACCCGAGCCGGATGGCTCCCCGCGCCGCCAAGCGTTCGCCGAACCTCGCCACGGTGACCCCGGACGTCCTCGCGGCGCTCCCGAGCGGACGGCCACCGAGTGACGTGTTCATTTCACAGACTATTACCAACTTCGTTGGTGTACGGGTGTGGCGGCGGGAGTAGCAGCGGGAGTGGTCGTGCGGACGATGCCGGCATGTTGTCGCTGGCGAAGCTGCGGGTCGGCCAGGAGGCGTACCAGTTGTCCGGGGTAGCCGAGTCGCTCGACGCCTACTACACGGGCGCCGGCGAGGCGGCCGGCGAATGGATCGGTGGTGGGTCGGCGCGCCTCGGCCTGCACGGCGAGGTCGCCCCCGCTGACCTGCGCGCCGTCCTCGCCGGGATCCGGCCCGGCACCGGCGGGCTGTCCCCGAACGGCGAAGTCATCCGTCCGTCGAAGCGGCGGGTGCCGGGGTTCGACGCGACGTTCAAAGCGCCGAAGTCCGCATCGGTGCTGTACGCCGTCAGCGACGACCCGCGGGTCCAGGGAGCGGTGATCGCCGCCGGCAACCACGCGCTGCGCGAGGCGGTGGCGTGGCTCGAGCGCGAGGCGATCGAGGTCCAACGCGGCTCGCACAACACCGCCTGGGTGGAGCGCAAGCGCGCCGAGCTCGCGGCCGCCGGCGAGGACCCGAACGCCGTCGGGCCACGCCGACTGAAGACGTCCGGGGTGGTGGCGGCGACGTTCCGGCATCGCACCAGCCGCGCCGGCGATCCGCTGCTGCACTGGCACACGCTGGTCGCCAACCTCGTCGAGGGGACCGATGGGAAGTGGTCGGCGTTCGCCCACCCGGACCTGTACCGGCACGCCCGTGCCGCCGGGGAGATCTTCCAGGCCTCGTTCCGCGCAGAGCTCACCCGCACCCTCGGTGTCGAATGGCGCCCCGGCCGGCACGTCCCCGAGATCGCCGGGATCCCGCAGCGCCTGCTCGACGGGTTCTCCAAGCGCCGCGCCGAGATCGAGGGCTGGATCGCCGCGACCGGCGCGCCATCCGATCCCGCCGGGCAGCAGGCGGCGGTCCTGGCGACACGCCGCGCCAAGCACGAACGCGAGACCGATGGCGAGCGTCTCGACGCCGGTTGGAAGCGCGAGGCGACCACCGCCGGGTGGGGACCGGAGCAGGCCGAGCAGCTGCTGGCCGGGCTCACGCCCCGACAGCCGATGACGGTCGAGGACACGTGGCGGCTGAACGCCTGCGGCGTCGACGAGCACGGCCAGCCCGAGGAGTACGAGCTGCTCGTCCGACCCGAAGAATGGATCGGCCACCTGCTGCGAACCGAGCTGACCGTCGCGTCGACGACCTTCACCGACACCGACGTCGCCACCGCCGTCGCCCGCCGCCTCGGCGACGGCGCGACCGTCGCGACGATCGACCGGATCACCGCACGCGTCGTGGCCTCACCGCACGTCCTCGTGGTCGACGACGGCGAGCGACGCCGCTACACCAGCCGCGAGATGCACGGCGTCGAGCAACGCTTCGCCGCCGCCGTCGCACGCCGGACCGGCATCGGCCCGGTCGACGGGAGCGCAGCGGTCGCGGATCGGCCCACGCTCGGCGCCGACCAGGCCGCTGCCGTCGAGCGGCTGTGCTCGGCCACCGGAACGGTGAGCGTGCTCATCGGCCCTGCCGGGACCGGCAAGACGTTCACCCTCGACACGGTTCGCGACGCGTTCGAGCACGCCGGCTGGCGGGTGATCGGAGCCGGGCCATCGGCTCGCGCCGCGCAGGAGCTGACCGCCGGCGCGGGCATCGCCTCGCGCACCTTGCACAGCCTGGTGGGCGACGTCGCCGACCGCCGTGAGTCGTTCGACAGCTCAACCCTCCTCGTCGTCGACGAGGCCGGGATGGCGGACATCCGCACACTCGAACAGGCCGTCACCACGGTAGTGGCCGCCGGCGGCCGAGTGCTGCTCGTCGGCGACCAGCATCAGATGCCCGCCGTCGGCGCAGGCGGCGGCTTCGCCTTCGCCGCCGAGCGGGCCCCCGACGTCGCCGAGCTGACCGTGAATCGGCGTCAGCGCGAGGAGTGGGAGCAGCAGGCGCTCGCCGCCCTGCGCTGCGGCAGCGTCGCCGACGCCGTCGGCGCCTACGTCGACCACGGCCGCGTCCTCGTCGCCGGCGACGCCGAGACGATGATCACCGCAGCGATCCAGCGCTGGTCGGCGGCGCTCGACGCCGGCCTGCGGCCGGTGCTGCTCGCCGGGTCGAACGACCTCGTCGACCTGCTCAACCAGGCGGCGATCGACGTACTCGCAGCCCGCGGGCTGCTCCCCGATCAGCACGCCGCGTACGGCGACGGCCGGTACCGGGTCGGCGAGCGCGTCACGTTGCGCCGCAACAGCACGGGCGAGCTGACCAGTGGCGGCGACCGGGTCGATGTCGCCAACGGGCAGCTCGGCACGATCGTCGCCGTCGACGGTGGCCAGCTCACGGTTCGCCTCGATCGCCGGCCCGATGTCGACGTCGTCCTCGACGACCGCTACCTCGCCCGCGGCGGACACGTCAGCCACGGCTACGCCCTGTCGACGCACCGAGCCCAAGGCGGTACGTGGGACCTGTCGATCACCGTCGGGCTCGACGGCCTGTACCGCGAAGCCGCCTACACCGACCTGTCCCGCGGGATCGCCGAGAACTGGCTGATCGTCACCGACCCCGACCTCGCCCGACTCCAGACCGAAGCCGCCAACGACCTCGATCGGCACGACACCGGCATCGACCCCGACACGCCCAGCGACATCGTCGACGAGCTCGTCGAGCGGCTCGACACCTCCCGGGCCAAGCACCTCGCACACCACATCGACCCCGCTCACGGACGCGTCGACGAACTCGCCCGCACCGTTGCGCTCGCCGACCTCGAAACCGGTCTCGCCAACGCCAGACGGGCCGTCCGCATCGCCAACGCCGAGCACGGTGTCGACGGGAGCCAGCTCGTCCACACGTTGTCCACCATCGACGACACCGCCCGTCACCTCGCCGCCGGGGTGCGGGTCCGCGCCCAGGACCGCCACAACGTGGGCACCGTCCAACACGTCGACGACGCCAACGGCACCGCCCACGTCCTGTTCGTCGCCGCCGACCGCCACCGCAGCTCCGTACGCAACCTGCCCTGGGAGCAGCTCACGATCATCGACCGCAACGCACCCGACCGCACCCTCACCGGCGAAGCCGCCGCGAGTGTGCAACGCATCCGCGACGACGCCGCCGACCGCCTCGGAAATTGGTCAGCGACGGTCACCGCCCACGGCGCCTCCCCCGACGACCTCGACATCCTGCCGCGCGATCCGGGCGCAGCTCGACGCCGCCAGCAATCAGCTGGCGAGCGAACAACCCGACTGGCTGATCCGCCTCGTCGGCCCCCGCCCCGCCGACGCTCTCGGCGTCGACGCCTGGCGCGGTGCGGTCACCGACATCGCCGCCTGGCGCGCCCACCACCACATCGTCACCGGCGGGCTCGGAACCCCGCCGGACAACCCGGGCGACCTCCACACCTGGCAACGCGTCCAAGCGCACAGCCTCGACATCCGCGCCTGGCTGCGACGCACCGACCGTCACGAGTCCAGCTGGCCGACGATCCGCAGTCATCACGAGCTCGTCAACCGCCGCGAAGCCCTCGACGACATCCTCGACACCGCGCCCCTCGACGCTCGCTCGATCATCGACGCCGCCCGCTCCGGGCAGCTCGCGCTCACCGACATCGACGAGATCCTCAACACCGCGACCGCCGCCCAACACGAGCGCCGCGACTGGATCCTCGAGTACTGGCCCCTCGTCGTCGAACGCCACGAGATCACCACCAACCTCGAACAGCACCATTGGGGACCTCACCGGCAGCAGCTGCTCGACAACGTCGACCCGACACGCATCGGCGACAAGCTCGCCGCCGAGATCGCCACCGACCGGCCGTGGCTCGCCGCCGCGGTGACCGCGCTCGACCTCGACCCGTCAACGACCCGCCTGTCCGACGACCACGTCGCCTGGCTCGACGCTGTCGCCGAGCATCGCGACACCTACGCGATCACCACTCGTGAACCGCTCGGCGACATCCCCCACGACCCGGCCGAACTCCACGAGTTCGACGGACTGCTACGCAACCTCGGCGACGTTCGCCACGACCTCGACCTCGAACTGGACGTGCTGGAGTTGGACCTCTGAGCGCCCCGTCGCCGACCTCGTCTAACGACTCACCGCTCGCCGACTGCCATTCCTCCCGGAGAGTCCGAGCCGAATGCACCATCGCCTCGGCGTGCGGCGTCAGCGCCGGGCGTTCTCAGCGAAGCGAGAGGTGCAGGTAGCCCTGGTCGTCGATCTCGGTGATGACGGCGACGATCGACACGCCGTCGTTCACCAACGCAACGTGGTCGCCGACCTGCAGGTCCTCGTCACCGTCGAGCGCCAGCTCGTGCACAACCGCGCGGCGATCGACGATCGTGTCGAACTCGACCGGGATCTCGGTCTTCAGCATCAGCACAGCCATGGCGGTCTCCTCGGTACCTGAGCCTACTGTCCGCCGTCGGGCGGGTCGCCGAACGGGATCGGCTCGCCGAACAGCCCGAGCACCGTCTCGAACTCGGGGCGCAACTGCTCGCGCATCCGTCGCCGCTCGGTCTTGTCAGCGGCGCTGTAGGCGTCGGGCAGCACGTCGGAGCGCGTCGACACCAGCAGGTCGGCGTGTGCCGACGACATCGCCACTGGTCGCCCCTCGACGCTGACGTCGGTCGCCCAGATCGTCACGCCCGCGCGGCGCACGACACCGACGCTCGTCGTTCGGTAGGCGCGCTGGTACGGGCCGGCGCGGAAGCGCTCGACCGCCTCGCCCGGCCCGGCGAGGTACACCGACAGGGTCAACGCCCCGACACCGGGCAGACCGAGTTGCTCGAGGACACCTGCGTAGCTCAGGTAGTGACCCAGCGACGCCCTGATGGTCTGGTCGACGTCGGCGTCGCTGCCCAGCCGCAAGACGAGCTGTTGGTCATCGGCCAGCCGGGCGTCGATCGACCGGAGCGTGACCGAGAAGCTCATCGGGTGTCGTAGCGCGGCGACGGCCACCCGTGTCGCGGCGCCGGGTGGGCGAAGCGGTGGCCGGCGTTGTACAGATCGGCCATCCGGCGCACCCATCCCTCGATGGCCGACGTCAGGATCACGCCGAACTCGAGCCCGTCGGGCCCGCCGGCGCCGCCGGTGCAGGCCAACAGGCGCTCGAACCCGGTGCGCAGCGGGTCGGGGTCGTCGTCCCAGGGCAGCTCGCTGAACGCCTCGTCGACCAGCCCGTCGGGTCCGGCCAGACGGTCGCTCGCCCACCAGCGCACCGCTTCCTCGACGGCCTCCCACACCGTCAACCCCAACCGTTGCGTCGCCGACAGATAGTCGACCGCGGCGACGAGGTCGAGCAGCGCGCCGCCGGCGTCGGAGCCGCGCGCCAGGGTCATCACCGCATTCTCACTCATGTCGTTCCTGTTCCACTGCTGCGCCGTCGTGGGTCGAGCCGAGCGCGGCGACGAGCGCCTCGTCGACACCGGCCTCCGTGGCGATCGACGTCGACACCGGCTCACCGAGCGCGACGCGCAACCCGGCGTCGAGGTCGTCGATCGACACGCCCGACGCGGCGGCCGGGAGCAGGACGAGCGGCTCGGCGTCGAGGTCGTCGCGATGCAGAACCCGCTCGATCAGCGACGGATCGATGGCTGTTGCGCATGCGTCGATCGTCGCCGCCTCGTCGTGGTCGCAACGCTCGTGCACGACCCCGAGGACGACTTCGGGAGCGGCGCAGGCGATGACGAGCGTCTCGGCTGTCTCCGACGGCGACAACCCGTAGCGCTCCGACAGGGCCACCAGGTCGGTGATCGTGGCGTGTCGCACCGCTGTCGGAAACGCGTCCAGCGGGTTCGGTTCGATCTCGACCGCCGCGGCGGCGAACGTCTCGGGCGTCGGCGCGTGCAGCGCGAGTTGCCGCAGCGCGTCCGCCGGTGAGTACCCGGCCTCCAGCAGGCTGTGCCCGGCCAGCTCCCAGGTCCGCTCTCGGGTGTCCAGATGTCGCAACACCTCACGCGGCGCGGCCTGCAGCATCTCGACGGTCGTGCAGCCAGCAGCTTTCAACTCGTCGGGCGTCGCCGACAGCTGGCTCCCAGCGTCCAGCCGGTCCATCCGCCACCGCTCGTGCAACTCGCGAATCGCGTCGGTCACCGGCATCCCGATCGCCGGGATCAGACCGGCGACGACCTCCGGATCGACGTGCTCGTGATGCAACACCGCGACGATCGTCCCCGGACCGACGGCGCCCGTCGACGTGAGCAGATCGACCAGCTGCGCGGCCGACGCGTCGGGCGACAGCAGGACTGCGCGGTCGGCGTCCGCCAGACGCGGGCCGACCATCCGATCGAGATCGGCGCGCGTCAAGGCGCCGGCGTCGGCCATCTCCCGCACCATCCGATCGGCCCGGTCCGGAGCCGCCGCGGCGAGGACCATCAGCTCCCCGCGGGCCATCGCCTCCGCGACGTCACGCGCCGCGGATGCCGACGGTGCGAGCGGACCCTCGGTCATTCGCCCGTCGACGGTCACCCACGACGTCCACCGCCCGCCCGGTCCGGGGCTGACCGTTGCCGAGACACGCTCGTCGAACACACGACCCTGGGTGCGCTCGTCGCGCCCACCCGGAAGGGCCACCCAGCCGTGCTGCGGTGTCACTCCCGCGGAGACGTGCGGCTCCACCGACCGTGCCGCGTCCGGAAACCGCTCCCGCAACGCTTCGCGGACCACCACCTTCGCGTCCTCGAAGTCGTCCGCGGTCCCCTCGGCCACCAGACCCTGATGGGCCCCACGACCGGTCGTCTCCAGCCGCCACATCGCCCCCGACCGCGACTCGTAGACCGCCAGGTACGACCGCTCGTTGACCCGTAGGTGCGCGGCCCGTCCGACCGCGCCGGCAACGCCGCGAGCCAGCCACTCACCACGGCTGTACGGACCGCACTCCACCCACACACCCAGCGGCAGCCCCCGCACATCCGCCGGCGACAGGTAGTTCCGCCGCACCGGCGACACCTCCCGGTCGTCGCTCGAGTCGACACGCGGCAGCGGACTCGCCGCCAGATCGACCCGCAACCCGTACGACACCGCGTTCAACACCCGAGCCGCCGAGGTGCGCACGTCCACCAACGTCTGCCAACGCTCGCGCCCCGACAGCCCGGACGGGTCGAACGCCTCCATCGGCGCCACATCCAGACCCACCCGCGACGCCACGACCGACACCACCTGGCCCATCAACACCGGATCACCCAACGGCGGGCGACCCAACCCCAGCGGCACCTTGGCCGCCATCATCGCCAGATGCCGATCCGGATCGACGATCTTGCGCGGCATCCGCCCGAGCAGCCGCCCCTCGGCACGCCGTACCACCTCCGCCCACTCACCCGGCCGCAGCTCCGGCGCCTGCGGCGGGCGCAGCGCCCCCAACTGCGGACGGCGAGCGAGCTGCTCGGCCGCGAACACCAGATCCCAACGGTGATCCGCCACCACCGAACCCGAGCGCGCCGCCACCCGCGACCGCTGCGATCTCGTAGTGCCGGCGGCGGTCACCGGCACCCGCACCGGCAAGCCGTGCTCGCCGGTCCGCGGTGCGCAACCCCGACCTGGCTCTGTCGACGGCACCCGCTCCCACGTCGCCACACCGGCGACCGCACCGACCACCCCGTACGAGGCCAGCAGCACCTGGTTGCGCGGCGAGTAGTCCACCCACTGGTCGCAGCGCTCGACCATCGACGCCCACGCCTCACTCGACTCGAGCCGATCCGCCGCCCACCGATCCAGGTGCCGGTACAACAGCTTCGGCGAATCCTCGGCGAACACGATCGGTCGGGCGATCACCACCACGACGGCGACTCCCGATCAGGCGACGAGCGTCGAGTCGGCCAGATCCCGGATCAGCCGACGCGACCGCATCAGCCGCGAACGATCGGTCGAGGTCAGGGTGGCCGACGGATCGGCAACCGCCGACAGCACGGCCCACACCCGCGGCCCGCTCGGCAGCGCTGTCAGCCGTCGCCGGAACTCGACCAGAGCGAGCCGATCGAGCACCGCTGTCTCCTCGGCTCCGTTCGTCGGGACTTCGGCCAATACCGCTGGGTCGGCGACGGGTTGCAGCCATCCGTGCTCACCGCGCTCGTGACGCACCCGCCACACCACCCTGCGCAGCAGCCGATTGGCCACCGACGACTGCCCGACATCCTCCGCCGCGTCCGGCACCCGAGCGGCGAGCTCGCTGACCGCCTCGACGACCAACGAAGGCTGCCGCTCACAACGAGCCATCAACAGCGGCAGCAACGCTGCCACCACGATCAAGCACGCCTCCCCATCGCCCTCGGCCGCAGCCGCGCCCAGCGCCCGAATCGCCGCGTCGGAACGCCGATCCAGCCGGCGCAGCCGCCGCACCAGCTCACCAAAGGTCTCGAGGTCGGCCAGCGCGGGCCATCGGCACCACGCTGCCGGAAGCGGATCGTTCGCCATGCGATCGGAACGGAACAGCAGGTCACGTACGACATCCATGACCGCAGCGTGAACAACACCACTCCCGCCGGGACTCCCGTCCCCACACCCGCCGCCACTCCCGTGAAGGAAAATCGAAGAGATACGGGTCCATTCGGACCGATTCGCCTGCAGAAGGGGCCCGTGGGTGTCAGACACGACGACTGCGACCAGCCGGTGGTCTCGATCGTACGCGTGTTCCATTCTTCCCCGGCACGATGCTTGGCAAGGCTGTCCTGGACGTTCGTCGTTCGCTCGCCGCCGGGTCGGTGAGCAACTTCGTGTCGGCTGCACTCGTCGACACCTGCGTCGAACTCTTCGAACGGATCGACGCCATTCACACGACGCTTGACAAGTTCAAGAGCCCGCCGCGCCCGACACGTGGGTCGCTGAACGAGTTGGCCGCCTTGGTCGAGGTGACTCGGCACAGACTGGAGTTCGGGCCCACCACGCGGTTCAACATCGAAGGTCAGCCAGCAGACGGGAGGGACGATGGCGTCGCAGCAGCAACGACACCCGAGGCGACGGCAGAGCCGTGCCGAGCGTGAGTGGGAAGCCGAAGTCATCGGCCTGTCACCCGACCAACTGATCGACCGTTGGACGGCGGACTTCGATCGTCTCAGTGGAGACGTTCACCGCATCCACTGGAACCGTGAGGTTTTCGAGGCGCTCGACGCGGAGATCATCCGCTCTCAACGCGAGGGCAGCGCGTTCTTCCTCGAGCAGTTCCTTCGTCCGATGTACGGCGATGCGCAGGTCGTCATCCTCAGGCGTCTCGGCGACACGGACCGTCGTTCCCGCTCGTTCCGCATCATGCAGGAGGAGATCGTCCTCCGATCGAGGTTCCTGACACGCAAGCTCTACGTGTGCCGCTGGGCCGCCCGGTACGGCGACGATCCCAACTTCATCGCCCTCGGCCACGATGAGTTCTCCACCAAGTTCGGCAAGCGCGCCAACGAGTGCCAGTCCGAGTACTGAAGCGCTACCTCAACGACCTCGAGGCCGATCTGGACCGGGTGAAGACTCATGTCGACAAGTACGTTGCGCACTCCGATCGTCACGCTGACGCGCCGCTGACTTGGGATGAGCTGAACACGGCGATCGGTCGCCTGGAAGACCATCTCAACGAGGTCGGGCTCTTGGTCACTGGTGCCTGGCGAATGGAGCATGTGACGATCACCAGCGATTGGAGACAAGTCTTTCGAGACGTTCTCTTCGTGTCGTGAAGTCGGTCGAGGACCACCCGACCCGCGATCGAACAGATGATCCCTCATTGTGTAACACCACCACGCGAGAATGGGTTGGGCGTGAGCACCCCTATTGAGCGCCTGACTGGGTGAGGACGCGCGGGCGCTGGGCGACGTGCTGGGTGAGGCTGGGTGAGCCTCGGTCGTGGCCTGTCCAGCTCACGGCCGGCGACAACGGTCGTGAGGCCTTCTGGCGCGTCAGGCGCGGTGGCCGCGAAGGTGCAACACGAGTTGACCCCTGGCGGCTGCTGGCGGGGACGACGACGATGAGACGGGTGCGAGGAGCCTGCGGTGACCGTGACGGTCGACGAGAACGACGACGAGGTCGCCGAGCGCCTCGCTGGGCGCCAGCTGCGCTGTGGTTGTGGTGGTTCGCTCGCACCGTGGGGACACGCTCGCTGGCGCACGATCCGACACCTCGACGCTGCCGCCGAGACGCTGCGCCCACGCCGCGCCCGGTGCACCCGGTGCGCCACGACCCACGTACTGCTGCCGTGCTCGACGCTGTTGCGCCGACGCGACAGCGCACAGACGATCGGCGCCGCGCTGCTTGCCCGCGTTGGCGGGCACGGCCACCGACGGATCGCCCGCCGGCTCGACCGGCCCGCCACGACCGTGCGCGGCTGGCTGCGCCGCGCCCGGCTCGTGGCCGAGCCGCTGCGGGTGGCCGGGACCGTCTACGCGCACGGCTGCGATCCGCTCCTACCCCGATCAAGCCGACAGGTAGCCCGCTCGGAGATGCCGTGGAGGCGCTCGCCACCGCGGCCGACGCCGCTCGTCGCCGGCTCGGCGGACGAGCCGAGGGCTGGCGCGGCATCGCCTGGATCACCAACGGCCACCTCCTCGCCAGCCCGTCACCGACCTGACCCCTGCTTCGACGCGCACCCACTCCCGCCGCCCTCGCCGACATGAACGCCACATCGACCCGAACCAGCCTCGCCGTCACTGTCGCCGCCATCCTCACCCAGCCCGTCGGCCAACAACCCCCAACCCTTGCGTCCGAGGGAGTTGACACATGACTCTCCCAGAGTCGTTCGAAGACGAATTGGCCGCCGCAGAGCGAGTGTGGCAGCACGACGGCCGGTACCCAGCGCCAGTGTTCTGGCCCGAACCCGGAGACGGGCCGACGCCGACGCCGACGCCGACGCCGAGTCGACTGGTGACGACGGCCATCGACAGGTTCCACCTCCGAGTCGCCGAGCCACTCGGTGCCGACGCGGATCAGCGCGTCGCCCTGATGGCCGCGGCATTCCGCATGCTCGACGGTCCGACCTATCTGATCGATGTGCCAGTCAAGGAGGCCGCCGCAGTCGCATAGTCCGAAGGTCGGCATAGGACATCCCCTATATCCCTCCGGCGAGGGCTGGCTGTACATCGCCAGCGCGTTGGATCTCGGGTCGCGCCGGCTGCTCGGCCACTCGATGACCGAGCACATGCGCACCGAGCCCGTCACCGACGCGCTCGGCATGGCCGTCGTCGCCCGCGGTGGTGCCGTGGCTGGTGTGATCGCGCACGCCGACCGCGGATCGCAGTACACGTCCAACGACTACCTCGACTTATGCGCTGCCTGCCAGCTGCGCCCGTCGGTCGGGCGGGTCGCGACGTGCTTCAACGCCGTCGCCGAGTCATTCTGGGCGCCCCCCAAACGCGCATGCCTCGAAGGCCGCGTGTTCGCGACCCGCGGAGAGGGCCGCCGAGCGATCTTCCGCCGGATCACCTGGTACAACTCCACCAAGCTCCACTCCAGCCTCGACCACATCACCACCAATCAAGTGGGAACATCAGTACCGTCGAGCGCCATAGTCCACCGTCCGCCCGACGGGGAGATGCCCATGTAGCCAGAATCCACCTTCGAATCAGATGGCTCCGATCAAGTTCAAGGCGAGCGACATGTATTCTGACCGCCACCTTCCCCAAACTTCGGCGCACAACTGAATCCGCGACGCACCACTAGCGCGCCATGGAATCACCGCTCAACCTCGCCGCGTCCGGCCGGTGATATAGACCGCTCAACGGTCCAGCCCTTCCGAATTTTACGGGTGTCAACGCCGCGAAGAAGCATATGGAGCTTCGGCGCATCGTGGTTGTAGTCGGTCAGGACCGTGCATTCGCAGAACAATCGACGGCGCTTGTCAAGAACCTGAACAGTCTCGCCGTCCTCAATGGTGCCTTCAAATTCTCCGGTTACAGCAATCCCACGACTTCCGAGCGGGAACGCATCCTCAACCAATAGTCTGAACCGATTCATGAATAGCCTACTTTGTATCCAGAGGAGAACGCCTCACTGGAGGTATCAGAGCCCGATTGGCGCGAGGGCCACGACAGCGCCAACGACCAGAATAGTACCCACTATTGCCGTGCCGACAACGACCTGCGAAGAGATGGAGATCGGCACGCGAGGGGAGGAGGATCCGCCGCCGCGGGGCGGCGACATTGACGCCCAATGACCACCCGTAGCACGCGCGTACATTCCCATTGTCGTCCAAAGTGCATTCCCGCCAAACATCGGTGGGTGGCAGTGATTGTCCGAGAAGTCCTTCATCGCCTGCCGCGTTTGTGCCGCTTGCTTGTCATACTCGCCGATATGGGTGGCCTGGTCGATCATATTCTCATTCTTACGCAGCCCTGCCGCTCTGTCAGACAGACCGCTCATGCCTTTGCCGGGCCCTGGCCGATGCCTGAACACGAGGTCCATTAGTTGAGCCCAGCGTTGACCGCACGACTTCGCTCCGGAGATGTCGAAGGCGTTGACCGGGTCTCCGAAAACGTAGGTATATGCGTTGGCGCAGCCACCTTGAATTGGGTCGCGAGCCAGGAAACGCCCGATGGCGGGGTTATAGATTCGGGCGCCCATCTCGACGTCGGTGTTAAGTCCGCCGGCGTGTTCGGTGCGTCGTTGTGGGCCGCCGAGCCAGCCGTTGTCGAGGGTGCCGGTGAGGTTGTCGGCCGCATTGCCACTGACGAGTTGACCGTCAGGGTTGTAGACGGACGTGGCGCCTTGCGTGACGAGGTTGTTGTCGGTGACCTGGGTGACGTCGCCGTGCATGTTCGGGTACGACCACAACCCAGCAGCGCCCCGCT
Organism: Ilumatobacteraceae bacterium; assembly: GCA_047602055.1. Classification (GTDB taxonomy): domain Bacteria; phylum Actinomycetota; class Acidimicrobiia; order Acidimicrobiales; family Ilumatobacteraceae; genus JAODBQ01. Next base: position 850,898 of record JASGIG010000001.1, read on the forward strand.
TGGTGTACAGCGCCCCACCCGGCAGCGGGTAGACGACATCGACGACGTTGTTGGTCGCATCCAACGTCAGCGTCGAGCTGTCGCCGGGACCGCCGTACCCGTAGCGCTGCGTGGTGCTGGTGCTGGTGGTCTCGTCGAGGTCGGTGCGGGCCACGATCCGGTCGGAGGCGTCGCGCTGGTAGGTCACCTTGCGGACGCCGGCGACTTCGGAGGCCATGTGGCGGTCGGCGAAATCGTAGGTGTACTGCTCGCCGCCAAGCGTGGCGGTGTTGCCGTGGGCGTCGTAGCTGATCGCCGACGTGTAGCCAGCGAGGCTGGTGGAGGTGAGTCGGTCGGCGTTGTCGTAGCAGTTCGTCGCGATCGTCGAACCGTTGTCGATGACCTGGCTGCGGTCGCTGTTCGCCCCGGCGGCGACATCGGCACCGCAGCCACCGGAGGCAGTGAACTGGTACTGGTAGTCGTGGCTTGTGCCGGTGGCTCGGGTGAGACGGCCGGCGGCGTCGTAGGTGTAGGTCCAGGTTGGACCTACACCGTCGACGGCCTCGGTGAGGATCTTGCCGGTCAACGAACGCGTCACGCTGTCGGAGGTGATCACGCTGCTGTCGGACGTCTTGCGCCACGTGATCGTCGCGGGCGCCCCGAGGTTCGTGTAGGTGAACGTTCCGGAGCTGCCGTTACCGGCCTTGCCGGCGCCGTTCGGATAGGTGACGCCGGTGAGCACGCCTGGATCGAGGGTGGCGGTGTCAGCGGCGTAGGCGAGTTGGGCGACGACGGCGCCGCCGATCGACTCGGACGTGAGCCGGTTGGCGTTGTCGTACGTGTAGCTGGTTGTACTCGTATACGCCGGCGAGCTGATCGTCGTGGTGGAGCCGGTGGCGCGGCCCGCTTGGTCGTAGACGGTGGCGGTGGCGACGCCCCAGACGTCGAGGGTGTTGATGGTGCGGCCCAGCGCGTCCACGGTCGTGGTGATCGTCCCCGCCGCGTCGGTGACTGCCGTGGTGTACGGGTCGCCGCCGACATCGTAGGTGGTGGTGATCGTCCGCCCGGCCGGCGTGGTGCTATTGGCGGGGATCTTGACGATCGTGGTTCGCCCGCGGGCGTCGAAGGTGCTGCATGTCCAGGCGGTGTCGCCGACGTAGCGGCTGGCGACGACGCGGCCGAGGATGTCGTAGACGTACTCGGTGGCGACCGCGCTGCCTGATGCTGGGGTCGGGTCCTGGGAGGTCTTGCGCAGCCCGGCTTGGTCGACCGCCGGGGAGCCGGACACGCACGGGTTCACCGCGGTCGCGCCGAGCGTGTAGTAGGTGTTCGTCGTCGAGTTCGCCGAGGTCGGGGCCGAGGCGAACGCCGGGAGTGTGGTGCGCAGCGGTCGGAGCAGCTTGTCGCCGGTGGTCTCGTAGCTGGTGGCGGTGGTCAGGTTGAGTCCGCCTGGGTCTTGGGTTGTGGAGGTGACGAGCCCGTAGCTGGGGTCGATGCCTTCGTCGTAGCGGGTGACGGTCGTGGTCTGCGCTGGGACCTGGGTGGAGCTCGGGGTGTCGTCGGTGGTGGTCTTGGTCGGGTACCAGAATCCGGGCTTGGTGTAGGTGCCGATCGCCCAGTTCGTCGAGCTGTCACTCGGACCGGTCCAGCCGAACTGCAAGCTGCTGGTCCCGGTGCCGGCCTTGAAGTCGATGCGGACCCGGATCTGCAGGCTGCTGCCGGGATTGATCGTCCCGGTCGACACGTCCTGGTTGGCGGGGGTGGTGACGATCTGGGCCTTGTCGTTGAGGTACAGGGTGGCGTTGTCGGTGGTCCCGGTCTTGAGTCGGAACGTGTAGTTCCCGGTGGCTGGCAGGGTGATGATCCCGGTGAAGCGGGCCGACCAGTTGTCCTGCCCGGTGACGCCCTGCGGCGCGGTGGGGTCGGCCCAGGTGTAGGTGACGTCACCGCTGCCGTTGGGACCCATCGAGTGACCGGCAGGTGTGCCGGCCATGTTCGGGCTGGACCAGTAGACGCCTTGAAGGCCCTTGACGTTGTGGTCGTAGTCGGTGTGGGTGTGCGGCACCTGTCCGGTGCAGGTCCCGTTCGGCGCGTAGGGGGCGGTAGTGCTGAAGCACGACGACGGCGATGGCCCGTAAACGTCAGTCGGGTGGTTGTTGATGTCGTAGATCGTGGAGGTGGTCCGCCCTGCGCTGACCGTCCGGTAGACGAAGTCGGCGGCGTTTGACCAGGTGGTCGAGGTGGTTCGGCCGACGGCGTCGGTGTCGGTGAGGGTGCGACCCGCCGGGTCGAAGGTGACGGTCCGGGCGGTCGCGGCGATCCCGGCGACGGTGACGTTCGCGGTGCCGGAGGTCGGGTAGGCGAACGTGTCGGCGGGTCGGGGGGCGCCGGCCTGGGGGCGTGGGAGGGTGATGACGTTTGGTTTACCGTCGGCGGTCCAGGTGATGTCGGTGCGCAGGTCGGCGGTGGGGATCTTGTTCGCGGCCGGGATCGCCCCGGCGTCTTGGGCGGTGATGCGGTCGCGGTCTGATGGGGTGATGACGCTGGTCAGCTTGCCGGCGGTCCAGATCATGTCGATGACGGCGCGGCCTTCGGGGGCGGCGGTGACACCGGTGCCGGCGGGGGTCTCGTCGCCGGGTTGGCTGATCCGGGCGAGCAGCCCGGACTGGTAGAAGAGGCGGGTTGCGGTGCCGTCGGGGTAGTCGATCTCGCACAGCATTCCCGCCGGGGGGAGCGTGTCGAAGCCGGACGGGGCGGTGGGGCAGGTGCCGAGGCCGGTCTGGTTGTAGACGAGGGTGATCTTGCGGGTCGGGGCGAGCCGGTCCTGGATCGAGGTCAGCCGGGTCGGTGTCGTCGGGTCGTTGTCGGCGGTGTAGTTGTACTGGGCACCTGCGGGCTTGAGATCGTCGGCGACGGAGCGGACATCGGTAAGCGTGCCCGAGGCGGAGAACTGGTACACGAGCCCGTCGCCGCCCTGCACCGTGACCGTCTGGTCGGCGTTGACGACGAGGGTGTCGTCCGATTCCGGTGACGGTGTATAGGCGGCGACCCCGACCGCGGATCCGCTGTCGCCGGTCGTCTTGGTCCACACCTGCTCGGAGCCGTCTACACCGACGAGGGTGACGTTGTCGGTGTTGCGCTGCACCTTCGCGTACGCCGGAGAGAGGCCGTTGTCGCCGGACAGGGTCCAGCCGGTCGGCAGCGGCTGCGGTGTGCCGGCCGTGAACCAGTCGGAGGTGACGGTCGACTCGGTTCCGTTCGCCGTGTTCTTGGCGCGGAACTCGACGTAGCCGGCACCACCGGTGTCGGAGAAGTCGATCTGGATCGGCACCGGGGTGTTCGCTGTCAACCAGATGGCGGTCGACGTGGTGAACGGGTTGGCGGTCTTGGTGGCGAGGCAGCACGTCTGGCTGTACACGGTGGTGCCGTTGACCTTGATCGACAGGTTGTCGTCATGGCCGCCACCGAACACCCAGCTTCCGGTCGACGGGACGGTGATCATGCCGGTCCAACGGACGCTGAAGTCGGCGGGCACCGACTCGGCGGGCGCGGCGCTGCCCCAGTCGAACGAGGGGGTGGTGTCGACGCGGACCATCTTGATCTCGCCGCCGTCTGGCGCGCTGTTGGCGTTGCCGTCGACGTAGTAGACGCCGCGCAGGCCGAGCATCGAGCGGTCCTGCGAGTTGTAGGAGAGACCGACCCCGACGTCGCCACCGACCGTCGACATCGTCTTGTCGGCCGTTGCCGCGAGGAACAGGTTGCCAGTGCCCATGTTCACCGCCACCGGACCGGCGGTCTGCATCGGCGACGCTGATGCGACACCGAGGCGCGAGTTCGGCGTCAACGTGAACGTCGCCGACGTCGACGCCGCCCCGAACGAGTCTTTGGTGTCGACGTGCCAGCTGTAGCCGACGTCGGCGCTCAGCCAGGCCGCCGTCCGGTCCGGCGGGGTGAAGCTCACGTTCGCGCCGGATGGAGCCGTCAGCCAGCCGGACTGGGCCAGGATCCCGGTCCCCAACGTCGGCGTCAACACGAAGTTGTACGACAGGGTCGAGCCGGAATCGTCGCTGTCGGCGATCGTCGCGCTCAACGCCGGCACCTGCGAGGTCATCACGGTCCCGTTCACCGGGGCCATCGCCGACACGGTGGGCGCGGCGTTCGTCAAGGTGATCTGCCATAACCCGCTGGACGTCACGGTCATGCCGTCGTAGCCGTCGACGCCCCACCAGAACGTCTGCCCGTAGAACGTCGACGGGAACGTCGCTGCCTGGCTCCACGTACCGCCGCCGGACGTGTTCCAGCTGGCGGTGGTGCTTGTGGTCGTCGAGTTGACGAAGTAGTTCTTCGTCCCGCACGTGCTGGTGGTGCAGTAGTAGAACGCGTAGTAGACGGTGTCGCCGTTGGCGGTCGCTGGCGGCACGGTGTTGGCATCGCTCGACGCGGACGCCGTCAGCGTCTGGGTGAGGTTGTGCGACGACGTCCCGTTCGCGGGGCTGGTCAGCCCAGGGGCGGTCGGTGCCGTGTTGGTCGCGGTGCCGCGTGAGATCACGGCGCCGTTGACATGGCATTCGCCCGGGCCGCAGACGCTGTCCCAGTCGTAGATCTCACCGCGGATCGAGTGGCCGCTCCACGATTGGGGCACCTGGTAGTTGAACGATGTCGCCGACGTCCAGTCGCTGTACTGGCCTTGGCCGCCGCCGTAGGAGTCGATGACGGCGCCGGTGTTCTCGTCGACGACGCGGTACATGAACCGCACGGCGTCACTATCGGGATCTGACGCCGACGCACTCCAGAACTGGGCGGTCCGGCCGCTCATGGCGAATCCGCCCGAGGGCGGCGACGGCCACCGGTTGATCGTCAGCCCGATCGAGACGGAGAACTTCTTGAAGGTGTACCCGTTGACTCCCTCCTGGCCGGAGAACAGCAGCGCGCCTCCGTAGGTCGAGGTACGCGTCCACACGTTGTACAGATCGCGCAGGTTGCCGTTCTGGGAAACCGCCCCGGTGTTCAACGACCCCGACATGTACGCCGACCAGCCGTTCGCGACGGTCGCCGAGCCAGGGACCGTCGAGGTGTAGTAGTTCGGAGCGGCCCCGTAGTGGAAACCGTCCTGCGACGCCCAATAGACGTTGAGCGGCTGCGTGCCCGAGCCGGTCCCGTCAACGACGTTGGTCGACACCCACGCGTCGAGGACGCTGGCCCCGAAGTAGGCGCTGTAGTCGAACCAGCCCACCGACCGCCAGCGCACCGGGTTACCCGACCCCAGGTACGGGTTCCCGACGCGCGCGTAGCCGTCGTTGTACGACGCGTATGCCGCGCCGGTCGAGGTGTTGTTGGCGTACGAGTGCACCCACGTCGCGCCGACCCCGACGACCACGTTCGGGTCGACGGTGATCGGGAACGCGTCTGCGGGACGCGCGGCCATCGCGGCCGGGGTGACGCCGACCTGCACCGTCGAGCCTGTCTTGCCGGCGTCGGCGACTGCAAAGACCTGGTCCTCGGCGGCGAACGGCAGCCCCGACGCGTCAAACGTCTCCGGCGGAGTGATCCGCAGACCGCCATCGGCCACCGCCTTGTCGCGCGGCACCAGCCCGTCTGTAGTGCGATCCAGCGCAGTACCGCTCACGTCGAACGTCACCGTCGGCTGTGCTAACGGTGTCTTTAACACGAGCAGCTCTTCGACCCCGGCGCCGGTTACCTGATAGACGATGTCGGTACCGGGAAGGACGTCGGGGTAGCGGACGCTCTCGCCGTCGGGCTCGACAACCGGGGCCACGCTGGCGGCGCCACGGGCCGCGAAGGTGACATCGCCTGCCGAGGTGCGCACCGTCACGCCGCCCGCCGTCATCGGACGGAACGACACCCGCCAGCCGTTGGCCACGTTGGTCAGCGACCCGTCCTTGGCCTGCACCACATGATTGTCGATCTTCTGCCAGGCCCCGGCAGCGTCCTTGAAGTGCACCGGCATCGACGACTGGATGATCGTCTCGGTCCCGTCCGCGTTCAGGTACGTCGTCGCGTCGGCAGAGCGTTGCGACACGTCCTCCTTCGAGGTGGCCGGATCGAACCCGCTGATCGGTTTCGACGCCATCTTCGGCGTCTTGCCGCCATCGGTGCTCTTCGCCGCCGGTGGCTGATCCAGCTTGGTGCGAGTCGGCGTCGGCGTCGGCGCAGCGGGAACCTCGGTCGCCTTCGACGCGTTGTCGACCGGGCCGGGCGCCGGTGTCGACGTCCCCGCTGCGGGTGGTTCACCGGTGGTGGCGCGACCCGCCGCGGGGATCGACAGTCGCTCAGCGCCTGATCGAGCCGCAGCCTGCACCGGGGCGGCGACCGTCGCTCCCGCTGCGACCAGACCGAGCACTGCCACGACAACACCAGCTCGAACGCCGCTCACCCGACCCACGTGAACTCCCTCAGAACCTGTCGGCGACGAACCCAGTTGCCGTCGCGTCTGAGACAATCAGTGTCTTCACGCGGCGATGTGTTGCGTGACAATTGTCAGAACGACGGAGAGTTCGTCGACACCGGCTTCGTCAACGACCTCGGGCGCCTACCACAGCTGGTGACGCCAATCAGTTGATGTAGACGCTGCTGATCCGATCGTCCCAGCCGCTCGACATCGTCGATGCCGTGACGCCGGCGGAGGTCGAGCCCGGGTACAGGGTCGTGCCCGGGTAGACGTCGTAGAACTTCGCGGAGCAACTCCCGATCTTGTAGCTGCTCGTCGTGTTGTCGAACCCGTAGCTGGCGAGGTTGAGCGCGGTGAGGCGAGTGCTCAGCCCGAGTGTCGACCCGGTGAACCCGCTCCCCGAGTACAGCGTCAGAGTGGACCCGCACGAGGACAGGGGCTGCACGACGACCTGCTCGGCGTGGTCCATCTCGGTCTCGGTGCGGTAGCAACGCGTTCCGTTCGCGTCGGCGAAACAGGCGCCGGCGTCACCCCAACCCTTCGACAAGTCGATCGTCTTGCCTTCGAAGGTGGCAATGACACCCGCGCCCGTCTCGTTATCCGTCGCAGCGGAGACGGGCGCTGTTGCACCGACGACGCCGACGGCGGCGACGACGGCGGCGACAGCTAAGCGGGTCCGGATGTTCTTCATGTGGTGGCTCCTTTCAGCCTGATGGGTCGAACAGGGTGACTGTTCGTGTGACGCTGTCGACGGCGGCAAGGACGCACGGCGCGTTCTCCGCTCCCGGACTGAGGACGACCGACCAGTCCGACTCGCCCGACTTGGCGAACACGTCGACGACGGCAGCCGTGAAGTCCGTCGCTGTTGTGCACGGCCCGCCGTTCATCTCGGTGATCTGCTCGTCGAGTTCGACTGCCTGTTGCTCGCGCTCGCCCAGCGGGCCAGCCTCCGCCAACCCGAGCTGTCCGCACGTGTTCTCGTCGCCGGGGAAGACGTTGATCGGGCCGCGAGGATCGACACACGCGACCAGGTTCGGAACCTCGCCCGCCTGGCCGGAATCCGCGAACGCGCCGTTCTCCCACTGGTGCCGGCACCCGTCGAGCGGATCGAGCCCGGGTTCGATGACGACCGCGTCGGCGTCGAACGACGCCGCGGCCCGACAGACCGTCCCGGCTTCGGGTCGTGACGGCTCGCCTCGGTTGAGGAGCGCGGCGGCGGTGACGGCTCCGCCGGTCGCGACGACAGCGAGGATCGCTCCGCCGGCGATCCGCCGGCGTCGCCGTCGGCGTGCGCCCGCGCGTCGCCGTTCGGCCGCGGCGACCTGAGCGACGACCTGAGCGACGACGACATCGTCAGGTTCCGTGAACGTCGCCGCGGATTCGGGGTGCCGGTGCAGCCAGTCGGCGAGCAAGTCCATCTCGTCTGGGCGGAAATCGTCGTCACTCATCGACTCGCCGTCCCATCATCGACCGCCGGTGGTTCCACCTGGAACCGTTCCCTGAACGCCGCGCGCGCTCTCATCAATCGCGACCGCACCGCGACCGCTGTGACCCCGAGCTCCGTGGCGAGCTCTGGGCCGGTCCAGCCGGCGGCGGCACGAGCGAGCAGCACCTGATCGTCGATGGGGAGTTGCTCGTAGGCTGCACGGATCTGACGGTCCTGTTGTCGACGTACGTCGTCGTCGACTACGAGATCCTCCGCCGATGGCATCTCGGACTCGACGGGCTGCGCGGCGAGCCGTTCGAGGAGTTGCCGGCGTCGGGCTCCGCGGCGTGCCTCGTTCGCGGCGAGGAACTCGGCGGTGCGGATCAGCCAGGATCGGACCGTGTCGTCTGACAGCGACGCCAACTCGTCGAGGTGACGGTAGGCAACCTCGAACACGTCGGCGAGTAACTCCTCGCGTGTGACCTGATCGCGTTCTGAACGTGTCAACGTCCAGCTCACGGCCCGGACGTGTGTCTCGATGATCCGTTTGAGCTGTCGTTCTTGGTCGTTGTTCAAGCCTCGCCGTCTCCGCCCTCGGAGGTGGCGCGCTAGAGCCCGCCATGTACCAGTGTCGGCACAGGGCGAAGTGTTGCGCAGCGGGACGGATCAGACCCCGATCAGCGGCACTCCAATCACTTGCCCTGGCCGGCCGTGCTGTTCGAACTCACTGGCAGCGAAGCCATCGGCGAACACCTGGGCGCCGCCCGAACTGACGAATGGCCCGTAGGCCGCGATGCGGCCGCCGGGATACCTGACGACGACCACGTAGCTCGCGAACCGTCCCGGGTCGACTCGTTGGCGGACGACCTCCATCAGCTCATCAACGTCAGGGACGTCTTCTCTGGCCGCTTCCGGCAGATGGCCGTCACGGTTCACCGTCGGGACTGGCGGCGGGCTGGACCGCCGGCCGGTGTGCTGCCTGCCCGCTGGACAGCGGCCTGAGCGGTTTCGGTTCATGCGCACCTCGACATCGCGGGAAGGCGGCCTCGATAGCCGCAGGACCCCTCCCTCACCAGTGTCGGGTCTGGCGGTCGTGTTGCTCGGCGGTCAACCTGTCGTCCCCTCATGCGGTCATCGGTGGTGCTCCGTTGGCGAGCCTTCGGATGTCGTTGCGTGCTGTGCCGGGTGTCTGCTCGGAGTGCGGACAGCCGAACCGTTCGCAACCTCATCGCCGGCGCCGACTGGGACCGGTGAGCGTTGTCTGATCCGGATGAGGTGGAGTCTCCGAGGGCAGGCGATGCGCAGGCGGTGCCCATCGACATCGATCGTCAGCGCGCTGGGATCGATCGTGCGCCAGTTCATCGTCGTTCCGCCGGGGACCGCGAGCGCTCACGAGGCACGTCCACGACTCCCGAGGCTGTGATCCAGCGAGTGTTCATCGAGCGCAGCTCCTCGATCGACGCGTGTTCAGCCACGTCGGAGACGGCGTTCAGTCATTGAGCGCGGCGCCGGTCGTTCCATGTTGTCGTCTATGTCCCTCGCCAGGATGTCGAGATCCTCGGTTGGGACGCGAGGCGCTAGAGACAAGGGCGGCCATCCCGCCGACGAGCACGTAGTCGACTCGATACCGGTTGAGCGCGTCGATGAGCGAGACGAGATCACGCGGGCGTCGAGCGGACACGGTTGGCGCTCAATCCGTGATTCGAGAGTGAGTCCCGTCTCGTGGTGTAGGGGGTGGCAAGCATCGTCGGGGTGATGGTGGTCATCGTGCGATTCTCGAAAGCGACCAAGCAACCGAGAAGGACGCACGATGACCACCCACGAGTTTGCCCTGTCTGACCTTGCCGCGCGGCTTGCCGGCAGTGATGCGTCGTTGTCGACGTCGTTGCGCGACATCCTCGCTGCGGCGTTGCAGGAGCTGATCGAAGCCGAGTTGACCGCGACGATCGGCGCCGCCCCCGGCGAACACACAGCGGAGCGCACAGCGTTGCGCAACGGGCACCGCCCGAAGCTGGTCTCCACGCCGGCGGGCGACGTCGAGGTCGGGATCCCGAAGTTGCGCACCGGATCGTTCTTCCCTGAGTTGCTCGAGCCGCGCCGGCGCATCGACCGGGCCTTGTGGGCGGTGATCATGACCGCGTACATCACCGGCACCTCCACGAGGAAGGTCGACGATCTGGTCCGTGCGCTCGGGTGTGACAGTGGGGTGTCGAAGTCGACGGTGTCACGGATCTGCGCCGGGATCGACGCCGACGTCAACGTGCTCAGGACCCGCCGGCTCGATCACCAGCCGTTCGTCTACGTCTGGCTCGACGCGACCTACGTCCACGTCCGCGACAACCGCCACGTCGTCTCCAAGGCGGTCGTGATCGCCACCGGGATGCGTGCTGACGGGCGCCGCGAGGTCCTTGGTGTCGATGTTGGCGACTCGGAGAACGAGGTGTTCTGGCGCGAGTTCCTCACCTCGCTGACCGACCGCGGTCTCGCCGGGGTGCGCTTGGTCGTGTCCGACGCCCACGCCGGTCTGGTCAAGGCGATCCGGCGTTGTCTGCAGGGTGCGGTGTGGCAGCGCTGCCGGGTGCACGCGATGCGCAACCTGCTTGCTGTCGCCCAACGCCGCCAGCGCCAGATGATCGCCGCCCTGATCCGCACCGTGTTCGCGCAACCCGACGCCGACACCGCCCGAGCCCAGCTGCGCGCCGTCGTCGACCAGCTCCGCCCCTACGCCCCAGCCGTCGCCGAACGGCTCGAAGCGATGGAGGCAGACGTGCTCGCCTACACCGGCTTCCCGCCGGCGCACTGGCCGAAGATCTGGTCGAACAACCCGATCGAACGGCTCAACCGCGAGTTGAAGCGACGCAGCGACGTCGTCGGGATCTTCCCCGACCGCGCCAGCGTGATCCGACTCGTCGGCGCGCTGCTCGTCGAGATCAACGACGAGATGCTCGCCGCCGAACGCCGCTACATCGCCGAAGCCTCCATCGCCGAACTCACCGACAACCCCACCGGACTAGCCTTACCCGCAGCACCCCGCAACTGACCAACAGCTCCGGGAGTCGCACGTGGTCACCTACACCACGGAACGGGACGCCATCGATTCGACGCGTACCGATCAGGCAGGATCGACATGATCGGCTCGACGGCCAGGCTAGTCGGGCATTGGCTACGGCCGGATCGGTCAGCATCAGATACCGCGCGTCCTCGAACCAACGGTGCTGGCCCAGTGCTTCCGCGACCCTAGTGCCGGATTGGGATGGTCCGACTGCGCTTGTCTGACCTCTTCACCGGGCGGTTCGCGTCCGGTCACGTGATTCCGTTGCCCGTGACTACGAGCGAGCTGTGACGGCGGTGGAGGCCGCAGGCGTGGGCGATCGCTTCGAGAACGAGTGTCGTGTTGCGCTCGTCGAGCGAGGTGAGCACGCGGGCGAGGTCGACCGACTCGCCGCCGTCGGCGAGTGAGACGGCGATTGCGAGGATCGAGCGTTCGCTCGACGATGCCGGCACGTCGTGGAGGGTGGCGGCGGCTTCCCAGTCGATGGCCGCCCACGTGACGCCGGCTTGAGGGCTCCATGACTTCCAGAGCGCTCGACGGCGGAACTCGGGGCGGTCGAGCCAGACGCCGTGGGCGATGAGCAGCCCGACGGCTGCTTCCATCGTGTAGGAGCCTTCCGCCCATTGGCGGAGGTGGCGGATGACGGCGGCGTCGTGATTCTGGCGGGTTCGTGGTTGGTTCATGGGGTGCTCCTCGTCTCGTCGAGGTCGTTGGGAGCGTCGGCGGTTTCGTCCGCCTTGCCCGATTGGGCCGCAGGACACGGCGGGTAGCAGCTCTTGATCGTCTCGCCGTTGAGTTGGAGCTCCTGCCCATCGCCGGGGCGCAGCGTCTTGCTGCAGTACGCGCAGACGCCACGGCTGCGATTCGGCTGATGGCCACCCAGCGCGTCGGCAGCTGCGGTGGGCTGCGACTGAGCCGGTCCGCGATGCACGACCGGTGCGGCCCCGCCACCCGAGGGTTTGGCCGCAGCCTCGGGTCGGCGCTTCTTGGCGGCGGGGGAGCTCGGCGAGGGTCGCCGTGAGCGTCTCCTCGTCGATGGCCGGTGCGTGCTGACCGGGCTGCTCGGGAGTCATCGGGCAGGTCGGCAGATCGGCCGGTGGGCGCGGCTCGCCGTTGTCGTCGAGTGGGACGAGCTTGGCGAGGTCGGGGCGCTTCCACCAGCGGATCGCTTCGAGGTGGATCGGCGGGAGCGTGCCGTGGAGGAGGACCGCCTCGCCGGGGTTCATCTCGCGGATCGCGTTCGCGGGCGCGAAGTCGACGCGCTGCTCGCTGTGCGAAACGCTGCGGCGAGCGGTGCTACTGGCGAACGTGCCGGGGATGTCGTGGGAGCTCGACCGGCGCGTCACATCCTCGTGGCCGAGCAGGGTGGTGAGGTACTTCACCGTGGTCAGGTCGTCGATGCCGGCGAAGAAGCACTTGGTGCGGTGTCCGGACAGCACGGCGTCGGCGAGGGTCCCGTAGCGGCTGTGCATCTGGGCGAGGTTCTGCCAGCACGTCACGAAGAACGCGCCGAGCGCCGCGATGGTGGACACCTCGGACGGGAGCCAGGCCAGCTCGAGTTGTCCCGCCTCGTCGATCAGGAGCAACACCGCCTTGTCGAGTCGACGGCCGGCGACGTCCCACGCGTGGATCGTGTCCTTGAGGTCGCACAGCAAGCCCCCGAGCACCGGTGAGAGCCGCTCGAACTCGGGTTGCGTCGCCGTGAGGTAGAGCGTGTTCGACCGTCCGGGATCGCCGGCCATGAGCCATTCCAGGTCGATGAATCGAGGCTTTCGTTGCCACGTCTGCTCGCTGGCGTAGGTGCGGCGGGGGTCGTCGGTGGCCGAGTGGGCGACGGAAGGTTCGAGCCACGGGTCGATGGCGTGGCTGGCCGTCGAGTAGATCGACGAGCGGATCTTGTGATCCTCCTTGCCGACACCGACGAAGGTGGTCGACGCGTGCCGGGCGATGAGGCGGACCTCGAGCGGCCGATGCTTCTCGAGGCCGGCCTTGAGGATGCGGTTGATCACGGGGTCGGTGGCGTCGCTCATCATCGTCACCCACGTGGCGATGTGTTGCATGTTGACGAGCGGATATGGCGACTCGCCGTCGGCCGGCTTCAGCAGGCGGGACAAGCCGGCGACGCCCATGAAGGCCGCCAACAGCTTCTCGCCGTGCTTGGCCCAGTAGTCCGCGTTGGTCACACCGTTCTTCGGGATCGCTTGGGCGAGGGCGCGCCCGGTGCGCAGCGCCCCGGTCGAGGTGGTGACCGCTTCGAGCGGCGACCACCGCGCGCTCGGCAGACCCGTCGCCATCCCTGGGTCGAACACGGCGACGTCGCCCCGAGTCGCTCGGGCGGCGGCGGTGATGTCGTACAGGTCGCGCTTGACCGAGACGGCGACGACGGGGCCGTCCCAGGTGGCGATCGCGGATGCGGCGAGCGCGGTCTTGCCGCTGCCGGTCGGTCCGATCAGCGCGACCGAGCCACGGTTGCCCTGGCGGCGAGCGTGTCGCTTGGGCAGGGGATGGCGTTGGCGGTCCTCGGTGGCGAGGAGCGGTCCGCGCGGCAACATCTGTCCGAGCAGCATCCGGCCCGTGGGCGGCTTGACGCTGTCCACGACGATTGGCGCGACGTCGGCGATCGTCGCCTCGCGCGCCTCGGTCGGCTGCCCGAACCTGCGGCGCTCCCCCGAGCCGGCGACTCGCCGCCACAGTCGGTACACGACAAGGCCGATCGCGACGGCGACGGCTGCGACGACAGCCGTGCAGGTCCAGTAGACGGGTGCGGCCGGGAGGTCGGTGGCCAACGCTCCCCAGGCCTCACGCGGTGCCCGTCCGGTCATCAGCCGCGCCGTCACCGTCAGCCAGTCGCCGAGTCCCCCGTTGACGGCGCCGCCGGAGATCGCGGCGGCCATCCCGGCGCCGAGCCACGTCACGCCGGCGGCTGCGATCACGGCCCCGGCGAGGACGATGAGCGCTATCTCGAACGCGCTGCCAGGCTCGCGCTGCGACGTCGTCGGGCGGCTCATGACTCGGCGCCGACGTCGGCGGACGCGTCGAGTCCCCACGCTGGATCGGCGTCGGGTCCGGTGAGCTGGGCGAGGCGCATCTCGGCGACGGCGTTCGCCGCGTCGGCAGCGCATGCGTCCGCGTCGTGGTAGGGGCCGGCGATGACGAGGGCCACGTCGGTGGCGTAGCGGAGCCATCCGTACCAACGCTGGTCCCAGCCACGAACGGCGAGCCCGTCGTACGGATTGATTGCGGCGAGACCGAACTCGACGACGTCACCGACGACGAGGTGCCAGGGCATCCGCCAGCCCCGTTCGACCGGCTCCCAGCACCCCGACACCCAGCGACCGGCCGCGGTGGGATCGCGCCACAGTGTCGCCACCCACGCGCGCGTCACGCAGTGTTGCGGCGGCGGGGCGATCTGCAGGTCCGGGGACTCGAGCAGGCTGTCGCCGGCGTGGCGGAAGACCCAGTCGTAGTGGACCCCGGCGTTCATCGCACGGCTCCGCGTCCGGCGTCGTGGCTGATCCTCGACTCGTCGGTGCTGTTGGTGCCGTCGAGGAATGTGACCCGTTCGGCGCGCAGGAACAGGCGGGTTTGGTTCTCGCCGTTGGCGATGTACTCGGTGGCGCACAGTGACCCGCTGGCGGCGATGCGGCGCCCGCGGCGCAGGTACTGCTTGCAGGTGCCGGCGAGGTGTCCCCAGCAGGTGACGGGCAGCCACAGTCGCTGGTGCCCGTCGACGGCGATGCGGAACTCGCACACGACGCCCTTGGTGGTGTCGCGGCGGGCGGGGTCGGTGGCGAGCCGGCCGGTCACGGTGAGCACGTTCATCACGGTCCCTCTCGGGTCTCGGTGATCGTGGGGCGCCCTTGGCGGCGGTGGCCGAGCCGGAGCGTTGCCGCTCACCGTCGACTGTACGCCGGGGGTGTCACACGGTCGGTGGGTTCAGTCGTCGACGTCTCGTTGGATGCAGGCCGTCTCGACGTTGTGGTCGATCGGTGCGACGCCGACGGCGTCGTCGAGTTGGGTGGCCCAGTCGTGGTCGAGCTGGGCCCAGGCGTTCAGGTCGATGACGGGTGTGCCGTCGGCGGCGTCGAGACCGGCCGGCGGTTCGACGAGGATCGGGTCGACGCACTCGGCGGTGAGCAGTTCGGCGAGACGCTCGCCGGCGCGTCGTCCGGCGTCGTTGGCGTCGCACATCACGACGACGGGGAGCCCAGAGTTGTCGGCGTGGCTGGCGACGCGGGCGGCGACGCTCGGATCGGGGGTCTAGCTCCGAGGAGCGCGATCGACGGGTAGCCGGCCTGGGCCGCGGTGAGCGCGTCGGGCATCCCTTCGCAGACGAGCATGAGCCGTCGTGGCGCAGCGCCGTCCGGCAGCCGGGTGAACGCGATTCGCGGGTGTGGTGCGAGCGCTGCGGCCGGGTTGTCGTACTTGCGCCCGACGGCGCTCGGGTCGAGGTAGCGCGCTTGGACGAACGCGACCTTGCCGGACGGGTCGAACGCTGGGAACGTCGCTGCGATCGCCTTGCCGTAGGGCAAGCCGCGGCGACGGCGCATCAGGTCCCGTCCGGGATCGCATCCGACGAGGTTGGCGCGCAGCGTTGCGTCGTCGAAGTCGCGCTGGCGCAGCCAGTCGCGCACCGGCGCGCCTTGCTCGCTCCACAGCACCGCCGCGCAGATCCGTGCGTAGCGGTTCACCGCGGGGTCCATCGTCGCGGCTGCGGGCGCCGGGCGGCTCTTGGTGACCGGGGCCGGGAGGGGACGGTCGGGGGTCATCCCGGCGCGGGTGGCGAGCCAGTCGACGGCGTCGGGACGCTCGCAGTGGCGGGTGATCGTGACGAGGTCGATCGCGTCACCGCGATGGTCGCCGGACCAGCATCTCCAGCGTTCGTGGCCGTGACGATCCGTGTGCATCGTGACCGAGGCGCGGTGGTCGTCGTGGTCCGGCGCGGGGCAGTGCCATCGACGGCCAGGCCCGTTGCGCTCAGCCGGGCCGCTGATCTCGTCGAGCAGGTCGTCGAGGCGGGTGCGCGCGAGGACGTCGTTGATGCGCCAGTGGTGAACGGTCGAGGCGCTCACTCCGGCTCCCCGGCCATCGCGGAGTCGGTGAAGAACAGCTCTTTCTCGATCGGCGAGCGAACGGTCTGCACGACCGCGGACCGACGGCCGATCTTCCACACGGCACGTCCGGGCCGCAGGCTCTGCAGCATCTCCCGTTCGCGTTCCGACAGGTCGAACAGGTCGGTCATCACCGGGATCTCCTCGGCCGGCTGGCGCAGCAGCACCCGGGTCTCGATGTCCGCGAGGAGACCTGCGGCGATCTTCGCTCCCGACGTGCCGTCGTCGTGCTGTGCCGACAGATCACGAGGCCGGTGGCACACGAGGACGTTCGACACGCCGTATGCGCGGGCGAGCTTGAACGACGACTGCAGGTAGTCGGCCCCGTGTCGCACGGCCGCCCACGCTTCGTCGACCACCTGCAGCTTCTGGCGTCCGGGTTGGCGCATCGCCTCGCCTAGCCACCACGACGCGGCGAGAACGACCAGCGCGAGCACGGCCGGGTCCGAGTAGACCGCCGACAGGTCGAGCACCACGCCGGCGCCGTTGACCCAATCGACGGTGACGTTCGTCGGGCCGTCGAACATGCCGCGCATCGTCCGTTCGCACAGCTTCTGCAGCGCGAACTTGACGTCGGCCATCGTCTTGGCCAGCTCGAGCGGGGACAGCCGGGCGACTCGCAGCAGTTCCGGGTCGGGGTTGTCCATCTCGGCGATGACGTCGCGCAAGGTGAAGCATTGGCGGCGGCGCGTCAGCTCGGCGATCCCCCATGCCAGCGCGGCTTCCTCGACGCCGGAGAGCGGACGGCCCATGACCGCGGCGACCATCCTGGCCCCGAGTGTCTGGCGGGCCAGGACCGCGTCGTTCGGGTCGGATCCTTCGCCGACCTGCATCGGGTTGAGCTGCTGTCCGCCACCCGGTCGCAGCTTGACCACGGGCAAGCCGAGCCAGTCGGCGAGGCGGACGTACTCACCCTTGGGATCCATCACCGCGACGAACCGGTTCGGGTAGACGGCGCGGCCTCGCTTGATCAACGCCTTGACGGTTCCGGACTTCGCCGACCCGATCGTCCCGGTCACGATCATGTTCGGGTTCTCGACGAGACCGGCGTTGTAGAACTCGAACGGGTCGAAGTAGAAGCCGTCCAGTCCCGCCGACACGTTCGGACCGAGGTAGGCGCCACGCACCCCGAAGCCGCGGTCCGCCTGGAACGGGTACAGCGAGCACAGGTGCGCCATCGTCGAGCGGTGCCAGTCCACCGGGATGGCGCGCCCTGCGCGGCGAGTCCACCCCGACGGCCGGTCCGGCGAGACCGTCCCTCGTTGCGCCCGCGCCAAGTCGCGCTCGGCCTGGTGCGCGACCGCACGATCGTGACGTGCCTGCTCGCTCGGAGTGCGCGGGCGGCGAGGCTTCGTGCCCATCACCGCGCGCCCGGCTTGAACGATCGACCCAACGGCAGCGACGCGACCCAGCCGACACCCTGGCGAGCGGCGAGCAGGCGCAGATCGACGAGCGAGAGGCCGGCGGCGTCCTCGACCTTGGCGCACGCCGCATCCAGTTCCTCCGGAGAGCCAGCGGTGACCGTCACCAGGCCCGCGTGGCGGAACTCCGGGTGGCCACGAGCAAGCTCGCGTTTCGCGCGCCTCCACGTCCGCGAGGCGCCGCCGCTCACGTGCCGTGACACGAAAGCCGCGGCGCGCCTTGTCCTCGTTGGACGACTCCAGCGACGTGAGCTCGCGGTTGGCTTGTGCCGCCGCCTTGTTGAACGGGATCGGCTCGTAGACGACGGTCACCGTCCGGGTCGTCGCGGTGTCCGTCAGCAACGAGTCCAACCAGTTCGCCGGAACCGGGAGCGAGGGCAGCGAGATGATCCGGTAGGTTCGATGGACCGCTTCGTCGACGCGGCACGCCGACCAGGTGGACTCCACGGCCATCGGCCCCCACTGCAGGCCGGCGCGACCGGCCGCCGTGGCCAGCGACTGGCGCAGCGACGCGAGTCGGCGGGGGTTGCCTCGCGTCGGGTCAGAGCGCATCCGCACCAGTGCGGCCAACTCGGCGGGCGACAACGGTGACGACGGTGAGAGCCCAACCGCTTCGAGCCGCTGGACGAACAGCTCCAGCTCCTGCCCGAGCACCGCAAGGCCGGCATCCAGCGGACTGGCATGACCTCGTCGGCTGACTGCGCGCAGATCGACGGTGATCGCGATCGTCACGTCATGGGCGACCGTGACCGGCGCTTGCATGTCGAGGAGCAGCTCGTAGTCGTCGAGCGCGCGTTGGTCGGGATGCGGCCGCGTCTTCGCGGAGCTGTCCAGCAGTGCTCGGTGGTCGTCGACACCCTTGGGGTGCGACCACTCCTGCCAGGTGATCCGGCACACCGGGCAGCGCGGGCGGGCGAACGGGGCGAGCGCGGAGCCCCAGGCGTCGAGCATTGCGTCCTGCTCGCGCAGCGACTTCATGGGAAACCCCGTCGCCGCCACAGCGATCGTCGCCGACACGGTGGAGAAGACGCTGTCACGCACCACGCCCACCGGCGACGGCGCCCAGTCCCACGACGCGGCGATCAGCTCCAGCCCGCGCAACTCCGATGGCAGGTCGTTCGCCGTGGCATCGGCGTCGCCGACGATCGACTCGACCGTCCACGTCTTGCGCCCACGAGCGAGGAACAGGGCCAGCGACGGAACCGCCACTTCGTAGAGCGGGGCCCCGCGCCACCGTGCGAAGGCGATCACCAGACCGATCAACGGTCCGACGATCGCGAGTGGATAGACGTCTGCCATCAGTGCGAACGCGGCGACCAGCACGCCCAGGCCGACGGGCAACACCTGTCTGGGCGGAAAGCCGAGCAGGACGCCCGGGCGAGCGGACTCGCCGAACGAGTAGGTGGCCGAGTCACGGCTGGCGTC
Source organism: Ilumatobacteraceae bacterium (assembly GCA_047602055.1). Lineage (GTDB taxonomy): Bacteria > Actinomycetota > Acidimicrobiia > Acidimicrobiales > Ilumatobacteraceae > JAODBQ01. The sequence continues at coordinate 869,721 of JASGIG010000001.1, forward strand.
GCTCACGCCTCACCTCCCTGCCGATTGTTCTTCGAGGGGATCACGACACGCCGCGGCCCCGTCTGCGTCGCCGCGCCGGAGCCCGAAGTGCCGTCCGGTGTCGTTCCACCGGTGGACTGCTCGCCGGACCCTGCCGTCTGGGACGCAGCCGTCGTCGCCGCCTTCTTCGTCGCCTTGGCGGCGACCGTTCCGGCGGCCACGACCGGGGCGACCGGGCCGCTCGCACCGACCGTCGCAGTTGTCCCGGTGTTCGTCGTCGCCGTGGACATCGGCTTCGTCGTCGTGTTGGGGCGAGTCGAGGTCGTCGGCGCCGAGAAGCCGGTACTGCCGGACTGCTCCGAACGGTCGGGAACGGGCTTAGTAGCGGCACCGCCCGACCGGCCGATCGACCGCGCCAACATCGCCGCGTTGGCGACGGACGTCGCGGAACGTGCCCAACCACCGGCCACGCCGGAGTGCATTGCCGCTCCTTCCGCCGACGGCAGCAGCTTGTAGACCACCCAGGGCGACAGTGCGGCGACACCGAACGCGAAGAACCCGGTCAGCAGCGTCCCGATCTGAGCGACGTCGCCACCGCTGTCGCCTCCGGCGAACGGCGCGGCGGCGACGAGACGCATCCCGATCGACAACGTGATGACGATCGCCGGCTTGGCCAGCACCAGCGCGACTGTCGTGTGGACGAGTTTGCGGACGCTGCCGCGCATCATCGGCAGTACTGCAGCTCGACCACACGAGCGGGGCGAACCCGGCGACGAAGTACAGCATCACCGAGCGCATGAACAGCAATACGGCGGTGACGAGCATGCCGATCATCCCGAGGAGCAGGGCGACCGGCCCGAGGAACGTCGCGCCCCATCCCTTGCCGCCGAGCACGCCGGCGACGATCGAGTCGACCACCGTGCGGATGTCGGGACGGGACTGGGTCCACACCGTGTCCGAGACCACGTCGGCGAATCGGATCAGCGTGTCCATCACGACCAACGTGAACGCCGTGCCGACGATCGCTCGCACACCCGAAGCCACGGCATCACCGATCAGCTCCGGGCGCCCCGACAGCGCGGCTTGGATCGCCGTCATCAGCATCATCGCAACCGTCACGAACAGCGCGATCGGGGCCAGCGAGGCGACGACGCCGTTGACGAACCAGTCGTCGGTCAGGTGCGGGGTCGTCGCCACGTCGAGGAAGTTCCAGACGACCTCGATGAGCAGCATCAAGCCTTGGGCGAACCAGGTGAAGACGCCTTGGACGACCTTGTCCCAGGCCCACCCGGAGACCGTGGACAAGGCGTCTTGGAAGATGTCGATCCCGATGGGGATGATCGGCAACATCAGCCACCTCCCGTGCCGGCGGTCGGCCATGCGACCACCTTGGCGACCTCGGCAGCGCTGGCGAACGTGCCGTCCGACGGCGGCATCGGGGACGGGCCGACCGTCGCCTGCCAGTCGTCGACCAGCCACCGGCTCGACTCCCATGCCATCGTCAGGTGCACGGTGAGCCACTGCTCCGGGGCGGTCGTCGAGCCGGACGCGGCGTACACCGCCACCGTCCACACGTCGACGGACACACGCCCGTCGGACTGCAGCGATGCCGTCGCTGTCATCGGCTGCGTCACCAGGCTGACGTCGATCTCCCTGCCGGTCTCCTGGCGCAGTCCGAACAACAGATCAGTCACCTGCTGCGACGTCCGATCCGCCAACGTCGGTGCGAACCGCTTCGTGGCCAGCTCGGCGATCAGATCCCGACGTGTCACGAACCCGGCGGCGAACACCTCCGCCGTTCGCGCCACGGCAGCGACGCCGGCACGTCGCGCCGCGGCGACTGCGTCGTCCTGGCCGGCAGACGCACCGACGGAATCCGGCGCGGGCGCCGTCGCGCTCACCGTCGGTGCCGCCGCCTCGGTCGGCTCAACGTGCCCCGGCACCATCGACTCGGTGGGGGTCGAACGGCGGTCGGCCACGACGGCGATGACGACGACGCACACGACGACCCCGATCACGACGACAGGCAGGCGGCGCATGTCAGGACGTCGAGTTGAAGACGGTGCTGGCGATCGTCCACGCCAGCGCAGCGACCACGGCGCAGCCGATCCCGCCGAGCAGCCACTTGCGACCCACCGACGCTGCGCCGTAGTTGCTGCCGAAGTGACCGACACCGATGGCGATCGCTCCGATCAGCAACGCCGCGACCGACGACCACAGGGCGATGTACTTCAGCCAGCTCAACAGATCGGTCAGGAACCCGGCTCCCGGCGGCGCGGCAGGTGACGGGTTGGGGATGATCGGCCGCGGAGCCTGCGCCGACACCCGTGCCGGACCGGCCAGCGCCGTCGGCACGATGACGACGAACACGGACAAGACCGCGGCGAACCTGCGACGCTTCGGCGTCTGGGTCATCGGTGCCTCCACTCGGGATCGAGCCCCTCCCGCTGAGGGACCGTCTCTCTCAACCGCAACGCAGCCGGCCCACTCGTCCCAACAAAGTCGGGACAGAACCGGCTGGCGAACTGCGGTTGGAACACATGAAGGTCATCGCCGTAGCAACCGCCGCGCTCGTCGGGCTCGTCACGTTCATCGCCCTCGTCCTCGGAGGCGGCGACGTCCCGACGCTGTACGCCTGCGGCACGATCGTGCCCGGACCGCAACTCGACGCGATTCTCACGACCATCCGAACCATCGAGACGGGCGGCAACTACTCGACACGGATCAGCACCTCATCGGCCTCCGGCGCCTACGCCTTCATCGACTCCACCTGGCGCACCTACGCCGACCTCGCCGGCGTCGACGTCCAAGCGAGCCCGTCGGCATGGATGGCCGCACCGCCCGACCAGGACGCCGCCGCCACCGCTTACGTCGAGCAGATCCTCACCGACCACGACGGGCACGTCGAGGACATCCCACTCGCCTGGTACTGGCCCGGCGCGATCGACCACCCCGAACAGATGGACCGCGTCCCCCGCGCCGACGCCGGCAACAACCTCACGCCTCGCGAGTACCAGAGCAAGTGGACGGCCGAGTACGACCGCCAACTCCAACTCACCGGCGCAGCGCCACCGAGCTCGACGCCAGCCGACGTGCCGCCGACGGAAGGGCCTCCGGCGCCGGGCAGCTGCACCGGTGCTTCGGCCGCCACGGTCGACACCGACTGGGCGCTCCCCGGACCACGTCAGCTCCTCGACGCCAACCCGTCAGCGATCAACCAGCCCCACCACGACTATCCGGCCTGGGACTGGATGATTCCGGTGAACACGCCCGTCTACGCGATCCACGGCGGCATCGTGCGCACGATCCACACGTGGCCCTACAACTGGTGGCGCGCAGGCTGCACCCAGGCCCGGGCGGGAGGATGCGACACCTGCGGGGTCGGTCTCACGATCGTCGACGCGAACGGCGTCCACTGGACGTACTGCCACGGCAACAACCTCACCGTCCACCTCGGCGACAGCGTCACCGCCGGACAACAGATCCTGTGGAGCGGCGACAACGGCCGCTCCGGCGCGCCCCACGTCCACGTCGAGATCCGAACCAACGGAGTCCGCCGCTGCCCACAGCCGTTGATCGCGGCGCTCTACCACGACGGACACGGCGTCGACCCGACGACGCTGCCCACCGGAGGGTGCAGCTTCTGATGGATCGCCCCCTCAGCCTCGACGAGCTCCGAACCGCCGTCGCCCACCTCAACGGCGCCATCGTGGATCACCACCCGATCACCGACGACCAGTGGGACCACGCCATCAGCACGCTGCTGGTCGCCCGCGAGCAACACGGCGGCCGAGTCAGGCAGCTCCTGCAGATGATCCTCCACGACGGCAGCGGCCATCCGGAGGGCCAGTTGGGCCGATCACTCGTCGAGCTGCACTGCCACCTCGCCCTCGCCGACGAAGGGCCGGCGACGCGTCACGAGCCTCCGGCCTCGACGGAGTGGCTCACCTGAGCGGTTCCAACAACTCCGGCTCTTCTGCGGCTTGTAGGACACGCAAGACCCGCCGGGTTGCGAAACGCTCACAGACCGAGGATCGAGACCTCTCGAAGTAGGCACTTACGCCGCGCGCTGCGGGCCTGGATCCAGCCCGCTTAGGACGCGCAAGATCGGATCGTGCCCGTGACCGCCTGGCAAAGCCCGCGACCAAACCAGTTCAACATTCGGGGGATGGGCGTGCCTCGCGGACTGAACGTCCACGCCAAACATTCGATTACACCTGCGGGGCGGCGCAGGTCGGTCGACGCCCGTGACCGGCGAGATTGGCAGCCATCGGTCGACACATTAAGCCCAGCCAACGGTCCGACCGCCGCCGACGTCACCTCGTCACCAACTCAAACATCTCGGCTACCACGTTCTCACCTCACACCAGGCCGTCCGACGTTCCCGAGTCTCAGCACGGTCCGAGAACTGCGTTACACCCCTCTCCTACGATCAGGCTGCTGGCTTACCCTGAGCGGTCTCAACGTGGTGCCTCCACCACCGTCTGGGTGACCTTCGGGATCAGTGAACAGCAACGATGATGCCCGAACTCAGCCTCCAGTACCACACACGCTCACCCGGCCTCCATCAGTCCACCCCAACGTCTGATCAACACGATCAGTCATCGGCCGTCCGCATCGGTCCCAGTGGCCTCGTGCGCCCGAGACTAACCTGACCCTTCGTGTCGCTCCCACGAGTTCTTATCGTCGGTGACGTTACGTTGAATGATTCGATAGCGCGAGCAGCTAGCGCGAGGAACTGGCCTATCGCCTACGCGGGAACGGGCCTAGTCGGCGTAGAAGCAGTCTACGAGGCGGCACTCCTTCATGAAGCGTCCATGCTCGCAGGGCTGGGGTCGGACAAAGCAGCTATCGCGATTGCGGTGGTATCGGAACGCCTCGGCCTCCCTGGGCCAACCGAGGCAGCCGTCAATACGGTCGGAGACAAGGTGCAGCTACGTCGCGTTCAGGAACGCTTGCAGCTGCCACATCCGAGCTTCATGGAGGTCGGCGCGCAGATCATTCCGTCGACCGCCAGTGACTATGTCGGGCGCAAGATCGCAGTCAAATCGGTTGGAGCAGCCGCCTCGCGCGGTATGACGGCACTCGGGTCAAGTTGGCAAAGCCTAGACCTCGCCACTGCAGTCGCACATGCAATCTCGGAATCTCCAACCGGATCCGCTCTCATTGAATCATGGGTGGACGGGCCACAGTTTGGCGGCGACGCCTTGGTCGTAAACGGCTCAATCTTTCTACTGTCACTCACGAAGCGGAAGCTGCACAACCTCGTGACTGTCGGACACGAACTATGGCTTAGTCCGCCATCATCGGCGTTGCATGAGATCGAAAGACAGCTTTCTGCCCTTTGTGGCCAGCTCAACTACACCGACGGCCCACTTAATTTCGACGGCTCCTTATCCAGCGACGGCGGCGTCGTATTTTTCGAGCTGGCCGCCCGCCTCGGAGGCAATGGAATCACTCAACTCGTCGAAGATGCCACTGGTGGCTCGCCTAGCGAAGTCTACTTGGCGCAACTAGCAGGCCTTCCCCTCACAGCGCTACCGGTGCCCAGACGACCGGCTGGATCACTTCTATTTTATTCGGTCGAAGCCGGGATAGTAGAGGACTACACCGAACCGTCCCTGATGTGCGAGCGCATCCCCTGGTTGTCTACGTGCGTGGTCTGGACAAGGAGAGGGGAGCCGGCAAAGCCGCTGCGGCACGGCGGTCAGTGCATCGGCCTTGCAACCTTCACCTTCGACTCTGGGTATGACCGCGCAGCCGCAATAATCCGGCAAGAGCTTGCCCTGCGCGTCTCGCCGAGGTCGGCGGAATAAAGGAGCGGACTCGATTGAGAGCACAGACGCCGGCACCGTCAGGCATTCTACGGCCACATAGCCGTCACCTGTTGCAGGTTCGCTTCATTCAGCTTCGGACCGTCCTTCAACTTGAGAGCCTTGATCCAGATCGCCTCAAAGTAGTCGACGAACAGCTGAGAGATAAGTGGGTGCTCGATCGAGAGATAGATCTCACTTACAGCAGACATAACGTCACCGCGATGAGGGCCTAACACCACCTCGGCGTTGTCGAACACCATGAACTGTAGCAGGGGTGGCGTTGCATCGTGATCGACGTCGAAGAACCGGGCGGAGTAGGAGGACGTTCCCTTCGCATCTACTACGTCGCGAAATCGCTTCAAGCGAATGGCGCTGGAGAAGGTAAATACTTCGCGAAACACCGTGCCCCGTCGGCAAGCGCGCGCGATGTCACGCCTATAGGTCTCGTAAGCCTTTGCGTCGGCGGCCGTCTGTTGGCGTGCCGTGCTGCGTCCCCAGGTCAGGTCGGCCACGGTGGTAGCGGTCCGTAGGCGGAGCGAACAATAGCTCCAATAGTCAAGCGGGTTCCGAAACTGCTTTATTTTGACGCCCTGGGTGGCAGCGATTATACGCGCCTCACTCTCTTTCACCTCGCGGGAAAGCTGCTCGAACCGAAATATGTGCTCCGTTCCGATAATCAGCGCAATAAACCCTAGGAGGAGAAGACAAAGTCCAGGCAAGTTCTCCGCTACCCAACCGGCACGAAGAAGCCCAACCGCGTCAAGAACTCCGATCGCGATTCCCGCTAGCGCCAGCGCCAGTGGCACCAGGATCCGCAGTACCTTCAAAAGGTGTGTCATTCGATGCCCTGACTTTCCGGGCGTCTCCTAGGCGCCCACGCCTCGTCCCATTCCGATAGGAGACGAGCGCAGCTCTCTAGGTCGGACTGCCGGTCGTGGAGAAGTGAGGCAGAGCTCACTACGCTCTGACCGACGGCATCAAACTCCGCACGGTCCCGCGGCCCAATAAACTCAAAGTCGACAAGTCGGACGCGAAATGTCGCGTGCTCAACCAGAACATTCTCGCTCCGAAGGTCTCTGAGTAGAACTTGCGCCCGGTGTGCTAGGCCCATCAACTCCCGCAACTGGCGTCCTAGACGAAGCTGTGTCGCACGGCCATAAATCTGGCCTTCTGCCCTGTCACCCTCGATGAGCGTTGTCACCATCGCAAGCCGACCGCCTTCGGCAATTAAGGCGATAGGTTCGGGGCCCCTGAGCAGCGCGCCATAGCGTTGTAGACTTGCATATTCTCGCGCTAATCTATCGGCCCCGTCGAAGCCCTGCGAATCAATCCCGCAATACTCTCGGCGAACTTTGATCACGCAGGACCGGATCTGATCAAGGTCGATCCCGCGATACACGAGTCCGAACTGGCCAACGGCCATACATTCCACCGGCAAGTAGCGGTCAGACCACGGCTCCCCCGGTGCGCGGTCTTGCGCATATCTAAACGGCGGCTTCCGGCGGAGCTTCGCATGTTGCGACAGACGACGGTCATCCTCGATGATGGCTCCGTCCGCATCGGTCACAGCCCCACCGCCGGCCTTCTCTGTGACGAAGGCACCCCAGCGCGAGTAGATCGGGGCCACGCGGGAGACTCGGAGATCGCCATCAATTACCGGGCCCTCGACTCCCCGCAACAGCCGCTCCAGCTCCGTCACCAGTCGCAGAGCTAGAACGGGCGTGTCTGGGTAGAGCGTCGCGATCTTTCCGACCTGAGTTAACCCGAATTCGCCACGATTGGCGCGTTCGACCGCCTTCTCGGTCGCCAACACCTTGAAGGCAACTCCAATATCCCTGTGAACCTGCAGTACGGCCAGCTCTATTCTGGATCGAGCAGAAGGAACACAACTAAGATGAAGTTTCCATCCCTCAAACTCTTGAGGGATACCGTCAAACTTCCACAGTCGACCATCGTCCCTATTCAATTGATGGCCATCATTTCGCAAGCGCTCAACCCCTGCGCTGCCTCACGATGCGCCTGGGATCAGAGGGCTTTAGCGCTTCCGATCACGCCGGAACGAACGAGTTGATATTGCACGGCTTCGGCCCAATGGGGGGCAAAGGCGGTTGATCAGCGATACCCAGCATAGCCGGTGCCTGGCCTGGATTCCGCCGGATCTGCTCGACCAACTCGGGGTCATCTCGCAGCCGATCAACAAGTGCACTGGTCGCCGTTGCGGTCATGGTTCTAGCCTCCCGTTCGATCTTGTAGGTAACGGAACTTAGCACGCGTCGGCGCGGCGGCAGTGCCAACGGTAGGTGGACTGGGCCCAATGGGCTGGTCACATACGATCGTGAGCGATGACACCGCTCGGCGCGCCTCAGAGGGCGGTCTTGGTGCATGGGGGCCTGGATCATCCAGCCACCCACGGCCGCCTGGCAAGTCTGCGAGCAGCGGCACGGGCGACGCTCGATGCGACCGACCACGTGGCGGCCGTCGTGGCGGGGCTGTCACGTCTCGAGGCGGACCCTCAGTTCAACGCGGGCCTGGGAATGTCCCTTGATGAACACGGGGACGCAAGCGCTGACGCAGGTTTGGTGGATGGACGGCGGAGCCGGTCGGCGGCCGTTGCCGCGCTTCGGAACGCGCTACACGCGAGCAAGGTCGCGGCTGCTCTCTTGGCAGAGGACTTGGGGCCAGTGCTTCTCGTGGGAGAAGGCGCCGAGCGCTTCGCCCTTCGTGCTGGGTTCCCGCCAAGTGACGTAGTGACCCCCGAACGTCGCCGCCACCTTCGAAGCGTGGTGGGTGGGTCGGCCACCGGTATCGGATCGGACACCGTGGGGTCGATTGCCGTGCGCAACGATTCAATCGCGGCCGGCGGAAGCAGCGGCGGCATCACCGGCAAGCGCGTGGGGAGAGTCGGAGATGCTGCCATCAATGGGGCGGGCATGTACGCGGACGCGGAAGTCGGGGTGCTGTGTTGCGGAAGCGGGGAAGTGGCCATTGACTACAATCTGGCGTCACGAGTCGCTTTCATGTGCTCAGATGCTCCGTCCGTGGTTTCGGCGCTGACCTCTATCCTCACATTGGTACGCGAGCGACCGAACGGCGAGATTGGCGTGATGCTGTACCAACGGAGAGCGCGAAGGTTCTTGATTGCTCACAATTCCCGACACCTTCAGGCGTGTGTGATTTCGACCAAGGGTGAGGTAGTCCTTGATCCACCGGCGTTCGAGGTCGCTGTTGCGGAATGCTAGGGCCCGGAAGGCTCCAATTCCGCTTCCACCGTTGCTCTAGCCGGCGACGCCAACTGGACGTCTTCACCAGTCTCGCCGGGCGGCAAACCGAAGTGTCTCTAAACTCAAGATCTAATCTCAGTATCGGCGCGCTGGGGCTGGCCGAGATCGCCGAGCCCGGCGGTCGACTGCTGTCTGGCTACCGCGGACAACGGAGCGTGCTTGGTCGGGTTCCCGGGTGACTACACGGCGCGAGTTGCTCCACTTCGGGACCACACTGTGAACGGAACATGGGGAACGGCGCGGCAGATGAGCTGCTCGACCTGATCGTCGCCAGACTGCGAGCGACAGGCGACGTCCCCACTTGTGGGTCTTCGGCGGCAACGGACGGGCCGGGAGGTTCTCCGCCAAGCAAGGCTGGTGTCCGACCGACGCGCTTCGGCGCAGCAGCCATCCGCCGTACCCGGTGCTGTTGGGGTACGTGCTGCCTGACGTGAGCGGCTGACCGGATGCGGGCACGGTCAGTCCTTGCCATTCGAGCCGACCAGTTGCTCGTACAGCCTTCGCGTCGCCGGCGACGGGTCGCCCTTGTCGTCATTGTCGACGCCGAGCTCCGCGAGGACCTTGCGCAGTTCGGCGTACACGCTGCGGACTCCGGCCCGGTCGCCGATGTGGGCCTCGACGCGCATGCGTTCGCGGTACAGCACCTCGTTGCCCGGCATGGCGAGCAGCGCCTGCGAGAGGGCGGAGCGGGCGACGGCGGGGTCGTCGGCGGCCAGCGCGAGTTCGACGGCTCTGAGCGCTGCGGCCTCGATCACCACGGCCGCGCGGTAGGCGAGCTGGGAGTCGAAGGCCCATTCGTATCCCGCTTCGTCGAAGGGTTGACCAGTGACCAGCGCCAGCGCCTCCCTCAACAAGGTCAGTTCGTCGCTGGACGAGAGCGTGGCGGTCTGCGCGACGAGCTTTTCGAAGAGGTCGAGGTCAGTCGTTGCGCCGATGATCCGAACGGTCGGCACTCCGGTTGTACGCGCGGGACAGACGTCGGCGCCGAGGCAGGCACGGATGTCGGCGACCACGTTCCAGAATCGCTTGTCGCTGATCGCCGCTCCGCCCCAGACGGCTTCGCGTACAGGCCGATGGTCGGCCTCGCCGCCCGCCGCCGCCACGTACACCACGATCATCCGCTCAAATCGCCCGAGGCCGGGCGCGCCCTCGACGGCCGGTTTGCCGAGCACGTGAACCAGCAGCCCGCGCTCCGGTCGAAGACCGGCGTCGTTGGTGACTGGCTCACCACCGTCCAGGAGCGCGCTCGCCGCGGCGAGGTCGACGTCGCCGCCGGAGCACACAGCCGCCATGTCGTCAGCGGCAACCGCCGCTTGACGTGCCTCGCCACGAAACCGCTCTTCGACGTCCGCCTCGTCGATGGCGATGCCGATGTCGGGCTCGTCGTCGACAGTCGGGTCGGTCGCAGCAGCTTGGTCGAGCAGGACCGCGATGTTGGACGAAGCCTGGCGACTCACGGCGACGCCGTCGAGCACGACTCCCAACGAAGCGAGTTGCACCGAGCCGTCGGCGTCGACGACGACGTCGAGCCCGGCCTCCTCGGAAGCGCCGAGGAGCACGACGGCCAGGCCTGATCGCGGCGTCGCCAACGCGAGGAGTTCGTCGACGACCAAGCAAGCGCTCGCACGTGCCGCGACGACGGTCACCTCGCGCGGCAGCTTCGTGAGTGACAACAGTCCGAACGTGTCGTCGACGCCGGCGTCGGCGATGACCTTGTGGACGTCGGCGACGACGGTGCGGGCGTGATCGAGCACGTCCTGTTCGGTGCGGTGCTGGACTCGTTCGAGGTGCTCGACGCCGTCGACGTCCAACCCGATCGTGAACACGAACGCGTCGGACAGGTCGTCGCCTGCGCCGAGCTCGAGAACGATCGAGCGCAGGAGATCCTCGCTGGCGCGCTCGTCGCCGGCGATCGCGACGGAGCCGAACGCTTCGAGATCCAGCAGCACCTGGGCGTCGTGGCGGGTGCCGACCGTCACGAGGCCGGGCAGCGCGGCGGGCAGGACGTCGCTCGGGACTTCGGCTGCGGGGTCGTAGAGCAACCGCCACGACCAGCCCCCGCCGGGGGTCGCCTCCCACGGCTTCGGCGCTTCGGGCATCGGCGCATCCCACAGCAGCTCGATTCCGGCGAGTTGCGACAGCTCGACCATGACGGGACGCGCGGCGAGCGCGCCCGCCTCGTACAGCAGCCCGCCCAGTTCCTGAGCTGCCCAACGTGTCAGCGGCAGATCGGCGGCGGCGACGAGTTGGCCGTACGTGTCGATCGAACGGCCCCGATTGCGCATGCGCCACCCCCGCGCACCCACGACGCGCTGTCGCCGGCGCATCGCGCAGTAGACGCCGAGGAGGGCGGCAGCGAGGGTGCTGGAGCCGGCAAGACCGACGCGCAGCGGCATGTCCGATCCGCCCGAGCTGTCGACGCTCGCACCGACCGATGTCGTCCGAACGGGGACGACGGTGCTCGACTCGGGAGGTTCGTCGGTCGCGTCGGTTGGGCGCGTCGTGCTCGGCGGCGCGGAGACGGACGCAGGTGTCGGCGCTGGGGCGGTTGGTGCAGCGACGATTGGCGGTTCTGCGCCGTTGTCCACGACGACGACTGCCGGTGGAACGTCGTGGTCGGTCGGCGTGGCCGGCAGGTCTACCGACGGCGAGCCTGCGGTCGTCAGGAGGTCCTCGGACGGCAACAGGATCACAACACCGAGCGGGATGTCGTTCGGATCGGCGATGCCGTTGTAGTCCGACACCGCCTGGATCAGCGCCGCATCGACGTGCCCATAGCGTGCCTTGGTGATCGCCCAGAGCGTGTCGCCCCGGACGACGGCGTGGTGTGGCACGTCCGCGGTGCTCGCCGCCGCTGGCGGGGCTTGTTGGGACTCGAGCGTAGGGAACACCAGCGTTTGACCGACGAAGATCAGCGCCGGATCGGTCACACCCGACGCTGTCGCGACTGCGTCGACGATCTGTGGTGTGCACGTGCCGTACTGCGCCAACGCGAGCGCCCAGATCGTGTCGCCCTTGCGCACGTTGACACGTGCTCCGGCCGGCGTGGCCATGGCGAGATCGGCGCTGGCAAGACCGAAGCCAACCACGTCGCTCGGGGCCACGCCGGCCGGCAGCACGTTCCGCGGATCCGGAAGCTCGCGCTGCGGAGACACGCCGGTCGTCTGCACGACGGGTGCGCTGGCGAGCGCACGACCGCCGATCGACGCGGCGCCGGCGACACTGAGGACCGCCGACATCGACGCGCCGGCGATGCGCCGGCGCAGTGCGGGGACCGCGATGGCCCCGGTGACGGCGTGCAGCACACGGGCAAGCGAGAAGGCTCGGGTGAGCCACGCGAGCTCGCCGAGGAGAGCGAGCAGCGCGACCACCACGACATAGGCCGCCAGGATCAAGCCGACGCACCGTGCCAGCTCGACGAGCGCGTCCTCGAACGCCACGCTGGCGAGCCAGGCCTGCGGGTCAGACCATCGGAGCGGGTGCGGGGAGATCGAGCCGAGCCAGGCGAAGCTGCCAAGTGCGGCCAGCGACGCGCACAACCAGGCGAATGGTCGAAGCAACCGCATCATCGTCCTCCTCCGACGGTCAGGGACACGAGTAACCACCCCACAGCGGCGAGTGCCAACGTCGGACCGAACGGGGCCGATCGTCGGTCCGCGCCGGCAACGCGCTGGGCAGGCAGGAGACGACCCCAGGCCACCACCAGTTGAAAGACCGCGGCCGAGGCGAACACCACGATCACCAGACCCGGGTGAACCAACCCGACCCCGAGCCCGAGCAGGATCCCGTACTTGACGTCGCCGAACCCGAAGCCGGTCGGCGTCGCGAGGTGCAGCAGCAGGAACGGGACGCCGAGGAGGGCAGCTCCGGCAAGCGGACCCCCAGGCCGAGGTCGGCCACTGCACAACGCGGAGACGGCGAGCACGGCGGCGACGACCGCCATCCCGGGCAGCACGATCCCGTCGGGAAGTCGACCGACCCGCGCGTCGACCGTCGCCGCCCAGACCACGGGAACGGCCCACACCAGCAGAACGAAAGCCGGCGCGACGTGACCGCACCCGACGCCGATGACGCCGAGCACGCACCACGCGACGACAGGAGCTCGGTCGGCGGGAACCTGCGACGTCGCCAACCCAGGCACGCTCACTGGTCGGCTCCTGGCGGTGTGAGCACGCCGCGGTACTCCCCGACGGCGTAGGCGAGTGGTGGGGTGGCGAAGTCGACCGGACCGAGCGGGAAGACGCCAGCGTCGACGCCTTGGTACGCCAGTTGCCACGATCCTGCCCACGTCGACGTGAGGACGATCTCGTACGAGCCTTTGGTCTCGGGCATCCACGTTGCCGCCGGCGAGGCTTCCGAGCCGCAGTGGCCCGCCGTCAGTGCCTGATCGGCAACACCGCTGACCGCCCAGGCAAACCCGACTGCGTCCATCGTCGCCTCGGCGGTCCATCCCCTCAGCGCGACATCGACTTGGACCTCGCCTGGCTCGTCGCACCACATCCACGTGTCGAGTCCGGTGAGTCCACCGATCTCCTGGCGCGGGTTGAGGTCGGCCTGGGTCGTCAGGACGGCGCGGGCTGCTTCGACGAACTCGGCGCTCGACGGCGGAGGCGGCGGCGGCTGAGGCGCCGGATCGCCCGGGAAGAGGCAGATGAGGTGGGGCGCGATGACCTGCGTTCCTGTGAGGGCGTTGCGCAGGAAGACGACCGGTGTGTCGCCGTACTGGATGGTCGTCGTCAGCCCGTCGCTCACGGTCCGTGCGCAGAAGTCGGAGCGAGCGCGTGTCTCGGCGTCCATCTCGAACGGAGTCTGGACCCATTCGAACGAGGAGGTCCGGCCGTCGCCGAGCTTCAGCAGCTTGGCCGGACGCGGTGGGGTGAACAGCAGGCATTTGGTCACTCGGGTGATCGGATCGGTGGTGCACTCGGCCATCACCGACCGGACGCGAGAGAACGCCACGACGACGGCGACCGCAGCGACGGTCACGACGAGTCCGCGGCCGACTCCCCTCATCCGGCCGGTCCCAGGCTCTCGGCCAGCAGGAGTCGCCATGGCAGGATCGGATCGTCGACCGACACCAGCGTGAAGCGACCGCGGGACGGCGTGGTCGTGACGGACAGGGAGTCGACGAGGTTGCCTTGGGCGTCCACCAGGCGCGCCGGTGGCGGGCTGTCGGGCGCGATCACGAACTCGACCGTCGCGATCCGCTGACCGGTCTGGGTCGGGTCGCCGACCGTCGCGTTGGTCACCTCGGTGACCTCGAAGGGGTGCTGTCCCTCGACGTGCTCGCCCTTCGCGATCGCGTCGCTGAGTTGCGATTCGAGGCCGGACGAACAGCCGCTTCCCGTGGCGCAGTAGTCGCCGATGCGGGCGAGGTCGGGCTGGGCGTAGAGGGACACGACTCGACGGTCGAGCTCTTCGAGCACGGCCTTCCAATCGTCGGCGGCGATCGGTGTCGCGACGGTCGACGTGGGCGCGGTCTCCACTGGGATCGTGCTGGTCGAGGTGCTCGTGGTCGTGGCTGCCGTCGTCGTCGTGGCGAAGTCGGTGGTGGTCGTGGACGATGCCGTCGTCGGCGCGACGGTGGTCGTCGTCGACGGCGCGGTCGAGGCGGTGGTGGGCGAGGACGACCCGCTGCTGCACGACGCGGTGGCGACGAGGCAGAGGAGGAGGAGACCGAGGCCGCGCTTCATGGCGTTGCTCCTTGGGGGTAGCCGGTTGCGCTCACGTGCACGGCGACCGAGCCGTCGCCGCGGTCGAAGATCCGCAAGAGGCCGATGTCGACCTCACCGTCGAGGGTGACGGTGACCTGCGTGGTCGACGCGTCGACGCGGTAGTCGGTGAGCAGTCGGTCGATGTGCTGCTCGGCGAGGCTGGCGATGGCGCGTTGGCGAGCCTCAGTGGGGTCGAGTTGGCGGACACCACTCGTGCGGAACGTCGCCGTGTCCAGCGCCGTGGCTCCTGCCTGGGCAGCCTGGTCGGCCGCCGCCGCGAGTTGGCGACGCTGATCCGAGCCGGTCCACAGCGTCACGGAGAACCATCCGACGAACATGACCACCAGCGTGACACCGAGCACCCACAGGGTGATCGAGCCGCGATCGTCGTGGGATCTGCGCGCGGTCATGGTGTCGACCTCGATGCGTAGTCCTCGACCCTCGCCGAGGATGCGGCAGTCCAGCGGACGCCGCCGATGGTGCCGATCGTCGGCACCTGCACCGCCGGGATGTCGACCGTGACCTTGGCGGTGACGGTGCAGCCGCGGCACCAGTCGCCGCTCAGCTCCAGCCGCAGACCGGGCAGGCCGTAGTTCGCGGCTGCCTGTTGCACTGCGGCTGACGCGGCGGCAGCGCCTGCGGACGATGTGTCGCCGGTGGCGTACAGCGTGGCGGCTTGCTTGGCCGCGGCCGTGGCGACGGTCTGGCGCTCAGGCCATTGCGGGATGACCATCACGAGCACGGCCACGGGGAGCAGGATGAGGCCGACGGCGAGGGGGAACTCGACGGCCGTGGAACCACGGTCGCCGGCGAGGCGACGGGTCGTCATCGGTCCTCCTTCGCGGCGGACGCGCTGAACATGCCGTCGTAGTCGGCGAGAGAGCTCAGCCAGCCGTCGAAGTGAACCGTTGCCGTGGCGCTGACGGATCGGCCGGCGTCGGAGCAACTGATCGTCACGCCGTCGGCCATCGATCCGCCGAGCAGTTCGTGAATCACCTGGCTGCCGGTCGCCTCGCACGCGGCGAGGCCTTGGCGCGCGCCGGCGCGGGCGGCTTCGTCGAGTGCAGTGCGAACCGAGCCCTTGCCGTAGGTGAACACGACCACGTTGAGGATCTGCACGAGGAGCATCAGAACGAACCCGGTGGCGAGCACGAGCGCGACAACACCCTCGCCGCGGTCGCCGCGCAGGCGGCGAGCTCGGGAGACGACGCGACTCGACACGAACGGAACGCTGCGGTCAGATCCCGAGGACGCTGGACATCTTCTCGATGATGTTGACGCCGAGCGCCTGCAGGGCGGCGCCGATGACGACGATGACACCGACGATGATCGCCCCGTACATGAGGATCTCGGTCACGGCTTGGCCGGCGTCGCTGGGTGCCTCGCGGAGTCGGCGGCGCAACGCCGTGAGTGCTGGGGTCTGGCGGGTCGGGATCATGTCTGGGTTCCTTTCTGGAGGGCGGGTTCAGCGGCCGAAGATGATCGACGGAAGCGCAGCGGCGACGAAGAGGATGAGGATCGGTGCGATGACCGCGACGAGTGGAAGAGCCATGGCCACGCGTCGCTTGGCCATCGTCCGAGCGAGGGCGTCTCGGCGGGAGGCTCGGAGGTCATCGGCGAGCGCGAGCAGCGCTGTCGGGTCGCCCGACGCCGCCCAGGTCGCGCCGAGCAGGCGATAGAGCCGGGCCGCCGACGGTTCGGCCGTCTGTTGGGCGGACCGTTCGAGGACGTCGGTTGGCGTGGCGCCCGATCGGATCTGGGCGGCCGCCTCGGCGAGCTCGCCGGGAACGATGCCGTTCGCTCGCTGTGCGAGGCAGGCGAGCGCACCGGCAGGTGTGTCACCGGTGCGAAGCCAAACGGCGAGCATCTGGCAGACCGTGTGGGCCTCGGCGCGCATCCGCAATCGCCGCTCGTTCGTCAGGTGGTCGAGCCGCGATCGCCAACGCAGTGCGCCAGCCAACGCGAAGGCTCCCGCGAGGACGAACGCCGCCACCGTCGACAACCGCAGCACGACCGCCATGGCGACGCCGACGGCGAGGCCGGTCACCGTGTAGGCGAGTTGCTTGCGCCGATACTGGCCAGCGGTGAGGTGGCCGAGACCGGCGCGCCGGAGCCGGAGCTCGAGGTCGACGGAGCTGCCTGCGTCGGCGGCGCGAGCGAGCCAGCTCGACGCGGAGGTGACGATCGGCCCCCACACGGACGACTCGCGCTGTTGCGCCGCGGGGACGGATGTGCCCAGCCGTCCACGACTGCGCTCGGTGTACGGCGCGAGCCGCAGCGACAGGCGCTTCGGCGTCCGGACCGTGCCACGCACCAGGAACAGCGCGGCGACGGCCGACACCGCCGAGATCGCCAGGATCTGCCCGCTCATCGCGACACCTCAGGCCGACCGAGGACGCGCGGTTCGCTCGGGATCTTGCCGAGGGCGTTGATCAGCTTCCAGCCGAGCAGCGCCATCAGCGCCCCGACGCAGATGACCACGAAGCCGGCTGACGATCGGTAGAAGCGCCCGAAACCGGCGTTCGTGGTGACCAACAGCAACAGGACGGCGAACGGCAGGAGGACGGCGACGAACGCCTGCGCCCTCACCTCGGTCTGGCCGGTGATGATCTGCTCGTTGAGCTGCAGGTCCTTGGCGACATCATCGGCGAGCGTGCGCAGCACGTCGATCATCACCGTCTGACCACGCTCGTTCGCTGCCTGCAATGTCTCGACGACGCGGTCCGACACCGGGTCGGCAAGGTCGAGGCGGACCTGCTCCAGCGCCGCCGCGACGTCGAGCACGGCGGCGTTGAGCGCGAACCGCCGCCACACCGGGCGCAGCGGTTCAGGGCCGGTGTCGCCGAGCGCCACCAGCGCCCGCTGCAGCGTCGACCCGACGGAGATCGACGACAGCACGTCCCTGATCGCCTCGGGCCACGCGGCCATTCGCGCTTCTAACGCCTTGCGTCGTCGGCGGGCGTAGAACGTTCTCGGGGCGAACCCCACGGCGGTGGCGGGGATCAGGGCGAGACCGACCGTGCCGGTCAGGCCGTAGACGACGACGAACACGCCGACGGCCGACGCGACGATCGTCGCGCGGTAGCGGGCGGCGCTGATCGTGACGCCGGCCTGGCGAAGGCGCAGCACCAGCGGCTCACGACGCGGCTGCGGTCGACGACGCCGAGGACGCTTGGGTGGCCTGGGCCCGAGCCCGCTGACGAGCAGGTAGGCGGCCACTGCGGCGAGGAACGCGATGAACAGCGTCACGGCAACGACTCCGTCCCCTCGCACAGCGCACGCACGGTGATCCCGCCGGGCAGGGCGCGGTTGATCCGCTTCTCGAGCTCGGCGCCGATCGCGCCGTGACCGCAGAACTCCAGCCGCGCGCCGAGCTGCTCGCGTCGGAAGATGGGCTCGAGCACGAACTCGTCGTCGCTCAGCTGCGGCGGGACGCTGCAGATCTCCATCACCTGTCGCAGCCGCCCGCGGTCGTCGACGAGGTGCAGCGGCGTGGCCTCGCAGTACACGACCATGTCGATCAGCCGGGCGAACGTGCGGCGCAGCTCCGCCGTCGAGTCGGCCGGCGAGCCGCTCTTGGCCGCGACGGCCAGCGTGTTCATCGCCTCGGTGGCACTCAAGCTGTGGACCGTTGTGAGAAATCCACAGCCCGAGTTCGCAGCGCGGATCAGCTCCTTCGCTTCTGCCCCCAGCGTCTCCGCTATCACCGCCAGGTCGGGCGCGAAGTTGAGCATCAACGCCGCCAACTCGCCGAGGTCCTTGCCGGCCGGCCCGGCGGTCCAGTCGCCGCCCGGGTGCTGTGTGGTCGACAGCTCCCGGTACCGCTGGTTGATGCGCACGTTCGTGGTCGACGGCGTCGCGGCGATCGACGCGCCGAGGATCGTCGACTTCCCCGAGCCCGGCTCACCGCTGATGACCGTGCGCGTCCGCGCGTGCCGCGCCGCGACCAGCAGGTTCGCCGCGGGAGGGGTGAGCGCTCCCCACTCGACCAGGTCGGCGAACGTGGTGCGCTGCTGCCGGTAGATGCGGAACGTGCAGTCCAGACACGAAGCCGTCGGCGGGATGGATACCGAGGCGCGTACCTGGTCGCCCCAGATCTGGCGAACCACGACCGTGTGCTCGAGATCGACGGTCGCGCCGGCCTCGGCGAGCAGGCGGGTGACGATCGCCGTCATCTCGGCGGCGCACGTCGGCTCCGGATCGACACTCTGCCGACCGTCGCGGCCCACGGCGGTGATCACGCCACCCTTCAGCATCACCTCGTCGGCGAGACTCGGGATGAACGAAGTACTTCGTCAGCGGGCCCGCCTCCAGCAGGCTGCGCTCCAGCCGCGCGACGGTCTCGTCCTGACGCGTCAACCGCCCCACGCCGACGCCGCGGTCTGCCTCGCGCTGGTACGCGTCGACCACCTCGCGGATGACCGCCTTCACCGTCTGCGGATCGCGCTGGCCGGTTCTCGCCACCGCGGCGTCGTCGGCGCCGTCGCGACGCAGACGTTCCTGGATGCGCAGGCGGAGCAACTCGTGCGTGCTCACCGGCCCCGAACCGGCCACACCGTTGCGCGCCACGGCGTTCTCCACGGACGTCATGCGCCGACCTCCTCCCGCACCGCCGGACTGGCCACGAGCGCTCCAGCGGCTGAGCGCATCGCCCGGGTGAACGCGCCTCTCGTCGGCAGCGACGCGTCCCACTCGGCGATCGCCACCCGACGATCGAACGGCACCGTGGTGACGACATCGATGTGATCGCCGCACAACGACCGAAGTTGCTCGACGACTTCGCCGACCACGAACCGGGACTTCGGCGTCTTGTTCACGACGACCCGTACCGGAGAAGGCGTCTGGGCATCTGCCAGCCAGTCAACGAAGCGCACCACGCCGCGCGGGGTCGCCTCACACACGGCGACGACCACGTCGGCCGAGCCGAGCAGGTACCTGCTCACCGCGTACCGGTTGACCCACCGGCCCAGGTCCTCAATCGTCGGTGACGTCGTCGCCACCCTGTACCGCCAGCTGGCGGTGCATGCGGCGAGCACGTCGTCGGCCATCGCCGGCGAGAGCCGTTGCCAATCCGATGGCGACGGAAGACCGCAGATCACGTCGAACGGCAGCGCGCGTGACTCGAGCCCGTCAGCCGGACGGCCGAGCACGTCGGCCAGCGCGACACCCGGACCGAGCTTGGCGGCGTCCAGGACGTGCGGCTGCAACCGCAAGCCGAGGCGCCGGGCCACACCCGGCGACGACTCGCTGCAGTCCACCAGGATCGTCGAGCTGGCCCGACCGACCTCTGCTGCCAACCCGATAGCGATCTCCCGCGCTCCAGCGCCGGGCGGACCACCCACCACGATCCTCGATCCGTCACCGCCCGGCGACGGAGGCTCCAGGCCCGCGACGATCTCGTCGAAGGACTCAAACGGACGAAGCCGGCCCAGCAGGTCGATCATCGCCGCCGGCGCGACCGAGTCGTTCAGCCGATGCCCGATCCCCATCGCCGCCAGGCGCTCGTCGCTCGAGACGTCCTGCGAGAAGCGGATGCCGACCACGGTGATCCCGGCTGCCTCGGCCTGCACGACCATCGACCGGTTGAACCACAGCACCGAGTCGTCGGCGCACACGATCTGCAGCCCGGATTGCAGCACGGCCTGCGCGTCACGCACGACCACGACCTCGACGTTCGAGCCGTGGTCCGCGGCGTAGGCGTTCAAGCGGCTCCACCAGTCAGCCGTCGACAGCACCACTCCGACGCGCAACGCCCGGTCGGCGGACATCAGCCGGGCTCCGTCGTCGAGGGCGTATCGGCCGGCGGGGGCTGATCGGCGGCACCGGTCGATCGGACGACCACGAACTTGCCGGCGTCGACGATGGCAGCGAGGTCGAGCGCCTGCTCCGCCGACACCTCGACGTTCAGCCACAGCTTGCCGTTGCCCGACGTGATGATCCCACCGCCGCTGTCGTTCGTCGCTCGACCGACGACGGCCGCCGAGGTGAGCACGTAGCGCGGTGTGGCCGAACCGGTGTCGATGACGTCGACCTGGTCGCCGATGTCGACCTCACCGCCGACGGCCTGCCACGAGTCCACCGGGATGGCCATCACGCGCGATCCGTTGGACGCCGCTGCCGAACCGACCGCGCTGCGCGTGACCGGCTCGCCCGGCTGGACGGTGCGCGCAGCAACGGCGCCGCCGCCCACGTCCGAGTATGGGACGAGATCACCGGAGAACGAGACGGAGGTTGGCATCGACACCGCCCTGACCATCGACGGCGTGATCGTCGCCCCGGCCGGGATCCGCTCGGTGGCGACCGCCACGGCGACGGTCTCCCGCCGATCGCGTAGGACCAGGGCCGTCAGCGAGAACGCCAACAGCGCGGCGACGACGCCGATCACCATCGACGCCGTCACGCGCTCCAGCGGATTGCGACGGTGGCGCATGCGCGTCCGGCGCGGGCGGGGCTCGGTGGCCCCATGCTCGTTCGGATCGACTCGTGACGCCGGCGGCGCCTCGTGACTCAACGTCATGCCACGAACCTCCTCAGCTTGCCGGTGCGCGCCGACGAGCAAGTCATGCCGACGCGGCGCGCCCAATCGATCGCCATGACTCCAACCGCAACCGACCGGCCGGTCGCGTCCCACGAATCTCGAGAAATGTTCACGACGATCGCTCCGCCGCCGCCAGCGCGACCCGGCTCGGCTCATAGTGCGGACAGCGCACCGCCATCGTCGAGACCCTCGACGCCGGACGCACCGGGACCGAGATGACACAGCCGCAGCCAGTTCGGCGAACGGGCCACGACCGCGGGATCGCCGCACTCGTCGGCGGCGCCTGGGCGCTCCGAGCCACCAGCCACACGGCCTGCGGGGCGCCCGTGCGAGCGTCGTGCTCGACGTGCACCTCGTCGATCTCGGCCAACACGAACGTGCTGACCTCTCCGTTGCGTTCGACCTGCATCAGTCGAACCTCAGTCGTCGGATCCAATCCGGCGAACGCACGCAAGACACAACCCACGGTCGCCACTGCCAGCTCCTCTCATCGAGAGCTTCTGGAGGGGACACCGGTGTCCCGATACGTCCCGGTCAAAGCGACCCGGACTGACTACGCACGGTAGGCACAGGGTCACACAGTGATGGTGGATGGTCCAGCCCGATGTCGGGTGAATCTTGTTCGCACCGCTGCAGGCTGTGAACTGCCACTCACCCGTCGTCGAGCGGAAGCCCTCCGATGTGCGCCTCGATCCACGCGATCGGGAACCGGATGCTGTGCCCGAGCCGGATGCACGGGATGCCATGCCCTGGACCGCCCTCCAAGTACAAGCGCGCTTGGTCGTACGCCGTGCAACGACCGATGCGGTAGAGCCGCATCACTTCGCGGATGGTGAAGCAGCCGGCGACGGTGTCACCGAGGTTCGCCGCCACGGGCCAGTCGTGGGCGTCCGGCTCGGCCGTCAGATCAAGTGGCGCATCCATGATGAACAACCGCAAGCGACCGACGCGGAGCGTCCCATGTCCTGGGACGATGCGGGTCGCGACCAGCCGTCTCGGAAGGATGAACATGCGCTCAAACGCGCTTACGAGTCCCTTTCCAGAGCCAAAGGGACTGCTACTGGCGAAGGCTCAACCTACCAGTCGGTACGTCTGGAGAGCCCGGCGCGCGAACGCGACCAACTAGACGCCGTGGCGCCGAGTCAATTTGGTTGAGTTGATAGTCCCATGACGTGAGGTCTGACGATGCCTCCGAAGTTTGAGGGGAAAACGAACGGTGCTGGACGCGCTGCTGTGCGGACAGTCCCCTTGAGCGAATCGGTCAGGAGTGAGAAAAGCTAGGAGCGCCTCGCAAGCAGACGCCTGCCTTGTTATGACACATGGTCGAATGGTCGGGCGTGTGAGAGCGAAGCTCAGGCGAAGTCTCATTCTGAGCAATCCACACAAAGGCTTGTCACACGTACTCGCTGTCAGATGAGCGGCTCGGTCAGACGTTCGTCAGAGCCGAAGCCATGCTGCCAGGGTGCTCCGCTGAGCGATTCTGAAGCAGATCCGTGTTGCACAACCTACGGGCCAGCTGGTGGCCGTTGTTCTCCAGAAGCTAAGTCGGCGGGGCTTGCTGGGACTTCCACGCTGAAGGCGATTTTGGTGGGCGTCAGCTCGACGCTCACCTTGCCGCCGTTCTGCTGGACTGTGTCTATCGACTTGGCGACCGGACGCAAGAAGCGTCTGAGTGCGACTGTCCAGACAACGACAACTCCAACGAGGGGGATTCCTAGCGAGATTCCCGCACCGACCAGTTCTGAAGCAACGGCGGGCACGGAGGTTTACCGGGCCGGCCGCTGCACAGAGAATGAAACGCTCATGGCGTTTCCCTCCTGCTGTGGTGTGGAATATGGGATTTCAAGGAGCGACGGGGGCACGAAGCCTTCCCGTACGGTCACGACTTTACCATCCGGTGTGTTCGGTCTCCCCGAGACAACACCCCAGGACACGGTCTGCCATGCGTTAGGGCCTGTGGGCGCGTCCCGGCTCGACATCGGGCCAGCCGGGGGGTCCTGCAAGACGCACCCGAGCGTGCCGCCCACCCGGTCACGTCGCCGAAAGCGTGGCCTCACAGGCTGAGCACCAACAGCGACCGATCGCCGACGGGGTTGACTTGGCCAGCGTTGACTAGGGCGAGCACGCGCGACTTGGTCGTCAGCTCAGCCAGCTGGAGAGCGGACGACATTCGTCGCCACCCTCGTGCCGGTGGACTCAGGCAAGGTTGACCTCGCGTCGCCACGGGGACCCGCCCTCGGTGATCGGTGGAACGAGACGGCCGCATGTCCGGACGGCCGCATGTCGGAACTGTGCACCTGGTGTGCACCTGGCCCCGGCGGAAAATGACAAACACCAGGCCAGCACCTCCGCTGACCTGGTGTGTTGCGGTGGGGCTAGCAAGAATCGAACTTGCGACCTCATCCTTATCAGGGATGCGCTCTAACCGACTGAGCTATAGCCCCGCAATGCGAGCGGTCACGCTACCGCTGGGCGGCGGGACTCTCAACCGGAGCGGGCCTGGTCGTACGGGAGCGCAGCGTCGGGGTCGTCTTCGACCACCATCCGGGCGGTGCGGTCGCGGCGGGCGAGGACCTCTTCTTCGAGCACGCTGACGCGTACGCCACCGACCAGATCGGTGATCAGGTTGAACAACGTCGCCAGCAGCACGGCGAGGCCGGTGAGGCCGACGGCGATGAACAGGCCGGCGATCCACGCGTTGTGGAAGATCTCGCCGCCCTTGAACTGGAAGCTCTCCCAGCCGAAGCCTTCGAAGAACCGCTCGACGTTGTCGATCGTGCCGGTGGCGATGGCCACGTGCCACAGCAGCACGCCGGCGGTGAGGGTGACGGCGTAGAGGAACGCGCTGAACACCAGCGCCACCTTGAACACGCTCCACGTGTCGACGTGGCGCACGACGCGAGTGACGCGGCGGACACGAGGCCGGGTACGGCGGCGCTGGAACGTCACCGACGGGCGACCCGTGCGGCGCCCGAGCGGGACGGTGATCGTCGGCTCCGGCTCCAGCGGGACGTCGAGCGAGGCCGCTCCCGGCGGCGCGGTGAGCTTGCGGGCGACGAGCCCGCCGCTCGGGTCGGCGGTCGGTGCCACGACCGGGACGACGACGGGTGCGACGCGCGTCGGCGCGGTCGGCGTGCTGGACGGTTCCACCCGGGTGACGACGGGCTCCGGCCGCGTCACCGGGGTCGCCGGCGCAGTTGCCGGAGGACCGACCAGCGGGATCGCCACGAGTGGCGTCGCCCCCGGCGGCAGGTCGTGGCCCGGCGGCGAGACCGCGGCGGCAGCCGCTTCCGGGTCGGCGTCCACATCAGCGCCAGCGACTGGCGGCTTCTGTCGGCGGCCGAGGAACCGGCCGAACGGGCGACCCTTGGTGAACGGCGGGCCACCGTCACCCGGATCGTCGGCGCGCGGTTCGGTCTCGACGAGCGTGCTCGAGCCGTCGCCGTCAGGGCCAGGCGGCACCGCCGAAACGGTCGGCGACACGCCCTGCACGCTCCCTGGGGAGTGCGCAGACTCCGGCGCAACGGCGGCCGAGGATGAGCCGTCCGGCGACGAGCCGACCTGCTGCGCCGTGGCCTGCTCGGCCGCTTCGGTCACCGCGACGGCTGGTCCCGCCAGCGGATCACCGACCACGCCGCCCGGCGCAGCGGCTTGACGCTTGCGACGATTGCCGCGCCCGTTGCCGTTGCCATTGCCGCCGCGCCCGTTGCCGTTGCCGTTCGACGGCTCGGAATCGCCGGTCGAACCGCCGTCGGCGTTCGCCGTCGACCCGTCGGCCGGGGCCTCGTCAGGACGCGGCTTGGTGCCGGCGCGCGAGCCGCGACCCTGGCCGGCCGGGATCGCGGCGTTGTCCACCTCCGCGAGTGTAGAGAACGCCCGGCGCCGATATCGGGCGCTCCCCACATCGGGGCAGGTCAGGGGCCGTCCGTAGCCCGCGCCTTGGCCCGCTCGTCACCGACGGCGGCCACCACGACGACATCGTCACCCTCCTGCGCGTACGTCACCAGCCGGGCGCCGTTCGCCGTGGCGAGTGCCGATGCGCCAGAACGCCCCGACGTCACGCCGGCGAGCGCCGCGGCGTCGGCTGCGACCTGAGCCCGCTGGCGAGCGACGATCCGCACACCGAGCGCACCGGCGCCGACCGCGACCACGGCGACGAACGCCACACAGCCGAGCAGGAGCATCGTGGCCTGGCCACGATCCGGGTCATGGTCCTTCGATGGTTCGCGCATCGCGACACCTCCACATGAGCAGCACATGTTCGGCGCCGATGCCGGAGCAACGTGGCGCGATGCGGCCCGCCGAGCGGGCGATCCGACGACGCGACCGTCAGTCGTCGTCGTTGGCGAGGATCAGGGCGACCGAGGCGACGGTCTGCCCGTCGTCGAGGTTCATCACCCGCACCCCGGTGGCGTCGCGACCCTGCGAGGAGATCTCCCGCACGTTCATCCGGATCGTGACCCCGCCGCTCGACACGGCGACGATGTCGTCGTCGAGGCCGACCATGAACGCCGCGACCACCATGCCCTTGCGACCGGTGAGGCGGATGCCGATGACACCCTGCCCGCCACGCCCCTGGACGTTGAACCGGTCGAGCTGGGTGCGCTTGCCGTAGCCGGCCTCGGTGACCATCAGGATGGCCGTCTCGTCGCGGGCGACGTCGCAGCTGACCACCTCGTCGCCGGGCTTGAGCTTCATGCCGCGCACGCCCGACGCGGCGCGGCCCATCGCCCGCACCTCGTCCTCGTTGAAGCGGATGGTCATGCCCTTGCGGCTGACCATGAAGATGTCGTCGGTCCCGCTGGTCTCGATCACCCGCACCAGCTCGTCGCCGTCGCGCAGGTTGAGCGCGATCAGGCCGTCGCGACGGCCGTTGTCGTACTCGTGGAACGAGGTCTTCTTGACGACGCCCTGGCGGGTGGCGAAGAACAGGTTGCGCTCGCCGGCGAAGTCGCGCGTGTCGATGATCGCCTCGATCGTCTCGCCCGGCTGCAACGGCAGCAGGTTGACGATCGGCATGCCCTTGGCGGTGCGCTCCCGCTCGGGCAGGTCCAGGGCGCGCAGGCGGTACACCCGGCCGCGGTTGGAGAAGAACAGCAGGTAGGCGTGGGCCGTGGTGAACAGCACGTGGCGGACGAGGTCGTCGGCCTTGAGCTTCGCCCCGCTGACGCCGCGGCCGCCGCGGCCCTGGGTCTTGAACGCTGTGGCCTCGACCGTCTTGACGTACTGGGCCTCGGTCATCACGACGACGAGCTCCTTGTCGTCGACCAGGTCCAAGTCGGTGATCTCGCCGATGTCGTGGGTGATCTGGCACACCCGCGGCGTGGCGAACTTGTCCTTCACCGCGGTCAGCTCGTCCTTGATCACCGTGCGCAGCTTGACCGGATCGGCGAGGATCGACTCCAGCTCGGTGATCCGCTCACGGACCTCGGCCAGCTCGGTCTCCAGGTCGATGCGCGACAGCCGGGTGAGCTGGGCGAGGCGCATCTCCAGGATGTCGCGAGCCTGGATCTCGGTGAAGCCGAACGTCGCCATCAGGCCCTCACGCGCCGCTTCGGGGTTCTCCGACGCCCGGATGAGGGCGATGACCTCGTCGATGACGTCGAGCGCCTTGATCCGGCCCTCGAGGACGTGCTCGCGCTCGCGCGCCTTCTGCAACCGGAACTCGGTGCGCCGGGTGATCACCTCGACCTGGTGGTCGATGTAGCCGTGCAGCGCCTGGGCGAGGTTCAGCGTGCGCGGCACCGAGTCGACCAGCGCCACCATGTTCACGCCGAAGCTCGTCTGCAGCTGGGTGAGCTTGAACAGGTTGTTGAGCACGACGTTGGCGTTGGCGTCGCGCTTGAGCTTGACCACCAGGCGAGTGCCGGTCTTGCCGCTGGTCTCGTCGTTGACGTCGGCGATCCCGTCGAGGCTGCCGTCGTCGACCAGCTCCTGGATCCGTCCGGCGATCGCCGAGCAGCTGATCTGGTACGGCAGTGCGGTGACGACGATCTGGAAGCGGCCGTTGCGCAGCTCCTCGATGTCGGCCGTGGCCCGCATCTTCACGCTGCCGCGACCGGTGCGGTAGGCGTCGATGATCCCGGCGCGGCCGAGGATGCTGCCCCCCGTCGGGAAGTCCGGTCCCTTGACGAACTGCATCAGCTCGTCGGGACCGGCCTCCGGGTGGTCGATGAGGTGGATGGTGGCGTCGATCACCTCGCCGAGGTTGTGCGGCGGGATGTTCGTGGCCATGCCGACGGCGATGCCCTGGCTGCCGTTGACCAGCAGGTTGGGGAACCGCGAAGGCAGCACCACCGGCTCGTCGCGCGACCCGTCGTAGCTCGGCTTCATGTCGACGGTGTTCTCGTCGATGTCGGCGAGCAGTTGCATCGCCAGCGGATCCAAACGGCACTCGGTGTAACGCTCCGCGGCCGGGCCGAAGTCGGGGCTGCCGTAGTTGCCGTGGAAGTCGATCAGCGGGTGGCGGAGCGAGAACGGCTGGGCCATGCGCACCAGCGCGTCGTAGATCGCCCCGCCACTGTGCGGGTGATACTTCGACATCGTGTCGCCGGTGACGCGGGCGCACTTGACGTACGGGCGGTCGGGCCGGAAGCCCTGCTCCTCCATGTCCCAGATGATCCGGCGGTGCACCGGCTTGAGGCCGTCGCGCACGTCGGGCAGCGCCCGCGAGACGATGACGGACATCGCGTAGTCGAGGAACGACCGCTCCATCTCCTCCTGGAGCTGGATCGGCTGGATCGGGTCGGCCGAGGGTGGGGGGGTCGGTGTGTCGGTCATCAGATGTCCAGGAAGCGCACGTCTTTGGCGTTGGTCTGGATGAAGTGCTTGCGGCTCTCCACGTCCTCACCCATGAGGATGCTCATCACGCTGTCGGCCTCGGCGGCCTCCTCGACGGACACCTGCAGCAGGGTTCGGCGGTCGGTGTCCATCGTGGTCTCGCGCAGCTCGACGTCGTCCATCTCGCCGAGGCCCTTGAGGCGCTGGAACTCCTTCTTGTGGTTCGGTCGCTCCTCCAGGAACGCGGCCTTGGCAAGGTCGTCCTTGAGGTAGATCTTCTCCTTGCCGACCTCGGTGGAGTACAGCGGCGGCTGGGCGATGTACACGTAGCCGGCCTCGACCAGCGGGCGCATCTGCCGGTAGAAGAACGTCAGCAGCAGCGTGCGGATGTGGCTGCCGTCGACGTCGGCGTCGGCCATCACGATCACCTTGTTGTAGCGGGCCTTGCTGTTGTCGAACTCCTCGCCGACGCCGCCGCCGATGGCCGTGACCAGCGCGCCGACCTCGTTGTTCTTCAGCATCTTGTCGATGCGAGCCCGCTCGACGTTCAGGATCTTGCCGCGGATCGGCAGGATCGCCTGCGTGCGCGGGTCGCGCGCCGACACCGCTGTGCCGCCGGCGGAGTCGCCCTCGACGATGAACAGCTCGCTCTCGCCCGGGTCGTTGCTGCCGCAGTCCTTGAGCTTGTCGGGCATGCCCGCGCCCGACAGCGCCGTCTTGCGGCGGATGGCGTTGCGGGCGTTCTTCGCGGCCACCCGGGCCTGTGCCGCGGCCAAGGCCTTCTTGACGATCCGCCCGGCCTCCGTGGGGTTCTCCTCCAGCCACTCGGCGAGGCGCTCGTTGGTGGCCTTCTGGACGAACGAGCGCATCGAGACGTTGCCGAGCTTGGCCTTCGTCTGTCCCTCGAACTGCGGCTCGCGCAGCTTCACGGCGACGATCGCGGTGATCCCCTCACGGATGTCCTCGCCGGTGAGGTTGTCGTCCTTCTCCTTGAGCAGGTTCTTCGCCCGGGCGTACTTGTTGAGCACGGTGGTCAGCGCGGTGCGGAAGCCCTCGACGTGCATCCCACCCTCGGTGGTGGAGATGTTGTTGGCGTAGCCGTGGATGCCCTCGTAGTACCCGGTGTTCCACTGCATGGCGATGTCGAGCGTCTGCCCGTCGTCGTCGAAGTCCTCGAAGTAGGCGACCTTGGAGAACAGCGGCTCCTTGGACGAGTTGAGGTGCTTGACGAAGTCGACGATGCCGCCCTTGTACTGATACGTGACGGTCTGTTCGTGCTCGGGCCGCTCGTCCTTGAAGACGATCTCCAGACCCCGGTTGAGGAAGGCCATCGTCTGCAGGCGCTCGAGCACGGTGCGGGCGACGAACTCGACGCCCTCGGCGACGAACACCGTGGGATCCGGCCAGAACGAGACGGTGGTGCCGGTCTGACGGCCCCGGGCCGGCGTGTCGCCGACGACCTCCATCTTCCCCTGCGGCTTGCCGCCTTTGGCGTACTCCTGGCGGTAGCGCTTGCCGTCGCGATCGACCTCGATGACCAGCCGTTCGCTGAGCGCGTTGACCACGCTGACGCCGACGCCGTGCAGGCCACCGGAGACCTTGTAGCCCCCGCCGCCGAACTTGCCGCCAGCGTGCAGGACGGTGAGCACCACCTCCGCGGCGCTCTTGCCCTTGTGCGGACCGGACGGGTACGGATCCACCGGGATGCCACGGCCGTCGTCGTCGACCCGACAGCCGCCGTCGGCCAGCAGGGTGACGATGATCCGCGAGCAGAACCCGGCCATCGCCTCGTCGACGGAGTTGTCGACGACCTCCCAGATGAGGTGGTGCAGGCCGGCCAGACCGGTGGAACCGATGTACATCCCCGGGCGCTTGCGGACCGGATCGAGCCCTTCCAGGACCTGGATGTCCTTGGCCCCGTAGTCCCCATTCGGTTGCTTGGCGTCCGACGACACTCGTACCTCGATCACTTGCGACAACGTGCTGGCTGACCTGCACTTTTGTGGTGGCGACCCCTGGGCTGCAGCCTCCGTGGAGGACGCCGCAACCGTCGTCGCAAACTATCGATCAGTCTACCTGAGGGGTGTGACGCGGCGGCGGAAC
This sequence comes from Ilumatobacteraceae bacterium, assembly GCA_047602055.1. Lineage (GTDB taxonomy): Bacteria > Actinomycetota > Acidimicrobiia > Acidimicrobiales > Ilumatobacteraceae > JAODBQ01. Next base: position 899,932 of record JASGIG010000001.1, read on the forward strand.
TGCGTTGCTCTTCACCACGTGCTCACGCCCGCACGAACGCCGCTGGTCTGCGTCGCCTGGGTTCGTCAGCGGCGGCGGACGCGTACGTCGATCGTGTCGATCCGCGCCCCGGCGACGGCGGCGAGGCGCTCCTTGAGCGTGACCTCCAGGAAGCGCAGCTGCGTCGCCCATGCCGGGTCGTCGACCTCGACGATCAGCCGCGTCCCGTCGAGCTTCACCGGTTGGACGTGCGCGGCGACCGGGGCGCCGACAGCGTCCTCCCAGCGCCCGAACACCCCGCCCATGGAGGCGACGGTGGTAGCCCCCACCGGGTCGTCGCGGAGGTCGCGCACGACCGCGGCGAGGCTGTCCTGCAACGGCACCAGTCCACGCTCGTCCTTCACGTCGCCACCCCGTCGAGGACGGCGCCGGCATCGATGCGCACCACCGCATCGGGGCGGGCCGCATCGGGCAGCACCCCCGCCGTCGTCAGGACCACCTGGCCGGCCGGGAGGTGTTCGAGCAGCTTCGTCGAACGGCGCGGGTCCAGCTCGCTGAGCACGTCGTCGAGCACCAGGACGGGCGCCGTACCGGCCCGCTCGGTCACCAGGCGGTGAGCGCCAAGGCGCAGCGCCAGCGCCAGCGTGCGCTGCTCGCCTTGTGAGGCATGGGTGCGCGCCGGCATCGCCGAGATGGCCAGCTCGACCTCGTCGCGGTGCGGGCCGACGGTCGACACCCCACGGCGGACGTCGTCGCCACGAGCCGCGCCCAGCGCATCGAGCAGCCCGGTCCGCCGCCACGGCGGGTCGTAGCAGATCGTCACGTCCGTCGGCTGCTCGGCCAGGTCCCGATAGGCCGCGCCGACCATCGGGTCGAGGCGCTCGACGAGTACGGCCCGAGCGTGCCCGAGACGCTCGCCGGCCTCGGCGAGCTTGGCGTCCCAGACGTCGAGGGTCGTCTCGATCTCCGCGTTCAACCGACCGCCGGCCTGCTTGAGCAACGTGTTGCGCTGGCGGACGATCCGGTCCAGCTCCAGCCGCAGCGCGTCGTACTTGACCGCCAGCGCGACGAGCGTTGCGTCGAGGAACGCCCGACGGTCCTGCGGGCCACCCTTGATCAGCGTCAGGTCGTCCGGCGAGAAGACGGTGACCCGCATCACCCCGAGCAGGTCACGGGCCCGCCCGAGCCGCTGACGGTTGACCTGCGCCCGGTTGCGGCCGTGGCGGCTCAGCTCCAGCTCGACGAGCACCTCGCGACCGTCGTCGTGCACGACCGTGGCCCGGACGATCGCCGCATCGGCACCGAGGCGGATCAACGCCTCGTTCGGCGCGCCACGGAAGCTGTCGAGCGTAGCCAGGTAGGCGAGCGCCTCGGCCAGGTTCGTCTTGCCCTGGCCGTTCAGGCCGACGACGGCGGTGATCCCCGGGTCGAGCTCGAACGTCGCGCCGGCATAGTTGCGGAAGTCGACCAGCTCCAACCGCCGTACGATCACGGCTCGACCCTACGGCACCCTGCTCAATGCGCCCCGCGACGTTGGTTCGCTCGCTTTGCTCTCACGGCACGCGTACGGGCATCAAGAGGTACAGATAGTCGCCGGCACCGACGCCGCGGACGACGGCCGGCTTCAACGCATCCTGCGTGGACAGGGTGATCTCGTCGCCCGCGGAGGCTTCGATCCCGGCAGCCAGGTAGTCAGGGTTGAACGCCACCGTCAGCTCGGAACCAGCATAGCTGGCGTCCAGCTCCTCGTCGGCACTGCCGATGTCCTGGGTGACGGCGGAGACACCGAGCACGTCGCCACCCATCCGCAGGCGCACCGGCGTGGCATCACGGGCGAGGATCTTGACGCGGCGGATGGCTTCGAGCAGCGCCTCGCGCGACACCGTCAGCGTGTTCGGGTGCGACGGCGGGATCAGCTGGCGGTAGTTGGGGAACTCGCCCTCGATCAGCCGGGTGGTCAGCCGGGTGCCGCCGACCTCGAACGTCGCGTCACGCTCGCCGAGCCGCAGGGTGAGGTCGCCGCCGCCGCCGACCAGGCGCTGCAACTCGACCAGCGCCCGCCCGGGCACCAGCACCTTCTGGCCGACCCCGAGCACCGAGGTGTCGGCCAGGTCGCGCACGGCCAGCCGGTATGAGTCCGTGGCCACGAGGCGCAGCCCGTCGTTCTCGGCGGTCAACAAGACGCCGGTGAGGATCGGCCGGTTGTCGTCGGTGCTCGCCGCCCTGACGACCTGGCGCAGTGCGTCGCCGAACGCGGCCGCCGGCACGGTGACACCGTCGGCCGCCGGCGTCGGCAGGCGCGGGTAGTCGTCGATCGACAGCGGTCGGACGCTGAACTGTGACCGACCACCGGTGATGCTCACGTCGTCGGCGGCCACGGCGACCTCGACCTTGCCGTCGCTCAACGAACGGACGATCTCGGCGGCGAGGCGCGCCGGCAGGACGACGCCCCCGTCGCTGTCACCGCCGACGGTGACGCCAAGCTGGATCGTCAGGTCGAGGTCCGTCCCGGTGACGGTCAGCTCGTCGCCGGCCAGCTCGAGCCGCACCCCCGACAGCACCGGGAGCGCAGCGCTCCGCCCGGTCGCCGCCCGTCCGGCGGTGGCCAGTGCCTCGGCGAGCAGCTCACGTTCGCAACGAAACTTCACAGCGTTGCCTCTCCCATTCGAAGGTGATGATCAGGTAATAGCGTTAATAGGTGGTGTGGATTGTGGACGAACCGGCATCGTCCCAGGTCAGCGATGATGCCCGTGTCCCCACGGGTGTCCCTGTGTCTGCACAGGTCGCGAATCACGGGCGTGTGATTCAGTGGACAGCGTCGAGTTGTCCGCAGGACCATGCCAGCGCGTCCACATCGTCGTCCACACCCGGCGGTCATGCCCGCTTCAACTGCTGGACGAGGTCGGTGACCTGGTCGTAGATCTGCTGGCGCTCCTTCATCAGCCGTTGGATCTTGTCGACGGCGTGGATGACGGTGGTGTGGTCCCGCCCGCCGAACAGCCGGGCGATGGCCGGGTAGCTGAGGTCGGTGAGCTCGCGGAACACGTACATGGCCGTTTGCCGTGCCGTGACCAGCGGTCGTTGACGGCTCTTGCCGCGCAGCGCCTCCACGCTGTAGCCGAGGATCCCGGCGATCTCGCTGAGCAACTCGTCGTCGGTGCGCGGCTTGACGTAGTTCTGATGGATCAGGTCGGCGAGCAGGCCTTCGGCGAGGTGGATGGTGATCGGGACGTCGTTCAGGCTGGCGTAGGCGGTGATCCGGATCAGCGCACCCTCGAGCTCGCGGATGTTGCTGGTGATCCGACTGGCGATGAACTCGAGCACCTCCGCTGGCACGTGGATGTGGTCGCGCTCGGACTTGTTGCGCAGGATCGCCAGGCGAGTCTCCAGGTCCGGCGGCTGGACGTCGGTGAGCAGGCCCCACTTGAACCGGCCGCGCAGGCGCTCCTCCAGGGTGGGGATCGCGTCGGGGAGGCGGTCGCTGGAGATGACGATCTGCTTGTTCGCACCGTGCAACGAGTTGAACGTGTGGAAGAACTCCTCCTGAAGGCCTTCTTTGCCCTCCATGAACTGGATGTCGTCGATGAGCAGGACGTCGATGTCGCGGTAGCGGCGCTTGAAGTTCGCCGTCGAGTTCGTGCGGATTGCGTCGACGTACTCGTTGAGGAACGTCTCGGTGCTGACGTAACGGACGATGTCGTGCTGGTAGTGGGCGGCGACGTAGTGCCCGATGGCGTGCAGCAGGTGGGTCTTGCCGAGGCCGGCCGAGCCGTAGATGAACAACGGGTTGTAGGAGCGGCCGGGCGTCTCGGCGACGCGCAGTGCCGCGGCGAGAGCGAACTGGTTCGACGTCCCCTTGACGAACGCGTCGAACGTGTAGCGGGGATTGATCCCCGGGACCTCGCTGCCACGCTGCGGGATGTTGCCGCTACCGAGTGTGAGATGTCCGTTGGCGGATGGCTCGAACGACTCCTCGCCGGGTCGATCGTCGGCGAGGTCGAAGCTCGGTGGCTCCGGCGTCTGCACCTCGACGAAGAACTGGCAGCCCGACGAGCCGATCTCTTCCAGCGCGTCACGGACCATCGGCAGGTAGCGCGACAGGATCCGGTCCCTGACGTGGCTGTTCGGGGCGCTGACGCGCAGCTCGGTCGGCGTGGTGCTGTCGAGGGCGATCACGTCCTGGAACGTCGACAACCAGACGGCATTGGAGACCTGCTCGCGCAGCAGATCCGCCACCGCCGTCCACACCCGGTCGTGCTCGTCCACCTGGTCACCTCTCCACACCAGCCCACCGTGTCCACAGTGTTGTCCACATCATGTGGAAACTCGCTGTGGCTGGCATCCGTGAGCCTGGCACGCTACCAGTCGTCGCGGCGAGGCTGAAGTGGCGCCGTGTCACCGGCCGCAGTTCCGGTGGCACAGCCCTGGTTGGGAGCGTCCGTCATGTGCCGTAACCTGGCGCGATTGGCTCGCCGGCCCGTCCCGGCGTGGTCGTGACCATCGAATACCAGCAGCTTCGCCATGCCAGGCGCAGCGCAAGGAGGGCTGCGTGAAGCGCACGTTCCAACCGAACAATCGCCGCCGGGCGAAGAAGCACGGGTTCCGGGCGCGGATGAGCACGCGCGCCGGTCGGGCCGTGCTCAAGTCCCGCCGCGACAAGGGCCGTCACCGGCTGTCGGCTTGATCTGGCGGGTCCGCGGCCGCAACTCCTTCGGGCGTCTCGGCACCGATGGTCGGCGGATTCGGGCCGGAGTCCTGTGGTGCACGTTCGTCGCCGATCCCAACCTCGTGCCGCCGCGTGTCGCGTTCGCACTCGGACGCACATTGGGGCCGGCCGTCACCCGCAACCGCTTGCGACGACGCTTGCGCGTCCTGCTGTCGTCCGTAACGCTGCCGGCAGGTCTGTACCTGGTGGGCGCCCGGCCGGACGCCGTCGAACAGTCGTTCGCCGAACTGAGGTTCGGCGTCGACTTGATGGTCAGACGGATCACCGCGGCCGCGAGCATGGCCGCGCCGCCGGTTTCCTGATGCGCTGGATCGTGCGCTACCAGCGGGCGTTCGACGGGCGACCGTCGCCGTGCCGCTTCACGCCGTCGTGCTCCACCTATGCACTGGAGGCGCTGGACATGCACGGCGCGGTACGCGGCTCATGGCTGGCCGTGCGCCGGCTGCTGCGCTGTCGCCCATTTGGACCTTCGGGCTGGGACCCTGTGCCCGAGCCCGTCGTCGACGACCACCGGGGGCGTGAGCGCCCCCGTCGAGAGAGGTAGTGCGGATGCTCGGCATCGGCCTGTACGAACCCGCCGGCTGGCTGCTGGCCCAGTTCTATCGATTCGTCCCGAACTACATCGTGGCCATCTCGGGGATGGCGCTACTGGTGATGATCATCACCGCGCCCTTGGTGCTGAAGAGCACCAAGGGGATGCTCGAGATGCAAAAGTTGCAGCCACACATGCGCCGGCTGCAGGCCGAGCACCGCGGTGATCGCCAGAAGCTCAACGAAGAGATGATGAAGCTCTACCAGGAGCACAAGGTCAACCCGTTGGCCTCGTGCCTTCCCCTGGTGCTGCAGTTTCCGGTGTTCATCATCATGTTCCGGGTGCTGCATGGCCTGACGAGCACGGGATCGGACGGCGCGTTCACTCCCAAGTTCATTCCGAAGGACAGCGCGCTCTACCACTCGCTGCTCGGCCAGACGAAGATGATGTCCTGGGGCCTCGATCTGGCCCAGCGCCCGCTGCACATGGTCCAGCAAGGCTTCTGGCCGGGCATCGTCTACGCCCTGCTGGTGGTGGTACTCGGCAGCCTCTACTTCGTCCAGCAGCGGATGGTGGCGGCTCGTGCAACGGTCGCGCCGACCATGTCGCCGACCCAGCAGAAGTTGATGCAGTACCTGCCGGTCATCTTCGCCGTCTTCCTGTTCTTCTACTTGACGGGTCTGGTCATCTACTACATGGCCCAGGCGGTCTTTCGCATCGGCCTGCAGTACTACATCACGCGCAAGTTCTACCACGGTGAGGAATCGCTCGGCCGCCAGGCGATCGCTGCCGGGAACGAGGCCCGCGAACTGGCGAAGAAGGATGGCGGTGGCGGCGGTCTGTTCGCCAACGCCAAGCGTGAAGCGCAGGCGGCCCGGGGACAGCAGCTGCCGGCCAAGGGTTCGAAAGGGTCGGGCACGACCAAGGCCACTGACGCGCCGGCGCCGGTGAACAGCAAGCGGGTGACGCAGCCGAAGAATCGCCCGACCAACACACGACCACCGTCGAGCGGCCGGGCGGCTCGTCCCGGCGGTTCTGGTTCGTCGAAGAAGAAGCCGTAGGAGCAGACGATGGAGTGGGTCGAGACCACCGCACGCACGATTGACGAGGCGAGGGAGCTGGCGTTGGATCAGCTCGGCGTCGCCGAGGACGACGCCGAGATCGTCGTCGTCGACGAACCCAAGAGCGGCCTGTTCGGTCGACTACGTGGTGAGGCTCGGGTCCGCGCCCGCGTCCGTCCCACGCAGGCTCGCCCGAAAGTTGAACATCGTGACCGCCGCCGTGGGCGGGGTCGGGATGGTCGTGAGTCGCGGGAGCAGCACGACGGTCGCCCGGATGAACGACGCTCGACGACGCAGGCTGAGAGCATCGAAGGGTCGCCGTCGACCGGTGGCCAGCCGAGGTCGACCGATCACCGAAACGGTGACACAGACAAGGAGCCAGCCGTGAACGCAGCCGCCGTGGGAGCACAGGCCCGTCAGTTCGTCGAGGATCTGGTCGCGGCGTTCGGCCTGCGGGGAGAGACGACGCTCACCAAGGACGGGGACGACCTCGAGGTGCAGGTGTCCGGTGACGACCTCGGCCTGCTGGTCGGGCCGAGGGGCACGACGTTGCAGGCGGTACAGGATCTTGCCCGCGTCGCGTCGCAGCGACGGCTCGGTGATCACAGCACCCGCTTGCGCGTGGACGTCGGCGGGTATCGGGTGCGTCGTCGGGAGGCGCTGATCCGCTTCGCCGGCCAGGTCGCCGACGAGGTGCGTGCCTCGGGCACGGCTCGGGCGCTCGAGCCGATGCCGTCGTCGGATCGGAAGGTCGTCCACGAGGCGCTGCTCGGGGTGGACGGCGTGACGACCCGCTCGGAGGGTGACGATCCGTATCGCCGGGTGATCATCGATCCGGTGTCGGCTGGCTGACCGCACAGATCGGCACACGCCGTCGTGACGGCGGATGAGAACGCGGCACTGCTCGCCGTCTTGACGTCGATCCGCGACCGGGGCGCGATCGGCGAAGCCTCGCTGCCCGACGCGATCGCTCATGCCGAACGTTTCGTCGGGCTGCTGCCCGACGGCACGGCGGTGGCTGATCTCGGCTCGGGCGGTGGCCTTCCCGGTCTGGTGATTGCCGTACGACGTTCTGATCTTCGCCTGACACTCATCGAGCGACGTGCGAGCCGAGCTGATCTGCTGCGACGGGCGGTGGTCCGGTTGGACCTCGGTGAGCGGGTGGATGTCCTCGATGCCGACGTGCGTAACGTGGCACGAGATGGCCGAGTGTTCGACGCCGTAACGGCGCGCAGCTTTGCCGCTCCCTTGGTGTTCGCGCAGCTCGCCGCACCGCTGTGCCGAGCGGATGGCCTGGCGTTGGTCAGCGAGCCACCGGCGGGCACCGTCGGCAACTACAGCGGTGACGAACGCTGGCCGGCGGGTGAGCTGGCACGGCTCGGCTGGGATGATGACGGTGTCGCGCAAGGTATCCGCCGGTTGCGTCGCCGTGGCTGAACGCGTTCGTGATGTTCCACGTGGAACGTCGTGAGGATGCGCACGCGAGGTCTACCGATTGATTGGTCGCCGAATGGCGGGGTCGGTCAGCCCGACCGCGATCGCCGAGGCGATCGATGACGTGACGGGTGGAAAGCAGTTCCGGTCCGCCGGTGAGACGAACGGTGGCAAGTCCGGGTTGGGTCTCGTGGCTGATCTCGGTGAGCCACGTTCGGGGACGATCACGGCCGAGATCGTCAGTGCCCCGTACCAGATCGAGGTTCTCACCGCGTCGGGCGAGATGCCGGCGTCGCTGCAGTCGGGGTGGACGTCGGTGGCCACGGATGCCGACACGTCTGCCGGCACGGTGACGGTCAACGTCGACGGCGCCCGGTACGTGGCGGTGCTGTTCCACGAGCTCGGCAAGGACAGCACCTGCAGCCGGAACCGGTTCCGCGGGGCGATCGGCGAGATCAGCTTCCGGGCGGTAGCTGGTGCCTTTGAGCGTGAGGACGTCGGCGTGGTGGACGATGCGGTCGATCATCGTGGCGTGTTCGTAGCGTGACGACACGAGTTGGAACACCAAGTTGGCGGCGTCTTGCTCGAACGGGCGGTAGCCGACCTCGTCGATGATGATCAGCCCGTAGCGGCGTAGCCGGGCGAGCTCGGCTGGGATTTGCTGTGGCGATGGGCGTCGGTGAGGCGGGCGACCCAGTCGACCGCGGTGGCGAACAGGACCCGGTGTCGGTGGTGGGCGGCGACAATCCCGAGCGCGGTGGCGAGGTGGGTTTTGCCGGTGCCGGGCGGGCCGAACAGGACGACGTTGCGGGCCTCCGTCGAGAACGCGCCCGAGGTGAGCGAGGTGACTTGCTGGGGGGCGGCGGGTTGCTGGTCCCAGTCGAAGTCATCGAGGGTCTTGACGGCAGCGAACCCGGCCCAAAGGATCCGCTGTTGCGCGCCCGAGGCGTTGCGGACGGGGACTGCGCGCTCGAGCACCGCAGTGAGGTAGTCCTCGTGCGTCCAGCCGGCATCACGTGCCTGGTCGGCGAGACGGGCGGCAGCCTCGGTGATTCGAGAGCCTTGAGCGCGGCGGCGAGGTAGTGGATCTGGCGGACCGCGTCTGTCGCCCGCCAGTGGCATGGGACCACCTGGGTGCGGGTTGCGCCAGTGTGATGGGACCACTTGTCCGCCAGTGATGGGACCACCCCGGGGGTCCGTCTGTTCGGTGCTGCTTGTGGGTGAGCATCGCCGTTCTTGTTGGCAGTCCGAGAGGCGGCGTTTGGTGTTCCGGGAGGTTCCTATGTTCGAGGTTCGAGAAGTGCTGCGGTGGTGGTTGGGGGGTGAGGGTCTGCGGGCGGGTGGCCCGGTTGAGCCGGGTGGACCGCAAGACGGTGCGCCGCTGCGTCGACGCCGCCGTGGAGGCCGGCGTGACCGCCGATGGCGGTGCCGGGCAGCTGACTGATGAGGTGTTGGGAGCGGTGGTCGAGCGGGTTCGTCCGCACTGCGTTGATGGTCGTCATGGTGAGGTGTGGACGATGCTGGCCGCCCACCGCGAGCAGATCGCCGGGTGGGTCAAGGCGGACGTGGCGGGGGTGAAGATCTGCGAGCTTCCTTGGCCGTGACGGGGTGGTGGTGCCGGAGCGCACGGTGCAGCGGTTCGTGGCCACCGAGTTCGGCCCGCGCCGGGGGCAGGGCTCGACGTTGCGTGTCGCTGACGGCGAGCCGGGCGGGGAGTTGCAGATCGCCTTCGCCCGCTTGGGCCTGTTCCACGATCCTGAGTCGGGCCGCCGGCGGGTGTGTCACGCGTTGATCTTCACGGCGGTGGTGTCGCGGCACATGTTCGTGTGGCTCAGCTTCACGCAGACGACCGAGACGGTGATCGCCGGGTGCGAGGCGGCGTGGCGGTTCTTCGGCGGGGTGTTCAAGGTGTTGGTGCCGGACAACCTCACGCCGGTGGTCTCGAAGGCCGACCCGTTGGAGTCGAGGTTCGACGAGGCGTTCGTCGAGTACGCCCAGTCGTGTGGGTTCGTGATCGACCCGGCCCGGGTGCGCACGCCGACGGACAAGCCACGTGTGGAGCGGATGGTCCAGTTCGTGCGCTCGTCGTTCTGGGCGGGTGAGGCGTTCATCGATCTCACCGGCGCCAACGGCGCGTCGAGGCGTGGTGCGCCGGGCGGGCCGGCACGCGGGTCCATGGCGCGACGCAGTGCCAGCCCGCCGAGCACTTCCGGGCGGTCGAACTGCCGGTGTTGTTGCCGGCGCCGAGCGAGCCCTATGACGTGCCGGTCTACGCGGCGTGCAGGGTGTATCGGGATCATCACATCGAGATCGCCAAGGCGCTCTACTCGGTCCCGGGGAACCTGCTCGGCGCCCGTGTCCAGGTCCGCGCCGACTGCCGGGTGGTGCGGATCACCCATCGCGGGCAGCTGATCAAGGTCCACCCACGCCAACGCCCCGGGCGGCCGCTCGACAGACCCGGCGGACCTCCCGGCCGAGCGGACCACGTACGCGTTGCGTGACATCGCCCACCTCCAGCGCCTCGCCGCCGGCCACGGCCCGGCGGTCGGCGCGTATGCGGCGGCGGTGCTCGACACGCCGTTGCCGTGGACGAAGATGCGCCAGGTCTACGCGCTCCTCGGCCTGGTCAAGAAGTGGGGACCGGACAAGGTCAACACCGCCTGCCAGCGAGCCCTCGACGCCGAGACGGTCAGCGTGGCGTTGATCGGCCGGATGCTCGAGCGAGCTACCGAGAACGACCAGCCCGACCAGCCGCCGGCGCCGCCTGTGGCCACCCGGTTCGCCCGCAACCCCGCCGAGTTCACGACCAAGGCTCAGAGGTCGGCATGAGCCCTACGCTGACGGTCACCGCGGAGCTGAAGGTCCTGTTGCGCCGGGTCAAGCTCGGCCGTTGCCTCGACACGCTCCTTGAGCGGTCGACGCTCGCCCACCAGCAGCAGCTGACGCATCACGAGTTCCTCGAGGTGTTGCTCGCCGACGAGGTCACCCGCCGCGACATCCAGTCCGCCGTGTTGCGCGCCAAGACGGCCGGGCTCGACGCGTCGATGACGTTGGACCGTTGGGACGACACGACCAACGTCGCCTACGACCGCACGATCTTCAACGAGTTGTGCTCGTTGCGGTTCGTCGACGCCGGCAACGACGCCGTCATCTTGGGACCCGTCGGTGTCGGCAAGACGTTCCTCGCGACCGCGCTCGGGCACATCGCCATCCGCCGCGGACACTCCGTCCACTTCGAACGCGCCGACACCCTGCTCAAGCGATTGAAGGCCAGCCGGCTGGACAACAGCCACGACGCCGAGGTCGCCGGCTCCTGCGCGTCGACGTGCTGATCATCGATGATCTCGCGCTCCGAGCGATGGACGCCATCGACACCGCCGAGATGCTCGCCCAGATGGCCGACCCGCTCCTCGCCCAATCAGCCATCGACCGGCCCCACTCCAGCGCCCACGAACTCGTCATCGACGGTGAGTCCTACCGACGCCGCCAACGACCCGCGATTGACGCCGACGCCACCGCCGAAGCATCATCCCCACGCCGACGCTGACACCCAACCCGGTCCCATCACACTGGCGCAAGAGTGGCCCCATCCTGCTGGCGGGCGACACGCGGCTCGATCGAGTTCACCGCCCTCGTCACCGTGTTAAGACCGTTCGGCAGCTTCAGCAGACCGGGAAGCGGCCTGTGCGTGGGCAGTGCGACGCGCTGACGGGTGCTGGCGGATCTGAGGTCGATCGGCGAGGACGGGTCCCTCGTGCAGTCCTCCGAGTTGGGAACGGCCTGACGTGGTCGACCGGATCGTGTGGGCGACTCGTCCCAAGTTCGTCGGGTGCTGTCGCGTTGCGGCTACGAGGAGGATCGAACGGCGCGCTGATGCGTCAGCGACGACTGTTCCACGTGGAACATCCGCCAGGCATCGAAGCGACGTCGCTACGCTGGCGTCGATGGTGAACGATGGACCATCCATCGTCGACCTGTCCGTGCGACCCCCGGAGAATGCAGCACCGATGACCGATGCCGACACCGTGACCCGTCGCCCACTCCCCCGAGTGCTGGCCGTGGCCAACCAGAAGGGCGGGGTTGGCAAGACGACGACGACGATCAACGTCGGTGCCTGTCTGGCGGAGCTCGGCTATCGCACGCTCGTCGTCGATCTCGACCCACAGGGCAACGCGTCGACCGGGCTGGGCATCGACAACCGGGGCGTCGAGACGTCGATGTACCACGTGATCATGCACGAGGTTCCGCTGGAGAACTGCATCGAGCCGTCGGCGGTCAAGAACCTGTTCGTCGCGCCAGCGAGCCTCGATCTCGCCGGCGCCGAGATCGAGCTCGTGCCGGCGTTCAGCCGGGAGAATCGCCTCCGCCGCGCCGTGCAGGGTGTTATCGACGACTACGACTACGTGCTCATCGACTGCCCGCCGTCGCTCGGCCTGCTGACCGTGAACGGGCTCAGCGCCGCCGATGAGGTGCTCGTCCCGATCCAGTGCGAGTACTACGCACTCGAAGGTCTTGGTCAGCTGCTGCGCAACGTCGACCTCGTCAAGCGCAACCTCAACCCCCACCTCGAGGTCACGACGATCGTCTGCGTGATGTACGACGCGCTGGACGAAGCTCGCCGAGCAGGTCGTGCGTGAGGTCCGAGAGCACTTCGGTGACAAGGTCTGTCGCACGGTCATCCCCCGTTCGGTTCGGCTGTCGGAGGCCCCGTCGTTCGGTCAGCCGATCATCACGTTCGATCCGGGCTCGCGTGGGGCGACCGCATATCGCAACGTGGCAAAGGAGATCAGTGGTGGCGCGCTTGAGCGGACTTGGTAAGGGCCTCGGGGCGCTGATCCCCGCCGACGCGGCGGCGGGTGGCGCGGGTGACGTTGCTCGCCTGGAGGAGCTGCCCGTCGGCAGCATCTTGCCCAACCCGCATCAACCACGTGTCCACTTCGACGAAGAGACACTCGCCGAGCTGTCGGCGTCGATCCGCGAGCTCGGCGTCCTCCAACCGGTGCTGGTCCGCCCGCTCGACGACGGGACCTACCAGCTCGTCGCCGGTGAGCGCCGCTGGCGGGCGGCTCGGCGTGCCGGGTTGCAGCTGATCCCGGCGATCGTGCGTACGGCCGACGACCTGGCCACGGTCGAGCGAGCCCTGGTCGAGAACCTCCATCGTCAGGATCTCACGCCGCTGGAGGAGGCCGCCGCGTTCCAGCAGCTCGCCGAGGACTTCGGCCTGACCCACGAGCAGATCGCCAGTCGGGTCGGCAAGAGCCGCTCGGCGATCACCAACACCCTCAGGCTGATGTCCCTGCCCGCCGCAGTCCAGCATCTGCTCGCAGACGGGCGCCTGTCCGCCGGCCATGCCAAGGCGCTGCTCGGCTGTCCGGATCGCTCGTTGCAGGAGCAGCTGGCCAAGGCCTGCGCCGCCGAGAACTGGTCGGTGCGGATGATGGAAGAGGCGGTGCGCACCGGGGGGATGCCGGTCACCCCGGTGTCGGCGCCTGAACCGGCGGAGTCGGCGAGCGAACCCTCAAGCGGCGCCGGCGACCGCGCCCCGGCACCGACGCGCCTGCGTCCGCCGGGGATCCTGGAGCTGGAACGTCTGCTCGAAGAACGTCTGTCGACCCGTGTCTCGATCAACGGTGGCGAGCGCCGCGGGACCGTCGTCATCGACTTCGCGGGGCTCGACGACCTCGAACGGATCTATCACCTGATCGACGAACGGCCGCCACAGGCCGATTGAGCCCGTTTGGCAGGCGCGCGAACCTCAACGTGAGGGTGTGGACAACCGGCGGAATCTGAGCCTGACGCGGCACTGCGGCTTCACAGTTACGCACATTGAGTGGACAAGACTGTGGATAACCGCCGCTGGCACTGTGGGTCAGATGTCGCGTGCCAGCCAGGCGTCGATCGCCCTGACGACGGTCGACGCCTCCAGTGCAGCGTGATCGCTGGCTGTCCGGGCTGGCCCGAGGACCACGAGCACTGCCGGCATCTTCGTCTCACGCAGGACCGGGAGGCGCACACCGGTGACCTCTGGCTGGGCGATGTCGAGCTGCCAGCGCTCGGCGCGCAGCGCCCGCTCCAGTCGCTCGGCGAGCGAACGCCCTTCGACGGACTCGAATGCCGGCACCCGGTAGTAGTGCACGACGACCTGGGCCTCGGCGGCCAGTTCGAACCCCAGGTAGACGTCGGCGCCGAACTCGTTGGCGATCAGCGCCTGGCGGACCGGATCCGGTTCGTCGAGTGCGACGACGGTCGCTCCCTCGGCTCGCAATGCCCGCACGAGATGTCTCGTCAGGGCGCTGAGCCCGCCGAAGTGCCCGACTGCCACCCGACAGTCCCCGATCCGGCGGAGCCCGCGCAGGTGCTCGCGCTCACGCAACACGGCGATGCCGGGACCGGACCCGGTCTGTGAGCTGACCCGGCGGATCGACTGCGCCGTCGCCGGCCCGCACACGCCGTCGACGACCAGCCCGCTGTCGGACTGGAATGCCTCGACGGCACGCACGGTCTGCGGACCGAAGATCCCGTCCACACGACCGGGGTCGAACCCGAGCCGGGCGAGCCGAGCCTGCAGCTCGGCGACGTCGTCACCGCGCAGATGCGGCGAGGTGACGAGCAGCGGGCGGGTGCCGAACGTCCACGACGACTCGACCAGCGACGCCCAGGTCACCTCGTCGCAGCGGCCGTCGATGCGCAGACCACGGTCGCGCTGGAACTCGCAGACGGCGCGTTCGGTTCCGACGGCGAACTCACCCGGTTCCGTGCCGACATCGTTGAAGAACCCTGCGGCACTCAACCTGCGCTGCAGGTCTCGGACTGCCTCGCCGCGTTGGCCGCGGATCAGGGGGAGACGCGGGGAAGGAATTCGCCGAGCTCCTGCAACAGTTGCGACTTGCCCTTGGCACCGACGAGACGCTTGACCACCTGGCCCTTGTCGAAGACGATGAGCGTCGGGATGCTCATCACGCTGAACTGCTGGGCGACCTCAGGGTTCTGGTCGACGTTGAGCTTGGCGACTTTGAGGTGCGCGGCCTGCTCGGTGGCGATCTCGCCGAGGATCGGAGCGATCATCTTGCACGGTCCGCACCACTCGGCCCAGAAGTCGACGACGACCGGCAGCTCGGAGCCGGCGACGGTCTCGTCGAACGTGGAGGTGGTGAGGTTGACGATGCCGTCGGCCATGGCGGATCCTGCTTTCGTTGGAAGCTTCGATGTTACCGACGGTCAACCACTGGGCCGGTGGCCTTGTTCCGCTCGTCAGTGCGCGGTGGCCTCGAGCCAGCGCTCGCAGTCGATCGCGGCCATGCAGCCCGACCCGGCGGCCGTGATCGCCTGGCGATACGTGTGATCCTGCACGTCGCCGCAGGCGAACACGCCGTCGATGTTCGTCCAGCTCGAACCCGGCTTGGTGATGAGGTAGCCCTGGTCGTCCATGTCGAGCACGTCCTTGAACAGATCGGTGTTCGGCCGGTGGCCGATGGCGACGAACACGCCGGTGACCGGCAGCGTCGTCTCGGCGCCGGTGTCGACGTCGCGGACGACGGCGCCCTCGAGCTGCTCGACGCCGAGCAGCTCGACGACGGTGTGGTTCCAGAGCATCTCGATCTTCGGGTTGGAGAACGCTCGCTCCTGCATGATCTTCGAGGCGCGGCAGGCTGTCTCGGCGGTGCACCAGGGTGACCTTCGAGGCGAACTTGGTGAGGAACGTCGCCTCCTCGACGGCAGAGTCACCACCGCCGACGACGAGGATCTCCTGGCCGCGGAAGAAGAAGCCGTCACACGTGGCACACGTCGACAGCCCGTGGCCGAGTAGCTGGCTCTCCGCTTCGAGGCCGAGCATCAGGCTCTGCGCCCCGGTGGAGACGATGACCGCGTCGGCGGTGAACGCCCGGTCGCGCACCCACAGCCGGAACGGGCGTTCGCTGAGGTCGACGGCGGTGACCTTCTCGGTGAGGAACGTCGCCCCGAAGCGCTCGGCCTGCTCGCGGAAGCGCATCATCAGCTCGGGGCCCATGATCCCCTCCGGGAAGCCGGGGAAGTTCTCGACCTCGGTCGTCAGCATCAGCTGACCGCCCGGCTGGTCGCTCGTGCTGCTCGGCTCGCCCTCGATGACGAGCGGGGCGAGGCTGGCTCGCGCCGTGTAGATCGCTGCGGTCAGGCCGGCCGGCCCCGAGCCGACGATGACCACGTGATGGTGTGCCGGTTCGGTCATGCCGGGGCTACCTGCGGACTGTGGCGCTTGTGCATGCAGATCGCGCCGGCGAGAGCGAGGATCAGGCTCATCACCACGTAGGAGGCCCACACGGCACGCTCGCGACTACGCAGTAGGTACTGGAGAAGATCCTGTAGCAAGCGGGTGCCGACGACGATCGCCATGACCAGCACGGCGATGGCGACGACGGCGATGAGCAGGCCGAACACGACGGCGCGGAGCACGACGACGACCCGATCGGTGAACGTCTCGCGGACGGTGCCGACGACGCGCTCGATCGAGTCGGCGACGTCAGCGGCCCAGTTGGGGTCGGTGACCGGGTTGCCTGGCATGCGTCGAGCCTAATGGGCGTGGCGCAGGCGGTCGCCGACCGCGTGCCCGCCAGTCGGCGCGGGGCGGGCAGCCGCCCGGTCAGGTCAGGGACAGGGCCAGGCTGACGATCGCGGCGTGGTAGGTGACCATCACGGCGAGGGGCTGCCAGCGACCTTCGCGGACGAACGCACCCCAGCCGATCAGCGAGTCGCTGAGGACGAACAGGGCGGTGCCGGTGAGAACGAAACCACGTCCGGTCGCCCAGCCGAACGCGGCCATCGTCAAGATCACGACGAGGTAGAGGGCAACGGGTCCGGTGAGCTGTGGCTCACGGGTGCGGGCATGGAGGAGGACGATCTTGCCGACGGTGGCGGCGACGAGCGCGCCGACGATCACGGCGATGCCGGCCAGCGTGCGGTGGTCCAGGCCGTAGCGGACGAACAGCACGACGAACGCGACGTGGGCAAATGCGAACGCACCGAGGCCGACGACGAACAGCGACGGCGGGCCCATCAGCGCGACGTCGCCGAGCAGGCAGAGGCTCAGCGCAACGGCTGCCGTCACGACCTGGACGTGCGGCGCGTCGGCGGTGAGGGCGAGGACGATGACGAGCACGGTCGTCAGCGGCTTGCTGACCAGCTCGACGGGTCCCGTCAAGCGGCGCTCGCCGGGCAGCCGAGACCACCAGTTGGCAGCGGCGGTGAGGACGATCAGGCAGAGCAGGGCGGCACGCACGGTGCGCCGACGCTAGGACGGATCGGGGACCTCGGCGAGGATCGTGCAGTCGGCGGTCGCCTTGGCTCGCCGGACGTGGGCCGGCGCGTCGAGCGTCGCGATCGTGGTCGTGCCACGGTAGGTGATCACGGCGAGCAGCGTCTCGTCGGGATCGACGCAACTCGGGGTGCTGGCACCAGGCGACGTGCCAGCCGACGTCGACGCCGATGCGGTCGTCGTCGACGAGGCACCCGCCGTGGTCCGCTCGGCGACGGGGAGGTCGAGCAGTTGCTCGGGATCGTCGATGGCGACGGGCGGCGCGCCGGTCGTGTCCTGTCGCGGTGCCGTCGCCGCGCCGCCCGTCGTGATCGCCGTCCCCACGGTCGCCGTCGGCGCGACCGGCGCGGCTGCTTCGGCGCTGCCTGCGGCACCGGCCGCGGTCGCCGCCTCCGACTGGCCGAAGCCGGCAGCGATCGTGGTCGCCGAGGCCTTCGACGTCGCGCCTGAGCCCTCGTCACTCGAACGGTCGGTGACAGCCACGCCGACCAGCACGGCGACGACCGCGGCGGCCGCAGCCCTGCCGAGCCACCGACGGGTCCGACGGCCATGCGCGGAGAGTGACAAGACGGTGGCGTCACCAGCATCACCCGCCACCAGACGCGTTTGTATATCACTTTGCGCGCGATCGAGCGCGGCGGCGATCGCAGCAGTGCGGACGGTCTCCGCCACCAGGAATGGCGCGGCGAGCGCCGTCCGCACGCCACCGAGCCGGGCGACCAGGTCGAGGAGGTGCGGGTCGCCTTCCACGGTGGCGCGCTCGTTGGCGTCCACGTCGCCGTCGACGTAGGCGCTGGCCAGCGCCCAGTCGGCGTCGGGATCGCGGTGATGCTCGCTCATGGCCGCTCACTTGGACGGTCGGCGGCACCGCCGCGGTTCCCGCCGAGGATCGTGGCCAGGGCGGCGCGGCCGCGGGCGATGCGGCTCTTGACGGTGCCGATCGGGACGTCGAGCACCTGGGCGATCTCGGCGTAGTCGAGATCGCCGACGTCGCGCAGCACGACGGGGACGCGGAACTCCTCGGCCAGACCGGCCAGCGCGGCGTCGAGCACCTCGCGCTCGCCGATCGCGTCGAGCCGCTGCGTCGTCGTGTGGTCGACGGGCTCGGCGGCGTGCTCGTCGGTCGGCACCGTGGACACGGGGCGTCGTCGCCGGCGGCGGAGCTCGTCGAGGCTGGCGTTCGTCGCGATCCGGTACGTCCACGTGCCGAAGCTCGCCCGCCCGTCGAACTTGGCGACGTTGCGCACGATCGCGATCATCGCCTCCTGTGCCGCATCGGCGGCGTCGGCGTCCTGGCCGGTGATCCGTCGGCACACGGCGTAGATGCGGTCGTAGTGCCGGTGCAGCAGGCGCTCCAAGGCCTGGTGGTCGCCGCGCTGCGCAGCCCTCACCAGTGCGGCCTCGTCGAGGGGGCCGTCGGTTCGGCCTTGGGGGTCCACCATGCGTGCGGTCAGGCGGCCCGGAAGCTGATCTCGCCGATCGCCCCGCGGAACCGGTTCCGGCTGCAGGTGCTGTCCTTGCCGAGCTCGTGGAACAGCACCGCCACGTACCGGGCGCCGTCGACGTTGACCGTCACCGTGCCGGCAGACGTGTCGGCATCCGTGGCCACCGACGTCCACCCCGACTGCAGCGACGCCGGCATCTCGCCCGACGCGGTGAGAACCTCGATCTGGTACGGGGCACTGACGATCTCGGCCGTGATCGTCCCCGAACGTGGCTCACCGAGATCAGCCACGAGACCCAACCCGGACTTGCCACCGAGGAAGCGGTCGCCGTAGCAGACGGTGGTCCAGGCGGTGGCGGGGTTGCCGTCGTCGGCCAGCCCGACGTGGTCGGCCTGTTCGGTGCCGTCGCCGTCGGGGTCGTACAACGTCAGGGCGGCGATCCCCGAGTCTCGCCGCCGGCGTCGCCACCGCGCTGCCGTCGCCCGGTGTCACGCTGGGATCCTGAGCGGCGGTCGTCGAGCTCGCCGAGCCGGCGCCCTGGGGCCGAGACGTGGCATACAGGATCAGGGCCACGACGAACGCGGCGACCAGCAGGCTGACGACGACGATCAGTGAGCCCCGGGTGCGCTGTTCGAAGCGCCGGTTCGGCTGCTGGCGGGGCCGGGCGCCGTTGGGCGGCGTGCGGTCGGGGCGCAGCGGAACGCCGGCAGGCCGGCCGGTGCGGACGCTGCCGGTGATCGGCTGCTGGCTCGTGGTCGGACCGCCGCCGGCGCGTTGCTGCACCGGGCGGTAGCCACCGGTCGGGGCGGGTTGACGGGTGCCGACGACGGGCGTGCCGCGCGCCGGCGTGGTGCCGCGCGGTGGCGTGCTCGTGGTGGTCGGGTCGTTGGCCCGCGTCGCCACGCGAGTCAGCTCGGCCTTGACGACCGCGCCGGTCGGCGGCCGGTCCTCGGGCCGCCGGGCGAGCAGTTGGTGGATCAGCTCGGCGAGGCCATAGGGGAGCGTCGGGCGCAGGCGGGCGAGATCGGTCGGGTCGCGGTTGAGGCGGGCGAGCGCGGTGTCGGCATCGGTCTCGCCGAGGAACGGCACCCGCCCGGCGAGGCACTCGTAGAGCACGAGGCCCAGCGAGTACAGGTCGGCGCGGCCGTCGAGCTTGCGGCCCCGGACCTGCTCGGGCGACAGGTACTTGGCCGTCCCCATCATGATGTTGTCGCTCGTCAGATCTTCGCCGGCGGCGTCGGCAAGGCCCTTGGCGATGCCGAAGTCGGTGAGCAGCACCCGTCCGTCGGGGGTGATCAGGATGTTGCCGGGCTTGACGTCGCGATGGACGAGCCCGGCTTGGTGGGCGGCGTCGAGCGCGGCGGCGACGCAGCCGCCGATGTGCATCGTCAGGTCAGGGCTGAGCCGCTTCTGCTCGTCGAGCAGCTGGCGCAGGCTCTTGCCGTTGATCAGCTGCATGACGACCGCCTGGCGCCCGCCCTCGGCGATCGAGTCGTACACGGCGACGATGTTCGGGTGGTTCAGCCGGGCGACGGCGATCGCCTCGCGACGGAACCGCTCGGCCACGACGGGGTCGGCGGCGAGTGCCGGCTTGAGCAGCTTGATCGCCACGTGCCGCGACAGCAGCGTGTCGTTGGCCAGCCACACCTCGGCCATGCCGCCTTGCGCGAGGCGTCGCTCCAGCCGGTAACGCTGGGCGAGCATCGCTGGGGGCAGCGGAGGGGGGCTGGTGGCAGTGGGCATGTCCGCAGCCGAACGCTAGTTGTGGCGCACCCTGATCCACTGTCAATGCCCAGTGGAACGGCGGGTGTTCGGGGCGCTCAGGCGTTCCAGGCTGCCCTGAGGGTGCGCGGCCGGTGTGTGTGCCGACGACCGGGCCGATGTCGCCGACGACGATCTCACCGTCGTGGACCTTGCCGAGCATCTCGACGAACGGCTCGACGTCCGGGCATGCGGCACGGAGCACGCCGACGTTGCGAACCGCGCCGACGTTGGCGAGCTTGTCGACGAGGAACGCCAGCTCCTTGCTCCGGGTGTGCTGCTTGCCGCCCTGCTCGACCTTGCCGTCGCGCACTTCGATGATCGGCTTGATCGGCAGGGCGGTGGCGAGCAGGGCCTTGGCCTCGCCGATGCGGCCGCCGCGACGGAGGCCGTCGAGCGCATCGACCGCGCCCCACAGCTGCGCGAGCCGATGAGCTCGCCGGCGCGGGCGACGACCTCGTCGTGGCTGGCGCCGGCGGCCGCGAGGAGCGCGCTGTCGGCGACGAGCATCCCCTGGGCGAGCGACACGGTCTGGTCGTCGACGGACCGACATGGGGACGGCGTCCAAGTGGCGCGCCCCGAACTCGGCGGACTGCATCGTCGCCGACAGCGCGGCGGACAGGTGCACGGCAACGATCGACGTCGCCCCGTCGGCGGTGAGCCCGCCGTAGGCGTCGGCGAGCTGGCCCGGCGCCGGCGTGGCCGTGGACGGCAGCTCAGTGGCCGCGTCGGCCTTCGCCCCGAGCGAGGCGGGCGTGCGGTCGCGCCGGTCGACGCAACCCGATCCCGTCGATGCGGATGGTCAG
Organism: Ilumatobacteraceae bacterium; assembly: GCA_047602055.1. GTDB lineage: Bacteria > Actinomycetota > Acidimicrobiia > Acidimicrobiales > Ilumatobacteraceae > JAODBQ01. The sequence goes on from JASGIG010000001.1 coordinate 920,965, forward strand.
CGCGACGGCGTCGATGCCGAGCTGGTCGACGATCGACGGGGGCAGGTTGCAGGCCGAGTCGGTGACGACGCGGGACGCGGTTCACGGGTCGGGACGCTAGTCGTGGGTGGCTTCGGGCGGGCGGGCGGCGGGTGGCCCGGCACCGGCGGTCGCCGCGTTGACGGTGCCGTCTGCGGGATCGGCATCGCCGGCGGTGACGGTCGGATCGGCGGCGCCCGCGACCGATGTCGGATGGCGACGCCGCGCCGTCTCGCCGGCCTTGCGCCGCCGGCTCGCGCGGATGTGGTGCAACCACCACGACAGCAGCACGAGCAGCGCCGCGCCCGTCACCAGGTTGCCGAGGCCGCTGAGCCCGAACACGGTGGCCGTGAACCGCGTCGGTGGCTGCAGCGGGTTCGGGTTGGTGCCGAGGTCGTTCGGGGCGAGCAACGTGAGGTACACGGCGAAGCGACCGTTGGAACGAGCGCGGAAGTCGAACTTCAGCTCGGTGGTCGTGTTCGCGTCGAGGACGTGGTTCTCCTCGGCGGGGAACGTCAGCTTGTTGGAGGCAGCACCGAGGCGGACGCGCACGATGATCGGGAAGTCGGCGTTGTTGCGCAGCTTCACCCGCAGCGTGCCGGTACGTCCGGTCGTCGTGAAGTCCAGCCCGGTCGGCGGCTCGACCGAGTGGCGGATCTGCTCGTACTGGGTGGACAGGTCGTCGGCGATGAGCGCGACCTGGGGGTCGCTGACGGCCGGCGATGGGATCACGTCGAGCTTCGCCTGCCATTGCGCCGGCAGTGGGTTGTCGGACGTGAGCATCGAGCGCACCTGGTCGCCACGTGCCGCGAGGTCGGTACGCACGGCGATGCGGTCGGCGATCGACGCGCTGGTCGTCGGCGGCAGCTCGACGGTGAGCGGTCCGCCGTCGTACGCCATCGTGTCCGTCGTCGCCCCGATCTGGCTGACCGACGACGCCGACAGACCAGGTGTCGTGCTGATCAGCTCCGTCAGCGGGCCGAGCGTCGCCGGGTCGGGCAGGTCGAGCTGGTCGGTGCCGATCAGCACGGTGCGCCGAGCCGGGTCGAGCTGACGCTGGATGATGTCCTGCCTGGCTGCGAGCAGGTCGACGGTGTCGTGGACGGCGTCGAGGAACCCCGGCGTCGTCGACGTCGACAGGCGCTCGCCGATCCGACGGTCGACGATCGCTGCGTCGAAGCTGCGGTCGTCGTCCAGCCGAACACGCACGAGCTGGGTGCTGTCCGTGAAGCTGCTGATGTTGCCGTCGAGCGTGTCGTAGATCGCCGGGGTGAACAACAGCAGGCGGGTGCCGAGGTCGCGCAGCAGCTCACCGCCGGCCTCGCTGAGCGGTGTGGTGACGGCGGCCGCGGAGCGCATCGTCGTGCCCGGCAGGTCAGCGCCGCCGAACATGTCCTCGCCGGCGGCCAACCACTGCGTGTACATCGCCGCCTGGTCTGCGGCGGCGGCTGCCGACGCGTCGAGGGGCAGCCGTGGTGCCGACATGATCGTGGCCCTGCCGAGCACGGCGGCGTAGCGGTCGGCGAGCGCCGGCTGCGACTGGCGCAGCGCGGTGAGCAGCGCCGGTGCGACGTGCACGGTGACCGGCATCGCCGACGTTTCGAGGATCGTGACCAGCTCGGTCAGCTCGGCGACGGTGGCGTCGTCGAGCGTCACGTCGCCGGCGTCGTCGAGGTGCACCGCGATGTCGGTGCCGACGGCCAGTGCCACGGCCAGTGGTGTCGTCGATGCTGCCGGGTCGGTCTCCTGGACGAACGTCAGTGCGCTGGCGACGGTGTGCCCGTCGACGCGCAGCGCCAGGCGGACGGGGTGGATGCCCGCGCCGCCGAGCTGGAGGGAGGGGCCCGCGGCCGCGTCGCCATCGAGCGTGACGGTCACGGCCAGCTGATCGGCCGCTGGGCGGACGAGCGTGGCGGTGGCCACGGTGACATCGTCGACGGTGGGCGGCAGCTTGCCGTCGAGGACCGTCTGCAACCGGTCGCGGATGCTCTGGGGCAGCGAGCCGGACGGCTGGAAGCGCTCCAGCGAGGTGAACGAGGTCAGCTGGATCGCTGCCGTCCCGGCTGGGTCGGCGAGCGCGGCGGCATCCACGCCATTGGGGATGGCGACGGTGAACGTGGTGGCCGTACCGGCGTCTGCGCTGACGTGGTCCTGGCCGACGACGGTCAGCTGGGGCGTGTCGTCGACCTTCGGGCTGTCCGGAGCACCGGTGGCGTGCACGTGCACGGCCGGTGTGGCGGCGAGCGTGGCGGCGATCGCCACGGCGGCACACCGGCGCCGCAGGGCGGGGAGCCGCTTCACCGGTCGCCACCCGCGGCCTGATCGACGCAGCCGTTCTCGGTGTCGCCGGCGATGGCCCGTTCGAGGACGACGAGCTCGTCGGGGAGCCGGACGAAACCGGTCGATTCATAGAGGGCGAGCGCCGGGTCGTTGTCGACGTGGGTGTTGACGAGGACCCGCGATGCCCGCCACCGGCCCGCCCAGCGCAGGCTGTCGAGGACGAGGCGCCGGCCGAGACCGTGGCGCTGCGCGGCGGGTTCGACGGCCAGCCGCTGCAGGAAGCCGAGGCGGTTGTCGCGCCCGGACACGGCGAACGCCAGCAGCTGCCGGCCGTCGTACACGGCCCGCGCTCGGTGGCGCGGCGTGGCACTGCGCACCTCGGCGATCGCCACGGCGTCGAGCGACCACACCTCGCCGAACGCGGCGCGGTCGACCGTCGCCGCTTCCGGCTCCGCGCCGACCGGCAGCCGCTGGGTGACGCCCGGTGCCCGAGCGGCGTCACGTGGGGAGCGGTGCTCCAGGAGGGCGAGGCGCTGGATGACGGTGAAGCCCGCATCGCTCAGCGGCTCGGCCTGGCGGGGGTACAGCGCGCCGGTGCGCACGCCGCGGAAGCCCCGACGGGCCAGCTCGTCGCACCATCGACGGACGTCGTCGGCGGTGAGCGCGCGGCGGTCGTGGTGCAGCAGGAGCTGGGCGACCGTCGGGTCGCCCGACCACACGCGTACCCGACACGAGCCGCCACTGCCGTGCAGGGCGCCGGGCTCGGGCGCCGGGTTTCGCACCACGGGCCTCACACGTCGCCACGGTAGCGTCGCGCCGGTGACCGTGCTCTTCGCGACCCACCCCGCGTACCTGGAGCACCTCGCCGGTCCTCACCACCCGGAGCGGCCGGAGCGGTTGGGGGCGGTCGTCGACGGCTCTCGCCTCGCCGACGTGCACGATGCGCTGGTCGCGCTGGAGCCGCGCCCGGCGACGACGGCGGAGCTGGAGCGGGTCCACCCGCGCGCCTACCTCGACCGGATCGCCGCCATCTCGGCCGCTGGTGGTGGCCGTCTCGACCCGGACACGTACGCCGGCCCGCGCACGTGGGAGGCGGCCACGCTCGCCGCCGGCGCCGGTCTGTCGGCGATCGAGGCGTTGCAGCGCGGCGAGGGCGACGCCGCGTTCTGCGCGGTGCGCCCGCCCGGCCACCACGCCACACCCGTGGAATCCATGGGGTTCTGCGTCATCTCCAACATCGCAGTGGTTGCCGCGGCGCTCGCCGACGCCGGTGAGCGCGTCGTCATCGTCGACTTCGACGCCCACCACGGCAACGGCACGCAGGCGGCGTTCTACGCCGACCCGCGGGTGCTGTTCGTCAGCTTCCACCAGTGGCCGCTGTACCCGGGGACGGGCCGCCACGACGAGGCCGGTGAGGGCGACGCCGCCGGCACGACGCTGAACATCCCGCTGCCGCCCGACGCCACCGGCGACGTCTACCTCGCCGCGTTCGACGAGATCGTCGCCCCTCGGGTGGAGCGGTTCGCGCCGACGTGGCTGCTGATCTCGGCCGGCTTCGACGCCCACCGCAGCGACCCGATCACCGACCTCGGCCTGTCCGCCGGTGACTACGCACCGCTCGCACGGCGGATCCTCGACCTCGTCCCGCCCGGGCGGCGGATCGCGATGCTCGAGGGCGGCTACGACCTGGAGGCGCTGACGCTGTGCTCGGCGACGGTGCTGGCGGTGATGGCCGGTGCCAACCCGGGCTCGTTCGAGCCGCCGACGTCGGGTGGCCCGGGGATGCGCCACGTCGAGCTGATCCGCGACTTCTGGGCGCGAGGCGGTTTCGCGTGATCCCCGACCGCTTCCGGCCGGTGCTGGCCGAGGTCGCCCCGCTCACCGAACGCTTCGCTGCCGCTGGTCACCGGCTGTACCTCGTCGGTGGCACGGTGCGAGACCTGCTGCTCGGCGACGTCGTCGCCGGTCCGGCCGCGCTCGACTTCGACTTCACCACCGACGCCCGGCCGCCGCAGATCAAGGCGGCGTTGGCGGGCTTCGCCGACGCGATCTGGACGCAGGGTGAGCGCTTCGGAACGATCGGCGCCAAGCGCGGCGAACGGGTCTACGAGATCACGACGCACCGCGCCGACGTCTACGACGACGGCTCGCGCAAGCCGGAGGTCGAGTTCGCCGACGCGGTCGACGCCGACCTCTCGCGGCGGGACTTCACGATCAACGCGCTCGCCCTGGAGCTGACCTCCGGGTCGCCCACGCTCGTCGATCCGCACGGTGGCGCGCTCGACCTGATGACCCGCACGCTGCGCACCCCGCTGGCGCCGGAGGTGAGCTTCAGCGACGACCCGCTGCGGATGCTGCGCGCCGCCCGCTTCATCGCCCGCCTGGACATGAAGCCCGACCCGGCGCTCGTCGCCGCCGTCGAGGCGATGCACGCCCGGCTGGAGATCGTCTCGGCGGAGCGGATCCGTGACGAGCTCGACAAGTTGATCGTCGTCGACCACCCGAGCGCCGGGCTGTGGTTCACGATCGACACCGGGCTGGCCGGCGAGTTCCTCCCCGAGCTGCCGGCGATGCGTCTGGAGCAGGACCCGATCCATCGCCACAAGGACGTGCTCACGCACACCCTGGCGGTGGTCGAGAACGTCCGTCGACCCGCCGATCCCGCTGTGTTCGACTTCCGCATCACCCGGCTGGCGGCGTTGTTCCACGACGTCGGCAAGCCGCGCACGCGCGGCTACCAGGCCGGCAAGGGCGTGACGTTCCACCACCACGACGCGGTCGGGGCGCGGATGACCCGCAAGCGGATGGAGGCGCTGCGCTACTCGACCGACGACACCGCCGCGGTGGTCGAGCTGGTGTCGCTGCACCTGCGCTTCCACACGTACCAGATGGGCTGGACGGACTCGGCGGTGCGCCGCTACGTGCGCGACGCCGGCCCGCTGCTCGACGAGCTCAACGTGCTCACCCGCTGCGACTGCACGACGCGCAACGAGCGCAAGGCGGCCCAGCTGTCACGGCGGATGGACGACCTCGAGGCACGCATCGCCGAGCTGCGCTCGAACGAGGAGCTGGCCGCGATCCGTCCCGAGCTGGACGGCAACACGGTGATGGAGCTGCTCGGCGTGTCGCCCGGCCGTGTCGTCGGCGAGGCGCTGGCGTTCCTGCTGGAGATCCGTCTCGACGAGGGACTGCTCGGCGAGGACGAGATCCGCCGCCGCCTCCTCGACTGGTGGGCTGAGCGCCGTACTTGATGGCCGGCCGTCGGCCGACCTGTCCGGCGGGCTCCCTGGCGGTCGCGCCGCCGCGCTTGCCCGGCACGAGCCTCGCGTGGAGCCAAGCATTTGGCCTCGCAGCCGTTCGTCGCAGCCGGTCGTTCCGCGATTCGAGATTGGTCGTGCCGGTGCGCACATCTTGAATCGCCAGGCGGCGGGGTGGCCGAGCGATGTGAGATGCGCAGCCCCGGTGCGCACATCTCGAATCGCGCCGTTGGATGGGGCGGTCTCAGCTGCCTTGTTTGCTCGCTCGCAGGACGAGGACGGCGGGATAGACGGCGTCGCGGTGGCGGCGATCGGGGAGCTCGTGGATCGCGTCGAGGTGGAAGTTCGTGCGATCGAGGGCGAGGTACAGCTCGGCGAACGAGCTGTGGTTGGCGCCGTACGGCTGGGCGAGGGTGCCGTCGTCGGCGAACATCCGCGCCACGGGATGGGTGCTGGCGACGACGAACGGGGCGCCGGGCTTGAGCACCCGGTGCACCTGGCGCAGCAGGCGGGGTACGTCGTCGACTCGGTCGAGGGTGTGGGCGGCGACGACGAGGTCGACCGAGCCGCTGGTGGCGAAGCCGAGGTCGGCCAGCTCGCCCTGGTGGCACTCGACGCGCACCTCGGCGCGCTCGGCGGCGGCGCGCAGCACGGCGATGGCCTCGGCCGACGGGTCGAGGGCGATCGCCTTGGCGCCCTCGGTCGCTGCGATGAGCGAGTTCGCCGTGGCAGCGATGCCCAGCTCGATGACCCGCTTGCCGGACAGGTCGCCGCACAGTCGCAGCTCGCCGTCGCCGGGAACGTGGTCGCCGTACCAGATTGCACTCATGCCCGAGAGTGTGCCCGCTCGCCCCGCGCAGACAGCGCATCGCACGAGCCGGGAGCAAGGCGGTTCCGCTTCGGCCCATATGAGGAACGGCTGTGGTTGCAGGCGGCGAGGCGGGGGCTCGCCGCAGGGGTCGGGCGTCGCCCGACCATCGAGCACGTAGCCTCGACGGGCATGGCCTTCGGGATCGACTCGCTGCGCGGTGACCGCGCCGTCGTCGATCACCGTCTCGCCCGGCGTCACCTGATCAACGAGTACCGCCGCGGCCGGCTGCGTCAGGACCAGGTGTGCGATGCCCACCCGGAGCTGATCCGCGCCGCCCGCAACGTCGGTTCACCGGCGTCGATGTCCTGCCCGATCTGTGGCGAGCCGGAGCTGCGCCTGGTGACCTACGTGTTCGGCTCGCGCCTGCCGGCGCACGGCCGCTGCGTGTCCACGGCCGAGGAGCTGGCCAAGCTGAACACCCGTGCCGACGAGCTCACCGCCTACGTCGTCGAGGCCTGCACGGCATGCCACTGGCACCACCTGCTGCCGCGTCCTGCCCGTGGGCGGCAGCTCGCGCCGGCGCGCGGCGTCGAGCTGACCTGCGTCAGAGCCGCAGGAGCAGCCTGAGCACCCGTTCGACCGCGTGCATCACGACGATGCCCGCCGTGCCCAGGGGGTGGACGAGTCGGCCGGCGCTGATCGTGCGCACCTGCTCACCCTGCACGTAGCTGGTCTGGTCCAGCCCGGAGGTCTCCTCGACGATCTCGATCCGGGTCGGGTACCCGTGCTTTGCGCCGGTGATCGGGCAGACCACCACCAGCCCGTGCCCATTCGCAGGATCGTCCGAGACGACGAGGACGGGACGGAGGAACGCCGCCTCGTGGCCGATCGGCTCACCGAGGTCGGCGAGCCAGACCTCGCCGCGCCGCGGTCGTTCAGCCACGTCCGGCGGCGTCGCGTGCGGTGACCGTGTCCCACGGCCGCGCCTCGGCCGCCTCGGCCGCGGCCGCCTCGGGGTCGCGGGCGACGGCATCGGCCGCGGCGGTGAACTCTTCCCAGAAGAGCGCTCGTACTCCTCCAAGGCTCGGCTGACCACCTGGTCTGCCGTCTGCCGTGCGCGCGCGCCCAGTTCGTTCACGCGGTCGCGCGTGGAGTCCGCGACCTTGATCGTCGTCATCACGAACGAAGTACACCTAGCGGCCTTCCTGCGGTCTACCGGTTGGCGGGCCTTGCACCGTCTTGCAACACGGGCCTACACGGCTCGCGGCGCAAGCGCACCGGTCGGCACCTCGTCGCGCAGCCAGGTCGGGGTGGCGGCCAGCAGGGTGCGGGTGTACTCGTGCCGGGGCCGGGCGAAGACGTTCGCGGTCAAGCCGGACTCGACGATCTCGCCGTGGCGCATCACCAGCACGCGGCTGCACAGGCGGCGGACGGTGAGGAGGTCGTGTGAGACCAGCAGGTACGACATGCCCAGCTCGGCGCGCACGCGCAGCAGCAGCTCGATCACCTGGTTCTGCGTGGTCAGGTCGAGCGACGACAGCGGCTCGTCGCAGATCAGCACCTGCGGGCGCAGGGCCAGCGCGCGGGCGATGCCGAGGCGCTGGCGCTGGCCACCGGACAGCTGTGCCGGGAAGCGGTCGAGGAGGCTGCTCGGGAGGCCGACGGCATCGAGCAGCTCGGCGGCGGCGTCGCGGTGGCGACGGTGCGGTTCCAGCTCCGGATGGATGATCCACGGCTCGGCGAGCAGTGCGGCGACCCGCTTGCGCGGGTTCAGTGCGGCATACGGGTCCTGGAAGATCACCTGGATGTCGCGCCGCCGCCGGCGCAGCTCCTGGCGCGGCAGCGCCGCCAGGTCGGCGCCGCGGTGCAGGACCTGGCCGGCTGTCGGCCGTTCGAGCGCGGCCAGCAGCCGTGCCACGGTGGTCTTGCCGGAACCGGACTCGCCGACCAGCCCGACGACCTCGTCGGCGTGCAGGGCCAGGTCGACGTGGTCGACGGCGACGATCGGCGGACGCCCGCGCCGGGTCCTGCCGTAGCGCTTGACGACGCCCCGCAGCTCCAGGAGGGCTGGCGCGTCGCTGGCGGCGGGCGCGACGGCGGGGGCGGCGATGCGACGCCCGCCTCGGGCGATGTCGGTCGCCGCGACGATCTCCAGCGTGTCGGGGTGTCGAGGGGAGGCCAGCACCTCGGCGGTGGGGCCGGTCTCGACGATGCGTCCGGCGCGCATCACCGCGATCCGGTCGGCGAGCTGGGCGACGACCGGGAGGTCGTGGCTGATCAGCACGAGGCCCATGCCGGTCTCGGACTGCAGTTCGCGCAGCAGCTGGAGGATCTGGGCCTGCACGGTCACGTCGAGCGCGGTGGTCGGCTCGTCGGCGATGACCACGGCCGGGTCGAGCGCCAGCGCCATGGCGATGACCACGCGCTGGCGCATCCCGCCGGAGAACTGGTGCGGGTGGTCGCCGGCGCGGCGGGCCGCGTCGGCGATGCCGACCCGCCCCAGCGCGGCGACGGCGCGACGGAGGGCCTCGCGGCGCGGCATACCGGTGTGGACGGTGAACACCTCGGCGATCTGCGCGCCCACGGTGGCAGTGGGGTTGAGGGCCGACATCGAGTCCTGGGTGACGAGAGCGATTCGCGTGCCGCGCCGCCGTCGCAGCTGCCCGCTGGGGATGCTCAGCAGGTCCTCGCCGTCGAGCATCGCCCGGCCGGCGGTGACCGTGACCGGCGGCCGGAGCAGGCCGAGCACGGCGTGGGCGCTCATCGTCTTGCCGGAGCCGGACTCGCCGACGAGGCCGAGCGTCTCCCCGGCGCCCACCGACCAGTCGATGTCGTCGACGATCGTCGTCCGGCTGTCGCCTGCCTGGACGGCGACGCTCAGGCCGGTGACCTCGAGCACCGGGCGTTCGAGGGCGGCACAGTCCCCCGAAAACAGAATAGTTCGCATTCTCATTCTGTCGATAGTATGCCGATGTGAACCGATACGGGATCAAGGCAGCCGCCGTGGCGCTGGCCAGCGTCGTGCTCGGCACGGCGCTCGCGGCCTGCGGGTCGAGCAGCACCTCCAGTGGGGCGCCGTCGCGCCTGCGCATCGCCTACGCCTGGACGCCGAGCGGCGGTCTCGCGATCGACAGCGACGACGGCAAGCTGCTGCGCCTCGCCGGCATCGTCGAGACGCTCGTCGACATCGACGCCGCCGGCGCGCCGGTCCCCGGGCTGGCCAGCTCGTGGCACCAGGTCGACGAGCGCACCTGGGACTTCACGTTGCGGGCCGGCGTCGAGTTCCACGACGGCGAGCCGCTCACCGCCGATGCCGTGGTCACGGCCATCGACCACGTGACGTCGGTGCCGGCGCTGCCGCGCACGCTCGACGGGATCGGGATGAAGGCACAGGTCCTCGACGCCGGCACGGTGCGGATCAGCACCGAGCATGCCGACCCGGTCCTGCTGCTGCGGATGTCGGGGTACAACACCGGGATCCTCGCCCCGAAGGCGTACGAGTCGACCCCGCCGCCGCCGATCGGTACCGGACCGTTCGTCCTGACCGGCACCCAGGCCGACGGCTCGCTCGTCGTGGACCGCAACGAGCACTACTGGGGCGGCAAGGTCGCCCTGGACGGCGCCGAGATCCGCTTCCTCTCCGACCCGACGGCGCGGATCTCGGCGATCGCCGCCGGCGACGTCGACATTGCCACCCTGCTCCCGGCGACCGCCGTCGCAGACCTCGCCGGTCAGCCCGGCTTCACCGTCCGGCAGTACCCGACGGCGCGCAGCACCTACCTGCTGATGAACAACGCCGCGCCCGAGCTGAGCGACCTGCGCGTCCGCCAGGCGGTCTCGGCAGCCATCGACCGCAACCTGCTGCTCACCGGCGCGCACGACGGCGTCGGCACGGCGGCTGACACGATCTTCGGGGGCCTCGTGCCGTTCGGCAGCGATGCCACCCCACCGCCGGCCGACCCGCAGCGGGCGCGGCAGCTGCTCGCCGAGGCCGGCTACGACGATGCTCACCCGCTCGTGCTCGACCTGTGGGCCTACCCCGAGCGCCCCGAGCTGCCCGACGCGGCAACCGTGGTCCAGCGCATGCTGGCCGACGCCGGCATCCAGACGACGATCAAGATCGCCGAGGCGGCGACACTCGACGCGCCGGCGCGGCGCGGCGAGTTCGACCTGATGTTCAGCAGCCGCAACTGGCTGTTCGACTTCCCCGACGCCGGCGAGTTCCTGCGCTCCGACTACGGCTGCAACGGCAGCTACAACCTCAGCCGCGTGTGCCTGCCGGCGCTCGACCAGTTGCTCGACCAGCTGGCCACGACCACCGACACGGCGGCGCGTGCCGGCCTGCTCCGCCAGGCGGCCGAGGTGCTGGCCACCGACGCCGCCGTCGTGCCACTTGTGCACACGTCGGCCGTCGTCGGCGTGAGCAACCGGGTCACCGGCTTCGTCGCCGACTCGTTCGAATACGACCTGCTGACGACGACGATCGGCATCGGTCAGGGGTCCGGGCGCTGACGCGGTGGCGCGGTACGTGCTCATGCGGCTGGCCGGTTGGTTCCTGCTGCTCCTGGTCGTCTCGGCGATCGCCTTCGCCCTGCCGCAGCTGACCGGGGTCGACCCGGTCCGGGCGGTGATCATGGCCCGCTCCCCGGACGCCGCGCCGAGCGAGGAGACCGTCGCCCGGCTCGGCGCCGCGCTCGGCGTCCACGACCCGCTGCCCGTGCGCTACCTGCGCTTCCTGCGCGACCTGGTCAGCGGCGACCTCGGCCTGTCGTACACCAGCCGGATGCCGGTCGCCCTGGCGTTGTGGCGGGCCACGGCGATCTCCTCGCTGGTGATCGGCGCGGCGCTGCTGGTCGGCGTCGTCGTCGGGATGTCCGCCGGGGTGTTGGCCGCGGTGCGCCCGCGCCGGCTGGCCGACCGCGTGATCGGGCGGGCCAGCCGCCTCGGCATCGCCGTGCCCGAGTTCATCCTCGCCAACCTGCTGGTCGTCGTGTTCGCCATCCGGCTGCACTGGGTGCGCGCCAGCGGCTGGGGCCGGCCGGCCGACGCGATCCTGCCGATCGTCACGCTCGCCGTGGCCCCGGCGGCGATGATCGCCCAGCTGACCCGGGCCGAGCTGCGCGGCGTGCTCGACGAGCCGTGGGTCCGCGCGGCGCGGGCCAAGGGCATGCCGGAGCGGCGGATCGTCCGCCAGTCGCTGCGCTCCTCGGCCGGATCGGTGACCGCGCTGCTGTCGCTGTTCTTCCCCGGGCTGCTGGGCGGGACGGTGGTGATCGAGGAGATCTTCGCCATCCCCGGCCTCGGTCAGCTGCTGCTGCACTCGGTGCTGGCCTCCGACCTGCCCGTCGCCCAGGCCGGCCTGGTCATGGTGATGCTGCTGGCGATGGTGCTGAGCCTCACCGCCGACGGGGTCCGCCTGCTGATCGACCCACGCTTGCGCGTCGAGGTGCGGACGTGATCGGCCGCTCCGTCAAGCGCCGGCTGCTGGTCGCGCTGGCCGTCGCGGTGGTCGCCGGGCCGATCCTCGCCAGCGTCGTGCTGGCGCTCGACCCGTACTCGCAGGACCTCGCCGATCGCTTCGCCGGGCCGAGCCGCGCTCACCTCCTCGGCACCGACCACCTCGGCCGTGACCTGCTCAGCCGGCTGCTCGTCGGCGCCCGGCTGTCGATCGGCCTGACCCTGGTGCTCGTGGCGACCAACGCGATCAGTGGGACCGTGATCGGCATGATCGCCGCGTCTCGCGGCGGCGTGGTCGCAGCCGTCGTCGAGCGGGTCATCGACGTCATGGTCGCCGTTCCCTCGATCGCCGTCGGCCTGCTGCTGGCGGCGATCCTCGAGCCGGGGATGGCGGCGATCGGCATCGCCGTCGCGCTCGGCGGGTGGATGCCCTACGCCCGGCTCGGCCGCAACCTCACGCAGAGCGCCCTGCGCTCGGGTTGGGCGACCGCATCGGTGGTGATGGGCGGGTCGCGCTGGCATGTCGTGCGCCACAGCGTGCTACCGAACACGATCCGCCCGATCGTCGCCCACACCTGCCTGCGCACGGCGCAGACGCTGCTCGGCATCGCCGGCCTGACGTTCATCGGCCTCGGCGTGCAACCGCCGACGCCCGAGCTGGGCGTGATGGTGGCCGACGGGATGCGCTTCGCCAACCGTACGTGGCGCCTCGTGGCACTGCCGGCGGCGGTGGTGGTGGGCGTGGCGCTGGTGGTCGGCTCGCTGGAGCGGGTGCTCGACGACCACTGGGACAGCCGAGCGATGCAACTCGATCGCGCACTCTGAAAGGAAGCAAGCATGTCGACGTCATCATCCAACGTGTCATCATCCAACTCGTCCACGACGTACCGGGACGCCGGCCGGGCCCGTGCCGAGCACGAAGCGCTGGTGGAAGGCACCGGCGTCGTCGCCGAGCGCGTCGGCCTCGACGAGGCAGCGGCGCGGCTGGCCGAGCACGGCGTGGTCGTCGTCCCCTCGCCGTCGCCCGATCCGGCGGCGATCGTGCAGGTCGCCGCAGCCGTGCTCGGCACCACGCTGCGCAAGGTCGCGCCGATCCGCCGCCAGAGCGACGAGGGGGGCGAGGCGCTCCCGTTGCACAACGACTCGGCCTACGTCCTCGCCGACCTGCACGGCCAGCTCGTGCAGTTGCGCGACCCCGACGACGACTACGTGCTGCAGCGCATCGAGGTGCCGACGCCCGACGGCGGTGACACGGTGGTGATCGACGGCTATGCCCTGATCGAGCGGATCGCGGCACAGCGCCCGGAGCTGCACGCCTTCCTCACCGGTGTCGACGTCGACTTCTACGGCGGCTGGGAGACGCCCACGCGGGGTGTGCCGAGCACCCCGCTGCTGCGCCGGATGGTCGAGCACACCCGCGGTGGCCGCCGCGTGGTGCGCTGCAGCCAGATGGCGATCCCGGCGCCGCGCGACCCGCAGGCCGCTCGCCACGTTGAGCTGCTCGGTGAGTACTTCGACGTGCTGGCCACGGCGATGGCCACCGTGCCGCACTTCCGGCTCGACTCCGGCGAGGTGCTGATCGCCGACAACTACCGCTGCCTGCACGGCCGCACCTCCTACCGCGGTCACCGCGAGATCAGCGTGCTCACCGTGTCGAGCGTCGCAGCTTGGTCGGGGTGGTGAGCGGGCGCGATCCCACCCGCTACGGATCCGGCACCCTGTCGTGCGGGGAGCTGGCCAGGCGGGCGAGGTCGCGGCGGGCGTAGCGGAGGTGCCAGAACGCTTCCTCGAACACGGTGCCGATGCACTGGTGGATCTCGTTCGGGCCGTTCTCCAGGATCTCGACCGTGCGGCTGACGTCGTCGTCGGTGAGGTTGGCGAGGTAGGTCCGCAGGCGTGCCGTCTGCTCGGCGTGGGCGGCGAGGATGTCGGCCAGCGGTGGGTCGGCATCGAGGTCCAGGCCCGGCCAGGGGAAGCCGCGCGAGCCGGTGTTGGGCAGGCCGAAGGCGTGGAAGCCCCGCCCGAGGATCGGGACGTCGAACCACTTGTCGATGGCGAACACCAGGTGGCGCATCGTCTCGACGAACGACCACTCGCCGTCGACCGACACCCGCAGCTGCTCGTCGGGCAACGCCAGCGCCTGCGCGATCGTGGCGGACCACGCCTCGTCGAGCAAGGGCGCGCCGGCGCGCATCTGCTCGGGCGTGGTGACCCGCAGCACGGTGCGCAACGGGTACCACTCGTCGTGCTCGTTGACGAACGCGGTGACGTCGACGCCGTTGACCACGAGTCGCTCGACGAGCGCGTCGATCTCGACGCCGATCACCCAGGCGTGCTCGATGCGCACGTCGGTGAGGTCGACATCGCGCATCCTGGCCCCGTGGAGGTCGGCGCCCCAGAACACGGCGCCGGCCAGGTCACCCTCGAACTCCTCGGGCATGCGGCCTCCCTACTGGTCGGGCACCATCTCGTGCGGATAGCTCGCCAGGCAGGCGTAGCACCACCGCTCGATCTCGGCCTGCACGTCCTCGCGGCCCTCGGTGTCCCAGTCGGCCGGGGTGACGTAGACGCGATGCACGGCCCACACCTCGCGCTCCTCGCTGCCGCAGCTCTCGCAGGTGACGCTCATCGCACGGTCGGCTTGGCGAAGGGGCTGAAGCCGAGGGCGGCGCGCAGGGCCGAGGCCTGGCCGACGTGGGCGTGGCCGTGCCCGATCACCGGCCATTGCACCAGCCACCACACCGCCTTGCCCGACCACATCTGCACGAGCCAGCCCATCGAGTCGGGGATGCCGGCGAGGTCGGGCAGGCGACGGTGCGTGTCGGGAACGCTGTCGAGCACGAGCGAGCCGAGCCGCTCCAGCCAGGCGGTGGTGGCGTCGAACACGTCGCCGACGTAGGCGACGAGCGCGTCGAGGTCGACGGCCCCGGTCACCGCCGTGTCCTCGTCCTCGCCGAGGGCGACCCACACGGGGAAGCTCGCCGAGGCCGAGGGCGCCTCGATGGTCGAGGAAGCGGGGCGGGTGGTTGCGGATCGCCGTCGTCACGGCGAGGTCCTGGTGGCGGGCGACGTGCAGCGCGAGATGGGTGAGCGACGGCCCGTCACCCGGCGCCGGGTCCTTCCAGTGGTCGACGGGCACGCCATCGAGGACGCCTTGCAACCGGCGGCGCACGTCGGCGACGTCGTTGAGCATCCACGTGTGCAGGTCCATGGCGGAACGGTAACCCTGTGACACCGATTTGCTTGGCTGGTCGCATGCTCACGCCCGCACGGACACCGCTGGTCCACGAGGCATCGTCGTCGCCGACCGCTACGATCGCCAGGTCATATTCACCCTGCCCCACGTCCGGGGCCCCGAGCGGCGCTCGGGTCCGAAGGGAGGTTCCACACGCATGACGCGTGCGTACGAGCTCATGGTCATCATCGACGGCGACGTCGACGAGGCCGCCGCACAGAACTGGGTCAAGTCGATCACCGACTCGATCACCAAGGCCGGTGGCACGGTCCACGGCAAGCCCGACTGGTGGGGTCGCCGCCAGTACGCCTACCCGATCAACAAGAAGCAGTTCGGCTATTACGTCGTCTACAACCTGCTGGCTCCGGGTGGTGCTCTCGACGAGTTGGAGCGCTCGTTCCGCATCGCGGACGACATCGTTCGCCACAAGCTCATCCGTCTGCCCGATGCCGAGGCGGCTCGCCGCGGCCTGGTGGACACCGCAGCCTGAGGGCTGCGCTCCTGCAGGAGGAACCCACATGGCCGACAACGCCGTCACCCTCGTTGGCAACATCACCCGTGAACCCGAGCTGCGCTTCACCGGCGGCGGCAAGGGCGTCGCCAGCTTCGGGCTGGCCGTCAACCGCCGCTACCAGATGAACGGCGAGTGGCAGGAGAAGGTGTCGTTCTTCAACATCGTCGCGTGGGACTCGCTCGGCGAGAATGCCGCAGCGTCGTTGCACAAGGGCAACCGGATCATCGTCACCGGCCGCCTCGAGCAGCGCGAGTACGAGACCCGCGAGGGCGAGAAGCGCACCGTCGTCGAGATCATCGCCGACGAGATCGGCCCGTCGCTGCGCTGGGCCCGCGCCGAGATCGAACGGATCTCGCGTGACTCGTCCGGTTCCTCCTCTTCGTCCGGTTCGTCGGGCGGGCCCGGGCGTGCGCCCGATCCCGTCTACGGCGACGAAGAACCGTTCTGACCCCACCGTTTCGTTCAAGGACAGTCGATGACCAGCAAGAAGAACAAGGCGCGTTCGCCGAAGGACGCCAACCCCAAGAAGTTCAAGAAGAAGACCAGCGCGCTCGTGACCGAGAAGGTCGAGTACGTGGACTACAAGGACGTCAACCTGCTCACCCGGTTCGTCAGCGATCGCTCGAAGATCCGCAACCGGCGGGTGACGGGCAACAACGTCCAGCAGCAGCGCGACATCGCCACCGCGGTGAAGAACGCGCGGGAGATGGCGCTGCTGCCGTACACCAAGCGCGTCGCCCAGTCCCGTGCCGGTGGTCGCGGACGTGAAGGTCGTGAAGGCCGCGACGGCGACGGTCGTCGCGATCGTGACCAGACGCCGAACACCGAGGCGACGACCGAGAACACGACGCAGCAACTCGACGGGGTCGAGGGTGTCGAGGTGGTGTCGTCGTGAGCGTCAAGGTCATCCTCCGCGAGGACTTGAAGGGCGTCGGCAAGCGCGGCGACATCATCGAGGTGTCCGACGGCTACGCCCGCAACTTCCTGCTGCCCAAGGGCCATGCGTTCACGGCCACCGACGGCGCCGTGGCCCAGGCCGGAGCGATGCGCCGGGCGCGTGACCTGCGCGACGCCGCCGACCGCGAGAGTGCGACGACGATCGCCACCACGCTGGTGCCGAAGATCATCACGATCTCGGCGAAGTCGGCCCAGGACGGCAAGCTCTACGGCTCGGTCACCGCCGCCGACGTGGTCGCGGCGATCGAGGAGCAGACGAGCATCGCCCTGGACCGCAAGCAGCTGCACATGGAGCCGATCAAGACGCTCGGCGAGCATTCGGTGTCGGCCAAGCTGCACAGCGCGGTCGAGTTCCCGATCCGCATCGAGGTCGTCAAGAAGTAGGCGATCGCCACAACCGAGAGGCAGACCCCGGCGTTGCCGGGGTCTGCTCCGTTTCGGGTCGCCTGTCCACAGACGACCCACAGGGAGAACACAGGCTGTCGGTACTAGCGATCCACAAGGCGGGGCGGGAAGGGTAGGCGCACGATGGACGAACAACGGCGAGACCAGCAGCGGGGACGGGATCGGCCGGAGCCCCGGCAGCTCAGCCGCGTCCCACCACACAACCTCGACGCCGAGGAGAGCCTGCTCGGCGCGCTGCTGCTGTCGCGCGAGGTCGTCGGCCAGGTCGCCGAGATCGGCGTGCTCGTCGAGCACTTCTACAAGCCCGCCCACCAGCACGTCTACGCCGCGGTCCGCGGCTTGATGGCGAACGGCCAGCCCGTCGACGTCGTCACCGTCTCCGACGAGCTGCGCCGCAACGGCCTGCTCGACGAGATCGGCGGCGCCCCGTTCCTGCTCGAGCTGCAGAACGCCACGCCGGCGATCTCCAACGCCTCGCGCTACGCCAAGATCGTCATCGACACCGCGGTGTTGCGGCGGCTGATCGCCGTCGCCAGCGAGATCGCCGAGATCGGCTACCTCGAGCCCGACGACGTCTCCAAGGCGCTCGACGAGGCGGAGTCGAAGGTCTTCGAGCTCGCCGAGGACCGGATCACCAACTCCACCCGCCCGCTCAGCGACCTGCTCCCGCTGGCGATGGACCACCTCCAGGAGACCTACGAGCGCGGCGACATCATCACCGGCACGCCGACCGGCCTCACCGACCTCGACGAGAAGCTCTCCGGCCTGCAGCCGAGCACGCTGAACATCATCGGTGCCCGCCCGGCGATGGGCAAGAGCAGCCTCGGGCTCGGCATCGCCACTCACGTCGCCCGGAACACGGGCAAGCCGGTCCTGGTGTTCTCGCTGGAGATGGGCCACCACGAGATGACGTCGAGCATCCTGGCCCGAGAGGCCGAGATCGACACGCAGAAGCTGCGCACCGGCCGGCTGTCGGAGAACGACTGGACCAAGCTCGGCCGGGCGATCAACCGCCTCGACGTCCCGCTGTTCCTGGACGACAACCCGCGGGTCACGGTGATGGAGATCCGTGCCAAGGCCCGGCGGGTGAAGGCCAACAACGGCGGCTTGGCGCTGATCGTCATCGACTACCTGCAGCTGATGACCGGCGGGGCGAGCGCCGAGAACCGCCAGCTGGAGGTCAGCGAGATCAGCCGTGGCCTGAAGGTGCTGGCCCGCGAGCTGGAGGTGCCGATCATCGCCCTCAGCCAGCTCAGCCGTGCACTGGAGACCCGGGCCGACAAGCGCCCGATGCTCGCCGACCTGCGTGAGTCCGGCGCCATCGAGCAGGACGCCGACGTCGTCATGTTCCTGTACCGCGACGAGGTGTACCACCAGGACACGCCGGACAAGGCGATGGCCGAGCTGATCATCGCCAAGCACCGCGCCGGCCCGACCGGCACCGTGCGGCTGGTGTTCCGCGGCCCGTACACCAAGTTCGACAACGCCGCCCGGAGCGTCTGACGGCCAGTCCCGGCAGACTTCTTCCCGATGAGCGACCTGTTCGGTGACGACCTCATCGTCTGGCTGCTGCTGGCCCTCGGTGCCGCACTGTTCGTCGGCAACGTGATGGCCCTGCTGCGACCGCCGCCGACACCCAAGGACGACGACGACCTCGCCGTGGCGCCGCGCAGCCGCAGCATCCTGATGGCTGGCCTGGGCCTGATCGTTGCCGTCGCCGCCCTGGGTGGGTTGTTGAAGTAGGGCCGCAGAGCCCGCGCCCAGCGGGTTCCAGTGAGCGGAGCGAACGGGCTGCTGGCTCGTGCCGGGTGCACCCGGCGCCAGCGACCGCCAGGGAGCCGGCCGGACGATCGGCCGGAGGCCGATCAGACGGACAGGGGCACTTTGAGGGTGATCGTGTAGCCGTTGGTGACGTCGCCGGTGACGGTGGGGGTCTCCAGCTCGACGCCGTCGCTGAACACGTTGTCGGTGGCCAGCGAGACCTGCGAGTAGTTCTTGATGCTCTGCTCGTAGCCCTCGGTGGCGAAGACGGCCTGGTTGGACTCGTCGGGCAGGGCGATCTGTGACGTCGCCAGGCGGTTGTCGGCCGACGTCGCCTTGTCAAGGCTGGGGTACACCTCGAAGTGATAGTGCGGCCACCGTCCCGAGTAGCACGCCGGGTAGATCGTCGTGAACGTCGCTGCGCCGTCGCTGCCGGTCGGTTGCACGCCGCGCAGGTAGTTCTCGTCCTCGACCCCCTCGGAGTACATCGAGTAGTTGCCGTCGCGGTTGCAGTGCCACGTGTACACGGCGAGGCCCTCGACGGGCTCGCCGGTGTTGACGTCGACGACCACGTAGCTGAGTGACACCTGCACCCCTTCGGCCGTGGTGGTCGACGAGCCGAAGCTGGAGCGGATGTCCGAGCGGACGATCCCGCTCTCGGTGAGGACGTTGACGCCGTTGCTGCCGTCGCCCGGATACGGGCCGTTGGTCTCTTCGGGGATCTCACCTTCGACGGCGTCGGCGCGGGTCATCGTCGTGGCGTCGCCGCCGCCACCACCGCTCGGTGGGGTGCCGCCGCCGCCCGCCCCGCCGCCGCCGCCGGCTGCCGGCGACGTGCTCGACGCATCGGTCGAGGTCGAGGCGGACGAGGATGCGTCCGTCGTGGTAGCTGCCGCCGTCGTTGCTGACGACGAGCTGTTCGAGCCGCACGCGGCGAGTGCCAGGACGCCGGCCGCCGAGGCGCCGAGTCCGAACATGCGGCGCCGGGTGAGGATGCTCGGCAGGTCGAAGCCCAGGCCCCGATCGTGGTCCTCGAGCTCTTCGACGGGGAGGTCGGCTGTGGTGGTCATGTGCCCAGTATGGGGCGCGCGACGCAGCGACTGATGCGAGGTTGCTGGGAGCTCGCTGTGAAGCCGGGGGTTCAGCGCGGCGGGCCGAGCGGGCGCACCTCGGGGCGGATGCCGGTGGAGCCGTATTGCATCCCCACCCGCCGATGGGTCGCGGCGCCAGGGTCGACCTTGCCGACGAGGTCCGGCCCGGCGGCGAGCAGGCCGCCGTCGACGGTGAGCGCCTCGCCGGTGACGAACCCGGCGTCGTCGGAGGCCAGGAACAGGCAGGCCGCGGCGATGTCGCCGGCCTCGCCGACGCTCGGCCACGGCTGGCCGGCGACCACACCGGCGACGATCCGCTCGTCGTCGTTGCGCACGGCCAGCGGTGTGCGGATGAACCCGGGACAGATCGCGTTGACGCGGATGCGGTGCGGCGCCAGCTCGACGGCGGCGTTCTGGGTGATGTTGATCACCGCCGCCTTGGCGCCCGAGTAGGCGAGCGGTCCGCCGCCTCCGCCGCGCCCGGCGACGGACGCGGTGTTGACGATGCTGCCGCCGTCACCCTGGGCGATCATCGCCCGGGCGGCGTGCTTCATCCCGAGGAACACGCTGCGTGTGAGCACCGCGAACGTGCGATCCCAGTGCTCGACATCTGTCTCGGTCAGCGGCCCGAACGCTCCGCCGATGCCGGCGTTGTTGAAGATCACGTCGAGCCGCCCGAAGCCGTCCACCGCGGCGGCCACGAGCGTGGTGACCTGGGCCTCGTCGCTGACGTCGACGACCTCGGTCCGCAGCCGGTCGTGGTCGGCGACCTCGTCGGTCAGCGCCGCCAGCCCGGCGGCGTTGAGGTCGCCGGCGACGACCAGCGCACCCTCGTCGAGGAACCGCAGAACGGTCGCCTTGCCGATCCCGCTCGCCCCGCCGGTGATCACCGCGACCTTGCCATCGAGCCGCCCCCGGGCGGCAGTGCCATCGAGCTGTCCGGTCATCTCAGCCCCAGCTCTTCAGTTCGGGGAGGACCTCGGCGGCGAACAGGCGAAGGCTGGCCTCGGCCTCGTCGAACGGGATGCCGCCGAAGCGGAACGCCGGCGCCGCCTCGAACGGGCCGATCAGCTCCCATCGCCGCCGGTACGCCTCGACGACCTGCTCGGGCGTGCCGGACGCGGTGGCGTCGAGGAAGCCCTTCATGAACCCGCTCTCGCCCATCCGCTGCAGCGCCGCCGCCGCGCTGGCGTAGGCGTCGTAGCCCTTCAGCCCGGCAAAGTGGTCGCCCATGATCTCGTAGTGCTCCAGCACCGACGACAGGTAGCTGGCCAGGTACTGGTGCCCGCGGGCGGCGACGGCGTCCTCGTCGGCGTTGCAGTAGACGAAGTCGCAGATCAGCGGCGGCGGTGGCTCCTCGCCGTGGAGGCTCGCGGTACAGCTCGCGCCAGCGCTCGATGCTCGGCAGGCGGGACTTCCACGAGCGGTCCGAGAACATCGTCATCCGCGCCTTGAGCCGGGCGGCGGCCTCGATCGAGTCGTCGGAGCTGGCGACGGCGTACAGCCGGCCCTCGAAGCTGTGCTCCGGTGCCGGGCGGATCGGCGCCTTCGGCTGCGGGTAGTACGGGCCGTCGCCCTCGATCCAGCCGGTCGCCAGCGCCCGCTTGACCATCATCGAGCCCTCGTCGAAGCGCTCTCGGGACTCGTCCATGCCGATCCCGAACGAGCCGAACTCGCGCCGTGACAGGCCGCGGCCCATCCCGAAGCGGACCCGGCCGCCGGTCAGGTGGTCGAGCAGGGCGATGCGCTCGGCGACGCGCAGCGGCTCGTTCCACGGCATGATCACCGCCGCGGTGCCGACGTCGACGCTGCTCGTCCGCCCGGCGACGTACGCCAGCCACTCGGTGTTGTCCGGGCAGAACGAGTAGTCGTAGAAGTGGTGCTCGACGGCCCACACGACGTCGAAGCCGAGCTCGTCGGCGAGCAGCGCAAGGCGCGTCTCCTCGTCGTAGACCTGCCCGTCGGTTATGTCCGACCAGCCGTGGCTGGCGAACACGGTCTGGATCCCCACGTCCATGTGGCCACGGTAACGACGCCGCCCCCGAGGCGTTCCCAGCGGGGCGGCGCGGGCATGCTGTGCCGATGCTCACGCCACGCCTGGAGGAACTGGGAGTCGAGTGCGGACGCCTGCTGCGCGAGCGCGGTGAGACCGTCGGCATCGCCGAGGGATCCGCCGGTGGGCTGATCTCGGCGAGCCTGCTCGCCGTGCCCGGGGCGTCGGCGTACTACCTCGGCGGTTCGGTCGTGTACACCCGCTCGGCGGTGAAGGCGTTCATCGCCGGGCCGGTCGAGCAGCCGGCCGGCCTGCGCGGCGCGACGGAGACGTTCGCCACGTACCTCGCCGCGTCGGTCGCGGCACAGCTCGGGTCGACGTGGGGCCTGTCGGAGGCCGGTGCCGCGGGGCCGCCGAACCCGTACGGCGACCCTGCCGGCCACTGCTGGATCGCCGTCGCGGGGCCGACGAGCGTCGCCCGGCACGTGCTCACCGGCGACGACGACCGGCCGCGCAACATGGTCGCGTTCGCCACCGCCGCGTTGGAGCTGTTCGCCGAGGTGCTCGGCTGAGGGGGTTGCGCGGCAGTCGTACGCTCGCGTCATGCCGATCAGCACGGGGTTCAACCACGTCGCCACGCTGACCTCGGACATGGATCGCACGGTGCGGTTCTACGAGGCGGCGTTCGGGGCGCTCGTCACGTTCACGATGGAGCGCCGGGGCGACCATCCCAAGATGACGATCCTCGACCTCGGCGCCGGAGCGGCGCTGAACGTCTTCGAGGTCGATGCCGCCGAGATCATCGGCGAGCGCCGCCGCCAGGGTGGCCGTGGGGCGATCGACCACTTCGCGCTGGCCGTCCCGGATCGGGCGACGCTGGAGCAGATGCGCGAGCGGCTGACGAGCGCCGGTGCCGACGAGGTCGGCGAGATCCAGCGGCTCGGTGACGAGTGGTCGCTCTTCTTCCGCGACCCCGACGGCATGGAGCTCGAGGTCTGCGCGAGCGCAGACTGAGCGGTGCGCAGACCGAGACGGGCGGACCGTGTCCGGCTACTCGACCACTTCGCCGATCTGCATCACCGGGGTGGCGTTCGTGTAGTTCTTGACGTCCTCCATCGCCTGACCGGCATCGGGACCGGCCATGCCGGCCTGGAGGGCCTCCATCGACGGGTAGTAGAGGTAGCCGGCGGCGACGTACGGCCCGGAGACGGCCTTCTCGACCTCCATGCGCTCGCAGCCGAGCACCTTCATGCAGAGCGGGGCATGGGAGCTCTTGTAGTAGTCCATGTCGAAGGTGACGTCGTCACCGGCGGGGTACAGAACGCTGACTCGGATCATGCGGCGCAACGTAGCCCAGCGTGCCGATCGCAGCGCGTGCTCAGCGTCGCCCGTCGACCACCACGACCGGCACCCGCGCGTGGCGCAGCAGCGAACGGGTGCACGTGCCGAGGGCGAACGAACCGGCGGCGGTCGTGTGGCGGCGGCCGACGACGATCAGCGAGGTGCTGTCGGCCGCCTCCAGCAGCGCCGGTGCCGGATCGCTCGGCGCGATCCGCGAAGTGCACGGTGATGTCGCGGCCGGTGCGCGCCGCGCCGATGGCGCGATCGACGACGTTGCGGGCGCTGGTCGCGGCAGGCCGGGTCGGCATGGACGACGACCAGCTCGACGCCGCGGCGCTCGGCCTCGTCGGCAGCCCAGCGCAACGCCGGCCCGTCGGCGCCGTCGCCGTCGACGCCGACCACGATCCGCTCCACCCGGTGGCCGTCGACCGTCGTCGGCACGATCGCCACCGGGGCGGCGCTGTGCCTGCCGACGAAGCGCGCCGTCGCCCCCGAGCGCAGGAACCGCTCCGAGCCGTCGTGGCCGGCGCCGACGACGACCAGGTCGGCCCGCTCGCCGGCGTCGCGCAGGACGTGACGGGGACGGCCGGCGATCGTGTCGCCGGTGACCTCCAGCCCGGGGTGCTCGCGAGCGAGCGCGGCGACGAGCACGTCCAGCTCGGCGTCGGTGCCGCTCTCGATGTCGCGCACGCGCTCGACCGTGACCGGCGGCTTGCCGATCCACGGCACCTCGTAACAGGAGACGACCTCCAACCGCGCGCCGCGCTGGACCGCTTCCGCGGCCGCCCAGGCGACCGCATCGCGCGGCTCGGCGAGCCGTCGAAGCCGGCGAGGACCACGTCGAACATGGGCGTGATCATCGCCGATCGTGACACTCCTGCCTAGGGACGGACGTCCCGAAGTGCTCGGCGATCGTTGCCGGAGATGTGACGCTGTGCCCTACTGACGGTCACCGCTTCCCGAGACGATGAGGGCATGGGAGCGACGAGTGAACGAACCGTGGTCGTCGGCTTCGACGGCAGCGCGCCGAGCCGGCACGCCGTGATGTGGGCGGCCGACGCCGCATCGGTGGGCGCTGCCCGCCTGAGGATCGTCGGTTGCTACGAGACGCCCGTGGAGGCAGCGCTGTTGCCGATCGCCACGGTGCCGACCGCCGATCTCGCCGAGGGCGTTGCCGCCGGACTCGAGGAGGCCGCAGCGCTGGCGTTGCGCCGCCATCCCGGCCTGCAGGTCGACGCCGAGGTGGCCGCCGGCACCCCGGCGGGCGTGCTCACCCGCGCCGCCGAGTCCGCCAGCATGCTCGTGGTCGGAGCGAGCAGTCACCACGGTGCCGCCGCGTTCTGGTTGGGCAGCACCGCCCGTGCCGTGGCCCGGCGCAGTCCCGTCCCGGTCGTCGTGATCCATGAGCGGCCGGCCGGCGGCGGCGTGCGCCGTGTCATCGTCGGCTACGACGACACCCCGGCATCGGATGCCGCGCTGCGGTGGGCGGCTGACGCCGCCGACCGGGTCGGGGCGACGCTGCTCGTCGTCCACTGCTGGACGACGGTCTATCCGCCGGCCGACTCGCACACCGCCAGCATCGATGAGGTCGAGGCCGCGCTGCTGCTCGATCGGGCCGTCGAGACGGCCCGCGGGCGTTGCGGGGTGACGGTCGAGTCGGAGCTGCGCCTGGCCGAGCCGGGCCGCGAGCTGGCGTCGATGGCCACCGATCGCGACCTGCTGGTCCTGGGCCGGCCGCGGCATGGGGCGATCCTGTCCGGCCTGCTCGGCTCGGCACTCAACGGCGTGCTCGAGCGGGCGACCGTTCCGGTCGTCGTCGTCCCCGAACCGAGTGCGACAGCGGACGCCGGCTCGGCGGCGGGAGCGGCCAGCGCTCGCTGACGAGCATCCGGCATGCCTGGCCGGTGGCGGGCAGTTGGTGGCGGAACACCTGGCCCCGGGCGCTTCGGCGCCCGGGGCTCGTTCGCGCCCGTGGCACGATCGTGCGTCGAGTTGGGAACTTGACGCTCACAATGGCCGTTGTGGCGCGGTCCTGCGTCAGGAAGGGTCCGGGTTGGCGTCGGGGACGACGAGGACCGCGCGGCCGCTGCGGCGGACGATCTTGCCGCTGGTGCTGCCCAGCTCGCCGAGCGGCGTGTCGCCGGTGCCACGGCTGCCGACGACGATGAGGTCGGCATCGACCTCGTCGGCGACCGCGAGCATCACGTCCGCCGGCGGGCCGTTGCGCTGCTCCAACCGGTAGGTGATCCCCGAGGTGCGCAGCGCCTCGCTCCACGGGCCGCGCAGCTGCTCGGCGATGCCCTCGGTCGGGTCGCCGCCGTCCTCGTGCACCCGCCACACGTCGAGCAGGCCGGTGGCGTGCACGCCGACCACCTGTGCGCCGAAGTGGGCGGCGATCGTCACCGCTGCGGCAACGCCGGCTGCGGCCGCCGCCGACCCGTCGAGGCCGACCACGATGCGGCGCACGCCGTCCGTCCACGCGGTCGTCATCGGTGCACCTCCACCGGGCGACAAGATGAGGCGATGCGCCACCGACGAGCCGGGCGAACCGGAAGCAGATGACGACGGACCGTCGCCATCCTGACGCCGGCCCGGCCGAGGACGTGCTCGCCCACGTGCGCGGCGACGTCATCGTCCCGCTCGGCAACGGCGAGCCGGTCACCCTGCTCGACGTGATCGAGGCCAACGCCGCCGATCTCGGACCGATGCGCGTCCACCAGATGCACGTGCTGCACGACCGTCCCTACCTGCACGGCGCTCGTCCGACGATGCGTCACGTGTCGTACTTCCTCTCCCACGTCACCCGGCCATGCTTCCACGCCGGGACGATCGACCTGGTGCCCAACAACTTCAGCGAGGTGCGCGACATCCTGCGGCTGTCGACCACCGACCCGCTCGTCCTGGCCTCGGCCTCGCCGCCGGACCGCCACGGCTACTTCAGCCTCGGGGTCAGCGCCGACTACGTCTCCTCGATGATTGGCCGGGCCCGGATCTACCTGGAGGCCAACGCCCGCATGCCGCGCACGTTCGGCCGCAACCAGATCCACATCAGCCAGGTCGTCGGTTGGTCGCACGCCGACTACCCGCTCGTCGAGGTGCCGCCGGCGCCGGTGAGCGACGCCGACCGGCAGATCGGCGCGCTCGTCGCCGAGCGGGTCCCGGACGGGGCGACGCTGCAGGTCGGCATCGGCGGGATCCCCAACGCGCTCCTCGAAGCGCTGCGCGACCACCGCGATCTCGGCGTGCACACCGAGCTGATCGCCGACGGCATCGCCGAGCTGATGGAGCGTGGCGTCGTCACCGGGGTCCGCAAGCAGCTGAACCGCACCAAGACGGTTGCGACGTTCGCCCTCGGGACCCAGTGGCTGTACGACTTCATCGACGAGAACATGGCCGTCGAGCTGTGGCCGGTGCGCTACGTCAACGATCCTCGGGTGATCGGCGACGAGCGCGACTTCGTGTCGATCAACGCGACGCTGGCCGTCGACCTGCTCGGCCAGTGCGCCTCCGAGACCGTCGCCGGCTCCTACTGGTCCTCCAGTGGCGGCCAGGCCGACTTCGCCCGCGGGGCGATGTACTCGCCGGGCGGGCAGGGCTTCGTCGTGTTGCGCTCGACGGCCAGGGACGGCGCCGTGTCGCGCATCGTCGCCCAGCTCGCGCCGGGCGACGTCGTCACGACGGTCAAGAACACGGTCGACAAGGTGGTCACCGAGCACGGCGTCGCCGAGCTGCGCGGCCACTCGATCCGCGAGCGGGCGCTCGCGCTGATCGGCATCGCCGACCCCGCCCACCGCGACGACCTGCGCACCGCCGCCCACCGTCTCGGATACATCTGACCCCGCACGCGACGAAGCCCCGGCGGAAGGCCGGGGCTCCATCTGGTTGTCGTTCGTCAGGCCTTGGCGACTGCCTTGCCGGCCTTGCGCTGGTGGACGATCCCGAGGACCACCAGGACCACCATCACCACGCCGGCGGCGAGCGCTGCCCAAGCGGCGATCCCGGCGATCCGGCCGACCGTCGACCAGGCGTAGGCGCTCAGCAGCAGGCCACGCAGCGTCTCGCCCTTGAACAGGGTGTCCCGCTGACCGTTGAGCGTGGTGACCTTGGCCTGCAGCTCGTCGATCGCCGACTGCGGCTGGCCCTGATCCTTGGCGGTCTGGACCGCGGCCTTGGCCTCGTTGACGACGTCACCGAGATCGGCGTACGTCTTGCCGTCGGCGATGCCCTGCAGGTGGCCGTTGATGAAGCTGGCATAACCCTGGGCCTGCTCACCGTTGACGACCTGCTGGCCGGCGAAGTGGACGAGGTCGGTGCGGCCCTCCGTCGTCAACTCCTCGGCGGCCGGGAAGCTGATGTTCTGCGAGCGCAGCTCCTTGCCGACGTAGTCGCCGGCAAAGTTGCTGCCCCACATGAGGAGCCCGCCGGCGACGAACAGCACGGCGGCGAACAGCGTGCCGATGGCGACCAGGATCTTGTCGATCCCCTTGCGGGTGAGGTGGATCTCCGTGTCGACCTGGGCATCGCTCGCGGTCACCGGAGTGTTCACTGCCATCGTTGACATGACTCTCTGTCTCCCTCCGACCGGGCGTGCGCCTCGGTCCTTGGTGGGATCGTGCGCCGGTTCACCAGGCCGCACAGGGGGCCAGCGGCCCATCGCGGCCGGGACCAAAGTCCCTCCTACGCGTAGCCCGCCGGGTGGAACGTCCAGCGCAGCTCGGGCGCGACGAGTCGACGGCCGGTGATGACCGTCGGGTCGAGGAGCAGCCACGCGTTGCGATCGGCGGCGAGCAGCGGATGCGGATCGAACCGGGCGTCGGCGGCGACGGGGCGCAGCAGCCCGCGCACCAGCACGCTCCAGCCGCCGTCGTGGCCGGGGTCGACGCCGTCGATCTCCAGGCACGCCGGGCGGTCCGGCCGGTCGAGCACGTTGCCCGGCCGGGTGCGCACGGCGATGGCGACGAAGCCGTCGACGTCGACGACGGCATAGCTCACCGGGAGCACGACCGGGCAGCCGTCGTCGTCGACGACACCGAGGCGCCCGACGTCGGCGGCCGTGAGCAGCGCGACGCACGTCGCGCGATCGAGCACGACGAGGCGCGCCCCGTCCGGATCCCGTCCAGTGGTGGCGTCCATGGGGACCTCCTGTGGTTCGAGACCGGCGATCAGGTGATCTGCCAGTCGACCGACCAGCCGTCACCGGCGTCCGAGAGCACGAAGCGGCGCCCGGTGATCGCGACGATGTCGACGGTCATCCACTGCGAGCGGTTGCCGCCGACGATCGGCGCCGGGTCGGGCAGCTCGTGGTGCCCGTGCACGGGGACGAGGGTGCCCCGGGCGATGATGCTCCAGGCCCGCTCGTGGGGCAGGTCGATCTCGTCGACCTCCAGCGCGCACGGCCCGCGGTACTTGCCGACGAGCGCGTCGGGCGTGGTGCGCACGACGAGCCGCGGCTGGCCATGGGCGTCGTTGACGACGCGGTAGTTGATCGGCACGGCGATCGGGTAGGCGCCGTCGAGCAGGCACATCCGGCCGATGCCGTGGTCCCGGAGCAGCTCGATGCACTCCCAGGTCGGCAACTGGTGGGCGGTGGCAGGCATGACGACCTCCTCTCGGTCCACCCGTCGACCACGACGGGCCGGTGCCTGATCTCAGTGTTCCGCCACCCGGCCGCGGCGTCTAGGGCTGAACGTCATGTCCGGCGGTCGGTCAGCGGCACCGACCAGGACAGTCGGCTGCCACCCGTGTCGCGCCGCTCGACGCCGAAGCGCCCACCACCCAGAGCGGCCCGTTCGCCCATGTTCACCAGGCCGGAGCCGATCCGGCGGTCGTCGGGGATGCCGACGCCGTCGTCGTCCACGAGGAGCGTCAATCGTCCCTCGCGCGCGGTGACCGCCACGTCGACGTGCATCGCCCCGGCGTGACGGGCGACGTTGGACAGCGCCTCGCGCAACGTCAGCAGCAGGTGCTCGCCGACGTCGGAGGGCACCGAGCTGTCGATCGGCCCGTCGATCCTGCACGACGGCTCGAAGCCGATCGCGTGGGTGGCGTCGCTGCAGATCCGCAGGATCTCGCCGCGCAGGCTGGGACGCTCGTCGACCGGGGCACGCAGGTGGAAGATCGCCGCCCGGACCTGGCGGATCGTCGCGTCGAGGTCGTCGACCGCACGGTTGATCCGCTCGGTGATCCGCTCGTCGGAGGTCATCACCGACGTCGACTGCAGGGTCAACCCGGTGGCGAACAGCCGCTGGATGACGTCGTCGTGCAGGTCGCGGGCGATGCGCTCGCGCTCGTCGACGAGCGCGACGGCGGCAGCGTCGACGCGCAGCTGGGCGTGCTCGATGGCGATGCTCGCCGCCGCGGCGAGCGTGACGGCCAGCTCCTCGTCGGCGTCGGTGAACGGCCCGCCGCCTTCCTTTCGGTGAGGTACAGGTTGCCGAAGACGTCATCGCCGAGGACGACGGGCACGCCGAGGAACGACGACATCGGCGGGTGGTGCGGCGGGAACCCGTAGCTGTCGGGGTGCCGGTTGAGGTTCGGCAGGCGCAGCGGCTTCGGCTCGACGATCAGCAGGCCGAGGATCCCGAGGCCCTCCGGCGGGTGGCCGATCGCGGCGCGCTGGTCCTCGTCGATCCCGGTGGTGACGAACTCGATCAGGCGAGTGCGGGTGGTGTCGAGCACGCCGAGCGCGCCGTAGCGGGCGCCGACCAGCTCGACGGCGGTGACGACGATGCGCTGCAGGATCGTCGGCAGGTCCGGCTCGGAGCTGACCAGCATGACGGCGTCCAGCAGCCGGCGCAGCTGGGCCTCGTTGGCGCGACTCGGTCCTTCCACCGCGCTGGGACCTTACTGGCCGGGGGGCTGCGCCCCCACGTCGCCTTCGGCGCCTGCCCCATCGTCGCCCGGCTCCCTGGCGGTCGCTCGGTCGACCTGTGCTCGGTCTCGGACGGGCCAGATCGTCACGACGCCGCGGGACCGAGCACAGCCAGTCACCATTACCATCGCGACGATGGAGGAAGCCGCACCGATCCGTGTGTTCCTGCTCGACGACCACGAGGTGGTGCGCCGCGGGGTGCGCGACCTGCTCGAGGCGGCGGGTGGCATCGAGGTGGTCGGCGAGGCGTCGACGGCCGCCGAGGCGGTCGCTCGGGTGCCGGCGGTGCGCCCCGACGTCGCCGTGCTCGACGTGCGCCTGTCCGACGGCAGCGGCGTCGAGGTCTGCCGTGATCTGCGTGCTGCCGACCCGAACCTGCGCTGCATGATGCTGACGTCGTTCGACGACGACGAGGCGCTGCTCGACGCGATCGTCGCCGGCGCCTCCGGTTATCTGCTCAAGGAGGTGCGCGCTGCGGACCTCGTCGCCAGCGTGCGCCGCATCGCCGCCGGTGAGTCGCTGCTCGACGCCCACGCCACCGCCCGGGTCATCGACCGGCTGCGCAATCCGCCGCCCGAGGATCGCCGGCTGGCGTCGCTCAGCCCGCAGGAGCGGCGGATCCTCGGGCTGCTCGCCGAGGGCATGACCAACCGGCAGATCGCCGGGGAGATGTTCCTCGCCGAGAAGACGGTCAAGAACTACGTCAGCAACCTGCTGATGAAGCTCGGCATGCAGCGCCGCACCGAAGCCGCCGTCTACGCGGCGCGTCTCGCCGAACGCCACCACTGATTCGTGCTCCGGTCGCGGCGAAGCCGTTCCCTGCGCCCGCCGTGCTCGCCGCCTCCGCTGCACTTCGGCGCTCGCCGCTGACACCGAACGCGGCTGGCAGAGCGTGCGCCGCTCCCAACGCTTGGGTCCAGGTGAGGCTCTTACCGGGTCGCGCCCGGCGGTCGCGACCGCTCGGGAGCCCGCCGGACCGGTCGGCCGAGGAGGCCGACCATCAGGCAGGACCAAACCTGTACGGCTCCATCGTCTCCTGGGCACGCTGGCGCCAGCGGTGCCACTGGTTGCCGCCGTAGTAGGCGAGGCTGCCGGGCTCGGCGTCGCCGTGGCCGTTGTAGTAGCTGAGGCAGTCGCGCAGCGGGGCGGTGGCGATGTCGGCGACGCGGCAGTGCTCGGCGTATTGCGCTTCCGACTCGGGGGTGATGTCGACGATCTTCTCGCCGCGGTCGCGCAGCTCCGACAGCAGCCACACCACGTAGTCACCGTGGCTGTCGAGCGCGTCGGTGAAGTTGAAGCTGCCACCACCGCCTTGCGGGCCGGCGACGATGAACAGGTTCGGGAAGCCCGCGGCGTGCTCACCGAGGAACGTCTTGGTGCCTTCGCTGCGCCACTTGTCCGACAACGAGCGGCCGTCGCGGCCGATGACCTGGTTGAACGTCGACGTCGCCATCCACTGGAACCCGGTGGCGTAGACGAGGACGTCGAGCGGGTACTCGACGCCGTCATGGACGACACCGCGCTCGTTGATCTCCTGCACACCGACCGGCGCGGTGTCGACGAGCGTGACGTTCGGGCGGTTGAACGTCGGCAGGTACTCGTCGTGGAACGTCGGGCGCTTGCAGCCGTAGGGGTAGTACGGCTTGAGGGCTTCGGCGGTCTTCGGGTCCTCGACGATCGCGTCGACCCGGGCGCGGATCTGTTCCATGATCCGGAAGTTGGTGTCGAGCTGCTTGGCCAGCAGCTCCTCGGGTGACAGTTCGCGCTCGTGGGTCTTGCGCTCCTTGAAGTCGGCGACCCTGCCGGCGAGGTAGTCGTCGTTGGCCTTGATCGCCGTTCGTCCTGCGGAGATCTTGGCGAAGCGGGCCCGGCGGGCGCGCGCCCACCCGGGCTCGTGCTTCCACGTCTCGATCTCCTCCGGCGTCGTGGCTCGCTGATCGCGCACGTCGATCGTCGACGGCGTCCGCTGGAACACGTAGAGGTGCCCGGCCACCTTGGCCAGCTCAGGGATCGCCTGCACGGCGGTGGCCCCGGTGCCGATGATCCCGATCCTCTTGCCCTCGAGGTCGACGTTGTAGTCCCACCGTGACGTGTGGAAGGCGATGCCCTCAAACGTCTCCATGCCGTGGATGCGGGCCAGCTTCGGGCTGGTGAGGACGCCGTTGGCGAGCACGACGAACCTGGCACGCATCGCGTCGCCGCGGTCGGTGTGCACGGTCCAGCGGCCGGCCGCTTCGTCCCACTCGGTGCGCTCGACGGTGGTGTGGAACAGGCAGTGGTCGTAGAAGTCGAACTTGGTGGCCATCGACTGGCAGTACTCGAGGATCTCGAAGCCGGAGGCGAACTTCATCGACGGGAAGTACCCCATCTCCTCCAGCAGCGGGAAGTAGGAGTACGACTCGACGTCGCAGGCGACGCCGGGGTAGCGGTTCCAGTACCAGGTGCCGCCGACGTCGCCGCCCTTCTCGCAGAAGCGGACGTCGTCGAAGCCGGCCGCCTGCAGCTTGTGCCACAGCAGCAGCCCGGCGAAGCCAGCGCCGACGACGACGACGTCGCAGTCGTCGGTCAGCGCCTCACGGGGGATGGGCGGCTCCGAGTAGACGTCCTCGAGGTACTTGGCGAACTCGCCCTCCATCGCCATGTAGTCGGCGGCACCGCGGCGGGCCTCCTTGTAGCGCTTGTACTCGGCCTGCTCGTCGGCGTCGAACTTGGCGCCCGGCGGCGGCTCGGGGAGCGACTTCAGCCGCTCGTCCTCGATGATCGAGTAGCCCTTGCCCTGGATCCGCTCGGTGGCCTTGGCCGCTCGGGTGTCGAACGTCGTGCGACCCGTCACCGGGTCGACGTTGATCGCTGCCATGTGCGAACTGTACGAAGGCGATGTCGCCGGGTCCCCATGGGGGCGCCTTGGAGTGCCAGCCGCGCGTTCGGAGTGTCAGGTGACCGATGGAGTGAATCGTGCGCCCCCGTCGCGCGCCAGCCACTCCATCGCACGTGTGGCACTCCAACGCCCGCCCGGCTGGAGTTTCGTTGCACTCGGCAATCAGACTGCGCCGATGCCGATCGCCATCACCGACGACCACCGCGCCCTCGCCGACACGGTGTCCAGCTTCCTCGCCAAGCACGAGTCGCGCGCCGCCGCGCGCGCCCTGCTGGAGGCGCCGGACGAGCCGAACGCGACGTTCTACGCCGAGGCCGCCGCCCTCGGCTGGCTCGGCCTGCACGTGCCCGAGGACCTCGGCGGCTCAGGGTTCGGTCTGGAGGAGACGGTCGTCGTCGTCGAGGAGCTCGGCCGCGGCCTGGCGCCGGGCGCGTTCGTCCCGTCGCTGATCGCCAGCGCTGTGCTCGTCGCCGCCGGCGATCGCACGGTCGCCGAGCGCTGGGTCCCCGGCCTGGCCGACGGGTCGATCACCGGTGCGGTGGCGCTGGAGGCCGGCGCGTCGCTCGCCGGCGGTGCGCTGTCCGGCGACGTCGGCACGGTGCTCGGCGCCGGCCTCGCCGACGTGCTGCTGGTCGGCGTCGGCGACGACGTCGCCGTGGTCGACGCTCGCGGCGCCAGTGTCGCGGTCGACGCTCGCGGTGGTGGCGTCACCGTCGCGCCGTCGCCGAACCTCGACACCACCCGGCGCTCGGCGCGGGTCTCCTTCTCGGGCGCGCCCGCAGCGGTGCTGCCCGGCGCCCGCCGGCTGCTCACCGACCTGTCGCGCACGATCCTCGCCGCGGAGGCCGTCGGCGTGGCCCGCGAGTCCACCGACATGGCCGCCGAGTACGCCAAGGTCCGCCTGCAGTTCGGCCGCCCGATCGCCATGTACCAGGCGGTCAAGCACCACTGCGCCAACATGGCCGTCGCCACCGAGCTGGCCACCGCGGCCGTCTGGGATGCGGCCCGTGCCGCGGCCGGTGGCGGCGAGCAGTTCTCCTACGCCGCGGCCGTCGCCGCCGCGCTGGCAGTGCCGGCGGCCGACGAGTGCGTCAACCTCGGCATGCAGGTCCACGGCGGCATCGGCTTCACCTGGGAGCACGACTGCCACGTCTACATGCGCCGGGCCACGGCGATCGCCGCGGTCCTCGACGCCGACGCCGCGGCCACCGAGGTCACCGACCTCACCCGCGCCGGCGTGCGCCGCGAGCGCACCGTCGACCTGCCGCCCGAGGCGGAAGCCGTCCGCGACGAGGTTCGGGCGTTCGTCGAGTCGGTGAAGGCGATCGTCGACCCCGAGCAGCAGAAGCTGAAGCTGATCGACGACGGCTACGCGATGCCGCACTGGCCGAAGCCGTACGGGCGTGACGCCGGGGCGATCGAGCAGTTGGTGATCGAGCAGGAGTTCGCCGCCGCCGGGATCAAGCGGCCGCAGTACGGGATCACCGGTTGGGTGATCCTCACGCTGATCCAGCACGGCACGCCCGAGCAGGTGTCGCGCTGGGTGCGCGACGCGCTCACCCACAAGGTCATCTGGTGCCAGCTGTTCAGCGAGCCCGACGCCGGCTCCGACGCCGCCGGGGTCACCACCAGGGGCACCCGGGTCGACGGCGGCTGGCTGATCAACGGCCAGAAGGTGTGGACCAGCGGCGCCCACGTGTCCGGCTTCGGCCTGGCGACGATCCGCACCG
Source organism: Ilumatobacteraceae bacterium (assembly GCA_047602055.1). GTDB lineage: Bacteria > Actinomycetota > Acidimicrobiia > Acidimicrobiales > Ilumatobacteraceae > JAODBQ01. The sequence goes on from JASGIG010000001.1 coordinate 955,564, forward strand.
ACCCCGACGCGCCGAAGCACAACGGGATCACCACGATGGTCGTCGACATGCACGCCAAGGGCGTCGAGGTCCGCCCGCTGAAGATGGCGACCGGCGGCTCGGAGTTCAACGAGGTGTTCTTCGACGACGTGTTCGTCCCCGACGACGACGTCATCGGGCCGATCGACGGCGGCTGGACGGTCGCCCGGGCGACGCTCGGCAACGAGTCGGTGAGCATCGGCGGCGGCTCCGGCGGTGGCGACGGCGCCCCGGCGTCGGTCGTCGTCGCCCAGTTCGACGCTCACCCCGAGCGACTCACCGGCGGGGGGCCGCGCATCGGCCGCTCGTTCGCCGTCTCCCATGCGATGGCGATGCTCAACCTGCGCACGGCGCACCGCGCCGTCGCCGGCGGCGGCCCCGGGCCGGAGGGGGCGATCACCAAGCTCGTGCTGTCGGAGAACCTCCACGAGCACACGGCGATCATGTCGGAGCTGGCTGGCCCGGACCTGGCGTTCCTCGACGACAAGGGCGGCCTCGCCGGCGGCCTGGTGCTGTGGCACCGGGCGATGTCGATCGCCGGCGGCACCAGCGAGATCAAGCGCAACCAGATCGGCGAGCGCATCCTCGGCCTGCCACGGGACCCCCTGATCCGTTGACGTTCGAGCTTCGGTCGCAGCCCAGCTGCTCCCTGCGCCTGCCGTGCTCGCCGCCTCCGCGTCGCTTCGGCGCTCGCCGCTCCTCGGATCGGTGGTGGCGCTGCCGGATCAGAGCCGCAACAGCATCCGCAGCACCCGTTCGACCTCGTGCATCACCGGAAGGCTGGCGGTGCCAACGTGATGGACCAGCCGGTCGGTGCTGATCGTGCGTACCTGCTCAGCTTGCACATAGCTGGTCCGGTCGAGTCCGGAGTCCTCCTCGACGATCTCGACCCGGCTGGGATAGTTGCGCTTCGTGGTCCCGATCGGGCAGATCACCGCCAGCCCGTGGCGGTTCGCGGGATCGTCGGAGACGACGAGGACAGGGCGGACGAATGCCGCCTCGTGACCGATCGGCTCGCCGAGGTCGGCGAGCCAGACCTCGGCGCGACGCGGCAGTTCAGGCACGTCGGACGGTGTCGCGTGCGGTGACCGCGTCCCAGAGCCCCGCTTCGACCGCCTCCGCCGTGGCGACCTCGGGGTCGTCGGCGACCGCATCCGCGGCGGCCGCGAACTCGGTCCAGAAGAGCGCCCGCTCGTACTCCTCCAGCGCGCGGCTGACGACCTGATCGGCCGTCTGGCGCGTCCGTGCCCCGAGCTTGTTCACGCGGTCGCGGGTGGAGGTTGCGACCTTGATCGTCGTCGCCATGCCGCAAGTATACGTGTTCGCTATCTTGGCGTATACCGCCGCGAACGCCATCTCGATCGGATCGGTCGATCGAGGCGATCACAACTCGATATAGGCAAACTATTGAAGTCTGATATTTCCATCTAGCATGACGATCACCCCTCACCCCCGGAGGTTTCGTCATGCCCGTCAACGTCAACACCCAGATCCCCGAGTTCGCGACCACCGCGTACCACGACGGCAAGTTCGTCGACGTCGCCAGCGCTGACCTCGCCGGGAAGTGGTCGATCGTGTTCTTCTACCCGGCCGACTTCACGTTCGTCTGCCCGACCGAGCTCGGTGACCTGGCCGACAACTACGCCGACTTCCAGCGTCTCGGCGTCGAGATCTACTCGGTGTCGACCGACACTCACTTCGTGCACAAGGCGTGGCACGACGCGTCCGACACGATCGGCAAGATCAGCTACCCGATGCTCGGTGACGCCAACGGCAGCATCACCAACGGCTTCGGCGTGATGCGCGAGGGCGTCGGGCTGGCCGACCGGGCGACGTTCCTCGTCGACCCCGACGGCGTCATCCAGTTCATGGAGATCTCCGCCGAGGGCATCGGCCGCAACGCCGTCGAGCTGCTCCGCAAGGTCAAGGCCGCCCAGTACGTTCGCTCGCACCCGGGCGAGGTCTGCCCGGCCAAGTGGGAAGAGGGCGACGAGACCCTGGCCCCGTCGCTGGACCTCGTCGGCAAGATCTGAGATGTTCGTGCTTCGGTCGCAGCCAAGCTGCTCCCTGCGCCTGCCGTGCTCGCTGGCTCCGCTGCGCTTCGCCGCTCGCCGCGTGTTGGATCGGTGGTGACCGTGTTGTTCGTGCTCCGCTCGCCGCACAGCGGCTCGCTGTGCCTGCCGTGCTCGCTGGCTCCGCTGCGCTTCGCCGCTCGCCGCGTGTTGGATCGGTGGTGACCATGCTGGACGCGGCACTTTCAGAGCAGCTGCGCGGGTACCTGACGAAGATCACCCGGCCGATCGAGCTGGTCGCCAGCCTCGACGACGGGGCGAAGTCGGCCGAGCTGGCCGGGTTGCTCGACGAGATCGCCGCGCTGTCCGGCCAGGTCACCGTCCGCCGTGACGGCGACGACGAGCGCCGCCCGTCGTTCGCCATCCGCCGGGTGGGGACGGACGTGTCGGTGACGTTCGCCGGGATCCCGATGGGTCACGAGTTCACGTCGCTGGTGCTCGCCCTCCTCCAGGTGGGCGGGCACCCGTCGACGGCCGCGCCCGAGCTGCTCCAGCGGATCCAGGACCTCGACGGCGAGCACCACTTCGAGACGTACCTGTCGCTCAGCTGCCAGAACTGCCCCGACGTGGTGCAGGCGCTGAACCTGATGAGCGTCCTCAACCCGAACATCACCCACGTGGCGATCGACGGCGCGCTGTTCCGCGAGGAGACCGAGCGGCGCGGCGTGATGTCGGTGCCGATGGTGTTCCGCAACGGCGAGCTGTTCGAGTCCGGGCGGATGACGATCGAGCAGATCGTCGAGCGCCTCGACGAGGGCGCCGCCGACCGTGCCGCCGCGGCGATCGACGGCAAGGAGCCGTTCGACGTCCTGGTGGTCGGCGGCGGCCCGGCCGGGGCGGCCGCGGCGATCTACGCGGCCCGCAAGGGCATTCGCACCGGCGTCGTCGCCGAGCGCTTCGGTGGTCAGGTCCTCGACACGATGTCGATCGAGAACCTGATCTCCGTGCCGTACACCGAAGGCCCGAAGCTCGCCGCTGCGCTCGAGGCGCACGTCCGTGAGTACGACGTCGACGTGATGGACCGCCAGCGGGCGGTCGCGCTCACGCCGGCAACCGAGGACGGCGGCCTGGCCACCGTGCAGCTGGCCAGCGGAGCGACGCTGCAGGCTCGTTCCGTCGTGCTGTCCACCGGCGCCCGCTGGCGGCAGATGGGCGTGCCCGGCGAGGCCGAGCACCGCAACAAGGGCGTCACCTACTGCCCGCACTGCGACGGCCCGCTGTTCAAGGGCAAGCGCGTCGCCGTGATCGGTGGCGGCAACTCCGGGGTCGAGGCGGCCATCGACCTCGCCGGCGTCGTCGCCCACGTCACCCTGCTGGAGTTCGACGGCGTGCTGCGCGCCGACGACGTCCTGCAGCGCAAGCTGCGCAGCCTGCCCAACGTCGACGTGATCGTCAGCGCGGCGACCACCGAGGTGCTCGGCGACGGGGCCGTGCGCGGCCTGCGCTACACCGACCGCGAGTCGGGCGCGTCACACGACCTCGCCCTCGAGGGGATCTTCGTGCAGATCGGCCTGCTGCCGAACACGGAGTGGCTGGAGGGCGCGGTCGAGCTGAGCGGGCGCGGCGAGATCGTCGTCGACGAGCGTGGGGCCACCTCGGTGCCCGGCGTGTTCGCCGCCGGCGACTGCACGACGGTGCCGTACAAGCAGATCGTCGTCGCGCTCGGCGCCGGCTCGACCGCTGCCCTGAGCGCGTTCGACCACCTGATCCGCAGCACCGCCCCGCGGGCCGAGGTCGCCCCTGTCGCGTAGCCTGTCTGCCGACCCAGGACGCGGCGAGCGCCGAAGCGCAGCGGAGGCGGCGAGCACGGCAGGCGAAGGGAGCGGCTTGGCCGCGACCGGAGCACGGGCATGAACGGGGGCAGTCGATGAACCTGCGAGACCTCAGCTACCTCGTGGCGCTGGACGACCACCGTCACTTCGGTCGTGCTGCCGAGGCCTGCTTCGTCAGCCAGCCGACGCTGTCGACGCAGCTGAAGAAGCTGGAGGACGAGCTCGGCGTCGAGCTGATCGAGCGCAGCCCACGCCACGTGATGCTCACCGAGACCGGCCGCCAGGTGGTGGAGGCGGCGCGGGTCGTGCTCGACGAGACGGCGCGGATCCGGGCGATCGCCGCCCAGGCCCGAGACCCGCGCTCGGGCTCGATCCGTCTCGGGCTGTTCCCGACGCTCGGCCCGTACCTGCTGCCGCACGTCGTGCCGGCGCTGCGCCGGCAGCTCCCCGACCTCGAGGTGCTGCTCGTCGAGGACAAGACCGACCCGCTGCTCGACCAGCTGAACAACGGCCGCGTCGACGCTGCCGTCCTCGCGCTGCCGGTCCCGGCGGACCATCTCGTGCGCGACGTGCTGTTCACCGAGGACTTCCTGCTGGCGGTGCCGCGTGGGCATCCGCTGGCCGACGGCGGCGACCCCGTCGACGTCTCGGTTCTGCAGGGCGCGCCGGTGCTGCTACTGGAGGAGGGCCACTGCCTGCGGCAGCAGGCACTGGAGGTCTGCCACCTGGCGCAGTCCACCGAGCGGCGCGACTTCCGGGCGACGAGCCTGGAAACCCTGCGCCAGATGGTCGGTGCCGGTGTCGGGGTCACCCTCCTGCCCGAGCTGGCGGTGCACCCGCCCGTACCGCCGTCGGAGGACCTGCAGCTGCTGCGCTTCCGCGACCCGGTGCCGTCGCGCACGGTGGCGATGTTCTGGCGCCCGACGAGCGTCTACCGCGACCTGCTGCCCGAGGTCGCCGGCGTCCTGCGCGACCTGCCCGCCGGCCTCGTCCACGCACCGCCGGCGAGGGGCGCAGCATGACCACGTCGGCGGCGTCGCCGCAGCGCAGCGGCTGCAGAACGATCTGCTCGGGTTCGCCGGCCTTGCTCAGTCCTTGGTGCCCTGGATCTGGTCGATGACGTCGTCGGCCTTGTCGGCGATCGCCCCGATCGTGCCGCCCTCTTTGGCCTTGGCCTCGACGATGTCCTCGGCCTTGTCGAGCAGCGGGTTGTCCTTGATGTCGCCGAGGGCGTCTTTGGCCTTGTTCAGGAAGTCACTCATGGATGCAGACCGTAGCCAAGGCGGCTGTCAGGCGGCGACCGGCGAGTCGGTGACCTTGGCGCTGTCGACGATCAGGCCGGAGCGCTGGCGGAGCCGGTCCGAGATCGACACGCCCTGGCGCCCGGCGAGCAGGGCCGTGGCGACGACCGTGCCGACCGCCGTGAGCGCCCCGCCGCCGATCAGCGTCCAGCGGGCGCCCCACTGCTCGGCCACCCAGCCGAGGATCGGCGCGCCGAGCGGCGTGCCGCCCATGAAGATCATCATGTACAGGGCCATCACCCTGCCGCGCATCTCCGCGGACACGCGCATCTGCACGAACGCGTTGGCCGTGGCGATCATCAGCAGCGACGTGATCCCGCACAGCGGCTGGCTGACGGCGAACAGCAGGTACGTCGGGGCGAGGCCGGAGAGGATCTCGACGAGCCCGAAGGCGATCGCGCAGGCGACGATCACGGTCTGGCGGGGGACGGCCCGGCGGGCGGCGATCAGCGAACCGGCCAGCGAGCCGATCGCCAGGATCGAGCCGAGGAGGCCGTACTCGCCGGCACCCTTGCCGAACACCTCGGTCGCCATCAGCGCGGTCGTCATCTGGAAGTTGAAGCCGAACGTGCCGGCGCAGAACACGATCGCCAGGATCAGGATGATGTCCGGCCGGGAGCGCACGTAGCGCACGCCGTCGCGGAGCTGGCCCTTCGCCCGGCCGATCGGTCTAGCCGGGGTCATCTCCGACTGGCGCATCAGCAGCAGCGACACGACCACGGCCGCGTAGCTGACCCCGTTGAGCATGATCACCCAGCCGGTGGCGCGCACACCGGAGCCCATCATCGCGATGAGCATGCCGGCCAGCGCCGGGCCGATCATCCGGGCCAGGTTGAACGACGCCGAGTTGAGGCCGACGGCGTTGGCCAGGTTCTTGTCGTCGACCATCTCGTTGACGAACGCCTGGCGGGCCGGCACGTCGAGCGCGGCTGGCCGTGCCGAACAGGAACGTCAGCACGTAGACGTGCCACACGTTGATGTTCCCGGTGACGGCGAGCGTCCCCATCAGCAGGGCGGTGGCGCCCATGATCGACTGCGTCCAGTTGAGGACGACGCGCTTCGCGTAGCGGTCGGCGAGGACACCGGCGAAGGGCGAGAACAGCAGGGTCGGCAGGAACTGCAGACCGGTGGTGATGCCCAGCGCGCTGGCGCTGCCGGTGAGCGCGAGCACCAGCCAGTCCTGGGCGACGCGCTGTAGCCAGGTGCCGATGTTCGACAGCAGCGACCCGGTGGCGAACAGCCGGTAGTTGCGGAACTTCAGCGCAGCGAACGTCCGGGACGATTCGAGTGAGCGCTTCATCGCTGCTCACCGTCCGTCAACACGGTACGTCATCCTAACACTTAGACAGGCGAATGATTGCTCGGGAAACGACCCGTCAATGTGACCTCGGCAACCCGAGGACGTGTTGGGCGATGTAGCTGAGGATCAGCTCCTGGCTGATCGGGGCGATGCGCTGCAGGCGGGCCTCGCGGAAGTAGCGCTCGACGTGGTACTCGGTGGCGTAGCCGAACCCGCCATGGGTCTGCACGGCGCGGTCGGCGACGAAGTACCCGGCCTCGGCGGCGAGGTACTTGGCCATGTTCGCCTCCTCGCCGCACGGCAGGCCGGCGTCGAGGCGCAGACCCGCCTCGCGGATCATCAGCGCCGCGGCGCGCAGCTTGGCGTAGCCTTCGGCGAGGGGGAACGAGATCGCCTGGTTCTTGCCGATCGGACGGTCGAACACCACCCGCTCGTTGGCGTAGCGCACCGCCCGGCGCAGCGCGGCCAGCCCGATGCCGAGCGCCTCGGAGGCGACGAGGATGCGCTCGGCGTTGAGGCCGTCGAGTAGGTACTGGAAGCCCTTGCCCTCCTCGCCGACACGGTCCTCCACCGGGACGAGCACGTCGTCGTAGGTCGTCTCGCACGACACCACGGCGTTGCGCCCCATCTTCGGGATCGCCACCGCGCCGACGCCGGGGGCGTGACGGTCGACGAGGAACAGCGTCATCCCCTGCGTCGGCTTGGCGCACTCGGCGAGCGGGGTGGTGCGGGTGAGCAGGAGGATGCGGTCGGCGAACAGCGCCTTGGTGGTCCACACCTTGCGGCCGTTGATCACGTAGTGGTCGCCGTCGCGCACCGCTCGCGTCGTGATCTTCGTCGTGTCCGTGCCGGCGTCGGGCTCGGTGACGCCGAACGCGGCGTGCAGCGAGCCGTCGGCGATCGACGGCAGGAAGCGCCGCTTCATCTCCTCGGTGCCGTGGAGGACGACCGGGTGCATCCCGAAGATCGACAGGTGGATCGCCGACGCCCCGTTCATGCACGCCCCCGACGCGGCGACCTCCTCGAGCACGGCGGCGGCGTGGCGGATGCCCTGGCCGCCACCGCCGTACGCCTCGGGGATGGCGATGCCGATCCAGCCCCCCTCGGCCATCGCCGTGTAGAACTCGTGGGGAAAGCGGTGTTCGGTGTCGCACGCGGACCAGTAGTCGTCGGGGAACTGGCTGCAGACGGCGGCGACGGCCTCGCGGATCAAGAGGATGTCTTCGTCGGTCTCGCGCGGCTCCATGCGCGGCACGTTACGACCGGGCGATTCGTCGTGCCGACCTCACACGACGGCGGCCTGGTGCGTTGACCCGGCATGGGAACGCTGATCTCCTCCGGTCGATCGAGCCGCCGCGGTGGCGTGCCGACCGTGCTGCCGGCGCCGGCCGAGCGCGGCCCGGCGCAGCTCGACCTGGCCGAGTCCCGCCCGGCGCGCACCGAGCCGCTGCCGGGCGTCGTCCACCTCGCCGACTGGCTGACGCCCGAGCAGCAGGCTGCGCTGGTCGCCGACTTCCGCCGCTGGGCCGAGCCACCTGCCGGCCTGCGTCACCCGCGGGTGCCGACCGGTCACGTGATGACCGTGCAGTCGGTGTGCCTCGGCTGGCACTGGTGGCCCTACGCGTACTCGCGCACCGCCGACGACACCGACGGCGCACCGGTCAAGCCGCTGCCCGACGAGATGGTCGCACTGGCCCGCCGCGCCGTCGCCGACACGTTCGGCGCCGAGGAAGGTTTGCAGTACGAACCGGATGCGGCGATCGTCAACCTCTACGCGGCGGGTGCCCGCCTCGGGCTGCACCAGGACGGCGAGGAGCCGTCGCCGGCACCGGTCGTCACGATCAGCCTCGGCGACACGTGCACCTTCCGGTTGGCCGGCGTCGAGCGTCGTACGGGGCCGTTCACCGACGTCGAGCTGCGCTCGGGCGACCTGCTCGTGTTCGGCGGCCCGAGCCGGCGGATCTTCCACGGCGTCCCCAAGGTGGCGGGCGGCACCGGCCCGAGATGGATCGACCTGCCCGGCCGGCTGAGCATCACCGTCCGTCAGACCGGCTTCGAAGCCGAGCGGACAGGTGAGGTGACCGATGATCACGGTTCGGTGGTCTCGGCGGGCGCAGCCGGACGAGATGGGCGTCGTTCGGCTCACGGGGTGGGCCTTCCGCTGACGCCCTCGGCATCGTGAACCGGTTGGCATCATCTCCAGGTGGATCCGTTCGAGCAGGTCGTGCGCGACCACGGCGACGTGGTGTGGCGGGTGTGCCGTGCCCTGCTGGGGCCGGCCGACGCCGACGACGCCTGGCAGGAGACGTTCCTCGCCGCCCTCGGCGCCTACCCACGCCTGCGCCCGGACAGCAACGTGCGCGGCTGGCTGGTGACGATCGCCCATCGCAAGGCGCTCGACCGGCTGCGGGCCGCGGGCCGGCAGGCGACGCCGACAGCGACGCCGCCGGAGCGGACGGTCGTGGCGGACCCGCTCTCCCCGGACGACGAGCTGACGGCCGCGCTGGGCGCGTTGGCCCCGAAGCAGCGCACCGCGGTCGTCGCCCGCTACATCGCCGACCTGTCGTATGCCGACGTTGCCGCCCTGCTCGACTCGTCGGAAGCCGCGGCCCGGCGCAACGCGGCGGACGGCATCGCTCGCCTGCGCCAACTCCTCGGCGAGGCGCGATGACCGTCATCTGTCCAGACCTCGACGTCCGATCGTGCGCTTTCGGCTCGTTCGTGCGTCAGGAACGGAACTTGACGCCGGATCGCGCCGGACGGGGCGGGCAGCGGTGAGTGGGCTCGGATTTGACCGGGCGTTCGGCGCGGGCGCCACCCGGCTCGACCGGTTGCACGCCGAGCTTGCCGGCGCGGCGGCGCGCGGCGGGCTGCTCGACGTCGCCTACCGGACCGTCGACAGCCCGATCGGGACGCTGCTGATCGCGGCGACACCGGTCGGCCTTGTGCGCGTCGCCTTCGCAGTCGAAGGTCACGACGCCGTCCTCGCCGGCCTCGCCGACGACGTCAGCCAGCGCATCCTGCGAGCACCCGCCCGCCTCGACGCCGTCGCCACCGAGATCGACGAGTACTTCGCCGGACGGCGCCACCGCTTCGACGTCCCCGTCGACCTGCGGCTGGCCCACGGCTTCCGCCGCGACGTGCTCGACCGCTTGCGCGAGATCCCCTACGGCGCGACGTCGAGCTATGCCGACGTCGCCCGTGCCGCCGGCTCACCACGCGTGGTCCGTGCCGTCGGCACGGCCTGCGCCACGAACCCCGTTCCGCTCGTCGTCCCGTGCCACCGCGTCGTGCGCAGCGACGGGTCGAGCGGCAACTACCGCGGCGGGCCCGCCGCCAAGCGGCTGCTGCTCGCGCTCGAAGCGGCGTGACTCACGGGACCCGCGGACGCAGACGGCCGCAGGTCCGCACGGCCGAGCAACCGTCAGGGAGCCGGACGTCGATGGGGCGCGAGCGCAGCGAGCGGGGGCGCAGCCCCCGGACTCTCAAGCGTTTGCTGGCGCCTCGGTGATCACGCGGTGGACGAAGCCGAGCTTTCGCTTCACCGGGTCGACGAGCGTGAACGGGTAGAGGTCGTCCTTGCCCATCGCCCGGTTGACCCGGTTGAACAGCAGCGACAGCCACTGCCAGTCGGCGAGGATCTGCTCGATCGTCGCGTCGCCGTAGTCGACGCGCGGGACGACGTCCTCAGGCAGCAGCCCGTGGGCGCGGCTGGCCTCGAGGCGCAGCGCCCCCTTGCCGGCGCTCGTCAGCGTGCCCGTGATGTGCAGGTAGTGCGCCCACGTCTCGGCGAAGTCCTCCCAGGGGTGCATGGTCGCGTACGACGAGATGTACTCGGCCTGCCAGCCGTCGGGCGGGCCGAGGCGGTAGTGGCGGTCGATCGCATCCGAGTAGCTGGCCCGCTCGTCACCGAACAGCGCCCGGCACTCGGCCAGCAGCGGATCGTCGGCCACCAGGATCCACTGGTAGTAGTGGCCGACCTCGTGGCGGAAGTGGCCGAGCATCGTCCGGTACGGCTCGCCGAGCACGACGCGCAGGTGTTCGCGGTGGTCGGCGAGCGACTCGGCGAGGTCGATGGTGATGACCCCGCTGGCATGGCCGATGGTCACGCGCTCGCCACTGAAGCTGGAGCGCATGTCGAAGCCGAGACCGATGTCCGACTCGTCCCACGGCACCACCGGCAGGCCCAGCTCCATCAGCTGGACGAGCAGGCGGCGCTTGGCGACGTCGGTCGTGGCCAGCTTCTCCTGGGCGATCGTGTCGTCAGCCGCCGGCACGGTGCGGTTCAGCCGGCACGAGAAGCAGCGGGCCCGCTCGTCGTCCTCGGCGAGCAGCCAGTTGCACTGCCAGTCCCAGCGCGAGCACGGGATCCAGCGCCGCCCGTCGATCACTGCCACCCCGTCGACGACCTCGTGGAACGTCAACGACGGGTGGTGGAAGCCGAGGCGGACCCCGCAGCGCTCGCAGTGCTGGCCGTCGAGGAAGGCCACGAACCCGCAGTTCGGGCAGATGTTGGTCAAGAGCTGGCCCACGGCTTCGCACCGTAACCGGGTGACTCCGATCCGAAGAGGACGCGCCGGTTTGGGCACAGTGGCGGAGATGAGTGCGATGTCACGCCGGCGCTTGGACTTCGGGGTGTTCATCGCCCCGTATCACCCGGTGGGCGAGAGCCCGCTGATCACGTTCCGCCACGACCTGGAGCTGATCGAGTGGTGCGACCGGCTCGGCTTCGACGAGGCGTGGGTCGGTGAGCACCACTCGGCGGCGTGGGAGAACATCGCCGACCCGGCCGTGTTCCTCGCCGCCGCCGGGCAGCGCACGCAACGGATCCGCCTCGGCTCGGGCGTGGTCAGCCTGCCGTACCACCACCCGATGATGGTCGCCGACCGCTTCGTGCAGCTCGACTACCTGACCAACGGCCGGGCGATGCTCGGTGTCGGCCCGGGCGCGCTGGTGTCCGACGCGGTGATGATGGGCATCGAGCCGATCACCCAGCGGCCGCGGATGGACGAGGCGCTCGGCGTGATCGTTCGGCTGCTTGACGGCGAGGTCGTCACCCACCACGCGGACTGGTTCACGTTGCAGGAGGCACGGCTGCAGATGCTGCCGGTCAACGGGTCGCTGCCGATCGCCGTCGCGTCGACGACGTCGCCGGCCGGGATGGTCTGCGCCGGGCACCACGGCGCCGGCGTGCTGTCGCTCGGCGCCGGGCTGATCGGCGGCAAGAAGGATCTCGCCGCGCAGTGGGCGCTCGGCGAGAAGGCGGCTGCCTCGTCGGGTCGGTCGTTCGACCGCTCGGGCTGGCGGCTGGTGCTGCGGGCGCACCTCGCGGCGTCGCGTGAGCAGGCGATCGCCGAGGTGCGCGACGGGCGTGAGCGCGAGCGCGACCAGTACTACCGGCGTGTCGCCGGGATGAAGAACGACACGACGCTGGAGGAGGAGATCGAGCAGGACTCCTCGCTGATCGGGACGCCCGACGACATGGTGGCCGCGCTCGGCCGCCTGCAGGAGTCGACCGGTGGCTTCGGCGGGTTCATGGTGCTGGCCAACGACTGGGCGCCGCGGGAGGCGACGCTGCGCAGCTACGAGCTGATCGCCCGCCACGTGATGCCCGAGGTGCGCGGCCAGCTCGCCCCGCTGCGGGCGTCGTACGAGATGGTCGCGGCGAACAAGCGCTCGTACGGTGGCCCGGCCATGGCGGCCGTCGCCAAGGCCTACGCCGACGCCGGCGAAGCGATGCCCGACGGCATGGACTCCGCCAAGCTGCGCTGAGGTCTCGACGCGCCCACCTGACACCGACGCCGGCCTCGATCGCAGCGGGCCGCCGCCGGACCGCCCGTACTCTCCACGCGCCGCATGTGCGCGCGTACATCGGTCATGGACGCCGGGGATGCCGGATGCTCTGCTGGCGGGCCTCCCGCTCCGCAGCGTTCCCAGCTCGCACCGTCGTCGAGCTCAGGGTCGAGAACCTCGGCGTGGTGCAGACGGCCATCGGCTGCTTCTCGAGACCCGGCCGCATGAGCGACCAGGCAGGGCGGTCCGCGAGCATCAGGCGCCCTTCCGGTACATGGTGACCGCGGCGCCGAGCCTTTCCGGCACCCGTGGGAGGCCGGCACCCGTCGGACGAAGGAGATGCTGTTCATCTCCGATGGGCTCAGCGCCGAGGAGGCACGCCAGCTCGGCATGGTCAATCACGTCGTCGGTGGCGACGAGCTGACCGAGTTCACGATCACGCTGGCGGCGAAGATCGCCCAGAAACCGCTGTTCGCGTTGAAGCTGCCCAGAGAAGCGGTGAATGCCGCGCAGGATGCCCAGGGCCGCATCCAAGCGATGCAGACGTCGTTCGCCTTGCATCGGTTGTGCCACGGCCACAATGTGCAGGTGCACGGGGTGCTGATCGACCGGTCATTCTCACTGCCGGGACGTTCGCCGCGCTGATCAGGTACGTCCGAATTGCTCGTTCGTGATCTTCGGTGAGCGGTTGGACCTCCTCACCCTCAGGTAGACGCTGAGGGGTTCAGCGACCACCCGCTGCGCGATATTGCTCGACCACCGCGCCCGGAATGCGCCCACGCGACGGGACGGCGATGCCCTTCTTCGCTGCCCACTCGCGCAGGCTGGTGATGTCGTAGTCCCGATCGTTGCGCTTGGCAGCGCCACGGGTGGCCGAACCGCGTTCGCGTGAAGCCTTGTCGATGAACGGCGCCAACGCATCGCGCAGCTTCTTCTCGTTCTTCGGAGCGAGATCGATCGAATAGGCGACGCCATCCAGACCGAACGTGATCGTGGAGGCATCGGCTGTCCCGTCGAGATCGTCGGTGATTGTCGTGATGATCTTCTTGGCCATGGGCCGAGAGGTTATCCGAATGTCGGTGTCATTCGGCGAACCAGTCCTCGCCTGGCGGCACGAAATGTGTTCAGCGACGGGCAGAAATGTCACTCGGCGTGAACTGAACGTGCTGGATGCCGTCGTGGAACAATCGAGCGTTCGTTGCTTCGTCGTGCGGCGACATCCCGGAGATCTCCAGGGACACATAGCCGTGCACCGTGGCCCACATGTGGTGGGCGAGATCGTCGACGGACCCGGCAAGTCCTCGCTGACGATGTGTGGACTCGGCGGCGATCAGCAATTGGGCGAACGCCGACCACGCCACCTCTCGCGCCTCGTCGCTCGGCTCGAAATCGGGAACGGCGTTCTGGAACATCACCTGGTAATGCGTCGGGTTCGCCAGCGCCCAGGTGCGGTAGGCCTCGGCGAGCGCGGTGAGGTCCGGGCCGACGCTGTCGAGCACCTCCTGCTGCGCGGCGTGGAACCCGCGGAAGCCGTCGACGAAGATCGCCTCGACGAGACCGTGCTTGTTCCCGAACCACGTGTACACGCCGGTGGTCGAGCACCCCGCCGCGGTGGCCACGGAGCGGACCGTCAGCGCGCCGGCGCCGTGGCGGTGGAGGATGTCGATCGCTGCGTCCAGGATCGCTCGACGGGTATCACCGCCGTTCACCCTTGACATCCGCGCCGCCACGTAACAATGTTACACGCAGTGCCGTGTAACTTAGTTACGCCCGAGCGTCAGGGGATCGGATGACGACCAACATGTACCTCGAAGGCAACTATGCGCCGGTGGCCGACGAGGTCACGGCGTTCGACCTCACCGTGATCGGCGAGCTGCCCGCCGAGCTGAACGGGCGCTACCTGCGCAACGGGCCGAACCCGCTGTCGGTCGACGACCCGGCCAAGCACCACTGGTTCGTCGGCGACGGGATGGTCCACGGCGTGCGGCTGCGCGAGGGACGGGCCGACTGGTACCGCAACCGCTACGTCGGCAGCACCCGCCTCAGCGAGGCCCGTGGCCTGCCCGACATCCCGGGGCCGAACTGGAACGGCGGCACCGGCGGGCCGAACACCAACGTCGGCGGCTTCGCCGGCACCACGTGGGCGATGGTCGAAGCCGGTGGCTGCCCGGTGGAGCTGACCTACGAGCTGGACACGATCGGCCGCAACGACTTCTTCGGCACGCTGCCCGGGGCCTTCACCGCCCACCCGAAGGTCGACCCCGCCACGGGGGAGCTGCACGCGATGGTCTACGCGCTGCCGCAGTGGCTCGACCACGTGCAGTACGTGGTCGTCGCTCCCGACGGCAAGGTCCGCCGCACCGTCGACGTCCCGCTCGGGCAGACGACGATGCTCCACGACATGGCGCTCACCGAGCGCTACGCGGTGGTGTTCGACTTCCCGTGCCGCCTCGACATCGAGATGGCGATGAACGGCAGCACGTTCCCGCTGCGCTGGCAGCCGGGCACCGGTTGCCGGGCCGGCCTGCTGCCCCGTGAGGGCGCGGCGGAGGACATCGTCTGGGTCGACCTGCCCGAGTGCTACTCGTTCCACCCGATGAACTCCTACGACGACGCGAACGGCAACGTGGTCGTCGACCTCGTCGTCTACGACCGGATGTTCGACCTGTTCCTCACCGGTCCGTTCGAGGACGACCTCGGTCGCCTGGAGCGGTGGACGATCAACCCGGGCACGCGCCACGCCAGCATCGACGTGATCGACACGACCCCGCAGGAGTTCCCCCGCCACCGTGGCTCGCTCACCGCCCGCCCGTACCGCTTCGGCTATGCGGCCGCCGTCGACCAGCACGGCGTGGAGTGGCCGACGTACAAGCACGACCTGCAAACCGGCGAGCGCTGGCAGTTCGACCACGGCCCCGGCCGCGGCGCCGGGGAGCCCGTGTTCGTCGGTCGCCAGGGCGCCACCGCCGAGGACGACGGCTGGCTGATCACGTTCGTCCACGACGTCCCCGAGGCCACCGCCGAACTGGTGGTGATGGACGCCCAGGACTTCGACCGCGGCTACGTCGCCCAGGTGCTCCTGCCCCAGCGTGTGCCCTACGGCTTCCACGGCAACTGGGTCAGCGACCGCTCAGTGCCGTCCGCGGACTGAGCTGCCGATCGGCCGCGGTGTCCAGGCCGTTCGGCGAGCCGAGAACGGCGCGCCGCGTGGCCCACTGCGCGTGGTCGGCGCCGGCGATCGCCACCCAGCGGCGCTGCCCCGCGTCCGGGTCGTCGTCGGCGTCGCCGCCGGCGCTGCTCGTCGTGTGCGCCCGGCTGTCGACGTGGGCTGCCCCTGCGTCGGTCAAGCGGGGTCGGGTGCCGGGGACTTGGGGAGTCCGAGGACCCGCTCGCCGAGCAGGTCGCGCTGCAGGCGGTCGACACCGCCGACCAGCGACACCGCCGGGGCGTTGAGGACGAGATCGGTGACCGCCTGCCCGTCGGCCGCCGACGGCCCGAGCGCGTCCGCCAGCGCGGCGCGCTGGCCCGAGCGATATCCGTGGAGCATCGCCGCCGGGCTGGTGGCCGTCATCGCCAGCTGTGCGGACCGGCGGGCGATCTCGCCGGCCCACAGCTTGGCGATGTTCGCCGCGCCCGGCAGCTCGCTGGTTGCGGCGCGCGCCGCGGTCCAGTGGGCGATCTCGTCGGCGGTGTGCAACCGCATCAGCTGTTGGCGAAGCACACGGTCGTCGGTCGGCGCCGTCACCCGCCGTGCCAGCCTCGCCGGCGGTTCGGCGGCCTCACGACGGGCAGGGCTCCGGTCCGGCGCGACGAGGTCGCCGGCGCGCCGGTCGAGGTCGCCGGTCACCGAACCCGGCCGGGCCGAGGCGCCGTGGGCGCCGCCGACGCTGCGCCGCTCGGCGGTCACCGTCGTCTGGATGACGGTCCAGCCGCCGCCGACGTCGCCGAGCACGGCATCGGCGGGGAGCCGGGCACCGGCGATGAACACGTCGTTGGACAGCGCCCGGCCGGTCATCTCCCGCATCGGGCGGATCTCGACACCGCCCTGGTGCAGGTCGAGCACGAGCGCCGTGAGACCACGGTGGCGAGTGGTGTCGGGATCGCTACGTGCCAGCAGCAGCGCACGGTCGGCCTGGTGCGCGCCGGTGGCCCAGGTCTTGCGGCCGTCGATCGCCCACTCGTCGCCGTCGAGCGTGGCGGACGTGGTCAGCGCGGCGAGGTCCGAGCCGGCGTTCGGCTCGCTGAGCAGCAGGCACCACGCCGCCCGCCCGCTGAGGATGTCCGGCACGAGCGCGGCGACCTGCGCCGACGTACCGTGCTCGAGGATCGTCGGCAGGACGATCGCCATGCCCGTCCCGCCCGGCGGCGGCAGGACGCTGCGCGCTGCGAGCCGCTCGCGGACCGCCCGGGACTGCTCGTCGTCGAGGCCGCGCCCGCCGGCGGCCGCCGGCAGCTGCGCGGCGGACCAGCGCCCCTCGGCGAGGCGTGTCCACCACTCGCCGACGGTGAGGCCGGGATCCCAGTGCTCGTCGAGCCAGGCGTCGAGCTCGTCGATCAGGGCGGCCACGCTGTCCAGCCAACTCCCCGCCGCCACCGCCCGGCAACTCGCGCGCCCATCGGGTGTTTGGTCGAGCGCACGTCCCGAACCCGACGTTCGTGTCGCGCCGCTGACCGAGAGGTTCCCGGTGGGGGCCGTGACACGAACGCAGGCGACGAGGCGGTCCGGCGGCGAGGGGTCAGCAGACGGAGCGGCCGGCGACGAGGACGTCGACGACCTGCAAGGCGTCGTCGAGCACGACGACGTCGGCGGGGGCGCCGGGCGCCAACCTGCCGAGATCGGCGGACCGCCCGAGGACCGCGGCCGGCGACGAGGTCATCGTCGCCACCGCGTCGACCAGAGGCACGCCGAGACCGACGAGGTTGCGCAGCGTCTCGTCCATCCGGCCCGAGCTGCCGGCGAGCGTGCCGTCGTCGAGCCGGATCTGCGAGCCGGACTTGGTGACCCGCCGGCCGTACATGCGGTACTCGCCGTCGGGCATCCCGGCGAGCGACACGGCGTCGGTGACGGCCACGAACCGCCGGCGCGTGGCGGCATGCGTGAAGCGCACCGTGTCGGCGGCGACGTGGACGAGGTCGCAGATCACCCCGACGTGGACGTCGGGCCGGGCCATCGCCACACCGCCGACGGCGGGCTCGCGCGACGTCGGCTGGCGCTGCGCGTTCCACAGGTGGGTGACCATCGTCGCCCCGGCGTCGAAGCCGGCGTGGGCAGCGTCGGCCGTCGCATCGGTGTGCCCCAGCGAGACGACGGTGCCGCGCCGGCGCAACCCGGCGATCAGGTCCAGCGCGCCGGGCAGCTCGGGGGCGAGCGTCATGATCGCCACCGGTGCGGTGTCGAGCCACGAGTCGGCGAGAGCGGGGTCCGGCGCATGC
The DNA here is from genome assembly GCA_047602055.1 of Ilumatobacteraceae bacterium. Taxonomy (GTDB): domain Bacteria; phylum Actinomycetota; class Acidimicrobiia; order Acidimicrobiales; family Ilumatobacteraceae; genus JAODBQ01. The sequence continues at coordinate 973,253 of JASGIG010000001.1, forward strand.
AGCCACTCCTCCCGGTGGGCGCCGTGGCGCACCGGTGACAGGAACGGCCCCTCCAGGTGGACGCCGAGCATCCGTGCGCCGACCGGCCGGCGCGAGTGGACTGCCGCAGCCGTGGCCAGCGCATCGCGGTAGCGATCGGGTGGTGCCGTCGGCATCGTCGGCGCGGCTGCGGTGACGCCGCTGCGCGCCAGCGCGAGCAGCGCGTCCGCCCAGCCGTCCTCGCCGGCCGTCGTGAAGTCGACGCCGGCGAACCCGTTCACCTGCAGGTCGACGAACCCGGGGACGGCGATGCGCCCGGCCGGCCCGGCGGGCTGCACGCCGACCGCCGACACCACGTCCCCGTCCACCGCCACGTCGCCGGCGACGAGCGTCCCGCGGACGACGGCCGCCGCCGCCCCCAATCGCCGAATCGTCACGCCGGCGCAGCGTACGGGCTACGACGTCGAGCGCTGACCACGTGGCGCGGGTGGCGAGCACCCCTCCGTGGGCGAGCACTGGCTCAAGACGCGGCGAGCGCCGAAGCGGAGCGGACGCGGTGAGTACGGCAGGCGAGGCGAGCAGCTTCGCTGCGACATGAGCGTGAACAGGACGGCTCAGGTGCCGGGGAGGGAGGGGAGCGAGTGGTACGCCGACGTCACAGCGTCGGCGACGGAGTGGGCGGCGTCGCCGAGTGCCTCCGCCGCCTGGCCGGCCGCCCGGCGACCCTGCCAGAACACCGACGGGCGCCCGCCGGTGTCGAGCGCCACGGCCAGCAGGCCGCCGAGCATCCCGGCGTTCTTGGCGAAGTGGATCAGCTGCTCGCGCCGCGCCGCACCCTCGGCCTCCCAGAAGCGGTGGCCGGCGAGCGTCGTCGGCACCAGCGACGCGGCCAGCGCCAGCGACGCGGCCCGCGGGAACAGCCCGAGCGCGAGCAGCGCCCCGGCGCCGACCTGCACGCCGGCGTTGAGCTTGACCAGCGTCTCCGGATCGGTCGGCAACCCGATCTGCTCGGCGATCGGGACGCCGACGTCCTCGGCAGCCGGGGTGACCCTGGCGGGCGCCTTCAGGGCGTTGATCCCGCCGACGATGAACGGGGCGGCGAGCAGCGCACGGGACAGGGAACGGGGTCCGAACACATGCGCCCACTACCCGGTCCGGGCAGCACCTAACCGGCCGGCAGGCCCGGCGTCCGCAGACCTGGTAGCAAGGAGGGCATGCCCGACGTCTCGGGGCCGCTCGGGCCCGTTCGCGGGATCGTGCTCGGCGGCGCCACGCCGGAGCCGCCACGACCCGGCCGGGAGCACTCGTGGGCGGACGTCCCCTGGCGGACGATCGTCGCCTCCGTCGGCGTCGTGCTGGCCACGTACGTACTCGTCCAGATCGTGCTGATGACCGTCCAGGTGATCGCCTGGATCTCCATCGCCGCGTTCGCCGCGGTGGTGCTCGCCCCGGCGGTCAGTCGGGTGCAGGCCCGCGTCGGCGGTCGTCGGGGGCTGGCCACCGGCATCGTCGTGCTCTCCACGCTCGCCGTCGTGATCGGCGTGCTGTCGGTGTTCCTGCTCCCGGTGCGCAATCAGCTCATCGACGTGATCACCGACCTGCCCGGCACGATCCGCGACGCCGCCGCCGGCCGCGGCACGTTCGGGCGTCTCGTCACCCGGCTGCACCTCAACAACTACGTGCAGGAGCACGAGGTCGAGCTGCGCCGGGCCGCCGACCGTCTCAGCAGCTCGTCGTTCGAGCTGGCCACAGCGCTGATCAGCGGGCTCATCGCCTTCGTGACGATCACGGTCGTCACCTTCTTCCTGCTCAGCCAGTCGAGCGCGCTCGGCAAGGCGGTGCTCGGCGCGCTGCCGCGCCGGCGACGCGAGTCGGTGAAGCGGGTCGCGCTCGACGCCGGCCAGGCGATCAGCGGCTACATGGTCGGCAACCTGCTGATCAGCCTGATCGCCGGCGCCACCACGTTCGTCTGCCTGCTGATCCTCGGCGTGCCGGCGCCGTTCGTCCTCGCCGTGTGGGTGGCGTTCGTCGACCTGATCCCGCTGGTCGGGGCGATCCTCGGCGCGGTCGTGGTGGTCGGCGCCGGCTTCCTGCACAGCACCACGGCGGGGATCGTCACGCTCGTGTTCTTCGTCGTCTACCAGCAGCTGGAGAACAGTGTGATCTACCCGGCGGTGATGGCCCGGCGGGTGAAGGCCAACCCGCTCGTCGTGCTGCTCAGCTTCCTGCTCGGGGTGACGATCTTCGGCTGGATCGGGGCGTTGCTCGCCGTGCCCGTGTCCGGCGCGGCGCTCGTGGCGATGAAGTCGATCCAGCACGAGCGCCAGCAGGCCCGGTTGACGTTGACGGCCGTCGACGAGTCGGCAGCGCGCCACGCCGGCTGAACGAGCGCGCGGCGAGTGCCTAGGACAGCCCCGGGTTCGGGCTCACCTCGATGAAGTCGTCGGCGTGGCCGGCGCAGTCGTAGATGGTGCCGGTCCAGCGCGCCGGCAGGCCGATCGCCCGGTCGCAGTAGCGCTGCGCGGCCGCCATGATCGGCGCCGCGCCGACCCCGCGCGTCGGACCGCGCTGGGTGCCCTGCACGAGGAAGTAGCGCACCTCGCCGTCGGCGATCAGCTCGCCGATCGAACTCGTCGACGCCGCCGGGTCGGTGCCCATGAAGCCGCCGAGCGCCATCACCGACAGGCCCTGGTCGGCCATCAGCCCGGATCCCTGCTGGGCGGTGGACGTGACCAGCTGCCAGCGCAGGCCGTCGCCGTGCTCGGTCAACCAGGCAGCCAGTTGTGGGTCGCCGTCGGACAGCGCCGAGCCGAACGTCGTGCCGGCGATGCCTTGGCGGGGCCCGGCCTGGGGCAGCGTGGCGTTCATCACCGGGTTGGCCAGCTCGCTCGCCGCCCACACGGTCGGGGTGAGCAGCAGCACGGCGAGGAGCGCGGCGACGGTGGCGGCGATCGTCCACGGGCGCGAGCTGCGTCCGACGACGTAGGCGAGGGCGGCCGCGGCGAGGATCGCGCCGACGATCAGCAGCCAGCGCGTCCAGCCGTAGAAGCCCGGGTGGCGAGCACTGAGGAACAGCTGCAGCACGACCGTGCCGGTGCCCGCAGCAGCGACGGCGAGCCACCAGTTCGGCTCGCGGCGCACGAGCGACACCAACGAGACGACGCCGATCCCGACGAGCGCGGCGACGGCCGGCCCCATCAGCGCCGTGTAGTAGGCGTGGAACGTCCCGAGCGCGTTGCTGAACACGTAGCCGACGACGACCAGCCACCCGGCCCACAGCAGGACCATCGCCAGGCGGCGCTGGTCGCGGCGGTGGCGGACGATCGCGGCGATGCCGCCGACGATCACCAGCGGACCGAGCCACGCGATCTGGGCGGCGAGCGCGTCGGACAGCAGCCGGAATGGTCCGGGCTGGCCGCCGAACACGCCGCCGAGCTGGCTGATCGGGCCGCCCGGGATGTACCCGCCGTTGCCCTCGACCCGCCCGAGCCCGTTGTATCCGAAGATCAGGTCGAGCACCGTGTTGTTCGCACTCCCGCCGACCCACGGCCGCGACGACGCCGGCACCGCATCCACGATCAGGATCCACGGCAGCGACGTGACGATCGCGACCGCGCCGAACACGACGGCATGGACGATCCGCCGCGTCCACGTCGAGGTGGCGACGAGGATCGCCAGGCCCATCCCCGGCACGACGAGGTAGGCCGCGAGCATCTTCGTGTTGAACGCCAGCCCGACGAACGAGCCGGCGAGCACGATCCACCACAGCGCTCGGCGGGGCGAGGCGAACGCCCGCTGCAAGGCCCACACCACCGAGAGCAGGAGCAGCAGGAGCCACGGTTCGGGCAGGTTGAGCCGGTTGACGGCGACGTTGACGGGCGACAGCGCCAGGACCAGCGCCGAGATCGTCGCCGCGACCAGGCCGAACTGGCGGCGGATCACCACCCACAGGAGGGCGACGGCACCGGCACCGGCCAGCGCCGACGGCAGCAGCACGCTCCAGCTGTTGACGCCGAAGATCCGCGCCGACAGCGCGGTGACCCACAGCGGCAGCGGCGGCTTGTCGACGCTGATGTAGCCGGGCGGGTCGAGGGCTGCGAAGAACCAGTTGCCCCAGCTGTGCGTCATCGCCCGCGTCGCCGCCGTGTAGTACTGGTTGCCGAGGCCGTTGAGCCCGAGCCGCCAGGTGTTCATCACCAGGGCGACGAGGGTGACACCGGCCAGGCTCACGGCGGACAGGCGGCGCAGCGAGCGCTCGTCTCGGCCGGCGCCGAGCTCGGTGGCGATGATCGGATCGGCCTCGGGCACGGCGACCGGTGCGGTGCCGGCGTGGGTCATCGTGCGTTCGGCGGTGGCGCTCAGCGGGTCACCGCAGCCCGGGGACGGTCCACGTGTTCACGGGTGTGGGCGGTCATTGGGGGACTCATCTGGGGGAATCGGTGCCCAGACGGTACCGACATCCGGCCTCGTTGTCCTACCGCCCGGAGCGGGTGTGCCACGCGCCGCAGCGGCGCCCGCGGCCCTGCTACGCGCCTTCCGTCCCCGGCGGGAGGCGCAGCGTGTAGCCGACGCCGCGAACCGTGTGGATCAGCGGCACCTCGTCCTCGCCGTCGATCTTGTGGCGCAGGTACGAGATGTAGGTCTCCAGCACGGAGGCGTTGCCGGCGAACGTGTAGTCCCAGACCGCCTCGAGGATCTGGTCGCGGGTCATCACCCGGCGGGCATTGGACAGCAGGTAGTGGAGCAGCTTGAACTCCGTCGGGGTCAGCTCCACGAGCCGGCCGGCGCGCCAGACGTCGCGGGTGTCCTCGTCGAGCACGAGGTCGTGGTACGTCAGCTTGGCATCGCCGCTCAGCCCGCCGCCCTGGGCGCGGCGCAGGACGGCCTTCACCCGCTCGACGAGCTCCTCGATCGAGAACGGCTTGGTGACGTAGTCGTCGACGCCGAGCCGCAGCCCCTCGACCTTGTCGGCGGTGGCGTCACGCGCCGTGAGGAAGATCACCGGCACCCGCGTGCCGGAGCGCTCGTCGCTGCGCAGCCGGCGGGCGACCTCGAAGCCGTCGAGGTCGGGGAGCATCACGTCGAGCAGGATCAGGTCTGGTCGGCGCTGCTGGACGGCGGCGAGCGCCTCGCGCCCGGTGGCCGCCCGCTGCACCTCGAAGCCGTTGAAGCCGAGAGCCATCGCCACGAGCTCGGTGATGTGCTCCTCGTCGTCAACGGCCAAGACGAACGGCTTGGCGCGGTCCTTCTGCACGCGCCGACCATACCTGTGAGCGGGGACTGGGTCTCAGTGTTCTCCAAGCCGTGGCGGAGCGGCACCCCGAGCGCGTGCGAGAATGCTCGTAGGCATGGCCGCAGCTGCCACGCTCATCGTGAACAACATGTCCCCCTCCGAGACGACCCCGACGCCGCCGACGCCGGTCGTGGACCGGTTCGTTGCTGCCTGCGCAGCCACGAACGGGCGCGGCCTGCTGTTCGAACCCGAGACACCGGCCCACCAGCCGGTGGTCGACATCGTCATCCCCGTCTACAACGAGCAGGCGGTGCTGCCCGAGTCGATCGCCCGGCTGCACCAGTACCTCACCGCCAGCTTCCCGTTCTCGTGGCGCATCACCATCGGCGACAACGCCTCGACCGACGCGACATGGCCCGTCGCCTGTCAGCTGGCCCAGGATCTGACGGGTGTCCGAGCGCTGCACCTCGACGCCAAGGGCCGCGGCCGGGCCCTGCGTGCTGCATGGTCGAGCAGCGACGCCGCGGTCGTCGCCTACATGGACGTCGACCTGTCGACGGACCTCGACGCGCTGCTGCCGCTCGTCGCCCCGCTCGTGTCCGGCCACAGCGACGTCGCCATCGGCACCCGCCTGGCGAGCACCGCCCAGGTCAGCCGTGGGCCGCGCCGTGAGGCGGTGTCGCGGGTCTACAACCTGATCCTGCGCGCCGCTCTCCACGCCGGGTTCTCCGACGCCCAGTGCGGCTTCAAGGCCGTGCGCACCGACGTCGCCACGGCGTTGCTGCCGCTGGTCGAGGACCAGGGGTGGTTCTTCGACACCGAGCTGCTCGTGCTCGCCGAGCACAACGGGATGCGCATCCACGAGGTGCCGGTCGACTGGGTCGACGACCCGGACAGCCGGGTGCACATCGCCTCGACGGCGCGCGACGACCTGCGCGGCGTGTGGCGGCTGCTGCGCAGCTTCGCCCGCGGCGAGGGCGTGCTCCCGGCGCCGCTGACCGATACGCCACCGGCGGAGAAGCGCCCGACGATGGAGCAGCTCGTCCGCTTCGTGTCGATCGGGGCGGTGTCGACGCTGCTGTTCGCCGTGCTGTTCCTGTTGTTGCACGGCGAGGTCGGGGCGGTGGCCGCCGACGTCATCGCGCTGGCGGTGTGCACCGTGGTCAACACTGCGGCGAACCGTCGGCTGACGTTCGACCTGCGCGGTCGCACTCGCCGGGTTCGCCACCAGGTGCGCGGGCTGATCGCCGCGCTGCTGCCGCTCGGCCTCAACCTCCTCGCGCTCGCCGTCGCCGCCGCGTTCGGGGTCACCGAGGCCATGCCGCTGGTGCTCGTGCTGACCGCGGCGAACGCCATCGCCAGCCTGGTCAAGTTCGTGTTGCTCCAGCACTGGGTGTTCCTCGTCCGCCCCGCGGTGCGACCCATCGCCCACCACCCGGTAGCCTCGCGCTGACGGAACGGGACACAACGCGGGAGCTGGGATCGTGAAGGGCGTGAGCCTGCGCGTCCGACTCGTCGCCGCGCTCGCCGCGCTGCTCGTCGCCGGTCTGGCGCTGTTCGGCTTCGCCACCTACAGCATCTACGCCCGCCTCCAGCACCAGCGCCTCGACGACAGCCTGAAGGCCGCAGCGCCGACCGCCTCGCGCCGGTTGCTGGGGAGCGACGGGCGCCCACCGGAACAGGTGGTGTCGCCCACCGATGGCACGGACTTCGACGGCGCGGACCTCCCCAACCGTCCCGGCCCACCGGACGTCTACGCCGTGCTGCTCGACGCCGACGGCAACGTCGTGAGCGACACCACGACGTTCTCGACGGCCAAGCCGGACCTGCCGGCGCAGCTGCGGCAGGGTCGCCACTTCGTCGACCTGACGTCGTCGGACGGCTCCGGCGACTGGCGGGCCTATACCGAGTCGCAGCCGGACGGCACGTTCCTGCTCGTCGCCGTGCAGTCCGGCGACGTCGATGCCTCGCTGAGCCGGCTGATCCTGATCGAGGTGATCGGCGGTGCGGTGCTGATCGCCCTGCTCGTCGGCGGCTCGTGGTTCGTGCTGCGCCGCGAGTTGCGCCCGTTGGAGACGATGGCCCACACGGCCGTGTCGATCACCGGTGGCGACCTGTCGCAGCGGGTCAGCCCGGCCGACAACCGCAACGAGGTCGGCCAGCTCGGGCTGGCGCTGAACACGATGCTCGGCGGGCTGGAGCGGTCGTTCGCCGAGCAGCAGGCGACCGAGGAGCGCCTCCGCCAGTTCCTCGCCGACGCGTCCCACGAGCTGCGCACCCCGCTGACGTCGATCCGCGGCTTCGCCGAGCTGTTCCGGATGGGCGGCGGCGACGGCGTGCTCGACCGCGACACGATGGTCCGCCGGATCGAGGAGGAGTCGACGCGGATGAACGTGCTCGTCGACGACCTGCTGCTGCTCGCCCGCCTCGACCAGACCCGTCCCGCCGAACGCAAGCCGGTCGACCTTGCCGTCCTCGCCGCCGACGCGTGCACCGACGCGGTGGCGGTGGATCCGGCGCGCACCGTGACGTTGGAGGCGCCGCGGCCCGTCGTCGTCGCCGGCGATCGTGATCACCTCCGCCAGGCGATCGCCAACCTGATGGTCAACGCCCTGCGACACACGCCGGCGGGCAGCCCGATCGAGGTGAGCGCGGCCGTGACCGGTGGCCAGGCCCTCGTCCGTGTCCGCGACCACGGGCCGGGCCTCACCGACGACGCCCTCGCCCATGTCTTCGACCGCTTCTGGCGCGCCGACGAGGCCCGCCGCCGTGGCGGCGTCGGCCTCGGCCTGTCGATCGTCGCGGCCATCGCCGACGAGCACCAGGGCACCGCGACGGTGGCCAACGCCGAGGGCGGCGGAGCGGCCTTCACGCTCACCCTGCCCTTGGCGGGCTCAGCACTCGTCCAACACGCGGCGAACGCCGAAGCGCAGCGGAGGCGGTGAGCACGGCAGGCGTCGGGAGCAGCTTGGCTGCGACCGGAGCACGGAACAGGGGCTGAGCCTCACGTCGTTTGCATCAGCGCCAGCTCGTCGGCGATGCGACTGCGGACCTTGTCGCGCAGGATCGGCAGGTCGTCGAGCGTCATCCCCTCGGTCTCGATCGGCTCGAGCACGCGCACCTCGGCGTCGACGACGCCGAAGCGCCAGTCGCCCGATCGCAGCGCGCCGCGGGTGCCGTGCACGGCGAGCGGCAGGATCGGCGCGCCGGTCTCGATCGCCAGGCGGAACGCACCGGTCTTGAACTGCCCGAGCCCGCCGTCGCGGCTGCGCGTCCCCTCCGGGAAGATCATCACGCTGACCTTCCTGTCGAGGCGGTCGCGGCACTGCTCCAGCGCGAGATCGGCACTGGCCCGCTGACCGCGCACGATGCGCACGTCGCCGGCCATGCGCATCAGCCAGCCGACGAGCGGATAGCGGAAGAACGCGTCCTTGGCGAGCCACTTCATCTCCCACGGCAGGTGGGAGATCAGCAGGATGTCGACGAAGCTCTCGTGGTTGGCGACGACGACGTAGGGCCGCCGCGGATCGTCGATCTCCAGACCGCTGGTGTGGAACGTCCACAGCGGGTTGAGCAGCTGGTTGACGACGGCGAGCTTGCGCCACAGCAGCCCCGCGGCGTAATGGCCCTTGTCGAACGGGGTGCACAGCCGGACGGCGGCGACCATCGGCACCCAGACGATCACGGTGACGCCGAGCACCAGCCAGGACCAGACGGACAGGACGCTGCGGGCCACGACGTTGTCGAGCAGGCGAGACGGGCGGTGGGGCATCCGCCATGCTCGCATGCGGGATCGCCCCGCCCATCGTCAGCGCAGGGCGACGCCGCCGGTGTGCCGGTACAGGTCGAGCAGCAGGAGGATCTCGGCGCCGTGGTGCAGCGCCTCGCGGTTGACGTGCAGGACCAGCGTCGCCAGCGGCTCGGCGGCATACGGGCCCGCGGCTGGTCCGCAGGGGTGGGCCAGGCCGTCGTCGCCCAGGGCGCGCCCGCCGGTGATCCAGGCGCCGTACCAGTGGTCGAGCAGGGCGAGGCCGCCGGCGGCGGTGATCGGCCAGTCGACGGCCTCGCGGGGAAGCTCGGTCAGGCCGTCGGCACCGAAGTGGTCGACGGCGCGCTGGCCGAACACGCCGATGGCGATGTGCGCCATCCGCCAGGCGATCGTGGTCACCGGCGGCGGATCGGGCGGCGGCCACTGGTCGTCGAGCACGGTGTCGCCGGGACCGTCGACGAACGGCCCGGTCGCGTCCTCGCGACGGCGGATGCTCCAGCACCCGGGCACGGGCTCCCAGAGGTAGCGGGCGTCGTCGAGGCCGTCGAGGTGCGGACGGACGAAGTTGCTCCAGTGCCAGTCGAGCTGGTCGACGAGAGCGGTGTTCCAAGCGACGGTCATGGGCGTAGGTCCCCGGTTGACGATGGCCATGGAGCGCAACGTAGGCGCCGCGACGGACACCGCGTGCCCGGGATGGCGACGTATCGTCCCGACGATGACGCCCGATGTGCAGGAGCTGTTCGACGCCGCGGTCGCCGTGCAGGCCAACGCCCATGCGCCGTACTCGCGGTTCCGCGTCGGCGCCGCCATCCGCAGCGGGTCGGGGCGGATCTTCACCGGCTGCAACGTCGAGAACGCCGCGTACCCGCAGGGCTCGTGCGCCGAGGCCGGGGCGATCTCGGCGATGGTCGCCGCCGGCGAGCGCACGATCGTCGAGGTGCTGACGGTCTGCGACGGCGAGCTGCCGAGCACGTGCTGCGGCGGCTGCCGCCAGCGGATCCGCGAGCTCGCCGCCGGCGACGTCGTCGTCCGCGCCGCCGGCACCCGTGGCCTGTGGTTCAGCACGACGCTCGCCGAACTGCTGCCGATGTCGTTCGGTCCGGAGAACCTTCAGGTGGAATGAACCGGGTGTGGTCGCGCGCCGTCGGCCACGGGCATCGTCGTCAAGGACTTCCAGTTCGAGATCTCGTCGGGCCTGAGGGCCGGCGGCGCCGTGACGATCACGAACGAGGACTCCGCCAACCACACGGTCAGCGACCAGGCCGGCTCCTTCAGCGTCGGGGCGGACGGCGGCCCGTCGACCCAGCTGATCCTGCCGGCGGCAGGCGTCTACACCGTGCTCTGCAAGATCCACACCGGCATGCAGGGGACCCTGACCGTCGAGTGAACGTGCCGTGCTGGGGGCTGCGCCCCCTCGGCGCTTTCGGCGCCTGCCCGGTGGGCGCTCTCGGCGCCTGCCCCGTCGGCGCCCGGCTCCCTGGCGGTCGCGCGGTCGTCCGGAACGTGCGGCGTCGCCACACGTCCGTACGCTGGCGGCCGTGCCCAGCGAGCGCCTGCCGTACCTGACCGCCAAGCTGCAGGGCTTCGGCACGACGATCTTCGCCGAGATGTCGGCGCTGGCGACAGCGACCGGCAGCGTCAACCTCGGCCAGGGCTTCCCGGACACGGACGGCCCCGCCGAGGTGCTCGACGCCGCCGTCGAGGCGATCCGCAGCGGGCTCAACCAGTACCCGCCCGGGCCGGGCCTGCCGGTGCTGCGCGAGGCGATCGCCGAGCACCAGCGCCGCTTCTACGGCCTCGACTACGACCCGGCGAGCGAGATCCTGGTGACGGCCGGGGCCACCGAGGCGCTCGCCGGCGCGCTGCTCGGGTTGCTCGACACGGGCGACGAGGTCGTCCTGTTCGAGCCGATGTACGACAGCTACCAGGCGTGCATCGCCCTTGCCGGGGCGACGGCCAAGCCGGTGACGCTGCGGCCGCCGGGCTACGCCGTCGACCTCGACGCGCTGCGCGACGCGATCACGGCCAAGACGAAGGTGCTGCTGGTCAACAGCCCGCACAACCCGACGGGGATGGTGCTCGGCCGCGACGAGCTGGCGGCGATCGCCGCGCTGGCCGTCGAGCGCGACCTCGTCGTCGTCTGCGACGAGGTGTACGAGCACCTGACGTTCGACGACACGGCGCACGTCCCGCTGGCGACGTTCCCCGGGATGCGCGAGCGGACGATACAGATCTCCAGTGGCGGCAAGACCTTCAACACCACGGGCTGGAAGGTCGGCTGGATCTGCGGCCCGGCGCCGCTCGTCGACGCGGCGCGCACCGCCAAGCAGTTCCTCACCTACGTCAACGCCGGCCCGTTCCAACCGGCGATCGCCGCCGGGCTGCGGTTGCCGGACGCCTACTTCGACGGGTTCCGCGCCGACCTCCAGGCCAAGCGTGACCGCCTCGTGCCGGGCCTGGTCGACGCCGGCTTCGACGTGTTCGCGACGCGTGGCACGTACTTCGTCACCGTCGACATCCGCCCACTGCGCGCCGACGGCGACGGGCTGGCGTTCTGCCGGGAGCTGCCGTCGCGCTGCGGGATCGTCGCCATCCCCAACGAGGTCTTCTACGTCAACCGCCACGAAGGCCGGTACCTCGTGCGCTTCGCGTTCTGCAAGCGCTTCGAGGTCCTCGACGAGGCGGTGGCGCGCCTGAAGTCCCTCGCCTGACCCTCCGAGTCCCCCGCTCCTCGGAGTCGCAGGCGCTCCTCGGAGTCGCAGGTGTCCATGCGAGTCCCACGTGCTCCACGGGGGTGCGCCAGCGACTCGCGTGGACCACGAGGACTCGGAGCCGTCAGGTTCCGGCGACGCGCTCGACGCGCTTCGGTGACCAGGGCGACCATCGCCTGGCGGACGGCGAGGCCATCGTCGCACGGTTGCGGGAAGCCGAGGCGGACGGCCGCCCGGCCGCTCGGGCCCTCGGCAACCATGTCGAAGCCGTAGCGGTCGACCGACGACATCGTCGCCGCGGTCGTGTCGCCGAGGCCGAGCAGGTGGCGGCAGTACAGCACCTGGGCCTCGGCGTGGTCGGCGTTCATGTGGGCGACGATCCCGGCCGCGGCCTCGCCGGCCAGCGGGTCGGCCTCGGCGAGCGCGTAGCCGGCGGCGTCGACCCAGCTCATCCGCCCGTAACCACCGACGTAGCGGATGCTGCGCACGGCGAGCCGGAAGAACGTGAAGTCGCCGAAGTCGATGTAGTACGCCGAGGTCGGGTTGGCGGCGAGGTACTGCTGCTTGACGGTGTCGTGCTCGGCGTCGGGCACCTGGGCGAGGTCGCCGAGCAGGCTGACCCGCCCGAACGCCAGCGGGTCGGCGCCGTCGGGCACCGGCTCGGTGACCAGCAAGCTGGCCCGCGGGTCGGCCAGGGCGTTCTGGGTGTGCTCGGCCATCGTGCTGACGAAGAACAGCGGGTCACGTACGCGCTCGTCGAGCGCGTACGTGGCCACGGAGCCGTAGGGGTAGCCGGCCGGGTCGGCGGCGATCGTGCTCAGCGCGCCGCGGCGCTGGCCGGCGACGAGCGTGCGGCACCGCTCGGCGTGCGTCGGCTCCGGCGCCGGCGGCAGGTCGACGACCCGCGCCGCCCCCGTCTCGCTCGAAGGCACCTGGTGGTTCGACGGCCGTGCGCTCATGCGCGTGGACGTTAGGCCGACCTGACAATGGTGGCCAGCCCGGCGTCGCGATTCGAGATGTGCTGCGCTGGTGCGCACATCTCCCATCGGCCCGGCTCGGCGTCGTTCCGTGATTCGAGGTGTGCCGTGCCGGTGCGCACATCTCGAATCGCACGGGTTGGGGTGGCGGTCAGGTCCAGGCGGCGGGGAGGCGCTCCCACGGCCCGAGCACCTCGAGCGTGGAGCGGTCGACGGTATAGCCGCTGCCGACGCCGGGCTGGTCGTGGCGCCGGTCGATGGCGATGCCGAGCAGGTGGCAGCGCAGCAGCGTGCCGACCGCGCCGTGGGCGACGACGGCGACGTTGCCGGGTGGCGCCGCCCGCAGGCAGCGCTCGACCGCGTCGACGATCCGGCGCTGAGCGTCGATGGCCCGCTCCCAGCCGCGCACGCTGACGTCCGGCTGGGCGAAGAACTCGTCGGCGACGCGCTCGAACTCGTCGGGCGGGAGGAAGCCGGTGGCCGAACGATCGTTCTCGCCGAGCTCGGCGTCCGTGGCGACGGTCAACCCGATGGGTTCGGCGATCAGCTCGGCGGTCTCGATCGCCTTGCGCTCCATGCTGGCGAAGACGGCGACGAGCCGACGGATCCAGGGCTCGGCGGCGACCGCGGTGGCGCGCTCACGACCGGGCGCGGACAGCCCCCACTCGGGCACCGGGACCGCCGGGTCGATCGCCACCTCGGGGTGGGTGACGAACCACAGCCGCGCTCTCAGCGGCGGTCCTGCATGAAGCGGAAGCGGGCGCGGACGTCGGCGACGTGGTCGGCGGTGACGTCGGCGAGCAGCAGCGTCTCGCCCTGCGAGGCCGTCGCCAGCAGCTCGCCGGTCGGGTCGACGATGCGGCTGTCGCCGCAGTAGTCGAGCTTGCCACCGGTGCCGACCCGGTTGCAGCCGACCACGTACGCCTGGTTCTCGATCGCCCGTGCCTGGAGCAGCGCCTGCCAGTGCAGCCGGCGCGACGCCGGCCAGTTCGCCGGGACGAGGTAGGCGTCGGTCTGCCCGGCGCGCCGCCAGAACTCGTCGGCGAAGCGCAGGTCGTAGCAGACGAACGGCGACACCCGCAGCCCGCCGATCTCGACGGTGAGCAGCTCGTCGCCTGGGCGGACGTGCTTGTCCTCGCCGCCGTAGGTGAACGGGTGGATCTTGCGGTAGCGGTGCACCGTGCCGTCCGGCCCGGCGAGCACGAAGCTGTTGTACGGGCGGCGGTCGTCACCGCCGGCGGGTACCTCCGGGCAGCTCCCGCACACCCAGGCACCGGTGGTCGCGGCCTGCTCGCTCAGGAACGTCGACGACGGGCCGCCCTCGTCCTCGGCGAACTCGTCGCTGTCGACGCTGAACCCGGTGGAGAACGTCTCGGTGAGCAGCACCAGATCGGCGCCGGCGCCGACCGCGGCGCGGATCATCGGTGCCAGCCGCGCGAAGTTCGCCGCCCGGTCGTTCCAGACGATGTCGTGCTGCAACGCGGCGATGCGCATGAGGGTCAGCGTACGTCGGGGTGCGATGAGTGATGAGCCGAACCGTCCGGCTCATCACTCATCGCGCCGATCGGGTGAGAAGGTCGAGGGCCAGCATCTGGACCTCGCGCTCGTCGGCGTAGGGGTGGTGACGACCGACCTCGCGGAAGCCGACGGTGGCGTGGAACGCCAGGGACACGTCGTTGCGCGGCACGAGGTTGACCTCGCACAGCAGGACCGGCGTCGTGCCGGTCAACCGCGCCGCGAGCTCGTCGTAGAAGGCCCGGCCCACGCCGACGCGCCGCAAGGTGGCGTCGACGGCGATGCGGTCGAGGTAGGCGAAGTCGTCGTAGCGCGCCGAGAACCACCCGTAGTTGCGGCTGGCGTAGTCGACGCCGGGGGCGAGCACGAGGCAGAACCCGGCGAACGCGCCGTCGACCTCTGCGGCCAGGGCGACCCGCGCCATGCCGTGCAACCGTGCCAGCTCCGTGGGGTCGAGCTCGTTGACCGCGGGGACGTTGGCGTTGTTCAGCGCCAGCGCGACGCCGAGGTCGGCAGCCTGCAGGTCACGGACGAGCACGGCGGCACCGTACCCGGCCGCGCCGCAGCCGCTCGGTCCTCTCGGCCGGGTTGCGCCCGGCCGTACCCTTGGGCACATGCTGTTCTCGCGCAAGTCCGAGATGGTCACATCTGAGCACGCGCTGCCGGGCCGCACCGACCAGACGATGCCGGTGCCGCCCGCCCACGCCGTGCTCGGCACGCCGCTGCAGGGCCCGTGGCCGGGGGGCTACGAGACCGCCGTGTTCGGGCTCGGCTGCTTCTGGGGTGCCGAGAAGCTGTTCTGGGAGACGCCGGGCGTGTACTCCACCGCGGCCGGCTACGCCGGCGGCTACACCCCGAACCCGACCTACGAGGAGACGTGCTCGGGCCGCACCGGCCATGCCGAGGTCGTCCTCGTCGTGTTCGACCCGGCGAAGGTCACCTACGAGCAGCTCCTCACGGAGTTCTGGGAGGACCACGACCCGACGCAGGGGATGCGTCAGGGCAACGACGTCGGCACGCAGTACCGCAGCGCGCTGTACTTCGTGGACGACGCCCAGCGCGAGGCCATCGAGCGCACCCGGGCCGCGTTCCAGGAGGCGTTGCACGCCAAGGGCTACGGCGAGATCAGCACCGAGGTCGCCCCCCTCGGCGCGTTCTACTACGCCGAGCCGTACCACCAGCAGTACCTGCACAAGAACCCGAACGGCTACTGCCCGATCCACGCCACCGGCGTGAAGTGCGGCTGACGATCACCCGGTAGGTCGGCGAGACGAAGCCCCGTCGGGAGCACGGCGCCGGCCGAGCACGCGGTCTGGCGCCGATCACAGCGTTGTCCCAGCGTTCTGCCAGCAGGCCTTGGTGGACTTGTCGTGCGGGGCCGACTGCCTCCGAGAAGGGATTCACGATGAGACGCCATACCAGAGTCGCCGCAGCGCTGCTTGCCTCGGTCCTGATCGTCGCCGGTTGCGAGGGGGCCGACACCACGACGGAGGCGACCGTCGCGCCCGCGGCCAGCACGACGGCGGAGACGATCGTCTCGTCGTCGTCCTCGTCGTCCTCGTCGGCCGAGTCCGGCGCCGCATCCAGCGCCGCCGTGGTCGACGTCGGCGCCGACGTCGATTGGGCCGGTCTGCCGAGCACGGACGTGACGCTCACCGACGCCGGCCTCGTGATCACCGAAGCCGGCACCTACGTGCTCACCGGAAGCACCACCGGGCAGGTCACGGTGGACACCGACGGCGCGGTGCGGATCGTGCTCGCTGGCGCGACCATCGACAGCAGCGTCGGCGCCGCGATCCAGGTCGACAACGCCGAGGTGACGGTGCTCGAGCTCGCCGATGGCACCGTCAACACGCTGTCGGACGCAGCGACGCGCAGCGACGAGGAGATCGACGGGGTGATCTACTCCTCCGACGACCTGGAGATCACCGGCACCGGAACGCTGAACGTCACCGCCAACTTCGCCGACGGCATCGTCGGCAAGGACGACCTGTGGATCGGTTCGGGGACGATCGACGTGACGAGCGTCGACGACGCGATCCGCGGCAAGGACTCGCTCGTCATCACCGGCGGCACCATCACGATCGACGCGGCCGGCGACGGGCTGAAGGCGAGCAACGACACCGATCTCGGCAAGGGGCAGCTGACGATCAGCGCCGGCACCATCACGATTACCTCGGGTGACGATGCGATCAAGGCGGAGCAGAAGATCTGGATCACCGGCGGCACGATCGACATCGTCGAGTCAGTCGAGGGCATCGAAGCGCCGGTGATCGTGATCGACGGCGGCGACATCAGCATCAACGCCTCGGACGACGGCATCAACGCGTCGGCGTCCGACATCGTCACGACCGGCTTGGGCATCACGATCAACGGGGGCAACCTGTCGATCGTGATGGGCTCTGGTGACACCGACGCGGTCGACAGCAACGGGGACCTGACGATCACCGGTGGCACGATCGACATCACCGCTCAGTCGGCGTTCGACTTCGACGGCACCGGCACGCTCACCGGCGGCGTGATCACCGTGAACGGTGAGTCCGTCACCGAGCTCACCAGGCAGATGATGGGCGGCGGTCAGCAGGGCGGCGGTCAACAGGGCGGCGGTGAGCGAGGCCGTCCCGGCGGCTGATGGTCAGGGCCCGTCTCGCGGACGCGCGATCCTGCAGCCGCCGGATCGGCGTTGCCTACCCTGTCGGCATGGGTTCGTCGGGGTTGTCGCGTCGCCGGTTGCTCGGTGGGCTGATCGCTGCGCCGATCGTGGTGACGCTGCACGGGTGCAGCAGCGACGGCGCCGGCAGCGGCACGACCGAGGGCACCTCGCCGGGCTCGGACACGCCTGGCACGTCGGCGGGGAGCACGACGACGGGGCCCGCTGGCACGACCGCGGCGACCGTGGCGCCGGCATCGGGGTGGGCGTCGGGTGGGACCGAGCTGATCACGGTCGACTTTCCGGCGACGTCGATCTTCGCCACGGCGGCGACGTGCACGGTGTCGTTGACGCAGGGCACGACGGAAGGGCCGTGCTACTTCCAGGCCGACACGAGCGACGACATCTCGCTCGGCAAGACCGGTCTGCCGATGCAGCTGTGCCTCCAGCTCGTCGACGAGGCCTGCACGCCGTTGGCGGATCACACCGTCGAGGTGTGGAACTGCGACACCCGCGGGATCTACTCCGGCGATACGTCGGCGAGCGACGACGCCTCGCGGTTCGCCGGATCGTTCTGCACGGATGACGACGCCGAGTCGCTGAAGAGCACGTATCTGCGTGGGCAGGCCACCACCGACGCCGACGGCCGGGTGAACTTCAAGACGATCTTCCCGGGCTGGTACCGCGGCCGCACGATCCACATCCACTTCGCGGTGTCCGACCCGGACGGCACGACGCGGGTGATCTCGCAGTGGTGCTACCCGGACGCGTTGACCGAGGAGATCTGCACCACCCTCGACCTCTACGCGGATCGCGGTGTCCAGGACACGACCCTGGCGAGCGGCACCGACACGGTGTTCCCGGCCGACTACGAGCCGTTCGTGTTGAGCACCCAGGCCAACGGCGACGGCACGATGCTCAGCTACGGCGTGATCCAGATCGACCCGACAGCGGTCGCCACCGAGGCCTCGTCACAGGGTGGCCAGCCCGGTGGTGGTGGTGGCGGCGGTCAGCCGCCGGGTGGTGGCGGCGGTCAGCCGCCCGGTGGTGGCAGCAGGCCGTGAGACCGGAGCGCCAGCGCCGCTGATCGGTCTCGGCGGTCGCTGGCCGTTCGTTCCGGCTTTCCACCGAAGCCGTCGGCAGGGTGCGCGGCTGGATCGACCACGACGACAGGACGGGCTTCGCGTACACCGACGTCTACGCCCGGCTCGCCGCGGACGGTGGATGGACCACCCGGTCGATGCCGACCCGGACGGGGCAACCCCCGACGGCTGCTCGACATGGCCGGCGATTGCTGGGAGTGGACGTCGTCGATCGTCACCGCCACCAACGGCGCCGAGTCCGGGCAGCAGGTCAACGCGATCCGCGGCGGCTCGTGGTGCGCGACCGGTCGAGGTTGCACCACCACCACCACCACCACCGACCGCGGCGAAGGGCCGCTCCCGGTCGGGCGGATTCAACACCGTCGGCCTCCGCATCGTCGCTGCGCCAGCCTGAGGAGGTCGAGTGCCTTGGCGGCGACGTCGTGCTCGACGTCGAACTCGTCGGCCACGTCCTCGACGAGGACGGGTTCGTCCAGCGCGATGCGGGCGTCGACGAACGCGGTGAGCGGCTCGGTCGGGACCAGGCGGCGCGCCGTCTCGCGGCGCACGGCCTCCTCCTCGTGTTCCATGCTGGCGGGGCTGGCCGCGCCGTGGCCGATGCCGCGCTCGGCGTGGATCAGCTCGTGCGCCAGTACGCACCGCCGGGCGCGGCGGTCGAGGCCGGCGTCGAGGACGATCAGCTCGCCGAGGTGGTCCCGTTGCCACAGGCCGCGCAGTGTTCCGAGGTCGGCGAAGCGCAGCTCGATCTCCGGCCGGTCGCGCAACGCCCGCCACGGGTTCCACGGCGCCGGGTCCACGGAGCAGCGGTGTGGTTACGCACGCGGGCGAGGGCGACGTCTGGCGGGCAGCGACCGCGCGTCGGGGAGTTTCCCCGTGCCGGTCGCGGCGGCGCGCAGCGACGTCGTCTCGGTCGACTCGTCGACCTCCTGGAGCAGCGTGAGCGGCTCGATCTGGAGCTCGTCGGCCAGACGCTCGACGACGCGCAGGCTGGGGTTGCGCTCGCCGCGCTCGAGCGCACCGATGTACGTGCGATGCACGTTCAGCAGCTCGGCGAAGTGCTCCTGTGACAGGGCGCGTTGCAGCCGCAACCGGCGGAGGTTCCCCCCGAGGCGACGCTGCAGCACACCTTGCACACCGGCGATCTGACCAACCCGCTACGGAAAGGTCTACAGACCGATCCGTAGCACTCCATGCGCCTACGGGCTCGTCGCGCCGCCCCAACCGTGCTCACGGATCGAGGCGCCGTCGGCATCGGGTTCACGACCCGGCCAGCGCAGGACCCCGGGCGTCGCCGACAGCTTGGCGACCAGGCCCTGCATCGGCACGCCGCCGAGGTCGACGATCGCGTCCCGGACCGCGTAGTGCGGGTCGTCGCTGATCTCGGCCATCGACAGCACCGGGCCGATCGCCGCCTGTGCCTCGGCGAACGTGCTGACCGCCTCGGCTTGGGTGTGCCGTGCGCACCACTCTCGCATCAGGGCCTCCAGTGGCTCGCGGTTGGCCATCCGTGCCGCGAACGTCGTGAACCGCTCGTCGCCGGGCACGCCGAGGATCTCCAGCACGCGGGCGGCGACCGAATCGCTCGACGCGGAGATGCCGACCCACTTGCCGTCGGCGCACTGGTACGTGCCCCGCGGCACGCTGTACGGCAGGCCCGACCCGAGCCGCGGCTGTTGCTCGCCGGTCAGCCGGTACAGGCTGATCAGCGGGCCCATGATCTGGAAGACGCTCTCCAGCAGCGACACGTCGACGACCTGACCGACGCCGCTGCGCAGCGCGACCATCGTGGCGAACGCGGCGACCAGCCCGGTGAGCTCGTCGGTCAGCGCGATCGCCGGGAGCAGCGGCGGCCCGTCCGGCTCGCCGGACAGCGCGGCGAGGCCTGACATCGACTCGGCGATCGAGGCGAAGCCGGGCCGTGACGCGTACGGCCCGGTCTGCCCGAAGCCGGTGACGCTGGTGATCACCAGGCGCGGGTTGATCGCGTGCAGCGCTGCCGGCCCGAGGCCGAGGCGGTCGAGCGTGCCCGGCCGGAAGTTCTCGACGAACACGTCGGCGTCGACGACCAGGCGGCGCAACACGTCGACGTCGGCGGTGGTCTTCAGGTCGAGGACGATCGTGCGCTTGTTGCGGTTGACGACCTTCGACCACAGCCCGGCGCCGTCGCGCGGATCGCGCCACGCCATGTTGCGCAGGCTGTCGCCGGTCGGGCTCTCGACCTTGATGACATCGGCGCCGAAGTCGGCGAAGTACCGCCCGCAGTTCGGCCCGGCGATCACCGTCGACAGGTCCAGCACCTTCAACCCTGAAAGCGGTGGCTCCATGAGCCCACCCTGCCACGGCCGTCCGCGGTGCGGCGGGATCTGCCATAGGCTTCCGACATGGCACCCGAGACGGCCGAGGTGGAGCGAGCGCTGCTCGCACTCCCGCCCGACGAGCGTGCCGCGGTCGTCCACCGTGGCCTGTTGAGCCTCGACGAGGGCGGCGACGAGGTCGACCAGGCCGAGATCGACGCTGCCTGGCGTGACGAGATCCGCCGCCGCATCGACGACATCGAGAGCGGGAAGGTCCAGCTCATCGACGCCGACGATCACTACGCGCGACTGCGCGCTCGATACGCCACCGGCCGCGAGTGAGCCTTCCTCAGCGCGAACATCCCGAGGCGGCTGCCGAGCTCGATGTCGCGGTGGAGTGGTACGAGGCACGACGTGCAGGCCTCGGCCTGGATCTGATCGCTGGAGCCAGCGCCGCACGGCTGGACATCGCTCGCTGGCCCGATGCGTGGCCGCCATTGCCGGACTGGGACCGAGGCCCTTTGGTCCGATCGAAGAAGATCGAGACGTACCCGTACCGGATCGTGTATTACGTCCGCGACGAGGAGGTCGTCACCGACGCCTACGCCCATGAGCGGCGGCGCCCCGCCTACTGGGCGAACCGCGTCGGCGGATGACGCCTACGGCCGCCAGCCGGCCAGCGCCTCGCAGGCGGCGGCCATGTCCGCGGTCGCGCCGGCGTAGCTGAAGCGGACGAAGCGCTCGCCGCGGGCGAGGTCGAAGTCGAGGCCGGGGGTGGTGGCGACGCCGAGGTCGTGGAGCCAACGTGAGCACAGCTCCGAGGCCGACTCGGTGAGGTGGCCGACGTCGGCGTACACGTAGAACGCTCCGTCGGCCTCGGCGATGCGGTCGATGCCGGCGGCAGCCAACCCGTCGACGAGCACGGAGCGGTTCGCCGTGTAGCCGGCGACGTGCTCGTCGAGCTCGGCACCGGCGCGCAGCGCGGCGGCACCGGCCACCTGCGAGACGTGCGGGGCGCAGATGTACACGTTCTGCTGCAGCCGCTCGACGGCGTCGCGGAGGTGGTCGGGGACGACCATCCAGCCGAGGCGCCAGCCGGTCATCGAGAAGTACTTGCTGAAGCTGTTGACGACGACGGCGTCGCGCGTGGCCGACAGCATCGTCGCCGCCGGGGTGCCGTAGGTGATCCCGTGGTAGATCTCGTCGGCGACGAGTTGCACGCCGCGGGCCGCGCACCATGCGGCGATCTCGGCCTGCTGGGTGAGCGACAGCACCGTGCCGGTCGGGTTCGACGGCGAGGCGACGACCAGGCCGCGCAGCGGGCCGGCGGCGTCGAGCAGTTCCGGTGTCGGCGCCCAGCGGGTGTCGGGCCCGACGGGGATGGCGACGGGCTCGACGCCGAGCGCCAGCAGCGTGTTGCGGTAGCACGGGTAGCCCGGCTCGAGGATGCCGACGCGGTCGCCGGCGTCGAACGCGGCGAGGAACGCCAGCGTGAACCCGGCCGACGCGCCGCCGACGGCGAGGATGCTCGCCGGGTCGACGTCGACGCCGTACCAGTCGGCGTAGTGCGCGGCGATGCCGCGGCGCAGGGAGGGCAGGCCCGGCGCGTTCGTGTAGCCGAGCGGGGCGCCGTCGGCGAGCAGCTGGGTGACGGCGTCGCGGGCCAGCGCCGGCGCGCCCGTCGCCGGCTGGCCGACCTCGAGGTGCAGCACCCGCCGGCCTGACAGCTCCAGCTCGACGGCCTCCCGGGCCATCGCCATCGCCCGGAACGGCGGCACCGCCGCCGCCCGCGCTGCCGCTTCCAGCGAACGGCTCATCGACGTCCGCCCGCGGTGGGGGTGGTGCGGAGGGGGCGCTCCGCGATCCCCCTTCGCCGTGCGCCGACTCGCTGTGCGTGAGGCGCACTGCACGTTGGGTGCGGCCGAAGGCCGCTCCTCGAAGCTCGACCGAGATGAGCGAGCGCAGCGAGCGAATCGAGCGTCGAAACGCTCATGCGCGCCACTCGACCGCGAAGCAGCGATCGGCCAGCGCGCCCAGCGCGTACTCGGTGTAGTCGAGGCCGTAGTCGGCGTAGAGGTGGCGACAGCGTTCGCTCCAGTCGAGCGCAGCGGGTGACGACATGCGGTGCACGACCTGGAGCATCCCGCCCTCGTGCACCCGGTACTCGGCCCACGTGCCCGGGAAGTCCTTGACGCAGCCGATCTCGATCGATGGGACCGCGCTGCGGGCCATGTGCCGGAGGCGATGGCGGTGGGTGTGCCCGGCGGCGTAGGCGACGATCGACGGTCGGCGCACGGCCACGTCGTCGAGCCCGTCGCTGCTGTCCGGATCGAGCCCGAAGTGAGCACCCTCGCGTTGGCCGCCGATCGACTGCTGGTGGTGGCCCATGACGAACACCGGCGTGGTCGACGCCGCGGCGCGGGCGTCGAGCCAGTCGAGCTGCTCCGGCAGGATGCGGCCACCGGCCTCGCCGGGCCGCACGGTGTCGAGCAGGGCGACGGCCATGCCCGGCAGCGTGATCCACTGGTCGCCGGCGTACTCGTGCTGGCGGTAGTGGCTGTCGTGGTTGCCGCGCACGACGTGCAACTGGTCGCCGAACGCCGTGCGGTAGCAGGCCTCGAACGCGGCCCACTCCTTCGGTTCGCCGTCTCGGGAGAGGTCGCCCTTGACGATCACCGCGGCCAACCCGGCGGCGCGCATCTCGTCGACCGCGGCGTGGTTCATCGTCTCCGGGTACGGTGCCTCGCCGGCGGCGGCACGAACGATCGGACCGAGCGGGCTGTCGTCGAGGCGGCCGGCCTCGACCTCGCCGAAGTGCACGTCGTTGACGGTGCCGAAGCGGCACAGCAGCTCGCCGCCGGGTCGGGCGAGGGTGGTGACGGACTGCCCGGCGACGTCGTAGGTCGTGGCCGGCCGCAGCCCGTCGCGGCGCACGACCGTGGTCCCGTCGTGGGCGACGATCAGGTCGTCGGCAACCGTGGTGATCTCCACGTCGTCGGACGGTAGCGGTCTCGCCGCAGCACCGCATGCGCTGCGCTCGTCGTTCGACGCAGCGTGCCGCCGGCGCCGCGGACCGTCGCAACTCGTCGCGCCGTGACGGTCGACGCGATGTCGGCGCGCGCCAGGGACGGGCAAGCCGGCACACATCCAGCCGCGGCGAGCGCCGAAGCGCGGCGGCGAGCACGGCAGGCGAAGCGAGCAGCTTCGCTGGGACCGGGGCGCGAACGTCAGCAGCGAACGACGACGGTGCCGGCGAGCTTGTCGTGCCAGCACTGGCGGCGAGAATCCCACAGCATCCGCCAGAAGCCAAGCCCGAGGGGGACCGCCGAGAGCACCTTGGCGAGGTGCCGTTCGAAGATCCGCGCCCAGCCGACCTGTCGGCCGGTGCCGACGTCGACGACGCGCACGCCGGCGACGCGCTGGCCGACGCTCTGCGACCGCCCGGCGCCGCGGCAGTACCAGAACAGGGAGGTGACCGTGCCGATGCCGAGCAGCGCCGCGGCGCTCGACAGGGTGCCGCCCGTCGGCTGGGCGCACGGCTTCGTCGACCCGTCGACGGTGCAGGCGACGGTGTGCGTCGGCCCGGCGAACAGCACGAGCACTGCCGGCAGCAGGAAGGCGATGGCGAGCAGCCCGTCGAGGGTCGCGGCGAGCGCTCGGTGGTCGAAGCCGGCGTACGGCGGCACCGCCTCGTCGGCGTGCTCCGAGCCGGCCACCGCCGTCAGCGGAAGGGCCGATCGCGCCGCATCGGCAGCGGCAGCGACCACCACCGTCCCGAGAACCGCCACGCCGCCGAGCGCGCCGCGTCCTCGACCGGCGCGAGCACGACCGGCTTCGGCCACAGCGCCTCGGTGGCCGCCATGATCGCCACCACCTCCTCGTCGGTGATGCCGGCCTCGACTCCGTCGAGGCGTGCAGCGGGCTCCCTGGCGGTCGCGCCGCTGCGTGCGACCTGGCCCGAGCCTCCCACGGACCCAAGCGCCGGGGGGGACGCGCCGTCCTTCGTCGTCAGGTCGGTCATCACAACGGGACGTTCCCATGCTTGCGCCTCGGCAGCTCCTCGCGCTTGGTGCGCAGCATGCGGAAGCCGGCGACCACCTTGCGGCGGGTCTCGGCGGGGTCGATGACGTCGTCGACGTAGCCGCGCTCGGCGGCGTTGTACGGGTTGGCGTACTTCTCGGTGTACTCGGCCACCAGCTCGGCGCGGCGGGCGAGCGGGTCGGCGGCCTGCTGCAGCTCACGGCGGTAGACGATCTCGACGGCGCCCTGCGGGCCCATCACGGCCAGCTCGGCGGTCGGCCACGCGTAGGCGAGGTCGGCGCCGATCGACTTCGAGTTCATGACCACGTACGCCCCGCCGTAGGCCTTGCGGGTGATGATCTGGATGCGTGGCACGGTGCTCTCGCAGAACGCGTAGAGCAGCTTGGCGCCGTGGCGGATGATCCCGCCGTACTCCTGGTCGACGCCGGGCAGGAAGCCGGGCACGTCGACGAACGTCAGCAACGGGATGTTGAACGCGTCGCAGGTGCGCACGAAGCGGGCCGCCTTCTCCGAGGACTCGATGTCGAGTACGCCGGCGAGCATCAGCGGCTGGTTGCCGACGACGCCGACGGCCTGCCCGTCGACCCGGGCGAAGCCGCAGATGATGCTCTTCGCCCAGTTCGCCTGGTACTCGAAGAACTCGCCGTCGTCGACCACCTCGCGGACGATCTTCTTCATGTCGTACGGCTGGTTCGGGCTCGGCGGCAGCAGCTCGTTGAGCGCCGGGCACAGCCGCTCGGGGTCGTCGCCGGCGTCGAGCGGCGGCGCCTCCTCCAGGTTGTTCGACGGCAGGAAGCCGAGCAGGAAGCGCACGTCCTCCAGGCAGGCCTTCTCGTCGGGCGACACGAAGTGGCACACGCCGCTCTTGGACGCGTGGCTCATCGCCCCGCCGAGCTCCTCCAACGTGACGTCCTCGCCGGTGACCGTCTTCACCACGTCCGGGCCGGTGATGAACATGTGGCTCGACTCTCGGACCATGAAGATGAAGTCGGTCATCGCCGGGCTGTAGACGGCACCGCCGGCGCACGGCCCGAGGATCACCGAGATCTGCGGGACGACGCCGCTCGACAGCACGTTGCGGTAGAAGATCCCGCCGTAGCTGGCCAGCGAGACGACGCCCTCCTGGATGCGCGCGCCGGCGCCGTCGTTGAGCCCGACGACCGGGGCGCCGACCTTGAGGGCGAGGTCCATCAGCTTGTGGATCTTCTCGGCGAACACCTCGCCGAGCGCCCCGCCGAACACGGTGAAGTCCTGGCTGAACACGAACACCTTGCGGCCCTCGACCGTGCCCCACCCGGTGATCACGCCGTCGGTGTACGGCCGCTCCTCCAGCCCGGCGGCGTGGGCGCGGTGGCGGGCGAGCATGTCGAGCTCGTGGAAGCTGTCCGGGTCGAGGAGGTACTCGATGCGCTCGCGGGCGAGCATCTTGCCCTTCTCGTGCTGGCGGTCCACCGCCCGCTGCGAGCCGGCGTGCAGCGCCTGCTCGCGGCGCTGGCGGAGATCGGCGATCCTGTCGTCCATCGGGCTCATCGGGTCGCGACGCTAGCCGGGGGCATCCACGCCGTCCCCATGCCCGACGCTGTCCGGGATGTGAAGCGTTGGCGCTCCGATCTCCAGCCCGCGTCGTCTGGCCCGCGGTCGGTGAGCGCGCCAGGATGACCCCGATGTCACTGCCGTTGCAGCAGCCGCTCGCCCCGATGCTCGCCAAGCTGTCCGGTGAGATCCCCGACGGCGACGGCTGGCTGTACGAGCCGAAGTGGGACGGGTTCCGCTGCGTGGTGTTCCGCGAGGGCGCCGACGTCGAGCTGGCCAGCCGCAACGAGCGGCCGTTCACCCGCTACTTCCCGGAGCTGCTCGACCCGCTGCGTGCTGCGCTACCGGAGCGATCGGTCGTCGACGGCGAGATCGTCGTGCCGGCCGCCGACGATCGTGGCCTCGACTTCGACGCCCTGCTGCAGCGCATCCACCCGGCCGCATCGCGGGTCAACCGCCTGGCCACCGAGACGCCGGCGGCGTTCGTCGCCTTCGACCTGCTGGCCGTCGGCGACGAGTCCCTGATGGACGTGCCGCTGGCGACGCGCCACGCGCGGCTGCTCGCCGAGCTGCACCTGGCGCCTGGCGTGCCGGTGCACCTGTGCCCGAGCACCACCGACGTCGACGTCGCCCGCCGCTGGTTCGTCGAGTTCGAGGGCGCCGGTCTCGACGGCGTCGTCGCCAAGCGCCTCGCCGACGTCTACACGCCCGACAAGCGCACGCTCGTCAAGGTCAAGCACCGCCGCACCGCCGACTGCGTCGTCGCCGGCTACCGCATCCACAAGGACGGCAAGGGCGTCGGCTCGCTGCTCCTCGGCCTGTACGACGCCGATGGCCGGCTGCACCACGTCGGCGTCGTCGCCGGCTTCAGCGTCAAGCGCCGCACCGAGCTGCTCGCCGAGGTCGAGCCGTTGACCCACGACGCACTCGAAGGGCATCCCTGGCGGGACTGGGCGGAATGGATGATGCGGACGCAGAGCGAGCAGCGCATGCCCGGCGGCGGGAGCCGCTGGAACGCCGGCAAGGACCTGTCGTGGGTGCCGTTGCGCATCGAGCGCGTCGCCGAGGTGACGTTCGGCCAGCTGCAGGAGGGCCGCTTCCGCCACGGCTCGACGTTCCTGCGCTGGCGCCCCGACCGCACCCCCGAGAGCTGCACCTACGACCAGCTGGAGGTCGCCCGCCCCGTCGCCTTCAAGGATGTGATCGGCTGAGGTTTCGACGCTCGATTCGCTCGCTGCGCTCGCTCGTCTCGGTCGAGCTTCGAGGAGCGGCCTACGGCCGCACCCAGCTGGCAGTGCGCCTCACGCACAGCGAGTCGGCGCACGGCGAAGGGGGATCGCGGAGCGCCCCCTCCGCACCACCCCCACACGCGGGATCGTCGGTGGTGTCAGCCGGTGCTCGTTGTCGTCGCGTCGGTGGCGCTGGCGACGACGACGTTCTTGGAGCCCATCTCGACGTCGTTGATCTTGACGGTGATCGTCCACGTGCCCGGCGCCCCGATCGGGATGCCGGTGGCCTTGGGCAGCTCGGCGGCGCACTCGCAGGTGAGCGGGACGTCGAGGGCGACGCCGACGACGCCGGACTCCTCGGGCGGGGTGAACACGACCTGCAGCCCGCTGAAGCCCTCGGGTGCCTGGAGCACGTCGACGCGCACGGCGTTCGGCCCGACCACCTGGGTGAAGCGGACCTGGACGTCGACGCCGTTGGCGGCGTTGTGGATCAGCTGCGCCGGGCCGAGGTCCTTCTCCGACGGCGATGCGGTGGTCCCGGCGTGCGCCGGGGTCAGCGCCAGCAGCCACGAGCTGAGGATCAGCACGACGACGCCGATGCCGGCCTCGAAGCCGAACGCACGGCGTAGCCGCGTCGCCGTCGGGGCGTTCATCACCTCGACGCGTGACAACCGCTCGGTGACGAACTGCCGCGCGGCGAGGCCGACGAAGATCATCAGCGCGACGGCGACCGTCTTCAGCAGCATGACGTAGCCGTGCCCGGTGCTGAACAGGCCGGAGCGGTCGAGGCGCCACGTCTGGATCAACCCGGAGACGACGGTGACGACGATCGCCGGCGTCGAGATCTTGCCGAAGCCGCGCACCGCGTGGATCAGGTCGCTCTCGCCGGGACCGGCGAGCACGACGCGGGCCAGCAGGACGAGGCCGCCGAACCACACCGCCATGCCGATCGCGTGGGCGATGCCGGCCAGGGCGCCGAGCGCGGCGAGCTCGCCGAGGGGACGGTCGAAGCCCATGCTGGCGACGGCGAGCGTCGGGATGGCCATCGATGCCAGGTGGGTGGTCGGGTCGATCAGCCGCTCGGGGCGCATCGTCACGTAGACGCAGGCGATCGTGAACACCAGGCGGAACAGCGCGGCAACGCCCGGACCGGTGTCGGTGAGGTGCTTCCACTCAGCGGGCGAGATCGACGAGCCGAACCCCTGCCCGGTGACCTGCGACGTCAGGCAGATTACGAACAGGACCGTCGAGGCGACGGCGACGTAGTAGGTGATCCGCAGGAAGCGGACCGTCAGGATGTACTCGACGCCTTCCGGCCAGGCCATCGCGATCAGCACGAACGAGCCGAGCAGGATGGCGATCGACAGCGTGCTGAACAGGCGCACGACGCCGAGCACGCCGTCGCCGACGCCCGCTCCTGACGAGCTGGATCCGGTGGACGCCGCCGACCCGCTGCCGGTCGACGCGGCGCCGGTCGCCGTCGTTCCGCCCGCGGCGGTCGTCGCCTCGGTCGTCGCCGTCGCCGTCGCCGTCGTCGTGGCCGTGTCGGTCGCCACGGTGAACTTGAACGAGCCGTCGCCGCCCGGCGTGCCGTCCTGGTTGCTGACCTTCCAGGCGACGGCGCAACTGCCCTTCGGCAACGCCGTCGGCAGCGGCACGGTGAGCGTCAGGAGATCGGAGCCGACCTGTGCGGCACCTGTCGCGACGGTCGCGCCGCCGCACGTCACGACGATCGTGTTCTGCTGACCGAGCGCCTCGTTGAACTTCATCTCGATGGACGCCGGTGAGGCGGTCACCGTCGAGCCGTCGGCCGGCGTCGAGCTGTTCAACGAGTTCGCCGCGGCGGCCGTGGCGGTGCCGAGGAACAGCGCGACGAACAGGCCGGCGACGGCTGCGAGGACGGCGCGCAGGACGCGCGCGACGGGGGAGGTACTGGTGGGCTGCATGTTCAGTCGGCGCGACGTTAGACCTCAGTAGCATCGCCGGGATGGCTACCCAGTCGCTGTACCGCCGGTATCGGCCGCGCCGGTTCAGCGAGGTGAAGGGCCAGGAGCACGTCGTGCGGGCGTTGCGCAACGCCGTCGTCAACGGTCGCGAGGGCCAGGCCTACCTGTTCTCCGGACCGCGTGGGACGGGCAAGACCACCTCGGCGCGGATCCTCGCCAAGGTGCTCAACTGCGAGCGTCCTGTCGACGGTGAGCCGTGCTGCGAGTGCGCCTCCTGCCTCGCCGTCGAGCAGGGGACGAGCTACGACGTGCACGAGCTGGACGCCGCCAGCAACAACGGCGTCGACGCGATGCGCGACCTCATCGAGAAGGCCTCCCTGGGCACGCCCGGGCGGCACAAGGTGTACATCCTCGACGAGGTCCACATGCTGTCGCGCGCCGCCGAGGCTGCGCTGCTGAAGACGCTGGAGGAGCCGCCACCGCACGTCGTCTTCGTGCTCGCCACCACCGACCCGCAGAAGGTCAGCGAGACGATCCGCAGCCGCACCCAGCACCTGCAGTTCCACCTGCTGCCGATGGACGTGCTCGAGGAGCACATCCGCTGGCTGGCCGGTGACGCCGGGATCCCGATCGACGACGCCGCGCTGCAGAGCGTGCTGCGCCAGGGCGGCGGCTCGGCGCGTGACACGGTGTCGGCGCTGGAGGTGGTGGCCGCCAGCGGCGGCGACGTCGAGGAGCAGGTGCCGCTCGACGAGTTCGTCGAGGCGATGGTCGAGCACGACCCGGGGCGGGCGCTGGCGCTCGTCGCCGCCGCGGTGCAGCAGGGTCGCGAGGCGCGGCTGCTGGCCGACGACATCGTCCGCCACCTGCGCGACTGCTTCCTGTCGCTGATGGCGCCGGAGCTGGTGCAGCTGCCGGCTCGCCGCCAGGAGGAGATCGCCGCGCTGGCCAGCCAGCTCGGGCCGGCGGCGATCGTGCGGGCGATGGAGCGTCTCGGGCAGATGCTCGTCGAGATGCGCTACGCCCCCGACCCGCGGCTGCTGCTGGAGGTCGCCCTCGTGCAGCTCACCCACGAGGCGCTGCAGAGCGACCCGTCGGTGATCCTGGCCCGGCTCGAGCGCGTCGAGCACGCGCTGCAGTCCGGTGGTGGCGGCCGTGGCGGTGGTGACGGCGGGACCGCCGGCGTCGCCACCGTGGTGCCGGAGCCGCCGCCGGTCGATCCGTCCACGGGCCGGGCGCGCCTCGGCGGCCGGATCCGCCGGGACCCGACCGGTCCGATGCCCCGGCCGGTGCCTGCCACGCCGTCGCCGTCGCCGGCCGCCGAGGCGCCGCGGAGCGAGGGCGGTGTCGGCGTTGGCACCCGCTCCACGGACGACGGTGGCGATGCGCGGCCGTCCACGCCGGCGGCGGACCATCCTGCGCTCGCATCACCGTCGTCCGTCGCCGCGGTGGACCGTCGTGCGGCGGCATCGGAAGGGCCACCGGCCGCTGCCGAAGCTGCGGGTGCAGGCGCCGCGCCGTCGCGCCCGCCGTCGACGGCGGCCGCCGACGCTGCCGTGGCCACGGCGATCGCTCGCTGGTCGGAGGTTCTCCCCACGCTGCGCCGTGGCCTGGCCCGGCCGCTGTTCTCGGCGCTCAAGGTCGTCGGCGAGCGCGATGGCAAGCTCGTCCTGGGTGCGCCGAACGAGCCGCATCGCTCGCGCTCGGCGGCGTACGTCGGGGAGGTCGAGGCCGCGCTGGCCGAGCTCGTCGGTGTCAAGGTCCCGATCGTCGTCGTCGTCGACGGTTCCGCCGACGACTCGGACGGGTTCACCGATGGACCGTCGCCGTCAGGTGGGTCGAGCACCGTCGTGGCGTTGCGTGGCGGCGACCGCCCGTCGCCCGAGCAGCCGCCGGCCGACGAGGACGTCGACCTCAGCGAGCTGACCGACGTGCCGCCGGAATCCGTCGTCACGCCGGTCGAGCGCCTCCTGCAAGCCTTCCCCGGTTCGCAGGAGCTGGACGAGCGCTGATGAGCGCTGTCTACACGCCTCCCGTCCAGGCCCTGATCGACGAGCTCGGCAAGCTGCCCGGGATCGGCCCGAAGTCGGCGCAGCGGATCGCCTTCCACCTCTTGAAGGCGCCCGGCGAGGACGTCGCACGGCTGGCGTCGTCGATCAGCGAGGCCAAGGCGAGGGTCCGCTTCTGCGCCCGCTGCTGGAACGTCGCCGACGCCGAGCTGTGCCCGATCTGCGCCGACGAGCGCCGTGACCCGTCGCTGCTGTGCGTCGTCGAGGAGTCGCGCGACATCGTCGCCATCGAGAAGACCGGCGAGTTCAACGGCCGCTATCACGTGCTGCTCGGGGCGATGAGCCCGCTCGACGGCATCGGCCCGGAGCAGCTGAAGATGAAGGAGCTGTTCGCTCGGCTGGAGCCCGAGGGCGTTCGCGAGGTGATCCTGTGCACGAACCCGAACACCGAGGGCGAGGTCACCGCGATGTACCTGGCCCGGATGCTGCAGCCGTTCGGCATCGCCGTGACGAGGATCGCCAGCGGCCTCCCCGTCGGCGGCGACCTCGAGTACGCCGACGAGCTGACCCTCGGCCGAGCCCTGGAGAACCGCCGCGCCGTCTCGTGAGCGTCTCGGCCCGTCCGACGGCGGGCTCGGCGTCACCGCGGATCCGGTTCATCGGGACGCGCTCGGCTCGATCGGCCGCGGCGACGTCGCCAACGTCTCCGTCGACGAGCGGCGCGCCCCGAACACGAACCGGCGCTGCACGTTGTAGCTGGTGACGAACAGCGTCAGGTCGGTGAGCACCTTGGCGGCGAGCAGCGGCAAGCCGATCCACGTCAGCAGGCGCAGCCCGACGTAGCTCGCCCCGAGGAGGGCGACGGCGAGCAGGGCGTAGCGCCGTCCGGCGCCCGGCGGCGCGTCCGGGTGGCGGTCGAACACCATCCGGCCGTTGATCGCGAAGTTCGCCGACGCGCTGGCCACCCGCGACGTGATCACCGCGGCGAGCAGGTTGCCGGTCAGCCGGAAGCACAGCACCAGCAGTGCGGCATCGACGGCGAAGGCGAACAGCGACGCCAGCGAGAACTTGAGGAACGGGAGGTAGACGCGGACCGAGTCGGCGATCGGGCGGAAGTGCGACGACTCGTTGCCGTCGAGGTAGACGGTGGCGATCGGCACCTCGGCGATGCCGACGCCGTCGCGCTGCGCGGCGAGGAGGACGTCCAGCTCGTACTCGAAGCGCTCGCCGCCGATCTCGAGCAGCCATGGCAGCAGCTCGCCGCGGTAGCCACGTAGCCCGGTCTGGGTGTCTTGGAGGTGCGTGCCGGTGACCCGGCCGAACACGATGCGGGTGAGCGTGTTGCCGAAGCGGCTCTTGGCCGGCACGTCACCGACGAACTGCCGTGCCCCGAGCACGATCGGGGCCAGCCCGTCGGCGAGCGCGTCGGCGACGCGGGTGACGTCGGCAGGGGTGTGCTGGCCGTCGCAGTCGGCGCAGACCACGTCGCAGCCCGGGTACAGGAGCCGGACGTGATCGAAGCCGAGCTTCAGCGCGTGGCCCTTGCCGTGGTTCACGTCGTCGTGGAGCACGTCGCAGCCACGTCGTCGGGCACCGTCGAACAGGTGCTGGTAGGCCGGCCCGCTGCCGTCGTCGACGACGACGATCGGCCGGTCGGGGCGGTCCTGGCGGATCGCCTCGATCAGGTCGAGCAGGCGCGCGTCCGGCTCGTAGCAGGGGATCAGGAGGACGGACATCGGTGCTCCGTTCATGCGACGTAGAAGATGTCGCTCGTCTCCCGCTCGGCGTCGCGGCCGAGGGGGTCGTTGACGAGCTGGCCGTTGAAGTACATGGTCGAGGACCCACCGCCGTCGAGGTTGTAGGCGACGGTGGCGCCGAGCTGCTGGAGGATCCCGGCGAGCTCGGTCATCGTCACGCCGCGGCTGTAGCCCGTGCTGCGACCGTCGACGACCACGAACACGTAGTGGCCGGGCTCGACGATCCCGATGGCGGTGCGCGGCTGGCGACCCTGGATCGAGTGGTTGCCGAAGTTCGTGTCGACCTCGACGTCGTCGATGCCGGCGACGATCTGGCCGTCCTCGAGCAGCGCCGGCCCGAACGAGATCGTGTTCCACACCCCGGCGGCGAGCAGCGCCGCACCGGTCGTGGTGGTCTCGTCGTACACCTCGAACGTGCCGTCGCGGTAGATCGCCAGGCCGGTGCGGGCACCCTCGTCGCGGTACAGCACACCGTTGCGGATGACGATCCCGGTGTCGCGGTAGCCGTAGTAGTCGCCGTTGACCGCGAAGATCGCGTCGTACGCCGCGGCGATGTCCGACGTCTCGTCGACGATGTTCGTGCCGAACTGGTTGTCGGCGAACCCACCGCGCAGTTGGGTGACGTCGGCGAGCTGCACGTCGGCGACATAGGTGGTCACCTGGTCGTCGCCGGAACCGGTGACGACGGTGGAGATCTCGATCGACACGGTGTCGGACTCGTAGCTCGTCGCCGTGACCGTGGCTGCCGCCGAGGCCGTGTCGCCGTCGCCGTCGTCGGTGGCCGCCGTCGGTGTCGTGGTGCCGGTGACCTGCTCCTCGTAGGCCGCGACGTCGGCGATCTGGACGTGGTCGATGACGTAGCGGTCGAGTGCCCAGTAGGCGCTGCAGCCGGCGAGGGTGAGCACCGACAGCAGCCCGGCGAGGATGCGCCGGGCGATGCGCCGCGGGCGGCGCCGGGCGGCGGGGAGCGGCGCGGCGGGCCGGGCAGCAGCAGCAGCGGTGGTCGTCGGCGGCATGCTGACCACTCCACCGTGTCAACCTGGCCGTCGTCTCCGGCCTCGCTGGGAGCTTCCTTGGCGTCGGCGAGGGGCCCGCGGGGTCATCCGCATCTCCTGAGACGTCACTGAGGGTCCACCCAGGGTTCACCTGCACGATGTCGGTCTCCACCGATCTCACCAGGAGCACACCCATGTCACGAGTCGTCCTGTTCACCGTCGATCTCGTCCTGATCAACGCCATGGTGTTCGGGCTGTACTTCCCCCGGCACCGCCGACGGGACCTGCTCGTCGCCTACCTCGTCGTCAACCTCGGCGTGCTCGCCGTCACCGACGTGCTGGCCACCACCACGGTGCTCGGTGCTGGCCTCGGGCTCGGCCTGTTCGGTGTGCTGTCGATCATCCGCCTGCGCTCGTCCGAGCTGGACCAGGCTGAGGTCGCCTACTTCTTCGCCGCGCTGGTGCTCGGCCTGCTGGCCGGCCTCGGCGGCGCCGGCGACGGGATCACCGTGGCGCTGATGGTCGTGCTGCTCGCCGCGCTGGCGGTCGGCGACCATCCGCGACTGCTGCGCGGCTACCGCGCCCAGACGATGACGCTCGACCAGGCGTTCACCGACGAATCCGGTCTCGTCGCCCACCTCGAGGGCCTGCTCGCTGCCGAGGTCCACCAGGTGCGGGTGCGCCGCGTCGATCTCGTCGACGACACGACGACGGTCGAGGTGCGCTACCGGGCCGTGCCCACTGCTGTGGCGGTGCCCAGCCGGCCGGCGCAGGCAGTGCGATGACCTCCGCCCCGGTGTGCACGCCGGCGGTCCGCTGGACCGGCGGTTTCCCCGGT
This sequence comes from Ilumatobacteraceae bacterium, assembly GCA_047602055.1. Taxonomy (GTDB): domain Bacteria; phylum Actinomycetota; class Acidimicrobiia; order Acidimicrobiales; family Ilumatobacteraceae; genus JAODBQ01. The sequence continues at coordinate 1,007,832 of JASGIG010000001.1, forward strand.
GTCGGCCTCGACGAGGTGCTCGAGCGGGCCGAGCTGCTCGACCGTTGCGATCGCAAGTACCTGCTCGACGTCGCCGACCTCGAAGCGCTCGTCGACTCGCTCCCCGGCGGCCTCCGCGTCCTGGAGATCGACGGCCGGCGAGCGTTCCGCTACCGGTCGCTGTACTTCGACACCCCGGACCTGCGGTCGTACCGAGACGCCGCCCACGGCCGGCCGCGGCGCTGGAAGCTGCGCACCCGCACCTATCTCGACAGTGGCGAGAGCTGGCTGGAGCTGAAGCTGCGCGACCGTCGCGGTCGCACCGTGAAGCACCGCCGGCCGCGCCGCGTGGACGCCCCGGCCGCACTGGAGCCCGTCGAGCGCTCGTTCGCCGACGACCTCGTCGGCGTGGCCGGGCTGGCCAACGTGCTGCGCCCGACGCTGACCACGAGCTATGCGCGGGTCACGCTGCTCGACCCGGCGGCCGCGAGCCGGATCACCGTCGACCTCGCGCTGCGCAGCCGACTTGCCGACGGCCGGCAGATCGCGCTGCCGGGGCAAGCGATCGTCGAGACCAAGTCCGCTGGCCGCGCCGGGGCTGCCGACCGTGCGCTGTGGTCGCTCGGCCGGCGCCCGCTGCGGCTCAGCAAGTACGCCACGAGCTTGGCCGCGGCGTGCCCGGAGCTGCCCGCCAACCGCTGGCATCGCACCCTCGGCCATGTGGCCTTCCAGCCGCAAGCCCCCGACCTGCGATGGGGGCACCGATGAACCGCCACCGCCTCGCCAGCCGGCTCGCCGCGGTCACGCTGGCCGCCGGCGTGTCGCTCGCCGCGTGCGGCGGCAGTGACGGCACGGCGGCCACCACCGACGGCGACGGGGTCGAGACGACGGCTGCGACGACGACCACCGACGACGCGGACACTCCGACGGTGGCGGACGGCAGCACCCCGTCCACCGGCGCGGCAGGCGCCGTCGCCGCGGCCGACACCGGGATGCTCGACTCGACGACGGTGCACACCGTCGCCGTCGAGGTCGACCAGGACGCGTACGCGGCGATGATCGCCACGTACCTGTCGACCGGCGAGAAGGAGTGGATCAGCGCGACGGTGACGATCGACGGCGTCACCTACGAGCAGGTCGGCCTGCGCCTGAAGGGCAACTCCTCCCTGCGCAACGTCGGCACGGACAGTGCCGCCGAGGAGCTGCCGTGGCTGCTCAAGTTCGACGAGCTCGTCGACGACCAGCGCTACGGCGACGTCGAGGAGCTGGTGATCCGCAGCAACAACAGCGCGACAGCGCTGAACGAGGCGCTCGCCCTCGACCTGCTCGAGCTCGCCGGGCTGGCGTCGCAGGACGCGATGTACGCCGGGTTCTCCGTCAACGGAAGCGCCGCCGTGCTGCGCCTGGCCGTCGAGAACCCCGACGACGAGTGGGTCGACACGTGGTTCGGCACCGACGGCTCGCTGTACAAGGCCGAGAGCGGCGGGGACTACAGCTACCGGGGCGACGATGCCGCCGCCTACGACGAGGTGTTCGACCTCGAAGCCGGCGACGACGAGGAGCTGACCGGGCTCAGCGCGTTCCTCCGGTTCGTCAATGAGTCCGACGACGCGACGTTCGCCGCCGAGCTGGGCGACTGGCTCGACGTCGAGGCGTTCGCCCGCTACCTGGCGATGATGGAGCTGCTGTCGAACTCCGACGACATCGACGGGCCGGGCAACAACTCGTACCTGTACCGCGACCCGACCACCGGGCTGATGACCGTCGTGCCGTGGGACATGAACCTCGCGTTGGGCGTCGGCGCCGGCGGCGGTCGAGGTGGACGGACCACGGATCGGTCGGCAGGCGGTGGGACGCAGGGCGGGGGCGGCCGAGGTGGCCGGTCGAACGTGCTCGTCGAGCGGTTCACGGCCGTGGACTCGTTCGCCGCGCTGAAGGCGACGGCCGTGCAGGAGCCTCCGGGCGCAGCTGTTCGACAGCGGAACCGCCGCCGACGTGCTGGCGGCCTGGGTGGCGATCCTCGACGACGGTGCCACCGGCCTGGTCGACGCCGCGACGATCTCGTCGGACGCGGGGTCCGTCGCCGCGGCGTTCCCGAGCTGACCGTCGCACCGGACGTGTGCCGGGACGTAACTGAGGCACCGCTTCTGCAGTTGGTAGCGGGCGGACGGGCCAACTGCAGAGACGATGCCTCAGAACTTGGGCTGAGCGGTTGTCGCTCCGTTCAGCACGTTGCGGTCATGTTACAACAGTGACGATTAGATGTCAACTGTTCGGACCGGAATTGTCATCGTCGGGCTGAACACCACCGGTCCGACGTGACAGGGACCCACCGGACACGCCGGTGGGTCCCTGTCGGTTTGGACGATTTCGTGCGAACGGGTCAGACGGTCTCGAGGACGATGGCGTCGCCCTGGCCACCGCCACCGCACAGGGCCGCGGCACCGAGCCCGCCGCCGCGGCGGCGCAGCTCGTGCAGGAGCGTCAGCGCCAGGCGGTTGCCGCTCATCCCGATCGGGTGGCCGAGGGCGATCGCGCCGCCGTTGACGTTGACGACCTCGTCGGTGATCCCGAGGTCGGCCATCGAGGCCACGCCGACGGCGGCGAACGCCTCGTTGATCTCGAACAGGTCGACGTCGGCGACGGTCTTGCCGGCCCGGTCGAGTGCCTTGATGATCGCCCGGCTCGGCTGCTGCAGCAGCGACACGCTGTCGGGTCCGGCGACCATCCCGTACGACACCACCCGGCCGAGCGGCGTCGCCCCGCTGGCGTTCAGCGCCTTCTCGCTCATCAGCACGAGCGCCGAGCCGCCGTCGCTGATCTGCGAGGCGTTGGCCGCGGTGATCGTGCCGTTCTTGTCGAACGCCGGCTTCAGCCCGGCCAGCGACTCCATCGTCGTGCCGGGGCGGACGCCCTCGTCGGTCTCCACGAGGATCGGCTCGCCCTTGCGCTGGGGGATGCTCACCGGGACGATCTCGTCGGCCAGGCGGCCGCCCTTGATCGCGTTGGCGGCCCGCTCGTTGCTCTTCACGGCAACCTCGTCCTGCTGCTCGCGGGTGATCGAACCCGCCGCGTAGTTCTCCGTGCCGAGGCCCATCAGGCAGCCGTCGAACGAGCACCACAGGCCGTCGGCGATGATCGCGTCCTTCAGCTCGGTGTGCCCGTAGCGGAAGCCGGCACGGGCGCCCGGGAGGAGGTACGGGGCGTTGGTCATCGACTCCATGCCACCGGCGACGACGATGTCCGCCTCGCCGGCGGCGATCATCTGGTCGGCGAGGTAGATCGTGTTCAGGCCGGACAGGCAGACCTTGTTGACGTTGACCGCCGGGACGCTGAGCGGGATGCCGGCCTTGGCGGCGGCCTGGCGCGACGGCACCTGGCCCTGCCCGGCCATCAGCACCTGGCCCATGAGGACGTGCTCGACTTCCTCCGGGCTGATCCCGGCGCGTTCGAGGGCGGCCTTGATGGCGAATCCGCCCAGGTCGGCGGCGCTGAACGGTGCGAGCGCGCCGCTCATCTTGCCGATCGGTGTGCGGGCTCCGGCGACGACGTACGAACCAGGCATGCGAGCTCTCCTCGATGTGCACGACGTCCCGGCGACGCCGCGTGTTGGCCGTCAAGCGTACGACGGCACGCGGGCAGCGCCGCAAACGCCGTCCAGCGCCGCGATGTGAGATGTGCGCACCGGGGCCGCACATCTCGAATCGCTCGGCACCGGCGGTGCGCCGTGATGTGAGATGTGCGCAGGGAGGCGGCGAATCTCGAATCGCGAGCGGATCGCTTGGGTCCGCAGGAGGCTCGTGCCGGGCTCACCCGGCGGTTGCGAGCGCCAGCGAGCCCGCCGGACAGGCCGGCCGAAGGCCGACCACCCAGCTACAGCCCCGCGAGCACGTCGTAGGTGGCGCCGACCTCGTAGCCGCCGGCCCAGATGACGACGCCACCCCACCCGGCGTTGAGCGCGACCTGGGCCTTGGTGCCCACGCTCCACTCGTCGGGGTACCAGATCGTGTGGCGCACGGTGCAGGTCACCCACGTCGGCGGCGGGCCCATGCGCACCGCGGTGTCCGTGGCCGAGGCGGCGGCGACGGCGCCGGCGGTGGTCGACGGCGGCGTGTACGGCGGGAGGACGACCGGCGACCACGTGTGGATCCCGCTGGCGGTCTCGGTCCAGCTCGCCTTGAGCTCGCCGCTGGCGGTGTCACGGTTCCAGCCGATGGACAGGTCGGCAGCGGCGACCTGGGTGACCGACGACGTGCCGAGGCTGCCGTCGGGGCACGGGCTGCCGTCGGCCGACTGCTTCCAGTGCCGCCCGTAGGCGGGGACGCCGAGCTCCAGCTTCGAGCGCGGCTGGCCGACGGCGTCGGCGACCCTCGACGAGTAGGCGACGACGGGCTGCACGTACACGTCGAGCGGCGCGTTGGCGCTCGGCGTGCCCGGCGACCAGTCGTAGACCATCAGCCGCAGCTTGTCGACGAACGGGAGGAGCTGGTCCTGGGCGTAGACCCAGTAGTTCGCCGAGGTGTTGCCCTGCGCTGGCGCGCTGGCGCTCCACACCGGTGGGATCGTCACGTACAACTGCCTGCCGGCGCCGTGCAACGCCACCGAGAGCTCCTTGACGAACTGCACCCAGTTCGGCATCGTTGTCGCCCACGTCGAGCGGTCGTCGGCGAACGCGAACTGCTCGTAGTCGAGGTCGATGCCGTCGTAGCCGACGCCGCCATACCCCCCGACCACGATGTCGACCAGCGCGGCGATGTGCCCGGCGCGGCGGGCAGGGTCGGCGAGGATCGCGGCCATCCCGCCCGTGCCGGCGCCGTCGGCGACCGTCGGGATCACCGCCTTGCCGAGCGAGCGGGCCTGCTGGATCGCCGCGCTGACCGACGACGGGAACGACACCGTGGCGATCGACCCGTCGGCGAGCGCCGAGTAGACGAACGGCGAGATCACGCTGGTGACGCTCCGGCCGTTCGCCGTGGAGGCGAAGCGGGTGACCGCGGCGGTGCTGCCCCAGTACGGCACCCAGACGTCGACGTACGGCGGGCGCGCCGCGTCGGCGGATCGGTCACTGGTTGCGCTCCCGGCCGCGCCGGCGAGGAACCCGATCGCCACGGCCGCCCCGAGCGTTCGCCGTCGGCGAGGCATTCGCCCGACGCTACCCCGCGGGCCGGGCGAGCGCCCGTCGGGCTGGGGATGTGGAACTACCCGTCGGTAACATCGCCGGATGCAGGAGATCCTCGACGCCATCGAAGGCGGTGCCAGCGGTGCCGACATCGGCAACCTGGCCATCCCGGACCACTACCGCGCCGCCCACGTCCTCAAGGAGGAGCAGGACATCTGGGCCGGCGTGGCCTCCGAGGACAAGGACCCGCGCAAGAGCCTGCACATCGGCGACGTGCCGACGCCGGACCTGGCACCGGACGAGGCGTACGTCGCCGTGATGGCGTCGAGCATCAACTTCAACACGGTGTGGACGAGCATCTTCGAGCCGGTGTCGACGTTCGGCCCGCTGGCCCGCCTCGGCCGGGAGAGCGAGTGGGCCAAGCGCCACGACCGCGACTACCAGGTCGTCGGCAGCGACGCCGCCGGCGTCGTCCTCAAGGTCGGTTCGGCGGTGCGCAACTGGGAGCCGGGCGACCGGGTGACGGTGCACTGCAACCATGTCGACGATCAAGATCCAACTGCCCACGACGACTCGATGATGGCCACGAACCAGCGGATCTGGGGGTACGAGACGAACTTCGGCGGCCTCGCCGACCTCGCCGTGGTCAAGGCCAACCAGCTGATGCCCAAGCCCGCCCACCTCACGTGGGAGGAGGCCGCGGTCAACGCGCTGTGCAACTCGACGAGCTACCGGATGCTCGTGTCGCACAACGGGGCGAACATGAAGCAGGGCGACGTCGTCCTGATCTGGGGCGCCACCGGCGGCATCGGCGCCTACGCCGCGCAGTACGTGCTCAACGGCGGCGGCATCCCGGTGTGCGTCGTGTCCTCGGCCGACAAGGCCGAGATCCTGCGCAGGATGGGCGTCGAGGCGATCATCGATCGCAAGGCCGCCGGCTACCAGTTCTGGAAGGACGAGCGCACGCCCGACGAGGGCGAGTGGCGGCGGCTCGGCAAGGACATCCGTGACCTCGTCGGCGAGGACCCCGACATCGTCTTCGAGCACCCGGGCCGCTCGACGTTCGGGGCGTCGATGTACGTCGCCAAGCGCGGCGGCACCGTCGTCACCTGCGCGGCCACGAGCGGCTTCATGCTCGAGTTCGACAACCGCTTCTTCTGGATGCGCCTGAAGCGCCTGATCGGCAGCCACTTCGCCAACTACAAGGAGGCGTCGGAGGCCAACCGGCTGGTCAGCAAGGGGATGATCCACCCGGTGATGAGCCAGGTGTTCACGCTCGACGACACGGGCGAGGCCGCCTACCAGGTGCATCACAACATGCACGAGGGCAAGCTCGGCGTGCTGTGCCTCGCACCGTCCGAGGGCCTCGGCGTCACCGACCCGGCGCTGCGCGACAAGGCCGGCGACAAGCTGAACCTGTTCCGTAGATGATGGTCGGGACCGGCGTCCGCTCGCTGCGCTCGCTTTCGCCGCACCCTCCGTCCTCGTCGCTGGCGTTTCCCTCGGCGCCGCGCTGACTGACTTCGAGGCTGGCCGCCGATCCAAGACGCGGCGAGTGCCGACGCGCGGCGGAGGCGGCGAGCAGGCAGGCGAAGGGAGCAGCTTGGCTGCGACCGGGGCACGAACGTCAGGTCAGCGCCGGAAAGAAGCCGTTGACGTCGACGACCAGGTGGGTCGGCGCGAACGTGTAGAGGCAGACCTTGCCGCCTGCGCCGATCTGGGTGATGACGGCGTTCGGGATCGTCTGGCCGGCCTTGAAGTTGAGGTTGCTGGCGGTCGGCAGCGGTTGGCCGCACGGGTAGACGGTGACGAAGCCGCTGCCCTGCGCCTCGGTCGCAGTGACGTTCAGGCTCACCGCGGTGGCGTCGGCCGGGATCCCAGCGCGACCGGTCACCTGCAGCTCCGTGGTCCATCCGGTGCCGCGCAGGCCGATGCCGGCGTCCTGACCGTCGATCGTCGGCGATGCCGGCCGCGAGTCGAGCAGGCGGGCCGGGGTCAGCGACGAGGACAGCGCACCGGTCGGCGAGTAGCCGTCGATGTCGACGATCAGGTGGGTCGGCGCTGACGTGTAGAGGCAGACCTTGCCGCCTGCGCCGATCTGGGTGATGACGGCGTTCGGGATCGTCTGGCCGGCCTTGAAGTTGAGGTTGCTGGCGGTCGGCAGCGGTTGGCCGCACGGGTAGACGGTGACGAAGCCGCTGCCCTGCGCCTCGGTCGCAGTGACGTTCAGGCTCACCGCGGTGGCGTCGGCCGGGATCCCAGCGCGACCGGTCACCTGCACCTCGGTGGTCCATCCGGTGCCGCGCAGGCCGATGCCGGCACCCTGACCGTCGACGGTCGGCGAACCGGCCCGGGAGTCGAGCAGGCGGGCAGGGGCGACGGCGTCGTAGAGCGCGCCGACGGGGAAGTAGCCGTTGACGTCGACGATCAGCTGCGTCGTGGCAAACGCGTAGAGGCAGACCTTGCCGCCGAGTCCGATCTGGGTGACGACGGCGTTGGCGATGGTGTCGCCGGTCTTGAAGTTGAGGTTGCTGGCGGTCGGCACCGACTGCCCGCACGGGTAGACGGTGACGAAGCCGTTGCCCTGGGCCTCGGTGGCGGTGACGTTGAGGCTCGCCGTCGTCGCCGTCGCCGGGATCCCGGCGCGGCCGGCGACCTGCAGCTCGACGGAGTGCGTGGCAGGGACCGCGCCGATGCCGGTGTACTGGCCGTCGACGGTCGGCGCCGCCGGGCGGGTGTCCAGCAGGCGCGCCGGGGTGGTCGACACGAGCGTCGCCGGGGCGACCGGCAGCGAGTACAGCAGGCGGTTCGGGCTGCCGTCGCCGGCGTTGGCGACCACGCTCGGCGTGGCGTTGGCGACGAGCTGGGCGGCGACGCGTGCCGGGCTCCACGTCGGGTTCTGTTGCAGGAGCAGGGCGGCGACGCCGGCCGCGAACGGGGCGGCCATCGAGGTCCCGCTCTTGTTGATCGACACGCCGGGGGTGGTGCTCAGCGACGCGATGTCGACGCCGGGGGCGAACACGTCGACGCACGAACCCCAGCTCGACCAGCCCGGCGAGTAGTCGTTGCCATCCGCGGCGGCGACGGTGATCGCGTCGGCGACGCGCGCCGGCGTGTGCGTGCACGCGTTCTTGCCGTCGTTGCCGGCGGCGACGACCACCGTGATCCCGTCGTCGATCGCCGCCTGGACGGCGGCGTCCTCGAGGTCGTTGGCGTCGCCACCGATGCTCAGGTTGAGCACCGCCGGTTGGCCCGGCTCGTGGTCCTGGACGATCGCGTTCAGTGCCAGGATGACGTCGGAGCCGCTGGCCGAGCCGTTGCAGTCGAACACCCGCAGCGGGACGATCGTCACGCCCCTGGCGACGCCGTACGTGTCCGAGCCGAGGATCCCGGCGACGTGGGTGCCGTGGCCGTTGCAGTCGCCGGTCGTGGGGTACGCGGCCAGGTAGCGCAGCCGCCCGTCGAGCTCGGGCTGGTCGGCCACGCCGGAGTCGAGGACGTAAGCGGTCACGTCGGCGCCGGTTGCCGAGTACTCGTACGTCCCCGACAGCGGACGGTTGCGTTGGTCGATGCGGTCGAGGCCCCACGTGGCCGGTCCCTGGACCGTCTCCACCTGCTGCTGCGTCGCGCCGTCGTCGACCAGGGTGACGGTGCGATCGGCTTCGACGTCGGCGACGCGGGGGTCGCGCTGCAGTTGGGCGAACTGCGCGGCGTCGGTGGCGACGATCGCCCCGTCGAACACCGCGTCGACGGTGTCGTGCACGGTGATGCCGGCGTCGCGCAACGCCTGCGCGCCGGTCGCTGCGTCGACGCCGTCGGCGAAGCGGACGATCGACGTGCTCGTCGCGTCGTCGGCCCGAACGGCGCTCGGCAGCGTCGCCATCCCGACGGTGCTGCAGGCCAGCAGCGCGGCGGTGACGGCCACGGGGTGCCGTCGGCGAGCGTTGCGCCGGCGTGTCGGCCACCGGCTCCCAGCCATGTCGGCCCTCCTCCTCCGTTACCGATCGGAGTTGTCCGGTCGAGCGTCGGGCGGACTTTACTGGTCCGATGCTGCTGACCGAGATCGACCATGTGGCCATCGCCGTGCGCGACCTGGAGGCGGCCATCGCCTACTACGCCGAGGCGTTCGGGGCCGAGGTGCACCACCGCGAGATCGTCGACAGCGACGGTGTCGAGGAGGCGCTGATCAAGGTCGCCGACAGCTACATCCAGCTCACCGCGGCCACCCGTCCCGATTCGCCGATCGCCAAGTCGATCGACAAGCGCGGCGAGGGCCTGCACCACGTCGGCTACCGGGTCGACGACTGCGCCGCGGCGCTGGAGGCGATGATCGCCGCCGGTGCCACCCCGATCGACAAGGCGCCGCGCCCCGGCAGCCGCGGCACGACGGTCGCGTTCGTCCACCCCAAGGGCAGCTTCGGCACCCTCATCGAGCTCGTCCAGGAATAGGCCGCTCAATCCCCCGGCGCGATTCGAGATTGGTCGCCCCGGTGCGCACATCTCGAATCGCTCCAGCTTGGCGCACCGACCTGATGTGAGATGTGCGCCGCTGGTGCGCACATCTCACATCGCGGGTACCCGGGGTCGTCAGCCGAGGACGACGGCGGTGAGGCCGCCGAGGACGACGGCGAGCGCACCGACGCGCAGGCCGGTCGCGCTGTAGTGGCGGGCGGTGATGTGCACGCCGAAGCGGCCGGCGGTGTCACGCCACAGCAGGCCGCTCAGCGAGCCGCTGATCACGAGGATCGGCGCAAGGTTCGTGCCGGCGAGGAGCGGCCACACCTGCGACCGCTCGTGCAGCGACGCCGAGCCGGCGAGGATCGTCGGCAGGTTGTTCGTCGTGTCGGCGCCGATCGCCCCGAACCCGAATGCTCGCAGGCGTCCCAGCACGCCGCCGGCGTCGAGCAGCCGGTCGACGTGCAGGTGCGGCAGCGCGCCGGCGACGAGCACGGCCAGCGCGGCGGCGACGAGCATCGCCCCGATCGGAACCGTTCGCCACGGCAGTTCGTGGGCGAGGGCCATCGCCCAGACGGCGGCGATCGCGGCGACGATCCACGCCGGGACGCCGAGCGCGTTGCCGGCGGTGAAGCCGACCAGGACGAAGGCGATGATCGGCACGCCGAGCCGCAGGGCGCGGGCGTCGTCGCCGGACGAAACGGCGGGCATGTCCGGCAGGTCGTGGGCGAGCTGGCTGCGGGTCGTGTGGTGCGCCACCCAGCGGTCGTAGCCGAACCAGCCGGCCGTGCAGGCCACGGCGGTGACCGGGCCGAGGTGGACGAGGAAGTCGCCGACGTCGAGGTCGAGCCGTTCGGCGGCGATCAGGTTGGTGAGGTTGGAGACGGGCAGCGGGCTCGACGCCAGGCACGCCAGCAGCGCCGGCTGGTAGGCGAGCACCACCGGGTCGATGCCGTGGCGCTGGGCGATGCGGACGTACAGCGGGGTCAGTAGTACGACGGCGGCGTCGAGGTTGAAGACGACGACCACGCCGATGCCGAGCAGCCACAGCCACAGCAGCAGGTGATCGCCGTGGTCGAGACGCCCGGCGAGGGCGGCGAACACGCCGAGGTGGTCGAGCAGGATCGCCAGCGGCACGGCGAGGGCCAGGAACAGCAGCGGGTCACGCAGGGCGTGGAGCGCGTCGCGTGTGGCGTCGAGCGAGACCGTCGTGGTGACGATGCCGAGGACCGCGGCGGCGACCGGCCCGGCCCACAGCGGCACCCGGTGCGGTCGCAGGAACATCGTCACGACGCCGGCGGCGAGGAGGACGACGCTCATTCCAGCCACCGCCCGTCGCATCGACCGTCTTGTCGCGCCCTGACCGGAAGATCTCCGGTCGAGGCGCGACAAGAACCGGAAGGCGTCGGCTCGCCGCCACCGGCGATTCGGCGTCTTGTCGCGCCGTGACCGGAAGGTTCCCGGTCAGCGCGCGACAGGAGTGGGTGGGTCACGATGGCGGACCGAGCTGCTTGGCAGCGGCGCGGCCGTTCAGGGCGACCTGCTCGACGACGCCGCTGCGGCGCAGGTGCTCGGCCATCCGCGGCAGGGTGAAGCGCAGCAGGCCGTGGCCGGCGGGCTCGATCATCTGGGCGTCGATGAGCCGTTGACGGTAGACGCTGGTGTAGCCGAGCTCGACGTCGAGGCGCTTGGCGACGTCGCCGATCCGCGACGGCCCGTCGTCCATCGCCATCGCCGCCAGGAACGCCCGGTCGACGCCGGACAGATCGGCCAGCGCCGGCTCGTGGACCAGCGACTCCATCCGGGCCAGGGCCGTGGCCGCGCCCGCGTCGACGTCGGCGACGGTGATCGCTCGCTGGCCGGGGCGGCGGCGCCACACGTGGTAGCCGACGAGCTGGATGAGGAACGGGTAGCCGCCGGTCGCCGCCGCCGCCGCACGGCAGGCGGCGGCGCTGATCGTCCGTCCGGCGCCCTCGATCGTCTCGCGCAGCGCCCGCTCCACCTCGTCGGGCTCGATCTGCCCGAGCGTATGGCGGTCGGCGCGGCGCAGGAACGTGAGCACCTCGTCGTTGAGCAGGCTGCTGATCGCCGACGGCAGGCCGGCTGCGGCGACGGCGATCTCCCGGTCGTTGCGGAACAGGTGCTGGACGGCGACGAACACGTCGCGCAGGTCGGCGGTGTGCGAGCCGTGGACCTCGTCGAGCGTCAGCAGCAGACCGGTGCCGCGACCGGCGAGCAGGTCGCAGGCCAGCTCGAGCTGGTTTCGCAGGCCGGCGGCGACGACGTGGCGGTCGGTGCTGTCCCAGGCGATCGCCCCGACGCCCAGCGGCCCGGTCACCTGCTTGACGGTGATCCGGCGGCCGCGGGGGTCGAGCTCGGTGAGCAGCGCCGGCAGGTGCTGGGTGACGAGGCGGGTGACGACGCCCGGCGACGCCGTCTCCTCGACCACCAGCCAGCCGCGCTGGCGGGCGACGTCGGCGACCTCGTTGAGCATCACGGTCTTGCCGGTGCCACGAGCACCGGTGTAGAGCGTCGCCCGACCCGGTGCGCCCGGACCGTCGTCGAGCGCCTCGGCGAACTGCTCGATCAGCTCGTCGCGCCCGGCGAGCACCGGTGGCGAGTTGCCGAAGCTCGGCCGGAACGGGTTGGCGGACGCCACGAGCGGCACCGTACCCAGCTTTCAGAGTTCTTCATACTTTTCATGGTTCTTCATCGCGCCCGGAGGACCAGACCCTTGAGGTACTCGGCTTCGGGGAAGCTGAGCGGCACCGGGTGGTCCGACGGCTGGTGCAGGCGGTCCTCGACGGCGACGTCGCGCCGCGCGTCGAGCGCGGCGCCGGCGACGACCTTCTGGAACAGGTCCATCGTCATCGCCGCGCTGCACGAGAACGTCAGCAGCACACCACCCGGGGCGAGCAGCTTGATCGCCAGCAGGTTGAGGTCCTTGTAGGCGCGCGTCGCCTTGTCGAGCTGGCCCTGAGTGGCGGCCAGCTTCGGCGGGTCGAGGACGATCAGGTCGTGCTGGCGGGCCCGGTCGCGCAGGCCGCGGAGGTGGGTGAACGCATCGGCCTCGACCAGCTCGCCGACGTCGACGCCGTTGAGCTCGGCGTTGCGCCGGGCCAGTCGCAGCGCCGGGCCCGACGAGTCGACGCTGCTGACCGTCGCCGCACCGGAGCCGGCGGCGATCACGCTGAACGCCCCGGTGTAGGCGAACACGTTGAGCACCCGCCGACCGGGGGCGAGCTGCTCGATCGCCCGGCGGGCATGGCGCTGGTCGAGGTAGAAGCCGGTCTTGTGGCCGCCGGCGGCGTCGACGGCGAAGCGCCACCGACCCTCGTGGGCCACCAGATCGGGATCCGCCGGTTCGCCGCGGACGTTGCCGTCGCGGGGTTGGAGACCCTCACGCTTGCGGGCGTCGGCGTCGCTGCGCTCGTGGACGGTGCGGACGCCGTCGAGCCCGGCGAGGGCGTCGAACACCGTGTCCCGCCAGCGCTCGGCGCCGGCGGTGGTCAGCTGGCAGACGACGGTGTCGCCGTAGCGGTCGGCGATCACGCCGGGGACGCCGTCGGCCTCGGAGAACACCAGCCGGGCCGAGTCCGTGCCGCTCGCCAGCAGCTCGGCGCGCCGGCCGGCGGCGTCGGCGATCCGCCGTGCGATCAGCTCGCCGATGTTCGTCTCGTCGTCCGTCTCGCCGAACGTCCACATCCGCGCCCGGATCTGCGACGCCGGGCTGAACGCCGCCCGCCCGAGCACCTCGCCGTCGGCGGCGCGCACGTCGATCGTGTCGCCGAGCTGGGGGTCGCCGTCGACCCGGGCGATCGCCCCGCTGAACACCCACGGATGCCGCCGCCGCACGGACTTGTCCCGCCCCGCCCGCAACGTGATCGACGACCCCACCCCGGCATCATGCCGCCACCCATCGTCGTTCGTGTCGCGCCGTCACGCGCAGAGCCCTCGGTCAGCGCCGCGACACGAACGTCGTCGGATGGCGGGGCGGCGGCAAGCCACGGGATCGGTGGTTGCGTTCGTGTCGCGCCGTCACGCGCAAAAGGTTCGGTCAGCGGCCGACAGGAATGACAGCGGGCGGCAGGCGGGGGCGGGCCACGGGATCGGTGGTTGCGTTCGTGTCGCGGCGCTACGCGCAGAGATCTCGGTCAGCGACACGAACGAGGGCGGTGGCCGGGGTGTGGAGGTCGGGTTAGGGTCGGCAGACCGCTGGCGGAGGAGTGGCGTCGTGCAGGTGGAGATCGTCGTCGTCGCCGGAGTGGTCGGGCTGGCGCTCGGCCCGGCGCTCGTCACGGTTGCCGGCGCCAAGCTCGCCGAGCGGCAGATCGCGCCGACCGGCCATGAGCGGCTGGCCATCGGGTTGCCCGCCGCCGTGGTGTCGGCGACGCTCGCCGCCCGCTTCGGCGCCGGCTGGGAGCTGCTCGCCTTCGGCATCGTCGGCCTCGGCCTCGTGGTCCTGTCCTGGATCGACCTGCGTGCCGAGTGGCTGCCGCGGGAGATCACCCGGCTGACGATGGCCGCCGCGGCGCCGTTCCTCGTCGTCGCCGCGCTCGTCCACGACGAGCCGCACCGCCTGCTCGACGCCGTCCTCGGCGCGTTGCTGGCCACGGCGATCCTGCTGGTCGTCCACGCCGTCGGCCGCGGCGGCCTCGGCGACGGCGACGTCCGCCTCGCTCCACTGCTCGGCATGGCCCTCGGCTGGCTGAACGTCGCCCTCGTCCCCGTCGCCCTGCTGTTCGGCTTCGCGGCCGGCGCCGCCGCCGGCATCGCCCTGCTGGTGACCCGCCGCGGCGGCCGCCACACGACCATCCCCTTCGGCCCGTTCCTCGCCCTCGGCACCCTCGCGGCGATCGTCGCCGGCGAGCCGTTCCTCGACGCCGTGCTGCACCGCTGAGACCCGCCGAGCCGCGCCGTGGTTCGTCGGTCACGGTCCGTGTGTAGGTTCTGCACCGGAGGGGTTGACGCCGCGAGCGGGAGGGCGAATGGTGGTGCGGTCTGATCGGACGAGCTGGCTGACGGTGGCCTTGGCAGGCCTCGTCGTCCTGGTGTCGTGCACGAGTGAGAGCGCAGCGTCGTCGACGACGCAGGCATCGATGCCTGACACGGTGGCGGAGGCGATAGCCGTCACCTCGCCATCCGCGTCGACCGTGACGAGCACGCCCTTGACGGCGGGCACGGACGCCGCGACCACGGCTGCACCGTCACGGTGCTCGCCTGGTGGGCACGTGGACCACCTGTCGATCTGGAACACGCTGTTCAGTGACGCCGCGAGAGCGCAGCTCGAGGAGCTCGCCGCCGAGTACACGGCGGCCACCGGCATCGCCGTCACGGTCGAGGCGCGTGGGTCGGCAGCTCGGATGCTCGACGACCTGGGCGCTCTCGACGTCGCCGACTGGCCCGACGTCATCCTCGGCCCGGACGTGATGACGCGCCCGTTGCACGACTCCGGGCACTTCGTGGCCCCGGGCGAATGTGGCACGTTCGGTCGTGAGGCGGCGCTGCTGCCCGCGGTACGCGCTCACTACACGATCGATGGTCGCCTCGCCGCGGTCCCGTTTGGGGTGTCCACCCTGCTGCTGATGTTCGACCGTGTCGAGTACGCACGCGCCGGGCTGGACCCGACCGAACCGTTGGCGACGTTCGGGGACCTCCTCGCCGCCGCCGAGCAGATCCGAGTGAGCGGTGCCAGTCCGCACGGGTTGGTGCTCGACGACCACTGCGTGGAGTGGGCAGTCAGCGCATATGCGTCGATGCGCGGCGAGACGCTCTCGCCGCCACTCGACGGCCACGACAGCTCCCCGGTGCAGCCGGACTACGCCACGCCCGAGAACGTCGCCACCTTGACCGATCTCCAGGCGGCGGCGAAGGCGGGTGACATCGTCTACGTGGGGAACAACTCGACGACGTTCGCCGACCTGTCGAGGATCGTCGACCCGGCCGACGGTGGGACGATGGCACTGCACACCAGCGCCGCGCTCGGTGACCTGATCAACCTCTTCGAGGCCGGGAACTTCCCCGACGCACAGCTCGGTGTCCTGCCGATGCCAGGTCCCGGTGCCGGAGCGGTGGCCGGTGGCAACGCGCTGTTCCTGACCGATCGGGACGACGCCACGCACAACGGCGCGGCCTGGGACCTGATCGAGTGGCTGTCGGCGCCGGCGCAGCTCGCCCGGTTCGACGTCGCCACCGGGTACCTCCCACCCGACACCGAGACGGCGGCCGATGCTGCGCTCCTCGCGGCGTGGGCCGAGCATCCGGAGCTGCGTGTCGGTTACGACCAGTTGGCCGCCGCACCGGACGGACCGGCCGCGGGCGGGTTGCTGCTCGGTCCGGCAGATCTCGTCAACGCCGCCGGCTACAGCGCGTGCACGCGACTGCTCGGCGACGGCCGCGACGCCAGTGAGGTGCTCACTGACTTCCAGGCGGTCGTCGACGGCTTGGTGGCTGCTTACGAAGCGCGGCCATGACTGGGCCGTCTCGCACAAGGGGAGCCCCACCGGTTCCACACGCGGTGGGCGGCGAGCACGGCAGGCGCGGGGAGCAGCTTGGCTGCGACCGGAGCACGAGCAGCACAGCTCAGTTCCGGACGCATTCCCAGCCGTAAGGGTTGTCGTCGCTGCTGAGCTCGGCCCGGGCCGGGGCGCCGTACATCACCTCGCAGGCGGTGTGGACGTCGATGTCGACGGGTTGGTAGATGCCCTTGGGGAAGTAGATGCAGTACCAGCCGAACGCGGACTTCTCCGTTTGGGCCACGGCCCCGTCGCCGTACGAACGCCGGCAGTACTCGGACATGTCCAGGCGGCCGAGCCGTATCTTGACCGGTTGACTGAGGTGGTTGCTCAACACCACCGCTCCGCTCGTCGCGAGGAATCCGGCGATCAACGCGCAGACCGAGCGGACGAACCGCTTCATCCCACCCGGCCGGCCAGCGCGGCGGTGACGTATGGTTCGAGGAACGGCCGGCAGCGCAGGGCGAATGATCGCATCTCACGCAGGCTGGGATCGGCGAGCCCGTGGTGGGCGAGCTCTGGCACGAGCTGGGCCCGGTAGTTCTTGAGGGTGTTCAGCTTGAGGCCGGAGCTGTCGGCCAGCGCCTTGTAGCTGGCGTCGTCGACGTTCAGCAGAGACACCCACAGCTTGGCGTGTCCAGCGTGCTGCACGAGGGCGGCGAACCGCGTCGGTGAGCGTTGGCCGGAGTGGACCATCGGCAGGAGCGGCTGGATCGCCGGGTCCGGTGGCGCGCTGCCCGTGTCGAGTACCTGGCGGATGGCGCCGAGCTGGAACGCGAGCGGCGCACTCTTGGAGATCACTGTCGTGATCGGCAGCAGCTCCCAGGCGTCGCGCAGCAGCTGGGCGACCCATTCGTCGCCCTGCGTGATGATCGCCAGCTTGGTTGCTGGCGAGCACCGGGTGATCTGGGCCAGCGCGTCGAGGCCGGACCCGGGCTCCTGGGGAAACGACAGGTCGACGATCGCCAGATCGGGAGCGGGGTCTTCGACGAGTGCCTGTTCGACATCGGCGAGCGCGACGACGGTCCGCACCTGGTGCCCGAGGCCGCGTTCGATGGCCGCCCCGAACAGCTCGGCCAGCGCGGCGGCGTCGTCAACCAACAAGATTTTCGACAACTCGACTCCGTTCAGCGAGATGGATGGTGGCGGTGACGCTGGCACCGCGTGCGGTGTTGCGGTGCTTGACACCGCCGCTCGGGCCGAGCTCCTCCCTGAGAACCCACAGGCCACGCCCCGGCTGGATCTCGCCATCGTCGAACCCCGGCCCGTCGTCGGACACGATCAGACACAGTTCCTCGGGCGTCGATGCCAGCTCGATCGTCAGCTGGGTGGCGCCGGCGTTCAACGCGTTCGAGGTGAGCACGCTGGCCGCCCTGCTCAGCCGGCGGGCATCGGCCTCCTCCAGCACGAGTGCGGCCTGCTCGAACGCGGGGACGGAATCGATCCGCGCCCCGAGGTTCTGGGCGTAGCGGATGTACGGCTGGAGCACCTCGGCGACGCGCACGGCGCCGGCGCCGAGCAGTTCGTCGAGCTGGCGCAGGCGCAGCGAGTGGTCGAGCTGGTCCAGCTCCTGGACGATCCGGCGCTGGTCGACGACCTCGGTCTGCAGGCGCAGCGAGGTGAGGCGGATCTGCGAGCAGACGTCGTCGTGCAACCAGTGGGCCCGCCGGCGCCGCTCGTCCTCCTTGACGTCGGTGACGAGCTGCTCGCGCGAGGCGTGCACGCGCTGCAGCACCGTTGTGATCACCCAGGTGGTGACGAGCGCGACCACGACGGTGCAGTGGAAGCACAGGAACGAGACGAGGGCGAAGCGGATGTCATCGTCACTGCCGAGGACGAGGACGCCGATCAGGCCGCCGACGACACCGAAGTGGAACGGTGAGCGCAGGAACTCCACCCACCAGTGCCAGACGTCGGCGCGTACGCCGAGATCGTCGGCGGTCAGCGCTCCGTCGGCACCGATCGCCACGCCGGCCGTCACGACGCCGAGGCGTTGCCAGCCGTCGAGGACCACGAGGAGCGTGAGGGCGACGGCCAGCAGCGCGCTGGCGCGGACGATGAAGTTCAGCGGCGCGCTGCGGTTGATCGGTGGCCGACCGATGAGCCGCAGGAGTGGATCGGCGGCGAGGACCACCGCAGCGAGCGAGGCGACAGCGCCCGTCGTCCACGACGGACGCGGCATCGTCGCTTCGCCGACGACGATCCGGAGCAGGACGACGACCCACGTCCAGACGATGAGCGCGCAGACGAGCTGATGCGCCGGGCTGCGGCGCTGCTCGAGCGTGGACCATGGCGCGGCCCCGGCCGTGAGCGCGAGCCACGTCCCGCCCGGCAGCCGGTTCTCGTCCACGGTGCACAGATTGCACCACTTTCCTGCGTGGAAGCAGGTGCGGACGTACATGCCCAGCGGTACATCTCACCGTGGGCGGTGACGCGCGGGTCGAGCTGAGTGCCCCGAGGTACATGTACCGGCCGGCATTGGCACTGTCCTCGTGGTCATGGATGATGAGCCGCCGGTCGACGGAGAAGCGGCACAAGACGGGACATCAGCACGGTGGGCACGGCGGATCTTCAGACATTCGAGCGCGAGCACGTCCGCTTCACGTGGGCTGCTCGTACGGATGTCGGCAGGGTGCGCCGTCACAACGAGGACAGCCTGATCGCCGAGGCCGGGTTGTTCGCTGTTGCCGACGGCATGGGCGGCCATGCAGCTGGTGACGTCGCCAGCCGAATGGTGGTCGAGCAACTGCACCAGCTGCACGGCGAGGTGCCGATCCCGCTCGCCGCCGTGGGCGACCTGGTGGTGTTGGCCAACGCCGCGGTGCGTGAGCGGGCCGCCGAGGCGGGCACGACGGGGATGGGCACCACCCTCGTCGCTGTGTTGCTGGTCGACAACGCCGGGTTCGATTCGCTCGTCGTCGTCAACGTCGGCGACTCGCGCTGCTACGTGCAGGACGAGACCGGTCTCCGGGTGCTGACCCGCGACCACTCGCTGGTGCAGGAGCTGGTCGACGCCGGGCGCATCTCGCCGGAGGAGGCCCGCCACCACCCCGACCGCAATGTCGTCACTCGGGCGATCGGGGTCGACGAGCACGTGCTGCCCGACTTCGTCGTCCTCGAACGGTCTGCTCGCCAGCGCCTGCTGCTGTGCTCCGACGGCGTCTCGGGTCAGGTCGACCACGGGTTTCTGGCGTCGGTGCTCGGCGGCTCTGGGGATCCGGCGGAGGCTGTCGAGGCGATCGTCGGGCGCGTCCTCGAGGGACGGGCGCCGGACAATGCCACGGCGATCGTCGTGGACGTCGAGTGGGACGAGACCCTAGCCGGATCGGGCGAGATCACCGGCCCACGGCCTGAGCGGGAGGCCGACCGCACGGGCCCGCGCCCCGTCTCGGCCGTGCCGGTGGTCGCCGTCCCCGATGCTTCGGGCGTCCCCGTGGCCGGCGATCAGCAGCAGGGATCGTCTGCCTCCCCGAGCCGGTCGACGCCGTTGATCACCGAGGTGCCGCGTTGAGCCAGCGGTCGGTCGGGTTCCTGCCCGGTGACGGCGTCGGCATCGCCGGGCCCGGCACGCTGGTGTTGCTCGACCAGCCCGCCGACGGCGTTGTCGCCGACGTGCTGGCGCAGCTCGACGCCGGTGGCGGGGTGGACGGCGTGCTGGAGGTGGTCGCCGGCGCCGGGCTGCGCACGCTGGGCGATTTCGCCATGGCCGTCGAGGAGGACGGCGCGCTTCGCGTGCTGGTGCGTGGGTCGGCTCGCGTGCGGGTGACCGGGTCGGGCGCGGTGGCCGACGTCGACGGGGCGGGCCTGCGCACCTGGAACGAGCAACTCGTCGCCGGTTGGGAGCAGGTGATGATCAGCCTCGGCAGCGCCGTGCTCGAACCGCCGAGCCTGTTCGCGCTCGACGGTGGGGGCGTCGTGCCGGCCGCAGTGCTGGTGCGCCCGAATGTGGCTGTTACGGCCGAGGTGCCGGTCACCACCGTCGCCGCACGCGAACGAGAATCCCAACCGGAACCCGTGCCGCAGGCCGTCCCGCAGCCGCAGCCTGAACCCGAGTCGCCGCCCGAGCCGGCCGACGATCCGCTGCTGTTGCCGGCCCCCGAGCCGGTCGACGGCCCGTCGCTCGCAGCCGCGCCCGGCTTCCAGTCCGTGCCGGCTCGGGACCTCGACCCGGCCTTGACGATGTTCCCGTCGGCATTCGACGCACCGGACGTGGTCAACGTGGTGGTGGCGGAGTCCCAGGTGCCGGCACCGGACAACGCCTACGACGATCTCTACGGCCACACCGTCCACCGTGACGTGCAGTTCGCCGCGATCCAGGCGGACGAGGACACCGAAGCCGCCGACGAAGCAGACCTTGGCGACCACGACGGGCACACGATGAGCTTGGCGCAGCTGCGACAGGCGGAGGCCGACCTGGCCGGGGGCACCGTGCTCGGCGACCACGACGGTCACACCATCAGCCTGGCCGACCTGCGCGCCGCTCGAGGCGCTGACGTGCCACCGTCGCCGGTCCCCCCGGCCGGCGGCGTCAGCGTGCAGGCGCTGCTGTGCCCGAATGGTCATCCCAACCCGACGCATGCGGTCACGTGCGGTCGCTGCGAGGCGCCGCTCGGCACCGAACCGGTGACGATCGCTCGTCCGGTGCTCGGCGAGCTGCGCCTCTCGACCGGTGAGGTGATCGAGCTCGACCGCCCGGTGCTCGTCGGCCGCAACCCGAAGGTCGAGGGACGGCTGATGGGCGAGCTGCCCAAGCTCGTGCGGCTGGAGGACTTCCATGGCCTGTCGCGCACGCACGCCATGTTCCGGCTGGAGGGGTGGCAGGTGCTGGTGGTCGACATGGGCTCGGCCAACGACACCACCGTGACGCTGCCCGGCCGGCCGCCGCGCCGTCTGCACGCCGACGAGCCGATGTTGCTGACCGACGGTGCCGTCATCGACCTCGGTGGGGAGGTGACCGTTGCGTATGGCGCTGCCGTCTGACACCGCCGCGCTGGCGCCGAGGGTCGCGGTCGACTTCTGTGGCGAGCGCACCGTGGTCGAGCCGCATGGTTCGCTGACCATCGGCCGCGATGCCGACCTGGTCGTCGACGACAACCCGTTCCTGCACCGCGTCTTCCTGCACCTCGCGGCGCGCGACGGGCTGTGGTTCCTGACCAACGCCGGCTCGCAGCTGTCGGCGACGGTCAGCGACGGCGGCGGGCGGATGGAGGCGTTCCTGGCGCCGGGCGCCTCGCTGCCACTCGTGTTCGCGACGACGCAGGTGTCGTTCACCGCCGGGCCGACGACCTACGAGTTGTCGATCGAGATGCCCGGCGCGACCTACGACGCGCCGCCGGTGAACGGGGCCGAGTGCGGCGCCACGACGGTGGGACAGGTCGGCCTCACCCGAGACCAGCGGTTGCTGCTCGTCGCGCTGGCCGAGCCGCGCCTGCGTGGCGATGGGCGGGCGTCGGTGACCCTGCCGTCGTCGGCGCAGGCCGCCCGGCGCCTCGGCTGGACGCTGACCAAGTTCAACCGCAAGCTCGACAACGTCTGCGACAAGCTCACCAAGCTGGGCGTGCGCGGCCTGCGCGGCGACGTCGCCGAGTACGCGTCGAACCGGCGCTCGCGCCTCATCGAGTACGCCGTGGCCACCCGCCTGGTCACCCGCGACGATCTCGTCACGCTCGACTCCCTCTCGGCGGATGCCGGGGAACCGGAGGTCGACGATGCCTAGCCGTCAGGCTTCCAAGCCGCCGGTGCTGCCCGGCTTCACGTTCATCGAGCCGATCGGTTCGGGCGGGTACGCCGACGTGTTCCTGTACGAGCAGGAGTCGCCGAACCGCCGCGTCGCCGTCAAGGTGCTCGATCCCGGCGCGGTACCGGCCGGTGCGGTGGCCGATTACACCGCCGAGGCCAACCTCATGGCCCGGGTGCCGCACCCGTACATCGTTCCGGTGTTCATGGCCGACGTGGCCGCCGACGGGCGGCCGTACCTGGTGATGGAGTACTACCCCGGTCGCAACTTCTACGACCGGGCCCGCCAGGAGCGGATCAGTGTCGCCGAGGCGCTGCGCGTCGGCGTGCAGCTCGCCAGCGCCGTCGAGACCGCCCACCGCGCCGGGATGCTGCATCGCGACATCAAGCCGGCGAACGTGCTCACCAGCAAGCACCGCTGGCCGGGGTTGACCGACTTCGGCATCGCCTCGCTGCAGGGTCCCGCGGCCGACACCGCCGAAGGGTTGTCGATCCCGTGGTCGCCGCCGGAGGCCATCGGCGAGGCCCCCGTCGACGTGCGCAGCGACGTCTACTCGCTGGCCGCCACCGTGTACACGCTGCTCGCCGGGCGGTCGCCGTTCGAGGTCCGCGGTGGCGACAACCGGCCGCTCGCGCTGATCGGCCGGATCGAGCGCAACCCGGTCCCGGCGATCGGCCGGGCCGACGTGCCGGCGATGCTCGAGCGGGTGCTGGCCACGGCGATGGCCAAGGATCGGGCGCACCGGCCGGCTACGGCGGCCGAGCTCGGACGCCAGCTCCAGGCGGTGGAGTCGTCGCTGAACCTGGTGGTGACGGAGCTGGTGCTGGCCGAAGACCCGAGCACGGTGCGCCACCGTGATGACGACGGCGGTGACGACGGGGCGACCATCGTCAAGAAGATCGTGGAGGTGGAGGCGCAGGACGCCTTCACCGTCCAGCGCCCGCCGGTCGCGGGCGCGTCCACCGCCCCGATCAGCACCATTCCGGTGGACGGTCGAGCGGTGCTCGCTCCGGCCGCGTCGGTCGCGGAGCGGCGCCGCGTGGGCCTGCTCGCCGAACCCGAGATCGCCGACACCATGCACCGCCCCAGCCAGGCGACGGCACCGTCGCCGGAGGTCCTGGCGCCGCCACGCGGGGTGCCCAGGGTGCTGTACGTCGCGCTGGCCGTCGCCGCGGTCGTCGGGTTGGTGATCGCCGGCGTCGCCCTGCTCGGTGGCGGCAACGCCCCGCAGAAGACGAGGGTCGAGCAGCAGGCGGGCGATGCCGAGGTGAACGAGAACGTCGATCTGTCGGGTGTCGCGACGGTCACGCCGTTGAAGCCGATCGAGATCACCACGGCCGAGAACGGCGACGGCACGTTCACGTTCACCTGGCCCGACCGGGGCGCGGGGTTCATGTATTCGGTCTCGCCGGATGCGGCGACCGACGGGCCGGCCGTCGACACGCCGACGTTCACGGGTTCGTCGGCGTGCGTCTACGTCAAGGTGATCGGCCCAGACGGCGTCGTCTCGGCGGCGACGGCGACGACGGCGTGCACCCAGGCCGGTGGCGGATGAGAGCGCGGGACGGGAGGCAGCGGTGACCACCGCGATGGGAATGGTTCGCAATGCCGTGCGCTTCGGCATGGCTCGGCGGAAGGTGGTGGCGGCGGTCGCGACGACCGCGCTGCTGTCGAGCGTGGTCGTCGTCGCCGCCGTGAAGTCGAACGGCTCGGCGGCCACCAACGTCCGGCTCGACGACGGCACGGTGTGGGTGACGAACGCTGGGCAGCGGTTGGTCGGGCGGCTCAACCTGAAGATCGACGAGCTCGACTTCGCGGTCCTGGCCGCCGACAACCCCGACGTGCTGCAGGACGGCCGCAACGTGGTGTTCAGCGGGCGCCAGGGTGGCGTGGCCGGGCTCGACGTGCTCAAGGGCAAGCCGACGGCCGGCCGCAACGAGATCCCGATGGCCGACTACTGGATCGGTGGCGGCGTCGGGGCAGTGGCCGATTCGGACACCGGCAAGCTCTGGGTCGGCCCTGCCGGCGCGCCGGTCGCCCCCGAGTACCCGAAGAAGCCCGACGCGCTCGTCGACCCGGGCTCCCAGGTGCTGGTCACCCAGGCCGACAGGTTCACCGATGTCGACGGCAAGACGGTCACCCGTGGCCACGTGATCGTGGTCGGACCCGACGGCTGGCACGAGGTGAACCTCGGCGACGACCTCAAGCCGCTGCGCGAGGGATACGGCGAGCCGACGCCCAGCTCGGTGCCGGGGACGGCGGAGACGACGGTGCCGTCGACGACGCTGCCACCGACGACCGAGGGCGACGAGGAGCCCGACCCCGATCCGCTGTACGAGGCCGACGTGCACGACCTCGGGGTGTCGCTCGACGACATCGCCGACATCACCGCGGTCGGCCCCGTGCCGGTCGTGCTCACCACCGACGGCGCGGTGGCTTGGACCGACGGCAAGGGCCACGCCCACCGCGCCGGCGTCCCCGGCACGGTGTGGCAGCTCCAGCAGGCGGGCCCGGCAGCCAAGACCGTGCTGGTCGCCTCTGACGAGGGGCTGTTCCAGGTGGCGCTGAACGGTGACGACGACGCCAAGGGCGCAGCCGTCCTTGCCGCCGCCGAGGGTCAGCCGAGCCAGCCGGTGCGCACCGCGCAGTGCGTCTACGGCGCGTGGAGCAACGACGCTCCGTCGTGGTTCAAGCGCTGCTCGGGTGGCACGGTGGTCGGCCCGACGGCGGTCCCCGGCGCGCAGCCCGGTCAGGCCCTCGTGTGGCGGGTCAACCAGAACAACGTGGCGCTCAACCAGCCGGGCAAGGGCGACGTCTGGGCCGATCACGACGGCACCTTGTCGTGGGTCGGCAACTGGGACGACGTCAAGCCCAGCGACCAGCCGCCCGACCAGGAGCACAGCACGACGGGCGACTCGCAGGTGGAGGTCGAGCGGATCTGCCAGTACGGCGGCGATGCGGCACCGCGCGCCGGCGACGACCAGCTCGGCGTCCGCCCGCGCCAGTCGGTGATGGACCTGCTGAACAACGACGACGACGACAACTGCGAGCCGCTGGCAATCGCCAGCCTCACGCCCGATCATGGCGAATGGGGTGCGCTGACGATCATCGACAACGGCCAGCACGTGCTGTACTCGCCGAGCCAGGCCTACCTCACCGGGGCCGAGCAGCAGATCCTGCCGTTCACGTTCACCTACACGGTGAAGGACCCGCGCGGCCACGAGTCGGCGCCGGCCACGGTCAACGTCACGGTCGCCGGTCGTGCGGCGGCCGACAACCCGCCGGCACTGCGACCCAAGGGTGACAAGACACGGGAGATGAAGGCCCAGGTCGAGGAGGGCAAGACGGTCGTCTACGACGTCTCGGCCGACTGGTGGGATCACGACGGCGACGACCTGACGCTGGTCAACGCGGTGCCGCTGACCGACGGCTCGGTGTCCTACACCCCCGACGGCAAGGTGACGTACCAGGCCTTCGGCGTGGGCAGCGGTTCGTACAACGTCGAGGTGACGATGAGCGACGGCGTGTTGCAGACCACGGAGACGATGACCGTCACGGTCAAGTCGACCGGTTCGTCGATCCCGCCCGTGGCGGCCGACGACTTCCTCACGCTCGCCCAGGGCACGACGGCCACGATCGACCTGTTGGCCAACGACTCCGACGGCAACGACGATCCGTTGCAGCTCGTTCCCAAGTGGGCAGCGTCGGACGCCTACCAGGCCGTGGTGCTGCATCCCGGTGTCGACGGCCAGGTGCAAGTGACCGGTGTGACCCCGGGCGTGTATCAGCTCGACTACGAGGCCAGCGACGGCACTGGTGTCTCGTCCCGCGCCGCCCTGCGCCTGGAGGTGCTCGGCCCGCAGGAGAACAACACCGCCCCGGTGGCGGTGCCCGACCACGTCACGCTGCGGCCCGGCCGGATCCTGAACGTCGAGGTGCTGAGCAACGACGTCGACCACGACGGCGACCTGCTCGGCGTCGTCGGCGTCGACGTCAGCCATGGCGACGAGACCGCCGGGGTGGTGCACGCCACGGTGATCGACCGGCGGATGCTGCAGGTGGAGGTGGTGCCCGGCTCCACCGGCAAGCTCCCGACCGGCGACTTCCAGGTCTTCTACACGGTCAGCGACGGCCACGACAGCGACCGCGCCCAGGCCGGTCAGTCGGCCGACGACCAGCAGGCCGACCAGGCCCGCGAGCGCGGCGCGCTGACCATCCACATCCAGGACCCGTCGCTCGATCAGCACCCGCAAGCCGTCGACGACGTGGCTGTCGTGCGCGCCGGCGGGCTGGTCACCGTCCCCGTGCTGCGCAACGACGTCGACCCCGACTCCGACGAGATCATGCTGACGCGCATCGTGCCCAACTCGGAGGCGGCGTTCGAGCAGGAGCTGGGCGGCGTGGCCTGGGTGGACGGGCGTGACGTGCACATCTGGGGGCTCACCCCGCGTGCCCAGCCGTATGCCATCGACTACGAGATCGTGGCCAACGGCGTCACCGCCACGGGGCAGATCTCCCTCACGGTGAAGGCGCCGGCCGACGATGCCGACAACGTCGACAACGCCCCGCAGATGCCGGTGCTGGAGATGCGCGCCGTGCGCAACTCGGCGGTGCGGCTGCAGGTGCCGTCGAACGGCCTCGACGTCGACCAGGACGGCGACACGGTGACGGTCACAGCGGTCGGTCCGAGTGCCGGCGGTGTCGTGCCCACGCTCGATCCCGCTCACCCGAACGTGATCACGTACGAGGCCAAGTCGCTCACGCCCGCCGACGACACGTTCACGTACACCGCCGACGACGGCCAGGGCAAGACCGCTCAGGGCACGGTGCGAGTGCTGGTGCTCGACCCGCAGAACTGGTCGCCGGTGGCCCACGACGACGTGTGGCGGGCCAAGCCCGGGCGCACGCTGAACATCGACGTGCTGGCCAACGACGTGTCGCCCTCCGACCTCGCCTTGAAGCTGGCCGACTCGCCGTTCTTCGACGCCGATGGTCAGCCCTCGGCCACTCCGCTGAACCCCGACGCGGTCTCGCTCCCCGACCAGACCGATCCGAAGTGGCAGGGCTTCGTCCAGGTGACGGTGCCCGGCACG
Organism: Ilumatobacteraceae bacterium; assembly: GCA_047602055.1. GTDB lineage: Bacteria > Actinomycetota > Acidimicrobiia > Acidimicrobiales > Ilumatobacteraceae > JAODBQ01. Next base: position 1,034,730 of record JASGIG010000001.1, read on the forward strand.
GTGGGCACGCTGGTCGAGCAGTACCGCGTCGTCGACGCCCAGAACCGCAACGCCAAGGCGTCGATCCGGGTGACCCCCGATCCCGACGCGCCCGGCCTGCCGCCGGTGGCCGGGACCGACACGGTCGGCCCGGCGGAGGTCCACGACCAGCAGACCGTCCCCGTCGATGTGTTGAAGAACGACATGGATCCCGACGGCGACCCCGCCGGCCTGACGATCGAGGCCGTGGCGCTGTCGGCGGGCACCTCGGTGGTGGACAACCAGCTCGTCGTGCCGGTGCTCGACCACGCCCAGACGGTGCTGTACAAGCTGATCGACACCGACGGCCTGTTCACCTATGGCGTGGTTGACGTCGCCGGCGACGTCAACCATCCGCCGGAGCTCAGCGACGAGGGCGCGGATCCCAACGCCCGGGTGATCGAGGCGGCCGACCCGCAGCCGATGACGCTCGACCTGGCCCGGCTGGCGACCGACCCCGACGGGCAGACCGACATCCGCCTCACCGACCAGGAGATCACCCTGACCCCAGGCTCGCCGGGCGAGATCAAGCGCATCGACGACACTCACTTCCAGTACTCGCCGCCGCAGCAGCTCGACGCGACGACGGTGGTCACGGTGGCCATCCAGGTGACCGACCGGCCCGACCTCGACTCGCAGGCGCGCCTGACCACGCCGAACTGCAACTGCCTGGCCGACCTCGTCGTGCCGATCACCCTCAGGGCCCAGACCCCGCCCGTGGTCAACTCACCTGGAGCGCTCGGCGTGCCGCAGCTCGACGAGGAGGAGGTGCTGGACGTCACCCCGCTGACCACCGACGCCGAGGGCGACCCGCTCACCTACGTGTTCGACACGGGCAGCACCGGTGGCCTCACCGTCACGGCCAGCGGCCCGAACATCACCGTGGTCAGCCACCTCGGCGGCGACAAGCTGATCCCCGTCGGCACGGTGATCCCGATCAACTACACGGTCAGCGACGGCCACTTCGACCCGGTGCACAACGTGGTCAACGTCAAGATCACCGACACCAACAAGCCGCCGCCCGTGGCCGGCTCCGTCGGCCCGTTCACCGACGCCGAGCGTGGCGTCACCTACTCGAAGATCACCAACCTGGTGAGCGCGGCGTACAACCCGTTCGGCGCCAGCCAGCCGATGACCCTCACCGCCTGGTCGGTGTCGCCGGCCGGCACCATCGACTGCACCGCCGCCGGCGCGTGCACGTTCACCAGTCCGTCGTCGGGCGACAACGCCGTCGGCGAGTTCACGGTCACCTACACGCTCACCGACGCCGCCCACCGCACCGCTCAGGGCTCGTTCGTGCTCGGGGTGAAGGGCAAGCCGCTCGCGCCGGGCGTGCCGCAGGTGGTCTCGGTGGCCGACCACACCGTCAACCTGCGCTGGGATGCCGCCGACATGCAGCTCGGCGCGTTCCAGAAGTACGTGGTGACTGCGGTCGGTGACGACGGCCACACCGTCAGCAAGGACTCCGACAGCACGAGTGTGGCGTTCGCCGGTCTGCACAACGCGGTCGCCTACCGGTTCACGGTGGTGGCCTGGAACGAGCTGGGCCAGGGCGTCGCGTCGTCGCCGTCGAGCCCGGGGACGCCGGACCGAGTGCCCGACCCGCCGCAGGGCCTGGCGTTCACCGATTACCAGGACGGCTCGCTGTCGTTCAAGTGGGAGGTACCACCCACCGCGGCCGACTTCTCCCAGATCACCAACTACGGCGTGCAGCTGATCGGCGGCCCGGCGATCGACGACCAGAGCGCCGGGACGCTCTCGCTGACGATCGCCGGGCTGACCAACGGCCAGCAGTACTCGTTCAAGGTGCGCGCCAAGAACGCCACCGGCTGGGGTGCGTGGAGCACGGTGCAGTCGGGGTCGGGCACCGGCCCTGCCAGTGGTCGCCCGTCGCGCTACCCCGACAAGCCGGCCCCGCCCACGGCCGCCAACAGCGGCGACGGCGGCAGTCCGCGCATCACCGTGAAATGGGGTCCGCCGGGCAACGACGGCGGTCGGGCGATCGACCACTACTCGGTGTGCATGGTCGGTGGCACCTGCCAGACGATCCCGGCCGGTACGACTCAGGCGACGTTCAACGCGACGCGTGCCCAGTCGACGGCGTTCACCGTCGAGGCGTTCAACACCGACAAGAACCGCAACAACTCCGGCCCGAGCGACGTGTCGGCGCCCGTCACGGCGGTCGGCAACCCGGACCCGCCGACGATCACGAGCATCACCTCCGGCGACCACTCGCTGACGGTGGTGTACAACCAGGCGAACAACTCTGGCTGCGGCTCCGCCTCCTGGCAGTTCGCGATGGACGGCGGTGGCTGGTCCAACAGCCCGACGTTCAACGGCCTCATCAACGGCTCCTCGCACTCGTTCGTCGCGAGAACCCTGCTCGCCAGCAGCTGCGGCACTCCCGGCACCACCTACGCCAGCACGAACAGCAACACCGCCAGCGGCGTCCCTTACGGCCCGCTGCGCACGCCGTCGATCAGTGCCTCTGGTGGTGGCACGACGACGATCACCTGGAACTGGGCTACCAACCGCGCTGACGACGAGCGGCCTGGCTGGAACGCGACCTTGTCGGGTGACTGTGGCGGCCAGACGCTGTCGTCGAACCAGGGAGCGACTGGCTCAGTGTCGCAGTCGTACGGCCGCGATGGCTCGAATCGATCCTGCACGATCACGGTCTCGGCGCCTGGGCAGGGGTCGCTGTCCGCGACCGCAAATGCACACGTCCAGGACCCGCCACCAGCGTCGATATCAGCCTCCGCGTCGGGATCGCTGTATTCGCCGCAGCCAAGTGGATGCAACGGGGGATGTGTTCATGTCGTTGTGAGCGGGAGCAACTTCAATGCGAACTCCCCGCTGCAGGTGTATTGCGAAAGCACGACCGACAATTACGTGGGGCCGTATTCGCTGGGCTCAACAGATGGCAGCGGCGCGTTTGGTTCTGTCAGCTCGACTTGCGCCGACACACCCGGAAACGCACAGAAGATCAAAGTTGTGGATGGTGGCGGCAAGACCGCGACCACGACCGCCTCGTAAATGGAGAGCAGAATGAATCCTGAACATGCACAATGGTTTTCTCAGACGTTTGAGCAGCTCGTCGCGAATGTCGAGCGGGCGATCGTCGGGAAATCGCACACGATCCGGCTGGCTTTGACGGCGCTGCTCTCCGAGGGGCATCTGCTCCTCGAAGACGTGCCGGGCACGGGCAAGACGATGTTGGCTCGCTCGCTCGCCAACACCGTCCAGGGGACGACACACCGCATCCAGTTCACGCCGGACCTGTTGCCCAGCGACGTCACCGGCGTGACGATCTACGACCAGCGCAACGGGCAGTTCGAGTTCCACAAGGGCCCGATCTTCGCCACCGTCGTCCTGGCCGACGAGATCAACCGTGCCTCACCGAAGACGCAGTCGGCACTGCTCGAGGTGATGGAGGAGGGCAAGGTGTCCGTCGACGGGCGTACCTACGAGGTCGGTGCGCCGTTCATGGTGATCGCCACGCAGAACCCGATCGAGCAGGCCGGCACGTATCGCCTGCCCGAAGCCCAGCTCGACCGGTTCATGATGAAGACCACCCTCGGCTACCCGGACCTCGACAGCACCGTGTCGCTGCTGGCCGACGCCGCCAACCGCAACCGCTCGGCGGCGGTGCCCGAGTTGATCACCGCGCAGGCGGTGGTCGACATGGCCCACCTCGCCGATCAGGTCCACGTCGACCCGGCGGTGCTCGGCTACATCGCCCGCCTGGCCGACGAGACCCGCCGGGCGCCGGAGGTCAAGCTCGGCGTGTCGGTGCGCGGCTGCCTCGCCTACGTCCGTGCGGCCAAGACCTGGGCTGCGGCGAACGGGCGCAACTACGTGGTGCCCGACGACGTCAAGGAGCTCGCCGAGCCGGTGATGTCGCACCGCGTCATCCTCCACCCCGAGGCCGAGTTCTCCGGCGGGACGGTCGAGGGCGTGCTCGCCCGCATCCTCGCCGACACCCAGCCGCCCGAGATGCGCGCCGCCTGAGTCGAGCCGAGGAACCGACCTGATGGACAACGTTCGCTCCTTCGCCAGCACGGCACTGCGCCACCTGCGTGCTGCGGCCAGCGTCGTCACCCCGCTCGGCTGGACCGCGCTCGTCTTCAGCGTGGCGTGCTGGCTGGCCGGCTACACGTGGGGCTGGAAGGAGGCGTTCGTCCTGGCCGCGGCCGCTGCTGCTGCTGTTCGTCGTTGCCGTGGCCTTCACGCTCGGCCGGATCGACGTCGAGGCGGCGATCGCGGTGAACCCGTCACGAGTGGTCGTCGGTGACCGCGCCGCCGGCGAGCTGACGCTGACCAACAAGCGCGCCCGTAGCGTGCACGGCCTGCGCGTCGAGCTGCCCGTCGGCAAGGCGATCGTGCCATACACGGTGTCTCGGCTGAAGGGCCACGGTTCGGTCGAGGAGCTGTTCGTCGTGCCCACCCAGCGCCGGGCGATCATCCCCGTCGGCCCGCTGACGACCGTGCGCGGTGATCCGCTCGGGCTGATGCGCCGCGAGCGCACGTGGACCGATGTCGACGAGATCTACGTGCATCCCAAGACGGTGATGCTGTCGACGATCGCCGCCGGGCTGATCCGCGACCTGGAGGGCCTCACCACGCCCGACCTGTCGCCCAGTGACGTGGCGTTCCACACGCTGCGCGAGTACGTGATCGGCGACGACATGCGCCACGTCCACTGGAAGAGCTCGGCGAAGATCGGCACGCTGATGGTCCGTCAGTACAACGACACCCGTCGTTCCCACGTCGCCGTGCTGCTGTCGACCGACACCGACGAGTTCGCCGGCGAGGAGGAGTTCGAGCTGGCCGTGTCGTGCGCCGCGTCGGTCGCCGTGCAGGCCATCCGCGACGAGCAGACGGTGGACGTGATCGTCGGCGACCAGCAGTTCCCGGCCGTCAACCCGAGCCGCCTGCTCGACCGCTTCAGCGGCATCGAGGGCCGACCGGGCGGCCCGGGTGCGGGGCTGGCGCTGCAGACGGCGCGCAACGTCGCCCCCGGGGCGAGCGTCGCCGTGCTGTGCGTCGGCAGCACCCGCGACCTGCCGTCGCTGCGCACCGCGATGGTGTCGGCCGGGTTCGACATCAACACGGTGGTGCTGCAGGCGAAGATCGGCGGCCGATCGGGATACCGGCGGGTGGGTCGCAGCGCGTTCGTCGAGGTCCCGGCGCTCGACACGCTCGGCCGCGGCCTGGTGGCGGTGGTCGGATGAACGACAGCGCACCTGCCACCGGGGTCCGCCGCCTCGTCCCGACGCTGCGCGAGGGCATCGACGTCGCCGCCGTGTTCGTCATCACGCTCGTGGCGCTGTTCGCCTACCGGTCGTCGTACGGCGGCGTGGCCTTCCTCGTCAACGGCGCCATCGCCGCCCTCGTCGCCGTCGTGCTCGTGTACGTCGCGCACAAGCTGGCGTGGCCGTCGTGGGTGGTGGCCATCTTCGGGCTGCTCGCCTACATCGTGCTGGCCAGCCTGCTGGCGCTGCGCCACTACGGCTACGGCGGCGTCGTCCCGTCGCCGACGTCGGCCTACGAGGCGCTCACCTCGGCGGCCACGGCGTGGAAGGAGCTGCTCACCACCTCGCCACCCGTCGGCGCCACCGGCGACTTGATGGTGATACCGGTGTTCGTCGGCTTCGTCACAGCGTTCCTGATGGCCGCTGTGGCCCTCACCCGCTGGGCGCCAGCGGCGCTCGTTCCGCCGATGGTGGCGCTCGGGTTGGGGATCGCCGTCGGCACGAACGAGCCGGTGTCAGTCATCCTTCACGGGGCGATCCTGGCCGTCCTGGTGTTCGCCTGGCTGGCCTACCGCGAGCACGTCCGCCGCCCGCTGCTGCACGCACTCGGCCTCGACTGGCGCGGCCTCGCCACCGGTGGCGTCGTGCTCGGCGGGGTGGCCGTGGCGGCCCTGTTCGTCGGGCCCAACCTGCCCGGTGCCGGCCACACCGAGCGGGCGATCTGGCGCCAGACCGTCACCCCGCCGTTCGACCCGCACGTCTACCCCAGCCCGCTCAACGCCTACCGCAAGTACGTCAAGCTCGACCGCGACCCGAACACCCACGACCAGGTTGCCGCCGAGCCGATGTTCACCATCGAGGGGCTGCCCGCCGGGATCCCAGTGCGGTTGGTGACGATGGACAAGTACGACGGCCTCGTCTGGCAGGTGGCGTCGAACAACGACGACCCGTCGCTGCGCGACTCCGGCTCGTTCGAGCGCATCGGCACCTCGTTGAAGCCCGACACCACCGGCCAGACCGCCACCGTGACGGTGACGATCGACAAGTACAGCGACGTGTGGGTGCCCGACGTCGGCGAGGTGATCAGCCTGCGCTTCACCGGCAGTGCCGGCGGCGCCGAGCGCGACCGGCAGCTCGCCGACTCGTTCCGCTACAACCGCGAAACCGACACGGCGGCAACTCCGGTGAAGCTGCGCGAAGGCGACCGGTACGTGATGACCGTGCGCCTGCCGAACATGCTCGACAGCCTGACCGGCAAGCAGATCGACGCCTCGACCGGCGCCCGCCTCGGGCCCGCTGTGTCCGTGTCGGACGTGACCGCCGCGTTCGAGACGCCCGACATCCTCGCCATCAGTGACACCGGGGCGCGGCTCGACCGGATCAAGCAGTTGATGCTCGGCGGTGCTTACTCCGACGGCGACCGGGCCTCCGGGCAGTCGGGCTCGCGGGCCGGCCACAGCGCCTACCGGTTGAGCGAGTTCGCCGGGAACTTCCCGGCGGTCCCGATGGTCGGCGACGCCGAGCAGTACGCGTCCACCTACGCCCTGCTGTTCCGCGATCTCAACAAGCTGCCGACGCGCGTGGTGATGGGATTCGTGCCCGACAAGGCGTCGATCGACGAGCCGTACACCGTGCTGCAGACCGACGTGAACGCATGGGTCGAGGTGCCCGTCAGCGGGCTCGGGTGGGTGGCGATCTTCCCGACGCCACCGCGCAGCCAGTTGCAGGCCAACCCTGCCGCGCCGAAGCAACCCGACCCCGAGTACCGCACCCAGAACCCGCCACCGCCGCCGGCCGTCGATCCCGAGTTCGATCGCCCGGCCACCGAGGCGGGTGCCACCAAGGCACTCCAGCAGCAGCCCGAGCAGCAGGCCGACAAGACCGGCACCGACCACAAGTCGTCGCCCAACGCGCTGGCCCGCTTCGTTGGCCGCCCAGTGGTGGCGGCCGCGCTGATCGGCGCCTCGCCGTTCCTGTTGTGGGGCCTCGTCCTGATCGGTGTGGCCATCGTCAAGCTGCTGCGCCGCCGCCGTCGGCGCACCCGCGGCGCCGGCCATGCGCGCGTCGCCAACGGCTGGCGTGAGGTCGCCGATCTGGCTGTGGATCTCGGCCACGCAGTTCCGCCGGCGACCACTCGAAAGGAAGCGGCGGTGTTCATCTCCGGGGTCCAGCCGGAGACCGGTTCGGTCGCCCTCGCCGATCGGGCGGACGCGGTGGTGTGGGGCGGTGCCGAGGTGAGCGACGCCGAGGTCGAGGAGTACTGGAACGAGCTGGTGCGCGAGCTGAAGTCGATGAAGCGTGCCGCGCCGTTCGGTGCGCGGCTGCGCTCGGCGGTGTCGTGGCAGTCGCTCAAGCGGCGTGACCGTGAGAACGCCGGTGGCTAGCAAGCCGAGCGCCCCCGCGGAGCAGCTGGTCGACCTGCGCGGCCAGCGCCTCGGCGACGCCACCCGCCTAATGCTGGAGCTGGCCGGCCGGCTCGGTTACACCGCGGGGGCGACGAACCCGGGCACGTTCCGTCTGGCACGCACACAGCGCAAGCTGCTCGGCAAGACGACCGAGTCGGTGACCGTGTCGGTGTTCGAGGACCGCTCGGGCACCAAGGCCCGGTTCGTCGGCCCGATCGACGCGGCCCTGGTCGAGCACCTCGTGGCCGCCGGTGGCGGCGCCAGCGCAGCACCGGTTGCGCCCGGCCCACTCCCGCCGGGCGACGGCAGTGCGGCGGCGGCCGGGTCAGGCGCGATCGTGGCGCCGGGTTCCGCGCCGATCGAGATGGCGCGGTCCGCGCCGCCGTCGTTGCCGCGCCCGGTGCAACGCCCGTCGGCGGCTGTGCCGGGCGGGATGATCGCCCAGGTGCCAGGTGGCGTCGCCCAGCGGCTGCCGGTGCCCAGACCGTCCGACGTCGACGGCCGCACCGTGATGCGTCCCGCCGACCCGTCACCGATGAGTGCCCCACCGCCCGTCGTCCCGACCCCGGCGGCAGCACTGGCACCCCAGCCGGCACTCGTGCTGGCCGACGGGACGAACCTCGCGCTCGTCAGCCCAGTCGTGCTCGGCCGCGACCCCGATCTCGGCGCGGCACCCGCCGGGTCGCGGCCACTGGCCGTTGCCGACGCATCGCTGTCCAAGACGCACGCCGTGGTCGTCGCCAGCGACGGTCAGGTGATGGTCACCGACCTGCACTCCACCAACGGGACCGCCGTGCAGTTCGCCGGCACCTCGGTGCGCTGCACGCCGGGCGAACCGACTCCGGTGCCGCTCGGTGCGGTCGTGGTGGCCGGGGCGGTCACCGTGACGGTGCAGCGATGAGGCTCAAGCTCACGCTCGAGCACGGCGGTGATCGTCGCGACGTACTGCTCACCGCCGACGGCGCTGCCACCGTCGGGGCCGTTGCCGAGCGGGTGCGGTTCCGCACTTCGGGGCCCGATGGTGTCGCCGCCGTGCCCGAGGGGTTCGTCGTCAACCGGGGCACGCCCCGCGAGCGCGTCGCCGCACCCGAGCAGACCCTTGGCGACGCCGGCCTGCGCTCTGGTGACACGATCGCCCTGTCGGTGGCCGGCGCCGGGCTGCGCCCGGCGAGCGCCGCGGTCGGCACGCTCAACGTCGTGGCCGGTCCCGACGCCGGCCAGCAGTTCCCGCTGCGGCGCGGCACCAACTTCGTCGGTCGCGACCGCGGTGCCGATGTGCGCCTGTCCGATCCGCTCGTCAGCAAGCGCCATGCCAAGGTGAACGTCACCGACGCCGCCGAGATCGTCGACGACGGGTCGTCGAACGGCATCATCGTCGGCGGGTCGGTCGTCGACCGGGCGATCGTGCGGCCCGGCACGCAGATCACGCTCGGCGACACGACGATCACCGTCACGCTGCACACCGTCAGCGGCGCCAGCGACGAGGAGGGCGCCGTCGCGTTCAACCGGTCGCCGCGGCTCGACCCCGACTATGTGGGCATCGTGCTCAAGGCGCCCGAACCGCCCAAGCCGACGCCCGCGCCGCGCTTCCCGGTGGCGATGCTCATCGCCCCGATCGTGATGGCCGGGATGATGTACGCGATCACCAAGAACGTGACGTCGCTGCTGTTCGTCGCGCTCAGCCCGATGATGATGCTCGGCAGCTGGTACGAGAACCGGCTCGCCGGGCAGCGGGCCAACGCCCAGTCGCTCGCCGACTACCGGTCTGCGCTGGTCGACCTGTCGGTGCAGCTGCAGTACGCATCCGATCTGGAGCGCACAGGCCGACGCGCCGAGCAGCCATCGGCCGAGGAGATCGAGGAGGCGATGCGCGACCTCACAGATCTGGTGTGGACCCGCCGCCCCGAGCACGCCCGGTTCCTCCAGTTCCGCATCGGTCTCGGCACGCAGCCCAGCCGCAACTCGGTCGAGATGCCCAACAGCAACAACACCACGCCAGTGCTGTGGAGCGAGCTGGTCGATGTCGTCGGTCGCTTCGCCGCCGTCGACCGGGTGCCGGTGGTGGCCGACCTGCGCGCTGTCGGCAACGTCGGCGTGGCCGGTCCCGACGTGGTCTCACGCTCGGTCACCTCGAACGTGCTGCTCCAGCTGTGCGCGCTGCACTCGCCGGCCGAGCTGGTGCTGGCCGCGGTGGCCGGGACCAACGTCGCGGCCTGGGAGTGGCTGAAGTGGCTGCCGCACACCACCTCGGAGTTCTCCCCGATCGAAGCGGCGCATCTGGCGTCCAACGCGGCCGACGTCAACGTGCTCGTGTCGGCGATCGAGGACGTCGTCGCCACCCGCGCGGCCACTCGGGATGCGAAGGACGACGCGCCGCTGCCGGCGGTGGTGCTGTTCGTCGACGACGACGCACCGATCGAACGTGCCCGCCTCGTCCAGCTCGCCGAGGGCGGCCCGGCGATGGGGGTGCACCTCGTGTGGAACGCCCCGAGCGTGCAGCGCCTCCCGGCCGCATGCCGTCTGTTCCTCGACGTGGATGCCGCCGGCCGTCACCGCGCTGGTCTCACCCAGGGCGGCGCCGAGGTCGCCGACCTCGAGCCCGAGTCGGTGGCCCCGGAGGTCGTCGCGGCACTTGCGCGACGTCTCGCACCGGTAGTCGACAGCGGCGTGCGCGCCGACGATCAGTCCGACCTCCCGCGATCGGTGTCGTTCCTCGATCTCGCCGGGCTCGAGCTGGCGACATCGCCAGACGCGGTCGTCGAGAGCTGGCGGGCCAACAACGCGCTCCCACCGGTTCCCGGTGCACCGGAGCCGAAGCGGGACAACACGCTGCGGGCCGTCGTCGGCCAGGGCGCAGCCGGCGCGCTGCATCTCGATCTGCGCACGCACGGGCCGCACGCGCTTGTCGGCGGCACCACCGGAGCCGGCAAGAGCGAGTTCCTCCAGTCGTGGGTGCTCGGCATGGCCGTCGCGCACAGCCCGTCGCGCGTCACGTTCCTGTTCGTCGACTACAAGGGAGGCGCGGCGTTCGGTGACTGCATCCGCCTGCCGCATTGTGTCGGGCTGGTCACCGATCTGAGTTCGCATCTCGTCCGCCGAGCTCTCACGTCGCTCAACGCCGAACTGACGTATCGAGAGCACCTGTTGAACAGCAAGAAGGCCAAGGATCTGTTTGCACTCGAGAAGGAGAACGATCCCGAGGCGCCGCCGAGTCTGGTCATCGTGGTGGACGAGTTCGCCGCTCTCGTGTCGGAGGTCCCCGAGTTCGTCGAGGGCGTGGTCAACGTCGCCCAGCGCGGCCGCTCGCTCGGGCTCAACCTGATCCTCGCCACGCAGCGCCCGGCGGGCGTCATCAAGGACAACCTGCGGGCCAACACCAACCTGCGCGTCGCCCTGCGGATGGCTGACGAGGACGACTCGGCGGACGTGGTCGGTACGAAGCTTGCGGCCACCTTCGACCCAAGTCTCCCTGGGCGAGGTGTCGTCAAGACCGGGCCGGGCCGGCTGGCGACGTTCCAGTCGGCGTACGCCGGCGGGCACACCACTGGCGAACCGGTGCCACCCAGCATCGAGCTGCGCGATCTCGTCTTCGGGGCGGGCGAGGTGTGGGATGCACCACCCACGCGAGCGGGTGGTGACAACCGTGGCCCGAACGACATCAAGCGGGTCGTGGCCAACGTCGGTGCCGCTGCCCGAGTCGCAGCGGTGTCCGCCCCGCGCAAGCCGTGGCTGCCGTCGCTGTCGCGCGTCTACCGATTGGACGCGTTGCCCACCCGGCGAACCGACCGCGAACTGGTCTATGGCGTCGTCGACCGACCTGAGAAGCAGAGCCAGCCCGAGATCGCTTTCGTCCCTGACGAGGACGGCAACATGGCCGTGTACGGCACCGGCGGCTCGGGAAAGAGCGCGTTGCTGCGCACCATCGCCGCTGCCGCGGCGTTCGCCCCTGCGCGCGGCGGGCCGTGTCACGTCTACGGACTGGACTTCGGGTCGCGTGGGCTGAGGATGCTGGAGGGTCTGCCGCACGTCGGCTCGGTGATCGACGGCGACGACGACGAACGCGTCCAGCGCCTGCTGCGTCACCTGCGCGGTCTGGTCGACGAGCGTGCCGACCGCTACGCGGCGGCCAACGCCGGCACCATCGTCGAGTACCGGGAGCGCTCCGGCCGCGCCGACGAGCCGCGCATCATCGTGCTCGTCGACGGGGTGGGCGCCTTCCGCAACGCCTACGAGGCGACATCGCTCGTGCGCTACTGGGACATGTTCCAGGGGCTCGCGGCTGACGGGCGCAGCGTCGGCGTGCACTTCGTGGTGTCGGCCGACCGCCCTGGAGCGGTGTCGACCAGCCTGGCGTCGTCCATCCAGCGCAGGCTCGTGCTGCGCCTGGCGAACGAGATGGACTACGCGATGCTCGACGTGCCCGCCGATGCGTTCGGCCAGACCACCCCCCCTGGGAGAGGGTTCGTCGACGGGTCCGAGGTGCAGGTGGCGGTGCTGGGCGGCGAGTCGAACGTCGCTCGGCAGTCCGACGAGATCGCCAAGCTGGCCGAGGCGATGCTGCGCGCCGGGGTCGGGCAGGCGCCGCCGATCCAGAGCCTGCCCGAGCAGGTGCCGCTGTCGCGTTTGCCAGACATGGTGGTCCAACTCCCCACGCTCGGCATCTGGGACGAAACGTTGCAGCCGATCGGCTTCACGCCAACCGGCTCGTTCCTGGTCAGCGGCCCGCCGCTGAGCGGCAAGTCGACCACCGTCGCGACCATCGTCACGTCCCTGCGTCGCGCCCGGCCGAAGGTCAAGCTCGTCCTTCTCGGACAGCGCCGCTCGGCGCTGTCCGGCGTGATCGCGTGGGACCGGATCGCGCTCGGTCCAGCCGACGTCAGCGTCCTGGCCGGTGAGCTGACTCCCGAGGTCACCGACGCCGACGCCGGCACCTGGGTGGTCGTCGTCGAAGGCGTCGGCGAACTGCTCAACACGGAGGCCGATCTGCCCACCCAGGACCTGGTCAAGGCCAGTCGGGCGGCCGATCAGTTCGTCGTCGCCGAGGGCGAGACCACGTCGCTGGCGGGCTCGTGGCCGCTGCTCCAGGCGGTCAAGGTGTCGCGCGCCGGCATCGCCTTGCAGCCCGACCAGATCGACGGCGATGCGCTGTTCAAGACGTCGTTCCCGCGGGTCAGCCGCAGCGACTTCCCCTTCGGTCGTGGGCTGCTCGTGGCCGGCGGCAAGCACGCCCGCGTCCAGGTTGCGACGCCGGATTGACATGGGTGGCGCATGGGTGATTCGCCCCATTCTCAGATCGATCACCGTTCCGTACGGTGACGCAAGCGCCGGTGAGCCCACCGGCAACGACAGAAAGGAAGTGCGATGAGCAACTTCACCGGGATGGACATCGCTGGCGTTCGCCAGCTCAGCCAGCTCCTCAACAGCAAGGCCGACGAGATCGACCAGATCCGCTCGCAGCTCACCAGCAGCCTCAACGGCACTCAGTGGGTCGGCAACGACCGCAACCAGTTCACCAACGACTGGCAGGGTCAGTACACGAACGCGCTCAACACGGTGGTGCAGGGCCTGCGCGACGCCTCCCAGCGCGCCAGCCGCAACGCCGACGAGCAGGAGACTGCGTCCGCCAGCTGAGCGCTGGGCGGAGGCAGGGAGACGGCCATGTTGTATGGAGCGGATGCGGACGAGCTCGACCGCCTGGCGGCCGAGTTCGTCCGCGCTGCGGAGGAGCTCGACGGTGAAGGCAATGCCATCACCCGTCTGCTCAACAACATCGCCTGGCTGGGCGACGTGGCAGAGAACTTCTTTTCCGGTTGGACAGGTGTCCACCTCCCCCGCATCGGGTTGAGCGCGAATGCGCTCCGGGAGGCATCTCGCGGTCTGACGGCGAACGCGGCCCAGCAACGCGAGGTTTCGAACGCGGACGGTCGGCCGACGCGGTTCGTTGACAGCGGGAGTGCCCGGGCTGACGTGATCGAGGCGTTCTGGGCCACCGCCGACCCGACGCGGGCTGCCGGGAACCAGATCGAGGTCCGTCGGCTCGACAACGGCCGGTACGTGGTCGTCCTGCCCGGCGTCGTCGATCTGACCGATCACCTTGGGGAGCTTCCCGGGGCGTTCGCTCGGGGCGATGCCGTCGGACCGTTCTACGACGGGGATCAACCCGACACGGCACGGCGAATGGCGTACGCGATCGTCGAGGCCCATGACGGGGGTGACACGTTCGCCAATCCCTATGCCACCCAGGTGGCGGAGGCGATGCGGCGGGCGGGAGTGCCGCCCGGAGCGGACGTGATGCTGGTGGGGCACAGCTTCGGTGCCTACACGGCGATGGAGCTGGCGGGTGATCCGACGTTCAACTCGGCCGATCCGAACGCAGCCGGGTATCACGTCAACGTCACCCACGTGTTGGCGGCCGGCGGCGACACGAACTGGAAGTTTCCGGAGATCCCGGCACGAACGAGTGCCCTCGTGGTGAACAACCGATATGACCCGGTCTTCCAAGCAGAGGACCCGCTGATGCGCGACGTCGCGCCACGACGTCCGAACCAAATCAGCATCGAGTACCAGGGGGCGATGCCGACGTCGCTCGGCGCTCTCAAGGATGCCCACAAGCCGGATACCTACGTGAAGTTCCTGACCGAAGCCCACGATCGGCCGGCCCTGAATGCCTGGCTCGACGGTGCCGGCTCGATGTACGGCGGTGCTGGAGAGCGGTTCTCGTTGGACGTGCCTGACCCGCTGCGCAGCCCCTCGCCAAGCAACTGACCGACCGAAAGGAAGACGACATGAGCCTCGTCGGTGGAGACGCCCCCGCTCTTTTCTCGTTCGCCAACCAACTGCGCGCTCGCCGCCAGCGCATCGCCGCCGCGGCGGCCCGCCTCGGCGCCGTTCTCGAACAGGCCCATTGGGTTGGTCCCGATCGGGACCGGTTCGTCTCGAGCTGGCAATCGCAGCATGCGCCGGCGCTGCGCGCGGTGTGTGACGATCTCGACTCGGCCGCCGGCAAGGTGACCCGTCACGCTCAGGCACAAGAGAACGCGAGCCGCTGATGGCCGCGATGTACGGCGCGGACGCGGATGAGCTGGTGCGGATCGCCGCCGAGTTCGACCGGACCGCCACCGAGCTCGACGGCGAGGGCGGCACGCTCACCCGCTTTCTGAACGGCATCCAGTGGTTGGGTGACGTGGCCACGAGTTACCTGCACCAGTGGACAGGCGTGAGCATCCCTCGCCTGAACGCGTCGACGAGCTTCCTCCGAGAGGCCGCCAACCAGCTCCGGGCCAACTCCGCGCAGCAACGAGCGGTCAGCAACGCCAACGGCACACGTGGCCAGGGCACCGGTGTGTGGGTGCACGCCGGGAGGACGGCGACGCCGGGCGCGCCGCGCCGTGGCGGCCTCTTCGCCAGCGGTGGATTCTTCGATCTGAGCCATCTGTCGATGACTGGCGGTGGCGGGGGATCGAACCTGGGGATCGATCGGTTCCTCAACGGGCCGGGCGGCTCGCGCGGCCCGACGATGTCGTACGACCAGACGTGGAACGGCCCGTCGGCCGACGTCGCGGCGTGGCGATTCTCGCGAGAGGGCAGCCGTCAGGTCGGCGACATTGCGCTTGCTGGATCGGTGAGCGTCGCTGTCTTGGCGGCGCGAGCGGCGACGTCGGCCAACCTGCACGTTGGTCTCGACGGCGTCAACGCTGGCGTGGGTGCAAGCGCTGGCGCGTACTACTTCGATGCCAAGGCACAGGGCTCGGCCACCTACGGAGCGGCCACGCTGGCAGGATCGGCGCGGGTGATGGAGGGTGCCGAGGCCAGCGCGTCGGCGAGCGTTGGGATCGGTAAGGAGGGTCTCAGCGCGAAGGCAAGGGCTGGTGGTGTCGCCGGCCTCCAGGCCAGCGCCGATGGTTCGATCGACGTCGGAGGTGTCGGCGTCGGCGGCAGAGCAACAGGCATCGTCGGTGTCGCGGCCAACGCCAGCGCCGAAGCATCGGTGTCGCTGACTCAAGTGAAGGCGCATGTGGAGATCGCCGCGGCCCTCGGTATCGGTGGCGGCGTGTCGTTCGATGTGAACGTGGAACCCAAGAAGATCCTCAAGGAGATCTCGTCATGGCACTTGTTCTGATCCCGTCGGAAGCTGTCCCGCCGCCTGCGCCGGTCGCACTGGATCTGCCGGATGGGTGGGCGATCTCCGCTGCTCCTGGCGTGACGGCGATCGCGGCGGTCCCGCTCGAAGCGGGACGATTCCGCGTCAACGTGGTGATCACCCATGTCCGCGTGCAGGGGGATGCCAGCCTTGCGGATCTGGTGGCGGGAGCGCGAGCCGGATTGGCCGAGCTCGCCGATCTCGAAGGTGGCGACGATCGGTTCGTCGAGCGCGATGGCGTTCCTGCAGTGGTCCGTGAGGTCGCGTTCACCGATCCGGATTCCGGGCTCGGCCTCTACCAACTGCAGCTTCAGATGCTCGTCCAGGTCGGTGCTGGCGTCGCCGACTTGGTGACCCTCAGTGGGACATGTGCCGGTGACCAACTCGAATACGTGCCGATGCTCCGTTCGATCGCCGAGTCGCTGAGGCCGACGGTGGTCTGAGCCGTCGCAGCTCCGGCTGCTGCGGTGTCGCCGGCCTCGAGTCGTGCCTGTCCTCGCGTCCGTGTCGAGGTGTCAAGCCCACGCAGTCACCTCCGCCCGGATCTGTTGGACGAGCTTCTTGGACAGCAGGTCGTTGAGGAAGAGCGTGACGGCCGCCGGGTTGCCATCGTCGGGGTCGATTGCCTGGACTTGGAGCCCGGGGGCACCACCGAGCAGCCCTCCTACCTTGATCGGGACGATCCCGCGGATGTCTTGATGGCGCATCACCCCCACAGCGTTGAGCGTGACGGGGCTCGTTCGGTCGCGGGGACTGATGTACGAGGCCACCACCAGGTGGTCCGGAAACCCCGCCAACACGGATGTTGCGATAGGTCCCTTGCCCTTCAGTTTGGATCCCGATGAGGCGTGCGCCTGTGGTGTTCCGAAGTCCTCGAGGAATGCTTGGACGCCGCGACACTTCCGATCCCCAACGTCGCTCTGAACGTCCGCATCATGGATGATCCGCTCGACGAGGCCGGCAACGATCGCAAATCCGTTCTCTCCCTTGACTGAGTAGGTCTCGTCCATCCACTCTCGATAGCCACGATCCCGATAGGTGGACTCCGCCCACGTCTTGAACGCTATCCGCGTCCAGTCACGTAATGTCGGAGACCGATCGTCGTCCTCTGCCCACCCCGCCTCTTGCGCGATCGCCGCGCGAACCGCGAGATTGCTCGTCAAGTTCTGCCAAATCACCTTGTATTCCGTCCTCCATATTCAGATGGCGAATGTCCGTCCCGCCGGTTGATGCCTCGTACACGAAGAGGCTGCTGACGCCACCGATCACAGCGTCGGGCGGGCGGTCAGCGGTGAACGGACGATGCGCGGCCCGGGCCGCCAGCAGCGGAGCGAACGCAGCGTGAAAGGCGATGAATCGGGCGATCTGCCGGCGAGAGACGCCCACCGCCCGCTTCGCCCGGCACACCCGCCAGATGCTGGCCCCGGGGTGCGGGGTGACGACCACCACCCGGCCGTCAGGCGTACAGCGTGAGCGGAGATCGCTCAGGGCCGCGTCCGCGTCGTCGGTCAGGTGGATGACGTTGGCCGCGACGACCGCGTCGAAGCGTTGCGCCGGATCGAGCTGGTCGATGCGGTCGGCGGTGATCGTTGCCGTCGGGCAGCGCTGACCGAGTGCCGCACGCATGTGTTCGTCCGGCTCGGCCGCGATCACGGAGAGACCGGAGGCGAGCAACGCGCTCGTGCACAGGCCCGTACCGGCACCGACCTCGAGCACATTGGTGGCGCTCGGCACGTGCTCGACGACGGCCGCGCCGACCGCCCGGGTCAGCTGGTCGTCCCAGAGCCGGTCGTAGAAGCGCCGGTAGATCCGCCACGCCAGGCCGTTCGACACGCCCCGACCCAGCTCAGTAGACGAGCCAGCGTCCGCCGAACAGCCACAGGTACACGAGGTAGAGCACGACGGGGATCAAGACCAGTGGCTGACCGGCGGCGACCCCGACGATCCCGATCAGTGCCCAGAACAGCGACACCATGACCTTGACCGTCATCGAGACGACGCGGCCCGTCGTTTCCAGCTTCTTTCCCATTGTTGAGCCTCCCGCTCATTGGTCGATGGTTGGAATTGAAGTGAATTAATGATCGGGGTACAAGACCCCTACCGACATGTGTCGTGGCACATGTCGGTAGGGGTCACCAGATCACAGCACGTCGATCTGAGTTGCCTCGACGACGAGCACGGTGAACCCGAACTCGCTCTCGACGATGTCGAGGATCCGGCCCTGCACGTTCATCGTCGAGCGCGACGGAGTGACGGGCAGTTTGGGGTCGCCGTAGATCATGTCGACGAACAGAAAGCGGTCCGGGACACCTGAGCACGTGGTGCGCATCTGGATCGAGGTGGTGCCTCGTGCAGGCGCAGTTGGCCAGGCGATCACGCAACGGGCCGAGAACGGATCGCCCACGCCGAACGAGGCGCTGCGCGTTGTCGCCGGTGGAGCCGTCGGCCGCGGTGTCGGCGCGGGCGTCGAAGGGGGGTGTCGTGGTCGTCGGCGCTGGCCGCCATGGCCGCTCGACGGTGGACGTGACCGCGGCGACGACCGCGTCGGCGATGGCGGCATGACCGGCAGCATTGGGGTGGAAGCTGCTCTGGTAGCGGAACGTGAGCCCGGTGCCGCCGCGGGTGGTTGCAACACCGTTCAGCCAGTCGTCGTTCGTCCCGCACAGTTCGTGTTGCCCGTCCCGGTACAGCGCCAGCCGATCGATGTAGTGGATGCGGGTACCACCCAGCGCCCAGTTGGCCCGATCGACAGCCTCGCGGAGCTTGTCGTTGAAGTGCTCGGCAACCCGGCCGAGCTTCTCGGTGTCACCACGCGTCACGCCTTGGCAGGCGACCTTCACCCAGGCCTGCCACTGGTCCACCGGTGCGAAGATGCGCGGGTAGCCGACGACGAAGAGCGCGCCGCGGTCGGTCACGTGGCGGCTGACGACGTCGTAGTAGAAGTCGACGATCGACCCGGTGCGCCCCTCGAGCCGGAGGTCACAATCGAACTGGGCGGGTTGCTCGCGTCGCGACGCACCGCAACCGGTCACTGGGGGATCGAGCAGGGCATCGATGCGCGCGTCGATGTCCGCCTCGGACGGATCGCATCCGGACAGTCCGCTGGTCACGACCGTGCCGATGTAGCCAGTCCACGTGTCGGGGATCGGCAGGCAATCGCTGATGAGGTCGGCGAAGCCGATGTCGTTGCCACCGAACGACATCGTGATGACATCGACCGGGTCTGGCCCACCCTGGTCCACGCCCCATTGCCAAAGCGACGCCTTGTCACCCGAGTCGGGCCGGGCGTTGAAGTAGTCCTCCACCAGATGCCCCGTGCACGCCGTGAACGTGACCGAGCCAATCGGCCACCCGTCGTTGCGCAGGCGGGCTACGGCCTGCGGACCGTAGGCGTCGTCGGACTGCGCACACGCACCGACGTTGCCGAAGACTCCCTCGCCCGACGAGTACGAATCGCCGGCAGACTGCCAAGAGAGTTCCGGTTCGAGCACAGCGGCCGGCGCGTGGGACGCGATGTCGGCCGAGTACGCGTGCAGCGGCGCCGGGACAGCGACAGCCAGCGCGGCTGCGGTGATAACAGCAAGTGCCCGGATCATCGGACGCCCAGCTCTTGGAGACGCCGATTGGCGAGCTGCCATTGCCACGCGAATGCTGGGAGAGCTTGCTCGTACGCGGCCGGGTCGGCGCATGTGCCGAGCAGCGAGCCGATCATCCCGTGCAGGCTCACGAGCACCTCACCTGTCGCCGCGTCGGGCACATCCGCGGCGGCCGCGACCACGACGCCTGGCGATCCGATCCCATCGAGGGCGGCGGCGACCGCTGGACAGCTCGATGCTCCCTCCTGCCACAGCGGTTCGCTGGCCGGGACGATCGCTGCCGCGGCGTGGCCTTCGCCGCGCAACCATCGTGTCGCGTCAGCGGTGGCTGGCGGAGGGATCGCCGCGTCGGCCGGATTGCCGTTGCCGCTGGCGACCGCGAGCTCGACGACGCGTGGGTCGGCCGGGACGACGCTTCCCACGGTGACCACGGTGTCGCTGCCTTTGCCGCCGGCATCGTGGGAGCAGCCGGCCGCCGTCATCAGCGCCGCGCCGATGAGCGCAGCGACGCCGGCCCTCATGATCGGATGGGTTTCCCGCACGGGGGCATTCAACGTGGTGGGCGCGCCTCGGTGTCAGACCTGCAGAGACATGCGCGTTGGGGCATGTCGCTCGCGCCGAGCGATGCCCGTTCGGCATCCGGGCGCTCAGGCGTCGTCCACGGACACCGTGCGGTCGCCGAACTGCACCACGGCCGGCGGCTCGAGCGGTGACGAGCCAGTGGTGCCGTGGGAGGCGACGACCATCGAGTTGACGGTGGTGCCATTCACCGAGCCGAGATCGTCGAGCCACCACTGCGCACCGTCACAGCGCAGCCGGGCGTGTGTCTTCGACATGCTGAGCGAGTCGTCCATCACCCGATGGTGCATGGCATGGTCGTCGTTGCTGGTGGGGTCGCGGCCGAGATACGTCGTGCGGTCGACGACCACGGTGCTCCCATCGTCGAAGGTGAGTCGCAAGGCGCCAGCGCTGGGGACTCGTCGCGGCATGGTCGTCGCGTCGACGGCCGCTGGCGCAGCAGGCTCCGACGGCGGGTGGCCCCATGAGCTGCCGGTCGCAGGCGACCCCGGCGGGGCGATCGGCGGTGGGAGTGGGCTGAGACGCGGTGGCGCCAGCGTGGCGTCGACCGTTCGTGTCCTGAGCGACGGCGCCCCGCCGCCGATCCGTACGATCTGGACGGCTGCCGACGGGTCGATCGCTCTGGCGGCATCGACGAAGCCGCGCAGCAGCGTGAGCAACTCCGTGCCGTACAGCAGCTGCGAAGCGCCCTGACTGATGCCGCGCAGGACCAGCGTCCGCGAGGCTCGACCGTCGCCGAGGTCACGGGAGCGGACCGCGGTCTCCCACCACCATGGCCGGCCGTGCCCGGACCACAGCTCGATCTGGGGCCGGGAGTCGGCGATCTGCGTGTATCGCCCCCACGACAGCTCCTCGCCCGGCTCGGGAGTGGTCAGGACGAAGCGCCGGGCCGTCCGCCGGATGTTCGCCGCGCACGTGCTGGCCCGCATCCCCCACGTCCACTGTCGGTGAAAGATCGTGGTCCGCTTCGCGGCCCGGGTGAGGAGCGCGGAGGCGGGCACCGAACGGAGTTGGCCGGTCACGGCGACGGCGACGGGCAAGCGCTGGTTGAGCGGGAGGCGAACGGCCGGCACCGGAACCTCGCGATCCCAGAACGGGCGCAACGCGGCAGTTCCTTGGGTCCATCCAGCCGTCGCCGCGTCGAGGTAGTGCTGGACGGCAGCGGCGACGGATGGCTGGTCCCTCAC
Organism: Ilumatobacteraceae bacterium; assembly: GCA_047602055.1. Lineage (GTDB taxonomy): Bacteria > Actinomycetota > Acidimicrobiia > Acidimicrobiales > Ilumatobacteraceae > JAODBQ01. Next base: position 1,055,910 of record JASGIG010000001.1, read on the forward strand.
GTTCCGGACGAGTTCGTCGAGCGTGCGTACCACGGCGCGAAAGCTCCGCTGCCTCCCGGTCGTGCTCGCCGTCGTCGGCGTATGGATCACGAGGAGCGTCGCGCCCGCCTCGCCGCGCTGGACCTGCACCGACACACCGGTCGTATCCGTGCTGCACAGCGCCTGCTCGATGGTGTCGGCCGAGCCGGCGGGCATCGTCATCGGATGACCGATCAGCCACTCAGGGACGTCGCGCAGGTGATCGTCCTCGTACGGAGCGGGTTTGGTGCCCCACCCCTTCTCCAGCACCGTCGGCGCGACGAGCCCGTCGATGTCGCTCAACGAGTCGACGACATCGACGTCGAGCCCGTTCGCCAGCATCATGGCCAACCGCGCTCGTGCGGCATCGAGGAGGTGGTGGTTGACGATCTTCTTCTCCCGCGTGCGGAACGCCGGCACGTCGATGGTGACATGGCGTCCCGTGGCGTCCGGCACGGCGAGCAGCTTCCAGTCGGTGAAGCTCGTCCCGGGCCCGTCGACGGCGAACGCGGTGATCGTCACGCCGTCACTGCCCAGGCCCGACTCGCTGCGCAGCGTCGTCTTGTAGGAGTGCGACGAGATCTCTGAGTCGCTGTGCGAACCGCTGTCCAACGCCACCGTCAGCTCCTTGCTGAGCGGTTGGCTGAGCGTTGCCACGTGCGCCGCGAAGCCGATCAGGTCGGCTCTCGTCAGGTCGGGGAGCTCCGATTGCGCCGCTTCGAACCATCCGCTGAGCGACCCAGCCGCTCCCTCGGCGGCGCGGCGGGTGATCGACTTGCCGATCTGCCGGCCGACAACGCCCATCCGATCACCAGTCCTGGACTGGACCCGGTGCCGGTTGGCCGGTGGTGGGGTGCTGTGCCGACTGGCCGGGCGGAAGCCAGCTCTGCTGGGGCGCGTACATGCTCGACGGGAGCGAACGGTGCCGGTCGGCGACACGACGCCGCTCGGCAGCCCGCGACGCCTTTCCGACGATCGCCATCACCATCGCGACAACCATCGCGATCCCGCCCACCGCGAGCTTGATCTCGAGCATGCCGCCTCCTGTCGCCGTGCCTCGTGATCCGCAGCGCGGGACGGGCCAGCGGATTGAACGCTGCGGACCACCGCCCGTCAACGGCCGAGACGACATGTCGTCATGGACATGTACCGGTGCTGCCAACTGTCTCCTCGACGCCGTGCTGCACCGCTGACGTAGGTTGATCGGGTGCGCGTCCATCTCGTCGACGGGACCTACGAGCTGTTCCGCCAGCACTACGGGCAGGTCGCCCGGCATGCCGATGCCGGGCCGACGGCGGCGGCAGCGGGCGTCGTCGCCTCGACGCTGGAGCTGATCGCCGACGGGGCGACGCACGTCGGCGTCGCCAGCGACCACGTCGTCGAGAGCTTCCGCAACGACCTGTGGCCGGGCTACAAGACCAGCGCCGGCATGGACCCGGCGCTGCTCGCCCAGATCCCGGTGATGGAGGCGCTGCTGGAGGCCTGCGGGTTCACGGTGTGGGCGATGGTCGAGCACGAGGCCGACGACGCGCTCGGCGCCGCCGCGGCGGTTGCCGCCGCAGACGAGCGGGTCGAGCAGGTCCTCATCGTCACCCCGGACAAGGATCTCGGGCAGTGCGTGCGCGGCACCCGCGTCGTGCAGTACGACCGGCGCAAGCGGGAGATCGTCGACGAGGCCGGCGTCGTCGCCAAGTTCGGCGTCGGGCCGGGCTCCATCGCCGACTACCTCGCCCTCGTCGGCGACAGCGCCGACGGCTATCCCGGCATCCCCGGCTGGGGCGCCAAGAGCACGGCGGCGGTGCTCGCCAAGTGGGGTTCGATCGAGGCCATCCCGGCGTCGTCGGGCGACTGGGGGCTCGGCGGTCTGCGCGGCATCGAGAAGCTGTCGAAGGCCCTGCGCGACAACTTCGCCGAGGCGCTGCTGTTCAAGCGGATCGCCACCGTCGAGCTCGACGTCCCCGTCGGCACGGTCGACGACTGGGAGTGGCACGGGCCGACGGATCGCTTCGAGGAGGCGGCGACGGTCGCCGGCGTCCCCGAGCTGGTCGGCCGGGCGTACGGCGCACTGAAGCGGCGGGCACGCGGCGCATCCGCCGGGTGAGGTGGTGGCCAGGCTCCCTGCGGCGCCCGAGCGGTGCCGTTGAAGGCTGCTCCATCCCTGGCCTGACCTGGTTCCCGGTCGCTCGTCGCACAGGACCCGACCACCACCTCACCCGGCGGATGCGCCCGTCACCCTACCCGCTGGCGATCGAATGCTCACGCCCGCACGGACGCCGCGGGCTCGATCCGCCGCTAGCGTGCAGGCCCTCCGGGAGGGGTGCGAGAGCGGCCGAATCGGCACGCTTGGAAAGCGTGTGAGGGGCAACCCTCCGTGGGTTCGAATCCCACCCCCTCCGCCATCTCGACGCCGGGGTCAGCCGATGTCGAGGAGATCGGCGAGGACCTCGCGGACCTGGGCGAGCACCGCTGGGCCGACGTTCTTGGCGGTCTGCTCGACGATGTCGTCCACGCTGACCGTGGTGACGGCGTGGCATTGCACCGTGCCCCACTCGGTCGGCACCTCGGTCTCCCAGCCGCGCGCGGCGGTCGTGCACGGCACGACGTTGACGGCCTCCAGCCGGAAGGCGAGCAGGGCGGAGGCCGTGACCACGACGGCCGGTCGGATGGCCGCCGGCGCTCCTCGACGGGGAACCCCGAAGTCCACGCGGAGCACGTCACCGGCTTGCACGCGTCCGCTCCGAATCGAGGATCCGCCCGACCGCGTGGGTGCCACCACGGATGACCGCCCGGTCCTCGGCCTCGAGGCCACCGGAGAGCTGCTCGCCCATCCGCCGCTGCCGCTCGCGACGGAGGATGCGGCCCAGTGCCTCGTCGAGCGTCAGGCCCTCCTCGTCGGCGAGCCGGCGCAGATCGTCCCGGTTCTTGACGCTCAGCTTCATGGTGGTCACCCCAGATGGCATACCAAGCAGTATACGATCTGGGCACGATGGCGACCGACGAGGACTTCATGGTGACAGCGATCGCCGAGGCGCGTGCCGCGCTGGGCCACGACGACGTGCCCATCGGGGCCGTCGTCGTCCGTGACGGTGCCGTCATCGCTGCTCGCCACAACGAGCGCGAGCTGACCGGCGACCCGACGGCGCATGCCGAGGTGCTGGCGATCCGCGATGCCGCGGCGGTCGTCGGCCACTGGCGGCTGCTCGACTGCACGCTGTACGTGACGCTGGAGCCGTGCGTGATGTGCGCCGGCGCGATCGTCAACGCCCGGCTGGCTCGGCTGGTCTACGGGGCCACGGATCCCAAGGCCGGCGGTGTCGCCAGCCTCTACGAGATCTGCGCCGACGGCCGGCTCAACCACCGCCCGCCGGTGACCAACGGCCTGCTCGCCGCCGAGTGCGGTCGACTGCTGAAGGAGTTCTTCGCCGGTCGTCGCGGGCCGAGCGGTCGAGGGGGGTTCTGAAAGAGCGGCCTCGGCCGGCAGCGGCCGCCGCAAAGGTCCAGGTCAATGACGTGTTCTGCCGACCCGATCGGAATATTTCAGAATCCTCCTTAGCCTGTCGGGGTCCAGGGAAGGGTGCCAGAGTGGACGAATGGGACGGTCTCGAAAACCGTTGAGGTCCTCGCGGCCTCCGTGGGTTCGAATCCCACCCCTTCCGCCAACAGGTCCATCGCGTGTTTCCTCGTGTTGTCCGGTACCGGGCTGTAGGGCTCTGACACGAGAGTCCCCCTGGGCGTCGAGTGTTCGGGCGACACGGTGCGATCGTCATGCGGGCAGGAGCTGGATGAAGTGCTCGATGGCGTAGGGGATGCTGAGCACCGTGTTGTACGACATCGCCGCACCGATCGAGGGGAGCCCGGCTTCGGGTCCGTCGTAGGCGTAGGGCACCTCGATCACGCGCCCTTCTTTCACGACGGCGAGTTGCTGGTAGAGGGCGTTGTCGGCGAGCGCGGCGAGTGATGCGGTGTCGCCGAGGACCACGAGGCGATCGACGTCGAGCAAGTCCATCCGCTCTTGCGAGAGCGAGGCGCCGAAGGTGTCAGCGGCGAACGCATCGGCGTCGGCGTCGGGCTGGAAGCCGAGCGAGGTGACGAAGGTGCCGCGCGGGTCGCCGGATGCGAACAGCCAGAACTCGCCACCGTTGACGTCGACCACGGCGGACGTGTCGTCGGCGAACTCCGGGTGGGCGGCGCGTACCTCGGCGAAGGATTCCTCGATGTCGTCGATGAGTTGCTCGGCCTCGGTCGACTTGCCGAGGACCCGGCCTGCCGTGCGGGTCATCTCCGTCCACGGTGTCGTGTACTCGGCGTGATCGGCGCTCTGCGCGACCGTGGGAGCGATCTGGCTGAGTGCCTCGTACTGGCCGGCGTCGAGTCCGGCATAGAGGCCGAGGATCAGGTCGGGTTGCAGCTCGGCGACCTGCTCGAAGTTGAGCTTCGCCCCCGTCGTTGACGTACGTCGGGGTCGTGTCGCCCCAGGCGTCAGCGATCCATGGCCAGCTCGTGTCGACGTCCGCGCCGAACCACGCCGAAACCCCGACCGGGGTGACCCCGAGCGCAAGCAGCACCTCTTGATCCGTGTAGCCGACGGTGACGATCCGCGTGGGGGCCTCCTCGATCGTCGTCGAGCCGAAGGCGTGCTCGATCGTCACCGGGAAGCCGCTCGCCACGTCGGCGGTCGCCGCGGTCGACACAGCGGGTTCCGTCGCCGGCGGCGCGACGGAGGTCGCCGTCACGCCGTCACCTCCGCAGCCCGCGACGAGCGCGACCGAGGCGAGCAGGGCGGCGCCGAGCAGGCCGCGAGCGATGGCAGGTCTCTGAGTGCGCACGAGTGCTCCTCGGGTCGTGGCCGGGACGAGGGGTCCGGCCGAACGGCGAGTGAAGCTAACTTAACGAGCGGAAATCAGCTATCCATCTCGATGGACATCAACCGATGAGGAGGGACACCAGCGTGTCCGTTGCCATCGATCCGGAGCCGGATCACGCCAGAGCGACCCCGCCGAATGCACGGGGACGGACACCGAAAGAATTCAACGTCGTGTCCCACCCGTCGGGGGCCTGACCCGTTACGGCACCCACCGCCACCCCGAGCACCAGCTGGCGTGGATGCGCTCCGGCGCATGGAGATCCGGATCGGCGGCGACCGCTGGGACCTGCACGCCGGCCACCTGTTGCGGATCCCGGGGAACGTCGCGCACGACATGATCCTGCTGACCACCGGCGAGACGATCAGCGCCGACGCGGTGAGCTTCCTCCGGCCCAACGGTGCCCGTTGGACGCGACCGATGGTGTTCGAGGAGTTGGCTGGCAATGCTGCCGCGTCGGCGTCAGCTCGGATTCGTCAGCCTCGGAGCGTCGACGACCGGTCGTACCGCTCGCGACGCCGCCGACATGCTCGCCGAGGGCTTCGGGCAGCCCTGAACGTATTGCTCGTCGACACCGGCGTGTTCGTCGCCGCAGCCGACGACAGCGACCCGGATCACGCGTCGTGCGTCACGCTGCTGGCGGGCACCGATGACGAGTTGGTCACGACCGGCCTCGTCGTCGCCGAGGCCGCGCGAAGCCCACCACTTCCGCCAGACCGGACGGACGAGCCCGCGTGCGTGCGCGTGGGGCTCGCCTCGCATCTCTGACCGAAGAGGCAATCGGCGGCCATTACGGTGCCTCGAAAGCCGTTCGACTGGGCGGCGGAGGGGAGATGGATCAGAGATGAGCGGTCACGATCTGACGACTGGCGTGTCGCGCCGGGTGGTGCTGAGCGGCCTTGGCGTGGGGGCGGCCGTGCTGGGAGCCGGTCTGCCGGCCGGCTTGGCGAGTGCGGCGACCGGCGGTCGTACGCGCGGTCTCAGCACCGTCGTCCACCCCGAGGTCGCCACGGCGTTGGCGCCGGCGCTGCGCTACGTGCTCATGTGCGGGCACGACTTCGCGCCGTTGGAAAGCGTCGACGAGTACACGACGATCGACGGCAGGTTCCACTTCTTGAACACTTCGTACGGCTACGCCAGCGTGCTGCCGAACCTGCCCGTCGGCGCGGTGATCAAGGAAGCTCGAGCTGTACGGCACACGGACCACCGCAGGATCCGTCTCGTTGGAGCTGTGGAAGTCGACGGTGGCGACGGGCGACGTCGCGCGGACGGCGGCGGTCATCGTGCCGGCGGCGACAGGCGTGTTCACCGCGACGGTGGCGTGCGACGACACGCAGGACACGCAGTTCAAGTCGACGCCCTTCGTCAACATCGACGCTGCCGCGGCGCCGACGACGTCCATCTTCGGTCTGCGAGTGGGCTACGTCTCGCCGACGGGCTTCGTGCCGCTGCCATCCACGACGCCGCCACGTGTCTACGACAGCCGCACCGGTGACCCCAAGCTCGCTCCGAACGAGGAGCGCACCATCACGCTGCCGGTCCCCGCGGCGATCGGCGCCGCTGTCTTCACCCTGACGATCACCGAGACGGCCGGCGCGGGTGGCTTCGTCGCCGCCTTCCCGGCCGGCATCCCGTGGCCCGGCAACTCGTCGATCAACTGGTCCGCGCCGAATCAGAACATCGCCAACACCGTCGTGTGCGCGGTCAGCTCCGACAGCAAGATCGTGTTGCGCGGCGGCGCGAACGCCACTCACGTCGTCGTCGACGTCGCCGGCTGGATCGCCTGACGTCGCATGCCTGAGGGGGACACGATCCGCCGGCTCGCCGAGCGGATCGACCGTCGCTTCGCCGGCCAGCGGGTGCAGCGCTGCGTCACCCGCGACCCGCGCCTCGTCGGCGTCGACCTCACCGGGCGGGTGCTGCTCGGCGCCGACGCAGTCGGCAAGCACCTGCTGATCCGCTTCGACGGCGGGCGCACCTTGCACGCCCACCTGCTGATGACCGGCTCGTGGCGGGTCGGCCCGGCGGCCACCGAGCCGGAGTGGCGCCGACGCGTCGAGCTGTGGCTCGACGACGGTCGGCTCACCGGGCTCGACGTGCCGCTGCTGTCGATGATCGCCACCGCCGACGAGGGCGCCGTCGTCGGCCACCTCGGGCCGGACCTGTGCGCACCCGAGCCGCCGGATCCGGCGATCGTCGTCGCCAACCTGTGCCGTGCGCCGGGCGAGCCGCTCGGCGGAGCGCTGCTCGACCAGTGCAACGTGGCCGGCTTCGGGAACCTGTACGCCAACGAGCTGCCGTTCGTCGTCGGCCTCAGCCCGTTCCAGGCCGTCGGGACGATCGACGGGCTCGACGACCTCGTCGGCATCGGCGCCGCGTTGATCCGGGTGAACGCCGCTCGCGGCCCGCAGAACACGACCGGCCGGCGGCTTGCCACCGACGACCACTGGATCTACGCGAAGCGCGGCCGGCCGTGCCCGCTGTGCGCGACGACGCTCGCCGGCGCCGACGAGCGTGACGTGCCGTGGCGGCGGGTCACGACGTGGTGCCCGTCCTGCCAGCCATTGGCCGGACCAACCGAGCGTGCCGTCGCCGACATCGATCGCGCCCGTCGCCTGCTCGCACTGCACCCCGCCCGCCGGGAACCGTCGTTCCCCACCCGTCGACGCGCTGACCGATGCAACCACGCCCCGTGGAGGTGATGCGGAGGGGGCGCTCCGCGGTACCTCGACGCCATGCGCCGACTCGCTGCGCGTGAGGCGCACCACGAGCTGGGTGCGGCCGAAGGCCGCTCTTCGAAGCTCGACCGAACGAGAGAGGCCGAAACCGCCCCTACTTGCACTCCAGGCCGTCTTCGGGGATGTTGGTCGGGTCGACGAGGTAGCCGTCGACGGCCTCGTCGACGCAGTCGTTGACGCCGTAGCCGGTGTGCTGGTTGGCGTGGACGATCACCAGCACGCCCTCCTCCAACGCCTTGGCCATCGCCCGGGTGCTCTCCAGCGGCGTCGATGGATCGCCGGTCGTGCCGACGACGACGATCGGCCCGGCGCCGGCACCGGTGATCGTCACCCGCGGGTCGTCGGTCGCCGGGAAGAACGTGCAGAAGTACGAACCGGTCGTCCCCGGTGACAGTCGGGGGGCGACGGCGTGCACCTCGGCGGCGGTGGCGTCCTCCTCGGCGACCGTCGGCCGGTCGGCAGAATCCATGCAGGTGATGACGTTGAACGCCTCGAGCGAGTTGTCGTACGTGCCGTCGGGCTGGCGCTGGTAGTACGCGTCGTACAGCTCCATCAACCCGGAGCCGTCGCCACGCTGGGCGTCGCGCAGCGCCGTGGCCAGCGTCGGCCAACTGGCGTCGGAGTACATCGCCTCGATCACGCCCGACAGCGCGGCGCCCAGCGTCAGCTTCGGGCGACCGTCGAGCGCCGGCAGCGGGTTCTCGTCGATCTTCGCCATCAGCGCGTCGAACGCCCCCTCGGCGTCGCCGCCGTTGTGGAACGCGCAGCTCGTGTCGCCGCTGCACTGGGCGAGGAACGTGTCGAGCGACGCCTCGAAGCCCTTCATCTGCGAGACGTTGCTCTGGTCGAGATCCTCGTTCGGATCGGCGGCGCCGTCGAGCACGGCGGCGCGCACGGTGTTCGGGAACAGCGTCGCCCACGTCGCGCCCAGCTCGCTGCCGTAGCTGAACCCGAAGTAGCTGATCTCGTCCTCGCCGAGCGCTTGGCGGATCGCGTCCATGTCACGGGCTGAGTCGTTGGTCCCGACGTGCTGGAGGATGTCGGCGTTCTTCGTCTCGCAGTCCTGCGCCGCCTCCTCGGCGAGGTCGACGCTCTGCTGCTTCTCGGCGTCGTCGTCGGGGGTGATGTCGGCGCTGTCGAAGAAGTGGTCGTAGTCGTCGAAGCAGTCGATCGCCGGCGTGCTCGCGCCGGTGCCGCGCGGGTCCCAGCCGAGGATGTCGAAGCGCTCGAGGAGGTCGTTGCCGTAGATGAACTGCGCCTGCTGGGCCAGGGTCGTGCCACCGAAGCCGGGGCCGCCGGGGTTGACGAGCAGCGTGCCGATGCGCTCGTCCTCGTTGGTCGCCAGATGGCGGACGAGGTGCAGCGTGAACCTGCCCTGCGACGGGTCGTCGTAGTCGACCGGCACCTCGATCGTGCCCGATTGCAGGCCCTTGCGGGCCTTGTCCCACTTGATGGTGAAGTCGCTCGTCGAGGACGCGCCACCCCCCGCATCGGTGTCGCCAGGTTGAGCGGCCGTGCCGGTCGCGCCGGTGCCGATCGGGTTGGCCTCGACCGCCGTGGGGTTCTCCGACGTCGTGCCGCAGGCGGTCATGAGCGCCGACAGCGCCAACACCATCACGACCACTGCCTTGCGCATCCGCAGGAACCTACCGGTGGGCCAATCAGCGCAGGCATCGGTCCACAGAGTGCTTCGGTCGCAGCCAAGCTGCTCCCTGCGCCTGCCGTGCTCGCCGCCGCCGCTTCGCTTCGGCGCTCGCCTCGTGTTGGATCGGTGGCTCACAGGATGCGCTCGGCGGCGCGTCCGTATCCTCGACCGGGTGAGGCCAGCGGCGCGCGGGATGCGCCCCCGGGACACCGATGCGGTGCGCGACGTCAAGCTGCAGCGCGGCGCGATCCGCCGGGCGTGGGGCTTCGCCCGCCCGTATCGCGGCATCATCGTGCTGTTCCTCGCGGCGATCGTCGTCGACGCGCTGATCGGCCTGATCCCCGCGCTGGCGTTCCGCTCGATCCTCGACACGGCGATCCCGAACGGCGACCGCCGGCTGATCACGATCCTGGCGATGGTGGTCGTCGTCCAGGCACTGGCCGATGGCGCGCTGACGATCCTGCAGCGCTGGTGCAGCGCCCGCGTCGGCGAGGGGCTGATCTACGACCTGCGCGTCGCCCTGTTCGCCAAGGTCCAGCGGATGCCGGTGGCGTTCTTCACCCGCACCCAGACCGGCGCGCTGACCAGCCGGCTGAACAACGACGTCGTCGGCGCGCAGACCGCGGTGACGAGCACGCTCGGCAGCGTCGTCAGCAACGTCGTCGTGCTGATCACGACGCTGGCGGCGATGATCGCCCTGCAGTGGCAGCTGACGCTGATCGCGCTGGTCGTCCTGCCGCTGTTCGTGATCCCGGCCAAGCGCGTCGGCCGCCGGCTGCAGGCGATCAGCCGGGAGAACATGGCGACGAACGCCGAGATGACCGCGCAGATGACCGAGCGCTTCAACGTCGCCGGCGCCCAACTCGTCAAGCTGTTCGGCCGTTCGCGAGACGAGGTCGACACGTTCGCCGGTCGCGCCGCGCGGGTGCGCGACACCGGGATCCGCTCGGCGATGTACGGGCGCGTGTTCTTCGTCGCCCTCGGTCTGGTCGGTGCGCTCGGCGCCGCGGCCATCTACGGGATCGGCGCGCAGCTCGTCGTCAGCGGCTCGCTGACCAGCGGCACGCTCGTCGCCCTCGCCGCGCTCGTCACCCGCGTCTACGCCCCGCTCAACGGGCTGACCAACGCCCGCGTCGACCTGATGACAGCCATGGTCAGCTTCGAGCGGGTGTTCGAGGTGCTCGACGCGCCGGAGGCGATCACCGATCACCCGGGTGCCGTCGAGCTGCCGGCACCGGTCGGGCGGATCGACCTCGACGGCGTGTGGTTCCGCTATCCACCGGCCGAGGCGGTCACCGTGCGGTCGCTGGAGGCGCCGTCCGCCGTCGCCGGCGCGGACAGCGATCGCGACGTGCTGCGTGGCGTGTCGCTGACCATCGAGCCCGGCGAGACGGTCGCGCTCGTCGGGGCATCGGGTTCCGGGAAGACGACGCTGGCCTCGCTGGTCCCGCGGCTGTACGACGTCACCGGCGGCGCGGTGCTCGTCGACGGCCACGACGTGCGGCTGCTCACCCAGGAGTCGCTGCGCGCCGCGATCGGCGTGGTGTCGCAGGACCCGCACCTGTTCCACGACACGATCGGCGCCAACCTGCGCTACGCCAAGCCGGACGCCACCGACGACGAGCTCGACGCGGCGTGCCGCGGTGCTCGGATCGTCGACCTCGTTCGCGAGCTGCCCGACGGCTACGACACGATGGTCGGCGAGCGCGGCTACCGGTTGAGCGGCGGCGAGAAGCAGCGCCTGGCGATCGCTCGGCTGCTGCTCAAGGATCCCGCGATCATGATCCTCGACGAGGCCACCAGCCACCTCGACAACGAGAACGAGGCGGCTGTGCAGGCCGCGATGGACACGGCGCTGCGCGGCCGTACAGCGCTCGTCATCGCCCACCGGCTGTCGACGATCCGTGACGCCGACCGCATCGTCGTGCTCGACGACGGTCGGATCGTCGAGCAGGGCACCCACGGCGAGCTGATGGCGGGCGACGGCGTGTACGCCGCGCAGGTCCACGCCGGTGAGCAGGCGTGGGAGCCCGTCACGTGAGCGAGCGCAGCGAGCCGACGGACGGCCGAGCGACCGCCAGGTTCGCCGTACGCGCCGATGGGGCTCGGGGGCGCAGCCCCCGGGAGGGACAGTGAGGTTGTCGCTCGACCAGTACCTGCGGCGGATCCTCACGGCGAAGGTCTACGACGTCGCCCGGGAGACGGCGCTGGACGAGGCGCCGGGGCTGTCGGCGCGCACCGGGTGCACCGTGCTGCTCAAGCGTGAGGACGAGCAGCCGGTGTTCTCGTTCAAGCTGCGTGGTGCGTACAACAAGATGGCCAACCTGCCGCCGGCGGCGCTGGCCCGTGGCGTGATCGCGGCCTCGGCGGGCAACCACGCCCAGGGCGTGGCGCTGGCCGCGGCCCGGCTCGGGTGCTCGGCGCTGATCGTCATGCCGGTGACGACGCCGTCGGTGAAGGTCGACGCGGTGCGCGCCTTCGGCGGAGCGCTGGTCGACGTCGTCCGGCACGGTGACTCGTACTCGGACGCCAAAGAGCGCGCCGACGTCCTCGCCCGCGAGCGTGGGCTGACGTGGGTGCACCCGTTCGACGACCCGAACGTCATCGCCGGGCAGGGCACGGTCGGCATGGAGATCCTCCGCCAGTGCCCGGGGCCGCTCGACGCGGTGTTCGTGCCGATCGGCGGCGGCGGGCTGGCCGCCGGCATCGCCGCCTACGTCAAGGCGGTGCGACCGTCGGTGCGGGTGATCGGCGTGCAGGTCGCCGACTCGGATGCGATGGTCCGCTCGCTGGCCGCCGGCCGGCGGGTGGTGCTGCGCGACGTCGGGCTGTTCGCCGACGGCACCGCGGTCCGCCAGGTCGGCACGGAGACGTTCCGGCTGTGCCGCGAGCTGCTCGACGCAACGGTGGTCGTCGACGCCGACGAGATCAGCGCGGCCATCAAGGACGTGTTCGGCGACACCCGCTCGATCCTCGAACCGGCCGGCGCGCTGGCCGTCGCCGGGCTGAAGCGCTGGGCGGCGGCGCGCCCGTCGCGGGCCGGGTCGACGCTCGTCGCCGTCGCCTCAGGGGCGAACATGAACTTCGACCGGTTGCGGTTCGTCGCCGAGCGCGCCGAGGTCGGCGAGGCCCGCGAGGCGGTCCTGGCGGTGACGATCCCCGAGGAGCGTGGCTCGTTCCGCCGCTTCTGCTCGCTGCTCGACGGCTCGAGCATCACCGAGTTCAACTACCGCATCGCCGACGGCGACGCCGCGCACATCTTCGTCGGCGTCCAGATCGGCGATCGGGCCGACGCGGCACGGATCGTCGCCGCGCTGCGCGGCGGCGGCTTCGACGTGCTCGACCTGACCGACGACGACCTCGCCAAGCAGCACCTGCGGCACATGGTCGGCGGGCGCTCGGCGCGCGCCGCCGACGAGCGCCTGTACCGCTTCGAGTTCCCCGAGCGGCCGGGCGCCCTGGTGCGCTTCCTGTCGTCGATGAGCCCGAACTGGAACATCTCGCTGTTCCACTACCGCGCCGAGGGCGCCGACTACGGTCGCATCCTCGTCGGCATCCAAGCCCCGTCCGGCGATGCCCGCGAGCTGCAAGCCTTCCTGCGCGCCCTCGGCTACCCCCACTCCGACGAGACCTCGAACCCCGCCTACAAGCTCTTCCTGACGTGACGGCCGGCGCCGTCACTGTCCGGCGGGCTCCCTGGCGGTCGCGCCGCCGGGTTCGACCGTTGCCGTGCCTCGCACGGGCCGAAGCGGTCCGCTCGCTGTGACCTCGCCGGGCTCGACATCGACCTGCGCACGCTCGCGAACTGCGTCCAGCTGACCTGATCCGCCACTCTGTGACACCCCTTCGCGACGATGGCGGGCATGGAGATCGTGTTGATGCTCGTGGTCGCCGGGCTGGCCGCTGCGGTGGCCTGGTTGCTGGCCACCCGCCGGCCGGTCTCCACCGCCGCGCCCGTCACCGACGAGGCCGTCACCCGGGCCGTCGCCCTCGCGGTTGCCGAGGCCAACGAGCGGGCGGTACGTGATCGCGACCAGGCCGTGCGCGCTGCAGTCGAGCAGGTCGTCACGATGGGGCGCGAGCAGCTCGGTGGGCGCGAGGAGGTGATCGACCGGCGCCTCGGCGAGGTGCAGCACGGGGTCCAGGCGGACCTGCAGCGACTCACCGATCTGGTCGGCCAGCTCGGGGTGACGACGGCGGAGCGGTTCGGGCAGGTCGATCGCTCCCTGCACGTCCATGCCGAGATCACCAACGTGTTGGCCGATACCACGCGCAGCCTGCGCGAGGCGCTGGCCAGCTCCAACGTCCGCGGCCAGTGGGGCGAGCGGATGGCCGAGGACGTCCTCCGCCTGGCTGGCTTCGAGCCGGGTGTGAACTACGTGCGCGCTGCCACGGTTGCCGGCGAGGGCACCGGCATCCCGGACTTCACGTTCCTCCTGCCGAAGGGGCACGTGCTGTTCATGGACGTCAAGTTCCCGATGAGCGCCTACCTGCGCTACCTGGAGGCCGGTACCGATGCCGAGCGCTCTGCGCACCGGGCGGCGTTCGTGCGCGACGTGCGCGCCCGTGTGCGTGAGCTGGCCAAGCGCGAGTACAGCCGGGTCGACGAGCGGCCGGCGGTCGACAACGTGTTGCTGTTCGTGCCGAACGAGACGCTGGCGGCGTTCATCCACGAGAGTGACCCGACGCTGGTCGACGAGGCGCTGCGCCAGCAGGTCGTCATCTGCTCGCCGCTCACGCTGTACGCCTTCCTCGGCGTCATCCGTCAGGCGTTCGACAACTTCGTCATCGAGCAGACCAGCCGGGAGATCCTCGGGCTGCTCGGCACGTTCGGCCAGCAGTGGCGCAAGTACACGGACTCGGTCGACAAGGTCCGCCGCCAGCTCGACACGGTGTCGCGCTCGTTCGACGAGCTGGCCACCACCAGGCGGAGGGCGCTGGAGCGCCCGCTGACGGCGATCGACGACCTGCGCCGACGACAGCCGTTGCCAGGCGCGATCGGCCTGCTCGACGACGACGTGGGTGCGGCCCCCGTCGCCGGCGTCCACGAGCTGGGCGCATGACCCCGGGCAGACTGGACCGGTCATGAGCCAGGTGGCGTTCGACTTCCATCTCGACGACGGCGGCGAGCCGACGTATTCGGTCAGCGAGCTCGGAGATCTCATCAACGGGGTGCTGCGTCGGCGGTTCGTGGACGGGGTCTGGGTGCGCGGCGAGATCCAGGGTTGGAGCGAGCGCGGTCCGCACGCCTACTTCCGGCTGGTCGAGGAGTTCGAGCGTCCGGACGGATCGATCGGCAAGGCCACGGTCAACGTCCAGTTCTTCGCCAACGTTCGCATGCGGTTGCGACCGATGCTGCAGAAGAACCGGCTGCGCCTCGCGGACGGGCTGAAGGTGCGGATCTTCGGCCACCTCGACTTCTTCGCCCCGTCGGGCACGCTCGGGCTGAAGATGTCGGGGATCGACCCGCGCTTCACGCTCGGCGACCTGGCGATGCAGCGCGACGAGGTCGTCCGCCGGCTCGTCGCCGCGGGCCTGTACGAGGCCAACCGCTCGCGGCCGCTCGCCTCGGCGCCGCTGCGCGTCGGCGTGGTCACCAGCACGTCCGGCGCGGCGTGGGCCGACTTCGTCCACGAGCTGGAGCGCAGCGGTCTCGGCTTCCAGGTGCGGGTGATCGACGTGCGCGTCCAGGGCGATCAGGCGGTCGACATGGTCACCCGGGCCATCCGCACGCTGGGCCGGCACCGCGACCTCGACGTCGTCGCCGTGGTGCGCGGCGGTGGGGCTCGAAGCGAGCTGGCCACGTTCGACCACGAGGCGATCGCCACGGCCATCGCCACCTGCCCGCTGCCGGTGCTCACCGGGCTCGGTCACGAGATCGACCGCAGCGTCGCCGACGAGGTCGCCCACGCCAGCCTGAAGACGCCCACGGCGTGCGCGGCAGCGCTCGTCGAGCGCGTCGCCGAGTTCCGTGGGCGCAGCGAGCTGGCCTGGGATGCGGTGCGCCGCGTCGCCGACCGTCAGCTCACCCGCTCCGGTGGCCGGCTCAACGACGTCGCCCACGGCGTCCGTCATCGGGTGGTCGCCGCCGTCGAGCGTGCCGACGGCCGGTTGCAGCAGCGCGCCGCCCGGCTCGGTTCGTCCGGCGTGCAGGTGCTGGACGGCGCCGACCACCGCCTCGACGGCGCGGCCGAGGCCATCCGCCGTGCGCCCGGACGGGTCGACAACGAGGCCCGCCACCTCGACGCGCTGGCCGCCCGGGTCCGCCTGCTCGACCCGGTGCACACCATGGCCCGCGGCTGGAGCATCACCCGCACGGCCGACGGCCGAGTCGTGCGCCACGCCGGCGACCTGTCCGCCGGCGACGAGGTGGTCACCACGTTCGCCGATGGCGCGGCGCGCAGCGTCGTGCAGGATGTGCGTCGTGAGTGACGCTGTCGCCAGCGGCTATGCCGCCGCCCTCGCCGAGCTGGAGGAGATCCTCCAGCGCCTGGAGCGCGCCGACGTCGACGTCGACGTGCTCGCCACCCAGGTCGCCCGCGCCGCCGAGCTCGTCGCCTTCTGCCGCGACCGCATCGGCAACGCTCGCCTGCAGATCGAGCAGGTCGTCGCCTCGCTGGACAACGGTGACTAGCGCCCTTTCCATTGGGGTGGGCGCTTCTCGGCGAAGGCCTTCGGGCCTTCGATGAAGTCCTCGGAGGCCATCATCTCGGCGACCGCGGAGTACTTGATCGACTCGGCGCCGGCCACGCCGCCCTGCTCCAGGCCGAGGTACACCGCCTGCTTGGAGGCGCGCACCGACATCGGCGAGACGGCGAGGATCTCGTCCGCCCAGCGCCGGGCGCCGGCCAGCGCCTCACCCTCAGGGACGACCTCGTTGACGAAGCCGAGCTCGTAGCCCTCCTGCGCCGAGACGTGCCGGCCGGTGAGGATCATCCCGAGCGCCCGCTTCGGGCCGATCGTGCGCGGCAGGCGGTGCACGCCGCCGCCGAGCGCAGCGAGCCCGACGCGCACCTCCGGCAGGGCGAAGCGGGCGTTCTCGGCGGCGACGATCAGGTCGCAGGCCAGGGCGATCTCGAACCCGCCACCCATCGCCACGCCGTTGACCGCGGCGATCAACGGCTTGTTGAGGTCGAAGCGCGTCGACAGGCCGCCGAACCCGGTCTTCGGGTACTCGGCCCGTGATCCGCCGGCGGCCGTGTACTTCAGGTCGTTGCCGGCGCTGAACGCCCGCGGGCCGGCACCGGTGACGATCGCCACCCACAGGTCCGGGTCGGCGGCGAACTCGTCGAACGCGGCCGACAGCTCGGCGCTCGCCGGCGGGTGCAGCGCGTTCATCACCTCCGGCCGGTTGATCGTGACGATGAACAGGTGGCCATCACGCTCGGTGTAGCTGAACTCTCCCATGGGCGACGACCGTAACGACGGCCTGGACCGGTGCCGTCAGCGGAAGCCGCTCAGCGCGCCCAGCGGAGCACGTGGCCGCCTTCGCCGAGCAGCACCGAGCCGGGGAAGATCCGGAGCCGGTACGGCTCCAGGCGCAGCACGCAGAACGCCGGGGCGTCCGGGCTGTCCCAGCCGGGGATGATCCTCGGGTCGTAGCCGACGGGCTGCGGCGCGTCGGCGAACAGGTGCCACGTGCGGTGGCGGGTGACGGCGTCGTCGGCCCACGTCGCCGTGCACTCGGCGACGCAGGTGTCGTGCGACGGCGACCAGTAGCTCACCGACACGGCCGGTTGTGCCGCCAGCGCGGTGACCTTCGGCGCCGACTTCGACGTGGCGATCCAGCCGACCAGCTCGTCGCCGACCCACTCCCAGATGGGGTGCAGGATCCGCGTCCGCGGCCGCCCGTCGGGCTCCACCGTCGCCACCGACGCCCACACGATCCGGTGGGCCATGCGGATGAAGGCCGCGGCGGTGTCCTCGTAGGTCGTCGTCACGGCCGGCATCGTCGCCGCGATCCCCCCGCCCGTCAATGCGCCGCCCTCGTCTCGAGCCTCGCGATTCGAGATGTGCCGTCCCCGTGCGCACATCTCGAATCGCGCTCGGCGTGGCTGACCGGGCGATGGGAGATGTGCGGCGCCGGTGCGCACATCTCGAATCGCTCGCCGTGCGATGCCCCGGGGCGAGCGGGCGAGCGGGCGAGCGGGCGAGCGGGCGAGCGGGCGAACGGGCGAACGGGCGAGCGGGTGCGGGGGAGTCCGCGGCGTAGCCTCGGGAGCCGTGCCAACGTGGATGCCGCCGCCGTCGCTGGCGCGCATCGCCGCCCGCACGGAGGCGCGCATCGCCGGGCTGCTCCGGGCCGAGCGGACCCGCTGGGCGAGGTTCGACGCCGATCTCGACGAGCCGATCGGTGAGATCGAGCGGCTCGTGCTCGCCGGCGGCAAGCGCCTGCGCCCGGCGTTCTGCCACTGGGGCGCGGTGGCCGCCGGTGGCGACGGTGATGCCGACGTCGTCGTCGACGGCGGGGCGGCGATCGAGCTGATGCACGCGTTCGCCCTGTTCCACGACGACGTGATGGACGACGCCGCCAGCCGGCGGGGCAAGCCGACCACGCACGTCGTGTTCGCCGAGCACCACATCGACGGCGGCTGGGCCGGCGAAGCACGCCGCTTCGGCGAGGGCGTGGCGATCCTCGTCGGCGACCTCGCCTTCGTGTTCGCCGACCAGCTGATGTCCGCCGCGCCCCCGGCGGCGTGGTCGGTGTGGAACGAGCTGCGCGTCGAGCTCAACGTCGGCCAGCTGCTCGACATCGTCGGCAGCGTCCGCCGTGACCGCGCCGTCGACAAGGCGGAGCGGATCTGCCGCTACAAGAGCGGCAAGTACACGATCGAGCGGCCGCTGCACCTCGGTGCCGTGCTCGCCGACCCCGTGCGCGGCCCGGCGCTGTTCGACGTGCTCAGCGAGTACGGCCTGCCGCTCGGCGACGCGTTCCAGATCCGCGACGACGTGATGGGCGCGTTCGGCGACCCGCAGCGCACCGGCAAGCCGGTCGGCGGCGACCTCGTCGAGGGCAAGCCGACGCCGTTGCTCGCGCGCGCCGTCGCCGCGGCGACGCCGGCCCAGCGCGACGTGCTCGATCTCGTCGGCGACCCGCAGCTGTCGCCGGCCGACGTCGGCCGCATCCAGGACGTGATCGTCGCCACCGGCGCGCTCGCCGCGCTGGAGGCACACATCGAATCGCTGACCGCCGAGGCGTGTGCGGCGATCGAGCGTGCCCCGATCGCGGCGACCGCCCGCGACGAGCTGCTCGCCCTCGCCGCCTACGTCAGCCAGCGCGAGGCGTAGCCGCCTCGCCCTCGGGGTGCCAGCCGGCTGATGGAGCGGCTGGCGCGCGTCGGGGCGCGGCTGGCACTCCGACAGGACGTTTGGCCGTGACCTGAGCGCCCTGGTCGGCAGCGAGGCGATCACCGTCCACGAGCTGCGCCGGCTGAGGCCGAGCGCGCCGGTGCTGCGCGGCAGCGCCCAGAACCCGGACGTGTTCTTCCAGGCTCGCGATGCCGCCAACACGTCCCACGACGCCGTGCCCGGCATCGTCGAGCAGGTGTTCGCCGAGCAGGTGTTCGTCGAGCTGGCCGAGCGCACCGGCCGCGCCGCCGACCCCTGAGGCCTGCGAGCGGGCCGACGACATCGGCGCCCTGGCGACCCACACGAGCCGCTTCCTCGCCCGCTCGTGAGGTGTGCGGGGCTGGGCCTCTTCGGTGCCTTCGGTGCCAGCCCCGTTGCCGTCCGGCTTCGTGGCGGTTGCTCGGCCGGCTGGACAGCGGGCGTTGCCGGCCGTCCTAGCGTGCGGAGATGCCCGACATCCTCACCGCCGCCGAGATCGAGACCCGGGGTCTGGCCGACTGGCGCTCCCTGCTCGGCCGGCTGGAGGCGACGTTCCGCTGCCCGTCGTTCGGCGTGGCCGGTCGCCTGGTGCTGGCGATCGCCGATGCGGCCGATGCCGCGGGACACCACCCGGACGTCGACTTGCGTTATCCCGGCGTGCTCCACGTCGCCCTGACGACACACGCTGCGGGGGCGCGCACCACCGAGCTGGACGTCGCCCTCGCCGAGCAGATCTCCTTGCTGGCGGCCGACGCCGGGGCGACGAGTCGGCCGGGGACGACGCAGGCGCTGGAGATCGCCGTCGACGCGATGGACATCGCCGCCGTGCACCCGTTCTGGCAGGCGGTCACCGGGTACGCCGGCCACCCCGCCGATCCCGAGGTGCTCGTCGATCCGGTCCGGCGCGCCCCGTCGATCTGGTTCCAGCAGATGGACGCGTCGCGCCCGCAGCGCAACCGCATCCACGTCGACATCACCGTCGCCCCCGAGGTCGCCGAGGCCCGCGTGGCGGCCGCCCTCGCGGCCGGCGGCCGCCTCGTCGACGGCACCCACGCCCGCAGCTGGTGGGTCCTCGCCGACGCCGAGGGCAACGAGGTCTGCATCTGCACCTGGCTCGACCGGTAGCCCGCCCCAGGATCTGTGTCAGCGGACAAGCCGACACGTCGCTTCGTGCGCTGACACAAACCGCAGTGAGGCGGGCTGTGAGAGCCCCGTCCCGGTTTGTGCCACGACACAAGCGCCCACGCCGCTTTGTGTGGTGACACAAAGCGCAGGGGCGGCAGCAGACCTCAGGCGTAGAGCCGCAGCGCCTCGTCGATCGTGCAGGTGACGACGCCGACCTCGTCGACGACGGCGGCCAGCCACGGCGGGCGGGTGATCGCACACACCGCGACCGGCTCGTCGAGCCCGGACTCCTCCAGCGCCAGGCGGACGAAGTGCGTCGCGTAGTCCGGCGGGCGCAGGTCCCTTGACATCTCGAACAGGGCGTACGGGTCCGGCGGCGTCGTCGACGGCTCCAGCACGACGAAGCTGCCCGACGTCGGCACGATCGCCCCGCCGGCGAGCCCGACGCCGTCCATCAGCACCGCCCCGTGGACCTGCGGCGCCCGGGCTCCGGCGAGCATCAGCGCGACGTACGCCCCGAGCCCGCGCCCGGCGACGGTGATCGTCCCGTCGGCGCCGGCCAGCGCGGCGAGGGCGATGTCGGCGTCGGCGAGCAGGATCTCGGCGTTGTACCCGCCGCCGGCCGGGATCGTCGACAGGCCGTGGCCGGTGAAGTCGAGCCCGGCGATCGGGCCGTCCCACGACGCCGCCCACGGCGGCACCTCGGCCGGCGTGTGCTCGCCGAGCCCGTGGAGCAGCAGCAGCGGTCGCCCCGAGCCGGATGTGCGCAGGTGGTGCAGCGCCAGCTGGACCTTGTTGTGGGTCAGCATCTCGACCGACGACGCGCTCATGACGGCGACCCCACGAAGTCGAGGACCATCCCGGCCACCACGTCGGGTTGCTCGATGTGCACGAAGTGCCCGGCGTCCTCGAGGATCTCGCACCGCCCTTCGACGGGCAGCCACGGGAACACCTCCTTGGGGACGGTGCCCCAGCCCATCTCCTCCATCTGCCCGCCGAGCACGCCGAGGAACGGCATCGGCAGCCCGGGGAGCTTGATGATCGTCCACTCCGGCCGCCACGGCCCGAAGCCACCCATGCGCATCGACGCGTCGATCTTCCATCGCCAGCCGTCGTCGGACTCGAACGCCCCGACCGACACGAGGTGGCGCAGCCAGTCCATCGGCAGCCGCGGGTTCATCCGCGCCCGGCGCTCGGCCAGCTCCTCGAACGTCCCCGGCTTGCGGCTCGTGAATGCGGTGCGCCGGCGGTGGTCCAGCCAGCCGCGCACCTCGCTGCCGACCATCCTGGCCCGCTCGTGCTCGGCGACGTCGGGCTGGCGCCGGCGGTAGGGGATGCCGTCGAGGTTGACGACGTGGGTGAACCGGTACGGCTGGGCGTCGGCGAGCTGGATCATCAGCGACCCGCCCTTGCTGTGCCCGAGCACCGGCACCGGCCGGCCACCACCGAGCGAGTCGAGCACGACCATCGCATCGCGGAGGTCGGCGTCCCACCCGTAGAGCGCGGCGTGGTCGCTGTCGCCATGGCCGCGCTGGTCCCACGTGATCACCCGCCAACCGGCGGCGGCGATCTTCGGGGCGAACACGTCGTAGGTGCGTCCGAAGTCGAAGCCGCCGTGGACGAAGAAGAACGGCTGGGCGTCGGCATCACCCCACTCGTGGACGGCGACGCGCAGACCGCCGACGTCGACCATGTGCTCGCGATCGGGTGTCTGCGCCCCGGGATACGCACCCAGCTCACTCATGGGCGGCGACACTAGAGCCGCCGCCGGACGGGTGAGCAGTGCCGACGTTCTACGATCGCCACGGTGAGGCGAATCGTGGTGATGACAGTCGCCCTGGTGGCCGTGCCGCTGAGCGCCGCGGCGTGCGGCTCGAACGAGCAGAGCAAGGGCACGCTGCCGCCGATCGCCACGTCCACGTCGACGTCGACGACGCTGGCGACCACGACCACCCGCCCGACGGTCTACGTCGTCCAGCCCGGCGACAACCTCAGCAAGATCGTCGCCAAGCTCGGCGTGACCAAGGACGAGCTGATGGCGCTGAACGGGATCACCAACCCTGACCACATCGAGGTCGGCCAGAAGCTGAAGATCCCCCAGCCCGGCGAGTCGATCCCGACGACGGTCCCGGCCAGCGAGGCTCCGTCGAGCACGTGAGCGGTGGGTGACCAAGTGCCCTACCGTGTCCGAGGGGCTTCCGTAGACTTGCCGGCCATGGGTTTCTGGCCGACGCAGGATCACTGGAGCGTGTCGATCCCGCTGCACACGAACCATCACCGGCTCCCGGCGCTGGCAGCGAGCGGCTTCGTCCAGCTCGGCGATGCGAGCTTCGACGTGCCCGCCGACGAGTGGGAGCGCCTGGAGTACATGGACTGGAAGAGCGGCGGCGACACGAACTTCGCGCCGCTGGCGTCCGCCGACGGGCAGCTCGACTGCCGCGGCTTCTGGGACAAGGGCAAGACCGACAAGGACGCCCTGTGGACGTCGAACGCCGACCTCGCCCCGACGCTGCGCAGGTACGTCGACTCCGTCGGCGCCAACTTCGGGCGGGTGCGGATCATCAAGCTCGAGCCCCAGGACCGGGAGACGGCGTGGCGCAGCGTGCACCGCGACGACAACAACCGCTTCAACCCCGAGGACGAGGGCTGGGTGGTGCGCAGCTGGCTGGAGCTGACCGACAACCCCGACAGCTACATGCTGCTGATGGACAACGGCCCCGACGGCCTGCCCGACCCGTCGACCGAGATCCGCGTGCCGCTGCACCGCGGCGCCCGCTTCGTGGTCGACACCCAGCGCCTGTGGCACGTCGTCGTCCACAACGGCGACGCCCCGCGCTACGCGCTGATCACCAGCTTCGAGTCCGGTCCAACCCTCGAGCGCTGGATCGAGAGCGAAACCCCGGCCCGCGTCTGACGGCGATGGAGCCTGCCGGCCGGTGACGGCCGGCCCGCCGCCTCTGTGGCGGGCGGGTGTCAGGCGCTCCGCTACTGAGCTGAGCGATGGTCGCTCGCCAACTCCGCGACCTCGCGCATGATCTTGGCCAGCTCGAAGTCCTTCGGGGTGTAGACGGCGGCGACGCCGGCGGCGAGCAGGCGGGGGCGGTCGTCCTCGGGGATGATCCCGCCGACGACGACGGGGGCGTCGACGCCGATCGAACGCAGCGAGTCGACGATGCCCGGCACCAGCTCCAGGTGCGAGCCGGAGAGGATCGACAGACCGACGACGTCGACGTCCTCGTCGCGCGCCGAGGCGACGATCTGCTCGGGGGTCAGGCGGATGCCGGAGTAGACGACCTCCATGCCGGCGTCGCGGGCGGCGACGGCGATCTGCTCGGCGCCGTTGCTGTGCCCGTCGAGGCCGGGCTTGGCGACCAGGAACCGCGGCGGGCCGCCGGGGATGGTCCGCACGTACTCGGCGACGTCGGCGAGCGAGCCCGGGCGGCGGCCGACGGCCGCGCCGACGCCCGTCGGGGCGCGGAACTCGCCGAACACCGAGCGCAGCTCCGCGGCCCATTCGCCGGTGGTGCCGCCGGCGCGGGCCAGCTCGATCGACGGGTCGATCATGTTGGCGCCGGACTCGGCGGCCTGGCGCAGCGCCCACAGCGCCTTGGCGACGGCGTCGTCGTCACGCGCCGCCCGCCATCCGGTGACGTCGGCGATCAGCGACGCCTCCACGGACGGGTCGACGGTGAGGATGTTGCCGGGCGTGTCGAGCGGCGACGGCTCGGTCTCGGTGAACTGGTTGACGCCGATGACGACCTGCTCGCCGGTCTCGATGCGCCGGGTGCGCTCGGCCATCGAGCGGACCAGCCGTCCCTTCAGCTCGTCCACCGCCTCGAACGCCCCGCCCATCGAGAGGACGTCCTGCAGCTCGTCCCACGCGGCGTCGCGCAACGCGGCGGTCTGGCGCTCGATCACCGTCGAGCCGTCGAAGATGTCGCCGTACTCCAGCAGGTCGCTCTCGAACGCCAGAACTTGTTGCATCCGCAACGACCACTGCTGGTCCCACGGGCGCGGCAGGCCGAGGGCCTCGTTCCACGCCGGCAGCTGCACCGAGCGGGCGCGAGCCCGCTTCGACAGCGTGACCGCGAGCATCTCCAGCACGATGCGCTGGACGTTGTTCTCCGGCTGGGCCTCGGTGAGCCCGAGCGAGTTGACCTGCACGCCGTAGCGGAACCGCCGGGCCTTCGCATCGGTGACGCCGTAGCGCTCCAGGCCGATGCGGTCCCACAGCTCGGTGAACGCCCGCAGCTTGCAGATCTCCTCCACGAAGCGGATCCCGGCGTTGACGAAGAACGAGATCGACCCGAACACCTGCCCGAACTGCTCCGGCTCGACCTGCCCGGAGTCGCGCACCGCGTCGAGCACGCCGATCGCCGTGGCCAGCGAGTAGGCGACCTCCTGCACCGGCGTCGCCCCGGCCTCCTGCAGGTGGTAGCTGCAGACGTTCATCGGGTTCCACTTCGGGGCGTGGTGGGTGCACCAGGCGACCATGTCGACGATCAGCCGCCGGGACTGGGCGGGCGGGAAGATGTACGTGCCGCGCGACAGGTACTCCTTGACGATGTCGTTCTGCGTCGTGCCGCGCAGTGCCTCGCTGGGCACGCCCTGCTCGGCGGCGTTGGCCACGTAGAGGGCGAACAGCCATACCGCGGTGGCGTTGATCGTCATCGACGTGTTCATCTCGCCGGGCGGGATCTGGTCGAGCAGCGTGCGCATGTGCCCGAGGTGGACGACGGGCACGCCGACCTTGCCGACCTCGCCGCGCGCCAGCGGGTGGTCCGGGTCGTAGCCGGTCTGGGTCGGCAGGTCGAAGGCGATCGACAGGCCGGTCTGGCCCTTGGCCAGGTTCGTCCGGTACAGCTCGTTCGACGCCTTCGCCGTCGAGTGGCCGGAGTAGGTCCGCATCAACCACGGCGCGTCGCGCCTGGTCGTCTTCTCCGGGGGCTGCGCCCCCACGGCGCCTGCGACGCCTGCCCCATCGACGCCCGGCTCCCTGGCGGTCGCTCGGCCGTCACGAGTCTCGCTGCGCTCGCTCATCGCTGAATTGTTACCGCCGGGTAGCCGTCGGCGGAACTCGCACCGACCTCCAGTGCCTCGGCCAGCCGGCGCAGGTACTCCGACCGGGGGATGTCGACGGCGCCGAGCGAGACCAGGTGCTCGGTCGTCCACTGCACGTCGAGCAGGACGGCGCCCGTCTCGCGCAGGTGGTCGACGAGGGCGACGAGCGCGACCTTCGACGCGTCGCGGGCGGCGTGGAACATCGACTCACCGGCGAACAGCCCGTCGATCCGCACGCCGTACAGGCCGCCGACGAGGGCGCCGTCGAGGTAGGTCTCGACGCTGCTCGCCCAGCCGAGCTCGAACAGTCGGGTGTAGGCGTCGACGAACGCCGGGGTGATCCAGCCGTGCGGCCGGCGCGGGTCGCCGCAGCGCTGCATCACGTCGCGGAAGCTGGTGTCGAAGCGGACCTCGTAGCGCCTGGCGCTCTGGCGCAGGGAGCGGGTGACCCGCAGGCCGTCGAGTGGGATGATCCCGCGCGGGTCGGGCGACCACCAGCCGACCGCCTTCTTGCGCATCGGCATCGGGAACAGGCCGGCTCGGTAGGCGGCCAGCAGCGTGCCCGGTTCGAGGTCGGCGCCGACGCCGACGAGCCCGTGGCGGTCGGCGTCGTCGGGCGAGGGGAGCTGCCAGCGGTTCGGCGCGGGCTCGACCGGCGGCATGCCGCGCAGGGTAGTTCCGTCAGGCCGGCGGCGTCTCGGGGGCGGGTACCTCCGAGAGCGGCGGTGGCGCCGTCGACTCGGCCGGCATCGCCGCGCCGCCGGCGATCGGGGAGCGCTCGAGGCCGAAGTACTTGCGCAGGAGCGCCGAGTGCCGTGGCAGCACGCGCAGCACCGGCAGGCTGAAGATGAACTGGGTGAGGCTGCCGAAGCGCTCGTACAGGACGGAGTCCAGCTCGATCGCGAGCATGATCACCCGACCGGCGATGAAGAACCAGCCGAGGGTGACGATGGTGACGCCCATCGCCCCGTACAACTGTGACGCCCGGCTGAACTTGTCGGGGAGGTACAGCTGGCTGACGGCCTGCATCCCGACGAGCGTGAGCGACACGAGCGCCGCCCCGGGCAGCAGCGCGCCGAGGTCGGGCGTGGGTCGTGGCAAGAGCGAGCTGAGGATCAGGAAGGCGACGAGGTAGACCAGTAGCGCGACCAGGAACGACATGCTGGCGACGGCGATGCCGAGGTGGGCGCGGATCCGAGCCACGCCGCTGGTGACGAGCGCGATGCCGAAGATCAGCCCGATGATCCCGCCGACGACCTTGATCGGCGCCTTCGGCCGGACGGGCATCTGCCAGGCCAGGCAGCTGGCCTGCGTGAGCACGCGGCTGAGCGTGCGGCCGGTGACACCCATGAAGACCAGCCCGAACAGTACGGCGAACCAGCGCGTCGAGTTCGGCTGGTTCAACGCGGTGTTGATCTGCTTGGCGAGGCTGCCGGTGACCCCCGCGTCCTTGACGTCGTTCGCGTCGACGTGGGTGGCGAAGAAGCCGATGATGCCGACGGCGAACAGCAGCATCGGGATGAAGAACAGGAACAGCCGGAACGCGATCGCGCTCGACACGACCGTGCCGGCGCTGTCCCGATCGCGCTCGTACATCCGCATCCCGAAGTCGACGAGCGGGCGGTTGCGATACTTGTCGAACGTGCGGTTGGCCCACGACTTGCTGCTGTTGAAGCGTTCCCGGCTGAGAGCGACGAAGCCCCGCTTGCCGCTGAGGATGACGTGATCGCCGAGGTCGACGACAGCGGTGGAGTGGTCCTCGTCCGGGGTCTCCGGGTGGCTGACGTCGGTGCTCACACGAGCAGTGTCGCACGCCCGTGCGGCCGATCGATCTCGGTGCGAGGCAGTCCTGATCCTCGGGCGGATGGGTGAGCCGGACGCACTGACGATCGTGTCGGGCGGCGCGCCTGGGAGGCGATCACCGGGTTCATCGTCGGGCGGACGGTGAACGCCGCCGAGCCGCCGCCGGACACCTGACTCGCCCGGCGGGCCGTCTATCGCTTCTTGGCTCTCCAGATCAGCGTGACGATGATCGCCCCAACGATCGAGCCGATCACGCCGCTCGGGCGCAGGCGCAGGCCGTCGCCGGCGACGAGGCTGCCGAGGAGGCCGCCGACGAACGAGCCGACGAGGCCAGCGACGATCGCCATCCCCCAGTCGATGCCGCGGCCCTGGCGGCCGAGGACGAACTGCGCGGCAGCGCCGACGAGTGCACCGAAGCCGATGATCCCAAGGATCAGCACGAACGAACCTCCACGGGGTAGGGCGGTGCCGACGGCGTCGGCAACAGCGGTGTGGACCGGCCGAGCAGGCTACCGAGCGTTCACGCCGAGGCCGGTGCTCGGGGCGCGGCGTCCGGCACCGCCGAGGTCGCTGGAACGTCGGCCGGCGCAGCAGCAGGTGGTGTCGGGCCACCCTCCGGGGTGTGGGGCGCGTGCGACAGCAGCCAGCGGGCGACGAACGGCAGGACGATGCCCACCACCAGGCCGGCCAGGAGCGACCAGATCGACAGGCCGGCGGCGGCGGGCACGGCGACGCCGGCGGCCACGGCGACGACGAGGATCAGGTCGGCGCGCCACTCGCGGCGGCGCATCATGCCGATGGCGACCACCACCAGGCCGACCAGGAGCAGTACACCTGCCACGCGCATCAGGCTGCCGGTGGCGCTGTCGAGGATCACCCGCACCGCGGTCTTCGCCGCCGGCTTGGCCACCAGATCGGGAGCCGTGGCGACCACCATTCGGACTGCGGCGCGTAGCAGCACCATCGCACCGGCGGCCCCGACCCCGACGAGCAACGCGGCGCGCCAGCGCTGCACGGCGAGGAGGATCGTGGCGACGGCGCACACCACGAGCAGGACCAGCGCCAGCACGAGGTAGCGCTTCGCGGCGACCAGCATGTCCTGGGCCATCTGCAGGTTCGCCTGGGCGTTGGCCAGCGCCTCGCTCTGGTAGACGACGATCTGGCCGAAGTCGTCGGGCAGGTCGCGTCCGAGCGCCTGCTCCAGCGCGGCGATCTGCTGCTGCGGGTCGCCCGCGGCGTCGAGCGTGGGCAGGGTGATGCTGCCCAGCAGGCCGGTCTTCTGCACGAGGGCCAAGGCGTCGTCCACCAGCGGCAGCAAGTTGAGCGTGACGACGCCGTTCTGCACCGTGACGCCGTCGACGAACCCGCCGCCCTCGAGCAGGTGCATCGCCGCGTCGTGGGCCTTCTCCACGATCGTGACCAGCAACTGCTGGACCTGTTCCTGGCCGAGCAGGTTGGTGAGGGCCCGCTCGACGGCCTCCTGTGCCCCGGCGGCGATCATCGAGCCGAAGCGCCCGAGGTCGCTGGGCAGCAGCTGGGTGACCAGGCTCGGCAGGTCGATGGCGTTGGCCACCTCGGTGGTGATCCGGTCGGCGAGCGCCGCCTGGACCTCAGGCTCGGCCAGCGCGTCGCCCACGATCGCGGCCGCCCGCTCGCGGCGCAACACGGTGGCGCTGGCCCACACCGCCACGGTCGAGACGACGAGCAGCAGCACGGTGAGCACCCCGAGCACGGCGGAGGCGGTCGACCGGCCGCGGTGGCGCTCGGGCGGGGCGGCGACGGCGTCGGTCACCTCGTCGGACGGAACCTCGCTGTCGCTCACGTTGCCAGCCTCCCAGGTTCCGTCAGCGCCCCGTCAGCGCCCGCTGGGCACACGTTAGGGGTACTGGTAGAAGCCGCGCTTCGTCTTGCGGCCCAACTGTCCGGCGGCGACCATCCTCCGCAGCGTCGGGACGGCGGCGTAGTTCGGGTCGCGGAACTCGTCGTAGAGCGCGTCGAGGATCGACAGCGACGTGTCCAGGCCGACGAGGTCGAGCAGGGCGAACGGGCCCATCGGGAAGTTGCACCCGCCCTTCATCGCCGTGTCGACGTCCTCCTTGGAGGCGGTGCCCTGCTCCCACATCCGCACGGCGTTGTTGAGGTACGGGAAGAGCAGGGCGTTGACGATGAACCCGGCGCGGTCCTTGACCTCGACGGCGTCCTTGCCGCACGCGGTGGCGAAGGCGGTCGCGGCGGCGATCGTCTCGTCGCTGGCGGTGATCGGGCGGACGACCTCGACGAGCGACATCATCGTCGCCGGGTTGAAGAAGTGGATCCCGCAGACCTGCGCCGGCCGCTGGGTGACCATCGCCAGCTCGACGACGGGCAGCGTCGACGTGTTCGTCGCCAGGATCCCGGCCGGCTTGACGATCTCCTCGAGCTCGGCGAACAGGTGCTTCTTGGTGGCGAGGTCCTCGACGACCGACTCGATCACCAGGTCGCAGTCGGCCAGTGCCCCGAGGTGGTCGGTGGCCTGGATCCGCCCGAGGATCGCGTTGCGGTCGTCGTCGGTGGCCTTGCCCCGCTCGATCGCCTTGATCAGGCCCTTGTCGATGCTGGAGACCATCGCCTCGGCGGTGTCGCGCTTGCGGGAGCGCACGACGACGTCGAAGCCGGCGCGGGCGGCCACCTCGGCCAGGCCGGCGCCCATGATCCCGGAGCCGACGATGCCGACTTTCTGAATGGTGGTCGTGTCCGACATCGCGGCCCCCTCACTCGTAGATCGGGGGAGGATACCTACCAGTGGGTAACAACGGTCAAGATGCGGTCGTGCCCGACGATCTGCTCGCGACGTGGAGCCGGTCGACGTCGCCGACGCGATCACGACCGGTCTTCCCCCTGCGTGGGTCGAGGTCCTCGCCGGCCTGGACGCCGCCGCACCTGACGGCGGTGTGACGCCTGGCGGGTTCACGGGGCGTTCACCGCTCCGCGGGAACCGCGTCACACCTGATGGGTACCGTCGTCGCCATGTCGATCGACACACTCCCGGACGTCGGCGGGCACCCCGACCGGCTCGTCGCGCTGGAGGCGGTGCACAACTTCCGTGACCTCGGCGGCTACCCGACCGCCGACGGGCGAATCACCCGCTGGCGCACGCTGTACCGCGCCGACGGTCTGCACCGCCTGGCCGGCGCCGACCTCGACGTCGTGCGCACGCTGTCGCTGCGCACCGTCGTCGACCTGCGCCGGCCCGACGAGATCGCCGAGCGCGGGTTGTTCCCCGTCGCCGAACACCCCGTCGACTACCACAACCTGTCCGTGCTCGACGTGATGTGGCACGACAAGGAGGCGCCGCCGTTCGACGACGACGCCGACTTCCTGCACTGGGCCTACAGCGACATGCTGGCCAGCGGCGGGGCCACGTTCGCCGACGCGGTCGGCGTGCTCGCCGCCCCGGGCGCGTTCCCGGCCGTGTTCCACTGCGCCGCCGGCAAGGACCGCACCGGCCTGCTGGCGATGCTCGTGCTCGGCGCGCTGGGCGTGCCGCACGACTACATCGTCGCCGACTACGCCCTCACCGCGGCGCGGATGATCCACGCCAGGGCCTGGTACGCCGAGCACTTCCCCGAGCAGGCTGCGCTGGCCGCCGACGTGCCGTCGGCGTTCCTGGCCGCCCTGCCGGCGGCGATGGCCCGGGTGATCGACGACGTGTGCGCCGCCCACGGGTCGGTGCGCAGCTACGTCGGCTCGCTCGGCGTCAGCGGCGAGGCGCTGGACCGATTGGCGGACGGGCTGCTCGAGGAACCGGCTCGGTAAGGTCCGCTGCCGTGACTGGCACCGTGGCGTTGCAGGGGGGCGGGCCGTTCACGGCCAACGACGAGCTCGACCGGCGGCTGCTCGCCGCGGTCGGCGCCGAGCGGGCGGTGGTCCTGCCGACGGCCGACGCCTACGAGCACCCGGAGCGGCTCGTCGCCTCGGCGATGTCGTGGGGCGAGCGCCTGGAGGTCGACGTCGAGGCGCTGATGGTGATGCGCCGCGCCGAGGCCAACGACGACAGCGCCGCCGCCGTGGTCGCCGCGGCGAAGGCCGTCTACCTGGTCGGCGACCAGCCGCTGCACCTGCGCTCGGTGCTCAAGGGCACCCCGCTGTGGCAGGCGATCCTCGGCGTCGTCGACGCCGGTGGTCTGGTGGTCGGCGTCGGCGGCAGCGCCGATGCGCTGTGCGACCCGATGATCGACCCGCGCGGCGGGGCGTTCACCCTCGGCCTCGGCCTGGTGCGCGGCCTCGCCCTCGTCACCCAGGCCGAGACCTGGTCACCCGAGCGCCTGCACCGCACCCGCAAGTTGGCCGACACGCCCTTGGCCGTGCTGGCCAGCGGCACCGCCCTCGTCCGCGCCCCCGACGGCTCCTGGGAGCAGGTCGGCGTCATCGAGCTCGAAGGCGACCTCCCGTAGCGCGAACGCTCGTCGGGTCCGGCTACCAGACCGCGGCTGGTCATCGACGGGACCCTCCCGTCCGCCGGCACGATGTCGAGACCGTGCACCTCGGCGGTGGCGACGAGGATGCGGTCGCCCGGATCGGCGTTCTCCATTGGCGGCACCGCCCGCACGCGTTCACCCACGGCCAGATCGACCGCGATCACCTCGAAGGGCGATGCTTCGTCGTGGAGCACGGCCACGATCGCATCGACGTCACCAGCGGTCAGGGGATCGCGCTTCTTCTCGATGGCGTCGGCCAGTTCCACCAGCGCATGGCCGCTGACGCCCACCCTGCGTCCGGCGTCGGTCTCCGCATTCAGCTCGTCCGCTGCCGCAACCGGAAGCCGGTGCGCAGCCGTCACGTACCAGACGAGGATCTGCGTGTCAGCGAGAAGGCGTACCGAGCATCAGTGTTCGAGATCTTCGCCGGTTCCTGCGCCCATCTCCCGACGGAGCTCGCGCGGATGCTCGCTGGTGAACGCCGCGCCGGATGGCGATTCGGCGCAACCCATCATCCGTCGTGGCCGAACCACCGGACGTGCGCTGACGATCACCCGATCACCGGGACGCGCTCCAATCGTGTCGAGCCCGGCAGGCAGCACGACGAGGCCATGCTCGGCGACCACCACTTCGATGGCCGAACTGCTGGACATGGGGCCCCGAAGTACCCGTGCTGCGGGTGCGACGCCGCTCAGGTGGTCTGGCCGTGGGACCCGCGCACGTACAGGGTGGTGGTCATCGTCGGTGTGAAGCCGAGGTCCTGGTAGAGGCGGGCCGATGCCGGGTTGTCGTTCTCGTAGTCGATCTTCAGCCGTGACGTTTCTCGTCGGGCATGCGGCCAACCGTTTCGGCTCAGCTCTCCTGGATCGTGATGCTGGTGACGGTGACGGTGCGGGTCGGGGTCTGGCCGTCGTCGCCGCCGGCGAGGGCGAGGATCGCTTTGACGACGTCGAGGCCCTCGGTGACGTGGCCGAACGTGACGTAGGTGCCCTGGGCGTCGAGGTTGGAGGCGTTCGGGCCGCCGACGAAGAACCACTGGGCACCGGCGCTGTCGGGCGACGACGTGCGGGCCATCACCAGGTCGCCCTCGCTGTACGTGAACCCGTTCTTCTCGTCGGGGATCGTGTAGCCGGGCGTGTCCGAGTTGGTCTTCCCGCCGCCCTGGATGATGTCGATGCTCGGGTCGGCGCGGAAGATCAGGCTGCCGTCGTAGTAGTGGAAGTTGGCCAGCGACACGAAGTTGTTGACGGTGCCTGGCACGTTCGCCGTGTCGAGCGCGACGACGATCTTGCCCTCGGACGTGTCGAACGTGGCCGTGTACGTCTTGGACGGGTCGATGCACTGCTTGAACGCCTGGGTGAACGTCGACTGCTTGATCGACGTCCCGTCCATCGCCGGGCAGCCGCCCTTGCCGTAGGTGAACGGCTCCAGGGCGACCGTCGTCGTGCTCTCTTCGACGGTGGTCGTCGTCTCGCCGGCGATCGTGGTGGTCGCGTTCGGGTCGAGCGTCGTGGTCGTCTCGACGACGGTCGTCGGCACGCTGGCGACGGTGTCGGACTTGTCGTCGTCACCGCTGAGCTGGGCGACGAGGAACATCAGCCCGACCGCCAGGATCACGATGATGCCGATGCGCAGGCCCCACTTCCTGCTCTTGTCCTTCTTCGCCTCCCGGGCCAGCTCCTCCAATCGCTGCTGACGGTTGGCGCGCTGGCGGTCTCGTTTGGCGGTGCCCACGAGGGCGCAAGGCTAGAGGGGAAACACCGCGGGCGACCCTCGCCTCGGATGTCTCAGTCGAGACCCTGATCCTCGCCGGACTTGGCGATGAGGTAGCCGATGGCCCGCTCGGTGCGCGGGTAGACGGCAACCGCATCCCAGAACGCCTGGTCGTGGCCGGGGTGGGTGAGGTGGGCCATCTCGTGGACGAGCACGTAGTCGACCACCCAGTCCGGGAACGCGGCGATGCGCGTCGACACCCGGATGGTCGACGTCGCCGGCGTGCACGACGCCCAGCGGCTGTGCATGTCGTCGCTCCAGCGGATCTCGCGCGCCGCGGGCAGGCCGAGCGTGCGGTGCAGGTGGCGCATCCGCCCGCGCAGGTCGATCCGCTCGGTCGACATCTTGCGGCGGAACCGTGCGGTCATCTCGGCGACGGCCCGCTGCTCGTCGGTGGCGCCCATCCACGACGGGACGGTGACGCGCAGCACGCCGTCGGCCAAGCGCCCGGCGTAGCTCTTCGTCCGCCGCTTCGAGCGGACGACCTCGACGCGGAACGGCAGGTCGCTGTCGGCGAGATCCGTCACAGCGAGTCAGGCGCGGGCTGATCCGGGGTGACGAGCTCGACGTCGTCGCCGAGGACGATCCGCTCTCGGTCGACGATCAGCCACAGGCCACCGAGGTTCGGGAAGCGCTCCCCGAACTCGCCGCCGAGCGCCCGGCGCACGGTGCGCAGCAGCCCGGCGTGGGTGACGACGAGCACCTCGCCGCCGTCGACCGCCGCGGCGATGTCGACGAACGCGGCGATCGCCCGGGCGGCGACGAGATCGAGGTCCTCCGCGCCCTCGGGGCGCAGCCCCGCACCGATGTGGCCCGGCCAGCGTGCCTCGATCTCGTCGAACGTCAGACCCTCCCACGGCCCGACGTCGGTCTCGACCAGCCGGTCGTCGACCAGCACCGGCCCGATGCCGACGACCGCGGCGATGATCGCCGCCGTCTCCGCTGCCCGCCGCAGCGGGCTCGCGAAGATTCCGTCGAACGCACCCAGCTGTTCGGCGGCGAGCAGGGCCTGGCGGCGGCCGACGTCGTTGAGGTCGGTGTCGGCCCGGCCCTGCCAGCGCCGCGCCGCGTTCCACGTGGTCTCGCCGTGGCGCAGGGCGAGGATCCGGGTCGGCATCCGCCGGAGGGTAGCGGCGCGTCCGTCGCGCCGGAAGGGACGGTGCGCGCGCGCCCGGCGAGCGTCAGCGAAGCCACGTCAGGGCCGTACGCTGGCGCCGTGCCCACGCTGCGCCTGTTCGCCTCCGCACGTGAGGCCGCCGGCACCGGCCGGGCGACGGTCGCCGGGGCGACGGTCGGCGAAGTGCTCACCGCGGCGGTCGCGGCCTACGGCGGACACTTCGCCGACGTGCTCGGCACCTGCAAGATCTGGGTCAACGGCGACGACGCCGACGTGGCGACACCCGTCGGCGACGCCGACGAGGTCGCGGTGCTCCCACCGGTGAGCGGAGGCTGACGTGGTCGACGTTCGCGACGAGCTGGACAAGCGCCTCGCCGAGCTGGGCGAGTTCATCAAGTCCCAGCGGGAGATGGGCAAGATCAGCATGCGCCGCCTCGCCGATCAGGCCGGCGTCAGCAACCCGTACCTGTCGCAGATCGAGCGCGGCCTGCGCAAGCCGTCGGCCGAGATCCTCAGCCAGATCGCCGCCGCCCTGCAGATCAGCGCCGAGTCGCTGTACGAGCGCGCCGGGCTGATCGACCCCGAGGGCACGCCGCGCGGTGGCGTCCGCGATGCCGTCTCCAACGACCCGAAGCTCACCCCCGAGCAGCGTGTCGCCCTGCTCAACGTCTACGAGAGCTTCCTCGCCGCGAACGGCTGAGCGACCGCCAGGGAGCCCGATGCCGATGGGGCAGGTGCCGAAGGCGCCGTGGGGGCGCAGCCCCCGGTGGCGACGGGTAACGCTTTTGCCGACCAGCGGGGTCGGGAATCGCCGTGGGTAGGCTTGCGACTCGCTGTGCAACGGGTGGCTGTCCTCTCCCTCCACACGTCGCCACTGCTGCAACCGGGGTCCGGCGACAGCGGGGGGATGAACGTGTACGTCCGTGAGCTCGTCTCCGCGCTGGCCCAGGCCGGCCTGCAGTGCACGACCTACACCCGCGCCGATCGCCCCGGGCTCCCCGAGGTCGTCCAGATCGAGCCCGGCCACCAGGTCGTCCACGTGCCTGCCGGCCCGTTCGATCTGGCCAAGGAGCAGCTGCCCGGCGTGCTCGACGAGTTCGGCGACCGGGTGATCGAGCACCTGCGCGGCGACTTCCCGGCCGACGTCGTCCACGCCAACTACTGGTTGAGCGGCGTCGTCGCCCACCGGGTCAAGCACGAGCTCGACGTGCCGTTCGTCAGCACGTTCCACACCCTCGCCAAGGTCAAGGCCGAGGGCGGCGACCTCGAACCCCTGTGGCGCGAGCGCGCCGAGCACGAGATCATCAGCTGCGCCGACGCGATCTGCGTCAGCTGCTCGGAGGAGGAGCGCCAGTTCCGCCGCCTGTACGGCGACCCGCGCGGCCGCATCGAGGTCGTCGCCCCGGGCGTCGAGCATGCGTTCTTCGCACCTGGCGACCGCAGCGGGGCGCGCGACGCGTTGGAGCTGCCCGGCGACGTCCCCTTGCTGCTGTTCGTCGGGCGGATCCAGCCGCTGAAGGGTCCCGACGTCGCCGTGCGCGCCCTGGCGGCGCTCGGCCGGCGCGACGCGCTGCTGGTGATCGTCGGCGGGGCCAGCGGGGTCGACGGTGACGCCGAGGTCGCCAAGCTGGACGTGCTGATCGACGAGCTCGACGTGCGCGACCAGGTGCGCTTCGTGCCGCCGCAGCCGCACCACACGCTGAGCACGTACTACCGGGCGGCCGACGTCGTGCTCGTCCCCAGCCGTAGCGAGAGCTTCGGCCTCGTCGCCCTGGAGGCGTCGGCGTGCGGGATCCCCGTCGTCGCCAGCGGCGTCGGCGGGCTGCTGACGCTGGTCGGCGACGGCGACAACGGCTACCTCGTGCCCGACCGCGACCCGGACGTGTTCGCCGATCGCATCGGCCGGATCCTCGACGACCCGTCGCTGGCGAGCGCGCTCGGCGACCGTGGCGCGGGCCGGGCGCGCAGCTACACGTGGGCGCTCGCCGCCGCCCGCCTGCGCCGCGTCTACGCCGACCTTGCCGTGCGCGAGCTGGTCGCCTGCGCGTGAGCGTCTCGTGAGCGATCTGCACGATGCCGGTGAGCTGGCGTGGTTCGAGGAGCAGATCTCGGCGTGGCTGGCCAACTTCGCCGCCGACAACCCGGTGGTCGAGGCGATCGACCGAGGCGACGGAGACGGCGAGCCGCGCTGGTACGTGCGCATGGCCGGCGAGGAGAAGGACCACATCACCATCTGGCTGACCCTTGGCCAGCGCACGTTGCGCTACGAGGCGTACGTGATGCCGGCGCCGGAGGAGAACCACGCCGCGGTGTACGAGATGGCGTTGCGGCGCAACGAGAAGCTCGTCGGCGCGGACTTCGCGATCGGCATCGAGGACGCCCTGTTCCTCCGTGGCGAACTGCCCCTGTCGGCGTTGAACGAGGCCGAGCTGGACCGCGTCGTCGGCTCGGTCTACGCCTACGTCGAGCGGTGCTTCCGCGGCCTGCTGCGCCTCGGCTTCGCGTCAAGGTTCTCCTGAGGTCTGCTGCCGGCACGGCCGGTTCGGGTCGTGTCAGCTCTTGCCGGGTGACCCGGCGGCGGCGATCGCGACCGCGCAGTGGCTCAGCGAGGCTGGAGTTGTTGCCGCTCGGGGCGGTTCGGGGTCGACAGTGCGGATGACCGGGTGCGCGGCAACTTCGGGGAAGGTCGGGGTCGCGCTCCCGGTCGTCGGGTTACGTTGCTGGCGTGAGTGAACGTCGGTTGATGGTGATGGGCGGCGGCAACATGGGCGCGGCGCTGGTCGGCGGGTTGCTCGCCGCCGGCTGGGCGACGCCGGGTGAGCTGGCCGTGGTCGAGGTCGTCGGTGGCCGGCGGGCCGAGCTGGCCGATCTGTTCCCCGACGTCGAGATGGTCGCCGAGGCGGTTCCGGCCGCGGCGGCGCTGATCGCGGTGAAGCCGGGTGACGTGCCCGCCGCCGTCACGTCGGCCGTCGCCGCCGGCGCCCGGCGGATCCTGTCGATCGCCGCCGGCGTGCGCGTCGACGTGTTGGAGGCCGCGGCCGGGGTGAGCGTCGCCGTCGTGCGGGCGATGCCGAACACACCCGCGCTGGTCGGCCAGGGCGCGGCGGCGATCTGCGGGGGCTCGTCGGCCACCGACGCCGATCTCGACTGGGCCGCGTCGATCCTCGAGTCGGTCGGCACGGTCGTGCGCGTGCCCGAGTCGCAGCTCGATGCCGTCACCGGCCTGGCCGGCAGCGGGCCGGCCTACCTGTTCCTCGTCGCCGAGGCGCTGACCGAGGCCGGCGTCCTCGCCGGTCTGGCTCGCCCCGTCGCCGAGGCGCTGGTCCGCCAGCTGCTCGTCGGATCGGCGGCGCTGCTCGCCGAGCGCGGTGACGCCGCCGCGCTGCGGGCGATGGTCACGTCGCCGGGTGGTACGACGGCCGCCGGCCTGCGCGCCCTCGAGGACCGCGCGATCCGCGCCGCGTTCATCGACGCGGTGATGGCCGCCACGTTGCGCAGTCGTGAGCTGGGCGGTTCGTGACCGTCCGTCACCATCTGGTGAACTCCTCACGAAAATTTCCGGACGTGACCCTTTTCTCACCGTTGTACCCGCGCGTAGTGTTCACGAGATCGACGAGTGCGCGGCTGCGTTGCTCGCCCACAGGTGTCGCGCCCGGTTCGGGCAGCGCCGAAGAAGGCCGGTGCCATCGGGGGGTTGGCACCGGCCCTCTCCGTTTTGGGGTTTCGACCGCGCTCGACCGCTCTCGTTCGGTCGAGCTTCTCGGAGCGGCCGTCGGCCGCGACGCCCCGGGTAGCGTCGCCTGAATGGGGCGGCGGTACGACACGGTTTCGTTCCTGACGGATTGGGGGGTGACCGACGAGTTCGTCGGCGTCGTCAAGGCGGTCCTGCGTGATCTCGCCCCGCACGCGTCGGTGATCGACCTCACCCACCACATCCGCCCGTTCGACGTGCGCGCCGGCAGCCTGGCGCTGGCCAGGTCGATCTCGTACCTGCCGAGCGGCATCGTGCTCGCCGTCGTCGACCCGGGCGTCGGCAGCGATCGCCGGGCGTTGGCCATCGAGGTCGCCGGCGGCGACGGCGTGCTCGTCGGTCCGGACAACGGCCTGCTCGCCCCCGCCGTCGCCATCGCCGGGGGCGCCGAGCGCGCCGTGCAGCTCGACAACCCGGGCATCTGGCTCGACGCTCCGGGGGCGACGTTCGCCGGCCGTGACGTCTTCGCTCCGGCCGTCGCCCATCTGTGCAACGGCGGCGAGCTGGCCGACCTCGGCAGCGAGGTCGACCCGCACCTGCTCGTGCCCGGGATGGTCCCGCTGCCCAAGGCCGAGGGCGACGCGCTGCACGCCGACGTGCTGTGGGTCGACCACTTCGGCAACTGCCAGCTGAACGTCGGCCCCGACGAGCTCGACGGCTGGGGGCCGAAGGTCCGCGTCGAGGTCGGTGACGACGTGCGCATCGCCACCCGGGAGTCGAGCTTCGCCGGCACCGGCATCTCGCTCGGGCTCGTGCCGGACTCGACCGGGATGCTCGCCCTCGTGCTCGACCGCCGCTCGGCATCCGAGGAGCTGCGCCTGCTGGCCGGCGATCAGATCGTCCTGCGCCCCCTCGACGAGGGCGACGCCGGCCCGATCGTCGTCCGCCCGGTCGTCGCCGCCGTCAGCCTGGGTCGTTCGCGCCCCGCTGGGTAGCGTGGCGCCCGTGCGCCCGGCGACGACCCTCACCCTGGCCCTGCTCCTCGCGGCCATCCTGATCGCCGGTGTCGTCGCCCTGCTGCGCCTGTAACGCTGGCTCGCTGCGCTCGCGTGCGGTGGGCTCCCTGGCGGTCGCGTCACCGCCGGTGCCCGGTCGCTTGCCTCGTGCGGACCCAAGCGGAACCGTCGTCGCTGCGCTCGCCGGCGCGCTGGGGCGGAGGGCTCATTCGCCGGTTACAGGCGGACCCGAGCCGCCTCGCTCGGTACGATCGCCCGCCGAGGGGGTCCCTTGTGAACATCGCGTCCATCATCGACGGCCATCCTGACGACGACGTCGCCATCATCAGCCGCAACCGGCCGACGACATACGTCGCGCTGCGCGACCAGGTGGCCCACCTGCGTGGCGGGCTCGCCGGTCTCGGCGTCGGCAGGGGCGACAAGGTCGCGCTGCTGTGCGGCAACGGCCGCTTCTTCGTCGTGGCCTACCTGGCCACGGCCGGTCTCGGCGCGGTCACCGTCCCGCTCAACCCGACGAGCCCCGCCCCCGAGATCACCCGCGAGATCACCGTCGTCGGCGCCAAGGTCGTGTTCGTCGACCCCGTCGCCGCAGCCGCGTGGGCAGCCATCGACCGCGCCGCGGTGCCGACCGTCGAGCACGTCGTCGCCACCGAGCAGCGGCCCGGCAGCGAGGACGTCGGCGACACGACGTTCGACGAGCTGCTCGCCGCCGAGCCGGTCGCCGCCGTCGACTGCGAGCCCGACGACCTCGCCGCGCTCGATGTTCACCAGCGGCACCGCCGGCAAGTCGCCGCGCCGCGATGCTCAGCCACGGCAACCTGCTCGGCAACCTCAACCAGAGCCGCTCGGAGGCGGGGGAGCTGCACGCCGACGACGTCGTGTACGGCGTGCTGCCGTTGTTCCACATCTTCGGGCTCAACGTCGTGCTCGGCCAGAGCCTGCTGCGCGGCGCCACGCTCGTGCTCGTCCAGCGCTTCGATCCGTCCACCGCGCTCGACACGATCCGGGACCGCAAGGTGACGGCGATCTTCGGCGCCCCGCCGTTGTGGCTGGCGTTCAGTCACTTCGACGGCGCGCCCGCCGACAGCTTCGCCACCGTCCGGCTGGCGCTGTCCGGCGCCTCGCGGATGCCCGACGACGCGATCCGTCACCTCAAGGAGCGCTTCGGCATCGACCTCGCCGAGGGCTACGGCCTCACCGAGGCGTCGCCCGTCGTCACCAGCTCCGCCGGCCAGGAGATCCGTCCCGGGTCGGTCGGCAAGGTGCTCCAGGGGCTGGAGGTCCGCCTCGTCGACACCGAGGGCGAGGACGTCCTCGCCGGTGATTCCGGTGAGGTCTGGGTCAAGGGCCCGAACGTGTTCAAGGGCTACCTCGACGACCCGGAGCAGACCACCAAGGTGCTCACGCCCGACGGCTGGCTGCGCACCGGGGACATCGCCACCACCGACGACGACGGCTACCTGTACCTCGTCGACCGGGCCAAGGACCTGATCATCGTCAGCGGGTTCAACGTCTTCCCGGCCGAGGTCGAGGAGGTCATCGCCGAGCACCCGGCGGTTGCCGAGGTCGGTGTGATCGGCGTGCCGCACCCGCACCACGGCGAGGCGGTCAAGGCCTACGTCGTCGCCAAGCCGGGGATGAGCGTCGACGAGGACACGCTGATCGACTGGTGCCAGGACAACCTGGCCCGGTACAAGTGCCCGTCGAAGATCCTGTTCGTCGACTCGCTGCCGAAGAACGTCAGCGGGAAGCTGCTGCGCGGCGCGCTGGTGTAGCAGGCACCGCGTGCAGCGCCGCCCGGCGGGCGGGCGCGGCGCTGGCGACGAGGAACCCGGCGAACAGCACGACGATGCCGGCGAGCAGGGTGACGGCGAACGCCCGGTCCTTGCCGAGCCGGCCGGCGAGCGTGCCGCTGGCCGACAGGATCAGCGTGCCAGCGGCGATGAGCACGTTGCCGAGCACGAGCCGGCGCGGTGCCGACGGGGCGCGGGTGACGCCGGGCAGTGCCGGCGGGCGGTGACGCAGCAGGCGCCACACGCTCCACAGCGCGCCGCCGATGATCACCAGCGCCGGCACGCCGGAGCCGACGGCGGCGAGCACTCGCGGGGCGGCGCCGAACACGTCCTTGCCGGTCGGCATCTCGGCGCCGGTGACGGGTGCCTTGGTCGGGGCGAACAGGACGATGCCGACGGCCAGGCCGGACAGGAACAGCAGCCAGCTGCGGCAGCGGTGGCCGGGGCGTTCGCCGGCGAGGAGGTAGACGGTGCCGAGCGCCAGCCACGGCACGTTGAGCACGGCACCGGCGAGGAAGAACACCCGGAAGCTCGCCAGGCTCCAGCCTCGGGCCTCGGCCCACCACAGCGCGCCGGCGCCGAGGGCGAAGATCGCCAGCGAGATCGTCCAGGCCAGCTCGTGCGGCCGGCGCCGGCGCAGCCAGCGGTCGAGCGTGCTGAGGGCGAAGGCGACGGCGACGAGCGTCGCCGCAGCAGCCAGCGCAGCGTTCACCCGGCCGATCCTAGAGATGCCGCGTGTAGGGCCGTCGTTCGTGTCACGACACAAACGTGCACGTCAGTTTGTGCGCCGACACAAAGCTCGGAGCCGGCGGCGGAGGCCAGCTCCGAGCCAGCCCGCCCCGTCCTCGGTTGATGTGAGATGTGCGCACCGGGGCGGCACATCTCACATCGCGACCGTTCGCCGGGCGCGTGAGCGTCACCCGTCACAGACGGCTCGCAGGGCAGCTGGCGGGCTTTGTGAACGTGTGCACGAGTGCCTAACGTTGCTCTCGGTCATGGCCACCGAACTCTCCCGCCGTCGCATCCCCGATGCCACCGTCGCTCGGCTGCCGATCTACCTGCGACTGCTCACCGAGCAGGCCGACGAGGGTGTCGACAGCATCTCGTCGGACCGTCTCGCCGAGCTCGGCGGGGTCAACGCCGCCAAGGTCCGCAAAGACCTGTCGTACCTCGGCAGCTACGGCACCCGCGGCGTCGGTTACGAGGTCGCCTACCTCGTGTACCAGATCCGCCGCGAGCTCGGTCTGACCCACGACTGGCCGGTCGTCATCGTCGGCGCCGGCAACCTCGGCCAGGCCCTTGCCGGCTACGGCGGCTTCGGCGAGCGCGGCTTCCCGGTCGCCGGCGTCGTCGACATCGACGAGGCCAAGGTCGGCTCGGTGCTCGGCGGTGTGCGCGTCCGCCACATCGACGACCTGCCGCAGCTCGTGCAGGCCAAGCGGGCCCGCATCGGCGTCGTCGCCACGCCGCCGGGAGCGGCCCAGGGTGCCGCCGACCGGCTGGTCGCCGCCGGGATCA
Source organism: Ilumatobacteraceae bacterium (assembly GCA_047602055.1). Lineage (GTDB taxonomy): Bacteria > Actinomycetota > Acidimicrobiia > Acidimicrobiales > Ilumatobacteraceae > JAODBQ01. The sequence goes on from JASGIG010000001.1 coordinate 1,097,854, forward strand.
CCAGCATCTTGAACTTCGCCCCGGTGGTGCTCACCGTGCCCCACTCGATCGAGGTCCGCAAGGTCGACCTGGCCGTCGAGCTGCAGATCCTCAGCTACTACGAGCAGCGCCGCGCCGGCGGCACCGTGCCGAGCGTCGCCGGCGGAAACCTGTCGGCCGGGACCCGCCGCTCGGCGAGTGCATAGGAGCCGAGCGGAATGACGAGGCGACCAATCGTCACGGTTCGGTGCTTCGGCCGGCGAGGCCGGACGAAACGAACCCCGAACGGCAGGGTCTTGGACGTTCGTCGTCAACTCCATAGGCTGGTGGTCGCATGTCCATCGTGGTGATCGGGGTGAACCACCGCACCGGCCCGCTCGACCTCCTGGAGCGTGTCGCCGTCCCGGGCGACGAGGTGCCCAAGGCCGTGATCGGCCTCACCAGCAGGCAGAACATCCGCGAGGCGGTGGTGCTGACGACGTGCAACCGCACCGAGGTGTACGCCGTCGCCGAGAAGTTCCACGGGGCCTACGCCGACATCCGGGACTTCTTCTGCGAGCTGAGCGGCCTTCCCGCGGACCAGCTGCACGCCCACCTGTACAGCCAGCACGACGACGGGGCGATCCGCCACCTGTTTGAGGTCGCCGCCGGGCTCGACTCAGCCGTGCTCGGCGAGAGCGAGATCCTCGGCCAGGTGCGCCACGCCTGGGATGTGGCCCGTGCCGAGGGCGGCGCCAAGGCCACGCTGAACCTGCTGTTCCGCACCGCCGTCGAGGTCGGCAAGCGGGTGCGCACCGAGACGGCGATCGGTCGGGGCACCGCCTCGGTCAGCCACGCCGCCGTCGAGATGGCCACCGAGCAGCTCGGTTCGCTGGCCGGCAAGCGGGTGCTCGTCGTCGGCGCCGGCGACATGGGCGAGGGCATCGCTACAGCGCTCGTCGGCGCCGGGGCCACCGACATCTGCGTCATCAACCGCACCCTGGCGCGCGCCGAGCAGCTCGCCCAGCGGGTGAACGGGCGGGTCGTGCCGTTCGGCAAGCTGCCGTCGGCGATCTCCGCCGCCGATGTCCTGCTCACCTGCACGGGTGCCGGCACGGTGCTGGTCGACGTCTACACGATGCTCGCCGGGCGCATCGGCGTCACCGAGCCGCTGCTGGTCGTCGACATCGCCGTGCCGCGCGACGTCGCCCCGGAGGTCACCGAGATCGACGGCGTGACGCTGCTGAACCTCGACCACCTGCGCGACTGGGCCGACCGTGGCCTGGCCAAGCGGGCCACCGAGACCGAGCGGGTGCGGGCGATCGTCGCCGAGGAGATCGAGGGCTACCTGCTGGAGGCTGCCGCCCGCCAGGCCGCGCCGCTCGTCGCCGCCCTGCACGAGCAGGCCGAAGCCGTGCGCGTCGGCGAGCTGCAGCGCTTCGCCAGTCGCCTCGCCACGTTGGACGACGCCCAGCGGGTCACCGTCGACGCCGTCACCAAGGGTGTCGTCGCCAAGCTGCTCCACCAGCTGTCCGTCCGCCTGAAGGCCGACGCCGGCACGCCGCAAGGCGAGCGCAACGCCGCAGCCGTGCGCGACCTCTTCGAACTGCCTTGAATCGTGCTCTGGTCGGGGCGGGGCCCCTCCCTGCGCCTGCCGTGCTCGCTGCCTCCGCTTCGCTTCGGCGCTCGCCGCGCCTTGGGGGCCTGGTGGGCCTGGCGGGTTTGGCGGGCCTGGTGTCCGGTCGGCATGGCGTCTTGGCGGCGTCGTCCGGTGAGCGTGGCGACCTGGTGAGCCTGGTGGCCCGGGCTGACCGGTCTGGTCGGCGGGCGATCTGGTGAGCTCCGTGGGTGGGCGCTGGTCGGGCGGGGGGTGTTGACGGTGGGCGGATCGTTGCGGTTGGCGACGAGGTCGAGCGCGCAGGCGTCGACGCAGGCGTCCTTGTTGGCCGAGCAGTTGCGGGCGGCGTATCCGGGGCTGGACGTGGAGCTGGTGTTCGTCGACACGATGGGGGACCGGCTCGCCGACGTGCCGCTGCACACCATCGGCGGGCAGGGCGTGTTCGTCAAGGAGGTCCAGCGGGCGGTGCTCGCCGGCGCCGCGGACGTCGCCGTGCACTCTGCCAAGGACCTGCCGTCGACGCCAGCCGACGGGCTGACGATCGCCGCCTTCACCGCGCGGCGCAACCCCGCCGACGCGTTGGTCGGCGTGCCGCTCGCCGGGCTGCCGGCGGGTGGCGTCGTCGCGACGGGGTCGGTCCGCCGCCGTGCCCAGCTGGCCGCGGTGCGCCCGGACCTGACGTTCGTCGAGCTGCGCGGCAACATCCAGACCCGCCTCGGCAAGCTCCCCGCCGGCGGGTCGCTGGTCATGGCGGTGGCCGCGCTGCAGATCCTCGGCCTGACGGAGCGGATCGCCGAGGAGCTCGACGTGTCGACGTTCGTGCCGGCGCCGGGTCAGGGCTGCGTGGCCGCCGAGTGCCGCAGCGACGACATGGCGACGGCGAGCCTGCTGGCGTCGATCGACGATCTGCCGACGCGGGTCGACCTCGAGGCCGAGCGGGCGTTCCTCGCCGAGCTCGGCTCGGGCTGCTCGTTGCCCGTCGGCGCCCATGCGGCCGCCGGACGCCTGACCGGCTTCGTCGCCGACCCGGGCACCGGCCGCGCCTTGCGCCGCGCCGTCGATCTGCCGCCCGGCGACCTCGCCGCCGCCCGCGCCCTCGCGGCCACGCTGGCCACCGAGCTCGCCGCCGTCGGGCCGGGTGTTGCCGAGTCGGGTGCCGGCGCCGCGCCCCACTGATCCGTGATGATCGCTCGATCGGGTTCTCGTCGCGCCGTGACCGGAGACCTTCCGGTCGGCGCGCGACAGGTTCGGTCGGCTCGGCGGGTGGAGGATCCCGGCGAGAGACGGATGTCGGGTGCGGGACGGGACGGCCATCGGTGAGGCTGGACGGGCGGCGGGTGGTCGTCACCCGGCCTCGCGAGCAGGCGGGCTCGCTGGTCGAGGCGCTCGAGGCCCGCGGGGCGCGGCCGGTCGTGCTGGCGCTGATCGAGATCGTCGACGAACCGGCGGGGATGGCCGCGCTCGCCGCCGTCGACGTCGGCGCGTTCGACTGGGTGATCGTCACCTCGCCAAACGGCGCGCGCCGGCTCGTCGACGTGCACGCGCACTCGCTCGACGGCGTCCGGCTGGCCGCCGTCGGGGCCACCACCGCGGAGGTGCTGCCGCGCTGCGATCTCGTCCCGGCCCGCCAGCGCGCCGCCGGCCTGCTCGGCGAGCTGCCCAGATCGACCGCCAGCGCGCTCGTCGTCCAGGCCGTCGACGCCGCGCCGACGCTCGTCGCCGGCCTCGCCGAGCGCGGGTGGGACGTGACGGCGATCGCCCCGTACCGCAGCGCACCCCGTCGCCCGTCGGCGGGTGAGCAGCTCGCCGCGCTGAGCGCAGACGCGGTCCTGTTCGCCAGCGGGTCCGCGGTGCGGGCCTGGGTCGAGGTGTTCGGGACGAGCGCGCCGCCGGTCGTCGTCGTCATCGGTCCGCAGACGGCGGCGGACGCCATGGCGGCCGGGCTGGAGGTCACCGTCGTCGCCGGGGAGCACTCCGTCGGCGGCCTCGTCGTCGCCGCCGAGCAGGCACTGAGGGGCTCCGGCTAACATCGACGGGCCGCTCACCGGGGCGGCCGGAGCCTGGGAGGATCGAGGTCGCAGCACGTCCGACGAGCAGACGCCGAGGGCGTCGAACGCTCCTGATCGTCGGAGCGTTCGCGTCGGGCGCCCTCGCGGCGATCGTCCCGTCGGCCGTCAGCCCCGCCGCACCTCTCGCGGCGCCTGCCGTGCCACCGGTGTCGGTCGTCAGCGGTCCCTCGCGCACCCCCACGGTCTCGGCCGACGGCCGCGTCGTCGTCTATGCAGCCGCCCCGCCCACCGAGGACGGGCGCACCAGCACGATCTGGCTGCTCGACCGCTCGAAGAGCACGACCACCGAGCTCACCGCCGCGGTCGACGGCCTGCGGCCGGGCAACAGCGTCCGCCCTGTCGTCAGCGCCGACGGCTGCCACGTCGTCGTCGTCACCGAGATCCCCTACGACCTGTTCCGTGACGACGACACCGGGGCGCGCTGGGACGTGTACCAGCTGACGCTGCCGGCGTGCGGCGGAACTGCCGGCGACTGGGAGCTGATCTCCAGCCGGCCGGAGGACACGTTCGGTTCGGCGGCCGGCGACGACGCCGACCCGGACGAGAGCCCGGTCGTGTCGGGCAGCGGGACGATCGTCGCCTACACCCGCGACTTCTCGGCGACGACCGCCGCGGCCGGCCTGCGTGGCATCGCCGTCGTCGACCGCTCGGTGCCGCTCGGCCAGCAGGGGCGCACCCGCGCCGTCGCCGGGACGCCGGCCCAGGTACCGGACACGACGTTCCGCTACCACGGCCTGCACGAGCCGTCGATCTCCGACGACGGTCGCTTCCTGGCGTTCACGTCCGACGCCACCTCGGCGGCTGCCGTGCCCACCTGGGCCGACGGCGACGTCGCCGGTGAGTACGCGACGTCGCAGGTCTACGTGTGGGATCGCAGCTCGCCGGACCCGGGCAGCGCGGTGACGGTGGTGTCCACGCCGGCCGGCGGGGTGGCCAACGGCGATGCCGGCCACGCCAGCGTGTCGCACGACGGCCGCTACGTGGCGTTCCAGAGCACGGCGACGAACCTCGTCGGCGGCGCGGTGTTCCCGGCGTGCACCGCGCCGAGCGTGCCGGCCCCGTCGACGACGACGCCGGTGACCACGGCACCGCTGCCTGCCACGCCGCCGACGACCGACACGACGGTCGCGTCGTCGCCGAACGCTCCAGCCGACGATGACGACTCGGCGGCTCGCTCGAACCAGTCGACCGCCACCCCGGCGGTCACCGGCCAGCCGACTGCGTCGGTCGATGACGTGCCCGCCGCGGCGGCCGACGCCGGGCCGCAGCGACTGCTCAGCCTGGGCGCCGGCCCGGCGGCCGCCGATCAGCCGACGTCGTCGGCCGCCGATCAGCCGACATCGGCGACCGTCGATGCGCTGGTCGTCGCCGCCGATGCTGGACCGGAGCGGCTGCTCAGCCCGGACGCTGTGCCGACGGCCGGCGACGGGGCCCCGGCCGCGTCGCCGGCCGTCGCCGGCAACACCTGCCCGGCACAGATCTACCGGGTCGACCGCAGCGACGGGTCGATCCTGCTCGTCAGCCGCCAGGCCGGCGCGCCGGGCGCGACGCCGGTCGCCGCGGATGCCGGCGGCACCGAGCCGGCGATCACCTACGACGGCTCGACCGTCGTGTTCACCACCCGCTCGACGAACCTGTTCGACCAGCCCGCCGGCACCCCGGTCGGCCCCGCTGCCGGGGAGATCGTCCTCGCCACCGTCGCCACCGGAACGCTCACACGAGCATCGGTCCTCGCCGATGGGGCGACTCCGGCGCCGCCGGCGCAGTGGTCGCCGCGCCCGTCGGCCGATGCCCGCGTCGTCGTCTTCGAGACTGCTGCCGCCACCGCGTTCGACGCATCGGCTGCGTCACCGGCCGACCCGCATGCGGCCATCGCCGCGCTGGCACCGCACGTCGAGATGGCGCCGCTCGACGTCGGCAGCGCTGCGGTCGGGGTGCCGTCGGCGCCGTGGTACGTCGGCGTCCACAACTTCGGTCCCGGGCCCTTCGTGCCGGCCAGCATCGCCAGCTCGAACCCGGACTTCGCCGTCGTCGGCGGCACCTGCCGGCTTGGTGTGGCCATCGCCGCGGGCGAGACGTGCGAGGTCTACGTGGTGCTCACGCCCCGCGCCGGCGGACCGGTGCAGGGCGTGCTGACGGTCAGCGAGGGTGGCTTCGGGGCCACGTCGGCGAGCACGTCGATGGCCGGCTTCGGCGGCGCCGGTGCGCTCGCCGCGCCCGTCGCCGGGCACGACTTCGGGGCCACCGGCGTCGGTTCGTCGACCGCGGCCACGACGATGCAGATCGTCAACGTCGGCTACGAGCCGGTGGCGATGTCCGGCGTGGACGTCGTCGGACCGGCCGCCGGCGACTTCGAGGTCAAGGCGACCACGTGCCAGGGCACGCTGGCCGTCCGCGCCACGTGCACCGTCGACCTGGCCTTCCGCCCGACCCTCGGCGGTCAGCGGGTGGCCACGGTCAGGGTCAAGGGCGACGCCGGCGAGTACGCCTCGATGATCGTCGCCGGCTCCGGCGTGTACTCGGCGGCGACGCTGATCGGCGCCACGGACCGGGTGCTCGCCGGGACCCGCCTCGGCGTCGGCGGCTCCGGCTTCCCGGCGAACGCCACGGTGACGCTGTCGTGGGCCGACGGCTTCGGGGGGACGTACACGGTGCAGGCCGGCAAGGACGGGACGTTCCTCGCCTCGCTGCAGATCGCCCCGAGCGAGCGCCCCGGCCATCGCACGCTGATCGCCCGCACCGTCAAGGGCCCCAGCGCTGTCGGCCGACATCACCGTCATCCGCCGGGTGAGCTAGTCACAAGCCCTCGAGTGCCGCTCCTCGGAGCTCGACCGAGGATGAGCGAGCGCAGCAAGCGTCGAACCTATGCCGGCGTGAGCACACCGAGGATCGTCAGGCCGGGTTGGCAGGTGCCGGTCGTCGCCGAGCCGGGCTGGTCGCAGGTGACGACGAAGTGGAGCACCTGGCCGGACTGCAGTTCCAGCGGGAACGGCTGGTCGATCGTCGGAGCGACGACGTCCAGCGACCACTCCAGGAGCGGGGTGTCGTCGACGTTGAACTGGGCTTTGCCGCGGTCGTCGTTCGGGTTCTGGACGATGAGGCTCGTGATCCGCAGGACGGAGCCGTCCGGGACGGTGTAGGGGGCCTCGCCGAACTTGCCGGGCTCGACCTGCGGGGCGAGGCGGGTGGCGAATGTCGCGCCCGTGCTGGAGCTGTTCGTCGCCGTCGTGCTCGGCAGGTCGACCGTGGTCGACGTCGAGGCGACGGTCGACGGTGGCGTAGTCGTCGTCGGGGTCGACAGCTCGGTGACGGTCGGTGCAGGGCTTGGCGACTGCTCGCGGACGGCGTCTCGGGCCGCATCGTCGATCGCTGGCTTGACGATCCCGAACCAACCGCCGGCGAGCACGGCGAGCACGGCGACGATGCCGGCAACCCAGGTCCACAGGTGCTCGGGCAGCGTCGGCAGTTGCACCAGCGATCCGGACGTGCGCACCGTCGGCGCGCCGGCCTGCTCGGCTTCCACCCGGAACGGCAGCGTGCGGTGCCGCCGCTCCCACTGCCGCTGCGTCGTGCGCAGCCGCAGGCGAACGAGGCCGGTGGCCCCGGGGTCGACGCCGATCGCCGGCGGCTCGAACTCGCCCTCGACCCGCCCGGAGGGGTCGACGAGGCGCAGCCGGCAGCTCGCCTGGGTGTTGCCGCGGTTCTCCAGCGTCAGCTCATAGCCGGCGCCGAAGCGGCCGCGCTGGGCCGGTTGCAGCAGCGTCAGCCGGTGCTCGACCACAGGCTGGACGTCGAGGGTGATCGACGCCTCGATCACGTCGGTGTCCGGGCGTTGCGGAGCGACCCGCACGGTGAGGGCGGTCGGTCCGGCGGCGGTGCTCGGCAGGCGCGGCGGGTGGATCTCGACGTCGACCTCGCCCTGGGCGCGCGCCGGCACCGTGACCGTGGCCGGCCGCAGGTTTGCCCACCCGGCGGCGAGGCCGGCGGGCGTCAGGCGGTAGGTCTCCTCCTCGTCACCGTCGTTGACGACGACGAGCCGCTCGGTCGTCGTCGTCCCGAGCTCGACGTCGACGTCGGTGTTCAGGAACATGGCCTGCGACGTCACGGCCCGGCACGCTACCCGTCGAAGCGCAGTGGACCCGGGCGCCGGCCGGCTGGGCTGTCCCGGCGGCGCCCGACATGGCGAGCAGGTCGAAGCGCCACCGGTCACGCCCGTCGGAGTCCGGTGAGGTCGTCAGGCCAGCGTGGTCGGTGCGGGCGCGAGCGTTCGGGTGCGAGCAAGGCGTCGTGCGCATTCATTCGTACGATGTCACGGTGCCCGGCCAGTTCCCCATGTCCCGCCCGCGCCGCCTGCGTCGCTCCGTCGCGATGCGTGAGCTGGTGGCCGAGACCCGCCTCGACGTCCGCCAGCTCGTCGCTCCGCTGTTCGTGCGCGAGGGCATCGAGCACCCCCAGCCGATCGTGTCGCTGCCCGGCGTGGTCCAGCACACCCGGGAGAGCCTGCGCAAGGAGGTTCACGAGCTGGCCGACCTCGGCGTCGGGGCGATCATGCTGTTCGGCGTCCCCGCCGCCAAGGACGCGGTCGGCAGCCAGGCGTTCGATCCCGACGGGATCGTCCAGCTCGCCCTGGCCGACCTGGCCGAGGAGGTCGGCGACCGGGTGGTGCTGATGGCCGACCTGTGCGTCGACGAGTACACCGACCACGGCCACTGCGGGATCCTCGACGGGCACGGCTCGGTCGACAACGACCAGACGCTCGACGTCTACGGCCGCATCGCCGTCGCCCAGGCCACCGCCGGCGCCCACGTCGTCGCCCCGAGCGGGATGATGGACGGCCAGGTCGGCGTGATCCGCGCCGCGCTCGACGCCGCCGGCTTCACCGACACGGCGATCCTGGCCTACGCGGCGAAGTACGCCAGCGGTCTGTACGGTCCGTTCCGCGACGCCGTCGACGTGCAGATCGTCGGTGGTGGCGACCGCAAGGGCTACCAGCAGGACTGGCGCAACGGCCGCGAGGCGCTCGTCGAGGTGCAGGCCGACGTCGACCAGGGCGCCGACATGGTGATGGTCAAGCCGGCCGTCGCCTACCTCGACGTGATCAGCCGCGGTGCGCGCCCGCGTCGACGTGCCGGTCGCCGCCTACCACGTGTCCGGCGAGTACTCGATGGTCAAGGCCGCGGCGGCCAACGGGTGGATCGACCACGACACGGTGGCGCTGGAGCACTTGACGGCGATCCGCCGCGCCGGCGCCGACGTGATCCTCACCTATCTCGCGCGGTGGTACGCCGAGCTGCACGTCGTGAGGACCAACGCCGACGTCTTCGCCCGCTCCGCACGGGTGATCCCCGGTGGGGTCAACTCCAGCATCCGGGCGTTCAAGGCCGTCGGGGGCACCCCGTACGTCGTCGCCCGCGCCGAGGGCCCGTACGTCTGGGACGTCGAGGGCAACCGCTACATCGACCTCGTCCAGAGCTACGGCGCGGTGATCCTCGGTCATGCACACCCGGCGATCACCGCGGCGGTGAGCGACGCGGCGGCGCGGGGAACGTCGTACGGCGCGCCGACGCCCGGTGAGATGGCGCTCGCCGAGGCGATCGTGTCGCGGGTGCGGTCCGTCGAGATGGTCCGGCTGATGAACGAGCGGCACGGAGGCGACGAGCACCGCCGTGCGCCTGGCCCGTGGCTACACCGGGCGGGACCGCATCGTCATCTTCCACGGCAACTTCCACGGGGCCACCGATGCGCTGCTGGCCGCCGGTGGCAGCGGCGTCGCCACGCTCGGCCTGCCCGGCACCGCCGGCGTGCCCGACGCCGCGGTGGCGAACACGATGGTCGTGCCGTACAACGTGGTGCCGCGGCTGGACGAGCGGGTGGCCGCCGTGCTGGTCGAGCCGGTGGCGGCGAACATGGGCGTCGTCGCCCCGGCGCCCGGGTTCCTCGCCGGGCTGCGCGCCGAGTGCGACCGGGTCGGTGCGGTGCTGGTGTTCGACGAGGTGATCACCGGGTTTCGCCTCGGCGCCGGCGGGGCGCAGGCCAAGTACGACGTCGACGCCGACCTCACCACGTACGGCAAGGTCATCGGCGGCGGCCTGCCGATCGGCGCGGTCGGTGGGCGCCGGGAGATCATGGAGACGCTGTCGCCGCTCGGCCCGGTGTTCCAGTCCGGCACGCTGTCGGGCAACCCGCTGGCCACCGCCGCCGGGCGCACCGCGCTGGAGCTGCTGACCGGCGACGTGTACATCGAGCTGATGGCCCGCACCCGCCACCTCGCTGCGCAGGTCGGCGACGCCTGCCGATCTGCGGGTCTCGCCGTGCAGGTGCCGGTGGTCGGGACGCTCGCCGGGCTGTTCTTCGGCGACGGCGACGCCCCGACGAACTTCGCCGAGGCCAAGCAGACCGACGAGCGGGCCTTCGCCGCGTTCTTCCACGCGATGCTGGGCGAGGGCGTCGCCCTCGCCCCGGGTGCGTACGAGGCGCTGTTCGTCGGCCTCGGCCACACCGACGACGTGCTCGACGCCGTCGCCGACGCCGCCCACCGCGCCGCCACCGCCACCGCCACCGAGCTCGCCCGCGCCTGACACCGGCGCGCCCGCCGCTCGCTCCGTCGTCGCCCGCCTGTCGTCGTCATGTGATGAGCGATGAGCCGGCCTCTTCGGCTCACAGCTCATCGCTCGACGGTGGGGGCGCCGCCGGTCGGGGCGGGTGCCGTCCTACGCTCGTCGGGTGCGGCAGTTCATCACGATGCGGTTCTGGATGTCGCTGCTCGCCGTCGTCGCCCTGTTCGGGATCGTCTACGTCGTCACCCGCGGCGAGCCGGCCAGCGACTCGGTCATCGCCGCCGACAACGGGCCGGTGGAGCGCCACGTCGACTTCGTGTCGCAGGTGTACTCGATCACCGGCGACGCCGGCTTCGCGATGGTGCGCGGCAAGTCGAACGGTGAGCTGCAGCTGATCATCGACGGGTCGCGGACGATGGTCGTCCAGCCGGACACGCCGGGCGAGATCAGCTGCCCCGACCTGTCCGGGATCGGCACGTGCGTGGTGGTCGCCGACCTGCTCGGCGACGCCGTCCTGTGGTTCGCGCTCATCCCGCACGAGCAGACCAGCACGGTGACGATGGCAGGGATCGCCAAGCTCGACGACCAGAACGTCGTCGAGCTGACCAACGGCTGGGTCGTTTCCCGCGCCGCCAGCGTCAGCATCGACTGTACCGAGGACGTGTCGTCGCTCACCGAGTTCGTCCGCCGGTTCGGTACGTCGAGCACGACGACGTTCAGTCTTGACGACCAGAAGATCGTCAAGACCACCTGCACCCAGGCGCCGCAGTCGACGACGACCACCACCGTGCCGGCCACCCCGCCGACGGAGAACGTGATCCCCGGCGAGACGCTCCCGCCCGGCGAGACCGTGCCGGACGCCAGCTCGTCCGGCATCGGTTGAGCCCGAGACGTCGGGCGAGCTCGTTCGAGCGAACAAACCGAGTGCACGTCTGATCGCTCGACGAGGCCGGCTGGCGGCGGAGGCGGGTCTCTGGGGTTTGCGTCACGGCACAGATGCGCATGTCGGTTCGTGCGCTGACACAGACCGGACGAAACCGAGACGGTCCGGCCGTTCAGGCGTTCGAGCTGGGTGTTCCGAGGTGGACGGGGAGCCGGGCTCGGCCGCGAAGGTTGAACGTCTCGCGGATCGGTGCCGGGCCAGCGGCTTGGACGTTCGGGAAGGTGGCGAGCAGGGTCGTCAGCGCGATGGCTCCTTCGGTGCGGGCGAGTGCGGCGCCGAGGCAGTGGTGGATGCCGCCGCCGAAGGACAGGTGGCGGCTGGCGTTCGGGCGGCGCAGGTCGAGGCGGTCCGGCTCGGTGAACACCGCAGGATCGCGGTTGGCGGCGCCGAGCATGACGACGATCTGGTCGCCGGCGACGACGTGGTGCGCGCCGATCGTCAGGTCCTGGGTGGCGACGCGCTGCACCATCTGCAGGGGCGTGTCGTAGCGCAGCAGCTCGTCGACGGCGTTGTCGGTGAGCCGGGGATCGGCCTGCCAGTCGGCGAGCTGCTCGGGATGCTGGAGCAGGGCGCGCAGGCCGTTGCCGATGAGGTTGACGGTGGTCTCGTGGCCGGCGACGAGCAGCAGGGTGACGAGGCCGGCCAACTCGTCGTCGCCGAGACCGTCGTCGGTGCTCGAACCGTCGTGGCGGCGCAGCAGGTCCGAGAGCAGGTCGTCGCCTGGCCGCCGGCGGCGCTCGTCGAGCAGGCCGTTCGTGTAGGCGTGCAGCTCGACGGTGGCGACGTCGATCGCCGCGTTGTCGTCGTCGGTGCGCAGGACGCTCGGGTCGACCGACTTGGTCAGCGCCGCCGACCAGGCCCGGAAGTGGGTGCGGTCGCCGGGCGGGATGCCGAGCAGCTCGCAGATCACGGCGATCGGCAGTGGTGCGGCGAAGTGCTCGACGACGTCGACGGCGTCGTCCGTAGCGATCCCGGGCAGCCCGGCGACGAGCGCGTCGGCGAGATCCTGGATCGTGCCGCGCAGCTGCTCCACCCGGCGCGGGGTGAAGCCCTGGGCGACGAGGCCGCGCAGCCGGGTGTGCTGCGGCGGGTCCATGAACACCAGCAGGGGGCGGGCGTCGTACATCGCCGCCAGCCGAGGGTCGGCGACGGCGGCCTCGCGCAGCACGGTGCTGTGCCGTTCGTCGCTGCTCAACGTCGGGTTGCGCAGGATCGACCAGCAGTCGGCGTGCCCGAACGCCAGGTGCATGGCGATGTCGGTGGAGATGAACGGCCCGGCGTCGCGCATCCGCCGGTACAGGCCGTACGGGTCGTCACGGTGCTCCGGCGCGAACGCCTCGAGGAAGAACGTGCTCGCCGCGTCGGTGCCGTCCATGTCGCTCCCGTTCCGTTCGTCATTCGATACAGACCTGTATCGAGTACGATCGCGTATCGTCGACCACGTGTCAAGGAGCCGGACGCGGCCGACGCGTGACGAGACCCGCCAGCGGCTGTTCGCCGCGGCGGCGACGGTGTTCGTGCGTTCGGGGATCGCCGGCGCCAGCGTCGAGGACATCTGCCTCGAGGCCGACCTGACCCGCGGGGCGATGTACTCGAACTTCGCCAACAAGGACGAGCTGGTCATGGCGATGATCGACGAGCACCTCGACCGGGAGATCGCCGAGCTGGACCGCCTGCTGGAGACGGCCGCGTCGCCGACCGAGTACCTGCAGCTGCTGGAGTCCCCCGAGCGCCGCCGTGACGGACCGCTCGGCCCGGACCCGGTGCTGTACATGGAGTTCACGCTCTACGCGGTGCGCAACGTGGAGAACCGGCCGCGGATCGCCGAGCACCAGCGGCGGTGGCGCGATGCCGTCGCCGAGGTCGTCCGCCGCGACAGCGAGCGCCTCGGGATCGAGCCGCCGATGCCGATCGACGACGCCGCGGCGATGATCCTGGCGATGGACAACGGCTACCTGCTCGGTGAGCTGATCGAGCCGGGCAGCTACCGGCCGGGCACGTTCAGCCGCAACCTGCTCGCCCTGCAGGCGCTGTGGGCTGCCGGCGCGCCGGCGCAGCCACGCCCGGCTCGGAAGCGCGCGCCGAGCCGCACGTCATGACCGGCGCGCCGTCGCCGGCGCAGACCGCCAGCCGCCCCCGGTTTGTGCCAGCGCACGAACCGACGTGTCAGTTTGTGTCGTGACGCAAACCGCCGAAGGCGGCCCTCCGGCGCCAGCCGTCCCCTGGTTTGTGCCAGCGCACGAACCGACGTGCATGTTTGCGCCCTGACACAAATGCTGGAGCGGGCCACCGGCGGACGGCCGGCGTCGGGCGGGTCGACGGTCAGGTGAGGCCGAGGAGCCGGCAGCAGGGCTCGACGCCGATCAGCTCGACATCGGCGCGGCGCACGTGGGCGTCGAAGTGCTCGGCGGACATGCGGAACTGCAGTGACGGTGCGGGCGCACCACGGCGGACCTTGATCGACTCGCCGTTCGGCTCGTAGCCGAGCTTGCGGGTGACGCCGAGCGACGCCGGGTTGTCGGCGAACGCCGACGTGGCGGCGAACTGCGCCCCGAAGCCGACGAAGCCGAGGTGCAGCGCGGCGATGCGCATCTCCGTCCCGATTCCGCGACCCTGGAACGCTCGCCCGAGCCACGAGCCGGTCTCGAACGTGCGCAGCGTCGGGAACTGCTGGGCCATCAGCCCAGTCGTACCGACGAGCACACCGCCGTCGAGGACCGCGAGGTCCACCGTCCACGCGGCTGGCGACAGCGTGGCCCGGCAGTGCCAGTAGTACTGCAGCGTGTTGACCTGCAGCCGTGGCGGGGCGACGTCGGTCCACGGCACGGCGAACGGCATCGCCGCCGGGTCGTGGATGCCCTGCGCGGCCAGCGTCGCCAGCTGCGCTCCGAGCTCGTCGTCGATGGCCCGCAGCTCCAGCCGGGGCGTGCGCACCACGAGGTCGAACAGCGGCCAGGAGGGGTGGGCCATCCCGCAACTGTGGCAGTGCGCGCTGCGGTGCCGAGTGCGCGTTTCGCCGACCGCCCTGTCCGGCGGCCGCGCGTCGAAGCTCGACCGAGACGAGCGAGCGAATCGAGCGTCGGTGAGCGATCGAGCGTCGAAGCGCTACCGCAGGCGGTGGCGGGCGACCTCGTAGGTGGCCAGCGCCGCGGCGGCGCTGACGTTCAGGGAGCTGAGGCGGCCGCGCATCGGGATGCTGACGATCAGGTCGCACCGCTCGCGCACCAGGCGGGACAGGCCGCTGCCTTCGGCGCCGAGCACGAGGCAGATGCCGTCGCGGGCCAGGTCGCCGAGCTCGAACAGCTCGCGCTCAGCGCCGTCGTCGAGGCCGACGACCCAGATCCCTGCTTCCTTCATCCGCGCCAGCGCGGCCGGCAGCCCGCCGACGAGCGCCATCGGCACGTGCTCGACGGCACCGGCCGCGGCCTTGGCCACGGTCGGGGTGACGTGCACGGCACGGTGGCGGGGGATGACGACGCCCTGCACGCCGGCGCCGTCGCAGCAGCGCAGCAGGGCACCGAGGTTGCCGGGGTCGGTGACGCCGTCGACGGCGACGAGGAACGGCTGGGTGGCGCCGCGCCGGCGCAGCAGGTCGTCGAGCGGCGTCTCCCGCAGCGGAGCGGCGAAGGCGACGACGCCCTGCGGCGCCTCGCTGCGCGCCGTCGCCTCGAGGCGCTTGCGGTTGACCTCCTGCACGGGGACGCGGACGCTGCGGGCGATGTCGACGATGTCGCCGACGACCTCGTTGCCGTCGAGGTCGGTGGCCACCCACACCTCGCGGACCTTGCGGGTGCCGGCGAGCAGCAGCTCGCGCACGGCCTGGCGGCCCTCGACCTGCTCGCCGCCGAGCGGCCGGTCGGCCTTCGGTGCCTCGCCCGGCGCCGTCACCTTGCCGGTGCGTGCCGCGCCACGCGACGCGTACTGGCGCCCGCTACCGGCGGTCTTCGACGCCCTGGCGGTGGCGCGCCCGGCGCTGCCCTGGCCACCCGTCGCGGCCCGTCCGCCGCGACCACCAGCAGGTGGCGCCTGGACACGGCTCGCGCCGCGGCCAGCAGCGGCAGGTGCCGCCCGCCCGCCGGTTCTCCCGCCACTGCGACCGGCCGCGCTGCGCCCGCCGCCGCTTTCACGTCGTGCTGCCATCCGTCATCCCTTCTGCTCGGACCACCCGGCGTGTGCGAGCTCGCCGACCGGTGTGCGCGCCCGAGTTGCGCATGCCGGAGCGTGGCCGGCCGTCGCTGTCAGGTGCTCCCGCCGCTGTGACGGCGGTGCGCTGCACATCTCGGCGCAACCTCGCCGCTCGGCTGTGGTCCGTCGTCCGTTCTCTGCTTGAAGTGCTCGGAGCGCTCGGCGGCCGCCCCGGTCGCGGCGAGCGGTGTGCGGCTGGCCGACGACGCCAGGCTGCCCGGCGGCTTCGCGCCGTCCGCGCTGCGAGCGCCGTCGCGGGCGGTCACCGCATCGGGTGTGCGGCTCATGCATCGGTCGCTGTCCTCGTGATCACGGCGGCGGCCCAGCAGGCGATGCCCTCGCGGCGCCCGAGCGCGCCGAGGCCTTCGGCGCGGCGGCCCTTGACGGTGACCGGCCCGCCGGCGGCCGCGCTCAGCCGCTCCTGCATCGCCGCCCGGTGCGGCGCCAGCTTCGGCCGTTCGCAGACCACGGCGCAGTCGACGTTGCCGACCCGCCAACCGGCGTCGGCCAACATCGTTGCAACTGCAACGAGGAGCTGGATCGAGTCGGCGCCGCGCCAGCGCTCGTCGGTGTCCGGGAAGTGCTCGCCGATGTCGCCGAGCCCGGCCGCCCCGAGCAGCGCGTCGGCGACGGCGTGGGCGATCACGTCGGCATCGCTGTGCCCGACCAGGCCGGGCTCGCCAGGGAAGTCTATCCCGCCGAGCACCAGCGGGCGCGCCGGGTCGTCGCTGAACCGGTGGATGTCGAAGCCCTGCCCGACGCGCACGCCGCTCGCCGTCATGAGGTGACCCGCCCGCGGGCCCAGTCGAGGTCGGCGGCGTCGGTGATCTTGCGGTTGTCCGGGTCGCCGGCGACCACGACGACCCGCCCGCCGGCAGCCTCGACCAGCGCGGCATCGTCGGTGGCCTCGGACGCTGCGTCATGGGCAGCACGCAGCGCTGCGGCACGGAACGCCTGCGGCGTCTGCACGGCGACGAGCTCGGCGCGCGGCAACGTCTCGACCACGGTGCCGGATGCATCGACGCGCTTGATCGTGTCCGTGACCGGCACGCCGGGGACCGCCGCGTCGGCGCCGTCGCGCACCGCGTCGATCACCGCGGCGAACAGCGACGCGCTGGCGAACGGTCGCGCCGCGTCGTGCACGCAGATCACCGTCGCCTCGCCGGGCACCGCGGCGAGCCCGGCGCGCACCGAGCCACTGCGGGTGTCCGCCCCGGCGACACCGCCCTCGCGCTCGGCGTCGTCGGCCGGCACGACGACGACCACGCCGTCGCCGGCCGCACGCGCCGTCGCCACGCTGAGATCGAGGATCCGCGTCTCGCCGAGCAGCTCGTACTGCTTGAGCCCACCGAAGCGCCGGCCGCTGCCGGCGGCGACGACGACGGTCCACACGACCTCCTCGTCGGCATGCTCACCACCCGGCACCGGGCCCGCGCCGAACGTCGACGGGCCGAGCCCGATGGTCGGCCTGCCGCCGACCGGTCCGGCGGGCTCCCTGGCGGTCGCGCCGTCGGGTTCGCCGGGCACGAGCCTCGTGCCGGCCGAAGCGGATGGCGCTCGGCGGGTCGGGCACATCGTGGCGAGGGTAGTACCGTTCGGCGCGCATGGCTCACGACGATGTGCACGCCCACCAGGCACTTCTCGCCCGGACCGATTTCTTCGCCGACGCGCCCGCAGACGTGCTCGCCACGATCTGTGCTGCCGGCCGGGAGCTGAACATGATCCGCGGCGACGTGCTGTTCCACGAGAACGACCTCGCCGACGACCTCTACGTCGTCGTCCGCGGCCGCATCGCGATCGCCATCGCGAACCCGATCGACCACCGCGAGACCGTCGTGTCGCTGATGGAGCCCGGCGATCTGTTCGGCGAGATGGCGATGCTCGACGACGGGCCGCGCAGCGCGATGGCCCGGGCGCTGGAGACCTCGCTCGTGCTGTCGGTGCCGTACGAGCCGGTGCTGGCCGCGTTCCGCGGCGACCCGCGGATGCTGTGGGGCGTCACCCGGCTGCTCGCCCAGCGTCTGCGGGTGATGGACGAGGCCCTCGCCGACAGCGTGTTCCTCGACGTCACCGGGCGCACCGCCAAGCGCCTGCTGGAGCTCTCCGAGGGCGCCGACGAGTTCCTCCTGCCGGTCACCCAGGAGGAGCTGGCCGGGATGGTCGGGGCGTCGCGCGAGCGGGTCAACAAGGCGATCGCCAGCTTCATCCGCCTCGGCTGGATCGACCAGCACGACCGGCGCTACACGATCGTCAAGCGCGACAGCTTGGAGATACGAGCCCGGTAGCGCCGACCTCGGAGACGCCGATGTCGGCCGCTTCGACGTCGGTCGCGCGGACGAGCGTCGGCGACGACATCGCCTGTGCCCTGACTCAGGCCGACCCGGCGGGCACCGTCACGTTCGCGCGCGACGGTCGGCTGTGGTCGACCGGTCCCGACGGTGCGTTGGCGCAGTCCTGTTGGAGGTCGGCGACGCGGTCCCGGTGGCGGTGGTCGTCGGGGCCGGGGAGGCCCGGTGATCTGTGGGTGTGGTCGGTCGGCGCCGCCCCGGTGCACGTCGCCGGCGCCGTCGCCCAGGCCGCAGTGTGCGTCGCGCAGAGACCGTTCGTCGATCCGCCGAGCCGCGTCGAAGCCCAGGCGCCTGGTTGATGACCTCGCCCACTGGCCCATGCGGCCGGATCCGAGCAGGCGGGAGACGCTTACGCGTCGCGGCGTGACGTGAGCACGGCGCCGATCACCAGGATGACGGCGGTGACCGTGGCGAAGTACAGGCCGGCGGGGATCCGCGACAGCAGCGCCGGGTCCGAGCCGGCGTCGGGGTTGCCGAGCTGGATGCCCGAGTTGTACGGCATGAACTTCACCGGGTGGTCGACGCCGATCGCGCCGAGCAGGGCGGCGATCAGCCCTTCGATCACCAGCGGCCAGACGAGCAGGATCGCCACCGTCGCCGGCGTGTTGCGCACCACCAGGCCGAGGCCGTAGCCGAGCAGGGCGACGAGGCCGGCGAAGACGATCACGCCGATCATCGGGGCGGCGCCGGCGGGGACGTCGGACAGCGAGATCGGCCGGTCGCGGCCGGAGGCGACGATCGAGCAGGTGACGTAGGTGACGACGACGACGGCTGCTTCGGCGAGCACGGCGACGACGACGGTGACGATCCCCTTGGCGACGATCACCGTCCAGCGTCGTGGGGTGGCCGCGAACGTCGGGCGGATCGTGTTGAAGCCGAACTCGCCGGTGATCGCCGTCGCCCCGATGACGCCGAGCAACAGGGCGGTGACGACCGACGTGCCCGACACGAGGCTGACGACGTTCTCGGCGGTGACGTCGACCCCCTGCTGCAGCGCCGTGGTGAGGATGCACACGATCGGCGGGAAGGCGACGGCGATGGCGATCAGGATCCAGTTCATCCGGATCGTGCGCAGCTTGATCCACTCGCTGCGCAGGCTGTCGATCATGCCGGACCTCCGGCCGGCGGCGGCGCCGGCACGCTGCGGTACTCCTGCACACTGGCGGTCGCCTTGAGGAACGCGTCCTCCAGCGACCCGGTCTGCGGCGACAGCTCGTGGAGGGCGACGCCCTCGCGGGCGGCGAGCTCGCCGACGTCCGCGATGGACGCGCCGCGGACCTCCAGCGTGGCATCGCCGGACGTGGCGACGTGGGCGCCGCCGGCGGCGAGGAGCCGGGCGAGGTCGCCGGCGCGTGGGCTGCGGACGCGCACCCAGTGATCGCCCCAGCGGGCGACGAACTCGGCGACCGTGCACTGTTCGATCAGCCGGCCCTGGCCGATGACGACGAGGTCCGTCGCCATCAGCGCCATTTCCGACAGCAGATGGCTGCTGACGAAGATCGTCCGGCCCTGGCCGGCGAGGTGGGTGAGCACGTCGCGGATCCAGCGGATGCCCTCGGGATCGAGGCCGTTGGCCGGCTCGTCGAGGATCACCGTGTGAGGGTCGCCGAGCAGCACGCCGGCCAGGCCGAGGCGCTGGCGCATGCCCAGCGAGTAGGCGCGCACCCGCCAGCTCGCGGCCGACGTCAGCCCGACGAGCGACAGCACCTCGTCGACGCGCTTGACGCCGATCCCGTTCGACGCCGCCAGCCAGCGCAGGTGGTTGCGGCCGCTGCGCCCGGGATGGACGTAGCCGGCGTCGAGCAGCGCGCCGACCTCGTGCAGTGGCTTGGCAAACGTGTTGAAGCGCTGGCCCTGGAACGTCGTCTCGCCGTGGTCGGGGCGGTCGAGCCCGAGCATGCAGCGCATCGACGTGCTCTTGCCGGAGCCGTTCGGTCCGAGGAAGCCGGTGACGGCACCGGGACGGGCGACGAAGCTGAGGTCGTCGACGGCCCGCGTCGAACCGAACGTCTTGGTGAGTCCCGCGACGTTGATCATCGTGCGGTGGCCATCGGCTTACGACGTCGTCGACAGGTAGACGGAGGCGAGGTAGTCCGGCGACTGCTTGTTGTTGGCCATCTCGCCGAGCATCGTCGTCAGGTCGGTCTGGGTGAGCTTGCTGTCGACGCCGTTCAGCGCCTGCAGCACGGTCGCCGTGCCCGCGGTGCCGTTGACGAGTGCCATCACCGCGTTCGGGTCGACGAGCGCCTTGTCGTCGAGCAGGACGGTCATCGTCTGGGCGGCGATCACCGGGTTCACCGACGACGTGGCGACGCAGTCGACCGTCCCGTTCTTGACCGCGTCGGCGATCTGGTCGTCGGTCAGCGGCACGAACTGCTTGAAGTTGGCGTGGTACGAGTCGGCGAGCGTGCCGAGGCCGAGCGGCGTGCTCGTCTCGAAGCCGGCGGGACCACCGAGCGTGATCTGATCGGCGACGGCGCCGAGGTCGGTGATCGTCCCCAGCGTGTGGGCCTCGGTGGCCGTCTGGCTGCAGGCGATGACCTGCTTGACCTCGGCGGTGGACGGTTCGCTGATCGACAGCTCGAACGGCAGCAGGGCACGGAGGACCGTGGCCTGATCCGTCACGGTCCGCGGGTTGGTCGGCAACGTGGTCGTGGTGGTCGGGCCGGCGTCGGTCGTCGTGGTCGCCGCCGTCGTCGAGTCCTCGACCGGGACGGAGGGGACCGTCTCGCCCGGGATCGTCGTCGTCGTGGGAGCAGTCGTCGTCGTGGCGGGATGGGGGGTGGCGCCGATCGAGTGGAGGTACGTGAGCAGGTCGCCGGTCAGCTCGGGCACGATCTCGACGGTCCCCTGCTGCAGCGCTTGGTAGTACACCGTGCGGTCGCCGATCGGGTCCTTGCGGATCACTCGCAGGCCGGCGTTCTCCAGGGCCTGGGCGTAGAGCGCACCCATCAACTGGCTGGTCGGGTCGCCGTCGACGTGGGTGACGATGACGGTCTGCGGCAGCGCGATCGTCGTGGTTCCGGCACCGTCGTCACTGCCGCACGCTGCGGCGATGGTGGCGAGGGCGATGCAGGCGGTGAGAGCGCGCAGTGCTCGGGAGCGGCGCACGGGTCGTGACACGGCCGGTCAGGCTACCGGTGGCACCGGCGAGCGGCAGGGCGGTCTGGCGAGCTGGATGAGTTGGAGCTCGCCGCCGGACACGATCCACGCCAGCCCGGGGCGCGCCGGGATCGGGCGCCGGCGCGGCAGCGGCGCGCCGAGCAGGTCGCCGTCGAGATCGCTCGCTGCGGCGAGGACGACGCCGAGCCGGCTGCGACGGATGACGCCGACCCAGTGGCCGTAGGACTGGCGCAGTGCATCGGCGCTGCCGGCGGCGACGATCGCCAGGCCGGGACGGCGGCTGGCGGCCAGGGAGCCGAGCGTCGGGGCGCCGGCGTGGTCGGCGACCAGTTCGGCGTCGTCGACGGCGATCAGCGCTGGGCCGTCCGACGGCAGCCCGGCGAGCAACTCGGCCAGGTCGGCGTGCGTGCCCGGACGTTCGTTTCCGCGTTGCCGGGAGACCAGGATGGCAGACCAGCCGGCTGGGTTCGCCTCGCGCCAGGCGTCGACGAGCCGCCACAGCGCCGTCGTCCGGCCGCTGCGCGCCGGGCCGACGATCAGGACGTGCTCGCCGTCGGGCACCTCCAGGTCGACGGGCTCGCCGCTGTCGAAGCCGAGGCCAGCCGGCAGCAGGAGGCCGCCGGAGCGCCCGTGCCGGCCGCAGCCGATCGTCACCGGGTCGACCTCGCGCGGCAACGGCTCGATCGGTGCCGGTGGGTCGGTGAGTGGCGCCGCACCGGCGTCGACCGCCCGGACCTGCCGGACGACGAGCTGGGCGTGCAGGCCTGGGGCGACGAGCACCCGCCCCGGGATCGGTGGAGGGACGTCGTCGATCGTGTAGCCCCAGGCCAGTGCGTCGTGCCGATCGACGACGTGGTGGAGCCAGCGGCGCGGGCAGTGGGCGAGCACGCTCGGTGGGATGGCGCCGGGGTGGCTGACCGCGAGGACGGCGACCACCCCGCACGCGGCGCCGTCGACGAGGATCCGCTCGAGGGCGGCGCGCTCGGTCTCCGTCGCTGGTTCGGCGAGCAGCTGACGTAGCTCGCCGAACCCGTCCACGAGCAGCAGGAGCGGTGGCGCGGGGCTGGCGGCCGTCCCGCCGGTGGCGCGCCGGTTCGAGCTCGTGGTCGAGGCGCACGAGCAGTCGGCGGAGGCGCTCCGGTTCGTGGGTCTGGACGACGGCGGCGCACGACGGGAGACGGTCGAGATCGTCGAGACCGCGGCCGCCGCGGGCGTCGACGGCGTAGACGTGGGTGGCCGGATCGGCCTCGATCGCGGCGACGGCGATGGTTCTCAGCGTCGAGGTCAGCCCGCTGCCGTGGCCGCCACCGAGCAGGACGTGGCCGCCGTGCCCGGCCCAGCGCAGCGGGAGCTGGCGCTGGCGGTCGGGATCGTCGATCAAGCCCAGCACGCCGCGGCCGTCGCAGGCACCGTTGTCGTTGTCGCCGCCGCCCGCGTCGCCGAGCCGTGGATCGTCCACGGTGACGACGTCGGGCAGCGGCGGGCACCATGGTCGCGGTGGCGCCGGCGCATTCCGGCTGCGGGCCGCATCGACGACGGCACGCACGATCGCCGTCAGCTCGGTCGCACAGCATGCGCCCTGGAACGAGAGGTGCTCGTCGGGGCCGAGGCGCAGGACCGCCCGGCCGGGAGCCCGCCGTGGGATCGAGACCGGGCTGACGTCGCCGACGACATCGAGCGCATCGGTGCTGTCCGGCAGGCGCAGCGCGCAGCGGATGTTCGTGTTGGCGCGGATGTCGTCGCTGAGGATGCCGCCGGGGCGCTGCGTGGCCAGCAGCAGGTGGACGCCGAGGCTGCGGCCGCGCTGGGCGATGCCGACGAGCGTGTGCAGGAACGTCGGCCGCTCGGCGACCAGCGCGGCAAACTCGTCGATCACGACCACGAGTCGCGGCAGTGCGGCGGTGACGGCGCGCAGGCCGCTCAGGTCGGCGACGTCGTGCGCTCGCAGCACGGCCTCCCGGCGGCGTAGCTCGGCGTGCAGGCTGCGCAACATGCGGTCGGCGAGCTGCTCGTCGAGGTCGGTGACCAGGCCGACGACGTGGGGCAGCTCGGCGCAGGCGTCGAACGTCGCCCCGCCCTTGTAGTCGACGAGCACGAACGTCAGCTGCTCGGGTGGTGCGCACACCGCCAGGCCGGTGACGACGCTGCGCAGCAGCTCGCTCTTGCCGGAGCCCGTGGTTCCGGCGATCAGGCCGTGGGGGCCGTCGCGGACGAGGTCGACGTCCACGACGCCGTCGGCGGCGCGGCCGATCGGCGTGCGTGGCGGCGCGTCCCGGCCGGCGCTGTCCCACCGGGCGAGGATCCCGGCCGGAGTGAGGGGACGGCCGTCGGCCTGGAGCAGTTCGGCGAGCGAGACAGCGGTGGGCAGGGCCGCGTCGTCGGCGAACGGATCGTCCGGGTCGACGAGCGAGTGCAGTCCGGCGGCGACGCGGATCGCCGCGACGCGCCCGAGCCCGGTGAGACGGACCGCGGCGGGAACGCCGGCGCCGGCGAGGTCGGCATGCCGAGCGCGCCCAACCGCCCGCGCCGGCGACGGCAGACGGGCACTGCAGCTCCGCGGTGCACACCGCCGGGGTCGGTTCGCCCTCGTCGACGAGCACGACCACGGCCGGCTGGCGTCCGCTGCTCGTCGTCCGGCGCAGCGCCGACGTGCGCGACGCGAGCTGATCGGCGACGTCGGTGACGACGACGACGTGGGGCACGTCGGGCCGGTCGAGCGCGGCGAACGCCGCAGCGGCGCGAGTCGGCTCGACGACGAGCCGGGAACCGTCCGGGGCGACGCCGTGGGGCAGCTCGGCGATCCAGCCCCACAGCGCCGGGTGCTCGGTGACGGCCATCAGCCGCACGTCGACCGGGCCGCAGTTCGCTGCCAGCTGGACGACGAGTGACCGAGCCACCGCCGACGTCCACGCGTCGGCACCGCGCAGCGCGAGCCGCGCTCCGTCGCCGAGGTCGACGGTGATCGGCTGGTGGTGCAGGACGGCCGTCGTGTGCAGCCCCGGTGGTGGGTCGTCGTGGCGGGCGAGGTGCAGGACCGGCCGGTCGTCGCCGGTCGCGCCGGGTGGCCGCCAGGTGATGTCGCCGTAGCCGAGCGAGACGACGTGTGCGTCGGCGTCGGTGCCGCGCCGCGACCACAGACGGTGGTCGCGGCGGGCGATCGTCGACATCGCACCGGCGAGGGTCGTCGTCGCCTCGGCCAAGTGCTCGACGTAGGCGTCGCGCAGCTCCGCGACCGCCGACGCATAGGTGGCCCACGCCCGTTCGGTGGCGCGTCGGCTGCGGCGCGATCGTCGCAGCCCGCCGACGCGTTGCGTGATCCGCGTGCCGATGGCGACGAACAGCCCGAGGATGCCGAAGGCGAGCATCATCCGCTGGTCGAGGACGACGGCGAGCGCGACGGCGGCGAGGGCCGCGAACAGCGCTGGTACGAGACCCGCCGGCATCGCCGGGCGCGCCGACTCGGTGGACGGCGGGGTCAGCGGTGGCGGATCCCAGCGCGGCTGGGCGCGTGGGCTGCGCAGGACGGTGCCGTCGCGGACGTGGACCCGTTCGCCGGCCGGCTGGCTTCGGTGGTGGGCGCGGAGGGTGCTGTGACCCAGTTCGACGAGCCCGCCGTCGTCGAGGGCGATGCTGCCGTCGGTGCCCTTCCCGTCGACGACGACCGGCGCTCGACCGGTGAGCTGCACGAGACGCGGCGGATCCGCGTCGGCGACGAGCAGGGCGTGGTGTGGCTGCAGGGCCGGGTCGTCGCAGCGGACGCCGGCACCGTCGGCGCGGCCGACGAGGGTGCGACCGGCGCCGAGCACGACGCTCGATCCGGCGTCGGGCCCGGTCTCCCAGGTGAGGATCCAGCGCGCCGCGGTCGGGCCGTCCGCCGTCGGGCGGACGTCGTGATCGACCGGGTTCGTCGGATCGGCGGACGTGGTCATCACCGGCACTGTCGACGCCGAGATGCTCGGTGCGGCACGCGGACCGCCGGTGAATGTGGCGGTGAGCCCGGCCGTGGCCGACTCACAGGCCCTGGTCAGGGCACTTGCGAACGCTGCCAGCGCGGTGATCGGCCCCCGGTGAGGGTGGCGGTGAGCCGCGAGGCGCACCGTCCCGGCCATGCCGACCGCCTCTGCCACCACGCCCCACTGGCGCTTCACCCTCACCCGCCTGCAGCGAGAGTGGGACCACCTCGTGCTCGACCGTCGCCTGGCCGCGCGAATCGACGCGTGGTGCCTCCCCGGCGTGGTGTCCGGGACCGGCCTGCGCGCCGTCCTCGATGCGGCCGGGCTGCGACCGCCCGGGCGGTCCGAACGCCCCGGCGGCGAGCGATCCGACGATGCCGAGCGTGTGCCCGGCGACCGCGTCCTGGCGGCGCTCGCCGCGCTGGCCGTCGACGACGAGCTGGCGGCGCGCGTCGTGCTCCAGCGACTGCTCCCGGGCCTCAGCGCCATCGCCCGGCGACGGTCGCGGTGCGTCACCGACCACCTGGTGAACACCGACGAACTGCTCGGTGCGGCCTGGACCGTCATTCGCTCCCAGCCGGTCAAGCCGCGCCGCGACTTCGTGGCCAGCTCGATGCTGCGGGCGATCGAGCACCAGGTGTTCGTGCGCCACCGACGCCGCCGGCTGGTCCACGAGCTGGTCGAGCCGGCGACCATCGACATCGCCGTCGAGCCCGACGAGGGCGGCGGCAACCCGCTGGTGCAGCTCCTCGGGGAGCTGCGTGCCGCTGGGCCGGGCGCCCTGAGCGGGGGTGACGCCGCCCTGCTCAGCGCGCTGCTGCGCAACGACCGGGTACGTGATGCGGCCCACGAGCTGCAGATCAGCGAGCGGACCGTGCGCAACCACCGTGAGGCGATGGTCGGCCGCCTGCGCCAGGCGCTGGCGGCCTGATCGCCGCTCACCGGACTGCCCTGACGTGTGCGGGACGCCCGCCGGCGCGGCTGCGGCGGAGCAGCCGGCGCTCACGCAGCGTGAGCCCACCCCAGATCCCGTACGGCTCGCTGGCCGTCAACGCATGCTCCAAGCAGACCGACCGCACCGGGCAGGTGGCGCACACCGCCTTGGCCGCGTCCTCGTCGTTCGCCGTCTCCGGGAAGAACAGCTCGGGGTCCAGCGACCGGCAGCTGGCGAGGCGTGCCCAGCCGCCGAGCCGCTCGTTGTGCTCGACGTTCGTGCTCATGCCCCGCAGCATGCGCCAGGGGTGTCACACAGTCACCCGGCTCGACGCATCTCGCTCCCAGGAGTGGCAAACCGGAAGCCTCCGTCGGAACGGTCAGGGCAATCGCCAGGGCAGATCCGCTTGGGCCCGTGGGAGGCTCGTGTCGGGTGAACCCGGCGGCGCGACCGCCAGGGAGCCCGCCGGACAGGTCGGCCGGAGTCCGACCATCAGACACGGCCGACCCATCAGGCGCGGCGCAGCCGGAGGCTGTTGCTGACGACGAAGATGCTGGAGAAGGCCATCGCCGTGGCGGCGACGACGGGCGACAGCAGCCAGGCCATCGCCAGCGGGATCGCCGCGACGTTGTAGGCGAACGCCCAGAACAGGTTGCCCTTGATCACCGCGAGGGTCCGCCGGCTGAGGCGGATCGCGTCGACGGCGGCGTCGAGGTCGGGCCGTACGAGCGTGATGTCGCTGGCCTCGATGGCGACGTCGGTGCCGCTGACCATGGCGATGCCGAGGTCGGCCTGGGCCAGCGCGGCGGCGTCGTTGACCCCGTCGCCGACCATCGCCACGACCTTGCCCCGTGCCTGCAGGTCGCGGACGACGTCGACCTTGCCGGCCGGCAGCACGCCGGCGTGCACGGCCCCGTCGGCGATGCCGGCGGCGCCGCCGCGGCGAGCGCGGCGTCGCGGTTGTCGCCGGTGACGAGCAGCGCATCGATGCCCAGCGCGTCGAGGCGGCGGATCGCCGACGCGCTCGTCGGGCGGACGGTGTCGGCCAGCGCGATCAACCCGATCGGCGAGCCGTCGATGCTGACCACCACCACCGTTGCGCCGGCGGACTGCAGCTCACCGACGAGCGCCGGCGCGTCGGGTCCCGGCCGACCGACGTGCACGGCGACCCCGTCGACGGTGGCCGCGGCACCGACGCCGCGCTCGGCACGGAACCCGTCGGCGATCGGCGCGTCGATCGAACGTGCCGCCGCGGCGCGCACGATCGCCTGGGCGATCGGGTGCTCGCTGGCGTGCTCGACGGCAGCGGCGAGCCGCAGCACGTCGTCGCCACCGGCTGCCGTGTCGACGCGCAGGTCGACCACTCGCGTGACCTCCATCTGACCGGTGGTCAGCGTGCCGGTCTTGTCGAGCACGATGACGTCGACGTGCCGGGTCGCCTCCAACACCTCCGGGCCGCGGATCAGGATCCCCTTCTGTGCGCCGCGCCCCGTCCCGACGAGCAGCGCCGTCGGCGTCGCCAGCCCGAGGGCGCACGGGCAGGCGATGATCAGTACGGCGACGGCCGGCGTGAGCGCCTCGGCGAGGCTGCCGGTGCGCGCCGCCCAGAACCCGAGCGTTGCCGCGGCGAGCAGCAGGACGATCGGCACGAACACGCCGGCGACGCGATCGGCCAGCCGCTGCACCGGCGCCTTGCCGGACTGCGCCGCCTCGACGAGCTTGGTGATGTGGGCGAGCGTGGTGTCGGCGCCGACGCGGGTCGCCCGCACGACGAGGCGGCCGTCGACGTTGATCGTCGAGCCGACGACGGCGTCACCGGGGCCGACGTCGACCGGCACGCTCTCGCCGGTGACGAGCGACGTGTCGACCGACGACGTGCCGTCGGCGACGACGCCGTCGGTGGCGATCTTCTCGCCGGGACGCACGACGAAGCGGTCGCCGACGACGAGCGACGCGACCGGGCGACGCTCCTCGCGACCGTCGTCGAGCAGCACCGCGGCATCCGTCGCGCTCGAGCGAGGCCAGGGCGCGCAGCGTGCCGCCGGCGCGGCGCTTGGCCCGCGACTCGAGGTAGCGCCCGCCGAGGATGAGGGCGACCGTGGTCGACGCCACCTCGAGGTAGATGTGGTGCGTCTCGCCGCGCGTCGGCACGAGCGTCATCACCATCTTCATCCCGCTGTCGCCGGCGTGGGTGAACAGCAGCGCACCGACGCTGGCGGCGAACGAGGCGATCACCCCGACCGACACGAGCGTGTCCATCGTCGCCGCGCCGTGGCGGGCGTTCAGCCAGGCGGCACGGTGGAACGGCCACGCCGCCCACGTGGCGACCGGCGCGGCCAGCGCCAGGCAGATCCACTGCCAGTTGCGGAACTGCAGCGCGCCGACCATCGACAGCACGAGCACCGGCGCGCCGAGCAGCACCGCGCCGACGAACCGCTGGCGCAGCGCCCGCAGCGCCGGATCCTCGACGTCGCCGTCGTCGGAAGGGTCGGACGAGTCGGATGCGGCGCCCGCGCCCGCGGCGGCGGACGCGGCGGCCGAGGTCGGACTCGGCAGCTCGGCGCCGTAGCCGATCGACTCGACGGTCTCGACGAGACGCGCCGGCGGTGTGACGGTGGGGTCGAAGCTGACCGTCGCCTTCTCGGTCGCGTAGTTGACCGTGGCGTGCACGCCGTCGAGCCGGTTGAGCTTCTTCTCGATGCGCATCGCGGACGACGCGGCATGTCATCCCGGTGACCTTGAGGTCGAGCTCCTCCAGGCCGGTGATCACGTCAGGAAGCGCCGGCGTGCTCATCATCCGACCACCGTGAACGGGACGGTGACGACGTCGCCGTCGTGGCCGAACTGCAACCAGGCGCGGGAGGTCCCCGCCGGCAGCGAGCCGCCGAACGAGAACACGTTCGCGGGCGACGGTGACGCCGCCACCGTCATGTCGGGCATCCCGGCCATCGTCGAGCCGGTGGCCGCCGGCGCCGCGGCGTGCAGGTGCGTGTAGGCCAGGTCGCCCTGGCGCAGCACGATCAGGTGGGCGGGCATCCCCAGGTACGGCTCCAGGCCGGTGGCCGGGGTGCCGTCGGTGTTCGTCACCGTGAACGTCAGGCCGTCGCGGCGCACGACGAGCCCGTCGACGGTCGGGGCGTCGTCGGCCGCGGGCAGTGGCGCCGTCGGCACTGGCACCTCGTCGTCGGCGTTCGTCGACAGCACGACGTTGCTCGCCGCGCCCGCCGGCCATACGTCGAACACGAGGTGCCACGGGCCACTCGGGACCGTGACGGTCCACGTGCCGTCGGCGGCGATCTGCGGATGGACGTGTCGGAACCCGCTGAGGTCGGGGTGGACGACGACGGCGTGGAGCAGCGCGCCGTGGTCGTCCTCGAACGCCGTGACCGTCGTCCCACCGGGACCGACGATGCGGTACGTCAGCGTGTGCGCGTCGGCGCTGGCGCCGTCGAGGCGTAGCTCGTAGCCGTCGGCGGACGGCGACGCCGGGCGCGGTGTGGTGTCGTGGGTGTGCGGCTGCGACTCGTCGACGGTGGTCGTCGCGCCGTGTCCCGCATGCGCGGTGGAACCGGTCGAGCCGGACGACGCGTCGGCGAGCTTCGGGAAGCGGCTGCCGACCGTGTACGCCGCGCCGAACGCGACGACGAGCGCGGCCGCGAAGATCGCCAGCCGTGCCGGTGCGGTCGACAGCCAGCTCGTCATGTCTCGCTCACCTCGTAGCCGGCCTCGTCGATCGCCGCGACGATCGGGTCGCGGTCGATGCCCGTGCCGCTGACGGTGACGACCTTGCGGTCGAGGTCGACGGCGACGTGCTCGACGCCGGCGACGTTGCCGACCTCGGACGTGATCGCCGCCTCGCAGTGCGCGCAGCTGATGCCGGGCACGACGAAGGTCAGGGTGGTGGTCTCGGCGTTCATGTTGCTCCTCCTGGGGGCTGCGCCCCCACTCGCTTCGCTCGTCCCTCGTCGACGCCCGGCTTCCTGGCGGTCGCTCGGTCGTCCGGGCATGGGCTCGCTGTGCTCCTCATGCCCGCAGCATCCTCTCGACGGCCTTGGTCGCCTCGTGGACCAGGGACTCGGTTCGTTGCTCGTCGCCGCCAGCGGCCGCGCCGGCGACGCAGTGGCGCAGGTGCTCGTCGAGCAGCTGCACCCCGACGCCCTGCAACGCCTTGCTCACCGCGGCGACCTGGGTGAGCACGTCGATGCAGTACGCGTCCTCGTCGATCATCCGTTGCAGGCCGCGCACCTGCCCCTCGATCCGGCGGAGCCGGGTGAGGAGCTGCTGCTTGTCGGCGTGGTAGCCGGGATGGGTCGTCGAGGACGGGGTGGCGGTCACGCCACCAATATACCCCCCTAGGTATCAACCGCAACGCCGACGAGACGGCTCAGCGCGTCGCAACCGTGTTCGCCTCGTAGGCCTTCCCGGTGAACTCCGGCTTGCGCTTGGCGAGGAACGAGGCGATGCCCTCCTGGGCGTCGGCAGTCAGCGCCGCGGCCGCGGCCATCTGCCGACCGGCGAACGCGTAGGCGTCGGCCTGGGCCATGTCGATCTGGGCGTAGAAGCCGAGCTTGCCGAGCCCCTTGGACAGCGCGCTGCCGCGGCTGGCCCGGCGCAGCAGGTCGAGCGTCGCCGCGTCCAGCTCCTCGTCGGGCACGACGGCGTTGATCAGCCCCCACTCGCAGGCGGTGACGGCGTCGACGGGGTCGCCGGTCAGCGCCATCTCCAGCGCCCGCTTGCGCCCGATGTTGCGGGCGACGGCGACGAGCGGGGTGTGGCAGAACAGGCCGCCCTTGCCCCCCGGCAGGGCGAACGCGGCACTCTGCGCGGCGACGGCGAGGTCGCACGTGGCGACGAGCTGGCACCCGGCCGCCGTCGCCAGCGCGTGCACCCGGGCGACGACCACCTGGGGGATCTGCTGCACCGTGTTCATCATCGCCGTGCACACGTCGAACAGGTCGCGGGCGTCGTCGAGCGACGCACCGGCCATGTCGGCGAAGTTGTGGCCGGCCGAGAACACCGGCCCGTTGGCGGCGAGGATCACGCCGGTGGCGTCGGAGCGGCCGGCGTCGGCGAACGCCTCGGTGATCTCGCGCATCACGTCCAGCGACAGTGCGTTGCGCTTCTCGGGGCGGTCGATGGTGATCGTCACCACGTCGCCGTCACGGCCGATGTCGAGCGTCGAGAACGTCATGCCGAGATGATCGCGCCCCGAGGCCGTCGACGGTTCACGGGCAGGTGCAGATGCAGGCCTTGTTGCCCTCGGCGTCGGCGAGCACGACGAACGTCGGGGCGCGGTCGACGACGGTGCCGCCGGCGGCGACGGCATCGGCGATGCGCTGCTCGGCGACCTCGGCCGGGACGCGCACGTCGAGGTGCCAGCGCTGGCGTGGCTCGTCGGAGCCGCTCGTCTGGAACCAGATCGCCGGGCCGTCGCCGTCGCCGTCCCGGATCTCGTCGGTCGCGTGTGGGTGGTCGCGGTAGCCGAGGACCGTCCGCCAGAACGGCTTCAGCGCGGCCTCGTCCGGCGTGTCGAGGGCCAGTTCCACCACCGACACCGCAGTCGGGTCGGCGGTCACGCCCTGCTCGGCGGCCAGCGCCGAGATCGTCCGGGCCAGCTCGACGTCGCGGGTGGTGATGCCGAACACGTCGTGGCTGCGCAGCCGGACGCCGAGGTGGTCGTAGCGCAGGTCGAGGTCGGGATGGTGGTTCGCCGCCTCGGCGGCCGCGCCGATCGCGTTCGCCAGCCGCAGGCCGGTGGCGAAGTCCTTCGTCCGCCAGCGGGTGAGCAGCGCCCCGGCGATCGGCCGCCAGTCGGCGAGCCCGGCGGCGGCGATCTCGTCGTTGCTGAGATGTGCGTCGGTCATGACGCAGGTGTACCCGCGTTCGCCGGCTCTTCGGATCTGTGGGTGGGATGACGTGATGGGGTTCCCTGGCGCGGTACAGGGGCTCTTCGATTCTCGGCGGTGCTCTACGTCGACGAGTCCTGGGGAGCCCCTGTTAGAGACGGATCCGAGATGCACGCATGACCCACATTCTTTTACATCCCCACCGAAATCGCGAGTACCCCCAGCCGAATTTCCGCACCCTGTTAGAAGTGTGGTCCGACGAGCGAGTTGGTCAGCGGGACCGCGAGATCCGAGAAAGCCCCGGCCGGCGCCCAACCAAAGCACCCCCAGCTGTTCATGCGATAGGTCGCCTTATGTCCGTTCCCGTCGTGCGCGCCAACGACGCAAAGCCCTAGGACCCGAACTCACCGACGTGATCGCCGAGCCGGCCTTGCCCGCCGTACCCGCAACTGATCCAGCTGCCGGGAATCCACGTTGTCACCTACACCACGGAACGGGACGCCATTCTGTCTCTCGCCTTCGGCCAAGAACCCGAGCCGTGCGGGAAGAGCAGCAACTACCTCAACGCCCCGACCTGTTGCGTTAGGTCGCCACGGCTTCCACAGCGTGATGAGCACGATCCAAGCGCGAAGGATGTCGGTGCGGCCACGCGGGCACAAGTCGCCGGATTGCCCGTCGAAGCCACCGTCTAACAATTCCCGCAGTTCGCCTGACTGTAGACAGCCGAGTACCAGTCCTTCGTGTAAAAGTTCTTGTTGCTGTAGCTAAAGGACGTCCAAAATAGACCAATCCCGTCACCCCAGATCTGGGCCGCCGTCCCGATGCGATTACATGATCCGTCACCGTCCACGACGGATGTAGTGGCGCCACTAAACGACCCACTACTGATGCACGCAGCAGATGCCGGCAAGGCTTCGCCAGCTGCGACGACAACCGGCACGGCAAGTGCTGTTGAAATGATGACGTTTCTCAAGACCCCACGTACTCGCATGATGCGCAACCCCCCCCAGTTGTCGGCCCCACGTCAGTACTTATCACCTCACACCCCGTGATATCAAGTACCAAATCTCCCATAGCCACCAACACGGGCTGCCCGGCGGCGGACCTCACCGACGTCCCCGTCCGTCCCAGTGCTACGCAGTCAAGCGTGCTCGCGTTTGATCGGTCAGGTCCGTAGCTCCATCGGCGAGCTGAAGTCGAGCTGCCGGATCTGAATGTCTGCCCTCCACGTGGCCCGGAAAGCCGGTGGCTCAGCGGTCCTTCAGATTGGCAAGGGTGTTGTTGCGTCGGCTCGGGACGTTGATGAGCATCGAGCCCAGTAGGCAGGCGCTTGCGGTTGCCAGCGCGGTTCCTGTGGCTGGGAGGACGGCTGGGGACCGGGCGTCGAGCTGCCAGGCGACGATGGCGCCGGCGACAATCCCGAGGCTGGCGCCCGTGATGGTCGCCAGCGCTGATTCGAGCATGTAGACGAGTCGAACGGTGGGTCGGTCGATTCCGAGCGCGAGGTACAGACCGCGCTCGGATCGCCGGCTCCACCTGACCATGGCGGCGACGGCGGCCATGATCAGTGCGGCCAGCCATGGGATGAAGCGGATTGTTCGACGGTCGAACTCGTGCTGGGGTCGGTCCAGCAACACGGTGCTGGGGTTCGTCGGCCGCACCGTGTACCGGTCGCTGCCGAGTGCCGCAGCGATGTCCGCGGGGTCGGGTGGTGGCGAGCCTGGTTGCTGCGCGATGAAGCATCTGACGGCGTGGTCGTTGGGCGCCGCGGTCTGCAGCACGGCGCGCGTCAGCGCCGGGGAGAGGACTTCGATGTCGCGTAGAACGACCAGTGTCGGCGGCTGCGAACCGATGGCGAGCGCTGCGCCGTCGGTAATCCCGAACGCCTCGGCGGTGGCGTTGTCGGCAATGAAGCTGTCCGCCGGGATCGGGCGTCCGTCAATGCTGCTGAGCACTCGGCGCAGCCCGGCGCTCATATCGATGATGCCCACTCGTTGATCGGTCGCGGACAGCAGTCGTTCTTCGTGCGTAACGCCGAAGGCTCCAGAGAACGCGACACCGTCCACGCTGGTCAGCATGTCGCACTTGCCCAGCGTGAGGTTTGGTGGGATGTCGCCGCTGGTGTCGTCGGGCGGGCTCACGGTGAATAGGTAGCCGCCGTGCTGGCGAAGCTGGATTTCGTCGTTGATCAGGGTCTGTGTCGTCACGGCGTCACCGACGAAGGAGCCACCGACGATGGCGGCGGACGCGAGCACGACAAACAGGCCGAGCACCCGGCTGGACACGAGCAGCTCGATTGCCTCCCGAGCGATCTCGACCAGTCGAGGTCGGGTCCTCACAGCCGGAGTCCGTCGGCGCCGAGTCGCCATTGCTGGTCGCACGCGGCAGCGACGATCGGGTCGTGGGTGACGACGATCAGCAGTGACGGGTGATGGCGTCCGGCAGTCAGCAGATCGAGGACGTGCCGCGTGGTCTCGTCGTCGAGCTGGCCGGTCGGTTCGTCGGCGATCACGATCGGTGCCCTCATGGCGACGGCCCGGGCGATGCTCAGACGTTGCAGTTCACCGCCGGACAGGTGACGAGCGGGCTCATCGCTGCTCGATTCGAGGCCTACGCGTGCGAGCGCTACCTGGGCGGCCCGGTCCGCCTCGGTCTTGCTCCAACCCCGCAGGATCATTGGTGCGGCGATGTTCGCGTGCGTGCTCCGGTTGGGAAACGCGTTGGTGGTCTGGAGGACCCACGCGATGTCCGATGGCGCAGGTGGCGCCTCGCTCGCCGCGGTGCGAACACGCACCGAGCCCTCTTGAGCCTTGATCAGACCACCGACGAGGCTGATGAACGTGGTCTTACCAACGCCTGACGGCCCGACGATTGCGATGCTCGAATCGTCGGCGAAGCAGCAGTTGACGTGTCGGAATACCCAGCGATCCGAGTAGCTGTGGCCCAGGTCGTCGACGATCAGGGACACTGCGCGGAAACCGGCGGGTTACTGACGACAGATGCTGCTGCGGGCAGCTCCGGAGCGATTTCGCTGACGCCGTTGCGTCCACCGAGGACCGTGACCATCCGCATCTCGCCGCCGTCCAGGACGACGCAGGTCGCCCCGTTCTGGCCGGCGATGACAGCCGATGTCGGCACGGTCTGCAAAGACATCGCTTCACGCAGCTCGATCACCCCGTCCAACGTGTCCGGCCGTGGATCGACGCCATCGATCTTGGGCGCGAGCAGCGCCAGCGACTCGGCTGGAACCGAACCATCACCGGCGAGTGGCACGGTCGGTCCATCGAGAACGCGCAGTTGGTAGCGGCCGTCGACGAAGCCGGCAAAGTCCGAGCCGCTCAGCGGCGCCGCGCTCGCGTTGGCGAGTGAAGTCGTTTGGGCCAGCAATGGCGCATCGATCGCAACCGTCTGGCCCAGTTGCACCTGGTAGACCGGCGGACCCGTCCAAGCCGGAGGCAGCCACAGCACGTACTCCGGCTTGAACTCGCGGGTGGACGCCCACCCGAAGGTCTTCTCGAAGGCTGCGACAGCATCACGGAACCTGCTGTCGACCACCTGGCCCCCCTCGGCCAGGAACCCGAGCCGTGCGAGAAGACCAGCAACTACCTCAACGTCCCGACCCGTCGCGTCGCGTCGCAACGGCCTCCACAACGGGGTGTCGGACTGCAAGGTCGGTCGCTGTATGCCGTCGACCTCAAGGAACGGCGGGTCCACCCCGAGCGTCATCGGCAACACCGTGACCCGTCCGGCGATCGAGCCAGTCGACACCTCGGGACTGACCTGGTACGACAAGGCCAGCGTGGCCGGGACCGGCCTGATCGAACTGGACTCACCAACCGGGACTACGCGTGGTGCCTCAGCGCTCCGACTATCGAAAGGGCTCGAACGATCGCGAAGGAGAACCGACACCGTCCACCCGAACGCCGCACCCACGAGCAAGAAACAGACAGCGCCCACCGCCCTGAGCCGGCCCGCCCTCACCACCGCACCGCCGCCGGCACGGCGTCGAACAACTCAGCAACGCCCCGCATTGGAAAATTGAAGAAATTGCTCCATAAATTCCTTATCGCCGGCCAGCGCCGGATCGGCGATCGCCGGAACCTCGATTCCATTCTTCTCCAAGCAAGGAAAGACCGTGTTCTCGAGTAACTCGACCGCCTCCCGGTCGCGAGCCTCCAGAATGCGCTCATCAGTGGTCTGGAACGTCGCATCGATCGATTGAAACTGATCCCAGTAACACCTATTGACCTCAGAGCTGTCAGACTCCAGAGAGCCATAAGTGATAAGCCCGGTGTTGGCATCCGTGCTAACCTGGACAAGCTTGATCCCCGACTCAGCCAAGCACGAGGCAAAATTGTCGAACCCCTGCTGATACTCTGCACGAGTGATCTTTCCATCGCCAGCGAATGCCCAAGCCTGCGACGGCGGAACAGGAAGTCCCCCATTGACCACTGCCTGCTCGTCACCCTTCCCCGACGACGAGCACGATCCAAGCGCGAACGACGTCAGCAGGACGACCGGCACGAGCCGCCGTATTGCCCGTCGACGCCTCAAATCTAACAATTCCCGCAGTTCCCCTGACCGTAGGTGGTCGAGTACCAGTCCTTCTGATAGAAAATATTATTGGTGCTATAGCTCCATGACGTCCAGAACAGACCGACCCCCCTCACCGTAAATCTTTGCCACCGTCCCAAGGCGATCACACTGATCATTGGTGTCCACGACGTTTGTAGTGGTGCCGGAATACCCCCCAGTAGTCGAACACGCAGCAAATGCCGGCAGCGCTCCGCCGGTCACGACGACAACCGGCACGGCAAGTGCAGTTGCAACAATGACGTTCTTCAAGACCTTGCGAACTCATGACACTGAATCCCAGCCCTTTAAACCCCATTCGGCACGCGGCAGGACGTCGGTGTGGCACATCCCGGCGGCGACGATGCGCACGAGGACCTCGATCGGCCCGGGATCGGCCAGCTCGGCGGTCTCCAACGTGTACGGGCCGTCGGCGGCGCGCAGGACTGCGGCGGTGATCTCCATGCCGGAACGACCATTCGCTGGGATGGTCGGCGGTCGAGGCGCTGACCATCGCGCGTACGTTCGACGTGGTCGCGTAGGGTGCGCGACGTGAGGCAGCGCCGTCGGACCGTCACATCCAACTTCGGGGCCGGGGCTCGGGAGAGCCACGACGCATCCGGGTTCTATGACCGGTTCCACCCGCCGGAGCTGTCGACCGACGACGCCGTGCTGGCACCGTCGGTCGTCACCGAGCCGTTCGTCGCCGGCGACGCCCGGCACATGGACGCCGTCGCCGACGGTTCGGTGGCGCTCGTGGTCACGTCGCCGCCGTACTTCGCCGGCAAGCAGTACGAGGAGGAGCTCGAGCGCGACGGCGTCCCGTCGTCGTACCTGGAGTACCTGGACCTGCTGCGCGACGTGTTCGCCGAGTGCGTCGACAAGCTCGAGCCCGGCGGGCGCATCGCCGTCAACGTCGCCAACCTCGGCCGCAAGCCGTACCGAAGCCTGTCGGCCGACGTCATCCGCATCCTCCAGGACGATCTCGGGCTGCTGCTGCGCGGCGAGCTGATCTGGCAGAAGGCCGAGGGCGCCAGCGGCTCGTGCGCGTGGGGTTCCTACCGCAGCGCGGCGAACCCGGTGCTGCGCGACGTCACCGAGCGCGTCGTGATCGCCAGCAAGGGCCGCTTCGACCGGGCGCGCACGGCCCGCCAGCGCGAGGCCGAAGGGCTGCCCCACGAGAGCACGGTGCTCACCGAGGACTTCCTGTCGCTGACGCTCGACGTGTGGTCGATCCCGCCGGAGAGCGCCCGGCGCGTCGGCCATCCGGCGCCGTTCCCCGTCGAGCTGCCCGAGCAGCTGATCCGCCTGTACACGTACCGCGACGACCTCGTGCTCGACCCGTTCATGGGCAGCGGCTCCGCGCTGGTGGCCGCGGCGCGGTTGGGCCGGCGCTACGTCGGCTACGACCTCGACCCCGAGTACGTGGAGATCGCCCGCCGCCGCGTCGCCGCCGAGGGCGACGTCGTGGCCGTCGCCGACACGCTGCAGGTGCGGGCGACGCGCGAGGGCAAGGCCGCCGGGCGCCTGGCCGAGGAGGCGTTGGAAGCGGCCGGGTTCACGATCACCGATCGGGCCCGAAAGGTGCGCGAGGCCGGCGTGGTCGTCGACATCGTCGCCACCGATGCGCACGGCGAGCCGTGGTTCTTCGACGTGCCGGGCGCGTTCACCAGCCACCGCGGCGGCCTGCAGCGCACGGACCGGGTGTGGCGCGCGCTCGGCCGTGCGTCGGCGCTGCGCGGCCGCCGTGGCGACGTCCCGCTCGTGCTGCTGACGACGCACCTGCCGCGGCCCGGCAGCGAGGGCGACGTCGCCCTGCGCGCCGCCGGTCCCGAGGCGTTCTTCGACGCCGTCGGCCTGCTCGACGACGACGACGTCGACCGCCTCGCGATGTACGCGATGGGCGGCCGGCGCACCATGCCCCTCGACGGCTTCTGGTCGGAGGCCGACCTGGCCCGCCGCCCCGCCGTCACCGCCCACTGACGTCGACTCGGCTCTGTGTCAGCGCACAAACCGACGTGTGCGCCCGTGTCGTGACGAAAACGCCGGAGGCGGGGTCACGGCCCGTCGCCCCGGCCCGGCTCACGGCGGGCACGGTGTCGACTCGTCGACGACGTCAGGGTGCCACCAGCAGGCAGCGCAGCGTCGAGATCAGCGCCCGGCGGATCTGCGTCGGGCCGCGGCCGTGGTCGTCGCGCAGCTGCAGCCACGACTCGAACGATGTCAGCGTGCAGATCACGGCGACGACGTCGTCGCGCCGCGCCGGGGTCAGCGGGTCGAGCTCGGCGGCGAAGTGCCGCCGCACCTGGGAGGCGAGCATCGTGCGCAGCTGGCGCAGCTCGGCGGCCAGCTCGGGCACGACGGCCATGCGCATGCGGGTGAACCTGGCCATCGGCTCGGTCCGGTCGAGCAGCCGCAGCCGGGCGGCGACGAAGCGGTCGATGCGCTCGTCGAGCGGGCCCTCGCCGCACGCCGGCATCTTGAACAGGGAGCCGTAGCGCACGAGGAAGCGGCCCATGGTCGCGTGGCGCAGCTCGTCGAGGTTGTCGAAGTAGCGGTACAGCGTCGCCTCGGAGACGCCGGCACGATCGGTGAGCAGCTCGACGTCAGGAGTCTGCCCGTCGAGAACCAGGTCGATCATCGCGTCGGTCACGGCCAGCCGGCCGCGCTCGCGCCTTGCCCGCCGACCGTCGGTCGTCGCCACTGCGGTCGTCATCGCCGCCGACGATAGTTCTGCAGGCAACTATTGACAGTGTAACTCTCAACTTCTACCGTCGGTCGACGCATGTCACCTCTCGTGACCCTCCTGAGCACCGGCAGCCCGATTCCGCGCCGCGGGCCCGCTCGCTGGTCGCGAGCACGTCGGACGGGCACGTCGAGCTCGGCGACGACCTGCACCGAGTCGAGATCACCGCGAGCAACTGACCGATGGACGTCCTGCGCACACCCGACAGCCGCTTCGAGGCGCCGTTCCCCGACGACAGCTACAAGGCCGGGGCGCGGACTGTCCTGTCGGACTGATCCAAGCCGTTCCTGGCAAGGATCCCTGGTGCCCAGGGCCAGCCGCACACGACGATCGAGGGAGCCGGGCACTTCCTCCAGGAGGACCGCGGCGCGGTGCTGGCGGGGTGTTGCACGAGGTCATCGGGAGGACCTCGTGAGCAGCACCGCGTCGCGGTACGGGCAGGTCGATCGCGACTGCGCCCGACGTCCCGCACCCGCCGACCGACGGGGACGGGCCGATCATGATCGTCCGCGGTGTGCGCATCGCCGGGTGGTTAGCGGTGGACGGCACCATCGTCGGTGACGGCCCGGCCTGGCACCAGGTGCGCTGCAGTGCGTTCCCCGGCGCCCGGGCGTTCATGGCCGTCGCCACCGAGCCGGCGCGGCTGGCGGCACGGCGGATGCTGCGCGAGCCGACGATGGCCGACCCCTCCAGGCTGCTGGTCCGGCTGATCCTCGATCACCTGGCGTCGTCGACGGCCATGGTCTGACGGCCGGCCGGCCGGCCGGCCGGGCCGAGCCGGCTCAGCTCAGCTCGACGTCGACGGCCTGTGCCACCGGATCGCCGGCGAAGCGGCCGACGACGATCCGGTGCAGACCGGCAGGCGAGCGCCAGCAGTGCTGCGCGGGATCGCGCCGCGCCAGGCGGGCGAGCGGGACGACGATCTCGAACGGCGACTCGCCGCCGGCGGGGACCTCGACGCGGGCGAAGCGGACCAGCCGCGGCGGCGTGTCCTCGCCGGGCAGCTCGGCGATCACCTGGACGACGTCGGCGCCGTCCACTCCACCGGTGTTGGCGAGCGTGCCGCGCACCGTCAGCCGAGCGGCGTCGAGAGCGACGTCGACCGCGCCGAGCTCGAACGTCGTGTACGACAGCCCGAACCCGAACGGGAACCGCGCCGGGCGCCCGGTGCGGGCGAGGTGCCACCAGCCGTGCCAGCGGTCGTAGGTGAACGACTTGGCGTCGCGGTCGAACGGCGGCAGGTCGGCCTCGTCGGCGGGCACGCTGAACGGCAGGCGCGCCGACGGGTTCACCGCCCCGCTCAACACGTCGGCGAGACCCTCCCCGGCTCGGCACCCGCCGTACCAGACCTGGGCGACGGCCGGCACGGCGTCGATCCACTCGCTCATCACCACGGCGCTCGCCGCCTGCAGGGCGACGACGGTGCGCGGGTTGGCGGCGGCGACGCGGCGGATCAGCGCGACGTCGCCGTCGGCCAGCCCCAGCGAGGCGCGGTCGCCGCCGTTGCTGAACCCGCGCGGTCGATCGGCCATGCGGTCCGGCTTGGTCGCCGGCACCTGCTCGGCGAGCGTCGCCTGGAACAGGTCGGCGACGTCGGGCTCGTCGGCCGGCGGGAACATCGCCGGCAGCGACGGGTCGGTCTCGCCGATGTACTCGCCCTCGTCGCGGTACGTGTAGCCGACGACGACCACGGCCACGTCGGCCGCGGCGGCGACCGCCGCGGCGCGGTCGAGGTCGGCGCCGTCGTCGTGGGTGACGCTGGCGAACGTCGCCTGCACCCCGTCGAGCACGGTGTGGCAGTCGAGGTCCCACACGTCGCTCGACCCGCCGTCGCCGATGTTCACCGTGGCGGCGAGGTGACCGAGCACGGCGACCGCCGCCGACGTCGCCATCGGCAGCACCGGCAGGCCGTCGACGGCCTCGTTGCGCAGCACGACGACCGAGCGCGCCGCCACCTCGCGTGCGAGGGCGCGGTGCTCGTCGCAGCCGACGACGTCGAGC
Organism: Ilumatobacteraceae bacterium; assembly: GCA_047602055.1. Taxonomy (GTDB): domain Bacteria; phylum Actinomycetota; class Acidimicrobiia; order Acidimicrobiales; family Ilumatobacteraceae; genus JAODBQ01. The sequence continues at coordinate 1,138,707 of JASGIG010000001.1, forward strand.
GGCGGCTGGGTGGCGATCAGATCGTCGAAGCGCAGCAGCGTGGCGATCGTGCGGGTGACCGCGGCGTCGACGTCGGCCCACGACGCGTCGCCGTTCGCCAGCGCCGCCGGGAGGTGCTGGGCGCGCACCATCCGGTACGGCATCTCGATGTCGAGGCCGGCGCGCAGCGACGTCGCCGCATCGCGCAGCCCGAAGATCCAGTCGCTGATGACGAAGCCGTCGAAGCCCCACTCGTCGCGCAGCACGCCGGTGAGCAGCGCCGGGCTCTCGCCGCACCACTCGCCGTTCACCGAGTTGTACGCCGACATGATCGAGGCCACGCCCTCGTCGACGATCCGGCGGAAGTGCGGCAGGTACACCTCGTGGAGGGCGATCTCGTCGATCGTCACGTCGACCGAGAAGCGGGCGTTCTCCATCGAGTTGCAGGCGAAGTGCTTGAGGCTGGCCATCACGTGGCGCTGCAGGCCGCGCACGACGGCGGCGCCCAGCTCGCCGACGTGGAACGGGTCCTCGCCGTACGTCTCCTGGGCCCGCCCCCACGCCGGGTGGCGCAGCAGGTTGACGCACACCGCGCCGGTCAGCGTCGCCCCGAGGGCGCGCAGCTCGGTGCCGATCGCCTCGCCGACGCGCTCCTCCAGCTCGACGTCCCACGTCGCGCCGCGCCCCATCGCCACCGGGAACGCGGTGGCGTTGCCGATCACCGCGCCGCGCGGCCCGTCGGCGAACTCGACGCCGGGGATGCCCAGCCGCTCCACGCGTGCGCCGCGGAACGGGGCGCGGTGGTAGCCGTCCTCGCGGGTCAGGAACGCCAGCCCGCCCCACGTCGGGGCGTCGCCGTCGAGGCACCACAGGCGCTCGTACTCGGTCATCTGCGCAACCAGCTCGGCGGCCGCCTCGTGCGGCTCGGCGCCGCCGGCCACCGCGGCGCGGGCGTCGGCATACGTCTCGATCGTCATGTCGTGTCTCCCCCTCTGACGGCGCCGAACCTACGACACGGCGATGCGTAGGCTCGGCCGCGTGCCGGGACCGACGTCGCATTCCTACTTCTCCCAGCGGCTCAAGCTGCACTATCTCGATTGGGGCAACCCGGAGGCGCCGCCGCTGCTGCTGATCCACGGCAACCGCGACCACGCCCACAACTGGGACTGGGTGGCCGAGCGGCTGCAGGACCGCTACCACATCATCGCCCCGGACCTGCGCGGCCACGGCGACTCGCAGTGGAGCGCCGGCTCGATGTACTCGCCGGCGGAGTTCGTCAGCGACATCGAGCAGCTCGTCCACCAGCAGCAGCTCGCCCCGCTGCGCATCGTCGCCCACTCGCTCGGCGGCAACGTCGCGCTGCGCTTCACCGGCACGTACCCGGAGGACGTGCTGCGGCTCGTCGTCATCGAGGGGTGGGGCGCGACGCTGCCGGCACGGGAGCGGTTGACGACGCCGGCGCGGATGCGCACCTGGATCGAGGGCCAGCGCGCCGTCGCCGCCCGACAGCCGCGGCGCTACGCGACGCTCGACGAGGCCTACCAGCGGATGCTCGAGGCCAACCCACACCTGTCGGCCGAGCAGGCCCGGCACCTGACGACCCACGGCGCCAACCAGAACGAGGACGGCACGTACACGTGGAAGTTCGACAACTACGTGCACACCAACCAGGCGCTCGACCTGTCGACCGACGAGGTGCTCGACCTGTGGCGCAACATCACCTGCCCGGTGCTGCTGATCGCCGGCTCGGAGAGCTGGACCCGTTCCGGCGCCTCGCCGGACTCGCTCCTCGCCGAGTTCACCGACGCCCGCCACGTCGTCATCGACCGCGCCGGCCACTGGGTCCAGCACGACCAGCTCGACACCTTCGTCGACCTCGTGGAGGACTTCCTCGCATAGCGCGCGCCCCGCCGCGCCGCGCCGCCGTCCGAGTCCCACGTGTTCCTCCGAGTCCCACGTGTCCATGCGAGTCCCAGATGCTCCCCCGGGGTACGGCTGCGACTCGCCTGGTCCTCTGGGACTCGGAGAACGCCGGGTCGGTCAGCTGACGAGCTGCAGGCCGCGGCTCGCGCTGGCCCGGCCGACGGCGCGGCACATCGTGACGAGGGCGTCGACGAAGCCGGAGCCGGCGCGCATGCAGGCGATGTGCCCGCCGTCGATGTCGGCGCCGGCGACCGGCCGCAGCCGGGACGCCATCGCCCGCTGGCGGGCGGTCGGCACGACGGTGTCGTGCAACGTCGTCACCGTCGCCACCGGGACGTCGACGCGTGGCAGCCAGCCGCGCGAGTCGAAGCGACCCAGCTCGCGTGCGGCTTCGAGGACCTGGGCCCAGTCGTGGGCGGCGACCCCGCCGCCGGGCGTCGCCGGCAGCCGGCGGTGCCGCGCCACCTGCCCGCCGAGGAACCGCACGGCCGCCTTCGACGGACGGGCGCGGGCCATCGCCGCGGCGCCTGTCGCCGCGGCGAACATCGCCCGGTCGCGCGTCGACGCGCAGAACACGTCGCTCGTCGCGCACAGCACGAGACCGGCGACGAGCTCGGGATGGCGCCGCCACACCAGCTGGGCGATCGGCCCGCCCATCGCGTAGCCGGCGACGATCGCCGGACCGACGCCGAGCTCGCGGATCACCGCCGCGACGTCGTCCGCGCAGGCCTCCAACGTGAACGGTCCGGTGTCTCGGGCGCCACGCCCGTGCCCGCGGTGGTCGACGCCGACGACGTCGAAGTGCTCGCCGAGGACGGTGTAGGACGCACCCCAGTTGAGGTCGGCCGTCGCCGCCCAGCCGTGCAGCAGCACCACGGTCTGGCGGCGCGCCGGCCGGTGCAGGTGGCGGACGAACGTCCGGCCGCGGCCTGGCAGCAGCAGGTGCCGTCCCGGCGGCAACCGGGTGACTGCGGCGAGTTGGATGACCTGTTCCATGACGCCCCCGACTTCGATGGATGATGTGCCAACCAAGAGTCACGTGTGGCGGTCGGGATGCGCTGACGGGCACAGCGGATCGGTGGATGGTCCGCGCGGCCTATGGTGCGCGTCCCGACGCGCTGGCGACCTCGTGACGTCCACATCTTGACGACCGATCGCGCTCGATCGGCCGGATCCTGCGTCAAGGTCTGAACTTGACGACCGATCGCGCCGGGCGCCGATTGACCGACGGCGGGGGACCGATCAGCGTTCGTGACGGTTCGTGACTCGTAGGGGGTGGTGATCGGCAGCGACGGACGTGACGCAGCGGTCCACGGCTTCGAGGACCTGTACCTGCGCGAGCTCGGCGCGCTCGTCCGTCTCGGGGTGCTGCTCGTCGGCGACCGTCGCCGGGCCGAGGAGCTGGTGCACGAGGCGTTCGTCGACGTGTGGCAGCGGTGGGACGACCTCGACCGGCCGGGCGTGTACCTGCGGCGCTGCGTCGTGCACCGCTGCTACCGGGAGCTGCGGCGGCGGCGATGGCTGCACCAGCGCGAGCCGACGCTCGCCGACCTGGCCGTCGACGACCAGCCCCGGTTGCTGCTGGACGTGATCTCCCACCTGCCGGCACGGCGGCGGGCGATCGTCGCGCTGCGCTTCGACGCGGACATGGACGAGCAGACGATCGCCGACACGCTCGGCATCCGGCCGGGGACGGTGCGGGCCGGCCTGCACCAGGCGCTGCAGCAACTGCGGAAGGTGATCGAACCATGAACGACGTCGAGGACGCCGTGCGCCACGCCCTGCACGACGCCGTCGCACCCATCGAGGCGCGGCCCGACCTCGGCGCCGTCGCCCGGCATCGTCGCGAGCGAACCCGTCGCCGGCGAGTCGTTGCCGTGGCCGGTGCCGTCGTGCTGATCGTGCTCGCGGGCGCGGCGATCGGGTGGCGCGTCGCCTCGCGCCCGGGCGGCGACGATCGCCGCCCTGTCCGAGCAGCTGTGCCTGATCCCGGCGACGATGCCGTTCCACCCCGAAGGCCTCGACTCGCACTGGGAGGTCCTCTCGTACGACCGGGTGCACGGTCTCGCCCTGTGGGCGAGCGATGATCCACCGAACAGGGTGGAGATCTGGAACGGCGGCCGCGGCGAGCTGCCCGAGCCGGTGAGCAACGTCGAGACGATCACCGTGCTCGGCCACCCGGCGCTGATCGGCGACATCTCCGACGGATACTCCGTCGTCGTCCAGCTCGGCCCGACCGTCTGCGACCGCTGGGCGCTCGTCGCCCACCCCGGCACCTCTCGCGACGAGCTTCACGACATCGCCGTCGCCCTCCAGCCGAACTGAACGGTCGGGCCGAGCTGCCGTTGGAACCGGCGGGGCGATCGGTGGTGTCGTAGGGGTGTGACTGCGGTGCGGGCAGGCGCCGGTTCGGCGCTGGACGGGTTCGACGACTGGTACGCGACCGCGTTCCGCGGCGCGGCACAGCTGGCGCACCTGCTGACCGGATCGAACGAGGTGGCCGAGGACCTCGCGCAGGATGCGATGCTCAAGGTCCGCGACCGCGACGACCAGCTGTCGAACCGTGATGCGTACCTGCGCGTGGTGATCGTCAACCTGGCGCGCAACTGGCATCGCAGCCGCCAGCGGCGCCTGCTGCGCGACCGCCGGGCGGCCACACCGGATGCCGCCGCGGAGGCGCACGAGTATGCCGGGATGCTGGCCGTCGTCGACCGGCTGCCGTTCAGGCAGCGCACGGTGATCGTGGCGCGCTACTGGCTCGACCTTCCCGAGTCCGAGATCGCCGAGCTGGTCGGCTGCCGCCCCGGCACCGTCAAGTCGCTGGCGTCACGGGCCATGGACACCTTGCGAAGGGAACTGGGATGAGCACCGACCTCGAAGACCGCGTGCGCGCCGCGCTGGCACATCGCGCCGAGCACACCACGGTCGGCAGCGCCGGCCTTGCCGACGTGGTGCCGGCGAGCCGCCGCCGCCCCGGCAGCCCGAGGGCGTGGCTCACCGTCGCTGCCGCGGTCGTGATGCTCGTCGCCGGTCTGGTGGCGTTCGAGACGCTGCGGGTGGACGACGCCGCCGAACCGCCGGCGACCCCGTCGCCCACGACGGTCATGGGACCACTGGCGCTCGACCTCGACAGCCTGCGCACCGGCCCCGCGCCGGTTCCCTCCGCCGACCACCTGATCGTCGATGCCGCGGCCCTGCCGGCGGGTTGGTCGCTCTCCGACGCATCCGGGTTCACGACGCTGACGTTCGACGGCTCGCCGTTCGGCTCCATCTACCGGGCGCGGCTGCACGGACCCGACGGCAGGAGCTACGACGTGTCCGTCTCCAGCCCGCCGCAGATCGCCACCGAGCCGGCTGGCAGCGGCCTCGCGGTCGACGGCCGACCCGCCGTCTACGAGAACTCGGCGCTGCGCTGGCAACTCGACGACGACCACACCGTGACGCTCGTCGGAGCGCCGAGCGCCGACAGCGCCGACGCGCTCGCTGCCGCGCAGGCGTTGCGCTGGACGACCGGCGTGCTGCCGGTCGAGCCGGTGACGGGTGCGGCGCAGTTGGGTGACGACACCAGGCTGGCCGGCACGCTGGACGGGGTCGGCTGGGTGGCCGACGTCGACCCCGGCCCGTTGCGCACCATCTACGTCTCCATCGGCAGCGGCGGCGGAGCCACCTCGGGGATCGAGAACGATCGGCTCAGCCAGCCCGACGACTCGCCGCAGTCCGGCGTGTCCACCGGCATCGCGGCCGCACCCGGCCATGGCGGGGTCGTCTTCGGGATCGCCCCACCTGCGGTCGCTGCCGTGCGGGTCCAGACCGGCGACACGACGATTGCGGTCACCGCCACCTACCAGCGCGCCGCCGAGTCGTACTTCGCCGTCCCGGTCCCCGGCGGGCTGACGGTCAGCCGGCTCGAGCTCGTCGACGGGACCGGCGCCGTCGTCGGCTCGGTCACGATCCCGGAGCTGCCGCCGTTGCTCGGCGGCGGTTACGGCGGCTTGCACTGAGGCGCTGAACGGCGGCCTCGCCATGCCGAGCCGACGTTGTCACCCGATCCGGTGCCCGGCGGCATCGTGGGGTGTGGCGAAGGTGTCGATCGAGGAGGCGTTCCGGAAGTGGGGGCATCCAGCTGGCGATCACGGCGACGTCGGCGCAGGCCGCGCTCGAGCTCGCCGAGACGCTTGTCGTCCCCACCTGACCGGCGGGGATGGTGGATCACAGCAATCCGTGCTCGAGCAGCGTGCGGTCGTGGACGAACTGGGCGTGCAGGCATGCGGGATGCGGATCCGGGAGGCGCCGGCCGTGCTCGTCGGTGCAGCGTCGGTGCCGTTGCCAGCCGGCGCACGTCCCGGCGAGCGCCTCGTCGGCGACGACGAGCCAACGGATGTCGCCGTCGTCGGCCGGCTCGCCCCGCTCGGTCATCCCATGTCCTTCGGGCGGGCCGCGATCGTCACCGAGCTGGTCGCCTCGTCGAACCCGAACATCGCACAGGTCTCGCCGGCGAAGTCAGCGCCCGGAGCCGGCGAGACCGTCCACGTGCCGAGCCCGTGCCGATCGAGCGTGGCGCGCACCGTCGTGGTCGCGGTGGCGAGGTCCATGCACGCCCCGGCCTCGTCCAGCGCGGCCATCTCGTCCTCGGCGGCGGCGACCTCCCAGATGTCGGGGGCGATGCGCCCGTCGAAGCGGTCGAGGCCGGCAGCGTCGCAGGCGGTCTCGTCGGCTCCCGGGATGACGACCGCGGTGCCGTAGTCGGCGACGCAGGTGACGAACGGCGGGGTCACCCCGAACTCGGCGTGCTCCGGCTGCTCCCAGGAGCGGGCGCAGGTGACGGTGGGATCCTCACCGCGCACAAAGCGGACGCCGATGATCACGCCGTCGTCGCCGAGCGGCGCATGGTTCCAGCACGCCAGCGCCCGGACGGTCGACGGCGTCCGCCGCGTCCAGTTCGCGGCGGCGACGGCAACGGCCGAGCCGGCGGCGAGCGCACCGACCGCGAGGGCGCCGATCGCCACGTGCCGTCGGCGACGCCGGCCACGCTCCAGCGGGACGACCACGGTCCCGGTCATCACCCGGTGCAGGATCGCCGCGGCGCGGGTGTCGGTGTCGAGGTCGACGGGTTGCTCCCACGACCAGTCCTGGCGGGCTGCGGCGACGAGCACGTCGAACGGGTCGGTGGTCATGATGCGACCTCGTCGTCGGACCCCTGAGCGGCCGCGTCGCGCAGCCGCGTGCGGGCTCGGTGGAGCCGGACCGTCGCCGCGTTGGCGGTGACCCCGAGCGCGACGGCGAGCTCGTCGGGGGACAGCTCGAACCAGCCCGCCAACACCAGCACCTCCTGATCGGCTTCGGACAGCGATGCCAGTGCGACGCGCAGCGCGTCGAGCTCGGCGACGTCGACGGCGAGGTCGCGAGGCGTCGTCGGCTGCAGCCACGGCAGCCGGGCGACGAAGCGGTCCGCCCGCCGGCCGCGGCGCCGGTCGTTGCGCACGACGTTGCGGGCCGTGCCCAGCAACCAGCCGCGCACCCACTCGACCGGGAGGTCGTCGCGGCGCCGCCATGCGACGGCGAACGTCTCGGCGACGACGTCGTCGACGTCGACCGCCGACGTCAGCGACGCCGCGAAGGCGCGCACCGCGGGGTACTGCTCTCGGAACATCTCGGTGAACGACTCCTCTGAGCTCAGCCCCAACGGCGCCCCCACACGGTCACCGCCGCCTTCCGATCACGCCCACAGATGTCCGCGCCCGCCCGCCGATTACAGCCCACGCCAGGGAATCGTCGCGTCAATGGCCTCGATGTCGGGGCGCGGCCCGGTTCGCTGGCCGTCGGGTCAGCGGTGCCAGCCGACGTCGCGGCCGAGCAGGGCGAGCGTGCGGGCCCACGGCGTCGGTCCCGGCGCCAGGGCGTGGGCGAAGGCCGCGCCGGGCCGGTCGCGGCTGTCGTCGTCGGGGATCGGCTCGGCGATGCGGAGGACGACGTCGGCGGTCTGCGGATCGGGTTCGTAGGTGTCGCCGAGCGTCGCGGCGATGTCCCACGTGTGCACGACCGTGTCGAGGAGCTGGGCGCCGACGAGCACGCCGATCGGCAGCGGCAGCGTCGGATGGAGCTCGACCTCCACCACCCGGGCCTGGAGGTCGGCGCCGGCGAACGCGTCGAGCAGGCTGTCGACGGACGCTTGCCAGGCCGCCAGGGTGAACGGGACGGGACGGTACGCATCGGGCTCGGCGGCACCGTCGCGCACGACTGCGGCGAAGCCGAGGTGCTGGCTGACCATGTGGTCCAGCAGCTGCCCGAGGTTCCATGCACTGCACGGGGTCGGTCGCCCGAGATCGTCGTCGGTGACGCGGGCGACGTACGTCGACGCCGCCGCGATCGACGACCGGTGGAGTTGCAGCTGATCCGCGCTCATGCGGTCAGTTGATCACATGAGCGTGATGATCACAAGAGAGTGATGATCATGGCCGAGTATCTTGCTGCGGGTGGACGACGGGCGCCAGGACCTCCTCGCCCTGCTGATGCCGGTGAGCCGCGAGCTGCGACGCATCGAGGACGCTGCCGCCGCCGGCCATGGCCTGACGATGTGGCAGTACGCGATCGTGTCGATTGCCGCGCAGCGCCCCGGATCGAACCAGGCGGAGATCGCGGATGCGCTCGGCTACAGCAAGAACCGGATCGTCGCCGACATCGACGAGCTCGAAGCCGCCGGGCTGCTGCGCCGGCGCCCTGGTGCCGACCGTCGGGCCAACGTCCTCGTCGTCACCGACGAGGGCGAGCGGGTGATGCACGCGGTCCGCGCGGAGATCCACCGTGACGAGGACGAGCTGCTCGCACCCCTGTCGCCCACGGCCCGCAAGGCGCTCGTGTCGGCGTTGACCCGCCTGCGCGCCGACCTCCGCCCGGGCTGACGACGTTCGCCTCACGGCTGGGTCGTGGTGGGGATCATCATCTCGGGGTGATCGAAGACCGCCATCTGGTAGCGGTCGATCCAGGTCTGGCGGTCGGTGAACCGCACCTTGCGCGCCACCGCGATCAGTTCGTCGCGACTGAGCACCCGGCTGGAGAGGTACACCGACTCGTCGGTCCAGATCGGGAAGGCGATGTCGGTGTACTCCCCGCGGGTGGCGACGATCCCCTGATGGCCGTTGATCGTGACGGGTTTGGCGTCGGTGTCGTCGCCGATCAGCACGTTGAACGGTGACTGAGGGAGCACCGAGAGGTTGAACGTGCCACTGTCGTCGCCGTCGCCGAGCCCCGGCATCACCATCGGGCCCGAGGGCAGCGGTGGCACCAGCTCGGTCAGCCCGGCCGGCAGCGGCGCCCGCAGGACGTAGCCGCCGTCGTTCACGAGCTCGACATGGTCGAGGAGCTCGTAGAGCACGTCGACGTCGCCACTGTCTCCGGTGACGGTGACGTACCTGTCGCCGACCGACCACTGCAGCGTCATGATCCGGCTGCCGGTCCAGCGCAGCTCGGTCACGTCGGGCCGCCGGCCCTCCAGCGCCACCTCCGGTCCACCGGGCCACTGCCAACCCGGTGGCCAGGCGACGATCGTCGTCAGCTTGGTCGGCAGACCATCATCCGGCGCCGGAACGCCGACGAAGCCACCCCAGCCGCCGTCCTCGGTCGCCTGGCTGAAGGTCCCGCCGATGCCGACCTTGCGAAGTGCTGTGGGGAGGTCGGCATCGTCGAGGAACGGGAACGAGTCGATGCGCGCCGGGTCCGGCGACGGGACCAGCACCGACGGCGGCGATGCGGGCGGTGCCGACGTGTCGCGGCGGGCGATGGTGACCGTCGCGACGATGGCGACGAGGACGGCCGCAGCCAACGTCAGGACGACGACGCGTCGTCTCGTCACGGTTGCGCGGCGACGAGGAGCCAGCGGCACGATCGTCGTCTCGTTGCCGGACTCACTCGAGGCTCCCTCGGTGCCGACGACGGCGCGCACGATCTCGTCGGCGGTCACCGGCGGCGTCGTCCTGGCGAGGCGGGCCCCCAGCTGGGCGAGATCGTCGAAGAGCTCGGTGCTGTTCATGTGTCGTCGACCTCCAACAGATGGCGAAGGCGTGCCAGGCCCCGCTCGAGATGGGTCTGGATCGTGGACGGGGCGATCCCCAGCGTGTGGGCGGCGTCGCGCACCGTCCAGCCGAACGCGTGGACCAGCATCACCGCCGTGCGCTGCTGCTCGGTCAGGCTCGCCAGGGCCGGTACCAGCTCCGGGTGGACGTCGGGCAGCTCGACCGTGGCGGGCCGGTCGTCGGGCGTGGGGATCGGCCGGGTGCCGTGGCGGCGGGCCGACGTCTGCCCGACGCGGTACAGGTAGCCGACCGGGTTCTCCATCGTCTCGACGAGCTCCCAGTGCTCCCAGGCCCAGCTCAGCGCGTCGAACGTCGCGATCCGGCCGAGGTCGGCGCCGTAGGCGGCGACGAGGGCGATCCGCAGTCGTGGCTCGCACTCGGCGACGAACGACGAGAACAGGTCGCAGGCCGAGCGCGACGTCACGTCCATACCCCTGAGACACGCCAACCGGCGCCTTGTACGACATCGTCGCCGAACCGGGCGGCGGCTGCGGGCAATGGTGTGGTGTGGGCGACGTGGAGGCGGCGGATCAGCCGGTGATCCAGGCTGGTGATGCCGCCACGTGGTACCGGGCGAACGTCGACTCGGTGTACGGCTATGTGGCGCGGCGCGTCGGCGAGCAGCTGGCGACGGACCTCGTCGCCGAGACGTTCAGGATCGCCCTCGAACAGCGGGAGCGCTTCGATCCGGACCGCGGCTCGGAACGGGCATGGCTGCTGGGGATCGCCACGAACCTGGTGCGCCGGCACTGGCGGACCGAGACGCGCCGGCTGCGCGCGTGGTCGAGGTATGCGGTTGCCGCCGACGTTCCCGGCACCGACCCGCTCCTGGCGGTCGACGCCCGGGTGGACGCAACCGTCGAGGTGGCCGCGCTGTTCGACGCTGTCGCCGCCCTGCCGGCCGACGACCGGGATCTGCTGATCCTCGTCGCCTGGGAGGGTTGTTCGTACCGGGACGCCGCCGAGATCGCCGGCGTCCCGACCGGGACGATCAGGTCGCGCCTGCACCGGATCCGTCGCACGCTGCACTCGCTGATGGGCGAGCGCGGCCAGCAGGGAGGTGAGCACGAGCATGGATGAGATCACGACCTTCGCCCGCTGCCGGCCGGAGGTGAGCGCTCTCGACGACGACGCCCGCGTCCGGATCTGGCAGCTGATCACGAGGGAGCCGGCCGCTGCCCGAGCGGTGGGTGCGTCCGCCGAAGGCGACGACGACGGTGCCGCACCCGTCGCCCCGGCGCCCGCCCCGCGATTCGAGATGTGCGGCGCAGCTGCGCACATCTCGAATCGCGACGTGCCGGCCCCTGATGCCGATGTGAGATGTGCGGTGCCCGTGCGCACATCTCGAATCGCGGGGCGGCGGTGGGCGGTGCTGGTCGCCGCAGGTGTGGTCGTGCTGCTCGGCGTCGGCGCGGCGCTCGTCAGCCTCGGCGGTCGGCGCAGCCTCGACGGAAGCCCCGCCACCGACGTCGCCACGGTGCCGGCGACGACACCGCCGAGCACCACGGCGACGACGGCTCCCACGGTGTCGACGCCGGCGACGTTGGCATGGCAGCCGGCCGCCGACACCGGCTCGTTGGGACGGTCGCAGGCGAACGGTGTCACGGCCGGGCCCGGCGGGTTCGTCGCCACCGGGATGGGCTTCGACGACGAGCGCAACCAGGGCCGGGTGTGGTTCTCGCCCGACGGGCTGACGTGGGAGGAGCCGGCGCTCGACGTGTTCGACGCCAAGGCCGTCGGCGCGCCGGCGGCGACCTCCGAGGCGTTCTACGTCATCGCCGTGACCAACCCGGACCGGCTGCCGAACTCCCACGAGGGCGACCCGGTCCCGAACGACGCCCACCTGTACCGGTCCGTCGACGGCCGGACCTGGGAGCGGTGGGGCGACGTGCTCTCGCACATCGATCGGATCGCGGCTGCCGGTGACACGCTGCTGCGCCTCGACGCCGGCTCGCTGCTGTTCTGGAGCGTCGACGGGCTGACCTGGACGCCGGCCACGGTGCCCGAGGCCCCGGCGTTCATCGGGCTCGGGGACGGCAACGCGTTCACGCCAGGGCCGGGGCCGTGGTACATCTTCGGCTCGCGCGACGACGGCCCGGTGCTGTGGCAGTCCGACGACGCCCGGACGTGGACCGAGATCCCCGCACCGCCCGGCGGCGGCCGTCCGGTGCCCACGGACGATGGGCTCGTCAGCGTCTTCAACCCCGACACGCAGCGGTGCACGTTGAAGCCACTCGACACCGTTCCCACTGACGCAGCCGGATGGCAGACGCGCCTCGATGCCCAATGGCAGTGCGCCGCGCAGCTCACCACCGTCCGTCTCGACGCGTCGTCGAACACCTGGGTGACCGTGCCCGAACCGGGTCCTGGCCCGACGCCGATCTTCACTCGGCTCGTGCGCCTCGGCAACGTCCTCGTGGCGCCGATCATCGGCCCCGACCGGACGCTGACGATCTGGACCGCCGATCAGTCCAGCCTCCACTGGCAGCCGGACCCGTCGACGACGATCTCGTTCGGCGACGACACCGGCTCGCCGCAACAGCCGCTCGTCGTCGCCTCCGGTGACCGCGTGGTCGTGGTCGGCCCCCCGACGGCCGGCAGCACCGGCAACGAGATCCACGAGGCAGTGTTCGTCGGTCAGTGACCGCACGATCTCGGGGTGCCCCCCCAGGGTCTCGAACCCTGAACCAACGGATTAAAAGTCCGCTGCTCTACCGTTGAGCTAGAGGGGCTGGCTCGGCGGTGGATGGTACCGAGCGGCCACGTCCGAGCACGACGAGCGCCAGCAGTGCGGCCACGATCGACGCGGTCAGGATCGCCAGCTTGGCGTCGTCCCGCTGGGCCTCGTCCGTGAAGGCCAGCTCGGTGACGAACAGCGCGACGGTGAAGCCGATCCCGGCGGCGTTGCCGATGCCGAGCAGGTGCCGGCGATTCGCGCCAGCGGGCGGCGTCGCGACGCCGCCGCGGATCGCCAGCCGCGAGCCGACGACGACGCCGAGCGGCTTGCCGGCGACGAGGCCGGCGAACACGCCCCAGGCGATTGGCGACGACAGCGCGTCACGCATGTGCGAACGGCTCAGCTCGATGCCGGCGTTGGCGAGGGCGAACAGCGGGACGATCGCGTAGCTGGTCCACGGGTGCAGCCGGTGCTCCAACCGCTCGACGACCGCCACCGGGGCGAGCAGCCCCATCGCCACGCCGGTCAGCGTCGGGTGCATGCCGCTCTCGAACATCGCGATCCACATCGCCACGCCGATGACGACGAACGGCACGACCGACGTGGCGACGAAGCGGCGCATGACGACGGCGATCGCGAAGCAGCCGATGGCGACGGCCAGCCAACCGAGCTCCACGCCCGACGAGTAGGCGACGGCGATGATCACGATCGCGCCGACGTCGTCGACGACGGCGAGGCCGAGCAGCAGCGCTCGCGCCGAGCCGGGCACACGCGAACCGAGCGCGCCGACGACGCCGACGGCGAGGGCGATGTCGGTGGCCGTCGGCACGCCCCACCCGCGCGGCGCGCTGGCGCCGGCGATCGCCAGGTACAGCAGCGCCGGCGCGGCCATCCCGCCGAGCGCCGCGGCGACGGGGAGCACCGCCGCCTTGCGCCGGGCGAAGTGACCGGTCGCCAGCTCGCGGCGGATCTCCAGGCCGACCAGGAGGAAGAACGCGGTCATCAACCCGTCGTTCACCCAGTGGCGCAGGTCGAGGTCGAGGTCCCGTCCGACCATCGGCACCGAGAGCCGGTGGCCCCACAGCCGCTCGTACGACGCCTGCCACGGCGAGTTCGCCCACACCAGCGCCACGACCGCGCCGACGGCGATGAGGACCGCGCCGGCCGACTCGGCGGCCAGGAGCTCACGCAGCGGGGAGAGCGCCCTGCGCTGCCGGCGAGCCATGATCCGGCAAGCCTAGGAAGCGCACGCCGCCATGTCGCAGCGAGCCCTGGCCCCAGAGCCAGGGCGAAGGTCAGGCTTGCAGCCGAGCCGTCGCGTAGCCGACGACGACCACGTCGCCGTTCTGGTCCTTGGTCGACACGTCGAGCTCGACGACCGGCTCGTCACCGCTCGTGTCGATGTTCTTGACGGTGACCGTCGTCGTCAGCGTCGCCCCGGGGAAGACCTGCTTGGAGAAGCGCACGCCGTAGGACTTCAGCGCGTCGATGCCGACCCAGTCGGTGACCACCCGGCCGCTCATCCCCATCGACAGCATCCCGTGGGCGAACACGCTCGGGTAGCCGGCGACCTCGGTGGTGAACCTGTCGTCGGAGTGCAGCGGGTTGTAGTCGCCCGACGCCCCGGCGTACATGACGATCTGCGTGCGGCTGAGGTCGTCGACGACGACCTCCTCACGGCAGTCGCCGACCTTGATGTCCGTTGCCTTGATCACTGCTCCACGACCTTCCCGGTGCGCACCCCGACCCCGCGGGCGGTGACGACCAGCTCACCGGCCTGGTCGCGGTACTCGATGATCGACTCGCTGAACTGCAGCGTGCCGCCGCGGCGGCCCTCCTTCGTCCACGACTTGCCGGGGACGACCGTGGTCGTCAGCACCTCGCCGGCGATCAGCGGGCGGTGGTACTCGTAGTGCTGCTCGGCGTGCAGCCCGCCGCCGTTGCCGCCGCCGCCACCGCCGGACGAGCCCTCCTCCTTGGGCGGCAGGCTCGTCGCGTTCTTGCCGGAGCCGAACCACGGCTTGCCGATCTGCGGGCGCAGGACGTAGTCCTCGTCGTACTGCGCGCTCGCCTGGACGAACGTCGGCGGCGCGGGGATGCCCGGCAGCCCGGCGGCCTTCGCGGCCTCCTCGGAGGAGTAGACGGGGTTCGGGTCGGCGATGGCGCGGGCGAACATCATGATGTGCCCCGCCTCCACCGGGAAGCGTTCGACGGCCATGACGCCGCAGCGTAGGAGCCGGCGGCGGTGGGGTCCCCAGTCGGGCGATCACCTTGCCGGTTCGCCGCCGCGCAGTGAGAATGCACGCGTGACTGACACCGATGCCATCGCCGCCGACGACGCCACCCGCAAGGTCGACGCGGCGGTCGACGCCTTGCTGGCCGCCTGCGACCCGCGATCGACCGACCGGATCACGTTCCGCGGCGCCCGCTTCGACCACGGGTTGGCCTGGGTGCACTTCGACGAGGGCTTCGGCGGGCTCGGCGTCCGCCCCGATCTCAACCGCCACGTCGAGCGCCGCCTGCGCGAGGCCGGCGCCGAGGCCCAGGACCCGTCGACGTTCTTCATCGCCCTCGCCGGGCCGACGATCCACACGTGGGGGACCGACGAGCAGAAGAACCGCTTCCTGCGACCGATGTTCACCGGCGAGGTCCGCTGGTGCCAGCTGTTCTCCGAGCCGGGCGCCGGATCGGACTTCGCCGGCCTGGCCTGCAAGGCCGAGCGCGACGGCGACGAGTGGGTGGTCAACGGCCAGAAGGTGTGGAACACGCTCGCCCACCTCGGCGACTGGGGGATGCTCGTCACCCGCAGCGACCCCGAGCAGCCCAAGCACAAGGGGATGACCTACTTCGCCGTCGACATGCACTCGCCCGGCGTCGAGGTCCGCCCGCTGCGCCAGATCACCGGCGAGGCGGAGTTCAACGAGGTGTACCTCACCGACGCGCGCATCCCCGACGCCAACCGCATCGGTGCGACCGGCGAGGGTTGGCGCGTCGCACTGACGACGCTGATGAACGAGCGCACCGCGATCGGCGGTGGCGAGGCCGGTGGCCGCTCGGCGCGCGGCGGCAGCGCCGGTGATGCGGTGGCGATCTGGCAGGAGCTCGACGAGTCGCAGAAGACGCCGGCCAAGCGCGACCAGCTGATGCAGCTGTGGGTGCGCGGCGAGGTGGCCCGGCTGTCGAACCAGCGCACCGCGGCGATGGCCCGGGTCGGCAACCCCGGTCCCGGCGGGTCGATCTCCAAGCTGGCGATGGCCGAGCTGAACAAGGACGTCTACGACTTCTGCGTCACGCTCAAGGGCGCCAACGGCCAGATCGGCTACGACTACACGTTCCGCCGTCCCGAGAGCCTGGAGGCGACGGGCGCGTCGAGCGGCACCGGCCACGCGTTCCTGCGCGTCCGCGCCAACTCGATCGAGGGCGGCACGTCGGAGATCATGCGCAACATCCTCGGCGAACAGGTCCTCGGCCTGCCCGGCGAGCCCCGCGTCGACAAGGACGTCGCCTGGAGCCAGGTCCCGCGGGAGCTGACGACCGTCGATGGGCGGGATGGCCGGCGACGCGCCGCGCGTCGTCCGGGTGTTCGTGTCGAGCACCTTCCGGGACATGCAGGCCGAGCGCGACGAGCTGGTCAAGCGCGTCTTCCCGCAGATCCGCCGCCTGTGCGAGCAGCGCGGCGTGACGTGGGGTGAGATCGACCTGCGCTGGGGCGTCACCGACGAGCAGAAGGCCGAGGGCGACGTCCTGGCGATCTGCCTCGACGAGATCGACCGCACCCGCCCGTTCTTCATCGGCCTGCTCGGCCAGCGCTACGGCTGGGTGCCGGACGCGATCCCGGCGGCGCTCGCCGAGCGGATGGGCTGGCTGAGCGCCGGCGCCGGCCGCTCGGTCACCGAGCTGGAGATCCTCCACGGCGTCCTCAACGACCCCGACGCCGCGGGGCACGCGCTGTTCTACCTGCGCGACCCGGCGTGGCTCGACACGGTCGGCGACGACGCCCGGCCGACCTACGTCGAGGACAGCGACGAGGGTCGGGTGGCGCTCGACGACCTTCGTGAACGTGTGCGCGCCAGCGTGCACCCGACGCGTGACTTCGCCGACCCGGTGCAGCTCGGCGAGCAGGTGCTGGCCGACCTCACCGCACTGATCGAGCAGCTGTACCCGGACCCAGCGCCCCCGGATCCGGCGGCGCGCGACAACGCCGATCACGCGGCCTACGCACTGGCCCGCACGACCGGGTTCGTCGCGCGGCCGGCGGTCGACGCGGTCCTCGACGACGCCGCCGGCGGCGACGGTCCACCGCTGTTGCTCGGCGCGGCGTCCGGCGCCGGCGCCACCTCGGCGGTGGCCGCATGGGCGTGCTCGCGGCGCGACGTGGGCGACGTCGTGGTCGAGCACTACGTCGGCGCGAACCCGGCGGCGGCGAGCTGGCGGGCCGTGGCCCGCCGTCTCGTCACCGAGCTGGCCCGCGCTCGTGGCGTCGAGCCGCCGGGGTCGGACGCGTTGGCCGACGACGTCGCGCTGCGCAGCGCGCTCGCCCAGGCGTTCGCCGCCGCGGCGAGTCTGCGGCCGATCGTCGTGCTCGACGGGGCGGATCGCCTCGACGACGAGGACGGCGCGCCGGACCTGGTGTGGTTGCCGCGGTCGATCCCGCTGGGTGTCCGCCTGGTCGTCACGTCGAGCGGTGGGCGTCCCTTGGAGTCCGCGCAGCAGCGCGGTTGGGTGGTGTCGGGTCTGCCCGAGCTCGACGCCGGCGAGCGGCGGTCGCTGATCGTGCAGTTCCTGGCCCGCTACGCGAAGGGGCTCGACGAGGCCCACCTGGCCCGGCTGGCGACCGCGCCGCAGACCGGCAGCCCGCTGTTCCTGCGGATCGTGCTCGACGAGCTGCGCCAGCACGGCGACCACTTCACGCTCGGCCCGGCGATCGACGGCCTGCTCGCCGCGGCGGCGATCGACGACCTGCTCGAGCAGATCCTGGCCCGCTACGAGCGTGACTTCGAGCGCGACCGTCCCGGCCTCGTGCGCGACCTGTTCAGCTCGCTGTGGGCGGCGCACCGCGGGCTCGGCGAGGCCGAGCTGCTCGACCTGCTGGGCGCGACCGCCGGCGCGCCGTTGCCGCGCGCCGTGCTGTCGCCCGTGTACCTCGCCGCCCTCGGCCAGCTGGTCGACCGCAACGGCCTCGTCGGCTTCGCCAACCATCACATCCGCCGCGCCGTCGAGGATCGCTACCTCGGCACCGGCGGAGACAGCGTTGCCGCCACCGGCGTGGACCGCGGCGTTCCTGCGGACCGTCGTGCCGGTGACGATCGCTCCGTCGGTGACGACGACGGCCGGCGCGCCGCACATGCCCGGCTGGCCGCGTACTTCGCCGCGCAGCCGCTCGGCGACCGTGTGGTCGACGAGCTGGCGTGGCAGCAGATCGCCGCCGGCGACAGCGCCGGCCTCGTCGCGACGTTGGGCGACCTCGGGTTCGTCGAGACCGCCTACCGCCGCGCCCCGTACGACGTGCGGCGATGGTGGGCGCGCGCCGCCGAGGCCGGGGCGCTCGCGCCCGAGATCTACCGCGCCGTGCTCGACGACCCGGCAGCGCACGACGTCGAGGCGCCGGGTGCGCCGCGCCGCCAGCTCGTGTGGGGTCTCGCTCGGCTGCTCACCGACCTCGGGCATCCCGACGAGGCGTTGCGCCTCGACGAGTACCTCGTCGCCGCGGCCCGGCTGCGGCCGGAGGCGTCCACCGAGGCGCCGGGAACGGGCGACGGCGGGTTGCGCGCCGCGCTCGTCAACCAGGGCGCAGGATGGTGGCTGCGCGGCGACGCGGCGCGTGCCGAGGCACCGCTGCGCGAGGCCGCGGACCGCTGCCGCGCCGCCGGCGACCAGGCGATGCTCGCCGCCGCGCTCGGCAACCTGGCGATGGCTGCGCGCGACCTCGGGCGGCTGGACGAGGCGCTCGCGCTGAGCGCCGAGGAGGAGGCGATCTGCCGTGCCGACGACCACCTCGCCGGGCTGCAGGCCTGTCTCGGCAACCGCGCCGAGCTGATGCGCCGGTCCGGTCGCCCCGACGACGCGCTGGCGCTGATGCGCGAGCAGGAGCGCATCTGCCGCGACCTCGCCGACCGTCCGGGCATCGCCCGGGCCCTCGCCGCGCAGTCGGTCGTGCTGATGGACCGCGGCGACGTGGCGGCTGCGCTCGACCTGTCCGCCGCGCACGTCGAGACCGCTCGCGAGCTCGGCGACGTGCGCGGCCTCGTCGAAGGTCTGGTCAACCAGATCAACATGCACGCCGCTCGCGGCGACCTCGCCGCCGCCGACGTGGCGGCAGCGGAGGCCGAGCATCATGCCCGCCGCCTCGACGACGCGACGCTGCTGTCGCGCGTGCTCGCCGGGCGCGCCCACGTGGCCAGTCAGCGCGGCGACTGGCCCGGCGTCGAGGCTGCGGCCCGCGAGGCCGAGCTGACCGCCCGCCAGGTCGACGACCGGTCGGTCGTCGCCAGCGCACTCGGCCTCGTCGGCACGGCGCGGCGCGAGCAGGGCGACCTCGCCGGCTGCGACGTCGCGCACCGCGAGCAGCTGCGCGTCGCCGAGTCCACCGGCAACGCCGAGTTGATCGCCGCCGCCCACGCCAACATCGGCACGCTGGCGATCGCCGCCGGCCGCTACCCCGACGCGCTCGCCGAGTACGGCCTGGCCGAGCCGGCCCTGCGCGCGGCCCAGTTGCACACGCTGTTGCTGCCGTTGCTGGCCAACCGCGCCCAGGCGCGTCAGGCCACCGGCGACCTCGTCGGCGCGGCCGCGGACTTCGCCGGCGCGGCTGGCTCGGCGCTGCTGCTCGGCCGGCCGCCGGCCGCCAAGCAGTGGGGCGAGCTGGGCATCGGCCTGGCGTACCAGACCGGCGCGGTCGACCTCGCCGAGGGGCTGTGGGACACGCTGGCGACCGCCAGCCGGGCGCTCAGCGACGACGACGGCCTGCAGCGGGCGCTCGGCGAACGGGCGCTGCTGCTGATCAACCGGGCCCAGCCGCAGGGCGTGCCGGGCGATGCGACCAACGTCGACCGGGCCACGTTGGCGCGGGCGGTCCCGCTGCTCGACGAGCAGGAGGCGATCTGCCGGCGCACCGGCAACGCCGTCGGGCTGGCCGCCTGCGTCGGCAACCGGGCGATCGTGCTGCGCTACCAGGGCGACCTTGCCGGCGCGCTCGCCGCCGTCGACGAACAGCTGCGCATCGCCCAGGCGTCGGGCGACGGCCAGGGCGCGCTGCTCGCCACGGCCAACCGCGGCGAGCTGCTCGGCCTCCTCGGCCGCATCCCCGAAGCCCTCGCCGCATTGCACCAAGCCAGGGCCACCGCCGCCCCCCACCCCCAGCTCGCGCAAATGGTCCACCAACTCGACGCCATGATCCGAACGTTTCAGCAGCACAACTGACCCAGTAGACGCGTGGGGGTGGTGCGGAGGGGGCGCTCCGCGATCCCCCTCCGCCGTGCGCCGACTCGCTGTGCGTGAGGCGCATTGCCAGCTGGGTGCGGCCGCAGGCCGCTCTTCGAAGCTCGACCGAGATGAGCGAGCGTCAGCGAGCGAATCGAGCGTCGACGATCGTCACTCCGGCTCGCGCGAGTTGGGCGGGGATGAGGTCGATCGCTTCGCGGTTGCGCTCCCTCGCGTCGGTGGGCAGGTCGGACCACGGGACGAGCAGCGGGTTGCGCTTGCTGGCGTCGTCGCGGACGTCGCCGTAGGCCCAGCCGGCGGCGAGACGCTCCGCCCGCCAGCGCTCGTGCTCGGCGGCGGCGAGCGCATCGCGCTCCTCCTCGCCGAGCGGCGCCGGCGAGGCGTCCCATCGAGCCAGCGGCACGAGCCGGTAGCCGAGGCCGGTCAGCCCGCTGACGATCCCGTCGGCCGACGCCCGGCTGCTCTCCCGCTCGGCGTCGTCGAGCTGCTCCCACGGGCGGTGCAGACCGACGCCGGGCGTCGTGCTGTGGGCCAGGTGGTCGGCGTGAACGCTGCGGGCGATCTGCTCGCGGATCCCGCCCTCGACCATGTCGATGGTGCAGGCCCGGTCGAGGAACGGGAAGACGGTGAGCCCGGGGAAGCCCGACGTCTCGTCCGCCGAGCCGACGATACCGGCGAGACCGCTGTCCGAGCGGGTCCGCACGACGATCGGCACCGACGTGTCGGCGAGCGTGTGGTACACGAACAGCCCGGTCGTCAGCGCGTCGGACTCCTCGTCGGTGGCGATGACGACGAGCGTCGGCCGCGGGTCGACGAGCTCGGCGAGGAACCGTTCGGCGACGGCCTGCGTCGGCGAGCGCAGGTCGAGGTCGAGGCAGTGGGTGTCGGTGCGGTCGACCAGCCCGGGGTGGCGCATCACCAGCGCCTGCCACTTGCCCGACGAACCGGGGTCGACGATCGTCACCCGCAGCGGGTCGCCGGACTCGTGGCGCTGGGCCAGCGCGACCAGCACGCTCGACCCGAAGCGGCCGAACCCGGCGACCACCACGTGCGGCTGGCCGTCGCCCGCGGCGACCCCCGGGACCTGTTCGACGAGCGAGCGCGCCGCGGCGGCGTGGACGTTGAAGAACTCGGTGCGCACCGCCGACGCGCCACCGATCGCCCTCGTCGTCAGCAGTTGCGTCAGCGACAGGTCCTCGAGGTGCACCGAGCAGCGCAGCGGCGCCCTGCCGGCCGGGAAGTCCAGCCCGCTCAACGCCGTGGCGAGTGTGACGTTCTGGGCGTCGTCGCCGTGGGCGGCGATCACGCTCGTCGCGTGCGCCGCCCGCGCGGCGCGCAGCACGGTCGGGTCGGTGGAATCGCCGGTGACCACCGGCAGGCCGTTGCCGCGCAGGCCGTCGACGCCGGGCGCGCCGGCGACGTCGACACCGACGACGCGCCGGCCGTCGGCGGCCAGCGCCAGGGCGAGGCGCGACCCGACGGGCCCCAGCCCGAACACGACGGTGTGGCCGGCGAAGCGGCGCACCCGCCACCGCTGGAACTGATCGCGGAACACCACCGACGCCGCCTGCAGCAGCGTCGACGCGGCCATCACCGGGGCGACGAAGCGGGCGATCTGCAGGCGCCAGTTGATCGCCGTGCCGCCGCCGTTGTAGTCGAGCGTGGCCAGCTGCAGGGTGAGGTAGAGGTTGTCGAGGCCGGAGCGGCCGAGGCCGGCATCGTGGGACTGCTGCAGGTATCCGCCGACGCCGAGGACGACCACGACCACCCACAGGGTGGCGAGCACGTACCACCGCCGCCGCTCGGAGGCGAACAGCCTCATGCCGGCGTCTCGCGGTGCACCGGCACGACGATCGTCTCGATGCCGGCGCCGAGGGCCGCGGCGACGACCTCGGCCGTGCCGCCCAGTCCTCGCGCCGGCTGCTCGTCCCACAGTGCGATCAGCACGTTGCAGCGCTGCAGCATCGCCTCGCCCGCGTTGGCGTACGCCCGCGCACGTTCGCCGCCGGGCCAGGCGCCGGTGACCGAGACGGAGGCGGCGCGGTCGAGCAGGCCGTGGAACTCGTCGAGCGAGCCCGGGGCGGTGAAGTCGCGGCCGTAGTCGTCGACCTCCAGGGGCAGCACCGCGTCGAGCCCGGCGCCCTCGGCGAGGGCTGCGGCGGTGACGATCCGGTCGGCGCCCTCGGCGAGCGCGGACACGACCTGCCAGCCGTCCGGCTCGGCGCGTGCCGCGATCGTCCGGACGACCGACGCCACACGGTCCTCGACGTCGGCGCGGTCGAGGAGGTGACGGTGGCCGGTGACGCCGACGACGAGCGGCACCGGCGACGCGGCCCACGCCGGATCTGCCGCGGCCTCGGGATCGGTCGGCGACGTGGCGATCACCGCGTCGAGGTTCAACGGCCCGTAGACGTGCGGGTAGACGTCGTTCTGCGCCGGCACCGGATCGTCGACCACGGGCGCGGTCACCCGTGACCGGTCGACGTACAGCCGCACCAGCGGCCCGGCACCGGCGAAGTAGCGCCCCGCTACGCCGGCCGTCTGATCGAGGCGGCTCGCATGGACGAACCCCTCCTGCTCCAGGGTGCGCCCTCGGGTGCTGATGCGGTACTCACCCGCGGCCTGCGCGGCCGCCCAGTCGCCGGCCAGCGCGAGGTGGAAGACGACGTCGCCCATCGGGCGGAGGCTAGATGTCACCCGTCGGGTCGGATCGCGATGAGTCACGCCGCTGTTGGTGGTGGGCGACGCGGAGCCGTGCGCGATGGCCAGGGATCGTGAAGTCGACGAGCCCCGTGCCGGCGGCCTCGATCAGACCTCGCTGGATGAGGCGGGTGCGTAGCACGTTCGCGTACTGCGGTGTCCTGCCGAGCTGGCGGGCGATCTCACCCGTCGATGCGGGTCCGTCCTCGCTCGCCATCGCGTCGAGATAGCGCTGCTCCATCTGCGGCAGCTGCTGTGCCGGCAGGCCGGTGAGCGCCTCGATCAGCTCGTGCTCGCAACGTCCCAGCGCCGAGCGCACGTCATCGATCGTGATCACGCCGTCGTTGCTGCGCTCCCACGCCCAGTAGCCGACCAGTTGGACCATGTACGGGTAGCCGGCGGCGACCTCCGTGGCGAGCTCGACGGCGGCAGCGCTGAACCGGCCACCGCCGATTGCCGCGGTTCGTTGGAACCCGACGCGCACCGCATCGGGGGACAGATCGTCCAGGGGCGGCTTGGTGCAACGGGTCAGGAACGTCGCGACGTCGTCGCGTTCGACGATCGGCAGACCAGCGACGACGATGGCCACCGGCCGGTCCTGGCGGAGCAGGTGCTGGATCGCGTTCCCGAGCTCACCGAGCTCGGAGCGATCGGCAGCATGGACCTCGTCGAGGGTGATCAGCACCCCCTCCGGCGGACCGCTGGTGATACGTCGTTATATCAACGACGTGTCGATATAACAGATTGCAACGCTGCAGGCGGAGGGTGGTGTTCGTCTCGGTTTGCGTCAGCGCCACTCGATGTGGGCTTGGACCAGACCGTCGGCGTCGAGCCAACCCTTCTTCCCGGCGTAGGCGAGCATGCCCTGGTAGCGCTCGTTCCAGTCCTCGGCGACGCCGGCATCGGCGGCCATGCGCTCGATAGCGGCGCGCTCGACGAACGCGTCGTCACCGGCGACCCGACCGGCGCCGGCCGCGGCCAGGGTGGCGGCCACGCCGGCAGCGTCGACGCCGCGGGCTTCGAGGTGGAACGCGTTGCAGTTGTCGGCGTCGTCCAGGCCGATGCCCGGCTCGCCGCCGTCGCGCGGTGCGATGACGATGATCATCCGCTCAGCATCCCACCGGTAGCCCGAACGCGCCACGCTGCCCGCTCGGCACCATCGCCAGGTACTCGTCGGGGTTGGCGGCGATCACGTCGCGCACGAACCAGCACTGCGGCAGGACCTTGACGCCCTCGGCCTTCAACGAGTCGAGCGCTGCGGTGGCCAGCACGGCGCCGAGCCCGCGACCGCGGAACCGTGGGTCGATGACGGTGTGGGGCAGCGCGACGACGTCGCCGTCGCGCCGGTAGTCGGCGAAACCGGCGGGCTCGCCGCCCACGGTGATCTCGAAGCGCCCGTGCTCGGGCACGTCGCGGACATCGATGTGGTCGCTCATGGCTCCAGTCTTCCTCCTCTCACCGTGCTCCAACCGAGGCGTGCCAGCATCGGGGCGATGGCCACCCGCAGCACCCGCGAGCGTCAGGCTCGCCAGCGCGCCCAGGTGGCCACGCGGCGGCGCAACGCGCGTCCGGACGGCGAGCTCGTCGTCGACGAGGAGCCGCACCGCGGCCGGCGCTGGCTGATCGCCGTCGGCGGGCTCGCCGCGCTGCTCGGCATCGCCGTCGTCGCCGCGCTGGTGACGGGCGGCAGCAGCGGCGTCAGCCAGCCGCGCAGCACGCTGCTGTCGGCGACCCCCGTCGAGGGCGCCACCGGCGCGCTGGCGCTCGACGCGGTCCCGACCGAGTACACGATCACCTACGAGCTGGTCACCACCGACGGGGCGAACAACGTCGCCGACACCGCGCCCGCCCCCGAGACCCGCACGTACTCGACGTCGACCGAGTCGTTCCGGGTCCGCCGGCCGTTCGCCACGCACATCGAGGACCGCGACGGTGCCCCGCCCGGCGGCGACCTGCAGGCGACGATCATCAGCGATCTCGGGCTGCACGCGACGGTGTCCGCCGGTGACGAGGACCAGCAGGTCGAGGCGGTCCTGCCCGGTGCCGGGATCGGCGACTGGCGGCTCGACGCCGTGCTCGGCGACCTCGTCGACGACGGCACGTTCGTGCTCGGCGAGCGCCGTGAGCTGCTCGGCCGCGAGTGTCAGGTGTACCGGACCGGATCACCGCTGGAGAACTACGAGCTGACCAAGCCGACCGACACCACCTACGCCGACGTGTGCGTCGACGCCGCCGGCCTCGTCCTCGAGCAGGTCGCCGTCGAGGACGGCGCGCTGCTCGAGCACCTCACCGCCACCGACGTCGACACTGCGCCGAGCCTCACCGACGCCGACTTCGCGATCACCGGCACCCCGCCCGGACTCGACGACGGCGGGATGGTGCTCACCCCGATCGACGGCGTCCCGACGGATTCGTCGTACTGGTCGTTCAGCCAGGCGCCGCCCGGCTACATCTTGCAGGGCCGCTTCACGTGGCAGCAGAACGCGACCGACCCGTCGTCGCAGGGCATCGGCACCGACACCTCGACCGGCGCGGCGACGGCCGTCGTCACCAGCTACGTCGACGTCTACACGAACGGCGCCGACGTGCTCGTCGTGCTCCAGGGCCCGACGTCGGTCGAGCCGGACAGCAACACCGACCCGACCATCGACGCCACCGCCCCGTCGCTCGGCGAGGTGACCCTGCAGTCGAAGCTCACCGGCACCCAGCTGCTCGCCCACCCGACCCAGACCCCCGACTGGTTCGTCCAGGTGACGGCGACGACCGGCCGCAACGCCCTCGTCGAAGCCACCGCCCTCCTGCAACCCCCGACCTCGAGCTGAACACTCGGCGACACGCAAGTCAGCACTGCTGATAGTGCCAGCAATGCTGACAGGAGGTGACGCCGTGTCTGCCATCACGATTCGCAACGTCGACCCCGAGTCGAAGCGGCGGCTCCGTCTGCGTGCTGCCGCCTCCGGACGTTCGATGGAGGAGGAGGCCCGCAGCATCCTTCGTGCGGAGCTCGCCGTGCGGGGCGACGAGACCTCTGACCTCTATCAGCGGATCCGCCGGCACCTCGATCCGCCGCCAGCCGGACCGGTCCTCTCGGCATGGATGGCATCGCAGCCGTCGTCGTCGCTGTTCATCACGACGATCACCGAGGCCGAACTGCTGTACCTGCTGGTGCTACTGCCCGACGGGAAGCGCCGGCGCGAGTTGACCGAAGCCGTCCGAGCAATCCTGAGCGGCGAGTTCCGAGGACGTGTCCTGCCCTTCGACAGCCCGGCAGCGGAGGCCTACGCCACGATCACCGCCGGGCGTCGTGCGCTGGGCAGGCCGATCAGCGCGTTCGACGCCCAGATCGGCGCGGTCGCCCGCTCGCGTGGGGCCCGGGTCGCCACCCGCAACTCCAGGACTTCGAGGATTGCGACGTCGAGATCGTCCGGGCGATGGCGCCAGCCGAATCTGCGTCAGCGCACAAACTCACACGTCGGTTCGTGCGCTGACACAAACCTGGGATCCGCCGGCGCGCAAACCCGTGAGCGCCTACACGTTCCGGCGGTAGCGGCCGCCGACTTCGAACAACGTGTCGGTGATCTGGCCGAGGGTGCAGCAGCGGACGGCGTCCATGAGGACGGCGAAGATGTTGTCGCCGTCGAGGGCGGCTTGGCGCAGGCGCTCCAGCATCGGCACCGACTCGGTGGCGTGCGCCGCCTGGAACCTCCGCAGGCGTGAGATCTGGTCGTGCTTCTCGTCGTCGTCGCTGCGGGCCAGCTCGATCTCGTGGGTGACCTCGGCGGCGTTCGGGTCGAGGAACGTGTTGACGCCGACGATCGGCAGCGTGCCGTCGTGCTTGCGCTGCTCGTAGAGCATCGACTCGTCCTGGATCCGCCCACGCTGGTAGCCGGTCTCCATCGCCCCGAGCACGCCGCCGCGCTCGGAGATGCGGTCCAGCTCGGACAGCACGGCCTCCTCGACCAGGTCGGTGAGCTCCTCGACGACGAACGAGCCCTGCAGCGGGTTCTCGTTCGTCGCCAGGCCCCACTCCCGGTTGATCACCAGCTGGATCGCCAGCGCCCGGCGCACCGACTCGGCCGTGGGCGTCGTGACTGCCTCGTCGTAGGCGTTGGTGTGCAGGCTGTTGGCGTTGTCGTAGATCGCGCACAGCGCCTGCAACGTGGTGCGGATGTCGTTGAACGCCATCTCCTGGGCGTGCAGCGACCGCCCACTGGTCTGGATGTGGTACTTGAGGCGCTGGCTGCGATCGTTCGCCCCGTAGCGGTCGCGCAGTGCGATCGCCCAGATCCGCCGGGCCACCCGGCCGAGCACGGTGTACTCGGGGTCCATCCCGTTGGAGAAGAAGAAGCTGAGGTTCGGGGCGAACTCGTCGATCTTCATCCCGCGGGCGAGGTAGGCCTCGACGTAGGTGAACCCGTTGGCCAGGGTGAAGGCCAGCTGGCTGATCGGGTTCGCGCCGGCCTCGGCGATGTGGTAGCCGGAGATCGACACCGAGTAGAAGTTGCGCACCTCGTGCTGGACGAACCACTCCTGGATGTCGGCCATCACCCCCAGGCTGAACTCGGTGGAGAAGATGCACGTGTTCTGGCCCTGGTCCTCCTTGAGGATGTCGGCCTGCACGGTGCCGCGCACGGAGCGCAGCGTCCTGGCCTGGACCTCAGCGGCCTCCTCGGCCGTCGGCTCCCGTCCCGAACTCATTGCAAATGCAACGAGTTGCTGGTCGATCGCCGTGTTCAGGAACATCGCCAGGATCGTCGGCGCCGGGCCGTTGATCGTCATCGACACCGACGTCGTCGGGCTGCACAGGTCGAACCCGCCGTACAGCACCTCCATGTCGTCGAGCGTGGCGATCGACACGCCGGAGTTGCCGACCTTGCCGTAGATGTCGGGACGCTCGCCCGGGTCGAAGCCGTACAGCGTGACCGAGTCGAACGCGGTCGACAGGCGGGTGGCCGGCTGGCCCTCCGACAGCAGCTTGAACCGCCGGTTGGTGCGCGCCGGGCCGCCCTCGCCGGCGAACATCCGCGCCGGGTCCTCGTTCTCCCGCTTGAACGGGAAGACGCCGGCCGTGTACGGGAAGTGGCCCGGCAGGTTCTCGCTGCGCAGCCAGCGCACGAGCGGGGCGGCGTCGTCGAACGACGGCAGCGCCAGCTTCGGCACGAGCGTGCCCGACAACGACTCCCGCGCCGGACGGTCGGGACCGCTGAGCGCTGCACGCCGGACGGGCCACTCGTCGAGCAGTGCCCGGGTGGCCGGCAGGACCTCGGTGGCTGCCGACTCGGCGAGCGAATCGACGTCGCCGGTCGGCTTCCCGTGCGCCGCCAAGGTCGTTGCAGTTGCAACGAGTTGCTGATGGCGGCGGGCGGCGTCGGCCTGCTGTGAGGTGACCGCGTGGTAGCCGCGCACCGTCTCGGTGATCTCGGCGAGGTAGCGCTGGCGGCTGGCCGGGACGATCACGCCGACGTGCGTGGACGTCTTCGTGTCCGGCGCGGCCAGCGCGCCCTCGTGGGTGACCAGGCCGTGCCCGGCGAGCACGCCGCGCAGGTGCTGGTACAGCGCGGTCACGCCGTCGTCGTTGAACCGTGACGCCACGGTGCCGAACACCGGCAGCTCGGCCTGGTCGACGCCGAACAGCTCACGGTTGCGGGCGTACTGGCGGCGCACGTCGCGCAGCGCGTCCTCGGCGCCGCGGCGCTCGAACTTGTTGATCACCACGACCTCGGCGAAGTCGAGCATGTCGATCTTCTCCAGCTGGCTGGCGGCGCCGAACTCCGGGGTCATCACGTACATCGGCACGTCGACGTACGGCACGATCGCCGCGTCGCCCTGGCCGATGCCGGGCGTCTCGACGATCACCAGGTCGGCGCCCCAGCACTTCGCCGCGGCGATCACGTCGGTGACGCACTCGGGCACCTCGCTGGCGCCGCGGGTGGCCAGCGAGCGGAAGAACACGTTCGGGCCGTCGATGGCGTTCATCCGGATGCGGTCGCCGAGCAGTGCCCCGCCGCCGCGCCGCCGGGTGGGGTCGACGGCGATCACCGCGAGGCGGAGCTTGTCGGCCTGGTCGAGGCGGAAGCGGCGCAGCAGCTCGTCGGTCAGCGACGACTTGCCCGAGCCACCGGTGCCGGTGATGCCGAGCACCGGCACGGTCCGCCGGGTGGCGGCCTCGCCGAACGTGCCCGCCAGCGCCGGCTCGGCACCTACTTCGAGCTTGCTGATCGCCCGGGCCAGCGCCCGCTCGGAGCCGGCCAGCAGTGCTTCGACATCGACCGGGTCGGCCGGGACGGGACGATCGCACTCGGCGACCATCAGCTCGATCATCCCCTTGAGGCCGAGGCGCTGGCCGTCCTGCGGCGAGAAGATCCGGGCGACGCCACGCGAGTGCAGCAGCTCGATCTCGCTCGGGACGATCACCCCGCCGCCGCCGCCGTAGACGCGCACGTCGCCGCGGCCCTCCTCGCGCAGCCGCTCCAGCAGGTACGTGAAGTACTCGACGTGGCCGCCCTGGTACGAGCTGATGGCGATGCCCTGGACGTCCTCCTGCACGGCGGCGCGTACGACGTCGTCGACCGAGCGGTTGTGCCCGAGGTGGATCACCTCGGCGCCGAGCGACTGCAGGATGCGGCGCATGATGTTGATCGCCGCGTCGTGCCCGTCGAACAGGCTGGCCGCGGTGACGAAGCGGACGGGGTTGGTCGGCATGGGGAGACCCTTCGCTGGGCTGGGTTAGCGGGCGTAGTTGAAGAAGCCGCGGCCGGTCTTGCGGCCGAGCAGGCCGGCCTCGACCATCCGGCTGAGCAGCGGCGGCGGGGCGTACAGCGGCTCCTTGAACTCGGCGTACATCGACTCGGCGACGGCCATCGTCGTGTCCAGGCCGATCAGGTCGGCGAGCGCCAGCGGACCCATCGGGTGGGCGCAGCCGTGGACCATCCCGGCGTCGATGTCGTCGGCGGTGGCGAAGCCGCTCTCCATCATCCGGATCGCCGACAGCAGGTAGGGGATCAGCAGGGCGTTGACGACGAAGCCGGCGCGGTCCTGCGAGCGGATGACGTGCTTGCCGAGCACGTCGCCGGCGAACTCGCCGGCGGCGTCGGCCGTGGCCGCCGACGTCATCAGCGAGGCGACCAGCTCGACGAGCGGCAGCACCGGCACCGGGTTGAAGAAGTGGATGCCGATGACCTGCTCGGGCCGGCCGGTGGCGGTGGCCAGCTTCATGATCGGGATCGACGACGTGTTCGAGGCGAGCACGGCCTCGCCGCCGGCGACGACCTCGTCGAGGTGGCGGAACGCGGCGACCTTGAGGTCGTGGTCCTCGCTGATCGCCTCGACCACCAGGTCGCGGTCGGCGAACGCCGACCAGTCGTCGGTGAAGTCGAGGTGGGCAAGGGCGGCGTCATGGCCGGCCTCGCTGAGCTTGCCGCGCCCGAGCGCTGCCGCCAGCGACCTCTCGACGCGGGCGCGGCCGGACTCGACGAGCTGCGGCGTGGCCTCGACCACCACCACGTCGCGCCCGTTGCGGGCGCACACCTCGGCGATGCCCGAGCCCATCAGGCCGCAGCCGAGCACCCCGACCCGTTCGATCTCGGTCCCCTTCATGGCGGGAACGATACTTTGACGTCCAAGCACATGGAAGTTGGACGTCGAACTACCTAGGGTTAGGTGCCGTGGCCGCCCGCCCCCTGCGCTTCGACCCGGTCGCCGAGGCCCGCCGCAACTGGGTGGAGCACGGGTGGGGCGACGCGGCCGACGGGATGGCGCTGGTCACCTCGGTGGTGCGCGTCCAGCAGATCTTCCTCGCCCGCATCGAGCGCACGCTGGCGCCGTTCGGGCTGACGTTCGCCCGCTACGAGGTGCTGATGCTGCTGACGTTCACGCGGACCGGGCAGCTGCCGCTCGGCAAGATCGGCAAGCGCCTGCAGGTCCATCCCGCGAGCGTCACCAACGTCATCGACCGCCTGGAGGCCGACGGTCTGGTGCGCCGCCGCCCGCACCCGACGGACCAGCGCACGACGCTGGCGGCGATCACCGCCAAGGGTCGCAAGGTCGCCGCCGCGGCCACCGACGTGCTCAACACCGAGGTGTTCGCCCAGGTCGGTCCCGGTCCCGAGGAGCTGGTCGAGCTGTTCGACGCGCTCGCTACCCTGCGCCACGCCGCGGGTGACTTCGAGGCGGCGCCGGATCAGGCCGGATCCGTCGTCAACCTCCGTTCTTGACGACGGATCGCGCCGCTCCGGCAGGGATCCGTCGTCAACCTCGCGGGGTGGGGCGAACCCCACCCTGAGGGCACCGGGAGGCCGGATGGGCGGCGAGGGGACGGTTCCCTACCGTCGAACCCATGCCTGTCGCCACGAACACGTTCGATCCGCCCGCCGCCGAGACGACACCCGCGTCCACCGGTTTCGCCGCCCGCGCCCTCGATGCCGTCAAGGTCTACGGCCGCGGCGACACCGCCGTGCGCGCCCTCGACGGCGTCACCGTCGGCATCCCGTCCGGTCGCTTCACGGCGATCATGGGACCGTCCGGCTCCGGCAAGTCGACGCTGATGCACTGCCTCGCCGGGCTCGACACGCTCACGTCCGGGCGGGTGATGCTCGGCGACGTCGACCTCGGCCGGCTCAACGACCGCCAGCTCACCAAGGTCCGCCGCGAGCGCATCGGCTTCGTCTTCCAGGCGTTCAACCTCCTGCCGACGCTGACCGCCAGGGAGAACGTCACGCTGCCGAGCGACCTCGCCGGCCACCGCGTCGACAAGCAGTGGCTCGCCCACGTGATCGACACCGTCGGCCTCGGCGAGCGCCTGAAGCACCGGCCGTCGGAGCTGTCGGGCGGCCAGCAGCAGCGCGTCGCCGTCGCCCGTGCGCTCGCCGGCCGGCCGCAGCTGATCTTCGCCGACGAGCCCACCGGCAACCTCGACAGCCGCACCGGCGCCGAGATCCTCGGGTTCATGCGGAGTGCGGTCGACGAGCTCGGCCAGACGATCGCGATGGTCACCCACGACCCCGTCGCTGCCAGCTACGCGCACAGCGTCGTGTTCCTCGCCGACGGCCAGATCGTCGGCCACCTGCAGTCGCCCACCCCCGCCACGGTCCTGGACCGCATGGCCGGGCTCGGGCGGCCGTGATGAACGTGCCCCGGTCGCGAAGCCGCTCCCTGCGCCTGCCGTGCTCGCCGCGTCCACTGCGCTTCGATGCTCACCGCTCCCTGGATCGGAGATGAACCCATGTTGAAGCTCACGGTCAAGAACCTCACCGCCCACAAGCGCCGCCTGCTGGCGACCAGTCTGGCGGTGATCCTCGGCGTCGCCTTCCTGTCGGCGACGCTCACGCTCGGCGACACGATGCGCGCCGGGTTCCGCTCGGCGATCGCCGAGGGCATCGGCGACACGTCCGTCGCCGTGCGCAGCGCCACCCGGCTCAACGGCGGCGACAGCGGCCAGCAGGCCGGCGTCGTCGACGCCTCGCTCGTCGACCAGCTGCGCACGGTCGACGGCGTGGCCGCGGCCGAACCGTACGTCGAAGGCGTCGCCCAGATCGTCGGCGCCGGCGGCCGCCCGCTCGGCGGCGGCGGCCCGCCGACGGTCGCCATGAACTGGGTGCCCACCGGGCCGCTCAACCCCTACCGCATCGTCGACGGCCGCGCCCCCGAGGCCGCCGGCGAGGTGGCGATCGACAAGCTGTCGGCCAAGGAGGGCGACCTGCACGTCGGCGACCGCACCGTCGTGCGCACGCCACAACCGCAGCAGGTGACCATCGTCGGCATCGCCGCGTTCGGCGCCCACGACACGCTCGGCGGCGCCACGATCACGTTCTTCACCACGGGCCAGGCGTCGCAGCTGCTGCTCGGCCAGCCGGGCAAGCTGTCGAGCGTCAGCCTCGCCGCCGAGCCGGGCGTGAGCGAGTCCGAGCTGGCCGCCCGCGTCACGCCGACGCTGCCGGCCGGCACGGAGGCGGCGACCGGGACGATGCTGCGCGCCGAGCTTCCAGACGTCGATCGACGACGACTTCCTGAGCTTCTTCCGGGCGCTGTTGCTGGCGTTCGCGATGGTCGCCCTGCTGGTGGCGACGTTCAGCATCTACAACACGTTCTCGATCGTCGTCGCCCAGCGAACCAGGGAGTCGGCGCTGCTGCGGGCGCTCGGTGCCTCGCGCCGCCAGGTGCTGCGCTCGGTGGTCTTCGAGGCGTTCCTGATCGGTGCGATCGCCTCCGGCCTCGGCCTCGCCGCCGGCTACGGCCTGGCCGTGGGGATGAAGGCGCTGCTCGCCGCGGAGAACCTCGACCTGCCCGTCGCGCTCGTGCTCACCACCGGGACCGTCGCCGCAGCCCTGGCCGTCGGCATCGGCGTCACGCTCGTCGCCAGCATCGCCCCAGCGGTCAAGGCGTCGCGCGTCGCCCCGCTGGCGGCGATGCGCGACGTCGCCGTCGACCGCAGCGCGACGTCGAAGGCGCGGGCGCTGGCCGGCCTGGTGACCACGGGCGGCGGCGTCGCCCTGCTGATCGCCGGCGCCACCGGTGCGACGTTCGCCCTCGTCGGGCTCGGCACGCTCGTCGCCCTGATCGGTTTCGTGCTGCTCGGGCCGGTGGCCGCCCGTCCGGCCGCGGCGGTGCTCGGTGCGCCGGTCGCGATCGCCCCTGGCCGTGCCGGCTCGCTGGCCCGGCGCAACGCGATGCGCAACCCGAAGCGCACCGCGGCGACGGCCTCCGCGCTGATGATCGGCGTCGCCGTGGTGGCGGCGTTCACCGTGCTGGCCGCCTCGGTGAAGGCCTCGGTCGCCCACACCGCCGACACCGCGGTGAAGGCCGACCTGGTGCTGGCGCAGAACGACGGCGGCGTCCCCGGCATCGACCCGGCCGTCGCCCCGGCGCTGCGCGAGGTGCCGCAGCTCGACAAGGTCGTCGCCGCCGGCGTCGGCACGATGCGCATCGGCGGGTCGACGGAGCAGCCGATGGTGATGGACACCACGAACCTCACCGACCTCGTCGACATGCAGGTCCGCGAGGGCTCGCTCGACCACCTGCCCGCCGACGGGCTCGCCCTGCAGGCCGACTTCGCCAAGTCGCACGGGTGGACCGTCGGCTCCGAGGTGCCGGTGACGTTCCCCGACGGGACGCAGTCGACGATGACCGTCGACGTCGTCTACGGCCTGAAGAACCTGTTCGGCGACATCCTCGTGTCGCAGGACGCGTACGCCCCGCACGCCACCCAACCGGCCGACGTCGTCATCCTGATGACCAAGGCGGCCGGGGTGACGACGGCGGAGGCGCAAGCCGCGGCGCAGGCCGTCGCCGAGCGCTTCTCCTCGCCCGACGTGCAGACCCGCACGGCGTACATGGACTCCGTGAACGCCCAGGTCGACCAGGCGCTGGCGTTCGTCTACGGGCTGCTGGCGATCGCCGTGACCATCGCCGTGATGGGCATCGGCAACACGATCTCGCTGTCGGTGCACGAGCGCACCCGCGAGCTCGGGCTGCTGCGGGCCATCGGCCAGTCACGCCGCCGGATCCGCACGATGGTGCGCGGCGAGGCAATCGTCGTCGCCGTCTTCGGCACCGTCGGCGGGCTGCTGCTCGGCACGCTCGGCGGCTGGGCCGTCGTGAAGGCGGTCGGTGACGACCAGGGCATCGGCAGCTTCGACCTGCCGGTCACCCGCCTGGCCGTCGTCGTCGGCCTCGGTGCCCTCGCCGGCGTGCTCGCCGCCCGCCGCCCCGCCAAGCGGGCCGCGAAGCTCGACGTCCTCGGGGCGATCGCGACGAGATGACGAACGCCGCCCGGTCGGGCAAACTCGGACCTCCGGAGCGAAATACACTTCGGTTCCACATCCAGAAGCAAGAAGGGGACCATGGGGCTCATCCAAGCAGCGATCGGCGCGCTCGGCGGGACGCTCGCCGACCAGTGGAAGGACTTCTTCACGGTGCCGGACGGCCTGGCGCCGACCGCGGCGCTGTTCGCAGCCGTCCCCCGTGGCCAGAACGCGGGCCGGGGTTCGAACACCAAGGCGTCCGACGGCGTGATCACCAACGGCAGCCGCATCATCGTCCCCGAGGGGTACGGCCTGGTCCTGACGGAGCAGGGCAAGATCACCGGCTTCGCCGCCGAGGCCGGCGCCTACGAGTGGCACAGCGATGCCCAGGACTCGCAGTCGATCTTCGCCGGCGACGGCATCGTCAGCCCGCTGATCAAGACCTCCTGGGAGCGCTTCAAGTTCGGCGGCCGCCCGGGCAGCCAGCAGCGGGCGTACTTCGTGACGCTGAAGGAGCTGCCGAACAACCGCTTCGGCACCCAGTCGGAGATCTACTGGGACGACGCCTACATGAACGCCCAGGTCGGCGCGGTCACGCGGGGGACGTACACCCTGAAGATCGTCGATCCGATCCTGTTCGTCCAGGCCTGGGTGCCGGCGACGTACCTCGAACCGGGCAAGGTGTTCGACTTCACCGACATCGACAACGACGCCGCCTCGCAGCTGTTCAACGAGGTCGTCGGCTCGCTCGCCCCGGCGTTCTCGATGTACACGAACGATCCGGCGAAGGGCAACCGGATCACCAAGATCCAGCAGGACTCGATCGGCTTCGCCCAGAGCCTGGCGGCGGCGGTCGAGCAGAACTACCAGTGGAGCTCGGCGCGAGGGTTGCAGATCGTCGCCACCGCGATCGTCTCCATCGAGTACGACGAGTCGACCCGCGAGCTGCTGCGCAACGTGCAGCGCGCCGACGCGCTCTCCGGTGCTCGTGGGAACTCGAACCTGCAGGCGTCGGTCGCCGCGGGCTTCGAGGCAGCGGGCCAGAACCAGGGAAGTGCCGGATTGGTCGGCTTCGGCGTGGCCGCGGGCGGGGCCGGTCTCGGCGGGCTGCAACAGCCCGTGCCGGGCATCGGCGCCCAGAGCACGCCGGCGTCGGCGGCGCCACCGCCTCCGCCACCGCCGACGGGCGCTCCTGCGGCGGCGGCACCGCCCCCGCCGCCACCGGCCGCGCCGGATCCGGTGGCGCAGCTCGCCAAGTTCAAGGAGATGCTCGACGCCGGCCTCATCACCCAGGCGGACTACGACGCCGCCAAGGCCAAGGTCCTCGGCCTCTGACCGGCCGGCGGACGACCATGACGAACTTCCCACCCCCAAACCTGGGGGATCAACCCCCGGGCGCCGGGGACGACGCAACGATCAACACCCAGAACGCGCGCCTCGACGACGGCGTCAACCGCTGCCCGCAGTGCGGCGCGACCGAGATCCAGCTGCGCCCGTCGACCGGCACCCTGGTGTGCCTGTTCTGCCGTCACGAGTGGTCGGAAGCTCGCCTGGACGAGCAGATCCCCAACGACGACATCGCCCAGCTGCACGGCACGACGATCGGATCCGGCGCCGCCGACATCGACACCGACAGTCAGTCGCTGATCACGATGAAGTGCGAGGGCTGCGGCGCCGAGGTGATCGTCAACACGGCCGAGCAGATGGGGGCCCGCTGTCACTGGTGCCGGCACGTCCTCACCGTCAACCAACAGGTGCCCAACGGCGCGGTGCCCGACGCCCTGCTGCCGTTCAAGATCACCCACGACGACGCGATGGCGAGGATCCGGGAGTTCGCCGGGAAGCGGCGGCTCTTCGCCCATCGTGGGTTCATCCGCGACTTCAACGCCAACAACGTGGTCGGCGTCTACATGCCGTACATGGTGGTCGACGGCAATGTCAGCGCCGACGTCGTCGGCGTCGGCGAGGTCAAGACCCGGCAGTACACGCGGGGCTCGGGCGACGACAAGTACACCGTCTACGACGCCGACGTCTACCAGGTGCATCGGCACGTCGACTTCACCGTCGACGACCTGACCATCGAGTCGTCGGCCGGCCGGGCGAACATGGACTCGCGGGTCAACACCAACAACATCATCAACACGATCCTGCCGTTCGACACCGAGAACGCCGTGCGCTGGAACGCCAGCTACCTCACCGGCTACACGTCCGAGAAGCGCGATCAGGACGTGGCCAACCTCATGCCGGCACTCGAGAACCAACTGCTGTCCATCGCCCGCTCGCAGGTCGAGGCGAGCACCCAGGGATACGACCGCGGGGTGCGCTGGGAGCGTGAGCACCTCGACGTGCACGGCACCCGCTGGATCGCGATGTACCTGCCGGTGTGGCTGTACTCCTACCTCCAGGAACGGGACGGGGGCGGCATGCTCCACTACATCGCGGTGAACGGGAGGACGGGCGAGGTGATGGGCAGCGTCCCGGTGTCGGTGGGCCGGCTGGCGTCGGCGGCGGTCGCCGTCGGTGTCGTCGTCGAGGCCATCGCCGCGGCGATCGTGGCGGCAGCCGGATGATCGCGATCCTGCTCAGCCTGGCGTCGAGCAGCGGCGGTCCGGGGTGGTTGCTCGCCGCCGGACCGGCGGCCGGCGTCGGGACCTACGTCGTCGGCTACCGCTACTACCGCAACACCCAGGCATCGCACAGCTTCGAGCGCGAGACCCGCATCCAGTCCCAGCCGGTGTCGGGGAACGATGCGAAGATCGGCGAGAACAACGGCACGAGGCAGTCGTCCGTCGACGGCGACAACCGATCGGACCACCGCCGGCGCGTGCAGCGCGGCTGAGAGCCCTCAGCGGTTGCCGCGGGCGATGCGGCCGACGTCCAGCAACGAATCGACCTCGTCGGCGTCGAGGGCGCCGGCGTCGAGGATCACATCGCGCAGCGAGCGGTGCTGGGCGACTGCC
This sequence comes from Ilumatobacteraceae bacterium, assembly GCA_047602055.1. Taxonomy (GTDB): domain Bacteria; phylum Actinomycetota; class Acidimicrobiia; order Acidimicrobiales; family Ilumatobacteraceae; genus JAODBQ01. The sequence continues at coordinate 1,176,193 of JASGIG010000001.1, forward strand.
TGCTTGACGAAGGCGGCGACGCGGTCGTAGCCGAGCCGGGCGTTGAGCGCAGCGGCGACGGACGGGGTCGACTCGACGACGCGCAGCGCATGGTCGGCGTCGGCTTGGACGGCGTCGATGCAGCGCTCGGCGAACACGGTGCACGCCCGGGCGAGGAGCTTGGTCGAGTCGACGAGGTTCGTCGCCATCATCGGCTGGTAGGTGTTCAGCTCGAAGCTGCCCTGGCTGCCGGCGAAGGCGATCGCCGCGTCGTTGCCGATCACCTGGGCGCCGACCTGGCAGACCATCTCGCACATCACCGGGTTGACCTTGCCGGGCATGATCGACGACCCCGCCTGCAGCGCCGGCAGGACCAGCTCGCCGAGCCCGGCAGCCGGTCCCGAGGCCATCCAGCGGATGTCGTTGGCGATCTTGATCAGCGCGATCGCCAGGCCGCGCAGGGCGCCGGACATCTCGACCACCGAGTCGCGCGAGCCCTGGGCCGCGAAGCGGTCCGGCGAGACCGCCAGCGCGATGCCGTAGCGGCGGCCGAGCGCGGCGACGACGACGGCGCCGAACGACGGCGGGGCGTTGAGACCGGTGCCGACGGCAGTGCCGCCGAGCGGCACCCGGCCGAGGCGCACCGCCGAGTCGCGCAGCCGTTCGGCGGCCTCGTCGAGCTGCGCGGCGTAGCCGTTGAACTCGTCGGCCAGGGTCACCGGCACGGCGTCCATCAGGTGGGTCCGCCCGGTCTTGACGACGCCGGTGAAGCGTGACGCGGCCGCCGTCAGCGACGCCCGCAGCCGCTCGACGCCGGGCAGCAGGTCGGCGTCGACCAGACGCAGCGCGGCGATCGCCACCGCGGTCGGGAACACGTCGTTCGACGACTGCGAGGCGTTGACGTGGTCGTTCGGGTGGACCGCCTCGCCGAGGGCGCGGGTGGCCAGCGTGGCGATCACCTCGTTGGCGTTCATGTTCGTCGACGTCCCCGAGCCGGTCTGGAACACGTCGATCGGGAACTGCTCGTCGAGCGAGCCGCCCTCGATGGTGGCCGCCGCGGCGGTGATCGCCTCGGCCAGGCGCTCGTCCACCGTCGTACCGGCGATCGACGCGTTCGCCGCCGCCGCCTCGGCCTTGATCCCGGCGAGCGCATGGATCACCTCCGGCGGCAGCGGCCGCCCGGAGATCGGGAAGTTGTCGACGGCCAGCCCGGTCTCGCGACCCCAGAGCGGCTCCCTGGTCCCGCCTGTCATCTGTCAGGGCGGCGAGCGCCGAAGCGAAGCGGAGGCGGCGAGTACGGCAGGCGAAGGGAGCGGCTTTGCCGTGACCGGAGCACGAACATCTCAGCTGCGCCGCAGGGTTTCGATCAGGCCGGTGATCTCCAGGACGCGTCGGGCCGAGGGCGACATGCCCGTCACCGCGACCTCGACCCGGCGCTCGCGTGCCCGGTTGGACAGGGTGATGATCGAGCGCAGCCCGCTGGAGTCGATGAACCCGACCTCGCCGAGATCGATCTCGATGCACGCCGGCTGCTCGGCGAGCGCCTGGGTGGCCGCCGCCTCGAACGTGTGCGCCGACGAGGCGTCGATCTCGCCGCTGGCCAGCAACCGGGTGACACCGCCGTCGTAGACGACCTGCACGGTCAGCGTGCTGTCGACGATCGCATTGGACAGCGCATCACCACTGGTGCTCACGAACGGCCAACGTACCCCAGGAGGCCCGTCGTCAAACGCCGCGGCCGACCGCCGCGGCACCCACCAAGCGGGCCAGCGCGCCGAGCGGGACGCCGACGCGCTCGACGCGGTGGCCGATCTCGTAGCGCACCTCGTAGGCCGCCTTCTGCAGGATGGCGACGTCGAGCAGCAGGGCGAGGTCGGCGTGATCGGCGGGGAGCAGGCCGGAGCCGGCCATGTGCTCGACGTAGGCCAGCGTGTAACGCTGGCCGGCCCAGTCGCCGAACGCCGCGGCCCACTCGCTGAGGTTGGCCTCGCCACCCATGCCACGGCCGTAGGCGAGGTCGACGGCCTCGTTGGCGGCGTAGTCGAACGAGCGGATCATCCCGGCGACGTCGACCAGCGGGGTGCGCTTGATCGAGCGCTCGCCGATCGAGCGCGCCGGCTCGCCCTCGAAGTCGATGAACGTGATGTCGCCGCCGCGGGCGAGGATCTGGCCGAGGTGCAGGTCGCCGTGGACCCGGATCCGCCGTCCGACGCTGGGCATCCGCAGCAGCTGGGCGGCGCGTTCGATCACCGCCTTGCCGAGGTGGGCGACCTCGGCAGGCGTCGTCATGCCGTCGAGCGCGGCCTTCGCCGTGTCGGTGCGCAGCACGGCGATCGTCGCCCGCATCTCCGAGCGCAACGCCTGGTACAGCGAGCGCCGGGCGTGGGCGTCGAACGGGATCGGCCGCAGCTGCTCGCGGCGCGAGTCGGCCAGGGCGAGGTGCAGCTCGGCGGTGCGCACGCCGAGCAGCTCGGCGAACTCCAGGGCCTCGGCGAGCGCGCCGGCCAGCTCGTCGGGCGGCTCCATCGCCTGCAGCGGCGCCGGAGCGGTGGGGACGTACGACTGGTCGGGCAGCGTCGCCGTCCACTCGAGGAACCGCGAGGCCTGGTTGAGCACGATCGAGTAGGCGTCCCGGGCGCCGTGGACCATCGACACGAGCGTGGCGATCGTCGCCCCCTCGCCACCGTCCTGCGGCGTGTAGTCGAGCGTCCCGGCCAGCTCGGGGACGTTGGGGAAGCCGACCTCGTTGAGGTGGGCGAGCAGCTCGACCTCCGGGTGCGGGCCGGGCATCACCCGGCGCAGCAGCTTGAGCACCCAGCGGTCCTCGACGACGTGCGACGAGTTGCTCTGCTCGCCGCCGACCGGGCGGCTGTCGAACGTCGTCCCGTTGACCCGGACGCGCTGCAGCGGGTGGCCGCGCAGGTGGCCGCGCCCGCCGGGGATGGAGCCGCCGCGCAGGATCGTGCGGGCCACCTGGCCGGCGAACGTCGGGTCGACGAACGCGTCGTGCCACTCGCCGTCGGCGCGGTGCAGCACGGCGATGTACCGAGACGGCTCGCCGGTGTCGAACTCCATCTGCACGCCGACGCCCCACGACGGCGAGCCGCCGTCGCTTCCCGGCGCCATCTCGAACGCGTCGACGACGGACGTGTCGGTGATCCGCCTGGCGCGGTCGCCGAACCAGCGCTGGCGGGCGATGTACGGCTGCAGCGCCCGGGCCAGCTGGGTGGCGTCGTAGCGGCTGAGCGGCACCTTGAGCCGCTCGGCACGGATCGCCGGGCCGGCGCCGGTCTCGATGACCACGTCGTCGGCCGCGGCGGTCGGCGTGCGGGTCAGGCGCAGCCAGTAGACGTCGTGGGCGCCGAGCATCAGCCGGTACGCGCCGCCGTCGATCGCCGCCAGCGTGTTGCGGCTGTTCAGCTCGACGGGGCGCACGCCGTCGAAGTCGGCCAGCGGGATCTGCACCTGCTGGGCGTGGCGCGACAGGTTGGCGACGACGAGCACGTCGTCGGGCTCGTGCCCGGTCGAGCCGTCGAGGCTGCGCAGGAACGTCAGCACCTTCGGGTTGTCGCTCTCGATCATCTGCATCGAGCCGCGGGCGAACACGGGGTGGCGCTGGCGCAGCGCGATCATCCGCCGCATCCACCACCACAGCGACGACGGGTTGCTGCGCTGGGCGTCGACGTTGACGGCCTCGTAGTGGTACAGCGGGTCGGTGATCACCGGCAGCGACAGGCGCTGTGGCGGGGCGGTGGAGAACCCGGCGTTGCGGTCGCCGTTCCACTGCATCGGCGTGCGCACCGAGTCGCGGTCGCCGAGGTAGACGTTGTCGCCCATCCCGATCTCGTCGCCGTAGTAGACGATCGGCGTCCCCGGCATCGAGAACAGCAGGGCGTTGAGCAGCTCGATCTTGCGCCGGTCGTCGCCGAGCAGCGTCGTCAGCCGGCGGCGGATGCCGACGTTGATGCGCATCCGCGGGTCGCCGGCGTAGCGCCGCCACATGTAGTCGCGCTCCTCGTCGGTGACCATCTCCAGCGTCAGCTCGTCGTGGTTGCGCAGGAACAGCGCCCACTGGCAGCCGGGCGGCAGGTCCGGCGTCTGCTCGAGGATGTCGACGATCGGCGCCCGCGACTCCTGCTGCACGGCGAGGTACAGCCGCGGCATCAAGGGGAAGTGGAAGCACATGTGGCACTCGTCGCCGTCGCCGAAGTACTCGACGGCGTCCTCCGGCCACTGGTTGGCCTCGGCGAGCACGAAGCGGTCCGGGTACCGCTCGTCCATGTGGGCGCGGACCTTCTTGAGGAACTCGTGCGTCTCGGGGAGGTTCTCGCAGTTCGTGCCCTCGCGCTCGTACAGGTACGGGATGGCGTCGAGGCGGACACCGTCGACGCCCATGTCGAACCAGTAGTCGAGCGTGCCGAGCATCGCCTTGTGCACGTCCGGGTTGTCGAAGTTGAGGTCCGGCTGGTGCGAGTAGAAGCGGTGCCAGTAGTAGCTCTGGGCGACCGGGTCCCACGTCCAGTTCGACGTCTCCGTGTCGGTGAAGATGATCCGCGTGTCGGCGTACTTCGTCGGGTCGTCGCTCCACACGTAGAAGTTGCGGTGGCGGCTGCCGGCCGGCGCGTTGCGGGCCCGCTGGAACCACGGATGGGTGTCCGAGGTGTGGTTCATCACCAGCTCGATGATCACCTTGAGGTCGCGGTCGTGGGCAGCGCGCAGGAACCGCTTGAAGCTGGCGAGGTTGCCGTAGCTCGGGTTGACCGAGCGGTAGTCGGCGATGTCGTAGCCGTCGTCGCGCAGCGGCGACGGGAAGAACGGCAGCATCCACACCGCGTCGACGCCGAGCTCGACGAGGTAGTCGAGCTTCGACGTCAGCCCGTCGAAGTCGCCGATGCCGTCGCCGTTGGCGTCGCAGAACGAGCGCACGTGCAACTGGTAGATGACGATGTCGCGGTACCACTCCGGTGGCCTGCTGACAGCCGTCGTCATGCGCCTCACTGTGGCAGACCGCGCAGCGCGAACACATGCGCCGGTTGCACCCAGGGATCGAGGCGGACGTACTGGTGCCAGCCCTCCCAGCGGTACGTCTGCCCGGTGAGCAGATCGTGAGCGAGGACCGCGGTCGCGTCGGCCAGGCCGAGGGCGAACAGGTCGAGGTGGATCACCGTCTCGCGGGCGTTGACGAAGTCGGTGTTGACGACGACGAGCACCGGATCGTCGGACAGGCCCTCGGCGCCCGGCCATGGCGGCGCCACCTTGCTGTAGGCGACGAACGCGTCGTCGTCGCTGCCGTGGAAGACGAGCGAGCGGTCGTGGTGCAGGGCGCGGTGGGTGCGGCGGATCTCGTTGACGAGGCGGATCTCCGGCGCCAGCGAGCGCGGGTCGTCGAGCCGCCAGGCGCGCAGCTGGTACTTCTCGCTGTCGAGGTACTCCTCGCTGCCCTCGTGCACGGCGACGTGCTGGAGCAGCTCGAACGGCGGCCCGTACACGCCGTACGTGGCGTTCAGCGTCGCCGCGAGGATCAGCCGGGCGAGGAACGTCTGGCGATGGCCCTGCTGCAGCTCGGCGGTGAGGATGTCCGGCGTGTTCGGCCACGCCGCGCCACGGAAGTGCTCGACCTCCTCGCCGCGCAGCATCTGCGCGTAGTAGTCGCGCAGCTGCCACGGGGCGTGCTGCCACGGGAAGTGCGTGTACGACTGGGTGAAGCCGACGCGTGACAGCTCGAGCATCAGCTCCGGGTGGGTGAACGCCTCGGCGAGGAAGATCAGGCCGGGGTCGTCGCGCTTGAGCCTCGGCGATCGCCCACTCCCAGAACGCCAGCGGCTTGGTGTGCGGGTTGTCGACGCGGAACGTGCGCACGCCGAGGCGTCGCCACACGCGGATCGTCTCGGCGAGCGCCTCCCACAGCGACGCCCACGCCGGCGTGTCGAAGGCCAGCGGGACGATGTCCTGGTAGCGCTTCGGCGGGTTCTCGGCGTAGGCGATCGTCCCGTCGGGGCGGACGTGGAACCACTCGGGATGGGCGGCGACCCACGGGTGGTCGGGGCTGCACTGGAAGGCGATGTCGAGGGCGAGCTCCAGACCGAGGTCGTGGGCCGCGGCGACGAGCGCGGCGACGTCGTCGCGCGTGCCGAGCGCGGGGTGGACGGCGTCGTGACCGCCCTCGCGCGAACCGATCGCCCACGGGCTGCCGACGTCGTGCGCGCCGGCGGTCACCGAGTTGTTCGCGCCCTTGCGGTGCGAGGTGCCGATCGGGTGGATCGGCGGCAGGTAGACGACGTCGAAGCCGAGGTCGGCGACGTACGCCAGGCGGTCGATCGCGTCGACGAGGGTGCCGTGCCGCGGCTCGTCAACGTTCGCCTCGTCGCCGTTCGCCTCGTCGACGGCCGTCGAGCGGGGGAACAGCTCGTACCACGCGCCGAACGCGGCGACGGGCCGGTCGACGACGACGGCGAACGGCCCGGCGCGCTGCTCGTCGCTGACCCGCCGGTCCAGTGCGGCCAGTTCGCGCTCGTCGAGGTCGGCCTCCAAACCGGCGGCGAGCTTGCGGTCGATGCGCGACTGCAGGGTCGCGGCGTGATCGATCCACGCCTCGACCGTCAGCTCGTGGCGCCCGATCGCCTCGACGACGACGGTCGTCGTGTAGCGCGGGCCGTCCACCTGGTGCATCGGGCGGTTCACCACCTGGCCATCCGGCATCGTGTGCCGGAGGTTGACGACGAGCACCATGTGCTGATCGCAGAGGACCACCGTCTCGGCGACGACGTGGTCACCGGCGATGCGCTTGGCGGGCCTCGCGCCGCGCTGGACGGACGGTCGGAACGAAGCGATCGTCAGCCGGCTCGGCCGATCCCGCGGCGGTCCCGGCACTACTGCGCGGCCGCCTTGACGGCGAAGTCATACACGCCGTTGGCGCCAGCCGCGTCGGACGGCTCGGCCGAGCCGCGGTCGACGAGCCGCTTGCGCGCCTGCTCGAACAGCTCCGTCGCCCTGCCGGTGGCCACCAGCCACCCGGCGACGAAGCCGAGCACCAGACCGAACTTGAATCGGGACATCGGTTCCTCCTGTCGTCCTTGTCGTGGAGCAGTCTGCCCGCGCTACCCGGGCCATGCGCTGCTGCAACCCCGCCGCGTGGTTTACCGTCTCCGCCGCCCGGGTATGCGCGGCGGGAGTCAGGAGACTGGCGGAGGCAGTGACGAGCTCGACGAAGGACAGGAGGAGCGTGGCCGCCGTGACGATCCGACTGTCGGCGCCGGCGGCCTGGTGCCCGTCGTACCGCAGCGCCTGCGCCGGATGGCCACCCGCCGTCGTCCTCGAGGTCTGCGCTGCCGGCAGCACCTGGCCGCCCGATGGCGAGCCGGACGACGACGTGCTCGTGCAAGCGCTGGTCACCGGCGCGCCCGGCGGGGCGACGTCGGTGTCGTTGCAGCCGTTCACCTCGCGACCCGGTTCGGCACACGCGACGATCGCCGGCGGGTCGCCGATGTCCGCGGCGAGCTTCTGCGCCTGGGCGCGGCGGGCGCTGCTCGGGACGGCCAACCCGGCGATGAACGACGCGCTGGCCTGGTCGCTGCCCCACGACGTGACCGAGCTCGACCTGCCCGCCGACGCCCGTGCGTCGCATCACGCGCGCACGGCGATGCGCACGATCGCCGCCGGGATGAGTTGCTTCGACGACGTCCTGCTGGCGACGAGCGAGCTGACCGCGAACGCGTTGCAGCACGGCGGCGGCTCGCCGCACCTGACCGTCGTGCGTGACGAGCACACCATCGTCGTGGCCCTCACCGACCGCCGCCCCGACGTGCTGCCCGTGGTCCTGCCGATGCGCGGCACGGTGGCACAGTCGGGCCGCGGGATGGCGATCGTCGAGGCGATCTCCAGTCATTGGGGCGTCACCGTGTACCACGACCGCAAGGTCGTGTGGTGCGAGCTGACGAGTCGCTGAGCGCTCCCCGATGGGTTGACCCACCACCCGTGCGGGTACTGCGGCGCCGGTGGAGATCAAACTCGCATTGCTCGACGACTACGACATCGTCGTCGATGGACTGGCGGCCCTGCTGAAGCCGTTCCCCGACCTGCGCGTGGTCGAGCTCGACGTTCGCGAGACGTCCGTGGAGTCGCCCATCGACATCGCCCTGTTCGACACCTACGGCCGCGTCGGGATGCCGTGGGAGCAGTTGCGCGATCTGATCCAGCTGCCCCGCATCGCTCACACCGTGGTGTTCACGTTCGACTTCGGCAGCGCGTTGGTGGACCGGGCGCTCTCGATGGGAGTGCACGGCTACTTGTGGAAGGGGCTGTCACCGCAGGGGCTGGCCGGGTCGTTGCGGCGCATCGCCGGAGGAGAGGTGGTCGTGTCCAGACGGGAGAACCAGGCCCGTCAACCGGACCGCTCGTACCGCTGGCCGTTCGACGACCTCGGCCTGTCGGCCAGGGAGAGCGAGGTGCTGGCGCTGCTGTCGGAGGGACTGAGCAACCAGGAGATCGCCGACGCGCTGTACCTCAACGTCGAGACGGTCCGCTCACACCTCAAGCAGGTGTACAGCAAGCTCGGCGTGCACAACCGCACGCAGGCCACCGCCAAGGCGCTGCGCGACCCGGCGTTCCAACAGCGCTGAGCGCGGCGGCGGGTCGTCTCCATCACCCGTCGGCGAGGTGAGCGGCGGTGGGTGGTCGGGCGTACTGCGGTTCGATGCGGTCGTGGAACGTGCACAGGAGTCGCCCGTTGTCCTGGGTGGGCGAAGGAGTCGTGGCCGATGGCGATGTTGGCCAGGATCCTGGCGGGCCGCCCGGTCGCGGGCATGGCCATCGCCCGGCGGGCCATCTCCACCAACGCCAACGCTCGCCACTCGGCGGCCGGACGCTCCGGCTGCCCGGCCGACAGTTCGGCGGTGATCGCGTCGAGTGCGTTGGTGACGATCTGACCACCGACCGGGTCGACTACTGGCGTCGGCGCGCTGACGCCAGTAGCCGAGCACCTTGCGCAACTCCTCGACGCGCAGGCCGCGGGTCTGCGTGACGAGCGTCTCCTCGTCACGGGTGAACACCATCTCATGGAGTCAGGATCAGAATGGGCCGCGGCCCGTTGGCGCCGTCACAGCTCCAGCCCGTAGCCGAGCAGGTGGACGCCCGGGACGGGTTCGGCGTCGAGCTCGGGGCGGCGCACGAAGCCCATGCGCTCGTAGAGGCCGTGGGCGCGGGTCATCCAGACGCCGGAGTGGATGAGCAGGCGACGCTTGTTGCCGGCGCGGGCGCGCTCGACGCACCATTGCACCAGTGCGCGGCCGGCGCCCGAGCCCTGCACGGCCGGGTCGACGGCGAGCATCCGGAACGCGCTCGCGTCCGGGTCGTCGTGCTCGGACATCGGGTTCGAGTGCTCGGCGACGTAGGTCACCGAGCCGACCACCCGCCCGTCGATCACGGCCACCGCGACATCCGCCTCGCGGGCGCGCCCGGCGACGTCGAGCAGCTCCGCCTCGTAGTTCGGGTCGTGCGGGTAGCCCTCGTCACTGAGGTACGCGGCCAGCACCAGGCGTCCGAGTGCGTCGGCGTCGTCGCGAGGTGAGAGCAGCCGCACCGAGGCACCAGGCCGCTCCCTGCGGGCGATCGCCAGCAGGTGCGGGCCGACGCCGAGCAGCGACGGCACCGCCTCGACGGCGCGGAGGACGTCGAGCAGCAGCGCTCGTTCGTCCGGGTCGTCCATGCGAGCGTCGATGTCAGCCAGCGCGAAGGCGATGGACTCGACGCTGACGACAGCGTCGAGCGCGAGCCCGGCGGCGGCGACCTCCTCGGCGAGCAGGTCGGGTGGGTGGGTGAAGCCGGCGAAGCCACCGTCGTGGACCGGCGGCAGCGTGCCGTCGCGCTCGGCCTCCTCGACGGCTGGTACGAACGCCGGGTACGTGAGGTGGCCGCGCCCGAGGAGCAGCCCGTCGAGCCGTGGTGCCCAGCGGGAGATCGCCGCGGCATGGACGGAACCGCCGGGCCGGACGATCCGCCGCGCCTCGCGCAGCGCGGTCAGCCGGTCGGCGGCCTCGGGCAGGTGATACAGCGGGCCGAGCAGGAGCACGGCGTCGACGGACTCGTCGGGCAGGTCGAGGGCGCGGGCGTCGCCGACGGTGGCATCGACGCGATCACCGTGGCGCGCCCGGACCTGCGCGACGTGGTGAGCGACGACGTCGCGATGCACCACCCGGTAGCCCGCCTCGACGAGCCAGTCGGTGTAGCGGCCGGGGCCGCCACCGATGTCGGCGACCACCGCCGGTGGTGCCGGCAGCGAGCGCCCGACGATCTCCACCGTGCGGGCGAGCTCGACGCGCCCGACGCCGATCGTCAGCCGGTCGCGCTCCGCGTCGCAGGCGTAGTAGGCCTGCAGCGCGTCGTCGGGCATCCCGGCAATCGTGGCCATCGCCGCCGGTGCCGCGCCAGCCGTTTCAGCCGGCCGGCGCAGCTACGACGCCTGGGCCTTGTGCCAGCGCACGAACGCACACGTCGGTTTGTGCGCTGACACAGATCCCTGTGAGCCCGCCGGACGGGTCGGCGTCAGCCGATCAGACGTAGATAGCTCGATTGGCGGACGAGGCCGATGTTGGTGAACTCGGAGAGGTCGATCTCGGCGGTGAGCTCGGGCTTCACCCACGTCGGCTTGTCGCGCAGGTACTCGCGCGGTGGTGGCGGGTCGAACGGGCAGGTGTCGGTGCGCAGGGCGCGCAGCTTGGCGCGGCAGCATCTCCAGCGTCGCCTGGTCGAAGCCGGTGCCGACGCCGCCGGCGAACGCCAGACGGCCGTCGTCGGCGCGGCGGCCGACGAGCAGCGCGCCGAACGTGCGCTCGCGGTTGCCCGTTCCCGGGGTGTAGCCGCCGATGACGACCTCGGCGCGGATCCGGTTCTTGATCTTGCGCCACTCCTTGGTGCGCTTGCCCGGGACGTACGTCGAGCCGAGGCGCTTGGCCATGACGCCCTCCATGCCACGCTCGGCGGTGGCCGCCAACAGCGCGGCGCCGTCGCCGATGCGATGCGCCGGCACCAGCCAGTTGGAGCCCGGCTCGACGAGGTCGGCGAGCAGCTCGCGGCGCTGCTCGTAGGGCAGGCCGACCGTGTCGGTGGTGTCGACGGACAGCACGTCGAACACGTGGTACACGGCCTGGGTGTCGTGGCGCTGCAGCGCCTCGAAGCTCGGCCGGCCGGTGTCGTCGAAGCACACGAGCTCGCCGTCGAGCACGGCCCGCCGGGCGTTCACCGCGCCGGCGAGCCCGGCGACCTCCGGGTACTTCGCGGTGACGTCGAGCGGGCGCCGGCTCTGCAGCCGCAGCGTCCCGTCCTCGACGAACGCGATCGTGCGGTACCCGTCCCACTTGATCTCGTAGGCCCAGTTGGGGTCGTCGGCCTCGCCCGGCAGCGAGCCGAGCGTCGCGTTCATCGGCCCGACTGGGAACCGCAGCACGGTCAGTCGGTGGCGGTCGCCGGTACCCTGCTCGACAGCACGCCGGACGATTCGAGCTCGTCGAGCGTGGCGTCGTCGTAGCCGAGCAGCTCGCCGAGCACGGCTCGGTTGTCCTCGCCGCGGTAGCGTGGCGAGCCGACGACGCCGTGGTCGCTGCCGCCGAAGCGCCACGGGGAGTTCGGGATGCGGATCGTCCCGCCGCCGCGGTCGGACACCAGCGTGGTGACCTCGCGGGCCTCGGCCCAGTCGGTGCTGCACACCTCGCGCACCGTGCGCACCTGGCCGGCGGCCATCCCGGCGCCGGTCAGCGCTGCCTCGGCGGTGTCGCCGTCGGGCATCGTCGCCGCCCAGTCGCGCAGCGCGCCGAGGATCTCACCGACGTGATCCTTGCGTTGCAGCTGTGTCGCCAGGCGCGGATCGTCGATCAGGTCCTCACGCCCCGCGGCGCGCATGAACATCTGGAAGCTGCCGTTCTCCGCCGGATGACCGGCAGCGATCACCCGGTCGCCGTTGGCGACGGTCAGCACCGGGTAGTCGGCGGCGCCGAAGCTGCGGATCCACTCCGGGTCGACGGGGCCGTCCCACAGCAGGTCCTGGGCGTGGTCGTTGACGTACAGCATCACCTGGGCCATCGCCAGGTCGAGGTGCTCGCCGCGACCGGTGCGCTCACGCTGGTACAGCGCGGCCAGGATCCCGGCGCAGCACGACATCCCGGTGTAGACGTCGGCGTGGCTGAACGGATCGTTGGCGGCGCCCCCGCCACGCCCGGCGGCCTGGTAGTCGACGTAGCCGACCTCGGCGGCCACCACCGAGGCGTACGCCTTGCGCCGCGCCCACGGTCCGGTCTGCCCGTAGCCGGTGATCGAGGCGTAGACGATGCGCGGGTTGCGTGCCGCGACGGCCTCGTAGCCGATGCCCATGCGGTCGGCGACACCGGGGCGGAAGTTCTCGATGAGCACGTCGCAGTGCTCGGCCAGCGCGAGGAGGATCTCCTTGGCCTCGGGCACGTTCATGTCGAGGCTGACGTTGCGCTTGCCGCTGTTCTGCTGGGCGTAGTAGCTGGTGATCCCGTTGATCTTCGGGGTGGCGAAGCGGGTGGTGTCGCCGGCGGGCGGCTCGACCTTGACGATCTCGGCGCCGAGGTCGGCGAGCATGCGGGCGGCGTGCGGCCCGCTGAGCACACGGCTGAGGTCGAGGACGCGGACGCCGGCGAGCGGGCGGTCACCGGCGGGAACGGCTGACGGAGGCACGACCTGACGGTAGTCATTCGTGCTTCGGTCGCCGCAGAGCGGCTCCGCTTGGCCTGCCGTGCTCGCTGCCTCCGCTGCGCTTCGGCGCTCGCCGCTCCGTGGGTCGGTGGTCGTCGTGGGTCGGTGGTCGTCGTGGGTCGGAGGGCGTCGCCGCCGTGCGATTCGAGATGTGCGCACCGGCGCCGCACATCTCACATCGCGCTGGCGGAGCGGCGCACGGCGATTCGAGATGTGCGCAGCTGGGCGGCACATCTCGAATCGCGGTCGGTGGGCGGGGACGCTCGGCGCTCGCTGCGCCGCGGATCGGCGGTGCCACCGAGCCCGTACGATCACGACGTGGCGCGGACGGTCCAGCTCGACGGTGTGGAGGTGCCGGCGCCGGTGACGCCCGAGCGGCGGGCGCGCACCGAGGCGCTGCTCCTGCTCGAGCCGGCGCGGCTGGCGATCAACAGCTGGCGGCTCGTCGCCCGCCGCGCCCCGGTGCGCCGGACGGTGATGGTCCTGCCCGGCCGCGGCGGCAACGACGCGACCACCGCGCCGCTGCGCGCCTACCTGCGCTCGCTCGGTCACGACGTGCACGGCTGGGGGCTCGGGGTGCATCGCGGCGAGGTGCCGCACAACGTGACGCTGCTGAAGCGCCGCCTCGGCGCGCTGCGCGAGGCGCACGACCGTCCGGTGGCGCTGGTCGGTTGGAGCCTCGGCGGGATCGTCGCCCGCGAGCTGGCCCGCCATGAGGCCGAGCGGGTGTCGCACGTGATCACCATGGGCGCGCCCGTGGTCGGTGGGGCGAAGTACACCGCGCTGGCGTCGACGTACCGCGCCCGCGGCGTCGACCTCGACGAGGTCGAGCTGGAGCTGGCGCGGCGAGCCCGTCTCGCCGACCACATCGCCGTGACGTCGATCTTCAGCAAGCTCGACGGCGTCGTCTCCTGGCCGGCGTGCATCGACCGGGCCAATCCGCAGGCCGAGCACGTCGAGGTGGTCGCCACCCACCTCAGCCTCGGCTACCACCACGAGGTGTGGCGGGCGGTGGCCGAGCGCCTGGCCCGCCCGCACGTGCTGGATCCACGAGAAGCCTCGGAGGGGACCGACGCCGATGCATGACGACCACGTCCTCGTCGAGGCGCGCATCCGCCGCGAGCTGATCGAGCGGGTGATGCCGGCGATGTACTCGGCAGCGGTCCCGTTCACCGTGTCGGCGTGGGAGGTGCCGGGCGAGCCGGTCGGCGTCGACGAGGCCGCCGCGGCGGCGTACCGGCCGTTCGCCGTCGGCCAGCGCTGGAGCCGGCCATGGGGCACGACGTGGTTCCGCTTCGAGGCCGACGTGCCGCCGGCATGGGCCGGACCGCAGCTCGAAGCGGTGATCGACCTCGGCTTCCACCCCGACTCGGCCGGGTTCCAGGCGGAGGGGCTGGTGTGGGAGGACGGCGCGCCGCTGCAGGGCGTCCACCCGCGGCGCACCGGGGTGCCGCTGCCCGATGCCAAGCCGGGGCCGTTGACGTTGACGCTGGAGGCCGCGTCGAACCCGGCGTTCCCGTCGTTCGAGCCGTCGCCGCTCGGTTCGCTGGACACCGCCGGCGACGCCGCGCTGTACACGCTGCGGCGCGCCGAGCTGTGCCTGCGCGACGACGACGTCTTCGGGCTGCTGCTCGACGTCGAGGTGCTGCTCGGGTTGGTCACGGCGCTGCCGCTGAAGGAGCCGCGCCGCCAGCGGGTGCTGGCCACGCTGGCCCGGGCGTTCGACGCGCTCGACCTCGCCGACGTCGGCGCGACCGCGGCGCGAGCGCGCCGGGTGCTCGCCCCGGTGCTGGCGCTGCGGGCGCACGACGGCGCGCACCGGATCGTCGGCGTCGGCCACGCCCACATCGACACGGCCTGGCTGTGGCCATTGCGGGAGACACAGCGCAAGTGCCTGCGCACGTTCGTCTCCGCCGTGCGGCTGATGGGCGACTATCCGGAGTACCGCTTCTCGTGTTCGCAGGCCGCGCAGTACGCGTGGATCGAGACCTGCTCGCCAGCCCTGTTCGAGCGGATCACCGCGAAGGTCGCCGCCGGGCAGTGGCAGCCGGTCGGCGGGATGTGGGTCGAGGCCGACATGAACCTGCCGAGCGGCGAGAGCCTGGTGCGCCAGCTCGTCCACGGCCAGCGCTACTTCGAATCGCGATTCGGATCCCGCTGCAGCGAGGTGTGGATCCCCGACGTGTTCGGCTACACGGCGTCGGCACCGCAGATCTTCCGCGCCGGCGGCTGCGCGCGCTTCGTCACCCAGAAGCTCAGCTGGAACAAGCAGAACCGCTTCCCGCACTCGACGTTCCGCTGGCGCGGCCTCGACGGCAGCGAGGTGCTCACCCACTTCCCGCCGGTCGACACCTACAACGCCGTGGTCTCGCCCGAGGAGATCCACTACGCCGAGGGCAACTTCCGCGAGCACGCCTGGAGCGACTGGAGCCTGATGCCGTACGGGCACGGCAACGGCGGCGGCGGGCCGACCCGGGAGATGCTGGAGCGGGCGCGGCGCGTCGCCGACCTCGACGGACTGCCGCGGGTGCAGCTCGGCACGGTGGCCGGGTTCTTCGACGCCGTCGAGGCCGAGTTGGCCGCCGGCGCGCCGGTGCCGGTGTGGGACGGCGAGCTGTACTTCGAGATGCACCGCGGCACGCTCACCAGCCAGGCGCGCACGAAGGTCGGCAACCGGCGCTGCGAGCGGCTGCTGCGTGAGGCCGAGCTGTGGTGGGCGGCGGGCGGCGACGTGCCGGCGTCGGTGACCGAGTCGTTGGACGCGGCATGGAAGGAGGTGCTGCTCCACCAGTTCCACGACATCATCCCCGGCTCGTCGATCGCCTGGGTGCACGCCGACACCGAGGCCGCGCACTCCCGCATCGCCGCGGCGCTCGAGGTGTCCATCGAGTCCGCGGCCGAGCGGATCGTGCCGGCCGGCGAGCACGTGCTCAACGCCGACCACCGCCGGCGTCGCGAGGTCGTCGTTGCGCCGACGACGGACGACACGGTCGTTGCAGTTGCAACGACCTCTCCTGGACAGGCGCTGGCGGACGGGCGGACCGCGCTCGCCGTGGAGGTCGACGGGTTCGGCATCGCCCCGCTGCGCGCCGTCGACGTCGACGTCGGCGACCGGGTGGCCGTCACGGAGCGGTCGTTCGCCAGCTCGTCGCTGGCGGTGTCATGGGACCTCGACGGCACGATCGTGTCGATCATCGACGCGCGCGCCGGGCGCGAGCTGCTCCCCGCCGGCCGGCACGTCGAGCTGGAGCTGGCCCCCGACCACCCGGTGGAGTACGACGCGTGGGACGTCGAGGCGTGGACCCCCGGCCTCGGCGCGCCGGTCGGCGGCGTCGAGTCCGTCGAGGTGATCGACGCCGGCCCGTTGCTGGCGACGCTGCGCGTCACCCGCCGCTTCGGGCGCTCGACGCTCGTCCAGGACACGACGCTGCGCGCCGGCAGCGCCCGCCTGGACCTGACGTTCGACGTCGACTGGCACGAGGACGAGCAGCTGCTGTCGCTCGTCGTCCCGCTCGACGTGCGCGCCCGCGAGGCGGCGTGCGACATCCAGTTCGGACACGTCATGCGGCCGACGCACCCCAGCTCGCCGTGGGACGCCGCCAAGTTCGAGGTCTGCGCGCACCGCTTCGTCGACCTCGCCGAACCGTCGTGGGGCGTCGCCGTGCTCAACGACGGCCGCTATGGCCATGGCCTGTTCGGCGGCGGCGTGCGCGTCTCGCTGCTGCGTGCCGCCAAGTACCCGGACCCGACCGCCGACCACGGCCGCCACCGCTTCACCATCAGCGTGCTGCCGCACGGTCCCGGCCTGCACGACGTCCGCCGAGAGGCGGATGCGCTCAACCTGCCGCTGCGGATCGTCATCGGGACGGCCGACACCGTGGCGCCCGCGCCGCCCGTCGTCGCCGTCGATCACCCGGGTGTCGAGGTCAGCGCCGTGAAGCGCGCCGACGACGGCTCCGGCGACCTGATCGTCCGCCTTGCCGAGGTCTGCGGCGACCGCGTCTGCGTGGAGGTGCGCACCCCGGCCGGGATCGCCGCGGCGGCGCGGTGCAACGCATTGGAGGAGGCGCACTCGACCGTCGACGTCGCCGACGGCTTCGTCGACCTGACGCTGCGCCCCTTCGAGCTCGTGACGCTCCGCCTGAGCTGACGACGATGTGATCGATGAGCTCCACGATCGAGGTCGACGAACCGGGTGTGGTCGGGACGTTCACCGTGCCGGAGGGTCCCGGGCCGTTTCCCGGCGTCGTCGCGCTGAGCGGGTCGGGCGGTGGCGTCCCGAGCTGGTGGGGCGATCTGCTCGCACCCCATGGGATCGCCGTGCTGGCGGCGGCGTACTTCGGCGTCGAGCCGCTGCCGGCGGCGTTGTGCGAGATCCCGGTCGAGACGGTCGCCGCCGCCGGCGAGTGGCTGCGCCGGCGACCGGAGATCCGGGAGGGGCCGGTCGGTCTGGTGGGAGGATCCAAGGGTGCCGAACTGGCCCTGCTCGCGGCGACCGCCTTCCCCGAGCTGTTCGGCCCGGTGGCGGCCGTCGCGCCGCAGTGCGTGACGTGGTTCGGCGTCGACCTGACGGGCGGCGTCGCCGACGCCTCGGCGCGGTCGAGCTGGACCCTCGGAGGTCGACCGGTGCCGTTCGTGCCTCCGGTACCGGGCGTCGGCTTCGAGCGGACCGCGCGAGGTCTGCGCTCGGTCGGGATCTACGCGGCTGCCCTCGAACAGGCCGCTGCCATCGCCGCAGCGGCGATCCCCGTCGAGCGGGCGATCGGTCCGCTGCTGCTCCTCTCGGGCGGTGACGACGGGGCATGTCCCGCGACGTCGATGGCGCGGATGATCGTCGAGCGGATGAATGCTCACGGCCGCGGCGCCGACGTCCGCCACCGCGACTTCCCGGCATGCGGCCACGTCATCGTGCGACCATGGCCTCAGGGACAGGCACCGTCGATGCCCTTCGACAACGGCGGCACCGACGAAGCGCTCGACGCCGCGCACGACGTCGCACTGCCCGCCGTCGTGCGGCACCTGCGCGGCGGCGCCTGAGGGGCGGTCGGGTCGGCGCGGCGGCGTTCAGGCGCCGCCGGCGAGGTGGCGGATCGCCACGCTCGTGTAGACGCTGACGCCGTTGACCATCGCCTCCTCGTCGAAGTAGACGCGGTTGGAGTGGTTCGGCGCGGCGGTCGACAGGTCCCGGTCGGGCGGGGTGCCGCCGAGGAACATCATCGCCCCGGGGAGGCGCTGGATGACGTAGCTGAAGTCCTCGGCGCCCATCACCGGGTTCGGCAGGCGCAGCACGTGGTCGTCGCCGATCGCATCGGCGGCCACACCGCCGGCGAACTCGGCGAAGCTGCCGTCGTTGACCGTCACGGGGTAGCCGTCGCTCGGGATGCGCACCTCGATCTGCGCGTCGTGGGCGGCGCCGATGCCCTCGGCGACGCGGCGGATGCCGTCGTGGATGCGCGAGCGCGTGCGCTCGCTGACGGCGCGGATGGTGCCCTCGATCTCGGCCGTCTCGGGGATGACGTTGTTCGTCGTGCCGGCGCTGATCCGGGCGACGGTGACCACGCCCGGGTCGAACACGTCGATGCGCCGCGTGACCATCGTCTGCAGGGCCTGGACGATCTCGCAGGCGACGGGGATCGGGTCGAGGGCGCGGTGCGGTTCGCTGGCGTGCCCGCCGCGCCCGGTGACCGTGATCTGCAGGCGGTCCGACGAGGCCATGATCGGGCCCTGGCGGGTGGTGACGAACCCGCTCGGCAGCGACGAGCTGATGTGCAGGGCGAACGCTCCGGTGATCGGCGACTCGGAGCCGTCGGGGCGCGGGCCGATGTCGAGGAGACCCTCTTCGAGCATGTACTTGGCGCCGCCGTAGCCCTCCTCGCCCGGCTGGAACATGAGCAGGACGCGGCCGGGCAGGTCGGCCTGGCGGGCGCTGAGCAGGCGGGCGGCCCCGACGAGCATCGACGTGTGGGTGTCGTGACCGCAGGCGTGCATCTGCCCGTCGACCTTGGAGGCGAAGTCGAGGCCGGTGTCCTCCGGCATCGGCAGCGCGTCCATGTCGCCGCGCAGCAGGATCGTCGGGCCGGGCCGGCCGCCGTCGAGGATCGCGGCGATCCCGCTCGTCGTCTCGTGCAGGGTGATGTCGAGTGGCAGGCCTTCGAGCGCGGCGAGCACCGCCTCGCGCGTCTTCGGCAGGTCGTTGCCGACCTCCGGCCAGGCGTGCAGCTCGCGGCGCAGGCCGACCAACCCGTCGAGCAGATCGCGAGCCTCGTCGCGCACGGTCTCCAGCAAGGCCTCGGTCGTCTGCACCATGCGGGCGATGCTAGGCACGGCGTCGTGGGCAATCCGTTCGGTGAAGCGGCGAATCGACCTCAACACGCGGCGAGTGCCGAAGCGCAGCGGAGGCAGCGAGCACGGCAGGCGCAGGGAGCAGCGACGCGGCGACCGGAGCACGAGCAGGTCGATGTGGTGAACGACGACGACGTGGTGATCGACACCGTGCCGCGGGCCGAGATGCGCCGGCGCAACCTGCAGCATCGCTCCGTCGGCATCGCCGTGCTCGGCACCGACGGCCGGCTCCTCGTGCACCGCCGCGCCGAGGACAAGGACGTGTGGCCGGGCCGCTGGGACCTCGCCGTCGGCGGCGTGGTGAGCGCCGGCGAGGACTACGCGACCGCGGCGGTCCGCGAGGTCGGCGAGGAGCTGGGCATCCACGACGCCGTCGACCTGCGTCTGCTCGGCACCGGTCGCTACGCCGACGACGACGTCGCCGCGTTCGTCCACTGCTACGCGATCGTCCACGACGGACCGTTCCACTTCGACGACGGCGAGGTGGTCGAGGTGCGCTGGGTGGATCGTGCCGGCCTCGACGAGCTGATGGCCACGGCGACGTTCGTCCCGGACAGCATCGCCATGCTCCTCCCGTTCTTGTTCTGAGCTTCGGTCGCGGCAGAGCCGCTCCCTGCGCCTGCCGTGCTCGCTGCCGCCGCTGCGCTTCGGCGCTCGCCGCGCTGAACGTCGGTGAGCCCTTGCCGTTCATGGCGACCGAGGGTCGACAGTGTTGACGAGCGCGCCGCGGTGGCGCGCCGGTCAGGAGCAACCAGCATGAGCATGTACGGCGCCAACCCCGAGCAGCTGTCGGCGCTCGGTCAGGCGATGAAGCAGCAGATCACCTCGATCGACGGCGTGGTCAACACGGTCAACGCCGCGCTCGGCGGCACGGCATGGGAGGGCCCGGCGCGCCGCCAGTTCGAGAACGACTGGAACACGACGTTCCGCAGCGCGCTGACCCGGCTGAACGAGGCGTTCGACGCGGCCGGCACGGACTGCATCAACCGCAGCAACGCGCTCCAGCAAGTGATGGGGTAGCCCCGGCCGCCGACGCAACCGTGCGGTGGGGGTGGTGCGGAGGGGGCGCTCCGCGATCCCCCTTCGCCGTGCGCCGACTCGCTGTGCGTGAGGCGCACTGCACGTTGGGTGCGGCCGCAGGCCGCTCCTCGAAGCTCGACCGAGATGAGCGAGCGCAGCGAGCGAATCGAGCGTCGAAACTACAGTCGGTGCGGTGCTGGTGGAGTTCACGATCGAACCGTTCGTGGAAGGCCGTCCTGGTCCACACGTCACCGCAGCCATCGCCGCCGCCGAGCAGCTCGGCGCCGTCGTCGAGTTCGGCCCGTTCGGCTCGTCGTGCGAGGTCGACGCCGAACGCGCCCCGGACGTGGTCGCCGCCATCGTGCGCGCCGCGTTCGCCAACGGGGCGACGCACGTCAACCTCCACGCCGAGCGGGCGTCGTGAATCGGGTGCCGGGCAAGCTGCCGCGCCACCCTGTCGTGCTCGCCGTGCGGCCGGTGGTCGAGGCGCTCGGGGCGACGATGGTGGCCGCCGAGGACCGTGAGGCCGGCGACCTGCCGTTGCGCTGGGAGGGCGAGGTGATCGCCGCGGTGCGGATGCCGCCGCTGCACGGTGCGCTCGACCGGCTGATCGAGGCGGTCGAGCGCGAGCTCGGCGCGCCGCTGCCGTCGCTGTCGCGTGAGGACAAGCAGCGCGCCGTCCGGTTGCTCGACGAGCAGGGGGCGTTCATCCTGCGCCGCGCCGTCGAGGACGTCGCCGACGCGATGGGCGTCAGCCGGATCACGGTGTACAACTACCTCAATGCCCTCCACCGCTGAGCCAGCCCGATGTCACGCTTCGACCTGATCGCCTTCGACGCCGACGACACGCTGTGGCGCAGCGAGGACGGCTTCCGCGCCAACGAGCTGCACTTCGTCGACGTCGTCACCCCGTACGCGCCCGAGGGCGTCGACGTCAAGGCCGCACTCACGGCCACCGAGCGCAGGAACCTCCACGTGTTCGGCTACGGCGTCAAGGCGTTCGGCCTGTCGATGGTCGAGTGCGCGATCCGGGTCACCGAGGGGGCGATCCCGACGTCGGTGATCGCCGAGCTGGTCGAGCGGGCCCGTGACCAGCTACAAGAACCGGTCCGCCTGCTGCCCGAGGTGCCCGAGGTGCTCGAGGAGGTCGGCCGCCGATACCGGCTGGCGCTGATCACCAAGGGCGACCTCATCCACCAGACCCACAAGGTCGACGTCAGCGGCCTCGCCCACCACTTCGAGCACGTCGAGATCGTCCTCGAGAAGGACACGCCGACGTACGCCCGCCTGCTCGAGCGCTTCGACGTCGAGCCGGCGCGGTTCTGCATGGTCGGCAACAGCGTGAAGTCGGACGTCCTGCCGGTGATGGCCCTCGGCGGCCACGGCGTGCACGTTCCCTACGAGCTGCTGTGGGAGCTGGAGCACATCGACCACGACGAGCAGCTGACCGAGCTGAAGATGCTCGCCGAGCTGCCCGCCTGGCTGGCTGCGCACGACCCGGCGTAGCCGGGTCGGGTCACGCCGATTCAAGGCGCGGCGAGCGCCGAAGCGCAGCGGATGCGGCGAGCACGGCAGGCGAAGGGAGGGGCTCTGCCCCGACCGGAGCGCGAATGAGATCAGAGTCGGCGTAGCGCGACGTCCGTCACGCGGTGGTCGCGGCCCTTGCGCAACAGGAGGCTGGCGCGCGACTTGGTCGGCTCGATGTTCTCCTTGAGGTTCTTGCCGTTGATCCCGTGCCAGATGCCGCGGGCCACCTCGATCGCCTGCTCCTCGCTCAGCGCGGCGTAGTGGCGGAAGAACGAGTCGGGGTCGTGGAAGACGGTCTCGCGCAGGCGCTGGAAGCGTCGCACGTACCACTCCTCGATGTCGGCCTCGTCGGCGTCGATGTAGATGCTGAAGTCGAAGTAGTCGCTGACGAACTCGCTGGCGACGTCCAGGTCGCCGACCTGCAGGACGTTGAGCCCTTCGAGGATCAGGATGTCCGGCTGCGCGACGGTGACCGTCTCGCCGGGGACGATGTCGTAGACGACGTGGCTGTAGACGGGCGCCTGGACCTCGGGCACGCCGCTCTTCACGTCGCGCAGCACCTGCAGCAGGCGGCGGGTGTCGTAGCTCTCGGGGAAGCCCTTGCGGTTCATGATGCCGCGCTCGTCGAGCACGTGGTTCGGGTACAGGAACCCGTCGGTGGTGACCAGCTCGACCCGGGGGTGGTCCGGCCAGCGGGCCAGCAGCGCCTGGAGGATGCGGGCGAACGTGCTCTTGCCGACGGCGACGCTGCCGGCGACGCCGATCACGTAGGGCACCTTGCTCGACAGCGTGCCGAGGAACGCCGCCGACAGCTTGTGCAGGTTCTGCGCGGCCGCGACGTACATGTTCAGCAGGCGGGTGAGCGGCAGGTAGACGGCGGTGACCTCGTCGAGGTCGATGCGCTCGTTGATGCCGCGCAGCGACTCGAGGTCGTGCTCGCGCAGCGTCAGCGGCGTCGCCGCCCGCAGCGCCGCCCAGTCGTCACGGGAGAACGTCAGATATCGGCCACCAGCCGCGTCCTGCACGAGGCGCGACCCTAGGCTCGGCCCGTGCCGGCGTCCCAACGTAAGCGCCTCGGCGCCTGGTACACGCCGCCGGCGCTGGTCGACGCGGTGGTCGGGGCGCTGGACCTCGCCGGGGTCGTCGCCTCGTGTGACTCGCGCCCGGTGCGGGTGCTCGACCCGGCGTGCGGCGACGGCCGGTTCCTCACCGCCGTGGGCTCGGCGCTGGCGTCGATCGGTGCGGCGGCATCGCTGGTGGGAGTGGACATCGACCCCGGTGCGGGCGCGACCTGGTGCGCCGATGCGCTCGCGTTGGATTGGGACGAGGCGTCGTTCGACGTCGTCGTCGGCAACCCGCCGTTCCTCAACCAGCTGGCGCGAGCGACCTCGCGGGGTGGGTCGTCGCGTTGGGGCGGCGGCCCGTACGCCGACACTGCGGCCGAGTTCCTCGCGCTCGCCGCGCACGTCGTGCGCCCGGGTGGCGCCGTCGGGCTGGTGCTGCCGCAGTCGGTGCTGGCGGCGCGCGACGCGGCGGCGATCAGGGCTCGGGTCGACTCGGCGATGGCGCTGCGATGGTGCTGGTGGTCGGGTGACGAGCCGATGTTCGACGCGGCGGTGGACACGTGGGCCGGGGTGTGGTCGGCCGGCGGCATGGCGGGTCCGGTGGCGCGTTGCCGCGGGGCGTCGTTCACGTCCGTGTCGTCGATGCCGATACCGGTGCCGGTGCCGGGCGCTGTCGCGTCAGCGCCGCAGACCGTGCAGCTGTCGCTCCCCCTGCCGTCGTCGCCGAGTGGTACGTCGTGGTCGTGGACCATGGCCGACGCCGACGCGCCGGCAGTCGACGCGGATGCGCCGCGCCTCGGTTCGATCGCGTCGTTCGCCGTCGACTTCCGCGACGTGTACTACGGCCTCGTCGACGCGGTGACCGACGACGGCGACGGCCCGCCGCTGGTGACCTGTGGGCTGATCGATCCGGGGTCGTGTGCGTGGGGCGAACGTCCGGTGCGCTTCGCCAAGCGCCGATGGGCGGCGCCGCGGGTGGCGCTCGACCGCCTGTCGCCGGCGATGCGCCGCTGGGCCGAGCGCCGGCTCGTCCCCAAGATCCTCGTCGCCAACCAGACCGCGACGATCGAGGCGGTGCACGACCCGGCAGGCGAGTGGTTGCCCGGCGTCCCGGTGCTGACGTGCACGACGGACGATCCCGGGCGGGTGCTCGACGTGCTGGCATCGCCGGCGGCGACCGCATGGGTGCGCCACCACGCCGCCGGCTCCGGACTCGGTGCCAACGTCGTCCGCCTCACTCCCGCCCTGCTGTCCTCGATCCCGCTGGGGGCTTGATGTGGCGCCTTCCGTTCGAGCGCGTGGGGGTGGTGCGGAGGGGGCGCTCCGCGATCCCCTCCGACGTGCGCCGACTCGCTGTGCGTGAGGCGCACTGTCAGCTGGGTGGGGCCGTAGGCCGCTCTTCGAAGCTCGACCGAGATGAGCGAGCGTCGAAACGCTCGGTGCGGCGGCCGAGGAGGTGGGTGGTCCAGCGGCGGGAGCGCCAGCGCAGGCCGTTGACCGCGGCGCGCATCGTCATCCAGGTGAGCTGGGCGGTCCACAGGCCGACGATGCCGAGCACCGGCAGGACCAGCGTCAGGGCGGCGATCGGCAGGTAGCCGACGAGGTTGAGCACGGCGACGCGGCCGAGGAAGCGTTCGTCGTGGGCGCCGATCAGCGCGCCGTCGAGGGCGAAGGCGACGGCGCCCGGCAGCTGCATCACGGCGAGGATCACCAGCCCGGCGGTCAGCCGGGAGCGCACCGCCGGGTCGCCGGTGAACAGGTGGGGGATCAACGGGCTGGTCGCCGCGAGCACGACGGCCAGGCCGCCGCCGCACCACAGCGACAGGCGGGTGCTGGTGTCGCCGACGCGCACCGCCTGCTCGACGTCGCCGGCGCCGAGCGCCCCGGCGACGAGCGACTGCGCCGGGATCGCCAGGGCGTCGAGCGCCAGCGCCAGGGCGTTGAACAGCTGGACGAGCACCTGGTTGGCGGCGAGCGTGGGCGTGTCGATGTGGGCGGCGACGAACGTCGACGTGTTCCACACCGCGTACATCGCCAGCGAGCGCACGGCGAGGTGGCTGCCGGTGACGAGCATCGGCCGGTAGCGCGACCACGCCGGCCGGGCGCGAGCGGTGTGCGGCCACAGGATCTTGACGAACCACGCCGCCGCGGCGGCCTGCACGATCACCGTGCTCCACGCCGAGCCGGCGATGCCGAGGCGCAGGCCGTACACGGCGACCAGCTCGAGCACGAGGTTGGCGACGTTGGCCACGACGACGACGATCAGCGGCTTGCGCAGGTCGTTGAGGCCGCGCATCACCCCGTGTCCGACGAGGGCGATGAGCACGAAGGGCAGGCCGGTGGCGCTGATCCGCAGGTACAGGACGGCGTTGTCGAGGACCGCGCCGCGGCCGCCGAGCAGCCAGCACAGCGGATGCGCGGCAAGGGCGACGGCGATGCCGCCGAGCGTGCCGAGGAAGACGGCGAGCGTCAGCGCGTCGGTGGCCGCCCGCCGGGCGGTCTCGGCCTCGCCGACGCCGTGGGCGAAGGCGACGTCCGGGGTGACGCCGTACTCCAGGAACGTCGCCAACGACACGAGCGTGAGCAGCACGGTGGCGGCGATCGCCAATCCGGCGAGGGCGTCGGTGCCGATCCGCCCGACGATCGCCGTGTCGACCAGCACGTACAGCGGCTCGACGGCGAGCGTCCCCAGCGCCGGGATCGCCAGACGGACGATCCGCCGGTCGAGGTCGTCGAGCAAGATCGGCACGAGGACATCTTGCTGGTCGGCGACAAGCTTGATCCGGCCGACCTTGTCGCGCTCGGACCGGAAACTCCCCGGTCAGGGCGCGACAAGAACGGGGTCAGCGGGTCCAGGGGGCCGACGGCGAGGCCGCGCCGGGCGCGGTGAGCACGTCGAAGCCGTCGTCGGTGACGAGGATCGTGTGCTCGAACTGGGCGGTGCGCTTGCCGTCGGCGGTGACCGCGGTCCAGTCGTCGTCGAAGACCATCTTGTGCTGCCACGTGCCGAGCGTGATCATCGGCTCGATCGTGAAGGTCATCCCGGGGCGCATGATCATGCTGGCCCGCTCGTCGTAGTAGTGCAGCACCTGGATGTCGCCGTGGAACAGCTCGCCGATGCCGTGCCCGATGAACGCCCGGACCACGCCGTAGCGGTGCTTCTTGGCGTGGTTCTCGATCGCCCGGCCGATGTCGCTGAGCGGCCGGCCCGGCACGACGGCCTCGATGCCGTGCCACATGCACTCCTCGGTGACCTTCACCAGGTCCTGGCTGACCGGGTCGACGGTGCCGACGAGGAACGTCGCGTTCGTGTCGCCGTGCACGCCGCCGATGTAGGTGGTGACGTCGAGGTTGACGATGTCGCCGTCCTGCAGCGGGCGGGAGTCGGGGATGCCGTGGCAGATCACCTCGTTGACCGACGTGCACACGCTCTTGGGGTAGCCGTTGTAGTTCAGCGGGCTCGGGTAGGCGTTGCGCTCGATGCACAGGTCGTGGACGTGGACGTCGATCTCGTCGGTGGTGACGCCCGGGGCGACCCGCTCGCCGGCGAGGCGCAGCACCTCGGCAGCGACGGCACCAGCGTGGCGCATCCGCTCGATGGTCTCCGGGGTCTTCACCCGCGGCTCGGGCCAGCGCTCGACGATCCCGGTGTCGGCGTACGGCGGCCGAGCGATGTGCTCGGGCACCGACCGCCGCGGCGAGACCACGCCCTGCAGGACCCGCCCCTCGAGCGGCTTGTGGCAGCGCTTGTACTTGCGCCCGCTGCCGCACCAGCACGGCTCGTTGGCCTGGGGGAGCACGGCGGGCGGTTGAGCGCTCTGCAACATCGCCGCGGATTGTACCGACCCCGCGATTCCGCCCTGCCGGCGGGGCGTCGGCGCGATTCGAGATGTGCCGTCCCCGTGCGCACATCTCGAATCGGGCTGAGTGGGGGTGTGGGTGCGATGTGAGATGTGCGGTGCCGGTGCGCACATCTCGAATCGCACTGCTTGCCGCGCGAGCCGGGAGCGAGCATCAGCGAGCGGGCCGCTTCGGCCCGTACGAGGCTGGTACTGGGCGCACCCGGCGGCGCGACCGCCACGGAGCCCGCCGGACGGGTCGGCCGGAGGCCGACCGTCAAGCACGGAGCCCGCCGGACAGGTCGGCCGGAGGCCGACCATCGGGCACGTTCCGACCATCGAGGTGCGGCACCTGGATCGGGACGGGTTCGCCGCCGACGACGAGGAGGCCTCGGCCGGGGCGGGGGTTGAGCAGGGCGTCGGCGGGGACCCGCTTGAGGCCGACGGCGTTGCCGTCGTAGTTGCCGCTCGGGGCGAGCACGATCCCCGCCCGCGACACGGGCAGCGGGCGCAGCATCCCGGTGCGGCTGTCGAGGAGGTCGGGCGCCCCGGAGACGACCATCAGCACCCGGGCGCGCTGGTCGGCGGCGGCCTCGATGCAATCGCCGTCGGGCAGGCGCCGCAGGTCGTCGTAGAGGACGACCACCCGGCCAGGGGTCTCGGCGAGCGCCGCCGCGACCTGGCCGGGTGTGACCCGCCGTCCGAGCGCCGGGTCGTCGCTGGTCGACAGCGGCGAGCGGCGCGAGAGCGCGACGTTGAGCACCGCATGGCCCTGGCCGGCGGCGAGGCGGGCGATGGCGTGCAGCGTGGCGCTGCGCCCCGAGCGCGGCCCGCCGACGACGGAGAACACCGGGCCGTCGTCCTCCGCGTCGATCCACAGCCAGCCGCCGTCCTCGGTGTCGATGCCGACGGGGACGGGCACGACCAGGTGCGCCGGTGGGGTCAGCGCGCCGAGCGGCGCGGCGCTCCACGGCATGGGCCACGTGATGTCGGCGAAGACCTTCGGGGGCCGGGCGACGGCCGCCGGCAGCCGCCCGGCGATCGCCCGGACCATCGCGCCCTCGGGCTCGTCCGGCGCGGCGAGCTGGGCGAACTGGACGAGCCGCCCGGTGCTCGTCTCGACGGCGCGGCGGGGGATCAGCAGGTCGGCGCGTGCCGACTTCGGGGCGCCGAGGCCGCTGTACTCGCCGGGGTCGGCGAGCTGGAACACGAATCGCCGCTCGATGTTCGTGCCGAGGCGGTGGGCGACGATCCTCGGCAGCCCGGCGAGCACGATCTGGACGCGCACCCCGATCGCCTCGGTCATCAGCGAGACCAGCGGGCCGAGCAGGTTGCTGGTGGGTCCGTCGCTCGTGCTCAGCAGACGGTCGGCGCCGCTGACCAGCAGGACGATCTGCGGCGGCAGCTCGCCGCCGAGCGCGGCATGCTCCCACACCGTCGAGCTGCCCGACGTGGCCACGGCGGCCTTGCGCTCGGCGACGACCTGCGTCAGCCAGCGCAGCATCCGCAGCGCGAGGTTGTCGTTGCGCACGGCGATGCCGCCGCAGTGCGGCAGCTCGCCGAGCTGCGACAGGCTGCGCCCGATCAGGTCGATGCCGTAGACGTGCACGTCGTCGGCGGTGCGGCCGACGGCGAGGGCGGTGGCGTACGTCGTCAGGATCTCCGGCAGCGGCGCGCTCGGACCGCCGAGCAGGGCGACCTGCTGGTCCCGCTCGGAGAACGTGCACAACCCGCGGCGCTGCTGCTCGGGCAGGTCGCTGACGCCGACCGCGGTGACGGCTGCGGGCACGCGGCCGCCGAGTGACAGCAGGCTGATCCGCTCGGGGAGCGAAGCTGGCCAGGGCACCGCGCTGCGCTGCCAACCGGTCGCCTCGGCGGCCGCACGGATCGACTGGAGGATGACGTACATGTCGGTCTCCTCGACCGGCACGTCCTCCGGGCGGCTCTCCGGTGGCGCCGTCGACAGCACCGAGAACGGGACGAGCCGCGCCGTCACCGGCGTCGACGAGCCGGCGAGGTCGCGCCGCCGGCCGGCGACGCGGGCTGTCTGGAACTCGACGAGATCCCTGCCGTGGAAGCGGGCGTAGGCGCGGCCGACGTTGCGGTCGGCGATCGTCGCGGCGACGCCGGAGTCGAGCACGGCCTTGGAGTGCGCCGGCTTCTGCACCCGCAGGCACACCCGCATCCCGGCGTTGGCGTCGATCTGCGCCGGCAGGTTGCCGTCGAAGTTCTGGGTGACCAGCAGCAGGTGCAGGCCGAGGGCGCGGCCGATGCGGGTGATCGACTCCAGCTCCTTGAGCTGCTCGCGCCCGCCCTCGCTGGCCAGCAGCTCGCCGAACTCGTCGACGACGACGAGCAGCCGCGGCAGCGGCGGCAACTCCGGCTTCGAAGCCCGGGCCAGCCGGTACGAGTCGACGTTGCTCGCGCCGGCGGAGGCGAGCAGGTCCTGGCGGCGCATCGACTCCGCCTTGAGCAGCACGATCGTCCGCTTGAACTGCTCGATGTCGAGGTTGGTGGCGACGTCGATGACGTGCGGCAGCGGCTTGACCGCCTCGTGGTCGACGCCGCCCTTGAAGTCGACGATGACGATCGACAGGTCGTCGGGGTGGTTGTTCAGCGCCAGCCCGCAGAACAGCGTCTTCAGGAACTCGGTCTTGCCGGACCCCGACGTGCCGCCGACGAGGCCGTGCGGGCCGTCGCGCACGAGGTCGACGACCATCGTCGTGCCCGTGGCCGCGCCGACGGGGACGGCGGTGCGTGGCCCGATCGTGTCCCACCGCAGGCGAACGGCGTCGGGCGTCAGCGCGCCGTCCGACTCGATGAGATCGACGAGGTGGACGACGTCGCCGGCGATGCCCTGCTCGTCGCTGATCGTCGGCCGCAGCCCGGCCAGGCGCCGCGCTGCGGCCTCGCCGACGTCGGCAGCGACGGCGGCGACGATCACCCCGTCGAGGCGCGGCTGGTGGCGGCTCTGGAACGTGCAGCGGTCGGCGGCGTCGTCGGTCGACGGGATCGTCAGCGTCGCCCCGACGCCCTCGGGCGACAGGCGCTCGTCGACGGTGACGGCGACGATGCCGTTCGCCGGGCCGTGGACGAGCAGCTCGGTCAGCTCCTCAGGCGTGAGCAGCTCGGTGTCGTCGACGACCACGACGTGGATCGGCAGCGGCACCTTCTTGTCGGCCGTGGCGAACTCGCGACGGGTGTCGAGCAGCTGGCTGATCGTCGTGAACAGCGGGCCGCGGGTGTCGCGGTCGGGGGCGATGCGGCAACCCTGCTCGCCCTGGAACGTGTGCGGCAGCCAGCGGGCGAAGCCCCAGTCGTCGCCGTCGGGGTCGTCGCACAGCACGGTGAGGCGGACGTCGGCGGGCGAGTGCGTGGCGGCCAGGCCGAGGACGATGCCGCGTGCCGCGGCGCGCGCCGAGCGCGGCTCGCCGACGATCGCCAGCGACCCGGTGGTCGACAGGTTCGTGCGCACCGGCGTGCCCCAGCGCAGGTCGGTGAGCGTCACGCCCTCCGGTGGCTTGGACTCGATGGCCGACGGCAGGACGGCGAGGCTGACGGCGACGTCGAGGAAGTCGGCGTCGCTCGGCGACCGCTCCCACAGCCGCCCGGCGCGCAGCGCCATCTCGAACGGGGCGACACCGCCGACCGGCGTGGCCGCCCGCCGCCGCCGTCGCTCGGCGCGGCGCAGCTCGGTGCAGCTCGGTCGTGTAGCGGTCGAGCTCGGCGAGGTACTTGGCGTGGGCCGTCTCGTGGCGCCTGGCCTGGCGGCGATGCCGCTTGAGCGCGTCGTAGGTGAAGACGATCGGGGCGATCGCCATGATCAGCAGGAAGATCCACCGCCCGGTGATCAGCGCGAAGCCGGCGCCGCTGACGAGCGGGATGACCGAGCGCCACCACATGTTCGAGCTGTCGGCCTTCTCCGGCTCGCGGGCGGTCGGTGCGTCGACGCGGTCGGGCAGGCCGGGCAGGGCGCGGCGGTACTGGCGCGGCAGGACGGCGGCGCCGCCCTCGGGCTCGCCGAGCACGGCGAGGTCGTCGCCGTCGACGGTGACGACGGCGAGCACCGAGCTGCCGGCCTGCACGTAGCCGCCGCGTTCGAGCGGGGTCGGGTCGTGCACCTCGTCCTGCTCGACGAACGTCCCGTTCGTGCTGCCGGCATCGCTGACGAGGACGCTGCCGTCGTCTCGGCCGTCGTCCTCCCGGGTCAGCTCGAAGACGCAGTGCCGAGCCGACAGCAGTGGATCGGCCAGGCGCATGCCGTCGGCGTCGCGGCCGACGACCAGCCGCTGGCCGGGGGCGAGGCGCCGCCAGCGGCCGGCGTCGGGACCGGCGACGGCGACGACGTACGTACCGATGCCCGGCGCTCCGCCGGGCGTGCCGAGCCGTCCGCACTCGACGACGTCGCCGTGCTCCAGCGCCAGCTCGCCGACGGTCGTCGCCGACGACAGCGAGCGCCCGCCCACCCCGAGCGGCTTGGCCCGGAACCCGACGGCCTCGATCCCCGCCTCCAGCTGCGCGGTCGGCGAGCCGTCCTCGGCGGTGACGAACACGTCGTGCAACGTGCCGCGCGGTTCGCGCACCTGCAGCCGGTACGTGCTCATCTCTGAGCAAGGTACGGATGGCTCCGACGGGTGGCGACGGGGATCATTCCCCGGCCGATCGCTCCGTCGTTCGGCGGACGTTCTCGTCAGCTCGTTCCTCGAGCGATCGTCGCCGTGCGATTCGAGATGTGCGCACCGGCGTGGTGCATCTCGAATCGCGGTGGGGCGGTTCGGGGTTGAGATGTGAGATGTGCGCACCGGCGCCGCGCATCTCGAATCGCGGTGGGAGCGGGATCAGCAGCTGTCGGCGACGATCGCGAGCAGGGTGCCGGTCGACGTCACCAGCTCGTCGCCCGGCAGCAGGAGCGTCGGACCGCCGGGCGCGGCGGGCACGGCGTGCTCGTCACCGTCGCGGCGGCGGATCGTGCCGTTGCGCGAGCCGAGGTCACGGCACAGCGTCGCCCCGCCGGCGCGCCACACGCTGACGTGGCGGCGCGACACCGTGGGGTCGTCGACGGCGAGGTCCACCGCCGCCGCGGACGAGCGCCTGCCGATGGTCACGGTCCGCTGCTCCACGCTGACGGTCGAACCGTCCGGGCCGCGCACCACGACGTCCACCGCGATCGCCGGCGTCGGCGACAACGAATCCGGTGGCCCGACGGTGGCGAGGGCAGCGCCGGACGTGCCGATCCGCTCGGCGAGCTCGGCGGCCAGCGCCGAGCCGGGCATCAGCCGTCGCCGTTCAGCTGGCTGGTCAGCTTGTCG
This sequence comes from Ilumatobacteraceae bacterium, assembly GCA_047602055.1. GTDB lineage: Bacteria > Actinomycetota > Acidimicrobiia > Acidimicrobiales > Ilumatobacteraceae > JAODBQ01. The sequence continues at coordinate 1,207,981 of JASGIG010000001.1, forward strand.
TCGGTCGCCGTGAAGCTCTCGTCGATCGCCTGCAGCGCGCTCGCCACCGCGTCGAGCGTGTCGGCGACCTGGCCGCGGCGCTTGTCCCACTTGCCCATGAAGTCGCCGAGCGCGTCGTCGACCCTGCCGTCGCTGTCGATCGTCCCCTTGAGGTTGCCGCCGCCGCGCAGGCGCCCCGCGGTGTCGTCGACGTTGCCCTTCAGCGTGCGGACGTAGTCGAGCTGGATGTGGATCTTCCCGGCGGCCATCAGGCGTCCCCGGTCTCGTCGGGGCCGTCGTCGTACGGTGCCGTGTTGAACACCGTCGGGTCGCCCGGGCGGAAGAACGTGACGGTGTGGGCCAGCTGCAGGAACAGGTCGCTGAACGCCGGGGCCAGCTCGACGTTCGTCGTCGTGAACTGCAGCATGCCGATCACGTCGCCGGCGGTGCCGATCGGCGTCATGTACGTCTCGCCGAACCAGCGCTCGACGCGCGACTGCAGCTTCGTCGACTCGTACAGGCGGCGCAGGCGCACGGACCTGCCGGCGCCGAGCGTGCACACCTCCGGCGGGCGGATGTCGGTGATCCGGGCGAGGTCGTTGCCCGACGACCGCGTGCCGAACGCCCCGAACAGGACCGGGATCGACAGGCGCATGTCGGTGCCGAGCTGGCGTTTGGTCAGCACGGAGAACGTGCACACGCACATCAGCCACTCGCTGTTCGCCTCGACCTGTTCGACGCCGTCGCGGCGGGCCTTCTCGAACGACGCAGCGGCGAACGTGACGCCCTCGTCGGTCAGCTCGGCGTGCACCCGCTGCAGGAGCAGCTCGCAGCGGCGCTGGTCGGTCCGGCTCATCCCGTCGGCGCGCCACTTTCGGCGCAGGCCGTCGACGGCGTGGTCGAAGTCGTTGCGCTGCAACGGCAGCTGCAGCCAGTGCTCGGGCAGGGCGATGCCGAACGAGTCGATCTCCTCGTCGACGAACGACTCGGCCGACGTGTCGGTGGTGTCGGTGGTGGTGGTGGCGGTGTCGGTGGTGGTGGCGGTGGCGTTCATCGTGTGAGCGGGATCTCCATGACGTTGAGCCATTGGCTGCCCGACGGCAGCGTGAAGTACGGGCGGGACTGGTCCGGGTCCATCGTCCGCGTGATGTCGTCGGTGCTCGGCCCGTCGGTGGCGCTCTGGTAGCCCTGGTACGCGCCGTTGAGGGCGTCGTGACCGTCGCCGAGGGCATGTTCGCCGGCCTTCAGGTAGAAGCGGGTCATCGTGCCGTTGGTGACGTAGCGCAGCGCCGGTCGGCTGCCGCGGGTGATCACGGTCGTGTCCGGGACGATGTGGTAGCGGCGCAGCAGCTTCTCCATGCTCTTCTGCTGGCTCCGGCTGAGGGACTCGCCCTCGTGGGCCAGGAACCGTTGGCGGTCGGCGAGCAGCTGCTTCGTCTTGGCCAGCTCCGTCGCCGGCTTGCCGGCGCGCATCAGTTCGTCGGCCCCCTTGAAGTCCTTGCCGGCGAGCACGACGTCGAGGGCGTCGAAGGCCAGATCGGTGAGGGAGATGCGCTCGCCGGTCTCCGGGTTCGGGGTGTTCGTCGCGTAGAGGATCCCGTCGACGGCGAACTTGGCCACCGACAGCACGAGGATCACCAGGAACAGCTGCGGGCAGACGAACAGGACGACGATCGACAGGATCGTGATGACCTTGTCGAGCAGGTCGCGAAACGCCCACAGGGCCCTCGCCCAGTCACCGTGGGCGACCGCGTCGATCAGGTTGACGAGGTCTTCGAGGCCGGTGACGTCGTAGACCCACTTGAGGACCTCGAACGCCGCCTCGCAGAACGAGTCGAACCAGCCCGGGTCGCTCAGCGAGTGCAGGTCGATGTCGCCCAGGTCGCCGGCCGTCTTGTCGGAGAGCGTGCGCTCGTTGCCGCGCAGCTCGGTCCAGGTGGTCTTGAACGCGGCGAGCTCGCCGCGCAGCGACGACAGCTGCGACTGGCAGTCGGTGACGTCGTTCGCCGCGTCGGTGTGCCGGCCCTCCAGGTCGGATCGGGACGGGTCGTCGGGGTCGGCACCGTCGAGCTGGGTCTTCAGCTCGTTCGCCGTGGACGTCGCCGAGGTCAGGTTCGACTGCGCCGTCTTGCAGTCGTTCCACTTCGTGGTCGCCTTGGCCAGCGTGGTGTTCGCGGCCGTGCGGTACGACTCGAGCGTCGTCGCGTGGTTCGTGAAGATCATCGCCGCGTCCCCGCTCACCTGGGGCAGGGAGTCGAGCCGGTCGGACACCTCGTCGACGAAGCGGCGCAAGGGCCCGGTCACCGCGCCCTGGATCTGCTCGATGCCGCCGTCGGACATGATGCTCTTGAACGTGTCGATGATCGTCTGGGCGTCGTCGTGCATCGTCGTGAAGCTCGTCGCGACGCTGGTGAACTCGCAGGGCAGGCCGCGCACGGGCGGGCCGTCGAGCTCGGGGAAGATGTCGGTCCAGGTGGTCATCGTGTGTTCCGCTGTCTGTGCTCGGGAGGTGGACGTTCGGGAGGGCGGTGGTGCCCGGCGCACGGACGGGAGACGTGAGCCGGGCCACCCCGCCGGCCGCGGGCTGGTCAGCCCAGCTGGCTGGCGAGCTTGTCGTCGGTCTCCTCGATCGCGTCGGCGGCGCTGTCGAGGAACTTGCCGAGCCCGTCGAGGGCGTCCATCAGGTCGTGGGCGCTCTTGTCCCAGTCGGTGTACTTCGTGTCCCAGGCGTCGGCCGTCTTGCCGCGGAAGGCGTCGGCGAGCGGGGCCAGCTTGCTCTTCAGCGACTTGAACGAGTCCTGCGCGTCCTGCGCCGCGCTGGTCACCGAGCTCGCCGCATCGCGGGCGTCGGCTGCCTTGAGGAGGATCTCACCAGACATCTGTGTGGTGCCTTTCGTGTTGCCGGCGGGCCGGGTGCGCCGCCACACGTCAAGGTATGGACGCGCCGTCACAGCGTCGACGGGGAGCAATCCCCCTGTTCGACGCTCGATTCGCTCGCTCATCTCGGTCGAGCTTCGAGGAGCGGCCTGCGGCCGCACCCAGCTGGCAGTGCGCCTCACGCACAGCGAGTCGGCGCACGGCGGAGGGGATCGCGGAGCGCCCTCTCCGCACCACCCCCACCGCCGTTCAGGGCGGTGCCAACGCGTCGTCTCAGCTCAGTTGCGGGCGGCGTCGAGGAGGGGGAGGTCGTCGGGGGTGACGACGCCGGCGTGGAGGGCGTGGTCGACGAGGCGCAGGCGGCGGTCGCGGGCCAGTGCGTCCGTCGAGCCACGCAGGCCGGACACGCCGTGGGCGGCGAACTTGACGCACAGGCCGTCGAGCTTGCGGTTGTACTTGGTGATCGTCCAGCCGAGGCTCGACGCGATCTGGCGGTTCGTCGGCAGGTCGAGCACCGCCGCCGGGTCGCGCAGCTGGGCCTCGGCGAGGGCGACGAGCAGCAGCCGCTGCTCCGCGGACATCGGCAGCGACGACGCCGTCGTGGTCACCTCGGCCGACCAGCCGGGATCGACGTCGTCATCGTCGTCGTCCGCGTCGGCCGGATCGGCGGCCTCGTCGCGCAGCACGTCGACGAGCAGCTCGTAGGTCGCGCCACCGGCCTCGAAGCCGACCGACGCGCTGTCGAAGCTGATCACCGTCGTCGCCCCCGGGGCGAGCCTGGTGAACGACGGGCTCTTCGCGTCGCTCATCGTGATCGGGATCGACGAGCCGAGGTTGGCCAGCCACCACCAGCCGGCGTTCGACACGAAGCGGCCGAGGACACGGTGCAGGTAGCGGTTCTCGTCGACGACGAGGTCGGCGGCCCGGCCGAACGTCAGCTCCTCGCCCGGCGACAGCAGGCGCTGCTCGCCGAGGAACTCCACCGCCAGCTGCGGTCCGCCGTTCTCACTCATGTCGTGGCACCACCTGGATCTTCGTCGGCCCGCCGAGGAACAGGGTGTCGCCCGGTGCCAGCTCGTGCGGCAGCCACGGCTCCAGCAGCGCCGGCTCGCCGCCGGGCGGGGCGACGGCCGTCCCGCCGGTCGTGCCGCAGTCGATCGCCAGCAGCGTCCAACCGTCGACGGTGACGACGACGTGCGTGCGCGACACCGTGGCGTCGCCGACGGTGACGAGCGTGCCGGGCTCGTCGAGCCGCGCCGCGTCGCTCGACGGTGTCCGCCCGAGGACGACGGGACCGGCGACGTCGACGGCGCGGCCGTCACCGAGGACCAGCGTCGCCAGCGCCGGTTGGGGCACGGTCTCGACGGGTGTGGACGGCGGGAGGTAGTGCTCGCAGACCCGGCAGCGGGTGCGCAGCGGCGGGTTGAGATGGTCCTGGTCGCAACGCCGGGCCTGGACGAAGCGGGTCAGCGGCCCGGGTTCGTCGGGCGCGGCGACGACCGGCTCGGGGGTGGCGCCGACGAGGGCGCCGGCGTCGAGGGTCACCTCCGGATCGAACGCCTCGTCCACCGTCGAGGTCGGAGTCGGAGTCGGAGTCGGGGTCGGGGTCGGCAGCGGGGCCGGTGCCGGTGCGGCCTCGACGGGCGGTGCGGCCGGGCGTTCCAGCCGTGGCTCGGACAGCTGCAGGCTGTCGTCCATCCACGCCCCGCCGGCGTCGCGCAACACGTCCCAGGAGGACGAACCCGGCGGTGGCGGCGCCGGTACGGGCGTTTCGACCGGCCGCTCACGGATCGGCTGGATCGACGGCGACAGCAGCGTCACGCGGAAGCCGCCGGCCGGGACGATCCCGGCGGCGAGATCCGTGCCCGGCACCGGCTGGTCGCCGAGGCGCACCTCGGCACGTTCGCCGACGCGCGTCGCCCGGTGCTCCACCCACGTCGGCATCCCGGCGCCACTCAGCCGGGGGACGGAGGCCAGATCGCTGACGAGCGTGAGGTCGCCGAACACGACGAGGTGGGCGGCGCCGCTCCACGCCACCGCGGCGAACGAGCCGACCTCCAGCCGTTGATCGACGGCGTGGTCGAGCACCGCCGCCAGCGCGGCGTCCGCGTCGGCGGCGTCGAGGAAGCGCTGCAGCGTCGCCGACCACGACGCCGCGCCGCTCGGCTCGGCGACGAACACGACCGCATCGGCCCGACGGGCCAGCAGCCCGTCGCCGGCCGCCACCTCGACCCGCCCGGCGCGCAGCACGCTCACCGGCGCCGCCCGCCCGCGAGATCCGAGCCCCAGGTGCTGGTCCGAGTCGCACGTGTTGGTTCGAGTCGCTGGCGCTGGACAGTGCGGCGCCTGCGACTCGCACCGTCGTCTGGGACTCGGACGGCGTCGACGTCGAGCGTCATCGGGGGCGCTCCGAGTCGGCGAAGCGGGCGACGAGCGCGGTGGCGTCGTCGGTGCTGCCGGCGGCGACGGCGGCCTCGGTCAGCGTCTCGGCGATCTGGCGCGGCGAGCTCATCGCCGACACCGACTGCCACACGTCGGGGCCGAGGCGAGCGTGGACGCCGTCGGAGCACAGCACCAGCCGGTCGCCGGGCGAGACGGACACGTTGCGCACGCCGAAGCCGTTGACGCTGCCTGGATCACCGAGGAACACGGTCAGCGCGGCGAGCTCGGCCGGGCGCAAGCGCAGCCGGGCCGGGTCGAGGTGTGCCCGGGTCAGCTCCTGGCCGACGTTGTGGTCCGTCGTCAGCTGCACCGCGCCGTCGGCACCGAGCCGGTAGGCCCGGACGTCGCCGAGGTGGACGACGGTGGCGCGCCCGCCGGCGACGCGCAGCGCGGCCACCGCGGCGCCGACGCGGGCGTGTCCGGCCTCCGCCGCGGCGCGGCGCAGGGCGTCGTTCGCCGCCTCGACGACCGCCCGCCAGTCGATCGCTCGCCCGGGCACGGCCAGGGCGTCGAGCAGCGTGGCGACAGCGGCTGTCGCCGCGATGGCGCCGCCCGGTCGGCCACCCATGCCGTCGGCGACGACGAACGCGCGGCGGTCGCGTTCGCCGAACGCGTCCTCGTTGACCGAGCGGGTGACGCCCTGGCGGCTGGACGCATCCCAGGCGTCGACCCGCAGCGAGCGCCCGCCGGCCAACGACCGGGCGAGGTCCGGCGGCAGCGTGTCCTCGGCGAACGTCGACGACACGTCAGCCTCCGGGCGCCGGCGGCACCGTCTCCGCCGGGGGTTCCGGCGCGACCGTCTCGGGTGCCACCGCGGTCGTCGCCACCGCGGTCGTCGCCACCGCGGTCGTCGGTGCCACCGTGGTCGTCGCCACCGCGGTCGTCGGTGCCACCGTGGTCGTCGCCACCGCGGTCGTCGGTGCCACCGTGGTCGTGGGGGTGGCGGTGGTGGTCGGTGCTGCCGTGGTGGTCGGTGCGGCGGTGGTCGTCGGGCGAACCGTGGTCGGTGCGACGGTGGTCGTGCCGGCGAACGTCGTCGCCGGCGTCGTGCCGGACGTCGGGGTGGAGTCGTCGCCGGGCGTCGAGCCGCCACCGCTGGTTGCGACGACGATGCCGACGCCGGCGGCGACCACGACTGCGGCCGCGCCGACCACCCACCACACCCGGTTGCGGCGGGCCGGTGGCTCGTCGGCGAACGCCGCCGGTGCCGGGGTCGCCGCCGGCTTGAGCCGGGCCGGCGGCACCCATCGTTGCGGGGTCGGTGCACCCGCGCCCGCCATCGCCTGCGTCGGCGCGGCGCCGGCCGGTGCCGGTACGTCCTGGGCCGGCGGGCCGTGGCCGGGCGTCGTCCCTGTCGGTGCGGCAGCGGTGGGCACCGGCGGCGCCAGCGGCATCACCTGGGTCGGGACGCTGTCAGCGATCGGCGCGGCATCCCACTCGTCGTGCTGCCAGCGGGGCGGGGGCAGCGGCGCCGGCAGCACCGCGGTGGGATCGGTGGCCGCCTGCTCGACGTGCACGCCATCGTGCTGCGGCGCCGACGCCGGCGTCGGCACCGTCGGGTCGTCGGCGCCCGGCCATTCGTCGACCCAGGTCCCGTCGTCCGGCGACGGTGGCGTTGACGGTGACGGTGGTGCGGCCAGCCCGCGGCGGGCTGCCTCGACGGCATCGCGTACCTGGGCGAGCAGATCGGCGTCACCACCGATGGTCCGCTCAGGGTCGAACGTCCGGCCGTCGGCCCCGTTCCGACCCTCGCTCACTGCTTCGACCGTAGCCGGTCACGGTGGAACGCGGTGCGTGGCGACAGGCGCATCCGCACCCGCTGGCGCAGGTGGCGGCGACGGACCATCTCGGCGACGACGCCGTCGCAGTTGGCCCACGCCTGCTCGGCGGCACGATCGTCGGGCGGTTCGGCGTGATAGGCGGCGCGGTCGATCGTGCCGACCAGCGCGTACAGCGCGCCGCGCACCTCGTCGCCGGACGGCTCGCTGTCGAGGTAGGCGCGGGCTGCCTCCAGCGGCGTGGTCTGTGGCGGCAGCGGCACGCCGGCGTCGATGCAGCGGTCGGCCAGCTCGTTCCACGCCCCGGCGATCCGCGCCGCCGGTTCGGGGTGCTGGCGCCGCTGGCGCCGCCGCCACCACTTGGCCCCGACGATGCCACCGGCGGCGAGGGCCGCCAGCAGCACGAGCAACGAGCCACCGGCCGCGGTCCACTGCACCGTGGTCCAGCCGCCGACGCCGACGACGCCGTCGGCGTTGATCGTCACCGGCTTGGTCGCGTCGTCCTCGTCGTCCTGTGGTGCGGTGATCACCTGGATGTCCGGGGGTGGCGGTGGTGGCGGCGGGGGATCGGGCACGGCGACGTCACGGGTGGCCGTGCCCTGCTGCTCGACGGTCGGCGTGCGGTTGCGCGGCGGGGTGACGTCGACGGGCACCCAGCCGACGCCGTCGACGTGGACCTCGACCCAGGCGCTGACGTCTCCAGCGTGCACGTCGGCGCCGCCGTTGGACCACGCCTCGTCGGGGATCAGGTAGCCGACGGCGACGCGCGCCGGGATCTGGGCGACGCGCATCATCACCGCGGCAGCCGCGGCGTACTGCTCCTCGAAGCCGACCATCCGCCGCTGGTCGGTGAGGAGCTCGGCGAGGCGGTAGAAGCTGTGCCCGGGGGCGACGCCGGGGCTGGCGTCGTAGAAGCCCTCGTTGCGCAGCGTGTCGCGGATCGCCATCACCTGCGGCCAGCCGAACGGCTTGCCCTGGACGATGTCGGCGCCGAGGTTGCGGATCGCCGGCGGCAGCGCGTCGAGCTGCGCCGACGGCGGCAGGGCGGTGATGTGCGCGGCACTCAGCGCGGCGTCACCGGCGGCGGGATCGGCCGCGGCGGCGATGTTGTAGCTGAGGTTGTCGGGCAGGCCGTCGGTCAGGGCGACCGTGCCGGTGCGCAGGTTGGCGCGGACCTCGCCGGGCACCGGGGTCAGCGGCTGCAGGGCGCGTGGCCAGCCGGGCGCCGGCACCCACGGGCCGTCGAGGTCGAGCACGGTGACGGTGGCGGTGACGGTCGGCTGGTCGCCGACGTCGCTCGCCGCCGGCGCTGGCAGCCGTGAGCCGACCGGCTCGAACTCGCCGGCGGTGCTGCCGCTGCCGGTGCCGACGGTCCAGACGACGCCGTCGTAGTTGCCCATCACCGCGGTCTGCCAGCGCGGCAGCTTCGTCGCCGCGTCGACGTGGAAGACGACGGTGTCGCGGCGCTCGTCGACCAGCGACGCCTTGACCTCGACGAGCGGGCTCGGCAGGGCCAACGGGTCCCACGGCGGCGTCACGTGCTGGCGCAGGTCGTAGCGGTCGTTGGTGCCTGCCAGCGGGAGGTGCGGCCCGAGCAGCGGGGCGGCGGCGGTGATCGCCAGCACCATCGCCGCCGCCGGCAGGAGGCGCACGACGCTCCGGCCCGGGGTGCGGGGCGCTCGGCGCCTGGCCGCCGTGGCGGCGCGGCGCAGGCGGCGCTGCTGGACGACGCCGACGGCGAGCCCGAGGGCGGCGACGATCGCGCCCTGGGCGAGGGCGACGGCGTGCTCCTCGGCGCTGAGCAGGACCGTGAGCACGGTGGTGACGAGTGGGCCGGCGATCGGCACCGCCGGCTGGCGGACGTGGCGGGCCAGCTCGCAGCCGATCAGCGCGCCGAGCCAGGCGAGGGCGAACGGGACGACGCGCAGCTCGGCGGTGAGGTCGGCCGGTTGGGTGACCGACACGACGGTGGCCCAGCCGCGAGTCAGGCCGTGGAGAAACGCCGCCGGCCCACCGGCGACGGCGATACCGGCGAGAGCGAAGCCGGCGACGGCGAGGGCGATCTCCTCGCCGACCAGCAGCCGCCGCCAGGCGCCACCGACGCTGACGATCCCGGCGACGAGCGCGCCGACGGCGGCGGCGACGACGAAGCTCCAGCTGTCGAAGATCGCATGGAACCCGGCCGTCGCCACCGTCGCCGCGAGGGTGAGGAGCGCAGCGAACACCGCCTGCGCGCCCGCGTCGCGCCGCGCCACCACCTCCCGCGTGGTCGGGCTCACCGCCGCCTCCCGTGACGTCGGGAGATTCGAGATGTGCGCACGGGCGCGGTGAATCTCGCATCGGGGCCGGCTCGCCGGGCGTCGCCTGTTGGGGCGATTCGAGATGTGCGCAGCTGGATCGCACATCTCGAATCGAGCTCGACGGGGCTTGGACGACGGACCCGGCGCGGGCGGCGCGAGCGGGTCATCGGGCCACCAGGCGGTTCCAGGCGCCGACGAACGTGGTCAGGTCCGGGCAGCGGATCGTGCGGGCCCCGGGGACGGCGGGCACCTCGGCCTCGTCGGCGGCGCAGCAGTCGGCGACGACGACCCGGGCGTGGCGGCGGGCATGGGCGACGGTGCGCACCACCTCGGCGGCCGGGGCGCGGGCGGTGACGACGACGATCGCCGACGTCGCCGGCTCCCTGTGCAGTGCGTCGGCGACGGTCACCAGCAGCGGCCGCGCCGTCGACGGCGCGCACGTCGTCAGCCGGTCGAGCGCGGCGTCGTGGTCGGCGACCGGCGCGGTCCGCCCGACGATCCACTCGCTGCCGACCGTCGCGGCCACCGGCAGGCGGTGGTGCAGCAGCGACACCGTGATCGACGCGGCCACCTCGACGCCGGTCTCGAACTCGGCGCCGGCCCACGCCGCCGGGTCGCCGTCGACGACGACGGTGACGTGCGGCCGCCGCGTGTCGACGTAGTGGCGCACCATCACCTGCCCGGCCCGGGCACTCGACATCCAGTGGACGTGTCGCGGGTCGTCACCGATCTGATACGGGCGCACGGCGTGGAAGGCGATGTCGCCGGCTGGCGAGTCATCCGCGGTGGGGCCTTCCAGGTCCTTGGCGAAGCCGGCCGACGGGGCGCGCACCAGCTGCCAGCGCGGGTGCACCCACAGCACCTCCGCCGGTGTGTGGGCGACCTCCCGGCTGAGCAGCCCGGCCGGGTCGGAGCGGTCGACGACGGCCGGACCGACGACGAACGTGCCACGCCGCGGCGTTGGCAGCTCGTACTCGACGACGTGCGCCTCGCCGGGTCCGAGGCGGGGGACGTCGAGCTCGATCCGCCGCGCCCGAACGCGGCGGGACGCGTCGGTGAGGTCGGCATACGACGGAGCGGACGGCAGCGTCGTCGTCTCCACGACGCGCACGGCGCGCATCGGCGTGCGCGAGTGGTTGTGCGCTGTGAGCCGTGCGGCACAAGGCTCACCGACCATGGCTCGTTGCGGGTGCAACGACCTGGCGAGGTCGAGGCGCGACCGGCCGACGACGAACGGGGCGGCCAGCACGAGGGCGACGAGGCACCCGGCGGCGACGACCATCAGCTCGATCCACCCGAGCTGCCAGCCGACCACCCAGCAGGTCACGCCGACGGCAGCGACGACCACGCCGAACGCCGTCGCCGGGACGCGCCGCGCCGGACCACGAGCGCCGGCCAGCGAGGTGGACCACGCGCCGCGCCGGTTCACGGCGCCATCCTCCGGGCGGCCGCGACGTTCCGGTCACCACCGGAGCCGAACCGTCGTGTTCTGGCGGCGACCGGAACGCCGTTCGTGGCCGAGCACGAGGCGACCACCCCGGCGCCGGCCGCGCCGGCCGCACCACGAGACAGCGTGGCGCGCACCGTCACGGTGACGTCCGCACCGCCGCCGGCGCGGGCACCGTGTCGACCAGCCGGTCGACGAGGTCGAGCGTCGACACGCCGCGCAGCTCGCTCTCCGGCTTCAGCAGCAGGCGGTGGGCCAGCGCCGCCGGGGCCAGCGCCTTGACGTCGTCGACGGTGACGAACGGGCGGCCCTGCGTCGCCGCCAGCGCCCGCGACGAGCGGATCAGCGCCAGCGCACCGCGCGTGGACGCGCCGAGGCGCAGCTCGCCCAGCGAACGGCTCGCCGCCGACAGCGACACGGCGTACGCGACGATCGCGTCGTCGACGTGCACCGCCGCGGCGACGGCCATCATCCGCCGCAGCGTCTCGGCGTCGACGGCGGCATCGAGCTGCTCGGCCGTCGCCCCGTCGGTCACCGAGCGCACCGCGACGATCTCGTCGGCCAGCGCCGGGTAGCCGAGGCTGGTCCGCAGCAGGAAGCGGTCGAGCTGCGCCTCCGGCAGCGGGTACGTGCCCTCCTGCTCGACCGGGTTCTGCGTGGCGATCACCATGAACGGGCGGGGCACCGCATGGGTCTCGCCGTCGACGGTGATGTGCCGCTCCTCCATCACCTCCAACATCGCCGCCTGGGTCTTCGGCGAGGCCCGGTTGATCTCGTCGGCGAGGACGATGTTGGTGAACACCGGGCCGGGACGGAAGCGGAACGTCGACGTCGCCTGGTCGAGGATCAGCCCGCCGGTGACGTCGGCGGGCAGCAGGTCCGGGGTGAACTGGACGCGCCGCCAGCCCGACCGCAGCGAGATCGCCATCGCCTTGGCCAGCGTGGTCTTGCCGGTGCCGGGCACGTCCTCCAGCAACAGGTGGCCCTCGGCGAACAGGCACACCAGCGACGTGGCGATCTGGTCGCGCTTGCCCTTGACGACCAGCTCGACGTTCTCCAGGACGCGGTTGAAGTGGTAGCTGAACCATTCGGCGTGCTGGTCGGTGATGGAAGCGGGCATGGAAGGTCCTTACCAGTTGATGGTGTTCGATCTGACGCCGCCGAGCACGACCCACACCTGCTGGCCGGGGAAGCCGTAGTAGCACGAGATCGGCGAGGTGCGGCTGCCGTTGCCGCTGCCGTTGGTCGTCATCGTGCCGGTCGAGAAGACGCCGATGTTGCTGGCGTTGCACGTGTACGTGTACGACGTGTTCGGGGAGAAGCCCGAGGCGCTGATGTCGATCCAGCGGCACGACGAGTGCGTGCAGCTGCCCCCGCCGGCGGTCTCGCCCACGGCGTCGGCGCCCTTGGAGATGTTCACGTCCTTGGGCGACTGCGGCGTCGCCGATGCCCAACCGCTCCACGCGCCGCAGCCGACGGCATTGCAGGCCCGCACCCGGACCCGGTAGGTGGTCCCGTTGCTCAACCCGCTCCACGACGTGCTCCGGCCGTCGACGGACTTCGACCCGCCCGGATCGACCTCGGCCTCGTAGTGGTCGATCGCCGAGCCGTTCGCTGCCGGCGCGCTCCAGCTGGCGTCGACGGTGGCGTTGCCGGCCGACACCGACGGCGTGCCGACCTGATCCGGCTTGCCCCACGTCGTCGCCGAGTCCGACGAGCTCCACGCCCCGCAGCCGACGTCGTTGCAGGCGTGCACCTTGAACGAGTACGCCGTCGACTCGCCGAGCCCGGTCACCGTGGAGCTGGTGACGTTGCCGACGTTGCGCGCCGCGCCGCTGTTGATCGAGATCTCGTAGCGGGCGATCGCCGCCCCGTTCGCCGCCGCCGCCGGCCACGTCAGGGCGACCTCGCCGACCCCCGACACCTTGGCGGTGATCGACGCCGGACCCTGGGGCACGCCGGCCGGCGTCACCGCGGCGGAGGCCGCGCTCCACGCGCCCCAGCCGACGCTGTTCTTGGCTCGCACCGAGAACGTGTAGGCCGTGCCGTTCGCCAACCCGGTGAACGTGTGCGTCGTGCCCGTCGCCGACTGGCTGCCCGTGCTCGTGCGCACCTCGTAGCCGGTGATCGCGCACCCCTGATCGCCGGGTGCGCCCCACGACACGTCGGCCCGCTGGTCGCCGCGCGTCGCCGCCGGCGCGGCCGGCGCGTCGGGCACCCCGCACGGCTTGACCGGCGCCGATGCCGGGCTCCACGCGCCCCAGTCGGCGTCACGGTTGCGGGCTCGCACCTGGAACTGCTGCTCGGTGCCGTTGGGCAGGTTGCTCCAGCGCAGCGACGTGCCCGTCGCCGTGGCCGGCGCCCCGGGCGCGCCGACCATCTGCACCTGGTACTGGACGATCGGGTCGCCGTTGTCGTTCGGCGCGGTCCAGCTGAGGTCGAGGTACTTGTCGCCCTGGACGACGCGGGGCGCGCCGGGCGCGCCCGGCTCGCGCAGCGGGTGCTCGGCGGCCGACCACGCCGACGACTCCGAACGCCCGGCGGCGTTGATCGCCGTCACCCGGAACTGGTAGCTGACGCCGTTGCGCAGGTTCTGCCAGACGTACGACGTCGTCCCGGTCTGCTGCACGCCGCTCGTGCCGCCGCCGATCTCCAGCTCGTACTTGGTGATCGCGCTGCCCTGGTTGGTCGGCGCCGACCAGTTGACGGTCAGGCTGCCGTCGCCGAACGTCACCGTCGGCGCCGCCGGCCGGTCCGGCTGGGTGTCGGGCGTGACCGGCGAGGAGGCACCGCTCCACGGCCCCCAGCCGGCCTCGTTGTGCGCTCGCACCTGGAACGACACGGCAACGCCGTTGCTCAGCCCGGTGAACACGTGGCTGCTGGCCAGTCCGACCGGGACCGGGTTGTTCACGTCGCCGTTGATCGCCACCTGGACGTCGTCGATCGGGCTGCCGTTGGCTGCGGCCTGCCCCCACGTCACGGTGGCGGTGGCGTTGGTCGCCGTCGCCTGTGGCGTCGGCGGTGCGCCGGGCATGCCGACGACGTCGACGGTCAGCTGCCCGGTGGCCTGCCCGGCCTCGCTGTTGCGGGTGTCGCTGATCGTGTAGTTGACGTGCAGCGAGCCGAAGAACGTCGGGTCCGGCGTCACGGTCACGCCGCCGTCACCGTTGACGGTCACCGCCGCGTTGGCGTCGACCGCCCCGGCCGACACGACGCGCAGCCCCTGCCCGAGCGTGTCGACGTCGTTGGCCAGGACGGCGACCGTGGTGCTCGTGCTCTGGGTGATGCGCACCTGGTCGGCGACGGCGATCGGCGGCGGCGTCCGGTTCGGGGTGACCGCCACGGTGACCGTCGCCGACGCCTGCGCGCCGGCCGAGTCGGTGACGGTGAACGGCACGGCGATCGTCGTGTCGCCGGCGTCGACCGGCGTGGCCACCGACACCGTGCTGCCGGCGAGCGAGACGCCCGGCGGCACCGTGCCGAGCGCGAACGTCAGCACGTCGCCGGTGGCCTCGTCCGGATCGGTGACGAACGGCCGCAGGCTGACGGTCCCGGTGGTGCCGGCTTCGACGCTGCCGGTGCCGTCGGTGGCCGTCGGCGGCCGGTTCGCCGGGGCGAGCACGTCGACGGTGACCGGCGCCGACACGACGTGGCCGTGCTGGTCGTCGGCGCGGAACGAGAACCCGCCGGCGCCGGCGAACGCGCTGTCGGGCGTGAACGTCACGGTCAGCTGCCCGCCGGCGGACACGTCGGTCGACGTGCTGCCGCCGCGGGGGTTGTCGCAGCAGGCGAAGAAGACGACGTCGCCGTCGGGGTCGGTCACCTGGCTGCCGATGTCGATCGTCACCGGCTCACCGGCGGTCGACGTCGCCGTGATCGGGGCGACGACCGGGGCGAGGTTGTCGTTGACGATCACCGCGAGCACCGCCGTCGACGTCAGCCCGTCCGGGTCGGTGATCGTGTACGCGTACTCGGCGCTCGCCGCGCCGGCGACGACGGTCGCCGTGCCGGCGGCGTCGAACGTCAGCGACGGGTCGGTGCTCGACGGCGTCAGCTCGCTGCGCGCCCCGTCGGGGTCGAGGTCGTTGGCCAGCACGTCCACGGTCACCGCCGTCCCCGGCAGCACCGGGCCGGCGACGTCGTCGACGGCCACCGGGGCGACGGGCGTGCGGCTGGCGACGACGTCGACCGTGATCGTCGCGTCGTCGGTGCCACCGTGGCCGTCGTCGATCGCGTAGGCGATCGTGAAGCGCTGCGAGTCGCCGCTCATCGACGCCGGTGGCGTGAACATCACGTGGGTGCTGTCGGCGTCGAGCGGTGCCGGCGCGTTGCCCTCGGCGCGGGAGATGTGCAGCGTGTCGCCGTCGGCGTCGCTGTCGTTGGTGAGGACGTCGAGCGCCACCGTGTCGCCGCCGGCCAGCACCGTGTAGGCGTCGTCGGTCGCGGTCGGCGGGGTGTTGCCCGTCGAGCTCGGCAGCACGCCGACGAGCACGTCGCCGATCGCCCGGTCGCCCCTGGCGTCGACGACGACGTAGCGGAACGTGTCGGTGCCGGTGAAACCACCGGCCGAGGCATACGTGATCGAGCCGTCGCCGTCGACCGTCGCCGTGCCGAATGCCGGCTGGGCGGCGATCGAGTCGACGCGGACCGGGTCGCCGTCCGGGTCGGTGTCGTTGGCCAGCACGCCGATCGTGATCGTCGAGCCTTCGCGCGTCCGGGCGACGTCGGCGCGGGCCACCGGCGGGCGGTTGGCCTGGTCGGCCGGCACGAGGCGCACCTGGACGAACGAGCCCGTGCGGTTCCCGGCCGAGTCGGCGACGTCGTAGCCGAACGAGAACCCGGTCGTCGCGTTCCGGTCGACGGACACGTACACGTCCTGGCCCCCGGGTCCGATGCGTGCGGTGGCCGACGGCGAGGTGGCGATGCTGGCGACGTGGATCGCCTCGCCCTCCGGGTCGTAGTCGTTGAGCAGCACCGGCACCATCACCGTACGGCCGGCCCGGACCTCGACGATGTCCGGCTTGGCGACCGGTGCCTGGTCGATCGAGCCTGCGTCGGCGACTGACACGACGACCACGCCGTCGACCGGATCCGAGCGGCCGTCGGAGATCTGGTAGTGCAGCTCGACGCGCGACGGGGCGTCGGCGGCGACGGTGATCCGCAGGCCGACGCCGTTGATCGCGTCGACCGACACCCCGGGCGCGCCGGTGAAGCCGGTCATCGCGATGACGTCGCCGTCGGGGTCCGAGTCGTTCTGCATCACGTAGGCGATGCGCGTCCCGCCGCGCCCGATGGTGATGTCGTCGCGCACGGCGATCGGCGGGCGATTGTCGGTGACAGCGTCGACGTCGACGCGGATCACGGCGCTGTCGCTCTCGCTGCCGTCGATGATCCCGTAGCGGAACAGGTACTGACCGGGGTTGGCGGCGACGAAGAAGAACTGGCCGTCCGCGCTGAGCGTCGCCGTGTACGTGCCCGGGTCGACGCCCTCCGGCGACAACAGCGTCGGGGCGGCGGCGACGGTCAGCGGGTCGCCGTCGGGGTCGGTGTCGTTGGCCAGCGCGTCGAGCGTGATCGGCTTGCCGACGACGGTGACCGCGGAGTCGTTGCGGGCGTCGGGCTCGTTGTTCGAGCCGTCGAGGCGGATCTGCACCTTGAGCGTGCCCTCGGTCTGCGCGCCGAACGCGTCGGCGGCGACGTAGCGGACCTCGACGGTGCCGGCGGCCTGGCCGGGGTCGGGTGTGAACGTGATCTTCCCGCTCGGGTCGAACACCACCGTGCCGCTGTCGGCGGTGGCGCTCTCCAGCGTCAGCGTGTCGCCGTCGGGATCGCTGTCGTTGGCCAGCACGTCGACGGTGGTCGGCGCCCCGGCGCGGGCCTCGGCGACGTCGGTCTCGGTGAGCGGCGGCCGGTTCGACGAGCCGTCGTTGGGCTGCACGGTGACGTCGACCTCGGCGCTGGCGTCGCCGCCGCGCCCGTCGGTGATCGTGTAGCCGAACGACAGGTTGCCGGTGAAGCCCGGCGCCGGGGTCACCTGCACGGCGGCGCGGTCCGACGTCGGCGTCACCTGCGCGTCGGCGGGCACGCCGTCGAGCGCGCTGACCAGCAGCACGTCGCCGTCGGGGTCCTCGTCGTTGGCCAGGACGCGGACGATCACCGGCTGATCGGTGCGCGTCGCCGCGGTGTCGTCGCGGGCGACGGGTGGCTGGTTGATCCCGTCCTCGTCGATCTGGTCGGCGCGCTTGAACACGGCGTCGGCGGCGTCGGGGTTCTCCTGGTCCTGCCCGGCGCCGTCGGCGTCCTGCTGCTGGTCGCCCTCGCCGTCGTCCTTGGAGACGTTGTTGCCCCACTCGTCGACGCGCTGGACCTCCTGGTGGTTCGTGGTCATCCACGCCGCGCCGGTGTCGAGGTCGTTGACCCAGATCCACCCGTTGACGAGGCGCAGGCGCAGCGACGCGCCGCCGACCCCGTTGAGCGGGACGGTCTGGTCGGTGACGCCGCCACACGTGCGGGTCAGCGTCGGCGGGGTGGTGACCAGGGCGTAGGTGCAGCCGTCGTGGACGATCGGGGCGACGGGCTGGGCGCCACCGGCGCTGGCGACGGCGGCCATCGTCCCGCCGCCGGCCGCGGCCTGGACGATCGTGCCGGCGGCCCCGACGGCGACGACCGGGGTGCCCTGCGGCGCCGGTTGGGCGAGCACCGCGCCGGTGGGCACGGCGCTCAGTGCATGCTGGTCGCCGTCGGGGGTGACGACGAGGCCGTTGCCGGTGCCGCCCTCGACGGCGACGACGGCGTCGCCGACCATCGACACCGCCGTCGCGGCTCTGCCGGCCTCGGCGAGCTGGACCGTGCGTGGCGCCGACTCGCCGAGCGCGTAGTAGCCGGCGGTGCCGGTGGCGGTGTCGAGCACCCAGGTCGCGCCGTCGGCGTTGGCGGTGACGAGGCCCGACCCGTCGCCGTCGGGTGCGGCCAGCGGCTTGACGCCGTCGAGCGAGGTCAGGTCGGCGAGCTTGTCGCCGGCGAGGCGCCAGACGCGCAGCGGGGCCGGCGTCCACAGCACGACGCCGGCATCGGTGGCGATCATCCGCACGTCCGCCGGCACCGCCAGCGTGTTGGCCACCTGGAACGTGCGCTGGTCGATCACCGAGACCGTGTTCGTCGACGTGTCGAGCGCGGCGAGGACGGCGGCGGACTCCTCGACGTCGAAGACCGCCAGCGGCGTGGCCACCCGCACCGTGCCGCTGACCTCGCCGACGGCGCGGTTCATGTGCCCGGTGAGGCCCCGGTCGCGGCGGATCAGCCAGGCGCCGCCGTCGTTGGTCTGGGTGCGGACGTCGGCCTGCCCGGTGGCGCGCACGGCGGCCACGACGATGCTGGCGACCAGCCCGACGATCGCCACCATCACCACGATCTGCCTGGAGCGGCGAGCTCGGTTGTGCATGCAGGCCGCCTCCGCAACGTCGCTCGGAACCACAGGGATGCTACGACCGGATTGCCGCGCGGGTTCCCGGGGATGAGTCCCCGACGTGTCTTGCTCGCGTTCTGCGTGCTCGACTCGCCGATCACGGCGACGGAGACCCGGCGCCTCGGAGGCGCCGGGTCTCCGGCCGTCACCGGCCGGCTCGGTGTGGTCGCGCCGCCGCGCGGCCGGTGCTCGCCGCCCACGGACCCAAGCTTCGGCAGCGTGGCAGAGCCGCCGGTGTGCGCGAGCCGGGGCCGCCGCTGACGGCTTCTTGACGCCACATCGCACTGTTGCGGCCATTGTGGGCGTCAGGTTCCGAACCTGACGCAGGATCGCGCCCTGGGTGGTCGTGCTCGATCGCCACGGGGCGTTGCTACTCGTACGCTCTCTGTCGTGCGGCGATCGAAGGTGGCGGGCCCGGTGGGGCCGGTGGTCATCGACGGCTTCGGCGATCTCGTCGCCATCGGCAGCGGCGGGTTCTCGATCGTCTACCGGGCCCACGAGCTGGCGATGGGCCGCGCCGTCGCCGTCAAGGTGCTCAACACCGGGCTCACGAGCGAGCGCGAGCGGCGCGATTTCGAGCGCGAGTGCAAGGCGTTGGGCCAGCTCAACCACCCCGACGTGGTCACCGTGTACCGCCCGGCATTCAGCGCCGACGGCCGGCCGTGCATCGTCATGGCGCTGTACGAGCGTAACTTCCGGGACCACCTCGACGCCGCCGGACCGCTGCCGCCGGTGGAACTGCTCGACGTCGGCATCCGCATGGCCGTCGCCCTGCACGTCGCCCATCGCCGCGGCGTGTTGCACCGCGAACGTCAAGCCGCACAACATCTTCCGCTCCGTCTACGGCGATCCGGCGCTCGGCGACTTCGGGATCTCCACCCTCGCCGGCGAGCGCAGCCACGACCGTTCGACGGCGCTGTCGCTGGCCTACGTCGCTCCGGAGATCCTCGACGACGCCCCGCCGTCGGCGCAGGCCGACGTGTACTCGCTGGCCGCGACGCTGCACCACCTCGCCACGGGGCGGGCGCCGTTCGACGGGAGGGAGCCGTCGCGGGTGGTCAACCAGGTGCTCCACGCCGACCCGCCGCCGCTCGACCGCCCCGACCTGCCCCCGAGCTTCGAGCGCACCCTGCGGATGGCGATGGCCAAGGACCCGGCGAAGCGCCCGATGGACGCTCGGGCCTTCGCCGAGATGCTGCGCGAGGTCCAGGCCCGTGCCGGCCATCCCGCGACGACGCTGAAGCTCGACACCGACGAGTCGCGCCCGTTCACCTCCCCGATGCCCGACGACCCGGTGGCGACGACCGGTGCCCGCGAAGGCCGCCAGCCGCGTCCCGAGCCCGCCGGCGTGGTCGAGCGGTCGGCGTCACCGCCGGCGGGCTCGCAACCCGTCGGTCCGGTGGTGGCGCTCGGCGCGCCCGACGATCGCCGGCCGCGTGCCGAGCCAGCGGGGCCTCGACCAAGCGCCCGATCCTCGCCCGATGCGCCGTCAGTCGATGCGCCGTCAGCGGGGACGTCGTCGAACGCGGCCGCGGTCCCCGTGACACCGGACGCCGGCCACGGCGTCCCGTTCGCCGGGCAGACCGCGGCGCCGCGGTTCGACGCCGAATCGACGATCGCCCGTCGCCCCCCGGCAGTGGCGGTTGCCCCGCCACCCGAGCCAGGCCCGAGCCGACGGCGGGTCGTCGTCGCTTCGGTGCTCGCCGTCGTCGCCGTCGCCGCGGTGATCGTTGCCATCGCCATCGCCGGCGGGGGTGACCCGCCTGCGACGACGACCGCCACGACGGTCGTCACCAGCCGCCCGCCCGACACGTTCTTCACGCCGCTGGCGATGCCGGCCGGGGTGACCGTCGTCACCGCCGGCGACGGCACGTTCACCGTGTCGGTCCCACCGGTCGCCGGCGCCCGCTCCTACGAGATCGAGCCGGCCAACGGCGGCGAACCCGTCACCGTGGCAGCCGACCAGCTCCCGGCAACCGTCGACGGCCAAGGCGCCTCCACCCTGTGCGTCACCGTCCGCGCCCTCGGCAGCGAGGGCCGGGTCAGCCGCGACGCCGGCCCGTTCTGCTCCCCCTGACCGGCGCGATCGTGCGTCAGGTTCGCAACTTGACGCTCACAACGCCCCGCGTGGCCGGATCGTGCGTCAAGTTCCCGACGCGCCGGCACCGGGCGCGATCGGTGGTCGGCAGCGCGAGGTCAGGCGACGGTCACGGCGAGGCCGCCGGTGGTGCCGAGCGTGGCGCTGCGCCGCACGCCGCCGGCGGTGACCGCGACGGCGACGAACACCGACAGCAGGTAGTCGCCGGCCGGCACCCGGTCGTCGCTGCCCGGCACCGAGCCGACGGAGAACCGCAGCGTGAGCGACTCCCCGGCGGCGACCTCGAACGCCCGTGTCTCGACGGCGTCGTCACCGGCGATCGTGCGCGCCCCGACCTCGGCGCCGTCGACGCGCAGGTACGCCGCCTTCGCCGCCGGGTCGAAGCGCCGGTGCGTCTTGGCCGGCGGCGCCGGCGGCGTGCCCTGCACAGGCGTGCCGTCGCTCGCCCGGGCGAGCTGGTAGGTGAGCACCTCGTACGGGTTGGCGACGCTCACCGGCTCGCCGGTCGCGTTGGCGACGTGCACGTCGAACGCGACCGCGCCCCCGACGAGCCGACGGACACGCCGACGTCGACGCCCAGCTCGTCGTTGCCCGTCGACAGCGAGGCCAGCGGCACGACCTTCGATGCCGTCATCGGCCCGGCGGGACGAACGGGTTGTCGTCGCCGTCCAGCGACGTCCACACCTTGGGGATCTTGGGCAGGTTGTTCTTCTTGCGCCATGCGTTGATCTTGTTGATCATCGGCTCGACCACGTCGGCCTCGGCCTCCTGCGTCGGCCCGTAGTGGTCGCGGTCGATCAGCCGGACGTACTCGGTGTCCCAGATCTGGCGGATCTGCGAGTTGTTCGGCGCGCCGGGGTTGGTCAGCGCGGCATACGCCGGCAGGGCGATGATCGCCGCCTTCGCGGCGGCGGCGTCGGCGGCCGCGGCCTGCGGCACGGTGAGGGCGGCGAAGCGCTGGGCGAGATCCGTGCCGACGTTGTTCAGCGTGTCGTGGATGTGCCCCTCGTGCACGCCCTCGTGGGCCTTGACGGCCTTCGACATGTACCAGTCGTTGCCGTCGAGGGCGAGCAGGTCCTCGATCTGGTCCTGGCTGTCGTTGGCGTCGGGACCGGTCACCTCGGCGAGCCCGGCCGGCAGCGGCGCGGTGATCTTGCCGTACGTCCCCTTGAGCTGGGTGAGGATCACCTGCCAGTTGCCGTTGACGAGCTTGACGTCGAACTTCGGCTCGATGAGCTCGGTGTCGACGGCGCCGTACGCGCCGCTGGCCGTGGCCGTCGTGTTGACGCCGATCGCCATCCGCACCGTCGTGCGCGGCTTCACCGACATCCCGACGAGCTGGCCGATGGCCCGGCCGACGTTGCGACCCATGTGCCCGGCCTCGTTGCCGGCGTAGCCGAGCTCGCGCCCGGCCTGCGACACGGTGGTGCCGACGACGCCCTTGCGCTTGGCGACCTCGTGCTGCTTGCGCAGGTGGACGCGATCGTGAGCGGCGCGGCGGCGACGGATCATCCGTCGCACCCGACGACCGATCTCCTCCTGCTCCTCCTCGCTCATCTCCTGCTCGCCGGCCAGCTCGGCGCCCTCGTGCGGCTTGTGGCCCTTGGGCCGGTCCGACTTCGGGTTGCGCCCCGGCGACATCCGCTTCGGATCGTCGGGGTGGGCGGCGCGGCGGCGCACCCGGCCGCCGCCCTGCTGGACGACGTGGGTCAGCTCGTGGGCGAGCAGGTTCTGCCCGGCCGGTGACGACGCGTCCGGGGCCGACCCGGCGAAGAAGATGTCGTTGCCGATGGTGAACGCCTCGGCCGACATCCGCCGGTTGAGCTCGCGCGACGGGCCGCCGTCGTGGATCCGCACCGAGCCGAAGTCGTGCCCGAACCCGGACTCCATCGCCGCCCGGGTCGAGCCGTCGAGCTGGCGCCCGCGGCCGAGCTGGCTGTCGAGCATCGTCTCGGTCTCCTGGTCGAGACCGCCGCCCTCGGCTCCGATGGCCGGGCTCGCGGTCGTCGACATGCGCCGGATGCGGGTGATCGCGCCGGCCGCCACGGCACCCGTCGGGGACGGGTGCACACCGCCGCCGTCCTTGCCGGTGTCGTCGGGCACGCCGAGCGGCCCGCCGTCGGCGTCGAGCGAGGCCACCAACCGGTCGGCCATCTCGTCGGCCTCGCGCTCCAGTGGATCGTCGACCGCGCCGACCGTCAGTCGCCGCTGGACGATCGGACGTTGGGCCTGCGGTGGCGCTGCCCAATGCTCCCTCGTCGCGTGCTCCGGACCTGCCATCACGCCCACCTCCCGTCGGCCCGCGAGCAACGTACCACGCAGTGTGGTCGCATGGCCGCGGCGACCCATCTCGAACGGGCCATCGCCGCCGGTAGCATCGAACATCGTGCCCGCGGCCGGTTCCGCCCGTCGCGCCCGCACGCCCGGGAAGCTCCCATCCTGGGCCGAGGCCGCTGCCCGGCGCAGCATCACGACGTAGAGGAAGACACTGAGATGGCCAAGCGCGAGTTTCCCCTGGAGCGCACCCGCAACATCGGCATCATGGCCCACATCGACGCGGGCAAGACCACGACGACGGAGCGCATCCTCTACTACACGGGCAAGAGCTACAAGATCGGCGAGGTCCACGACGGCGCGGCGACCATGGACCACATGGCGCAGGAGCAGGAGCGCGGCATCACCATCACGTCGGCGGCCACCACCTGCATCTGGAACAACCACCGGATCAACATCATCGACACGCCCGGCCACGTCGACTTCACCATCGAGGTCGAGCGCTCGCTGCGGGTCCTCGACGGCGCCGTCACCGTGTTCGACTCGGTCGCCGGCGTCGAGCCGCAGACCGAGACCGTGTGGCGTCAGGCCAACAAGTACAAGGTCCCGCGGATGTGCTTCGTCAACAAGATGGACCGCATCGGCGCCGACTTCTACCGCACCGTCGACATGGTCAAGACCCGTCTCGAGGCCACGCCGTGCGTGCTGCACCTGCCCGTCGGCGCCGGCGGCCCGGAGAGCAACAAGCCGTTCGCCGGTCTCGTCGACCTCGTCAAGATGAAGGCGCTGATCTGGCGCGACGAGGAGCTCGGGGCGAAGTGGGACGAGGTCGAGATCCCGGCGGACATGAAGGCCGACGCGGAGCGCTACCGCGAGGAGATGCTCGAGACCATCGCCACCAGCGACGACCACCTGATGGAGAAGTACCTGGGCGGGGAGGACCTCACCGAGGACGAGATCAAGCACGCCATCCGCAAGGGCACGCTGGCGTTCGACTTCGTCCCGATCCTGTGCGGTTCGGCGTTCAAGAACAAGGGCGTCCAGCCGATGCTCGACGCCGTCGTCGACTACCTCCCCAGCCCGCTGGACATCCCGCCGGCGCAGGGCATCCGCCCGAACCACGAGGACGAGGTCGTCGAGCGCAAGGCCAGCGAGAGCGAGCCGTTCGCCGCGCTGGCGTTCAAGATCGTGGCCGATCCGTTCGGCAAGCTGACGTACTTCCGTGTGTACTCGGGGGCGGTCAACAAGGGCGACGAGGTCTACAACTCCACCAAGGAGCGCCGTGAGCGCCTCGGGCGCATCCTGCTGATGCACGCCAACGAGCGCCAGGACCTCGACGCCGCGCTGGCGGGCGACATCGTCGCCGGGCTCGGCTTCAAGGACACCACCACGGGCGACACGCTGTGCGACCGGGCCAACCCGGTGATCCTCGAGAAGATGGAGTTCCCGGAGCCGGTCATCCACGTGGCGATCGAGCCGAAGACGAAGAACGACCAGGACAAGCTCGGCAAGGCGCTGAAGTCGCTGTCCGACGAGGACCCGACGTTCCGCGTCCGCTCCGACGAGGAGACCGGCCAGACGGTCATCTCGGGCATGGGCGAGCTCCACCTGGAGATCCTCGTGGACCGCATGCAGCGCGAGTTCAACGTCGACGCCACCGTCGGCAAGCCGCAGGTCGCCTACCGCGAGACGATCACCAAGTCGGTCGACTCGGTCGAGTACCGGCACATCAAGCAGTCCGGTGGCTCTGGCCAGTTCGCGGTCGTCAAGATCAGCCTGGAGCCGAACCCCGGTGGCGGCTACGTCTTCGAGGACAAGATCTCCGGCGGCCGCATCCCGCGTGAGTACATCCAGCCGACGAACCAGGGCATGCAGAGCGCCCTGGAGTCGGGCGTGCTCGCCGGGTACCCGACGGTGGACGTCAAGGCGATCCTCGTCGACGGCCAGTACCACGACGTCGACTCGTCCGAGATGGCCTTCAAGATCGCCGGCCAGATGGCGTTCAAGAAGGCGGCCGAGCTGGCCAAGCCGGTGCTGCTCGAGCCGATCATGGGCGTCGAGGTCGTCACTCCGGAGGAGTACATGGGCGACGTGATGGGCGACCTGTCGTCGCGCCGTGGCCGCATCGAGGGCATGGAGGCCCGGGGCAACACCCAGGTCGTGCGGGCCCAGGTGCCCCTGTCGGAGATGTTCGGCTACTCCACCGACCTGCGCTCGCGCACCCAGGGCCGGGCGACCTACACGATGCAGTTCGCCGTGTACCAGGAGGTCCCGGGCAACATCGCGACGGACATCATCAAGCGTGTCCGCGGCGAGTAGTCGCCTCCGGCCCGACGCCCCCGGCCGCCGACGGCGGTTCGGGGGCGTTTGCCGTTTTCGGACGGTCGCCGTCGACGGTGAGACACTGTCAGCGCGACGTGCGGGATCCCGCCGGTTCCGCTGACAGCGTTGCCGGTTTCGCCGCGGCGCCGTCGACAGCGCCGGGGATGAGACGTCTCCATCGCGGCCTCGCCGCCGCCATTGCCGCAGCCGTGTTGCTCGCGACGGGTTGTGCCGACGACGCCGAACGGGCCTCGCCGACGACCGAGCCGCCGACGACCGTCGGCCTCGCCGCCGATCAGCAGCCGGAGACGGCCGACGAGCTGCGCGCGTTCCTGGCCGCGCTCCAACCCGTGCTCGCCGGCAGCGGTCGCATCTGCGACCGCTGGTGGTTCACCACCCCGGTCGGCGACACCGCCCGCGCCGAGTCCGTGACGCAGATCTCCGAGCGCCTGCACAGCGAGATCTCGACGTCCTTCCCCGTCGGTGTGACCTTCGGGAACATCACCACGAACGTCGGCGCCGGTGCCGCCCTCGGCTCCGGCCGCCTCGTCGCCGCCTGGTGCGTCTACGGCATGTGATGCGGGGTCCGTTCAGCCGTAGACGTAGGGCTGCGGTGACGGTGGGCGTCGCCGGCGGGCGCGCAGGACCGCGCCGACGATGGTCAGCACGAGTCCGCCGAAGAAGAGGAAGGCGCCGCCGAAGATGAACACGAAGCCGGCGACGACGCTCGGCGGACCGCCGCGGGCGACCGTGAACCGGCTGCCGCTGCTGAACGACCCGGTGCACTGCACGGCCACCTGGCCGGCCTGGACGTCGACGTAGCCGATCGTCGCGGTGCTGCCGAGCGTGACGCTGAAGCCCTGGCGGTTGCCGCGGATCTGCGAGGTGCCGCCGCCGTGCTGGACGAGGCACGAGGTCGAGGCGACCTGGCTGTCGACGATGTCGCTGTTGCTCGACGACGAGCGCAGGTACACCGTGATCCGCCCCGCCGACTCGAGGTCGAACGCGACGGTCGGACCGCCGACGCGCCCATTGGCGACGGCGTCGTCGTCGGCGACGCTCGCCGCGCCCACCAGCCAGACGATGCCGAGGATGATCCCCGAGGCAGCCACGAGCATCAGCACGATCCCCAGGATCAGCATGATCGGCTTGCCCCGCTTGGGCTGCGCCGGCTCGGCGAAGGCAGCGAGCGGCGTCGTCCTCGGCGGCGGCCCACCCCACCCAGGTGGCGGCGTCGGCCCGCCGGTGCCCGGCGTCCCCCACGGCGGTGGCGGCGGTGTCTGCTCCACCGCGGCACGGTACCCCGCAGGATCAGCCGTGTTCAGCGACCAGCGGGAAGCGTTCGTCGTCGAGCGGCTGGCCGGGTGAGATGGGGTCGAACGGCGGGGAGTGCAGCCATGGGCGGCTGGCGAAGCGGGCGTCGGCGGCGACGTAGCGGAAGCTGACGGCCCGGCGCCGGGTGGTCGTCCCGGGTGCGTCGTGCAACGTGCGGAAGTGGAAGGCGAGCACGTCGCCCGGCTCCAGGTCGAAGGCGACGACGTCGTCCGGGTCGACCAGCGCGTCGACGTCCGGCACCAGCTCGAAGCCCTCACCGGCGTCGGCGTAGGCCGCCGCGTCGACGAAGCGGCGTGGCACGAAGCGCCGCCCCCACCGGTGCGATCCGCGCACGAACCGCACCCCAGCGGCCGCGGGCACCGGATCGAGCGGCACCCAGAGGCTGGCGTTCGACTCGACGTCGACGCAGTAGTACGGCTCGTCGTGGTGCCACGGCGTCACCTCGTCGGTCCCCGGCTCCTTGACCAGCGCATGCTCGTGGAAGAACCGAGCCGGCCCCCCGATCAGCTCGGTCGCCACCTCGGCCAACGGCCCCGAGAGCGCCAACCGCCGGTACCCGTCGATCCGCTCCCAGTTGACGTAGTCCCCGAAGAACCGCCCGCCCCCGCCCTCGGGCGTGTAGTCGTTCGCCCACGGCCCCGGCGCCGCCATGTTCTCGTCGAGCGCAGCCGCCAGCTCGGCGAGCTGGCCGGCGCCGAGTACGCCGCGGACGGCCACGACCCCGTCGCGGGCGAAGACCTGAGAAGCAGACATCGTTCCAGTCTCCGGCCGATCCTCGCAACCACAACACGGGCCGTCGTGCTCTGTGCCCGTGCCGGGTGAATGTCCTATCGTCCGGTGGACGGAAGACGGGAACTCGTATCCGAGGGGTCAGCGACAGCGTCATTGTTGCCATCACCGGATCTCTTGTGTCGACGGTGCGGACAGATTGGTGGCCGGAGGAAGACGATGGACGAATGGGATGACATTGACGACCTGCCGCAGAGCCAACCGCTCTGGCGGCGTCCGGTGGCATGGGCCGCGGCCGCCGCGGTGCTCGTCGCCTGCTTGGGCATCGGCCTCGTCGTCGCCAATCGGGGCTCGACGTCGAACGATGCGGCCGGGACGACCACGGCCGGGTCGGCGAAGTCGTCGCCCCAGGTGACGTCGACGCTTCCTGCATCACCGTCGACGACCGGGCGCAGCGAGGCGACCTCGATCACCAGCGTCGCGCCGACCTCCACGGAGGCGCCGCAGGTCACAGCCGAGTCGACCACGACCTCATCGACATCGACCACGACCTCATCGACCACGGTCGCGCCGACGGACGCACCGACGTACAGCACGTTGCCCGATGGCAGTCCGGCCCCGATCATCGCTGTGTTCAACACGGATTCGATCACCTTGAGTGGTGTGGTTCCCTCTGAGGATGCAAAGAACAAGCTGCAGGCGCTGTCCATCGCCAACAGCAAGTTCCCTGTTCCGGTCACCAACCTGCTCACGGTCGATCCGTCGGTGCCGATCGGGATCGGTGTCCGTGTCGTCGAGCTGACCTCGTCGCGGTTCCCGGCGAACAGCTCCAAGGTCGAAGGTGATCACGCCCACGAGTTGGACCGCATCGTGTCGGTGATGAACGCGCTGCCCAACGTGACCGCGTTGATCATCGGCCACGCAGACCAGATCGGCAGTCAGGCCACGAACTTCAAGCTCTCCGCCGACCGGGCGGCGGCGGTCGTCAACTATCTCGTGTCCAAGGGCATCAGCGCCGAGCGGTTGTCCTCCCGCGCCGTCGGCGATGCCGACCTGCTGACGCTGAACGACGACGCTGCCTCGCTGGCGTTGAACCGCCGCACCGAGATCATCTTCTACGGCTTGCTCAGCAGCTGACCTGATCGCTCAGCTGACGGCAGCTGGTGATCTGTCATTCATGACGAGCGAGCGCCATCGACCCTCCGAGGGCGACGGCGAGACCGACCACGGCGAGCCCGCCGCGGCCGGGTTTGACCTTGTCGCCGAGCCAGGCCAGGCCGGCGACGGTCGGCCAGACGGTGGACAGCAGGTACATGGCGCTGACCGGACCGGTCACCGAACCGCTCGACCCCGTCCCCGGGGCCCGGTGGGCCGGGTCGGCGGACCGGAACGCCAGCGTCAGCATCAGTTGCCCGACGAGCAGGCCGGCCACGATCAACCCGGCGGCCAGCAGCCCGTCGAGGGACCGCAGCGCGTGGAGCATGGCCGCCGGGTCGCCCGACAGCGCCCGCGCCGCTATCGCCGAGCCGCCGAACCCGATCCCGGCAAGCGCGCCCAACGTTGCGCCACGGGCCGACCGGGGTAGCGGCATCGCCGCGCCGGTCAGCGCTCCCAGCGTCACGACCGTGCAGATCAGCAGTGGCCCGCCGGTTAGCGGGGTCGCCGGGCCGGACTCGGCGCACGCGCCGAGGAGGGCGATGGCGCCGACGACCGCGGCCAGTGCCACTCCGTCGCCCGCCGTGAGGCGCCAGCGTCCGAGGCGGGCACCGACCACCGCGGTCACCGCGACGCTCGTCGTGACCGCCGCCTGGACGATCAGCAGCGGAGCGGAGTGACGGGCGGCGAACGCCAACACGAACGCCACACCCTGCGCGCCGAGCCCCGCGAGGTAGTGGCGACCACGCACGTGATCAGCGCCCTGGGACAGGAGCAGGCTCGATGCGGCGTAGCAGAGGACCGCACCGGCCAGTGCGAGGTACACCCAGGTGGCCACCCGCCGATTGTGGCCACTCGGCACCCGATGTCCGGCACCGGCGTCGGTCGGTGGGGGCTCCGAGCCGGCTCGCTAGGGTCCGGTCGATGTCGACCTCGTCGTGTCCGGGTTGCGCCGGAACCGAGTGGGAGCCGTGGCGCAACCCCTTGGGTGAATGGACGTACGTGCGTTGCCCCCGGTGCGGGATGGTTCGGATCGATCCGATCCCGGACGACGTTGCGCTCGGGGAGATCTTCGACGAGGGCTACTTCGTCGACGGCGCCGAACGCGGCGGGTACGCCGACTACGACGCCGACGCCGAGTCCCATCGTCGCAACGCCCGCAAGCGCCTTGCCCAGCTGCCCGATGCGCCCGATGTGTCGGGAATCGACGGCCCGCCCGTGCTCGTGGACGTCGGGTGTGCCAGTGGCTACGTGTTGGAGGCGGCGCGCGACAAGGGCTGGGAGGCGATCGGCGTCGAGGTCGTCCCGGAGATGGCCGATCGGGCACGGGCCAAGGGGTTCGAGGTGGTGCCGCAGCTCGCTGACGTGGGCAAGCGAGTGTCGGCTCTCTGCATGTTCCAGGTGCTCGAACATCTGCCCGATCCGCTGCAGTCGCTTCGCCAGGCGGGCGAGTTGGCGGCTGACGGCGCCGTGCTGTTGTGTGAGACCTGGGATGCATCGAGCCGGATCGCTCGAGTCATGGGAAACCGCTGGCAGCAGCTGAGCCCACCTTCGGTCATGTGGGTGTTCGAACGGACGAGCTCCGACGCGATGCTGCAGCGCGCAGGATGGCGGCTCGCCGATTGGCGCCGGGCGTCCAAGTCGATCAGCGTCGGCTGGGGTGCCGGGCTCGTCGTCGCGCGGCTGCCGTCGCCGTTCGCCCGACCGGCCCGAGCGGTGCTGCGGCCGCTCGGTGGCGTCAGGCTGACCTACGGGCTCGGTGACCTGGTCGCGTTCTCTGCGTGCCGGGACGTTGCTCGCTGACCGCGCCGCGCTGGGTGTTCCCGTCCCCTGCGACGGGCGATCTGTACGCTGCCGTCGTGGCAGGGGAACGTCGAGAAGATCCGCCGACCTGGTACGCGCATCCGACGGCGATCGTCGAGGACGGGGCGCAGATCGGTCCCGGCAGCCGCATCTGGCACCACGCTCACGTGCGTTCCGGCGCTGTCGTCGGTGCCAGCTGCAACCTCGGTAAGAACGTGTACATCGATGCCGGAGCGAGCCTCGGCGATCGGGTGAAAGTACAGAACAACGTGAGCGTCTATGCCGGCGTCTCCGTCGGCAACGACGTCTTCCTCGGGCCGTCGTGCGTCTTCACCAACGACCGCTTCCCGCGGGCGTTCAACGCCGACTGGTCCGTCGTGCCGACCTTCGTCGCCGATGGCGCGTCGATCGGCGCCAACGCCACCTTGGTCTGTGGCGTGACCATCGGCGAGCTGGCGATGGTGGGCGCTGCCGCCCTGGTCAGTCGTGACGTCGCCGCCCACCAACTCGTCGTCGGCAACCCCGCACGGCCGATCGGCTGGGTGTGCCGATGCGGACGAGTCGTCTCTCGTGATCCGGTGACGCCGCCGGTTCATCTCACCTGTTCGAACTGCGCAGAGGAAGCATCATGATCCCCATCACCGTCGTCCGCCCGGATGCCGAGCAGGAAGCGCTGGTCACCGAGGTGCTCCGCTCCGGCGCGCTGGCCCAGGGGGCGATGGTCGAGCGCTTCGAACGATGCTGCGCGACGATGGCCGGCACCACGCATGCCGTGGCCGTCAACAACGGCACGACGGCGCTCATCGCCGCGCTCAGGGCGCTCGGCATCGGGCCGGGCGACGAGGTGATCACCACCCCGTTCACGTTCGTTGCCACGCTCAACGCGATCCTCGCCGTCGGTGCGACCGCGGTGTTCGCGGACATCGGCACCCAGGACATGAACGTCGACGCGGACGACATCGAACGTGTGCTGACCGAGCGCACTCGGGCGGTGATGCCGGTCCACCTGTACGGTCAGCCGGCCGACATGGAACGCATCGGTGGCCTGGCCGCGAACGCTGGCATCGCGGTCGTCGAGGACGCGGCCCAGGCGCACGGCGCCGAGGTCGGCGGTCGGCGCGTCGGGGGCTTCGGCGTGGCGACGTTCAGCTTCTACGCGACGAAGAACCTGTACTGCGGGGAAGGCGGCGTCGTCACCACCGACGACGCCGACGTCGCCGACTACGTGCGGGTGCTTCGCAATCAGGGGATGCGTGGGCGATACGAGTACGAGCTGCAGGGCGAGAACCTGCGTCTCACCAACGTGGCCGCGGCGATCGCCGTCCCGCAGTTCGCGCGGCTCGACGCGATCGTCGAGGCGCGCGCCGCCAATGCCGCACACTTCAATGCCGCGTTTGCGGACCTGCCCGATGTCGTCTGCCCGGTCCCGGTGAGCGGTCGCCGACACGTGTGGCACCAGTACACCCTGCGGGTCACCGATGCCTCCGGTGGTCGGCGTGACGCCGTGGTGGCCGCGTTGAACGAGGCCGGGATCGGCGCCGGCGTCTACTACCCGCGTCTCGTCGACGAGTACGCGTGCTTCGACGGACACCCGCGCATCGTGCGCCGCCCCTGCCCCGTTGCGAAGGCAACCGCCGAGCAGGTGTTCAGCCTGCCCGTCCACCAGTACCTCGATGCCGCCGACCGCGCCGCGATCGTCGACGCGACGCGTGTGGCCTTGACCTGAGCACGACCGGGGCTCGGCCGATGCGCCGCGGTGACAGATCGGTCGGCGTGCCGGAATAGCGTCGCCCCTCATGGGGAACAGCACCGACGCATCAGGGTCGAACCACGACGTCCATCTCGGTGGCCAGCGCCCGTTCGGCTACAGCTACTGGCCCTTGCCGGAGGACGATCCGGGCGTCGAGATCCCTCGCGAGTCGTTGCGCCTCGTCTCGCCGGACGGCGCGCTCGTCCGCGGCCTGCTGTGGTTGCCGCCGGGTGGCAAGCC
This sequence comes from Ilumatobacteraceae bacterium, assembly GCA_047602055.1. Classification (GTDB taxonomy): domain Bacteria; phylum Actinomycetota; class Acidimicrobiia; order Acidimicrobiales; family Ilumatobacteraceae; genus JAODBQ01. Next base: position 1,239,975 of record JASGIG010000001.1, read on the forward strand.
CTGGAAGACCGCCGTCATCCTCAGCCACCCTCGTGGTGACTTCAGCGTGCACTACGCCTGCCCGCTGCTCGCCGCCGCCGGCTACGCCGTGGTCGGCTTCGGCACCCGCTACCAGAACAACGACACCGACTGCATGCACGAGCACTGCATCACCGACGTGCAGACCGTCCACGACGAGCTGCGCCGCCGGGGCGCGGAGGCCGTCGTGCTGCTCGGCAACTCCGGCGGCGGCAGCCTGATGGCGATGGCCAACGCCGAGCTCGGCATCGGCGACGGCTGGATCGGGATGGCCGCCCACCCCGGCGAGGGCGTGTTCATGCTCCAGGTCATCGACCCGAGCGTCGCCGACGAGAACGATCCGTTCTCGACCGTGCCGGAGCTGGACATGTACAACCCGGACAACGGGTGGCGCCCATGGCCGGAGCCGTGCACGTACGACCGCGAGTGGCTGGCGCGCTACCGCGCCGCCCAGATCGACCGTGTCGCGCGCATCGACGCGATCGCCAAGGCGTCGATCGCCGACGCCCAGGAGGCCGGCCGCGCCCTGCGTGGCGTCGAGCGATCCGACCCGCGGGCGTGGGCCGAACTGCGCCGGCGCACCGTCTACTCCAAGTACATGGTGATCAACCGCACGCTCGCCGACCCCGCCTACCTCGACCTGTCGATCGATCCGGACGAGCGCCCGATGGGTTCGCTGTTCGCCTTCCCCGACCCGTTCGACGCCAACTACGGGCGCGGCGGCTTGGCCCGCACGATGACGGCCCGGGGCTGGTTGAGCACGTGGTCCGGTCTGTCGAGCCACGCCAAGCTGGCCGACACGATGCCGAAGGTCACCGTGCCGACGATCCTCGTGCACCCGACGGCCGACACCGAGATCCGCATCCGGCAGGCCAAGGAGATCGTCGACAACGCCGGCGCCAAGGACACGACCTACGTCGAGATGAAGGGTGCCCCGCACTACCTCGAAGGCCACCGCCCGGAGGCGCTCGCCCACGTCGCCGACTGGCTCGCCAAGCGCTTCCCGTAGCGTGCGCGCCAGAGTGCCCGCGCCCGCACGAACGGCGCTGGTACGCCGTTACACTCGCTGCGTTCTTTGACAACCCACTGGATCCGAGCAACGGAGTTCACGCATGAGCAAGGCGAAGTTCGAGCGCACCAAGCCGCACGTCAACATCGGCACGATGGGTCACATCGACCACGGCAAGACCACCCTCACGGCGGCGATCTCCAAGACGCTCGCGGATCGTGGGTTGGCGCAGTACACGCCGTTCGATCAGATCGACAAGGCGCCGGAGGAGAAGGCGCGTGGGATCACGATCTCGATCGCGCACATCGAGTACGAGACGGCGAACCGGCACTATGCGCATGTCGACATGCCGGGTCATGCGGACTACATCAAGAACATGATCACCGGCGCGGCGCAGGTCGACGGGGCGATCTTGGTGGTCGCGGCGACGGATGGTCCGATGCCGCAGACGCGTGAGCATGTGCTGCTGGCTCGTCAGGTGGGTGTGCCGTACATCGTGGTGGCGTTGAACAAGGCGGACATGGTCGACGACGAGGAGCTGTTGGAGCTGGTCGAGCTGGAGGTCCGTGAGCTGCTCAACGAGTACGAGTTCCCTGGCGACGACGCCCCGGTGGTCCGCGTCTCGGCGCTGAAGGCGCTGGAGGGCGACGCGGCCTGGCAGGACAAGGTGCTGGAGCTGATGGAGGCCGCCGACACGGCGATCCCCGAGCCGGCGCGTGATCTGGACAAGCCGTTCTTGATGCCGATCGAGGATGTGTTCACGATTACCGGTCGTGGCACGGTGGTGACGGGGAAGGTGGAGCAGGGCAAGGTTCACACGGGTGACGAGATCGAGATCGTCGGTCTGCGTCCGACGCAGAAGACGACGTGCACCGGGGTCGAGATGTTCCGTAAGTTGCTCGACGAGGGTCAGGCGGGTGACAACATCGGTGCTTTGCTTCGTGGGACGAAGAAGGAGGAGGTGGAGCGTGGTCAGGTGTTGTGCAAGCCGGGTTCGATCACGCCGCACACCAACTTCGAGGGTCAGGTGTATGTGTTGACCCAGTCCGAGGGTGGGCGTCACAAGCCGTTCTTCAACAACTATCGGCCGCAGTTCTTCTTCCGCACGACGGATGTGACCGGCACGATCCAGCTCCCGGAGGGGACCGAGATGGTGATGCCGGGTGACAACGTCGCGATCAGTGTCGAGTTGGGCAAGCCGATCGCGATGGACGAGGGTCTGCGCTTCGCCATCCGCGAGGGCGGTCGCACCGTGGGCGCCGGCCGCGTCACCAAGATCGTGAAGTGACGGTCCGACGAACATGGCTCAGAGCATCCGCATCCGCCTGAAGGCGTTCGATCACGAGATCATCGACCAGTCGACGAAGAAGATCGTCGAGACGGTCACCCGCACGAGCGCCACGGTCCGTGGCCCGATCCCGCTGCCGACCGACAAGCACCGTTACACGGTCATCCGTGGCCCACACATCGACAAGGACTCCCGGGAGCACTTCGAGATGCGCGTCCACAAGCGGCTGATCGATATCATCGACCCCAACGCCAAGACGATCGACAGCCTGCAGCGCATCGAGCTGCCCGCCGGCGTCGACATCGAGATCAAGATCCAGAGCGCGTAGTCCCTGCAAGCTCCCAGCGGCGGCATCTGGCGCCGCTGTGGTCGGACACGCCGCTGATCGCGTGCGAAAGGCTGTGTTGACGTGCCCGGGTGGGCAGACGACGACGATCTCGATGACGATGCCCGTGAGATCCCGTGGCGCTCCGTGGGTGCGATCGGTCTCGTCCTCCTTGCGCTCGCTGTGGTCGCGATGGTCGTGGTCGGCGCACGTTCGGCCAGCAGGATGGGCGCCAGCGATCCGAGCGACGCCACCGGCGCGCCGACGACCATGACCGTTGTGCCGATCCCGGCGGTGAGCGCGACGAGCGGCGCGTCGACGTCTTCGACCACCTCGACGTCTTCGACCACCTCGACGACGACGACCACGACCACCACCGAGCCAGCCGTCGCCACGTCGACGACGAGCTCGTCGACGCCGTCGGCCCCGTCCACGACGATGGGGAGCGTCACACCGGCGGTTCTCGGCACGGTGCTGATCGTCGTCGACGGCGGCGTCGTCGTCAGCGGGGCGGTGGCCAGCGAGCAGCAGCAGGCGGCGGTGCGTGCCGTTGCCGTCACCTATGCCAACGGAGCGGCGATCGACGACCAGACCGCGGTCGCCGCCGACGCGCCACCAGCGGCCGACGTCGTCATCCGCGACCTCACCGGGCCGTTCCCCGACGGCGCCACGGAGTTGCGCAGCTGGCAGACGGCGGCACTCGACCGCTTGGCGGCGATCATGACCGCGCTGCCGGAGACGACGCTGACCCTCGAAGGTCACGCCACCCGCAACACGTCCGCTGGCCACAACGTGCCGATCTCCGAACAGCGGGCACGGGCCGCCGAGCAGTACCTCGCCGACCACGGCGTGGCCCCGGAGCGGATGACCGTCGTCGGCGTCGGCGACACCGAACCCCTCGACCTCGGCAGCGGCATGACCGATCAGGCCAAGGACCGCCGCACCGAGTTCATCGTGCACGGTCTGCTGGTCTGAACAGGCGACGCCGCCCGGGGAACATCGCAGCGTCGAAGGGCCGGGACAGTAGCCTCCCCCGGGTGCAGCCATCCGGGGTCGTCGCCGTCGTACTCGGTACCCGGCCCGAGCTGATCAAGCTCGCCCCGGTGATCCGTGCTCTCGGCGAGCGGGCCATGGTCGTCCACACCGGCCAGCACTACGACGAGAACATGAGCGCGGTGTTTCTCGATCAGCTCGGCATCGGCCGGCCGGCGCACCACCTCACCGTTGGCGGGCAGACCCGTGGCGCCCAGATCGGCGAGGCGACGATCGCCATCGAGCGGCTGCTGCTCGACTCGCGCCCGGCGGCCGTGCTCGTCCAGGGGGACACCAACTCCGGGCTCGCCGGCGCCTTGGCTGCCAACGCCGCCGGCATGGCCCTCGCTCACCTCGAAGCCGGGCTGCGCAGCTTCGACCGGCGGATGCCCGAGGAGCACAACCGCGTGGTCATCGACGCCCTGTCCGATCTTTGCCTTGCCCCGCACCCGGCGAACGCCGACCTGCTCGCGGCCGAAGGCATCCCGCCCGAGCGAGTGCGGGTCACCGGGAGCACGTTGCGTGAGGCGCTGGTGCCGATGCTGCCCGACCCCACCGAGCACGCCGGCCTGCTGGAAGCGGCCGGCGTCGAGGCGAACCGCTACGTGCTGTCGACGATCCATCGCCAGGAGAACACGGATGATCCTGAGCGGCTCGCCATGGTCCTCGGCGAGCTCGGCGCCGCGCCGATGCGAGTCGTGCTCCCACTGCATCCGCGCACTCGTGCCCGAGTCGACCAGTTCGGCCTGCGATCGCTGCTCGATCCGCTCACCGTCATCGACCCGCTCGGCTACCGCGAGTTCGTCGGTCTGGCCTCGTCGGCCGCCCTGCTGATCAGCGACTCCGGCGGCGTGCAGGAAGAGGCGACGATCGTCAAGCGTCCCGTGGTCATCGTCCGTCGCTCGACGGAGCGGCCCGAGCTGCTGGGCACGTTCGCCCACCTCGTCGAGCCCGGGCCGGAGCTGGGCACGACGATCACCGAGCTGCTTGCCGACGTCGACGAGCTGCACGCCTCGCTCGCGGCGCTGCCGTACCCCTACGGCGGCGACGCCAGCGAGCGAGTCGTCGCGGCGCTGGACGAGCTCGTCGCCACCTGAGCCACGTCGGCCGTCAGGTCGTCGCCGCCAACACGCCGAGCGTCCACAGCGCAACGGCGTGGCTCTGCTGCACGGTGAACTCGTTCATCATCGGGAACGGGCCGACGTCGTACCACGACCACAGCAGCGGCACGGCGTTCGCCGGTGGCGTCAGCCCGGCGGGCTTCAGGAACGAGGTGTCCACCCAGTCGTCGTCGGCGGACAGGCCGAGATCGTCGATGCCGTAGACGAACGTGCCCGGCCAGACCGGCAACGCGCCGTGCTGGGCGTCGACGATCAGCGGATGGCGAGTCGGGTTGGTGCCGAGACCGGTGGCGAACGAGGTGTTCAGCGGGTTGCCGCCGAGCGAGAACGAGGCGGACTGGACCGCGGCGGTCCGGTAGCGCTCGTCGCCGGTGAGCACGAAGGCGCGCAGCAGGCCGACGCCGTGCGGGATCGACGGGCCAAGGCCGTAGACGAACGGTGCGCCGGGGTAGTCGACGGCCCACCCGAACGCCGTCGTCTGCTGGCCGGCGAGGACCTTGTCGGCGTTGTTGCGAATCGAGGCGATGCTGTTGGACCGCATCGTCGGGTCGGTCAGCGACTGGTCGGCCATGGCGTACAGCCACGCCGCGTCGCACGTCGGGCCGGGGCAGTCCAGCGAATCGGCCGCGGCAGTGTCGAACGTCGACGCGTCGGCGAAGACGTCGTTCCACGAGCGGTCGCCGGTGAGCTGGAGCATGGCGGCGGCGGCCGCGGCGCGCTGTGGCTCGACATCGCCGTCGAGCGACGTGCGGGTCGCCGCCGGCGCGGCCGCCCACTGCGCTTCCGCCCATGCCATCGCCTTGCCCGCCGACGCGGCATAGCCCGCAGCACGGGTCGCGTCGTCGTCGCGCAGCACCGTGGCCGCCTGCGCTGCCGCCGATGCGTAGATGTACGTCGACCACACGTCCGGGGCGAAGACGTAGACGTCGATCTCGTTGTCCCACGAGGTCTCGTCGCCGTTGCCGAAGCGGCCCTGGTCGACGTTGCCCGGGATGCCGCCATCGGCGGTCTGCAGGCGCATGAACTGGTCGAGGTCCCACAGTCCTTCGTCGATCAGGTCCGGGATGGCGTTGCCCGACTCGGGGATGTCGAGGTCGAGGTCGGCGAACGTCGACGGGTACAGCCGCACGAGGTCGAGCGCGGCGTCGAGGTAGGCGAGATGCTGGATGCGCGAGTTCCAGTCCCCGGCGTCGAAGTGCCCGCCGGAGGCGTCGACGGCCACCTCACCGACGACGTGTTCGCCGTACTCGTCGAAGCGGTCGTCGACGCCGACGTTGCTCGGGTCGTCGACCATCGTCAGGTCGGTCTGGTGGAACGCCGTGCCCCCTGCTGCGGTGAATGCCGCCGGGTGGGTGACCGCGGTGAACGGCTCGGTCAGGGCGATGCCGCTGCGCTGTTGGAACATCGAGCGGGCGACGGTCACCGCGGCGCGCCGCCACGTCGAGGTGGCGGCGATCGTCACCGACGTCGAACAGCCGATGGTGTCGACGCAGATCTGGTAGCGGCCCGGCGTCCGCACCGCGGAGAAGTCGATGGCGTGCACCTCCGCACCGCTGAGGTCGCCCTTGCCGCTCCCCCGCCAGCCGGCGGGACGCGCCGCGTCGTCGTGCCCCGGTCGACCACGGCGCCACTGGTCCGATCCACCACCGTGAATCCCAGCTCGTCGTAGTGCAACCCGCCACCGCCGCCGGTCCAGGTCGACAGCTCGGCGATCTTGCCGTCGTCGCCGGGCGCGTAGCCAACCTGGTTGACGTGTACGGCGGGGCTGTACGACGTCGACGGGTCGAGATCGACCGCGATGTCGTCGACGTCGCCGCCCGGAACTCGCAAGGTCAGCGCGGTGCGCGTCGGGATCGGGGCGGTGAAGGTGAGGAACACGTCGTGGACGAGGGGCGAGGTGTCGTCGGCGTCCGGGCCGGTGCGTCCGACCGGGCGGCTGATGCGCGACACCGACGTCGGCACGAGGTCGCCGAGGCGCCAGCTCGTCGCCTGGTCGAGCGGTTCGGGATCCAGCTTGCGACCGACGAGCGTGAGCTTCGACCCGTCGTCGGCGCGCGTCACCCGGCCGGCCTCGATCCGCACCTGGAGCACGTTCGGTGCCACGAGCGCCGCCCAGCTCGCCTGGTGCCTGGCGCCCTTGGTGGCCGACGATGTCGCCGCCGCGTAGGTCGTGTCGACGTCGATGCCGGCGACGACCGGCGCGCTCGGGGCGCCCGCGTCGCCGTTGCGCACTCGGGCGAAGACCATCTGGTAGCCGGCATCGGGCAACGTGACGGTGGCCGCCGCCGACAGGGGTTGCCACGGCGCGTCGGCGAACGTCGGGTCGCTGGACAGCTGAACGTCCGTGGCGCCGGTGGGCGCGGTGAGCGTCGCCGTCACGGTGGCGTCGGTGGCGATGGCCGCGCCGCCGTCGAGCTGCAGGGTCAGGGCGGCGGGCGGGGAAGCCGACGAGCCACCGTCGACCGCAGCGCCCGTCGTCCCCGTCTCGCCGGAGGTCAGCGGCCGCGTCGGCCCGCTCGTCGCCGTCGACGAGCATGCCGCGAGCAGCGCCGCGGCAAGAGCGAGCGCTGCCGGCGCACTCAGGCGGCGCATCAGTGGTGGTCGACCCGCACGCCGGCCGCCCCGGCCAGGATCCCTGTCGCTCGAACTGCGGACGCCAGCGCGAAGCGCAGCTGCGGTGGTCGCTGCCGCGCCAGTTGACCGATGGGCCGGAGTGCTGCTCGCGTCAGCTCGGCGACGCCGTGGAACGCCATCCGCGCCGGGCGGGCCTGCCCGCTGCGCGTCGTCGTCACGAACTGACTGTTGCCCAGCCACCAGAAGTTCTTCAACTGATAGCGGTACGTCGCCCGTTGTGCCGGTTGGGTTTCGTAGACGACCGCGTCGCGCGCGTAGTGGATGCGGACGCCTTCGGCTCGAGCTGCGCTGAAGAACACCATGTCCTCGCCGCCGAGCTTGCCGAGGTCGGGCTCGAAGCGCAGCGGCGTGCGCCGCAGCCAGGCACCCGAGAGCAGCGCGTTGTGTGTCGAGCCGATGTCGATGCGGGCCCCGTCGCGGAAGTCGTTGAGCCCGGCGCCGAGGAACGGTTCCGCGGTGAGCCAGCGCGGTGCATCGGGCCCGGCGACGCGCACCTCCGGGCCGCTGATCACGTCAGCCCCGGTGCGCCGTTGCACGGCGAGCAGCTCCTGCACCCACTTCACGTCGGGCACGCAATCGTCGTCGGTCATCGCGATCCAGTCGGCGCCGGCGGCGAGCGCCGTCTCGATGACCAGGTTGCGGGCCAGGGAGATGTTCTGGTGACCTGAGATGCGGTACTCGATGCCGGCATCGAAGCGACCGACGTAGCGCTTGACCACGTCACGGGCGAGTCCGGCAGGGGTGTCGTCGACGATCACGACGCCGATCGTCGAGTTGCGGTCGTGTTCGGCGATGGCGAGCACCCCGTCGAGCAGCGCAGCGAGCGGCTCGTTGCGCTGGTAGGTGCACACGCCGACGATGACGGTCGGCTTGCCGGGCGCCGCCGCCGGTGGGCGCGGCGCGACCTCAGGGTATTGCTCGATCAACCGCGCCGCGGCGCGGCCACCGGGCGCGACGGCAACCAGGTTGTAGCCGTGGTTCTCGTTGGTCTTCAGGTCGCGGAGCCGGTCGATGTTGACGGCGTCGATGCGCTCCACGGTGCCGTCGTCGAAGAGGAATGCCACGACGAAGCCGCGGTCGAGCAACAGGCGGCTGGTGGCGTGCCCCTGATCGCGGCCGTGGTCTTCGTAGAGCACGACGATGTCGCCGTGAGAGGCGCAGTCGAACGTCGACAGGACCCGGGTCTCCATCCCCTCGATGTCGAGCTTGACGAACGTCAGGCCGTCCGGCTCGCGGGCGGCTCTGACGCAGTCCAGCAACTCGCGCAGCCCGATGGTCGCGACGTTCTCCTCGGTCGCCCCGGCCGGCGCGAGCTCGCGCAGCATGCTCGCCGACACGTGGTCCGAAGGCGCGCTATAGAACGGCACCTCTTGCCCGCTGGCGTCGCTCACCGCCCGATGAAGCGCGACGAACCGGTCGTCGTTCGCCACGTTGTTGGCGACGAGATGGGCGTACTGGTCGGTACCGGCTTCGACGGCGACGACACGCCCGGCGTCACCGGCGATGTGACCGGTCGCGATGCTCCAGATCCCGAGGTTGGCGCCACAGTCGAGGAAGCCGTCGCCCGGGTGGAACATGCTGGCGAGGAGGTGGTCGACGTCGGGTTCGTAGGATCGATCGACGAGCAGCGAGCGCAGCCAGAGCGAGTCGCGTCGGTCGACGAGCAGCACCCCGTTGCCGCCGAGGTCGAACCGCACGGCACCGTCCTTGCCGGCGAGGGCCTTGCCGGTGAGACGGCACGACAGGCCGATGGCCCGGCCGCCCGTGGCTCGATTGGAGCCCTCGGCCAGCAATCGCAGCGTTGCCGGAAGGACGCGGTCGCGCCATCGCCTCCGGCCGTCGGGGCCGACCGGTTGCACGGGTTCGACGAACAGCCTGGTCATGTCGCTTCTGTCTCGCCAGCGGGGGTGGTGGTCTGTCGGGACGCGGGTTCAGCGCCGACGGTCGGCGACGATCTCGGCGAGGAACTTCTGGTATTGCGCACCGATGGTGCTCCACGCAAAGCGTTGCGCCGTCGCCGCAGCTTGGGCGGTGAGCGCCGACTTCGGGGTGCCGATCGCCCGTTGCAGCGCCGCCACCGTCGCGTCCTCGTCTTCGGTGTCGACGAGGCCGTCGGTCTGCCGGTCCCCCATGCCGTCCGTACCGTCGTTGCCGAAGATCCACTCGGTGACCGAGTAACGGTGGGCGACCACCGGGGTGCCACAGGCCATCGCTTCGATGTAGACGTTGCCGAACGACTCCCAGAGCGAGGTGTGCAGGAATGCGTCCGCCGAGCGGTACAGATCGGGCATCCGTCCGCTTTCGAGGACCATGCGCTGGAAGCGTCCAGGGAGGGCTTCCGCGGCAAGCGCGTCGACGTCGTCGCGCAAGGGCCCGTCGCCGGCGACGATCATGTGGGCATCGGGCACACGGGCGACGGCGCGCATGGCCGCGAGCACCCGCTTGCTCTCGACCAGCGCGCTGGCCATCACGATGAGCGGCTTGTCGTCGGGTACGCCGAACGCCGCCTTCGTGGCGGGACCCGGCGAGAATCGGCTCGGGTCGATCCCGTTGGGGATCAGCGCGCATCGCCAGCGCTCCCGGTTGCGCTCGAGGTACAGGGGATTTGTGCACACCAGCGCATCGCACCGGAACGCTCGGAACTCACGGTCGGTCGAGTACGCCGGCCAGTCGCCGTTCTCCGTGATGTACATGTGCAGCGGCCGGCGGCGCTCGCCGGGCCAGCGCGACAGCATCCAGTTGATGAACGGGTAGCTACAGCTCACCGTGACGTCGAACTCCGACGGCCGGTAGCGAGGCATGAACGTGGCCATGAACGTGGCGTCCTCGTAGGCGTACTCCGACCGCAGCGGCGGGAACTTGGGGAAGCGCTCGAAGCGCCGGCGACTGATCAGGGGCGAGTGCACGAACTGATAGGGCACGTCCGGCCGCGGCTCACCACTGCCGACGACGGTGACGTCCTCGCCGCGCTCGGCAAGCTGCGTGGCGATGGCCCCGAACGCCACCTCGGCGCCTCGGTCGACTCGGTGCATGCCCGGCAGCATGAACAGGATTCTCATCTTCAGGATCCGCCGATCGCTCTAGACCTGGCTGCCGCCCGGAATGGGCGGCAGAGTCGGCTCTGAACGCTATCGGCGCGCGGCGACCACACAACGCTATATCTCCGCGTGGACGCCTGTCCGCCGCAGGCGGTCGGTGAGGCGCCGAGTCGCGCGTTCGCAGCGCAGGAGCACGCGTGTCCAACGACGCGGTCCGCGCGGTGATCAGGTGGCTGGCCGCGAGTTGGGCGACCGCTGCGCGTGGCAGCAGGGCACTGCCCATCGCGGCCGCGACGAGCACGGCGCGGTCGAGCGTCGGCAGGTCACGATTCGGCCGGAGCCGGCGCGCCGTGACCCTCCAGGCGTTCCAGCGGGATCCGTCGCCGGCCATGTCGCGATACTGGAGCATGCGAACGAGTGGCACGTCGTAGGCCAGCAGGCGGCCCAGGTCGGCGTTCAGGCCGTGAGCGTGTGCCTGGTCGACGATCAGGGCGTGCTCGCGCTGCGCCTGGGCGATGCGCCGATCAAGGAACGCCACCACGCCAGCGCGGTCGGGACGAGTCGAGGTGCGCGAGACCGCTCCTGGGTGTACGAGGTAGTCGCTGAGGGGACTCTGGTTGGCGACCACCTTGCCGAGGAACGGCAGCGTGCGAATCAGGTACGCCTCGCCGTAGTTGCCGTACTCGCTCTCGGGGATCGGACCGACGGCGGTGAACGCTGCGCGTCGGATCGCCACCCCGGACGTCAGCGCGAACGACGTCAGCCCGACCGACGCCATCTCTGCACCGAGCTCGCCGTCGACGAGCCGGCCGGGCGGGATCTCGCCGAGCACGCCCCCGTCGACGTTGATCATCCGCATCTTGTGCCAGGCGAGAACGACGTGCTCGTCGGCGGCGAACGCCGACTCGATCCACGCCAGCCGTTCGGGACCGCAGACGTCGTCGGCGTCGCACAGCGCGACGATGTCGCCAGTGGCGTTGGCGATGCCGACGTTCAGCGCGCTCGACATCCCCCCGTTGGGCTTGGTGATGACCCGTACCCCCATCGCCCGGGCGACATCGCCAGAGCCGTCCGTCGAGCCGTCGTCGACGACGATGACCTCGTCGGGTGCCCTGGTGCCGCCGAGTGCGCTGGCGATTGCGCGGCCCACGAGGTGGGCGTAGTTGTGGCATGGGATCACCACGCTGATGGTGCTCGGCATCGGGTTCTCGCGTTGGGGGAGGTCCGGTCAACCGTAGTGGGCCACGTCTGCCCCTGAAGGCGCTCCGCCTCACCCGGAGTGCTGCTACCTTCACCGGAAGATGACAGATCGGACTGCTGAGGGCGGCAGTGACCCCGGCTTGTCACCGGCATCGCCGGTGCGATTCGACATTGCGCGAACGTTGGCGCTGGTCATCGTGCTGGCGACCGTGCCGATGCTCGTGCGGATGTGGCTCGGCTCGGCTCGCTTCCCCAACGACGATACCTGGGCGTATCGCCGGATGTTCGAAGTGTACCGGTCCACCGGCCACGTCCGCCTCATCGGCTGGAACGACATCGCACTCGTCGGGATCTTCCCGGTTGCTCGCCTGTGGGCCGCGGTGGCTGGCGACGGCGAGCTCTCGCTGCGCGTGCTCGGTGCGGTGGTGGCCGCGATCGCTCTGCTCGGCGTGGACCAACTGCTGCGCGCCGTCGGTGTGCGTCGCCGGGCCGGGCCGCTGCTGCTCGTCGGCGCGTTCACCGGCTTCGCGGTGACAACGGGGACGTTCATGGCGGATCAGTTCGCCTTCGCCGGGGCGGTGTGGTGTGTCGCCTTGGCGGTGCGGGTGGTCACCAGTGGCTGGCCTCGGGTGACCACCACGCTCGCCGCGGCACTGTGCGCCGTGTACGTCGTCACGGTCCGCCAGGCGTCGGCGTTCACGCTGGTCGTCGCCGGTCTGGTGCTGTTGCCGTGGCGCCGCCGGCGTACGGAGCTGGTCCTGCTCGCCGTCGGGTTCGTCCCATTGGCGCTGGCGTTCACCGTATGGCGCAATGGCCTGTCGAACGGCGGTGCGTTGATCCTGTCGCTCGACATCCGCGCCGCGACCGTGGGGTGCGCCACCCTCTTCGTCGGCCTCGGCCTGCTCGCGGCCGTGATGTGCGCCGGTCGCCGAGACCTCATCCGCCGCGCCGACGTGCTGGTCGGGGTCGTGGTCGGCGTGGTCGCCCTGGTCGTCGGCGCGGCGGTGGACATCAACCGCTACGTCGACGACTTCAGCTCGCCGATCCGTCTCCTCGCGCCGATGCCACGCCCGTTGCAAGCTGCTCTTGCCGGGATCGTCGCGGCGGTCTGCACGACCGCGCTGGTGGTCCTCGGCCGCGGGCTGCTCGGGCTGCCACGGGGAAGCGTCACCCGTCGCCTGGCGTGGGGTCTCGTGCTCGGCATCGTGGTCGAGCTCGGGGTGGTCGTCGCGACCGCCGGCTACTACTCGCGCTACTCGCTGCTCTCCGTCGCCCTGCTCGTCGCGCTGGCCCAGGTCACCCTCGACGTGCCGTGGCGGAGTGCCGGCCAGTGGGTGGCGCTCGCCGTCCTCGTGGCGATCAGCGTCGTCGTCGTCGAGCGCGCCGTCGCCCCGGATCGCGCCGGGCTCGACGCCGTCGCCGTCGCGCGTTGCGCGGGCATCGCCATCACCCGCATCGACGATGGGCTGACGTTCGTCGGCGAGCACTATGAGGGCCCGATCGTCGCCGACTACTTCGATCTCCCGATGATCGACGACGGTCTGCCGGCGTCTCAGTACCTGCGGGCCTTCCCGGCCTTCGAGCGTGACGCCGTCGTGGTCGCCCGCCGTCCGCCGCCATCCGCCGACACCGTCGTGGTCGGCCCGTTCGTCGGCGACTCCCTCTTCCCGTTCAACCGTCCGCGCCGCTGGCTCGTCGCACGGGCCAGCTTCGGCCCGGCGCTCGACGAGTGCAGAACGTGATCTCGCTTGCCGCGGTCGTCATTGATTGCGCTGGGTGACAGCGAAGTAGAGCTCCTCGAAGTAGCGCTTGGCTTGGGTGGCGAGCAGGCCGAGGCTGATCAGCTGGACGGCGACGATGAACGTGAACCCGGCGATGATGAACGTCTGCGGGCGCAGCACCCACGCGTCGGCGAACGCCTCGGTCAGTCGCCCGTCGATCCCCCCACCGGCGTGCTTGGCTTCGCGCAGCACCGTCCAGCCGAGCGACAGCGATGACCACAGCGAGATCAGCAGGAGCACCACGCCTGGCACGATGAAGAACAGGATCGGCCGGTACAAGAAGCTGGCGAAGACCAACAGCTTCGACGTCGTGCTCACCCGCAACGAGACCTTCCGTTGCGCGATTCGCTCGGCCTGATCGGTCCAGTCGAGGTGTGCAGGGACCTCGGCGACGCGGGCGCGCACGATCTGCGCCTTGTACATGATCTCGGTGTTGATCTCCGGACCCATCGCCTTGAGGCTCAGCGAGCGGATGAACGGGCCGTCGTAGGCGCGCACCATCCCGGTGATCGTCCTCACCGGGTACTGGCTGGTGGCCGACAGCAACCGGTTGACCTGCTTGCTCATCAGCTCGCGGCGCCACGGGATGCCACTGGTCTTCCCGCCGCGCATGTAGGGCGAGGCGATGACGATCGACACGTGCTCGCGTTGCATGGTCTCGAGCATCGTGCCGATGTGGTCGACGCCGTAGGTGAGGTCGGAGTCGAAGACGACGACGAAGTCGCCGAGGGACGCGGCGAACCCGGTGCGCAGCGCTTGCCCGATGCGCATGTTCACCGGTTGGTGGATGACGCGCACCTCGGGGCGCGATGCGGCGAAGGCGTCGGCGATCGCGCCGGTCTCGTCGGTCGAGCCGTCGTTGACGACGAGCAGCTCGAACGCGTACGTCGCGGACAGGTCCTGCATGTACCCGTAGATGGCCGCGAGCGAGCTCGATCAGCTTGAGCGCCTCGTTGTAGGCCGGTACCAAGACCGTGACGAGCGGGCGCTCGGCGAGCGGTTGCGCCTCGGTGTCGGCCATCACGTCGCTGCGCCCGCCGCCGGTACGGGGGTGTCATCGCTGGCGGCGATCGCCGTGGTCATCGCCGAACGCGTCGGTAGCCCGCCTTTGGCGAGCAGCGCGTCGGCATGCCGCCGCATGGTCACGACCTCGAACTGGCGGTTGATCTCTTCGAGACAGCGCCACACGGTGGCTCGCTTGGTGGCGCCGGTCATCGTCATGCCGGGGAAGAAGCGGAGGCTGTCCACGTCGTCGGCGCCGAGGAAGTCCAGCGGATGGAGCAGCAGCGATGGCTGCACGCCGCGCAGCCGGCACAGTCGCAGGGCGTTGGCGAAGTACCGGAACGCCGCGGCCGGCGACACGCCGGCGATGTACAGCACGTACGAGACGTGGATCGGCACACGAGTCAGCGGCATGGTCGTGACCGGGATCTCGAGGAGCTGGTCCTCGCCGAGTCGGAACAGGTACGGCTTCAGCGGGCGCAACCCGTCGGTCGCGCTGCCGAACAGGTGGGCCCGTTCGGCGCGCTGTGCAGCGGTGAGCTTGGCCGAGCGGAAGTAGTAGCGGCGGGCCAACGGGCCGATCACCGTCGGCAGGGTGGAGCAGTCGTAGCGGTAGCCGCGATCGATGAGGGCGCGCAGCACGTCCGGGCTGAGGCTGTAGCCAGGCCCCCGGAAGCCGGTGGGCCGCTGCCCGGTGGCGAGCTGGAGTGCATCCTCGGTCGCCGCCAGCTCCTCGTGGATCTCGGCCAGCGAATAGCGGTGCAGCCAGGGCTGGTGGCGAAAGCTGTGGTTGCCGATCTCGTGGCCGGCGTCGGCGATCTTGCGCAGCGCGGCGTGGTTGACCTCCAGCGCGGCGTCCTGCCCGACGATGAAGAACGTGATCGTCAAGTTGCGCTCGGCGAGGCCGGGGAGCACCACGTCGACGAGCGCGTCGAGGTACGTCGGGTAGTTGTCCCACCCCTCGTCGCCGTGGGTCATCTGGTAGGCCCACAGGTTGTCCGCGTCGAGCGAGACCGATGCGAGCTGTTGAACCGTTGCCGTGCCCATTGTCTCCCCCCCTGTCCTTCCGGCGAGTTGATCTTACGATGTGGCGGAAACCGGACGGATTGCCCGAAGGAGCACGTCGACCAACGAGAGCGTGTCGTTGACGTTCAGCGTCGAGAACGGCAGGTTCGTGGAACCGGCGAGGTACAGCCCAGGGATCGACGTGGTCACCGACGGCGCCGACTCGGAGTAGCCGAGCGTCGGGATGGCGAACACCTGGGCCACTCGGGACACGCCGGTGGCGACGATGTCGTCGTCGGTGAGCGTCCGTGCGATCGTGCGCAGGTAGGGCATCAGCTCGGCGATCACCTCGTCGTCGCTCGCCGAGAACAGGGGGTCGTCCGTCGTCGTGTACTTCGGCAGGTAGACGAGCGCATGCCCGCCGACCTCGGCCGGCTCGATCAGACTGGTCATCTCGACGACGGCGGTGAACGCCGTCGACGGGTCGGTGATGTACGTCAGGTAGTACGGCGACAGCGGACGGCGCAGCAGGAGCGACGTGCAGACGATGCCGACGTACTGGACGCGTTCGAGCCGTCGCCGCTCGCCGTCCAGGAGGTCGGGGCACAGCTGGGCGGCGAGCGGCGCTGCGGTGGTGACGACGACGTCGTCGAAGCGCATAGCGCCGTCGCCTCCCGCGACGACGACGTCGAGCCCGGCGCCGTCGGCAGCGCGGCGCACCGACCGCACCGGGGTGGACAGACGCACCTTGACGCCGTGCGCGGCGAACCAGTCGGCGAACGCCCCGCAGACTCGTGCGTAGCCACCGGTGACGTAGCCGAACCTCTCCTCTTCGAGCCCGCTGCGCCGCGCCGCTCCGAGTCGCTGAACGGTGGCCCAGATGAACGCCGCCGAGGCGTGCTCGTGCAGGTCGCCCATCTTGGCGCGCAACAGCGGCTCCCAGAACGACGTGAACGCCCGCTTGCCGCTCCAGCGGCGCAGCCAGCGATCGACGCCGATGCGCTCCATGTGGTGGCCGTTGCGGATCAACGAGGCGAGGAACATCGTGCCGCCGAGGCGCAGCTTGTCGATCAGCGTCAGGTCGGGCAGCTTGAAGAACTCCAACGGGGTGGACACCGGACGCAGGACGTGATCCGTGCCGAAGTAGCCGGTCTTGGTCTGGACCCAGTGGCAGTCGCCGCTGAGGCCGAGGGAGTCGTACATCTCACGAGTACGGCTGTCGGACAGCAGGGTGACGTGGTAGTGCCGGTCCCAGGTGGCACCACCGAGGCGCCAGGGGGCGGCCAGCCCGCCGAGGCCGGGCGCAGCCTCGAACAGCGTGACGTCGTGGCCGTCCTCCCTGAGCCGCTGTGCCAGTCGCATGCCGAGCACCCCGGCACCGATCACCCCGATCTTCACGCGCTGGCCTGCTCCTCGGCATGCGCGTCGGCCTGCTCGTCCGTGTCGGCGGTGTCGGGCGCCGGCCTCACGACGTTCCCCATGATCGTCTGCTCGATGTGTTCGGCGAGGACGTGCGGGCCGCGGATGCGCGCCCGCTCTTGGTCGTGATCGACGCGGCCGGCGACGACGTTGATGAAGCGAGCGAACTGCAGCGACAGCGGCTCGGCCGTGTGGCGTACGAACGGCAGGTCGATCTCCGTCGACGATCGGTAGCCGACGCCACCGTTGGTGCGCAGCATCTCCTGGCTGACGTTGCGGTACACGGTGACGTTCTGGCGCAACAGGTCGACCTCGACCAGCTCGCGCGGCAGGTGGATGATCAGCGAGCGGACCTTGCGCTGGCCCATTCGGTTCGCCGACAGGTTGGCGAGGCCGCCCTCGAAGGCGACCAGCGCGTCGGCCAGCTCGACGAACTTCGCCCCGTTCGGCACGAGCCCGGACGCGCCCCGCAGCTCGCCGTCGCTGCCGAACAGCGTCAGGGCGACGTCGAGGTCGTGCAACAGCAGATCGGAGACGACGCTCGACTGGATGCGCGGCGCGGCGGGCGAGTGGCGCACCGCCATCACGTGCGTCGGACATTCGTCGACGACGTCGAGCGCGGTGCGGAACGCAGCGTTGAAGCGCTCGACGAACCCGCACATCAGCGGGACGTCTCGGTGCACGCTCGCGGCGATCAGCGCGTCGACCTGGTCCAGGGACGGGGCCAGCGGCTTCTCCACGAACGTCGGGATGCCGGCCTCGATGAACGGGAGGGCACAGGCCAGGTGGTGCGCCGTCGAGGCGGCGACGATCACCGCGTCGGCCTGCAGGGCAGCGTCGACGTCGGCGGACGCTCGGCTCCAGTACCGCTCGGCGAGGCGTGTCGCGGCCTCGGCGTTGCTGTCGACGACGATCCCGAGATCGGCGAGGTTGGACTCGGCGACGATGCGCGCGTGAGCAGAGCCCATCTGTCCTGCGCCTACGAGTGCCACCTTGGGACGCGCCACGCTGACGTATGGTAGTAGACCCCCACGAGCGTTGCCGTCAGTGGCAGGCTAGCGTCGCACGGTGGGCGGCGCGTAGTGTCGGCGGCGTCCCGCCGGTTCCGCCTCTGGGCGAGGTCGCAGTTGCCCCTCGAACGGCACGTCGTCCAACCGTCGTCTGGCGAGCTTCCCTGACGACGCCCAACCCACGTCCGCGAACCAACTCGCCGAGGCGGCATAGGAGAGAACATGAGCGTCGGCTACCTCGTCAGTCAGTACCCGGCGGCGTCGCACACCTTCATCCACCGTGAGGTCGAGGCGGTGCGGGCCGCCGGCGTGACGGTGCACACGTTCAGCGTGCGCGAGCCGGCGGCGAACGAACGGGCGACCGCGGCCGACGCTGAGGCATTCGCGACCACCACCTACCTGCTCCCGATCGGACTGTCGCGCTATGCGAGGGCCCACGCCGGGCTCGCCGTACGACGCCCCGTCCGCTACTCGCGCACGCTGCTGCGCGCCGTGCGTCATCGTGTGCCCGGGCTCCGCTCGTTCGTCTATGCGTTCGTCTACTTCGCCGAGGCCGGGGTTCTGGCGGACGAGCTGCGCCGTCGGGGCGACGTCGATCGGCTGCACAACCACTTCGCCAACGCCGGGGCGATCGTCGGGATGCTCGCGGCCGAGCTGGCCGGCGTGCCCTGGAGCCTGACGTTGCACGGCATCTCCGAGACCGACTACCCGGCCGGCAACCTGTTGGCCGAGAAGATCGCTGCCGCGGATGTCGTCGCCTGCGTCTCCCAGTTCGGCCGGGCCCAGGCGTACCGCCTGACCGACCCCAGCGAATGGCCGAAGCTGTGCATCGTCCGTTGTGGCATCGACACCGGCGCGCTGCCGGCCGCGGTGCCGAAGCTCGGCGACGGCGGCGGCGCTGGCTCGGCACCGACGCGCCTGGTGTGCGTCGGCCGGCTCTCGCCGGAGAAGGGGCACCACGGCTTGATCGATGCGTTCGCCACGGTTGTCGGTACCGGCCGGCGAGCGACGCTGGCGCTGATCGGCGACGGGCCTGAGCGGCCCGCGATCGTCGCCCAGATCGAGCGGCTCGGCCTGGGCGATGTCGTCGAGTTGCGCGATCGGCTCCCCGAGCGCGAGACGCTGGAGGTCGTCGCCGCCTCGGACGTGCTCGTGCTCGCCAGTTTCATGGAGGGCCTGCCGGTGTCGTTGATGGAGGCGCTCGCGCTTGGCCGCCCGGTGGTCGCGCCACGAGTTGCCGGGGTGCCGGAGCTCGTCGTCGACGGGGCGCACGGGTTGCTGTTCACGCCGGGCGACTGGGACGAGCTGGCGGCCTGCCTGGCCCGCCTCGTCGACGAGCCGGCGCTGCGCAAGGAGCTCGGCGACGCCGGTCCGGCGCGGATCGCCGAGCGCTTCGACGTGCACGACAGCGCGGCGGCGATGATCGCCGCCTGGCACTCGGTTTCGTCCAGCTGACGGGCTGACAGGAGGGCGAACGTGTCAATCAGGCGCAGCGCGAATGAGCCCGTTGCATCATTTGCGGGCGCGCGCAGGAATGTCGCGCGACTGCGCGGAGTAGGGTGCATGCGGCCCTCCAGCGGGTCTGGACACGAAGGCTGAGCGATGGAACTTGGGTTCATAACACGAGCGATGCGTCGCTTCTGGTGGCTGATCCTGCTGTGCGTCGTCATCTTTGGTCTGGCGGGGATGCTGCTGCGCTCCAAGCCCGGCGTGAGCTACAGGTCGACGGCCCTGATCGAGATCCAGGAGCCGAGCGGTATCGCCTCGTCGGGGGACAGCGGGTCCTCGGATCGCTACCTGCTCGGCCAACTCGTCACTCTGCAGTCGACCTCCTTCGCCGCCGCCGTGTCGCAAGCGACTGGCATCGGGTTCGCGCCCACCGACGTCAAGGTGGCGCAGGTCACGGGCACCGACGTCGTGCGCATCGACGCCACGGCACCGAGCTCGGAGACCGCCCACCAGCTTGCGGGCAGCTACACGTCCACGTATCTGTCGACGATCAGCGACCAGCTCAAGGACATCAGCGGGCCAGCCTCGGACTCGCTCGACGCGGCGATCAAGACCGCCGAGACCAGCCTCAGCGACATCGACAAGCAGATCGCCGACGCGCTCCAGCCGTATGTCGAGAAGGCGGCTGCCAACCCGAGCGTCAACGTGCCGACGATCGACCAGGTCAACCCGCAGCTCGCCACGCAGCGCTCGATCCTGGTCAACTCCTACACCCAGCTGCTCCAGCAGAAGAGCAGCCTGGAGATCAACCAGCCGCGCGTCACCAGCAAGGTGTTGCAGGAAGCCACGATGCCGACGACGCCGGTCTCCGAGCCGCTCTCGCTGGTCGCCATCGCCGGTCCGATCGGTGGGATCCTGGTGGGTGTCGTCGTCGCCGTCGGCTTTGCTCGCCTGTCGTCCAGGGTGCTGGACGCTGCCGAGGTCAGCGAGCTGATCGGCGTGCCGATCGCTGGCACGCTGCCGCGAGCGGGCGAACGCGCTGCGCTTGCGCCGACTGCTCCGACGGTCGACCCCGGCGATGACCGCTGCGGTCAGCGAGCTGTGCGTGCTCGCCGAGGCGGCCGACCGGCTGACCGACTCGTGCTGCATCGTCGCCGTCACCGGTGCGCAGCGGTCGGCGGGCACCACCACCCTGGCTGCGGCGATGGCCAACCGATTCGCCACATCCGGAGCGGACGTCCTGCTGATCGACCTCGACGGCGGGAACCCTGAGATCACCCGAACCCTGGCGCCCGAGGGGCGTGGGTTGGCGGGGCTGCTGGAGCGCGCCAGCGCCGCTCGGACCGAGCGGCCACGGGGGTCCAGGGTGGGCTCGACGGCGGTCACGAACGTGTCGCGGATCGACGAGGTCGCGGATGTGTCCGTCGACAACCTCGGCGTGATCGGCGTCGGTGCGCCGGAGTCGGCGCCGAGCGTGTTGCGTCGCGATCGCGTCGCCGGTCTCGTGCGCGCCGCATCGGAGCGGGCCAACTTCGTCGTGTTCGACGCCGGCCCGTTGTTGGACAGTGCATCCAGCGTGCAGTTGATGCGCATGGCCGACGTCGTCGCCCTCGCCGTGCCGATGCGCCGCCAGCGCGTTCGCCACCTACAGGCGGTCGCCCGTCAGCTGGAGAGCGCCCGTGGCCGCCTGCTGCCGGTGATCACCCCGAGCCGGCGCCATGGGGCCGATCCCGCCGCCGGCTCGGCGAACCCCGTGTCAGCCGGCGACGCCGTGGCCGCGAAGACCGCCAAGCACTCCGGCCGCGGCCGCAAGCGCTCCGACGAGCCGGTGCTGCCAACGACTGGCAGCGCCGACGAGACGGTCGAGTCGATCATCCCCTGACCCGTCCGCTTCAGTAGCTACGCGGCCTGGGCGTGTTGGGTCGTCGGAGGGAGCGAAGTCCGATGATGTTGAACATCACCAGGACGACGAGCCAGGGACTGAAGGTGGCCACCTCGGTGATCGACACCACGAGGACGATCATCGACACGAGGATCATGAACCGGCCGAGGCGCATGTCGACGCGCAGCAACTCGACGCCGTAGTAGGTGTAGCTGACGATCAGGCACATGAACGACGCCAGGCCGATCACGCCGAGCTGCAGCAGCAACTCCAGGTAGCCGTTGTGCGAGTGCACGACGATGAAGCCGAGGCCGCGCAGGATGCTCTTCGTCGGTTCGGCGGTCGGGTTGGTCCAGACACCGCCGACGCCGTACCCCTGCCACGGCTTCTTCTCGATCGCGGCCCACACACCCGACCAGATCTTGGTGCGGCTGGTCAGGGTCAGGTCCTTGCCGCGAGCGCGCAGGATCGCCGGGGCGAAGAGCATCCCGATCGTGCCGATGGAGATCGCGGCGAACGTGGCGAAGAGCATGATCACTCGGCTCCTGCGACGATCAGATGCCGCGAGGCGAGTCAGCACCAGGCCTACGGGCACCAGCGCCAAGCCGACGCCGAGCGTCGTCGTCGACTGCGAGCCGGCGATGAGCACGAGCGACACGAGGATCGCCAGGTTGCGTCGCCGAGGGCGCCATTCGAACGAGATCAAGGCGACGATGGCGAAGATCAGGAACGGGGCCATCACGTTCTTGTGGACGTAGCCGGCGTGCCAGCCGGGCACGCCGGCGGTGGCGCTCGATGCGGTGAAGTGGGTGGCCGTGTAGAACACCGCGTAGCCGATGGCGATGTGGCAAGCGATCACCAAGCCGCGCTTGATCGCCTCGATGGGCAGCAGGCTGGCGATCACCACGCCGGCGAACAGCATCGGCATGTCCGCCTTGGTGCTCTCCTGCCAGGCCGGGCGGTTCGGCGTCCAGAGGTACGACGCGAACCACCACGTCACGAAGATCAGCGTCGGCAGGCTGATGATGATCTGGCGGGCGCGAGCCCGCGGGCCGAGCACGACGACGCCGATGCCCGACAGCAGGGAGAGGGCGAGATACAGCTTTGGCTTGAAGTTGGGGATCGCCCCCCAGCCGCCCATGACCAGCATGACGATCCCGAACTGCCCGCTGACGATCCAGAGCGGCCGTTGCCACACGGCGATCGGCGCGCTGCGCAGCGTGCCGGGCGTCAGCGTCGTCGTGCTCACACCGACGTCTCCACGGTGGCGCGCGAGGAGTCGTCGCGCTGCCAGCCGTCGCCGGCCCGGCGGCTGACGACCCGGGCGAGGAGGACGAACCCGACGTACACGGAGACGTCGATGATCGCCCGCGGGTCGCGGGCGACGCGCAGCAGTTCGCGACCGGTGCTCGACGCGGTCGAGGCGGCCTCGGGCATCGTCGCCGCGAGCGCGGCATTGCCGCGGTAGACGCGGGTCAGCGTTCGCAACAGGTCGCGGGCGCGACGCGGCGTGCGCACCACGGCCGGAGGGCAGTCGACGATCACGACCTCGTCACGGCTGACGATCCGGGCGGCGAACAGATCGTCGGCGACGACCGCCGGGAACTCGTCGAAGCGTCCACGGGCCGTTTCGCTCAGCCCGTAGACCCCCGCGCCGCACAGATCGGTGGTGACAGAGCGCAGGCGTCGTCTCGCGGCGTAGTACCGGCGGACCAGCCAGGCGGCCCCCGAGGTGTCGTACGTCAGCGGCGGGCGGGCGGCCACCGCACCGTCGCGCATCGCGCGAAGCGTCGCCAGCGCCGAACTGCCCGGTACGGCGATGTCGGCATCCAAGTACAGCCGCGGCAGCGTTGTGGCGACCTGCTCCGCGGCGACGATCGCGCCGTGCTTGCCGACCGGTGGGAGGCTGAGCAACGTCACCGGCAGCCCGGTGGCGGTGACGACCGCCTCGGTGCCATCCGTGCACCCGTTGCACGCCACGACGACCTCGAAGGCATCGGTGTCGACCCCGTCGAACAGCGCTCGCAGCGTGGTTCCGATCAACGCCGCCTCGTTCCACGCCGGGATCACGATCGACCCTGCAGGCGAGCGCTGATCTTCACGAGTCACTCCAGAAAGGTAGTTCCGATCGGAGGGCGCGATCGATTGGTGGGCAATCCGTGGTTCGATCGACCCATTCGCCAGCGCGCCGGTTGAACGCGTTGCGCCTTGTCGTTATCGTCCGCGGGATGGACGCCCTGGCCCCCGCCGCTTCCGAGACAGCGCCGTCCGGAGCCGCGACCGTCCCCGGCCGGCTCGCCGGTCGGTCGATGGGCCATCTGCCCGAACTGGACGGGGTGCGTGCGCTGGCCATCGGCGTCGTCGTCCTCGTCCACCTCTACGCACCGTTGTTCAGCGGCGGCAACTCCGGCGTCGACCTGTTCTTCGTCCTCAGCGGCTTCCTCATCACCAAGCTGGCCTACGAGGAGTTCACCAAGACCCACCGCTTCTCGATCAAGGCGTTCTACCACCGCCGAGTGTTCCGAATCCTGCCGCCGCTGCTCGTCCTCCTCGCGGTGTGCCTCGTTGCTTCGTTCACCGTCTTGAGCGCTGTCGGCTCCACGCTTCGGCTGGAGATCGTCTTCGCCTTGTTCTCCGCCGGGAACCTGTGGCCGCTGATCCGTGGCGACGAGGCGCGGACCGCGTTGGCCCATACCTGGTCGCTCGGCCTCGAAGAGCAGTTCTATCTGATCTGGCCGTTCCTGCTGGCCACCGTGCCGATCGCGATGGGGGCGCCGCGCCGCTTCCTCAAGTGGGTGCTCGGGGTGGCGGCCGCGTCGGTGCTCATCGGTCGGATCGTCGTCATCGGCGTACTGCACTACCCACACTGGGGTGCGATCCCGTTCCTCGACTTCGATGGCCTCGCCCTCGGCTGCGCCATCGCCATCTTCGTCCACTCCGACTTCAGCGGGGTCAGCCGCCGGATCCCCGCATGGCCAGCCGTGCTCGCTGCCGTGGCCCTCGTCGTCGACCTGGTCTGTGCCCGCTTCTACGTCGACCACGACACGTACTTCCTCCGTCCCCTCGTGATGCGCCTGTTGTTCGCCTACGGCGTGCTGTTCGTCGTCAGCCGACCCGAGGTCAGAGCGATCCGCTTGCTCCGCCTGGCTCCGCTGCGCCTGCTCGGCCGGCTCAGCTACTCGCTGTACCTCTGGCACCTCCCGATCTTCTACTGGTTGTCGTCCGAGCGGTACCCGAACTCCCCGAGGGCTCTGCTCGTGCCGCTGGAACTGGTGCTCGCCTTCGGAGCAGCCGCCCTCTCGTATCGTTACGTGGAACTGCCAGTGCTTCGCCTTGGCCGGCGGTTGCGATCGGCTCAGGCCACCCCGGCACCCGCCGTCGCGTGACAGCTCCCGATCGTTCCACAGAGCTGGACGACGGGCTCGCTCGGGTCCACCTGTTCGGGCTTGGCTTCATCAGCGCATCCGGACCGGCTCCGATCATCGACGTGCTGCTCCGCGATGGCATCGCCGATCGCCTGCCAACGGGTCGCAGGGCACTGGTCGTCACCCCGAACGTCGATCACATCGTCCACCTCGCCCACGACGGCGATGCGGTGGTCGACCGGCTGGTGGACAGCGCGGCGTGGGTCGTGCCCGACGGGCAGCCGGTCGTGTGGGCGAGCCGCCTGCTCGGCACGCCGCTCGCCGCCCGGATCGCCGGCAGCACCGTCGTCAGCGAACTGTGGCCCCGGCTGCTCGCAGCCGGCCGGCGCGTCCTGGTGGTTGCCGCCAACGAGCGCACCGCATCACTCGTCGCCGCCGACACCGGCGATACGGCCAGCTCGATCGTCGCCCCGTTCATCGACCCGAACGACCGGCCGGCGTTCGAGGCGTTCGTCGAACGATGCGTCAGCGCGATCCTCGACACCGGCGCCGAGTACGTGTTCGTCGCCATCGGCTTCCCGCGCCGCGAGCATCTCATTGCCGCTCTCTTCGACCGCCTCCCCGCCGACGGTCGGTGCCCGATCGTGCTCGCTGTCGGGGCCTCGTTCGAGATGCACTACGGGTTCGTGCGTCGAGCCCCGCAGTGGGTGCAACGCATCGGCATGGAGTGGCTCTATC
Organism: Ilumatobacteraceae bacterium; assembly: GCA_047602055.1. Lineage (GTDB taxonomy): Bacteria > Actinomycetota > Acidimicrobiia > Acidimicrobiales > Ilumatobacteraceae > JAODBQ01. Next base: position 1,265,291 of record JASGIG010000001.1, read on the forward strand.
GCTTCGTGCAGGAACCGCGCCGCCTCTTCCGCCGCTACTTCGTCGACGACACCCGATTTGCGTCCGTCGTGTGGCGCGAGTGGCGCCGACGGCGCCACGACGGTGACGTCAGGCGCTGGCCGGTGTGACGACGGCCGCGCGGGCGAGGTGGGCCCGCTCGCGGTCGCGCTGGCGCTGGCAGCGCACCAGCAAGGTCCAGCCGCCGACGACGGTGAACACCTCCGACGTGTAGGTGGCGAGCACCGCACCCTTCCACCCCCACGCCGGGATCATCGTGAAGTACAGCGAGGTGGCGATCAGCGCGCCGGCGAAGCCGAGGTACATCCGGACGCGGTTGCGCCCGAGACCGAGCAACCCGAGGTAGGGCGCGTCGGATGCGGTGCGCAGCAGCGGGAACGCGGCGAGCCAGAGGGTGATCTCCACCGAGTCTTCGAAGCCCGAGCCGACGAGAAGCCGCGTGATCGGTTGGCAGAGGATCAGCCCGAGTCCGCACAGCACGCCGTAGGCGCCCGTCGGGATCATCAGCCGTGCCGCTTTGCGCAGGTGGCTGCCGTCAGGGTCGTCGTCGGGAAGGAACCAACGCGAGGCCGCCGTGGAGACGGAGCGCAGCGGCAACATCGCCGTCGTCATCACCCGGTACGCGGCGTTGTACTCGCCGACCTCCGTGGACGACCTGAACGAGGCGAGCACGATCTTGTCGAGATCGTTCTGCACCGAGTAGGCCGAGATCGACAGGGCGTAGACCGTGCTCAGCCGGAGCAGCTCCCGTGCCGAGGTGGGCGTCTGGTTGGCGCGCCGATCGGCGGCGGCCACCTTCGACAGGGCGTACGTCGAGGCGACGAGCATCGCGACCGAGCCGATCAGGTTGTTGATCACCAACGTGAGGATCGACGCATGGCCAACGACGACGAGGAGCACGACCCCGGCGCACTTCATGATCGGTGCGATCATCCGCAAGCGTGCCGACGCGCTCGTGCCGCGGATTGCGTACACCGCAGAGATGTTCATCTCCGCGAGCCCGGCAATGATCAGATCGCTGCAGAAGACGAGCAGCGCCGGAACGACGATCCCGGTGCCGAGGATGTGCACGCTGATGATCAACCCGATGATCGCGGTAGGGACCGCCAGCGCGATCACCTGGCGTCGGCCGACTCGCAGGCCGGAGGCGATGGTGCGACGGCGCTGGAGGAACAGCTGGACCAGCGAAGCGCCGCCACTGGCGTACACCCAGGTGAGCGCGAAGCCGGCGATCACGTAGAACGTCGAGTACTTGCCGTAGCCCTTGGCCCCGAGCGCCCGGGTGGTGAGTGGGAACACGATCAGTGCTGTGACCACCACGGTGATCTCGTACAGCATCGCGGCGACGACCTCGACACCCTTGTCGCGAAGGTGCGCGACTCGGTTCCACAGCGCCCTCAAGGCACGCCCGCGGCTGATCGGTGCGCTGTGCCGCGGATCGCAGCACGAGCTTGAGATGCGAGACGTCGAGGCGCTGATCGGGGTTCGGGCAGGAGCTTGAGGATCCAGGCGGCGCGCACGTCGTCGGAGTTGTTCGGTCCGGTCATGTGCAGCGTGCGGGCCTGGTGCACGGTGACCCCCCCGGCGGGGAGCGGGCAGCTCACCGCCGGGGAATCGTCGAAACCGACGGCGTGACGGCCGTGGTCGCCGATGGCCTCGTGGGGGTACACGGGGCCGCGATGGCTGCCAGGGATGAAGTTCATGCAGCCGTTATGTTCGTCGACGTTGACGAGGGCGACCCAGACGGTGGCCATCGGGCAATCGTGTTGCGGGTCGAAGAACACGTCCTGATGCCAGCGCGTGCTGCCGCCGGTGAGCGCCGGTTTGAAGATCGCGTGGTCGAAGTGCAGCAGCACTCGGTTCACGCCGAGCAGCTTGCACGCGATCTGCTCGGCGGCCGCGTACGCCCGTGACTTCAGCAGGCGGGGCGCGAGCCGCGACGGGAAGACGATCTCCGGCACCAACGGTGCGGCGCGTGTGCCCGTGCTGAGGTCTCGGTAGGTCGTGGTGTCCAGCCTGTCGCCGAGATCGAACAGCGAAGCGATCTGGGCACGAACGCTGGCGATGTCGGAGAGGTCGACGATGGCGCTGGGCACGGCGAGGTAACCGTCGGCATGGAAGCGATCCGCAGCGTCCTCGGCGAGCGCCGACCCGTTCCATCGTGCGGGCTGAGCGGACAACGGAGTGATCCTTCCGGTATGGCGGGGACGAACGCTCAGGATGGTAGTGGCCAGTGCCGGGGCATGGTCGGCGACGGCGCGGATTGATCCCTCCGACCCAATGGTCGCCGGAACGTCGACGTGCGCAGCGTACTGACGCACACCGTGCATGGTTGGGCAGATCAGATCGGTGCGACGACCTTGGGGCCGGTGTAGGTGTAGCCGCCGACGAGTTGGGTGCCGTTGCCGAGCTCGCCGTCGATGCAGTTGCGGAGTGCGTCGATGCAGTTGGTGACGAAGGTCTGGATGGTGGTTGGGTCCCAGGCGCCGAACCAGTCGGCGTGGAAGGTGGTGCCGTTGGCGTGGGTCATGCCGGCCATTCGGTCCGATGAGAGGTACCAGTTGGCGCTGTTGCCGTCGTTGGCGTACCAGATGCCGATGCTGTATTCGGGCAGCAGGACGGGGTAGCCGGTCGGGCAGTGCCAGACCCCGGTGGTGTCGTAGGTGCCGTAGGCCATGTGTGACCGGTGGTCGGTGGAGTCGAGGTTGACGCCATCCCAGCACGGGGGGAACGCGAGACGGACACCGATTCGTTCGCCGGCGGGGCAACTGGGGATGGTCTGCGCGGGATTTTGGGTGGTTTCGCAGGTCCAGGTGAACCGGGTGGAGTCGGCTTGGTTGGGGTTGTCCATGTTGTAGCCGGCGATCATCTTCAGTCCCTCTGGGAACGGGCGGATCGTTTGGATCTGCGCGGCCGAGGGTCCGTTGCCTTTGTAGTAGACGGTGATGTAGTCCGGGATCAGCAGGTTGCCGGCGGCGTTGTACAGCGCTGGCGTCCAGTAGCCCGACCGGTTGAGGATCCCGCCTTGGCAGGAGCCGTCGCCGCTGGAGCGCAGCGACTCGTAGGTGGACGACGCGTTGGTGCCGGTGTTGCCGAAGAACATGTGCAGGTGCGACTTGCCCGGCTGGTTCGGGTAGACGATCGGATCGTCGTAGGCGAAGTGCGAGAACGAGCAGATCGTCCGGAAGTTCCCCGTCGGCTCCGACGCCGACGACTCGATGGCGGCGTCGTTCTCGGCCAAGGTGTCGTCCACGGACGGGGCCGGTGCCGACGCCCCGGTGGCCGCCGGCGGGCCGGTGACGATCTGCTTCGTCGAGGCCGGGGACGTACAGCCCGCTGACGCAGCGGCCAGCAGGGCGGTTGCTAACACCACTGGCCGCCACCGATTCCGATGGCGGCCAGTGGGTGGTGAAGGATCGGTCAGCGTCTGACCTGACACGTGCGCAGCGTACTGACGCACACCGTGCATGGTTGGGCAGATCAGATCGGTGCGACGACCTTGGGGCCGGTGTAGGTGTAGCCGCCGACGAGTTGGGTGCCGTTGCCGAGCTCGCCGTCGATGCAGTTGCGGAGTGCGTCGATGCAGTTGGTGACGAAGGTCTGGATGGTGGTTGGGTCCCAGGCGCCGAACCAGTCGGCGTGGAAGGTGGTGCCGTTGGCGTGGGTCATGCCGGCCATTCGGTCCGATGAGAGGTACCAGTTGGCGCTGTTGCCGTCGTTGGCGTACCAGATGCCGATGCTGTATTCGGGCAGCAGGACGGGGTAGCCGGTCGGGCAGTGCCAGACCCCGGTGGTGTCGTAGGTGCCGTAGGCCATGTGTGACCGGTGGTCGGTGGAGTCGAGGTTGACGCCATCCCAGCACGGGGGGAACGCGTGACGGACACCGATTCGTTCGCCGGCGGGGCAACTGGGGATGGTCTGCGCGGGATTTTGGGTGGTTTCGCAGGTCCAGGTGAACCGGGTGGAGTCGGCTTGGTTGGGGTTGTCCATGTTGTAGCCGGCGATCATCTTCAGTCCCTCTGGGAACGGGCGGATCGTTTGGATCTGCGCGGCCGAGGGTCCGTTGCCTTTGTAGTAGACGGTGATGTAGTCCGGGATCAGCAGGTTGCCGGCGGCGTTGTACAGCGCTGGCGTCCAGTAGCCCGACCGGTTGAGGATCCCGCCTTGGCAGGAGCCGTCGCCGCTGGAGCGCAGCGACTCGTAGGTGGACGACGCGTTGGTGCCGGTGTTGCCGAAGAACATGTGCAGGTGCGACTTGCCCGGCTGGTTCGGGTAGACGATCGGATCGTCGTAGGCGAAGTGCGAGAACGAGCAGATCGTCCGGAAGTTCCCCGTCGGCTCCGACGCCGACGACTCGATGACCGAGTTCGTGCTGACGATCAGGCCGGAGGTGCTGACGCCCCCGCCGACGACGGGTGCCGTCGAGGCGGCAGCGGCAGCGGCAGCGGCAGGCGTGCTGGGACTGGTGGCCGTTCCGATCGTCGTCGCCGGGGTGCGCTGCGGGCCACCAGTCGTGTAACCCATGGCGTCGACCACCAGGTCCATCGCCGTCCCGTTCGAGGTGAACGTCTGGAGACAGGCGCTGCCGTCGGCAGCCAGCGGGACGAGTGCCATGTTCGAGCGCAGCGCGCCGGACCACGTGTTGATCGTCGACGTCGTCGGCTTGTCCTGGCCGCATGGCCACACGGTGACGTAGCCGTCCCCACGGGTGTTGACGACGGTGACCGTCAGCAGCGCCGCGGCCGCGTCGGCTGGCACGCCGCCGCGGCCGGCGACGTTCAGTGAGATCGTCGTACCCGTCGATGGTGCGCCGAACGACCACGAGGGGTCCCGTGTGTCCAGCAGACGCTGTGGGGTCTGGGTGCGCAGAGCGCCGCTGCCCGAGGCCCAGCCGAACGTGTCCACCACGACGTTGACGTCGGTCATCGACTTCAGGCACATCGCCCCGTTGGCCAGGCCCACGAAGGTGAAGTTGCCCACCGTGTCGCCGGCCGCGAAGTTCACGGTCGAGCTCGACGTCGGCTGGCCGCACGGGTATGCGACGATCCAGCCGGCCGCCTTCGGTGCGTCGACCGTGATGTTCACCGCGGCGATGCCGGCATTGCTGCCGATGTTCTTGGTCCCGGCGATCTGGATCTTGCGCTCCTCGAACGCACGGAGCTGATCGCCGGTGGTGCGGGTGTCGACCAGCCGGTTTGGTGTTGCCGTGGTGAAGTCCGAGGTGCCGACGAGCCACCCGGTGAGATCCCCGACCAGGTGAACGTTGGCGGAGGTCGACAGGCAGACTCCCCCACCGCTCAGCTTGATGACCACGGCGTTCGCGGTTGTGCGCCCTGGGACGAAGTTCAGCGACGACGTCGTCGGCTGCGGATCCGAGCAGGACCAGGCGCGCACCCAGCCGGGACCGTCAGCCTCGGTGGCCGTCAGGTTGAGGACGATGGCGCTGGCGCCGGCACTTTCGGCAGGCGCCGCCTTGAAGGCAAGGACCTGTCCGGGTGCGACCTTGCCGGCCTTGGCGCCAAGGCCGATGCGGGTGTCCAAGACACGCTGCGGCTGAGCCGCGGTGACGGACGTGGACCTGGGATTTGGTTGGGCTTGGCCGGTGGTCACAACCGCGACCGTCGAAGCCAGCACGCCCACGGCTGCCGCAACCGCGGCAGCGCGAAGACGACGTTTCATCTCGAGTTATTTTCCCTTCGCTCACCGCTTCGATCTCGCCGGCGGTGAAAGTGAGGGAAGACCAGCGACGAACGACCCGTCGCAGAACTGTAACAGTTGGTGTCAAGTTTTCGGCCGGCACGGGCCGAGGGCGTCGCTCGGTCAGGAGGCGGAACTGTCGCTGATCAGCACCCGTTCGGCACGGCGGTCACGCGACATGTCCTGCGCGGAGGAGTCCGTCTCCGTGTGTTTGCGGGAGCGGATGAGCCGAGAGACGAGGTGCTCGATGGTGCTGAGCAGGATCAACAGGTCGAGGACGAGCGACCAGTTCTCGACGTAGAACAGGTCGAGTCGGCGATACGCCTCGAACGACGGGTTGTCGCGAGCCTCCACCTGCCACAGCCCGGTGATACCGGGCGGCACCTGTTCGCGCAGCCGCAACTCGGCGGGGAACTGGGCCACCTCGCGTTCGAGGGCGGGGCGCGGGCCGACCAGGCTCATCTGGCCCAACAGGACGTTGATCAGCTGTGGCAGCTCATCGAGGCTGGAGGTGCGCAGGAATCGCCCGACACGTGTGACGCGTGGGTCGTGCTTCATCTTGAACAGGGGGCCACGGCGCTCGTTGGTCGCCTCGAGCTCGGCGAGCCGTTGTTCGGCGTCCACGGCCATCGTTCGGAACTTGTAGACGCCGAACAGCCGGCCGTCACGACCGACGCGTCGTTGCTTGAACAGGATCGGCCCGCCGTCGTCGAACTTGATCAACAGCGCGATGAGCAGGAACAGCGGGCTGGCGAGCAGCAGCGCGAGCGCCGCGCCAACGGTGTCGAAGGTCCGCTTCATCGCTTGCTGGGCACGACCGAGCGAGGGCGCCTCGATGTACAGCAGGGGCTCGTGGGCCAATGGCAGCGAGCGCAGTCGACGACCGTCGATCCCGGAGATGCCGGTGGCGACGTGGACGTGGATGTGCTCGCGTTGGAACCAACGGATCAGTGCGTTCAACCGCGCCGGGTGCGCGACGTTGGTCGAGACGATGACGCCCGAGACGTGCGCGGCGGTGACGAGTTGCTCGGCGTCGTCCGTCGGGCCGAGCCAGATCGACACGTGACCGGCAGCCGTGGCCATCTCACGATCGCCGACGATGCCGGCGACGCGCACTCCGAGCTCGGGGTGGGTCTGGAACAGCCCGATCAGGCCGAGGATCTCGCTGGTCGCGCCGATCGCGACGACGCGCCGGCAGAAGCGGTCGTTGGCCCGTGCCGCACTGAGCCACGCCCGGTAGGCCGATCGCCAGCAGACGAGCAGGCACCAGGCGAGGATCGCCGACAACGAGACGTAGCGCACGTACAAGCCCAGGCGGAACACCCGGTCGGCGACGAGCAGCGCCACGGCAAGCACCAGCAGGGAGCGGGTGATGCGAGTGAGCTCGACGACGCGGATCGCGCTGACGCGGGCGAGCCACAGCCCTTGGGCGCGCATCGCCGACACCCCGAAGGCGACGAACATGACGGCAGCGATGATGCCCCTCGGCGGCGAGACCGTCTTGTTCACCATCGTCCCGACGCTGAGGACGGCGGTGACGGCGACGGCAAGCGCGATGGCGTCGCCGCTCAGCAGGATGGCTTTCAACCTGCGACTCTGCTTGCGGTTCAGAGCGTCAGCGAACTCCGCAACTGACTGCTCGACAATCGCTCCCGTTCCGCCCGTTCCGCTCATCGTCAGCATGCCGGCCTGGCCACGTCGAAATTGGCTGGCCATCTCCCTTCGGTCGGTCAACACCGTAGGGAGACCGGGCGGCAACGCCCATAGGCCGTTCGGACCATCACGTCGCTCGCCCGTCTGCCTGCTTTTGCCGGCGGTGACGCGTCACGCGACGTCGGCGCGGGGCACTCGTGGTCAGGTTACGATTCCATGACAGCGCCGGGGCGGCGGTGGACGGCGGCTGCGCACCAGCTCGCCATCAACGTGGATCGACGCCGGGAGGCCAATCACATGCACAGTCGGAGGAAGGCGCACCGCGCCGCGGTGGTCGCCGGCGCACTCTGCATCGGGCTCGTTGCCCGTCCGTGGACGGCGTCGGCCGTGCCGATCGGGACGATCGGCGGCGGTGCCACCGCCTCTGCTGCCGCCGTGCGCCTGGCCCCGCCGACGACGACGCCGGCGGCGACGACGCCGGCGGCTGGTGGTGGTTCGAGCCCGACGTTCGCTGGCTGCTCGGTGTTTCCCAGCACCAATGCGTTCAACACGGCGATCTCGTCGCTCGCCGTGCGCCCGGAGTCGTCGACGGTCGTCGCCGCGACGTCGGCGTCGGGCAGCAACCTTCAGTTCCAGTTCTGGTCGAAGCCGACGTCGGGGTTCCAGGTCGTAGCGGTTCCGGCGGACCAGCCGAACGTGCCGATCACCTACGACCAGTACCCGTCGGAGAGTGATCCCGGGCCGTTCCCGATCCCGCTGGACGCGCCACAGGAGGACAACGCCGACAAGCACATCATCGTCGTCCAGCAAGGCACCTGCCAGCTCTACGAGCTGTGGGCGACGCACCGATCGAGCAACGGCTGGTATGCGGGCACCGGTGCGCAGTGGGATCTGGCGTCGAACGCCACCCGGCCGCCGCGGTGGACGTCGGCCGACGCTGCCGGACTGCCGATCTTCCCTGGCCTGCTGCGCTACGACGAGGTGGCCAGCGGGCACATCGATCACGCGCTGCGCGTCACCGTCGCCGTCTCGCGGTGGGCGGTGATCGCCCCGGCCACGCACTTCGTCGGCTCGGCGAACACCAGCCTTTTGCCGATGGGTGCCCGGCTGCGTCTGCGTGCCGATTACGACATCAGCGGGTTCACCGGCCAGTCGAAGGTGATCGCCCAGGCGCTCAAGACGTACGGGCTGATCGTCGCCGACAACGGCCCGAACTGGATGATCTCGGGCGTCGGCGACGCGCGCTGGGACGACACCGACATGAACCAGATCCGCAACATCCAGGCGTCGGCGTTGGAGTACGTCGACAACGGCCCGGTGGTCACCGGGTAGGGGAGTCGTGCCGGCCGGCGCCGGTGTTGGTGCACCGGGCGCCGGGCGATAGCGTTGCCCGGTCATTTGATTCGTCAATCGACGTCCGAGCCCGCCCGTCGCGATGCCGACGGGGACAGCCCGGCACAACAGATCTCGATGCTCCGCCGGTCGTAGGACCTGCGGAGCATCTGTGTGAACGGCGCCAGCCACCAGGCAGGGGCGCCGTGCGAGTCCGAAAACGTCCCGGCTCCGGCCGGGTCCCAACCGAAAAGGCTGCCGGCATGGCACTCCAAGCGATCGTTGGCGAGAAGGTCGCCATGAGCCAGGTGTGGGTGAACGACAAGGTCGTTCCCGTCACCGTGCTCCGCGTCGAGCCTGCGCGCATCGTGCAGGTCAAGACGGCCGAGCGCGACGGTTACACCGCGCTCCAGGTCACCTACGGCCACCGCGACCCGAAGAAGCTGAACAAGCCCGAGGCCGGGCACTACGCCAAGGCCGGGGTGCAGCCGGGCAAGCGGCTCGTCGAGTTGCGCGTCGACGACGTCGACGGCTTCGAGGTCGGCCAGGAGATCAAGGTCGACCTGCTCGAGCAGGGCTCCAAGGTCGACGTCACCGCGGTCAGCCGTGGCAAGGGCACCGCCGGCGCCATGAAGCGGCACAACTTCTCCGGCCAGGGCGCCAGCCACGGCAACCACAAGCACCACCGTGCGCCGGGCTCGATCGGCTCGTGCAGCTTCCCGGGCCGCGTGTTCAAGGGGCTGCGGATGGCCGGCCACATGGGTCACGAGCAGGTCACCACCCTCAACCTCGAGGTCGTCGAGGCCGACGCCGAGCGCAACCTGCTGCTCGTGCGCGGCTCCGTCCCGGGTCCCAACGGCGGGGTGGTCATCGTCCGCAACGCCGTCAAGGGCAAGAAGGCGCAGGGCTGACATGACGCAGATCACCGTCAAGACCGCGGCCGGCAAGGACGCCGGCAACGTCGAGCTCGCCGAGTCGGTCTTCGGCGTGCAGCCGAACGTGCCGCTGATGCACCAGGTCGTCACCGCCCAGTTGGCGGCGCGCCGGTCCGGCACGCAGAGCACCAAGACCCGCGCCGAGGTGTCGGGTGGCGGCAAGAAGCCGTTCAAGCAGAAGGGCACGGGCAACGCCCGCCAGGGCTCGATCCGCGCCCCGCACTACAGCGGTGGCGGCGTCGCCCTGGCCCCCAAGCCGCGCAAGTACGACCAGAAGACCCCGAAGAAGATGATCAAGGCCGCCCTGGCCTCGGCACTGTCCGACCGGGCCGCCGAGGGCAAGGTCCTCGTCATCGACGACTGGGGCTTCAGCGAGCCGAAGACCAAGTCGGCCATCGCCGCGCTCGGCGCCCTCGGCATCGACGGCAAGGCACTCGTCGTCGTCGAGCCGAGCGACACCAACACGATCAAGAGCTTCCTCAACCTCCCCGAGGTGCAGCTCATCGAGCGCAGCGAGCTGAACGCCTACGACGTGCTGTGCAACGACGTCGTCGTCTTCACCAAGGCCACGTTGCCCGTCGGCACCGAGCCGACGGCGGCGAAGAAGAACTCGCTGCCCGCCGCGGCCGACGTGCCGAAGGACAGCGCCGGTGCCGACGCCCCCGCCGGCTCCGCCCCGGCGAACGACGACGGGTCGGCGCCGGAGGGCTTCGACATCAAGGGCAACGCCGACTCGATGCTGTACCACGTGCCCGGCAGCCGGTTCTACGACCAGACGGTCGCCGAGATCTGGTTCGCCACCGCCGAGGACGCCGAGGCGGCCGGCTACCAACTTCCCCCCAGCCAGCGTGAGGACGACGAGTCATGAAGGATCCGCGCGACATCATCCTCGCCCCGGTCGTGTCGGAGAAGTCCTACGGGCTGATCGAGCAGGGCGTCTACACGTTCAAGGTCCACCCCGACGCCAGCAAGCCGGAGATCCATGACGCCGTCCAGGCCATCTGGGGCGTCAAGGTCGTCAAGGTCAACACGATGAACCGCAAGGGCAAGGTCACCCGCGCCCGGCGGAGCAACAAGTACGGCAGCAAGCCCGACACCAAGCGGGCGATCGTCACCCTGGCAGCGGGCGACGAGATCCCGCTGTTCGAGAACTGAGCGAACGATGGCCATCCGCATCCGCAAGCCAACGTCCCCTGGCCGTCGCTTCCAGACGACCTCGGACTTCAAGGACATCACCAAGACGACGCCGGAGCGCACCCTGCTCGCCCCGGCGCCCAAGAGCGGTGGGCGCAACGCCTACGGCCGCAAGACCGCCCGCCACCGTGGCGGCGGCCACAAGCGCCAGTACCGCATCATCGACTTCAAGCGCGTCAAGGACGGCGTCACCGCCAAGGTCGCGGCCATCGAGTACGACCCGAACCGCACCTGCCGCATCGCCCTGCTGCACTACGCCGACGGCGAGAAGGCGTACATCCTCGCCCCCAAGGGCCTGACCGTCGGCGCCCACGTGTCGAGCGGCCAGGGCGCCGACATCAAGCCGGGCAACGCCCTGCCGCTGCGCTACATCCCCGTCGGCACCACGGTGCACAACGTCGAGCTGCGCCCCGGCGGCGGCGGCAAGATGGCCCGCTCGGCCGGCATGGCCGTGCAGCTCGTCGCCAAGGAAGGCGACTTCGCCACGCTGCGCCTGCCGTCCACGGAGATGCGCCGCGTGCTCATCGACTGCCGGGCCACCGTCGGCGAGGTCGGCAACAGCGAGCACGAGCTCACCAAGATCGGCAAGGCCGGTCGCAACCGTTGGAAGGGCGTGCGCCCGCAGACCCGTGGCGTCGCCATGAACCCCGTCGACCACCCGCTCGGTGGTGGCGAGGGCCGCACGTCGGGTGGCCGCCCGGCCGTGTCGCCGTGGGGCAAGCCCGAGGGCCGCACCCGCAACAAGAACAAGCCGTCGCAGCAGCTGATCGTGCGCCGTCGCCGCACGTCGAAGGGCCGGAGGTAAGCCGCAATGTCCCGCAGCCTGAAGAAGGGCCCGTTCGTCGACGACCACCTCCTCAAGAAGGTGGATGCGCAGAACGCCGCCGGCGAGCGCAAGGTCATCAAGACCTGGAGCCGTCGCAGCACGATCATCCCGGACATGGTCGGCCACACCATCGCCGTCCACGACGGTCGCAAGCACGTGCCGGTGTACGTCACCGAGAGCATGGTCGGTCACAAGCTGGGCGAGTTCAGCCCGACGCGGACCTTCAAGTACCACGCCGGCCAGGAGAAGAACACGAAGGGTCGCCGCTGATGAACGAGCGGAGCGAAGTTCATGACGTTACGGCTTCGGCTGCGCAGCAGCCGAGTCACGAGACGAGCCGGAGGTTCGTCCCGTGACCGGCCCGAAGCTGAACGAGGCGAGCTTCGTCGCCGGTGAGTCCACCGGCACGAAGGCCACCGCCAAGTACATCCACTCGTCGGCCTACAAGGCCCGCGAGGTGCTCGACCTGATCCGCGGCCTGCCGGTGCGCCGCGCCGACGAGGTGCTGCAGTTCACCGATCGCTCGGTGAGCGTCACCATCCGCAAGGTGCTCGCCAGCGCCGTGGCCAACGCCCAGCACAACGACGAGCTCGACCCGGAGACGTTGTTCGTCAAGGCGTGCTTCGCCGACGAGGGCCCGACGCTGAAGCGCTTCACCCCGCGGGCCCGTGGCCGCGCCGGGCGGATCCGCAAGCGGACCAGCCACATCACGATCGTCCTCGGCGTGCTCGACGACGACCGCCTCGAGATCGTCCAGGCCCGCGAGGCCCGGCGCACCGCCGCCGGTCGCCGTCGCCGTGGCGCCGCCGCCACGCCGGCGTCGTCGCGTGCGGCCCGCGTCGAGCGCAGCCGCCAGCGCGCCGCCGAACTGCGTGGCGAGGGTGGTGCGACCACCGAGTCGACCGAGGACGAGCAGCTGCCCGCAGGCGCAGCCCGGCCGAACGAGGACGGCTCGGCGCCGGAGGGCTTCGAGATCAAGGGCAACGCCGACTCGATGCTGTACCACGTGCCCGGCAGCCGGTTCTACGACCAGACGGTCGCCGAGGTCTGGTTCGCCACCGCCGAGGACGCCGAGGCCGCCGGCTACCAGCTCCCCAAGAGCCAGCGCGACGACGCAGACGAGGACGATTCCCCCATCGCCAGCGCCGACGAGCCAAAAGACATCACCACCGGCGACAGCACGACGACCGAGGCCGCAGGCGGCGAGGGAAGCGCCAGCGACGAGCCGCACGCGGCGCGAGGCGAAAGCGAAGCGGACGCCGAGCCCGCAGCAGGCGCGGACGCCGAGGAGGACAAGTAATGGGTCAGAAGATCAATCCCTACGGGTTCCGCCTCGGCGTCACCACCGATTGGAAGAGCCGCTGGTTCTCCGAGCGCGAGTACAAGGACTATCTCACCGAGGACTGGAAGATCCGCCGTGCGCTGATGGCGCGGCTGGAGAGCGCCGCGGTCAGCCGGATCGAGATCGAGCGCACCCGTGACAAGGTCCGCGTCGACATCCACACCGCCCGCCCCGGCATCGTCATCGGTCGCCGTGGCGCCCAGGCCGACGAGCTGCGTGCGCTGCTCACCAAGATCACCGGCAACCCGCGGGTCCAGCTGAACATCGTCGAGATCAAGTCCCCCGAGCTCGACGCCGCGCTGATCGCTCAGGGCGTCGCCGACCAGCTGGTCAACCGCATCGCCTTCCGCCGGGCGATGAAGCGCGCCGTGCAGAACGCGCAAAAGGCTGGCGCCCTCGGCATCCGCGTCCAGTGCTCGGGCCGCCTCGGCGGCGCCGAGATGAGCCGCACCGAGTGGTACCGCGAGGGTCGCGTGCCGTTGCACACGCTGCGGGCCGACATCGACTACGGCATGCGCGAGGCCCGCACCTCCAGCGGCCGCGTCGGCGTCAAGGTGTGGATCTACAAGGGCGACATCGTTCCCTACAAGGCAGCCAGCGACGAGAAGATCGCCCGCGAGGCGGCCATGGCGGTCGGTGAGACGTCTGGTCAGGCCCGCCGCGTCGTGTCGTCGGCCGGGCGTCGTCCCGCCGAGGGCGAAGCCGAGGCGACGCCGCTCGTCAAGGAAGCCGATCCCGAGCTGGAGAAGCTGCTCGACGAGGAGGAGGAGATCGCTCGCCGCACCCATGCCGGGTCGGAAGCGCCCCACTTCCGAGGGGAGGACTGAGTGGGCGCAGCGAACGAGGTCCACGACCGAGCGAGCGCCAGCGAGCCGGGCGTCGATGGGGTCCGGGGGCGCAGCCCCCGAGTGAGAGGAGTCTGACCGATGCTGATGCCCCGCAAGGTCGCCCACCGCAAGCACCACCGCGGCCGCACCGCTGGCATGACCAAGGGCGGCGAGACGCTGTCGTTCGGTGAGTACGGGATCCAGGCGCTCGAGCCCGGTTGGCTCACCGCCCGCCAGATCGAGGCCGCACGTATCGCCATGACCCGCGCCATCAAGCGTGGTGGCAAGGTGTGGATCAACATCTTCCCGGACAAGCCGGTCACCAAGAAGCCGGCCGAGACCCGCATGGGCTCCGGCAAGGGCAACCCCGAGCTGTGGGTTGCCGTCGTCAAGCCCGGCCGGGTGCTGTTCGAGCTGTCGTTCCCCAACGAGGAGCAGGCCAAGGCCGCCTTGAACAAGGCCGTCCAGAAGCTGCCGATCAAGGCCCGCGTGATCACCCGCGAGGAGGTGTACTGAGATGGCCGCGAAGACCAACACCGAGCTCGAGGAGCTCGGCATCGAGGCCCTCATCGAGGAGCTGCGCGCCACGAAGCAGGAGGCGCTGAACCTGCGCTTCCGCAACGCCACCGGGTCGCTCGACAACAACGCCGAGATCCGCACGGTGCGCAAGCAGATCGCCCGCATCAACACCCACATCCGCCAGCGCGAGATCGCCGCTGCCGAGGCAGGCAACTGACAATGAGTGACGTCGAAACCAACGCAACACCGGCGAGCGAGGCAACGCCCGCCCGCAACGCCCGCAAGGTCCGTGAGGGCACGGTCATCTCCAACAAGGCCGACAAGACGCTGACCGTCGCCGTCATCGAGCGGGTCCGTCACGCCAAGTACGCCAAGTTCGTGCTGCGCACCAAGAAGCTGTACGTCCACGACGAGGCCAACGACGCCAACATCGGCGACAAGGTCCGCGTCATGGAGACCCGCCCGCTGAGCAAGACCAAGAGCTGGCGGCTGGTGGAGATCCTGGAGAGGGCCAAGTAGCCATGATCCAACAGGAATCCCGTCTCCGGGTTGCCGACAACAGCGGCGCCAAGGAGGTGCTGTGCATCAAGGTGCTCGGCGGCACCCGCCGTCGCTATGCGGGCATCGGCGACATCTTCGTCGCCACCGTCAAGGACGCCATCCCCGGCGCCGGCGTGAAGAAGGGGGACGTCGTCAAGTGCGTCGTCGTCCGCACGAAGAAGGAGCGGCGCCGTCCCGACGGCAGCTACATCCGCTTCGACGAGAACGCCGCCGTGATCATCAAGGACGACCTCACCCCGCGCGGCACGCGCATCTTCGGCCCCGTCGGCCGCGAGCTGCGCGACAAGCGGTTCATGAGGATCGTCTCACTCGCCCCCGAGGTGATCTGAGATGAAGTTGAAGAAGGGCGACAACGTCGTGGTCATCGCCGGCAAGGACAAGGGCACCGAGGGCGAGATCGTCCGCGTGCTCCCCGCCGACAACAAGGTGATCGTGAACGGTGTGAACCGCGCCAAGAAGCACGCCAAGCCGAACAAGGTCCAGCAGCAGGGCGGGATCATCGACAAGGACATGCCGATCGACGCCAGCAACGTGATGCTCGTCCACAAGGGCAAGCCCACCCGCGTCGGCTACAAGATCCAGGACGACGGCACCAAGGTGCGCGTCGCCAAGCGCACCGGTGAGGTGATCTCATGAGCGACACCGCCGTCATCGAGACGCCGCGTCTCAAGCAGAAGTACCAGAGCGAGGTGAAGGCCGCGCTCAAGCAGCAGCTCGGCCTGGCCAACGTGATGCAGGTGCCGACGCTGGACAAGATCGTCATCAACATGGGCGTCGGCCGGGCCACCCAGCAGCCGTCGCTGCTGGAGGGCGCCGTGCGCGACCTCACCGCGATCAGCGGGCAGAAGCCGATCATCACCAAGGCCGGCAAGTCCATCGCCGGCTTCAAGCTGCGCGAAGGCCAGTCGATCGGGTGCAAGGTGACGCTGCGCGGCGACCGGATGTGGGAGTTCCTCGACCGGTTGATCGCCATCGCCATCCCCCGCATCCGTGACTTCCGAGGCCTGCCGGCCACCAGCTGGGACGGCCGGGGCAACTACACGTTCGGCCTCAACGAGCAGACCGTGTTCCCGGAGATCGACTACGACAAGGTCGACTCGCCCCGCGGCATGGACATCACCCTGGTGACCACGGCCACCACCAACGACCAGGGCAAGGCCCTCCTCGACGCGTTCGGCTTCCCGTTCCAGCGCGCCGACCAGGCCGACACCACCCCTCGCAAGCCCAAGCGCCGTGGCGGACAGTTCCGCGGTGGCAAGGGTGGACCCGCCAAGTCGGCGAAGAAGAAGAAGTGACGGAGCACTCGACATGGCCAAGAAGTCGCTGATCAACAAGTCGAACGCCACGCCGAAGTACAAGGTGCGCGGCTACACCCGCTGCCGTCGCTGCGGCCGGTCGCGTTCGGTGTTCCGGAAGTTCGGCCTGTGCCGCGTCTGCCTGCGGGAGATGGCCCACGCGGGCGAGATCCCCGGGCTGACCAAGGCGAGCTGGTGAGGAGGAACCGATGCTGACCGATCCCATCGCCGACATGCTCACCCGCATCCGCAACGCCAACACGGCGATGCACGACGAGGTGCGCATGCCGTCCTCCAAGCAGAAGGTCGCGCTCGCCGCGATCCTCGAGAAGGAGGGCTACATCCAGGGCTTCACCGTCGCCCCGTCCACCACGGGCCCCGGCGACGTGCTGACGATCTCGATGAAGTACTCCGCCGACCGTGCCCGCACCATCGCCGGCCTGCGGCGCATCTCCACCCCCGGCCTGCGGGTCTACCGCAAGAGCGACGCCGTGCCGCGCGTCCTCGGTGGCCTCGGGGTGGCCGTCCTGTCCACCAGCCAGGGGCTCATGACCGACCGTGAGGCGCGCCAGCGCAAGGTCGGCGGCGAAGTCCTCTGCTACGTCTGGTAAGGAGCCGCGCATGTCCCGCATCGGCAAGACCCCGATCAACGTGCCCGTCGGCGTCGACGTCACCATCAACGGTGCCGACGTCACCGTGAAGGGCCCGAAGGGCACCCTCAGCCGCACCATCCCCGGCGCGATCACCGTGCGCAGCGAGGCCGGCGACGGCGGCGTGTCGACGCTGCTCGTCGAGCGGCCCGACGACGAGCGCGAGAACCGCTCGCTGCACGGCCTCAGCCGCACGCTGGTGTCGAACATGGTCGTCGGCGTCACCGACGGCTTCGCCAAGGAGCTGGAGATCATCGGCGTCGGCTACCGCGCCGAGGCCACCAGCCCGACGTCGCTGCGCCTCGCGCTCGGCTACAGCCACCCGGTGATCGTCGCCGCCCCCGACGGCATCACGTTCGAGTGCCCGACGCAGACCCGGGTCGTCGTCCGCGGCATCGACAAGGAGGTCGTCGGCCAGGTGGCCGCGAACATCCGCGCCGTCCGCAAGCCCGAGCCGTACAAGGGCAAGGGCGTGCGTTACCTCGGCGAGAAGGTCCTCCGCAAAGCCGGCAAGACCGGCAAGAAGTGACGTCGGCAAGACACCAAGAAGTGAGCCACTGAGATGAGCAACATCGCCAGCAAGCGGCGCGAGGGCCGGATCACCCGCCACCGTCGCGTCCGCAAGAAGATCCACGGCACCGCGGCCCGCCCGCGCCTGGCCGTGTTCCGGTCGAACAAGCACCTCAGCGTGCAGGTGATCGACGACGACGCCGGCCGGACGCTGGCGTCGGCCAGCACGGGCGAGGCCGACCAGCGCAGCACGGGCAACGGCTCGACCGTCGCCGCGGCGGCGCGCGTCGGCACGCTCATCGCCGAGCGGGCCAAGGCCGCCGGCGTCACCCAGGTCGTGTTCGACCGAGGTGGCTTCCTCTACCACGGGCGCATCGCCGCGGTCGCCGCGGCCGCCCGCGACGCAGGTTTGGAGTTCTGATGGCAGGTCCCAGCAACTACGGCAACCAGCAGTACCAGCGCGAGCCGGACCCGAGCGGTCTGCGCGAGTCGCGGGTCATCGCCATCAACCGCGTCGCCAAGGTCGTCAAGGGTGGCCGGCGGTTCTCGTTCACCGCGCTCGTGGTGATCGGCGACGGCAACGGCCGCGTCGGCCTCGGCTACGGCAAGGCCAAGGAGGTGCCGCTGGCGATCCAGAAGGGCACCGAGGAGGCCAAGAAGAACCTGTTCGAGGTCCCGCTCGCCGGCTCGACGATCACCCACCCGATCATCGGCGTCACCGGCGCCGGCCGGGTGCTGATGAAGCCGGCGGCCGCCGGCACCGGCGTCATCGCCGGCGGCGCGGCCCGGATCATCCTCGAGGAGGCCGGGGTCCACGACGTGCTGTGCAAGTCGCTCGGCTCGTCGAACGCGATCAACGTCGCCCGGGCGACGATCAACGGCCTGCAATCGCTGCAGCGCCCGGAGGACGTCGCCGCCCGCCGCGGCCTGCCCGCCGACTCGTTCGTGCCCAAGGGCATGCTCAACGCGTACAACGAGCGCCGCAAGCGCGTCGCCGCCGGGGAGACCCACTGATGAGCCAGACGCAACGCCAACCGGTTCAGCGTTCCGCTGACCCGGGCACCCTGACCGTCACCCAGGTGCGGTCCAGCATCGCCAACAAGCCGAAGACCCGCGGCACGATGCGCGCCCTCGGGCTGCGCAAGATCGGCGACAGCAACGTCCTGCCCGACCGCCCGGAGATCCGCGGCATGCTCGCTCGCGTGCCGCATCTCGTGTCGGTCGTCGAGAACTGACCTCGCCGCAGGCGAGCCAACGAGAACGAAGGAGACCGCTGTCATGCGCGTCGACGAGCTCGCCCCGGCACCCGGGGCCCACAAGTCCAAGAAGCGGGTCGGCCGTGGCATCGGCGGCAAGGGCGGCAAGACGGCCGGCGCCGGCACCAAGGGCCAGCAGGCCCGCGGTCGCGGCAAGGTCGCCCGTGGCTTCGAAGGTGGCCAGACCGGCCTGAAGATGCGCGTGCCGAAGCTGAAGGGGTTCAACAACCCGTTCCGCGTCGAGTACAGCCCGGTGAACCTCGACCAGATTGCCGCCCTCGGCGTCGACGCGGTCGATCCGGACGTGCTCGTCGAGCGCGGCCTGGTCCGCAAGGGCAGCCTGGTCAAGGTGCTCGCCCGGGGCGAGATCGCCGTCGCCGTGCACGTCACCGCGCACGCCGTGTCGAAGGCCGCCGACAGTGCCATCACCGCGGTGGGCGGTAGCGTCACCGTGCTGCCCCTGCCCTACAAGCAGGGCCGCCCGCCCGTGCAGGGCAACCAGTTCGCCAACCGCTGAACTGACTTCCCGAACGTCACCAGGAGAACAGCGCGTTGCTGTCGAACGTCAAGAACGTCTTCAAGATCAGCGACCTGCGGAACAAGTTCCTGTTCCTCATGTTGATGATCGCCCTGTACCGGCTGGGTGTCGCCATCCGGGTGCCGGGCATCGATCCTGAGGCGGTCAAGCAGTTCAAGGCGGGCGTGCAGCAGCAGGGTGCGCTCGGCTTCCTCGACCTGTTCAGCGGCGGCGCGTTCGGCAGCTTCTCGGTCTTCGCGCTCGGGATCATGCCGTACATCACGGCGAGCATCATCATGCAGGTCCTCGGGGTGGTCATCCCCAAGCTCGAGGAGCTGCAGAAGGAAGGCGCGGTCGGGCAGCGCAAGATCACCCAGTACACCCGCTACCTGGGCATCGGCATCGCTCTGCTGCAGGCCACGGCGCTGACGTTCATCTTCGGCGAGGGCCGCGGCAACGCGTTCTTCGGCGCCGCGCAGCGCATCCCCCAGGGCATCGAGCTGCTGCCGGACGGGATGTGGCCACGCGGCTACCTGGTGATCCTCACGCTCGTCGCCGGTGCAGCGCTGCTGATGTGGTTCGGCGAGATGATCAGCCAGCGCGGCATCGGCAACGGCATGAGCATGATCATCTTCGCCAGCGTGGTCAGCAGCCTGCCCTACGGCTTCTACCGCATCTGGCAGGAGAACCAGGCGGCGTCGGTGATCCTGTTCATGATCAGCATCGCCATCCTCGTCGCTGTCGTGCGCATCGAGCTGGCCGTGCGGCGGATCCCCGTGCAGTTCGCCAAGCGTGTCGTCGGCCGGCGGATGTACGGCGGGCAGAACACCTACATCCCGCTCAAGGTCAACCAGAGCGGCATGATCGCGATCATCTTCGCCAGCTCCGTGCTGCTCTTGCCGGTGCTGGTGGCCAACCTGCTCGGCGGCAGCGACGGCAGCGGCTGGCGCGCCAGCGTGCAGTCGTGGGTGACCGAGAACCTGGTCAACTCGCAGAGCGTCATCTACGTCACCCTGTTCGCGGTGATGGTGATCGCCTTCGCCTACTTCTACAACTCGATCGCCTTCGATCCGGTGCAGCAGGCCGATCAGATCCGCCGGCAGGGCGGCTTCATCCCCGGCGTGCGCCCCGGTCCGCAGACCGAGCGCTTCCTGGCAAAGGCCGTGAACCGCATCACCCTGCCGGGTGCACTGTTCGTCGCGTTCATCGCGATCATGCCCTACCTCATCCTGTGGATCTTCAACGTGCAAGGATTCCCCTTCGCCGGCACGACGGTGCTGATCGCCGTCGGCGTCGGCATGGAACTCATCCGCCAGATCGACGGACAGTTGATGATGCGCAACTACGAAGGCTTCCTGAAGTGAGGACCCCCCGTCCGAGGGGAGGCGGGGTGTCAGCAGCGTGATCCCTGGCGCGCGCCTGATCATGCTCGGCCGCCAGGGAGCCGGGAAGGGCACGCAGTGCGTGCGGTTGTCCCGGCACTTCGTGGTGCCGCACATCTCCACCGGCGACATGCTGCGCGCGGCCGTGCGCGAGGGCACCGAGCTGGGGATCCTCGCGAAGAAGGTGATGGACGAGGGCGGTCTGCTGTCCGACGAGATCGTCGTCGGCCTGGTCCGTGAGCGGCTGTCGCACGACGATGCGCGCGGCCGCGGCTACATCCTCGACGGCTTCCCGCGCACCGTCGGCCAGGCCGAGCAGCTCGACGAGATCACCGTCGACCTGCCGCTCGATGCGGTCATCGACCTCGACGTCCCCCGGGACCTGGTGCTCAGCCGGATCAGCGCCCGGCGGGTGTGCCGGGACTGCGGCACGAACTACGTGGCCACCGGTGCCGAGAAGATGCCATGGATCTGCGACAACTGCGGTGGCGACGTCATGCAGCGCGACGACGACACGCCCGAGGCCGTCACCCGGCGGCTCGACCTCTACGAGGAGCAGACCACCCCGCTGATCGAGTACTACTCGCGGACCGATCGTCTGGTGGTGGTCGACGGTGTCGACGCCCCCGAGGTCGTGTTCGCCCGCCTCGTGCAAGCCGTGGAGAACGCCGCCGGCCGTTCTTGACGGTCGGCCTGCGGCCGACCTGTCCGGCGGGCTCCCTGGCGGTCGCGCCGCCGGGTGCGACCGGTACGAGCCTCGCGTGGGCCGAAGCGGTGAGAGTCCTGGCGTTGTGGCCTGTGCGGGACGGATCCCGGTCTGAGCGGATCCGCTAACCTGGCGGCGTGAGCGCCGGGGAGGTGTTGGTCGAGCTGCGACGTCGAGCCGGTTTGACGCAGGCTGAGTTCGCCGAACGGGCCGGGATCGTGTCGACGGTGCTCAGCGCGTACGAGCGGGGCCGCCGCGAGCCGGGTGCCGACACGTTCCTGCGGATCGTGGCCGCCGCTGGGTTCGAGCCTGTGTGGCGGCCGGTGCTCGATCCGGTCGAGCAGGGCCGGCGGCTGGCCGACGTGCTGCGGCTGGCCGAGGCGCTGCCGCACCGTCCGCGCCCGATGCCGCGGGCACGGCTGCGCTCCGCGTGACCGTCGACGTCTGGGGGCTGCGCCCCCATGGCGCCTGCGGTGCCTCCCCGTCGTCGCCCGGCTCCCTGGCGGTCGCGCGGTCGACCGGTCACGAGGCGAGCCCGTGACCGTCTCGCTCGTCGACAAGGTCAAGGCGGTCGCCAGCGCGCTGGACGGACGGGTGCCGTATGCGTTCGGTGGGGCGATCGCCCTCGCCTATGCGACCGAGGAGCCGCGCGGCACCCGGGATCTGGACGTCAACGTCTTCGTGGCGGCCGCCGACGTCGACGAGGTGTTCGCCGCGCTGCCGTCAGGCGTGGTGCACGGTGACGCGGATCGCGCCGCGGTGCTGCAGGACGAGCAGGTCCGTCTGTGGTGGGACGACACCCCGGTCGACGTGTTCTTCGCGGCCCACCCCTTCCACGTCGCCGCCGGCCAGCGCAGCCGCACCGTCGACTTCGACGGGACCCCGATCCGGGTGCTCGCTCCCGACGATCTCGCCGTGTTCAAGGTGCTCTTCGACCGTCCCAAGGACTGGGTCGACATCGCCACGATGATCGAGAGTGGGACCCTCGACGTCGACGCGGTGGCCCGGCAGGTCGAGGCGTTGCTCGGTGACGATCCGCGCGTCGGGCGGGTGCGCTCGATGTGACCCGTACGCTGGCGGCGTGCGTCTCCGCTCTCCCCGATTGACGGTTCGCTCCGGCGACCAGGTGCGCTCCATGCGTGCCGCCGGGCGGGTGGTCGCCGAGATGCACCAGGCGATCCGCGCCGCGGCCAAGCCGGGCGTCACCACCCACGACCTCGATCTCGTCGCCCGGGACGTGCTGGCGCGGCATGGGGCGACGTCGAACTTCCTCGGCTACGGCGGGTTCCCGGCGGTGATCTGCGCGTCGGTCAACGAGGAGCTGATCCACGGGATCCCCGGGCCGGCGATCCTCGCCGAGGGCGACCTGCTGAGCATCGACTGCGGCGCCGTCGTCGACGGCTGGCACGGCGACGCGGCGTTCTCGATGGGCGTCGGGGCGATCACGCCGGAGGCGCAGCGGCTGATCGACGTCGCCGACGAGGCGCTCGCCGCGGCCGTCGCCGAGATGCGGCCCGGGCGCCACCTCGAAGACGTCGGCGTGGCGATCGACGAGGTCGTCACCGCCGCCGGCTACGGCAGCCCGTGGGAGTTCAGCGGCCACGGCATCGGCCGGGCGATGCACGAGCACCCTGACGTCGAGAACCGCGGCCGCCGCGGGCGCGGCCCCGTGCTGGAGCCCGGCGTCGTGCTGGCGATCGAGCCGATGCTGATCGCCGGCGGCGCCGACGACATCGTCATCCTCGACGACGGCTGGACGGTCGTCAGCGCCGACGGCTCGCTGGCCGCCCACGTCGAGCACACCGTCGCCGTCACGGCCACCGGCCCGGAGATCCTCACTCGCCTGTAGTCAGGACATCGCGATGGGGTCCTCACCCCCGGTCGTCACGAGATCCAGTTGTTGCCGATGAACCCGGTGACCTGCCAGCGTCCCTGATCGTCACGCTCGAGTCCGAGCGGTCCGCCGACCCCGCAGGTCCCACCGCACCAGGTCGACACCGACGTCGTGGCCACGTCCTGCTCGATCGACGGCTGGCCCACACCGACGATGAACGTGCGCTGCAGGTCCGGCTGCCCCATCACCCATTGCTCAGCAAGCGCCAGGGCAACCGCGGCGGACGACCACCGCACGTGCTTCGGCGCCAGCGCCGCGTCGATCGCCTCCCGGCCGGGCTCGTCGATCCGTTCACCGGTGGTGCGCCAGCCAGAGCTGTCGCCCTCGGCGATGTACTCGTCGACCATCAGGACGTCTGTCGCGACGTCGTCACCGCCGAAGGTGTTGCCGCGACCGGTGACGAAGTGCTGTACGACGGCAGCCGTCGCCGCGGCGCGGTCGGCCGTCGCCGGGTCGACCGCTGACGTCGGATCCGGTGCCGCCGCGGTGTCGGTGACGCCCGGCTGGCCAGCGGTCGCGGAGGTGGGGGTCGGCTCGGTGGTGGTCGGGCTGCTCGTCGATGGCTGCACCGTCGTGGGGGTGATGATCGCCGACGCGGGCGTCGTCGGCGAACCGGACTCCGCCGGTTGTGATCCGCAGGCGGTCGCCGTCGTCGCCAGCGCGGCCACCAGCCATCGCCTGCTGGTCCTGCCCACTTCGGCAGTCTTCCACCACTGCGATGAGTGATGAGCCGCAGAGTCCGGCTCATCACTCATCGCACGCCGACGGTCGGTCGCGGCGCGGGCTACCTCGTCGGGACGCCGTGGCGGACGACGGGGTGGCCTCGGAAGATGGTGTGGCGGACCTTGCCGCGCAGGGTGCGGCCGGCGTAGGGGGTGTTGCGGCTCTTGCTGGCGAGGCGGGCGGGGACGACCTCCCACTCGAGCGACGGGTCGAACACGCACAGGTTGGCGGGCTCGCCGGGGGCGATCGGGCGGCCGTGGCGGTCGTCGACGCCGGCGATGCGCGCCGGCTGCCAGCTGAGCGCGGCGACGATCCGGTCGAGCGGCATGTCCAGCTCGCCGAGCGACAGGGCGAGGGCAGTCTCCAGGCCGAGCATCCCGGGCGGGGCCTGGTCGAGCGCGGCCTCCTTGGCCTCCGGTGGGTGCGGGGCGTGGTCGGTGGCGATCGCGTCGATCGTCCCGTCGGCCAGGCCGGCCTTGATCGCGGCGATGTCCACCGGGGTGCGCAGCGGCGGGTTGACCTTGAACACCGGGTCGTAGCTGGCCAGCAGCTCGTCGGTGAGCGTGAAGTGGTGCGGGGCGGCCTCGGCCGTGACCGGCAGACCGTCGGCCTTGGCGGCGCGCACCAGCGAGACGCTGCGCGCCGTCGACAGGTGCAGCAGGTGGATCGGTGCGCCGACCAGCCGGCACAGCTCGATGTCGCGGTGGACCATCAGCTCCTCGGCGAGCGCCGGCCAACCCGGCAGGCCGAGGCGGCTGCAGCACGCACCCTCGTGCATGACTGCGCCCTTGGTGAGCGTGGCCACCTCGCAGTGCTGGGCGAGCGTGATGCCCAGCGCCGACGCGTACTCCAGCGCCCGGCGCATCAGCTGGGCATCCTGCACGCCGTTGCCGTCGTCGGTGAACAGGCGCACGCCGGCGGCGGCCAGCTCGCCGAACGGCGCCAGCGCCTCGCCGGCGCGGCCGATCGTGATGCATCCCGACGGCAGCACCTCGCACAGCCCGGCGCGCTCGCCCTGGGCGCGGACGAAGTCGACCACGGCGACCGAGTCCTGCGCCGGGTCGGTGTTCGGCATCGCCACGACCGCGGTGAACCCGCCGAGCGCGGCGGCGCGCGACCCGGTCTCGATCGTCTCGGCCTCCTCACGCCCCGGCTCGCGCAGGTGCACGTGGAGGTCGACGAAGCCCGGCGAGACGATGCAGCCGTGCGCCTCCAACACGTCGTCGGCGTCGCCGACCTCGCCGACGGAGCCGACGGCGACGACGACGCCGTCCTCGATCGCCACGTCCGCGTCGCGCCGCCCGATCTGATCGAGCACCGTCCCGCCGTGGATCACCAGCCGGCTCATGAGCGCAGCTCCTGAGCCGACGGCCGAGCGAGCGCCAGCGAGCCGGACGTGGATGGGGATCGGGGGTGCAGCCCCCGGCGGTGACGGCTCATGAGGCGTGCAGCCCTTCGCCTGCGCCGAGCAGGCGGAACAGCACCGCCATGCGCACGGCGACGCCGTTGGCCACCTGGTGGAGGATCACCGACCCGGGTAGCTCGGACGGGTCGACGGCCATCTCCACGCCACGGTTCATCGGGCCAGGGTGCATCACCAGCGTGTGGGGGGCCAAGCGCGCCGCGCGCGCCGGCGTCAGCCCGTACATCGCCGAGTACTCGCGCAGGCTCGGCAGCAGCGCCTCGTCCATCCGCTCTCGTTGCACGCGCAGCAGGTACAGGACGTCCAGGTCACTGACGAGCGCGTCGAGGTCGTGCGACACGTCGACCGGCCATCCGTCGAGCGCCGGCGGCAGCAGCGTCGGCGGGGCGACGAGCGTGACGTGCGCCCCGAGCGCGGTGAACGCCTGGATGTCGCTGCGCGCCACCCGGCTGTGCTTGACGTCGCCGACGACGGCGATGCGCAACCCGTCGAAGCTGTCCCGGCGGTTCAGCCCGGCGCGGATCGTGTAGCAGTCGAGCAGCGCCTGCGTCGGGTGCTGGTGCCAGCCGTCGCCGGCGTTGACCACCGACGCCTGCGTCCAGTGGGTGATCTGCTGCGGTGCCCCGCTGGAGCGGTGGCGCACGACGAACGCGTCGACGCCCATCGCGCTGATCGTCTCGATCGTGTCGCGCAGGCTCTCGCCCTTGTTGACGCTGCTCGACGACACGGCGAAGTTCATCGTGTCCGCCGACAGCCGCTTGGCCGCGGTGTCGAAGCTGGTGCGGGTGCGGGTGGAGTCCTCGAAGAACAGGCTGACGACGTTGCGGCCGCGCAGCGCCGGCACCTTGGGGATCGGCCGGCTGCTGATCTCCACCATGTGGTCGGTCAGCTCCAGCAGCCCGTGGATGTCGGCGGGGGAGAGGTCCTCGATCGACAGGAGGTGCTTCATCCGGCCTGCGCCCCGATCGTCACGCCGTCGGCGCTGACCCGCACGTCCTCGTCGCGCGACGTCGGCAGGTTCTTGCCGACGTAGTCCGGGCGGATCGGCAACTCGCGGTGACCGCGGTCGACGACGACGGCGAGCTGCACCGAACGCGGCCGGCCGTACTCGTTCAGGGCCTCCAGCGCGGCGCGTACCGTCCGCCCGGTGAACAGCACGTCGTCGACGAGGATCACCGCCTTGCCGTCGAGGGCGACGGGGATGTCGGTGACGCTGCCGGGCACGATCGGCCGCAGCCCGACGTCGTCGCGGTGGAAGCTGACGTCGAGCGAGCCGATCGGGATCGGCGTGCCGCCGCCGATGTCGCTCAGCGCGTCGGCGAGCTGGTGGGCGATCCACACCCCGCCGCGCTGCAGGCCGACGACGACGAGGTCGTCGGTGCCGTGGTTGCGCTCGGCCACCTCGTGGGCGATGCGGACGAGGCCTCGGCGGACGTCGTCGGCGCTGAGGACCTGGCGCTCCTGGCGCGGCCCGGGCGGTTGCGGCATCGCTCGTCCCTTTCACGTATGGGCCTCACGGGACCCATTTCACGTTCGGCGAGATGATACGGCCCACCGGGCCCGGTTCGTGGGGTGCAGCCGGTCGGTCAGATGACGCCGGTGGCGGCGAGCTCGGCGATCTCCTCGCTGCTGTAGCCGAGTGCGTCGAGGACCTCGAACGTGTGGGCGCCGAGCGCCGGGGGCGGCGTCGGGTCGACGACGTCGCCGTCGCTGAACGTCACCGGGACGCGGACGTAGCGGGTGCCGTCGTCGGCCGACTCGGACAGGTAGCCGTTGGCCCAGGTGTCCGGGTCGGCGACGATCTCGGCGTGGTCGCGCACCGGCGCGTAGCGGATCCCGTTGGCCCGCAGGATCTCGATCCACTCGGCGGAGGTCTTCGTCCGGAAGATCTCGTTGAGGACCGGGAACAGCTCGGCCTTGTCGTCGTCGAAGTACAGGAGCTTGCCCTGCTGCTGCTCCAGCTCGGGATGGCCGATCGCCTCGAAGAACCTCGCCCGCAGCGGCGACGGCACACCGACGACGGCGATGTGGCCGTCGGCCGTCGGGAACACGGCGTAGATGCCGGGGACCAGCGGATGGCTCTGGGCCGCAGGGCCGGCCGGGTGGCCGGTCATCAGGCAGGCGCTGATCTCAGGCGCCTGAGCCCACAGCGCCGCGCCGACCAGTGACGTCTCCAGCTGCTGGCCCCTTCCCGTCCTCTCACGTTGCAGCAGCGCGGCGAGGACGCCGGCGACGATGTTCTGCGAGCCGAGGTGGTCGACGATCGTCGCCCCGACCGGCGACGGCTCGCTGCCGGCCCCGCCGATCGTGCTGACCAGCCCGCCCGCCGCCTGGCCACCGAGGTCGGCGCCCTCGCGCCGTGTGCTCACGCCCTTGGAGCCGTACGACGAGCCCATCGCGTAGATCACCCGCGGGTTGCGCGTCGCGGCCACGTCGTAGCCGACGCCCCACTCGTCGAGCGTGCCCGGCTTGAAGTTGGAGATGACGACGTCGGCCCACTCCACCAGGCGCAGGAACACCTCGACGCCGGCCGCGTGGTGCAGGTCGACGGTGACGCTGCGCTTGGTGCGGTTGCAGGCGAAGAAGTGCGGCGTGCGCGGATCGGTCGGGGTGACCGGCAGCCAGCGCGCCGCGTCGCCGATCTGCGGCAGCTCGACCTTGACCACGTCGGCGCCCCACTCGGCCAGCGTCGCCGCCGCTTGCGGCCCCTGCACGAGCAGCCCGCACTCGACGACCTTGATTCCCTCCAACGGTGTCATCGCCCCTCCTTCGTCGGGACGAGAAGTTAGGTGGTGACGGTCGTCCCGGTCCCGTTCTCGTCGTACCAGCCGTCGGTCGGCGAGATGATCCCGCACGGCGCTGTCGGACGTCAGTCGCGAGCGACCGTCGGTGAGCTCGACGGACGGCGAAGCGGTCCGTGACGAAGGGTCCGTCGGCGTCGGACGTGCGGAACCGCACCCATGCCTGCGTCGGCTCGGCGGCCCCGAAGCGCGGACGGCCTTCGCCGGTCTCGAACCAGCCGGGCGCGGCGGTCGATCGGACGCTGCCGTGGTGCTCGCTGACGCGGCCGGCGACGAACGCCACCGCTGCCAGCCCGGCGGCACCGACCAGCGCCATCGCCCGGGCAATGCCCCGACTGCGCCGCCATGGCGCGTTAGAGTCGCTCGGCAACGGGACGACCGGCACGAACGAGCCGGGGCCGTCCTCTTCCGCCATCGATCCCCCTGTTGCTCGCCGGGATCGACGCGCTGAGCATTGCTCCCCGGCCCTGTTGAGCTTGCGCGTGCCTGGCACCCGTTCGTCCCGACCGGGTGTCCAGTGTCCACCGCTCCAGGAGGCCTCCGCTGCCCAAGCCGAAAGACGACGCCATCGTGCTCGAAGGCACGATCCTCGAGTCCCTCCCGAACGCCATGTTCCGGGTGGAGCTGGAGAACAGCCACAAGGTGCTGGCGCACATCTCCGGGAAGATGCGGATGAACTACATCCGCATCCTGCCGGGCGACAAGGTGCAAGTGGAGCTCACCCCCTACGACCTCACCCGGGGTCGGATCACGTACCGCTACAAGTAGCAGCAAGGCAACAGGTCCCGATGAAGGTCCGACCCAGCGTCAAGAAGATCTGTGAGAAGTGCAAGGTCATCCGCCGCCACGGCAGCGTGCGGGTGATCTGCGAGAACCCCCGTCACAAGCAGCGTCAAGGCTAAGAAAAAGCAGAAGAGCAGAACCGACTCATGGCCCGCATTTCAGGCGTTGACATCCCCCGCGAGAAGCGGTTGGAGATCGCCCTCACGTACATCTACGGCATCGGCAAGCCGACCGCCCAGAAGATCTGCTCGGACGTCGGGCTGGATCCGAACGAGCGGGTGCGGGACCTCACCGACGACGAGGTCAACAAGATCCGCGTGTGGATCGAGGAGACCGGCCAGGTGGTCGAGGGCGACCTGCGGCGCAACGTCGCCAACGACATCAAGCGCAAGATCGAGATCGGCTGCTACCAGGGCGTCCGGCACCGCAAGGGCCTGCCCGTGCACGGTCAGCGCACGCACACGAACGCACGCACCCGCAAGGGCCCGCGCAAGACCGTTGCCAACAAGAAGAAGGCTGTGAGGAAGTAATGGCGAAGCCGAAGCCGGGCGGTCGTCGCCCCCGCAAGCGCGAGCGCAAGAACATCACCAACGGCGTGGTGCACATCAAGAGCTCGTTCAACAACACGATCGTGTCGATCACCGACACCGAGGGCAACGTCATCTCGTGGGCGTCGTCCGGTGGCGTCGGCTTCAAGGGGTCGCGCAAGAGCACCCCGTTCGCCGCCCAGATGGCCGCAGAGAAGGCCGCCCGCGCCGCCATGGAGCACGGCCTGCGCCGCGTCGAGGTCCAGGTCAAGGGCCCCGGCTCCGGCCGCGACACCGCCGTTCGCAGCATCCAGTCGACCGGCATCGAAGTCACGTCCATCAAGGACGTCACCCCCGTCCCCCACAACGGCTGCCGTCAGCCCAAGCGCCGCAGGACCTGATCGACCATGGCTCGCTACACCGGACCGAAGGTGCGCGTCTCGCGCCGCCTCAGCACCAACATCTTCGAGAACGAGAAGGGTCGCCGCGCCCTGGAGCGCCGGCCGTTCCCTCCGGGTGCGCACGGTCGCACCCGGCGCCGCAACGCCGGCTCGGAGTACCTCGCCCAGCTGCAGGAGAAGCAGAAGGCGAAGTACATCTACGGCGTCCTCGAGCGCCAGTTCCACAACACCTACGAGGAGGCCGTGCGCCTGCAGGGCCCCACGGGTGAGATCCTCCTGCAGCTGCTCGAGCGCCGTCTCGACAACGTCGTCTACCGCGCCGGCTGGGCGAGCACCCGCCCGCAGGCCCGCCAGTTCGTCAGCCACGGCCTGATCCAGGTCGACGGCCAGCGCGTCAACATCCCGAGCTACCGCGTCCGCAAGGGCCAGGTCGTCAAGCTGTCGCCGAAGGCGACGGCGATGATCGTCATCCAGCACAACATCGACACGCTCGACCGCAGCGTCGTCGGCTGGCTGGAGACCGGCGACGGCGGCAAGCAGGTCACCGTGCGCGACCTGCCCCAGCGCGACCACATCGACGTGCCGGTGCGCGAGTCGCTCATCGTCGAGCTCTACTCCAAGTAACGAACGCTCTCACCCCGAACCAGAGGCCCCCAGCAATGCTTGTCATCCAGCGCCCCACCGTCGAAGCACTCGGCGAGGACCACGACACCCGCCAGCGCTTCGCCATCGGCCCGCTCGAGCCGGGCTTCGGCCACACCATCGGCAACTCGCTGCGCCGCACGCTGCTGTCCAGCATCCCCGGTGCGGCCGTCACCAACGTGCGCTTCGACGACGCCCTGCACGAGTTCGACACGATCCAGGGCATCGCCGAGGACGTGACGGACATCGTCCTCAACGTCAAGGACATCGTGCTCACGTCGACCAGCGACGAGGAGGTCGTGCTGCGCCTCGACGTGCGCGGCCCGGCCGAGATCACCGCCGGTGACATCAAGTGCCCGAGCGACATCGAGATCCTCAACCGCGACCTGCACATCGCCTCGCTGAACGCCAGGGGCCGCC
Organism: Ilumatobacteraceae bacterium; assembly: GCA_047602055.1. Classification (GTDB taxonomy): domain Bacteria; phylum Actinomycetota; class Acidimicrobiia; order Acidimicrobiales; family Ilumatobacteraceae; genus JAODBQ01. Next base: position 1,296,125 of record JASGIG010000001.1, read on the forward strand.
TGGCCGTCGACCTCACCGTCGGCCGTGGCCGCGGCTACCTGTCGAGCGACCGTGACGCCCAGAACCGCACGATCGGCGTCATCCCGATCGACGCGATCTTCTCGCCGGTGCGCCGGGTGATGTTCGAGATCGAACCGACCCGCGTCGAGCAGTCGACGAACTACGAGCGTCTCGTCATCGACATCGAGACCGACGGGTCGATCACACCGCGCGACGCGCTGGCCTCGGCCGGCGCCACGCTGCGCTCGCTCGTCGACCTCGTCGCCAACCTGTCCGAGGAGCCACAGGGGCTGGAGCTCGGCGAGGTGGCCTCCACCGCGGCGACGTCGCCGGACCTCGAGCTGACCATCGAGGAGCTCGACCTGTCCGAGCGCCCGCGCAACTGCCTCAAGCGGGCCCAGATCAACACGGTCGGCGAGCTGCTCACCAAGACCGAGGACGACCTGCTGAACATCACCAACTTCGGCCAGAAGAGCCTCGACGAGGTCAAGGCCAAGCTGGACGAGCGCGGCCTGACGCTGCGCGGCTGATCCGAGAGAGACCCGACCATGCCTGCAACACCCCGCCGTGCCCGCAACTTCGGCGGCAGCTCCCAGCACCAGAAGCTGATGATGGCCAACCTGGCCGCGTCGCTGTTCGCCGCCGAGGCGATCGTCACCACCGAGGCCAAGGCCAAGGCGCTGCGCCCGATCGCCGAGAAGCTGATCACCAAGGCGAAGAAGGCCCAGGACCAGGAGAGCCCGATGCGCGTGCACCGGATCCGCCAGATCCAGGGCTACCTCGGTGACAAGGAGATGACCTACAAGCTCGTCGCCGAGGTCGCCCCGCGCTACGAGGACCGCAACGGTGGCTACCTGCGGATCCTCAAGCTCGGCCCCCGCCAGGGCGACAACGCCCCCATGGCGCGCATCGAGTCTCGTCTAGCGACGTTCGTGCTCCGGTCGCCGCGCAGCGGCTCCTTGTGCCTGCCGTGCTCGCCGCCTCCGCCCCGCTCCGGCGCTCGCCGCGCCTCCAGCGCCAGCTGAGACTCGCGGCCGACGGTCGCACTTTCGGCATCAGCTGACGTTCATCTAGGGTTCACCTGGCCGCGGCCTCGTTATGCGCTTTCGACTGATCCCACGCGACGAAGGTTTCTATCCGCTCTTCGAGAAGCAGGCGGAGAACGCGGCGGAGACGGCGATCCAGCTGGAGAAGCTGATGACGTCGCTGCCGGTGGTGGCCGAGCGGGTGCAGACGATCATCGCCGCCGAGCGCGCCGGTGACGACGTGATGCGGGCGGTGCGCAGCCGGCTGGAGACGTCGATCGTCACGCCGTTCGACCGCGAGGACATCCAGTACCTGGCGAACTCGCTCGACGACGTGCTCGACGAGATGCGTGCCGCCGCCGACTCGGCGCTGCAGCACCACCTCGCCGAGGAGCTGCCGGGCGTCATCGAGCAGGTCGGCCTGTTGCGGCGCATCGCCGACGCCAACGTCGCCCTCGTCGCCCGGCTGCGCACGCTCGACGACATCACCGTCCACCTCGACGAGATCGACCGGCTGGAGACCGAGGCCGATTCGCTGTTCCGGCGGATCATGGCCAGCCTGTTCGACGGCAACCACGACGCGCTCGAGATCCTCAAGTGGAAGGACGTGGTCGAAGCGGTGGAGCGGGCGATCAACGCGGTCGAGGAAGCCAGCGTGGTGATCGAGTCGATCGCCATCAAGCACGCCTGAGCACGCCCGAGCAACCGGCCGCATGACCACGCTCGCTCGGGACCTGCGTCCCCGGACCCCATCGACGTCGGCTCCGCTGGCGCTTTGCCGGCCGTCCGGTCATCGGCTGCGCCGATGACCACCGTCGCGCTCTACGCGGTCGTCGGCATCGCCCTCGTCTTCGACTTCGTCAACGGCTTCCACGACGCGGCGAACTCGATCGCCACGGTCGTCGCCACCCGGGTGCTCAAGCCCTGGCAGGCCGTGGTCTGGGCGGCGTTCTGGAACTTCGCGGCGTTCCTGCTGATCCCGCTGACCGTCGCCAACGAGATCGCCAAGATCGTCGACCCGTCGACCGTGTCGGTCGGGCTGATCTTTGCCGGGCTGATCGGGGCGATCTTCTGGAACGTGCTCACCGCCTACCTCGGGCTGCCGTCGTCGTCGTCGCACGCCCTGATCGGTGGCGTCGTCGGCGCCGGGATCGCCAAGTCGGGCGGGCACGTCGTCGACCTCGACCAGCTGCGCAAGACCGCCGTGTTCATCTTCTACTCGCCGCTGATCGGCCTCGCGCTCGGGTTCGTCCTGATCGTCGGGGTGATGTGGACCGTCCACCGCTTCCGGGCCCGCCGGCGGGTCAACCGCACGTTCCGCAGCCTGCAGCTCGTGTCCGCGGCGGCGTTCAGCCTGGGTCACGGCGCCAACGACGCGCAGAAGACGATGGGGATCATCGCCGCGCTGCTGATCGGCGCCGGGCGTCTGCACCCCGGCGCGATCGACGATCCCGAGGGCATCCCGCTGTGGGTCGTGCTGTCGTGTCACGGCGCCATCGCGCTCGGGACCATGCTGGGCGGGTGGCGGATCGTGCGCACGATGGGCACCAAGCTCACCCGGCTGCAGCCGATGGGCGGTGTGTGCGCCGAGTCGGCGGCGGCGGCGACGTTGTTCTTCGCCTCGTACCAGGGCATCCCGGTGAGCACGACGCACACGATCACCGGGGCGATCGTCGGCGTCGGCTCGGCTGAGCGGCTGTCCGCCGTGCGCTGGAACGTCGCCCGCCGAGTGGTGTGGGCGTGGGTGCTGACGATCCCCGGCTCGGCCGTGGTGGCGATGATCACCTACTGGATCGTGGCGGCGCTGTCGTGAGCGGCGGGGTGAGCCGCCGGGTCGATCGCCGGGCGGTGTTCTTCGTCGCCAGCGCGGTGCTGGCCGTCGTGCTCCTGCCGCTGTGTCCCCCGGAGCTGCGCTACGTCGGGTGGATCCTCGCCGCGGTGTTCGTCGTGCTCGCCGTGGCGTCGTGGGCCGACTTCCACTCGCGCCGCCAACGACACGGATGAGCGAGTGCAGCGAGCTCGTCCGTGCGGCCGGGCGACCGCTCGGGAGCCGGACGTCGATGGGGTGCGAGCGAAGCGAGCGGGGGCGTAGCCCCCGGGGTGGACGGATGAGCGAGTGCAGCGAGCTCCTCCGGGCGGCGCTGTGACGGGGGTGCGGCGGATCCGGTTGACGGTGGCCTACGACGGGTCGCCGTTCCGCGGGCTGGCCGAGCAGGCCGGGCAGTCGACGGTGATGGGCACGCTGCGTGCCACCCTGGAGAAGGTCGTACGCCAGCCGGTCGAGCTGGTCGCCGCCGGACGCACGGACGCCGGCGTGCACGGCTGGGGCCAGGTGATCAGCGGCGACGTGCCGGCGACGGTCGACCCGTCGACGCTGGCCCGGCGGCTGAACCGGCTGTGCGCTCCAGCGATCGCGGTGCGTTCGGCCGAGTGGGCGTCGCCGTCGTTCAGCGCCCGCTTCGACGCCGAGTGGCGGCACTACCGCTACGACGTGCTCAACCAGGCGACGCCGGACCCGCTGCTCGCCCCGACCACGTGGCACGTGATCGAGCCGCTCGACCTGGCGGCGATGCGCCTCGGCTGCGACCCGCTGATCGGCGAGCACGACTTCTCGTCGTTCTGCCGACGGCCCAAGGCTGCGGCCGGCCAGCCCGAGGTCTCGCTGGTGCGCCGGATCCTGTCGGCGACGTGGTCGCCCGTCGAGCATGATCGCACCGACGGCCTGCTGCGCTTCGAGATCCGCGGCACCGCGTTCTGCCATCAGATGGTCCGCTCGATCGTCGGCACGCTCGTCGACGTCGGCCGCGGCCGGCGCCGCGCCGGCGACGTCGCCAGGATCATCGCGGCGCGCACCCGCACCGCGGCGTCACCACCCGCACCCCCACACGGCCTGTGCCTGTGGGAGGTCGGCTATCCCGACGATCTGGCTCTTGTCGCGCCCTGACCGGGATCTTCCCGGTCACCGCGCGACAAGGCGGCTCGTCCCTGCGTCGGTGGTGGGCTCGAGCTGACGTTGCCCAGCCTGGTGCTCGGCGGCCTGTCCCGGGTGCGCGGCGACCGGTCTGCCGGTGCGGGGGTGGGGCCTGCTGCAGGACCGCGACCGTGGGGACGCCGCCGCGGGCCCGTGCACCCAGGTGCCGACGTGCGCAGCGAGGGGTTCCTCGCCACCGACGACCTGCAGGCGGCGATCGGTGGGTGCGCCGCGCTGCTGATGACGCTGCGCTGGGTGGAGGCGTCCGGCAACGTCGCCGTCGAGGCGATGGCCTGCGGCCTGCCGGTGATCGCCTATCGGCGCGGCGGCCCGGCCGAGATCGTCGTCGACGGTGTCACCGGCTTCCTCGTCGAACCCGACGACACGGCCGGCCTCGTCGTCGCCGTCGATCGTCTCGGCGAGATCGACCGGCTGGCCTGCCGACGCGAGGTCGAGCGGCGCTGGTCGACCGATGCCCTGGCCGAGCGTGCCGACGCCTGGCTCACCGACCTGGCGGACCCGTGGACCGCTCGGTGGCGAATCGTTGACGAGCGCCGTATCCTTTCCCGGTTCCCTGGCGAGCGCCGCCAGTGGCTGCTGCCCGCACAGATGTCGAGAAGGTTTGTCGAGATGCCCACGTACTCCCCGAAGGCGAGCGAGATCAACCGCGCCTGGCACGTCATCGATGCCGACGGCCTCGTGCTCGGGCGGCTGTGCACCGAGACGGCCCGCGTTTTGCGTGGCAAGCACAAGCCGACGTTCGCCCCGCACATGGACTCGGGCGACCACGTGATCATCGTCAACGCCGACAAGGTCGTGCTCTCCAAGGGCAAGGCCGAGGTCAAGCAGGTGTACCGCTACAGCGGCTACCCGGGCGGTCTGAAGTCGGAGCGCTACTCTGACCTGCTCGACCGCCGCCCCGACGAGGCCATCCGCCGCAGCGTCCGCGGGATGCTGCCGAAGGGCCCGCTCGGCCGGCAGATGATCAAGAAGCTGAAGGTCTACTCGGGCCCCGAGCACCCGCACGCCGCCCAGACCCCGACCGTCCTCGACCTGCCAGCGGCGAAGGCCCGCTGAGCCGCACCGGAGCAACGACGCACATGGCCAACCGCCCGCTCACCCAGACCACCGGTCGCCGCAAGGAGGCCGTCGCCCGTGCCCGCCTGCGGCCCGGCACCGGCAAGCACACGATCAACGGCAAGCCGTTCGATCAGTACTTCACAACCGCCATGCAGCGAATGGTGGTCACCGAGGCCCTGCGCGTCGTCGACGCCGAGGAGAGCTACGACGTCGACGCGACGATGCACGGTGGCGGCGTCAGCGGTCAGGCCGGTGCGTTGCGCATGGCGATCGCCCGAGCCCTCGTCGAGCTCGATCCGGAGCAGCGCCCCGCACTGAAGAAGGCCGGCCTCCTGACACGCGATCCGCGTAAGAAGGAGAGCAAGAAGTACGGCCTCAAGAAGGCGCGCAAGGCGCCGCAGTACACCAAGCGCTGACCGCCCTCGTCGCCGATGCGCTTCGGCACCGACGGTGTGCGTGGTACGGCGTACACCGAGCTGACCACCTCGTTCGTCACGCTGCTCGGCCGCGCCGCGGCGGAGGTGCTCGGCACCGGTGAGTGGCTGATCGGTCGGGACACCCGCGAGAGCGGACCGGCGTTCGAAGAGGCGCTGACCGCGGGGCTGCATGCCGCCGGCGCCACGGTGCGCTCGGCCGGGGTGCTGCCGACGCCGGCGCTGGCGCGGGCGAGTGCTGTTCACCGTCTGCCGGCGGCGATGATCACCGCGTCGCACAACCCGTTCGGCGACAACGGCGTCAAGCTGTTCGCAGTCGGCGGGTTGAAGCTGTCCGATGCCGCACAGGCCGCCATCGAGGCTCGGCTGGACGAGCTCACGGCTGCGGGTGTCGGCGACCTTGTCGCGTCCTGGACCGGAAACCTTCCGGTCAGCGCCTGACGAGAACGACCACGTGTGGCTGGCCGACGAGTACGTCGACTGGCTGGTGTCGCTGTTCCCGGGGGGGTGCCTGGCCGGGCTGGACGTCGTCCTCGACTGCGCCAACGGGGCGATGTCCGAGGTCGCGCCGCGGGCCGTGGAGCGGCTCGGCGCGCAGGTCGAGGTGATCAACGCCGCGCCCGACGGGCGCAACATCAACGCCGACTGCGGGGCGACGTCGCCCGGCGACCTGGCCGGGGCGGTGCTGGTGCGCGGCGCCGACCTCGGGCTGGCCTTCGACGGCGACGGCGACCGTGTGATCGCCGTCGACCAGCACGGCCAGACCGTCGACGGCGACCGGATGATGGCGCTCGCCGCCCTGCAGCTGCGCGACGACGGTCACCTGTCGGCCGACACGCTGGTCGTCACGGTGATGAGCAACCTCGGGCTGCGTCACGCGATGGCGTCGGCAGGGGTCGAGCTGGTCGAGGCCGCGGTCGGCGACCGCTACGTGCTGGAGGCGCTCGATGCCGGCGGGTTCTCGCTCGGCGGTGAGCAGAGCGGCCACCTCATCTACCGCGACGTGGCGACCACCGGCGACGGGCTGCTGGCCGGCCTGCGCCTGGCTCAGCACGTCCACGAGTCGGGGCGCACGCTCGGCGAGCTGGCCGGCGAGGTGATGGCGTCGTACCCGCAGGTGCTGGTCAACGTCGCCGTCACCGAGCGCCATCCGCTCATCGTCGAGGAGCTGGCCCCGGAGATCGCCGAGGCGGAGGCCGCGCTCGGCGGCGACGGCCGGGTGCTGGTGCGTGCCAGCGGCACCGAGCCGCTGATCCGGGTGATGGTCGAAGCGGCGACGACGGAGCTGGCCGCCGACACCGCCGAATCCCTGGCAGCCACGGTCCGCGCCCGCTTCGCCTGAGGTCCGCCACCGCCACCGCTCGCCGCTCGCCGCTCGTTGCGCGATTCGAGATGTGCGCACCGGGGTGGCACATCTCGAATCGCGATGTCCGCGGACACCGGGCCGGGCGGAGGCGACGGGAGCTGCTGGTGACCGGTCGGTAGCCTGCAGGCTCATGTGCGGGATCGTCGCCGTCGTCAGCCGTCCTTCGAGCCGGGGGGTGCCCGCGGCCGCCGAGCTGATCGGCCTGCTCGACGAGGCCGTCGCTGCGCCGGTGCTGCTCGACGCGGCCCGCGCCGTCGCCCGCGTCGACACGCTCCTGAAGGGTGTGCCGGGGATGCTGGCCCTGTTCGGCGACGACGACCTGGCGCCCGCGATCGTTGCCCGCCTCGACCAGCTCGACGCCCGTGCCGCCGAGCGTGAGCGCGAGCTCGACCAGGCGCTGCTGCCGGCCGACGCGTTGGAGCGAGCCAACGCCGAGCTGCTCGAGCTGCTCGATGCGTGCTGGGCCGTCCGCCGTGACCGCCTGCGCACCGCTGCCGCGGTTGGTGCGCTCGCCGGCACCGGCGCCGACCGGGCCGCCATCGCCGGCTACTTGAACATCCAGCAGGCGCTGTCGTCGATCGACCGGATGGAGGTCCGCGGGCGCGACTCGGCGGGCATCCACGTGTTCGTGTGGGGCCACGGCCTCGACGTCGCCGACCCGTCCGTCGCCGCCGAGATCGAGCGTCGTGCCGCCGACCCGCTGTTCCAGAACGGCACCGTGCGCGTCGAGGGCGACCGGCTCGGCTTCGTCTACAAGGCGGCGGCGGAGATCGGCGAGCTCGGCGACAACGTCCGGGCGCTGCGTGCTGCGGTCGACGGCGACGCCCTGCTGCGCGCCGCGCCGTCGGCGCCGACGGCACGGGTGTCGGTGCTCGGGCACACCCGCTGGGCGAGCGTCGGGATCATCAGCGAGCCGAACTGCCACCCGGTCAACAGCGACGAAGCCGCAGGCGCCGATGTCGCGGCGGGCGGGCGCCCGCAGCGCACGTACGCCGTGGCCGTCCTCAACGGCGACGTCGACAACCACGCCGACCTGAAGATCGCCCACGACCTGTCGATCGACGCGCCGATCACCACCGACGCCAAGGTCATCCCGGTCGTCATGGGCCGTCACGCCCAGGCCACCGGTGGCGACACGGGTGAGGCGTTCCGCCGCACCGTGGCCGAGTTCGAGGGCAGCGTGGCGATCGGTGCGGCCTGTGCCGAGCGGCCCGACCAGGTGTACCTCGCTCTGCGCGGCAGCGGCCAGGGGGTGTACGTCGGCTTCGCCGAGGACCTCTACATCGTCGCCAGCGAGCCGTATGGCGTGGTCGAGGAGACCAGCCGCTACCTGCGCGTCGACGGGGAGAACCCGTCGCCGTCGGGCAGCCGCGGTCAGGTCCTGGTGCTCGATGCGGCCGTCGCCGGGGAGGTCGACGGAGTGCGCCGCCTGGCCTACGACGGCACCGAGCTGCCGGTCACCGACGCCGACGTCGCCGTCGCCCAGGTGACCACCCGTGACATCGACCGCGGCGACGCCCCGCACTTCCTGCTCAAGGAGATCCAGCAGGCGCCGTCGAGCTTCGCCAAGACGTTGCGCGCCAAGATCGCCGACGACGGCGGGCGGCTGTCGGCGGTGGTCGGCGAGCGCACGCTGCCCGCCGCCGTCGCCGCCCGCCTCGCCGCCGGGGAGATCGACAAGGTCCGGGTGATCGGCCAGGGCACCGCGGCCGTCGCCGGGATGGCCGTGGCCGCCCTGCTCGACCTGTTGTCGGACGGGTCGCTCGACGTCGACCAGATCACCGCCACCGAGCTGAGCGGCTTCCACCTGCGCCTCGACATGCGCGACACGCTGATCGTCGCCGTCAGCCAGAGCGGGACGACGACCGACACGAACCGCACCGTCGACCTCGCCCGCTCTCGCGGCGCCACGGTGATCGCGATCGTCAATCGCCGCAACAGCGATCTCACCGACAAGGCCGACGGCGTGATCTACACGAGCGACGGGCGCGACGTGGAGATGAGCGTCGCCTCGACCAAGGCCTTCTACGCCCAGGTCGCTGCCGGCGCACTGCTGGCCTGCGCGGTCACTGCCTCGGCCGGCGTCGGCAGCGACGCCGGCCGCCACGGGCTGCTCACCTCGTTGCGCGAGCTGCCGGCGGCGATGCGCACCGTGCTCGCCGGGCGGGCGGCGATCGCCGAGGCCGCCCGGCACTTCGCCCCGCAGCGGCGCTACTGGGCGATCGTCGGCAACGGGCCGAACGTCGTCGCCGCCAACGAGGTGCGGATCAAGCTCTCCGAGCTCTGCTACAAGTCGATCGCCTGCGACGTCACCGAGGACAAGAAGCACATCGACCTGTCCAGCGAGCCGCTGATCCTGGTGTGCGCGGCCGGGCTGTCCGGCGGGACCGCCGACGACGTCGCCAAGGAGGTGGCGATCTACAAGGCCCACAAGGCCACGCCGATCGTCGTCGCCACCGACGCCGACGAGCGCTTCGCCGCCGCCGCGGCGGTGATCGCCGTCCCGCCGGTGCACCCGGCGCTGGCGTTCGTCCTGTCGGCGATGGTCGGCCACCTGTTCGGCTACGAGGCCGCGCTGGCGATCGACGGCTCGGCCCGTCCGCTGCGTGAGGCACGGGAGCTGATCGAGGCCGCGCTCACCGAGACGTTCGAGGGCGACGACGTCCTGCGCCGTGTCCGCGCTGGCATCGGGCCGCACAGCGAACGCTTCGACGACGGCCTGCGCTCAGGTCTGTACGACGGGCACCTGGAGGCCTCGACCGCGGTGCGCCTCAGCGGCCTGCTGCGCGATCTGGCCAGCGACTCGCCGCTGGAGAGCTACGGCCGGCACTCCGGCAAGATCGCCACGCCGAGCGCGCTGATCGACGACCTCACCGCCGCGTTGACCAGCACGATCGAGGAGCTGACCCGCCCGGTCGACGCGATCAAGCACCAGGCCAAGACGGTGACGGTCGGCATCAGCCGCAACGACGAGGGCGTCCTCGACCGCCAGCTCGTCCAGGCCGTCCTCGCCGCCGGCGCCGGCCGCGACCGCCTGACGTATCGCACGCTGAAGGTGCTCGCCGACCTCGACCCTGCGGTCGAGTCGGTCGTCGGGTTCACCCGCTATGCGATCGAGGGCGACCCGGCCGGCGAGGAGGCGACGATCAGCATCGTCGACCGCGGCGGCCTGTCGCTGCAGGTGCCCAGCCGAGTCGAGGGCAACGCCCAGCTGCTCGGCACCAAGCGCCGCGTCGCCGCCGAGCGCGAGGTGCTGGTGGCCCGCGGCCGCAAGGACGGGCGCACGCTGATCTTCGTGCCGGAGGTGAAGGGCTCCACCTGCACCGGCGTCTCGCTGCTGCACGTGCGCTTCCACGACCGGCTGCCGGCGGCGACGATGCGTGGCGTGCTGCAGGGCTACGACCGCCGCTACGACCGTCTCGTCGACTGGGTGGCCGAGACCGAGGGCACGTTCCGTGCCGACCGCCTCGCCGAGGTCCCCGTCGCCGACCTCCTCATCGTCCCCCTGTCGGAGATCGCCGATCGCTGGCGTTCGTGACGTTTCGACGCTCGATTCGCTCGCTCATCTCGGTCGAGCTTCGAGGAGCGGCCTGCGGCCGCACCCAGCTTGCTGTGCGCCTCACGCAGAGCGAGTCGGCGCACGGCGGAGGGGGATCGCGGAGCGCCCCCTCCGCACCACGCCCACGTCGTGACTCACGTTCGTAGCAGCACCCGGCCAAAGGCTTGGCGCGACTCGATGTAGCGGTGGGCCTCGGCGGCCTGCTCGAGCGGGAACTCCTTGTCGATGACGACGCGGAGCTCGCCAGCGGCGACGCGCCGCAGCAGGGACTCGATCATCGCCCGGACGCGGTCCGGGTTCATGTTCATCTCGGCGCCGAGGAACACGCCGGTCAGCGATGCGTTCTTCTGCATCATCGGCCACACCTGCGGCGGGCGGTCCTCACGCCCGGCATTGCCGACCCAGCTGATCCGGCCGCGGTAGGCGAGCGCGCCGATGCTGCCCTCCAGCGTCCGCCCGCCGACCGGGTCGACGACGAGGTCGACGCCGCGCCCGTCGGTGGCGAGCATCACCTCGCGGCCGACATCGGCGGTCGTGTAGTCGATGCCGTGGTCCATCCCGAACTCGCGCAGGCGGTCGAGGCGCGCCGTGCTCGACGCGGTGGCGAACACCGTCGCCGCCCCGGCCGCCTTGGCGAGCTGTATCGCGGCAAGCCCGACCCCGCCGGCACCCGCTTGCACGAGGACCGTCTCGCCGGCCTGCAGGTGGCCGAACTCGAACAGGCAGTCGTCGGCGGTGCCGAACTCGATCGGCACGCCAGCGGCCAGCTCCAGCGCCAGCCCGTCGGGGACGGCGTACACCGAGCCGGCCGGGACGCTGGCGATCTCGGCGTGGCTCCCGGCGCCCATCGTCGCCACGACCGGCTGGCCGACCTGGAAGCCGGTGACGCCCTCGCCGACGGCACGGATCGTGCCGGCCGCCTGGTAGCCGACGATGTGCGGCGCCGACGGGATGATCCCGCCGAGGCGGTGCAGCAGGTCGCCGCCCTGGATCGACACGGCGGCGACGTCGACGAGGACGCCACCCGTGCGCAGCGGCGGGTCGGGCACCTCGGTGTAGTACAGGACGTCGGGCCCACCCGTGTGGTCGTAGACGGCAGCATGCATGCGCCGAACGTATTCGATGGCCGGCTTGCGCCGACCTGTCCGGCGGGCTCCCTGGCGGTCCCGTCGCTCGACCGAGACGAGCGAGCGCAGCGAGCGAATCGAGGTCGAAACTACGACGCCTCGGCTCCGGCGGTGCCCTGGCGGTCGAGGCCGGCGGCGCGGCGGACCTTCTTGAGCAGGAGGCACAAGGCCTCGGCCTCGGCCTCGGTCAGCGCCCCGAGGCCGTAGGCATCGACGCCCATCTCCTGCGACGCCTTCTCCATCGTCGTACGCCCGAGCCCGGTGATCCGCGCCAGCGTCTGGCGGCGGTCGCTCGGGTGGGCGGCGCGCTCGACGAGGCCGAGCCGCTCCAGCGTGTCGACGACCGCCGTGACGCTGGTGGGGTGGACCATCAGCCGCTGACCCAGCTTGCCGAGTGACATCTGCCCGTCACGGCTGAAGTACAGGACGGCCAGCGCCTCGTGGCGCGAGCCGGTGATGTGGTGCGGGGCGAGGTACTCGGTGCCGCGCGTGGTCATCATCTCCTGGACCTGGTTGATCGACAGCATCGCCCGGAAGTGCGGCCCGGCCGCCCACCCCCGCTCGTGCCAGTTGCGGTCGGCCTTGACGACCGGGTCGTCCGGGTCGAGCCCGCAGAGGTCGCCGTCCCGTCGCGCTCGCTCACCCATCGGCTTCCGACGTTAGCCCTGGGGTGTCCGCCGACCCCGGAGTGGGCGGGCACCCGTGGTGCATCCGTCCGTTGCCAGGCGGATGCCGGTCAGCGCCCAGCGCGACTGCGGCGGGAAGAAGTTGGGGTACGTCGCCCGGGCGTGGCCGGGTGGGGTGAACGCGCTGGAGCCGCGCAGCACCATCTGGCCGGACATGAACTTGCCGTTGTACTCGCCGACCGCGCCGGGCGCCGGGGCGAAGCCCGGGTACGGCAGGTAGGCCGACGACGTCCACTGCCAGCACTCGCCGAACAGCTGGTGCAGCCCGTCGGCGAGGTGGTCGGCTGGCGGTGCCGGGTGCAGCGTGTCGAGGTCGAAGGCCCGGGTCGGGGCGACGGGCACGGCCGCCGCCGCCAGCTCCCACTCCTGCTCGGTCGGCAGCCGCGCCCCGGCCCAGCGGGCGAACGCATCCGCCTCGTACAGGCTGACGTGGCACACCGGCTCGTCGTCGTCCACCGGGCGGGTGCCACCGAGCGTGTGCACCACCCAGCCGTCGCCGTCGCGCTCCCAGTACAGCGGCGCCTCCCAGCCGCCGGCCTGCGCGGCGTCCCAGCCGTCGGACAGCCACAGGTCGGGGCGGCCGTAGCCCCCGTCGTCGACGAACGCCCGCCACTGCCCGGCGGTGACGAGCGTGTCGGCGATGCGGAACGGATGGACGTAGGCCCGGTGGCGTGGCAGCTCGTTGTCGAAGCAGAAGCCGTCGCCGGCGTGGCCGACCTCGACGAGCCCGCCGTCGACGTCGACCCACGCGGCCGAGCGGGCGCGCCGGGCGGGAGGGCCGGTACGCCGGGCGCAGCGGGTTGAGCGAGAGGACGTGCTTGACGCCCATCAGCAGCAGCTCCTGGTGCTGCTGCTCGTGGTGCAGACCGAGGGCGACCGGCTCCCGGGCGTCGGTGGCGCGCTGCCGAGCAGGGCCAGCATCGCCTCGTCGACGTGGCGGCGGTAGGCGGCGACCTCGGCGATGGCCATCGCTGAAGGCTCGCGCGCCTCGGGTCGCGCGGCGTCCGCGGCGTACCGTTCGGCGCCATGCAGTTCGACACGATCGAGGTCGACGTCGACGGGCCTCGCGGCACGCTGACCCTGTCCCGGCCCGACAAGCTCAACCCGCTGTCGTCGCGCACGCTCGACGAGATCGAGCAGGCGGCGCGGTGGTTCGACACGCACGACGACCTCAAGGTGGTCGTCGTGTCCGGTCAGGGCCGGGCGTTCTCGGCCGGCGCCGACGTGTCGTCGTTCGGCAGCGGTGGCGCCGGTGGTCGCCAACGCGACGCTGGTGGGCGGAGTCCACGCGACGACGCCGACAGCGGCTGGCGCATGGCGCGGGCGATGGACGAGATGCGCGCCGTCGCCGTCGCCAAGGTGCACGGCTGGTGCGTCGGTGGCGGGCTCGTGCTCGCCGGGGTCTGCGACCTGCGCGTCGCCGGCCGCTCGGCGCGGTTCTCGATCCCGGAGGTCGAGCTGGGCATCCCGCTGGCGTGGGGCGGCATCCCGCGGCTGGTGCGCGAGATCGGCCCGGCGCTCACCAAGGAGCTGGTGATGACGTGCCGGGAGTTCGGTCCCGACGAGGCGCTCGCCGCCGGGTTCCTCAACCGCGTCGTCGACGACGACCAGCTCGACGCGACCGTCGACGAGCTGGTCGCCACGCTGGTGCGGATGCCGAAGCTGGCGCTGCTGGCGACGAAGGTGCACACGAACGCGGTGACCGAGTCGATGGTCTCGACCGGCCGCAGCTGGTCCGACGCCGACGGCCTCCTCGCCGGCCTGCGCGACGCAGAAGGCAGGGCTTCGGCCGCCGCCTACCTGGAGCGAATCCGCGGCAAAGCTCGAAGGTAGGGGGAGCGGCCGTCGTCGTCGGGCTTCGTCGAGCGATCAGACGTGCACTCGGTTTGTTCGCTCGAACAGACCCCGGCGGCTCGGCCGTGCGACGCCGGCGATGTCGTCGTCGCCGACCTGATCGGTGTCGTGGGAGCGGACGTGCCCGCTCGGCACCGAGACGCCGAGCTCGATCACTCGCGGTGGATCGGGTCCACCCAGCGCACGGTCTCGGGTCGCTCGATGCCGGTGATGTCGAGGTTGACGACGACGGCCTCGTTGTCCGAGCGGACGAGCACGCACTCCAGCGGCTCGTCGGTGCTGGCGTTGATCTCCTGGTGCGGCACGTACGGCGGCACGAAGATGAAGTCGCCCGGGCCGGCCTCGGCGGTGAACTCCAACTCCTCGCCCCAGCGCATCCGCGCCCTGCCGCGCACGATGTAGATCACGCTCTCCAGCTCGCCGTGATGGTGCGCGCCGGTCTTCGCATCGGGGTGGATGTGCACGGTGCCGGCCCACAGCTTCTGCGCGCCGACGCGGGCGAGGTTGATCGCTGCGGCCCGGTTCATCCCGGGCGTCTGCGCCGTGTTCGTGTCCAGCGAGTCGCCGGGGATCACCCGCACCCCGCTGTGCTTCCACCCGTCGTCGGGCACCGTGTGGTCGTTCATCCGCCACCCCCTCGCCGAGCACGGTACCGCGTGACGCCTGCGGGATCACCCGAGCCGCGGCCGGGCGCGTGGCACACTGCGGTGACCCCCTGCGGTGAGAGGAGCCCAACCGTGTTTGCCTACGACTTCCCGATCCTCGGCCTGTTCTGGACGATCCTGTGGTTCTTCCTCTGGATCGCCTGGCTGATGCTGCTGTTCAAGGTGATCTTCGACATCTTCCGCAGCAAGGACCTCGGCGGTGGCGGCAAGGCGCTGTGGGCGCTGTTCGTGGTCATCATCCCGTGGCTCGGCGTGCTCGTGTACCTGATCGTCCGCGGCCGGACGATGACCGAGCGGGACATCGAAGCGGCGCAGGCCCAGGAGCAGGCGTTCCGCCGGTACGTCGCCCAGACCGCCGGCGGCAAGACGAGCGCCGCCGAGGAGCTGGCCAAGCTCGCCCAGCTGCGCGACAGCGGCGTGCTGTCCGACGCCGAGTTCGCCGCGCAGAAGGCGAAGCTGCTCCGCTGACGTCGCAGCGGGCCGGCGGCCCCGGCCCGTTACTTCTGCTCGACGGCCTTGACCGGAAGGCCAGCCGCCTGCCATGCCCCGAAGCCGCCTTCGAGGTGGCCGACGTCGGTGAACCCGATGGTCTTCAGGGTGTCGGCGGCGAGCGCCGAGCGCATCCCGCCGGCGCAGTAGACGACGATCCGGCGGTCGAACTCGAAGAACGGCTTGTAGTACGGCGACTCCGGGTCGGCCCAGAACTCGAGCATGCCGCGGGTGACGCTCTTCGCCCCCGGGATCGTGCCGTCACGCCAGCGCTCGCGGGGATCGCGGATGTCGACGAGCAGTGTGCCCTCGTCGGCGATCGCCGCCTGCGCCTCCTCGAGGCTGAGGTTGTCGATGCGCTCGCGTGCCGCGGCGATGAGGTCGTTCACGGTGGTCCTGGCCATGCCGCCCACAGTAGGGACGTGGCCGGGGGAGCCGAGCACCCGGCGACGGCGGCGCTTACGGTGGCGCCGGTGAGCGTGGACGGCGGGTGGCGGGCGACAGCGCAGCGGCTGGGGGTTCGGCCGATGTCGGCGCGCTCGCTCGTGCTCAGCACGCTGCTCGGCTCGCAGCCGCCGGCGCGGCCGGGCGCGGCGCTCGTCGCCATGGGCGAGCTGTTCGGGATGCCGGCCGGGACGGTGCGCGTCGCCCTGTCGCGGATGGTCGCCGACGGCGAGCTCGTCGGTCGCGACGGCACCTACGAGCTGGCCGCGTCGTTCGCCGGCCGCCGTTCGATGCTCGACGCCGGGCGGGTGGTGCGCCGCGGCCGCTGGGACGGCTCGTGGTGGACGGTCGTGGCCCTGTCCGAGCGACGCACGCTGTCCGAGCGGCGGGCGTTCCGCGCCGCGATGGTCGCCGCGCTGATGGGCGAGCTGCGCCCCGACGTGTGGCTGCGGCCCGCCAACGTCGCCGTCACCGTCGACGACCCCGACGTGCTGCTGAGCCGCGGCGAGCTGACCGGCGACGCGTCGGCGGCGATGACGGCGCGGCTGTGGGACCTGCCGGCCGAGCGCGAGCGGTTGGGGCTGCTCGCCGCCGAGACCGAGCGGGCGCTGGACCTCCTCGCCACCGGCGGCCAGGCGGTGCTGGCGGAGACGTTCATGATCTCCGTCGCCGTCACCCGCGCCCTCGCCGCCGAGCCGCGCCTGCCCGACGAGCTCGTCGGCGACGGCTGGCCCGCCGACGCCCTGCGCGAGCGCTACGTGGTCCTCGCCCGCCGCCACGGGCGAGCGCTCGACGCCGTGCTCAGCCGGTGATCGTCGCCGGGCCGTTGCCGGCGATCGTCGACGCCAGCGCCGGCACGAGCCGCTGCAGCACGTACGGCAGGCTCAGCGGGCTGGTGAAGTAGATCGCCCCGGCGGTGATCCCGTCGGTGAACACCAGGTGGCCGCTGCGCACGGCCGCCAGCTCCAGGTACAGCGGCTCGGCTTCGAGCGCGGTGCGGTCCTCGGGCTTCTCGGTGGCCCACAGCAGCACGTCGGCGGTGTCGAGGACGTCGAGGTGCTCCATCGGGATGTAGGCCTGGCCGCCGTCGGTGGCGTACTGGTCCAGTTCGCCGGGCACCACGAAGCCGAGGTCGGTGAGGAACTCGGTCGACAGTCCGTTCTGGTAGGCGATGGCGTTGCCGTCGTAGAACGCGTTCTGCAGGAAGACCACCTTCTTGCCGGCGAACTCCGGGTGGGCTGCGGCGGCGTCGGCGAACTGCTGCTCGACGTCGGCGATGATCGCCTCCATCTGGTCGGTGCGCCCGGTGGCCTCGCCGATCAGCCGGGCCTGGTCGTCCCACGGCGCGAACCACAGCGGGGCGTCGGCGGGATGGGCGATCGTCGGGGCGATCGCCGAGAGCCGTTCGTACTGGTCCGAGTCGAGCCCGGCGTTGGTGCCGATGATCAGGTCCGGCTTCAGCGCGGCGATCTTCTCGAACTGCAGGCCGTCGTCGGTGACGAGCACCTCGGGATGGGCGCCCCCGAGCGCGGCCTGGGCCCATGGCCACGTCGCGTCCGGCTGCTCGCCGTACCACTCGGTGACGCCGACGGGCACGATCCCGAGGGCGAGGACGGTGTCCTGCTCGGTGACGCCGACGGTGACGATCCGCTTCGGCTCGGCGGGCACCACGGTCGTGCCGAGGGCGTGGACGACGCTGACCGGGAACGAGTCCGACGGGGCGGAGGCGGTCGACGCGCCGGTGGCACCCGTGGCCGTGGTGGCCGCTGCGGATGCGGCTGTCGCCGAGCTCGGCGCGGCGCTCGACGACGTGGCGCTGTCGCCGTCGCTGCCGCATGCCGCCAGGGCGACGGCGCAGATCGTCACCAGCGCCAGGCGACGGCAACGACGGGATCGGGTGGTGCGGCGGTCGTGGGACACGGTGGCGCTCTCCTCGCTCGGCTGGCCGGACGAGGTCGTGAGGGTAGCCTTACATCATAGGTGCACGGCACCGATCAGCGGTCAGGATTGTCCGCTCAGCGTTCAGCCCGCTTGTCGAACCTGCCGGCCGGCCGACGCCCGGTGCTGCCCCGGTGGGTGACCGAAGTGGCGATGGAACGCATCGATGAACCCGCTGCGGCTGGCGTAGCCGACCCGCCGAGCCACCCGGTCGACGCTGACCCGCTCGTTGAGCAGCGGGAGCGCGGCATCCAGGCGGACCCGGGTGCGCCACTCGCTGAACGTCAGGCCGGTCTCGGCGAGGAACGCCCGGCGCAGCGTGCTCGCGCTGGTCGCCAGCCGGCGCGACCACTGCTCCAGCGAGTCCTGGTTGGCCGGGTCGACGATCAACGCCTCGGCCAGCTCGACGGCCCGTTCGTCCGCGGGCATCGGCAGCGTCGGCGCCCCTCGCCGCTCGCGGCCCAGCTCGGCCAGCAGGACGGTGGCGCTGGCCGCGCCGATCGTCGTCTCCTGCCACGAGTCGCCGAGCCCGGCGAGCAGCTCGCGGGCGATCGGCGTGACCGCCAGCTCGCACGGCTCCGGCCAGCCGACCGGGCTGTGCTCGGGCCACATGTACAGGCAGTGCAGGCGGGCGCCGGGATGGTTGGTGATGTCGTGCGGCCAGCCGCTCGGGATCCACACCGCCCGCGTGGGTGACACGGTCCAGCGGACGCCGTCGACGACCGCGGTGCTCAGCCCGCACGACACCCACGCCAGCTGGTGCTGGCGATGGGCGTGGGTGCCCCAGCCGCCCGGGTCGTCGGCGTCGAAGCGGCACAGCCACATCGCCATCACGTCCTCGCCCTCGTGGCGGTCGAGGACGACATCAGTCATCAGGTGAACCTAACACTGGCGTCGGCGAAACGGGTCATCGCCACGCTGCCGGACGGGTAGTCGGCCGGTACGGCGTGTCCGCTCGTCGTCCAGCCGAGCCGGGCCCACACCACCTCGGCGCCGTGCACGGCGACGCAGCTCATCGTCGTCAGGCCCAGCTCGCCGGCGACGGCGTCGAACGCGGTCATCAGCGCCGGGCCGATCCCGGCGCCGCGGTGTGCGGCGGCGACGCAGATGTCGTGGACGTGGAGGTACTCCGGGTGGTCGACCGGCCCGCCCGGGCGGGCCTGCAGCTCGGGCAGCGCACCGTGCCACGGCAGCGCCACGCCGTAGCCGGCGATCTCGGTGCCGACGACGGCGACCAGCCCGATGCCGGCCGCGACCTTGGCGGCGAACGCCGCGGGATCCTCGAAGCCGGCGCCGTAGGCCTCGGCCGCGATCCGATCGACGGCCGGAGCATCGAGCGATGCCATCCGGCGGATCAGGGCTTCCATGCCCGCCACGGTAGGGACGATGGCGAGGACGCCGCGGTGCGTTGGCTCAACGCTGGAGCAGGTCCGTGGCCGGTGCCGACCTCGTCTCGCCGTCGTTCAGCGTCCACGTGATGAGGTCGCTGTCGTGGAGCTCGACCCCGTCGGCAACGGGGGCGTCGATCATGAACCAGCCGTCGCTGAGCACCCCGGTGACGGTCGTGCCATCGGGGAGGTCCGCCTGGACGCTCGCCACGTCCTCGCCGACCCGTCCGATGTACAGGGTGTTCCCGGGTCCGACGCCGAGCGTCTCGGACGAACCACCAGCTTCGACGAGGATCACCTGCTCGCGAGCCGGCGTGACCGGCTGCAGGCCCGGTCTGCCGACGGAGTCCGGCTGCACCACGTCGTCGGAGCTCGCGGCGCGATCGACGATGCACGTGACGACGGCGTTCCCGTCGAAGATGAGGAGGCGGACCTGCACGTCGGAACCGTGTTCCGGGAAGCCGACGAACGAGGCGTGCTCGGGATCGGGGAGCACGGCGCCGGCGCGCATCTCGGGCGGGATGTCGGCCCGGTACTGCTCCATCCCGTTGAGGCAGGCCTGTGATCCAGGGAAGACCGACGGATCGTACGACGGCATCGTCGACGTGTCGGCTGCGGGTGTCACCGGCCGCTCGCCACGCAGGTCGGTGACCGCGACCAGGCCGGCGATGCTCCCCGCGGCCAGTCCGGCCACCGCCACCGCAGGAAGTCGTGACCTTCGCGCTGCTGTCACCGTGTCGGGTCGACTCGTTCGGCTGAGCCGGTCGAGGTCGTCACCGAGACGCTGGAGCTGATCGTCGAGCCGTTCGTCCAGGTCCGTCATGTCGTCGCCTCCAGGCTCGCGCGGAGTCGCTTGAGACCGCGATGTAGGTGGTTGGTGACGGCGGCCTCGCTGATCCCGCGCAGCTCGGCGGTCTCGGCATACGAGCAGCCGTGCGCCTTGATCAGCAGCACCGCGGATCGCTGCGCCGGCCGGCAGCCGGTCGAGCACGTCGACCAGGTCGTCGTGTTGGTGGAGGTCGACCACGGGCGCCGGCTCCTCGACCCCTCGAAACAGCCCGACCCGTCGGCGGCGCCACCCCAGCTGCGGGCGGACGCGACTCTGCCCGACCCGGAACAGGTAGCCGACCGGGTTGTCCATCCCGGCGATCTCGTCCCAGCGCTCCCACGCGACACGGATCGCCTCGCTGGCTGCGTCGCTCCCGACTCTCGACCCCGTAGCGGGCGCCAACCCGCGCCGCAGCCGCTCACCGTCGGTGCGCACGAACTCCTCGAACGCAGATCCCCGTGCGTCGACCTCGGACACCGCCACAGCCCACCAGACCATGCAGCGCCCTCGATCCTTTCACCAGGAGCCGGTGTGTAGCGAGAGCCGGGTGCGGGGGTCGAACCGCTGGAAGCCGGCCCTCAAGAGGTTGTCCCGGGTTCTGTTGAAGTGAGGTGGTGATCCCTCCCCGGGCGGTGCCGTTGCTGGCATCGTTCGGGGGTCCTACCAAGACGCTCCGAAGGAGGAGGGATCACCGTGTCCAAGAAGGTACCGGTCGTGAAGATCACGACCCCGCAGGCGGCTGGCGAGTTGGCTGGTCTGCCGTTGGAAGCAACCGTTGCGATGGCCGATGTCGCCGTGGCGATGGGAGAAGGGCTGCTCGCGTTGTCGACTGCGGCGGGTCTGGTGGTGATGCGCCAGATGCTCGACGCCGAGCTCGCTGGGATCGTCGGCGCGAAGCACGCCAAGCTCGACGAGCGGGTCGGGAACTGGCACGGCACGACCTGAGGCGTTTCTGACTTTGCCGCGGAGAACGGGTTGGAAATGATCCAACTCATGGGGTCTCCTCGGGGTTCGGGTGGTTGTGCCGGCGGTGGTGTTCGAGCCGTTCTTGTCGGGCTCGTTGGAGGCCTTGCCGGCGGGCCTCACGGATGGCTTGTCCTCGGCCGTAGTGCTCGTCGTCGGGGGTGACGTAGCCGATCGCTTCGTGCAGTCTCACGCTGTTGTACTCGATCCGCACACGGGCCAGCTCGACCTCGAGCACGACAGGATCGACGATGTCTTCGAGGTGGGGCCACTCGCCCTTGATGTGCCCGAAGAAGCTCTCGATCCAGGCCTGGTCCGTCGGGGTGTGGGGCCGCCCGCGATGCTGCGCGATGGCCAGCAGCGTCATGAACGCCCGGGTGTCGCGCGAGGCCATCGGCGGGCCGTTGTCGGACACGGCGAGCAGGATCGGCCGGTTCGGGTTATCGACGGCCAGGTCGAGACGCGCGTCGGTGAGCAAGTCGAGCAGTCCTTCGGCCTCGACGGCGTGCTCGAAGATCACTTGCACTTGGGTGGCGGTCTCCTCGACAGACACGAGCGTGTCGATCCACCGTCGGCTGACCATGTCGACGATCGCGAACACGACCCGCCTGGCGCGGCTGAAGTGGGTGGCGTCGTAGATCCAGATCCGGTTCGGTTCCCACACCAGCCACTCCGGCCACGGCTTCTTCTCGCTGCGGGTCCGCGGCGGCAGCTGAGGCACCACGAGCCCGTGAGCGGCCAGGACACGCCGGAACGTCGACGGGGCGACCCACACCAGACCCTCGTAGGAGCCGCGGTGGGCGAGCTTGCGGTGCGACCGGTCGATGGGCCCCCACCGCTCGACGATCTCCAGGATCGCGTCGATCTCGGCGGGCAGGATCCCATGCGCCGGATGGCCTCCGGGCGCCCGGTCGGCGAGCGTGCCGACATCGCGGCGGCGGGCCCGCCAGCGGTGGACACGGTCGTCGGACACCTGCCACAACGAGCACACCCAGCTGTGGGCGAACCCGCCGGCGACAGCGTCGTCGACAGTCTTGAGGACCAGCTCCTTGACATCGGCGGGGACTCTCGCCGGGAGCGCGCCGGTCAGCCCCAACCGGACTTTCCCCGGATCACCGCCAACTCGATCGCTTGCGCCTTGATCGCCTCGGTCAACGCCGCGATCTCGGTCCGCGCCGCGTCGAGCTCCCAGTTCCGTTCCTTGACCGGCCGGCCAGGCTGGCGGGCCAGCGCAGCCAACGCCGCGTCCTTGACGGTGCGCCGGATCCCGATCACGGTCGACACGTCGACCTGCCACTTGCGCGCCGCGTCGGCCTGGGAGATCTCGCCCGCGGTCACCTGCAAGAAGATCTCCCACTTCGTCTCCGCCGACAACCTCTTCGGCTGCCTCCGCGTCCTCGCCTCGGTCATCAACTGCTCCTCTCAACGTGATCGAGGAGACAACCAGCCTTGGGTCATTTCGCGATCCTGACCATCCCCCCGTTGGGCGGACACCTCGTATAGGAGGAAGTCCATGTCCAACAAGAAGCGGTCGCCGGGTCGTCCGGCGAAGTATCCGCCTGAGTTCCAGCGGGACGCGGTTGCGATGGTGCTCGATGAGCAGCGTTCGATCGCGGATGTTGCTCGTTCGCTCTTGGTGAACGAGGGCACGTTGGGGAACTGGGTCGCGAAGGCGCGCCGTGAACGCGCCCAGGGGACCGAGTTGAACGCCGACGAACGCGTCGAGTTGGCGGAGTTGCGCGGTGAGGTCACGCAGTTGCGGATGGAGCGTGATCTGCTCAAACGATCGATGGCCTTCTGGGTGAAGGAGTTGATGCTGTGACTCGCTATCGCTGCGTCGACGACCAGAAGGCAGCCGGGTTCCCGGTCACCGCGGCGTGCGAGGCGGCTGGCGTGTCCACGTCGGGGTTCTACGACTGGCGCACACGTGAGGCTGGCGCACCGACGGACCGTCAGGTCGCCGAGGCCGAGCTCGTCTCGTTGATGGCCGAGATCTTCGACGCCTCCGACGGCAACTACGGCGTCCCGCGGATGCTGCGCGAGCTGCGCCGCGCCGGTCTCGCGGTCAACCACAAGCGGGTGCGTCGGCTGATGCGCCGCCATGGGATGGCGGGCAGGTTCCGGCGGCGACGCTGCCAGACCACGTTCCCGGGCCCGGACGGCTACGTGATCCCGGACCTCGTCGAGCGCGGCTTCGCGCCCGGCGCCCCGGACCGGGCGTGGTGCCAGGACATCACCTACATCGCCACCGGCGAGGGCTGGCTCTACCTGGCGTCGGTCCTCGATCTGGGCAGCCGGCGGCTGGTCGGCTACTCGATGGCCGACCACATGCGCACCGAGCTCGTCACCGACGCCCTGTCGATGGCCGTCGCTGCCAGAGGCGGCGTGAGCGGGGTGATCGCGCACGCGGATCGTGGGTCGCAGTACACGTCGAACGACTACCTCTCGTTCTGCGCCGACAACAGGCTGCGCCCCTCGGTCGGACGGACCGGGGTGTGCTGGGACAACGCCGTCGCCGAGTCATTCTGGGAATCGCTGAAACGTGAATGCGTCCAAGGACGAGTGTTCGCGACCCGCGCCGACGCCCGCAGAACGATCTTCCGCTGGATCAACTGGTATAACACGAAAAGACTTCACGGAAGTCTCGGCTATATCCCACCAATCGAGTGGGAAACACAGTATAATCAAGCAGCATAAACCCCGTCCGGCCAACGGGGAGATGGCCAATCCATCCTCCGCGGCGAAGTCA
The DNA here is from genome assembly GCA_047602055.1 of Ilumatobacteraceae bacterium. Classification (GTDB taxonomy): domain Bacteria; phylum Actinomycetota; class Acidimicrobiia; order Acidimicrobiales; family Ilumatobacteraceae; genus JAODBQ01. The sequence continues at coordinate 1,319,692 of JASGIG010000001.1, forward strand.
GACGCAAACCAGACCAAGGGTCAGGTTGTGCTCGGTGCCCGCAAGATCAGCGTGGAGCGACCGCGTGGCCGTTACGTCGACGGCGGCGAGGTCGAGCTGGACACGTGGGCGACGTTCGCCAGTGAGGATCTGTTGCGTCAGGTCGTTGTCGAGCGGATGCTCGCCGGTGTCGCCACGCGACGTCATGAGCTGGTCGCTGAACCGGTCGGCCAGGTTGGGACGGCGGTGTCGAAGTCGGCGGTGTCACGCCGCTTCGTCGCCGCGACGACCGCCGCAGTCGCCGAGCTGCTTGAAGCGGACCTGTCCGCGTTGGAGACAGCGGTGGTGATGATCGACGGGCTGAATATCGCCGGCGAGATGATCGTCGTCGCCCTGATCATCACCGCCGACGGGACGAAGGTGCCGGTCGGGTTGCGGCTGGGTGACACCGAGAACAAGGTCGTCGTCACCGATCTGCTCGCCGATCTCGTCGACCGAGGCCTGCGCTTCGAGCACGGGATCCTCGCCGTGTTGGACGGGTCGAAGGCGTTGCGCTCGGCGGTCGCCAAGGTGTTCGGCACCAAGGCGCTCGTGCAACGCTGCACCCTCCACAAGCGCAGGAACGTGACCGAGTACTTGCCCGTGGCTCGCCGTAAGGCGATGGACAAGCGGCTTGCCGGGATCTTCGCGAACGCCGACACCGACGCCGGGCTGCGTGACGCACGCCGGCTCGCCGCACAGTTGAAGAGCGATCACCCCGACGCGGCCGGGTCGCTGCTCGAAGGGCTCGAGGAGATGTTCACCGTCGCTCGACTCGGTGTCACCGGTGCGCTTCGGCGGTCGTTGACGAACACGAACTGCATCGAGTCGATGATCTCTACCGTCCGGGTCGTCACCGGCCGCGTGAAGCACTGGCGCGACGGCGACATGAAGAAACGCTGGATCGCGACCGGGATGATCGAAGCCCAACGCTCGTTCCGACGCGTCCGCGGCCACACCCAAATGACCAACCTCGTCGAGCTGATCGGCCACACCATCAACCCCGTCACACCCGCCAACTACGATCAAGCCGTTGCCTGAGCAACAACCGGATCACCACCCCACTTCAACAACAAGCTGAGGCGTTTCTGACTTTGCCGCGGAGAACGGGTTGGAAATGATCCAACTCATGGGGTCTCCTCGGGGTTCGGGTGGTTGTGCCGGCGGTGGTGTTCGAGCCGTTCTTGTCGGGCTCGTTGGAGGCCTTGCCGGCGGGCCTCACGGATGGCTTGTCCTCGGCCGTAGTGCTCGTCGTCGGGGGTGACGTAGCCGATCGCTTCGTGCAGTCTCACGCTGTTGTACTCGATCCGCACACGGGCCAGCTCGACCTCGAGCACGACAGGATCGACGATGTCTTCGAGGTGGGGCCACTCGCCCTTGATGTGCCCGAAGAAGCTCTCGATCCAGGCCTGGTCCGTCGGGGTGTGGGGCCGCCCGCGATGCTGCGCGATGGCCAGCAGCGTCATGAACGCCCGGGTGTCGCGCGAGGCCATCGGCGGGCCGTTGTCGGACACGGCGAGCAGGATCGGCCGGTTCGGGTTATCGACGGCCAGGTCGAGACGCGCGTCGGTGAGCAAGTCGAGCAGTCCTTCGGCCTCGACGGCGTGCTCGAAGATCACTTGCACTTGGGTGGCGGTCTCCTCGACAGACACGAGCGTGTCGATCCACCGTCGGCTGACCATGTCGACGATCGCGAACACGACCCGCCTGGCGCGGCTGAAGTGGGTGGCGTCGTAGATCCAGATCCGGTTCGGTTCCCACACCAGCCACTCCGGCCACGGCTTCTTCTCGCTGCGGGTCCGCGGCGGCAGCTGAGGCACCACGAGCCCGTGAGCGGCCAGGACACGCCGGAACGTCGACGGGGCGACCCACACCAGACCCTCGTAGGAGCCGCGGTGGGCGAGCTTGCGGTGCGACCGGTCGATGGGCCCCCACCGCTCGACGATCTCCAGGATCGCGTCGATCTCGGCGGGCAGGATCCCATGCGCCGGATGGCCTCCGGGCGCCCGGTCGGCGAGCGTGCCGACATCGCGGCGGCGGGCCCGCCAGCGGTGGACACGGTCGTCGGACACCTGCCACAACGAGCACACCCAGCTGTGGGCGAACCCGCCGGCGACAGCGTCGTCGACAGTCTTGAGGACCAGCTCCTTGACATCGGCGGGGACTCTCGCCGGGAGCGCGCCGGTCAGCCCCAACCGGACTTTCCCCGGATCACCGCCAACTCGATCGCTTGCGCCTTGATCGCCTCGGTCAACGCCGCGATCTCGGTCCGCGCCGCGTCGAGCTCCCAGTTCCGTTCCTTGACCGGCCGGCCAGGCTGGCGGGCCAGCGCAGCCAACGCCGCGTCCTTGACGGTGCGCCGGATCCCGATCACGGTCGACACGTCGACCTGCCACTTGCGCGCCGCGTCGGCCTGGGAGATCTCGCCCGCGGTCACCTGCAAGAAGATCTCCCACTTCGTCTCCGCCGACAACCTCTTCGGCTGCCTCCGCGTCCTCGCCTCGGTCATCAACTGCTCCTCTCAACGTGATCGAGGAGACAACCAGCCTTGGGTCATTTCGCGATCCATCCTCCGCGGCGAAGTCAGACGCAAACCAGAGCTGGGCGCGGGCGGTGTCGGCGTCGGGTTGGGCGAACACGGTGCGGATCAACGCGGCGATCATCTGGCGCTGGCGGCGTTGGGCGACGGCGAGCAGGTTGCGCATCGCGTGGACGCGGCAGCGTTGCCACGTTGCGTCTTGCAGGCAGCGGCGGATCGCCTTGACGAGCCCGGCGTGGGCGTCGGAGATCACGAGCTTGACGCCGGCCAGCCCGCGGTCGGTCAGCGAGGTGAGGAACTCGCGCCAGAACACCTCGTTCTCCGAGTCGCCGACGTCGACACCGAGGACCTCGCGGCGCCCGTCGGCCCTGAGGCCGGTGGCGATCACGACCGCCTTGGACACGACGTGGCGGTGTTCGCGGACGTGGACGTAGGTGGCGTCGAGCCAGACGTAGACGAACGGCTGGTGATCGAGCCGGCGGGTTCTGAGCACGTTGACGTCGGCGTCGATCCCGGCGCAGATCCGCGACACCGTCGACTTCGACACCCCGCTGTCACAACCCAGCGCACGCACGAGGTCGTCGACCTTCCTCGTCGAGGTGCCAGTGATGTACGCGGTCATGATCACCGCCCACAAGGCACGGTCGATGCGCCGGCGCGGCTCGAGCAGTTCGGGGAAGAAGCTGCCGGTGCGCAGCTTCGGGATCCCGACCTCGACATCGCCCGCTGGGGTCGACACCAGCTTCGGGCGATGACCGTTGCGCAACGCCGTGCGCTCCGGTGTGTGCTCGCCGGGGGCGGCGCCGATCGTCGCAGTCAGCTCGGCTTCGATCAACTCCTGGATCGCCGCGGCGAGGATGTCGCGCAACGACGTCGACAACGTCGCGTCACTGCCGGTCAGCCGCGCGGCAAGGTCAGACAGGGCAAACTCGTGGGTGGTCATCGTGCGTCCTTCTCGGTTGCTTGGTCGCTTTCGAGAATCGCACGATGACCACCATCACCCCGAGGATGCTGGCCGCCGCCTACACCACGAGACGGGACTCACTCCAGGTCTCTTCAATCCTCCGCCTGGGTGGCCACGCCCACCGGCCGGCTGGAAGCCTCCGCCCGGGTGGAGCCCTGACCCGAACTGGCCGCCGACGCCCGAGGGATGGGAACTCTGGGTCACCGAGACGGATCCAAGCCCGCCCGATGGCATCCACAACGACGGTGCGCGACTCGTCGATGGAACGCCGCCAACGGGCGCTGTCGCCACGACTCCACTTCCTCCACCACCGACCGCAGCGCCGCCAGGGCACGAGTTGGCGCGACTACACGCGGAGATCGAGATGCTCCAGGCCGAGGTCGCTCGGCTCAAGGCCGCCAGGAGTAGCGCCACCGTGATCGATCTCGACGACGAGCGCGTGCTCCAAGAGGTTGGGATCTACCGATACCACCATCCGCTCGAGAACTCCGAGGCGTTCCGCGATCGTCTCCACGACGTTCAGGAGCGCCTCAAACAGCTGATCCTCAGCGGTCAAGCCATCCTGGCGTCGGACATGTTCACGTTCAACAACTCCCTCGCCAAGGGCCGCAAGATGACCGCGGACTTCTCCAAGCTCATGCTTCGCGCCTACAACGCGGAGGCCGACAACTGCGTCCGATCCCTACGGGCGGGCAACGTTGTAACGGCTGAACGGCGCCTCGACGCGTCGATGACCAGCATCGCCCGCCTAGGGTCGATGATGGAGATGCGGGTCAACCCCGACTTCTACGCGCTACGCATCGAAGAACTCCATCTGACTAGCGACTTCGCGATGAAGGTGCAAGAGGAGCGCGAGGCAGCCCGGGAAGAACGCGACCGGCTGAGAGAGGAACGCAAAGTCGAGCAAGAGCTTGCTGCGGAACGCGAACGCCTAGCAAAGGAACGACAGCACTACCAGAACGCTCTCCGAGCGCTACAAACAAGCGGAGACGAATCAGGGGCATCCGAACTCGCCGCGAAGCTCGAGGAGCTCGACGGGGCCATCGCACAGAACGACTACCGCACCGCCAACATCCGTGCCGGCTACGTCTACGTCATCAGCAACGTCGGAGCATTCGGACGCAACATGGTGAAAATCGGCATGACGCGACGACTCGAGCCACTCGATCGCGTCCGCGAGCTCGGCGACGCCTCCGTCCCATTCCCGTTCGACGTCCACGCGATCTACTTCTCCGACGACGCCGTAACCCTCGAGAACGAACTCCACCACCTCTTCGCAGAACGCCGAGTCAACCGCGTCAACGAACGACGCGAATTCTTCTTCGCGACTGCCGCAGAGGTTCGCGAAGCACTCGCATCCAAGGTCGGAAACCTCCTCGAGTTCACCGAGGAGCCAGAATCGACCCAGTACCTGCAAAGCAAGGCCGGTTGGCCCAGCCAAGAGCCAACCATCCCGCCGCCTGCATAGACCGCGGTCGACGTACTGAGTGGCCATCTCCCCGTTGGCCGGACGGGGTTTATGCTGCTTGATTATACGGCGCTTCGGATCTGAGGGTGGGGTCGGGGTGATCTGAGCATCCCGGGCGCGGCACAGGGGCTCTGCGATTCTCAGCGGTGTTCTACGTCGTCGAGTCTCGGGGAGCCCCTGTTGGAGACGGATCCTACGCGCATGTGCGCGCTGCTGGTTGGCCTGTCCGACGTTCGCGTGGTGGGCGTCGGCGATTGGCCACGGTGGCTGCGGATCACGATCGAGTCGACGACTGGAAGGCCGTGTTGCGCGGCGTGCGGGACATCGGCACACGGTCATGGGCGGCGCGAGGTGACGCTGGTCGATCTCCCGGTGTTCGGGCGCCCGACGCGGCTGGCGTGGTCCAAGCGACGATGGCGATGCCCGTCGTGTCGGCGGTCGTGGACCGAGTGTGACCCGACCATCGGATCGTCTCGTTGTGCGCTGACCGCCAGGGCTGGGCGGTGGGCGACGGTGCAGGTCGGCCGGCACGGTCGCAGCGTCGCTGATGTCGCCGTCGAGCTGGGCTGTGACTGGCACACGGTGATGGACGCCGTCACCGCGTGGGGACGGCCGCTGATCGACGACCCCAACCGGTTCGGCCCGGTCGACGCCGTCGGGTTGGACGAGACCCTGTGCGTGCGGGTGGGCCGCTACCGAACCCAGGTGTGGTCGACCCAGATCGTCGACGTGCGCCGCGGTCAGCTCCTCGACGTGATCGCCGGACGCCGTTCCGGCCCGGCCTGCGCCTGGTTCGCCGCCCGCCCGCCGGGATGGTGCGGGCGGATCCGCTGGGCGACACTGGACCTGTCAGCCGCGTACCGCACCGTGTTCGACACGATGCTGCCCGACGCGGTCCAAGTCGCCGACCCGTATCACGTGATCGCCCTCGCCAATCGGGTGGTGGACGAGACCCGCCGGCGGGTGCAGAACGAGACCCTCGGGCATCGCGGGCGCAAGCCCGATCCGCTCTACCGGATCCGACGGCGGCTGATCACCGGCAGCGAACGTCTCACCGAGGACGGACACGAGCGGTTGTTGGAGCTCCTCGCTGACGGTGACCCGGACCTGCACGTGTTCGCCGCCTGGACGGCCAAGGAACTCGTCCGACGGGTCTACACCCAACCCGACACGACTGCGGCGAGGGCGTGGATCGAGCAGCTCGTCGTCGACTTCGCCGAGCGTTGGATGCCCGACGAGGTCCGTCGGCTCGGCCGGACGCTGCGGGTGTGGATCGACCAGATCGTCGCGTGGCACGACGCCCGAGTGAGCAACGGGCCGACCGAGGCGATCAACAACCTGATCAAGCGCGTCAAGCGAGTCGCCTTCGGGTTCCGTCGCTTCGACCACTACCGCACCCGCGCCCTGCTCTACGCCAGCAAACCCAACTGGGCGCTACTCAACACCCTCACCCCACCCTGAAATCCGAAGAGCCGATTATACTGTGTTTCCCACTCGATTGGTGGGATATAGCCGAGACTTCCGTGAAGTCTTTTCGTGTTATACCAGTTGATCCAGCGGAAGATCGTTCTGCGGGCGTCGGCGCGGGTCGCGAACACTCGTCCTTGGACGCATTCACGTTTCAGCGATTCCCAGAATGACTCGGCGACGGCGTTGTCCCAGCACACCCCGGTCCGTCCGACCGAGGGGCGCAGCCTGTTGTCGGCGCAGAACGAGAGGTAGTCGTTCGACGTGTACTGCGACCCACGATCCGCGTGCGCGATCACCCCGCTCACGCCGCCTCTGGCAGCGACGGCCATCGACAGGGCGTCGGTGACGAGCTCGGTGCGCATGTGGTCGGCCATCGAGTAGCCGACCAGCCGCCGGCTGCCCAGATCGAGGACCGACGCCAGGTAGAGCCAGCCCTCGCCGGTGGCGATGTAGGTGATGTCCTGGCACCACGCCCGGTCCGGGGCGCCGGGCGCGAAGCCGCGCTCGACGAGGTCCGGGATCACGTAGCCGTCCGGCCCGGGAACGTGGTCTGGCAGCGTCGCCGCCGGAACCTGCCCGCCATCCCATGGCGGCGCATCAGCCGACGCACCCGCTTGTGGTTGACCGCGAGACCGGCGCGGCGCAGCTCGCGCAGCATCCGCGGGACGCCGTAGTTGCCGTCGGAGGCGTCGAAGATCTCGGCCATCAACGAGACGAGCTCGGCCTCGGCGACCTGACGGTCCGTCGGTGCGCCAGCCTCACGTGTGCGCCAGTCGTAGAACCCCGACGTGGACACGCCAGCCGCCTCGCACGCCGCGGTGACCGGGAACCCGGCTGCCTTCTGGTCGTCGACGCAGCGATAGCGAGTCACAGCATCAACTCCTTCACCCAGAAGGCCATCGATCGTTTGAGCAGATCACGCTCCATCCGCAACTGCGTGACCTCACCGCGCAACTCCGCCAACTCGACGCGTTCGTCGGCGTTCAACTCGGTCCCCTGGGCGCGTTCACGGCGCGCCTTCGCGACCCAGTTCCCCAACGTGCCCTCGTTCACCAAGAGCGAACGAGCAACATCCGCGATCGAACGCTGCTCATCGAGCACCATCGCAACCGCGTCCCGCTGGAACTCAGGCGGATACTTCGCCGGACGACCCGGCGACCGCTTCTTGTTGGACATGGACTTCCTCCTATACGAGGTGTCCGCCCAACGGGGGGATGGTCACTCGCGAGCGTGGCACGTCGGGCAGGACGGGCAGTGGCCGTGACTACGACATCGCCTCGCTTCGGGTCTGGGCCGCGAAGCAGAGGATTGAACTGCCGTCTCGTGGACGTATCCCCGGCGCAGTCGTCGAGCAATACAAAGCGGCCGGCGGGCGCTGACGAGACCGAGGGCTCGCTGTCTTCGCCGCACTCAACGGACCGGGTCTTCGGAGCCGACTCGAACGTCGGCGGCCACGGGCTCGCCGTCTGCGAATCGTCTCTGGCGGGCAGGCCCTCGATGGCGGACGACGCTCGGGCGCCGTCGTGGCTGCGTTCAACAGCGCCGCCGACGGCGCGTCTGTGGGCTAGGACTCTCGCTACCTCGGCGCTGACAGGCTGAGCCCTTGTGCGTCTTCATCCGCCCATCACGGTGTTCCGGCTTGTTGTGGACCGACTCTCCTGCAACCAATTGGCATGTGACCTGGACGTCTCCGCTGCGCGTTCGGTAGCGGCCAACCGTGGCTCTCCGATGAGCCACCGCCGGTGTGCGTGCCTCGCGGTGAGGAAGTGATCGCCGAGCCGTTCTCGGATGACTGGCGGTTTGGTCGGGTCAGCCACGCCTATCCGTCGACTGCGCCTTGCTGCGCCTTCGACTGTGCAATGCGAGCTGACCGCGCGCCGATCTTGGCGGTGACCGTCCGAAGCGACGCAGGCAAGGCGTGGGCGTAGGTCGACATCAGCATCTCGGGGCTGTGTCCCAGGATCTCTGCGGCAGCGCGCACCTCACCGAGGTCCGAGGCGCCGGCGACCATGTGTGTTGCTGCGGTGTGGCGAAGACCGTGACTGGTCACTCGTCGGACGCCGGCTCGGGCGATGAGGCGCTCCAACGTATGGCTGTAGTTGCGCGGCCTGACTGCTCCGCCGAGTTGGGTGGCGACGACGAGATCGTTGTCTTGCCACAACTCGCGCGCTCGGGCGCGTTCGAGGCTTTGGCGTTGCAGGTGCGCCGATAAGGCAGCTGTCGTCTCGGGATCGATCGCGATGCGCCGCCGGGACCGAGCGTTCTTTCCGGCGCTCCACACCAACGCTCCGTCCGCCTCGACGAGGCCTTCGGCGATCGTGATCAGCCCCGCATGCAGATCGACACGGACCCACCGGAGCGCGAGGAGCTCACTTCGGCGTAGCCCGTAGAGCGCCTCGAGCCGCATCGGTCCTCCCCATCGATGGTCGCGAACCGTGTCGAGGAAGGCGCCGAGTTCGTCCTCGTCCCACGCCTCGGCCAACCTCGGTGCGGAGACGCGTGCGACCTCACGGGGCAGCGGCACGTTGGTCGCGACACTGCGTCGCAGGTCTCCTTCGGCCACGGCGTCTGCCAACGCAGCTCGCAATGTCATCCTCACGATCTGGAGACTCCGACGCGACAGGGTGCCGCTCGCGGCCAGGGACTCGAACCACCGGGTGAGGTCTTCACGAGTCAGTTGGTCGACGACGATGCCACCGATGCCTGCCGCGATGTGTTGCGCAGCCCAGCGATACTGCTGGCGCTGGTTCGGTCCGATATCGGTGCGAGACCGGACCCAACGATCCACCAGGGCTGCGACGGTCCGGCGCTCGAACTGCTCACGGCCGGACTCGATCGCAGCGGCCGCAGCGTTACGTGCGGCGCGCTGGCTGGAGAACGTCCCGAGCTGGCGAGGTCGTGCCTTGCCACTCTCGGTATCGACGCCGTCGACACGGACGACCCAGCGACCTCGCTGTTGCCTGACCGTCGGACGTCCAGTCGCTTTCCAGGCCATCAGTCCCGCCGCCTGGTCTGATACTTGCTTGATACAGCGGGCGTGAACGGCGGTCGGTACGCAACGCTCACGAGTCGCATTTAACCAGCTCAGAGCGGTGGATTCAAGGAGCCGGGTGCGGGAATCGAACCCGCGACCACATGATTACAAGTCAAGTGCTCTGCCAACTGAGCTAACCCGGCGAGGGCGGTCAGCGTAACGCTCGGCGGGTCGGTCAGTCCGTGGTGGCCGGTTCGCGACGGTGCTTGGCGGCATCCTTCGCCTCCCGTGCCTTGGCCGCCGCGGCCTGCCTGGCCTCCTCGTCGGCGGCGAGCACGGCGGGTGAGGCGACGAAGCCGCCGACGAAGTTGGTGAACCGGCCGAAGCGGCGGTCGAAGCGCGCGGCGCGGGCCTTGGCTCGGGCCAGCTTCCGAGCGTTGTAGAAGCGTTGCGCCCAGTGCGACTCGGGGCGGGCCATGCGGATCGCCGCGACGATGGCGACGAACGGTACGAACGCTCCGAGGATCGCCAGCTCGACCTTCCCCTTCCACAGGCAGACGGCGACGATCGAGAAGTGGAAGCCGATCCCCGTGACGATGCCGGCGAGAGTGATCCGGTCGCCGACGGCGTCGGTGAAGTCGAACGGGTTCAGCCCGGCGAGGAACAGGCCCATGCAGGCGATCGTCAGGCTGACCACCTCCACCGACAGGCGCCCCTGCTCGGACCAGTACACGTCGGACATGTGCAGGATCAGGGCGAACTCGTCGAGCACCAGCGACGTGCCGATGCCGACCATCACCGCGGCGATCTCCAGCCACGGCCGTGTCGCCGTGCCGACAGCTATGAACGCCCCGACGATCAGCAGGATCGAGCCGGGGACGGCGTGGTGGACGTGCGTGCCCGACGCCGAGACGTTGTTCTTGAACGGTCCCTTGCCGGCGCGGATCAGGCGGGTGATCGTGCGGGTGACGAAGAACGTGACGACGAACGCCGCGAAGCACAGCAACAGCGGGACGCGATGGCGCTCCGTGATCAGGCGGTGGTACCACTCGTCCACGGCTCGACGGTAGGCGACGCTGCCACAGCGCCGCGGCGTCCTGCGTGGTCGGGTGTCCGAGTCGCAGCGGTTGGCGCGAGTCGCTGGCGGTGGACAGTCCATCGTCAGCGACTCGGCCCGGCGTGTGGGACTCGGACCGGGGCGGGTTCGTCCGAGCGGGACGGTGTCGGGCAGTAGGTTGCGAGCAGCCGGATGTCGAGGGGAGGGACGTGGCCGACCAGGCCAGCGATGACGAGGTGCCGACCGCCGAGAACCCGGTGGTGGAGCCGCTCGACGACCTGTTCGGCACGCCCCCGTCGCCGTTGCCGGGCTCGTTCACGATCGATCCGCGGGTGGTCACCGAGCCCGGCGAGGCGGTCGTGGCCGGGGTGCCGCCGGTGATTCGGGCGGACGCGACGGAGACCGACACGGACGAGACCGACACGGACATCGTTGCGCCCGCGGCCGATGCGCAGGACCTGGCGGCGCCGGCGCAGGACTTGGCGGTCGCCGATGCGGGCGGCACGATCACCGATGCGGACGCGACGTCGGCGACGCTGGCGCCGCGACGGTCGTCGCTCACCCGGCCGCTGCCCTGGTTGGCCGTCGGCGCAGGGCTGCTGCTCGCCGCGCTGATGACGTTCGCCTACGTCGGCGCGTTCGTCGACCCACTCGACGAGCTCCACGACCTGAAGATCGCCGTGGTGAACCTCGACCAGCCAGTAGAGGTCGCCGGGCAGACGATCGGCGTCGGTGGCGAGGTCGTCCGGGCGGCCACGGCCGGCAGCACCGGCGCCGTGGCGTGGGTGGCCTACGAGTCACGCGACGCGGTGCTCGACGCGCTCGGTCGCAACGAGTTGGCGGGCGCGGTGATCCTGCCGGCGGACCTGTCCGCGCGGGTCGGAGCGATCGGCACCACGCTGGGTGCCGCACCGCAGGCCCAGATCGAGGTGCTGCGCAACGCCGGCGCCGGCAGCCTCCAACCCGCCGTCGTCGACGAGGTCACGGACGCGTTGCTGCGCGAGCTCAACGCCTCGGTGGCCGAGCGCCTGTCGTCGACGCTGACGTCGCTCGGCGTGCAGGTCGCCCCGGCGAACGTCGCCGCGCTGGCGACGCCGGTCGTCGCCAGCGTCGCCGATGCGCCGGACATCGGCAACCACGGTGGCCGCGGCCTGCCGCCGCTGTACATCGCCGTGATGACCACGCTCACCGGGCTCGTCGGCGCGATCGCGATCCACACAGCGGTTGGCGCCGTGGCCGGTCGGGAGCGCATCGAGGTGATGGGCCGGGAGCTGGCGGTCGGCCGCCTGCGCGTCCGGCCCGGGCCGCGCTACTGGCAGGAGGCCGCGCTCGTCGGCGTCCTCGCCGTCGGCTCGGCGATCGTCATCCCCTGGGTGGCCGTCGGCCTCCTCGGCGCGCACGCCGACCGGCCGTTCCTGGCGATGCCGGTCGTCGCCCTCGGCGTGCTCGTCGCCGGTTGGCTGACGCTGCTGTGCGTCACCGCGCTCGGGGTGCTCGGCGAGGTGATCGTCGTCTTGCTGACGACGATCTTCGGCGTCCCGTCGGCTCGTGGCGTGTACCCGGCCGAGGCGCTGCCGGGCTTGTTCCGTGTGCTCGGCACGTTCCTGCCGCTGCGCTTCCTCACCGACGCGATGCGCGCCGTGTTCTTCTTCGGCGGCAACGACGATGCCGGCCTGCGCACCGCCTTCGTCGTGCTGTGGATCTGGGCGCTCGGCTCGCTGCTCGCAGGTGGCCTCGTCGCCGGGGCGCTCAGCCGCCGTGAGCTGCGCGACCGTCGGGCTGCCGCGCTCGTTGCTCCAACCTGACGACGTTCGACTTCGACGTCGGGCAGTTGCTGCCGATCGCCGTCGCGTCGAGCGGGACGAGCGCGTTCGCCTCCGGGAAGTAGGCAGCGGCGCAACCCCGCGGCTGGTCGTAGCGGACGACGCGGAACGCGTCGGCGCGCCGTTCGGAGCCGTCGGTCCACTCGCTGACGAGATCGACGAGCTGCCCGTCTGCGAGGCCGAGCATCGTGATGTCGTCGGGGTGCACGAACACGACGCGGCGACCGCCGCGGATGCCGCGGTAGCGGTCGTCGAGCCCGTAGATCGTGGTGTTGAACTGGTCGTGCGAGCGCAGCGTCTGCAGCAGCAGACGACCCTCGGGCACGTGCAGCACGTCGAGCGGGCTGACCGCGAACTGGGCCTTGCCGGTGGCGGTCGGGAACGTGCGGGTGTCCCGCGGCGGGTGCGGGAGGACGAAGCCGCCGGTCCGCTCGACCTTGTCGGCGTAGGCGTCGGCGCCCGGCACGACGTGGCCGATGTGCCGACGGATCGTCGTGTAGTCGGCGCGCATCGCGTCCCAGTCGATGCCGTGACGATCGCCGAGCACCGCGCTGGCCATCGTGCAGACGATGTCGACCTCGGAGCGCAGGTGCTCGCTGGCCGGTTCCAGCAGGCCGCGCGACGCGTGCACCGCCGACATCGAGTCCTCGACGCTGACCTGCTGATCCCGGCCACCGGTGCGGTCGCGCTCGGTGCGCCCGAGCGTCGGCAGGATCAGCGCCTCGCGCCCGCACACCGCGTGGCTGCGGTTCAGCTTCGTCGACACCTGCACGGTGAGCTCGGCGTTGCGCAGCGCCTGCTCGGCGACCGCGGTGTCGGGGACGGCGGACACGAAGTTGCCGCCCATGGCGACGAACACCTTGGCGTGGCCGTCGCGCAGCGCCCTGATCGCCTCGACCGTGTCGTAGCCGTGCTCGCGTGGCGGCTCGAAGCCGAACTCGGCAGCGAGGTTGTCGAGGAACACCTTCGGTGGCCGCTCCCAGATGCCCATCGTGCGGTCGCCCTGGACGTTGGAGTGGCCGCGCACCGGGCACAGGCCGGCGCCTGGCTTGCCGATGTTGCCCTGGGCGAAGGCGACGTTGGCGATCTCGCGGATCGTCGCCACCGCGTTGCGATGCTGGGTGACGCCCATCGCCCAGCAGGTGACGGTGCGCGACGAGGCGGCGAACATCCGGGCCGCCTCCTCGATCTGCTCCCGGGTCAGCCCGGTGGCCCGCGCCACCGCCGCCCAGTCGAGCCCGGCGAGGTGCTCGGCCCAGCGCTCGAAGCCGGTGGTGTGGCGCTCGACGAAGTCACGGTCGACGCAGTCCCACTCGACGAGCAGCGCCCCGATCGCCTGGAACAGGGCAAGGTCGCCGTTGACCCGGACGGGCAGGTGCACGTCGGCGAGTGGGACGCCGGCGGTGAGCAGGCCGCGGGCCGTCTGCGGGTTGCCGAACCTGACGAGGCCGGCCTCGCGCAGCGGGTTGATCGACAGGATCTTCGCCCCGTTGCGCTTGGCCTCGGCGAGCGCGCTGAGCATCCGCGGGTGGTTCGTGCCCGGGTTCTGGCCGACGACGACGATCAGCTCGGCGTCGTAGACGTCGTCGAGGTGGACAGAGCCCTTGCCGATGCCGATCGCCTCGGCGAGGGCCACGGACGTCGACTCGTGGCACATGTTCGAGCAGTCCGGCAGGTTGTTCGTCCCGAAGGCGCGCACGAACAGCTGGTAGGCGAACGCGGCCTCGTTCGACGTGCGCCCCGACGTGTAGAAGATCGCCTCGTGCGGTGAGGCCAGGCCGCGCAGGTGGCGGCCGATCAGCGCGAACGCGTCGTCCCAGGAGATCGGCTCGTAGTGCGTCGCGCCGGGGCGACGGACCATCGGCTCGGTGAGCCGACCGCGCTTGCCGAGCCAGAACTCGTCGCGCTCGGCGAGCGACTCGATGCTGTGCTGCGCGAAGAAGCCGCGGGTGACCCGCGCGGTGGTGGCCTCCTCGGCCACGGCCTTGGCCCCGTTCTCGCAGAACTCGGCGAGGTGACGGTGCTCGGGCGACGGGTCCGGCCAGGCACACGACATGCAGTCGAACCCGTCCACCTGGTTGAGGTGGCGCAGCGTGCGGATCGTGCGCCGCACGCCCATCTGCCGCACGGCGAGGTTCACCGCCACCGCCACCGCCTTGGCGCCGGCGGCGTGGCCGGCAGGCTGCCCGACCTTCAACGAGGGTTCGAGGGGCTCACCGTCGGCTGCCATGCCGCTCATCTTGCCTGAACGTCAATGCGTCGCCGGGGCGCGCACCAGGGCTTCCTGGGCGAACGTCGCCACGTGGGTGCCGTCGGCGCCGAACACCTCGCCGAGCGTCAGGCCACGGCCGCCTCCGTAGGCCAGGCAGGTGACGTCGTAGAGGTGCCAGTCGTCGACGCACGGCGACGTGTGGAACCAGACGCTGTGGTCCAGGCTGGCGATGAAGCGGTTCTCGGACTCGTCGATCGCCTTCCGATCGGGGTGGGCGCGGATCACCGAATCGCATGGCAGGTCGTCGGAGAGGTAGGCGAGCCAGCAGCGATGCAGCAGGTCGTCGCCGTCGAGCGGCGCGGTGACGCGCATCCAGGCCACCATCCGTCCTGTGCCGATCGCCGGCAGCGGGGTCGCCTCCTCGGGGACGAAGCGGCGGCAGAAGTCCTCCGACCACGACGTGTCCTCGAGATCCTCGGGGCGTGGGACGTCCGGGATCACGCTCGGGCGGACGACGGGCGACGCCTCGGCGCGGCTGGTACGACGCCTCCAGGTTGAGGATCGCCCCGATCGCCTGTCGGGCGACGACGCGGCGGGTGGCGAAGCTGCGGCCGTTGCGGATGCGGTCGACCTCGTAGCGCACCGGTTCGGTGTGGTCGCCTCGGCGGATGTAGTAGGCCCGCAAGGAGTGGACCACCTTGTCGTCCTCGACGGTGGCGGACGCGGCGCGGAGCGCCTGGGCGACGATCTGCCCGCCGTACAGCCCGCCCCACGGGTAGCGCGGCCCGATGCCGACGTAGGTGTCTGGGCCGTGGAGGACGAGATCGAACACGGCCGGCATCCTACGAACGGGCCCTCGGTGCGCTGACCTATGTCAGCTCCAGGCGGCGACCGGCGCGGCAGATCGTCAGCGTGCCGCTCGACGAGACGACGAACACGACCGCCTCGGGGACGTCCGCCGAGAAGCGCAACGCCGACGTGTGCCGCGTGCCCCGGTACGACGGGACCTCGCGCCGTGACGCCTCCGACGACCACAGCTGGACACCGACCTGGTCGATCCGCCCGTCGGCGTCGACGACAGCCGCCCGGTCGAACTGCGACAGGGCGTTGAGCATCGCCGCGAAGTGGTTGCGGTTGTGCAGGTCGAGCGCGGGGATGGCGACGGCCGCGTTGAACCCGAGGTGGCCGAGGTCGTGGGCGTGGCCCTGCGGGTTCCACACGATCATCGCCCCGATGCGCCCGGCGCCGAGCCAGTGCGTGCACAGCTCCAGAAGATTGGCGAGCAGGACCGCGTCGGCGCTGCCGATCTCGGCGAGGACCTGGTCGACGAGGCGGTGGCTGAGCGGCTTGACGTTCCAGGCGATGCCGTCCCAGGTGGCGACGCGATGCGGTGTCGTCAGGCGGATCCAACCGTTGGCCAACCGCTGGACGACGAGCGCACCGCCGTGCATGGCGAGGTGGACGGCCGACGACTCGTACTCGCGGGTGCGCTCGAAGCACACCAGCCGGTCCGGGTGGTCGACGACTCGGACGACGAACGACGAGCGACCGTCGGCGAGCAGGCGGACGACGTCGAGCGCCGCGCCGTCGATGTCGACGAGCACGCCGGTGTCGATCGTCGTCGCCGGGGGCGGGCCGTCGATGATCACCGCGCCGTAGCGCGCGGCGACTCCCTCGTGGCGGTGCGGGTGACGGGCGTAGTCGAGCTCGGCGAGCAGCAGCGGCCTGCGCGGATCGTCCTCATGACCCCAGATCCCCTCGTCGACCAGCTCGTGCCGCAGGCGCTCGATGCGGCGCTGGTGGGCATCGACGTCCGGCACGCCGGCCAGTTTGCCGGGAACCCGACGTCGCCGACAGCGCGAGCCGCGGACGCGTGCGTCGAGAACGGCCGCAAGCGTCGACCATCGGCCGGCGACGGCCGGTCCGGCGCCTCCGCGGCGTCGGGTCAGTACACGCCTTGCGGCAGCTCGACCGACGGGCGGCCGGTGAACGTCGGCGTGCGCCGTTCGAAGAAGGCGGTGATCGCCTCCTTCGTGTCGGCCGAGGCGGTGATCTTGCCGAACACGGCGTTCTCCGCGGCGCGCGACTCGTCGACGGTCTGGGTCATCGCCTGCCACAGCAGGCGCTTGGACACGGCGACGGAGATCGGCGCGGTGTTGGTGGCGATGTCGGCGGCGATGGCTCGGGCCGTGGCCACGACCTGGTCCGCCGGCACCGCCTGCGACACCAGACCGAGCGCCGCGGCCTCGGTGCCGCTGATCGTCCGGCCCGACAGCAGCAGGTCGGCGGCGACGGAGAAGCCGCACACCCGTGGCACGATCGCATGCGAGGCCAGCTCGGGCAGCGCGCCGCGGCGGACGAAGGCGAACTGGATCTTGGCGGTCTCGGCGGCGATGCGGATGTCGCAGAGCATCGGGTAGGTGATGCCGACGCCGACCGCCGCCCCGTTGATCGCCGCGATCACCGGCTTGCGCAGCTCGTACGGCCACAGCTTGCGCAGCTTCGGCGCCGACGGACCGCCGCCGAACTGGCCGCCGGAGAGATCGGCGCCGGCGCAGAACGCCCGCCCGGCGCCGGTGACGATCACGGCGCGGACGCTGTCGTCGCCGTCGGCCTCCGCCAGCGCGTCGCCGAGCTCGGCATCGAGCTGGGCGTTCCAGGAGTTGAGGTGCTCGGGCCGGTTGAGCGTGACGGTGGCGATGCCTTCGCCGGTCTCGTAGACGACCGTCTCGTCGCTCATCGCGCTCCTTGCGCGTCATCGATCTTGATCACCGTTCCCGTCACGAAGTCCGACGCCGGCGACACGAGGTACAGCAGCGTGCTGTCCATCTGCGCCGGGTCGCCGAGGCGGTGCCGGGGGAACGCCTTGGTGATGTCGCCCATGCGCGACAACATCCCGTCCATCATCTCCGAGGAGAACGCACCCGGGGCGATGGAGTTGACGTTGATGTTGAAGCGGGCCCACTCGACGGCGAGCGCCTCGGTCATCCGGTTGATCGCCGACTTCGTCACCGAGTACAGGGCGGCGCCGTGGCCGTTGTAGCTGAACGCACCCATCGACGAGATGTTGACGATGCGGCCGCCACCCTCGTACTTGGCGTCGATGATCCGCTTGGCGAACTCGGTGGCCAGCAGCCACGGGCCACGCAGGTTGGTGTCGAACACCGCGTTGACCAGCTCCAGCGACATCTTGTGGGCGCGCTGGGCGTCGGGGATACCGGCATTGTTGATCAAGATGGTGACGAGTCCCGCCTCGGCCTGGGCGGTGTCGAGGGCGGCGACGATCTGCGCCGGATCGGTGACGTCGAGCTGGACGGGGATGCACGTGCCGCCGTCCGCGGTGATCTCCTTGGCGAGGCTGTCGAGCTTGTCGACGCGGCGGGCGGCGGCGAACACGGTGGCGCCGGCCGCGGCGAGCACCTTGGCGAAGCGCCGGCCGAGCCCGGAGCTGGCCCCGGTCACCAGGGCGACCTGGCCGGTGAGGTCGTGCGAGACGTTGGGGAGCGGGTAGTTCTGGTCGGTCACCCGGCAACGATGGCAAACCGCTGCGTCCCTGCTCGCACCGAGCGTGTGTGCGGCCGGTCAGTGCCCGTGCCTCGGAGTGCCAGCCGCCCGGTCGGAGTGTCAGCCGCGCAATGGAGCGACCGGTGCGCGACGGGGGCGCGGGAGCCACTCCATCGCACACGTGGTAGGGCCGGGGGCCGGGGGCCGGGGGCCGGGGGCCGGGGGCCGGGGGCCGGGGGCCGGGGGTCAGTCGGGAGCTTGCGTCGGCTCGGCGATCTCGTCGACGAGGCCCCACTCCAGCGCGGTCTCGGCGTCGAGGATCGCCCCGGACATCGCCAGCCAGTTCGTCCGCTGCCGACCGATCCGCCGGGGGATGCTGACGGTCCCACCGGCGCCTGGCACCAGCCCGAACTGCAGCTCCGGCAGCGAGATCTTCGTGTCGGCCGCGGCGCGCACGTTCGTGGCGAACGCCGGCAGCTCGATGCCAGCACCGACGCACCAGCCGTGTAGCTCGACCTCGATGCGCGCCCGCAACCGGTGCACGTGCCGCCCGGCGCTGCGCGTCAGCCGCACGAGGTGGGCGGTGCCCGGGTCGGGCCGGGTGCCGAACTCGTCGAGGTCGCCGCCGCTGCAGAACGCCGGGCCGTTGCCGCGCAGCACGATCCGATGGGTGGAGTCGTCGGCCAGTTGGAGCGCGGCGATCAGCTGGTCGCGCATGTGCACGTCGTAGGCGTTGCGCCGCGCCGGCCGGTCGAGCGTGATGTGCAGCTCGTTGCCGTCCTGGAGCACGCGCACCACCGTGCCCTCGTCGTCCAGCTCCTTGCGCGGCCGCGATGTCCGCCAGGCTGTGAACTCGGGCGCCTCCTGCAATGCGGAGTAGACGGCCGACTCGGCGGCCAGTGCCTCCTGCGCGGGCATCTGCCCGCTGCCGCGCAGCAGCACCGCCATCGACGTCGAGGCGATCGGCGTCGCCTCGATGCGGGCGACGAGGTCGTCGAGCGCAGCGATCGCATCTCGTGCGAGGGCGATGTCGGCCCACGCGCACGTCGAGTCGTTGAACGGGTCGGCAGTGGTGCTCAGGGCGACGACGACGACGGGCAGCGAGCCGAGCCGCGGGATGGCCACGCCGTCGGACGTGTCGACGACCGCGGTGGCGCGCCCGTGGAGCGCACCGAGCACGTCGGTCGCCCATGGTGAGGCGACGAGGTCGGCGAACTGGCCGGCGGCGAACACCTGGTGGTCGATGCCAGCAGCGTAGGAGGTCTGCGGCGTCGTCCGAGCATGCTGGCGCGGATGGCCCCCGACATCGATGCCCTGATGGACCCGGAGATCGCCGGCGCGATCGCCTCGGCGCCGATCAACGGCCCGCTGAGCGCCGGGATGCTCCCGGCGATGCGTTCGAACATGCGCACCCTCGCCGCGGCGATGGAGCTGACCGACCAGGTCGTGCGCACCGACCACGAGATCGAGTCGCCGGACGGGTTCCGCTTCGCCGTCCGTGTGCACCGGGCGGTCGGCGCGCCGGGTGGGCAGCCGGTCGTCGTGTGGTTGCACGGCGGCGGCATGGTCGGCGGGACCCACCTGATCGACGGCGTCCGCTTCGACAAGTGGTGCCCGGCGTTCGGCGTCGTCGGCGTGGCCGTCGACTACGGCCTCGCCCCGGAGCGGCCGTATCCGGGGCCGCTGGAGGACTGCTACACCGCGCTGCGCTGGGCGCACGACCACGCCGCCGAGATCGGCGGCGACCCGGCGCGCATCGGCATCGGCGGCAACAGCGCCGGTGGCGGGCTGGCCGCCGGGCTCGCGCTGCTGGCCCGCGACCGCGGCGAGATCGCAGTGGCCTGGCAGGCGCTCGTCTACCCGATGCTCGACGACCGGATGATCACGACGTCGAGCAGTTGGGAGGTGCCGATCTGGCCGCCGGCGTCGAACGACTTCGGCTGGTCGGCATACCTCGCCGGTGTCGGCGGCCGCGGTGGCGCCGACGTGCCGGCCTACGCCTCGCCGGCGCGAGCGGCCGATGTCGCCGGGCTGCCACCGACGTACGTCGGCGTCGGCGCGCTCGACGGCTTCCTCGACGAGGACGTCGACTACGCCACCCGCCTGCTGCGTGCCGGCGTGCCGACCGAACTGCACGTGTACCCCGGGGCGCCGCACGGCTTCGACCTGATGATGCCCGGCACCCAGCTCGCCCGCCGCGCCCGCCGCCACCTCGACGAGTGGCTCGCCGCGCGGTTGAGCTGAGCTTGATGGTCGGCCGTGCTTGACGGTCGGCCTGCGGCCGACCTGTCCGGCGGGCTTCGTGGCGGTCGCGCCGCCGGGTGCGGCCCGGTACGAGCCTCGTGTGGGCCGAAGCGGCCCGCTCGCTGCGCTCGCTGGAACTCCTCGTGCCCGGCCGCCCTGCGAGGTTTGTTCGAGCGAACAAACCGAGTGCACGTTTGATCGCTCGAACAAACCGGCGACGGTGGCTCGGGCGGGTCCGCTCGTCGCCTCGGCGTGCGGCGCGGATCGGTGCGTGGGTAGCCTGCGGGATCGACGGACGAGCTGGAGGAGGTGGCGTCGATGCAACGTGGCGAACCTCCCAGTCCGGGTCATCCGGATCCATCGCCCGCCGCCGGCTGAGCTGACCGTCCGCTGACGTCGCCCGGCGCGGGAGCCCCCTGTCCCGTCGTCGTCGAGGAGCCGTGTCATGGCCCTGTCCGTTCGCGCCGCGCGCCGGCGCCCCCTGGTGCACGAGCACCTCATCTCCGTCGCCGGCCTGCTCGGCCGGCCCGTCCGCAACGGCGCCGGCGCCGAGATCGGCCGCATCGCCGACGTCGTCGTCCGCTGGGGCGACGCGCCGTACCCGCCCGTCAGCGGTCTCGTCGTGCGCGTCGCGCGCCGCCGCGCCTTCGTCGCCAGCGAGCTGATCGCGGCGATCGACCCGTCCGGGGCGACCCTGCGCTCGGCGCGACTCGATCTGCGCGACTTCGTCGCCCGAGACGGCGAGGTGGCGCTCGCCACCCATGTCATCGACCACCAGCTCGTCGACGTCGACGGAGTGCGCGTCGTGCGCGCTTCGGACCTCTACCTCGCGCCGGTCGCCGGCGCCGTACGTCTGGTCGGCGTCGACGTCGGGATGCAGACGCTGTTGCGTCGGCTCGGCCCCCGCCGCTGGCGCTCGATCCCGACGCCGACCCGGGTGATCGACTGGGCGGCGATCCAGCCGCTGACCGCGCCCGGGGGAGCGGTGCGTCTCACCGCCGCCCACGCCGGGCTGCGCCGCCTGCGCCCCGCGGACCTCGCCGACCTGCTCGAGGAGCTCGGCCGCGACCAGCGCCGCCACCTCCTCGGCGCCCTCGACGACGACGTCGCCGCCGAGGCGCTGGAGGAGATGGACGACGACGAGCGCGACCAGCTCCTGCGGGAGATGCCGCCCGAGCGTGTCGCCGCGCTCCTGGAGGAGATGGCGCCCGACGAGGCCGCCGATGCGCTGCGCGACCTCGACGACGACGAGCGTGCCGCCATCCTCGCCCAGCTGTCGCCGCCGGCCGCCGCCGAGCTGGGCATGCTCGCCGCGTTCGCCGAGGGCACCGCCGGGGCGGCGATGACGACGGTCCTCGTCCGGGCGACGCCGGACCGCACCGTCACCGACGTCGTGCGCGACCTGCGCGAGGTGGCCGCCGACCGCCTCGACATCGACGGCGTCCTCGTCGTCGACGGCGAGGGCCGGCTGCTCGACGACGTCACCCTGTTCGAACTGCTCGTCGCGCCGGCCGGGGCGACGCTCGGCGAGCTGGTCGCCGATCCGTTGCCGGAGACGGTGCACGCCGACGATCCGCTGGCGCTCGTCGTGCAGACGTTCGTCGACAACCGCGGCACGTCGATCATCGTCGTCGACGGCGACGCCCGGCCGGTCGGGCGGATCCTCGCCGACGACATGCTCGACGTCCTCCTCGAGGACACCCGCCTGCCGCAGCTCGTCCGGGGGCTGTCATGAGACCGTGCTCCGGTCGCAGCGAAGCCGTCGATGTTCGTGCTCCGGCCGCGGCCCGGCCGCTCCCCGCGCCCGCCGCCTCCGCTGCGCTTCGGCGCTCGCCGCGGCCGGATCTGTGGCACGCGCCGACGTGCCGTGCTCGCCGCCTCCGCTGCGCTTCGGCGCTCGCCGCGGCTGGACGAGTGCCGGGTCCGTCGTGAACCGTTGGCGGAGGAGGCTCAGCCCGCCGGGTGGGTGGCGGCGGCTCGGGGCGGTGCGCGTGCTCGCCGTGCTGGGGCCCGGGCTGATCGCCGCCAACGCCGGCAACGACGCCGGCGGGATCGCCACGTACGCGTCGGCCGGCGCGCAGTTCGTGTACCGCACGCTGTTCGTGATGGTGCTCGTCACCGTCGCCCTGATCGTCGTGCAGGTGATGGCCGCCCGGCTCGGCGTGTACACCGGCGAGGGCCTCGTCTCGTTGATCCGCGAGCAGTTCGACCTGCGCTGGGCGACGCTCGCCGTCGTCGCCCTGCTCGTCGCCAACCTCGGCCTCGTCGTCTCCGAGTTCGCCGGCATCGGCGCGGCGTTCGAGCTGCTCGGCGTGTCCCGCTACCTGTCGGTCCCGCTCGCCGCGGTCGCCATCTGGGCGGTCGTCAGCCTCGGCTCGTACCGCTACGCCGAGCGGGTGTTCCTGGTGCTGACGCTGCCGTTCCTGGCCTACCCGATCGCCGCCGTGCTCGGCCGGCCGAACTGGACCGAGGTGGCCAGCCACACGTTCGTGCCGCACCTCGTCGGCAGCCGAGAGTTCCTGCTGCTGTGCGTCGCCCTGATCGGCACGACGATCACGCCGTACATGCAGCTCTACCAGGCGGCCGCGGTGGCCGACCGGGGCACGCAGCCGGAGGACTACCGGGCGGCGCGCGCCGACGCCGTGGTCGGGTCGATCTTCTGCAACGTGATCTCGATGTCGATCATCGTCGCCGTCGCTGCGGCGATCGGCGGGCAGGGCCCGCTGACGTCGGCGTCGCAGGCCGCGTCGGCGCTGGAGCCCGTCGTCGGCTCGGCGGCGAAGGTGCTGTTCGCCCTCGGCCTGCTCGGGGCGTCGGCGCTCGCCGCCGCGGTCGTGCCGCTGTCGACGTCGTACGCGCTGTCCGAAGCGGTCGGCGTCGAGCGCTCGATGTCCAGCTCGTGGCGTGAGGCGCCGCTGTTCAACGGGCTGTTCACCGGTCAGATCGTGATCGGCGCGCTGATCGCGCTTGCCCCCGGGAACCTGATCAGCCTGCTGATCAACACCCAGATCGTCAACGGCCTGATCGCCCCGGTGTTCCTGACGTTCGTGCTGATCCTCGCCAACCGCCGCTCCGTCCTCGGCGACGCGGTGAACACACCGCGCTTCCGTCTCGCCGCGACGATCTGCGTGACGGTTGTCGGCATTCTCGCGGTCGTTGCAGCTGCGACGACCGTGGCGGGCTGGCTGTAGGACGGCTCAGCCGGTTGCGAGCGCCGGCGTCGTGACGAGGAGGCGCTCCGTGCCCTCGCCGGCCCATGCCTGCTCGACGTCTGCGAGCACGACGGGACGGGCGTTCACCGTCAGGTCGCGGCCAGCTCGCGCACCCTGGCCAGCAGGACGTCGAGGGCCGGACGGTTGAGGCCGCCCTGCGGGATGATCACGTCGGCGTAGCGCTTGCTCGGCTCGATGAACTGCTCGTGGCTCGGGCGCACCGTCGCCAGGTACTGGGCGATGACGCTGTCGACGGTGCGGCCGCGCTCTCGCACGTCCCGCTCGAGCCGGCGGATCAGCCGCAGGTCGGCGTCGGTGTCGATGTAGACGCGCAGGTCGAAGCGCTCACGCAGCTGCCGGTCGTAGAGGACGAGGATGCCCTCGACGACGACGATCTGCGCCGGGCGGACGATGCGGACCTCGTCGGTGCGGTCGTACACCGTGTAGTCGTAGATCGGCACGGGCACCGGGGCGCCGGCGGCGAGCGCAGCGAGGTGGTCGTCGAGCAGCCGCCAGTCGAACACGTCGGGGTGGTCGAAGTTGGCCGACGTCGCTTCGGCGACGGGGAGGTCGCCTCGGCGCAGGTAGTAGGAGTCGAGCTTGATCAGGGCGAGGTGGTCCTCGCCGGCCAGCTCGGCAAGGCGCTCGGCGACCGTCGTCTTGCCCGACGACGTACCACCGGCCACCCCGATCATGAACGGCCGGCCGGCCGCAGCGCCCTCCATCGGCAACCGAAGCTACTTCCGGTGCGGGGGTGCTTGTAATGCCTGGTCGCGGCCGACAAGGCTGAGGTGTGATGACCGTCCCGCCTCGGGGGCTGCGCCCCCGCACCCGCTGCGCCACACCGTCGTCCGTCGCCCTGGCGGTCGCTCGGCCGACCGGTCATCGGCGGTGCCGATGACCGGGCACTCGGACCCGCCGGACGAACCGCTCGGCGAGCGCGCCGCGGCGATGATCCAGTTCGAGGCGACGTGGTTCCAGCTCGACGAGGACCGCCACGACGCGATCCGCGCGCGGTTCGCCTGTTCGGTCGAGGAGTACAGTCTCGAACTCAATCGGGTGATCGACCACCCGGATGCCCTGGCCATCGATCCGCTGGTGGTACGCCGGTTGCGTCGCCATCGTGAGCGGCGTCGCCGGGCACGGCTCGATGGCACGGCCGCAGCGGACCAAGGGAGCCACGCATGACCAACGACCAGACGGGGCGCACGCCTCGCCAGACGACGGGCGGATCGCCCGCTGCGTCGACGATCATGATCATCGTCACCGTCGTGGCGGTCGTCGTCGGCTTCTTCATCCTCAAGTCGATCCGCGACGACGACAGCGGGTCGAGCGCCGCGACCACCGTCCACCAACGGCAGCGGCGCGAACTCGACGACGTCGACGTCTTCGTCCGTCGCCGTGGCGACGCCGACGACGGCCGGCGACGTCAAGACCGGGTCGTCCGTGCAGGTCGCCAACGCTTCCGGCGTCGGCGGCGCGGCGGGCAACCTGACGACGGCCCTGAAGACCGCCGGGTTCACCACCGGCAAGGCCACCGACGCCACCGGCGCCAAGCTGGACACGACGGCCGTCTACTACGTGGCCACCGATCCGGCGGCGCAGGCGGTGGCAGCCACCGTCGCCCGGTCGATGGGCGTCGGCGAAGCCGTGGCGATGCCGTCGCCGATCCCGGTCACCGGCGGCAAGCTCGACGATGGCGTCGGCGTGCTGGTGCTGCTCGGCAAGGACAAGGCCGGCAAGTCGCTCACGTCGATGACGACCAGCAGCGTCGCCGCGGCCACCCCGTCGTCGGCCGGCACCACGTCCACCACCGCCGGCTGACCGCCGCGGCAGCCGGCCGTCGTGGCCGGCCGGCTTGCCGGCTCCGGCTCCGGCCGGGCGATCCGAGTCGCAGGTGTCGGTGCGAGTCGCAGCCGTTGGACTGTCCAGTGCGTGCGACTCCGACCAGTGCGTGCGACTCGGACGGATCCGGCAGCGGTCAGCTGGTCGTCAGGCGCGTCAGGAGCTTCGAGGCGGCGCGCTCGACGCACGTCGCCGTCTGGGTCATCGCCTCGTCGAGGCCGAACTCGGCGACGAGGCTGACGTGGTCGACGCGGTCGGCTACCTCCGGTGCGGCGTCGCCGACGACCGCGCCGGCGCGGCGACCGGCTGACGCGGCCAGCGCCTGCACGCCGCCGACGACCTTGCCGGCGAAGCTCTGCTCGTCGAGGAAGCCCTCGCCGGTGACGACGACGTCCGCGCCGGCGATCGTGTCGTACAGGTCGAGCTCGTCGGCGACGAGGTCGAAGCCCGGCACGAGCCGCCCGCCGAGCGCGGCGAGCGCCCCGGCCAGGCCACCGGCCGCGCCCGACCCGTCGATCGTGCGCACGTCGATGCCGTGCTCGGACGCGTAGATCTGGGCGACGCGCTCGAGGCGCCCGCCGAGCAGGCGGACCTGCGCCGGCGTCGCCCCCTTCTGCGGGGCGAAGACCTCGGCGGCGTCGACGAACCGGGTGGTGACGTCGCAGGCGACGAGCAGCTCGACGCCGCGCAGCCGGTGCGGGGCGTGGATCGCCCGCACCGCGCCGAGCCCGCCGTCGGTGGTGGCCGACCCGCCGAGGCAGACGACGATCCGCTTCGCCCCGGCGTCGAGGGCGAGGTCGATCAGCTCGCCGGTGCCCGTCGTCGCCGCGGCCATCGCGTCGTTGCCCTCGGCGCCGCCGACCAGCGCCAGCCCGGACGCCGCGGCCATCTCGATCACCGCCGTACCGCGCGACAGCCGCCAGCCGGCCTGCACCGGATCGCCGAGCGGCCCGGTGACCGTCGACGTGCGGTTGGCGCCGCCGAGCACGTCGAGCGTGCCCTCGCCGCCGTCGGCCACGGGCACCTCCACGCAGTCGTGGCCGAGGTCCCAGCAGGCGTTGCCGACAGCGGCGCAGGCCCGTGCCGCCGTGAGCGTGCCGCGGAACTTGTCGAGCGCGGCGACCACCTTCACCCGTCGCAGGCTACGGGTGGGCCTCGGCCGTGCTGTGCCGTGGCGTGGCGTGGCGTGGCGCACTACCGTCGTGGCATGGCTCGCCGATCGAGCGCCGAACGAGTCGAGCATGCCAAGTCCCGGCTGGCGGCCGACGCCAACGTCTGGATCTCGACCGCATCACCCGATGGCATCCCCCACCTCGTCCCGCTGTCGCTGGCCTGGATCGACGGCAGCATCGTCGTCGCCACGCCGTCGAACACGCCTACTGCCCGGAACGCTCGGGCGACCGGTCGCGCCCGCGCGGCACTCGACAGCGCAGCGGACGTCGTCCTGTTCGACACCGACGTCAGCGTGTTCGACATCGACGAGGCGGACCAGGGCGTCGTCGATCGTTACGTCGCCCGAGTCGGGTGGGACCCGCGGGGTGAGTCCGGCGAGTGGGTCGTGCTCGTCCTGACGCCGCGCCGCGCCCAGGCATGGAACAGCCCCGCCGAGATCGACGGTCGCACCGTCGTGCGCGACGGCGTCTGGCTCGGCGACTGACGCCGTCGGCGCCGGTTCAGCCTCGACCGCCGTCGGGCGACTCTCGCCACGGCGCATCGGCGAGCCCGTCGCCGATCGTCGTAGCCCGCAGTTCGGCGTCGTTGCTGGCGTCCCATTCCGTCCAGGCGTCGGCGTCGTGGTCGCGTTGAGGGGAGACGCCGAGCCACACGAACCGGGACGCCATCCCCACGGTCGCCTCCGGTCCGGCGGTCGCGGTCGGCGCGGCCCTGCGAGGATGGGCGGCGATGGCGGCACGGGTTCCTCGGGGGTTGGAGAAGCGGCCGTCGGGCGCGCAGACCGCCGAGCGGGCGCTGGCCGTGCTGGCCTGCTTCAAGACCGCCCCGGGCACGCTCGGGCTGACCCAGATCGCCCGGCGGCTGGGCCTGAGCCCGAGCGTCGTCCACCGGCTGCTGCAGAGCCTCGTCGCCTTCGACTTCCTGGAGCAGGATCTCGACACCGCCCAGTACCGGCTCGGTCAGGGGCTGGCGTTCCTCACCGAGGTGTTCGTCCGCCAGCGGCACTTCGACCTCGTCGAGTCCGAGCTGCGCCACCTGTCGACGGCCGCCGGCGGCAGCGCCGGGCTCGCCGCGCGTGACGGCTCCGACACGCTGCTGATGGCCTACAGCCCGTTCGCCGAGCCGGGTCACCTCGACGACCGGCCACGGCGCGTGCCGCTGCACCTGTCGGCGATGGGCAAGGTGCTCCTCGCGTATGCCGACCCCGACGACGGCGGCGGTCTGGAATCGCTGACCCCGCTGGAGGCGCCGACGCCGCGCTCGATCCGCACCCTCGACGCGCTGCGCGCCGAGCTCGACGTCGTGCGCGCCGAGGGCTTCGCCGTCGCCAACCGGGAGACGTGGGCGGACCAGCTCTCCGTCGCCGTGCCGATCTTCGACCGCCACGGCTACATCTACCTCGCCCTCGGGTTGCGCTTCGAGTGGACCCGCGCCGAGCGCAGCAAGATCCGCCAGGCCGTCGCCGTCCTCCACGAGTTCCAGCCCCGGGTCACCGAGATCGTCGCCTGAGGTTTCGACGCTCGATTCGCTCGATTCGCTCGCTCATCTCGGTCGAGCTTCGAGGAGCGGCCTGCGGCCGCACCCAGCTTGCAGTGCGCCTCACGCACAGCGAGTCGGCGCACGGCGGAGGGGATCGCGGAGCGCCCCCTCCGCACCACCCCACACCGAGGTCAGCGGCGCCCGGCGTGCTCAGTCTCGCGGGTGGCTGAGACCGGTCGGGTGGAACAGCTGCGGCTTGTGCTCCTCGCCGGCGTGGGCGCGGCGGTGCTCGCGCAGCCACGCCGGGTTCGGCACGACGCGCACGACCCGCGCCCGCAGGCGGCGCAGGCCGTCGACGCAACCGCCGGGGAGCACGAACGTCAGCAGGATGACGACGAGGCCGAAGACGATGCCGTCGGCCGCCCCGCCGCCCGGGCGCAGCAGGTCCCACAGCGGGGCGCTGATCTGCTTGAGCACCGGCGGCATCCCGCTCTGGTCGAACGTCCACTGCGACATGTAGTACGGCACGAACAGGTAGACGTAGGCGCCGATCACCGCGCCGGAGATCGTCCCCGTCCCGCCGATCACCAACCCGACGACGAGGAAGATCCCGAGCCGCCAGCCGAACTGGACCTCGGAGGCGAAGGGGCGGATCAGCATCAGCATCGAGCCGGCGATGCCGCCGTACATCGCGCTGACCCCGAACGCCAGGCACTTGTACGGGGCGACGTCGACGCCCATCGACACGGCGGCCGGCTGGTTGTCGCGCACGGCGCGCAGCGCCCGCCCGGGCCGGCTCCTGACCAGGTTGCGGGCCAGCACGAACAGCACCGCGGCGACGACGACGAGGATCGTGTACACCCACAGCGGCCCGGCCAGGCGGCCCGTGTCGCCGTAGGGCAGCCACGACGGGGCGTTCATGTGCGCCTCGGTGCGCAGCGGACCCTTGCCGTTGGTGCCGCCGGTCAGCCAGCCGTAGCGCAGCACGATCGACGGGAAGACGAACGCGATCACCAGCGTGATGATCGCCAGGTAGACGCCCCTGACCCGCGTCGCCGGGATGCCGACGAGCAGGCCGGCCACGAAGCACACCGCCGCGGACACGGGCAGCGTCGCCAGGGCGCTCCAGTGGTGGTCGGCGACCAGGATCACCGTCGTGTAGGCGCCGACGCCGATGAACGCCGACTGCCCGAGCGACAGCTGCCCGGAGTACCCGATCACCAGGTCGAGCCCGACGAGCGCGACGGCGTAGGCGACCACCTGGTTGATCTGGATGATCCGCAACGGCTTGCCGATCGAGCCGGGCGTCCAGCCGATCTTCGTCGCGAACGGGATGTAGACGAGCACGCCGATGGCCAGCAGCCACGGGATCACGACGTACAGGCGGTAGGCGAGCGTGCCCTGGCGGATCTCGATCGGCATCAGGCGGAGGTCTCCCAGCACGTCCCCGGCCGCATCGGGTCAGTCTGACCGGCCGTGCCCGTTCGGGCAGAGCCGGGCGCAAAACCACGGAAGGTGGTGATGTGCCACGGAATG
Source organism: Ilumatobacteraceae bacterium (assembly GCA_047602055.1). Lineage (GTDB taxonomy): Bacteria > Actinomycetota > Acidimicrobiia > Acidimicrobiales > Ilumatobacteraceae > JAODBQ01. The sequence continues at coordinate 1,349,210 of JASGIG010000001.1, forward strand.
TCACGGCGATGGAACGCCTCCGTGGTCGTGAACGAGCTGTACGAGCGGTTCCTGGTGGCGGACCCGACGTTCTACGACGTGCCCGCCGCCGCGGCCGATCCCGCCGACGGGCTGCTGGCGACGATCGGGCGCACGGTGCCCGACGGGTGGACGACGACCGACAACGGCGTCTGGCTGGGCGTCCACCCCGCCGGCATCGAGCTGCCCGAGCAGGGCTGGAAGATCCACGTGTCGGCGACCCTCGACAACGCCCGCCGGGTGCTGACGACGGTCTGGGACCACTGCGTCGCCAACGGGCTGGCGTTCAAGTTCCTCGACAGCGCGGCGACCTTCCTCACCCAGAACGCGAAATACGCCGACCGTGGTGGCTCCGGCAAGTTCGTGACGGTCTACCCGCCCGACGACGCTGCCCTCGAGACGACGCTGCGCTCGCTCGAGCCGCAGCTGCGCGGTGAGGCCGGGCCGTACGTGCTCAGCGACCTGCGCTACGGCGACGGCCCGCTGTACGTCCGCTACGGCGGGTTCCTGCTCCAGGAGATGCGCACCGAGTCAGGCGACGTCGTCCCGGCGATCCGCCGGCCCGACGGCACGCTCGTGCCCGACGAGCGCCGCCCCGAGCTGCACACGCCGTCGTGGGTGACCGTGCCGGACGTCCTCGCTTCGTCGCTGGCCGCTCGCGACGCGGCGCCGGCCGAGCCGTTCCCGTACGACGTCACCTCCGCCGTCCACTTCTCCAACGGCGGCGGCGTCTACGTCGCCACCTGCCGGGCGACGGGCGAGACGGTGATCGTCAAGGAGGCCCGCCCGCACGCCGGCCTCGACGCCGACGGCGTGGACGCCGTCACCCGCCTGGAGCGCGAGCACCGCAACCTCGTGCGCCTCGCCGGGCTCGACTGCGTAGCGGCAGTGCACGAGCTGCGCCGCCACTGGGAGCACACGTTCCTCGTCGAGGAGCTGGTCCACGGCCCGACGCTCAACGAGGAGATGGTCCAGCGCCACCCGCTGATCCACCCGTCGCCGTCGGCCGAATCGATCGTTGCGTATCGCGACTGGGCGCTCGGGATCGTCGAGCGACTCGAGGCCGCGGTCGCCGCCGTGCACCGCCGTGGCGTGGTGCTCGGCGACCTGCACCCCCGCAACGTCCTGCTGCGGCCCGACGGGCGGATCTGCCTGATCGATCTCGAGCTCGCCCACGACGTGGCCGAGCAGTGGCAGCGGGGGATGGGCGCGCCGGCGTTCAGCGCGCCGCCGTCGGCCACCGGGTTCGCCGTCGACCGCCATGCCCTCGGGGCGATCCGGCTGTGGCTGTTCCTGCCGTTCACCGAGCTGCTGACGTGGGACCCGGACAAGGCCGACGAGCTGATCTCGTGGGCGGCACAGCGCTTCGGGCTCGACGACTCGTGGGCTGCGGCCGTGCGCCGTGACCTCGTGCCAGCCGTGCCGACGGTGCCCGCGGGTTGGCGCTCGCCGTGCTGGCCGCAGGGCTCGCTGCCGCGCTGGACGGCGCTGCGTGATTCCGTCGCCGCGGCGATCGCCGCCAGCGCCACGCCGTGGCGCGACGACCGCCTGTTCCCCGGCGACCCCGAGCAGTTCGCCTCCGGCGGGCTCGGCCTGGCGCACGGCGCCGCCGGCGTCCTGTGGGCGCTGGCCACGGTCGGGGCGGACGTCGATCCGGTGCACCTCGACTGGCTGGCGTCGCATGCGCTCGCGCCTGACGCGGCGATCCGACCCGGCCTGTACGACGGTCTCGCCGGCATCGCCCTCGCCCTGTCGCGCTGTGGGCGTGACGACGACGCGTCGGCGGTCGTGGAGCGGTTGCTCGCCACGCCGCTCGACCCGTCCGACCACACGCTGTTCAGCGGCGGCCCGGGCGTCGGGCTGGTGCACCTGTGGCTCGCCGGTGCCGGCGCCCCCGGCTCGACGCTGCCGCCACCGGCCGACGCGCCGCTGCGCCACGCTGGCCGCCGGTCGGCGGTCGACCATCTGGCTGCCGCGGCAGGCGCTCCCGGCTCGATGCCGCCGTCACCGGTGGACGCGCCGCTGCGCCACGCTGGCCGCCGGTCGGCGGTCGGCCATCTGGCTGCCGCGGCAGGCGCTCCCGGCTCGATGCCGCCGTCACCGGTGGACCCACCGCTGCGGCACGCCGTCGACGCTGGCCGCTGGTCGCCGGTCGACCATCTGGCCACCGCGGCAGCGATCGCCTCGTGCGGCCTCGACGCACTGGCGGCGACGCCCGGCGTGCTGCCGAAGGCCGGCCTGCTGCGCGGTTGGTCCGGGCTGGCGCTGCTGTGCGTGCGCCTCGCCGAGATGGCCGGTGATCCCGCCGTCCGGGATCGTTGGCTGGACGCCGCCGCCCGCGCGCTCGCCGCCGACCTGGCGCGCTGCTCGACCGGTCCCGACGGGACCGTGCAGTTCGACGAGGGCTGGCGGATGCTGCCGTATCTCGGCACGGGCAGCGCCGGCATCGGCATCATCGTCGACCAGTACCTGGCGCATCGCCCGGACGGCCCGCTCGCCGCCGACCTCTCCGCTCGGCTCGACGGGATCGTCGCCGCGGCGTCGACCGACGTCGTCGTCCAGTGCGGCGTGTTCAACGGGCGAGCCGGTCTCGTCCTCCTGCTCGACGGTGCCCGGCCGGCGCACGCCGACGTGGTGCGTCGACACGTCGCCCACCTGGCGTGGCACGCCGTCCCCTACGCCGGGCACGTCGCCTTCGCCGGCGACCAGCTCGCCCGCCTCTCGATGGACCTCGGCACCGGTGCCGCCGGCGTGCTGCTGGCCATCGGGGCCACGACGTCCGAGCAACCGCTCGGGCTCCCGTTCCTGCGACCCCTCGAAGGGAGGTGAACGACATGGCTTCCGTCCTGAACATGCAGACCCTCGGCGCTTCCGCCAGCCCGGCGCTGGCCGCCTGGAGCACCTTCAGCGGCTCGAACTGCGGCAAGACCGGCTGGAGCACGCTGAGCGGCTCCAACTGCGGCAACACCAAGTTCCGCTGACCCACCCGTCCGACCCCTCGACGCCCCGGAAGGAGGTGAACGACATGGCTTCCGTCCTGAACATGCAGACCCTCGGTGCCTCGGCCAGCCCGGCGCTGGCCGCCTGGAGCACCTTCAGCGGCTCGAACTGCGGCAAGACCGGCTGGAGCACGCTGAGCGGCTCCAACTGCGGCAACACCAAGTTCCGCTGACCCACCGACATCACGCCATCACGGCACGCCATCACGGCACGCCATCGAAAGGAGGTGAGCACATGGCATCGGTCCTCGACCTGCAGACCATCGGCAGTCACGCCGACCAGGAGCTGGTCGCCTGGAGCACCGTCAGCCAGGCGGGCTGCAAGCAGCACTGGAGCGCCTTGAGCTACCGCTGCACCAACGCCGCCACCGCCTTCCGCTGACGGCGACGACATCACGAGGTGCCGGTGCGGGCCCAGCTCGCACCGGCACCCCGTCGCCGCGGCCCCACCCATCCGGCCGCCCACCTGCCTCGTCCGAGTCCCACGTGCTGGTCCGAGTCGCTGGTTCCGGACAGTCCAACGCCAGCGACTCGCACCAACGTCTGCGACTCGGATCACCCGCCCCCGCCCACCTCCGATTGGGAGATCGATGAACCCCGACCTCGACGACACTGACGACGTCGACAGCGCTGCCGGCCGGCGGGCCCGGCGCGTCGCCGACCGCCTGCTGGCGCGCACACGCGCGTGCCGGGCGCGGTTGGTGGTTCGTCCTCGGCACCGTCACGCTCGTCGGCGCGGCGCTGGCCATTGCCGCCCCGGCGCTCGTCGCCACGGCGATCGACGCCACCATCCGCGGCACGCCCGGCCGTCGCCGCGCCGTGCTCGCCGCCGCCGCCCTCGCCGTCGCCGGGACGCTCGCCGCGGTCGTCGGCCAGCTCGCCGAGGCCTACGGCCTGACCCGCACGGACGCCTGGCTGCGACGCGGGCTCGTCCGCCGGATCCTCGCCCTCGGCCCGGCCGGCGTGCGCCGCTTCCCGCCGGGCGACGTGGTCGCCCGCCTCGACGTCGCCGCGCCGCAGGCCGCCGGCGTCGTCCCGAAGGTGATCGACCTCGGCGCCGGCCTGCTGCTCGCCGCCGGCGCGTTCGTCGCCCTGGCCCGCATCGACTGGCGGATCGTCGTGGTGATCGCAACGGCGACGCCGTTCGTCGTGCTGATCGTCCGCACGCTGATGCGCCGGACCGCGGTGTCGACGTACGCCTACCAGGTCGCCCAGGGCGCGCTGGCGACCCGCTTCGTCGAGGCGCTGCGCGGGGCGCGCACGATCCGTGCCTGCGACACCGTCGACGTCGAGATCGCCCGTGTCGGCGAGCCGCTGCCCGACCTGGAGGCCGCCGGCCGGGCGATCTGGCGGGCGATGGGCCGCTCCGCTGGCCAGGCCGGGCTGGTGGTCCCGCTCGTCGGCGTGCTCGCCCTCGCCGTCGCCGGCCAGGGGTTGACCGCCGGGCGGCTGACCCCCGGCGAGCTGCTCGCCGCATCGGCGTACGTGCCGGCGGCGCTCGGCCTGTTCGACCACATCGGCGGGCTCAGCAGCCTCGCCGTCGACCGTGCGTCGGCCGTGCGCCTCGCCGAGGTCCTCGCCGCCCGTCCCGCCCCGCCGGGACGCCGGCGGCTGGCGGCGGGCGGCGGTGCGCTGGTGCTGCGCGACGTCACCGTGCGCGCCGGCGACGCGCGGGTGCTGCGAGCCGTCGACCTCGACGTGCCGGCCGGGTCGACACTCGCCGTCGTCGGCCGCTCGGGCGCCGGCAAGTCGACGCTGGCGCTCGTCGCCGCCGGGCTGTGGCGTCCCGACGAGGGCACCGTCGAGCTCGACGGCGTCGACCTCGCCGAGATGCAGCCGGCGGACCGGGCCGGGGCGATCGCGGTCGCCTTCGACGTGCCCGAGCTGATCGGCACGACGATCGCCGACGCCCTCGGCTACGGCATGGCCGCCCCGAGCCGGACCGAGCTGCACCGTGCCGTGCAGCGTGCCGCGGCGACGACGTTCGTCGAGCGCCTGCCCGACGGCCTCGACACCGTGCTCGCCGACGCCCCGTTGTCGGGCGGCGAGCACCAGCGCCTCGGACTGGCCCGTGCCCTGCTGCGCCATCCCCGCCTGCTCGTCCTCGACGACGCGACGTCCAGCCTGGACACCGCCACCGAGGCCGAGATCCAAGCCGCCATCGCCGCGGCGGGCGCCGGCACGACGTCGATCGTCGTCGCCCATCGTGCGACCAGCGCAGCGCGTGCCGATGCCGTCGCCTGGCTCGACGGCGGTGCGCTCGCGCGCCGTCGGCACCCACACCGAGCTGTGGCGCGACCCCGCCTACAGCGCCGTCTTCGGCGCCGACGACACCGACCCTGCCACCACCCTCGGTCTTGTCGCGCCCGGACCGGAAGATTCCCGGTCGGAGCGCGACAAGGTCCGGCTTCGCCGGCGTCGGGTGGTCCGGCCTGTCGTCGTCGGTGTCTCGGACCCCGTCGCCGGCGCGTCGTCGCCAGTCCCACGTCTTGTCGCGCCTGGACCGGAAGGTTCCCGGTCAGGGCGCGACAAGACGCCTGCATTGCTGCGGCGTCCGGGGACGTATGCCAACGGGAGCGACCATGTCGAGGAGGTGTCGTGAGCCGCAGCTCGATGGCGGTGTCGCCGCTGGCCGACCGGCGCGTCGTCGGCCGACTGGCGATGTGGTCGGCGGTCGGCGCGCTGCCGGCGCTCGTCTCCGGGCGCTGCGTCGAGCTGGCGCTCGACCGTGGCTTCCTCGCCGGCGACGCGTGGCGTGGCGTGGCCTGGCTGCTGCCGATGGCGCTCGCCGGGCTGGTCGCCGCGGCGGCGGCCCGACGGGTGACGCCGCTCGTCGGCGAGTGCGTCGAGCCGTTCCGCGACGCGCTGACGCGCCGCGCCGTCGGCGCCGAGTTGCGCCGGGCGACCGCCGGGGGTTCGACACCGATGGACGCCGCCGCGGTGGCACGGATCGTCGGCCAGACCGACACCGCCCGCGACGTCAGCGCTGCGCTCCTCGCGGAGGCGCTGACGCTCGTGGCCACGGTGGTGATGACCGTGATCGGCCTGGTCCTGCTCGAACCGCTGGCGGCGGCGATCGTGCTGGCGCCGGTCGTCGTCGCCCTCGTCGGCGTTGCGGTGATGGTGCCGACCCTGGCGCGGCGCACCCGCCGACTGCTGCGCGCCGACGAGGCGCTCGCTGCGGCCACCGCCACCGTCGCGCTGGCCCGCCGTGACATCGCCGCCTGCGGTGCCGAGCGCCGCGCCGGCGGCGACGTCGACGCCGCGATCGACCGCCGGGCGCGAGCGGCGCGCGCCGCAGCTCGGGCCGCCGTCGCCCGCACGGCGGTCAGCGCGCTCGGCGGCCACGGCGCCCTCGTCGGCCTGCTCGTCGCCGCGCCGTGGCTGGTGGCCGGCGGGCGGCTGAGCGTCGGCGGCTTCCTCGGCGCGGTGGTCTACGTCACCGCCAACCTCCAGCCGGCGCTGTGCAGCGCCACCGACACGCTCGCCGGGTCCGTCGTCCACCTGCGCGTCACGCTCGCCAACCTGGCCCGCGCCGCCGTCACGCCGCCGACCGCCGACGATCGTCGACGGCGCGCCGTCGTGCTCACCGCGGCACCGGCGCTGCGCGCCGAGGGCCTGTCGTTTGCCCACGGTGCCGGGGCCCGGCCGATCGTCGACGGGCTCGACCTCGTCGTCGAACCCGGCGCGCACCTCGCCGTCGTCGGGCCGAGCGGCGTCGGCAAGTCGACGCTCGTCGACCTGCTGGCCGGGCTGCGCGCTCCCGACGCCGGCCGCCTGTCGATCGGTGCCGTCGCCTTCGACGAGCTGCCGACGGCGGCGCTGCGCGGCCTCGTCGCCGTCGTGCCCCAGGAGGCGTACGTGTTCGCCGGCACGCTGGCCGCCAACCTCGCATACCTGCATCCGAGCGCGACCACCGACGAGCTCGACGCGGCGATGGCGGCGACCGGGCTGGACGGGCTGGCCGATCGGCTCGGCGGGCTCGATGCGCCGCTCGATCCGGGCGAGCTGTCGGAGGGCGAGCGCCAGCTGATCGTCGCCACCCGCGTCTGGCTGTCGCCGGCGGTCGTCGTGATCCTCGACGAGGCGACGTCGCGCCCTCGACCCCGTCGCCGAGGCCCGGGTGGAGGCGGCGTTCGCGCGGCGGCCCGGCGCGCTGCTGGTCGTCGCCCACCGGATCAGCTCGGCACGCCGCGCCGGCGAGATCCTGCTGATGGACGGCGACGGCGTGCGCCGCGGCACGCACACCGAGCTGGTCTCGTCGTCGCCGGTCTACGCCGAGCTGGTGGGCCGTTGGACCCAACCGGGGATCGAGTGCATCCCGCAGCCGGCCGGCGCCTCTGTGTGAGGTCCGCTGCGGTGCCGACCGACGGCGCCGCTCGACGCAGCCGGACACCGCTCGACGCCTGGAGGCCCGATGGTCGCAACCCGCCGCTCGCCGCGCCCCGCCGAGGCACTGCTCGACGAGGGCCGCCTCGCCGAGTCCCGTGCCGAGTTCTGGCGGGACGCCGACGAGGCGGAGGCGGCCGGCGACCCGGCCGCGCTCGCCGAGGCGGCGATCGGGCTCGGCGGTCTGTGGGTCCACGAGCACCGGGCGACGGTCGAGCGCGCTCGGGTGCGCGCCCTGCAACGCCGGGCGCTCGCCGCCCTCGATCCGGACGACCCGCTGGCCGGTCGGCTGCGGGCGCGCCTGGCCGGCGAGGACTCGTACGTCACCGGTGACCCGGCAGCCGTGCTCACCGAGGTCGCCGTGGCCCGCCGTCGCGGTGATGCCGTCGCCCTCGCCGAGGCGCTGTCGATCGCCCATCACTGCCTGCTCGGGCCGGGCCACGCCGCCGAGCGACTCGCCATCGCCGACGAGCTGATCGAGACGGCCACTCGCTCCGGCAGGCCGGTCGACGAGCTGATGGGGCTGGCGTGGCGGACGATCGACCTGTTCCTCGTCGGCGACCGCCGTGCCGTGCGCTCGTTGCGCGAGTTGCGTGACCGGTTGAGCGTGCAGCGGTGCGACGCGCTGGCGTTCGTCGTCGCCGCGATCGACGTCACCGCGGCGATGCGCGACGGTCGGCTCGACGAGGCCGAGCGGCTCGCCGAAGCCTGCTTCGCGGTCGGTGCCGAGGCCGGCGACGCCGACGCCGAGGGCTGGTTCGGCGCGCAGTTGCTGTCGATCCGCTGGCTCCAGGGTCGCTCGGCCGAGCTGCTCGACCTGGTGCGTGAGCTCGACCACGCCCCGACCGTCGGCGAGTGCAACGACGCGTTTGCCGCGGCCACCGCGAGCGTCGCGGCCACCGCCGGCGACGTCGACCTCGCCCGCCATGCCCTCGCCGGCCTCCGTGCTCGGGGCCTGGCGAGCTGCGCGGCGGCGAGCTGTTCGCTGATCACGCTTGCCGCGGTCGTCGACGCAGCACGCACGCTCGGCGACGCCGAGCTGGCGGCCGAGGCCGCCTTGCTGCTCGCCCCGCACGCCGACCTGCCGGTGATGGGCAGCCTCGCCGTCACCTGCCTCGGTTCCGTCCGTCATGTGCTCGGCGCGGCGGCGCTCACGGCCGGCGATCTCGACGCCGCCGTCGCCCACTTCGATGCCGCCCGCCTCGCCGACGTGCGCTTCGGCCATCGCCCAGCGCAGGCCGTCGCCACCGCCGAGCTGGCCGCCGCGCTCGGTGCCCGCGGCAGCCCGGGTGACGCCGAGCGCGCCGCCGCGCTGTGGCAGGAGGCGATCGCCGACGCCGATCGCTTCGGGATGACCGGTCGAGCCGCGTCGTGGCGCGCCGTGGCAGCGGCCGCGTCGACGGACGCCGACGTACGTTGCCACCGTGACGGCCACCTGTGGACCGTCGGGCTCGGCGAGCGCTCGGTCGTCGTGACCCACGCCGTCGGCATGGACTACCTCGCCGAGCTGATCGCCAACGCCGGCGTCGAGATCCCGGCCGTCGAGCTGGCCAGCAACCACACCGTCACGGGCCGGGGCGACGGGCCGCAGGTCGTCCTCGACGACGCCGCGAAGGCCGCGTACCGCCGGCGCGTCGACGAGCTGCGCGCCGAGGTCGACGACGCCGAGGCATGCCACGACCTCGCCCGCGCCGAGCGGGCCCGCACCGAGCTCGAGGTCCTGCTCGACGAGCTGCGCCGCGCCGTCGGCCTCGGCGGGCGCAGCCGCCGCTTCGGCGACGACGCCGAGCGCGCCCGCGTCTCGGTCCGCAAGGCGATCACCCGGGCCCTCGCCGCCGTGCGCTCCGCCGATGCCGCGCTCGGCGCCGACCTCGCGGCGCGCGTCGTCACCGGCACGCGCTGCGTGTTCACCGCCTCGCCCACACCCGCCGCGTCGAGTGCCGTCGCCTGATCCTTGGAGTATCAGCCGCGCGGTCGGAGTGGGACGTGTGCGATGGAGTGCCTGATGCGCGCTCCCAGCGCGCATCAGGCACTCCATCGCGCCGGTGGCACTCCGAGCCTCCCACGACTGGGACCGGACGGGCAGCGGGAACGTCAGGCAGCGAGGTCGAGGCCGAGCCACTCGGCGGCGTTCCCGGCCAGGAAGCCGTGCCGAACGGACTCGGTGGCGCCGGCACCTGCGAGTGAGCGGGTGAAGCGGCCGAGCGGGTCACGGCCGCCCTCGGCGTGCGGGTAGTCGGAGGAGAACAGGAACAGGCGTGGGTCGGCGACGGCGCACAGCGCGCCGAGGTCCTCGAACGGGTATGGGGTGAACCGCAACTGCGCCGTGGCCTGCTCCGACGGCAGCCGCTGGAACGTCGCCAGGCGAGGCTCGCTGCGCTGCCAGATGCTCACCGCATGGTCGAGACGGCCGAGCATCCCCGGCGCCCAGCCGGCGCCCATCTCGATCGCCCCGCCGCGCAGCGCCGGGTGACGTTCGAGCACGCCGTCGAGGATCAGCACGTCGAGGAACCGCTCGACGGGGTGGTGGACGACGGCGAAGTCCTTGGCGCCGATGATCTCGGCGCCGGTCGGGCGCTCGGCGGCGGGCGCGCCGTCGTCCGTCCACGCCTCGCCGATCGGCAGCGGGCCGGAGCCGACGTGCAGCACGAACGGAGCGCCCCGCTCGGCCAGCCGCGCCCAGAACGGGTCATGGGCGGCGTGGCCCGGGGCCCGCCCGCCAGGAGCGCGGGCCGGGATCCACACCTCGCGCAGGCCGAGGTCGAGCGCCGCGTCCAGCTCGGTGAGCGAGCGGCCGTCGCCGTCGCCGATCGAGTCGAGGTCGCCGAGGGCGACGCCGTGCAGCCGCGCGTCGGCGTCGCAGAACGCGGCCATCGCCCGGTTGTGGGCGCGGTACGCGCCGTAGCGCAACTCGGGGTCGGCGATCTGGAACAGCGGCGCGCAGATCGAGGAGTACACCACCTGATGGCGGAAGCCGAGCAGGTCGAGGGCGACGGTGCGCTCGGCCGGGTCGACGCCGCCGAGCGCGGCGTGCCACTTCGGCCCACGCTTGACCAGCTCGTCGCCGAGCGCGACGAGCGCGTCGAACTGCGCCACGGTGTGTGCCCCCGACGACAGGTCGAGGTTGCTCAGCCCGCCGGTCAACGACGGCAGCCGGTCGCGGACGCCCGGGTCGGCGTGGGCGGCGAGGAAGTCGGGCCGCTCCATCAGGTGCGAGTCGGCGTCGACGATCACGTGCTCGCCGGCATACGTCACGAGCTCGTCTCGTGACGTGCTGGCCGAGCGACCGCTCGGGAGCCGGACGGCGATGGGGTGCGGGGGCGCAGCCCCCGGAGGTACGTCACGAGCTCGTCTCGTGACGTGCTGGCCGAGCGACCGCTCGGGAGCCGGACGGCGATGGGGTGCGGGGGCGCAGCCCCCGGAGGTACGTCATCGTCGAAGCTTCGCGGGCGGCCCGTCATACCATCGCAGCGTGCTGGACGACGCCTGGGGCACCCGATCTGCCACCGAGCTCGCCGCCTCGGCTGCGCTTCGGCGCTCGCCGCGACTTGGATCCGTGCGGCCGTCACTGATCGCGTGACGTGAGCACGCAGAACTCGTTGCCCTCGGGATCGGCGAGGACGATCCACGGCACGTCGACCTGGCCGACGTCCACCTCGGTCGCCCCGCGTGCCAGGAGCGAGGCGATCTCGGCGTCGCGGTCCTGCGACGTGTGCGGGGCGAGGTCGATGTGCAGGCGGTTCTTGACCGTCTTGCCGTCCGAGTTGCGGCCGAACACGAGGCCGGCGTTCTGCTGGTTCCACGGCGTCCCCGTGGCGTACGACTCGTCAAGCAGGTGCGGCGGGATGATGACGACCTCGTCGTCGGCCTCGTAGACCTTTGTCCAACCAAGCGTCTCGCGCCACCACTCGGCGAGCATCGCCGGGTCGTGGCAGTCGACGACGATCGTGTACCAGCGCAGCGTCATGGCGTCCTGTGTACTCGACGCGCGCCTTCCCTCGACGCGGCATGGCGAGCTCCCGTGGGATCGCGGCACGAGCTCGCCGCCCGGGAGTGGCCTGTCGCCGGGATCGTCCACGACCGGGCAGGGCCGCCAAGGTCACCGCCGCGTTGCGCGGCTGGCGGCCCAGCCGGTGCAGGTCAGCCGGGTGTCGTCGCCGTTGCCGCGTCGCCGGTGCAGTGCTCGGCGGCCCACGACTGCAGCTTGCCCTGGCGCTCGGTGACCTTGGCGATCCGTTGGTTGGTCCTGGCGATGCGCACCTCGATCCTCGCCTCGGCGGCGTCATGCCCGGCCGCCCTGGCGGCGTCGTCGGCTTCCTGCAGGAGGTGCAGGCGACCGTTGAGCAGGTCGAGGTGGGTCTGCTGCTGCGCCTCGAGCTCGTCGAGGTGGGCGCAGGCGAACGTGCCGCGTTCGCCCCTCGTGCTGGACGTCGTCCCGGCAGCGAACGCCGTCGCCCCGGCGCCGACGGTGAGTGCGGCGGCGGCGGCGCCGATGCCGATCTTCTTGGTGAGGTTCATTCCGTTGCTCCTTGTTCGAGTCGTCGACCAGTCGGCGAGGTGTTCGAGTCGCCGTGGGACGCCGTGTCGGACGAGGAGCAGTGTCGGAGCACGATGTGAGCGAAGTGTGTGCGGCCGATGAGGAACCATCGCGGCCACTCCGGCGACCGGTTGGGAGATGCGTGCGTCGACGGCTGCCCCCGGCCACGCCCCGACGCGCCTCGCCGCGGCGACGATGGCCGTCCTGCTCGCCGTCGTCCCGCTCGTCCGCCCGGTGCCGGTGCACGGCGGGGCGGGGGCGGTCACGTCGAACTACCGGGTCGAGCTGCAGGGCGTCAGCCCGTCGACCACCGGCCTGCACGTCGAGATCGCCGACGTCAGCGGCACGCTGCGGCTCACCTGGGAGGGCGCCGGGACGGTCGTCGTCGACGGCTACGACGGTGAGCCGTACCTGCGCATCGACGCCGACGGCGTGGCCCGCAACGTGCGCTCGCCGGCGACGTATCTCAACCAGGACCGCTACGCCCGCGTCTCGATGCCGGCGACCGCCGACTCCGCGGCGACGCCCGAGTGGCAGCGGATCTCGAATGGCCGCAGCGTCGAGTGGCACGACCACCGCACGCACTGGATGGACGTCGACCCGCCGCCGGCGGTGCAAGCCGATCCGTCGTCCGTGCACGTGATCATCGATCGGTGGCAGGTGCCGCTGGCCGTCGACGGCAACGCGGTGACGATCGACGGCCGGCTGCTGTGGGTGCCGGCGCCGAGCGCGGGGCCGTGGTGGCTGCTCGCCGTCGGGGTGTTCCTCGTCGTGCTCGGCCTGCTGGTGACGCGCTGGTGGCGGACCGTGGCGGTCGTCGCCGCCGGTGTTGGCACCGTGCTGTTCGCCGTCGACGGGTTCGGTTTCCTGGCCCGCAACCATCGTGGCGTGCTGCCGTGGGTGTGGGCGATCGGCTGGCCGCTCGCCGCCGCGACGGCGACGGTCGTGCTGGCCCGCCAGCTGCGCACCCGCCGTGAGCGGGTCCCGGCGGCGATGGCCATCGCCGGTGTCGTCATCGGCGTCGTCGGCGGCATCGACCGCCTCGACGGGATCAGCCACAGCCAGGTGTTCACCACTCTGCCGGACTGGTCGGCGCGCGCCGCGGCCGCGCTGTCGCTCGGGATCGGTGCCGCGCTCGTCGCCCGCTTCCTGCTCGACGTCGTCCCGGCGGCGCTCACCGGCCGTCCGTTGTCGGTGACGGGGGTGCACGACGACGCGTCGTTCGTGCTCGGATCGCAGCGGAGCTGCTCCCTGCGCCTGCCGTGCTCGCTGCCTCCGCTGTGCTTCGGCACTCGCCGCGTCTTGGATCGCTGCCCGTCGTGTTGGTTCGTGCTCGGATCGCAGCGGAGCTGCTCCCTGCGCCTGCCGTGCTCGCTGCCTCCGCTGTGCTTCGGCACTCGCCGCGTCTTGGATCGCCACCAGCCGGAACCGGTGACCGGATGACGTGCGCCGCGTGGCAGGAGGCGATCTCGGCGGTGGTCGACGGCGAGGACGCTGGCGTCGACGAGCGGCTGCTCGCCGCCCACCTGTTGGGCTGTGCCGAGTGCCGGGCGTTCGCCGACTTCGCCGGCGCCGACCGCTCGCGCTGGCGAGTCCGCCCCGCCGAGCCGATGCCCGACCTCGCTCCGCGGGTGACGAAGTGGGCCGCGGTCGTCGACCGAGCCAGCCGCTGGAGCATCGTGCGCGCCCTGCTCGCCGTCGTCGCCGTCGAGATCATCGTCTTCTCACTGCCAGCGCTGGTGCTCGGTGACGAGCATCAGACCTCGGCGCACGCCGCCCGTCACCTCGGGGCGTTCACCGTCGCCTACGGCGCCGGCCTGCTCGTCGTCGTCGCCCGCCCCGCCCGGGCGCGGGCGATGCTGCCGGTCGCCGCCGTGCTCACCGGCACGCTGGTGATCACCGCGATCATCGACCTGCTCGACGGCGAGGTCCCCCTCCTCGGCGAGACCCAGCACCTCCCCGAGGTGCTCAGCGTCGTCCTCGTCTGGCTCCTCGCCGTCCCCACCCCGAGGCGCGCCGGCAGGCGGGTCAAGGTTCCCGAGCAGCCGTCGCTGCGCCTCGTCGCCGACGACCCCGAAGCCGGTCGCCACGCCGGCTGAACGTGCACTGCCCGCTGAGCCCAGCCCACCGTTCACCCAGTCAGTCTCGCTTCGGCCCGTGCGAGGCTCGTGCCGGGCGAACCCGGCGGTGCGACCGCCAGGGAGCCCGCCGGACGGGTCGGCCGGAGGCCGACCATCGAGCTCGTCAGCTCTGGCCGAGGGCCTGCTGGATCGCCGTCGTCAGGTCGTCCATGGCGATCTCGCCGGTGCTTCGCCAGCGCACGACGCCGTCCTTGTCGAGCAGGACGAACGCCGGCCACGAGCTCATCCCGTACGCCGTGGCGGTCTCCGACGTCGGGCTGTCGGCGAGGATCGGGTGCGGCCAGTCCTCCTGCTCCAGCCAGGCCGACGGCGGGTAGTTCGGCGAGCTCGCCGACGTCTGCGTGGCGACGGCGATGACGTCCACGCCCGACGGCGGGGTCCAGGCGGCGAGCTTGGGGATCTCCCGCTGGCAGTGCGGGCACCAGTGGGCGGCGAACACGATCAGCGTGGCGGTCGTCGAGTCGCCGCCGATGCTCACCGGCGTGCCGTCGAAGCTCAGCCCGTCGACCTTCGGGGCGGTGACGCCGACCGCCGGATCGCTGCCGCTGTCGGAGTAGGCGGGCAGTGCCGAGCCGGTGATCGTCACCGGCTGGGTCTGCTCCAACCCGGCCGTCGACGGCTTGTCGTCGGAGCCGGAGGAGGCGACGACGGCGATGACCGCGGCCACGATCGCGACCGCGGCGACGATCCCGACGATCGTCCACGTCCGCTTCGAGATGCCGCCGGACGCCGGCTTCCTGGCCGGTGGGCGCTTGCCGGACGTGTTCGGCTTGGCGTAGGCGGGTGTCGCCTTGGCCCGGTTGGTGCTCGGCTTGTTGGCCATGGGCGCGCCTTTCGGATGCTCAGTCGCCGTAGCGGGCGACCGTGACGAGGTTGACGATGGCGAGGAACCCGCAGCCGGCCATGAACGGCAGGGTGACGAAGCCGAGCTCCTCGAACCAGATGTAATCGCATGGCACCGCCGACGAGCACGCGCCCGTCTCCAGCGACGGGAAGCGCTCCAGCAGGTAGTGGTACGTCGAGACGACCGCGCCGATCGAGGCCAGCACGGCGACGTACGCCAGCACGCCCCGGTCGCGCCGGATCGCGGCGATGACGAGGACGATCGACAGCGGGTACATGGCGATGCGCTGGTACCAGCACATCGTGCACGGCGTGTAGTGGGCGACCTCGGAGAAGTACAGGCTGCCGAGCGTGCAGCCGACGGCGATCGCCGCGGCCAAGCCGGCGGCGGCCGGGCGGAGCGCGTCGAGCGCCCCGGCGGCGCCGGGGGAGTGCCGGGCGACGACCCGCCATCCCGCCAGGGCGACGGTGAAGGCCAGCACGGCGACGGCCAGCAGGGCGCAGAACAGTTGGACGGCGGACGTTGACATCGGATCACCCCTCTGGTCGGTGGCCGGCCGCGGGTGGTTCCGGAAAAAGCTGCCGTCGCCTCTTGCGCTCGTGTAATTACGTTGGTGTAACTTTGGCGGGCCACAAGATCTGGGCAAGGACGCCCAGTGCGCCAGCGGCTGGGGCCACATCTAGTGGCCATGGGCGCACACACACGTTCGCAAAGTGAGGGCTGGAATGACGTTGATCGAAGACCCCGGAACCGTCGTCACCGGCGCGCGTGACCAGACGCCACCGTCGGCCTCGGCCGACCAGACGCCATGGGGCGACGAGAGCCCGATGCGGGTGCGCAAGCGCAACGGCGGGCTGGAGCCGATCGATCTCAACAAGATCGTCCGTGCCGTCGGCCGTGCCGCCCGCGGCCTCGACGGCGTCGACTCGATGCGCGTCGCCACCCGCACGATCTCCGGCCTGCACGACGGCGCCACCACGATGGAGCTCGACGAGCTGAGCATCCGCACCGCCGCCGCCCTGGTCAGCATCGAGCCGAACTACAGCCGCCTCGCCGCCCGGCTGCTGGCCACCTTCATCCAGAAGGAGGTCGCCAACCAGGACATCCACTCGTTCTCGCAGTCGATCGCCGCCGGCCATCGTGCCGGGCTGATCGCCGACGCCACCGCCGAGCTGGTCAGCCTCAACTCGCGCAAGCTCAACGAGGCCGTCGAGGCCGACCGCGACTGGCTGTTCGAGTACTTCGGCCTGCGCACCGTCTACGACCGCTACCTGCTGCGCGACCCCGAGGGCCGCCTGGTCATCGAGACCCCGCAGTACTTCTTCCTGCGCGTCGCCTGCGGCCTGGCCCAGAGCGCCGAGGAGGCCATCGAGCTGTACCGGCTGATCTCCTCGCTCGACTACCTGCCGGCCACCCCGACCCTGTTCAACAGCGGCACCACCCACCCGCAGATGTCCAGCTGCTACCTGCTGGACAGCCCCGAGGACACGCTGGAGAACATCTACGACCGCTACAAGGACGTCGCCCGGCTGTCGAAGTTCGCCGGCGGCATCGGCCTGGCGTTCCACCGGGTGCGCAGCCGTGGCTCGCTGATCCGCGGCACCAACGGCCTGTCCAACGGCATCGTCCCGTGGCTGAAGACCCTCGACTCGTCGGTCTCCGCGGTCAACCAGGGCGGCAAGCGCAAGGGCGCGGCGTGCGTGTACCTGGAGACGTGGCACGCCGACATCGAGGAGTTCCTGGAGCTGCGCGACAACACCGGCGACGAGGCGCGGCGCACGCACAACCTCAACCTGGCCAACTGGGTGCCCGACCTGTTCATGGAGCGGGTGGAGAAGGACTGGACCTGGAGCCTGTTCGACCCGAAGAAGGTGCCGCACCTCACCGACCTGTACGGGCCGGAGTTCGAGCGGGCCTACGTGGAGGCCGAGCAGCAGGGGCTGTACGAGCGGCAGGTCCCGGCCCGTCAGCTGTACTCGCGGATGATGCGCACGCTGGCGCAGACCGGCAACGGGTGGATGACGTTCAAGGACCCGTCGAACCTGCGCTGCAACCAGACCGGGACGGCCGGCACCGTGCACCTGTCGAACCTGTGCACCGAGATCCTCGAGGTCACCTCCGCGGCCGAGACGGCGGTGTGCAACCTCGGCTCGATCAACCTCGGCAAGTTCGTCGATGTGATCGACGGCGTCCCGACCTACGACTTCGAGCGCCTCGGCCAGGTGGCCCGCACCGCGCTGCGCTACCTCGACCGCGTCGTCGACATCAACTACTACCCGACCGACGAGGCCCAGGCGTCGAACCGCCGCTGGCGCCCGGTCGGCCTCGGGGTGATGGGCCTGCAGGACGTGTTCTTCAAGATGCGCCTGCCGTTCGACTCGCCCGCCGCCCGCGACCTCGGCAGGCGGATCCAGGAGGAGGTCTACTTCAACGCGCTGTGGACCAGCTCGGAGCTGGCCGAGCAGTTCGGGCCGCACGAGGCGTTCGCCGGCACCCGCGCCGCCAAGGGCCAGCTGCAGTTCGACCTGTGGGGCGTCGCCCCGACCGACGCAGCGCGCTGGGAGCCGCTGCGCGAGCGCATCGCCCGGCACGGGCTGCGCAACTCGCTGTGCATCGCCATCGCCCCGACCGCCACGATCGCCTCGATCGCCGGGGCCTACGAGTGCATCGAGCCGCAGGTGTCGAACCTGTTCAAGCGCGAGACGCTGTCGGGCGAGTTCCTGCAGATCAACACGTACCTCGTGCGCGACCTGCAGGCCCGCGGCCTGTGGGACGAGGAGATCCGCGGTGCCGTGAAGCGGGCGGAGGGCTCGGTGCAGGACATCCCCGAGATCCCCGACGACCTCAAGGCGCTGTACCGCACGGCGTGGGAGATCCCGATGCGCTCGATCATCGACATGGCCGCCGACCGCGGCGCGTTCATCGACCAGAGCCAGTCGCTGAACCTGTTCGTCGAGTCGCCGACGATCGGCAAGTTGTCGTCGATGTACCTGCACGCCTGGAAGCAGGGCCTGAAGACGACGTACTACCTGCGCAGCCGACCGGCGACGCGCATCCAGCAGACCACCACGGCGGCGAGCACCGGCGCCCCACCCCCCGGAGCGTCGGTGACGCCGCTGGTGAGTGAGCCCAAGAAGGAGTACTTGGACGAGGAGGCGTTGGCCTGCTCGATCGAGAACCCCGAGGCGTGCGAGGCGTGCCAGTGAGCGCCGCCGAAGCCCTCCACGTCGCCACGCCGGCACCGCTTCCGGTCGGCATTTCGCCGGTCGACCTCGCGCCCGCCCCGGCGCGCAAGGCGATCCTCGATCCGGGGCTCGACCTGACGCTGCGGCCGATGCGCTACCCGGAGTTCTACGAGCGCTATCGCAACGCCATCAAGAACACCTGGACCGTCGAGGAGATCGACTTCTCCGACGACCTCGTCGACCTGCGCAGCCAGCTGCTGCCGGCCGAGCGGCACCTCGTCAGCCGGCTCGTGGCGTTCTTCGCCACCGGCGACTCGATCGTCGCCAACAACCTGGTGCTCAACCTGTACCAGCACATCAACGCGCCCGAGGCGCGGATGTACCTGTCCCGCCAGCTGTTCGAGGAGGCCGTCCACGTCCAGTTCTACCTGACCCTGCTGGACACCTACCTGCCCGACCACGACGAGCGGGCCGCGGCGTTCGCGGCGATCGAGAACATCCCGTCGATCCGCGCCAAGGCCGAGTTCTGCTTCAAGTGGATGGACTCGATCAGCCACCTCACCGAGCTGCGCACGGCGGAGGACCGCAAGACGTTCCTGCTCAACCTGATCTGCTTCGCCGCTTGCATCGAGGGCCTGTTCTTCTTCGGGGCGTTCGCCTACGTCTACTTCCTGCGCTCCAAGGGCCTGCTCAACGGTCTCGCCGCCGGCACCAACTGGGTGTTCCGCGACGAGAGCGGGCACATGGACTTCGCCTTCTCGGTGATCGACACCGTGCGCCGCGAGGAGCCCGAGCTGTTCGACGCCGAGCTCGGCCGTCAGGTCGAGCAGATGCTCGTCGAGGCGGTGGAGACCGAGATGCTGTTCGTCGCCGACATGCTCGAGGGTGGCGTGCCCGGCCTGTCCAGCGCCGACACCCGTGAGTACCTGCAGTTCGTCGCCGACCAGCGCCTGGTGCGCCTCGGGCTGTCGAAGCGCTTCGGCAGCAAGAACCCGTTCGGCTTCATGGAGCTGCAGGACGTGCAGGAGCTGTCCAACTTCTTCGAGCGGACCGTGTCCGCCTACCAGGTCGGCGTGGCCGGCGAGGTCGCCTTCGACGTGGACTTCTGATGCCCGTGCTCTGCTCGCCGGCAAGTTGCTCGCCTCGCCTGCCGTGCTCGCCGCCTCCGCTGCGCTTCGGCGCCCGCTGCTCCTCGGATCACTCGCCCCGCTCCCCGGCGATCGGGCGGTGGGAAACACAGCGTTCATCGCAACGTCGCCATGTGACGACCTCGGACGTGCGATCGTGTCGGGCATCGAGGTGGAGATCGGCTGCACGTTCGAGTTCGACAGCCCGCGGCAGACGCACGCCATCGTGATGGTCGAGCCGCACTTCTCGGAGGCGGCCGATGTCGTCGAGACCCGCTTCGAGCTCGATCCGTCGAGCCAGACGTCGGTGTACCACGACTACTTCGGCAACACCTGCCGGCGCATCGATCTGGCCGCAGGTCCGAGCACGCTGCGATTCGACGCACGGGTGATGGTCGTCGACACCCCGGACCCCGAGGTGTGGGGCGCCGCCGAGGTGCCTCCGGCCGACCTGCCCGACGACGCCTTGCTGTTCCTCCTGCCGAGCCGCTTCTGCGAGTCCGACGTGCTCGCCGGCGAGGCGTTCCGCCTGTTCGGCAACGAGCAGCCGGGTTGGGCGCGGGTCCAGGCCATCAGCAACTGGGCGAACGGGCATCTCGGCTTCCAGTACGGCGCGTCGTCGCCGTCGTTCTCGGCGCGCGACGTGTTCGATCGTGGGCTCGGGGTGTGCCGCGACTTCGCCCACCTGGCGATCACGATGTGCCGGGCCCTGAACATCCCCGCCCGGTACGTGTTCGGCTACCTCCCCGACATCGGCGTCCCGGATCCGGGGACGCCGATGGACTTCTGTGCATGGATGGAGGTGTACCTCGGCGACGGCTGGCACACGTTCGATCCGCGCAACAACCAGCGGCGGATCGGGCGGACGGTGATCGGGCGCGGCCGCGACGCGGCCGACGTGGCGATGGTGACGTCGTTCGGCGCCGTGGAGCTGCGGTCGATGACCGTTCGGGCGGCGCAGGTCTGATGCGCATCGTCGAACTGCTCCACGAGGAGCTCGACGCGCTGCCATGCGGGGACGACGCCAGCCTGCTGTCGGCACGCGCCGCGGTGTACGTGCTCGACCAGATCGTCAGCTACGAGTACACCGCGCCGATCCGTGACGCCCGCCAGCGGTTGATGATCGTGCCGCGGCCGCGCCATGGCGACCAGACCCGAGTCGCCCACCGTCTCGACCTGGTCGCCGACGACCGGCCCGCCGAGCGTGTCGAGCGCCGCGTCGACGAGTTCGGCAACGAGGTCGTCGACGTCCATGCCGACGGCGTCGCCGCGTCGCTGCGCTTCTCGCTGCGCGCCCTGGTGCGGCGTGACCGTCGCCGGCCTGAGATCCACGAGTGGCGCTCGCCGGTACCGGCCGTCACGGCGCTGACCCAGCCCGACGAGGCACTGCGCGACGCGGCCCGCGGCGTCGCCGGCGACGACGTCACCGCGCTCGCCGAGCGGATGTGCGACCTCGTGCACCAGGCGTTCACCTACCGTCACGGCGAGACGGGCGTGCGCACCACCGCCGCGCAGGCGTGGGCCGGTCGGGTCGGCGTGTGCCAGGACATGGCCCACGTGATGATCGCGATGTGTGCGAGCCGCGGCGTCGCCGCCCGCTACGTGTCCGGTCACCTCGTCGGCGACGGCGCCAGCCACGCCTGGGTGGAGGTCCACGACCCGGCCCGGCGCGCCGTCGTGTCGGTCGACCCGACCCACGCCCGGCGCACCGATCTGCGCTACGTCGTCACCGCGGTCGGCCGCGACTACGCCGACGTCGCACCGACCAGCGGCACCTACGTGTCGCGTGGCGCCACCGGCAGCCTCGCCGTGAGCAAGCGCATCCGTCTCGCCGACGTCGTCTGAGCCGCGGCGTCCCCCCGCCCCTGACCCGCCCCCGCCGTCGCTGTCGCCGCCCCGCCGCTCCGCCGTCGCGGCGCGATGTGAGATGTGCGCACCGGCGCTGCGCATCTCACATCGCGTCATCCGGTGGCCGGGCCGCGATTCGAGATGTGCGCAGCAGCACGGCCAATCTCGAATCGCACGGCGGGCGCGACGGCGCCACGGAACAACGGCGGGCGACACAGGCCGGGGCGTCACCCGAACAGGACGGAGATGCTCTCACGGTTGGCGATCCGCCTGATCGCCTCGGCGAACGTGCCCGCCACCGAGACGACTTCGATCTTCGGTGACAACGCCACCGGCTGCGTCTCGACGCTGTCGGTCATGTACAGCCGCTCGATCGGGCTGGCGTCGAGCCGCTCGCAGGCCTGGCCGGCGAGCACGCCGTGGCTGACCGCGGCGAACACCTGGCTGGCGCCGCGCTCGACGAGCAGCCGGGCCGCGTCGCACAGCGTCCCCGCGGAGATCGTGAAGTCGTCGACGATCAGCGCCGTGCGGCCCTCGACCGAGCCGATCAGCTCGACCACCTCGGCGCTCTCGGTGTGGTCCACCCGGCGCTTCTCGGCGATCGCCAGCGGCGCCCGCAGCCGGTCGGCCCATTGGCGGGCCTTCTTGGCGAAGCCGGCGTCGGGGGCGACGACGATGAGGTCGCGCAGCTGCGCGTCCTCGATCGCGTCGCACAGCACAGGCATCGCGTACAGGTCGTCGACGGGGTTCTTGAAGAAGCCCTGGATCTGCGGGGCGTGGAGATCCATCGTCACCACCCGGTCGACGCCGGCAGCCTCGATCGCGTCGGCGCAGACTCGGGCGCGGATCGACACCCGCGGCTCGTCCTTCTTGTCGCCCTTGGCGTAGCTGAAGTAGGGGATGACCGCGGTGACCGACGCGGCGCTGGCCCGCTTCAGCGCGTCGATCCAGAACAGCAGCTCGACGAAGTTGTCGTTGGCCGGGAAGGCGATCGCCTGGACGAGGAACGTGTGCCGACCACGCACGTTCTCGAGGACACGCACGAACAGGTTGCCGTCGGAGAAGTGCAGCGTCTCGCTCTTGGCGACCGGAACGCCCAGCGCGGCACCGATCCGCTCCGCCAACCCCCGACTCGCAGAACCGGCGAACAGCAGCGAGTCGTCGAGCACGGGGCGACTGTAGGTGGCGGCCTCGATCGACCCTCGCGAGGAAAGAAACTTGTCGATTGACATGGAAGTTTGTTTGGCTTCATACTGACATCTGTCACGGCAACGATTTGGGGGAGCCTGGATGAACACGTTCGATCTCGGGGGAGCGACCGCGCTCGTGACCGGGGCGGGGCAAGGCGTCGGGCGGGCGATCGCGCTGACGTTCGCCGACAACGGCGCCGGCACGGTGTTGGTCAACGACGTCGACCCGCAGCGGGCGGCGGCGGTCGCCGCGGAGGTCGACGAGCGTGGCGCCACAGGCGTGCCCGCCGTCGCCGACGTCACCGACCTCGAAGCCGTCCAGCGGATCGTGGAGCTCGGCGACGAGCACGGGGGGATCGACATCCTGGTCAACAACGCCGGCAACATGGGTGCCAACCCACGCCGCGCCCGCGGCGACTTCTGGGCCGCCGGCACGGACTACTGGGACAGCTACGTCGGGGTGAACTTCTACGGCCCGATGAACTGTGTGTACGCGGTGCTCCCGCAGATGATCGAACGCGGCTCGCGCGGCCGGCTGATCACGATCATCTCCGACGCTGGCCGCGTCGGCGAGCCGGGCCTGGCGGTCTACTCGGCGGCGAAGGCGGGTGCTGCGGGCTTCACCCGAGCCATCGCCAGGGCCGTCAGTCGCCACGGCATCACGGCCAACAACGTCGCCATCGCCGCCACCCGCACGCCGGCGACGGCCGCCGGCTTCTCCGACGACGAGCGGATGAAGAAGGTGCTGTCGCGCTACGTCGTGCGCCGCGTCGGCGAGCCCGAGGACGTCGCCGCTGTCGTGCTGCTGCTGGCCTCGCCGGCGTCGTCGTGGGTGACCGGGCAGACCTACCCGGTCAACGGCGGCTACTCGTTCAACCTCTGATGTTCGTGCTCCGGTCGCAGCCAAGCTGCTCCCTGCGCCTGCCGTGCTCGCCGCCGCCGCTGGGCTTTGGCGCTCGCCGCGTGTTGGGTCGGTGGTGAGGGTGATGTTCGTGCTCCGGTCGCAGCCGAGCTGCTCCCTGCGCCTGCCGTGCTCGCCGCCGCCGCTGGGCTTTGGCGCTCGCCGCGTGTTGGGTCGGTGGTGAGGGTGATGTTCGTGCTCCGGTCGATCGACGTCTCGCACACCGGCGGACTGACGAGCGCGGCGCGCAACGCCAGCGCCGCCGAGGCGGCCGGCTGCGCTGGGTTCTGGACCGCCGAGACCAGGCACGACGCGTTCCTGCAGTCCGTGCTGGCGCTCGACGCCACGGAGCGCCTGACGGTCGGCACGGGCATCGTCATCGGCTTCGCCCGCAGCCCGATGACGATCGCCCAGGAGGCCACCGACCTGCAGGATCTGTCCGGCGGGCGGTTCATCCTCGGCCTCGGCTCGCAGATCCGCACGCACATCACCAAGCGCTTCTCGATGCCGTGGGGCAAGCCCGTCCGGCAGATGTCGGAGCTGATCGGCGCTGTGCGGGCCATCTGGGCGCACTGGTACGAGGGGGCCCGGCTCGACTTCCGTGGCGAGTACTACCAGCACACGTTCAACTCGCAGGCGTTCCGCCGCCGGCCGGCGCACGCCGCCCCGCCGCCGATCCACCTCGCAGCCGTCGGACCGCGGATGCTGCAGCTCGCCGCCGACGAGGCCGACGGGTTCATCAGCCACAGCTTCCTCACCGAGCGCTACCTGCGCGAGGAGATCGTCCCGATCCTCGACCGCGGGGTCCGCGCCCGCCAGCCCGACTTCGAGCGCGTGGTGACCTGCAACGTCGTCGTCGACGACGGCAGCGAGGCGGCGCGGGTCCGGCTCGACGCAGTCCGCGCCTCGATCGCCCTGTACGGGTCGACGCCGGCCTACCGAGCGGTCCTCGACCTGCACGGCCTCGGCGCGCTGCACGAGGAGCTGCACCGGCTGAGCCGACTCGACGAGTGGGGGCAGATGGCGACGCTGATCGACGACGACGTCGTCGACCTGTTCGCCGTCGTCGGCTCGCGCGAGCGCGTCGTCGACGAGCTGCTGCGCCGCTTCGGCGACGTCGCCACCCGGTTGCGCCTGCCGTTCGGCGACCGTGACCTCACCGCCGACCTCGCCGCCAAGTTCGCCGGACGGCTGCCGTGACCCCGGACGAACTGGCCGCGCGCCTGACCGTCCCGGCGATCGCCGCGCCGATGACCGGCGTCTCTTGCCCGGCGCTGACCATCGCCGCGTGCCACGCCGGCATCGTCGGCTCGTTCCCCGGCCACAACGCCGCCTCGCCCGCGCAGCTCGGCGAGTGGCTCGACGAGATCGACGAGGCGGTCGCCGATGCGCCGGGTCCAGGAGCCGCGCCGGCAGGCGAGATGAACATCGCCCGGCTCACTGGTGGACCTCTCCGCCCCGCCCCGTACGCGGTGAACTTCCCGCTCCGTCGCCCGAACCCGCGGCTGGACAACGACGTCGCCCGCGTGCTGGAGAGCGACGCGGCGATGGTCATCGCCAGCGTCGGCTCGCCGCGCGAGCTGGTCGCCCCGACGCATGCCGCCGGCAAGCTGCTGTACGCCGACGTCGCCTCCGTGCGCCACGCGACGCTCGCCGTCGAGGCGGGCGTCGACGGGCTGATCCTGCTGACCGCCGGCGCCGGCGGGATCACCGGCTGGGCCAACCCGTTCGTGTTCGTGCGGGCCGTGCGGGCGTTCTACGACGGGCCGATCGTGATGGCCGGCGGGATCGTCGACGGCCGTGCGCTGTGGGCCGCGCTGGCGCTGGGCTGCGACCTCGCCTACCTCGGCACGGTGCTGATCCCGGCCGCCGAGAGCGCCGCGCCCGAGGACTACAAGCGCGCCGTGATGGACGCCGGGATGGACGACGTCAAGCTGCAGACCACCGCGCACGGGCTCGTCGCCAGCACCATCGTGCGGCGCGACGACAGCGCCGGGCGGATGTTCAGTGCCGGCCACAGCGTGCACGGCGCGCTGGCCGCCGAACCCGTCGCCGACATCGTCGAGCGCTTCCGCCGCGAGTCGGCGGCATTGCCGGCGCTGGCGCTCGGCCGGGTCCTCGACCCGAACGGAGTGAGCTGATGAGTGAGGCACCGCTGCCGGGCAGCCTCGAGGACTGGGCGGCGCGGGCGCCGGATGCCGTCGCCGTCGTCGACGGCGAGCGACGGATGACGTTCGGGGAGTGGAACGACGCGTCCGACCGGTTGGCCGACTCGCTCGCCGGGCTCGGCATCGGCGCCGGCGACCGCATCGGCGTCCGCTTCCGGCTGCGTACCGAGTGGTTCGTCGTGCACCGCGCCCTCGGCAAGCTCGGCGTCGAGCAGGTGGCCGTCAACTGGCGGCTGACCCCGAACGAGGTCGAGTACATCCAGGCCGACAGCGGCTGCCGCGGCCTGGTGTGCGACGACACCGACCCCGGCGCGTACGCCGATCTCGGCCTGCTGCTGACCGTCGGGCGTGGCGCCGCCAGTGCCGGCACCCGCGTCGAGGACCTGATCGCCGTCGGCAGCCCGACGCCGCGCTGCGGCCCGGTGCGCCCGGCGCTGATCCTGTACACGTCCGGCACGACCGGGTTCCCGAAGGGCGTGCCGGCCAGGGAGGGCACGGTCGACCCGGAGCGTCTCGCCCGGTACGTGGCCTCGGTGGCCCGCAGCGGATCGAGCCTGCCGCCTGGCGGTGCCGCCCTCCTGACCCTGCCGGTGCACCACGGCGCCGGGCCGGCGGTGGCCGTCGGCACCTGCGCCCGCGGCGCCGCCGTCGTGCTGCTCGACCCGTTCGACGCCGAGCGGGCGCTGCAGCTGATCGAGGAGCACCGCGTCGACAGCTGGACCTCCGTGCCGACGATGCTGCTGCGGATCAAGGCGCTCGGCGACGACGTCGTCGCCCGCTACGACCTGTCGTCGCTGCGATCGATGTCCGTCGGCGCCGCCGCCGTCCCGTTCGAGCTGAAGCGCTGGGTGGTCGACACGCTCGGCGACGGCCTGCTGTGGGAGGGCTACGGGTGCAGCGAGGCCGGGATGATCGCGACGATCTCGCCGGCCGACCAGCTGCGCAAGCCCGGCTCCAGCGGCCGCCCCTACGACGAGGTGGACATCCGCATCGTCGACGACGAGTGGCAGCCGCTGCCGACCGGGGCGACCGGCGAGATCGCCGTGCGCACGCCGGTGTGCGTGGACCACTACCTCGGCAAGGGGCCGATGGGCCCGGAGCTGATGAGCCCCGACGGCTTCTACCGGACCGGCGACGTCGGCCACCTCGACGAGGACGGCTACCTGTTCATCACCGACCGGGTGAAGGACATGATCGTCGCCGGCGGCAGCAACATCTACCCCGCCGAGATCGAGAAGGCGTTGGTCGAGCACCCCGACGTCGTCGACGCGGCGGTGATCGGCATCCCCCACGAGGAGTTCGGCGAGCAGGTGATGGCGTTCGTCGTCGCCCAGCCGGGCACCGCCCCGAGCGATGCCGAGCTGACCGAGCTTCCTGTCGGCACGGCTGGCCAAGTACAAGCTGCCGCGCCGCTACGAGATCGTCACCGAGCTGCCCGTCAACCCGATGGGCAAGGTCACCAAGAACGTGCTCCGCGAGCGCTTCTGGGGCGACCGCGAGCGCAAGGTCTGACGCGAGGCGACGCGAGGCGACATGGCCACCAGGCACAAGCGGCGAGGCCGCTCCCACAACGAGATGCTGCTGATCGGGCGCCGCCTCGTGCAGGCGATCCCCGTGCTGTTCGGGACGGTGATGTTGACGTTCGTCATCGCCAGCGTGCTGCCCGGCAACATCACCGGCTCGATCCTCGGCGAGAACGCATCGCCGGAGGCCGTCGTCCAGCTGGAGCAGCGGCTCGGCCTCAACCAGCCGGTGCTGGCGCGGTTCTGGGACTACTTCACGTCGCTGCTGCGCGGGGACTTCGGCCAGTCGTTGCGCACCGACGAGAGCGTGCTGCCGATGGTCCTCGACCGGCTGTGGATCTCGGTCCAGCTGATGGTCTTCGGCCAGGTGTTCGCGCTGGCGCTGGCGATCGCGTTCGCATCCCTGTCGATCCGCAAGCCTGGTGGGTTCGTCGAGCGGTTCACCAGCGTGCTGGCCTCGGCGGCGATCTCGATCCCGACGTTCCTGTTCGGCATCGTGCTGATCCTCGTGTTCGCCGTGCACTGGAAGATCTTCCCGGCGGTCGGCTTCACGCCGCTCACCGACGACGTCGGCAAGTACTTCCGGTCGATGGTGCTGCCGACGGTGACGCTCGGCTTCGTCGAGTTCGCCGTCTACTTCCGGGTGCTGCAGAGCGAGACCCACCAGATCATGGCCGAGGACTACGTGACGACGGCGCGGGCCAAGGGCCTGTCCAAGGGACGGATCGGCCGCAGCCACATCCTGCGCAACTCGCTGTTCCCGTTGATCACCGTCGTCGGCCTCAACGTCGGCCGACTCCTCGGAGGTTCCGTGATCGTCGAGTCGATCTTCGCCATCCCCGGCATGGGTCGGCTGATGGTCGACGCCATCGGCGCCCGTGACCTGCCGGTCGTGCAGGGCGTCGTGCTGTTCGTCGCCCTCGGCTACGTGGTCGCCAACCTCGCCGTCGACCTGCTGTACGCGGTCATCGATCCCCGTCTGCGCCATGGCAGCTGAGCTCATCACCTTCAACGACGTCCCGGCACCTGCCGCGGCGGCCACCTCGCGGCGGCGGTTCCTCGGCGCCGGCGACATCGCCATGGTCGTGGCCGCGCTCGTGCTCGGCATCCTGCTGCTGGCGGCGATCCTCGCGCCCGTCCTGCCGATCCCCGCGCCGAACGCCACCGACGTCGGGGCGCGGTTTGCCTCGGTCGGCAGCGACGGCCACCTGCTCGGCGCCGACGCCCTCGGGCGCGACCTGCTGTCCAGGGCGTTGCACGGGGCGCGCATCTCCTTCCTCGTGGCCATCGTCTCGACCGCGCTCGGCTTCGTGGCCGGCGGCGCGCTGGGGCTGCTGGCCGGCTACCGCGGCGGTCCCGTCGACACGTTCGTGATGCGCACGATGGACGTGATCCTCGCCTTCCCGGCGCTGGTCCTGGTGATCGCGATCTCGGCGTTCCTCGGGCCCTCGCTGCACAACGTGATCGTCGGCATCGGCTTCTTCGCCATCCCGGCGTACGCCCGGCTGTCGCGGGCGAGCGCGCTGCAGCTGAGCTCGCAGGACTTCGTGCTCGCGGCGCGGCTGGTCGGCCGCCGCGGCGGCGCGGTGCTGTGGAAGCACTACGTGCCGAACGTGCTGCCGGCGCTGATGGCGTTCGCGTTGATCAACATCGCGCTGGCGATCCTGGTCGAGTCGTCGCTCAGCTTCCTCGGGCTCGGGCTGCGCCCGCCGACGCCGTCGTGGGGCGTGATGATCGCCGAGGGTCGCGCCAGCATGCTGCTCGCCCCGCACCTCGTGCTCGTGCCCGGCGCGTTCTTGTTCGTGACGCTGGTGGCGTTGAACACGGTGGCCGATGGTCTGCGGGCGCGCCGCGAGCGAGGCCGGCGATGAGTGAGCGAAGCGAGCGAATCAACGTCACGGCGAGCCCAGTGTTGGCGGTTCACGACCTGCGCGTCACGTTCCAGCAGCGCGGCGTCAGGACCCACGCGGTGCGCGGCGTGTCGTTCGAGGTCGCCGCCGGCCAGGCACTGGGCATCGTCGGCGAGTCCGGCTCGGGCAAGAGCGTCACCGTCCGCACCGTCATGGGGCTGTTCTCCGGCGGGGCGGTGAAGGTCGAGGGGTCGATCCGGCTGGCCGGCACCGAGGTCGTCGGCCTCGGTGAGAGCGGGATGCGGGTCCTGCGCCGGGGCACCGTGTCGATGGTCTTCCAGGATCCGATGCGCTCGCTGAACCCGACGATGACGATCGGCGCGCAGCTGGCCGAGACGCTGCGGTTGCGCCCCGAGCACGGCAGCAGTGCCGCGGTCAAGGCCGCCGCCTGCGAGCTGCTCGAGCTGGTGCAGATGCCAGCGCCGAAGGAGCGGCTCAAGGCGTACCCGCACCAGCTCTCCGGCGGGATGCGCCAGCGAGTCGTGATCGCGATGGCGCTGGCGTCACGGCCGGCGCTCCTGATCGCCGACGAGCCGACCACGGCGCTCGACGTCACCATCCAGGCCCAGATCCTCGACCTGCTCGACGAGCTTCGTCGGGACCTCGGCATGGCGCTGATCCTCATCACCCACGACCTGTCCGTGGCCGCCGAGCGCTGCGACGAGATCGCCGTGATGTACGCCGGTCAGATCGTCGAGAAGGGCAGCGCTGCGCAGCTGACGTCGGCGATGCGCATGCCGTACACCCGGGCGCTGTTCGCCTCGACCCCGGGACCGCACGTCGCCCGGCACTCGCTGCTGCCGGCGATCCCGGGCCGCCCGCCGCTGCTGCAGGAGTTGCCGACGGCGTGCCCGTTCGCGCCGCGCTGCCAGCACAGGACCACGCTCGACCCGATCAACCAGTCACGGTGTGACGGCGCCGAGCCAACCGACGAGCTCGTCGACGGCCGGCGCGTCCGCTGCTGGTTTCCGCTCGAGGACCAACTGCTCGGCACCGCTGCATCGCACACCGAGGGGAGCCTTCGGTGACGGCGATGATCACCGACGCGACGCCCGGCCGGCGGCTGACGTCCGACACCGTGCTGGCGCTCCGCGGCGTCAGCCAGCACTTCGACATCGGCGGCGGGCGGACCGTCTACGCCTTGAACGACGTCAGCATCGACGTGCGCAGTGGCGAGACGCTCGGCATCGTCGGCGAGTCGGGCTGCGGGAAGTCGACGCTGTTGCAGGCGATCCTGCAGGCGCCCCGGCCGACACAGGGCTCGGTGGTCTTCGAGGGCGTCGAGCTGACCCGGCTCGGGCGTCGTGACCTCGACCGAGTGCGCCCGCGCATCGGAATGGTCTTCCAGGACCCGTCATCGTCGCTCGATCCGCGCTTCAAGGTGCGCGAGATCGTCGCCGAGCCGCTCGTCGCTCAAGGGATGAAGCGTCCCGAGCGCGCCGCTCGCGTCGACGAGCTCGTCGAGCTGGTCGGCCTCGACCCCGTCCACCATGGTGACCGCCTGCCGTCGCAGCTCTCCGGTGGCCAGCTGCAGCGCGTCGCCATCGCCCGCGCCCTCGCCGTCGGGCCGTCGACCCTGCTGTGCGACGAGGTCGTCAGCTCGCTCGACGTCTCGATCCAGGCCCAGATCCTCAACGTCTTCGAGACGGTCCGCCAGGAGCGTTCGCTGGCGTCGGTGTTCGTCTCCCACGACCTCGCCGTCGTCCGCCACGTGTCGGACCGCATCAGCGTCATGTACCTCGGCTCGACGATGGAGATCGGCCCGGCCGACGAGATCCACGACCGCCCGGTGCACCCCTACACCGAGGCGCTGCTCTCGTCGTCGCCGCAGCCACCGGGCACCGCGGCGCGCCAGCGGATCGTGCTCCAGGGCGAGATCCCCTCGCCGGTCGATCCGCCGTCGGGCTGCAGCTTCCGCACCCGCTGCCCGCGCGCCGAGGAGCTATGCGCCGTCGAACGGCCGGTGCTGCGACCGTTCGGCGACGGCCACGTCGCGGCGTGCCACTTCCCGCTGCGCGCCCCATCCGTCACCGCAACCCCCCAGGAGCTGCCCGCATGAGCGAGCCCGAACCCACCGTGATCGTCGAGCGTGACGGCCACCTCGCCACCGTCTGGCTGAACCGTCCCGACCGGGCCAACACGCTGAACGGCCAGCTCCTCCAGGAGCTGCGCGACGGCTTCCTCGACCTGGCCAACGACCGTGACGTCCGGGCGATCGTGCTCACCGCCCGCGGCCGGCACTTCTGCGGCGGCGCCGACCTGCGCGCGGCGCGCAGCGGTCGGCGGATCTCCGACGTCGACGCGCTCGCCCTGGACTGGGTGCCGCAGCCGATCGTCGCCGCGATCAACGGCGCGGCGATGGGCGGCGGCTGCGAGTTGGCGCTGGCCTCCGACTTCCGCTTCATCGCCTCGACCGCCCAGATCGGGCTCACCGAGATCCGCTTCGGCGCGCTGCCGGCGGGCGGTGGCACGGCGCGCCTGCCGCGCATCGTCGGGCTGGCCAAGGCCAAGCAGCTGATCTTCTCCGGCGAGCCGGTCGACGCCGCCGAGGCGCTGGCGATCGGGCTCGTCGACCGCGTCTGCGAGCCGGCCGCGCTGCTCGACGAGGCCCGCGAGTACGCCGCGCTGCTGGCCACCCGCGCGCCGTACGCGATGCGCACCGCGAAGAAGCTCCTCAACCAGGCGCTGGAGGTCGACCTGCACACCGCGCTCGACCTCGAACGCCGCCTGATCGCCGGGATGGCGACGCCCGACCAGATGGCTGCAGCCCGGGCCGAGGCCGCCGAGCGGATGTCGACCTACGCCAACATCTTCTCCAAGCCGGACGCCGCAGCGTCCAGCGAGGTGCGGTCATGAGCTCCCGGGACCTGTGGTCGCTCGACGACGGCGCTCCGGTGCTGCACGGCGTGCGCTGCCTGGCGTGCGGGGCGACGATGTTCCCGCCGCAGCGCTACGGCTGCGAGGCGTGCGGCGCGTTCGGCGACCGGCTCGTCGACACGACGATCCCGACCGAGGGGAGGCTGCACAGCTACACCACCGTGTACCTGCACCCGAAGCTGCCGACGCCGTTCCTGGTCGGTGAGATCGCCACGTCCGCCGGGCCGCTGGTGCGCACCCGGCTCGCCGTCGACTCGCCGGTGCTCGGCATGCCCGTCGTCGGCCACGTCGTCGACGACGGCGAGCGCCAGCAGATCGAGTTCGGCGCGAGGGAGGTCGGCTGATGGCCCGCAACGTCCTCGCCGAGCATCCGGCCTACGTCGTCGGCATCGGTCTGCACCCCTACCAGCGCGCCAGCGAGACGACGTACGTCACGCTCGGCCTCACCGCCGTGCGCGAGGCCGTGGCCGACGCCGGCCTGCAGTGGCCGGACGTGGAGAGCGCGTACGTCGGCAACTGCCGCATCGGCATGGCCGCCGGGCCGGCGATGCTGCGCTACATGGGCTCGACCGGCCTGGCTGTCGCCCAGGTCGAGAACGCCTTGGCCACCGGCTCGACGGCGTTCCGCCAGGCGGTCCACGACGTCGCCGCCGGCGTCGTCGACGTGTGCCTCGCGGTCGGTGTCGACAAGCCCGACGTGATGGGCGCCGGCCCGGCGAAGGCCAAGGTGCGCTCGCTCGCCGACGGGCTGATCCAGCCGTTCAGCCACTTCGCGATGCTCACCGAGCAGTACATGACGGCGACCGGCGCCCGCCCCGAGCAGATCGGGCTCGTCGCCGTCAAGAACCACCGCAACGGTGCGCTCAACCCCTACGCCCAGCGCCAGAAGGTGCGCACGTTGGAGGAGGTCATGGCCCCGCCGCAGATCTCCGGGGCGCTCACTCGTCTGCAGTGCACACCGGTCGGCGAGGGCGCGGCCGCGGTCATCGTCGCCTCCGCCGAGGCCATCGACCGGCTCGGCCTCGATCGCTCGCGCGCCGTCCGGGTGACGGCGTCGGCGTCGCGGCTGCAGGAGTACACGCCCGGCGTCAACCACGACGTCGCCCTGACCAAGGCGACGACGTTCCAGGCCTACGAGCAGGCCGGCATCGAGCCGCACGATCTCGACGTGGTCGAGATGCACGACGCGTTCACCATCGAGGAACTGCTCTACCTCGAGGCGATGGGGCTGTGCGCCGAGGGTGAGGCCGTCGCCCACCTCGAGCGGGGCGACTACGACATCGGCGGGCGCCATGCCGTGAGCGCGTCCGGTGGCCTGCTGGCGATGGGTCATCCGACGGGGCCGACCGGCGTCGGTCAGGTCTGCGAGATCGTCCGCCAGCTGCGCGGCGAGGCCGGGCCCCGCCAGCACCCGAACGCCCGTGTCGGCCTCGCCCACATGGTCGGCGTCGGCGCGGTCTGCCTCGTCCACGTGCTCCAGAAGAACTGACGTCCGCAACGAACCCAGCACCGGTCGTTCGCACGACCACATCGAGAAGGGGAGTCCACCCATGATCAGGTTCCGCCGCGCCCTCGCGGCTCTCACACTCGTCACGGCCGTCGCCGCGTGCAGCAGCGGCGGCGACAGCGACTCGTCCTCGCCGCCGGCGAGCACCACCGCACCGGCGCCGTCCGGCTCGACCGCCGGGACGGGCGGCACCACCGGGGCGCCGACCACCGGCGAGGCGCCCGCCGAGCGCAGTGCCGAGGTCGTCCTGACGATCCCCAACGACCCGGCGCCGCTCGATCCGATCCGGCTGGTGACGCCCACCGACCGCATCGTCGCCTCGGCCATGATGGAACCGCTCGTCGAGCTCGACGACACCGGCAAGCTCGTCCCTGCGCTCGCCACGTCGTGGGACACCACCGATGCCCAGACCTGGGACGTCAAGCTGCGCGAAGGGGTGACCTTCTCCGACGGCACGCCGTTCGACGCCGCCGCGGTGGTGGCCAACTACGACCGCAGCCGCGACCCGGCACGCAACCCGCAGGCCGCCGGTCTCGCCGCGCTGATCAAGACGGTCACCGCCGTCGACGACCACACCGTGCAGTTCTCGCTGGCCGAGCCGATGGCCTCGTTCCCGGCGCTGCTCAACGACACGTACTCGAACATGGTCTCGGCGGCGCTGCTGGCCGAGACCAACGACGTCGGCGCCAAGCCGATCGGCACCGGCCCGTTCACGCTCACCGAGCGCAACGCGTCGGAGATCGTCTTCACCCGCAACCCGAACTACTGGAACCCGGAGCTGCCGCGCTCGGAGCGGGTCGTGTTCAAGATCATCCCCGACACCCAATCGCAGCTCGCCGCCCTGCAGGCCGGTGACGCCGACGTCATCGCCGGGACGGGGGCGACGACCAACGAGCAGGCCGCGGCGATCGACGGCCTCGAGGTGACCCAGGTGCCCGGGATCGGCACGCTGCACATCATCCTCAACACCGTCGACGCCCCGTTCAGCGATCAGCGGGCCCGGATGGCGCTCGCCCACGCGACGGACCGTGACGCGCTCCTGCTGTTCAACGACCCGCAGGGCGACGGCGAGATCGTCGACGGCCCGTGGCCGAGCGGCATGGGCCTGACCGGCGCGGCCAAGGCCAAGACGTTCCCGGCGTACGATCCGGCCAAGGCCCAGGCGCTCGTCGACGAGCTGGGTGGGCTGCACTTCGAGCTGCTGACCTACAACGTCGGCACCTACCCGCTGATGGCTCAGTTCCTGCAGGACATGTGGGCCAAGTCCGGCATCACCGTCGAGATCAAGGCGGTCGACGTGCAGACCGTCGTCGCCGAGACGACGGCGCGGAGCATGAGCGCGACGCTGACGACCTGGTCCGGCCGGCCGGATCCCGATCTCAACGCCAACCGCTACCTCAACGGTTCGCTGAACACGCCGACGGGCCTCAAGGACCCGACGATGGACGACCTGTTGAACCGTGCTCGCCACGCGACGGCGGAGGCCGAGCGCAAGGAGCTGTACCAGCAGGTCGTCGACCGGATCAGCGAGATCATGCCGATCCTGTACCTGTCGGGGCTCAACAAGTCGACCGTGACCACCGACGAGGTCGGCGGCATCTACCTGCCGCCCGACGGCAACCTGCGGGTTCAGCACCTGTACATCAAGGGCTGATCGTCCTGCTCGGCGCAGGCACCCCCCTCTCCGATCGGAGGTCCAGGAACGATGCCGCCGAGTAGCGTTGGGCGTCGCATGGCGCGACGGACACAGCAGGAGCGCACCGAGCACTCGCGCCGCCGGCTGGTCAAGGCAGCGCTTGCGTTGATGGGAACCCAGGGGTACGCCGGCACCACGCTCGCGGAGATCGGCAGGGCCGCGGGCGTGAGCCGCGGGCTGGTCACCTACCACTTCGGCACCAAGGAAGCGTGCATCCGCGCCGTGTTGGAGGACGTTCGCCGCGGCACGGCGCGGGCCAATGCGGCGGCCGGGGAGCGAACCCGTGGCCTGGCCGCGCTCGACCGCGTGACCGAGGGCTACCTGCGCGGCTACGTCACCGGTCATCCCGGCGGACGAGCGATCTTCGTGGCGATCACCGAGTCGATCAGCGCGACGCCGGAGCTGCGCGAGCTGACGACCGAGAACGACGAAGCCTTCCGGGGTGTCGTGCAGTGCCAGCTGCAGGAGGCCGTCGACGACGGCGAGCTCGCCGCCGGCGTCGACGTCGGCGTCCTGTCCGTGTTGGTCGTCGGGCTGCTGCGCGGCGTCGCGCTGCAGTGGCTCGTCCAGGAGGCGGCGGTCGACCTCGACCGTGTCGTCCCCGCGGTGCAGCGCATGGTGCACGCCAGCCTGGCGTGCGAGGCAGCAGCGCCCTCGGCCCGCACACCGCGCCGCCAGCCGAGGGCGCGCCGCCAGCCGTCGGCGTGACGATCGCCGGTCACCGAGCGCGACGATGACCGATGGGCACCGGCGCGCGCCGGGGTCGTCGCCGAGCCCGCTGGGCACGCGCGGCTCGCCGCGCCCACGAAGAACCCCGAGCGGTGCACAGCGGGATCGCCGTCGTCGTCAACCGGCGCAAGCTTGCCGAGCGCACCGCCGCCGAGCTGCTCGGGCGCTCGCCGGCACCGGAGACGCTGATGCCCGCTGGATCGACGTGCTCAGGGCGACGTCTGTCGTGGGGCCGGGCGCGATCGAGTCGGCGACGTCGACGATCGAACGAGACAGCGACGGCAAGCGCAGGCGGCCGGCGGGGGCGACGACGATCGACCCCGGGATGACCGTCGACGCCAGCTGGAACGCCAGCGCCCGGGCGTGGCTGAAGCCCTCGCTCAGCGCAGCCGCCGGGTGCTGCCGGCGAACAGGCGGCGAACGCTCACGGCGCGGACCATCTGCAGGGCCCGCTCGCCGGTGACCCCGGCGGTCGCCGGCACGACGCTCGCGGTGCTCATCGCCGGCTCCTTCCGAGGTGCCCTCGCCCTCGCTTCGGCTCTTGGCGAACGCTGGCGCTGGTACCGGTGCCGCGGCGTCGTCGACCACGCTGCCGGCGCGCAGCCGCCTGCCGCCGAACACGATCGCGGCGAGTGTGAACCAGCCTCACCCGAGCGCCAGCCCGGCGGTGACGTCGTGCATGCCGCGGTGGACGCGGGCGCAGCCGACGAGCAGCGGGACCACCACCAGCACCACCATCAGCACCACCACGACGATCGTTCGCATCACGGTGCCGCGGCGGTGGAGGAACCCGACGACGCTGATCGCCGAGTGGAAGACCGCAGCCGCCATGTGCCCTGACGGGAACGACGTCCCCGCGCCGGAATCGCCGAGGTGCTGGACTGGTGGCCGCGGGCGCTCGACGATCGCCGTCGTCGTGATGAGTGCGGTGGCTTCGAGGACCATCGGGACGCCGATCGGCATCGGCTCCAGCCAACGCCGGAAGACGGCGGCCGCGGCCGCCGTGGCGAGCAGGGTCACGCCGATCTCGACGGACGCGTCGGCGAGCGTCAGCGCCTGCCAGGTGGCGCCGTCAGCAGCGCGCGGCGGCGCCGATCGGTGTGGTGCACGTGCCGGTCGACGTGCACGTCGGACATGCTCGCGGACGAGCCCACAGGCGCTTCCTCCGCGGGGCGGGCCAGGGTGCCCTGCCGTACCTCGCGGCCGCGTCCCGCAAACGGGCGCACCGAGCACCCGGCATATGCCGGCGCCTCGTCGGCGGTCTTGCGGGCGAGCCAGGAAGGCGGACCCCGGAGCGACCCGGCGGTAGCCTCGGCTGGCATGTCCGCGCCGTCGCCGATCGTGCTGTGGGACGTCGACGGCACCCTGTTGCGGGCGGCGAAGGCGGGGACGCGCAGCTTCGTGTCGGCGCTGCGCACCGTCGCCGGCGCCGAGTGGCCGACGGCCAAGCTCGACTTCGGCGGGCGCACCGATCCGAAGATCGCCGAGCTGATCCTCGACGCCGCGGGCTGCGACCTGGCCCTGGCGCCGCGGCTGCTCGCCGAGGTGCAGGCCGAGTACGAGCGCCGCGAGGCCGAGTTCGCCGCCGACACGTGGGCGCTCACCGGCGTCCACGAGGTCATCGCCGCGCTCGACGATCGCGGGGTCGTTCAGGGCCTGGTCACCGGCAACCTCGAGCCGGTCGCCCGGATCAAGGTGCGCGGCGCCGGCCTCGGCGCGCCGCTGCGCTTCGACGTCGGCGGCTACGGCAGCGACCACATCGACCGCGCCGAGTTGGTCGCCACGGCGATGTGCCGGGCCGAGGCGGCTGGCCTGGACGTCGACCGGCAGCGGGTGTGGGTGATCGGCGACACCCGGCGCGACCTCGCCTGCGCCCGCGACAACGGCGTGCGCTGCGCGCTGGTCGCCACCGGGACGACGCCGTTCGAGACGCTCGCCGAGCTCGGGGCGGACCTGACGATCCGCTCGCTCGAAGCCCCGGAGGTCGCCGAGCTGATCGAGGCGATCGCCGCGCCGGCGGCGAGCACCGTCGCCACCGACGTTCGGTGACCGGTGGGGTGGTGCGGAGGGGGCGGCGCTCCGCGATCCCCTCCGCCGTGCGCCGACACGGTCTCCGTGAGGCGCACTGCAAGCTGGGTGCGGCCGCTGGCCGCCCCGGTCAACTCGACGGAACGAGTGAGCGTCGATGCGCTAGTCTCGCCGGCGGTGAAGGGGAGTAGCTCCTCGCCGGGAGATCGACACGCTGGGTGATGAGCCCCGGTCCCCGGGCCTGCTCCGGCGGGTGAGCAAGACCTTCGGCCAGACGAACTACCACACGTGGGTCGTCGGGCCGAGGCGTCCCCGGCTCCTCGGCCCGGGAGGCACACGGCGAACCAGGAATGGAGCCCGACGAAGATGGACGCGCTGCTGCTCTCCTTTGCCGTCATCTTCGTCGCCGAGCTCGGCGACAAGAGCCAGTTGATGGCGCTGACGTTCGCCACCCGCTACCGGGCGCTGCCGATCCTCATCGGCATCACGATCGCCACCGCCACCGTGCATGCCGTGTCGGTGGTCGTCGGCGGCGTGCTGTCCGTCGCCCTGCCGACCCGCCTGATCAACGTCCTCGCCGGACTGGCCTTTCTCGGCTTCGCGGCGTGGACGCTGCGCGGCGACAAGCTCGACGAGGACGAGGCGTCGAAGGCGACGCGCGACAGCCGCTCGGCGATCGTCGCCGCGAGCAGCGCGTTCTTCCTCGCCGAGCTGGGCGACAAGACGATGCTGGCGACGATCACGCTGGCGACGACGCACAGCCTGTTCTGGGTGTGGCTCGGCTCGACGATCGGGATGGTCGCCGCCGATGCGCTGGCGATCGGCGTCGGCAAGCTGCTCGGCACCCGCCTGCCGGAGCGGGCCATCCGCTACGGCGCTGCCGCAGCGTTCGTCGTGTTCGGCGTCCTCCTGCTGATCGAGGCCGCCGCCGGCTGAGACGGCGACGCGGGCCGGGAAGTGTGTCGCTGATGGCACGTCCTGCGGCCCGCGTCCGGCGGGTCAGCGGGCGCCGGCGCGACCGAGGACGGCGGCCGCCGCAGCGTGACCGGCGGCGCAGGCGGCGACGAGATCGGTCCCGGCGCCGGCGGTCCATGCGGCGAGGAAGCCGCCGGCGAACGCATCGCCGGCGCCGGTGGTGTCGCGCACGCGGTCGACGGCGACAGCCGGGACCTCCGTGATCGATCCGTCGGGCCGCACGACGAGCGCCGGCTGCGGGCCGCGCTTGACGACGACGGGCCACGGCGGGCAGGTGTCGATCACCCCGAGTGCCACCGCCTCGTCGTGGTTGGCGAAGACGATCGCCGGCGCCAGCTCGCCGAACAACTCGCACAGCGCGCCGGCGCCGAGCGCGTCGACGACCGACGTCGCCGAGACGTCGACGGTCACGGCGCCGCCGGCGGCGCGCACGGTCCGGGCGGCGTCGACCAGCACCGTCGCCGCCGTCTGCAGCCCGTACGCCGGAACGTGCAGGACGGCCGTGCCGTCGAGCCACGCCGGGTCGATCCCTTGGAGGGCGGCGGCCGCGCCGCGGTCGGGGAACATCGTCCGCTCGCCGTCGGGATCGACGAGGACGACGACGGTTCCGGTGCGCCCGCCGCGCTGGACGCGCACGTCGACGCCGGCGGCGCCGAGCTGGGCGGCGAGCACGTCCCCTGATCCGTCGTCGCCGACGCGCCCGACGAAGCGCGCCCGCCCGCCGGCGCGGGCCACCGCAGCGGCGACGTTCGCCGCACTGCCACCGGGCGAGCGGCGCACCGCCGCCGGGTTGTCGGTCCCGACGGTCACCGGCCCGGTGAGCCAGACGACGACGTCCTCGACCAGATCACCGACGACCGTCACCGCGCCGCCGCCACTCACGTCGTCATCCCGCGGGCGTCGGGCCTTGGAGTGTCAGCGGTGCGATGGAGTGGCTGCCGCGCGACGGGGGCGCGGAATCCACTCCATCGCGCACGTGGCACTCCAACCGCGCGCCTGGCACTCCATGCGGGATCAGGGGAGGGCACCGACGTGGGCGAGGGCCAGGCGAATGAGGCGGTCCTGACCGCCGGTCATCTCTCGGCGGACCCGGTCGCTGACCGCCTCGGCCGGCGTGAACCAGGCGAGATCGAGCGCCTCCTGCGTCGGCTGGCAGTCGCCGGCGACCGGCACGACGAACGCCAGGCTGACGGCGTGGTGGCGGGGGTCGTGGAAGCCGCTCATCT
This sequence comes from Ilumatobacteraceae bacterium, assembly GCA_047602055.1. Lineage (GTDB taxonomy): Bacteria > Actinomycetota > Acidimicrobiia > Acidimicrobiales > Ilumatobacteraceae > JAODBQ01. Next base: position 1,389,028 of record JASGIG010000001.1, read on the forward strand.
CCGGGCTGGGGAAGTACTCGACGATCGTGAACGGGGCGACGCCCGGCGGGATGTTCGGCAGCGCCACCGGGCCGAGGTCCTTCTCCAGGTGGCGCAGCAGGGCGTCACGGACCCGCTCGCCGAACAGCACCCGGCCGGACACCACCATCCGGCTCAGGGTCCCGTCGGCCGCCTGGCGCAGCAGCAGCCCGACGTGGGTGACCTGGCCGAGCTCGTCGACGCGTACGGGCACGGCGTCGACGTAGACGAGGGGCACGTTCGCCCGGATGCTCTCCAGCTCCGAACGTGAGAGCCAGCCGGATTTCGTGTCGAGGTAGTCGCTCATCAGGGTCCCGTGAAGTAGCCGTTGCCGACGATGATGATGACATGCGCCTGGCGGATCACGAAGACGTCGTGCATCGCTACGTCGTGCGCCGCCCCCGGCGCCGTCGCCCGCTGCGCCCGGGCGGCTCCTGACGCGGCAGGGCCGGGGCGACGACCGAGGTCTGCTCGTCGACGTCGACGCGGATGCCGTCGGTGTCGATGTCGGTCGGTTCCGAGCTCGCCGTGACGACGACGGGGATGTCCTCACGCGGCTTGCGCCCGAGGGCGATGTCGATGCCGAACAGGCCGGCGGCGAGGACGGCACCGGCGGTGCCGTGGCGCCGGCGGGCCGTGGCGATCGGGTCGGACACGCCCTCCTCGTCGGGGAGGTGCTCGAACTCGACGGCGTCGATCGCCGCGTCGACGTCCAAGCCCGTCTCCGTCTCGTCGACGATCGCGTCGTCGAGAGCAGCGTCGTCGGTGGCGTCCTGCACGGCGTCCACGCTACTGCGACCCCGCCGGCACCGCCCCGGGCAGGGGTCCCCGATCCGGGCCGCCCCGTCACGTACCATCGGCTTCGTGCAAGAAGGGGCTCGCACACGCCTCGCCAGTCCGGGCCATGTGGTCTCGGCCCTGCGGACGGCGCTCGTCGGACGTGCCGCGGTGCGCTTCGACGCCGCGGCGATCGACGGTCCGGCGCCCGTGCCCGGGCGAGTGATCGAGCGGGTGCACGCGCACCGCCGGCTGCTCGACGTCGTCTGGGACGACGGGTTCGTCGTGCGCAGCCGGTTGCGCTGGGGCGGCGAGTGGCACGTCTATCGCGACGGCGAGCCGTGGCGGCGCCCGTCCGACCGGATGCTCGTGGCGATCACCGTCGCCGGCTGGGTGGCGGCGTGCTTCGGGCCCGCCGAGGTCGAGACGTTCCGCGAGCTCGACGTCGAGCGTCATCCCGCGTTCGGCGGCTGCGCCCCGGACGTCAGTGCGCCCGGCGCCGACCTCGACCGCTGCCTCGGCCGGCTGCTCGACCATCCCCGCCCGCAGACCCCGGTGTGCGAGGCCCTGCTCGACCCGCACGTCGCCACCGGGATCGGCAACGTGTTCCGCAGCGAGGCGCTGTACCGCTGCGGCCTGCACCCGTGGGCGGCGATCGGTGAGCTGAGCGAGGGGGAGTGCGCCCGGCTGGTGCACACCGCGGCGGCCGACGTGCGCGCCACGGTCGCCGGCGCGGTGGCGCTCACCCCGGTCGACACCCGCGAGTCGCTCGTCGTCTACGGCCGTAACGGGCAGCGCTGCGGCCGCTGCGGCGACACGGTGCGCGTCGACCGGGGGGCCCGGCACCGTCTCGTCTACTGGTGCGCGGGTTGCCAGACGGCGCACGATCCCGACGCCGGCCGGCCGCTGGTCCACGAGCTGCTGATGGATCCGCATCCCGCTGCCGAGCGCTTCACCGCCGACCTGCCCTGGCGCCGCGCGGCAGGGTGAAGGTCTCGACGCTCGATTCGCTCGCTGCGCTCGCTCATCTTCATCGAGCTTCGAGGAGCGGGGTCCGTGTCGGTGCCCGTCGCCGGTGTTCGAGTCCCAGGTGTCCAGGCGAGTCCCACCTGCTCCCCGGGGGCGCGCCAGCGACTCGGGTGGACACCTCCGACTCGGAGGGACACCTGGAAGCTCGGAGGGACGCCTGCGACTCGGAGAGGTGGAGGTTGGTGAAGGCGATCACTGATCCGGCGGGGGCGCTGGCGGCGGGGTTGGCGGCGATCCGCGAGCAGTTCGACGTGCCCGCCGAGTTTCCGGCCGACGTGCTCGCCGCTGCCGAGCGGGCCGCGCAGCGGGCGCCGTCGGACCACGTCGACCGGACCGACGTCGGCTTCGTGACGCTCGACCCGGCACCGTCGACCGACCTCGACCAGGCGTTCGCCATCGAGGCCGCCGGCGACGACCTGCTGCTGCGCTACGCGATCGCCGATGTCGCCTGGTTCGTCGACGACGGCGACGCGCTCGACGCCGAGGCGTGGCGCCGCGGCGAGACGATCTACCTCCCGGACGGCCGCGCTCCGCTCTACCCGCCGCTGCTGTCCGAGCGTGCCGCCAGCCTGCTGCCCGACGGGCCGCGCCCCGCCGTGGTGTTCGCCGTGCGCGTCGGGCCGGACGGCGACGTCCGTCTCGACGGCGCCGAGCGGGCGATCGTGTGCAGCCGCGCCAAGCTCGCCTACGAGACGGTCGGCGACGACGACCTCCCGGCCGGGTTCGTCGAGCTGGCCGGGCGGATCCACGACGCCGAACTGCGCCGCGGTGCCAGCCGCGTCGACCCGCCCGAGCAGGGCGTGGAGCCCGTCGACGGCGGCTACGCGCTGGCGTTGCGCGAGCGGCTGGTGTCCGAGGACCGCAACGCCGCGCTGTCGCTGGCCACGAACCTCGCCGTCGCCGGTGCCCTGCAGGCGGCCGGCACAGGGCTGTTCCGCACCATGGCCGAGCCTGACGAGCGCGCCGCGCGGCGGCTGCGGCTGACCGCCAAGGCGTTCGGCGTCGACTGGCCGGCGACCGAGGCGCTCGCCGACCTCGGCCGCCGCCTCGACCCCGCCGACGCCCGCCAGGCCGCGCTGATGCTGGCGATCCGTCGCGCCGGCGGCGGCGCCGAGTACGTCCCGTTCCGCGCCGGCGAGGTGCCGTGGCACGCGGCGATGGCGGCGACCTACGCCCACGCCACCGCCCCGTTGCGGCGGCTGGCGGACCGCTACGTCGTCCGGGCCGCGCTGGCCGTCGCCAACGGCGACGCCGTGCCCGCAGCGGCGACCGAGGCCTTCGATCGCCTGCCCGAGGTCATGCACCGCGCCGACGCTCACGCCGGCAGCATCGAGCGCGCCGTCATCGACCTCGCCGAGGCCGTCGTGCTCCATGGCCAGGAGGGCCGCTCGTTCGACGCCGTCGTCACCGACGTCGACGACCGCGGCGCCCGAGTGCAGCTCGTCGATCTCGCCGTCGTCGGGCGGGTGGTCGCCCACGGCGTGCAGCCCGGCGACCCGGTCCGGGTCCGCCTCGACGAGGCCGACCCGGTCGCACGGCGGATCGAGTTGCAGCGCGTCGGCTGAGCTGTGCCTCCCGGAGGCTGCCCGCTCGCTGGGTTCGCGCCCGCTTCGCCACATCGGCGCCCGGCTCGCTGGCGGTCCCTCGGCTGTCTGCGAACATGGGGGTCTCATGACTGCCCTGGACGATCTCGTCACCCTGCTCGACCTCGAAGCCATCGAGGTCAACATCTTCCGTGGCCGCTCACCCGACGAGAAGCGCCAGCGCGTGTTCGGCGGTCAGGTCGCCGGCCAGGCGCTCGTCGCATGCCACCGCACCGTCGACGAGCCGACCCGGATGGTCCACTCGCTGCACGCCTACTTCCTGCGCCCCGGTGACCCGACCGTGCCGATCCTCTACGAGGTCGACCGCATCCGTGACGGGCGCAGCTTCTCCACCCGGCGCGTCGTCGCCATCCAGCACGGCCGGGCGATCTTCAACCTGCAGGCCAGCTTCCACGACCCCGAGGGCGGCCCCGACCATCAGCTGCAGATGCCGGGCGACCTGCCCGATCCCCTGTCGCTGCCGGACTTCAAGACGAGCATGGCGCCGTTCAAGGAGCGGATGGGCGACTGGTACGAGCGGCCCCGTCCGATCGACCTGCGGCACATCGACGGCCACCCGTTCACCCGCGAGGGCGAGCCGGCCACGGGCCAGCGGGTGTGGCTGCGCGCCGACGGCGAGCTGCCCGACGACCCGACGCTGCACGCCTGCATCGTCACCTACGCCAGCGACATGACCCTGCTCGACACGACCGTCCTGCCGTTCGGCTGGTCGTGGGACAGCCCGAACCTGCAGATGGCCAGCCTCGACCATGCGATGTGGTTCCACCGGCCGTTTCGTGCCGACGAGTGGCTGCTGTACGACCAGACGTCGTTCTCCACCGGGGCCGCCCGTGGGTTGGCCGGCGGGGCGATCTACACCGCCGACGGGCGCCTCGTGGTGACCGTGGTCCAGGAGGGCCTGGTGCGGCTGGACGAGGGATGACGTCGCGCCGGCGCCGTGCGCTGACCGGCTTCGCCGTGCTGGCCGGGTCGCTCGTCGCCGCCGCCTGCGGCAGCGACGACGACCGCGGCTCGGCGCCGTCGGTGACGTTCGCCGACGTGCCGACGAGCTCGGCGTCGACGTCCGCGCCGCCGGCCGCCGCGCCGTCGCCGTCGCCCGAGCCCGAGCCCGAGCCCGACGGCACGCTCGGCACCGGCGCGACGACGTCCACTGCTGCCACCGCCGCGCCGCCGACCGCCCCGGCCGGCGGCACCCCGTCGGTGCGACTCGTCGAGCTGGCCGAGGTCGACCAGCCGACCGGTGTCGCCGTGCGCCCCGGCGACGACCGCCTGTTCGTCGTCGAGCGCGGCGGCACGATCGTTCCCGTCGCCGCCGACGGCACCGTCGGCGAGCCGGTGCTCGACGTCACCTCGCTCGTCCGCTCCGGTGGCGAGCAGGGCCTGCTCGGCCTGGCGTTCCATCCCACGGAGGCGCTCGCCTACGTCGACTACACCGGCACCGACGGCGGCAACACGCACATCGCCGAGGTGCCCGTCGCCGCCGACGGCACGATGGATGCGTCGTCGCTGCGCGAGGTGCTGGAGATCGACCAGCCGTACTCCAACCACAACGGCGGCCAGCTGGCGTTCGGGCCCGACGGGATGCTGTACGTCGGGATGGGCGACGGCGGCTCCGGCGGCGACCCCGAGCGGCGTGGGCTCGACGTGCGCCAGCTGCTCGGCAAGATCCTGCGCATCGACCCGCGGGCCGCCGGCGGCGAGCCGTACACCGTCCCGGCCGACAACCCGTTCGTCGGGGTCGCCGGTGCCCGCCCCGAGATCTGGTCGGTCGGGCTGCGCAACCCGTGGCGGTTCAGCTTCGACCCGTCGACCGGTGATCTGTGGATCGCCGACGTCGGACAGGGCGAGTGGGAGGAGGTCGACGCCGCCTGGGCCGACGAGGGCGGTGGCCGTGGCTGGAACTTCGGGTGGAGCGCGTTCGAGGGCTCGCACCGGTTCAACACCGACCAGCCGACGCAGGGAGCGGTGCCGCCGATCTTCGAGTACTCCCACGACGAGGGCGGCTGCTCGATCAGCGGTGGCGCGCTGTACCGCGGCACCCAGATCCCGGCGCTCGACGGCTGGTACGTCTACGGCGACTACTGCGCCGGCGAGGTCCGCGCCCTGGAGATCGTCGACCGTGCCGTGGCTCGCGAGGTCGTCCTCGGCGACGTCCCCTCGATCTCCTCGGTCGCCGCCGGCCCCGACGGCGAGCTCTACGTCACCAGCGTCGACGGCAACCGCGTCTATCTGGTCGGCTGAGGCCGACCCGTCCGGCGGGTTCCCTGGCGGTCGCGCCGCCGGGTGTGACCCGGCACGAGCCTCCCCGGGATCGAAGCGTCGGCGTAGCATCCGGCGGTGCTCAACTTGACGCCTGACGAGCTGCTGTCGACGACGCGGGCGGTGCGCAAGCGGCTCGACTTCGAGCGGCCGGTGCCCGACGACGTCGTGCGCGAGTGCGTCGCCCTGGCGATGCAGGGACCGTCGGGTTCGAACAACATGACGATGCAGTTCGTCGTCGTCCGTGACGCCGACAAGCGGGCGGCGATCGGCGAGATCTACCGGCAGTGCTACGCGGTGTACTCGAAGCTCGACGGGGTGTACATCGGCTCGATCGACAAGGGCTCGGCGGATGCCAACGCCCAGCAGCAGCGCAGCGCCTCGTCGGCCGACTACCTCGGCGAGCACATGGGCGAGGCGCCGGTGCTGGTGATCCCGTGCACGTCGGGGCGGATCGACAGCCTGCCGGCGATCATGACGGCGTCGATGCTCGGCAACGTCCTGCCGGCGATGTGGAGCCTGATGCTCGCCGCCCGCGTCCGTGGCCTCGGCACGTGCTGGACCACGATGCACCTCATGCAGGAGCAGGCCGTCGCCGAGATCCTCGGCATCCCGTTCGACAAGGTCCAGCAGCTGTGCCTCAGCCCGCTGGCCTACACGAAGGGCGCCGACTTCAAGCCGGCGGCGCGACCGGAGCCGGACACGATCATCCACTGGGACACGTGGTAGCCGCGTCGGGGTTGTCCGCCGAGCTGCGCGCCCATGCGCTGGCGGCCAAGGGGTTCATGCCGCCGGCGGAGGGCGACGCGCTGTTCGACGCCGCGCTGGAGGCGATGCGGGCCGTGCCGGGCCTGCCGTTGCTGGAGGTCGGTTCGTACTGCGGGCGCTCGACGGTGTGGCTCGGCGCCGCCGCTCGCGTGGGCGGCACGGTCGTCTACGCCGTCGACCACCACCACGGCAGCGAGGAGAACCAGGCCGGCTGGGAGCACCACGACCCGACCGTCGTCGACGCCCGCACCGGGCGGATGGACACGCTGCCGACCTTCCGGGCGACCATCGACGACGCCGGCCTCGACGACGTCGTCGTCGGCGTCGTCGGCCGCTCCGCCATCGTCGCCGCCAACTGGCGCACGCCGCTGGCGATGCTGCTCATCGACGGCGGGCACGGCGTCGAGCCGGCCCGCGCCGACTACGCCGGCTGGACCCCGCACGTCGCCGTGGGCGGCACGCTGGCGATCCACGACGTGTTCCCCGACCCCGCCGACGGCGGCCGCCCGCCGTACGAGGAGATCTTCTTGCCGGCGCTGAACAGCGGCCGCTTCCGCCTCCGCAGCGCCACCGGCAGCCTGCGCATCCTCACCCGGGTGGACTGAGGCCCAGCACGCCGCGATCTGTGTCAGCGCACAAACGCTCGCGTCGCTTTGTGCGCTGACACAAAGCGCGGGGCGACGGGTCTCACGCGGCGTGACCTCGTTCGTCGAGCTCGAGAGCGCCCGGGCTGACGGACCACGCCCGACACCCGACGAGGGTCAGCGCCCGCCGCGCACCAGGCGGCCGGGCATCGCCCCGGTGTGCTCGCCGTCCTCGTAGGTGACCTCGCCGGCGCACGCCGTCACGCGGTAGCCGCTGGCGCGCTGGACGATCCGTCGACCGCCGGCCGGCAGGTCGTGGACGATCTGTGGGTCGTGCAGCCGCAGCCCGTCGTAGTCGATCACGTTGACGTCGGCTCGGTAGCCGGGGGCGAGGACGCCGCGGTCGTGCATCCCGTACAGCCGGGCCGTGTCCTGGGTCATCTTGTGGACGACGTGCTCCAGGCGCATCGTGCCGCGCGGTCGGTCCCTCGTCATGTAGGCGAGCATGTACGTCGGCACGCTGGCGTCGCACAGCACGCCGCAGTGGGCGCCGCCGTCGGACAGGCCGAACACCGACTGCGGGTGCTCGATCGCCTCCACCTGGCCGTCGAGGTGCTCGGGGTAGTTGCCGAACAGGAACAGGATCGGGCGGCCGTCGGCCATCACGTCCATCAGCACCTCGCGGACGTCGACGCCGCGCGCCTCGGCGATGCCGGCCAGCGAATCGGCGTACGTCGGCTCGTAGCTCAGGTCGGCGGGCAGCACGTACATCTTGTGCCACGTCGACAGGATCAGGTTCGTGTCGGCGTAGCGGTGGACCTTGCGCTCGTCGTCCAGCAACCGCTCCCGCAACGCCGGGTCGCGCAGCGCGGCGCGCTGCTCGGCGATCGGCAGGTCCTTGATCGCCGAGTAGGAGTGGAACTGGCGCAGCGGGTTGAGCGTGCCCTCCAGCGTCATCAGCACCGAGGCCGGGCGGGCGCCGACCTGCGGGCGGATCTCCAGGCCCTCGGCACGCACGCGGTCGGCGAGCTGCCAGATGCTGCCGCCCACGGGCGCGCCCGACAGCAGCGTGATCGGCCGGCCGACGATGCGGGCGATCGCCTCGATCCAGGCCAGCTCGTCGGGGTCGTCCATGTGGTCGGAGATGATCTCCATCGTCCCGTGGCCGCCGTCGCGCAGGGCCTCGGCGATCGCCACCATCTCGTCGGCGCTGGCGTGCGTGCCCGGCACCACCTGGCCCTGCTTGTTGCGGTGGCCGTAGAAGCGCGAGGTCGAGAAGCCGAGCGCGCCGTCGGCGAGCGCGCCGCGGCTCAGGTCGGCCATCCGGGCGATGTCGTCGGCGGTGGCGTCGTCGTAGCAGCGCTCGCCCATCACGTAGTAGCGCAGGGCGACGTGCGGGACCTGCGCGCCGATGTCGACGCTGTACGGCGTGTCGATCGCGTCGAGGTACTCGCCGAACGACTCCCAGCCCCACGGGATGCCCTCGTGCAGCGCCGTGCCGGGGATGTCCTCGACCGCCTCCATCAGCGCCACCAGCTCGGCTTCGGTGCCCGGGCGGACCGGCGCGAAGCCGACGCCGCAGTTGCCCATCACCACCGTGGTGACGCCGTGCCACGACGACGGGGTGACCTGCTTGTCCCAGCACACCTGGCCGTCGAAGTGCGTGTGGATGTCGACAAACCCAGGTGTCACCAGCGCCCCGCCGGCGTCGACCGTGCGGCGCGCCGACCCGTCGACCTCGCCGACGGCGGTGATCACGCCGTCGCGGATGGCGACGTCGGCGTTGCGTCCCGGCGCCCCCGTCCCGTCGACCACGAACCCGTCGCGAATGTGCAGATCGTCCACGAAACCCCCTCAACGGTCACCGCGAGCGTACGACCGCGCCGCGGGCGCCGACGGAGCGGGGCGCCCTCGCCGGACGCTGGCATCACGACCGGCGGGATCCTGCGCATCGCGCTGACGGCGCCGAGCCGCGGACGCCGACCGTCGGCGCCGAATACGCTGGCCGGCGATGCCGAGCCCGACGCCGCCACCGCCGCTGCCGGACCCGGACGACGACCGGCGGCTCGCCGAGCGCCGGGCTCGGGCCGACGCGGCGCGCACCGGCCCGACGGTCTCGCCGCGGCCGAAGGGGTCGGGTGGGGGCCAGCGACCGGCGTCGACGAAGCCAGCCCCGAAGCGGAAGCCGAACGCGTGGACGCGGCTGTCGCCACGCGCCAAGGCGATCGTCATCGCGACCGTGATCGTCGTCGTGGTGGTCCTCGTCGGTACGTTCATCGGACGCCGCGGGGGCGGCAGCAGCTCGACGATCGCGACCGACGACGCCGTCAGCACGCTGCAGCAGCTGCTCGACGGCGTCGACAGCGACACGCAGCTCGCCACCTGCCCGTTCGGGCCGATGTCGTCGATCGTCGGCGATCTCGGCGACGACATCAGCTTCGCGTCGACCCCGGTGGAGTCGACCCCGATGATCGTCAAGGGCAGCGACACCGAGGTCGATCAGGTGCTCTGCTCGGCGGCCACGCCCGACGACCGCCTGCGCACCGGCCGCTCGCTGTACGTCTACGCCACGCCCGTGCCGACCGACTCCTACAGCAAGTACCTCACCGCGCTGCTCGACGGCGCCAAGGTCAAGCTCGAGGACCCGCGCAAGCACGCCGGCGGGACGATCTACTCGTGGTGCGTCACGCCGAGCACCGAGTTCCGCGGCGGCTGCGGTGCCGATTGGGTGGCCGACGGCGGCGGCGTGGTCTTCGGGATGCAGATCGCCGGCGGTGAGATCACCGCCTCGCAGATCTCGGCCGCGCTCGAGCACGAGCTGCCGTCGATGGTCCAGCGCTTCGGCACCGACGTTCCGTCGTCGTCGGTGCCATAGTCGGTGCCGTCGTCCGCGCCGGCGACCGACGAGGTCACCATCGCCAGCAACCCCTGAGGTCACCGCGGGATGAACGGCGACCGTGTCACACCCTTCACGTAGTGTGACCGGCGATGAGCAACCTGCCGCCCCCGACCAGCGGCGGTGCGCCGTATCAGCCGGAGCAACCGACCGTCGCGTTCAACCCGCTGCCGCCCATCGGCGCGGAGCAGCCGGCGCCGGCGAAGCAGTCGAGGACGCGGCTGATCGCGATCATCGGTGCGGCGGTGATCGTCGTCGCTGCGCTCGTCGTCGGCGGGCTGCTCGTGTTCGGGGGCGACGACGGTGACGGCAACATCAACGCCGTCAAGGCCAGCGGGGCGGTCGAGGACACGACGACCGCGGCGAAGCTCGACCGGACGACGAACCTCGCCGAGCTGAAGGAGTGCCCGTTCCAGGGGATCGACGACCTCGCCGACGACGCCCCGGACGGCTTCGACGCCGCCAAGGCGGCCAAGGGTGGCGACCGCGCCGCGATCACCCAGACGGAGGTGCGCGCCGACCCGTTGCTGCTGCAGTGCGTCACCCTCACCGACGACGGGTCGCTGGTCTACGGCGTCACCGCCGCGGCGGCGCCACCGGAGGACATCCAGGCCTACATCGGCCGCACGATCCAGGCCGCGACGCCGAAGTTCGAGAAGACGTCGTCGTTCCGCGGCGGCACGCTGCTGCCGTTCTGCACGACGCCGGACAAGGGCAGCGACGACACGCCGCTGTGCGCCACCGCCTGGTTCGACAAGGAGCTGATGACGGCGATCTTCACGAGTGGCAAGGGTGCGTCGACGGCGGTCACCACCGAGTGGATCAAGGACGATCTCGCCGACATCGTCAAGGATCTCGAGGGCTCGGATCCCGGCACGGTCAAGGTCGTCTCGACCGTCGGCTTCGACATCGACTCCTCGGCGGCCAGCGCCAACCTCGGCAAGCTGATCGACGCCGCGAACGTCGCCGACGCCGGTGCTCAGGCCGACCAGTCGGCGTGCGCGGTGGCGAACTTCGACACCCTGCTGGCCAGCGCGCCGAGCGGTCTCGACGCGTCGACGCTCAGCGGCTCGGTGTTCGACTCGATCAGGCGCCCCGACGACGCCGGTGACCCGGTGTTCGCCGTCTGCGGGGATGCATCCGACGACAGCGTCAACCAGATCGGCGTGATCGTCGGGCAGCCGGCGCCGGACGACTTCGAGGCCTACGTCAAGCGGTCCTCGGGCTCCGACGACGTGACGTTCGAGGACACGATCGACTTCCGTGGCGGCACGCTGCACCCGTACTGCGTGAACGACAGCGGCACCGTCGCGTTCTGCGAGACGGACTGGCTCACCGACGACATCCAGATCGGGCTGTTCGTCGGCTTCAGCGGTGTGAAGGCCGACGATGCCACCACGCTGCTCGACGCCACGATCGACGGCATCGTCGCCACCACCGCGGCAGCGGACCCCGCCTCGATCACCCCCGCCGGTTGACGAAGCGATTCGAGACGCGGTGAGCGTCGAAGCGCTGCGGCGGCGGCGAGCACGGCAGGCGCAGGGAGCAGCTCGGCTGCGACCGGAGCACGTTCAGGTACAGAAGACGCCGGCGGCCGGGCTCGCACGGGCGATCGCGTCGGCGGCCAGCACGACCGCGGCGCCGGTGTAGGCCGACACCTCGTCGGCGGGGAAGTGCTCCTCGGTCGGGTAGACGACCCCGGTCCAGTACGCGCCGTCGGCCCGGCGGTGCGAGCGCGTCCAGGCCAGCAGATCGGTGGCCGTCGAGCGGTCGCCGATCACCGAGTGGGCGATCGAGCACTCGGCGGTCTCCGAGGCGGTGATCCAGTCCTCGTCGCTGACGCAGCGGATGCCCTTGCCCTCCATGGCGAACGTCTCCCAGCCTTCGGCGAGGCGGGCCTTGGCCGGCTCGCCGGTCAGCGTCGAGGTGAGGACCGGGTAGTACCAGTCCATCGCCCAGCGCTCCTTGGGCTCGAACGCCTCGGGCGCGTTGGCCACCCGCTCGGCGAGCACGTCGGCGGTGGCCGACCAGGCCCGGTGGCGCTCGCCGACCACCGCGGCGAGGTGCACCGCGCAGCGCAGCGCGTGGGCGATGCTCGCCGAGCCGGTCAACAGCGCGTAGTCCCACGGGGCGTCCTCGGCGTTGCGTGCCCACAGGATCGTCCCGTCGTGGCGGCGCATCGACAGCACCCAGTCGAGCGCGGCGCGCAGCGTCGGCCACATCTCGTCGATCACCGCACGATCGGCGGTGCACAGCCAGTGGTGCCACAGCCCGGTGGCGAGGTAGGCGCAGACGTTGGTGTCGAGCTTGGCCTCCTCCACGGAGCCGTCCGGCAGGTAGTAGTTCCACCAGCTGCCGTCGGGGCGTTGGATGTCGGCGAGCCAACGGTAGGCGTGGGCGGCGGCGGCGTGGAGCCCGGCGACGTCGAGGGCCATCGCCGTCTCGACGTGGTTCCACGGGTCGCAGTGACCGCCGGGGAACCACGGGATCATCCCGGTCGGCAGCTGCAGCGAGGCGATCCACTCGGCGGTGGCGCGCACCTCACCGGCGCCGAGCACACCGGGCAGATCCGGCAACGTCACCCGCCACCCCGCAGACCAGCGTCGTCCGTGCGGGCGTGAGCGTCCAGGCGCGTGGCGGCGTCGTCCGTGCGGGCGTGAGCGTCCGAGCCGGCCACGTCGACGACCTTCCTCGCGTAGATCACGTAGCTCTTGCCGAGGAGGGGTGACAGCGCCCGCTCCACGAGGCGCATCGAGCGCGGCTGCTCGACGATCTCCCACTCCAGCATCCGCTGGTAGGCGTTGACCGCCTTGGAGTCCGTGCGCCGCGGACCGACAGCGCACCGCAGCCACCAGTACGGCGAGTGCAGCGCGTGGGCGTGGTGGTCGCCGGTGACGTCGAGGCCGGCGCTGCGCAGCTTGGCCTTCAGCTCGGTCGAGCTGTAGATCCGCACGTGGCCGCCGACCGACTTCGGGGCGTGGTACTCGTCGCTCAGCCGCCAGTTGACCTTCTCCGGCCACTCGGAGGGCACGGTCGCGGCGAACGTGCCGCCGGGCTTGAGCACCCGCTGCAGCTCGCCGATCGCGCGGACGTCGTCCTGGATGTGCTCGAGCACCTCGCTGGTGATCACCCGGTCGAACGTCGCGTCCGGGAACGGCAGCCGCGTCGCGTCGCCGCGCAGCACGCCGACGTAGCGCGCCGCGTCGATCTCGCCGGCCTCGATCATCCCGCCGAACGTCGCCCGAGTGCCGATCACCTCGTCGTCGGCGTAGTCGAGTGCGACGACGTCCGCGCCGGCGTGGGCCAGCGCGAACGTGTGACGACCGAAGCCGGCGCCGGCGTCGAGCACGAGGTCGCCCGGCCGGACACCGAGTCGTTCGAAGCGGACGGTGAGCATCAGCGCGGCGCAGCCAGCCGGCCGAGTTGCCGGGGGCTGTGCCCCCGTGGCGCCTGTGGCGCCTGCCCCGTCACGTCCGGCTCCCTGGCGGTCGCGCGGTCGTGACGTCCGGCCGAGCTGCGCTCAGCCGGCTGAGCTGCCGGGGGCTGTGCCCCCGTGGCGCCTGTGGCGCCTGCCCCGTCACGTCCGGCTCCCTGGCGGTCGCGCGGTCGTGACGTCCGGCCGAGCTGCGCTCAGCCGGCCGTTGCGCGCCAGCTTGTCGAGGTTGGACGGCATCGCCAGCACCTCGCGGTACTGGTCGACGGTCAGCTGCGCGCAGTGCCGCCAGCTCCACCGCTCGACCACCCGCTGGCGACCGGCTTCGCCGACGCGCTCGCGCAGCGCGGCGTCGTCGAGCCCGCGGCGCAGTGCGGTGAGCAACGACTCGACGTCGCCGGCCTTGGCCTGCAGCACGGTCTCGCCGTCGCGGCCGGTGACCTCGGGCAACGCCCCGCCGTCCGTCGCCACCAGACAGGTGCCGGTGCTCATCGCCTCGATCGCCGGGAGGCTGAAGCCCTCGTACAGGCTGGGCACGACGGCCAGCTCGGCCTCGGCGTACAGCTCGACGATGCGCTCGTCGCTGACCCCGCTGACGAAGTCGATGTGCGGGCGCAGGCCGAGCTTGTCGATCAGGTCGGCGCTGGCACCCTCGCGTGGCCGGCCGATGATCGTCAGGCGGACGTCGTCGCGCTCGGTGCGCAGCTTGGCCATCGCCTCCAGCAGGTAGGCCAGGCCCTTGAGGGCGACGTCGGCCGACGCGGTGGTGATCAGCCGCCCCGGCTGGCGGGCGACGTCCGGGCGCGGCTGGAACAGCTCCGGGTCGACGCCGACGGGCACGAGTCGCATCCGGTCGCGGCTGACGCCCATGTCGGCGTGGATGTCGTTGATGCTGTTCTCGCTGACGACGACGATGCGCGGCATCTGCCGGGCGACCTTCCCCTGCATCTCGACGAACGAGTACCACTTGGCGATGCTGCGTCGCTTGCGCCACGTCTTCGTGTGGGCCAGTTCCAGGGCGCGGTCGCGGGTGATCGGGTGGTGCAGCGTGACGATCGTCGGGATCATCTTCTCGACGTCGAGGATCGACGTGCCGAGGCACTGGTTGTCGTGGACGAGGTCGAAGTCGCGGACACGCTTCTTCAACTGGTCGCGGGCGCGCATGCTGAACGCCAGCGGCTCGGCGAAGCGACCGTGGGCGTGCTGCAGCGTCTCCATCACGTCGGCCTTCGACCTCAGCTCCCAGTACGCAGGGAAGCGGCCGGGGTAGTGGTCGTTCCACAGGTCGAGGCTCGGCAGCCGGTGTAGCTCGACGCGCTCGTCGAGCACCGGGTACGGCTGGCCGCCGTAGACCTCGACGGTGTGCCCGAGGTCGACGAGCGCCTTGGTCAGGTGGCGGGTGTAGACGCCCTGCCCGCCGACGTGCGGCTTGCCGCGGTACGTGAGGTAGGCGATGCGCAGCGGCGCGTCGTCGGGCAGCGACGACGTCGTCGCGTCGGGCAGCGACGACGTCGTCGCGTCGGGCAGCTGCGGCATAGGCCCGCCAGGCTACCGCTGGGTAACACTTGGGCGATGCGTGCCGTCGTCCAGCGGGTCAGCGAAGCAAGCGTCACCGTCGGTGGCGAGGTCGTCGGCGCGATCGGCGTCGGGCTGTGCGTGCTGGTCGGCGTCACCCACGACGACGATGCGGCGAAGGCGGCCAAGCTCGCCGAGCGCCTGTGGCACCTGCGGATCATGGACGACGCGGCCTCGGTGATGAACCGCAGCGTCGCCGACACGGCCCGCGAGGTGCTCGTCGTCAGCCAGTTCACCCTCTACGGCGACACGAGCGCCGGCCGCCGCCCGAGCTGGATCAAGGCCGCCAGCCCCGAGCACGCCGAGCCGTTGATCGACGCCGTCGTCGACCGCCTCCGCCAGCTCGGGGCGACCGTCGCCACCGGCCGCTTCCGCACCGAGATGCACGTCGCGCTGATCAACGACGGCCCCGTCACGGTGATCCTCGACGTCTGAACGAGTGGATCGATCGGAGGTGGTCGTCGTGGAGCAGATGCTGAGCTGCAACCTTCCTGCAGGAACCAAGGCAGCGCTGCACCCGACGATGGGCTGATCGCCGCGATCGCCGAGCCCGCGCTGATGACTGTCGTGACCCGCGACACGGATCACTTCGAGCCGCCCGGCCTCCCCTGCATCAACCCGTGGGGGCCGGGCTCGGCGCACGTCGCCGTCGGTCGAACACGACGGTGGTGGCGAGCGCCACCGTGGCGAGGACGACGAACGGGATGTTGCCGAGGCGGGAGTACCAGGTGCGGCCCGTCGCCGTCGTGACGGTGCGGCTGATCACGGCCTGCTCGCTGATCGAGGTCCGGTCGTGGACCTCGCCGGCGGGGGAGACGAACGCGCTGAACCCGGTCGGCGCGGCCTGCGCCACCCAGCGGCCCTGCTCGACGGCGCGCAGGCGTGACGAGGCGATCTGCTGGGACTGCAGGACGGTCCACGTGTAGCTGCTGCCGTTGGTCGGGTTGAGGATCACCGTCCCGCCGTGGACGATGCCCTCGTTGGCCCGGCCGCCGAAGAACACCTCCCACGAGATCACCACGCCGACCTTCAGACCGCTCGGCAGGGTGAGCACCGCCGGCCCGGTACCGGCGACCGCGTCACGCGGGACGAGGTTCGTCGGCGCGCCGAGCGCGGCGAGCAGGCCGCGCAACGGCATGTACTCGCCGAACGGGACGCGGCGGACCTTGTCGTAGCGCGACGTGATCGTGCCGTCGGGAGCGACGATCACCTGGGCGTTGAGGAAGTGGTCCGGGCCGGCGTCCTCGGTGACGCCGACGGCGAACGGGGCGCCGACGCCGCGCCGCCTGCTCGGCGATCAGCCGGTGCTGCTCGCTGCCGGCGAAGACGTCGACGTCGACGACGTTCTCCGGCCACACGACGAGGTCGGCCGAGCCTGGCGCGATCGTGCGCGTCGCGTCGAGGTGGCGGGCGAACACCTCGGCGGCGTCACCGGCCTCGACCGCATGGGTGCCTTGCGGTCCGCCGCCTTGGACGATCGTCACCCGCAGCTCGGTGTTGGTGCCGCCGGTGCCGTCGGGCGCGACCCAGGCGATCGGCGCCAGGACGAGCGCGGCGACGACGCCGATCAGCACGGGCCTGCGGACGTCGCGATCGCGCTCGATCGCCGCGCCGAGGGCGAAGCCGAGCTGGAACGTCACCCACGTCAGCAGGATCACGCCGCCGACGCGAGCGATCGGCAGCAGCGGCCCGGCGGCCTGGCTGATGCCCAGGCTGGCCAGCGGCACGCCACCGAACGGGAACACGAAGCGCACCGCCTCGGCAAGGGTGTGCGCGGCGGGCCGGCCGAGGACGCGCCAGCGACCGGTCGGCGCGGCGAGCGCGGCGAGCGCGTGGTAGCCGGCGAACATCGCCGATGCGGCGAGGTAGCCGGGGATCGTCAGGAACCACATCCAGCACATGCCGACGAGCAGCCAGCCGGCGGCGAACAGCCACGCCAGCCCGGCGCGTTGGCGGCGCGTCGGGTTCCTGCCGAGGGCGAGCTCGAACGCGGCGACGCCGGCGAACGCCAGCGGCCACCAGCCCCACGGCGGCAGGGAGGCGGCGACGAGCAGCCCGCCGCCGAGTGCCATGGCGCGTCGCGCCCACATCGGCGTCATCAGGCGGGGGCGCGAAGGAGCCGGGCCGGCAGGCGAGGCGACCGATCGTCACGGTTCGGTGTTCGGCTGGCAGAGCCAGACGAGATGAACATCGCTCGGCTCACGGGTCGACCTCTCCGCTGGAGTCCTACGCCGCCAGCACGAGGTGGATCACCAGGCGGTGGCTGGTGGATCCCGGCGGGGTGCAGGCGAACAGGGTGGCCGTGTGCTCGGGGGTCTGGTCGATGATCCGGATGGCGTCCGGTGTGACGACCTCGGTGGACGTCACCGTGTAGACGAACCGACCGGCGTCGGTGGTGAAGACGACCTCGTCGCCGGCGACGAGCTTGTCGATGTTGCGGAACGGCTTGTCGTGGCTGGTGCGGTGCCCGCCGACGACGACGTTGCCGACCTCGCCGGGCATCGCCGTGCCGGGCCAGTGGCCCGGACCGCGGTCGAGCGTCGTCAGGGTGACGCCCTCGTAGAAGGTCTTGCTGACGCCGATCTTGGGGATCTCGATCGACCCGAGCGGGACGACCGGCTCGCTGGCGTGAGGGTCGGCCGGGACGGCCTCGGGAACGGGCAGCCCGGCGGTCGGGTCGTCGGCGACGGTGGTCGGCTCATCGGTGGCCAGGACGGCGGTGGTGCTGGTGGTCGTCGTCGCCAGTGGGATGGGCGGCGACGTCGAGATCGTCGCCTCGGGGACCGTCTCGGCGGGGATCGTCGACGGTGTCGTCGCGACCGGGGTGACGGTGCGCAGCGCCGAGGAGCCCTTGGTGGCGGTCGAGCCGCAGCCGGCGAGCGCGAGCAGGAGCGCGACGGCCACGCCGACCCGGAAGCCGACGGCGTCACGACGTCCCGGCCGCCGCTGGATCTGGACCGTTGCGTTCCGGCGGTGGCCGGAAGCGCCGATCACACCTGCCGCGATCATCCCGTCCGACGCGTCCGCTTCGATCGTCTCGACCGCCGAAGGGCGTCGTTGGGCCCGCTCGCTCACGGCGTCATTCTGGCAAGACGCCGAGGTGGGAGAGCACGCGGCCCGCCGCCTCCGTGCCGGAGCGGATGCAGGCCGGGATGCCGATGCCGTGGTAGCTGGCGCCGGCGATGGCGATGCCGGGCGGCAGCGCCGCGTCGGCGGCGGCGATGCGCTCGCCGTGGTGCGGCCGGTACTGCGGGAACGCCGCAGGGAAGCGGCTGATCCGCACGTCGCCGGGCTGCAGGTCGACGCCGAGGTGACGGCTGGCGTCGTCGACTGCGGCGGCGACGAGATCGTCGTCGGTCAGCTGCAGGACCGGCAGGCCGTCGCGGCCGAGGGAGATGCGCAGCACGACCTTGCCCGGCACCTGCCAGTGCGCCCACTTCTGCGAGCCGAACGAGACCGCGGTCACCAGCCGCTGGCGTGGCTTGGGGACGAGATAGCCGCTGCGCCCCGTGAGCCGCTCCGGCCAGCCGGCGGCGGCGACGGTGACGGCGACGAGCACGACGTCCGCTGTGGGGATCGCCGACAGCGTCGACGCAGACCCGGCAGCGCCGCCGGCAAGGAGCTTGGTCGCCGGCTTCGCCGGGCAGGCGAGGACGACGGCGTCGAAGGGCTCGCCGTCGACGCGCCAGGCACGGCCGTCGGCGGCCAGCTCGGTGACGGATGCCGACGTGCGGATCTCGACGCCGCGGGCCGTCGCCTCGCCGGCGAGCGCGGCGACGAGCGCGCCCATCCCGCCGGTCGGGGAGTAGAAGACCGGACCCGTCGGTGCCGGCGGCCGCGTGCGGGCGGCGAGCAGGACGCTGCGCGACCGGCCGGCGAGCTCGGCGATCTGCGGGACGGCAGCGAGGCTGAAGCGGTCGGTGTCGGCGGCGTAGATGCTGCCGACGAGCGGGTCGACGAGGCGCTCGTGGACCTCCTCGCCGAAGCGGTCGCGGACGTAGGCGCCGAGTGAGTCCGGGGCGAGCGACGTCTGCCGGCGCAGCGGCTCGGTGGCCGCACGCAGCTTGCCGCGCCACGACAGCAGGTGGCTGCGCGACAGGGCGAGCAGGTCGGTGGGCATGCCGAGCAGCAGGCCCTCGGGGATGTCGTGCATCGCGTCGAACCACACCGCCGCCTTGCCGCTCTGCGGCGACGTCAACGTCTCGCCGAGGCCGACCTCGCGAGCCAGCGCCGTCGCCCACGGCACGCGGGCGAGGAACGCGTCGGCACCCTCGTCGACGGCCGGGATGCCGGCGAACGGCGTCGTGCGGATCTTGCCGCCGAGGTGGTCGCCGGCCTCGAACAGGACGACCTGGGGCTGCGGCGCGTGCTCTCCTGCGACCAGCGCATGCACCGCGCTCAACCCGGCGATCCCCCCGCCGACGACCGCGACCCGCACGGTTAGTGCCCTGGCCACAGACGCTCGCCGCGAGGTGAGGGTGGTGTGGAGGGGGTGCTCCGCGATCCCCCTCCGCGAAGCTCGACCAAGATGATCGAGCGAATCGAGCGTCGAAACATCAAGCCATCTCGGCGATGCGTCGGGCCAGCGCGGCCATCACTGCCGGGTCGTCGTTGACGCAGGCGGTCCGCTCGAAGGCGATGCCTCGATCGGTCGCCCGGCGGCGGGCCTCGATGTCGAGGTCGTAGCGGACCTCGAGGTGGTCGGCGACGAAACCGACCGCGCCGACCAGCACGCCGGGCCGGCCCTCAGCGGCGAGACCGTCGATGGCGTCGAGCACGTCGGGCCCGAGCCACGGCTCGGGCGTGCGCCCGGCGCTCTGCCATGCCGTGCCCCACCGATCGTCACCGATCCCGGCACGCTCGGCGACCGCGGCAGCGGTGGCGCGCAGCTCGTCGGGGTACGGGTCGCCGGCGTCGACGATGCGGCTCGGCAGCGAGTGCGCAGTGAACAGTGCGAACGTGCCGGGCGGCATCGTCGCCAGCTTCGAGCGGACGTTGGCCGCCACGAAGTCGACGAACGCCGGCTCCGTGGCCCACGAGCGCACGCCGTCGGCACGCATCCCGTGGCGCTCGGCGGCGGCGGTCATCCGCCCGAGGTACTCGCCGACGGAGAACGCCGAGTACTGCGGGGCGAGGACGAGGCCGACCACGTGCTCGACGCCGCGCGCGGCCAGCTCGTCGACCGCCGCCTCGATCTTCGGATCGGCGTGCTTGAGCCCGAGCACGACGCGATGGCTCTCGCCGAGCGCGGCGGCGATCGCGTCGCGTTGGGCCTCGGTGCGCGCCGCCAGCGGTGAAATGCCGCCGATCGCGTCGTAGCGGCGGACGAGGTCGGCGAGCTGCTCGTCGGTCGGCGGCCGCCCGCGGCGGATGTCGGTGTAGTACGGCAGGATCTCGGCGGGCGTGCGCGGCGTGCCGTACGCCATCACGACGACGCCGGTCCGCGTCATCGGCGCAGCGCCAGGGGACCGGGCGTCGGTGTCCGATCCCCGGTCCGGCTTTCGCGTCGCCGCACAGACGGCACGTGCGTCGTGTGCGGCGACACACGACACCTTGGCGGGCTGGGAGCGCGGCGGGCGCCGGCGCGGGGCTCCCGGGCGAGCGCGGTCATCGAGACGTCTCGACATGGACGAGGTCGACCACGGCGGTGAGCACGTCCGGGTCGGTGTTCGGCTGGACGCCGTGGCCGAGGTTGAAGATGTGCCCGGGGTGGCCGCCGTTGTCGGCGAGCACGGTACGCGCCGCGTCGATCGCGACGTCGCGCCCGGCGAGCACGAGCGCCGGGTCGAGGTTGCCCTGGACGACGAGGTCCGCACCGAGCCGGGCGCGGGCTTCGGCGATCGGCGTGCGCCAGTCGAGGCCGAGGACGGTCGGGCCGGCGGCGAGCATCGATCCGAGGAGGTGATCGCAGCCGATGCCGAAGTGGATGCCCGGCGCCTCGGGGTGGCGGGCGGCGACGCCGGCGAACACCGCCGCGGAGTACGGCAGGACGAAGCGGTCGTAGTCGGCCTTGGACAGCGCCCCGGCCCACGAGTCGAACAGTTGGAAGGCCCGGGCGCCGTGGTCGAGCTGGCCGCTGATCGAAGCGACGGCGTGCTGGACGAGACGTTCCATGACGGCCTCCCACAACGGCGCGTCCGCGTGCATCATCCGCTTGGCGTGCTCGTAGGTGCGGCTCGGGCGGCCCTCGATCAGGTAGCTGGCGACGGTGAACGGGGCACCGGCGAAGGCCAGCAGCGGCACCTCGTCGGGCAGCTCTGCGGCGAGTGCGTCGACGGTCGCGAGAACGTACGGCGTGTGCGCCTCGACGTCGAGCTCGGGCAGCCGGTCGAGATCGGACCGGTCGCGCAACGGCGTGCCGGCGACGGGGCCGGTGCCGGGCGTGATGTCGATGCCGAAGCCGACGGCGTGGGCCGGCACGACGATGTCGCTGAACAGCACGGCGGCGTCGACGCCATAGCGACGGACCGGCTGCAGCGTGATCTCGGCGGCGAGGTCCGGCCGCCTGATGGCGTCGAGGATGCTGCCCTCGCCACGCAGCGCCCGGTACTCAGGCAGGGCCCGCCCCGCCTGGCGCATGAACCACACCGGCGTGTGCGCCGCCGGCCGCCCGCGGGCCGCGTCCAGGAACGGCACACTCGTCGGCTGCTCGGGCACCGCAGCGACGCTAGCGACGAACCCCGCCCAGCGCCCAGCGCCGGTGATCCGAGTCCCCGCCGTTGGTGCGAGTCGTTGACGCTGCACAGCCCAGCGCCAGCGACTCGGACCAGCACGTGGGACTCGGACGACCGGGAGCTCGTCGAGTCGTAGGTGTCCGTCCGAGTCCCGGCGGTGCCACGGGGGCGCACCAGCGACTCGGCCGGACTCGTCGGGCTCCGACGAACACGTGGGACTCGGACCGACCGCGAGGTCCGGCGGGCAAGCGGGGCCAGGTCGCCAACGGCGGCCACACAGATAGGCTCTTCCGACCCCATGACGCAGCAGCATCCTGATCTGGACGACGAGCAGGCGCGCATCGACTTCGCCTACGAGTGCCTCGAGCGCAGCCGCGACGACGCCTGGAAGATGCGCAACCTGCACGAGGGCACGCTCGGCGGCACGTTCCAGGCCCGCTACGAGCGTGACGTCTTCGACGAGGCGGTCGTCAACCGCCTCACCCAGCTCGACCTCGGCGCCGCCGCCCTCGTCTTCGGGCGCATCGACCGTCACGCCGAGCACCCCGACAACGTCGAGAGCTTCCACATCGGCCGTCTCGCCGTCGCCGACGAGCACAGCGACCCGGTCGTCGTCGACTGGCGCGCCCCGGTCGCCGAGCCGTTCTACCGGGCCACCGGCCGGGACTCGATGGGCCTCGCCCGCCGCCGGCACTTCGCCGTCCACGGCCGCCAGCTGCTCGGCATCGAGGACGAGCTGTTCGGCGAAGGTCACCTCGGCGTCGACACCGACATCGACCGCGAGGGCGGCACGAACGGCAACGGCCACGCGGCCGGCAACGGCGCGCTGGCCACCGGGCTGCGCGGCTACTCGACGCTGCTCGCCGCCCTCGAGCGCGGCCGCACCGGACAGCTCGGCGACATCGTCGCCACGATCCAGGCCGAGCAGGACGAGATCATCCGCAGCCCGCAGCCCGGCGTCCTCGTCGTCCAGGGTGGCCCGGGCACCGGCAAGACCGTCGTCGCCCTGCACCGAGCCGCCTACCTGCTGTACACGTACCGCTTCCCGCTGGAGGACCAGGGCGTCCTGGTCATCGGCCCGAACCGGGTGTTCCTGCGCTACATCGACCGGGTCCTGCCGAGCCTCGGCGAGGCCGGCGTCGAACAGGTCGTGCTCGCCGACCTCGTCCCCGACGTCGAGTGGGCCCGCTACGCGATCGATCCCGTCGACTCGGCGTTGACGGCCACCACCAAGGGCGACATCCGCATGGCGCGGGTCATCGACCAGGCCGTCACCGACCGCGAGCGCCCGCTGCGCGAGGACCTCGTCGTCCCGTTCCGCACCGGCTACCTGCGCCTGCGCCGTGACGAGACGGTGCGCATCGTCCGCAGCGCCCAGCGCCGCTTCCGTCGCCACAACGCCGCCCGCCGCTTCGTCGAGGGCGAGGTGTGGGCCGCGCTCGCCGCCGGCTGGCGCGAGCAGGTCGGCACCACCGAGGTGCGCGACGCGGTCCGTCACCTGCCCGAGGTCCGCGCCGCGCTGGAGCGGATGTGGCCGGTGCTCACGCCCCCCGAGCTGCTCCACGACCTGTTCGGCAGCAGGGCGCTGCTCAAGCTCGCCGCGTCGAGGCACCTGCGCGAGGACGAGTACCTGTCGCTGTACCGGCCGCGCCGCGACGACGTGCACGAGGTCCGCTGGACCGACAACGACGTCGCCCTGCTCGACGAGGCCCGCGGCTACCTCGGCGCCCGTCCGGCGCGCACGGCCAACGGCACCGGCCGCCCCGACGAGGCCGACGAGATCCGCACCTACGGCCACATCGTCGTCGACGAGGTCCAGGACCTCACCCCGATGCAGCTGCGGATGGTCGCCCGCCGCTCGCTGAACGGCAGCATGACCGTCGTCGGCGACATCGCCCAGGCCACCGGCGCCCTCGCCCCGAACAGCTGGGACGACGTGCTGCGCTACCTGCCCGACCAGCGCCCGTCACGGGTGATCGGCCTCAGCGTCGGCTATCGCATCCCCGAGCAGATCATGGCGCTGGCCAACAAGGTGATGCATGCCGCGACGCCCGAGCTGCGGGCGCCGACGAGCGTGCGTGCCGGCGACGAGCACCCCGAGATCGTCGCCGTCCACGACGGTCGGTTGCTCGACGCGGTGGTCGCCGCCACCCGCCAGATGGACGCCGAGATCGGCGACGGCAACATCGCCGTCGTCGTCCCCGACTCGATGTTCGACCGCGTGTCCGACGTCCTCGCCGCCGCCGGCGTCACCCACGGCCGGGCGACGCGCACCGGGCTGGACATGGGGATCACGGTCGTGCCGGTCAGCGTCGTCAAGGGCCTGGAGCTCGACGGCGTCGTCGTCGTCGAACCGGCAGCGATCGTCGAGGAGGAGCAGCAGGGCCTGCGCGCCCTGTACGTCGCGCTCACCCGCAGCACCAAGCGCCTCACCGTCGTCCACGCCCGGCCGCTCCCGCCGGCGATGCGATAGGGAGCCGAGCCGAAGGGCGAGGCCACCAAACGTGGCGGTTCGGTGTTTCGGCTGGCGAAGCCAGACGAGACGAACATCGTGCAGCTCACGGGTCGACCGATCCGCACGAGCCCTCGGCGACGACTACCCGGCGCTGGTCGTCGTCGCCAGGAAGCTCGCGGTCAGGGCCTGGAGGTTCTTGAACGCCTTGTCGGCGTCGGCGGCGCGGTTGAACCGTGCCGCGTCGGCGAGCTTGGCGACGTTGGCCTCGAACCCGCCGAGCAGCTCCGGGCGCTGCGCGGCCACCTGCTGTTGCGCAGCGTTCCACAGGTTCTGGGCGTCGTCGGTGATCGCTGTCTTGTCGCCCTGGCCGGTGATCGCCGCCGACAGCGAGCCGGCGGTGGTGACCAGCCGTGGCAGCAGGTCGCTGGCCGGTCCGCTCGGCAGCGTCGTCGTCGCCGCCAGCGTCGGCTCGCTGGGGATCGACGAGTCGTAGGTCGTGCCGACGCACCCGCTCAGCGCGAGCGCGCCGCAGACGACCGCGGCACTGAGCATCCCCCACTGCGCAGCCCGTCGTCGGGCCGCGTGTCTCAAACCCGGACCAGGATCCGGTCGCTGGCGAACGCACCGACGCCGACGTGGCGGCCGTCGATGTGCACGGTGATCGTCCCGTCCGGCGATGCCGCGGTGATCGAGCCGACCTTGCCCGGCTGGATGCTGGACGCCTCGAGGTAGTCGAGCAGGCCGGGGGTGAACTCCAGCTCCTCGGGGATCCGTGAGACGGTGAACTCGTCGCCGACGGCGACCTCGCTCAGCGCGATCGTCGACGGCTCCTTGTACTGCGAGCCGGGGATCGGGTTGCCGTGTGGGCACGTGGTCGGGTTGCCGAGGACGCGGTCGAGCGCGGCCTCGACCTCGTCGCTCATCACGTGCTCCCACTTGCCGGCCTCGTGGTGGGCGAGCGCCCACGACAGGCCGAGCATGTCGGTGAGGAACCGCTCGGCGATGCGGTGCCGGCGGACCACCTTCTGGGCCAGCTGCTGGCCTTCGGTGGTGAGCCGGATCGCGTTGCCTTCGGTGGTGACGAGACCCTCCGCGTCGAGCCGGCGGATCATCTCGCTGACGGCCGGGCGGCTGACCTGCAGTCGATCAGCGATGCGCGCCTGGATGACGGCGACGTCGTCCTCGGCCAGCTCGAAGATGCACTCGCAGTACTCCTCGAAGGCTGGGTGGTGCTCTCCTGCCATGGGCATGGTGGAAGGCTACCGGCCGCACCAGACACGCTCGGTGCGCACAGCAAGCGACCGCGAGCGGGCCGCTTCGGCCCGTGGCAGGCTGGTGGCGGGTGAACGCGGCGGCGCGACCGCCCGCGAGCCGGCCGGACAGGTCGGCCGCAGGCCGACCATCAGATGCGGCCGTTGCGCAGCCACCCGTCGGCGCGCTTGGCGCGGCGTTCGAGCTGCTCGTTGGTGGCGCTGCCGACCGTGGTGATGCCGACGGCCTTGTTCAGCTCGGCGTTGACCCGTCCGAACGTCCAGCCGGTGCGATCGACGAGGGCGCGGGTCAGGGCGGCGTTGCGGTCGCGCAGCAGCTCCTTGCGCTCGGCGATGCTGACCCGACCGCCGGCGACGTAGCCCAGCTCGGTGGGGATGTCGGCGAGCTCGACGTCGAGTTGGACGGTCGACCTGCGGTCGACCTGTCCGGCGGGCTCCCTGGTGGTCGCGCCGCCGGGTTCGCCCGGCACGAGCCCCCAACGGGCCAACGCGGTGCGGTCGTTGTCCTCGCTCGGTTCGGGTGGGTCGGGCTCGTCGTCGAACAGGGTCAGGCCGTCCTCGGTGAACGCGTGGACGCTGACGCCGGTGGCCACCGCCGACAGCACGCTGAACAGCGACAGCTGCTCGGGCGGCTCCTCGGTGGCGGCGACCTCGGCGAGGTCGCGCTCCAGGTCGGCGACGGGGTCGTCGTCGGCCTCGGACGGCGGGCGCAGCACGTGGCGACGGGCGTCGGCGATGCCGAACGCATGGATCCGCAGGCGCGGGTCGTCGGGGATGAACACGTACGCCTTCTGGCTGTGCCGCCCGGCCTGCCAGCGAACGAAGCGGCCGACGGCCTGGCGGAAGAACAGCTCGGTCGCCACCGTCGTCGCGTAGACGCCGACGCGCAGGCGGGGGATGTCGACACCCTCGCTGACCATCCGCACGGCGACGAGCCACGGCGTCGAGGCCGAGGCGAACGCGGCGATCTTGCGTGAGGCATCCGGGTCGTCGCTGACGACGACCTCGGCGTGCTGGCCGAAGCGCCGGCGGATCAGGTTGGCGATGCCGCGGGCGTGCTCCTGGTCGGCGGCGATGACGAGGCCGCCGGCGTCGGGCTGCTGGCGCTCGCGGATCGCCGTGAGCCGCTCGTGGGCCTGGGTGACGACGCTCGGCAGCCACTCGCCGTCGAGGCTCAGCGCGGCGCGCAGCCGCTGGGCGGCGGCGGTGCGGTCGAGCTCGTCGTGGAAGTCGGCGCGCTGCACCAGCCCGTCCGGCGACGTCCACTCCATCAGCCCGTCGAAGCGCGGGAAGTAGACGGGACGCACGACGCCGCCGTCGCGCAGCGCGTCGGCGTAGCCGTAGGTGAAGTCGGGCTGGGCCTCGGTGCCCTCGCCGGTCTCGGCGTAGCGGACGAACGGGATCGGGTTGGCGTCGCTGCGGAACGGCGTGCCCGACAGCGACAGGCGGCGCGCCGCCGGCTCCAGGGCGGCGCGGATGCTGGTGCCCCAGGCCCGCTCGTCGCCGGCGTGGTGGACCTCGTCGAGGATCACGAACGCGCCATCGGCGAGGCGGCGCAGGCGCTTGGCGGTGTCGCCGGTGGCGACGTGCTGGTAGGTGGTGACCAGGCCGTGGACATCGCGGGCGAGGCCGTCGGCCGGCGACCAGCCGTGGTCCAGCTCCAGCCCCAGGCGGTGCGCGGCCTGGGCCCACTGCAGCTTGAGGTGGCTGGTCGGGGCGACGACGACCACCCGTTGGTGGACGTCACGAGCGGCGGCGTCGGCCAGCGCGGCTCGGGCGCAGGTGAGGGCGAACGTGGTCTTGCCGGCACCCGGCGTGGCGACGGCGAGGAAGTCGGGGTCGGTCGACGACCGGAACAGCTCGAACGCGGCGCGCTGCCAGGGTCGGAGGTGCACTCGGTCGGACATCGGAGCCGTCGAGTCTGCCGGGCGAATCGCCGGCACCGCCCCATCATCCGGGTCTTGTCGCGCCCCGACCGGAAAGATGCCGGTCGGGGCGCGACAGGACGATCCACTCCGGGCGGGCAGCTCGGACGGGCGGGTAGCCGTGGCGACCGTGCAACACCCCCTGCGTAGCCTTCCCGCATGGCCGATCATCCGGTGCTCCACGGGTTCTCGGTGGCGGTGCGCGAGTGGTTCGCCACGTCGTTCCCCACGCCGACGCCGCCGCAGGTGCAGGGCTGGCCGGCCATCCTCTCGGGCGGGCACACGTTGGTGTGCGCGCCCACCGGCAGCGGCAAGACGCTGACGGCGTTCCTCGCCTCCATCGACCGGCTGATGACCACGCCGCCGGCCGGCGGCAAGGAGCGCACCCGGGTGCTCTACGTCTCGCCGTTGCGGGCGCTGGCCTTCGACGTCGAGAAGAACCTGCGCGCCCCGCTGATGGGCATCGCCCTCGCCGCGGAACGCCTCGGCATCGAGCTGCACGAGCCGACCGTGGCGATGCGCACGGGCGACACCTCGGCGCGCGACCGGGCGGCGCTCGGCCGGCGGCCGGTGGACCTGCTGATCACGACGCCGGAGAGCCTGTACCTGATGCTCACCAGCAACGTGCGCGACACGCTGGTCAACGTCGACACGGTGATCATCGACGAGATCCACGCGCTGGCCACCACCAAGCGCGGCGCCCATCTGATGCTCTCGCTGGAGCGGCTGGAGGAGATCACGAAGCGGCCGCCGCAGCGCATCGGGCTGTCGGCCACGCAGCGCCCGCTGGAGGAGATCGCCCACTTCCTCGGGGGCCACGACGACGCCGGCGCGCTGCGCCCGGTCACCATCGTCGATGCCGGCGTGCGCAAGCCGCTGGAGGTCGAGGTCGTCGTCCCGGTCGAGGACATGGGCGACCTGCAGGCCGCGCCCACGGCACCGACGATCCCCGGCGTGGCCGGCGAGCCCGGTCGCGGGTCGATCTGGCCGAGCATCTACCCGCGCATCCTCCAGCAGGTGCTCGCCCACCGGAGCACGATCATCTTCTGCAACGGCCGCCGCCAGGCCGAGCGCCTCGCCGCCCGCCTCAACGAGCTGTACGACGACCAGTGCGCGTCGCCGGACCCCGCCACCGATCGGGTCGGCACCGCGGCGAGGGAAGCGCCAGCGACGAGCCGCCCGGAGGGAGCGGCCGAAGCGAGCGCAGCGAGCGGCGGCCAGTCCCGACCATCGGAGTTGGCGAGGGAAGCGCCAGCGACGAGCCGCACGGAGGGAGCGGCCGAAGCGAGCGCAGCGAGCGGCGGCCAGTCCCGACCATCGGGCACGGATCTGGTCAGGGCGCATCACGGGTCGCTGGCGCGCGAGCAGCGGATCGTCGTCGAGGACCAGCTCAAGCGCGGGCAGCTGCGCGGCATCGTCGCCACGTCGTCGCTGGAGCTGGGCATCGACATGGGTGCGGTGGACTTGGTGATCCAGGTCGAGTCGCCGGGCGCCGTGTCGCGCGGCCTGCAGCGCATCGGCCGAGCCGGGCACTCCGTGGGCGAGCCGTCGCGCGGTTCGATCTACCCGAAGCACCGCGGCGATCTGCTCGAGGCTGCCGTCGTCACCCGGCGGATGGTCGACGGGCTGATCGAGTCGTCGCGGTTCCTGCGCAACCCGCTCGACGTGCTCGCCCAGCAGATCGTCGCCCACGCGTCGATGACCCCCGACGTCCCCGTCGCGTCCGTGGCGGCGCTCGTGCGTCGCTGCGCGTGCTTCCACGAGCTGAGCGAGGACCAGCTGAACAACACGCTCGACCTGCTCGCCGGCCGCTACCCGAGCGAGGAGTTCAGCGAGCTGCGCCCCCGGATCGTGTGGGACCGGGTGGCCGGAACGCTGCGCGCCCGCGAGGGGTCCAAGCGCCTGGCCGTCACCAGCGGCGGCACGATCCCCGACCGCGGCCTGTTCGGCGTCTTCCTGCCGGACGGCACACGGGTCGGCGAGCTCGACGAGGAGATGGTCTACGAGAGCCGGCCGGGCGAGACGTTCCTGCTCGGGGCGAGCACGTGGCGGATCGAGGACATCACGTTCGAGCGCGTCGTCGTCACCCCGGCGCCGGGCGAGCCGGGGAAGATGCCGTTCTGGAAGGGTGACCGGCCGGGCCGCCCGCTGGAGCTCGGCCGGGCGCTCGGCGCGTTTCAGCGCGAGATCCGGGCGATGCCGCGCGACGCCGCCGTCGAGCGGCTGACGGATCACCACTCGCTCGACGCGCTGGCGGCGAACAACGTCCTGCTGTACCTCGACGAGCAGGCCCAGGCCACCGGCGTCGTCCCCGACGACCGCACCGTGGTCATCGAGCGCTTCCGCGACGAGATCGGCGACTGGCGGGTGTGCATCCTCAGCCCGTTCGGCACGCCGGTGCACGCCCCGTGGGCGATGGCCGTCGAGCGCCGGCTGATGGAGCGCTTCGACCTGCCGGTCGAGTCGATGTGGGGTGAGGACGGCATCGTCCTGCGCCTGCCGGAGGCTGCCGACGAGCTGCCCGTCGACGCGCTGGTGATCGACCCGGACGAGATCGACGAGCTGGTGGTCGGCGCGCTGCCGCAGACGTCGCTGTTCTCGGCGCGCTTCCGGGAGTGCGCGGCGCGCGCCCTGCTGCTGCCGCGCCGCCGGCCGGACCGGCGCACCCCGCTGTGGCAGCAGCGCCAGCGCGCCGCGGACCTGCTGGCGGTCGCCGCGAAGTACCCGACGTTCCCGATCCTGCTGGAGACCAGCCGGGAGTGCCTGCAGGACGTGTTCGACCTGCCGGCGCTGCGCGAGGTGCTCGGCCAGCTGCGCAGCCGGGCGGTGAAGGTCGTCACCGTCGACACGCCGAAGGCGTCCCCGTTCGCCCAGAGCCTGCTGTTCAACTGGATCGCCAACTACATGTACGAGGGCGACGCCCCGCTGGCCGAGCGGCGGGCCGCGGCGCTGGCGCTCGACCGGGACCTGCTGCGCGACCTGCTCGGTGCCGAGGAGCTGCGCGAGCTGCTCGACCCGGCCGTGCTCGCCGACGTCGAGTTGGAGCTGCAGTGCCTCAGCGACGGCCGCCGGGCGCGCTCGGCCGACGAGCTGCACGACGTGCTCCGCAAGGTCGGCGACCTCACCGACCACGAGGCCGACGTCCGCTGCGAGAGCGCCCTGCCGGCCGGCAGCGCTCGGCGGTTCGGCGGTGGGAGCGGGGGTGTCGACGGCGGTGATGCTGCCGGCGTGCGCGGCGGGGGTGACGTGCCGGTCGGCAGCGTTCGGCGGTTCGACGACTCCGACGGCTCCGACGGCTCCGACGGCGACGCGCGTGGCGACCACGCCGCCGGGTTCGGCTGGCGTGCCGGTGGCTCGGAGGCCGTCGTGCGTGACGGCGGCGGCGGCGAGGTCGGTCGGCGCGCCGGTGGCGCCGGGGACGGCGCGCCAGGTGAGGCTCCTGGCGCGGGCGGCTCGGAGTCCGGCAGGCGCGGAGGCGGTGCCGGCGATCGGGCGAGCGTCGGCGCCGAGGGTGGTGCGGCGGCGTGGCTCGTCGAGCTGGTGCGCACCCGGCGCGCCGTCCAGCTCGTCGTCGCCGGTGAGTCGCGCACGATCGCTGCCGAGGACGCGGCCCGCTACCGCGACGCCCTCGGCTGCTCGCTGCCGCTCGGCCTGCCGCAGGCGTTCACCGACCCGGTGCCGCATCCGCTGGAGTCGCTGGTCGCCCGCTTCGCCCGGACGCACAGCCCGTTTCTCGCCGACGAGTGCGCCCGCCGGCTCGGTGTCCCCGCCGAGCGCGTCGCCGGGGCGCTCGCCGCGCTG
The DNA here is from genome assembly GCA_047602055.1 of Ilumatobacteraceae bacterium. Taxonomy (GTDB): domain Bacteria; phylum Actinomycetota; class Acidimicrobiia; order Acidimicrobiales; family Ilumatobacteraceae; genus JAODBQ01. The sequence goes on from JASGIG010000001.1 coordinate 1,420,097, forward strand.
GAGGACGACGGGCGAGTCGTGCGCGGTGAGTTCCGCCCGCAGGGCAGCGGCCGGGAGTGGTGCGACGTCGACGTCCTGCGCCAGCTGCGCCGCCGCTCGCTCGCCGCGTTGCGCCGCGAGGTCGAGCCGGTCGACCAGGAGGCCTACGCCCGGTTCGTCCAGGCGTGGCACGGCATCCCGGGCGAGCGGCGGGGGATGGAGGCGCTGGTCGAGACGCTCGGCCAGCTGCAGGGCGCGGCGCTCGTCGCCTCCACGCTGGAGCCCGAGGTGCTCGCCGCCCGCCTGCCCGGGTACCGGCCGGTCGACCTCGACGAGCTGTGCACCTCCGGCGAGGTGGTGTGGGTCGGCGCCGGCGGCCTCGGTGCCAACGACGGTCGGGTGCGGCTGTACTTCGCCGACCAGCTGCCGCTCCTCGCCCCTGCCGTCTGGCCAGCCGACCGTCCGGTCACCTCCGATCCAACACGCGGTGAGCGCCGCAGCGGAGCGGAGGTGGCGAGCACGGCAGGCGATGGGGGCAGCTCTGCTGCGACCGGAGCACCGGCTGGGCTGGTCGCTGATCCAACACGCGGTGAGCGCCGCAGCGGAGCGGAGGTGGCGAGCACGGCAGGCGATGGGAGCAGCTCTGCTGCGACCGGAGCACGAACGACAGATGGCCCGCTGCACGACGCGATCCGCGCCCAGCTCGAGCAGCGTGGCGCCAGCTTCTGGAACCAGCTGCGCGCCGCCGCCCCGGCGAGCACGGACCCCGAGCTGCTCGCCGCGCTGTGGGACCTGGTGTGGGCCGGTGAGGTCACCAACGACTCGCTCGCCCCGCTGCGCGCCCTGCTCGGGGCGAAGCGGACGGCACGCTCGAACACCGCCCACCTGCGCCAGCGGCCGCGCCCCGGCAGGCTGAACCGCATCGGCCCGCCGGCCGGCGCCGGGCGATGGAGCCTGGTCGAGCCGCTGCTGTTCCCCCGCCCGTCGTCCACCGAGTCGGCCCACGCCGCCGCCCTGCAGCTGCTGGAGCGCTACGGCGTCGTCACTCGCGAGGCGGTGCTCGCCGAGGGCACCGTCGGCGGCTTTGCCAGCGTGTACGGCGTGCTCAAGGTGCTGGAGGAGCGCGGCCAGGCCCGCCGCGGCTACTTCGTCGACGGCCTCGGCGCTGCCCAGTTCGCCGTCCCCGGCGCGGTCGACCGCCTGCGCGCCGTGCGCGAACGCCCCGACGGCGAGTTGCACCCCGAGCTGGTGCCGGCACCGGTCGTGCTCGCCGCCACCGACCCGGCCCAGCCGTACGGCGCGGCGGTGCCGTGGCCGGCGTCGCCGGGCCGCCCGGCGCGCACCGCCGGCGCGCTCGTCGTCCTGCGCGCCGGTGTCCCGCTGGTGTGGTTCGACCGTCGCTCCGGCCACGTCGTCACGTTCCCGGAGGCGGCGAACGACCCCGGCTGGGCCGAGGCCCTGGCGACGCTGGTCAAGGACGGCCGGGCGCGCAGCGTCGAGGTCAAGAAGCTCAACGGTGAGACCGTCGTCCCCGGTGGTGAGCCGGCCACGGCGCTGCGCGCCGCCGGTTTCACCGAGTCCTACCGCGGCTTCGTCGTGCGCAGTTGACGAGCTTGTCCGCGCCCCGGTCGCAGCCAAGCTGTCCCCTACGCCTGCCGTGTTCGCTGCTTCCGCTGCGCTTCGGCGCTCGCCGTCCTGCTTCGCGGCGAGATCAACCTGGCGGCCGCAGTACGGTGGTGGGCGCCAGCCGTCGTCGGACGAAGAGGGGAGGGCCGTGATGAATCCGATTCGTGTGACTGCGCCCTCCCTCCTCGTCGCCTGACGGCTGTTGACGGCTCGGGGCGCCTCTCCTGAAGGAGCCCTGGACATGCCCAATCCACCTTCGATCCGCGAGTACGCCCCCGGCGACCTCCGTGCCGGCCGCGGCCTGTGGGCCGAGCTGACCCTGCATCACCGGCGGATCTACGACGACCCGACCATCGGCGGCGACGACCCTGGCGCCTACTTCGACGTCTACCTCGCCGCCTCGGACCGTGTCGCCTCCTGGGTCGCCGTTGTCGACGGCGAGGTCGTCGGTCTCACCGGCTTGCTCGACCACGGCGGCTCCGGCGAGATCGAACCGGTGGTGGTCACAGAGGCCCGGCGCGGGCAGGGGATCGGCCGGTTGCTCGTCGACCACGTCGTCGGCGTCGCCCGGGCCCGCGGGTACCGCTGGTTGGCGATCCGGCCGGTGGCCAGGAACCGAGCGGCGATCGACGCGTTCTACGCCGCTGGCTTCCGCACGCTGGGCGGCCACGTCGACCTCACCATGGACCTGGCGCCACGCGTGCACCGCTGGTTGCCGGGCGGCCGGCTCCACGATCTCGAGGTCGAGTACTGAGAGACCCCTCGTCGGGGGTGTCGCCGTGCACGCCGGGACCCTCGTCCAGCGCGTTGCGGGCGATCTCGACCATGTGGTCGTACCCGTCGCGCACCTCGTCGGGCGCGACGTCGCGCAGCGTCTCGTACAGCCGCAGCGCCAACTCGGGCTGCGTGTTCGAGGAACGCGACGCCGTCGCGCGGTGACGGCGTGCAGCGGGTCACGGGTCCGGCCGCCGTGGATCGAGTGGATCAGCCGGGAGTACGACGCCTGCTCTGTCGCGCCGCGCGTCCAGGCACGACAGGTGTCGCCCGCCGTGTCGTGCTCCCACCGGCAGCGCCCGATCGGCCGCGTCGCCGACCGTGGGCAGCCATCCGTGTGTCGCCACGCAATCGGCGAACGCCAGCGGGTCGGCCGCCGCGGGGGGCGCCGGGTCGTCGCTCGCCAGGATCGTGCTGCGCAGCGTGGTCAGGTAGGTCACCCGGCAGGCCGTCCACGCCACGGTGGCGGCGTCCGCGGGGAACCGCCGAGCCGGACCCGGCGCACCGACGTCGCACCGGCGCGCGGCAGGCGTCGTTCGTCGCGTGGTGGTCGGCCAGCTGTGCCTCGTCGGTGAACATCCCGACTCGGGGCAGCCATCCGTGCGTGGCCATGCAGTCGGTGAACTCCGGCGGATCGGTGAGGTCGGGCAGCGTCGGGTCGCTGCTGGCCGTGATGGTGGCGCGCCACGCGTCGAGGTGCGTCTCCCTGCATGCCCTCCACGCTGCGGTCGCGGTGTCGACGGGAAACGACCGGCCCGCGTCGGGCGGCCCGGTCGCAGGGTCCGCCGCGTCGATGCCGTGGGCCTGGCCGCAGGCGTACGCCGCCCTGAACGGTGCCCCACCGGCTGTCGTCGTCACGGCACCCGAGACGTCGCTCGCGCCGGTGCCCCCGCGCGAGCCACGAGTGCGAACGACGCCCGCACCATCGCATCCCCTCCCCAGGACTCCGATCAGCGCGACGATCGGCCGCGGCGCGATGGGCGCCGTTCAGCCCGAGTGGACGGCGCGCAGGCCGGCCCAGGCGAGGTCGGCGACCTGCTTGCCGACGACCTCGGGGTCGAGCTCGCCGCCCAGCTCCACCAGGTAGCGGCTGACGCCCTCGGCCATGCCGACGAGCCCCTGGGCGAGCACCCGGCGGTGCACCTGGTCGATGTCGACGGCGATCAGCGGGCTGATCGCCTTGGCCGCCTCGGCGGAGATCCGCCGCACCGCCGCGGTCGCCTCCTCGTCGCGGCTGGCACCGGAGCCGTACATCAGCAGGAACGCGTCACGGTCGTCGGCCACGAAGCGGAAGTAGGCCTGGAAGCCGAGCTCGGTCATCTCCCGCCCGTTTGCCGCGCCGGCCGTCGCCTTGGTGATCGCCAGCAGCAGCCGCCGACCGACCTCGCCGATCAGCGCCAGGTACAGCTCCTGCTTGGAGTCGAAGTGCTGGTAGAGCACCGGCTTGGTGACCCCGGCGGCGTCGGCGACGTCGTTCATCGACGTCCCGTGGAACCCGTTGCGGGCGAACACCTGGACGGCGACGTCGAGGATCTGCTCGCGTCGGGCGGGGGCGGGAAGTCGGGGAGCCATACGGGTTACCCAACGGTAACCGAACGGGTCAGGACTTGCCGCAAGTCCTGACCGGCCCGGCGACCTTCGGTGAGCGGGACGGCGCCGCTGGGGCGCAGCCCCCGGCGATGCGCGCGATCACAGCCCGATCACAGTCCGCGCTCGCGGTCCTCGCGCTCGGCTGCCTTGACCGCGTAGCCGAGCACGATCGACGGCGCCAGCAGGGCGAAGCCGATCAGCAGGGCAACGACGACGATCGTCGCCACGGTGCTCGAGAACCCGACGGCGAAGCCGATGACGAACACGGCGACGGCGAGGGCGACGAACAGATACCCGACCCGGTTGGCGAGCAGCGTCCACTTGGCGAACTGGGCACGCCGGGCCCGCACCGGATCGTCTGCGGGCGAGGGCGTGGAGGGCGAGGGTGGCGTGGTCGGGGTTCCGGTCACCACCAGAACCCTACGGGCTCGTTCCGGCGGTGACCCGAACGCGCCCGACGACCAATGGTGTTCGTCCCGCGATGAGTGATGCGCCGGACAGTTCGGCTCATCACTCATCACGGCGGTCGGCGGTCGGCGGTCGGCGGTCGGCGGTCGGCGGACGCGTGGATCGGCGATGGCGGACGGGCTCGCCGCCCACGCCAGCGGCTAGCGTCATCCGTCGGCATGGCAGCGGTGGTCGAGCTCGTCGATGCGGTCGCCGTCCTCGGCCGGTTCCCGGCGCTCGCAGGTGCCACGCTGACCGTCGAGCGCGGTGAGATCGTCCTGCTCCGTGGCCCGAACGGCGCCGGCAAGACTACGATGCTGCGGGTCTGCGCCGGCCTCCTGCCCCTGGCCCGCGGCACCGGCCGGGTGCTCGGCTACGACCTGGCCTCCGACCGCCGTGAGGTGCGCGCCCGGGTCGGCCTGCTCGGCCACGCCAACGGCCTGTACGCCGATCTCACCGTGCGTGAGAACGTCCACTTCTGGGGCGCGACCGTCGGCGCCACCGCCGAGGAGATCGATGCGTCGATGCGTCGCCTCGACCTCGACGGTCGCCTCGCCGGCGTCAAGGTCAGCCGCCTGTCAGCCGGGCAGAAGCGGCGCACCGCGCTGGCCTGCCTCGTCGCCCGCCGCGCCGAGCTGTGGCTGCTCGACGAGCCGCACGCCGGCCTCGACGCCGCCGGCCGCGACGAGCTGGACGCCACGCTGCGTGCCGCCGTCGGCGCCGGGGCGACCGTCATGGTCGCCAGCCACGAGCTGGAGCGCGCCGGCAGCCTGGCCACCCGGGTGGTCGACATCGCCGGCGGCCTCGCCACCCAGGCGACCCCGTCGTGATCACCTCGCACCAACGCGATTCGAGATGCGCGGCGCACCAACGCGATTCGAGATGTGCGGCGCAGCTGCGCACATCTCACATCGCGCCCGCCGCTCGCTGCCGGGCGATTCGAGATGTGCCGCCCCCGTGCGCACATCTCGAATCGCGGCGGCGGGGCGAGGTGTGTCGATGAGCGCCTGGACCGTCGCCCGGCTGATGGCCGCGAAGGACCTGCGCATCGAGCTGCGCAGCCGGATCGTGCTCAACCAGGTCGTCCCGTTCGCCCTCGTCGTGCTCGTCATGTTCGGCTTCGCCCTCGACTCCGAGGCCGTCCTGTCCCGCGTCGCCCCCGGCCTGATCTGGCTGGCGACGGTGTTCAGCCTGCTGATCGTCGTCCAGCGGGCCTTCGCGGTGGAGACCGCCGACGGCGCCCTCGACGCCCTGCAGGTGGCCGGCGTCAACCCCGCCGGGATCTTCCTCGGCAAGACCGCGGCGTTGGTGATCCAGCTGCTCGTGCTGCAGATCCTGTCGGTCGCGCTCGCCGTCATCCTCTACCAGCCGCCCAGCGGGGCGACCGGCGAGCACCTGCGCCTCGACCTCGCCGGCCTCGGCCTGCTCGCCGTCACCCTGCTGGCCGCTACCTGCGGGCTGGCTTTCGTCGGTACGATCTACGGCGGTCTCGCCGCCGGGGCCAACGGTCGCGAGACGCTGCTCCCGCTGCTGTTGCTGCCGGTGGTGGCACCAGTCCTGATCGGTGCGACACGGGCGACCCAGGCGTCGCTCCACGTAGGAGGAACCTCGATGCGCGAAGGGTGGGCCTGGATTGCCTTGCTCGTCACCTTCGCCACCGCCTTCGGCATCGGTGGCTCGCTCGCCTTCGGCTCCCTGATGGACGACCAGTGATGGACCGCCGATGAGCAGCACGACGGACGCCACGGCCGGTACGGCCGCCGCGGACACCACGGGGCGCCGCAGCCTGATCTCCGCCGGCCCGACGTCGACGACGTTCACCCGCGCCCTCGGCACCGCCACGCTGATCGGTCTGGTCTGGTTCGTCGCCTTCGGCCTGTTCTTCAGCCCGAACGACGCCGTCCAGGGCAAGGGCGTGCGCATCCTCTACATCCACGTCCCGACGGCGTGGCTGGCCTACCTGGCGTTCATCGTCACCGCCGTCGCCAGCCTGGCCTACAGCTGGAAGCGCACCCGCAGCCTCACCTGGGACCGCATCGCCGGCGCCAGCGCCGAGGTCGGCGTGCTGTTCATGGGCATCACCCTGCTCACCGGCAGCCTGTGGGGTCGGATCTCCTGGGGCACGTACTGGGTGTGGGACTCGCGGGTCACCACGACGACGTTCCTGTTCATCACGTACGTCGGCTACCTCGCCGTGCGCAACCTCGGCGGCACGCACCAGCAGCGGGCCAAGCGCAGCGCGATCATCGCCCTGCTCGCCGTGCTGGAGATCCCGCTCGTGCACTTCAGCGTGAAGTGGTGGCGGCCGCTGCACCAGGGCGAGAGCGTCGCCTCCGGCAAGCTCAGCGGGCTGATGCTGTTCAGCTTCTTCATCGGGATGATCGTGTTCACGATGCTCTACGTCTGGCTGGTGCTGCACCGCCAGCGGGTGATGGCGATGCAGGACGCGCTCGACGACCGCGGCCTCGAGGACGCGCTCACCGCCCGGCGCAGCGAGGCGGCCAACGCCGCGGGGGTCGGCGGCTGATGCAGACCACGTTCGTCGCCATCTGCTACGTCGCCACGTTCGGCGGCATCGGGCTGCTCACCGGGTTGATGATGCGCCGGGCGCGCCAGCTCGCCGAGAAGCTGCCGCCGGAGGATCGCCCGTGGACCTGAGCCCGCGCACCCTCACCGACGTCGACGGCGATGGCGGGGATGCGGGTGGTGGCGAGTCCACGCGAACGCCGTCGCCGGCGCCTCGCAAGCGGCGGCCGTGGGCGGCGCTCGCGGTGCTCGCGGTGGTGCTCGTCGTCGGCGGGTTCGCCGTCTCCAAGTTCCTCAGCTCGGCGATCGACTACTACTGCAACGTCGACGAGGTCGGCCACAAGAGCGGCTGCGAGGTCGGCAAGTCGCTGCGCATCCAGGGCACCGTGGACCAGGGCAGCATCAATCGCGAGGGTGACGTCACCAACTTCCGGATCTCGTTCGACGGCGTGACGATGCCGGTGCGGTACCAGGGCGGCCAGGTCGACCTGTTCCAGGAGTGCATCCCGGTCGTGGTCAAGGGCAAGGTCGTCGACACCGCGTCCGGTCGGCTGTTCGAGGGCTCGGAGATCGAGGTCAAGCACTCCGACGAGTACGAGGCCGCACACCCCGACCGGGTCGACGCCGGGACCGGCAAGACGGAGTCCGCGGCATGCTCGCAAGCGCAAGCCTGAACGCCGTCCTCGGGCAGACCGCCCTGATCCTGGGGCTCGTCGCCTCGCTGTTCGGCGCGCTGATCCTCGGGATGGCCGTGCGCACCGGCAACCGCGCCGTGCTGCGCACCGCGCCCCGTTACGCGTGGATCGTCCTCGGCGCCGCGATCGCCGCGTTCGTGGTGATGCAGCGGGCGCTGATCACCCGCGACTGGGGCGTCGCCTACGTCCAGAAGGTCGGCGCCGTCTCGACGCCGGCGCTGTTCAACTTCACCGCGCTGTGGAGCGCGCTGGAGGGCAGCATCCTGCTGTGGGTGCTGGTGCTGGCCGGCTACACGGCGGCCGTGATGCGCAAGTACCGCCGGCGCCTCGACGACCCGCTGGTCGGCTGGGCGATGGTCGTGATGTTCGCCGTGTCGGCGTTCTTCTTCTTCCTGGCGTTCGGCCCGACGGACGTGTTCAAGGCCGCCGGCGCCCCGGACTTCACCCGCTGCTGCGCGGGACCGAACCCGCTGCTGCAGAACCACGTGCTGGTCCTGTTCCACCCGCCGATCCTGTACCTCGGCTTCGTCGGCTTCACGGTCCCGTTCGCGTTCGCCATCGCCGCGCTGGTCACCGGACGCGTCGGCGAGGGCTGGCTGATGGAGACCCGCCGCTGGGCGCTGTTCGCCTGGGGGTTCCTGACGATCGGGATCATCCTCGGCGGCTGGTGGAGCTACGAGGTGCTCGGATGGGGCGGGGCGTGGGGCTGGGACGCCGTCGAGAACGCCAGCTTCCTGCCGTGGCTGACCGGCACCGCGTACATCCACTCGGTGATGGTCCAGGAGCGGCGCGGCATGCTGCGCGTCTGGAACATCAGCCTGCTCGTGGCGACGTTCGCGCTGACGATCCTCGGCACCTTCCTCACCCGCAGCGGCGTCGTGCGCAGCGTCCACGCGTTCAGCAGCGGATCCGTCGGCGGGTGGCTGCTCGGCTTCTTCGGGGTGATCGTCGTCGTCTCGCTCGGGCTGATCGCCTGGCGTGGTGATCGTTTGCGCGCCCCCGGGGCGATCGACTCGCCGATCTCGCGTGAGGGCGCGTTCCTGGCCAACAACGTGCTGTTCGCCGTGTTCGCCTTCGTCGTGCTGCTCGGCACGGTGTTCCCGCTGATCGTCGAGGCCATCCAGGACCGGCAGATCACCGTCGGCGCCCCGTTCTTCGACCGGCTCAGCATCCCGATCGGGTTGACGTTGCTGTTCCTGATGGCGGTCGCTCCGGTGCTGCCGTGGCGCAAGGCGAGCACGGAGCTGCTGCGCGACCGCCTGTTCTGGCCGGCATGGTGCGGCGCCGGTGCCCTGGCGATCGCCGTGCTGGTCGGCGCCGACGAGCTGTCCGCGCTGCTGGCCTTCTTCCTCGGTGGGTTCGCCGCCGGGGCGGCCCTGCGCCAGCTCGTGCTGGCCACCCGCCGGCAGGGCGTGCGCGGCCTGCTCGGCAGGGCCAACGGCGGGATGATCGTCCACCTCGGCGTCATCCTCCTCGCCGTCGGGCTGGCGGCGTCGAACAGCTTCTCGTCGGTGAGCGAGCTGCAGCTGACGGCCGGTCAGAAGGCGACGTACGCCGGGCACACGTTCGAGCTCGTCGACGTCACCTCGTTCCAGGACGCCCGTTCGTTCGGCGTGCGCGCCGGCGTGCGCGTCGACGGCGGGCAGGTCTACGCGCCGCGGCTGACGACGTACTCGCTGCAGGGGATGACGGTGCCGACGCCGAGCGTGCGCACGTCCCCGGCCCGCGACATCTATCTGACGCTGGAGGGCACGCCGCAGGCCGGCGACACGACGGCGCGCATCAAGGTGGCGATCAAGCCGCTGACGATGTGGCTGTGGGTCGGTGGGGCGCTGATGGCACTCGGCACCGTGCTCGCCGCCTTCCCGGGCCGCCGCCGCAGGCGCCCGACCGACCCGGTGTCGGCCCCCGCCACGAGCGAGCCGGACGCGCTGGCCGAACTGGGTGCACCCCGCGGATCGGACCGACCGGACGGCGTGAACCAGCCCGCCGGACGCGACCGACCGGACGAGCCGGACCGACCGGAGCTGATCGATGTCTGACGACGAGGCGCAGATGCCGGAGACCCCTGATCCGGCCGCGACGAGCGGCGGGGCGGGCACCGACGTGCCGGCAACGAGCAGCGGGGCCGGTACCGGCACGCCGACGAGCGGTGCGGTGGGCACCGGCTCCCCGGCGACGAATGGGGATGCCGGCACCGGCACATCGGCGACGAGTGACGGGCCCGGCACCGCGCCGGCGGTGGTCGGCACGCCCCGGCGCCGCGGCCGGCGCATCGCCCCGTGGATCGCCCTGGGCGTCGCGGTCGTCGTCGCCGCGCTGTTCGTCGTGCTGGCCAGCAGCGACTCGGAGCACGCTGACACCGTGACCAACTTCGCCGTCGGCCAGCCCGCCCCGGCGCTGCAGACGACGACGCTCGATGGCAAGCCGTTCGACCTCAGCCGTCGCAAGGGCAGCTGGGTGGTCCTCAACTTCTTCAACACGCAGTGCCTGCCGTGCCGCGCCGAGCACCCGGACCTGTTGAAGTTCGCCGAGCAACAGGCGTCGCTGGGCGTTGCCGGTGCGGAGCTGTACACGGTCATGAACGGCAGTGACACCGACGATGCCGTGCGTCAGTGGTTCGCCGACAACGGCGGCAACTGGCCGGTCCTCGAGGACCCCGGTGGCACGTTCGGCGTGTCGCTCGGCGTCGCCCAGGTGCCCGAGACGTGGATCGTCGATCCGCAGGGGATCATCGTCGACCGCATCCCCAGCCAGATCACCGCCGATGGCCTGTCGCAGCGGCTGCAGCGGTGGCGCGACGCCGAGGCAGGCAGCGCGCCGGTCACGACGTGAGCCGCGTCAAGCGCTGGCCCACCTGGGTGGCGCTGATCCTCGTGGTCGTCGGCCTGCTCGCCTTCGGCGCGAACCGCTCGTCCGGCCCGCGCAGCGCCGACGAGCGCGTCGAGTACATCAGCACCCGGTTGGCCTGTCCGATCTGCGACGGCCAGAGCGTGTTCGAGTCGCGCAACAGCGACTCCGAGGCGATCCGCACCGAGATCAAGCAGCAGATCGCCGCGGGACAGATGAGCGACGACGAGATCATCCAGTACATGACCGACCGCTTCGGTGCCCGGCTGCTGCTGGTCCCCAAGGCGACGGGCATCGACGCGCTGGTCTGGGCGCTGCCGGCGGCCGCGCTGGTGTGCGCGCTGGTCGGTCTCGGCGTGGCCTTCCGCCGGTGGCGCACGGCGATCGACACCGTCCCCGACGACGCCGACCGGGAGCTGGTCGAGCGCGCCAGGGGAGGTGGGACGTGAGTCGTACCGCGGCGGCCCACGCGAGCGATCTGGACCGGCTGGCCGAGCTCGAAGAGGAGCGGCGGTTCCTGCTGCGCTCGCTCGACGACCTCGAGCGCGAGCACGACGCCGGCGACGTCGACGATCACGACTTCGCCGCCCTGCGCGACGGCTACGTCGCCCGCGCCGCGGCCGTGCTGCGCGAGATCGACGAGGGCAAGGCGGCGCTGCCGTCGCGCCAGCGCCGCCCGGGCAGGACGATCGGGGTGGTCGTGGTGACGCTGGTGTTCGCCGCGTTCGCCGGGTGGTTCGTCGCCCGCTCCTCGGGTCAGCGCGAGGCCAGCGGCACCGCGGTGATGACCCCCGACGACGAGATCACCCAGCAGCTGTCGATCGCCCGCACGGCGATGACCAACGGCGACTTCCAGACGGCGTTCACCGCGTTCCAGCGGGTCCGCGAGCTGGCCCCGGACAACGTCGAGGCGGCGACGTACCTCGGGTGGGTCGCCGTGCTCAGCGGCCAGGGCAGCAACCGCTCGGACCTCGTCGACCTCGGCGTCGCCCAGCTGCGCCAGGCGATCACGATCGACGGCACCTACCCGGATGCCCACTGCCTCCTCGGCGTCGCCCTGCTGCGCTTCTCGGCGACACCCGACCCGGCCGGGGCGCAATCCGAGCTCCAGGCGTGCATGGCCAACGACCCGCCCCAGGACATGCGTGCCCTCGTCGAACCCGTCCTCGCCTCCCTGAGCTCAGCCCCGCCGACGACCTGACACGCCGGCGGTCGCCGCCAGGCCAGCGAGTCATCACCACCGACTCAGGACGGCGAGCGCCGAAGCGAAGCGGAGGCGGCGAGCACGGGAGGCGCAGGGAGCGGCTTCGCCGCGACCGGAGCACGAACTAATCGAGTGGGGGCGGCCAGCACTTCGCGGACGTGAACGTGCCGTCGGGGTCGCGGCGCAGGACCCAGGTGCTGCCCTTGCGCCAGTCGGGCGGCGACGTCAGCTCGCAGCCGCGGCGCACGAGCGCGTCGATCAGATCGGGGATCACGTCGCCGTGGCTGCACATCACCGCGCCGTCGGGCAGCTCGGCGCACAGCTCGAGGACCGCCGGGAACGAGCTGCCCTCGGCGAGGCGCTCGTCGGTGCCGACCCGCTCGGACAGCAGGTGGGCGAGCGGTTCGAGCGTCTGCACGCAGCGCACGTACGGGCTGCTGACAAGCGTCGTCGCGCCACGCTTGGCCAGCCGCCTGGCGATCGCCGTGGCCTGGCGTTGGCCCGACTTGGTCAGCGGCCGCAGGGCGTCGTCGTCGGTCCAGTCGGCACGGGACCCGGCCTTGGCGTGGCGGACGAGGTAGAGCACCTACATCTCCCGGGTCGCGACGCGGTGCCGCGCGGACAGGCGCATCACCAGCAGCAGGTAGGCCGCGGCGGCGAGGGTCACGGCGATGCCGAGCGTGAGGTTCAGGGCGTAGTGCGAGTCGAGCTGCACGGCCAGCTTGCGGGCAGCCTCGTCGGTGTCCTCCGTGCGGGCCACGGCGATGAGCCCGGAGTTGGAGAAGATCTGGGCGATCGGCACCAGGCCGTACAGCACCCACCAGACGTCGACGATCGGCGACACCTTGACCGTCCGCCAGCTCTCCCGGTCGGCCTGCGGATCGCTGGCCTTCCACAGCTCACGGAACATCAGCCACGGGACGACGTAGAGGACGCACGGCGGGGTGAACCAGCCGCCGAGCGCCCAGCCGGGGGCGAAGCGCAGGCCGTCGCGGCCGAGGGCGCGCACGTTCTGGGCGATCTTGAACATCCACACGAACGTCACCAGCGCGATCGGCAGCACGAGCGACTGGCTGATCAGCGCGACGACGTTCGAGCCGTAGTCGTCGCGGAACGCGCCGATGGTGATGTCGCCGCGCAGCAGCTGGCGGGCGTGATCGGTGTTGCGCACGGTGTCGACGAGGTTCGCCAGGCTCAGCGGGGCGTACACGGCGATGAGCACGATCAGCGCCAGCGACCACCGCCCGATGCGCTGCATCCGCCGGTCGACGGCGTCCTGGCCGCCGTAGGCGACGTACCCGGGAGGCGGCGCAGGGACGTCGGACATCAGGGCCACTGTAGGTTGCCGCGCCCTGCACGTGGGCCCGATGGGCTTCTTCGAGCGCAACCGCCAGGAGGTCGCCGACCGCGGCGACGACGTCGCCCGGCTGCCGCCCACGAGATCGAGCACGCCGAGTTCGGCCACACCACGAACGTCGAGATGGCCGACGCCACCGTCGACGACGCGATCGTCGCCTACGAGGACGAGGGTGAGCCGATCGAGAACATCCACGGCGGCCCGGTGCGCATCGTCATCCCCCACCTGTGGAACCGTGCGGCGCGCCGGTTCGCGGGAGCGACGGTGTGAACGCGGGCTGGATCTCGCCCCAGGAACGCTCCGATCTCCAGCCCGCGTCGCCGTGACGTCGCGGCGCCGGTTCGCTGCAGCGTGCGAGGCGCTCGGGCGGGATCGGTCGACGCGCATCGGCGAGCTCATGAAGGGCCCGAACCTCTCGCCACCCGATCTGCTGCCCATCCTCGAAGCCGCCGGACTTCGAATGTGACCTGACCGTCGGCGGTCCGCGTCAGGACAGGATCTTCAAGCTCGGGCTGAAGACCTTCTTGGGGCGCAGCTCGGTGGCGATGCGCCGGGCGATGTCGTGGAACGCCCGGGCCGCCTCGCTGTCCGGGTTCACCGCGGTGATCGGCCGGCCGTCGTCGCCGCCCTCGCGCAGCGCCGGCACGAGCGGGAGCTGGCCGAGCAGCGGTACCTCCAGCTCGTCGGCCAGCTGCTGGCCGCCACCGGCGCCGAACAGCTCGTAGCGCTTGCCGTCGTCGGCGGTGAACCAGCTCATGTTCTCGATGATCCCCTTCACCGGCAGGTGGACCTTCTCGGCCATCGCCGCGCTCAGCCGGGCGACCTGCTGGGCGGCCGGCTGCGGCGTCGTCACCACGTACACCTCACCGCGCGGCAGGTACTGGCTGAGGCTGAGGGCGATGTCGCCGGTGCCCGGGGGCATGTCGATCAGCAGGAAGTCGGGTTCGTCCCAGAACACGTCGGTGAGGAACTGCTCCAGCGCCTTGTGCAGCATCGGGCCGCGCCAGATGATCGCCTGCCCGGGCGGCACGAAGTAGCCGATGGAGATGCAGCGAACGCCCCACGCCTCCGGTGGCAGGAGCATCTCGTCGATCACGGTGGGCTCGCGGTCGCCGGTGCCGAGCATGCGCGGCACCGAGTAGCCGTAGATGTCGGCGTCGACGACGCCCACCGAGTGGCCCTGCGCGGCGAGAGCGACGGCCAGGTTGACGGTGACGCTGCTCTTGCCGACGCCGCCCTTGCCCGACGAGATCAGCAGCGGGCGGGTCTTCGCGCCCGGCTCGCTGAACGGCACCGTGCGGCCCTGGGCGTGCCCCTGCGCGTGGCCGTGCCCGGCCGTCGCCCCGGCGTCGCCGTGCAACTTGCGGCGCAGGTCCTCGCGCTCCTGGTCGGTCATCACGGTGAACTCCAGCGACACGTCGCGCACCTCGTCGAGCGGCTTCACGGCCGCGGTCACCCGGTTCTGGATCTCGTTGCGCAGCGGGCAGCCGGCGACCGTCAGGGCGATGAGGATGCCGACGTCGCCCGTGCGGGAGATGTCGACGTTGCGGACCATCCCGAGGTCGACGATCGAGCGATGCAGCTCGGGATCCTGCACCGGACGCAGCGCGTCGATGACCTGGTTGACGGTCGGCATGGAGGCAGATCCCTTCGAGCGAATTAGCACTACGCCGATAGGTAGAATACCTCCGTGGCTGCCAAGCGCTCCGGTGCGCTGCCCCACGGCTCGTTCACGGCGACGGTGTCGGCGATCACCGATGCCTTCGGCGACCCCACCCGCCGGTCGATCTACCTCTTCGCCCGCGAGGGCGACGGCGAGCACGCCGGCGTCACCGCCGCGCAGGTCGCCGAGCGCTTCGGCCTGCACCCGAACGTCGCCCGCCACCACCTCGACAAGCTCGCCGCCGGCGGGTACCTCGAGGTTGCCGTGGAGCGCACCGAGGGCGCCGGCGCCGGGCGCCCGTCGAAGCGCTACCGGGCTGCTGCCGGCACCGACGTGGACGTGCCGGTGCGCAGCGAGGATCTCGTCCTCGCCCTGCTCGGCCGGACGCTGGCGCTGCTGCCGCACGACCAGGCTCAGGCCGTCGCCGAGCAGGTCGGCCAGGAGTACGGCCGGGCGATGGCCGCCTCGCTCACCGGCATCGCCGACACCGGCGCGGCGCTCGCCGCCGGCCAGCGCTCGCTGCGCTCGGCGATGCAGGCCGTCGCCGACGCGCTCACCGCCCACGGCTTCGCCGCCCACACCGATCAGCGCAACGACCAGTTGCGGATCATCTCCAACCACTGCCCGTTCGGCGACGTCGCCATCGAGCACCCCGTCGTCTGCGCCGTCGACCGCGGCATGGTCAAGGGCATGCTCGGCGCCCTCTACGGCGACGCCGACGTCGCCACCGAAGCCTCCCTGCCCCAGGGCGACACGTTCTGCGCGACCGTTGTTTGATCGAGCTCCCGGTCGGGGCCAAGCCCCTCCCTGTGCCTGCCGTGCTCGCCGTCGCCGCTGCGCTTTGGCGCTCGCCGCGTCGTGAGCGGGTGCTCGGCTGCGACACTGACGCCGTGGCAGTCGCGCTGTTCGATCTCGACGGGACGCTGACGGATCCCAAGGAGGGGATCACCAAGTCGGTGCAGTACGGGTTCGCCCGCATCGGGATCACCGTGGACGATCTCGATGCGCTCGTCGCCTACATCGGCCCGCCGCTGCAGGACTCGTTCGTGACGCTCGCCGGCCTGAGCGCCGCCGACGCGGCCGAGGCGCTGATCGGCTACCGCGAGTACTTCGCCGATCGCGGGATGTTCGAGAACGTGCCCTACGACGGCATCGCCGAGCTGCTCGACGGACTGCGGGCGGACGGCTGGCGACTGGCCGTCGTGACATCGAAGCCGACCGTGTTCGCCGAGGCGATCCTCGTGCACTTCGGCCTGCGCGACGCGTTTGAGGTCGTCGCCGGCGCCGAGCTCGATGGCTCGCGCCGCCACAAGCACGACGTCATCGCCCACGCCCTTGCGGGGCTCGGCTGCCGGCCGGACGAGTGCGTGATGATCGGCGACCGCGAGCACGACGTGCTCGGCGCTCGCCGCGCCGGCGTCCCGTCGTCGATCGGCGTGCTGTGGGGCTACGGCTCCCGCGACGAGTTGGAGGCAGCGGGCGCCGGCGAGATCGTCGAGAACATCGACGAGCTGGCGCTCAGCCTGCGTCGCTCGCGATCGGTGTGAGAACCGTCCTCAGTTCTTGTCCTGTGGCTCCTCGACGGCAGGCCGTGAGGCGGTGAGTGTGCCGACGTACGCCACGCCGGCGCGGGCATTCGATGGCGGGTCGACTTCGACGAACTGCTCGTCACCCTGATTACGTCCGTCGACGTGGTGGACACCGGTCACCAGCTCGTCGTTGATCGGCAGGGTGCACCAAGCGTGTCCTCCGGCGTGTCGCCCGACGAGCGAAACGAGGCGCACCTCGTCGGCGAGGATGGCGGCTGCCGGGACGAACCGCGCCGGAGCATCCGCCCGTCGCGTCAGTTCGGCATGAACGTTGCCCGACAGGGCGAGGGTCGGGCCCCCGCCGCCGGATCCTCAACAAGCGCTGAGCAAGCAGTTGCTCCCGTTCGATCTCGTAGTTGCTCGGACGTCCGCCGGCGTGCGGAGCGTCGAAGACGTCCACGTCGATGTGGGCGCCGTCGCGGATCAGTGCGCGCAGTCCGTCGACGAGCCTCACCATCGCCCGTGACGCCCGACCGTCCTGCCGGCGCCATGAGGGCGCGGCCAGCAGCCGTCCTCGATCGGCGTCGCCTCCTCGGGAACGGACGAACGTGGCGATGGGCTCCCGTGCGTCGTCAGCGAGCTCGAGCGCGACGGTGGCCGACCCTGACGTGCGGCAGCCGTAGCGAGCACCAGGGTGAGTCTCGGGAACTCGTTGGTCCCGTGGCGCTCGCCGACGACGACCAGGCCGCTCTCGACGACCAGCGCCGCCGCGTCCGGGGGCGGCAGCCGCGCCGGCTGCTGGTGGCGCGGACCGGGGATCACTCGCGCAGCGCCGCGGCGAGGCGGGCGTCGAAGGTGACGACGTCGCAGCCGCGGGCACGGGCGACGGCGATCACGCAGCAGTCGGGCAGCTTGCAGCCGGACTCGACGCGCAGTGCGGCGAGGGCGTGGGGGTCGATCACGTCGTCGTCGAGCTCGACGCCGATGGCCACGAGGTCACGCCAGACCGCGTCGACGGTCCCTCGGCGTGTCGGCCCGACGAGCACTTCGGCCGCGGTGATCCGATGGACGATCAGCGGTGGCGTCGCCGCGGCGAGAGCATCGACCGCCGAGGTGTGGTGCGCGTCGTCGGGATCGAGGAAGGCGATGAGCGCGCTGGCGTCGACGACGATCACGTCGGCCACTCGTCGCGCAGCGCGTCGAGGTAGCCGGGCTCGAACGTTCCCGGGTGGCGGCCGGCGTGGCGGCGGACCAGCCGGCCCCGCTCCGCGGCCGCGTCGCGAGCGGTCTGCGCCCCGAGGAGCACGAGCCGCCGCAGTACGTCGGCCCGGGACTCGCCCGGCCGAGGTTGCACGGCGTCGATCGCCGCGGCGATGTCGTCGGTCTCGGTGACGATGTGGCGCGGTCGGGTCGTCGGCACGACAATGAGTGTAACACCTGGACATCAGGTGCTACACCGTCTACGACCGCAGGGCGGAGTACTCGGCGCAGCGGGCGATCACGTCGTCGGCGGCCTTGGCGAGCGAGCCGCTGTCGAACGGGGGCTGCGGGTCGTACTCGATCATCAGCTGCATCGCCTTCGCCGCGGTCTCGTCGACGAGCAGCGCGGACAGGCGCAGGGCCATGTCGATGCCGCTGGACACGCCGGCGGCGGTGACGATCCGCCGGTCGAGGTGCTCGACCACCCGCTCGGCGGTGGGGATCGCGCCCGTCGCGGCGAGGGCGTCGTAGCAGCTCCAGTGCGTGGTCGCGGTCAGCCCGTCGAGCAGGCCGGCGCCGCCGAGCACGAGCGAGCCGGTGCACACCGACGTCGTCCACGTCGACGTCTCGTGGGCCGTGCGCACCCAGTCGAGCACGGCCTCGTCGTGCGTCAGCGCCCGCGTGCCGATGCCGCCGGGGAACACGACGACGTCGGGATGCGGCACCTCGTCGAACGTCGCGTCGGCGGTGATGCCGAGCATCCCGTTCTCGGTCCGGACCTCGCCGCGCTGCGCGCCGACGAAGACCACCTCGAAGCCGGGCAGGCGCTGCAGCACCTCGTACGGCCCGATCCCGTCGAGGGCGGTGAGCCGCGGGAACACGGCGATGGCGATCTGCTTCATGCTGACTCCTTGCTGGTCGGGACTGGCCTCCGCTGCCCTTCGGCTGCTCCCTCCGTGCGGCTGGCTCCCTGGCGGTCGCGCAGCCGCGCGTGGCGGGTCGTCGCCTCGTACGGATCCACGCGTTGGGGTGGGCGCTTGAACCTCTGGCGGTAGCTGTCGGGGGCGACGCCGAGGCGGCGGTGGAACGCCCTCCGCAACGTCTCGGCGGTGCCGAAGCCGCACGACGTGGCGATCGCGTCGAGCGTCGCGTCGGTCGACTCCAGCGCCTCTCGGGCGGCCTCGACGCGCACCCGCTCGACGTACTTGGCCGGCGGCTCGCCGACCTCCTTGGCGAACACGCGGGTGAAGTGACGGGCGCTCATCGCCGCCGCATCGGCGAGCACCGGCACGCGGTGGTCGCCGGCCGGATCCGCCTCGATCGCCTCCTGCGCGGCGCGCACCGCACGGCGGTCGGCGCGGCGGGTCCACACGGACGTCGCGTACTGGCTCTGGCCGCCGGGGCGGTGGCGGAACATCACCAGCCAGCGGGCGACGAGCTGGGCGACCTCGGCGCCGTGGTCGTCCTCGACGAGGGCGAGCGCGAGGTCGATCCCGGCGGTGACGCCGGCCGACGTCCACACGTCGCCGTCGCGCCGGTAGATCGGGTCCGGGTCGACGGTCAGCGCCGGGAACTCCTCGGCCAGCCGCTGGGCACGTGCCCAGTGCGTCGTGACCGTCCGCCCGTCGAGCAGGCCGGTCTCGGCCCCGAGGAACGTGCCGCTGCACACCGTCGCCAGCCGGCGCACGGACGGTGCGGCGACGCGCAGCCACGCCATGAGCACCGGATCTCGGCGGGCCTCGTGGACGCCGTCGCCGCCGGGCAGGATCAGCGTGTCGATCGTCGACGGGTGCGGCAGCGGGTCGGCCACCAGGCGCAGCCCGCTCTCGCCGCGCACCTCCGGGCCGTGCGCGGCGGCGACCGTCACCCGATAGCCCTGCCGTCCGCGGCGACCAGCCGACGCATCGGCGCCGGCGAACACCTCGTGCGGACCGACGACGTCGAGTGGCTGGACGCCCTCGTAGGCGACGATGACGACGTGGCGCACCCGGCCATCGTGACGCCCGCGACCGGTGGCGTCAACGATATGATCCCCACAGTTTCAGACAGGCTCGACGGCGACAGCGCCCCCGTTCGGGTTCGTGAGCCGCCGGCGGCGGCGCGCGACCGTCAGGAAGCCCGCCGCAGGAGGGGAGCGGCGAAGGCGAGCGCAGCGAGCGGACGCCAGTCCCCGACCTACGATGAGCTTCCTCCCGATCGAAAGGACCCCTGTGGACGTACGCATCGGCGTCACCCAAGCCCCCCGCGAGATCAACGTCGAGGTTGCCGACGACACCGACCGGGCCGGGCTGCGCAAGCAGGTCGAGGCCGCGCTGACCGGCGCCGTCGACGTGCTGTGGCTCACCGACCGGCGCGGCAAGGAGATCGGCATCGCCGCGGCGAAGATCGCCTACGTCGAGGTCGGCACCGGCGACGGCGAGCGGCGCATCGGCTTCGGCGGCTAAGGGAGGCCACGTCCGCGACGTCCGCTGACGGCACATCATGAAGGGCATCATCCTCGCCGGCGGGACCGGCAGCCGCCTGTGGCCGATCACCCGTGGGGTCAGCAAGCAGCTCCTGCCTGTCTACGACAAGCCCATGATCTACTACCCGCTGTCGACGCTGATGCTCGCCGGCATCCGGGACGTCCTGGTGATCACCACGCCGCACGAGCAGGCGCCGTTCGTCAACCTGCTCGGCGACGGCAGCCAGTGGGGCGTGAACATCGAGTACGCCGTGCAACCGCAGCCGAACGGCCTGGCCCAGGCGTTCGTCATCGGTGCCGACTTCGTGCGCGGCGGCCCGTCGGCGCTCGTGCTCGGCGACAACATCTTCTTCGGCCACGGTCTCGTCGAGCAGCTGCACTCGGCGCGTGCGAACACGGTCGGGGCGACGGTGTTCGGCTACCGCGTCGCCGACCCCGAGCGCTACGGCGTCGCCGAGATCGACGGGCACGGCACGGTGCTGAGCATCGAGGAGAAGCCGGCGAAGCCGAAGAGCAACTACGCGGTGACGGGGCTGTACTTCTACGACGAGCAGGTCGTCGACATCGCTGCGGCACTCGAACCGTCGGCTCGTGGCGAGTACGAGATCACCGACGTCAACGCCGAGTACCTGCGCCGCGGCCAGTTGCGCATGGAGGTCCTCGGTCGCGGCTACGCCTGGCTCGATACGGGCACGTACGACTCGCTGCTCGAAGCCGGCAGCTTCGTGCACACGCTGCAGAGCCGCCAGGGCCTGCAGGTCGCCTCGCCCGACGAGATCGCCTTCCGCAGCGGCTGGATCGACGCCGACGCGCTGCGGGCCATCGGCGGGTCGATGAGCAAGAACCCGTATGGCCAGTCCCTGCTGGCGCTGGCCGACGAGTGACCGTGCTCGATTGGCGTCACTGACGTGACCGCGCTGCTCGACCGTCAGCTCCTGTTCGTCACCGTGATGTTTGGGGGCTGCGCCCCCGCTCGCTTTGCTCGCGCCCCATCGTCGTCCGGCTCCCTGGCGGTCGCTCGGTCGACCGGTGACGAACGGACGCGGGTGTGACCGCGCTGCTCGACCGTCAGCTCCTGTTCGTCACCGGCAAGGGCGGCGTCGGCAAGACGACGATCTCGGCGGCGCTGGCCGAGCTGGCGACGCGCCACGGCAAGCGGACGCTCGTGTGCGAGATGGACGCGAAGGGTGCGCTGGCCAACGCGTTCGACGCCGCCGACCTCGACTACCCCCCGACCGAGGTGCGCCCCGACCTGTTCGCGATGGCGATGAACACCGAGGACTCGCTGCGCGAGTACCTGCGGCTGTTCGTGCGCATCCCGATGGTCGGGCGGATCGGCCCGCTGGCGCGGACGTTCGACTTCGTCGCCGATGCCGCCCCCGGGGTCAAGGAGATCCTCGCCGTCGGCAAGCTGTGCTACGAGGTGCGCGAGCGGCACTACGACCTCGTCGTCGTCGACGCCGAGGCCAGCGGGCACATCGTCGCCCAGGTCGGCGCGCCGAGCGCGATCCGCGAGCTGGTCCAGGTCGGCCTGGTGCGCGACCAGACCGACTGGATGATCGACATCCTCTCGGACCCGGCGCGTACCGGTGTCGTGATCGTGACGACGCCCGAGGAGATGCCGGTGACCGAGACGATCGAGCTGCTCGACCGGATCGGCGCGGAGACGTCCGTCGACATCGCCGCGATCGTCGCCAACCGCGTCCTGCCGTCGCTGTTCTCCGAGCGCGAGGCCGAGGTGTTCGCCGACCTCGGCCAGCTCGAGCCGCAGGAGCTGCTGCGTGACGCGACGAGCCGCCAGGTGGCGACCGTGTTCGACGCCGCCGAGCTCGCCGAGGCCCGCTTCCGCACCGGTTCCGGCCACCTCGCCCGCCTGCAGGGCGGGCTCCCGGCCGGACTGCCGATGCTGTTCGTGCCCGAGCTGTTCACCAAGGCCGCCGGCCGCCGCGTCGTCGCCCAGGTCGCCGAGCACCTCGCAGAAGAGCTGGTCTGATGGTTGCCGCCGCGTGGGGGTGGTGCGGAGGGGGCGCTGCGCGATGCCTCTCCGCCGTGCGCCGACTCGCTGTGCGTGAGGCGCACTGCAAGCTGGGTGCGGCCGAAGGTCGTTCCTCGAAGCTCGACCGAACGGAGAGAGCGAGCGCAGCGAGCGAACGAGAGAGGTCGACGACCTGATGGCGACGAGGGCGCAGACGGCGATGGCGGAGCTGTTGGCGGCCAAGGAGATGGTCGTCGTCTGCGGCAGTGGCGGGACGGGCAAGACGACGATGGCCGCGGCGCTCGGAGCCAGGGCGGCGGCGAGCGTCGGCGGGCGGGTGCTCGTGCTGACGGTCGACCCGGCGCGGCGGTTGGCGACGGCACTCGGCGTCGGCTCGCTCGGCAACACCGAGGTGCGCGTCCCCGACGAGTCGTTCGGCGGCGCCGCCCCGCACGGTGAGCTGTGGATGGCGATGCTCGACACCAAGGCCGGCTGGGACGAGCTGATCCGCCGGCACGCGCCCGACGCCAGGCTGCGCGACCAGGTGCTCGCCAACCCGCTCTACAAGAACATCACCAGCCGGTTCGTGCACAGCCACGACTACATCGCCATGGAGCGCCTGCAGGAGCTGCACGCCTCGGGCCGCTACGACCTGGTGATCATCGACACCCCGCCGTCGCGCAACGCCCTCGACCTGCTCGACGCCCCGAGCCGGATGAAGGAGTTCTTCGGCAGCCGCCTGCTGAAGTGGCTGACGGTGCCGTACCGCTCACGGCTGTTCACGGTGGCCTCGAAGCCGTTCTACCAAGTGGCCGACCGCATCCTCGGCTCACGGTTCCTGCAGGACATCGCCGAGTTCTTCGTGCTGTTCCAGGCGATGGAGCCGGGCTTCGTCGCCCGGGCACGGGAGGTCGAGCGGCTGCTCGTCGATCAGCGCACGACGTTCGTCGTCGTCACCACGCTGGAGGCTGCACCGGTGCACGAGGCCGGCTTCCTCGCCGGCGAGCTACGGCGCCGGCACATGCCGCTCGGGGCGCTGATCCTCAACCGCACGCTGCCGGCGGCGATCCGCCAACCCGCGGCGAACAAGGCCGCCGGCCAGCTCGGCGAGGTGGCCACCCGGGTGTCCAAGCGGCTCGCGCCGATGGTCGGGGCGACGCCGGCCGAGGTCGCCGACGTCCTCACCGTCGTCGCCGAGCGCTTCCACGACACGTCCGTCGTCGCCGCTCGCGAGGCAGAGCGCCGCCGCGAGCTGGCCAAGGTCGCTCCGATCGTCGCCGAGGCCCCGACGATGCGCGACGACATCCACGACGTCGCCGGCCTGCTCGCCCTCGGCGGCTTCCTGCTCTAGGAGCGATGGGTGATGGCGCGGCGGACCTTGGCGGTCGCCGAGGCCAGCGCCTCGCGGGGGTCGGGGATGCGCAGGCCGCGCTTGACCATCTTCGACTTCGACTCGGTGTACGGCGGGTACAGCAGCGCCGGGTCGAGCTTGGTCGAGCGGGTGAACACGCTGCGGTGGTGGCTGAGCCGGTCGAAGCCGGCACGACCGTGGTACGCGCCCATCCCGCTGGGGCCGACGCCACCGAACGGCAGGTTCGGGTTGGCGACGTGCATCAGCGTCCCGTTCACGCACGCGCCGCCACTCGTTGCAGATGCAACGACCTTGCCGGTCTCGTCGTCGTCCTCGCTGAACACGTACAGCGCCAGCGGGTGGTCACCGCCGTTGACGACGGCGACGGCGTCGTCCAGCGAGTCGACGGCGATGACCGGCAGCACCGGACCGAAGATCTCCTCGGCCATCGGCGGGTCGTCGAGCGTGATCCCGGTGAGCACGGTGGGGGCGATGTAGCGGGCGTCGGCGTCGGCCTGGCCGCCGTGGGCCACGGTGCCGCTGTGCAGCAGCTTCTCCAGGCGGTGGAAGTGGCTGTCGTTGACGATCCGCCCGTAGTCGGCGCTGGCCCGCGGGTCGTCGCCGTACAGCTCGGTGATCGCCGCGCCGATCGCGGCGACGAGCTCGTCGTGGACCGGCTGCTCGACGAGCACGTAGTCGGGGGCGATGCACGTCTGGCCGGCGTTGACGAACTTGCCCCAGGCGATGCGCTTGGCGGCGACGCCGACGTCGGCATGGCGGCTGACGATCGTCGGGCTCTTGCCGCCCAGCTCCAGCGTCACCGGGGTGAGGTGCTCGGCGGCGGCGCGCATCACGATCCTGGCGACGTTGCCGTTGCCCGTGTACACGATGTGGTCGAAGCGCTGGGTGAGCAGCTCGGTGGTCTCGGCAACGCCGCCCTGGACGGCCACGACGGCCGGGTCGGCGAGGTCGTCGACCAGCGCGCCGAGCGCGGCGGCGGTGTTCGGTGCCAGCTCGCTCGGCTTGAGCACGGCGGCGTTGCCGGCGGCGATCGCCGCGCAGGCCGGGGCGATCAGCAGCTGCACCGGGTAGTTCCACGGGGCGATCACGGCGACGACGCCGAGTGGCTCGGGGTGGATGTGCGAGCTGCCCGGCTGGAACGTCACCGGCGTGGCGACGCGCGACGGTCGTGCCCAGCCGTCGAGGTGGGCGAGCGTGTGGTCGACGTCGGTGACGCAGAAGCCCATCTCCGTGATCCACGCCTCCAGCGCCGGCTTGCCGAGGTCGGCGGCCAGCGCGGCGAGCAGCCGCTCCTCGTGCTCGCCGAGCAGCTCCTGGATCCGCCGCAGCGTCGCCCGCCGCCACGCCAGCGGCCGGGTGCGGCCGGCGCGGAACGCGGCGCGGGCGCCGTCGACGATGCCGGCGATCTGGCCCTGTGGAGTGGGCGTGAGCGTCATCGCGCCAGGCTATGCGCATGCTCCCGTGGCCTGAATCGCACGAGCCGTACCTCAGCGACGAGGCCGTGGCCGAGATCAACCGCTTCGACGACGAGCAGGGCTTCGCCGGCGTCGTCGCGGTCGACGAGGAGCGCGAGCGGTCGTCCGGGGGTGGCACGCTGCACGGTGGTCTCGCCGACCGTGCCCACTCGGTCCCGATTCGTCCCGACACGCGCTTCGGCATCGCCAGCGGCAGCAAGGGCTTCACCGCCGTCACCGTCGTCAGCCTGATCGTCGACGGCGTCCTCGCGCTGGACACGCCGGCACGCGCGCTGCTCGGCGACGACCTGCCGCTGATCGACGACGCGGTCACGATCGAGCACCTGCTGGCGCACCGCTCGGGGATCGGCGACTACCTCGACGAGGACGCCGGCGGTGAGATCACCGACCACGTGATGCCGGTCCCGGTGCACCGGCTGGCCACGACCGAGGGCTTCCTCGCCGTGCTCGGCGGGTTCCCGCAGGTGTTCACGCCCGGCGAGCGCTTCGCCTACAACAACGGCGGCTACGTCGTGCTCGCCCTCCTCGCCGAGCGCGCCGCCGGGATGCCGTTCCACGACCTCGTGCAGCAGCGCGTCTTCGATCCGATCGCGATGACCGGCGCCGCGTACCTGCGCAACGACGAGCTGCCCGGCGACGTGGCGATCGGCTACCTGTTCGCCGACGGGCTGCGGACCAACGCCCTGCACCTGCCGGTGCGCGGCTCGGGCGACGGCGGCGCCCAGGTCAGGCTCAGCGACGTCGCCAACTTCTGGGCGGCGTTCTTCCGGGGTGCCCTCGTGCCGCCCGAGTGGGTGGCGGCGATGACCACGCCGCGCAGCACCACCGCGTCGGGGCGGATGCACTACGGCCTCGGGTTCTGGCTGCGCCGCGACGGCGCCGCGCAGCTGGAGGGCTACGACGCCGGCGTGTCGTTCCGCAGCGTCCACCACCCGGACCGGCGGCGGACGTGCACCGTCGTGTCGAACTGGAGCGAGGGCGCCTGGCCGGTGTGCGAGATCCTCGACCGCTACGGCTGGTGACGCGGCATCCGTCTGGCACACTCGTGGCATGTCGTCGATCGGTGATCTGACCCGGCAGCACACCACGCTGTCGCGTGCCGAGGTGGCCCACCTGAAGCAGCTGCTCACCGAGTGTGGCCTGCTCGCCGACCTGTGCTTCGCCGACCTGCTGCTGTACGTGCCGACGGAGGCCGGCGGGTGGATGGTCGTCGGGCAGGTCCGCCCCGCCACCGGCCAGACGATCTACGTCACCGACTACGTCGGCGCCGTCGCCGACGACGAGCGCCCGCTGCTCAAGGCCGCATACGAGGAGGGCGAGACGTGCGAGGGCGAGATCCTCGTCCCGTCGCTCGCCGAGCCGGCGCGGATGATGGCGATCCCGGTGCGCCACGACGGACGTCCTGTCGCCGTGTTGACCCGAGAGTGGACGAGCCGCTCCGGCCGGCTGTCCGGCGAGCTGGAGCGCACCTACCTCGGCATCTTCCAGCGCTTCGCGGCGATGATCGCCCAGGGCACGTTCCCCTACGGCGGCCCGGTCGGCGACTCCAGCGCGGCGCCGCGCGTCGGTGACGGCGTGATGCTGCTCGACGAGGACGCCCGCGTCCGCTACGCCTCCCCGAACGCGGTGTCGGCGCTGCACCGCGTCGGCATCAGTGCCAACGCCGTCGGCCTGCGCCTCGCCGAGCTGGGTTTCAACGACGCCCCGATCCGTCGTTCGTACGACACGATGTCGCCGGTCATCGAGGAGTTCGACCAGGCCGAGGACGTCACCCTGCTCACCCGGTGCATGCCGATGCTGTCGGGCGCGCCCGGGCACACGACCGTCACGGGTGGCGTGCTGTTGCTGCGCGACGTCACCGAGGTCCGCAAGCGCGACCGTCTGCTGCTGTCGAAGGACGCGACGATCCGCGAGATCCACCACCGGGTGAAGAACAACCTGCAGACGATCTCGTCCTTGCTGCGCCTGCAGGGCCGCCGGCTGACGTCGTCGGAGGCCAAGGCCGCGGTGGCCGAGTCGGTGCGCCGGATCCGGACGATCGCGCTGGTCCACGAGACGCTGTCGCGCGAGCCCGGCGACGACGTCGCCTTCCTGGAGATCGTCCGGCCGTTGCTGCGCCTGGCCGAGGAGGGCCTGCAGTCGGCCGACCGACCGATGCGCTTCACCGTGCAGGGCGACGGCGGGCGGCTGCCGTCGACGATCGCCACGCCGCTGTCGGTGGTGCTCACCGAGCTGCTGCAGAACGCCGTCGACCACGGCTTCCCGGAGACCGCCGGCGGCGGCAGCGTCGTCGTCAAGCTGGAGAACGAGGACGGCAGGCTGCACGTCATGGTCGTCAACGACGGCCGCGGCCTGGATCCCGGCTTCGAGCTGAACAAGGCCACCGGACTGGGCCTGTCGATCGTGCGCACGCTGGTGACCACCGAGCTCGACGGGACGATCACGATGCGCCCCGGCACCCCCGAGGACTTCGAGGTCGTCGGCCTCGGCACCCAGCCCAAGGGCGCCGGTACCGTCGTCGACCTCACCGTGCCCGTTTGATGATCGGCCTGCGGCCGACCTGTCCGGCGGTCGCGCCGCCGGGTTCGCCCCGTACGAGCCGCACGGGGGCCGAAGCGGCACCGGCCTGACGGGACGATGGGGTCCCGCTTCGCTGCGCTCGCTCCGAACCCGCGCTCGTGCGCTCTGGCCCATGGAAGGGCTCGATCACGAGGTGATCATCGTCCGCAAGGTCGACGAGTGCGCCGACGCCGGCTATGCCGGCATCGAGCTGCGCTGACGGGCGACGTAGCGCCGGCGCAGGATCCGCCGCTCCTCCTCGGAGGTGCCGCCCCAGATGCCCGAGTCCTGGTTGGTCTCGAGGGCGTAGTCGAGGCACGCCTGGTTCACCGGGCACTCGCCGCAGACCTCCTTGGCCCGCTCGATCTGCACCAGCGCATTGCCCGTCGTGCCGACCGGGAAGAACAGGTCCGGGTCCGTGTCGCGACAGAGCGCCTCGCGCCGCCAGGAGTAGTCGGCATTGGCCAGGACGAGACTCGACGCGAGAATGGTCACTTCACGCTCCGGAAGAAGACGACGGGACGGCGGGGGTGGATCCCGGCCAAGCCGTTCACCGTTTGTTCACGGTAGGAAACAATCATGCGCTTGACAAGACTTGGGCCTCATAGTTCCTGACGATGGGGGGTATCTGTGGTGCACGTCATCGCCCACCGCGGCGCGTCGAAAGCCGCACGGGAGAACACCATCGCAGCGTTTCGGCTGGCCCGGACGATGGGCGCCGACGCGGTCGAGCTCGACGTGCGGCGCACGGGTGACGGCGTCCTCGTCGTCCACCACGACGCGCACCTGCCCGTCGCCGACGGGGGGTCGGCGCTCGCCGGCACCCGAGTCCAGGAACTGCCCGCGCACGTCCCGACGCTCGGCGATGCGCTCGACGCCTGCGACGGCATGTGGGTCAACGTCGAGATCAAGAACGACCCGCGTGAGCCCGGTTTCGCGGCGGACGACGGCATCGCCGACGAGACGGTCGCCCACCTGCTGGCCCGCCGAACCGACGAGCGCTGGCTGATCTCCTGCTTCCGCGTCGAGACCGTCGACCGCTGCCGCGCCCTCGCCCCGCAGATCCGCACCGCGTGGCTGTGTGGCCCGGTGCCGCCGGGCACGCCGGAGCTGCTCGTGGAGCGTGGCCATGCCGCGCTGCACCCGTGGGTCGAGCGGCTCGACCGGGCGACCGTCGACGCGTGCCACGCCGCCGGTTTGGAGGTCAACACGTGGACCTGCGACGACCCGGCGCGGATGGCGGAGCTGATCGAGTGGGGCATCGACGGCATCTGCACCAACGTGCCCGACGTCGCCGTCAACCTTCGGTGGCACGAGGGCGGACGAGGTTGACGGCCGCCGGGCGGTGCTCGAACTCCAGCCGCGGGGTCTCGCCGAGGTAGTCGCCGTCGAGCTGGTACGGGAACGGCTCGCTGCTGGCGATCGTCAGCCGCGACAGGTCGGTGCGCACGTCGAGGTGCCTGCCCGGCTTGACCCCGCCGCCGCGCAGCGCCCCGCCGAGGCCGCCGAGGATCGCC
Organism: Ilumatobacteraceae bacterium; assembly: GCA_047602055.1. Classification (GTDB taxonomy): domain Bacteria; phylum Actinomycetota; class Acidimicrobiia; order Acidimicrobiales; family Ilumatobacteraceae; genus JAODBQ01. The sequence goes on from JASGIG010000001.1 coordinate 1,448,899, forward strand.
GTCAGGCGCATCGTGCGAAACGTGATCGCCACCAGCCCGCGGTCGAGGGTCGCCGCCGGGCTGAGGTCGAGCGGACGGTTGCCGAGGTATGTGTACGGGTTGGTGTTGAGCACGATCGTGAAGAAGCCGCGGGGCTCGTCGGCCAGCCCGTCGCTCGACACCGTGAAGTGCGGGTGCTTGCGGTCGTAGCCGGTCGCCCAGGTCGTCGCGGCTGCCTGGATGAACAACGGCTGGCCGACCCAGCGCTTCATCGAGGCCCGCGCCTCCACCTTGCTCACGACCGCGGCGTCGTAGCCGACGCCGGTGTGGAAGCAGAAGTAGCGGCCGTTGACGTGGCCGAGTCCGATCGGGTGGATGTCGCCGGCGGCCATCCCGGCGGCGAGCAGCCGCGCCGCGGCGACCGGGTCGTTGGGCATGCCGACGGTGCGGGCGAAGACGTTCGTCGACCCGCCCGGCAGCACCCCGATCGCGGCCGCGGTGCCGGCCACGCCGGTGGCCACCTCGTTGAGCGTGCCGTCGCCACCGAAGGAGACGACGGCGTCGAAGCCACGCCGGGCCGCGTCCTGGGCGAAGCGGGTGGCGTGGCCGCGGCGGTTGGTCTCGACGAGCTCGACGTCGTTGCCGGCGCTGAGGATGCGGTGCACGACGACGGTGTTGCGCGCCGTCACCGAGGAGGCGAAGGCGTTCACCACCAGCAGGACGCGCATTTGCGCACGGTATCCGGCGGCGGGGCGGGCGCCGTGCGACCGTCAGGGAGCCGGACGGCGATGGGATGGGCGCCGTGGGGGCGCAGCCGCCGGCTGGTTGGGGTGGGGCTTGACCGACCGGTAACAATGGCGACCCATGAACGTCATCGTCTGTGTCAAGCAGATCCCGGACCCGGCACTGCCGTCCGCGCTCGATCCTTCCACCAAGACGCTCAAGCGTGACGGCAAGTTGATCCTCGACGAGTCGGACAGCTATGGCGTCGAGATGGCGTTGCAGCTCGTCGGCAAGGCCGGCGGTGGCGAGGTCAGCCTCGTCTCGATGGCCCCGAACGGCGAGGTCAGCGGGATGCGCACGGCGCTGGCGATGGGCGCGGCCAAGGGCGTGCTCGTCAGCGACCCGTCGCTGCAGGGCACCGACGCCCTGACCACCGCCAAGGTCCTCGCCGCGGCGGTGAGCAAGCTCGGCGGCGCCGACCTGATCATCGCCGCCACCGAGTCGACCGACGGCTACACCGGCACCGTGCCGGAGCAGATCGCCGAGGTGCTCGGCCTGCCGTCGATCACGTTCGCCAAGACCGTCGACATCGACGGCACCAACCTGAAGGTCAACCGCCAGACCGAGGCCGGCTACGACGAGGTCAGCTGCACGCTGCCGGCGCTCGTCAGCGTCACCGCCGGCGTCGTCGAGCCCCGCTACCCGAGCTTCAAGGGCATCATGGCGGCCAAGTCGAAGCCGATCGACACCGTCACCGCCGCCGACCTCGGCGTGACGCCGGTCGGGTGGGCCGGCGCCGGCCAGGAGATCGTCGAGATCACCCAGGCCGCCGAGCGCCAGGCGGGCGAGATCGTCGAAGACGACGGTGAGGGCTACGCCAAGATTGTGTCGTTCCTCGAGAGCAAGAAGGTGATCTGAGATGAAGGTGTGGGTGTATGCACAGGCCGCCGAAGGCGCGGTCACCACGGGCACGCTGGAGCTGCTCACCAAGGCTCGGTCGCTGGGCGACGTCGAGGCGTTCATCGGTGGCGACGCCGCCGGCTTCGAGGCCGCGCTCGGCGAGTACGGCGCGACCAAGGTCTACGCCACGGGCGACCTCGGCGGGCACCTGCCCGGCGTCGCCGTCGCCTCGGCGATGAAGGCCGTGATCGACGGTGGCGACAAGCCCGACCTGATCATGTTCCCGCAGAGCACCGAGGGCCGCGACGTCGTCGCCCGCCTGTCGGTCAAGCTCGACAAGACGGTGCTCACCAACAACACCGACGTCACCGTCGACGGGTCCACCGTCAAGGTCACCACCCCGGTGTTCGGCGGCAACACGCTGGTCACGTCGACGTTCACCGGCGAGGGCCCGTTCCTCGCCGCGTTCCGCCCGAAGAGCTTCGTGGCCGAGTCCGCCGGTGGCGGTGCTGCCGCGGTCGCCGCCGCGCCGGTCGGCGACCTCGGTGCCACGGGTGGCGCCAAGGTCGAGGCCGTGCACGTCGAGGAGACCTCCGGGCCGAAGCTCGACGAGGCCGCCGTCGTCGTCTCCGGTGGTCGTGGCCTCGGCGAGGCGGGCAACTACGAGACGATCGAGACGCTGGCCAAGCTGCTCAAGGGTGCGCCGGGCGCGTCCCGGGCGATCGTCGACGCCGGCTGGGTGCCGTACAGCTACCAGGTCGGCCAGACCGGCAAGGTCGTCAAGCCGGACATCTACATCGCCGTCGGCATCTCCGGTGCCACCCAGCACATGGTCGGCATGAAGGGTTCGAAGACGATCATCGCGATCAACAAGGACAAGGAGGCGCCGATCTTCGGCATCGCCGACCTGGGCATCGTCGGCGACGCCCAGAAGATCGTCCCCAAGCTGATCGAGGCGCTGCAGGGTCGCTGAGCCCGGCACTTCGTCATCTCCTGACGACGGCCCGCACCGGCTTCGGCTGGTGCGGGCCGTTGCGCGCCTGGGGTGTTGCCCGAGGGCATGCCGGCCGGCGCTCGTGCACGATGGCCGTCATGACCGCCGCGCTCTCGCTGGTCGACATGTCGACCGAACCGTTCCTGTCCGGGCGCTTCGCCCCGATCGACGACGAGATCACCGCCGACGATCTCGTCGTCGAGGGCACCCTGCCGACCGACCTCCTCGGCGCCCTACCTGCGCAACGGGCCGAACCCGGAGTCACCCCGCTCGGCTCGTACACCTCTCTGCTGGAGGGCGACGGCATGCTCCACGGCGTGTGGTTCGAGGGTGGCCGGGCCCACTACGCCAACCGGCGCGTGCGCACCCACAGCCTGCTCGCCGGGGAGCGCGCCGGCCGGGCGCTGTTCGGCGGGATCATGAGGAGGGCTTGCCGGCCTACGAGATCGACCCGTCGACGCCGGCCACCGGCGGTCGCTTCGACTGGGACGGCGGACTCGCCGCCGGCATCTGCGCTCATCCGAAGTTCGATCCGGTGACCGGCGAGATGGTCGTGTTCCGCTACGACGTCGAGGCCCCGTTCCTGACGTGGGCGGTGATCGCCGTCGACGGCACCGTCAGCCGGCCGCCCACCCCCGTCGACGGCGTCGTCGGCGACGGCCGGCCACGGGTGTTCGGGAGCGCGCGGTCGTCGACGGCGAGCACGATGACGCCGCTGCGCGCCGCGAGCCGCCGGCAAGCGCGGTCGTGGGTGTCGAGATCGCCGATCACCCAGCCGCCGCCGTGCAGCCAGACGGCGGTGGCCGTCGGCGCGCTCGTCGGCCGGTACAGCCGGGCGGGCACGCCAGCCGGCGTGCACACGTCGGCGATCGTGTCGAGCTCGGGTCCGGGCGGGCGGGTGGCGACGCGTTCCAGCGTCGCGGCGCGCAGCCCGTCGGCGCCGACGCCGGCCGCCGGCGGTGGGTTCATCGCGTTGAACGCGGCGATGAATCGGTGAGCTGCTGGTCGGCGAGGTCAGGTATCGTCGGCCCCTTCCAGTCGCAGCGTGAGGATCTTCAGCAGGCGGGCGAGCTGCTCGCGCTGGTTGGCGCTGAGGTCGGCGAGCAGCGCCGCCTCGTTGGCCAGGTGCTGGGGGAACAGCCGGTCGGTGAGCCGCCGGCCGGCGGCGGTGAGGGCGACGACCCTTCCGCGACGATCGGTGTCGGCGGTGCGCCGGGTGACGTAGCCCTGGCGTTCGAGGCGGTCGATCCGTCCTGCTCGTTCGCGTGGATCACCGAGCGGTGGCTCGCCGAGGTCGCCGGCCAGCGCGAGGACGTGGCCGTCGAGGTCCGGCTGCTGAGCCTCGCCGTGGTCAACGAGCACCGAGAAGCTCGACGAGTGGTACCGCGGCTTCAACGATGCCGCGTGGGCACCGGCGCGGGTGATGCCGGCGGCCGTCGACGGCCACGGGGCCGAGGCCGGCCGGCGGTTCTACGAGCGCTTCGGCGAGCGCTTCCACGTCGAGCTGGGAATCGCGGACGGGGCCGACCGGGTCGCGGTGTGTGCGGACGCGCTCACGGCCGCCGGCTTGCCGGCCGGGTTGATCGACGCCGCCGGCGACACGTCGTGGGACGAGCGGCTGCGGGCGATCACTGCCGAGGCGTTGCAGCCCGTCGGGCTCGACGTGAGCGTCCCGGTCCTGCATCTCGACGGCCTGGCCGCGTCGGGTCCGGTGCTCTCGTCCATCCCGAGCGGCCGAGACGCGGTCGATCTGTTCGACGCCCTGCGGACGATGACCCGCCTGCCCGGCCTCGTCCGCTTCGAGCGCGCTCGTCGCGGCTCGCTGCTCGTCGACTGGCGGGCTCGGTTCGGCGGCTGGCGGGCTCGGTTCGGCGGCTGACCGGCGAGGCTCGGCGGTCAGGCCGGCTGTGGTGGTGCGAGCGGCCGGTCCGGCTGGTGCGGCTGCAGCTCGACGTCGAGCCACTGCACCCGCGGCGGGTCGAGTGGGTGCAGGGAGATGTCGACGCGCAGGCCGGCCAGCTCGCCCCGGATCGTCCAGGCCCGGTTGGCGGGTGTGTCGCTCGACGCCTCGACGACCTCGCCGAGTGCGCCGGTCTGCTCCCGCAGCTCGGCGAGCTGGGCGCGCCGGCGTTCGTAGGAGCGGTCCTCGGCGACGTTCGTCGTGAACAGCTCGTCGGCGACCCGGTCGTCCCAGCCGTTGCGGATCAGGGCGACGACGGTGTCCTGCGCGGCGAGGGTCTCCGGCCACGGGACGATCGGCGGTGGCGCGAGGGTGGCGTCCAGCAGCGCATCGAGCGCGGCCGCCGCCGGCCCGGACACGCCGGCGTAGGTGGCGTTCTCCAGGGCGACGATGCCGAGCCCCGACCCCGGGTGCCAGCGCATGTGCGCGCTGAAGCCCGGATAGCCGCCCGAGTGGTAGACGAGCGTGCCGTGCCGTGGGTGGCGCAGCTCGACGAGCCCGAAGCCGTACGTGGCGACGCCGTCCGCCGCGCCTTCGGCCTCGCGCGCCTGCGTGCCGCGGCACATCTCCCGGCGACTGGCCGGCGACAGCGGGTCGTCGACGTCGTGTCCGCCGCTGCCGTCGTCCCGGTGACGGTCGCCGTCCCCGCCGTCCCCGCCGTCCCCGCCGTTGTCGGCGCCGGCGAACCACTGCATCCAGCGGCACAGGTCGTGCACGGTGCTGAACAGCCCGCCGAGCGGGGAGAACGCCCCGGGCCCGCTGAACGGCAGGGCCACCCACTCGTCGCCCTGGCGCTCGAAGCCGGTGGCGACCGCGGCGGCGCCGGCCGGAGGCGTGAACGCGGTGGACGTCAGCCCGAGCGGGCGGAGGAGCTCGTCGGTGACGACGTCGTGGTACGGCCGTCCGGCGGCGACCTGGATCACCCGGCCGAGCAGCGCATAGCCGAGGTTGCTGTACTCGAACGCCGTGCCGGGCTCCCACATCAGCCGCACGCCACCGGCGCACGTTGCGTCGAGCTCGTCGTCCGTCATCGCCTCCTGGCGGTCTGCCCACGGATCGTCGTTGGCCAGCCCGGCGGACATCGTCAGCAGCATCCGCAGCGTCGGCACCCGATCCCCAGGGATCAGCCGCAACTTGGGCACCCAATCGGTGATCGGTGCGTCGAGATCGATCAGCCCGCGGTCGCGCAGTTGGAGCAAGGCCGCGGCGGTGAAGCTCTTCGTGCACGAGGCGACGCGATAGGCGGTGTCGACGTCCTCGCCGTCGACGAGCCCCCCGCCGGCGAGCACGCCGAACGCCAGGTTCGGTGCGGCGCCGGATGCCTGCCGCTCGGCGAAGATCCGCCGCACCTCGGCCAACGCGGCACTGCTCGGGACGATCATCGGCCGACCATACGCCAGCGCCGCGCACTCCACGTGGAGTGCGGGTGACTGTGTGACACCCCGCGCGTATGTTCGATCTCATGGACACAGACGTTGAAGTACGCCGCGTCGAGCGGCCGTTGGAGCAGTTGGAGGCGTTGATCTGGCAGGGTGCGGCGAACCTGTCAGCGGCGGAGTGCGAGTGGTTGCTGGCGGTCGCCGAGTTCGATCGCCGCGAGGGGTGGGTGTCGTGGGAGTGCCGGTCGTGTGCGGCGTGGCTGTCGTGGCAGGTCGGTCTGGACATCCGCGCCGCGAGGGAGAAGGTGCGCGTGGCGCGGGCGTTGGAGGTGTTCCCGTTGGTCCGAGCGGCGATGGCGGCCGGTCGGTTGAGCTATTCGAAGGTGCGGGCGATCACCCGGATCGCCGCCGCGGAGACCGAGCAGATGCTCGTCGATCTGGCGTTGGCGGCGACGACGCATCAGGTGGAGCGGATCGTCACCGGCTACCGGCGCAGCGAGGACGTCGAGCTCGCTTCCGAGCAGGAGCAGCAGGCGCGCCGCCGGTTGACCCATCAGGTCGAGTCGGACGGGTCGGTGACGATCAAGGTGCGCCTGCCGGCGGCGGAAGCGGCCAGGGTGCTGGCCGCGGTGGACGCCGCGGTCGCCCCGGCCAAGGACGACGACGGCCAGTACGTCCCGCTGGACGTGCGTCGTGTGGACGCGCTGGTCGAGGTGGTCACCGCCGGTGGTGCGGCGAGTGAGCTGATCCACGTGCACGTCGACGCCGAGGTCCTCGCCGGTGGTCACGGCCGTTGTGATGTGGAGCCGGTTGGGGACAGTGGGCTCGGTCCGGCACCGCTGTCCGGCGAGGCGGTGCGTCGCTTGCTGTGTGACCGTCCGTACGTGACGGTCGTTCACGGCGCTGACGGTGGGGTGGTCGGTGTGTCGGCCCGGCAGCGGCTGGTGCGTGGTGTGCGTCGCAGGTTGGTCGAGCAGCGCGATGGTGGTTGTCGCCGGGTGCCGGGCTGCGCGCGTCGTGGCCGGCTGGAGGTGCATCACATCGTGCACCGCGCCCATGGCGGCGGCAACGATCCGGCGAACCTGATCCTGCTGTGCTGCTTCCACGACCACCGGGTCCACGAAGGCGGCTGGACCCTTGAAGTGACTGCTGGTGGTGACGTCGAGCTCGTCGGCCGGGACGGCCGGCGCATCACCACCCGCCCCGTCGAGATGCCCGCCGAGCCGGCCGCCGTGCACCATCGCGGTCGCAGCCCTGACGACGGGCGCAGCCGCTGGGCTGGCGACCCACTGGACCTCGGCCTGGTCACCGAGCTCCTCCACTGGCAACGACACCAGCACTCCACAGGGAGCGCCGACCCCACTGCCGCCTGAGCTCGAGTCACGCCATCGCGCTGGGAGTCGATGGGTTCGAGGAGTGCCCAGCCGGTCCGTGGTGGTCGGCCAGCGCAGTGCCGGGCGTTGTCCCAACACGTGTTGTGAGGAGCCACTCGGTCGGGCGTGGGCTCGCACTCCCTGGGGAGCGGCGGCTGGTCGTCCAGTTCGCTCGTCGTCAGCGCTTCGGTGTGCCGACCAGCACGATCGTCGGCCGCGGCGGATCGTCCGGGCCGGGTGTCGTGCCCGACGGGATGTCGACGGAGCTGACGATCACCTCGTTGCCGGTGGACATGACGTTGACGGTGCCGGGCTCACTGATGCCGGACAGGGCACCGAGGTCGTCACGAGACCAGGCGATGCCGTCGTCGGAGTGCAGGATGATCATGCGCGTGGGCGTGTTCGGAACGCTTGTCTGGGGCCACAGCGCCTGGACATCAGCGCCGGTGAACGTCACGACCGATCCATCGGTCGCGGTGATGTCCCACCTGGCCCATCCGGTCGCCGCGTCGGTGGACTCGGTGGGCATGCGAAGGTCCGCGCCGGTCGCCGCGTCGGTGAAGCGCTTCGCGCCGGAGTCGTTGAGCAGCGTCAGCGTGACCCCGTCGCGGGTCGTCGACGGCTGGCCCGCAGCTTTGATGGGGTCGTCGGTCACGCCAGCGATCAGCGTCGTACCGGCGCCACTGACGTCGCCGGTCCAGGTCGGCTGGATCATCGCAAAGGGGCCGTCCTCGGGCGTCACCAACTCGGCGAGGGAGATCGTCCGCACGGTGCCGTCACGCACGAGCATGACGATCGGGCCGGACGTGTCGTAGCCGAAGGCTGCGAGCGATCCGTCGGCGAGCTGTCCGAACGCCATGCTCGGTCCGGCGGGCAGCTGGGTCGAGGTCCACGTCACGCCGTCCGGGCTGGTCAGCAACTCGAACACCGTTGGCGCTGCGCCCCCCGAGTACGAGCTGCGCAGGATGGCGTAGCCGTCGGTCGTGGCGATCGCCCGAGCCTCGTTGGCCCGGTAGCCAGCAGGCATCGCCGGCAGTGTGCCGGCAGGGGCGAAGTGCTCGCCGTCGTCGCTGGCGAACACCTGCGCGGGCTGGGCGAAGATCGCGGCGGTCGCCGGGTCGACGCCGAGGTCGGCCCACGTCCGGGTCCGTGGTGCCGACGGAGTCGTCGGGCAGGCCACGCCGGGCATGGTGGTGGCCGGGCCGGTGTCGTCGACGGTGAACGTCGTCGTCGTTGCCTGCTCGACCGGCTCGTTGGGCGCCGGCGTGGTCGGCGCCGGAACCGTCGTCGCAATGATCGAACGGTCGTCGATCGACGTCGTCGTCGAGGCGGCGCCGTACGAGCACTCGTCCGGCAGGACCACGCCGTCGGCAGTGAACGACGCGCTGCGCAGATCTGCGGGCGCGGTGGCCGTCATGCGCGGGGTCACTTGGACGACGGCGATCGCGCCGTGGTCACCAGCGGCGAACGCCACCGGGCTGACCGCCGCCTGGACGTTGGGGCCGAGGCCGCTGAGATCGCCGAGATCGATGGGCAGGTCGAGCTGCTGCCACGTGACCGCGTCGTCGGCGCTGACACCGACGGTCGCCTTGCCGAGGAGGCCGGCCGCCGTCGCCGGCGCGGTGCCGAACGAGTACAGCCGACCACCGCCGGCGGCGAGCACCGACGGCTCGTCGACGCTGGCGTCGCGGACGCGCTCCCACGTGACCCCATCGTCCGACCGGTACAGCACCTGGGTCGGAACGTTGCTCCGTCCCGGTTGCGTCGACCAGGCGAGGAACCCACCGTCGACGGCGACGCGGGTGCTCGTGTACACGATCGCCTTCGTCGAGTCGGGCTCGAAGCGGTTCCACACCAGGTTCGAGGGCACGGCGATCGCCGGTTCGAAGCCGGACTCCGGCGACGGCTGGATGGGTCTGGCCGGCACGAGCCGGCTGGTGTGCGGCCGGGACAGTGCCTGGATGCCGAAGATCGTCGCCGCGCTCACGGCCGCTGTGCCGGCGACGCCGAACGCGGTGCGCCGCCGGTTGCGTCGCTGGTGGGCGCGTCGGCGGACGTGCACCATGCTCGGCGCGCCGACGTCGACGTGGCTGGTCTGGTCGTACAGGTGGCGGGAGATGCGCTCGTCGAGTGGATCGTTCATCGCTGTTCGTCCTCCGTGTGGAGCAGGGTCTGGAGTCGTTGGGTGGCGCGGTGCAGCCGGCTCTTGACGGTGCCCGGGCGCAGGTTCAGGGCGGTGGCCGTCTCCCGCTCGGAGAGGCCGAGCAGCAGGCGACAGACGACGACGCTGCGCTGGTCCACCGACAGCTGGCCGAGGGCGGCGTCGACGGCCGGGTCGCCGGACGCGTCGGGTGGCGCGCCGACCGGTCTGGTCACCCACAGCGGCGCGGGGCGGGTGGCGCGGCGCAGGAACGAGCGGCTCCAGTTGAGGCCGACGCGGTACACCCAGCCGCCGGGGTTGTCGAGCGTGCCGACGCGCGCCCAGCGGGCATAGGCGCGGGCCATCGCCTCGTCGACGGCGTCGATCGCCAACTCCCGGTCGCGCAGCGTCACCGCCAGTGCTCGCCCGATCCGGGCTCGCTCGCCGCGGTAGAACGCCTCGAACGAGACGCTCGCTTCGGTCGTCGTGATGAGCTCGGCGGCCTGCACGAGCGGTACACGCCGCAGTCCACGGATCGGTTCCGTCATCGTGGCAACCTCGCCAGCAACGACGGCGCCGTCGGGTCGTCGGGGTCGAGCAGCGCCGCTGCCTCCCACGCCCGCCGAGCGGTCTCGACGTCGTCGGCGAGCGCCGCGGCCCGGCCGAGCTGGAGCTGCCAACGGGCTCGGTGGGGATCGTCGTCGACCAGGGCGTGCCAGGCGTCGAGTGCCGCGGCCACGTCGCCGGGCGTGCCGGTGATCGTCGCGTGGTCGAGCAGCAGCGTGGCGTGCTGGTCGCGCACCAGCGGGTCGTGCGGCGACCAGCTTGTCGCGGCACGGATCTGGTCGAGCGCGGCATCGACGCCGGCGAGCGAGCCTTGGCGGGCCAGCACCGTCGATGCGGCCAGCCGGTAGCGGACGTCGTCGGGGCGCAGTCGGGTGGCCCGCCGGGCGTCGTCGACCGACGACGTCGCCAGCGCGTGCCGTGCCAGCCGGTCGGCGGCGACGTCGAGCACCCCGGCGACGAGCGCCAGTGGCACCGCGACCAGCGCCACGGTGGCGACGCACCGACGGGTCCGCCCTGCCGAGCGGCCCGTTGATCCGTCGGCCGCCTCGGAGGTCGTCGCTGCGTCGCCGGCGATCGCCTCGGCTCGACCGAGATCGATCGCATCGACTCGACCGATCGCGTCGGTGCCGGCGTCGTCGTTGCTCGAGCGCTCCGCGGCGGATCCGATCGTCAGTTGGGCGGGGCGCGACGAGCAGGTGACGACGAGGCCGGCGAACAGCCAGAAGATCGGGTCGAGCTCGGCCAGCGGGAACAGCACGAGCAGTTGCAGGCCGTAGGCCAGCACGCCGACCGCCAAGCCGGCGTCGGCGGTCGAGGGGCTGGAGTCGGCCGGTCGTGTCGCGCCCCGAGCGTCGAAACGACCGTCACGGCGCGACAGGACACGGAGTGCGCGCCATGCGACGAAGGCGAGCAGGACGACGTACACGACCGCCGCGGCGATGCCGCCGGCGAGCGCGACGTCGAGCGGCGCGCTGTGGGCACGGTCGGGGAGCACCTCGTCACGGCCGTGGGCCTGCTCGTAGGCGGCGTCGATGCCCTCGGGGGCGGCGATGCGGTAGCCCTCCGGGCCGACGCCGAGCAGCGGATGACCGCCGATCACCCGCGCCGCGACTCGCCACTCGTCCAGGCGCGAGGCCGCGCCGCTGGTGCGCTCGGTGACGTCGCCGAGCCGGGGCGCCACGACGGCGATGGCGAGGACGAGCGCGCCGGCGGCGACGAGCAGCCCCCGCCAGGCGGCCGCTGCCGGCCGACGCTGGTCGTCGCGACGCCCAAAGGTGCGCCGATTCCCGTCCGGCGTTCGTCGAGGCGGGCGATGCCGGAGACGCACGGCACCGACCACGACTGCGACCACGACGGTGGCCGCCGCGGCGAGCCAGGCGCCGCGGCTCCCGGCGCCGAGCAGGGCGACAAGCGTGCCCCACGCCCCGAACCCGCCGATCACCCGCCACGCCACGCCGCGACCGCGGTCGAGCGCGACCCCGGCCGCCACGGGCCCGAGCAGGCACGCCGCGGCGCCGAGGTACGCGGCCGAGCCGAACGGTCCGGTCAGCCGGCGGGTGTCCGTCGCCAGGTCGATCAGCGGTCCACGTGCCAGCTCGACGAGCACCCACACGCCGAGCACAGCGGCAGCCAGCGCACCGGCCGTCACCACGACCCGCTGCGCGTCGGCGTCGAGCCGCTGACCGGCGGTGAACAGCCCCCACAGCAGCAGCCACGTCAGCACGCCGAGGTGGCGGTCCGGGTGGCCGGCCAACGCGGTCGGGACGTCGCCACCCGTCAGCGCGGCCAGCGACAGCAGCGCGACGAGCGCTGCCCACGCCCACCACGAGCGCCGTTCGGCGGCCGGCCCGTCACGCCACAGCGTCAGCCCGATGCCCGCGAGGGCGAGCGTCGACACGACGAGCCACTTCGCCGGCCCGAACGGCGACCAGCCGCCCGAGTCGGCGGCCAGCACCGCGCCGAGCGTCAGCCCGCCGAGTGCCAGGGTGCCACTGCGCACCTCCATGCACGCCGAACGTACGCGTTCGGTTCCACGGGCACCTCAGCCCGCGCTGCCGATGGAAGGGGTGCGCCGGTGTCTCGCGGCCGGCTCGAGGAGCGGCGAGCGCCGAAGCGCAGCGGAGGCGGCGAGCACGGCAGGCGCAGGGAGCGGCTTTGCCGTGACCGGAGCACGAACAGCTCAGTGGTGGTGGGTGGCGTCCGCCTCGGTGGGGTCGATGCCGGCGGCGGCCAGCTTCTTGTTGCGCTGGAGGCTGAACACCACGGCGCCGGCGAGGAGCGCGCAGATCACGCCGAGCGACAGGTACGTGTTGACGTGCACCCAGTGGCTGATCGTCATCTTGATGCCGACGAACACGAGGATCGCCCCGAGCGCGTGCGACAGGTAGTGGAACTTCTCCTTGGCGTTGGCCAGCAGGAAGTACATCGCCCGCAGGCCGAGGATGGCGAACGCGTTCGAGGCGAACACGAGGAACGGCTCGTGCGACACGGCGAGGACGGCGGGCACCGAGTCGACGGCGAAGATCACGTCGGTCAGCTCGATGACGACGAGCGCGGCGAACAGCGGCGTGGCGGCGCGCTTGGCGTTCTGCATCGTGAAGAACTTGTGGCCGTCGAACTCGTCGGTGACCGGCACGAACTTGCGCAGCAGGCCGAGTCCGGTGGTCTTCGCCTCGGTGCCCTCGTCGGCACGGTGGCGGATGATCTTGAACCCGGTGTAGATCAGGAACACGCCGAACACGATCAGCAGCCAGAAGAACCGGCTGATCAGCGCCGAGCCGACGAGGATGAACACGAGGCGCAGGGTGAGCGCCCCGAAGATGCCCCAGAACAGCACCCGGTGCTGGTACTTCAGCGGGATCGCCATCGTCGTGAACAGGATCGACCAGACGAAGACGTTGTCGACGCTCAGCGACTTCTCGATGAGGTAGCCGGAGATGTACTCGCCGAACGCCTGGCTGCCGAAGCCGATGGCGATCACGCCGGCGAACGCCAGGCCGCAGGCGATCCAGATGATCGTCTCCTTGGCGGCCTCGCTGGGCGACGGCTCGTGGTCGTCGCGGTGGCGCACGAGGTCGATCGCCAGCATGATCGCGAGGAGCACCCCGAGCCCGATCCAGGCCCACACGGGGACGTCGAGATCCACGAAGTTGGATCGGGCTGAGCTGGCGAACAAGGTGGTCATGGAATCCTTCCGGTCGAGCGCGGACGCCTCACCGGAGGTCTCTCCCGCCCGCAGCGTCGCGGACCTGCCGACCCGAGCCCAGGGGGACCGTGATGACGAACCGGCAGCGTAGGGATACTCCCCTCACAGTTCGAGCAAGCCTAGCGGCCCGAGCAGCACCGACGATCCGAGGAGCGGCGAGCGCCGAAGCGCAGCGGCGGCGGCGAGCACGGCGAGTGAGTCCCATCACGTGGTGTAGGAGGCCTCGACCATCGCTGGGGTGATGGTGGTCATCGTGCGATTCTCGGAAGCGACCAAGCCAACGAGAAGGACGCACGATGACCACCCGAGAGTTTGCCCTGTCTGACCTTGCCGCGCGGCTTGCCGGCAGCGACGCGTCGTTGTCGACGTCGTTGCGCGACATCCTCGCCGCCGCGTTGCAGGAGCTGATCGAAGCCGAGCTCACCGCGACGATCGGCGCCGGCCCCGGCGAGCACAGCCCGGAGCGCACCGCGTTGCGCAACGGGCACCGCCCCAAGCTGGTCTCCACGCCGGCGGGTGACGTCGAGGTCGCGATCCCGAAGCTGCGCACCGGCAGCTTCTTCCCCGAGTTGCTCGAGCCGCGCCGACGCGTCGACCGTGCCCTGTGGGCGGTGATCATGACCGCGTACATCACCGGTACCTCGACCCGGAAGGTCGACGACCTCGTCAAAGCGCTCGGCTGCGACTCGGGCGTGTCGAAGTCGACCGTGTCACGGATCTGCGCCGGCATCGACGCCGACGTCAACGTGCTGCGCACCCGCCGGCTCGATCACCAGCCGTTCATCTACGTCTGGCTCGACGCCACCTACGTCCACGTCCGCGAGCACCGCCACGTCGTGTCCAAGGCCGTCGTGATCGCCACCGGCCTACGCGCTGACGGGCACCGCGAGGTACTCGGTGTCGACGTCGGCGACTCGGAGAACGAGACGTTCTGGCGCGAGTTCCTCACCAGCCTGACCGACCGCGGCCTGGGCGGTGTGCGCCTGGTCGTGTCCGATGCGCACGCCGGTCTGGTCAAGGCGATCCGGCGCAGCCTGCAAGGCGCCGCCTGGCAACGCTGCCGCGTCCACGCGATACGCAACCTGCTCGCCGCGGCCCAACACCGCCACCGTCAGATGATCGCCGCCCTGATCCGCACCGTGTTCGCCCAACCCGACGCCGACACCGCCCGCGCCCAGCTGCGCGGTGTCGTCGACCAACTGCGCCCCTACGCGCCCGCAGTCGCCGAGCGGCTCGAAGCGATGGAGGCAGACGTGCTCGCCTACACCGGCTTCCCGCCAGCGCACTGGTCGAAGATCTGGTCGAACAACCCAATCGAACGCCTCAACCGCGAGCTCAAGCGACGCACCGACGTCGTCGGGATCTTCCCCGACAAGCAGTCCGTGATCCGTCTCGTCGGAGCCCTCCTCGTCGAGATCAACGACGAGATGATCGCCGCCGAACGCCGCTACATCGCCGCCGCTTCCGTCGCCGAGCTCACCGACAACAACGCCGAACTAGCCTTGCCCGCAGCACCCCGAAACTGACCCACAGCCGACGGGAACGCACGTGGTCACCTACACCACGAGACGGGACGCCATCAGCACGGCAGGCGGAGGGAGCGGCTTCGCCGCGACCGGAGCACGAAGATGTCAATCGGCGTCGTGGGCGCTGATCGCCCAGGCCCAGCCGTCGGCGGGATCCTCGACGGCGAGCTGCAGCTCCCAGCCGAGCGGCGGTTCGCCGGCGTCCCACCACCACCAGCGCAGCTCGGTGGCCAGCTCGCCGATCTCGTCGGCGGGCAGCGGCCAATCGTCGAGCGCCCCGCCGAGCGCGGCGACGAGCCACCACGCCCCGAACCGGCCGATCGCCGCGCCGCGCCGGCGGCCGTGGGCACCACCGCTGGCGCCCGCCCAGCCGAGCCATGCCAGCGCCTCGCCCGGCGCCAGCGGGGTCAGCCGGGGACGGTGGACGCCGAGCGCGGCGAGCGCGTCAGCGGCCGTGCCACCGTCGACCGCGGCCACGTCGACGCGACCGTTGGACGACGCGGTCCACCCGTCGAGGAGCTGGCGCACCGCGAGCGTCACGTCCAGGTCGTCGGCGACCACGGCACGCCCGAGCGGCGACGCCTCGTGGCCGCCGACCGGGCGCGGTGGCGGGTCGGCGCCGACGCCGTCGTCGGTGTAGGTCGCCAGCACGTAGGCCGGTTCCCACGGCTGGATCCGCAACGGCATGTCGAGCACGTCGTCGTCCCCGGGTTCGACGACCACGGCCTCGCCGCGCAGGACGCGCTCATGGGCGACGAACCCGCGGCGCGGGCCGGGTGGCAGGTGCGCGGCCAGCTCGGCGAAGCTGTGGTGGACGGCGACGACCTCGGTGAGCGGGCCGATCGTGAACCGCCCGCTGTCCTCGTCGAGGACCCGCGCCGCCCACCCGGCCGGCGCCCACAGTGCCAGGCGGTACTCGGCCAGCGTTGCCGCCGGCCACAGCTGCCGCCCGGTGAGCACCGCCGCTCGGGCACGGTCACGCAGGCGCAGCAGCCCGGCCCAGTCGCCGCTCGCCGTGCGCCCGTCGATCAGCCGCACCAGCTCGTCGAGATCGGCGCGATGGATCAGCTCGTCGAGCGCCTCGTCGTCGCTCACCCGCTCACCCGCTTGCTCCCGGCCGGCAGCACGGATTGCGGCCAACAAGCGGCAGCCGTCGGCACGATCGAGGCAGCCTCCGTGGCGCCTGAACGGCCGCCGGAGGCAACGGTACGGCTCACACGAGCGGCCAGGGGTAGCGGCGGCCGGAGCTGTCGACGGGGAACGTCGGGTGCTCGACCACCCAGCTGGCCCGCTCGCGGATCGCCTCGACCTCGTCGTCGTCCAGCAGCGCGGCGAGCGCCAGCGGGACGTCGTCGGCGACGCGCGCCGCCATGGCGACGAGCGGCGCGGGGATCGTCTCGCCGCCGAACTCCCACACGACCGTGCGCAGCTTGAAGTCGGCCGAGAAGCACAGGCCGTGGTCGATGCCCCAGATGTGGTCGTCGCCGTCGATCAGCACGTGGCCGCTCTTGCGGTCGGTGTTGTTGGCGATGAGGTCGAACACGGCGACGGCGCGCAGCCGGTCGTACAGGTCCTCGCGCGACTCGTGGATCGTGAAGTAGTGCTGGCTGTGGTCGGCGTCGACGAACCACTGCACCGAGCCCTCGCCGAGCGGGCCGTCACGGATCACCGTCGGCGGCACGAGGTCGAGCCCCATCGCCTCGCTCAGCACGTACGCGGCCAGCTCGCGGCGGTGCAGGCCGGGCTCGAAGTCCCACAGCGGGCGCTCGCCGCGCGTCGGCTTGTAGATCGCTCGGGCGGTCTCGTCGCCGCACGTCACGTTGACGAGGAACGTCGCGTTGCTGCTCCACGGCATGCGGCCCTCGACGTCGATCTCGCCGAGGGTGAGCAGGGCTCGTTGCGCGGCGCGGCCGCGTGGCGTGCTCATCACCGGCGCAACACGCGGCGAGCGCCGAAGCGCAGCGCAGGCGGCGAGCACGGCAGGCGCAGGGAGCGGCTTTGCCGCGACCGGAGCACGAACATCTAATTCATCCTGGGGCAGATGTGCCCGACCGGATCCTTCGGCAGCCCGCAGAACAGGCACGCCGGCCGCCCGGCGCTGACCAGCGACGTGGCTCGGTCGCAGAAGCCGCGCGCCTGGCTGCGGGTGAGGAACACGCGCAGGTGGCCGCGGTCCTCGACGGCGGCAGGGTCGGCCTCGCCCTCGTCGTCGGTCGGGACGACCTCTTCGAGCTGGAGCAGCACGCGGTCGTTGGGACGGTCGTAGCCGAGGCCGACGGGACCGAGCACGAACGCCGCCTCGACCGGGTCGGCCAGCTCCATCGCCGCCGGCATCGGCCGGTCGGACACGGCGGGCAGATCGTCGAGCACCTTGGCGAGGTACTGGGCGATCGCCGACGCCTGCAGCTTCTCGCACTTCACCGTGACGCGCGTCGTGCCGCGGCGGGCCTGCAGGTAGAACGTGCGCGAGCCGGGTTCGCCGATGGCGCCGACGGTGAACGCGTCGACCTCGTCGAACTCGTAGAACACGCCCATCAGAACCTCATGACGGCCGCAGGTCGGCGAGCGACGCGCCGGTGGAGTTCACCGTGAGCACGATCGGCCCGCCGGCGGTGTAGGCGACGGCGCTGACCGAGCAGGTGCTGACGACGATGCGCTGGAACAGGTCGAGGTGCGTGCCCATCGCGTGGGCGACGAGCGCCTTGATCGGATCGGCGTGGGACACGCACACGATCGTGCCACCGGGATGGTGGGCCCGCAGCCGGTCGACGGCGCCGACGATGCGCGACTGCATCTCGGTGAAGCTCTCCCCGCCGGGGAAGCGGAACGTCGACGGCGCCCGCTGCACGGTCTGCCACTCCGGCAGCTTCATCAGGCCCTTCAGCTCGGCGCCGGTCCACTCGCCGAAGTCGCACTCCAGCAGGCCGCGCTCGACCTGCACCTTGAGCCCGCGTGCCGCGGCGATCGGTGCGGCGGTCTCGCGGGCTCGCTCCAGCGGCGAGGCGTAGACCGCGTCGACGCCGTTCATCTCGGCGATGCGCTGGGCGACGCGCTCGGCCTGCTGGCGCCCGGCGTCGGCGAGGTGCAGACCCTTGGCCCGGCCGGGCAGCACCGCGCCGGTCGTCGGCGTCTGCCCGTGACGGACGAGGAGCACGACGGTGGAGGCGGGCGGGGCGGCTTTTCTGGCGGCCATGACGAAGGATCAACCTAACGTCGGTGCGATGGATCGCGGCACGGCGCTCGACGCGCTGGCGCAGGAGATCACCGCCTGCCGGGCGTGCCCGCGCCTGGTCGCGTGGCGCGAGCAGGTGGCCTGCGACAAGCGCGCCGCGTTCCGCGACGAGGACTACTGGGGCCGGCCGGTGCCGGGGTTCGGCGATCCCGGCGCGTCCGTGCTCGTGCTCGGCCTGGCACCGGCGGCGCACGGCGCCAACCGCACCGGACGGGTGTTCACGGGTGACCGCTCGGGTGATTTCCTGTTCGCGTCGATGTACCGCACCGGCTTCGCCAACCAGCCGACGTCGGCGCATCGTGACGACGGGCTGCGGCTGACCGACGCGTGGATCAGCGCCGCGGTGCGCTGCGCTCCGCCCGGCAACGCGCCGGCGCCGGCCGAGCGCGACGCCTGTCGGCCGTTCCTGGTGCGTGAGCTGGCGCTGCTGTGCGAGCTGCGCGTCGTCGTCTGCCTCGGGGCGTTCGGCTACGAGGCGGCGTGCACGGTGCTCGGCGTGCGCCCGCGCCCTCGGTTCGGCCACGGTGTCGAGGTCGCCGCGCCCGGCGGCGTCACGCTGGTCTGCTCGTTCCACCCGAGCCAGCAGAACACGTTCACCGGGCGGCTGACCGAGACGATGCTCGACGACGTGCTCACCGTCGCCCGTCGCCTGAGGGAGCAGAGCTAGCGTCCCGTCGCATGCAGACCCGTCACCCACTGCGGGCGGCGCTCGTCGCCATGCTCGTGCCGCTGGTGGCGATCGCGGCGTTCGGCAACTCGTGGTTCACCGAGAAGGTCCGCTTCGACCGCGACCACGGCCCGCTGGTCACCCGCCTGCTGGCGATGCTCGCCCCGTTCACGTGGACGTTCACGCCGCGCCGCGGGGGCGATGCCAGCAGGGTGCTCTGGTTCGCACAGGCGCTGTCGATCGTCGTGGTCGTCGGTGGCGTCTTCCTCGTCACCTGGGCCGTGGCCCGCCATGCCACGGGGTCCTCGCTGTTCCTCAGCGCCTGGGGCACGACCGTGCTGGTCGCCATGCTCGGCGCGTTCGTCGTGACGATCGTCGGCTACGGGACGCTGTTCGGATCGGCGAACCCCGATGGGCTCGGGCGCTTCTGGCACTCGGTGTTCCAGGCGCCGGAGGCGGCGCTGTGGGGTGCCGGCGTGGGCGTCGTCGTCGGTGCGTTCGCGGCCGCGCTCGTCGGCGGGGTCGACACCCGCCCGACGTACCAGACGTCGGCGCCCCTGCCCGGCACCGCCCCGGTGTGGCAGCCGACGCAGGTGGCACCGGCGCAGCCGGTCGCGGCCACCCCGCCGCCACCGTGGGCGCAGCAGACGTACGTCGACGCGCCCGTGGTCACCGCGCCCCCGGTGATCGCCCAACCGCTCGCCACGCCGCCGGTCCCGCCGCCGGCGCGCCCGCTCGGCGACCCGACCGTCGTCATGGTCCAACCGGGCGAGCAGCCACCGTCGCCGGCCGGCGACCGCTAGCCCGCCGCCGTGGCAGTGGACGCGCAGCACAGCGCGGCGACCCTGCGGCGCCGCAAGGTGCTCAGCCGGACGTGGGGCGTTGTCGTCGTCAGCTGGTCGCTGGTGCGCGCCCTGGTGGTCTGGGCGGCGCTCAGCGAGTACGGGATCAACCCGTGGGTCTACCTGGCGATCGACCTCGCCTCGGCCTTCGTCGACGCGTTCACCACGCCGCGCATGGTGCTGGCGTTCATCGACAACCAGTACCGCGACGCGGCGAAGTGGTTGCTCGCCTCGGCCGGCGCGTTCGTCGTCCCCGACCTCTACCTGTTCATCGGAACTCGGCACCTGCCGAAGCGGGTGATCCTCGTCATCGTCACGATCATCATCGTGACCGCGACGGTCGCCGTCGTCAGCGTCGTCCGCAAGGTGTCGGCCGGGCGTCGCGCCCGCGCGTTCGCCGAGATGTTCGACGGATCGTGACCGTTCGCAACGGTTTCTGGCATCATCTGGAGCCATGAAGGCTGCGTTGCTGATCGAGAGCCTGACGGGCAACACCCGTCGAGCCGGCGAGCTGATCGCCGCCGACCTGCAGCAGGTCGGCTGGCAGGTGACGGGTAGCTCACCGGTCAAGCAGCCCGACTACGCGTCCATCCAGGACGCCGACATGATCATCATCGGTACGTGGGTGCACGGCCTGTTCGTCGTCGGTCAGGCGCCGTGGGGCGTGCCGCTGATCTCCCAGCTGCCGACGATGCAGGGCAAGAAGGCCGCGGTGTTCTGCACGTTCGCCCTGTCGCCGGGCAGGTCGCTGGACAAGCTGACGTCGGTGGTGTCGCAGCTCGGCGCCGAGGTGATCGGCGGGCTGGCGCTCAACCGCGGCAAGCTCGAGGCGCACAGCGAGGAGTTCGTCACCCGCCTCGTCGAGAACGCCCCGGCGCTCAGCCCGCGGTGATCGCCGCCCCGACGATCCCGGCCTCGTTCTGCAGCGCCGCCGGGACCAGCTCGGCGCGCGTCGACAGGTAGGGGAAGAACTTCTCGGCCTTCCGGGACACCCCGCCGCCGACGATGATGAGGTCCGGCCACAGCAGCGCGTCGAGCACGTCGAGGTAGCGGTCGACCCGCTTGCCCCACTTCTTGAACGACAGCTTCTTCTCGTCGCGGGTGCGAGCGCTGGCCCGCGTCTCGGCGTCGTGCCCGTCGACCTGCAGGTGACCCAGCTCGGTGTTCGGCAGCAGCACGCCGTCGTTGAACACCGCGCAGCCGATGCCGGTGCCGAGCGTGATCATCACCACGACGCCGTCGCGGCCCTTGCCGGCGCCGAAGCGCATCTCCGCCAGCCCGGCGGCGTCGGCGTCGTTCAGCACGGTGACGGGGCAGCCGGTGGCGGTGCCGAACAGCTCGGCGGCGTTCGTGCCGATCCAGCTCTTGTCGATGTTCGCCGCGGTGAGCAGCGTCCCACCCTTGACGACGCCCGGCATCGTCGCCCCGATCGGGCCGTGCCAGTCGAAGTGCGCGGCGACCTCGGCGACCACCTTGGCGACGGCCGCCGGTGTGGACGGCTGCGGCGTCTCCACCCGGAAGCGTTCGGCCGTGAGCTCGCCGGTCGTCGTGTCGACGGGTGCGCCCTTGACGCCGGAGCCGCCGACGTCGATGCCGAGGACGATGTTGCCTGCCGCCGGTGTGTCGGCTCCGGGTGTCTCTGCCACGGTCGCCATCGTCGCGCGGCGGGCATACTTCGGGCGTGTCGTTCGGGATCGGGGAGGTCGTCGACCACTACCGGCTCGAGCGCGTCATCGCCCACACCGCGGCGACCACCGTCTTCGAAGCGTTCGACCTGCGCCTGCTGCGTCGCGTCGCGCTGAAGGAGCTGGCCGCCGAGCTCAGCGAGGACCCGGCGTTCCGAACCCGCTTCGCCCGGGACGCGGCCCGTGCCGCCCAGCTCGACCATCCCGGCATCGCCAGCGTGTTCGACTCCAACGACCACGACGGGTCGCTGTACTTCGTCACCAAGTACGTCGACGGTGTCACGCTCCAGGAGCTGGCCCGGACGCGTTCGATCCCGGTGGACGAGGCCATGCCGTACCTCGAACAGGTCGCCGCGGCGCTCGACTACGCCCACCGGCGAGGGGTCGTGCACGGCAGCGTCGGGCTGCCGACCGTGCTGGTTGGCAGCGACGACGGCGGCGCGGCGCGGGCGACGTTGTTCGACGTCGGGATCGGCAAGGGCTTGCAGGACGAGGACGTGTCGGCGACGTGGTTCCCGCCGGCGACGGGGGAGTGGTCGCCCACCGGTCCGGCCGCCGACGCCGAGTCGCGCCGCGTCGACCTCGTCGGCCTCGCTCGCATGGCCTTCGAGCTGCTCACCCGTCGTGCACCCCAGGACGCGCTCGGCGAGCGCGTCGATGCTCGAACCGGCGTTGCCGGCCGCGGTCGACGAGGCCTTCGCCGCTGTGTCCGGCAGCAGCCGGGACATGACCTGCACGGCGTTCGTCGCCGTGCTGCGCCGGGCGATGCCCGCATCGCTGCTCGTGCCGCGCCAGCCGTCGCTTCCGGGGGCCACCGCCGTGGCCGGTGGCGGCAGTCACCGGCTGCTGCTCGTGACGGCGTCGCTGATCGCGGTGCTCCTCGTCGGCGGCGTGCTGCTGTGGCAGGGCACCCGTCCGACGGAGGCGGGCCGCGAGGGGGCGCTCCCGGCCGCGGCGGTGTCGAGGCCGGCGCCGCCGACCCCCCTGGCGCTCCCGGCGACGACCAGACCGTCGACCACGACGTCGTCGACGGCCACCTCGACCGCGGCCACCTCGACCACGGCCACCTCGACCACGAGCACCTCGACCACGTCGACCACCGTGATCGAGCCGCCGACGGATCCCCCGACCTCACCGGTGCCGGCGCTCAGCCTGTTCGGCGATGTCGTCGGCCAGCCGGTCATTTCACCGGCGAACCCCGAGGGCCAGGCTGCGCTCGCGCTGCAGCAGCGCCGCCCGCCCGCCGAGGTGGCCGTCCCCGACACGCCGGCATCGTGGTACGCCGAGTGGCTGCGGCTGACCACGCCCGCGCCGGCCGGACCGGTGCTGGCGACGAACGACGGGTACGCGATCGACGCCGACGTCCCCGTCGAGCTGAACCAGTTCCAGGTCGCCGACAACGGCCAGGTGGTCAGCTTCGTGGAGTGCGTCGGCGGCGGGTGCACGTCGGTCACCGGCGGGATCCAGCTCAGCCCGTTCTGCGAGCCGACGCCCGGCTGCAACGCGCTGGCCAGCGACGACGGCACGATCGTCGCCGTGCTCCGGGCCACGGTCAACCTGCGGCCCCCGGGGGTCACGCTGATCTTCTCGGTGACCTCGTCGAACCTGCCGGTGATCGCCGTCGACGACCCGTACAACACCGTCCGCTACGACGGCGAGACCGGCTCGATGTCCGTGATGCTCGCCGCCGGTCCGCCGCCGGGCACGCAGTCCTCGGTGACGTTCACATACGAGGACGGCTCGCGAACCTCGATGACGATCACGTACGGCTAGGGGTCAGGCCACGGCGGTGGTCGTCGTGGTGTCGGGGATCAGGTCGAGGCTGAGGATGCCGTCCTGGCTGATGATCGGGCGGATGCCCTCCTCGGGGAGGGCCAGCTCGGCGACGTCGATCGTGCGGCCCTCGCAGTCGGTGAACGAGCGGGTGTGGTGCATCTGGGTGACCTTGCACGACAGCGGGCGGTCGGCGGGGTGGGCGAGGTAGATCCGCCAGTTCTGCAGCGGATCGGTGCCGGTGTGGTCGAGCACGATCGTGCGGTCGCCGTCCGTGCCGAGCAGGTCGGGGAAGATCAGCGGCCCGTCGGCAGCGATGATCGCCGCGTAGTTGCGCGCCGACCCGGGGCTGAACGTGTCGCTCGTGAGGGTTCCGCCGCGCTGGCTGCCACCGGAGATCGCCGCGGCGATCAGCCACAGCACGAGGCCCAGCCCGGCGAAGAGCCCGATGCCGGCAGCGACGGGAACGACCGCCCGGGTGAACGGCGTCCGCAGCTCGGGCATCCTCAAGGGCACGCCAGCCAGTATGTGGGATTGGAGTCGTCGTCGCACAGAGCCGTAGGGTTCCGGCGGCCATCCGGCCTGTTGACGTCGCCGACGTCGGCGAGCCGACGTCGATGTTCCGGAGGAGTGACCGTGGATCTGTTCGAGTACCAGGGCAAGCAGTACTTCGCCCGCTACGACATCCCGGTCAGTCCGGGTGGCGTCGCCTACACCGTCGACGAGGCGGTCGCCGAAGCCGACAAGGCCGGCTACCCGGTCGTCGTCAAGGCCCAGGTGCAGGTCGGCGGCCGCGGCAAGGCCGGCGGCATCAAGCTCGCCGACAACGCCGACGAGGTCCGCACCCACGCCGGGAACATCCTCGGGATGGACATCAAGGGCCACCTCGTCAAGCGGGTGTGGGTCGAGCACGCCAGTGACATCGTCAAGGAGTACTACGCCTCCTACACGCTCGACCGTGGCGCCAAGCAGCACCTGCTGATGCTCAGCGCCCAGGGCGGTGTGGAGATCGAGGCGGTCGCCGAGAGCGACCCGGACGCGATCGTCATGCTGCACGTCGACCCCGTCGACGGCATCTCGCCGGCCCAGGCCCGCCAGGCCGCGGTCGACGCCAAGATCGACGCCGAGGCCGTCGACGGCGTCGCCGACATGCTCGTCAAGCTGTACCGCTGCTTCACCGAGGGTGACTGCGACCTCGCCGAGATCAACCCGCTGATCCTGCGGCCCGACGGCGGCGTCCACGCCCTCGACGCCAAGGTCTCGCTCGACAACAACGCCGCGTTCCGCCACCCCGAGTGGGAGGAGTACCGGGCGACCGAGGAGCTCGACGACCGCGAGCAGCTGGCCCGCCAGCACGACCTGCAGTACATCGGCCTCGACGGCACGGTCGGGATCATCGCCAACGGCGCCGGCCTGGCGATGAGCACGCTCGACGTCGTCAACCAGGTCGGCGGCAGCGCCGCCAACTTCCTCGACATCGGCGGCGGCGCCAACGCCGACGTGATGGCCGCGGCACTCGAGGTCATCAACTTCGACCAGAACGTCGTGTCGATCTTCATCAACATCTTCGGTGGCATCACCCGCGGCGAGGAGGTGGCCAAGGGCATCGTCGAGGCGCTCGGCCGCGTCGACCTGCGCGCCCCGATCGTCATCCGCCTCGACGGCACGAACGCCGAGGAGGGCCGGCAGATCCTGCTCGACGCCGGGATCCCCGAGTCCAAGCTGATCTCCAAGCCCACCATGCTCGATGCCGCCCGTGCGGCCGTCGCCATCGCAACAGGAGCCTGACCCATGGCCATCTTCGTCAACGCCGACACCAAGGTCATCGTCCAGGGCCTGACCGGCGGGCAGGGCAAGTACCACGGCCTGCGCAACAGGGCGTACGGCACCCAGATCGTCGGCGGCGTCACGCCCGGCAAGGGCGGCACCGACGTCGAGGGCGTGCCGGTGTTCAACTCGGTCGCCGAGGCCGTGGCCGCCACCGGGGCGACGGCGTCGTTCGTCGCCGTGCCGCCGAAGGCCGCGTCGGCGGCGATCCTCGAAGCCGCCGCGGCGGGCATCGAGTTCATCGTCTGCATCACCGAGGGCATCCCCGCCCAGGACGAGGCGAAGGTCTACAACACGCTCGTCCGCGACCACCCGAACACCCGCCTACTCGGGCCGAACTGCCCGGGGATCATCAGCCCCGGCAAGTGCAACATCGGCATCACGGCCGGCGAGATCGCTGCGCTGCCGAGCGCCGACGGCCCGAACGTCGGCATCGTCTCCCGCTCGGGCACGCTGACCTATCAGGCGCTGTACGAGCTGAAGCAGCGCGGCATCGGCGTGTCGACCTGCGTCGGCATCGGTGGCGACCCGGTCCCGGGCACGAGCTTCATCGACTGCCTCGAGCAGTTCCAGGCCGACCCGGAGACCCACGCGATCATCATGATCGGAGAGATCGGCGGCTCGGCCGAGGAGGAGGCCGCCGAGTACATCAAGGCCAACGTCACCAAGCCGATGAGCGCCTACATCGCCGGCGTCACCGCCCCGGCCGGCAAGAAGATGGGCCACGCCGGTGCCATCGTCTCCGGCGGCAAGGGCACGGCGCAGGGCAAGATGGACGCCCTCGCCGCGGCCGGCGTCAAGGTCGGGCTGAACCCGACCGAGGCCGGTGAGCTGATGGCCGAGATCGTCGCCGGCCTGTAGGAGCCGCACCTGCTTCGAACGCGAAGGAGCCCCCGTCCGGATCGGGCGGGGGCTCCTGACGTTCTCAGGCGTGGCGTTCAGGCGTTGCGGCTCAGACCGGCGGCGGGGGCGGCGGGGTGCCACCGCTCGGCGGGGGCGGCGGCGGTGCCGAGGGCGGGAAGCCCGGCGCGCCCTGCGGCGGTGCGCCCGGCGTCGTCGGCGTGGTCGACCCGGTGGGGATGTTGACCATGTTCGTGCCCATCCCGAGGAGGCCCATGATCGAGCCGGCGGCCATCGCCAGCGAACCGATGAACATCAGGATCAGGCCGGCGCCGCGGTCGAGGCTGAACGGACCGGTGAACAGCCAGCCGAGCATGATCCCGGCTGCGCTGATCCCCCAGGTGGCGTAGATCTGCGGCCAGGTGAACGTCAGCACCTTCTCCGGCAGCTTGACGCCGGCGAGGTCGAGGATGACGCACACGAGCATGGCGACGCCGAGGATCACCGGGATGATCGTCGCCGGGAAGAGCAGGTCGCCGCTCCACACGCTGCGCCCCTCGCCTCCCGCGGTGTAGAAGCTCAAGAAGCTGAAGATGAAGACGACGAGCCCGCCGACTCCCATGATGAGGCTTGCGACCGTGATCTGCTTCTTCATCGTGGTGTGATCCTTCCGACCAGGGACCTCAACGAACGTACACCTTGTTCAGTGGCCGATGGCGGAATGTGGTCGTGGGCATACGCTCGGCGCATGCCCACTGCGCTGCTGTCCGTGTACGACAAGACCGGGATCGTCGAACTGGCCGCCGGGCTCCACGCGGCCGGGTGGCGCATCGTCAGCAGCGGTGGCACGGCCCGCGAGGTGGCCGCGGCCGGCGTCCCCGTCACCGATCTCGCCGACCTCACCGGGCTGCCGGCGATCCTCGACCACCGCGTCGTCACCCTGCACCCGAAGGTCCACGGCGCCCTGCTGGCCGACCCGACCAAGCCCGAGCACCGGGCCGACATGGCCGCGCACGGGATCGAGCCGATCGATCTGCTCGTGTCCAACCTGTATCCGTTCGACAGCGATCCGAGCATCGAGCTGATCGACATCGGCGGGCCGGCGATGGTCCGTGCCGCGGCGAAGAACCACGCCCACGTCGGCGTCGTCGTCGACCCGGCCGACTATGCCGAGGTGCTCGACGAGGTGCGCGCCGCCGGCGCGCTGAGTGCCGCCACCCGCCGGCGCCTGGCCCGCGATGCGTTCAGCCGCATCGCCGCCTACGACGCGCAGATCGCGGCGTGGTTCGACGAGCCGTCCGGCGACGACGCGCTGCCCGACGGCGTCTATCTCGCCCTGGAGAAGCGCCAGCCGCTGCGCTACGGCGAGAACCCGCACCAGCAGGGCGCCCGCTACCTGGCCGCCGGCCGGCGCAGCTGGTGGGACGACGCGGTGCAGCACGGCGGCAAGGAGCTGAGCTACCTCAACCTGTACGACACCGAGGCGGCGTGGCGTGGCGTGCAGCGCTACGGCGAGCCGGCGTGCGTGATCGTCAAGCACGCCAACCCGTGCGGCGTGGCGGTCGGCGCCGACCTGTTCGACGCCTACGTCAAGGCCAACGCCTGCGACCCGGTGAGCGCGTTCGGCGGGATCGTCGCGCTCAACCGCCACGTCACCGGCGCCGTCGCCGAGGCGATCGCCCCGGTGTTCACCGAGGTCGTCGTCGCCCCGTCGTTCGACGACGACGCGCTGGAGATCCTCGCCCGGCGCAAGAACCTGCGGGTGCTGTCGGCCCCGGCGCCGTACGGCGCGGCGCTCGACGTGCGCTCGATCGACGGTGGCCTGCTCGTGCAGGAGGTGGACACCGTCAACCTGGATCGCTCGACGTGGAAGGTGGTCACCGCGGCGTCACCGACCGGCGCGCAGCTCGACGAGCTGGCCTTCGCCTGGCAGGTCTGCGCGTCGGTGAGCAGCAACGCGATCGTCCTGTCGAAGGACCGCCAGGCCGTCGGCATCGGTGCCGGCCAGCAGAACCGGGTCGACAGCGCGCGCATCGCCGCCCGCCGAGCCGACGGGCGTGCCGCAGGAGGCGTGGCGGCCAGCGACGCGTTCTTCCCGTTCCGTGACGGCTTCGACGTGTGCGCGGACGCCGGCGTCGTCGCCGTCGTCCAGCCCGGCGGGAGCATGAACGATGCCGAATCGATCGCCGCCGCCGACGAGCGCGGCATCGTCATGGTCTTCACCGGCGAGCGTCACTTCAGGCACTGAGCGTTTCGACGCTCGATTCGCTCCCTTCGGTCGCTCATCTCGGTCGAGCTGTTCGGAGCGGCCTGCGGCCGCGCCCAGCTTGCTGTGCGCCTCACGCAAAGCGAGTCGGCGCACGGCGGGCGGGGGATCGCGGAGCGCCCCCTCCCGCACCCTCCCCCACGCGCCCGAGGTTGTGGTCAGACTGAGGGTGGGCCGAACGCCGGCGGCGTTCGGGGGTTTGATCTTGCTGCTTTGATGGCGGTGATCGCGATGGGGGCGGCGACGAGGATCAGGCCGGCGACGATGACGACGGCGCCGATCGAGCTGGACGTGTCGGGCTCGATGATCGCGACGATCAGGGAGACGACGCCGGCGGCGGTGACGGCCGCGCCGTACCACGTCGTCGCCCGGCGCTTGCCGTGGCTGCCGACGAGGCACACGGCGGCGCCGGCGAGGACGATCAGGACGGTGCCGCCGGTGTCGTCGAGTCGGGCGACGGTGCTCGCGGTCCCGACTGCGGCAGCGATCAGCGCGGCGACGACGAGGCTCGTGCCGACACCGTGGTAGCCGGTGCGGTCGAGGAGGAACACCAGGCCGAGCAGGACGGCGGCGGCGAACAGCAGCAGGGTGCCCTCGTAGCTGGTGACCGTGTCGGCGTCGAAGCCGTTCGAGCCGCCGTCGCCGGCCGCCGAGGCGAGTGCGAACACGAGGCTCAGCGCGCCGAGCCCGAGCATCAGCGGTCGGCCGCGATAGCCGGGCAGCACCCAGGCGGCGAGGTAGAGCAACCCGATCACGAGGAACCCGGCGGCGCTCGACGTGTCGTCGCCGGCGACGGCGATGCCGATCGCGAAGATGCCGGCGGCGCCGGCGCCGATCGCGGCCGCCGACAGCTCGACCTGGTTGGCGAGGAACAGGCGGATCAGCACGCCAACGGCGACGAGCAGGATGCCGACCACGGCGGCGATGCCGCGGCTGCCGCCGTCACCGACGATGGCGCCGACGATGCCGGCACCGACGACCGCCCCGCCGACGCCGGCGAGCGCGGTGTGCAGGCTGGGCGCCGGGCGCTCGCGAGCATCGGGACCGAACGAGTCGAGGAACCGGCGCATGCCGTCGCCCGCCGAGCTCGCCGTCACCGTCCCGGCCGCGGCGACGGGCTGCGTCTGTTCCGGCGGTGTCCCGAGCCGGTGCGTGAACGGCACGATCGGGCTCGCCCCGAGTGAGTCGACGAGCTGCTGGCCGTCGTCGACGACGTGCTCGGTCCACCTCGTGCCGTCGTGGTACCGCTGCTGGTGCCGGCCCCACGGATCGGCATACCACCCCGCCGGTTGCGTCATGGACGCACGGTAGCGTTGCCGTCCCATGGCCCGGATCGCCGATCTCCTCGCCGCGGGGCGGACCTTCTCCTTCGAGTTCTCGCCGCCGAAGACCGACGCCGCGCAGATGTCGCTGGGCCGCACCATCGCCGAGCTCGAGCCGCTGGGGCCGAGCTTCGTCAGCGTCACCTACGGCGCCGGTGGCAGCACGCGGGCCCGGACGCAGCAGGTGGTCACCTGGATCGGCAAGGAGACGGGCATCACGCCGATGGCCCACCTGACGTGCCAGAACCACGTGCGCGACGAGATCTGCTCGCTGCTCGACGAGTACCGCGTCGCCGGGATCGAGAACATCCTGGCCCTCGGCGGCGACGCCCCGAAGGATCCCGCCGACATCAGGCCGAGCGACTACCGCTACGCCAGCGAGCTGCTCGACGAGCTCGACACGTACGACTTCTCCGTCGGCGTGGCCGCCCATCCCGAGGTGCACCCACGCTCGGCCGACCGGGAGTCCGACCGCCGGCGGCTGGCCGACAAGCTGCGCCGGGCGGACTTCGCGATCACCCAGTTCTTCTTCGAGCCGGAGCACTACGTGCGCCTCGTCGACGAGCTCGCCGCGCTCGGCGTCGACAAGCCGGTGATCCCGGGGATCATGCCGATCACCAACCTCGGCCTGGTCCGGCGGATGGCCGAGCTGAGCGGCGCCGCCGTGCCGGCACGAGTGGTCGATCGCCTCGAAGCGGTCGGTGACGACCCCGAGGACGTGCGCCGTGCCGGCGTGCAGATGGCCACCGAGCTGTGCGCCGCGCTGCTCGACGCCGGCGCGCCCGGCCTGCACTTCTACACGCTGAACCGCAGCACCGCGACCCGCGAGATCTACGCCAGCCTCGGCCTGCCGACGCGCTGAGCTCGGCTGCCAGGCAGTGGGCGGCTGATCTGATCAGTTCGGTACGATGGCGATGTGGCAGGTCGCCGCTCACGATCGCTCCCCGCGCTGGACGATGTCCTGGAACGCGCCGCGGAGCTGCAACGGATCGTGCCGGGCGCGGTGCTCGTCGGCGGCGCGGCGGCTGCGCTGCACGCCGGTCACCGGCTGTCGTTCGCCGACGATCACGTCGTCGCCGACCTCGCGCAGCGATTCGACACGGTGCTGGAACATCTGGAGTCGCTCGGCGAGTGGTCGACCGCGCGTGTCGCGGCCCGCAAGCTCATCCTCGGTGAGCTCGGTGGGATCGAGACGGGCGTGCGGCAGATGATTCGCAGCCGTCCGCTCGAGCGCGTCGCCGCCGCGGCACGCGCCGGCGACCGTTGAGGAGCGACGACGCGACGCAGCCGCCCTCTCGCGATTGGAGATGTGCGGCGTCGCTGCGCACATCTCGAATCGCACGGTGGTCGGCCGGCGATGCGATGGGAGATGTGCCGCCGGCCGCCGGCTCAGTACGGGGCCGACAGCTTTGGGAACATCGGGTAGTGGCGCAGGTTGTGCGTCGCCAGTGATGTGTCGAGAACGGTCGCCGTGGCGGCGATCACCAGATCGGTGACGCCGAGCGCGTGACTGCGCCGGAAGCGTCGGCCGAGATCGCCGGCGACCCGGGCGATCCGCTCGCCGACGGGCACCCACTCGATCGACGCGAACAGGTGCTCGGCCCGCCGGCGCTCGGCCGAGCGGAGCCCGACGGTCACCTCGGCACGCGACAGCTCCGACGCGAACGGCGCGGCGCCGAGACCGAGCAGGTAGTCGCGCGCCGCGGCGTGGCCGCGCAGGTGGTCGATCAGGACCGTCGTGTCGACGACGACGGTCAGCGTCGCCGTCCGGGCATGCGAGCGGCGTCGGCGTCGCGCAGCCGGGCGGTGTACGCGGCCCCGTCGTCGAGGCCGGGGGCGATGCCGAACGACTCGGTGACCGCAGCGCGCCAGCGTGCCGCCGCCGCGGCATCGCCGGCGCTGCGCCCGAGGTACCGGTCGATCGCCTCGCGGATCACGTCGGACTTGGTGGTCCCGAGATCCGCAGCGCGTTCGTCGAGCAGCGCGTGCTGGTCGTCGTCGAGGTAGATCTGGGTCCGACGCATGATGTATGAGCGTACATCATCGACGCGCTCACGGCTCGCCGCGGTGCACCTCGGGGCGGCCGGCGTGGCGGGCGAGGAGGTCGGCGACGAGACCGGTCCAGCCGGTCTGGTGCGACGCGCCGAGGCCGGTGCCGTCGTCGCCGTCGAAGTACTCGTGGAACAGCAGGCGGTCGCGTAGCACCGGGTCGTCCTGCAACAGGGCGACGTCGCCGAAGCACGCCCGCCGCCCGTCGGAGCCGCGTCGGAACAGCATCGTCAGCCGGTGCTCGAGATCGTCGGCGATGTCGTCGAGGGTCCGCTCCGCGCCGCTGCCGGTCGGGTCCTCGACCAGCAGGTCGCCGCCGAAGTACGCGGCGAAGCGGCGCAGCGCGGCGACGACGAGGTAGTTGACCGGGAACCACACCGGGCCGCGCCAGTTCGAGTTGCCGCCGAACAGTAGCGAGCGCGACTCGGCCGGCTCGTAGCCGACCTCGTAGGTCGTGCCACCGAGGGTCAGGCGGAACGGGTGGTCGCGGTGGAACGCCGACAGGGCGCGCACGCCGTAGGGCGACAGGAGCTCGGCAGGGTCGAGCAGGTAGCGCAGCAGGCGGCGCAGCTGGTCGATCGTGACGACCGACAGCAGACGTCCCTCGTCGGTGTCGCGCACGTGCACCTGGTCGATGTGCGCGGCGTAGGTCGGCTTGTTGTCGGCGAACCACTCGAGGTGCGCGGTGAAGTTCGGCAGCTCGGCCATGGTCTCGCGACCGAGCGTGATCGTCGCCGCCAGCGGGAGCAACCCGACCATCGAGCGCACCCGCAGCGGCAGTTCCTCGCCGGTGTCGAGGGCGATGATGTCGTAGTAGAAGCCGTCTTGCTCGTCCCACATGCCGCGGTCGTAGACCGCCTTGGCGATGTAGGCGAAGTGCTCCAGGAACTTGGTGGCGACGTCCTCGTAGGTCGCGTCGTGGCGGGCCAGGGTGATCGACATCTCCAGCAGGTCCAGGCAGTACATCGCCATCCACGCCGTGCCGTCGGCCTGCTCCAGCGTGCCGGCGACGGGCAGCGGCGCGGAGCGGTCGATCGGGCCGATGTTGTCGAGCCCGAGGAACCCGCCCTCGAACACGTTGTTGCCCTCGGCGTCCTTGCGGTTCACCCACCACGTGAAGTTGATGAGCAGCTTGTGCAGCATCCGGCCGAGGAAGTCGTAGTCGCGGTCGCCGTCGATCTCGAAGACGCGCATCGCCGCCCACGCCTGCACCGGCGGGTTGACGTCGTCGAACGACCACTCGTACGCCGGGATCTGGCCGTTGGGATGCATGTACCACTCGCGGCACAGCAGGAGCAGCTGGTGCTTGGCGAACGCGGGATCGACGTGGGCGATCGCCACGCAGTGGAACGCCAGGTCCCACGACGCGTACCAGGGGTACTCCCACGAGTCGGGCATCGAGATGACGTCGTGGTTGTTGAGGTGTCGCCACAGGTGGTTGCGGCCCTGGTTGCGCCCGACTGGTGGCGGTGGCTGGCCCGGGTCGCCGTCCAGCCAGCGCTCGACGTCGTAGTGGAAGAACTGCTTGCCCCACATCATCCCGGCGAACGCCTGGCGCATGACGGCCGCGGCGTCGGCGTCGAGGTTGCCGGCGAGGCCGGCGTAGTACTCGTCGGCCTCGCGCTCCCGGTCGGCCAGCGCGGCCGTCCACGTCTCGTCGATCGGCCGTGCCTCCGGTGCGAAGCGCAGGCGGATCTCGGCCGTGTCGCCGGGGGCGACGTCGAGCACGAACCACAGCGCGCCCTTCGTCCCGGTGCCGGCTGGGTTCACCGTCGGCGCGCCGTGGACGACGTGGTCGCCGATGCCGTCCTTCGGGAACGCCGGCCCGTCGACGTCCCACAGC
The DNA here is from genome assembly GCA_047602055.1 of Ilumatobacteraceae bacterium. Classification (GTDB taxonomy): domain Bacteria; phylum Actinomycetota; class Acidimicrobiia; order Acidimicrobiales; family Ilumatobacteraceae; genus JAODBQ01. The sequence goes on from JASGIG010000001.1 coordinate 1,481,991, forward strand.
AGCCGGGCGTTGGACTCGTTGGCGCATGCCAGCGGGGTGGCCGTGCCGTCGGTGGTCAGCACCATCGGGCCGTGGTCGAGGTGCTCCATGTCGATGCGCTGTGCCGTCGCGGTGAGCGACGGCTCGTACGCCGGCGCGGCGCTCCAGCTCCACGTGTTGCGGAACCACACCGTCGGCAGGACGTGCAACGTCGCCGCCTCGGTGCCGGCGTTGCGGGCGCGCAGGCGGATGCACCAGTCGTCGGGCGCGGCCTTGGCGTAGTCGACGACGACGTCCCACCAGCCGCCGTCGAGCACGCCGGTGTCCCACAGCTCGTACTCGTCGTCCATGCGGCCGCGGCGGGCGTTCTCGGCGATCAGGCGCTCGTAGGGGAACTCGGCCTGCGGGTACAGGTACGCCCAGCGCATCCACGAGTGCGTCGGCGTGGAGTCGAGGTACCACCACAGCTCCTTGGCGTCCTCGCCGTGGTTGCCCTGCGGGCCGTCCAGCCCGAAGATCCGCTCCTTGAGGATCGGGTCGTGCCCGTTCCAGAACGCGAACGCCAGCAGGCGGTGCTGGTCCTCGTCGCAGATCCCGCCGAGGCCGTCCTCGCTCCAGCGGTACGCACGGCTGCGGGCGTGCTCGAACGGGAACGATCGCCAGGCGTCGCCGTCGGCGCTGTAGTCCTCGCGCACGGTGCCCCAGGCCCGCTCCGAGACGTACGGGCCCCACCGCCGCCACTCGGCGGTGACCGGCCCGCCCTCGGCGGACGACAGTCCGGACGACCCAGTCCCACGCCTGCCTGCCACACCCGCGGACGCTAGATGACCGTCGTGAGCAGCGATTCGTCGGCGATACTGGGACGGCTGTGAGTCGCCCCGCCACCTCCTACACCGCGCCCCGACCGCAGCGCCGACAGCTCAGCCGTGTGCCCTACCTGCCAGGTCTCGACGGGCTGCGGGCCCTCGCCGTGGTCGGCGTGATGATCTACCACGCCAACCACGAGTGGCTCGGCGGCGGGTTCCTCGGCGTCGAGGTGTTCTTCGTGATCAGCGGCTACCTGATCACGCTGCTACTGGTCGGCGAGGACGAGCGCAAGGGGTTCGTCGACCTCGCCCAGTTCTGGCTGCGCCGAGCCCGGCGCCTGCTGCCGGCGCTGTGCCTGCTGCTGCTCGGCCTCGCCGTGTACATGACGCTGTTCCAGCCCGACCCGATGGGCCGCACCCGCGGCGACTTCGTCGCCGGGCTGCTGTACGCCAGCAACTGGTACCAGATCTTCGTCGGCCAGGGGTACACCGCGTCCGGTGCGTTCGCCCCGTTGCGGCACCTGTGGTCGCTGGCCGTCGAGGAGCAGTTCTACTTGCTCTGGCCGCTGATCATGGTCGGGATCCTGCGCCGCTGGCGCCGGCGCCTGCCGCAGGTCGGGCTGTGGCTGTTCGGCGTCAGCCTGCTGATCGCCACCGTCGTCGCCGTGCTCTACCGCTCGGGCGACATCGCCACGACGTGCTCGTCCGACAACATGAACGGCTACTGGCAGCTGTTCGGCCGGTGTATCAGCGCCGACGACGCGCTGTACCTGTCGACGGTCACCCGCGCCGGGGGGATCCTGCTCGGCGCCGGGTTCGCCATGCTGTGGCGCCCGTTGGCGATCGTCCGCGGTCCGCTGAAGGACCGCAGCGCGCAGCTCGACCTCGTCGGCCTGCTCGGCATCGGGCTGATCGGGCTGCTGATGTGGCGGATCTACCTCACCGAGCCGGGGACGAACTTCGGCATCCGCTACGACCCGTGGCTGTTTCGCGGCGGGTTCCTGTGGGTCAGCATCGCCACGCTGATGGCGATCGCCGCGGTCACCCATCAGGCCAGCCACCTCGGCAAGTTCCTCGGCAACCCGGTGCTCAACTGGATCGGCACCCGCAGCTACGGCCTGTACCTGTACCACTGGCCGATCTACCAGGCGATCCGCAAGTACGCCGGCGTCGGGCTGACGCTCAACCAGTTCGTACTGGCGATGGCGATCACGCTGCCGATCACCGAGCTCAGCTACCGGTTCGTGGAGACGCCGATCCGCACGGGCCGCCTGAGCGAGTGGTGGCGCAGCCGCCACGACGTCCGCCGGCGCAGCGGCCCGGCCAGCCCGCTCGACAGTCGCCGCCCGATCTACGCGGTCAGCGTGGTCGTCCTCGCGCTCGTCGGCTACTCGGTGTTCAGGGTCGCCACCGCTCCGGACAAGTGCTCCGGCGACGTCGAGTGCCAGCTGGAGGCCGGCGCAGCGACGACGAGCACGACGTCGTCCGAGTCGACGGCGGTGTCGCCCACCGACGTCACCGGCAGCACGATCGCCCCGACGACGGTGGAGCAGACCACGACGACGACGGCTCCGCCGCCGCCGCTCGCTGCGTTCGGCGAGTCGGTGATGCTCGGGGCTGCGAACCAGTTGCGCGCCGGCGGTTTCGAGGTCGACGCCCAGGAGAACCGCCAGGCCGACGCGATGGTCGCCGACATCGAGCAGGCCGCGGCGAAGGGGCGGATCGGCCAGATCGTCGTCGTCCAGGTGGGGACGAACGGCACCGTCACCGACAAGCAGATCGCGGCGATCGTCGCGGCGATGCCCGAGGGCACCAGCCTGTACTTCATGACGGTGAAGGCTGACCAGCCGTGGATCACGCCCAACAACGACAAGATCCGGGCGATCCCGACGCAGCACCCGAACGTCGGCGTCATCGACTGGGAGCAGCAATCCGCGGAGATCGCCGGTGAGCTGAGCAAATCCGACGGCGGGGCCCATCTGCGCACCACGAAGGCGATGCAGTTCTACGCCAACTTGATCTTCGAGGGCATCGGCAAGTCGGAGCTGGTCGTCCCGGTTGACATCACCTCGACCACAGGTTGACGTTCAGTCTTCGGCGCGACGGGGCCATACTGGTCGGCCGTGCAGGCGTGGCCGCCTCCGCGCGCCCAGCAGGCGCAGATCAGTCGACTGCCCTATACGCCGGGGCTCGACGGGATCCGCGCGCTCGCCGTGCTGGCGGTGATCGTCTACCACGCCAATCACACGTGGCTGCCGGGTGGTTTCCTCGGGGTCGAGGTGTTCTTCGTGATCAGCGGCTACCTGATCACGCTGCTGTTGATCGGCGAGCACGAGCGCAAGCGCACCATCAGTCTCAAGCGCTTCTGGCTGCGGCGAGCCCGTCGGCTGCTGCCGGCGCTCGTCGTCCTCCTCGTCGGCGCGGCGATCTACCTCGCGTTCTTCAACCCTGCACCTCAGGGTCAGGCTCGCGGCGACTTCATCGGGGCGATCACCTACGGCAGCAACTGGTACCAGATCGCCGTCGGCCAGGGGTACACGGCGTCGGCGGCGTTCGCCCCGCTGCGGCACCTGTGGTCGCTGGCCGTGGAGGAGCAGTTCTACCTGCTGTGGCCGCTGGTGATGACGCTGATGCTGCGGCGCACGGGCGGGGCCCAGCGGCTGCCGAAGCTCGGGCTGTGGCTGCTCGCCGCCAGCATGGGCATCGCCATCCTGGTCGGCGTCCTGTTCGTCCCGGGCGACATCGCCACGTCGTGCAGCCCGGGGGCGATGCACGGCTTCTGGCGGATCGGCAGCCGCTGCATCAACGTCAACGAGCTGCTCTACCTCGGCACGCTGACCCGCGCCGGCGGCGTCCTGCTCGGCGCCGCGCTGGCGATGTGGTGGCGGCCGGTGGCGATCCTGCCGCGGCCCGCTGCGCGACAAGCCACGACGGCTCGACCTCCTCGCGCTCGTCGGCCTGGCCGGGCTCGGCCTGCTGACCTGGCGGCTGTACCTGTCCGAGGACGGCACCGACCTCGGCCTGCAGTACGACCCCCATCTGTTCCGCGGCGGGTTCTTCCTCACCGGGCTGGCGACGGTGTTCGTCATCGCCGCGGTCACCCACCGGCGCAGCTGGACCGGCAAGGTGCTCGGCAACCCGGTCCTGCGCTGGATCGGCGTGCGCAGCTACGGGCTGTACCTGTTCCACTGGCTGGTGTTCCAGGTCGTCCGCAAGGAGGCCGGGATCGACCTGACGTGGCCGCAGTTCGCAGTGGGCGTCGCGATCACGTTCGTGATCGCCGACCTCAGCTACCGGCTGGTCGAGACCCCGGTGCGCACCGGCCGCTTCGGCGAGTGGCTGCGCGGCCAGCGGGTGGCCCGCACCCGCCGGATGTACAACCGCCGGCGGTGGACGGTCGCGTTCGCCGCGCTTGTCGCCGGGTTCGCGGGCTTCGCCGGGGTCAGCATCGCCACCGCCGACAACGTCTGCGTCGGAGCGCTGGAGTGCAGCCTGCGCACGGCGGGCGGCACCGAGCCGCCACCGGCGAGCATCCCCCCGGCACCGACCACCACCTCGACGGCGCCGTCCACCACGCTGGCGCCGTCGACCACGGTGGCGTCGACGACCACGGTGTCCGTTCCCGTCGAGCTGGTCCGCGCCGCGCCGCCGCCCGAGCTGGACCCGATGCGCACCGCGCCGTCGACGACCGCGGCTGGTCCGGTCGACACGGCGACGGACACCACGCCGCCGCCGACGACGCTCTCGCCGACGACGGTTCCCGAGACCTCGGCCGCGCCACCACCGCCGGCCGAGGTGACCGGCACGAGCGTCGCCACCCAGCAGTTCGGCCCGGCGCCGATGGCGATCGGCGAGTCGGTGATGCAGGGTGCCACGAACCAGCTCGCCGCCGGCGGGTTCAACGTCGACGCCCAGCAGAGCCGCCAGGGCCTGGACATCGCCGCGATCGTCGAGGCCCATCGCGCCGCCGGCGACATCGGCTCGATCGTCGTCATCCAGGCCGGCACCAACGGCTCGGTGTCGGACGCGACGTACGACCGGATCATGGCCAGCCTGCCCGCCGACCAGACGCCGTACGTGTTCTTCCTGACGGTGCGGGCGCCGAAGGGCTGGATCGACGGCAACAACGAGCGCATCGACGCGCTGCCGGAGCGCTACCCGAACGTCCACGTCATCGACTGGTACGACCTGTCGGCGGCGAACGGGGTCAAGTTCTGCGCCGACGGCTTCCACATCGCCTGTGGCAACGGCGCCGCGCAGACCTACGCCAACCTGATCTTCGAAGCCATCGGCCGCCCTGACCTGAAGACGTAGAAGCGCGCATTTCGACGGGCTCGGAAGCTGGGCCTACGCTCGCCGGCATGACCACGCCTGTTCGAGTCGCCGTCACCGGAGCCGCCGGTCAGATCGGCTACAGCCTCCTGTTCCGCATCGCCTCCGGGGCGATGCTCGGTCCCGACACGCCCATCGCTCTGCAGCTGCTGGAGATCACCCCGGCGCTCGGCGCGCTCAACGGCGTGAAGATGGAGCTCGACGACTGTGCCTTCCCGCTGCTCGCCGAGATCGTCTGCACCGACGACGCCAACGTCGCGTTCGGCGACGCCGACGTCGCCCTGCTCGTCGGGGCGATGCCGCGCAAGGCCGGCATGGAGCGCAGCGACCTGCTCAGCGCGAACGGCGGGATCTTCAAGCCGCAGGGCCAGGCGCTGTCGGCCAACGCCCGCAAGGACGTCAAGATCCTCGTCGTCGGCAACCCGGCGAACACGAACGCGCTGATCGCCCAGCAGAACGCGCCGGACCTGGACCCGAAGCGGTTCACGGCGATGACCCGTCTCGACCACAACCGGGCGATCAGCCAGCTCGCCGAGCGCGCCGGTGCCACGGTCAACGACGTCAAGAAGATGACGATCTGGGGCAACCACTCCGTCACCCAGTACCCCGACCTGTTCCACGCCGAGGTCAACGGCAAGAACGCCTACGAGCTGGTCGGCGACCATGCGTGGGTCGACGGGACGTACATCCCGACCGTCGCCAAGCGCGGCGCGGCGATCATCGAGGCCCGTGGTGCGTCGTCGGCGGCATCGGCGGCGAACGCGGCGATCGACCACATCCGCTCGTGGGCGCTCGGCACGCCGGAGGGCGACTGGGTGAGCATGGCCGTGGTCAGCGACGGCTCGTACGGCGTGCCGGAGGGCCTGATCTCCAGCTTCCCGTGCACGTGCAAGGACGGTGTCTACTCGATCGTCCAGGGCCTCGACATCGACGACTACTCGCGCGGCAAGATCGACGCCTCCACGGCCGAGCTGGCCGAGGAGCGCGATGCCGTCAAGGAATTGGGTCTCGTCAGAGCTTGATCGCGCTTCGGTCGCGGCCAAGCCGCTCCCTGCGCCTACCGTGCTCGCCGCCTCCGCTTCGCTTTGGCGCTCGCCGCGCCTTGGATCGGAGTTAGCTCACAGCGACGGCGCAGGCGACCTGCATCATGCGGTCGACGCCGAGCTGCAGCTCGTCGTCGGAGATTCGCTCGCTCGTGCCGTCGTCGAAGCTGACGATGTCGCTGATCGTCATCAGCCCGATCGCCTCGATCCCGTGGATCGCGGCGAGCGTGTAGAGCGCCGACACCTCCATCTCCACGGCGAGGTGGCCGCGGCTGGCATAGCGGGCGAGCAGGCCCTGGCGGGGGTCGTAGAACAGGCCGCTGGACACCACCGGGCCGACGTGCACCGTCGCCCCCGACTCGCGGGCCAGGCGCACCGTCGTCTCCAGCAGCCCGTACGAGGCGACCGGGGCGTGCGGCTCGCCGTTCGTGAGCAGGTCGACGGTGCGGTCGTCGGCCGTCGCCCCGATGGCCACGACCGTGTCGGCCATCCGCAGGTGCGGCTGGATCCCGCCGGCGGTGCCGACGCGGATCAGTCGCTGGACGCCGAGCTGGATCAGCTCCGTGTAATAGATCGCCGCGCTCGGCCCGCCCATCCCGACGCTCTGCACGCTGATCGGCCGGCCCCGGAACGTGCCGGTGTAGCCGAGCGCGCCGCGCACGTCGTTGACCAGCCGGGCGCCGGGGTCGAAGAACGTCTCGGCGATGTACGTGGCTCGTGTCGGGTCGCCGGGCACCAGCACGGCCGGGGCGTAGTCGGACGGTTCCGCGCGGAGGTGGATCGGCATCGCCCGGCAGCGTACGGGATCGGCCAGATCTCCACGCTGACAGCGACTATTCTTTCGCGTGATGTACGTCCAAACTTGCGCCGCTGGCGGGCTGGCGTGAGCACCATCGCCCGTTCGCCGATCGGCCGGATCCTGCCGCGCCACGCCCACCGTGCTGTCGTCGCCGGGTTGGCCGATACGCGGGTCGTCTTGGTCGACGGCGCCCGGCAGTGCGGCAAGAGCACCCTGGTCGGGCAGATCGGCGCCGAGCACGATGCCGCGTGGCGGAATCTCGACCGCGCCGCGACGAGGCAGGCGGCGGAGTTCGATCCGTCCTCGTTCGTCCGCGACGAGCAGATGCTGGTCATCGACGAGATCCAGCGTGTGCCGGAGCTTCTGCTGGCGATCAAGGAGGTCGTCGACGGTGATGCGCGGCCGGGTCGATTCCTCCTGACCGGCTCGGCGCGCGTCCTCGGACTGCGCGGCGTCGCCGACGTCCTGCCCGGCCGGATGGAGACGATCGAGCTGTGGCCGCTGTCGCAGGGTGAGATCGACGGGCGGCCGGACGGCTTCGTCGACGCGGCGTTCGAGCTCGGCCCTGCACTGCGCCATCGGAGCGACGAGCAGCGTGGTGGTTACGTCGACCGAGTCGTGCGCGGCGGGTTCCCCGAGGCCGTCGCCCGCGAGGGGCGCCGGCGGGAGGCGTTCTTCGACAACTACGTCGCCGACATCGTCAACCGCGACGTGGTCCAGTTGTCCGAGATCGAACGCGGCCCACAGATGCGGGCGCTCGTCCGGATGCTCGCAGCCCGCTCGGGGCAACTGCTCGTACCGGGCGCGCTCGGCAACGAGCTGGGGCTGCCGCAGACCACGGTCAGCCGGTATCTCGGCCTGCTCGACGAGGTGTTCCTCGTCAAGCGCATCCCGGCGTGGTCCCGCAACCTGACGAGCCGGGTCGTCTCGACGGCCAAGGTCGCCATGGTCGATTCGGGCATCGCCGCGAACCTCGTCGGCCACGACGCCGCCAGCCTGCGCCGATACGACAGCCCGCTCGGCGGCTTGTTGGAGGGCTTCGTCGTGATGGAGATCGCCCGCCAGCTGACGTGGTCGCGGACACGAGCGGAGCTGTTCCACTACCGAACCAAGGACAAGGTCGAAGTGGACGCCGTGCTCGAGGACCGCCGTGGCCGGGTCGTCGCGATCGACGTCAAGGCGTCCGCTACCGTCCGGCCCGAGGACTTCCGCGGCATCAACCACCTGGCGACGCGTCTCGGCGACGATCTCGTCGCCGGCATCGTCTTGTACGCCGGCCCCGAGACGCTCGCCTTCGGGCCGAAGAACCGAGCAGTCCCGATCAGCGCTCTGTGGGAGCTGGGGTAGCGCCGGCACGGACACGGTCACGCCCCGCCGGGGCTACTTCAGGAACCTCGACGTCGTGTTGTCGGCGAGGACCTTGCCGCCCGTCTGGCAGGTGGGGCAGTAGGCGACGGTGTAGCCGCTGTAGCTGACGCTGCGGATCGTGTCGCCGCACGCCGGGCATGCCTCGCCGACGCGGTTGTGCACGCGGCCGGGGCGGTCGGCCGACGAGTTCATGTCCGAGCGGGTGCGCTCGTCGGCGAGCCCCTCGTCGACGGCCTCGTGGATCGCCGTGACGATCTTCGCCGCGCCGTCGGCGCCGAGCTTGCCGGTCATCGCGAACGGGCTGATCTTGGCCCGGTGGCAGACCTCGTTGGCCAGCATCCGGCCGAGCCCGGCGACCATGTGCTGGTCGCGCAGGTAGCCGTGGACGCGCATGTTGTGGGCGGCGAACGAGGCGGCCAGCTCGTCGGGCGTGACGTCCAGCGCCTCCGGGCCGAGCTTGTCGAGCGGCGGCCCGTCGGGGATCGTGCCGTCGGCGGGCGTCGGCACGCACCACACGCCGGCGCGCCGCTCGGTGCCGGCCTCGGTGAGCAGCAGCGCCGGCTGGCTGCCCTGGAACACGAAGCGGGCCTGGCCGTTGCGCGGCTTGGCCGACTGCTTGACGTCGACGAGCAGCCGCCCGCCCTGCATCAGGTGGACGACGAACGTGACGGGCTCGAAGCGCGCCAGCAGGTACTTGCCGCGGCGGCGGACGTCGGCGAGCGGGTGGCCGTACGCCTCGGCCGGCTGCGGGACGGCCGTCTTCAGGGCCGTGAAGTTGAGCGGCACGAAGCGCTGGAGCACGGCGCCGGCGAACTGCTCGGTGAGCCGCTCGGCGTGCGCCTGGACCTCGGGGAGCTCGGGCATGTGCCTACGAGTACTCGGTGTGCTCGCGGACGGCGGCGAACACCGTGTCGAGGGCGCCGAACACCGGCTGGGCGTCGATCAGCTTCTGCTGGTCGCCGGTCAGGCGGATCCTCCCCTTGATGAACGCCTCCTGCGCGGCGAGCTGGTGGGTGGCGACGGCGACGGCCGTCTCCCAGTCCTGCTCCATGCGGACGTCCTCCGGCCACGCCACCCCGGCGCCGAAGCGGGCCGCGCCGCCGGCGAGCTGGAGGTGGTAGACGACGTCACCCTCGGGCCCGCCGGACACGACCTGGGTGACGCCGATCTCGTGGCGACCGGCGAGGTCGCGAGCAGCGCGTCGCTGCGGTCGACCTCGGCGGACAGGGCGTCGAGCCACTCCAAGCTCAGATAGCGGTACACCCTGCCCAGTCTGGCGCGTCGGCGCCGCGGGATTCGACTACGAGGTCGACCTCGCTGCCGCCGAGCGTTCGTTTCGTCTGGCTTCGCCAGCCGAAGCACCGAACCGTGACGATTGGTCGCCTCGCCTATCGGCTCGGCTCCAGTACCGACAGCCAGACGGCTTCGTCGACGCCGACGGTGCGCGCTGACGGATCGCCGGAGGCCACGAGCACCACGTCGCCGGAGGTGACCAGCACCTCGGCGCTGTCGGGCAGCCGGTACGGGTCGGGGCCGAAGTTGACGACGCAGCGGAAGCCGGGCTCGCGGCGGAACGACAGGACGCCGGCGGGCACGTCGTCGTCCCAGGCCAACGTGCCGTCGCCGAGCGCCGGGTGCCGGCGGCGCACGGCGAGCGCGGCGCGGTACAGGTTGAGGTGGCTGCGCGGGTCCGTGTCCTGGGCGGCGACGGTCAGCGCCGCCCAGTGCTCAGGCTGTGGCAGCCACGGCGGGTGCTCGGTGCTGCCGAAGCCGAACGGGGCGGCGTCGCCCGACCACGGGATCGGCACCCGGCAGCCGTCGCGCCCGTGCACCCTGTGGTTGGTGCGCGTCCAGATCGGGTCCTGCAGCGCGGACTCGGGGAGGTCCTCGACCTCTTCCAGGCCGAGCTCGTCGCCCTGGTACACGTAGGCCCCGCCGGGCAGCGCGAGCTCCAGCAGGACCGCGGCGCGGGCCCGCCGGCGGCCGAGCTCGACGTCGGCGACCTGACCGCCGCGGTTGCCCATCGCCGACGACTCACCCTCCATCCCCGTGGCGGTGAACCGCACCCCGCTCACCGGCCGCCCGTAGCGGGTGACGACGCGGGTGGTGTCGTGGTTGGCGAGCACCCACGTCGCCGGCGCGCCCATCGGCTCGAGTGCCGCCAGCGTGAGGTCGATCACGTGGCGCTGCGACTCGACCGTCCACTCGCACACCAGCGCCTCGAAGTTGAACGAGGTGTGCAGCTCGTCGGCGCGCACGTACTTGGCCAGCTCGGACAGCGGGCTGACCCAGGCTTCGGCGACGAACACGCGGGCGCCGAGGTCGGTGCCGGCGTAGGCGTCGGCGACGGTGCGCCAGCGGCGGAGGATGTCGTGGACGTGCGGCTGGTTCATGTACGGCAAGCTCGTCATCTGGCCGGCGATCGGCCGGCCGCGCCCGTCGACCGGCACATCCGGGAGCCCGGCCTCCTTGGCCATCGAGTTGGCGACGTCGATGCGGAACCCGTCGACGCCGCGGTCGAACCAGAACCGCAGGATCGAGTCGAACTCGTCGGCGACGGCCGGGTGCTCCCAGTTCCAATCGGGCTGCTCGGAGGCGAACAGGTGCAGGAACCACTGGCCGGGCGTGCCGTCGGGGTTCGCGGTGCGGTCCCACGCCGGGCCGCCGAAGCGTGACGGCCAGTTGTTCGGCGGGCGCTCGCCGTCGCCGTCGTCGCCGTCACCGTCGTCGCGACCGTCACGGAAGATGAACAGCTCCCGCTCGGGCGACCCGGGTCCGGCGGCGAGCGCGGCCTGGAACCACGGGTGCTGGTCGCTGCAGTGGTTCGGCACGAGGTCGACGAGCACGCGCAGGCCGAGGTCGTGGGCGGCGGCGACGAAGCGGTCGGCGTCGGCGAGGGTGCCGAAGTCGGGGAGGATGTCGCGGTAGTCGCTGACGTCGTAGCCGCCGTCGGCGAGCGGGGAGCGATACCACGGGCTGACCCAGATGGCGTCGACGCCGAGGCCGGCCAGGTACGGCAGGCGCTCGATGATCCCGGCGATGTCGCCGGTGCCGTCACCGTCGGCGTCGGCGAACGAGCGCGGGTACACCTGGTAGACGACGGCGTGGCGCCACCAATCGGGATCGTCGGGCAGTGTCATCGATCGGTGGTCTCCTCGGTGGTCGTCACGGCGGTCTGCAGGGCGCGGATGATCGCCAACTGCTTGGCGTCGCGCGATGCCTCCTGGGCCGCGAACGGCGTGGCGCCGAACGCCGCTTCGGACTGCTCGACGATCAGCTGCTGGAGGTGCTCGTCGAGCTCGACGGCCGGCATCGCCTGCCACCCGGCGTTCATCCCCTCGGCGAACTGGGTGAAGAAGCCGCGGAAGCCGGTCGGCCCGCCGCCGAGGTGGAACGAGTGGAACGGCCCGTCGGCCGCCCAGCGCAGGCCGATCGAGCCGGTGACGATGTCGTCGAGCTCGGCGATGGACACCACGCCCTCGCGCACGAGGTACGCGCACTCGCGCAGCAGTGCCTGCTGCAGGCGGTTGGCGACGAAGCCGCGCACCTCCTTGTGCAGCACGCGTGGCACCTTGCCGAGCGACTCGTAGAAGGCGACCGCGTCGGCAACCGCCTGCGGGCTGGTGCGCTCGCCGGGGACGACCTCGACGAGCGGGATGAGGTGCGGCGGGTTGAACGGGTGGCCGACGAGCAGCCGGCTGGCGTCGGCGAGATCCCGGCCCTGCGCGGTGGCGGTGATCGCCGAGCTCGACGACGCCAGCAGCGCGTGCGCCGGCACGACCGCGGCGATGCGCGCCCACAGCTCGCGCTTGACGTTCGGCCGCTCCGGGCCGTTCTCCTGGACGCCGTCGACGCCGTCGACGGCGCGCTCCAGGTCGGCTTCGAACGTCAGGCGCTCGGTCATCCCGTCGGTCGCCAGGCCGAGCGCGGCGAGCGTCGGGGTGGCATGGTCGACCATCCGGCCGACGTCGTCGGCGACGTCCGGCCGTGGGTCGTTGACGACGACGTCGTGCCCGTTGGCCAGGAACAGCGCCGTCCACGAGGCGCCGATCACGCCGGCGCCGATCACGGCGATGCGGCTCACTTCGACTCCCCCGTGAGGTAGTCGAACACCGGCTGCACGCCCTCCAGCGTCAGGTCGGTGACGATGTGGCTGGCGTCGACGATCTCCAGCACGGGCAGGTCGGCGAGCGGGGCGAGGACGTGGGCGTACAGCTGCAGGCGGGCCGGTCCGGTCCACGCCTCCTTGACGACGATGTCGGTGATCTCGGTGCGCACCAGGTCGCAGATCAGCGGCCGGAAGCCGTAGCCACGGACGACCTTGAGCATGAACGTCGGCACGGTGATCTGCCGCCGAGCCTCCTCGGGGTCGAGCGCTCGGTACTTGTAGCCCATCGTCGCCGTCGCCACCCGCTCCGACGTGACGTCGAGCGTGCCGATCAGCGCGCTCTGCTCGACGCGCAGGCGCGGCGCGCCGAGCGTCTTCGGGTAGGCGCTCATCTCCCGCCCCGACACGGTGGCGGCGAAGTTGTCCAGGTACATCGCGTGCAGGTACTCGCCGCGCTCGTCGCCGAGGCGCACCGGGATCGCCTGGCCGCCCTCGGTGTACGGCCCGTAGCCGCCGACGTCGCCCATGTACATGATCTCGAAGCGCACCAGCGGCTCGTCGATCTCCAGCGGTTCGGGCACTGCGTCGCGCAGCGCGTCGGGATCGGTGCGGTAGACGATGTTGAGGTACTCGCGGTCGACGAAGCGCTGCCGCCCCGGCGAGTACGCCGGTGACATCATCGGCGTGGCGAAGCGCTTGGCGACACGGTCGGCTCGCATCCGATCCTCCCCCAGGTTCGATCGTGTGGCGGAGGGTAGTCGCGGCCACGTGGCTCCTACGCTCGACGCGGTGGGACGACCTCGGCCGCAGACGGTGACGTCGTGGCCGGCGTCCGCCGACGAGCTGGCGCACGCCGACGTCGCCGTCGAGGCGTGGTGGTTCTGGGGTGCCGACGCCGGGGGAGCGGGTGGGCTGTTCGTCGGCTTCGAGGTCCGCGGCCGGCGCTACGACTACTGGGCCGGGCTCGTGCGCCCTGGTGAGCCGTACCTGCTGATCGAGGAGCTCGACGGCGCCGACCGCCGCGCCGGGCTGGAGATCAAGCCGAAGGAGATGTGGGCCGACCACGTCTGCGACGAGCCGCTGCGGCAGTGGAGCGTCGGCAACGAGGCCCACGGCGTGCTGCTCGACGACCCGGACGAGGCGTGGCGACGCGCCCGCGGCACGCTCGTCCCGGTGACGTTCGACGTCGAGTGGCACGCCACCGGCCCGGCGCGGCCGATCGAGCGCGGCTACGCCCAGGACGGCGAGATCGACGCGCGCATCGAACTGACCGAGGGCGTGCTGGCGCTCGTCGGTCCGGCGCGCCGCGTCCACGTCTGGGGCATGCCCTACGTCCCCGACGCGTACGCGATGCCCGTCGTCGACACCTGGCGCCGCGCCCCGTACCGCCGCACCGACGGCCGTCTCGTCGACCAGGTCCTCGCCCCGTCCAACGAGTGGCTCGGCCGCGCCGTCACCCGTTGACCCAACGGCGCGATGAGTGATGAGCCGAAGTGTTCGGCTCACAGCTCATCGGTCACCCGGCGTTGGCGTGCGCCCCGGGGCGAGATGAGTGATGAGCCGAACGGTGCGGCTCACAGCTCATCGCGCCCCGGCATCCCGGCACGCGGGCAGGCGCTCGGCCAGACTGGTCGGCGTCATGCGAGACATCCTGGACGACTTCGAGCGGCAGCGGAAGGCGCCACCGGCGCCCATCCGCGAGGCCACCGCCGGGCTGCTGGTCGAGGACCGCGCCTCGGGGTTCTGCGGCGACGTCGTCGCCTGCAACGCCGAAGCCGTCACGTTGCGCGACCGCAACGGCACCAAGCGGCTGTTCACGTTGAAGCCCGCCGGCTTCCGCATCGACGGGCGGCCGGTCACGCTCGTGCGCCCCAAGGTCGCGCCGAAGGCAGCGGGTCGCACGAACAGCGGCTCGGTCGCTGCGCCCACCAGGCAGCGGGCGCAGCAGGCCAGGGCCAGCCGGATCTGGGTGGAGGGCCGCCACGACGCCGAGCTGGTCGAGCACGTGTGGGGCGACGACCTGCGCGAGCTCGGCATCGTCGTCGAGCCGCTGCACGGTGCCGACGACCTGGTCGGCGCGGTTCGTGAGTTCGCCCCCGGCCCGCAGCGCCGCCTCGGGATCCTCCTCGACCACCTCGTCGAGGGCTCGAAGGAGTCACGCCTCGCGGCCCAGGTGCGCCACCCGCAGGTGCTGATCGTCGGGCACCCGTTCGTCGACGTGTGGGCCGGCGTGCGCCCGAAGATCATCGGCCGCGACGAGTGGCCAGCGGTGCCCAAGGGGACGTCGTGGAAGGACGGGGTGTGCCGGGCGCTCGGCGCCGACCCGCGCACGTTCTGGCCGCAGCTGCGCAACCGTGTGCAGACCTACGCCGATCTGCGCCCCGAGCTGGTCGGCGCCGTCGAGCGCCTCGTCGACTTCGTTGCTTAGTTTCGACGCTCGATTCGCTCGCTCATCTCGGTCGAGCTTCGAGGAGCGGCCTGCGGCCGCACCCAGCTTGCTGTGCGCCTCACGCAGAGCGAGTCGGCGAACAAGGTAAGGGGATCGCGGAGCGCCCCCTCCGCACCACCCCCACGGTCGGCCCGAGGCCGACCATTCAGTCGAGCACGACTGACTCCTCGGCTTCGATCGTGCCGGGCTTGGCCCTGCGGTGGCGCAGGTACTCGATGACCATCGGCGTCACCGAGATCGCCACGATGATCACGGCCGCGACCTCCAGGTTGTTCTTGATGAACTCGATCTTGCCGAGGAAGTAGCCGAGCGTGGTCACCCCGACGCCCCACAGGATGCCCCCGATGACGTTGAACGTCACGAACGTCCGGTAGTGCATCTTGCCGACGCCGGCGAGGATCGGGGCGAAGGTGCGCACCACCGGGACGAAGCGGGCGAGGATGATCGTCTTCGAGCCGTGCTTGTCGAAGAACGCCTGCGCCTTGGCGACGTTGGCGGGGTTGAACAGCCGGCTCTGCGGGCGGGTGAACAGCGAGGGGCCCACCCGCCGGCCGAACAGGTAGCCGACCTGGTCGCCGAGGATCGCGGCGACGGCCGCCACCACCGCCACGAGCGGCAGCCCACCCGGCAGCACGTGCCCGCCCGCCGTGGAGGCGAGGAACCCGGCGAAGAACAGCAGCGAATCGCCGGGCAGGAAGAAACCGACCAGCAGGCCGCTCTCGGCGAAGACGATGACGAACAGGACGACGAGGCCGCCCTTGCGGAGCCAGTCGTTGGCGAAGTCCAGCAGGCCGAGCACGACGGGTCAGGCTACCGATGGCTGATCCCCGCGGGCCGTCGCCCGCGGGGATCAGGCCGGAAGACTCAACGTGCTGCGGACGCCACCGGCGTCTGCGTCGCGGTGATCGACGCCGACTTGCGGCTGGAGAAGACGATCGCGGCGATCAGCACGACCAGGCCGGCCGCGGCGATCGAGAAGCGAGCCCCGTCGTTGTCCTGCAGGCTGATGATCGCCGGCAGCACGAGCAGCGACACCAGGTTCATCACCTTGATCAGCGGGTTGAGCGCCGGGCCGGCGGTGTCCTTGAACGGGTCGCCGACGGTGTCGCCGATGACCGCGGCCTTGTGGGCGTCGGAGCCCTTGCCGCCGTGGTTGCCGTCCTCGATGTACTTCTTGGCGTTGTCCCATGCGCCACCGGCGTTGGACAGGTAGTTGGCCATCAGCTGGCCGACGAGGATGACCGCGGCGAGGAACGCGCCGAGCGCCTTCCAGTCGATGCCGAAGCCGATGACCACCGGGGCGAGCACGGCGAGCAGGGCCGGCGTGGCCAGCTCGCGCAGCGAGGCGGCGGTGCAGATGTCGATGACCGGGCCGTAGTCCGGCTCCTTCTCGCCCTTCATGATCTTGCCGTCGGCGAACTGGTTGCGGACCTCCTGGACGACGACGCCGGCCGAGCGGCCGACGGCGCGGATCGCCAGGGCGGAGAACAGGAACGGGACGGCGCCACCGACGAGGAGACCGATGAAGATCTTCGGGTCGGCGACGTTGATCGCCAGTGCCGGCAGGCGCACGACGCCGTCCTTCAGGTTCTCGGCCACCTCGCCGAGCTCGGCGCCGGCGGTCTCGATGAAGCTGGCGAACAGGGCGACGGCGGCGATGACCGCCGAGCCGATGGCGAAGCCCTTGGTGACGGCCTTCGTCGTGTTGCCGACGGCGTCGAGGCTGACCATGATCCGCTCCGGCTCGCCGTGGAACTCGCCGCTCATCTCGGCGATGCCGGCGGCGTTGTCCGACACCGGGCCGAACGTGTCCTCGGAGACGATGACGCCGGTGGTGGCGAGCATGCCCATGCCGGTGAGGGCGATGAGGTACAGCGAGAACGTCAGGTTGCCGCCGCCCAGCGCCAGGGCGACGCCGATGGCGATGGCGATGGCGATGACCGCGTACACCGACGACTCCATGCCGCTCGACGTGCCGGACAGCACGACGGTGGCCGGGCCGGTCTCGGCGCTCTCGGCGATCTCCTTCACCGGCTGGAAGTGGGTGCCGGTGTAGTACTCGGTGAGGCGGCTGATCAGCTGGGCGAGGACGAGGCCGATGGTGACGGCGCCGAAGCACTTCCAGCCGGCGTTGTCGTTGTCGTTGCCGACGTAGGCGAGGGCCAGGATCAGCGTGCCGACGACGGTGAGCGTGCCGGCGACGAGGAAGCCCTTGTTGATCGGCTTGAGGGCGTTCGTCTCGCCTTCCTTGGCCTTCACCGCGAACACGCCGGCGATCGAGGCGACGACGCCGATGGCGCGGGCGGCCAGCGGGAAGATCAGGCCGAGGGCCGGGTTGGCGCCGACCGAGTTGAACGCGGCGACGCCGAGGATGATCGAGGCGACGAGGGTGACCTCGTAGCTCTCGAACAGGTCGGCGGCCATGCCGGCGCAGTCGCCGACGTTGTCGCCGACGTTGTCGGCGATGGTGGCCGGGTTGCGCGGGTCGTCCTCGGGGATGCCCGCCTCGACCTTGCCGACGAGGTCGGCGCCGACGTCGGCCGCCTTGGTGAAGATGCCGCCGCCGACGCGCAGGAACAGCGCCAGCAGCGAGCCGCCGAAGCCGAAGCCGACGAGGATCACCGACGACGTGTTCTGGAAGATCATGATGATCGTCGTCGCCCCGAGCAGGCCGAGGCCGACGGTGAACATGCCGGCGACGCCGCCGGTGCGGAACGCCACGGTCAGCGCCTTCGGCATCGAGTTGGTCAGCGCGGCCGCAGCGGTGCGTACGTTGCCAGCGCGTCGCCAGCGTCATGCCGATGTAGCCGGTGAGCGCCGAGGCGAGGCAGCCGAGCAGGAACGCCAGCGTGCGGAACAGGCCGGCCTGGCCGAAGCTGAGCGCCTCGCTGCCGTCCGGCTTCTTGATCGCCGTGGACGTGAGGAAGACGATGATCGCCAACGGGACGAGGATCATCGCGATCGTCTTGAACTGGCGCTTCAGGTAGGCGGCGGCGCCGACCTGGATGTGCTGGGCGATCTCTCGCATCTTCGGGCTGCCCTCGTCGGCGGCCATCACGGACTTGACGAGGAAGAAGCCGACGGCGATCGCCAGCAGCGCGGCCGCCGCCGACAGGAGCAGGACCGCCCACTCACCTCCTCGGAGGACGAATTCCTGATAGCCGCCTTCGGCAGCGAGGGTTGCTGGCACCGGTTCAACTCCGGGTCTCTCGGGCGCGCCGCGGTCACGCGGGCGCGCTTGGTTGGCAAACGGGGAGAGTGTAGGGAGACGCCCGACTTCTCACGAAGTTCTTGTCCGCGACCCCCCGGGGCTACCGTGCGCAGCGATGGCACAGGCGATCCAGACGAGGGGTCCGGTCAGCGGCACCGCGACCGTCCGCAAGAAGCGCCGCAAGTTCTTCCTCGCCGACCTCTACAGCACGGCGGTCGGCAAGAAGTACGCGATGGCGGTCACCGGCATCATGCTGATGGGCTTCGTCATCGTCCACGCGGTCGGCAACCTCAAGATGTACCTCGGCCCCGAGGAGATCAACCACTACGGCGAGTTCCTGCGCGAGCTGCTCGTCCCGCTGCTGCCGCGCACCGTCACGTTGTGGCTGATGCGCATCGGCCTGCTCGGCGCCGTGCTGCTGCACATCCACGCCGCTTACGGTCTCACCCGGATCAACCACGAGGCCCGCTCGGTGAAGTACCAGGGCCCGCGTGACTACCAGGTGGCCAACTTCGCCAGCCGGACGATGCGCTGGACGGGGATCATCGTCGCCCTGTTCGTCATCTGGCACCTGTCCGACCTGACGTGGGGCTTCGCCAACGCGATTGGCACGGACGGCACGTTCGTGCGCGGCGACGTCTACGGCAACATCGTCCGCAGCCTCAGCCGGGTGTGGGTGGCGGCGATCTACATCGTCGCCAACATCGCCCTCGGCATCCACCTGTTCCACGGCGCGTGGAGCCTGTTCCAGTCGCTCGGCTGGAACAACCCACGGTTCAACAAGTGGCGCCGCGGCTTCGCCGTCGGCGTCGCCACGCTGATCGTGGTGATCAACGTCTCGTTCCCGATCGCCGTGCTCGCCGGCATCGTCGACAGGTGAGGCAGGGAAGACAGGGATGAACGTCACGCTCGATTCGAAGACCCCCGACGGCCCGATGGCCGACAAGTGGTCGTCGTACAAAGAGGACGCCAAGCTCGTCAATCCGGCGAACAAGCGCAAGTACAAGGTCCTCGTCGTCGGCTCCGGCCTTGCCGGGGCGGCGGCGGCGGCCACGCTGGGTGAGCTCGGCTATCAGGTCGACGTGTTCACGTTCCACGACTCGCCGCGCCGGGCCCACTCGATCGCGGCCCAGGGCGGCATCAACGCGGCGAAGAACTACCCGTACGACGGCGACTCGGTGCACCGCCTGTTCTACGACACGGTCAAGGGCGGCGACTTCCGCGCCCGTGAGGCCAACGTCCACCGCCTCGCCGAGGTCAGCGTCAACATCATCGACCAGATGGTCGCCCAGGGCGTGCCGTTCGCCCGCGAGTACGGCGGCATGCTCGACAACCGCAGCTTCGGCGGCGCCCAGGTCAGCCGCACGTTCTACGCTCGTGGCCAGACCGGCCAGCAGCTGCTGCTCGGCGCCTACCAGCAGCTCGCCCGCCAGATCGGCCTCGGCAACGTCCGCCTGTTCAACCGGGTCGAGCTGGTCGACACCGTGGTGATCGACGGCAGGTGCGCCGGGATCGTCACCCGCGACCTGCTCACCGGCGAGTTCGCCAGCCACGCCGGCCATGCCACGGTGCTGTGCACCGGCGGCTACGGCAACGTGTTCTTCCTGTCGACGAACGCGATGAACTGCAACGTCACCGCGGCGTGGCGGGCCCATCGCCGTGGCGCGTTCTTCGCCAACCCGTGCTACACGCAGATCCACCCGACGTGCATCCCGCAGAGCGACGACACCCAGTCGAAGCTGACGCTGATGAGCGAGTCGCTGCGCAACGACGGTCGCGTGTGGGTGCCGAAGGATGCCGGCGACAACCGGCCGGCGGCGCAGATCCCCGAGGAGCAGCGCGACTACTACCTGGAGCGGCTGTACCCGAGCTTCGGCAACCTCGCGCCGCGCGACATCTCGTCGCGCGCCGCCAAGCGCGCCGTCGACTCCGGCCGCGGCGTCGGCCCGCTGAAGAACGGCGTCAACCTCGACTTCGCCGACGCGATCGGTCGCCTCGGCAAGGACGTCGTCGCCGAGCGCTACGGGAACCTGTTCGAGATGTACGAGCGGATCACCGGCGAGGATCCGTACGAGACCCCGATGCGCATCTACCCGGCCAGCCACTACACGATGGGCGGGCTGTGGGTCGACTACGAGCTGATGACCACGATCCCCGGCCTGTTCTGCGCCGGTGAGGCCAACTTCTCCGACCACGGCGCCAACCGCCTCGGCGCCTCGGCGCTGATGCAGGGCCTGTCCGACGGCTACTTCGTGCTACCGGCGACGATCGCCCCGTACCTCGCCCCGATGCTCAACAAGCCGATCCCCGGTCCCGACCACGAGGCGTTCAAGCAGGCCGAGGCCGAGGCCCGGGCCCGCTTCCAGCACTACCTCCATATCAAGGGCACCCGCTCGCCGGATCACTTCCACCGCGAGCTCGGCAAGATCGTCTGGGACTACTGCGGGATGGAGCGCACCGAGCAGGGCCTGGAGAAGGCGCTGTCGGAGCTGCCCGGCCTGTACGAGGAGTTCCAGAAGGACCTGCGCGTCACCGGCGACGGCACGTCGGTCAACCAGACGCTGGAGAAGGCCGGTCGCGTCGACGACTTCTTCCAGCTGGCGATGCAGATGTGCCGTGACGCGCTGGAGCGGCGCGAGAGCTGCGGCGGCCACTTCCGCGTCGAGTACCAGGACGAGGAGGGCGAGGCCAAGCGCGACGACGAGCACTTCGCCCACGTCGCTGCCTGGGAGTGGACCGGGGACCCGATGGCCCCGAACCGCCACGAGGAGCAGCTGGAGTTCGAGGCCGTGCACCTGGCGACGAGGAGCTACAAGTGACCGACACGGCGGCGCGCCCGACAGCGCAACATCACGGCAACCAGATCGTCAACCTGACGCTGAAGATCTGGCGGCAGAAGGGGCCTGACGATCGCGGCCACTTCGAGACCTACAAGATCGACGCGATCAGCGACGAGGCGTCGTTCCTGGAGATGCTCGACGTGCTCAACGAGCGGCTCATCTCCGAGAACCGCGAGCCGGTGACGTTCGACAGCGACTGCCGCGAGGGCATCTGCGGGATGTGCTCGCTGATGATCGACGGGCAGGCCCACGGTCCGCAGCGGGGGACGGCGACGTGTCAGCTGCACATGCGCAAGTTCTCGTCGAACATGGAGATCGTCGTCGAGCCGTGGCGGGCGACGGCCTTCCCGATCATCAAGGACCTGATGGTCGACCGCTCGGCGTTCGACCGGATCATCGAGGCCGGTGGGTTCATCACCGCCCCGACCGGTGGCGCCCCCGACGCCAACCTCATCCCGATCGCCAAACCGGTTGCCGACGCGGCGATGGACGCTGCCGAGTGCATCGGCTGCGGGGCGTGCGTCGCGGCGTGCCCGAACGGGGCCGCGAACCTGTTCACCGGGGCGAAGATCACCCACCTCAACCTGCTCCCGCAGGGTCAGGCCGAGCGCTACAAGCGCACCGAGGCGATGGTCGAGACGATGGACAGCTACTTCGGCTCGTGCACCAACCACGGTGAGTGCGAGGCGGCCTGCCCGAAGTCGATCAGCATCGACGTCATCGCGCTGATGAACACCGACTACCTGAAGTCGAAGTTCAAGAACCGCAAGCGCATCGACCGCAACTGATCGCTCAATCGCCCCCCAGGGCGCCGATGATCCGGTCCAGCTTGGCGTTGATCTCCGCATCGCTGTGGTCGAACCGCGTGTTGACGACGGCAATGCTCTGATCGAGCTTGGCGTCGAGGGACTCGAGCCGGGTGTCGACTCGGTCGAAGCGTTGGTCGGTGAGTGTGGCCTCGTTGCCGATCATCGTGATCACGGTGTGGAACTGCTCGTCCATCGCCGTGCGCAAACCGACGACCTCGGCAGCGATCATGCTGACGGTGGCATCGAGCGTCCGCTCGTTGCGGTCGACCCGGCCAGCGAGCCGGTCGAACTCCTCACGGCTGACGTCGCTCATCTCCATTCCCTTCTTCGTGGTTGATCCTGCCGCAGAGGCTACGCGAGGGGTGTGATGGAGTGGGTCGGCGATCTCCATCGAGCGCTGCTGCCAGTCGATGACCGTGGGCGTTGCCGTACCTGCCCGTACGACGCGTCCGGCACGATGCCGGGCCTTGGGTCCCCGTGCAGCCCGGTCTGCTCACGCGCAGCGGCGAAAGCGAGCGAACGCCAGTCCTCGACCGTCTAGGAAGGCTTTCGGGCGACCGTCGCGACGTAGCGGTTGGTGGCGATCTCGTCGTGGTGCTCGATCGTCAGGTCGAGCCACAGCTCGCCGGGGACGTCGGGGACGACGAAGCGGACGATGCCGACGCGGGCGACGCCGTCGGCGGCGACGTCGCCCTCCCAGCGCCAGTCGTGGTTGCCGCCCGGCCAGCGCAGCGTCGCCGAGCACAGCGCCGCCTCCAACGGCCGGCGCAGGTCGTTGACGACGTGCACGTCGAGCGCCAGCGCGGCGCCGGGATGCACCAGGTCGGGGAGCTGGTCGGCGATGACGATCACCGGTCGGCAGGCGTCGACGACGGCCTGCAGCGCCCGCTTCGGCGTACGCCGATGGTCGAGCAGGCTCCACGAGAACGACGGCGCGGCGTCGTTGAGCATCATCAGCGTGAACCCGCCCGTCGGCTTGTACTTCAGCCGGCGCATCGTCTCGATCTGATGGCGCAGCAGGGTCGCCTGGTAGCGCTGGGTCTCCTCGCGCCACGAGTCGAACGTCGGGTGCGGCGCCGGCGGCACGTGGCGCTCGAAGGTCGCCGGCTCGTAGCCGTAGCGCTCGGTCAGCCCGGCCCAGTCGAGGTCCGGCCAGCGCCACGACTCGGCGAACTCGGCGTTCGCCGGGATCGACCGCGCCCGAGCTCGCTGACGAAGCGGACCATCCGCGGCATCGTCGCCGCGAAGCCGCCGAGGTCGGCCTCCTCGCCGTAGTACCAGCCGAAGTACAGGTGGCTGTCGGTGCCGTCGAGCTGCGGCAGGTGCGGGGCGACGCCGCTGTGGGCGACGACCGGGCGGGTCTCGTCGGCGGACTCGAACGCCCGCTTCACCCAGCGGTCGAGCACGCTCTTGTTCCACGTCGGCAGCTGCTGGCCGAGCATGTGCTTGGCGGCGGAGTCGCCGAACACCGCGCCGCGGTCGTCCTCGACCGGCAGCGGTTCGTTGTGCGCGCACCAGGTGATGATCGACGGGTGGTGGCCGAGCAGGTCGACGGCCTCGCGCGCCTGGCGGACGGCCTGCTTGCGCACCGAGCGGGCGTACCTCCACTGCAGCGGGAAGTCCTGCCACACGAGCATGCCGAGCTCGTCGGCCGCGTCGTACAGCTCCTGGCGACCGATGTGGCCGAGCACGCGCACGAGGTCGAGGCCGGCCTCCCGAGCGGCGAGGACGTCGGCGCGCACAGCTTCGGGCGTCGCCTCGCCGAGCGCCATCTGCGTCGGCGCCAGGCACGCGCCCTTCATGAACATCCGCTCGCCGTTGATCGAGAACGCCCAGTTCTGCACGGCCACCTCGCGCAGCCCGGTGCGGACGTCGCGGCCGTCGCTGTGCACGCCGTCGACGTCGACCTCGACGGTGATCGTCGTCAGCGGCTGGTCGCCCATCGACCACGGCCACCACAGGCGCGGGTCCTCGACGTCGATCGTCCACGCCACCTCGTTGGCACCCTGGGCCAGTGACGTCTCCTGCGACGCGGCCTCGACGCCGTCGACGAGCGTGCGCACGACGACGCTGTGCTGGCCGTCGGCGTCGAGCCGGGCGCGCAGGCGCAGGTGGGCGCGGGCCTCGTTGACGTCGCGGCACAGCACCCGGAGCCGGTCGAGGCGCACCGGCCCGGTGGTGTGGACGTGGACGGGGCGCCACAGGCCGCCGGGGTTCCAGCTCGGATCACCGCAGTCCCAGTGCTGGAACAGCCCGGTGACGTTGCGCTTCGCGGTGCGGTCGCGCTGCGGCGCACAGGCCACCTCGACGGCGAGCACGTGCTCGTGGTGCAGTCGCGACAGCCCGGTGATCTCGAACGTGTGCGGGAAGAAGTAGCCCTCCGGGTCGCCGAGGTAGGCGCCGTCGAGCCAGACGTCGGCCTGGTAGAAGACGCCGCCGAGCGTGACGAACTGGCGCCGCCCGTCGGGCAGGTCGTCGAGCTCGAAGCGGTGGCGGTACAGCAGCGGGCCGTCGCTGCCGGCGAACGCCGGCGCGCTGCGCCAGTGACCGGGCACGGCGACGACGTCCCAGCCGCTGTCGTCGTGGTCGAGGCCGACGGCCTCGCGGCGCAGATCGTCGTCGGCCTCCCGGGCCCGCCACACCCCGTCGAGGTTCACGCGGCGAGCGTATTGCACGACCCGCAAGACCGCTCCCGAGAACCCGGCGCTACTGTCGGAGCATGTCGAACCGTGCTGCCACCCTTGGCCAGTTGAAGGCGTCCGGCTGGCAGTCGGTGCCGGTCAAAGAGGAGATCCGGCGCAACGCCGTCGCCAAGATCGCGGCCGGCGAGCCGCTGTTCGAGGGCGTGCTCGGCTACGAGCAGACGGTCATGCCGCAGCTGGAGAACGCACTGCTGGCCGGTCACGACGTCATCTTCCTCGGCGAGCGCGGCCAGGCCAAGACGCGGATGATCCGCTCGCTCACCGGCCTGCTCGACGAGTGGATGCCGATCATCGCCGGCAGCGAGATCAACGACGATCCGCTGAACCCGATCAGCCGCTACGCCCGTGACCTCGTCGCCGAGCACGGTGACGACACGCACGTCGACTGGGTGCATCGCGACGACCGCTTCGGCGAGAAGCTGGCCACGCCGGACACGTCGATCGCCGACCTGATCGGCGAGGTCGACCCGATCAAGGTCGCCGAGGGCCGCTACCTCAGCGACGAGCTGACGCTGCACTACGGCCTGGTGCCGCGCACCAACCGCGGCATCTTCGCGATCAACGAGATCCCCGACCTCGCCGAGCGCATCCAGGTCGGCCTGCTCAACGTGCTGGAGGAGCGCGACGTCCAGATCCGCGGCTACAAGGTCCGCCTGCCGCTCGACGTGATGCTCGTCGCCTCGGCCAACCCGGAGGACTACACCAACCGCGGCCGGATCATCACCCCGCTGAAGGACCGCTTCGGCAGCCAGATCCGCACGCACTACCCACTCGACGTCGACGTGGAGACGGCGATCATGCGCCAGGAGTCGCGGCCGCCGTCGGTCGGCAACGTCGCCGTCGGCATCCCGGCGTACATGGAGCAGATCGTCGCCACGTTCAGCCAGCTGGCCCGCGGCAGCAGCCAGGTCAACCAGCGCAGCGGCGTCAGTGTGCGCCTCTCGGTCAGCAACCTCGAGGTGCTCGGCGCCAACGCCCTGCGCCGTGGGCTGCGTGCCGGCGAGCACGCCGTCGTGCCGCGGATCTGCGACCTCGGCGCGCTCGCCGCGTCGACGAGCGGCAAGGTCGAGATCGAGTCGCTGGAGGAGGGCCGCGAGGGCCAGATCCTGGAGAACCTGGTCAAGTCCGCAGTGCTGACGGTGTTCAAGGAGGTCGTCCCCCACGACGAGGTGCGCGAGGTGATCGCCGCGTTCGACGAGGGCACCGTCGCCCACACCGGTGAGGACGTCGCCTCCGCGGACGAGGCGCGCCTCGTCGAGCAGGTGCCGGCGCTGCGCACCGCCGTCGCCCGGCTCACGGCCGGCGACGAGTCGCCCGCCGCAGTCGCCGCCGCGGTCGAGTTCGTGCTCGAAGGCCTGCACCTCAGCAAGCGGCTGAACAAGGACGCCTCGGGCTCCAGCGCCACCTACCGC
Source organism: Ilumatobacteraceae bacterium (assembly GCA_047602055.1). Classification (GTDB taxonomy): domain Bacteria; phylum Actinomycetota; class Acidimicrobiia; order Acidimicrobiales; family Ilumatobacteraceae; genus JAODBQ01. The sequence continues at coordinate 1,507,849 of JASGIG010000001.1, forward strand.
AGCCGCGGATAGGGAACCGACCCGTCACTTCGGCGGGCTCGTGACTCTGATGGGGCGTGGTGGGAGATGCGAGCGACTTCGCGGCGTGGTACGCCGGAGCACGTCCGAGGGTGCTGGCGACGCTGACGCTCGTCACCGGTGACGCCCATCGGGCCGCCGAGGCGACCGACGAGGCGTTCCTGCGAGCGCTGTCGCGCTGGAGCGCGGTGTCGCGGATGGGCTCGCCGGTCGGCTGGACAGTGCGCGTCGGCATCAACGTCGTGCGCCGCCGCGAGCGCCGTGCCCGCATGGAGGCCCGCCTGCTGCGCCGCGAGGTGCCGCGCGGCGACGTGCCGCCGGCCGCCGGCGAGGCATGGGCCGCCGTCGCTCAACTCCCACCGCGCCAGCGCGAGGTGCTCGTGCTGCGCTACGTCGGCGACCTGACCGACGCCGAGATCGCCAGGGCGCTCGGCGTGTCGCGCAGCGCCGTCTCCAGCGCGCTGACCGACGGCCGGCGCGCGCTCGCCACCCTGCTCGACGAACCGCATCCGGAGGTGCGCCATGTCTGATCTGCTCGAACGTGCCGCTCGCGACCTGATCGCCCGCCCAACCGACGGCCCGACCGCCGACGACCTGCACCGCCGCCTGATCGCCCGCCGCCACCGGCGGGTTGCGACGATGGCCGCCGTGCTGCTGGTGCTCGCCGGCGCCGGGCTGGTGGCCGTCACTCGCCGGGACACTGGCGGGCCGGCCGACGGTGCCGACGTGCTGACGTGCGACGACGGCGGCTGCCACGGCTTCGACCGGCTCCCGGTGCTCGACGGCGCGGCCGACTACTACGTCGGCCCGGCCAGCCTGGGCTCGCCGAGCGTCGACAGCCGGTTCATCGAGCAGACGCTGCGCTGCGTCGAGCTGAACGCGACGTTCGACGGCTGCACGAAGGTCGAGGGCATGGCCATCGTGGCTGCGGTGTCGTACGACGACGTGAGCTCGGGCACGACGGTCGACACGACGAACCGGCCCGAGTCGTCGTACTGGGTGAGCATCGGCACGACGTTCGTCGACTCCTCGATCGAGGACTACGCGCGGGAGCTGGCCACGCCGGGGACCAGCGCCGTCGCGGCCACGCTGTCCGACGGTCGGCCGGCGCTGACGATGGACGTCAGCATGTCGCCGGCCATCATGTGGCAGGCTCGCCCAGGCGTCGTCGCCTGGGTGACGGTGCCGCCCGAGCGTGCCGGTGAGCTGGCGGCGATCGCCGTCGGCGTGCGCCGGGTGGCTGGCCCGGCAACGATCGCCGATCGAGTGGTCGTCCCCGGGACGGGGCCGGCGTTCGCCGGCGGGAGCAACAACGGCGCCGGGTTGCTCGTCGGCCGGCTCGGCGGCGACGAGTGCGTCGGGCTGGGGTACGTCGACGGCTGCGGCCAGGACATCGCGGCGCGCACCTTCGTTCGCTCGGCCGTCGACGGCGTCGCCGTCACCGGCGCCGTGCCGCCGCAGGTCAGCACGGTGCGGGTCACGCCGCAGTTCGGCCAGCCGCAGGTGATCGAGCCCTTGCCGTTCGCCGACTACCAGAGCCGGTTCTTCGCCGTCGACCTCAGTCAGGACGCCGTCGTGCGAGTCGAGTGGCTCGACGCCGACGGCACGGTGCTGGCAGCCGAGGACCAGGTGCAAGGTCAGCAGTACGCCGTCACGTCCGGGGGCGGGGCGCCGATCGCCCTGCTCCGACTCGATGGACGACTTGTCGCCGTTGGTGCCGACGTCACCACCCTTGCGGCGGCGACGCCGACGGACCAGCCGGGCAGGTACGTCGGCGTGGGTGACGCACCCGGGGACTACCTGTGCGTCTACGTCGGAACGACCGCCGCGATGGCGGTCACCTGCTCGACGCCGCCGCAGCTCGACCTGGTCGACTCATCCGGCGGCTTCGTCTACGGGGCGGTCGGTGCCGACGTGGCCAGCGTCGAGGTCGACGGCCAGCCCGTCGAGCTGCACGCCCTCGCCGAGATCCCCGACCGCCGGTTCTTCGTCGCCGTCGGCGCCAGCGCGGTGCTGCGCGACGCCGCCGGCAACGTCGTCGACGTGCCGGCGCCCGTGGACCGCCGACCGTTCTGAAGCCCTCGGGCTTCAGCCGCGCAGCGCCGAGTAGCCCTGCTCGACGTCCCAGACGTGGTGGACCGGGTCGTGGACGAGGTAGCGGCCGAACGTCTCGACGGTGAACACGGCGCCGTCGGACCGGCGGCTGGTGCGCGACCACTGGTCGGGGTGCACGACGTCGAACGCCGCCGCCAGGCGCTCGCCGTCGGAGGCCAGGTCGCCGACCAGCCCGTCGAGATCGGTGAGCTCGTAGCGCGCCTCGACCGCGGTGGCGTCCTGGTCCCAGTTGGCGAACAGCGGGTCGTCCTGGTCGAGCATCAGCCCGAGGCGGTCGAGGAACAGGCGGTGGACGTCGCGCACGTGGCAGCCGTACTCCAGCGCCGACCACACCTCCGGCGCCGGGCGCTCGCGCACCAGCGGATCGCCGAGCAGGGCCAGCAGGCGGAAGTTGGCGGCTCGCAGCGTCGTCGCCACCCGGTGACGGTCGAGCGTCGAGGCGTCGAACCCGCACTCGGGGCACGGTCGCTGTAGCACCCACGTCCAGTCCTTGCTGTCGGCCATGTGCCGAGTCTTGCCGTCGGCGATCCTGGGGTCGCGCAGGTTTCCAACCCGTCAGGCGCAGGGGTCAGCGGACCGGCCGAATCCGTCGTCAACCTCGCAGGTTGACGACGGATCGTGCCCGATCAGCCGGATTCGGCGTCAGGTTCGGAGGTTGACGACGGATCGAGCAGCGATCCGGGGCGGGAAGGCCACCGGCGACCCTCAGCCGTTCGCCGACTGTGGGCCGAACTCGTTGGCGATGACCTGTACGGAGTTCGCCGGGAAGCCGCCGCGGCGGGCGTGCTCGAGCACGTCCTCGGCGCTCTCGGCTTCGTGCACGCAGTAGATCTTGTCGCCGGCGACGTAGCTGGTGACCCAGGTGTACGGCACGCCGAGGCCGTCGACGACAGCGTTGGACGTCTTGGCGATGTCGGCGAGCGCCTCTGGGGTCAGCTCGCTGGCACCGGGGATCTCCCGCTCGATGATGAAGCGTTGCATCGCTCCTCCTGTGCTCGATGCCGCAGTGCCGACCGGTCAGCCGGCACCCGAGCATCATCTGCGCGCGGTGACCGACGCACAAGAGGGGTCTGCCCCGTTCGAGGCACTCGGGCTGGGCCTTGCCCCTCGTCAGCCGGCGACGAAGGACTGGCCGCTGTCCTTCAGCTCGCCGGCGGCGGTGACGATCCCGTCGCCGACCGGGGGGTGGTCGACGAACGGCGTGATCGTCACCGAGGTGATGGCAAGCTCCTCGGCGGCGCGGCGGGTGCCCCGCCACATCGACTGGACGGAGCGGGAGCGCTCGGCGTCGGTGTCGCCGAGCGGGCGGAACGTGACCGCCAGCGGCCGCTCCGGGCCTTGCTCGGCGGCGCGGTACAGCACGGTCTCGGCGTCGTCGCGGATCGCCAGGCCGACGACGTCGCAGGCGCCGGCGAGATCGGCCAGCTCGCGCTCGGCACGGCCGGGCACGGTGAACGTGCCCTCGCGCAGGCCGTCGAGCCAGACGCCCCAGCGCAGCTGGTCGATGCGGTTGGCGGCCTGCGCCGCCTCGGCCGTGTCGTCGGCGGGGCGGACGACGGCGACGTCGAGCGACGTCATCACCGGCGGCCCACCGCGCAGGATCCGCCAGGCGTCGCGCCAGGCGACGACGAGCGTGTCGACCAGCCCGCCGTGACGGCGCGGATCGTCGGGGACGATCCGCCGGGCCATCGCGAACGGGGTCTCGAACGGCACCCACCCGGCCGCCTGGTCGCCGAACACGTCGGCGCACGCGTCGACCCAGCGCGGCCACCAGCGTCCGGCGTTGCGGGCGTCGGTGAAGCCGCCCTCGTCGTCGAACCACGCCGGGATCTGCGGCTGCAGCAGGCGCAGCCACGGCGCCAGACCGAGGTCGCGGGCGGCGAGCGCGACGTCGAGCACCGTCTCGACGACGTCGCCGTCGAGCGCGCCGGCGCGCGGCTGGGTCCGCGCCCACGGCACGTCGACGCGGATCGCGGTCAGCCCGATCTGGGCGGCGAGCGCCAGGTCGTCGCGCCACCGCGTCGCCTGCTCGACGTCGAGATCAAGGATCGCCCCAAGGGCAATCGGCGAGGTCACCGCGCCACCAGCTCAGCTCGGCGAACGATCGCGCGTGCGGGGGCGGTGTGGAGGGGGTGCTGCGCGGTCCCCCTCCGCCGCGCGCCGGCTCGCTGTGCGTGAGGCGCACTGCAAGCTGGCTGCGGCCGCAGGCCGCTTTTCGAAGCTCGACGGAGATGAGCGAGCGCAGCGAGCGTCGATCGGGCAGTGATCCCACACGCGGCGAGTGCCGAAGCGAAGCGGAGGCGGCGAGCACGGCAGGCGCAGGGAGCAGCTTGGCTGCGACCGGAGCGCGGACACGAACGGTTCAGCCGCCGAACGGCAGGCGGGTCCACAGCTCGCCGGTGTCGTTGCGCAGCGGTACCTCTGGGTTGCCGCTCAGCTCGACGACGTCGACCGTGCCGGGGAAGCCGCGCAGCTCGACCTCGCCGTGCGGTGTGACGATGACGCCCTGTGGCAGCCGCTCGATCTGCATCGTCGGCATGAGCACCTCGAACGGTCCGGCGACGTCGCACAGGCGCGAGGCCAGGTTGACGGCGGAACCGATGTAGTCGTCGCCCTCGAACAGCAGGGCGTGGCCCGTGGCGATGCCGACGCGCACCGACAGCGGGGCGCAGACCTCGGCGGCGCGGTGCTCGAGCTCGAGGGCGAAGCCGATCGCGTAGCTCTGCTCCGTGGCAACGACCATGCAGCCGTCGCCGAGCCACTTGTCGATGCGGACGCCCTGCTCGGAGGCGATCCCACGGGCCACGGTGCGGAACGCGCCGAGAATCCGCCCGGCGGCGGCGTCGCCGAAGGCGGCGGTGTAGTTCGTGAACCCGGTGAGGTCCACGAAGACGAAGGTGCGCGGTACACGCATGTCGTTCAAGATACCCCGACCGACCAGCATGTGAGTGTGTTCACAAACACACCGGATGAATGGTCCGCGCGACCCAGTGCCGCCGCCACCAGTACATTCGCCACATGGCAGCTCGGTTCACCTACTCCCGCTGGGACGGCACCCAGAAGGGGTTCGAGCCTCGACGCCGATGGGCTCTTCGACGAGCTGACCGACGACCTGCTCTACCACGGCGACGTCAACTCGGCCCTGCGCCGCCTCATGCAGCAGGGCATGAAGGACCGCAACGGCGAGCGCGTCCAGGGCCTGCGCGAGCTGATGGACAAGCTCCGCCAGGCGCGCCAGGAGCGCCTCGACCGCGGCGATCTCGGCGGGGTCTACAAGGAGATCGCCGACGAGCTCGACGACATCGTCGACGAGGAGCGCCACGCCATCGAGAACTCGCTGAACGATGCCAACAGAAGCGGCGACGAGCGCCGTGCGGAGAACGCCCGACGGACCGCCGAGGACCGCAACTTCCGCCTCGACATGCTGCCCGACGACCTCGCCGGCAAGGTCCGCGAGCTGGAGGCCTACGACTTCGAGTCGGCCGAGGCCCGCCAGCGCTTCGAGCAGCTGATGGACAAGCTCCGCCAGCAGCTGATGAAGCAGATGGTCGACCAGATGTCGTCGGCGATGCAGAGCATGACGCCGCAGGACATGCAGCGGATGAAGGACATGATGTCCGCGCTGAACGAGATGATCGACAAGCGCGAGCGCGGCGAGGAGCCGGGCTTCGAGCAGTTCATGGAGGAGTTCGGCGACTTCTTCCCGGAGGACCCGCAGAGCCTCGACGAGCTGCTGGAGCAGATGGCCCAGCGGATGGCGGCGATGCAGGCGATGCTCAACTCGATGACGCCCGAGCAGCGGGCACAGCTGCAGCAGCTCAGCGACCAGCTGCTCGAGGACATGGACCTGCGCTGGCAGATGGACCAGCTCGGCCAGAGCCTGCAGGGGATGTTCCCGAACATGAACTGGGGCCAGTCCTACGACATGCAGGGCATGGACCCGATGGGCATGGGCCAGGCGATGCAGACGATGCAGGAGCTCGGCGACCTCGACCAGCTCGAGAACCTGATGCGCAACGCCACCAACCCCGGCGCGCTCGCCGAGGCCGACATGGACCGGGTGCGCGACCTGATGGGTGACGACGCGGCCCGCTCGCTGGAGCGCCTGGCCGAGCTGACCAAGATGCTCCAGGACGCCGGCCTCATCGAGCAGAAGGAAGGTCGGCTGCAGCTGACGCCCAAGGGGCTGCGCAAGATCGGCTCGAATGCGCTGCGCGACCTGTTCACCAAGCTGACCAAGGACAAGACCGGTCAGCACCAGATGGACCGGCTCGGCCAGGGCCACGAGCGGACGTACGAGACCAAGCCGTACGAGTACGGCGACCCGTTCAACCTCGACCTGCACCGCACGATCCGCAACGCCCTGCGGCGCAACGGCGTCGGCACGCCCGTGCGGCTGCACCCCGACGACTTCGAGATCGAGCGCACCGAGCACATGACGAAGTCGTCGACGGTGCTGATGCTCGACCTGTCGCTGTCGATGCCGATGCGCGACAACTTCCTGCCCGCCAAGAAGGTGGCGATGGCGCTGCACTCGCTGATCACGTCGCAGTTCCCGCGCGACTACATGGGCATCGTCGGCTTCAGCGAGACGGCGCGGATCCTCACCGCAGCCCAGCTGCCGGAGGTGTCGTGGGACTTCGTGTACGGCACGAACATGCAGCACGGCTTCCTGCTGGCCCGCCAGCTGCTGGCCAAGCAGACCGGCACGAAGCAGATCATCATGATCACCGATGGCGAGCCGACCGCCCACATCACGCCGCACGGCGACGTGTTCTTCAACTACCCGCCGGTGCAGGAGACCGTGGAGGCGACGCTGCGCGAGGTGGTGCGCTGCACGAAGGACGGCATCCGCATCAACACGTTCATGCTCGATGCCAACAGCTACCTGAAGTCGTTCATCGAGCGGCTGACGTCGATCAACCGCGGCCGAGCGTTCTTCACCACCCCCGAGACGCTGGGGGAGTACGTGCTGGTGGACTTCGTCGAGCACAAGAAGCAGCTGGCCCGCGGACGCCAGGCGCGGCGCGCCGGCTGAGCGAAGCTCGGTCGGGACGACCGAGCGACCGCCAGGGAGCCGGACGTCGATGGGGAGGCGCCGTGGGGGCGCAGCCCCCGACGTCAGGGCTGACGCGTCGATCCGCGCGATTCACCTGGTCGTGGGCCTCTGGAAATCCGCTCTTGCGCGGAACCGATGTGATAGGGGAGAATGACAGTGCTGTAATTACAGCGACGTAGGCAGGGGTCGCGAACAGATGCACATCGAGCTCACACCGGATCAGCGCAGTTGGCAGGACGAGGCCAACTGCCTCGGGGTCGATCCCGACCTCTTCTTCCCGGAGCGTGGTGCCTCCACCCGGGAGGCCAAGGAGGTCTGCCGCGGTTGCGTGGTGCGCATGGAGTGCCTCGAGTACGCCCTGGACAACGGAGAGAAGTTCGGGATCTGGGGTGGCCTGTCCGAGCGTGAGCGGCGCCGGCTGCGCCGTCAGCGCGCCCAGGCCAACCGGCGTTCCACGGCCTGAGCGAACGCTCCGACTTCGCTGGGAGTTCGCCGCCCGCCGGTTCCCCGTCCGGCGCCCTTGGGTAGGATCGTCGGCATGTTCGCGTTCCTGGATTCTCCCGTCGAGATCGGCATCCTGGTCCTGGTGGTCCTGTTGCTGTTCGGCGGCTCGCAGTTGCCGAAGCTGGCCAAGAACCTCGGCCAGGCGCAGAAGGAGTTCAAAGACGGCCTCGCCGCAGGTCAGAAGGAAGACGAGGCGACCCCCGCTGCCCCGGCAGCTGCTGCGCCGCCGGCTCCCGCCGTCACCCCGCCGACGACGGTCACCGACGCCGAGCGTGCGGAGGAGTTGCGCCGGCTGGAAGCGCGCATGACCGAGCTGAAGGGCGAGCAGCCTCGCTCGACCGAGGCTCTGAGCTTGTGAGCCGGCGCCGTCAGGCGCCGGCTCACGGACCCGAGACGTCTCGGGATCTGATCAGATGGCGACGCGACGGCGCTTGAGGATGCGGCGGCGCTCGCGCTCGCTGCAGCCGCCCCACACCCCGTGCTCGATGCGCTGTTCGAGCGCGTACTCGAGGCACTGGGTGGCGACAGGGCAGTCCGTGCAGATCTTGCGGGCACGGTCCACGCCCACCCCATCACTGGGGAAGAACACCGCCGGCGGATAGTTGCGGCAGTTCCCGGCGCTCATCCATTGGCTTTCGGCATCGAGCTCGGGGCTGTCACTGCGTTGCATCGGGTCTCCTTGTTCGACCGCGACCGTGTCGCGGCTGGTGTTCGCCCGCACCAAAGGCCCCTGAAGGCATCGGGTCGAGCAAGCCTTGTTGACTGAGACGTCAACGGTGGCCGCCCGGTTCCCGAGTTCGTCGAATCCTAACCTGCGGAGCCCGGCCGTACACTGCGCGCTATGAGTCTGACCGATGTCACCAACGAGCCGCCGCGCGCCCACGCCCGGATCGTGTACCTCGGCCCGGTCTCGCCGCACTGGGAGGTGTACGGCGACTACGGCGACCGCACGGTCCTCGAGGAGTTCCGCGCCAGGGTGCTGGCGCGGCTCGTGCTGCTGCCGCGCGACGACCCGCAGTTCCGCCGCAACCGCGAGCGCATCGTCCGCGACGCCGAGCGTGAGCGCATCTCCATCGAATGGGACCTCGGCATCCCCGAGCACGTCTGACGTCGTCGCGGCGACTCGTCGCCGGCCCGCGTCCTCGATGATCGACCGGTGAGCGCTGCTTCGTCGCGCCTGGCCGGCGCGCGCTGATCCGTCATCTCCCGTTCACGGAGCGGCCTTCGCCGTGATACAAAGCGTGCATATGGTAAGTACGCATATGATTCGAAGGGCCTGCAATGCTCGTCAGTGAGGTGCCGGCGCTGCGCGAGTACTGGTACCCCGTTGCCTACAGCGCCGAGGTCGGGACCACGCCGCGGCGCTTCCGGATCTTCGGCGAGGACCACGTGGCGTGGCGTCCGGCCGAGGGAGCGCCCGTTCGCGCCGCACTCGACGAGTGCCCGCACCGTGCCGCCCGCCTGTCGCAGGGCTGGGTCGACGACGGCTGCCTGGTCTGCCCGTACCACGGCTGGCGCTTCGACCAGAGCGGCCGCTGCGTGGAGATCCCCTCCGCCGAACCGGGCCTGCCGATCCCGGCGCGGGCCCACGTCAACGGCGTCCTCGCCGACGAGCGCTACGGGCTGGTGTGGGTGTGCGTCGGCACGCCGCGCGCCGGCATCCCCGACCTCGCCGAAGCCGACGACCCGTCGTTCACGCTGATCCACGAGCTGATGGAGGAGTGGAACTGCTCGGCGCCGAGGATCATCGACAACGCGCTCGATGTCAGCCACGTCGCCTTCGTCCACCGCACGTCCGTCGGCTCGGCGGCCAACCCGCGCCTGTCGGACTTCAAGGTCACCCGTGACGGGCTGCGCCTGGCGTTCTCGGTCAGCTACGTCGTCAGGGTCAACGAGCAGCAGAAGATCAACCTCGGCATCGACAGCGAGCTCACCGGACGCAGCACGCACGCAGAGCTGATCCAGCCGCTGATCTTCCGCGGCAGCGCTGGAGTACCACGAGAACGGGCTGCTGCACGTCCTGTACAAGACGGCGACGCCGGTCGACGACTCGACGACGCTGTTCTGCCAGTTCATCGCCCGCAACGACACGCCGGACGAGGCGGCGATCCGGGAGATCGCGGCCGTCGACCGGATCGTGCAGTCCGAGGACAAGGTGCTGCTCGAAGGGGTCAACCCGAACTTCCCGATCGAGGTGACGACCGAGCTGCACACCAAGGCCGACCGGATGACGCTGGAGTACCGCCGGGTGCTCGCCGAGCTGGCCGCCGAGACGTCGAACGTGACGCCCGACCGGGCGTGGGCCACCACGTTCTGATCAGACCACCTTCAACCTCACCGAACCACTCCAGGAGACCAACATCATGAACCGACCGCGACTTGCGCTCGGCGGCGCCCTCGTCGTGTCGCTGATCGCCCTCGCTGCCTGTGGCAGCGACGCGAAGAGCACCACGACCACGGCGGCTGCCGCCACCACGGCCGCGTCGACGCCGGCGAGCACGCCCGGCGGCGGGAAGTACTCGTGGGTGATGGTGACCGACCAGGCCGGTCTCGGCGACCAGGGCTTCAACGACCTTGCCAAGGCGGGCATCGACCAGGCGGCCAGCGAGATCGGCGGCACCTCACAGGCGATCGAGTCGTCCGAGCAGGCCCAGTACGTCCCCAACCTGACCCAGGCGGTCGAGGACGGGGCGTCGATGACCGTCGGGGTCGGCTTCCTGATCACCGACGCGATGGTCGAGGTGGCCACGGCCAAGCCTGACGCCAAGTTCGTCCTGATCGATGCCACCGCCGCCGACGCCTCCGGCACGCCGCTGACCAACGTCGCCAGCGTCACGTTCAAGGAGAACGAGGGCGCCTACCTCGCAGGCGTGATCGCCGGGAAGACCACGAAGAAGAACAAGATCGGCTTCGTCGGCGGTCTCGAGATCCCGCCGGTGGTCCGCTTCCTCAAGGGCTTCGAGGCCGGTGTCAAGTCGGTCAACCCGGCGGCGACGGTCGACGTCGCCTACGTCGGCGGCTTCGACGATCCGGCCAAGACCAAGACGCTCGCCGCTGGGTACTACGACGCCGGCGCCGACATCGTCTTCGAGGTCGCCGGTGCCGGCGGCCTCGGCGCCTACGAGGAGGCCAAGACCCGGGGCCCCGGCTTCTGGGTGGTCGGCACCGACACGTGCAAGGACCAGCTGGCTCCGGACAACTTCCTCACCTCGGCGACCAAGGACGTCACCGGTGCCGTGGTGCGCGAGGCCCATGCCGTCGCCGACGGCACGTTCAAGGGCGGCAGCATCAGCCTCGGCCTGTCCGACGACGCCGTCGGCGTGTGCCAGAAGACGTTCGGGTCGCTCCCGTCCGACGTGCAGACGGCGGTGCAGGACGCCGAGAAGCAGGTGTTGAGCGGGGCGGTCACGGTCCCGTCTTCGTGAGCGAGCCGACCGCGGCGGGTGCCGTGTCGACCCTCGACGCGGCACCCGCCGCCGTTCGCCTGCGGGGCATCACCAAGGCCTATGCCGGGGTGCGGGCCAACGACGGCATCGATCTCGACCTGCGCCGGGGTGCGGTGCACGGGCTGCTCGGCGAGAACGGTGCCGGCAAGTCGACGCTCGTCAAGGTGCTGTTCGGGCTGGTCCGCCCCGACGCCGGCACCATCGAGGTGGACGGCGTGCCCCGGCGCTGGCGCAGCCCGCGTGACGCCCTCGGCGCCGGTATCGGCATGGTGCAGCAGCACTTCAGCCTGATCGCCGACTTCACCGTGGCCGAGAACCTCGTCCTGGGTGACGAGCCGAAGCGTGCCGGCATCCTCGACCGTCGTCGCGCCGAGCGCGAGGTCCAGGCGCTGGCCGACCGCTATGGCTTCCGGCTCGACGCCCGCCGTCCGGTCGGCGAGCTGTCCGTCGGGGCGCGCCGAGCGCGTCGAGATCCTCAAGGCGCTGTACCGCGGCGCGCAGGTGCTCGTGCTCGACGAGCCGACAGCGGCGCTCGCTCCGCAGGAGGTCGACGAGCTGGCCGGCGTCGTCGCCGGGCTGCGCAGCGACGGCTGCGCGATCGTGCTGATCACCCACAAGCTCGCCGAGATCGTCGAGATGTGCGACGAGGTCACCGTGCTGCGCGACGGCGCCGTCGTCGCCCAGCGCACGATCGGCGACGACGAGCGCTTCCCGTCGCGCGCGGCGCGGCTGCAGCTCGAAGCCGATCTGGCCGTGGCGATGGTCGGCCGGGCACTGCCGGAACCACCGCGGCGCGCCGGCGAGCCGGGCGCCGCGGTGCTCGAGCTGCGCGGCCTGTCCGACGGCGTCGCGCTCGGCCCGATCGACCTCGCCGTGCATGCCGGCGAGATCGTCGGCGTCGCCGGCATCGAGGGCAACGGGCAGACCGAGCTGGTCGAGACGATCGTCGGGGTGCGCCGGCGGCGTGCCGGCCAGGTCGTGCTCGGCGGCACGGACGTCAGCGAGTGGCCGGTCAGCCGCCGGCTCGACGCCGGGCTCGCCCACATCGCCGAGGATCGGCACACGGGCGCCGTGGCCCTGGACATGTCGCTCGGCGACAACTGCGTGCTCGGGGCGCAGGACCGGCCGCCGTTCGCTCGCCACCGGATCCGCCTGGTCCGCCGCGAGATCGCCCGGCTGACCCGCTCGATCGTCGAACGCCAGCGGGTGCGCACGCCGTCGCTCGACGCGACCGTCGCCCAGCTGTCCGGCGGCAACCAGCAGAAGCTCGTGGTCGGCCGGGAGCTGGCACGGTCGCCGCGGCTGCTCGTCGCCGCCCAGCCGACTCGCGGGCTGGACGTCGGCGCTGCGGCGTTCGTGCTCGAGGAGCTCGTCGCGCTGCGCAACGCCGGCGGGGCGGTGCTGCTCGTCAGCCTCGACCTGACCGAGGTGATCGAGATGTCCGACCGCGTCGTGGTGATCCGCGGCGGCCGCATCGCCGGCGAGGTCCGCGCCGGCGATGCCGACGTCACCCAGCTCGGCGAGTGGATGACAGGGTCCGGTCGGTGACCGTGAACATGCGGGGGCTGCGCCCATGACCGCGACGGAGTCGCCGGTGTCACCGGAGCGGGACGCGCCGTCGCTCGACGCTGCCGAGTCGCGGACGTGGCGCCGGGCGTTTGCCGTCGACGGCACCGCTGCTCGCGTCGTGCTGTTCGTGCTCACCGTCCTCGGCGCGCTGCTGGCCGCGGCGCCACTGATCGCGATCGCCGGCTCCAACCCGATCGACGCCTACGTGGCGCTGTTCCAGGGCAGCCTCGGCAGCTCTCGGGGCATCGCCGAGACCCTCGTCGCGGCGACCCCGCTGCTGACCGCCGGCCTGGCCGTCGCCCTGTCGTTCCAGGGTGGCCTGTTCAACATCGGTGTCGAGGGCCAGCTCGTCGTCGGTGGGCTGGTTGCCGGCGCGATCGGCGCCAAGATCGCGCTGCCGGCCGGGATCCACGTGATCGTCGCGATCCTTGCCGCCGCCCTGGGAGGCGCCGTGTGGGCGCTGATCCCCGCGCTCCTCAAGGCGTATCGCGGGGTTCACGAGGTGATCACCACGATCATGATGAACTACGTCGCGTTCAGCCTGTCGACGTACCTCGTCAGCCCGGGCGGCCCGCTGGTCAGCGCCACGCAACCGTCGGCGACCGACAAGATCCGCTCGACGGCGCGGCTGGCGCGGATCTGGGAGCCGACCCGCTTGCACGCCGGCGTGCTCGTCGCCGCCGGCCTGTGCGTCGCCTGCTGGTGGCTGCTGTACCGCACGACGGCCGGCTACCGGATCCGCGTCGTCGGCGCCAACCCCGGCGCGGCGCGGTTCAACGGCATCGGCACGCGCCGCGTGATCGTCTCGACGATGTGCCTGTCCGGTGCGCTCGCCGGCTGTGCCGGGGCGATCGAGGTGCTCGGCCTGCACGGGCGGTACTTCGACTCGTTCAGCCCGGGCTACGGCTACGACTCGATCGCCGTCGCCCTGCTCGGGTTGATGAACCCGTTCGGCGTCGCCGCGGCGGCGCTGTTCTTCGGGATCCTGCGCGCCGGCTCGGTGCTGCTGCAGGCGCGGGCCAAGGTCTCCAAGGACATGGTCACGGTGATCTCCGGGCTGGTCGTCGCGTTCGTCGCCGCCCGGGTGGTGGTCGAGCGGCGGCTGCAGCGCCGGGACCGTTCGGACCGACAGGAGCGACGCGATGCGTGACATCTTCTCCGTCAACCTGATCGTCTCCGGCATCTACCTGTCGATGCCGCTGATCCTCGCCGCGTTCGGCGGACTGCTGTCCGAGCGCGCCGGCGTGATCAACCTCGCGCTGGAAGGGCAGATGCTGTTCGGCGCGTTCAGCGCCGTGGCGTTCACGTGGTGGCTCGGCTCGCCCTGGCTCGGGTTGCTGGCGGCGATGCTCACCGGCGCGCTCGTCGGGGCGATCCACGCCTGGTTCTCGGTCAGCCTGCGCGCCAACCAGATCGTCTCGGCGATGGCCATCAACCTGGTGGCCAGCGGGCTCACCGCGGCGCTGATCGAGACGGTGTGGGGCAAGCCGGGCGTCAGCCCGTCGGTGCGCAAGTTCAGCACCGTCCACCTCCCACTCGTCGATCAGATCCCGTTCGTCGGGCGGATCCTGGAGCGGCTGACCGTGCTCGACCTGGCCGGGCTGGCGCTGGCCCCGGTGGTCTGGTTCGTCCTGTTCCGCACCGCGTTCGGGCTGCGGTTGCGCAGCTGTGGCGAGAGCCCGGAGGCCGCGGCGTCGGTCGGCGTCCCGGTGATCGCCGTGCGCTACCAGGCGGTGATCATCTCCGGACTGCTCGCCGCGGCCGGCGGCGCCTACCTCAGCCTCACCCAGGTCGGCGTGTTCCAGCGCAACATCACCGGCGGCCGCGGCTACCTGGCGCTGGCGGCGATGATCTTCGGCAAGTGGCGGCCGTTCCCGGTGCTCGGCGCGTGCCTGCTGTTCGGCCTCGCCGACGCGTTCCAGTACCGCGCCCAGGTTGCCGGCGTGAACCTGCCCCACGACCTCCTGCTCGCGCTCCCGTACCTCGTCGCGCTCCTCGCGCTGGCGACGTTCGTCGGCCGGGCCTCCGCCCCCGCTGCCATCGGCAAGCACTTCGTCAAGGACTGACCACTCATGCGCATCGCCATCCAGACCCCGCCCGAGCACACCTCGTTCACCGAGCTGCGCGACGTGTGGCAGACCGCGGACGGGCTCGGCTTCCACGCCGCGTTCACGTTCGACCACCTCGTGCCGCTCAACCCCGGCCAGCGGCCGGGCATCGCCGGCGGCGTGCCGGACGGTCCGCAGTTCGAGGGCTGGATCGCGCTCGCCGCGCTCGCCGCGACGACCACGCGGCTGCAGGTCGGCACGCTCGTCAGCGGCGTCACCTACCGCCATCCGGTGATGCTGGCGAAGATGGCCGTGACCCTCGACCACGTCACCGGCGGTCGCGCCATCCTCGGGCTCGGCGCCGCGTGGCACGAGGCCGAGCACCACATGTACGGCATCCCGTACCCCGGTGTCGGCGAGCGGATGACGATGCTCGACGAGGCGCTCACGGTCTTCGACCGCTTGTGCCGGGAGGACGCCGTCGACTTCGCCGGGCAGCACGTCGAGCTGCGCGGGGCGGTGTTCGATCCGAAGCCGGTGCGGCCGGGCGGCATCCCGGTGCTCGTCGGCGGCAGCGGGCCGCGGCTCAAGCGGATCGCGGCGCGGCACGCGTCGATGTTCAACAGCTTCTCGGCGCCGTGGGAGTGGCCGGCGGTCAACGCCGACCTCGACGCCAAGCTGGCCGCCGCCGGCCGCGCCCCCGGCGACCTGGAGCGCACGGCGTTCGTGTTCTGCGAGCTGTCCGGTTCCCGCGATGCGGAGGACGAGCTGGTTGCGCACTTCCAGCGCACCCGTGGCGGCACCGACGAGGAGGTCCGCCGTCGCGTCCTGGTCGGCTCGCCCGACGACATGATCGCGGTGCTGCGGTCCTACGCCGATGCCGGCGTGTCGACCGTGATCCTCAACCTGCGCCCGCCGTTCGACGTCGCCGGGCTGGAACGCTTCGCCGCAACCGTGCTGCCCGCCGTTGCCTGAGCAGCCGACCCCCGTCGACCTGCTCGTTCGCGGCGGCACGGTCGTCACCGTCGACGCCGACGACCGCGTGCTCGACGGCGACGTCGCCGTGCGCGACGGGCGGATCGTGGCGATCGGCCCGTCGCTCGCCGTCGAGGCGACGACGGTGCTCGACGCCCGCGACGCCGCGGTGATCCCCGGCCTGGTCAACGCCCACATGCACGAGACGCTCGACCGTGGCGTGTTCGAGGATCTGCCGTTCACGACCTGGCTGTACGACTTCGCGCTGCCGAAGGACCGGGCCTACGAGCCCTGGCACATGCACGCCGCGGCGCTGCTCAACCAGGCGGAGATGCTGCTCGGCGGGACGACGGCCTGCATCGACATCTTCCGCCACCCGCACCAGGCAGCCGAGGTCGCGCTGCGATCGGGGATGCGCATCACGTTCAGCCCGCAGGTCGTCGACGATCCGGCCGGGCCGGGCGAGAGCCTGGAGACGAACGTCGCGTTCATCGAGGCGTGGCGCGATCGCAGCCCGCGGATCCGCACCTGGTTCGGGCCGCACGGTCTGTACTCGTGCCTGCCGGCGACGTACGAGCGGATGCGCGAGCTGGCCGGCGTGTACGGCGTCGGCATCCACACCCACCTCGCGGAGAGCGCCGACGAGACGACGGTGATCGCCGAGCGCACCGGCGGGCTGACGCCGACGCAGTACCTCGACCGGCTGATCGGCCTCGGCCCCGACGTGCTCGCCGCGCACTGCGTGGAGCTGACCGAGGGCGACCGCGAGCTGCTGACCGAGCGGCGCGTCGGCATCGCCCACAACCCGACGTCGAACGCCAAGCTCGGCAACGGCATCGCCCCGGTCGTCGAGCTGCTCGCCGCCGGCGCGTTGGTCGGGCTCGGCACCGACTCGAACATGACGAACAACAACCTCGACATGTTCGAGGAGATGCGCATGGCCGCGCTGTGCCAGAAGCAGGCGCACCGCGACCCAGCGGTGCTGCCGAGCGCCGACGTGCTGCGGATGGCGACGATGGGCTCGGCCGCGGCGCTCGGGCTGGCCGGCGAGATCGGCAGCATCGAGGTCGGCAAGGCCGCCGATCTCGCCGTCGTCGACCTGCGCCGCGCCCATGCCCGGCCGCTGATCCGCCGCGCCCGGACGAACGTCGTCGAGCACCTCGTGTGGTCGTGCTCGGCGGCCGACGTGCGTCATACGATCGTCGGCGGCGACGTCCTCGTCGAGGACGGCCGGCTGACCACCCTCGACCTCGACGAGGCGATCGATGCCGCCGACTCGGCGGCCGTACACCTGCTGGAGGCGGCCGGCGTGCTGGAAGCGAGGTTCGGCGGACATGCCTGAGCTGGTCCTGCGCGGTGGCACCGTCGTGTCGATGGGGGAGCCGGGCACGTTGGTCGGCGACGTGGCCGTCGACGGCGGGCGGATCGTCGCCGTCGGCGGTGACATCGGCCGCGGTGACGTCGAAGTCGACGTGCGCGGCCAGCTCGTGCTGCCCGGGTTCGTCCAGGCGCACGTGCACCTGTGCCAGACGCTGATGCGCGGGCTGGCCGACGACATGGACGTCATCGACTGGCTGCGCGAGCGGGTCTGGCCGCTGGAGCGCTCCCACGACGCGTCGACGCTCGGCGCGTCGGCGCGTGCTCGGCGTCGCCGAGCTGCTGCTCGGGGGGACGACGACGGCGCTGACGATGGAATCCGTGCGCCACACCGACGCGGCGTTCGCCGCCGCCCGCGACCTCGGCCTGCGGGCCGTGATCGGCAAGGCGATCATGGACCAGTGGGAGCCGGGCACGGAGATGATCGGCGAGGACACCGACGACGCGTGGCGCGACGTCGTGCGCCTCGTCGAGCGCTGGCACGGCACGGCGGATGGCCGCCTGCAGGTGGCGCTGTCGCCGCGCGCGGCCGCGCAACGCGACGCCGGAGATGTGGCGGCGCTGCGTTCATCTGGCTGCCGAGGCCGACCTGCGCCTGCACACCCACGTCAACGAGAACGAGGCCCAGGCGGCGCGGTTCGCGGCGACGCCGGAGGGACGGGACGTGGTCGCCCTGTCGTCGTGGGGCGCCCTCGGCTCGCGGCTGGTGATGGCCCACTGCGTCTGGCTGAACGACCACGAGCGCCGGCTGGTGCGCGACCACGGGGCGCACGTCTGCCACTGCCCGTCGGCCAACCTCAAGCTGGCGTCGGGCATCGCTCCCGTCCCCGAGTACCTGGAGGCCGGGATCAACGTCGCGCTCGGCGCCGACGGGGCGGCGTGCAACAACCGGCTCGACGCGCTCACCGAGATGCGCCTTGCCGCGCTGGTGCACAAGCCGCGGCGCGGGCCGCGGGCGATGCCGGCGCGGCGTGTCCTGGAGATGGCGACGATCGGCGGGGCGCGGGCGCTCGGCCTCGACCGCGAGATCGGCTCGCTGGAGGTCGGCAAGCGCGCCGACGTCGTCACGGTGCGCCTCGACGCCGTGCACGCCGCGCCGGGCGGCGGCAGCGATCCGGCCGACCGTGTCGTCTACGCCGCGCAGGCCACCGACGTCGACACGGTGATCGTCGACGGCCGCCCCGTCGTCGTCGGCGGTGTGCTGCAGACCGCCGACGTCGCGTCGATCCGCGCCGACGCCGAGGTGGCCCGGGGCGTGCTCCTCGATCGCTGCGAGTTCCCCGGCCCCCGCTGACGGGCGTGCGATTCGAGATGTGCGGCGCTGCTGCGCACATCTCGAATCGCTGGTGTCGGTGACCTCGTGGCGATGTGAGATGTGCGGCGCCGGTGCGCACATCTCGAATCGCGCAGTGGGCGGCGGACGTCAGGTGGGCCAGCGTCACCGCGATTCGAGACGCGGCGAGTGCCGAAGCGCAGCGGAGGCGGCGAGCACGGCAGGCGCAGGGAGCAGCTTGGCTGCGACCGGGGCGCGAACGTCAACGGCTGATGTGCTCGGGGAGGACGGGGGCGTCGCGCAAGGGGCGGCCGGAGGCTTGGCGGATGGCGGCGACGATCGCCGGCGTCGACGACAGCACCGGCGGCTCGCCGACGCCCTTCAGGCCGTAGGGGCCGACGGCGTCCGGACGCTCGACGAGGGCCACCTCGGTGGCCGGCATGTCGGCGGCGGTGGGCACGAGGTAGTCGGTGAACGAGGCGTTGCGGACGATGCCGTCGCGGCTGTCGAGGTGCTCCATCACCGCCAGCCCGACGCCCTGGGCGATCCCGCCGTCGATCTGACCGCGGACCTCGCGCGGGTTGAGGGCCCGCCCGACGTCCTGGGCGGTGGCGACCTGGACGACCTTGACCAGCCCGAGCTCGACGTCGACGTCGACGGTGGCGCGGTGAGCGACGAACATCCACGAGACGTGCACGCCGCCCTGCCCGTCCGCGTCGCCGGCCTCGGTCGGCGGCGCCAGGAACGTGGCCGTCGCGGTGATCGGCTCGTCGCCGACGACGAGCGCCAGCGGTAGCAGCTCGCCGCGCACGACGACGCCGGCAGCGTCCAGCTCGACCTCGTGCTCGGGGACCGACCAGCGCTCGGCGGCGCGGGAGCGCAGCATCGCGGCCGCTCGACGGGCCGCGTCGCGGACCGCCCCGCCGGAGATGAACGTCGCCCGGCTGGCCGACGACGACCCGGCGTAGCCGTGGTCGGTGTGCGCCGCGGCGACGCGCACCGGGTGGCCGCCGAGCTCGTCCGTGGCGATCTGGGCGAGCACCGACGTCACGCCCTGGCCGACCTCGGACGCCGCGCTCGTCACCTCCACGCCGGACGCGTCGACGTGCACCGTCGCCGTCGCGTGCTCGGGCGTGCCCTCGCCGTACATGTGGTTCTTGACCCCGAGGGCGAAGCCAGTCCCGCGGCGCATGTCGCCCACGCCGGTCGTGTTCCCCGTGCCGCCCGGGCGGGCGTAGGGATCGTCCGGATCGGTGCCGAGGGGTAGCGGCTCAGGCAGTGCGACGCAGCGCTCGATCAGCTCGGCGAGCGGCGCACTGCCGACGATCGGCTGCCCCGAGGTCGGGAACTCGTCGCCGGGGGTGAGCACGTTGCGCCGGCGCAGCTCGACCGGATCGAGGCCGAGGCGCTCGGCGAGCAGGTCCATCGCCGACTCCATCGCGAAGCACGCCTGGACAGCGCCGAAGCCGCGCATCGCCCCGGACACCGGGTTGTTCGTGTACGTGCTGATCGCCTCGATGTCGACGGCGGGGACCCGGTACGGGCCGGCGGCGAAGTACGCGGCCGACCCGGCGATCGGCATCGACGTGCTCGCGTAGGCGCCGCCGTCGAGCACGATCCGCGACCACACGTACTGCAACTGGCCGTCGCGATCGGCGCCGAGGCGGTGGTGCAGCCGGGCCGGGTGGCGCTTGGGGTGGGCCAGGAACGACTCGCCGCGCCGGTACGTCGTGCGCACCGGGCGGCCGGTCGCCAGCGCGGCGAGCGCCAGGTGGACCTGCAAGGTGATGTCCTCGCGGCCACCGAACGCGCCGCCGACGCCGGCCATCTCCAGGCGGACCTTGTCGAGCGGCACACCGAGCGCGCTGGCGATCTGGTGCTGATCGGTGTGCAGGTCCTGCGTCGCCAGGCGCAGTGTCACCCCACCGTCGGCATCGGGGAGTGCCAACGCGCTCTCGACGCCGAGGAACGCCTGGTCCTGCCGGCCGGTGTGGAACACGCCTTCGACCTCGACGGGTGCGCCGGTGGCCGGTCCGCCGCGGCGCAGGTGCAGGCGGCGCACGACGTTGCCGGTCGGGTGGACGAGCGGAGCGTCCGGTTCCAGCGCAGCGCACGCGTCGTCGACCACGGGCAGTGGCTCGTAGGCGATCGCGGCGCCGACGCGCTCGGCGGCTGCCCAGGCCGCGTCCTGTGACGTGGCGACGACGAACGCCACCGGCTCACCGTGGTAGCGCACGACGCCGTCGGCCAGCACCGGCTGGTCGGCGACGATGTGGCCGATGCGCCGCTCGCCCGGCACGTCGTCGATCGTCAGCACGCGCACGACGTCGCCGTCGGCGAGCGCCGCCGAGGGGTCGTTGCAGACGATGCGGGCGTGAGCGTGCGGGCTGCGCACGGTGGCGCCGTAGAGGACGCCGTCGGCGGTGACGTCGTTGGCGAACTCGAACGTGCCGTCGATCTTCGAGCGCACGTCCGGGCGGCGCACGGAGCGGCCGATCGTGCTCAACCGTCTGCGCCCCGCTGTGCGGCGACGTCCAGCACGGCCTCGACGATCCCGCGGTAGCCGGTGCAGCGGCACAGGTTGCCGGCCAACCCCTCGGTGACCTCGGCGCGCGTCGGCGGCCGCGAGCGTGCCCGGAGGACCGCCTCTGCAGCGATGACCATCCCCGGCGTGCAGAACCCGCACTGCACGGCGCCGTGGCGCTCGAACGCGGCGGCGAGGTCCTCGGCGACACCCGCTTCGATCGTCGTGACCGTGCGACCCGCGCACGTCGGCGCGGCCACCAGGCAGGCGCAGACCAGCGAGCCGTCGAGGAGCACCGAGCACGAGCCGCACTCGCCTTGCTCGCAGGCACCCTGGGTGCCGGTGAAGCCGGCGTCGCGTAGGGCGCGCAGCAGCGACGTGAGCGGTCCGGCGGCGAGCGAGGTGGGGACGCCGTTGAGGTCGATCCACACCGTCCCCGATCTCATATGCGCGCATACTACTATGGATGCGGGCGGCACACAGCTAGCGTCCGGGCCGTGTGTACGGGCCCCCTGGCATGAACCGGTCGCGTGCGACGTTCCCCCGGGTCTCGGCGTGGGATCGCCCCGGTTTCCTGCTCTGGCACGCGGTGCTGCGCTGGCAGCGTGCCGCTGCGGCGGCCCTGGCTCCGACGGGGCTGACGCACACCCAGTTCCGGATGCTCACGAGCATCGTGTGGCTGCAGGAGCACGAGGGCTACGACCCGAGCCAGCGTGACGTCGCCGAGCACATGGGCATCGACACGATGGTGACCTCACAGGTGGTCCGCACGCTGGCCCGTGGTGGGTTGGTCGAGCGCCTCGGCGACGAGCGCGACGCCCGCGTCCGCAGGCTGCAGGTGACTGCCGAGGGCCGTACGCTCGCGTTGCAGGCCATCGACATCATCGAGGCCCTCGACGACGACTTCTTTGGCACCGGCGAGCTGCGCGAGACGTCGATCGTCGCGCTGCGCGAGTTGGCCGGGCGCAACGATCGCGGCGAGGTCGTCGATCCCCGCTGGCCGCGCGGCGGTTGACGGACCGCTCACCCGTTCGTGAGGGCCGACTACCCTCTCGGGTCATGTCGGCACGGTTGATCAACCGCGAGCTGAGTTGGCTGGAGTTCAACCGACGGGTGCTGGCGCTGGCCGCCGAGCCACAGATCCCCCTGCTGGAACGGATCAAGTTCGCGGCGATCTGCTCGTCGAACCTCGACGAGTTCTTCCAGGTGCGCGTCGCCGCGTTGAAGGACCAGGTGGCCGGCGGGATCGTCAGGCCGGCGCCGGACGGGTTGACGCCGGCACAGCAGCTCGCCGAGATCGCCGACGCGAACGGGCGCGTTCGTGCCCGAGCAGGAAGCCCTCGTCCACGACCGGCTGCTGCCGGCCCTCGCCGAGCGGGGCATCCGGGTGTGCTCGTGGGACGAGCTCGGCGTCGACGACCGCAAGTTCCTCGTCGGCATCTACGACCAGCGGATCTTCCCGGTGCTGACGCCGCTCGCGGTGGACCCGGCGCACCCGTTCCCGTACATCTCCAACCTCGCCCTGAACCTGGCGGCGATGGTCAGCGACCCGCACACCGGCGAGCGCCGCTTCGCCCGGGTCAAGGTACCGACGGTGTTCCCGCGCCTGATCGGCCTGCCTGACGGCGAGCGCTTCGTGCCCGTCGAGCAGGTGATCGCCTCCCAGCTGCACTCGATGTTCGTCGGCATGGTGATCGAGGAGCACGCCGTGTTCCGGGTCACTCGCAACGCCGACCTCACCGTCGAGGACGAGGACGCCGACGACCTGCTCGCCGCCGTCGAGATGGAGCTGCGCCGGCGCCGCTTCGGCGGGGCGGTGCGCCTCGAGGCGCAGGACACGATGAGCGACGAGATGCTCGAGCTGCTGATGCGCGAGCTCGAGCTCGACGACGCCGACGTGTCCCGCCACCGCGGGCTGATCGACCTGACCTGCCTGTGGCAGCTGCACGGCCTGGACCGCCCGGAGCTGAAGGACGAGCCGTGGCCGCCGGTCACCGCCGGGCGCGTCGCCAAGGCGGAGGAGACCGGCCGCAGCTTCTTCTCGGTCGTGCGCGAGCGGGCGCTGATGGTCCACCACCCGTACGAGAGCTTCGCCAGCAGCGTCGAGCAGTTCATCTCCGAGGCCGCCGACGACCCGCGGGTGCAGTCGATCAAGATGACGATGTACCGCGCCGGCGGCGACAGCCCGATCGCCCGCAGCCTGATGCGCGCCGCCGAGCGTGGTGTGCCGTGCGCGGTGCTCGTCGAGCTGAAGGCCCGCTTCGACGAGGCGACGAACGTCAGCTGGGCGAAGGCGCTGGAGCGTGCCGGCGTCCACGTCGTCTACGGCGTCGTCGGTCTGAAGACCCACGCCAAGTGCGTGCTCGTCGTGCGCAACGACGACGACGGGCTGCGCCGCTACTGCCACATCGGCACGGGCAACTACAACTCGAAGACGGCGCGGCTGTACGAGGACCTCGGGTTCATCACCTGCGACCCGGCGATCGGCGCCGACGTCACCCAGCTGTTCAACCACCTCACCGGCTACAGCCGGGCACACACCTACCAGTCGCTGCTCGTCGCCCCGCGGGACATGCGCAACCAGCTGCTCGATCTGGTCGAGCACGAGTCGACGTTCGGGCCCGACGGCCACATCTTCATCAAGCTCAACTCGCTCGCCGACCCCGACATGGTCGAGGCGCTGTACCGCGCCAGCCAGGCTGGTACGCGCGTCGACCTGCTGATCCGCGGCATCTGCGTGCTGCGCCCGGGGGTGCCGGGGATGAGCGAGACGATCAGGGTCCGCTCGATCCTCGGGCGCTACCTGGAGCACTCGCGGGTGATGCGCTTCGCCCACGGTGACGGCACCGACCCGCTCTTCCTGATCGGCAGCGCCGACTGGATGCCGCGCAACCTCGACCGCCGAGTCGAGGTGCTCGTCCCGGTGCTGCACCCCAAGCACCAGCGCTGGCTGGAGCAGGTCTTCCACTTCGCGCTCGCCGACGACGTCGTCCGCTGGGAGCTGGACGCCGACGGCGACTGGCACCGCCACGGCCCGTCACAGTTCGTCCTCGGCGACAGCCAGGAGCGCCTCTACCGCTTCGTCTCCGAACAGCAGCTCGGCCGCAGCTGACGTCTTCGCCCCGAGTTCGGGGCGCGTTCACCTCGTGTTCACCGGGGCTCGGATTCGGCGTCACATCGGGTTCGTACCTTCGCCGTCGTCAACCCCCTGACGAACGACGAGGAGACCTCGAACGTGAACAAGCGAACCACGCGCCTGGCCATCGGTGGCCTGTTGGCGATGACGCTGCTGGCCGCAGCGTGCGGCAGCGACAGCAAGGACGAAGCGACGACGACCGCCGCCGCGGCGACGACCGCCGGCGAGGCCACCACCGCCGGTGCGGCGACGACGACCGAGGGCAAGGCCACCACGACGGCCGGCAACGCGACCACGACGGCCGGCGGCGGCAGCGAGAGCACGACTGCACCGGACAAGGTCGAGGGCACGCTGCAGGGCAGCGGCTCGACGTTCCAGCTGGCCTTCCAGCAGGAGGCGATCGACGCCTTCCAGAAGGCCAACAAGGGCGTCACCATCACCTACGGCGGCGGCGGTTCCGGCAAGGGCCGCACCGATCTCAAGGACGGGACGGTCGACTTCGCCGGCTCCGACTCGGCGTTCCCCGACGCCGACAAGCCGGCCGATCAGGTCCTGTACTTCCCGATCCTGCTCGGGCCGATCACGGTCAGCTACAACCTCGACGGCGTCGAGGACCTGCAGCTGTCGCCGGACACGATCGCCAAGATCTTCCAGCGCCAGATCACCAAGTGGGACGACGCGGCGATCGCCGCCGACAACCCGGGTGTGACGCTGCCGTCGACCGACATCTCGGTCGCCCACCGCAGCGACGGCTCGGGCACCACGCAGAACTTCACCACCTGGCTGCAGAAGGCCGCGCCGTCGACGTGGACGCTGGCGCCGGGCTCGACCGTCGAGTGGCCGGCGGACACCCTGGCCGGCAACGGCAACGCCGGCGTCGCCCAGATCATCAAGGACACGAAGGGCGCGATCGGCTACATCGACCTGTCCGACGCGGTGGCCTCCGGCCTGTCCTTCGCCAAGGTCGAGAACCAGTCCGGCGAGTTCGTCGAGCCGACCGCCGAGGCCGCCTCGGCCGCCGGTGACGGCGTCGAGGTGCCGGACGACCTGGTGTTCAGTGCCCTCAACTCGACGGCCGCCGAGGCCTACCCGATCACCTACCAGAGCTGGGTGATCGTGTTCGCCAAGCAGAAGGACGCAGCCCATGCTGCGCTCGTCAAGGCGTACCTGAAGTACCTGCTGACCGATGGCCAGGACCTGCTCGGCGACCTCGACTACGCGCCGCTGCCAGCGTCGATCCAGACCAAGGCCGTCGCCCAGTTGGACCAGATCACCTCCTGACGCAATGACTGTCATCGCTCGGAGGCTGCGCCCCCGCACCCCATCGTCGCCCGGCTCCCTGGTGGTCGCTCGGTCGACCGGTCACGGGGCGAAGCTCGTGACCGCAGCTCTCGCTCGATCGAGCACGGTGACGCGATCGCTGGACCTGCGCGGCGGGCGCAGGTTCGGCGATGCCGCGTTCAGGTGGCTGGTGCTCCTCGCCGGGCTGTCCGTCCTGGCGATCCTGATCCTCATCGCCTGGTCGACCACCGACGAGGCCTGGCCGATCTTCTCTCACCGTGCCGGTGAGTTCTTCGGGACCACCCGCTGGGCGCCGAGCAGCGACAAGTTCGGCGCGCTGGCGTTCGTGTTCGGCACGCTGGTGACGTCGGCGATCGCCGTCGTCTTCGCCGTCCCGCTGAGCATCGGCATCGCCCTGTTCATCACCGAGGTCGCCCCGGCCTGGTTGCGCAAGGGGGTCATCTCGGTGCTCGACCTGCTCGCCGTGGTGCCGTCGGTGGTGTTCGGCCTGTGGGGCATCCTCGTGCTCGCCGACCCGATCAACGACGTCTACACCAGGCTCAGCGGCTGGCTGTCCAGGGTCCCGGTGATCGGAGCGCTGTTCGAGCCGCCGACGAGCGGCCGCTCGTTCTTCACGGCCGGCATCATCCTGGCGATCATGATCGTGCCGATCATCACCTCGCTGACCCGGGAGGTGTTCAGCACGACGCCGGTCCTGGAGAAGGAGGCGGCGTTGGCCCTCGGGGCGACGCGCTGGGAGATGATCCGCGCCGCGGTGTTCGCCCACAGCAAGGGCGGGATGGTGGGCGCGGTGACGCTCGGCCTCGGCCGGGCGATGGGCGAGACGATCGCCGCCGCGCTGGTGATCGGCTCCAGCCCGCAGATCTCGGCGAAGCTGTTCGGGCCGGGCTACTCGATGCCGGCGGTGATCGCCAACGAGTTCGGCGAGAGCTCGGACCTGTGGCGGGCTGCGCTCGTGGGCCTCGGGGTGACGCTGTTCGTCATCACCATCCTGATCAACCTCGCGGCACGGGGGCTGGTCAACCGCTCGATCAAGAAGTCCCGAGGTGCAGCATGAGCATCTCGGCGATCGACCTCTCCCCGAAGCGCTCCGGGCGCAGCGTCCGCAACGGCATCGCCACCGTCCTGATGGGCCTGGCCGTCGTCGCCGTGATGGTGCCGCTGGTGTTCGTGCTCGTCACCGTCGTCGCCAAGGGCGCGTCGGTGATGTCGTGGAGCTTCCTCACCGAGGACATCCCGCCGGTGCGCCGCCTCGGCCCCGGCATGGGTCCGGCGATCGTCGGCACCATCGTCACGACCGGGACGGCGACGCTGCTGGCCGTGCCGCTCGGGATCATGGCGGCGATCTACCTCAACGAGTACGGCACCACCGGGCGGCTGCCGAAGCTGCTGCGGTTCCTGGCCGACGTGATGACCGGCGTGCCGTCGATCATCATGGGCCTGTTCGTCTCGGCGATCTGGGTGGTCCGCTTCGGCACCGACGGCGTCACCGGCTTCGCCGGCGCACTGGCGCTCGGCTGCCTGATGCTGCCGATCGTCATCCGCTCCACCGAGGAGATGCTGCGCCTCGTCCCCGGGCACCTGCGCGAGGCCAGCTTCGCCCTCGGCGGCGGCAAGGCCCGCACGATCCTCACGGTCGTGCTGCCGCCGGCGCTGCCGGGGATCCTCAGCGGCGTGCTGCTCGCCGTGGCTCGTGCCGCCGGCGAGACCGCCCCGCTGCTGTTCACGATCGGCGCGGCGACGACGACGAACTGGAACCCGTTCAGCGGGCCCAACACCGCGCTGTCCGCGCAGATCTTCACCAACGCCCAACAGCCGTATCCCGGCGCCCAGGAACGGGCGTGGGGCGCGGCGCTCACGCTCATCGCCCTGGCGTTCGTGCTGATGGTCGCATCGCGCGCCGTTGCTGCGTTCTTCGCCCGCCGAGGGACGCGATGATGATCCACGAAGAGGAGCACGACCGGATGACCGAGACCGAGACCCACACGGCCGCCGCGCCCATCCGCGCGACAGCCGAGGTCGCCGACGAACCGACCGTCGCCGACACCCCCACTGTGTTCCAGCTCGACGACCTCGAGGTGTACTACGGGTCGTTCCGCGCCGTGCGCGAGGTCACGATGGCCATCCGCAAGAACGAGATCACCTCGTTCATCGGCCCGTCCGGCTGCGGCAAGACCACCGTGCTGCGCTGCCTGAACCGGATGAACGACGTCGTCTCGACGGCGCGCGTCGGCGGGAAGATCACCTACCACGGCATCGACCTGTACGGCCCGGAGGTCTCGGCCACCGAGGTCCGGCGGCGCATCGGGATGGTCTTCCAGCGCCCGAACCCGTTCCCCAAGAGCATCTACGACAACGTCGCCTACGGGCCGAAGCTGAACGGGGTGCGCGGCAAGTCGAAGCTCGACGACATCGTCGAGGAGTCGCTGCGCGGCGCGGCGCTGTGGGACGAGGTCAAGACGCGGCTGAAGAGCTCGGCGCTCGGCATGTCCGGCGGTCAGCAGCAGCGGCTGTGCATCGCCCGGGCGATCGCCGTCGAGCCCGAGGTGATCCTGATGGACGAGCCGTGCTCGGCGCTCGACCCGATCGCCACGTCGCGCATCGAGGACCTGATGCAGGAGATCAAGTCGCGCTTCACCATCGTCATCGTCACCCACAACATGCAGCAGGCCGCTCGCGTCAGCGACCGGGTCGCGTTCTTCACCACCGAGGTGAACACGGAGAGCGACCGGCGCACCGGCGTGCTCGTCGAGGTCGACCGGACGACGACGATGTTCTCGACGCCGCGCGACGAACGGACCGAGGCGTACATCTCCGGGAGGTTCGGCTGATGACGGAGGAGTTGCGCAAGGGCTTCCACCAGCAGCTCGAAGCGGCGCGCGACGAGCTGACCCACCTCGCCGCGACCGTCACCGAGCTGATCCCGCGGGCGACCGCGATCCTGCTCGACGGCGACCTCGAGGGCGCCGACTACCTGATCCGCGGCGACGACGAGATCGACGCCCGCTCGATCGAGCTCGAAGAGCAGTGCTACCGCATGATCGCCCTGCAGGCGCCGGTGGCCACCGACCTGCGCCAGGTGATGTCGCTGGTGCGGATGGTCGCCGAGATCGAGCGCTCCGCCGACCTCTGCGCCAACATCTGCAAGGCGACTCGGCGGATCTGGGGACACGACCTCGACCCGAAGCTGCGCGGGATCATCTCGTCGATGGGCCAGCAGGCTCGCCAGCTGTACACCGCGGCGATCGACGCGTTCACCGCCAACGACCTGGCCAAGGCGTCGGCGATCGACGACATGGACTCGTACCTCGACAGCCTGCAGAAGCAGTTCGTCCAAGCGATCTTCGAGAGCCATGCCGCCGGGCGGATCGACCTGCAGGTCGCCGTGCAGCTGGCGATGGTGGCCCGCTTCTACGAACGCATCGGGGACCACGCGGTGACGATCGGCCAGCGCGTGCAGTTCATCATCACGGGATGGTTGCCGGAGAACAAGGGTGCGGAGCGCTACCGCCAGCGCAGCGACGACACCGCCGAGGTGGCGCTGGAGCGATGAGGTGACGCGTCTTGGCCGCCGGCGTCGCACCGCCGAGCTGGTCCAGCTCGAGCGCGATCGTGCCGCTCGTGACCGAGACGTCGCCGAGGCCGAGCGACACCGGCTGCGCACCGCGCTCGACGCGCTGGCGACGGGCGTGGTGCTCGCCGACCGCGACGGCGTGCTGCAGGTCCGCAACCTGGCGGCCGGCGCGTTCACCGGGCACGAGGCCCTGCTGCTGAAGTCGGCCGTCGACGCGCTGCTGCGCGACGCGTCCGACGGCCACGCCGGCACCCGCACGGTCGAGTTCGCCGGGCCGCCGAGGCGCGTCCTGCTCGTCCACGCCGAGCCGCTCGCCGAGGGCTTCGCGCTCGCCACGATCGACGACGTCAGCGAGCGGGCGCGGCTCGACGCGGTGCGCACCGACTTCGTCGCCAACATCAGCCACGAGCTGAAGACGCCCGTCGGTGCGCTCGCCGTGCTCGCCGAGGCGGCGGCCGACAGCGACGATCCCGAGGTCGTGCGGCGCCTGACGACGCGCATGGTCGAGGAGGCGCACCGTGCGGCGCGCACGATCGACGACCTGTTGGAGCTGTCGCGCATCGAGCTCGGCGGCACGGCGTTGCGCGGCGTCGTCGACGTCCACGAGGTGGTGCTCGACGCCATCGAGCGGACGGCCGCGGTGGCGTCACAGCGCGACGTGCGCGTCGTGTGCGGCTCGCCGGAGACGCACGTCAAGGCGATGGGCGACGCCCGCCAGCTGGTGTCGGCGCTGGCCAACCTGATCGACAACGCCGTGAAGTTCGGTGACCACGGCGGTGAGGTGGTCGTGCGTGCCGCCGAGCACGGCGGGTGGGTCGACCTGGCCGTCGAGGACCGCGGCGTCGGGATCCCGGCGCGCGACCTCGACCGGGTGTTCGAGCGGTTCTACCGGGTGGATCAGGCGCGCAGCCGCGAGACCGGTGGCACCGGTCTCGGCCTGGCGATCGTGCGCCACGTGGCCACCAACCACGGCGGTGACGTCGTCGTGCAGTCCGAAGAGGGCGTCGGTTCGACGTTCACGTTGCGTGTGCCCGCGTCCGCCCAGCCGTCAGCGAGCGAAGCGAGCGGACCGCTTGGGTCCGTAGGAGGCTCCTACCGGGCGGACCCGGCGGCGCGACCGCCAGGGAGCCCGCCGGACCAGTCGGCCGTCAGGCCGACCGATGAGAGAGGAGCATGATGGAGCAGCCGATGGTGCTGATCGTCGAGGACGAGAGCAGCTTCGTCGAGGCGTTGACGGTCGGGCTCGGGCGCGAGGGCTTCCGAGTCGCCGTTGCCATCGACGGCGCCGAGGCGCTCGACCAGTTCGACGCGGTGCGCCCGGACCTCGTCCTGCTCGACGTGATGCTGCCGAAGATCAGCGGCGTCGACGTCTGCCGCCAGCTGCGCAAGCGGAGCCAGGTGCCGATCATCATGGTGACCGCCAAGGGCGCCGAGATCGACACCGTCGTCGGCCTCGAGGTCGGCGCCGACGACTACGTCACCAAGCCGTACCGGATCCGCGAGCTGGTGGCACGCATGCGGGCGGTGATGCGGCGCACGTCGCCAGACGCCGCCGGCGAGCTGACGGCCGGGTCGATCGTCGTCGGCGATGTCGCCCTCGACCCCGAGGAGCACCGCGTGACGGTCGCCGGCGAGGCGGTCGCCCTGCCGCTCAAGGAGTTCGAGCTGCTCCACCTGCTGCTGGCCAACGCCGGCCGGGTGCTGCCGCGCGAGACCCTGATCGACCGGGTGTGGGGCAGCGACTACGTCGGCGACACCAAGACCCTCGACGTGCACGTCAAGCGCCTGCGCGCCAAGCTCGAGCCCGACCCGGCCAACCCCGAACGGATCGTCACCATCCGCGGCCTCGGCTACAAGTACGAACGACCGCGCTAGATCCCCGGAACCGCCTCGCCGGGGGAACCTACGATGCGCAGGTGAGCCAACCGGGACCGCGAGCCGCCGGCGCCGCAGGGCAGCGCCGACCGCCGGCGCGGCGCGCCGCCGCCACCCGGCCGGCGCCGGTGTCGCCGTTCCGGCGGCTGGCCGTCACCCACGCACTGCTCGCCGCCGGTGACTGCGCGATGGCCGCGGTGCTCGTCGGCTCGGTGTTCATCAGCAGCCCGGACGCGGCGCGCAGCAACGTGCTGCTGTTCCAGCTGATCTCCGTCGCCCCGTTCGCGATCGTCGCCCCGCTCATCGGGCCGTGGCTCGACCGGTTGCCGGGCGGGCGGCGCTTCGTCGTCCAGCTCACCGCGCTGGCCCGCGCCGCCCTGCTGCTGCTGATGATCCCGAACGTCGACAACGTCCTGCTGTTCCCGCTGGTGTTCGGGATGATGGTCCTGCAGAAGACGTATGCGGTGTCGAAGTCGGCGCTCGTGCCGCTCGTCGTGCGCACCGACGAGGAGCTGGTCGAGGCCAACTCCAAGCTCGGCGTCATCGCCGGCGTCGTCGCCGCGATCGCCATCGGGCCGCTGACCGGCCTCGGTCACCTCGCCAGCGGCCTGGCGCTGGTGCCGGGCGCGGCACTGTTCGTCGCCGCCGCGCTGAACGCCCGGCTGCTGCCACGCGACCCGGTGACCACCGGCCCGGTGCGCGCCGCGGAGAAGGAGGAGATGCGCTCGATCGGGATCCTCGTCGCCGCCGGCGGGATGGCCCTGATCCGTGCCGCGGTCGGGTTCCTCACGTTCCACCTCCTGTTCTTCGTCCGCGGCGACTACGGGCTCGGCGCGCTCGGGCTGGCCGTCGGCGGCGGCGCCGTCGGCTCGGTGCTCGGCAACCTCGTCGCCCCGACCATCCGCCGACGGGTGCCCGAGGAGCTGATGCTCGTCGGCTCGTTGGCGATGATCGCGATCACCGGCCTGTTCAGCGCGTTGATCGGTGGCCTCGGCTCGGCAGTCGTGCTGGCGTTCGTCGTCAACGCCGCCGCGTCGATCGGGCGGATGTCGTTCGAGTCGATCGTCCAGCGTGACGCCCCTGACGCCAACCAGGGCCGGGTGTTCGCCCAGTACGAGTCGCGGTTCCAGCTGTCGTGGGTGCTCGCCGGCGTCCTCCCGGTGCTGTTCACCCTGCCCGGCCAGATCGGCTACCTGATCGTCGGCCTGATGGGCGTGTTCGGCACGGTGTCGGCGGTCGTCAGCGCCCGGGCCCAGCAGGCCGGCCGCCCGCTACCGCCGACGCTGACCGCCCGGGCCCGGGCCACGCTGCGCAACGAGGTCAGCCGTCGTCGCCGGGCGCGCACCGCGGGCGACGACGACTTCGAGCTCCTCGAACCTGGCTCGCCGTTGCCCCCGCCGAAGCCTGGCCAGAAGCGCCGCTGACCGGGGACGGGACCCGCCGGCGATGCCGTGCCGGCAGCTACGGTGCGGGGACGTGATCATCGTGTCCGCGGCGCTCAAGGGTGGGGTCGGCAAGACGACCACGGCGGTCTACCTGGCGGCGGTCGCCGCCGCCTCGAACCGGCGGTCGGTGACCGTCGTCGACGCCGACCCGCAGGCCAGCTCGGCGGATTGGATCGAGGGCACCGCCGACGAGCGGCTGCGCAAGGTGACCGTCGTCGAGGCGCCGACCGAGCGGCTGCTGATGAAGGCGCTGGACCGGATCTCGGCCGACGACGTCGCCGTGGTCGACACGCCACCGGGGCAGGACCGTCTGCTGGCCAAGGCCATCGACCGGGCCTCCGCCGTGGTCGTGCCCACCCGGGTCGGCGGTGTCGAGACGTCGCGAGCGCTCGCCGTGCTCGACCTCGTCCCGCCACGCAAGCCGGCCGGGCTGGTGATCAGCTCGGCACGGACCTTCACCCGCGACTACCAGGACGCCGTCGCCGACTGGGCCGAGGCCGGCGTGGCCGTGTGGGGCACGGTGCCGGAACGCGTCGCGATTGCCGCCGGCCCGCACGACTGGCTGGCCGAGGACGGCCTGGACGCCTACCGCGAGGTGTGGCGCCGCGTCCAGCGGTCGGCGCGCTCCTGAAGCCGACGGCTGAGCCGCCGCCCGCGTCGGCGCTACAGATCGAGGCGGGCCAGCCAGAGGCCGGGCGCATCGAGCTCGGCCGGGGTCGGCAGCGCGCTGGGGCGGGCGAACAGGCCGGCGAGCGCTGATTCGCCGACGCGGTCGACCACGCCACCGACGAACTGCTTGCCGCGCTGGACCTGCTCGTGGGTCAGCTTGAGGCCGAGCAGGCGCTCGACGTACAGGTCGTCGGGCGAGGACTCGACGCGCCGGCGGCGCACGGCCTCGGCGATGCGCAGTGCTTCGCCGCCGATCACCCGGGCAGCGACGGCGTCGACGAGGTAGTCGACGTAGCCGATGATCGCCGCGGTGGCCGCGTCAAGCTGCGGGGCGAGCTCGGCCTGCTCGCGCGACTGCACCGCCCCGAGCAGCAGCGCCGGGTCCGACAGCAGCCGTTGCATCGCCTGCATCGGGTCGCCGCCGTCGACGTCGAGGTCGCTCAGCCGCTCGGCGACCGCACTCGGGTCCGGGCGGAACGCACCGACGTGGCGGCGGACCAGCGCGGCGTAGTCGTCGCGCAGCGACGGGATCGAGAACAGGGTGTGGCCGATCATCTCGTGGGCCAGCACCCACAGGCGCATCTGGTCGAGCGGTACCGACCACTCCTCGGCGAAGCGGTCGAGGTTGGCCGGCACGATCAGCAGCGTGGCGTCGGCGCGGGGGATCGGCAGGTCGTACTGCCCGAATGCCCGGGCCGCCATCCGCCCGACCATCGAACCGACCGCCATGCCCATCATCGATGGCGCCATCAGCGCGCTGAGGTTGGCCATCATCGCCATCATCTGGTCGCCGCCGAGCGCGTCGTCGGTGTCCAACGCGGTGCCGGGCTCGCCGCTGCCGGGCAGTGTCGGGCGGGCGCCGAGCGACGTGGCCAGCTCGGTGAACAGCGGGCGGTAGGCCTCCAGCGTGCGCTGCGCCCACGTCCCCGGGGCGACCGGGGTGATCTCCGGGAACACCGCGTCCATCCCGGTGACGTCGCGCACGTGCAGCTCGGCGATGCGGCCGAGGTCGGCGAGGGCGATCCGCACCGCGGGATCGACGTTGGATGAGCTGGCCCCGGCGCCCTCGGCGGCGAGCTGGGCGAACTGGCGGGCGGCGTCCCAGTTCAGCAGCCCCTGCCCGGCCAGCGCCTTGGCGAGGTCTCCGAAGAGTGGGATGTTGCCGAACGGGTTGGCCCCGAACGGATCGTCCTGGTCGGCCATACGGAGAGGCTAGAGCGCGATCGCCGTGCCGCCGCAGACCCGTCGAGTTCCCGGGCGAGCTCCCGACGCTTGGGTCCGTGGGAGGCTCGTGCCGGGTCGCGCCCGGCGGCGCGACCGCGAGGGAGCCCGCCGGCCAGGTCGGCCGGACGGCCGACCATCGGGAACGGAGCCCGGCGGACGGCCGGACGGTAACGTCCGGCCCAATGTCAACGTCCATCTGGGTGAGCGACTCGTCGAGCGCACTGGGGTCGCGGGTCGTCGCCCGCATGAACGGCGACACCGTCCTCGCCGACCAGGACGACAGCGAGGTGCTCGTCTGGCTCACGGCGGCGAACGCCGAGGCCAGGGCTCGCCGGCACCAGAGTGCCACCGAGGGGATCACCGCCGCGCTCGCGTCGGCGACGTCGGCCCGTCACGTCGTGCTCGTCTCCTCGGCGATGGTCTACGGCGCCTACGCCAACAACCCGGTACCGCTCACCGAGGACGCCGCGCTGCGCCCGAACGTCCACTTCGCCTTCGCCCGCCAGCTCGGGGCGGTCGAGCAACTCGTCGACGAGTGGCGCCTGGCTTCACCCGGCCGGACCGTCACGGTGCTGCGCCCGGCGCTGGCGATGGCGGCCGACGGCACCGGGCCGGTCGCCCGGGCGCTGGCGGCCGGGATGGGCCAGCGCGCCGGCGAGGATGACCCGCCGGCGCAGTTCCTGCATCTCGACGACCTCACCAGCGCGGTGATGCTGGCGGTGGACCGCGAGCTCGACGGCGTCTACAACGTCGCCCCGGACGGCTGGGTGGCGGGCGAGCGGGTGCGGGCGCTGTCGGGCGAGGTGCCCCGGGTCAAGCTGCCGGACCGCCTCGCCGAGATCGTCACCCGGTTGCGCTGGCGCTTCCAGCGCGGCCCGATCCCGCCGGGCATGCGCAGCTACACCCGCTGGCCGTGGCTGGTGGCCAACGACCGCCTGAAGGCCGAGGGCTGGCAGGCGACGGTGACGAACGAGCAGGCCTATGTCGAGGGCACCGAGGGCAAGTGGTGGACGATGGTGACGCCCAAGCGCCGCCAGGAGATCACCCTCGGCACCAGCGCCGTCCTCGTCGTGGGATCGCTCGGACTCGTCGTCCGGGCGATCCGTTCTGTTCGTGCTCCGGTCGCAGCCAAGCTGCTCCCTGCGCCTCCCGTGCTCGCCGCCTCCGCTGCGCTTCGGCGCTCGCCGCGTCTCGTGCGCCTGCCCAGGCTGCACAGGCGTCGCCGCTAAGCCCGCGTCGGCGTCACCCCGAGCACGACGTCGTACGTGGACTGCGTGCCGTCGGCGTGGCCGACCGTCACCGCCACCTCGTCGCCGGGAACGTGATCGGCGAGGGCGTTGAAGAGGTCGTCGCTGGATGCCAGCGCTTCGCCGTCGACGGCGAGCACCGTGTCGCCGGCGACGATCCCGACCGCCGCGGCGGGGCCGTCGGGTTCGACAGCGAAGATGGTCAGCGAGCCCTTCGGGTCGAGGTTGAGGGTGACGCCGAGGTGGGAGCGCCCGGGGGTGGCGACCCCCGTCGAGCCCGTGGTGCTGGCCAGCGCGGTGCGCAGCGCCGACTGGTTGACCGTCACCAGCTTCGGGCCGTCGCTGCTCTTCGAGCACAGCGCGACGACCTTGCCCTGGGCGTTGACCACCGGCGTGCCCTCGGCGACGTCGGCGCCACCCCACGACGGCAGGGACAGGTTGCCGGCATCGTCGACGCGGACCGTCACCGTCGCCGGCGTCGAGCCGAGCAGGGTGACGTCGTCGCCGTCGTGCGGTGAGCTGGCGATCTTGAACGTGGCCGACGCGGTCGACGAGTCCGGCGTGGTCAGCAGGGCGATCCCGTTGACGGTCATCGCCACCGTGGCCTCCGCGGTGCGGCCGTCGTCGAAGCTGAGCGTCACGGTGTCGCTGGACTGGCGCACCGCCGACGCCGTCGTGAGGACCACCGGGACGCCGGCGACGGCGACGGCGATGGCCGTCGTCGGCTCGCTCGCGCCGGCGACGCTGATCGTCGCCTGCGTGGCGTTCGATGCCGTCGTGGCGGGACGGTCGGAGCGGGAGGTCGTCGCCAGCGAGCCGTCGCCGGGCGTCGAGGCCGTGGACGACCCGGTCGTGACGGTGGTCGTGCCATCGTCGTCCTGCTCCGAGCTCGACGTCGCCAGGCTCGACCGGGTGGTGCCGGCCTGCGTCGTGCTCGGCTGGGTGGCGCGCTTGATGGTGCTCGTCGGCGCGTGCGTCGTCGCCGCCAGCGTGGCCGAATCACTCGACGACGTGGCGTCGCTGACCGTGCTGATCGCCTGGCGGGTCGTGCGCACCGGCTCGGTGGAGATCGCCTGCGGTCCGCCGCCCGCCGCCGTCGGCAGCATCGCCCACAGCACGGCGAGGGCCAGCAGGCCACCGATCGCCCCGGTGGTCACGAGCAGGCCGCGGCCGATCGTCAACGGTGGTTCGGAGCGCTGCCACGTCGCCTCGCCGACCTCGGACGGGTGTCGCCACGCACGCTCGTGGGCCGGCAGGGGCGCGTCGGGGTAGCCCTCGTCGTCGGGCTCCACTCCGTCCACGAGCGGGACACGTTAGTGACGCGATCGGCTCCATGGCGGTCGCGCGACAGCCGTGTCACGGAGCGATGACGATGGCGTGGGCCCGGTGCACCGCTTCGGGTGGACGGCTACCATCGTCGGTCGTGCGAGCACCCGACCACGTCGACGAGTGGCTGGCGCTGACCACCGATCCGCTGGCTGTCGGGGAGGCCTACGAGTGGTGTGTGCGGGGTGACTGCGGTGCCGTGGTGCTGTTCAGCGGCACCGTGCGCGACCATGCCGTCGACGACGAGGGCAACGTCCGCCGTGGCGTCGGGCACCTCACCTACGAGGCCTACGAGGAGCACGTCGTGCCCAAGCTGGCCGAGATCGTCACCGAGTTGCGGTTGCGCTGGCCGCACGCCGGGCGGGTGGTGCTGTGGCATCGCGTCGGGCGCATCGAGCTGGCCGAGTCGTCGGTGGTCGTGGCGGTCGCCGCCCCGCATCGTCCCGAGGCGTTCGCCGCGGCGCGCTATGCGATCGATGCGGTCAAGGCGTCGGCGCCGATCTGGAAGCACGAGGAGTGGGAGGACGGCGCCGACTGGGGGACCGGTGCTCACCGGCCCGTCGCGGCCTCCGAGGTCCCGACGAGCACGGGCCGCTGAGTTGATCGTCGCCGTCGTCATCGTCGTCGCGCTCGTCGTGGTCGGGTTCGTCGCGTGGTTCGTGCTGCGCCGTCCCCGGCAGGAGCCCGGCATCGTCGGCTTCCGCAGGCACATCGACGCGCTGTCGCCGGAGGCGCGGCGGGAGCTGCAGGACCGGATGCGCGAGCAGCAGGCCGAGCGCCCCGACCAGGCCGACGGCCGGGACTGAGCGATGGCCCGCGACCTGGCGATCGATCTCGGCACCGCCAACACGCTCGTCTACATGAAGGGCCGCGGGATCGTGCTCAACGAGCCGTCGGTCATCGCCCTCAACCGCCAGACCGGTGAGGTGCTGGCCACCGGCCGTGAGGCGTGGCAGATGATCGGGCGTACGCCCGGTTACATCGTCGCCGTGCGGCCGTTGCGTGGCGGGGCGATCACGGACTTCGAGATCACCGAGCGGATGATCCGCCTGTTGCTGCAGCGCGTCGGCGTCAGCCGCTTCACGCGGCCGAAGGTCGTGATCTGCGTGCCGTCGGCGATCACCGAGGTCGAGCGCCGCGCCGTCACGGACGCAGCCCGCCGCGCCGGCGCCGCCGACGCCCAGCTGATCGAGCAGCCGATGGCCGCGGCGATCGGCGCCGACCTGCCGATCGACGAGCCGGTCGGCAACATGGTCATCGACATCGGCGGCGGCACGAGCGAGACCGCGGTGATCAGCCTCGGCGGGATCGTCGCCCTGGAGGCGGTGCGCGTCGGGTCGTTCGACATCGACGCGGCGATCCAGGCGTACGTGCGCCGCGAGCACGGCATCGCCATCGGCGAGCGCACCGCCGAGGAGGTCAAGGTGGCGATCGGCTCGGCCGATCCCACCGAGGACGAGAGCCAGGCGGAGGTCCGAGGCCGCGACCTGATGACCGGTCTGCCGAAGACGGTGGTGCTGACGCCCGAGGAGATCCGCTTCGCGATCGACGACGTGGTCAGCAGCATCACGTCGTCGGTGGTCCGCTGCCTGTCGAAGGCGCCGGCCGAGCTGGCCCAGGACTTCCTGGTGCGCGGCATGTTCCTCGTCGGCGGCGGCGGTCTGCTGCGCGGCCTGGCCCAGCGGATCCAGCGCGAGACGCAGGTGCCGGTGAAGATGTCGACCCAGCCGCTGGAAGCCGTCGTCATGGGCGCCGGCCACTGCATCGAGCATTACGACGCCCTCAAGTACATGTTCATGGGCGCCCGCCGCTAGCGATCGGTACCGGCGCCAGCGCGCCGATGACCTGCTCACGGTTCGATGTTCGTCCTCCAGGTTATACTGACTGGTATGACTCACCGTGTGGGGCCGAAGGGGCAGGTCGTCATCCCCAAGGATCTCCGCGATGCACTGGGCATCGAGCCCGGCGACGAGGTCAGCTTCTGGCGCGAAGGTGACCACGTCGCGGTTCGCCCGGCGCGTCACGCTCGACCGTTGCGAGGCCGATTCGCCGGTGTCGCGCTGGTCGACAGGCTCAACGCCGAGCGCGCCGCAGATCGCCGACGCGAATCGCAACGATGACCGTCGTGCTCGACTCCTGGGCGGTGCTCAGGTATCTCGAGAACACCTCCCCGGCGTCCCAGGCTGTCGCCGACCTGCTCGCCGTCGAACGGCCCCTGATGTCCTGGATCAACCTCGGCGAGGTCTACTACGTGTTGCGCCGCGCCGTCGGCGAGGCAGACGCCGCCGATGCCGTCCGTGACATCCGCACGGTCATCGACGTGCGACTGCCGGACGAGCAGATGGTCGTCGACGTGGCACGAATCAAGGCCGACCACCCAATGGCCTACGCCGACGCGTTCGGCGCCGCGCTTGCCGTCGCGACCGACTCGACGCTGTGGACCGGCGATCCCGAGCTTCCTCATCGCCGGCGCCGGTTGGGAATGGCGCGATCTCCGCCAGCCAACCTGACCCGGACATCGAGATCCAAGGATCGGTTGACGAGCGAACATTTGTTCGATACCTTGGGCGAGATGGAAGGCGCAGATGTTCTCGAACGGGGCGCTGGATGGCTTGACGACGTCGCCGAGGTCGACCTCGATGCACTGTCCGATCCCGAGCTGGACGCGCTCGTCGTCGGCCTGCAGCGACTCGCGCATCGGTTGGAGGCGCAGCGTTGCCGCATCGTGAGGCTGTGTTCACGCGCGACGAGGCGACGCTCGTGGCGCAGGCGTGCCGCCTCCGCTTCACCGAGCTGACCAAGGTCTTGTCGTACTGGCGCCAGCGCGCCGACGCCGAGATGGATCCCGACGGCCCCGCGCCGGCGCCGGTCGAGCCGATGCTGACGTTCACCTCGGTCGGCGGGGCGGTCATCGTGGCCGGCGAGCTCGACCTGATCGGCGCGCAGGTCGTCACCACGGCCGTGGACGCGATCGCCGATGAGCTGGCCGCCAGCGGTCCGGCGGGCTCACGGGCTTGGTTGCGCGGCGGTGCGCTGGTGGAGATGGCGAGGCGGGCGATGGCCGTGCCCGCCGGCACCCGCCCGGCACGCATCGTCGCCAGCGTCGTGTGTGGCCACGAGCGCTTCGCCGAGCTATGCGAGCTGTCGAGCGGCACCGTCATCCGCCCGGGCCAGCTCGTGCCGTACCTCAGCGCACTCGACGTGCGCAGCCTGCTGTTCGACTCGGCCACCCATGCGGTCGCCGCCTCGTCGCGCCGCTCCGTCAGGCTGACCGGTGCGGAAGCCGCACACCGGCGGACCCCCTGGCGGGCGACACAATCGGCTCATCGGCCGGGTTTGGGCCGTGTTCTTCGGTTGGTGAGGTGGGTCGGTGTGGGGTTGGGTTCGTTCCCGTACCGCTCGGCGAACGCCCGTGACGAGCCGCGGGCGAGTTGTTCGGCGACGTCGATGTCGCGTGGACGACCGACGGACAGCTTCGTCACGAGCAGGTCTTCGAGGGCGGCGATGCGCATGCGGTGCCCATCGACATCAACCGTCTGTGCGCCGGGAGCGATCGTTCGCCAGTTGATCGTCGTCCCGCCGGGACCGCCGGCGCTGACCAGGACGTCGACGACTCCGGCCGTTGTGATCCAGCGAGTGTTCATGGCGCGCAACTCGTCGCTCGACGCGTGTTCAGCCACGTCGAAGACGGCGTTCAGGTCGTTGAGCGCGTCGACGAGCGCGACGGGATCAGGCGCGGCGTCGAACGGACACGGTTGGCGGCAACCTTGGCCCGGTACTGCTCAACGGTCATCGGCATCCCGGTCTCACCGTCGCGAGCCACGCCACGTTCGGGGCTCGGTGCGTCGAGTGGCGGCAGGTGCTCGAGCAGTGCACGGAGCGCTTCGGGGCGCAGCCGCTCACGCTGCACTTCGGCGCACTACCTGCTCGCCTCATCCCACGTCGGTGCAGCCACATCGCCAGGCTATGGCATCGAGCCAAGACGCCATCGACGCGTCCGCATACGCCACCCGATAGCAGCCCTACGGAGCATCCGATACCCGCCGGGTCGCTGGCGCCTGGCTCCCAGGTGTCGACGGCCCGGGAGCGGGCTGGATCAGAGCTGGCTGCCAGGAACCTGCCCCGAAGGCTTTCCTCTGTGATGTCGTCACCGTGGGCGGGGACCGGGACTCGCTGGAGCAGCCAGGTGACGGTCGGCAGCGAGCCGCAATCGTTGATCGCCTGCTCGTAACTGCTCCGATCGAACGTGAATGGTCCAAGGTTCACATTCATCCTCGACGCTCTCCGTGTCGATCCCGGCCGGCCGAAGCTGAGCAGCATCACGTCGTCGGTGATCCGCTGCATGTCGAAGGCACCCGCCGAGCTGGCCCAGGACTTCCTGGTGCGCGGCAGGATCAGTGGGGCGCGTCGCTCCCGCCGGGCCCGGGGACGGTGCCGTCGGCGAAGACGGACTCGGCGCTCTGGGTCTGGACGCCGGCGCCGTTGCGCATCGCCAGCGCGTCGGCCAGCGAGGTGACCTCGTAGCCGCGGGACTCGATGATGTCGAGCATCGAGCTCATCGCCGCGACGGTGTCGTCGTGGCTGCCACCCGAGTGGCGCAGGCTGATGTAGCCCGGGTGCAGTGCGCTGGCGAAGCGGGCGTTGATCGTGCCGGCCGACAGGCGCGGCGACTTCCAGTCGCCCTCGTCGCCGGTGGTCCAGATGTAGGCCAGCCCGCGAGCGGCACATGCTGCGTCGATCGCCCCACCCGTCGAGCCGCCTGCGGCGCGGAACGCCCACGGGTACTCGCCGGTCACCCGCCTGATGACCTCCTGGCAGGGCCCGATCTCGGCCGCCTCGGTGCGCGTGTCGTAGTGGGCGTGGGTCATCGTGTGGTTGCCGATGGTGTAGCCGCGGTCGAACAGCTGCCGGACGACGCCGGGGAACGACCGCACGTTGCGGCCGACGCAGAAGAACGTCGCCTTGCCCTCGTAGCCGCGGGACCGCAGGATGTTGGCGATCGCCAGGTCGTGGGTCTTGTCGGGGCCGTCGTCGAAGGTCAGCACGACGATCTTGCGACTGGTGGCGATCGAGGCGATGAACTCGCCCGGCCGGAACGGAGGCCGCGTCGACGCCGGCGGTGAGGGCGGCTCGGGCGGGGGCGTCTCCTGGTATCGGGCTCCGCGCACTGCCGGTGCCAGCGCGCCGGGCGGATCGGGTACCGGGCCGTCGAGGGTGTCGATGCCGTCGGCGTGGACGTGACGGCTGGCGATCATCCCGGCGCAGACGGCGGCGCCGAGGGTGATCAGCCCGCGCCTGCTGAGACGGCTCGAAACGCCGTTGCCACCACGTTGCCCGTCCATCCGCCTGCTCCGCCTGCGCCTGCCCGGGCGCCCGTCCCGTGTGCCGCCGAGGTGACACACCCGCTCGTGTGGCCCCCGTTCGGGTGGATGTTCGCGGCGCGGCGTCGGTGGTGTCCAGGCGCCCGGTGGCGTCAGGCGACCGGTTCGCGCGCCAGCAGGCTGGCGAGGACGTGCTCCCAGCCGTCGGCGAGGGGGATGCGGTCGTCGGCCGCAGGGTGGGCTTCGCCGGTGAGCAGCTCGGCGGCGCGGGTGGCCAGGGCGATGGCGACGACGTCGCCGACCGACGTGGCCAGCTCGACGGCCTCGTCGATCGACGCCGTCGCCGCGACCGGGTGGTCGAGGCGGGCGTGGGCGGCGGCGGCACCGACGTGGGCCATGACGCGGTCGAGGTACGAGCTGCCGCGGCCCTTGACGAACACGGCGTTGGCGTGGGCCAGCGCCCGCCCGGGATCGGGGAGCATGCCGAGCACGAGCGACCCGACGGCGTGGGCGAACGGGTGGTCCCACTCCTGGTCCGGCAGGGACTCCAGCGTCGCCACCGCCTCGTCGAGGCGGTCGCACTGGGCGAGTGCCATCGACAGCAGGATCAGCGGCTCCCACGCCTCGCTGCCGGCGGCGCGCATCTCGGCGATCGCCCGCGTCGCGTGGTTCGCCGCCAGCGCCCCGTCGCCACGGTGCATCGCCGCGCCGGCGATCGCCAGCAGCGGGATGGTGCCGGCAGCGGCCACCTCGCCGAGGGCGAACAGCTCCTCCTCGGTGCGCAGCGCCAGCGCGGTGCGGCCGAGCGCGGTCTGCGCCCGCATGAGCGGGGCCATCGACTGGGCGAGGCCGTAGCGGTCCTCCAGCTTGCGGAACCGCTTGCGGGCCAGCGCGGCGAGCGTGGCGGCCTCGTCGAGCTGTCCCTGCCACAGCCGCAGGTTGGCCTGCAGCGTCTGCATCATCGCCGCCGCCCACGTGTCGCCGCGCTCCTCGGCCTCGACGGCGACCTGGTTTGCCAGCTCCTCGGCGACGTCGAAGTGGCACAGGAAGAACTCGACGTAGGCGAGCAGGCCGAGCACCC
The DNA here is from genome assembly GCA_047602055.1 of Ilumatobacteraceae bacterium. Lineage (GTDB taxonomy): Bacteria > Actinomycetota > Acidimicrobiia > Acidimicrobiales > Ilumatobacteraceae > JAODBQ01. Next base: position 1,550,957 of record JASGIG010000001.1, read on the forward strand.
AGCCGACCCCGTTGCGGTCGCCGAGCTCGGCGAGCGTCTCCGCCGAGCGCTGCAGCCGGGCGTGGGCGACCTCGAAGTCACCGGACATGAACCCGATCCACGCCCGGTGCTGCTCGATCCAGGCCATGCCGCGGCGATCGCCGAGCTCGCGGAACAGGGCGTCGGCCTCGCCGAAGAACCACTCGGCGTCGACCAGCGAGCCACCGAACAGCTCGATGAACCCGCGTGAGCGCAACGCCTGGGCGAGCAGGTCGGGGCGGTCGAGGTCGCGGAGGATCTCGACGGCGAGGCCGAGCTCGGCACGCGCCTGATCGAGGCGCCCGGCGGCGTGCAGCATCGTGCCGAACAGCCGCCGCGCCTCGCCCTCGGCGGCCCGGTCGCCGGCGGCGATCGCCTCGGCCAGCACGGCGTCGAGATCGGCGCGGGCCTCGTCGTACAGGCGCTGGTCGACGAGCGCGCTGGCCCGCAGCAGGCGCAGGCGTGAGCGGACCTCGTCCACGTCGGGCACCGGCGGGGCGGCCGGGTCCGTCGGCGCGGCGAGCAGGTCGAGAGCGCGGGTGGCGTCGCTGACGGCGGCGCGCAGGCCGCCGGCGTCGAGTGCCCGCGTCGCCGCGCCGGTCAGCGCCTCGATCGCGTCGACCCGCACCGTGGGCGGCACGCCGACGACGTGGCCGAGCTCGAGCTCCAGCTCGGCGGCCGTCGCCAGGTGGTGGGCGCGCGAGTCGAGCGTCGCCGGACCCGCGGCTCCCGCGGCGACGATCTCGCTCAGCCCCTTGGCTACGCCGGCATGGCGTGCGGCGCGCGACGCCTTCGTCAGGGTCTGGTAGGCGGCCTCGCGCACCGAGTCGCTGCGGAACTCCCAGCGGTCGCCGTGGACCTCCAACAGGCCGAGCTCGTCCAGCTCGCGCACCGTCGCCCTGTTGAACGGCTGGTTGATCGCCGTGGCGAACTTCTGCAGGTAGGCGATCGAGCCGGAGCTGCCGAGCGTCGCCGCGTTCTCGATCACCTGGCGCTGGGCGACGCTGAGCTGGTCGAGCCGGGCGCCGATCAGGGCGCGCAGCGAGTCGGGCAGCTCGCCGGTGCCGACGCCGGCGAGCCCGGCGAGCTCCTGGAGGAACAAGGGGTTGCCGCCGCTGCGCTCGTAGAGCTGGTCGAGCAGGCGGTCGTCGGCGTCGCGGCCGACGAGCAGGCTGCGGGCCAGCTCGTCGGTCTCCTCGTGCGACAGTGGCTGCAGGGCCAGCGAGATCACCGAGACCCGGTCGCTGTGCGGCGGCCAGGCCAGATCGCTGCCGGCGCGCATCGCCGTGACGAGCGCGAACGGGCGACGGGCGAGCGTGTGGACGAGATGGTCGAGCAGGTCGATCAACCGCACGTCGGCCCAGTGCAGGTTGTCCACGGCGAGCACCGTCGGCTGGTGGTCGCTCATCCGCTCCAGCGCCTTGGTGATCCCCCAGTGGATCGACGAGCGCGGACTGGCCGGGTCGAGGTCGTCGACCTTGGACGGATAGCCGTGGACGTGGGCGAACACCTCGGCGATGCGCATCGTCTCGGTCGGGTCGGCGTTCGGCGAGATCTGCGCGGAGCGCGCCGCGATCTCGGCGCGCAGCTCCTCGGGCCCGAGCGCCGGGTCGACCTCGAAGCGCTCGGCGAGCGCCAGCGCCACCGGCCAGTACGGGTTGGCCTGCCCGTACGCGATGCAGTGACCATGGAGGAGGGTGACCTCGTGGGCGGCGCACGACGCCACCCGATCCAGGACCTCGGTCACCAGGCGGCGCTTGCCGACGCCGTTCTCGCCGGTGACGGAGACGACGACGGCGCGGTCGCGCTCGATCGACTGGTCGACGGCGATCTGGGCGATCGACAGCTCGGCGGCTCGGCCGACCAGCGGAACCTCGGTGCGGTGGCGGCGGCGAACGCCCGGCGGGGCGGTGGCGGCGACGGCCAGCCAGGCTCGGATCGGGCGCTCCCGCCCGCGGGCGACGAGCTCGCCGGCCGACTCGTAGTCGATCGTGTGGGCGGTGAGCGCGTAGGTCGATTCGCCGACGATCACCCGGCCGGGCGGGGCCATCGACTGCAAACGGGACGCGGTGTTGACGACGTCGCCCATCGCCGTGTACTCGGTGCCGGCGAGCGTGCCGACGAGCACCTCGCCGGTGTTGATCCCGACGCGCATGCGGATGTCGACGCCACCGTCGGGTGTCGAGCGGGCCGTCGTGCGCGCCAGCGTCTCGTGCATCCGCAGCCCGGCACGGACGGCCCGCTCCGGGTCGTCCTCGTGGCCGACCGGGGCGCCGAACAGGGCGAGGATGCCGTCGCCGAGCAGCTTGTCGACCCGGCCGCCGTACTCGGCGATGTCGTCGACGAGGCGGGCGAAGCTGCGGTCGACGAGCCGCTTGGCCTGCTCGGGGTCCATGAACTCGGCGAGCGACGTGAACCCGACCAGATCGGCGAACAGGACGGTGACGATCCGCCGCTCCTCGTTGGGCAGCACGCTGAGCGCGTGACCACACGAGGGACAGAACCGGGCGCCCTCGGGGACCTCGGCCGCGCACGACGGGCACTGCATCAATCCGCGAGCGTACGGCAGATCAACCCACGGGCGGATGCCTGATCCGCAGGGCGGGGGTACCGTCGCCGCCCATGGCGCAGGCGACGGCCGACCGGGCGGCTGGTGCGATGGCGGGCGTGCCGGCCGATGCGTCGGCTGCCGCGCCGGCGACCTGGCCGCAGCGGGCACCGTCACCGGTGCGCTGGGTGTGCGCCCACCCCCAGGTCGCCGACACCGCGCTTGCCGGCTTCCTGGCCGTCGCCGCGCTCGGCGCCCTGTTCGGACACGTCCACCCCGAGCCTCCAGAACAACGCCGGGTTGGTGCTGCTGGCCCTCGCCTCGTCGCTGCCGTTGGCGCTTCGGCGGCGCCGCCCCGCGGTCGTGCTGGCCGTGGTCGTCGCCGCCCAGGTCGGCCTGGAGCTGGCCGATGCGTACGGGCCCGGCTGGCTGGCGGCGACGTTCGCGGCGTACACGCTGACGAGCCGCTCGCCGGCGATGACGCCGCGGCGGATCCTCCTCGTCGTCGGCGCGGCCTGCATCCCGGTCACCATCGTCAGCCTGCTCGCCGATCGCAACCCGTTGACGTTCCTGCCGAGCGTCATCGTCCTCACGCTGGTCATGCTGATCGGCGACCGCGTCCGCCGCTCGCGCGACCTCGCCCGACAGATCGCCACGCAGGCTGCCGAGCAGCAGCGTCAGGCCGCCGAGCAGGCGCTGCGCGACGAGCGCACGCGCATCGCCCGCGAGCTGCACGACGTGGTCGCCCACAGCCTGAGCGCGATGGTCATCCAGGCCGCCGCGGCGCGCCGCCAGCTGACCGGCGACCTGGCGCGCGCCGAGCAGGTGCTCCTCGACGTCGAGGCCACCGGGCGCTCGGCGATGCACGAGATGCGCCGCGTGCTCGGCGTGCTGCGCAGCGACGGTTCGGCGACCGCGCAGCTCGCCCCGCAGCCCTCGATCGAGATGATCGCCGAACTGGTCGAGGCGGCCGGCGACCTGCCGGTGCGCCTGCACGTCGCCGACGACGCGTCGCTTGCCGACGTGCCGGCGGCGGTCGGGGTCAGCGCGTACCGCGTCGTCCAGGAGGCGCTGACCAACGTGCGCCGCCACGCCGGCGTGGTCCGCGTCGTCGACGTCACCGTGTGCCGCAGCGCCGGCGAGCTGGCCGTCGAGGTGGTCGACGACGGCCGCGGTGCCAGCGTGCCCGAGCGCGCCGGCGGCTTCGGCCTCGTCGGCATGCGCGAACGTGTCGGCATGTTCGCCGGCACGCTCGTCACCGGGCCGCGCCAGGGTGGCGGATGGCGGGTGCGGGCGGTGTTCCCGCTGGACGTCGCGGCGTGATCCGTGTGGCCCTGGTCGACGACCAGGCGATGGTCCGCGCCGGGTTCCGGATGATCCTCGAGAGCGAGGCGGATCTGGCCGTGGTCGGCGAGGCGCCGGACGGCCGTGACGCGGTGGCGCTCGTCGAGCGTGCCCGGCCCGACGTCGTCCTGATGGACGTGCGCATGCCGCACCTCGACGGCATCGAGGCGACCCGCCGGATCCAGGCGCTCGCCGATCCGCCGCACGTCCTGATCCTGACGACGTTCGACCTCGACGACTACGTCTACGCGGCGCTGCGCGCCGGGGCCAGCGGCTTCCTGCTCAAGGACGCGCCCGCGGAGCAGCTCGTCGACGCGGTCCGGGTGATCGCCCGCGGCGACGCACTGCTCGCGCCGTCGGTCACCCGCCGGTTGATCGAGGAGGTTGCCCGCCGCCCGGCTGTCGACGCCACCACGACGCCGGGTCTCACGGACCTCACCGATCGCGAGCGTGAGGTGCTGCAGCTCATCGCCCGCGGCCTGTCCAACGCCGAGATCGCCGAGCGTCTCTACCTCGGCGAGGCCACCGTGAAGACCCACGTCGGGCGGGTGCTCACCAAGCTCGGCCTGCGCGACCGCGTCCAGGCCGTCGTCGTCGCCTACGAGTCCGGTCTGGTGACCCCCGGCGCCGTCGACGACTGACGTTCCGCCTGGCGGCGGACCCATGGTCACCCGGAAAGTGGATGCGCCGCTCGGCCGTGGCCGCTACAACGGTCGGGATGAGCGAGACGACGACGACGGCCGCTGCGGGCGCGGCCGATGCGCTGAAGGTCTACGGCAGCGGCGACAACGAGGTGCGCGCCCTGGACGGGGTGACCGTGCAGTTCGAGCGCGGCAGGTTCACCGCGATCATGGGGCCGTCGGGCTCTGGCAAGAGCACGCTGATGCACTGCCTGGCCGGCCTCGACGACCTCACCAGCGGCGCCGTGTACATCGGCGACACCTACCTGGCGAAGCTCAACGACAAGCAGCTCACCGAGTTGCGGCGCACGGCCGTCGGCTTCATCTTCCAGGCCTACAACCTGGTGCCGACGCTCACCGCCGAGGAGAACATCACCCTGCCGCTGCTGCTCGGCGGCAACAAGGGCGACGAGGAGTGGATCAACCGGGTGATCGACACCGTCGGCCTGCGCCAGCGGTTGAAGCACCGCCCGAGCGAGCTGAGCGGTGGCCAGCAGCAGCGCGTCGCCGTCGCCCGTGCCCTGGCCAGCCGGCCGACGATCATCTTCGCCGACGAGCCCACCGGCAACCTCGACAGCCGCACCGGTGCAGAGATCCTCGACTTCATGCGCCGCGCCGTGCGCGAGCTGGGTCAGACGATCGTGATGGTCACCCACGATCCGGTTGCCGCGAGCTACGCCGACCGCGTCGTCTTCCTCGCCGACGGCAGGATCGTCGACGAGATGGCCGAGCCCACCGCGGAGCGCGTGTTGGATCGAATGAAGCGCTTCGGGGACTGACATGTTCGGGCTCCGATCGCAGCCGAGCTGCTCCCTTCGCCTGCCGTGCTCGCTGCCTCCGCTGCGCTTCGGCGCTCGCCGCTTCTTGGATCGGTGGTAACTCCGATGTTCGTGCTCCGGTCGCAGCCGAGCTGCTCCCTTCGCCTGCCGTGCTCGCTGCCTCCGCTGCGCTTCGGCGCTCGCCGCTTCTTGGATCGGTGGTAACTCCGATGTTCCGGCTCTCACTGAAGAACGTGCTGGCCCGCAAGGGCCGGCTGACGCTCACCGCGCTGGCGATCATCGCCGGCACCGCCTTCCTGTCCGGCGTGTTCGTGTTCAGCGACACGATCAGCGGGGCGTTCGACAAGATCTTCGCCAGCGCGTTCGCCAACACGGACGCCTACGTCCGCTCGACCAACAAGGTCGAGGCGAACTTCAACACGACCCGCGACCAGATCCCCGACTCGCTGATCGCCACGGTCCAGGCGGTGCCGGGCGTAGCGTCTGCATCCGGCGACATCCAGGGCTACGCCCAGATGAGCACCAGCGACGGCAAGGAGATGGGCGGTGGAGGCCCGCCGACGTTCGGCGCCGCGTACACCGGCGCGCCCACCTCGCCGTGGACGATCGCCGACGGCCGGGCGCCGAGCGGCAGCACCGAGGTGGTGATCGACCGGGGGACCGCGAAGCGCTACGACGTCGCCGTCGGCGACGAGATCAGCATCACCACGCAGGTCGGCACGCAGCAGTTCACCGTCGTCGGCGACGTCCGCTTCGCCGGTGAGGACTCCACCGGTGGCACGTCGTGGGCCTTGTTCGACCTGCCCACCGCGCAGAGCTTCGTGCTCGGCAAGACCGGGGTGGTCGACGCCATCGACGTCGGCGGCGACGGCACGCTCAGCCAGCAGGAGCTGGCCGACCGCATCCAGCAGGCGCTCGTCGACGCCGGCAACCAGAACGTGGAGACGCTCACCGGCAAGCAGATCACCGCCGAGAACAAGAGCGAGATCGAGAAGAGCCTCAGCTTTCTGACGCTGTTCCTGTCGATCTTCGCCCTGATCGCGATCTTCGTCGGCAGCTTCATCATCTTCAACGTGTTCAGCATCTCGGCGGCGCAGCGCCAGCAGGAGAACGCACTGCTGCGCGCCATCGGGGCGAGCCGTGGCCAAGTCACCCGCAGCCTGCTCGTGGAGGCCGTCGTCGTCGGCGTCGCCGGCTCGCTGCTCGGCTACCTCGGTGGTGTCGCCCTGGCCAAGGCGATCTTCGTCCTGCTCTCGGCGTTCGGTCTCGACTTCGCCTCCAGCTCGTTGCAGATCGAGCCCGGAGGCTTCGTCGTCACCATGCTCGTCGGCGTGCTCGTCACGCTCCTGTGCGCCATCGTCCCGGCCATTCGCTCGGGGCGGATCCCCCCACTGGCGGCGATGCGCGACGTCAGCGTCGACCGCGCCGGGATCTCCCGCAAGCGGATCGTCGTCGGCGTCGCGTTCCTGGCGATCGCCGCGGTCGGCATCGCTGCTGGTCTCGGCGGGACGACGGAGCTGCTCGGTGTCGGTGTCGTCGGCCTGTTCGTCGCGCTGATCGCGCTCGGCCCGCTCGTCGCCGGCCCGACGGCCACGCTGGCCACCCCGATCCTGCGGTCGATCGGTGGGGTGCTCGGCGCGATCGCCGGGCGCAACGCGGCGCGCAACCCGAAGCGCATCGCGCTCACCGCCGGGGCGCTCGGCGTCGGTCTGTCGCTCCTCGTCGGCGTGGCGACGCTCGGCGCTTCGGCCAAGCAGTCGGTCCGCGATCAGGTCGGCGCGCAGTTCCTCGGCGACTTCACGATCGCTCCGAGCGCCGCCGGCAGTGGGTTCGGCGGCCTGCCGCAGGGCCTGGCCGACCAGGTCGCCCAGCTACCCGAGGTGCGCGCGGCTGCCGGCCTCGGGGCCACCGCCGTCAACCTCGCCGAGCCGGGCGACGAGCAGGCGAACGGCAAGCTCGTCGCCGTCGTCGATCCGACGCAGGCCGAGGGCACGCTCGGGCTGGAGTTCAGCGCAGGCAGCTGGGCCGATCTCACCGCCGACTCGATCATCGTCTCCAAGGAGCACGCCGACGAGCAGGGCCTCGCCGTCGGCGACACGATCGTGGTGACGCTGCTCGACGGCACGTCCAAGGAGCTGGCGGTCGGGGCGATCTTCGACTCCAAGATCTTCGGTGCCTACATCCTCGATCGCTCGACGTTCGACGGGTCGAGCAACCCGGTGTTCGACAGCCTCGTCGTGATCACCGCCGAACCGGGCGAGCAGGCGGCCGCGGAAGCGGCGATCGAGCCGATCGTCGAGCAGTACCCGACGGCCGAGTTGCAGACTCGCGACGAGTACATCGACAGCCAGTCCGACCAGGTCGACTCGTTCCTCAACTTCATCTACGGCCTGCTGGGGATGTCGATCTTCATCGCCATCCTCGGCATCGTCATCACCATGCTGCTGTCCGTCTACGAGCGCCGGCGCGAGCTGGGGCTGATGCGCGCCGTCGGCACCACGCGCGGGCAGGTCGCCGGCAGCACCGTGTGGGAGTCGGTGCTCGTCGCCCTCATCGGTGCGATGATGGGTGTCGTGCTCGGCCTGGTGCTGGGCTGGGTGGTGGTCAAGGCGCTGCGTGACGAAGGCTTGACCTCGTTCGCCCTCCCCGTGTCGAGCATCGTCGTCTTCGCTGCGCTGGCGATCTTCCTCGCCGTCGTCTTCGCCCTGATCCCCGCCTGGCGTGCGTCGCGCGCCGACATCCTCAGCGCTATCGCCACGACCTGACGGTCGGTACCGGCCTCTTCGGAACGGTCGGCCTCACAGCCGACCCATGCGACGGGCTCCTTGGCGGTCGCGCCGCTACGCGTGGCTCGTTGCGCGACCCGTGGGGCCAAGGCAGAACCTTCTCGCGCTTGGGCCGAGCCTCAGGGTGGCCTGATGCTGCGTCTGGCGTCGCGGTCCGCACGGGCGCGGTGGGGGCGGCTCGTTCTCGCCGCGCTGGCGTTCGGCTTCGAGACCCGCGACAGGGTCGCCGCCGAGACGGCGGGCTGCCGGCCCGTGTGCAGGCCGCGCTCGGCCCCGGCGTCGCCGAGGCGCTGAGCCGCCAGCAGATCACCGAGCAGCAGGACGAGGTCGGCAAGGCGCTGCGCTTCGTCGACACCGCGTTCGAGTCGGAGTGGTTGCCGCGGTGATCCCGTCCCGGCGGGCGATCAGGGTCGACATCCTCGCGGCGATCGCGACAGAGTGACGGGGATGGCTGGGTACTCGGGCACGCCGCTGCCGAAGAAGTTGGGGATCGTCGGTGACGTGGTGTTCGCCACGGTCGGCGAGCCGCCGGAGCTCGCCGCCGAGCTCGGCGGCGTCGGCGACGCGGTCTGGCAGCGCTCGCTGCTGGCCCCGCTCGACGTCGTCGTCACGTTCGTGACCGCGCGGGCGCAACTGGAGCGGCTGTGGCCGAAGGTCACTGCCCCACTGACGCCGGCCGGCGCGTCGTGGGTGGCGTGGCCGAAGCGCACGAGCGGCATCGCCACCGACCTCAGCGAGGACGTGCTGCGCGAGGTGCTGCTACCGACGGGCTGGGTGGACGACAAGGCCTGCGCGATCGACGAGCGCTGGAGCGGTCTGCGCTTCGTGCTCCGCAAGGAGAACCGCCGGAGATGAACGTCGCGTCGACCGGGTTGATCGTCGGGCGGTTCAACCCGCCGCACCTCGGCCACAGCTTCATGATCGACTGGGCCGCCGAGCGGGTCGCGCGGCTCGTCGTGTTCGTCAACACCCGCGACGGCGAGCTGGTCCCCGGCGAGCTGCGCGCCGGGTGGCTCGCCGATCTGCACCCGACCGTCACCGTCGTCGAGGTCCGCCACGACCTCGACACGAACTTCGACGACGAGGAGCTGTGGGCGAGGTGGATGGCGCTGTTCCGTTCGCGCTGGCCGCACGAGACGGGTCCGGACGTCGTGTTCAGCAGCGACGCCTACGTCGACGGCATCGCCGCCCGCTTCGGCGCCCGGCCCATGGTGGTCGACGCCGACCGCGCGACGGTCCCGATCAGCGCCACCATGATCCGCGAGAGCCCCGCGGCGCACCTCGACTTCCTCGCCCCCAACGTCCGCGAGTGGGTCGAGCTCAATCTCGTCTGAGCAGCGCCGCGGTCAGGCGATGGACCTTCGCGCGGCAAGAGATCGGTGACGCTCAGGCCTTGGCGTTCGACCTGTCGTGTCGCCAAGGGCGCGATGGCGCCAGCTACCTCTTCGGCTGGGGCAGGACGCGCAGGTACGGCTTGACGGCGGTCCAGCCGTCGGGGAACAGCTGCTTGGCCTCGTCGTCGGAGACGGCGGCGCCGATGATCACGTCGTCGCCGTCCTTCCAGTTGACGGGGGTGGCGACCTTGTAGCCGGCGGTGAGCTGGAGGCTGTCGATGACCCGCAGGATCTCGTCGAAGTTGCGGCCGGTCGACGCGGGGTAGGTGATGGTCAGCTTGACCTTCTTGTCCGGGCCGATGACGAACACGGAGCGCACCGTCAGGGTGTCGTTGGCGTTCGGGTGGATCATGTCGTAGAGGTCGGCGACCTTGCGGTCCGGATCGCCGATCATCGGGAAGTTGACCGGCGTGCCCTGCGTCTCGGCGATGTCGGCCTCCCACCGTTCGTGGCTGTCGACCGGGTCGACGGACAGGCCGATGACCTTGACGTCGCGCTTGTCGAACTCCGGCTTGATCTTGGCGACGTAGCCCAGCTCGGTGGTGCACACCGGGGTGAAGTCCTTGGGGTGGCTGAACAGCACGCCCCAGCTGTCGCCGAGCCACTCGTGGAAGCTGATCTCGCCCTGCGTGGTGGGCGCGGTGAAGTCGGGTGCGGTGTCGCCGAGACGAACGGCCATGGTGCTGGCTCCTTTGCCACTGATGCCTGAGACGATCACGATACCGGCGAATCCCGACACAACTGGTCGGCTATCGGGCGGTTCGGCCCGCTGCACGGGCGCCGGCGGGGTGGGGTAGCGTCTCCGGGTCCGGGTGGACGGGGCTGAACGTCTATCGGCCGCGCCCCGGGGCTGTCCATCATGAACCATCATCACCTTCGTTCCCGTGTGCTGGCCATCGCCGGTGCGCTCGCCGCCGTCACGTTTGCCGGTGCGCACGTCGTCCCCGCCGGCGCCGATGCGAGCGGCGTGCAGGCGATCGGGGACAACGCCAGCGCCAGCGTCGTCGCCGTCCGCCTCAACCCGCCGACCACCACCACGACGGCGACGACGACGACGGCGACGACCGTGTCGGGCGGCAAGGTGCCGTCGAAGCTGACGCCGATCGCCTGTGGCACGCCGCTCGACAACTTCGGCGACGGCCGGTCCGGTGGTCGCACCCACGAGGGCGACGACATCGTCGCCCCGCAGAACACCTTCGTGTACGCCGTCGTCGACGGAACGCTCACCGACCAGGTGAAGGTCGGCGACAGCAACGCGTCGCTGTCCGGCAACGCCTGGTACCTGACGTCGGCGACTGGTGTGTCGTACTTCTACGCCCATCTCGACCACTTCGCCGAGCTGCCGGTCGGCGCGACGGTGAAGCAGGGCGACGTCATCGGCTACGTCGGCGACACCGGCAACCCCGGCGCGGGCAACTACCACCTGCACTTCGGGATCGCTCCGAACGGGCGCAACGGCAGCTACGTCGACCCGCAGCCGTACCTCGACGTCACGCCCTGCCCGAAGTGAGCATCCCGGTCACGCCGGAGGAACTGCCGGCGCAGGCCCCGCAGGTTCAGGTCGCCGCAGTGATCGCTCGGCGGGTGCGCCACTGACGGGCGATCCGGCCGCTCAGCCACGAGCCGAGCTCGAGCAGCGGGTAGGCGAGGGCGATGGCCGCGGCGCCCACCAGGTACGCCCACCACGCCGTCACCGGCAGTTCGAACAGGTCGCGGGTGAACGGGAACAGGAAGAACGAGCGCGAACAGCGACACCATCGAGATCACCAGGACGGCGCGCAGCACGTTCAGCGGGCGGGCGACGCGGTACAGGTGGATCAGGGCGATCGACCCGGCGGTCATCACCCCGACGGTGCGGGCGTGGTCGACGTCGATCGCCGCGTCGAGCTGGACGATCTCGAACACCGCCATCGTCAGCCCGGCGATCACCAGGCCGGCCGGCACGGCGCGGCCGAGGACCCGCTGCAGGAAGCCGAGGTGGACGCGCTCGCTGTTCGGCTCGAGGGCGAGGAAGAACGCCGGGATGCCGATGCTGAACCAGCTGAGCAGCGTGAGGTGGATCGGCTGCAGCGGGTAGTCGAGGGCGATCACGCCGACGATGATCGACAGGACCATCGAGTAGACGGTCTTGGTCAGGAACAGGCTGGCGACGCGCTCGATGTTGTTGATCACCCGCCGTCCCTCGGCGACGACGTGGGGCAGCGCGGAGAAGTTCGAGTCGAGCAGCACGAGCTGGGCGACGCCACGGGTGGCCTCGCTGCCCGACGCCATGGCGATCCCGCAGTCGGCGTCCTTCAAGGCGAGCACGTCGTTGACGCCGTCGCCGGTCATCGCCACCGTGTGCTTGCGGTGCTGCAGGGCGCGGACCATCGCCCGCTTCTGGTGCGGGGTGACCCGGCCGAACACCGTGTACTCGTCGAGGGCGTCGGCGAGTTCGTCGAGGTCGTCGTCGCCGGGCAGGAGCTTGGCGTCGATGTTGTGGTCCCAGCCGGCCAGGCCGGCGCGGTGGGCGACGGCGCCGACGGTCACCGGGTTGTCGCCGGAGATGACCTTGACGGTGACGCCCTGCTCGGCGAAGTACTCCAGCGTCTCGGGGGCGTCGGGGCGGACGACGTCCTCCAGCAGGACGAGGGCCCGCGGCGCCACCGCCCCCAGCTGCGGTGCTCCCGGGTCGCCGAAGTCGCCGTCGCAGTGGGCCAGCAGCAGCACGCGGCTGCCGTCGGCGGCGTGGCGCTCGACCTGCTCGGCGAGTGCGCCGCCGAACTCGTCGCGCAGCACGAACTCGGGGGCGCCGAGCACCCAGCCACCGTGGTCGGCGAAGGCCATCGCGCTCCACTTGCGCGCCGAGGAGAACGGCACCCGCGAGGTCTGCTTCCACGTCGTCGGCGTCGACTCGAAGTGCGCCTTCACCGCGTTGAGCGTGGCGTTCGGGTCGGGGTCGAGCTCGGCCATGGCGCGCAGCGCGCCCTCGATCTCGGCCTCCTCAGCCCCGCCGACGGGCTCGACCGACGCCAGCGCCAGGCTGCCCTCGGTGATCGTGCCGGTCTTGTCGGCGCAGAGCACGTCGACGCGGGCCAGCACCTCGATCGCCGGCAGCTCCTGGACGAGGCAGCGACGCTTGGCGAGGCGGATCACGCCGACGGCGAACGCCACGCTGGTCAGCAGCACGAGGCCCTCGGGCACCATGCCGATCAAGCCGGCGACGGTGGAGATGATCGCGTCGCGCCAACCCTGGTCGTTGCGCAGGAACTGGCTCGAAGCCAGCAGCAGGCCGATCGGGATGATCGCCCAGCCGACCAGGGTGACGATGCGGTTGACGTCGTTGCGCAGCGGTGAGTTGACCAGCGTGAAGCGCTTGGCCTCCTCGGCCAGCTTCGCCGCGTAGTTGTCGGCGCCGACCTTGGTGACGCGCACGTGCCCGGTGCCGGCGACGACGGCGCTGCCCGACAGCACCTCGTCGCCGGGGTTCTTGGCGATCGGGTCGGCCTCGCCGGTGAGCAGCGACTCGTCGATCTCCAGCGAGTCCTCGTCGAGCACCTCGCCGTCGGCGACGACCTGCTGGCCGGTGCGCAGCTCGACGACGTCGTCGAGGACGAGGTCGCCGACGGTCAGCTCGTGAACTGTGCCGTCGCGCAGCACGTGGACGACGGGGGCGCTGACGACGCGCAGCGCGTCGAGCGCCTTCTTGGCGCGCAGCTCCTGGACGATGCCGATGATGCTGTTGGCGACGATCACCCCGCCGAACAGCGCGTTCTTCGGCGAGCCGGCGAGGATCACCAGCGCGCCGAGGATGGCGACGATCAGGTTGACCGGGGTGAAGACGTTGGCCCGGACGATCTGGCGGACCGTGCGCGTCGGCGCCTCCGGGATGGTGTTGACCTGCCCCCTGGCGACTCGCTCGGCGACCTCGGCGCTGGTCAAACCCTTCACGTCGACGGCCTGCGGCATCGGGACAAGGTAGCCGTCGGCGGCACGGGGGGTCAGGAGTGCGTCGTCGTGATGGGCGGCTCCAGCCGGATGAGGATCATTTGGCGGGTGATTTCTGATGCTCCGAGGTCCTCTGATACCTTTTCGAGGTACTCGGGCGGTCGAGGGATTGGGATCGATGGCGGAACGACGACGGCAATGGCGGTGGCTCGCGCTCACCGCGGTCATGGGCCTCGTCGCCGCCGTCGCCGCCGTCGCCACCTCGGCGGGCGTGGCACGGGCCGCGGTGCAGAACTCGTTCAGCCCGCCCGTGTTCACGACGCAGGACAACGGGGCGATCGTCCTCACCGGCAACTCGCAGATGAGCTGCCCGACGAGCGCGAGCGGATGCGCCGCGGCCCAGATCGCCGGCCCGACGGCCACCGGGAACATCAACAACAACAGCTTCACGATGTCGTTCCTCGACCTCGACGGGCTGTCGACGACGACCAACTCGACGTCGGCCGACCTCAACCTGCCGAGCGGATCGGTGGTGCTCTACGCGATGTTGCTGTGGGGTGGGCGAACGGTGGCGGGGTCGGGTGGCGTGGCCGCCGGGTCGAACCCGAACCGCATCAAGTTCCGCACGCCGGCCTCCGGGACGACGTACACGACGCTCACGGCGACATCGTTCGTCAACCCGCTGCCCGACACCAGCAGCAACTATGGGCCGTACCAAGGTTCGATCGACGTCACCAGCCAGGTGGCCGCCGCCGGCAACGGCACGTACTGGGCGGCCGACATCCAGGCGGCGACCGGCCTCGACCGGTACGCCGGCTGGTCGCTCGTCGTCGCCTACCGCAACCCGGCGCAACCGCTGCGCGACCTGTCGATCTTCGAGGGCTTCGCCAACGTCACGACCCAGAGCGGCGACACCAGGGTCGACATCCCGGTGTCCGGCTTCCTCACGCCCGCCACCGGCGTGGTCAACGCGTCGGTTGGCTTCGTCGCCTGGGAGGGCGACCGCTCGCTCACCGGTGAGACCGTGACCTTGAACGGGGCGACGCTCAGCGACGCGACCCGGCCGGCCAACAACTTCTTCGCCTCCGGGATCACCGACGCGGGGACGAACATCACCGCCAGGAACGCCAGCAACGCCAACAACTTCGGCGTCGACATCGCCAGGGTGGTGGCCAACGGCATCCTGCCGAACAACGCGACGTCGACGACCCTGTCGATGACGACCAACTCGGACTACTACTACCCGGGTCTGGTGACCACGCAGATCGACCTGTACACACCGGCGTTCAACCCGGTGTCGAAGACGGTCACCAACCTCTCGGGGCATTCGCCGGCACAGGTCGGCGACACCCTGCGCTACCAGGTCACGTTCACCAACACCGGCGCCGACTACGCCGACCAGACGGTCGTCACCGACGTGCTGGCGGCCAACCAGACGTACGTGCCCGGCTCGATCTCGGTGATCACCAGCCCCGGCAGCGTCAACAACGGCGACAAGACCGATGCCACCGGCGACGACATCGCCGAGTACGTCGCCGCGTCGCGGACGGTCCGAGTCCGCGTCGGCACCGGCGCGACGGCGACGGCCGGTGGCGTGCTCGCGCCCGGCGACACCGTGACGTTCCGGTTCAACGCGACGCTCGATCGCGCCTCGGCGGGCACGACGGTCGACAACAACGCGTCGCTGGCGTATCGGGCGCGGACCATCGCCAAGGACTTCGCGTTCATCGGCAACGTCGTCAGCACGCCGGTCGCGGCCCTCGCCGATCTCGCCGTCACCAAGTCGTCCTCGCCGGCGTCGGTGGTTGCCGGCGAGACCGTGCAGTACCCGATCACGGTCACCAACAACGGGCCGAGCGCAGCGGCCGACGTCGTCGTCGTCGACACGCTGCCGGCTGGCCTGTCCTACCAGAGCGTCGGCGCCCCGACCGGCGCGAGCTGCACGAACAGCGGGCAGGTGGTCACCTGCACCGCGGCGACGCTCGCCAACGGTGCGTCGCTGACGTTCACCGTGACGGCGACCGTGCCCGCTGGGTCGCTGGCGACGTCGGTGGTCAACAGCGTGCGCGTCTCGTCGTCGACGTCCGACGACGTGGCCGGCAACGACACCGCCTCGGCGACCACGACGATCACCCGCTCGGCCGACATCGTCGCGACGAAGACCGGCCCGGCCGGTACGACGAACGCCGGGGCGCAGATCACCTACATGATCGCGGCGACGAACGACGGTCCCTCGACGGCGACGACGGTTCGCCTCACCGACGTCGTGCCGGCCGGGACGAACTGGATCAGCGTCACGCCGACGGCCGGCTCGGCGTCCGGCAGCACCTGCGCGCTCGAAGGCGGCACCGAGATCGACGGCAGCTGGGTCGGCGGCACCGTCGCCTGCACCGTCGCCTCGCTCGACCCGGGCGCCAAGATCGAGGCCGTCGTCGTCCTGCGCGTCGGTTCCGGGTTCGGCGATTCGTCGCTCACCAACGTGGCCTCGGCGACGTCGGCGGTGACCGATCCGAACACGGCGAACAACTCGGCGACGGTCTCCTCGCCGATCGCCCAGTCGGCCGACGTCGCCATCGTCAAGGCGTTCTCCCCGACGGCGGCGACGGCCGGCAGCACCGTCACGTACACGCTGACCGTCACCGACGCCGGCCCGTCCGACGCCCAGTCCGTGACGGTCGCCGATCCCGTCGTCGCCGGGCTCACGGCGACGACGGTCGCCTCGACGCGTGGCACCTGCACGATCACCGCCGGGGCGCTGTCGTGCGCGCTCGGCACGCTCGGCGGCGGCTCGCAAGCGGTGATCACCGTGCAGGGGACGGTCGCGTCCACGTATGCGTCGGCCACGCTGGCGAACACGGCGACGGTTGCGACGGCCACCCCGGACCCCGTCGCCGAGAACAACTCGTCGACCGCGACGTTGAACGTCACCCGCAGCGCCGACGTGTCGATCGTCAAGACCGGCCCGGCGACGATCCCGGCGAACACCGACCAGACCTACACGTTGACGATCGCCAATGCCGGCCCGTCGCAGGCCGACGGCGTGACCGCGACCGACACCCTGCCGGCCGACCTGTCGTTCGTCGCCGGGCCGAACTGCTCGGCCACCGGGCAGGTGGTCACGTGCGCCGTCGGCCCGCTGGCCAGCGGTGCCAGCGTGACGCGGCCGTTCGTGGTCCACGCCGCGGCGAACGTGTCGTCGACGGTGACGAACACGGCGTCGGTGACGTCGACCACCGACGATCCGGTGACGACCAACAACACGTCGACGTTCGCGTCGAGCGGGAGAACGCGGCCGACGTGTCGGTGACCAAGGCGCAGTCGCCGGCGACGCTGGTCGCCGGCGGGCCGGTGTCCTACACGATGGTGGTGGCCAACGGCGGGCCGTCGACGGCAGTCGACGTCGTGCTCACCGATCCGGTCCCGTCCCAGGTGTCGGTCACCGGCGTGACGCCGGCGGGTACGTGCACGCAGTCCGCTCCGGTCACCTGCGTCATCGGCGCGATGGCGCCGGGGGCAACGGTCACCGTCGTCGTCGGCGGGACGATCGCCGCTGGCACGGCGTCGTCGACGACCTTGACGAACACGGCCTCGGTCACCTCGGACACCGTGACCGTGCCGGACCCCACGCTGTCGAACAACGTCGCATCCGTCTCCGGCACGGTGACCACGAGCGCCGACGTGGCCGTCACCCTGACGGCCACGCAGCCCACCTACGTCGCCGGCACGGTCGTCACCTACATGGTGCACGTCACCAACAACGGCCCGTCCGCCGCGGTCAACGCGAAGGTCGCCGGTGTCGTCCCCGCCGGGTTGATCCCGATCGTCGGATCGAGCCAGGGCGCGTGCGTGTTCACCGGGCAGGTGGTCACGTGCGACCTCCAAGCGCTCAACGGTGGCAACCCGTTGCCCCCCGGCTACAGCGTCGACATCCCGCTGCAGGCCACGATCGACCCGGGCTTCGCGCCCGGCACGATCTCGGCGACCGCGTCGATCGGCTCCGACACGCCCGACGCCGTACCCGAGAACAACTCGGACCCCGAGACGATCACCGTCACCGCCAGCGCCGACCTGGCGATCGCCAAGACCGGTCCCGCGAACCTCGTCGCCGGCGGCGAGGCGACCTACACGCTGACGGTCACCAACGACGGACCGTCCGACGCGACGGGCGTGTCGATCACCGACACCTTGGCCACCGGCCTGACGCTGCTGCAGGCCTCGCCGTCGCAGGGCACGTGCACGTCGAGCGGCCAGGCGGTCACCTGCACCTCGGAGCGCCTGCCGGCGGGGGCATCGATGACCGTCACCGTCAAGGTCACGGTGGCGACCACCGCGTCGTCGCCGATCGCCAACACCGCCTCGGTGGGCGCAGCGACCCCCGATCCGTCGTCGGCGGACAACTCGGCGACGATCACCACCCCGGTCGTCCAGGAAGCGCACGTCACGTTGACGAAGGTCGGCTCACCGAGCTCCGCCGTGGCCGGGGCGTCGATGACCTACGCGCTGACGATCGCCAACGCCGGCCCGTCGAACGCCACGTCCGTCCTGGTCACCGACGAGATGCCGAGTGGGCTGGTGATCCTCCCGGACGGCATCACCGCACCCGGCGACGTGACCTGCACCCGGGTCACGGACGGCTCGTCGCTGAGCTGCTCGATGGCGACGCTGCCCGCCGGGAAGCTCGCGGGTCGTCTCGGTCATCGCCAACGTCGCGGCGACGCTCGACGCCGGGACGGAGATCGTCAACACGGCGACGTTGGCGACGGCGACGTCCGACCCGGACCCGAGCGGGCACAGCGCGACCGTCACGACGCCGGTGACGACGGTCGCCGACGTGTCGATCGTCAAGACGCCCCTCGACGCTGCCGTGGTCGCCGGCGACGTCCACGGTTACCAGCTCTCCGTGACGAACAACGGGCCGTCGGTGGCGCGGGCCGTCACGGTGACCGACCCGTTGCCGGCCGGCACGACGCTCGTGGCGGTCGAGCCGACGGAGGGGTCCTGTGCAGCTTCGGGCAGCGACATCTCCTGCGACCTCGGCGACCTCGCGCCGGGCGAGGTGGTCAACGTCCAGCTCACCGTGAGCGTCTCGGCTGGACTCGGTGACACCGACCTGACCAACACCGCGACGGTCGCGTCGACGACGCCCGACCCGGCGCCCGGCGACAACTCCTCGTCGGTCACCCAGCGGGTCACCCGCCGCGCCGACCTGGCGTTGACCAAGGCGATCACGAGCGGCTCGATCGTCGCCGGCGCGAACGTCACCTACACGCTGACGCTGCGCAACGACGGCCCGTCGGACACGATCGACGCCGAGCTCGACGACCAGATCCCGGCCGGCACCACGTTCGTGTCGGCGGCCGCGAGCGACGGCGGCACCTGTGCGCTCGTGCCGCTCGACTCGTCGACCACGCCGGTGACGCCGGCGAGGGCGCGCTGCACCTGGGCGACGCTGGCGGCCGGGGCGACGCGCACCGCCACCGTCGCCGTCGCCGTTCCCGCCGGGACGGCGGAGGCGACGATCGTCCACAACGAGGCGACGGCCTCGTCCCCGGCCATCGACCCGACGCCGAACACGGCGACGGCCGACGGTCCGGTCGTGCTCGACAGCGACGTGTCGATCACCAAGTCGCTGGTGTTCGGCAACACCGCCGGCAGCGCGATCCGGTGGCAGCTCGTCGTCCGCAACAGCGGCCCGTCGACCGCGGCCGGCGTCACGGTCGCCGACCCGGCGCCGGCCGGCGTGACGTACTCGGCCGCGGCGAGCACGGTCGGCACCTGCGACATCGCGGCGGCGCCGCTGTGCCAGATCGGCACGCTCGCGGTGGGTGCCACGGCGACGATCACGCTCGACGGCACGGTCGATCCCGGCTGGCTGGCCGACGTCGCCAACACCGCCACCGTGTCGTCGACGTCGAACGACGACGACCTCACGAACAACACGTCGACGACCACCACCGACCTCGGTACCAGCGCCGACGTCGGGGTGGTGAAGACGGCGAACACGCCGTTCGTCGCCGGGCAGAACGCGTCGTGGACCGTCACGGTGACCAACGAGGGTCCGTCCGTGTCGCGCTCGGTCGTCGTCACCGACGCGATCCCCGCCGGGCTCGCCGGGGTCACCGCCGTCTCGTCGGTCGGCATCGGCTGCGACGTCGACTCGACGACGATCCGCTGCCCGCTCGGCGACATCGGCGTCGGCACCGGCGCGGCCGCGACGGTGACGATCAGCGGCACGATCGGTGCCGGCTTCCTGGCCGGGAGCATGTCCAACACGGCGACGGTCGCGGCAGGGACGACCGATCCCGATCCGACCGACAACTCGTCCGGTGTCACCAGCCCCGTGTCGACGAGCGCCGACCTCGGCATGGTCAAGACCGGTCCGGCGACCGCCGTGCCCGGTTCCCCGGTCACGTGGTCGATCGCGGTCAGCAACGCCGGCCCGTCCGTGGCTCAGGGCGCCGTCGTCACCGACGTCCTCCCGCCCGGGCTCGTGGCGCCGAGCGTCAGCGTCGGCGGCGTGCAGTGCGCGATCGCCGCGCCGGCCGACGCGTCCGTGTCGTCGGGGACCGCCACCTGCAACCTCGGGGCAGTTCCGGTCGGCACCTCGGTGGCCACCGTCACCGTCACGGCCACCGTCGCCCCCGGCGCGCTCGGCTCGCTGACCAACTCGGCCAGCGTCAGCGCGTCGACGACCGATCCGGATCCCGACGGCAACGCCAGCTCGGTCACGACGACGTTGGAGCCGGGTGCCGACGTCTCGGTCACCAAGGTCGCCGACGCCGACGCCGACGCCGAGGCCCTCGTGCCCGGCTCACCGGCGGGGTGGACGATCGTCGTGAGCAACGCCGGCCCGTCCGTCGCCCGGTCCCTGAGCGTCCAGGACACGCTGCCGGCCGGCGTCACCGCCACCGCCGTGACGATCGACGTGATCGGCCAGCCGACCGTCACGTGCCCGCCCGCAGCCACGCTGGACTGCGCGATCGGCGACCTCGGTCCCGGGGTCCAGGCGCGGGTGCACATCGCCGCCACCATCGCCGCCGACGTCACCGTCACCCCGATGGTCAACACGGCGACGTTGGCGACCGGCACCGACGACCCGACCACCGACGACCACACGGCGACGTCGAGCACTCCGGTCGTCCCATCCGCCGACGTGTGGATCACCAAGACGATCACGCCGCCGGCACCGACGGCCGGCGCCGAGATCACCTACACGTTGGTCGTCGGCAACGCCGGCCCCTCCGACGCTCACGACGTCCTCGTCACCGACGCGCTGCCCGGCGACCTGGAGCTTGCCGGGCTGGTCGTCACGCCGGGCGCGCCGGCCTGCGCGCTCGACGAGCGCGACCTCACCTGCCAGCTCGGCACGCTCCCGGCGTCGTCGGCGCCGATCACGATCACGGTGAGCGGCACGCTCGCGCCGACCGCCACCGGAGTGGTGGCGAACACCGCGACGGTGGTGTCCTCGACGGCGGACCCGAACACCGCGAACAACTCGTCGAGCGCCGACGCCGACCCGAATCAGCTCGCCGATCTGTCCGTCACCAAGACGGCAGCGCCCGCCGGCGGTGTGCTCGCCGGCAACGAGATCACCTGGACGGTCACCGTCCACAACGCCGGGCCGTCCGATGCCACGGCCGTCCACCTCGTGGACACCCTGCCGCCCGGGCTCACCGACGTCGGCGTCACGGCCTCGGCGGGCGGGACGTGCTCGACGCCGGTGACCGCCGGCTTCACCTGCGACTGGGCGACGCTCGCCGACGACGGCGACGCGACGGTCACCGTCACCGCGACGGTCGACTCCGGCTCGC
This sequence comes from Ilumatobacteraceae bacterium, assembly GCA_047602055.1. GTDB lineage: Bacteria > Actinomycetota > Acidimicrobiia > Acidimicrobiales > Ilumatobacteraceae > JAODBQ01. The sequence goes on from JASGIG010000001.1 coordinate 1,572,244, forward strand.
TGGCGACATCGCTGATCAACAGCGCCCGGGTGTCCAGTGCGGTCGAGGACCCCGACGGCGCCGACAACATCGCCGCGGTCACGACTGCGGTGGCCCGTGAGGCGTCGCTGGTGGTCACCAAATCGGTCGACGCATCGCCGATCGTCCCGGGTCGGTCGTACGTCTACACGATCGAGGTCCGCAACACCGGGCCGTCCGACGCCGACGCCACCGTCAGCCAGGACCAGCTCGACCCGATGTTCACGCTGGAGGCGCCGGCCACACCGTCCCAGGGCGCCTGCACGTTCGACGCGCAGGTGCTCAACTGCCGGCTCGGCATCGTCCGCGCCGGGGCGACGGCCACGGTGACCATCCCTGTGCACGTCGACCCGACCACGACGCAGACGTCGGTGACGAACACGGCGATCGTCGCGACGGCCACTCCGACACCCGATGGTGAACCGGTCGCGCCCGGGACGATCACCACCGACGTCACCCCGCTCGCCGACCTCACGCTGACCAAGTCCGGACCGGCCACGGTGACGGCCGGGACGGCGATCGCCTGGTCGCTGACGGCGACGAACGCGGGACCGTCGATGGCGACCGGGGTGGTGGTCACCGACACGCTCCCACCCGGCCTCGGGGCGATGACCGTGGTGCCCGGCCAGGGCTCGTGCACCCTCGACGGCGACACGATCACCTGCGCCCTCGGCAACCTGACGCCCGGCGCGCAGGTCGGGATCTCGGTCAGCGGCACCGTTCCCGCCGGCTACCTGCCCGGCGACATCGAGAACTCGGCGACGTTGACGTCGCCGACACCCGAGGCCGACCCGACGGATCCCGACGGGCGCAGCGCCACCGCCACCACGACGGTCGATGCGTCTGCCGACGTCGCCGTCGCCAAGCGCGCCGACGTCGACCCGGCGGTGCCCGGTGAGGCGGTGCACTGGACGGTGACGGTCAGCAACGCCGGCCCGTCGGTGGCCCGCGACGTCATGGTCACCGACACGCTGCCGACCGGGCTCGCCGACGTCGTCCTCGCCGGCCCCGCCGGCGTCACCTGCAGCAGTGCTGGTGTGTGCACGATCCCCAGCTCGGCGTCGGCAGCGCCGCCGCGGTCGTGATCACGATCGCCGCCGAACTGCCCGCCGCCGCGGCGGCGACCACGCTGACCAACGCCGTCGCGGTCAGCTCGCCGACGCCCGATCCGGTTCCGGGCAACAACCAGGCGTCGACGACCACCTCGTCGAGCCCGTCAGCCGACGTCAGCATCGTCAAGACCGGGCCGGCCACGGTGATCCGCGGCGACACCGTCACCTGGACGCTGACGGTGGCCAACAGCGGGCCGTCACTGGCGACCGACGTGGCCGTCGAGGACGTCGTGCCGGCGGGCGTCTCCGGCGTGACGATCGGTGGTGTCCCCGACGGGACGTGCACGACCGCCGTCGCCTGCGACCTCGGTGACGTCGCCCCCGGCGCCGCGCCGATCGTCATCACGATCAGTGGCACGCTGGCGGCCGACCACGCCGGCAGCTCGTTGACGAACGCCGCGTCGGTGACCGCGGCGACACCGGATCCCGACGCCGTCGACAACTCGAGCGAGGTCACGTCGACGGTGACGTCGCTCGCCGAGCTGACGCTGACCAAGTCCGGCCCGGCGACGGTGATCGCCGGCGACGCCATCCAGTGGACCATCGAGCTGACCAACCTCGGGCCGTCGGTGGCTCGTGACGTGGTGATCGACGACGTCGTGCCCGCCGGGGTGACCGGGGCGGCGGCGCTGTCGACGGCGGGGACCTGCGACGCGACGGTCTCCTGCCAGCTGGGCACGGTGCCTGTCGGCGGGACCGCCACCGTCACGATCTCCGCCGCCGTCGACCCCGCGCTGCACGACACCTCGATCACCAACACCGCGTCGGCGACCTCGCCGGACGCGCCGGGTGGCCAGCCGGTCATCGCCGACCCGGTGGTCACCGAGGTCACCCGATCGGCAGACGTCGTCGTCACCAAGACCGTCACCGGTGGCACCGTCGCCGGCGAGGCGGTGGCCTGGACGATCACGGTGACCAACACCGGCCTGTCCACCGCCGACGACGTGGTCGTCGTCGACGCGATCCCGGCAGCGGTCCTCCAACCCGTCGTCACCGTCGACAGCGGGGCGGCGGCCGACGCCTGCCCGCTGACCGCCGGCACGATGACATGCGCGCTGGCCGCGCTCGCCCCGCACAGCCCCGTGACGATCACGGTCGTCGGCACGGTCGACCCGGCGTTCCGAGGCCAGCTGGCCAACACCGCCACGGCCTCGTCGACGACGCCCGACCCCGACGACGGCAACAGCTCGGCCACCGCGACCTCCGACGTCGCCGGCTCCGCGGCGCTGGTGATCGCCAAGGCCGGCCCGGATCGCGTGGTGGCCGGCGACACGGTCACCTGGACGCTCAGGGTCCGCAACGACGGCCCCTCGACGGCACCCGACGTGGTCGTCGTCGACCCGGTGCCCGCCGGGGTGGTCGTCGACGCCGTCGACACGAGCGTCGGCACCTGCGACGACAGCGTGACCTGCCAGCTCGGCACGCTGACCGTCGGCCAGCAGGTGACGGTGAGGATCACCGGCACGCTCGACCCGGCGTACAGCGGGCCGACGATCGTCAACGGTGCCAGCGCGTCGACGACCGACGGCCCCACCGTCGAGGCCGACGACGTGACCACCGGTGTCGACCGCGAGGCCGATCTCGCCGTCACCAAGGTGCTGACGTCCGGCGGCACCGTCGCCGGGGAGCCGGTCGAGTGGACGATCACGGTGTCGAACGCCGGCTCGTCGACCGCCGAGAACGTCACCGTCGGCGATCCGCTGCCGGTGGCGCTCGTCGGCGCCGCGGCCACGCCGTCGGTCGGCACCTGCGACCTCACCACCGGCACGCTGCGCTGCGACCTCGGCACGTTGCCACCACGCACGTCGGCGACGGTCGTCGTCGCCGGCACCGTCGACGCCGACTTCCGCGGTGTGTTGACGAACGCGGCGACGGCGGCCTCGGACACCCTCGACCCGGACGGCACCGACAACACCGGTACGGCGACCTCGACGGTCACCGGCTCGGCGGCGCTGACGGTGACGAAGACCGGTTCGGCGTCGGCGGTGGCCGGCGGACCGATCGAGTGGATCGTCACCGTCACCAACGCCGGCCCGTCGTCGGCACAGGACGTCGTCGTCCACGACGCGGTGCCAACCGGCGTCGTCGCGGTGACGGCCTCGTCGAGCACCGGCACCTGCGACGCCACGGTCACCTGCCGGCTCGGCATGCTGCCCGTCGGCGGCCAGTCGACGATCACCATCACCGGCACGGTCGACGCCGCCTACGCCGGCGCGGCGATCGAGAACTCGGCGAGCGCCGAGACGCCCGATGGGCCGGCGGTGACGTCGCCGCCCGTCAGCACCGCCGTGTCCCGTTCGGCGGACGTGTCGATCTCCAAGGTGCTGGCGTCGGGTGGGACGATCGCCGGTGGGCCGGTGGTGTGGACGATCACGGTGGCCAGCGCCGGGCCGTCGACCGCTGACGAGGTCGTCGTCACCGACACGCTCCCGGCCGCGCTCGCCGGCGCCACGGCGACGACGTCGCGCGGCTCGTGCACGATCGCCGGGTCCACCCTGACGTGTGCGCTCGGCATGCTGGCACCGTCGTCCACCGTCACGATCGGCGTCGCCGGGACCGTCGCCGGCGACTTCCGCGGCGCGCTGACGAACACGGCGTCGGTGGCGTCGTCGACGCCGGACCCGGACGGGGGCAACGCCACGGCATCCGTGTCGAGCACCGTCGCCGGGCTCGTCGACCTGGCCGTCGTCAAGTCGGTCGACCGCACGCAGGGCCTGCAGGGTTCGCCGGCGACGTTCACCGTCGTCGCTTCGAACCGCGGCCCGTCGACCGCAGCGAACGTGGTCGTCGACGACCAGCTGCCCGGTGGCCTGACCTTCGTCGCCGCCCGGCCGGGCGCCGGCACGTTCGACGTGTCGGCCGGGCGCTGGACGATCGGCACGCTCGCCGCCGGGGCGACGGCGACGCTGGAGATCGACGTGACGCTCGCCGTGCTCGGCACCCACACCAACGTCGTCACGGTCGGGCAGACCCCGACCGGTGACGAGGAGATCGAGCTGGGCGACAACACCGCCAGCGCGTCGATCGAGGTGATCGCCGCCGGCGGCGAGCTGCCGTCGACCGGCCTCGGCGCCGACCGAGCCGTGGAGCTCGCGCTGCTCCTGCTCGCCGGCGGTGGGGTGCTGATGCTGGTGACGAAGCGCCGCCGCCGCACCCGCGCCGTCAGGTGCCGATGAGTACGCTGGCTGGCGCGCTCCCGTAGCTCAGCTGGATAGAGCGGCTCTCTCCTAAAGAGCAGGCCACAGGTTCGAATCCTGTCGGGGGCACTCGCCGAGGTGCTCGGCCCGGATCTGTCGACTCCTCGACTCCGCCGAAGGCTCCACTGACGCGCTCGCGTGCGCGGCAGCGCGTGACGCTGTCAGAAGGCGATGAGGATCAGGCAGATGCCGATGGTGATCAGCACGGCGGCGCCGACGCTGGACCGGTGCTGGATCAGCACCCCGTTGCGCACCGGGCGTCCGCCCTGCAGCACTCGGTGCTCCTCTCGTCACGGGACGCCGTCGCGCGGATGACGAGGCAGGTCGGGGTGGCTGGTGTGGACGTCGGCTGGCGAACGTGACGCCGCGGCTCAGCGCGTCGCCCACGCCACGGCGAACGTGACGCTGTTGGTTGCCAGGTGGGCCATCGCCGGGGCGATCAGGCTCCGTGAGCGGACGCGCAGCCAGATGAGCATGACGCCGGCGACCGTCGTCGCCGCGAACGTGCCGAGCACGCCAGCCAGCCGGCCGACCTCGACCGACCCGGACGCGCCGCCGCCGCTGCGCCAGGCCGGCACGACGTGCCACAGCCCGAACAGCACGGCGCCGATCACGAACGCCCACGGCAGCGACACGAGGCGGCGCAGCAGGCTGTGCATCGCCCCGCGGAACGCCAGCTCCTCGATCAGCACGGTGCCGAACGGGATGGCGACGAGGGTGCGCCACAGCATCGCCCCGGCGTCGACGTCGACGCGGGCGTCGGCGAGCACGCCGCCGAGCCCGAGACCGACGACGACCGCCGAGATCACCGCGAACGCGGCGGCGCCCCAGCGCAGGCCGCTGCCGGCGTCGGCCGGGGCCAGGCCGAGCTCGTCGGCGCGCAGGCCGGCGAGGCCGGCGACGAGCACCGCGTTGGCGCCGATCGCCAGGTTGAGGACGAAGTGCCAGCGCGACGGCACCAGCGTCGAGCGCGGCGACGTTGACGGCGGCCAGGCCGACGACGAGGACGGCAAGCGCGGTGCTGGGACGCAGCCCCGGCGTGTGCATGGTCACGAGCCGTGCAGCAGGTCCTCGATGCGCGCTGTCTCCGCATCGGTCCAACCGTCGGGCGGGGCGATCTGCGCCCACGCGTGCTGACGTAGTCGAGGCGGTAGTCGTGGCCGTGACCGGGCGGCGCGCCGAACCCGGCCATCAGGTCGAACACGCCCTGCGCCCAGGTGACGAACGGGAACCAGTGGGCGTCGCCGGTGACGTCGTAGCCGCGGGGATCGTCCATCCACTCCGGCCGAGACCACAGCCAGTCGACACCCCAGTACGTCACCGGGTCCGACGGGTGGTTGACGTACAGGATGCGCGGCTCGTCCCAGGCGCCGGCCGGTTGCGGCTGCTTCGGGTCGCGGGTGGCGAAGCGCACCGTCGTGCCGTCGTCGTAGATCGGCGCCCACACCGGCGACCCGTCGCCGCGCTTGGCGGTCACCTGGCGCAGGATCGGGTTGCCGTTCGTCCCCCCGGCGAGCAGGACGCCGTCGGTACGCGCCGTCATGTTGGCGACCGACGCATCGGCGGTCGACGCGGCGAACGCGCCCTCGGCGCCGTACGAGCCGAGGCTCAGGCCGAACACCAGCAGCTTCGGGCGGTGGTCGGCGGGAAGGTCCTGCCAGCGTCGCTCGACCTCGGCGAACAGCGTCGCCCCGGCCACCGATGCTCGGTCGAGATCGGTGATGAACGCGATCCAGCTCGGCAGGAACGAGTACTGCATCGAGACGATCGCGGTGTCGCCTCGGTACATCACCTCCAACGCCTCGGCGGCGTCGGGGTCGATCCAGCCGGTGCCGGTGGCGGTGGCGACGACGAGGACCTCGCGGTCGAAGCCACCGGCGCGCTCGAGGTCGTCGACGGCGAGCTTGGCCCGCTCGTCGACGTCGTCCGCCGAGCGGATCCCGGCGTAGGCGCGGACCGGCGCGGTCAGCGCGGCGTCGGTGCCCCACGCGTCGTGCATCGTCGCCTCGCTCGTCGTCCCGGCGACGAACGCACGGCCCTGGTAGCCGAGGTCGTCCCACTGCACGAGCGACTGCGGGCTGCCGGAGACGGTGGCGTCCTGCGGCTGGGAGACGCCGTCGGGGGTGCCGGTGTCGACGAGGCTGAAGGTGCTGTCGGCCCAGCCGACGAACGTCCGGAAGGCGACGTCGCGCAGCACGAACACGGCGAGCACGATCACCAGCACGACCGTGACGGGCTGGGCGGCGACCCGCGGCAGGTGCTTCTGGTTGAAGCGGCCCAGGCCGCGCACGGCCGCGCCGATCAGCCGGCCGATGGTGAACAGGATCGCCCCGACGACGACGGTGGCCAGCAGCATCGGCACGATCTGCGCGGCGCCGAGGTGCTCCATCGCGAACAGGTCGCGCTGGCGGTTCTGCCAGTGCAGCCACATCGGCGAGCCGACGATCACGGCGACGGCGGCGAGGACCGGGATCGCCAGGTGGAGCCGTCGCCACCAGGCGTCCTTCATCGTCGTGCCGCGACGGCGCAGGATCGCCCAGACGATCCGGCTGACCAGCGTCCCGAACGCGTAGCCGACGGTGGCGCACACCGCCCCGACCGCAGCCTGGGTCACCCAGGTGCGCGGCATCAGCGTCGGCGTCAGCGACCAGCACCACAGGAACAACCCGACGACCAACCCGCCCGACACCGGCCGGCGCACGATCGCCCGCCCGATCCGCCGGATTCGTGACGGCTGCGTCGCCCCGTCGTCAGCCTGCTCGATCTCACCGCCCTGCACCGCTGCACCTTACGCGTTTCGGGCGATCCGGCCCCGGAGTGCCCGAGTCCCAGCCGTTGGTCCGAGTCGCTGGGGCTGCACTGCCCAGCGTGTGCGACTCGAATCAGCACCTCAGACTCGGACGACGAGCGGCGGCTGCCCGGCGCGGCGGCCTTGCGTCAGCCCCAGTTGGCGGCGAGGGTGAGGCAGAAGGGGTGGCCGGAGGGGTCGCGGAGGACTCGCCAGCGGTCGCCGCCGGGCTGCTCGTCGGGGACGGTCGCACCGAGCTCGACGCAGCGCGACTCGGCGGCGGCGAGGTCGTCGACGGCGAGGTCGAAGTGGAACTGCTTGGTCCCGTTCGGGTTCGGCCACGCCGGCGGCTCGTAGCCCTCGATCGTGCCGAAGCCGAGCGCGGCGCCCGGCCCGGTGAGCATCGCGTAGGCGTCCTCGCTGTGGGCGACGTCCCAGCCGAGCACTCCCGACCAGAACCGGGCTGACGCGGGGGCGTCGGCGCAGTCGAGCGTGACCATCTTCAGTTCGGCAACGGGCTTCGTCATCCGGCCAGCTTCGTAGCCTCGCGGCGGTGGGCGCTTGCACAAAGGCGACGGACGAGACGGACGCGGCAGGTCTGCCGGCGCGTGACGGGATCGTCCTACGACCCGAGCGGCTGGCTCGCCACGTGCGCGTCCGTCGCCACGAGTGCCACGGCGCCGTGGCCGAGTGGGTGGAGTACTACTGGTCGCTGCGCTGGGACCTGCCCGCGGGAACGCTGTTCGTCAGCCAGATCCTGCCGGACGCGACGTGCTCGTTGACGCTGGAGGTCGGCAGCACCCGGCCCGAGATCGGCGACGACCCGGTCGTCGTCACCGGTGTCGTCACCAAGCGCTTCGACGTCGACGTGCGCGGCTCGGGCCGGGTGCTCGGCGTCAAGTTCCGCCCCGGCGGGCTGGCCGCGTTGGCGAACCGCGGCGTCGGCGACCTGCGCGACCGCGTCGTGCCGGCCGTCGACGTGCTCGGGCCGGACGTCGCGGCAATGGCCGACCTCGACCCCGACGCGCCGGCGCGGCGCTGGACCGCGTCCGTCGGCCGGCTGCTCGCCCGGCTCGGCGGGGTGGTCGGCGACTCGGTGAGCGACTCGGTGCACGACTCGGTGGACGACGACTACCGGCGGGTGCTGACGATCGTCGAGGCGATGCGCACCGACCGCGACCTGCTCGCCGTCGCCCAGGTGGCCGAGCGCTTCGACATGTCCGTGCGCGGCCTGCAGCGGCTGTTCGTGCACTATGTCGGCGCCGGCCCGAAGTGGGTGCTCGGCCGCTTCCGGATGCACGACGTCGTCGCCGAGCTCGACCGTGACGGCGACGCCTCGCTCACCGAGCTGGCCCACCGCTTCGGCTGGTACGACCAGGCCCACTTCACGCGCGACTTCACGCGGCTCGTCGGCGAGCCCCCAGGCGCCTATCGCGCCCGTCGTGCGCCACAGCGCCCATCGGGGCGTCGGTAGCCTGCCGCCGCGTGAGCGATCGGGTCGCCGACCCCGCCGGGCGGGTGTGGACCGTGCGCCGGCGCTGGGTGCCGCGACTCGGCGCGGAGACCGTGTGGGGTCGGATCCGCCGCCGCGTTCGTGGCTACTACCGACGCGCCGGGAAGTGGTCGGACTCCGATGCGGCCGGCTGCTTCGACGTCGGCGCCGACGACCTGGTGGCCGGGCTCGTCCTCCTCGCCGGCATCGTCGTGTTCTTCGTCGTCGGCCTGCCGCTGCTGATCGCGGTGTTCGACGTCCTGTTCGTGCTGCTCGTCGCCATCGGCGGTGTCGTCGGCCGGGTGCTGTTCCGTCGCCCGTGGGTGATCGAGGCACGCACCGAGGGCACGACCCACCGTTGGCGTGTCACCGGTTGGCGGGCCAGCTCGCAGCGCCTTGCCGAGCTGCGCAGCTCGCTCGCCGCCGGCGTCGTTCCGCCGTCGTGATCCGGGTCGCCGTCGGGCCTCGGCGCCTCAGGTGACCGGCACGCCGTCGAGCAGCGTCGCCCAGGCGGCGGGGCCGAGGGCGTAGGCATCGGTCGAGCCGCTGACGAACCGTCGATGCAGCGACGGCGAGATCAGCGACATCACCGCGGCGGCGACGGTCGGCGCGGTGCCGCGCCAGTTGCCGCGCAGCGGGGTGAGCTCCTCGGTGCTGGCCTCGTAGGCGCCGCGGTGCCGGAGCGCGGCGAACGCCTCGCGAGCGACGGCGCGGCGGGTGCCGGTGCGATCGGCGGTGCCGAGCACGGCGAGCAGGGTCTGGTGGGTGCGCACGCCGGGACGGCTCGGCCGTTGGCGAGTCGGGGTGCCCCCGGTGGCCAGCTCGACCAGCGGGCCGACGAGGTCGACGCCGCTCGCCGCCGCGTTGGCCGGCTCGACGAGGCGGGGGTTGACGTCGATGACGAGGGGACCGTCGGCCGCGAGGATCACGTCGGCCGACAGCGCGCCGTGCCAGCCGAGGCCGGTGCCGAGGCGTGAGATCGACTCGACGGCATCGGGGCGGTCGAGGCTGCGCTTGTGGCTGGCGCCGCCGCCGATGCCCTCGCGGACGCGTTCGTTGACGTGGGCGGCGACGAGGCGGCCATGGTCGAAGACGGCCTGGACCATGGCCAGCGGCCCATCGGCCGGCTCCTGGGCGAGGATCGGGCCGTCGGTGAGGCGACCTTCGGCGCGCCAGGTGGCGATCAGTGCGGTCAGCTCGGCGGCCGACGAGACACGTTGCACGCCACTGGAGGCCGTCGCCACCGGCAGCTTGGCGAACACGGGGTATCGCTCGACCTCGTCGACGCCGGTGACGACCGACGACGGCGGTTGGGGCACGCCGAGGCGGTCGAGCGTCGCCCTCGCGGTGACCTTGTCGAACACGGCGGCGAACGCGTCGAAGTCGGGGACGACGGTGCGGATGCCGGCGGCGGCGAGCCGATCGGCATGGCGGGACAGAACGGCGACCTGCTCCTGGGTCGGTAGGAGGACGTCGTAGCCGTCGCCGTATGCGGCGATCGCCGCCTCGAGCCACGCGTCGGGACCGTCAGCCGCTCGCGGCACCAGGTGGACCCGGTGCACCGTGCGAGTCAGGCCGCACACGCACAGCCGGTCCGGGGTGAGCACGCCGACGCGGTGACCGGCCTGGTGGAGGAGGCGGGCGGCCTGGCGTGAGGCCAGGCCGCAGCCGTCGGAGAGGAGCACGTTCATGACGTAAGTATACGACATATGTTTATGTTGTCTACTTTGTCGTCGTCCAGCAGTGGCAAGCTGTGCGGATGGCTCGTCCCCGGCGCATCGATCGCGACGCGATCCTCGCCGCGAGCCTCGACGTCGCCGATGCGGTCGGCGTCGACCGTCTGACCATGCAGGCCGTCGCCGAGCGGCTGGGGGTGACGCCGATGGCGCTGTACCGGCACGTCGCCGACAAGGCGGACCTGCTCGACGGCGTGGTCGAGCGCCTGCTCGGCGAGATCGAGCCACCCGACGAGTCGCTGCCGCCGGCCGAGCAGCTGACGGCGATCGGTCAGGCGGTGCGCCGCCTCGCCCGCCGGCACCCGACCGTCTTCCCGCTGCTGCTCCAGCGACCCGCCACCACGCCCGCGGCGCGCCGGGCGCGTGACACCGTCGTCGAGCTGCTCGGCGCGATGGGCGTCCCCGACGATCGCGTCGCCCAGGGCGAGCGGGTGATCAGCACGCTGATCCTCGGCTTCGCGGCCAGCGAGGCCGCCGGCCGGTTCCGCCGCCACACCCGCAAGCAGATCGACGCCGACTACGCCCTCGTCGAAGCCACCGTCACCCACCTCATCGCCGACCTCGCCGCGCCATGAGCGGTCACGCGACGATCCCGGCCAGGAGGCGGTAGAGGATCGGGCCGACCTCGGCGCGGGCCGCGTCGGTGTCGGCTGCCAACGCGACGTGCAGGGCCGCCTCGTCGAGGGCGCCGATGAGGATGCGGGCCAGCGGTTCCACCGGCTGGCGGGCGATCACGCCGGCGTCCATCAGCTCGGTCAGGAGCGACGTCACCAGGCCGAGGCCATAGCTCATGCCCAGGCTGCGCCAGCGCTCGTAGCCGAGCACCGCCGGGCCATCGAGCAGCGCGATGCGGCGCACCTCGGGTTCGACGCTCGCCGCCAGCCAGGCATCGGCACCGGCACGCAGCAGCGTCAGCGGGTCCTCGGCCGGGGCGTCGGCCACCGCGCCGATCAGTCGCTCGGTGAGGTCGGTCTCGACGGCCTCGAACACCGCGGCGAACAGGTCGGCCTTGTCGGCGAAGTGGTGGTACAGGGCGCCACGGGTGACGCCGGCGGCCTGGACGATCTCCTCGGTGCCGACGTCGGCGTAGCCGCGCTCGGCCCACAGCCGCCGGGCCGCGGCGACGAGCGCGGCGCGCGTGGCCGCGGTTCGATCGACCTGGCGACGACGTGTCACCACGCCCTTGACTTCCGTACAGTCCGTATGTAACTTGCAGACATGCTGTATGCAAACGTAACCGACGCGGCCGAGCGGATCGTGACCACGTCCGCCGGCGAGCTGCGCGTCCGTGTCGTCGGGCCGAAGGATGCCGCGACGCCACCCGTGGTCTTCGTCCACGGCTTCCTGGTCGACAGCACGCTGTGGGACGGCGTCGCCGAGCGCCTGGCGGCGGCCGGCGTGACGTCGTACCTCGTCGACTGGCCGCTCGGCAGCCACCGGACGCCGATGTCGCCCGACGCCGCGCTGTCGCCGCAGGCCGTGGCCGACCTGATCGACGAGGTGCTGGCCACGCTCGGCCTCGACGACGTGACGCTGGTCGGCAACGACACCGGCGGGGCGATCTGCCAGCTGCTCGTCGCCAGCCATCCTGCGCGCATCGGCCGGCTCGTGCTGACCAACTGCGACGCGTTCGACAACTTCCCGCCGAAGGCGTTCGTCCCGCTGTTCGCCGCGGCCCGCCACCCGCTCCTCACCAGGGCGCTGCTCGCCCCGATGGGTCTACGCCCGCTGCGCCACTCGCCGATGGCCTTCGGCATGCTGCTGCGCAAGCCGCGCGACGCCGCGCTGACCGAGGGGTGGATCTCCCCGGCGCGCCACGATGCGCGCATCCGCGACGACATCGCCCGCTTCGCCCGCGGCCTCGACCGCCGCTGCCTGGTCGACGCCGAGGCGGCGTTGGCCCGCTTCACGCGGCCCGTGCGGATCGTGTGGGGCGCGAAGGACCGCAACTTCGGCATCGGCACGGCGCGGCGCCTCGCCGAGCTGTTCCCGGCTGCCGAGCTGATCGAGGTCCCCGGCGTGTCGACGTTCGTGCCCGTCGACGCCCCCGACGCCGTCGCCGCGGCGATCCTCGACGTGCAGGGTCAGAGCAGCGCGGCCAACGCGGCCGCGGCCCGCGCCGCACCGTCGGTGGCCACCGGCAGGTAGTCGATCTCGCGGCGCAGCTCGTCGGCGATGATCTGCGCGAGGTGGTCCGGGTCGGCGGTCTCCGGGTAGTCGACCCGGCGGCCGCCGCCGTAGCGCTGCAGCCGGTGGTGGACGTGGAAGTGCTGCTCGAAGTGGTGCTGCAGCGGCACGTAGACGAACGGCCGGCGGTTGGCGACCAGCTCCATCGTCGTCGTCAGCCCACCGTGGACGACGGCGAGGTCGCACGCCGCCAGCTGGCGGTACAGGTCCGGGACGAAGCGGTGCACACGAACGCCGCGCCGGCGGGGGAGCGCGGCCGGATCGAGTCGCGGCCCGGCGACGACCTCGAAGCGCAGGTTGCCGACGAGGCGCCGCGCCGCGGGCACGGCGTCGAGCACCCGGCGGAGCAGGTCGCCGCCGACGCCGGAGCCGCCGACCGTCACGAGGCAGACCAGCTCGTCGGGCCGGTAGCCGAGCTCGGCGCGGACACGCTCGCGATCGGCGACCTCGAGCGGATCGAACCCGGTGACGTACCCGGCGAAGTCGAAGTTGGCCTCGGTCCACTCCCGGATCCCGGGCAGGTCGGCGCCGAACGTGTCGGGCACGACGTCGTCCGGGTCGCCGACGAAGATCGACGCGTCACGCAGCCGCCGGTAGCGCTGGCGCTGCTCGATCATCTCCAGGTTGTAGTCGGCGGTCAACGCCGCCTCGGCGGGCCCGCCGTCGGCCATCGGCAGCCAGCCGACGAAGTCGGTCATCCACGCGTAGGCGAACCGCTTCAGCTCGGGGTTCTCGTGGAGGAGGTGGTCGACGTCCCACGCCTCGTCGCCGACGACGAGGTCGTAGTGGCCGTCGCTGACGACGTCGTCGAAGACCATGAAGTTGTTGACGAGGATCTCGTCCATCCGGCGGATCGCCTGGAACGCATGGAGGTCGTGCTCGCCGGCCTCGGCCTCGATGTGCGCCGACTCGTTGACGAGCAGCCGCGACGCCGGATGGACCTGCTCGCCACGGCGTTCGAGGACGACGGTCACCGGGTGCTGGGCGAGCCAGTCGATCTGCACGTCGGCCTGCAGCTTGCGCAGCTCGTCGGCGATCGCCGCGTCGCGCCGGGCGTGGCCGAGCCCGATCGGCGACGACAGGTACAGCACCCGCTTGGCGCGACGGTGGGCCGGCGTCCAGCTCGACCGACGCGGCCGCGGGTGGAGGCGGTCGACGAACTGCTCGATCAACCGGTTGACGCGCACCGGATCGCGGCCGTGCGGGCCGTGGCCGCTGCCGGGCAGGGTGACGAGCTCGCCGCCGGTCAGCTCGGCGAGGGCGACCCCGCCGTCGTAGGGGCGGATGCGGTCCTCGGTCCCGTGGATCACCAGGACCGGCGCGACGACCCGGCGGCAGACGTCGGCGAACTGCTCGCGCCCGCAGGCCGTCTGCCCGATGGTCGCGTCGATCAGCACCGACGGCGGGACCTCCAGCCCCCACTCGACGCAGTCCTCGATCTGCTTGGTGGAGTGCGGCTCGGGGAACATCTGGGCGAAGAAGAACTCGAGGAAGTCGCGGTAGTCGCGCTCCCAGTGGAAGCGGTTGTACTTCGCCCATCCCTCGGCGGTGTCGAGCGGTGCGTCGAACGGATGGACCCGGCGCTCCGGGTGCCCAGGCGTCAACGGCACCGCTGGGCAGATCGACACGAGGCCGCTGACCCGCTCGGGGTGATCGGCGGCGTACTGGACCGTCCACGTCGTCCCGCACGACAGGCCGACGAGCACGGCGCGCTCGACGCCGGTTGCATCGAGCACGGCGCCGAGGTCGGCGGCGAACTCGAGGTGGGTGTACGCCTCGGCGCCGATCGGCGCGTCGCTCAGCCCGCTGCCACGACCGTCGAACGCGATCACCCGGAAGCGGCGGGCGAGGTGCGGCACCTGCAGCTTCCAGAACCGTGACGGGATGATCGACCACGTCGGGGCGAGCAGCACGGTGACGTCACCGTCGCCGAACGACTCCCAGTGGATGCGCACGCCGTCGCGCTCGACGAAGCCGCTGTCGTCGGGCTCGCGGGCGCGCATCGCTCACGTCCTCTTCCGCGGCTTGCCGTTCGACCGTGGCTGCTCCTCGACGGTGCGGATCAGCTCGGCGACGCGTCGCAGGCTGGCGCGGATCGGCAGCTGATGCCGGTCGAATCCGAGCAGCAGCAGCGCCTCGGAGCCGATGAACACGTTGCCGATCAGCGCGGCGACCTCGGCCGGCTGGAACGGCCCGAGGCCACCGAGCCGTTCGGCCGCCTCCGTGGCCACCTCGGTGAGCAGTTCGTACCAGCCGGCCAGCACGCCCCGTGCCGCTTCGGCGATCTCCGGGTTGGACCAGCCGGCGGCGATCATCTCCTGCAGGACGCGAACGAAGCCGCTCTCCAGGTCGTCCTCCAGGAAGTCGCAGGCCTGCTCGTAGCGGCGCCACAGCGGGACGTCCTGCCCGTACATCTGCGTCTGGCGGGCCAGCCGGCGGCGGTTCTCCGACTCGAGCAGGGCGAGGACCATCGCCCCCTTCGAGCCGAAGTGGTAGTGGACCTGCGACAGCGGCACACCCGCCTCCTGGGCCACCTTGCGCGTCGACAGCCCGGCGTACCCGTCGACCAGCAGCCTGGCGCGGGCCGCGGCGAGGATCGAGGTGGCCGTGTCGGACTCCGCCGCCGCTGACCTCACATGTCCTCCTTCGATGTTGGTCGGTCGACCGAAACGGAGTCTTGTTCAGACGTCACTCACTGTCAACTACTGCACGAAAGGGCATTGACATTGCCTGCGAGTCGCGTGCATTGTTCGGTCGATCGACCGAACGAAGATGGGACGTGAAGGCATGGATGAGGAGATCGCTGGAGCGATCGAGCGGTTGGAACGAGCGTTGGCCACCCGGCCGGGCTTCGGGGTGGGGACGGCGCGGTCGGTCACCACGCTCGACGGTGGCCTGCGCTGCACCACCGAGGACGGGCCGTGGCGGATCGAGGCCGACCTGCCCGAGCGGCTCGGCGGCGATGGCACCGCGCCGTCGCCGAGCGCGCTGGTGCGCGCCGCCCTCGGCAGCTGCATGGCGATGAGCTACCGGCTGCGCGCCGCTCGCCACGGCGTCCCGCTGCGCTCGCTGCGCGTCCTCGTCGAGACGGACGCCGCCGTAGCCGGGATGCTGCTCGCCGACTCGCCCGAACGCCCCGGGTTCAGCGCCGTGCGCTGCCGGGTGGAGATCGACAGCCCGGCGCCCGTCGCCGACGTGATGCGCGTGCTCGACGAGGGCGACCGGCTCAGCCCGGTGCTCGACGACCTCGTGCGGCCGGCCTCCGTCGAGCGCACGGTGGCGATCACGGACGGCGTCGCTGCCGGCGAGGTGGCCTGATGGAGGCCAAGCTGATGCGTCGGGTGCAGCGCGCCGGCTGGGACCGCGCCGCGTCGACCTACGAGCGGTCCTGGGGGACGCAGTTGCAGCCGGCGACCGATGCGCTGCTCGCCGCAGCGGCCGTCCAGCCGGACGAGCGGGTCGTCGACGTCGCCTGCGGGACCGGTCTCGTCACCCTGGCTGTGGCCCGGCAGGCCGGGCCACACGGTTCGGTGCTGGCCACCGACATCTCGCCGAAGATGATCGAGATCGTCGCCTGCCGGGCAGCCACCGCCGGGCTGGCCAACGTCGAGGCGCAGATCGTCGGCGCCGAGGCGCTGGACGTCGAGGACGGTCGCGACGTCGCGCTGTGCGCGCTCGGGCTGATGTACGTGCCCGAACCCGTCGAGGCGTTGCGGCGCATGCACGGCGCCCTGCGACCCGGCGGCCGCGTCGTCGCATCGGTCTGGGGTGAGCGGCGCAACTGCGGCTGGGCCGGGATCTTCCCGATCGTCGACGCCCGCGTCAGCTCCGACGTGTGCCCCCTGTTCTTCGCCCTCGGCGCGCCCGGTGCCCTGGGTGCCGCACTCGGTCGCGCCGGGTTCGTCGACGTGCACGATCAGCGGCTCGCCGTCGACCTCGTCTACGCCGACGCCGCCGACGCGCTCGCTGCGGCGTTCGACGGCGGGCCGGTCGCACTCGCCGCCTCTCGCTTCGACCCGGCGACGCGGCGCGGCGCCGAGGCCGAGTACCTCGCCTCGATCCTCACCTACGCCGACGGACCCGGCTACCGGGTGCCGGGCGAGTTCGTCGTCGCCACCGCCCGTCGTCCCTGACGGCCCCGAGATCCCATCACCACCACAACCAACAAGGGAGCACCAACCATGAGCATCACCGACACCCCCGTCGACAACGGCGTCAACACCGAGGCCCTGCTCGCGGCCCGCGAAGCGCTCAGCGCCGCGCCGGCCGCCGCCGAGTTCACCTGGCGGGCCACCAGCCGCTGGGTTCACGGCACGCACTCGACCACGACCGTCGACGGCTTCGCCGGGCTCGGCCAGGAGCATCAGCACCGCCAGACGTTCACGTTCCTCGCCGACCACCCCGAGTGCTTCGCGTCCGAGGACCGCGGCGCCACGCCGGTCGAGATCGCCCTGTCGGCGCTCGGGGCCTGCCTGACCGCCGGCGTCGCTGCCGTCGCCCAGCAGCGCCAGATCCAGCTGCGCTCGGTCACCGCCCACCTGCAGGGGACGTTGAACGTCCTCGGGATCCTCGGTGCCGACCCCGACGTCCGCAACGGGTTCGATGCCGTCGAGGTCCGCTTCGAGATCGACGCCGACGCGTCACCCGAGGACCTTCGCGCCGTCGTCGCCCAATCGCAGAAGCGCTCGGCGGTCTTCGACATCTTCACCAACCCCACCAACATCACCGTTGTCTGATCGTGCTCGGTCGCAGCCAAGCTGCTCCCTTCGCCTGCCGTGCTCGCCGCCTCCGCTGCGCTTCGGCACTCGCCGCGTGTTGAGCGAGTGGTGAGGTCGAGCCGCATCGTGCTCGGTCGCCGCGAGACGACGGTCGTGGTCATCGGTGCCGGGCACGCCGGGTTGGCGATGAGCCGCCGCCTCACCGAGCGCTCGATCGACCACGTGGTCCTCGAGCGCGGCGAGGTGGCGAGCTCGTGGCGCACCGAGCGCTGGGACTCGCTGCGCCTGCTGACCCCGAACTGGATGAACCGCCTCCCCGGGCAGACCGGTGCCGTCGACGATCCCGACGGCTTCACCGACGTCGCCGGTCTGGTGACGGCGCTGTCGGCCTACGCCGCCGACATCGCCGCACCGGTGCAGACCGGCACGACGGTCACCCGCGTCCGCCGCGCCGAGGGCGGCTACACCGTCGCCACCGATCGCGGCACGTGGCGGTGCCGCGCGCTGGTGATCGCCTCGGGGGCGTGCAACGTGGCCAACGTCCCGGCGCTCGCCGCCGGGATCCCCGCCGGCATCGTCCAGCTGACGCCGATGACCTACCGCTCGCCGCCGCGACCTGCCCGACGGCGGCGTGCTGGTCGTCGGCGCGTCGGCGACGGGCGTGCAACTGGCCGAGGAGATCCAGGCCAGCGGCCGCCCGGTGACGCTGTCGGTCGGCGAGCACGTCCGCCTGCCGCGCCGCCATCGCGGCCGCGACATCCTGCGCTGGATGGACGCCGCCGGCGTCCTCGACGAGCGCTGGGACCAGATCGACGATCTCGTCCGCGCCCGCAACCTGCCGTCACCCCAGCTGATCGGGTCGCCCGAGGCGCGCACGATCGACCTCGCCACGCTCACCGCGCACGGGGTGCGGCTGGTCGGGCGGATCGGCCGCGTCGACGGCGGCTTCGCCCGCTTCGCCGGCTCGCTGGCCAACGTCGTCGCCCTCGCCGACCTCAAGCTGCAGCGGCTGCTGCGCCGCGTCGACGAGTGGGCGGTCGCGGCCGGCGTGGAGGCGGCCGAGGCCGCGGGGTTCGAGCCGACGGCGGTGCCGGCGCGTCCGGTGCTGGAGCTGGACCTGCGCTCGGGAGAGATCGCCGCGGTCGTCTGGGCGACCGGGTACCGGCCGGATCACCGCTGGCTCGACGTCCCGGTGCTCGATCGCAAGGGCCGCATCGCTCACGCCGGCGGCATCGTCACCGGCGCCCCCGGCATGTACGTCCTCGGGCAGAACCTGCTGCGGACGCGCCGCTCGAACTTCATCGCCGGGGCGAGTGCCGACACCGCCGCGGTGGCCGACGCCATCTCGCTGGCGCTCGCCAACCGTCATAGCCTCGGCGCGTGAGCCGACCGGAGTTCGTCACGCCGCAGGTGGTCCACGACGCGCCGGTGCTCCTCGCCGATCCCGACCCGGCATGGGCGGACGCGTTCGCCGCCGAGGCGGCGCGGCTGCGCGGCGCGCTGGGAGAGCGGGCGCTGGCCGTCGAGCACGTCGGGTCGACATCGGTGCCGGGTCTGGCGGCCAAGCCGATCGTCGACATCGTCCTGGTCGTCGCCGACACCACCGACGAGGCCGCATACGTGCCGGACATGGAGGCGGCCGGCTACGTCCTGCACCTCCGCGAGCCGGACTGGTTCGAGCACCGGTTGTTCAAGCGGTTCGACGTCGACGTCAACCTGCACGCGTTCCCCGACGGCTGCCCGGAGGTCGACCGGATGCTGGCGTTCCGCGACCACCTGCGCGCCGACGACGCCGACCGTCGTCTGTACGAGGACACCAAGCGGGCACTGGCCGTGCGGCGCTGGCGGTACGTGCAGGACTACGCCGACGCCAAGAGCGACGTGGTGGCCGAGATCATGGGACGGGCACTCGGCTGACACACTGATCCGCATGTCCGACGCCCCCTGGTACCTGCCCGTCGGCGACGAGGTCGAGCTGTTCGAGGCCGCGTACCACGCCCGCCTGCCCGTGCTGCTGAAGGGGCCGACGGGCTGTGGCAAGACGCGCTTCGTCGAGCACATGGCCTGGCGGCTGCGCCCCGGACGGAGCGAAGCGACGAATTCGGAGCGTCACAGCGGGGCGACGTCGCTGATCACCGTCGCCTGCCACGAGGACCTCACCGCCACGGACCTCGTCGGCCGCTACCTGCTGGCCGGCGACGAGACGGTGTGGATCGACGGGCCGCTGACGCGGGCGGTGCGCACGGGTTCGATCTGCTACCTCGACGAGATCGTCGAGGCCCGCAAGGACACCACCGTGGTGATCCACTCGCTGACCGACCACCGGCGGGTGCTGCCGATCGAGAAGACCGGCGAGCAGCTCGACGCCCACCCCGACTTCCTGCTCGTGATCTCCTACAACCCCGGCTACCAGAGCGTCCTCAAGGACCTCAAGCCGTCGACGCGCCAGCGCTTCGTCAGCCTCGAGTTCGACTACCCGGCGCCCGAGGTCGAGGCGACGATCGTCGGCCACGAGGGCGGCGTCGGCGAGGTGCTCGCCGCCCGCCTCGCCGAGATCGGTTGGCGGGTGCGCGACCTGAGCGAGCACGGCTTCGAGGAAGGGGTCAGCACCCGCCTGCTGGTCTACGCCGCGCAGCTGTGCGCCCGTGGCGTCGAGGCCCGGCGGGCCTGCGACGTCGCCGTCGTGCGCGCCGTCAGCGACGACCCCGACGTCCAGCAGGCGGTGGCCGACATCGTCGACGTCGTGTTGCCGCGATGAGTGATGAGCCGATCTGTCCGGCTCACAGCTCATCGCGACTCGACCGGCGGGTCGGATGGTGGCGGTCGCGGTGACGGTGCGGTTCGACGAGGTGCAGCGGGCGGCGGCGATGTTCGCCGAGGCACTGCTCGGGCGGCCGGTGCGCTTCGAGGTCGACGCCGGGCAGCACCCGTCGGGGCGCCGGCCGCTGACGAGCCTGCACGGCGAGACCGTCGTCGTCGTGCCCGAGCAGATCGGCGCGTTCGGCGACCGCGGTCTGGACCGCGTCGCCTTCCGCCACGCCGTGCTGCACCAGGCCGGCTACGAGCTGTTCGGCACGCGCACCTTCGACGTGCGCGGCTTCCTCGCCGCCCACCCCGACCGTCCCGGCCTGCCGGCCGTGTTCGCGGCGATCGAGGAGTGGCGCGTCGACGCCCACGTCGCCCGCCGCTTCCCGGGCGCGGCGGCCGACGTCGCCCGCGTCCAGCAGCTCGACGCGCCACGGCCGAGCCCGGCAATGGCCGCGGTGCTCGCCGGGCTCGACCGGCGCGGCGACCTGCATCGCTGGACCGTCGCCGATGCCGCCGAGCTGGCGCTGACGCTGTGCCCGGTCGGCGAGGTGAGCGAGGACCTCGAGCTCGTGCTCGAATCCGTGCCCGACGGGCCGGCGACCGTCGGGCCGGGTGGTGCCGACGGCGACCGGGTCGAGCAGGAGACGACGATGCCGAACGTCCTCGGCTTCGTCGTCGACCTCGACGACGCGCCGGGCCTCGACGGGGACGGCGCGGTCGGCGACGGCGAGCTGCCCGCCGAGGCGCCGCGCCGCCCGCCGACCGAGGGTCACGCCGACGAGCCGCGCCCGTCGGTGCCGGTGCACGTCGCCGCCACGCCGGGCCAGCCGGGTGCCGGGCGCAGCTGGCTGTACGACGAGTGGGACCACCTCGGCCAGCGCTACCTCACGGCGTGGTGCCGGGTGAACGAGCGCCCGCTGCGCGGCGGCGACCCCGGGTTCATCGCCGACGTCCGCCGCCGCCACGCCGCGCTGACACGCCAGGTGCGCCACCAGTTCGCGCGAATCACCCCGCAGACGTGGCGGCGGATGCGCCGCGAGCGCGACGGCGGCGAGCTGGATCTCGACGAGGTGGTCGCCGCGATGGTCGACCGCCGCGCCGGCTCGATCGACGACGACCACCTCCACGTCCGCCAGGTGCGCGGCGCCCGCGAGGTGGCCGCCGTGTTCCTGCTCGACATGAGCTCGTCGACGTCGACGCCGGTCGACCCACCGCCACCCGTGCAGTACGTCGAGCCCGACGAGCCGGACACGATCCTGTACCGCGGCTCGCCGTGGGACGAGGACGAGTCGCCCGCGCCGCAGGGACCGACGGTGCTCGACGTCGCCAAGGAGTCGCTGGCGGTGATCTGCGACGCGCTGCACCTGCTCGGCGACGAGCACGCCATCTACGGTTTCAGCGGTGCCGGGCGCGACGGCGTCGAGCTGTACGTCGCCAAGGACTTCGGCGAGCACCCGTCGGCGCGCACCTGGGCGCGTCTCGCGGCGATGCAGCCGCGCTCGTACACGCGCATGGGCCCGGCGATCCGCCACGCCACGGCAACGCTGCGCCGCCACGCGGCGCGCACCCGCTTCCTCGTCGTCGTGTCCGACGGCTACCCGCAGGACCGCGACTACGGGCCGCGCCGCGGCGACTCGGCATACGGCGTCGCCGACACGGCCAAGGCGCTGGAGGAGGCCGAGCGCCGCGGCATCGTCACGTTCTGCATCACCGTCGACCCCTCCGGCCACGACTACCTGCGGGTGATGTGCCCGGGCGAGCGCTATGCGGTGATCGACGACGTCGCCGCGCTGCCCCTCGAGCTGCCCAAGCTGTACCGCGCCCTCGACGCGCAGGTCGCGGCGCGCCGGAGCAGCGGCGGGGTCGGCCGCCGGGCAAGCTGGGCAACGTGACCCAGGTGAACGACGGCGGATCCACGGACCGCGCCGTCATCCTGGGCGCCCCTGCGACGGAACCCGCCGCACCCGAGCGGCCCCGCCAGACCTGGGCGGACGTGCCGTGGGCGACGATCGTCGCCTCCGTCGGCGTCGTCCTCGGCACGTACATCCTCGTCCAGGTCGTGCTGATGACGGTCCAGGTCATCAGCTGGATCGTCGTCGCCGGCTTCTTCGCGATCGTCCTCGCCCCGGCCACCCGCCGGGTGCAGACGCGCGTCGGTGGGCGGCGCAACGTGGCCACCGGCGTCGTCGTGTTCACCACGCTCGGGACGGTCTTCGGGCTCCTCACGCTGTTCCTGCTGCCGGTGCGCACCCAGCTGATCAACATCGTCACCGACCTGCCCGGCACGATCGACGATGCCGCCGCCGGCACCGGCCCGATCGGCAGCCTGGTCACCAAGCTGCACCTGCAGAGCCTCGTGCAGGACCACCAGCGGGAGCTCAACGACTTCGCCGAGCGACTGAGCAGCTCTTCGTTCCAGTACCTGACAGCGGTGCTCAGCGGCCTGATCGCGTTCTTGACGATCACCGTGCTGACGTTCCTGTTCCTCAGCCAGACGCGCATCATGGGCCAGGCCGCGCTGAACCTGGTGCCGGCCCGGCGCCGTGAGGCCGTGCGGACGACGACCCTCGACGCCGCCGCGGCGGTGTCGGGCTACATGATCGGCAACCTGATCATCAGTGCCATCGCCGGGACGACGGCGGTGATCTGTCTGCTGGTGCTCGGCGTGCCGAGTGCGTTCGTGCTCGCGCTGTTCGTCGCCGTCGCGGACCTCGTCCCGCTCGTCGGGGCGACCATCGGGGCGATCGTCGCCAGCCTCGCTGCCTTCTTCCACTCGCCGACGGCCGGGATCATCGCCGTGATCTTCTTCGTCGTCTACCAGCAGATCGAGAACGGCGTCCTGTACCCGGCGGTGATGGCCAGGCGGGTGAAGATCAACCCGCTCGTCGTCCTGCTCAGCGTGCTGCTCAGCGTGGCGATCTTCGGCTTCGTCGGCGCACTGCTCGCCGTGCCGTTCGCCGGCGCGATCCAGGTTGCGGTCAAGGCCGTGCAGATGGAGCGGCGGCGGGAGAAGCTCGTCGTCGCCGAGACGCCGCAGAGCCGGCGAAGGCGCCGGCGGCGGGCGATCGAGGAGCTGTCGAGCCCGGCCGCGCCGGGTGGGCCGACGACCTGACCGGTCGGGACCTTCGGCACTGTCGATCGCGTGGCGTGCGGGGCACCGTGGTCCCGAGCAGGAGGGCCAGCGATGAGTCAGGCAGCGCAGCAGTCGCCGATCACGACGATCGACGACGAGTGGGTGACCACGTTCGAACCGCTCGATCTCGACGAGTGCTGGGAGCTGATCGGGGTGGCCGCGGTGACCGGCGTCGGCCGGGTCGGCTTCACGGGAGCGGACGGCCCGCAGGTCCTCCCCGTCAACTTCGCCGTGGCCCGCCGCTCGATCGTGCTGCGCACGGCCGGCAGCACGATGCTCGCCGCGCTCGGGACGGGTTCCGACGTGGCCTTCGAGGTCGACCACCTGCAACCCGGGCACCGCACCGGCTGGAGCGTCGTCGTCCATGGCCGGATGTGGCCGCTGCACGACCCCGACCGGCTGCTCGACGACGACGTCCTGCGCCTGCACCCGTGGGCCGCCGGCAACCGTGACCAGTGGCTGCGCATCGTCCCCGGTTCCGTCACCGGCCGAGCCATCTGCCGCCGCCGCCTCCCCGCCGACGGCGTCCCTCTGCCGTACATGTTGCCTGATTGACGTTCGTGCTCGGTCGTCGCAAATCGGCTCCCGTCGCCTGCCGTGCTCGCCGCCTCCGCTTCGCTTTGGCGCTCGCCGCGCCTCGTGTCAGTGACGGTGGCCGGCAGCTCCTACGGTGTCGTGATCTTCGAGGTGGAGGACGGCTGAGTGAGCACGTACGTGTTGGTACATGGGATCTGTCATGGGGCGTGGTGTTGGGAGTCGACGGCGGAGTCGTTGCGTGAGCGCGGTCACACGGCGATCGCCCTCGACCTGCCGTTGACGAGCCTGGAGGACGACGCCGCGGCGGTCGGCCGGGCGTTGGACGGGGTCGACGGCCCGGCGATCCTCGTCGGCCACTCCTACGGCGGGCTGGTCATCTCCAAGGCGGCCGGGGGTCGTGACGACGTCGGCCACCTGGTCTACGTCGCCGCGGTGATGATCGACGGCGACGACGTCTTCCTCGTGCGCACCGCCGACTTCCCGGCGGTGCCGCTGGCCGAGCAGGCCGAGCTGACCGACGACGGGTGGATCATCGTCAGCGCGGATGCGGCGCGGTCGTGCTTCTACAACGACTGCGACCCGGCAGCCGCCGACGCCGCCGCGGCGCGGATGCGGCCCACCGCCACCGCCTGCCTCGGCGTCCCGACGGGGGAGGAGCCGTGGCGGACCGTGCCGTCGACCTACCTGCTGTGCCAGCACGACGGGGCGATCCACCCCGAGATGCAACGGTGGATGTCGACCCGCGCCGGCGATGTCGTCGTCTTCGAGACCGACCACTCGCCGTTCATGTCGACGCCCGACGAGTTCATCGCCGTCCTCGACGGCATCGCCGTCGGGTAAGGCGAGCGCATCGTCGTGCCGCACTCCCCGTGGAGTGCGCGCTTCGGCTCAGCGGCAGGTGCGATCGGAGCTGCGGGCGTCGACCACTCGGCGGCTGCGGTAGAGGTCGCCGTGACGCGCCGTCGCCCGCCACGGTCGTGCCAGGTCGAGCGCGACGTGAAGCTCGGGCGTCGATCGGTCGAGGGTCGCCACGCACGGGTCCGTTGACGCGCCGGCGGTCGCCAGGTCGCGACCGTCGGGGCCGACGATCGTCGACGGCATCAGCGAGCGGCTCTGCCACGGCACCGACAGGCTCAGCCAGCAGCAGTTGATCGCCGCGAGCGCTCGGGCCTTGGTCAGGAAGATGTCGTCGATGGGCCACGCCGACAGCAGCAGGCAGTCGACGCCCAGGCGCTCGTACTCGGCGAACAGCTCCGGGAAGTTGACCTCGATGCAGATCAGGCAGCCGAAGCGGTAGCCGTCGACGTCGAACACGACGGGCTCGAAGCCGGGGCTGTAGAAGCGGGTGATCTCGGTGTTCGAGCAGAACCGCTTGTCGTAGCGATCGACGATCCGGCCTTCGTCGGAGATCACGTGCAGGCTGTTGTGGGGCCGGTGCGGTGGCGTCAGCGGGTGTGCCGAGCCGAGCACGACCCAGAGCCGCAGCTGCGCGGCGAGCCGAGCGATCTCGTCGGTCTCCGATCGGACGGCGTCCCAGTCGACGTCGTCCCAGTCGGCCACGACCTCCTTGGCGTAGCCGGACAGGAAGCCCTCCGAGAACTGGATCAACCGGGCCTGCGCCGCGGCGGCACGCCTCATCAGGTCGCGAGCGACGATGCCGTTGGACCGAACGTCACCGCTTGCGACGGGTTGCGTCGTCGCGATCAGGACCGTCATCGGCGCATCCTGACAGTCCGCGACACGCTTGCGCGTGCCGGTCAGCGATTGGTGGGGATCACCACGACGGGGACGGAGGCGGCTTCGAGGACGCCGTTGACCGTGGAGCCGAGCAGGCCGCGGGCGATGGCACCGCGGCCGCTGGCGGCGAGGACGAGCAGGTCGCCGTCGCGCACGGCGTCGAGCAGGGCGGGGACGGGATCGGCCTCGCGCAGCTCGGCGGTGATCGTGCCGAGGCACTGCTCGCGCGCCAGCGCCTCGGCACGTTCGAGGACGGAGGCGGCGTCGACGCGGGTGATGTCGCGGCCCGCCGACCCGCCGCCGTACTGGTACCACCAGGCGTGGACGAGCAGCAGCGGGACGCCGTGGCGGTCGGCCTCGGCAGCGGCCCACTCGATGGCCCGCTTCGACGGCTCGGAGTCGTCCGCGCCGACGACCACCCGGTCCGGCCTGCCGCGACTGGCAGCACCGCGCACGACCACCACCGGGCAGGAGGCTCGGCGCACGACGAAGCGCGGCGTGCTGCCCAGCCACGAGGCGATCAGCCCGTGGTGGTCGCTCGTGCCGAGCACGACCAGGTCGGCGCCGTGCGATGCGTCGACGAGCACCCGCGACGCCGGCCCGACCGACGATTCGGCGGTGACCTCCAGGCCTGGCACGGCCGCGGCCGCCGCGTGCGCGGCCTCGGCGGCGAGCCGCTGGGCGGCGTCGAGCAGCGCGGCCACGGAGTCGGCGGCGCTGAGTCCGAGCGAATCCGCGCTGTACGGGATCTCGTAGCAACAGATGACCCGCAGCGCGACCCCGCGGGTCCCCGCCTCGTTGGCCGCCCATTCGACGGCTTCGTGGGAAGCCGGTGTCCCGTTGTACCCGACGACGATCTCAGCGCTCACCGGTGCACCATAGGCGCCTGGGGGCCTTCGGAGGTCAGTGCGCACCACTGAGCGATTCGCACCGTGACGTCCGCTCGCTCGCTTGGCTCGCTCATCCCGTCACATTGGTGCGCGAGGCGACCACCGGCCCTGGCCTCCGTCCTCGTCGTCCAAGCGGTCGCCGGAAGAAGCGCATAGGGCCGAAGGTCCCGACAGCGGATGGCCTGCGGCCGTACCGGCTTACCGGGTTCCGGTGCGACGCTCACCGAATGATCACCGAAGAGCGTCTCCCGCCGGCCTCGGCGCCCGAGCCGGAGCTGTCCGAACCCGAACCGAAGAAGACCAGCGACAAGATGGTGCTCGGTTGGCTGGCGTTCATCGTCGCCGTCGCCGCCCTGTTCGCAGCGTTCTGGGCGATGAAGGACCGCGGGGACAGCGGCTCCGGCTCCTCCGCCGGCGGTGGCGCCCAGGCGGCCTCGATCGCGTCCGCCGACGTCGGCATGTCCGAGTTCAAGTTCACGCCGGACATGGTGATGCTGCCGACCGGCGGCGGGATCCTCAAGGTGACGAACAACGGCTCGGCCGCCCACAACCTGGAGATCCAGCCGAGCGGGCGTGCAACCGGGGACGTCCAGCCGGGCGAGACCAAAGAGCTCGACCTCACCGGTCTGTCCGACGGCACGTACACGATGATCTGCCAGATCGCCGGCCACGCCGCGTCGGGTATGACCGGCGAGCTGATGATCGGTGGCACGGCGAGCTCGGCGACAGCGCCTCGGGTGGCGCGACCGAGACGACGATGAGCTGGCAGCAGATGGACGAGATGATGAAGACCGTCGCCCTGCAGTTCCCGGCGGCGACCCAGGGCCACGGCGGCGACGAGCTGCAGCCGACGATCCTCGCCGACGGCACCAAGCAGTTCGACCTGACCGCCGAGATCGTCCAGTGGGAGGTCGAGCCCGGCAAGTTCGTCGAGGCCTGGACCTACAACGGCGTCGTCCCGGCGCCGGCGATCCACGTCCAGTCGGGCGACAAGGTCAAGATCGTCCTGCAGAACAACCTGCCCGAGTCGACGGTCATCCACTTCCACGGCATCGAGGTCCCGAACTCGATGGACGGCGTCGATCCGTTCACCCAGGATGCTGTGACGCCCGGGTCGAGCTTCACCTACGAGTTCACGGCCAAGGGCCCGGCGGTCGGCATCTACCACTCGCACCACAACGCCCAGGTGCAGGTGCCCAACGGCCTGTTCGGCGCCTTCCTGATCGACGAGATCCCGGTGCCGCAGAAGCTGATCGACCAGGGCTACGGCACGGTCAGCCAGCACGTCAACCTGGTGCTGAACGACGCCGGCACGATCGGGCTGAGCTTGAACGGCAAGAGCTTCCCGGCGACCGAGCCGTACAAGATGAAGGTCGGCGAGGTGATGGAGGTCAACTACTTCAACGAGGGGTTGATGGCCCACCCGATGCACCTGCACCAGCCCGTCGGCTGGATCATCGCCAAGGACGGCGTGCCACTCGACGAACCGATGCCCGGTGACACGATCAACGTCGCCCCGGGCGAGCGCTACACGGTGCTCTACAAGGCCGTCGAGCCCGGCGTGTGGGCCTGGCACTGCCACATCCTCAACCATGCCGAGGGTTCGGAGGGGATGTTCGGGATGGTGACGGCGCTGATCGTCGAGGAGTAGGGGATCTACGACGAAGGGGGCCGGGGGCGAGATGCCCCGGCCCCCTTCGACGCGTCTCGGGTCAGTTCGCCGCAGCGGCGACGACGTCGATCGCCTCGTCCGCCGGGTGATCGAACCACTCGTTGGTGACGACGGCCGCCTCGATCGAGCGTCGAGCGCTGTTCGGGACCGTGGTGAGCACGAGCATCGAGGGTACCTTTCGAGCATGCGCGTGCTCATCGCTGTCGACGGGACCGACCACTCCCACACCGTCGCCCGGACCGCCCACCGGCTCTTCGGCGACACCGCCGAGTACCTCGTGCTCAACTGCGCACAGGTGCCGGTCGCCGGGTGGACGGCGCCGTTCGGCACGGTCAGCCCGATGGCTGCACCGATGATGGTCGGCGACACGAGCGGGCTGTGGCCGATCGACATCGAGCAGTCGACGAAGATCGCCCAGAGCCAGGCCGAGGAGGTCGCCGAGTCGACCGATCTCCGTGGTGCCGAGACGATCGGCGACACCGGCGATCCGGTGACGACGATCCTCGACGCCGCCCACGAGCACCACGCTGACGTGATCGTCGTCGGCCACGAGGACCGCTCGTGGTTCGCCCGGCTGGTCGAGGGCTCGGTGAGCAAGGAGGTCATCCGCGAGTCGGACATCCCGGTGCTCGTCGTGCCGTGCAAGGACGCGGACGCGCCCGCTCCGGACGGCGCGTCGTGATCGTCGTCGGCGGGACGTTCGACGTCGACCCGGCTCAGCGTGACGCGTTCCTGGCCGAGCGGGTGGCGATGATGCGCCGCTCGCGCGCCGAGCACGGCTGCCTGGAGTACACGTTCGCCGCCGACCCGGCCGAGCCTGGCCGCGTGGTCCTGTTCGAGCGCTGGACCGACCAGGCCGCGCTCGACGCCCACCTCGCCGCCCTGCGCAGCGACCCGGTCGGCCCGGTCCCGCGGGTCGCCGCGGCGAGCACCTCGATCGTCCTCTACGACGTCAGCGGCGAACGCAAGCTGGTCTAGCGAACGCGTGCACCGGTCCTGCTCGGAAGCGAGCCGATCCGGTTCACGCGTCAGCCGGTGACGGTCGGTCGGTGGGCTCGTCCCCGTAGGACGTGGACGTGGGATCGTCGGTCGGCAGGTGCCGGCCGTCGGCTTGGCGGCGACCTTCAGCGCGATCGTCCTGCACGACGCGGCGATCGACAGCAGCATGAAGCGCACGAGCGTGCGCTGGGCGTCGTCCGCCGTCAGCGGACGTCTCCCGCGGGTCAGCCGTCCAGCGAGGCGTACGCGGCGCGCAGGATGGTGTGCGCCCGGTCGTCGCCGACGGTGCCCTCGCCCATCCGGTTCATCACGTAGGCCACGGTCATCCCGGTGTCGACGTCGTTGACCACCAGCGAGCCGCCCCACCCGCCCCAGTAGCAGACCCGGGGGTTCGGGGCGATCGGGTTCTTCGGCGAGTTGAGGCCGTAGCCGACGCCGAACGTCACGCCGATGCCGAGGACGAGGTCGCGCCCGGCCGCCTGCACGTCGAAGATCCGGTCGATCGTCTCCTTCGACAGCAGGTCGACGCCGCGCGCCGAGCCGCCGGCGGACACGACCGACTGGGCCAGCGCCACGCTGCGGGCGTTGCCGTGGCCGCCGGCCGCCGGGATCTCGGCGCGCCGCCACGGGATCGTCCACGACTCCTCGGCGACCAGGCGGGGGTTGGCGGCGCGGTACGGGATCGAGTCCCGTGGCACCTCGACGGAGCCGTCGGCGCTGCCGAACTGCAGCGGTGGCGCCGGGATCACCAGGGCGACGCGGTCGTCGCACTCGGGTGGCGTGCCGATGTGGAAGTCGGCGCCGAGCGGTCCGGCGATCTCCTCGGCGAAGAACGTGCCGACCGAGCGGCCGTCGACGCGGCGGACGACCTCGCCGACGAGGTTGCCCTGCGAGATCCCGTGGTAGCCGGACTTCGACCCGGGCTCCCACCACGTCGCCTGCTCGGCGAGGAGGCCGCAGACCTTGTCCCAGTCGTACAGGTCCTCGGTGGCGATGCGCTGCTCCCACGCCGGCAGGCCGGCGGTGTGCGACAGCAGGTGGCGGACCAGGACGTTGCCCTTGCCGTTGGCGCCGAACTCCGGCCAGTAGCGCTCGACGGGGGCGTCGACGTCGACGAGCCCGCGGCTGGCCAGCACGAGCAGCGACAGGCAGCTCATCGTCTTCGTCGTCGAGAAGACGTTGACGATCGTGTCCCGCTCCCACGGCGTCGTGCCCTCGCGGTCGAGCGTGCCGCCCCAGATGTCGACGACGGGCTCGCCGCCGAGCGTGATCGCCACCGACGCCCCGACGTCGCCGTTGTCGGTGAAGTTGGCAGCGAACGCGTCCTTGACCTTGGCGAAGCGCGCCGGGCAGTCACCGTCGATGTCGACCATGTCGAGCGACCGTACCCGGCCCACCGATGAGCCTCCCTTACCCAGCCGGATGAGCGGTGGCTGCGGGCGACGGTCACTGGGCGGTGAGGCCGAAGTCGATCGGGATGGACGCGCCGCTGATGTAGCTCGAGGTCGGAGCGAGCAGGAAGTCGACTGGAGCAGGGACATCACGCCGCCTTCCGACGTGTCCATCATCCGGCTCTCGATCGGGCCAGGCACCCGCACGCCGACACCGGCACCCTCGAGCGCTGCGACCTTCGTGAGGCCGACGACGGCGTGCTTGGTGGCGATGTACGGGCTGATCCCAGCGACGCCGATGAGCCCGGCGACCGACGCCGTGTTGACGATCGCCCCGCCGCGCTCGTCGGCAGCCATTGCCGCCATGACGTGTTCCAGGCCAAGGAACACGCCGCGCAGGTTCACCGCGACGACCCGATCGAAGACGTCGATCGGATACGCCGGCAACGGTGCGACGACCCCCTCGATCCCGGCGTTGTTGAAGAACCCGTCGATTCGGCCGAGCCACGAAGTCGCTTCGGCGACGTAGGCGGCGACGGCGTCCTCGGCCGTGACGTCGGCGGCTACGAACAACAGCCGGTCGTCGTGACCCAGGGTGCGAGCCAGTTCGTGGCCCGCGTCCTCGTCGATGGGGGTCTTCCTTGCCGACTCGTTCCGCTGCGTCGCACGTCTTGCTCGACCACGGGCTCCGGACCAGGCGATCTGTCTGTGGGCAGCCGCCGACAGCCTCGCAGCGACGACGTCGGACGAACGACGTGCGCTCGAGCAAGAAGGGCGGCGGTGGACGCTCGCCACCGCGGTCGACACCGCCCTGACCGTCCTCGACGACATGACGAGCTTCCCCGACTGCAGCCAAACGTTGAGACGGCGCACCGAACGACCGACTCAGCGCCGGGCGCCGTCACGGCGGCGCCGTGCACGTGGTGGCGGGGCTGATGGGGATGGTGCGCAGCGGTTCGTCGTCGTCGTTGCGGAGCTCGACGCAGTCGGGTGCGGCGCGTGTCGGGTCGACGGTCGTGTAGACGATGCCGACGCCGTCACCGGTCGGGCCGACGGTGAGCCCCATGGCGCCACCGTCGGACGAGATGACGTTTGCGTGGGCGGCAGCAGGGTCGGTGGTCGCGACCCGAATGGTCTGGGGGTCGATCAGCGCGGCGCCGTCGGTCGTGTCGGTGTCGTGGCAGGCGACCAGCTGGCGCCGGGCGATCTCGCAGGTCGTCGTCGAGCCGTCGGCTCGGGCGACGGGCACGACGAACACGGGGGTCATCTGCTCGCCGAGCGCCACGGCGCCGCGTGGTGTGAGCTCGTTGTCGGCCAGCACGCCGGGCAGCCAGGCCGCATGGTTGCGCTGCGTCGCGTTGGTGGCTGCCTCGTCGACGAGCCGTGACCAGTCGTCGGTGCCGACCGGCTGGAGGTTGCGGGCGATCTCGACGACGGTCTGCTCGAAGTCGGCGATCGGACGCAGGTCGTCGAGCGGTCGGTACTCCAGCGTCGTCTGCCAGCCGTCCGGGTCGTCCCAGGCGACCTGGACGCTGCGGGGGAACCAGGGGCGGCTGGTGACGATCACTCGTCGCCCGTCGACGTCGACGGCGTGCGCGCCGTTCACGTCGAGCAGCCCGGCCTCGGCGGTCTGTCCAGGGTCGGCGACGCGGCTCACCATCAGCTCGGGTGCGTCGGCCTCGGACGACCGTGGGCCGCCGTAGTCGACCCGCCACATCGATCCGCCGGGGGTGTCCAGGCTCGCTCCGGTCTCGATCTGCTCCCAGCCGGCGGGTGAATCGACGACATCGAGCGCGCCATCGGCCCGCCGCTGAGCGCCGGACGCCACGGCGGCGATCTCGGCATCGGTCATCTTCGACGGTCCCTGGCTCACCGACACGACCCGATCGTCCTCACGCCACAGCAGGAGGCCCGGGGCAGCAGTGAGCAGCGGGGACCCGTCGACCTGCTCGCCGGTGTCGGTCGGCTCGCCGAACCGCTCGGTGAGCTGCACCGTCGCTCATCGCCGGCGACACGTCGAACGTCACGAACTGCTCGATCGCGGTGCGGTCGCTGGTGTAGCGGGCGATCGTCGTGCGCAGCCGGCCGTTCGGCTCGGCCGTGGCCGGACCGGCCCGAGAGCTCGTCACGGCGATCGGCACCAACCCGGCAGGCAGGTCGTCGAGGGCCGGTACCAGCGCCTCGGTCACGCCCGCAAGCGTCGACGAGCTGGTCGACGACGCGCCGCCGCCGGCGACCGTGCTCGACGTCGCCGTGGTGGGATCGAGCCGCTCCTCGAAGCGGCCGTCCACGGTCACGATCGTGAACGACGTCTCCGTGCCGTCGAGATCGGTCCACCAGAACCCGTCGGCATCAGCCGTGATCGTCCGTCCGGCGATCTCGACGCGCACCGCGTCGCCGGCGGGCGCGACGCCGAACAGGACGGCACCGAGCGGGCTGGTGACCGCGCTCCACAGCTCGCCGGACTCGTAGACGGCACGGTCGACGCAGCCGGCGCCACCACCGCCGATGTCGAGTGCCGGGGTCAGGCACACCGTGTCGTCATCGCCGGTCGTGACGGTGAGCGTGCCCAGGCCGTCGATCGGCTTGGTCGCCGACGCGATCTGCGGCGCGCTGGCGAGGCTGCCGGAGCGACCGTTGGACTGGTAGGCGATGGTCCACACGCCACCGAGCCCGACCGCGGCGACGGCCGCCGCGGCGAACCACAGCCGGCGGCGTGGCGGCCGTCGCATCGCCACCGGCTCGACCGCTCCACCGATCACGGTGGCCTCGACCGTGGACAGATCGTCGGGCGCGTCGACGTCGGCGGCGATCGTGCCGAGCGCGCGGCGCACGCGGTCTTCGAGGTCGGTCATCGCAGTGCCCTTCTCATCGATTCCAGCCCGCGCCGCACGTGTGACTTCGCCGTGCCGAGCGGGCAGTTCATGGCCTCGGCGATCTCCGGGTCGCGCAGGCCGAGGTAGTAGCGCAGCACGATCGCTTCGCGCTGCGCCTGCGGCAGGTGGTCCAGCAGCTCGCGCACGGCGACGGCGTCGGCGTCTGCGTCGCCGGCGGGATCGATCGTCGGCAGCCGCGGCGGGCGCCGCTCGACGCGGCCCAACGAGCGAGCCTCGGTTGGTCAAGGCCTGCCACAGATAGCCGCCAGGGTTGGTCAGGTCGCCCCAGCGCTCCCACACCGCACGGAACGCGTCCTGGGCGACGTCCTCCGCAGCCGACCTGGAGCCCGTCAGCAGATACGCGCCGCGCAGGGTCGCGACGTACCGGTCCTCGAAGAACACCGAGAACGCCGACTCCGGCGCCAGATCAACGTCACGACCGATCACGCAATCCTGATAGGCGTCGCAACGGCCCGTCTGGATGCAGGCGGGGCGAACTTTCGATCACGTCGGCGTCGGCATCCCGGTCGGCAGGACGACGGCACCCGACCCGGAGGGCATGGCTCGGTCGGCCACCTCATCGGCTGCGTTCGGCAACGCTGAGGAAGGCCGCGGCGTCGGCGGCGCCGGTGAAGTCGCGGAGGTTGACGAGTCCGGTGGACACTCGTTCGACGAAGCCCCACTGCCAGACGGCCTCGGGGTCCGCGTCGCACGCCGCCGCCAGCGACTCGGCGCGGAGGCGGACCAGCCGGGACGTGTCCCCGGCGAGCAAGGCAGCGTTGTACTCGCGCATCGGGACCCCAAGATCGTGCTCCGGTTCGGACCAGAGCCCCTCGGGGTCGACGAACTTGTGACCACCGTCGCCCGTCGACACCGTGTTCCACCCGTGGGCGTCGCCGTGGACGAGCACCGCACGGCGCCAGTCGAACGAGGCGGCGCGTTCGTCGCAGCAGCGGACGGCCCGGTCGATCAGCTCGCGCGAGCAGGGCCGACCGAGCTGCTCCCACGTCGTGACGATCAGCCTCGACAGCCATGCCGCCTTCTCGGCGCCCGTCGGCAGCGCGACGCGCTCGTCGACCGGACGCCAGAACGAGCGCAGCGTTGCCGCGACGATCTGCAGGAGCTCGTCGAGTGGCACCGCGAGCTCGTCGAGGTTCGGCCCGAGCCGTTCGAGGAGCAGCGCCGACATACCGTCGTCGTGGGCCAGGAGCCGCGCGCAACCGCGACCATCGGCGAGGCGATGGACGGCAACACTGCGGGCGAACCCGGCGATCTCCTCGTCGTCGAGCGGCATCGCCACCTTGAGCACGACGTCGGTGCCGAATCGGTCCCTGGCGGCGACTACGAACCCGGCCGTGCCACCCCGGTAGACCGATCCGAGCTCCAGCTCCCACGCATCTCGCAGCCTGGCGACGACCCTCGGCAGGTCCGCCAGCCAACGGCGCCCGACGTCACCGGCGGCCAACGCACACTGGCGCACCAGCGGCGGCACCCCGAACCCATCGCCGACGACCACACCCGATCGTCTATCAGCGGAAGCCACCGCCACCGTGACGGAGGTCGCGGTTCGCTCCGTGAGCGTCCCGGGCTTCGCGCCGATCAGCCGTCTCCGGCGGCCGCTCGATGTTCGTTCGGTCGTTCCAGGAACTGGTCGATCGACCGACGAGAGCGGAGCACGTGGACGGCGACGTGCCCGCGATGCTGCGCGATGACCGCGCGCTCGAGCCGGAGGTCGAGCGTCTCCCGGTAGTTGCCGTCGGCGATCCACGCGTCGCCGGCGAGCACGGCTCGCTGCTTCTCTCGCCACTCGGACTCCGACGGCGCCACCCAGCCCGGCTTCCAGTAGGCGAGGTCGAGGTGCACGATCGGCAAGCCGGTCCTGGCTGCGAGCGCAACGGTGAGCGTGCTCTTGCCGGACCCCGCCAAGCCGGTGATGACGATGCGGCGTCCCAAGTCCAACCCGACATCGCTCATCGCCGCATTGTCACCCACCTGCTGCGAGCGACCGTCACACATATCGACGGAACGGGCGTCGACCGATGAGTCGGCGACGCCAGCCGAGTCACAACTGCATGGCCAAGGTGCTGACCCACATGTGCATGTCGCTCGACGGCTTCGTCGCTCAACCTGACGACAACCCGGCGGAGCTGTTCGAGTGATACTGGGGTGGCGACGTCGCGGTGCCGAGCGCGCAGGACGACATGAGCTTCGCGGTGGACGCCGCAAGCGCGCCGATGCTGCGCGAGCTGATGTCGGGCTGCGGCGCGATGATCGCCGGCCGTCGGCTGTTCGACCAGACCGACGGCTGGGGTGACAACCACCCGGCCGGCGCGCCGCTGGTCGTCGTGACCCACCGTCCTCCGCCGGACGGCGCCGCGGAGCGGTTCCCGCGGACGACGTTCACGAGCAGCGTCGAGGAGGCGATCACCACGGCGAGGCAGATCGCCGGCGGCAAGTTCGTCACGATCGCCAGCGCCGACATCATCCAGCAGGCGGTGAACCTCGGCGGGGTACGTCCGGCACGGGTTGATCACGCACTGGTGGCGGTCGCGCTGCTCGGCTCGCCGCGCAGGACCTTGTGCATCGAGCGGCCCTTGGCGAGCTCGTCGACGAGCTTGTCGACGTAGCGGATCTTCTGCATCAGCGGATCCTCGACGTCCTGCACGCGCACGCCGCAGACCGAGCCGGTGATCAGCGATGCGTTGGGGTTGAAGCGGGCGGCGGCGAAGAAGTCCTCGAAGGTGGTCGCCGCCTCGGGGCGGAGCGCTCCAGGGCCTGCAGGCGCAGCTCCAGCTCGTCGACGTGGCGGCGCAGCAGCGCGACCTGGGCTTCGAGGCTGATCTCGCCGCGGCGCGGCGCTGCAGGCGGGGCGACTTCGCGGCGCGCTCGACGACGGCATCGAGCGGCACCAGCCGCTGCGGACCGTTCGGGCCGTCGACCAGCCGCGACGGGATCTGCCGGTTGCGGTACCACGAGCGCAGCGCCGAGCGGGACACGCCGGCCTCCGCCTCGGCGACGGCGAGCGGCACCCAGTGGGTGTCGTCGAGCTGGGCGAGCAGCGCCAGCTCGTCGCGCCGTTGGCCACCCACCACCTGCTCGAAGCGCTGGCGATGGCCGAGGGCAGCGTGGCCGGCAACGTGCTGGCCGCGCTCGGCGTCGATGCGGACAGCGTGGTCACCAAGATCGACGAGACCGCGGTCGAGGGCACCACCGACATCACCCCCGAGCTCGCCGCCGCCCGGCAGATGGAGATCCGGCTCGACGACGGCTCGGTTCGCATCGTCCTCGGCGACGACACGATCCGGGAGATCGTCGGCCGGCTCGCCGAGTCGATGGGCAACCCGATCACCGGCGCCGACGCGGCTGAGTCGCTGATCCAGCTGTGGCGGGCCAACCTCGCCGCCCTGCAGCAGCTCGCCGAACGCCTTGCCTCGCTCGACGAGGAGACCGAGCCCGGTCGCGCCGCGTCGATCCGTGCCGTGATCCGTTCCCGCCTGCGCCGCCGCGACAACTGACGGTTGACCGACTTCTGATCCGAGGCGCGGCGAGCGCCGAAGCGAAGCGGCGGCGGCGGCGGCGAGCACGGCAGGCGCAGGGAGCAGCTTGGCTGCGACCGGAGCACGAACGTCTCAGGTGCCGTCGAGGCGCTTCGCGTCGTCCTCGAGCTGGGCGCGGAACTCGGGGTGGGCGACGTCGAGCAGCGCCCCGACCCACTCCTTGATCGTCTTGCCGCGCATGGTGGCGATGCCCTGCTCGGTGACGACGTCGTCGACGTAGGTGCGCGGCACCGTCACGACCCCGCCGGGGTCGAGCGTCGGCACGATCCGCGACACCCGCGTGCCGGTCGCCGTCGGCACCGAGCTCGACGGGGTGACGCTGACGGACTTGCCGCCCGGCGAGTACGCCCCGGCGATCATGAACACGGTCTGCCCGCCGACGCCGGTGTACATCTGGTTGCCGATCGACTCACCCGACACCTGGCCGGTCAGGTCGACCTGCAGCGCGTTGTCGACGGTGACGAAGTTCTCGACCTGGATCAGCCGGCGGAGGTCGTCGGTGTGGCCGAAGTCGTACAGCTCGAACACCGGGTTGCCGTCGATGCGGTCCATCTCGTCGCGGCCCAGGGCGACGAGTGCGCTGCCGACGACCTTGCGCGGGTGGATGGTCTTGCGGTTGCCGGTGACGACGCCGCGCTCGACGAGGTCGACGATCCCCACTCGGCGGCGACCAGCGAGCTGATGACCTCGACCGCGGCGACCTCCTCGTCGGCCAGCGGCACCGCCGGCGTCGCCCCCACGGGCGCGTCGGCCTCGATCAGCACGTCGAGCTGATCGATGTGGATGTGGTTCTCGCCGCCGGTGCGGATGAAGTCCTCGTGCACCTCGGCGATGACGAGCGCGGCGCTGCGGGACAACGTCGCCGAGAGCCACACGCCCGGCCCGAAGCTGCACCAGCCGTGCCGGTCGGGCGGCGACACCGGCACCAGGAGGACGTCGGGGCGCGACGTGAACCCGTCCGGAACCGTGTCGGTCTTCCACAACCCGATCGGCAGGTACTCGACGGCGCCGGCGTGCACGGCGGCGCGGTCGAACGGCGTCGCGTAGTCGTCGTGCAGCTCGATCCCGTCGAGCACGCTCGGCTCGCACCACGGCGCCAGCGACGCGGGATGGTCGATGCGGATGTCGCGCAGCTCGCCGGCGCGCAGACGGGCGGCGGGCACGGCGCACAACGTCTGCGGCGTGCACGTGAACGGCGCGACGGCGACGACGTCGCCCGGCGGATGCACCCGACCGCGTCCTGCGCCGTCGTCAACTTGCCACGGCACTGATCGCGCCAGTTCCCCGTCGACCGACCCCCGGTTGTCGACTCCCCGAACGACGCCGAGCGGAGGACGGCGTCGCCGACTGCTATCCGTCGTACTCGTGCTCCGGCGCGGGGTAGGTGCCGCCGCTGACGTCGGCGATGAACTGTTGGGTGGCGGCGCGCAGCGTGCCGGCGAGGTCGGCGTAGCGCTTGACGAACTTGGGGATCCGGCCCGTGGTCAGCCCGGCCCAGTCCGTCCACACCAGCAGCTGGCCGTCGCAATGCGGGCCGGCGCCGACCGACAGCGTCGGGATCGACAGCTCCTTGGTCACCTGGGCGGCGATCTCCGACGGGACCATCTCCAGCACGACCGCGAACGCCCCGGCCTCCTCGACCGCGTGGGCATCGTCGATCAGCGCCGCGGCACCCTCGCCGCGACCCTGGATGACGTGACCGCCGAGGCCGTGCTCGCTCTGCGGGGTGAAGCCGATGTGGGCCATCACCGGGATGCCGGCGCGCACGATGCCCTTGATCTGCTTGTTGCTGCGCACCCCGCCCTCGAGCTTGACGGCGTGTGCCTCGCTCTCCTTCATGAAGCGGATCGCGGTGTGCAGCGCCTCGGTCGGGCCGACCTCGTAGGAGCCGAACGGCATGTCGGCCACCACGAGGGCGCGCTTGCTGGCGCGCACCACCGCCCGGGTCAGCGGGATCAGCTCGTCGACGGTGACCGGCAGCGTCGTGTCCCGCCCGAACACCGTGTTGCCGGCCGAGTCGCCGACGAGCAGGAAGTCGATCCCGGCCTGGTCGAAGATGCCCGCGGTCAGGCAGTCGTAGCTCGTCAGACCGGTGATCTTGATGCCCTGCTCCTTCGCCTTGGCGAAGTGGCGGACACGCACCCGCTTGAGGCCGCTGCCGGCGTCGTCGGCCGAGGCGCGCCCGTAGGCCGGCTGCTCGTCACTCATGGCGAAACCCTAGGCACAACCTCGAACGAACCGTTGAACGCGGCGAGTGGCGAAGCGCAGCGGACGCGGCGAGCACGCCAGGCGCAGGGAGCGGCTTTGCCGTGACCGGAGCACGGACATCAGCCGTCGGCCATGTTCTGGCGGACGACGCGGCGCAGGAGCTTGCCGGTCTCGTTGTAGGGCAGCTCGTCGAACATCTTGATCTTCGCCGGCTGCTTGGTCGAACGCAGCCGCTGGCGGACGAAGTCGGCCAGCTCGGCCGGTTCGGCGTCGACGCCGGCGTCGAGCACGATCGCCGCGGCGATCTCCTCGCCCCACTCCTGCGACGGCACGCCGACCACGGCGACGTCGGCCACACCCGGGTACTCGCGCAGGACGTCCTCGATCTCGCCGGGGGAGATGTTCTCGCCGCCGCGGACGATGACGTCGTCCAGGCGCCCGGTGACGTACAGGAAGCCGTCCTCGTCGAGCCAGCCGCCGTCGTTGGTGGGGAACCAGCCGTCGACGGCGCGGGACTCGCGGCCGACGTACTCGCCGGACACCTGGTCGCCGCGGACCCAGATCTCGCCGGGGGTGCCGGCGGGCACCGGCTCGCCGAGCTCGTCGCGGATCGACACCTCGATCGCCGGGCTCGGGCGGCCGACCGAGCCGAGACGACGGCGCACGTCGGGATCCTCGGAGGCCAGCGCCTCGCGGTGGTCGTCCGGGCCGAGGACGGCGATCGTCGAGCTGGTCTCGGTCAGGCCGTAGGCGTTGACGAACCCGGTGCCCGGCAGCATCTCCATCGCCCGCTGGACGACCTCGACGGGCATCCGCCCGCCGCCGTAGCTGAGGTGGCGCAGCGACGGCAGCGACAGGCTGCCGGCCTCCATCGCGTCGAGCACCCGGCCGAGCATCGTCGGCACGACCATCGCATGGGTGACGGAGTGCTCGCTGACGTTGGCGACCCACACCTCCGGGGTGAACGCCTGCAGGTAGACCACGCGGCGGCCGATGAACAGCGACGACACCACCGCCGAGATCCCGGCGATGTGGTACGGCGGGACGCTGACCAGCGCGGCCTCGTCCTCGCCGGCGGAGGCGAAGTCGAGCGTCTGCAGCACGTACGAGCTGAGGTGGCTGTGGCGCAGCACCGCGGCTTTCGGCTCGCCGGTCGTCCCCGAGGTGAACAGCAGCACGCCGATCGCATCGGTGTCGGGGATGAACAGCAGCTCGCCCTCCTCCGGGGCGGTGGCGATGGCCGAGGCCTCCTCGGTGGTGACGATGTCGAGGCCGTCGATGCCGTCGAGGCGGTGGACCATGTCGGCGTCGACGATGGCGACGGCCGGCGCGGCCCGCTCGGCGACGCGGCGCAGCTCCGGGTCCGTGAGCCGGTAGTTCAGGGGCGTGAACGCCGTGCCGGCGAGCGCGGTGGCGAACAGCGTGCGCGGCACCGCCAGCGAGTTCTGACCGAGGAACACGGTGCGCTCGTGGCCGCCGACCTGTAGGCGGTGGGCCAGCGCCCGGGCCTGCTCGCGCAGCTCGCCGTAGGTGATGGTGCCGTTGGCGTCGCTGAACGCCGGGCGGTCGGCGAGCGCGTCGGCGGACATGTCGAGCAGGATCGACAGGTGCATGGCAGACCCCCAGGTTGTGCCGGTTGTGTCGTGAGCCGGGTGGCCCGGATCAGTCCGAGGACGGCAGCGCCTTGGCGCCCTTCTCGGCGAGCGCGTTCGAGCCGATCGACAGCGAGCCCTGGCCGGCCTTGGTGACCAGGATCTCCAGGCCGGACTCCTCGTCGGCGTAACGCTTGCCGATCTGCGTGCCGCTGGAGAGGTCCGGATCGAGCGCGTTCTCGGTGGTGTCGCCCATCGCCGCCACCGGCGCGCCGCCGCAGCGCAGGTCGACGTCACCCCCCGGGGCGCGCACGACCATCAGCTCGGTCGTGTCGGCGGTGCTCTTCAGGCGCAGGCCAGGCTTCAGTTCCACGGTTCCCCCGGAAGGTCGATTCGTCGGCGCGTGCAGTATGTGCCGCAGGGCACACACTGTGCCACGGATGGGGTCGGGCGATTCAAGCCCGCTCGCTCACTCGGACGACGGCGCGTCACGGCAGGACGGAGAGCGTGGCGTCGACGAGGCGGCAGCGTTCGTCCTCGGTCATCGACTCGACGTCGGCGGCGAAGCGGCCGGAGGCGAACGCGCACAGCGCCGGACGGCCGGCGCTCTCGCTGGCGTCGACGAACAGCTCCAGCGCGCGGCGCGCCTCGCCGACGACCCAGAACGCACGGTGCGGTGCCCAGAACGCCTCGTCGAACGTGGCGAACACCTTGGCGACCGGACCGCAGGCCATCCGCGCCAGCGCCTCGACGACGGTCGTCGGCAACGGCGGGTCGACGGCGATGACGTCGCGCTGCAGGACCGGCAGCGGCACGGTGACGACCACGGCCGGGCCGGTGACGCGGCCACCCATCGCCGTCGTCGCGGTCCAGCCGTCGCGATCGCGGCGCAGGGCGACGACCCGTTCGCCGAGGCGGACGTCGAGCCCGTCGGCGACGGCAGCGGTGAACGAGTCGATCCCGGACGTGATCAGGTGGTCACCGCCGTCGAGGTGGTACGGCTCGGCGCGGTTCACGAGCGACAGCTCGTCGACCGGTGCGGCGTACTGGTTCTCGAACTCGCCGCGCAGCCAGCCGCCGAGCGCAGCGAGCACGACCGGCGGTTCGTCGAGCGCGGCGACGGCGGCGCGCAGCACCGGACCGACGGCGACGTCGTGGCGTGGGTCGGCGGCCGCGTCGAGCGCGTCGTCGACGGCGATGCGGGCGGCGAGGAGCCGGGCGCGGCCGGCAGCATCGAGGGCGCCGGTGCCGTCGACGAACGCCGTCGTCCGCTCCCACGCCCACGGCACCGACGTCACGTGATCGTCGAGCGGGTGGCCGGCGTTCCCGTGCAGCCACGCCCCGCCGAGGTTGGCCGGCCAGCCCAGCGAGCGGTCCGTCGCCGCCCGCCCACCGATGTTCGAGCCGGCTTCGAGCACGCAGACCTCGGCGCCGGCGTCGACCAACTGCCGTGCCGCCGCCAACCCGGCGAGGCCGGCGCCGATCACGAACGCCTGCCGATGCCCGGCCGCGAGCACGGCGCCGCCGGCACGCACGCCGCTGGCCCAGGCGCCGTGCATCGTCCCCGGACCGTCGACGGACGTGTGCTCGCCGGCCATCCACAGCCCGTCGAGCAGCTCCGCGCCGAGCGCGGCGCGGTCGGCCGGCGTGCCGCCCGGTCGGAGGAACGAGTAGGCGCCGCCGACGTCGGTGTCGGTGACCCAGCGGGACACGATCGAGCGCCGTGCCGCGCGCGGCGACGTCCGCCGGGCGAGCACGTCGACGGCGACGCCGTTGGCGTCGGCGGTGCCGACGACGCGCCAGCCGCGCGCCAGGTACCACGGCGCCTGCCCGGCGGTGAACAGGTGGACGTCGTCGACGTCCGACGAGCGCGCCAGCGCCATGCAGGCGTCGACCAGCCGTCCGCCGATGCCGTGCCCACGCCACCGGGGAGCGACGAACAGGCTCGCCAGCCACGGCCCGGTCTGCGCCCAGCCGGGCAGGTCGTCGGTGACGAGCAGCGACGCCGAGCCGACCGGCGCGCCGCCGTCGTCCAGCGCCACCAGCGTGCGCGGCAGCCCGTCGCCGGTCATCGCCCGCAGCTCGTCGGCGGCGAGCGTGGCGTTCCACGCCGCCGGATCGTAGAGGTGTCCCCACTCGGCGACGTGCCACGCCGCCAGGGTCACCTCGATCTCGGCGCGCTCCGGCAGCGAAGCGAGGTCGACGATCTCCAGCACGCCGCCAGTGTGCTCGCCCGCTCGGCCAGTCACCGAACAGGCGCCGGCGCGTAACGTCGCCGGCCATGAGCCAGCTCGTCCGTTCCGAGACCGTCGGCGGGATCGCCACCATCACGCTGGACTCGGCGCACAACCGCAACGCCCTGTCGGCGACGCTGCTGGAGCAGCTGACGCTGTCGCTGGATGCGGCCATCGCCGACGATGCGGTGCGCGTCGTCGTGCTCACCGGCGCCGGCAACACGTTCTGCGCCGGCGCCGACCTCAAGGACCCGCCCGGCAACGCGCCCGGTCAGCGCTTCGGCTTCCCGTCGATCCTGCAGTCGATCGCCACCGGTCCGAAGCCCGTCGTCGCCCGGATCAACGGTCACGTGCGGGCCGGTGGGATGGGCCTCGTCGCCGCCTGCGACATCGCCGTCGCGCCCGACGACGCGACGTTCGCGTTCAGCGAGGTGCGCATCGGTGTGATCCCGGCGATCATCGCCGTCGTCTGCCAGCCGGTGATGACGCCGCGGGCGTTCCGTCGCTACGC
The DNA here is from genome assembly GCA_047602055.1 of Ilumatobacteraceae bacterium. Lineage (GTDB taxonomy): Bacteria > Actinomycetota > Acidimicrobiia > Acidimicrobiales > Ilumatobacteraceae > JAODBQ01. The sequence continues at coordinate 1,615,637 of JASGIG010000001.1, forward strand.
GATCACCGGCGCGGTGTTCGACGGGGCCGAGGCCGCGCGCAACGGCCTGGTGACGATGGCGGTGCCGCGCGACGGCCTCGACGCCGCCGTCGCCGCGGCCGCCGAGGACCTGCGCCTCGCCGCACCCGGGGGGATCGCCCGCTGCAAGTCGTTGATCGACGAGCTGCCGCGCAAGCCGATCGACGAGCAGTGGACGTGGACGGCCGGGATCTCCGCGGTGCAGTTCCAGGAGCCCGACGCCGTCGAGGGCATCGCCGCGTTCCGTGAGAAGCGCACGCCGAGCTGGGCGCAGTGACGTGACGCTCGCCGTCGACGCGGTGCGCGGCGCCGCGGCGCACTTCGAGCGGTGGGTCGGCTTCCGGCGGCGGATCGGTCGCCCGTTCCCCGACACCGCCGGCCTGCTGGCGATCGCGTCCGGGGTGCTGGAGCGGATCGAGGTGAATCGCCCGTTGGTGCAGCCGTCGGATTGACGGGAACTGCGGCGTGTCGGCGCGCCGTCGAAGGCGCATGAGGCATCGACCACTGCTGTTGCTCGTGCCGGTCGCGGCGATCCTGCTCGCCGCCTGCGGCTCCTCCACCACGGCCACGACCACGACGCCGGCGTCGTCGGGCGGTCGTGGCTGGATCGGCGGCGAACCGGACTTCGACGAGGGGTCGGCCGGCGGAGGGGCGATGGCCGACTCGGCCACTCGCGAGGCGGCTGGGGCGGCGACCACGCCGGCCGCGCCCGCGCCCGACGTCGCCCCGGTCCAGACGGCGATGCGCGCCGGCAGCGTCGACGACAACGCCGACCTCGCCGGCTACCTCGACTCTCTCACCCGCTACGACCAACTCGGTCTGCCGAGCCGCACGGTCGACGCCACCGGGCGCATCGTCGTCACCGCCACCGGTGCCAACGGCCTGCCGGCGATGGGTGTGCCGGTCACCGTCGCCGCCGGCGACGCCCCGGTCGCCGCGCTGCGCACCGGTGTCGACGGGCGGGTGATCTTCCTGCCGGCGACGTTCGGTGACGTCCGGCCGAGCTACCACGTGAGCATCGACGGCGCGGCTGGCGATGCCGCGCCAGGTACCGACGTGACGCTGACGTCACCGGCCGACGGCGGCGCTGCCGCGGGCGTGCCGGTCGACGTGCTGTTCCTGCTCGACGTCACCGGTTCCATGGGCGACGAGATCGACCAGCTGAAGACGACGATCGGCGACGTCGCCGACCAACTGCGCGACCTGCCGCAGCATCCCGACATCCGCTTCGGGATGACCCTGTTCCGCGACGAGGGCGACGCGTTCGTCACGTCGACGTTCGACCTCACCGGCGACATCGAGGCGTTCCAGGCCGCGCTCGCCCAGGTCGAGGCGGGTGGCGGCGGTGACACGCCCGAGGCCGTCGACGAGGCGTTCGCCGCTGCGCTCGACGAGCCGTCGTGGCGTGATCCGGCGAGCACCGCGGAGTTCGTGTTCCTGGTCGGTGACGCCGCCCCGCACGTCGAGCGCGCCGTGCAGCAGCCGTATCCGGAGTCGATCAAGGTCGCCCAGTCGCGCGGCATCACGGTCCACGCCATCGCTGCATCGTCGACCGACGACGCCGCCGAGCACGCGTTCCGGGCGATCGCCCAGGGCACCGGCGGGCGCTTCGTCTTCCTCGCCTACGGCGCCGGTGGTGCCGCGGTCGGCGAGCACACCGACATCACCCCGACCGACTACGAGGAGATGAGCCTCGACGCCCTCGTCGTGCGCCTCGTCGCCGAGTCGCTGGCCAACCTCACCGGCACCGACGTCGCGCCGCCGCCGACGCTCACGCCGACGACGATCCCACGGCCGAACGACCAGCAGCAGCCGACCGGTTGAGTCACCGCCTGACCTGCAGGCGCGCCCAGCCGTACAGCGTCAGCAGCGGCGACAGCGGGAGCCCCTCGCCGAACCGGTACGGAGCGGCGGGGGCCAGCCGGGCGGCGAGATCCGGTCGCTGCATGGCGAGGTACTGCTCGGCGCGCCGAGCGTGGAACGGATCCGAGACGAGCTTGATCCGCTCGAACCCGTCGACGAGCGGAACGGCGTTGGCGACGTTCTCCCACGTCGAGCGCGAGGCCTGCTCGAGCACGACCTCGTCGACCACGCCCTGCTCGACGGCGTACGCCGCCATCAGGGCGGCTTCGCTCGTCGATCCGGCGACGGCGCCGCCGCAGCACACGAGCGTGCGCCGGCCAGCGGTCGGGTCGAACGAGCGGATCGCCGTGCGCACCCGCCAGCGGTTGACGGCGTTGGCCCGTTCGCCGCGGTTGGAGCAGCCGAGCACGACGATCACCTCGGATGCCGGCGGACCGGTCAGCGGTGTCGCACGGCGTCGCGACTCGTGGTGCGCGATCCACTCACCCCAGATCACGAAGGCGGCCAGCCCGGCCAGCAGCACCCGCCGCATCCGTACACCCAAGCACGTCGCGTGCTCATGTCCCAACGTGTTCGCTGACTGACCGGACAGCGGCGCTGACTGATGGTGCCGCCAGTCGCTTTTGTCGGAGCCCCTTCCTAGGGTCGCCGCCGTGCCGACCGCCACGCCCACGACGTCGAAGCTCGAAGCGTTCCTGCGCGATTCGGCGACGCTGCCCACCCCGTTCGTCGTCGTCGACGTCGACGTCGTCGAGCAGCGCTACCACCAGTTGCGCGACGCGGTGCCCGCGGCGGCCGTCTACTACGCCGTGAAGGCCAACCCGGCGATGCCCGTCCTGGAGCGGCTCGTCGCCCTCGGCTCGGCGTTCGACGTCGCCAGCCCGGCCGAGATCGACCGGGTGCTGCTCGCCGGCGGCGACCCCGCGGCGATCTCGTACGGCAACACGATCAAGAAGCGCCGAGACATCGCCTACGCGGCGTCGGTCGGTGTGCGCCGCTACGCCGTCGACGCCGAGGCGGAGCTCGGCAAGCTGATCGACGTGGTCCCCGGCGCCAGCGTGTGCGTCCGCCTGCGCCACGAGTGCGGCGGCGCCGACTGGCCGCTGTCGCGGAAGTTCGGCTGCGACGCGGCCGAGGTCACCCGCCTGCTCGTGCTCGCCGCCGAGGCGGGGATGGAGGCGGGGGTCTCGTTCCACGTCGGCTCGCAGCAGCGCGATCTCGGGGCGTGGGACGACACGCTGGATGTCGTCGCCGAGATCGCCGCCCGTGCCGCCGATCTCGGCGCGCCGATCTCGTTCCTCAACCTCGGCGGCGGTTTCCCCGGCACGTATCGCGAGGACGCGCCGACGATCGCCCAGTACGGCGCCGCCGTGCGCGGGGCACTGGCGCGGTGGTTCCCCGACGGCGTCGGCGAGGTGATGATCGAGCCGGGCCGCTACCTCGTCGCCGACGCCGGCGTGCTGCGCAGCGAGGTGGTGCTCGTCAGCCGCCGCTCGATCGAGGACCAGCAGCGCTGGGTGTACCTCGACTGCGGCAAGTTCCACGGCCTCGCCGAGACGATGGACGAGGCGATCCGCTACCGCTTGCGCACGCCCCACGACGGCCCCGGCGTGGCCACCGGCCCGGTGGCGATCGCCGGCCCGACGTGCGACTCCGCCGACGTGCTCTACGAGAAGAGCGCCTACGAGCTGCCGCTGGCGCTCGCCGAGGGCGACGTCGTCGACGTCCTGTCCGCCGGCGCGTACACCACGACGTACAGCTCGATCGGCTTCAACGGCTTCCCCCCGCTCGCCGAGCACTACATCTGACGGCCGACGGGCTAGCCCGGCGGGTTGCCCCAGCGGTCCCAGTGCACGACGGACTCGACGGGCGGCCGTTGCGCTGGGCGGAAGTCGACACCGACGGTGTGGGCGACCGGCAGCAGCCCGACCTGGGCGTAGCCGTCGTGAGGGATCCCGAGCAGCGCGGCGACCTCACGGTCGCCACCGTCGCGGAGGTGCAGCGTCGTCCACGCCGAGCCGAGCGCTCGCTCGCGCAGGGCAAGCATGAAGCTCCACACGGCCGGCAGCATCATCCCCCAGTAGGCCGCGGCGTCGGCCCACTCCGGTCCCGGCCGCCCGGCGGCGCAGGGCACGACGAGCAGGGGTACCCGGTGCAGGTTGTCGGCGAGGTGCGCGGCCGACTCGAGCATCCGCGCCGTCACCGGATCGAGACCGCTCGGGCCGCCGGCGGCGTCGGTCGTCCGGCCCCGGAGACCGGCGAAGCGCTTGGCGTACACCTGCTGGATGTCGCGCTTGGTCGATGGGTCGTCCACCAGGACCCACCGCCACGGCTGGTCGTTCGACGCGGTCGGGGCCTGCAGCGCGATCGTCAGGCACTCCAGCACGACGGCGCGATCGACGGGGCGATCGAGGTCGAGGCGCTTGCGCACCGTTCGGGTCGTCGTCAGCAGCTCGTCGGCCGACAGTCCGAGATGTGTCATCACGTGCTCCAGGTGGTGCTCGATGTGCGCTTCAGGTCCGCTCGGAGGCCCGTTCCAGGAGCGTGAGCAGCCCGGCGTGCGCCGTGGTGGTGTCGATGCCGTTGGCGTGCTGCCAGCCCGGGTCGAGCACCGTGGTGCGATAGCGGCTGGCGCTGTCGCAGGCGAGCGTCAGGATCGTCCCGGTGATCCCGCCGTCGCGGATCTCGGCGGCGAGACGCAGCGCGGCCCACAGGTTCGTGCCGGTCGACGGGCCGACCTCCAGGCGGAGCACGTCTCGGCACAGCTCCATCGCCGCGATGGATGCGGCGTCGGCGACCTTGATCATCCGCTCGACGAGCTCGAGTCGCAGGCTGCCCGGCACGCAGGGGCGCCCGATGCCCTCGATGCGCGACGCGAACCGGACGGGTGAGACCGCGGTCGGCCGTGCGCCATGCATCGAACAGCACCGAATCTTCGGGGTCGACGAGACAGATCCTGCTCGGCTGGTCGGTGAGCCGGATGTACCGGCCGAACGTGGTCGCCGTGCCGCCGGTCCCGGCGCCGAGCACGACCCAGGTGGGGCTGGCGTGGCCGAGCGCGGCGAGCTGGCCGTAGGCCTCCGAGGCGATGTTGTGGATCCGCCAGTCGAGGACCCGCGAGGCGTTGCTGAACTGGTCGAGGAAGCTCCAGCCGCGATCGCTGGCGGTGCGGCGGGCGACGTCCTCGATGCTCGTCCCGCTGGGCACGAGGAGGCACTCGGCGCCGGCGTCGCGGATCGCGGCGACCTTGTCGGGGCTGGTCGAGTCGGGCATGACGGCAGCCATGCGCAGCCCGATCAGCTGTGCGTAGTACGCCAGCGAGATCGCCGTCGAACCCGACGAGGCCTCGACGATGCCGTTGCCATCGGTGATCGTCCCGCTGCACAGCCCGTCGAGGATCAGTGCGGCGGCGAGCCGCTGCTTGAGGCTGCCGGTGTGGTGCTCCAGCTCGCACTTGAGCAGCAGCGTCACGCCCCAGTCGTCCGGCAGCGGGAACTCGGCCAGCCGAGTCGGCGGTGCGGACAGCACCGACCGCTGGACGAGCCGGATCGCCGAGGCCCGCCAGGTCGCCGGTCCGTTCCGGCCGGTCACGTGCCGGTGAAGTGCGGCGCCCGACCCTCGACGAAGGCGCTGAGGCCCTCGTGATAGTCGTGGGACTGCCGGAGCGACTGGCGCAACGACTCGCCGAGGAGCACGGAGGACTCGAACGACATCGAACGCGTGCTGAGCATCACCTCTTTGACGGCGCGCACCGCGAGCGGGGCGTTGGCGGCGATGCGGCTCGCCACCCGCATCGCCGCGTCGATCAGCTCACCGGGCTCGTGCAACGAGCTCACCAGTCCGATGCGGTGCGCCTCCTCGGCGTCGATCGGATCGCCGGTGAGCGCGAGCATCGAGGCGTTGCCGTGGCCGACGAGGAGGGTCAGCAGCGCCGCGGCGGTCACCGTGCTGACGCCGATCTCGACCTCGATGAGCCGGAACGTCGCCGTGTGGGACGCCAGCCGGATGTCCGCGCCGAGTGCCTGCGCCATGCCCTCGCCGTTGCAGTAGCCGTTGATCGCGGCGACGATCGGCTTCGAGAACGGCAGGCCGTCGGTGATCGTGCGCTGCAGCCCGCGGTTCGGCGTGGCCCAGAACGTCGTCGTCAGGACGTCGATGTCGAGCGAGCCGAGCTCGCCGACGTCGCGGCCGCCGCAGAACACGTCCCCGCGTCCGGTGAGCACCACCGATCGCACCGACTCGTCCGCCTGCAGCTCGCGGAACGCCGCGCTCAGCTCGGTCATGTCCTGGGCGGTGAGCGTGTTCCGGTCGTCCGAGCCGACGAGCTCGACGACGGCCACCTGATCGTGACGTGTCGAGCTCGATCATCCGTCGTGACCGCCCTGTGCGGGCCGGTTCGGCTGGGCGCCCGTCACTTCGGATCGACCTCGGTCTTGTCGATCATGATGTCGCTGGACTCCCAGTTCTTCATGATCTCGGCGTACGTGCCGTCGCTGATCATCGCGTTGATCGCCTCGACCAGCTGCGGCCCGAGCGGGCTGTCGGTGGCGACGGCAAGACCGGTGGGCGTGACGCTGTAGACCGGGCCGGTGACCTTCAGCTCGGGATCCTGCTTGACCAGCCAGCTGGCGTAGCCCTGCCAGGTGCTGCGGGCGTCGACGTTGCCGCTCTTGACGGCGAGGACGACGTCGGCCGGCTGCGGAAACGTCTTGACCTCGATGGCCGGCTTCCCGTCGGCCACGCAGTCCTTCGAGAGATCCTCGATCACGGTCAGCGACGACTGCCCCTTCGTGCCGCCGATCGTCATCCCGCACAGCTCCTTCATGTCCGTGCCGATGTCGGCGTGGTCGGCCTTGACGATGAACGTGTAGCCGGCCTGCGCGACTGGCACGAGGTCCAGGACCGCCTCGCGCTCGGCGGTGACGTCGACGCCGGTGCCGATGTCGAACTGCCCGCTCTGGATGCCAGGGATCACGTTCTCGAAGGCGACGTCGTGGAAGTCGGCCTGGCGACCGATCCGCTTGGCGGCCGCGTTGACGATGTCGACCATGAACCCGGTCGGCTTGCCGCTGTCGTCGTGGAAGCTCAACGGGGCGAGCGAGGCGAAGATCGTCACGTTCAGGGCATCGCCGGACGTCGGCGTGCTCGACGCCGGCGCGGCTGTCGACGCTGCGGCAGCGGGGGCCGTGGTGGTGCTCGTCGACTTGCTGTCGCTGCCGCACGCGACGAGCGTGAGGCCGGCGAGCGCGGTGATGACCGCGGTGGATCGGAGTGCTCGCATGGTGGTGCCTTTCATGTGGGTTGAGATGGAGGGTCGGCGGGCGCCGGCGAACCGCTCGTCGTGGTGCGCAGCACGATGTCGGCGATGCGTTCGCCGTATGCCGGGGAGAGCTTGAACGAGTGCGCCGATCCGCCGGCGGCGATGACGACGCGTGAGGCGCCGGGGACGGGTGCGATGATCAGGTGGCCGTCGGGGGAGTAGGCCTCCGGGTGGGCGTGGGCGACCGCCGGTACGTCGTGGATGCCACGCGTGGTCCGGTGCAGCCGGTCGACGAGCGCGGCGATCTCCGCGTCGGGCACGGTGGGGGACGGGTCGGCCATGTCGGCCGCAAGGCGCTCGGCGGCGTTGAGGCCGAACATCACGAGCCGGCCGTCGATCGACGGTCGGGCGGTGAAGGCCAGGCCGTCGTCGCCGTAGCGCATGATCGGTGGGAAGCGCTGGGCGTCGGTGAGCGGTTCCGCGAGTGGGAACCAGACGACGGAGATCATCCGTGCCTCGATGGCGACGTCGGGCACCAGCTCGCGCGCCCAGGCTCCGGTCGCCACGACGACGGCATCGAGCCCGTCCGTCGTCGAGCCCCAGCTGACCTCGACGCCGGCGGCCGTCGTGGTGATGGACGTGACGGCGGCGTGCTCGTGCAGCTGGGCGCCGAACTGCTCGGCCAGCGAGCGCGCCGCGGCGAACGTGTTGTCGACGTGCAGCAGCGCGCCGCCGGCGTCGACCAGGCAGGTGTCGCCGTCGCCGAGCAGGAACTGCGGGTGGTGGCGCCGGAAGTCGGCGGCGGGGATCAGCTCGTGGGGGAGGCCGTGGAGCTGCGCGGTCTCGACGAGCGAGGTGAGCACCGGCGAACCGGTCGGCGCGATCGCCACGGCACCGGTGCGATCGACCACGGTGCGCCCGAGGTGCGCCTCGAGCTCGCTCCACAGCTCGGCGGAGCGTTCCAGCATCGGCACGTACTCGGCGCCCTCCGCGTAGACGACGCGGTGCAGCCGCGTCTCGCCGGCTGAGGCGCCACCGGGGTGGCCGATGCGGGCGCGCTCGTAGCCGACGACGTTCGCCCCGCGGCGTTGGAGCGCCAGGGCCGTCATCAGGCCGATGGCGCCGAGGCCGACGACCCCGACGCGCGGCGCGGCGCTCATCGGATCCGCTCCGCGAGGTCGTCGAGCCCGAGGACGTTCGCCCCGGCCGGCGCGATCGCCGACCGGCCGAGATAGCGGCTGAGGAACTCGCGGGTCCGTGGCGACCTCGGTCGGGTCAGCACCATCTCCGGCGTGCCCGACTCGACGATCACGCCGTGATCGAGGAAGACGACCTGATCCGCGACCTCTCGGGCGAAGTCGATCTCGTGGGTGACGACGATCATCGTCATGCCGCTCGCCGCGAGCTCGCCGATCACGGCCAGCACCTCGCCGACGAGCTCGGGGTCGAGTGCGCTGGTCGGCTCGTCGAACAGCATCAGCCGGGGCTGCATGGCGAGCGCCCGCGCGATCGCGATCCGCTGCTGCTGGCCGCCCGACAGCTGTCGCGGGTACGCCCGCTCGCGGCCGGCGAGGCCGACCCGCTCGATCAGCCGCCGCGCCTCCTGCTCGGCCTGCCGTCTGCCCAGCTTGAGCACGTGGCGCGGCGCGAGGGCGACGTTCTGGAGCGCCGTGAGGTGGGGGAACAGGTTGAAGCTCTGGAAGACCATCCCGATGCCCTGACGCTGCTCGCGCGTCGAGCGCGTCGAGCGCGCCGAGCGATGGCGGATGGCGCCATCGCGGAGCTCTCGCCCGATCATCTCGCCGTCGAAGAAGATCAGCCCGGAGGTCGGGTCCTCCAGCTGGTTGATGCAGCGCACGATCGTGCTCTTGCCCGAGCCCGACGGTCCGATGAGGCAGGTCACCTGGCCCTCGTGGACGTCGAAGTCGACGCCGCGGAGGACCTCGACGTCGCCGAACCGCTTCGTCAGCGCTCGCACCGCGAGCACGGGTGGCGGCCCGCCGCCGATCACCGGTGGCTCAAGCTCCACGAGCGGCCTCCGTGCCCCGAGCGCGCCTGCGGGCGCGCACCCAGGTCACGGCGCGCTGCGGCGGGGTGGGCGGGAGCGATCGCAGCGCACCGCGGCGTAGTACCGCTCCAGGTAGAACTGCCCGACCGATAACACCGAGGTGAGGATCAGGTACCACACCGTTGCCACCATCAGGAGCGGCACGACCTTGAAGTTGACGCTGTAGATCAACTGCGCCGAGTAGAGCAGGTCGGCCACGGCGATGACGCTGACCAGGGTCGCCGCCTTGGCCAGCTCGATGGTGAGGTTTCCCGCCGGCGGGATGATCGCCCGCATCGCCTGCGGAAGCAGGACCTTCCGGAAGACGAGAAATGGCGGCATCGCCAATGCATCGGCCGCCTCGCGCTGGCCGCTGTCGATGGCGATGACCCCACCGCGGATGATCTCCGACGCATAGGCCGCGCCATTCAGCGACAGGCCGAGCAATGCCGCCCTCATCGGCCCGATCAGTTCGCTGCCCTCCAACGTCGCAAACGGATCGAGAAAGGGAAGTCCGAAGCTGATCTTCGGGTAGAGGAACCCGATGTTGAACCAGAAGACCAGCTGCACCAAGAGCGGAACCGACCGGAAGAACCAGGTCACACCCCAGCTGATCGCTGCCGCCACCGGGACGCGGCTCAGGCGCAGGAGCACAAGCAGGGCGCCGAGCACGAAGGCCGCGGTGGTGGCGACGAGCGTCAGGAAGATCGTCGTCCGCAATCCTTCGAGGATGCGACGATCGAGGAAGTAGTCGGCGAAGACATCCCATTCGAAATGCTTGTTGCGAATAATTGATGCCGCGAAAAGCCCGATCGCGATCAGCATCGCGACGCTGATCACCGTGCGTAACGGTGTGGGATGACGAGCACTTCCTGTCCGTCGTTCGAGTGCAACCAACTCGTCGAAGTCGAGAACGTGTTGCTGCATATTCCGACGAAGATATCCGTGTCGGATGGTTCTGTCAAGATTGTTCGTCCTACTCTGTATCGGAAGAGTAGAAGGTTGTTATCCTGCTGACAGGCTGAGGAGAACATTATTCTGTGATGGACGCTATTGATAGAAAAATCTTGCGTCTCCTGCAGGTCGACGCGTCGTTGGGAGTACGCGAGCTGGGTGAGCACGTCGGTCTCACGGCGACGCCGTGCTGGCGGCGGCTGCAGGCGCTCGAGGAGGCAGGGATCATCCGCCGACGGGTCGTCCTCGTCGATCCGGCCGCCGTCGGGCTCGACGTGATGGCCATCGTCAACGTCCGGGCCAACGGCCACAACCTCGGCTGGCTGCAGATCTTCCAGGAGTTCATCCAGGAGCACGACGAGGTGGTCGAGGCCTACCGCACGAGCGGTGACATCGACTACACGCTGAAGGTGGTCGTGCCGAGCATCGGTGCCTTCGACGACTTCTACCGGCGGCTCATCTCGTCGGTCGACGTCACCGACGTGAAGAGCGTGTTCGTCATGGAGGCGATGAAGTACTCGACGGCGCTGCCGCTGTGACCTGCTCCGCCTGCGGGGATCGAGGTGCCGACGTGTGCCGCCTGAACGGGTTCAGGCGGGCTGGACCAGGCCGTGCATCCCCGCGTACGGCGACGGCTCAGCCGGGCGCCAGTCACCGAGGTGCTCCGGCTCGACGCCGAAGACCTCCACGCCGAGGGGTCGGCAAGCCTCGCTGGGATCGCGCGCGTCGGGGCCGTACATCGGGATCGACAGATCACCGCCGGGGCACGTCGACATCGCCACCAGCAGGTCGATCTCGGCGAGGAACTCGAAGTGGTCACCGGCCTTGGCCGGGCTGGCCTTCATGAAGTACTTGTCGTCGGCGTTGAGGCCGGTGACCTGGAACACGTTGAGCACGTCGTGCACGTCGAACTCGGTGAGGCCGTAGGGGAGCACGGCGCGGACGAGGTTCGAGTGGCAGTGGTGGTCGTAGTCCTTCCCGGTCAGCAGCCGGTTGGTGTAGGGATCGCACCGTGAGCCGAGCAGGTCGTGCACCCGGCCGCCGTCGCCGTCGACGCCGTAGCCGTGCAGCGAGTCGGCGGTGATCGTGACGAGCGGACGGAGGTACGGCAGGTTCGACCACAGCCGGTCGAAGGTCGTGACGTGCGCGGCCTGCAGCTGCCGGGTCTTCGCCGCCCACAGCCGCTCCCGCGGGTTGTGGAGGTTCCAGAGGTTGACGTCGCCGACCTGTGGCCCCTCGATCGTCGTGATCCTGCAGAGGTGCCCTGCCGGCACGGTCCACGCCCGGCCCGATCGCACCGGCACGACGAACGACTCGATCACCTCGCGGGGGGCGTCGGCGATGCGTCGGATGAGATCCCGGTCGGCTCCCAGGCCGACCGTCTCGTCGGGTTGATAGGCCGGCGCCGGCGTCATGCGGTCTCCTCGTCCGTTGGTCGTGGGTCAGGGCCCAGGTGGGTGGTGGTGCGCAGCATGGTTGGTCTCGTTCAGCGCAGGCTCGGGACGTCGTCGGGGTCGAGCTTGAAGTCGATGAGCAGCGGACGATCGCGGTTGGCCACCGCTTCGGCGGCGGCCGGCAGGTCGCCCGCCGATCGCACCGTGACACCTTGGCCGCCGAGCGCGCCGGCCAAGGTGGCGAAGTCCGGCCACTCGAACACCGACAGGCGCGGGTCCATGTCGCGGCGGCGCAGCTGAACGTGCTCGGCGCCGTAGGCGCCGTCGTCGAGCACGGCGACGACGAGGTCGACACCGTGGCGCACGGCGGCATTGAAGTCGGCGAGCCCGCCGAGCATGAAACCGCCGTCGCCACACACCAGCAGCACCGGCCGGCCCGGGGCGCCGAACGACGCGCCGACTGCGGCCGCTGTGCCCAGGCCGATCGAGCCGAAGTTCATCGTGTGCACGTACCAGCGCGGGTGGCTGACCGGCAGGTTTCGGTACGTCTCGACGATGAACCGGCCGCCGTCGACCACCAGGCAGCGGTCGGCGGCGATCGTGCGGTCCAGCCACTGCAAGGCCGTGCGGATGTGGACCGGGCCGTCGGTGGGACGCTCGGGCACGGCGGTCGGCGCCGGTGAGTCGATGGTGAGCTGCTCGCGGAAGCTGGTCGGCTCGATCTCGGCGCGGTCGAGCCACGAGACCAGCGCGCCGGCGACGGCCGCGGCGTCGCCGAGCACGCCGACCTCGCGGTTGGACGGCAACCCGATGCGTGACGGGTCGGTGTCGCAGTAGACGAGCGACTTGCCCTCGAGGAGGGCGCCCTTGTCGGTGGTCAGGAAGTTGAGTCGTGCGCCGAGTGACACGATGCAGTCCGCGGCGGCGATCGCTTCGAACGTGGCCGGGCCGGCGGTCACCCCGAACAGCCCGAGATCGTGCGGCTCGCCGCGGAACAGGTCGCGGGCCTTCAGCGTCGTGGCCAGCGGCGCGCCGATGCGCTCGGCGAGCACGAGCGCCGCGGTGCGGGCCTCCTCGCCGATCGCGCCACGGCCGGCCAGCACGATCGGCCGGCGGGCCGAGGCGAGCAGGCCGACGGCGAGGTCCAGGGTGCCGTCGTCGAGCTCCCGGTACCGGTGTGGCGAACCTGCCGAGATCGACGGGCTTGGGATCGGCCGACGCCCATTGCAGCTCGTAGGGCAGGTTGACGACCACCGGGAGGCGGTCTCGCTCGGCGCGGTGCAGCGCCGCTGCCAGCGTGTGCAGCGCCGACTGGCTGGAGTGGATCTGCTCGAACGCCGCGCCCGAGGCGAGCACGACGTCGCGCTGGCCGATGTCTTGCAGGTGCGGCGTGGTTGTCGGCGAGTCACCGGCGAGCAGCACCAGCGGGACTCGGTTGCGGCGCGCCTCGGCGAGGGCGGTCACCGTGTTCGTCACGGCCGGGCCGCACGTCGTGGTGGCCATGCCGACGCGTCCCGTCGTGGCGGCGTAGCCGTTGGCCATCAACACCGCCGAGGCCTCGTGTGCGGCCGACACGTAGCGCCCGCCGAGGCGCACGTAGGAGTCGACGACGAACAGGTTGGCGTCACCCATCAACCCGAACATCGTGTCGACGCCGTGATGCAGCAGCGCCGCCGCGAGCGCTGCGTGGAGCGGGGTGTCGGCATCGCCGGCGGCGCGTGGCGTGCTCATCGTGCTCATGCGACGGCGATGGCGTTGCCGAACCCGTCACGCAGTGCGTGGTACTCCGGGCACAACACCCGGCCCGTGCTCGGGTTGCTCATCCACAGCCGCACCAACCGGCGCCGGCGCGCCGGCTCGTCGGGGTCGTCGATGTACGTCGTCCGGGTGTGCAGGATCGTGTAGTTGTTGACCAGCTGGATGTCGCCAGCGGCCATGCGCATGTGCAGGATCATCTCCGGGCGCTTGGCCACCGACTCCAGGAAGTACAGCGCCGACAGCTCGTCCGCCGTCAGCCGCGGCACGTCGGTGAAGCGCATCGCGCTGATCGCCCAGCCGAAGTGGGGAACCGACGACAGGTGCCCGTCGACGTAGCTGAACATCGGCTGCGGGCGCCACCGCGACGTGCCGGCCATGTCCTCGTTGCGCAGGTCGATCGGGAACGGCCGGTACAGCAGCGGCGCGTACTCGGGGTGCTCGCGGAGGATGACGTTGTACACGGCGGTGGAGGACACCACCATCGAGTCGCCGCCGTACATCGCCGGATGGATGCACAGCAGCCCGACGTAGTCGGTCGGGTCCGAGTGGAACGCGCCGCCTTCGTTGGTGGCGTACCGGCGACGGTTCTCACCGGCGAAGCCGAGATCGGTGATCTGCCCGAGGTGATCGCCGTTGGCGTTCTGAGCGACGAGGAGCTCGCCCAGGTGCGCCCCGACGGCCCAGTAGACCTTGGTCGCCTGCTCCTCGGTGAACCGCTCGTGCAAGGGCAGGCCGTTGAGCAGTGCGAAGCCCCGCCCCTCGTCCAGGTAGCGCTTCACCTCGACGAGCTTGTCGGCGATCGTCGGCAGCGCGAAGTCGACCCGCTTCAGCGTGGTCACATCGCGATCGGCGACCGCCTCCACGGCCGCTTGGAGCTCGTCCAGCTCGTCGGCCGTCCAGGTCCACGTCCATTCGTCACTGTCTTCGACATCGCTGGCGATCCACGCACTGGCGTCGTCGACCGATGTGCTCAACACGTCCACGTTCTCTCCTGACCAGTCAGCCGGCGACGAGCCATGCGTTGAACTTCTCGAGGATCGAGTCGAGGTTGGTGCTGTACCAGTCGGCGTCTTCGGCGATCGTGAGGGCTTGGTTCTGCGGCGTCAGCGCGAACGGAGCGGCGGCATCGGTGAACGGCACCGGATCCTTCAGCTCGCCGAACGTGTAGGCGGTCTCGGCGGCGAACTTCGCGAGCCCTTCCCGGTCCTGGATCAGCCAGCTCAGCAGTGCTTCCGAGGCGTCCTTGTCGTGCGCGCCCTTCGGGATGCCGATGAAGCCCGAGCCGGTGATCGCGTCGCCGAAGGACATCGCGAGCGGCGCCCCCTCGTTCTCCAACGTCGCTGCGAAGACCTGGCCGTTGCCGAACGTTCCCATGACGCACTCGCCCGTCATCAGCGACTGCAGCCCCTGCGCCGAGCTCGTCACGAAGGTGATCGAACTGCGGATCGTGTCGAGCTCCTTCAGCGCGGCGTCGACGTCGATCGGGTAGAGGTTGTCACGGGACGAGCCGGCGTGCAGCGCTGCCGCCTCGAGGATGCCGTAGAACTCCGGGTAGTTGACCAGGCAGCGCTTGCCGGGGAACTTCTCGAGGTCGAAGATGTCGACGATGCTCGTCGGATGCGGGCCGTCCAGCGGGAACGCGTCGGTGTTCCACGCGATGGCTCCTGCGTACTTGGATTTCTCGAAGCCGTACTCGCTGTAGGTGCCGTCGCTCAGGAGGTCGAGCGGAACCGCTGTCGTGTCGATCGGCTGGAGCACGCCCGCCTCGACGGCCTTGTCGAACTCGCTCCGGTTGCACATCGTGACCAGTGCCCAGGGGACGTTGCCGGTCTCGACGGCCGTGCTCAGCTTGGTCAGCCCGCACTGACTCTGCTCGAACTGCGTCTGCGCGCCGGTGGCCTCGTCGAAGCGGTCGACGACCGACTCCTGCAGCTGCGCAAGGTAGACGCCCGAGCTGCCAGGCGCGAGGATCGCCAGCTGGGTGCCGTCGAGCTTCGGGATGCTGCCGCCGGTCGCCGCTTCGGTCGCCGGCGCCGACGACTCGCCAGCGGGCGTGGAAGCGGGCGAGGCGGTGGATGGCGAAGGTGACGACGAGTCGTCGCTGCCGCAGGCAGCGAGCGCCAGGCCGACGGCGAGTGCGAGCGCCAGGCTACGCCGAGCACGGGTGAGGCTGCTGATCATCGTGGTTCTCCTGCGTTCGGTGGTTCTGTCGGTTGGGGGATGGCGCGGGGTTGGCGTGTCGGGCTCGGCGGGCCGTCGTCGGTGGCTGCCGGGAAGCAGAGGAGATGCGCCGGGTCGAAGGTCACGGTCACGTCGTCGCCCTCGGCGAAGCTGCCCTCGACACTCATCGTCTGGGCGATGACTCGGCGGCCCGTGGCGGTGCGCAGGTCGTAGCGGGTGAACGGCCCGTTGAAGATGGCCATGTCGACGCGCGCCGGGAACCCTCCCGGGGCGTCGTCGCCGGCGGGGCGTACGCGCAGGTGCTCGGGGCGGATCCCGCAGTCGAGGCGAGCCCGGTCGGCGACGTCGAGCGACTGCGTGTCGCAGCGCAACGCCAGCCCCTCGTCGGACTTGACGATGCCGATGCCGCCCGCCTGGTGCCGCAGCATGCCGTGGAACGAGTTGAGGTCGCCGACGAACTCGGCGCAGAACATCGACGTCGGCCGCTCGTACAGCTCCTTCGGCGTTGCCAGCTGGACGATCGACGCCTGGTTGAAGATCGCCACGCGGTTGGAGAGGTTGAACGCCTCCTCCTGGTCGTGGGTCACGTAGATCGAGGTGATGCCGAGGTCGCGCTGCAGCCGGCGCAACTCGACGCCGAGCTGCTGGCGCCACTGCCGGTCGAGCGCACCGAGCGGCTCGTCGAGCAGCAGCACCTTGGGGTGGAACACGATGGCGCGGGCGAGGGCGACGCGCTGTTGCTGGCCGCCGCTCAGCTGTGAGGGCGTCCGTGATGCCAGCGCACCGAGACCGACGAGCTCGAGCGCTTCAGCTACCTGGCGTCTGGCGGCGGGCCGAGGTGTCCTGCGCACCTGGAGCGGGAAGGCCACGTTCTGGGCGACGGTGAGGTGAGGGAACAGCGCGTAGTTCTGGAAGACGAAGCCGATGTCGCGCCGTTCGGGTGGTTGGCCGGTGACGTCGCGATCGCCGATCCACACGGCGCCGCTCGTCGGCCGGACCATGCCGGCGACGGCCTGCAGCAGCGTCGTCTTGCCTGATCCGCTCGGCCCGAGCAGCGTCAGGAACTCGCCCGGCAGCACCTCGAGGTCCACGCCGTTCAGCGCCGTGACGTTGCCGTAGTGGTGGTGCACGCCGCGCACGGTCACCGAGGCCCCGGCGGCGCTGACCGCCGACGGCGTGTTCGCGACCGGTGCGGGGTCAGTCGTCAAGCTGAGCATCGATCCTCCAACCGGTGGTCGGCCTCATGGTCAGGACACGTCGAAGCAGTGAGATGAAGATCCACAGCAGCACGAGCGCCGCCATCAGCAACGTCGCCACCGCGGCGATGGTCGGCCGCAGCTGCTGGTTGAGCGTCAGGAAGATCGTCACCGGGAGCGTCTTGTCGAAGCCGGAGACGAACATCGCGATCACGACCTCGTCCCACGACGCGAGGAACGCGAACACGGCAGCGGCGCCGACCGCCGGGGCGATCATCGGCAGGGTGATCCGCCGGAACGCGGCCAGCGGCGACGCGCCGAGCGACCGGGCCGCCAGCTCCAGGCTGGCGTCCGCGTTGCGGAGCGCGATCGACACGATGATGATCACGACCGGCAGGGCGATGATCGTGTGGCCGATCACGTAGCCGAGCGTCGTGCCCGAGATGCGCAGCCGGCTCTCGAGATCGAACAGTGAGGCCCCGATCAAGATGCTCGGCACGATGATCGGCAGGATGAACAGAGCGCGCAGGAACGCTGAGCGACCTCGCCGCCGGCCGCGCTCGAGCCCGAACGCCGCCATCGTCCCGATCAGCGTCGTGATCACCGTGGTGCCGAGGGCGATGCGCAGGCTCAGCAGTGCCGCGTCCACCCAGACCGGATCACGGAACACCTCGCGGTACCAGCGCAACGACCAGCCCGGCGGCGGGAACCGCAGGTAGGTCACGTTGGTGAACGAGACCAGGACGACGACGAGCAGCGGCAACAGCAGGAACAGCAGGACGGCCAGGGTCCACAGGCCCAGCGCGACGTTCGCCGGTCGCCACCGGAACGTGGCGCGGCGGCTCACGCCCTTGCCGGTGCTCTTGGCGATCAGCCGCTCGACGTCCGACGTGCTCACGACGGCGAACACCACCAGCGTGAGTGCCAGCATGATCACCCCCATCGTGCTGGCCATGGCCCACGCGTAGTTGTCGACCTGCTGCTGGACGTAGAACGCGACGGTGATCTTCGAGCCGCTGCCGAGCACCGCCGGGGTGAGGTAGAAGCCGAGGCTCATCACGAACACGAGCAGGCCGCCGGTGATCAGCGTGTTGCGGGTGAGCGGGAAGAAGACCCGCCGGAACGCCTGCGACGGGCGGGCTCCGAGGCTGCGGGCGGCGACGGAGAGATCGGCGTCGATCGCCGACATGGACGCGTAGAGGATCACGACCATGTACGGCACCAGGTAGTTGACCATCCCGACGATCGCCCCGGTGGTCGTGTACAGCAGGCCGAGCGGGCGCAGGATCTGGGTGAACGCGTAGAGCCTGATGAGGATCGACGTGAAGTACGGGGCGACGAGCGCGGCGAGCGCGAACTTCGTGGCCCGCATCGAGCAGCGGCTGAGGAACAGCGCCACCGGATAGGAGACGATCATGGTCGCGACCGTGGCCACGAACGCGAAGACGAACGTCTCCTTGAGGATCAGCCGGTAGGCGAGGTTGCCGATCGCCTTGCCGTAGTTCGACAGGGTCAGCTCAGGACGGGTGTAGGACAGCTGGCCCTTCGGGCTGAGGCTGCGCAGCACCAGACCGAGCAACGGGTAGACGAAGAACAGCCCGAGGAACGCGAGCGCGGGGAGCAGCAGGGCGATGCGCCCCTTGCCGCGCAGCGCGGCACCGATCCGACCCGTGCCCGACGGCAGCGAGGGCCGCGGGTGAGCGAGTACCTCCTGCGTCGGGAACGAGGTCGTCATCGTGGCCTCAGCTCAGTGACCGCCGCCGGCGACCGGTGTGGCGAGCACGGCGTTCATGCCGGCGTGGTAGGCGCGGACCTGGCGGAGCACCGCCGCCTCGGAGTCGTCGAGGTAGCGGGCCAGTTCGTCTTCGGCGTCGGCGATGCGCCCGGCGCGCAACGCCTCGAGGATCGCGCGGTCACGTTCGATCCACGGCTCCTGGAAGCCGGCCTCGTCGGCGGCGGTCGTGAACGCGAGGCGCAGGCGGGCGAGGATGTTCCGGAAGATCTCGTCGATCGTCGGGCTGCCGAGCAGGGCGACGAGGTGTTGGTGGAAGCGGAGGCTCGCCGTGCCGACCTCTCGCCACCGCTTGGCGGCAGCGCTGGCCTCCGCGGCGCGCACGGCCGCGTCGAGGCTGGCGTGCACGTCGCGGCGCTTCGGCCACTCGGTGATCGCGCGCAGCTCGAAGGTCCGGCGGACGATGTACAGGTCGGGGATGTCCTCGGTGTTCACGGTGCGGACCGTGGTGCCCTTGTACAGCCGGGTGGTGACGAGGCCCTCGTAGGCGAGCTGGTGGAACGCCTCCCGCAGCGTGTTGCGGGACACGCGGTACTTCTCGGCCAGACCGTTCTCGCGAAGGATCGTGCCGGGCGGCAGCCCGCCGTCCAGCATCTCCTCGCGTAGCGCGCTGGCGACGCGCTCGTGGGCGCTGATGAAGTCGCCCTCGGCCTCCGGCTCCGTGCTCATCAGCGGGCCCGCTCGCCGACCTCGTCGAGGAGCGTCCGGGCGAAGATGCCGACGGGCATCTCCGCCCGGGGCAGCAGGCATCCGGGGGGCGAGATGCTCGCTCGATGACCGAGCTGGACGGCGACGGCGACGTCGATGTCCTGCTGCATGATCTCCCGCGAGCCCGCGAGCCGCCGCTGCACGGTCTCCTCGGCCGCTGACGCCGGGATGTGGTACTCGGTGATCACGCGGGTGTGGTCGACGTCGACGGGATCGGCCCGCAGCGTCAGCATTCCCTCCGATCCCGGCGCCGACATGAAGAAGTTCGGCCACACGTAGTAGGTCTCCGCGTCGGGGAGGCCGCAGCCGTCCTTGAACGGTCGAAGGACGTGCGCGTACGCCTTCGGGCGGTCGTCCATCTCGACGTCGTTCGTGTTGTAGTCCCGCGCCAGCTGCGGGTGGATCGTCGGGCAGTGGTAGCACTCGATGACGTTGTCCATGAACGTCTTCCAGTTGCACTCGACGACGGTCTCGTCGCGCTCGACCGGCGCCACGGCGAGGTCGACCTTGCGCTCCGCGGCGAGGGTGGCGACGAAGCCGAGCTGGTCGGCGAGGGGCGCGGCGTCGCGGTCCGGGTTGACGAACACCAGCGGACCCCACTGCTCGAGGCCCAGCTCCACCAGTCCGTAGTCGTCCCGGCAGAAGGGGTTGGGGGCTTGCTCGCCGTCGACCTCGATCGAGCGCGGCACCCGTGACAGCTGGCCTTCGAGGTCGAACGTCCACCCGTGGTACTGGCAACGCAACTGACGCGCGGATCCGCAGCCGACCGTCACCGGGTAGAGGCGATGCCGGCACACGTTGAGGAAGGCGCGCAGCACCTCGTCGGTGCCGCGCACCACCGTGTACGGCGTCCTCGCCGACGACCCGCTGACGTAGTCGCCGGGGTTCGCGACGACGCTCTCGTGGCAGGCGTAGGTCCAGCCATGGGCGAACACGGTGGCGAGCTCGACCTCGAAGATCGCTGGGTCGGCGTACCAGCGCGACGGCAGCGCGCGGCCCTGGTTCAGCAGGTCGGCGCTCGCCCGGAGGAACGTCGGATCGACTGACCGGAGTTGGCTCATCGAGATCCTCTCTTTCTCTTCTCTTCTCGTCTCGTCGACGGGCGGTCTGGACGAGGGGGCGGGTGCACCGTCGGCAGAAATCGTTGAACGTAGTTGACATGATCGTAGAACGAAAATCAATTGATAGTTGAACAATGCCGCGTTACGGGTTTGCGCGTCGATGCCTGCCGGGTGGGCGCGCTCACCTCGCGGGACCGTCACGCCGCTCGCCACCGAGCTTCTCGGCAAGGCCCCGCACGGGCGGGAGCGCGTGCGTGCCGCGCTCGGGGTCCGGTGTGCTGACATGGCGGGATGAGCGAGGACCTCACGGGGCAGACGGTCGAGCTGTTGCAGGCGATGATCCGCAACAGGTGCGTCAACGACGGAACGGCTGAATCGGGGTTCGAGACCCGGAATGCCGACACGCTGCGGGCGTTCCTCGGCGAGGCCGGGTTCGACGTCCAGCACTTCGAGCCGACGCCGGGGCGCGGGTCGCTCGTCGCCCGCATCGAGGGCACCGATCCGAACGCGCCGAGCCTGTGCCTGATGGGGCACACCGACGTCGTGCCGGTCAACGAGTCGGGGTGGTCGCGCGACCCGTTCGGCGGCGAGCTGATCACCAACGCCGACGGGGTCGCCGAGGTGTGGGGGCGCGGCGCCGTCGACATGCTCAACCTCACCGCGTCGATGGCCGTCGCCTTCCGCCACCTGGCGCGCACCGGGGTGCGGCCGAAGGGCGACCTGATCTACGTCGCCGTCGCCGACGAGGAGAGCGGCAGCGCCCACGGCATGCAGTGGATGGCCGACCACGAGCGCGACGCGATCTGGGCGGACTACGTGCTGACCGAGAGCGGCGGGCTGCACTCGGGCGATCCGGAGGCGCCGTTCATCGGGATCAACGTCGGCGAGAAGGGCGTCGCCTGGCGGCGCCTGCGGCTGCGCGGCACGCCCGGCCACGGCTCGGCGCCGTATCGCAGCGACAACGCGCTGGTGAAGGCGGCGGCCGTCGTCCAGCGCCTCGCCGGGTACGCGCCGGCGCCGAGGTTCCACGAGCTGTGGGCCGAACGGGTGCGCACCCTCGGCGTGGACGAGGACACCCAGCAGGTGCTGCTCGACCCGGGCCGCATCGACGACCTGCTCGCCCAGCTGCCGCGGGGCATCGCCAGCCACCTCTACTCGTGCACGCACACGACGTTCTCGGCCAACGTGCTCGACGGCCAGTTCAAGACGAACGTCATCCCCGACGCGGTCGAGCTGCAGGTCGACGTGCGCACCATCCCGGGGGAGACGCCCGAGGACGTCACCGCCCACCTGCGCGCCGCCCTCGGCGACCTCGCCGACGAGGTCGAGGTCGAGCCGATCATGAACGACATGGGCACGATCAGCCCGACGGCGACGCCGCTGTGGGACGCGCTGAGCCGCTCGATCGCCAGGCCGTTCCCGACCGCCCACCCGACGCCGCAGCTGATGGTCGGCTTCACCGACTCGCGGGTGTACCGGGAGATGGGCTCGGTGGCCTACGGCGCCGGGCTGTTCAGCCCGCTGATCGACCCGGGCGAGTACGGCACGCGGTTCCACGGCAACGACGAGCGCGTCGACGTCGAATCGCTGGCGCTGACCACCCGGCTGTGGCTCGACGTGGTCGACCACCTCTGGGCATGAGGCGGCTGTGAGCGCAGTGTGACGACGACCACATGACGCGGCGGCGCCCCGCTGATTTATGATACGGAACCGTTCCGTATCGAAATCCAGCCGAGGACCCCGCCGCATGACCGCCACGAACGAGCACCCCACCTTCGAGTACGACGAATCGATCGGCGACCTCGACCCGAGCGTCCACGCCCGGCGCTGGTTCACGCTCGGCACGCTGTGCGCCAGCCTGCTGATCATCGTGATGGACAACACGATCCTCAACGTGGCCATCCCCAAGCTGATCGACGAGCTCGGTGCGACGAACAGCCAGGTCCAGTGGATCGTCGACGGCTACACGCTCGTGTTCGCCGGCCTGCTGCTGACGACGGGCAGCCTTGGCGACCGCTTCGGCCGCAAGCTGGCGCTGCGCACCGGCATCGTCATCTTCGCGGTCGGCTCGATCCTGTCGGCGCTGTCCGGCACGCCGATGCAGCTGATCCTGGCCCGCTGCCTGATGGGCGTCGGCGGCGCGCTGATCATGCCGTCGACGCTGTCGATCCTCACCAACGTGTTCCGCGATCCCCGTGAGCGCGGCCGGGCCATCGCCGTGTGGGCCGGCTTCTCCGGCCTCGGCGTGGCGATCGGCCCGGTGATCGGCGGCATCCTGCTCAACCACTTCTCGTGGGGCTCGGTGTTCTGGGTCAACGTGCCGATCGCGATCATCGCCGTCGCCCTCGGCGTGTTCTTCGTCCCCGAGTCGAAGGACCCGAGCGCCCCGAAGCTCGACCCGGTCGGTGCGGCGCTGTCGATCGTCGGCCTCGGCGCCCTGCTGTTCGCGATCATCGAAGGCCCCAACGACGGGTGGGGCAGTGCGACGGTGCTCACCGCGTTCGTCGTCGGTGGCGTGGGGATGATCGCCTTCATCGTCTGGGAGCTGCACACCGACCACCCGATGCTCGACATGAGCTTCTTCAAGAACCCGCGGTTCTCGGCCGCCAACCTGGCCATCACGCTGACGTTCCTGGCCATGTTCGGGTCGATGTTCCTGATGACCCAGTACTGGCAGTTCGTGCACGGCTACTCGCCGTTGGAGGCCGGCGTCCGGCTGATCCCGTTCGCGATGGTGATGATGGTCACCGCCCCGCTGTCGGCGCGGATCGTCGAGCGAGTCGGCACCAAGGCCGTCGTCTCCACCGGCCTGCTGATCGTCACGGTCGCGCTGCTGCTGCTGTCGTTCATCCACACCCACTCCAGCTACTGGACGGTCATCTCGATGATGTGCCTGATGTCGGCGGGCATGGGCCTGACGATGGCCCCGGCGACGGAGAGCGTGATGGGCTCGCTGCCCCGGGAGAAGGCCGGCGTCGGCTCGGCTGTCAACGACACCACCCGGCAGATGGGCGGCGCCCTCGGTGTGGCGATCATCGGCACGATGGTGGCCAGCGTGTACTCGTCGGGGATCGTCTCGGTCGCTTCGGCGTTCGGTCTCACCCCGGCGCAGACGTCGACGGCGAAGGGCTCGCTCGGCGCCGCCCTCGGTCTCGCCGCCGATCCGGGCTCTGGGCTGGCCGACCCAGCCGGCTTCGCCGACGCCGCCAAGGACCACTTCGTCGACGGGCTGTCGCAGGGCCTGCGCATCGGCGCGGTCATCGTCCTCCTCGCGGCGATCGTCGCCTTCAAGTTCCTGCCGGCGTTCGCCCACGATCCGCTCGCCCACCCGGAGCAGGCCGACGACGGCGGCGAGCTCGGCGTGATCGTCCCCGCCGCGGGGTCCTGAGGGAGCGACGATCGAGATGGCAGGCGCCGCCACCGAGGAGTCCGTCGAGCGGCCGCGCCGCGGCCGGCCGCTCGACGAGGCCTGCCGCCCGGCGATCCTCGATGCGACGCTCGACCTCGTCGCCGACGTCGGCTACGCGGGGATGACCGTCGACGGCGTGGCCCAGCGCGCCGGCGTCGGCAAGGCGACGATCTACCGGCGCTGGCCGTCGAAGGAGTCGCTGCTGATCGAGGCGTGGCGTTCGTGCATCGCCCCGATGCCCGAGCCCGACACCGGCTCGCTGCGCGGCGACCTCGACCTGATGTTCAACGCGGTCAACCACGGCCGGCCCGACGACGTGATGCGCCGGATCTTTCCGCAGATGATCGCCGCCTCGAAGGTCGACGAGGATGCCCATGCGGCGTACCAGGTGTTCGTCGGCGAACGCCGCCGGCCGTTGCATGCCGTGCTGGCGCGCGCCCAGCGGCGTGGCGAGCTGCCTGCCGGCGCCGACCTCGGGCTGATCCACGACCTGCTCGTCGCGCCGCTGGTGTACCGCTGGCTGGTCAGCGACGGCGACGTCGGGCCCGACGTCGTCCAGGTGATCGTCGACATCGTCCTCACCGGCGTGAAGCGGGGTGCGCGCGCAACGTGAGCGTCGACGGGGTGGATGGGCCACCAGGAGTGCAATGATCGCCACATGCTCGAAGAGCTCGACGGGAGCTTGCGCAACTTCTTGCGCGCCGACGTGCCGCTGCGCGCGGACGACGTCGACGTCGAGTTCGCCGCGCCGGACAAGGACTGGAGCGCCCGGCTCAGCCGTTCCACGCTGAACCTGTTCATGTTCGACATCCGGCGCAGCACGAGCCGGGCGATCACCGGGCGGTCGGTGCGCTTCGACGAGGGTGGCCCACGTGAGCTGTTCCGCACGCCGATGATCCGCGTCCGCTACCTGCTGACGGTGTGGACCGCGGAGGCCGCCGACGAGCACCGCGTGCTCGGCGACGTGCTCCGGCTGCTGGCGGTGACCGGCGAGATCCCGGCGGCGCACCTCGTCGGCGACCTGAACGAGCTCGGCCATCCCGTCGAGCTGGCCATCGCCAACGAGGACGCCCAGCGCACCAGCGATCTGTGGAGCCCGCTCGGCGTGACGCCGCGGGCGAACCTGGAGCTGGTGGCGACGCTGCCGGCGCGCCGTCCCGTCGAGCGGGTCGTCGGGCGGCCGCCGACGCAGGTCGAGGCGACCATCAGCGCCCCGCTACCGCCGGCACCGCCGAGCGAGGTGTCGCGCCGGCGTCGTGCGCTGGTCGAGGAGCAGCCGAGCGCGGCGCAGCCGAGCGCGCCGCGGGGGAGCAGCAAGTGATCCGGACGGGGACGGGGCGATGCGCGTCGATCTGCTCACCCCCGTAGTCAGCGTGCGCGCCAAGGAGCGCGCCACCATCTCCATCCAGGTCCGCAACGACGACGACGTCATCGAGCAGGTCGTCGGCACGATGCAGGACCTCGACCCGAAGTCCTACGAGCCGGTCGCCCTCAACCTGTTCCCCGGCGAGGTCGGTGAGCTGCGCCTCGTGCTCTCGCTGCCGGAGGGCTACCCGGCCGGTCGGCACGTGCTGCACGCCTCGATCACCGCCTCGGTGCGCGGCCAGACGCTGCTGCAGCCCGTGGCCGTCGACGTCGAGCCGCTGTTCGACATGCTGCTCGTCGCCAACCCGTCGGTGATCACCGCCAAGCGTCGCGGCCGCTACCTCGTGACGCTGCAGAACCGCGGCAACCACCCGGTGGAGATGGCCGTGCGCGCCGCCGACAGCGAGGCCGCGCTGACGCTGGTGCTCGACCGTCCCGTGCTGCGCGTCGAGCCGGGGTTCCAGGAGACGACGGCGCTCGACGCACGCGGCAAGCGCCCGTGGTTCGGCGCGCCGGTGACGCACACCGTGGACGTCACCGCCGAGCGGCTGCCCGACGTGCTCACCGAGCGGCTGACGCTGCGGCTCAGGCCGCGGCTGACCGCCGGCGTGCTCACCGCCCTGACGCTCGGGCTGATCGTCGCCGTGTGGGCGACGGCGCTGCTGCTCAGCGCGAACGCCGCGTTCGGCAGCGACAAGCCGACCAAGACGGTGCCGGGCAACTTCGCCGGTGGCGTCAGCGTCGCCTCGCTCGACCCGGCCGCCGTCGGAGGCACGCTCGGCGGCACGGTCACCGCGGCGTCCAACGGCGCCCCGCTGGCGCGCATCACCGTCGAGATGTATGGCGCCAACCAGCGGTTCGTCACCGCGGTCGCCAGCGGCAGCAACGGCGCGTACGCCCTCGACGGCGTGCTCCCCGGTCGCTACCGGTTGCGCTTCCGCGGCCCGGGCTTCGAGGACCGCTGGTTCCCGGACAAGACGTCGGCGACGGACGCGCAGGTCGTCGAGGTCGCCCCGAAGGCCAAGGTCGACCGGCTCGACCAGGCGATGCCCGGCGGTGCCGGCGAGCTGAACACGACGGTGGTCACCGTCGACGGCTCGGAGGTGCCGGTGACCGTCGAGGCCCAGGCCGTCGACGTGCCCGACGCGCAGCCGGTGAGCGTCGCCGGCACCGCCGGCCAGCCCGTCACGTTCCCCGGCCTGGTGACGCCGGCGACCTACCGGATCAAGGCCAGCTCGGCGGGCTACCTCGACGCCGAGGTCACCCAGGAGGTCGCCGCCGGGCAGACGCTGACGGCCAACCCGATCAGCCTCGGGGCCCAGTCGGCGACGATCAGCGGCACCGTCGTCGGCAGCGACGGGTCGCCGCTCGGCGACATCACCGTGAGCACGACCGTCAACGACGCCGAGGCGGTGACGGTGACGCCGACGAACGGCGCGGTCGGCACGTTCTCGTTCAGCGGGCTGCCGACGCCGGCGACGTACGTGCTCGAGCTGAGCGGCACCGGCGTGGCCACCAAGGTCGTCGCCGTGCGCCTCGAGGCCAACCAGTCGGCCACCGGGCAGACGATCCAGATGAGCAGCGACAGTGCCGTTCTCGGCGGCGTGGTCAGCGACGGCACCGCCGGCGTCGGCGGGGCGACGGTCACCGTCAGCGGCGGCGGGTTCACCAGCACGGCGACGACGTTCACGGCCAACCCGCCCGGCTCGTACACCGTGACCGGGGTGCCGACGCCGGGGACCTACGTCGTCACGGTGTCGGCCCCGGGGCGGGTCTCGGCGTCGACGACGGTGACGGTCGCCGCCGGGCAGGCGACGGCCACCGCCGACCTCCAGCTGCAGACGTCGACGGGCCGTGTGTTCGGCACGGTGACGCGCAACGGCACGCCGGTCGGTGCCGCGACGGTCACCGTGTCCGACGGGACGAACGCGCCGGCGAGCACGGTGAGTGCCACGGTCGGCGACGTCGGCAGCTACGAGGTCGGTGGCCTCGCGCCCGGGATCTACAGCGTCACCGCGACCTACGGCGCCGGGACGGCGAACACGGCCGGCCCGGTGACCGTGCTCGTCACCGTCGCCGTCGACCCCGAGCAACCCGGCAGTGCGGTGGTGATCAACCTGTGAGCGAGCGCAGCGAGCGAACCGATGTCACGGTGCGCCGATGAGCGACGATCTCGTTCCCGTCACCGGGCGCACCGGGCCGCTGCGCGTCGGGGTCGCGCCGAGCACGGTGCGGATCGTGCGCGGCGTCGAGTCGGTCGTGACGATCGCGCTCGCCAACGACGACGACATCATCCGCTCGGCGCGCGTCGGCATCATCGGCCTCGACCCGGCGTGGGCGCCGCCGCCACCGCAGGCGATCGCCATGTTCCCCGGTGACGCGGTCACCGTCGACCTGGCCCTGCGGCTCCCGCTCGACTTCCCGGCCGGCGCCCGCAAGGTGTTCGTCGAGGTGCGCGACACCAAGGGCGACCTCGTCCCCGCGCTCGTCGAGTTCGACCTGCTCGTCGAGCCCGCCGAGCAGCTCGCCCTGCGCGTCGAGCCGACGAACATCGACACCGGCCGGCGCGGCACGTTCACCGCCACCGTGACGAACCAGGGCAACTCGGAGGTCCACGCCGTCGTCAGCGCCGCCGACCCGGAGCAGATCACGAGGACCACGTTCGTGCCCGAGGTCGTCTCGGTGCTGCCGAACGCCGTCGGCGTCGCCCGTGGCGAGGTCCGTGGCCGGCGCCCGTGGTTCGGCACGCCGGTGGTGCGGTTGCTGACCGTCGGCGCCGCCGCCCAGCCGCCGGGCGGGCCGGTGGTCGACCCCCTGGCGCCGGGCGGCCCACCGCCGGGTGGTGCGACGACGATCGTCGCGGTCATCCAGCGGCCGCGCTTCAGCCGCCGGCTGATGACGCTGCTCGGCCTGCTCCTCGCGGCGACCGTGTTCACCGTCGTCCTCGCGGCGACGTTCGCCCACCTCGCCGACCAGTCGAAGGCCAACGCCGCGCTGCTCCAGCAAACCCTCGGCGGCAACGCCTCGGCGGCCGGCGCCGGCACCAACCCGCAGCCGGTGACCGGCACGGTGAAGGCGTCGACCGGTCAGCCGCTCAACGGCGTCGCCGTCGTCCTCTACGACTCGTCCCGCGGACCGTCGGTGACGATCGCCCAGACCGTCACCGACGGCAACGGCGCGTTCCAGCTGGCCAACGTCAACGCCGGCACGTACCGCGTCAAGTTCGCCGGCGCCGGCTTCGCCGACGTGTGGTACCCCGACGCCCCGACGTTCGACGAGGGCGCCGACGTCGTCGTCGGCGGCGGCCCGGTGACGCTCGACGCCACGCTCGTCGGCCAGCCGGCGAGCATCACCGGCACCGTCACCGGCGACGACCTGCTCGGGGCCACCGTGGTCGTGCGCTTCACCGCCGAGGGGCTGCCGGACGACCCGGACCTGCCGACGACCACCGTGGTGGCCGCCGGCAGCACGACCAGCACGGCGGGCACCGGTCCGGTGTTCCAGACCGTGGCCGTCGACTCGGCCGGCGGGTACACGGTCAGCGGCCTGCTGACGCCGCGGGACTACGAGCTGACCGCCACCAAGCCGGGCTTCGTCAGCCGGCCGCGCGCCGTCCACGTCGAGCCGGGCGACGAGCTGACCGACATCGTCCTCGATCTGCTCAAGGGCGACGGGGCGATCACCGGGACCGTCGTCGACGCCGGCGGGCAGCCGGTCGCCGGCGCCACCGTCGCCGCCAGCGACGGGACGAACGCGACGAGCACGGTGACGCTGTCGGCGGCCGACGCGTCGGGCGCCGGCGCGGGCACGTTCGAGCTGCGCAACCTGATCACCCCCGGCACGTTCTCGCTGGCGGTCAGCGCCGACGGCTTCCTCACCACGAACGTCACGGTCCGCCTCGACACCGGGGTGACCGCGCCGGCGCAGACCATCGTGCTGCGCCCCTCGGTCGGGCGCGTCGGCGGGACGGTGAGCGCCGGCGGGCCGGACGCCGGGCCGCTCGGCGGCGTCACCGTCACGGTGTCCGGCCCCGAGTTCAGCCGCTCGACGTCCAGCCTGACCACCGACCCGGTGGGCAGCTGGCAGATCACCGGGGTCCCGCTGCCCGGCACGTACACGGTGACGTTCAGCGCCACCGGCTACAGCACCCAGGCCGTCGGCGCCGACCTCAGCCCGACCGTGCCGGAGAACCTCGGGCTCGACGCGACGCTCGCGCCGGCGACGTCGAACGTCACCGGTCGGGCGATCGAGGCGAGCAACGGCAGCGGCATCGTCGGCGCGACGGTGACGTTGACGGGGCAGGGCCAGACCCGCACGGCGCGCACCGCCGACGTCCCCGTCGGCAACTACGGCTTCTCCAACCTGCCGCCCGGGGCGTACACGATCACGTTCCAGCGCACCGGCTCGCCGGAGCTGACCAAGGCGATCACACTGGTCCCCGGCGACAACCCGCAACCCGACGCGGCGATCGAGCTGCCGTCGGGCATCTCCGGGCACGTCGTGGTCAACGGCCAGCCGTTCGCCGGCGCCGAGCTGCGCATCTACCTGCTGTCGGCGGCCGGCCCGGTGTACCCGTTCGACCCGCCGACCGCCACCGTGCCGTCCGACGCCAATGGTGTGTACTCGTCGTTGGGAATCCCCGCCGGGCAGTACATCGTCGATCTCTACATCGACGGCCAGATCCAGCCGCCGTCCCAACACGCGGCCGTCAGCCCGGGCCGCCCGACCGAGAACGTCGACTTCGACATCAGCACCGCACCTGCCACCACCGCGCCAGCGGCCGTCGTCACCACCGCGTCCGCCACGACCGCCCCCTCGGAAACCTCGGTCCTGGTGATCCCATGACCGCACGGTTGACCATCGAGTTGCAGACGACCGAGCTGTCGCTGGCGCCGGCGCATCCGGTCAGCGTCGGTGTGCGCGTCGTCAACACCGGCACGGTCGCGCTCGTCGGCCTCGTGCTGCGCGTCGCCGGGCTGGATGTCAGTGGCGGGGCGCGGCAGGCCGATCTCGGATCGCTCGCGCCGGGCGCGTCGATGGTCACGGCCGTGCACTTCGCCCTCCCGCCGGAGACCGCGGCCGGCGATCGCATCCTCGCCATCCAGGTGGTCGGCACGCCGCTGACCGTGCCGGGCGCCGAACCGATGCGCGAGATCGGCGAGGTCGCCCACCTGACGTTGCGGGTCGGTTCGACGTCGCAGGTCGCCCTGCGCCTGGCGCGCGCCGAGGTCGCCGGCCGCCGGCGCGGCAAGCTCGTCGCCGACGTCCACAACCAGGGCGACCGCCAGCTCGACCTGCGCATCTGGGGCCAGGGCGACGACGTCACGATCACGTTCGACAGCCCGCACCTGACCGTCCCGCCGCAGCACAGCATCCGGGTCCATGGCACGGTGCGCAGCGGGAGCGGGGTGACGCTGCGCCGCGGCGAGCGCCGGGCGTTCGTCGTCACCGCCCAGGGCGACACCACGCCGGCGACGACCGCCGGCAGCTTCGTGCAGAAGAGCCTGTTCCCAGCGGCGCTGACCACGTTCCTGGCGTTCCTCGTCGTCGTCGCCCTGTGGGTCACCGGCCTGGTGTGGCTGAACCACCGCCTGCGCGCCCCGGCCACCGTCCACGGCTCGTTCGCCACCGGGCCGGACGGCACCGGTATCGGGCCCGGCGCGGGCGGGGGGACCGGTGGTGCCGGTGGCAGCGGTGGTGCGGGCGGCAGCGGTGGTGGTGGCGCCGGTGGCGCCTCGGCGCTGACCCAGGTGCCGATCTCGGTGATCGGCACGGTCGACGGACCGGCGCAGCGCGAGGGCACGCAGGCCGTGCTCGACTCGATCACGCTCGGCAACGCCGACACCACCGACCAGCCGACCAAGCTCGCCGCGCTCACCTCCGTGCGCCGATCCCTCGCCGCCGTGGCCCCGGCGCAGCGCACGTCCACCGACGACACCGGCACGTTCCGGTTCGACAACCTCGGCACCGCCACGGGGCTGTACCGGCTGACGGTGTTCCGGCCCGGCTTCGACGTGTCCAGCCAGGTGCTGCAGATCGACGGGTCGAAGCCGAACGTCGAGGTCACGGTGAAGCTCGTCCCGGCCGCGGGCGGGCTCTCCGGGGCGATCACCTCGGCGGGCGGCGGGTCGATCGGTGGGGCGACGATCACCGTGACCGCCACCGGTCCGACGGCGGCGGCCGGCACCGGCGGCGCCTCGGCGACGTCGTCGCTGACCGCCGCGCCCTCCTCGCCGTCGGCGGTCAACGGGCTGCGCAGCCAGGCCGAGGCCGGGACGCCGACGACGGTGGCCGCCGGCGCCACCGGCACGAGCGCCGACGCGTCGAACGCGGCGCTGTCGGCATCGGGCGCGCTGCAGTACTCGACGGTCACCGAGGACGGCAGCGGGGCGTGGCAGCTCGACGGCGTGGCGACGCCGAACACGTACGTGGTGCGGATCACCAAGGACGGCTTCGCCTCGGCCAGCCTGATCGTCAGCCTCGACGGTGGCGAGTCCAAGGGCGGCCTCAGCGTCTCCCTGCGACCGGGGGCCGGCACGGTGCACGGCATCGTCCGGTCCGGCGTCACCGGCATCGGTGCGCTGAGCGTGACGCTGGCGAGCACGACCACGCAGTTCACGACGACGACGCGCACCGCCGATCCGATCGGCGCGTTCGAGCTGCCCGGCGTGCCGCTCGGCACGTACTCGCTGACGATCGAGGGCGACGGCTGGCAGACGTCGGCGCGCCAGGTGGTGCTGGAGACCGGCGACCTCGACCTCGGGATCATCGGCGACCTGCGCCGCTCGACGGCGACGATCAGCGGCATCGTCCGCCAGCAGGTGGTGTCGGCGACGAGCAACGGCGTCACCACCCAGTGCGCGTTCCCCGAGAGCGACGCCGATCCGGGGATCGCCCTGCGCCCGTGCGGCGGCGTCGGCATCACCGCGGCGAACGGCGACGACACCTACCGCACCACGTCGTCCAGCGGCGACGGCTCGTTCCTGCTCACCGGCCTGGCACCTGGCTCGTACTCGATGAGCTTCGAGCGCGCCGGCTACTCGACGGTGCTGTTCACGACGACGGTCGCCGCCGGCGACGTCGTCGACCTCGGCACCACCGATCTGACGATGCTGCCGACCGGCAACCTGGCCACCGGCTCGGTGCGCCTGTTCGTCGGCTCCGTCGCCAACCTGCCGCTGACCGGGATCACCGCCCAGGTGCTCGGGCAGATGGCCGCGCCGATCTCCGTCCCGACGGCGTCGTCCGGCACGACGCCGATCGACCTCACCGGCCTGCTCCCCGGCACGTACAACGTGCGGATCACCGCCGACGAGCACGACACGGCGCTGGCCCAGGTGCAGGTGCCGCTCGGCGGATCGGTCAACGGCGGCACGATCCTGCTCACCCCGCTGGCGTCGATCGGCGGGCTCGTCAGCGGCTTCCAGTCGCAACCGGTGCCGGGCGCGGTCGTGTTCGTCGCGCCGGACCCGACCGACCTGAACGCGGCCACGCTGCTGGTCTCGCCGAAGGGCACGCCGGCCGACCTCACCCAGGACTTCCTGAACGCCGATCCGGCCACCGGCGAGGTGCGCCGCTGCCAGCGCGACGTCGCCGCCCCGGGCGCCGCCGCCGACGTCCGCCAGGGCCTGTGCACGCGTACCGATGCCGCCGGCCGCTACGACTTCGTCCGGCTGATGCGCACCGGCAAGTACCTGCTGTACGCGCCGACGAACAACGTCGCCGACGCGTCCAGCCAGGTCGCCCTCGACCACACCCGGCGCTCGTTCAGCGTGCTGACGACGGTCGGCCAGCAGTCGAACCTCGACCTCGCCCTGCTGCGCTTCGGGGCGATCGTCGGCTCGCTGCGCACGCCCGACCCGGCGAACGCCGCGAACTTCGTCGACGTCGAGAACGTCACGATCACCGCGACGTTCTGCCAGCAGTCGCCGTCGAGCGCCACGGACTGCACGTACCCGCCGACCGATCCGGCGGCGGGCGTCACCCGGGGTCGGGTGTCGTTCGGCGACAACGGCACGTACCGGATCGATCGCCTGACCCCGCCGGGCCTGGACGCGTCGACGAACTTCGTCGTCGCCAACTACCGCGTCGTGTTCAGCAGCCCGGGCTTCGCCGACCAGGTCCGCATCGTCTCCGCCCCGTCGCTGAACGAGGAGCGCCAGCTCGACGTCGTCATGCTCCCGCAGCCGACCAGGGTGCAGGTCACCCCGTTCTGGCTCGACGCCGACGACACGACGTCGCAGAGCCCCGCCGGCGCCACCGTGAACGTCAGCGGCTTCGTCGACTACACGACGTCGCCGCTGGCGCCGGTCCCCGGCTCGGCCGCCGGGCCGATCGTCGGCGGCGTCTTCGACACGAACACGACGATGTTCAAGGCCGGTTCGGTGACGATCACGGTGAGCGCACCCGGCTTCGACCCCGCGTCGGCGACCGTCTCGCTGGTCCCGTCGGCGGACGACCCGAACATCGTCTACACCGTCGACCCGCTGAACCAGAGCCCGACGCTGCTCACCGTGCGCCTGCAGATGACACCGATCCCGCGGACCGTGAGCGGCACGCTCGCGGTGTCGTGCTGCACGGCCGCCCCGCTGCTGAACATGCCGATCACGCAGTCCGCGACGGTGTTGGCCTCGCTCCAGGCGCAGCTGCGCGTCGGCACCGCCACCACCGGCACGCCGGCGTTCACCGCGGCGCTCACGTCGACCGGGGCGTACTCGTTCGCCAACGTGCCGCCCGGCCACTACGCGCTGGTGTTCGCGGTCGACCCGGCCGACGACCCGAACCAGATCGCCGGTCACATCGACCTGCCAGCCGCGGTCGCCGTCACCGTCGCCCCGGCGGTCGACGCCACCGTGGCCGGGCAGGCCGCCCGGCTGCACGCGGCGACGATCACCGGCCACGTGCTCGACGCCGACAACGACGGCAACCCGCCGGTGGAGGGCGCCGACGTCGCCATCCCCGACATCCCGACGGTGGCCGGCGTCCCGTCGCCGAAGGCGACCACGGCGGCCGACGGTTCGTTCACCCTCACGGTCTGGGACGTGCCGCGCACGCTCTCGGTGGTGATCACCAAGAACGACGGCCGCCAGGCCACGACTGTGCCGGGGATCGTGTTCACCCCCGGCGCGCAGATCCAGCGCGACCTCACGATCGCCGGGCCGAAGGGCACGCTCTCCGGCGAGGTGCGCGGTCGCGACAACAGCGCTGCCTCGAGCGCACCACCGCTCGGCGGTGTCGGTGTCGCTCTCACCGACGGCGGGGTGGCGGTGGCTTCCACGGTCACCGCCACCAACGGCACGTTCTCCTTCGCCGACCTGCGCGCCGGGACCAGCCACGACTATCAGCTGACGTTCACCCGCACCGGCTACACGCCGGTCACCGTGTCGGTGTCGGTGTCGGCCAACCTGACCACGTTCGTGCCCATCGAGATGCAGGCGGCCGACCGCGCCGTCGCCGTCACCGTCGTCTCCCAGACCCAGGCCGGTGGTGCCGACGTGCCGCTCGGCGGGGTCACCGTGTCGGCGTCGATCACCGGCGTTCCGACCGGGCCGACCAACATCCCGATCGTGGGCACGACGGGCGCCGACGGCACCCTCTCGTTGGCGCTGCGGCCCGGCAGCTGGACGCTGACGACGTCCGGCGCCGGCGGGGCGACGGCCGCCGGCATCGGCACCGCCCCACACCGCGACGGCACGGGGACGGTCGCCGTCGCCGTCGGCGCCGGCGACGTCACCGGTCCGACGATCCGGCTCGCCGGCCCGTTCGCCTCGGCGACCGGCCGTGTCGTCGGGCAGCTCAACGCGGCCTCGACCCCCGTCTCGCTGGCGAACGCGACCGTGTCGATCATCACCGGTCACGGCACGGTGTCGGCCACCACCGACGCCACCGGATCGTTCAGCTTCGTCGGCACCATCCCCGTCGACATGGCCGCGACGACGCCGTACCAGATCGCCGTCGACGCGCCCACCGGCTACCAGGACGACGGACCGACCGCGGGTGGCTCGCCGCTGCCGATCTCGCCGGCGGCGACGATCGCCACCGTCGTGGTCGGCGCCACGCCGCAGAGCGCGGTGATCGACGTCGTCGGCGCGGAGAGCGACACGGCAGTGCTCGGCGGCGTCACGGTGACCGCATCGCTGCAGGGCGCGCCGAGCGTCAAGGTCGCCGGGGTCACGCCGGCGAGCGGCCAGGTCACCCTGCAACTGCAGCCGGGCACGTGGGATCTCGTCACGTCCAACGGGGCGAGCGCGACGCCGACGCCGCACGGCGACGTCAAGGGCGTCGTCTCGGTCAGCCTCGGCACCACGCCCGACCCCGTCACGCTGCGCCCGCCGGTGCTGGTGCAGGTCGACGTCGCCGTGCAGTCGGTCAACGGCGGCGACGTCCCCGGCCTGCCGTCGACGCCGTTGAGCACGGCGACGGTCGTGCTCACCCGTACCGACGTGCCCGACCCGCCGGAGCCGGTGACGGTGTTCCCGGCGGCGTCGATCGACGCCAACGGCAACTACCAGGCGCTGGTGACGCCCGGCCAGTACGCCGTCAGCGCCACCGCGCCCGGCTACAACCCGTACTCGGGCAACGTCACGGCGGTTGCCGGCACACCGCTCGACCTCGCCTTCGCGCTCACCCAGCAGCCGATGAACCTGTCCGGTCAGGTGATCGCCGCCGGCGGCACCGCCGGCATTCGCGGGGTCACCGTGCGCTACTCGACCACGATCGGGACGCAGACGTTCACCGGCGTGGGGATCACCGACAGCAGCGGCTTCTACGCGGCGCGCCTGGCGGCCGGCCTGTCGTGGACGGTCGCGTTCGACCCGAGCACGTCGCCCGACCCGGCGACGCAGCAGATCCCGGTGCTGTACCGCTACGTCGGCCCGGTCGCCGGTGGCTCGCTGGTCACGCTCAACCACACGCTGTTCAGCGACGTCGTCGCCCTGGAGGTCACCGTCAAGGGCGTGCTGCCGGGCTGCACTGCGCCGTGCGCCACCCACGACGTGTCGGTCCCGGCGACGCTGTCGCTGACCGACGGCGGAACGACCGTCGACGGCAAGCAGCGCGTCGTCACGTTCCAGCCGATCACCACCGCAGCCGCCGGCGGCGTGCAGGTCGGGACGTTCGCCACCGTGCCGCCGCTGGCCAACCTGACGCTCGTCGGCCAGGCGGCCGGGTACGCCGACGCCAGCCTCGCGGTGAACACCGTGACGTTGCCGGACACCTCGTGCGCCGTGCCGTCGGTGGGCAAGCGCTGCGTCGAGCTCGACCTCGGTGCCCTCGCCCGCGCGGCCGCGGTGACCGTCACCGACGCCGCTGGTCAACCGGTCGGCTCGGCCACCGTCGCGTTCCGCCCCGGCGGCACGACGACCGTCGCCGCGTCCTGCACGACGGCGGCCGACGGGACGTGCACGACGCCGGTGATGCCGCCGCTGTTCGGGGCCTACGGCCACTACGACGTGGTCGTCACCCCGGCGGGCACCGACACCACCCACGGCCAGCGGATCGTCACCGCCGACGTCCCGCCGGGGGCGGGCAACGTGCCGATCGCCGTCACCGGCGTGCCGCTCGCCCCGCAGGTCGCCACGCAGCCGCAGAACCGCTCGGCGTGGATCGGCGACACGGCGACGTTCACCGCCGACGTCAGCGGCACGCGGCCGTTCACCGTGCAATGGCAGCTGAGCACCGACGGGGGCACCGCGTTCGCCGACATCGCCGGGGCGTCGAGCAGCGTGTCGTCCGGCGACGCGGGCACGGCCGTCGCGGTCGGCTACACGACGCCGGCGACGGAGGCCGGCCACCAGGGGCGCCTGTTCCGCGTGGTGGCGACGTCGGCGCCGGCGGACGGCTCGACGGCGGCGACGGCGACGAGCAGCGCGGCCACGCTCGACGTGCTCGCCCTGCCGACGTTGACGACCGGTCCGAGCGACGTCAACCTCGGTGCGACCGCCACCGGGTCGATGACCTCGGTCGCGTCCGGCCCGGCGGGCAGCACGGTCGTCGCCAACTGGGAGACGGCGCCGGCGGGCGGCACCATCTGGACCGCGGTGCCGGCCGGCCAGGTGGCCACGACCGGTTCGAGCAGCACGTTCAGCGTCGGTGCCGGCGTCGCCGACGGCACCCAGGTGCGGGTCTCGTTCACGTTCACCCCGACCGGGCTCGACGCACGCGCGACGGCGGTGAGCGCCGTCGCCGTCGTCCACCGTGCTCCGCCGCCGACCACGACGACCGCGGCGGCGACCACCACGACGCCGGCGACCACGACGTCGGCGGCCACCACCACGTCGACCACCACCACGTCGACGACCACGACGACGTCGAGCACGACGACCACCACGGAGGTGACGCCGTGATGCGCCGGATGCTGCGGACGTTCACTCTGGTCGCCGTCGCCGCAGCGGCCCTTGGAGCCTGCAGCGGCGGCGGCGAGCCGTCGCGCGACGCCTCGGGCGCGGTCACCGGCGCCGGCACCGTGTCGGTGTTCGACCTGCGCGAGGGCGACTGCCTCGACCCGCCGACGGACCTCAGCGGCGAGATCGCCGACATCAAGCTCGTCCCCTGCGACGACCCGCACACCCAGGAGGTGTTCGGCAAGGTCGAGGCGACCGACGACGCCTACCCCGGCGCCGAGGCGCTGGCCACCGAGGCCAGCGGTGCGTGCGCCGGCCTGATGCAGCAACCACCGCTCGGTCTGTCGCCCGACGACGGCTACTTCTGGAGCTACCTGCTGCCGTCGTTCAACGGCTGGAACAAGGACAACGACCGCACGATGGTGTGCGTGTTCGTGTTCCCGCAGCAAGGCTCGGTCACCGGTTCGGTGGTCGCCCAGGCCAAGGCCGGCACCGTCCGACCGGGAAGTCCACCACCGGTGTCGGCCGTGCCGCCGACGCTGAGACTGTCGGCGGACTCGCCGACGCTGAGACTGTCGGCGGACTCGCCGACGCTGAGAAGCGGAGGTTGAGCCTTGGGCATCGCCGTCGTCGCCGGCGCCACGCTGCAGTGCTCGTTCGGGCTCGCCCCGGCGACGCTGAACGTCCTGCCGACGAACAGGGTCCTCGGTGGCGGCCTACCGGTCGCGACCATCGTGGACAACGTCCCGCTCGTCAACGTGCTGCCGTTCGGGATGTGCACGTCGCTGGCCAACCCGACGGTCGCCGCGGCGACGGCCGCGGCGCTCGGCGTGCTCACCCCGATGCCGTGCATCCCGGCGATCCCCGCGCCGTGGGCGCCGGGCTCACCGACGGTGATCTGCGGCAGCGCGCCGGCGCTGACCGACTCGTCGATGTGCATGTGTGCCTACGCGGGTGTCATCAAGGTGTTGGTTCCGGGGCAGTTCACGGTGCAGGTGCCGTGATCGTCACCGTCCGTGGCGCGTTTCGGCGCCGTTCCGTACCGACGTCACCGCGTGAGGTGACTAGAGTCCCGGGCGAGGACGCGAACACCGACACGGGGCGTATCCGGCCGGCGCTGAACGCCCCGGTGACGAGGTGCAGGACGGACCCCTGTACGGGGGAGCGAGTGGCCGCTGAGCGCGGTCGGAACGGGAGGGTGGAATGCCGAGCTATCTGAGCCCTGGTGTCTACGTGGAGGAGGTGCCGTCGGCTGGCGGCTCGCTGAGCGCGGGCGCGACGGCGATCGCCGCCTTCGTGGGCTTCACCGCGAAGGGACCGAAGAGCGAGGGCGACGAGCACGGCGAGACGCCGCGGCTGGTCACCAGCTGGGCGCAGTTCGAGTCGCTGTACGGCAGCTTCGTCGACGGAGCGATGCTGCCGCACGCCGTCTACGGCTGGTTTCAGAACGGCGGCAGCAGCTGCTACATCGCTCGCGTCCCGCACATGAAGCCGTCCGCGCAGCCCCGCCAGCTGGCTCTCGCGGCCGCGGACAAGGGCGTCAGCGCCGATGGCAACGTCGTCAACATCGAGTCGAAGGAGCCCGTCGACGGCCTCACCGTCAGCGTCTCGGTGAACAACGAGGTCGATCCCGACGAGCCCGGCGCCGGGCCGACGTTCGACCTGATCGTCTTCGACGACAACAAGGAGGTCGAGTCGTTCACCGGGCTGTCGCTCGACCCGAAGTCACCGAACGCGGTGGCCACGAAGACCAAGGACGCCAAGTTCGTCACCGTGACGGTGGCGGACCTGCCGGCCGATCTCGAGGACCTCAGCCTCGCGCTGCCGAAGCCGGGCAACTTCCCGGTGAAGGCGCCCGATGCGGGCGTGCCGATCGACATGAAGGCCGCGAACTTCGTCGGCTCGGAGACCGCCCGCAAGGGCATCAACGGGCTGGCGCTGGCCGAGGACGTGACGATCGTGATGGTGCCCGATCTCGTCACCGTCGCCAAGCCGGACCGCACGTCGAAGGACTTCAACAAGACGATGTGGAAGGGCGTCCACGCCGCGCTGATCGCCCACTGCGAGCAGCACGGCAACCGCATGGCGATCCTCGACCCGCCGCCGGGGCTGAACATCCAGGAGATGAAGGACTGGCGCAACGAGGGCATCTACTCCAGCGCGTTCGCGACGATGTACTACCCCTGGATCAAGATCTCGAACCCGATCCAGGCGGCCGACGCCGACCCCGAGCTGACGGTCCCGCCGTGCGGTCACATCGCCGGCCTGTGGGCTCGGACGGACGCGACGCGTGGCGTCTGGAAGGCGCCGGCGAACGACACGATCCGCGGCCTCGTCGGGCTCGAGCGGAGCATCACGATGGCCGACCAGGACAACCTCAACCCGATCGGCGTCAACTGCATCCGCAACTTCGGCACCCGCGGCACGCGCGTGTGGGGTGCCCGCACGCTCGCCCCGGCCGAGGGCGAGTGGCGCTACATCAACGTCCGGCGGCTGTTCAACATGATCGAGACGACGATCATGGAGGGCACGCAGTGGGCCGTGTTCGAGCCGAACGACATCCGCCTGTGGGAGGGCGTCAAGCGCACGCTCAACGCGTTCCTGCGCGGCCTGTGGCGTGACGGCGCGCTCTTCGGGGCGACCGCCGAGCAGGCCTTCTTCGTCAAGTGCGACGCCGAGCTCAACCCGCCCGAGTCGATCGACGAGGGCAAGCTCATCGTCGAGGTCGGCATCGCTCCGGTGAAGCCCGCCGAGTTCGTCATCTTCCGCATCAGCCAGTACAAGGACGCGGCCGCCTGAGCGGCGGCCCGACATCGAGAGGAGTTGAACCGTGCCCGATGATGCCAAGCACGATCAAGAGTTCGTCGGTTCCCAGTTCACACTGGAGATCGGTGGCGTCGAACTGGCCCGCTTCCAGGCGGTCAGCGGCCTGAACTGGGAGACCGAGGTCATCGAGTTCAAGGACACCACCAAGGACGGCAAGGTGGTGATCCGCAAGCGCCCTGGCCAGACGAAGTACCCCGACGTCACGTTCAAGCGCGGCATGTCCGCCGACGGCAACCTGCTGACGTGGTACCAGGGTGTGATGGACGGCAAGGTCGAGCGCAAGGAAGGCTCGATCGTCGTCTACAACCTCGCCGGCGAGGAGATCGACCGATGGAACTTCGAGGGCGCGTGGCCGTCGAAGTGGAGCGCGTCGGACCTCGAAGCGGGCAGCGACCAGGTGATGATCGAAGAGGTCACGATGGCCGTCGAGCACATGGAACGCAAGAAGTAGTGACGAGTTGAGCGAGCGGAGCGAGCGAACTGACGGCACGGTGCGTTTCGTTCATCGGCGCGCCGTGGCCGAAGGCGAGGCGCACCGGTGAGCGGGTTGCAGACCGAGTTCGAGTTCTTCCTTCCGAAGGGATTCGTCGACGAGTCGGGCCAACTGCATCGTCTCGGCACGATGCGCCTGGCCACGGCTCGCG
This sequence comes from Ilumatobacteraceae bacterium, assembly GCA_047602055.1. Lineage (GTDB taxonomy): Bacteria > Actinomycetota > Acidimicrobiia > Acidimicrobiales > Ilumatobacteraceae > JAODBQ01. The sequence goes on from JASGIG010000001.1 coordinate 1,656,454, forward strand.
GACGAGCTCGATCCGCTGCGCGACCCGTGGTGCGCGACGCCGACGATCCGTTCCTGACGATCCTCGTGCTCAGCCGGGTGGTCACCCGGCTGGGCACCATCACCTCGGTGACGCCGCGGGAGATCGAGAACCTGTTCGCCGCCGACCTCGCCTACCTGCAAGACGTGTACGGCGCGATCAACTTCGGCAGCCAGGACGAGATCGACGCGGTGATCGACGACGCGGCGACGCGCTCGGCGGCGGTGCGCCGCCCGGCCCCGCAGCCCGTCGTCGACGACGACGTCGCAGCACCGGCCGCGCCGCGCCGTGGGCAGGTCGAGGAGGTCGGCCGCCGGCAGCCGTGAGCCGGGCAGGTCGGCTCGGCGATGAAGCGCTACCCGGAGCAGGCGTTGTGGGACGAGATCACCTACCTCGCCTACCACCTGCACTGGGATCTCGACACGTTGCTCGATCTCGAGCACCGCGACCGCGGCCGGCTGATCGACGTCGTCGCCGACCTCAACCGCCGATCGATGGAGGCGTTCCGCAATGGCTGACGACAATGCCTGACGACGAGAAGGTCCAGTGGGAGGGTGCCTACACCGCCACGTTCCTGGTCGAGATCGACGACGGCGTCGAGATCGGGCGGTTCAGTGAGGTCTCCGGCCTGCAGATCGACGTGGACGTCGAGGAGTACACCGAGGGCGGCGAGAACGGGTTCGTGTACAAGCTGCCGGGGCGGATGAAGTGGCCGAACCTGGTGCTCAAGCGCGGCATCACCAAGGACGACGTGTTCATGCGGTGGTTCCAGGACGCGGTCGGCGACGGGATGGCGTCGCGCAACGGCAAGGCGGTGCGCAAGACCGCGGCGGTGACGCTGCTCGGGCCGGACGGTGTCACCCGGTTGCGCAAGTGGAACATCGTCGACGCGCTGCCGGTGCGCTGGACCGGGCCGTCGTTCGCCTCCGACTCGACGTCGGCGGCGGTGGAGGAGTTGGAGATCGCCCACCATGGCTTCCGAGCCGGCTGACGACGCGCCGGCGCCCGCCCCGCCGCCCCGGCCGATGCCCATCGGGCTGCACGGCATGGCGGCGCGCTCGCCACTGATGCGACCGCGCGTCGGCGTCGTCGCCCGGCGTGTCGCCGCGTTCGGACGGATCGTCGGTGTCAGCGGCGCCGTGCGCCGCGAGTCGATCCCAGGTGCCGGGCCGGCGCTCGACGTCGTCCGCCTGCCCGAGGGCGTGTGGCCGATGCCGCACCAGGACGAGGACCCGCTGGCCGCGGCGACGGCTGCCGACCCGGGCATGGCGGCCATCGCCCGCCTGTACGGGCGCAAGCGCCGCGAACGTGCCGAGCCGGTTCGCCGCGGCCTGCCGAGCTCGACGCGCCGGGGGGCGCGCAGCGCCAGTGGGATGCTGACCGGGCCGAGCGCGGTCGCCCGGCGCCTGCAGCCGGCCGAGGCGCGGGTGCGCCGCAACGAGAGCCACGGCGAGGCGACGAGCCAGGCGACGAGCGCCTCGCCGGCGCCGTCGCGGACGAGCGCGCCGCGATCCGCACGGTCGTCGCCGCCGGTCGCTGCCTCGGCCGGGCGGACCGTGACGCAGGCCGCGGCCGGGTATTCACGTGCCGATCGGCCCGACGCGAAGGCGGTGGCGTTCGCCGCGGCGATGGCCGCGTGGGACAAGTCGGCGACGTCGTCCGGCGAGCACTTCCGGCCCCCGACAGCCGGCGTGGAGCGGTCGACGGGCGCGGCAGCCGACGAGCCCGTGGCCGCCCGGCGGCCGGCGCTGTGGGCCGCCGCGGCGGGGCGGACCGGCGGGTTCGACGAAGCTGCCGACGAGAGCGATGGCGGTGGGGATCCGGTCCTGCGCCGGCGCGCCGGCGGTGAACTGCGGGTCACGGCGCCGCGTCCGCCCTCCGGCGGTGGCGGTGCTCGTCCGGGCTCGCCGGCCGCCGCCGCCGGCTCGGCATCCCCGGCCGTGACCGCCCCCGTGACCGGTCGTTCCGCGCCGTCCGACGATCTCGGTGGTCCCGTTGCCGTCGCCACCCGCGTGACGCCGCAGTTGCACCGCAGCGCGTTCCGGTCCCGCCCGGCGCGGCCGGTCGCCACCGGAGCGACGTGGCGCGGCGGGCTGCCCGCGCTGCATGCGGCCGGCCCGCGTCCAGCGTCGCCGGCGACGGTGATCGGCGCGACGCACCGCGCCCCGGCGACCTCGTCGGCGCCGAGCATCCTGCGCCGTGCGATCGTCCGTGCCGACGATCCCGCCCGCCCGCCTGCCGGCGTGCCGCCGCGGGCGTCGCTCGACCACGCCGGCCGGGTGCTGCGCCCCGGCGTCGTGCGCAGGTTCGTGACCGCGCCGGCAATCTCGCCGACCACCATCGACGAGTCGGCCGGCCGCGCCGTCCGCCGCAGTTCGCTGCCGCGGATCGCGTCCGCGGGCGTCGTGCGGGCCACCACGACGACGCCTGGCGGCGCGGTTCGGGGACCATCAGGCTCGATCGATCGCGTGGCCGGGTCGTCTGGTCGTCGCGCGGCACGTGACGCAGGTCTGGTCGGCGGTCGGGGAGCGAGCCGCGTGGTTGCCGGTCGACCGGCCGGGCCGGTGCGCCGCGCCGCCGCTGGGACCGCCGCGCCGAGCGTGCCGGTGGAGGTCTCGGCGCTCGATGCGCCGCCGGTGGTGATCGGCGCGCGGACGTTGCCGCTCCCGCTCGCCGCACGCCGGACGTTGCTCGCTGCGATGCAGGCCGGTTCCACCGGCGAGGGCTCGCTCGCCGACGCCGCCGCGGCACCCGTCGCCCCGACGCAGCTGCCGCCCCCGCAGGGAGCGGTCGTCGCAGGTGAACCGATGCGAGCACCGGAGGCTGGCACGGTCGGCGTCGCCCGATCGGTGATGGCTGCCGCGGCGCCTGGCGCCGGGACCGCCGGTCCTGCCTCGGCGCGGTCTGGGCCGGCCGGTATCAGATCTGCTACCACGACCGCGCGAAGGTCTCCCCTCCTACCGGCGGCATCGCGGGCGCCGCGCCCAGCGTCGTTCGCCGTCCGCCGGGCGGTGGACGAGCGGGCGGCTGCCACCGTGCCGATGCTGCCGGCGCCCGCCGCCGGCACCGATCCGCAGATCGTCGCGATGCAGGAGCGCTTCGTCGAGACCCTCGCCGCGTCGAGCAACGCCACGCCGCGCCCGTCGGCAGCGGCGGTGCGCCACCGGACTGCGGCGAGGCCACCGGTCGTGCCGACGGCGGCGCTGCCGGCACGGTTCCGGCCGCTGACCACCGCGGTCGTCGCCCGCCGGGTGCGCATCGCCCACGGGTCGGCGTCGCGTGCCGCGCTGCGCACCGTCGGGCGACCGGCGGCGACGCTCGGCAACGTCGTCCACCTTGCCAGCGCGCCGGACGACTCGGCGGCCACCACCGAGCTGCTCGCCCACGAGCTGGTCCACGCCGCCACCGCCCCGGCGCGGCCGCGGTTCTTCGCCGAGCCGGGTCGCGACGCCGAGGAGCGGCGGGCCAACGACGTCGGGCGCATCGCCCGCTCGGCGCGTCCTGATGCGCAGCCGGCCCCGGTCGTGCGCCGTGTCGCCAGCGCGCCGGTCGTGCCCCGCGTCGTGCAGCGCGTCGAAGCGACGCCGCCCGCACCAGCGCCCGCGCCGACGCCGGCCGTGACGCCGTCACCGCAACAGCCCGATCAGGTCATTCGCCGCGTGCCGGGAACGGCAGGCGGCGGCGAGGCGGAACCGACGAGCGAGGAGCTGAACCGGCTCGAGGACCTGATCCTGCTGCTCGAGCGGCGGATCCTCAACGAGATGGAACGCCGCGGCGGGCTTGCCCGGGGAGGTTGGTGAGATGGCCGAGAAGGCCTACCTGGAGACCGAGTCCGGCGGTCGGATCAACTGCCTGTTCAACCCGGGCGAGCTGCAGATCTCGATGGGCACCGACTGGGGCGGCGAGCCGGTCCCCGGGCAACCGATCCCGTCGCTGCGCTTCCGCGGCGGCCAGTCCGGGTCGATCTCGCTGGAGCTGTTCTTCGACACGACCGACACCGGGCAGGCGGTCACCTCGCACACCAACGCACTGATCAAGCTGACCCAGGTCGACACCAGCCTGCCCGGCTATGCGGAGGCCAAGAGCAACGGTCGGCCGCCATGGGTGAAGTTCCACTGGGGGAGCTTTCACTCGTTCCGCTGCGTGGTCGCCAGCCTGTCGCTGACGTTCGTGTACTTCGCCGCCGACGGCACGCCGCTGCGCGCCAAGGCCAGCATGACCCTCACCCAGTACGAGCCCGACGCCAACTGGCCGGCGCAGAACCCGACGTCGGGCACGCCCAAGCCGATGGCGGCCCACCAGGTCCAGCCGGGCGAGCACCTCGCGTTGCTCGCCGCCCGCTACTACGGCGACGCCACGAAGTGGCGGCTGATCGCCAGCGGCAACCAGATCACCGACCCGTTCCGGCTGCGCCCCGGCGCGATCCTCGACATCCCCCGGTTGGACGAGTCGTGACGAACCTGGTGGATCACGGCAGGGTCAGCGTCCCGGTCATCACGGTCGACGGCGCCGAGATCCCCGCCAACGTGGAGCTCGTCGACATCCGGGTGCGGCGGTCGCTGCTGGAGACCTCGACCGCGGTGATCCGTGTGGTCGACATCGGCTTCACCGTGCTCGACAGCAGCACGTTCGCGATCGGTGGCGCGCTGGTGGTCAAGATCTTCGGCGGGTCGACGTCGACGACGATCTTCGAAGGCGACATCGTCGCCCTCGGCATCGACCAGCCGCGCCTCGGCGAGATGCACACGACGATCGAGGCGATGGACCGCTCGCACCGCCTGTCGGCCAAGGTGGTGCCGACGACGTTCCTCAACAAGAAGTCGTCGGACATCGTGTCGGCGATCGCCCGCGACCACGGCCTGTCCGCCGAGATCACGGCCACCGAGAAGGTTCACGACTACGTGCTGCAGACGGTCAACGACCGCAGCTTCATCACCCAGCTGGCCAACGAGGTGGGCTTCGAGTGGTTCGTCGTCGGCAACAAGCTGACGTTCCGCCCACGCCCCGAGCCGGGGACGCCGGCGACCACCCTGCAGTGGGGTCTGACGGAGGGCGATCCCTCGCTGATCTCGTTGAACGCCCGGGCCAGCGGTGTGGACGGAGCGCAGTCGGTGGAGGTGCACGGTTGGGACGACGCCGCCTCCGCAGCGATCGTCGGTTCGTCCACCGCGTCGACGGCGGACACCACCGCGATCGGCTCGGACGCCTCGCTGGCGACGTCCGCGTACCAGTCGGGCGCCAACGACTTCGGCGGCACGATGGTGCTCGTCCCCGGCGTGCTGCTCGACCAGCAGGAGGCCACGCAGCGGGCCAGGGCGATCACCGCGGATCTGCAGAAGCTCGACGATGCGCGTCAGCGGCGAGTGCGACGGCAACGCCGTGGTCATGCCGGGCGTGTGGATCGGACTCGCGGACTGCGGCACCAAGCTGTCGGGCCTCTACTACGTCACCGAGGCCGAGCACGTCTTCGGCGCCGGCGTGCCGTACATCACCCGCTTCCGGTCGAGCGGCCGTCGCGCCGCCGGCCTGTCGATGAACCGGTCGGCGAGCGGTCCACCGGTGTTCGGGCAGGTCGGCTTCGTCATCGGCGTCGTCACCAACGTCAAGGACGACGACAAGAAGATGCACCGCGTCAAGGTGCGCTTCCCGACGCTGCCCGACGTCGAGAGCACGTGGGCCCGGGTGGTGACGCTCGGCGGCGAGGCGGCGGCCGGGATGGAGGCTCGCCCGGAGGTCGACGACGAGGTGCTCGTCGGCTTCGAGCAGGGCGACCCGCGCCGCCCGTTCGTGATCGGCGCGCTGCTGTCCAAGACCGATGCGTACCGCACCGGCACGGTCAACAGCGACGGCTCGATCAACAAGCGGGGCATCCGCACGCGTGCCGGCAACAAGCTGGAGATGTTCGACGGCGACTCCAAGTCGGCGTCGAGCGGCCGCTACATCGCCATCGTCGCCGCCGACACGGAGACCGAGCTGCGTCTCGGTGACGAGAACATGTCGCTGAAGACGAAGGGCGGCAACCCGATCACCATCGAGTCCGGTCAGGCGAAGATCACGCTCGACAACGGCAAGATCACGATCACCGGGAGCTCGATCGAGCTCAAGGCGAGCCAGGCGTTCAAGGTCCAGGGGATGACCGTCGACCTCAAGTCGGACACGGCGATGGGCCTCGACGCCGGCAGCACGTTCAAGGCCCAGGGCCAGGCCAGCGCCGACGTCTCGTCGAGCGGGATGACCCAGATCAAGGGCAGTCTGCTGAAGTTGAACTGACATGAGCTTCGATTCCGAACCCTCCTACGTCGGCCGCGGCATCTCGTTCCCGCTGCGCTTCGAGAACGGCTCGATGGTGATGACCACCGGGACCGACGACATCGACCGGGGCATCCGGGTCGTGCTGTCCACCGCGCCCGGCGAGCGGGTGATGCGCCCGGCGTTCGGCTGCAAGATCTGGGACCTGCTGTTCGAGCCGATCAACGCCAACACCCTGGGCTGGATGGAGGAGGCGACGCGCGAGGCGCTGTCGCGATGGGAGCCACGCGTCGACGTGGTGGACGTCCAGGCCGTGCCCGACGAGTCCGCCGCCGGTTCGCTGGTGCACATCACCATCAGCTACCGCGTCAAGGCGACCAACGACCGGCGCAACCTGGTCTACCCGTTCTACGTGATCCCCGGTGAGGGTGCCGCCGACGAGGAGGGAACCTCATGAGCCTGCCTGTGCCCAACTTGGACGACCGGGGGTTCCAGGACTTCGTCGACGACGCCAAGCGGCTGATCCCGCAGAAGCTGCCGGCGTGGACGAACCACAACGTGTCCGACCCCGGCGTCGCGCTGATCGAGCTGTTCGCGTGGATGAGCGAGGCGGTCATCTTCCGGCTCAACCAGACGCCGGACAAGCTGTACACGCAGTTCCTCAACCTGCTCGGGGTCCGCCCGTTCCCGGCCAGGGCGGCCACCGCCGACCTGACGTTCTGGCTGTCGGCACCGACCGACAACGTGGTCACCGTGCCGGCCGGCACGACCGTGTCGGCGATCGACGTCGACGACGGTCGGCGCCACGTCGTCGAGTTCGCCACCACCGCCGACCTGAGCATCGCCCAGCCGACGCTGACCGCGGCGCTGACCGGTCACGGCGAGAGCGGCCTGCACGACGTGTTCGACGACCTGCGCTTCGACCGCGAGCGCGTCGAGGTGTTCTCGTCCAAGCCGATCCTGCCCGGCGACTGCTTCTACCTCGGCTTCGCCGGCTCGCTCGCCGGGCACGTCCTGCAGCTCGACGTGACCGCCGAGGCGCTCGGCGTCGGCATCCGCCCGGAGGACGCGCCGGTCAAGTGGGAGGTGTGGACCGGCAAGGCGTGGGCGGAGTGCACGCGGGTCAGCGACACGACCGGCGGGCTGAACCGTGACGGCGTGATCGTGCTGCTGGTCCCCGGTGAGCACGAGCCGACGACGCTGGAGCAGATCCGGGCGTGGTGGCTGCGGATCCGCTACGTCAAGCCGGCCCCCGGCCAGGAGCCGTACCACGAGTCGCCGCAGGTCCACGGGCTGCGGGTCATGGCCGTCGGCGGCACGGTGCTCGCCGAGCACAGCGTCACCGTCGCCGGCGAGATCCTCGGGCGCAGCACCGGTCGCCCCGGCCAGGAGATGCGGCTGCGCAACGAACAGGTCCTGCCGCGGCGCGCCGGCGAGACCGTGCGGGTCAGCGGTCCCGACCAGGCCGGCAGGGTCGTGGCGCACGACTGGACCGAGGTCAGCGACTTCTCGATGTCCGGGCCGCACGACCGTCACTTCGTGTGGGACGACGCCGACGGCGTCATCGTCTTCGGACCGTCGGTGCACTACCCGAACGGCGACATGGTCCAGCACGGCGCGGTGCCGCCGATGGACGCGCTCGTCGAGGTGACGTCGTACCGCCACGGCGGCGGCCAGGTCGGCACGATCCCGCCGGGCGCGATCCGCATCCTGTCGCAGGCGATCCCGTACGTCGACCGGGTCGCCAACCTCGCCCCGTCGTCGGGTGGCGTCGACGCCGAGACCCACGACAACGTCAAGACCCGCGGGCCGATGACCGTGCGCACCGGGCAGCGGGCGGTGACCACCGGCGACTACGAGCGGCTGACGCTGGAGCACCGCCACGTGGCGCGGGCCCGCTGCCTGCGGCCGACGACGCCGAACGATCCGGTGAGGGTGCTCGTCGTGCCGACCGTCGACAAGCCGGCGGTCGAGCTGGGCCTCGACGACTTCGTCCTCACCGACTCGCTCTACCACGACATCGGCCAGCGGCTGGACGAGTGCCGCGTGCTCGGCTCGCGGATCGAGGTGACCACGCCGTACTACGTGGGCGTCAGCGTCGCCGTGCTCGTCCGGGCCACGCCGGGCCTGCCGCAGAAGCCGCTCGGCGATCTGGTGGTCGACACGATCAGCCGGTTCCTCAGCCCGCTGACCGGCGGCCCCGACGGGCAGGGCTGGCCGTGGGAGGTGCCGCTGAACACGGCGATGCTGCACGGGCTGATCAGCGACATCCCCGGCATCGTGTCCGTCGACGAGCTGGTGATGTTCGCCGTCAACCTGCGCGACGGCAAGCGGCTCGGCGAGCCGTTGCAGGCGCTGCCGCTCGACGACCGCTCGCTGTACCTCGGCTTCAGCCACCAGGCGGTCGTCAAGTGACGGACCGGGGCGAGCTGGCGGTCACCGGCGGGTTGCCGGCGACGCTCGGCGACAGCCTCGCCGAGCGGCTCGGCTACGGCACTGGCTGGTTGAGCGGCGCGCTGCCGCTCGGCATGCAGGTCGACCCGAACCTGATGGCGTTCGTGTCGATCTTCGAGGAGGTCGCCTCCACGCTGCGCGCCGGCGCGGACTCGGTCAACTTCGCCGCGGACGTCGACGTCACCTCGCCGGTGATGGTCCGCTACCTCGGCTCGTGGGTCGGCGCGCTGGCGCTGCACCCGGAGCTGCCGGTGCGCCGCCAGCGCGAGATCGTCAAGGCGACCGGGGCGACGCTCGGGCGGCGGGGGACCGCGGCGGCGATCAGCACCGTGCTCGCCGCGCTCACCGACGGCGAGGTCGAGATCGACGACGACGGCGGGGTCTTCCGCGAGGGGCACGCACCGCCGCCGACCGGGCGTGTCGGCGTGCGCGTCGCCAGCCTCGGGCACCTGCGCGAGCCGGAGCTGGTCGAGCTGGTGCTGTCGATGATCCCCGCCCACCTCGTCGTCACCATCGACTGCGCCGGCACGACGATCCACCCCGAGCAAGGAGCGAGCGCATGAGCAGCGACCCACCGTCGGCTGCGTCGGACGTCGACGAGGCGGAGCACCCCACCGAGATCCCCTGCCCGAACTGCGGGACGACGTGGAAGGGCAACGACCTGCGCCCGCATGCCGCATGGTTCTGCGCGAAGTGCCAGTACCCGCTGTTCTGGGCACGGCCGCAGCCGCGCCCGGTCATGGCGACGATCGACGACTCGCTCGCCCGCCTACCCGGCACGGTGGGGCGCACGTCGCTGACGCCGGTCGAGTGCCCGCGATGCCACGAGCACAACCCGCCGGCGAACTGCGTGCGTTGCGGGGCGTCGCTGATCCAGGAGCCGCTGCCGCCGCCACCGCCGATCGTGCAGCAGATCGTCGTCGCCCAACCCGTCGTCGTGCCGCCGCCGCCCAGGGTCTGGCCGTGGATCGTCTCGACGGGCGTGCTTGCCCTCGTCGCGATCATCCTGCTGGTGCTTCTGCTCCTCGTCGACTGAACCCCCTGCTAGAACCTGGGGATGACCGAAGCGGGCACCAACGACACGCTGCACGTGCACGTCGCCGCGGACGGCGTGATCGTCGCCTCCGGTGACGTCGACGTGGCCGGCGGGCCGATCCTCGACGCGGCGATCGTCGAGCAGGAGCGCCGCCTGGTCCCCGGGCACTCGATCGTCATCGACCTCACCGACGTGACGTTCATCGACTCGTCCGGGCTGCGCAGTCTGCTCGGCGCCAGCCGTCGTGCCGGTGAGCGCGCCGGTGCCGTCGTGCTGCGCTCGCCGTCGCCATCGGTCCGGCGATTGCTGGAGATCACCGGGACGGCGGCGCAGTTCCGCATCGAGGGCGGCGACGCCGGAGCCGGCGCATGAGCGAGCGAAGCGACTCCACGGTCGCGCTCGGCGGGCCCGTCGTCATCCAGGTGCCGGCTCACCCGGCGATGGCCCGGCTCGTGCGCCTCTCGGCCAGCTCGCTGGCGGCGATGGCGAGGATGGACGTCGACGACATCGAGGACGTCAAGATCGTCGTCAGCGAGGTGATGGCGACGCTGATCGAGCACGGCGACGGGCCGGACATCACGATCAAGCTCGAGCTCGGCACCGACCGGCTGACGATCGGCGGCTACACCGAAGCGCGCAAGTTCGCGGCAGACAGCGAGGAGCTGGCGCTCAGCGCGACGGTCCTGTCGGCGATCGCCGCCGAGCACCGCATCGAGCACCTCGACGGTCAACTGCTGATCATCGCCGCCTACCAGGCCGTCGACGTCGCGGATGCCTGACCGCCGGCCGCAGCCCGCCGAGCGCCCGACGGATCCGCACGAGCGCGCCGCGTTCGACGCCGCCAACCTCGAACGGTTCGAGCGCTGGCGGGCGACGGGCGACACGGCGCTGCGCGACCAGCTCGTCGTCGACCACGGCTGGATCGCGACGCGCGCAGCACGCCGATTCGCCGACCGCGGCGAGCCGTACGACGACCTCCACCAGGTCGCCTCGCTCGGCCTGTTCAAGGCGGTGGAGCGCTTCGATCCCGAGGTCGGGTCGAGCTTCCTGGCGTTTGCGATGCCGACGGTGGTCGGCGAGATCCGCCGGCACTTCCGCGACCACACGTGGAGCGTGCGCGTCCCTCGCCGGGCCAAGGATCTCAAGGGTGCGCTGACCGCGGCCGTCAACGACCTGTCGCAGGAGCTGGGGCGGGCGCCGAGGGTCGACGAGATCGCCGATCGACTGCAGGTCGACGCCGAGGTGGTGCTGGAGACGATGGAGGCCTCGGCCGCGTACCGCACCTCGTCGCTCGACCTGCCGCCCGGCGAGCAGCCGTCGGCGCTGCAGTCGGCGCTGGCGAGCGACGACGCCGACCTCGCCTCGATGGTCGACCGGGCCGCGATCGGTCAGCTCCTCGCCGAGTTGCCCAAGCGCGAGCGGCGGATCCTGTACCTGCGCTTCTTCGAGCAGATGAGCCAGGCCGAGATCGCCGCCCAGGTCGGCACCAGCCAGGTGCACGTCGGCCGCCTGCTGCACGCCAGCCTCGCCAAGCTCCGAGCCCACCTCGACGAGGACGACCTGTCCTGAATCGTGCTCCGGTCGCAGCCAAGCTGCTCCCTGCGCCTGCCTGCTCGCCGCCTCCGCTTCGCTTCGGCGCTCGCCGCGTCTTGAATCGGTGCTCTGTCTTGGGGCTGGTCTCGACCGCGCCCTGAACGGGTAGGCGCCATCGACACTTTCGAGAAGGAGACGTCGTGGCGCGTTCGAACAGTTCATCCGGCGGCCGTGGGGCCGCCTCCACCAAGCGGGTCGCCGGCGAGCGGCCGGTGACGTCCACCCATCGGGGCGCGTTCACCGCGCCCGGGTTGTCCGACGAGGACGGGGCGCGCGTCGCCGATGCGCTGCAGGCCCGGCTCGGCGCGCTGCTCGACCTGGCGATGACGCTCAAGCACATCCACTGGAACGTGGTCGGCCCGGCGTTCATCGGCGTGCACACGATGCTCGACCCGCAGCACGCCGGCGTGGCGCGGATGACCGATGCGCTCGCCGAGCGGATCGCCACGCTCGGCGGCGTGCCCAACGGGCTGCCGGGCGCGCTCGTCGCCGACCGCGACTGGGACGACTACGAGCTCGGCCGTGCCGACACGCAGGCGCACCTCGGCGCGCTCGACCTCGTGTACCGCGGCGTGATCACCGATCACCGCGCGGCGATCGACGAGGTCGACGAGATCGACCCGGTGTCGGGCGACCTGCTGATCGGCCAGACCGGCGAGCTGGAGGAGTACCACTGGTTCGTCCGCAGTCACCTGGAGGACTACGCCGGTGGCCTGAGCACCGCCGGGGCGCGCACCGAGCTGTCGGCCGCCTCCTCGGCGGTCCGCAAGGCGGGCAAGCGTGCCGGGGGTCCCGCTCGCGCCACCAAGGCGCCGGCGCGCAAGCGCCGCGCCGGCTGACGTTCAGCGGTAGCCGGCGACCTGCACCGCGTACGACGTGGCGTAGCGGCCGCGGCTCGTGGCCCTGGCCTACCGCATGCTCGGCTCGACGACCGATGCCGAGGACGTCGTCCAGGACGGTTGGCTGCGCTGGGAGCGGCTCGGCGTGGACGGCCGCGCCGGCGTGGCCAACCCGGCGGCGGGTGCACGACGGCCGTCACCCGGCTCGCCCTCGATCGGCTGCGCGCCGCCAAGCGCCACCGCGAGGAGTACGTCGGGCCGTGGTTGCCGGAACCGGTGGCCACGGTCGCCGACCCTGCCGACTCGGTGGAGCTGGCCGAGTCGTTGACGCTCGGCTTCCTCACGGCTTCCCGAGCGGCTCGGTCCGGTGGAGCGGGTCACCCGTCTGCTCGTCGACCTGGCGACGCGGCTCCCCGCCGGCGTGGTCATCGAGGCGCGCGACGGCCTGGTCGCCGCCGTGCGGATCATGGTCAACCCCGACAAGCTCCACGCCGTCTGACCCGCAGGGTGAGCCGTCGAGCCACGTGTCGTCGAGCCATGTGTCGTCGGGCTACGAGTCGGCGGCCAGCTTGAGGGCTTCGCGCACGAAGTCCTCGGCCTCCTTCGGCAGGACCGCGTGGTCGACGTCGGCCCCGCCGGCGACGGCCTCGTCGACCATCGCGCCGATGGTCGCGGCCGAGGCCTCGTCGGCGAGGACGAACACGACGGCCTCCGAGCCCTCGATCATCAGCCCGATCTGCTTCATCAGATCGTCGGAGACGCCGCGGTCGCGGGCCTTGCCGACGAGGGCGCCGATCCCCGCGCCGACGGCCACGGCCGGGACGAGCGGGGCCGAGAAGAGGCCGACGAGCAGGCCCAGCGCGCCACCCTTGAGCGCCCCCTTGCCGGCGGTTGCGTCCGCGGTCTGCTGGAGCTTCACCTTGCCGCTGTCGGTCTTGTAGACCAACGCGAGGTCCTCGATGGTGATCTTGCCTTCCTCGACGGCGGCGTCGACGCGGTCCATGACGCGCTCGCCGGCCTCACGCGAGGCCACGCCGATCGTGACGATGTTCATGCTCTCCTCCTGGTGTCGCAGCGGTCGCCGTACGACGGCGACGGTCGCGCTGATGGCCGTGAAGGTAAGGCGGCGCCGTCGCGCCGGTCTCGCGTCGCAGGCAGAACCGTCCCCCTCGCCCCGTCCCCACGACGGATCGACGGCGGTGTGGGTGCGCGCCGGCGCGGGCCCGGATGCCATCATCTGCGCCGATGGGAGTCCCGGCCAGGCTCGAGGAGCGCTTCGGTCGCTGCCCGCTGGTGGTGGTGACCGCACCGGCCGGGTTCGGCAAGACGACGCTGCTGCAGTCGTGGTGGCGGCGCGCCGGCGACGTGCCCAAGGCGATGATCTCGTTCGACGCCTTCCGCCGGCCGAACGCGCTCGACGCGGCGCGGGCCGCGGTCAGGGGCCTCGTCGCGCTCGGCGTGTCCCCGGCGGCGGCCGACGAACTGGCCGCGCTCGTGCCCTCGGACGGCGGGTCGTTCGGCAGCGAGTTCGTGCGCGCCGTCGAGGACGCCATGCGCGAGCTGCCCGGCGAGCTCGTCGTGTTCTGCGACGACGTCCACGGTCTCGTGCCCGATGCGGCACGCGAGCTCGGCCGGATCCTGTCGATGGTGGCCGACGACCGTCATCGCGTCGTGGTCGCCACACGGGTCGAGCCGCCGTGGCCGGTCCATCGCTGGGGGGTCACCGGGTTCGCCGACCTGCTCACCGCCGACGACCTGCGCCTCACGACCGACGAGGTCGCCGAGATGCTCGGACCCGACTTCGCCGCGGTCGCGCCGCGCGTGGCCGCAGTCACGGGTGGCTGGGCGGCCGCACTGGAGGTGGTGCGGTGGCGTCTTCAGGTCGATCCGCAGATCGACGTGGAGCGCGCCGCGTTCGACCTCGTCGACTACGTGGGCGCCGAGGTGTTGCCGCTGCTCGATCCGGCCGACGTCAGGGTGCTGATCCGCGCGTCGATCCTCGAGCCGTTCCCCGTCGGCGTGGCGGTGGCGGTCACCGCCGAGCCGGTCGCGCCGCGGGTGCTCGACGAGACGGTGCGGCGCACGTCGCTGGCGTCCCGGCTGACCGACGGCCGCTACGCCTACCACGCGGTGCTGCGCGAGGCGCTGCGCCGACGGCTCACCGTGCTGGAGCCGGGCGTCGAACCCGAGCTGCACCTCCGTGCGGCCGACGCGTGGTTGGAGGAGCCCGACTCGTTCGTCGGGTTGACGAGCGCGCTCGACCACCTCGTCGAGGCTCGCCAGTGGGAGCGCGCCCTGGAGCTGCTGCGCCGACGGTGGATCGAGATCGACCAGCACGCTCGGCTCGACCGCATCGTCGAGTGGCTCGAGGCCATCCCCGGCCGCTGGTGGCGCGACGACGTCGAGACGATGCTGCTCTTCGGCTGGGCCAACCTGCGGACCGGTCGCGCGTCGCGCGCACTGGAGATCGTGCACGATCCGACGATCGCCGCCAACCCGGCGGCCGTCGCCGTCGCCAGGCTGGCCTACGCGTCGACGACCGCGTGGTCGACGGACCCGCTCGAGACCCTCGCGCTGGTCGACGAGGTCCGCCCGACGCTGGCGGCGCTCGACGCTCGCTCGCTGCCCGACCTGCCGGCGTACCCCGGCGTCGCCAACTTCGTGCTCGCCGCCGAGATCGCCACCGCCCAGGCGTGCTCGTTCGTCGGCAGGTTCGCCGACGCCGCCCGGGAGTACGAGCTGGCGCTGCGCAGCCGTGCCGAGATCGCCCCGATGACGCAGGTCGCCGTGCTCGGCGGCCTGGCGTTCGCGCTGGCGGTGCGGGGCGAGCCGGTGTCGGCCGCCGAGCGCGCCGAGGAGGCGCTGGGCATCGCCGCCGACACCGGGACGGTCGATCACGTCCGCATCGCCCCGGCGCTGATCGGCTCGGCGGTCGTCGCCGCGCTGGCGGGCGACACGGCGGTGGCGCTGGAGCGGCTGGACGAGGCCGCGCGGCGCTGCCGGGCGGTGCGCGCCGCCAACCTCCTGCGGATGGCCGACATGGTCGGGGCGATGTGCGGTGCCCCGCCGTCGTATCTCGCCGACGTCGAACCGAAGTTGACGCCGGCGCGGCTGCCGCTCGTCGACCAGTTCGTGGTCGCCGCGTCGGCTCGCCGGCGGGCACGCCTCGGCGATGCCGCCGGCGCCGCCGTGGACCTGCACGCCACCACGCCGCACGAGCTGACGCTGTCGGCGTGGGTGGAGGTGCTCCTCGCCGACGGCGACCGTCGCGAGGTGCGCCGATGGGTGGGCGCCCAGCCGTCGCCGACGTGCGTTCACGGTGTGATCGTGCGCCGGCTGGTGGAGGCGGCCACGGCCGACCGGGGCGAGCAGGTCGCCGAGCTGGCCGGTGCCGCCGCCGATGCCGCAGCAGCCGGGCGGCTGCTCGGCGTGCTGCTCGACGCGCCCAGCCAGCTGTGGCAGCGGCCCGAGGCCACCCACTCCTCCCATCCGCTGCTGCTGGAGGCGCTCCAGCGGCTCGCCGCCGAGGCCGACGACCCCTCGCCGGAGCGGTTGACGCCGCGGCGAGCTCGACCTGCTGCGCCTGCTCCCGCTGTCGCTGAGCGTCCAGGAGCTGGCGGCGCGGCTGTTCGTCTCGGTCAGCACGGTGAAGTGGCACCGGGCGAGGCTGTATCGCAAGCTCGGCGTGCGCCACCGTCAAGCGGCCGTTCAGGTCGGCGTCGAGCGCGGCCTGCTGCGCCGCTGATCCGACGACCGCGGCACGCTCCACGAACTGCTCGAGCTGAGCTCGCTGGAGCGCTACTGCTACCAAGTCGACACTGAATGGGTCGAGCAGCGCACCCGGGACCACGCCAAGCTCGTTCGCCGCACGGTGCGCAAGGCCGGCCAGCGCACCTCCGAGCAGGTGCTCGGCAAGATGGCCACCACCACGGCGGAGGGTGGGCTGCGCATCGCCGACGTCCCACCGGTCACCCAGCACGTGGACGACGTCAGCGTCGAGGAGACTCGCCGCGATCGTCGAGCAGTACCGCAACACACTGCGCGCCGACACCGCCCTGCTGCTGTCGCAGTACGCGCTGGTCGACTTCGTCCTGCGCGTCGTCGGCGTCGGCTCGGTGGGCCCCGCCGCTACGTGGCTCTGCTCGTCGGGCCGTCGGGCGAGCCGCTGTTCCTGCAGGTCAAGGAGGCGCCGCCGTCGGTCCTGGAGTCCCAGGGCGGCCACCGCTGCGAGTTCGAGCGGCTCCCGCGCGTCGAGCACGGCCGGCAGGGCTTCCGGGTCGTGTCCGGCCAGCGCATCCTGCAGGCCCAGTCCGACCAGTTCCTCGGCTGGGTCGGGAACTGGCAGCACGACCAGGACGGGCTCCTGCCGGCCGACTTCTACTTCCGCCAGTTCCGCGAGATGAAGGGATCGATCGAGACCAGCGGGCTGTCTCGGTCGGAGTACGCGGCGTACGTCGTGTTGTGCGCCCGGCTGCTCCCCGCGCCCACAGCCAGTCGCCGGGCGCCGCCGCCGTCGACGGCTACCTCGGGGGTTCCGACCGCTTCGACCGGGCGGTGGCGCGCTGGTCGATGTCCTATGCGGACCAGACCGAGCGTGACGTCGCCGCGCTGGAGGCCGCCGTGCAGAGCGGGCGGGTGCCCGCCGAACGCAGCATCTGACATGAGCTTCCGGCGGGGGACGCGCATCCCTGTGCCATCATCGGGCCGATGCCCGAGCAGCTGCCGCCCCCCGGCTTCCAGCCGCCCACCCCGCCCGGCGTCGGGCAGCCACCGCCGGGCGGCGGCCCGGTCTTCGCCCCGCCCATGGGTGGTGGCGGCCCGGGCGGGCCCGGCGGCACCGGCTTCGTCCCGTTGCAGTCGGAGCCGCCGCGGCGCCCGTGGCGGAAGGGGCCGGTGGGCATCGCCGTCGCCACCGCGGCGGTCGCCGCGATCGTCGTCGGCGTGGTCGTCGTGGCCACGTCCGGCGGCGACAGCACCGAGAGCGATCGCACCGACGTCACCGTGCCCGACCGCACCGACGCCGGCACCACCCGGCCGCCACGGACGACGACCGCCGACACCCGGCCGGGCGGCACGTCGCCACGGTTCTCCATCCCGCCGTTGACGGACCCGCCGCGCACGTCGACGACGGCGGGCACCGGGACGACGATCACGACGCCCTCCTCCGATGCGCCGGCCACCACGGTGGCGTCGCCCGGCGGATCGGTGCCGATCGGGGCGACGATCACCTCGGCGAGCGAGCACCTCGCGGTCACCCTGCTCGACCTGATCGACGATGCGCCCGCCGGCGAGCTCTTCGATCCCGATCCCGGCAACAAGTACGTCGCCGTGCGGCTGCACGTGGCCAACACCGGTGCCGCGTCCACCACGTCGCTCATCGCCTACGACACCCAGTTGATCGACGACGCCGGCCAGCAGTTCGGGCAGGCGTTCCTCGGCGCGGACGTCGGTCCGCAGCTGCTGATGGCGACGCTGTCGGGCAGCGACGTCCGCTCGGGTTGGCTGACGTTCGAGGTCCCGGAGGCGTCGGTGCCGCAGCGCGTGCAGACCGAGCTCGGTGACGACCTGGTGGCCTGGGATCTGACGGTCGCGCGCCAGGAGCCCAGTGCGCTCGCCCAGCCGGCACCGCCGCAGACGCCGTTCGGTTCAGCGGCCGCCGTCATCGGCCGGCTCGACGACGACCCGTTCGAGCTGACCGTCGACCAGGTGATCGACGACGCCAACCCCAGCTTCGGCAGCGCCGATCCGGGCAGCCGGTACCTCGCCGTGCAGGTCACGTTCCACAACGTCGGCACCGCGGCGCTCGACGAGTTCCCGGAGATGGCGCTGCACCTCATCGACATCGAAGGGCAGATCTGGGAGGCGTCGTTCCTCGGCACCGACGCCGGGCCCGGCTTCGACGGCGAGGTCAAGCTCACCCCCGGTGACAGCCGCACCGGGTTCGTCAGCTTCGAGCTGCCACAGGCGGCGACGCCGCTGAAGTTGTCGGGTTCGTACGTCTCGTCGAGCGGCGAGGTGCTGTCGATGGCGTTGGCGTGACGGTGCCGGCGTGACGCCGGCGATCGTCGTGCTCACCGCCGCCGGTGTGGACTTCACCGTCCACGAGTTCACCCACGAGCCGTCGGGACGGAACTACGGCATCGAGGCGGCCGAGGCGCTCGGCGTCGAGCACGACCGGGTGTTCAAGACGCTGCTCGCCGACGTCCACGGCCGGCGCGGCTCGTCGCGGCCGGTCGACCAGGTCGTCGGCGTCGTCCCGGTCACCGGGCAGCTGTCGCTGCGCAAGCTGGCCGCCGCGACCGGCGCCAAGCGCGCCGAGATGTGTGCGCCCGACGTCGCCGAGCGGCTCACCGGCTACGTCGTCGGCGGGATCAGCCCGTTCGGCCAGAAGCGCCGGCTGCCGACGGTGATCGACGAGACCTGCGAGCTGTGGGACACGATCTTCGTCAGCGGCGGCCGCCGCGGGCTCGACGTCGAGCTCGCCCCGCAGACGCTGGTCGATCTCCTCGACGCCATCGTCATCGACCTCGTTTGATCGAGCTTCGGTCTCGGCGAAGCCGCTTCCTGCGCTTGCCGTGCTCGCCGCCTCGTCTTCAGGTCGCGGTGACGCTCCGGTGAGGGGGCGGACTGCTAGCGGGCTCGCTGTCTGCGCAGGAGCGCCTCGATGCGCACGACGCGCAGGCGTGCCGGCGGGTGGCTGTTCCACAGCTTCTCCCAGCGCGTTGCCGTCGTCGGCGCAGCGATCACCCGTCGCAGGGCGTTGGCCAGCGGACGCCCGAAGCCCATCGCCACCGCCCGCCGGTCGGCCTGGAACTCGGCGTTGCGGCCGACGACGTTGGCGATCGCGTTCGTCATCAGCAGCCCGGCGAGGAACGGCCACGAGATCACCCGGAGCACGGCGGCGATCAGCCGGCCGACGGCGGTCAGGCTGGCCGAGTCGCGCACGAAGGTGTCGGTCGCCGCGGTGGCGACGTTCTGCAGGAACATGCCGATGCGGGCCAGCAGCATCACCGGCAGGCTCAGCCACTGGCTGACGGTGAGGGCGACGGTGTGCAGGCCGAGGTGGTGGCTCAGCTCGTGGGCGAGCACGCCGGCCAGCTCGTCGCGGGGCAGCTCGTCGAGGGCGTAGGTGGTGACGACGACGAGGTGGCCGCCGCACGCGAACGCGTTGAGGTCGTCGGCGGGCAGCACCGCGACGGTGTAGCGGTTGCGTGGCAGGCGGTTGGCTTGGAGCACCGAACGCCACGCGGTCTCGAGCGTCGCCCGCTCCTCGGGCGTCGGCCGGCGGGCGCCGACGAGCAGCGCCAGCAACCGCACCTGGATCGGGCGGACCAGCAGCACCAGCCCGGTGGCGAGGTACACGACGGCGAACGTGACGAACGGGACGTGCCACACGAGGCGGACCGGGAGCCACCAGACCGCGAGGGCCAGCAGCCACACGGGGATCACGGCGAGCGCCGGCAGGACGGCCGTCAGCGCCGACGACTCGACGTGGCGCCGGCCGGGATCCGTCGCGGTGGCGGGTCGACCGGCGCGCGGGCGCACCGTCCCGGTGTCTTCCGTCATGGCTGCCGCGCCGGGGCCATCGGCCCAGGCTACGGACGTCGCGTCACGGCGCGGCGCGCCCGTCCAGTCGCGACGTCAGCCCGCCGACGACCCAGTCGCCGACGGCCTCGGCCAGCTCGTCGACGTCGACGTCGACGGCGCCGTTGCGCAGCGCGTGGCTGAACGACGACACCGCCCCGAGCACGCCGATGGCGTGCAGCCGCGGGTCGATGTCGGCGACCAGCCCGGCCTGCTGGGCCTCGACGACGAGGCGGACGACGTCGGCGGCGTACACGTCGCTGCCGACGCGCAGCAGCTCGGCGACGGCGTGGTCGCCGCGCTCGACGTCGAGCAGCGCGAAGTAGGCGCGGTGCTCGGCCATGAACCGCACGCTCGCCGCGCTGCCCTGGCGGATGCGGGTCAACGGGTCGGTCCGCGGGTCCATCGCCGTGGCCTGGGCCCGGCGCAGCTCGTGACGCATCGTCCGCACCAGCTCGGCGAACAGCGACTCCTTGGTCGGGAAGTACCAGTAGAACAGGCCCTTGGCGACGCCGGCGGCGGCACAGATGTCGGCGATCCGGGTGTGCGCGTAGCCGTGCTCGCCGAACAGCTGCTCGGCGGTGCGTAGCAGCTGCTCCTTGCGTTCGAGCCCCTGGTCGGTGTGGCGCCGGTCGACATCGGCGGTGTCGCCGTGCGCCTGTGCCATGCAGCGAGTCAAGCAGGCTCTTGACCCGTGGGTCAATGCGATGTGCCGTTGCCTACACTCGTCGTCGTGGGGGCAACACGCGTCGAGCGCATCGAGCTGCACCAGCGCAACCCGAAGTGGAAGAACAACCCGGTGCGCATCGAGATGACGGAGTGCATCAACTGCGACGCCTGCCTGCGGCACTGCCCACCGCACTTCGGGGCGATCTTCAACCACGGCCCCGACGTCGTCATCGTCCCCGAGCTGTGCAGCGGCTGCGACAAGTGCCTGCCGGCCTGCCCGGTGAACTGCATCTACCCGTTCCCCGACTGGGCGACGACCGGCGTCCCGCAGGACTGGTGGGAGGAGCCGCTCAGCGACGACGACCCGTACACGTAGTGGCCTTGCCGCTTGGGTCCCTACGAGCCGTGGGACTGGGCACGCGTGGCGGCGCGACCGCCAGGGAGCCCGCCACAGGAGGGCAGCGGCGAAAGCGAGCGCAGCGAGCGGACGCCAGTCCCCGACCATAATGACCGCATGAGTCATCCTGTCCTTCCGGGCGCCGAGCCGTTGAGCCATGAGGGCACCGGCCCGCACGGGACACTGGTCGTCCACGGTGACACGGGTAACCCGTCGTCGATGCGTGAGCTGGCCGAGGCGTTCGTCGCCGCCGGGTTCCACGTCGAGATGCCCCGCCTGCCCGGCCGCGGCACACACGTCGACGACATGATCCCGACGCGCTGGCCCGACTACCTCGCCGAGCATTACGGCGGGCCGGTCGAGCGCGTCGTGCCGGAGCGCAGCTACCACGTCGCCACCCAGGACTTCGACAAGCAGCTGATCTTCGACACCAGCGTCGCGTTCGCCGAGAAGGTCGCCGCCGGCTGATGCTGGCGTCGATGTTCGCGTCGATCCCCAGCCCGTCGAGCGGGTCGATCAAGATCGGCCCGCTGTCGATCCACGCGTACGGGTTGATGATCGCCCTCGGGGTGATCGCCGCGGTGTGGCTCACCGGCCGGCGGCTGGAGCAGGCCGGCACCGGCAAGCGCGAGGACATCCAGGCGATCGCCGTCGGCGCGGTGATCGCCGGGGTGATCGGGGCTCGCCTCTACTACGTGGTCACCGACAAGTCGCAGCCGTGGCGCGAACCGCTCAAGGCACTGCAGATCTGGAACGGAGGCCTGGGCATCCCCGGCGCGCTGCTGCTCGGCATCCCGACGGGCATGTGGCTGGCCAAGCGCCGCGGCCTGTCGGTGCTCGCCGTCGCCGATGCCGCGGCGCCGGCGCTGCCGCTCGCCCAGGCGATCGGCCGGCTCGGCAACTGGTGGAACCAGGAGCTTTTCGGGCGGCCGACGACGCTGCCGTGGGGCCTGGAGATCGATCCGGAGCACCTCACCCAGAACGGCGTCACCTATCCGGTCGGCACGCTGTTCCACCCGACGTTCCTGTACGAGGCGCTGTGGAACCTGGCGCTGTGCGCCGTGCTGATCTGGATCGGCAACCACGCCAAGCTGCGCCCGGGGCGGCTGATGGTGGTCTACGTGTTCGGCTACTTCGCCGGCCGGTTCTGGATCGAGGGATTGCGCATCGACAACGCCAACACCGGTGGTGGGCTGCGGCTCAACCAGTGGGTGGCACTCGTCGTCGTGGTGCTGTCGGCCGGCTTCCTGGCCGTCGACTGGGCCCGCCACCGCCACGATCCCGAGTCGATCGAGGAGCCGGACGGCGAGTACGTTCCCGCGGATGAGTGACGACGTCGTCCTGCTGGACATCAAGGATCCCGGCATCGCGGTCCTGACCCTCAACCGTCCGGAGCGGCTCAATGCCTGGACCGGGGCGATGAGCGCCCGCTACTTCCAGCGGCTCGACGAGTGCGAGGCCGACGACGCGGTGAAGGTCGTCGTCGTCACCGGCGCCGGGCGCGGCTACTGCGCCGGTGCGGACATGGACAACCTGGCCGCTGCCGGCAAGGGCGGCGGTGTCGGCGCTGCTTCCGGCGACAGCCCGGTGGCGTCGGCCGATCCGCGCGACGTGTGGGAGACCACCAAGGTGACCAAGCCGGTGATCGCCGCGATCAACGGGGCGTGCGCCGGCATCGGGCTCGTCCAGACGCTGATGTGCGACCTGCGCTTCGCCGCCGCCGGCGCGAAGTTCACCACGGCGTTCTCCCGCCGTGGCCTGATCGCCGAGTACGGCATCTCCTGGGCGCTGCCGCGCCTGGTCGGCACGGCCAACGCACTCGACCTGCTGATGTCGGGACGCGTGTTCCTGGCCGAGGAGGCCAAGGCGATGGGGATGGTCAACGACGTCGTCCCCGGCGACGAGTTGCTCGATCACGTGCTGCGCTACGCCGCCGACGTGGCCGTCAACGCCTGCCCGACGTCGATGGCCGTGATGAAGCGCCAGGTCTACGCCGACGCCTTCCGCGCGCTGCCCGAGTCGTCCGACGCCGCGGTCGAGCTGATGAAGGCCTCGCTGAAGCGCCCCGACTTCGTCGAGGGCGTGCAGAGCTTCCTCCAGCGGCGCCCCCCGGCCTTCGCGCCCGTCGTCAAGGACGCCTGACCGCGGCGCGATGAGCCGGAATGGTCGGCTCGTCGCTCGTCGCTCGTCGCTCGTCGCATCGAGGGGTCGGGGGAATGTCGTCGGGCCGCAGGCGGATGGCGCCCGTATCCTGAGGCGCCGTGTCCGACCGCATCTCTGCTGCCGACGTCGCCAAGGTGGCGCGGCTGGCGCGGCTCGACCTGTCCGGCGACGAGTTGGAGCGGATGACCGCCCAGCTGTCGGGGATGCTCGAGCACTTCGCCGACATCGACGCCCTCGACCTCGCCGCCGTGGAGCCGATGACCCAGCCGTACCCGCTCGTCAACGTGCTGCGCGCCGACGTCGTCCAGCCCAGCCTCGACCGCGACGAGGTGCTCGCCGCCGCGCCCGCCGCGGAGGACGGGCGCTTCCGGGTGCCGCCGATCATCGGGCTGGCGGACTGATGGGCGCGCTCGACACCGCCGCCGCGGTCCGCGCCGGCACCACCAAGGCCACCGACCTGGTCGAGGACGCGCTGGGCGCGATCGACGCCCGTGAGGGCGAGATCCACGCGTTCAACCTCGTCCTCGCCGACCGGGCCCGCGCCGACGCCGCGGCCATCGACGCCCGCGTCGCGGCGGGGGAGGACCCCGGCCCGCTGGCCGGTGTCACCGTCGCCCTGAAGGACAACATGTGCACCCGGGGCATCGAGACGACGTGCTCGTCGCGCATCCTCGAAGGATGGAAGCCGCCCTACGACGCCACCGTCGTGCAGAAGCTGCGGGATGCCGGGGCGGTGTTCGTCGGCAAGACCAACCTCGACGAGTTCGCCATGGGCTCGTCCACGGAGAACTCGGCGTTCGGGCCGACGTGCAACCCGCGTGACACGTCCCGCGTGCCCGGCGGATCCAGTGGTGGCAGCGCTGCCGCGGTGGCCGCCGGGTTCGCCGCGGTCTCGCTGGGCAGCGACACCGGCGGGTCGATCCGCCAGCCGGCGGCGCTGTGCGGCGTGGTCGGGGTCAAGCCGACGTACGGCTACGTCAGCCGCTACGGACTCGTTGCATTTGCAAGCAGTCTCGACCAGATCGGTCCGTTCACCACGTCGGTGGAGGACGCCGCGCTGGTGCTCGACGTCATCGGTGGGCACGACCCGTTGGACTCGACGTCGATCCCGGAGCCGCAGCCGTCGCTGGTCTCGTCGTTGAACGAAGGCGTGGAGGGTCTGCGGGTCGGGCGGATCACCGACCTGCCGGCCGGCGCCGACGACGACGTCGTCGAGCGCCTGGAGATGGCCTTCGAGGCCCTCAAGCAGGCGGGGGCGACGATCGTCGACGTGCAGGTGCCGGCGTTCACGTTCGGCCTCACCGCCTACTACCTCATCGCCCCGGCGGAGGCGTCGAGCAACCTGGCCCGCTACGACGGCGTGCGCTACGGCCGGCGCGTCGAGGCGACGGACACGAACTCGATGTACATGGCCACCCGCGAGGCCGGCTTCGGTGACGAGGTCAAGCGGCGGATCATGCTCGGTACGTATGCCCTGTCGGCTGGCTACTACGACGCCTACTACGGCAAGGCGCTGAAGGTCCGCCGGCTGATCGCCGACGACTTCGATCGCGCTTACCGGGACGCCGACGTGCTGCTCACCCCGGCGTCGCCGAGCGTCGCCTTCCCGTTCGGGTCGAAGGGCGACAACCCGCTGGCGATGTACCTGTGCGACGTGTACACGATCCCGACGAACCTGGCCGGCCATCCGGGGATGAGCGTGCCGTTCGGCACCGGTGCCGACGGGCTGCCGGTCGGCGTGCAGGTGCTCGCTCCGGCGCTCGGCGAGCCGCAGATGTTCCGGGCTGCAAAGGCGTTGGAGGATGCGTCATGAGTTGGGAACTCGTTGTTGGTCTGGAGGTCCACGTCGAGCTGGCGACGGCGACGAAGCTGTTCTCGGCGTCGGCGAACCGCTTCGGCGACGAGCCGAACACGCACATCGACCCGGTGACGCTCGGCCTGCCCGGCGCGCTGCCGGTGCTCAACGAGCAGGCGGTGGAGCTGGCGATGCGCATCGGCGCGGCGCTCAACTGCACGATCCAGCCGTGCACGTTCCACCGGAAGAACTACTTCTACCCGGACATGCCCAAGGCGTACCAGATCAGCCAGTACGACCAGCCGCTGAACGTCGACGGCTTCCTGGCCCTGCCCAACGGCAAGCGCATCGGCATCGAGCGGGCGCACATGGAGGAGGACACCGGCAAGTCGACGCACATCGGCGGCGCCGGCGGCCGCATCCACGGTTCCGACTACTCGCTGATCGACTTCAACCGCGCCGGCGTCCCGCTGGTCGAGATCGTCAGCCGGCCCGACATCCGCACCGCGGAGGAGGCCCGCCAGTACGTCACCGAGCTGCGGGCGATCCTCGTGGCCATCGGCGCGTCCGACGCGAAGATGGAGGAGGGCTCGATGCGCGTCGACGCCAACGTCAGCGTGCACCAGCCCGGCACGCCGTTCGGGACGCGCTGCGAGATCAAGAACGTCAACAGCGTGCGCTCGCTCGGTCGGGCCATCGAGTACGAGATGCAGCGCCAGATCGACATGATCGAGGCCGGCGAGACGGTCCGCCAGGAGACCCGTCACTGGGACGAGACCGACGGTCGCACGCACACCTTGCGCAGCAAGGAGGACGCCGACGACTACCGCTACTTCCTCGAGCCCGACCTGGTGCCGCTGGCGCCGTCGCCTGAGTGGATCGCGCGCGTTCGTGCCGCGCTGCCGATGCTCCCGGCGGCGCGGCGTGACCGTCTGGCGTCGGCCACCGGCGTCGCGCCGGACAGCGAGGCGGCGATGGTCGTCGTCGACCGCGGCCAGGACGACTACGTGCTCGCCGTCGGCGCGGCCGGCGGCGACGTGGCCCGGGCGCTGGTGCACGTCAAGGAGGCGTTCGCCGACTCCCCGTCCGTGCCGGCTGCTGACCTCGCGGCGCTGACGGTGCTGGAGGTCGGCGGCAAGCTCACCGCGACGCAGGCCAAGACGGTGCTCGCCTCGTTGGTCGCCAACGGTGGCGGCGACGCCGAGGCGATCGCCGCGGCGCACGGCTTCGAGGCGATGGACGACAGCGCCCTCGCCGCGCTCGTCGACCAGGCGATCGCCGACAACGAAGCCGTGTGGGCCAAGTTCGTCGGCGGCGAGGGCAAGGCCATGGGCGCCCTCGTCGGCGCCGTGATGAAAGCCAGCAAAGGCAAAGCCGACGGCAAAGCCGTCACCGCACTGCTCAACGCCCGCAAAGGCTGACCGCCTCGGCTCTCGGCGGCGGACCTTGTCAGCCGCCGACCGGAATCCTTCCGGTCGAGGCGCGACAAGAAGCACGGTCGTGTCTCGCGCGGCAACGTCGCCGTCCGGTTCTCGCTGATCCGCCGCAGCGGTCGCCCCGTGTCTGCTCGGCGGTGGTTCTCGTCGCGTGCTGACCGGGGTCTTTCCGGTCGAGGCGCGACAAGAAGCGGGTCGTGGTGCGTGGGCACGCTCGCTTCGACGTTCGGGGGCGCGACGCGACCGGGAGGGTGCCGGCTGCGACACTGGGTGGCCAGCGAGCTGCGAGGGGTGCGGCGAAGGCATCGACGGCGTGGCCGGTGGGTTGGCGATCGCCGCGGTCGCCGGGTTGGTGGCGCTCGTCGTCCGCGACGACGGTGCCCGGGAACCCGGTACCCCCGCGGCCACCGCGCCGACGACGACCGCGTCGCCGATGGACACCGTGTCGACGACCTGTCCGGGGCAGGTCTCGACGACGCTGCCGTCCGTTGCGTCGCCGACGCCGGCGTCGGTCCCCGTGGTCACCGACACGATCGGGTCGGTGGACTTCACGCCGGCACCGACGTTCGACGCTGCAGAGGTCGAGGCCGCGGTGCGCGCCGACTCGCACGTCGTCGAGGCGATCGGCACGGACTTCACCGTGATGTCGGCGGTCGGTGTGCCCGGCGGTGTCGTCGCCGTCACGGTCAAGACGGGGATGCCGGTGGTGGTGCCGCGCACCCCGTACACGTGGACGTGGGCCGTCGACGAGTACGGCGCCCCGATCCTCGACTGTGGTCCCTCGTCCGCCCGCCGCTGCAGTACTTCCGCCTCACCCTGCTCGCCCCGGACTACGAGCTGTACGACGTCATCCCGGTGCCCGGCGAGACGGTCGAGCCCGGCGTGGCCCCGACCCGCCCGCGGCCGTCGATGCCGCCGTCACCGACGTTGGTCTCGCCCGATCAGGTGGCTGCGGCCGAGGCCGCGCTGCGCGCCGACCAGTCGATCCTCGACCTGATCGGCACCGACTTCACCATCATTCGAGCGACCGCGGGCAGGGCGGCCGAGGGCCAGGAGCACGGCGTCAGCTTCGAGCTGAAGCTCGGCGAGCCACGCCCGTCGCCGGCCGGCGTGCCGGCGGTCGGCGGTGGCGACGAGCGGACGCCGGGAACCCTCGGTCCGTCGAGCAGATCCTGGGGGCCGGTTCGCTACATCGGGGTCGTCCTGCGCGCCGACAACACGCTCTGGTGGTACTGGCCGATCCCTGACGAGCTCGGGGAGCACCACGAGCACGAGGCCGCCGGCGGCTGATCGTTGCCGACCGGCTCCGGTCTGTGTCGCCGCACAGACCGCACGTGCCGTTCGTGCGGCGACACAAACCCCGGGTGACCGAGGTTGGGCGCGCCGGACGACGCACTCACAGGCCGCCGGCGGCGATCAGGTCCATCGCGGAGCGGCAGGTGCGGTGGAAGGCGTCGGCGGCCATGCGCAGGTGCTCCTCGGGGGTGTCCTCCTCCTTGGTGTGCGACAGGCCGGCGGTCGACGAGGAGAAGATCATCACGGTCGGGATCTCCCGGGCCATCTCGCTGGCGTCGTGCAGCGCGCCCGACGGCAGCTCGACGTCGTGGCCCTCCACGTCGCGCACCGCCGCCCGGGCCGCGTCGAGCAGCTTCGGGTGGAACGGCATCGGCGGGATGCGGAAGATGTGCTCGAACTCGACCGTGCAGCCTTCGGCCTCGGCGGCCGCCGCAGCCGCGGCGCGTGATTCGGCGAACATCGCCGCCAGTGCGCCGGCGTCGATGTGGCGCATGTCGAGGGTGATGCGCGTCTCGCCGGCCGTCGCCGTCACCACGCCGGGCCAGCACACCGCGCTGCCGACGGTCGTCACGCCGTCGTGGCGCTTGCCGATCTCGGCGACGGCCAGGGCGAAGCGCGCCGCGGCGCGGAAGCTGTCGCGGCGCATCTCCATCGGCATCGTCCCGGCGTGCGAGGCCTGCCCGGTGAAGATCAGCGCCTCGCGCTCGATGCCCTTCGTCCCGGTGACCGTGCAGATGCCCAGGCCCTTGTCCTCCAGGATCGGCCCCTGCTCGATGTGCACCTCGACGTAGGCCTTGACCTCGGCCATCCGGGTGCGCGCCGCGTCGAGGTTGTCGATGTCGACGCCGTGGGCGGCGAGCACGTCGGGCAGCTTGTTGCCCTCCCGATCGGTGAGGCCGCGCAGGATGTCGACGTCGAGCGTCCCGACCGCGGCGGCGGAGCCGAACAGGCTGCGGCTGAACCGTGCGCCCTCCTCGTCGGCCCAGTCGACGAGGGCGACGGTGACCGGTGGCGTGCCGTCGGCGGCGAGGGCGCGCAGCAGCTCCAGGCCGCTCATCACCCCGAGCGCCCCGTCGAGCCAGCCGCCCTTGGGCACCGAGTCGAGGTGGCTGCCGACGACGAGCGTCTCGGGGGACGCGCCGGGCAGCACCGCCCACAGGTTGCCGGCGGCGTCGGTGTCGACCTCGACCGGCAGCGTCGCCAGCGACTCGCGCAGCATCGCCCGGGCCTCCAGCCAATCCGGCGTCCACGCCAGCCGCCGTGAACCTTCCGGCCCACCGGTGCGCTCGTCGAGGGCGCGCAGGTCGGCGACGACGCGGGCCGGGTCGTACGTATCGGTCATCGGCGCAAATTACCGGCTGCCGTCGGCACGGGGATGCGAACCTGGCCCGATGGGGATCGAGATCCGACAGCCGCGTGCCGACGAGACCGAGGCGGTGTTCCACGCCGACGGTCGCGCGTTCGGCTTCCACTACACGCCGGAGCGGATCTCCGAGAGCCAGATGATCGTCGACCTGGCGCGGTACCGGAT
The DNA here is from genome assembly GCA_047602055.1 of Ilumatobacteraceae bacterium. GTDB lineage: Bacteria > Actinomycetota > Acidimicrobiia > Acidimicrobiales > Ilumatobacteraceae > JAODBQ01. The sequence continues at coordinate 1,685,514 of JASGIG010000001.1, forward strand.
CGCGCTCGACGGTGGCGACATCGTCGGCGTCATCGGCTCCTACGCCCTCGACGTCACGTTGCCGGGTGGTTCGACCGGTGCCGATGGGCGCGGTCACCTGGGTGGGCGTCGCCGCGACGCATCGCCGCCAGGGGCTGCTGCGCCGGCTGATGGACGCCTGCCATGACGACATCGACGCCCGTCGCGAGCCGGTGGCGATGCTGTTCGCCAGCGAGGGCGGGATCTACGAGCGCTTCGGCTAGGGCGTGGCGACGCGGGTGTGGATGGTCGAGATCGACACGGCCGGTGCGCAGCTGCGTCCCGAGCTGACGCCGGCGCCGGGCAGCGTGCGCTTCGTGCGTGGCGATGCGGCGGCCGAGCACGTCGCCGCGGTGTGGGAGCGCTACCGGCGCACCCGGCCGTGCGAGACGAGCCGCCCGCAGAACTGGCTCGACTTCCACGCGGTGATCCGTGGGCAGGAGCGTCACGGCGCGTCGGCCTCGTGGTTCCTCGCCCGCGACGACGGCTATGCGATCTACCGGATGCGCGAGCAGTGGAACGACGGCCGCCCGGCGCACACGCTGGAGCTCGGCGAGCTCGTCGCCCTCACGCCGGCGGCGCATCTGGCGCTGTGGCAGGTGCTGCTCAACGTCGACCTCGTCGGCACCATCGCCACCCGCCAGCTGCCCGTCGACGATCCGCTGCCGTACCTGCTGACCAACCCGCGGATCGTCCGCACCACGGCGCTCAACGACGGCGTGTGGGTCAACGTGCGCGACGTGCCGACATGCTTCGCGGCACGGCGCTACGAGGTCGCCGATCGTCTGGTGGTCGAGGCCGGCGGCGTCCGCTACGCGATCGACGGCGGACCCGACGGCGCCGAGGTCCGCCGCGTCCGCACCCGTCCCGACCTCGTCGCCGAACCCGACGCGCTCGGCCCGCTCCTGCTCGGTGGCGTCTCGCCCCGAGCGCTCGCCGACGGCCGCCGGCTGGCGGCCCGCAACGCCGACGCCCTGCGCCGCGCCGAGCACTTCTTCACCTGGCCCGTCGCCCCGCTCTCGCAAACCTTCTACCGAGCTTGTTCGTGCTCCGGTCGCCGCAGAGCGGCTCCGCTCCGCCTGCCGTGCTCGCTGCCTCCGCTGCGCTTCGGCGCTTCGCCGCGTGTTGGATCGGCGGACTGCGCCAGCATGGGGACATGCCGAAGCTGACCGACGACGAGTTCCGGGCGTTCCTCGACGAGCGGGGGCACCTCGTGCGCATCGCCACCGTCGACGACGACGGGATGCCGCGCAACGTGCCGCTGTGGTTCGTCCACCACGAGGGGATGATCGTGTTCACGCCGCGCATCCACTCCGTGTTGCTCGGCAACCTGCGCCGCGATCCACGCGTCGCCCTGACGATCGACGAGGAGGCGCTGCCGTACCGCAAGGTCAGCGTCCAAGGACGCTCGGAGATGCTCCACGAACCGGGCGACGACGACGCGTGGCGTGACCTGTACCTGCGGATCGCGATGCGCTACGTGCCCGAGGACGGCGCCCGGGCCTACGTCACCGGCACCGACGACCAGCCGCGGGCGCTGCTCGGCGTGCGCCTCGCTGGCGCCCGGGTGTCGACGTGGCGGATGCCCGTCGAGGGTGAGGACGGCACCGGCATCTGGCACCGCCGCTACTACCTCGACGGCACGAAGTACGCCCAACTCGCCGACGGCGATCAGCGCGGTCGATAGATCGTGGCTCGGTGATCGATGCGCACGACGATGACGAGGCCGGCTCGCTCGTCGATGCGGTAGATCACGCGGTAGGCGCCCCGTCGAGCCGAGTGCAGCCCTTCGAGCTCGCGTCGCAGCGCTCCGCCGAAGCGGTGTGGGTTGTCGAGGAGCGCACCGACCATGAACTCGACGATCGCTGCGGCGACGCTCTCGGGAAGTTGGTCGAGCTGACGAACAGCCGGTCCGGCAACCCGAAGCTCATACGGACCCGACTGATCGTCGCTCACCTCGTCCCGTAACGGCGGCGCAGTTCGTCACCGGTGACGTAATCGCCGGCCGCAAGTGCTGCGTCGGCGGCGCGGAGCTGTGCCATCGCTTCGGCATCCGACAGCAGTTCGAGCGTGTCCTCCAGCGAGGCCAGCTCCTCGGTGCTGATCAACACGGCGGCCGGACGCCCGTTGCGGGTGACGGTGATGCGGTCGTGGGTGTGCTCGACGCGATCGACCATCTCCGACAGCTTGGCCTTCACCTCGGCCAGCGGAAGCGTCTCGGACATGACCATGATTCTAGTCATCGAGACCGAGCGCACGCTCGATCTGGCGGCGACGGATCAGTCGCCGCGCACCGCGATCATCGGCTCGGCGGCGGACACGGTGACGGTCACCGCCGATGCGGCCAGCTCCTCGTCGAGGCCGCGCACCTCGCCGTCGAACGACGCGGTCGAACCGGGCTCGATCTCCAGGTACTCGGTGGGCAGGCCCATCTCGTCGAGCAGGGCGACGAACGGCTCTGGGTCGAGCTCCTCGACGTTGACCATCGTGTGCACGTCCCATGTGCCGTCGGCGATCAGCAGCGCGGCGGCGATCGGCGGGACGCCGGCGGTGTAGCTGATGCCCTGCGACTCGACCTCGGCGTACGCCTCGGCGTGGTCGGACACCTGGTAGATCAGCAGCTCGCGCGGCGCGCCGTCCTTGGTGCCCTTGACCACGCAGCCGATGCAGGTCTTGCCGCTGTAGTCGGGCCCGAGGCTCTGCGGGTCCGGCAGGACGGCCTTGACCACCTGCAGCGGCACCACCTCGCCGCCGCCCGGCAGCGCCACCGGCTCGTGCGACAGCAGGCCGAGCGTGCGCAGCACCGTGAACACGTTGATGTAGTGGTCGCCGAAGCCCATCCAGAAGCGGATGCTGTCGGCGTCGATGTGCTGCGACAGCGAGTGCAGCTCGTCGTGGCCGGTGAGGTAGACGGGCTGCTCGCCGACCACCGGGAACGTGAACGTGCGCTTCACCGTGTGCGTCGGGTACTCGCGCCATCCGCGATCGATCCACGTCCACACCTTGACGAACTCACGGAAGTTGATCTCCGGGTCGAAGTTCGTGGCGAAGTAGCGGCCGTGGCTGCCGGCGTTGACGTCGAGGATGTCGATCGTGTCGATGGTGTCGAAGTGCCGCTTCGCCGCCAGCGCGCAGTAGGCGTTGACCACGCCCGGGTCGAAGCCGGCGCCGAGGATCGCGGTGACGCCACGCTCGGCGCAGCGCTCCTTGCGCAGCCACTCGTGGTTGGCGTACCACGGCGGGTCCTCGCAGACCTTGTCGGGCTCCTCGTGGATCGCCGTGTCGATGTACGCCGCGCCGGTCGCCAGGCAGGCTTCGAGCACGGCCATGTTGACGAACGCGCTGCCGAGGTTGACGACGATCGTCGAGCCGGTCTCGCGGATCAGCGCAACGGTGGCGTCGACGTCGAGGGCGTCGAGTTGGCGGGCCTGCAGCACGCGGCCGGTGTCGCGCAGGTGACCCATGCGGCGGACGCTGTCGACGATCGCCTCGGCCCGGGCGACGGTGCGCGAGGCGATGGTGATGTCGCCGAGGACGTCGTTGCGCAGCGCGGCCTTGTGGGCGGCGACCTGGGCGACGCCGCCGGCGCCGATGATCAACGTGTTGTGGCTCATGTAGTGGTCGCTCCTCCCTGAAACCGAACTCGAAACCGATGTCACGACAGGCTGGCGGCGAAGTCGTCGTAGGTGAACTCGCGCACGACGTCGAGGCGGCCGTCGAGGCGGCGCACGACGATCGACGGGCGGCGCACGCCGTTGAACCACGTCGCCTTGACCATCGTGTAGCCGGCCGCGTCGGCGAAGCGGACCTCGTCGCCCGGTGCCAGCGGGGCGCCGAGGCGGAACGAACCGAACTCGTCGCCGGCCAGGCAGGTGCGCCCGGCGATCACGACGTGGTGGTCACCGGCGGCCGGGCTGGCCACCCGCGGCCGCGTGCCGTAGATCAGGTGGTCGAGCATGTGCGCCTCCAGCGAGGCGTCGACCACGGCGATGTCGGCGTCGTTGCGCACGACGTCGACCACGGTGGTGACCAGCTCGGCGGTCGACGTCACCACCGCCTCGCCCGGCTCCAGGTACACCTGGACGCCGAAGCGCTCGGCGAACGACGCCAGCAGCGCGCCGAACCGGTCACGGGGGTAGTGCGCCTCGGTGAAGGCGATGCCGCCGCCGAGGCTCACCCAGCGCACCTGGCGCAGGACGTCGCCGTAGCGCGCCGCGATGGCGTCCACCGCGGTGGCCAGCGCGTCGAAGTCGGCGTTCTCGCAGTTGAAGTGGAACATCAGCCCGTCGACCAGGCCGACGACGTCGCGCAGCTCGGCGTCGTCGGTGACGCCGAGTCGCGAGTGCGGCCGCGCCGGGTCGGCGAGGTCGAAGCCCGACGAGCTGACGCCCGGGTTGACCCGCAGCCCGAGCGGGCGCCCGCCGGCCGCGTCGCCGAGGGCGCGCAGCTGCGACGCCGAGTTGAAGATCACCGCGTCCGCGAAGCCGGCCACCTCGGCGACCTCGTCGCGCGTCCAGCCCACGCTGTATGCGTGCACCTCGCCGCCGAAGCGCTCGTGCCCGAGGCGGGCCTCGTACGCCGAGCTGCTCGTGGTGCCGTCGAGATGACCGCGCATCAGCTCGAACACGCCCCACGTGGCGAAGCACTTGAGCGCCAGCAGCACCCTCGCCCCCGACCGCTCACGGACGTCGCCGACCAGCTCCAGGTTGGCCTGGAGGCGGCGCTCGTCGATGAGGTAGTAGGGCGTCTTGGGGATCAACCTCGTGTCCTGAACAGGGGCGAAGCGGTGACGATATCGGCGGGTTCGTCGAGGTGGGCCGCTGATCCGAGGCGCGGCGAGTGCAGGAGCACGGACGCCGTAGCGTCACCGGCGTGGCCGTGTACCTGCGCCACCAGTACCCCGACCTTCACCAGCACGAGGCCGCGGCACGCACCTGACGAACACCGGCCAGTCGGCGCCGATCCGGATCGCCAAGGTGGAGAGCAAGGGCAAGCGCAACCGGCGGATCCGCTTCGCGCTCGACGCTTGAAAGGTCGCTACGGCAGCGGGCGGCCGGCGAGGGCAGCGATCGCCCGTGGGGTGGAGACGCCGGCGGGCAGGTCGGCGCTCGGAACGGGCGCGGCGAAGCGCGACGCGATCGGGACGTGGCCGGCCCAGTGCGAGCCGTCGACGTCCTCGGGCTCGTCGATGGGATCGCCGCTGCGGATCTTCGCCGACATCTCCACCAGCGGCACGGCGATCACCATCGTCGTGCGGATCTCGCCGTCGGTCGGCGGTCGGGCCGCGTCCCAGGTCGGCACGACGTGGTCGCTGACGAGCTGCAGCGCCAGCCGGTGCTCGGCTGGGTCGTCGACGCGGCGGGCGGTGCCGCGCACGACGACGCCGCGGTAGTTCATCGAGTTGTGGAACGCCGAGCGGCCGACGACGAGGCCGTCGACGATCGTCACCGTCACGCAGACGTCCGTGCCGACCGCGGTGCGCAGCATCGCGTTGGCGACGGAGCCGTGCAGGTACAGCCATTCGTCGGTGCGCCCGTAGGCCATCGGCAGCACGATCGGTCCTCGCGGCGTGATGACGCCGAGGTGGGCGATCAGCCCGGCGTCGAGCACGGCGAAGATCTCGTCGGGGTCGTACTCGGCTCGGTTCGCTCCGCGCCGCAACCGCACCCGATCGCTCGCCGGCCCCGGGGTGGTCGTCTCGCTGCTCACCGCTCCATCGTCGCGGATCCTGTCGCGCCCTGACCGGGAAGATTCCGGTCAGGGCGCGACACGACCAAGGATCACCGCAGCTGGTCGCCCCACTCGATCGTCTCGCGCAGCGTCGGCTTGAGGACCTTGCCGCCGGGGTTGCGCGGCAGGGGCTCGTCGCGCACGACGACGAACTGGGGGACCTTGAAGTCGGCGATCTGCTCCAGCGCCCACGAGCGGATCGCCGCGCCGGAGAGAGCGGAACCGGGGCGGGGCACGATCACCGCCCCGACCTTCTCGCCCATCATCGGGTCGGGCACGCCGAGCACGGCCACCTCGAACACGTCGGGGTGCTGGACGAGCGCGTTCTCGACCTCGACGCAGTACACGTTCTCGCCGCCGCGGTTGACCATGTCCTTCAGCCGGTCGACGATCTGGACGAACCCGTCGGCGTCGATGCGGGCCAGGTCGCCGGTGTGCAGCCAGCCGTCGACGAACGTCTCCGCGGTCCGCTCCGGTGCGTTCCAGTAGCCGTCGACGACGTTCTGGCCGCGCACCAGCAGTTCGCCGACGCCGGTCGCCGGGTCCGGCTCGAACAGGTCGACCTCCGTCACCGGGGCCGGGAAGCCGACGGTCTCGGGCCGCGACGCGCACCATGCGTCGGGCAGGAACGTGGCGATCGCCGTCGTCTCCGTCAACCCGAACCCGTTCCCGAGATGAGCGTTGGGGAACGCCGAGCGAACCCGGCCGACCAGCTCCGGCGCCATCGGCGCACCGCCGTACGACAGGTGGCGCAAGCCCCGCGTGTCGAACGAGGCGAAGTTGGGCTGGTTGATCGCCAGCCACCAGATCGCCGGCACCGAGGTGGCGATGTTGATCCGCTCGTCGACGAGCGCGTGCAGGAACGGCTGCACCGAGAACGCCGGCATGATCACCGTCGTCCCGCCGCACCACAGCGTGAACATCAGCTGGCTGCAGCAACCGGTGACGTGGAACAGCGGGACCGACACGAGGTTGCGCAACGCGGGCTCGCCGGCGGTGCCGGTGACGCGCACCCGGTTCTCGCACGTCGCCAGGAAGCACGAGTGCGGCAGCATCGCCCCCTTCGGGAACCCGGTCGTACCGCTCGTGTAGAAGATCGCCGCGAGGTCGGAGCTGCGCCCGTCCTCGAACGCGAACGGCGTGCCGGCCGGCAACGGTGTGCCGGTGGAGATGACGACGCTTGCGCCGCTGTCGGCGACCACGTGGTCGACCTCGTGCTCGCTGAAGCGAGTGTTCACCGGGACGGCGACCGCGCCGGCGAGCAGGCAGCCGAAGAACGCGACCACCCAGTCCGCCCCGTTCGGCAAGCGGATCGCCACCCGGTCCCCACCGGCGACACCGGACGCGCGCAGCCCGCCAGCCACCCGCGCCGCCGCGTCCCACAGCTCGCGGTACGTCAACCGCGCCCCGCCGACCTCGACGATCGCCTCCGCCGCCGGGTCGGCGTCCGCCCGCGTCCGGAGCATCGCGACGATCGACGGCGGCAGGATCGTGTAGCGCAGCACCCCGTCGCCACCCCGTTCGATGCCGTCGAGTGGGTACGGGTTCGGCGACGAGGTCCTGCCCTGCTTGGTGATCGTCATGCGCCGGCGATCCTGGCACCGGCGGTCCGTGTCGTGCCCATCTGGCCCGGCCCGGTCGACGAAACGTCACTCGTCCCTCCCGGCAGGCGAGGAGTACCCTCGGCCCCCATGACTGAGGGAGTCGAGGGAACCACCGCGGGCGTGCCCGTCGACGTCAAGCCGCGCAGCCGCGACGTCACCGACGGGATGCGCAAGGCGCCCGCCCGGGCGATGTTGCGCGCCGTCGGGATGGGCGACGAGGACTGGGACAAGCCGCAGGTCGGCATCGCCTCGGCGTGGAACGAGGTCACGCCGTGCAACATGACGCTGCAGCGGTTGGCCACCGAGGTCAAGGCCGGCGTGCACGAGGCCGGCGGCTACCCGCTGGAGTTCGGGACGATCACCGTCAGCGACGGCATCTCCATGGGGCACGAGGGGATGCGCGCCTCGCTGGTGTCGCGTGAGGTCATCACCGACTCGGTCGAGACGGTCGTGTTCGCCGAGCGCTTCGACGGCTTCGTCGGCCTCGCCGGCTGCGACAAGTCGATCCCGGCGATGCTGATGGCCGCGGCCCGCCTCGACCTGCCGAGCGTGTTCGTCTACAACGGCTCGATCATGCCGGGCGACCACAACGGCACGGCGCTCGACATCACCAGCGTGTTCGAGGCCGTCGGCGCCTGCGCCCTCGGTACCATCACCGAGGACGAGCTCGGCGAGATCGAGCGCAAGGCCTGCCCGGGCGAGGGCGCCTGCGGCGGGATGTTCACGGCGAACACGATGAGCTCGATCGCCGAGGCGATCGGGATGTCGCTGCCGGGCAGCGCGTCGCCGCCGGCGATCGACACCCGCCGTGAGGGGGACGCCCGCCGCGCCGGCGAGGCGGTGGTGGCGTTGCTCAGGAGTGGCATCACGCCGCGCCAGATCATGACCAAGGCTGCGTTCGAGAACGCCATCGCCGTCACCTCGGCGCTCGGCGGCTCGACCAACGCCGTGCTGCACTTGCTGGCGATCGCCAACGAGGCCGGCGTCGAGCTGCACCTCGACGACTTCAACCGCATCGCCGCCAAGGTCCCGCACATCGCCGACATGAAGCCCGGCGGCAAGTTCCACATGAGCGACCTCGACCGTGTCGGTGGCCTGCCGATGGTGATGCAGCACCTCCTCGACGCCGGGCTGATCGACGGGACGTGCCTCACCGTCACCGGCAAGACGGTGGCCGAGAACCTCGCCGAGCTGAACCCACCGCGCCCCGACGGCGTCGTCGTCCACGAGCTGGACGCCCCGCTGCATCCCGAGGGCGGCCTGAACATCCTCACCGGCACGCTGGCGCCGAAGGGTTCGGTCGTCAAGGTCGCCGGGCTGACCAAGGAGCAGTTGCGCTTCGAAGGCCCGGCGCGGGTGTTCGACGGCGAGGACGCGGCGATGGACGCGATCCTGTCCGGCTCCATCCAGCCGGGCACGGTGCTGGTCATCCGCTACGAGGGCCCGAAGGGCGGCCCGGGGATGCGCGAGATGCTGGCGATCACCGGCGCGCTGAAGGGCGCCGGGCGGGGCAGCGACTGCGCGCTGATCACCGACGGTCGCTTCAGTGGCGGCACCTGGGGGTTCTGCATCGGCCATGTCGCGCCGGAGGCCGTCGACGGCGGCCCGATCGCGTTCGTGCGTGACGGCGACCGCATCCTCATCGACGTCCACGAGCTCAAGCTCGACCTCCTGGTCGATCCCGCCGAGCTGGCCGAGCGGGCCAAGGGCTATGCCCCGCCGCCGCAGCGCTATCCGACCGGCGTTCTCGGCAAGTACGCCAAGCTCGTCCAAGGTGCCGAGACCGGGGCGGTCACCAACCCGACGTGACGGCGTCGTCGACGGTGGCGCAGGGATGTCGTCGACACCGGCGATGGAGCCGGCCACAACCGCCCGGTCCGCCGGGCTGATCGGCCCTACCGGCGAGTTGGATCGGCATCGGCGATGATCGAACGAACGAAGGTGGTGGTGCTGGTGCTGTGGGCCAGCAGCCAGATCGCGTGCCCTCGGTGCGCTTCAGCGCTCCGACGCTGTTCCTCGTGCGTCACGGGCGCACGGTGCTGGACGTGCCCGGGGTGCTGCGTGGGCGCGAGGACGTGGTGTTGCACGACGTCGGCCGTGCCGAGGTGGCCCGCCTCGGCGAGATGTTCGCCGGCGTCGAGCTGGGCCGGATCGTGGCGATCCCGCTGCGCCGGTCGGTCGAGACGAGCGCGACGATCCGTCGTCGTCACGGGTTGGCCGTCGAGGTCGACGACGGGTTGATCGACCGTGACGACGGCGTGGGGACCGGACGGGCCCGGGCCGATCTGGCGGTGGCCGTCGGCTGCGGGCAGATCAAGTCGGGCGCGCCGAGCGGGGGCGAGCGCGTCGCCGAGTACAACCGCCTGCTGGAGATCGAAGCGGACGCCGGCGCCCTGCCGTACGGCCTTCCGTCGCTCGCCGTCGTCAGACGTCCCGGAGGCTGAGCGCGTCGACTGCTCACAGCGCCGCGGCGAGGGCCAGCCCGGCGCTCGCCGCGGCGAGGCCGGCGAGGAAGCTGCCGGCGGCGTTGCGCAGCGCCTTGTCGACCGAGCCCTCCTCGGCGAGGCGGACCGTCTCGAACGTGAACGTGCTGAACGTCGTGTAGGCGCCGATCCCGCCGGTGCCGATCACGGTGCGCACCGTCGGGTCGAGCCCGTGGTACAGCCCGAAGCCGGTGAGCAGGCCGAGGGTGACGCAGCCGGTGATGTTGACGACGAACGTGCCCCACGGGAACGCCCCGCTGGTGTGGCTCTCGACGAGGTAGCGCGCCAGCGCTCCGATCGCCGCAGCGGCGAGGAAGGCGAGCCAGGCCGTGGCGCTCATGGAGCGGTGGGCGCGGCGTGGCCGACGTACTTGACGACCTCGACGTCGTCGACGGTGACGAGGCCCTCGTGGATCAGTTCGGGCAGGGAGTGGGCGATCGCCATCGGCAGGTCGTCCGACAGCGAGAGCAGCCGGGTGGTGTGGATGTGGTTGGAGGCGCCGAAGCCCTCCACGCCACGGAACATCGAGGCGCCGGCGGCGTGGGCGCGCTGGACGATCTCGGTGGCGAGCGGGGTGCGGCCGTGGTGGTCGGACTCGCCGATGTAGATCGTCAGGCGTTGTTGCAGACCGTCGAGCTTCATGGGCGGTGCTCCTGTGCCGGTCGGTGGTGACGGGGTCGATGGTGTCGTTCCGGGGTGAGCCGCGCCGCGACGATGCCGGCGTAGGCGAGGACGACGCCGGCGACGAGGCTGCCCAGACCGTAGAGGAGCCCGGTGGTGACGTGGCCGTCCTTGATCAGCACGGCGGTCTCGACGAGATAGGTCGACATCGTCGTGTACGCGCCGATGATCCCGGTGGCGAGGAACGGCCGCAGCAGCCGGGTCGGGGGGAACCGCTCGAGCAGCAGGATGAGCAGAAATCCGAGCACGAAGCTGCCGGACAGGTTCGTCCAGAACGTGGCCCACGGGAAGTGCCCCGGCGGCGTCGGCATGGCCCGGGCCAGGCCGTAGCGGGCGCTCGACCCGATCATGCCGCCGAGCGCGATCACGGCGACGACGTCGGGCTGGGCGCGACCGTGCCGGCGCCACGGCCGGCAGGGTGGGGTGACCGCGACGGCAGGCTCCGCCGGGCCGTCGGGATCGAGGTCGGGATCGATGGGCAGCGGCGCCTCGTCGTCACCCATCCGATCCTCCTCTCCATCGGTCAGCCTGTCATCCGGCGGCCTCGTCGCAGGTGACGGCGGCGGGGGTGCGTGCCGGGAGCCACAGCCGGCGCTGCTCGGCCAGGGCGTGGAGCGTGACCACCTCGCCGGCCTGGAAGCCGGCGCCGAGCGTCACCGCGGGCGACGAGCGGATCATCGTCGTCACCGGGCCGAACCGGGGAGGCAAGACCATGTTCGCCCGCACGTTCGGCCAGCTCCACCACGAAGCCGTACTCGCTGGCCCGCCGGCTGGCGAGCCTCGACCACCTCTCCGGCGGGCGGTTGGGCTGGAACGTCGTGACGACCGGGACGGCGAGCACCTCGGTCGAGGCGTTCGGCGTGCCGATGGTCGCCCACGACGAGCGCGATGCGATGACCGACTTCATGGCGCTGGGCCGTACTTCGGCTGTCACCGCTCGGGGAACCGTCGCACTCGTCGCAGGGCACGCCGACGACGTTGCGCTAGCGCCTCACCGGATCCGCCGCGCCGGCGCTGCCCGACGACCACACCGGCGTTACAGCGGCAGTGGTATCAGATCTGATATCACTCGCCGGGGATGGAGTCTGAGCACGGTGACGTGTCCGTTCGTGCCCTCGGTCGCCTCGCCGCCGGCGGTCAGCAAGTCCCCTTCCCCGGGGGTACGTCGGGGGGACGTCAGTAGGCGATGCCGGCGGGCACCGTGCCGTCGGCGATCGCGGCGACGAGCTGGGCGTGGTCGGTGGCGTTCTGCTCGGCGTAGCTGAACGCGTAGGCGGTCAGGGCCCGTTGGAACGCGTCGCTGCGGCCGATGTAGCCGTCGATCGCCGCAGCATCGCCGCTGCGCGCATGGGCCCGGGCCAGCACGGCGCCGCACGCCGCCGCGAACTGGACGAGGCGCGGGGCGATGCGCTCGCTGTCGGGGATCACCTTCATGTCGCGGAACTGGCGGACGTAGAAGTCGAGCCCGGCGGCCGACGTCCAGCCGGCGAAGATGTCCGTCGCCGTCTGCAGCAGGCGCTTGCCCTCGACCACCCGCTGGCCGTGGCTCGCCGCCGGTGACGGGCCGAGGAACTGCTCGTACACGGACGGGCCGGCCTGCTTGACTTGCAGGAACAGTGGGTCGGTGTCGTTGCAGCGACCGTCGGCGAGCACGAGGTAGACCTGCATGCCGACGCTGCCGACCCCGACCACCTGGCGCACCGCGTCGACGAAGTGGTAGCGGTCGAGCAGATGGTGCAGGTGATCCTGCAACGAGTGGCGGTACGAGTCGTACACCTGCTGGGGCAGGTCGGTGCCCATCAGCTCGTCGACGCCGACGCGAAACGGCGGGTTGAGCTTGATCCGGCGCACGCCGTCGCGCTCCTCGGTGAGCTTGTCCAACGCACCCTGGCTGGTGCGCTTGCGCGCCTGGCGCTCGATGAACGAACCGAGCCGGGCACGGTCCTCGGACTCGAAGAAGCCGAGCAGGCCGTCCACGTCGACCCGGGCGTACCACACCTCCAGCTCCGTGGCCTTGGCGTGGGCGGCCATCCCGCTGCGGTAGCCGGTCAGCGCCGCGGCCACTGCGGACTCTGCCGTGCGCCGGGGCAGCTTGTTGTCGCCGGCAAGCACCGCGATGCTGGCGACGAGCCGCTTGACGTCCCACTCGAACGGGCCGCGCAACGTCTCGTCGAAGTCGCGCAGGTCGAACAGCAGGTTGCGCTCCGGGGTGGCCCACAGCCCGAAGTTGAGGACGTGGGCGTCACCGCACAGCTGCACGTCGATGCCGGTGTTGGGGCCCGTCGCCAGGTCGGCGGCCATCACCCCGGCGGCGCCGCGGTAGTAGGTCCACGGCGACACCGCCATCCGCGCATGGCGGATGGGGATGAGCGTGGACAGCCGCGAGGCACTCTGGTCACGGATGATCGCCAGGGCGTCGGACTCCCGCCTCGCCGGATCCCACGGACCGAGCGCCGAGCGCCCGAGGCGCTTGCGTGCCGCCTTGCCGGCAACGGCCAGCTCACGGTTCGGGGTGGTGGTCAACGGCATGAGCGCATCCTGCCACGACCGCCGCGGTCGTTCACAGGGAGTGGACGCCGATCCACCACCACGACAGCAGCAGGCCGAACTGCGCCGGCCGCGATCGGACCGCGTGGCGGCGGCGCTGGCAGCGGCTGGTCTCGAAGTGGTCGCTCATGTCAGCGCGGGTCGTCGCCCTCGCTTTGGCAGCCGCGACCGGCGGTCCGTAGCGTCCCCGCGCTGTGCCGTCAGCGTCGCTCGCCCCGTTCGGGTCGAGGGCGTACACGATCATGTGGATCGGGGCGCTGGTGTCGAACATCGGCACGTGGATGGAGACGGTGGCGCTCAGCTACTACGTCGCCGACACCACCGGGAAGGCGTCGTGGGCGGCGATCGTCGGCGCCGCCGGCTTCTTCCCGTCCGCCATCCTCGGGCCGATCGGCTCGGCGATGTCGGACCGCCTGCACCGCGGGCGGATGCTCGTCGCCACGAACGCGCTCAACGGCCTGATCGCCGCGACGCTGGCGATCCTCGTCGGTACCGGCCGGGCGACGGCGGGGATCATCGCCCTGCTCGCGCTGGCCACCGGCTCGGTCGGCGCGTTCGGCTTCCCGGCGTTCCAGAACGCGCTGCCGCGCCTGGTGCCCCGCGAGCACCTCGTCGCGGCGATCGGCCTGTCGAACGCGCAGTGGAACCTCGGGCGGATCGTCGGCCCGTCGCTGGCCGGCATCGCCATCGCCATCGGTGGGATCGGCACGGCGCTGTGGTGCAACGCGGCGAGCTTCCTCGCCGTCATCGCCTGCGTCCTGATCGTTCGCCTCGGCCCGTCCGGCGGGGAGCACCGGCCGGTGTTCGGCGCGCTCGCCGACGGCTTCCGCTTCGCCCGGCGCAACGCCGACATGCGCCGGATGATCCCGCTGATGATCGTGACGATCCTGATCGGCTCGCCGTTCATCGCCTTCGTCTCGCAGATGGCGACGGTCGTGTTCCACGGCGACGAGCGCTCGACGTCGGTGCTCGTCGCCGCCCAGGGCATCGGCGCGGTGACCGGGGCGTTCATGCTCGGCTGGTCGACGCACCGCTTCGGCCTGTGGCGGGTGATGACGGCCACGATCGCCGTGCTCGCCGCGGCCCTCGTCTTCTACGGCGCGGCGCCGGCGCTGTGGACGGCGGCGATCGGCCTGGCCGGCTGCGGGTTCGGCTACGGCTCGTCGTTCACCACGTTCGCCGGCGTCAGCCAGGAGGCGGCGAGCGAGGACATGCGCGGCCGGGCGCTGGCGGTGAACACGTTCATCCTCGGCGCGCTGTACCCGATCGGTGCGCTGTCCCAGGGGTGGCTGTCCGACGTCGTCGGGCTGCGCTGGGTGACCGCTGGTTCCGGCGTCCTGCTGCTCGTCGCGCTGCTGTGGCGCCTGGCCGTGATCAGTCGCCAGCGCCGGGCGCCAGCACCTTGTTGTACAGCAGGCGCCAGCCGAACAGCAGCACGAAGGTGAAGATCGAGGCGACGACGACGAATGCCGCCGCGGTCCCGTCGTCGAACACGACGTGGCGCAGGACCATGCCGAGCGCGACCGTCACCACCCAGACGACGCCGACCGTGGCGAGGCCGGTCGGGTTGCGCCAGCCTCGGGCCAGCAGCCAGCCGACGACGAGGGCGACGAGGAACGGCGCGGCGACGTGCGCCGTGGCCGAGACGAACGAGCCGCCCTCGTCGTGGCTGCGCCGCCCGAGGATCACGAACAGGACGATGCAGGTGACGTCGACGACGACGGCCAGCACCGCCAGGCCGGCCGGCGGTCGGCGCACGTCGGGTGCTGTCATGGCCGATCCGCGTGGGTCCGTGCGAGGCCGTCGATCGTCCACGCGCGGCGGCGCGACCGCCAGGGAGCCCGCCGCAGGAGGGGAGCAGCCGAAGCGAGCGCAGCGAGCGGAGGCCAGTCCCCGACCATCAGAGGAGCTCGAAGGTGCCGAGCTTGCCCTTGTAGAACAGCAGGGGAGCGGGATCGGGGTTGACCTCGTCGCCGATGTGCTCGAACTCGCGGATGCGACCCATGACGAAGTGGTGGTCGCCGGCGTCGACGACGCCCTCGATCGTGCAGTCCATCCAGGCGATTGCTCCCTGGATCATCGGCGAGCCGGTGACCGGCGCCGGGGTCCACTCGACGCCCTCGAACGGGTTCTCGACCGTGCTCTTGGCGAACTGCCAGCACAGCTCGCCCTGGTCGTGGGCGAGGACGTTGACGCAGAACGCCTTGGTGACGAGGATCTCCTGCCAGCGATCCGACGTGATCATCGGCAGGAAGCCGACCAGCGGCGGGTCGAGCGACACGGAGGCGAACGAGCCGATCGTGAACCCGATCGGCCGGCCGTCGTCGACGCCGGTGATGATCGTCACCCCGGTGGGGAAGTGCCCGAGCACACGGCGGTACTTCGTCGGATCGATCACCGTGTGCGGCGGCTCGGGCTGCTCGTTCGTCATCGCGCCGAATCTAGACGCCGCTCCGCGCGCGATCGTGGGGTGCATGAGCCAAGGCGCCGGGGACAAGCGCGCGATCCGCAGGCGGATGCTGCTGCTACGGGACCTGATCGACGACCGTCTGCTGCGCAGCGTGCAGCTGTGGGCCGACGTCGCCGCGCTCGACGAGTACCGCCGGGCGGCGACCGTGATGGCGTTCTGCGGGATCGCCGGCGAGCCGGACACCGACCCGCTGTTCGCCCGCCTCGCCGCCGACGGCAAGGCGCTGGTGCTGCCGCGTGCCGCCGGCGCCGGGCTGGAGGCCGCGCTGCCGGGCGACGCCCTCGTGCGCGGCCCGCACGGCGTGCGCGAGCCGACCGGGGCCACCGTCGACGCGGACGCGGTGGACCTCGTGCTCGTGCCCGGCGTGGCGTTCACCACCGACGGCTGCCGGCTCGGCCGCGGCGGCGGCCACTACGACCGCTTCCTCGCCGGCTGCACGGCCCCGAAGATCGGCGTGTGCTTCGCCGAGCAACTCGTCGACGCCCTCCCCGTGGAACCCCACGACGTGCGCGTCCACCGAGTCGTCGCCGCCTGACGAGCGGGGTCAGGCGTCGTCGTTGCCGTAGTACTCGCGGCCGAGGTGGGTGATCTGCTCTTCGCCCATCATCCAGCGCAGGGTGTTCTTCAGCTTGGTCAGCTGGATGAACAGGTCGTGCTCGGGATACAGGCCGGGCGCCACCTGCGGGCTCTTGTAGTAGAAGCTCAGCCACTCCTGGATGCCGCCGAGGCCGGCGCGCTGGGCGAGGTCGCTGAACAGCACGAGGTCGAGCGCCAGCGGAGCGGCGAGGATCGAGTCACGGCACAGGAAGTCGACCTTGATCTGCATCGGGTAGCCGAGCCAGCCGAAGATGTCGATGTTGTCCCACCCCTCCTTGTTGTCGCCGCGCGGGGGGTAGTAGTTGATCCGCACCTTGTGGTACACGTCGCCGTAGAGGTCCGGGTTCTTCGACGGCTCGAGGATGTCTTCCAGCACGCCGAGCTTGGACTCCTCCTTGGTCTTGAAGTTCTCCGGGGCGTCGAGCACCTCGCCGTCGCGGTTGCCGAGAATGTTCGTCGAGTACCAGCCGGCGAGGCCGAGCTGGCGGGCCTTGAGCATCGGGGCGAGCACGGTCTTCATCAGCGTCTGGCCGGTCTTGAAGTCCTTGCCGCTGATGGGGATGTTGCGGTCGGTGGCGAACTGGCGCAGCACCGGCGTGTCGACGGTGAGGTTCGGCGCACCGTTGGCGAACGGCACACCCTCCAGCAAGGCGGCGTAGGCGTAGAGCATCGACGGGGAGATCTCCGGGTCGTTGGCGTCGATCGCCTTCTCGAACGACTCGACGTCGCGGTGCGCCGGGCCCGGCTCGATGTAGATCTCCGTCGACGCCGCCCAGATCATCACGACGCGGTCGAGCTGGTTCTCGTCGCCGAAGCGGTTGATGTCCTCGCGGATCTGCTCCAGCATCGCCCGCTTGCCGCGCACGTTCATGATGTGCTCGCCGTCGAGGCGGGTGGCGTACTGGCGCTCGAACGCGGCGTTCATCGGGCGGATGTCGCGGAGCACGTCGGCGACCTGCTCGACGTGCTTGCCGCCTTCGAGGACGCCGGCGCGGGTGGCGGCGACGTAGGCGTCGTCGGGGAACACGTCCCAGGCACCCCAGACGATGTCGTCGAGTGCGGCCAGCGGGACGAAGTCCTTGACCAGCGGGCTGCGGTCGTCGGTGCGCTTGCCGAGGCGGATCGTGCCCATCTGCGTGAGGCTGCCGATCGGCAGGCCGAGGCCCTTCTTGATCAACTCCACCCCGGCGATGAGGGTGGAGGCGACGGCGCCGAGGCCGACGGTGAGCACGCCGAGGCGGCCGGAAGCAGGTGCGATCTCAGTCATTCCCGGAATCATAAGCAACCTCGCGCTTGCCGTGAAGATGGTGAAGGAAGTCTGAACTATCCTGCGACGGGTGGCGGCAACGCTTCCCGACCTGACGATCCGCCAGCTGGAGTACCTCGTCGCGGTCGCCGACGAGCCGACGTGGGCCACCGCCGCCGAGCGTGTCGGCGTCAGCCCGTCGGCGCTGTCGCAGGGGCTCGCCGAGCTGGAGCGCCGCTTGGGCGTGCCGCTGTTCGAGTCGGCGGGGCGACGGCGGGTGCTGCGCGACTCGGCGGAGCCGGTGCTCGAGCACGCCCGGCGGGTGCTCGCCCAGACCGCCGATCTCGTGTCGTGGTCGCAGGGCGTGCGCGCTGCCCAGCGTGGCCGGGTGCGGGTCGGGATGATCGATGTCGCCGCCGTCGTGCACTTCACCGGCGTGGTCGCCGCGTTCCGTGCCGAGCGACCCGACGTCGTGATGACGCTCACGGTCGCCCCGTCGGCCGACCTGCTGCGCGGCGTGCGCGACGGCTCGCTCGACCTCGCCGTGTGCGTCGCCCCGGCTGCGCCGCCGCCGGGGCTGTCCGTCGTCGAGCTGCTGCGCGAGCCGCTGGTCGTGATGGCCCCGCCCGGCACCACGATCGGGGTGCCGTCGACGTGGGGGCCGTGGGTGACGTTCCCCGCCGGCTCGCACACCCGTGCCCTGATCCTCGGCGCCCTGGCCCGGCTCGGTGCGCCGGTGACGATCGCCGCCGAGAGCCACCAGCCCGACGTCCTGCGCCAGATGGTCCAGCTCGGCCTCGGCTGGACCGTGCTGCCCCTGTCCGGCTCTGGCGCGCCGGCGGCGGCGCGAGCTGGCGTCGTCGACGGTCCGCCGCTCGTCGAGCGCGCCCTCGTGCTCGTCCGCCGCGCCGACACGATCCACGATCCCGCGGCCGACGAGCTGGCCGCCTGGCTGGTTCGGGCGGCGTCGGCGAGATCGTCGGAGAGATCCTCGCCGGCGATGTCGAGAACGTCCGGCCGGCGCCGTCCTCGGGTTGAAGGTGGCCGACGAGCGGGCACCCGAACCAAGGAGGCATGAGATGGCCAAGTACCTGTTGCTCAAGCACTACCGGGGCGCGCCGGCGCCGGTGAACGACATCCCGATGGAGCGCTGGACGCCCGAGGAGCTCGACGCCCACGTGCGGTTCATGAACGACTTCGCCGCCCGGCTGCAGGAGACCGGCGAGCTCGTCGACGCCCAGGCGCTGTCGCCGACGGGCCTGTGGGTCCGCTCCGCCGGCGACGGGCGGCCGCCGGTCACCGACGGGCCGTTCGCCGAGACCAAGGACCTCGTCGCCGGCTGGATGGTCATCGACGTCGACAGCGAGGAGCGGGCGATCGAGCTGGCCGGCGAGCTGTCGTCGGCGCCCGGGGCCGGTGGCGAGCCGATCCACGAGTGGCTCGAGGTCCGCCCGTTCATGACCGAGCCGCCGAACGTGGGCGACTGACGGTGGTTCCTCGACGACGCGTGCACCGGATCGGCTCGGATGTGAGCCGGTCCGGTGCACGCGTCCGGAGCAGCCGGCGGTGAGCGCCGATCCGAGCGACGTCGTCGTCGCCGAACGGCGGCGCCCGACGTGCTCGACGCGCTCCTGCGCCGCGGCGCCGACTTCGCCTCGGCGGAGGACGCCGTGCAGGAGGCGCTGGTGCGGGCGCTCGCCGCCTGGCGCGACGGCGAGCCCGACGACCCCACCGCGTGGCTGGTGACGGTGGCATGGCGGTCGTTCCTCGACCAGGCCCGGTCCGCCAGCGCCCGCCGTGCTCGCGAGGAGCGCGTCGCCGGCGCGCCGCCGGACGCTCCGGTGACCGACGTCGACGACACCCTGCAGCTGTACTTCCTGTGCGCCCACCCGGCGCTGTCGCCGGCCTCGGCGGTGGCCCTGACGCTGCGAGCCGTCGGCGGCTTGACCACCCGCCAGATCGCCGAGGCCTACCTCGTGCCCGAGGCGACGATGGCCCAGCGGATCAGCCGTGCCAAGCGCACCGTCGCCGACACAGGGCTCGACCAGCCGGGTGACCTCGGCGCGGTGATGCACGTGCTGTACCTGATGTTCAACGAGGGCTACACCGGCGACGTCGACCTCGCCGCGGAGGCGATCCGCCTGGCCCGCCGGCTGGCCGGCGCCACCGACCATCCCGAGGTCACCGGGCTGCTGGCGCTGATGCTGTTGCACCACGCCCGCCGGGCGGCGCGCACGGGGCCCGGCGGCGAGCTGGTCCCGTTGGCCGAGCAGGACCGCAGTCGCTGGGATCGCGCCCTCGCCGCCGAGGGCATCGAGATCCTGCAGGGCGCGCTGGCGCTGGACCGCCTCGGCCCGTACCAGGTGCAGGCGGCGATCGCCGCGCTGCACGCCGACGCGCCGAGCCTCGGCGACACCGACTGGGTGCAGCTCGTCGAGTGGTACGACGAGCTGCTCGCGCTCGTCGACACGCCGGTCGTCCGGCTCAACCGCGCCGTCGCGATCGGCGAGGTCGACGGCGCGCCGGCCGGGCTCGCCGCGCTGGCAGCGGTGCCCGACGGCGTGCCGCGCCGCAGCGCCGTCGCCGCCCACCTCCACGAGCGCAACGGCGACCTGCGCACCGCCGCGGCGCTCCATGCGCGCGCCGCGGACGAAGCGACCAACGTGCCCGAGCGCAACCACCAGCTCCGCCAGGCGGCCCGGGTCAACCAGCTGCTCCAGCGCTGACGCAGCACGAGGCGGCTGGCACCGCCGTGGCCGCGTACTGTCCGGCGGATGAGGCAGATCGATACGGGGACCGAGGACCTGCTCGCCAACGTCGACGACGGCGTGGCGACGCTGACGATGAACCGGCCCGATCGGCGCAACGCGATGTCGGGTCCGATGAACCAGGCGCTGGCGCGGGTGCTCGCCGAGGTCGAGGTGGCCGACGACGTCGGCTGCGTGGTGCTCACCGGCGCCGGCGGGGCGTTCTGCGCCGGCGGCGACGTCAAGGGGATGGCCAGCGGTGGTGACGGGGGAGCCGGGTCGGCGCCGATCGGCTACGACGCCCGCGTGCACCGCCAGCGGCTCAACCAGCGGGCCGTCAGCCAACGGCTGTACGAGATGCCCAAGCCGACGATCGCCGCGCTGCCCGGCGCTGCGGCCGGTGCCGGGCTGTCGATGGCGCTGGCCTGCGACCTGCGCTACGCCGTGCCCACCGCGGTGCTGACGACGGCGTTCGCCAAGGTCGGCTTCGCCGGCGACTACGGCGGCACGTGGTTCCTCACCCGGCTCGTCGGCAGCGCCAAGGCCCGGGAGATGTACTTCTTCTCCGACAAGGTCACCGCCTCCGAGGCCGAGCGCCTCGGGTTGGTCAACGCCATCTTCCCGGCCGAGACGTTCGAGCAGGGCGTCGCCGACCGGGCCCGCCAGCTGGCCCACGGGCCGACCGTGGCGTACCGGTACATGAAGGAGAACCTCAACCGGGCGGTGCACGGCGAGCTCGGCGAGTGCCTCGACATGGAGGCCGCGCACCACATCCGCACCGGCCAGACCGACGATCACAATGAGGCGGCGAAGGCGTTCGTCGAGAAGCGGACGCCGGTCTTCCACGGCCGGTAGGAGCGGTCACCCGTCCCGGCGGGCGACCTCGTCGAGCAGGCTGCGCACGAGGCGCGCCGAGGTGGTCGTCGCCTCGACGAACGGGACGTGGCCGGCGTCGTGCTCGACGTGCAGGCCGGCGCGGCGCAACGCGGCCCACGTCGCCAGGTGATTGCGCAGCGGGACGTGACGGTCGCGGTCGCCGGCGATCAGCAGGACCGGACAGCGGATCTCGTGGAGCCGGTCCTCGACGTGGAACGTGCGCATCGACCGCGCCGCGCCCTCGATGTGGTTCGGGTGCGCCCGCTCGATCGTCGCCAGCAGCGCGGCCGTCGTCGCCTCGTCCGGCGGACGATGGAACGCGGCGCGCAGCAGCGCCCGCTGCTCCTCCGGCGTCGGGTGGGCCAGGCGATCGGCGGTGGCGTCGTCGACGAAGTCGAGGCCGCGGGTCGACACCGGGGCGAACAGCACGAGGCCGCGCACCAGGTCCGGCCGGTCGAGGGCGAGCTGCAGGGCGATGCCGCCGCCGAGGCTGTGGCCGACGACGACCGCCGGGGCGTCGAGCAGGTCGGCGAGATCGGCGGCGAAGCTCGGGGATGGTCGAGCGCTCCCACGACGCCGGCGGCTCGCTGTCGCCGCAGCCGGGGAGGTCGACCACCGTCGCCCGGATCGGCGTGCCGGCGCGCGCCAGCTCGTCGAGCAGCGGCGCCCACGCCGAGCCGGCGTTCTGGAAGCCGTGGACGAAGACGACGTCGGCGCCCTCGCCGGTGCGGGTGACGTTCCATGCCATCCGCAGATCGTCGCGAATCAAACCGGTCAGCGCTCGGCCGGTTCGCGTGGTCGTCAGCGGCGTCCTTGTCAGGCCTCGACCGGAATGGTTCCGGTCAGCGCCTGACAAGAACGGCTGCGACTCGGAGGAACGGGCAGGACTCGTACGGCGGTGGGCGGTTAGCGTCGGGGCACGTGACGGACTTCGAGCGCACGCCGGGCGGAGCGATCCTGATGGACGGCATCCGGCTGCGCGACGAGATCGTCGCCGGGCTGCGGGCCACGATCGAGGCTGCCGGCTCGCCGCCGGTCTGCCTGGCGACGGTGCTGGTCGGCGACGACCGGCCGAGCCACAGCTACGTGCGGATGAAGCACGAGCGCGCCGCGCTGGCCGGCATGGTCAGCCGCAACGAGACGCTGCCGGCGACGGCGACGCAGGCCGAGGTCGAGGCGCTCGTCCAGTCGCTCGTCGACGACCCGAGCGTGCACGGGATGCTCGTCCAGCTGCCCCTGCCGGCCGGTCTCGACGAGGATGCGGTGATCGGGTTGATCCCCGCCGAGCAGGACGTCGACGGGCTGACCATCGCCTCGCTCGGCCGTCTCGTTCGCGGCGAGCCCGGGCTGGTCGGGTGCACGCCGACGGGCGTGATGCGCCTGCTGGAGCGCTACGGCGTGGCCACGTCCGGGGCGCGGGCCGTCGTGGTGGGACGCTCGACGCTGGTCGGGCTGCCGCTGTCGCTGCTGCTGGCCCGCAAGGGCACCGACGCCACGGTGACCATCGCCCACAGCCGCACGCCCGACCTCGTGTCGCTGTGCCGCGAGGCCGACATCGTCGTCGGCGCCGCCGGTCAGGCCGGGATGATCACCGCGGCGCACGTCAAGCCGGGCGCGGCGGTGATCGACGTCGGCGTGTCGCGCACGGCGGCGGGCATCGCCGGTGACGTCGCCTTCGACGAGGTCCAGGCCGTCGCCGGGGCGATCACCCCGAACCCTCGCGGCACCGGCCCGATGACGGTCGCCTGCCTGCTGGAGAACACGCTCGCCGCGGCACGGCTCCAGGGAGCGTTCAGCGACTCGGTGTGACCGTGCGTTCCCGGGGTAGAACTCGGTCATGAGCGATGAGCAGGCTGGCGCCGAGAGCGTCGACGAGGAGATGGTCGGCACCGACGCGGTGACCAGCGACGAGGAGGGCGCGTTCGGCGACGCGCCGGACCGTCCCGTCGGCATCCCGTTCGCCGACGCCGACGTCACCGACGAATCGCTCGCCGAGCGCGCCGCCCGCGAGGTGCCCGAGGTGGAGGACGACCCCGACGTGCTCCTGCGCCTCGTCGAGCCCGACGTCCTCGTCGACAGCGACCTCCTCGAGCAGATCGACGACGAAGGCGACCTCGCCGAGCCGTGATGTTCGTGCTCCGGTCGGGGTGGACCCCCTCCCTGCGCCTGCCGTGCTCGCCGCCTCCGCTGCGCTTCGGCGCTCGCCGCGTCCTGGATCGCTGCTGAGCACTGCGGCTCACCTCACTGGGCCTCGGAGCCAGTGGACGGCGTCGGTGAAGGAGTCGTGGCGGGCGAGGAGGTCCGCGAGGTCGGTGACGAAGCGCCCGGTCTCGCCGTGGTGGCGCGGGCGGCTGCGGTCCGACGTGAAGATCAGGCCGGCATGTGTGCGGTGTTCGCTGGTCCAGCGGCGGGCGATGGCCGCGAAGTCGGCGACGTTGTTGGTGAGCAGGGCGCGTCCTTCGGCGGTGCAGGTGTCGAGCAGTTCGGCATCGTCGAGCGTCTGCCAGCCGCATTCGACGGCGGCGACGACGTCGTAGCCGAGATCACGGAGGCCTTGGGCGATCGCCGGGGCGTAGTGGTGGTCGAGCGCCAGCTTCACGCCAGGAGCGCTTGCTCGCGCTCCCAGCGCTGGCGTTCGGCATCTTCGACCGCGTCGGCCCACGCCTGGTCGGCGTCGATCTCGGCGCGGTAGTCGGCGTAGTACGACAGTGCGGCGCGCACGAGGGCGGGGGAGATCGACAGGTAGGTCGCCGTCTCGTTCACGTCGCGGCCGGACGACGTGAACGTGGCGACGACCTGGCGCACGAGCAGGCGCGTGCCGGCGAGCGCCGGCTCGCGCCGCCCGGCGGCGCCGCTGCGGAACCGGATGGCGGGGTGAGCCTCGGTGCGCAGGCCTTCGCCGAGCACCCGGTCGGCGATGCTGTTGCGGCTCTCCGTGGAGTGTCGGGCGACCTGGTCGAGCAGGTCGCTGGTCGACCGGGTGAGCCGGAACGTCCGCTGCACCGAGCCCTGTGATTCCATGTACGACAATGTAGTCGTGATTCAGCCGTCGAGGAGGCGGCGTTGGATCGGGGCGGGGAAGCGGACGCTGTGGCGGGTGTCGCCGAACAGGTCGCGCAACGTCGACAGCTGACGTTCGAGGGAGCGCCGAGCGGACGTCGACACGTCCTCGAGCAGCGCGTGGGCGAGGGTGCCGTCCTTGCGCTGGACCCATGCGCCGACGATCTCGCCGTCGACCCACAGCGTCGGGCCGGCGTTGCCGCTGCGGTCGAACACGTCGCCGCCGTGGGCGCCGAGGCACCACGAGCGGGCCACCGGCGGCGTCATCACCCACAACGTGCGGCGCATGGCGTGGTGGCGCACCACCGAGTGCTCGTGGCACAGGGCGGCGTCGACCGCCTCCAGCGACGGATGGGCCATGCGCGCCCATGCCGACAGGTGCACCGTCACCGGATCGGAGGAGTGCAGGGCGACCCCCGCATCGGCGATGGGCGCGACGTCATCGACCTGTGTCCCCGGCGCCAGCAGGTGCCGGCGCGCCAGTCGGGCGCGGCGCTCGGCGACGGTGACGACACGCACGCCGTCGATGCTGGCACGCAGCCGGTCGTGGGTGCGGGGCCGGGCCGCTGGGGTGCTGACGCCGGCGCCCCCCTGTACGCACGTCTGCAGGCGACATCGTCGGGCGCCAGCAGCCATGAGGCCGCGCTCGGCGTGGCGTGACGTTGCCGGTGACGTCGCGCCGCTACTGCACCCGCCAGCGCAGGCGGCCCTCGGCGCGGGCGGCGAGGATCAGGTCGGCGACGGCTGACGCGTCGGTGGTGGGATCGTCGACGACGTGCCGGGGGTCCGTGGCGGCGACTCGGAACTGCTCGTGCATGTGGCGCGTCGCCGGCTCGTCGGTGAACCCGTGGTTGCGGCGCTCGGCGACACGGCGTACGCACACGTCGACCGGCGGCACGATCACCGCGTAGTCCGCCTCCGCCAAGCCGGCCGCGGCGAGGAACTCGTCGAGGAACCACGGGCCGAGCACGCCGTCGTACACGGTGTTGAAGGACGCCGCGAACCGTCCGGTCGTGGCCCCGGCTGCGGCGGTGACCGCCTCGTTCTGTGGGTGCGCGGCCGGCAGCCACGGATCGATCGCGCCGGCGCGCAGGAACGCGAAGAACGCGTCGCCCTCCACCAGCACGGTCGGGGCGGGCAGCCGCGCGGCCACGAGCTCGGCGACGGTGGACTTGCCGGCGCCCGGTGGCCCGGTGACGATCAGCAGGGGTTCCACGCCCCGATCCTGTCAGGGCGGCGCGTCCGATCGAGGTTGCGATGCCCGCATCGCCGATGGCAGAATCGTCGGCGATGCGTACCCGCCCGACCACCAAGCTCGTACTCATCGACTAGACGCACGTCCACATCTGCGCGTGCGTCCCTGGCCTCCCTGACGGGAGGCCGTTGCAGTTTTCGGGGCCAAGTTCGTCGCAGACGCCACCACACGGAGCACCACCCATGAAGATCACCGGGGCACAGGCCCTGATCAAAGCGCTGGAGATGGAGGGGACCGAGGTCATGTTCGGCCTCCCCGGCGGTTGCATCCTGCCGGCGTACGACCCGTTGCTCGACAGCAGCATCCGCCACATCCTCGTGCGCCACGAGCAGGGCGCCGGCCACATGGCCGAGGGCTACGCCCACGTCACCGGCCGGCCCGGCGTGGCCATGGTCACCAGTGGCCCGGCCGCCACGAACATGGTCACCCCGCTGATGGACGCGTACATGGACTCGATCCCGATGGTCGCGATCACCGGGCAGGTGTCGACGTTCGCGATCGGCACGGATGCGTTCCAGGAGTGCGACACGATCGGCATCACCCGCTCGGTCACCAAGCACAACGAGCTGATCATGACCGCCCAGGACGTGCCGCTGGCCGTGCGCCAGGCGTTCCACATCGCCACCACCGGGCGCCCCGGCCCGACGCTGATCGACGTCCCCAAGGACGTCCTGACCAACACGATGGAGTGGCACTGGCCATCCGACGAGGAGGTCGCCGACAGCCTCCCCGGCTACCGCCCGAACACCAAGGGCCACCCGCGGATGATCCGCGAGGCCGCCAAGCTGATCATGGCCAGTGAGCGACCGGTCCTCTACGTCGGGGGCGGCATCCTCAAGGCTCACGCCGCCGAGGCGCTGCGCGAGCTGGCCGAGATGACCGGCATCCACGTCGTCACCACGCTGATGGCTCGCGGCGCGTTCCCCGACGACCACCCGCTGTGCCTCGGCATGCCCGGCATGCACGGCAACGCCACGGCCATCACCGCGCTGCAGAAGGCCGACCTGCTGATCACCCTCGGGGCCCGCTTCGACGACCGGATCACCGGCAAGCTGTCGACGTTCGCCCCCGAGGCCAAGATCATCCACGTCGACATCGACCCCGCCGAGCAGGGCAAGGTCCGCCGTCCGGACGTGCCGATCGTCGGCGACTGCCGCCAGGTGATCACCGAGATCATCAAGGCGATCAGCGCGCTGCGCGACAGCGGTGTGGAGCAGGCCGACACCGGCGCGTGGAAGAGCCGGATCAGCGGGTGGCGCGAGCAGTTCCCGCTGACCTACGAGCAGTCCGAGCCCGGCGAGGCGCTCAAGCCGCAGTACTGCCTGGAGCAGCTGCGCGACAACGCGCCGGAGGGCACGATCCTCGTCAGCGGCGTCGGCCAGCACCAGATGTGGAGCAGCCAGTACTGGCGGTTCAACGAGCCGTACACGTGGGTCAACTCCGGCGGCCTCGGCACGATGGGCTTCAGCGTGCCGGCGGCGATCGGCGCCAAGGTCGGCCGCCCGGACCGCACGGTGTGGGCGATCGACGGCGACGGCTGCTTCCAGATGACCGCCCAGGAGCTGGTCACCGCCTCCGTCGAGCGCATCCCGATCAAGGTCGGGATCCTCAACAACAGCTACCTCGGCATGGTCCGCCAGTGGCAGGAGATGTTCTACGACGAGCGCTACTCCGAGGTGTACCTGTCGCCGGAGCTGCCGGACTTCGTCAAGTGGGCCGAGGCGATGGGGTGCGTCGGGATCCGCGTCGACAGCCCCGAGGAAGTGCAGCCGGCCATCGACAAGGCCAACTCCGTGGACGACCGCCCCGTCGTCGTCGACTTCCGCGTCGACGCCCGCGAGAAGGTCTTCCCGATGGTCCCCGCGGGGTTCAGCAACGACGATCTCGTCCTGCCCGACAGTCAGCAATCGAACAGAGAGTTCCTCCGATGAGCACCAGCCCCAGCCCGAGCCCCGTCCCCGGGTACGTCCAGCGCATGTCGCCGACCGTCGCCGTCGCTCTCAGCGAGCAGCGCATCCGCGGCGAGAAGCCCTCGAAGCCGGGCGAGTCGAAGGCGAGCACGAACCAATGAGCATCACCGTCGAGAACCACCACATCCTCAGCGTCCTCGTCCAGAACCGTCCAGGCGTGCTCGCCCGCGTGGCCGGGCTGTTCGCCCGCCGCGGCTTCAACATCTACTCGCTGGCCGTCGCCCCGGCCGAGGACGACGGGTTCAGCCGCATCACGATCTGCGTGGACGTCGAGGAGACGCCGCTCGAGCAGGTGGTCAAGCAACTGTTCAAGCTGATCGAGGTCGTCAAGATCTCCGAGCTGGACCCGCGCCGCTCCGTCGAGCGCGAGCTGCTGCTGGCCACGGTGCGCGCCGCCGAGGAGGACCGCCACTCCGTGGTGGAGCTGGTCAACATCTTCGAGGGCAAGATCCTCGCCGTCGGCATCGACGCCGTCACCGTGAGCTTGGAGGGCCATCCCGACAAGCTCGACGATTTCGAGGACCTCCTGGCAGGCTATGGGATCCTCGAACTGCAGCGCACCGGACGGGTGGCGCTGCCCAAGCTCGATCGCACGGCACGGCTGCGCGCCGTGTCCAACAAGGGAAAGGCTGGCTGAATGGCCGCGAAGATGTACTACGAGGCGGACGCCGATCCGTCGATCATCCGGGGTCGCAAGGTGGCGATCATCGGCTACGGCAGCCAGGGCCACGCCCACGCGCTGAACCTCAAGGAGAGCGGCGTCGACGTGGTCGTCGGCCTGCGCGAGGGCTCGTCGTCGAAGGCCAAGGCGGAGGCTGCCGGCCTGACGGTGATGTCGATCGGCGACGCCGCCAAGTGGGCGAACGTGATCATGCTGACCATGCCCGACACCGAGCAGAAGGCGACGTACGAGGAGTTCGTCAAGCCGCACATGCGCAAGGGCAAGGCGCTGGCGTTCGCCCACGGCTTCAACATCCGCTTCAAGCGGATCCGCCCGCCCAAGACCGTCGACGTGATCATGATCGCCCCGAAGGGCCCGGGCCACCTCGTGCGCCGCACGTACACCGAGGGCGGCGGCGTGCCGTGCCTGATCGCCGTCCACCAGGACGCCACCGGTCAGGCGCACGCCCTGGCGCTGAGCTACGCCGAGGCGATCGGCGGCGCCCGTGCCGGGGTGATCGAGACGACGTTCTCCGAGGAGACCGAAACCGACCTGTTCGGCGAGCAGGCCGTGCTGTGCGGTGGCCTGGCGGCGCTGATCCAGGCCGGGTTCGACACGCTCGTCGACGCCGGCTACCAGCCGGAGATGGCCTACTTCGAGTGCCTCCACGAGGTGAAGCTGATCGTCGACCTGATCTACGAGGAGGGCATCACCGGGATGCGCTACTCGATCAGCGACACGGCCGAGTACGGCGACGTGACCCGCGGTCCGCGGATCGTCAACGACCGCACCCGCAAGGAGATGCAGAAGATCCTCAAGGAGATCCAGTCCGGCAAGTTCGCCAAGGAGTGGGTGGCCGAGAGCGAGTCCGGACGCGAGCACTTCAACCAGCTGCGCAAGGAAGGCGCCACGCACCCGATCGAAGAGGTCGGCACGAAGCTGCGCGGCATGATGCCGTTCCTCGGTGCCGGCAAGCAGAAGCTCGCCGACGTCAGCGGCGGCTGACAACTCGTACGTTGCTGATCTTCGTGAGATGAGTGATGAGCCGGACACTCCGGCTCATCACTCATCGCCGCGTTGGTTGGTCTCGAGTCGGGCGACGTCGGCGAGGTCCTGCGGCCGGCCGGCGGCGCGTTTGTTGGCGATCAGATCGTCGCGGCTGATGACAGGAAGGTCGTGACCGTCGGCCTCGACGATGATTCGCCGTGTCCACGCATCCTCGAACTCGACGCCGTCGATGGACGTGAGCACGTCGATGCGATGCGGCGGGTAGCCCAATTGGACGACGCGGTCCGGCTGGTCGAAGTCGGCTGCCGTCAGGCCGAGGCCACCAAAGCCGAACGCCTCGAGCGCGGCGACGACCCGCTCGGCATTCGAGGCATCCAGCCAGATCCATGCGTCGAAGTCGCCGGTCGCTCGTGGAAGCCCATGGGCGGCGAGTGCGTAGCCACCGACGAGCAAGAAGCGCACGTCATGCGCGACGAACGACTCGACAAACTCGCTGAAGTCGGGATCCAGTTGCAGTGTCATCGCTGATTCCGAACACGCGCCGGCGAAGCACCTCGACAGCGGCGATCCGCTCCTCCACCGGGCGACTGAGCCAGTAGGCCAACTCATCGTCGGGGTCGTGGAGCGACCGCCGGATGATGACCGTGGCGATCTTCCGCACCGGACGATCGATGGTGCTCACGTCGCAAGTGTAGATCGACGGTTCTGGGGCCACGTCGGCGTTTGGTCGAGCCAGCTGGTCAGCCGAGGAGGGGGCCGATCTCGCTCATGACGTTGCCGCTGGCGTCGACCAGGTCGGCGCTCGACAACGTCCGGCGGGGGACGACGAGTGCGGCGAAGCGCACGTCGGGGCGAGCGGGGACGCTGACGAGGCCGACGACGTAGCGCTCGCCGGTGGTCGTCGTCACTCGCAGGGCCGTCGCCGAGCGGCCGGTCGTGAGCGCCATCGCGCCATCGCCGCCATCGGAGTCGCTCCATGCGTTCACGCCTGGCTCTGGGGTGCTGGCGAGGTCGAACATCTGTCCGCCGCCGCCCTCGGGGCCGCGGTAGACGACGACGCTGGCGGCGACGGCGACGTCGACGGTCGACGTCGTGCCGGTCACCTCGGTGGACACGACGACGTCGTTGGGCGTGATGGCGCGCACGTCGAGGGTGACCGGCATGTCGTGGGTGCTGCCCGTGATGGTCGATGGCGACGCGACCACGCTGGTCTCCGTCGGTCCGCCGGGCACGGTGGCGGACGGGTTGTCGGTGACGACCGTGCTGTCGGTCCTCGTGGCCGGTGATGCGCCGTGTGCGTGGACCAGGCGGTGCCATTCGTCGACGCTCGGCTGGCGCACCGTCTCGGCCAATGCCGCGAGGTCGATGCCGGACCCGGCGCCGAACATCACGAACAGCTGGCCGTGAGCCACCCATGCGGCCGCCTGGGTGTTCTCGGCGCTGCCGAGCCATCCGGGATGGCCGGCGATCGTCGCCGGCGTCAACGAGTAGTAGGCGGAGCCGAGCAGGGCGAGGTTCAGCGGCGTCGCCTCGCCGACGGCGAGGATCAGCGGGCCGTCGTCGCCACCGATGTACTGCAACGACATCGCCGTCGGGGCGGTGCCGCCGAGGCCGGAGGAGAGCATCGGCATCGCGTCGGCGAACGGGCTGCGGCCGACGAGGTGCATGCCGGCCGGCAGCGACCTGTCGGCGAACGCGCTGGTGGTGTCGTCGACGGGCTGCAGGCCGGTTGCAGCCGCGACCAACTCGTCGTCCGACATCCCCCGGGACGCGACCGTCCACGACCCGGAGTCCAGCGTGACGGAGATGATGCGCAGCCCGCCGAACGTGCCGATCGCTGCCCGGCGGTCACCGGCGCTGCGCTCGGTGATCCCGGTCGCCTCGCTGAACATGAAGAGGGCGTAGGCGTCGGGTGGGTACACGCGGAACACCGGGCCGTCGGGAGCCGCGTCGGTGGCGTACAGATCGGCCTTGGACAGCGTCGCGCTGCTGCTGTTGGTCACTGGACCTGGCGGTGTGATCTCGAGCGCGAGTCCTGGCGGCGGGTCGCCGATGATCCATTGGAGGTTGCGGGTGGGGTCGGCGGGTTGGATGTGGTGGTGGTCGCGGGTGACGACGAACAGGGCGGCGAGGAGGGCCATCGTCGCGCCGAGGGCGATCGCCACGGGGAGGAGCCGGCGCCGGCGGCGGGGCGCGCCCAGCGTCGCCGCCCGGCGGGCGGCGGTCGCCCGCAGGTCGGCCGCCGCCCGGCGGGCGAGCTGGTCGATCCGGTTGTCGGCGAGGTCAGTCGTCATGGTCGTCCTCCGGGGCGTCGCCGAGCAGCGGGCGCAGTGCCGCCCGCGCCCGTGACAGGTGGGTCTTCACGGTGCCGGTCGAGCAGCCGAGCTCGGCGGCGATCTCGGCGACCCCGAGGTCGGCGACGTAGTACAGGGCGACGACGCGCACCTGCTGGCGCGGCAACGTGGCGACGACGCGCCAGAGCGAACCGTCAGCCGGATCGGGCGTTGCGTCGGGATCGGTCTCGCGGCGACCACCGAGGCGGGTCAGCGCGGCGACCTCGCGGCCGAGGCGCCGCCAGCGCGACGCCGAGCGGTTGAGCAGCACCCGCCGGATCCACGCCGCCGGCTCGTCGTAGGCCTGCAGCTTCGGCCAGTTGCGGTGCGCCGCGGCGTACGCGTCCTGGACGAGGTCCTCGGCGTCGGTCCAGCTGCCGGTCAGCGCGCGGGCCAGCGCCAGGGCGTCGCGACACGTGTCGGCGTAGAAGTGCTCGAAGTCGACCGCGATGGCGACGGCATCTGGCACCGAGATCTCCTCGCCCGCGAACACATCCAATACTCCCCGCGGCGCCGGCGACGGTTGACACGAGCGGAAATGCGACTGGATGGGTCGGGATTATGCGGAGTAGCGTGCGGCACCATGAGTGACCAGTGGGGATTCGAGACGCGCCAGATCCACGTCGGGGGTGATCCCGATCCGACCACCGGGGCCCGGGCGGTGCCGATCTACCAGACGACGGCCTACGAGTTCCGCGACGCCGCTCACGCCCAGAACCTGTTCGCCCTCGCCGAGATCGGCAACATCTACACGCGCATCATGAACCCCACGCAGGGCGCGCTCGAGGCCCGGCTGAGCAGCCTGGAGGGCGGCGTCACCACGGCCGTCGGCCTGCCCGGCGCGCTCATCGTGTCGAGCGGCCAGGCGGCGACGACGCTGGCCGTCCTCACGCTCGCCGAGGCCGGCGACCACATCGTCTCCAGCCCGTCGCTGTACGGCGGCACCTACAACCTGTTCCACTACACGTTCCCGAAGATGGGCATCGAGGTGTCCTTCGTCGACGATCCCGACGACCTCGAGCAGTGGCGCGCCGCCATCCGCCCGAACACCAAGGCCTTCTTCGGCGAGGTGCTGGCCAACCCGAAGAACGACGTGCTCGACATCGAGGGCGTGTCGAAGGTGGCCCACGACAACGGCATCCCGCTGATGGTCGACAACACCGTCCCGACGCCGTACCTCGTGCGCCCGATCGAGTGGGGCGCCGACATCGTCGTGCACAGCCTCACCAAGTGGATCGGCGGGCACGGCACCTCGATCGGCGGGGCGATCGTCGACGGCGGCACGTTCGACTTCGGTGCCAGCGGCCGCTTCCCGAACTTCACCGAGCCCGACCCCAGCTACCACGGCCTGGCGTACTGGCCGGCGCTCGGTGCCGGCTCGTACATCATCAAGGCCCGCGTGCAGATGCTGCGCGACATCGGCGCGGCGGTGTCGCCGTTCAACGCGTTCCAGTTCCTGCAGGGCCTGGAGACGCTGAGCCTGCGGATGGAACGGCACTTCTCCAACGCCCAGCGGGTGGCCGAGTTCCTCGACGCCCGCGACGAGGTGGAGAGCGTGTCGTTCGCCGGCCTCGACGCCAGCCCGTGGAAGGAGCGGCTCACCAAGTACGGGCGTGGCAAGGGCTACGGCAGCGTCATCGCCTTCGTCATCAAGGGCGGCCGGGAGGCCGGGCAGCGCTTCGTGGAGGCGCTGGAGCTGCACAGCCACGTCGCCAACATCGGCGACGTGCGCAGCCTGGTGATCCACCCGGCGAGCACGACGCACAGCCAGCTCACCGAGGAGGAGCAGCTGTCCACCGGCGTGCACCCCGGCCTCGTGCGCCTCAGCGTCGGCCTGGAGTCGATCGACGACATCCTCGCCGACCTCGACGCCGGCTTCCGCGCCGCCAAGGGCTGACGGTGGCGCTCGTCGTCGGCCTTTCGATCGACGACGAGCACCGCTTCTCCAAGCGGGCCGTCGCCAGCGTGACGGCCGTCGCCGGCGTGGGCATCGAGGGCGACACCCATGCCGGCCCGTTGGTGCAGCACCGCTCGCGGGTGCGTGCCGACCCGAACCAGCCGAACCTGCGCCAGGTGCACCTGATCGACGACGTGCTGTTCAGGGTCGCCGCCGACGCCGGTTTCGAGATCGGCCCGGGTGACCTCGGTGAGAACGTGACGACGTCGGGCGTCGACCTGCACGCGCTGGCGGCCGGCAGCGTGCTGCTGCTCGGCGAGGCGGTGCTCGTTGCCGTCACCGGGCTGCGCAACCCGTGTGCGCAGATCGAACGGTTCCGCCCCGGCCTGCTCGATCTCGTGCGGTGGCGCGACGATGCCGGCGAGATCGTGCGCTGCGCCGGCGTGATGGGCGTCGTCGTGCGCGGCGGCGAAGTCGTGGTCGGTGACCCGGTGACGTGGTCGGTCCCGCCCGGCCCGCCGTCGCCGCTGCGCCCCGTGTAGCCCAGCGCCGTCGCAACAAGACGGCCCTTCTTGTCGCGCCCTGACCGGAGACCTTCCGGTCAGGGCGCGACAAGGTCGCTGTCGCAGGGTCGGCGCATGGTGCAGCCCATGAGCTTCCTCGGACTGCGCACCGTCATCTACCCGGCCCCCGACCTCGACGCGGCGAAGGCCGCGTTCGTCGCGCTGCTCGGCTTCGGGCCGTACTTCGACGAACCGTTCTACGTCGGCGACGAGCTCGGCCTCGACCCGAACGCCGACCCCGCCGGTGGCGTCGTCGTGTTCTGGGGCGTCGCCGACCTCGCCGTCGCCCACGTGGCGATGCTCGCTGCCGGCGCGGCCGATGTGTCGGCACCGAACGAGGTCGGCGAGGGCATCAAGGTCGCGACCGTGCGCACCGCCCACGGCGAGCTCCTCGGGCTGATCGAGAACCCCCACTTCCAGCCCGCCACCCGCCCCACCGACGCCACCGGACCCGGCCGCTGAGCCACCCTTCCAACCGTCTTGTCGCGGTCTGACCGGAGACTTTCCGGTCAGACCGCGACAAGATCGCTCGGCCGGGGGCGGCCGAAGCGCCAGGAGCGTTCGATGGCCCACATGCCGGCGTCGTCCTCGACGAGGCGGGTGAGGCGATCGGCCGGCGAGGTGAACGCCGCGAA
The DNA here is from genome assembly GCA_047602055.1 of Ilumatobacteraceae bacterium. Taxonomy (GTDB): domain Bacteria; phylum Actinomycetota; class Acidimicrobiia; order Acidimicrobiales; family Ilumatobacteraceae; genus JAODBQ01. Next base: position 1,719,895 of record JASGIG010000001.1, read on the forward strand.
GCCGTCGAGCACCGCGGCGAGTCGGTCGGCCTCCTCGCCGTCCAGGTGGCTGCCGACGGTCAGGTGCGGGGTCGGCTCGGCGTAGGCGCCGCCGTACGGTGGGCAGTCCGGGAACGCGGCGGCGAGTCGGCGGGTCGACGCGACGAACGGGTCTGGTGGCTCCGGGGCGAGGTAGACGACGCGGTCGTCGAAGCGCCTCGCCGTGTCGAAGCGGATCGTCCAGCGCGGCACGGCTGCGGCAATGGTGGCGATCGTGTCGTGAGCGTCGTCGTCGAGCGTCGCTCGGAACGGGTGGAGCACGGTGACGTGCGCCGGGACGCCGCGTGCGGCCATCGGGTCGTGAGCGAGCCGCAGCCGCTCGATCTGCTCGCCGGCGGCCGGCACGAGCACGACCAGCGCGGAGCGTCCCATCGGCACGGGACGGTAGCCAGCGCCGGCCCGGTGCGGTGCGCGCCGGGGGCGGCTCCTACGCTCCGGCGTCGTGACCTTGCCCCTCGACGATGTGCGTGTGTTGGAGATCTCGTCAGGCATCAGCGCGGCGTTCGCCGGGCGGATGCTGCGCGGCTACGGCGCCGACGTCCGCCACGTGCGCGTCCCCGGTGTCGTCGCGCTGACCGACGACGAGCAGACCTACCTCCATGCCGGAAAGCGCCACGAGGACCCACCCGCCCACTGGGATGCGTTGCTTGCCGCCGCCGACATCGTCGTCAGCGATCGCCAGCCGGCGCAGCTCGCCGCGCTCGGCCTGGACTGGGGCGACGTGCGTGACCGCCATCCGCACCTCGTCGTCGTCTCCGTCACGCCGTTCGGGCTGACCGGCCCGTACCGCGACTTCCAGGCGACGAACGCGGTGTCGTTCGCGATGGGCGGGATCATGTCGCTGACCGGCGACGCCGGGCGCACGCCGCTCGTCACCGGCGGCCGCCAGGCCGAGAAGCTCGCCGGGCTCAACGCGTTCGGCGTCGCCGTCACGTGCTGGTACGGCTCGCGTCGCCACGGCGCCGGCGAGCTGGTCGACCTGTCGGCGCAGGAGTGCGCCGCCGGGATGCTCGAGCTGTACGGCCCGATGACGTCGATCGGCTTTCCCGTGTTCATGCGCCTCGGCAACCACACACGTGGGCAGTGGGGCGTGTACCCGGCGCTCGACGGCTGGGCCGGGGTGTTCTGCCTCGAGCGGCAGATCCCCGCGCTGTTCAAGCTGGTCGGCGATCCGGAGCTGGCCGAGCAGCGCTTCGCCGACCCGATCGAGCGGCTCGTCCCGGAGAACGACGAGCAGGTCACGCTGAAGATGTACCTGTGGTTCATGGACAAGACGAAGGACGAGCTGCTCGCCCTCGGCCTGGCCAACAAGGTGCCGATCGGCGTGGTCAGCACACCCACCGACCTGATCGGCCGGGAGGGGCTGGAGGTGCGCGGCGCGCTCGAGCCGTGCGGCGGGGCGACCGTGCCGTCACGGCCGTTCGGCGGCTTCGGCTGGCGACCGTCCGACGAGCCCTCGGCGAGCGTCGAGTGGGCGCCGCGCCCGGCGGCCACCGGCGCGCGGGGCCGGCTGCCGCTGGAGGGCGTGCGCGTCGTCGACCTGTCGATGATGTGGGCCGGGCCGTTCGCCACCCTGCACCTGGCGTCGATGGGCGCCGACGTGATCAAGATCGAGTCGCCGTCGGCGTGGGACAACATCCGCACGCTGATGCCGCAGCCAGGCGTGGAGGACCCGTGGAACTCGCAGTCGTACTTCAACGCGTACAACCGCGACAAGCGCTCGTTGACCCTCGATCTCGCCCAGGACGCCGGCCGGGAGCTGCTGCTGCGCCTGCTCGCCGATGCCGACGTCCTGCTGGAGAACTACCGCGCCGACGTCCTCGACAAGCTCGGATTGACCGCCGAGGTGCTGCGCGCCGCCAACCCGAACCTGGTGACGGTCAGCATGGCGGCGTTCGGCAAGGAGGGTCCGGACGCGAAGTACGTCGGCTTCGGGCCGGTGATCGAGCTGATGTCGGGGCTGGCCTCGCTGACCGGCTACGGCGACGGTGAGCCGTTCAAGACCGGGATCTCCTACTGCGACCCCGTCGCCGGCCTGTACGCGGTGGCGGCGACGGTGCTCGGGCTGGCGGCGCGCGACGCCGGCGAGGGCGGGCGGATCGTCGACCTCGCCCAGCGCGAGGGGGCGATGACGTTGATCGGTGATGCGTTCGCCGCCGCGTCGCGCGGCGCGGAGATCGAGCACATCGGTTGCCGAGACGACCGCTTCGCGCCGCAGGGCGTCTACCGCACCCGCGGCCAGGAGCAGTGGATCGTCGTCTCGGTGCGGACCGACGACGAGTGGCGGGCCATGTGCCGGATCATCGGCCGCGACGACCTCGCCGGTCTGTCGCTCGACGAGCGCCGCGAGCGCCACGACGAGCTGGACGCGGCGATCGGCGGGTGGACCGCGACGCAGCGCCCACAGGTGGCGATGGAGGTGCTGCAGGCCGCCGGCGTGGCTGCCGGGCGGGTGCTCGACACGGGCACGATCCATGACGACCTGCACCTGCTGCACCGTGAGTACTGGCACTACCTGCCGCACCCGAAGATGATCCGATACCGCCAGCAGGGCATCACGTGGCGCCTGGCCGACGCCGCGCCGCAGCCGAAGCGCCACTCGCCCCTGTTCGGCGAGCACAACGACGAGATCCTCAAGGGCGAGCTCGGCCTGACCGACGCGGACGTGGAGGCGCTGCGCGGCCAGGCGGTGATCGCCGACGCCCCGATCAACCCCGGCGTGGGGTAGCTGCAGTCAGGGCTCGCCCGGTTCGTCGGGTGGGTGCTGGTCGCGGAGGAAGCGTTCGAGCTCGGCGGCGAGGTCGTCGCCGCTCGGCAGGGAGGCTTCGGCGCGGCGGTCGTACTCGCGCTCGAGCATCTGGACGTACGCGGACGCCTGAGGGTCCTCGCCGACGGCCTCGTCGTGCAGGGTGCGCCAGCGGGCGGCGTCGCCGGCCAGGCCGGCGTGGCCGGTCGGCTCGCCGAGGACGTGCTCGAGGTGGCGCAGCAGGGCGATCGACGACTGCGGGTGCTTGGCGTTCCCGAGGTAGTGGGGCACGCCGACGCGCAGCGAGACGGCTGGGATCCCGGCCCGGTCGAGGCGCTCCTGGAGCACGCCGACGAGCCCGGTGATGCCCTGGTACTGCGGGCGGCTGAGGCCGAGCGCACTCGCCAGGCCGTCGTTGGTCGTGCTGCCGACGACCAGCGGCGGCCGGGTGTGCGGCACGCCCTCGGCACCCGCCCCGGCGGTGACGACGACCTCGACGCCGAACGTGCGTGCCGCGGCGACGATGCACTCGGCGAACGTCGCATAGCGCAGGTGCGGCTCGACGCCGCTGAGCAGGATCAGGTCGTGGTTCGACGCCGTCGGGTCGCGCCGGCGCAGGATGCGCAGCTCGTTCTCCGGCCAGCGGGTGCGGCGCACGCCGTCGTCGTCCAACTCGGTGGTCGGCCGCTCCTGGGTGAAGTCGAAGAACGGGTCCGGCTCGATCGCCCCGACGACCGGGGCGATGCGATCGGCGACCATGTGGTCGAGCGCATCGGTGGCCACCTCGGCGACGTCGAACCAGCCACGCAGGGCGATCACCATGATCGGCCGGTGCAACGGGGTCAGCTCGTCGGTGGCCAGGGTGAGCACCTCGGCGACGTCCATGGCGTACTACCTCCGGTCCGACGCGCGGCGAGCGCCGAAGCGCAGCGGAGGCAGCGAGCACGGCGGGATGGCCGGTCCCGATCCAGCCGCGGCGAGTGCCGAAGCGCAGCGGAAGCGGCGAGCACGGCAGGCGCAGGGGGCAGCTGTGCTGCGACCGGAGCACAGCTGCCGACAGATCGGCTGCGACCGGAGCACGAACGTCACCGTTCAGGCCCGCAGGGCCCGAACGACGTGGTCGATGCACGCGGTGAGCGCTTCCACGTCGGACGGTTCGATCGCCGGGAACATGCCGATGCGCAGCTGGTTGCGGCCGAGCTTGCGGTAGCTGTCGGTGTCGACGATGCCGTTGGCGCGCAGCGCCGCGCACACCGCGGTGGCGTCGACGCCGCCCTCGTCCGGGCCGGCGAGGTCGATCGTGCCGACGACGGCCGAGCGCTTCGCCGGGTCGGCGACGAACGGTGTCGCCCAGTCGCGCTCGGCCGCCCAGCCGTACAGGTGGGCCGCCGACGTCTCCGAGCGCTTCGCGCACCAGTCGAGGCCGCCGCCGTCGAGCATCCAGCGCAGCTGGTCGTCGAGCAGCACCAGCGTCGCCAGCGCCGGCGTGTTGTACGTCTGGTCCTGCAGCGAGTTGTCGAGGGCGATCTTCAGGTCCAGCGAGGCCGGCACCCAGCGCGTCCCGGCGAGCGAGCGGATCCGCTCGACGGCGGCGGGGGAGCAGGCGGCCAGCCACAGCCCGCCGTCGCCGGCGAAGCACTTCTGCGGAGCGAAGTAGTAGACGTCGACGTCGGCGGGGTCGAAGCGGAGGCCGCCGGCCGCAGAGGTGGCGTCGACGGCGACGAGCGCGTCACCGGCCGGGCGGCGCAGCTGCATGGCCACGCCCGTCGACGTCTCGTTGTGGGTGAGGGCGACGAGGTCGACCCCGTCGGCAGCGGCGTCGATCGTCGGGTGGTCGCCGGTCGGGCTGGACACGACGACGGGGTCGCCGAGGTGCGGGGCGGCGGCGCAGGCGTCGGCGAACTTCGACGAGAACTCGCCGAACACCGCGTGCTGGCTGCGCTCGCGCACCAGCCCGAACGTGGCGACGTCCCAGAACACGGTCGTACCGCCGTTGCCGAGCACGATCTCCCAGCCGTCGGGCAGGCCGAACAGCTCGGTCAGCCCGGCGCGCACCGCACCGACGAGGCTCTTCACCGGCGCCTGGCGGTGGCTGGTGCCGAGGATCCGCCCGTTGGCCTTGCTCAGCGCCGTCACCTGCTCGGGGCGGACCTTGGACGGTCCGCAGCCGAAGCGGCCGTCGGACGGCAGCAGCCCGGCTGGGATCGTGATGGCCGTCGGGTCGGTGCTGGCGGTGCTCGTCACGGACCCCAGTCTGGCGGATCGGACCGGGCACCGGCCCGGGCAATCCATGGTTTGGTCGAGCGAACGAACCGAGTGCACGTTTGTTCGCTTGATCAGATCGCTGGGGCGGCGGGCACCGGCCAGCGGTCGTTCCGGACGTTCCGGCCGTTGCGGCCGCCGCACGAATCTCGACCCGGCGCCGACGAGGGGGGAATAGGCTCGCAGGACGTGAACCGCACCAGCATCCGCCTTGCCGCCATCGCCGAATCGGCCACGCTCGCCGTCGACGCCAAGGCGAAGGCGTTGAAGGCGCAGGGTGAGAACGTCATCGGCTTCGGCGCCGGCGAGCCCGACTTCCCGACGCCGCAGCCGATCGTCGAGGCGGCGATCAAGGCCTGCAGCAACCCGGCGATGCACCGCTACACGCCCGCCGCCGGCCTTCCCGAGCTGCGCGAGGCGATCGCCGCCAAGACCGCCCGCGACTCCGGCTTCGAGTGCACGAGCTCGCAGGTGCTGGTCACCAACGGCGGTAAGCACGCCGTGTTCGCGGCGTTCGCCGTGCTGTGCGACCCGGGCGACGAGGTGATCTGCCCGGCGCCGTACTGGACCACCTACCCGGAGGCGATCGCCCTCGCCGGCGGCGTGCCGAGGGTGATCGACACCACCGAGGAGACCGGCTTCCGGGTCACCGTCGAGCAGCTGGAGGAGGCCCGCAACTCGCGGACCAAGGCGCTGCTGTTCGTCAGCCCGGACAACCCGTCGGGCGCGGTGTACCCGAAGGATGAGGTCGAGGCGATCGGCCGCTGGGCCGTCGAGCACGGCATCTGGGTGGTCACCGACGAGATCTACGAGCACCTCACGTACGGCCCGCACGAGTTCGTGTCGATGCCCACCGTCGTGCCCGACGTCGCCGACCAGTGCATCATCGTCAACGGCGTCGCCAAGACGTACGCGATGACCGGCTGGCGCGTCGGCTGGATGATCGGCCCGAACGACGTGGTCAAGGCGGCGATCAACTTCCAGTCGCACTCCACCAGCAACGTCGCCAACGTCGCCCAGGCGGCGGCGCTCGCCGCCGTGAGCGGCGACCTGTCGGCGGTGGCGATGATGCGCGAGGCGTTCGAGCGGCGGGCCACGACGATGCACTCGATGCTCGTGGCGATCCCCGGCGTCACCTGCCTGGAGCCGCAGGGCGCGTTCTACTGCTACCCGAACCTGACGGCGCTGCTCGGCCGGGACCTGCGCGGCAACGTCGCCCAGACCACGCTGGAGCTGGCCGACCTCGTGCTGTCGGAGGCGAAGGTGGCGTTCGTGCCCGGCGAGGCGTTCGGCACGCCGGGCTACGCGCGGTTCAGCTTCGCCCTCGGCGACGACGACCTGGCCGAAGGCATCCGCCGCATCGCCGACTTCGCCGCCGGCTGAGCGCAGCTCAGCCGGGACGGCCGGGCGACCGCCAGGGAGCCGGGCGTCGGTGGGGTGCGAGCGGAGTGAGCGGGGGCGCAGCCCCCGGGCTGGACGGCTGAGCGCAGCTCAGCCGGGACGGCCGGGCGACCGCCAGGGAGCCGGGCGTCGGTGGGGTGCGAGCGGAGCGAGCGGGGGCGCAGCCCCCGGCGTGACGGCTGCTCTTCACCAGTTCATGGCGGCGCGGATCCGGCGCCCGGCGGCGTCGACGGCGGCGGGGTCGACCGTGACCAGCGACCGGCCGTCGGTGGCCACCACCCGACCGTCGACGAGGACGCAGCGCACGTCGGCGGCCACGGCGCACTCGACGACCGCGTCGACCCACGACGCTGCCCGCGGCCACCAGTGCGGGCCGCCGGCGTCGAGCACGACGAGGTCGGCCCGGCGCCCGACGGTGAGCGCCCCGGTGACGTCGCCGAGCCCCGCCGCTGCCGCGGCCTCGCGCGTCAGCAGGTCGAGCAGGGCCGGCGCGTCGAGCACCGCCGCCTGCCCGGCAGCGACCAGGCGGGCCTGCCGGGCCTCGACGAACAGGTCGTGGCCGCTGTGCAGCGAGCGGTTGTCGAGGCCGAGCCCGCCGCGGGCGCCGGCGGCGCGCAGCGCGGCGAGTGGCGTCCACGTGGTGCCGCCGAGGCGCCGTGACGCCGACGGGCAGTGGGCGACGCCGATCCCGGCGGCGCCGAGGCGGCGGACGTCGGCATCGTCCACGGCGCTGCAGTCCGCGGCGAGCAGGCGCGGTCCGAGCACCCCGATCGCCTCCAGCGCCGCCGGGCACCAGGCGGCGCGGCTGGGCGGCGAGGCGCAGACGTGCATCGGCAGGACGGCATCGAGACGCTCGGCGAGGGCCAGCGCGGCCTGCATCCCGCCCGCCGTCGACATCTCCGGCAGCTCCGGCGACGGGGTGACCGTCAGGCGCGGTCCGCCGAGGCGGGCGGCCAGGTCGGCGGTGGCGGCCAGCGAGTCGTCGATCGGCCGGCACAGGCGGGCGACGTCGATCGCCGGATGGGACCAGCCGTCGGGCACGACCTCGCAGCACATCGCCGCGAACACGGTCCGCCCGCCGCTGGCCAGGTGGGCCGACGCCGATGCCTCGGCGCACTCGGCGACGCGCGTGGCGTCGTCGACCGGACCGACCGACCAGCAGTCGACGACGCTGGTGACGCCGGCGGCGAGGTCGGCCGCGCGGACCAGCCCGACGGCCGCGGCGCACTCCTCGGGACGGGCATGGGCCAGGCCGGCGTGGTAGGTGCCGAGCAGCCAGTCGAGGAACGTCGGCCCGACCGGCCCGCCGCGCACGAGCACGTCGACGAGGTGCTCGTGGGCGCTGATCAGGCCGGGCATCACCACGTCACCGCCGGCCGCCACCGTGGCCCCGGCCGGTGGCGGCCCGCCGCCCACAGCGGCGATCGTCCCGTCGCCGGCAAGCCCCACCCAGCCTGGGCTGAGCACGCGGCGGTCGTCGTCGACGGTCAGCACCACCTTGCCGGTGACGACCCGCCCGTCAGGCACGCTCCACCCAGCCGCCGGCGGTGCCACGGGCGAACGTCGGGATGGCCCCGAGGCTGTGGACCAGCTCGGCATCCTCGCCGAGCGCAGCCCGCCAGCCGGTGCCCTCGACCAGCAGCGAACCGATCGCCACCACCTCGGCCCCTGCCGCCCGCAGGAGCCGCAGCCCGGCGGTGATGCTGCCGCCGGTGGCGATGACGTCGTCGACGAGGGCGACGCGGCGGCCGGCGACGACGTCGACGCGGGCCCGGTCGAGCAGCAGCCGCTGGTCGCCGTCGGTGGTGATCGACGACAGCGGCTCGGCAAGGGCATCGCGCAGGTGGATCTTCGGGGTCTTCTGCAGGATCAGGTAGTCGTCGAGGCCGAGGGCCCGGCTGACCTCGACGGCCACGGGGATGCCGAGCGTGGCGGCCGAGACGATCACCTCGGGTGCCGACGGCTCCAGCGCGCCGGCGAGATCAGCGCCGGCCCGAGCCATGAACGTGATGCCGGCGTCGATCGTCATCAGCAGCGAGATCGCCAGGTCCTCGTGGATCGGCACGATCGGCAGCTCGACGATCTGGCTGCCGATCGCGACCTGGTAGCGGTCGCCGACGATCATGCCCATCGGCCGAGACGGTACCGATCGTCTCGGGAACGGAAGATGAACGCTGCGTTCGGTCCCGAGTCGGTTCGCGGCCAGCTCGCGGACGGGACCAGCCGATGCCGAGGCCGAGCGTGAACCGCCCGCCGCTGACCTGGTCGAGCGACGCCGCGCTGCGGGTCGCCAGGGCAGCGCGCTTGGCATCGACTGGACGACGCTTGGGCGTGGCTGACAGCGGATCGCAAGATCGCCGACCGGCTGGCCGCGCTCGGCTCGTCGGTGATCGCGCGACCCGTCAGCGGCTGGCCGGGCTCACGGCCACCACAGCCGCGAGTGCGTCGCCAAACCGGCCGCCACCACCAGGCACAGGCACTCGGTGACCACCTCGACGGCGCCGAACACGTCGCCGTTCACGCCGTTGATCTTGCTCTCGGCGAGACCGCCGACGACGAGGATGGCCAGACCGGCGGCGAGCACCAGCGGGCCGATCCACCAGCCGACGGCGACGGCGCCGATCACCACCGAGGCGACCACCGAGATCCACGCGGCGTGCGTCGACAGCTCGCCGCTGGCGCTGGCGCCGAGCCCGTCGTAGCTCGCCGGCGGCTGGGTGGCGGCGAGGACGAGCGCCGCCGCCCGCCCGAGCGTGCCGGCGGCGACGAGCGCGGCGAACATCGCCGCCGGGCCCGGCATCGAGGCGACGCAGGCGATGCGTACGAGCAGCGACATGCAGATCGCGCAGACCCCGTACGTGCCCTGCCGTGGATCCTTGAGGATCTGCAGGCGACGATCGACCGTCGACCCGCCGCCGAACGCGTCGGCGACGTCGCCGAGCCCGTCCTCGTGGAACGCCCCGGTGACCAGCAGGCCGATGCCGATCGCCACGGCGGCAGCGACGAAGGGCGGCACGGCGAACCACATCAGTACGGCGACGCCACCGACGATCGCACCGACGAGGCCGCCGACGACCGGAAACCACGGCATCGCCCGTCCCACCGACGGCCGCCGATCGTCGACCTCGACGGGCAGACGCGTCAGGAACTGCACGGCGTCGACGAACTCGTTGACCACGTGGCTCCCGTCACTCGAACGATCGGCTGATGTCGATCACAGGATGCCATGCCGGGCGAGCACGCAGGGTGGTCATCACATTCCAAGCTCGGGCCGTGCGGGCAACTGGGGGAGCGCGCGGCTCGTGGTGCAACGTCCGAGATCCCCCTCGAGCGGGCGAAGACGTCGGCTGACGTCGTCCATCTCGTCACCGAGCATGGCGACGCCGTTCGCTCCCAGGCGAGCGAATCGAGCGTCGAAACGACCTATCCGAACCACTCGTCGAAGGTCGGGACGTCGGTGATGCCGGCGCACGCCATGGCGACGAGCGGGACGGCGGCCATCGCCCCGGAGCCTTCGCCGAGGCGCATCTCCAGGTCGAGCAGGGGGTGCTTGCCGAGGCGCTCCAGCAGGCGGCGATGGCCCGGCTCGGACGAGCAGTGGCCGACGAGGCAGTGGTCGAGGGCCTGTGGGTTGAACAGGTGCAGCGGCAGCGCGGCGGCGGTGACGACGTAGCCGTCGATGAGCACCGGCAGCTTGCGGTGGCGGGCGGCGACGATCGCCGCGGCCATCGCCACCAGCTCGGCGCCGCCGACCTCGCGCAGCACCTCCAGCGGGTCGAGGACGCCGGCGATGCGGTCGACGCTCTCGCGCACCGCCTCGCGCTTGCGGGCCAGGCCGGCATCGTCGACGCCGGTGCCGCGCCCGACCCACGCGGCGACCTCGCCGCCACCGAGCGCCGCGGCCACCGCCGCGGCCGCGGTGGTGTTGCCGATGCCCATCTCGCCGAGCACGAGCAGGTCGGCGTCGAGCGCGTCGACGGCGTCACGCCCGGCGAGCGCGGCCGCGTCGAAGCGGGCCTGGTCCATCGCCGGCTCGAAGCGGATGTCGCCGGTGGGGCGGCCGACGCCGACGTCGACGGCCTGCACCGTCGCCCCGGCGACCTCGGCGAACGCCGACACCGTCGACCGACCGGCGCGGTAGGCGGCGAGCATCGCCGCGGTCACGTCGACGGGGTACTTGCTGACGCCGGCGGCGGTGACGCCGTGGTCGGCGGCGAACACCAGCCCGGCCGGCCGGCGCACGGCCGGCCGCTCGGTCTCCTGCCAGCGGGCGACCCACGCGGCGACCGCGTCGAAGCGGGCCAGCGCGCCGGCCGGGCGGAGGATGCCGGCGGCCCGGGCCTCGATGACCGCCTCGGCGGCGCGGTCGCCGTCGGGCAGGGTGGTGAGGGCGTTCGTCAGCCAGTTCTTCACAGCATCTCCCATGGATCGCGCAGCACCGTGGCCCGTCCGGCGACGAGCAGCAGGCTAGTGGTGGCCGCGGCGGCGGCGGCCTGGTTGATCCGCCCGAGCAGATCCCGGTAGGTGCGCCCGAGCGGGGTGTCGGGGACGAGGCCGAGGCCGACCTCGTTGCTGATCACGACGCTCGGCCCGTCGCGCCGCAGGAGCGTGTCGACGAGCTCGGCGGTTGCGGCATCGGTGTCGATGGCGGCCCCGGTGGCGCCGGCGTGCAGCACGTTGCCGAGCCACACGGTGAGGCAGTCGACGATCAGGAGCGCGCCCGCCGGTGCCCGGCGCACCGCGCCGGCCAGGTCGAGCGGCTCCTCGATGGTCGGCCACGCCGGTCGCTCGGCGCGGTGGCGGGCGATGCGGTCGCGCAGGTCGTCGTCGAACGCCTCCGCGGTGGCGACGACGACCACCTCACCTCCGTGTCGCCGCCCGAGCTCGACGGCCAGCGCCGACTTGCCGCTGCGCGCCCCGCCGACCAGGAACGTGATCGTGCCCATGCGGTTGGGGAGCATACGGACGGCGCCAGTAGCCTCGATCGTCGCCGCCTGATCCGGGTGGCAACCGCACGGTGCCAGCGAAGTCCGGTGAGATCCCGGCACTGACCCGCAACGGTGGTTCGTGGCGTCGCCCACGACGAGTCCGGTCGCCTGCCCGTGTGCGCAACCGAAGACCCTCGAGGCAAGGGCGGTTCGTGGTGGACCCCCACCCGTCCCACGCTTGTCCTCCAACCGCTTGGAGGATGATCCATGAAGCACCGTTGGCTGATCGCCGCGGTCTGCGCCGTCACCGTCGTGATCGCCGCGGCCTGCGGCTCCGACGACAAGGGCTCGTCGACGACGACCGCGGCGTCGACCACCGCGGCCGCGTCGACCACCGCGGCGTCGTCGTCGGCCGCATCCAGCACGACCGCAGCGTCGGTGTCGAGCACGCCGCCTGACTCGACGCCCGCCGGCACGGCGACGCGCATCGTCAGCCTGTCGCCGACGGCGACGGAGATGCTGTTCGCGATCGGTGCCGGCGACCTCGTCGTCGCCGTCGATCAGTACTCGAACTACCCGGCCGAGACGCAGCAGTTGCCGCACGACCTCGACGGCTACAACCCGAACGTCGAGGCGATCGCCGACATGAAGCCGGACCTCGTCGTGATGCAGTCCGACGGCGGACTCGTCGACCAGCTGAGGTCCGTCGGCATCGACTCGTGGGTCGGCGCGGCGGCGGTGACGTTCGACGACATCTACACCCAGCTCGAGCAGCTCGGCGCGGCAACCGGTCACGTCGCCGACGCGGCCAAGGTGGTGGCCGACATGCAGACCGACATCAAGGCCGCGGTGGCAGCCGCACCCGACACCGCGGCCGGCCTGACCTACTACCACGAGCTGGGTGACGACCTCTACAGCGTCACGTCGAACACGTTCATCGGCACGGTCTACGCCTTGTTCGGTCTGAAGAACATCGCCGACGACGCCCAGCCCGGCCAGGACTACCCGCAGCTGTCCTCGGAGTTCGTCGTCCAGGCCGACCCCGAGCTGATCTTCCTCGCCGACAGCAAGTGCTGCCAGCAGGACGCGACCACCGTCGCCGCCCGGCCTGGGTGGGGCGCGATCGCCGCGGTGAAGAACGGCACGGTCTTCCCGATGGACGACGACATCGCCTCGCGCTGGAGCCCGCGGATCGTCGACTACATCGAGGCGGTGTCGGCCGCGATCGCCAAGGTCCCGGCGACGACCGGGTGATCGGCGCCTGACGTGACGACCGAGGCGGTGGGCGCCGCGGCCGTGCCGGCGCGACGGCGCGGGTGGGGGACCGCCGGCTGGCTCGTCGCCGGTGTGGTCGTGCTCGCCGCCGCCCTCGTGCTCGGGGCGATGATCGGGCCGGCCGGGCGGATCTCGTCGGCGAACTGGGACATCGTCTGGAACATCCGCCTGCCGCGGGTGGTGCTCGCCGGGCTGGTCGGGGCGATGCTCTCCGTCGCCGGCGCCGGCTACCAGGGCGTGTTCCGCAACCCGCTCGTCGACCCGTACCTGCTCGGCGTCGCCGCCGGCGCCGGGCTCGGGGCGACGCTCGTGTTCGCCTGGGGCCGGCCGACGTCGTCGGGATGGCCGGTCGACCCGCTGCCGCTCGCCGCGTTCGTGGCCGCGCTCGTCGCCGTCGCTGTCACCTACACCGTGGGCGCGGCGTTCGGGGCGGTGCGCAACGGGGTGACGCTCGTGCTCGCCGGCGTCGCCGTCACGTCGCTGGCGACGGCGATCCAGGCGTTCGTGCTGCAACGCCACAGCGACGTGATCCAGGTCGTCTACTCGTGGATCCTCGGGCGCTTCACCGGAGCGACCTGGTCGGACGTGCGGCTCGTGCTGCCGTACATCACCGTGTCCACCGCCGTGCTGATCCTCCACCGCCGGCACCTCGACGTGCTGCGCGTCGGCGACGACGAGGCTGCCGCGCTCGGCACCGACGTGCGCCGGCTGCGGCTCGTGGTCGTCGTCGCGGCGACGCTCGGCACCGCCGCGGCGGTCAGCGTCAGCGGGCTGATCGGCTTCGTCGGCATCGTCGTCCCCCACGTCGTGCGCCTGACGGCCGGCGCGTCGTACCGGCGGCTCGTACCGCTCAGCGTCCTGTTCGGGGCGGCGTTCATGATCCTTGCCGACCTCGTCGGCCGGACCGCGCAGGCGCCGGCGGAGACGCCGATCGGCGTGGTGACCGCGTTCATCGGCGCCCCGTTCTTCATCTTCGTCCTCCGTCGCCGGAGCACGACGTGAGCGCGGCCGTGCCGCCGGATCGCCACCGCGATTCGAGATGTGCCGCCTCCGTGCGCACATCTCGAATCGCAGCGGCCGGCGGTTGGCAAGCGATGGGAGATGTGCCGCGCCGGTGCGCACATCTCGAATCGCGCCGACGTGGTGACGATCGGGCCGTGGCCGTGGCCGTGGCCGTGGCCGTCGGCGTGGCCGTCGGCCGCGGCGCGCCGATGAGCTCGCTGGACCTTGCTGACGTGACGGTGCGCTATCGCAGCCGTGTCGCCGTGCAGTCGTTCACCGAGCACGTCGCCGCGGGGGAGTGGCTGTGCCTGATCGGCCCGAACGGCGCCGGCAAGTCGAGCATCCTGCGAGCCGTCGCCGGCCTCGTCGAGCACACCGGGACGATCGCCGTCGACGGCTCGCCGCTGGCGCTGCGCCACGCCCGCCGGCGCGCCGAACTGGTCGCCTACGTCCCGCAGGCGCCGGAGCTGCCGGCGGAGATGACCGGCTTCGAGTACGCCCTGCTCGGCCGCAACCCGTACGTCGGCTGGTTCGGCCAGGAGACCCGCCGAGACCGCGACCTCGTCGCCGGTGTGCTCCAGCGCCTGGAGCTCGACGAGTTCGCCGATCGCCCGCTCGGCTCGATGAGCGGCGGGGAGCGCCAGCGGCTGGTGATCGCCCGCGCCCTCGCCCAGGAGGCGCCGATCCTGCTGCTCGACGAACCGACCAGCGCGCTCGACATCGGCCACCAGCAGCAGGCCCTGGAGCTGGTCGACCGGTTGCGCCGGGAGCACGGCCTGACCGTGTTGTCGGCGATGCACGACCTGACGCTCGCCGGCCTGTACAGCGACCGCCTCGCCCTGCTGCACCACGGCGCGGTCGTCACCACCGGCGATGCCGCCCACGTCCTGCGCGCCGAGACGCTCGGCGAGTTCTACGGCGTCAGCGTCGCCATCCGCCACGAGCCCGACGGCACCGTCGTCGTCGTACCGAAGCGCACCGGCTAGCCAGTTCGACGCTCGATTCGCTCGCTCATCTCGGTCGAGCTTCGGCGAGTCGGTGCACGGCGGAGGAGATCGCGCAGCGCCCCCTCCGCACCACCCCCACACGCGGTGAACGTTCGTGGCCAGGGCACGATCGCCCGCAAGGATCGTGCCCGGCCCGCCGATGCGCCTACGTTGCCGGGGATGAGGACGGTGATCCGATCCGCGGCGGTGCTCGACACCGCGACGATGAGCTACTCCGAGCCGGGCGCGGTGGTGGTCGAGGACGGGGCGATCGTCGCCGTCGGCGACGGCCCGGCGCCGGCGGCCGACGTCGTGATCGACGCCGGCGGGCGGTTCCTGCTCCCCGGGCTGATCGATGCCCACGTGCACTTCCGCCTGGCGACGTTCGACTTCCGGGCGATGGTCGGCTGGAGCGAGGTCGAGTTCGGCATCGTCATGGCCGGGCTGGCCGCGGCGACCGTCGAGCGTGGCTTCACCACCGTGCGCGACCTCGGCGGCGAGGTCACCGGGCTGATGCGGGCGATCGCCGCGGGCCGGACACTGGGCCCGCGCATCGTGCGCGCCGGGCGGATGCTCACCCAGACCGGTGGGCACGGCGACGGTGCCCGCGGCGACCGCGACGTGCCGAGCTGCGGGTGCGCGCTCGGCGCCGACGCGCTGTCGATCGTCGTCGACGGTCCCGACGCGGTGCGCAAGGCGGCGCGCCACGAGCTGCGTGGTGGTAGCGACTTCCTCAAGGTCCACGTCTCCGGTGGGGTGGCGTCACCGTCCGACCCGTTGGAGAGCGTGCAGTACACGCCCGAGGAGATCGCCGCCGCCGTCACCGAGGCGCGCCACCGCGGCACCTACGTCGCCGCTCACGCCTACTCGCCCGAGTCGATCGGGATGGCCGTCGACGGCGGGGTGCACTCGATCGAGCACGGCAACATGCTCGACGCCGATGCCGCCGGGCGGATCGCCGCCGCCGATGCGGTGCTCGTGCCGACGCTGGTCACCTACCACGCGATGCAAGAGCTCGGTGGCCGGCTCGGGCTACCGCGCCGCAACCTCGAGAAGAACGCCGTCGTCTTCGACGCCGGCCTGGCGTCGATCGAGCTGGCGACGGCCGCCGGCGTGACGATGGGCTACGGCACGGACCTGATCGGCGAGAGCCAGGGGATGCAGGCCCGCGAGCTGACGATCCGCGCCGAGGTCCAGCCGGCGGTGGACGTGCTGCGCTCGATGTGGGTGGTCAACCCGCGCCTGTGCCGCCTCGACGGCCGCATCGGCACGATCGCCCCCGGCGCGCACGGCGACCTCGTGATCTCACGGGTCGACCCGCTGGAGGACCTCGCCGGCTTCGCCGACACGACGACGTCGCTCACCCACGTCCTCCAAGCCGGCCGCGTCGTCGTCGACCGCGACTGAGCAGACACCACCGTGCCTGCGCGTGGGGGACACCGCGTACCGCCGTGGGGATCGCGTGGCTACGAACCGCCGGCCGACGCCGGCGGCCCGGCCCGGCCCGACCTGCGACCAGTGCTCCCTCCTCGGTGATCCGTCAGCTCGCACCAGTGGCTCAAGCAGTTGCCGATGCGGTCGCCGGTCTCGTCGTGTTTCGTGGCGCGCACGGCCCCGACCAGACGCCCGGCGACGTGGTCGACATCGAGATCCGTCATCGGGCTGTCATCGCGCGCGTCCTCGGTCTGGAGTTGCAGCACGAAGCTGGCCGACAGGTGCCGTCCGTCAAACCGGTAGGGTGCGGCCGCCTCGACCCCGCCGATCGCAACCGCGGCATGGCCGCTGTCGTCGGTTCGGAGCGTGATCGGGAGCTTCGCCCCCGGTGTCGCGCTCGCCGGTCCAGTAGCCGACCAGCGTTCGATCGGATGGGCGCGGCGCGTCCTCGATCGGCGCGTATCGGGGCCACTCGGCGACCAGCAGCCGGTTCAAGACGTCGTCGACTGCGCCGTTGCGGTCGGTCACGTTGACGACGGCCGCCGCCGACAGCCCGAGGGCCGGCACGACGATCAGCCCGGCGGAGACACCGCCCATCGAGCCGCCGTGGACCAGCACGGTGATTCCGTCGATCGTTCTGGTCGCCCAACCGGTGGCGTAGCCCACCGAGTCGTTCGCCGTGGCGGCCGACGATGCGTGCCCCCGAGCACGCATCGCCGGGGCGAGGTACGGATGACGCGCCGTGTGCGCTTGGCCGAACAGGGCGAGGTCGGGTGCGCTCGCCCAGGCCAGCGACGCAGCCGCGTGCGATGTGTCGTAGAGGGGGTACTCCGCTCCGCTGGCGGCGTACCGCTTGGCTGCCCCCGGCGGCTCGGCCGGACCGAACGCCAGCGTTGACAGCCCGAGTGGGCTGGCGACCTCGCTGCTCAGCAGTTCCCCGAGGGGGATCCCGGCCGCCGCTTCGAGGACCCGACCGACGGCGGCGTAGCCGAGATTGGAGTACTCGAAACGGCTCCCGGGGGCGTTGAATCGCACACCGTAGCGATCGATCATCACGTCGGGATGGCGCGCCGTCGCACCGTAGGTGAAGTCGTGATGGGCGCCGAATCCGCCGACGTGCGCAAGGACCTCGGCGAGGGTCGGAGTCGATGGTGATCCGTGCGCCTGGGCGAAGAGCGACGGCGGCAACCATCGGGTCAACCGGTCGTCGAGGTCGATCACGCCGCGTTGCGCGAGGCGGAGGGCGGCCGTGGCGACGATCGGTTTGGTCACGGACCCGAGCAGGAAGGGCGCCCGGACGGCCGGTGCGGGGACCTTGAAGCCGCTCGATCCGGTCTCGACGAGGTCGCCGTCGCGGGCCAGCGCCCAGGCGATCCCGGTCGACCGGTCGCCGTCCCGCTGAGGCGAACAAAGTTCCATCGTACGATCGATGTTAGGCTCACTTACCAGCGCTCCGGAAACGCCGGGGCTCTCCCGACCCCCCGGAGAGACCGATGCCCCCAAGCGCCCTGCTCGCCCCGCCCGACCTGGAGTGGGCGCGGATCGTCGCCGACATCACCCGTCGCGAGTTCGTGGTCGGGGGTGTCCGTGGCCATGTCAAAGTCCTCGTTGGTGGCCAGGAAAGGTCCTCGCGGTGGTGAGTAGGTAGATCCGCCATCGGGCCGCCTCGGGTGGTGATCGTGAACGACGCCAGTCAGTTCCGATCTCCCACCCGAGGGGTTACCCACCAGTGTTGTCAGCGAGGAAGACGATGGATGTTGTTGCCGCGTACATGGACGTGGGCACGTTCCGGGGCGCCGCGGAGATCTGCGGTGTTGATCCCAAGACCGTGAAACGCAAGGTGCTCGCCCACGAGGCCGGCGAGCTGGAGGAGGAGAGGGCGCGGCGTGTGCCGGTGCCGAAGAACACCGATGGCGTGAGGGCGCTGGTCGCTGAGCGGGTCGCCGCGACGCGGGGGCGGATCTCGGCCAAGCGGTTGCTGCCGACGGCACGCGCCGCCGGCTACGCGGGCTCACCGCGGAACTTCCGACGGGTGGTCGCTGCGGAGAAGAAGGCGTGGCGGGCGGCCAACGCCCGCCAGCGCAGGCCAGCGGTGTGGGTGCCGGGCGAGACCGTGGTGATCGACTGGGGGACGCTGCCGGGCGGGGTGAAGGTGTTCTGCGCTGTGCTCGCCTGGTGTCGGGTGCGGTTCGTGCGCTTCGCCCGTGACGAGACGGCGGCGACGACGATGGGTTTGCTCGCCGAGTGCTTCGAGACTCTCGGCGGGGTTCCGGCCAAGGTGCTCGCTGATCGGATGGGCTGCTTGAAGGGCGGTGTCGTCGCCAACGTGGTGATCCCGACGCCGGACTACGTCCGCTTCGCGACGCACTACGGGTTCCGTCCGGACTTCTGCCACGCGGATGACCCGGAGTCCAAGGGCATCGTCGAGCATCTCGTCGGCTACGCGAAGCGCGACATCCCGACCCCCGACATCGACGACGACGTTGTGGTGGATCTGGCCGAGTGGAACGACATCGCCCGCCAGTGGTGCGCCGAAGTCAACGCCGCGACGCACACCGAGACCTGCGCCGTCCCGTTGCAGCAGTTGGAGACGGAGCGGCCGCTGTTGCGCCCGTTGCCGTCGTTGCGGCCACGCATCGGTCACATCGAGGTCCGCACCGTCGACAAGCTGTCCACGATCCGCGTCGCGTCGGCGCGCTACTCGGTCCCGCACCGCCTGCGTGGCCGTCGGGTCGAAGCGGTCACCTTCGACGGGCGCGTCACGGTCTACGACTACGACGGGGTGCTCGTCGCCGAGCACCCGCAGCTCGGTCCGGGCGAGGCGTCGATCCTCGATGAGCACTACCCGACACCACGCCGGGCGCCATCGAGAGCAGCACGTCCGCGCAGCGACACCGAACGAGCCTTCCTGGCGTTGGGCGAGCCGGCCGAAGCGTTCCTCCGCGCCGGCGCCGCGGCCGGGCACACCATGCTTCCCAAAGAGATCGCCGTCATCGTCGACGAGCTGCTGCCCTTCCACGACACCGCCGACCTCACCCGAGCGCTCACGCGGGCGACACGCTTCGGACGGTTCCGCGCCGCCGACGTCCGCTCGATCCTGGCCATCGGCCCCGCCGCGCCGGAACCGGCGGCCGCCGGCGACCACGTCGTTGTCGAGCTGCCCACCGTCGAGGTCCGCGGCCTCGACGCGTACCGGATCGAGGGCCTCGCATGACCCGCGCACCGACGCTGCCCGACGATCTCCAAGCCGGACTGAAACGCCTCAAGCTGTCCGCGATCCGCCGTGAGGGCGCCGACATCCTGCTCACCGCGAAGACCCAGCGTTGGGCGCCGGAAGAGACCCTGCGCGTCCTCGTCGAACTCGAGATCGCCGCCCGCGACGAGTCGAACACCCGAAACCGAATGACCGCCGCCCGGTTCCCCGTCGACAAGACCCTCGATGCATTCAACCTCACCGAGTCCTCGATCCCGAAGGCCAGCCACGACTACCTCGTGACGCTCGACTGGATCGGCCGGGCCGACAACCTGTGCCTCGTCGGACCCGCCGGAACCGGCAAGTCCCACTACCTCATCGGCCTCGGCCGCGCCGCCGTCACCGCCGGCTACCGGGTCCGCTACTTCACCGCGGTCGAGCTCATCGAGCACCTCTGGCGAGCAGTCGCCGACAACACCGTCGGCCGAGCCATCGAAGCCGTGTGCCGCAACGACCTCATCATGATCGACGAGATCGGCTTCGCCCCACTCGACCACACCGGCTGCCAACTCCTGTTCCGACTGATCGCCGCCGCCTACGAACGCCGCTCCGTCGCCATCGCGTCGCACAGCCCGTTCGACCAGTGGGGCCGCTTCCTACCCGATCAGCCCACCGCGGTCTCGCTGCTCGACCGGCTCTGCCACCACGCCCACATCATCACCACCACCGGCGACAGCTACCGGCTCCGCCACCGCACCACCGGCCAGAAGGAGGCATAGACGCGAGGACTTTCGATGGCCACCAGCGAGGACCGCCGACGGCCACACGCGAGGACAACAAGTTGGCCGTTGACAGGGGGCGTGTCGTTGGCGGCACTGCTCGCGGCGTGCGGAGGCGACGATTCGGCCGGTGAGGTTCCCGCCGGCACCGCCGCCCCGGGGCGGACGGTGCAGCACATGTACGGCACGACGGGGATCGAGGGGACACCGAGCCGGATCCTCACCGTCGGGCTGACCGACCAGGACGCCGTCTTCGCGCTCGGATTCGCGCCGATCGCCAGCCAGGCCTGGTATGCCGATCAGGTCGTCTACCCGTGGGCCGAGTCGTACTCGCAGGCGAGTGGGGTCGCCACCAAGATCATCCTGCCCGGTGAGCTCAACACCGAGACCGTGGCCGCCGAGGACCCGGACCTGATCATTGCGATCAGCGCCGGCATCGACCAGGGCCAGTACGAGCTGCTGTCCCAGATCGCGCCGACCATCGCAGGCTCCGCCGACTACGACGCGTGGACGACACCCTGGCAGGTCCAGACCGTCATGATCGGTCAGGCCCTCGGCCGCGAGGCCCAAGCCCAAGCCCTGGTCGCGGCGGCCGAGCAGAAGTTCGCCGAGGCCGCCGCCCGGCACCCCGAATGGCAAGGTGCCACTGCCGTGCTGGCCAGCCAGTACATCGAGGGCCAGTTGCTGGTGTACGCGTCGAGCGATCCGGCGACCAAGTTCCTCACCGACCTCGGGTTCACCATCGCCACGGCGATCGACGAGCACATGAACGACACGTTCGGCGTGCCCACCCTCAGCGCCGAGCTGTTCGAACTGATCGATGTCGACCTGGTCCTGTGGGACGGGTACCGGGAGGCGCTCGAAGACGCCGGATTGTTCGACGTCCCCACGTTCGCGGCCCTCGACATCGTGCGCGAGGGCCGTAACGTGTTCCCGTCCGCGTCGGTCGCCGACGCGCTGTCGTTCCGCAACGTCCTCAGCCTCCCGTGGGCGCTCGAGCAACTCGAGCCGCAACTCGTGGCCGCCTTCGACGGCGACCCGGCCACCTCCGCCGAAGCCTGACCGCTCAGCGGATGCTGCGGGCGGCCTGCACCAGATGAGGACCGAGCTCGGCCAACGCGAACTGCAGGCTCAGTGCGGTGGAGAACTCGATCGCCCGCGTCGCGGCCGGCGGGGCGATCACGATCGCCCCGCCGCGGATCGCCCGCAGCGCCGTGAGATCAGGGTCGTCGACCAGGTCGCGTGCCGAATCGAGGAGCACCAACACGTCGCAGTCCAGCGCCGTGATCTCGGTGACGTCGATGTCGGCCGAGTCGCCTCCCGCAGCGAACGGCTCGATCGCCGCCGGGACCCGGAACCCCAACCCGGTCAACAGCGCGCGACGCGTCGCCCGGTGCACGTACGCGTACACGGTCGCGCCATGGCGCCCGGCCACGACCGCGGCCGACAGCCCGTGCCCACCGATCTGGGCTCGCACCGCCGCGAACCCACGCTCGACGTCGGAAACCAACCCGGCGGCGGCGCGGGCGCGGCCGAGCGCCCGGCCGATCTGCATGGTCTCGTCGGGCCATGGGCACAGGAACACATCGCGGCGGTCGCTGACGACCGTCGGAGCGATCGCCGACAAGGTGTCGTACTGGTCGCGGCCGACCGCCTCCGACGTCACCAGGATGAGGTCGGGCTCGGCCGCGGCGATCCGCTCGGCGTCGAAGAACTCGCCTGGCGGGAACATCGTCGGTGTCGCGCCTGCGAGCAACGGTGTCGACCACGGGAACACGATCTCGGCGACCTTCCACGCCTGCGCGGCCACGGGCACCACCCCGAGCGCGACGCACGCGTCGAGCTCGGTGAACCCGGCGGCGACCACTCGCGCTGGTGGGCCACCGATCTCGGTCACCCCGAACAGGTGCGGAACCGCGTACGGGTCAGCGCGCACTCCCGGCCTCCTCGACCAGGTCGAGCCAGAACAACTGGCGCGCCTCGCAGTCGGCGACCGAGCGCAACGAGCACGTCGAGCAGTAGTCGGGTTGCTGCACGGGGAACCGTTCCAGGTAGCGCCGCTCCGACTCGGTGAGCGCGGCGACCTCGAGCGGCTCGGCGGAGCGCCGGTGCAGCAGGCAGCACCCGCCCTTGCGTCCCACGACGACCGGCGCCGCCGGCCGGGCGATCACGCGCACATCGGGTGCCGCCTTCCACCGCCGGTGTCTCGACCGTACCGCTCGATCGAGGAGCGCCTGCCGTCCGGCCGTCGGGAGCACGGCGTCCTGCTCGCACAGCGCCATGCCCAGCGCGTCGCCGACCTCGTTCCACAACCCGGAGCGGCCGACGCGATGAATGCTCGGGATCGCCGACACGAGCGGCTCCACGGCGGCCACCAACGACGCGACGGCGGCGTCGATCACGTCGTCGACGTCGTCGAGCACCGTCACGCCGCCGGCGCCCGACCACGGGTGCGCCGCGGCGACCAGCAACGTCGCCGGACCGGGATCGACGGCGTCGACCCCGCCGTCGGCATGATGATGAAACCGCACGCCGTCGATCGTCACCGCCACGCCCACGCCGACGGCCAACCCCAGCCCGACCACCGTCGCCAGCCCGCCGCCATGCCAACCTGACAGGGCGACCGCGGCGACCTCGACCGGAACCCGGTCGTTCACCACCGTGACGTCGAACAGCCGGCGTAACGCCGCGGCGTCGTCGGCCAACAATTGCTCCGTCGACAGCCACCGCCCGGGGCCGGCCCCGGCAACTGCGGCCCGCCGGCCGTTGAGCCACTCATCGAACGTCGTCGCCACGTCCGACCCACCCCGTCGGCCGAGCGTCATGCGGCGAGCCTACGGTGACCGATCGCGTCTGCCGCCCGTGCGGGCCGACTCGACGCAGTACAAGGACCAGGGCCTCGTCGTGCTCGGCTTCCCGCCCAACGGGGCCCGTAGCTCCAAGCCAGCACGACGCGAACGGTTAGGTTCGGCGGCGATGACGTCCGGGGAATCGCAGGTGCTGCGCCCGGCCGCGACCGTCGTCGTCGTGCGCGACGGCGCGGTGGCCGGCGGCGGCGGCGTGCTGGAGACGCTGATGCTCAAGCGCAACGAGCGCGGCAGCTTCGGCGGGATGTGGGTGTTCCCGGGCGGCCGGGTCGACGACGACGATGACGACCCCGAGGCACCCGGCGACGAGCTGGCCGCGGCGCGGCGGGCCGCGGTGCGCGAGGCGATCGAGGAGGCCGCGGTGGTGCTCGACCCGGCTGCGCTCGTGCCGCTGTCGCACTGGCGGCCGCCGTCGAGCGTGCCGAAGGGCTTCGCCACGTGGTTCTTCGTCGCCGCCGGCGACGACGCGCCCGTGCAGGTCGACGGTGCGGAGATCCACGACCACGCGTGGCTGTCGCCCGCGGAGGTGCTCCGCCGCCGTGACGCCGGCGAGGTGACGCTGGCCCCACCGACGTTCGTGACCCTGACGTTGCTGGCCGCGCACACCACCGTCACGAGCGTCCTCGGCGCGCTGCGCGCCTCGACACCGGAGCGCTTCCACACCGAGCTCGGGGTGGACCTGGACGGCGTGGCGATCGCCGCCTGGCACGGCGACGAGATCTACGCGGCACAGCCCGGCCCGGCCGGCGGCCGCCACCGGATCACGATGGCCGAGGCCGGCTGGCGCTACGAGCGCAGCCCCTCGGATCCGCGCTGACGGTCAGCTCGGCGGGTACCAGTCGTCGCCGCCGAGGCAGGCGACGGACTCGTTCGGGCCCCACGTGCCACGGAAGTAGGGGCTGACCGGGCCGGGGTTGTCGAGCGCCGGCTGGACGATGCGCCACTCGTGCTCGACGATGTCCTCGCGGGCGAAGCGCCGCGGCGAGCCGGCGAGCGCGTCGCCGAGCAGGCGCTCGTAGGCGTCGTGGCGCTCGCCGAGGGTGGCGGCGAAGTCGACGGAGAGGTCGATCGTCTCGCTGTCGAGGTGCTCGCCCGGTGTCTTGGCCTGCAGCGAGAACGTGACGCCGTCGTTGCTGCCGAGCCGCAGGCGGACGAGGTTGCGCTCCGGCGTCGGCCCGCCGGCCTCGTCGAACAGCATCCGCGGCGGCTCGCGGAGCTCGACGACGACCTCGGTCGCCGCTGCGGTCAGGGCCTTGCCGCAGCGGACGTACCACGGCACGCCGGCCCAGCGCCACGAGTCGACGTGCAGGCGGGTGGCCACGAACGTCTCCGTCTGCGAGTCCGGGGCGACACCCGGTTCGTCGCGGTAGCCGACGTACTGCCCGCGGACCATCGTCGCCGGGTCGAGCGGTTCCATCGCCGCCAGCACCTTGGACTTCTCGTCGGACAGCAGGCTGGCCTCGGGACCGACGGGCGGTTCCATCGCCACCAGCGACATCACCTGCAACAGGTGGTTCTGGAGGACGTCGCGGACGGCACCGACGCTGTCGTAGAACGAGCCGCGGCCCTCGACGCCGATCGTCTCGCTCATCGTGATCTGCACGCTGCGCACGTAGTTGCGGTTCCACACCGGCTCCAGCAGCGAGTTGGAGAAGCGGAACACGAGCAGGTCCTCGACGCTCTCCTTGCCGAGGTAGTGGTCGATGCGGAAGATGCGATCCTCCGGGAACACCTCGTGCAGCGTCTCGTTGAGCTCGTGGGCGCTGGCCAGGTCGCGGCCGAACGGCTTCTCGACGACGATCCGGCCGCGGTCGTTCAACCCGACCGAGGCCAGCGACGACGCCACGGTCGGGAACATCGTCGGCGGGATCGCCATGTAGAACACGGCGCAGGTGCTGTGGTGCTCGTCGAGCGTCGAGACCAGCTCCTTCCACGTCGCCGCGTCGCCGTAGTCGCCCTGGATCAGGTCGAGGCGCTCGATCATCCGGGCCAGCACCGTCTTGTCGGCATCCGGCCGGGCGTTGAGCACCGACTCCTGGGCGTGCTCGCGGAACGAGTCGTCGGTCCAGTCGCTGCGGGCCACGCCGACGACCGGCACCTGCAGGACGCCATGGGCCTCCATCGAGTACAGCGACGGGAACAGCTTGCGCTTGGCCAGATCGCCGGTGGCGCCGAACAGCACGAGCGCGTCGGCGGGTGGTTGCTGGTTCCTCATGCCGCACCTCCGGGGGCTGCGCCCCCCTGCCCGCTGCGCCACATCGACGTCCGGCTCCCTGGCGGTCGCTCGGCCGTCCGGCCTGGCTCGCTTCGCTCACTCATGCCTTGACCTCCCCGTGGCCGCCGAACTGGGCTCGCATCGCCGACAGCAGCTTGTCGGCCAGCAGTGCGTTGCCGCGAGACGTGAATCGGGCGAACAGCGCGGTGCTCAGCACCGGCACCGGGACGCCCTCGTCGATCGCCGCGCTGAGCGTCCAGCGGCCCTCGCCGCTGTCGCTGACCCGGCCCTCGAACGTGTCGAGCTTCGGGTCGGCGAACAGGGCGTTGGCGGTCAGGTCGAGCAGCCAGCTGGCGACGACGCTGCCGCGCCGCCACACCTCGGCGATGGCCGGGAGGTCGAGGTCGTACTGGTAGTACTGCGGGTGGGTCAACGGGGCGGTCTCGGCGTCCTTGCTGCGCTGCTCGGAGCCGACGTTGGCGCCGGCGAGCACGTTGAGGCCTTCGGCGTAGGCCGCCATCAGGCCGTACTCGATGCCGTTGTGGACCATCTTGACGAAGTGCCCGGCGCCGGACGGTCCGCAGTGCAGCCAGCCGCGCTCGGCCGTCGCCGGTTCGCCCTCGCGGCCGTGGGTGCGGGTCGGGGCGGCGTCGAAGCCGGGGGCGAGGACGTCGAAGATCGGGGCCATCCGGGCGACGGCGTCGTCGTCGCCGCCGATCATCAGGCAGTAGCCGCGCTCCAGACCGAACACGCCGCCGCTGGTGCCGACGTCGAGGTAGTGGATCCCGTGCTCCTTCAGTGGCCCGGCACGGTCGACGTCGTCGCGGTACCAGGAGTTGCCGCCGTCGATCAGCGTGTCGCCGGGCGACAGCAGCGGGGCGAACGTGGCGATCGTCGAGTCGACGAAGGCGGCCGGGACCATCAGCCAGATGTTGCGCGGCGCGTCGAGCGAGGCGACCAGCTCCTGCGGGGTGCGTGCGCCGCGGATGCCCTCGGCCTCGACGGCGGCGACGGGGGCGTCGGTGACGTCGTAGCCGACGCAGTCGAACCCGGCGCGGTACAGCCGGCGGGCCATGTTCGCCCCCATCCGGCCGAGGCCGACCATGCCGAGCTGGACGGTCTGGGGCGTTGGATCTGGCGGCGCGAGGGGTGGGGGGAGCGGCGAACCATCGGACATGCGCACAGGTTGCCACGCCGCGTGCGACGCCGTGTCCCGGCTAGAGACCGGGCGGCAGGAGGCGGTTCACGTTCTCGAACCAGAAGTAGAGGACGACGACGAAGGGCACGAACGAGACGAGCACCCCGAGCCAGATCCGTCGCTGGCGCTTGGCCAGCACGTAGCCGCCGATCGTGATCGCGACGAGCAGCAGGCCCCAGATGACGATGTGCGGCCAGGCCGCGCCGTCGTCGAACCAGCCACCGGCGAACGCGTCCTGACTGGCCGACGGTGGGGCGACCGTCGCCGGCGGCAGGGTCGACGCGATCGTGGTGGTCGGGGCCGCCGTCTCGCCGGTGGGGGTGGAGGTGGCCGGTGCCGTCGTCGCCGGGGCGGTCGTCGTCTCGTCGCCGGGCAGCTCGTCGGTTCCGCTGGCCTCGCCCAGCGGGGTGGCCGCGAACAGCGGGCTCGACCTCGACGGGTCCAGCTCGGCGTGGACGATCATCCGTTGCTTCGCACTGGTGATCGGGTGGCACGAGACGAGCGCCAGCGTCGCCTTGCCCGGGTCGGTGGTGGGCACGGCGAGGGCGTAGTCCTGCGGTGAGACGATCTGGGTGCTCGTGACGACGTAGGTGAACTGCGGGCCGAGATCGCCGCCGATCGACGGGTAGGTGAGGACGATCTCGTCGCCGGGTCTGAGGTGGTCGATCTTGTAGAACGGCGCGCCGTGCGTGGTCCGGTGCCCGGCGATCGCCGTGTTGCCGAGCTGGCCGGGAAGCACCGATTCGGGGAAGTGGCCGGGGCCCTGCTTCAGCTCGCCGACGCCGACGCCCTCGACGACGATGTAGTCGACGCCGATCGACGGGATCTGCAGCTGCACGACCGGGTCGCCGACCGTCGGCACGGCGAACGGGAACGGCACGGTCTCGGGACCGGTCGTGGTGGTGGTGCCCGGCGGCGTGGTCCCCGGCTCGGCGGTCGACCCGGTCGTCGTGGCCGTCGTCGTCGACGTGGTGACGTCGGTGGTCGGCGGCACGGTCGTGGCGTCGATGCCGGCGTCGTGGAACTGGTCGGTCAGCCGGTTCTGCGCCTGGGCGGTGTAGATCCCGGTGCCCCAGAGCTGGTAGGCGACGAACGCGAACATCAGCAGGCCGGTGACGATCAGCACCTTGCCGATCCCGCCGACCACCCATCGCCAGTCGTGGGGTGGCTTCGGGCGGTCGAACAGCCAGTGGTGCTTGCGGTCGGGGACGATCACCGAGCCGTTCGCCGTCCGTCGCTTGCCCGCCATCGCCGGCGATGGTAACCGTGAGGGCACTCAGGACGATGGCGCCGTGCCCTCCTCGTAGGGGCTGACGAACAGATCGAGCTGCCGGTCGAGCTGGAGATCGGCGTCCGAGCCGGGCACGACGCCGTTGGCCTCCTTCCAGCGCCGGACCGCCTGGCGGTACGAGCGGCGGTCGTCGGGCGGATCGGCGCTCGGGACCGGTGGCGGCG
The DNA here is from genome assembly GCA_047602055.1 of Ilumatobacteraceae bacterium. Classification (GTDB taxonomy): domain Bacteria; phylum Actinomycetota; class Acidimicrobiia; order Acidimicrobiales; family Ilumatobacteraceae; genus JAODBQ01. The sequence goes on from JASGIG010000001.1 coordinate 1,747,675, forward strand.
GGATCGCCCCGAGCCGGCCGTGCTCGACGAGCGTGTCGTAGGCGGCGCGCACGGCGGTGGCCGCGCAGGCGAGGCGGATCCGCTCCTGGACGGCACGGGCCTGCTCGGCGACCCTGCCGGGCGGGAGCGGGGCGTCGAGCCAGCCGTTGGCGTCGAGCAGGCTCTTGACCTGCTTGAGCGCCTTGTTCAGTCCCTGAGTCACGGGCAGCAGCTCGGGCACGGCCTTGCCGGTGTAGGTGATGAACGTCTCGACCAGGCCCCACGACGTGTCCCATTCGGCCTTGGCGAGGGTCGCGTCGCGGATCCTGCGCTCGGTGTCGAGCTCGACGAGCATGCCGATCGCCGCGGCGATCGCCTGCTCGCTGCGGACGCGGTCCGGGTCGCCGGCCAGCGTCGGCGCCAGCGTGGCCATCCGCTCGAACAGCGCGTCGCGGGCAGCCTGGTCCTCGATGACGAACGCGAGATCGGCGCGGCGGACGTCCGGATCGTCGCCCCACGCGTCGATGCCGGACCCGTACTCGACGAACCACGGTGCGGCCAGCGCGCCGAGCGTGGAGCGGGACTCCCACGGTGAGGCGAGGTGGGGGAGGTTGCGCTGCTCGGCCGGCGCGAGCCTGGCGAACCAGTCGGCGAACGCGTGCAGGGCGACGCCGGCGTCGGTCACGCCGATGTTCGCCGGGTCGGCCCCGGCGAGCGCGATCCGCTGGGGCAGCGAGGCGTCCGCGGCGGTCCACCACAGCAGCCCGGGATCATCGGTGACGGCGATCACGAAGGCGGTCGGCGCGCCGGACGTGCGCAGGATCGTCTCGAACAGCAGGTCGCCGGTCTTCGGCCCGCGGACGAGATCTTCGTCCCAGTAGCCGTCGCGGTCGTCGAAGCGCCGGAGGATCTCGACGCTCAGCACCGTGAGCGTCACCGGATCCAGCGTCGACATGCGGATCGTCGCCGCCGCGGCGTACGGCTCCATCGTGACGACGAGGTCGCCGACGGTGCCGAGGCCGTGGACGCCCGTCCAGATCGCGGCGATCGCCGCGTACGTCGCGTCGATCCGGGCGACGTCGAAGTGGCCGGCGTCGTCGACCGGGCGGACGCTGTCGTCGAGCGCTGCTCGGCGCCGGTCGCCGAGCCGGTCGGCCAGCTCGCCCCATCGGTCGAAGCCGCCGGCGAACGCTGCGCCGAGCGCCGGGTCGGTGGCGATCAGCGTCAGCTCGGCGGCCAGCCAGCGGCGCTCGGCCGGTGTGTCGACGAGCGCGGCGAGATCGCCGTGCTGCAGCACCTCGGCGAGCGCGGCTGCCTGCTGCACGGTCGGCGGCGCGCCGGGCATCGCCCCGAGCGGGTCGTTGCGCACGTCGGCGAGCTGCCAGCCGGGCAGCGCCGAGACGATCTTCAGCAGGGACTGGCCGAGGTCGTCGACGGCGAGTCGTGCCGGCCGGGCGAGCGGGTCGGTCCGCACGATCCGTTCGGTGAGCGGCAGCCACAGCTGGTCGAGATGCAGCCGGGCGAGGCGGACGCGGTCGAGCGCATCGCCGGCCAGCGGGTCGTCGCAGGCGAACGTCGCCAGCTCGTCGAGCGCGTCGCGCATCGCCGTCGACAGGGCGTGGACCCGCTCGGGGTCGTAGGCCAGGTAGGTCATGAGCGCAGCTCATGACCTGTCGGCCGGGCGACCGCGAGGGTGTCGGGTGACGTTGGGGTCCGGGGGCGCAGCCCCTGCACGTGCGCGGTCATCAGTGGGGCCCGGCACGCGGCGTCGTCGCCCCGCTGGGGATCGACGCGGCTCGTTGCTCGAGTGCGCGGGCCCGGGCGCGCAGCTCGTCGGCGCTGCCGATCATCACCGTGCGCTGCAGCCGCAGATCGGCGACGCAGTCGTCGGCGGCCGGACCGATCCAGGTCTCGGTGCCGGCGCGGCGCACGAGCTCGTTCACCAGTGCGGCGTCGAGGCGCGCCGCGAACCGCCGCAGGACCGCGGCGCGCCGGCGCAGCTCGGCGGCGACGGGATCGGCGAAGATCGAAACGCTCATGTCGTCGGCACTGTCGACCCCGAGCGCGGCGTCAGCGGCAACCGCCGCGCTCTGCAGCGCCGGAACCCGGGCGACACACTGGCGGGGTGCGTCGCAGCGTCGTCCTCGGGGAGTGGTTGGACCGGCCGATCGAGGCCGATCTCGCGGTGGCCGTCGAGGCCGACCGGCTCGGCTACCCGGAGGTGTGGGTCGGTGAGATGGCCAAGCTCGATGCGCCGGCGATGGCTGCGGCGATCGTCGCCCGCACGGCGCAGATCGAGCCGTGCCTCGGGCCACTGGCGGTGACGGTGCGCTCGCCGGCGCAGATCGCCCTGGCGGCGTCGACCGTCGCCGCGACCGGCCGGACGACGCACGTCGCCCTCGGCACGTCGAGCGTGATGGTCGCCACGTGGCACGGGCGTTCGCGGGCGCGGGCGGTGTCGCAGCTGGCTTCGACGACGGCGGGCGTGCGGGCGCTGCTCGACGGGCAGCGCGTCGACGGCTTCCGGCTGCGCCAACCGCCGCCTGCGGCGACGCTGACGGTGGCCGCGTTCGGGCCGAGGGCTGCGGCGATCGCCGCCGCGGCCGACCGGATGGTGCTCAACCTCGTGACGGTCGGCGCCGTTGCCGAGCTGGCGCCGCGGCACCCGAACACTGCGGCGTGGCTGCCGGCGGCCGTCGACCCGACACCGGAGGAGCGCCGCTGGCTGGCGCTCGGTCTCGTCGGCTACCTCGGGGCGGCCGGCTATGCCGAGATGTTCGCCGCCGCCGGGTATGCGGATCTCGTCGACCTCGCCCGCTCGCGCCCGCACCCCAAGGAGCTGGCCGCCCGCCTGCCCGACGGCCTGATCGAGGCGGTCGGCCTGGTCGGCTCGGCGTCGGAGGTGGAGGCCAAGCTCGCCGAGTACGCGGCCGCCGGGCTGTCCGAGGTCGGCCTCGTCGTCCCCCCACTCGACTCACCGAGCGGCCACCGCACCCTCGAAGCCCTCGCCCCGTAGCGACCCGCCCGGGTCGTCCTCCGAGTCCCAGCCGTTGGACAGCCCAACGCCAGCGACTCGCGCCAGCACGTGCGACTCGCGCCAGCACGTGGGACTCGGACCAGCGCGTGGGACTCCGACGACCGGTGGTCTTCGAGTCGGAGGTGTGCGCCCGAGTCGCAGCGGTACGACGGGGGTGCGCCAGCGACTCGACCGAGCACGTGGGACTCGAAGGGACACGTGGGACTCGGACGACGGCGGGAGGCGGGAGGCGGGAGGGGGCCTCAGGAGACGGGGCGGCGCACGAGGTGGTGGGGCAGACCGGTCGTCGCGTCGACGAAGCCGTCGCCGACGACCTCGAAGGCGTGGCTGACGTAGAAGCCGAGCGCGGCGTCGCGGGCCCGTGCCCACACCAGGCGGCCGCCCGCACCGGCGCAGCGCTGGCACCCGGCCTCGACGAGGATCCCGCCGAGGCCGCCACCGCGCCGCCCGTTCGCCGTCGCCATGCCCCTGAGCTGCCAGGCGTCGTCGACCGTCTCCGGCATCGGTCGCGGGATCCACGTCGACGTGCCGACCAGCTCGCCGTCGACGCGCACGCCGAGGTGCACCGTCCCGGGCCAGGTGTCCTCGTCCCAGGCGACGACCGCCTCCGGGTGGCCGTCGCGCAGCACCGAGCGGCGCAGGGCGAACGTGTCCGCCTGGGTGATCGCCTCGACCGAGAGCATCAGCGGTCGACCGCCACCGTCGTGCCGTCCTGCGCGGCGGACACGTACATCGCCTCGACGACGCGATGCGCAGCCACGGCCGTCGACAGGTCCGGCGTCGCCGGCTCGCCGAGCTGCACGGCGCGGATGAAGGCCCCGTCCGGGTTCGCGCCGGTGTCGTGCAGCGACTCGACCCGCTCCGCGAGCGACTCGTCGGCCAGCGAGCCTGTGGCGCCGTCGTGGTCGGTCCACGACACCGGCCCGAACCAGTCGTCGCCGTCGACGACGACGTGGCGGCGCTCGGCGAACAGCTCGACGCGGCGCAGGCTCGGGCGGGCGAGGTTGTCGTGCCAGACGCTGTTCATCGTGCCGAGCGCCCCGGAGCGGAAGCGGAACGTGGCGGTGGCGACGTCCTCGATGCCGTCGTGGCCGTGGAAGTTCGCGGTGTGCGCGCTGACCCGCTCGATCGGTCCGCCGAGCATGTGGATCATGTCGACGTCGTGGATGCTGTGCTCCAGCAGCGTGCCGGTGCCGACGAGGTTGCGGTCGGCCCGCCACGTCGACGAGTAGTGCCCCTGGATCGGGATGAACTGGTCGTCGCGGATCACCACCGACATCAGCCGCCCGGCCGCCGGGTCCGTGATCAGCGCCGCGGCCATCAGGAACGCGGGCGAGCGGCGCAGCACCAGGCCGACCTGGTTGACGATCCCGGCGTCGAGCGCCAGCGTGGCCATCTCCTCGGCCGCGGCGAGCGTCGTCGCCAGCGGCTTCTCGCAGAACACGTGCCGCCCGGCGGCCACGGCCTTGGCCAGCTGGCGGGGATGTTCGCTCGTCCACGTGCAGATGTAGACGGCGTCGCACCCGGCGATCACCTCGTCCTCCGACGCGCACACCGTGTGACCGCTCGCCGCGGCGAACGCCGCCGCCCGCTCGGGAACGGGATCGAACACCCCGGCGCGCACGGCGTCCGCTCCGCTGCGCCGCAGGCTCTTGGAGTGGTACGTGGCGATCAGCCCCGCCCCGAGGAACCCGACCCGCACCGGTGGTGTCATTCCAGCAAGCTAAATGAGACCCAGGGCGTCCATCGCGCGGGCGACGCGTCGCAAGCCGGTACGGCTCGGTCATGAAGCTCTGGCAGAAGCGCATGATCTCGTCGTTCCAGCGACCCCTCGGGTCGAAGTCGCTGCCGCCCTTGCCGCCGCCGATGGGTATGCCGGCGAGCGCGTTCTCGAAGATCTGCTCGCGTGGCGAGGACCGGTCCGAGGCTGTCGAGCCCCTCGTGGACGGCCTGGTGGAGCTCGACCTCGCCGGGGGTCGCGGCGCAGGACCTCGTCGAGGATGGTGGCGAGCGTCTGGTCGGTCGCGACGCCGCCTGACAGGTGGCGCACAGCGTCGCGCCGGGCAGTGCTTCGAGCCGCTCGGCGCCGCTCGACCGCCGCAGGGCTGGCAGACGCCGGAGGCGCCGGCGTCGAGCTGGTCGACCGCGGCCTGGGCGTCGTCGGCCACCTTGCGGGCGGCCGACAGCAGCGTGCGCCGGTTGTCGCGATCCTCCTGGATCGTCCCGGCGTCGGCGAGGGTTTGCGCGTCCTCCTGCTCCAGGCGGTGCAGCTGCTCGGCGGCGTGGTCGCGCTCGGCGCGCAGCTGGGCGGCGCGCTCGGCGAGGATGGGTTGGTGGACGCCAGGCATCACCTCGTTCGGCGGACGGCAAGCGTCGGGCCGCACGGTTCGTCGGAGTGGTTGGTCGACCCTCCTCAACCGGGCGCGCAGGATGGGGACCTGGCCGACATCTTGCGGTGGGTCCGATGAGCATCGACCTCGACGGTCTCGTGCGCCTGGAGGCGGCGGTGTGGCAGGCGCTGGTCGACGGCGATGCGGCGGCCGACGCCCGGCTGCTCTCGGACGACTTCGTCGGCGTCTACCCGACCGGTGTGGCGACCCGCGCCGATCACGTCGACCAGCTCGCCGGCGGCGCGACGGTGGCGACCTTCTCGTTGGAGGGTGCGCGCATGGTGCCGGTGTCCGACGACGCCGCGCTGCTCGTCTACCTGGCGACCTACGTGCGCCCAGGCGCCACCGAGCCCGAGTCGATGTACGTCAGCTCCCTGTGGTGCCGGCGCGACGGCCGCTGGCTGAACACCTTCAGCCAGGACACCCCCGCCACCGGCGAACGAGTCGTCTGACCCCCGGTCACCCTGGGCGGTGGACGTGGCAACCTTGCCGCATGGATCTCCGTTGGCTCGATGCCTCCGACGTCGATGCCGTGTTGGCGGCGAGCGCCCTGTTCGATGCGCCCGCGGTCGAGACGTGGGCGAGGGAGCTCCTCGAACAGCCCAACCATCACCTCTGCATCGCCGACCTGGACGCGGAGCCGGCCGGCTTCGTCACCGGGATCGAGATGACCCACCCCGACAAGGGGACCGAGATGTTCCTGTACGAGCTCGGCGTCGACGAGCCCTCCCGAGGTCGCGGTGTCGCCAAGGCGCTCGTCCGAGCGCTGATCGCTCGGGCCGAGGCGCGTGGTTGCTACGGCGTGTGGACGTTGACGGAGCGGGCCAACACGGCGGCGCTGGCGACGTACCGCAGCACGAGCCCGGACGAGGAGTCCGACGAGGTCATGCTCGGTTGGACCCTCCGGGCGCGCTGACGGTCACGGGCCGATCGTCGTCACCCGATCGGCGATCGTCTCGGCTTCCGCTGGGTCGTGGGTGACGAGGACGGCGGTGGTGCCCGTCGCCTGCAGCAGGCCGGCGAGGTCGAGCGCGAGGCGGTCGTGCAGGTCGCGGTCGAGGCCGGTCAGCGGTTCGTCGAGCAGCAGGACCTTCGGCTGCGCGGCCAGCGACCGGGCGAGGGCGACGCGCTTGGCCTCGCCGCCGGAGAGCCGGTCGACGCTGCGGCCCTCGAAGCCAGCGAGACCGACGAGGTCGAGCGCGGATGCCACCGCGCGGGCGATGTCGGCCCGCGGCGTGCGCCGCATCCGCAGGCCGAAGCCGACGTTGCCGGCGACGTCGAGGTGCGGGAACAGCTGGTCGTCCTGGAACACCATGCCGACGTCGCGCCGGTGCGCCGGCAGCCGGGTGACGTCGCGGCCGTCGACCCACACGCTGCCGGCGTCGGGTTCCAGCAGCCCGGCGATCACCCGCAGCACCGTGCTCTTGCCGCTGCCCGACGGGCCGAGCAGGGCGAGCACCTCGCCCGGCTCCAGCGCCATCGACATGCCGTCGACGACGGTCCGCGCCCCGAACCGCACGACGAGGTCGCGCACCTCCAGCGCGGTCACACCCGGTCCCGTTCCCGGTGACGGCGCCAGCCGACGCGGGCCGGATTCCGGAGCGGGAACGCTTCACTTCCCGGCCCGCGTTCGTGGGTGCCGGCGTCGGCGAGGGCGAGCACGATCGCGGTGAGCACGAGCAGGATCGTCGCGGTGGCGAAGCCCTGGGCGCGGTTCAGCTCGCCGGGGCGGCCGAGCAGCCGGCCGACGGCGATCGGCAGGGTCTCCCGGCCGGTGCGGGTGAGGAACGTCGTCGCCCCGAACTCGCCGAGCGAGATCGCCGCGGCGAACCCGGCACCGGCGACGACCGGGCGCAGGATCGCCCGGCCGTCGACGGCCAGCCAGGCGCGCACCGGCGACGCACCGAGCGTCGCCGCCGCGGCGCGCAGGTCCGGCGGCACGGCGCGCAGCACCGGCACGAGCAGGCGGACGACGAACGGCGTGGCGACGAGCGCCTGCCCGACGGGGACCAGCCACCATGCCGTGCGCCAGTCGAACGGCGGTCGGCCGAAGGCCAGCAGCATGCCGAAGCCGATGGTCACCGCCGACGTGCCGAGCGGCAGCATCGTCCCGGCGTCGAGCAGCCGTCCGGCGCGCCCGGCGGCGGTGATCGCCAGCGCGGCGAGCGCCGCCGGCGACCGTCGCCAGCACCGCGGCGACGAGCGCGTCGCACAGCGACTGCCACGTCGAGGCCCACACGTCGACGCCGAGCGACAGCCCGCGCCGCGTCGCCCCACCGAGCCGGCGCCACGCCTCGAGCGACCAGCCGTCGCCGACGTCGAACGAGCGTCGGACCATCGCCGCCAGCGGCACCACCATCACCACGACGACCCCGACGACCGTGACGGCGACCAACCATCGTGAGCCGAGACCGCGCACCCGCCGCCGCGGTGCCCGGCCGTGCAACGCCACGGCGGCGCGGCGCTGCTGGCGCGTCGACACGGCGACGAGCACGGCGAGCACCAGCAGCTGGGCGACCGACAGGACGGCGGCGCCGCCGACGTCGCCGAGCTGCGTCGCCCGCCGGGCGATCTCCACCTCGATCGTCGGGTTCGCCGCCCCGCCGAGCAGCACGACGACGCCGAACGACGTGAAGCTGAACAGGAACACCACCGACGCCGCCGCCCAGATCGCCGGGCGCAGCAGCGGCAGGACGACGTGGCGGGCCACCTGCCACGTCGAGGCGCCGAGCGTGCGCGCCGCCCCGGTGAGGTCCGGGGGCAGCACCGCCCACATCCCGCCGACGAGGCGGACGACCACGGCGACGTTGAAGAACACGTGGGCGGCGATCACGGCCCGCGCCGTCGACTGCCAGCTGCCCGGCAGGATCGCCACGAACGCCGCGCCGACGACGACCGTCGGCAGCATGAACGGCACCGTCACGGTCGCCAGCACGGCCCGCCGCCCGCGGAAGTCGAAGCGGGCCAGCACGTACGCCGGCACCAGCCCGACTGCCAGCGTCAGCACGGTGCTCAACACCGCCTGCCACACCGTGAACCACACCACCCGCCCGAGGCCGGGCGCCGAGAGCGTGTCGGCGATCGTGCCCGGCTCGACCACCCGGGCGAGAAGGGCGATCAGCGGCCACAGGTAGAAGACGCCGAGGAGGACGACGACCGGCGCGGCCAGCGCGGCGAGGAACCACCGCGGCAGGCGGTTCCAGCGCGGCATCGCCGGGCTCGACGTCGTCAGCGCAGCACCACCTGGGTCCACTGGTCCTGCCACGTCGTGCGGTTGGCCTCGATCTGCTCGGGCGGCACGGTCAGCGGATCGTCGGGCACGACGGCGTACTTGGCGAACACGTCCGGGAGGGCGACGTCGGCGCGTGCCGGGTAGACGTACAGGTTCAGCGGCAGCTCGGCCTGGAAGCGCTCACCGACCAGGAAGTCGACCAGCTGCTGGGCCGCGGCCTCGTGCTTCGTGCCGCGCAGGATCCCGGCGAACTCCACCTGGCGGAAGCACGTCGACGGAACCACGCCGGTCGGCGCGGTCTCCGGCGCCGTCGCCGCCCCGAGCACCTCGGCCGGCGGGCTGCTGCCGTAGGAGACGACGAGCGGGCGGTCGCCGGTGGAGCCGGCTGCGCCGCTGAAGTCGTCGTAGTACGCGGTGGTCCACGAGTCGTCGACCTTGACGCCGTTGGCGCGCAGCGCCTTCCAGTAGTCCTGCCAGCCGTCCTCGCCCGAGTGGGCGATCGTCGCCAGCAGGAACGCCAAGCCGGGCGACGACGTCCCCGGGTTCTCGACGACGAGCAGGTCCTTGTACGCCGGTTGCGTCAGGTCGTCGAGCGACGCCGGCACGGCGAGACCCTTGCCGGCGAACCACGCGGCGTCGTAGTTGACGCAGACGTCGCCGAAGTCGACCGGGGTCGCCTCGCCGTTGGGGACGAGGGCGGTGAGCGCCGGGTCGATCGAGGCCAGCGCCGGCGACTCGTACGGCGTGAACACGTCGCCGTCGAGCGCGGAGGACAGCAGCGTGTTGTCGACGCCCCACATCACGTCGCCCTCGGGGTTGCCGGCGGTGAGCTTGGCCTTGGCGACCATCGTGCCGGCGTCGCCGGCGACGGCGAGCGTGACGCCGATCCCGGTCTGGGCGGTGAACTCGGCGAGCGCGTCGTTGAGTGGCGTGTCCGACGTCGGGAACGAGTCGTAGACGACCATCGTCAGCTTCGTCCCGGCGGTCGGCGTCGACGCGGGCGTGGACGCCGTCGTCGAGCCGGCTGTCGTCGAGCCCGATGCGCCGTCGGAGCTGCAGGCCGCCAGCGCCAGTGCCCCGGCCACGACCGTCGCGGTGAGCAACCGGCGCCTCACGGGATCACCACCGTGAGGACGCCGTCGGCCACCGAGATGCGCGTCGCCCGGTCGCGCACCGCAGAGGTCAGGTTGCTGACCCCGAGCGCCGAGCCCGGCGCGAGATCGGCGCTGCGCAGCGGCCAGCGGGCGTCGCGCACGTCGACACCGCGGCACGGCCCGTGCAGGGCGAAGACCGAGAACGTCGTGCCCGCCGGCTCCTCGACGAGCGTGACCCCGTGGCCGGGGTGCAGGACGTGCACCCGCGTCTCGCCGAGCAGGGCGCGCACCGAACCGAGGCCGGCCAGCACCGGCGCGCCGAGCGCGATCAGCGCCCCGAGCGTGTGGTCGAGCCGGTCGCCGGCGCCGCCGAGCAGCAGCAGGTCGGTCGCCCCGTCGACCGCCACCGCCTGGGCCAGCGCCAGCTCGGTGTCGGTGGCGTCCTTGTCGCGCGGCAGCTCGCGGATCGCCACCGAGTGGGCGTACGCCCACATCTTCCCGTTGGCGCTGATGCTGTCGAGGTCGCCGACGAGCGCACTCGGCTGCAGCCCGAGGCGCACGGCGTGGTCGAGACCGCTGTCGGCGGCGATGACCGTCGCCTCGTCCTCGACCAGCTCCAGCGCCCGGGGCGACAGGTCGCCGCCACCGATGGTCACCACCACTTGCGTCATCGTCATCCCTCCGCTGGCATTACCCAGATCAGGTCGTGCGGTCGGTGACGGCGGCCACCCTCTCAGCCCGCCGATCCCGCGAGCTTCCCGGTATGTGTCGGGGACCGAGGCTACCCGCGGCTGCGCAGGACCGTCAGGGTGACGAGGCTGACGACGACGACCGCCATGCCGAGGACCTGCAGCGGCACGATCGTCGCCCCGAGCAGCAGCACCGACCAGCTCACGGCGAGCGCCGGCTGCGCGGCCTGCATGATGCTGATCGTCGCCACCGGCACGCTGCGCTGGGCGAAGACGACGAGGGCATGCGCGGCGGTCCCGGTGAGCACGACCAGCGCCAGGATGAACGGCACCGAGTGCCACGTCACCGCCAGCAGGTCACCCGTGCCGGCAGCGAGCGGCAGGACCGCGATCGCGGCGATCGGCATCACCGAGGCCATCACGGTCACCACGTCCATGCCGACGCGCATCAGCCGGCTGGACACGAGGTACGCGCACCAGAACGACATCGACACGAACGCCATCGCGTTGCCGAACCAGCTGGCCTCGCCGTTCGCCGGGGCGCTGAACAGGACGAGCGCGAGGCCGGCGAGCGTCGTCGTCCCCAGCACGATCAGCGCCGGCGTGGCCCGCTCGCCGAAGCGCCACACGCCGATCGGCACGAGCAGCACCGGGGTCAGCGAGACGATGAACTCGGCGTTGGCGACGGTCGTGTGCGTGACCGCGCTGAAGAACAGCGTGATGTTGACGCCGAAGGCGATGCCCGGCACGACGGCGCGGCGCAGCTCGGTGCGACTCGGCAGCCGGTGGTGGACGGCGCGCATCACGACGAGCCAGATCACGCTGGAGCCGATCATCCGCCAGAACGCCATCGTCGGGCCGGGGATCGACGCCTTCTTGATCAGCGTGCTGCTCGTGCTGAACAGCAGCACGGCGAGCGCGACGCCGAGCATCCCGACGAGCGTCGAGCCGCGGCGCAGGCGCGCCCGTGCCGTCACGGCGGCCGGGGAGGCCGTCACGGCGTCGCCGTCATGTCGTGGCCGGGCGACGGATGTCCGGCTCGATGTACACCGTGGTGGCGGTCGGCACGGCAGCGCGGCAGCGAGCGCTCGGCGTCGTCGATCGCCTTCGACAGCCCCGCGTTGTCGAGGCCGTGGTCGAACTCGATCTTGGCGGCGACGAGCAGGTCCTCCGGCCCGAGGTGCATCGTCCGCAGGTGGATGATCCCGCGCACCGATGCCGGGACGACGAGCGCCGCCTCGATCGCCTGCTGGTCGTCGTCGCTGGCGGCCTCGCCGATGAGGAGGCCCTTCATCTCCGTCGCGAGCGTGATGGCGATGACGACGAGCAGCGCGCCGATGGCGATGGAGCCGACGGCATCGAAGCGTGGGTTGCCGGTGATCTCGGCGAGGATCAGGCCGGCAAGGGCGAAGAACAGGCCGAGCAGGGCGCCGCTGTCCTCGAGCAGGACGACGGGCAGCTCCGGCGACTTCGTCACGTGGATGAACCGCCACCAGCTCTGGCCCGACTGCTTCGACGGGCGGGCCTCGTGCACCGCGGTGCGCAGCGACAACGACTCCAACACGATGGCCACGCCGAGGATGACGAAGGCGACGATCGGGCTCTCCACCTCGTGGGGGTGGATCAGCTTCTCGATGCCCTCGTACAGCGCGAACAGGCCACCGAGGCTGAACAGCACGAGGGCGACGACGAACGCCCAGAAGTAGCGCTCCGGCCCGTAGCCGAACGGATGGGCGGCGTCGGCCTTGCGCTTGCCGCGGCGGGAGCCGAACATCAGCAGCGCCTGGTTGCCGGTGTCGGCCAGCGAGTGCATCGACTCGGCGAGCAGGCCGGCCGAGCGGGTGATCGCGAAGCCGACCAGCTTGGCGACGGCGATGCCGAGGTTGGCGAGGAACGCGGCGATGATCGCTTTGCGGCTGCCCTCGGTCACCCGGGAAGACTGGCACATGGCCGGCAGCAGCAGACTCGTGGACGGGCGGATCGCTCTCGTCGCCGGCGGGGGTCGCGGCATCGGCCGCGGCATCAGCGAGCTGCTGGCCGCGGACGGTGCGACCGTCGCGGTGAAGTACCGCCGTGACGCCGATGCCGCGACCGCGACGCTCGACGTGATCGCTGTGGCCGTGCAGCGAGGGCGCCGGCGACGTCACCGGTCAGCGCATCGAGTGCAACGGTGGCGGGTAGCGTCGAACGCATGAGCATGAGTAGCCCGCTGGCACCACAGAGCCCGCTGGCTGCCGCCGCTGCTGCGCCGACCGATGGCGACCGCACGATCGTCGACATCACCGCCGCGGCGATGGCCCAGCTGATCGAGCTGCGCTCCACCGAACCCGACGCCGAGCGTCTCGGCCTGCGCCTCGAGGTCGTCAGCTCGCCCGGCGAGGACTTCCGCTACGACCTGTCGCTCGACGTCGTCACCAAGGCGGCGTTCAGCGACGAGGTGCGCACCGTCACAGCCGACGACAAGAGCATCAAGGTGATCGTCCCGGCGCGCGACGTCGACCTGCTGCAGGGTGCCGTGCTCGACCACACCGAGTCGCAGGGGCTGGTGATCCGCAACCCGAATCGGCCGAAGCCCCCGGTCGTCGAGGGCTTGACGTCCGACGACGCGTTGAGCGCGGAGATCGAGGCGCTCGTCTCGTCGGAGGTCAACCCGGCACTCGCCGCGCACGGCGGGTTCGTGACCTACGTCGGCCACGACGGCGAGGGCACCGTCTACATGACGATGGGCGGCGGCTGCCACGGCTGCTCGATGAGCAAGATGACGATGCTCGACGGCGTCCAGACGATGCTGTCCGAGCAGATCCCCGCGGTCGAGCGGGTCAAGGACCTCACCGACCACGCCACGGGCGAGAACCCCTACTACTCCTGATGGTCGGGGCTTCGCCCCGACCTGTGCGGCCGGCTCCCTGGCGGTCGCACCGCCGCGCGGCACTTGGCGCAGGTCGGTGGCCCGCCGCCCGGATGCTCGTGCCGCTGGTCGCGATTCGAGATGTGCGCACCTGGACGGTACATCTCGCATCTCCCCGGTCGTGCCGCTGGTCGCGATTCGAGATGTGCGCACCTGGACGGCACATCTCGCATCTCCCCGGTCGTGCCGCTGGTCGCGATTCGAGATGTGCGCACCTGGACGGCACATCTCGCATCGTTCGACGGCCGGCGGCCCGCTTGGGGATGTGTCACACCCATTCCGTAGGCTCGTGGGCATGGCTGGTCTCGTCGCCTATGGCGCGTACGTCCCGTATTGGCGGCTGCAGCGAGGGGCGATCGCCGCGGCCCTCGGTAGCGGTGGTGGCAAGGGCTCGCGGAGCGTGGCCAGCTTCGACGAGGACACCACGTCGCTCGGCGTCGAGGCCGGCCGCAACGCGCTGGCGATGGCCGGCGACGGCTACCACCCGAACGTCGTCGCCTTCGCGACCACCGCGCCGGCGTATGCCGACAAGACCAACGCCACGGTCATCCATGCCGCGCTCGGGCTCGACCGCAGCGCGGCCTCGTTCGACACGGTCGGCTCCGCGCGCAGCGGCGTCGCCGCCGTCGAGGTCGCCCAGGCGATGGGCGGGCTCGCCGTGCTCGGCGACATCCGCACCGGCCTGTCCGGCGGTGCCGACGAGTCCAACGGCGGCGATGCCGCCGTCGTGTGGGCGTTCGGCGAGGGCGACACGATCGCCCACTGGATCGGCGGCGCGGCGGTGTCGGCCGAGTTCGTCGACCGCTGGCGCGAGCCGGGCGCGCCGTTCTCCAAGCAGTGGGAGGAGCGCTTCGGCGAGTACGCCTACGTGCCGCTCGCCGAGGAGGCCATCGGCAACGCGCTGAAGTCGGCCGGCCTGGCCATCGGCGACCTCGACCGGGTGATCGTCACCGGCCTGCACACCCGCGCCGTCGGCGTCGTGCGCAAGGGCGTCGGTGCCACCCCGCAGCAGCTCGGCGACGACCTCACCGCCGAGATCGGCAACACCGGCACGGCGCACTGGGCGCTGCTCGTCGCCGACGCGTTCGACACGGCCGAGCCCGGCCAGAAGATCCTCGTCGCCAACCTGGCCGACGGCTGCGACGTCGGCATCCTCGAGGTCGATCCCGGCATCGTCGCCGCCCGGACGCGAGCGCGCAGCACGGTGCGCAGCCAGATCGAGGCGACGAACACGTCGCTCACCTACAGCCAGTTCCTCACGTGGCGCGGCTTCCTCAAGCGCGAGCCGCCGCGCCGCCCCGAGCCGGACCGGCCTGCCGGCCCGCCGTCGCTGCGCACCAACGCCTGGAAGTACGGCCTGGTCGGCAGCCGCGACGAGAACGGCTTCGTCCACCTCCCGCCGTCGCGCGTCTCCATGGGCTCGGGCGAGATCGACCACATGGAGGAGGTGCGGATGGCCGACGTGCCGGCGACGGTGGCGACGTTCACCGTCGATCGCCTGGCCTACAGCCTCAGCCCGCCGGTGGTGGCGGCGATCCTCGACTTCGACGGCGGCGGCCGCTTCCAGTGCGAGCTGACCGACGTCGACCCGGCGGCCGTGCGCATCGGCGACCGCGTCCAGATGACGTTCAGGCGGATGTACACCCAGGACGGCATCCACAACTACTTCTGGAAGGCGAAGCCGCTCGCCGGCTGAGCCAGTCCTTCAGCTCTGAGCAAAGGGGAAACCAATGGCTTCACACGGCATTCGCGACAAGGTCGCCATCGTCGGGATGGGCTGCACCAACTTCGGTGAGCACTGGGACAAGAGCACCGACGACATGCTCATCGAGTCGTCGTCGGCCGCCCTGCAGAGCGCCGGCATCAAGCTCGACGACGTCGACGCGTTCTGGCTCGGCACGATGGGCTCCGGCCTGTCCGGCCTGACGCTCAGCCGCCCGCTGAAGATCCAGCACAAGCCGGTCACCCACGTCGAGAACTTCTGCGCCACCGGCAGCGAGGCGTTCCGCAACGCCTGCTACGCGGTCGCCTCCGGCGCCTACGACATCGCCATGGCGATCGGCGTCGAGAAGCTCAAGGACTCCGGCTACTCCGGCCTGGTCGTCAGCGCCCCGGCCAACGACGGCACCGCGGCCACCACCACGGCACCGGCGTCGTTCAGCCTGCTCGCCCCGGCGTACGCCAAGAAGTACGGCGTCGACAACGACGAGCTGAAGGACGTGCTCACCCGCATCGCCTGGAAGAACCACAAGAACGGCGCGCTGAACCCGAGGGCGCAGTTCAAGAAGGAGGTCTCCAAGGAGACCATCGCCTGCAGCCCGATCGTCGCCGGCCCGCTCGGCATCTTCGACTGCTCCGGCGTGTCCGACGGCTCGGCGGCGGCGATCATCGTGCGCGCCGAGGACGCCTACAAGTACACCGACAAGCCGCTGTTCGTGAAGGCGCTGTCGTTCGTCGCCGGCCCGGCCAGCGGCCCGATCGACCCGGCGTACGACTACACGACGTTCGACGAGGTCGTCGAATCCGCCAAGGACGCCTACGCCCAGGCCGGGATCACCAACCCGCGCGCCGAGCTGGCGATGGCCGAGGTGCACGACTGCTTCACCCCGACCGAGCTGGTGCTGATGGAGGACCTCGGCTTCGCCGAGCGCGGCACCGCCTGGAAGGAAGAGCTGGCCGGCACGTTCGACCTCGACGGCGAGCTGCCGGTGAACCCCGACGGCGGCCTCAAGTCGTTCGGCCACCCGATCGGCGCGTCCGGCCTGCGGATGCTGTTCGAGGCGTGGACCCAGCTGCGCGGCGAGGCCGGCCCCCGGCAGATCTCCTCGATCGCCGCCGGCAAGACGAAGGCGCTCACCCACAACCTCGGCGGCTCGCCCGGCGCCTGCGTGTCGTTCGTCAGCGTCGTCGGGAGCGAGCTCGGCTGAGAGACCGGCTCAACGCCCATCCCGCTTCAAGCGGGTTTGTGTCGCCGCACAGACCGCACGTGCCGCTTGTGTGGCGACACGGAACTCAAGGTTCGGGGATCACGGGCGCTTGAGGCGCCAGTGATCTGGTACCACGTTCGACGGCTCGGAGGAATCGGCGCTGGGCGCGCGTGCCGGCGAGGTGGACGAGCACCGCTCCGCCGGATGCCTTCTCGGCGAACACGCGGTAGACCTCGTCGACGACTGACCTGTGGTCGCGGGCGATGTCGCGCAGCAGCCCGACGAATGCAGCGTCACGGCGTTCGGGGACGTCTGGTGGCCAGTCCGGTCGTGGCGTGCCCTGGCGGCGGCACACCCGCCATAGGCATCGCCACACCGGCACGTCCAGCAGCACGACGGTGTCCGCCGCGCCGATTCGCAACGGCAGCGTGGTGCTGTAGTGACCATCGACGATCCACATCGGGCCGGCGATCAGGTCGCGCATCGCCGCCTCCCATTCGGCCCGAGGCTGGTTGCCGACGCTCGGACTGGCGAACAGGCGGTCAAGGTGCACTGGCGCAACGCCGATCAGCCGGCCGAGCTCGCGTGCCAGGTGCGACTTGCCAGCACCGGGCGCCCCGACGATGACGACTCGTCGACCGATGGGGGAATGGGGCATCACGGCAGGCTGCGCGTCTTGCACGTCCTCACGGTAGAGCCGGTACTCGTCCCTTCAAGCGGGTTTGTGTCGCCGCACAGGCCGCACGTGCCGCTTGTGCGGCGACACGAACCGGGGGTTGCAGGTGGGGGCGGGATCGTCGCCGGGGCACCGGAAGACTCGGATCGAACTGATCTGAAACGCGGACGTCATCGTGTCGTCGGACGTCTCGAACACGGCCTCGGTACCGTGCCCGGCATGGAACCGCTCGTCGCACCGACGGCCACGCTGGCCGACGGTACCACGATCCCCCGGCTCGGCTTCGGCGTCTGGCAGATCGGCATCGACGAGGTCGTGCCGGCTGTCGCCGCCGCGCTCGACGCCGGCTACCGGCACGTCGACACGGCAGCGGCGTACGGCAACGAGCAGGGCGTCGGCCGAGCGGTGCGGGCATCCGGGCTCGATCGCAGCGAGGTCACCGTCGTCACCAAGCTGCGCAACGGCGAGCAGGGCTACGACGCGGCGATCCGCGCCTGCCGTGACTCGATCGAGCGCCTCGGTCTGGGCCCGATCGACCTGTACCTGATCCACTGGGCGGCGCCCCGGTTCGGCACGTTCGTCGAGACCTGGCGGGCGTTCGTGACGATGCGCGACGAGGGACTGGTGCGCTCGATCGGCGTCTCGAACTTCAACGCCGACCACCTGGAGGCGATCATCGCCGCCACCGGGGTCACCCCGGTCGTCAACCAGGTCGAGCTCCACCCGTACCTGCAGCAGCCGGCGCTGCGGGCGTTCCACGCCGAGCACGGCATCGCCACCGAGGCGTGGTCGCCGCTCGGTCAGGGGCGCGGGCTGCTCGACGACCCGACGCTCGCCGACGTCGCCGCGGCCCACGGGGCGACACCGGCGCAGGTGGCGTTGGCCTGGCAGCTGGCGCTCGGCAACGTGGCGATCCCGAAGTCGGTGTCCCCGGCACGGATCCGCGAGAACCTCGAGGCCGTCGAGCTGACCCTCGACGCCGAGGACCTCGCCCGCATCACCGCGCTGGACCGGGCCGCGCGCTTCGGTGCCGACCCCGAGACCGTCACGTTCACGCAGATGCCGGGCTGACGACCGTGACCGGCGAGGTGATCCCGGACGGGCTCATCGGCCCGGCGCGCACGGGCTGGCGGGTGTCGCCGGCAGCGATCGACCTCAGCCGCCCGGAGCGCCGGCCGCGGCCGGTGACCGTGGCCGCCGAGCCGCGCCCGATCGTCGTCGACCTGACCCGCACGGCGGTCGTGATCGTCGACATGCAGAACGACTTCTGCCACCCGGACGGCTGGCTGGCCTCGATCGGCGTCGACGTCACGCCGGCGCGCCAGCCGATCGCGCCGCTCGCTGCCGCGCTGCCGGCGCTGCGTACCGCGGGCGCGCTGATCGTCTGGCTGAACTGGGGCACCCGCCCGGACCGCGCCAACCTGCCGCCCGGCGTGCTGCACGTCTACGACCCCGACGGGATTGGCGTCGGCATCGGCTCGACGGCACCGACCGGGGCGCCCGTGCTGGAGCGTGGCTCGTGGGGCGCGGCGCTCGTCGACGAGTTGACCGTCGAGCCCGGTGACGTGGCGGTGGACAAGCACCGGATGAGCGGCTTCTGGGACACCGAGCTCGACTCGGTGCTGCGCACCCGCGACGTCGCCACCGTCGTGCTCGCCGGGGTCAACGCCGACCAGTGCGTACTGGCCACGCTGATCGACGCGGCCTGCGCCGGCTACGACGTGGTGATGACGACCGACGCGTCGGCGACGACGTCGCCGACGTACTGCTGGGACGCCACCGTCTACAACGTCCGCCAGTGCTTCGGTTTCACCGCTGCGCTCGCCGACCTCGCCGACCTCGCCGCGACGGTCCGATGACCGTCCGTGCCCGGGGGCCGCGCCTCCGTACCTCGTCGTCGTTCGGCTCGCTGGCGGTCGGTCGATCGACTGGTCGTCGGGGGACCCGATGACCACCCCGGCGCAGCTGCACGACGCAACTTCGGCACGTTGCTTCCGGATCAGCGCCGACGACACCGTGCGCCTTGCCGTCGTGCGTGCCCCGGACGACGTGGACCCGTCGAGCGTGTCGTTCGAGATCTGGGACCCCGGCGGGGCACAACCGCCGAACAGCCATCCGCGCTCGGTGGAGACGTTCTTCTTCCTGCGCGGTGCGGGCGTGGCGATCAGCGACGGCGTCGAGCACCCGGTGCGCGCCGGGCAGCTGCTCGTGCTGCCACCGGGGTCGGTGCATCGCATCGTCAACACCGGCACCGGACGCCTCTACGCGATCACGACGATGACCCCCGACGACGGCTTCGTCGATCTGATCACGGGGGGCGTCCCCGATGCCCTCGACGAGGAAGACCTCGACGTCCTGCGCGTCGGCTGGTGAGTTGCCCGGTGTCGGGGAGTGGGCGCCGGGCAGGAGTAGCGTCGCTCGCCGTGGGGCACGGCAACTTGGTGGAGTCGGGTCTGTTGCCGATCTGGCGGGAGGTCGCCGAGCGCGGGCAGGCGCTGCCGAGCGAGGAGGCGCTCGCCGAGACCCTCGGCACGAGCCGCCCGGCGATCCGCGAGGCGCTGATCCGGATGGAGGCCGACGGCCTCGTGCGCCGCCTGCACGGGGCCGGGACGTTCCCCAACCCGGCGGCGCTGGAGATCCCGGTGCGGATGGATTGCGCCGCCGACTTCGCCGACCGGCTGGCCTCGGTCGGCTTCGCCGTCGAGGTCGAGGTGCTCGATGCCGGCGTTGTCGTTGCAGATGCAACGATCGCCGAACGGTTGGAGGCCGTCGAGGGATCGCGGCTGCTGCGCACCGTCAAGCGGTGGCGCGCCGACGGCGTCGTCGCCGTCACCGCCGTCGACCACATCCCGCTGTCGCGGCACGCCGATGCGGACGCGGCGATCGCCGCCGCCGAGGAGGCCGCCCTGCTGCTCGCCGGTGAGTTCGGTACCGGGCGAGCCGATTGGATGTGCACCTATCCGAGTGCCGTCGAGCTCGACGAACCGACCGCACTGCTGCTGGAGATGGAGGCCGGGCGCGCCGCGCTGCGCGTCGAGCAGCTCGCTGTCGACCGGTACGGCCGACGCGTCTTCCACGCCGTCGAGCACCACCGCCCCGGCGTCGTCGACTTCGGTCTGATCCGCACGATCTCGTAGGAGCAGCGCCGAGGGCCGGCGAGCAGGCGGCACGCGGCAGTCATCCTCGCTCCATGGCGAGGAAATCTTCTCGTAACGAAGTCGTCGTACCTTTCTGCCATGCCGCTCGACTCGTTGACCGAGGCGCCGACCGCCGGTCGGTTGCTCGACCAGCCCGCGTTTCGCAAGCTGTGGTACCCCGTGGCCCGCGCCGACGCGCTGGCGGGCGGGCCGATCGCACGGCAGCTGCTCGGCGAGGAGCTGGTCATCTGGAGCCCGGCACCGGGCATCGTCAGCGCCGCGTTCGACCGCTGCCCACACCGCGACGCCCGCCTGTCGACGGGTTGGCAGGAGACCTGCGGCCTGGTCTGCCCGTACCACGGTTGGGCGTTCGGCGAGGACGGCAAGGCGACGCGCATCCCGCAGCTGAACGACGCATCGGCGTTCCCCAGCAAGGCGGCGCTGACGGTGCATCGGGCCGCCGAGCGCTACGGCTGGATCTGGGTCGCGCTCGACGAGCCGCTGCTCGACCTACCCGAGATCCCCGAGCTCGGGGCCGAGGGCTGGCGGGTGGTGTACGAGCCGGAGTCGGACTGGGCGTGCACCGCGCTGCACCTGATCGACAACAACATCGACCCGGCGCACATCGCCTGGGTGCACCGCAACAGCTTCGGCACGCCGGCCAAGCCGGAGGTCCCGGTCCCGCAGATCGAGACGATCCCCGATGGGATGCGCCTGTCGTACGTGATCCCGGTGGAGGGACGGCCGGGCGAGATGACCGCGACGGTCCGCAACACCAGCAACCGGTTGCACGGGCCGTTCCTGATGCTCAACCGGATCACCTATCCCGACGGCGTCGTGCACCTGATGGTCAAGGCATGCACGCCGGCCACGGCTACCACGACCCATCAGCTCCAGATGGTGCTGCGCAACGACACCGAGGCCGACCGCCCTGCCGCCGACATCGTCGCCTTCGACGCCCAGGTGTGGGACGAGGACAAGGCGGTGCTCGAGCACTGCTGGACCGACTACCGCGTCGAGGTCACCGACAACGTCCACCTGAAGACCGATCGACCGTCGATCGAGTATCGCCGCTGGGTCGCCGCGCTCGTCGACGGACGGTGGCCCGCGTGACCACGATGCGCACCAATCGCCACCTCGCCGAGCTGCCGGCCTGCGACGCCCAGCGCCTCGTCGGACCGGACGCGATCGTGATCGTGCCGATCGGGGCGATGGAGCAGCACGGCGACCACCTGCCGCTGGCCACCGACGCGATCGTCATCCACGAGTACGCCGAGGCGGTGCTGACCGAGTACGGCGACCAGCTCGACCTGTGGCTGCTGCCGACGATCCCGTTCTCCGAGTCCGACGAGCACGCCTGGGCCGGTGGCACGGTGTGGCTCAGCCCGGAGACGCTGCTGGCGACGATGCGCGACCTCGGCCGCTCGCTGACGACACTGGCCTCGCGGCGACTGGTGCTGCTCAACGGCCACGGCGGCAACACCGCGCTGCTCGACGTCGTCTGCCGCGAGCTGCGCCTGTCGTACGGGTTCCAGACGTTCCTGCTCCACGCCGCCCTCCCGCCCGATCACGGCGGCACGGGCGTCGACGAGGAGCACGGCTCGGGCATCCACGGCGGCGTCGGCGAGACGTCGGTGGTGATGCACCTGCGACCCGACCTCGTCCACCTCGACCGCGCCGTGCCGAACGTGCCCGTGTGGCTGACCACCTATCCGAACCTGCGCTTCGGCGGCGGTTCGTCGTTCGGGTGGCTGTCGAACGACTTCGGCCCGTCCGGCGTGATCGGCGATCCGACGCTGGCGACGGCCGAGCTCGGCAAGCTGCTGTTCGAGGATGGCGTGCGCCACCTCGGCGACGTGCTGCGGGAGGTCGCCGCGTTCCGCTTCGGCGAAGCGTTCCCGGCAGGGAGCACGCCCGGGTGATCGCATCCGACCTGCTCGAGGAGCTGGCGCCGCGCTGGGCCAGCGTGGAGCCCCAGGTGCTGGCACGCACCTGGCACGCCGTCGCCCGCGCCGCCGACGTCGCCGCCGATCCGGTGCGCGTCGACCTCCTCGGCACCCAGTTGGTGCTGGCGCGGCTCGACGGCGAGGTGGCCGCGTTCGACGACGTCTGCGCGCACCGCGGTGCTGCGCTGTCGCTCGGTCGGGTCGAGGGCTCGTGCCTGGCCTGCCCGTATCACGGCTGGGAGTACGCCGCCACCGGCGAGTGCACGCGCATCCCGGCGTTGCCCGAGGGCCGGCACGTCCCGGGAGCGGCACGGCTGACGCCGCGGCGTTGCGCCGAGCGCGGCGGTCTGGTGTGGGTCTGCCTCGGTGAGCCGCTCGCCGCGGTGCCGGCGTTCCCCGAGCCGGGCCCGGGTTGGCGGGTGATCGTCGGCGAGCCGTACGAATGGTGCTGCGACCCGACCCGGCGCCTCGAGAACTTCCTCGACTTCGCCCACTTCGCGTTCGTCCACGACGGCGTGCTCGGCCACCGGGACGACCCGTTCGTGCCGCGCCACGACGTCGTCGTCGACGGGCAGGAGATGTTCGTCCACCAGGAGCGCCGCGAGCCGACGAGCGCGGTCAAGCCCGGTGGTGACGCGCCGGATGCGTTCACGACGATCGTCGACTACGTCGTGCACCTGCCGCTCGCCGCCGTGCTGGACCAGCGCTTGCCCGGCGGCCAGCGCTTCGTGCTCGGGATCGCGTCGACGCCCGTCGGCGACGGCCGGTCGCGGACGTTCTGGGTGCTCGCCCGCGACTACGACCTCGCCGGCGACGACGCGCCGTACATCGCTTTCCAGAAGGGGGTCAACGAGCAGGACCGCCCGGTGATCGAGTCGCTTCGCCCGGAGTTCGTGCCGCTCGACGTCACCGCGGAGCTGCACGTCCGCGACGTGGACCAGGTGGCGATCGCCTATCGCCGTGCCTTGCTCGGCCTCAACGCCCGCACGAGAGGAGACCACACGTGCTCGTCAGCGAGATGACCTTCCTGCGTGACCACTGGTACCCGGTGGCCGCGATCGAGGGCGCCACCGACACCGCCGAGCCGGCGACGCTGGATGTCACCGGCCCGCGCATCGGCGGCGAGCAGCCGCTCGCCGTGCGCCTGTTCGGCGAGGACTACGTGCTGTTCGCCACCGGGGACGGCTACGCGCTGACCGAGCCGTTCTGCCCGCATCGCTCGGCGCATCTGTCGGGCGGCTGGGTGGACGGTGGCGAGCTGGTCTGCCCGTACCACGGCTGGCGCTTCGACGGCGGTGGCCACTGCACGCACATCCCCCAGCTCGACGAGCATCTGCCGACCCCGCCGCGAGCCACACTGCGCACCTACCCGGCGGTGGCCCGCTACGGCGTGGTGTGGGTCTGCGTCGGCAACCCGGTGACCCCGTCGCCGCCGGCTTGGCAGGAGGCCGAAGAGGCCGTCGGTGGCGCGGAGGCCGCGGAGGGCGGCTGGCGGGTGTACGTCGAGTTCTTCGAGCAGTGGCAGGTGTCGGCGCCGCGGATCGTCGACAACAACCTCGACAGCTCGCACGTCGCCTACGTCCACCGGGGCACGTTCGGCACACCCGCCGACGCGCTGCTCCCACCGATCGAGATGGAGCGCACCGCGCGCGGCTTCGTGTCCTGGCTGCCGCAGGAGCAGAAGGGCATCGGCAAGCAGCTGGGCGTCACCGACGACGAGACCCGGCGGTTCCAGCGCGTCGGCGAGACCGAGCTGCTCGCCCCGCTGACGAGCCGCACCCGGATCCGCTTCGGCGGCGACGGGCCGGACTACTGCTTCTTCGGCACGGCGACGCCCGTCGACGACCGCCACTCGATCTACATGCGCCTCAGCGCACTGTCCGGAACGCCCGAGGAACAGCCGTGGTCGCGGTTCCACGAGTTCGGCACACGGGTCAAGGAGGAGGATCGGATCATCCTCGAGAGCACGGTGCCCGACTTCCCCGTCGACATCACCAGCGAGGTGCACCTGCGCTGCGACAAGGTGACCCTGGAGTACCGCAAGCACCTTGCCCGGCTGGTGGCCTCGTGAGCGCCGTGCTGACGGCGACGGCGACGGCGGCGGCAACGTCGCCGGCACCGGTCGTCGACGGCCCGGCCGCCACGCCGACGCAGCTGCGGCTCAGCGGGATCACCAAGGCGTACTCGGCCAAGGACGGCCCGGTGCTGTCGGGCATCGACCTCGACGTCGCCCGCGGCGAGCTGGTCTCGCTGCTCGGCCCGAGCGGCTGCGGCAAGAGCACGCTGCTGCGTCTCGTCGCCGGGTTCATCCGCCCCGAGGAGGGGTGCATCGAGATCGGCAGCCGCGACGTCACCCACACCGCCACGCACAAGCGCGGCGTCGGCATCGTCCACCAGAGCCACGCGCTGTGGCCGCACCTGACGGTCGCCGAGAACGTCGCGTTCGGTCTGGAGATGCGCAAGGTCAAGCGTGACGAGCGGGCGCGGCGGGTGATGGAGATGCTCGATCTCGTCGGCCTCGGCGGGTTCGAGCGGCGGCTGCCGACCGAGCTGTCCGGTGGCCAGCAGCAGCGCGTCGCGCTCGCCCGGGCGCTGGTCGTGCGTCCCGAGGTGCTGCTGCTCGACGAGCCGCTGTCCAGCCTCGACGCCAACCTGCGCGTCCACCTGCGCGAGGAGATCCGCCGCATCCAGCGCGACCTGCAGGTGACCACCGTGTTCGTCACCCACGACCGCGAGGAGGCGATGGCCGTCTCGGACCGGATCGTCATCCTCGACGGCGGCCACATCGCCCAGCAGGGCACCGCCACCGAGCTGTACCGCGAACCTCGCTCGCAGTTCGTCATGGGCTTCACCGGCGCGACGGTGGGTGTCGCCGGCACCGTCGGCGAGGGTGGCCGGGTCGACTCCCCGTACGGCACGATCGTCCCGGCGGTGACGGGTCTCACCCCGGGCAGCGCCGTCCAGGTGTGCGTGCGCCCCGAGGACCTGGGCGTCGCCAGCGACGACCGCACCGGCGAGCCCGGCCTCACCGGGACACTCGTCGAGGTCGCCTTCCTCGGCAGCAGTGCCGAGGCGCGTGTCGACCTCGACGTCGGTGACGGTGCCGTGCGCCGCGTCGAGGTGCGGTTGCACCCGCGACAGATCGTCGGGCTCCCCGAGCCCGGCTCCACCGTGCATCTCGTGGTCGACCCCGACCACCTGCACGTGTTCTCCGCCTGACGCAACGACGCGCGCGGCGCCAACCCCAGACCCCCCGAACCACCACTGGAGGACCCATGTCCCGAACCCGATCGTCGCGTCGTCGGCGCGCTACCGGCGCCGCCCTCGCGCTCGGTGTCGTGTTGCTCGCCGCGTGCGGCAGCGACTCGGAGTCGTCGGCCACGACGGCCGCGGCGGCCACCACCGCTGTGGCGACGGCGTCCGCCGGGGAGGCCACCACCACGGCCGCGGCGTCGACGGCCGCGGCGTCCGCGTCCACGTCGGCCGGTTCGACACCGGCGTCGACGTCGGGCGGCGACGGCTTCGCCTCGACCGACGAGATCGCCGCGCTGTGCGCGGACGACAAGCCCGACAAGCTCGTGTTCTCGACGTTCGCCGGCCAGCAGGCGGCGATGGGATCCGGCTTCGACGGGTTCACCGCGGCGACCGGCGTGACGGTCGAGTTCCTCGAGAACGGCCTGTCGGACCGGCTGACGAAGATGGCCGCCGAGAAGGGCAGCCCGACCATCGACGTCGCCCTCGTGCCGATCAACGAGGTCCCGGCGCTGCTCGACAACGGCATCGTCGAGCCGACCGACACGTCGATCCCGAACTACGACCAGCTGCTCGACGTCGCCAAGGTCGACGGCGGGTACGGGGCGTCGATCCTGCAGTTCGGCATCGCCTACAACCCGGAGAAGGTGACGACGCCACCGACGTCGTGGTCCGACCTGTTCGACGCGGCGTACGCCGGGCACATCGCCTTCCCGTCGATGCCGAACTCCGGCGGCTACGCGGCCCTGTCGATGCTCACCCGCATCGCCGGCGGCACGGACGCCGACCTCACGCCCGGTGTCGAGCTGGTCGCCGAGAACAAGAGCGCGATCGACGTCTTCTACCCGTTCTCCACGGCGATCGAGCCGCAGGTCAAGAGCGGCGAGGTGTGGATCTACCCGGAGATCGGCGGATCGGCGCTCGCCGCCGCGGCCCGCGACGTGCCGGTCGAGTTCGTCGTCCCCGAGGAGGGCGGACCGGCCGGCCTGAACACGCTGGTGATCCCCGTCGGCAGCGACCACGCCTCGTGCGCCAAGGCGCTCGTCAGCTGGTACCTCGCCCAGGACATGCAGACGCTCGTCGCCAGGACCTTGCACTACGGCACGACGAGCAGCACCCCGCTGCCGGCCGACGTCGCCTCCTCGGTCTACCCGCAGGATCTGTCGACGCTCGTCCAGCTCGACTGGCCGACGATCGCCGAGAACGGCCCGGACACCCTCGACGTCTGGAACAGCAAGGTGACCGGCTGATGAGCGCGCTCACCGCCACGTCGATCACGCCGGCCCGCCCGGCGCGCACCCGGAGTCCCCGCTCGGGCTGGTGGCGGCCCGCCGGCCTGATCGGGCCCGCGGTGATCGTGGTGGCGGTGGGCGCCCTCGCCCCGTTCGTGGTGCTCGTGCTGTACAGCCTCGGGATCCTCGGTGACAAGGAGCCCGCCGGCATCGGTGTGTACCGCACGCTGCTGACCACGGACTTCGTCGTCGACACGTTCGTCAAGTCGCTGCGGTTGGCGGTGATCGTCACGCTGATCGGACTCGTCGTCGCCGTGCCGCTGGCGTTCGTCATCTCCCGCTGCCGAGGCTGGGCGCGCACCCTGCTGACGTGCCTGGTGGTCCTGCCGCTGCTGGTCAACATCGTCGTGCGCAACCTCGGGTGGGTGCTGCTGCTGTCGGACAACGGCACGCTCAACTCGCTGCTGCGCCACGTCGGGCTGAGCCAGTCGCTGACCGGCACGCTCGGCGGGATCGGCGTCGTGCTCGTGCACGTCTCGATCCCGCTGATCGTGCTGCCGCTGCTGGCGTCGATCGACGGCATCGAGCCGGCCCAGCGCGAGGCCGCGCAGTCGCTCGGTGCCCACCCGGCGATCTCGTTCGTGCGCATCACGCTGCCGTCGATCGCGCCGGGGATGATCGCCGGGGCGGTGCTCAGCTTCGTGATCTCCACCGGGTCGCTGGTGACGCCGATGTTCCTCGGCAAGGGCCGGGTCACGGTCGTACCGACGCTGATCGTCCAGCAGATCCAGACGTACCGATGGGAGCGCGCTGCGGCGATGTCGATCATCCTGTTCGTCATCAGCGTCACCGTGGTCGTGGTGCTGCAGCGCGTCGCCCGCCGGGCCAGCGCCGGGCGCCCCGCCGGCTCTCGCCGCCGCGGCCCGGTGCTGCGCCGCCGGCCGTTGACCGCCGTGGCCACGGCGATCAACGGCGCCCCGACGTTCGAGACGGCCCGCCGGTGGGCGACGCGGGTCTACGTCACCGTGCTGGCGATCTTCCTCGTCGCCCCGATGCTGGTGATCATCAAGAACGGGCTCGACACCGCCCAGGTGTCCGGCCCGGGCATGGAGGGGATCACGCTGAAGTGGGTCCGCCAGGCGCTCTCCGCCGACGGCTATCGCACGCAGCTGCTGTTCTCCCTGCGGCTTGCAGTCATCGCCGTGACCTGTGGTCTGGTGCTGGCTGCGGCGGCGTCGTGGGCGATCGTGCGCTTCCGCTTCCCCGGGCGCGACGGGATCGTCGCCTTCCTGATGTCGCCGCTGCTGATGCCGCAGGCCGCGCTCGCCGTCGGCTACGTGCTGTTCTTCCTGATCCTCAAGACCGACCCGTCGTTCCAGCGGCTGCTGCTCGCCCACGTCGTCGTCACGATCCCGTACACGACCCGGGTGCTGGTGAGCACGTTCGAGAGCGTCGACGCGCGGATGGAGGAGGCCGCGTCGGCACTCGGTGCCCCGCCGCTCACGGTGTTCCGGCGGATCACCCTGCCGATCGTGCGCTCGGGGATCTTCACCGCCGCGCTGTTCGGCTTCCTCGTGTCGTTCGACGAGTCGGCGATCAGCGTGCTCGTCGCCAGCGGCTCGACCACCACCCTGCCGGTGAAGCTGCTGTCGGACATGCAGTTCCAGGCGACGCCGGTCGGCGCGGCGATCGCCGCCGTGCTGATCGTCGCCATCACCGCGATCGTCGTCCCGCTGGAGCGTCGCCTCGGCATCGCCTCCAGCGCCGTCGCCGTCCCCCGCCGCAACCCATGAGGAGCAACCCATGAGGAGCAACCCATGACCGTTCACACCCGGGGGCTGCGCCCCCGAACCCCATCGACGTCCGCTCCGCTGGCGCTCCGCCGGCCGTCCGGTCACGAGCTGCGCTCGTGACCACCACCATGCTCGTCACCGAGGTCCCCGCGTTCCGCGCCTTCTGGTATCCGGTCGCCTACGCCGAGGACCTCGCCACCGGTCCGCTGGCGCGCACCGTGCTCGGCGAGGAGCTCGTCGTCTGGGCGACCGACGACGGCGCCGCGGCGGCGTACGACCAGTGCCCGCACCGCTCGTCGAAGCTGTCGATCGGCTGGACCGACGGCGGATGCGTCGTCTGCCCGTATCACGGCTGGCGCTTCGGCGGCGACGGCAAGGCGACGCACATCCCCCAGCTCGAACCCGGCCTGCCGATCCCGCCGAAGGCGACGCTGCGCGCCGTGTGGTGCACCGTGCGCTACGGCGTGGTCTGGGTGTCGTTGGAGGAGCCCGTCGGTGGGCTGCCGGAGATCCCCGAGCTCGCCGACCCGGCGTACCGCGTCGTGCGCCAGTTCGACGAGGTGTGGGGCGCGGCCGCGCCGCGACTCGTCGACAACTCGTTCGACCCGGCGCACGTCGCCTACGTCCACAAGAACACGTTCGGCACGCCGGACAACGCCCGCATCCAGCTGCCCGAGGTGCGCATCACCGACGAGGGCCTGGAGATGCGGTCGAGCATCGAGGTCGAGAACCACCTCGAGGTCGCCCAGCGGGCCAACCGCATCGAGTCGGCGCGCACCGTGCGCACGACGACGAGCCGGTTCGTCGCCCCGTTCCTGCGGGTGATGGGCATTCGCTACCCGAACGGCCTGCACCACATGCTCGTCACCGGGATCTGCCCGGTCGACGACCGCCACCTGCGCCTCGTGCAGTGGGCGATCCGCAACGACACCGAGGACGACGTGCCCGCCGCCGACGTCGTCGCCTTCGACCGGGCCGTGACGCTGGAGGACCAGTGGCTGCTGGAGATGACCAGCCCGGCCTACGAGCTGGGGGCGACCGACAACGTCCACATCAAGGTCGACAAGGGGACGATCGCCGTCCGCAAGATCTACCGGGAGATCGTCGACGGCAGCTGGCCCGGCCTGCACCGTGAGAGGAGCATCGCATGAGCACCACCACCCGGGTTCTGGCCCCGGTCCCGATCATCGATATCGCCCCGTTCGACTCCGGTGACCCGGTGGCGCGCGCCGCCGTCGTACGCGCCGTCGGCCACGCCTGCAGCGGGATCGGTTTCATCCTCGTCGCCGGCCACGGCGTGCCCCAGGACGCGATCGACGACTTCACCACCGAGATCCACCGCTTCTTCAGCCTGCCCGTCGAGGAGAAGCTGAGGTTCAAGTCGCCCGACGACGACCTGTTCCAGGGCTACGCCTGCCCGGGCAACGGACCGGGCTGGCACACCAGCGAGCGCCAGTCGTTCAACGTCCAGCGCCACGACACGTGGGACGAGATGCTCGCCGCCGGCTACCCGGCCGACACCGAGCGGGTCTTCGCCCCGGCGCTGTGGCCGTCGGCGGCGTACCGGCGGGCCTGCCGCCGGTACTTCGAGGAGATGGAGGGCCTCGCCGCCCGCCTGCTGCGGATCTTCGAGGCGTATCTCGGGCTGCCCGACGGCTGGTTCGCGGACAAGGTCGACCACGACCCGTCGACGCAGGCGGCGAACTGGTACTCCGACGAGATCGACGCCGGCCACGACCCGTCGCCGTACCGCTTCAAGGCCCACCTCGACGGCTCGGTGATCACCATCCTCCACCAGGACGACGGCCCGGGGTCGCTGCAGCTGCACCAGCGCGGCGTCGGCTGGGGCGACGTCGCCGCGGTGCCCGGCACGTTCGTCGTCAACCTCGGCGAGGTGCTCGCCCGCTGGACGAACGATCGCTTCGTCGCCACCCCGCATCGGGTGCTCAAGCCGGCGGTGCCCGATCCGAGGCCACGGGTGTCGTGCCCGTTCTTCTTGAAGGCGAACGTCGACGCGGTGATCGCGCCGATCCCGTCGTTGCTCGGCCCTGGCGAGGCGCCGAAGTACCCGCCGGTGACCGGGCTCGAGTGGCTCGTCGGCGACGCCAAGTTGCGCTACGCGAACCAGGACTCGACGGTGCGGTTCGAGGAGCTCGCTGCCGCCGACCCGATCCTGCGCTAGGACCTCGTGCTCGACGGCGTGATCCCCGCGCAGCTGGCGGCTGCGTTCGACGACTACGAACGGGCGTTGATGGCCGACGACACGGTCACGCTCGATCGGCGCTTCGCGCCGGGCGGGCAGACGATGCGCGGCGACGCCGACGGGCTGCTCGTCGGTCACGACGCGATCAGCCGGTTCCGCGCGGCGCGCGGCGGTGCGCCACCACGGCGCATCGTCGTCGCGCACGCCCGGGCGTTGGGCGACGCGCATGCGGTGATCGTCGCCGTCACCGAGAACCGTGCCAGCGGTCGCGGGCTGCAGACGCAGGTCTGGGAACGCGCCGGCGACGAGTGGGTGATCGCCGCGGCACACGTCATGCCGCCGCCGGCGGCGCTGGACACGCGGGTGTGGCGGGTGGTGGGCGACCCGCTGGTCGCGCCGGCGTCGCCGGGGCCGTTGTCGGGCGAGACCGTCGCGGTCAAGGACCTGTTCGCCGTCGCCGGGTTCGCCCGCGGCGCCGGCAACCCGGCGTGGCTCGCGGGCGCGCCACGGGAGGCGGCCCACGCCCACGCCGTGGAGGCGCTCGGGCGCGCCGGCGCCGCCGTCCGGGGCATCGCCCGCACCGACGAGCTGGCCTTCAGCCTGTCGGGGATCAACGCCCACTCCGGGACGCCGCCCAACCCGCGGGCGCCCGGACGGATCCCCGGCGGCTCCACCTCGGGCCCGGCGAGCGCCGTCGCCCTCGGCCACGCGACGGTCGGGCTCGGCACCGACACGGCCGGCTCGATCCGCGTGCCGGCCGCGTACCAGGGGCTCTTCGGGATCCGCACGACGCACGGTGCCGTCGACCGTGCCGGCCTGCTGCCGCTCGCGCCGAGCTTCGACACGGTCGGCTGGCTGACCCGGGACGCCGACCTGCTCGGACGCGTCGGCGACGTGCTCCTGCCGCCCGACACGGCGCGGCCGGGACCGCTCGGCTCGGTGGCCGAGCTCACCGCGCTCGCCGACGACGATGTGTCCGCGGTCGTCGGCGCGTTCGCCACGCGAGCCGGCGCCGTCGAGGCGTCGTGGGACGGCGCCGCCGAGCTGGCCGCCTGGCTCGCCGCGTTCCAGACGGTGCAGCGACACGAGGCGTGGGCGGCGCACGGCGACTGGCTCGTGGACCACCTCGACACGCTCGGCGACGACGTCCGCGCCCGCTTCGAGCTGGCCCGCGACACGACCGCCGAGCAGGCGGCGACGGCCCAGGCCACCGTCACGGCGGCGCGGGCGCGCGTCGGCGAGCTGCTCGCCGAGCGGACGCTCGTCGTGCCGGCGGCGGCATCGGTCGCGCCGACGCCCGCCGACGCTGCGACCGTGCGCGGCCGGACCCTGCGGCTGACCTGCCTGGCGAGCATCGCCGGTGCGGTCGCCGTGGCCGTGCCGCTGGTGACCGCCGCCGGGCTGCCGTGCGCGGCGTGCCTCGTCGGACCGCCGGGCAGCGACCACGCGCTGCTCGCGCTGGCCGGGGAGCTGGCGGAGCGGCGATGATCGGTGACGTGGAGGAGCTGGCGCCGCCCGACGTGCTCCGCCGCTGCGACGGCCCGATCCCCGGTGACGAGTACCTCCCGGCCAACCCGGACGACGTGTGGTGGGGCTGGCTGCCGTGCGCCACGAGCCGCGCCGTGCTCGGCGTGCGGCCGGGGACCACGGTCACGATCGACACGCTGAGCCACGAGGGGCTGCTCGAGGATCAGGGCCGCGATCCCGTGGCGTTCTTCGGCGGTCATGGCGTCGACCGCGAGCTCGTGCTCGACGAGGGGATCGCGCTGGCCGCCTCGCCGCGCGGGCGCGACCCCCGGCGAGACGGTCCGCACGTGGTCACCGGCCCGATCGAGGTGTTCGGCGCGAGCCCCGGCGACCTCGTGGCGATCACCGTCGTCGACCTCGCCAGGCGGGTCCCGTACGGCGTGATCTCGAGCCGGCACGGACGCGGTGCGCTGCCCGACGCGCTCGGCGATGCGCCGGCGTTCAGCGCGTTCGCCACCGTGGCCGCCGATGCCGCCGGGTCGGCGCACGGCGTGCTCGCCCGCCGCCGCGACCGCCCCGATGCCGGCACGGTGTCGTTCCCGCTGCGCGAGTTCCTGGGGATCGTCGGCGTCGCCGTCGCCGGCACGAGCCCGGCGCACTCGGTCCCGCCGGGCAGCCACGGCGGCAACCTCGACATCAACCTGCTCACGATCGGCTCCACGCTCTACATCCCCGTCCAGGTCCCCGGCGCGCTCGTGTACGTCGGCGATCCGCACTTCGCGCAGGGCGACGGCGAGGTCGCCCTGACGGCGTTTGAGGCGCCGTTGCGGGCCACGTTGCGCCTCGACGTCGTGCCCGCGGCCGAGGCCGTCGCCCGGTTCGGCGAGCTGGTCGGCCCGGTGGGGGAGACGGCCGAACTGCTCATCCCCACCGGGCTCGACGCCGACCTCGACGTCGCCGTCGCCAACTGCGTGCGCGCCGCGCTCGGCATCCTCGAGGCCAGCTACGGCATGGACCGGCTGCAGGCCTACGCGTACCTCAGCGCGGCGACCGACTTCGACATCTCCCAGGTCGTCGACCTCGTCAAAGGCGTCCACGCCCGGATCCGCAAGAGCGACTTCGCCCGCTGAGCGGTCCCTCGGATCGTCAGCCGCCGCCGGTGCCGCTGCCCTGCGCCATGACGGCGATCATGTCTGCCGAGCCGTAGACGGCCCAGCCGCCGTCCACCGTCAGGTTCGTCCCGGTCACGTACGACGCGTCGTCGCTGGCCAGGAACATCGCCGCGGACGCCATCTCCGACGGGGCAGCAGCGCGCCCGAACGGGATGCGCGAGACGTAGGCCTGCTCCGCCCCGGGAATGGTGAACAGCCCGGCCACCGCGGGCGTCGCCGTCACGCCCGGCGAGATGCAGTTCACCCGCACGCCGAGGTGGGCGAGCTGCGATCGCCGCGGTGGCGGTGAGGTTGACGATCGCCGCCTTGGCGGCTGAGTACGGAGCACCGGGGATCGACGGCTGGGTCGCGTGGACCGAGGCGACGCTGACGATGGCGCCTCCCTGCCCACGATCGCGCATCGCCCGCCCGGCGTGCTTGATCCCGAAGAACGCCGACTTGAGGCACAGATCGATGCTGTAGTCCCAGTCCGTCTCGGTGAGATCCATGATCTGGGTCAGGCCGCGGGCGCCGCCGGCGACGTTGAACATCGCGTCGACGCCCCCCAGCTCCTCGCAGCACCAGTCGACCAGGCCGGCCACGTCGTCCTCGACGACGGCACTGGCCTGACGCGTCAGCACGGCGTCACCGCACTCGGTGGCCAAGGTGGCGAGGCCTTCGGGTCTGATGTCGCCGACGACGACCCTGCCACCCTCTGCGACGAACGCCTGGACCATGGCGCGCCCGATCCCGGAGCCTCCCGCAACGACGACGGCGCTCTTCCCCGCAAAGCGTGCCCGTTCCATGACGTTCTCCTCTCGCTGCGTTCATGATCGCCGCCGTGGTGATCGGCGAAGCGTTCTGATCCGGGACAGCTTGGTGTGATGACGCTGGCTGGCTACAAGTGTGTGCGCAGGAACGTCTCGACGGCGGTGCAGAGGCGGACGCGGTCGGCGTCGAGCGTCGCCACGTGGCCGCCGTGCTCCAGGGTGACGCGGCGCACGGGGCCACCGAGCGAGGCGGCGATGACGTCCGCCGACGCCGGGTCGACGACGTCGTCGTGGCGGCTGGACACGAGCAGCACCGGGCAGGCGACAGCGGCGAGGTCGGTCGACAGCGCGCCGGACGCCATCGCCAGCAACGCCGAGGTCGGCAGGCGGGTGTAGGCCGTCTCGCCGGGGAACGTCGGGGCGTCGTCGAGCCACTCGTGGCCGCGCGACAGGCGCCACTCCAAGCCGTCGACCGCGTCCGGGTCCGGTGCCGGCGGGTTGATCGCCACCGCCGCCCGACACCCCCCGGTGGCGGCGACCGCCAGCGCCAGCGCACCGCCCATCGACTGCCCGACGATCGCGTCGGCCGGCCAGTCGAGCGCCGCCGCCACCCAGTCCGCCCACGACACGCCGAGCAGGTCCTCCGGTGCCGAGCCGTGCCCGGGAAGCGTCGGCGCCTGCACGGTGTGGCCGGCCTGGCCGAGGGTGGCCACCAGTGGCCACATCGTCGCCCCGGTGCCCCCCAACCCGTGCAGGCACAGCACCCGCGCCATCAGTCAGCGCCCGATCGGCTGCGGGTCAACTCAGCGCGGCCGTCAGGTCGGCGAGGAGGTCGTAGCAGTCCTCCAGGCCGACCGAGATGCGCAGCAGGCCCGGGGTGACGCCCATCGTCTCCGCCTCGCGCGTGGTGAGGCTGGCGTGCGTCGACGTCGCCGGATGGCAGACCAGCGTCTCCGGCCCGCCGAGCGACGTCGCCACCCGGGCCAGGCGCACCTTGGACAGGAACGCGGCCGCCGAGTCGCGGCCGCCGGCGAGGTCGACCGCCATGACCGTGCCGCCGTTGCGCATCTGCCGCTTGGCGAGGTCGAACTGCGGGTGCGACGCCAGCCCGGGGTAGTGGACGGCGGCGACGGCCGGGTGCTCCGCGAGCGCCTCGGCCAGCGCCAGCGCCGTCGCCGACTGCTGGTTGGTGCGCACCGCCAGCGTGCGCAGGCCGCGCAGCGCGTTGAGCGCGTCGAACGGTGACGGCGTGGCGCCATGCAGCACGGAGTACGCCCAGATCTCGTCGAGCAGCTCGCGCTCGCCGGCGACGACGCCGAGCGTGGCGTCGTTGTGCCCGGCGATGCCCTTGGTCGCCGAGTGCAGCGACAGGTGCACGCCGTGGGCGAGGGGCTGCTGGCCGAGCGGGGTGGCGAACGTCGAGTCGACCACGGTGAACGGGCCGCGCAGCGCGCCGAGCTCGTCGAGGTCGACCAGCTCCAGGCGCGGGTTGGACGGCGTCTCGGCGAGCACGAGCATCGTCTGCCCCGGCCGCACGGCGTCGGTGAACGCGCCCGGCACGGTGCCGTCGACCAGCGTGACCTCGATGCCGAAGCGCTGGCACGGGCCCTGCAGGAACGCCAGCGTCCCGGCGTACAGCTGGCGCTGGGCGACGATGTGGCTGCCGGCACCGCACAGGGCCAGCACCACCGTGGTCAGCGCGCCCATCCCGGAGGCGAACGCCAGCGCCGACTCGGCGCCCTCGAGCTCGGCGATCGCCTCCTCGAACGAGCGCACGGTCGGGTTGGCGTAGCGGCCGTAGAACTCGTGCGCCCGTGCGGTGGTGGCCCGGCGGTTGGCGTCGTCGAGGTCGTCGCTCTCCCAGGTGCTCGTCGCCCACAGCGCCGGCGCCAGCGAGGTGCGGCTGTGACCTCGCCCGGCGGTGATCACGGTGGTGGACGGGCGCCGCGGCGCCGGCACGTCGGGCGTCTCGCTCATCCGCGCCAGGCTAGGCCGTGCGCGGCCCCCGGCACATGGGCCGTTTGTCGTCGAGCAGACTTCCGGGCATGACCGATCTCGGGGTGCTGCATCGGGCGAGCCGGCTGCGGGTCGGCGAGCTGGTGGCGGGTGCCGATCCGTCGACGGAGGTGCCGGCGACGCCGGGGTGGAGCGTGCACGACGTGGTCGCCCACCTCGTCGGCGTCGCCGAGGACGCGACGAGCGGCAACATGGAGGGCGCGCCGGGGGGGGGGGGGGGGGGGGGGGGGGGGGGGGGGGCGTGGACGGCGGCGCAGGTCGAGCGTGGCCGGGGCAAGTCCGTCGAGCAGCTGCTCGCCCGGTGGAACGGTGTCGCCCCGGGCATGGAGGCGGCGCTGTCGTCGGCGGACGGGCTGATGTCGTCGGCGGCGGTGCTCGACGTCAACACCCACGAGGCCGACCTGCGCCACGCGCTCGGCCTGCCGCCTGCGCCGGATCCGGCGTTCCTGGCGTGGGCCGCGCCGCTGAT
Organism: Ilumatobacteraceae bacterium; assembly: GCA_047602055.1. Classification (GTDB taxonomy): domain Bacteria; phylum Actinomycetota; class Acidimicrobiia; order Acidimicrobiales; family Ilumatobacteraceae; genus JAODBQ01. The sequence goes on from JASGIG010000001.1 coordinate 1,784,043, forward strand.
GCGGACGATCTTCGCCGGCGCGGTCGAGGGCGCCGGCCTGCCATCGGTCACCGTCGAGGCGACCGACTACGAGTGCTTCCGCAGCCACCTCGGGCGCCGCACGCGCGCCGAGGCCGCCGCGCTCGGCTGGTCCGCCGACCCCGAGCCCTACCTCGACGCCTGGTTCATCTTCGGCCCCGCGCCGAGCCCCTCGGCGAAGCCCGCTGCTGAACGACCTCAGCCGGCGATCCCGGGTTTGTTCGAGTGAACAGAGCGAGTGCACGTTTGTTCGCTCGACGAAACCGAGCGACGAAACCGAGCGACGAGCGTGACGAGCGTCGTCAGCCGGCGAGGGCGGCGGCGGCGCCGTGGAGGAGGCCGTTGGAGCTGATCGCGGTGTCGTGCTCCCAGGTGCGCTCGCCGTGGCGGTCGGTGAACGTGCCGCCGGCCTCCTCGACGATCACCATCGGCGCGGCGAGGTCGTAGGGCGCCAGGCCGACGGCATCGACGGCCAGGTCGATCGCTCCCTCGGCGACGAGCATGTGCTGCCAGAAGTCGCCGAAGCCGCGGGCCCGGTACGCGGCGCGCTGCAGCGCGACGAGCGCGTCGCCGCGGCCGACCTCGTCCCAGCCGGGGGCGAACGTCAGGCTCACCTGGGCCTCGTCGAGCGACGACACCGTCGACACCCGGCACGGCCGGCCGCCGACGCTGAACGCGCCGAGCCCACGCGCTGCCCACCACCGCCGCTGCAGCGCCGGCGCCGAGACGACGCCGACCACCGGCTCGCCGTCGTGGACCAGGGCGATCAGCGTCGCCCACACCGGGATGCCGCGCACGAAGTTGCTGGTGCCGTCGATCGGGTCGATCACCCAGCGCGACGCCGACGACGCGTTGCCGACCAGCCCGTGCTCCTCGCCGAACAGGCCGTGGTCGGGGCGGGCGGCGAGGAGCATCGACGAGATCAGCGACTCCGTGTTGCGGTCCGTCTCGGTGACCTCGGTGCGATTGGCCTTCCAGTCGAGGTGGAACGAGCGGTCGGTGAAGGACGGGAGGGTGGCGGCGTCCGCCGCATCGGCCACGCGTTGCGCGAGGTCCAGTTCCGCCTGGAGCGACGTCATCGGCCGGCGGCGGTGCGCACCGCCGCGGCGAGGCCGTCGGCGTCGAGGCCGAGCCCGGCGAGGATCTGGTTGACCTTGCCCTGGGGGATGAACCGGGTGGGCAGGCCGAGCGCCGTCACCGGCACCGCGTCGTCGACGGCGTGGACCGCGTCGGCGATCGACATCCCGATCCCGCCGTCGCGCACGCCGTCCTCGCAGGTGACGACCGCGCCGTGCGCCGCGGCGTCGGCGATCATCGCCGGGTCCAGCGGGGCGCAGCAGCGCACGTCCCACACCGTCGTCTCGATGCCCTGGGCCTCCAGCGCGGCGGCCGCCTTCATCGCCGGCACGACCAGCCGGCCGATCGCCAGCAGCGCCACCGACCCGTCGCCGGCTCGGATCCTGCGCCCGAGCAGGCCGACGCCGACGTCGTGCTCGGCCACCTGCGGTGCCGCCCCGTTCGGGTAGCGGATGGCCACCGGGCCGTCCTCCATCAGCAGCGTCGCGTCGTGGAGCATGACGTGCAGCTCCTGCGCGCTGGACGGGGCGAGCACCCGCATCCCCGGCACCTTGGACAGCAGCGCCATGTCGTAGACGCCGTGGTGGCTCGGCCCGTTGTCGCCGGTGATCCCGGCGCGGTCGAGGGCGAACAGCACCGGCAGGCGGTGCAGGGCGACGTCGTAGACCACCTGGTCCCACGCCCGGTTGAGGAACGTGCTGTAGATCGCCACGACCGGACGCAGGCCGCCCATCGCCATCCCGGCGGCGCCGGTGACGGCGTGCTGCTCGGCGATGCCGACGTCGAAGAACCGGTCCGGGAAGCGGGCCTCGAACGGCAGCAGCCCGGTGGGCCCGGCCATCGCCGCGGTGATCGCGACGAGGCGAGGGTTGGCCTCGGCCTCCTTGACCATCGCCTCGGCGAACGCCTGGGTGTACCCGGTGGGCACGGCCTTCGGCGGCCCGACGGCCGGGTCGAACACCGGCGCGTCGTGGAGGTGCTTCTCGTCGTCGTCCTCGGCCGGGGGGTAGCCGCGGCCCTTCTCGGTGAGGACGTGGACGAGGATCGGCCCGTCGGCGGACAGTGCGACGGCGTTGACCAGCGTGCGCTCCATCTCGGCGATGTCGTGACCGTCGACCGGGCCGACGTAGCGGATGCCCAGCGCCTCGAAGAACGCCGGCGGCTGGAGGACCTCGCGCACCGCGGCCTTGAGCGCCTCGACGCTCTTCTCGGCGATCGCCCCGGCGACGGGCAGGTCGCGCAGGAAGCTCTCCAGCCGGCGCTGGCGGCGCACGTAGACGGGGTTCTGGCGGATGTTGGTCAGGCCGTGCGACAGCTTCTCGTGGATGCGGTCCGGCAGGCTGGGGTGCTCGCCGGTGGTCTCGTCGATGATCGCCGGCGTGGCGATCAGGTTGGAGATCGTCGGGGCGTAGCTGCGCCCGTTGTCGTTGAGGACGATGACGACGCGCTGGTGCGAGTGGCCGATGTTGTTGACGGCCTCGTAGGCCATCCCGCCGGTCATCGAGCCGTCGCCGACGACGGCGACGATGTGGCGGTGGTCGTTGGCCTTGGCATCGCGGGCGACGGCCAGGCCGTAGGCGTACGACAGGCTCGTGGAGGCGTGGCTGTTCTCGACGAGGTCGTGGGCGCTCTCCTCCCGGCTCGGGTAGCCGGACAGGCCGCCGGCCTGGCGCAGCTGGGCGAAGCTGTTCTGGCGGCCGGTGACGATCTTGTGGACGTAGGCCTGGTGGCCGGTGTCCCAGACGATGGCGTCCTGCGGCGAGTCGAACACCCGGTGCAGGGCCAGGGTCAGCTCGACGGCGCCGAGGTTGGAGCCGAGGTGGCCACCGGTCTCGGCCACGGCCTGGACGACGAAGTCGCGGATCTCGCCGGCCAGCTCGTCGAGCTCCGGGTACGACAGCGCGCGCAGGTCGGCGGGGCACCGGATCTCGTGCAGCGGCATCGTCAAGACGCTATCCGCGGACGCCCTGGCCAGGTGTGACGGACGGCGAGGTGGTCAGTACGGTCAGTCGTCATGAGCTCCCCTTTCGATCTCACCGGCCACGTCGCGCTCGTCACCGGCGGCAACAGCGGCATCGGCCTGGGCTTCGCCGACGGCTTGGCGGCCCACGGCGCGACCGTCGTGATCTGGGGGACCAACGCCGACAAGAACCGTGCCGCGGCCACCGCGCTGCGTGAGCACGGCGGCGAGGTCGTCGAGATGATCTGCGACGTCGGCGACCAGGCCGCGGTCGTGGCGGCCACCGCCGAGGTGGCCGGGCGGTTCGGGCGGATCGACTCGTGCTTCGTCAACGCCGGCGTGCCCGGGCGGGCGCCGAGCTTCGTCGGGATGACCGACGACGAATGGCACCGGGTGCTGCGCGTCAACCTCGACGGCGCGTTCTACACGGCGCAGGAGTCCGTCAAGCAGATGGTCGCCCAGGGCACCGGCGGCTCGATCGTGTTCACGTCGTCGGGCTCGGCGTACTTCGGCCAGCAGCGTGGCCAGCACTACGGGGCGAGCAAGGCCGGGCTGATCTCGATGTCCAAGGCGATCGCCGTCGAGCACGCCCGCCACGGCGTCCGCTCGAACGCGATCGTCGCCGGCTGGACCGAGAGCGACATGACCTCGCCGGCGCTGCGGACCGATGCGTTCGGCGCCAAGGTCCTGCCGCGCGTGCCGCTGCGCCGCTGGGGTGAGGGCCGCGACTTCGCCGGCATCGCCGTCTACCTGGCCAGCAACGCCAGCTCGTACCACACCGGCGACGTCATCACCATCGACGGCGGCTACTACAGCTTCTAGTGCCGTGTCAGGCAACGTTTGCGCGGTTCACGAGTTCACGTAGTGCTTTGTCGTGGGCGTTGCGGTTGCGCCAGTGGATGTAGCGGCGGATCATCGTGGCTTGCTCGCGGTGGGAGGCGTGGTCGGTGCCGTCGAGCGCGAAGTAGCGCAGCGCTTGGAACTGGGCCTCGATCCGGTTCAGCCACGACGAATACGTCGGTGTGTAGGCGAGTTCGACGTTGTTCGCCGCCGCCCACTCGCCGACACGCCCGTCGGTCTTGGTGGACAGGTGCGGGCTGAAGTTGTCGAGCACGATCGCGATGCGCACCTCGGTGGGGTGCAACGAGCGCAGGTAGCGGGCGAACGCTAAGGACTCGCGGTGGATAGGTGACCATCCACCGGTCGGCGGGTTGGCTCGGTTTTCATACCGAGTGCGATCCGTCCACGACGACCGGGGAGGTCCTCAACATCATGCGCGCACTCGAACGCGAAGTGGTAGATGCCGTGTACGCGGCGATCGAACCGCTGCTGCCGGAGCCGCCCGAGCATCCGCTTGGCTGCCATCGGCCACGTGTGCCGAACCGGTTGTGTTTCTGGGGGATCCTGCTGCGACTGGTGACCGGAGCAGCATGGGTCGACATCGAAGCAATCCTTGAGCACCGCGTCTCGGACACGACCTTGCGAGCCCGTCGCGACGAATGGATCGCAGCTGGCGTGTTCGACCGGCTCCGCGCTGAAGCGCTCGCCGCCTATGACCGCATGATCGGCTTGGACCTGTCCAACGTCGCCGTCGACGGGTCGCTCCACAAGGCCCCCTACGGTGGCGAAAGCACTGGCCCTAACCCCTGTGACCGGGGCAAATGCGGCTGGAAGTGGTCCACCGCGGTCGACGGTCACGGAGTCCCGATCGGCTGGACGATCGACGGCGCGAACCGCAACGACGTGCGCATGCTGATCGGCACACTCAACGAAGTCGCCGCCAACGGCCTCCTCGTCGACATTGACACCTTGCACCTCGATCGCGGCTACGACTACCCGATCGTGCGGGAACGACTCGCCGCGCTCGGCCTGACCGAACTCGACGTTCAACGCCGCGGGACCAAACCCCCGAAAGGAGCGCCGCACCGGCTCACGCTCGGCCTGCGCTGGATCGTCGAAGCCACCAACAGCTGGTGGTCGAACTACGGCCAACTGCGACGCTCCACCGACCAGCGACACCATCACCGCAACGCCGCACTCAGCCTCGCCACCGTCATCTTGATCACCGGCAAACTGCTCACCTACCGCGACCACTTCTGCCGCTGACAACCACCTATCCGCGCAAGCCCTAAGAACGCGGTGCGGTCCTTGCGCTTGACGACGTGCCCGTAGAGGCGATCGGTCGATAGGTCGTAGCCGGCCATCAGGTGTCGCACTCCGTGGGGGCGGGTGTAGGTCGCTCGCCGACGCCGCCGGCGTGGGGATGCGTTGTCGCCTTTGCCGGCTGCGACCTGGGCCCATTGCTTTCCGGGGTGGGGTTGCAGGTTGAGCGGCCCGAACTCGTCCATGCAGAAGATCACCGTCGGATCGTGCTTGCCCGGCACGGCTGTGCCGTCAGCGAACGCGTACAGCTCAAGGATCCGGTTCTTCTTGACCTCGAAGTCGGGATCGTTGGACTGCTTGAAGGTCTTGATCACTTGAAACGACACGCCCTCCTCGCGGAGCAGCGCCCGCAGGCCTTCATGGCTGATGTCGTCGACCACCCCCTCAGCGACCAAGAACTCCGCCAGCTTGGACAGACTCCAGGTCGAGAACGGCAGCCGGTGATCGGCCGGGCGCGACAGGGCGATCTTCTTGATCTGCTGGCGTTGCGGCAGCGTGAACTTCGGTGGGCGACCACCCGCGTACTTCGGAGCGAGCGAATCGAACCCGTCGGCGTTGAAGTTGTGGATCACCTCACGCACCCGGTCCTCCGAGGTGAACGCGATCTTCGCGATCGCCGGGACATCCATCGCTTGCGCGGACCACAACACGATCTGCGCCCGACGCCACCGCACCACCGACCCCGAACCCCGACGCACGATCCCGAGAAGCTTCTGCCCCTCCACCGGCGCAAGGTCACGCACCCGCACACGTTCAGCCATCCACGAAGTCTGCGTGACCCCAACCTTCAAGTGGTGGACACGACCCCAGCAACGTTGCCGGTCACGGCACTAGTCAGGAGCCTGCGGGCAGACGGACCCAGGTCTGACGGGCCTGGCTCCGGACCACGGTACGGGGCGTACCTTGCCGGCCGCGGCCGCGTTGTGCCCGGCTTGTATCGCCGCTGCCCGTGCATCGGCCCGGCCAGAGTCCGTCGGCTGACGCCGCCCGGGATCTGTGTCAGCACACAGACGTACACGTCCGCTTGTGCGCTGTCACAAAGCCCGAGTCAGCAGTGTCAGCGGGGCGACCGCGTCGCGCCGGCGGGTCAGCGGGAGACGGCTGAGGCCGAGCCGCCGAACTTGGCGCGCAGCTCGGTCTTGAGGACCTTGCCGGTGGCGTTGCGCGGCAGCTCGTCGACGACCTCGACGCGGGTCGGGCACTTGAAGTGGGCGAGGCGCTCGCGGGTCCAGGCGATCAGGTCGGCGGGGGCCAGCTGGTCGTCGAGGGCGACGGCGGCGACGACCGTCTCGCCCCAGCGGGCGTCGGGGACGCCGAAGATGGCGACCTCGCGCACGGCCGGGTGGCGGACGATCACCTGCTCGACCTCGACGGGGTAGACGTTCTCGCCACCGGTGATGACCATGTCCTTCTTGCGGTCGACGAGGGTCATGTAGCCCTCGTCGTCGACCCGCCCGAGATCACCGCTGTGGAACCAGTCGCCGCGCCACGCCTCCGCCGACGCCTCGGGCAGCATCCAGTAGCCGGGGATGATGTTGTCGCCCTGCATGACCAGCTCGCCGACCTCGCCGACAGGCACCTCGTGGTCCTCCTCGTCGACGAACCGGCAGCGCACGCCGGGGATCGGCTGGCCGATCGAGCCGAGCTTGGTGCGGATGTGGTCCGGGTCGAGGATCGACACCGACGGCGCGGTCTCGGTCATCCCGAAGCCCTCCTGGAACATCACGCCGCGGTCGTTGAAGAACTCGATGACCGGCAGCGGTGTCGGCGCGCCGCCTGACAGGCACAGCTCCAGCGCCGACAGGTCGTAGCCGTCGAAGTCCGGGAGGCGGGTGATCGCCGCCCACATCGCCGGGACGAGGAACTGAACGGTGGCGCGGTGCTGGGCCATCAGCTGGGTGAACCCGGCAGGGTCGAACGCCGGCACGATCACGTTCTTCGCGCCGACGTAGACGAACGGCAGCGAGTGCACGCCCAAGCCGCCGATGTGGAACATCGGCGCAGCGGTGATCGTCACGTCGTCGGGCCGCGGCGCCCGCGGCGCGAGCATCGCGTGGCGGGCGTTGGCGATGGCGTTGCCGTGCGTGAGCATCGCCCCCTTGGGACGCCCGGTGGTGCCCGACGTGTACATGATCCCGTGGACGTCACGGGGGTCGACGGTCATCGCCACGGCATCGCTCGACGCAGCCGCGGTCACCTCGGCGTAGTCGAGCTCGCCGGGCGCGGTCTCCGGACCGGCGTCGCCGGGCCAGCCGGCGGGCGTGTCGATCAGCAGCCGCACCCGGACCCGCGACGAGGCGTCGAGGCCGGCGCGGGCGAGCGGCGCCAGCGCCCGGTGGTAGGCGAGGACGTCGCAGCCGGCGTCGTCGAGGATGTAGCCGACCTCGGCGCCGCCGAGGCGGAAGTTGATCGGCACGGCGATCGCCCCGAGCTTCGCCGTCGCGAAGACCAGCTCCATGAACTCGACGGAGTTCAGCATCAGCATCCCGACGCGGTCGCCGCGGCGGACGCCGAGCGTGAGCAGGGCGCGGGCCACCTGGTTGGTGCGCGCCTCGAGGTCGGCGTACGTCAGCTCGCGCTCGCCGGCGACCAGCGCGGTCCGCCCCGGCTGCAGCTCGGCGCGCACCGTGACCCAGCTCCCGATTCCCTGATCCACTCCGACCTCCCCGGTTCGACCCCTCGCGGCCATTGACCGTACCGGGTGGGCGATGGGCCGGGCGGAACCTCGACATCGGCAGCGGACATGTCCGAACCCGGGGATCGGCACGGATGGGTCGATCGACCCAGGGACAGGTGGCGCCGCCGGTGCGATGATGTCCGGGACGGGATCGGCCGGGTGCGCTGGCCGATGAGCGGGCGCTTCGTCCCGGCACGACGTGCCGGGACGACCGTCGAAGGGGCTCTCCGCCGACCGGCCTCGCACCCAACGTCGCGTGCGAGGCTGGTCGGATGGGGAACAGCAACGGCAGTCCCGGTGGCACGGCCGGCGGCCGGACCGGCGACACGGTCCGCATCGAGGGGCATCCCGGTGAGCAGGCCGTGGCGGCGATGCTCGCCTTCGGCACCGACACGATGTTCACGCTCAACGGCGGGCACATCTGGCCGCTCTACGACGGCGCCCGCAACCAGGGGATGCGGGTGGTCGACACCCGCCACGAGCAGACGGCGACGTTCGCCGCCGAGGCCTACGCCAAGCTCACCCGCAAGCCCGGCCTCGCCGCGCTGACCGCCGGGCCGGGGATCACCAACGGCGTCTCGGCGATCACCAGCGCATGGTTCAACGGCACACCGCTCGTCGTGCTCGGCGGCCGTGCACCCGAGGCCCGCTGGGGTTCCGGCTCGTTGCAGGAGATGGATCACGTGCCGGTCGTGGCGTCGATCACCAAGACGGCCGGGACGGTGAAGGACCCGACGCAGGCGGCGGCCGCCGTCCACGCCGCGGCGACCACCGCGCTCACCCCGCACCGCGGGCCGACGTTCCTCGACGTCCCGATGGACGTGTTCTTCGCCCCGTCGGCCGGCTCGATGCCGCGCACCGACCCGGCGGCGCGACTCGGCGCTGCACCGGATCCGGATGCGATCGCCACCCTCGTCAAGCTGATCGGCGACGCCGAGCGGCCGGCGTTCATCGTCGGCAGCGACGTCTACTGGGACGGCGCGTGGGAGGAGCTGCGCGCCGCGGTCGAGCACCTGCGCGTGCCGTGCTTCTTCAACGGCCTCGGCCGCGGCACGCTCCCCGCCGACCACGAGCTGGCGTTCCTGCGGACCCGCGGCCTGCTCAAGGCCCGCGCCGACCTCGTCGTCGTGGTCGGCACGCCGCTCGACTTCCGACTCGGCTTCGGGAGCTTCGGCGATGCCCAGGTGGCTCACGTCGTCGACAGCGAGGGCCAGCGCGCCCACCACGTCGACGTGCCGACCGTCACCGGCGACATCCAGGCGACGCTGCGCGCCCTGGCCGACGCCACGCCCGGCCGGGATCACGCCGACTGGATCGCCGAGCTGACCGCCGCCGAGGCGACGGGCCGGGCGAGCGACGCGGCGCTGCTCGACGCCGCCGACGCGCCGATCCGCCCGAGCCGGATCTACGGCGAGCTCGGCCGGCGCCTGGCCCGAGACGCCGTCGTGATCTGCGACGGTGGCGACTTCGCCTCGTACGCCGGCAAGTTCGTCGAGGTCTTCCAGCCCGGGTGCTGGCTGGACACCGGCCCGTACGGCTGCCTCGGCAACGGGCCGGGCTATGCGATCGCGGCGCGCACCGTCCGCCCGGACGCGCAGATCGTCCTGCTGCTCGGCGACGGCGCCGCCGGGTTCAGCCTGATGGACGCCGACACGATGGTCCGCCACGGCCTGCCGGTGGTGATGGTCGTCGGCAACAACGGGATGTGGGGCCTGGAGAAGCACCCGATGCAGGCCGTGTACGGCTGGGACCTGGCCTGCGACCTGCAGCCGGCGTGCCGCTACGACGACGTGGTGCGCGCCCTCGGCGGCGCCGGCGAGACCGTCACCGATCCCGCCGGGATCGGCCCGGCGCTCGACCGGGCGTTCGCTGCCGGCGTCCCCTACCTCGTCAACGTGATGACCGAGCCGAGCGACGTCTACCCGAGGTCTTCCAACCTTGGCTGATCGTGCTCCGGTCGCGGCAAAGCCGCTCCCTGCGCCTGCCGTGCTCGCCGCCTCCGCTTCGCTTTGGCGCTCGCCGTCTTGGCCCAGCGGTGAGTCGGCCTCGCATGGCGCCGCTGTCGCTGTGCCGGTTCGCGCCCCGGTCGGGGTCGCGTCCTGCGCTTGAGCGACGGCCTCGCGTCAGGGTTCGCGATTCTGGCGCCAAGATCGCGTTCAGGCGGGTGACCTTGGCCGGGTCGTCGTGTTGCGTACCGACATGGTCGGTCGACGCGACGACGGTGGATCGGTGGCCTTCGCCTGCCTGATGACGGGCTCGTCGGTGGGGCTGGCGGCGGTGCTGACGCCGCTGCGGCACACGCTCGGCGAGCCGAACATCGCTCTGCTGCTCGCCGCGCTGGTCGGGCTCGCCGGGATCGTCGGCGGCCGGTTGGCCGGCGGGCTCGCCGGCGTCGTCGCCGCGCTGAGCTTCAACTTCTTCCACGCCCCGCCGTACCTGACGCTGCGCGTCTCCGACGTCCACGACGTGCTGACGATCGTGCTCATCGCCCTGCTCGGCGCCGGCGCCGGCCAGCTCGGCGCGGCCCGAGCCCGCCGGCGCGACGAGCAGCACGAGCACCTCGACGCCCTCCACGGCCTGGAGGCGGTGACCGCCCTCGTCGCGGCCGGCGTGGAACCCGGTGACGTGCTCGCCGCGGTCGCCGGCGAGCTCGGCCGGCTGGAGGGCGTCGCGTCGGTGACGTTCGAGCCGGTCGCCGGTGGTGACCGCGCGCTGCTGCGTCGCGACGGCCACGTCGAGACGTCGGCGCTGACCCACGCCGGCCGTGGCTTCGCGCTCCCGCCCGGCGGCGTGCGCGTCCCGGTCGGTGTCGACGGCGCGCCGCTCGGTCAGCTGGCGATCACCGGCACCAGCGCGGCCGTGACGCTGGAGCAGCGGCGGGTGATGGTGGCGATGGCCGACGAGCTGGCGGTCGCCTGGCGCAGCCGCAGCACCGATCGCATCGCGTGAAGATCGTCGTCGGCCGCGCTAAGAGCGCGACGAGACGGTTCGGCACTCGCCCGTGCCGCCGTACAACGGCCGCGTGGCCGATCTGCTGTTCATCCTGATCACGTTGTCGTTCGTCGCGGTGTGCGTGGCCTACGTCTCCTGGTGCGACCGGATCATCGGCCCCGACGTCTGGACCGCCGAGGCACCCGCCGATGCCGAGCCCGAGCGCGAGGAGGTGGCGGCGTGAGCGCCGACAACGCCGTCGGGTTGGCGCTCGCCGTGCTCGCCGTCGTCTACCTGCTCATGGTCCTGGTCTTCCCGGAGCGCTTCTGATGGCGTGGCAGTCGATCGTCGGGGCGCTCCTGCTCGTCGTCGCCCTCGCCGTCACGGCGCCACCGCTCGGCCGCTACATGGCCCTCGTCTACGCGAGCGACAGGGCGCCCGGCGAGCGGTTCTTCGAGCCGATCGACCGGGCGATCTACCGGATCTGCCGGATCGACCCGAAGCGCGAGCAGCGCTGGAACGTGTACGCGATCTCGCTGCTGGCGTTCAGCCTCGTCTCGATCCTCGCCGTCTACGCGGTCCAGCGGCTGCAGGGCTGGCTGCCGTTCAACCCGACCGACCGCACCGCGGTGTCGCCGTCGGGCGCGTGGAACACCGCGGTCAGCTTCGTGACGAACACGAACTGGCAGTGGTACTCGGGCGAGCAGACCATGAGCCACCTCACCCAGATGCTCGCCCTGACCGTGCAGAACTTCGTCTCCGCGGCCGTCGGCATCGTCGTCGCGGTGGCGATCATCCGCGGCCTGATCCGCACCCGCACCCGCCAGCTCGGCAACTTCTGGGTGGACCTCGTCCGCACGATGACCCGGGTGCTGCTGCCGCTGGCGCTGCTGTTCAGCGTGTTGCTGCTGTCGCAGGGCGTCGTCCAGAACCTGCACGGCTTCACCACGGCGCACACCGTCGAGGGCAGCACGCAGCTGATCCCCGGCGGGCCGTTCGCCTCGCAGGAGGCGATCAAGATGCTCGGCACGAACGGCGGTGGTCCGCTCAACGCCAACTCGGCGCATCCGTTCGAGAACCCGACGGCGATCAGCAACCTCCTCGAGCTCTACGCGCTGCTGCTCGTGCCGTTCGCCGTCGTCGTGATGTTCGGCAGGATGGTCCGCGACCGCCGGCAGTCGCGGCTGCTGCTGGCGGTGATGGCCGGGATCCTCGTCGTCTTCGCCGGCTTCACCGCCTTCGCCGAGCAGAACGGCAACCCGCGGCTGACCGCGATCGGGGTCGACCAGTCGATGTCGACGACGCAGGGCGGCGGCAACCTCGAGGGCAAGGAGGTCCGCATCGGCGCCGCCGACTGCGGCCTGTTCGCCGGCGCGACGACGGGCACGTCGGCGGGTGCGGTGAACTGCATGCACGACTCGTTCACGCCGCTCGGCGGGTTGACGCCGACGTTGAGCATGATGCTCGGCGAGGTGTCGCCGGGCGGCGTCGGCGTCGGCCTGATGGGCATGCTGCACTTCGCCCTGCTCGCCGTGTTCATCGCCGGGCTGATGGTCGGGCGCACGCCCGAGTACCTCGGCAAGAAGATCCAGGCGCCGGAGATGAAGCTGGTGACGCTGTACATCCTGGCGATGCCGATGGCGCTGCTCGGCTTCGCCGCGGCATCGGTGATGCTGAAGTCGGCGGCGACCTACCAGGCCGGCCCGCACGGGCTCTCCGAGGTGCTCTACAACTTCGCCTCGGCGAGCAACGACAACGGCTCGGCGTTCGGCTACCAGTCGACCGGCACGCACTGGTACACGGTGACGCAGGGCCTGGCGATGCTGATCGGGCGGTTCTTCCTGATCGTCCCGGCGCTGGCCGTCGGCGGCTCGCTGGCCGGCAAGCCGAAGGTGTCGAACACCGCCGGCACGTTGCCGACGCACACCCCGCTGTTCGGCGGCCTCGTCGTCGGCGTGGTGATGATCGTCGCCGGCCTGACCTTCTTCCCCGCCCTGGCGCTCGGCCCGATCCTCGAGCACCTGACGCTGTGATTCGACCTCTCTCGCTCGCTTCGCTCGCTCCGTTCGGTCGAGCTTCGAAGAGCGGCCTGGGGCCGCACCCAACCTGTGATGACCGGACCGGCAGAGCCGGATCCGGCCATGACGAGGGGGGATCGCGGAGCGCCCCCCTCGTGCTCCCCCCACTGACACTTCGGCCGGAGGACCTCTGATGAGCCTGACGTTGCAAGCGCAACGACCTGACGAGCAGCGGCCGCCGAAGGTTCGTCGCAAGGCTCCGGGAGCCTCGTCGATCTTCGACCGTGCGATCGTGCGCAGCGCGACCGTCGAGTCGTTCAAGAAGCTCAACCCGCGCACGATGATGCGCAACCCGGTGATGTTCATCGTCGAGGTCGGCTCGGTGCTCACCACGGTGCTGTTCTTCCGCGACCTCGGCTCCGCCAGTGCGCAGCAGAACGCCTTTGCCGGGCTGGTGGCGCTGTTCCTGTGGGGCACCGTGCTGTTCGCCAACTTCGCCGAGGCGATGGCCGAGGGCCGCGGCAAGGCACAGGCGGCGGCGCTGCGCCAGACGCGCGCCGACACCGTTGCCCGGGTCCGCCGGACCGACGGGACGATCGAGGAGCGCTCCTCGTCGGCGCTGCAGATCGGCGACCTGTGCGTCGTCGCCGCCGGCGAGGTGATCCCCGGCGACGGCGACGTGATCGAGGGCATCGCCACCGTCGACGAGTCGGCGATCACCGGTGAGTCGGCGCCGGTGATCCGCGAGTCGGGCGGCGACCGCTCGGCGGTCACCGGCGGCACCCGGGTGCTGTCCGACGAGATCGTCGTGCGGATCACCGCCAAGCCGGGTGAGACGTTCCTCGACCGGATGATCGCCCTCGTCGAGGGCGCCGATCGCCAGAAGACCCCGAACGAGATCGCCCTGTCGATCCTGCTCGCCGGGCTGACGATCATCTTCGTGCTCGCCGTCGTGACCCTGCAGCCGTTCGCCGTCTACTCCGGCGCCGAGCAGTCGATCATCGTCCTCGTCGCCCTGCTCGTCTGCCTGATCCCGACGACGATCGGCGGGCTGCTGTCGGCGATCGGCATCGCCGGGATGGACCGCCTCGTGCAGCGCAACGTGCTGGCGATGAGCGGGCGGGCCGTCGAGGCGGCCGGCGACGTCACCACGCTGCTGCTCGACAAGACCGGCACGATCACGTTCGGTGCCCGTCAGGCGGCCGAGCTGATCCCGGTGCAGGGCGTGACGGACGTGGAGCTCGCCGAGGGCGCGCTGGCGTCGTCGTTGGCCGACGAGACGCCGGAGGGCCGCTCGATCGTCGAGCTCGCGGTGCGCGACTTCGGGCTGGCGATCGTCGAGGATCGCGACGCCGTGCTGGTGCCGTTCACCGCCCAGACGCGGATGTCGGGCATGGACCTGAGCGACGGCCGCCAGGTGCGCAAGGGCGCGGCCGACTCGGTGCGCCGCTTCGTCGAGGCCGAGGCCGAGGCCGAGGCCGAGGGCGGCCGGGTGCCGCTGGAGCTGCTGCCGATCGTCGAGCAGGTGTCGCGCGAGGGGGCGACGCCGCTCGTGGTCATCGACAGGCGCGGGTCCGCCGCCGGCCAGACGTGGCGGGTCCTCGGCGTGATCCGCCTCAAGGACACGGTCAAGCCGGGCATGACCGAGCGCTTCGACGAGCTGCGGGCGATGGGCATCCGCACCGTGATGATCACCGGCGACAACCCGCTGACCGCGGCGGCGATCGCCGCGGAGGCGGGCGTCGACGACTTCCTCGCCGAGGCGAAGCCGGAGGACAAGATGGCGCTGATCAAGCGCGAGCAGGCCGGCGGCAACCTTGTGGCGATGACCGGCGACGGCACCAACGACGCGCCGGCGCTGGCCCAGGCCGACGTCGGGGTGGCGATGAACAGCGGCACGCAGGCCGCCAAGGAGGCCGGCAACATGGTCGACCTCGACTCCAACCCGACGAAGCTCATCGAGATCGTCGAGGTCGGCAAGCAGCTGCTGATCACCCGTGGCGCGCTGACGACGTTCTCGATCGCCAACGACGTCGCCAAGTACTTCGCGATCATCCCGGCGATGTTCTCCGGTGTGCTGCCGGCGCTCGACCGGCTCAACGTCATGGACCTCGACAGCCCGCGCTCGGCGATCCTGTCGGCGGTGATCTTCAACGCGCTGGTCATCGTCGCCCTCGTCCCGCTGGCGCTGCGCGGCGTGCGCTTCCGTGCCGAGGCGGCGTCGGCGGTGCTGCGCCTCAACCTGCTCGTCTACGGGCTCGGCGGGATGATCGCCCCGTTCGTCGGCATCAAGCTCATCGACCTGATCGTCGCGGCCCTGGGGGTCAAGTGATGAACGCCTTCCTGCGCCAGCTCCGCCCAGCGATCGTCGTGCTCGCCGTGTTCACCGTCGTGGCCGGCATCGTCTATCCCGTGGTCGCCACTGGGATCGGCCAGCTGGCCTTCCACGACAAGGCCAACGGCAGCCTGATCACCCGCGACGGCCAGGTGGTCGGCAGCTCGCTGCTCGGGCAGAACTTCACCGGCGAGCAGTACTTCCACCCGCGGCCGTCGGCGGCCGGTGCCGACGGCTACGACGGTTCGGCCAGCTCCGGCTCGAACCTCGGCCCGCTCAACCCGGACCTGCTGCAGGCCGTGCAGGAGCGCGTCGCCGCGTACCGCAGCGAGAACGGGCTCGCTGCCGAGCAGCTCGTCCCCGTCGACGCGGTCACCGCGTCCGGCTCGGGCCTCGACCCGGACATCAGCGTCGCCAACGCCCGCCTGCAGGCGAGCCGAGTCGCGGCCGCCCGCGACATGCCGATCGCCGGTGTGCTCCGCCTGGTCGACGAGCACACCGACGGCCGCACGTTCGGGGTCCTCGGCGTACCGGGTGTCGACGTCCTGCAGCTCAACCTGGCGCTCGACGACGCCGCGCTCGACGACACGGTGGGAGGCGGCTGACCGATGGCGACCCGCCGCGGCTCGCTGCGGGTCTACCTCGGCGCGTCACCGGGGGTCGGCAAGACGTTCGCGATGCTCGACGAGGGTCACCGGCGTGCCGACCGCGGCACCGACGTGGTCGTCGCCGTCGTCGAGACCCACGGCCGGTCGCAGACCGCGGCCCGGCTGCAGGGGCTGGAGATCGTGCCCCGGCGGGCGATCGAGTACCGCGGCACGACGCTGTCGGAGATGGACGTCGACGCGGTCCTCACCCGGCGGCCCGACGTCGCCCTCGTCGACGAGTACGCCCACACCAACGTGCCCGGGTCGCGTCACGACAAGCGCTGGCAGGACGTCGACGAGCTGCTCGACGCCGGCATCGACGTGATCACCACGCTCAACGTCCAGCACCTCGAGTCGCTGAACGACGTCGTCGACCAGATCACCGGGACGGTGCAGCGCGAGACCGTCCCCGACGTGATCGTGCGCGGCGCCGACCAGATCGAGCTCGTCGACATGACCCCGGAGGCGATCCGTCGGCGGATGGCCCACGGCAACATCTACGCCGCCGAGAAGATCGACGCCGCGCTCGGCAACTACTTCCGGCCCGGCAACCTCGGGGCGCTGCGCGAGCTGGCGCTGCTGTGGCTGGCCGACCGGGTCGACGAGGCGCTGCACGGCTACCGCGAGCGCCACGGCATCTCCGAGCGGTGGGAGACCCGCGAGCGCGTCGTCGTCGGCCTGACGGGGGCGCCCGGCGGCGACACGGTGATCCGCCGGGCGTCACGGCTGGCCGGCCGGCTCGGCGGCGAGCTGGTCGGGGTGCACGTCGCCGTCGACGACGGCCTGCAGCGGCGTGCCGCCCCGGCCCTCGCCGAGCAGCGCCAGCTCGTCGGCGAGCTCGGCGGCGAGGTGTTCGAGGTGGTCGGCGACGACCCGGTGGCCGCGCTCGTCGAGTTCGCCAGGACGTCGAACGCCACCCAGCTGGTTCTCGGGGTCAGCCGGCGCAGCCGCTGGCACGAGCTCGTCCACGGCTCGTTCGTCGCCCGCCTCGCCCGCCGGGCGACGACGTTCGACGTGCACGTGATCGCCGTGGACGTGGCCGTCCAGCAGCAGCCCACGCACGGACGACGCAGTGAGACGCGCCAGCGACGCGCTGTTGTGCTGTCGCCGGTCCGGGTGGTGGTCGCCGCCGTGCTCGGGCTCGTCGCCCTGCCGCTGCTGACCGTGGCGATGAGCCGTGCCCGGGGCAGCGTGGCGCTGTCGTCCGTGCTGCTGCTGTACCTCGTCGTCGTACTGCTGGTGGCGGCGATCGGCGGGCGGATCGTCGGGGTCGTCGCCGCGGTCGCCGCGTCGTTCCTCGTCAACTGGTACTTCGTCGACCCGATCCACACGTTCACGATCACCGCCGGCGAGAACGTCGTCGCCCTGGTGGTGTTTGTCGTCGTCGCTGCCGCCGTCGGCTGGCTCGTCGACATCGTCTCCCGCCGCGCCCGCGAGGCTCGTCGCGCCCGCCGGCAGGCCGATGCGCTGGCCCGCTCGGCGGCGAACCTCGCCGCCGAGGCCGATCCGCTGCCGGCGATGCTCGCCCAGATCCGCGCCACGTTCGAGCTCGCCGGCGTCCGCATGCGCACCCCGGCCGACCCCGGCGCCGATGCAAGCGACGCGATTCGAGATGTGCGCATCGGCGCTGCACATCTCGAATCGCACGGCGATGGTGGGGTGGTGACGCCTGGCGTGATGCGAGATGTGCGCATCGGCGCTGCACATCTCGAATCGCACGGCGATGGTGGGGTGGTGACGCCTGGCGTGATGCGAGATGTGCGCATCGGCGCTGCACATCTCGAATCGCACGGCGGCGGTGGGGTGGTGACGCCTGGCGTGATGCGAGATGTGCGCATCGGCGCTGCACATCTCGAATCGCACGGCGATGGTGGGGACGTCGACGGCACGGCGCTGGTCGCCGGCGACGTCGACGGGGCGCCGACGCTGCGTTTGGCGTTGTCAGGACCGGATCGCGAACCGGCCGGCGAGTTCGAGGTGTACGGGCGGTCGCTCACCGACGACGAGGAGCGCGTCCTGCGCGTCCTCGCCGACCAGCTCAGCGCCGCCCTGCACCCCCGTCGCCTTGCTGGCCGCGCGGCCGGCGCCGCGGCGCTGACGGAGATCGACGCGGTGCGCACGGCCATGCTGCGCGCCGTGTCCCACGACCTGCGCAGCCCGCTGGCGTCGATCAAGGCGATGGTCAGCGGGCTGCGCGACCCCGACGTGCAGTGGAGCCCGGCGCAGCTCGACGATGCGCTGGCCACCGTCGAGGCCGAGACCGACCGCCTCGACCGGCTCGTCGGCAACCTGCTCGACGCCAGCCGCCTGCAGATCGGCGAGCTGGCCACCGATGCCCGCCCGACGCCGCTCGTGGAGGTGGTCCAGGCCGCGGTCGCTGCCGTCGGCGAGCCGGCCACCGGCGTGGTCGTGCAGCTGCCGGCGGAGCTGCCGCTCGTCGACGCCGACGCGGTGCTGCTGGAGCGCGCCGTCGCCAACGTCCTCGCCAACGCCTGCCGGTTCAACCCGGCGACCGGCACGCCGGTGCGCATCGACGCCGCCGTGGTCGGCGACGGCGTCCACCTGCGCATCGTCGACCACGGCCCCGGCATCGCCCCGAGCCGGCGCCGCCAGGTGCTCGAACCGTTCCAACGCCTCGGCGATCAGTGCAGCGGCGTCGGCGTCGGCCTCGGGCTGAGCATCGCCCAGGGCTTCGTCGGCGCGATGGGTGGCCGCCTCACGTTCGACGACACGCCCGGCGGCGGGCTGATCGTCACGATCGTCCTCAGGAGGGTGCCCGCGTGTCCGTGATCCTCGGGGGTGTGCGCCCCCGGACCCCGTCGTCGTCCGGCTCCCTGGCGGTCGCTCGGTCGACGGGCCATGAGGCGAGCTCATGCCCGTGATCCTCGGGGGCGTGCAGCGCGCCGCCGCCGACCGTCCCGACCTCGTGCTGCTCGACCTCGGCCTGCCGACCGCCGCCGGGCTGTCCGTGCTGGAGGCGCTGCGTCGCTGGAGCGACGTGCCGGTGATCGTGCTCACCGCCTGCGACGACGAGCGGACGAAGGTCCGCGCCCTCGACGCCGGGGCCGACGACTACGTGACCAAGCCGTTCGGGATGGGCGGGCTCCTCGCCCGGCTGCGGGCCACGCTGCGGCGGGCCGTGACGTTCGCAGAGACCGAGCCGGTGCTGACCACCGACTGGTTCACGATCGACCTCCGCACGCGCACCGCGACCGCCGGCGAGCCGCGCCGGCCGGTGACGCCGACCCGCACCGAGTGGGCGATCGTCGAGCGCCTGGCGCGCAACCCCGGCCGGCTCGTCACCTGCCGTCAGCTGCTCGACCACGTGTGGGGCGACGGCATCGAGGTGCAGCCTCGGTTGGTGCGCGTCCACCTCGCCAGCATCCGCCAGAAGCTGGAACGGGACCCCTCCCGCCCGGCGCACTTCCTCACCGGCTCCGGCCTCGGCGTGCGCTGCGCCGTCGAGCCCGCGAGCTCGACCGAGATGATCGAGCGAATCGAGGGAGAAGGACCTACTCCGTCTTGGCGATGAACTTGTCGAGATCGACGACGACCCTCGTGACCTTGCCGGCGGCGACGAGGCCCTTGGCGTCGGACGCCGAGACGGTGAAGACGAGGCGGCGCCCCTCGATCTTGTCGAGGATGGCCTCGGCCTCGACCGATTGGCCGATCGCCGTCGGGTGGAGGTGGTCGATCTGGACGCGCATGCCGACGGACGTGCAGCCCGGTTGGAGGCGCCCGGTCAGCGCCGTGCACGTGGCCTCCTCGCACAGGGCGACGATGCGCGGCGTGGCCAGCACGGCCACCTCGCCCGAACGCATCGCGATCGACGTGTCGTCGTCCCCGACGACCATCGTGGCGATCCCGCGCATGCCGACCTCTGCACCCACGGCGACGAGGCTACGGGTGTTCACCTCCACCCGGCCAAACGGCCGTGTGACACCCCCTCGGTAGGCTCGACCTGTGATCGCCAACATGCGGGGGACGCGCCCCGGACCCGCTGCGCCCCATCGTCGTCCGCTCCGCTGGCGCTGCGCCGGCCGGTCGATCACGAGCTGCGCTCATGATCGACCAGGACGTCTTGGAGCGGGTGCTGGCCAGCGCGGTGCGCACCGGTGCGGAGTTCGCCGAGGTCTACGCCGAGGACAAGCGGACCACGTCCGCATCGCTCGACGACGGCCGCATCGAGCAGGTCACCAGCGGCCGCGACCGCGGCGCCGGGATCCGCGTCATCAAGGGCGAGACCACCGGCTTCGCCCACACCGCCGACCTGTCCGAGCGCGGCCTGCTCGCAGCCGCCGAGGCAGCCGCCGCGGCCGCCAGCCAGGGCGACGGCGAGGCGCGGGTGATCGCGCTGACGCCACGGGGCAGCCACCGCGTCAGCGCCGTCGAGCGCTACCCGGACGAGGTGCCCAAGGCCGACCGCGTCGCCCTGCTGCGCAGCGTCGACGACGCCGCCCGCTCGGCCGGCGGGGCGATCGTCCAGGTGTCGGCCGGCTATGCCGACTCGCGCAAGCACATCCTCGTGGCCAACACCGACGGCGTCCTCGCCACCGACGAGCAGGTCCGGGCGATGATGCGGGTCAGCGCCGTTGCCGGCGGCGACGCCGGGATGCAGACCGGCTACCAGAGCATGGGCACCACCCACGGCTACGAGATCTTCGACCGCTTCGACCCGCGCGACCTGGCCCGCGACGCGGCCCGTCAGGCGCTCACCAAGCTCGGCGCCCGGCCGGCGCCGAGCGGCTCGCTGCCGGTCGTCATCCAGCGCGGCAGCGGCGGCGTGCTGTTCCACGAGGCGTGCGGTCACGGCCTGGAGGCCGACCTCGTCGGCAAGGGCGCCAGCGTCTACCGCGGCAAGCGCGGCGAGCTGGTCGCCTCGCCGCTGGTGACACTCGTCGACGACGGGACGATGCCGGGGGAGTGGGGCGCGATCGGCATCGACGACGAGGGCCACGACAGCCAGTACAACGTGCTCATCGAGGACGGCGTCCTCACCGACTACATGTGGGATCACCTCCGCTCGCGCAAGGAGGGCCGCCGCCCGAGCGGCAACGGCCGCCGCCAGAGCTACATGCACCTGCCGATGGTTCGGATGACGAACACGTACGTGCTCAACGGCACCGAGGACCCCGACGACATCGTGCGCGACACCGAGTACGGCGTGTACGTCGCCCACCTCGGCGGTGGCAGCGTGAACACCGCGTCCGGCGACTTCGTGTTCGGGATGACCGAGGCCTACCTGATCGAGAACGGGCAGATCACCGAGCCGCTGCGCGACTCCAACCTGATCGGCAACGGCCCGCAGGTGCTGCGCGACATCGACCTGCTCGGCAACGACTTCGCGATGGGCAACCCCGGCACGTGCGGCAAGGACGGTCAGGGCGTGCCGGTCGGCGACGGCCAGCCGACCCTGCGGGTGCGCGCCCTGACGGTCGGGGGGACCGCGGCATGAGCGAGCGCAGCGAACCGGGCGTGGACGGCTTTCGGGGGCGCAGCCCCCGGGAGGTGACGGCGTGAGCTCGGAGCTCTTGGAGATTGCCGAGCGCGTCGTCGCTCACGCTGCCGCCGGCGAGCAGGTCGAGGCGTACGTGTCCCGGGAGAGCGAGACACAGGTCCGCGTCTACGAGGGCGAGGTGGAGCACTTCGTCAGCGCGCAGAGCGAGGGCATCGGCATCCGCGTCGTCCGGGACGGGCGCACCGGGTTCTCCTACGCCGGCACGCTCGACGACGAGGCGGTGGCGATCGCGCTGGAGGAGGCGCGGGACAACGTCACCTTCGGCACCCGCGACGAGTGGGCCGCGCTCGCCGAGCCGGACGGCATCGACGTCGTCGATCAGCAGCTGTGGAGCGAGGCGCTCGCCGCCTACCCGACGGCGCGCAAGGTGGAGCTGGCCAAGGAGCTGGAGCGGTTGGCGCTGGCCGCCGACCCGCGGGTGCGCGTCGACGACGCCAACTACGCCGACGTCGCCGGCGAGTCGGCGGTGGCCACCACCACGGGGATCCGCCGCAGTGGGCGGGAGAACGGCTGCTACCTCGTCGTGTCGACGCTGGCCGACGACGACGGCGAGACCCAGACGGGCTTCGGGTTCACCGTCGGCCGCTCGCCCGACGACTTCGACCTGGCCAAGGCGGCCGGCGACGCGGCGGGCCGGGCCACCCGCCTGCTCGGCGCCACCAAGCCGGCGTCTCGGCGCCTCACCGTGGTGCTCGACCCGTACGTCACCGCCAGCTTCCTCGGGATCATCGGCGGGACGCTGAACGGCGAGAGCGTCGCCAAGGGCCGCAGCCTGTTCAAGGACCGCCTCGGCGAGCAGGTCGCCAGCCCGCTCGTCACGCTCGTCGACGACCCGACCAACGCGCTGGCCTACTCGGCCACCGACATCGACGGCGAGGGGCTGGCGGCGCGGCGCAACCCGTTGATCGTCGACGGCCAGCTGCGCCAGTTCGTGCACAACAGCTACTCGGCTCGTCGTGCCGGGGCGGTGTCCACCGGCAACGCGGTGCGCGGCGGGTTCAAGGGCACGCCGGGCGTCGGCTGCCTGGCGCTGCAGCTCGCCCCGGGGACGCGCTGCCAGGCCGCGCTGATCGCCGACATCGACGACGGCGTGCTCGTCCAGTCCGTGCAGGGGTTGCACAGCGGCGTCAACCCGGTCAGCGGCGACTTCTCCGCCGGGGCGGCAGGCCTGCTGATCAGTGGTGGCCAGCTCGGCGGCCCGGTGCGCGAGTTCACGATCGGCTCGACGCTGCAGCGAATGCTGCTCGACGTCGTCGAGGTCGGTGCCGATGTCGACTGGCTGCCGATGCGCGCCGCCGGAGTCAGCCTCGTCATCCGCGACGTGACGATGTCAGGCGCGTAGCCGCCCCGTCTCTCGGTGTGATTCGAGATGTGCGCAACAGTTGCGCACATCTCGAATCGCGTCTGGCGGGGTTCGTGGTGCGATGGGAGATGTGTGGCGCCGGTGCGCACATCTCGAATCTCGGGTGATCAGCGGAGGGCCGCCGAGATCGTCCGGCAGGTGATCCCGAGCGCCGCGGCTCGTGAGCTGTCGAGGATCAGGCGGCCGGGGCGGTCGTGGGGGACGCCGGCGCCGGTGCGCACGGCGCCGTCGCCGAGGTGCAGCCAGTCGGCCATCGCCTGGGCGAGACCGGCGCGGCCGATCGGTTCCGGGGCGGCGACGTGCAACGGCCCGCGCACGTCGGTGCGGCGGGCGAGCAGGCAGATCGCCTCGGCGATGTCGGCGGCATGCGTCGGGCAGCGGAGCTCGTCGGTGAACCACGTGACCGGCTGGCGGTCACGGATCGCCTCCTGCCACGGCGCCAACCGCGTCGTGCCGTACAGCAGCGACGTGCGCACCAGCACCGAGTTGGCGCATGCCGCCGCCACCCGCCGCTCGGCTTCGGCCTTCCAGCGCCCGTAGTCCATGACGGCATCGGGCGGGTCGTCCTCCACGTACGGCTGCTCGCGCCCGGCGAACACGACGTCGCTCGACAGGTGCACGAGGCGCGCCCGGCACGTCGCCGAGGCCTCGGCGACGTTCGCGCTGGCCTCGACGATCGACCTCGCGTCGTCGCGCCGGTAGGCGAGGTGGACGACGACGCTCGGCTTCCGCTCGCAGACGTGTTCGAGCACTCGCTCGCGGTCGCGCAGATCGAGATCGTGGGACGACGGGGCGATCCACGACCACGCCCGCGCGCCGCGAGCCTCGGCGAGATGGCGGCCGAGGAACCCGCTGCCGCCCGTCACCAGCATCGTCCGCGCCACGGCCGCCGAGCGTACGTACCGGTAGCGTCGCGGACCGTGCCCGCCCCCCATCCGGTGGCCGTCGAACGCCATCCCCACCTCGCCGAGCCGTGCCCGGCCGGTTGGGTGCGCGTCGACCTGCACAGCCACACGATGTGGAGCGGCGACAGCACGACGACGCCCGACGAGGTGGAGCAGGCCGTCGTCGAGTCCGGGCTGGACGTGCTGTGCATCACCGATCACAACGCGATCCGTGGCGCCGTCGAGCTGGCCGAGCGGCTGCCGTGCCGGGTGATCGTCGGCGAGGAGCTGCGCACCCACGCCGGCGAGATCATCGGCCTGTTCCTCACCGAGCGGGTGCCGGTCGGCACGCCGCCGGCCGAGGCAGCCGAGCAGATCCGGGCGCAGGGCGGCGTCGTCTACATCCCCCACCCGTTCGACCCGATGCGCCGCAACATGGCCGAGCCGGCGCTGCGCGACCTCGCCGAGCGCGGCCTGATCGACGCCGTCGAGGTCCTCAACGCCAAGACCTCGTTGCGCAGCTTGAACCAGCAGGCCGCCGACTTCGCCGCCGGCTTCGACCTCGCCGGCGGCGCCGGCAGCGATGCCCACGTCCCCAACGCGCTCGGCGCGGCGTACGTGGAGATGCCGGACTTCGACGGCCCGGCCGACTTCCTCGCCAAGCTCAGCGAGGCTCGGGTGGTCGGCCACCACTGGGACGAGGCCCGCCCCTGGAAGGCCCGCATCCTGCCGGGCACCACGGTCGACTGAATCCGATCGTGCTCGTCAGCTCCGGCGCTCGCCGCGCATCTGACGGGCGCCCGCGCTAGAAACGTCGCTCGTGCCGATCCTCCATGCCATCGTGCTCGGGCTCGTCCAGGGCCTCACCGAGTTCTTGCCGATCTCGTCGAGCGGGCACCTCATCCTCGTCCCGTGGCTGTTCGGCTGGCACGACTTCGGCGACGCCGCGGTCGAGAAGGCGTTCGACGTCGCCCTGCACATCGGCACGCTGGTGGCGATGGTCGCCTACTTCCGCCGCGACCTCAGCGTGTACGTCCGCGCCGGCGTCGAGACGGCGCTGCACCGGGACCGGCCGGCGACGCGCGACGGCAAGCTGGCGTGGCTGCTGCTGCTGTCGTCGATCCCCGCGGCGATCGCCGGTGCGCTGTTCTCCGACGCGATCACCGACCACCTCGGCAAGCCGGTGATCATCGCCGTGTCGCTGATCGTCGGCGGCCTGCTGCTCGGCTGGGCCGACCGGGCAGCAGGCCGGCGCAAGCTCGACGACTACGGCCTGCGCGATTCGCTGACGATCGGTGCCGCGCAGGTGCTGGCGCTCAACCCGGGGACGTCACGCTCGGGGATCACGATCACCGCGGGGCGCTTCGTCGGCCTCGACCGCGACGCCGCCGCCCGGGCGAGCTTCCTGATGGCGGTGCCGGTCACCCTCGGCGCCATCGTGTTCGAGATGGCCAAGCTGGTCAAGGACGGGATCCCGAGCGGGCTCGGCTGGCCGATGACCGTCGGCATCGTCACGTCCGGGGTCTCCGGCCTGCTCGCCGTGTGGGGCCTGATGCGCTTCGTGCGCACGCACAGCTTCCGCCCGTTCGTCGTCTACCGGGTGATCGCCGGCATGGCCGTCCTGATCGTCGCCGCAACGTCGTTCCGCTAGAGAGCACGGCGGCCGCTACGCGGGGAGGATCGACAGGCCTGGCACCTCGCGGAACACGGTGTCGGCCGTCACCAGCGGAGCGTCGATGTGCCGGGCGCTGGCGGCAATCCACAAGTCGTTCGCGTGGATCGCGGCGGCGAGCGGGTGACCGACTTCCCGGCACTCGAACCGCAAGGTCGCGGCTGCGGTCAACGAGCGCGTTGCTCACCGGAACGACGGTGGTGGCTTCGATCGCCTGCTCCAGACGCGCTCGGCGAGCCTCGCCCCATCCGGCCACCAGTGCGCCGTACCGGAGCTCGGCGACGGTGACTGCAGCGAGGTAGAGCTGGTTCCCGGGGAGCAGCCGCAGGTGCTCGGCGAACATCAGCCGCTCGCGTCGGCTCAGCGACGCGCTGAACACGCCCGTGTCGACGGCGAGGTTCACGACCGGATCGCGGCGATGAAGGCGTCGTACTCCTCGTCGGACAGCTCCTCGATGAGCAGCGCATCCAGAGACGCCAGCACCGGAGCAGCCTGCCGCTGCGCCGCCGTGAGGTCGCGCGGCAACAACGAGGTGCCGTGCGGAGCCGCATCGTCGGTCTTGCGGGCAGGCGTGCTCATGGCACTGATGCTACGCCACCGCGGGTGCCGCGTCTGGGGGGTCTGGGCTGGGTCTGGGAGTCGAGGTAGGCGAGCACGTCGACGGCGCGTCGGGGATGCCGCGGGCGGGCGAGTCGATCAGCGACGCCATCAGCTGCCGGCCCCGGCGCCGGTCGGCGGAGGTCGTCGACGGGGTCAGTTCGCGTGGACGAGGGTGACGCCGGCCTTGGCGAGCTGTCGTGAGGTCGGGTCGTTCCCGGGCGTGTCGGTGATGACCCCGGCGATCGCGTCGAGCGGGAGGACGCCGTAGCGGGAGGCCGTGCCGATCTTCTCGTCGCTGCCGAGCACGTAGGTCTCCGCGGCGCGCGAGGCGAGAGCACGCTTCATGGCCGCCTCGTCGGCATCTCCGGTGGTCAGGCCGGCGGTGGGGTGGATGCCGGTGACGCCGAGAAAGAACAGGTCCGCGCTGATCCTGCTCGCGGCCTCGACCGCGGCGGCGCCGCAGGCGACGGCGGAGTGCTTGAAGATCTGACCGCCGATCAGGAAGACCTCGGCCTCGTGGCCGAGGAGGGCTGCGGCAACGGTCGGGCTGTGCGTGATGATCGTGACGCGGAACCGCTTCGGCAGCGCGTCGGTCATCGCCAGGGTCGTGGTGCCGCCGTCGAAGATGACGGTGGAACCAGGCTCGATGAGGGCGACGGCCGCGGCAGCGACGCGTCGCTTGCTGGCGGGCGCGACCGAGGCGCGTGCGGCGTAGTCGGCGACGGCCGGCGAGGCGGGAAGCGCCCCGCCGTAGACGCGCACGGCCAGGCCCGCGGCATCGAGCTCGCGCAGGTCCCGTCGGATGCTGTCCTCCGACAGGCCCAGCTCGGCGGCGATCTCCTTGGCGACGATGCGGCCGTCCTGGCGCAGCCGTTCCAGGAGCAGGTCCTTGCGTGACGCAGCGAGCATCCTTCCTTCCTTCCTATTCTTGCACGTTTCTGCTGTATCGTGCCGACGATGAGCAAGCCGATGTTGATCCTGATCGCCGGCCCCTACGCCTCAGGCACCGATGGCGACCCCGAGCTGATGGCCAGGAACCTGAAGCGCCTGGAGCAGGCCGCCTGGCCGATCTTCCGAGCCGGCCACGTGCCGATGATCGGGGAGTGGGTCGCACTGCCCGTGCTCGCGAGCGCAGGCGCGAGCGGGCCGACCGACCCGCTGGCCGCCGAGGTGATGTATCCCACTGCGGAACGCCTCCTCCAGCACTGCGATGCGGTCCTGCGCCTGCCGGGCGAGTCGCGTGGCGCGGACCAGGACGTGGCGATCGCACGGGCCCGCGGCATCCCCGTGTTCCACTCGCTCGAGGAGATCCCGGGCGCATCTGCCTCGACCCGGTGAGCGAGGGTGGCGACCACGGCGCGGGCACTCGATCGGTCGTCCGTCTCCAGCTGGCTGCGCGCCGCGCGACGTGCAGGAACCGGTCGTCGCCGAGGTGGCGTCACCGGTCGAGCGCGTACCGGCCGCGGGTCGCAGCATGCCACTCGTCTCGGAACGGCCGGAACGGCCGCCGCCAGATGAACCGCTCCGCGGCACGTTGTCGTGGAGGTATCGCTCCTCGACCGGCCACACGTGGTGGTCGGCGAAGGTGCCCCAGGCTCGTGCTCCGTCGATGAGCTCGTCGTCTCCCATCGCACGCACGTCGCAGTACCCGGCCAGCAGGGCCTCGGTGCGCTCGGGTTCCATCTCGCACATGAAGTACACGGCGCGGGCGACCTCGTAGGCGGGCGGCATGGAGGTCGTCGTGTCCCAGTCGATGACGCCCGAGACCTCTGAACCGTCGAAGAACAGGTTCGCCTGCTGGTAGTCCCCATGGATCGCCTGCCTGGTCGTGAGTGGCGCGTCGGCATGCGGGCACTGCGAGCTCTGAAGCCAGCCGATCTAGCGACTGATCCGCTCCCGGGCGCGCTCGGCGACCTCGTCGGAGTGCTCCAGGTCGTCGATCGCCGCCAACACCCGACGCAATCGGGCGATCCAGTCGGGCCCGCTCCACGACAGCCGAGGAGCGGGCAGCCCGAGCGCAGCCGCATCGAGGTCGACGAGTGCCAGGTGGAGGCGCGCGAGGGCGGTGCCAGCGGCCCGGGCGCGCTCGACGTCGACGTCGTCGAACTGTCGCCCGGTCGCTGCCGGGAACAGCGCCCACATCGAGCCGTCCTCGTGCACCACCGTCGAGCCGCCAGACGCGGCGGGCACCGGTTGCGGCGTCGGGACGCCACCCGCCGCAGCATGCGCGATGACGCCGTGCTCACGCTCGACGGCGACGGGATCCGTGCGGCGATACCGGCGCAGGAACCACCTCGCAGCCCCGGCAGTGCCGACCTCGTACACCGCGTTGGTGGCGCCACCAGCGGCGGGCGCGACGCGTTCGGCATCGAGGCCCCAGTGGCGGAGCGCGTGCCGCACGACCTCCATCTGTCCGTCCTCGACCGTCGGCTCCACGCGCCCCATCGTGACACCCGCATCCGAGCTGCCACACATGCCCCACGGTCCCGTCGATCCGTCGGCAGATCATGAGGACCCTCATGTCCCGTCCGGCGGGCCGACGAGGCCGACGACCACGGCGCCGCCCGGCACGGCCTGGGTGACGGCGGGCGCCGATTCGGCGGGGATGGCGACCACGACCTGGTCGGCGTCGACGGCGACGACCACGCCGTCGGCCAGGTGGCGGCCGTCGGCGAAGGCGGCCACCTCGTCGCCGACGTGGGCGACCGGCGAGCGCTGGGCGACCGGGACCGCCACCCAGCCCGGCGGGATCAGGCCGGGCGTGCCGGTGGTGGTGACGTCGTCGGCGACGATCACCTCGCCGGCGGCGATCCGCTGGCGGGCGGCGCCGGCCGGTGGCGCGTCGAGCGCACCGGCCGGGACCATCGACACCGGGTAGGTGCGGGCATCGGCGACGATCGGCTCACCGGGCGCGGTGTCGGCCATGGCGACCCAGACCTGGCGGGGCTCGCCCCACGAGCGGCGCTCCTCGTCGAGGCGGCGCACCGCCCCGCCGACGCTGACCCCGACGACGATGGCGACGACGGCGATCGCCGCCCACCACACCCACGGATGACGGACCAGGAACAGGCGGACCCTGGCGACGACGTGCATGACGACCTCCCGACACGCGAACCAGCAACAGGTTTGGGGGAAGGCCGGCGAGGACGATAGCGGGGCCCGGCCCCGCTCGACTCAGGAGGCCGCGGCCGCGGTGGTGCTCGACGAGCTCTTCGAGCCCGACGAACCGCCGTCGGACGACGACGATGACGACGAGGCCGGCGTCGTCGACGGCGAGCTGCTGCTGTCGCCGCTCGACGGCGAGCCGCCGTCCGACGACGACGTCGACGTCGACGAGGCGCTCTTCGACGACCCACCTCGGTTGTCGGTCTTGTAGAAGCCGCCGCCCTTGAAGGTCACGCCGACGGGGGTGAACACCTTCTTGACCCGCATCGTCGCCCCGGTGCCGGGGTGCACGGCCTCGGTGAGCGCGTCGTCGGTGAACGCCTGCTGGACCTCGATCGTCTCGCCGGTGTCGACGAACTTGTACACGTAGGTGGGCATGGCGGATCCTCGGGCGGGGTCGTTAGCAGTCGCGGTCTTCGAGTGCTAGAGCCTAGCGCTGTTGCCTGCCCGCCCGCTGATCCGAGGCGCGGCGAGCGCCGAAGCGCAGCGGAGGCGGCGAGCACGGCAGGCGCAGGGAGCAGCGTGGCTGCGACCGGAGCACGATCAATCGAGGGGACGGCGTCCCAGCGCGGCTGGCTCCCGGCCGCTGGCCAGCCAGGCGATCGCCGCCGCGAGCACCGGGAGGCCGGCGACGGCGGCGACGAGCGGGGACCACGGCACCGGCCACAGCCGCGACAGGTCGGCGCGGAACGTGGCCAGCGCGACCACGTACGTCCCGGCGGTGCCGAGCAGCGCCCCGAGGAGGCCGAGCGCCGCAGCCGTGCTGGCGGCGATCGCCCGGCGGGTGCGCGGCCGCGCCCCGTTGGCAGTGAGGATGCGGTCGTCGCCGGCCGCGTCGGCGCGACTGAGGGCCACGGACATCAGCACGATCAGCACGGCGAGGGTGACGCCGATGCGCGTCGCCCAGACGATCACCGTGTCGTTCGACGTGGTCGAGCGGGGCTCGATCACCAACCCGGCCTCGGCGGCCGCGGCACGCGCCGCGGCGAGCCGCGCCGCGTTCGGCGCGCCGGGTGCGTCGAGCAGCCAAGCACCGGCCATCGCCCGCCAGCCGTGACGGGCCAACCCGGCCTCGGTGACGAGCGCTCGCGGTGCCGACGAGTAGGCCGGTAGCTCGGAACGGACCTCGGTCGGCAGCGGGTCGTCGCCGGGTCGCGTCGCCCGATCGTCGACCCACTCGATGCCCGGTTCGGCGACGAGCAGGTCGGTGGCCGGGTCGATCGACGCCGGATCGATGCCGTAGCGGGCGAGCACCGCCGGCGTGGCGACGTACAGCAGCCCGACGTTCTCGAACGTGTGCTCGCCGACCTGGCGCATCACCGTGAACGGCGGCCCCGACGACGTCGTGCTCGTCACCAGATCGAGGTCGAGGACCGTCGTGCCCGCCCCGAGCTTCCGCGGCCACCGTGGCGACGCGCTGGTCGACGCCGGCCGCGTCCGCTGTGATCGTCCCGAGCTGAACGAGCACCTGGTCGGCGGGCAGGTTGCCGGGTCCCCGGTCCGACGCGGTGGCCCGGGCGACCACGACGATGCCGGTGGCCACCACCAGCGTCAGCGTGATCGTCGCGACCGATGCGGCGGCGCGTGAGCGGTGGCGGGCCATGTCGCGCATGGCGAGCCGCGGGGCCAGCGGCAGACAACCGGCAAGCCGCCCGGCCACGTCGACCAACGTCGGGGCGACCAGCACGAGGCCGACGACGACCACCGGCAGGCCGGCGACCAGCAGGGCCGGCTTGGGGTGTGGTCGCGTCGCCGCGGACATCGCGATAGCCCCGGCACCGGCGGCGACGAGCACGACGCCGGCGAGCACCGGCCGACGCACCGGGCGTGGCGGGACCGGGCGACCGGAGAGCGCGGCCATCACCGGGATCCGCGACGCCGTCCGGGCCGGCCACCACGCGGCGAGCGTGGAGGTGACGACGGCCAGGAGCCCGATGACGGCGACGAGCATCCACGGCAGTTGCAACGGGCCGACGTCGTGCTGTGCCGTCTCGGCGACGCTGCCGCGCACGGCCTGCCAGACGACGATCGCCGCCGCGGTGCCGGCGACGGCGCCGGCGACCCCGACGATCGTGCCGCAGGCGAGCATCGCCACCTGCAGATGGCGGCGCGATCCGCCGACGGCGGCGAGCAGGCCGAGCTGGCGCTGCCGGCGGTGGGCGATCGTGACGAACCCGGCGGCGGCGACCAGCCCGACGAGGATCATCGCCATCGTGACCACCACGCCGACGAGCACGAGCCGGCCGTCGGTGCCACGGGCGGCGCGGTACTCGACGAGGACGCCGTCGCCCAGCGGCCCGGTCGCCTCGCCGGTGACGAGGAGGTCCACCTGCTGTGCCGGAGGCGCGCCCTCCGGGTCGACGAGCGCGAACGTCCTGCCCGAGCTGGAGGGGTTGGCGACGATGCCGACGAGCGTGCGCGGCGCGCCGTCGATCGTGACGGTGTCGCCGAGTGCGGCGTCGAAGGCGCGCGCCGCGGAGGCGGTGAGCGCGACCTCGGCGCTGCCGTGCGGGAACCGGCCGTCGCGCAGGGCGAGCATCGGCGCGCCGAGTGGCGCGTCGGGGTCCTGGGCGATGACGGTGATGCGCTCCACCGAGCCGGGCACGACCGTCGAGCCGCGCCCGATGCGCTCGACGTCACCGAACTGTCGCCGGGCGGCCGTCACCGTGGCATCGGCTGCTGCGGCGTCACCGCCGGGGGCGTGAACGATCGCGTCGGCGTGCCCGAACCTGCCGGTGAGGTCCTGCTGCGACGCCACCGCCATCGACGCGCCGACGGCGGCGATGGCCACGGTCGTGACGATCAGCGCCAGCACCAGCAGCTGCGCGCGCCAGTCCCGGCAGAACAGCCGCCATGCCCAGCGGCCGACGGCGCGCCCGGGCGCGACGGTCGAACGGCCCGAGCTCACTGGCCGACCAGGAACGTCTCGGGCGACGGCGGTGGCGTGGTGTGGTCGACCACCCGGCCGTCGCGCAGGAACACGATCCGGTCGGCCCACGCGGCGAGTTGGGCGTCGTGGGTGACCACCACGCCGGCCGCGCCGGCGCGGCACACGTCGCGCAGCACGCGCATCACCGTCTCGCCGTTGACCGTGTCGAGGGCGCCGGTCGGCTCGTCGGCGAGCAGCAGCCGGCGCTCACCCACGATCGCCCGGGCGATGGCGACGCGCTGGCGCTCGCCGCCGGAGAGATCGTCGGGATGGTGCTCGGCCCGGTCGGCGAGGTCGAGCTGTTCGAGCGCGGCGAGCGCCGCCGTCCGCGCCGCCCGGCTCCTCATCCCGTCGAGCTCCAGTGGCATCGCCACGTTCTCGGCAGCGGTGAGGCCGGCGAGCAGGTTGTAGTCCTGGAAGACGAAGCCGATGCTGCGCCGGCGCAGCGCCGCGGTGGCCGACGGCGACAGGTCGACGACCGACCGCCCGTCGACCTGGACGTCGCCGCTCGTCGCCCGCTCCAGCGTGCCGGCGATGGTCAGCAGGCTGCTCTTGCCCGAACCGCTCGGACCCATCACGGCGACCAGCTCACCCGTGTCGACCGTCATCGTCACGTCGCGCAGGGCGTGCACCTCGGCAGGGCCCGACCCGAACGACTTGCACACCGCCGTCAGCTGCAGCACGGCGGTCATGACCGGCTCCGCGCCGGCGCCAGCCGCGGCTTGACGGGCCGGGCACTCGGCGTGACCGGCGGGTTCGTGCGGCGCTGGCGCAGGCGCACCTCGGCGCTGTCCAGCCAGCGCACGGCGGCTTCCATGCGGTACAGCTCGGCGTCGACGACGAGGGCGAGGGTGACGTCGTCGGCAGCGGCATCCGCCTTGACCTTCGTGTAGCGCTGCATCGTCTCCAGCAGTTGGCGCCGGTGGGCCTGGATCACGTCGGCGACGTCGACGCCCGGCACCTCCACGGCGACGAGCACCTTGATCAGCAGCTCGTCGCGCCGCGGCTGCTCGGTCGGCTCGCTGGCCTGCAGCCAGGCGAGCAGCTCGACATGACCGGCCGGTGTGATCGAGAAGCCCTTCTGCGGGCCGTCGTCGTCGCCGTCGGACTCGACGAAACCGTCGCGCTCGAGGCGCTGCAGCGTCGTGTACACCTGCCCGACGTTCAGCGGCCACACCTCGCCGGTGCGGGCCTCGAACTCGCTGCGCAGCTGCAACCCGTACTTCGGGCCGCTGCTGAGGAGGGCAAGGAGGGCGTGGCGGACGCTCATGGACGAACCACGGTCATTGGCATACGGGGTAGAATACTTAGTATTCTCAAGAATGCAAGCGCGATACGTTCACCGTCATGGCCCGACCGTTCCGCTTCGGCTTCCAATCCCACGGGGACTCCGACGATCCCCGCGATCTCGCCCGCCGAGCCGAGGCGGCCGGCTTCGATCTCGTCTGCACGTGGGACCACGTCGCCGACGGGTGGAGCGCGCTGGCGCCGCTGCTGGCGATGGCCGACGCCGCGCCGACGATCCGGGTGTGCCCGATGGTGATCAACAACGACTTCCACCACCCGGTCCACCTCGCCCGCGAGGTCGCCAGCATCGACGCACTGACCGGCGGTCGCGTCGAGCTCGGCATCGGCGCCGGGCATGCGTTCACCGAGTACGCGGCGATCGGTCAGGCCATGGACCCGCCGGCCGTCCGCAAGCGGCGTCTGGCCGAGTCGGTCGAGATCCTGCGCCGCCTGCTCGACGGCGAGGAGGTCACGTTCGCCGGCGAGCACTACCGGCTGGACGCGGTGCGGACGATGCGCTCGACGCAGGCGCGGCTGCCGATCCTCGTCGGCGTCGCCGGCCGCGAGGCGCTCGCCCACGCCGCCCGCCACGCCGACGCGATCGGGCTGATGGGCCTCGGCCGCACGCTTGCCGATGGTCAGCGCCACGAGGTCCGCTGGCAGCCGGAGCGGTTGACGGCGACGATCGACCACATCCGCGCCAGTGCCGGCGAGCGCTTCGAGCAGATCGAGCTCAACGCCCTCGTCCAGGTCGTCCAGATCACCGACGATCGCCGCGCCGCCGCGGCCCGGCTGACCGGGGCGATCGACGGGCTGACCGTCGAGGACGCGCTGGCCACGCCGTTCCTCGCCCTCGGCACCCACGACGAGATCGCCGAGCACCTGCTGGCGTGCCGTGAGCGGTGGGGGATCAGCAACTACACCGTGCGCTCGATCGAGGACATGGCTCCGGTGATCGCCCGCCTGCGTGACGGCGCGACGATCGGGGCGTGAGCAGGGACTTGAGGAGCGGCGAGCGGCGAAGCGCAGCGGAGCCGGCGAGCACGGTAGGCGCAGGGAGCGGCTCCGCCGTGACCGGAGCACGAGTGTGGACCGTGACGGCGCGGAACCTGCCCCGCCACGCCGGCAACCCGATCCACACCGACGCCGGGGCGCAGGCCCAGGGCTTCCCGCGGGCGCTGGTCGCCGGGGTGACGACGTACGCGTACCTCACCCATCCGATCGTCGCCGCGTGGGGCGAGCCGTGGCTGGCAGGGGGCGGTGGCGAGCTGCGCCTGCGCCGCCCCGTGTTCGACGCCGACGAGGTCACCTGCCGGCCGACGCCCGACGGCGATGCGGTGGTCGTCGACGCGCTGACGTCCTCGTCGGGTGAGCCGCGGGCGTCGTTCCGGGCCGTGCCCGACGGTGGGCCGCCACCAGCGTTGCGCGACGGCGAGGTGTTGCCCTCCCGGCAGATCGTGCTCGACGCCGAGTACGCCAGCGACTACGGCTGGGAAGCCGGTGACGACCTGACGATCTACCGCGAGCGTGGCATCGTCCACCCGGCGGTGTGGCCGGCGGTGGCCAACACGGTGACCCACGCCGAGCTCGTCCGCGGGCCGTGGATCCACCTGCGCAGCATCGTCCGCCACCACGCCGTCGTGCCGGCCGGCGCGACCGCCGACGTCTACGCCGTGGTCGTCCGCCGCTCCCAGCGCAGCGGCGAGCGCGCCGTGCTCGACGTGCGCATCGAGGTCGACGGCCGCCCCGTGGCCACCCTCGAGCACGAAGCCATCGTCGACCTCTCCACCGCCTGACGCTCGCCCGCCCGTCGCCGGCGTCGAGGTTCTTGCGAGCGATCAGACGTGCACTCGGTTCGTTCGCTCGAACGAACCGAGCACGCACCGGTGCTGCGGCGCCATGGCCGTTTGACGTCGCACGCGTCGGAGACGCGGCGAGCGCCAAAGCGAAGCGGAGGCGGCGAGCACGGCGGGCGAAGGGAGCAGCTTGGCTGCGACCGGAGCACGAACGTCAACGGCCGAGCGCGCGCAACACCACTTGGCCGCGTGGGGAGAGGCGGTAACCGATGTCGAGGCTCTCGGTGAGACCGAGCTCCTTGAGCTTGCGGACGTTGAGCTTGAACGCCGGGCGCTCCATGCCGGCGTGCTGGGCGAGCTTGGTCGACACGATCCCCGGGTAGCGCTCGATCAGGTGCAGGGTGGTCGCCGTCCACGGTCGGTCGCGGTCGAGACGGGCCAGGCGGGCACGGATCTGGGCGAGTTGCTCGTCGTCGAGGTCGGCACTCTCGCGGCGCTCGATGCGGTCGTCGCGGCCGAGGCAGCGCAGCTCGACGCGCCACACCTCGCCGGCGTCGCCCAGGCGGCGGAGGAGGTCGGCCAACGACGGCGAGCCCGCTCGCTGTGCATCAAGAGCCGTGATCGTTGCAGTTGCAACGAGTTCGACGGCCGTCGCCTCCAGCAGCAGCCCGCCGACGCGGTAGCGGCCACCGGCCTTGGCCTGCGGCCGTGTCCACGTGCGGAACGTCAGCGTGATCGATCCGTCGGCCAGACCGGGCCAGGCGTCGGCGCTGAACAGCATCAGGGCAGCGACACCAGGTCGCGCGAAAGCGCCCCGACGTCCGTCGCCCCGACGAGCGCCATCGTCCGGCGCACGTCGCCGTCGAGCAGCTTGACGACGTGCTCGACGCCGCGCTCGCCGCCGGCGGCCAGGCCGTACAGGTAGGCCCGCCCGATCATGCAGGCATTGGCCCCGAGCGACACGGCCTTGACGATGTCGCTGCCGCGGCGCACCCCGCCGTCGCAGTACACCTCGATGCGCCCGCCGACTCTGTCGACCACCGGGGCGACGAGGCTGATCGGTGTCGGCGCGTCGTCGAGCTGGCGGCCGCCGTGGTTCGACAGGGCGATCGCCTCGACGCCGTGCTCGACGGCGATCTCCGCGTCGGCGACCGTTTGGATGCCCTTGAGCACGATCGGGCCGTCCCACACCGAGCGCATCCAGTCGATGTCCGCCCACGACAGGCCGGGGTCGAACTGGGTGTTGATGTAGTCGGCCAGCGCCACCGCGGTGGAGCCGTCGCCGACGTCGCCACGGCCGGCGACGTTGGCGAAGCGCACCGGCTCGGAGGTGACGAACCGCCACGTCCAGCCGGGGTGGATCGCGCCCTGCAGCAGGGTGTCGACGCCGAGCTTCGGCGGCATCGAGAAGCCGCGGCGCACGTCGCGCTCGCGCTTGCCGAGCATCGCCGTGTCGACGGTGACGATCAGCGCCTCGTAGCCCGCGGCGGCGGCGCGCTCGATCATCTCCTTGACCAGTCCGCGGTCGCGCCACACGTACACCTGGAACCACCGGCGACCGCCGCCGCTGGCTTCGGCGACCTCCTCGATCGAGCGGGTGGCCATCGTCGACAGCGAGTACGGCAGGGCGGCGCGTGCCGCCACGCGGGCGACGGCCAGCTCGCCGTCGGGGTGCGGCATCCGGCCGAAGCCGGTGGGGGCGAACACGAGGGGCAGCGGTGCCGGCGTGCCGAGGATCGTCGTCGACGGGTCGACGGTGCCGACGTCGCGCAACACCCGCGGCCGGAAGCCGATCCGACCGAAGTCGGCGGAGTTCGCGGCGAGCGTGCGCTCGTCCTCGGCGGCGCCGTCGATGTAGTCGAACACGCCGCTCGGGGTGACCCGCTTGGCGATGCGCCGCAGGTCGGCGACGCTGGCGGCACGTGACAGGCGGCGGGTGACCGGATCGAGCTCGATGCGGCGGAACCGCATCACCGAGCGCAGCGAATCGAGCATCGCCACAGCTTGGCGCGTCACGTCGTCGTGGTGGAACCCGTCGATGCCGAGGCGGTGGCGGCCATCAGCCCGAGGCCGAGGAACATCGTGCCGGCCACCCAGCGGCGCACGAACGGCAGGGTGCGGCCGCGCACCAGCACGCCGCGCAGGCCGCTGGCCAGCAGCGAGTAGCACGTGTCGGTGACGCAGCCGATGGCGACGAAGACGAGACCGAGCACGAGCGCCTGCGTCCCGGCGCGGCCGTCGGCGGGGTGGATGAACTGCGGTAGGAACGACAGGAAAAACAGGGCGACCTTCGGGTTGAGCAGGTTGACGACGACGCCTTGGGCGAACGCCCGGCGCGTCGAGGTGCCGGGGCGGTCGACGTCGAGCGGCGGTGCCGGCCGGGCCAGGGTGCGTACGCCGACGAACACGAGGTAGCCGACGCCGAGCCACTTCACCGTATTGAACGCGGTCGCCGACGTGGCCAGCACGGCCGACAGGCCGACGGCTGCGGCGAGCGCGTGGACGAGGTTGGCCAGCTCGATACCGGCGACGGCCGACAACCCGACACGGCGGCCGTCGCCGACGCTGCGGTTGACGACGTACAGCACGGCCGGTCCGGGGATGAGCAGGAGCGCGATCGAGGTGACGGCGAACGCAGCGATGGTCGAGGCGGCGGGCACGTTCGGAGATCATACGGTCGGCGCGACCACGCCGTGCCGACCCACGTCGGCCGGCCGCGCCGGGCCGGTGCTCGCCGTCGTCGGCGATGCTGCGAACCTCTGACAAGCTGCGGGGGTGATCGACGGTCGGCGTCTGGTCGTCGAGGTGGCCGACGAGCTGCTCGGGCCGACGGAGGTGCTCGCCGATCGGTCGTGGCCGCATGGCGAGTCCGTCGTCCTGGAGCGGCGGTCGCCACGTCGTCGGCAAGGCCCACCGGCAGGCCGAGAAGTTCGCGGCCGAGCTCCATGCCTACCGACGCTGGGTGCCGGCGATCGCCGACCGCGCCCCGACCCTGCTCGGCGCCGACCCGGTGGCGCAGGTGCTGCTGCTCGGCCACGTCGCCGGCCGGCCACCCGAGGCCGCGGACCCCCGGCTGCATCGCCGGGCCGGGTCGTTGCTCGCCCGGTTCCACGCTGCTGAGGTCACGGTGCGACTCGACGGCTTTCACGATCACTGGCGGAGCCGGCTCGACGACTGGATGGCCCGGGCGCGACCGGGCGTGCTCACCGAGACCGAGGTCGACACCGCCGGTCACCACCTCGCCGTCGTCGCCGGTCTGCCCGACCCCGACGGGGTGCCGACCCACCGCGACTGGCAGCCGCGCAACTGGTTGCTCGACGACGGCGGCGAGCTGTGGGCGATCGATTTCGAGCACGCTCGCATCGCGGCGTGGTTCGAGGACGTGATGCGCCTGTGGTGGCAGGAGTGGCGCGCCGTGCCGGAGCTGTCGGACGCGTTCTTCGAGGGCTACGGCCGGGCACTCGACGACGTCGAGCGCCGCTGGCTCATGGCAACCTCGGCGGTGGCGCACGTCTCGACCATCGTCTGGGCCGACGAGCACGACGACGCAGCGTTCGGTGCCGCGGCCCGCGCCCACCTCGCCTCGATTGCCTGATCTACACGCCCACGTCGATCGGCTCGTCGGGCGGGCCGTCGGCGAGGAGGGCGGCGAGGTGCTCGGCGAGCGCGCCGGGGACGAAGCGCAGATCGGTCGCGGCCCGGATCGCGGCGAGGTCCCACCAGCGCAGCTCGACGACGAGCTCGCTGTTGAGCTGCTCCCACGTCAGGCGCGGGCGGGGCTCGAACGACGGCGTGCGCACGAGGTGGATGTGGTCGCGCTGGCCGTCGAACAGCCCGTTGGCGAACGGGATGATGTGCGTGCGCACCCAGACGAGCGGGCCGACGTCGGCGTGGTCGAGCCCGACCTCCTCGATCAGCTCGCGGCGCAGTGTGGCCTCCAACGTCTCGCCGGGCTCGACGCCGCCGCCGGGGGGCGCCCACACCGACACACCGGTGGGGAAGGCGAAGCGGACGAGCAGGACGCGGTCGTCAGGATCGAGGAGCAGCGCCCGTGACGCGTTGCGGATCCGCAGCCCGGCCGTCGGATCACTCATCTGGTCGCTCGTTGAGCCCTTCGTTGAACGCCCGGTACATCTCGTAGATCGACTTGCACGCCTCGCACAGTGGCAGCTGCTTCGGGTCGCGCGACGGGATCCAGACGTGGCCGCACAGCGCCTCCAGCGGCGTGCCGTAGATGCGGGCCTCGAGCACCTTGGCCGCGGCGTTCTCGCCCGGCTCGGTCTTGACGATGTGCGCGGCGACCGGTTCGCCGGTCTGCGGGACCCGTTCGGTCTCCTCGACGACGTCGACCTGCGCGCCGGTGAGCGGGGCGGCCGTTGACGCGTTCACGCCTCCCAGTCAACCACGGGCACGTCCTAGGATGTGGGCGATGCCGCTCTACGAGTTCCGCTGCCGCACCTGTGACACCACCTTCGAGCTGCGCCGGCCGATGAGCGAGGCCGGCGACCCGGCGACGTGCCCGGACGGCCACGACGGCGCGGTGCGCTTGCTGTCGGTGTTCGCCACCGCTGGTGCGTCGACGGGTGGTTCGCCGAGCACTGCCCCGGCACCGCGCCCGTCGGGTGGCGGGTGCTGCGGTGGCGGCTGCGGCTGCGGCTGAATCGTTCGTGCTCCAGTCGCCGCAGAGCGGGCTCCTTGCGCCTGCCGTGCTCGCCGCCCCCGCTGCGCTTTGGCGCTCGCCGCGCCTGGGATCGGTGGTGGCCCTGGCCCGCCGGGCGCCACCCACTGATCGTCATCGGCTGATCGTCACCAGCTCGGCGGTGAGGTTGGCGCGGGCTCGCCGTTCGCGGTCGGTGTGCATCGTCGCGGTGGCGTAGATCGCCTTGCGGTCGAGGAAGCCGCGCAGCACCGCGGCGCGGCCGGTTCGCCAGCCGTCGTCGTCGACGTGGGCGTACTCGGCACGGACACCGGTGACGTAGGCCTGGTACTCGGCCGGTGACGAGCCGAGGATCGCCAGATCGGCGTCGAACAGCACGGCGGCGTCGAGTTCCACGGCGGCACGCGCCGGATCGTGGAGCCGTGTGCCCTCGATCAGCTCGGCACAGCGGGTCAGGCGATCATCCGTCCAGCCGAGCGGGGCGAGCGCGTCGCGCGCCAGCGCGGCGCTGTCGGCCTCGTTCGTCGCCGAGCGCGGGTCGTAGATCGCGTCGTGGAACAGCGCCGCGGCGCGGACGAGCGATGCGTCGAGGCCGGCGGTGAGCAGCTCGTCGACGTGGCGCAGCACCCACATCACGTGCACC
This sequence comes from Ilumatobacteraceae bacterium, assembly GCA_047602055.1. Taxonomy (GTDB): domain Bacteria; phylum Actinomycetota; class Acidimicrobiia; order Acidimicrobiales; family Ilumatobacteraceae; genus JAODBQ01. The sequence goes on from JASGIG010000001.1 coordinate 1,824,383, forward strand.
GCGGTGTGGTAGCGGCGATGCGGCTCGCGGTGGCGCGCGAGCAGGTCGTCGACGGCGGCATCGTCGGTGCCCCCGAGATCGCGCCAGCAGCGGCGCAGTGCGGCCTCGGGCGAACTCACGACGTTGGAGCGTAGGAGCGATGATGGGCGGGTGACCGTGCTGATCGACGAACCGCTGTGGTGGTTCCGTGGGCGGCGGTGGTCGCACATGGTGAGCGACACGTCGATCGAGGAGCTGCAGGACTTCGCCGACGGCGTCGGCATCCCTCGTCGCGGCTTCCAGGGCGACCACTACGACGTGCCCGAGGAGTACTACGACGACATGGTCGCTGCCGGCGCCCAGCCGACACCGAGCCGCGAGCTGCTGCAGCGCCTGAAGGCCGCCGGCCTGCGCCTGTCGCCGGAGCAGCGGCGGGCCCGTCGCTGACGCCCCGTGCCCCGGGCCAGGTGACGACCGCCCGCCCGAACCGGTCACGGGATCCACGGCCAACGCGGGGGCTCGCCGAACAGCTCTCGCGGGCAGTGGATGCCCACCGGGCCGACGACGAACCACTCCAGCAGCTCGATGCCGCGGTCGGCGGCGATGTCGCTGGCCTCCAGCCAGCGGTCGATGTCGGCGTCGTCGAGATCCGCGGGATCGACGTCGATCGGGACGGTGGGCCGGACGCTGGCGACGACCAGGCCGGTGCCCTCGCCAGATGCCGCGGCCTCGGCGAGCAGGTGGACGACGTCGATCAGCGCGTCGGCGCGCTCGGTGCCCTCGACGACGTAGAGCGCACTGGCCCGGCCGTCGTCGTCGACGACGAACGCGAGGGTCTCGGCCCGTGGCGGCCGGGTCATCGCCAGCGCGATGACCTCCAGCGCGTCGGTGGCCGAGCGGACCGGTGGGGATGGCGGATGGGACCGGTGCAACGAGTGCCGGCGGGTGCAGGACATGGGACGGACCTCCCTCGGCGCTGGGCGCCGTGGACGACGGATTGCCGGGGGAAGGCCGAACGAGGGGCACGGTACCGAAGGGGTCTCACACAGTCCGCCGGATGGCGAACGGAATAGCGTTCGGGAGATGGCGACCGAACCGGTGACGATCTTCCACAACCCGCGGTGCAGCACGTCGAACCATGCGGTGGGCACCGCTGACGAGCTCGGTGTCAGCCACGACACGGTGCTGTACCTGAAGACCCCGCCCGACGAGGCCGCGCTGCGCGGCGTCATCGCCAAGCTGGAGGATCCGGTGACCGACCTCGTCCGCCGAGACGCCACGTGGGACAAGCTCGGGCTCGCCGATGCCGACGCGGCGACGGAGGACCAGGTCGTCGCCCTGCTCGTCGCCCACCCCGAGCTGATGCAGCGCCCGATCGTCGTCAAGGGGGACCGGGCGATCATCGGCCGCCCCAAGGAGCGGGTGCGCGAACTGCTCGCCTAGCGCCGCACGGAGCGGCCGCGCCCGCGGATCGCCCCGAGCACGAGCAGCAGCAGGATCGCCCCGAGCGCGGCGACGAGGATCGAGCGGATGTCGAACTCGTTGACGCCCTGGTGCCCGGCCCACTGCATCAGCGCCCCGCCGATCAGCGCGCCGAGCACGCCGACGGCGACCGTGTAGAGGCAGCCGCTGCGGTCGTCCCTGACGATCCAGCGGGCCAGGAGCCCGGCGATCAGCCCGACGAAGATCCACGACAGGATGCTCACGCCCCGCCACGGTAGTGGGTCGACTCGCTTACGGTGATCGTCATGACCGCTCGTGTGGACGCGGTGTGCATCGCCGCTCTCGAACCCGGCCGTCTCGCCGACTTCTGGGCGGAAGCCCTTCGCGGGCGGATCGACGATCCGTCGGCCGCCGAGATCGATCTCGTGCCGCTCGACGGCACGGTGTGCAGGGTGCGGATCGTGCCCACCGACGTGCCGAAGGCGGCCCGCAACCGGCACCACCTCGATCTGACGACGAGCGACCTCGACGATCAGGTGCACACCATCGGGCGGCTGATGGTGATCGGAGCCCGGCCGGCCGATGCCGGCCAGCGTGGCGACGAGGGCCACATCGTCCTCGCCGATCCGGAGGGCAACGAGTTCCGCCTGCGCCGTGCCCCGTAGGGGGACCAGCGGCGCGCGACGGGCTCCCAGGTCTGAACGACCGGGGCGGGAGCTCGCCGCCGTGCGTACAGTCGGGTCACGTGACTGCGGGGACCGGCGAGCGTGAGGACGTGCTCGGCGCCGTGCCCGCCGAGCAGCGCAGTGGGTGGCCGCTGCTGCGCGCCGTGCTGGCCACGCAGCGCCGCGGGCTGATCCTCGGCGTCGTCGCCGGACTGCTGTGGGGCGCCGGGAAGGTGGCCGTGCCGACGCTCACCCGCCTGGCCATCGACCACGGGATCATTGGCCACGAGTCGCTGTGGTTCTGGGCGGCGATGATCGCCGCGGCGGCCGTCGTCATCGGCATCTGCACCGGCTGGCGGCGCTGGCTGGCGTTCAACGAGAGCCGCCTCACCGAGACTCGGCTGCGCGACCAGCTGTTCGAGCACTACGTGCGCCTGCACGTCGGCTTCCACGACCGCACCCAGACCGGCCAGCTGATGAGCCGGGCGTCGAGTGACCTGATGCAGATCCAGGCGTTCGTCGTGATGATCCCGCTGACGATCTCGAACATGGCGATGGTCGCAGCCGTCGTCGTGCTGCTGCTCACCGCCCAGCCACTGCTCGCCGTGGTCGCCCTTGCCCCGCTGCCGCTCGTCAACGTCCTCGCCCAGCGGTTCTCCCGCAGGATCCACCCGGCGGTCCTCGCCGTCCAGGCCGAGCAGGCCGAGCTGGCCACCGTCGTCGAGGAGTCGGTCAGCGGCGTGCGGGTCATCAAGGGCTTCGGCGCCGAGGAGGTGCAGGCGGCCAAGCTGGGTGTCGAGGCCGACGACATCCAGCGGGTCTCGCTCGACGCGGCGAGGATCCGCAGCGCGTTCCTGCCGGCGCTCGACCTGCTGCCCAACCTCGGGCTGATCGCCGTGCTCGGCATCGGCGGCCACCGGGTGATCGCCGGCGAGATGACCTACGGGCAGATGGTCGAGTTCCTGCAGTACATCGCCCTGCTGATCGTCCCCCTGCGCAGCATCGGCATGACGGTGGCGTTCGGCCAGCGCGCCGCGGCGGCGCTGATCCGCGTCGACGAGGTGCTGCGCACCGAGCCCGCCGTCGCCGACCCGGCGCAGGCCCACCCGCTGCCGGACACGCCGCCGCTCGGCGCGGTGCGCTTCCGCGACGTGAGCTTCGGCTACCAGCGCTCGGCGCCCGTGCTCGACGGCTTCGACCTCGACGTCGCCGCCGGCGAGTCCGTCGCGCTCGTCGGTGCCACCGGCAGCGGCAAGTCGACCGTCGCCCGCCTGCTGACCCGCTTCTACGACGTCGACGAGGGCCGCATCGAGCTCGACGGCGTGGAGCTGTCGACGCTGGCGCTCGGCGACCTGCGCCACGCGGTCGCCGTCGTCTTCGAGGACACGTTCCTGTTCAACGACACGGTGCGCGGCAACATCGCCTTCGCTCGACCCGACGCGCCGCTCGACGAGGTGCAGCGCTGCGCCCGCCTCGCCGGCGCCGCCGAGTTCGTCGAGGCGATGCCGGACGGTTACGACACGATGATCGGCGAGCGTGGCTTCTCGCTGAGCGGCGGCCAGCGCCAGCGCATCGCCATCGCCCGGGCGATCCTCGTCGACCCGCGGGTGCTCGTGCTCGACGACGCCACCAGCGCGGTCGACCCGTCCAAGGAGCACGAGATCCGCGAGGCGATGGCGACGGTGATGCGCGGCCGGACGACGATCGTCATCGCCCACCGGCCCGGCACGATCGCGCTGGCGTCGAGCGTCGTGCTGCTCGACGGCGGCCGTGTCGCCGCCCGCGGCACCCACGACGAGCTGCTCGCCACCAGCGAGCGCTACCGCGACGTCCTCGCCGCATGGGCCGCCCGTGACGACGACGAGACGGAGCGCGACGGCGACCACGTGCCGACCATCGACGCACTCGACGCCGACATCGTCTTCGAGCGCGAGCTGGTGCACGAGGTCGACGACGCGTTCGAGCTCGGCGACGTCGGGAGCCGCGGTGACGGCGAGCGCGGTGACGGCGAAGAGCCGTCACACAGAGGCGAGCAGCCGAAGCGAGCGCAGCGAGCGGAGGCCAGTCGCCGACCATCAGGACAGCGAGCGGCGGCCAGTCGCCGACCGACAGGAACGTCTCGTTGAGCATGTGGGCCGCCAGCGCACTCAGCGACGAGGATCGACTCGACCGCGCCGAGACGGCCGCGGTGCTGCGCCGCTCGGTCGAGTTCGCCAAGCCGTTCCGGCGCACGGTCTGGGCGGCGCTCGGCTACATCTCGGCGGTCACGCTGTGCGCCGTCGCCGGGCCGCTGCTGGTACGCATCGCCACCGACCACGGCCTCGGCGACCGCAACGGCACCACGCTGAACGTCGTCATCGGCGTCTACGTCGCCGTCGTCGCCGCCAACTACGTCCTCAGCCGCCAGCAGTACCTCGCCGTCAACATCGCCGGCGAGGGCTTCCTGCGCGAGCTGCGCCTCAGGGTGTTCGACCGCCTGCAGGCGCAGTCGATGGCGTTCTACGACCGCAACAAGGCCGGCGTCCTCGTCTCCCGGATGACCGCCGACATCGAGAGCATGGGCGAGCTGATCCAGTGGGGCCTGCTGCAGTTCGTCAGCGCCGCGCTGTTGGTCGTCATCACGATCCTGGTGATGCTGGTGATCAGCTGGCAGCTGACGCTCGCCGTGCTCGTCGTCGTGCCGATGCTCGCCGTCGCCTCCGTGCGCTTCCAGCGCAAGAGCAACGTCGCCTACCTCGACGTGCGCGAGAAGGTCGGCCAGAACCTCGGCACGCTGCAGGAGGGCATCGCCGGCGTGCGGGTGATCCAGGCCTACCACCGCCAGCAGGAGCAGACCCGGCGCTTCCACGAGACGAACCACGCGCTGTACCGCAGCAACCTGCACACCGTGAAGATCAGCACCGTCTACTTCGGGCTGGTCGAGGCCACCGGCGTGCTCGCGCTGGCGATCGTCGTCGGCTTCGGCGGGTGGATGGTGCACCTCGACGCGGTCACCGTCGGCACGGTCACCGCGTTCGTGCTGTGGCTGGCCAACCTGTTCGACCCGGTGCAGCAGCTCAGCCAGCTGTACAACACGGTGCAGAGCGCGGCGGCCGCGCTGCACAAGCTGTACGACCTGGTCGACAGCGTGCCCGACGTCGCCGAGCACCCGCACCCGGTGGCGCTGCCGGCCGCAGGCACGCTCGTCGCCCACGACGTGACGTTCGCCTACGACGGCACCGACCGGCCGGCGCTCAGCCACCTCTCGCTGGCGATCCCGCACGGCGAGCGCCTCGCCCTGGTCGGCCCGACCGGTGCCGGCAAGAGCACCGTCGCCAAGCTGCTCGCCCGCCTGTACGACCCGGGCAGCGGCTACGTCTCCTATGCCGACGTCGACCTGCGGCTGGCCTCGCTGGCGTCGCTGCGCGAGCGGGTGGTGGTCGTGCCGCAGGAGGGCTTCCTGTTCGGCGGGACGATCCGCGACAACATCCGCGTCGCCCGCTCGAGCGCGACCGACGACGAGGTCACTGCCGCGCTGGCGTCGATCGGCGTGCTCGACCGCTTCGCCGAGCTGCCCGACGGCCTCGACACCGAGGTCCGAGAGCGCGGCTCACGGCTGTCGGCGGGGGAGCGTCAGCTCGTCTCGCTGGCCCGGGCGGCGCTCGTCGACCCGTCGGTGCTGGTGCTCGACGAGGCCACCAGCAACCTCGACCCGGGCACCGAGGCGGTGGTCGAGCAGGCGCTGGAGCGGCTGATGGAGGGCCGCACGGTGATCGTCGTCGCCCACCGCCTGTCGACGGTGCGCCGCGCCGACCGCATCGCCGTCGTCGACCACGCCCGCCTCGCCGAGCTCGGCACCCACGACGAGCTGATCGCCCTCGGCGGTCGCTACGCCGCCCTGGTCGACGCCTGGTCGCGCAGCCAGCCGCACGGCCCGGCTTGACCCGCCGCCCAGATCCGAGCGGCGTTGCCGAGTGGTGCTCAGGCGGGGAGCGCGCCGAGTTGCTGCAGCAGGCTCAGCGCGTCGGGCATGACGTCGTATTCGACGATCTGCCCGTCCTCGAGCGTGCACAGGCTGATCGCCTTGGCCGAGAAGGTGCGTCCGGTCGCGGGCACGAAGAAGTCACCGGTGTGCACGCCGGACAAGGTCCAGTAGGCGACGACTCGGTCGCCCTCGGCGATCATGTCGTCGACCTCGACGGCGCGATCGGAGACACCGTCGTGCACCCATCGGACCTCTTGAACGAAGCCGGGACGTCCTGGTACCCAGCCCGACGCGGCGGCGGTGTGATTGAAGACGTCGGCCGCGACCAGCTCGTCCATCAGGTCGAGGCGACCGTTCGCGACGACCTCCTCGAAGAACTGGCGGACCACTCGCTTGTTGGCTTCGGTGTCGTCCATGTGCTTCCCCCCGGGTCGCGTTCGTGGTGTGCGAACGACCATACGAACCGGTCCGGACCAGCGATACCGATGATTTCACTAGTCTGACCCGAGGTCGCGAACGGGGGCTGGCGGCATGACGGGAGCACACGAGGGTGCCGTCGGGTTGGCGGGCTTGACCGATCAGGAGCGTCGGGTCGCGGTGGCGGTCGGCTCGGGAGCCTCGAACAAGGCGGCGGCACGGGAGCTCACGGTCAGCGTGAAGACCGTCGAGTTCCATCTGCGCAACATCTACCGCAAGCTGGATCTCCAGAGCCGCGCGGCGCTGGCCCACCTCGTCGGGAGGGCCGCATCAGGTGAGCAGGCGCTCGGGTCGCCGGGGAACCTGCCGCACCGCTCGGCGTCGTTGATCGGCCGGGACGACGACGTCGCGGCCGTCGTGGCGCTGCTCGGCACGACCCGGTTGGTCACCTTGACCGGGACGGGGGGCGTCGGCAAGACCAGCCTCGCGATCGAGAGTGCGCACGCCGCCGAGCTCGACTTCGCTGACGGCGCGTGGCTCGTCGAGCTCGGGTCGTTGAGTGCCGGTTCCGACGTGTGCGCGCTGGCCAGGAGCGCGTTGGGTTTGCACGAACGAACGCAGGATCCGACGCCCATCACGGTCGCCGCAGCGCTCGCGCTGCAACACCGCTTGATCGTGCTCGACAACTGTGAGCACGTCATCGAGTCCGCTGCCGAGTTGGCGTCCGCGATCACACGCTTCGCGCCGCGCACCGTGGTGTTGGCGACGAGCCGCGAGCGACTCGACGTCGACGGCGAACACGTCGTCGTGGTGGCACCGATGGAGCTCGAAGCGCACGACGGTCGTTCTGGCGCGGTGCGTCTGTTCGTGGAGCGAGCCGCAGCGCTCGCCGGATCGTTCGACCCGGATGCTGACGACGAACGGGTCATCGACGAGATCTGCCGCCGCCTCGACGGGCTGCCGCTCGGGATCGAAGCTCGCCGCAGCGCGCACCGTCGGGCTCACCGTCGCCGAGATCCGCGACCGGTTGACCGACCGCTTCCGTCTGTTGAGTCGCAGCCGAGCACCCGAGCAACGACACCGCAGCCTGCTGGCCACCATCCAGTGGTCCTACGAGCTGCTCGGCCCACGTGAACGAGCGACGTTCGAGTCGCTGTCGGTGTTCGCCGGAGACTTCGATCTCGCCAGCGCCGTCGCCGTGTGCGATCCCCGCTGGCAAGCGGCAGACATCGAAGACGACATGACTGCGCTCGTCGAACGTTCGCTGCTCGTCGCCAGACCAGGCAGCGTCGCGCGGCGGTTCCAGTTCCTCGAGACCATCCGCGAGCTCGCAACACTGCGCCTTGACGAACGCGGTGATCGGCCCGTCGTCGAACGGCGGCACCTCGCCCGATTCGTCGACCTCGCCCACGCCGCGAACCTCGCGCTGCGCACCGCCGACGAGCCGGCAGCCCACGCCGCGATCCTCGCCGACTGGCACAACATCCGCACCGCCGTCCGGACCGCCTGCGACGCCGACGACGGCGCGGCCGCCTGCGCGATCGTCAACGACGTCCTGTTCTGGTCGGTGACCCGACTGCGCTCCGAACCGGGCGAGTGGTGCCACCAGGCCCGCTGCCTCCCGTCGGCAGCGGCGCTCACCAGCCGCGTCGCCATGACCGCCGGCGCCGCGTACTACGCGTACATGGCGGGTGACCTCGCCTCGGCGCGAGCACTGTTGGCGACCGCCCGCGAGGAAGAGGCGCGCCTCGGCCCGATGGACGAACCGATCGTGCCCGAGGTCCAGTCCTTCCTCGTCACCGACGGCGCCTCCGCCGTCGAGGCCAGCCACGAAGCTCCAGGCCCGCGCTCGACAGATCGGCGTCCCGTTCTTCCAAGTGCTCGGACTCGTCCACGAAGCGATCGCTCGTGCGCACTTCTTCGTGGCGACCGGGCAGCTCGATCCGACACGTCGCGACGACGAGATCCGGATCATCCGGCACGCGTACGAGCAAGCCAGCGAGCTGGGGAACCCCAACCTGCTCGGAGCCGGAGCGATGGCGCTCGGCAGAGCGCTCTGCACCGTCGATCTCGACGCCGCACAGCCGTACCTCGAACAGGCCGCGGCGGTCACGGCGCCACTCGGTCTGGCGCTGCTCAGCGGGCAGTGCAGCTGCGCCCTCGCCGAACTGCACACACGCGCCAACCGGCCGACCGATGCGCTCGTCGTGCTCGGCGCCGCGCTTCGGCTGCACCTGAGCGCCGGCGACATCGCCGACGTCATCATCGACCTCTCCTCCTGCGTCGCGCCGCTCCGCCAAGTCGGCCAATCGGCGCTCGCCGACGCGGTGGCGGACGCCATCGGCAGGACCGGTCCCGAACGAGGCTCGACGCCGCGGAGGATCTCAGTGATCACCTCGACCGTCCTCGCTCACATCGAGCTGATCGCGCCGCCGGACGGGAGCTGAACCGTCCTCGTTCGACCTGCCTGGTGTCAGGCCGCGCGGCCGAAGACGAGCACGAACTCGAGGGTGCCGGTGTCGCCGGTCTCGGCGAAACCGTTCGACGGGTTGTCGATGCCGAAGTCGGCGAACGTGATCTCGGTGCTGCCGTTGACGCCGATGCGCCCGCTGCCCTGCTGCGCGGTGAGGTCGAACGTCACCGACTTGGTGACGCCGTGCAAGGTGAGATCGCCGGTGGCCTTCACGTCCAGCGTGGATCCCTCGGCGGGGATCGAGGCGAGGTCGATCGGCGAAGTCAGCTTGAAGGTGGCGGTCGGGAACTTGGAGACCTGCATGATCCGGCCGTTGAACTGGCTGTCGCGCTGGCTGCTGTCGCTACTGAACGTGGTCATGTCGATGGTCAACTCGGTGGCCGTGACCGTGGTGCCCTCGACGGTCAGCGAGCCGGTGATCCCGCTGGAGCGCCCGACCGCCTCGGTGTCGACGCCGCCGAGCGTCTCCTTGACGCGGTAGCCGACCGTCGAGTTGGAGTTGATCGTCCACGTTCCGGCGATGTTGTCGGCGGTGAGTGCCTCCCCGTCGCTCGGCACATCGCCAGCCGTGGTCGTGGCACCGCCGGCATCGTCGGAACTGGGGACCGTGGTGGTGACCACGGTGCCAGGGACCGTCGAGGCGGCGTCGTTCAGAGCCGTCTTCGTGTCACCCGTGTCGAAGTTCTTCTCCGCCTTGTTGAAGAACTTGATGTAGACGAAGATCCCGCCGTACACCAGAACGACCAGGGCGAGGATCACGCCGACCACCCAGACGGCGATCTTCTTGTTGCGACTCATGTGCGCTCCTACGGGTCAGGGGGCCGAGCGGTTCATCGATTGTTGCAGTCGCAACCGTTTCGGTTCGGCGCGATCGGTTCATTCACACGTGACTCTCACCTCGCGGCCGGCCGGCGACGCCGTTCGACATGACCGAGCCCCGCCTGATGTGGCACACGTGCATCGCCGTCGAGCCGTCGAGCCGTCGAGCCGTCGAGCCGTCGAGCCGTCGAGCCGTCGAGCCGTCGAGCCGTCGAGCCGTGGAGCCGTCGACCGAGCTGGCCGCCAACCACCGCGGCTGATCAACCGGCTGGCAGCCACATCTCCAGCTGGATGTCGTCGGGGTCGCGGAACACCACCACCGTACCGATCGGGGTCTCCGTCGCCGGGGTGAACGGGATGCCGCGGGCCGCCAGCTCGGCCTCCCACGCGGCCAGCTCCTCACGGCTGGACACGCCGAAGGCGAGGTGGTCGAGGCCTGTGCGCAGCTCGTCGAAGGTGTCGTTGGCACCGTCGCGGTAGGCGCGCACGCCCATCACCCAGCCGGAGCCGGGGTGGGCGAGGACCCGGAACGACACGGCGTCGTCGTCGCCGCCGAGCACCTGGACCATGCCGAGCAGGTCCGAGTACCACGCGGCGCTGGCGTCGGCGTCGGTCACCGTGAGGGCGAGGTGGTGGGCGCCGGTGATCGTCGGCATGGCTTCCTCCTTGGTCGGGTCGGGTCGGGTCGGGTCGGGTCAGGTCGCGGTCGTGAGGGCGGCACGGGCGCAGCGCACGGCGCCGCCGACGGTGGCCGGTCCGTCGTGCTCGGGGATCGCCACGCCGGCGGCGTCGAGCGCGGCGACGGCACGCCGGTGGCCCTGCACCTCCCAGACGCGATGGCCGTGGCCGGTGGCGCGGCGCAGTGCTTCGGCGATACCGAGCAGCTCGGCCGCCTCCGCCACCCGTCCCAGCTCGACGGCGTGGGCGGCGACGGCTTCGAGGCAGTGGGCGGTGCAACCGGCTTCGTCGGCCGCGCCGAGGATCGTCACCGCTTCGGCAAGCCAGGTCCCGACGTGTTCGAGCTGCCCGGCGCGCAGGTCGACGAGGGCCGAGGCCTCCAGCGCGTGCGCCAGGCCGAACGGCATGCCCAGGTCTCGGAACGCGCGTGTCGCCGCGTCGGCGTGTCCGGCAGCGGCGACGAGGTCGTCGGTGGTGAGGGCGGCGATCCAGCGCAGGTAGGCCGCCCCGTCGGCGAGCGCGAGCGCGTCGAACTCGGCGAGCCCTTGGTGCAGGAGGGCGGTCACGTCGCGCTGATCGCCGTTGGCCCAGTGGCCGAGCGCGAGGAAGTACAGCGCCCACGCTCGCTGCACCGCATCACCGTCGTCGGTCGCCGCCTCCCGGTACGCCGTGGCCGCGGCGATCGTCGCCGCGGCGTCGTCGCGGTCGACGGCGAGGTTGGCCAGCGTCGCCGCGGCGCGGGCGCGCACCGCCGGCGGCGCGTCCGTCGCTCGCTCGAACAGCCGGGTGATCAGTCGTTCGCGCTCGTCGGGACCAGCCAGGGGCACGGCGGCGGCGATGCGCAGCGCCAACGTCCACTCGCCGAGCGCCTCCGCCGCGTCGAGCGCCGCGGCGAGGTTGAGACGTTCGGCGATCGCCCGGTGCATCGCCTCGTCCTGGCGCGGCGTGCGGATCGCCGCCTCGACGTCGCCGACGAAGTCCTCGGCCCAGGCCGCGAGGCGGCGGCGGGCGTCGAACGTCTCGTCGAGCGCGTCACGCCGGTCGGCGAGGTGCTCGCGGATCGTCGCCAGCATCGAGTAGCGCCGCGGCTGCTGGCCGACCGGCGAGACGGCGACGAGCGATGCATCGACGAGACGGATCAGCCGGCCGCCGTCACCGAGCATCGCCTCGGCCGCGGCGAGCGAGAACGAGTCGGGGAACATGGCGAGGCGACGCAGCCCCGCCTGGTCGGCGTCGTCGAGGCGGTTCGTGCTCCAGGCGATCACCGAATCGAGCGTGCGCTGACGCACGTCGACATCGCGTGTCCCCGACGACATCGCCCCGAAGCGCCGGTCGAGCCGTTCGACCAACTCGGGCAGCGACAACCAGCGCAGCTGCGCGGCGGCGATCTCCAGTGCGAGCGGCAAGCCGTCGAGGCGCTGGCACACCGTCGCCACGTCGCCGGCCGCGGCCGTGGCGCGGTCGAACGTCGAGCTGGCCGCCTCGCCGCGGTCGAGGAACAGCTCACGGGCAGCCGATGCAGGGTCGAGCGGCCGCACCTCGACGACGTGCTCGCCACGCAGGTGCAGCCGCTCCCGGCTCGTGGCCACGACGTGCACCGTCGGGCAGGTGCGCAGCACGCTCCCGACCGCGTCGGCCGCCGCGTCGAGCACGTGCTCGCAGTTGTCGACCACCACGACCATGTCGCGGCCGGCGACGGCGGCGGCGAGCCGGTCGAGGCCGCGCTCGGCGCCGAGCGCCGTGGCCAGCGCGTCGGCGACGCGTCCCGGCTCGGTGACCGCGGCCAGCTCGACGAGCCATGCGTGCTGGTCGACCGAGCGCGCCGCCTCGATCGCCAGGCGGGTCTTGCCGGCGCCGCCCGGGCCGACGAGCGTGACCAGCCGGTGACGAGCGAGTGCCACACCGATGGCCGCGAGCTCGCCGCTGCGGCCGACGAACGAGTCGACGGCGAGCGGCAGGTTGCCGGCCGGGGCGGACCGCTCGCCGCGCTGTTCCAGCACGTCCTGCTCGGCGGCGCGCAGCAGCGCTCCGGGCTCGATGCCCAGCTCGGTGGCGAGGGCGCGGCGGGCGCGAGTGGCCGCGGCCAGCGCGTCGGCTTGGCGGCCGTCGCCCTGCAGGGCTCGGATCAGCTGTGACCAGGCCCGCTCGTCCGTCGGGTCCGCGCCGACGACCAGCTCCAGGCGGCCGACGATCTCGGCGTACCGGCCGCGGGTCAGCTCGATCTCGACGAGGTGCTCGGCGACGTGGCGACGAAGCTCGTCGAGCTGCCGGCGCTCGGCGGACGCGACGGTCAGGTCGCCGAGCTCGGCGTACGGCTCGCCGCGGAACAGGGCCAGCGCGCGCATCGAGCGCGTCGGCAGCGCCGGTGAGGTCACCGGTCGCCTCGGCGCGGCGGGCGACCTCCCGTTCGTCGCCCACCGCGTCGACGTCGCGACGCCAGTTGGGCGCCAGCGCGTACCCGTCGTCGCGTCGCAGCACTGCATCGGCGCCGACTGCACGGCGCAGCCGGTGGACGTAGCCCTGCAGCGTCGAGCGCGCCCCGGCGGGTGGATCGTCACCCCACAGCACGTCGATCAGCGCGTCGGCGGCGACGGCGTGACCGTCACCGAGCGCCAGCCGGGTGAGGACGATCCGCTCCTGGCGCGCCAGGTGGGGCTCGCTGCCACCGACGCGCACCGTCAGCGGTCCGAGGACCCCGACCTCCATGACGCCACGGTACGCGCCCCGTGCCGATGCGATGAGAGATGTGCGCACCAGCACGGCACATCTCCCATCGACTCGGTCGGCATCCTCAATGCGATTCGAGATGTGCGCAGCTGGGCGGCACATCTCGAATCGCGCAGGGGGTCAGCTCGCGCCGGCAAGCGCGGCGGGGGAGGTGAGCGCCGTCAGGCCGTCGATCACACCGAAGCGGCGGATCTCGAAGTTCGAGAACGCCGGGTTCGTGGCCACGCCCTGGAACAGGGCGCCGGCGAGGTAGGCGTCGATCGACGCCTCGTCGGTGAACGTGTGGAACCCGCCGACGGTCGAGCCGTCGACGATCCAGGTCTTGGCGATCAGCCCGCCGACGTCGTGCATCGCGTGGGCGTAGTCGGTGAACGGCCCGGCGAGGTCGTCGAGCGAGGCGGCGGACGTGAACGTGATCAGCAGTGCGTGCATGCCGCGCAGCGTGCGCCACAGCGCTCGCGCGTCGCTCGCGAGGTGCTCGCGCGCCGTCGCCCGGCTACCGCGCCACGAAGTACTTGGCCTGGGGGTGGTGGCAGATGATCGCCGACGTGGTCTGCTCGGGGTGGTACTGCCAGCCGGTCTCCTCGCTGACCTCGATGCCGAGGCGGTCGGCGCCGAGGATGCGGGCGACGGTGGCGTTGTCCTCCAGGTCCGGGCAGGCCGGGTAGCCCCACGAGTAGCGGCCGCCGCGGTACTGCTGGCGGAACAGGCCGCCGAGCGACGGGCCGTCCTCGCCGACGAAGCCCCACTCCGTGCGGATCCGGTGGTGCCACAGCTCGGCGAGCGCCTCGGCCATCTCCACGCCGATGCCGTGGAGCATCAGGTAGTCCTGGTACCTGTTCTCGGCGAACAGCTCGGCCGTCGCCTCGCTGACCGCGGCGCCCATCGTGACGATGTGGAAGGCGGCGAAGTCGACCTCCTCGCCGGCGGGCCGGAAGAAGTCGGCGATGCACAGGTGCGGGGCGACGCGCTGGCGCGGGTAGTGGAACCGGGCCAGCTCGGTGGTGCGCGACTCGTCGGTCCACACGATCAGGTCGTTGCCGTCGGCGTTGGCCGCGAAGTAGCCGTAGACCACCTGCGGCACGAGCACGCCCGACGCCTTGGCAGCGGCGAGCTGGGCGCGCAGTTGGGGGCGGATGCGCTCCTTGAACTGCTCGTCGGTCTCACCCGGCTCGGGCCGGAACTGCCATTGATTCCTGAACAGCGCCGTCTCGTTGACGTAGGCGGCGATGTCGTCGATCGGCAGCCCCTTGACGACACGGGTGCCGAGGAACGGCGGGCGGAACACCGGGTTGTCACCGACGACGTCGGGGGAGCGCCGAGCCGGCGCCTCGGGCAGCACCTCGCGCTCGGAGCGCCGCGGCAGGTCGCGCCCGCCGGGGACGCGGCCCCAGTCCGGGTCGTCGTCGGCCGAGCCGCGCTTGATGTCCATCAGCTTGTCGAGCGTGTGCAGCCCCTCGAACGCGTCGCGCCCGTAGAACAGCCGGCCCTGGTACACCTCGCGCAGGTCGCGCTCGACGTACGTGCGGGTGAGCGCGGCGCCACCGAGCAGGACGGGGATCTCGGTGAGGCCGAGCTGCGTTCAGCTCCTCCAGGTTCTCGCGCATGATCAGCGTGCTCTTGACGAGCAGCCCGCTCATGCCCAGCGCGTCGGCCTGCACCTCCTTGACCTTCGCGATCATCTCGCCGATGGCCACCTTGATGCCGATGTTGTGCACCTCGTAGCCGTTGTTCGTGCAGATGATGTCGACGAGGTTCTTGCCGATGTCGTGGACGTCGCCCTTCACGGTGGCGAGCACGAGCTTGCCCTTCGCCGAACTGGCGCCGATGCGCTCCATGTGCGGCTCCAGGTGGGCGACGGCGGCCTTCATCGTCTCCGCGCTCTGCAGCACGAACGGCAGCTGCATCTGCCCGCTGCCGAACAGCTCGCCGACGACGCGCATCCCCTCGAGGAGGATGTCGTTGACGATCGTCAGCGCGGCGAAGCCGGCGGCCATCGCCTCGTCCAGCTCGGCGGTGAGGCCCTCGCGGTCGCCGTCGATGATCCGCTGCGACAGGCGCTTGTCGACCGGCCAGTCGCTGCGGTCCTCCTTCACCGCCTTCACGCTCTTGACGTCGGCGAACACGTCGAGGAAGTGCGTGAGGGGGTCGTACTCCGGTGTGCGCCTGTCGTAGATCAGGTCGAGGCACACGTCGCGCTGCGCGGCGGGCAGCTTGGCGACGGGGACGATCTTGGCCGCGTGGACGATCGCCGCGTCGAGGCCGTGCTGCTGGCACTCGTGGAGGAACACGCTGTTCAGCGCGTGACGGCTGGCCGTCGACAGGCCGAAGCTGACGTTGCTGAGGCCGAGCACGGTGAACGCGCCGGGGATCTCCTCCTTGATCCGCCGGATCGCCTCCATCGTCGCCATCGCGTCCTTGCGCAGGTCCTCGTCGCCGGTGGACAGCGGGAACGTCAGCGCGTCGAAGATCAGGTCGCTCGACGACAGGTCGTAGCGCTCGGTGGCGATCTGGTTGATGCGGTGGGCGACCTCCATCTTCCACTCGACGTCGCGGGCCTGGCCGCGCTCGTCGATCAGCAGGCAGATCACCGCCGCCCCGTACTCGCGGGCCAGCGTCATCACCCGGTCGAAGCGGCTGCCGGGCAGCTCGCCGTCCTCCAGGTTGGCCGAGTTGAGGATCGCCCTGCCGCCGATGTGGCGCAGCCCGGCCTCCATCACCTGCCACTCGGTGCTGTCCATCACGAGCGGGACGCTGGCCTGGGTGGCGAAGCGCTTGGCGACCTCGTCCATGTCGAGGGTGCCGTCGCGGCCGACGTAGTCGACGCAGACGTCGAGGACGTGGGCGCCCTCGCGGATCTGCTCGGTGGCCATCTTCGTGCACGTGTCGTAGTCGCCGGCGAGCATCGCCTCGCGGAACGCCTTCGAACCGTTGGCGTTCGTGCGCTCGCCGATGATCAGCACGCTCGGCGACTGGTCCATCGAGACGGGGGAGTAGATCGAGGCGACGCTCGGCTCGAACGTCGGGGTGCGCCGCGGCGGCTCCAGGCCGCCGACCGCCTCGACCACCTGGCGGAGGTGCTCGGGTGTCGTGCCGCAGCAGCCGCCGACGATGCCGATGCCCAGCTCGGTGACATGGCGGCGATGGAACTCCGCCAACTGCGACGGCGTGAGGTCGTAGTGCGTCTTGCCGTCGACGATCGACGGCAAGCCGGCGTTGGGCAGCACGCTGATCGGCAGCGGCGAGTGCTGGCCGAGGTAGCGCAGGTGCTCCTGCATCTCCGCCGGTCCGGTGGCGCAGTTGATCCCGAGCACGTCGGGGCGCATCGCCTGCAAGGCGGTCAGCGCCGCGCCGATCTCGCTGCCGACGAGCATCCGCCCCGTCGTCTCCATCGACACCTGCACCTGCAGCGGCACGTGGCGGCCGGCGGCGCGCATCGCCCGCCGGCAGGCCTGCATCGCCGCCTTGACCTGCAGCAGGTCGATGCACGTCTCGATCAGGAACAGGTCGACCCCGCCTTCGAGGAGGCCGGCGGCCTGCTCCTCGTAGGCGTCGCGCAGCTCGACGAAGCCGATGTGGCCGAGGCTCGGCAGCTTGGTGCCCGGGCCGATCGAGCCGGCGACGTAGCGCGGCCGGCCGTCGGTGGCGTGGTCGTCGGCGACCTCTCGGGCCAGGCGGGCGGCGGTGACGTTCAGCTCGTGGGCCCGCTCCGGGATCGCGTACTCGTTGAGCACGACGGAGAAGCTGCCGAAGCTGGCGGTCTCCAGCACGTCGACGCCGACGGACAGGAACGCGTCGTGCATCGAGCGGATGACGTCGGGCCGGGTGAGGCACAGCATCTCGTTGCAGCCCTCGAGGCTCGTGCCGCCGAAGTCGTCGGCAGTGAGGTCGAGTCCTTGGACGAACGTCCCGAACGCGCCGTCGAACACGACGATCCGCTCGTTGACCGCGTCGAGATACGGCTGCTGGGACATCGGCCACGAGGCTACCGACGGCTCGCGCTCCGCTCCGGCCGAGATGAGTTGTGAGCCGAACTGCCCGGCTCACAACTCATCGCGTCGTCCAGCGCGCCCGGCGTCGTCCGGCGAGATGAGTGATGAGCCGATGTGTCCGGCTCATCACTCATCTCACGGTTTGCGGTTACGGTCCGGCGCCATGGCGCGTGAGCGGATCTACACGAAGAAGGGCGACGACGGGACGACCGGGTTGTTCTACGGCGGCCGGGTGCCGAAGGACAGCGAGCTGCCGGCGGCCTACGGCACCGTCGACGAGGCCCAGGCCGTGCTCGGCCTGGCCCGCGCCTCGGCGGGTCGCGGCGAGCTGGCCGACCTCCTCGTCGAGCTGATGCGCGACCTCTACGTCCTGATGGCCGAGCTGGCCACCGCCCCGGCGAACCGCCACAAGCTGGCGCCCGGCTCGTCGTCGGTGACGCAGCCGATGGTCGACGCGCTGGAGGCGCACATCGACGCGCTCGACGAGCTGTTCGAGCCGCCGACCGAGTTCGTCGTCCCCGGCGGCAACGCCGTGTCGGCGTGGCTCGACCTCGGCCGCACGGTGGTCCGCCGGGCGGAGCGGGCGGCGCTCGTCGCCGCGCCGCCGCCCTCGCTCGTCGTCCCCTACCTGAACCGTCTCAGCGACCTGCTGTGGACGATGGCCCGCTGGCAGGAAGGCACGAGCCTCCCAGCCAGGGGCTGATCATCCGGCTGACCGTCAACCCCCGGTCGTGGTCGCTCCGGTGGCCGGCACCGATGCCGACTCGACGGTGGCGTACGTGCCCAGCTGACCCTCGAGGTTGACGACGTCACCGGCGGGTTCGAGCGTGCCGAGCTGCTTCGGATCGGTCACCTTGTACTGGACCATTCGTCCGCCCTCGGTGACGTAGGCGTCCTTCATCCCGTCGGTCCTGGCGGTGAGGCCCTCGAACGCCAGCGGCCAGACCAGATCGAGGTTGCGGGCCGCCAGCATGATGTTGCCGCGGTCGAGCCCGCCCTCGTAGGTGGCCGCCAGCTTCAGCGTCTCGACCGTGAACCACGCGTAGGTCCAGCCGGTGAAGTAGGTCGTCAGCTTTGGGTCGAGGCCCTGCGCGGTGGTCGTCTCGTCGTACAGCTTGACCAGCGGGTTGTCGGCTTCATCCGGGTCGAGGATGTCCTTGCCGCTGATGACCATGTAGGTGTCCTTGCCCGTCAGGCCCTGGTCGATGAGCGGCTTGAAGTACTGGTTCAGCGAGGCGCACGTCGCCGACATGATCACCAACGGGTGCCAGCTGGTCTGCTTCTCGACGGCGGCCATCGCCTGCGTGCAGAACGCCCCCGAGGTCTCGATCAGCAGCACGTCGGCGTTCGTCGCGGCGAGCGTCGTGAACTGGTTGTCGAGGTTCGGCGCGGTGGCCTCGTGGGTCTCCTGCTTGACGACCTCGATGTCGGTGCCCGTGGTCGCGTACGCGAAGCCGCGGTGGTACACCTGGCCGAAGTCGTTGTTGAACGTCACCTCGGCGACGGTCTTCAGCTCCGGGTGCTCGGCCTGCAGCCAGCGGGCCCACATCACCGACTCGGTGAAGTAGTCGAGGCCGAGGCCGATCGTCCACGGGTGGTTCTCGACGTCGCCCCAGTTCGGCGCGCCGGACGCGACGAACAGGTGGGGCATGCACTCGTCGTTGAGCTGGTCCCAGATCGCCAGGTTGTTGGCCGTGCCGAGCATCGCGTCGAACGCCGCATAGGCATTCGCGCCCAGCGCCTCCTCGGTGTTCGTCTTCGTCTTGTCGGGCTGATAGCCGTCGTCCTTTGTCGTCAGGTTGACCGAGCGGCCGCCGATGCCACCCTGCTCGTTGATCAGCTGGAAGTAGCTCTTCGCCCCGTCGGCGATGAGGCCGAAGCCAGCCAGCGGGCCGCTCGTCGGCAGGCTCATGAACAGCTCGATCGACGAATCGGTGAGGCCCTGCTTCGGGTTCCAGTCGGATGGGCAGTCGGCCGGGTCGAGCGTGAAGTCGCCGGCGCCTTCGTAGACGCCGTCGATCAGGCCGTACTTGCCGCCGGACGGTGTGCTGCCGGCCGTCGTGCTCGCCCCGGCCGTCGTCGCCGTCGACCCGCCGGTGCTGCCGGCTGTGGTGTTCGCCCCGGCGGTCGTCGCGGTGGTCGCCGTCGCTGCGGCGGTGCTGCTCGCCGACTTCGAGTCGCTGCCGCATGCGGCCATCGTCACCGCGGTGGCCACCGCGGCGATGGCGAGGCCACTGCGGACCTGGTGTCTGCTCATTGCCATGCCGTCCCCCAGACGTCGTGACGCCGCGACGCGAGCCGCGTGCGGTGCTTGCTCCCCCCAACGGCTGGGTCCCCACCCGGCCGTGCCGATCGGTATCCGGCCGGCGAGCAGAGTGTTCACGATCGCGGTCGCCGCGGTCAACGCGGAGCACGACGAGCACGTGGACTCCGTACGACGGCGGGCCAGACTGGCCGCATATGAGCCAGCCGTCGTCCGTCTCCGTCAACATCGCCCGCAGCACCCCGAAGGACGTCGCCGCCGTCGCCGTCCCGGTCGCTGCGTCGGGCACGGTGCCCAAGGCGGTCGGGCTGAGCCGGGCCGCGCTCGTGGCCGCCGGGTTCGAGGGCAAGCCCGGGCAGACGCTGGTGATCCCCGTGGCCGACGGGCCGGCGACGATCGCCGTCGGCATCGGTGACGCCGGCAAGCTGACGGCGAAGGTGCTGCGCGACGCCGCGGCCGCCGCCGTGCGCGCCGCCGGGCAGCGCACCAGCCTGGCGACGTCGCTCGCCGATCTCGACGGCGTCGACGGTGCCGATGCCGGCCAGGCCGTCGTCGAGGGCGCGCTGCTCGCCGCCTACCGCTTCCGTGGCCGCAAGACCGACGCGGCCAAGCCGGTGCTGGCGAACCTGACGCTGACGGCCGGCCAGAAGCGCAGCGCCGGCGTCAAGCTCGGCGTCCAGCGCGGCGAGGTCACCGCCGCCGCGGCCGCGCTGGCCCGCGACCTGGCCAACACGCCGCCCGCCGACCTGACGGCGCGGGCGATGGCCGGGCGCGCCGTCGAGTTGGCCGCGGCCAGCGGGCTCGGCGTCGAGGTGTTCAACCGTGACCAGTTGCAGGCGATGGGCTGTGGCGGGATGGTCGGCGTCAACGCCGGCAGCGTCGAGCCGCCGCGGATGGTCCGCCTGACGTACACGCCGAGCAAGCCGACCGGTCACCTGGCGCTCGTCGGCAAGGGCGTGATGTACGACTCCGGCGGGATCAGCCTGAAGCCGTCCGACGGCATGCACGGGATGATGAAGATGGACATGAGCGGCGCCGCCGCGGTGCTGGCGACGATGAGCGCGCTCGCCGCTCTCGGCTGCCGGGCGCAGGTGACCGGCTACCTGATGTGCACGGACAACCTGCCGTCGGGCAGTGCGATGAAGCTCGGCGACGTCCTCACGTTCCGCAACGGCAAGACCGCCGAGATCCTCAACACCGACGCCGAGGGTCGTCTCGTCCTGGCCGACGGGCTGTCGCTGGCGGCCGAGTCCAAGCCGGATGCGATCGTCGACATCGCCACGCTCACCGGTGCATGCGTCGCCGCGCTCGGCCAGAAGATGGCCGGCGTGTTCACCAACGACGACGACTTCGTCGCACACGTGAAGGCGGCGGCTGCCGCCGCCGACGAGCCGATCTGGCAGCTGCCGCTGGAGAAGGCCTACCGCCCGCTGATCGACTCGCAGGTGGCCGACATGAAGAACGTCGGCGGCCCGTACGGCGGGGCGATCGTCGCCGCGCTGTTCCTGTCCGAGTTCGTCGGCGACATCCCCTGGGCGCACCTCGACATCGCCGGCCCGATGAACAGCGACGCCGACAACGGCTGGCTGAGCAAGGGCGCCACCGCCTTCGGCACCCGCCTGCTGATCGAGCTGGCGACGAGCTTCAGCGCGAGCTGAACAGGTCACCGATCCAATCTGCGGCGAGCGCCGAAGCGCAGCGGCGGCGGCGAGCACGGTAGGCGCAGGGAGCAGCTCAGCTGCGACCGGAGCACGAGCTGAGGAACGCCACCGTCGCCGCGCAGCGCTGCCGGCCGTCGGTGGCGAGGATCTCGTCGACCTGGTCGACGAGCGGATCGTCGGCGTCGGCGACGCCGGCGAACAGCGTCAGCGACGAGACCGTCTTGGCGTCGTCCGGCCAGCCGAACAGCTCGGTCAGCGTCGTGCCGGCGCGCACCCGGTCGAGCACGGCGGCCACCACGCGGCGGTAGTCGGCGCCGAGCTGCGCGTCTGCGAGGAACGCCCGCGCTTCGGCCGTGGACCGGATCGCGCAGCGCCGTGCGGTCGAGCTGGTGCCGAGCCCGTCGATCTGCGGCAGCACGTACCAGATCCAGTGCGAGCGCTTGCGCCCGGCCTCGATCTCGGCGATCGCCCGCCCGACGTCGCGCTGCAGCGGCTCGACGAAGCGGCTGAGGTCGACGGCGGCCATGCGCAGACTCTCGCGCCGTCAACCCCGTCCTGCTCGTGCCCTGGCCACCGACGTTCGCCGCGTGTGGGGGTGGTGCGGAGGGGGGAGGGGCGGCGCGATCCCCTCCGCCGTGCGCCGGCTCGCCGTGCGTGAGGCGCACTGCCAGTTGGGTGCGGCGGCAGGCCACTCCTCGAAGCTCGACCGAGATGAGCGAGCGAATCGAGCGTCGAAGGCGCTAGCCCAGCCCGGTCAGCTCGGTGACGAGGGTCGGGTTGAAGCCGAGGGCCAGCAGCTGGCGTTCGATCACTTCGGGCTCGTCGCCGAGGGCCGTCATCGCCGCGACGAAGATCCGCGCCCGCTCGTCCTGCGCCCCGGTGGCCGCGGCCGGCTCGTGCCGCGGGCGGATCCACTCGGCGTGCGTCTCGCGCAGGCTCGACGGCATCCGCAGCAGGTGGCGGCCGGCGACCGGGGGGAGTCGCCGGCGCACCGCCAGGCTGCCGTCGTACGGCTGGGCGACGCCGAACAGCACGCAGCGGTGCAGCGCCCGCAGGAACGGGTTCGTCGCGCCCTGCACGTAGCCGAGGCCGAGCGCGCCAGCGGTGTCGGCGAGGTCCAGCTCGTAGCCGAGCGGGTGGCGGTCGAGGCCGCGCGCCAGCCGCCTGAGCAACCAGGTCGCAGTCGGCCCGAGAACGTTGAGCCAGAACAGCTCGACGTACGTGCTGTGGACGTCGTAGCCGACGGCCTCGACCACCGGGTCGTGCCATGGCACGACCATCACGGTCGGTTCGGAGACGGGTAGGGCATCGAGCAGCTGCGCAGGCATGGCGCTCCCTCACGGACGCGATCGGCGATGACGAGGGGGAGGTCTCGCCGACACTGTGCGCGCCGGGCGGCGCGATCCGGCAACCTGGCGTCGCCATGATCTGCCATCGGCATGCGGCTGTGAGGTGCGCCAAGCTGTACGGATGCTCGACGAAGCCCGCCGCTGGGTGCAGGACGCGTCGCGGGTCACCGTGCTGACCGGCGCCGGGATCTCCACCGACTCGGGGATCCCCGACTTCCGGGGCCCGAACGGCGTGTGGACGAAGAACCCGGCGGCGGAGAAGGCGGCGACCCTGCAGCACTACCTCGCCGATCCCGAGGTGCGCCGCGCCGCGTGGCTGAACCGGATGGGGTCGCCGGCGTGGGAGGCCCGGCCGAACGCCGGGCACGCGGCGATCGTCGAGCTGGAGCGCCTGGGCAAGCTCGTCGCCGTCGTCACCCAGAACATCGACGAGCTGCACCAGCAGGCCGGCAACGACCCGGTGAAGGTCGTCGAGGTCCACGGCACGATGCGCTGGGCGCGGTGCTGGGAGTGCGGCGATCGCCGGCCGATGGGTGAGCTGCTCGACCGGGTGCGCGCCGGCGAGGCCGACCCGCCGTGCGTCGTCTGCGGCGGCATCGTCAAGAGCGACACGATCTCGTTCGGCCAGTCGCTCGTCCCCGAGGTGATCGACGCCGCTGCCCACGCGGCGCAGTCGTGCGATGTGCTGATCGCCGCCGGCTCGTCGCTCAGCGTGTTCCCGGCGGCGAACCTCGTTCCGCTGGCCAAGTCGGTCGGGGCGAGGGTGATCATCGTCAACGCCGAGTCGACCGGCATGGACCGCATCGCCGACGCCGTGCTGCTCGGCCAGCTGAGCGAACTGCTCCCAGCCCTCGTCGCGTGACCCGCGATGCGAGATGTGCGCAAGGGCGCGGCACATCTCGCATCGCCGACCCACCGCCGCCGAGCGCGATTCGAGATGTGCGCAGCAGCTGCGCACATCTCGAATCCCGACTGGCTTGGTAGCCTTTCGGGCATGGCCACCTTCCGCGACCTCCTCGCCGCCGCCAAGTCCCAGATCACCGAGGTCGACACCGCCGCTGCCGCCGAGCAGATCGACGCCGGGGCGCTGATCCTCGACGTCCGCGAGCCCGACGAGTACGAGCAGGGGGCCATCCCCGGCGCCGTGCACATCCCCCGCGGCCACCTCGAGGCCCAGGTGGAGGGCCGGCTGCTCGACAAGGACCAGCATGTCGTCGTCTACTGCGCCGGTGGCGTGCGCAGTGCGTTTGCCGCTCGCACGCTGGCCGAGCTCGGCTACTCAGACGTCGTGTCGATGGCCGGCGGCTTCGGCAAGTGGAAGGACGAGGGCCGCCCGTGGAAGACCCCGGTGCAGCTGACCCCCGACCAGCGCAACCGCTACCAGCGCCACCTGCTGCTGCCCGAGGTCGGCGTCGCCGGCCAGGCCAAGCTGCTCGGCGCCAAGGTGCTGATGCTCGGCGCCGGCGGCCTCGGCTCGCCGAGCGCGCTGTACCTCGCGGCTGCCGGCGTCGGCACGATCGGCATCGTCGACATGGACGAGGTCGACGCGTCGAACCTGCAACGCCAGATCCTGCACAACCTCGACCGCATCGGCGACCGCAAGGTGGACTCGGCGAAGAAGACGCTCTCGCTGCTGAACCCGGACGTCGACGTCGTCACCTACGACACCCGCCTCGACGCGTCGAACATCGTCGACATCATCAGCGGCTACGACGTCATCGTCGACGGTGCCGACAACTTTCCGAGCCGCTACCTGCTCAACGACGCCAGCGTGAAGCTCGGCATCCCGGTGGTCCACGGCAGCATCTTCCGCTTCGAGGGCATGGTCAGCGTGTTCGACCCGAAGAACGGGCCCACCTACCGGGACATGGTGCCCGAGCCGCCGCCGGCCGAGCTGGCCCCGTCGTGCGCCGAGGCCGGGGTGCTCGGTGTGCTGCCCGGCATCGTCGGCAGCATCCAGGCGATCGAGACGCTGAAGCTCCTGCTCGGCCTCGGCGAGCCGCTGATCGGGCGGATCCTGTCGATCGACACGACCGACATGTCGTTCCACACGTTCAAGCTCAAGCGCGACCCGCGCAACGAGGTGACGTGGGACAACCGCGACCGCATCGAGATCGTCGAGCTCGAAGGCCTCTGCGCCCCCGGCCTCAGCCACTGACGCGGGCTGGGATTCGTCCCACCAGCGCTTCACATTCCAGACCGCGTTCGCCGGGTACGAACCCGACCGCTGACGGCGAACCCGTCGCAGCGGGCTTCAGCTCACCTCAATCGAAGAGATCCGGATCGGTTCGGCAGATCTCCTGCCAGAGGGGCTGGAAGCTGAGCCAGCCGGCACCGGGGAACCCGGTGAGCTTGGCCGTGTAGTCGGCCAGCTCGTGGTCGATGAGCTTCGGGGTGCCGGCGGCCATCGCCAGCAGCTGCGCCTGGCAGGAGCGGTCCATGCTCAGGAACCAGAACGCAGCCTCGTCGACGGTCTGGCCGACGGTGAACAGCCCGTGGTTCTGGTGGATCGCCGCCTTGTTGTCGCCGAACGCCGCGGCGACCTGCTTGCCGGTTTCGACCTCGAACACGACAGCGCCGCCCTGCTCGGTGATCACGGTGTGATCGTTGTAGAAGATGCAGGAGTCCTGCGTGAGCGGGTCGAGCTTGATCCCCAGCGAGCTGAACGCCTTGCCGTGAACGCTGTGGCTGTGAGCCGCGGCCATCACGTCCGGGCGGGCCTCGTGGATCGCCGAGTGCAGCACGAACGCCGCACGGTTCACCGGCCGGTTGCCGTAGACGACGTTGCCCTCGTGGTCGACGAGGATCAGGTCGGACACGCGGATGTGCCGGAAGCTGACGGCGAACGGGTTGACCCAGAAGTAGTCGGGGAACTCCGGGTCGCGCACGGTGATGTGCCCGGCGACGCCCTCGCCGAAGCCGACCCGGCCGAAGATCCGCAGCGCCCCGGCGAGCTTCTGCTTGCGGTGCAGCCGCTCATCCTCCACGGTCGCGAAGACCGGCGGGCCTTCGAGGTTGACCTCCCGGGGTGTCAGCTCGACGCCGTCGATCGCGCGCACGCCAGATTCGGTGACCGTCATGGGCGGAGCGTACTTCGCTGCGCCGTTGCCGTCATCCGTCGGCGCGCGCGTTGTGCCGGCGCATCCCGGCGATCGCGCCGGCGACGACGATCACCGCGGCGACGCCGCCGGCGATCCAGTAGCCGGTGTGGCTGTCGCCGTCGTGGCTGGTGACCGTCGTGGTGGTCGTGGCCGCCACCGTCGTTGCCGTTGCCGTTGCCGTTGCCGTTGCCGCTCCGGCCGTCGTGGCCACCGCGGTGGTCGGCGCCGCCGTCGTGGTGGCCGCATCGTCGTCGTCGACCGGCACGGTCAGCTCGTCGGATGTCGGTGGGCCCTGGGTGATCTCCAGGCGCGGCGCCGGATGCTCCGGCTCGGGCTGGCCCTCGACCGTCTCGTCGAGCCACGGCTGCTCGGTGTCGCCGCAGCGCTGCACCGTCGGGAAGCTGACGAAGCCGGGCGTAGCCGGCGCGGTGAACGTGATCTCGAACGTGTCCTCGGTGTGGTGGTCGAGCACGCCACCCGAGAAGCGCACGACGCCGGCGGCGACCGTCACGGTCCAGCCGTCCTTGGTCGCGGTGGCGTCGGCGATCCCGTCGGGGAGCTTGATGTCCATGCCGGTCGTGTCGGCGTCGCCGCAGCCGTGCTCGACGACGAAGCCGACGGTCGCCTGCGAGCCGGCCTCGACGGCGGGCGGATCGGTCTCGACGTGAGCGGCGGCGATGCCGACTCCGGCGAGTACGACGACACCGGTGGCGACGGTGGTCAGCGCGGCGGCGCGGCGCACGGTGCGGAACATGGAACCTCCTCGAGCGGTCGGCTGACTGGTCGTCGTCGCACGGGCGCCGGTTCCCGGCTGGCAACATCGGCACATGAACCACGAGATCGCCCCGCCGACGATCGCTCCACCGGCGGCGAGCTACGCGCATGCCGTCGTCAGCGACGGACCGCAGCGGCTGCTGCACACCAGCGGCATCGTGCCGATCGCCCCGGGCGGCACCGTGCCGCCGTCGATCGACGAGCAGGCGGTGGTGGTCTGGTCGAACATCGCCGCGATCGTCGCCGAGGCCGGCATGTCGCTCGACGACGTCGTCAGCGTCACCACCTACGTCGTCGTCGACCTGCTCGGCGCGCTGGGAACGGTGATGGCCGCCCGGGATCGTGCGCTCGGTGGCCGGCGTGTGGCGAGCACACTCGTGACCGTCCCGGCGCTGGCCCGCCCCGAGTGGAAGGTCGAGATCGCCGTGGTGGCGGCGTCGGAGGTCAGGACAGGAACGTGACCTCGACGGGTGGGCGCTCGGGGACCTCGACGGTGCCGACGGGCCAGCCGAGGTAGACGATCCCGACGATGTGCGTGCCCGCCTCGAAGCCGCACAGCTCGGCGACGACGTCGTTGGCGCCCGTGGCCACCGAACCCCAGTAGCTGGCCAGCCCGGCCGCGGCGGCGGCGAGCAGGAGGTTCTGCATCCCGGCCGCGCCGGCGTCGCGGTTCTCCGCGGTGCGCAGCTCCGAGTCGCCGGGCGTGGCGCCGAGCACGAGCAGCGCCGGCGTGCGCAGGTACTTCGTACGGGTCTTGACGACCTTCGGCTCGGGGTCGCCGAGCGAGGCCATCACGTCGGCGATCGCCTCGCCGAGCCGGGCCCGGGCGTCGCCCTCGAGCAGGGCGAAGCGCCACGGCCAGGTGCGCTTGTGGTTCGGCGCCCACTGCGCCAGGTCGCACAGCTCGGCGACGAGCGCATGGGGCACCTCGCGCTCTTTGTCGACGAACATGTGCGTCCGCCGGGCACGGATCAGGTCGCCGAGCTCGGTGAGGGTGGGCAGGCCAGTCGTGGTCGTCGTCTCACTCACCGACCCAGTCTGCCCGGCAGGATGTCAGGGTGCTTGCCGAACTGCGCGTCGACGACGAGGGCGTGGCCCGTTGCTGGTGGTGCGGTGACGACCCGCTGTACGCCGCCTACCACGACACCGAGTGGGGGCGGCCGCTCCGCGACGACGATCGCTGGTACGAGAAGATCTGCTTGGAGGGGTTCCAGGCCGGGCTGTCGTGGATCACGATCCTGCGCAAGCGGGAGAACTTCCGGGCCGCGTTCGCCGGTTTCCACATCGACACCGTCGCTTCGTTCGACGAGGGTGACGTCGAGCGCCTGCTCGGCGACGCCGGCATCGTCCGCCACCGCGGCAAGATCGAGTCGGCGATCAACAACGCGCGGCGGGCCGTCGAGCTGCGCGACGAGATCGGCTCGATCGGGGCGTTCATGCAGCAGTACCGGAGCCCGAGGGCGCCAGGCCTCGCCCCCGACGACGACGTCGACGCGACGTCGCCCGAGTCGGTGGCGATGAGCAAGGCGCTGCGCAGGCGCGGCTGGAGCTTCGTCGGCCCGACGACGATGTACGCCATGATGCAGTCCGCCGGCCTGGTCAACGACCACCACCGCGGCTGCCATGTCTTCGAGGAGATCGCCGCCGCGAGGTGAGACCGCGGTGGCAAGCCTGAGGCGATGGTGAGCGAGCAAGACGGGATGGCGATGCGGGCGCGCCAACGGTCGAGACGACCTCGACACCGAACCGGAGCTGCACCGACGTGCCGTCGCTCTCGGACTCGTACGCCGGGCTCCGTGACCTGCTGAGCCGGCTCGGTCACAGAGATGCACGTCGCCGGCCGAGGCGCCGAGGCTCAGGGAGGTGAACGCCTGATGTGCTGGATCGCCGACCGACCAGATCCCGGATCGGCTGACCGGTGGACGACAGCGCCGATCAGTGCAAGACGGCGTTGAGGCCGTTCCACTTGGCGGAGGTGGGGACCGCCTCCAGCTCGCCGGTGCGGGTGTTCACCCGGTAGAGCAGGCCGCTGGCGCCGCTCAGCTGCTTGGCCTTGACGATCTCGCCGTCGGGCAGCACCTTGACCAGCATCCCTGGCATGACGTAGACGCCGGCCTGCACGGTGCACTCGTCACCGAGGCTGATGCCGATGCCCGACTCGGCGCCGAGCAGGCAGCGCTCGCCGATCGTGATCACCTCGGTGCCGCCGCCCGACAGCGTGCCCTGGATGGAGGCGCCGCCGCCGACGTCGGTGCCGACCCCGACGATCACGCCCTGGCTGATCCGGCCCTCGACCATCGCCTGGCCGAGGGTGCCGGCGTTGAAGTTGCAGAACCCCTCGTGCATCACCACCGTGCCGTCGGCGAGGTGGGCGCCGAGGCGCACCCGGTCGGCGTCGGCGATGCGCACGTTCGGCGGGGTGACGTAGTCGGTCATCCGCGGGAAGCGGTCGAGGCCGTAGACCTCCACCCGCTGGCCCTTGGGCATCGAGCGCGGCGCGGACCTCGTCGACGCGCTCGGGCTCCAACGGCCCGAGGTTCGTCCAGGCGTTGATCGGCAGCATCCCGAAGATCCCGTCGAGGTCGATCGTGCGCGGCAGCATCAGCCGGTTCGACAGCAGGTGCAGGCGCAGGTAGGCGTCGGCGACGGACGCCGGGGCGACGTCGGTGTCGATCTCGATCGCCACCACCTCGCCGGCGAGACCGCGCAGGTCTACCGCCGGCGACCAGCCGACGAGCTGCGGTACCGGGTCGGGCAGCGGCCCGAGCCCGAGGTGCGGGAACCACGCGTCGCGCGGCGCGCCGTCGGCACCGATCGTCGAGAGGCCGACGCCCCATGCTGCGGTCATGACTCGAACGCTCCTTTGGACGAGGTGTTCTCGAACACCTCCGGTCGAAGGGTGGGGAACAGGATCACTTCCTTGATCGACGACACGCCGGCGAGCAGCATCGCCACCCGGTCGACGCCGATGCCGAGGCCGCCCGTCGGCGGCAGGCCGTACTCCAGGGCGCGCAGGTAGTCCTCGTCGACGGTGCCGGCCTCGGCGTCGCCGGCATCCTTGGCCCGCTGCTCGTCCTCGAAGCGCAGCCGCTGCTCGGCCGGATCGTTCAGCTCGCTGTAGCCGTTGCCGTGCTCGCGGCCGTTGATGAAGAACTCGAAGCGCTCGGTGAGGTACGGGTCGTCGCGGTCCACCCGGGCGAGGGGGGAGATCTCCACGGGGTGCCCGGTGACGAACGTCGGGGCGACCAGCGACGCCTCGCAGAGGTGCTCGAACAGCTCCTCGATGATCTTGCCGCTGCCCCACGACGGGGCCACCGGCACGCCATGCGACTCGGCGAGCGCCCGGAGGTCGGCGACGGGATGCGACGGGTGCACCTCGACACCCGTCGCAGCCGCAACGAGATCGATCATCCGCACGCGCTGCCACGGCTGGGCCAGGTCGATCTCCAGCTCGGCGATCGGGATGACCGTCGTGCCGAGCGCGTCACGGGCGGCGTTGACGACCAGCTCCTCGCTGATCGCCATCATCTCCGTGTAGTCGCCGAACGCCTGGTACAGCTCGATCATCGTGAACTCGGGGTTGTGCCGGGTGGAGATGCCCTCGTTGCGGAAGATCCGCCCGATCTCGTAGACCCGGTCGAGCCCGCCGACGATCAGCCGCTTGAGGTGCAGCTCCAACGCGATCCGCAGGTACATGTCCATGTCCAGCGTGTTGTGGTGGGTGAGGAACGGCCGGGCGTGGGCGCCGCCGGCCTCGACGTGCAGCACCGGCGTCTCGACCTCGACGTAGCCGTGGCCGTCGAGGGTGCGCCGGAAGCTGGCGACGACGGCGTGACGGATGCGGAAGTTGCGCCGGGCGTCCTCGTTGACGATGAGGTCGGCGTAGCGCTGGCGGAAGCGGGTGTCGGTGTCGGTGAGGCCGTGCCACTTGTCGGGCAGCGGGCGGATCGCCTTCGACAGCAGCTCGAACGAGGCGACCTTGACGCTCAGCTCGCCCTTGCGCGTGGTCATCACCGTGCCGTGCACACCGACCCAGTCGCCGAGGTCGAGGCGTCCGAACGCGGCGAACGCGTCGTCGCCGACGATCGCCCTGGAGACGAACAGCTGGACCTCGCCGTCGCGGTCGCGCATCGTCGCGAAGATCAGCTTGCCCTGCTGGCGGATGAGCAGCAGGCGACCGGCGACGGCAACCTCGTCGTCGGTCTCGGTGCCCGGTTCGAGGTCGTAGGTGGCGCGCAGCTCGGCCAGCGTCGTGCTGCGGTCGAATCGGTACGGGTACGGGTTGGTGCCGGCGGCGCGGAGGTCGTCGAGCTTGCCGACGCGCTTGGCCTTCTCGGCCGCCAGTCCGCTGCCGGAGGGCTGGTCGGGGGCGTCGGCGTCGTCACTCACAGTTGGTTGACGGTACCGGTTCACCCGTGTCCGATCCCCACGCGCTCGCCGACGCTGGTACGGTCCGCGGGCCATGGGCCGGAGGATCTCGATCTCGTGGCGCGCCCTGCTCGCCGCCGTTGCCGTGCTCGGAGCGCTCGTCGCCGGGTTGCCCACCGTCGCCCCGGGGGCGCTCGCCGGTGCCGACTCGCCGTTGCCGGCGATCAGCGGTGGCGGCTCGGCCGATGCCACCGCCGTGTCGGTCGTTCCCGGCGCGCTCGACCTCGTCTCGGTGTACGAGCGCAGCACGCTGTCCGACGGCGTGCGTGACCGCGTCCTCGCCGCCGCGGGTGCGGTCAACGTGCCGGTGGCGCCGACGCGTGGCTTCCAGATCGGGATGACCACGGTGTGGCGCAACGGCTCCCCGGTGTTCCAGGCGGCGAACCCCGACGGCGGGCTGTGGCAGGTGCCGATGAGCGCCACGGCGATGGACGCCTGGGCGGTCGCGGCGATGATGGGGCGCGGGCTGTCCGCGCCGGTGGGCGCAGGCAACGTCCTGATGAGCGCGACGTCTGCGGCGATGCACAACGCCCAGGCCGGCGACGTGGTCGGTCTCGTCACCGCGTCGGGCGCGGTGGCCAGCGTGGCGATCGGGGCCGTCGTCGCCGACGCCATCGTCGGCGGCTCCGAGCTGACGATGTCGCGGGATCTCGCCAGCGCGCTCGGCGCGGGCAGCGACACCGGCGTGGTGATCTTCGGCCATCTCGACCCGGCCGTCGTCGACGGCGCGCTGGGCGCGCGGGGGCTGCTCGGCGACCCGGACGTGCGCGTCCGCCACACGTGGGATCCGCAGGACCCCGACAGCACGCTCGGGCTGGCGGCCACCAAGCAGCAGCTCGGGGAGCTGTCGTTCAAGCTCACCGCCTCGGGCGGCATCTCCGTGGACGGCGGCTGGTCGTCACGCTACCTCGGCTCCCGCGAGGTGTATCCCACGGGGATCAGCGCCCAGTGCAACGTCGTCATCGAAGCCGACCTCACCGCGGCGCTGCAGGACGTCGTGAACGCCGGCCTCGCCGGGGCGATCGACGTCGCCAACACGAACACGTACGGCGGCTGCTACGGCCCGCGCTACAACCGCCTCTCGGCGAACATCGGCAACCTCTCGCGCCATACATGGGCCCAGGCGATCGACATGAACACGACGTCGAACTGCCAGGGCTGCGTCCCGCAGATGGATTGCCGGGTCGTGCGCATCTTCCGCGCCCACGGCTTCGCCTGGGGCGGCAACTTCCTGTACCCCGACGGCATGCACTTCGAGTGGACCGGGCGGGTCACCGATCAGCTGTCCTACCCGTCGAGGTACTGCCCGAACACCCCGAACGGCCAGAGCACCCAGTCGCAGACGCCGATCGGCCGTTCGACGTTCTTCGACGGTGCCACCAGCCAGTCCGGCTGGTCGGAGTGAGCTCACCAGCGTCGTCCGTGTGAACGCCGAGTGAGCGGCATCGAGCGGCCGCGCGGCCGTCGCTAGCCTGCGGGCCGTGGCGACGCGGTTCGTGATCATCGGGGGTGGGCCGGCCGGGAACACCGCCGCCACGTATGCGGCGCGGCTCGGGGCCGAGGTCATGCTGATCGAGCGGGACACGATCGGCGGTGCGGCCCACCTGTGGGACTGCATCCCGTCGAAGACGATGATCGCCACGGGCGGGGCGATGAGCTTCAGCCGGCGCATCGAGGGCATGGGCCTCGAGCAGCAGGAGGCGGAGGTCGACATCGCCGCCCTGACGGCCCGCATCGACTCGATCAAGCAGCACCTCCAGCACGGCGTCAGCCGCCTGCTGTCCAGCCAGGGCGTCGACATGATCGACGGCACGGCCCGCCTCGTCGGCACGCACGAGGTCGAGGTCACCACGGCGGACGGCGTGCGCGAGATCCATGCCGACGCGATCCTCCTCGCCACCGGCTCGCGCCCGCGTATCCCGGAGTGGTGCTTTCCCGACGGTGAGCGGATCCTGACGACGCGCGACTGCTACCCGCCGCGGATCTTCCCGGAGAGCATCACCGTCGTCGGCTCCGGCGTCACCGGCGTGGAGTTCGTCCACATGTTCTCCAGCTTCGGCGCCGAGGTGACGCTCGTCGTCAGCCGCCAGCAGGTCCTGCCGCAGAAGGACCCCGAGGTCGCCGCCGTCTTGGAGGACGACTTCCTGAAGCGTGGCGTCAAGCTCCTCAAGGGCGCCCGGGCGATCGCCATCGAACGGGAAGGGGAGGACCGCAGCGGCGTGGTCGTGCGCTGTGACGACGGGCGCATCGTGCACAGCAGCCACGCCGTGTTGGCGATCGGCTCGATCCCCAACAGCGACGGGCTCGGCCTCGACGCGGCCGGCGTCGTCACCGACGCGGGCGGCTACGTCACGATCAACCGACACTGCCAGAGCAACGTCCAGCACGTCTACGCGGCCGGCGACGTCAGCGGCAAGCTGCCGCTGTCGAGCGTCGCCTCGATGCAGGGCCGCAAGGTGGCCGAGCACGTCATGGGCCTGCAGAAGGTGGCCCACCGCCACCTCGACTACGACAAGGCGGCCAGCGCGATCTTCACCGAGCCGGAGATCGCCGACGTCGGTCTGGCCGAGGCGGAGGCGTTCTCCGAGGGCCGCAAGATCCGGGTGACCAAGGTGCCGTTCTCGGCGACGCCGAAGGCGCTGATCAACAACGACCCGCGTGGCTTCGTCAAGATCATCAGCGACCCGGCGACCGGCGTCGTCCTCGGCGGCTCGATCGTCGGTCGCCACGCCGCCGAGCTGATCAGCGTCATCGCGCTGGCGGTCACCGCCAACCTGAAGGTCACCGACATCGTCGAGAGCCTGCTGGTGCACCCGGCCCTCGCCGAAGCCCTCGCCGAAGCAGCGGAGTAGCCGCGTTTCATTCTGGGACACATCAGGCATCAACCCCCGCCGCAGAATGACCCCAGGCTGAGCTTGTCGCCGGACAGGTTTGTCTGTGCGAGGGACGAAAAGGGGATCCGTCATGCCGATCGAGTATTACCCTGGGTTCTTCAAGACCCGTGACGAGGTGCTGGACGATATCCGCAAGCAGGGATTGTGGCCGGTGGCGTTCAACTACGAGGCGGTCGACGACGCCCCGCGGCACACCCACGACACTGAGGTCGTCGGCTATGTGCTCGAGGGCCGCACCAGTCTCACTGATGACGCCACCGGCCAGCGCGTCGACGTCTTCGCCGGCGACAAGTACGTGATCCCGGAGCGGCTCGCCCACTGGGAGGGTAAGTCGGACGGCGTCACCCGCCACATCGTGGCGCTTCCGTATCTGCCCGAGCCCCCCACTCGCATCAACATCGAGTTCCTTGACCACGACGGCGCTGAGCGGGCGAAGGCTCACAGGGCGAACGATCCGGCTGAGGCCGCTCTCGTCAAGTAGTCCTCTCGTCGAGGCGTCGTCGACTTGGCTCGATCCAGGTCGGCGGCGCCTCTTTGTTCAATACTGTATCTCGTTCGTCAGCATCAACAAGGAGAACCCTTCATGTCCGGCCTGAAATTTGGAATCTTCATGGCGCCATTCCATCCGCTCGCTGGACAGGACCCTGTCTCTGCTTATCAGCGCGACCTTGAACTGGTGCAGTTGCTCGACCGTCTCGGATACGACGAGGTGTGGGTCGGCGAGCACCACTCCTGTGGTACGGAGATCATCCCCGACCCGATGACCTTCATCGCCTATCTCGCGCCGCAGACCCGGCACATCAAGCTCGGCACGGGCGTGCTGTCGCTGCCGTACCACAACCCGCTGTGGGTGGCGGATCGGGCGCTGTTCCTCGACATGCTGACCCGTGGGCGCTTCATGCTCGGTCTGGGGCCGGGCGCGTTGCCCGGCGATGCGCAGATGATCGGCATCGAGATCGAGGAGCAGCGCGATGCGCTGGAGGAGGACACCGACGTCCTCATGCACCTGCTGCGCAGCGACGAGCCGCTGACGGTCGACTCGCCGCGCTATCGCCTGCGCAACGCCCGGTCGCAGTACTCGCCGTACAGCGACTTCGACATCGCCGTGGCGGCGATCGCCTCGCCCACCGGGCCGCGCATCGCCGGCAAGCACGGCATCGGCCTGCTGTCCATCGGCGCCACCGCGCAGGGCGGCTTCGACGCCCTGGCCCATCACTGGGATGTGATGGAGGCCCGGGCCACGGAGTTCAACACGGTTGCCAACCGCGACAAGTGGCGCCTGGTCGGGCCGATGCACATCGCCGAGACCAAGGAACAGGCGATCGAGGACGTCAAGTACGGGCTGAACGCCTGGGCCGACTACACGCAGAAGATCCTGGCGGTCCCGCACTTCCGTGCTGCCGGCGAGTCCTTCGAGGAGCGTGTGGCCTGGGTGAACGAGACCGGCCTTGGTGTGATCGGCACCCCGGACGAGGCGGTCGACCAGATCGACCGATTGATGAAGCAGTCCAACGGCGGCTTCGGGTCGTACTTGCTGATGCACCACGAGTGGGCTCGTCCGGACGCGCTCAAGCGCAGCTACGAGCTGATCGCCCAGCACGTCAAGCCGAGGTTCCAGGGCACCACGCATCGGCTGCAGCTCGCCGAGAAGACCGCGATCGCCGATTGGGAGATGCTCGGCAACCGGGTGGAGCGCGCCGTGCAGGCGGCAACCGATCGCCACTTCGGCCAGGGGAGCGCGAGCTAGACGTTGGATGCTGGCGAAGCTCATGGCGGGCCGCTTGCGGGCGTCACGGTCCTCGATGTGACCACCACGCTGCTCGGCCCGTACTGCACGCTGCAACTGGCGCAGTTCGGGGCGACGGTCGTCAAGGTCGAGTCGCTGAGCGGCGACATCGGGCGTCAGCTGACCCCCGGGCGCTCGCCGGACATGTCGGGCCTGCACCTGTCGCTGAACCGGGGCAAGATGAGCCTGGCGATCGACCTGAAGGTCCCCCAGGCACGTCAGGCATTGGACTCGGTGGTCGCCGGCGCGGACGTGGTCGTCCACAACATGCGCCGGCGAGCAGCCGAGCACCTGCACCTCGACTACGAGTCGGTCAGGCGCATCAGACCGGACGTCGTCCACTGTGCCGCCTACGGCTTCGACGTCGGCGGGCCGTACGCCGAGCGGCCCGCCTACGACGACATCATCCAGGCGGCCGCCGGGGTGGCCACGCTGCAGGCGAACGTCGCCGGTGCGCCGGCGTACTTCTCGTCGGCCGTCGTCGACAAGCTCTGCGGGGTCGTCGCCACGTCGGCGATCTGCGCGGCGTTGTTCGAACGCCGGTCCACCGGCCGCGGCCAGGAGATCGTCGTGCCGATGTTCGAGACGATGGCTGCGTTCCTGCTCGTCGAGCACCTCGCGGACGCGACGTTCGTGCCGGAGCTCGGACCACCCGGTTATCCGCGGGTCCTCTCGCCGTACCGCAATCCGTACCGGACGCTCGATGGCTACATCAGCGTCCTGCTGTACACCGACGAGCACTGGAAGCGGTTCTTCATGGCCGTCGAGGGCGAGCATCCGGTGGACGACCCGCGGTTCACGTCGGCGTCGGGCAGGGCAGCGCACATCGACGAGGTGTACGGCTACATCGAGCCGCTGTTCGCCACCCGCACCACCGACGACTGGATGGCGGCCTTGCAGGCAGCCGACGTGCCGTGCGCACGGGTCGCCGGGCTCGACGATCTGCTCCACGATCCGCAGCTCGAAGCCGTGGGCCTGTTCGAGCACAGCGAACACCCCACGGAGGGCATGACCCGCCAGCCGCGGCTGGCGACCTCGTTCGGCAACCACCGTGGACCTTCGGGCTTGCCACCCGCCCCGCGGCTCGGCGAGCACTCCGTCGCCGTGCTTCGCCAGTTCGGCGTGCCTGACGGGCTCGTCGACGAGCTCGTGGCGACGGGTGCCGTCGTCCAGGCCGCAATCCCGACCACGACAACCTGACCTCTCGAAGGAGACTGAGATGACCGAACGACCCTGTGCCCCCTTGCCCTACGACTTCCTCCCGGAGGTCCCGGTGCTCGAGGTGGCCAGCAACGACATCGCCCACGGCCAGCCGCTGCCGGCGGCGCACGCCAGCGGGATGTTCGGCGTGGAGGGCGGCCAGGACAAGTCGCCGCACCTGCGCTGGCGCGGCGCTCCCGAGTCGACGCGGAGCTATGCGGTGACGTGCTTCGACCCCGACGCCCCGACGGGCAGCGGGTTCTGGCACTGGACCGTGTTCGACATCCCGGCATCCGTCACCGAGCTGGCAGCCGGCGCGGGGGCAGCGGACGGCTCGGGGCTGCCCGCCGGCGCCGGCCAGGCGCGCAACGACGCCAACGTCGCCGGCTACATCGGTGCCGGGCCGCCTCCCGGTCACGGTCCGCACCGCTACGCGTTCGCCGTGCATGCGCTCGACGTCGACAACTGCGGGGCGACCGCCGACTCGACGCCAGCCTTCGTCGGCTTCACCTTCTTCGGGCATACCGTCGCCCGTGGACTGCTCGTCGCCACGTTCGAACGCTGACATCGGAGCACCTGGGCCAGCGGCGCGTCGCCATCATCGCCCCCCGGTCGATGGCGGCGCCCGCGGCCCGTGCGACGCATCCGTGAGCGAGACGAGGATCGAAGTGCCAGATCGCAAGATGACGTTGATCGCGTTCATGCAGGCGCAGAACTGCTCGAACTACATCGGGTCCTGGCGTCATCCGGCATCGAAGACCGACTTCACCAGCCCCGAGTACTTCGCCCGGATCGCCCGCGAGCTCGAGGCTGCCCGCTTCGATCTGGCCTTCTTCGACGACCGGCTGGCGATGCCGGAGATCTGGGGGCACAGCCCCCGGCCGGCGGTCGAGCACGGTGTGCGCTGCGTGAAGATGGACCCCACCGTGGTGCTGATGGTGATGGCGATGGCAACCCGGAACCTCGGCCTCGGCGCGACGTGCTCGACGACGTACTACGAGCCGTTCCACGTCGCTCGGCTGTTCCAGACGCTGGACCTGATGACCGGCGGTCGAGTGGCTTGGAACATCGTCACCTCGCTGAACGACTCCGAGGCGGCGAACTTCGGTCGCCAGTCGCATCTCGGGCACGACGAGCGCTACGACCGCGCCGACGAGTTCGTCGAGATCGTCCGAGAGCTGTGGACGTCGTGGGAGCGCGACGCCCTGGTGCTCGACAAGCCGTACGGCCGGTTCGCCGACCCGGACAAGGTCCACACCACACGGCACGACGGCAGGTACTTCCGGCTCGACGGGACGTTCACCGTGCCGCAGTCGCGCCAGGGCCATCCGGTGCTGCTCCAGGCCGGGGCGAGCGGCCGCGGCGTCGAGTTCGCCGGCCGGTGGGCCGACGTGGTCTTCGCCGCGTACAAGAGCCGAGCCGCGGGAATCGAGCAGTACCGGGCGCTCAAGGAGGCGGCCGCGCGGTGCGGCCGTGATCCCGACCTGGTCACGGTGGCGCCCGCGGTCGCCGTGATCACCGCCGAGACCGAGGAGCTCGCTCGTCGCAAGGCCGAGTTCACTCGTGGTCTGGCGCGACCAGCGGATGCGCAGTGCCTGCTCGGCGAGGTGCTGAACATCGACTTCTCCGGCCAGCCGCCCGACCTGCCCTTCGACGACGAGGAGCTGGCGGCGATGTCCTGGCACAGCCTGCGCGACACGGTGATCCAGCTCAGTGGCACGGCCAACCCGACCGCCGACGACTTCGTGCGCTGCTCCGGCCGCGGGACCCTCGACGAGGTCCCGGTCTTCGTCGGCACGCCCGAACAGGTGGCCGACGAGCTGGAGGAGTGGCACGGCTCGTGCTGCGACGGCTTCGTGCTGGTGGGCGACACGGTCCCGGCCGCGTACGAGGAGTTCGGCCGTCTGGTCACGCCGGTCCTGCGCCGCCGTGGCCTGGTCGAGTCCGAGTATCGCGGCGCGACGTTGCGTGAGAACCTCGGCCTGCCGATGCCCGAGCGAGTTGCCGGCCCGAGCCTGGTCGGTGCCAACGGCGAGGCGATTCGATGACGCTCAGCGAGCAGCTGGTCGAGGCAGTCGGCCGGCTCAGGGTGGAGGACCTGCCCCCCGACGTCGTCGACGTCGCCAAGCTGCACATCCTCGACGCGCTCGGCATCGCCGTGGCGTCGACGCGCATGGACTACGGCGCGTCGATCCATGCCGCGGGACAGGCGCTGGGGCGAGGTGACGACAGCCGAGTCGTCGGCTTCGGCACGCGACTGCCCGCAGCCGCTGCGGCGCTGGTCAACGGGACCTTGATCCACGGGCTCGATTTCGACGACACGCACATCGCCTCGATCCACCACGCCACGGCGCCGGCGCTGGCCACCGCGTTGGCCGTCGGCGAAGCCGAGCACGTCAGCGGTGCCGACTTCCTGCTCGCGTACGTCGCCGGCCTGGAGGTCGGCTGCCGGATCGCGGGCGCCGGTGCAGGGCGCTTCACCGGCCGCGGCTTCCATCCGACCGGCATCGCCGGCGCGTTCGCCTCGACGTGCGTGACGGCGCTGCTGCGCGGCGACCCGCCGTCGGCGCTGGTGAACGCGCTGGGATTGTGCGGGAGCATGGCGTCCGCGTGGAGTCCAGCTACGGCACGCCGGCACATCCGATGACCGACGGGGCCGTCGCCAGGAAGTTCGCCGACAACGTGGGGTCGAGCCTGCCCGCCGAACAGGTTCGTCGTGTCGAGCAGCTCGTCCACGGGGCCGAGAGCCTCGCCGACATCGGCGAGCTGGTCGAGGCGTGCATCGCATGATGGGCACAGCACCGCCGACGTCGGCGCGACGACTGCGCCGCTCGGAGCTGGCGACGCCCGCATCCTCGCCGCGGATGGTCGCCAAGGCGGTCGTCTCCGCGGCCGACGTCGTCTTCCTCGATCTCGAGGACGCGGTCGCGCCGCAGCAGAAGGTGGCTGCCCGCAGCGCGGTGGTGGCGGCGCTCAACGAGCTCGACTGGGGGAGCAAGACCCGGGCCTGCCGGGTCAACGGCCCGGCGACGAGGTGGTGCTACGGCGATCTGGTCGACGTCGTCGCAGGAGCGGGCGCCAACCTCGACCTCGTCGTGGTGCCGAAGGTTCGCGGCCCGCGCGACGTCTGGTTCGTGGACACGCTGCTCACCCAGTTGGAGATGGACCTCGGGTTGGACGCGGGGCACATCCGCCTGGAGGTGCTCATCGAGGAGGCGGCCGCGCTCGCCTGCGTCGAAGAGATCGCCGGATGCTGCCCGCGGGTCGAGGCGCTGGTGCTCGGTGTCGGCGATCTGTCGGCCAGTCAAGGGATGCGCCAGATCGTCGACGGTCCGGTGGCGCCACTCGTGTACCCCGGCTATCCGGGCGACGTCTGGCACTACGCCCGGACGCGGATGGTCATCGCCGCACGCGCACACGGCCTCGCCGCGGTCGATGGGCCCGTCCCCGACTTCAACGACGACGCCGCATATCTGGCGACCGCCACCCAGGCGGCCGTGCTCGGTGCGAGCGGGAAGTGGTGCATCCACCCCAACCAGATCCCGCTGGCGAACCGTGTCTTCTCGCCGAGCGCGTCGGAGATCGACACGGCCCGGCGAGCGATCGCCGCGATGCAGCAGGCCGAACGCGAAGGACGTGGCGCAGCAAGCCTCGACGGGGCGCTCATCGACGCCGCGACGTTCCGCATCCACGAGGTCGTTCTCGAGCAGGCGCGCCTCGCCGGCCTGCTGCAGGAGTGATCGTCCACATCAGCGGTTCGCGCCGTCGAACAAGGAACTGGACCACATGAAGCCACAACCGTCGTTGCGTGAGAAGCTCTCGCGTGGAGAGATGATCGTCGCCCCGGGGATCTTCGATCCGCTCGGTGCGCTGTTGGTCGAGCGGCTGGGATTCGATGCCGTGTACATGGGCGGATGGGCCACTGGCTCTCATCTCGGCGTCACCGAGCCGCTCCTGACGATGACCGAACAGGTCGAGGCGGCGCGTCGGGTCGTCAACCGAGTCGGCATCCCGCTGATCGTCGACGCCGATGCCGGGTTCGGTGAGCCGTTGCACACGCAGCGGACGGTGCGCGAGTTCGAGGCGGCCGGTGTCGCGGCGATCCACATCGAGGATCAGCACCACCCCAAGCGAGCCCACTACCACCGCGGCATCGAGGAGATCTGCGATCGAGAGACGTTCCTGCAGAAGATCCGTGTTGCCCTGGAGGCACGCGAGTCGGACCACCTGGCGATCATCGCCCGCACGGATGCCGCGAACGCCCGCAACGGCGATGTCCAGGAAGCGATCTGGAGGTGTCAGGCAGCGCTCGACCTCGGCGCCGACGCGGTGATGCCGCTCACCGCCAAGGCGGTGCCGACGCTCGCCGACGACGCGCCGGATCGCAAGATCCTGGAGGTTCGTGCCGGTCTACCGGACGACGCCTGCGTGGTGTTGCTCGCCGGTCACATCGCTGGCGTCGCCAACCGCTCGGTCGACGAATACCGCGATCTCGGGTTTCGCATGGTCCTGTTCCCGATCGCAGTGGTCATGGTCTATGTCGGCGCCCTCCGTGCTCTCTACGGGCCGCTCGCGCAGGAGGGTCGGCTGCGTCAGGACGGTCTGCTCGGCTTCCCGGTCTCGGCGTTCAGCGAGGTGCAGGCGCTCGTCGAGGATCTGCTCGGCTTCGAACGAATGGTCTCGCTCGAGGTCGAGACCGTCGAGTCCGCCCGTGGGTGAGCAGCTGCCGCCACGCACGGGAGCGCTGGATGACATCGTGATCCTGGAGGCGGCGACGCTCGGCGCGGCGCCGTGGATTGCGACCTTCCTCAGCGAGTTCGGGGCCGAGGTGATCAAGGTGGAGCAGCCTGACCGCGGTGACCCGCTGCGCGACTGGGGTCTCCAGCGAGACGGGGTCGGCCTGTCCTGGAAGACCACGGCACGCAACAAGCGCACGGTCACCCTCGACCTGCACCATCGCCGCGGCCAGGAGCTCTTCCGGCGGCTGGTCGAGCACGTCGACGTCCTGCTGGTCAACTTCCGGCCGGGACGGATGGAGCAGTGGGGGCTCGGCTACGAGGAGCTGTCGGCGATCAACCCTCGGCTGGTGATGGTCCACGTCACCGGGTTCGGTCTGACCGGGCCGTACGCGCAACGACCTGGCTTCGGCACGCTCATCGAGGCGATGAGCGGCTTTGCGCACATCACCGGCGAGCCGGACGGGCCGCCGACCCTGCCTGCCATCGCGCTGGCGGATTCGGTCGCGTCGATGATGGGCGCGATCGCCTGCCTGACGGCTCTCCACCATCGTGATCAGCACAGCGGGCGTGGTCAGCTGATCGACGTCAGCCTGCTCGAGCCGCTGAGCCGGGTGCTCGGGCAGGCGGCCACCGACTACGACCAGCTCGGCGTCGTCCAGGGGCGCACCGGCAATCGCTGGAACATCACGGCGCCGCGCAACGCCTATCGCACCGCCGACGATCGTTGGGTGGCGTTGTCCGGGAGCGCACCATCGATCGCCGAGCGTGGGATCCGGGCCATCGGTCGTGAGGAGTGGCTCGCCGATCCCGAGATGTCGACCGCGCAAGGGCGGCTGAAGCGCGCCGACGAGATCGATGCCGCGTTCGCCGCGTGGATCGGCCAGCGCACACTGGCGGAGGTGATGACGATCTTCGAGGATCATGAGGTCGCTGTGGCGCCGGTCTATGCCGTCGACCAGCTCATCGCCGACCCGCAGGCGATCGCTCGGGGCATGTTCGTGAAGGTGCCGGACCAGGACCTGGGGGAGGTGCTCGTGCACAACACGCCGACGCACCTGAGCGAGACCCCCGGTCAGATCCGCCACCTCGGCCGTTCGCTCGGTGCCGACACGGACGCCGTGCTCGCCGAGCACCTCGGCCTCACCGACGCCGAGCTGTCAGAGCTTCGCAGCGATGGCGTCATCTGACCCGCTCCCACGCGGCCGCCGTGATCTCGTCGTCTCGGCGACTCCGAGACGCCCGGGGGCGCTGTAGCAGAATCGGACAAGGCTCGGATGCCTGGCGCGCCTAGCGTGGGCACGGGGTTCCGGTCTTGGGCCGTGTACGCGGCCATCGCGCATGGCCGGATAGTCGTCGAGAGATGCGTGATGTCGAGCCCGCGCAGCAGGACAGACGAAGAGGGCTGGAATGCCCAGGTCTGGTCATTTGCCGAGCGACCGAGCGCATTGAAGGGGAGAAGTAGCGACATGCAAAGTGAACATCTGTTGGACGCAGAACTGCGCGATGTGCTCAGCAAGTTGCCGGTGCCGAAGGAGGGGCGAA
Organism: Ilumatobacteraceae bacterium; assembly: GCA_047602055.1. Taxonomy (GTDB): domain Bacteria; phylum Actinomycetota; class Acidimicrobiia; order Acidimicrobiales; family Ilumatobacteraceae; genus JAODBQ01. The sequence continues at coordinate 1,867,277 of JASGIG010000001.1, forward strand.
CGCTGGCCGAGATTCGCTCTTCATATCTGCCGGGTCGGGACTGGGGGGACCTCGGTGTCTCCATGGAGACCATCACCGTGGCCGGCCCGACCGGAGCGCCAGATATCCGGCTTCGCATCTATCGACCTGGTGAAAGTAATGCGACGTTGCCCTGGATCTACTACATCCATGGCGGCGGGTACATCACCGGCGATGTCGAGCGATATGAGAGCCGGCATCGCAAGCTCGTGTCGGACCTCGACTGCGCGCTGGTCGCGGTCACCTACCGGCTCTCGCCAGAGAACGTCTTCCCCGCCGCGATCGATGATTGCTACGCAGGTCTGAGCGGAGCGATCGAGCGGGCTACGCAGCTTGGTCTCCATGTCGAGCGATACGGAGTCATGGGAGACAGCGCCGGTGGTGGCCTGGCAGCAGGCCTGTCGTTGATGGCTCGCGACCGCAAAGAGCACGCCCTTCAGTTCCAGCACCTGATCTATCCGATGCTCGACGACCGCACGTGTGTGTCGGACGATCCGCACCCCTACGTCGGCGAGTACGTGTTCAATGCCGCCTCCAACCACTTCTGCTGGATGTCGATGCTCGGCGAGGCCCCGGGAGGGTCCGCGGTCTCTCCCTACGCCGCTCCGAGTCGGGCGATCGATCTGACAGGCCTTCCATCGACCTACATCGCGAGTGGTGCGCTCGATCTCTTTCTCGAGGAGGACATCGAGTACGGCCGTCGGCTGACGCGAGCCGGTGTGCCTCTGGAGTTGCACATCTATCCCGGCGCCTGCCATGGATTCGATCTCTTCGAAACCGAGCTCGGCGAGACAGCACGGCTGGCCAGCATCGCTGCCCTGCGTCGCTCGCTCGGACGTGTTGCAAATTAGGACATCGCCTCAGCCTGATTTCCATCATGGTGAGCACGGGTCTCCGTTTCGCACGCCAACGAGCGAGCGCTAGCCGAGGGACTGTCATCTCGTGAATGAACAAGAGAGGTAAGAACTATGGCCCGAGGGCGCTTTGAAGGTAAGAACGCTGTTGTCATGGCTGGTGCATCTGGCATTGGTTTGGCGATCACTCGCGCGTTCGTCGCGGAAGGCGGACGCGCGGTGGTCGGCGACATCAACACGGATGGGCTCGCTGATCTGGCGCGGGAATGTGGCGATGCAGTCGTCACTCGTCAGGCCAGCGCACTCGTCGAAGACGACGTTGCCGGGCTGGTGGCGCAGTGCGCCGAGGAGCTTGGCGGTCTTGATGCGATGTTCAACGTCGCTGGCGGCTCCCGAAGCCCGGCGATGATCATGGATCTTCTCTTGGAGGACTGGGCGTATGGGATCGATCTGACGCTGACGTCAGCGTTCCTCGGAGTCAAGCACGCCGGGCGCGAGATGGCCCGTCGTGGTCAAGGAGGGGCGATCGTCAACATCGCCTCGGTGCACGCGACGCAGCCCTCGATTCCTGGCGCTGCCTATTCTGCGGCGAAGGCGGGGATCGTCAATCTCACTGCCACTGCGGCGGTCGAGTTGGCCGAGCTACGGATCCGAGTCAACTGCATCTCGCCCGGCGTCACTGCGACGCCGCCAGTTGTGTCGAGGCTTTTCGCCATTCCTGGCGCCGAGGAGGCGTACATCGGTCGCATCCCGTATGGGCGTGCGGCGGATCCGTCGGAGATGGCCTCTGCGGTGATGTTCCTCGCCAGCGATGAGGCTTCGTACATCACTGGGACCAATCTCACCGTCGATGGCGGTTGGGCAGTCAACGGTTCGCCCGACATGCGCGCCGCCAGGGCCGGCTACCAAGTTCCCGCTCTGGTCGCGAAATGAGCGCAGACAATCCGAAGGCTCAGCAACGCAGCCACGTGCTCTGCGTTCTGGCCACGGCGAGCCAGGGCAACGAGGCCCAGTTCGAGCGGATGTATCTCGATCCGGCCTTCCGTGCGGAGCTCGGCCAGCACGAGGCTGTCGTCGACGTCCGGGTCTTCAAGCGATCGCCTGTCGATCTGTCGGGCGGCATGGGTCAATCGTTGGACTTCACACACCTCACCCTGCTCGATCTTCGGGTGGACGGCGCGGAGGATGCCGTTCCCGCCATCGATCACGTGGCAGCTGTCCACGGGCAGAGTGGTGTTGCGAAAGATCCCGCTACCTGGCTGTTCCGTCCCGTCACCGAAAAGGTTGGTGATACTGGAGCGGCTCCGAAACCGCTCGCTGTCTTCGCCTTCACCAATGGTGTGCCAGGGAAGCGTGACGAATATCTAGAGTTCTACGCGACCCGTCACATTCGGCATGCGCTCTACATTTCCACCTTCGCCGGGAGCCAACTCACGCAGAAGACAAGCTTCCAAAAGCCGGGTCGATTGCCGATTGATGACTTCGAATGTCTCACCTGCTACGACCTCGTCGGAACAGCGGAGGAGCTTCCGGCCGGAGTCGCAGCGGTCCGGGACAGGCTCGCGTTCCCGTTGCTGGACCATGTGAGGTTCGCCGAATACATCTGCGAGCGCATCTAGTCCGTCGGGCGAGATCCGGCTCCTTCGTGCCTTGACAGACGACGTTTAAGAATCGGGATAGAAGAGGACAGGCAATGGTGGTAAAGAACGCTGAATTGCTTTCAGCGCATGATGATCTCATCAAGGATGCGGTGCAATATGCCGATCCCATGGTACTGCGTGGGCTCTTGTACCAGCTGACCGGCAACGAGGACGTGATCGCGACCAAGACGACATCGAGCGTGATCGATGGGATCACCTTCACAGCTGTTGTAGATGAGCAGAGCCTTGCGTTCCTGCGTGCCGAAGCCGCCCGACTGCTCATGCGCTTGCGGGATGAGGGCCCCGGCGAGGTGATGCCAGGACCGAAGGAACGGTTGCATACCAGCATGAGTGCGACCGCCGGCGAATCGATTCGTGATGCCGATGTGGACATGTATCTCGAGCGACTCGCGCTGGATCCTTGGGCTCTTGGCCTTGATTCGTCCGTGGAGCTGCCACACGACGCTTCGAACTCGTTCCGCGTCGCCGTGATCGGCGCGGGGATGGCTGGTCTCGGCGTTGGGGTCCACCTTCGGCGTGCGGGGATTCCCTTCTTCATCCTCGAAAAGGGCAGCGGGGTGGGCGGCGTCTGGTTCTGGAACCGCTACCCGGGTGCGCGCGTGGACGTGGCCAGTCGTTCCTATACGCACACGTTCGCGGCGGACTACCTTCAGGCTTCCGAGCACGCCGCACAGTCGGAAAACGAGCGCTACTTCAACTGGGTTGCCGATACGTTCGAGGTCCGTCCGCGCATTGAGTTCAACACTGAGGTGATCTCGGTCGTCTGGGACGACGCCGCGTCCGAATGGGAAATCACGGCCCAACAGCCCGACGGGCGCCGGGTGTTCCGGGCGAACGTCGTCGTGTCTGCTGTGGGCATCTTCTCACACCCGAACATGCCCGACATCGAAGGTCTCGACGACTTCAAGGGCCGGGTCTTTCATTCAGCGCGCTGGCCCGCCGATCTCGAGGTCGCCGACAAGAAGATCGCCATCATCGGTTCTGGTTGCAGCGCTTATCAGATGGCGCCGGTGCTCGCCCAGGAGACCAAGCAGATCACGATGTTCCAGCGGACACCAAGCTGGGTGAACGGCGTCCCCCGCTATCTCGACGAGATGCTGCCCCAGGTGGCATGGCTCGATCGGAACCTGCCCTATCACGTGAACTTCGCCCGTCTCCGGGCCACCTGGCATGCACGACCTGAGTCCTTTTATGTGCAGTTCACGGCCGACCCTGATTATCGCGGTGACCCAAGCGCCGCGAGCGAGGCGAACAAGCAGCGCCGCGACAGATTGATTACATGGATGCGGACGAAGTTCGCGGATCGTCCTGACCTGGTGGAAAAGATGATCCCACCATATCCGCCCGGTGCTGCGCGCCCCGTGCTTGTCGACGCGGACAATAGCGTCTACGACGTCTTGAATCGTGGAGACATGAGTCTCGTGACCGATCCGATCGAGCGGATCAGTGAGCGAGGCGTCGTCGCCGGCGGAGTCGAGTACGAAGCCGACATCGTCGTGCTGGCGACAGGTTTCAGGGTCAACGACTTCCTCTGGAAGATGGACGTGCGCGGTCGCGATGGCGCCACTGTCACCGAGCTCTGGTCGGAGGACGGTGCCCGGGCCTACCTTGGAACGCTGCTTCCCGGCTTCCCGAACTTCTTCATGCTCTACGGTCCCAACACGAACGGTGTCGGTGGGTTCGCGATCCTCGAGTTCGAGGAGATCGTGACGCGGTTCATCATGCAGTGCGTCGCGAAACTCGCGACCGGCGCGGCGACGACAGTCGAGGTGGCTGCGGACGCCTACTCGCGTTTCAACGAAGAGCAGGATCGTGCCGATGCGCTGAAGATCTACAACTTCGATCCAAGCGTTCGCACCTACTACACGGTGGGCACGAAGACGAACCGGCGGTCGATCACTAACAGCGCGCTTGACATTCGATTGCTCTGGCATTGGCTCCGCGATCCAAACGCGGATCCGTCGGTCTCTGAGAGGCCACGAATTGATGATCTGCTCGCACAGATCGACGTCGGCTTGGCGGCATCAAGTCGCGTGGCCGAACCATTCTTTGGGAAAGACCTCGTTCTCGGTTGAAGTCGTACGGTTCATCATGACATCTTCGCCTGAAACGCCGATCGCGACGGCCTCCACCACTGATTTCGCGCTCGTTGCCGAGGGTATCACGGTCATGTTCCAGCGGCGGGGCGGCTCCACGGTGACGGCTGTCAATGACGTAGGCTTCCGCCTCGACCCTGGTGAGATTCTCGGGGTAGTGGGTGAATCAGGATCTGGAAAATCTACGTTGGGCCGCGTTGTCGCCGGTTTCCAGACCGTACAGCGCGGACAGGTGCGCCTGCCGTCCGACTCAGGCGGGGCGACTGTTCCTCGAAGAGCGGGTGGAGGCCGTGCCGGGGTGCAGATGATCTTTCAAGAGTCGTCGACTTCGCTGAATCCTCGGATGTACGCGGCGAAGGCCGTGGCAGAGGCGTATGCGCGAGGCGGCCGGATCCATCGGGATGACATCGATGTTGCCATTGAGGCACTCGCGCGCGTCGGCATCAGCTCGGCCAAGGCGCGCCGGACGCCGCCTCAGCTGTCGGGTGGTGAGCGACAACGTGTTTCGATCGCTCGGGCCCTGGCTGCGCATCCGAGGATCTTGGTCTGTGATGAGGCGGTGTCCGCGCTGGATGTGTCGGTGCGGGCGGATATTGTGAACTTGCTGGCGGACCTTCAGGACGAAACGGGCCTGAGTATGATCTTCATTTCTCACGATCTTTCTGTTGTGAGTCAGCTTGCGCATCGTGTCATGGTGATGAAGCTCGGAAGTCTCGTAGAGATTGGTGAGACCCGGCAAGTTCTTCAGAATCCCCAGCATGAGTACACCCAGAGCTTGCTTGCGGCGATTCCTCGGTTGGAACGGGCGCCGCTGCTCGATGTGGGACGTCATGGTCTTGCCACTGAGTAGGGGTTAGGGGATGCAACAAGTAGAGGAATTTGTGGCTCCAGCTGGTTCTGCGGTCCAGCGACAGTCGTTGTTGCGCATCTCCGGTCTCGACGTCACGTTTGCTGACGGTACGCGCGGTGTCCGCGGTGCGACTTTCGATGTCATGGAGGGCGAGGTCGTTGGCGTTGCTGGCCAGTCGGGAAGCGGAAAGACGGTGACGGCGTTGTCGATCATTGGTCTGCTGCCTCCTGGAGCTACTGCGGGCGGGTCGATCATGTATCGCGACCGCGAGCTGATCGGTCTTTCAGAGCGGACGTGGACACAATTGCGAGGTCGCGAGGTCTCGATGATCTTCCAGGAGACCACGACGGCGCTCAACCCCGTGGTGCGAATCGGCAAGCAGCTCATGTTGGCTGCACGCGCGAACACCGGGATCGACCGTGCGTCGGCGCATCGCCGTGTGACTGAGATGCTGATCGATGTCGGGTTGAAGGACCATTCCCGAGTGATGGCGAGTTATCCGCATGAGCTGTCGGGTGGCATGTGCCAGCGGGTGATGATCGCGATGGCGCTCAGTTGCGGCGCGAGTCTCCTGATCGCGGACGAACCGACGACGGCGCTCGATGTGTCGGTCCAACGGGACGTCATCGACGTGATCAAGCGGGTGGCCGCGGAACACGGGCTTGCCGTGATCTTCGTGTCCCACGATCTCGGTGTTCTGGAAGAGCTGTGCGACAGGGTCGTCGTCATGTACAGCGGCGAGGTGGTCGAGGTGGGGCTGACCGCCGACATCATTGCTCGCCCGCAACATCCGTACACGCAGGCCTTGCTGGCGAGCGTCCCGCGGCTGGACGGCGCGCGGCGGCGATCGGTGAATCTCGGCGCGCCAGTGGGAGCCGACGTGGAGGGCTGTCGATTTCGTCTGCGGTGTGGGCTCGCCACCGATGTTTGCGCGCGTCATCCGGATCTGGTGGCTGAGAATGGTCACGCGGTTCGGTGCTGGTTGGCGGGGGGCGACAGATGATCAGGATCATCTTGAAGCGTCTCTTGGCCCTCGTGCCGACGGTGCTCTTCGTGACGATCGTAGTGTTCTTGTTGAGATCGATCATCCCCGGTGGTCCCGCCGCGGCGCTGTTGGGGACGAATGCGTCTGATCCGGCCGCTGTGGCGCAGTTGAACCATCGTCTCGGCCTGGATCGACCCCTCTACGAGCAGTACTTGAGCTGGCTCGGCAATCTCTTCAGAGGGGATCTCGGGACCTCGTTCTCGACACAGGTTCCGGTGTCCGAGATCATCGTGAAGCGTTTCGAACCAACCTTGTTGATCGTCGCGGGATCCGTGGCGATCTCCACCATCGTCGGGGTAGCTGTCGGCATCTTCGCTGCGGTCCGGCGCACATCGGCGTGGGGTCGTCTTGTGTTCACCACGAGCGGCTTGGGGCTGTCCCTACCGAGCTTCTGGGTTGCGGCGGTGGCGTCGGCCTGGATCGGAGTGACTCTGGGGTGGTTGCCGGCGGGCGGCTACGTCTCGCCGAGTGACAGCCTGATCGACAGCTTCCGGACGTTGATCATGCCCGTGTTGGTGTTGGCACTGACGTCGACGGCGATGATCGCGCGCCAGATCCGGGCCGGGATGGCGACGGCGTTGGCCAGTCCGTACGTCCGCACCGCTCGGGCGATGGGCATCTCGCATGGCCGGGTCAACTTCGATCTTGCATTCCGAAATGCCGTGGCGCCGCTCATCACGCTCTTGCCGCTCGTCATCGCTGGGTTGGTCGGCGGTTCGGTCATCGTGGAGAGCGTCTTCAACATCCCCGGAATTGGCGGTGTGATCGTCGACTCCGTCTCCAACCGTGACTACGTGACCATGCAGGCCATGGTGTTGCTGTTGTCGCTCCTGGTCCTTCTTCTCAACCTTGTCGCGGACGTGGCGCTGATGTTCATCGACCCACGTATCCGTGACAGCGCGTGAAAGGCGATCATCCGTGACGCAAGATGTAGCTTTGATGGCCGACCCGGTGAGTCCGCCTGTTTCGGTCGCGCGCTTGACGGATACGACGTCGACGCGGCGGCGTCGAGTGGTGGATCTTGGTTGGGGGTTCAACGTCGCTCTTGGAATCGTCTTGTTGATCTTGGTTCTTGGCCTCCTCGCTCCGGTTATTGCGAGGTCGAGCCCCCTTGAGATCAATGCGAAGGCCCGTCTGCAGGGTCCGTCCTGGAGCCATTGGTTGGGAACCGATCACGTCGGTCGCGATGTCTTGACTCGTCTAATATTCGGTGCCAGGACCGCCTTCCTTGGTTTGGTGATCACGATCGCGGTGACGATGGTGATCGGCGTCCCATGGGGTTTTCTGGCGGGCTATCTCGGCGGCGTCTTCGACACGGTCCTGATGCGAGCGGCCGACGCGATGTTGTCCTTTCCCGGGCTCGTCCTCGCAATCGCGATCACCGGGGCTCTGGGCCCGAGCCTGGTGAACGCCATGGTAGCGCTGGGTGTGGTGTTCTCGCCGAGCATTGCGCGCCTCCTGCGGTCAGCGATTCTGCCCCTGCGAGGTGCGCCATTTGTTTTGGTGGCGCGCTCGCTCGGGGTGAGCCGCGCCCGCATCGCGGTTCGGCATGTGGTGCCAAATGCGTTTGCCCCAGCCTTCGTTCAACTGTGTGCGATCGCGAGCCTGGCGATTGTGATCGAAGCCTCGCTGAGCTTTCTCGGGCTTGGCGTGCAACCTCCCCAGCCATCGTGGGGCCGTGATCTCGCCGACGCATACAAGTACTTCGCCAGTGCGCCCTTTGCGACGATTGCTCCGGGTGGCGTGGTGACCGCCAGTGCATTCTGCATGACGAGAATCGGCGACGGTCTGCGTCAGCTGATCGGAACCGAGTAACTCAATCCAGACTTGCTATCTGGAATGGGATCTTTGGTTAGACAATCCATAGAATGGAGCCTTTGATGGTGTCAAGACGGTGCACATGGCGTTTTCCAGTCGCTGTAGTTGTAGCGGTCGCGTCGATCGCTGCCGCCGGGTGCAGTTCCGGGGGCAGTTCCTCATCGAGCCAGACCGGGGCTCCACCTGCAGTGTCGGCGGAGTCTGGAACTGCAACGCTCGGCAATTCGAGTCCTGACGCTTCGAACCCTCCCACTTCGGGCTTCGTCTCCGACGCGAGCATCAAGCTTGGCTGGACCAGCTCCATCGTCTCGCTCGATCCAGCCACCATCACGACAGCTGCCAGCTATCACCTCCTCTATTCAATATATGACCGTCTGCTCTCCTTGGAGCCGGGAACGATGACGCTCGCTCCCGGATTGGCGACGGAGTGGGGGTTCGAGGGTGAGAACAACTTGCTGTTTCGGATGAAGCTGCGTCAGGGGGTCACGTTCCAGGACGGCGAACCCTTCAACGCGCAGGCAGTGAAGACCAGTTTGGAGCGCTTCTTTCCGCTCGGCCTGCTGGTCCCGATCAAGCACGTCACTGAGGTCGAGGTGGTCGGCGACTACGAGGTCGTGCTGCACCTGTCCGAGCCGACATCAGACCTCCCCTATACGCTCGCTGACGTGGGTGGGATGATCGTGTCGCCGAAGTCGATCCAGACTGATCCCGACGGAATCGCTACCAAGCCGGTCGGCGCCGGCCGCTATCGCGCTGTGAGCGTAGAGCCGGGGTCTAAAGTCGTTCTCGAACGATTCGACAAATATTGGAACTTCAACGGAGCGGCGCCTGCCCGCGTGGAGTGGGATTACTACCGTGACAGCATTTCGATGGTGAACGCCATGAAGAGCGGTTCGCTCGACGGGCTGATCAATCCGGTGTTCGCTGATGTCAGCACGTTGCAAAAGACGTCAGGCTTCCAGGTGACCATTGCGCCGCGACTGTCGTGGCGTGGCTTCTATCTCAATGCGTCGGTGGAGCCAACGAAGAACCCGGATGTGCGGCGCGCGTTAAATATGGCACTCGATCGTGACGAACTGATGCAGTTGGCGACGGAGGGGCAGGGATTCGTGACAAGTCAACCCTACCCAGAAGGTCACGCTGCTCATATCGCTGGTTTGGACTATAAGTACGACCCTGACCAGGCGAAGTCGCTCCTTGCGGGGGCGGGCTATTCGAATGGTTTCAAGCTTGATTGCATCACTCTTGGGGCCGCCGCACTTCCCCCGACGCTGATTCCGACCCTCACCAGCCAGCTCTCAAAGGTGGGAATCGATGTAAATTTCCGCGATCTTGCGCCATCGGAGGGAGTGACGGAATTCTTTGCAGTCGATGGGCCGCCTTGTCTGCTGTCGGGCTGGGCGGGACAGATATCTACCTATACTACGCTTCACAGCTTGTTCGGATCGGATGGGAGCTACAACGCCGGCAAGACAGATTTCGGGGTAGATGCAGACCTTGGAGAGCTGGCTGCGACGGTCGATGCAGATGCGCAGGCCGAGATCGCGCAACGAATCATTCAGAAGACCTTTGATTCGGCCGGCGCCGCAATCATGTACGGTGATCCAGCTGTTATCATGCTTCGCGATGGGATCTCGATGGACCCCATCGGCCTCTTGTATCCCGACTTCTCCTCGCTGGTAATGAAGCAGTAGGTCTTGTTCGGAAGGCACCCGAGTAGGAGCACGTTGATCACATCATGACGAAGCTCGGGTGCCCATCCGATGAACGCCCGCGCAGGTGCGCGGCGCACATGCCTGTGTGCGTGACATGAGCCGATTTCCTCCGGGGCGAGCCTGGCCGCTTCAGTCATCCTTCGTACGTCGTCGATCCTTCGTGGAGCGCTGGACGACGGGCGGCATCGCCGTCTTAAGAATGTCCGGATTTGAGACGACCGGCGGGTGTTCGCCGTCGCGACTGGCCTTGGTCAAGGGATAGTGGCCACGCGGAAACGTCGCTCGGAGGCTGTCGCAAGCGGCTCGGCGGACGGCGTGTAACTTGGGATGACCAGCGGTCGCTGTTGCCATATGATTGCGGATATGCAGGGCTACGAACGTTTTGATTCTCTTCGCATTGATGGGCCGGACGCTGAGGGGGTCGTCGAGTTGGTGTTCGACAATCCACCGATGAACGCCATCTCCGAACGGGCGCATGCCGATCTTGCCGATGTGTGGCTGGAGTTCGATCGTGACGACCGCGTTCGATGCGTGCTCCTCCGCGGCGAGGGACGGGCGTTCTCGGCGGGTGGCTCGTTCGAGCTGGTCGAAGCGCTGACGGAGTCGTTCGAGGAGCGCACGAGGGTGATGCGCGAGGCGCGGGCGCTGGTGTACAACGTTCTCAGCTGTTCGAAGCCGATCGTCTCGGCGATGCACGGTCCGGCGGTCGGCGCCGGGCTCGTGGCCGGGATGCTCGCCGATGTCTCGATCGTCGCTCGCAGCGCGAACCTGATCGACGGGCACACCCGGCTCGGCGTGGCGGCTGGCGACCACGCCGCGATCTGCTGGCCTTTGCTGTGCGGGATGGCGAAGGCGAAGTACTACCTGATGACCTGCCGGCCGCTGTCGGGCGAAGAAGCCGAGCGAATCGGTCTCGTCTCGTTGTGCGTGGACGACGACGTGCTCCTCGACACGGCACGCGAGGTGGCCGGAGAGTTGGCTGCCGGTGCTGCAGGGGCGATCTCGTGGACGAAGATGTCGCTCAACAACTGGTATCGGCAGGCCGGCCCCGTGTTCGACGCATCGCTCGCCTGGGAGTTCTTCGGCTTCGGCGGGCCGGAGGTCGTCGAGGGTTTGGCGTCGCACCGCGAGCGCCGCAGGCCGAACTTCCAGCAGTTCAGCGCGGAGCAGTAGCACCGCTCGCCGCGGCCGCCTCGATGGCGGTGAGCGCGGCGGGGTCGTCGAGCGACGAGAGGTCGCCGAGCGGGAGCCCGGAGTAGACGCTGCGGATGATCCGGCGCATGGTCTTGGAGCTGCGGGTCTTGGGGAGCTGGCCGACGGCGTGGACGGCGCTCGGCCGGAACGGGCGCCCCAGTTGTCGTTCGACGGTGTCGGAGACGATCCGGCACAGGTCGGCTTCCGCGAGCGCGATCGCTGGCTCGGCGACGACGAAGAGGATCAACCGTTCGCCCTTGGTCGAGTCGGGGACGCCGATGGCTGCGGCTTCGGCGACGCCGGCGACAGCGACGACGATCTGTTCCACCTCGGCGGGGCCGACGCGCTTGCCGGCGATCATGATCGTGTCGTCCGAGCGGCCCATGAGGACGAAGCTGGCATCGGCGCGGCGGACGGCGACGTCACCGTGGACCCACAGGCCGGGGATGGTGCGCCAGTAGGTCTCGAGGTAGCGCTCGTCGTCGTCCCAGAACGAGCGGGTCATCCCCACGAACGGCTCGCGTACGACGAGCTCGCCCGGAGCGTCGGTGACTGCGCCTCCGCCTGGATCGACGACGTCGACGTCGACGCCCGGTGAGACGGTGTTGAAGGCCGAGGGCCCGATCGGCCGCACGACGACGCTGGCGAGCAGTGCGCCTGCGGCTTCGGTGCCGCCGGTGTAGTTGATCAGCGGCTGGGTGCCCCGGCCGAAGTTGCGTTGGAACCACACGAAGTGCTCGGGGTCGATGACCTCGCCGGCGGTGATCAGCAGGCGCAGCGTCGACAGGTCGCCCGCCAGCGCGTCGTCGGGGCGGGCGGCGAGCCCACGGATCAGGGTCGGCGCCGACCCGAAGTGAGTGATGCGATGACGCTCGATCAGGCGCGACATGCGTGAGCAGTCCGGGAAGTCCGGCGCGCCGTCGTAGCAGACGAGGGTCGCCCCGCGCAGCAGGGCGCAGCTGAGAACGAGCGTCCCGGCGATCCAGCCCATGTCGGCCGGCCAGCAGAAGACGTCGCCGGGTCGCAGGTCGAAGTGCACGGCCGCGTCGTGGACGATCTTGATCGGGAAGCTGCCGTGGGTGTGGACGACACCCTTGGGCCTGCCGGTGGTGCCCGAGGTGAAGATCACCATGAACGGGTCGTTCGGGTCCAGCGACACCGGCCCTGCGATCGGCGACGACCCGGCGATCTCGTGCCAGTCGGCGTCACGCTCGACCCCCTGGGCGGTGGGACCTTTCAGGATCAGCCGCTGCACCGTGGGGAGCGCGGCACGCGCCTCGCGCAGGATGGCAGCGGTGTCGACGAACCGGCCGCGCCGGTCGAAGCCGGTCGTCCCGATGATCGTCGTTGCGCCGGCGGCGTCGAGCCGGGAGAGGACTGCATCGGTGCCGAAGCCGCTGAACAGCGGTACGACGATCCCGCCGAGCGCGGCGACGGCCAGCAACGTGACGGTCGCCTCGACACCACTCTCCATCAGCAGCCCGACGCGATCGCCCCGGCCGACACCCAGCGAGGCCAGACCGCCGGCGCATCGCAGCACCGCGGTCTCCAGGTCGGCGTAGGTGACCTGGTCGATCGAGCCGTCCTCGTGCTCGGCGACGACGGCCAACCGTGCGGCCGTCACCGGATCGTGCGCCCACGCGAACACCGTGTTGACCCAGTTCAGCCGGCCATCAGGGAACCACGCGGGGAACTCGCGGCCTGCGGACAGATCGACGTAGCCGGTCGGCCACCTGTCCCACTGCACCCGCAGATGCTCCATCACGCTGCGCCAATAGCGCCACGGATCCGCCCTCGCCACCTCGAACAGGTCGTCGTAGCGTTCGACACCGACTGCCCGCACCAGATCCGTCACCACCGACGACTCCAGCTCACGCTCGCCGGGCGCCCACACCGCTTCTCCCTCGAAGTCCATATATCGAGGATAGGACCACCGACGCCTTTATTGCCGGAGATCGATGTCGCAGACGCTGATTTGTTGTCGGTATCGCGTGTCGTTATCGGACACACTCGCAGGTTCGGTCTCGTCTCAGAATGAAGGTCGACCAATTGGGGATGAGATGAACATATCGATTGACCGTGACGTCATGATCCCGATGCGCGACGGCATCCGGCTCGCAACCGATGTCTACCGGGACGTCGACGCGCCGTCGGGGCCGGTGCTGCTGCTGCGCACGCCGTACGGGAAGGAGGCGGTTCGCGGTTCCGACCTGTACCCCGCCATGTTCGCGATGTTCGATCTCGGCTTCGCGGTCGTCTACCAGGATGTGCGCAGCACCACGAAGTCCGAAGGCGGCGGGTTCTCCGGGGATACCAGCGACCAGAGCGCGATGACCGATGCCGCGGACACGTTTGCGTGGCTGCGATCGCAGCCCTGGTGCGACGGGAAGATCGGGATGTTCGGCGCGTCGTACATGGGCTTCACCCAGATGCGCGCGGTGATGAACGAGGACGACGACCTGGTGATCGCGCCGTCGGTGTCGACGTACGACGGATATCACCTCCCGTACATGAGCCTCGGAGGCACGCAGGATCTGGGCACGATCCTCTCCTGGACGTACATGCTCGCCCTCGCCGACGCCATGCGCGCTGGCAACGTGGACGACGTCGGCTTGATCCTGGCCGTCATGTCCGACCCGATCGGGATGGTCGAGCACCTGCCGCTCATCGATCACCCGCTCCTCGACAAGTACGCGCCGCAATGGCGGGCCTGGATGGAGCATCCGGACTTCGACGAGGCGTGGCAGCAGTGGTACGGGTTCGACCCCGGCAAGGTCCGCTCGCCGGCGTTGCACATCGGTGGGTGGTTCGACATCAGCAACGGTGCGACCGTGCGCGCCTACGAGATGCTCCGTGACGGGGCGGCGACCGAGTTCGCCCGCGCGAACCAGCGGCTGGTGATGGGGCCGTGGACGCACGGCAACTCGAGCGGGCAGACCGCTGACGTGTACTTCGGCCTCACGTCCAGCTTCGCCGGGAGCGGGCGCGACAAGATCTACGGCAACTTCTATCGGGAGACCTTCGCCGGGCAGGACGCGAGCTCGAAGCCAGTCCACATCTTCGTGATGGGGCTCAACGAGTGGCGCGACGAGGAGGCCTGGCCGCTGCCCGACACGAGGTACGTCGACTACTACCTCGACAGCCGCGGCGCTGCGAACACGTCCGGGGGCGACGGCGAGCTCCGGTCGAGCCCACCGACCCATGTCGCCGCCGACGTGTACGTCTACGACCCGATGAACCCTGCCCCGTCGCATGGCGGTGTGGTGTTCCACCCCAACGAGATCGGACGCTCGGGCCCGACGAACCTCTCGCCGATCACCGGACGCTCGGATGTGCTGGCGTATTCGACGCCGGTGCTCGAGCGCGACACCGAGGTCACGGGTCCCGTCAGGCTCGTCCTGCACATCTCGTCGTCGGCGCCAGACACCGACTTCGTCGGCCGCCTGGTCGACGTGCACCCCGACGGGCGGGAGCTGTTCGTCACCGAAGGCGTGATCCGTGCCCGCTACCGGAAGCTCGTTGAGCAAGCCGGAGCTGATGGAACCCGGCGAGGTGTACGAGCTGGAGATCGACCTGATGAACACGTCCCTCGTGTTCGAGCAGGGACACCGGATCAGGCTGCTCGTCGCCAGCACCAGCTTCCCGCGCTGGTCGCGCAACTCGAACACCGGTGGCGACATCCCATCGGAGCCCGAGAGCGCCTACGTGAGCGCGGTGAACCGCGTGCTCCACGGCCCCGAGCACCCGTCGAGGCTGATCCTGCCGATCATCGAGCGGCCGGTCCCGTCTCAGTCGGCTGGGTAGCAGGTGCGTAGGTAGCTCTCGTACGCGGTGTGGGTTCCGGTGACGTGGTCGTGGTCGAGCACGATCCGGGTGGTGAGGGCAACGCCGTCGATCGGTCTCGTTTGCATCGTGTCGATGAACCGCATCACTTCGATGCCCATTGCTCGGTAGAGGGCGGTCGGTCCGACCAGTTCGTGGTCGTTGATGGTGACGTGGAGGTGCTGGGGGCGCGTCGGTGCGATTGATCGTTCGACGCGGTCTGCGTAGAGCGAGTGCACGCGGCTGTCGGGCACCAGGATGCCTGGGCTGCCTGCCCCGAACCTGGTGATGACCTCGCTGCCACGTGAGAACGCGGACAACACGAAGAGCCCGCCGAACGAGTACCCGAAGAGCCCGACCGCGTCGTCGCGCACCCGGTAGCGGTCGGCGATCTCGGGGTGCAGCTCCTTTTCGATGAATGCCTGGAACCGGTCGTTGCTGCCGTTGCGAAGGTGACGGAAGTAGGGCTCTTTGATGTCCGGCGGAAATGCGCTGCTGTCGAGCGGGATGTGCTTTGCGAGGAAGGCGTCGTAGCGGTCGGAATACGGCTCCGAAGGGGGCATGAGATCCCGATTGCGCAGCGCCATCATGTAGGGCACCTGATCGGCCGGGTAGCCGATCATGACCTGAATGGACGGCTGCACCGGTGCGTTGGCCTCGTCCGATACGCGCATGTGGCTGGTTGCCACGCCGTGCAGACGATTGATGGCCATGTTCCCGTCTGGCAGGTAGATGACCGGGACCGTCTCGCCGAACAGGTAGGCGGCGGGCAGCACGACCGCGACCGCGTATCTTGCGCCGGTTTCTGTGGAATCGATCTCGAAGTGTTCGATGACGTCGGTTCCTGGGAATGTTGCGACTTGTTCAAGTGCCATGATCTTGATCTCGGCTTTCGAGGAGGGGGATGTCTTCGATGGGGGTGGCTGGGTCGAGGGCGGAGGTGTCACCGGTGTCGTGCCCGAGGAAGCGGGCGCGGATGATCCGGCGCATCACCTTGCCGTTCTTGGTTCGTGGGAGGCTTCCAACGGCGTAGACGGTCGGGGCGAAGCCCTTTCCGGCGTTGCGCAGCGCCGCGGCTTGGAGGTCGTCGGGGTCGACCTCGTGCTTGAGCACGACGAAGGCCACAGCTCGCTGTCCACGTGTCGGGTCGGGGACGCCGATGACGGCAGCGTCGGCGATGCGTTCGTCACGCAACAGCGCGGCCTCGATCTCGGCAGGCCCGACCCTGCGCCCGGAAAGCTTGAGCGTGTCATCCGATCGACCGTGCAGTCGCCACACCCCGTGCTCGTCGACGCTCGCCAGATCACCGTGCACCCAGACGTCGTCCCAGCGCGACCAGTACGTCTCCACGTAGCGCGCATCGTCGCGCCAGAACGAGTGCGTCTGCCCCGGGAACGTGTCACGCACGACGAGCTCACCGATCTCACCAACCACCGGCATGCCCGACTCGTCGAACACCGCCGCGTCGACACCCGGCAACGGGCCGGTGAACGCCGCCGGTGGCGAGGGCAGGAACGGGTAACCGATGAGGATGCCGCCACCGACCTCCGTGCCTCCGGTGTAGTTGACGATCGGGCGTATGCCGCGTCCGACCTCCCGGAACAGCCACTGCCAGGTCGGCTCGTCCCACGCCTCGCCCGTCGACACGAACGACCTCAACGTCGGCATCGCAAGGATCTCACCTTGCGCGGCGCGCAACACCCGCGCCCCGGTCGGCGCGATCCCCTGCACGGTGATCCCGTTGCGCTCGACGACCCGCCACAACCGGTTCGGCTCGGGATGGGCAGGGAGGCCCTCGATCATCACGATCGTGGCCCCCAACTGCAACGGGCCCGTCACCATCATCGGCCCGACCAACCACCCGAGGTCGCTGATCCAGCCGACGACGTCGTCTTCGGAGACATCGAACCCGTAGCCGAAGTCCACGGCCGTCTTCGCCAGGAAGCCTCCGTGGGAGTGAACGATCCCCTTCGGCCGACCCGTCGTACCGGACGTGTAGACGATCGTGTACGGGTCGTTCGACTCGGTCTGCGCCATCTCGACGAGCCGTGGGCGCTGGTCGAGCTCGTCGAAGTAGACGTCACGACCATCGCGCATCGGCACGTCGATCCCGAGATGACGGACCACGACAACGGACCTGACCGTCGGCGCTTGCTCCATCGCCTCGTCAGCCGTGCGCTTCAGCTCCACGGTTGCGCCTCGTCGCGTCGTCCCATCGGCCGTGATCAACGCGACCGCTCGAGCGTCTTGCATCCGCGTCGCCAAAGCGTCCGGCGCATACCCCGAGAACGTCGGCACCGCGACCGCACCGAGATAGGCGAGCGCCAGGAACGCGACCGCAGCCTCGGGCACCACCGGCATGAACAACACCACGCGATCACCGCGCCCGACGCCAAGACCAGCCAGGTTCGCCGCGAACCGCCGCACGCTCTCCGCGAGATCCGCATACGTCAGTGTGCGACGTTGCTCGCAGTCACCCTCGTAGACGACCGCGACCTTGCCGGCACGAGGACCATCGGCGTGGCGCAACGCCGCAAGCTCAGCGACGTTGATCCGCCCACCGACGAACCACCTCGGAAACGGCTTCCCAACCGAGTCGTCACGAACGCGGGCGAACGGCACGCTGAACTGGACGCCGAGGTCGTCGAGCGCCACACGCCAGAACCACTCCGGATCAGCCGCCGACCGAGCAAGGAACCCGGACACCGCGTCGGTGCCGTTGCCGTATCCCAGGCGCTTCATCAACGCCAGCAGGCGCGACCGATCCCGATCCCGCTGTGACGGTCGCCACCCCAATGCTGGTCCGTGCCCGGTCACGGCACGGTTTCGGCGCTCGGGTCAGAGGTTGACGTCGAATGAGCCATGTGTCGCCCTCAACTGTGATGGCTCACGTGTCCGCTCGATCGGGGAAGCGGTCCGCTTCCAGGCCGAAGGCGCGCATCTTGCGATACAGGGTGGAGCGAGCGATGCCGAGACGGGCCGCGGTGACTGCCTTGTTGCCGCCCGTGGCGTGCAGCTCACGGATCAGCGCCTCACGCTCGAGACGCTCGAGCGTGGTGAGATGGTTGGCTGGGACGTGGCTGCGGACGCTTTCGGGCAAATGCTCCACCGCGATGTCGCGGTGGCGAGCTTGAACGAGTGCAGCGGCGAGCGTGGCTTCCAGCTCACGCACGTTGGCCGGCCACTCGTGAGCGGTGAGGCACTGCAGCGCCGCCGGTTGAAGTCGAGGGGCTGATCCGGGTGGGCTGTGGCGTTGGAGGAACGCGCCGGCCAGATCGGGGATGTCCTCGGTGCGGTGGCGCAGTGCCGTGATGTCAACGCGATGGGCGAAGTGGGCGGTCAAGCTCGACGGCCCGGCATCGTTGGCGGTGGCGATGAGGGTGTGGCCATCGGATGCGCAGTCGTCTACCAGCGTCTGAAGTCGCATCGCAGCTGAAGGGGCGAGCTCGTCGATGTCGCGCACGATGACGTGCCCGCCGGCCTGGAGGTGCTGGTGCAGCTCACCGACCCATTCGGGTCGCTGTGCCGCCTCGCTGGACGCCGTGACGGTGAGCGTCGTCGCATCCGGGTCGCGCTGGCGCGACAGATAGGCGGCAGCGTACGTCTTGCCCACGCCGTGCTCGCCGGCGATCAGCACCGGGCCTGCTGCGTTGGCCAGATCATCGAGCTGGGAGCGCACCCGGCCCGTCGCCAGACTGCGCCCGGTGATGTCGCCGGTGGCGACTCGCGCCATCGTTGCCGGCCGTGGCCGTTGGCGGCGGCGCTGCGGTCGGTTCGTCGGTCGCAACTCGAGCGTCACGCCGAGCGGGTCGTGGTCAGCGGTGACGCGACGGGCGTGCGCCTGGACTGCCACCTCGCCGGCAAGCCGGAGCTCACCGGTGTGCTCGTCGCAGCGCTCGAGGTGGCGGGTGGCCCAGTCCCAGAGCACGGCGTGATCGGAGGGGTCGAGGAGTTGGGCGGCGGCCGGGTTGGCCATCAGCATCGCGTGGCTCATCGTGACGATGGCCACGTTGGCGCGGCGGTTGAGCTGGAGGAAGCCCTGCAGCAGGGCCCGCTCGCGTCCCGATGCCTCTTCAGCGAGCCGTGCCTCGATCTCGCGGACGGCGGCGGTGACCAGTGCCACCATCAGGCCGCTGGCCTCGGCGAGATCGCAGGTGATGTCGAGGATGCCTTCGACGGTGTTGCCGATCGGGTGGATGATCGGCGTGGCGACGCACGCCAGGTTGTGGAGCGATTCGCGGTAGTGCTCGCCGCCGCGCACCTCGAGCAGACGGCGCTCCTCCAGCGCGGTGCCCAGCCCGTTGGTGCCGATGTGCTCCTCGGTGAAGAAGAACCCTGGGGCGACCTGCGCGTTGTCGAGGATCGAGCGCAGGCGCGCCTGGCCGACGCGGCGGGCGACGATGCGGGCGCTGCGGTCGGCGAGGAGGATCGTGGCCGGTGTGTGAGCCAGTTGATCGGCGTAGCGATCGATCACCGGGTCGGCAGCACGCCGCAGGCGACTGCGATCGTCGAAGTCCGGGTCGTACGGCAGATCCTGGTCGGTGATGCTGACACCGAAGCGCGCGCACCGTTGCCAGGATCGCTGGATCTCGTCGCGTGGCTTCGTGGTGGGATCCTCTGCGCCGTCGAACAGCGCGGACAGATGGCGCTCCCGTGTCGTCCACGTTGCCCGATCGGTCGGTGAAATCCCCATTTGGTGCACTCCCGGAGCAGTCGCACCGCATCTTCCCCCGCGGAGCGAACGAGATCTCACGGTACTGACGGGTTGCTTCGTCGACTGTCCCGAAGTGAGACATCCCCGCACGTCGGCGCGCGCCGATCTCCGACTCACCATGCCACGCCAAAGGGCGTACGATCACGGCTGGGGTGAGACAAAGCGTCTCAGAGAAAGGAACCGCCATGACTGCGACCATCGACACCATCGATCGGGCGACCAGCAACGGCAAGCTGGCCGACATCATCGTGCGCACCAACGACCTCGAGTGGGCGCACTTCGGCGGCGGCATCGAGTTCAAGCTGCTGCGCGTCAGCCCGGAGAACGGGAGCTGGGCCGTGCTGTTCAACTGCCCGCCTGGCTCCTCGTTCGCCTCGCACCGCCACTTCGGCGCCGGCGAGTACCTCGTGATCTCCGGTGTCGTCGAGTTGCGCGGCGGCGAGCAGAACGGCGGCGTCACGGCTCGCGCCGGCGACTACGGCTACGAGGCCAACAGCGTCTACCACTACTCGACGGCGTTCCCGGTACAGACCGTCCTGTACTTCCAGAACTTCGGCCCGCTCGGCTTCCTCGACGAGAACGACAACGTCGTCGCCATGCTCGACTGGGAGGACGTCCTCAACATCTGGAACGCCGGCGGCGCCCCGCGCGACTGACACGTCGGGTCGTCGGCCCGAACGGGTAGATCCAGTCCGTCCCTCTCATCGTCGATGACGCGCCGTGCGTGAACCGCGTGGCCGTCTCGGTCGTCAGATCGAGCGATGCGAGATGGGAGGGGTGCCATGCCTGCACTGCACGGGATCGACGTGTCCCACAACAACCTGTTCAACGGGGGTCCGATCGACTGGAACGCGGTGGCGACCACGAGCCCGGCGCTGACGTTCGTGATGGCCCGGATGAGCCACGGCGGGCGCGGCGACGACAACCTGCGCATCGACCGCCAGGCGATCAACAACCGCGACGGGATGCGTGCCGCGTTCCCGAACACGGCGCGCGGCTACTACCACTTCCTCGGCACGTCGACGCCGCAGGTCCAGGCGCAGCACTTCCGCAGCGTCGTCGGTGACGACGCCAACCGCGACGGCGCCTTCGGCGATGCCACGACCGAGCGCGTCCGCCGCCTGCAGGTCGACTGTGGCCTCCCGGCGACCGGCGTCGTCGACGCGATCACCTGGTCGGCGCTCGCCGCGCCCGACCTCGTCCCCGCCTGACGGGTTACTCGATGACGGCGACGACGTCGCCGGCGCCGACGGTCTGGCCGGCGGTGACCTTGATCTCCTTGACCTTGCCGGCCTTCTCGGCGGCGATCTGGTTCTCCATCTTCATCGCCTCCAGGACGACGATCGCCTGACCGACCTCGACGTCCTGGCCGACCTCGACGAGCACCTTGACGATCGTGCCCTGCATCGGCACCTCGACGGCACCGCTGCCGCTGGCCGCCGCGCCGTGGCCGCCGGCCGCGGCCCGCTTCGGCTTCTTCGCGGCCGCACCGCCGCCGGCGACGGCGACGACCGGCGTGTCCGGCACCCACATCTTCACGTCGAAGCGCTTGCCGTTGACCTCGACGGTGGTGGAACGCTCGACCAGCGGCGCGGCGTCGTCGCCCTCGGCCTTCGGGACGGGCTTGGCGGCGCCGACGTCGCTGAGGTCGAGGCGCTCCTCGACCCACTTCGTCGAGTGCTCCATCGCCGCGAAGTCGGGGTGGCGCAGGATCGCCAGGTCGGCCGGGATCGTCGTGGCGACACCCTCGACGACCATCTCCTCGAGGGCTCGGATCGTGCGGGCGATTGCCGTGGGCCGATCCTTGCCCCACACGATCACCTTGCCGACGAGGTTGTCGTAGTACTGGCTGACGGTGTCGCCGCTCTCGTAGCCGCTGTCGAAGCGGACACCGAAGCCGTCGGGGGCGACGAGCTTGGTGATCTCGCCGGGCGACGGCAGGAACTTGCCGCCGGCCGGGTTCTCGGCGTTGATCCGGATCTCGATCGCCGCGCCGCGGCGCTGGGCGGCGACCTCGGTCTGGGTCATCGGCAGCGGCTCACCGCTGGCGACTCGGATCTGCCACTCGACGAGGTCGATGCCGGTGATCGCCTCGGTCACCGGGTGCTCGACCTGCAGGCGGGTGTTCATCTCCAGGAAGAAGAACTCGCCGTCCTGGTAGATGAACTCGACGGTGCCGGCGTTGTAGTAGCCGACGGCCTTGGCCGCCTTGATCGCCGCCTCGCCCATCGCATCCTCGATGCCGGGGCCGAGGGCGGCGGCGGGGGCCTCCTCGATCAGCTTCTGGTGGCGGCGCTGGGCCGAGCAGTCACGGGTGGAGACCCACACGACGTCGCCGTGCTGGTCGCCGACGATCTGCACCTCGACGTGGCGCGGCCACGTGAGGTAGCGCTCGACGTAGATCTCGTCGCGCCCGAAGAACGCCTTCGACTCGCGCTTGGCCGAGTCCATCGCGTCCTGGACCTCGGACGGTCCCTTGACCACCTTCATGCCGCGGCCGCCGCCGCCGAACGCGGCCTTGATCGCCACCGGCCAGCCGTGCTCCTCGCCGAACGCGAGGATCTCGTCGGCCGACTGGGTGAACTCGGTGGTGCCCGGCACGATCGGGGCGCCGCCGCGCAGGGCGGCCTTGCGCGAGCTGACCTTGTCGCCCATCTCGACGATCGCCGCCGGCGGCGGGCCGATGAACGCCACGCCGAGGTCGGTGATCGCCTGGGCGAAGTCGGCGTTCTCGCTGAAGAAGCCGTAGCCGGGGTGCACGCCGTCGGCGCCGCTGCGCTTGATCGCGTCGAGGATCGCCTCGGTGTTCAGGTAGCTCTCGGCGGCGGTCTGCCCGCCGAGCGCGTAGGCCTCGTCGGCGAGGCGGACATGCAGGGCGTTGCGATCCAGCTCGCTGTACACCGCGACCGTGGCGATGCCCATCTCTCGGGCGGCCCGGATGACGCGGACGGCGATCTCGCCACGGTTGGCAATCAGGATCTTCTGCAGCACGGGTGCCAATGTTGGTGCATGGACCCCTCCCGCGCCACAACCGACTCGGGACGGAGCTGGCCGCCGGGTTGGCACGTGCGTGTGGTCGAGGCGACCGGCAGCACGAACGTCGACCTCGCCGCGGATGCCGTCGGCGGGGCGCCCGACCACAGCGTGCTGTGCACACGCCACCAGACGGCCGGGCGTGGGCGCCTCGACCGCCGCTGGGATGCCCCGCCGGGCTCGAACCTGCTCGTGTCGATCCTGTTCCGCGACGTGCCCGAGAACCCCCACGAGCTGACCTGGCGGGTGGCCCTCGCCGCGGCCTCGGCGTGCGACGAGCTGGCCGGGATCCGCCCGGCGCTGAAGTGGCCGAACGACCTGCTCGTCGACGGCCGCAAGCTTGCCGGGATCCTCGCCCAAGGTGGGGTCGGCTACGTGGTCGTCGGGATCGGGCTGAACGTGGGCTGGTCGCCCGAGGGCGCCGCCCGGCTCACCGAGCGCGGCGCCGACGTCGAGCCGCTCGACCTGCTGGCGGCGCTGCTCGCCGCGCTCGCCGCGCAACCGGCGGACATCTGGCCCGTGTACCGCGCCGCGCTGGCGACGCTCGGCGCCGAGGTGCGCGTCGAGCTACCCGGTGGCGAGGCCGTCTACGGCCGGGCCATCGACGTCGCCCGCGACGGCCGCTTGCTGGTCTTGGACCAGTGCGGCGTCACGAAGCGCTTCGACGTCGGCGACGTGATCCATCTCCGTTGAATGGTCGGCCGTTCTGAATGGTCGGCCGCTCGGCCGACCATTCCGGCGGGCTCCCTGTCTGATGGCCGGCCTTCGGCCGACCTGTCCGGCGGCTCCCTGCGGTCGCGCCGCCGGGTGTGCCCGGTTGCTCGGCTCGCACGGGCCGAGGCGGCATCGCCGCGCACCATGCCGCTCGCGCGCTGGTTGACGGCCGGCGGCGGGGGCGGCGCCCTAGCCTGACGGGTCGTGTACGACGTCCGGTTGCGGCGGGCTCCGGCGCGCCGGCGGCGGCGTCCGCGTGTCTTCTCCTTGCTGGTGACGCTGGCGATCGTCGCCGTCGCCGGCTCGGTCGGGTTGGTCGTCGCCGCCCACCGCACGGTCGGCACGATCAGCCGCGTCGAGTCGGTCACCCCCGTCCTCAGCCCGGCGAACCCGATCGTCGAGAACTACCTCCTCGTCGGGTCCGACAGCCGGGCCAACGTCGACCCGGACTCGCCCGACGCCGGTGGGATCGGCAACGCCGGCGACGTCAGCGGCAGCCGCAGCGACACGATCATGATCCTGCGCCTGGACAGGTCGAACGACACGGCGTCGATCCTGTCGATCCCGCGCGATCTCTGGATCGCCGCCGACAAGTCCCGGATCAACGCAGCGTTCAACAAGGGCCCGGCCAACCTCGTCGAGACGATCACGACGGCCGACGAGCTGCGGATCCCGATCCATCACTACGTCGAGGTCGACTTCAGCGGGTTCAAGGAGCTCGTCGACGCGCTCGGCGGGGTGCAGGTGTGCTTCGAGTACCCGACCCGCGACGCCAACACGGGCCTCGACATCACCGAGCCCGGCTGTCCGACGCTCAGCGGCGTCGACGCGCTCAAGTACGCCCGCAGCCGTCACTACGAGCAGTTCATCGACGGCGAATGGCAGGAGGACCCGACCTCCGACCTCGGGCGCACGAAGCGCCAGCGCGACTTCGTCAACCGCTCGATCCAGGCCGCGCTGGCCAAGATCAAGGCCGACCCGTTCGCCAGCGGTCGGCTGATCGAGGCGATCGGCACGTCGATCAACGTCGACAGCGCACTCGACCCGCTCGCCGCCGTCGACAAGCTGCGCTCGGCCGTCGGCGGCGGGGTCGTCACCTACAGCCTTCCCGTCGTCGGCAAGACGATCAGCGGCAACGCGGTCCTCCTTCCCGGCGACGGTGCCGATGCCGTCCTCGACTACTTCCGCGGCGTCACCGACACCCCTCCGCCCGCCTCCAGCTGAGCCCCGCCATACTGTTGCGCCGTGCCCGAGATCGTGGAGAGCGACGTCATCGCCGGCGTCTACCAGGTGACGCCGACGCTGCACGGTGACGAGCGTGGCCTGTTCATCGAGACCTATCGACGCGAGTGGTTCCCCGGCGGCCGGGAGATGGTCCAGGGCAACCGGGGCAACCGCCGCCAGGGCTCGGTGGTCGGGTTGCACTACCACCTCCACCAGGCGGACTACTGGTACGTCCCGGTCGGCACGGCGCGGGTCGTGCTGCACGACCTGCGCGAGGGCGGGCCCACCGACGGGGCGACGGTGGCGTTCGACCTGTCCGGCGAGAACCACTGCGGCGTGTTCATCCCGCCGGGCGTCGCCCACGGCTTCGCTGCGCTGACCGACATGGTCATCACCTACCTCGTCGACGGCTACTACAACCCTGCCGACGAGCTGGGCCTGGCGTGGAACGACCCGGCGGTCACCGCCGACTGGGGCGTCACCGAGCCGATCCTGTCGGCGCGCGACCAGGCCAACCCCGGCCGTGACGCGCTGCCCGTGGGGCGACGGCCGTACTGGCCGATGCGGACCTACACGGCCTGAAAGGCATCACCGAATGAAGCTGTTCGTCACCGGCGCTGCCGGGTTCATCGGCTCGAACTACGTGCGCTGGCTGCTGGCCAACACCGACCACGAGGCGACGATCTTCGACGCCCTCACCTACGCCGGCAACCTCGCCTCGATCCGCGACGTGATGGACGACCGCCGCGTCGAGTTCGTCCACGCCGACATCTGCGACCAGGACGCCGTGCTCAAGGCGATGGACGGCCACGACGCCGTCGTCCACTTCGCCGCCGAGTCGCACGTCGACCGCTCGATCGTCGACCCCTACGCGTTCGTGCGCACCAACTGTTTCGGCACCAACGTGCTGTGCGACGTCGCCCGCCAGGTCGGCGTGGGCCGCTTCGTGCACATCTCCACCGACGAGGTCTACGGCTCGATCGAGGACGGCAGCTTCGCCGAGACCGACAAGCTCACGCCGCGCTCGCCGTACTCGGCGGCCAAGGCCGGCTCCGACCTGATCGCCCTGTCGTACGTGACGACGTACGGCCTGCCGGTCGTGGTCACCCGCTGCTCGAACAACTTCGGGCCGTACCAGTTCCCGGAGAAGGTCATCCCGCTGTTCACCACGAACCTGCTCGACGGGGCGAAGGTGCCGTTGTACGGCGACGGCGGCAACGTGCGCGACTGGATCCACGTCGAGGACCACAACCGTGCCGTGCAGCTCGTGCTGGAGGCGGGGACCGTCGGCGAGGTCTACAACATCGGCGCACACAACGAGATCACCAACCGTGAGCTGACGTACCGGCTGCTGGAGCTGTGCGGGCGCGACGAGTCGTTCGTCCAGCCCGTCGCCGACCGGCTCGGCCACGACCGGCGCTACTCGGTGCACATCGACAAGATCAGCGAGCTGGGCTGGAAGCTGGAGCGGTCGTTCGACGACTCCCTCGCCGAGACGGTGCAGTGGTACCGCGACAACCGCTGGTGGTGGGAGCCGCTGAAGCACGGGACTGCGTAGTGCGGGTCCTGATCACCGGCGCCGGCGGCCAGCTCGGCGCCGAGCTGACCCGGGTGTGCACGGTGGCCGGCGACGAGGTGGCGGCGTGCACCCACGCCGACGTGGACATCGCGTCTCGGGATGCGGTGCTCGGGGCGATCACGTCCGTGCAGCCCGACGTGGTGTTCCACTGCGGGGCGTGGACGGCGGTCGACGCCTGCGAGTCCGACGTCGACCGTGCCTTGCTGCTCAACGGTCTCGCCGTGCGCTGGGTCGCCGAAGCCTGCCAGCGGACAGGCGCGCACCTCGTCCACGTCAGCACCGACTACGTCTTCGACGGCACGCTCGCCCGGCCGTACGTCGAGTGGGACGAGCCGAACCCGCAGTCGGCGTACGGCCGCTCGAAGCTGCTCGGTGAGCGCGAGGCGCTGGCCCTCGGGCCGTCGGCCGCCGTGGTGCGCACCGCGTGGGTGTGCGGCGCCCACGGGGCGAACATGGTCAAGACGGTCATGCGCCTGGCGGCGTCGCAGCCGGCGCTGTCGTTCGTCGACGACCAGCGCGGCTGCCCGACGTTCACCGCCGACCTCGCCCCGCTGCTGCGGCGCATCGCCCTCGATCGGCGCAGCGGGATCGTCCACGCCACCAACCAGGGCCCGACGACGTGGTTCGGCTTCGCCCAGGCCGTCGTCGCGGCGATGGGCAGGGAACCGGCGATGGTCTCGCCGACCACGACGGCGGAGCTGCAGCCGCCCCGCCCGGCACCGCGCCCGGCCAACAGCGTGCTCGACAACGCCGTCCTGCGCGCCGGCGGCGTGCCGCTGCTGCGCGACTGGCACGAGCCGCTCGCCGAGCTGGTCGCCGCCCTGTCCGATTCCTGACGCCTGATCGCGCCCCGTATCGTCGGCGGCATGCGGTTGGCCAACTACGAGGGGCGGGCGACGATCGTCGTCGACGGCCGGGCGATCGACGTCGAGCGGGCCAGCGCCGGGGTGCTCGGCAGCGACCCGATGCTGCTGTGCCATCTCGGCAACCATGGGGCGCTGCGCGACCTGCTCGACCGTGTCCACCCGGAGGACTGGCCCGAGCTCGACGAGTCGCGGCTCGGCCCGCCGGTGCCGCGGCCCGGCAAGGGGCTCGGCGTGGCGCTCAACTACCGCAAGCACGCCGCCGAGACCGGTCGGCCGGCACCCGACGAGCCGGCGCTGTTCGGCAAGACCGACAACTGCGTGTGCGGCCCGTTCGACCCGATCGTCGTCCCCGACGGGCGGTTGGCGGTCGACTACGAGGCCGAGCTGGTGATCGTCTTCGGGCGGACGTGCAAGGCGGCGAGCGCGGCCGAGGCGTGGACGCACCTCGCCGGTGTCACCGTCGGCCAGGACGTCAGCGACCGCGAGGAGCAGCGCCGCCCGCCGGTCAGCCAGTTCACGATCGCCAAGAGCTACGACACGTTCGGCCCGATCGGCCCGTACCTCGTCACCCCCGACGAGCTGGCCGATCCCGACGCCCTGCTGATCGAGTGCGTCGTCAGCGGCGAGACGCTGCAGTCCTCGAACACGAGCGACCTGATCTTCGGCGTGCCGGCGCTGGTCGAGTGGCTCAGCCGGTACATGACGTTCCAGCCCGGCGACCTGGTGTGGACGGGCACGCCCGAGGGCGTCGGCGCGGCGCGCACCCCGCCCCGGTTCCTACACCCCGGCGACGTCGTCGAGACCACGATCACCGGCATTGGAACCATGCGAAATCGTGTGGTCTAGGAGCGCCGCGAACGCTTGCGCGTGTGGGGGTGATGCGGAGGGGGCGCTCCGCGATCCCCCTTCGCCGTGCGCCGACTCGCGGTGCGTGAGGCGCACTGCAAGTCGGGTGCGGCCGGAGGCCGCTCCTCGAAGCTCGACCGAGACGAGCGAGCGCAGCGAGCGAATCGAGCGTCGAAACGGGCATGATCATGCGTCGTGCGCGTCGCCTACACGTTGGAGCAGTGCTGGCATCGCGTGCCGGGCGGCACGGCGGTCGCCGCGCTTCGCATCGCTCGTGAGCTGGCGGCGGGCGACGAGGTGACCGTCGTCGGTGTCGCCGGTCGTCACGGTGCCCAGCCACCCGAACCGTGGGTGCCGCCGGTCCCGGTGGTGCAGCTGCCGCTGGCCGCACCGTGGCTGTACGAGACGTGGTTGCGCGCCCGCTGGCCGAAGGTCGAGCGGGCCACCGGCGCCGTGGACGTCGCCCACGCGACGACGGTCATCCCGTGCCCGAGCGACGCGCCGCTGGTGTGCACGATCCACGATCTGGCGTTCGTCCACGAGCCCGAGCACTTCACCCGCCACGGCGTGCGTGTCTTCGAGCGCAGCCTGAACGTGCTGCGCGCGCGGGCGGCGCTCGTGCTGTGCAGCAGCGAGGCGACCGCCGCCGACTGCCGTGCCGCGGGCCTGCCGCCCGAGCGGCTGCGGGTGGTCCCGCTCGGCGTCGACGCCACCGCGGCCGACGAGGCCGACGTCGCCCGCATACGAGCCGCGTATGGGCTGCCGGCGCGCTTCGCGCTGTTCGTCGGGACGATCGAGCCGCGCAAGAACCTCGCCAACCTCGCGGTCGCGGCGCGGCGGGTGCCCGATCTGCCGCTGGTCGTCGCCGGCGCCGACGGGTGGGGGGGCACGGCGCCGCCCGGTGACGCCCGCTTCCTCGGCTTCGTCCCCGAGGCCGATCTCGCCGGCTTGTACGCCGCTGCCACCGTGTTCTGCTACCCGAGCATCCGTGAGGGCTACGGCTTGCCCGTGCTGGAGGCGATGGTCCAGGGCACGCCGGTGGTCACCAGCCGGGGCACGTCGACCGAGGAGGCGGCCGGTGGCGCCGCCGTCCTCGTCGACCCCTACGACCCCGGCGACATCGCCCGCGGCATCGCCGAGGCGCTCGACCGCGCCGCCGAGCTGTCGGCGGTCGGCCGAACCCGTGCCGCCGGCCAGACGTGGGCGCGCGCGGCCGAGCTGACCGTCGCCGCCTACCGCGAGGCCGCCGCATGACGACCGGTGTCACCCCCACGTCCTTCTTGTCGCGCCTTGACCGGAAACCTTCCGGTCAAGGCGCGACAAGGCCGTCACCTTCGAGGTGGTGGTGAGCGTCGAGGTGGCGGTGAACCTGCTGTGGTGCGTACCGGGCGACGTCGGCGGGTCCGAGGAGTACCTCGTGCGCCAGCTGCTCGGGTTGGCCGGTGACGGCGCTGCGCCGTGGCGGACGGTGCTGTACGCCCCCGAGGGGTTCGTCGCCGCCCACCAGGACCTGGCCGACGTGTGCGAGGTCCACGAGGCGCCGATCGACGGTCACAGCCGGGCTTGGCGCATCGCCACCGAGGCGACCTGGCTGCGACGCCGCATCGACGACGCGCCGTTGCGCCACCACGGTGGCGGCACCGCCCCGGCGGGCGCCCGGCAGCCGTACGTGCTGACGATCCACGACCTGCAGTACCGCACCTTCCCGCAGCACTTCAGCCGCCTCAAGCGTGCCTACCTCGACCGCACGATCCCGCGGGCGGCGCGGCGACGCGGCGGCGATCGCCGTTCCCACCGAGTACGTCCGCGGCACGGTGATCGACGCGTACGGCGTCGATCCGCTCGGCGTGGTCGTCGTCCCCCACGGCGTCGAGACGGCGCTGCGCACCGACGTCACCCCGGCCGACGAGCTGCGCCGCCACTACGCGCTCGGCGACGGGCCGGTGGTCGTGTACCCCGCGGTCACCAACCCGCACAAGAACCATGCGTTCCTGCTCGACCTGCTGCGCTCGCGCTGGACCGATCCGGCGCTGCGCCTCGTGCTCATCGGCGGTGCCGGCAGCGCCGAGCCGGCCGTCACCGCGTGCACCGACCGGCGGGTGTGCCGCCTCGGGCGGGTGCCGGCCGCCGACCGCAACGGGCTGATCGCGATGGCCGACGCCCTCGTGTTCCCCAGCCGCTACGAGGGTTTCGGCGCGCCGCTGATCGAGGCGATGACGCTCGGCGCGCCGGTGATCGCCGCGGCGACGGCGTGCATCCCCGAGGTCGTCGCCGGCGCCGGTCTGGTGCTCCCGCTGGAGATCGACGCCTGGGCCGGCGCGCTCGACGAGGTGCGCGCCCGCCGATCCGAGCTGGTCGAGCTCGGCAGGGCGCGCGCCGAGCAGTTCACCGCCGCCCGCTCCGGCGCCGCCCTCGCCGGCGCCTATGCCGTCGCCGTGGAGCGGGCATGAGCGAGCGCAGCGAGCTCATGCCAGGATGGCCGAGCGGCCGCCAGGGAGCTGGGCATCGATGGGGGCGAGCGCAGCGAGCGGGGGCGCAGCCTCCGGAGAAGCGGGCATGGCGGTGAGCGCGAACACCCAGCGTCCCCTGCGCCTCGCCGTGCTGTGCCCGCACTTCGAGCCGGACACCGCGCCCACCGGTGAGGTGATCACGGCCATCGTCCATGAGCTGGCCACCCGAGGCCACGAGATCCACGTCGTCACCGCCCTGCCGTGGTACCGCCACCATGCCGTCGAGGACGGCTGGACCGGCCGCCGCGTCCGCCACGAGACCATGCCGTGGGGGAGCATCACTCGCGTCGACCCGTTCCCCGGGCGGGACAAGCGCAGCATCGCCCGTCGCGCCGCCGGGTTCGTCGGCTTCAGCGCGCTCGCCGGCATCGAGTCGATCCGTGGCGGCCGCGTCGACGGCGTCCTGGCGATGTCGCCGCCGTTCACGCTCGGCCTGACCGGCTGGGCGGTCCATCTCGTGCGCCGTGGCCCGCTCGTCTACAACGTCCAGGACGTGTTCCCCGACGCGGCGATTGCCACTGGTGCGATCAGCGGCCGCCCGCTGATCGCCGTCGCCCGCCGGGTGGAGCGGCTCAGCTACGCGCGCAGTGCGGCGATCACCGTCGTCGGCGAGGAGATGCGCGCCAACGTCGCCGCCAAGGTGCCGGCGCGCCGTGCCGGCGATGTCGTCGTCGTCCCGAACTTCGTCGACACCGACGTGATCCGGCCGCTCGACCGCCGCACCGAGCTGCGCGCCCGCCTCGGCATCGGCGCCGAGCCGGTGGTCATGTACGCCGGCAACGTCGGCTTCTCCCAGTCGCTCGGCATCGTCGTCGACGTCGCCCGGCGGATGCCCGGGGTCACGTTCCTGGTCAACGGCGGCGGCTCCGGCCTGCCGGCGCTCGTCGAGCAGGCCGCGGGGGTGCCCAACGTGCGGTTCAACGGCTACGAGCCGAAGGAGCGCCTCGCCGAGGTGCTGGCCACCGGCGACGTCCACCTCGTGCCGCTGCGCGCCGGGCTGGCGTCGGTGAGCGTGCCGTCCAAGACGTACGCGATCCTCGCCGCGGCTCGGCCGGTCGTCGCTTCGATCGATCCCGGCACCGAGGTGCCCCGCCTGCTCGGCGAGGCCGGGGCCGGCGTCTCCGTGCCCCCGGAGGACGCCGACGCGCTGCACGAAGCGCTCGTCGAGCTCCTCGCCGACGACGCCCGGCGGGCCGCGATGGGTGCGGCCGGACGGGCCTGGGTGGAAGCCAACGCGTCGCCGGCGGCGGCCGCGTCCGCCTACGAGGCGCTGTTCCGCCGCCTGTCGCGGCCGTCACCGCGACCCCCCAACGAGCGTTCGCCCCGGTAGCCTCGCATCCCCGTGGCCCCGTCCAACTCCGCCAACAAGGTCGCCAAGCTCGCCTCGCGCGGCAAGGGCAAGCGGGTCCGCTTCCAGGGCGGCACGCTGTTCCCGGCCATCGTCGTCGTGGTCGTCATCGTCATGCTGGCCCTCGTCGTCTACGCCCGGGCCAGCCGCCCGACCGACGGTTCCGGCCCGCCCCGCCTGGGCGACCACTGGCATGCGGCCTACGGCTTCTACGTCTGCGACGACACCGGTGGCGCGTTCCTGCCGAACCTCTCCGGCACCGCGGAGGAGACGGCGATCGATTCCTCCGGGCAGACGGTGATCGTCAACAAGAACTACCGCAACACGGGCATCCACAGTCACGACGACGGCGTGATCCACTATCACCCGTACACCAGCCGGGCCACCGGCAACAGGGCCCGCCTCGGGGTGTTCCTGGACACCTATGGCGTCACGCTGACCGACACGAAGCTGGAGCTGCCCCCCGAGCAGGGCGGCAACACGTACGACACCGAGACCTACAAGTGCGGCGGCGAGGACACGCAGATCCGCGTCCGGGTGTGGGAGAGCTTCGCCGACTCGGGCAACTACAAGGACTACGTCACCGACTTCCGGAACATCCGGATCGACCGCAACGGCATGGCCATGACCATCGCCGTCGTCCCGAAGGGCAAGGACATCCCGATGCCGCCGTCGGCGCCGAAGCTGCCCGAGCTCGGGCAGATCGACGGCGGTGACGCCATCTCGGTGCCGTCGATCGTCGACCCCGTCGAGGGCACGTTGTCGGCGACCACCATCGCCGTCGATTCGACGACGCCGAGCGGCGCGGCCACCGGCAGCGACGGCACCGACGGGGTGACCACGTCGGCGGCGACCAGCACCTCCACCGGCTGATGCGCGCCGTCGTCCTCGTCGGCGGCTTCGGTACCCGGCTGCGACCGCTGACCAACGACATCCCCAAGCCGATGCTGCCGGTCGTGCACGTGCCGATCATCGAGCGCCTGGTCACCAACCTGGCCCGTGGCGGCGTCACCGAAGCGACGCTCGGTCTCGGCTTCCGACCCGAGCCGTTCGTGGCCGCGTTCCCGGACTCGACATGCGCCGGCGTGGCCCTGCGCTACGCCGTCGAGCCCGAGCCGCTCGACACCGCCGGGGCGATCCGCTTCGCCGCCGACGCCGCCGGGATCGACGACACGTTCGTCGTCGCCAACGGCGACATCCTCACCGATCTCGACGTCGGCGCGCTGGTGACGTTCCACCGCCACCATGGTGCCGAGGCGACGATCCACCTGATCCCCGTCGACGACCCGTCGGCGTTCGGTGTCGTCGCCCTCGACGAGGCCGGCCGCGTCGAGCGCTTCGTCGAGAAGCCGGCGCCCGGCACCGCACCGAGCAACCTGATCAACGCCGGCACCTACGTGCTCGAGCCCTCCGTCCTGGCCCGCATCCCGGCCATGCAGAAGACGTCGATCGAGCGGGTGACGTTCCCGGTGATCGCCGCCGAGGGCGGGCTGTACGCGATGGCCACCGAGGATGCGTGGATCGACACGGGCCGGCCGGAGCTGTACCTGCAGGCCAACCTCGACGTGCTCGACCGCGACGGCACGACCGGTGTGCACCCTGCGGCGGACGTCGTCGCCGACGCCACCGTCGAGCGCGCCGTCGTCGGTCCGGGCGTCACCGTCGCCAGCGGTGCCTTCGTCGGGGCGTCCGTGCTGCTGCCCGGCGCCGTCGTCGGGGCCGGCGCGGTCGTGCGCGACTCGCTGGTGATGGGCCACGTCGGCCCGGGTGCGGTCGTCGAGCGCTGTGTGATCGGCGCCGACGGTGTGGTCGAGGGCGGCGAGCGGATCGCCGACGAGCGCCGCCCGCAGCCGCCCGCCTGAACGCCGAACGCCAGCGGCCCGGTTGGGTGACGCGCCGGTGAACTCTGCGCGCGATTCCGGTGACGGTGCGTCGACGTCGACCGACGGCCTCGAGCGAGGTGGCTAGGTTTCGAGGACCGCCCACCGTCACGAGGGGAGTCGAGACGATGAGATCGAAGCTGCGCTGCCGTCTGAGCGTCGCCATTGCCGCCGTCGCCGCCATCGGCACGACCGTGATCGCCGCGCCGGCGACCGTGTCCGCCGCCGATCCGGTGACCGTCACGTTGTTGAGCATCAACGACTTCCACGGCCGGATCGACACGAGCGGGGATCTGACGACGAAGTGGGCGACGACGATCGAGCAGCAGCGCGCCCTCGATCCGGATCTGCTCCTGCTCGGCGCCGGCGACCTGATCGGCGCGTCGCTGTTCAACTCGGCCGTCGCCCAGGACCAGCCGACGATCGACGTGCTCAACGAGCTGTGCCTGAACGCCTCGGCAGTCGGCAACCACGAGTTCGACAAGGGCTACGCCGACCTGACCGGCCGGGTGATCGACGGTTCAGCCGGCCACCAGCCGAGCCAGGCGTGCGCGACGTTCGCCGGCACGCAGGAGCCGGGCACCAACGCGCTGTGGAGCTACCTCGGCGCCAACGTCTACGACAAGGGCACGACCAATCCGGCGCTGCCGGAGTACGCGACCTACCAGGTCAAGGGGATCACCATCGGCGTGGTCGGCGCGGTCACCGAGGAGACCCCGGCGCTGGTGTCGCCCGGCGGGATCACCCAGATCGACATCGGCGACCCGGTCGAGGCGGTCAACCGTGTCGCCGCGCAGCTCACCGACGGCAACCCGGCCAACGGCGAGGCCGACGTCGTCGTCGCCGAGTTCCACGAGGGAGCGCCCGACGGCACGCACACGCTCGCGGAGAACGAGGCGGCATCGGCCGCGTTCGACGAGATCGTCAACGGGCTGTCGTCGAAGGTGGCCGTGGTCTTCAACGGCCACACGCACCAGGCCTACGTGTACGACGCGCCGCTGCCGGCCGGCGATTCGCCGTGGAGCGATCCCTCGCTGACGACCCGCCCGGTGCTCCAGACCGGCAGCTACGCCGACCACGTCGGCAAGGTCACGCTGACCGTCGACCCCGACACCGGAGACGTCAGCGCCTACACGGCGGCCAACCTCAACCCCGCGGCCGCGGCGGACACCTCGTTCCCGCGCGTTGCCGAGGTCGACCGGATCGTCAAGGCGGCCAAGGCCCACGCCGACCAGATCGGCCTGCAGCCGATCGCCGAGCAGACCGCAAGCATCACGACCGCGTACACCGGCGGCAGCTTCACGGGTCCGGGCAATACCTACGTCGGCAGCGCCGGCGCCGGTCAGCCGAACAGCAAGACCGGTCGCGACGACCGGGCCAGCGAGTCGACGATGGGTGGCCTCGTCGCCAACATGCTGCGCGACACGCTCGCGCCACCGGAGTGGGGTGGTGCGCAGATCGGTGTGACCAACCCCGGCGGGCTGCGCGACGAACTGTTCTACAACCAGACCGGGACGGAGGGCGACGGCGTGATCACGTTCGCCGAGGCCAACAACGTGCTGCCGTTCGTCAACAACCTGTGGACGACGACGCTGACCGGCGCGCAGTTCAAGACGATGCTCGAACAGCAGTGGCAGCGCGACGCGAACAACAACGTGCCGAGCCGCCCGTACCTGCAGCTCGGCCTCAGCGACAACGTCAGCTACACGTTCGACGATGCGCTGCCGGAGGGCTCGCGGATCACGTCGATCACGATCGACGGCGCCCCCTACGACCCGGCGGCCAACTACCGGATCGGCACGTTCTCGTTCCTGGCCACCGGTGGTGACAACTTCCGGATCTTCACCCAGGGTTCGAACACCAAGGACTCCGGCCTCGTCGACCGGGACGGCTGGATGGACTACCTCGACGCCGAGTCGCCGGTCGCGCCGGACTTCGCCCGGCGCAGTGTCAAGGTGACGAACGCGCCGACGAGCGTGGCGATCGGTGGCAACGTCACGTTCGGGTTGGACAAGCTGAACCTCACGAGCATCGGCGCACCGGCCAACGCGTCGGTTGCCGTGTCGATCGGCGGTGTCGCCGTCGGTTCTGTCCCTGTGGCCAACGGCGCAGCGAGCGTCTCCCTGGGCGTGCCGGCCAGCGTGCCGTCAGGGGCCCAGACCCTGACGGCAGTCGCCTGTCCGAGCGGCACGCGCGTCGACCTCTCGATCGAGGTGACGGGCACCACCTCGACGACACCGCAGGCAGTGCCGGCGCAGACCGACTGCGGGCTGCAGGCGACCAACCCGACGGTGCGGATGCTCGACACGCGCACCGACGTCGAGGCGCAGGCGGCGTTCGCGCCGGGCAGCACGCTGCGGCTCGACGTCGCCGGCAAGTTCGGCGTCGACGCCCACGCGTCCGCGGTGGTCGTCAACGTCACGTCGGTGAACGTCACCGCCGACGGCTGGATCAGAGCCTTCCCGTGCGGCAGCGAGCCGAGCGGGCTGTCGTCGAACCTCAACCCGGTCGCCGACCGGATCGTCGCCAACCTGGCGATCGTGCCGCTCGACAGCACGGGAGCGGTCTGCTTCCAGACGTTGTCGACGAGCGATCTCGTCGTCGATCTGCAGGGCTGGTACCCGGCGACGTCCGACTACCACGCCGTGCCGCTGACGCGCATCGCCGACACCCGCATCGGGCAGGGCATCGCCACGCACCTGGCGCCTGGGGTGACCGCCGAGCTGACCGTCACGGGTTCGAACGGCGTCGCCGCCACCGCGTCGGCGGTGGCGATGAACCTCACCGCGGTGGGCTCGACGAGGGGCGGTTGGGTCGTCTCGTTCCCGTGCGGCTCGCCGCCGCCGACGCTGACGTCGAACCTCAACGCCTGGGTCGGCCACGCCATCGCCAACGCCGCGGTCACCGCGGTCGGCACCGACGGCAAGGTCTGCTTCCAGTCGAACATCGACGTCGATCTGGTGGTCGACCTCGCCGGGTGGTTCCCGGCCGGCTCGAGCTACCACGCGTTCACCCCGCAGCGCGCCCTCGACACCCGTGAGACCGGGCCACAGGTGACGCCGGGCACGATCCGCGAGGTGCCGATCGCCGGCAAGTTCGGTGTTCCCGCCGGGGCGACGACGGTCAGCGTCAACGTCACCGCGGTGAACGCCGAGAGTACGGCGTGGGTCAAGGTGTTCGCCTGCGGCACGCCGGAGCCGGCGACGTCGAACAACAACACGTCACCCGACCGCATCGTCGCGACCCAGGCGCTCGTGGCCATCGGATCGAGCGGCTCGATCTGCATCGTCACGTTGCGCAACATGGACGTCGTCGTCGACGTCCAGGGCTATCTCTGAACGTGCTCCGGTCGCGGCCGAGCCGCTCCCTGCGCCGACCGTGCTCGCCGCCTCCGCTGCGCTTCGGCACTCGCCGCGTCTCGAGTCTCGAGGGCGGCAGGCGGGTCTGAGGACCTAGCCTGCCGCCCGTGAGGATCATGGTGATCGGCGGCGCCGGCTTCGTCGGGTCGCACCTCGTCGAGCGGTTGCTCGCCGAGGACCACCAGGTCGACGTCGTCGACGACCTCTCCACCGGTTCGCTGGCCAACCTCGCCGCGGCACGAGCGGCCGGCGGCGAGCTGACGATCCACACGCTCGATGTGCTCGCCCCCGAGCTGTCGTCGCTCGTCGCCCGGCGCTCGCCGGACGTGATCTACCACCTGGCGCTGCGCTTCGACCGCCGCATCGACGGTGCCGGCGCGGCGCGCACGCTGCAGTCGACGGTGATCACGTTGGATGCGGCACGCAAGACCGGCTCCACCAAGGTCGTCGTCGCCGTGCCGGCGGCGGCGCTGTACGGCCGGGTCGCGGCCCGGGACCAGCCTGTCAAGGAGGGCCACGAGTGGACGCCGGTCGGCCTGCGCGGCGTGCTCGCCCGTGCCGTCGTCGACGTGCTCGGCGTGTACCGCGTCGAGCACGACGTCGAGCACACCGTCGCCGTCCTCGGCACGGTGTACGGGCCGCGCCAGCGCGCCGGCGTCGTCGCCGCGTTTCTTGCTGCCGCCGCGGCTGGTGAGGTGCCCACGGTCCACGGCGACGGTCGTCAGACGCGCGACTTCGTGTTCGTCGACGACACCGTCGAGGCGCTCAGCCGGGCGGCGACGCGCGGTGGCGGTCTCGTCGTCAACGTCGCCACGGGCACGGCCACGTCGATCCGCGACCTGTGGGTCGCCATCGCCGGCGCCGAGCCACCGGAGGCGAGCTACGTCGCCGGGCCCGACGGTGAGGTCGGCCGCCTGGCGGTGTCGCCGACCCGGGCGCGCATCCACCTCGCCTGGGCGCCGTGGACCGACCTGGCCACCGGCCTGGCCGCGCTGCGCCCCTGACCGGTCAGCCGAGCACGTCGTCCAAGGCGTGGCGAGCGGCGAAGCGCAGCGGAGTCGGCGAGCACGAACAAGCTCAGGTGCCGGCGGCCGCGAGCGTTGCCCGGGCCAGCTCGGCGGCCACCTCGGGCGTCGACATGATCGAGGCGACGACGATCGGCTCGATGCCCTCGGCGGCGACGGCATCGGCGAGGTCGGCGTCGACGGGATCGATCACCAGTGCCCTGGCGATCGGCGCGTACAGCCGGGCCACGCCGACCACCGAGGCTTCGTGGCCGAGCTCGACGATCATCCGGTCGGCGGGACCCTTGAGCGCCTGCACCGCCGACGATCGGCGACACGGCGACGACGGTGTCGCGTCGGCGCCGTCAGCGCGTCGTCGGTGCCGGCCAGGGCGCGCAACGGACCGATCGACACGATCGGGTTCGACGGGGCGATGATCACCGCGTCGGCGCAGCGAGATCGCCGCCGCCGCCTCCGGTGACAGCCGGGCCGCCGCGGCGCCGTCGAAGCGCACGCCGGAGACCGGCACGTCGTGGTGGCGTTCGACGAAGTACTCCTGGAACGAGATGTCCGTGCCGTCCTCGGCCAGGGTCGACCATCGTCGAGACCCGGTGGTCGCTCATCGGCACGCAGCCGCTGGCGCAGGCCCCACGCCGAGGTGATCTCGCCGGTCACCGTCGTCAGCGTCGCCCCTTCGGCGAGCCGCACCGTCCGGTAGAAGTGCGTGGCCAGGTCCTGGTCGCCGAGGTTGAACCACGTCGGCGCGGCGTCGGACCCATCGGGCCGGACCGCGGCGTAGCGGCCGAGCGCCGCCATCGCCCGCCACGTCTCGTCGACGCAGGCCCCAGCCGCGCTCGGGGTCGATCGCCCCGGCCAGCGTGTACGTGATGGTGTCGAGATCCGGCGAGATCGACAGGCCGTGGAGCACCGTGTCGTCGCCGGTGTTGACGACGCCGACCGTCGACTCCGCCGGCACCACCTCGGCCAGGGCGCGCAGCAGACGCGCCGCACCGACACCACCACACAGGACCGTGATCACGTCACCGATCCAGCACGGTCATGGCGAGCCGCCCCGCCGCTGCGGGCCGCCAACCGCCGGTACAGCGCGGTGAGCTGCTCGGCACAGAGGTCCCAGGAGAACTGATGCCAGCGACGGTCACCGGCGGCGATCAACCCGGCACGGCTCTCCTCGTTGGCCAGCGTGGTGCCGAGGTTGGCGGCGAGCGTGTCGACGTCGTCGGGGCGGCGAGCAGCAGTGCCGCGTCGCCGGCGACCTCGGGGATCGAGCCGGCGTCGCTGGCGACGATCGGGGATGCGCAGCTGCATCGCGTCGAGCAGCGGGAAGCCGAAGCCCTCGTCGAGCGACGGGTAGGCGAGCACCCGGCGCGTGGCGCAGCAGCCACGCCCGGGTCGGGTCGTCGATCCGCCCGGTGAGCATCACCCGCTCGGCCAGCTGGGCGCCGATGCGGTCGATCGCCGCGTCGACCGCCGGGCGGTCGTCGCCGTCGGCGCCGGCGATCACCAGCAGTACGTCCGGCTGCTCGGTGGCCAGCCGGGCGAACGCCTCGACCAGCGTCGGCAGGTTCTTGCGCCGCTCCAGCGTGCCGATCGCGAGCACGTACGGGCGACCGTCGAGCTCGGCGATCGGCGACACGCGACGGGGCGGTGAGCACCGGCAGCGGCCCGAGCGGGACGACGGTGACGTCGGCGTCGTCGCCGACCAGCTCGCGCAGCGCATCCGCCGTGGCCTGCGACGAGGCGTGCACCACGGCACCGGTGCGCACCGAGCGGCGCAGCACCTCGCCGGCGCGGCGCACGTCGGGATGCGCCGCCTGCGGGTTGCGCAGGAACCAGCAGTCGTACACGGACACGAGCCGCGGCCGCAGCGACGGCGGCACGACGTAGTTCGTCCCGTGGACCACCTCGACGCCCGGCAGCCAGCGGTCGACGCGGGGATGATCGGCCCGCTGCCACAGCCGGTGCGCGAGCGCGGCCGGCAGCGGCAGGCGCCGTTCGCCGCAGGTCAGCTCGGCGCGGAAGCGACAGCAGGTACGTCAGCGAGGCAGACGTCGCCGCGGCGCCCGAGCGCATCGTGCATCGCGGCGACGGCCTGCCCGACGCCGGTGCGGATCCCCGCGAGCGGGCCGGCGTCGAAGGCGACACGGACGGTGCTCATCCGGCCATCGTAGGAGCACGGCCTAGCCTGCCGGAGCCAATAGCGGCCGGCTCGTAGTTGCCCCGTACACTGCGGGGCCGTGCCCAGAGCGTTCATCACCGGGATCACCGGACAAGACGGCCAGCATCTCGCCGAGTTCCTGCATAGCAAGGGCTACGAGGTGTTCGGGATGGTCAAGGGTCAGAACAACCCGCGGCTCACCGCGATGCGCGACGAGTTCCCGTACGTCGAGCCGGTGCCTGGTGATCTTGCCGATCTGCCGTCGTTGGTCAAGGCGCTCGAGCACGTCCAGCCCGACGAGGTGTACAACCTCGGGGCGATCTCGTTCGTCGCGTTGAGCTTCAACCAGGCGGAGCTGACCGCGAACATCACCGGTCTGGGTGTGTTGCGGATGTTGGAGGCGGTGCGGATGGTCGGTGGTTCGACGGACAACCGGATCCGCTTCTACCAGGCCAGCAGCAGTCGAGATGTTCGGCAAGGTGCGTGAGACGCCGCAGACGGAGAAGACGCCGTTCCATCCGCGTTCGCCGTACGGGTGCGCGAAGGTGTTCGGTCACGACATCATGGTCAACTACCGGGAGAGCTACGACCTGTTCGCCTGCAGCGGGATCCTGTTCAACCACGAGGGGCCGCGCCGTGGCTACGAGTTCGTCACTCGCAAGGTGACCAACGCGGTCGGCGCGGATCAAGCTCGGTCTGCAGCACGAGTTGGTGATGGGGACGTTGACACCAAGCGTGACTGGGGTTATGCCGGTGACTACGTCAAGGCGATGTGGTTGATGCTCCAGCAGGACGAGCCCGACGACTACGTGGTCGCCACGGGGGAGACGCACACCGTCGAGGAGCTCGTCGAGCTGGCGTTTCGCCGAGGTCGGCATCGACGACTGGCGCAGCGTACGTCCGCCAGGACCCGAAGTTCTTCCGCCCGGCCGAGGTGGATCTGCTGATCGGCGATGCCAGCAAGGCCCGCGACAAGCTCGGCTGGACGCCCGAGATCGACTTCCCGACGCTCGTCAAGATGATGGTCGCCAACGACCTCGAGATCGAGTCCGAGCAAGCTCTCGCAAGGCCTGATCAGCGTCTCGAACGGCATGTCGGTCAGAGCCTCGAACATCGAGTCGGAGGTCGGCTGGACACCCGCCCGCAGCTTGGCTCGCAGCGCCAGCGCGAACATCACCAGCGCCGCCAGCGACGACAGCACCAGGCCGACTTCGACGCGTTGGAACAGGTCCGTGCCCGCCGCCCACGTGGTGACCACGAACGCGACCCCGCCGACGGTCCAACCGATGGCGACGAGCGCGTGGCCGTACAGGGCGATCACCGCCTGGGCGAGCGCGAGCGCCACCATGTAGAGCGCGCTGCCGAGCGCGAGCATCGCCATCGTCCGGCGGCTGAGGTCGACCTGGTACATCAGGTCGACGACGAACGGGCCGAGCACGTATGCCCCGGCGGTCCCGACGATGCCGACGCTGGCGACGATGTACAGCAGCTTGCGGAACCCGCTGCGGAACTCGTCGATCTCGTCCGCGCGCCGCCAGGCGGGCGAGGCGGGGGAGCAGCGCAGCCTGGACCGCCTGGAACAGGAACAGCGGGATGCGGGCGAGCAGGACGCCCTTGCCGAACGCGGTGACCAGCTCGTCCTGGCCGGGCTCGGCGAGGATGTTGGCGGCCATCGGACCGGCGTTGACCAGCGCGGCGGCGAACACCGAGCCGATCAGCAGCCAGCCGAGGTTCGGGGTGACCTCCTGCCAGCTGGCCGGCGGGCCCGGGTCGGTGTGCAGCTGGCGGCGCCAGGCGACGTAGGCGACGCCGAACAGCGGTGAGACGGCGACGGCGAAGCCGTACGAGCCGGCGGTCTTGATCCCGATGGCCGCGAGCAGGATGCACAGGACGATGCGCATCGACGCCGTCGGCGCCGAGGACGATCGCGTAGGCGCGGAAGCGCCCGTTGCCGCTGGTGATGCCGCGGGAGA
Source organism: Ilumatobacteraceae bacterium (assembly GCA_047602055.1). GTDB lineage: Bacteria > Actinomycetota > Acidimicrobiia > Acidimicrobiales > Ilumatobacteraceae > JAODBQ01. The sequence goes on from JASGIG010000001.1 coordinate 1,909,576, forward strand.
TGTGCGCCGGCGCGTAGGCGACGAAGGCGAGCATCAGCGCGACGAGCATCACCCAGTCGCCGTCGAAGTAGCTGCTGGTGATGACTGGGCTGGCCAGAGCGATGGCCACCATCACCAGGCCGGCGAGGATCACGCCGAGGCGCAGGACCTTGCCGGCGACGGGCCGGCCGCCCTGCAGCCGAGGCGCGCCGATGCGACAACGCCCGGCCGAGCTCTTGCTCCAGGGGCAGGAAGAAGCCGGGCGCGAGCGCGAACGTGGCGAACCACAGGTTCTGCAGTGGTTTGAACTGGCTCTCGCTGCCGAGGGCATCGGTGCCGACGCGGAAGAACGCAAAGCTGGCGACCCCGGCGATCAGCAGCCCGATGCCTACCGGGATGGTGCCCTCGGGAAGGGGGACGCGGCTGGGCCGTTGGTCGTCGGAGGGCTCCACCAAGGGGGCGAGGCTAGCGGCGCGAGTCGCCGCCTGCCCGGGCACCCGGACGGGCGGCGACTCGTGAGGTGGGTGGCTCAGGCGGCGGGGCGCAGCAGGCTGCGAACCTGCTGGCGGGCTGACTTGGCGACGCTGTGGACCTGGTTGAGAGCCGTCTCGGCCTGCTCGGGCAGCTTCGGCCCGATCTTGCCGACGATCTCGTCCATGCGAGCCTCGAAGGACTCGTCGAACGAGGTCAGGCGGGCCTCGAACGAGGCGATCAGCTCCTCGACCTGCGTGCGGTTGGCGCCGAAGCGCTCGCTGATCGACTCGGCCAGCTCACGACGCTGGACCTGGGCCCGCTGGATGGCCAGCACGCCGAAGCCGACGACGGTGTACGCCGCGTCGCGCGCTGCCTCGACCATCTTGGCGAGGTCGAAGTCGGGGCGCTCGACGTTGCGCGGGTCGAGCTTGGAGAAGTCGATGTTGCGCGGGTCGAGCTGCTTGATTGCGTCGAGGTCGAGCTTCGACAGGTCGATCGTCGGCATCGCCTTGAGGGCCTCCTCGGCCTTGGCGGCGGCGGTCTCCATGAACGAGGCGGCAGTCTCGCTCGGCGCGGCGGCCTTCGGCGCAGCCGCCGTCTTGCGAGGAGCGGTCTTGCGCGTCGCTGTCCGCTTCACGGCGGCCTTCTTCGCCGCGGGTGCCTTGGCGGCGGTGGACTTCTTGGCAGCAGCCATGGTGGATACTCCTTTTCGATGGGGTTTCGAGGCTTCGTCCGGCGGGGGGCTCCGGAGCGATGCTCACATCATAACCCAGAGTGCTAACTTTTGCAAGCACCTGCGCGACGAAAGCGTCGGGGGACGCGCCGCTAGCCTCGATCGATCGTGGAACAGCAGGAGACCGCCCCGCCCGTCGTGGCGGTCGTCGTGGTCCACGAACCGGGCCGGTGGTTCGCCGACGTCCTCGACGGTCTCGCCCGCCAGGACTACCCGGCGCTGCGTCACCTGTTCCTGGTCTCGGGCGACCCTGGCACGGTCCACGAACAGATCCGCCGCTCCCTTCCGCAGGCGTTCGTCCGCACCGTCGACGGCGACCCCGGGTACGGCGCGACCGCCGACGAGGTGCTGCACCTGGTGGAGGGTGACAACGGCTTCTTCTGCCTGATGCACGACGACGTCGCCCTCGACCCGGACGCCATCGGCCTGCTCGTCGAGGAGCTGTACCGCTCCAACGCCGGCATCGTCGGGCCGAAGCTCGTCGACTGGGACGAGCCGCGGTGCCTGCAGCACGTCGGCCTCGGCGTCGACCGCTTCGGCGAGATCGACCCGCTCGTCGAGCCGGGCGAGATCGACCAGGAGCAGCACGATGCGGTGCGTGACGTGTTCGCCCTGCCGTCGGCATGCCTGCTGGCCCGCGCCGACCTGTTCCGCACGCTCGGCGGCTTCGACGCAGCGCTGCGCTTCCACGGCGAGGACGTCGACCTGTGCTGGCGGGCACATCTCGGCGGCGCCCGGGTCGTCGTCGTCCCGAGCGCCCGCGCCCGCCACCGCGAGTGCCTGACCGAGCGCCGCCCGGACCTGCGCCACGCGTCGATGCAGGAGCGCCACCGGATGCGCGCCGTGCTCACGCTGACCGGTGCCCGGCGCCTGCCGTGGCTGATCGTCCAGCTCGTCCTCGTCACCGTCGCCGAGGTCGTCGTCGGGCTGGTGACGGTCCGGCCGCGCCGTGCCCTCGCCTCGCTCGGCGCGCTGTTCGGGGCGATCCCGAGGATCCCGGCGATCGTCGCCAGGCGGCGGCAGATCGCCCCGCTGCGCCACGTCCCGGCCGCCGAGGTGGCCGGGCTGCAGGTGCGCGGCAGCGCTCGCCTCGCGTCGTACATGCGGTCGCGCGACCGCCGCCCGCTGGAGGCCGACGCGAGCACCGAGCGCCGGTGGCGGCAGTCGGCCGGCTCGGCGCCGACCGTCGCCTGGCTGGTGGTGCTGGCGCTGACCGTGATCGCCGCCCGCAACCTGATCACCGGTGGCGTGCCGACGTTCGGCCAGTTCCTGCCGTACCCGGACAGCCCGGCCGACCTGTTCGCCTCGTTCCGGTCGGGGTGGTCCACCCACGGCCTCGGGGCCACGTCGGCGGCGCCGACGGGGATGGTGCTCGTCGCCGGCGGCAGCGTGCTGACCCTGTTCCACATGGGCCTGTGGCACACCGTCGCCGTCGTCGGCCTGCTCGTCGCCGGCTACGCGGGGATGTGGTGGCTGGCCTCGCTGTTCCCCCAGCCGCGGGCGCGGATCGTGGCGATGGTCGTGTACGCCGCACTGCCGCTCGCCAGCGAGCTGCTGTCGGCCGGGCGCTGGGGTGCCCTGGCCTGCTACGCGGCGACGCCGTGGGTGGTCCACCTGCTGCGCCGCGCCGCCGGGGTCGAGTCGACGGGCATGGCCCGCACCGCCGAGGGCGAGATGGTCGTCGACCTGCCGATGCGCCGCCGAGTGCGCGTCGCCGCCCAGTTGGCGCTGGTGGTGGCGGTGACCATCGCCTTCGTGCCGTCGTTCGCCATCGTCGTCGCCGGCGTCGGTGCGCTGCTGGCGCTGACGACGTTGCTCGGCGGCGGGCAGTGGCGCCCGGCGGTGGCGTTCGTCGCCGTCGCCGCGATCGCCGTCGGGGTCGCCTGGCTGGTCAACCTGCCGTGGTCCTCGACGATCGTCGGCAAGGGTGCGTGGACGGCGATCGTCGGCGTCCCGCCGGTCGGCACGCACTCTCTCGGCATCTCCCGCTTGGCACGTTTCGGGGTCGGCCGCGGCACGTTCGGAGTGCTGGCGTTGGCGGCATACGTCCCGGTCGTCGCTGCGCCACTCGTCGCCCGAGGCTGGCGGTTCACCTGGGCGATCCGCGGTGCCGGGCTGGTCATCGGCTTCGGCCTGCTCGTCGTGCTCGACGATCGCGGCTCGCTGTTCGTCAGGATGCCGGAGCCGGGGGTGCTGCTCGCCCCGGTGGCGGTGGGCATCGCGCTCGCCGCAGCGTGCATCGTCGCCGCGTTCCAGGACGACGTGGTCGGCGGGTCGTTCGGCTGGCGCCAGCCGCTCGGGCTGCTCAGCGCGCTGGCGATCGTCGTGGCCGTCATCCCCGGCGTCACCGCGATCGGCAGCGGCCGCTTCCGCATGCCCCGGCTGACGATGGCGAGCGCGCTCGAACAGCTCCCCGGCAGCGCATCCGACGGCGACGCCCGGATCCTGTGGATCGGCGATCCGCGCGTCGTGCCCGTCGATCCGTGGGCGTACGCGCCCGGCATCGCCTACGCGATCACCGATGCCCGCGGCCTGCGCCTGGAGGACGGCTGGGCCGGCATCCCCTCCGGGGCCGAGCACGACGTCACCGCGGCGATCGACGCGATCCGTTCGGAGACGACGCTGCGCGCCGGGCGGATGCTCGCCCCCTACGGCATCCGCTTCATCGTCGTGCCCGTGGTCGACGGGGCGCGCAGCACCGTCGGCGACCCGCTGCCGGTGCCGGTCGGCCTGCTCGACGCGTTGAACGACCAGCTCGATCTCGGTACGTCGGCGACGAACCCGCTCGACTTCGTGGTCTACGAGAACAACGCATGGACGCCGGTCCGCAGCGAGCTCACCGAGACCGGTGCGGCAGCCAGCCGGACGACCGGCGCCGACGCCCTGACCATCAGCGATCTCACCGGCTCCACGCCGTTCGCTCCCGGCGCGCCGCTGCAGGGGCCGGCCAGCGGGGCGGTCACCGCCGGGACGGTGCACGTCGCCGTCCCGTTCGACGAGCGCTGGCAGCTGCGCGTCGACGGCACCGGCATCGCCGCTCGTCGGGCGTTCGGCACGACGATGGGCTTCGACGTCACCGCCGCCGGCCAGGCGACGCTGCGCTACGACAGCCCGGCGTCGCGTACTGCCCTGCTCGTGCTGCAGCTGGCGATGTGGGTGGCCCTGCTGCTTGCCGCGAGCCGGATCAACCCGGCGGCGTGGCGGCGCTGGCGGGGCGGCGGTCGGGTCGTCGCCGGCGGCCCGGTCGTGACGATGACCCAGCCGATCGCCCGACCCGGCGGCGTCGCCGACCCGCTGTGGTCGGACGAGGACGAGGACGAGGAGGCGTCCGAGGTGGTGGCGCCCTCGGCATCGGAGCCGTGGGAACCGTGGGACGACGATCCGTGGGGGCTTGACGAGCAGGACGCGGAGCGTGAGCCGTGAACGGCGGCTCGGCCCGCTGGCGGATGCCGGCGATCCTCGTCGTCCTGCTCGGGATGATCGGGTTGATCGCCGCTGGGGTGTCACGGCCCGATCCGCTCGTGCCGGTGTTCACCTCGCTCGGCGCGCCGACCACGCCGTTCGTCCCGCAGCTCGACTTCATCACGTCGTCGTGGTTCTGCCCGGGCGTGCCCGCCACGGGTGGCTCGGTGGTCGTCGCCAACCCCGGTGACGCGCCGCTGTCCGGGCAGATCACCGCGTTCACCGACGGTGGCGCGGCCGCCGTCACCCAGGCGCTCACCGTGCCGCCGCGGGACACCGCGACGGTCGACGTCGCCGCGCTGCAATCCGGCGGCACCTACGTCGCCGCGCTCGTCGAGATCACCGGCGGCGGCGGGTTCGTCGAGCAGCGCGCCGTGGATCCGCTCGGTGCGGCGGTCGCCCCGTGCTCGAACGCGGCGTCGAACCACTGGTACTTCGCCGACGGCTACACGAAGGACGCCAGCACCGAGGACATCGTCATCACCAACCCGTTCCCGGACGTGGCGATCGTCAACTTCGACCTCGCCACCGCCGAGGGCAATCGCAGCCCGAGCACGCTGCAGGGCTACCCGGTGCCGGGCCACTCGGTCGCCGTCGTCAAGCTCGACGCGATCGTGCGCGACGACGACTCGGTGGCCGTCGGCGTCACCAGCACGCGGGGGCGGGTGATCGTCGGCCGTGCCCAGCGCTTCGCCGGGAGCGAGCGTGCCGGCTTCACGATGAGCCTCGGTGCGCCCTCGCTGACGGACCAGGCGTACTTCGCCGACGGCGAGGCCGGGCAGGGCATCGTCGAGCGCTACAGCGTCTACAACGGCTCCGACCAGGACATCACCGTCCAGGCGGTGTTCCTCGGCGTGCCGATTGCCGCCGACTTCCCGAACGACGAGCAGTTGACCGTCCCGGCGGGTGGCGTGACGACGTTGAGCACCGCCGACGTCGCCGGCCTGCCGGCCGGCCGGCACGGCGTCGTCTTCTCGACGACGTCGGCCGGCTCGATCGCCGTCGAGCGGACGCTCACCCGTCCCGCCGGCGACGGGATCGCCACGACCGTCGTGCTCGGCCAGCCGGCTCGGGCCGCCGTGCGCCGCTGGAGCATGGCGATCAGCAGCGACCAGGCGGTGGAGAACACGGTGGTGGTCCTCAACGTCGACAACCAGGACGCGCTGGTCACCGTCAAGGTGCTCGGCACGGGCGGTGAGGTCGCCGTGCCGGGGATGGAGAACCTGACGGTCGCCAAGAACTCGACCGTCGCCCTCACCGTGACGGACCCGTCGGCGCTCGGACGGCCGTTGGTCGTCGAGAGCTCGTCGCGCATCTACGTCGAGCGGCTGCTGCCTCGCGGCACGGAGCTGCGCGGCCGCTCCGGCTCCTTTGCGTTGCCGAACTGATCATGTTCCTGCTTCGGTCGCAGCCAAGCTGCTCCCTGCGCCTGCCGTGCTCGCCGCCTCCGCTGCGCTTCGGCGCTCGCCGCGCCTTGGACGTTCGGTGATGATCCAGCTGGTGGTCGCCGTGGGGGTGGTGGCGGCGACGGTCGCCGTCGGCCTGGTGCTGCGCGGCCGGCAGCGGGCCGAGGTGCCGACGCAGCCGACGTTCGAGGCCCCCGCTCAGCTCGACCGGTCCGACTTCCCGGCGTCCGGGGCGCCGTGGCTCGTCGCCGTGTTCAGCTCGGCGACGTGCACGACCTGCGCCGACGTGGTCCGCAAGGCCGAGGTGCTGCGCAGCCGCGACGTCGACGTCGTCGACGTCGAGTACGGCGCGGCCGGCGACCTGCACCGCAAGTACTCGATCGACGGCGTCCCGATCGTCGTCGTCGCCGATGCCGACGGCGTCGTCCGCAAGCACTTCGTCGGCCCGGTCACCGCCACCGACCTGTGGGCGGCCTACGCCGACGCCCGCTCAGCGGGCGGGACGCAGGGCGCGTAGTCGCTCGATGCGCGGATCGTCGCCGCCGGGGTAGCGGGTGAACGCCCCGACGACGCCATCGAGGTCGAGCGACCCGGCCTCGACCATCGCCTCCAGGTCGGCCCAGTCCTTGGTGCGGTCGAGGAACGCCTTGAAGACGGCGGATCGTCGCAGCCGAGGAACGGGATCTCCCGGCCGGCGAAGGCGTGCACCTTCACGCGGTGTGCCGCTCGACGATGTCGGTCATCGCGCCGGGAAGATCGGGGCGCGCCACCTCGGCGGGTGCCGTGCCGGGAACCCGGCGGCAAGCCGGAGCGCGCTGACGAGCTCGTCGCCACGTGTGCCCTCGTCGATCGCCGGCCGGGGTCGCACCTCGACGACCAGCGCCTGCCCGGCCGCCGCGAGGATCCGTTCGAGCACCGGCAGGCTCGGCTGCACCCGCCCGTTCTCGTAGGCGATGATCGTCGCCGGCGACGTGCTGGCCAGCTCCGCCGGCCGCCGCCTGGAGACGCCAGCCCGCCGCCGGGCGAGCGTGGTCGCGGCCGCAGGAGTCACCGGAGGGATTGTTACGAGACCGCCGGTATCAGATCTGATACCGGCCATCGAGAAGCACTGTTGGGCGGTACCCGCAACGACGCAATGGCCCGGCTCAGATGACGGCGCGGCCGCCATGCTTGGCGAGCTCTGCGGCGACGATCGCGAGGTTCCGCTCCCAGACATCGGCGGGAGTCGGCGGCAGGATCGGCTCCCAGAGCGGCATGCCGAAGCCGAGCATGCACACGCCCGATCCCGCCGACGGCCCGGATCGCGGCCTCGGCAGGACCATCACCGGCGCCGACCCCTCGAACGGGAGCAGCGGCCAGTCGACGTATGCCGGCCGGCGCAGGTCTGATGCGCCGTCCGGCACGGCGCTGGCCGCTCGCTACGCGTCGGGGCCGGGGAAGCCGGGGGCGATGTCGACGACGGGGTGGTCGTCGGCGACGACGTGCTCGGGCAGCGTCTGGCCGCCGTCGAGGTTGTCCTGCACGAGGCGGGCGACCTCGGCGCCGTCGATCGTCTCCTTCTCCAGCAGCGCCTGGGCGACGCTCTCCAGGGCACGGCGGTGCTTGCTGAGCAGCTCGGTGGCCCGGGTCTCCTGCTCGTGGAGGATGCGCGACACCTCGTCGTCGATGGTGCGGGCGGTCTCGTCGCTGTACTCACGGCCCTGGGTCATCAGGTCCTCGCCGAGGAACACCTGCTGGTGCCCGCTCCACGCCATCGGGCCGACGCGCTCGCTCATCCCCCACTCACGGACCATCCGCCGGGCGATGCCGGTGGCCTGCTCGAGGTCGTTGGCGGCGCCGGAGTTGAGGTGCCCGAAGACGATCCTCTCGGCGACTCGGCCGCCCATCGCCCGGCAGATCACGTCCTCGAAGTACTCCTTGGAGTACGTGTGCTTCTCCTCCGGCAGGCTCCACGTGACGCCGAGGGCCATGCCGCGGGGCAGGATCGTCACCTTGTGGAGCGGGTCGGCGTGCTCCAGCACCGTGGTGAGGATGGCGTGGCCGCCCTCGTGGATCGCCGTCGCCCGCTTCTCCTCGCCGGTGAGCACGAGGCTCTCTCGCCGGGCGCCCATGACGACACGGTCGCGGGCGTTCTCGAAGTCGATCCGCTCGACCTGCTTGCTGCCACGGCGCACCGCGAACAGGGCGGCCTCGTTGACCAGGTTGGCCAGGTCGGCGCCGCTCATCCCGGGCGTGGCCTTGGCCATCACCTCGAGGTCGACGTCGGGGCCCATCCGCTTGTCGCGGCTGTGGACCTTGAGGATCGCCAGGCGCTCCTCGTTCTCCGGCAGCGGCACGACGATCTGGCGGTCGAAGCGGCCGGGGCGCAGCAGCGCCGGGTCGAGGATGTCAGGACGGTTCGTGGCGGCGAGGATGACGATGCCCTCGCTGGTCTCGAAGCCGTCCATCTCGGCGAGCATCTGGTTGAGCGTCTGCTCGCGCTCGTCGTGGCCGCCGCCGAGGCCGGCGCCGCGCTTGCGGCCGATCGAGTCGATCTCGTCGATGAAGATGATCGCCCGGCCCATCTTGCGGGCCTGCTGGAACAGGTCGCGGACCCGGCTGGCGCCGACGCCGACGAACATCTCCATGAAGTCCGAGCCGGTGACGCTGAGGAAGCCGACGCCGGCCTCACCGGCGACCGCCCGGGCGAACAGCGTCTTGCCGGTGCCTGGCGGGCCGACGAGCAGCATGCCCTTGGGGACGCGAGCGCCGATCTCACGGAACCGCTCGGGCATCCGCAGGAAGTCGACGACCTCGGTGATCTCCTGCTTGACGCCCTCGTAGCCGGCGATGTCCGCGAACGTCGTCGACGGCTTGTCGGCCGAGTACGCCTTGGCGCGGCTGCGCCCGATCGACATGACGTTGCCCATCTGGCCGGCGGCGCGGCGCTGCATCCAGATGAAGAAGCCGATGATCAGCGCCAGCGGGAGCAGCAGGCTGGCCCAGTTCAACAGCCAGTTCGACGACGGCTGGGTGAACTTGATGTTCACGCCCTTCTCGGTGAGGATCGCCTCGTCGGCCTCGCTCACGCCACGCTCGCCGGCGCCCGTGGCGGTGAACTCGCTGCCGTCGACCGTGGTGCCGTGGATCGTGCCAGTGCCCTTGTCGATCGACACCTCCTTCACGTCACCGTCGTTGACCCGTTGCATGAACTGCGAGTACGTGATCTTGCTGCCGGTGTCGCTCGGCCAGACTCGGGGCACGGCGACGAACAGCACGACGGCCGCGAGCAGGACGGGGATCATCCACCGCGGCCAGCCCGATCCGACCGGTCGGCGGCCGTTCTGGTCGGGACGCTGCGGGCCTTGCTGCTGCTGCCCGCGCCCTCCCGGCGGCGGGGGTGGCGGCGGAGGCAGATTGCTCATGGTGGGTAACTCTACGGGCGGCATCCACCACCGGTGCCGGCGCGGCCCGTACGGTTGCGGCCCGTGCAACGACAGTGCTCCCGCCCGGGGTGCGCCGAGCCCGCGACGGTGACCCTGACGTACCAGTACGGCCGGGCCCAGGTGTGGCTCGACGATCTCACCGGCGAGCGCGAGCCGCACGGCTACGACCTGTGCGACCGCCACAGCGCCAAGCTGTCGGTGCCCAACGGTTGGCGTCTCGAAGATCGCCGCCGCCCCGGCCTACGCCTCGCCGGCTGACCGCGCTCGTCCTCACTGGGCGGCGCTGCGCTGAGCGAACGAGTTGTCCAGTGCGATGAGCGCGGCGTCGCTCATCGCGTCAGCCTGTTGGACGCTGCGCAACGGCCCACGCTCGGTGGCGGTGGACGCCTCCCACGGCACGACCGGATCGAGTTCGACGAGCACGGTGCCTCCGCTCGGCCACACCCGCTGCTGCCCCTGCCAGAGGAACCAGTTCGTTCCCGTGCGCGTGCCAGCGGGCGCGGCGCGCAGCCCGGTCGCTCTCGAGATTCGTCCTGCGACGGTCGTCGCATCACCTGTGCCGAACCAGCCGACGAAGCTGTTCGGGGAGTGCACGTGCAGCGTCAGCAACGGGTGCACCTTGGCGGTGAGCTCCATGAGCGCTCGCGACTCCGGCTGGGCCACGCGGTAGCCGTCGGTGTTGAGGTCGACGCCGGCCGCGTTGTAGCGGCTGAATGCCGCGTAGCCGTCCGGGTTCAGCGTCGGGATCAGCCACACCCCGACGTTGTGCCATGTGGCTCGGCGCACCGCGTGCGTGAACACGATCGGAGTGCACTCGTTGCCGTGTACCTGCCCGACCACCAGGACCTGCGGGCCGGCGTCGGGACCCCAGTGCTCCGCCCAGATCGGGCGGCCCTGAAGCGACGTCCCGATGACCAGTGTGGAGGCCGGGTTCTGACCCGGCGCAAGTGCCAGGCCTCCGCCCGCGGGGTCGTCGCAGCGTCCTGAGGGGTAGACGGGCAGCGGGTACGACGGGACGTGGAGGCGGACGGCCGGAGAATCCGCCGTGGCGCCATCGTCGATCGAGGATCCATCGGCCCGAGCCGAGGTGTGGCTCGCGGTGACGCTCGCGCAGAGGACGCCGATCGCAACCGCGCTCCCGCGCATCATGCGCCACCACCTGCGTCTTGCCACTCGTTCCCGCCGATCGCCCCGCTCGTCGATCGTGGAATGCTACGGATAAGTAGCAGCAATCCCAAGCGGATCAGGTAGGGCCGAGGCGGTCGGTGCTACGGATGAGTCTGTAGACGTTTCCGTAGCGCCCCGCTGAGATCGGGCGGTGGCACTCAGCCTGCAGCAGCGTCTCGGCCGGAACCTCCGGCGTCTGCGCACGGAACGCCGCTTGTCGCAGGAGGAGTTCGCCGACCTGTTGAGGATCCATCGGACCTACGTCGGTGGTCTGGAGCGCGGGGAGCGAAATCCGAGCCTGCAAGTGGTCGAGCGACTCGCGGCCGCAGCGAGATCGAGCCGCTGGTGCTGCTCCAGGACGAGGATGTGCCGGTCTTGCGCGCCGCAGCTGCCGGCCCCGTGGGTGACGTCGACACGCGGGGCCTCGCGCCGCGGCGTCCACGCCCGCGTGCCTGAGCTCGTGCAACGGTGATCGAGGGCACCGCCGCGGCGGACGACGGGCGGTGGAACCCGTGGCAGGCGTTGCGGACGCGCGCTCGCATCGAGCTGCGCTTCGCCGAGCTCGGGGGCGCCCGCGGTCTCTGGCAGCGGGACGCGGCCGGCGACATCATCGTGCTCGACGTGGGTCTCGACCGGCGGGCTCGGCGCTGCGTGCTCGCCCACGAGTTGGTCCATGCCGAGCGGGGGATCGGCCACGGGGCGGCGAGCTCGGCGACCATGCAGCGAGAGGAGGAGTTGGTCCGGCGGGAGGTGGCGCGACGGCTCGTCCCGGAACGGTCGCTCAGAGGCTCCGGCCGAGCGCCTGGCCGATCTCGGCGAGGCCCTCACCGCCCGGCAGGTCGTCGAGGAGTACGACGTGGACAGCGAGGTTGCCGAGACAGCGCTCAACCTCTTGGCGTGGAGTGGGTAGGGGCGAGTCGGAAAGCGCCCCGGCAGGGGACGGTTCTTCGGGATCAGCTCGGAGAGCAAGCTACCCTTACGGCTGAAGAAAAGAAAGCCTTGCAGCCGGGAGGCAACGAGAGGGCCTCCCATGGTAGCGCCGGCGAACATGACGACGACCGGCACCGACGAGCTCAAGCGGCGGGCCCGCGCCGCGATCGAGGCGTGGGGGAGTCGGCTGATCGACCTGTCGCACGATCTGCACGCTCATCCGGAGCTGGCCTGGAACGAGCACCGCAGCGCTCGGGCGTGTGCGGCGCTGGTCACCGAGGCCGGGATGGCCACGACGGTCGGCGTGCACGGGCTGCCGACGGCGTTCCGGGGCGACGCGGGCGGCGACGGCCCGCTGATCGCGGTGTGCTGCGAGTACGACGCGCTGCCCGACCTCGGCCACGCGTCCGCGCACAACGTCATCGCCGCGGCCGGCGTCGGCGCGGCGATCGGCCTTGCCGCCGTCGCCGACCTCGCGCCGTTGCGGGTCCGTGTCCTGGGAACCCCCGCCGAGGAGGACACCGGCGGCAAGATCGATCTGCTCGCTGACGGTGCGTTCGACGGCGCGACGGCCGCGCTGATGGTCCACGCCTACGCCCTCGACGTGGGCGAGTTCGTCTCCTACTCGGCCGACGACCTCACCGTCCGCTGCGCCAGCCGTGCCGATCTCCCGGCGATCGTCGCCGCGATCGAATGCGGCGCGTGCCACGGCGCCCGACGGTGTCGTCGTGCGCGTCCCGGTTCCGGTCGACGATGCCGCGGCCCTGGTCGCGGTGCGCACGGTCACCACCGACCTGCTCGATGCCGGCCGTGCAGCTCGTCGCCTCGGCGGTGGCGGCGGTGCCGGGGACGACGGTCGCCGGCACCGGCGACCGCTGCTACAGCGCGTTCGACGGTGACGGCGCACTCGCTGCCGCGTACCGGCGCAACGCCGAGGCGCTGGGACGCGGACCGTTCCACGCCGGGCGCGCCGATGCCTGCACCGACATGGGCAACGTCTCGCTGGTGATCCCGTCGCTGCACGCGATGGTGGCGATCGGCGACGCCTTCCCGCACACACCCGAGTTCGAGGCGTGCGCCGCCTCGCCGGCCGCCGACCGGGCCGTCGTCGACGCGGCGATCGCGATGGCCTGGACGGGGATCGACGTGGCTCGCGCCGGCCTCGGCCGATCCTGATCAGCCCGACGTCGGCACGTTCGCCGTGACCACGGTCTCGTTGTAGACGAACGTGCCACCGCACCAGCGTGGCAGCGGGAACGAGCGGGCGGCGATCGACAACAGGCCGGCGTCACGGCACATCGCCACGAGGTCGGCCGCGTCCAGGAAGCGGACGTGCGTCGCATCGCTGGCGAAGCCGCGCTCCTGCGGGCAGATCAGCACCACCCGGCCTCCCGGGCGCAGCCGCGGGAGCCACGTGTCGAGGAGCGCGCGACCGGTGTCGGTGTCGAGGTGCTCGAGCACGTGGGCGCACAGCAGGGTGTCGAAGTCGCGTCGGCCGGCGGGGGAGCTCGTCGGGGACGTAGGCGTCGAGGCCGGCGGCGCGGGCCATCGCCACGGCGTCGGCGTTGGGGTCGACGCCCGTGCCGCGGCCGTCGAGGAACGCGAGGTTCCGGCCGATGCCGCAGCCGACGTCGAGCACCCGGCCGCGGCACAGCCGCCGGGCGTTCCAGCGATACGGGTTGGGCACGTAGCGCTTCCAACGGGCGCCCGACAGACGGGACAGCCGCTCGGCGTAGGCCGCGTCCGTGGACGACGGCGGGGGGGCGGGGGGCACCGCCGCGACTGTACCGGTAGCGTGTCGGGCCGATGCCCGAGACCAAGCCGTTGCTGGCGCGCCCGGGGCGAGGCAACGAGGGCATCGACATCCGCACCGCGTCGTTGGTCTGGCTGCTCACGTGGCTGGTCGGCAACCTGCTCGGCAGCCTGATCGTCACGGTCGGCGGCGGGGGCGGCGGCGACAGCGCCCCGCTGTGGGTCAACGTCGTCGGCGCGGTGTGCCTGTGGGTGCCGATGCTCGCCGGGCTCTGGTACCTGTCCGATCGCCTCGGCAGCGGCAACATCGCACGCGACCTCAACCTGCGCTTCCAGCCGATCGACCTCGTCGGCATCGCCGTCGGCGTGCTCTCCCAGCTCGTCCTGCTGCGCCTGCTGTACTGGCCGCTGGAGCAGTGGTGGCCGAACACGTTCGGGCGCGACCGGGTCGAGCAGAGCGCCCGTGACCTGTCCGACGCGGCGCACGGCGGCTGGTACGTCCTGCTCGTGTTCGTCGTCGTCATCGGTGCGCCGATCGTCGAGGAGCTGATGTACCGCGGCCTGCTGCAGGGCGCGTTCACCCGCCGGCTCGACGACGTCGTCGGCGTCGTGCTCGTGGCCGCGTGGTTCGCGCTCATCCACTTCCGGCCCGTCGAGTACCCGGGCCTGTTCGTCTTCGGCCTGGTCCTCGGGGTGTGCGCACTGCGCACTCGGCGACTGGGGATGAGCGTCCTGACGCACATGGCGTTCAACGCCACGGGCCTGATCCTGGTGGTTGGCAAGTGACGGTTCGGCGTCACACCCGGGTGGAAGGATCTCGCCCGTGACAGTGGTCGACGACCTGCCGATCGACATCGAGGAACCGCCGAACGAGCCGGCTCCGGCCAAGCCGTCGCTGCTCGGCCGCGTCGGCCGGCGGATCATCCGTCGCCCGAGCCGGTGGCTGAACGCGCCGTGGCCGACGGAGCGGATCGTCCAGTACCTGACGGCGCTGGTGCTCGTCGGCGGGGCGACGTTCGCGGTGTTCCAGGTGGTCCACCTCGACCTGGTGCTCACGAACAACACGCCGACCGGCGGCGACATGGGCGCCCACGTGATGGCCCCGGCGTTCCTCCGCGACGTGCTGCTGCCCAACGGTCAGCTCAGCGGCTGGAGCATGTACTGGTACGCGGGCTTCCCGATGTACCGCTTCTACATGGTGGTGCCGGCGCTGCTGATCGTCGGCCTCAACGCCCTGTGGATCCCGTACGGCGTGGCGTTCAAGATCGTCGCCGTCCTCGGCCTGGTGACGTTGCCGTTCTGCTGCTGGGCGTTCGGCCGCCTGGCCCGCTTCCGCTACCCGATCCCCGAGCTGATGGCCCTCGGCGGGATGCTGTTCCTGTTCGACGAGAGCTTCTCGATCTACGGCGGCAACGTGAAGAGCACGATGGCGGGGGAGTTCTCCTTCTCCATCGCGCTGTCGCTCGCGGTGCTCGGCTTCGGCCTGTTCGCCGGCGGGTTGCAGTCGGGCAGGTACCGCAGCTGGTCGGCGATCGTGCTGGCGCTGGCGATCCTGTCCCACGGCGTCGTCGCAATCTACGTCGTGCTCGGGGCGGTGCTGCTGTGGCTCGTCTACATGGACAAGACCCGCTTCAGGTACGGCCTCGGGGTGCTCGGCGGGACGGCGCTGCTGTCGGCGTTCTGGATCGTGCCGTTCCTGTTCAACCACCAGTACATGACCGACATGAAGTACGGGTTCCGGCCGGACGGGCCGACGGACTCGTTCTGGAAGATGTTCTTCCAGTACCCGCCGTTCTGGGATCTCCTCGTCAACGGGCTGGCGATCGTCGGCTTCGCGTTCGCCATCGCCCGCCGCCAGCTCGTCGGTGTGTGGCTCGGGCTGATGTGCCTGGCGCTGATGGCGCTGACCTACGTCACCCGCGACAGCCTGCCGGTGATCGGCCTGCTGTGGAACCCGCGGCTGCTGCCGTTCCTGTACATCACCCGGCTGCTGCTGGCGATGGTCGGCGTCGTCGAGCTGGTCCGCTACGTGGTGCGCAACGCCCAGGGCGTGCGCCACCTGGGCGCGAAGGCGTCGTGGATCACCGGGCTGGCGACCGCCGCCACCGTCGGCGTCACGGTCCTGATCGTCGTGCTGTTCATCTTCCGCGAGGTGCCCGGCGGGCACTACTCGACGAAGAACGGCAAGAGCGTCTACTCGTGGGGCATCGGCGGCTGGGACGTGATCTCGCTGACGCCGACGTCGGAGGACGCGGTGTCCGACGGGTGGACCCGCTACAACTTCGAGGGCTACGAGGGCCGCCCGGCGTACGGCGAGTACCGGGCGCTGATCGACACGATGGCGCAGATCGGCGCCGACCCGAACCTCGGCTGCGGCCGGGCGATCTGGGAGAACAACAACGACACCGGCGCGTACGGCACGACGATGTCGCTGATGCTGCTGCCGCACTGGACCGACGGCTGCATCACCAGCATGGAGGGCCTGTACTTCGAGGCCTCCGGCACCACGCCGTATCACTTCCTCACCGCCGCGGCGATCAGCTCGCACAGCTCGGACCCGGTGCGGGAGCTGCACTACGACGACGGCGACACGGCCAAGGGTGTCCCGTACATGCAGGCGCTCGGCGTCAACTACCTGATGGTGTTCACGCAGGAGGCCAAGGATCAGGCCGATGCGCTCACCCAGGGCGCCGACCCGCAGCTCACCAAGATCGCCAGCAGCGGGCCGTGGAACATCTACCAGGTGGCCGACAGCCCGCTCGTCCAGCCGCTCACCGTCCAGCCCGTCGTCGTCAACCCTCGCGGCGGCGACCAGCGCGAGCGCCACCTCGAGCTGGGCACCAGCTGGTTCCAGCACCGCGACGAGTGGGCGGCGATGCCTGCCGACGGCGGCCCGGCGGACTGGCAGCGCATCGACGTCGTGCCCGACGCGACCCGCAACGACGGCAAGACGACGGGCCAGGCGGGGCACAAGGTCGACATCGTCGTGCCCAAGCAGCAGATCGAACCGGTCGACCTCCCGCAGGTGACGGTCAGCAACGTCCACCTCGGCGACCAGGACGTCAGCTTCGACGTCGACAAGGTCGGGGTGCCGGTCCTCGTCAAGGTCAGCTACTTCCCGAACTGGGAGGTGTCCGGCGCGGAAGGGCCGTGGCGGATCGGGCCGAACATGATGGTCGTGGTGCCGACCGAGAACCACGTCCGCCTGCACTTCGAGCGCTCGACGCTGGACGACGTGTCCTACCTGCTGACGCTGATCGGCATCGTCCTGCTGGTCTTCTTCCGGATCCACGGCGACGTCCGCCACCGCGGCGAGAGCCCGTTCGATCCGCAGCCGGTGCTGGCGACCGCCGAGGTCGCGCCGGCTACCGCGGCCGCCGAACCACCCCCGGATCAAGCCGACGACTGGCCATGGCTGAGCGAGTCGTCGGACCCGTCGCCACCTGCGGAGATGTCGCCCGAGGATGCCGATCCGACCGTTCCGGTCGCGACGGGTGACGAAGGTGGCCCGGAACGTGAGCCGGGGGACGGGTAGCTTCTGATGCCGATGTCCTCCATCGATCCGCAGGTCCTCGACACGATCGTCAAGGCCTACGACGTGCGCGGCACCGTGCCCGACCAGTTCAACGCGACGATCGCCCACGCCCTCGGCGTCGGCTTCGCCCGCTTCACCGGGGCTCCCCGGGTGCTGGTCGGCCGGGACATGCGCAACTCCGGTCCCGAGCTGGTCGAGGCGTTCGCCGCCGGCGTCACCGAGCAGGGCGTCGACGTCGTCGATCTCGGCCTCGTGTCGACCGACCTCGTGTACTACGCCGCGGGCACGTTCGACGCGCCCGGGGCGATCTTCACCGCGTCGCACAACCCGGCCCAGTACAACGGCGTCAAGTTCTGCCTCGGCGGTGCCCGTGCCGTCGGCCAGGACACCGGCCTCGACCAGATCAAGGCGGTCGCCGCCGACGTCCTCACCGGTCGGGGGCCGGCGCCGGCAGCGGCCGGTGGCTCGATCACCCAGCGCAACGTGCTCGAGGCGTTCGCCGACCACGTCGTCTCGTTCATCGACGTCGCTGCGGTCCGGCCGATGCGCGTCGTCGCCGACACGGCCAACGGGATGGGCGGCCTCGTCGTCCCCGCGGTGTTCAGCCGGATCCCGCAGATCACCCTCGAGGTGATGTACGGCGAGCTCGACGGCACGTTCCCGAACCATCCGGCCGACCCGTTGCAGCCGGCCAACCAGCGCGACTTGCAGGCTCGGGTCGTCGCCGGCGGCTTCGACGTCGGGTTCGCCTTCGACGGCGACGCCGACCGCGTCTTCGTCGTCGACGAGACCGGGCGTGGCCTGTCGGGCAGCACCACCACGGCGTTGCTGGCCGCGGCGATGCTGCGCAGCCACCCTGGCGCCACCGTGCTGCACAACCTGATCTGCTCACGGGCCGTGCCCGAGGTGATCCGCGAGCACGGTGGGGTGCCGGTGCGCACGAAGGTCGGCCACTCGTTCATCAAGCAGGTGATGGCCGAGACCGGTGCGGTGTTCGGCGGCGAGCACTCGGCGCACTACTACTTCGCCGGCAACTTCCGGGCCGACAGCGGGCTGATCGCCGCGATGCTCGTGCTCGACGAGCTCAGCCGGGCCAACACCGATCTGTCGGTGCTGCGCAAGCCGTTCGAGCGCTACTCGTCGAGCGGCGAGATCAACACCAGCGTCGACGACCCGAACGCCGTGCTCGAGCGCGTCGCCGAGGCGTACGCCGCGTCGCCGATCGACCGGCTCGACGGCCTGACGGTGGACTGCGGGCCGTGGTGGTTCAACCTGCGCCCGTCGAACACCGAGCCGCTGCTGCGCCTCAACCTCGAGGCTCCGACGCGCGACGACTGCGACCACCACGTCGCCGAGCTGCTCGCCCTGATCACGGCATAGCATCGCCGTCGTGCCGCTCGATCCTCGTCTGCTCGCCGTCCTCGCCTGCCCGCAGGACAAGCGGTCCCTCTATTACCTCGGCGACGACGGGGGCCTCTACAACCCGCGGTTGCGGCGGCGCTACGTGGTCCGCGACGGCATCCCGGTGATGCTGATCGACGAGGCCGTCGCGGTGGACGACGCCGAGCACGAGGCGATCATGGCCCACGTCGAGACGGAGGGCATCGCCCCGACGTTCGGCTGAACGTTCGTGCTCCGGTCGCAGCCGGACTGCTCCCTGCGCCTGCCGTGCTCGCCGCCTCTGGAGCCCGTGGTGGCACCGCAGGGTGATCGTGGCGCCGCGCCTGCAACACCGGTCAACATTGCAGTAGTGTGACGGCCCATGGACAAGACGTTCCGGAGGATCCGCCGCGCCTTGGTCAGCATGTCGCTGCTGGCAGCTGGGCTCGTCGCCGCACCGGCGGCGACGTCCGTCGTCCACGCCGCCGGCCTGGAGGGCGGTGGCGAGTTCCACCCGCTGACCCCGACCCGGATCTACGACTCGCGCACGTTCGACGGTGGTCCGATCAACGAGGCCAACCCCGGACCGCGCTCGATGCCCGGCACGTTCGACGTCAGCGTGCTCGGCCAGGGTGGCATCCCCACCGACGCAAGCAAGGTCCTCGCGGTGGTCGTCAACGTCACGGTCACCGGTTCCACGTCGCCCGGTGTGCTCGGCGCCTACGCCGCCGGGTCGCAGCCGGCGACGCTCACCTCGCTGCTCAACTTCAAGACCGGCATGCTCGTGTCGAACATGGCGATCCTCAGCCCGGGCACCGGGGGCAAGATCACCGTCAACCTGTTCGGTGGGTCGGGCACCGTGCACGTGATCGTGGACGTCTTCGGGTGGCTGTCCACCAGCGCCGAGGCCGCCGGCGCCGAGAGCGGCTCGCGCATGCAGGCGATCACGCCCTCGCGCATCCTCGACACGCGTGACGGCACGAACCTGCCCAAGGCAGGTCCGATCGGCCCCAACCAGAGCATCGTCGTGCCGGTGCGCGGCGTCGACGGCGTCAACCCGTCCACACCCGACGTGATCCCGAACGATCCCAGCGTCGTCGGCGTCGTGCTCAACGTCGTCGGGATCAACGCCCGCAGCGGCGGGATGCCGACCTACATCTCGGCGGTGCCGAACGACCTCGGCGGGGCTGCCCCGACCACGAGCAACCTCAACCTGTCGGCCAACCAGACCAAGGCCAACCTGGTGATCGTGCCGGTGGGCGCCGACGGCAACATCCGCCTGTTCAACCTCGCCGGCCAGACGGACGTGGCGATTGACGCCGTCGGCTACCTGAAGTCGGGTTCCGACTCGGCGTCCTCCACCGGTCGGATCGTGCCGCTGGCCGCGCCGTTCCGCACGTTCGACACCCGGGATGCGTCCTTCGGCAATGCCCCGCTCGGACCCGGGGTGGCCGAGGAGTGGAGCTTCCAGGCGTTCCAGGCGAGCGTCAAGCTCGGCGGGGCGTACGTCGGCGACCAGAGCGCGGTGATCGGCAACCTCACCAACGCCAGCCTCACCCGGCAGTACCCGACGGTCCCGGTCGAGTCGTTCCTGACGGTCTGGCCGTCGGGCCAGCAGCGGCCGCTGACGTCGTACCTCGACACCAACGAGGACCCGATCGCCGTCCCCAACATGGCGATCCTCACGTACGGCACCGACTACAAGCTGTCCGTCTACAACCTGTTCGGCAACGCACACTACCTGTTCGACGCCTCGGCCGTCGTCCTCAAGTAGCGCCGCGCCGGCCCGCAACCGGGGATAACCTCGCGGGCCGTTCGGGCTGACATCACCGCACCGGCCGTGCCGGCGCGCTGCGACGAGTGCCAGTGGGCACCTGCCCGGTTCCACAACCTGTCCTCATCTGGAAGGAACCAGCATGCCCAGCCCCGCCGCTCAGCGCGACTTCCGCGTCGCCGACCTGTCCCTCGCCCCGTTCGGGCGCAAGGAGATCCACCTCGCCGAGCACGAGATGCCCGGCCTGCGCGCCCTGCGCCGTGAGTTCGGCCCGTCGAAGCCACTCGCCGGGGCACGGATCTCCGGCTCGCTGCACATGACGATCCAGACCGCGGTGCTGATCGAGACGCTCGTCGAGGCTCGGCGCCGAGGTTCGCTGGGCGAGCTGCAACATCTTCTCGACGCAGGACCACGCGGCCGCGGCCGTGGCCGTCGGGCCGAACGGCACCGAGGAGGATCCCCAGGGCGTCCCGGTGTTCGCCTGGAAGGGCGAGACGCTCGAGGAGTACTGGTGGTGCACCGAGCAGATGATGACGTGGCCCGACGGCGACGGCCCGAACATGATCCTCGACGACGGCGGCGACGCCACGCTGCTGCTGCACAAGGGCGTCGAGTTCGAGAGGTCCGGCGAGGTGCCGGACCCGACGTCGGCGTCGAACGAGGAGTTCGCCATCGTCCTCGGCCTGCTCGCCCGCTCGCTGAAGACCGACCCGACGAAGTGGACGCGGATGGCCGCCGGGATCAAGGGGGTCACCGAGGAGACCACCACCGGTGTCAACCGGCTCTACAAGATGTTCGAGAAGGGCGAGCTGCTGTTCCCGGCGATCAACGTCAACGACTCGGTCACCAAGAGCAAGTTCGACAACCTCTACGGCTGCCGGCACTCGTTGGTCGACGCGATCTGCCGGGCTACCGACGTGATGCTCGCCGGCAAGGTCGCCGTCGTCTGCGGCTACGGCGACGTCGGCAAGGGTTGCGCCCAGTCGCTGCGCGGCCAGGGTGCCCGCGTCATCGTCACCGAGATCGACCCGATCAACGCGCTGCAGGCGGCGATGGAGGGCTATCAGGTGACGGCCATCGAGGATGTCGTCGGTGAGGGCGACGTCTTCGTGTCGGCCACCGGCAACGACGGGATCATCACGGCCGAGCATATGAAGGCGATGAAGCACAACACGATCGTCTGCAACATCGGCCACTTCGACAGCGAGATCGACATGGCCGGCCTGGCCCGTTCGGGCGCTTCACGTGACCAGCTCAAGCTCGGCACCGACCTGTGGACGTTCCCCGACGGCCACGCCGTGATCGTCCTGGCCGAGGGTCGCCTCGTCAACCTCGGCTGCGCCACCGGCCATCCGAGCTTCGTGATGAGCTGCTCGTTCAGCAACCAGGTGATCGCCCAGATGGAGCTGTACGCGAACACGGCGGACTACCCGCTCGGCGTGTACGTGCTGCCCAAGCGCCTCGACGAGAAGGTCGCCCGACTGCACCTCGACGCCCTCGGCGTGAAGCTCACCAAGCTCACCGACGAGCAGGCCGAGTACCTCGGCGTCGATCCCGCCGGCCCGTATAAGGCCGACCACTACCGTTACTGAACGGTCGGCCTGACGGCCGACCTGGCCGGCGGGCTCCCTGGTGGTCGCGCCGCCGGGTGCGACCCGGCACCTGCCGCGCACGGACCCAAGCGTTGGGCCCTGGCTCCCGTCTGCGGCGCGTCGGGTGGGCACCGGCTCGCGATCGCTAGAGGGTGTCGAGCCAGGCGTAGGCGCGTTGCACCGTCGCCACGCCGACGCCGAGGTCGACGACGGGCATCACGTCAAGCTCGTCGTTCAGGTCTCGGAACTGGGTGGAGAACTCCAGCAGCCGCTCGACGTCGGCGACCTCCAGCAGCAGGTAGCCGCCGTCGTTGTTCGCCGACGTCCAGCCGGCCTTGATCTCGAAGCCGTCCGCCGGCGTCCAGCGGGCGAACCGCTCGTAGGCCTGTCGACTGGCCGGGCCGCGGCCGAACCGGAAACGCATCATCACCAACATGGGTGCGAGGTTGCGCTGCCGCTGTCACGTTCGCGTCACGACGGGCAGCAGTAGCGTCACGCCGCGGTGGCCAGAGCGGGAGATCGCCCATCCCCGACGACCGTCGCCGTGCGCGTGCTCGGCGACGTCGGTGTCGCCGTCGACGGCTGGAGGCGGCCGCTCGGGCGCCAGTCCCGGCGGCTCCTGGCCTGCCTCGCGCTGAACCCCGCGGCGGGCAGCGCCGGCGCGCTCGCCGAGTCGCTGCACCTCGACGGCCGCGGCGAGTCGGCCGTGCGCATGGCCGTGTCGCGCCTGCGCCGGCACCTCGGTGATCGCCTCTGCACCGGGCCGACCGGCTACCGGCTCGTGCTCGGCCCCGCCGACGTGCTCGACGTCGACCGCTTCGCCGGCGAGCTGGCCGCCGGGCGGGCGATCACCGGCACGGCACGCGTCGAGTGGCTGCAGGCTGCGCTGCGCACGTGGAGCGGGGTGCCGGCGGCCGAGTTCGCCGACGAGCCGTGGGCGATCGCGGTCGTGGCGCACTGGCAGGAGCAGCGCCGCCAGGCCGTGGAGGAGTTGGCCGAGGCGTTGCTGGAGGATCGGCGGCCGACGGAGGCGACGATGCTGCTGGCGGCCGAGCTGGACGAGCTGCCCTACCGGGAACGGCCCGTCGAGTTGCTGATGCGCGCTCTCGCCGCGAGCGGGCGCACGACCGAGGCGCTGCGGGCCTTTGCCCGGTTCCGCAGCGGGTTGGCCGACGACATCGGCATCGAGCCGAGCGCCGCGCTGAGCCGCCTGGAGCGGTCGATCCTCGACGGCAACCCGGCTCACTCGACCATGCCGGCCCGGCGTCTCGACAACGCGCCGACGAGCTTCGTCGGCCGCATCGGTGACGTGGCAGGGATCGCCGAGGCCGCGCGCGGCGGCGGGCTCGTCACCCTGACCGGGGTCGGTGGTGTCGGCAAGTCGCGGCTGGCGCTGCACGTCGCGGCAGTGCTGTCGGCGAAGCTCGACGGCGACGTCCACGTCGTCGAGCTGGCGCCGGTCAGCGAGCCGGACGCCGTCGCCCTGGCCGTTGCCGGCATGCTCGGCGTGATCGTGCGGCCCGACGTCGCCGTCGTCGACTCGCTCGTGACGGCGCTCGACGGCCGGCGGATGCTGCTGGTGCTCGACAACTGCGAGCACCAGCTCGATGCGGCGGCCACCGTCGTGGAGGCGCTGCTGGCGCGTACGGGCATCTGGATGATGGCGACGTCGCGGGAGGTGTTGCACGTCCCCGGCGAGCGGAGGTGGCCGGTCGAGCCGCTTGCCGTCGCCGACGAGGCGGTCGAGCTGTTCGTCGATCGGGCGAGGTCGGTACGACCGGCGTTCTCGCCGAGCGCCGAGGATCTCGCCGTCGTCGGCGAGATCTGCGCGCAGCTCGACGGCATCCCGCTGGCGATCGAACTGGCCGCGGCGCGGATGACGACGTTGTCGGTGGCTGACCTCCTCGAGCGGCTCGACGACCGCTTCCGCCTGCTCGTCGGGTCCCGTCGTGGCCCGGCCCGCCATCGCACGCTGCAGGATGCGGTGGCGTGGTCGTTCGACCTGCTCGGTCCCGCCGAGGTCGACGCGCTGCGCCGGGCGTCGGTGTTCGCCGGTGGCTTCGATCTCGCCGCCGCGGCCGCGGTGCTCGACGTCGGCGACGAGTATGCGGCGCTCGACCTCCTCGACGCCCTCGCCGGCAAGTCGCTGCTCGTTGCCGAGCTGCGCGGCGGCGCTCGGTTCCGGATGTTGGAGACGATCCGTCAGTTCGTGGCGCCACGACTCGTCGACGACGCCGCGGCGGTGCGCCGCCGCCATGCGCGGCACTACGCCGAGGGCGTGCGGGCCTGCGTGGAGGGCCGGCGGGGCACATGGATCGGGGCCGCCTGGGTCGAGCGGGAGATCGGCAACCTGCGCGCCGCGTTCGAGTGGTCGAGGGCGAGCGGCGATGTCGAGACGGCGGCGTCGATCGCCGCCGATTCGGTGCACGCCGCGTGGAACCTCCACCACCTCGAACCGCTCGTGTGGGTCGACGAGCTGCTCGCCTCCGGCGTCGAGATGTCCGCCGGCGCCGAGGCGCGGCTGCGCTTCGCCGCCAGCCACTGCATCTGGATCGGGCAGCCCGACCGGGCCCTTGAACATCTCGACGTCGTCGAGACGTTGCCGGACTTCGCCTCCCATGAGCTGTTCGAGGGCCAGCTGCTCAGCCTGCGGGCGACTGCGCACCTGTTCGCCGGTCGCGTCGATCGCGCCGCCGAGCTCGACGGGGCGTTGGCCGCGAGCCCCCGTGCCGGGCGGCTCGCCGGGATGTGCGGGCTGCTGTACGAGCTGCCCGAGCTTGGACGGTTCGACGAGGCGCTGGCCATCGCCGACGAGGTGGTCGCCGCGGCGCGGGCCGCGCAGAGCCCGTTCCTGCTGTCGTGGGCGCTGACCGGCTTCGCCCGTGCCGCGGCCAGCATCGATCCAGCGGCCGGCCTGGCCGCGCTGTACGAGGGCCTCGAGCTGAGCCGGACGCACTTGATCCGCGTCGCCGAGGCGGTGATCGCCCGGGACGCGGCGCGGCTGGAGGGACAGCACGGGTCGGCGCGACGCGCTGGCGAGCTGTACGAGTACGTGTTCGATGCGTTCCTGCGCGCCGGTGACTCGTCCAACCTCGCCGTGGCGCTCGGCGACCTCGCGGTGGTCGTCGCCGCCGAGCTGCCGGAACCTGCCGCTGTGCTCGTCGGTGCGGCGCGGCGAGACCCGGCTGCGCACCGCGTGCGCGACCTCGTGGCGACGGTCGACGCGTTGGGCGACGCCCTCGGTTCGCCCGAGCTGGATGCGCTGGCGCGGCGTGGCGCATCGCTGTCGTGGAGCTCGGCGGTGGCGTACGGCCGTTCGACCATTGAGTGCTACGGCGTGCTACGTGGAGGAGATCACGCATCGTCAGCTACGGAATGAGAGCGCCGAGGTGCTCCGTCGCGTCGCGGCTGGCGAGGAGTTGCTGGTGACCAACAACGGCCGCCCGGCGGCGGTGATCGGTCCACCCCCCGACGACACGTTGTCGGTGCTCGCCGGCCGGGGTCTGGTGCACAGGGCGCGACGCGATCCGGCGACGTTGCCGGCCGTCACGCGGCGCCGGTCCGGTGCCACGACGGCGGAGATCGTCGCCGACGTGCGTGGTCGTTGGTGACGCTGGCATACGTCGACACCTCGGCGGCGATGAAGCTCGTCGTCGAGGAGGCCGAGTCGGCGGCACTCGCCGACGAGCTCGCCGCCGGACGGCGCCTCGTGGCGTCGTGGCTGCTGCACGCCGAATTGCACTGCGCTGCCGGCCGTCATCCCGACGACGTCGACCTGGTCGCCGTTCGAGACGTGCTCGACACGATCGACCTCGTCGACGTCGCCCGTGGTGACCTGATCAGCGCCGGCACGCTCGCGCCGCTGCGCTCCAACGATGCCGTCCACCTCGCCGTCGCCATTCGCCTGGGTGTGGACGAGATGGTGACCTACGTCGCGGAGCTGGCCGCGGCGGCGTCGGCTGCGGGCCTCGCCGTCGTCGCCCCGGCCGGGTGATGGCAGCTTCCGGAAACTGTCGCGCACCCCTTTGGTACTTGTACCGCATGCTGTTCCTCACCACATGTGCCGGGTGCAACGCCCCCGGCGACACGCTCTGCCGGCGCTGCCGGTTCGCTCTCGTCAGCTCGTCGGCGGTCGTCACCACGCACGGCGTCCAGGCGGCCATGCCGTTCGATGGGGTCGGCCGGTCGATCGTCCACGGCCTCAAGTTCCGCAACCGCCGCGGCGTCGCCCGTCAGCTCGCCGCGCTGATGGCCCGCCGGCTGGTCCCGTCGGCGTCGTTCGACCTGGTCACGTGGGCGCCTACCAGCGCGGCGCGCGTTGCCGAGCGTGGGTTCGACCAGGCCGAGCTGCTCGCCCGGGCCGTCGCCCGAGAAGCTCGGCGTCCCCTGCCGGCGGCTGCTGTATCGCACCCACGGTGGGCCGCAGGCCGGTCGCGGGCGCGCCGCGCGGCTGCTCGGGCCGACGTTCCGGGCGCGCTCGCCGCGCCGTGGGCTGCGGGTCCTGCTCGTCGACGACGTCGTCACCACCGGCGGCACGCTGCATGCCGCCCGCGAGGCGCTGCTCGACGCGGGCGTCGCCGAGGTGCGCTGCATCGCCGCGGCAGCAACGCCCGACGCCGTGCCGGCGCGGCCGCTCCTGCGCCTGGCCAGCTAAGGGTTTCGACCTCTCGTTCGCTCGCTGCGCTCACTCGCTTCGTCCGGTCGAGTTGATCGGCGCGGGGTGCGGCCGCACCCAGCTTGTGGTGCACCCCCACGCGCGCCGTCACGACTCGGGCGGCAGACGCTCTGACGCAGGCGCCGTCAGGGGTCGGTGCGGCGGACGGTGCCGGCGGTGGGGCGGTGGGCGCCGATCCGGGCGGCGGTGGGCGGGTGGCCCTGGTAGGCCGCGGCCATCATCGTCGCGAAGTGGTACACCGCGTCTTCGTTGGCCGCGAACACGCCGGGCTCGAAGCGGCACGACTCGATGCCGCGCTGCACGGACTCGACGGCGGCCCAGTCCTGACGGTTGGTGACGTCCCAGAAGTCGACGGCGAACGACGGATCGAAGCCCGGTTCGGCCACCGCGTCGGGCGCGAACAGCCACTGACACTCCACGTCGGCGATGGACGGCGTCCGTGGCTGGATGCGGTGGGTCATCACGTAGTCCGGGTGCAGGCTGAGCAGCAGGTTCGGGAACAGCTGGACGTACAGCACCTGGCGGCGGCGCTCGTCGTCGAGGCCCGCCAGCGGTGCCAGCGGCGAGCCCCCGTCGAGGCTCATCGTCGCTGCACCGTCGGCGAGCTGCATCGCCCCGCCGACGAACGCCCCGGACAGCTCGACGTTGACCCCGCTGTTGGCCGGCGACACCCGGCACAGCTCGGGGTGGATCAGCGGGCAGTGGCCGCACTCGTGGTAGTTCTCGATGGCAATCTTCCAGTTGGCCGCCAGCTCGTAGTGGTGGGTGGCGCCGATCCGCAGGTCGGCGGGGCCCCACGGGGCGACGAGGCCGGCGAGGTCGCCGAGGTGCTCGGCGAGCGGCAGCGCGGCACCGTCGACGTTGACGAACAGCCACCCGCCCCACTGCTCGCTGGGTACCGGCAGGAGCCTGAGCTCGTCGGGCACCACGTTGCCCATCCCGCCGACGTGCGGTGCCAGGCGCAGCCGCCCGTCCAGCTCGTAGGTCCAGGCGTGGTAAGGGCACTGGACGACGCCGCGGTCGGTGGCCGCACCGCACGGCAGCAGCTCGTGGCCGCGGTGGCGGCAGATGTTGGCGAACGCCGCCAACCGGCTGTCGCCGCTGCGGGTGACCAGCACACTCGTCGCCCCGACCTGCACGGCCGACTGGGCGGCGCGTTGCAGCGCCTCGACTCGGCCGACGCACACCCAGCCGCCGTCGAACACGTGGCGACGTTCCCAGGCCAGGACCTCGGCTGACGTGTATGCCTCGGCCGGCAGCATCCGCGCCTGCCCGAACGGCCGCGAGGTGGCCGCCACGGCGGCGGCGTCGAGCGGGGCGGGCGGGCGCACGGGCGACGGCACCCCGACGACGCTATCCGACGACCGTTGCGAACGAGTGTTCGTAACACGTACGCTCGTTCGATGAGCATGACGACGATGGCAGACGGGGCGCACGCCCGGCAGGCGTCGCTGTTCGACGGTGGCGCGCCGAGCATCGACCGGGACTTCGCTGGGTTGCACCGGACGTGGCTCGACGCCACATCCTGGGTCGATCACTGCTCGCGCTGGTTGCGCGGTGCCGACGCGGTGTTCGACGCGCTGGTCGACGCCTTGCCGTGGCGCCAGCGCGACGTCGTGATGTACCACCACCGGCTGCCCGAGCCGCGGCTGACGTGCTGGTGGAGCGAGCTCGGTCACGACGTCGAACCGGTGGCTGTGCTCGCCGAGGCGCGGCTTGCGTTGACCGAGCGCTACGCCAAGCCGTTCGACTCGATCGGCTTCAACCTGTACCGCGACGGGCACGACTCGGTGGCCTGGCACAGCGACCGGGAGCGCTTCGCTCGCGAGGATCCGGTGGTCGTCGTCCTCAGCGTCGGTGCCGCCCGGCCGTTCCGCGTCCGCCCGATCGGCGGTGGGGGGTCGCAGCGCTGGGACGTCGGCCACGGCGACCTGCTGGTGATGGGCGGGGCCTGCCAGCACGACTGGCAGCACTGCGTGCCCAAGGTCGCCCACGTCGACGGTCCGCGCCTGTCGATCATGTTCCGCCACCACCTCGCCGGGTGGCAGCCGCCGTAGCCGGAGGCGACACCCGAACTGGGCTCGAAGGACCTCGCCGGTAGGATCGTTGCCCGCATGGGCATTCTCGATCGCATCCTTCGCGTCGGCGAGGGCAAGAAGCTCCGGGCGCTCGAAGGCCTGGTCCCGGACATCAACGCGCTCGAGCCGCAGATCACGGCGCTCAGTGACGAGGCCCTGCAGGCCAAGACCGTCGAGTTCCGCCAGCGGCTCGACCGCGGCGCGACGCTCGACGACCTGCTCGTCGAGGCGTTCGCCGTCACCCGCGAGGCGGCCAGCCGGGTGATCGGCCAGCGTCACTTCGACGTCCAGCTGATGGGTGGCGCCGCCCTGCACTTCGGCTGGGTGGCGGAGATGAAGACCGGCGAGGGCAAGACCCTCGTCAGCACCCTGCCCGTTTACCTCAACGCGCTCGGCGGCAAGGGCGTCCACCTCGTCACGGTCAACGACTACCTGGCCCGCTTCCACGCCGAGTGGATGGGCCGGATCCACAACTTCCTCGGTCTGGACGTCGGTCTGATCATCCCCGGCTACCGCGAGTCGAGCGCCGAGAAGCGCCGCTCGTACGCCGCCGACGTCACCTACGGCACGAACAACGAGTTCGGCTTCGACTACCTGCCGCGACAACATGGCCGGCACCCTCGCCGACAAGGTGCAGCGCGGCCACAGCTACGCGATCGTCGACGAGGTCGACTCGATCCTCATCGACGAGGCCCGCACGCCCTTGATCATCAGCGGCCGCATCGCCGACGCAGCGAAGCTGTACTACGACTTCGCCCAGATCGTCAGCCGCCTCAAGCGCGACGAGGACTACGAGGTCGAGGAGGACAAGCGCGTCGTCGTCCCGCTGGAGTCGGGCATCGACAAGGTCGAGGCGGCCCTCGGCATCGCCAACCTCTACGACGAGGTTCAGCAGAACCTCGTGCACCAGCTCGGCGCGGCGCTCAAGGCCAAGGAGCTGTACAAGCGCGACAAGGACTACATCGTCCAGAACGGCGAGGTGAAGATCGTCGACGAGTTCACCGGCCGCATCCTCGAGGGCCGGCGCTGGAGCGAGGGCATCCACCAGGCCGTGGAGGCCAAGGAGCGCCTGCGGATCAAGGAGGAGAACCAGACCCTCGCGACGATCACCTTGCAGAACTACTTCCGGATGTACGACAAGCTCGCCGGGATGACCGGTACCGCCCAGACCGAGGCGGCCGAGCTGATGAACACCTACAACCTGGCCGTGGTGCCGATCCCGACGAACAAGCCGGTGGCCCGTGCCGACCAGGCCGACCTGATCTACAAGTCGGAGGTCGCCAAGTTCGAGTCCGTCGCCGACGACATCGCCGAGAAGTACGAGCGTGGCCAGCCGGTGCTGGTCGGCACGATCAGCGTCGAGAAGAGCGAGCACCTGTCACGTGAGTTGAGCAAGCGCGGCATCGCCCACCAGGTGCTCAACGCCAAGCAGCACACCCGGGAGGCGCACATCGTCGCCCAGGCCGGTCGCCTGCACGGCGTCACCGTCGCCACGAACATGGCCGGCCGTGGCGTCGACATCAAGCTCGGTGGCGACGCCGAGGGCCTCGCCCACCAGGCCGTGATCAACGAGGGCTTCACCCCGAACCTGCTGGTCGACGAGTTCGAGCTGCCCGTCCCGCTCGAGGAGATGGACGAGGAGTACCGCACCAACCGCGCCGCCGCCCTGGCCCGCTACGACCAGTTGCTCGCCGAGTTCGAGGAGCAGTGCAAGGCCGAGGGCGCCAAGGTCCGCCAGCTCGGCGGCCTGTACGTGCTCGGCACCGAGCGTCACGAGAGCCGGCGCATCGACAACCAGCTCCGTGGCCGCTCCGGCCGCCAGGGCGACCCGGGCGAGAGCCGCTTCTATCTGAGCCTCGACGACGAGCTGATGCGCCTGTTCGCCACCGGCGCGCTGTCGTGGGTGATGGGCCGGGCCCTGCCCGACGACGAGGCGATCGAGGCGAAGATGGTCACCAAGGCCATCGAGCGGGCGCAGACCACCGTCGAGCAGCGCAACGGCGAGATCCGCAAGAACGTGCTCAAGTACGACGAGGTGATGAACGAGCAGCGTAAGGTGATCTACCAGCGCCGCGACCAGATCCTCGAGGGCATGGATCTCAAGGCCGCGGCGATGGAGTACCTCGCCGAGGCGGTCAACGCGCTGCTGGAGAGCTACTGCCAGAGCGCCTCCGACGACGAGTGGGACCTCGACGGCCTGGCCAAGGAGCTGAAGACGTTCTGGCCGAACGACATCTCCGTCGAGCAGCTGGAGGCCCAGCGCACCACCGACGCCATCGACGACATGGTGATGGCCGACGCGTCGGCGTTCTACGACAAGCGTGAGGCCGAGCTCGGCTCGGAGGTGATGCGCGACGTCGAGCGCCAGGTGATGCTGCGGATCATCGACCAGCGCTGGCGTGAGCACCTGGAGGAGATGGACTACCTCCAGGAGGGCATCAACCTGCGGGCCATGGGCCAGATCGATCCGCTCGTCGCCTGGCAGAAGGAAGGCTTCGAGATGTTCGGAGCCATGATGAAGGGCATCGCCCAGGACTTCGTCCGCTACGTCATGCACGTCCAGGTGATCCGCCAGGAGGTGCCGGCGCAGGTCGTCCAGAACGTCCAGCAGACCTCCAGCGACGACAGCGAGGTCGACGGCTTCGCCACGGCGGCGCAGGCCGCGGCGGCATCCGGCGAGATCGAGCCCGAGGTCGCGGCGAGCGCCGGCCGGGGAGCGGCGGCGGGGGCCACGGCCACCGCCACGGCGCCCGTCAAGCAGCAGACCGTCGTCAACGACGAGTGGGCCAACACCGGCCGCAACCAGCCGTGCCCGTGCGGGAGTGGCAAGAAGTTCAAGATGTGCCACGGGCGCAGTGCGTGAGGGATTTCACCGACGACCTCAAGGAGTTGCGTCGGCGCCTCGGTGAGGCCCACGGCTACCTGAAGATCGACGCCAACCGCTCGCGCCTGGCCGAGCTGGAGATGGAGGTCGGCCGCCCCGACCTGTGGGACGATCCGGAGCTGGCCAAGAAGGTCAACGCCGAGTACGCCGCCGTGCGCGGCGACGTCGACACCTACGACGGCCTGGCCCAGCAGCTCGACGACGCCGACCTGCTCCACGAGATGGCCCGCGAGGTCGACGACGCCAGCCAGGAGCCCGACCTCGACGCGGCGATCCAGAGCATCGGCGCGGCGCTCGACGAGCTGGACCTGCGCAGCCTGTTCACCGGCGAGCACGACGAGGCCGACTGCATCGTCCAGATCAACGCCAAGGACGGCGGCGTCGACGCCCAGGACTGGAGCGAGATGCTCCTGCGGATGTACGGCCGCTGGGCCGAGCGGCGCAAGTTCGGCTTCGAGGTCGACGGGATCAGCGAGGGCACCGAGGCCGGGATCCTCTCCGCCGAGTTCACGATCACCGGGCGCTACGCCTACGGCCTGATGACGTCCGAGCGCGGCACCCATCGCCTGGTGCGGATCAGCCCGTTCGACAACCAGGGCCGCCGCCAGACCAGCTTCGCCGCCGTGCAGGTGTGGCCGGTGATGGACGACCCGGACGTCGAGATCAACGAGGCCGACATCCGCATGGAGGTGTTCCGGGCCAGCGGCGCCGGCGGTCAGCACGTCAACAAGACGTCGTCCGCGGTCCGCCTGATCCACGAGCCGACCGGGCTGATCGCCTCCTCGCAGGAGGAGCGCAGCCAGCTGCAGAACCGGGAGAAGGCGATGAACCGGCTGCGGGCGATGATCGCCGCCAAGGTCGAGGAGGAGCACCAGGCCGAGCTGGACCGCATCGCCGGCCGCCAGGCCCAGGTCGGCTGGGGCAGCCAGATCCGCTCCTACGTGCTGCAGCCGTACCAGATGGTCAAGGACCTGCGCACCGAGGTGGAGTCGAGCAACGTCGCCGGCGTCCTCGACGGTGACGTCGACGAGTTCATGATCGGCTACCTGCAGTGGCGACGGCGCGAAGCCGAGTGACCGCGGTACCCTGCCTGATCCGTCACAGTTCTGTCATATTTCGATGATCACGCTGAACAACGTCACCAAGAGCTACACGACCGAGGTCGTCGCCCTGCGCGACGCCAGCTTCGAGGTCGCCAAGGCCGAGTTCGTCTTCCTCGTCGGGCCGTCCGGCTCGGGCAAGAGCACGCTGCTGCGGCTGATGAACCGCCAGGAGCGCCCCGAGCGCGGCGAGGTCTGGGTGGCCGGCCGGAACATCAACGACATGCCGGAGAGCAAGGTCCCGCACCTGCGCCGCAACATCGGCAACATCTTCCAGGACTACAAGCTGCTCACCGGCAAGACCGTGTTCGAGAACGTCGCCTTCGCCCTGGAGGTGATCGGCCGGCCCCGCCACGTCATCCGCCAGCAGGTGCCGGCGGTGCTCGACCTCGTCGGCCTGGAGGGCAAGGAGGAGCGCTTCCCCCACCAGCTGTCCGGCGGCGAGCAGCAGCGCGTGTCGATCGCCCGGGCGTTCGTCAACCGCCCGCTGATCCTGCTGGCCGACGAGCCGACCGGGAACCTCGACCCGGCCACCGGCGAGGGGATCATGCGCCTGCTCGACCGGATCAACAAGACCGGCACCACGGTGGTGATGGCCACCCACGACCAGCGCATCGTCAACATGATGCGCAAGCGGGTCATCCAGCTCGACCGTGGGCTGATCGTGCGTGACCAGGCCCGAGGGGTGTACGAGTAGTGCTCTCCCGCCTCCGGTACACGTTCCGGGAGATGTGGGCCAGCGTCAGCAGGAACACCACCCTGTCCATCGCCGCGATCCTCACCTCCGGGGTCACGCTCCTGCTGTTCGGCCTGACGCTGCTGCTGCAGCGCGGCTTCGACAACCAGCTCGACCAGTGGTCGGGCGGCGTCGAGATGATCGTCTACGTCACCAACGACGCGACCGCCGATCAGATCCAGCTCGTCCAGACCAGCCTGGAGCAGTCCAACCTGGTCGACAAGGTCACCTACTGCGACATCCCCTGCTCGGTGGAGAACGCCAAGCGGCTGTTCGGCGGCGACACGGCGACGCTGTCGCAGCTCGGACCGGACAAGATCCCGTCGTTCTTCAAGGTCGTCCCCAAGGACACCCAGAACACCGACGTGCTCAACCAGTTCGCCACCACGGTGAAGGGTCTGCCGAAGGTTCAGAGCGTGGCGTTCCCCGGCCAGCAGATCGACACGTTGCGCGCTCTGCGCAGCTTCTTCGGGCCGCGCACGTTCGCGATCGCGCTGGCCCTGCTCGCCGCCACCGTGCTGCTGATCTGGAACACGATCCGCACGGCGATGTACGCCAGGCGCCGCGAGATCGAGGTGATGAAGCTCGTCGGGGCGACGAACTGGTTCATCCGGTTGCCCTTCATGCTCGAAGGGTTGCTGCAAGGCCTGATCGGCGGCGTGTTCGCCAGCGGCATGCTGCTGTACCTCAACGCCGACTGGACGAACGGCGTGCGCTCGCTGCCCGGCGACTCCGGCCTGCAGGCGTTCGTCGTCCTCGGCGGCTACCCGTGGACGATCGTCGGCTACATGCTGCTGCTCGGCGCCACCGTCGGCGCGGTCTGTTCCGGCACCGCCGCCAGCCGCTTCTTGGACGTCTGAGTTTCGACGCTCGATTCGCTCGCTGCGCTCGCTCATCTCGGTCGAGCTTCGAGGAGCGGCCTGCGGCCGCACCCAGCCTGCAGTCGGACGACCGAGCCAGTCGGATCGTCCGACGGACGAGGGGGGATCGCGGAGCGCCCCCCTCGTGCACCCCCCATCGCCTCGTCGCCGGCCGCGCACATAGGGTGCCGGGCCATGGGAGAGCGTTTGGCTGGGAAGGTCGCGGTGGTCGTCGGTGGGGGGCAGACGCCGGGGGAGACGATCGGCAATGGGCGGGCCACCGCCATCGTCTACGCACGTGAGGGGGCCCGGGTGCTGGTCGTCGACCGTGACCTCGCGTCGGCGCAGGAGACCGTGGCGATGATCCACGCAGAGGGTGGCGACGCCACCGCGCACGGGGCGGACATCACCGACGCCGAGTCGTGCGCCTCGATCGTCGACTCGGCCACGGCGACGTACGGGACGATCGACGTGTTGCACAACAACGTCGGCATTGGCGGTGGCGACGCCCCGGCCACCCGGGTCACCGAGGACGCATGGCAGCGGATCTTCGACGTCAACCTCACGGCGATGTGGCGGACCTGCAAGCTCGTCGCCCCGGTGATGCGCGCCGCCGGCCGGGGCTCGATCGTCAACATCTCCTCGATCGCCTCGATCTGTTCGACCAGCACCGCCGCCTACCAGATCTCCAAAGCGGGGGTGAACACGCTCACCCAACACCTTGCGATGAGGTTGGCACGACATGAAATCCGGGTGAACGCCATCCTGCCCGGATTGATGAACACGCCCATGGCGATCGAGGGGATCTCGGCGGCCCGCGGCATTCCTCGCGGACAGTTGATCGCGCAACGAGATCAACAGGTTCCACTCGGCCAAACCATGGGTACTGCGTGGGACGTGTCGTACGCATCGCTCTTTCTGGCGTCCGACGAAGCCCGGTTCGTGACGGGGGTCCTGTTGCCCGTCGATGGCGGACAATCGGTTCGTTGTGGCTGAAAAAGCTGTTAGAGTGGTCATGCGGTCGCGGACCGCGGCGGACCAAGGCGGAAGCGCTCAGGCGTTCCACTTGCATTTGTCCGAATCAATTGCAAGTACGCTGATTCCTCAGCTTGTTCAAGGAGCACCCTCAAAATGAAGCGCACATGGACCAACCTGATTGTTCGGATCCTCCCGGTTCTGGTCGCCGCCGCCGCGGTCACCATCCAGTTCGAGGATCTCACTGGGAAGAAGTGGATGTGACGCAGCGCTAGTCGCTGCTGCGCCGCGGTCGACGGCATTCGGATCGGATCGTCCTCATTCCCGTGCGACGTGAAACGGCGGTCCATGTCTTCGTCGTCGGTGTCATCGTCGCGGCGGTTCTCAGCGTTCTCCTTCTTGCCTGGTGTGGGTCGGTCGCCCGAGTGGACGGCCGGTGGCTCACCCTCGTGCTGCTGACGGTTCTCGTCTGCGTGTTCGAGGCGAACCCCGTCACCGTTGCCCGGACTGGTGGAGTCCAAGCCGTCGTCGCCTCGACGACGTTCGTGTTCGCGATCTTCGCCATGTTCGGTCCCTGCCCGGCGATCGTCGCCCAGGCACTCGCCTCGACGACATCGGACGTCATCGAACGACGCAACCCCCTGAAGGCTGTCTTCAACGTCGCCCAGCACACGATGGCGTGGGCGCTGGCGGGTGTGGCCTTCTGCCTGACCCTCGGCGATCGGGCGCTCGCGGCGAGTGAGTTCACTGCTCGCTGGAGCCTGGCGATGGTCGCTGCGGCGGCGGTGTACTTCCTCGTCAACAACACCGTCGTCGCCGTGATCATCACCGTCAGCGGCGAGATCCCGTTGCGGACCAGCCTGCGTGAGCTGCTCGTCGGCGAGTTCGTCTCCGACATCGTGCTGCTGGCGTTGGCGCCGATCGTCGTCGTCGCCGTCGAGCGCAGCGTGTGGCTGCTGCCGGTGTTGATCCTCCCGGTGATCGCCGTCTACCGCAGCGCCCGCCTGTCGACGGAGAAGGAGCACCAGGCGCTGCACGACAGCCTCACCGACCTGCCCAACCGCGTGCAGTTCTCCTCGATCATGGAGCGGCGCTTCGAGCACGGCCGCAACCGCTCGACGAGCGGGGCGGTGCTGCTCATCGACCTCGACCGGTTCAAGGAGGTCAACGACACGCTCGGTCACCAGGCCGGCGACCAGCTGCTGTGCCTCATCGGACCACGCATCGAGACCGTGCTGCCGGACGCCGGCACCATCGCCCGGCTCGGCGGCGACGAGTTCGCCGTGTTGCTGCCCGGCGTCGACGTCTGCCAGGCCCGGACCCTGGGCGAGGACATCGTCCACTGCCTGCTGGAGCCGTTCCGGCTCGACGGCTTCAACCTGGAGGTCGAGGCGAGCATCGGCATCGCCATGTTCCCGGAGCACGGCACGACCGCCGATCAGCTGATCAAGCAGGCGGACATCGCCATGTACGTCGCCAAGGGGCGCCAGACTGGCGTCGAGGTCTACGACGCCGAGAAGGACCAGAACAGCCGGCGCCGGCTCAGCCTGCTCAGCGAACTGCGCACGGCGATCGGCGCTGGCGAGGTGGTCCTCTACTACCAGCCGAAGATCGACCTGGCGACGGGCGACGTCGCCGGCTTCGAGGCGCTGGTGCGCTGGCACCACCCGGAGTTCGGGCTGATCGCGCCCGACGAGTTCGTGCCGTTCGCCGAGCACACCGGGCTGATCAAGCCACTCACCAGCTTCGTGCTGGGCGCGGCGATCGAGCAGGTCAAGTCGTGGCTGGCCGGCGGCGCCGAACTCGACGTCGCCGTCAACCTGTCGGCGCGCAGCCTGCACGACGGGGCGATCACCGAGGAGGTCGCCGCTGCACTCGACGAGCTGGCGCTGCCCGCGTCGCGGCTGTGGCTGGAGATCACCGAGAAGCTCGATCATGGCCGACCCGGCGCGGGCCAAGCGCGTGCTCGAGCAGCTCGACTCGATGGGCGTGCAGCTGTCGATCGACGACTTCGGCACCGGCTACTCGTCGCTCGCCTACCTGCAGGATCTGCCGGTGCGCGAGGTCAAGATCGACCGTTCGTTCGTGCTGCGGCTGCTCGACAACCCGCGTGACCGCGTGATCGTGCGCTCGACGATCGAGCTGGCCCGCCACCTCGGCTTGCGCTCGACGGCCGAGGGCGTGGAGGACGAGGCGGCCCAGGAGTGGCTGCGTGCCGCCGGCTGCAGCTACGCGCAGGGCTACCACATCGCCCCGCCGATGGCGCCCGAGGCGGCGACGGCCTGGCTGCAGGAATACCAGTCGGCGCGGACCCGGCTCGGTACGCCGGCGCCCGCCGGCTGAACGCTCTCGCTCGATCGGGTCCGACGAGGCCCCGGCCGCATACGGTCGGCAGCCATGGAGTACACCCAGATCGCCTACGACGTCGCCGACCACATCGCCACGATCACGCTGAGCCGGCCCGAGCAGCTCAACGCGTTCACCGGGACGATGATGAACGAGATGATCGATGCGTTCGATCGCATCGACGCCGACGACGACGTGCGCGCCGTGATCGTCACGGGCGCCGGCCGTGGCTTCTGCGCCGGCGCCGACCTGTCGAGCGGCGGGGAGACGTTCAGCCGGGGCGGCAGCGACGTCGTCGCCGACTCCGGTGTCCCCCGCGACGGCGGCGGTCTGCTGACGCTGCGGATCTTCGCCTGCAAGAAGCCGGTGATCGGAGCGATCAACGGGCCGGCCGTCGGCGTCGGGGTGACGATGACGCTGCCGATGGACATCCGCCTGGCCAGCGAGAACGCCCGCTTCGGGTTCGTCTTCGCCCGTCGTGGCATCGTCCCCGAGGCCTGCTCGTCGTACTTCCTGCCACGGGTCGTCGGCATCAGCCATGCGGCGGAGTGGTGCTACACCGGCCGGGTGTTCCCGGCGTCGGAGGCGCTCGCCGGGCGCCTCGTGCGCAGCGTCCACGCCCCGGACGAGCTACTGCCGGCGGCGCGGGCGCTGGCCGCCGAGATCGCCGAGAACGCCTCGCCGGTCAGCGTCGCCCTGACCCGCCAGATGCTGTGGCGGATGCTCGGCGCCGACCATCCGATGGATGCCCACCGGGTCGACTCGCGCGGCATCCTCGAGCGCGGCCGCAGCGCCGACAGCCGCGAGGGCGTGATGAGCTTCCTGGAGAAGCGGCCCGCCGAGTTCCCACTCGCGGTGAGCGTCGACCTGCCCGACATCTTCCCGGACTGGGTCGACAAGCAGTTCTCGTAGGCCCCGCGGCCCATTCCGCCACCCTGCGTGAAGTGTGACGGCAGTTACGTCGTATCAAGGAACCGTTCGGCGACTCTGTGCGTTGAGAGCGTCGACAACGGAACGAGATGGAGACGACGATGACGACGGCAACTGCGGAGAACGTGCACACCGGCGACGTGGTCGAGGTGGAGATCGACGGTGAGCCGGTGTCGGCGCTCGTCCTGCTCGCCTCCGGCGACACCGTGATCCTCGACGCCTGCGACGGCCAGACGCCGTTCGTGGTGCGCCCGACGGATCTGGTCGGTGCGCCCCTCTACATGGGCGCCTGACGGCGCCTGGTGCGGCGGGCTCCCTGGCGGTCGCGACCGCCGCGTGCGGCCGGTCGCTCGGCTCGCCCGGGCCCACGCGGCACTGCCGTTCGCGCCTGACCGACGCGGCACCGCCGTTCCCGTCGACGGTCGTTAGCCTGCCGGCGATGTCACCCGCCGAGCCGACGCTGTACGACGCGGTCGGCGGGATGGGTTTCTTCGAGCGGCTGGTCGACCGGTTCTACGAGGGTGTCGCCGACGACGAGGTGCTGCTGCCGCTGTACCCGGAGGCGCCGGACCTGAGCGGCGCCCGCCACCGGCTGACGCTGTTCCTCGCCCAGTACTGGGGTGGGCCGACGACGTACGGCGACGAGCGTGGCCATCCCCGCCTGCGGATGCGGCACATGCCGTTCACCGTCGGGCCGTTGCAACGGGACCGCTGGCTGACCCACATGGGCGCGGCGGTCGCGGCGACGGCCCCGACCGCGGAGATCGCCGACACGCTGATGGCCTACTTCCGCCCGGCGGCCGAGCACCTCCGCAACGACACCGGACTGCCCATCTCCTCGTCGCGGATCAGCTGACCTGCAGGAACTCGACCCAGTTGCCGTCGGGGTCGTCGACGATGGCGATGCTGACACCGGGGCGGATCTCGCGGGGCTTGACGATCACCTTGCGGCCGGCGGCGGCGCAGGCGTCGACCACCTCCTGCAGGTTGCTCACCGAGATCGTCCAGTAGCGGTAGCCGGTGGCGCCGGCGATCCCGCCGGGCGGGGCGGCGGCCTCGGGGACGTCGTCGTGGTGGACGAGCTTGATCATCGACGTGCCACACAGCAGGCGGTACATCGTGCCGCCACCCCCGGGCATCGGCATCTCGCCCTCCTGCTCGAGGCCGAGCGTGTCGCGGTAGAAGGCGAGTGCCGCCTGCGCGTCACGCACGACGATGCCGAGGTCGATCGAATCCTTGGTGAGCTGAACCCCCATCCGCCGGACGGTAGCCGTAGCGTGCAGCCGGCAACGGATCGATGGAGGTGGCTGTGGCCCGTCGGAAGCTGAGCGAGCGCAACAAGCGGATCGTGGTCGTGCTCGGCGCGATCGAGGCGGCCCTGAAGCTGTTGATGCTCGCCGACCTGCGCCACCGCTCGCCCGTCGAGGTGAAGGGCTCGAAGCGGCTGTGGGGCTGGTCGACGGTGATCAACTCCGCCGGCCTGATCCCCGTCGCCTACTTCCTGTTCGGCCGCCGCCGCACCTGACTCAGTACATCCAGGGGTAGGCCGACCAGTTCGGATCCCGCTTGTCCAGGAACGCGCTGCGGCCCTCTTCGGCCTCGTCGGTGCCGTAGGCGAGGCGGGTGGCCTCGCCGGCGAAGACCTGCTGGCCGACGAGGCCGTCGTCGATCAGGTTGAACGCGAACTTGAGCATCCGCTGCGCGGTCGGGCTCTTGGCGTTGATCTCCTTGGCCCACTGCAGCGCCGTCGACTCCAGCTCGGCGTGGGGGACGACCGCGTTGGCCATGCCCATCCGGTGGGCGTCGTCGGCGGTGTACTCGCGGCCGAGGAAGAAGATCTCCCTGGCGAACTTCTGGCCGACCTGGCGGGCGAGGTAGGCGCTGCCGAAGCCGCCGTCGAAGCTGGCGACGTCGGCGTCGGTCTGCTTGAAGCGGGCGTGCTCGGCGCTGGCCAGCGTCAGGTCGCAGGTGACGTGCAGGCTGTGACCGCCGCCGGCCGCCCAGCCGGGGACGACGCAGATGACGACCTTCGGCATGAACCGGATCAGCCGCTGGACCTCGAGGATGTGCAGGCGCCCGGCGCGGCCCGGCTCGATCGTCTCCCGCTCGTCGCCCGCTTTGCCGTCAGGCCCTACAGGCAACGTGTACTTGTAGCCGTCCCGGCCGCGGATGCGCTGGTCGCCGCCCGAGCAGAACGCCCACCCACCGTCGCGCGGCGACGGGCCGTTGCCGGTGAGCAGCACGCAGCCGACGTCCGTCGACATGCGCGCGTGGTCGAGCGCGGTGTACAGCTGGTCGACGGTCTTCGGGCGGAACGCGTTGCGCACCTCGGGCCGGTCGAACGCCACCCGCACCGTGCCGTGCTCGACGCTGCGGTGGTAGGTGATGTCGTCGAAGTCGAAGCCGGGAACCTCCCGCCACGCCGACGGGTCGAACAGCTCGGAGACGGTGGAGGTGCTCACCGGCCCATCTTGGTCGAGACCTCGCTGCTACGTTCCAACGCCGTGCCAGGACTGCGGATCTTCGGCGTGCCCGGCCTGCCCGAGATCGAGCCGGGCACCGACCTGTCCGGCGCGATCGTCGCCGCGGCGTGGGCGGCCGACGACCCGTTGGAGGACGGCGACGTCGTCGTCGTCACCTCGAAGATCGTGTCGAAGGCCGAGGGGCGCACGATCGAGCTGGCCGACGTCGAGCCGTCGCCGTTCGCCGTCGAGTGGTCGGCGCGGTGGGACAAGGACCCGGCGGTCACCGAGGTGGTGCTGCGCGAGGCCAAGCGGGTGGTGCGCCAGATCGGCCCGGTGCTGATCACCGAGACGCACCACGGCTTCGTCTGCGCGAACAGCGGTGTCGACCAGTCGTCGAGCGGCGCGCACGGCCGGCTGGTGCTGCTGCCGGTCGATCCGGACGGGTCGGCGCGGGGACTGCGTGCCGGGTTCAAGGCGCTCGGCGTCGACGTCGCCGTCGTCGTGTCCGACACGTTCGGCCGCGCCTGGCGCGAAGGGCAGACCGACATCGCCATCGGCATCGCCGGGATCCAGCCGATCTACAGCTACATCGGCCAGGTCGACCCGCACGGCCACGAGTTCCGCGTGCAGGCCGTGTGCACCGCCGACGAGCTGGCCGGCGCCGCCGAGCTCGTCAAGGGCAACGTGTCACGCGTTCCCGTCGGCGTGATCCGCGGCCACGCCTGGGAGCCCGACGACACGGCGACACTCGCGCCCGTCCTGCGCGACCAGTCCCGCGACCTGTTCCGCTGATGAAATGGTCGGCTGGCGCCGACCTGTCCGGCGGGCTCCCTGGCGGTCGCGCCGCCGGGTGTCGCCGGGCACGAGCCTCCCACGGGCCGAAGCGTTGGGGTCACGCGTCCGGTTCCGCGTCCGTCCCGCTGGACGAGGTGTGGTGTCAGAGCGTGACGATCGTCGTGCCGACGGTGCGGCCGGCGAGGAGCTCGACGAACGCCTGCGGGGCTTGGTCCAAGCCGTGGAACTCGGTGACCTTGGTCTTCAGCGAGCCGTCGGCGATCCATGCGGTGAGGTCGGCGCGGGCCTGGTCGTAGCGGTCGGCGAAGTCGAACACGAGCAGGCCCTCCATGCGCACGCGGTTGTTGACGAGCAGGCCGGGGACGCCGCGCGGGCCGGGGCCCGGCGTCGAGGTGTCGTACTGGCTGACCACGCCGCAGCAGACGATGCGCCCGTGCGTCGCCATGCGGAACAGCGCGCTCTCCAGTACGGGGCCGCCGGTGTTGTCGAAGTACACGTCGATCCGGTCGGGCGTGGCGTCCTTGAATGCCGCCCGGAAGTCGGGGTCGCGGTGGCTGACGGCGGCGTCGAAGCTGAGCTCGTCGACGAGCATCCGGCACTTGTCGTCCGCCCCGGCGACGCCGACGACGCGGCAGCCGATGCGCTTGGCGAGCTGGCCGACGACGTGGCCGACCGACCCGGCCGCCGCCGACACGACGACGGTCTCGCCCGGTTGCGGCCGGCCGACGTCGAGCAGCCCGAAGTACGCCGTGAGGCCGTTCGTGCCGAGCACGCCGAGCGCCGTCGCCGGATCGATGCCCGCCGGCAGCAACTGCACCGCCGACGCCTTCTGCACCGAGTGCGT
This sequence comes from Ilumatobacteraceae bacterium, assembly GCA_047602055.1. Taxonomy (GTDB): domain Bacteria; phylum Actinomycetota; class Acidimicrobiia; order Acidimicrobiales; family Ilumatobacteraceae; genus JAODBQ01. The sequence goes on from JASGIG010000001.1 coordinate 1,951,873, forward strand.
CTGCCAGCCGGTCGGCGCGGTGACGAGCGAGCCCGCCGGGATCGCCGCGGCGCGGGACTCGACGACCTCGGCGACGCCGTTGCCGCCCATCACCCGCCCGGCTTCTGGAGCGCCCGCGTAGCCGGCGCTGCCCTGCAGGCCGGCACGCTGCCCGGCGCCGATCGTCAGCGCGATCGTCCGGCACAGCACCTGCCCGTCGCCGGGCTCGGGCATCGGCGCGGTGCGCACCTCGAAGTCGCCGGCGGCCAGCGCCCCCGTCGGCAGCGAGGCGATGATCACCTGGTGGTTCTCGGTCCGGTTCTGAGGGGCCATGACGGCCATCATCGTCGCCGGAGCCGGCCGTCGTCCGAGTCGGACGTGCTGGTGCGAGTCGCTGGCGCAGCACTGTCCGGCAGCTGGGACTCGGACCGGCGACGGACTCGGTCAGCCGGAGGTCGGAACGAGCTCGCGGGCGGCGGCGACGCCCTGGGCCGGGAAGTTGATGTTCAGGCCGTCGATGCCGTCGCGCAGGAACTGGTCGTAGGCGGCGCGGTTCTCCAGGGTGCGGTCGTTCGGCCACACCCAGATCACGTAGCCGGCGGCGTGGGCCTTGGCGATGGTCTCGGGGGTGAGCACCTCGACGCCCGACGTGCTCGGCGGTAGCTGGAGGATGCGCATGCCGTCCGGCAGCGGCGTGCCGTCGAGGACGAACGCGGCGCTGGCCCCGAAGCCGGGCGACATCTCCACCGTCGGTTCCAGCGAGTGGAAGTACGTGACGGTGGCGTCGTCGAACGAGGCCACCACCGAGGCGTCGAGCCGCCCCAGCTCGCGCAGCTCCGCGGCGAGCTGGCGGGCCGCCGCGGCGGCCGGCTCACCGCTGCCCTCGATCTCGATGTTCAGCGGCATCGTCGGGGAGCGCTCGATCAGCGAGCGCATCGTCGGGACCGCGAAGTCGTCGGCGGTGTAGCCGTCGGGCGGCGGCTTCGCCCCGGTGCGGATGCCGCGGTAGACGTAGTCGGCCTCGGGACGATCGCGCAGCACGCCGTCGGCGGTGAACCAGTAGGCGTTGTCGAGGCGGCTGAGCTCGGCGTAGGTCATGTCGGCGACCGCGCCGGTCGACTCGGTCAGGCGGTCGACGGTGCCGTCGTGCTGGACGACGAGCACGCCGTCCTTGGTGAGCATCACGTTGAGGTCGAGCACGTCGACGCCGGCCTTGACGCTCTCGCCGTAGGCGTACAGCGTCGAGCCGGGGAACTCGTCCTCGCCGCCGGTGTGGGCGAGCACGACCGGGCGGCCGAGGTTCAACAGGGCGGCGACGGTGGCGCCGGCAGGCGACGGGGTGGTCGGGGTCACGGCGACCTCCGGGAGGGTCGTTGTCGTCGACGGCGCCGAGGTGGACGACGGCGCGGTGGACGATGCGGCGGAGGCCGTCGTCGTGGGGGCGGTGGTCGTGGTCGAGATGGTCGCCGCCGGCGCGGCGTCCGAGCCGCATGCCGCAAGGCCCAGCGCGGCGATCACCGCCGCGGCGGCGACGGCCCCGCGGCACCTCACGAGCGACGTCCGGCGTAGGCGACCGCGATGCGCGCCGCGGTGATGGCGTTGTCGCGCACGAGAGCGATGTTCGCGGTGAGGCTGCGCCCGCCGGTGCGCTCGACGACGCTGGCCAGCAGATACGGGGTGACCTCCTGCCCGGTGATCCCGGCCTCGTCGAGCGCGGCGAGCGCGTCGTCGATCACGCCGGCGATCTCGTCGGCGGGGATCTCGGCGTCGGCGGGGATCGGGTTGGCGATGCTGACCCCGGTCGTCAGCCCGAGCACGTCCCAGGTGGCGTGCAGGAGGTGGGCGATCTGGTCGGGGCCGTCGAGGCGCCGTGGCGCCGGCAGCCCGCTCGTGCGGCTGTAGAACGACGGGAAGTCGTCGCTGCCGTTGACGATCACCGGTACCCCGGCCGTCTCCAAGCGCTCCAGCGTGAGACGGATGTCGAGGATCGACTTGATCCCCGCGGAGACGACGGCCACCGGGGTCCGAGCCAGCTCGGTCAGGTCGGCGGACACGTCGAACGACGTCGCCGCGCCGCGGTGCACGCCCCCGATCCCCCCGGTGGCGAAGACGCGGATCCCGGCGAGGGCGGCGAGGCGCATCGTCGCCGCCACGGTGGTGGCACCGGTGGCGCCGGTGGCCATCAGCCACGGCAGGTCGCGCGTCGTCGCCTTGTGCACGTCCTCCACGGTGGCCAGGCGGTGCAGCTGGCCCTCGTCGAGACCGATGCACGGGACGCCGTCGAGCACAGCGATCGTCGCCGGCACAGCACCCTCGGCGCGCACCAGCGTCTCGACCTCGGTGGCCATCGCCACGTTCTGCGGGAACGGCATCCCGTGGCTGATGATCGTCGACTCCAGCGCGACGAGCGGCGCGCCGCCGTCGAGCGCGGCGAGGACGTCGGGATGGAGGTTGATTCCGTCGGGCGCGAATGGCATGGGGCGCCATCATCGCATCCCAGCCGCGAGAGCGAGCGGCGTAGCCTGCGGCCCATGCTGCTGGCCCATGAGCTCGTCGGCGACGAGCGCGCCCCCGCCGTGGTGCTCGTCCACGGGATCACCGAGAACCACGAGACCTGGCGGCCGGTGATCGAGGCGCTGGCCGCCGACCACTGCGTGCTCGCCGTCGACCTGCGCGGCCACGGCGACAGCGACGACGAACCGCCCTACGATCCGCAGGGCTACGCCTCCGACGTCGCCGAGACGATCGCCGCCGTCGGGCTGCAGCGCCCGCTGATCGTCGGCCACTCGCTCGGCGGCGTCGTGGTCACCGTCGTCCCGGCGTTCTGTACCGACGTCGTCGGCGTGATGAACGTCGACCAGCCGCTGCAGCTCGCTGGTTTCCAAACGGCCTTGAAGCAGATCGAGCCGCTGCTGCGCGGCACGCCCGAGCAGTTCCGCGAGGCGATCGGGATGGTCTTCGCCGGCCTGGTCGGCCCGCTGGCCGGCGACGAGCTGTCCCGCGTCGGCGCCTTGCGTCAGCCCGATCAGGACGTCGTGCTGGGCACCTGGGCGGCGGTGCTCGACAGCACGCCGGAGGAGCTCGACGCGCTCGCCCCGGTGATGCTCGCCGCGTCGGCCGGCGTGCCGTACCTGGCGTTGCACGGCATCGACCCAGGGCCGGAGTACGAGGACTGGCTGCGCGCCCACCTCCCGCAGCTGGAGTACGAGGTGTGGCCGGACCACGGCCACTACCCGTTCCTCGTCGACCTGCCGCGGTTCCTCGACCGGCTGGCCGCGTTCGAGGCCGAGGTGCGGTCGTGACCGTGCTTGCTCGGGGGCTGCGCCCCCGGAACCCATCGTCGCCCGGCTCCCTGGCGGTCGCCCGGTCGACCGGTCAGGAGCTGCGCTCATGACCGTCGACGGCATCCGCGTCGAGCGGGACGGGCCGGTGGCGACGATCTGGCTGGACCGGCCGGCCAAGCGCAATGCGATGTCGTATGCGATGTGGGCGGGGCTCGGCGATGCCTGCGTGGAGCTCGGCGACGACACGTCGGTGCGCGTCGTCGTACTGCGCGGCGCCGGTGGCCACTTCTGCGCCGGCGCCGACATCGGCGAGCTGCTCGCCGAGCGCCCGGCGGACGCGCCGACGTTCCACCAGGTGAACGTGACCGCCGAGCACGCCCTCGCCAACCTGCCGAAGCCGACCGTGGCGTTCGTCGAGGGCGACTGCATCGGCGGTGGCTGCGCGTTGGCGATCGATTGCGATCTGCGCCTCGCCGTCGACGGCGCCCGCTTCGGGATCACCCCGGCGAAGCTCGGCGTCGTCTACCCGGCGGCGTCGCACGAACGGGTCGGGCGCCTGCTCGGTCCGGCGGCGGCGAAGATGCTGCTGTTCACCGGGCGGCTGGTCGACACCGCGACGGCCCTGCGCATCGGCCTGGTCGACGAGGTCCACGAGCCCGGCGCCGGCGAGAGCGCGCTCGCCGCGCTGTGCGCCGAGCTGGCCGAGCGCTCGCTGCTGTCCCAGGTGGCCAGCAAGGAGATGATCGCGCAGGTCGCCGCCACCGGCAGCGTGCCCGAGCACCTCGAGCGGCACTGGGCGCAGGTCGCCGCCGGCGCCGGCGACCTGCGCGAGGGCGTCGCCGCGTTCGCCGAGCGCCGCCCGCCCAAGTTCACCTGGGCGGGGTGACGTTGATGTTCGTGCTCGGGTCGCAGCCAAGCTGCTCCCTGCGCCTGCCGTGCTCGCTGCCTCCGCTGCGCTTGGGCGCTCACCGCTCCTCGGGTCGGTGCTGAAGCCGTGAGCCGGCCGAACGTCCTGCTGATCACGCTGGATCAGTTCCGGGGTGACTGCCTGTCGAGCGCGGGGCATCCGGTGGTGCGCACGCCGAACCTCGACCGCCTCGCCGCGGCCGGCGTCTCGTTGCGCCGCCACTACAGCCAGGCGACGCCGTGCGCCCCGGGCCGCGCCGCGCTGTACACGGGCACGTACCAGATGAACAACCGGGTCGTCGCCAACGGCACGCCGCTCGACGATCGCTTCGACAACGTCGCCCGCGTCGCCCGCCGCGGCGGCTATGTGCCGGCGCTGTTCGGCTACACCGACCAGGGCGTCGACCCGCGGCTGGTGCCCGAACCCGCCGACCCGCGGCGCAGCAACCCGTGGGGCATCTTGCCGGGCTTCGAGCCGGTCGTGAACCTCTCCGGCCCGTACACGCCGTGGATCAGCTGGCTGCGCGGGCTCGGCCACGACGTGCCCGACGACGACGCCGCGGTCCTGCGCACCGAGGCGGACCGGCCCGCCGAGCACAGCACGTCGGCGTTCCTCACCGACCGGCTGCTCGAGTGGATCGGCCGCCAGGACGGGCCGTGGTTCGCTCACGCCAGCTACCTGCGCCCGCACCCGCCGTACGTTGCCGCCGGCCACTGGTCGAGCGCCTACGACCCCGACGAGGTCGGGGACCCGATCGAGCCGGTGCCGCTCGAGCGGCGCCACCGCATGCACAAGGGGCTGCTACACCATCCCGAGACGCGGCCGCCCGCTGACCCGGCGGCGATGCGTCGGCTGCGCGCCCAGTACTTCGGGATGGTCGGCGAGGTCGACGACTGCCTCGGCCGGCTGTGGGACGGGCTCGCCGCCGCCGGCATGTGGGACGACACGCTGATCGTCGTCACCGCCGACCACGGCGAGCAGCTCGGCGATCACGGCTACGTCCAGAAGGCCGGGTTCTTCGAGCAGAGCCACCACGTCGTCGGCATCGTCCGCGACCCGGCCGCGCCGGCAGCGCACGGCACCGTCGTCGAGCGCTTCACCGAGAACGTCGACGTGCTGCCGACGATCTGCGAGGCGATCGGCGCCGACGTCCCGCTGCAGTGCGACGGCGTGCCGCTGACGTCGCTGCTGCGCGGCGAGGAGCCACCGTGGTGGCGCGACGCGGCGACCTGGGAGTACGACTGGCGCTTCGCGTTCATCGGCGACGCGCCGGCGTCGTGGCCGTGGGACCGCCGGCTGGAGCGCCAGCACCTCACCGTGCGCCGCGGCGACGAGCTGGCCTACGTGCAGTTCGGCGACGGCTCGTGGCGGTGCTTCGACGTCGCCGCCGACCCGACGTGGCGCACCGAGGTGACCGACGCCGAGCGGGTGCTGGCGATGGCCCAGGCGATGCTGACGTGGCGGTCACGGCACGCCGAGCGGACGCTCACGGACATGTTGCTCGAGCGCGGCGGCATCGGCCGTTGGGTGTCGGCCACGCTCTGATCGTGCTCCGGTCGGGGCGGAGCCCTCCCTTGGCCTGCCGTGCTCGCCGCCTCCGCTGCGCTTCGGCGATCGCCGTCCTGGCTGGGTGGTGAGGTCTGGCGCCCTGGAACTTTCTGGCGTGTTCGCCTTGCATCGACTGTTAGGAACACCTACCATGCGATGCATGATCGACGAGGGGATGCTGCGGATGGTCACCGCACTGGCACACGGGGTGCCGGGTGTGACGCTCAAGCTCCGCTGCACGCACGACGAAGAGCTGGTGGTCGCCGCCAACCGGCTCGACGCCCACCTCGATCCCTGCCAGTTGCGCGCCGCGGTCCTCGTGCCGCCGCGCCCCGGCGTGTGCCGGCTGGTTGACGCGGTCGTCGCCGTCGAGGTCCACCTCGGTCTCCAGGACCTCGGCGGCGGCCTGTACCGGCGCGGCGGGCCCGAGGGCGAGGAGCGGTGGTTCGCCACGCTACTTGGGCCTGCCGCGCTGGGCGATCTGCTGGATCACTGCCCGGTCGACGTCCCGGACGAGTCGATGACCGCGTCGTTAAAGGCCGACGAGGAGCTGTCGGCGACGGCGGTGTGCATCACCGCCAACCACCCGTCGGCGTCGGGGCACCTCGACGCCGTCGCGTCCTGGGCGCTCGGCGTCTGTATGGTCGAGGAGTTGCTCGGCGCCAGCCGGCGCGAGCTGAGCCGCTGACCCGGCCGACCCCCGAACGTCGCAGGAGGACCGCATGTCCGTCGTCAAGATCAATGCCATCACCGTGCCCGAGGGCCAGGGCGGCGAGCTGGAGAAGCGGTTCGCGGCTCGGGCGAAGATGGTCGAGACGATGCCCGGCTTCGAGGGCTTCGAGCTGCTGCGCCCCGTCGCCGGCGAGTCGCGCTACTTCGTCTACACCCGCTGGGCCGACGAGGAGTCGTTCCAGGGCTGGGTCAACAGCCAGGCGTTCGGCCAGGGCCACGCCCAGGCCGACGGTCCCCGCCCCGTCGCCCAGCACGCCGACCTGCTGGCGTTCGAGGTCGTCGATCTGTAATCGTCGGTGCTCCGGTCGCAGCCAAGCTGCTCCCTGCGCCTGCCGTGCTCGCCGCCTCCGCTTCGCTTCGGCGCTCGCCCCGTGCTGGATCGGAGGTGACCCCGGAAGCGATGGTCCGCCTCAGCGCACCGTCATCTTGGCGGTGAACGTCGTCTGGTCGAACTCGCCGTAGCGGGCAGTGACGGTGATCGTCCACGTGCCGGCGAGTGGGAACACGGCGTTCGTGGCGATCACGTGACCCGGGCCGGCGGGCTCGACGGGGATGTCCAGCGGGCCGATCTGCTGGTCCGGTAGCGACGCGGAGATGGCGATGCTGTCCGGCGAGTCGAGCGAACCGGTCGTGCTGGTGATCGTCACGTGCATCGTCGTCCCGCCGGTCACGGGCGGCGAGACGATGATCTGGGCGATGCGGTTGCCCTGGACGACGTTCGTGCTCGCCGACGTGACGACGGCGGCATGCGGCGGCGGCGAGGCGACCAAGCCGGTGGTGGCGACCATCACCACGAGGATCCCGAGCACCTCGGCCGTCACCGTGCGGCGCAACGCCCGTGCCGATCCCTCGGCGTCGGCCCGGCGACGCGTCACCCAGCGGCTGGCCAGCGCCAGCGCCAGCACGCCGCCGACCAGCACGAGCTTGACGATCAGCCACGTGCCGTAGCGGCTGTGGACCAGGTCGTCCCACGAGCCGGACTGGCGCCAGGCGTTGACCGTGCCGGTGACCGACAGGGCGACGACGGCGACGAGCGCGATCGGCGAGAGCTCGACGGCGGCGCGGACCATCAGCCGGCGGGGCACGACGACGGCCAGCGCGGCCAGGCCGCCGGCCCACAGCGCCATCCCGGCGAGGTGGGCGACGGTGGCCGCCATGCCGACGACCACCCACCGTCCGGTGCTGGCGTGGCCGCCGGCGGCGACGATCGCCAGGAGGGCGAGGCCGCCGAGCCACGACGCGACCAGCGTCAGCGTCGTGCGCCGCAGGCGCTGGCGCACGAGCACGGCGAGGAACGCGACGCCGGCGAAGACCAGCCGGATCAGCCACCACTTGCCCGACCGGGTGTGGATCACCTCGCTCCACGCCGTGTACGAGTCGACGTTCTCGGCCGCCTGGGCGGAGATCATCGAGCGCGGTCCCGGCGAGGGCGACGATCCCGGCGATCGTCAGCAGGATCGTCGCCCGGCGGGTACGCAGCCCGGCCGGCCAGATCCCGGCGAGGACCCACATCACCCCGATCAGCACGGCGATGCCGACGTAGCTGGACCATCGGCCGATCGCCAGCCACGCCTGTGCCGGCTTGGCCGGCTGGCTGGCGTCGAGCAGGTCGCCGACCAGGTTCGGGTCGGTGGTGCCCGGCTGGCCGACGGAAAACGTGAACGCCCCGGCGACCGGGTGCGAGTCGGCCGAGATCGCCCGCCAGGCGACGACGTACGTCCCGTCGGCCAGCGTCGGTACGTCGACGGCGAGCGTGGACTTGCCGCCGTCCTGGCGGACGTTGCCGACATCGACGGCCGATCCGTCACCGGCGACGACGCGGATCGAGTCGGGCACCGGGTCGACGGACTCGCTGAACGTCAGCACCACCTGGTTCGGCGAGGTCGGCAGCACCGCACCGGACGTCGGACTGGTCGACAGCAGCTCGGCGTGGGCGCTGGCCTGTGCCCACGTGCCGAGCAGCCCGGCCAGCGAGGCGAGCACCACGAGCAGCCCGGCCAGCGGCGCGAGCCGCCGCCGGAACGACGGCGCCGCGCTCACCACTGGTCCAGGGCGCGGCGAGCGCGGCAGGCGGAGGGAGCCGCCTTGCGGCGAGCGGAGCCCGGGCATCAACAGGCGGCGCGGACCGCGGCGAGCAGGTCGGCGCGGGCGCGCGAGACGCGGGAGCGGATCGTGCCGATCGGGCAGCCGATCACCTCGGCGGCCTCGTCGTAGCCGAGCCCGACGTACTGGGTGAGCACGAACGCCTCGCGGCGGTCGGGGTGCAGGCCGGCGAGCAGGTCGTCGACGCTGTCGACCGGGGCGACGTCGCCGGTGGTGGCGTGGCGCTCCAGCTTGTCGAGCAGGCGGCGTTGGCGCTGGCGCCGGCGGACGTGGTCGGCGCAGACGTTGCGGGCGATCGACAGCAGCCACGCCCGCGCCGGCGCCTCGCCGCGGTACGAGCTGAGTGAGCGCAGGGCGCGCAGATACGTCTCCTGGACGAGGTCGGCCTCCTCGCCGGGCGTGCCGAGGGCGCGGCAGACGCTCCAGACGAGTGGTTGGGTCTGGCGGACCAGCTCGGCCAGCGCCACGCCGTCGCCCTCGATTGCCGCGTCGAGCAGTGCCCGCTGCGGATCGGCCGTGGCGCCCGGCGTGGGGGAGCTGCGCGTCACGGGCTCAGCGTATTGGAGCCCTCCGTCGGCTCCACATCGGCGTCGGCGCCAGCCGTGGTGCCGGACGCTTCCGTCGGGGTGACGTCACCGAGCGCGGTGCGCAGCCGGTGCTGGGTCTCCTCGGACAGGTTGGCGTAGACCAGCTGACCGGTGAACCGGGCCACCTCGCGGACGAGCGCCGCCTCGTCGAGGTCGGTGACCAGCAGGGCGACGGTCGCGGTGTTCGGCTGCACGGCCTGCTTGAACCAGTCGACCCACTCGTCGGGGATGCCGAGGTCGATGACCTTGGCGGCGACGGCACCTGTGCCGGCGCCGAGGGCGCCGCCGGCGAGGAGGCCGATCGGGCCGGCGAGGATCAGCCCGAGCAGGCCGGTCCACATCGCCCCCGAGATGGCGGTCTGCGCCGGTTGCGGGTCGACGGTCTCGCGCACCGTCGTGCGGCCGTCCTCGTCCTTGAGGAGGATGATCGCGTCGGCGATCCTCAACGAGCCGAGCGACGCCAGGCGGGTCGACGCGGTGAGGAACTCCTGGGCCCGGAAGACGTCCGGGAAGGAGATCCCCACCAGTGTCTGGGGGACGTCGTCATGGCGATGGCTGTGCACAGGCGCGATCCTGCCATGCGCCCCGGCGACGGCGCGCGGCGGGGTCGGCGCCGAAGTAGTCGCGCAGCACGCCGTAGAGGGACGGCTTGTGCTCGGCGAGCAGGGCGGGGCGGTCGAAGAACGCCTCCGCGGCGGTGGCGAAGAACTCACCGGTGTCGGTGGCCGCGTAGTCGCGCAGCGTGCCGTCGTCGGTGCCGTCGCGCAGCGCCTTGAACTCGGCGGTGCAGACCTCGATCCAGCGGGCGCGCTGGTCGTCGGGGAGGGGTGGCGTGCCGTCGACGATCCCGTCGAGCATGTCGAGCTTGTGGGTGATCTCGTGGACGACGACGTTCAGCCCGTTGCCGAAGCGGCGGGTGTCGCGGCGCACCGCATCCCAGGCCAGCAGCAGCGGTCCGTGGTGGTAGGCCTCGCCGTGGAGGTGGACGGGCTCGTCGCTGAGCAGCCCGTCGACCGGTCCGGGGCGGCTGCCGACGCTGGTCATCGTCGTCGGGTGGACGACGATCGTGCCGATCGCGGCGAGGTCGTCGAGGCCGAGCCCGAGCGCCATCCAGCCGGCCTGGCCGGCGATCACCGCACACATCTCGTCGGTGAGGTCGAAGCGGTTGGCGGCCTCCCAGCGCCAGTCGCCGACGAGCGTCGCCGCGGCCTCGATCACCCGGGCGCGCTCGTCGGGATCGAGGAACGCCCACTCGGCGACGTGGCGGGCGTACAGCGACTCGACGCCGGCCGGCATGGCCCTCGCCGCTCGCCGTCGCCATCGCACCCGGGAAGGATGCCAGCCGCCGGGCCGGTTCAGGCTGCGGTCACCCGGAACACCGGGTAGCCGGAGGCGATGCGGCGCAGCTCGGCGTCGGGGGCGTCGGGGCCGACGCCGTCGAAGAACGCCCCGACCTCCATCTTCCAGGTCCGCAGGTACGTGCGTAGCAACGGCACCTTGACGTCGTCGTCGGTGATCTCGGCGACCGTGATCGGCTGGTGGTGCCGGCCGCGGCGCAGCTCGCCGCCGCTGGCGGCCCGGATGTTGCGGACCCAGTCGGTGGTGCCGCGCGGGGCGACGAGGTAGGTGGCGTCGTCGACGGTCAACGGGTTGACCGGGACGGTGCGCCACTCGCCGCTGGTGCGACCGCGGACGGCGAGCACTCGGGAGCCACGGACGCTGATGCCGAGCTTGGCCAGGCCGGCCATGAGTGGGTTGAACAGGTTGCGGGTGGACCAGCCGGGGCGGAGGTAGCGATCGGTGCTCATGTTTCGTCCTTCGTTGAGAGAGCAGTGCTCTTGTTGCGGATCATCGTGCACCTATTTGACGAGAATGTCAAGAGCAGTGCTCTCGAATCATTGCGATGATCTCGCCCGTGTGTCACGATGGGCCGATGACCGTCGCACAGGGAGCGCGCGCCCGGGTTCGCGCCGAGTTGACCGAGGAGATCAAGGCGGTCGCTCGCCGCCACCTCGCCGAGACCGGCGCGGCCGGCCTGTCGCTGCGTGCCGTCGCCCGCGACGTCGGGATGGTGTCGTCGGCGGTGTACCGCTACTTCCCGAGTCGGGACGAGCTGCTGACGGCGCTGCTCGTCGACTCGTACCTGTCGCTCGGTGCCGACGTGACGGCGGCGGCACGTCGCCGCGGCGGTGTCGAGCAGCGCTTCCTGGCGTGCGGTCATGCGACGCGCGACTGGGCCGTCGCCCGCCCGCACGAGTGGGCGCTGCTGTACGGCAGCCCGGTGCCCGGCTATGCCGCGCCGGGCGACACGATCGATCCGGCCGGCGTCGCCCCGATCGCGCTGCTCGGCGTCGTCGCCGACGGTGTCGCCGACGGATCGATCACGTCGGCGTCCGGCTCGCTGGCGCGGTCGTTGCGCGCCGACATGACCCGGCTGCGCGCCGACAGCGGCCTGGCGATCCCCGACGACGTGCTGGTCCGCTCGCTCGGCGCCTGGGCCTCGCTGCTCGGCCTGGTGAGCCTGGAACTGTTCGGCCACACCCACAACGTCGTCACCGACCACCGCGCCTTCTTCGACACCCAGCTCCGCGCCCTCTGGTCGACCGTCGCCGCAGCTTGAGCAACGGCGAACGGCTCACCACCGATTCAAGACGCGGCGAGCGCCAAAGCGACGCGGAGGCGGCGAGCACGGCAGGTGCAGCGAGCAGCTCTGCTGCGAGCGGAGCACGAACGTTCTCAGTGGTCCAGGATCATGCGCAGGCGCCGGTCGATCGCGCGCATCGTGTCCGCTGCGGCGAACCCGATCCGGTGCACCAGACGAGTCTTCCCGACGGAACGAAGCAGCTCGCATTGCGCGTAGCTGACCTGATCCAGCCCGTTCATCGTGTCCGGCTCCATCTCCACGTGAAGATCGAACTGGCGCCGCGTTGTCGTCGTCGGCACGAGCAGCACGTACGGAAAGCGATCCCCGAACTGTTCCGTGCGACCGACGATCACCGCCGGACGCATGTCGGCCGGTTCATGATGTGCTGGCTCGCCGAAATCGACGAGCCAGACCTCACCAGCCGACGTCAACCGATCCCGTCCCGCACCTCGGTCGCAGCACCCTCGGCGAGATAGCTCGCCCACGCATCAGGATCGGCGAACATCTCCTCGATCCTGCCGCGCACCGATCGCGCCAACTCCTCCCGCCACAACGCCTCGGCCGCATCATCGGCGGCGTCCTGGATCGACGTCCCACGCTGAGCGGCGAGATCGCTCAACGCATCGCGGGTCCCCACCCTCACCCTGATCGTCGTCGTACCCGCAGCAGCCATGCATGCAGTCTACTTCTTGTAGACCGACAAGCGTCAGATGCCTTCGGCGGCGTTCAATCCCTCTTCGTCGACGGCGCTGCCGGCGGCGAGCTTCTCGAAGATCGCCGGGGGCTCGCGCCAGGGGTCGGGCAGCTCGCCGCGGCGGGCCGCGTCGATCGCCTGCCACACCGATTCGCTGGTGCACGGCAGGTCGAGGTGGCGCACGCCGAGGTGGCTGAGCGCGTCGATCACCGCGTTCTGCACCGCGGGCGTGCTGCCGATCGTGCTGGCCTCGCCGATGCCCTTGGCGCCGAGCGGGTTGAGCGGCGTCGGCGTCTCGGTGCTGTGCACCTCGAAGAACGGGAACTCGGCGGCCGACGGGATGGCGTAGTCGGCGAAGTTGCCGGTGATCGGGTTGCCGATCTCGTCGAAGCCGACCTGCTCGTACAGCGCCTGGCTGACGCCGGCGGCGACGCCACCGTGCTGCTGGCCCTCGACGAGCAGCGGGTTGAGCACGGTGCCGCAGTCGTCGACGGCGACGTGGCGCAGCAGCGTGACCTTGCCGGTCTCGCTGTCGACCTCGACGACGGCGACGTGCGCGCCGAACGGGAACGTCGCCTCGCCCTGGTCGAAGTCGAGCTGGGCGGCAAGACCGAGCGTGCCGTCGGCATGGTCGACGACGCCCTCGGGCGCGTCGGCCGCCGCGGCGGCGAGCGCGCCCCAGTCGAGCGCCGACGCGGGCACGCCGGCGACGCCCACCGTGCCGGCCTCGGTGTCCACGACGACGTCGTCGACGTCGGCCTCCAGCAGGTGCGCGGCGAGTCGCTTGGCCTTGGCGACCATCGCATCCGTGGCGTTGAGCACGGCCGAGCCGCCGAGCTGCAGCGACCGCGAGCCGCCGGTGCCGCCGCCGGAGCGGACCAGGTCGGTGTCGCTCTGCACGAGGCGGATCTTGTCGACGGGGATGCCGGTGCGCGACGACAGGATCATCGCGAACGCCGTCTGATGGCCCTGGCCGTGCGCCGACGTGCCGGCCTTGACCGTCGCCGAACCGTCGGGGTGGATCTCGACGGCGCCGTACTCGGCGGCCCCACCGCCGGCGGTGATCTCGACGTAGGCGGCGACGCCGATGCCCAGAAGCATCCGCTCACCCTGCTCGCGGCGGGCCCGCTGCTCGGCGCGCAGCTCGTCGTAGCCCACGAAGCAGGCGGCCTCGTCGAGCGGGAACGCGTAGCGGCCGCTGTCGTAGGTGACGCCGGTGAGCGTCGTGAACGGGAACACGTCGTCGCCGAGCAGGTTCCTGCGGCGCAGTTCGATCGGGTCGATGCCCAGCTCCAGCGCGGCGTGGTCGACGGCCCGCTCCAAGAGGGCGGTGGCCTCCGGGCGACCGGCGCCGCGGTAGGCGCCCGTCGGCGTCGTGTTGGTGACGGCGACGGCGACATCGAACTGGATCGCCGGGAAGCGGTATGTGCCGTTCGACATCCGCCGCGTGCCGGCGGGGAGGAACGCGCCGATGCCGGGGTACGCGCCGGCGTCGCCGACGAGGCGGACGCGCAGGCCGGTGAACGTGCCGTCGCGCTTGCAGCCGAGCTCGACGTACTGGATCTGGGCGCGGCTGTGCGACAGCGTGGCCAGGTCCTCGGTGCGCGTCGCCGTCCAGATCACCGGCCGGCCGAGCGTCATCGCCGCCTTGGCCACCACGGTCTGCTCGGTGTACAGCCCGGCCTTGCCACCGAAGCCGCCACCGACGTGCGGGGTGACGACGTGCACGTCCTTGCGCTTCAGCCCGAGCGCGCCGGCGAGCTGCATCTGCACGAGGTGCGGCATCTGCGTGCTCGGGTAGAACGTCAGCCGGCCGTCGGCGGCCATCTCGGCGGCGGCGGCGTGCGGCTCCATCGGGGCGACGGCGATGCGCTGGTTGACGTAGCGGCCGCGCACGACGACGTCGGCGTCGGCGAAGATCGCGTCGTTGCGGGGATCCGTCGAGGAGATCGCGACGTTGCTGCCGTGGCGCTCGAAGATCAGCTCGGCGCCGTCGGCGAGCGCATCCTCCGGGGCGACGAGGGCGTCGAGCGGCTCGTAGTCGACGTTCACCGCGTCGGCCGCGTCGCGGGCCTCGGTCACCGACTCGGCGAACACCGCGGCGATGGCGTCGCCGACGAAGCGGACGGTGTCCGTCGCCAGCGGGGAGCGGGCGAAGTCGTCGTGGACCTTGACCATCCCGTGGTGCGGGGCGACGCCCAGCTCGGCGGCGGTCCATACGGCGACGACGCCGGGCATGTCCCGCGCGGCCGACGTGTCGATCCCGGCGACCCGGGCGTGGGGCATCTCCGAGCGGACGAAGACGAGGTACAGCGGGTGTTCGAGCGGGAGGTCGCTCACGTAGCGGGCCCCGCCGACGAGCAGCTCGGGGTCTTCCGTGCGCACCACCCTCGTTCCGAGGATCGAGCCGGGCATCGCCGCAAACGTACCTGCGCGGCCGCCCTGCTCAGAGAGGCGGGAAGCGCTCCGTGAGCCAGGCGACGGTGCGTTCGGCGACGACGCCGGTGCGTCCGGCGAGGAAGTGGTCGGCCGAGGGGATCGCCTCGGCCGTGGCGTCCGGCCAGGCGGCGACGATCGGGGCCGCGGCATCGGCCGCGCAGAACTGGTCGTGGGCCGGCGACAGCACCAGCGCCGGGGCCGTGGGCGGCTCGGCGCCCGCCGACAGCGGCGGGGCGACGGCGACCACCGCGCGGATCCGCGCGTCGCGCGTCGACAGGGCGACGAGCGCCCCGAACGAGTAGCCGGCGAGGACGACGGGGGAGTGATCGGCTCCGTCCGTGACGGCCTCGATCGCCGTGACCGCGTCGAGGCGCTCGCCGACGCCGTGGTCGTGAGCGGCGCGGAAGTCGAAGCGGATCGTCGTGAACCCGGCTGCCGGCAGCGCGTCGAACAGCGCCTCGACGACGTCGTCGAAGCGGTTCCCGCCGTACAGCGGGTGCGGGTGGCAGACGGCGGCGACGCCGCGCGCCGGTGCCGTGGCCTCGGCGACGTCCGCAGCGAGCGCGTGCCCGTCGGCGGTGTGCAGCGTCAACGAGCGCATCAGCCGATCCTCGCACTGCGATGAGACGAGCGCAGCACGGCGGTGCGCATCGCTCATCAGGTCAGCGGGCGACCTTCGGGGCGCCGGCCCGAAGGTGAGAGGCGTACGTGAATGCCGTCGCCTGAGCGATCTCTGAGGAACCTCCGAGTGTTCGCAGAGCGCCGTCGCCGACGATGGCTCGCACTGTCCGCTTCCCCCGAGGAGTCAGCATGTCGTCCACCCCCGCTCGCCGCACCCGTGCTCGGACGCGGCTCGTGCGCTCTCTCGTGGCCGTCGTCCTCATCGCCGGTGTCGCCGCGGTCGTCATGTGGCGGCTGCGCTCGAGCGCCGGCGACAGCACGTCCAACGCCGCCGCGCAGATGACGACGGTCACCCAGGTCGTCCAGGCGTCGACGGGCACGGTGACCGACACCGTGGACGCGACCGGGACGGTGGCGGCAGCGACGACCGACGATCTGAGCTTCACGTCGAGTGGGGCGGTGACCGCCGTGAACGTCGCCGTCGGTGACACCGTGACCGCCGGTCAGGTGCTGGCGACCATCGACCCGACCGAGCTCCAGGCGGCGTACGACTCGGCGCTGGCGACGGTGGCCGATGCCCAGGCCGAGCTCGACGACGACACCGACGACGACGCATCCGACGAGCAGATCGCCGCCGACGAGTCGGCACTGAAGGTCGCCTACGACGCAGCCGTCGCCGCCTCGGAGGAGCTTGCCGGCGCCCAGCTCGTGGCGACGACCGACGGCACCGTCACTGCGGTGAACCTCACCGTCGGCCAGCAGCTCGGCAGCGGCGGCACCAGCGGCACGACGGTCAGTGGTTCGGCGACGGTTGCCGGGGCGACGCCGCGGACGGTTGGCTCGTCGAGTACCAGCGCCAGCGGCTCGTCGAGCTCCACCTCGCAGATCCAGGTGGTCAGCACCGGCAAGTACACCGTCGACCTCTCGGTCGACACCGCCGACATCGCCGACGTGGCGGTCGGGCAGTCCGTCGCCCTGAGCATCTCGACCGACTCGTCATCGACGTCGTCGAACACGTCGTCCGGTGGGAGCGGCGGATTCCCCGGTGGCGGTGGTGGCGGCGGTGGCGGTGGTGGCGGTGGTGGCGGTGGTGGCGGCATGCCGAGCGGCGGTGGGTCCGCGGGCGGTGCTCAGCAGCAGCAGGGTGGGTCCACGGGCGGCAGCAGTTCCGACTCCGACGGCGAGACGGCGACTGTCGTGGCAACGGCCACCGCGACCGGCACGGTGACGGACGTCGCCAAGATCGCCACGGCGACGTCGGGCGTTGCCTCGTACACGGTCACGGTCGACTTCGATGCCGACCCGAGCCAGGTGTTCATCGGGTCCAGCGTCACTGCGACGATCACGACGGCGAGCCGCGAGGGCGTGCTCGTGCCGAGCCAGGCGGTGAAGAGCGACGGGGCGGCATCGACGGTCACGGTCGCCACCGACGGCACGGCGGACGGGGCCACCGAGGTGCGCACCGTCGAGACCGGCTCGACGGTCGGCAACCAGATCGAGATCACCAGCGGGCTGAGCGCCGGCGAGTCCGTCATCGTCGAGATGACCGTGCCGGCTGGGATGTCGACGGACGGCAGCGGCTTCCCCGGCGGCGGCGAGGGCGGCTCCCCGAGCGGCGGTCAGCCGCCGTCCGGCGGGCAGGCGCCGGCGGGCGACAGCCAGGTTGCAGCGAGCACGACGGTGGCCGGGTGATGGAGGAGCTCGAACAGCAGGACCCGCCGGTGATCGAGTTGGTGGGGGTGAGCAAGATCTATCGGACGGGTGAGATCGACGTCGCGGCGTTGCGGGATGTGTCGTTGCGGATCGACGGGAATGAGATGGTTGCGATCATCGGTCCGTCGGGGTCGGGGAAGTCGACGTTGATGCACATCTTGGGATGTTTGGACGTGCCCACCGAGGGCGAGTTTCGTTTGGTTGGCCATGATGTCGCCGGGTTCGACGAGAATCAGTTGGCCGATGTGCGGAATCGGTTCATCGGGTTTGTGTTTCAGCAGTTCAACTTGTTGGCGTATTTGTCGGCGTGGCGAAATGTCGAGTTGCCGTTGGTGTACAGCCGTGTGAAGCCGGCGGAGCGGAGGCGGCGGGCCATGGCTGCATTGGAGGTGGTCGGTTTGGCAGATCGTGCGCATCACAAGCCGGGTGAGTTGTCGGGTGGTCAGCAGCAGCGTGTCGCGGTGGCTCGGGCGTTGGTGACCGAGCCGGGGATGATCTTGGCTGACGAGCCGACGGGAAATCTCGATTCGACTGCGACTGCGGATGTGCTGGCGTTGTTCGATGAGTTGCACGCAGCAGGGCGGACGATTGTGTTGATCACTCATGAGCATGATGTTGCTGCTCGGGCGCAGCGGGTCATCCAGATCCGCGATGGTCAGGTGGCGCCGATCGAGGACGTGTTGGCGGTGGCGAAGTGAGGTGGCGGGACACGTTTCGTACCGCCGGTGATGCGGTGCGCACCCATCGGTTGCGGTCGGCGTTGACGATGCTCGGGATCATGATCGGGATCAGCGCGGTGGTGCTGACGGTTGGCCTTGGTCAAGGGGCGCGGGCCAAGGTGCGTGACGACATCAACGCGTTGGGCACGAACCTGCTGGTCATCTCGCCCGGTTCGACGACCGACAGCACCGGTGTGCGTGGCGGGTTCGGTTCGGCGTCCACCCTCACCCTCCAAGACGCCGCGGCGCTGTCGAACGCCGACGCTGCGCCCGACATCCAAGCTGTCGTCGCGACCACGACGTCGAGTGTGTCGCTCACCTACGACACGACGAACTGGACGACGACGTTGACGGGTACGTCGGCGTCGTGGCAGACGGTGCGTTCGCGCACCGTGTCCGAGGGCCGGTTCCTCACCGATCAGGACGACGTCGACGTCGCCACCGTCGTGGTCCTCGGCTCGGACACCGCCAGCGAGCTGTTCAGCGACAGTGGTGTGGACCCGGTCGGGCAGACCATCACGGTCGACGACGTGCAGTTGACCGTCGTCGGTGTCCTCGAGGCGGTCAGCTCGTCGGAGGACGCGAGCAGCAACGACGTCGCGCTCGTGCCGCACTCGACGTATGCCCAGTTGCTCGTCGGTGGGTCGTCGCGCGATTCGGTCAGTTCGATCTACGTCAAGGCCACCGGGTCCAACACGCTGTCAGCCGCCTACCAGGAGGCGAACGCGTTGCTGTTGAACACGCACGGCATCACCAGCGCCGACAGCGCCGACTTCTCGATCGCCACCCAGGAATCGTTGCTCTCCGCGGCCAGCTCGGTCGACTCCACCCTCACCGTCATGCTCGGCGGGATCGCGGTGATCTCACTGCTCGTCGGCGGGATCGGCGTGATGAACATCATGCTCGTCTCCGTCACCGAACGCATCCGTGAGATCGGCCTGCGCAAGTCGCTCGGCGGGCAACCCCGCTACATCCGCCGCCAGTTCATCGTCGAGGCATCGATCCTCGGCGCCGCCGGTGGCGTGCTCGGCGTCGCTGTCGGCATCGGCGGCGCGACCATCCTGCCGAAGCTCACCGACACACGCGTGCTGCTGTCGCTCCCCGTGGCCGCCGGAGCGATCGCCATGGCCATGGCCATCGGCATCGTCTTCGGTGTCTACCCCGCATCCCGCGCCGCCCGACTCGCCCCCATCGACGCGCTCCGCAGCGAATGAGGAACTCCACGATGAAACCCAACGACTCCCTGTTCCCCACCGAGATCACCGGCACCGCCTACCGGCGCCGGAAGCGTGTCCGCCGCGCCATCACCACCGCAGTGGTCGTGGTCCTGCTGGCCGGCGGTGGCCTCGCCATCGCCCAGACCTCCGGCAACACACCCAGCCGATACCGCCTCGCCACCGCCAGCCAGCAGGAGGTGACGTCGACGCTCGACGGCGTCGCCACCATCCAGCCCGTGGCCCAAGCCGACGTCGCCTTCCCCAACGCCGGCACCGTCGAGACCGTCAGCGTCGCGCTCGGTGACACCGTCACAGCGGGCCAAGTGCTCGCCCAACTCAACACCGACGACCTGATGGTCACCGTCCGCTCCAAAGAAGCCACCCTCACCAAAGCGCAGCTCATCCTCGCCAAAGCACTCGACGGCGAAGACGTGTCGTCGCTGACCGGTGGCTCCGCCGGCCGCTCCTACAACCTGTCCCCAGCCGCCGTCGAGCGGATGCTGGCCGCGCTGCCGGCCGTCACCGAGCCCGACGGCCTCGCCGCGGCGCGTGCCGCGGTGGCCAGCGCCCAGCACGACGTCGACACCGCACTCAGCGCGGCGTCGACGGCACTGGACTCGGCGACCTCGGTCTGCTCGGCGATCGGCGTCGCCGTCGACCCCGACTCGACGGACACCTCGGGGATCGACGCGGCCGTCGACGCCTGCCAGAGCGCGCTGAGCACCGTCGTCGACAAGCAGAACGCGGTGCAGAGCGCCCAGAGTGCACTGTCCGACGCCTCGTCGAACCTCGACTCGCTGCTCGCTCAATGGGCCGACGACGCCGCCAGTGAGACGACGACCACGGAGGAGGACACGACGACCACCACCGAGCCCGCGACCACCGTGACGACGGACACGTCATCGGAGGACTCGACCACCACCACCTCGACGACCGACGGTTCGATGTCCGACGACTCCTCGACGACCACCCCACGGGCCTCCGGTGGTGGCGGTGGTGGTGGCGGCGGTGGCAGCAGCAGCGGCAGCGGCGGAAGCAGCAGTGGAAGCTCGACCTCGTCGCCCACCTCGTCCGACATCGCCTCGTACCAGCAGGCCGTCGACGCCGCCGCCTCGGCGCTCGCCGTCGCCGAGCTGACCGTCGCCCAGGCGACGATCACGTCGCCGATCGACGGCACCGTGATCGCCGTCAACCTCGCCGTCGGCGACACCGTCGATGCCGGCTCGACCACGGCGACCATCGTGGTCCAGGGCACCGGCGGCTACGAGGCCACCACCACCGTCAGCCTCGCCGACGTCGCCAGCATCCACGTCGGTGCCGCCGCCACCGTCTTGCCGGACGGCTCGACGACGACCTTCAGCGGCACCGTCACCTCGGTGTCGGCGGTGCCGACGACGTCGAGCTCCAGCACGACGAGCTATGCCGTGGCCATCGCCCTCGACGGCGACACCTCGACGCTGCACAACGGTGGCATCGGCTCGGTCTCGATCGTCACGGGGTCCAGCGCGGCCACGCTTGCCGTACCGACGTCGGCGGTGACCACCGACGGCACGCAGCACACGGTCGACGTCGCCGACGGCACGACCGTCACCACGACCCGTGTCGAGGTCGGCGTCGTCGGCCCGGTGTGGACCGAGATCACCTCTGGGCTGACCGAGGGCCAGCAGGTCGTCCTCGCCGAACTGGACGCCGCGCTGCCCAGCTCGGCCACCAGCTCGTCGAACAGCTCGTCGAGCGGCGGCGGGTTCGGCGGCTTCCCCGGCGGTGGCGGCCGCCCGTGATCATGCCGGCAGGGCGCGTACGCTGCGACGGTACGCGCCCTGCCGATGATCTGCGTCGAGGCGTCGAGGGGCCTGGTACCAGTCGGTGCTCCGGTCGACGAGTGCCCACGGTGGGCCGGAGTTCGAGATGCTCGCCAACGGCAACGGCCGCGGGGCTCGACGACGTCGACGAGCACCTCGCCCGGCCCCGGCTCGTCGATCCGCAGGTCCTCGACGATCAGCTCGCCCGGTTGTTCGTGCAGCACTGCTGACCTCATCGGTCACCCCCTGGCTGGCCACCGTTCCTCCACCGCCCGTCTACCGTCGGCACCATGGGCGCGCCGGCCCGTGAGGAGTTGGAGATCGCCCACCGCTGGGATGCCGACGACCGCGTGCCCGGCCGGCCGGCGATGACGCCGTTCCGTCAGGCGAGCCGGTCTCACCAGGCGCGCTCTCGACGGCGACGACGGCGGTGGCGTCGTCGCCGTCTCGGTGCGCCACCACGAACGCACCCACCCGGAGCTGGCCCGGCCAGAGAACCACGAGCGCCACCGCGAGGTCGGCGAGCTGCTGCGGCGCAGCGATCTGTGCGCGCTGTTCCGCGAGCATCTCCTGCTGCTGTCGATGCTTCAGCACCCGACCGGTGACTGGGACCGGGGCGCTTCCCACTCGTGCACCCCGGCCGGCAACGTCGACGTCGCCGGGCAGGTCGACCGCTACCGGGTGCTGCTCGCCGACGACACGACGTTCGCGGCGACGACCATCGAGGATCTGCTCGACGGCGGGACGCTGCCGGGGCACGCCGCCCTGGCACTGCGCGAGCGCTCTGTCGTCGCCCCGACCGGCGACGGCTGACATATGATCGGCAGCGGCGCGCAGCAACGCCACCGGTCCGCGGGAAGGGCAGAGCCCGGCTGCAGTGTGATGACAGCTCCGGTGCACTCCTTTCGCCTGATGCTGCGGACCGCAGGCACGACGAGAGGAGGGCGCTGTGCCCGTCATCCCCCTGCCCGAAGATCCCGACCTGGCCCAGCTGCGTCGCCAGGCCAAGGAGCTGTGCCGAGCCGTCGCAGCCGGTGAGCCGCTCGCCGTGGCGCGCGTCGCCGATGTCCTCGGCGCACCGCCGGCCGAGCCGTTCCGGCTGAGCGACGCCCAACTGATGGTCGCCCGCCGGTACGGCTTCGCCAGCTGGCCTCGGCTGGTGGCCCACGTCCGGCTGGTCAACGAGATCAACTGGCACCCGGAAGCGGCGGGTCCGCAGGCGGGCGCCGCCGACGAGCTCCTGCGGCTCGCCTGCCTGTCCTACACGGGCGACGACGGGCCGGCGCGCCGCGCCGGTGCGCCGGCGCTGTTGGCCGAGCAGCCGGCGATCGCCCGGGCGAGCGTGCACACCGCGGCGGCCACCGCCGACGTCGACGCCCTGCGCGGCTTCCTCGGCGGCGGCCGTGAAGCCGCGAATGCTCGGGGCGGCCCGTTCCACTGGCCGCCGCTGATGTACCTCGCCTATGCGCGTCACGATCCGTCGATCGACGGCGATGCCGTGGCGGCATGCGCCGCCGCCCTGCTCGACGCCGGTGCCGACCCGAACGCCGGCGTGCTGTGGCACGGGTTGCCGTCGCCGTTCACCGTGATCACCGGGCTGCTCGGCGAGGGCGAGCAGGGGCCGGTCGCCCAGCCCCGCCATCCGCACTGGCGGGCGCTGACCCGTCTCGTCCTCGCCAGCGGCGGCGAGGCCAACGACAGCCAGGGCCTCTACAACCGGATGTTCGAGCCGGGCGCCGAGCACCTCGAGCTGCTCCTCAAGCTCGGGCTCGGCACGGGCGACGGCGGGCCGTGGCGGCGCCGGCTGGGCGATGCGCTGGCGTCACCGCAGCAGCTGGTCGATCAGCAGCTGCGCTGGGCGGCGATGCACGGCATGGTCGATCGTGTCGAGTTGCTCGCCGCCCACGGGGCCGACGGGTCGAGCGTGGTCGACGCCGCCGCCAGGGCCGGCCATGCGGCCGTGGTCGACGCGCTCGTGGCGGCTGGCACTCGGGCGCCGTCGCTCGACGCCGTCGATCGGCTGATCGCCCTGCTCGCTGCCGGCGACGAGGAGGCTCGTGCGGTCGCGGCCGCTCATCCGCGCCGGCTGGCTGCGGCGAAGCGGCGTCGGCCGTCGCTGCTCGTCGACGCCGTTGCCGCCGAACGCCCGGCCGCGGTCCGCCTGCTGCTCGATCTCGGCTTCGACGTGGACGCGCGTGGCCGCGGCGATCAGCCCGTCGAAGGCGACTGGGAGACCCCGCTGCACGTCGCCGCCGGACACGGCCGCGTCGACCTCGTCCGATTGCTGCTCGACGCTGGCGCCGACCCGACCGTGCACGATCACCGCTTCGACGCCACACCGCTCGGCTGGGCCGAGCACTTCGACCACGACGACGTGGCCACGCTGCTGCGTCCGCTCGCCCCACCGTCCTGAGCGGACCGCTCGGTCGTTCCGGTCATCGCCGGAACGTGACTGTGGGCTTCTGGCGGTGATCGGATGGCTGGGCGGGTGCCACCGTCGATCGGTGCCGGCCTCGCCGGCCCGGGCCGCGTGGGGTTACGTCTCGTCGTCGACGTCGTGCTCCACCACGACGTCGGCATCGACGACGTCGCTGTCGCCGCCCGGCACGTCGATCGGCGCGGTGTCGTCGTCGGCGACCGGCGCCTTCGGGCCGCGCTTGGTGACCTTGCGGACCAGCGAGTCGACCTGGTCGCCGACGGTGTCGACGGTCTTCGACAGCGCCCCGTCGAGCGACTGCGCGGCCTGCTTGGCCTGGTCGCGCAGCTCCTCGTCGTCGACGACGCCCGTCAGCTTGCGGCCGAGCTCCTCCAGCGCGGTGCCGAGCTGCTCGAACGCCGCACCGAACCTGGAGCCGACCTCGCCCCAGGCGTCCTTGAGCGGATCGCTCGTGTGCTCGTCGGTCATGTCTCCTCCGTTCCTGCCGGGGGCTGCGCCCCTACGGCGCCTGCGGCGCCTGCCCGTCGACGTTCGGCTCCCTGGCGGTCGCTCGACCGTCCGGCTGGGCTTCGCCCATCCAGTGAGTCCAGGGCCTGGGCCAGGTCGGAAACCAGGTCGGCCGCCGACTCGATGCCGACGCTGAGGCGCAGCAGGTCGTCGGGCACCTCCAGCGGCGAGCCGGCCACCGAGGCATGGGTCATCAGGCCGGGGTGCTCGATCAGGCTCTCGACCGCCCCGAGCGATTCGGCGAGCACGAACAGCTCGGTGCGCGCGGCCACGGCGACGGCGGCGTCGCGGCCGCCGCGCAACGTGAAGCTGACCATCCCGCCGAAGTCGCGGATCTGCTTGGCCGCCGCGGCGTGACCGGGGTGGTCGGGCAGCTGCGGGTACAGCACCCGCTCCACCGCCGGGTGCCCGACGAGCAGGTCGACGATCGCCCGCGCGTTCGCGCAATGCCGCTCCATCCGCACCGCCAGCGTCTTCACGCCGCGCAGCACGAGGTAGCAGTCGAACGGCGCCGGCACCGCCCCGGCCGCGTTCTGGCTGAAGCGCAGGCGGTCGGCGAGCGAGTCGTCGTCCAGCGCGAGGAAGCCGCCGACGACGTCGCTGTGCCCGCCGAGATACTTCGTCGCCGAGTGGACGACGACATCGGCGCCCCAGGCCAGCGGCTGCTGCAGGAACGGCGTGGCGAACGTGTTGTCCACGCAGACGAGCGCGCCCCGCGAGTGGGCGAGTGCAGCGACAGCCTCGATGTCGACACAGCGCAGCAGCGGGTTGGTCGGCGTCTCCAGCCAGACGAGGCGGGTGTCGGCCGGCCAGTCCTGCGCCAGCGCGTCGACATCGAGCAGATCGGTCGCCGTCCAGCGCAGACCCCTGTGCACCTTGTCGATGAGGCGGAACGTGCCGCCGTAGGCGTCGTCGCCGAGCAGCACCCGGTCGCCGGGGGCGAGGAGACGCAGGACGTTGTCCTCGGCGGCCAGCCCGCTGGCGAAGGCCAGCCCGTGCCGGGCGCCCTCCAGCGATGCGACGCACGACTCCAGCGCGGCGCGTGTCGGGTTGCCGCTGCGCGAGTACTCGAAGCCCCTGTGCCCGCCGACGCCGTCCTGGGCGAACGTGGTGCTCAGCGTGATCGGCGTGACGACGGCGCCGGTCGACGGGTCGGGCGCCTGCCCGGCGTGGACGGCGCGGGTCTCGAACCCCCAGCCCGCCTGCTCGTCGAGCTCACCCATCGGACACGCCCCCATCGGTCGTTGCACTTGCAACGATGTCGCCGGTCGTTGCACTTGCAACGACCTCGAAGTAGCCGAGCAGATCCGTCCGGGTCAGCACGCTCAACGGCCGACCCCCGGCGAGCACGAGCAGTGCCGGGTTGCGGTCGAGCATCTGCACCGCCAGCGACACCGGCTGGCCGACGCCGATCGTCGGCAGCTTGGGCCCGATCACCTTCGCCACCGCCGTGCCCATCACGCCCGGGTCGCGGTGCACCGCCTCCATCAGGTCCAGCTCGTCGACGGCGCCCGACACCTCGGCGGCGGCGAACGGCGGCGTGTTCTTGCAGACCGGCAGCTGGCTGATCCCGTTGGCGCGCATCAGGTCGATGGCCTGGCGCACGGTGTGGTCGGGGTTGACGTACAGCAGCTGTGGCGTGTCGCCGCGGGTGTCGAGCACCGCCCCGACGCATTGGGTGCACTCGGTGGTGAACCCGTAGTTGGCCATCCACTCGTCGTCGAACACCTTCGACAGATAGCCGCGACCGGAGTCCGGGTTGAGCACGACGACGACGTCGTCCGGGCCGGCGGCCTTGGCGACCTTGATCGCCGCGGCGACGGCCATCCCGCCCGAGCCGCCGATGAGGATGCCCTCCTCCCGGCTGACCTGGCGGGCGGTGAGGAAGCTCTCGGCGTCGCTGATCGGGATGACGTCGTCGTACAGCTCGGGTTGCCACGCAGCCGGGAAGAAGTCCTCGCCGACGCCTTCGACGAGGTACGGCCGTCCCGAGCCGCCGGAGAACACCGAGGCGTCCGGGTCGGCGGCGACGATCCTGACGGCGGGGTTCTGCGCCTTGAGGTAGCGGGCCGTGCCGGTGATCGTCCCGCACGTGCCGGCGCCGGCGACGAAGTGGGTGATCCGCCCGCCGGTCTGGCGCCACAGCTCCGGCCCGGTGGTGCGCTCGTGGGTCAACGGGTTGTTCGGGTTGGCGTACTGGTTGGGGCGGAACGCGTTGCGCTCACGGGTGAGGCGCTCGGCGACCGAGTAGTAGCTCTGCGGGTCCTCCGGCGGCACGGCGACCGGGCAGACGATCACCTCGGCGCCGTAGGCGCGCAGCAGCGAGACCTTCTCCGGGGCGACCTTGTCGGTCATCACGAACACGCACCGGTAGCCGCGCTGGGCGGCGACGATCGCCAGCCCGACCCCGGTGTTGCCGCTCGTCGGCTCGACGATCGTGCCGCCGGGCTGCAGCTCGCCGCTGCGCTCGGCGGCGAGGATCATCTCCAGCGCGGGCCGGTCCTTGGCCGACCCGCCCGGGTTGGCGGTCTCCATCTTCATCGCCAGCACGCTGCGGATCCCGTGGATCTCGCCGACCCGCTTGAGGACGACGAGCGGTGTGTCGCCGATCAGGTCGAGCACGCTCTCGGCCATCTCCGTGCCGTGCAACCGGACGTCCGCCGCGGCATCGCCCCGAGCCATGCGGTCACGCTAGCGACCGCCCACCGGTGCCGTTCGCGGCGCCAGGCCCGTCGGCCTCGTGTGAGACTGCGGCGATGGCCTGCTTCCTGTGCGAGGAGATCGAGCGGGCCGAGCGCGGTGAGCACCCGATGGCCGTCGCTCGTCTGGCGCACGGCTACGTCTGGCTGAACTCGACGCAGTACTACGCCGGCGCCACGTTCTACGTCGCCCGTCGCTGCGTGCCCGAACTGCACGACCTGCCGGAGGCGGAACGGCTCGGCCACCTCGGGGAGATGTCGGCCGTGGCCGCCGCGGTGCACCGCAGCTCCGGCGCGGTGAAGATGAACGACGAGCTGCTCGGCAACTCGGTGCCGCACGTCCACTGGTGGCTCACGCCGCGCCACGCCGACGACCCGTGGCCGCGTGCCCCGATCTGGGAGAACCTCGACCACCTCCGCGTCATGTGGACCGGTGAGGCCCGGCTCGATGAGCCGGCGGCGCTCGAAGGCCGCCGAGCGCTGCTCGACGCGCTCGTCGATGCTGGCGCCGTCGTCGACCGGGCACTGGTCTGAATCGGCGCGGCCACGAGGTGCAGCGAGTGGACGACGAGTTCTCGCCCGGCTTCTTCAGGCGGACGGACGAGACGCCGGACCCTTCGTTCTACGGGCCGCCGCGGCTGGTGACGCACATCGACGATCGGGCGATCGCCGCCGTGGGCGCGGTCTACGAGCACCTCAACGTCGCCGGGCGGGTGCTCGACCTGATGTCGTCGTGGATCTCGCACCTCCGCCGCCCGCCGCTCGAGTTGACCGTCGTGGGGATGAACGCCGCCGAGCTCGCCGCCAACGAGATGGCGTCTGTGCGGGTGGTCCACGACCTCAACGCCGACCCGGAGCTGCCGTTCGCCGACGCGACGTTCGATGCCGCGGTGTGCTGCGTCTCCGTCGACTACCTGGTGCACCCGATCGAGGTGTTCCGCTCGGTCCGGCGCGTCGTCGTGCCGAACGCGCCATTCGTCCTGACGTTCTCCAACAGATGCTTCCCTTCGAAGGCGATCCACGGCTGGCTGGCCACCGACGACGAGGGCCACGTGAACATCGTCGCCGAGTACTTCCGCCGCGCCGGCGGCTGGACCGAGCCGGAGGCCATGCTGGTCACGCCGCCGGACACGCCCGGGGATCCGCTCTACGCGGTCTGGGCCACCGCCGAACGAGGCTGAGCTGATGCTCGATACGTTCCGCGGCTGCACTTCATGACGACGAACTACGACCTGTCCAAGAACCCCGGCCGCTGGCGCCCCGGTGCGATCCGGGGAGGCGCTCGACGATGACGACGACGACCCGGTCATCGTCCGCGCCGCGATGGCACACCTCAACCTGGTGATGATCCGGCTCGTCGAGTACGCAGAGGCGATCACGCTCACCGACGCCACGGCGAGCCGCGACCTGCGCGCGCTCGTCGATGCCGCTCTGCTCGATCCGCGTGGCGAACGTCGCGGTCGCCCGTACGTCGCTGGTGTGCCGCTGCGCGAGGCATGGCAGGTCGTGCGCGAACTCCGGTCGCGCCGCGCGTCACCGCAACGTCGACGCTGAGGCTTCCGAAACCGGCGCGCACCCCTTCGGTACCGTTGCCGGCATGGACCCGGATGGCGACCAGCGGTGGGCGGTGGAGCAGGTGCTCGCGCTCGCAGCGCGGCCGTCGTCGGTCGCCGGCGCGCAGCCGCTGGCGGTGCCGGCACGCTGGAGCGGGCTGGGCTGCGACGAGCGGGCGGTGTGGGGGCGCTGCTCGGGGTCGAGCGCCGAGCCGTACGACACGATGGCCGACCACGTCGGCGTGGGGTTCCGCTGCTCGTGCCCGAGCCGGGTGGTGCCGTGCAAGCACGCGCTGGCCCTCCTGCTGCTGTGGGCCCGCGGCCAGGTGCCGGCGGCGGTGGCGCCGGCGGGCGTCGCCTCGTGGATCGCCCGCCGGCTCGACCGTGCCGCCGCGGGTGTGCCCGCCACCGAGGGCGTCGGCACGACGCCGGATGCGGCCGGGCACGGGACGGCGCTCCCGTCGCCGTCGCTGGGCGAGACCGCGGGGCAGCCGCCACCTGAGCCGACGTCGGGTCGTGACGACCGCATCGCCCGGATGCGCGCCGGGCTGGTCGAGCTGGATCGCTGGCTGGACGACCGCGTCCGCACCGGGCTGGCCGATCCGGCGCTGGCCCGCTACGCGACGTGGGACGACGTCGCCGCCCGCCTGGTCGACGCCCAGGTCGGCGGGCTGGCCAACCGCATCCGCCGGCTCGCCGGGGTGGTCGGCACGCGGCCGAACTGGCACGAGCAGGTCCTCGCCGAGCTCGGCGTCCTGCACCTGCTGGCGCGCGCCGGGCGGCACCTGCCGGAGCTGCCATCGGAGCTGGGCGACTCGGTGGCGGTGGCGCTCGGTTGGCAGGTCCGCCAGGCCGACGTCCTCGCCGGCGTGCCCGAGACCGACCGCTGGCAGGTGATGGGGCGCAGCGACACGCGCGAGGACCGCATCGAGGTCCGCCGGGTGTGGCTGCGCGGCGCCGCCTCCGGGCGCTGGGCGATGATCCTGTCGTTCGCCGCGTACCGCCAGTCGCTGGACGACAGCCTGCGCGTCGGCACCGTCGTGCCCGCCGACGTGTTCCGCTACCCGGGTGCCGGCCTGCGCGCCCTCGTCGGTCGGCGCGGTGACGCCGTGCCGGTCGACGCGCTGGCCGTCGAGCATCCCGGCGGCACCGTCGCCGAGGCGTGCGCGGCGATCGGCAACGGCTTCGTCGCCGAGCCGTGGACCGAGCGCATCCCGGTGTGCCTCGTCGCCGCGCCGGCCGGCGCGGGTCACTGCTGGGCACTCACCGATCGCACCGGCACGCTCCCGCTGGCGCTCGACCAGCGCGACGACGGGTTGGCGATGCTGCTGGCCTGCAGCGCCGGGTGTCCGGTGGCGCTGACATGTGAGTGGACGCCGAACGGGCTCGTCCCGTTGACCGTCCACCTGCCCGACCGAGTCGTCGACATCGGTCCCGTCGCCGACCGCGGCTTCGTCGACCCGGGGCTGGCGTCATGAGCGAGCCGAGCGATGCCACGGTGAGTTCGGGCGGGGCGACGGTGCTTGCGCGGGGGCTGCGCCGGGGGACCCGCTGCGCCACATCAACGCCCGCTCCGCTGGCGCTGTGTCGGCCGGCTCGCCAGGAGCTGCGCTCGTGACCCCGACCGTTGCCGACCGGTGGGAGGAGATGCTCACCGTCGCCCTGCTGGGGACCGATCGGCGCGAGCCGCCACCTCCGGCCGCCGGCTTGCTCGCCGACCTCGCAGCCGACGAGCCGCGCGACAGTCCGTCGCAGCGCCTGCTGCAGCAGGCTGCGGCTACCACCGTGATGCGCCGCGCCGGCATCCTCCCGGCAGCGGCGGTGGCACCGTTCGCCGCGCCACCCGGCGATCCACGCCTGCTGACGCCGCCGGCGGCCACCGCCACGTGGCGGCAGCTCGTCGTCGACTGGCCGGTGCTGGAGGACGAGTGGCTGCTGGCCGTCGTCATCAGCGGTCGGCGCCTCGCCCCCGAGCTGGTCGGCCCGCTGCTGGCCCGCCACCGCACCGACGCCGTTCGCCGTGCCCGGGTGCTCGTCGCCGCCGGCCCGCTGGCCGCATGGCTCGTCGACCACCAGCCGCACCTCGCCGCCTCCGGCCGTCGTGCGCCGGACCCTGAAGCCATCGGCGAGCTGGCCGACCTACCGACCTTGCCGCAGCTCGCCGCGCGGCTCCACGGTTCGGCGAGCGCTGCCGCCGACGCTGTTGGCGCCGCGCTCGGCGACCGCGCCGCGCTGAGCGCCCAGCGCCCGGTGCTCGTCAACTTCGTCGCCCGGGTCGACGCCATCTCGCTGCCGCTCGTCGCCGAACGGCTCGACCGCTTCGACCCCGGCTCGCCGGCGATCGGGCTGGCGTTCGCCCTCGCCGACCTGGCCCGCCTCCGCCACCGCATGCTCACCGAGCTGGAGATCAGATGACCGAACCTTCGCCCCGCGGTGCCTCGCCGTCGTCGTCCAACCTGTTGGGCTGTCGCTCGGCCGGACGGTCGCGAGGTGGGTCCGTGACCGTGTCCGTGCTGCGTCCCCGCGGCGCCTGTGGTGGGTCCCCGTCATCGCCGTCCTGCTCGCGTGCGGTCGCTCGGCCAGCCGGCCGCGAGGTGCGCTCGTGACCGATGTCGTCCTGCGCCCGCACGCCGAGGACGAGCACGCCGCCGAGCTGGCCGCGCTCGCCGCCGGCGACGACCGGCCGCGCCCACCGAACTGGCGGCTGTCGCCGTGGGCCGTCGTCACCTACCTGCTCGGCGGTACCGCACCCGACGGCACCGTCGTCACCCCGAAGTACGTCGGCCAGCGGCGGCTGATCGAGGTCGCCGTGGCCACGCTGGCCACCGACCGCGCCCTGCTGATCCTCGGCGTTCCCGGCACGGCGAAGACGTGGGTCAGCGAGCACCTCGCCGCGGCCATCAGCGGCGACTCCACGCTGCTCGTCCAGGGCACGGCTGGCACCACCGAGGAGACGCTGCGCTACGGCTGGAACTACGCCCGGCTGCTCGCCGAGGGCCCGAGCGAGGCCGCGCTCGTGCCCAGCCCGGTGTACCGGGCGATGCGTGCCGGGTCGATCGCCCGGATCGAGGAGCTCACCCGCATGCCCAGCGACGTGCAGGACGCGCTCGTCACGATCCTGTCGGAGAAGACGCTGCCGGTCCCGGAGCTGGCCACCGAGGTCCAGGCGGTGCCCGGCTTCAACCTCATCGCCACCGCCAACGACCGTGACCGCGGCGTCAACGAGCTGTCGGCGGCGTTGCGACGGCGGTTCAACACGGTCGTGCTCCCGCTGCCCGCCGACGCCGACGAGGAGGTGGCCATCATCCGCCGGCGCGTCGGCCAGCTCGGAGCGACGCTCGCCCTGCCGCCGGTCCCGGCTGCCGACGACGAGATCCGCCGCGTCGTCACCGTGTTCCGCGAGCTGCGCAACGGGGTCACCGAGGACGGCCGGGTCAGTCTCAAGGTGCCGAGCGGTTCGCTGTCGACCGCGGAGGCGATCTCGGTGGTCACCAGCGGGCTGGCGCTCGCCGCCCACTTCGGCGACGGCTCGCTCGGTCCGGGCGAGATGGCTGGCGGGATCCTCGGCGCGGTCGTCAAGGACCCGGTCCACGACGACGTCGCCTGGCGGGAGTACCTCGAGGGCGTGGTGCGCGACCGCCCCGGATGGGAGGAGTTCTACGACGCCTGCCGCGAGCTCTCGTGAGCGAGCGCAGCGAGCTCATGGCGACCGAGCGGCCGCCGGGGGGACCGGTGCCGATGGGGCGCGAGCACAGCGAGCGGGTGCCCAGCCCCCGAGGGGCGGTGAGCGTGCGTCACTTCGGGATCCGTCATCACGGGCCGGGTTCGGCACGCTCGCTGCTCGCCGCGCTCGACGAGTGGCGGCCCGACGCGGTGCTCGTCGAGCTGCCCGCCGACTGCCAGGCCGCGCTGGCGTGGATCGGTCATCCGCAGCTGCAGCCGCCGATCGCCCTACTCGGCTGGGTCCTCGACCAGCCGAACCGCGCCGCGTTCCTCCCGTTCGCCGGGTTCAGCCCGGAGTGGTGCGCGTTCTCGTGGGCGGTGCGCCACGGCGTCGAGCTGCGGGCCGTCGACCTGCCGCTGGCCAACGTGCTCTCGGCCGGCCACGATCACGACGGCGACAGCCTGTTCGCCGCCGGTCCCGGCCGGCCGGTCGATCCGCTCGCCGCGCTCGCCGAGGCCGCCGGCGACCCGGATCCGGAGCGCTGGTGGGACGACGTCGTCGAGCACCGCGGCGACGGCCCGCCGGCATTCGACGCCGTCGCCGCGGCGATGGCCGCCGTCCGGTCGGGTGCGCCACCACCGTCGGTCGCCGAGGAGCGGCGCGAGGCGCACATGCGCCGGTGCATCCGCCAGGCGGTGGCCGACGGCTTCGCCCGGATCGCCGTCGTCTGCGGGGCGTGGCACGTCCCCGCCCTCGCCGGCCTGGCGACCGCCCACGTCGCCGCCGGGGTAGCCGTGACGCCCGGCGCCACCCGGGACACGATGCCCAGCGCGGCGGCCGATGCCCGCGCCCTGCGCGCCCTCCCGAAGGTGAAGGTCGGGGTCAGCTGGGTGCCGTGGACCCACCGCCGCCTGTCGGCCGCCGGCGTCGACGGCGCCCCGGGGTACGCCGCCGGCGTGCACAGCCCGGGCTGGTATGCGCACGTCTTCGCCAACCCGGGCGAGGCCGGCGTTGCCCGCTGGTTCGTCGACGCGGCCCGGCTGCTGCGTCGCCACGACCTACCGGCATCGCCTGACCACCTGATCGCCGCCACCCGCGCCGCCGGCGCGCTCGCGGTGCTGCGCGGCCGACCGGGGCCCGGCCTCGCCGAGGTGCTCGACGCCGCCGAGGCCGTGCTCGCCGCCGGCGGCTCGGGCATGGCACTGATCCACGACGAGCTGATCGTCGGCGAGGCGATCGGCATGGTCCCTGACGACGCCCCGCAGGTGCCGCTGGCCCGCGACCTCGCCGTCCAGCAGCGCCGCGCCCGGCTCAAGCCGGAGCCCGGCCGGCGGACCGTCGAGGTCGACGTCCGCACGCCGACCGGGCGGGCCAAGTCGGTGCTGCTCCACCGCCTGCGCGCCCTCGGCGTGCCGTGGGGGACGGTGACCGACGGGCGGGGGAGCAGCGGCACGTTCCGGGAGACGTGGTCGCTGGCGTGGGAGCCGGAGCTGACGGTCCGCCTCATCGAGACTCGCCGGGCACGGGACCACCGTCGAGTCGGCCGCCACGAGCCGGCTGCTGGAGCGCGCTGCTGCGCAGACCGCGCTCGCCGACCTCGTCGCCGTGCTCGACGTCGGTCTGCTCGCCGACCTCGCCGAGGTCGTCGAACCCGTGGTCCAGCGCCTGGCTGCGCAGGCCGCCCACGACCCCGACATCGCCCAGGTGGTCGACACGCTCGTGCCGCTGGCCACAGCGCTGCGCTACGGCGACGTCAGGTCCACCGATGCCGGCTCGCTGCGCTCGGTGTTCGACGGGCTCGTCGTGCGCGTCCTCGCCGGCCTCGTCGTCGCCTGCCGTTCGCTCGACGAGGAGGCTGCGTCGACGATGGTCGAGCGCCTCGCTGCTGCGCAGGCGGCGCTGGCGTTGACCGACCACGCTGCCAGGCAGGGCGCGTGGCCGGCCGTGCTCGAGCAGCTCACCGGGCGCGGCGACGTGCACGGTCTGATCCGCGGCCGAGCCGCCCGGCTGTTGCACGACGGCGGTACGTGGGACCGAGACCGCGTCGAGCGCCGCCTGTCGCGGGCGCTGTCGTTCGGGACACCACCGGGGGAGGGGGCGGCGTTCGTCGAGGGCTTCCTCGCCGGCAGCGGCACGGTGCTGGTCCACGACGCTGAGCTGCTCGGCGTCGTCGACGGCTGGGTGTCGTCGCTGCCGCCCGACGCGTTCGTCACCGCCGCGCCGTTGTTGCGCCGCACGTTCGGCGGCTTCGAACCGGCCGAACGCCGCCAGCTCGGCCGCCTGCTCGCCGAGGGCAGCGTCGCGTCCGACCCCCTCGTCGACGACGACCTCGACCCCGCCCGCGCCGCCGCAGCGATGGAGGCCGTCCGCCATCTCCTCGGCGTCCCGCGATGAGAGATGTGTGCACCGGCACCGCGCATCTCGCATCGCGCGGCCGTCGCCGGCGCCCCTGCGTGGGCGTGATTCGAGATGTGCGCACGGGGGCGGCGCATCTCGAATCGCGGTCGAGCGCCACCGACGCCGAGCCGCGGCCGGGTGTGATTCGAGATGTGCGCACGGGGGCGGCGCATCTCGAATCGCGGGGGATGTCGTGAGCGAGCAGGCGCGGGTGTCGCGCGACGAGCGGATGCGGCGGTGGCGAATGGTGCTCGGCGGCACCGACGACCCGGATGCCGACGGGACCGGCGTGCAGCTCGAGGGCGCGGACGAGCGGATCGACGCCGCGCTCGGGGCGATCTACGACACCCGCTCGCCGCAGCGCCGCGCCCGCGGCGGCGGCCGCTCCGGCGGGCTCGGCCGCTCGGCGCCGTCGGTGGCCCGCTGGCTCGGCGACATCCGCCGCTCCTTCCCGACGCCCACGGTGCAGGTGCTGCAGCGTGACGCGATCGATCGCCTCGGCCTGCAGCGGCTGCTCCTCGAACCGGAGATGCTCCAGGCCGTCGAGCCGGACCTGCACCTCGTCACCCTGCTCGTCGAGCTGAACAGGCTGCTGCCCGACACGACCCGGGCGACGGCCCGACAGGTGGTGGCCGGGATCGTCGAGCAGATCCGCCGACGGCTGGCCACGCCCACCCAGCAGGCCGTGCACGGCGCGCTCGGCGCGTGCCCAGCGCGGCCGCCGCCCGCGCCCGGCCGACATCGACTGGCCGCACACGATCCTCGCCAACCTGCGCAACTACCTGCCCGAGCACGGCACCGTCGTCCCGGAGCGCCTCGTCGGCTACGGCCGCCGCCAGCGCAGCCTGGCCCGCGACGTGATCGTCGCCATCGATCAGAGCGGGTCGATGGCCGACAGCGTCGTCTACGCCGCGGTGTTCGGCGCGGTGCTCGCCGAGATCCCGGCGCTGCGCACGTCGGTGATCGCCTTCGACACCGCCGTCGCCGACCTCACCGCCGTCGCCGACGACCCCGTCGACATCCTCTTCGGCGTCCAGCTCGGCGGCGGCACCGACATCGCCCAGGCCGTCGGCTACTGCCGCCAGCTGATCGACCGTCCCGCCGAGTCCGTGCTGTTCCTGGTGACCGACCTGTACGAGGGCGGCAACGCCGACCTGCTCCAGGCCCGCGTCGACGAGCTGGTCCGGTCCGGCGTCACCGTCGTCGTCCTGCTGGCGCTGAGCGACGAGGGCGCCCCGGCCTACGACCATCAGCAGGCGCAGCTCCTCGCCGCGCTCGGCGTGCCGTCGTTCGCCTGCACCCCGGCACAGTTTCCCGACGTGCTCGCAGCGGCCCTCGAAGGACGCGACGTCGGACGATGGGCGAACGACCACGGACTGACCACGGTGACGTCCCGCTGATGCCGCGCTAACATCCGACATATGTCGGACGTTCGAAAGAAGCGGGACGTAAGGAAGGTCGACGATCGACCACGGGTACCGGACTACGACCTCGCCGAGACCGTGCCGGCCAACACCCCGGCGCAGCTCAAGGCGTTGGCCGACCCGATCCGCGGCTCGATCCTCCACCTGCTCGCCGAGCGTGCCGCCACCACGACGGAGCTGGCCGAGGCGCTCGACCGCCCGAAGGGCACCGTCGACCACCACCTCAAGGTGTTGCAGCGCGCCGGCTTCGTCAAGGTCGTGCGCAGCCGCAAGGTCCGGGCGCTGACGGAACGGTTCTGGGGACGGACGGCGCGCACGATCATGATCGAGCGCACCGACATCGGCGCGCAGCGCGACGACCACGGCTTTCTGGCCGAGGCGATGTCGACGTTCCGCATCGGCGACCCGTCGCTGACGACGTTGCGCTACGCCCGCATCCCCGAAGATCGCGTCGCCGAGTACGCGGCTCGCCTGGACGCCCTGGCGATGGAGTTCATCGACGAGCGCCGTGGCGGCGACACCGTGTACGGCCTGCTGCTGGCGCTCGCCCCGACCGACCAGCCGGCGCTCCGGGATCACGACGATGGCTGAGCGCACCAGCCTCGGCCCGTGCTACCACAAGGTGTTCGCGGCCAGCGTCGCGTCCAACCTCGGCGACGGCGTCAGCCAGATCGGCTACCCGTGGCTGGCCTCGGCCGTCACCCGCAACCCGATCCTCGTCGCCGTGGTCGCCGTCGCCCAGCGCCTGCCGTGGCTGGTGTTCACGCTGCCCGCCGGGGTGATCACCGACCGGGTCGACCGACGCCGTGCGATGGTGCTGATGGACAGCTGCCGAGCCGTGCTGACCACGCTCGTCGCGATCGCGGTGCTCGGCCTCGGCAGCGACCTGCCCGACCCCGCGCACATCGAGGACGTCGTCGGCACCCGCGCCGGGCTGTACGTGATCCTCCTCGTCGCCAGCCTGCTGCTCGGCTTCGCCGAGGTGCTGCGCGACAACTCGGCGCAGACCATCATCCCGTCGATCGTCGAGCCGGAGCAGTTGGAGCGGGCCAACGGCCGGATGTGGTCGGCCGAGCAGGTGGCCAACACGTTCGTCGGTCCGCCGCTCGGCAGCCTGCTGATCGCCGGGGCGTTCTTCCTGCCGTTCGCCCTCGACGCGGTCTCGTTCGTCGTCGCCGCCGCGCTCGTCTTCCTGGTGTCCGGCAGCTTCAAGGCGCAGCACGTCGTCGCCGACGACCGGCCCCGCGGGGCGTGGAAGGCCGACCTGCGCGAGGGGTTCTCGTGGCTGTGGCACCACTCGCTGCTGCGCCCGATGGCGATCATCCTCGGGATCATGAACGCGCTCGGCGCGCTGCAGATCGCCACGCTCGTCCTGTTCTCGCAGGAGGTGCTGCACACGTCAGCGCTCGAGTTCGCCGTGCTGACGATGGGCGGGGCGATCGGTTCGGTGATCGGCGGCACCACGGCGCCGTGGGTGCGCCGCCGGCTCGGCAGCGGGCCGTCGCTGTACCTCACGCTCGCCGCCGGCGGGATCATCCCGCTGGCCACCGGGCTGACGTCGTCGTGGCCGATCGTGCTGGTGCTGTTCGGCGTCACCGCGCTCGTCGGCGTGCTCTGGAACGTCATCACGGTCTCGCT
Organism: Ilumatobacteraceae bacterium; assembly: GCA_047602055.1. Taxonomy (GTDB): domain Bacteria; phylum Actinomycetota; class Acidimicrobiia; order Acidimicrobiales; family Ilumatobacteraceae; genus JAODBQ01. The sequence continues at coordinate 1,989,181 of JASGIG010000001.1, forward strand.
GCGCCAGGCGATCATCCCCGACCACCTGCTCGGCCGGGTCAACAGCGTCTACCGCTTCTTCGCCTGGGGGATGATGCCGATCGGCACGGCGCTCGGCGGCCTCCTCGTCACCGTCGTCGAGCCGCGGTGGGGGCGGGGGGCCGCGCTGCGCGTCCCGTGGTTCGTCGCCGGCGGCGTCGGGCTGGCGCTGCTCGTCTACGCCGTGCCGCGGCTGACGTCGGCCAAGCTCGACGCGGCGCGTGACGCGGCCGTCAGCTCGTCTGGGTCCCGACCTTGATGTCCCGGAACGGGCTCGTCACGTCGATGCCCGGATCCTTCGGCAGGCCGAGGACGCGCTCGCCGAGGATGTTCTTCATGATCTCGTCGCTGCCGCCGGCGATGTGCCCGCCCGGGTTGCCGAGCACCATCTGGCTCCACGCGTAGGTTCCCCACTCGCCGCTGTCGGCGATCAGCTTCGGCCCGAGCACCTCGGCGACGAACTCGCACATCCGCGTCGTGTTCAGTGAGCCGGCGAGCTTGCCGATGCTCATCTCCGGGCCGGGCATCCCGCCGGCCTTGACCCGGTCGGCGGCGCGCTGGTTGTTGTACCCCGCGACGCGGCTGTTGATGACGAGGTCGGCGAGGCCCTGGCGCACGAGCGGATCGTCGTTCAGCCCGAAGTGGCGGACCATCTCGATCACCCGGGTCAGCAGCCCGCCCCCGCCGCCGCCACCCCCGCCGATCGTCGCCCGCTCGTTCATCAGCGTCGTCAGCGCGACGTTCCAGCCGTTGTTGACGTCGCCGAGGCGGTGGTCGTCGGGGACGCGCACCTCGGTGAAGAACACCTCGTTGAAGTTCGCGCCGCCGGTCATCTGCCTGAGCGGGCGGATCTCCACGCCGGGCGCCCGCATGTCGACGATGAACCCGGTGAGGCCCTTGTGCTTGGGCAGGTCCGGGTCGGTGCGGGCGATGATCTCGCCGATGTCGCTGTAGTGCGCGCCCGACGTCCACACCTTCTGGCCGGTGATGATCCACTCGTCGCCGTCGCGCACCGCCCGGGTCTGCAGGCTGGCGAGGTCGGAGCCGGCGCCCGGCTCGCTGAACAGCTGGCAGCCGACGAGGTCGCCGCGGTACAGCTTCTGCAGGTACAGGTCCTTGGCGCGGTCCGATGCGTGGGCGAGGATCGTCGGGGCGACCATGCCGAGGCCGATGGTGAACACGCCCATGTTCGGCGTCTGGTACTTGGCTTCGAGCTGGTTGTAGGCCCGCTCGTAGGCGCCCGGCAGCTCGCGCCCGCCGAACTCCTTGGGCCCGGTGATCCAGCCGAGGCCGGCGTCGAAGCGCTTGCGGCGGAACACGCAGGCGGCCTTGACGTCGAGCAGCTCCTCGGCGCGGTCCCTCTCCTCGACCGTCGAGACCTTGTCGGAGCCCTCGCCCCAGACGAACTTCTTCTCGGCACCCTTGAGGGTGGCGTTGGCGTCGAGGAAGGCGGTGGCCTCGGCGGTGAACTCGTCCAGCGTCGTCATGGGCGCGGACGCTAGTGACGGCACCCGCAGGCGGGCTCATCGGACGACGGTCGGTAGCGTCGCTGGCGATGCCGCGCACCGTCACCGTCGCCGCCGCCCAGATGGGCCCCGTCCAACGCGAGCACGACCGCGAGTCGGTGGTCGCTCGGCTCGTCGCCATGTTGCAGGAGGCGCAGTCGCGCGGCGCCGAGCTGGTCGTGTTCCCCGAGCTCGCCTTGACGACGTTCTTCCCACGCTGGTTCGTGGATGACATCGCCGAGTTCGACCATTTCTACGAGCGGTCGATGCCCAACGCGGCGACGCGGCCGCTGTTCGACGAGGCCCGTCGCCTCGGCGTCGGCTTCAGCCTCGGCTACGCGCTGGCGGACGGCGGTCGTCGCTGGAACGTGCAGACGCTCGTCGAGCGCGACGGGTCGATCGTCGCCACCTACAAGAAGTCGCACATCCCCGGCCACGAGACCAACGAGCCGGACCGCCCGTTCCAGCACGCCGAGCGCTACTACTTCGAGCCGAGCCCCGACGGCTTCGGCGTGTGGGAGGCGTTCGGCGGCCGGGTCGGGATGATGATCTGCAACGACCGCCGCTGGCCCGAGTCGTACCGGGTGATGGGTTTGCAGGGCGTCGAGCTGATCCTGTGCGGCTACAACACGCCGATCCACTACGTGCCCGACCCGAGCCAGGACATCCTCCAGGGCTTCCACAACGCGCTGGTGATGCAGTCCGGGGCGTACCAGAACGGGACGTGGGTGGTCGGCGTCGCCAAGGGTGGCGTGGAGGAGGGCGTCGACTCGCTCGGCCAGTCGATGATCGTCGCCCCGAGCGGCCAGATCGTCGCCCAGACCCTGACCACCGACGACGAGGTGATCGTCGCCCGCTGCGACCTCGACTGGTGCAAGCGCTACACGGGCACGGTGTTCGACTTCGACCACTACCGCCGCCCCGAGCTCTACGGCCGGATCACCTCCCAGCGAGGCGTCTCGCTGGACTGAGGTCGAGCGCGTGTCCGTGCCTGCGAAGCTCGCAGGGTGCTCGTTCGATCGATCAGTCAGCCCGGCAAGGGATGGTTCGCCGGTCCATGGGACTCGCCGGTTCCGATCGCTGTCGGCTACTCCGACCGCGCCGTCGACGAGCTCCACGTCCATCGGCAGACGTACGAGATCTATGTGGTGGCGAGGGGTACCTCGATCGCCGTGGTCGATGGCGTCGAGACCCGACTGAGGACCGGTGACATGCTCGTCGTCGAGCCCGGCGAGCGTCACGCGATGAGGGACAGCTCTGCCGATTACCTGCACTTCGTCGTTCAGGCTCCGTTCGTCGTCGGCGACAAGACCGATGTCGTCGACAGCGAGTGACGCCGGTGCTCCCGATCGCGCCGGGAACACCGATGACCGCAGCTCCTCAGCCGGACGGAGCGTGACCGATCTTGCGGCGATGGTCGAGATCCTCAACGAACACCGGCGAGCTGACCGTCGACCGTGTGGCCTGCCGGGTTCGGTGGTCGGGCGTGTTGGGGTTCGATGCGGTTGTGGAACGTGCACAGGAGCCGCCCGTTGTCCTGCGAGGTCTCGCCACCGAACGAGGACGGGACGATGTGGTCGACGTCGCAGCCGTCCGCGGGTTCGTCGCAGCCGGAGGGGTGCTGGCAGTGCAGGTCACGGACCTCGATCACGGCCCGGACCGCGCCGGTGAACGTGCGTCGTTTCGAGGTCGCGACCGCGTGGGTCGCGGAGTCGAACAGGATCGAACGGAGATCCAACGCGTCGAGGTACGGGACGAGGTGTCCGGGCCGGATGACGGTCCCGTTGGACAGCTCGCACAGGTGGGCGAACGCGTCGTGGCCGACGGCGATGTTCGTCAGGATCCGCGCTGGGCGCCCGTTCGCTGGCATGGCCATCGCCCGACGGGCCATCTCGATGAGCGCAGCAGCGCGCTGTTCGGGCAGCGGGCGGTCGAGGCCGAGCTCGGTGATGATCGTGTCGAGTGCGTTGCTGACGATCTGGCCGCCGACCGGGTCGAGCTCGCCGTCGATGGCGACGGCGCCCTGGATCGGGGTCAACGTCAACGACGGTGCGGGCAGCGCGGGTTCCGGGCCGTCGTGGTTGAGCTCGGCGTCGGCGCGGTGACGCCAGTACTCCAGCGCCTTGTCCAGCTCGGCGACGCGCAGGTGGCGGGTCTGATCGACGAGCGTCTCCTCGTCACGGGCGAACACCACCTCACGCCCGGGCTGGGCGGCGAGCAGCACATCGACCTGATCGACCGACAGCTCACCAGCCTCGAACGCCGAAGCGACGATCGGGGCAGCCTCCAGGCGGCGGCCGCGTAGCAGCACTCGCTGCGCCGACGCCTTGCCGGTGTGGCCGTCGTGGGCCATCCGCGCCGGCGACGACTTCGACCCGTCGGAGGCCCATACGCCGCGCTGCTCCCAACGGTGCGCGTAGCGGCACAGCTGCGCGTCGAACAGCCGGCGCAACCGCTGGATGGCGATCAGTGCTGCATCCAGCTCGGCATCGCACAACGCATCGAGATCGACATCTCCGAGGAGTACGAGGTCATCTGCGACCCGTTCGACGACACCGGCGACATCCACGGACACAGGATAACGAACACATGTTCGAGTGGCAACTGATTTCCGGTCGTGACGTGGCGGTCAGCGGGAGATGGCGTGCTCGATCATCCGGTCGACGAAGCTCAGCCGCTCGCGCCCGTCGGGACCGAAGCCGCCGTCGACGGGACGAGGCGCGGCGACGAAGCCGTGTGCGTGCAGATGCGTGAGCAGCGCGATCACGGTCGGACTGTGCGCTCCGGCCGTCCGGTGCACGACGTCGCCGGCGCGGCGGACATCGGTCTGCCACCCGCCCGTCAGCCGTTGCTCGTCGTCCAGGACCGCGATGCTCGCGCGGGGGCGACGTCGATCCTCGACGAATAGGACCCGATCTGCTTCGTCGTCCATGGCGTCGAACATGCGCGCGGGGTGTGACGCGGTTTCGTGCGCGCTCCCTGGGGGCGCGGTGGAGCGCGAGGGTCGGGAGGCGTCTCGCTCGACTGATCGCCACGGCAGTTGGTGGCGAATGTAGCTACAAGCGTCCTAGAGTCGTCGCGATGAGGACCGCGACGTTGCGCGAGCTGAACAACGGCAGCAGCGCGCTCGCCCGTGCCGCCCAGGCCGGTGAGACCGTCGTGATCACCGATCGCGGCACGCCGATCGCCGACATCGTCCCCCACCGCGGGCTGCCCGCTGCGGTCACCCGGCAGGACGGCGACGCCATGTTCCGCCGGCTGTGGGTGCTGGGCGTGGACGAGCAGACGTACGCCACGTGGCGCACGGACCTCGACGAGGTGGTCGACCCGTACCTGGACGATGACCCGTACGACCGCCGCCGTTGAGACGACGGGCGTGCTCGACACGTCCGTCGTCGTCGACGCTGCGGCGGGTCGGGTCGAGCTGGCAGAACTGCCCGACTCGTGGTGGATCACGACCATCACCCTCGGCGAGCTGTCCGCCGGACCATTGGTCGCGCGGTCACCTGGCGATCGGGCGCGACGTCAGGCGGTGCTGCAGGAGATCGAGGCGCAGTGCGCCGGCTCGGTCTTGGCGTACGACGAGGTCGCCGCCCGCGCCTACGGGCGGGTGATCGCCGACGTCCGTCGTGCCGGGCGCCAGCCGAGGCGACGCACCGCCGACCTGATGATCGCCGCGATCGCCATCGCTCGCGGGCTACCCCTGTACACGACCGACGCGGCCGACGTCCGCGGCATCTCCGGACTGCAGGTCGTCGCCGTGAAGGCGCAGTGACATCACGCGGCGCCCGCCACCAATCCGGGCGGTCAGTTGGCGACGAGTCGCGTCATCTCGATGCGGTACACGTCGCCGTCCCGTCCGCCCGGCGTGAACCTCCCCGATGTCGTGCCGGGCTCACGGTCGCCACCGTGGCATTGCGTCGTTCGTCGACGAACCCGGCCCCCGCTCGGCGAGCAGTCGTTCGAGTCGTCGTTCGGTGCGTCGCGAGTCGAGTTGGGTCTTGACGTTGTCCGTCGTGGCCCAGCCGGCTCGCAGGTAGACGGTGATCGCCCGCTCGTTGTCGTCGAGGACCCAGAGCTCGACGACCGTGGAGCCTGCTGCGTCGGCGTGTCTGGCCACGTGGTCGAGCAGGCGGGTGGCGACGCCGTCACCCCAGGCCGTTGGCGTGACCGCCAGGTAGCGGACCTCGGTCGTGTGGCCGGTGGTGATGAGAACGACGAAGCCGACGTGCTCGTCGCCACGGACGGCCAGATGCAGGGCGGCGCCGTGGTTGCCGAGCGCCGATCGCAGCCCGTGCAGCTTCTCGACAGCCGGGCGGGGTTCGGCGAGGCCGTCTCGCCGGGCTGTCGCGGCCGCCCAGATGTCTGCTGCTGTGGCCAGGGCGGCGTCGCTGTGGTCGTGGACGATCCGCAGGCTCACCAGGAAATCTCCCCGCCGTCGAGGTCCACCAGTCGGGGACTGTCGACGTCCTGTTCCGTGGCGAGCTCGACGAGGCGGCGTGCTGCGTCCAGCGGATCGCCGTCCGCGCCGGCGCGACCCATCCCCGTTCGCAGGCTGCCGGGGTGCACGGCCCACACCCGAACTCGCGGGGCCAACTCGTTGGCGAGGCAGACCGTCGCCATGTTCTGGGCCGCCTTGGAGATCCGATAGGCGTAGCTGGTGTCGTAGCCGCGGTATCTGCCGGCCGCTTGGTCCTGGATCGATCCGAGCCGTGAGGTGACGTTGAGCACGAGCGGGGTCGGCGCGGTCAGCAGGTTGGGCAGCACGGCACGTGTCGCGTGGATCGCGCCGCCGACGTTGACGTCGACGACGTCGAGGAGTCGGGCGACGTCGACGCCTGCGAGCAGCGCGCCGGGCGTCCCGACGCCGGCGTTGTTGACGAGGAGGTCCAACGGGCGCTGGTGCAACGCTTCGAGGAGTGGGCTGGTGTCGTCGTCGGTGACGTCCCACTGCACACGATCGACGCTGCCTGCGCCATGGGACGTCGCTGTTCGGGACACCGCGACGACGTCCCAGCCCGCCAGCGAGAACGCGGTGACGCACGCCGCGCCGAACCCGCGGTTCGCGCCGGTCACGAGCACCCGGCGAGTCATCACCCGAACCCCGCCCGGTGAGGACGAGATCGACGACCACTGATGCACGCTGACCGCCGCATGACCGAGGTTGATACCCCAAACGCCTTGCCGGCATCGACTGGGTTTCCCAACGTCGGTGACGAGGTCGCCTTGACCTCGATGCCGACGATCGACTGGCCCCGTTCGAGCACGACGTCGACCTCGCGGCCGTCGCGATCGCGGCAGTGGTGCAGGCCGGTCGGTCGCGATGACCAGCCGAGCTGAGCAGGTGGCTGCCGATCGCCGTGTCGAGCACGTCGACGTAGGACTGGCACCAGTGCCCGACTGCCGTGGACCGTTGATCACCACGGCGCGCAGACCATGGAGCACCTCCGTGGCGACGTGGATCATCCGTCGCTGGAGGTCCTCCACGGGGCGATCCTCATCAGGATTTGCCGGGCCTCCAACCAGGTTTTGCCGATGCCCTGATCAGGTTCTGCCGGGGTCGGCGATGTGAACGCTTCGTGAGCGATCGGTCCGCAGCCTTCCGTCGGCGGTCGTTCTTTGACAAAATGTTCAGATGGCGATCGAGCTCACGCTGAACGGGGTCCCGGTCTCGGTGCGCGACGACCACCCCCACCTCCTGGCGGCGTTGCGCGAGGAGCTCGACGTCACGTCGCCCAAGGACGGGTGCTCACCGTCGGGGCAGTGCGGGTGCTGCACGGTGATGATCGACGGCAAGGTCCAGGTGTCGTGCCAGTTCCCCGTGGCTCGCGCCGCCGGCAAGTCGGTCACCACCCTGGAAGGTGTGTCGAGCGACGAGCGGCGCCGGTTCGCCGAGGCGTTCGCCGCCTGCGGCGGGTTGCAGTGCGGGTTCTGCATCCCCGGCATCGTCATGCGCGCCAAGGCGCAGATCGACAAGAAGGGTGCCGCACTCGAACGGGCCGACATGGCCCGCCACCTCGGCGCCCACCTGTGCCGCTGCACCGGCTACGTCAAGGTGCTCGACGCCATCGACGCGGTGGCCAAGGGCACGCCGGTCGACTGCGCGCTGCCGGGCGGCGTCGGCACGAGCGGCGCCAAGTTCGAGGCCCAGGAGCTGTGCCTCGGCGACCGCGGCTACGTCGACGACCTGCGCGTCCCCGGGATGCTCCATGGCGCACTGCACCTCACCGAGCACACCCGCGCCGACATCCTGGCCATCGACACGTCCGCGGCGAAGGCTGCGCCGGGTGTCGTCGCCGTGTACACCGCCGCCGACATCCCCGGCAAGCAGTACGTCGGGATCATCTACAAGGACTGGCCGGTGATGATCGGCGAGGGCCAGCGCACGTCGTACGCCGGCGACGTGCTGGCGATCGTCGTCGCCGAGACCAAGCAGCAGGCTCGCGAGGCCGCCAAGCTCATCGACGTCACCTACGGACCGCACCGCCCGATCACCGACCCGGTCGCGGCCATCGACGATCCGGAGATCGCCGTCTACGGCACCGACTCGAACGTGCTGTCGCGCAGCGTGTACGCCCGCGGCGACGTCGACGAGGCGCTTCGGACATCGGCGCACACCGTCCACGAGGTGTTCCAGACCCAGCGGATCGAGCACGCCTTCCTCGAGCCGGAGAGCACGCTCGCGGTGCCGAGCGACGACGGGCACTCGTTGCACGTCTACTCGGGTGGGCAGGGCGTGTGGGACGACCGGGACCAGATCGCCTCGCTGCTGGGCATCGAGACCGACCAGGTCACCGTCGAGCTGGTCTCCAACGGTGGGGCGTTCGGCGGCAAGGAGGACATGAGCAACCAGGGGCAGACGGCGCTCGCCGCCTGGCTCCTGAAGCGCCCGGTGAAGTGCACGCTGTCGCGCGAGGAGAGCTTCCTGGTGCACGCCAAGCGCCACCCGATCCGGCTGGAGTACTGGGCGGGATGCGACGCCGACGGGCGCCTGACGGCGCTGAAGGTCCGTGGCATCGGCGACTCCGGCTCGTACGCCAGCGTCGGGATGAAGGTCCTGGAGCGCGCCGCCGGTCACGCCAGCGGGCCGTACCGGGTGCCGGCGATCGACGTCGAGTGCCTCGCGGTGCGCACCAACAACCCGGTGTGCGGGGCGTTCCGCGGCTTCGGCGCGAACCAGGCGCAGTTCGCCATGGAGGGCGTGATCGACCGCCTCGCCGCCGCCGCCGGCATCGACGGCTGGGAGATGCGCAACCGCAACGTGATCAAGCCCGGCGAGGTGTGGGGCCCCGGCCAGATCATGGACGACGGCTGTCTTGGCGCCACCGAGTGCCTGCAGCGGGCCAAGCCACACGTCGACGCGGCGCGCGCCGCGGGGCGTGCGGTCGGCATCGGCCTCGGGCTGAAGAACTCGGGGCTCGGCAACGGGCTGCGCGAGGTCACCGGCGGCGTCGTCCACTTCCACGACGCCGGCCCCGACGGCAGCGGGCTGTCCGGCACCGGCACGATCGAGGTCCGCCACGGGTTCACCGAGATGGGCCAGGGCGTGCACACCGTCGCCCTCCAGGTCGCCGTCGAGGAGTTGGGCGTCGACCCGGCGCGCATCAAGGTGATCGTCGACACCACCCGCGAGATCGGCTTCGGCCAGACCACCGGCAGCCGCGGCACGCTGATGGCCGCGGCCGCGGTGCAGAAAGCCTGCCAGGCCGCGCTCGCCGCCGGTTGCACGCCGGGCGTCGACCACATCGCCGAGCACGTCGTCGACTGGACCCAGAAGCTCGGCGACCCGAACGTCCCGAACCCGACCATCCACGCCGCGTTCGGCTTCGCCGTGCAGGTCGTCGTCGCCGTCCCGGAGACCGGCGCGATCGACAAGGTGGTCGCCATCCACGACGTCGGCCGGGCCGTCAACCCGCGCCTGTGCGAGGGCCAGATCGAGGGAGCCGTGCACATGGGCCTCGGCTACGCGCTCACCGAGGACTTCCCGTCCGACGAGCGTGGCTTCCCGACGAACAAGACGCTGCGCAGCCTCGGCATCCTGCGCGCCAAGGACGTCCCGCCGATCGAGGTCGAGCTGGTCGAGTGCCCGCAGCCGAAGGCGGCCTACGGCGTCAAGGGGGTCGGCGAGATCGGCCTCGTACCGACCGCCGGCGCGGTGGCCGCGGCGCTGCACGAGGTCGACGGTGTCTGGCGTACGACCCTGCCGATGCGGAGCTCGGCCACCGCCGGCGAGGAGTAGCGTCCCCGGCGTGGGGACTCCTGAGGAATCCGCGGTCCGCTTCGCCGGGCAGATCCCGGAGCTGTACGACACGTTGCTCGTCCCGATGCTGTTCGACCCGTACGCGGTCGACGTCTGCTCGCGGGTGCAGCTCGCCGAGGGTTCGCTGCTCGAGGTCGCCGCCGGCACCGGGGCGGTCACCCGCCGTTTGGCCGCGGCGCTGCCCGAGACCGTGACGATCGTTGCCACCGACCTGAACCAGCCGATGCTCGACCGCGCCGCGGCGCGCGGCACGACCCGCCCGGTGACGTGGCGCCAGGCCGACGCGATGGCGCTGCCGTTCGACGACGCCTCGTTCGACGTGGTGGTCTGCCAGTTCGGGGCGATGTTCTTCCCCGACAAGGCGACCGCCTACGCGTCGGTGCGTCGAGTGCTGCGACCCGGCGGGCGGTTCGTGTTCGACGTGTGGGGGCCGATCGACGACAGCCCGCTGGCGGCCTGCGTGCGCGACGCCCTCGCCGACGTGTTCGACGACCCGCCGCAGTTCCTGGCGCGGGTGCCGCACGGGTACCACGACCCGGTGCGGATCGCCGCCGACCTCGCCGCCGGCGGGTTCGCCGCGCCGCCGCAGATCGACGTCGTCGACCTGCGCTGCCGGGCGGCCAGCGCCGCGGAGGCGTCGACGGCGTTCTGCTACGGCACCCCGACGCGCAACGACGTCGAGGCCCGCGACCCAGCCGCGCTGGACCGTGTCGCCGAGCGGGTGACGGCGTTGATCACCGAGCGCTTCGGGGCCACCGACGTCGACGCCCCGATGCGCGCCCTCGTCGTCACCGTCGAAGCCTGACCTGCCCGGGCAGCCGGCGGTTCGTGTCGCCGCACAGACGGCACGTGCACCTTGTGCGGCGACACAAACCTCAGCGGCGGCCGAACTCTCGGCGGTCGTAGAAGCTCGGGGCGGTGTCGGGGCGGCCGCGCTTGGACGTCCAGCGCCACTGCACCGACACGCGGTCGCGCATCGCCTGGGTCGACTTGGGGACTGCGTGCAGCCAGTCGCGCTGGCAGCGCCCGCCCATCACCAGCAGGTCGCCGCTGGCGGGGGACAGGTCGGTCGCGCCGGCGTACGAGTCGTCGGAGTTGTCTCGCTGGCCCCGGCCCGAGTTGGGCTTGACGACGAACGGGCGTTGCTGACCGAGGGTGAGCACGCCGATCACCGTGTCGTCCAACCACTTCAGCTGACGGTCGCGGTGCCAGCCGACGCTGTCGCGCTCGTTGCGGTACCTGGCCAGGGCGAGGCCGTCGAACATCACCCGGTAGCGGCGCTGGATCCAGTCCTGGGCCTCGACCAGCGCCGGGTGGCGGCCGGCGCCACGTTGCATCGCCCCGAGGCGCGGCTCGGGGACGTACTTCTCGTAGCGGAACACCTGGCCCTGCACCCACGACGCCGACACCAGCAACTCGGCGCACAGCGCGTCGGCGTCGGCCACCGGCATGAAGCCGCGGACGACGTCGATCCACGAGCCCTCGTCCAGCGCCATCCGCTCCACGATGGGCGCAGCGATGATCATCCGAGCGAGCGTACGACGCCGCCGCTCGGGTCCGCACGAGTCGCAGTCCCCGACCGGCGAAGATGGTCCCCATGAGCAGCGTCACCCCGGGCCTCGTGTGCGGCCATCACCACCTGTACTCGACGCTGGCGCGGGGGATGCCGGCGCCGCCGAAGCAGCCGACGACGTTCCTGGACGTGCTCGAGCAGATCTGGTGGCGGCTCGACGTCGCGCTCGACGCCGAGATGATCCGCTGGTCGGCGATGCTCGGCGCGGTCGAGGCGCTGCAGTGCGGGACGACGGCGATCGTCGACCACCACGAGTCGCCGTCGTGCATCGAGGGCAGCCTCACCGTGCTGGCCGACGCCTGCGCCGAGGTCGGCGTGCGGCTGAGCACCGCCTACGGCGTCACCGACCGCCACGGACCCGACGGCGCCCGTCGCGGCCTGGCCGAGAACGAGCGCTACCTGCGCGAGGGCGGCCGGGGGATGGTCGGCGTCCACGCCGCGTTCACCTGCTCGGACGACACGCTGCAGTCAGCCGCCGGCCTGGCCCGCGACCTCGGCGTCGGCGTGCACGTCCATGTCGCCGAGGGGCCCGACGACGTCGCCGCCGGTACCCGCCTCGAACGGTTGGCGCAGGACGACTGGCTGCTGGTCCACTGCGTCCACCTCGACCGGTCGTTGCCCGGCACGATCGCCCACAACCCGCGCTCGAACATGAACAATGCGGTCGGCTACGCCCGCCCGGCGCGCTGGGCGAACCGTGTCGTGCTCGGCACCGACGGGATCGGTGCCGACATGCTGGAGGAGGCCCGGCTGGCCTACGTCGCACTGCGCGCCGACGATCTGACGGCGAGCCCGGACGCCGTGTGGGCCTGGCTCGACGCCGGCTACGCGTTCTTCCCGGAGGCCCGCGACGACCGGGTGACGTGGAGCTACGACCATGCCGACAGCGGCTGGCACGTCGCCTTCACGCCCGGGGTGCGCGCCCTCGACGTCGTCACCGGCGGCGGCGAGGTGCTGCTGCGCGACGGTCGCCCGACACGCGTCGACCTCGACGAGGTCAGGGCCAAGGCCGCCGAGCAGGCCGCCCGTCTGTTCTCGCGACTGTGACTGATCTGCAGCTCGACGAACGATGCCGCTGACCCGCCGCCACGAAGGCGGCGGCCCGGCCGTCGCCGGCCGGGAGCAGCTCTGCTGCGACCGAGGCTCGAACGTCAGAGCGAGCCGAGGAAGTCCAAGAGGGCGGCGTTGACCTCGGCGGGACGTTCCTGCTGGGTCCAGTGGCCGCAGCCGGGGAGCATGATCGGTGGGCGCAGGTTGGGGACGAACTGCGCCATCGTGTCCAGCGCCTCGGGCATCATGTCGAGCACCGGCTCCAGCTCGCCGTAGACGAACAGCGCCGGCTGGTTGACCTTGACCCCGTTGAACGCGCCGCTCAACGCCCACGTCGTGTCGGCACTGCGGTACCACGACAGGCCGCCTCGGAACCCGGTCCGCTCGAACTCGCCGACGTAGAACGCCAGGTCCTCGTCGGTCATCCACGCCGGCTGGGCGTCCGGCTGGCTGAGGTGCTCGAACACGGTGCCGGGCCGGGTGCCGCCGGCCAGCGCCTCGAACGGGCGGCGCGGCGAGTCGCCGCTCAGCGAGTGGAAGAAGCCGCGGAGGAACGGCTCGACCGCACCCTCCAGCTCGGCCTCGGCGCGGCCGGGCTCCTGGAAGTGCAGGAAGTAGAACCAGGTGTCGCCCATCCCGGCCTTCATGCCCTCGGTGGTGGCCACCTCGCCGGGTGGGGCGAAGGGGACGCCGAGGGCGGCGATCGCCCGGAAGCGATCGGGGCGCAGCTGCGCCGCCGCCCAGGTCGGCGGGGTGCCCCAGTCGTGGCCGACGATCACGGCCTGGTCGACGTCGAGCGCGTCGAGGATGCCGATGAGGTCGCCGACGACGTGCACGGTGCTGTAGGCGTGCGGGTCGGTCGGCTTGCTGGTGCGCCCGTAGCCGCGCATGTCGGGGGCGAGCACGCGGTAGCCGGCGTCGCCGAGGGCGGCCAGCTGGTGGCGCCACGAGTACCAGCTCTCCGGGAAGCCGTGGTTGCACAGCACCACGGGACCGTCGGACGGCCCGGACTCGACCACGTGCAGGTTGATGCCGTTGGCGGTGATGCGATGCGTGCGCAGGTCGTTCCCCATGCCGCGGGATCATACGCAGCTGGCAGGCTGGCGGACATGGAACAGGCTGCTGAACTACGTCGGTTGCTGGACGGCCCGGACATGCTCGTCGCCCCCGGGGCGTACGACGCGCTCGGGGCGATGCTCGTCGAGCAGGCCGGGTTCGCGGCGTGTTACATGACCGGGGCGGGCACGTCGGTGTCGCGCGGCTACCCCGACTTCGGGCTGCTGACGATGAGCGAGATGGTCGACAACGCGGCACGCATGGCCGAGTCGATCGGCATCCCGCTGATCGCCGACGCCGACACCGGCTATGGCAACGAGCTGAACGTCACCCGTACCGTGCGCGAGTACGAGGCGCGCGGCATCGCCGGCCTGCACATCGAGGACCAGGTGTCGCCGAAGCGCTGCGGGCACCTCGCCGGCAAGGAGGTCGTCCCGGCCGGCGAGTTCGTCTCCAAGATCCGCGCCGCGGCGGAGGCCCGCCGCGGTGACCTCGTGCTCATCGCCCGCACCGATGCCCGCCAGATGCTCGGCTTCGACGAGGCGATCGCCCGGGCCAATGCCGCGCTCGCCGCCGGGGCCGACGTCGCCTTCGTCGAGGCGACCCAGACCGAGGAGGAGGCCGCCGCGGTGCCGAAGCTGGTCGACGGGCCGTGCCTGCTGAACGTCGTCGGGGGCGGGCGCACGCCGGTGATGGACCTGCGCGTCGCGGCCGACATGGGCTATCGGGTGGCGATCCTGCCGACGCTGCTGATGAACGTCACCGTCGCCGCGGCCGATGCCGCGCTCGCCGCAGTGAGGGCCACGAGCACGATGGACCCCGACCAGCCGAGCCCGGCCGACGTCTTCCGCCGCGTCGGCGCCGACGAGTGGGACGCGCTGCGCGCCCGCTTCGGCGCCGGCGCCGCCATGACCTGAGCGCAGCGGAGCCGGCGAGCGCGGCAGGCGCAGGGAGCAGCTTGGCTGCGACCGGAGCACGAACGACACGGTTCGCCTGAACGGGCGCATCTCGCCCCGGCTGGTGTGCGTCGATGGGGCATGGCCATCACGCAGGTTCGCATCCATCCCGCGCTGGGCGTCGCCCGGGTCGGCAACAGTCCGACGGACTGGTTCGTCGGCCCGGAGCGGCCGTGGGACCGCACCCCGCCGGCCGGCGGCTACAAGGACGCCCAGTGCCGGGTGAAGCGCCAGGCCACCCGCTTCCGCCTGTTCGCGGACCACGACGACGGCACGACCACCGAGCTGACCGCGGCCGACGCCGACATCAGCTGGACCGTGCACCTCGCCAACCGCAAGGCGATCACGTCGAACAGCGGCGCGGCGAGCGACCTGACGATCGATCCGGGCCCGCGCACGCTGACCGGTCCCGACCAGCTCGCCAAGTTCGACGACGGCACGATCACGCTCCCCGGCGCGCCGACCGTCACCGTCCCGCTCGGAGAGATCCGCACCGACGACGACGGGCACCTGCTGGTCCTCGGCGGCTTCGGTCACTCGGCGTCGCCGCTGAACAAGCCGCTCGGCGGCCTGCACAGCGGGGACTGGTACGACGACACCAGCGACGGCCCGGTCACCGCCAGCGTCACCGTCGGCGGGCAGACGTTCGCCGCGCTCGGCGCGTGGGTCGTCGTCGGCCCGCCGAAGTTCGGCGTCGCCGCCGACAACGTCATCCGCCTGTGGGACCAGCAGTTCGACCTGTTCGTCGGCACCGGCGCGCTCAGCGCCCCGGCGACGCCGTCGTACACGAACGACATCTATCCGATCCTCCACGCGGCGACCACGAGCCGCGCGGTCGTCCAGGGCGCCGACGGGCACCACGGCTTCACCCACCCGGTGACCAACCTGTCGACGGCGACGGCGATCTTCGACAAGCTCAAGCCGGCCGGCAACATGCCGCAGCTCAACTCGGCGCAGCTGACGCCGACGCAGCTGCTCCTGATGCAGCGCTGGAAGGACGGCAACTTCACCAACGACTGGACGGGCGTGCCGTCGCCGGCGAGCGTGATCACCCCGGACGGCCTCGACAAGGCCGCGCTGGAGAACGCCGTCGGTGGTGCGTTCGCCCCCGGCATCGAGGTCGGCTCGTTCGTCACCAACGCCGCGCACTTCAGCGCCCCGTTCCGCGTCGACCACGCGACGATCCAGCCCGGCGAGGTGACCGCCACGCTGTCGCTGCCGTGGCAGCACGACTTCAAGGCGTGCGGCTCCAACTGGTGGCCGGTGCCGAGGCCCAACCAGGTCAAGCGCGCCGGGTCGTACACCGACTGGGTGCTGCCCGGCGTCACCTCGTCGCCCGACATGGTCGCCAAGTGGCACACGCTCGGCTTCGTCGTCGACCAGGGCGGCGACTTCGTCGAGGTCGATCGCTGCGACGTCGCCAACGCCGTCGTCAACCTCGTCACGCCGGCGCTGACGTTCCTCGACGTCGCCCAGGGCCCGATGGGCACGCCGCGGGCGACGAGCCGGGCGATCGTCTTCGAGGTCACCTCGCCGGTGGCGGTGACGCTGTCGTTCTCGACGGGCCCGAGCGACGCCAGCCTGACCCGCTTCGCGAGCTCCGTCACCGTCGGCCCGTCGGTCGGGACGGAGGTGATCGTCGCCCGGCTGTGGGTGGTCTACACCGCGCCCAACGACCACCACGCCGTCGCCGACTCGGTCACCGTGACGTGCGCCGAGACGTCGCAGACGTGGACGATCCCGATCACCGCGAGCTCCGTGCCACGTCTGACGGCGTCGGCCGCGCTCGTCCTCGACAAGTCCGGCTCGATGAGCGAAGACCGCGGCGACGGCCAGGGGACCAAGCACAACAGCCTCGTCGACGCCGCCGAGGTGTTCACCGGCGTGATGCTCGAAGGCGACCAGATCGCGCTCGTCGCGTTCAACGAGAACGCCACGCCGGTCGCCCCGCTGACGATGCTCGGCGACCCGACGAACGCGTTCGACCCCGGCCGTCAGGCGATCGCCACCGCGATCGGCGGTCCCGGGCTGAACCCCGGCGGGGCGACGTCGATCGGCGACGGGATCTTCGAGGGCCGCCAGGCGCTGAGTGGTTCGACGGCGGACGTCGACGCGCTCGTCGTGCTGACCGACGGCGTCGAGAACAGCCCGCGCTGGATCGCCGACGTCAGCGCCGAGATCGACGCCCGCACGTACGCGATCGGCCTCGGTACGGCGGCGAACACCAGCGCCGCCGCACTGCAGACGGTATCGGGCAACAACGGCGGCTACCTCCTCGTCACCGGGCCGATCAGTGGCGACAACGCGTTCGTGCTCAAGAAGTACTTCCTGCAGATCCTGTCGGGGATCTCCAACGCCGAGGTCGTGCTCGACCCGACCGGTTGGCTGGTCGTCGGCCAGCAGCAGCGCATCCCGTTCTCGCTGACCGAGACCGATCGCTGCGTCGACGTCATCCTGCTCACCGACGCCCCGCAGGCCGTGCGCTTCACCGTCGAGACGCCGAACGGCGAGGTGATCGATCCGGCCGTCGCCCAGGCCCGGCCGGGGTTCGCCCACGTCCTCGGCCAGCACGTCACCTACTACCGGCTGACGTTGCCGGCCGACGTCCGCGCGGATCGTCCCGAGATCGACGGGACGTGGACGGCCGTGCTGGAGATCCCCGGGCGCGGCGTCCCGGGGGCGACGACGCACGTCGAGCCGACCGGGTCGGCGGCGTCCAGCCGTGGCCGGCTGGCCTACTCGCTGCTCGTCCACGCGTGGTCGGACATCGCCCTGGCGGCGTCGACCGTGCAGGCGAGCCACGAGCCGGGTGCGACCGTGACGATCGACGCCACGGTGACCGTCGCCGACCGGCCGTTCGTCGGCGCCCACGTGCGCGCCGACGTCACCGCCCCGAACGGCACGACGTTCACGGTGGCGCTCGCTCCCGGCGACGGGACGTCGACGGGAGCGTTCGTCGCCGCGCTGGCCGGGACGTACGCGATCCGCGTCCGCGCCAGCGGGCTCAGCCCGCAGGGCGCCCGCTTCGAGCGGGAGCGGGCGCTGACCGCGTCGGTGTGGCACGGCGGCGACCGGCCGGTCGATCCGCGCGGTGGCGGGTCCGGCGGTGGCCACGGTGACGAGTGCATGTGCGGCCTGCTGCGCTGCATCGCCGGGCACCTCCACGACAGCAAGCGCCTCGCCGAGCGGCTGAAGGAGTGGGGCATCGAGCTCGACGCCGTGCTCAAGTGCGTCGCCGGTGCCTGCCGCCCGACCGGCCCGACGCCGGCCGAGATCGAGGCCGCGGGCAAGCGATGAGCGATGAGCCGGACAGTTCGCGTCATCGCTCATCGCGGTGCGAGCGGTTCGACGTCGTCGTCGCCGGGGGCGGCCCGGCGGGGTCGGCGACGGCCATCCACCTGGCCCGTGGCGGGTGTCGGGTGCTGCTCGTCGAGCGCGACGACTTCACGCGGATGCGGATGGGCGAGACGCTGCCGCCGGCGGTCAACCCGCTGCTCGCCGAGCTCGGCGTGCTCGACGATCTCCCGGCGCTCGGTCACGTCCCGTCGTATGAGACGGCGAGCGCGTGGGGTGGCGAGGAGGTCGCCGACCGCTCGTTCGTGTTCAGCCCGTACGGTCACGGCTGGCACGTCGACCGCGCCGCGTTCGACGCGCTGCTCGTCGACCGGGCGGCGGCCGCGGGGGTCGACGTGCACCGCGGCGACGTCCAGGCGCCGCGCCGCGCCGGCAGCGGCGGCGTCGTCATCGACGTCGGCCTGACGACGGTTGCCGCCGGTCACCTCGTCGACGCCACCGGGCGCGCCGCTCGGCTGGCCCGCCGGCTCGGGGCCTCGGCCCGCCGGTTCGACTCGCTCGTGAGCGCGTCCGTCGTCTGCGCGCTGCCGCCCGGCAGCGCCGCCGGCGACACGTTCCTCGAGGCCATCGCCGACGGCTGGTGGTACGCGTCGCCGTTGCCCGGCGACCGCCGGCTCGTCGCCCTGTTCACGGATGCGCCGATCGCCGCGGCGCTGCGGTTGCGCACCCCGTCCGGCTGGTGGGCGGCGCTCCAGCGCGCACCGCGCACGCTGGCCCTGGCGGCCGCCGGCACGCCGACGGCTGCGCCGCGGCTGACGTCGTGCGCCGGGCACGTGCTCGCGCCTGCGGCGACACCGTGGTGCACCGTCGTCGGCGACGCCGCGCTTGCCGTCGACCCGCTGTCCAGCTCGGGCGTGTCGTTCGCACTGCGCTCGGCGCGGCGGGCCGCGGCGGCGATCGTCGCCGGGGGCACGGGTGAGGACGACGGCTATGACGCGTTCGTCGGCGGGTCGGCAGTGGCCTACGAGCGCGAGCGCGCCGAGCACTACGCGCTGGAGCGGCGCTGGCCGGCGAGCGAGTTCTGGCACCGCCGCCAACTTCATCGTCCCGTGACACAGCTCCTCCTAGCATCGCCCGGATGAGCACGCCCGTCGCCGTCTACCTGCAGGACGCCCACCCGATCCGTGAGGCGATGGACATCGCCCGCTACGCCGAGTCGAAGGGCTTCGCCGCCGTCTGGCAGGCGGAGAGCCGGCTGGTGCGCGAGGCGACGGTGCCGATGGCCGCGTTCGCCGCGGTCACCGACACGATCAAGGTCGGCTCCGGCGTCGTCGACTGCTGGAGCCGCAACCCGGCACGGCTGGCGGCGACGTTCTCGACGCTCGACGACCTCGCTCCCGGCCGGGTCATCCTCGGCATCGGGGCGTGGTGGGATCCGCTGGCTCGCAAGGTCGGCATCGACCGGGCCCGCCCGCTGACGGTGATGCGCGAGATCGTCACCTGTGTGCGCGCCCTGCTGCACAACGAGACCGTCACGTTCGACGGGTCGTACGTGCACTTCGACGGCATCGAGCTCGACTACGTGTACCAGGAACGCCGGCCGAAGGACGTCCCGATCTACATCGGGGCCACCGGGATGCAGATGATGGAGCTGACCGGCGAGATCGCCGACGGCGCGGTGCTCAACTACCTCGTCTCCCCGGACTACAACGCCCAGGCGTTGGAGGCCCTGGCCCGCGGCGCCGAGAAGGCCGGGCGGACGCTCGACGACATCGATCGCCCGCAGCTGATCGTCTGCTCGGTGCACGAGGACCACGACACCGCGCTCGACATGGCCCGCCTGATGGTCACCCAGTACCTCGGTCAGCAGCCGCACATCATGAAGGCGTCCGGCGTGCCGCAGTCGCTGCTCGACGCGGTCGGCGAGGTGCTGACGTGGCCGGCGACGCACGAGCAGGTCGAGGCCGCGTCGAAGCTCGTCCCCGACGAGATCGTCCAGATGCTCACCGCCTCGGGCACGCCGGCCGAGGCGCGCGCCAAGGTCGACGAATACGTCGCCAACGGCTGCACCTGCCCGATCCTCTACCCGCTCGGCGACGTCCAGCAGATGATCGACGCGTTCGCCTGAGCGTCGGCGCGGCACCGCTGCCGGCACCGGTCCAGGTGAGCCCGTCGGGGCTGTGCAGCGCGGTACCAGCGCCGGTGGGCAGGAGCAGCGCGCCGCCGGCGGGGTTGGTGAAACCGACGACGTGGACACCGGCGTCGGTCGCAGCGGCGAACGCCAGTTGCGGCATCGACGGATCGGCCCCGCGTCACCGAGTGACGTGCTCCCATGTCGTGCCACCGTCGTGGGTGGACCACAGGCCCTCGCCGCTGATCAGCCACCCGTCGGTCGCGGACGGCCACGACATCGAGCGGACGACGACGCCGCCGGCCGGCACGGCAGGCGCAGGGAGCTGCTTGGCTGCGACCGGAGCACGGACATCTACAGCGAGTCGGCGAAACCCTTGATGTCGCGGATGGTCGCCGAGTAGACCTCGGGCATCGCCGTGCGGTAGATGCAGTCGCCGGCGTGGCACGTGCCGTTGACCGTTCGGCTGTACGCCGACACGCCGGCGTCGACCAGCTTGCGGTAGTAGGCCAGGCCCTCGTCGCGCAGCGGGTCGAGCTGGTTCACCGAGACGACGTGCGGCGGCAGCCCGGCGAGGTCGTCGGTGCCGGCGTTGAGCGGCCACGCCAGCGGGTTCGTCGCGTTCTCGCCGTCGGGGTCGTACACCTTGGCGAGCGCGCCCATCTGGTCACAGGCGATGAAGTAGCCGTCGTTCTCGGTGAGCGACGGCAGCGTGGCCGGCGGGTCGGCGTACGCGCCGGAGATGTACGGGCACTGTGCGTACACGCCGTCGATCTGGCCGAGGCGGCCGTCGCGCTTGGCCTTCAGCGTCGTCGCCAGCGTCAGGTTGCCGCCGCCGGACTCGCCGGACACGACGATCTTGGAGATCCCGAAGTCGCCGCGGTGGTCGTGCAGCCACTGCAGTGCGGTGGTGCAGTCGTTCAGGCCGGCGGGGAACGGGTGGCGGCCATGCTTGCCGCCGCCGTTGCGGAACTCGACGCCGACGACCACCATCCCGGTGGCGGCCAGCTCGTCGCGCCAGCGCTGGTAGCTGAGCCCGGCCGCCTCGAGCAGGACCATCCCGCCGCCGTGGATGTGCAGTACGGCGGGCACGGGTCCGTCGGTGTGAGCCGGGCGGTGGACGTACAGCGTGATGTCGTTGCCGTCGACGCCGGAGACGATCTCGACGGAGCGCTCGACGCCGGCGACTGGCTCGAGCCCCTCCATGAGGACGTCGAACAGGCCACCGAAGCCCTGCTCGGCCTCGTCGACGTAGGTGTGCAGCTCGTCGAGTGGCGACGCCCCGGTGACGGGTGACGGTTCGGCCGGGCCGCCGAGGCCGACGGTGGCCAGCGCGGCGATCATCCGCGGATCGGCCCGCGGGTCGTCGGCCAGGGCCATGTCCGGGTTGCCGAGACGGCCGGGCAGGATCGGAGTGGCGCGGTCGCCAGTGCTCATGCTGGAACCCCCTTCGAGCTGAGACGCGCGACAGTAGCGACGAACTCGGCGACGGTCGAGGCGACGATGTCGGCCACCGGGCGGACGCTGTCGATGCGGCCGGCCACCTGGCCGCTCAGCGCGATCGCGGCATCCATGTCGCCGTCGAAGTACAGCGCCTTGGCGTCGCCGAAGTCGCCGAACACGTTGTGCTCGGCGTGCGCCAGCGACTCGGTTCGGTTGGTCCGCAGGGCGCGCAGCGCGGGGGAGTGGCGGTCGTTGAGGAACAGCGTGTCGGTCTCGGCAGCGGCGACGATCGCGTTCTTCCAGTTGTCGTGCACCGGCGACTCCAGTGCCGACACCATCCGAGTCCCCATCTGCACGCCTTCCGCGCCGAGGGCGAACGCCGCGGCCATCGTCGCCCCGTCGACGATCCCGCCGGCGGCGATGATCGGCACCTCGACGCGCGAGCGCACCAGGGGCAACAGCACCATCGTCGACACCGGCGTCGGGCTCTTGAACCCGCCACCCTCGCCGCCCTCGACGACCAGCCCGTCGACGCCGGCGTCGACGGCCTTGAGCGCCGCCGCCAGCGTCGGTACGACGTGGTACACGGTGAGGCCGGCGTTCTTGAGGACCTTGGTGTACTTGGTCGGCGAGCCGGCCGACGTCGTCACGAACCGGACGCCCTGCTCGATCACGAAGTCGGCGATGTGCGGGTCACGGACGAACGCCTGGGCGATGTTCACGCCGAACGACTTGTCGGTCAGCCGAGTCATCTCGCGGATCTCGTGCTTGATCGCGTCCAGCTCGCCCGAGGAGGTCTCGATGATCCCGCACGCCCCGGCTCGGCTCACGGCGGACGCCAGCTGGCTGCGGGCGATCCAGCCCATCGGCGCCTGGACGATCGGGATGTCGACGCCGAGGTCGCGTGAGACGCGGTTGTCGAAGGCGGGGTGGGCAGATGTCATGCCCGCATCCTGGCCCGACCGCGCGACGGCCAGGGAGCCGGGCGGGGATGGGGCGCGAGCGCAGCGAGTGGGGGCGCAGCCCCCGGCAATGGGTCAGCCACCCCACGGGCGGTAGCAGGAGCGGCCGATGCCGACCGACCACTGGCACAGCGCGGCGGCGGCACGGATGTTCAGCGCCGGATCGGTCAGCGTCGTGCGGTCGACCTTGGTGCCGAGCTGCTTGGTCAGCGCGGCGCCGTGCGAGGCGCTGATGCCGAGCAGGCCGGTGACGCCGCCGGTGCGCTTGGCCGGGTTGCAGCGCGACGTGCGCCACATCAGCTGTGACATCTTCTGCACGTCCCAGCCGCCCTTCGGAGCGTTCGCCGCGAGCAGTGCCTCGTACTGGGTGCAACGGCCAGCGACCGGCGCCGGTGCGGTCGTCGTGGTCGTCGTCGTGGCAGCGGTGGGCGTCGCCGCTGCGGTCGCCTGCGAACCGGCCGGTGGCCGGTACAGGTCGAGCTTCCACGGGAAGTAGCAGCTCTCGCCACGACCTTGCCAGTACGAGCACAGCGCGGCGCCGGCCCGGATGTTCTGCGCCGGGTCGCCGAGCGACTCGCGCGTCACCGGCTCGCCGAGCACGTTCGTCAGGTACGTGTAGTTGACCTGGTTGATCTGCAGCAGTCCGGAGTCATGCGCCGACTTGGCGGTGGCGACACATCCCGACTCGCGGGCGATGATCGCCGACATCTGGGCGACGTCCCAGCCGCCGGCGGGGGCGTAGGTCCGTAGCATCGCCTCGTACTGCGGGCAGCTCGTCGGCCCGGCGGCGGTGACGTCACCGGGTGCGGCGACGGCGGCCGTCGTGACGACAACGGCGGTGGCGGTGGCGGCGAGCAGCGACGTGAGCGCGCCGAGGCAGCGTCGAATCGTGTGCATCCCGTGAGTCTGGCCGACCGCCAGCCAAATGTTGCAATCGCGTTACGGACGGAGCTCGTCGGCGTCGAGGTCGAGGATCGCTGTGACGGAGCGGCAGGTCATCTCCTCGATGAGCGCGAACGCCCGATCGTTGACCAGCTCGACGGCGCCCGCCTGGATCGGGGAGCAGAGGCAGAACAGCGCCGATCGGCGCAGTCGAGCAGCAGCTCCTCGAATGGGTAGCCGGTGACGCCGCCGGCCAGCAGGCCCTCGTGGTAGCGGTGCGCCATGGCGTCGTGCTGCAGGGCTCCTGACGCTCCGGCGGCTACAGCCAGTCGCGCTTGCGGAACATCCGCCACAGCAGCCAGCTGACGACGGCCATCGTGGCGAGCGCCAGCGGGTAGCCGAGGTGCCAGCGCAGCTCGGGCATGTGCGTGAAGTTCATCCCGTAGATACCGGCGATGAGCGTCGCCCCGAACAGGATCGAACCCCACGCCGTCAGCTTCTTCATGACGAGGTTCATCTGGTTGCTCATGACCGCGAGGTGGGCGTCGACGGCGTTGCCGAGCAGCTCGCGCTGCTCGTCGACGAGATCGATCGCCCGGAGCAGCTTGTCGAACACGTAGTGGCCGGCGACGACCGCGTCGCCGGTGACGAACCGGACCTCGTCGCGCAGGATCGAGGCGAGGACCTCGCGCAGCGGGATGACGGCGCGGCGCAGTCCCAGCAGCTGGCGACGGAGGCTGAACAGGTCCTGCTGCAGCGCCGCCGCCGGGACGGGCGGCTCCTCGAAGATCCGGTCCTCGAGCGACTCGACGCGGTCCTCCATGGTGTCGGTGGCATCGAAGTAGCCGTCGACGAGCTCGTCGAGCACGATCAGCAGCATCATGCCGCTCGTCAGCTTGTCGGCCGGCCGGCGGTGGCAGCGCTCGAGCGCGGTGGACGGATCCCACGGTTGCGTGCTGGCAGCGTCACGGTCGCGGATCGTGACGAACCAGGTGGGCCCGACGTACATGTCGATCTCGTCGAGCGATCCGCTGAAGGCGACGACGTAGACGTGGTCCTCGAACGACTGCATCGTCGGTCGGGCGGCACGGCGGTGGGCGTCGACGAACGCCCGCCCGTCGAGGTGGAACTCGTCGATGAGCGCGTCGAGCTCCTCGTCGCTCGGATCGACGGCGTCGACCCAGTCGACCTGTCCGATCCGGTGGCGTTGGAGCACGCGGCGATGGTAGATGGGCGCGCCCGGTCCTCATGCGGCGATGCGCGGCGGTGCGTCGCCGTGCAGCCAGGCCAGGGCGGCCGCTGGTGGGTGACGCTGCTCGACGGCCTCGTCGATCACCGCCCGGAGGCGGGCCAGCTCGTTGGACGCGTCGATGGTGTGGCGCAGCGGGTGCTTGGTGGCGATCGACGAGCACGTCAGGCAGGCGTCCGGTCGGCTGCGACTGAAGCGGCGACCGTTCGGTGCCTGGAGGAGCCCGCACAGGGTTTCGCGTCGGCGGCCCTCGGGTCGCACGCTCGGGCGCATCGCGTGGAGCTTGCCGCTGAGCAGCGAGATCCCGCCGCACTCGTAGCCGGTGGCATCCGTCGGCTTGAGTGGCGGCCGCTGGTCGTCGTCGGCCTGGCCGGGGAGGAGGCGCGGGACCCGCTGATGGCAGAAGCCGTGGCGGTGCTCGTAGGCGCGCTGGCGGCAGGCATGGTTGCAGTACAGCTTCGGCCTGCCTGGTCGGCAGACGATCGTCACGGGCTTCGTGCACCAGCTGCACGGCCGGCGTCCGATGATCAACTGCTCCGATTCGTTGGTGTGCTCGTCCATGCGTCCGGTGTACTCAGGGGGTGTCACGAAGTTCTTTGACCCGTGCTGTGATTCGGGCGCGCGTGATGAACGTGCTGGTGATTCGTGACCGTGGTGTGGTCGGGCGGCGGGTGCGAGTTCGACGGTGTAGCCGAGTTGTTCGAGTTGCGCGACGAGTTGTCGGTGGCGCCGGTCGGGCTGGTCCCTGCCGGCGAGGTAGTCGGGTCCGAGTTCGTTGTAGATGGTGTTGTCAGTGAGCAGGTGCCAGCAGATGATCAGGAGTGTGTGGGCGATCGCGATCAGGGCTCGCTGCTCACCGCGTCGTTTGCGGATGCGTTGGAACCGCACCATGAGGTAGCAGTCCTTGGTACGGATCGCCGCCCACGCGGCCTCGACGAGCGCGGAGGTGGGCCGGGTGCGGCGGGTGGTATGTCGCTGCCTCCGTCTCGGATCGTCCGTGACGCAACGAGCGGTGGTCGAGCCCGAAGGCCCCCGTGACAAACCGTCAGTGACGCAACGGATGTCGTCGTGCCGTGGTCGCCTTCGTAGCGGATCGTCGGTGACGTAACGGGCGATCAGCCGTTCGTCCGCCCGCCCGCCCGCCCGTTCGTTCGCCCGTCCGCCCGACCGGATTCCGGTTCCGGTTCCGGTTCCGGTTCCGTCACTGACGATCCGTGAAGGGGGCTGGGCCGTCGGTGCCAGGGTTGCGTCACTGACGATCCGTGAGGGCGCGAAAAGAAGTTCCCCGGCACCGGGTCGCTGCCGATCGGGCAGGAGCGTGGAAGCGGTGTCGTCGGGGTGGCGCTACTACATTGAGCGGCCATGGGTCAGCCGGTCGCCGTCGTCGTCAAGCCGAGCAGCACGCCCGGCGTTCTGCGCTTCGAGGCGAACCGCAACCTGACCGGGATGGGCCACGAGGAGTTCGCCAGTGCAGCCGATGCGATCGGCCCGCGCCCGGCGGCGTCGCTGGCCCGGCAGCTGCTGGCGACGGGGCACGTGGACAAGGTCCACATCTTCGGCAACATCGTCACCGTCGAGCTCGCCCGGGGCTTCACCGGCGACGACCTGCCCGACGTGGTGCGCGACATGTACCAGTACTGGAAGCCGGGTATGGAGCCGTCCTACGAGGAACCGACGGCGGAACCGGCGGCAGGCTCGAGTGGCGGTGCTGCACCAGCCGGCGCTGGTGCGGATGGCGGCGCGGGCGTCTCGGCCTACGAGCAGATGATCCCGGTGCACCTGCGCGAGCGCAGCGCCGCGGCGCTCGCCAAGTGGCGGGCGAATCACTGACGTCGCTGAGCCGCTGACGTCACGGGATCACGTCATGCCGCACGGGCACGATGTCGCCCGCGGCCCTGCGGACCTTGCGCAGCAGCACGAACAGCTGCTCGGCCTCCTCCTCGGTCAGCGCGTCGAGCCAGTAGTCGTTGTCGCGCATCGCCGATGACGTCTCGATGATCGCCTGCCGACCGGCGGCGGTGATCGTCGCCATCGTCGCCCGCCGATCGGTCGGGTGCGGGGTGCGCTCGACGTAGCCGAGCTTCTCCAGCGAGTCGACGGTGCTGGTGATGCTCGTCGGGTGCAGCAGCAGCCGCTGGCCGAGCTCGCTGAGCTTCATCTGTCCGTCACGGCTGAAGAACAGGATCGCCAGCGCCTCGTGGCGGGCGTGGGTGAGGTGCAACGGCTGGAGGACGACGGCGTTGTTCGTGCGGATCAGGTCCTCGACGCGGATGATCGACAGCGACGCCAGCAGTCGTGGCCCGCCGCCGAAGCCGTGCGCCTGCCAGTGCGCTGTGGCGCGCTCGACCGGATCCCAATGACCTTCGGTCGTCGTGGCGCGCTCAGGTTCGCGCAGTGGCCATGGTCCGGTCCCCCTCGCTCAGAACATCGGAGGATGGGACCATAGCAATCCACGACCGTCACGCCGGGGCGACGAGGGTACGTGTGTTCGGTAGCATCGCGCCTGATGGTCGCCGCCGATCAGCGCACGCTGCCACTGCTCGACGCGCTCGCCGCGCTGGTGCCGGCCGGCCGGGTCCAGCGCGGCAGCACCGTCGGCTGCACCGGCCCGGCGTCGATGTCGCTGGCGATGGCGGTCGCCGCCGGGCCGCTGTGCTCCGGGTCCTGGGCGGCCGTCGCCGGCGTCCCGGCGTTCGGGGTGCGCGCTGCCGCCGAGCTCGGTGTGCCCGCCGGCCGGCTGGTCCTTGTCACCGAGCCGCCGGGTGGGATGGACGGCGGGCGCTGGGCCGACGCCGTCGCGGCGATGATCGACGGCTTCGACGTCGTCGTCCTCGGGCCACGGCTGCGCATCCGCCCACCTATCGCTCGCCGGCTGCAGAGCCGGGCCCAGTCACGGGGCGCCGTGCTGGTCACCGTCGGGGTGCTCGACGGCTTCGGCTGCGACGTGCAGCTCGTCGCCACCCGGCAGATCTGGAGCGGCCTCGGCGACGGTCACGGTGTGGCCACGGCTCGCCGGGTGGACGTCGAGCTGCGCGGCCGGCGCGTCCCCCGTCCGCAGCGCGCCGTGCTCTGGCTGCCGGACGCGGCCGGCATCGTCCGCGCCGAGACCGGCGAGGCGCTCGTCACCCGCCTGGAGCAGACGGGCTAGCGAAGACGTACCACCGATCCAAGGCGCGGCGAGCGCCGAAGCGCAGCGGAGGCGGCGAGCACGGCAGGCGCAGGGAGCAGCTTGGCTGCGACCGGAGCACGAACATCAACGGAACAAGCCGGCGGCGAACATCTCGCCGGCCTTCGAGCGCCCCGGCGGGACGAAGAAGAAGCCGCCGCCGACGGGGCGGATGTACTCCTCCAACGCCTCGCCGTTGAGTCGCGTCTGCACGGTCATGAACCCGTCGTTCAGGCTACGCTGGAAGCAGACGAACAGCAGGCCCTGGTCGAGCTGTCCGTCGGCGGTGAACCCGTTGGCGTAGTTGTACCCGCGGCGCAGGATGCGGTTCTTCTCCGTCGCCGCGGTGCGTGGGTTGGCCAGGCGGATGTGCGCGGTCAGCGGCGTCAGCGTGCCGTCCGGATCCTGGTCGAAGTGCGGCACGTCGACCTCGTCCTCGCCGTCGAGCGGCGCACCGCTCTCCTTGCGCCGCCCCATGATCAGCTCCTGGGTGCGCAGCGCGGTGCGATCCCAGAACTCGACGTGGTTGCGGATCACCCGGACCACCTGGTAAGTCCCACCTGCCGCCCACGACGGCTCGTCGTCGCCGGGCTGCACCCAGACCAGCTCGTCCATCAGCTCGTCGCTGGTCGGCGACGGGTTGGCCGTGCCGTCCTTGAACCCGAGCAGGTTGCGCGTCGACACCTGCCCCTCGGTGAGCGTGTTCGGGCGGACGAAGCCGTTGGCCATCCAGCGCAGCGTCAGCCCGGCGCGGGTGGCGCGCATCAGCCGGCGCAGGGCGTGGGTGACGGTGTCCTCGGTGCCGCCGCAGATCTGCAGCAGGAGGTCGCCGTGGCTCGAGTCGGGGTGCGGCTCGTCGTTGGGGAACACCGGCATGCGGATCAGCTCGGTCGGCTTGCGATCGGCGAGGCCGAAGCGCTCGTCGAACAGCGCCGCGCCGATGCCGAGCGTGATGGTCAGGTCGTCGGGCTCGGCGGTGAACCCGAGGATCCCGTTGTCCGGCGGCGGCAGCAGATCGTTGGGATCGGTCGGGATCGTCTGGCTGGCGAGCGCGTCGGTCTCGTCGGCGAGGGCCTGGAGGAACCGGCGCAGCTCATCGGCGTCGGTGGCCGTCGTGTCGAAGCCGGCGAGGACGACGTGCTCGGGCGCCGGGGTGGTGATCCCGGGCTGATGGGCGCCGAGGTGGTCGACCCACGACCGGCCGCGATGGGTGGCCGATCCGCTGTCGCCGGCCGATGCAGAGCCGCCGTCGCCGTTGTCGGAGCAACCGACGACGAGCGCGGCGACACCGGTGGCTGCGCCGGCGCCCAGTAGGGCGCGTCGGGACAGCCGACCGTCCATCAGCCCGTGGCCACCAGGCCGAGCGAGCCGGTGATCTGGCTGAGCTCCTCGGACAGCTGGGCCATCGCCGTCTTCAGCGCGTCGATGTCGGCCTGCGGCACCTGGTCGTACGGGGTGTACGTCCCGTCGGCCTGCTTGTGCTTTTCGAGGATCGCGTTGACCTTGTCGAACGAGGCCTGCAGGTCGGTGGCCAGCTGCGAGTTGGCGGTGGTGATCAGTGGCTTCAGCAAGTTGAAGATCTCCTGGGAGCCATCGATGTTGGCCGCCAGCGTGGTGAGGTCGGTCTTCGAGTAGCGATCTTCCTCGCCGGTGATCTTGCCCTGCGACGCCTCCTCGATCAGTGCTCCGGCGCCGTTGGTCATCACCTGTGGGGCGATGGTCAGGCCCTTGACGCTGGTGATCAGCGCGGCGATGTCGCTGTCGAGACGGTCGGCCAGGGCCGGCAGGTCGACGGTCGCCCCGTTGATCGTGCCCTGCGCCCACAGGCCGTACTCGAGGGCGTGGAAGCCGCTGAAGTCCGGGTCGGCCTCGGCCCCGTCGTAGTCGTCGGCGCGCGAGTCGATGACCGCGTCGCTGTCGGGGAACAGCTCGGCCACCGGCTCGATCGCCTCCCACGACACGCGCGCCGGGGCGTACAGCTGCTTGGCCTTCTCCAGGTCACCGGCGCGTACGGCGTCGGTGAACGCTGTGACGGCGGCCTGCAGCTTGACGACCTGGTCGTTGACGTACGCGGTGTAGGCGTCGACCGCCGACTGCAGTGCGGCCTGGTCGACGACCGAGCCGGCCGCCGGGGTGGTGACGTTGCTGCCGCCCGACCCGGTGAGAGTCAGCTTGCCCTTGTCGCTGAGCGGCGAGCCGCAGATCAGGCTGTACTCGGCCGCCGGCAGGGTGATCTCGTAGGTGCCCGATTCGCCCGGAGCGATGAACTTCTCCAGCGCGATCGCCGGCGTCGGGGTGACGATCTCGAACTCGGCGCGCGTCGACGTGCCGTTCTTGACCTCGAAGGTGAGCTTGCCCGCAGCGGCGGACGCCGTCGCCGGATCGCACCCGCCGTCGGTGATCGTGTACGGCAGCTTCGTCGCCTTGGCACCTTCGTCGCTGCCGCACGCCGCGACCGCGACGCTCAGCACGGCGACTCCACACACTGCGAAAACACTCTGACGACGGGACATCCGGTTCCTCCACCTTGGTTGCGAGGAGGATGATAGGACGACCTAACACCATCCAGGAGATCTACTCGCCGAATTGTGACGCTTGTCAGGCGTACATGTGTTCGATACAGTGGGTGTGATGGCGGCGAACGTGGTCCGCTTCGGCACCGTGTGGTGCCCGCACTGGCCGGTCGTCGCCGCCGGCGTCGGTGAGGGCGCGGCCATCGTGCTGCGTGCCGACCGGGTGGTGGCCCACTCGGTCGGCGCCGGCGAGCTCGGCGTGCGCGTCGGTCAGCGTCGGCGAGAGGCGCAGTCGCTCTGCCCCGGGGCGCGCGTCGTCGCCGCCGACCCGGTCCGTGAGGCCAGGGCGTTCGAGTCGATCGCTCTGGCCGTCGGCGACATGGTGCCCCGGCTGGAGGTCACGGAGCCGGGCACGCTGGCGTTCGCCGCCCGCGGCCCGTCGCGTTACCTCGGCGGCGACGAGGCGATGGCCGCCCGGATCGGCGAGCTGGCCGCCACGGCCGCGCCGGCGGCCTCCGCCGCGGTCGGCGGGTTCACCGTCGGTGTGGCCGACGGTCGTTTCGCCGCCGCGGTCGCGGCTCGCCGCGCTGCTCGCCTCGGTGAGCCGGTCGTCGTCGCCCCTGGTGCCGAGGCGACGCGCGCGTTCCTCGCCCCGCTCACGGTGCGCCTCCTGGCGACGGTCGCCGGCCTCGACGACGCGTTCGTCGGCCTGCTGGGGCGGATGGGCATCCGCCGCCTCGGCGATCTCGCCGCGCTCCCGCCCACCGCCGTGCTGGCCCGCTTCGGACACCCTGGCGTGTTCGCCCACGACCTCGCCGGTGGCGGTGACCCCCGGCCGCCGGCCGCCCACGATCCGCCACCGGGCCGGTGTGTCGAGCACGCCTTCGAGGAGCCCGTCCTGCAGACCGACACGCTGGTGTTCGTCGCCCGCCAGCTGGCCGGGGACCTCGGCGGGCGGCTGGCCGACGACGGGCTGGTGTGCACCCGGCTGGTGGTCACCGCCGAGACCGACCACGGCGAGCGCAGCGAGCGGGTGTGGCACCGGTCCGACGGGCTCGGTGTCGCGGCGATGGTCGAGCGGGTCCGCTGGCAGCTCGACGCTTGGGTCGCGCAGGCGGCGCTCACCGCCGGCGTGGTGCTGCTGCGTCTCGAGCCCGAGGAGGTGCGCGCCGACGACGGCGTCCAGCTCGGGCTGTGGGGCGGGCGCACCCAGGCCGACGAGTGGGCGACGCGGGCCGTCGCCCGGTTGGCGACGATCGCAGGTGAGCAGCAGGTGCTCGTCCCCGAGGCCGCTGGTGGGCGCCAGCCGGTCGACGATCATCGCTGGGTCCCGGCGGTGCTCGTCGACCTCGCCGACCAGGCCGCGTCGGCGGCCAGGCTGCGCGTCGGCGACGAGCCATGGCCAGGGCGTCTACCGTCGCCGTCACCGATCCTGCTCCACGCCGTGCCGGTGCCCGTCGAGGTCGTCGACGTCGAGGGGCAGTGCGTGGGCGTCAGCGGCCGGGGTCTGCTCAGCACGGCACCGGCGGCCCTGCGACAGGGAAGCGTCACCGAGCAACTCGCCGGATGGGCCGGCCCATGGCCGGTCGAGGAGCGTTGGTGGGACGGGGCGCGGGCGCGACGCGCGGCACGTTTCCAACTGCTCACTGTGGCTGGCCGACTGCTGCTCGTCGTCATCGAGCGCCAGTGCTGGCTCGTGGTGGCCGAATACGCCTGATCTCGCGGGAGGGGGTGAAATCAGGGTTGAAAGGGTGTCGTCAGCCTGGCGTGCCCATATCAACCATTGCTTGCCTCGGGTCGGCCAATCGGCAGAACTGGAGGGCGAGGGCGTATGAGTCGCAGCGACGCGCAGGACGGGCAAACAGATCGGCGACGGCGGTTACAAGCCGTCGTGGTGCTCATGGCGACGGTGTTCGCCACGCTCGGCCTGGTGGCGGTCGCCACTCAACAGGCCAGCGCCGCGACCGGCGTCACCGCCAACCTGTTGCTCAACGGCTTCCCGACCTACGGCGGCGACCCCGTGGTGACGTCGGGGGACACGGTGACGCTGCAGGTGCAGTACGACAACACCGTCACGCCCGGCTCGACGATCACGGTCAACATGGGCAGCAACGTGACCGTCGGGGCACTGCCGGCCGGGAACACGGCAGTGTCGAGCATCACCAAGATCGACGACCACACGGTGGCGATCACGTTCGCCAACCCGTTCCCCGCCGACGTCAACCAGGGCGTGCTCAGCCTGGACTTCATCGTCGACACCGTCGACGCCAGCAAGCACGACACCCTGAGCTGGGGTGTCGACGGCGAGACGCAGACCACGAACGTCATCATCCTGAAGCCCGGTGACGTGACAGAGAACGTCAGCAACAACCAGACGAAGGCGTTGTCCGGCAACTACAACAGCATGGTCACCGTCGACGCCGGGCAGGTGCACCTCAGCACGGCCGTCATCGGCAGGGCGATGAACTACACGCTGACTGCCAGCACGACGGAGGCGAACGCGTCGTACCCGATCTCCGACACGCTGCCGGCGAACATGGCCTACGTCGCCGATTCCGCCTCCGCGACGTTGACGACGTGGGACGCCCAGGGTCTGAACCGGAGCGTCGACGCGTTCACCGACTTCGCCCCTGCGCTCGACCCGAGCGGCGGCTCGTTCAGCACCACGGCGGACCTGCCGGCCAACTCGATCCTCACCATCACCTACCAGGCGGCGATCCCGGACGAGGCTGCTCGCGCAGCGCTGGAAGCGCTGCTGCAGACCGCCTACGACGCTGTCGGCTCGAGTGGCGGGACGTTCTACGTCAACCTGACCAACACCGCGTCCATCAACGGCGTCACGAAGACCGCCAACGTCAGGTTGCAGGGCACCAAGGCCAACGAGGGCGTCACCCCCGGTACGACGCAGTTCGACAAGACCTCGGACTGGGCCAGCCAGAACATCACGCCGGACACCGACGGCAGCCTGAGCCCGGCCCAGCCGATCACCTACACGTTCAAGGTCAACCTGACCGCCTGGGACGCCTCGACCGCGCTCAAGACGCTGAGCGACAACGTCGTCATCACCGACACCCTGCCGACGCAGACGGACTGGGTCACCGGCACGGGTTTCCTGACCTCGCCGGGCCTGACGCTCACGGCCGTGAGCCCGTGCCCGGCCGACATCTCGACCGATGACCACATCGGCGACTACTGCGTCGACGGCAAGACCCTGCAGATCAACGTCGGCAAGGACAACACGACCAACACCACGATCTCGGCCCAGGCGCAGATCACCACGGTGGCCGGCCTCACCCCGGCGACGGCAGGCAGCGTCAAGACGTACACGGTCCCCAACCGGGGTTCGTTCGACTACGGCGGGACGAGCCCGTTCAACCGCGACCGCAACGTGTCGCTCGTCGATCGTGGTGACACCGGCAGCGGTGTCAACGACCCGAGCGTCTTCACCAAGACCACTTCGCCCAGCACCCTGACGGTGCTCCCGGGTGAGAGCGCGACGGTGACCTACACGTTCACGGTCGCCGCGAACAAGGGCGTCAATGCCGCGGACGTGTACCTGATCGACCCGGTCGACACCAACGTCTTCGACATCTCCGACCTGTCGGCGATCGCCGCTGCGCTCACCGGTCAGTACGGGTCGACGCCGCTCGTCGCCAGCGACTTCACGCTGACCGATGACACTGACGGTCTGCGGATCGAGCTGAGCGCCGCCGGCAAGGCCAAGGCGACCACGGCGAACCAGCAGTGGACGGTGAACCTGCCGCTGACGACCAAGCCGATCGTCGGCAAGCAGACCCTTTCCATCTCCAACTCGGCCACCGTCTTCGGCGCCGACGACACGCCGCTGTACTGGTCGCAAGCCACGAGTGGCGTGTCCTCCTACGGCGACGAGGCCGAGCTGCGCAAGGACATCCGCGACACCCCCAACGACGACTGGACCACCAACCTGCGCGCCCAGCTCGACGAGGACGGCAATCTCATCGAGAGCGTCTACGTGTACCGGGTGCAGTTCATCCCCCACGGCGACTACAACAACGTCACGATCATCCCGGTCGGCGACGTGCTGCCGGCTGGGACCGAGTTCGTCGGCTTCGTCACCGAAGACAACGTCGACGACGCGGCCAACCCCGTGGCCGGCCCGGTCGACATCGGCGGGAACCTGGAGGCCAGCTACGACCCCGCTACCCGGACCATGAGGCTGGCGCAGCAGACGGGAACGCTGCTCGACAACTCGGAGGACATCGCCGCCTACTTCGCGGTGCGTATCGTCGACTTCACCGCCGACGTGCCGATCGTCAACAGGATCGGGTCGGCCACGGCGACGATCACCCCGACCGACGGCTACCCGCTGGTCATCGCCAAGCAGGACTCGGTCAACCAGACGACGGTCATCACCGACCACGACGCCCGCTTCCAGCTCACCGACGCCGAGGGGACCGTGGTCGTCGACGACATCTTCGTCGACAACGGCTTCCTGCGGGTGGCCGGTCCGGGTGGGACGTCGTTGGCCGTCAAGGTCAGCGAGCCCGGTACCTACACGTTGTCGGAGGTGATCCCGCCGGCCGGCTACGTCAAGTCGAACGACACCTTGCGGATCGTCGTCACCGCTGACAGCGTCCCCGATCAGCAGACGTTCTACGACGATCCGGTCCCGCCGAGCGTCTCGGTCGGCGACTACGTCTGGGTCGACAGCAACAGCGACGGCCGCCAGGACAGTGGCGAGCCGGGCATCCCCGGCGTCGTGCTGCGGGTCACCGGCCCGGACGGCAACCCCGTCACGGGGGTCAACGGCCTGCCGGTCGGGCCGACGACCACCGACGCCAACGGTGGCTACACCTTCGAGGGGCTGCCGGTGCTGACCGAGGGCCAGCACTACACGGTGACCATCGACCAGGCCGCCTCGGCCGGGCCGCTGGCGCCGTACGTGCCGACCATCCCCGGCCAGGGTGACCGTGAGGGCGACTCGTCGACCTGGTCAGCGCAATCCGAAGGGTTGACCGTCGGCGGTCAGCGTGACCCGACGCTGGACTTCGGCTTCGTCGCCAAGTCGTACGCCGTGGGCGACTACACGTGGGTCGACACCAACAAGGACGGTGTGCAGGACGCCGGCGAGCCGGTGCTGGCCGGCGTCAAGGTCACCCTGCTCGACGGCAGCGGTGCCACCGTCGCCACGACGACCACCGACGCCAATGGCCTGTACGTCTTCGACAACCTGCCGGCGGGTCAGTACCAGGTGAAGTTCGAGCTGACGTCCGAACAGGCTGCCATGTATCGGTTCACGACGCTCAACACCGGAGCGACGGGGAACGACTCGGACGCCGACCCGGCCACCGGCTTGACGCGGGTGTTCACGCTGGACGACACCAACAGCAGCCTGACCACGACCTACGGCCCACGGAGCATCGCGGCGTCGCAGGGCATCGACCCGACGTGGGACGCCGGTGTCGTGCTCCTCGACCCGGAGTCGACCACGACGACGCCGACGACGACGACACTCCCGACTGGTCAGCTGCCCACGACCGGTGCCGACTTCGGCAACGTCGTCCCGATGGCGGTGTCGCTGGTCATCGGTGGTCTCGCCCTGTTGTTCGTCAGGCGGCGGCGCGGGCGGGCCGGCATCGCTTCGTAGTCCGAAGTAGGCCGACCCGGAAATGACCCCGGCCCGCCGGATCCTGCGCTCGTGGGATCCGGCGGGCCGGGCCGTCTACGGTGGCGGTCGATGACGGGAGTGGCGGGGTACGAGGTCGAGGTACGTGCCGCCGTCGTTGCCCGTCGGCCGGTCGACGCTCGCGAGCGGGACTCGATCGCCGCGTTCCTTGCCGACTTCGACCGGTTGGAGCATCCCTTCGACGAGCATGCCGACCCGGTGCACGTCACCGCCTCGGCGATCGTCGTCGGCGAGCGTGGCGTCGTGCTGCACAAGCACAAGCGCCTCGGCCTGTGGTTGCAGCCCGGCGGTCACATCGACGCCGGGGAGGCGCCATGGCACGCAGCGCGGCGTGAGGCGGAGGAGGAGACCGGTCTGCCGGTCGAGGCCGCGTCGCCGGACCTGCTGCACGTCGACGTCCACCCTGGGCCGCGCG
This sequence comes from Ilumatobacteraceae bacterium, assembly GCA_047602055.1. GTDB lineage: Bacteria > Actinomycetota > Acidimicrobiia > Acidimicrobiales > Ilumatobacteraceae > JAODBQ01. Next base: position 2,025,322 of record JASGIG010000001.1, read on the forward strand.
GTCACCGCCACCTCGACCTGCGCTACCTGCTGCACGCCCCGCCGGTCGCGCCCGACCCGCCCGAGGGCGAGAGCCAGGACGTGCAGTGGTTCCAGTGGCACCGCGCCGTGGCGATCGCCGAGCCCGGCGTCGAGGGCATCCTGCGCGCCCTGCAGCCGGGCGCCCCGAAGCTGCGCCCGGCCCGTGGCAGCGACGGGCGTGACGTCGCCGCGGTCCATCTGCGCTCGCGGGCGTTCGCCCTGCCGATCGTGCCGCTCGTGCACGACGACGCCGAGATCCGCCGGTGGATCGCCGACGAGGTGATCGGCCGGCTCGACGTCACCGTGGCCGAGGTCGACGGGACGATCGTCGGTTGGATGGCGCTCGACGGCCGGCGCGGCGACCGGGGCTGGATCGAGCAGCTGTACCTCGACCCGGCCTGGATCGGCCGAGGACTCGGCGAGCAGTTCGTCGAGCTTGCCAAGCAGCGCTACCCGATGGGCCTGCAGTTGTGGACGTTCGAGGTCAACGAGCCGGCGCAGCGGTTCTACGAGCGCCACGGCTTCCGGGCCGTCGAGCGCACGTCGGGGGCCGGCAACGAGGAGCGGGCCCCCGACGTGCGCTTCGAGTGGGCTGGCTGAACCGGCGGGTTCAGCCGCGATCCGAGGCGCGGCGAGCGCCGAAGCGCAGCGGAGGCGGCGAGCACGGCAGGCGCAGGGAGCGGCTCTGCGGCGACCGGAGCACGGACATCAGTTGTGCGCGGCGATCGCCGCGTTGACGATCGAGACGATCTGCGACGACGGGATCGCGAAGCCGATGTTCGAGGCGTTCACCGAACCGCTCGACGAGGCCGCGGCGGTGTTCATCCCGATCACCTTGCCGGACGTGTCGACCAGCGGGCCTCCGGAGTTGCCGGAACTGATCGGCGCGTCGGTCTGGATCAGACCGGTGAGGCTCGACGACTCTTCGGTCTCGATCTGGCGATCGAGCGCCGAGACGATGCCCTGGGTGACGGTCATCCCGCCCTCCAGCGCCAGCGCGTTGCCGACGGCGACGACCTCGTCACCGACGGCGACCGTCGACGAGTCGGCGAACGTCGCCGCCTTCATTCCAGTGGTGTCGTCGACCTTCAGCACGGCGATGTCGTGCTCGGCGTCGAGGCTGATCACCGTGGCGGTTCGTGCCGTGGTCTCGCCGGCGAGCGTGACCGTCACCGACGTGGCCCCGTCGACGACGTGGGCGTTGGTGACGATGTGGCCGTTGCCGTCGTAGACGATCCCGGTGCCGGCCGCTTCGCCGGACTGGCTGAACGGGCCGCGCTGCTCGGTGATCGACGCGTCGACGGACACGACCGAGCCCTTCAGCACGTCGAGCACGTCGGCGACGCTCAGCGACTGGCCGGCGAACGCCGCCGAGGACGCCGCGGTCGAGCTCTGGGTGACGACCTGCGTCGTCGTCCTTCCGCCGGCGAGGTAGCCGCCACCGGCCCCCGCGACCATGGCGATGGCGGCGATGCCGATCGTGGCGATGGCGGCTTTCGGCTTGCGGCGGTGCGCCGTGCGCGTCGGGGCCGAGGAGGCGGGCGGTTCGCTCGGCCCCGACGCTGCGGGCGCCCACAGGTGCGGTGGCTCGCCCGGGGGAGGAGGGGCGAGCGGCGCACGGGGCGGCTGGTTGGCGGAGGAGGGGAAGGAGTTGAACGGGCTGGAGCCGGTGTCCATGCGACTCACGATGCGCCCGCTGCCTTGGGACGTTCTCAGACGGACGTGTGAGTTGCGGAAGAACCGGCATCTTTCGCGCAGGGTTGCGAACCGATCGGTTCCGATATATCGTGACAGTACATCAATGAACAGAACGAAAGGACGTGGACCAGATGAGGTCACGACATCACGACAACGACACCTTCGGACCGGGCCTCGGCGCCGGCTTCGGTCCTCCCTTCGGCCGGGGCCGCGGTGGTCCCGGCGGCCCCGGGCGCTCGGGCGGGCGAACCCGCCGCGGCGACATCCGCATCGTGCTGCTCAGCGCGCTGACCGACGGCCCGGGCCACGGCTACGAGCTGATCCAGCGCATCGAGCAGCGCACCGACGGCCGGTGGCGGCCGAGCCCCGGCTCGGTGTACCCGACCCTCCAGCTGCTCGAGGATGCCGAGTTCGTCACGTCCAGCCAGCAGGGTGACAAGAAGGTCTACGCGATCACCGAGGCCGGCCAGGAGGAGCTCAAGCGCCTGGTCGACCAGTCCGGCATGCCCCCGTGGGTGGCCGGTGGTGAGGGCGCCGGCGCCTACGGCGACCTGCGCAAGTCCCTGATGGGGCTGGCGCAGGCGACCAAGCAGCTGACCGTCAGCGGGACGCCCGAGCAGGTGGCGACGGTGGCGGGGATCCTCGACGACGCCCGCCGTAAGGTGTACCAGCTGCTCGCCGAGAGCTGAGCAGCGTCGATGGGGCTCAGCGGCTGTAGCGCTCCGACGGCACGCTCAGGTTGAACCTGATGCCCTGGTCGTCGGTGCACTCGGCCGCCCAACCCGACTCGTGCAACACCGGATCCGACGCCGTGCCGCCCGCGCGCCGCACGGCGTCGACCGCGTCGTGGATGTCGGCGACGACGAACCACAGCTCGGCGCCGGTGGGCTCCTCCATCGCCCGGAGGCCACCGGGCGGGGCGGCGATGTTGCCGGCGTGCCCGCTCTCGGCGTCGTCGAAGCGCCAGCCGAGGACCTCGCCGTAGAACGCCTTGGCCCGGTCGAGGTCGGGCACCGGCACGGTGAAGTAGTAGAGGTCGCCCGGCTCGTAGTGCTTGATCTGGCGATCGTCGGGGGTGTCGGTGGCGACGTCGGTGTTCGTGTCCCCGTGCCCCGAGCGGGTCACCGTGTAGCCGCCGGCGGTGGCGCCCGCGTCGTACTGCTCGGTGGGCACGCCGGTCTGCGACGTCAGGTTCCAGCGATGCCCGAACGGATCGGCCACCCAGGCGCCGCGGCCGTAGAGCTCGTCGGCCGGCGGGCGCTCGGCAGTGGCGCCAGCGGCGACGGCGCGCTCGAACGCGGCGTCGACGTCGGGCACGTCCACGCTGAACGAGCACGTCGCCCCGCCGTAGCTCTGCGGCCCGAGCACGCCGATCTCGGGGTGCTCGTCGGCGAGGTAGAAGCGGGCCGCGCCGATGGCGAACTGGGCGTGACCGACGCGGCCGTCGTCGCCGACCATGCGGTGGTCCTCGACGGCGCCGAACGCGTCGCGGTAGAAGTCGAGCGCGGCGATGCCGCCGCGGACGGTCAGGTACGGGGTGACGGTGATCATCTGGGCTCCTGGCTGATCGGCTGTCTGTGCAACGGCGAGCCCGGTGAGCCCGGCGGCAAGCTGGGCACGCAGCTCGGCGACGAACGCCGGCTGCGGGGCGACGGCCTCTTCGGCGATGCGCAGCACCGTGAACGGATCGCGGGTGGGCCGGTCGGTCATCGGACCTCCTCCCGCGGGTGGTGGGCGCGGAACGCCGCCTTGGCCCGGGTGAGCAGGGCCTCGGTGGCGTGCACGGTGCGGCCGATGGCCTCGGCGACCTCGCCGACGGGCAGCCCGTCGCAGTAGCGCAGCGTGAGCACGCTGCGATGGATCGGCGCCAGCGCGGCGAGCGTGGCGTGCGCGGCCTCGACCTCCAGCGGGAGGTCGAACGGATCGACCGCCACTGGCTGGTCGTCCCACAGCTCGGCGAGCGCATCGCGCTGGCGCCCGCCGTGGCGCCAGTGGTCGATCAGCTTGTGCCGGGCCGTGCCGATCAGCCACCCGACCTCGATCCGCTTGCCGGCGTCGGCCTGCACGGCGCGCAGTGCCGCCATGAACGTGTCGGCGGTGAGATCCTCGGCCGTCGCCGCCGAGTCGCAGCGCCGCACGAGGTAGCCGTACACCTCCGGCAGGGCGCGGTCGTACAGCGCGAGCAGATCCGTTGCCGCGTTCATCGTGACGTCACCACCCCCCATCGTTCCCCTCATCGTCCGGCGACGGCCGAATCCGTCACATTTCTCAGAATAGCACACTTGTTCGACGTACAAACGTTCGATAGCCTGCCGTGGATGGGGTTCAACAACCCGGCGATGCCGTGGTCGGAGATGGAGGCGCTGCTGTCGGGGCGCAAGGCCGACGGGCGCGCCCCGGGGTCACCGTCGTGGAACGCCGGCGGCGACGGACCGGCGTGGACCCGCAAGCGCCAGCCGTATCGGCCGCCGGGTCCGGAGGCGACGCGGCCGTTGATGCGGCCGGACCTGCCGCACGAGCCCTATGCCGAGCTGCACTGCCACTCGAACTTCTCGTTCCTCGACGGGGTGTCGCACCCGGAGCAGCTCGTCGAGGAGGCCGTCGCGCTCGGGGTTGGAGGCGCTGGCGATCACCGATCACGACGGCTTGTACGGGGTGGTCCGCTTCGCCGAGGCAGCCAGGGAGCACGGGCTGGCGACGGCGTTCGGTGCCGAGCTGACGCTCACCCCGAACGCTCGGCGGGTGCGCAGCGAGGCCGACACCCAACGCCAGCAGTGCATCGCCAGCGATGGGGAGCGTCACGCACCGGATCCGCATGGTGACCATCTGCTGGTCATCGCCGAGGGGTCGGGTGGGTATGCGGCGCTGGCCCGGGCGATCAGCATCGGGCACCTGGCGGGGGAGAAGGGGTCGCCGCAGTTCGGCCTGGAGGATCTGGCGGCGACGGGTGCGGGGAAGTGGTGGGTGCTCACCGGGTGCCGCAAGGGGGCGGTGCCTCGGGCGTTGGTGCGCGACGGGCCGAGCGCGGCCAGACGAGAGCTGGGCCGGTTGGTCGAGCTGTTCGGTCGCGACCGGGTGTTCGTCGAGCTGTGGGATCACGGGGCCCCACTCGACTCGGTGCGCAACGACGCCTTGGCCGAGCTGGCCGACCGTCACGGCGTCGACTGCGTGGCGACGAACAACGTCCACTACGCCGCACCGGCGCAGCGCCGGCTGGCCACCGCGGTCGCCGCGGTGCGCGCCCGGCGCAGCCTCGACGAGCTCGATCCGTGGCTGCCGGCGGCGGCCACGGCTCACCTGCGCAGCGGCGCCGAGCAGGCCCGGCGGTTCTGTCGCTACCCGGGCGTGGTCGAGCGCGCCGCCGAGATCGGCCGGGCCGCGGCGTTCGACCTGCAGCTCGTCGCCCCCAAGCTGCCGCCGTTTCGGGACGACGAGGGCCACCAGCTCGACGAGATGGCCGAGCTGCGCCGGCTCGTCGAACAGGGGTGGGTGGAGCGCTACGGCGCGGTCAGGTCGAAGGCGTGGCGCGTGCTCCAGCACGAGCTCGGCATCATCGAGCGGCTCGGCTACCCGGGCTACTTCCTCGTGGTGTGGGACATCGTCTCGTTCTGCAGGCGCGAGCGCATCCTCTGCCAGGGGCGGGGGAGCGCGGCCAACAGCGCGGTGTGCTACGCGCTGGGCATCACCAGCGTCGACGCCGTCGAGCGCGGCCTGCTGTTCGAGCGGTTCCTGTCGGACGTGCGCAACGAGCCGCCCGACATCGATGTCGACATCGAGAGCGAGCGGCGCGAGGAGGCCATCCAGCACGTCTACGCGCGCTACGGCCGGCACCACACCGCCCAGGTGGCCAACATGATCACGTACCGCTCGCGCTCGGCGGTGCGCGACATGGCCAAGGCGCTCGGCTACACCCCCGGCCAGCAGGACGCGTGGAGCAAGCAGCTCGACGCGTGGGGCGGCCTGTCGTCGGAGGCCAACCGCACCGGTCACGAGATCCCCGAGCGCGTCCTCGAGCTGGCCAAGCAGATCGAGGATGCGCCGCGCCACCTCGGCATCCACTCCGGTGGGATGGTCATCTGCGACCGCCCGGTGATCGAGGTGTGCCCGGTGGAGTGGGCGCGGATGGACAGGCGCAGCGTGCTGCAGTGGGACAAGGACGACTGCGCGGCGATCAAGCTGGCGAAGTTCGACCTGCTCGGCCTCGGCATGCTCGACGCCTTGCGTCGCTGCTTCGACCTGGTGAGCGAGCACCGTGGGCGGGACCTCACCTTGCACACGCTGCCGCAGGACGATCCCGAGGTGTACGAGATGCTGTGCCGCGCCGACACCGTCGGCGTGTTCCAGGTCGAGAGCCGGGCGCAGATGGCCACGTTGCCGCGGCTGAAGCCGACGTGCTTCGACGATCTCGTCATCGAGGTCGCCCTCATCCGCCCCGGTCCGATCCAGGGTGGCTCGGTGCACCCGTACATCCGCCGGCGCAACGGTCAGGAAGAGCCGTCGTATCTGCACCCGCTGCTGGAGAACTCGCTGAAGAAGACGCTCGGGGTGCCACTGTTCCAGGAGCAGCTGATGCAGATGGCCATCGACGTCGCCGGGTTCACCGCCGCCGAGGCCGACGAGTTGCGTCAGGCGATGACCTCCAAGCGCAGCCACAAGAAGATGGAGCAACTGCGCCAGCGGCTGTACGACGGCATGGCCGCGAAGGGGATCACCGGCGAGATCGCCGACGGGCTGTACCTGAAGATGGCCGCGTTCGCCAGCTACGGGTTCCCCGAGTCGCACAGCGTGTCGTTCGCCTCGCTCGTGTACGCCTCGGCGTGGTTCAAGCACCACGAGCCGGCGGCGTTCTGCGCGGCGCTGATCAACGCCCAGCCGATGGGCTTCTGGAGTCCGCACACGTTGACGCAGGACGCCCGCCGCCATGGCGTCGTCGTGCGCACCCCCGATCTCGCCGCCTCGCGGGCGCTGGCGACGCTGGAGCCGTGCGAGTCGTCTGCGGGCGGCTTCGCCGTCCGCCTGGGGATCGGTTCGGTGCGCGGCATCGGATCCTCGTTGGCGTCGGAGATCGAGGCCGGCCGGCCGTACTCGTCCATCGAGGAGCTGGTGCGCGTCGTCCCGGCGCTGACGCTGACGCAGCTGGAGGCGATGGCCACCGCTGGCGCGTTCGGCGAGTGCTTCGGCCTGGAGCGGCGCGAGGCGCTGTGGGTGGTCGGTGCGGCGGTGCAGTCCCGCCCCGATCGGCTGCCCGGCCTCGTCGTCGGCGCGACGGCGCCGGCGCTGCCGGGGATGGAGCCCGTGGAGGTGTCCATCGCCGACCTTTGGGCCACCGGCATGGCGCCCACCGGCCACCCGACGCAACATCAGCGGGCGATGCTCGACTCGATGGGCGTGGTCACCTCCGCCGGCCTGTGGGGCGTCCGGCCCGGATCGCGGGTGCTCGTCGCCGGCGTGGTCACCCACCGCCAGCGCCCGATGACCGCCCAAGGCGTGACGTTCCTCAACCTGGAAGACGAGACCGGCCTGATCAACGTCGTCGTCTCGAAGCACTGCTGGACGAGGTTCCGCACCATCGCCCACACCGCCCCGGCCATGCTCATCCGCGGCCGCCTCGAACGCGCCGAAGGCGTCATCAACATCGTCGCCAACGAGCTGTCCTTCCTGCCCCTCCCCGCCTACACGAAGAGCCGCGACTTCCGCTGAGCCTGCGGTTCGTGTCGCCGCACAAACCGACGTGCACGTCTGTGCACTGACACAGATCCCGCTCTTGGAAGTGGCGTTGCATGATTTGTGTGATGAATACAACGTCTGTGATGCGAGTCTCACGCAACGGCCAGGTGTCGATCCCGGCCGCTGCTCGAGCCCGATGGCAGACCGACCGGGTGCTCGTCGTCGACGTCGGAGACCGAGTGGTGATGCGGCCCTGGCATGAGGACGCCGTGGCCGCCCTGGTTGGCAAGTACGCCGGTCGCGGCCCCGACGCGGATGAGATCCGTCGGGTCGACCGAGCCGACGAGCGGCGACGCGAGCGACGAGCCCGGTGATCGTCCTCGACGCGTACGCCGTCATCGCCATGCTGAGCGGCGAGTCCGCGGCCGCCGAAGTCGTGGAGATCATGAGAGGCGACGAGCCCACGATGCTCACACCGCTTGGTGTCGCCGAGATCCTCGACCGAATGGTCCGCCTCGCCGACGCCGATCCAGATGACATCGTGCTCGACGTCGCGGCCTTGGACCTGCTCGACGCCGAGCCCTTGAGCGCAGCTGTAGCGATGCGTGCCGGCCTGCTGCGCGCCCGCCGATACCACCGAACCCGCTGTGCCGTGTCCCTCGCCGACTGCGTGGTGGTCGAGGTCGTCCGAGAGCACGACGCGTCCGTGTGCACCAGCGACCCACACCTGCTCGACGTCTGTCAGCACGAGGGCATCAGCGCCATCCCCCTGCCCGACGCAACCGCTGGATCCCCGAGCCCTGACCGCCATGCATCGTCGCGATAGCCGAAGGCGCTGCACAATGCGGCCTCTCACATGCGATGTGCAGCGGTCGTCCACGGGTGGCCTCGCCGGTCCCCGGGATTGGTTCGGTGTGTGGTATCAGATCTGATCTCGCGCTGAGATCAAGCCGGTCGACCGTACGAGTCGGTCGAGGCGCTGCTGAGAGCGCCCCGTCTCGTCGTTCGCACCGTTCCCCGCCATGTCGATCCGCAGCCGCCTCCAGTGGGCGACGACGCGATCGGGTGTGTGACCGGATCCAGAACCGCGTGCAGGCGACGATCGGTTGCCACGCCGGCGCCAGACCGTCCCACGTGCCGCGCTCGTCATCCCAGGCTGCGCGCTCGCGCTCATGTGTCAGCCGTGCATCGCGCGCTGAGATCACTCGCCAGCCGCCTTGGACGAGGGTGAAGAACAACGTCAGCGAGTCGCCCTCATTGGCCATCGCGTGGGACACCGACGGGAGGACGATCGTGCGTGTCCGCTCGGCATCCAGTTCGGCGATGACCGCCCGCGTGGTTTGCGTCTGACTTCGCCGCGGAGGATGGATCGCGAAATGACCCAAGGCTGGTTGTCTCCTCGATCACGTTGAGAGGAGCAGTTGATGACCGAGGCGAGGACGCGGAGGCAGCCGAAGAGGTTGTCGGCGGAGACGAAGTGGGAGATCTTCTTGCAGGTGACCGCGGGCGAGATCTCCCAGGCCGACGCGGCGCGCAAGTGGCAGGTCGACGTGTCGACCGTGATCGGGATCCGGCGCACCGTCAAGGACGCGGCGTTGGCTGCGCTGGCCCGCCAGCCTGGCCGGCCGGTCAAGGAACGGAACTGGGAGCTCGACGCGGCGCGGACCGAGATCGCGGCGTTGACCGAGGCGATCAAGGCGCAAGCGATCGAGTTGGCGGTGATCCGGGGAAAGTCCGGTTGGGGCTGACCGGCGCGCTCCCGGCGAGAGTCCCCGCCGATGTCAAGGAGCTGGTCCTCAAGACTGTCGACGACGCTGTCGCCGGCGGGTTCGCCCACAGCTGGGTGTGCTCGTTGTGGCAGGTGTCCGACGACCGTGTCCACCGCTGGCGGGCCCGCCGCCGCGATGTCGGCACGCTCGCCGACCGGGCGCCCGGAGGCCATCCGGCGCATGGGATCCTGCCCGCCGAGATCGACGCGATCCTGGAGATCGTCGAGCGGTGGGGGCCCATCGACCGGTCGCACCGCAAGCTCGCCCACCGCGGCTCCTACGAGGGTCTGGTGTGGGTCGCCCCGTCGACGTTCCGGCGTGTCCTGGCCGCTCACGGGCTCGTGGTGCCTCAGCTGCCGCCGTGGACCCGCAGCGAGAAGAAGCCGTGGCCGGAGTGGCTGGTGTGGGAACCGAACCGGATCTGGATCTACGACGCCACCCACTTCAGCCGCGCCAGGCGGGTCGTGTTCGCGATCGTCGACATGGTCAGCCGACGGTGGATCGACACGCTCGTGTCTGTCGAGGAGACCGCCACCCAAGTGCAAGTGATCTTCGAGCACGCCGTCGAGGCCGAAGGACTGCTCGACTTGCTCACCGACGCGCGTCTCGACCTGGCCGTCGATAACCCGAACCGGCCGATCCTGCTCGCCGTGTCCGACAACGGCCCGCCGATGGCCTCGCGCGACACCCGGGCGTTCATGACGCTGCTGGCCATCGCGCAGCATCGCGGGCGGCCCCACACCCCGACGGACCAGGCCTGGATCGAGAGCTTCTTCGGGCACATCAAGGGCGAGTGGCCCCACCTCGAAGACATCGTCGATCCTGTCGTGCTCGAGGTCGAGCTGGCCCGTGTGCGGATCGAGTACAACAGCGTGAGACTGCACGAAGCGATCGGCTACGTCACCCCCGACGACGAGCACTACGGCCGAGGACAAGCCATCCGTGAGGCCCGCCGGCAAGGCCTCCAACGAGCCCGACAAGAACGGCTCGAACACCACCGCCGGCACAACCACCCGAACCCCGAGGAGACCCCATGAGTTGGATCATTTCCAACCCGTTCTCCGCGGCAAAGTCAGAAACGCCTCACGCGGATCGACGTTTGAGTCGATGACGTGGAACGTGCCGGCCCAATGGAGCCCGATCGACACCAGCGTTTCGATAGCTGAGCAGACCTCGTCACTGGCCGAGCGCACACACCATTGTGGATCTCAGCGGCGGGCGATTGAGCCCCACGAGTACGGATCGGGGTGGCGTTCGGCGTCGAACAGCGGCACGATGATCACCGCGTCGTTACGCTCGCGGCGGTTCGCGTAGACGAGCGGCTCGTGGCAGAACCAGCGCGACGCGCCTGTCGGCTGGGCTTCGAGCTGCTTGGTAAGTTCTGACTCGGTGAGACCGAACTGGTGGCGGATGTCAGCAACCGATCGCTTGCTGTTCCAGTAGGCGTCGTTCAGCGCGACGTGTTGTTCAGGCGTGAGCACGATGAGCTCCTGGGATCGATGGGACCACCGGGAGGCGGGGATGTCACGCTCCGAACCGCCGTCACCATACTGCGATCTGGCACGTCTTGAACCACCGATGTGCTCCGCCCGGCTCTTGTCATATGATCAGTCATATGGCAATGCGCTCGGTGATGGTGCAGTTCCCGGAAGAGCAGTTGGAGCGGCTCGACCGCTTTGCCGAGCAGGCAGGCGTCTCCCGCGCACAGGCAATCCGTGACGCTGTCGACCGAGTGGTGTTGCCGGTCACTCGATCGGAGTTGGAGGACGCCTATCGAATGGCGTACGAGGGCCCGACGCCTGACGACGACTGGGGCAACCTCGAGGAGTGGCAGACCGCTGCATCGGCAAGCCGTCTCCAGGACGACCCGCCGACGCAGCTGGGCACCGGGACGTCAGCTGGCTCGATCCGCTGACCGCAGCGACATCTTCTCCGCAATGAGGCCGGCACCCATTCGGGAGTCTGCCATACTTCGAAGAAGTAGAAGCGGTCTGGGGGCCAGATGGAATGGGGTGAGCTACGGTGGACAGACGCTGGCGCCGGCGGACGACGTCCTGTGCTGATCCTGACCAGGCCTGAGGCGCTGCCGTACATGAGGCAGGTCATCGTCGCTCCGCTTACGACGACGATCCGTGGGCTTCCGAGTGAGGTCGAACTGGATCAACGGGACGGCGTCCGCCGCCCGTGCGCGGTCAACCTCGACAGCATCCAACTCGTGTCTCGAGACCAGATCGGTCGCCGAATTGGCGTGTTAGGTGTGGCGAAGCTCGAAGAGGTGCGCCGGGCGCTGCTCAGAGCCACCGGCTTCGCTCCATGAACCATTGCACTGGTCAAGAAGCCTCTCTACGCTCCACTACCCGATAGGGGGGGGGGGAGCGGATGAGTGAAGCGGCGGGCATTGAGGATGCGTTCGATGACTTCGTGACGCGTGCGACGCAGGGACAGCAGCCCTATCCGTACCAGCGGAGGCTGGCGATTGAGGGGCTACCCGAGGTGCTCGGCGTCCCGACAGGGACGGGGAAGACGATGGCAGCGGTGCTCGGTTGGCTGTTCCGTCGTCGAGCCCATCCGGATCCGTCGGTTCGTGTCGCAACGCCGCGCCGGCTCGTCTACGTCCTGCCGATGCGCACGCTCGTCGAACAGACGGCAGCGAGGGCGAAGTCCTGGCTGAACAATCTCGCTCTCGCTGACACCATCGACTGCCACGTGTTGATGGCAGGCGAGCCACGGCTCGCGAACTGGCGGCTGAACCCTGAGCGGGAAGCGATCGTCGTTGGAACGCTCGACATGGTCATCTCCCGAGCTCTTAACCGTGGCTATGGCGAATCCCGCTTCATCTGGCCGATCGACTTCGGCCTGTTCAACGCCGACTGTCACTACGTCTACGACGAGACGCAGCTGATGGGACCGGCGCTGGCGACATCTCGCCAGTTGCATGGCCTGCGCTCCAAGCTCGGGACTGCCGTGGGTTGCTCATCCATGTGGATGTCGGCGACGCTTCATCCCGCGCAACTCGGCACGTTCGATGCTCCCGACATCGATGAGCCGATTTACCTTGATGCGGCTGACAGGGCGTGCGCGCCGCTGGCTCGACGACTAGAGGCTACGAAGCGGATCGAGGCGGCGCATCTGGCCGAAGGCGGCAAGTACGGCCGCAATGTCGCCCAGCTCGCCGCCGATCACCATCTGCCCGGCACACGGACCATCGTCATCGCCAACACAGTCGACCGCGCGGTCGAGATCGCTACGGCACTAGAACGGGTCAAACCTGTTGGTGTCGAGGTGGTTCTCGTGCACAGCCGATTCCGGCCCGAGGACCGAACTCGTCACATGGACCAGGTCGTCGCAACGATCGCGAACGATCAGCCGGGCAGGATCGTCGTCAGCACCCAGGTCATCGAGGCCGGCCTCGACGTCTCGGCGGCGACGATGATCACGGAGGCTGCGCCATGGTCGTCGATCGTCCAGCGCGCTGGACGATGCAATCGCGATGGCGCCGAGACAGACGCAACCTTGTTGTGGGTGCGTCCGCCAGCGAGTGCCCCGTACGACGACAGCGATATTGCCGCGACGATTGCCATGCTCGTCGATCTCGAAGGTGCTGACCTGACAGCGGACCAACTGGGTGCTCATGAGGTTCCCATGAAGCAGCCGATCTATGCGGTGCTCCGCCGACGCGATCTTCTTGAGTTGTTCGACACGTTGCCTGACCTCAGCGGCAATGACATCGACATCGCCCGTTTCGTCCGCGATACCGACGATCTCGACGTCAGCGTCGTCTGGCGGGCCGGGATCGCTCCGGCCGGCCCTTCCTCTGACACATTGATGCCCGGCCGGGGAGAGCGCTGTCCTGTTCCCGTTGGCGCTCTTCGGAAATGGCTGCGCACCCTTGAGGATGGCAAGGCTTGGCGGTGGGACCATCGAGAGCGGCAGTGGCTGCGCTGCCGCGCCGGTGACGTTCGGCCTGGTGGTTTGGTGCTTGTCGATGCCACCGCCGGCGGATACGACTCGGATCTCGGTTGGTCACCGTCGAGTCGGCGCCCGGTTGCATTGGTCGATGACCCCGAGGCGGCTGCGGATGACCAGGCGACCGCCGATGACCCGGCATCGCTGGATTCGCCGGGCTGGGTGACGTTGGCCGATCACCTGCGCGACACCGAACGCGAGGCTCGTGTGCTGCTCGATGCGTTGGCGCCCTTGGCCGTCAACGATGACGTCCGACAGGCCGTCGTCACCGCCGCTCGTCTGCACGACGTGGGCAAAGCGCATCCCGTCTTTCAGGCGGCGATGGATGTCGTCGCCCAGCGAACAGAATTGGCGAAGCCCCTCGGCGTACCCGTCGCCAAGTCGCCGTCACGCGGCAGGCTGGCGTACGGCGTGCCAAATTTCCGTCACGAGTTGGCTTCAGCATTGGCGTTGCTCGGTGACGGACGGGTTGCGCTTGGCGAGAGCGGCGAGCCCGACCTGATTGTATACCTGGTGGCCGCACACCATGGCCGAGTTCGAGTCGGAGTGCGATCACAGCCTGGCGACGAACGCCCGATTGTCGGCGATGACTCTCTGCGAATCCTTGGCATTGGTGACCGCAATGTGCTGCCGGCAGTCGTCTTGGACGGTGGTGAAATGCCGGCAAGCACACTCGACCTGGGAATATTCGGGCTCGGAAGGCGGCACGCCGGCCCATCGTGGGCAGAGCGTGCTCTTGCGATGCGTGACCGTGCTGATCTCGGGCCGTTCCGTCTTGCGTTCCTCGAGGCGCTCGTGCGTCTCGCTGACTGGCGGGCCAGCGCTCGTCCCACACTTGCCGTGGGTCGTGGCAATGCCTGAGATGGTGCTCGGCGGGTGCACCGCAGAGCCGTTGGCTGCGTATCTGAAGGCGTTGGGTGTTCTCCGTCTGATCGGTGAGCAGGCTGACTCGGCTGCCGCCGGCTGCTGGCGAGGCGAGGTGTTCGTCCTGGAGACGAAGCTCACCGTGGCCGAGATCGAAGACTTTTTCGTCGACCGATACGCGCCGACGCCGGTCATCAGCCCGTGGAACAGTGGCAGCGGCTTCGGTGCCGACGATGCGACGAAGAGCAAGACGGCGTATGGAGCGGTGCGCGCGTTGCGATCGAGCGCCAATCCACGCCTCGCGGCATATCGGCGATCGATCGACGTCGCTATCACGTTGGCCGAGCGCGCCGACTGGTCCGGCTTGAGCAAGGAAGACCAAGTTGCGCTGTGTCGCAGCTCCCTGCCGGATGAGGCCCTTGCTTGGTTAGACGCGGCGGTGGTGCTGACCTCCGACTCCCGTACGTTTCCGCCGCTTCTTGGAACCGGCGGGAACGACGGCCGGCTTGACTTCGGCAGCAACGTGATGCAGCGCGTGCTGTCTGTGATCCCCACCGATATCGGTCAGGCACCGGCGATGAGCGCTGCGTACCTTGGCGCTGCGCTCTTCGCCGATGCCGATGTGCCGCTACAGGAGATGGCAATCGGCCAGTTCGATCCTATGGCCGCCGGTGGGCCCGGCTCGTCACCTTCGGGGAGTGCCTCGGGCCTGGCCAATCCGTGGGACTTCGTTCTGCTCTTCGAGGGAGCCATGCTGTTCGCCAGCAGTGTGGCGCGCCGGTTCGGCTCGTCGGGCCCGTCTGCGACAGCCGTGCCGTTCACCGTCGAGCAGGTGCGGGCGGGCTACGGCTCCGCCGCAGTGGAGTCGAGCCGCGGTGAGCTGTGGGCGCCTTTGTGGCGAGATCCGACGACGAGTAGCGAACTGCGCAGGTTCATCGGCGAGGCGCGGCTCGAGTTCAAAGGCCAGCAGGCCCGGACAGGGCTCGATGCGGCTCGCGCGCTGGCATCGCTGGGAGTCGACCGCGGCGTCGAGTCGTTCGTTCGCTACGGGTTCCTAGAGCGCAATGGATTATCGACGTTTTGTGTTCCCCTTGGCCGTTACCACGTGGCCGAGCGTGATCGCGGGGCCACGGCATTGTTAGGTCAACTCGATGGATGGCTCCGCAGGCTCGAACGTGTTTCCAACCTGCCCGCCTCGATCTCCGCGGCCATCCGCCGGGTCAACGACGAGCAGTTCAGGCTGAGCGTCGACAACTCCATCACAGCGGTCGGGCTTCAACGTGTGCTCGTCGAGATCGCCCATCTCGAGCACCTCGTCGCCAGGTCGCGCACCGCCCGCGATGGTGTTGGTACGCGCCTTCCGGCGTTGCCTGCCAGCGAATGGTTGCCCTTGATCGAGGAGAAGGACGGCAGCGCCAAGCTCGATCTGGCGATCGCTCTGTCCTCGTTGCGTGGCGAGCACGACGCACGGGGCTGGTTGCGCACTGCACTTGTGGACATCCAGGGTGGTCGTGCCCCAGTCGATGGCTTCCGGCAGCGCCGGCTCGTCGACGTTCTCGCCGACGCGCTTATCGCTGACCTTGTCAATCATCGTCCGGCTCGAACGGATGAGTCGACGGGCGACGACGGCATCCGTCGGGCCGGGTGCTTCGGCCGAGCGTTGGCGCTCCCTGCGATGGCTGATTCCGTGAAGGCACTGCTGTTCGGGATGATCGACGAGGGCCGTCTCGAACAACTCGTCGGCGCATGCCTGCTGTTCGATTGGCGCGGCGCCCGCCGCTCGGCAGACCAGCGTCGCGCAGAGCTCAAGCCTGACGACGTCCTGCCAGCCGCGTTCGCTCTGCTCAAGCCATGCTTTCACCACCACCCGATCCCCGGTCTCCGACGCGAGCTTCGCGGTGAGGCGCAATGGGTTCGGCTCATGTTGGCTCGACGTACCGAACGAGCGGCCGAGTCAGCACTGCGTGCGTTGCGACTAGCCGGGCAGCGGCCTGTTGTGCACTCGGCTATCGCCGCGGCGCGAGGGGTGGATGGCGCACGGCTCGCGGCTGCCTGCCTCGTCCCATTATCCACGGCTGAGATCGTGACGATGCTCAACCGGGTGGTAATGCCCAAACCTGAAACGGAGAACCGATGACCAACAAGCGAATCCTCGTGAACGTTCCGCTGCGACCGGCCATCGGCAGCCGGTTCCAGCCCACCGGGTTTCCCGATCTCGGACCAGGTGAGTTCACGCGCCCGATCGCTGACGGCGGTCGGCGCTCGTGTCTGTTGGTCGAGTCGCCGCAGTCGATGGCCAACCATCTCGAAGGGATGGCTTGGGATGACGGAATGAACGAACCGGTTCGACTGTTCGACGGGCTGCCGTACGTCCGCGTCGTTCGAGCGGATACTGGCGAGTACGTCACCTCGAGCCGGACCGAGTCACACCGTTTGGCCTCGGCGTTCATCAAGGACTCGACAATCGATGGTGTGGGTGCCGTCGATGTCATCGGCGCTCGGCTCGGGCTACGCAACGACGCGGCGATCGACCATCGTTCGGTTGCGGCGGCGCTGTTCCGGCTTGATCCGTTCGTACTGATCCACGGCGTGTTCCTCGCCGACAAGCGGTGGCCAGGCCAGCCGAAGATTGCCCGCGCGGTCTCGTCGTTCATCGAGGCAATCGATGTCGAGCGAGCGGATAGCGGCGGCGTCAAGCGTGACCACGTACGCCATGCCATCGATGCTGAAAGCGGCGGGTCGGCGGAAGGCTACGGCAGCGTTCCGTTTGCCCGCACCGAGTGGACAGCCGCTGAGATTATCGCTTCGTTCAGCATCGACCTCCAGCAACTCGAGTCGTACGGTCTCGGAGAGGTAGCGATGGAACTGCTCCGGGACATCGCGTTGTGGGAGGTCCGCTCGTTGTTAGCCGACGGAATGCGGTTGCGCACGGCGTGCGATCTGGTTCCGATCGACGACAAGGTGGTCGATCAGGATGGTCATGAACTGCCGTCGGTCGACGCGCTGGTTGAACGAATCCAGACCGGGATCGCAGGCGTTGCCCAGACGCTCGATGGTGGGGCAGTCCTGGACGCTGTTTGGAGTGGTGGGAAGAAGGCGACCAAGCGAGGAAGCGAAACGGCGTGACCACGACCCTGCGCGTCGACCTGCCTTGGGGACTGTTCCATGCGACCCCGTGGAATCGCACAGCAAATGAAGGCGCAGTCGAGTGGCCACCGTCCCTTTGGCGCCTGCTACGGGCGCTCTATTCGGCGTGGAAGGTGCATGCGCCGGACCTAGATGAAGCAGTCGTCCACGAACTGCTGTCAGCATTGGCGGAGCCGCCGACCTACTGGTGCCCGAGATACGCAGAAGGACACACCCGTCACTACCTCCCCGGCTCGTCGCATCTGCATGGGATAAGTGTTGATACGGCGAAGACGCTCGATGCGTTCGTAGCGACGGAGCGCGATGCCAGCCTCTACGTCAGCTGGGATGTCACGCTGGCCCATGAGGCACGCGAGGCATTGTCCAGGTTGGTTACTGGTGTGCGCTATCTCGGTCGTGCCGAGACCGTCGTCGATGTGCGCCTCGTCGGGGAGGAGGAGGTCGTTGCCGGGCAGCGCATCGCCGTCGTCGCCGACGACGACCTCGGCGCGACAACGCGGCTGCTCTCGCCGCGCCGGCCGTTGGCCGTTGATTCGCTTGTCGCGCGACCGCAGCAGATCCGGGCGAACAAGCGCCTGCTGCCACCGGACACGAGATGGGTCACCTACCGGCAACCGCTTGCCGACGACGGTCCGTTGTGCAAGCCGTGGCAGCGGCCGCCGGACATCGAGGTCGAAATGGTTCGCTTGGCACTCGCCGGTCCGGTGCTGCCGTCGAAGTACGAGGCCGTCGCGGTTGCCGATCGTCTCCGACAGAGCGTGATGAGCCGGTTCGGCACACCACCGAGCGAGACGCTGAGTGGAAAGGACGCTGATGGCGCGCCTTTGTCCGGGCCGCATCACCACGCCCACTACTTCACGCTGGCCACGGACGGCCGTCGGATCGACACCGTGTTCGTCTGGGTTCCGGCGGTGGGCCTCCGAGCAGACGAAGTTGCCGCGATCGCTCGTGTCATGAGGCTGCACTTTCCGCACTATCTCAGTGGCCTGCAAGATCTCCAGGTTGCGGTCGAGGCGATTGGCGATGTCAGAAGCGTGGCGCCGGAACTGGTCGGCCCGGCGAGGACCTGGACCTCTGTCACACCCTTCATCCCCGCCGGGCACTACCGGGGTGACGAGGAAAGCCGCCTTCTCGCTGCCGTCAATCGTGAACTGCGGTTGCGAAGCGGACCTCCGGCCGCGCGGGTCCGATCGGTCGCTGGAGGGTGGCGACAGTTCCGTCGTTATCGGCCGGGCAAGGAGGGGATCCAAGCGTCCCGTCCGGCGTTCGGCGTGACGATCGAGTTCGACGAGCCCGTTCTTGGTCCGTTGGCGCTCGGCCAGCTCAGCCACTTCGGACTCGGCTTGTTCGGAGCGGTCCGATGAGTGCCACCGACGTGCCCGACCTCGTGCCGGCGCGGATGGTCAACGAGTTCGCTTACTGCCCGCGGCTGTTCTTCCTCGAATGGGTCGACGGGCAGTTCGCGCACAACGCCGACACCGCCGAGGGTGCGTGGCAGCACCGCGCCGTCGATGTCGAGCGAGGTCGGATGCCGTTGCCCGAGGACGACGACGTCCTTCGTGAGGCTCGCTCGATCACACTGTCCAGCGAGCGGCTCGGCCTGATCGCCAAGATGGACATCGTCGAAGGACGCGGTCGCTTCGTCGTGCCGATCGACGTGAAGAAGGGCCGGCCGCCGAGCCACGGCCCGGCATATGAGCCGGAGCTGGTGCAGCTGTGCGTACAAGGACTGGTCCTCGCTGAGAACGGCTATCCGTGCGAGGAGGGGATCCTCTACTTCGCTGAAACACGCCAGCGGGTGGAGGTGCCGTTCACCGAGTCGCTGATCGCGCGGACGCTGCAACTCGTCGAACGCCTGCGCCGGGCGGCGGTGCTGACCTCGCCACCGCCGCCGCTGGTCGACAGTCCGAAGTGCCCGCGCTGTTCGCTGGTCGGGATCTGCATGCCCGACGAGATCAACGCGCTCACAGTGCGATCGACTCGTTCGCCACGGAGGTTGACGCCGAGCGCGCAGCATGCCCGACCGATGTACGTCACCGAGCAGGGCGCGTCGGTCGGGATCCGCGACGGACGGTTCCGCATCACCCGTCGACGAGACGATGTCATCGGCGAGGCCCGGTTCATCGACGTGTCGCAGATCAACCTCTACGGCAACGTGCAGGTGACGGCGCCGGCGATGCGTGAGTGCTTCGCCCGGGAGATCCCGGTGCTGTGGTTCAGTTACGGCGGGTGGTTCAGTGGCATCGCCGACGGTCTGCCCGGCAAGAACGTCGAGCTTCGTCGTCGCCAATCCCTGTTGCTGGATGTCGAAGCGTTGTCGGTTGCTCGACGGATGATCGCAGGCAAGATCCGCAACAGCCGGACGATGCTGATGCGCAACGCACGCGACGAGCGATCGTCGGCGGTCGCCGAGCTGCGCGAGTTGCAGCGTCGGGCCGAGACGGCAGAGTCCGCGGCCTCGCTCTTGGGCTTCGAGGGTGCCGCAGCACGTGCGTACTTCCGTCGCTTCGGATCGATGCTGCGAGCCAACGAGCTGGGGACGTTCGACTTCGACGGCCGCAATCGTCGCCCGCCCCGTGATCCGGTCAACTGCCTGCTGTCGTTCGTGTACGGGTTGCTGACCAAGGATCTGACGACGACATGCCTGGGTATCGGTTTCGATCCGTACGTCGGCGTCTACCACCGTCCGCGTTTCGGCCGGCCGGCGTTGGCGCTTGACCTGGCCGAGGAGTTCCGGCCGTTGGTCGCAGAATCGACGGTGCTGAACCTGATCAACAACCGCGAGGTTGGACCAACGGACTTCGTCGTTCGTGCCGGTGGTGTGGCGCTGACGCAGTTGGGACGGCGCACGGTGATCGACGCCTACGAGCGTCGATTGGACACTGAGGTGACCCACCCGGTGTTCAAGTACCGGATCACCTACCGGCGCACGCTCGAGGTGCAGGCGCGGGTCCTTGCTGCGGTTCTCGTCGGGGAAACGGCTGAGTACGCAGCGTTCGTGACGAGGTAGGCCATGGCATTGGAGCGTCGTCGGTACCTCGTCGGCTACGACATTCGTGATCCCAAGCGGTTGCGGCTCGTGCATCGCATTGCAAGGCAGTACGGCTGGTCGATGCAGTACTCCGTGTTCGTCTGCGACCTCGACAAGATGGAGGTGATCGGTTTGCGCCAGGCGCTGGGTGACGTGATCCACCATCGGCAAGACTCGGTCGCGATCATCGACCTTGGCGATCCCGCCGAGCGTGGCCGCGACTGCTTCGAGTTCATGGGCGTTGCGCCTCGGCTGCCAACGTCGGGGGCGCTGATCCTGTGATGCGAGCACCGGGGTGACCCGACACTCCCCAGGGAGTGCTCGCACCCTGGTCAGGCCTAGGATCGCTCCTTGACAACTGAAGATTTGCCGCTCCATTTCGCTGCTCACGCCGACCCACTCGCATCCGCCTGGAACACCCCAGGTCAGTGCCCTCAGATCTTGTGAGCCTCTCGCGGAGATCGTTGATCTCCGCCCTCATTGCGGCCCCATGCACCGCAAGGTCGGCGCGCTCCTCGGCCACGGCTCGCGGAGATCGTTGATCTCCGCCCTCATTGCGGCACCGCCCTGCGCGTCAAGAAGGGCATCACCGTCGAGCGCTCGCGGAGATCGTTGATCTCCGCCCTCATTGCGGCGGTCATCGCAGCACTCCTGACGCCAGCTGGACGGGGTCCTCGCGGAGATCGTTGATCTCCGCCCTCATTGCGGCGCGGCTTCCCCGAGTGGGCGCGCACCGCGGTCACCCTCGCGGAGATCGTTGATCTCCGCCCTCATTGCGGCCCCGACGGTGTCGTCGCGCTGCGCTGGCGTGGCGGCTGCTCGCGGAGATCGTTGATCTCCGCCCTCATTGCGGCAAGCGGAGCGTGTCGGACGACCAGGCATGGGTCGACCTCGCGGAGATCGTTGATCTCCGCCCTCATTGCGGCTGCTGTCTGGCGCGAGCGCTGGTCGTAGGCTGCCGGTGCTCGCGGAGATCGTTGATCTCCGCCCTCATTGCGGCCGGCTGTTCGTCCTGCTCGCCGCCGTCACCGGCGCCCGCCTCGCGGAGATCGTTGATCTCCGCCCTCATTGCGGCCGTGCCGACGCTCCACCGCATGTCGGGCCGCTTCCACCTGCTCGCGGAGATCGTTGATCTCCGCCCTCATTGCGGCCTGCTACCTAGACCAAACGAAAGGCTGCGAACCATGCCTCGCGGAGATCGTTGATCTCCGCCCTCATTGCGGCCGGCATGAGTGGGCGACCTCGTGCTGCGGTGTCGGAGGGCTCGCGGAGATCGTTGATCTCCGCCCTCATTGCGGCCTGTCGTGGGGTGTGCACCCGCGCAGCGTGCTGCGGCCCGCTCGCGGAGATCGTTGATCTCCGCCCTCATTGCGGCCGGCACCTCGGCGAGAAGTCCGGCCAGCTCGGGCACTCGCGGAGATCGTTGATCTCCGCCCTCATTGCGGCGCGGCTTCCCCGAGTGGGCGCGCACCGCGGTCACCAACTCGCGGAGATCGTTGATCTCCGCCCTCATTGCGGCCGGCTGGGACCGCTGGCCCAGCGGCTGGCTCGCGTGCACTCGCGGAGATCGTTGATCTCCGCCCTCATTGCGGCGGAACAGGCCACCAAGGACGACCACGCCGAGGCCGATGCTCGCGGAGATCGTTGATCTCCGCCCTCATTGCGGCCTGGATGCGCTTGCCGAGCATGTTGCGTCCGATGACTCTCGCGGAGATCGTTGATCTCCGCCCTCATTGCGGCAACTGGGCGCCGCCATCCGCACGAGTCGTGTTGCCACTCGCGGAGATCGTTGATCTCCGCCCTCATTGCGGCCCGTTCGTCGTGTCGATGGCGGTGCCACCGACGACGACTCGCGGAGATCGTTGATCTCCGCCCTCATTGCGGCTCGATGACGGCGCAGACGATGCGCACCCTGATCGACGCCTCGCGGAGATCGTTGATCTCCGCCCTCATTGCGGCCACGACCGCCAAGGCAACGCCCGCATGCGAGAGTCCAGCTCGCGGAGATCGTTGATCTCCGCCCTCATTGCGGCCGCGAGCTGGTCGGTTCCGGTCGGCTCGTCCACGATGCCTCGCGGAGATCGTTGATCTCCGCCCTCATTGCGGCGACTACTGGCGCGAGGTCGTCTCGCACGGGCTGATGCGCTCGCGGAGATCGTTGATCTCCGCCCTCATTGCGGCGACAACGTCGAGGGCGTGATTCGCTCGGCGGTGCTCGCCTCGCGGAGATCGTTGATCTCCGCCCTCATTGCGGCACCGCGATCACCGCCAACTCCGAGTCGACCGACGCCACCTCGCGGAGATCGTTGATCTCCGCCCTCATTGCGGCTTCAAGAGATTCCTGGCGACCAGCAGCGCCTCGAACTCGCGGAGATCGTTGATCTCCGCCCTCATTGCGGCAAGGCGTACTCGACCAACTTCTGCGCAGGCATCTCCGGCTCGCGGAGATCGTTGATCTCCGCCCTCATTGCGGCCACCCCCGTCCGTTGGAATTACTCCCGCGACTCCCTCGCGGAGATCGTTGATCTCCGCCCTCATTGCGGCTCGCTCGGCATCGGCATCGACTACGCCGCCGCCGTCGCTCGCGGAGATCGTTGATCTCCGCCCTCATTGCGGCGACGGCGGGCCCGGTCCGATGGGGGCTGCGTCGGGCAGCTCGCGGAGATCGTTGATCTCCGCCCTCATTGCGGCGGGCTCGACGACTGGGAAGAGGACAACCACCTGCCCGGCTCGCGGAGATCGTTGATCTCCGCCCTCATTGCGGCGGGGTGAGCTTGGCTGGGGTCGTGTCGCGTTGGGCGACCTCGCGGAGATCGTTGATCTCCGCCCTCATTGCGGCTACCTGGGGGACGTCGACGGCGAGGTCGATCACCCGACCTCGCGGAGATCGTTGATCTCCGCCCTCATTGCGGCTCGGCCGCCGTCGTGGTCGCCGGGATCAAGAAGACGATCTCGCGGAGATCGTTGATCTCCGCCCTCATTGCGGCGAGATGATGTCGAGGTTCATCGTCCGGTTGCGGGTGAGCTCCGCGGAGATCGTTGATCTCCGCCCTCATTGCGGCACGACCGTGTGCTCGAACGCGGCGTGACAGGCGGTGCTCGCGGAGATCGTTGATCTCCGCCCTCATTGCGGCTGCAGCGGCGCACCGAGCCCGTTCGAGGGCATGACCTGCCTCGCGGAGATCGTTGATCTCCGCCCTCATTGCGGCGTGCAGCCCGCTGCGCTGCTGTCGATGAACGACCGGTTCTCGCGGAGATCGTTGATCTCCGCCCTCATTGCGGCGCGACGGCGTACACGTGGGTGAGGTCGTCGGGGTTCTCCTCGCGGAGATCGTTGATCTCCGCCCTCATTGCGGCGTGGTCGTGGTCGCGCATGTCCCCTCCGTCGCGCCCGGCTCGCGGAGATCGTTGATCTCCGCCCTCATTGCGGCCTGATGGGCCTGCCGTCGGGTGGGGACTCGATGACCTACTCGCGGAGATCGTTGATCTCCGCCCTCATTGCGGCACCGCGAGCGTCACGCCCTCCTGCTCCGCGTTCCTGCGGCTCGCGGAGATCGTTGATCTCCGCCCTCATTGCGGCCTCGACCACGTCGCGCTGCTCCCCAACCCCGCGTACGGCTCGCGGAGATCGTTGATCTCCGCCCTCATTGCGGCTTGTTGTCCAACGTCGAGTACAGGTCCGGGCGCTGGTCCTCGCGGAGATCGTTGATCTCCGCCCTCATTGCGGCAGGTCGACGCAGCCCCACGCGACATCGGTCAGCTGCTCCTCGCGGAGATCGTTGATCTCCGCCCTCATTGCGGCGTGCTCGCCAACCGGGAGGTGATCGAGTGGCTGGAGACCTCGCGGAGATCGTTGATCTCCGCCCTCATTGCGGCCAAAGCATCGTGGGCGGTGTCCAGCAGGCCCGCGCGGCTCGCGGAGATCGTTGATCTCCGCCCTCATTGCGGCTAGATCGCGTCCGGGGTCGGGTCGGCGCCCTTCGCCTCTCGCGGAGATCGTTGATCTCCGCCCTCATTGCGGCACGGCGGAGTGGGGGTCGGGTGCTGGCGCCGTGGGGTTCCTCGCGGAGATCGTTGATCTCCGCCCTCATTGCGGCTACTACGAGGGCGCGCCGAAGCCGCCCGTCGACCCCGACTCGCGGAGATCGTTGATCTCCGCCCTCATTGCGGCGTGTTGGTGGCGCCGGCGGCGAGCACCCACACCGAGGCCTCGCGGAGATCGTTGATCTCCGCCCTCATTGCGGCCTGATCTGCGTGAGGTGCCGGTGGATGCGGTGTGGCCGCTCGCGGAGATCGTTGATCTCCGCCCTCATTGCGGCACCGCCAAGGACGTCCAGTCCGCCCGTGACCTACGCGACTCGCGGAGATCGTTGATCTCCGCCCTCATTGCGGCACGTCGAGGGTTCGGGTCCCGATCGAGGCGCCCATCAGCTCGCGGAGATCGTTGATCTCCGCCCTCATTGCGGCTTCGCCTCGGCGACCGGCGTCGGGGTCGCGGTGAGCAGCTCGCGGAGATCGTTGATCTCCGCCCTCATTGCGGCGCGAATGCGGCGTCGACCTTTGCGTCGACAGTGAACTCCTCGCGGAGATCGTTGATCTCCGCCCTCATTGCGGCGGGGCGTGGTGCCCGGCGACGCCCTCCACCCCCGGCCGTCTCGCGGAGATCGTTGATCTCCGCCCTCATTGCGGCCCCGACCGCAACCCGCGTCTCGCTCGCGTCCTCCCAGCTCGCGGAGATCGTTGATCTCCGCCCTCATTGCGGGTCGATCCGTTGCCGACGGATTTGTTCCGAGGCCGCCGCTGAGTCGTGCGGCCTGCGGCGGTTCTCGCCACGCCGAGAAAGATCTGGACTTGTTCCAGAATCGGGCGTACTCTGAGCGTATGGGGGCTATGCCGGGAGCTGACAGCCGGGAGTTGCTTCGCGGTCATGGGTTGAACGTGACGGCGCAGCGCTTGGCGGTGCTCGATGCTGTCGCTGCGCACCCTCATTGCAGCGCCGACGACGTGCTCGACGCGGTGCGGATCCAGATCGGCGGCGTCTCTCGTCAGGCGGTCTACGACGCACTGGGCGTCTTCACCGAACGACAGCTCGTTCGCCGGATCCAGCCAGCCGGCTCACCGGCCCGTTACGAGACCCGCGTCGGCGACAACCACCATCATCTGATCTGCCGGCTCTGCGGGCGCGTCGTCGACACGGACTGTGCGACGGGCGAGGCGCCGTGCCTGACAGCCGTCGACGACTTCGGCTACGAGCTCGACGAAGCCGAGGTCGTCTACTGGGGCCGATGCCCCGACTGCGTCGCCGGCGATGTGACCAGCACACCGGCCGGCGCTGACGGAATGATCAAGGAACCACCGAGGAACCACCAAAGGAGCACAGGACATGAGTGACAGCGAGAACCCCGTCATTCCCGAACCTCAGCCGCACCTGAGGCCGCGGACCAACCGCGACTGGTGGCCCAACCAGCCAGCGGTGGAGGTCCTCGGCGTCCACGAGCACCGCCAGCACCCGCTCGGCGAGGGCTACGACTACGCCAAGGAGCTCGAGACGCTCGACTACGAGGCGCTCAAGCAGGACCTGTTCGACCTCATGACGGACTCACAGGAGTGGTGGCCGGCGGACTTCGGGCACTACGGGCCGTTCTTCGTCCGCATGGCGTGGCACGCCGCGGGGACGTACCGCATCGCCGACGGCCGGGGTGGTGCCGACGGTGGCGCCCAGCGGTTCGCCCCGCTGAACAGCTGGCCGGACAACGTCAGCCTGGACAAGGCGCGCCGCCTGCTGTGGCCGATCAAGCAGAAGTACGGCCGCAAGCTGTCGTGGTCCGATCTCATCGTCTTCGCCGGCAACTGCGCCTACGAGTCGATGGGGCTGAAGACGTTCGGCTTCGCGTTCGGGCGGGAGGACCTCTACCAGCCTGACGAGATCTTCTGGGGCCCCGAGGACACCTGGCTCGGCGACGAGCGCTACAGCGGTGACCGCGAGCTGTCAGGGTCGCTCGGTGCCGTGCAGATGGGTCTCATCTACGTCAACCCGGAGGGGCCGAACGGCCGCCCGAGCGCGCTCGACTCGGCTCGTGACATCCGCGAGACGTTCCGCCGCATGGCGATGAACGACGAGGAGACCGCGGCCCTGATCATCGGTGGCCACACCGTCGGCAAGGCGCACGGCGCGGTCGGCAGCGAGTACCTGGGGCCCGAGCCCGAGGGCTGCCCGGTCGAGCACCAGGGGCTCGGCTGGAAGAACAGCCACGGCACCGGGCACGGGGTCGACACGCTGACCAGCGGTCTCGATGGCGCATGGACCACCGAGCCGACGAAGTGGGACAACGGCTATCTCGACGTCCTCTACAAGTACGACTGGGACCTGACGACGTCGCCGGCCGGTGCCCAGCAGTGGACCCCGACGGATCCCGCGGCGAAGGACACGGTGCCTGACGCCCACGATCCGTCGCAGCGCCACGCCCCGGTGATGTTCACGTCCGACCTCGCCTTGCGGATGGATCCGGCGTATGCGCAGATCACCAGGCGCTTCCACGAGCACCCCGACGAGCTGTCCGAGGCGTTCGGCAAGGCCTGGTTCAAGCTGCTGCACCGCGACATGGGCCCTGTCTCCCGCCTCCGCGGACCGTGGGTGCCCGAGCCGCAGCTCTGGCAGGACCCCGTGCCGGCCGCCGACCACGAGCTCGTCGGCGACGCCGAGATCGCCGCGCTCAAGAGCCAGCTGCTCGGTTCCGGGCTGTCGATCTCGCAGCTCGTCCGCACGGCCTGGGCGTCGGCGGCCAGCTTCCGCGGCACGGACAAGCGCGGCGGGGCGAACGGTGCTCGTCTGCGCCTCGCGCCGCAGAAGGACTGGGCGGTCAACGAGCCCGAGCAACTCGCCCACGTCCTGCCCGTGCTCGAGGGCATCCAGCAGGCCTTCAACGCCTCGCAGCCCGGTGGCGTGCGCATCTCCCTCGCCGACCTCGTCGTCCTCGGTGGCTGTGCGGCCGTCGAGCAGGCGGCGAAGGACGCCGGCTTCGAGATCACGGTGCCGTTCTCGCCGGGGCGCACCGATGCCGCCCAGGAGGACACCGACGTCGAGTCGTTCGTCGTCCTGGAGCCGCAGGCCGACGGGTTCCGCAGCTACCTCAAGCCGGGCGAGAAGCTCTCGCCCGAGATGCTGCTCGTCGATCGGGCCAACCTCCTGACGCTCACCGCGCTGGAGATGACGGCGCTCGTCGGCGGCCTGCGGGTGCTCGACGCCAACGTCGGGCAGGCGCCGTACGGCGTGTTCACCGACCGGCCGGGGACGCTGACCAACGATTTCTTCGTCAACCTGCTGGACATGCGCACGGACTGGAAGCCGTCCATCACCACCGAGAACGTGTACGAGGGTCGCGACCGTTCCTCCGGTGACGTGCGCTGGACGGCGACGGCCGCCGATCTCGTGTTCGGCTCCAACTCGATCCTGCGGGCGCTTGCCGAGGTCTACGCCTGCGACGACTCGAAGGAAGTGTTCGTACAGGACTTCGTGGCGGCCTGGGCGAAGGTGATGGACCTGGACCGGTACGACCTGCGCTGATCGACGACACTGCACAGGTGGTGATGGTCGCCTAGGCCATCACCACCTGTAAGGTGAACCTTCCATTCGAGTGGGAGGCGCCGTGCACGGAGAGGTCGTCGAGGTCGTTCGGTTGACGCCGAGCATGGTGCGCGTCGTACTCGGCGGCCACGGGCTCGACGGCTACCAGCCGACCGACTTCACCGATCAGTACGTCAACGCGCTGTTCGCCCCGCCGGGCGCGCCGGAGGGACGAACGGTCGGCAGGCGCTACACGATCCGTCGCTGGGACCCCGATCGGCGGCAGGTGTGGATCGACTTCGTCCTCCACGGCGACGTCGGCCACGCCGGCCGCTGGGCCAACCACGCCCAGCCGGGCGACGTGCTGGCGTTCGTCGGGCCGAGCGGCGCGTACCGGCCGAGCACGGCGTGCGACTGGCACCTGATGGTCGGTGACGAGAGCGCGCTGCCGGCGATCGCGGCCTCGCTGGAGGCGGTGCGACCCGAGGTGCCGGTGATCGTCGTCGCCGTCGTCGACGGACCCGAGCACGAGCTCGTCCTCGACACGCCCGGCGCCGCCGACGTGCGTTGGATCCACCGCTGCACCGACCCGGGCAACCCCGATCTGCTGCCCGAGGCCGTGCGCGCCCTGGACTTCCCGGAAGGTGTCGCCGACGTGTTCGTCCACGGCGAGGCGGCCGAGGTGCGCGCCGTGCGCCGCCACCTCGTCGCCGACCGCGGCATCCCCAAGGAGGGGGCGTCGATCTCGCCGTACTGGCGACGCGGCCTCGACGACGAGGGCTGGCGGGAGATCAAGTCGGCATGGCTGAAGGAGCAGCAACGTGATGTCTGAGATCAGTCGATTCCGCGGCGCGGTCGCCGCGCTGGCGTTGGCCGTCGTGCTTGCGGCGTGTGGGAGCGACGGCGGCGGATCCGCCACCACGGCGGCCAGCACCGTGACGGCCGGTGCCACGTCGGCACCGGCCACCGCCGCGCCGACCACCGGGGAGACCACCGCCACCACGATCGCCGGCGGCACCACGGCGGCCAGCACCACGACGACGGCGGCCTCCACAGCGCCCGCCGCGTCGACCCTCGCCGAGGACCTCGGCCGCGTCGTCGTCCTCGCCGAGGAGCCGATGCTCGCCGACGTCCTCTCGCTCGGCGTGCGGCCCGTGGCGAGCAGCGCCAGCGTCGTCGAGGCCGGCTTCCAAGGGATGGACGACTTCGACACCGCCGGCATCGAGGTGCTGCCGATGACGACGCTGAACCTCGAGCAGCTCGCCGCGCTGCGCCCGGACACGATCATCACCCTGCAGTTCTGGGCCGACCAGATCAGCGAGGACGTCCTGCGCGGCGCCGCCGACCGCATCATCCTCGTGCCCGACGGGCTGAGCATCCCCGACCGCGTCACCTACCTCGGTGAGCAGTTCGGGCGGCAGTCGCAGGCCGCCGCCCTCGTCACCGACTTGGAGGCAGCCGAGACGGCAGCGGCAGCGAAGGTGCCGGACGACTGCGTGATCTCGCTCGTGGCGATCTACCCGGGCCCCGCGCCGGCCGTGTTCGTCGCCGGGCCGTGGGACATCCCCTCGGCTGTGCTGGCCGCCGGCTGCCGCCTCGTCCCCGACGCCAGCGTCGTCACGCCCGACCGCAACGGCCGCGTCCATCTATCGACGGAGCAGCTCGGCCTGCTCGACGCGCCACGCATCGTCCTGCTGCAGTCCGACACGGTGGAGGGCGAGGACGCCTCGGTCGCCGAGATCGAGACCAACCCGCTGTGGGCCAACCTGCCGGCCGTCCAGGCCGATCGGGTCACTGTGTTCGACCGGCTCGGCTATCCCGGCGCGGCCGGCCAGATCCGCTTCTACGACGAGTTCGCCGCACTGATGTCCTGACTCGGCGCGACCCGGCGGAAGCGGCCGGCGACGTCGAGCGCGAGGCCGTGCTCGTCGACGTCGAGGTCCAAGGTGGTCCCGTCGTGGTGCGTCACCGACCACCGCCGATCGGCGACCCGGACGTAGCGCTGCACGACTCGTTGCACCTGCAACGTCTCGGTGTCGACGGTGACCACCGGCATCTCGGCGGCGTCGCCTTCGTGCAGTTGCAGCCGGCGGATCGGCAGCAGGGTCGTCGACGGCGTGCAATCGAGGTTGACGTCGTAGGCGCCGTCGAGCTCTGGGCGGTGCGCCCCGTTCATCTCACCCCAGCGGCCGGCGCCGTCGGTGGCCAGCCACAGGTCGGGCTCGTCGAGGTCGCGGAACAGCAGGAACTGGCGCACCCGCCACGTGGCCGACGTGCGGATCGCGTACTGGACGCGCTCGCGCCCGACGATCCCGCCGATCGTCCAGCCCTCGTTCTCCCAGCGCAGCGTGGCGGTCTCGGTGTGCTCGCCGTCCCACGTCGACCAGACCACCTCGTGGCCGTCGGCGGAGAAGGGTGCATAGGCCGCCGGCATGACGACCAGTCTGGCGGGATGCGACCGGTACCGTGGCCGCCGTGATCCACCCGGACGAGGCCCGCGCCCACGTGCTGTCCAACGTCGGCCCGCTCGACGTGGTCGCGCTGCCGCTGGCGCAGGCCCGTGGGCTGGCGCTCGCCGAGACGGTGGTCGCCGGCGAGGACGTGCCGCCGTTCGTCAACTCCGCCGTCGACGGGTACGCGGTGCGCAGTACCGACGTCGCCTCGGTGCCCGTCGAGCTGGCGGTGGTCGGCGAGGTGGCTGCCGGGGCGTTCAGCGAGCACGAGCTGGCTGCGGGGGAGTCGATCCGGATCATGACCGGCGCACCGGTCCCGCGGGGTGCCGACGCGATCGTCATGGTCGAGGACACCGAGCGTCTCGACGGCGGCCACCGCGTGCGCATCGGGGCGACGGTCGAGGCCGGCACCGCACTGCGCGGCGTCGGCGACGACATCCGCGCCGGCACCGAGCTGTTCACGCCCGGCACCGTCGTCAGCGCGCCGGTCACCGGTGTGCTCGCCAGTGTCAACGTCCGCACGGTCGCCGTCACGCGCCGGGCGCGCGTCGCCGTGCTGTCGACGGGCGACGAGCTGGTCACCGACGGCTCGCTGCTGCGCCCCGGGCAGATCCGCGAGAGCAACCTGACGATGCTCCTCGGCCTGGTGGCCGACGCCGGCGCCGAGTCCGTCGACGTCGGCGTCGTGCCCGACGACGAGGCCGCCCTGGAAGCCGTGCTGCGCGACGCCGCGGCGACGTGCGACGCGATCGTCAGCAGCGGTGGCGTCAGCATGGGCGACTACGACGTGGTCAAGGCGGTGCTCTCACGCATCGCCGAGATGCGCTGGATGCAGCTGGCGATCAAGCCCGCCAAGCCGTTCGCCTTCGGCCTGCTCGACACCGGCGACGCAGCCGATGCGACCGGTGGTCGTCGCCGGGTGCCGGTGTTCGGCCTGCCTGGCAACCCGGTCAGCTCGATGGTCAGCTTCGAGCTGTTCGCCCGGCCGGCGCTGCGCACGATGATGGCCATGCCGTCGATCGACCGGCCGCGGGTGACGGCGATCGCCGACGCCGACTTCCGCCGCCGCCCCGATGGCAAGACCCACTACCAGCGCGCCACGGCGTCGTTCGGCGCCGACGGCCGAGTCCACGTGGCCCCGGTCTCGGCGCAGGGCAGCCACCAGCTGGCGGCGACGTCGCTCGCCGACGCGATGGTGCTGCTGCCCGACGGCGACGGCGCCCCGGTGGCTGCCGATGTCGACACGATCCTGCTCTGGTAGGCCCGCGAGCGGGCCGTTAGCCTGGGCTGGTGGACCTCGTCGATCCGTTCGGGCGCACCATCCGAGACCTGCGGATCTCGATCACGGATCGCTGCAACTTCCGCTGCACGTACTGCATGCCCGAGGAGGGCCTGCAGTGGCTGCCCCGCTCCGGCGTCCTGACGTTCGAGGAGATCGTCCGCCTGGCACGGCTGTTCGTCGAGCGCTACGAGGTCGACGGGATCCGCCTCACCGGTGGTGAGCCGACGGTGCGCGCCCACCTCCCGGTGCTCGTCGCCCAGCTCGCCGAGCTGCGCGTCCCGGCCTCGTCGGCATCGCAGTTCGCCGGTCGCAAGCCGGACCTGTCGATCACGACGAACGGTGCCGCGCTGCGCCTCCTCGCCGACGACCTGCGCGCTGCCGGGCTCGACCGGGTCAACATCAGCCTCGACACGCTGCGCCGAGAGCGCTTCGCCCAGATCACCCGTCGCGACGAGCTCGACCGGGTGCTCGACGGCATCGAGGCGGCGAAGGACGCCGGCTTCTCGCCCGTGAAGATCAACGCCGTGATCGAGCGCGGCGTCAACGACGACGAGATCGTCGACCTCGCCGATCTCGGCCGCGAGAGTGGCGTCGAGGTGCGCTTCATCGAGTTCATGCCGCTCGACGCCGACGGGCACTGGGCAACCCGGCAGGTCGTCAGCCAGGACGAGATCGTCGCCGCGATCGCTGCCGTGCACCCGCTGGTGCCGGTCCCGGCGCGTGGTGCGGCGCCCGCCGACACGTGGCGCTACACCGATGGCAGGGGCACCGTCGGGGTGATCCCGACCGTGACCAAGCCGTTCTGCGGCGACTGCGACCGGGTCCGCCTGACCGCCGACGGCCGTTTCCGCACCTGTCTGTTCGCCACCGACGACCACGACCTGCTGTCGTTGCTGCGCCGCGGCGCCGGCGACGAGGAGCTGGCGGCCGCGATCGAGCAGGCGGTCGGCACGAAGTGGGCCGGCCACATGATCAACACCGTCAACTTCGTCCGCCCGGCGAAGTCGATGAGCCAGATCGGCGGCTGATCGACCTCGATTCGCTCGCTGCGCGAGCTACAGCGACTTCTTGTCGCCGGAGTGCTGCTCGGTGGCGGTGAACAGCGAGCGGGCCTCGGTCGGGTTGGGGACGACGCCGGGCGTGTCGCGGCAGAACTCGACCATGATCCCGTTCGGGTCGAGGTAGTACAGCGAGTGGCACCAGCCGTGGTCGACCTCCATCAGCGGCTCGATGCCGGCGGCGGTCATCCGGGCCTTGGCCGCCCGCTGGGTCTCCTCGGTGGCGCCGAAGGCGATGTGGTTGATCCACACCGGCAGGCCGTTGCCCGTGGAGATGTCGGCGCGCCAGCCCTCCTGCTCGCCGATGCCGTGGACGTCGAAGAACGCGATGCAGGCGCCGTCGCCCGTGTCGTAGAAGATGTGCCGGAACAGGCCGCCGTCCTTCATCGGCACGACCTCGGTGTGGATGAGCGTGAAGCCCATCAGCTCCTCGTAGAAGTGGTGCGTCGCCTCGATGTCGCGGCACGCGTAGGCGACGTGGTGGAAGCCGGTCGTGCGCACGACGGGCTGGGGCGTGTCGGCAATGGCGACGACGTCCTCCGCGGGTGATTCGAGCGCGGTCATCGGAGTCTCCTTCAGGTCAGGTGGTCAGGTGAGCTCGGGCTCGAGCTCGGGACGGGTCCATTCGTACTTGCGTGGCTCGGGTACCGCGCCCTCGGTCTCGATCACGAAGCGGGTCGCCTCGGTGATCGCGTCGCGCACCAGGTTGAGGCCGGCGAGGCCGGGCAGCGCGTCGACGCGCTCCTCGACCCGGTCGATCAGCTCGGTACCTTCGCCGGAGCCGAACAGGTAGGCGGTGGCGAACGCCGTCTCGATGCGCGGCACGTCGCCGCTGCCCACCGGTGCCCACTGGTGGCGCAGGAACCACTTGGTGACCGTCTGGGCACGGCGCTCCTGGAGCAGGTCACGCGCCGCCGAGGCGTAGTAGCCGGCGTGGCGGCCCTCCTGGCGCATGATCCGCCGGAGCAGCTCCGACAGCGCCGGGTGGTCGGCGATCCTGGCCAGCCGGTTGTAGGCGGCGTTCGCCGTCCACTCGTTGATCGCGCCCCACGTCATGTGCACGGCGGGGAAGTGCCGCACGACGTGGCCGAGCGTCCAGAACACGACCGGGCTGAAGAACAGCGTGTTGTGGTTCCAGCTGCGCATCGCCTTGAGGCGCGGGTCGTGCGCCGGGCGGTCGTGCATCTCCAGGACGCGGCCGAGCGCCTGACCGTGCCAGTACTCCTCGTAGTTCCACAGCGTCAGGAACGCCGTGAACTGCGGGTCCTTCCACGACGGCATCATCAGCAGCTCACGTGCGTACAGGACCGTCTGGTACTCGATGTCGTGCATGTAGCCGATGCAGCGCAGCACGTGCTCGTCGAGGGGCTGGTCGCGGAAGCTCTCGAAGTCGATGTCGTCGGTCTTCAGGCGACCACCCTGCTCCTGGAACTTCTCGATGGGGATCATGCGCAGTCTCCGTCGCTCGGCCCTCCGGCGGATCCGAGTCAGAGTACCCGACTACCATCGCGCTTCGAGATGAGCGATCTGTCCTTCACACACCTCGACCCACTCGGTCGTGCCCGCATGGTCGACGTCACCCCGAAGGACCCCACGCACCGCCGGGCGGTTGCCCGCTGCAAGGTGTTCATGCAGGCAGAGACCACTGCGGCCGTCGCCAACCGTGAGGTCAAGAAGGGCGACGTGCTCGCCGTCGCCCGGGTCGCAGCGATCCAGGCCGCCAAGCGAACCAGCGATTCCATCCCCCTCTGCCATCCCCTGCTGGTCGGCTCGGTGTACGTCAACTTCGAGATCGGCGACGACCACATCGCCGTGGAGGCCCAGGTCGACACCGTCGACCGCACGGGCGTCGAGATGGAGGCGCTGCACGCCTGCTCGATCGCCGCGCTGACGATCTACGACATGTGCAAGTCGGCCGATCGCGGCATGGTCATCGGCGAGCTGGCCCTGTGGGAGAAGACCGGCGGTCGCGGCGGGACGTACCGTCGAGCCGATGGCGTTGCGGTGACTGTTACGAACGTAGTAGAAACGTAACGAAATGACGGCTGACCGACGGGATCCCGCAACCAATGCGTGCTCGTCGATGACGCTGGCGTGAACACACCATGAACCAAGGACCACACTGATACTCATGGGCAAGATCGTCCTGCTGGCGGTCGCTGCGGCCTGGGCTGCCGTGCTGATCCCCCCGCTGATCCGATCCCGCGTCGAGAACCGTCCGAACTCGTCGGTCACCGACTTTCGCCGGCAGCTGTCGACCCTGCAGCGCACCGTGCCCGCCCGAGGCATGGCCCCGATGCGCTCGATCGGGCGTCCGCTCACCCAGGCGCCGAGCACTCGGACCGCCACCCGGCAGGGCTCGTCGGCGCAGCGCTCGTCGAGCGGCGCCAGCCGTGCGCACCTGCACGTCGCCTCGCTGGACCGGCCGGCGCCGTCACGCACGCACGCCACCGTCGCCGCCCGCCGGCCGTCGCCACGTGAGGTCCGCCGCCGTCGCCGCGCCAACGTGCTGTTCCTCCTGGTCGCGGCGTTCGCGCTGACGCTGTTCCTGTTCGCGACCACCAAGAGCGACGTGATGATGTATGCGTTCGTGCTCTCGTTCTTCTCGCTGATGGGCTACTGCTACAAGCTCGTCCAGCTGCGCAACCAGGAGCTCGACCGGCGTCACGTCACCGACAACCGTTGGTACCACGCGGCCTGAGTCCGGTAGAGTGGTTCGCCCAACGGGGGTGTAGCTCAGTTGGCAGAGCGCAACAATCGCACTGTTGAGGCCAGGGGTTCAATTCCCCTCACCTCCACCCGGTAGGAAGACCCCAGGTCGCTGACCTGGGGTCTTGCGCGTGGGGGCCCGTCGGTGATGGATGCGTTGGACCCGGCGGCCGTCACGAACCGTCCGTGACGCTTCTCTCGGCCGACTTTGTCAGGCGCTGACCGGAACGGTTCCGGTCGGCAGCTGACAAGAACGACTGGTCAGGTCGGGGTGCTGGCGAGGGCGGCGTCGAGCGAGGCGAGCAGGACGCGCTGCGAGACCCGGGCGACGTCGTCGCTGGTGCGGTCGAAGTCGCCGGCCAGCGCCTGGGTGGTGAAGCCGGAGGTGTGCACGGCGACGGCGTCGACGAGCCATGCCGGCGGCTTGCCGGTGCCGCCGCGGGCCTGCCACAGGCGATCCGCCACCCGCCGGGCGAAGTGGCGGCGGGCGCTTCGGCGGTCGGCGGCGGCCACGGCGAGGTCGCCGGTCAGCTCGGGCTCCAGGGTCGACAGCTCCCAGTAGGCCCGCCCGTTGTGGGCGTTCAGCCGGTGCGCCGTGGTGAGCAGGTCGAGCAGCCAGTCGTCGACGGTGGTGCCGTCCAGCTCGGGCAGCTGTTGGCCGTACGAGCGCACGCCGTCACGGATCGCCCCGGCCAGCACTCGCTCGCGCGTGGTGAAGTGGCGGAACACGGTGCGCCGGCTGACGCCCGCTGTTTCGGCGATCTCGTCGACGGTGGCCGACAGCCCACGCGTCGCCATCACCTCGCGTGCCGCCCGGGTGATCCGCGCCCTGGCGAGGTCGCGCTGCTCGTCGGCAAGCGAGAGCGTCTCCGCCTTGGCACTCATCAGTGACAGAGCGTACCATGCGCGTGTCAGGGGGACCGAGGAGGCCGCGAATGTCGCACGACATCGTCATCGCCGGCGGCACGATCGTCGACGGAACGGGTGCCGAGCCGTACACCGGCGACGTCGCCATCGACGGCGACCGGATCACCGCCGTCGGCAGGATCGACGGGGGAGCGAAGCGGACGATCGACGCTGCCGGGGCGATCGTCACGCCCGGCTTCGTCGACGTCCACGCCCACTACGACGGTCAGGCGACATGGGACACGACGATGGCGCCGTCGTCGTGGCATGGCGTCACCACGGTCGTCATGGGCAACTGCGGCGTCGGTTTCGCCCCGGTCCGCCCGGCCGACCACGACCGGTTGATCGAGCTGATGGAGGGCGTCGAGGACATCCCCGGCTCGGCGCTGCACGAGGGCCTCGACTGGCGGTGGGAGAGCTTCCCCGAGTACCTCGACGCGCTCGACCGCCGCCGCTTCGACATCGACGTCGGTGCTCAGCTGCCGCACGGCGCGCTGCGCCTGTACGTGATGGGCGAGCGCGGCGCGCAGCGCGAGGACGCCACCGCCGACGACATCGTCGCCATGGGCCGCATCGCCCGCGAGGCGATGGAGGCCGGGGCGCTCGGGTTCTCGACGTCGCGCACCAAGAACCACCGCTCCAGCAACGGCGAGCACACACCGTCGCTGAACGCCACCGCCGACGAGCTGCACGGCATCGCCGCCTCGCTCGGCGACCTCGGGGTGATCGAGGTGGTCAGCGACTTCACCGACCAGGACGTCGAGCTCGACAGGATCATCGGCATGGCTGCGGTGTCGGGCCGGCCGCTGTCGATCAGCATCGCCCAGGCCGACCAGCGCCCCGACGGCTGGCGCCACCTGCTCGACGGCATCACCGCGGCGAACGAGCGTGGCCTGCAGGTCAACGCCCAGGTGGCGGCTCGGGCCATCGGCATCCTGCTCGGCCACCAGGCGACGATGAACCCGGTCAACGCCTCGCCGACGGCGAGGCGGTTCGCCGATCTGCCGCTCGATCGAGCGCGTCGCCCGTCTGCGCGATCCCGAGACCAGGGCGCAGATCCTTGCCGAGCTCGCCGAACACCGTCAGCGCTGGTCGTGGTCGCGGATGTTCCCGCTGTCGGACCCGCCGGACTACGAGCCGTCGCCCGACCGCAGCATTGCCGCGCTCGCCGCCGCGGCCGGCACGTCGCCGGAGGCCTACGCCTACGACCACCTGCTCGGCGCCGGCGGCACGGCGATGCTCTACGTCCCGCTGCTCAACTACGCCGGCGGCAACCTCGACGTCGTGCGCGAGATGCTCCAGCACCCGCACACCGTCGTCGGCCTCGCCGACGGTGGCGCCCACGTCGGCACGATCTGCGACGCCAGCTTCCCGACGACGCTGCTCACCCACTGGGTCCGCGACCGCAGCCGCGGTGATCGTCTCGGCCTCGCCGAGGTCGTCGCCAAGCAGACGTCGCGCACCGCGGCGATCGTCGGCCTCGGCGATCGCGGCGTGCTCGCCCCCGGCCGGCGCGCCGACGTCAACGTCGTCGACCTCGACGGCCTCACGCTGCACCCGCCGCTGTTCCGCTACGACCTGCCGGCGGGCGGCAAGCGCCTGCTGCAGCGCGCCGACGGCTACCTGCACACGCTCGTCGCCGGCACCGAGACCTACGCGAACGGCGAGCACACCGGTGCCCTGCCCGGCCGCCTGGTGCGCGGCGCCCGACCGTGATCCCGGATGCCGCGCCCCCGCTCGCTTCGCTCGCGCCCCATCGGCGCCGGGCTCGCCGGTGCTCGCGCGGTCACCCGTCTCGCTTCACTCGACGTATCCCAGCATCCGCCCGACCGGAGA
This sequence comes from Ilumatobacteraceae bacterium, assembly GCA_047602055.1. GTDB lineage: Bacteria > Actinomycetota > Acidimicrobiia > Acidimicrobiales > Ilumatobacteraceae > JAODBQ01. Next base: position 2,063,292 of record JASGIG010000001.1, read on the forward strand.
CCGAACCATGACATCCACCATCGACAGCCCGGCGACGGCCATCAACGACTGGTCGTTCCCGGTCATCAGCGCCGACTCGCACATCACCGAGGCGCCCGACACCTACCTCAAGTACATCGACCCGGCGTGGCGTGACCGGGCCCCGCACATCGAGGACGCCGGCGCGGACATCGGCGACGTCTACGTCATCGAGGGCATGCCCCGCCCGATCTCCATGGGTCTCGTCGCCGCGGCCGGCAAGCCGCCGGAGGAGATCCGGGTCAAGGGCAGCCGGTTCGAGGAGCTGCACCGCAGCGGCTGGGACTCCTCCGCTCGCCTCGCCGACCAGGACCGTGACGGGGTCGCCGCGGAGATCATCTACCCGACGGTCGGCATGGTGCTGTGCAACCACCCCGACGGCGACTTCAAGCGGGCCTGCTTCCAGGCGTACAACCGCTGGATCGCCGACTACTGCGACGGCGCCCCCGACCGCCTGCTCGGCTGTGGGCAGTCGGCGATGCGCACGCCCGAGGAGGGCATCGCCGACCTCCACGACATCCAGGCGCTCGGCCTGCGCGGGATCATGATGCCCGGCCTGCCCGCCTACGAGCACGACTACGACCACCACGACTGGAACCCGTTCTGGGAGGCGGCGATCGAGCTGGGCATGCCGCTGTCGTTCCACATCCTGACGACGTCGTCGGGCCGCACCCGCGGTCCGAAGATGGCCGGCTTCCTGTCCATCGTCCGCGGCAACCAGGACATCATGGCGATGCTCGTGCTCGGCGGCGTGTTCGAGCGCTACCCGGAGCTCAAGGTGTGCTGCGTGGAGGCCGATGCCGGCTGGGTGCCGCACTTCATGTACCGGATGGACCACGCCTACAAGCGCCACCGCTACTGGCTGCCGGCAGGCGAGCAGCTGTCGCGCCTGCCGTCGGAGTACTTCGCCGAGAACATCTACGTCACGTTCCAGGACGACTGGACGGCGTTCCGCCAGGCGAACGACATGAACTGGCACCGGCTGATGTGGGCCAACGACTTCCCGCACAGCGACTCGACGTGGCCGTGGAGCCAGGAGATGCTCGCCGAGCACGCCGCCCAGCTGACGCCGGCGCAGCAGCGGGCGATCCTCAGCGAGAATGTCGCGGGCCTGTATCGAATCGACCTTCGGTCGTTGCAGCCGGCTCCCTAGCGGTCGCGCGGCTGCGGGTGGCCGGTCGCTCGGCTCGTACGGACCCAGGCGGCAGCGGGCGGGCGCTCGCCGCCGGGTAGCGGTTCCGAGAACGGTTCTAGCTATCGTTCTCGTCGTGGGTGACGTGCTGGTGCTCGACGGGGTGACCGCGGCATACGACCGCGACCCGGTCGTCCGCGGCGTCACCGGCACGGTGCCCGAAGGCGGCTCGCTCGCGCTGATCGGGCCGAACGGGGCCGGCAAGTCCACGTTGATCAAGGCGATCCTCGGCCTCGTGCCGGTCGTCGCCGGCACCGTCGAGGTGCTCGGCACCACGCCGCAGCGCGCCCGCAGCCAGGTCGCCTACGTGCCGCAGGCCGACGTCCTCGACCGGGAGTTCCCGGTCAGCGTCCTGCAGGTCGTGCTGATGGGCCGCTACCGCAAGATCGGCTGGGTGCGCCGGCCGAGCGCCGCCCACCGCAAGGTGGCGATGGACGCGCTCGGCGAGGTCGGCCTCGCCGACCGGGCCCACGACCGCTTCGGCGTGCTGTCCGGCGGGCAGCGCCGACCGCGTCCTGCTGGCTCGCGCCGTCGCCCAGGAGGCCCGCCTGCTGCTGCTCGACGAGCCGTTCAACGGCGTCGACGCGGTCACCACCGACGCGCTGCTGCACGTCCTCGCCCGCCTGCGCGCCGACGGCGTCGCCGTGGTGATGAGCACCCACGACCTGTCCGTCGCCCACCTCGCCTGCGACGAGGCCTGCCTGCTCAACGGCGACCAGGTCGCGTTCGCGGCGATCGTCGAGGCGCTCACCGCCGACCACCTCAAGGCGACCTACGGCTCGTCGGCCCTGCTGGTCGACGGCGCCACCCTGCTCGCTCGCTGAGGCGGTCCCGCCGTGGTCAACGACCTGCTGATCGAGCCGCTGCCGCGCCCCGTTCATGCGCCGCGCCGTGCTCGAGGTGGTGCTGCTCGGGGTGCTCGGCGGCATCGTCGGGGTCCATGTCCTGCTGCGCCGGCTGTCGTTCCTCACCGAGGTCGTCCAGCACACCGTGTTCCCCGGCATCGCCGTCGCGTTTCGCGTTCGGCCAGTCGCTGCTGCTCGGCGCGCTGGTCACCGGGATCGCCTCGGTGCTGCTGCTTGGAGCGCTGGCCCGACGCCGGCGGATCGACGCCGACGCGGCGATGGCGGTGCTGTTCGCCGTGTTCCTCGCCGTCGGCGTCGTCGTCGTCAGCCGCCGCCGCGGGTTCCAGGCTGACCTCACCGCGCTGCTGTTCGGCCGGATCCTCGCCGTCGACATGCGGCAGCTGGTCGAGACGGCGATCATCGCCGCGGCGTGCGTCGTCGCCATCGCCGCCGTCCACAAGGAGCTCGTCCTGCGGGCCTTCGACCGGGAGGGTGCGGCGGCGATGGGCTACCCGCTGACCCGCCTCGACCTGCTGCTCGACGTCGTCGTCGCGCTCGCGGTGATCGCCGGGATCCGGGCGATGGGCACGGTGCTGGCGGTGGCGCTGATCGTCACGCCGGCGGCGACGGCGCAGCTCGTCTGCCGGCGGATCGGCGCGCAGATGGCGGTGGCCGCGCTGATCGGCGCGCTCGGCGGCTGGCTGGGCCTGGCGATCGCCTGGGACGCGTCGGTCGACCACGACGTGCGCCTCGCGCCCGGGGCGACGCTGGTCGTCGTGCTCACCGCGGTGTTCGCCGTGGTGGCGATCGGCACGGGTATCGCCCGCCGTGTCGCCCAGCGCCGGGCTGCGCCGACGGTGCCGGTGTGAGCACGCGCAGCGGGTCACGCCGGACGGCGGAGCGACCGCCGGGGAGCCCGACGTCGATGTGGCGCAGCGGGAGGCGCCGCAGGCGCCGAGGGGGCGCAGCCGCCGGGGAGGCGGCGTGAGGACGCTCGTCGACTCGTTCGGGTCGCCGCTGTTCCGGCGGGCGACGCTCGAAGCCGTGCTGATCGGCGTCATCGCCGGCGTCGTCGGCGTCCATGTGATCCTGCGCCGGCTGCCGTTCTTCGTCACGGCGATGTCGCACGCCACGTTCCCCGGCGTCGTCATCGCCTCCACGCTCGGGCTGAGCATGTTCCTGGGCGGGACGGCGTTCGGCCTCGTCGTCGTCGCCGCCGTGCTCGCCCTCGGCGCCAAGCGGGCGCTCGACAACACCGCGGCGATCGCCGTCGTGCTCGCCGGCAGCTTCGCCCTCGGGATGCTGATCCTGTCGACGCGGGCGTCGGCGTCCAAGGACCTGTCGGCGATCCTCGTCGGCTCGGTGCTGACGGTCACACCCGGCGACGTCGTCACGACGCTGGTCGTCGGCGTCGCCGTGCTCGGCGTCCTCGGCGCGCTGCACAAGGAGTTGGTGTTCGGCGCGTTCGATCCCGCCGGGGCGACGGCGATGGGCTATCCGGTCGTCGTGCTCGCCGGCGTGCTGCTCGTCACCGTCACGGTCACCCTCGTCGCCGCGGTGCCGGCGGTCGGCACGCTGTTGGCGATCGCCCTGCTGACCGTGCCGGCGTTGACGGCCCGGCTGTGGACCGATCGTCTCGGCCCGACGATGGTCCTCGCCGCCGTCTTCGGCGCGGTCAGCGCGTTCGTCGGGCTGTGCGCCGCGGCGCTGTGGAGCATCGCCGCCGGCGGGGCGATCGTGCTCACCGCCGGCACGCTGTTCGCCGTGTCCTTCGCGGCGACGGCCGTGTCTCGTCGACCCGCCACGTTGGCAGTGGATCGTGCGGGAACCCGCACGTCGTGATGCCAGCCTCCGGGCTCGCTACTGCGCACACTCAGCGCAGAGGCCGACGAGGTCGAGTCGGTGGTGCTGCAGCGTGAACCCGTTGGCCTCGGCGACCTTGGCGAGGCTGGCATCGAGGCTGCGCTCCACGCTCGGCGGCAGGGTGACGTCGCGTACCTGACCGCAGCTCGTGCAGATCTGGTGATGATGGTGCTCGGTGAGGTCCTCGGCCAGCTCGAAGCGAGCCCACTCGTCGCTGGAGGCGACGCGCTGCACCAGCCCGGCCTCCTCCAGCACCGTCAGGTTGCGGTAGACGGAGCTCTGCGGCATCCCCGCCCGGGCCTGGAGGATCTCCGGGATGGTCAGCGGGCGATCGCTGCCGGCCAGGAGCCCGACGAGGGCGGCGCGCCCGGAGGTGTAGCGCTGGCCGACGTCGCGCAGCCGGGCAGTGGCCGTGTGGTCGAGCTCGTCCATCACCCCGACGCTACCCGACGAGATGAGAACGGCTGAGAATGGGTCGGCGGTTCGTGGGTCGCCCGCTCGGGTACGGTGGCGGCATGGCTCAGATCACCGAATCCGTCACCTCGATCGCCCAGGACATCGGGGAGACGGTCGTCAACCTGGTCCAGGACGCCGCCGCGGTCGCCGGTGAGCTCGGGTCGAACCTGGTCGACTCCGGGCTGAAGCTGTTGCAGGACACGGGCGTCGTCGACAAGCCGAAGAGCAAGAAGAAGGGCTTCCTCGTCCTGTTCATCATCGTCATCGGCGGCCTCGTCGCCTTCAAGGTGATCAAGGGTCGGAGCACGTCGGCTACGTCGTCGCCGTCGCTGACGGAGGCCGATCGTCTCGCGGACAGCACGGGAGTCGCCGTCGGCTGACGCCCCGACATCGCCGTTGATGGTCGAATGGCCGGCTGCGGCGAGGGTCCCCGGCACCGTCACGACCGCGTGACACGCGTGGGGCGACGAGCGGATCACGCACCGCCTCGACGCCGTCCGATGCGGCGGTCGTCGAAGCAGTGACGTTCGCGGTCCGCCGGTCCGAGTCGGTGTCGTCCAGCTCGAAGCCGCTGGGATCGTCAAGCAGGTCTCCGAGGGGCGGTGCAACCGCGTGCGGTCTGTCGACGAGCTGCTGCGCCTGTCGGACGGTCACTCGCTCGGCCCGAGCTTGAGCGCCGTCACTCGACGAGTGCGGCCGTCAGCCGTTTGAGCAGCGTGTCGTAGTCGTCGCAGGCCGAGAACGCCGGGAACTGCTCGGCGATGGCCGGCGGGGCGTGAAACCAGAAGCCGGCGTCGGCGGCGCCGAGCATCGCCGCGTCGTTGTACGAGTCGCCGGCGGCGACCACCCGGTAGTTCAGCGACTGCATCGCCTGCACGGCATGGCGCTTCTGATCGGCCATCCGCAGGCGGTAGTCGAGGATGCGGTCGCCGTCGATCACGAGGCGATGGCACAACAGCGTGGGCATCCCCAGCTGGCGCATCAGCGGCGCCCCGAACTGCTCGAACGTGTCCGACAGGATCAGCACTTGCGTGCGCCGGCGCAGCTCGTCGAGGAACTCGACCGCGCCGGGCAGTGGTGACAGCCCGCCGATCACGTCGCTGATCGCCGCCAGGCCGAGGTCGTGCTCGGCCAGCAGCGCCAGCCGGTACTTCATCAGCACGTCGTAGTCGGGCTCGTCGCGGGTGGTGCGGCGCAGCGCGTCGATGCCGGTGCGCTCGGCAACGGCGATCCAGATCTCGGGGACGAGGACCCCTTCCAGGTCGAGGGTCACGATCGTCTGGCGGGGGGTGGCATCCGTCACGGGGGCCTATTCTTCCCGATAGCCGGGACCCAGACACCAAACGCCGGCCAGGGGGTTGCACGAGAGATGCCGACCAGCACGATGCAGGACGAGCCGTTGGTCCTGCGCACGATCCTGGAGCACGGGCGGCGGATCCACGCCGACAAGAAGATCATCACGTTCACCGGCGACGGGTACGTCACCTCCACCTTCGCCGAGGTCTCCGATCGTGCCGACCAGCTCGCCGCGGCGCTCGCCAAGCTCGGCATCCGCGAAGGCGACCGCGTCGGCACGTTCCTGTGGAACAACCAGACCCACCTGGAGGCGTACCTGGCGATCCCGTGCATGGGGGCGGTGCTGCACACGCTGAACATCCGCCTGTTCCCCGAGCAGCTGTCGTACGTCGTCAACCACGCCGAGGACCGCGTCATCATCTGCGACGCGTCGATCGCCCCGCTGCTGGCCAAGGTCCGCGATCAGCTGACCACCGTCGAGCACATCATCGTCAAGGGTCCCGGCGACGCGTCCGTGCTCGGCGACACCCTCGACTACGACGAGCTGCTCGCCGCCGAGCAGCCCGGCTATGCCTACCCCGACGTCGACGAACGCGCCGGGATGGCGATGTGCTACACGAGCGGCACCACCGGCAACCCCAAGGGCGTGATGTACAGCCATCGCAGCACGTACCTGCACTCGGTGATGGTCACGTCCACGGCGAACATCGCGCTCAGCGAGCGCGACCGGATGCTGGTGATCGTGCCGATGTTCCACGCCAACGCCTGGGGCACGCCGTACGCGGCGTGGATGATCGGCGCCGATCTGGTGTTCCCGCAGCAGTACCTGCAGGCCGGGCCGCTGTCGCGGATCATCGCCGACACCCGCCCGACGCTGACCGGGGCGGTGCCGACGGTGCTCAACGACCTGCTGCTGAACGCCGCGGACACCGACATGTCCTCGTTCCGGCTGGTGATGGGCGGCGGCTCGGCGCTGCCCCGTGCGCTGTTCGAGGGCTACCGCGACACGTTCGGCGTGCCGCTGGTCCAGGGCTGGGGGATGACCGAGACCAGCCCGGTGTGCACGATCGGCAACCCGCCCGCCGACCTGGGCGACAAGAGCGAGATCGACTGGCGGGTGTACGCCGGGCGGGTCATCCCCGGCGTGCAGCTGCGGATCACCGACGACCTCGGCGAGGAGGTCGCCTGGGACGGTGAGTCGCTCGGCGAGATCGAGGTCAGGGGGCCGTGGATCACCGGGGCGTACTACGGCGTCGACGACGCCGAGAAGTTCCATGACGGCTGGCTGCGTACCGGCGACGTCGCCTCGGTGACGCCGAACGGCTACGTGCAGATCACCGACCGCGCCAAGGATGTCATCAAGTCCGGCGGCGAGTGGGTGTCGTCGGTCGACCTGGAGAACACGATCATGGGCCACCCCGACGTCGTGGAAGCCGCGGTGATCGGCGTTCCCGACCCGCGCTGGGACGAACGCCCGCTGGCCTGCATCGTCCGCAAGGCCGGCTCCACGCTCACCGCCGCCGAGCTGCGCGAGTGGCTGTCGTCGCGCACCGCCAAGCTCTGGTTGCCCGAGCGCTGGACGTTCATCGACGAGGTCCCCAAGACCAGTGTCGGCAAGTTCGACAAGAAGGTCCTGCGCGCCCGCTTCGCCGCCGACGACCTCGAGGTCGAAACCCCCGCCTGAAGGGCCTGCATTGCAGATCGTTATGCTGAACGCATGACGCAGATCGTGGCGCGCATCGACGACTCGGTGGTTGCCGATGTCGATCGACTGGTGGCCGACGGCGTGGTCGCCAGCCGATCGGAAGCCGTTCGTCTGGGCCTGGAACGCTTTGTGGACGCCGAGCGCCGCCGGCAGATCGGCGAGGCCATCCGTGCCGGCTACCTCGCCATGCCGCAGACGGAGGACGAGTTCAGCGGTGCGGACGAGGCGGCGCGCCGGATGATCGCCGAGGAGCCGTGGTGACGCCGCGCCAGGGTGAGATCTGGTGGGCCGAGGACGAGGACAAGCGCCGCCCGGTGCTGGTCGTCACGCGGAACGTGGCGATCCCCGTGTTGACCTGGCTTCTCATCGCGCCCGTGACACGAACCGTGCGGAACATTCCCACGGAGGTCGCGCTCGGGCCGGAGCACGGCCTGCCTCAAGCGTGCGCCGCAACGTTCGACAACCTGCACCGGATCCGGCGCACGCTCCTCACCGAGCGGGTCGGCCAACTCGATGCGACAGAGATGGACGAGATCTGCCGGGCGTTGCACGCCCTCGCCGACTGCTGAGCGTCAGCTCAGCGCGTCGGTGAGGCGGGCGGACTCACGCTCGCGCAGGGCGGCGTTGACGCGCTGGCGCTCGAGGACCTGATCGAGGGTCTTGGCGGCCTGGGTGATCGGGTGCTCGGCGAAGAAGCCCTGGACGTCGGCGACGACCTCGGGGCGGTTGAGCAGCTTCACCGGGTCGACCATCCGTACGATCGTGTTGTTCGGGAAGCGCGCGTTGGCATCGTCCCAGCGTTGACGCACGGCGTTCCAGGCCATCGTCCCGTGGTCGCGGTTGGCGATGGACCGATTGAGGAGGAACGGGGCGTCCTGGGTCTTGACCTCGCCGCTCCACGCCAGGTCGATCGTCCGCTGGATCTGCTCGGCGGTCGGGAACTCGGCGAGCGCGTACAGATGGCGCAGGCGCTCCTGCGGCGTCGGGGCGTTGCGGAACTTCGCCAGGAACTCGTCGTACTCGGCGTCCGTGCCGACCGCGGCGACCGCACTCGTCGCAGATGCAACGAGCTCGGGGTCGCCGGCCGCACCGGCGAGGATCGCCCGGCAGCGGGCCTGCGCGTCGGCGTCGTCACCGAGCACGGCGAGCATCCCGGCGAGCAGGCCGCGCAGCTTCTTGGTGAGGTCGGTGTCGCCGGGACGCGCCTCCCAGCCGAGGTCGGCCATCGCCGGGGCGACGAGGGCGTTGACCCGCCGGCGGAACGCGGCATACGGCTCGCCGTCGAGCAGGCGGCCGATGCCGCGCAGCCCGATGCCGATCGCCTGCCACACGGCCAGCTCGCGCTCGGCCGCGAAGCCCTCGACGAACGCGACGAAGCCCGCGGCGTCGAGGCGCCCGGCGACCACCGCGTTCCACGCGTCGTCGACGAGGTTGTAGCGCTCGATCACCGTCATGTCGGCGAGGGCGTCGCCGAGGAGACGAGCGCGCAGCGTGTCGTCGTAGGCGACGCGCATGAACCCGGAGCCGCCGGCGTTGACGACGACGACCGCGTCCGCGTCGTCGAGCGGCACGCGCAGCTCGGATCCCTCCAGCAGGACCTTCGACGTCGTCTCGCCGATGCGCAGGTGGACGGGGACGACGAACGTCGTCGTGTCGACCGTCTCCGCGAACGCGAAGCGCTGCTGCTCCAGCACCAGCGTGGAGCCGTCGAGGCGGGCCGACACGAGCGGGAAGCCCGGCTGCCAGATCCAGCTGTCCATCAGCTTGCGCACCGGCGTCTTGTCGTTCGCCGCCTCGATGGCGTCCCACAGGTCGCTGGTCTCGGTGTTGCCGTACTCGTGCAGCGTCAGGTAGTGGCTGACGCCCCGGCGGAACTCCTCCTCGCCGAGGTACTGCTCCAGCATGCGCAGCAGCGAGCCGCCCTTCTGGTAGGTGAGCACGTCGAACATGCCCTCGCACTCGTGGGGCGCCTCGACGGGGAACTCCACCGGTCGGGTACTGGCCAGCGAGTCGACGTCGAAGGCGACGGTGCGCTCCAGGCTGAACGACGTCCACCGCTGCCAGTCCGGCTTGAACGCCGCCGTGCACGCGGTGGCCATGAACGTGGCGAACGCCTCGTTCAGCCAGATGCCGTTCCACCAGCGCATCGTCACCAGGTCGCCGAACCACATGTGGGCGAAGCTCGTGGGTGATCACGTCGGCCAGGTTCTGCAACTCGGCCTGCGTCGCCGTCGCCGGATCGGCGAGCAGCAGCGACTCCCGGTAGGTGATCAGGCCGACGTTCTCCATCGCCCCGGCGGCGAAGTCGGGCAGGGCGACCATGTCGCACTTGTCGGTCGGGTAGGGGATGCCGTAGTAGTCCTGGAACCAGGTGATCCCGTGGCGGCCGGCCTCGATGCCGAACCCGGTGAGGTGGCTCTTGCCGGGGACGTGGACGATCCGCAGCGGGATCGTCCCGCCGCCCGCCCGGGGGACGTCGACGGGCTCGGTGGCCTCCAGCGGGCCGACGATGAAGGCGACGAGGTACGTGCTCATCGGCATCGTCTCGCCGAAGCGCACGGCGACCTTGCCGGACTCCAGCTCGGTGCGCCCGACCTCGGGACCGTTGGAGACGGCGAGCAGGTCCGGCTCGACGACGAGGGTGATGTCGAAGACCGCCTTGAAGTCGGGCTCGTCGAAGCACGGGAACGCCCGGCGGCAGTCGGTGACCTGCATCTGGCTGGTGGCGATGACCCGCTCGGTGCCGTCGGCCGCGGTGTAGGTGCTGCGGTACCAGCCGCGCAGCTTGTCGTTGAGCGTGCCGGTGAAGTCGATCGACACCGAGCGCGGTGCCGACGCCCTGGGCGCCGCCGATCGTCAGCCGCTCCGTGGCCTCGTCGAGCGTGAACGGGCGGGCCTCGCCGTCGACGGTCACCCGGCTGACAGCGAGCTCGGCGGCGTTCATCACGATCTGCTCGACGTCGGCGTTGACCGCGACCTCGATGTCGACGGTGCCGACGAACGTGGCCGTGTCGAGGTCGGGCTGCAGCGTCAGCCGGTACAGGTTGGGGACGACCTCGCGGGGCAGGCGATACGGGTTGCCGGCAGTGGGAGCAGCAGTCACGCCGTCCGAGGCTAATGCGATGACGCTTCTGCTGGTTCGGGCTTCGGTCGCGGCGAAGCTGCGCCTGCCGTGCTCGCCGCCTCCGCTGCGCTCCGGGCGCTGGCCGCATCTCGGATCGGCGCCGGCCTTGACCAGGGTGGGCGGTAGCGTGTCGGGCCGTGCCGGACGTCCCCTTGGAGTTCGAGCGCGACGGGGACGTCGCCTTCGACGTGGTCGGCGTCGGCAACGCGCTCGTCGACGTGATCGGCCATGCCGACGACGGGTTCATCGTCGAGCACGACCTCGTCAAGGGGTCGATGACGCTGGTCGAGACCGATCGGGCCCTCCACCTGTACAAGGCGCTCGGCGGGGCGATCGAGATGAGCGGCGGCTCGGCGGCGAACACGATGTGCGGCGTCGCCTCGCTCGGCGGGAGGGCCGCGTACATCGGCAAGGTCACCGACGACTCGCTCGGGGAGGTGTTCGGCCACGACCTGCGCGCCGTCGGCGTCACCTTCCGGCCGGGGACGCCGGATGCCGACCTGGCGACGGGGCGCTGCATCATCGTCGTCACCCCCGATGCCGAGCGGACGATGCACACCTACCTCGGCGTGTCGTCGATGCTCCACCCCGGCGACATCGACGAGGCCATCGTCGCCGCCGGGCGAGTGCTGTACATGGAGGGCTACCTCTACGACCGGCCGGAGGCCAAGCAGGCGTTCCGCAAGGCGGCGACGGTCGCCCACGCCCACGGGCGGCAGGTCTCGCTGACGCTCAGCGACTCGTTCTGCGTCGACCGCCACCGGGCCGACTTCCGCTCGCTCGTCGCCGACGAGGTGGACATCCTGTTCGGCAACGAGGACGAGCTGACCGCGCTGTACGAGGTGTCGGACCTGTCCGATGCCGTCACGGCCGTGCGCCGGGACTGCGCGCTGGCGCTGGTGACGACGGGCCCGGCCGGATGCCTGGTGGTCACCGCCGACGAGGTCGTGCCCGTGCCCGCCGTCCCGGTGGACCAGGTGCTCGACACGACCGGCGCCGGCGACCTGTTCGCCGCCGGGTTCCTGTACGGCTACACGCGTGACCTGTCGCTGATCGAGAGCGCCCACGTCGGCTCGATCGCCGCCGCCGAGGTCATCTCCCACGTCGGCCCGCGGCCGTTGGTCGACCTCAAGACGCTGCTCCCGTAGCGATTCGACCTCGATTCGCTCGCTCATCTCGGTCGAGCTTCGAGGAGCGGTCTGCGGCCGCACCCAGCTTGCAGTGCGCCTCACGCACAGCGAGTCGGCGCACGGCGGCGGGGGATCGCGCAGCGCCCCCTCCGCACCACCCTCACCCATTGCGCGCCGCGCCGCGTACATTCGGGGGCATGATCGACCCTCGCAGCGAGGCGCAGCGCTGGCTGGCCGCCGAACCCGACGACGATCTGCGCGCCGAGCTGACCGAGTTGCTCGCCGGCCCTGACGCCGTCGTCGCCGAGCGGTTCAGCGGGCGGCTCCAGTTCGGGACCGCCGGCCTGCGTGCCGCCGTCGGTGCCGGGCCACAGCGGATGAACCGCCTCGTCGTCCGCCAGGCCGCTGCCGGGCTGGTCGACCACCTCCTGCAGACGACGCCCGGCGCTGCTCGGCGCGGCGTGCTGATCGGTTACGACGCCCGGCGCAAGAGCGACGTGTTCGCCCTCGACACCGCCCGGGTGTGCGCAGCGAGGGGCGTGCGCGCCCTGGTCTTCGACCGCACCGTACCGACGCCGGTGCTGGCGTGGAACATCACCGGTGTCGGCGCCGCCGCCGGGGTGATGGTCACCGCCTCGCACAACCCGCCGGCGGACAACGGGTACAAGGTCTACCTCGGCACCGGCGCGCAGATCGTCCCGCCGGCCGACACGCAGATCGCCGCGTGCATCGACGCCGTCGACCCGTGCACGGTCGCGCTCGCCGCCGAGGACGACCCGTTGATCGAGCGGGTCGGCAGGGAGCTGGTCGACGCCTACCTCGGCGCCGTCCCGAGCGTGCGCCTGCTCCCCGATCTGCAGGGCGTGCCGGTCGCCTACACGGCGCTGCACGGCGTCGGCGGCGACACGCTGCTCGCCGCGTTCGACCGTGCCGGCTACGACCCGCCGTACGTCGTCGCCGCCCAGCAGGAGCCGAACGGCTCGTTCCCGACGGTGTCGTTCCCCAACCCGGAGGAGCCCGGGGCGATGGACCTGCTGCTGGCCCTGGCTGCTGAGCGCGATGTGGCGATCGCCATCGCCAACGACCCCGACGCCGACCGGCTGGGGGCGGCGATCCCGCAGCCCGACGGCTCGTGGCGGCGGCTGTACGGCGACGAGATCGGCTGGCTGCTCGCCGACCACGTCCTGTCGCACACGACCGGTGACGACCGCTTCGTGATCACCACGCTGGTGTCGTCGTCGATGCTCGAGCGGATGGCCGCGGCCCACGAGGTGCACTACGCCGAGACGTACACCGGCTTCAAGTGGATCGGCCACACGGTCCTGGAGCACCCCGACCGACGGTTCGTGCTCGGCTACGAGCAGGCGCTCGGCTACCTCGTGTGCGGCCGCCCGCTCGACAAGGACGGGATCACCGCCGCGGTCCTGCTCGCCGAGGTCGCCGCGCTCGCCGCCGCCGAGGGCACGACGCTGCAGGCGCGGCTCGATGCGCTGGCCATCCGCTACGGCCGCCACGTGATGGCCGAGCGGTCGTTGCGGATGCAACCATCCGAGGCGGCGGCGCTCGTCGCCGCCCTCCGGGCGAACCCGCCTGGCGAGATCGGTGGTCACGCGGTGACGGCGACGAGCTGGTACGACGAGGCCGGTCTGCTGCGCCTGCAGTTCGGCGACGCGTTGCGCCTGCAGATCCGCCCGAGCGGCACCGAGCCGAAGGTCAAGCTCTACGCCGAGGGCATCGACATCGACCCCAACCCGGCGCTCGATGCGTTGGTGGCGCTGGTCAGCTGACGTTTGGTCGAGCGATCAGACGTGCACTCGGCTTGCTCGCTCGACGAAACCGCCGGCGGCCGGGCCGGGCGGCGACCGGAGCACGAACGTCAATCGACCAGATCCAGGTCGTCGACGTTGGTGGGGTCCTGCTGCTGCTCGACGGCGGCGACGACCGCGGCGGCGCGAGCTTCGTCGAGCGTGGTGCCGTCGCTGCCGCGGCGCCAGTACGGGAAGCTCTGGATCGCTTCCTTCGGGTAGCCGGCGACGTCGAGCAGCCACTCGCGCACGGCACGCGTCTCGAACAGCTCGCCGGCGAGCCAGGCCACCGGACGCTCGCCACGGTCGGGGGCAGCAGACCACCACGTGCCGATCGCTCCGGCGAGCGCCGCCCCGGCGGACCGGTCGACCCACTGGACGTCCATGCCCGGCGGCGCCACCAGCTGCTGGCGCTCGGCCAGGTCGGCGACGCTGACGAACGCCGTGCCGGTGACGCCACCGGGCAGCGCGGCGAGCACGGTGGCGAGCGCCGGCAGCGCGGTCTCGTCGGCCGCGGCGAGGACGTGCGTGGCGTCGGCGGGCGGGACCGCATGTCCACGCGGCCCGCTCAGCAGCAGGCGCCAGCCCGGCTCGGCCTGCTCGGCCCATCCGCCGGCGAGGCCGTCGCCGTGCAGCACGAAGTCGAGGTCCAGCTCCAGCGCGTCGGCATCGAACCGCCGGACGGTGTACACCCGGGTGCGGGTGCGGGTGCGCAGGCGCATCGCCACCGGTGGGATGTCGCTCTGCGGTTCGAGCACGTCGAGGCGCTCGCCGTCGGCGGGGAAGAACAGCCGCACGGCGACGTTGGCGCACGGCAGGTGGAAGCGGCGCAGCCCGTCGCCGGTGAACGTGATCCGGGCCAACCGTGGCGTGGGACGCTCGACGCGGACGACGTCGACGGTGGTGAAGAACAGCCCGTCGTTGTGGGCCTTGGTCGCCAGCACTCGGTCGATGCTGGACGTCTCGGACGTCATGACGTCACCTTCGCGAACAGCGGCTCGAGTTGGCCGAAGCCCCAGCCGATCGAGAACACCGTGGGGGCGCGGAACGCACCGATCGTGGCGATGTCGACGGCCTGGTACCTGCCGTCGGCGATGGCGGGGACGGCGGCGAACACGGGGTTCGACTCGAACGTGGCGCGGTCGCCGTCGCTGTTGAAGGCGACGACCATCAGGTCGGCGTCGAGCTGGCCGATCGTCTCCATCGTCACCGTGGCGCCGCCGGCACCGGCGCCCGCCGCCTGGGTGTGCATGGCCAGCACCGGTTCGGGGATCGTCAGCCCGAGCTCGCCGAACATCTGTGAGGTGATGTCGTCGGCGGCCATCATCACGACCTGGTCTGCCGAGCGGGCCCACGACAGCGTGTACGTCTTGCCCTCGAGGCCGGGGAACCGCTCGGCCACCGCGGCGAGGTCGGCCTCGCCACGCTCGACGAGCGCTTCGGCCTCCTCGGGCATGCCGAGCGCGACCCCGATCTTGCGGGTCCGCTCCTGCCACGTGTCGGTGAGCACGCCGTTCGTGTCGGCGACCACCGGGGCGATCGCGCTGAGCTGCGCGTACGTGTCGTCGATCGTCGCGAACGGGCTGGCGAGGATGACGTCGGGGTGCAGCGCGGCGACCGCCTCGATCGACAGTTGTGGCAGCGCGTTCAGGAACTCGACGCCGTCGGCCGAGTACTTGCCCTCCAGCCACGGTGACAGGCCGCCGGTGACGGTGTTGGCGGCGGCGCCGACGGGCTTCAGGCCGAGCCCGTAGACGACGTCGACGTCGTTGTAGCCGAGGGCGACGATGCGCTGGGGCTTTGCCGGGATCGTCGCCTCGCCGAGGCGGTTCGTGATCGTCACCGGGAACGACGACGCCGTGGTGCTCGGCGGGGCGGCGGCCGTGGTGCTCGTCGCAGCTGCGGTCGTGTCCGGCGCGTCCGTCGTCGTGGCCTCGGCGATGGTGGTCGACGCTGCTGGTGTCGTCGATGCCGGTGCGCTCGTCGCCGGCGACGCGTCGTCGCTGCCACAGGCGGCGACGAGCACGAGCGCGGGGATCAGCAGGGCGGCAACGCTGCGGCTGGGGGACATCGGGCTCCTCCGTCATGGCTCGGCGAGTCACCGAGCAACTGTTAGGATAACCTTACGTCAATGGTGATTGACTTTCAATGTTTCGTCAGGAGCGCGTCGAGGCCGGCGAGCACGACGCCGAGCTTGCGTTGGAAGAAACGCTCGGGATCGGCGACGATCGCCTGCGCGGCGGCCACGAACCCGTCGCCGAGGTCGCCGACCCATCGGTTGACCACCTCGGCGCCGTGGGACTCGCGATCCATCCTGCGGATCCAGCTCACCTGTTGGGCGGCGTCGAGGACGAGATCGACCACGGCGTCGACGGCGAGCAGCGCGTCCGCCGGCGAGAGCCCCAGCTCCGCGGCCGCCGCCAGGCAGCGCGCGTACCGAGCCCGTGCCTCGATCGACGCCCGCCCCGCATCGCGCACCGCCCGGACGGCGCCGGGATGCGCCACCGCCACCGACCACCTGGCCATCGCCTCGCGTTCGAGGAAGCTGCGCCAGTCGTCCGTCACGGTGAACGGCATCCGCTCGTAGAGCCGGTCGGCGGCGGCGATGACGAGGTCGTCGCGATCGTCGACGTAGCGGTACAGGGCGCCCGGCGCCACGCCGAGGCGTTCGGCGACGGCGACCACGGTCAACCGTTCGAAGCCGAGGGCCAGCGCGGCGTCGGCGATCACCGTCCGGCTGAGGCGCGGCACCGGCCCGCGCTTGCGGCGCACCGGACCGAGCGTGCTGGGATGGGGCGTGCTCGGATCGGGCTGCGACGCGGCGACGGGCACGGCGGCCAACGTACCCAGCACCACCGCCGATGTACGAGAGGCTCACCACCGATCCCACCCGCGGCGAGTGCCGAAGCACAGCGGAGGCGGCGAGCACGGCAGGCGCAGGGAGGCGCTCTGCGGCGACCGGAGCACGAACGTCAATCGACGAGGTGGGCGTAGCGGCCGAGCTCGGCGGGCTTGACGATGCGGCCGACCTTGCGCAGCTCGCCGATCACGGCGGCGACGAGCTGGTCCATCGTGATCGTCGCCCCGCTGGCCGCGGCCAGGAACGCGGCGTGCACCGCGGCGTTGCGGATCTGCCCGCCGGTCAGCTCGAACTGGCCGGACAGCCACGGCAGGTCGAGGTCGCCGCGCGGCGCCTTCGGCGGCAGGTTGTGCTCCCACAGCAGCAGCCGCTCGTCCGCGGCCGGCACGGCGAAGGCGACGCGCACGTGGATCCGGCGGAGGAACGCGTCGTCGATGTTCTTCTCGAAGTTGGTGGCCATGATGACCAGGCCGTCGTAGCTCTCCAGCCGCTGCAGCAGGTACGACACCTCGATGTTGGCGTAGCGGTCGCGCGACTCGCGCACCTCGGAGCGCTTGCCGATCAGCGAGTCCGCCTCGTCGAAGAACAGCAGCAGGTTGCCGGCCGACGCGGCGTCGAACATCTCCTCCAGGTTCTTCTCGGTCTCGCCGATGTACTTGCTGACGACCGTCGACAGGTTGACCTTGAACACGTCGAGGCCGAGGTCGCCGGCGAGCACTTCGGTGGCCAGCGTCTTGCCCGTACCGGAGGGGCCGGAGAACAGTGCGACGAGACCGCGCGACGGCGCCGGCAGGAAGCCCCAGTCGTCGTAGACAACGTCGGCGTGGCGATAGCGGTCGACGATCGAGTGCAGCAGCTCGGTGCTCGCTGGCGAGAGGATCAGGTCGCTCCACGCCCGCCGTGGGCGGATCCGCCGGGCGAGGCGCTCCAGGCGCCCGCTGGCCAGCCGGCGCACGGCCGCGTCGAGGTCGCCGCCGTAGGCGTCGATCGCCTGGCTGACGGTGTCGAGCTGGGTCATCGTCAGCGGGTGGGTGCGCGGCGTGTCGCCGAGCCACGCCGCCCACTCGGCGTCGGTCGGCAGCTCGTCGCCGGCCTCGACCGACTGCCACGGCCGCCTCGGCAGCCGGTTGAGCGGCAGGTCGGTGCGCGACGACACGACCCACGACAGGTGCGTGGCGCGGTCGATCCAGCGGCGACAGGCCACGGGCACGTCGTCGTCGACCTCGACGACGATGCCGGCACCGGTCAAGGTGGCCTCGCGCACGATCGCCGGCCACGCGGCGTCGTCGTCGACCCTGGCGGTGACGAGGAACTGCTCGCCGGCGGCCTGGGCAATCCCGGCGAGGCGGCGGCGCACGACGTCGGGGCCGGTGACGACGACGAGGTCGGCGGTGCCGCCGGAACCGCCGGCGACGAGGCGCAGGTCGCTCGGCAGGTCGGGGTCGCGGCCGAGGTCGCCGAGCAGCGCCCAGACGACCGCGCTGTGCACGGCGACGCGCTCGGTCCGACCAGGTGAGGTCGGCGACGAGGTCGACGAGCGCGGCGCGGCGCAGCGCGGCGTCCGGCGCCAGGGCGAGCATCGCCTGCTCGTCGAGCATCCGGGCGACGGCGTCGAGCGTCAGCGCCGGCTCGCGGCTGGCCCTGGGCCTGGGCGATCAGCCGGCGCAGGCGGCGGTCGGCATCGCAGGCGACGGCGATCGCCAGCACCTCGGCGGCCGCGCCGTCGAGTACGGCGTTGTAGGCGATGGTGGCGAACGGCGTGGGCGCGGCGAGGTCGTCGTGGAACCGTCGTCGGGCGGCGGCGAGGTCGTCGTCGAGCGACGTGAGCGCGGCCGCGTCGTCGCCGCCCTGCTCTTGGCGGCTGAAGCGGACGACCGCGGCACGAGCCAGCTCGAACCAGGCGGGACCGGCATCGGCCGGCGCATCGGCGGTCACCGCATCGCCGGCCGGTTCGTCGTCGGTCGACGACGAGAATGCCCGCCGGGTGGCGCGGCGTTCAGCCACTGGCCGGTGAGCCGAACTGGCGGTCGCCGGCGTCGCCGAGGCCGGGCACGATGAACGTGTGCTCGTTGAGCCGCTCGTCGACGGTGGCGGTGAACACCTGCAGGTCGAGGCCGGAATCCTCCAGCAACTTCAGTCCCTCGGGCGCGGCGAGCACGCAGACGACGATGATCGGGCCGGGGGCGTCACGCTCGAGCAGCAGCTCGCACGTGTGGGCGAGCGAGCCGCCGGTGGCCAGCATCGGGTCGAGCACGATCACCTGCCGGCCGGCAAGGCTCTCCGGCAGCTTGTTGACGTACGGCTTCGGGCGGAACGTCTCCTCGTCGTGGGACACGCCGATGAAGCCGACGTCGGCGTTGGGCAGCAGCTCCTGGGCGGCGTGGACGAAGCCGAGCCCGGCGCGCAGGACGGGGACGACGACGGGCTGGCTGGACAGCACCCGGCCGCCGGTCTCGGTGAGCGGGGTCTGCACGCGCACCGCATGGGTCGGCAGGCTGCGGGTGGCCTCAGCGATCAGCAGCATGCCGATGCGCTCGAGCTCCTGGCGGAACAGGGCGTTCGGCGTGGCCACGTCGCGCACCCGTGTCAGCGAATCGGCGATCAGCGGATGTTCGACGACGTGCACGACGACGGCCATGTGCCGAGCATGGCACAGCGCCCGCCCCGAGCCGCTCGCCGTCACCCGCCCCCGCGATTCGAGATGTGCGGCGCCGCTGCGCACATCTCGAATCGCGATCCGACGACGGAGTGCTGCGGCTACGCCCGGCCGACGGTCTGCTCGGCTCTCGCCAGCGCGTAGCGCGGCTTGATCAGGCCGTTGATGATCTTGAGGCGCTCGGGGAACGCGGTGAACGCGCTCTTCATCGCGTTGACCGTCAGCCACTCGAAGTCGTCGAGGCCCCAGCCGAACGCCTCGTGCAGCTGCAGCAGCTCCTTGGTCATCGACGTGTCGCTCATCAGCCGGTTGTCGGTGTTGACGGTGACGCGGAAGCGCAGGCGGCGCAGCAGGCCGATCGGGTGGTCGGCGATCGACGGCACGACGCCGGTGTTGACGTTCGACGTCGGGCACAGCTCCAGCGGGATCCGCCGGTCGCGGACGTACGCGGCGAGCAGGCCGAGGCGCTCGTCGCCGGGCGGACCGTCGATGTCGTCGACGAGGCGGACGCCGTGGCCGAGCCGCTCGGCGCCGCAGAACTGCACGGCCTCCCAGATGCTCGGCAGGCCGAATGCCTCGCCGGCGTGGATCGTGGCGTGGAAGTTCTCGCGGCGCACGTACTCGAACGCGTCGAGGTGCCGGGTGGGCGGGTAGCCGGCCTCGGCGCCGGCGATGTCGAAGCCGACCACGCCGGCGTCGCGCCAGCGCACGGCGAGCTCGGCGATCTCCTTGCTGCGCGCCGCGGTGCGCATCGCCGAGAGGATCGTGTAGATCGTCAGGTCGGTGCCGGCCGCGCCGCGGGTGAAGCCGTCGATCATCGAGCCGACCACCTCGTCGAGCGTCATCCCGGCCTCGGTGCACAGCTCGGGGGCCATGCGCACCTCGGCGTAGACGACGCCGTCGGCGGCGAGATCCCGGGCGCACTCGTAGCTGACCCGCTCGATCGCATCGCGGTGCTGCATCACCCCGACGGTGTGGGCGAACGTCTCCAGGTAGAGCACGAGGTCGTTGCGCTTGGCGCCGCGGTTGAACCAGTGGGCCAGCTCGACGGGGTCGTGCGTGGGCAACCCCTGGTAGCCGAACTCCTCGGCCAGCTCGACGACCGTGGTGGGCCGCAGCCCGCCGTCGAGGTGGTCGTGGAGCAGCGCCTTGGGCAGGCTGCGGACGAGCTCCTCGTTCATGCGGGCACGCGATCGGATCGGTCGAGGCGGCGCAGCGGCATGTCGGCCGGGCGCTGCAGCCAGTTCCACGACGGGTACTCGGCGGCGGCGGAGATGCAGTGCAGCGAGTAGGCGTGGCGGCTGACCCCGGAGCGGTTGACGTCGCTCCAGTGGGGGAGCAGTCCGTGGAGCAGGACCAGCGTGCCGGCCGGCGCCTCGATCGGCGTCAGCGCCGACGGGTCGGGCAGCGGCGCCGTGTCGAGCTCCTCGAAGGTGCTGCCGTCGTCGTCGGTGCCGGAGCGCTTGAACACCTTCCGCAGCGACGTGCGGTGGCCGCCGGGCAGCGCCCACAGGCAGCCGTTGTCGAGCGTCGCGTCCTCGATCGCGAACCAGAACCCGGTGACGGTGATCGGGTCGGTGTAGAGGAACGTCGCATCCTGGTGGCAGCCGACCTCGCCGCCGACGAACGGCGCCTTGAGGATGTACATGCTCTGCAACGCCAGCGCGTCGGCCATGCCGATGTCGGCGGCGACGCCGGCCAGCTCCGGCGTGTAGCTGAACGCTTCGAACGCCGGGTCGAGGTCGTGCATCGCATGGCCGATCTTGTTGACGACCCGCTCGTCGTGCTCCTCGTAGAAGCACCACACGCCCGAGCCGGACGACAGGAACTCGCCGTTGCTGATCCGCTCCTGCTCGTTCGTCGTGAACACGGTGTGCTGCCCGGTCGGGACGAAGCCGTCGATGATCCGCTCGGCGGCTGCCTTCAGCTCGGTGCAGCGTTCGACGTCGACGAAGCCCTCGACGGCGAGGAACCCGTCGCGGTGGTACTGATCGATCTGTCGCTCGTCGAGGACTGCTCCCATCGGCGAGATGGTAGGGGCCCGGCGCAGGCGTCCGTACCCTGTCGGCCATGACGGCACCCGGCGAGCTGACGATCCTCGGACACACCGTGCGCGAGCCGATCGAGCACGTCGAGGTGTTCCCCGCGCCGGCCCACGTGGCGACGGTGCGGTTCAGCACCGACGAGGTGGCGTCGATGTGCCCGGTGACCAAGCAGCCGGACCTGTCGCACCTCGTGATCGAGTACGAGCCCGGCGAGTGGTGCATCGAGTCGAAGAGCCTGAAGCTGTATCTGTGGCGCTTCCGCGACCGGGCGGTGTTCGCCGAGGCGCTGGCTGCCGAGATCGCCGGCGAGGTGATGGACTCCGCCCGTCCGCGGTCGGTGACGGTGACGCTGACCCAACGTCCACGTGGTGGCATCGAGGTGTCGGTGGTGGCAGCGCTGCCCTGAGACGCGTGGCGGTGCGGGCGTCCGTGGTCGACCCGTGCGTTGTCTCGACGGCGTGGCGATGGGACGGTTCGCGCAGCAGCCCGTCGAGCAGGGAGGCGGGTGTGACGCCGTTCGACGAGAGATCGCCAGAGACGGTCGGGACGATCCCGACCAGCACGATCTGGTCGCCTCTCTGGGCGAACGCCGCCGGCGCTCGACACCTCCACCTGGCCGGCGATCGCCTGCCGGGCAGCAGGTCGCAACCTCACCCGGGCCGAGCTCGCGACCTACTTCGGGGACACGGCCCCGTACCGGGCGACGTGCGAGGACTGGCCGGCGCCCGGCGCCTTGAGCGTCGCGGCACGGCGCGGTCAACCCCCAGGTTCCGCCGGCGGGCGGACGGTACTGTCGGGGATCTGATGAGCGAGCCGAGCGAGTTCTGGTCGATCTACCGGCACGGGCTGGCACGCGTCGCGGCGTGCACGATCACCACGTCGATCGGCCAGCCGCAGCGCAACGCCGCCGAGGTGCTGGCGACGGCGCGTGCCTGTCACGACGACGGCGTCGCCCTGGCGGTGTTCCCGGAGCTGACGCTGTCGGGCTACTCCCTGGAGGACGTCGTCATCCAGGACGCGCTGCTCGACGCCGTCGAGGATGCACTGGGCACGATCGTCGCCGCGTCCGCCGAGCTGCTGCCCGTGCTCGTCGTTGGCGCCCCGCTGCGTCACCGCAACCGCGTCTACAACGGCGCCGTCGTCGTCCACCGCGGGCACATCCTCGGCGTCGCCCCGAAGTCCTACCTGCCGACGTACCGGGAGTTCTACGAGCGCCGCCAGCTCGCGCCCGGCGACGACCAGCGCGGCACGATCCGCATCGCCGGGATCACCGGCGACGACGGCGCGGCCGGCGTCGACGTGCCCTTCGGCCCGGACCTGCTGTTCGCCGCCGCCGACGTGCCGGCCTTCGTGCTGCACGTCGAGGTCTGCGAGGACATGTGGGTGCCGATCCCGCCGAGCGCCGAGGCTGCGCTCGCCGGCGCCACCGTGCTCGCCAACCTCAGCGGCAGCCCGATCACCGTCGGGCGCGCCGAGGACCGTGCCCTGCTGTGCCGCTCGGCGTCGGCGCGCTGCCTGGCCGCGTACGTCTACGCCGCCGCGGGCGAGGGCGAGTCGAGCACCGACCTCGCCTGGGACGGCCAGACGATGATCCACGAGAACGGCGTGCTGCTCGTCGAGTCGGCACGGTTTCCCGACGGTCCGCAGCGCAGCGTCGCCGACGTCGACCTGGAGCTGCTGCGCGCCGAGCGGATCCGGATGGGCACGTTCGACGACAACCGCCGCACCCACGCGGCGCGGACCGGGGCGTTCCGCACGGTCGCGTTCGCGCTCGATCCGCCGCGCGTCGACGGCCTGCGGCGCACCGTCGAGCGCTTCCCGTTCGTCCCCGCCGACCCGGCCCGCCTCGCCCGGGACTGCTACGAGGCATACAACATCCAGGTCGCCGGGTTGGAGCAGCGCCTGCGGGCGGTCGGCAACCCGAAGGTGGTGATCGGCGTGTCCGGCGGGCTCGACTCCACCCACGCGCTGATCGTCGCCGCCCGGGCGATGGACCGCCTGGGGCGCCCACGCCGCGACATCCTCGCGTTCACGATGCCCGGCTTCGCCACCAGCGCGCGGACGTGTACGAACGCCGAGCGGCTGTCGACGGCCCTCGGGGTCACGTTCGACACGATCGACATCACCGAGACCGCCCGGTTGATGCTCGACGAGCTCGACCACCCGTTCGCCGGCGGCGAGCCGGTCTACGACGTGACGTTCGAGAACGTCCAGGCCGGCCTGCGCACCGACTACCTGTTCCGCGCCGCCAACCAGCGCGGCGGCATCGTCCTCGGCACCGGCGACCTGTCCGAGCTGGCGCTCGGCTGGTGCACGTACGGCGTCGGCGACCAGATGTCGCACTACAACGTCAACGGCGGCGTGCCGAAGACGCTGATCCAGCACCTCATCCGCTGGGTGGTGGCCGAGCGGCTGTTCGGCGACGAGGTCGGCCACGTGCTCACCGACGTGCTCGCCACCGAGATCACGCCGGAGCTGGTGCCCGCCGGCGAGGACGGCGAGGTGCAGTCCAGCCAGGCGGTGATCGGCCCGTACGCCCTGCAGGACTTCCACCTGTTCCACGTGCTGCGCCACGGCTCGCGCCCGTCGAAGGTGGCGTTCCTGGCGTGGCACGCGTGGCACGACGCCGCCGTCGGCGAGTGGCCGCCAGGCTTCCCGGCCGAGGAGCGCGGCGCGTTCACGCTCGCCGAGATCCGCCACTGGCTGGAGGTGTTCCTCCAGCGCTTCTACGGCTTCGCCCAGTTCAAGCGCTCGGCGCTGCCGAACGGCCCGAAGGTCGTCGCCGGCGGCTCGCTGTCGCCGCGAGGCGACTGGCGGGCCCCGTCGGACCTGTCCGCGCAGATCTGGCTCGACGAGCTTCACGCCAACGTCCCCGAGGCCTGATCCGCCGATCGCGTCGTCGTCAGTCGGTGGTGTCCGTGCGGTCGGGGCACTCGTCGTCGAAGAGGTTCGCGAGCATCCGTTCGGGGGCGTTGAGGAAGCGGCGCCACAGGCCGACGACGGCGATGTCGTCGTAGTCGCAGCGGGTGATGCCGTCGTCGAGCTCGTAGACGACCGCCCCCGGCATCCGCATCAGCAGCGGTGAGTGGGTGGCGATCACGAACTGCGAGCCAGCGGCGATGCCGTCGTGCATGAACCGCAACAGGCCGAGCTGCCCCTGGAACGACAGCGCGGACTCGGGCTCGTCCATCACGTAGAACCCGGCGTCGCGGAACCGGCTGTCGATCAGCTGGAGGAACGACTCGCCGTGCGACCGCGCGTGCAGGTCCGGGAACATGCCGGCGATGCCCAGCGGCCTGCCGTACTCGTCGACCTCGTCGTCGTCGGCGATGTGGGTGGCCATCCCGTAGAAGGTCTCCGCCCGCAGGAACCATCCCCACCGTGGGCGTTGCGTCCATTGCAGTGCGAGGTGCTCCGAGAGGCTGCTGTGGGTGGACATCGTCGTGAACCGCAGATGGGTGCTGCCGCCTTCGGCGTTGAGGCCGGCGGCCACGGCGATCGCCTCGATCAGCGTCGACTTGCCGCTGCCGTTCTGCCCGACCAGGACGGTCACGTCCCCGAACGTGACGGGATCCCCGCCGAGCGCGGCGACGGCCGGAAGATCGTACGGGTAGCCCGCGTCAGGCGCGCTGCCGCGCAGCGACATCGAGCGCAGGAACCGGGACCCAGCCCGAACGGCCATCTGCGGACGGTACCGCGCCTGTCAGCAGCCGGCCGCGGCCTGCGGGGTTCGACAGGCCTGAGCATGAGCCGTGCGTCCCGGCGAATGGGTCGTCAACCGCCGGCGGAACGTCCCGCGAGGGATCGTGTGGATGTTGTCGAGGTTACGACGCTGCCGGTCGGGGCGCTGTCGCCGGGGGTCAGCACGAGCTCCGGCACGCGCCCTCGTCGCGTCCGGGTGAGGGCGACGACGACGGCGTGGCCGCGAACCCGGTCTCACCGCGCCGCGTGGCGCCGATGGCGAACGTCGCCCTACTGGCTCTCGTACGGCTGGCCGGCGGCCTTCGGGCCGCGGCTGCGGCCGACGAAGCCGCAGACGACGACGATCGTCGCCAGGTAGGGGAGCATGGCGATGAACTCGCTGGGGATGCCGGTGTTGAGGAACGCCAGCTTGTCGGCGAGCGAGTCGAACAAGCCGAACACGAGCGCCGCGCACAGCGCGCCGATCGGGTGCCAGCGGCCGACGATCACGACGGCGAGGGCGATGAAGCCGCGGCCGCCGGTCATGTTCTGGTTGAACTTGCCGACGTTGGAGGCGAACCACGAGCCGCCGAATCCGGCGATCGCCCCGGCGATGATCACGTTGCGGTAGCGGACGCGCAGCACGTCGATGCCGAGCGTGTCGGCGGCCCGGGGATGCTCGCCGACGCTGCGCGTGCGCAGTCCCCAGCGGGTGCGGAACAGCAGCCACGTCAGCGCGAACACCAGCACCCATGCCAGGTACACGTAGATCGTCTGCTCGAACAGGACGGGTCCGAGGAACGGGATCTTGTGCAGCAGCGGGATCTTGACCGGTCGCTGCGTGGCGACGTAGTTCCAGTTCTGGTGCTCGGTCAGCAGGCGCTTCGACAGGAAGTTCGTCAGGCCGAGCACGAAGAAGTTGACGAAGAAGCCGACGATCACCTGGTCGACCTTGAACCTGATCGCCAGCCACGCCAGCAGCCACGCGAGCAGCGCGCTGGTGACCATCGCCGCGGCGGCGCCGAGCCAGAAGTTGGTCAGCGAGCCGACGAGCACGGCGACGAAGGCGCCGTTGAGCAGCATGCCCTCGATGGCGATGTTGATGATGCCGGATCGCTCGCAGACGATCCCGGCGAGTGCGCCGAAGACGATCGGCGTCGAGTACCCGACCGTCGAGACGAACACGCCGACGAACGAGAAGCTCGACCCGGCCGTCGCCCAGGCGAGGAACGACATCAGCAGCATCACCGAGACGATCGCCAGCACGACGTTGGTGAACTTGCCGAAGCCGCGCATCAGCTGGACGCCGGCGAGCACCGCGAACACGGCGACGGTGAACCACGCCGTCGTCTGTGCCGACAGGGTGAACGAGCGGCCGCCGTCGAGGCGGAACACCGCGTCGCCGTCGTGACGGGTGAAGAACACGGCGACCACCCCGGCGAGCACGGCGTAGGCGACGCCGAGGTTGCGGGCGCGGTGGCGCTCGGCGTACGTGCGCGTGGGCGTCGCCGAGGTGTCGCCGAGCTGGGGGAGTGGCGTCTCGATCACGAGCCCCACCCACGGAAGTTCAGGCCGAGCGTGCTCTCGCCGGACTTCAACCGCCAGATCAGCTTGGTCAGCATCGGGGCGGCGATGAACAGGACGATCAGCGCGCGGATGACCAGCACGAGGTCGAGCGGCACGTCCGCGTTGAGCTGCATCTTCGTCTTACCGGCCTCCAGCGCGCCGAACAGCAGCGAGGCGAACACGACGCCGGTGGACGTGTTCCGGCCGAGCAGGGCGATGGCGATGGCGTCGAAGCCGATGTCGCCGGCGAACGACCCAGAGACCTGCGGCGTGGTGCCGAGCACCTTGACCCCGCCGGCGAGCCCGGCCAGGCCGCCCGACAGCGCCATGGCCACGACCGTCAGCGTGCCGATCTTCATGCCCGCGTAACGAGCGGCGTCGGCGTTGGTGCCGACGGTGCGCAGCTCGAAGCCGAGCTTGGACTTGCGGAACAACCACCACATCCCGACGGCGGCGGCGATGGCGACGAGGAAGCCGACGTTGGCGCGCAGGCCGTCGTCCACCCAGCCGAGCAGCTTGGGCAGGTGCGCCTCACGGGCGATCGTCTTGGAGATCGGGTTCAGCGAGCCCGCCGGCTTGAACGCGCTCGTCTTCAGCATCCACAGCGCCAGCAGCCCGGCGACGTAGTTCGACATGATCGTCGTGATCACCTCGTGGGCACCGGTGCGGGCCTTGAGGAATCCGAGGATCCCCGCCCAGATCGCGCCGACCACGATCCCGGCGGCGAGGGCGAGCGGGATCTGGACGACGCCGGGGCCGTGCATGCTGAAGCCGACGTACACGGTGGTCATCCCGCCCATCAGCATCTGGCCGGTGGCGCCGATGTTGAACAGGCCGGCGCGGAAACCGAGGGCCACCGCCAGGCCGGTGAGGATCAGTGGGGTGGCGAACACGAGCGTCTCGCTGATGCCGGACCAGCTGCCGAACGCTCCGCTGAACAGCGCCTTGTACGCCTCCCAGATGTTGCCGAGGATCCCGCCGAACGAACCGGTCTTGAGCCGTTCGATGTCGGTGACGCCGACGATGAGCGCGCCGACGATCAGCGCGCTGATCACCGCGAGGACGGGCACGAGCAACGTGTTCTTGGCGTCGAAGTCCTCCAGGCGCTGCAGCGGTCGCGGCGTGGCCGTGCCGGTGCGTGGCCCCGGCGTTCCAGCGTCTGTCATGAAGCCGTCGTCCCTTCGTGGGCGCCGGCCATGTAGAGGCCGACCTCGTTGTGGTTCGTGCTGGCGCGGTCGAGGTCGGCGACGATGCGCCCGCCGAACATCACCAGCACGCGGTCGGCGAGTGCCATCACCTCGTCCAGCTCGGTGCTGACGACGAGCACGGCGACGCCGCTGTCGCGCAGGGCGACGATGCGTTCGTGGATGTACTCGATCGAGCCGACGTCCACGCCGCGGGTCGGCTGGCTGGCGATCGCCAGCTTGACGTCGCGGCTGATCTCCCGAGCGACGATCACCTTCTGCTGGTTGCCGCCCGACAGCGTGCCGACGGCCGTGCCGATCGACGGGGTGCGGATGTCGAACTCGTCGACGAGCTCGGTGGCGATCTCCTCGGTCTTCGACCAGTCCATCACCGGACCGTGGCTGAACGGCGGGTGGTAGTAGCCGGTCAGGGCGACGTTCTCGAAGACGGTGAAGTCCTTGACCAGCCCGTCGCGCTGGCGGTCCTCGGGGATGTGGGCGACGCCGTCGTCGAAGCGCTGCCGGGGCGAGTGATGGGTGATGTCCTGGCCGCCGAGCAGCACGCGGCCGGACTCGGGCCGCAGCAGGCCGACGAGCGCCTCGACCAGCTCGGTCTGCCCGTTGCCCTGCACGCCGGCGACGCCGACCAGCTCGCCGGCGCGGACGTCGAAGCTGACCCCGTTGACCAGCGTGCGGCCGTCGGCGTCGCGCACCGTCAGATCTTCGACCTGCAGGACGGGGTCGCCGGGGTGGCCGGGCTCCTTGTGCACGGTCAGCTCGACGGGCCGGCCGACCATCAGCTCGGCCAGGTGACGGTCGTCGGTGTCGGCGGGGAGCACCTCGCCGACCGTCCTGCCGCGGCGCAGCACGACGATGCGGTCGGCGATGCGCAGCGCCTCGCGCAGCTTGTGGGTGATGAACACGATGCCCTTGCCGTCGGCGCGCAGCGACTCGACGATGCGGAAGAAGTCGTCGATCTCCTGCGGGGTGAGCACCGCGGTCGGCTCGTCGAACACGACGATCTCGGCGTGGCGGAACAGCACCTTGATGATCTCGACGCGCTGCTGGAGGCCGACGGGCAGCTCCTCGACGACGGCTTCCGGATCGACGTCGAGGCCGTACTGGCGGGAGATCTCGCGCACGTCGCGGCGCGCGGTGCGCAGGTCGAGCGCCCCGCCGGCCAGCGTCGGCTCGACGCCGAGCACGACGTTCTCGGCGACGGTGAACACCGGCACGAGCATGAAGTGCTGGTGGACCATGCCGATGCCGGCAGCGATCGCGTCGCGTGGCGAGCCGAACTGTCGTGGCTCGCCGTCGACGAGGATCTCGCCCTCGTCGGCGTGGTACAGCCCGTAGAGCACGTTCATCAACGTGCTCTTGCCGGCGCCGTTCTCGCCGAGCAGCGCGAGCACCTCGCCGCCGCGCACCGCCAGGTTGACGTCGTCGTTGGCCACGACGCCCGGGAACCGCTTGGTGATCCCGCGCAGTTCGAGCTCCATCCGTGCCTGCCTGTCTCCCGCTCGTCGGTGGCTGGTTGCCGACGCAAGCTAGTTCGTTGCCGTGACGCGAGCGTGGGGCCCCGCAGGACCCCACGCTCGCGTTCACTGGATCGTCGTACCGATCGCGTCGATCAGGGCGTGACGGTGATCTTGCCGTCGATGATGTCCTGGCGCAGCCCGGCGATCTCGTCCTGCAGTGCCTGCGGGACGTCGGCCGCCTGGTCGTGGAACGGGGCGAGGTCGAGGCCGCCGTTGGCCAACGTGCCCACGTAGTCCTCGCCGGCCTTGCCCGTCTCGATGATGTTGCGGATCGTGTCGTCGACGGCGGCACTGATCTTCTTGATCACCGAGGTCAGGTAGACCTCCTTCTCGTTCGGGTTCGACTCGTACTGGTCGACGTCGACGCCGATGACGCGGATCTTGCCGGTCTCCTTGGCCAGTGCCGAGGTGCCGAGGCCGACCGGGCCGGCGACCGGGAAGACGATGTCGGCGCCCTCGTCGATGAACCCCTGGGTGACCTTCTTGCCGTCGTCGAGGCTCTCGAAGTTGTTCGTGAACGAGCCGTCGGTGCCGTCCCAGCCGAGGACCTTGACGCTCGTGCCGTGGACCTCGTTGTACTTGTTCACGCCCTGCAGGAAGCCGTTCATGAACGACGTCACCGGCGGGATCTTGATGCCGCCATAGGTAGCGACGATGCCGCTCTTGGAGACGCCGGCGGCGAGGTAGCCGGCGAGGTACGACGGCTGCTCGGTGGCGAAGTTGAGCGCCCGGACGTTGGCCAGGTTGACGTCGTCGGTGGTGTCGTCGGGTGTGCCGTTGTCGTCGTTGGCGTCGGAGTCGACGATAGCGAACTGCACGTTCGGGTTGGCCTTGGCGGCCTCGGCCGTGGCCGAGCCGAGCAGGAAGCCGACGGTGACGATGACCGAGCACTTCTTCTCGATGAACTGGTTGATGTTCGGGGCGTAGTCGGCGTCGGTCTTCGACTCGAGCAGTGCGCCCTCGATCCCGTACGCCTTCTCGGCGCTGGTGATGCCCTCGTAGGCGTTCTGGTTGAAGCCCTTGTCGTCGGCGCCGCCGGTGTCGGTGACCTCGCAGGCGATGGTGCCCTTGCCGTCGAGGCTGCCCGTCGACGGCGTGGAGCTGGCGCTGCCGCCGCTCGCCGCGGTGGTGGTGGCACCGGTCGCCGTGGTCGAGGTCGCGGTGGTCCCGCTGCTTTCCTTCTTGTCGCTTCCGCACGCCGCCGCCGTGATGGCCAAGCCTGCGACGAGTGCGAGCGCGCCGAGGCGCTTGCTCTTGCGCATGGTTCTGTACTCCCCCTCGGAGTGTGATTTCGTGGTCGAACGGACGGCACGGCTGAGAGGTGCGTCCGCCGGGGTGGACGGAATGTCCGCACCGGACCCTACTCCACGTTGGAGTGGCCACCTCTGCGACACACCCGGTCGTAAACTCCCGTTGATCTCGATGGCCGCCCCTTCGCACTCCGACCAGCGCCGACCGGCCGACGGGACCGACGGGCGGCGCGCCGCCGGCCACGCAGCGTCAGGCCCTGCCCGCCGCCGGCCCACGCCGCAGCAGTACCGCCGCCGCCAGGCGGTCGCGTTCGTGCTCCTCGTCGTCCTCGTCGTCGGCCTGGTGTTCGGCGGTCGCGTCGCGTTCGGCGGCGACTCGTCATCGGCCGCCGAGACCCCGACGATCGTTGCCGACACCGTCGGCGCGGCGACCACCGTCGCCGGCGGGGACCCCGCCGTCACCGATCCGGCGTCCTCGTCGCCGGCGACGCCGGTGAGCGTCCCCGATGCCGCCGTCGGCGTGCCCAGCGCCGACAACCCGGTGCGCATGTACATCGCCGGCGACTCCGACGCCGGCGCGTTCGCGCCGTACCTGCAGACGCTGATGAAGAAGACCGGGATGGTCGACGTGACGCTCGACTACAAGGTCTCCAGCGGCCTGGCCCGCCCGGACTTCTACGACTGGCCGGCGCGCTTCGCCGAGGAGATCCCCAAGGTCAACCCCGGCATCGTCGTCGTCACGTTCGGCGGCAACGACGCGCAGGGTCTCGCGGATCGCTCCGGCAAGTTCGTCGTCGACCAGCCGACCGGAGCCGACGGCGGCGACGCGGCATGGCGCGAGGAGTACGGCAAGCGCGTCGGCGAGGTGATGGACCTGCTCACCCAGGGCGGGCGCACGCTGATCTGGGTCGGCATCCCCAACGACGACAACCCGGACGTCACGGCGCGCATGGCGGTGCAGGACCAGGTCGTGCGCGACCAGGTGGCCAAGCACCCCGGCGTCGTGTTCGTCGACACCTGGCAGATGTTCTCCGGCCGCAACGGCGGGTGGGCCGACTTCGTGATCGACCCCCGCGATGGGCAGGGCAAACCGGTGCGCGCCAAGGACGGCTTCCATCTCAACACCGAGGGTGCCGAGATCCTGGCGTTGAAGATCGCCGACGCGATCACCGCCGACCTGAAGGCCCGGGGTGCGGCGCTGTAGGAGGCGGCATCGTCCTCTTCGGACACGTGATGTCGCTGAGACGCCAGATGGTGTGATCGCCTTGTAGGCATCGTCAGGCATGCCTACCGTCCGGCGCGATGCATGACTTCGACGCGAACCCCGGCCGCCCCCCACTCTCTCGCCGGACGTTGCTCGGTCTCGGCGCGGCGACCGTCACCGGTCTCGTGCTCGCCGCCTGCGGCAGCGACGGCGACGCGTCCTCGACCGCCGCGTCGACGACGTCGGCTGCGCCAGGCACGACCGCTGCGACCACGACGACGAGCGGGGCCGGCACGACGTCCGCTGCCGCGACGACGACCACGGCGGCGTCGACCCCTGCGTCCGCGCCCGCTGCGCTGACCCGGACCGTCGACACGATTCACGGCGCGGTGGAGGTGCCGACGTCGCCGCAGCGCGTCGTCTGCCTGAACTTCGTCGATACCGCGACGATGCTCGACGTCGGCATCGTCCCCGTCGGCATGGCGACGTCCGGCGTCAACTTCCTGCCCGAGTACGAGAGCGCGATGGCGAACATCCCGCAGGTCACCAGCGAGAACGCGCTCGAGTACCAGGTGGAGCTGATCGCCAGTCTGAAGCCGGACCTGATCATCGGCTCGGACTGGCTGGCGGCCGACCGGCAGCACGTGCCGTACGACCAGCTCAGCGCGATCGCCCCAACGGCGATCTGCGAGTGGCAGCAGGCCGCTGGCAACTGGCCCGATCAGGCCGCGTTCTTCGCCGACGTCGTCGGGCGCACCAGCGAGCTCGACGCGCTGCGCAGCGCCTACGAGGCCCACGCCGACCAGATCAAGTCCACGCACGCTGCCCCGCTCGGCGAGTACACGTGGGCGCTGATCCAGGGTGGCCTCCAGAGCGACTGGTACCTGTACACGCCGCACTCGTCTCACGGTCAGGTGTTCGCCCGAGCCGGCGTGCGCTTCGCCGACATCGCCAGCGACGAGACCGGCGGCTTCGTGGCGATGTCCACCGAGCGCATCGGCGACCTCGCCGCGGCCGACGTCCTGGCTCTCAACGTCAACGTCTCCGCCACGGCGGGCGCCGACAAGCTGAAGGCCGAGGCGCTGTACCAGACGCTGCCGGCGGTGAAGAACGACCGGGTGTTCGGGATGAGCTGGTTCTTCCCGAGCAGCTACAAGGTGGCCGACGCCCTCCTCGGTGAGCTGGACACCGCCCTGGGCAAGCTGGCGTAGCGCGAGCGCGTAACCTCCCGGCCCGGGGACCCCGGCAAGAAGGAGATTTCGCCGATGAAAGAGCTCGTGTACCACCGTCTGCTGCTGCCCGTCGCCGAGCAGTTCGCCGACCGGACCGCCACGATCGACGGGACGTTCACGACGACCTATGGCCAGCATGCCGAGCGGACGCTGCGCCTGGCCAGCGCCCTGCGTCACGAGCTGCACCTGGCCAAGTCCGACCGCTTCGCGGTGATGGCGCTCAACAGCCACCAGTACCTCGAGCTGTACCACGCCGCCTTCCTCGGTGGTGGGGTGATCAACCCCCTCAACCTGCGCCTGGCGCCCAAGGAGCTGGAGTTCATCGCCCAGGACTCGGCGACGCGGGTGTGCTTCGTCGACCAGGCCTTCGCGCCGCTCGTCGACAAGATCCGCGCCGAGACGGCCATCGAGCACGTCGTGCTGATCGGCGGGGGCGACGCGCCGCACGACATCGCCTACGAGGCGCTGCTCGACGGCGGCAAGCCCGAGCTGGTCGAGACGCCGGAGGAGGACGACGTCGTCATCCTCATGTACACCGGCGGGACCACCGGCCTGCCCAAGGGCGTCGTCATCGACCAGCGCGCCGCCACCGTGAACGCCTACAAGATCGCCAGCGGGTGGCCGTTCTCCAACGACGAGGTGTACCTGCACCAGACGCCGATGTTCCACGCCGCCTCGTTCGGCGGCGTGCTCACCGTGCCGGCGGTCGCCGGGCTGACGACGTTCGTGCCGATGTTCGAGCCGTCGGGCGTGCTCGACACCATCGAGCGCTGCGGCGTCACCACGTCGGTGATGGTGCCGACCATGATCCAGATGATGCTCGACCACCCGTCGTTCCGGCCCGAGCGGTTGGCCTCGCTGCGCACGCTGACGTACGGGGCGTCGCCGATGCCCGGCCCGCTGCTCGACCGTCTCCGCGAGACCGTCCCCGGTCTCGACCTGTACCAGGGCTATGGGATGACCGAGAGCTGCGGCGTGCTCACCTGCCTGCGCCCCGCGGACCACCGCAGCGGCGGGGATGTGCTGCGCTCGGCGGGCCGGCCGCTGCTCGGCACGACGATCTCGATCCAGGACGACGACGGCAACGTGCTGCCGGTGGGCGAGGTCGGCGAGGTCTGCGCCCGCTCGGACAACTTCATGCGCGAGTACTGGAACCGCCCGGTCGAGACCGCCGATGCGTTCGCCGGCGACTGGTACCACAGCGGCGACGCCGGCCGCCTCGACGAGAACGGCTACCTGTTCCTCGTCGACCGGGTCAAGGACATGATCGTCACCGGTGGCGAGAACGTGTACTCCAGCGAGGTGGAGAACGCACTCGCCTCGCACCCGGCGGTCGCCCAGGTCGCGGTCATCGGGATCCCGTCCGAGCAGTGGGGGGAGGCCGTCCACGCGATCGTCGTGCTCAACCCCGGCGAGACGGCGACCGAGGACGACCTGAAGGCCTGGTCGCGCGAGCGCATCGCCGGCTTCAAGGTTCCCAAGTCCGTCGAGTTCCGCACCGAGCCGCTGCCGCTCTCCGGCGCCCTCAAGGTCCTCAAGCGCGAGCTGCGCGCCCCCTACTGGGAGGGCCGCGAGCGGATGGTCCAGTAACGGCGGAGCGGCTCAGGGCGCCCGGCAGTCGATCACGTCGAGGGCGGACGCGCTCGGGCTCGGGCGGCAGCGCGATCGCCAGGTGCACACGCAACCCGTCCGGTAGCTCGGGGCCGAGGCCTTCCTTGATGCGGGCGTACTGCTCCGCGCCGATCGGCACGTCCTGAGCGAATGCCGTCTCGACCGACGCCGAGTCCCGCGCCGTGTGGCAGGGAGATCGACGACCGTCGCGCCGTAAGCAGCTGACCGGGGCACGGATGTGATCAGAAATCGAATAGGGCGCCGCTGGCCAGGGAGAGCAGGAGGGCGATGACGCCGACGATGATGGTGCGCACCGCGGTGCGCCCGAGCGGCACCTTGCCCCACCGCCCGGCGATGAACGACGTCGCCAGCAACGAGCCGGCGGCGGTGACGAGCACGGCGCCCGGCCGCAGGCCCCTCGGGCTGAGCCACACGGCGAAGATGATCGGTGCCGCGCCCGCGGCGAACGCGAGCGCGGAGCTGAGCGCGAACAGCCACGGCTTGATGCGCGGCCCGCTCACGTCGATGCCGTACTCGGCCTCGGCGTGGGCGGCGAGCGGGTTGTTGCGGCTGAGCTCCGCGGCGACCTGCGCGGCCAGCCCCGGCGACAGGCCCTTGTCCTCGTAGTGCTCGGCCAGTTCGGCCAGCTCCTCCTCCGGTGACAGGGCCAGCTGGCGCTCCTCCTCGTCGATCAGGGCCTGCTCGGCGTCGCGCTCGTTCGCCCCCTCGGCGTACTTGGCGCCGGCCAGGGCGATGCTCCCGGCGAGCGTGGCGGCGATCACCGCGATCATCGCCGTGGCACTCGACGCGCCGGCGCCGAGGAAGCCCTCGCCGATGCCGGCGACGGCGATGATCCCGTCGTTGGCGTCGACCACCAGCTCTCGGACTCGGGCGCGGTCGGCCGGATCGTCCTTGGCCGCAGCACCCCGGCCCGGTGCTCCCTGTCCCGTCGCCGCATCCACCGCCTGCATCGTGCCACGAGCCGCAGGATCGGTGGCGACAAACGGCCGAACCATGAGGTGCCCGACCAGCGACGACGCGATCGCCGCTGGCCTCACCGCCGACCGGCCGGAGGGCGACCGGGCCGTGACGCCGTGGCGTACGGCAGGATCGTCGTGCCGTCGACGTAGCCGAGCTCGAGCAGCTCGCTGTCGGGTGACTGGGCGGCGAGCGCCTCGCGGATCGGGACGAGATCGGTGGGTGCGCTGAACCCGGGCAGCCAGTTGTCGTGATGTGACAGCACCACCCGACGGGCGTGCACGCGTGCCGCCTGGTCGCCGACGAAGCGGGCTAGCGAACCCTGGATCGGCTCGCCGTCGACGTTGGCCCGACCGGCGGCGGCGACGATCGCCACGTCGGGGCGCAGCTGGTCGACGACGCCGGTCCAGTGCCCGCTGGTGTCCTGGTACAGCACCGACCCGTCGGGCGTCTCGATCAGGTACAGCAGCGCCCCGCCGTCGCCGCGGGTGCTGTGTCCCGGCGCGGCGGCGCGGATGTGTGCGCCGGCGGCAGGGTCCAGGCCGGTCGCCAGGTGCTGGCCGAGCTGGGCGAAGCGCTCGCGCTGCTCCTGCCACGTCACGCCGAGGTCGCCGAGGCACACCTCGCCCGGGCCGTGCATCGACGTGTGCGACCACACGCAGCTGTGCAGGCTCGGGTAGACGGTGGCGCGCACGCCGTTGCCGAGATCGACGGTCTCGCCGCCCGACACGCAGATCGTCCGCTCCAGCGGCACGCCGGCCGCCTCCATCACCCGTACGGTCTCGTAGCTGCCGACGAGCGTCGCCTGGGTGTTGGCCATGATCGTCCGCCGTCCCCCGATCGAGATCGTGCCCGGCTCGTCGCCGGGATCGCACCACTGTCTACCGTTCGCACATGGCGACCGAATCCTTCGTCCCGGGGCTGACGACGACCCGGCTGTGGATGGTGCTCAGCGCCCTGATGGTCGCCGTCCTGCTGTCGTCGATGGAGATCTCGATCACCTCGACGGCGCTGCCGACCATCGCCGGTGACTTCGACGCGTTCGAACGCTACGCCTGGGTGGGCACGGCGTACATCGCCGCCGCGGCGATCGGCACGCCGCTGCTCGGCAAGCTCTCCGACCTCTACGGGCGGCGGATGATCTTCGAGGCGACGATGCTCGTCTTCGTCGTCGGCTCGCTGCTGTGCGGGCTGTCGCAGAGCATGAACCAGCTGATCGCGGCCCGCGCCGTGCAGGGCTTCGGCGGCGGCGCCATCCAGGCGATGGCGTTCTCGATCCTCGGCGACATCCTCCCGCCGCGCGAGCGCGGCCGCTACATCGGCTACTTCACGCTGGCATTCGTGGGCGCCGCGCTGCTCGGGCCGCTGCTCGGTGGGTTCATCATCGACCACTGGTCGTGGCCGTGGATCTTCTTCGTCAACATCCCGCTGGCCACGATCGCCGGGATCGTCAGCTACGTCGCCCTCGACCTGCCGTTCCCGCGGCGTTCGGCGCGCATCGACGTCGTCGGCGCGATCCTCCTGTCGATCGCCATCGGCTCGCTGATCGTCTCCTTCGAGCTCGGGGCCAGCGACGGGTGGACGTCGCCGGAGGTGCTCGGGCTGTGGGCCGTCGTGCTCGTCGGCGTGGCGCTGTTCGTCCTCGTCGAGCGACGCGTGCCCGAGCCGATGATCCCGCTGCACCTGTTCTCCAACCGCGTCGTGCTGATGTGCATCGTCGCCGGGATGTGCGCTGGCTCGATCGCCTTCGGCGCCGGGCAGTTCCTGCCGCTGTACTTCCAGGACTCGCTGTTCGTGTCGCCGACCGAGTCCGGGTTGCGGATGCTGCCGCAGATGATCGGCGTCACGATCGGCACGTTCGGCATCGGCCGGCTGATCCTGCGGACCGGGCGGTACAAGGCGTTCCCGATCGTCGGCTGTTCGGTGGCCGCCGCCGGCCTGTTCATGATCAGCCGGATCACCGGCTCGACGCCGTACGGCTGGCTGGTCGTGCCGATGATCGCGATGGGCTTCGGGATGGCCGCGGTGTTCACGTCGAGCTCGATCGCCACGCAGAACGCCGTCGAGTTCCACGACCTCGGCGTGGCCACGGCGACGATCATGTTCTTCCGATCGCTCGGCGGCTCGTTCGGCCTGGCGATCTTCGGGACGATCCTGACCTCGACGGTGCGCCGCGAGATCCCGCCGAGACTGGGGATCAGCGCCGACGAGGCCGCCGGGCTGATCCGCGAGCCGGCCGACATCGCCGCCCTGCCGGATGCCAGCCGCGAGGCCGTGGTCGACAGCCTGGCCTCCGGCGTCGGGCGGATCTTCCTCGTCTGCTCCGGCGTGATGATCGTCGGCCTGGCCGCCTCGATCCTGATGCCCGAGCGCCCCCTGCGCCAGCGCGCCGGCCTCTCCGACGCGCTCGAGGAAGCCTCCGCCGGGGCGCTGGCCTAGCTCGTCCGGACGGCGAGCCCGAGACCGCCGTCGAACGGGAGCGTGCTCGTCGTGAAGCCGTTCGTCGCCAGATGGTCGAACGTCGGCCCGTACTCGTCGCGGCGGATGACGGTGTTGTCGGCGACGATGAACCCGCCGACCGGGATGCGCGGCGCGACCAGCTCCACCGTCGGGCGGGCCATCGCGATCCAGATGTCGAGGAGCAGCGCGTCGACGGGACCGTCGTCGGGGGTGAGCGTCTCGCGCAGGTCGCCCCCGCGCAGCTCGATCAGGTCGGCGAGCCCCGCTGCTGCGAAGTTCTCGCGCGCGACCGCCGCCTTCGCCGGCTCGCGCTCGGTCGCGATGACCACGCCGCCGCCGTTGTCGCGCACGGCGGCGGCGAGGTAGATGGTCGAGACGCCGTACGAGGTCCCGGCTTCGACGATCCGGCGGGCCCCGCGCATGCGGCACAGGAGGTAGCACAGCTCGGCCTTGTCCCGATCGAGGGCGACGTACTTGTCCGCCCAGAACGGTCGGCCCGCCTCGATCTCGGCCTCGGTGCCGATGGTGGACCGCCGTCCCCCGCCCCGTCTCCACTCGTCCGTCGTCGGAACCTGGGCGTCGCTCGCGGCATGGAGCCGGTCGAGCAGGGCACGGAGGCGTTCATCGTTCAGGGGGGGGGGGGGGGCTCGACATGCCTCCACGATGCGCCCCCGACGGCGGTGACGGCTTCCCGTAATCTGCCGATTGATGTCGGCGATCCGCCACCAGGCGACCGCTCCGACGCACACCCGAGCGTTGGCCGGTGGGGATGTCATCGACCGTCATCGTCACGACGATCATCAGTTGATCTACGTCAGCACCGGCGTGATCGCGATCCGCACCTTCCACTCCGCCGGCGTCCCGACCGGTCGCACGGCGCTGCTGCCCACTGACGAGCCGACGGTGCTCGTGGTCGGCGGTCTGTTGCGCGAGTTGATCATCGCCCGTACCGACACGACGACCACGCCCGTCGAAGCCCGTCGGATCGATGCCGTGATGCGTGACCGCGTCCGCCGGGCTCCGGTGCGACCGATCGTGCTGCCGGCGCCCAGCGACCAGCGTCTCGTCGACGCCTGCCGGATCGCGTCGAGCAGACCTCCGCCATCCACGCAGCCTCGGCTGGCTCGCCCGTCAGGTGGGCGCCAGCGAGCGCATCCTGTCGCGGCTGTTCCGGGCCGAGCTGGCGATGACCTACCCACAGTGGCGGACACGCTCTCGCGTCGTCGCCGCGATGACCATGCTCGCCGAGGGTGCCACCGTCACCGAGACCGGCCATGCCTGCGGTTGGGCGACGACCAGTGCATTCGTCGAGACGTTCGCACGCACCGTCGGCAGCACGCCAGGCGCGCACCGCAGGGCCTGACGTCGAGCCCGTCTAGCTCACGCGGTAGACGCGGCTCGCGGTGTCGTGGAACAGGGCGGCGCGCTCGGCGTCGCTGGCGCCGGCGGCGATCTTCTTGAACGCGTTCCACAGCACGACGTAGCTGCACGACTCCTTGTCGACCGGGAAGTTCGACTCGAACATGCACCGCTCGGCGCCGAACTGCTCGATCGCGTACGTGATCGGCCCGCCCCAATCGGTGACGAGGTCGTCGCTCGACGGCGGCGTGGCGCGGTCCTCGTAGCCCATCCCGTAGGTGATCATGCCGATCCCGCCGACCTTGACGTTGACGTTCGGGCACGTCGCCAGCTCGGCGATGTCCAGCCGCCACTGGGCCATGATCTCGGCGCGGTGGCCGGTGTAGCGGCCGATGCCGAGCGGGCCGCCGAGGTGGTCGAGCACGATCGTCAGCTCCGGCAGCGCCCGGGCCATCGCCGTCACCTCGGCGATCTGCGGGTGGTACGCCCAGGCGTCGAACGACAGGCCGCGGCCGGCCAGCTCGCGCAGACCGGCGCGGAACTCGTCGGTGCCCATCAGACCGGGCGTCGGCGTGGTGTGGCTGGGGCGCACGGCCGGGTCGTCGTCGAGCGCCGTCGCGTGGCGGATGCCGCGGAACAGGCCGTCGCCCGCGGCGAGGTGGGCGTCGAGCAGCGGACCGGCGGCCGCGCCGAGGGTCATGTCGACCCACGAGACGATGCCGCCGATGCGCGCGCCCGGCGTCGTCGCCGACAGTCGGGCCTCGGCGGCGGCGCGCTCGGTCTCGCCGAGCTGGCGCAGCTCGCGCGGGCCGTCGCGGCGGTAGTCCCACATGCAGTCGATGAACAAGGTGGCCACGACGTTGTGGCCGGCGCCGGTGTCCTCGCGCAGGTCGTCGAGGACGTAGCGCTGCATCGTCGGCGCTTCCCACAGGTGATGGTGGGGGTCGACGATCGGCAGCGCCGGATCGATCGCCTCCTCGGTGTGCAGCGCCAGCCAGTCGGGGCGCCAGGTGAACGGCGAGGCCATGTCGTCTGCCTCCGCCTGCTACATCGTGCGGCCGCGCTGCTGGATGGCGGCGCGACGCTCGGCGACCTTGTCGGGGCTGAAGTTCGACTTCGACCAGGCGACGGAGTCGCGGGTCTCGATCTGCCAGGCGGGCTCCTCGGCGTTGATCTCGTTGTAGGTGGCCAGGATCTGGCGGACGCCCTGCTGGTCGTTGCCGATGATGTCGGCGGCGAGCTTGCGGGTGAACGGGATCAGCTCGTCGTGGGCGACGACGTGGTTGACGAGCCCGAACTGCAGCGCCTCCTCGGCGAGCATGAAGTTGCCGGTGAGGCTCATCTCCCGGGCGCGGCGCACGCCGATCGCCTGGGGGAGCAGGACGGTCATGCCCCACCCGGGCATCACCCCGACGCGGGTGTGCGTGTCCCCGAACTTGGCGCGCTCGCTGGCGACGAGGAAGTCGCAGTTGAGCGCCAGCTCGAACCCGCCGGTGATGGCGACGCCGTTGACCGCGCCGATCAGCGGCTTGGTCCGCCCGGCGAACGGGCCACGGCCCGTGCCGCTGCCGCTGCTCAGCCCGTCGCCGTCACCGTCGCGATTCTCGCCGATGCGGTTCTCCCCGGCACCGAGCTTCCTTGAGGTCGAGCCCGGCGCAGAACGCCGGATCGGCGCCGGTGAGGATGACGACGTCGACGTCGTCGCGCCCGTCGGCCTCGCGCAGCAGCTTCGGGAGCAGGCTGCGGACCTCGCCGTTCAAGGCGTTGCGCGCCTCGGGCCGATTGATGGTGACGGTGGCGATCCGCTCGCTCACCTCGAGCAACACGACGTCTGACATCCTGCCACCCTGCCATCCGGCTCTCCGCCCCGCCCAAGTGGGTGCGCCGCGATTCGAGATGTGCGCACTCCGGGCTCGCGATGTGAGATGTGCGCACCGACGCTGCACATCTCACATCGCGCCGCCTGGCAGCCGCCTCGCGATTCGAGATGTGCGCAGTTGGGCGGCACATCTCACATCGCGCGGGTTCGTCAAGCGGCGATGGCGAACTCCCTGCAGCGGCGTTCGTAGACCGCCATCAACCGGTCGATCGCGCGCTTGGGATCGCGTTCCAGCGTCAGCTTGGCAATGCGCGACACCCGCCAGCCGATGGCATCGGCGGCCAGATCTCGTTCGCGGTCGTACGCGCCGCCGAGCTCGCTGAAGTGGTCGGGGTGGCCGTCGACCTCGACGCCCCAGCGGATCCGCGCCACCGCGGCGTCGAGCCGGATCGGATGGGCAAAGCCAGGGAGATCGAGTCGATGCTGTGACGTCACGTCGGTGATGCCGCGCTCACGCAGTGCATGCAGGACGATCGACTCGCCCGTCGATGCGCGCGGGCCGCCCGTCGCGCGGTCGTCGAGCACGGACAGGAATCGGCGCGCCCACGGCCGCCCCGGCGTGTCGAGCGACGTGGCGACGCGATGCATCGTGGCCGCGGTCGCGTGACCGAGGTATTCGACGTGATCGATCAGCGACCGCAGGTCGTCGTCGTTCAACCAGCGGGCCATGTCGACGGCCGTGCGCGGCGGCGAGGTGAGCCGGATGCCGTCGTCTCGGTAGGTGATGTCGGCCGGATCGAGCAGCGCGGTGCGGTACACCTTGATCCACGGTGCCCGGATCGGCGTCGTGGCCGGTGGGGCGATGGTGTGGATCAGCTCGTCCTGTGGTGTCTTGCGGTAGCCCCACTGCCTCGACGATGTCGGCCCGCCGATCACCAGCTCCCGCCAGTGCGCGCACGCGGCGACGCAGAGGCCGAGCTCGTCGACCTGTGCGCCGGTGAACTGGTAGGCACCGTCGCTGAGCCTGACGAGAACGCCATCGGTGACGAGCCGGCGTCGCTGGGCATCGCTGATGCCGTACTGGCGCAGGATCGGGACGGTGAGGACTTGGTGATGCGCAGCTGCCCACGCGAGGACTTCACGATTCAACGCACCCATGGCGCGCCTCCCTGGAACTGTCGGGGTCTCGACCGGGGGAAGGCGTTGCGCCGGACGGTAGATCGCACCTCGCCGCGACGCAACGGCCGAGGGCGCGATTCGAGATGTGCCGCGCCGGTGCGCACATCTCGAATCGCCGGCTGGTGGGCGCGGGACGCGATGGGAGATGTGCCGCCTGGGTGCGCACATCTCGAATCGCGCACCCGTTGGCGCGGCTGCAGGGGCGCCATCGCATCGAGCTATTCGGCGGGGCGGAACTCCAGGCGGAGGTCGCCGAGGCGGACGAGGGTGGAGGCGATCCAGCCGCCGAGGGCGCCGAAGTGCTGGTCGAGGAGTGTGCTGGCGCCGTCGGCGAGGGTCTCCTCGGCGAGCTCGTACAGGCCCTCGTAGCTGACCTCGATGGCGAACTCGGCGCGGTCGGGCTCTTCGTCGATGTAGCCGATCTCGACCGTCGCGCCGACCCGCTCCAGGCGCTCGTCGCCGATCAGCGGGCTCGCCTCCGGCGTGACGGCGCGCACCACGGCCGGGTCGGGCTGCTCGGCCAGGCGCTGGACGCGGAAGACGATCTCCATCTCGATCGCCGGCTGGCGGTCGAGCACCTCGTCGACGTACCACTGCCGGTACGCGGTCTGGCTCCACGTCGGCCAGTCGAAGGCGACGTGAGCGACGACCCGCGGCGGCTGGCCCTCGCCGGGCAGCCCGTAGCTCGTCTCCCACGACAGGTCGCCGAGCAGGACGTCGACCTGGAAGTGCTCGTCGAACGCCTGCCGCTCCAGGAATGCTGCTTCGAACGCCTCGCGCAGGGCGCCGATGGCGTCGGTGAACACATGGTCGAGCATGCGCGCCCGACGCTACCGTCACGCTCATGTCCCTGGTACTCGTCTCGAAGGCCGAGGGTGTGGCCACGCTCACCCTGAACAACCCGGAGGAGCGCAACACGCTCACCGCGCCGATGGTCGCCGACATCGTCGCGGCGATGGACGAGATCGAGGCCGACGAGACCATCGGGGCAGTCGTCGTCACCGGCGCCCCGCCGGCGTTCTGTGCCGGCGCCAACCTCGGCAACCTTGCCGAGGCGTCGGGGGAGAGCCTCGGCGGCATCTACGAAGGCTTCCTGCGCATCGCCCGCAGCCCGTTGCCGACGCTCGCCGCGGTCAACGGCGCCGCCGTCGGCGCGGGGATGAACATGGCGCTCGGCTGCGACGTGCGCATCGCAGCCCGGCGGGCGAAGTTCGACACCCGCTTCCTGCAGATCGGCCTGCACCCCGGCGGCGGCCACACGTGGATGTTCCGGCGCATCGCCGGCCCGCAGGCGACGATGGCCGCGGTGATCTTCGGCGAGGTCCTCGACGGCGCCGAGGCCGAGCGCGTCGGCCTCGTCCACCGCTGCGTCGACGACGACGCCCTGCTCGGCGCGGCGCAGGAGATGGCGGCGCGCGCCGCGTCGGCGCCGCGCGAGCTGGCGATCGTCACCAAGCGCTCGATCCAGGCGATGGCCGACATCGCCGAGCATCCGGCCGCGGTGCAGCGCGAGCTGGAGC
Source organism: Ilumatobacteraceae bacterium (assembly GCA_047602055.1). Lineage (GTDB taxonomy): Bacteria > Actinomycetota > Acidimicrobiia > Acidimicrobiales > Ilumatobacteraceae > JAODBQ01. Next base: position 2,106,868 of record JASGIG010000001.1, read on the forward strand.
CGCAGGTCTGGTCGACGAAGCAGCCGTGGGCCGCGGAGCGCATCGCCGCGATGCAGGCTCGGATCAGCTCGAAGAAGTAGCCGTCACGGCCCGTCGACGGTTTCGACGCGCTGGCGCAAGGCGTTGAACACCGTGCCGTCCATCCGCAGCGCGTCGTCGGACTGGTAGCGGGTGCGCATCTCGTCGAAGCGGGCGTCGGGGTCGACGGTCAGCTCGGCGACCTCGTCGAAGCGGCGCAGCTGCTCGTCGTCGGGCTCCTCGCCCGGACCCCAGCCGTCGCCCCACACGTCCCACGGCAACATCTCGATCTCGTTCAGCGCGGCGAGGTCGAGCCGCAGGTTGCCGGCGATCCAGAACGAACCGTGCTCACCGGCCGACGACAGCCCGCATCGCTCGGCGTCGAGTTCGCCGCGCCGCCATGCCTGCCAGGCGTGGCCGGCGGTGACGAACTGGTCCGAGGTGATCGCCAGCGGATCGACGCCGGCGCCGACCCATGACTGCCAGGCTGCGTCGAGTTGCGCGTCGACCATCCGCCAGCACTGCGCGTCGGCCTGCCAGTACTCGGCCACCCAGTGGTCCTCCAGGCGGTCCGGGACGAAGTATGCGGCGAAGCCGCAGCGTGCCCGTGCCGGCACGCCGGCGGCGCGCAGCAGGGCGACCGTCACCCTGCTGTACGCCTGGCACCGCGCCCCGACCCGGTTCGCCACGGGCCGGTCGGCGCCGAGCGGTCGATCGTCGATCCGTCGCAGCTGGGCCAGCAACCGGGCGGTGTCGCGCTCGTGGATCGCCTCGGCCTGCGCCGGGGCCAGTTCGACACCGTAGAGCGACTGCGCGGCGAGGTCGTAGATCAGCGCGCCCTGCACCGCGGCGATCACCGCGGCGATGTCGGCGGTCTGCCAGGCGTCGTCGATCGTGGTGAACCGCCCGGGCGTCGCGTAGTACTCGAGCGTGCCGGAGCTCATGTCGTCGCCGGCAGCGCCGGCGTCCGCACGACCTGCGCGGCGTAGGCGAAGCCACCGCCGAAGCCGAACAGCAGCGCCGGCACGCCGGGCGGGATCTTGCCGGCGTGCCACCACTTCGACAGCCCGAGGGGGATGCTGGCCGCCGAGGTGTTGCCCGACTCGACCACGTCGGTGACGACGATGCGATCCTCCAGGTCGAGCGACTCGGCCACCGGCTGGATGATCCGCAGGTTGGCCTGGTGGGTGACGAGCACGGCGATGTCGCTCGGATCGAGACCGGAGCGGACGATCGCCTCGCGGGCGTGCTCGGGCCCGCGGCTCAGCGCCCAGCGGTAGACGGCGCGGCCGTCCTGGGCGAACTTCTGCGTCGGTGGCTCGATGCGCACGGCCGGGGCGAGATCCGGCGCCGAGCCCCACAGCACCGGCCCGATGTCGCGCGTGTCGGACCGCTCGACAAGCGCCGCGCCGGCGCCGTCGGCGGTGAGCACACACGTCGTGCGGTCGGTGTAGTCGGTGAACGCCATCAGCTTCTCGGCGGCGGCGATCGCCATGTCCGGCACGGTCTCGTCATCGCCGGCGACGTGACGGGTGACGATGCCGGTGCGGCTGCGGATCCACTCGTCGTTCGTGTCGACGAGCTTCGTGAGCTGCTCGTTGTCGAGGATCCCCTCGGGCTGGTGGTGGCCCAGCGCCACGATCCTCGACCCGTTCGCCGGCTCAGCCATGGTCACCCCTCCCGGTTCACCCCGGTCGAACCGTAATCGCACAGGATTGTTACCGAGGAGCCTTCCGGCGCGGTGTCGGAACGAAGTACGTTCGGTGCACGGAGAGCAAAGCGCGCCGTGCGTTCCGAACACGATCCTGGCCTCGTGCCAGGGGACAACGGAGGTACTCATGAGTCAGCGCCATCGCAGCGAAGCTGCGGCGCCGCCCCCCAAGATGGATCTGCGTGCCCACGCCCACAGCGAACGGCAACGGATCCGAGCGGAGCTGAATGCCGTGGCCTTACAGGTCAGTTCCGGCGCCGAGCCCGACGAGGTGCACGAACCCGGTCGGGCGTGGGTGCCGCAGCACCATCACGACGCCGAGCGCGGCAAGGCCACCGCCGTCAAGGCCCGCAAGCGCCACTGGAAGATGAAGATGTGGAAGCGGCGCACGAACCTGCGCCAGGCGAAGGCGAAGCTGATCCGCCTGGCTGCCGACCAGCCGTAACGTACGAGCTCAGGTCGCAGCCAAGCTGCTCCCTGCGCCGACCGAGCTCGCCGCCTCCGCTTCGCTTTGGCGCTTGCCGCGCTGGACGACGGCGGTGGCTTGTCGAGCTGTCGTCCGCCTGGTCCTACAGCCAGGCGGACGACAGCTCGTCGCGGCGGACGGACCACTCCTCGGCGGTGAAGCCGTAACGGACGTGGTCCTCCCACGTGCCGTTGATCTCCAGGTAGCGCAGGGCGATGCCCTCCTCGCGGATCGCCAGCACCTCCATCACCCGGCGGCTGTTGGCGTTGCGCGGGACGATGCAGATCTCCAGCCGGTGCAGGCGCAGCTCCTCGAACGCGAAGCGGGCGAGCACCACGACGGCCTCGGCGATGTAGCGCTGGCCGGCGTGGGTCTGGTCGATCCAGTAGCCGATCGTCCCGCACTGCAGCGCGCCGCGCACGACGTTGTTGAGGTTGACCTCGCCGGCGAAGGTGTTGTCGACGAACAGTCCGAACCCGTAGGCGACGCCCATCTGCCGCTCGCGATCACGGGCCGAGCAGCGCGAGGCGAACGCGTCACGATGCCGGGTCGGGTCGGCGAGCGTCGAGGTGCGCATCGGTTCCCACGGGATCAGCCACGACTCGTTGCGCAGCCGCACCTCGCTCCATGTCGGGAAGTCGGCCGGCGTCAGCGGCCGCAGGACGACACGCCGCCCGTACAGCCGGAACCCGGAGGGCTGGACCATCGACGGGTGCCCGAAGCGAGAGTTGCTCACGAGGGGTGATCTTGGCCCGGCGAGGGGTCGACGATCTGCACCAGGTCGAGGCGCAGCCGACGCATCACCCCGACGAGAACGCAGCCGGCGGCGACGATCGCGTCGAGCTGCGCCGGCGGGAGGCCCGGGTTGCGGGCCCGGTCGGCGAGCCGCTCGGTGGCGACGGTGCGGAACACATCCTCGGCGTCGTCGTGGTGCAGCTCGAACGGCAGCGCCGCGGTGGCGCCCAGCTCGACGTCGGCGATCGCCGTCATCGCCGGTCCGGACAGCTCGACGGTGGTCGCGGCCGCACTCGCCGGCAGCTCGCGCAGGACGTCGTCGAGCGCGTCGTGGACCTCGCCGATCGCGTTCGACAGCTCGTCGGGGCGGGGCGGGTCGCTGGTCAGCTGGGCGCCGAGCACAGCCGTGCCGAGCGGCGTGGCCAGCTCGCCGTCGCCGATGCGGAAGGTGCACCGCTGCTCGTCGAGCGTGATCCGCAGGACGTCCACGTCAGCGATGCTCCAGCACGCGGTGAGCGCCGCAGTGCAGCGGAGGCGGCGAGCACGCTCGGTCCGTCAGCGGGCGCTCAGCGGCGGCGAGTACCGCAGCGCAGCGGCGGCGGCGAGCACGGGCGGCGCAGGGAGCACCCTCGCTGCGACCGGAGCGCGGACGTCGGCGGCTCGGCTGCGACCGGAGCACGGACCTCACAGGGCCAACGCCGCTGCGACCCATGCGCCGACGGGGTCGTCGCCGCCGGCGAGGTACCAGGCGTAGTGGGCGTGGAGGCATTTGACGCCCTCACGCGTCCCGCCGACGCCGCCCGACGGTCGCGGTCCGTCGTGGTCTGCTGCCAGCGCGGCATCGCGCTCCGCGGCGTAGCGCCGGTGGGCGTCGGCGACGAGCTCCGTGTCGATCGCGGCTTCGGCGGCGCGCACCCCGCCGGCGGCCTCCAGCCGGCTGATGGCGACGACCGCGGCGCGCCCCACCAGCCAGTAGCGCGTCGGCATGGGTGTGCCGTCGTCGAGCAGCGGTGCGTTGCGCAGCACGACCGGCCCGCCGTCGCCGTCGCGCACGACCACCTGGAACGCACCGCGCGGGCGCGACCGAGCAGCGCCTCGACCGCCGCATCGTCGGCGGCGGTGACCGTCACTTGCGCAGGCGGCGCAGCACGAACGCGAGGAGCGCGATGCCGGCGATGAGCGGCAGCACCCGCTTGAGGATCGCGCCGCCGGCGAGGCCGGACAGTTCGACCGGCTCCGCGGCCGGCCCTTCGATCTTGCGGACCGTCGGCGCCGATGCCGCCGTCCCGTTGGTGGTCGCCGACGCGGCCATCTCCGCGGCGGCCGGCGCTGCCGGAGCGGCTGCCTCCGCCGTGGCCACCTCCGGCGCGGCGGTGTCGCCGTTGGTCGAGCCCTGCTCGTCGAGCATCGTGTTCAGGTTGGTGGCGAACTGGCCCATCAGCTTCTTGCTGACGTCGGCCATGATCCCCCGGCCGAACTGGGCGACCTTGCCGGTGACGCGCAGGTCGGTGGTCACGACGCACTTGGTGACCTCCGCTGACACGCTCTCCAGCGTCGCGGTGATCAGTGCATCGGCGTTGCCCTTGCCGCCCGTGTCGCGACCCTCGGCCTTGAGCACGGCGCGGTGGGCGGCGTCGTCGCGCTCGGTGAACGACGCCTGCCCCTTGAACGACGTGGAGATCGCCCCGAGCTTGATCTTGACGAGCCCGCGATAGACGTCGCCCTCGATCTCCTGGAGCTGAGCGCCGGGCATGCATGGAGCGATGCGCTCGACGTCGGTCAGCACCGTCCACGTCTCCTCGATGGGACGGTTGACGGTGAATTCGTTCAGGAGCTTGTCCATCGCGCGAGGTCCTCCGGCGTGTCGATGTCTGCGGGAGAGCCTACGCAGGCCACCGTGCAGACACGTTCTCGTGATGTGCGCAGCAGCGTCCGGGCGCCCTCGTCACCGCTGGTGGGTAGCGCCGACCAGTGTTCGGCGGCGATTCGCACCGGGTTCGGTCCCCACTGCCCGTCGTAGGTGGCGACGACCAACGAGCACGTCGGTGGCGCGTCGGCGACAGCCCGCCACGCGTCGGCCGTCACGAATGGCTGGTCGGCGAGGCCGACGACGACGGCCTCGCTGCCGTTGACGCGCGCCGCGTCGACGGCGAGCTGTAGCGACGACGCCTGGCCGGTGGCCCAGCCGGCGTTGTGGGCGACGGTGATGGCTGGGGCGCCGATCGCAGCGACGTCATCGTCGATCGGTGCCCGACCGGTGACGACGACGACGTGCTCGAAGCCGGCGTCGAGCAGGTTCCCGAGGCTGTGCCGCCACACCGGACGGTCGTCGAGCACGGCGAGCAGCTTGTGCGGCCGGTTGCTCGCCGCGTCCCGGAACCGGGTGCCGCCGCCGGCCGCGAGGAGCGCCGCGGTGACCCTCATCGACGTGCTCGCATCCGGCACTCACTACCCGCCTTTACCAACCATGCAGACCGTTCACGATGACATTTTGGTGACACCGCGTTGAATGTTGCAGTTCTGTGTCGGTAGTGTCACCTCGATGACGGCTGGAGGGCCGGTGCAACGAGGCGCCGGAACTCGGCCTCCGCCGTCTGCGGTGGCGCTCTCGTTCGGCGCTCTCGCCGTGCGCCGAGACCTCTCGGTGTGCGACCTCAGCGCTCCCGCCCACGGGCGGGCGCCGAACCGCAACAGGAGGATCGGCAGCCGATGAAGCTTCGCCGACGACTTCGAACCATCGCCATCACATCCGTGCTCGTCACCGGCGGCTTCGCCGCCGTGCCGATGTCCGTGGGGACCGCCGCGGCGAAGTCCCCGGTGATCCACGACGACCCGCTCGCGCCGGTTGCCCAGCGCGCCCTGAACACGCTCGTCCAGCTCGACGCCAGCGGGACGCAGGCCACGTGGCGCAGCTACGAAGCGGATCGCCACACGATCGCGACGACCGTCGCCGAGCGCCTCGCGCTCGACGCGACGGCGCTGGAGGCGGCGTGGCGCAGCGCCGACATCGCCCACCAGGAGGCGTTGATGGCGGCGTTCAGCCAGCTGGGCGTGCCGTACCGGACCAACCGGTCCGAGCCCGGCGTCGGCTTCGACTGCTCGGGCCTGACGACGTATGCGTGGGCGCAGGCCGGCGTGACGCTGCCGCGCCAGAGCGGCAGCCAGATCAACACGATCGCCAAGCGCACCGCGGAGACCGCCCAGGCCGGTGACATCGCCTACTACCCGGGTCACGCGATGATGTGGCTCGGCGTCGACACGGCGATCGTCCACGCCCCCTACACGGGCCGCACCGTCGAGGTCGACTTCGCCACCAAGAAGCACTCTCTCCGCTTCGGCAACCCGCTGGGGTAAGGCCCGGGACCAGGCGGCCCCTTGCCGGGTCGACGACGATGGCGGCGCTCGTGGCGACCTGGTTCATTGGTCGCCGCTGTTGGCAATGAGCGCCGAACGCGAGATATCCCGAGCACTCACAGCGGACAGGCGTTCACGACGGCTCTGCGGTGGCTGTTGGACCCGGACGGGACTGGAGGATCGGGCTGGGCGGGTGTCGGGTAGGGCCGAGGCCGTGGGGACTGAGGCGGACTCCGCGTCGATCGCGCATGCAGCGGTGACGCTCGCCGAGGTCGCCGACCTGGTGCATCGCACGTTGCGCAGCGAGTTCCCCTGACCGGCCGAGGCCCCGGATCGGCCTCGTGGTCGCTCACGCCGCCCGTCTGACGGCGCTTCAGGCGTGGATCGGGCCGTCGGCGTCCCTCAGGCTCGGTGCGTTGCGGCCGGTGCGGGAGGCGATGATCTCGGCGCAGATCGAGATGGCCGTCTCCTCGGGGGTGCGGGCGCCGAGGTCGAGGCCGATCGGTGACATCAACCGGGTCAGCTGGTCGTCGGTGATGCCGGCTTCGTGCAGGCGCTCGAGGCGCTTGGCGTGTGTGGTGCGGCTGCCCATGACGCCGATGTAGCCGACGTTGGTGCGCACCGCGCCCTGCACGGCCGGCACGTCGAACTTGGGGTCGTGGGTGAGGATGCACACGGCGTCGCGGCGGGTGAGCGTGTGGCCGCGCTGGTCGAACAGCTTGCCGGGCCAGGACACGACGACCTCGTCGGCCATCGGGAAGCGGCGGCGGGTGGCGAAGATCTCCCGGGCGTCGCACACGGTGACGCGGTAGCCGAGGACCTTGGCGACCTTGGCGAGCGCGGCGGTGAAGTCGACGGCGCCGAAGATCCACATCTGCGGCGGGGGCGCCCAGGACTCGATGAAGACGCGTACGACCGGCGTGTCGAGGAGGTCCTCCGGGGTGGTCTCGCCGTGTGGGCCGTAGTGGCGCACGCCGCTGCGGCCGGCGTCCAGTTCGGCGCGGGCGTCGCGGGTGACGATGCGATCGAGCTCGGTGTCGCCGAGTGTGCCGAGCACGTCGCCGGTCGAGTCGACGATCAGCTTGGCGCCGACGCGTGGCCCGTCGATGATCGTGGCCATGCCCACTGGTAGCTCGGCGCGGATGCGTGCTTGCAGCTCGTCGTACAGGCTCACGTTCGTCACCAGTCGAGCGGCTCGACGAACAGGCGGATCGTGCCGCCGCAGGTGAGCCCGACGGTGAACGCCTCGTCGTCGCTGTAGCCGAACGTGATCACCCGCGGCTCGGCCTCGCCGTGGAGGATGGCCAGTGCTTCGCTGACGACGGCGCCCTCGACGCAGCCGCCGCTGACCGAGCCGGCGACCTCGCCGTCGATGTTCACCGCCATCGCTGCGCCCGGCAGGCGTGGCCCGGAACCCTCGATGTCGACGACGCGGGCGATGGCCACCGGCGTACCGGCCCGCTTCCAGCGGTCGATGTCGTCGAGCAGCTCGCGCATGATGATCAACCTCTGACGCTAGCGCCGGCGATCACGGCGGCGAGCTCCTCCATCGCCGCCAGCGAGTGGCCCTCGACGAAGTGGTCGACGTACGGCAGCGCCGCGGCCATGCCCCGCGCCAGCGGCGCGTAGCCGGGTGTGACCTTCAGCGGGTTGACCCAGATCAGCGAGTGGACGACGCGCTGCAGGCGTTGCATCTGCTCGGCGAGCAGCGCCGGGTCGCCGCGGTCCCAGCCGTCGCTGAGGACGACGACGATCGCGCCGCGGGCCATGCCGCGCGTGCCCCACTCGTCGTTGAACGTCCGCAGGCACTCGCCGAGGCGGGTGCCGCCGCTCCAGTCCTCGACGCGCTCGCCGGCCCGGCGCAGCGCGCTGTCGGGGTCACGGCCGCCGAGCTCGCGCGTCAGCCGTGTCAGCCGCGTACCGAGGGCGAACGCCTCGACCCGCTGGCGGCCGCCGACCGCGGCCTGGACGAAGCGCAGCATCGCCCGCGCGTACGGCTCCATCGAGCCGCTGATGTCGAGCAGCAGGACGAGGCGGCGCAGGCGGTCGCCCGGGTCGCGCCACGCCCGGCGGATCGGCTCGCCGCCGGCGCGCAGCGCATGGCGCATCGTGCGGCGTAGGTCCGGCCGGGCGCCGCGGCGCGCCGGCGTCATCCGGAAGCTGACCCGCGGCGGACCGGCGAGGCGCAGCCTCGACATCAGCTCCTGGGCGAGGCGTAGCTCGTCGTCGTCGTAGGTGGCGAAATCCTTGCGGCGCAGGACCTCGGCGGCCGAGAAGCGCAGGACGAGCTGCGGGTCGCCGTCGGCGGCGTGCTCACCGTCGTCGCTGCCGGCGGCGTCCTCGTCGTCGACGGCCAGTGTGACCCGCTGGATCTCCGGTTCGACGGCGATCCCCTCGGCGCCGCGGCGCTGCCAGAACACGGCGAAGGCGCGGTCGTGGACCTTGACGTCCTCGGGGTTGTGCAGCAGCGTCGCCCGACCGGCCCAGTACGTGGTGTCGCGGTCGTCGAGGCCCAGCCGCTCCAGTGCCTCGACGTAGGTGATCACCGCGCCGATCGGCACGTCGAGACCGGCGCCGCGCAGCACGCGGGCGAAGGCGACGGCGAACCGCTCGGGCCCGCTCGGCGCCGTCGGCTCAGACCGGGGCGACGGCGCGGCCGATGGCATGGCTGACGATCCCGTCGAGACCGTGCTGGCGGGCGCGCTCCTGGTCCTCGCGGTACTTCAGCACCGTGCCGAGCGTGGCGTCGACCGAACGCTGGTCGAGGCGCTCGACGCCGAGCGCGGCGAGCGCCTGCGCCCAGTCGATCGTCTCGGCGACACCCGGCGGCTTGTACAGGTTGAGCGTCCGCAGCGACTCGACGGCCGCGGCCACCTGGCGGGCGAGCGGCTCGATCACGTGGGGCACGCGCAGGCGGACGATGGCGACCTCGCGCTCGAAGCCGGGGTGCTCGACCCAGTGGTACAGGCAGCGGCGCTTCAGCGCGTCGTGGACGTCGCGGGTGCGGTTCGACGTGAGCACGACGATCGGCGGGCGGGCGGCGGTGAACCGGCCGAGCTCGGGCACGGTGATCTGGTAGTCGGAGAGGACCTCCAGCAGGAACGCCTCGAACTCGTCGTCGGCGCGGTCGATCTCGTCGATCAGCAGGATCGGCGGGGTGCCACCGCCGTGGTCGATGGCCTGAAGCAGCGCCCGCTTGAGCAGGAAGCGCTCCTGGTACAGCTCGTGCTCGAGGGCGTCGGTGCCCATCCCCGTGGCCTCGCCCGTCGCCTCGGCGGCGCGCAGGTGCAGCAGCTGGCGGGAGTAGTCCCAGTCGTAGACGGCCTGGCTGGCGTCGATGCCCTCGTAGCACTGCAGGCGGATCAGCTCGCCGCCGGTCCAGCGGGCGAGGACCTTGGCGACCTCGGTCTTGCCGACGCCGGCCTCGCCCTCCAGCAGCAGCGGTCGCTCCAGCGAGATCGCCAGGAAGATGCTGGTGGCCAGCCCTTCGTCGGGCAGGTAGCCGTGTTCGCCGAGCGCCTCGGCGACGTCGGCGGGAGAGCTGGGCGCGACCATCGTGGCCAGGCTACGGGTTCGGGGCTGGCAGGCTGGGGTGGATGGCGACGAGGCGGGAGCGGGGGATCCGGGTGCATGCGCCGGTGGCGTCGACCGTGGAGGTCGTCACCGGCGACGGGGCGCGGACGGCGCTGCGGCGCGTCGGGCCCGACGTCGCCGGCACGTTCGATGCCGCGGTTGGTGATCGCTACTCGCTCGTCGTCGACGGCGGGCCGCTGCTGCTCGACCCGCACTGCCTCGACGTCGACTGGATGGACGGCGAGCCGGTCTCCGTGGTGCGCGACCCGTGGGCTCGCCGGGAGCAGGGCGCACCGCTGGCGCTGGCCGAGGGTGTCGGACCGGTCGTCTACGAGGCCCACGTGCGCGGCTTCCACCGCACGTTCGCCGGGATGGTCGAGCGGCTCGACCACATCGCCGGCCTCGGCGTCGACGTGATCGAGCTGATGCCGGTGCACCCGTTCGACCCGTCCGACAACTACTGGGGCTACATGCCGCTCGTGTGGGGCGCGGTGCACCGCCCGTTCGCCGCCGAGCCGGCCCAGGCCGCCGAGGAGCTGGCCGACCTCGTCGCCGCGGTGCACGAGCGGGGCATGCACGTGTGGCTCGACGTCGTGTTCAACCACACCGGCGAGGGCGACGCCACGCTGCCGACGCGGACGCTGCGCGGCCTCGACGACGCCAACGCCTACCGCCACCGCCCCGACGGCTCGTACACCGACGACAGCGGCTGCGGCAACGACGTCGACCCGGGCAACGGCAACGTCCGCCGGCTGGTGCTGGAGGCACTCGACCGCCTTGCCGACCTCGGCATCGACGGCTTCCGCTTCGACCTCGCCTCGCTGCTGACCCGCGACGGCGGCGGCCTGATCGCCCAGATCACCGGCTGGGCCTTCGCCCGCGGCGTGACCTTGATCGCCGAGCCCTGGGACCTCGGCGCGTACATGGTCGGCGACGGGTTTCCGGACCCGACGTGGTTGCAGTGGAACGACCGCTTCCGCGACGACGTGCGCGGCTTGCTGCGCGGCGAGCCGGGCCTCGTGCCGGCCATGATCCAGCGGATCACCGGCAGCCCCGACCTGTTCCCCAGCCCCCTGCCGGCGGTCGCCGCCGATCCGAGGAGCGGCGAGCGCCGAAGCGCAGCGGAGGCAGCGAGCACGGCAGGTGCCGGGAGCAGCTCGGCTGCGACCGGAGCACGAACAAGCACGGTCAACTTCGTCACCGCGCACGACGGGCTGACGATGCACGACCTGACGATCGTCACCGACGACCACTTCCACGCCTGGGACTGCGGCGAGTCGTTGCGTTTGCAACAACTGAAGAACTACTTCACCGTCCTGCTGCTGTCGGCGGGGGCGGCGATGTTCGTGATGGGCGACGAGGTCGGCCGCACCCAGGGCGGCAACCCCAACCCGTACGACGTCGACGGCCCGGTCAGCTGGTTCGACTGGGAGCGCGCCGCGCAGTGGGGCGAGTTGCACGACTTCGTCAAGGCGCTGCTGCGCCTGCGCCGAGACTGCCCGCCGGTCGGGCAGCGCTGCTACGGCGTCGCGGGCGCACCGGACACCGGCTACGAGTCACGGTCGATCGCCTGGGCCACCGACGACCTGTACGTGATGGTCAACGCGTGGTGGGAGCCGCTGACGTTCGAGATCCAGGAACCGGGGGAGTGGACGTTCGCGCTGGCGACCGTGGCGGACGTGGTCGACGGTCCCGTGCCGCCGCGCTCGATCCGGATCCTCCGGCGCGTGCCCTGATCATCCGACGTCCGAGGCGCGGCGAGCGCCGAAGCGCAGCGGAGGCAGCGGGCACGGTAGGCGCAGGGAGCAGCTTGGCTGCGACCGGAAGCTCGATCAGGACGGACTGGCGCCGTAGACGAGGCCGAGGCCCTGGGTCTTGAAGCCGAGGAGGGTCAGCAGGGTGTCCGAGCCGAACTGGCGGACGATCGGGTCGAGCGACAGGGACCAGTTCTCCTGCTGGCGGTAGATCGGCTTGGTGTACCAGCCGAAGATGCCGGCGCGGCGCTGCTCGGTCGTGCGGTTGAAGCCGGTGCGGTGCCACAGGCGGCTCTCGAACACGACGAGCGAGCCGGCCGGCGCCTCCATCGGCACCGGCGTGGCGTCGTCGCCGGGCCCGGGCGGGCGGTGCAGCAGATGACTGCCGGGGACGAAGCAGGTGGCGCCGTTGTCGGCGGTGAAGTCGTCGATGCACCATGCCGCGTTGGCGCCCTGCGGTTCGGCCGGCCACGGCGTCGGCACGAAGATCTGGTCGGCGTGCAGGACCATCTCGCCGCCGCCCGGGCCGGTGATGTTCGCCGACAGGTTGCCGAGCAGCATCGGCCACCCGAGCACGGACGTCAGCAGCCGCAACGCCACCGGGTGCTCGGCGAGGTCCTGGAAGATCGGTGCGCGGCTGAGCACGTTCCACACCCGCTGGTTGGTGTCGTCGTGGGCGTAGTCCAACCCGAACTTCTGCTCGCGACCGCGGGCGCGGTCCTGCGCCGCGGCGGCGTACAGCTCGTCGTGGGCCGAGCGCAGCTGCTCGCCGGTCAGCACGCCGGTGATCGCGCAGATCCCGTGCGTCGCCAGGTCGTGCTCGGCGCGGTCGAGGTCGTCGGTCGGCGCCGGCAGCGCGGTGGTCGAGTCGATCGTCGTCACCCCTCCATGTTCGCACCGGCGGCTCGACACGTCCTGATCGCGCGGCGGGGTGGATGATGGCGCGATGCGCGCCCTGCAGTACCGCACCATCGGTTCACGCCCCGAGCTGGTCGAGGTCCCCGACCCCGAGCCCGGCCCCGGGCAGGTGCTGCTGCGGGTGACCGCGGCGGGCGTCTGCCACTCCGACGAGCACGTGATGTCGATGCCCGCCGAGGCGTACACGTTCGGCCTGCCGCTGACGCTGGGCCACGAGGGTGCCGGCGAGGTGATCGCCCTCGGCGACGGGGCCACCGGGGTCGAGGTCGGCGAGCAGGTGCTGGTCTACGGGCCGTGGGGTTGCGGCGTGTGCTGGCAGTGCAGCCGCGGCTGGGAGAACTACTGCCCACGCGCTGCGGCCCTCGGCATCGCTCCGCCGGGACTCGGCGCGCCGGGGGCGATGGCTGATCTCATGGTCGTCGACAGCCCGCGCCACCTCGTCCCGATCGGCGACCTCGACCCGGTGGCCGCGGTCCCGCTGACCGATGCCGGGCTGACGCCGTATCACGCGATCATGCGCTCCATCCACAAGATCCGCCCCGGCGGGTGGGCGGTCGTCATCGGCGCCGGCGGCCTCGGGCACATGGCCGTCCAGCTGCTGAAGGTGCTCGCCGGCGTCCGCGTCGTCGCCGTCGACCTCGACGAGCACAAGCTGGAGCACACGCTGACGGTCGGCGCCGACGCCGTCGTCAAGTCCGACGCGAACGCGGGCGTCGAGATCGGCAGGGTGGTCGGCGCCGAGGGGGCGACGCTGGTGCTCGACGTCGTCGGCATCCAGCCGACGATGGACCTGGCGGTGTCCGTCGCCGGCATCGGCGCCGACGTGGCCATCGTCGGGATCGGCGACTTCACCGCCGCCGCCCACGTCGGCTTCGGCCACCAGGCCCACGAGGTGTCGGTGTGCTCGGTCTACTGGGGCGGCCGCCACGAGCTGATCGAGCTCGTCGACATGGCCCGCGCCGGCCTCATCGAGGTGACGACCGAGACGTTCCCGCTCGCCGACGGCACCGAGGCCTACCGCCGCATGCACGAAGGCACGTTGATCGGCCGCGCCGTCGTCGTGCCCTGACGCTCGTCCCGACGCAGTGCGATTCGAGATGTGCGCACCCGCGCAGCCAATCTCGAATCGCCTGCCTGGCGCCGTCCGAGGCGATTCGAGATGTGCGCACGAGGACGGCGAATCTCGAATCGCGGCGTCACGCCACGATCAGGAGTCGAACCCGAGGCCCAGGCGGTCGAGGGTGCGCAGCCAGAGGTTGCGCTTGCCGGTCTTGTCCTCGCGGCCCATCGCCCAGCCGCGTCGCCTGGATGCCGGCGAAGCGGAACGGCTCGGGCGGGAACGGCAGCGGCCTGTCCTGGACGAAGTCCGTCAGCGTCGCCCGCGAGCGGCGGCCGTCGATCAGGTCGAGCATCACCTCGGCGCCGAAGCGCGACGCGGCCACGCCGAGACCGGTGTAGCCGAGCGCGTACCAGACACGGCCCTGCATCGCCTGGCCCCAGAACACGCAGAACCGGCTGCACGTGTCGATCGCCCCGCCCCACGCATGGCTGAAGCGCACGCCCTCCAGCTGCGGGAACGTGGCGAAGAAGTGCTTCGACAGCGTCGCCCACGTCTCCGGCCGGCTCTCCAGCTCGGTGTTGACCCTGCCGCGCCAGAAGTAGACGGCGTCGTAGCCGCCCCACAGGATCCGGTTGTCCTCGGTCAACCGGTAGTAGTGGAACTGGTTGGAGATGTCCGACACGCCCTGGCGGTTGGCCCACCCGACGCTGGCCAGCTGCGCCGGCGTCAGCGGCTCGGTGACCATGCAGTAGTCGTAGACAGGAGCGACGTAGTGCGACAGCCGTCGCAGCAGCGGCTTGAACGCGTTCGTCGCCAGCGCCACCTTGGCGGCGCGCACCCGGCCGAGCGGCGTGGTCACCAGCACCCCGACGCCGTCCTTGTCCAGCGAGGTCGCCTTCGTGTCCTCGTAGATGCGCACGCCGAGCCCGGTGGCCGCGGCCTTCAACCCCCACACCAGCCGTGCCGGGTCGACGAGCGCGGCGCGGTCCCGGCGCCACAGCCCGCCCGTGTACGTCGGCGAGGCGACCTGGGCGCGCACCGCGTCGGTGTCGAGCCACTCCACCTGCTGGCCGAGCGAGCGCAGCTGGTGGTACTCGGCGCGCAGCTCGTCGGTGTACGCCGGCGGGGCCGCGGTGGTGGCGACGTCGAGGACGCCGGTGCGCTCGTAGTCGCAGTCGATCGCGTAGCGCTCGATCGCCGCCTCGATCTCGTCGAGGTTGCGCAGGCCGAGCTCCTCCAGCACGGACAGCTCGTCGCCGAAGCGGTGCAGGCCGTTGGCGACGCCGTGGGTGAGGCTCGACTCCATGAACCCGCCGTTGCGCCCGCTGGCCGCCGAGCCGACCTCGTGGGCGTCGATCAGGACGACGTCGCGGCGGGGGTCGCGCTCCTTGGCGATGATCGCCGTCCACAGCCCGGTGTAGCCGCCGCCGACGACGCACAGATCGCAGTTCTCCGTGCGCACCAGCGTCGGGTTGCTGTCGGGCTCGTCGGCATCGTCGTACCAGTACGGGTACGGGTCGGCGTCGGCGATCGCGTCGAGGTGGAAGCCGGCGATCTCGCCGTCGTCAGCGGGGATGGGGCGGGGGGATTGGATTCGCCGAACACTACCGATCGGCCGGTTCGGCCTCCGCGGACGGTGGCGGTCGGCGGACCGGGCGCACCCGGACGTCCAGGCCGTCGAGGCGGGTGTCGAAGCTGGCGACGGTGTCGACGCCCTCCCGGTGGACGATCACCAGCATCGTCGCGAAGTCCGGGTCCTCGCGGCTGGCGCCGTAGACGTCGAGCGAGGCGTTGCGGTGCTGCTCGGCGATGCGCAGCTCCTGCACCGGGGCGAACAGGGAGGCGCGCACACTCGGGGTCATGCCGGCCAGCGCGTCCGACGTCGCCGTGAGGAGGATCTGCTCGCGCTCGTACTCGTCGAGCATGGTCGCGTACTCGGCGACGGCGTCGGCGTGGAACGGCTCGTCGTGGTCGACGAGCGCGGCGATGAACGTCGGGTCGAGCAGCACCGTCGGCGGATCGAGACGGCCCATCGGTCAGGCGAGCCCGGCGAGCGCGACGCGCGCCCGCGCCGCCTTCTGGCGCCGGCTGCGCCGCTCCATCCGGTTCCAGAACCAGAAGCTGGCACCGACGATCGCCCAGCCGACGAGGCCGTCGATCACCCAGTGCTCGGCGAGGTAGACGAGCGACGTCAGCATCACGACCGGGAACAGCAGCACCAGCGCCTTGAGCCACCTCGGCCCGATCCACGGCAGGAAGAACGCCGGGACGATCAGCGCGAACGAGGCGTGCAGCGACGGCATCGCCGCGACCGGGTTGCCGTTGCCGAGGGCGATGTCGTACGAGTGCACGAAGCCCTTGAAGCCGACGTGGACGACCCCGCGGCCCGGGTCGCGGTGCAGGGCGCCGATCAGCTCGTAGCGTTGCGACACCATCCACGGCGGCGCGGTCGGCAGCACCACGAACATCGCGCAGGCGACGAGCAGCAGCGTCGCGAAGCGCTTCATGAACCGCACCCACTGGCGATGGCTGGCCACCCACAGCACGGCGATGGCGATCACCGGGAACACGAAGTGGGTGTGGTACGTCAGCGAGGCGACGACGTCCCACCAGCGCACCGTGCTGTGCCAGAAGTGCTCCTGGAGCACGACGTTCGGGTCGTTGCCGAAGAACAGGAAACGGTCGACGTCGCGCATCGCGTCGACCTGCAGCGGGAAGCCGAGGGCGTCGGCGGCGCCCCGGGTGCGCTCGTAGGCGTACCACATCGCCGCGTAGAGCAGGCAGTCGACGGCGAGCGTCTTCCAGACGTGGCGAGGCCTGCCGACGAACGCGCAGCCGAGGAAGAGGAGGACCGAGATCGTCACCGAGATCCGGTCGAGCGGCAGCCCCTTGACCCGCAGCCACCACACGTAGCCGAGCGCGTAGGCCACCATCAGCGTGATCCGCACCGGGCGCCACAGGTCGTCCGGGACGACCCGCCCGAGCGGCGTGCCTTCCCGGAACGTCGGCTCGGCCGCGCCGTCGGCGCGGGTTCCGGTTGCCGACGTCACCCCTCGAACGCTACTTGTCGTTCACCTCGCGGCCATGTCGACCGGATCAGCCGCCATCGATCCAACATGCGGTGAGCGCCGAAGCGCAGCGGAGGCAGCGAGCACGGCAGGCGCAGGGAGCAGCTTGGCTGCGACCGAAGCTCGAATGTGAGCGGATCAGCCGCTCAACGCGGCGTTGGGATCGGCCTCGGCGGCGGCGCATGCGTCGGGGTGCTCGGTCGACCAGGCGAAGATCTCCAGCGCCGGGCTGCGCTGCTCGCCGGCACGCCACGCGTCGAGGTACGGCCACGGCCAGATCACGCCACGGCGCACTGACCACTCCGGGCCGGGGCACGGCGGGGAGATCCCGAAGTGGAGGTGGCAGGCGCTGGCGTCACCGGTGTCGCCGAGCTCGCCGAGGCGTTGCCCGGCGGTGACCTCGGCGCCCGGTTCGATGCCGTCGTCGATCGACTGCATGTGGGCGAGGTAGTAGCGCACGCCGTCGTCGCCGAGGATCGCCACGGTGAGCCCGCCGCGGGTGGCCGGGTCGTTCTCCTCGCGGGTCCAGGTGTCGACGCGCCGGGCCTGCAGCACGCGCCCGTTGACGGGGGAGACGAGGGTGGTGCCGCAGCCGGGGCTGGCGAAGATGTCGCTGGCGGGGTAGTCGTGGTGGGTGCGGGCGTAGCTGATGTGCACGCCGGCCTCGACCGGGACGACGTACGGCGTGGTCGTCGGTCGCGTGGTCGTGGTCGCCGCGGTCGTTGTTGTCGTCGTCGTGGCGGGCGGCGGCACGGACGCCGCCGTCGGCGCCGTGTCGGCTGCGGCAGAGGTCGGCGGCGCCGTCAGCGCCGTCAGCGGCGTGGCGACCGGCGTGGAGCCGGTGGTCGAGCACGCGCCGGCGACGACGGCCAGGGTGAGTGCAAGGAGCCACGGCGCCGGCCACGATCGGTGTCGGGCTGCCGCGGAGTTCAGCACGCGCGTATCATACACAAGTGCTTGAAAGGCCGCGAGGGCTGGTCGACCGGAAGGTGGAGTGGGAGGCGCTGAGTCGATTCGTCGAACGTGGCCAGCGTCTGGCCGTGGTGTACGGGCCTCGGCGTGTCGGCAAGTCGTTCCTGCTCGATGCGCTGTGCCGCGCCGGCGGTGGGCGCCGGTATCAGGCGATCACCGGGGTCGCTGCCGCGCAGGTCGACGACTTCGGGTCGGTCGTCGGCGACTGGTTGGGGGTCGGCCGGCTGCGGCCCGACGGGTGGCCCGACGCGCTGGATCGCCTGGCGCGGGTGCCCGCGCCGTTCGTCGTCGTCGACGAGCTGCCCTACCTGCTCGACTCGTCGACCGAGCTGGCCGGGGCGCTGCAGCGCTACGTGGACGCCGGCGACGGGCCCGCGCTGATCGTCAGCGGCAGCGCGATGGCGACGGTGGCCGATCTGCTCGGGGCACGTGCCCCGCGACGGGCGCGCCGCTGCCGTGGTCGTCCCCGCCCCGTTCGCGGGGCGCGATCTCGCCCGCCTGTGGCGCCGGGGCTCGGCGACCTCGACGCTGTGGATCGATGCTGCGATCGGCGGCCTTCCGGGGTACCGACCGCTGCTGGACCCGCCCGGCCCCGACCTCGACGGCTGGATGATCGACGAGGTGCTGGCGCCGTCGTCGCCGCTGCTCGACGCGGCAGAAGCGGCGCTCGGCGCGGCGCTTGCGCCGCGCACCTCGGGGGTGTTCGTCACGCTGCTGCGGGCGTTGGCGCGCGGCGAGCGCACGTACACGGGTCTGGCGCGGGCATCGGGGCTTCCCGCAGGAGCCTTGAGCCGCCCGCTGGCCGCGCTGGAGCGCGCCGGTCTGGTGAACCGGGTGCCGGACGTGCTGCGCAATCGTCGTGATCTCTACGACCTCGCCGATCCGCATCTGCGCATGTGGCTGTCGGTGATCGAGCCGAACCGCAGCGCCCTCCAGGCCGGGCGCAGCCGGGAGGTGTGGCGCTCGGTGCGCACCACTGCCTGGCCGTCGCAGGTGCTCGGCCCGCGGTGGGAGTCGGTGGTCCGCGAGTGGGTGGCGGGCAGCGCGGCAGCGGGGAGCCCGCAGCGGGTCGGCTGGACGGCGCTCAGCGATCGGGCCGGTCGGACGGTGCACGAGCTCGACGTCGTCGGGGTGTCGGGCTCGGAGGTGGTGGCGATCGGCGAGGCCAAGCTCCGCCGCCTCGGCCCGGCCGACCTCGACCGGCTCCGGGCGCTCCGCGACCGCCTCGGCGCTCCCGACGCCCGCCTCGTGATGGCGTCGGCCTCGGCGGTCGAGATCCCCGAGGACGCCACCGACGTCCTGCGCCTCACCCCGGAGACCATCTACGGCCGATGAAGCGCTCGACGGACTCGCGTTGGCGTATCGGGGGTTCTGCGCCGGGACAGGGCCCAGCTTCGCTTGACGCGCATCTCGAGCGCGTGCGCGAGTCGTCGCCCAACGCGAGAACGACGTGCAATCGCTCGTCGGTGAGCTGAGGTCTGCGCTCGACCAGGTGCGGCCGAAGCTCGACTCGTCGTTCGGTCAGGCGAGCGTCACCTCGGACACCGGCGCGTAGTCGAAGCCGGACGTGCCCGGCGTCGTCGTCGCCCGGATCGTCATGCGCACCTTGCTCGGCGAGATCGGCGCGGGCAGCTCGATCGTCTGCATCGTCGGCGAGTCGACGTCGAGCTGCTGGACGATCTCGTCGCCGCCGTCGAACGTCCAGGCGACCTCGGCGATCCGGCGCATGTCGAGGAAGCGGTCCTGGCCGGTGCACGGGTCCTGCTTGGCGTAGCCGGGCACGAGCCCGACCGTGCTGATCTCGGCGCCCTTGCGCAACGTCATCTCCACGTACTGGCCGCCGCCGTTGCCGACGGTCATCCACGCCGAGTCGAAGCTGCCGTCGAGGACGTTGAGTGG
The DNA here is from genome assembly GCA_047602055.1 of Ilumatobacteraceae bacterium. Classification (GTDB taxonomy): domain Bacteria; phylum Actinomycetota; class Acidimicrobiia; order Acidimicrobiales; family Ilumatobacteraceae; genus JAODBQ01. The sequence goes on from JASGIG010000001.1 coordinate 2,126,396, forward strand.
GCCGTAGCTCGTCGGCTTGCCGCACGAGTCGACGCTGTTCGGACGGGTGGCCGACGAGCGCACCGCACTCACCGTCTGCGACATGCTGGCCGGTACGTTGCCGCTCGTGGCGACCGTGGTCGGTGCCGCCGTCGCAGGTGGCGCCGTCGGCAGCGTGGTGCCCTGGGTGGCGGGCGTCGTCTCGGGCGTGGCGGTGGGCGACGGGGTCGTCGGCGCCACCATGATCGGCGCGACCGTCGGGATGGGTCCGTCACCGGCCGTCGCCGGGGATGGTGTGGTCGGCGCCTCCGTGGGCGGGATCGTGGTCGGCGCCTCGGTGGGCGCGACAGTGGTCGGTGGCAGCGTCGTCGGTGCGTTCGTCGTGGTCGTCGGCACGGTCGTCGTCGTGGCGACCAGGACGGGGGCGCCCGACGGGTCGGGCGCCGCGCCGGGGTCGTCATCGCGCAGGGCGAAGTAGGCGGCGACGCCGGCGACGATGATCAGCGCGAACGCAGCGCCGATGGCGAACGGCCGCCAGCCGCCGCGTCGCGGGCCGGGGGCCAGCGGCACGAACTGCGCCGGCGGCGGTGTGCTGGGGGCATCGGGATCGGCGCGTGGCATCGCCGTCGTCGGTTCGGTGGCCGTGCCCCAGGGCGAGACCGTCGTCGGTGGCGGAGGCGGCGGTGCGCTGGCCACGGTCGCCCCCGCGGCGGTGGCTGCCCACGGGTCGGGGTTCCCCGCCGCGGCGGCTGGGTCGTCGACGAATCGGGCGCCGCAGGCGTTGCAGAACACGTCGCGCTCGCCGACGGCGGCGCCGCAATGACCGCAGTACATCCGATGCCCTCTCCGTTCAACCGCATGCGCCAGCCGTCCGGCGCCGGACGCGTGAGGGTATCGCTCTCACCTGCCGCGAGGATCGCGGCAGGGGCCGGCCGGCTACACGCTCGCCGACTCCAGGGCGCGGCGGACGAGGACCTTGGCGAGGTGCGTGCGGTACTCGACGCTGGCGTTGAGGTCGGCCTGCGGCTCGGCCTCGGCGACGGCCTGCTCGGCGGCGTCGGCGACCGACGCCCCGCCGGCCAGCGCGGCGGCGACGCTCGTCGCCAGGATCGGCGTCGAGCCCATGTTGACGAGCGCCACGCCGGCATCGCCGTTGCGTCGCCACGCGGCCACGCCGACCGTCGCCCAGTCCTGGGCGCGGCGGGTGAACTTCTCGAAGCCCCAGCCGGCACCGCGCATCTTCGGGATGCGGATCTCGGTGAGCATCTCGTCGGGCTCCAAGGCGGACGTCAGGAAGCCCTCGTAGAAGTCGGCGGAGGCGATCTCCCGCCGGCCGTTCGGGCCCTGGGCGACGTAGGTGGCGCCGAGCGCCAGCGTCACCGCCGGCAGGTCGCTGGCCGAGTCGGCGTGGGCGATCGTGCCGCCGAGCGTGCCGCGGTGACGCACCTGCGGGTCGCCGACGAAGCCGGCCGCGTGGGCCAGCAGCGGGGCGTGGGTGGCCAGCAGCCCGCTGTTCTGCACGTCCATGTGCCGGGTGAGCGCGCCGATGGCGATGACGTCGCCGTCCTCGCGGATGTAGCTGAGGTCCTTGAGCCGGCCGATGTCGACGAGCACGCTCGGCTGGGCGAGGCGCAGCTTCATCAGCGGCAGCAGGCTGTGGCCACCGGCGAGGAACTTGGCGTCCTCACCGTGCTCGCCGATCAGCGAGATGGCTTCCTCGGCCGAGGAGGCCCGGACGTAGTCGAACGCTGCAGGGATCATCGTCTCGCTCCGCTCAGCTCGCCGCCGCGGCCGCCAGCACGGCCTTGACGATGTTGTGGTAGCCGGTGCAGCGGCACAGGTTGCCCTCCAGACCCGTCGCGCACCTCTCGCTCGGTCGGGTGCGGCTGCTCCTGGAGCAGGCTCGTGGCGGCCATCACCATGCCGGGCGTGCAGTAGCCGCACTGCAGGCCGTGGTTCTCCATGAACGCCTGCTGCATCGGGTGCAGCTCGCCGTGCCGTTGGCCATGCCCTCGATCGTGGTCAGCTCGCAGCCGTCGGCCTGGACGGCGAGCAGCGTGCAGCTCTTCACCGCCTCGCCGTCGAGGTGGATGGTGCAGGCGCCGCACGACGAGGTGTCGCAGCCGACGTTGGTGCCGGTGAGGCCGAGCGTCTCGCGCACGTAGTGGACGAGGAGAGTGCGCGGCTCCACGTCGTGCTCGTGCGCGGTGCCGTTGACGGTGACACGGATCTGCACGAATCCCCCTTGGAGTCCTGTGCGGCCGACGCTGGCCGCCGCTCACGCCATCATGCCTCATCCGCGGCTACGTCTGCACCCCGAACGTCGCGCGGACGAGCGCGGCGGTGTCCGTGAGGTGGCCGACGAAGGTGTCCTGCGGGTCCTTGGCCACCGCCGAGGCGCGGGTCTGGGCGAGCGCGTGGCGAGCAGCGGGCGCGCTGCGCGCTGGTGATCCACGGCGCGTCGTCGAGGGCGTGCTGGGCGCGGGTGACGGTCTGGTCGATCGGGGCGAGCACGGCGGCGTCGAGCGAGTCGGTGCCGGCGAGCACCTTGGCGTACTCGACGTCGAGCCGTTCGAGACCGGTGGCGACGGCGTCGGCGTCGTCTTGCACGGCGGCGACGCGGTCGTTCACCGACGGCACCTGCTGGCGGCCGATCAGCCAGCCGAGGCCGAACGCCAGCAGGCCGACGACGACGGCGGCGATCACCGCACGGGTGCGCCGCGTGCGGGCCGAGACGTACAGCGCCATCAGCGGGCCCGCCCGACGAGGTAGGCGACGTCGTCGCGCCCGGCATACGGGTCGGTGGCCGGGTCGAAGGAGCCGAGCTCGACCAGCCGGCGGCCGTCGACGATCCACACGGTGGGGCGCAGCGTCACCGGCCCGCGGTACTTGATGAGCGCGTCGAACACCTCGCCGACCCGTTCGCCGTCGGTGCGCACGCCTTCGACCTCGACCACCTCGTCGCCGTAGCGATCGAGGACCTGCACCCGCTTGTCGTCGCCGATCAACCAGAACCTCCCGTGCTGCTCGACCGTCGCGCCCTTCGGCGCGCCGGCGCGGATCTCCGTGTCCTCCCGCTCGCGGCGCCCCGGCAGCGCCCCGGCCTGCAGGCCGACCGCGCCGGTCGCCACGGCCCGGATCGTCGAGCGCTCCGGCACCTCCTCGAAGCGCACCTCGACGCTCGCCGGGCTGGCACCGGCGGCCACCACCTCGGCCTCGACGTCGTCCATCATCGCCTCGATCGTCGCTGCGTCGGCGTTGGCGACGGTGCGCTCGCGCTCGGCGCGCAGCAGCGACAGGGCGTCGCCGATCGAGGAGATCACCTCGGCGTGCGGCGGGATGACCAGCGGCCAGCCGAGCATCGCCGCCACCCGCCGGGCGAGACCGCCGGCACCGCCGCCGACGCCGACGATCGACGGCTGCTCCAACCTGGCCGAGGCGGCGACGGTGAGGGCCAGCTCGCAGGCCTCCTCGCCGGCCGCCTGGAGCATGTGGTCGGCGATCGTGGTGGCGTCGAGCTTCATGTGCGCGGCGACGAGCTCGAACGCGGTGCGCGCCCCGTCCGTCGACGCGGCGCAGTAGTCGGCGGCGTCGGGCAGGCCGAGCAGGTTGGCAGCGCACGTCGTCGTCAGAGCGACGCGGTCGCCCGACGTGAGGCGCAACATCGCGTAGTCGTCGGGGTCGCCGGGCAGCGGGGCGCCGATCTCCAGCGTCGCGCCGGCCAGCTGCGCCGGGTCGGTGAACGAGGCATAGCGCAGGCCGGCGATGTGCGCGCTGCGCGGCCCGATGCCGTACACCCGACCGCGGCGGACGCGCAGCATCGACCCGCCGGCGACGCCGACGACGCGCACGTCGACGCTGCGCAGCGCGGTGGCGTGCGAGGCGACGCGCACGTACGACAGCGCCGGGCGGCCGTTGCGGATGGCGGCGATGTTCGTCGACGTGCCGCCGACCTCGATGACCACCGCGTCGGTGACCCCGGTGTAGCGCAGCGCCCCGGCGACCGACGCCGACGGCCCGGAGTACAGGGTGCGCACCGGGGCGGCGGCGAACCCGGCGAGGTCGGTGGCGCCACCGTCGCTGCGCATCACCATCACCGGCGCGCCGATCCCGGCAGCGGCGACGCCGTCGGCGACGAACGACGCGGTGGCGATCGCCAGCGGCAGGATCGACGCGTTGAGCGCGGCGGTGACGGTGCGCAGCTCCAGGCCGTACAGGCCGCTCAGCTCCGTCGACGTGCACACCGGCAGGCCGGCGTCGCGGCCCATCTCGGCGACGGCGTTCTCGTTGCTGTCGTCGTCGGGGGAGAACGCCTCGGCGACGCACACCGCGGCGACGCCGGCCGTGGCGAAGCCCTGCAGGGTGCGGCGTACCGCGTCGGCCGGCAGCCCGTCGGTGACGTCGAAGAACTCGTGGCGGACCCGTAGGTGCTTGCCGGGGAGAGCTCGACGTCGTGCAGGCGGGTGCGCTTCCCGACCCGCTTGAGGTCCGGCCGGCGCCCCATGCCGATCACCCCGACCTCGCCGGCGTCGCCTTCCAGCAGGGCGTTGACGGCCTGCGTCGTCGAGTGGGTGACCAGCTCGATCCGCTCGGCGCCGACCTCCGCGGCGAGCTTGGCGACCGCGTCGACGACGCCGGCGGCGACCCCACCGGTGGCCGTGTGCGTGGTCGGCACGACCGCGCTGGCGACGATCTCGCGCGTCACCAGGTCGACCGCCACCGCCTTGGTGAACGTCCCCCCGACGTCGACGCCGACGTGTAGGGAGCTGCGCCCCCGCTCGCTGCGCTCGCCCCCATCGACGTCCGGCTCCCTGGCGGTCGCGCCGCTGTCCGGCGTGCTGTGCACGCCGCCCCGCAGGCTCATGCCGCGGTGAGCCGGCGCGACGGGTGGGCGGCGAGCTTGGGGCGGAGGACGAACTGGTAGAGCGCGCCGAGCACGTAGACGGTGGCCAGGATCGCCTGGGCGAGCAGCGACCACACCGTCGGCCAGATGCCCGTCGCCTCGGCGAGGAAGATCGGCAGGCGTGGGCCGGACGTGCGCCGGAACGTGATCACGTCGGCGGCTTGCAGGGTGTGCATCGCGTTGCCGAGCAGGGCGATCGAGGTGATCATCACCAGCACCACGGCGGTGTTCATGAACGTCCGCACCGGCAGCTTGCGGCCGAGCTTGAACACCGCGTAGGCGACGAACGCCAGGGCCACGCAGGCCAGGCCGATGCCGAGCAGGATGTACCAGCCGAGGCCCTCCCCGAACGTCAGCAGCGACTGGTAGAACAACGCCGTCTCGAAGCCCTCGCGGTACACGGCGGTGAAGCCGACGGCCATCAGCGACGCCGTCGAGCCGACCGACACGGCGCTCCACAGCCGGGCGCGCACGAACTCCATCCACTTCTTGTTGTCGAGCCGGGCGATCAGCCAGAACGACACGTAGAACAGCACCGCGACGGCGACCAGCGCGGTGATCGCCTCGAGCACCTCGCGCCCGACGGGGATCAGCCCGAAGATCGTCGGCATCAGCAGCACCGTCAGCACGGTGGCGACGGCTGCCAGTGCGACGCCGTAGAGGATCGGGCGGATGTACTGCGGGCTGCGCGCCGCCTCCAGGTAGCCGAGCAGCACGGCGAGCAGCAGGACGATCTCGAAGCCCTCGCGGAACAGGATGAGGAACGACTGGCTGGCGACGAGCGCCGGGGCGCCGACACCGGCGTCGGTCAGCTTCCGCTCGGCCTGGTCGAGCAGGTCGCGCAGGTCGATGATCTCGTCGCGGATCTCGTCGACGGGCTTGCCGTCGGAGATCGCCGTGCGGATCGTCGCGAACTGGAACTCCGTCTTGATCGTCAGGTCGTTGTCGACGACGCGCAGTGGCGTCTCGACCAGCTCGAAGTGTGACAGGTAGCCGTCGCGGGCCTGCTGCAGCGCTTGGGTGCCCTGTCCGTCCTTGATCAGCGCCAGCGTCTCGTCGACCGAGCGGCGGGTGTTGTCGAGCTGGCGGATGGCCTCCTCGCGGGAGACGCCATTGGCTGCCGACGCGGTGCCGCCGGCGAACGCGATCGCGGCGACGATCGCCGCGATCAGCACCAGCAACCGCCGCACGGTGAGGGCGCTCAGCCGGGGTGGGCGGCGGTGTACGTCGCGGCGAGCGTGCGGAACTTGTCGGCGGCGGTCTTCATCCCGGCGGCGTCGTTGCCGAGCGCGGCCTTGCTGAACAGCGCGAGGGCATCCTCGGCGTCGAGGTAGGTGGCTGCGTCGTTGAGGCGGATGTTGCCCTCGTAGACCAGCCACGAGTTGTTGACCGCGTCGACGGTGGTGGAGCTCGCCGTCGTCGGGTCGGCGACGATCGCGTCGATCAGCGCCTGCGTCGCGGCCAGGCCGCTGACCACGTCGGCATCGGGAACGGTGGTGTACGTCTCCACCGTCGCCGTCTCGGTGGACGTCGAATCGCTGCCACAGGCGAGCAGCGTCGTCCCGGCGAGCACCAGCGCGCCGAATCCAACGGCCAAGCGTCGAGCCTTCATGCGTCGGACTCTACAAGCGCCTGTTAGGTGGCCCTAATCAGTGATTGATTCTTGCCATTTTCCAACCGGGCCGGGTTCGCCATTCTCGCTGGGTGGGAACACGATCGGGTGATGAGCCCGAACCACGTCACCTCCCGAATCCTGCGCGGCACCCCGGTCGGTTCGATCGGCGAGTCGGGTGCCGGTGCGGCGCTGACGGCCGCTCGCGCCGTGACCCCCGACGTGCTCGCCGACCTGCTCACGGACGCCGGCCTGCGCGGCCGCGGTGGCGCCGGGTTCCCGACCGGCCTGAAGTGGCGGACGGTGGCGTCGTACAGCTCGCCGGCCCAGCCGACACCGGTCGTGGTCAATGCCGCCGAGGGCGAGCCGGGCACGTTCAAGGACCGGGCGATCCTTCTGGAGAACCCGTACGTCGTGCTGGAGGGCGCGCTGATCGCGGCCCACGCGGTGGGGGCCATCGAGGTGATCGTCGGCACGAAGGCGTCGTTCACCCACGAGCGCAGCCGGCTGGCCGCGGCGATCGACGAGGTCGCCGCCGCCGGGTGGGCAGACGGTGTGACGATCCGCGTCGTCGAAGGCCCCGGCGCCTACCTGTTCGGCGAGGAGACCGGGCTGCTCGAGGTGCTCGAAGGGCGGCCTCCGTTCCCGCGCGTCTCGCCCCCGTTCCGGCGTGGCGTCGACCCGACGGCGCGGCGCACGGGTCACTCGGCGTCGGGCGCGGCGTTCGCCGAGCAGGGCGGCGGTTGGTACGCGCCGGCGCTGGTCGACAACGTCGAGACGCTGGCCAACGTCCCCGGCATCGTCGCCAACGGCTCGGCATGGTTCCGCGAGCTGGGGACGGCGACGTCGCCCGGGTCGATCGTCTGCACGGTCAGCGGGAGCACGAACGTCCACGGCGTCGGCGAGGTCGCGATGGGGACGCCGCTGCGCGAGGTGATCGAGTCGCTCGGCGGCGGCCTGGCGGCGGGCCGCCGGATCGCCGCCGTGCTGTGCGGCGCGTCGGGCCCGCCGGTGACCCCGGACCTCCTCGACCTGCCGCTGACCTACGAGGACTTTGCCGCTGCCGGGCTCGGCCTCGGGTCGGCGAGCTTCATCGTCGTCGACGACGCGGTGCCGATGGCCCGGGTGGCCGCGTCGATGGCCCACTTCCTGGCGATCGAGAGCTGCGGCCAGTGCGAGCCATGCAAGCGTGACGGCCTGGCCCTCGACACGCTGCTGCACGAACCGTCGTGGGATCGCCAGAAGATCGACTCACGCATCGCCACCGTCAACCGCGGTGCCCGCTGCGCGCTCGCTGGACAGACCGAGCGGGTCGTCGGTGCGCTCGTCGAGCTGGCGACGCGCGCGCCGGGTGGCGACGAGTGGGAGGACGCGGTCAACGCCATCGTGCCGCTCGTCGAGATCGTCGAGGGCCAGGCGGTGCTCGACGTCGCCTCGCTCGCCAAGCGCGCCGACTGGAGCTATCCGGCGGACGGGCGCGACAGCGGGGCGTGGCCGGCGCAGCACCTGGCAGACGAGCCGGTCATGCTGCGCCCGTCGCACACGCCGGAGCCGGTCGAGCCCGCCGACGCCGCCGAGGGACACGGCGGTCCGGACCGTGCTGATGGTGACGCTGGCGTCGACCGTGCGTTCGACCCCCTGCTCGATGCCCACCGCCTGCTGGAGGAGCACCTTGCCGAGCTGCGCCGGGCGGCGGCGGGGGACCGGGCGGCCAAGGTCGAGCTGGTCCGCAGGGATCTCGCCGCCCACCGCCGGGTCACCGAGCGGTTCCTGTTCCCGATGGTCGAGCGGGTCCGGCCCGACGACGGCGAGGACATCGCCGACTTCCCGGACCGCCACGAGCGCAACGCGCAGCGTCTGCTCGACCGCCTCGACGCCGACCCGGCGAGTGCGTCGCCGCAGCTGCTCGACGACATCGTCGCCGACGTGCACACCTCGATCGAGGAGCTGGAGCTGAAGGTCCTCCCCGTCCTGCGTGCCGCCCTCGACCCCGAGCAGGAGGACGAGCTTCGAGGCGGCATCGTGAGCGAGCTCGCCCGCTGACGTCGTGAGATTCGAGATGTGCGCAGCAGTTGCGCACATCTCGAATCTCGATCGGTCAGGCGGTCACCGGCGATTCGAGATGTGCAGCGCCCGTGCGCACATCTCGAATCGCGTGGGGCCGGGGTCAGGCGGAGGTCTCGGCGATCGCCCGCCAGATGCGCTCTGGCGTGCACGGCATGTCGATGTGGCGTACGCCGAGGTGGCTCACCGCGTCGACGACGGCGGACTGCACCGCGGGCGTCGAGCCGATCGTGCCGCTCTCGCCGATGCCCTTCGCCCCGATCGGGTTCATGAACGTCGGCGTCTCCATGTGGACGACCTCGACGCTCGGCAGCTCGGCTGCGGAGATGAACGCATAGTCGGCCAGGTTCGACGTGATCGGGTTGCCGTCGTCGTCGTAGCGGACCTCCTCCAGCAGCGCCTGGGCCGTGCCCTGGGCGACGCCACCGTGGATCTGGCCCTCCAACAGCAGCGGGTTGAGCACCCGGCCGGCGTCGTCGCAAGCCACGATCCTGACCAGCTCGACCTTGCCCGTCTCGGTGTCGACCTCGACGACGGCGACGTGCGCCCCGAACGGGAACGTCGCCCCACCGGCCTGGAAGAACGTGGCGTGGGCCAGCCCCTCGGGTAGCTCAGGATCGTCCTTGGCGGCGACGGCCAGCTCGGCCCACGACTTGGCGACCGCGGGCGTGCCGGCAACGTGGAACGCTCCGGCATCCTTGTCCAGCTCGATGTCGGCGACGTCGGCCTCGAGCAGCTTGGCGGCCAGCTTCTTGGCGTCGTCGACCAGCTCGCCGGCGGCCTCGTACACGGCCGCGCCGCCCTGCTGCAGCGAGCGTGAACCCATCGTCCCCGCACCCTTGGGGACGAGGTCGGTGTCGCCCCACACCACGTCGATCTGGTCCATCGGGATGCCGGTCTGCTCGTGGGCGAGCATCGACCACGACGTGACGTGGCCCTGCCCGTGCGGCGACGTGCCGGTGTAGACGATCGCCCGGCCGTTGTCGAGGACCTCGATCTTGGCGTGCTCGCCGAACGGGTCGACGCCGCCGGTGATCTCGACGTAGGTGCTGACGCCGATGCCGAGTTGCTTGGTCCCGCCGGCTGCGCGCCGGGCGGCCTGCTCGGCGCGCAGCTCGTCGTAGCCGGCCGCGGCGAGCGCCTTGTCGAGCGCGCCGACGTAGTCGCCGACGTCGTAGGTCTGGCCGACGACGGTGGTGTGCGGCTCGCTGAACGGGGCGATCAGGTTCTTGCGGCGCACCTCGGCCGGGTCCATGCCGATCTCGGCGGCGAACATGTCCATGATCCGCTCGGCCGCGGCGGTGGCCTCCGGACGCCCGGCGCCGCGGTAGGCGGTGATCGGCGTCGTGTTGGTGACCACGCTCGTCGTGCGGCACTCGATGTTGGGGATGTCGTAGACGGCGCTGGCCATCGGCCGGGTCATGAACGGGGCGAGGATCGCGCCCATCTCGGCGAACGCGCCGGAGTCCTGGACGACCTGCAGGCGGTAGTGGGTGACCCTGCCGTCACGGGTGCCGCCGAGGGTGGCGTACTGGATCTGGCCGCGGCCGTGGCCGAGCGCCATCATCGACTCGGTACGGGTCTCCTGCCAGCGCAGCGGGCGGCCGACCTTCTTGCTGATCGCCCCGAGCAGGATCTCCTCCGGGTAGCAGCTGATCTTGGCGCCGAAGCCGCCGCCGACGTCGGGGGTGATGACGTGGACCTGGTCGTCCTCCAGCCCGTTGCCGGCCTTGATCGTGTCGCGGGCGCCCTGCGCGCCCTGCGTGCTCAGCCACTGGTGCAGGCGCCCGTCCTCCCACACGACCGCTGCGCCGCGCACCTCCAGCGGGCACGGGGCGACGCGCTGGTTGACGAAGCGGCCCTTGACCACCACCTCGCAGTCGGCGAAGTACTCGTCGCCGGTGACGTCGGGGGCGCCGATCGCAGTCGAGTCGAACACGACGTTGCTGCCGGCATCCTCGTAGATCAGGGTGGACGACGCCATCGCCGCCTCCGGGTCGACCAGCACGTCGAGCGGGTCGTAGTCGACGATCACCTGCTCGGCGGCGTCCTCGCCCTGCCGGCGGGTCTCGCTGACGACGGCCGCGATCGGCTCGCCGACGTAGCGGACCTTGCCGATCGCCAGGTTGCCGCGGGCGACGCCCGGGTTGAACGGCGACGGTGCCGGGGTGACGCCGAGATCCTCGGCGGTGAGCACGGCGATGACACCTGGCATCTCCAGCGCCCCGGACGCGTCGATCCCGGTGATCGTCCCGTGGGCGACGGTCGAGCGGACGTAGGTGACGAACGCCGCGCCGGCGAGGCGTGGCTCGTCGGCGAGGTCGTCGACGTACTTGCCGCCGACGGTGAGGAACTTCGGGTCCTCCTTGCGCAGAACGCGGTTCCCGAGGATGCTGCCAGGCACGCGTGGTCCCCCTGATGACGTGTGGCGCCCCCGGCGGGCGCACTCAGCCCGGAACCTAGTGGATCACCGATGCCGGCGCCCGCCCGGCGCACCGGTCATCACCCGAACGTCACGGTTCGCTTCCGGCGGTGGACGAAGCTCACGGCGAGGCGTCGGGGACGGCTTCCGGCAGCGCGGTCGGGGGAACGGTGACGCTCGGGTCGACGGTGGTCGTCGCCGCGCCGTCGACGACCGTCGTTGCCGGCGCTTCGGCAGGGGCCGCCGCTGTCGTCGTCGCCGGCTCGACCGTCGTCGCGGCTGCCGCGGCAGCTTCGGCGGCCTCCCGCTGGCGGACGGCGACGATCTGGGTGACGCCGTCGTACGGCCAACCGGCGGGGAGCGTGATCGGGGCGTCGGGCGCCGGCATCACCGTCACCCGATTCTCGCCGAGCTCGCCGTAGCCGATCTCGGCGCGGGCGGCCTCCTTGATGCCATCGGGGGTCTGCAAGTAGTTGACCTCGGTGGCCAGCTGGGCGTTGGCCGCGGTGAGCACGGCCAGCTCGCGCTGGCGCTCGGCGAGGTCGTCGCGCTGGCGGTACCACGACTTCACCGGCAGGACGAACAGGGCGGCCATCGAGCGCGCCGACGATCACGACGGCGACGACGGCGACCAGCAACCGGTAGCCCGGGGCCTTGACGAGCTGCTTGTCGCGGGCGATGGGACGGGTGAAGTCGCCGAAGCGCGTGCCGTCGGCGTCGGCGCGTGGCGTCGCTTTGGTGAGCGAGCGCGACCGCTTGATCGAGGAAGTCCGGTGGCCGTCGCTCACGACGGACCATTCTTCCAGCCCGGCCCGCCGAACGGGCGGCAATCAGCGGCAGCTAGGGCTTTGCCGATTCGGTCCGTGGGCGGCTGTTGCCAGGTGCACCCGGCGGCGCGACCGCCAGGGAACCCGCCTGACGGGGCGGGCGACGAAAGCGAGCCGTCAGGCGAGCGGACGCCGAATGCCCCGAATCGAAGCCGTCTCGCCGAGTTGCTCCTCGATGCGCAGCAGCTGGTTGTACTTGGCGACGCGGTCGCTGCGCGCCGGGGCGCCGGTCTTGATCTGGCCGCAGTTGGTGGCGACGGCGAGGTCGGCGATCGTCGTGTCCTCGGTCTCGCCGCTGCGGTGGCTCATCACGCTCGTGTAGCCGGAGCGGGTGGCCAGGTCGACGGTGTCGAGGGTCTCGGTGAGGCTGCCGATCTGGTTGACCTTGACGAGCACGCTGTTGGCGACGGTGCGCTCGATGCCCATGCGCAGGCGGGCGACGTTGGTGACGAACAGGTCGTCGCCGACCAGCTGGACCTTGCCGGACAAGGCTTTCGTCAGCGCGGCCCACCCGTCCCAGTCGTCCTCGGCCATCCCGTCCTCGATGCTGACGATCGGGTACGTGTCGACCAGCCGCGACCAGTAGGCGACCATGTCGTCGGCCGAGAGCACCTTGCCCTCACCGGTCAGGTGGTACGCGCCGTCCTTGTAGATCTCGCTCATCGCCGGGTCGAGGGCGATGGCGATGTCCTCGCCAGGCGTGTAGCCGGCCTTGTCGATCGCCTCGACGAGGATCTTGATGGCGTCCTCGTTGGTGGCCAGGTTGGGGGCGAAGCCGCCCTCGTCACCGACGGCGGTGGACAGGCCGCGGTCGTGGAGCACCGACTTCAGCGTGTGGTAGGTCTCGGTGCCCCAGCGCAGGGCCTCGCGGAAGCTCGGCGCGCCGACCGGCATCACCATGAACTCCTGCATGTCGATGGTGTTGTCGGCGTGCGCCCCGCCGTTGACGACGTTCATCATCGGGATCGGCAGGACGTGGGCGTTGGGGCCGCCGACGTAGCGCCACAGCGGCAGGTCGAGGTCGGCGGCGGCGGCCTTGGCGACGGCGAGCGACGTGCCGAGGATCGCGTTGGCGCCGAGGCGGCCCTTGTTGTCGGTGCCGTCGAGGGCGACGAGCTGGTCGTCGACGAAGCGCTGCTCCAGCGCGTCGACGCCGTCGAGGGCGTCGGCGATCTCGCCGTTGACGTGGCCGACCGCGGTCTGCACGCCCTTGCCGCCGAAGCGCTTGCCGCCGTCGCGCAGCTCGACCGCCTCGTGCTCGCCGGTCGACGCGCCGGACGGCACCGCGGCCCGGCCGCTGGCGCCGGAGTCGAGGACGACCTCGACCTCGACGGTGGGGTTGCCGCGCGAGTCGAGGATCTCACGCCCGACGATGGAGACGATGTCGCTCATGGGCCGTGAGGCTATGCGCGGGCCTTGACCTCGTCCCACAACGCATCGAGGACCGTGAGATCGGATCGGTGCAGGTCGATGCCGCGCTGTCGCGCGAGTGCCTCCACCGCCTCGAACCTCGTGCGGAACTTGTGGGCCGCGCCACGCAGCGCGGCCTCGGGTTCGATCTTCAGGTGGCGGGCGACGTTGACGACGGCGAACAGCAGGTCGCCGAGCTCCTCGTCCTGCTCCTCGGCGGTGGTCGCGGCCACCAGCTCGGCGGCCTCCTCGGCGATCTTCGGCAGCGCGCCGTCGACGTCGGGCCAGTCGAAGCCGAGCTTGGCGGCCTTGCGCTGCACGGCGTCGGCGTACATCAGCGCCGGCTGCGACATCGCCACGCCGTCGAACACCGACGTGCGCTGCTTCTCCTCGCGCTTGATCGCGTCCCAGTTGCGCAGCACGGTCGCGCTGTCGTCGGCGGAGACGTCGCCGAACACGTGCGGGTGGCGGCGCACCAGCTTGTCGTGCACGCCGCGGGCGACATCGGCCATCGAGAACCGGCCCTCCTGCTCGGCGATCGTCGCGTGGAACTCGATCTGGTACAGCAGGTCGCCGAGCTCCTCGACGACGTGCTCGTCGGTGGCCGGGTCGTCGGGGTCGAGGTCGCGCAGCGCGTCGACCAGCTCGTAGGTCTCCTCCAGCAGGTAGCGCACGAGCGACTGGTGGTCCTGCTCGCGGTCCCACGGGCACTGCTCGCGCAGCGTGCGGGCCAGCTGGTGGAAGCGGACCAGTTCGGCGCCGACGGGCTCGCCGAGGTGGGGGACGTAGAGGCAGGTGAGGTGGTCGGCGGCGACGGTGCGGTCCAGCTCGGCCCAGGTCGTGTGGGTGACGGCCTGCTCCAGCGTGCCGAGGCGCTGGAGGACGACGACCTCCTCGTCACCGGTCGCACCGTCGACGGCGAGCTTGATCTCGCTGAGCACCCAGTCGGCGTGGGCGTGGGCGACGAGCAGGGGCCCGGTCAGGCCGGCCGCGGCCGTGGCGAACTCGTGGCCGTCGACCAGCGTGACGCGCTGCTCGACTGGGTCGATGCCGAGCACCGCCCAGGCGACGTCGAGGAACGACAGCGCCGGCAGCACGTCGGTCGCCACCCGCTCGTCGGCGCGCAGCAGCTGGACGGTCCGCTCCAGGACCAGCGGCGAGCCGGGGACGGCGTAGAGGATCTCGCCGTGCTCGGTGGCGGCGGCGACGAGCCGCTCGACGATCTCGGCGTACACGTCGGCGAACGTGTCGGCCCGCTCGTAGACGTCGTCGAAGCTCAGGGCCGGCTCGACCAGCGGCGCCGACGGGTGGCGCGCGGTGCGCAGGTAGCGGTGCTCGTGGGTGCCGATCGCGTCGAGCGTCTGGCGGGTGACGTGCGCCGGATCGCCCGGCCCGAGCCCGACGACGACGATCCGCGGCGCCGCCACGATCAGGCGGCGCTGGTCGTCGTGGTGGCGAGCGGGGTCAGCTTCGTGCCGAACGGGATCAGGGCGACGCGCTCGGCATCCCAGTACCCGTACCGGGAATCGACGTGGACGTCGGCGGCCTGGATCGCCGCGACGAGCTTGGACCGGTCCTGGGTGTTGTCCAGCACGTTCTGCAACGCGATGAAGCGCGAGATCAGCGTCTGCGTCCCACCGCCGGCCGAGTCGAACTGCGTCTTGTAGTCGCCGGGGAGGCTCGACAGCACGGAGTCGACCGTCGGATCGTCGTCGAGGGACGCGGCACCCCCGGCCTGGAGGGCCTCCAGCGAGATCCACAGGCTGATCACGTTGTCGGCCTGCGACATGGTGGCCGCCGTACCGTCCACCGCCCCCGTCTGCAGCGTCTCCTGGATGATCCGGTTGTTGAGCATCTCGTCCAGCTCGTCGCGGGTCAGCTCGGCGTCGCCGACGCGAGCGACGACGTCGCGCTGGCTGACAGGGTTGGTGCCGCACGACGACAGCGTCAGCGCGGCGAGGAGGGCGACGATGACGGCGAGGACGCGGCGGCTCACGGGCGACGACGTTACTCAGCGATGGTGCGGAAGGCCCAGCGTCACGCCGGCACCGGCTCGGGCGCGGGGATCAGCTCGCGCAGGAAGCCGACGAGGTAGTGGGCCGGGCTCGTGCCGCGCTTGATCGGGACGACGAGCTGCTTCTGGTCCTCCTTGACGAACGCCTCGCGGTTGAGGCGCCGCAGGCGCATCTCCTCGCTGGTCTTCAGCTCGATCGGCGACAGGCGGGCCTGGTGCGACTGGACCTGCAGGTCGCGCAGGCCGAGGCGGTGGCACTCGGCGCGCAGCGCGCCCACGTCGAGCAGCGCCTCGGCGGCAGGGGGAATTGGACCGTAACGGTCCTCCCACTCGGCGCGGATGTCGTCGACCTCGGCGGCGGTGGTCACGCTGGCCAGGCGGCGGTACGCCTCCAGGCGCAGCTCCTCCTTCTCGACGTAGTCCTTCGGCAGGAACGCATCGGTGGGCACGTCGAGCTTGACCTCGCTCGGCTCCTTCACCGGCTCGCCCTTCATCTCGCCGACGGCCTCGGTGACCATCTGGCAGTACAGGTCGTAGCCGACCGCGGCGATGTGCCCGCTCTGCGCCTCGCCGAGCAGGTTGCCGGCGCCGCGGATCTCCAGGTCCCTCATCGCGATCTTGAACCCGGAGCCGAGGTCGGTGGCCTCGCCGATCGTCTTCAGCCGCTCGTAGGCCTCATCCGTCAACCGCGCCTCGGCGGGGTGGAACAGGTAGGCGTACGCCCGCGAGCCGCTGCGGCCGACGCGGCCGCGCAGCTGGTGCATCTGCCCGAGGCCGAGCAGGTCGGCGCGCTCCACGACGAGCGTGTTCACCGTCGGCATGTCGATGCCGCTCTCGATGATCGTCGTGCACACCAGGACGTCGTAGCGACCCTCCCAGAAGTCGACGACCACCTGCTCCAGCGTGCCCTCGTCCATCTGCCCGTGGGCGATGGCGATGCGCGCCTCGGGCACCAGCTCGCGCAAGCGGCCGGCGGCCATCTCGATCGTCTGCACCCGGTTGTGCACCCAGAACACCTGACCCTCGCGCAGCAGCTCGCGGCGGATGGCCTCGACGGCGACGCGCTCGTCGTAGCCGCCGACGTAGGTGAGGATCGGCTGGCGGTCGGCCGGGGCGGTCTGCAGCAGCGACAGGTCGCGGATGCCGACGAGGCTCATCTCCAGCGTGCGCGGGATCGGCGTGGCCGACAGCGTGAGGACGTCGACGTTCGTCTTCAGCTTCTTCATCGCCTCCTTGGCCTGCACGCCGAAGCGCTGCTCCTCGTCGACCACCAGCAGGCCGAGGTCCTTGAACTTGACGCCGTCCTGCAGCAGGCGGTGGGTGCCGATGACGCAGTCGATCTCGCCGGACTCCAGGCCGGCGAGCACCTGGCGGGCCTCCTTGGCGGTGAGGAAGCGGCTGAGCACCTCGACGCGGATCGGGTAGCCGGCGAAGCGGTCGGCGAACGTGTTGCCGTGCTGCGTCGCCAGCAGCGTCGTCGGCGCGAGCACCGCCACCTGCTTGCCGTCCTGGATCGCCTTGAACGCCGCCCGGATGGCCACCTCGGTCTTGCCGAAGCCGACGTCGCCGCACAGCAGCCGGTCCATCGGGTAGGCCCGCTCCATGTCCTGCTTGATGTCGTCGATCGCCTTGCGCTGGTCGGCCGTCTCGACGTAGGGGAAGGCGTCCTCCATCTCGTGCTGCCACGGCGTGTCCATGCCGAACGCATGGCCGGGCGCGTTGACCCGCTGCTGGTACAGCAGCACCAGCTCCTGGGCGATCTCGCGCACAGCGGAGCGGACCTTGCTCTTGGCCTTGGCGAAGTCGGCGCCGCCGAGGCGGTGCAGCACCGGGGTCTCGCCGCCGACGTACTGGCGCAGCGCGTCGATCTGGTCGCTCGGGACGTAGAGCTTGTCGCCGCCCTTGTAGGACAGCAGCAGGTAGTCGCGCTCGGTGCCGCCGATCGTGCGCTTGGCCATGCCCTCGTACTTGCCGACGCCGTGCTGGTAGTGGACGACGTACGCGCCCGGCTTGAGGTCCTCGAAGACGCTGGCGCCCTCGCGCTTGCGCGGCCTGGCGCGGCGGTGGGCGCGGCGCCGGCCGGTGAGGTCGGCCTCGGCGATGACGGCGAGCTTGGCGGCGGGGATCGTGCAGCCGCGGTGCAGCGGGGCGACGGCGATCGTGCCGCCCGGCTTGGTGAGGTCGGTGCCGGCGCCGGCGATCTTGAAGTCGAGGCCGCGGTCGAGCAGCAGGCTGTTGAGCCGCTGGGCCGAGCCGGGTCCGTCGGCGGCGACCACCACCGTGTAGTGCTCGGCGAGGAGGTCGCGGCAGGCGGTTGCCGAGCCCCTCGCCGTCGCCGACCACCGGGCCCCAACCGCTGGCGCCGACCATCGGCGACCCCGGCGACTCGGGCGTGGCCGCGATCGTCCACACGCTGTGCTGTTGCCCGATGAGTCGATCCGACTGGGCATGCAGGCGGGGGAAGGCGACGTCGGCGTCACGGGCCCAGGTGCCGGCCAGCGTGCGAGCCAGGTCGTCCTCCTCGGCGAGCAGGTCGTTGGCCCGGTCGCGCATCCGCCGCGGCTCGACGAGCACGACCTTCGCCGCGGTCGGCTGGCCGACCGCCGCCGGCAGGGTCGGCAGGACGTCGGTGAGCAGCTGCTCGTCGTCGGTCAGCCACGGCAGCCAGCTCTCCATCCCGTCGAACAGCGCGCCCTCGGCGAGGCGCTCCCACTGCTCGCGGCCCCACGGCTGCTCGGCGACGAGCTTGCTGGCGCGGGCGCGGACCTCGTCGTCGGGGACCAGCTCGCGGGCCGGGAAGATCAGCACCTCGTCGAGGTCGTCGGTGCTGCGCTGATCGTTGACGCTGAACGTGGTCAGCCGGTCGACCTCGTCGCCCCACAGGTCGATGCGGATCGGCGCATCCGCGGTCGACGGGTAGACGTCGAGGATCGCGCCGCGCATCGCCACCTCGCCGCGGTGCTCGACGAGCTGCTCGCGCCGGTAGCCGAGCTCGACCAGGCGGCGCAGCACGGCATCGGGGTCGAGCACGTCGCCCCTGGCGACGCGCACCGGCTCGATCGTCGTGGCGCCAGGCCCGAGGCGCTGCAGCAGGGCGCGGACACCGGCCACGACGATCGCCGGAGTCCGCTCAGGCGTGCGCAGCCGCCAGAGCACCTCCAGGCGGCGGCCCATCGTCTCCACGCTCGGGCTGACCCGCTCGAACGGCAGGGTCTCCCACGCCGGGAACAGGACGACGTCGCCGTCGGGCATGTACTGGCACAGGTCGTCGTACAGCTGCCCGGCGTCGGTGCCGGTCGGCGTGGCGACGACGAGCGGCCGGCGTCCGGAGAGCTGGGCGAGGGCGGCGACGCTGAGGGCGCGGCCGGCTTCGGGGACGGCGACGAGCCCGTTCGGATCACCGATCGCCTGGGTGAGCGCCGGCTCCGAGCGCAGCAGGAGCGGGAGGTCTTCCAGGCGCATGCGGCGCCCAAGGGTACCGACGCCCTGGCGTCCGCCGTCGTGAGCCACCTTGTCGCGCCTCGACCGGAAGGTTTCCGGTCAGGGCGCGACAAGTCGTGGGTGGGCGATGGCGCTCTGTCGGCGTCGTGTCGCGCCTCGACCGGAAGGTTTCCGGTCAGGGCGCGACAAGTCGGGGTGGTTGGTGGACGACGGCGAGGGCGAGCCAGCGAGTGCCGGCGTGGGCGAAGCGGCCGGGGACGACCAGGAGGCCGTCCATCTCGGCGGTGAACGTGTCGCCGGCGACTGACACGCGGGCGTCGTGGTGGTCGACGAGGCGGCCGCCGAGCGTGCTCCACGCCTTGTAGGCCGCCTCCTTGAGGCAGAACGCAAGGTGGGCGTCGATGCCGGCCTCGTCGGGGCGCAGGATCAGGCGGGCCATGCCGTCCGACAGCGCGGCGTCGTCCTCGACGTCGACGCCGAGCGCGGCGACGGCCGGGTCCGACGAGACCGCCGCCACCGCCACCTCACGGTCGTGGGCCAGCGAGCCGATGACGCCGTCCGGTAGCACCGGCGCCCGCGTCGGCCCGACCGGGATCGCCACGTCGGCGCCGAGCAGTGAACGCAGCAGCGCTCGCCCGCTGGCCAGCTCGTTGCGGCGTTTGTCGACGGCGCGGGCGACGGCGGCGCGCTCCACGTCGTGGAGGCCGGCGACATCGGTGGGGGAGATCAGCCGGGCGCCGGTGCGTACCCCGGCAGGCGCCAGCGACGCCAGCGCGTCCGCGACATCGACCGTTCGTGCGCTCGTCACAAACGTTGGCTCCGATGACCTCGACCGACAGGAGCGAGCGAGCATCGGCGAGCGAACGATGGAGGTCGCAGCACGACCTCACTGGCCATTCGTCTGGCGCATCGCCGCGTCGATGCCGTCGGTGACGATCAGCTCGACGGCGTCGGCGGCACGCTCGACGGCGACGTCGAGCAACTCGCGCTGCGCTGGTGGCAGCCGCGACAGGACGTGGTCGGCGCCGCGCTCCTTGGACGGCGGCTTGCCGATGCCGATGCGCACCCGCAGGTAGTCCTGGGTGTGCAGGTGGGCGGTGATGCTGCGCAGGCCGTTGTTGCCGGCGAGCCCGCCGCCGGCCTTGACCCGCACCATCCCGGGCGGCAGGTCGAGCTCGTCGTGGACGATCACCAGCGAGCCGAGGTCGGTGAACCCGTGGCGCTTCATCAGTGCCCGCACGGCGATGCCGCTGTCGTTCATGTAGGTCGTCGGGAACGCGAGCAGCGCCCGCCGAGCGCCGATCGACACCTCGCTGACGAGGGCGCGGTCGCGCGTCGCCGCCTTCCACGAGCCGCCGTGACGCGCCGCGACGAGCCGGACCGTCTCCTCACCGACGTTGTGCCGGGTGCGGGCGTACTCCCTGCCGGGGTTGCCCAGGCCGACGACGAGTGCGTCGAGCACCGCCGCCGCAGATCAGTCGGCGGCCGGGGCCTCGCCGCCAGCGGCCTCGCCCTCGGCAGCAGCCTCGCCGCCCTCGGCGCCCTCGCCCTCGGCGGCATCCGACTGCAGCTCGCTGGCGCGCATCACCAGGATCGTCACGACTGGGGTGTCCGGGTCGCCGGTGGCGGTGACGCCGTGCGGCATCGGCACGTCGCCGAGGCGGATGACGTCGCCCGGCTGCATGTCGGTGACGTCGACGACGAACTCGTTGGGCATGTTCGTCGGGGTCGTGGTGACCTCGATCGTGTCGACGGCCGGGTCGACCAGGCCACCCTCGGCGAGCACCGCCTTGGCCTCGCCCTCGAGGCGCAGCGGCACGGCGACGGTGATCTCCTCGTTCATGTTGACCTGGAGGAAGTCGATGTGGTTGACCGTGCGCTTGATCGGGTGGCGCTGCAGTTCCTTGACGACCGCCGGGTAGCTGCGCCCGTCGACCTGTAGGTCGAGGACGGTGTTGACCCCGGCCGGCCCGCTGAGGGCGATGCGCAGGTCGCGCCGTTCGACGGTGACGCTGACCGGGGTCATCCCGTGCCCGTAGAGGACGCCCGGGATGTGGCCCTCGGCGCGGAGCCGGCGAGAAGCGGCCGAGCCGGTGGCGCGGCCGGTGTTGGCGACGAGTGGGGTTTGCGGCATGACGGCCTCGCGAGCTTCAGATCGAAGAAAGAACGCAGCAACGCTACCGGTCAGGCTTGATTTTCCCCGCCGAAGATCTCGCTGACGCTGGTGTCGTCGAACACCGCGTTGAGGGCGTCGGCGATGAGCGGGGCGATCGACAGCACCTCGATCTTGTCGATCTGCTTCTCCGACGGCAGTGGCAGCGTGTTCGTCAGCACCACCCGGTCGAGCGGGGCGTTCTTCAGCCGGTCGACCGCCGGGCCGCTGAGCACGCCGTGCGTGGCCATCGCCCACACCTCGGTGGCGCCCCGGTGCATCAGCAGCTCGGCCGCCGAGACGATCGTGCCGCCGGAGTCGATCATGTCGTCGGTGAGGATGCACAGCCGCCCGTCGACGTCGCCGATCACCTCCTTGGCCTCGGCGACGTTGGCCGTGCCCTTCGGGCGGCGCTTGTAGATGAACGCCAGGTCGGCGCCCTTGTCGTTGAGGTGCTGGGCCATCCGCTCGGCGACCTTGATGCGGCCGGCGTCGGGTGAGACGATCACCGGGTTGTCGGCGTGAGCGCGGACGTAGTCCTCGAGTACCGGCATCGCCGTGAGGTGGTCGACCGGACCGTCGAAGAAGCCCTGGATCTGGCCGCTGTGCAGGTCGATCGACACCATTCGCTTGGCGCCCGCGGCCTTGATCATGTCGGCGATCAGCCGGGCGGTGATCGGTTCGCGCCCCTCGGCCTTGCGGTCCTGGCGGGCGTAGCCGTAGAACGGGCAGACGGCGGTGATCCGCTTGGCCGACGCACGGTACGCGGTGTCGATCATGATCAGCTGCTCCATGATCGAGTCGTTGACACTCCGCCCGTCGCAGCCGTAGTGGGTCTGCATGATGAACACGTCGGCACCGCGGATGCTCTCGGCGAAGCGGGGGCGGACCTCGCCGTTGGCGAACTCGACGAGGTTCGGGTCGCCGAGCTCCAGCCCGAGGTGGGCGGCCACCTCCTCGGCCAGCGCCGGGTGGGTGCGACCGGAGTAGAGCGCCAGCCGTTTGGTGGTGAGCTTCTCCATCGCCGGCGTCCTCCCGATTCAGTCCGAGGTCGCAGTGTAGAAGGCCCCGGTCACGGCGCCCGCAGGCACCGAGCTGCCCGATGGCAGGTGGGCGAACGGCCCGACGCGAGCGCCGTCGCCGATCTCGCAGTCGCGCCCGACGGTGTTCTCGACGATGCTGTCGGTCCCCACGCTGCTGTCGACGAGACGGGTGTCCGGGCCGATCTCGCAGCCGTCGGCGATCGACGTCGTGCCCTGCAGGATCGTGCCCGGGTAGATCGTGATGTCCCGGCCGAGCGTCACGGTGACGTCGACGAACGTCTGGCGCGGGTCGAGCATCGTCACCCCGTTCATCAGCCAGTGGCGATTGGTGCGGCTGCGCAGCTCGCGCTCGGCGAGGGCCAGCTGCCAGCGGTCGTTGACACCTTGGGTCTCCTCGGCCTCGGCGCTGACCGACCCGATGCGGTGGCCCATCGCCGCCAGCGAGCCGATCACATCGGTGAGGTAGTACTCGCCCTGGGCGTTGACCGGGGTGACGTGGCGCAGCGCTGGTCCGAGCAGGTCGCGGCGGAACGCGTACATCGACGTGTTGACCTCGCGGATCTCACGCTCCTCCGCCGACGCGTCGCGCTGCTCGACGATGCGCAGCACCCGCCCCTCGCCGGACTTCGACGGGGCGCGCACGACCCGGCCGTAGCCGGTGGGGTCGTCGAGCTTGGTGGTCAGCAGCGTGGCCGCGTACTCGTTGACGAGGTGCTCGGTGACCAGCGCGTCGAGCGTCTCGGGGCGCAGCAGCGGGGTGTCGCCGGGGAGGACGACCACGGTCGACGTATCGTCGAGGTCGTCGCCAGGGAAGGCCGTGAGCCCGACGAGCGTCGCGTCGCCGGTGCCGCGCTGCACGGTCTGCTCGACGAAGCTGACCCGCGCCCACGTCGGCGCCTGCTCCTGGACCTTCTTCGTCACCCGCTCGGCACCGTGGCCGACGACGACGACCGTGCGCTCGACGTCCAGGCCGGCGAGTGCGTGGATGACGTGCATCACCATCGGCCGGCCGCAGATCAGGTGCAGCGGCTTCGGGCGCGCGGAGCGCATCCTGGCGCCCTCGCCGGCGGCGAGGACGATCGCGGAGACTGCCATGGGTCCGTTCTATCGCGTGAGCTTGCCGGAGCGGCTTCGACGGCTTCGGTTCGTGGTGGGCTTCATCCGTGAGGTGCGCGGCGACGCACTCGACCGTGGACGAGTCACGAGCCGCCGGGGCGCGGCCTGCATCGCCGAGGCGCACGAGCACCTGTTGCGCGACATCCCCGATCGCCCGTGGCGGAGGTTCACGCCGAGGCCGCCGCCGCATCGCTGGCCGATGCCGGCCTGTCGTTCGGCGACGTCGACGCCTGCTTCTGCGCCGAAGGCCGCCCGTCGACCCCGCGCTGCGACGACTGTGGCGAGCTGATCTGGTACTCGCTCCGGTTCTGCCCGTTCTGCCGCTCCCGCTCGGTGACCTACGTCGACGTGTCCGGCCGCGGCACCGTCGACACGTTCGCCATCATCATCCGCGGCGCCAGCCCCTTGCGGGACACTGGGCCCCGCACGTGCTGGCCTACGTCGAGCTCGACGAGGGCCCGATCGTGATGACCAACATCGTCGCCGCCGACCCCGAGACCGTCCGGATCGGCCGAGCGGTGCACGTTCGTCTGGGAGCCCGCCGGCGACGGCGACCAGATCCCGAGGTTCACCCCGGCCTGACCGTCGTGAGGCGGCGAGGCCCAGGTTTCGTGGTCTCCGCTCGCCGCCCGGCACATGGGCGAGCACGAGGGCGATCTGCACATGCCGCACCACGCCGTGATCGAGACGGCGTCAGTCCTGCGGGCCTGGGTCCGGCGGGGCGGGATCGCCGAGTCCCGCGCCATGGCGGCCCTCGCCGATCTCGGCGATCTGCCTGCGCAGCGCTGGCCAGGCGAGCCCCTGCTGGCGCGTCTGTGGGAGTTGCGCGACAGCGTCACCGCCTACGACGCGAGCTACGTGTCGCTCGCCGACCTGCTCGACGCCGACCTGCTGACCGCCGATCACCGTCTGGCACTCGGGGTGCACGGCCTCACATCGTGCCGGGTGGTGACGCTCGCCGCCGATCTGGGTGCGACCTGACGCAGTCGGCACGGTCCTCGCTCCGGGGAGAGGACTCGAACCCCTATACGCGGCACCAAAAACCGCTGTCCTACCATTGAACGACCCCGGACGGTCGGCTCGCAGGCTACCGACGGAGTTGGGCGGCCAGCCGCCGGCCGGTAGCGTCTGCCGAGCTATGGGCTCGTTGATCAAGAAGCGCCGCAAGCGCATGCGCAAGAAGAAGCACAAGAAGATGCTGCGGCGCACGCGCCACCAGCGCCAGCGCGGCAAGTGATCCGACGCCGTTCGGCGTCCCCCGGCTGATCTGCTCGACGACCGCCTCAGGGCGGTCGTCGTCGCGTCCGGCGACCGGTCAGATCGTGCGAGTGAAGATCACGGTGGCCTCGTCGAGGCGGTCGGCGATGCGTTCGTGGTGGCCCGGCAGGAACCAGGTCGCCCCGCTGCCGGTGAGCGTCGGGGCGACGCCGGCGGCGCGGGCGATGCGCGTCCGCCAGGCGGCCAGCTCCGGGACGGCGTGCAGCGCTGCCGGTTCGAGATCGTTCGGGCCGTCGGCGGTCGGGCCGCCGAGATCGTCCCAGGCGCGGTAGACCGCAGGCGTGCCGACGTGCAGCGGCGGCACGACGAGCGTGACGTCCAGCGGCTCGGTCGCCAGCGGCTCGACGATCTCGCCGATGCCGCGGACGCGGGTCCGGCCACCGACCATGCAGAACGGGATGTCGGCGCCGAGCCGGGACGCGGCGACGAGGTCGGTGAACCCGGCCCAGCGGAAGACCGCGGCGGCGTCGGCGGAACCGCCGCCGAGCCCGCCACCGTGGGGGATGCGCTTGTGCACGTGGACGCCGGCTTCACGCCCCGCGAGCCGCAGCGCCTTGGCGACGAGGTTGGTCTCGTCGAGCGGCATGCCGTCGGCGAACGGCCCGCTGGCGCTCAGCCCGTCGCCGCCGGGCGTGATCGTCAGCGTGTCGGCCAGCGCCAGCGTGACCATCTCGGCGTCGATGAGGTGGTACCCGTCGTCGCGCACCCCGGTGATCCGCAGCGACAACGTCAGCTTGGCGGGCGCCAAGATCTCGACCGCCGCCGCCACGCTGGAGATCGTAGGCGGGCCGTCCCCGCAGCGCGACGCGATGAGCCGTACAGGTCGGCTCACAACTCATCGCGGTGCGAGGCGTTGCGATCGTCGACGTGCGCGATGAGCCGAACGGTCCGGCTCACAACTCATCGCACGCCGGTGGGGTGGGCGACGGCGCGGCGAGGTGGGCGTTGGTCAGGCGGCCCCACTCGGTGACGTCGAGCTCCTCGGGGCGGCGGGTCGGGTCGATGCCTGCCGCCGCGAACGTTGCAGATGCAACGACATCGGCGAGCGAGCGGCGGAGCATCTTGCGGCGCTGGCCGAACGCGGTGCGCACCAGCCGGAACAGCTCGGCCGGCGGGGCGTCGGTCGCCGGTACGTCGCGGCGGAGGATCTCGACCAGCGCCGACTCGACGTTGGGGCGCGGCACGAACACGCTCGCCGGCACGAGGCCGACGATGCGGGCGCGCGCCCAGTAGGCGACCTTGACGCTGACCGCCCCGTATGCCGGCGTGCGCGGCGCGGCGCACAGCCGCTCGCCGACCTCGCGCTGGACCATCACCAGCATCCGCCGGATCTGCGGCACGCCGTCGAGCAGGTCGGCGACGAGCGGCGTAGCGACGTTGTACGGCAGGTTGGCGACGAGCGCCCACCCGTCGGCGTCACCGAGGACGTCGTGCCAGTCGAGACGCAGCGCGTCGCCCTCGACCAGGTGGACGCCGGTGCCGTCGAGCACGTCGTGCAGCACCGGGACCAACCCGCGGTCGATCTCGACCGCCGTCACCGTCGCGCCGGTCTCGGCCAGCGCCAGCGTCAGCGAGCCGACCCCGGCACCGATCTCGACGACTCGATCGCCGCGGCCGATGCCGGCCAGGCGGGCGATGCGCCGAACCGTGTTCGGGTCGGCGACGAAGTTCTGGCCGAGGTCACGGCGCGGCGCCAGCCCGTGGGCGCGCAGCAGCTCGTCGACGCGGGCCCGGTTGTGCACGGCCGGCTACCAGGAGATGCGGACGGCGACCGGCGCGTTCGCGAGGTTGGCGATCTGCGCGAAGAGGTCGGTGTTGACCAGGATGCCGATGTCCTGCGGCAGCGTCACCGAGAGGTCGTTGCGGCACACGATCGACTGGCCGTTGCTGAGGTTGGTGACGGTGATCTTCACCCCGCCGCCGGTCACGGAGGCCGTGCAGCCCGTCGCGCTGCGGTAACGGCGGTACGACGCACGGACGTCGGCATGGTGACCGGACGGCGCGGTGCCCTCGACGACGGCGACCGAGCTCACCGTCCCGTCGCCGCCACCGCTGCCGTCGCCGAGGAAGACCGGCGACTGTGGCTGGTACGTGGTGACGGTCACGACCACGGCGCCTTGCGACTCCACCGCGTCCGGCGTGTCGATGCCGACCGCAGCAGCCGTCGGCACGCCCGTCGTGGCTGCCTGCTCCCGGCTGCTCATCCACAGCGCCGGGAGCGCGACGACCGTGAGTGCGATCGCGAAGGTCAGCCGGTGGCGCTCCTTCGTGTTCATCGGGTGTCGCGTTCGTCGGTCATCGTCGGTGCCGCGCGCGAAGGGAACAGCCCCAAACGCCCGCAGGGAAGGAAAAACCTAGGTACGCAATGCCGGAAACGCAAGGCGTGCGTTTCGCGTGGTCGTCGCACGGACGTGCTCGACCTCTTCGCCGCGCACCTCGGCGAGACGAGCGACGACGTCGGTGACGTACGCGGGACGGTTCGTGCGGCCCCGATGGGGCACCGGCGCGAGGTACGGGCTGTCGGTCTCGGCGAGCAACCGGCCGGCGGGACAGAGCCCGGCCGCGGCGCGGAGGTCGCCGGCCGTCTTGAACGTGACGATGCCGCTGAAGCTGACGAACGCGCCGATGTCGACGCATCGGCGCAGCTCGTCGGGCCCGCCGGTGAAGCAGTGGAACACGGTGCGCTCGGGCACGCCCTCGGCGGTGAGCACGTCGAACGTGTCGTCCCAGGAGTCGCGGGTGTGGATCACCAGCGGGAGCTTGCGCTCGTTGGCGATCGCGACCTGGGCGGCGAACGCGGCGCGTTGGGCGTCACGAGGTGAGTGGTCGTAGAAGTAGTCGAGGCCGCACTCGCCGATCGCCACCACGCCGGGCGAGTCGAGCAGCGGCAGGATCGAGTCGACGCCGTGGATCGCCTCGTGCGGGTGAAGGCCGACGGTGGCGTACACGCCCTCGTGTGCGGCCGCCTGGGCGAGCGCGGCCGCGCTCGTCGCCGCGTCGCAGCCGACGTTGACCATCGTGTCGACGCCGGCGCCGCGCGCCGCGGCGAGCACGTCGGCGACGTCCGCGCCGCGGGTGTCCCAGAGGTGGCAGTGGCTGTCGGTGTAGCCGCCCGCGTCGTTCACGACTTGCCGGGGGCTGCGCCCCCGACCTCGTCGACGTCCGGCTCCCTGGCGGTCGCTCGGCCGTCAGCGAGATCGCTGCGCTCGCTCACTTGCGCGGGAACAGCGGGTCGCCCTTCGTCACCGTTACCCGGCCGGGATACCCGCCCCAGGCCACCGACGACGGCACTCGCTCGTCGGCGACGAGCCCGGTGAGGCCGATGCGGGCCCAGATCGTCTGGCACGTCGACGGCAGCACCGGCGACGCCAGGATCGTGACGATGCGCAGCGCCTCCAGCGCGTCGCCGAGCACGGCATCGACCTCGGCACCGGGCTCTGCCTTCCACGGCTCGTTGGCCTCGAGGTGCGCGTTGGTCGCGCGGATCAGCGACCACGTCGCCTCCAGGGCGCGGCTCGGCTGGACGTCCGCCCACGCCGCACACGTCGCCTCGACCGCCGACGCGGCGAGCTCGGCGAGCGGCGAGTCGGCCGACGGCGCCGGCCCGATCCCGTCGCACTTGCGCCCGACCACGGTGGCGACGCGCGCCTGCAGGTTGCCGAGGTTGTTGGCCAGGTCGCTGTTGTACCGAGCCGTCAACCCTTCGTAGGTGAAGTCGCCGTCGTTGCCGTACGGGGTCTCGGCGAGCACGTAGTAGCGGAACCCGTCGACGCCGAACTCGGAGGTCAGGTCGAGCGGGTTGACGACGTTGCCCGACGTCTTGCTCATCTTCTCGCCGCCGCTCAGCAGCCAGCCGCCGACGGCCCACTGCGCGGGCGGCTCGATGCCGGCAGACAGCAACATCGCCGGCCAATAGACGCAGTGGTGGCGGATGATGTCCTTGCCGATCAGGTGGCGCCCTGGCCACCACCTGCCGAACTCCTGCGGGTCGGTGCCGAAGCCGACGGCGGTGAGGTAGTTGGCCAGCGCGTCGAACCACACGTAGGCGACGTGGCCCGGGTCCCACGGGATCGGGATGCCCCACTTCAGGCTGGTGCGGCTGACGGAGAAGTCGCGCAGGCCGCCCCTGATGAGACCGAGCGCCTCGTTGCCGCGGAACTCGGGGACGATCGCCTTCGGGTGCCGGGCGTACCAGTCGAGCAGTCGGTCCTGGAAGCGGCTGAGGCGGAAGAAGTAGTTCTCCTCCTCGTAGTACTCGACGGGCCGCTTGTGGATCGGGCACTGCTCGCCGTCGATCAGCTCGTCGTCGGTGTAGTACTCCTCGCAGGCGACGCAGTACTTGCCCTTGTAGACGTCGAGCTCGATGTCGCCGGCGTCGTGGCAGCGCTGCAGCAGCTCGGCGACGCCGACCTTGTGACGCTCCTCGGTGGTGCGGATGAAGTCGTCGTTGGAGATGTCCAGCTCGGCCCACGCCTGTTGGTAGAGGGGCGCCACCTGATCGGCGAACTCCTGCGGCGACAGCCCGGCGGCGGTGGCGGCGTCCTGCACCTTCTGGCCGTGCTCGTCGGTGCCGGTGAGGAAGTGGACGTCCTCGCCGAGCAGGCGGTGCCAGCGGGCAAGCGCGTCGCCGACGATCGTCGTGTACGCGTGGCCGAGGTGGGGGCGCGCCGTCACGTAGTAGATCGGCGTGGTGAGGAAGTACGTGTCGGCCACGGACGGAAGGCTACGGCGCGGGGCAACCGACGGTCCCGTGGGATGCCAGGATCGGCCCGAGCGCGGCATGTGGGAGAACCGCCGCCGACGGGGGGGCGTCGATGAGCATCGTGGCGGTCGAGCCCGGGGTGGCCGCCTGGCCGGTGCGGGGCAGGTCGTCGATCAGGAACGAGGCGACGGCCGCGCCGTCGTGGCTGTTCCACGCCGCCAGGTGGCGACCCGCCAGGCTGGTGCCGGCCGTGTCGGTCGGGTCCGTTGCGCGGTCGCTGCGGGCATCGGTTCCACCTCCGGGAGACTGACGCCGGATCGTGCCGCGGTCGGATCCAACGTCGATCCAACGTCGTTGCGACCCGGTTCCGGCCCTCGGGAACGACGGCTAGGTTGCCGTGGCGGCAGGAGCTGACAGGGGAGCGGCAGCGCGTGAGGTTCGGCATCCTCGGACCGTTGGAGGTCGGCGTCGCCGGCGAGCGGGTCGAGGTGCGCGGCCGGCGCCGGCGGGCGTTGCTCGTCCGCTTGCTCGTCTCGGCCAACGAGCAGGTCCCGGCGCAGCGGCTCCTCGCCGACGTCTGGGACGATGCGGCTCACGACCGGGTGATGTCGACGTTGGCCAGCCACGTGCAGATGCTGCGCGAGGTGATCGGGCGCGACCGCATCCTGTGGCGCGACGGCGGCTACGTCCTGCGGATCGGGGCCGGCGAGCTGGACCTGTTCGAGTTCGAGGCCGATGTCGCCGGCGGTCACCGGGCGATCGATCGCGGCGACGTGTCGTTCGGCGCCGAGTCGTTGGGTCGTGCGCTGGCGACCTGGCGCGGCCCGGCGCTGAGCGACGTCTCCGGGTCGGGTTGGGGCGACCGGGAGGCGGCGCGGCTCGAGGAAGCTCCGGCGGACCGCGCACGAGTCGCTGTGGGCGGCCCGGTTGGACCTCGGTCAGCATCACGCCGTCGTCGGCACTGCCGAGGTGGCCGTCGGTGACGAGCCGCTGCGCGAGCAGCGGTGGGCGATGCTGATGATCGCGCTGTACCGGTGCGGGCGGCAGGCCGACGCGCTGCGCGCCTATCAGCGGCTGCGGGCGGCGCTCGGCGCCGATCTCGGCATCGAGCCGTCGCCCGGCCTCACGAGGTTGGACACGGCGATCCTCTGCCAGGACCCGATGCTCGACGGCGCGCCCGTCCGCCAGCTCCTGGCGCCGGCCCGGCCGGCGGTATCGGCGGCTGCGCACCGGAGGTCCGCAGCGAACGTCGCGTCGTTGCCGCCGTCGCGCGACCGGTTGATCGGACGTGAGCGCGACCTCGCCGAGCTGAGCGTGCTGACGAGCGCGGCGCGGCTGGTGACGCTCGTCGGCGTCGGTGGCGTCGGTAAGACCCGCCTGGCGATCGAGACGGCTCGGTTGATCGCCGACCGGTTCCGGACGACGGTGTTCGTCGACCTCTCGGCGGTCACCGATCCGGCGCAGGTCGTGACGGCGACCGTCACCGCGCTGCAGGTTCCGATCCCGCCCGGCGTCTCGCCGGCCCAGGCACTGATCGCGTCCGCCGGCGGCGCGGCGACGTTGCTGGTGATCGACAACGCCGAGCACGTCGTCGACGCCGTTGCCGGTCTCGTCGAGCTGATCCTCGACCGCTGCCAGGCGTGGCGCGTCGTCGTCACCAGCCGCCAGGCGCTGCGCGTGCGCGGCGAGCATGTCCGGCCGGTGGAACCGCTCGACGCGGTGTCGACGGCCGTCGACCTGTTCCACGATCGGCTCGGGCGCTCGGCCGATCACGATCAGGTCGTCGAGCTGTGCCGCCGGCTCGACGGCCTCCCGCTGGCGATCGAGCTGGCCGCGGCCACCTGCCGCTCGGTCGGGATCGACGATGTCGTGCGGGACCTCGACGCGCGGCTCGACGTCCTGCTCGACCGGCGCCCGTCCGATGGCCGTCACACCAGCCTGCGCGCCACGATCGAGTGGAGCCACGACCTGCTCACAACTGCGGAGCGGCAGCTGTTGCGCCGCCTGTCGGTCTTCGCCGGGAGCTTCGACGCGGACGCGGTCGACGTGGTCTGTGGGCCGCTCGACTCGACCACCTCGATCGCCGGCGTCCTCGCCTCGCTCGTCGACAAGTCGCTCGCCGTGTTCGACCACGACCACGGACGCCACCGGCTGCTCGAGACCGTGCGACGCTTCGCCGCCGAGCGCCTCGACGCCGGCGAGCAGGCGACGTACCGGGAAGCCCATGCCCGCTGGTACCTCGACGCGCTGTGCGCCCGGCCGTGGGTCGACGTGACGACGCTGCATCCGTTCGTCCCCGACGCGGCCAACCTGATCGCAGCCGCCGACTGGTGGACGGCGCAGCGTCGCCATCGCGAGGTGGTCGTGCTGCTGTCCCGCTCGGCCGGGGTGTGGGTCGGAGTGATGCAGGAGGGCGACGTCGCCGCTCGCGCCCTCGCCGCCTACGAGCAGTGCCGCGATCGGCTCACGCCGTGCGAGGAGGCCATCGCCTGCGCGTTCTTCGGCGCGGCCCTGCACCCGGCCCGGCGCTGGCGTCGACGTGGTGTCGACGTCGACCCGCAGCTGGCCTGCCGTCAGGCGCGATCGAACGCCGTGGCGCTCGCGCTGGCCGACGCCGACGACCGTCCGGCCGCCGCCATCGATGCGATCGCCGAGCTGCGCGCCCTGCCCGGCGGCCTCGACCCCGACATGCGCGTGCTGGCCTGCGTCGCCGAGGCGCAGGCCTGCTGTCGGCTCGACGACGTCGAAGGTGCCGAAGCCGTCTACGCCGCGCTGATCGACGATCGCTCGTCGATGTTCTGGTGCGGACCGATGCTCGCCCTCGCCGCGATCCGCGCCCTCAGGGCGGACGTCGCCGGCGCCGAGCAGCTCATCGCCCTCGTCGACCAGCACCCGAACCGCCACCTCCGCCTCGGTCCGATGACCCGCAGCTCGACATCGCCCGCGGCGACCTCGTCGCCGCCACCGCGGGGCTGCGCCGTCTCGAGGCGCTCCGCGACCAGTACGGCGCCGGCCACCGGTCGATCGACCACCTCTGGTTCGAGACCGCCGCATCCCTTGCCGCGGCCCGTGGCGATCTCGGCGATGCCGCACAGCTCGCCCACGCCGCCGATCTCACGCTCGGCGACGGCGAGTCCAGCCCCTTCGTCACCTGGGCGCTCCACCGGCGACACCAGCAGGACCCGGCCTGGCGCGCCGGGCTCGACCACCCGATCACCCTTGACGCGTCCCGGCGCCTTGCCAACCGTCTCGTGCGGTGACGCCGCAGCTCAGCCGCGCAGGCGCTGCGCGTCGCGGACGAGCGCGCGGACCTCGGACTCCTCGGCCCCGGCGGCGATCAGCTCGCCGATGCGAGCTTCCAGCTGCTCGGCGCGGGCCTCGTCGAAGACGTCGATCGACGTGTTCGCCGTCACCGCGTTGACGGCGATGAGGACGACGGCGGCGAGCGTCATCGCCGCCCCGAACGTGATCACCAGACCGTTGTTGTTGTTGACGATCGACGTGACGATGATCCCGGCGATGCCGGCGACGAACACTGCCGCGCACCCTCGGGAGATCCACCGCTTCGCCACGGGCGTCATTCTGCCGGGAGATGAGTTGTGAGCCGGACTGTTCGGCTCACAACTCATCTCATCGCGACAACGGCTTGTACTTGATGCGATGCGGGGTGTCCGCCGACGAGCCGAGCTCCTTGTGGCGCCACGCCTCGTACTCGCTGAAGTTGCCCTCGAACCAGCGCACCTGGCTGTCGCCCTCGAACGCGAGGACGTGGGTGGCGATGCGGTCGAGGAACCAGCGGTCGTGGCTGATCACCACCGCGCAGCCGGGGAACGACTCCAGTGCCGTCTCCAGCGCCCGCAGCGTGTCGACGTCGAGGTCGTTGGTCGGCTCGTCGAGCAGCAGCACGTTGCCGCCGGACTTGAGCACCTTGGCGAGGTGCACCCGGTTGCGCTCGCCGCCGGACAGGTCGCCGACGCGCTTCTGCTGATCGGAGCCCTTGAAGTTGAACGAGGCGCAGTACGCCCGGCCGTGGATCTCCCGGTTGCCCACCTTCATGTGCTCGACGCCGTCGGTGATCTCCTCGAACACGGTCTTGTCCGGGTCGAGGGCGTCGCGCGACTGGTCGACGTAGGCCAGTTCGACGGTGTCGCCGACCGTGACCGAGCCCGAGTCGACCGGCTCCTGGCCGGTGAGCATCTTGAACAGCGTCGTCTTGCCGGCGCCGTTCGGGCCGATGATGCCGACGATGCCGGCCTTCGGCAGCGAGAACGACAGGTCCTCGATCAGCAGCCGGTCGCCGAAGCCCTTGCGCAGCTGCGACACCTCGATCACCGTGTCGCCCAGCCGCTTGCCGACCGGGATCGTGATCTCCAGCTTGTCGGGGCCGTGCTCGGCGTCCTCGGCCTCGGCCTGCAGCTTGTCGTAGGCGGCGAGACGTGCCTTGCCCTTGGCCTGGCGGGCCTTCGGCGCCATCCGCACCCATTCCAGCTCGCGGGCCAGCGTGCGCTGGCGGGCCTCGTTCGACTTCTCTTCTCGGGCCAGGCGCTCCTGCTTCTGCTCCAACCACGACGAGTAGTTGCCCTCGAACGGGATGCCCCGGCCGCGGTCCAGCTCCAGGATCCACTTGGCGACGTTGTCGAGGAAGTAGCGGTCGTGGGTGATCGCCACGACGGTGCCCGAGTAGTCCTGCAGGAAGCGCTCCAGCCACTCCACGCTCTCGGCGTCGAGGTGGTTGGTCGGCTCGTCGAGCAGCAGAAGATCGGGATGGCTGAGCAGCAGGCGGCACAGGGCGACGCGGCGGCGCTCGCCGCCCGACAGCTTGGTGACGTCGGCGTCGTCGGGCGGGCAGCGCAGCGCGTCCATGGCGATCTCGACGTTGCGTTCCAGGCTCCACGCGTCGGCCGCGGCGATCTTGTCCTCCAGGTCGGCCTGCAGCGCGCCGATCTTGTCGTAGTCGGCGTCGGGGTCGGCCCACATCGCCATGACCTCGTTGTACCGGTCGATCACCGACTGGACCTCGGCGACGCCGTCCATGACGTTGGCCTTGACGTCCTTGGCCGGGTCGAGCTGCGGCTCCTGGGCGAGGTAGCCGACGGTGAAGCCGGGCGTCAGCCGGGCCTCGCCGCTGTAGCCGTCGTCGAGGCCGGCCATGATCCGCAGCAGGCTCGACTTGCCGGCGCCGTTGGCCCCGAGCACGCCGATCTTCGCCCCCGGGTAGAACGACAGGGAGATGTTCTCCAGGACGGTCCGGTCCGGCGGGTAGAACCGGGCGAGCTTGTAGCAGGTGTAGATGTACTCGTGCGCCACGGCGGCGCAGGTTACGAGCGTTTGCTACGTTCACCTGGGTTTCACAAGGAGGGAGTACGGAAATGCTGCTGGCGTCGGACCTGTTCACGAGAGATGGCCTCGGCCAGTTCCTGTTCCGCTGGCTGCACGTCCTGGCCGGCATCACCTGGATCGGCCTGCTCTACTTCTTCAACGTCGTGCAGGTGCCGGCCTACGCGCAGTTCGAGCAGTCGCCGAACGAGGCGATCGGCGGCAAGGCCCGGCTGATCGCCATCGACAAGGTCACCCGCAAGGCGCTGTGGTGGTTCCGCTGGGCGGCGGTCGGCACGTTCCTGACCGGGATCATCATCGTCGGGCTGACCAAGGAGTACTTCTCCAGCTCGCCGGGATGGGCGAACGCGGCGATCCTCACCGGGATGCTGCTCGGCACGATCATGCTGCTCAACGTGTGGGGCGTCATCTGGCGCTGCCAGAAGGTCGTGCTGGCCAACGCGGCCAACGTGCTCGCCGGCGGCCAGCCGAACCCCGACGCTGCCGTGGCCGGGCGTCGAGCCGTGATGGCGTCGCGGCAGAACACGATCTTCTCCGTCTCGATGTTGTGGTTCATGGTGCTGCGCGGGCATGGCGCCGTCGCCTACGGCCTGAGCAACCTCGGTGCCGGGAAGGGCTTCGCCTACTGGATCATCGTGCTGGCGATCATCGCCGTGCTGGAGCTCAACTGCCTCGGCCTGCTGCCGTGGAAGACGGCGCCGAACAAGGGCCTCAACGCGCTCTACGACGGGCCGGGCGTGCGCAACCCGATCATCGCCGCGTTCGGCCTCTGGGCCGTCTTCCTCATTCTCGGGGAGATCTTCTTCAGCTGATCGTCCGTGCTCCGGTCGCGGCGGAGCCGCTCCCTGCGCCTACCGTGCTCGCTGCCTCCGCTGCGCTTCGGCGCTCGCCGCTCCTCGGATCTCAGCTGACGGTGAGGGTGGACTTCATGGCGGAGTGGCCGGGGATCTTGCAGATCACCGTGTAGCTGCCTGGGCCGATGTCGAACGTCTCGGTGACCGAGTCGCCCTTCTTGCCGAGGTCCTCGTGCTCGGCGACAGCGGTGCCGTCGGCGGCGACGACGTAGAGGTTGTGCCCGAGGCTCGACTCGTTACGGCCCTGGATCACCAGCTTCCCCTCGTGCGATGTCGCCGTGTAGGCGTCCTCGTCCCAGCGGATGCCTTCGACCGCGGTGATCACGACGTCGGACGGTGGCGGGACGGTCGTCGGTCCGCTCTTGGCGTTGCTGCCGCACCCGGCGAGCGACAGGGCGGCGAGGAGCGGCAGGGCGAGGGCGACCGGGGGACGGCGCATGGCGCCGCATTGTAGAAGTCGGCGCCGCATCGGGCACTTCCGCCGGAGGTGTGACAAGTACCATCGACGCCGTGACTGCCACGGACAACGCGAGCACGGATTTCGGGGCGAACGCCTGGCTCGTCGACGAGATGTACGAGCGCTACCACGCCGACGCGGACTCGGTCAGCGAGACGTGGCGGGAGTTCTTCGAGGACTACAAGCCGTCGCACGTCGTCGCCGCGCCGCCGGCCCCGGCTCCGGCTCCGGTCGCTGCTGCGCCATCGGTCGCGGCGCCGCCCGTCCAGGCGACGGCCACCACCGCGCCGCCGCCGGCCCCCGCCCCGGCCGCGGCGGCGCCTGCCGAGCCGGACCCCGGCAAGCTGATCCTCGGCGCCGGCCTGGCCATCGCCAACAACATGGCCAAGAGCCTCGACGTGCCGACGGCCACCAGCTTCCGCAACGTCCCCGCCAAGCTGCTTGAGGTCAACCGCCAGGTGATCAACGGCTACCGCAGCCGCACCGGGCAGGGCAAGGTCAGCTTCACCCACCTCATCGGCTACGCCATCGTCCGCTCGATCGCCGACGACGTCCCGGTGATGAACAACGAGTTCGTCACCGGCGCCGACGGCCGCCCCCGCCTGGTGCAGCGCGAGCACGTCGCCATGGCGCTCGCCGTCGACGTCGACAAGGGCAACGGCCAGCGCACGCTCGTCACCCCGGTCATCCGCGACGCCGACAGGCTCGACTTCGCCGGCTTCCTCGGCGCGTACGAGGACGTCATCCGTCGGGTCAAGTCGAACAAGCTCACCGTCGAGGACTTCCAGGGCGCCACCATCTCGTTGACCAACCCCGGCACGATCGGCACCGTCCAGAGCGTGCCGCGGCTGATGCCCGGCCAGGGGGCGATCATCGGCGTCGGGTCGATCGACTACCCCGCCGAGTTCCAGGGTGCCGACGAGCGCACCCTGTCGGCGTTCGGCGTCAGCAAGGTCGTCACCATCACCAGCACGTACGACCACCGGATCATCCAGGGCGCGGAGAGCGGCCTGCTGCTGAAGTCCGTCCACGAGCGGCTGCTCGGTGAGCACGACTTCTACAAGGACGTCTTCACCAGCCTCGGCGTGCCGTACGCCGCGGTCGACTGGCGCACCGACTCGAACCCGGACACCAGCGAGGACGCGATGCTGCACAAGCAGATGCAGGTCGCCACGCTGATCCGTGTCCACCGCGTCCGCGGCCACCTCATCGCCGACCTCGACCCGCTGCGCTGGACCGAGCCGCAGATGCCCGTCGAGCTCGACCCGGCCACGTACGGGCTGACGATCTGGGACCTCGACCGCGAGTTCCTCACCGGCGGCGTCGGCGGCGTCCCGAAGATGCCGCTCGGCAAGCTGCTCGGCGTCCTGCGCGACGCGTACTGCCGCACGATCGGCATCGAGTACATGCACATCCAGGAGACCGCCGAGCAGCGCTGGATCCAGTCGAAGGTCGAGGGTGCGTCCCGGGAGATCCCCAAGGACGAGAAGTACCGGATCCTCGAGCGGCTGAACGCCGCCGAGGCGTTCGAGAAGTTCCTCGCCACCAAGTACGTCGGCACCAAGCGCTTCGGCCTGGAGGGCGCCGAGTCGGCGATCCCGATCCTCGACCGCCTGCTGTCGATGGCCGCCGACGTGGGTTTGGACTCCAGCGTCATCGGCATGGCCCACCGTGGCCGGCTGAACGTCCTCGCCAACGTCATCGGCAAGAGCTACAACCAGATCTTCAAGGAGTTCGAGGGCCACGTCGACCCGACCTCGGTGCAGGGCTCCGGCGACGTCAAGTACCACCTCGGCGCGACCGGCAAGTACCAGAGCCCGTCCGGCGCCGACATCCGCCTGGAGCTGGCCGCCAACCCCAGCCACCTGGAGACCGTCGACCCGATCGTGCTCGGCATGGTCCGGGCCATCCAGGACCGCATCGATCCGCCCGGCTCGTATCCGTCGCTGCCGATCCTGATGCACGGCGACGCGGCGTTCGCCGGGCAGGGCGTCGTCGCCGAGTGCCTGGCGATGAGCGACACCAGCGGCTACCGCGTCGGCGGCACGATCCACCTGATCGTCAACAACCAGATCGGTTTCACCACCAGCCCGCAGGCGGCGCGCAGCTCCGTCTACTGCAGCGACGTCGCCAAGACCGTGCAGGCGCCGATCTTCCACGTCAACGGCGACGACCCGGAGGCGTGCGTGCGCGTCGCCGAGCTGGCCTTCGAGTACCGCCAGACGTTCCACAAGGACGTCGTCATCGACATGGTCTGCTACCGCCGCCACGGGCACAACGAGGGCGACGACCCGAGCTACACGCAGCCGTTGATGTACAAGGCGATCGCCGAGCGGCGCAGCGTGCGCAAGCTGTACGTGGAAGCGCTCGTCAAGCGTGGCGAGCTGACCGTCGAGGAGGCCGAGGGCGCGCTCGCTGACTTCCAGGCGAAGCTGCAGTCGGCGCTCGACCAGACCCGGGAGAACGCGCCGGAGGTGCACAAGGCGGCCAAGCCACCGAAGCCGGTCGGCGTCCTGCCGCACCTCGAGACGGGCGTCGAGCGGCGCACGCTCGACACGATCTTCGACCATCTCACGGCGTACCCGGCCGACTTCACGCCGCACCCCAAGCTGGCCCGTCAGTTCGAGACCCGCGCCAAGCTGTACCACGACGCCGGCGAGGTCGACTGGGCGACGGGCGAGGCGCTGGCGATGGGCTCGCTGGTGATCGACGGCCACGCCGTGCGCCTCGCCGGCGAGGACAGCCGCCGCGGCACGTTCAGCCAGCGCCACGCCGCGCTCGTCGACTACGACGACGAGCGCGTCTGGATCCCGCTGCAGACCGTGCCCGGCGCGCAGGCCCCGTTCTGGGTGTACGACAGCTTGCTCAGCGAGTACGCCGCGCTCGGCTACGAGTACGGCTACGCCCACGTCAACAAGGAAGCGCTGGTGATGTGGGAGGCGCAGTTCGGCGACTTCATCAACGGCGCGCAGATCATCATCGACCAGTACCTCGTCGCCGCCGAGGACAAGTGGGGGCAGACCAACGGCCTCGTCCTGCTGCTGCCGCACGGCTTCGAGGGGCAGGGTCCCGAGCACAGCTCGGCGCGCATCGAGCGGTTCCTCACCGCCTGCGCGGAGGACAACATCCAGGTGTGCAACGCGACGACGGCCGCGCAGTACTTCCACCTGCTGCGCCGCCAGGTGCGCCGCGACGTGCGCAAGCCGCTGATCCTGTTCACCCCCAAGGGCCCGCTGCGGATGAAGGAGAGCCGCTCGCCGATCGAGGCGCTCACCGAAGGCTCGTTCGAAGAGGTGCTCGACGATCCGTTCGTCACCGATCGGGCGGCGATCACCCGGCTGGTGTTCTGCAGCGGCAAGGTCGTGTGGGACGCCGTGCACGAGCGCGACCGGCGCAACGCCCCGGCGGCGGTCATCCGACTGGAGCAGCTGTACCCGTTCCCGCAGGAGCAGCTGCTG
Organism: Ilumatobacteraceae bacterium; assembly: GCA_047602055.1. Classification (GTDB taxonomy): domain Bacteria; phylum Actinomycetota; class Acidimicrobiia; order Acidimicrobiales; family Ilumatobacteraceae; genus JAODBQ01. The sequence continues at coordinate 2,165,465 of JASGIG010000001.1, forward strand.
GAGGTGTTGGAGCGCTACCCGAACGCCCGCGAGCTGGTGTGGCTCCAGGAGGAGCCGGAGAACATGGGCCCGTGGGCGTTCGTCGAGGCCCGGGTGTGGCGGATCAAGGAGCGTGGCTACGACCTGCGCCACGTCGCCCGCGTCGAGAGCGGCAGCCCGGCGACGGGCAGCAAGGCGATCCACGACCAGGAGCTGGCCGACCTCCTCGACGCCGCGTTCGCCGGGCTGTAGCCCACGCGGCGCTCAGGCCGCCAACAGCGCGTCGATCTGGTCGATCGACTCGCGGGAGCCTTCCTCCATGCCCATGTCGAGCACCTGCTGGAGTGCGTCCGCGGACGCGTAGACCCCCGTGTAGGTGGCGCGCGTCCCGCCGTCGATCGAGTCGAAGCGGTACGTGTTGTGTGACACCGGCAGGTCCGGGTTGGGCACGAACTGCTCGTCGCAGAAGCCGTCGTCGAACTCGAACGCGTTCGGCTCGTCGACGCTGGTGACCTCCCAGTACCCGCAGTACTTGTCGCCCTCCGGCGAGGTCATGAAGTAGTTCATCCGGCCGCCGGGTGCGAGCTCGTGGTCGACGAACGTGGCCGGGTACGCCGGCGGGCCCCAGACCTTCTCCAGCTGTCGAGGGTCGGCGTAGACCTGCCACACCCGCTCGACCGGGGCGGCGAACTCGGCGGTGATCGTCAGCGTGCGGCTGTCGAGGTCCTTGGTGATGGCGGTGACGGGCATGGATCAGTCCTCTTTCAGTAGGTCGTCGATGCGGGCGATGCGGCCGCGCCAGATGCCTTCGAGCTCGGCGAGCATCGACGCCACCGAGCGCACGGCCTCGACGTCACCGCTGGCGAGCTGCTCGCGGCCGTGACGTCGCTTGACGATCAGGCCTGCTCGTTCCAGCACGGCGACGTGCTTCTGCACCGCGGCGAACGACATGTCGTACGACGCGGCGAGCGCGGAGACCGAGTGCTCGCCGGCGAGCACCCGCCGCAGGATGTCGCGGCGGGTGCGGTCGGCGAGCGCGTGGAAGAACGCGTCGGCGCGTTCGTCCTCCTGCTCGGTCACGGCACCAACATACAACCGATCGGTTGTATGTCAAGGAGGATTCTCAGCGTCGGGGGAGCACCCGGTGGAGGTCGGCGATCGCCTGCTCGGCGGACACGACCTTGATCGTCGTCATGCCCATCGCCGCTGCGGGCTTGAGGTTGACGCCGAGGTCGTCGAGGAACACGCACTCGCTCGGGTCCACGCCGAGGAGCTTGCAGGCCATCTCGTAGAACTCGGTCTCCGGCTTGCGCGTGCCGACCTTGCTGGACTCCACGACCACGTCGAAGCGGGCCATGATCGCGTTGATCGTCTCGGTCCGCTCGGCGCTGGCGTGGGTGCCACCGACGTTGTTGGTCAGGCAGGCCAGCAGGTAGCCACGCTCCTTGAGCTTCGTCGAGCAGCGACACCATCTCGTCGCGCACGTCACCGGCGAGCAGGGCGAGGACGTCGGCGCCGGGCACCCGGTGGCCGAGCGCCTCGGACTCGTCGGCGAACGCCGCGTCGAACTGCGCAGGCGTGATGTCGCTGCGCTCCAGCCTCGCCCAGGCGTTCGTGTCCGGGTTCGTCGCGTTCACCGTCCTCAGGAAGTCCTTGGGGAGGCCGTGCTCCTCCTCGTAGCGGTTGAACGTCTCGAACGGGCTGGACAGGATCACTCCGCCGAAGTCCCACAGCACTGCCTTGATCACCCGGCCGACTGTAGGTGATGGCCGTCGCCACCCATCCGACCAACGGCCGCGCTCAGGTGGTTGACTAACCGGACGTTATGCCGAACCGCCCCGCGCACCACGTCGTCGTCGACGGGTCCAACATCGCCACCGAAGGCCGGTCACTGCCCAGCCTGCAGCAGCTCGACGAGGCGGTGCGTGCGTTCATCGAGACCGAACCGGACGCGCTGATCACCGTCGTCGTCGACGCCACCTTCGGGCACCGCATCGATCCCAAGGAGGTGCCGGCGTTCGACGCCGCCGTCGCCGCCAACGAGCTCGTCGCGCCTCCCGCTGGGGCCGTCGGGCGTGGCGACGCCTTCGTGCTGAGCATCGCCGACAAGGTCAAGGCGACGATCCTGAGCAACGACAGCTTCCAGGAGTTCCACGGCCAGTACCCGTGGCTGTTCGACGAGGGGCGGCTGGTTGGTGGCAAGCCGGTGCCGCACATCGGCTGGGTGTTCGTCAACCGCCTGCCGGTGCGCGGGCCGCTGTCGCGCAAGTCGGTGGCCGACAGCAAGCGCAGGGGGCGCAAGGGCTCGGCCGGCGGCTCGGCGATCAACGAGGTCCGCACCGGCAGCGTCGAGGCGAGCCGGCCGATGCCGGTGCCGAAGGCGCCGCCGCCCGGGGCGTCGCTCTCGAAGAAGGGTGACTCGGCGCCAGCTCCCACGAAGCCGTCGGCGCCGGTGGAGGCCGCGCCGCGGGCGACGGAGGTCAACGAGCTGATCCCGTTCCTGACGTTCGTCGAGCACCACCCGCCCGGGACGAGCGTCAGCGCCGTCGTCGACTCGTACTCGTCACACGGCGCATACGTGACGATCGGCGACGTGCGCGGCTACGTCCCGCTGCGGCTGATGGCCGACCCCGCGCCGCGCAGCGCCCGGGAGTACATGAAGGTCGGCGAGTCGGTGACGCTGGTCGTCGAGAGCTTCGCCCCGGCACGGCGCAGCATCGACCTCGCCGTGCCGGCGATGGCGACCGTGACGCTGCCCGCTCCGAAGCCAGCGAAGCGCTCGAAGAAGCAGGCCGCCATGGCACCGGCCGAGCCCGTGGCCGCGGCGGCGGCAGCGGCCGTCGCCGCGGTCACCGCGGATCTCGCCGACGTCAGAACCGGGCAGGGGAGCGCCGTCGCTGCCGATGCGGCCGTGGGCGAGCCGCCGGCCAAGCGCACCCGGCGCACCAAGAAGGCCGCGGCGGCGACGCCGGGGGAGGGCGCGCCGGAGGCGGCCGCCGAGCCGGAGGCGCCCACGCCGAAGCGTCGCCCCCGCAAGCAGGCCGCCGCCGAGGTCGCGTCGGGCGCCGAACCTTCGACGCGCCGGCGGGCATCCACTGCGGAGGTGGACCCGGCCCCCGAGCCGGATGCTGCGCCCGCCACGCGCAAGCGGGCACCCGACGTGGCGGCGGAGCCGACGGCCGAAGCGGCAGACGCGCCCGCCACGCGCAATCGGGCACCGGCCGCCGTGACCGGGCCGGCTGCCGACGCTGTACCGGCGCCGCGCAAGCGGGTGGCCAAGAAGGCAGTCGCTGCCGCCGATGCCGGGCCGGTCGCTGAGGCCGCGCCCCGGCCCCGGGCGCGCAGGAAGGCCGCCGCAGCACCGGCAGAGGCTGCCTCGGACGCGGAGCCGCCGGCGAAGCGCACGCGCCGCAAGGCGGCGGCCGCCGCCGACGCCTGATCGCGGTGCGATCCGTCGTCAACCTCCGGGGTTGACGACCGAACGGACGGGTCGGCGCGATCGTGCGTCAGGTTCGGAACTCGACGCTCACAACGGACGGGTCGGCGCGACGGGGCGTCGAGTTCGAACCACGCGGTTGTGTTGGTACCGTCGGCCGGGTGCGTCTGGCCACCTGGAACGTCAACTCGCTGAAGGTTCGCCTGCCCCGCGTCGAGGAGTGGCTGGCCGACATCCAGCCCGACGTCGTCTGCATGCAGGAGACCAAGCTCGCCGACGAGGCCTTCCCGGCACTGACGTTCGGGGCGCTCGGCTACGAGTGCGCCCACTTCGGGCAGGGCCAGTGGAACGGTGTCGCCGTCCTCTCCAAGGTCGGCCTCGACGACGTCACCACGAACTTCGCCGACGGCGGCGACCCGGACCCCGACGCCCGGATCGTCTCGGCGCGCTGCGGCGGCATCGACGTCACCAGCGTCTACGTTCCCAACGGGCGCAGCCTCGACAACCCGCACTACCAGTACAAGCTGGCGTGGCTCGCCCAGCTGAAGCGCCACGTCGCCGCCCGGGCCACGCCGGACCAGCCGGTGGTCGTCGCCGGCGACTTCAACATCGCCCCGACCGACGCCGACGTCTACGACCCGAGCAAGTTCGTCGATGCGACGCACACCAGCCCTGCCGAGCGCCAACTGCTCACCGAGCTGTGCGAGTGGGGCCTCGTCGACCTGTTCCGCACGCGGCAGACCGAGGACCGCCTGTACAGCTGGTGGGACTACCGCGCCGGCGACTTCCACCAGGGGCGCGGGCTGCGCATCGACCTGGTCCTCGGCTCGGCGCCGATCGCCGAGCGTCTGGTGTGGACGGTGATCGACCGCAACGCCCGCAAGGGGCAGTCGCCGTCGGACCACGCGCCGGTGATCGTCGACATCGCGGACGCGGCGTGATGGGCGAGATGCAGGCGTTCGAGAGCAACATCGCCCCCGACGACGCCCGTATCCGGCTGGCCGACGCCACCCGTGCGATCATCGACGAGCTTGCGTCCTCGACGGCCGACGCCGAGGCGTTCGCCCGTGCCCGCGACCTCGTCGAGCAGGCCGTCGCCGTGCTCGGCGCCGGCAGCCACGGCCGCGACTACGAGGCCGCCGAGGCCGCGGTCGCCGACTTCGGGGTGTTCGCGTTCGTCGACTACAGCCCGCTCCTCGGCGTGCTCAACCCGCTCGCGCCACCGATCCACCTGTCGTGGAGCACCGAGCCGGGCGGCACGGAGGTGCGCGGTTCGGTCACGTATCCGGACGCCTACGAGGGACCGCCCGGCTGCGTCCACGGTGGGTTCATCGCCGCCGGGTTCGACGAGGTGCTCGGCTTCACCCAGGCTCACGCCAACCGCCCGGGGATGACCGCCAGCCTGAAGATCGACTACCGCTCGCCGACCCCGCTGCACCGCGAGCTGCACTTCCATGGCCGCATCGAGCGCGTCGAGGGGCGCAAGACGTTCACCACCGCCGAGCTGGTGGTGGCCGAGGACGGCCGGCTGTGCGCCCAGGCGGAGGGGTTGTTCATCGCCATCCCGCAAGAGGTGTTCGATCGGATGAAGGACGCGCGGGCGGCGGGCTGACATCGCCCGTTGCGGGCAGCGGCCGCAGGCGCGCCGCCGCCGTGATGCTCATGCCCAACCGCTCCGCCAGCGCGGCGACGTCCGTCGGTGGGTCGTCGTGCAGCGAGCGCAGCACCCGTTCGTTGCACACCGCGACCTCCGGCACGCCGGCGACGCGGGCGACGCGACGACGCCACTCACGCAGACCGGCGAGGGGATCTTCAACAGCACGCCGCACCCCTAGCGTCGGCGGTGGCGCGGTGGGCGCGTCGACCGAACCGGCGTCGCGCACGGCGTCGAGCCACGGACTCGGTGACGCCGGCCGACCGTTGCGCTGCTCGGCGTGGGTGATGGTGAGCTGGCGGCGGGCGCGGGTGAGCGCGACGTACAACAGGCGCGATTCCTCGGCGCGCTGGGCGGCGTTGGTGGCCGAGCCGTGGGGCACCAGCCCGTCCTCCACGCCGGTGACGACGACCGTCTCCCACTCACGGCCCTTGGCGGCGTGGAACGTGAGCATGGCGACGGCGTCGGCGGGGGGAGCGACGAGGTCGTCGAACGGCCGGCGTGACTCGACCCACGCCCGGAAGCCGCCGGGCTCACTGGCGACGAGGTAGCGGTCGGCCTCCTCGGCGACGCGTCGGCGGACGTCGTCGGGATCGGCGAGCGCGGTGTCGGCCCACGCGGTCAGCTGGTCACGGTTGCCGGCGCGATACGCGTCGGCGAGGGCGACGTCGAGCGGCGAGCGGCCGGCGGCGCGAACCGTCGGCACGCCGGCGGACTCCAGCCGTCGCTCGATCGCGGCGAGCTGGTCGTTCGTGCGGGCCAGCACGCCGACGTCGCCCGGGTGATGGCGGCCGAGCGCGTCGAGCACCAGCCGGGTGACCGCATCGGCCTCGTCGTGCTCGCTGGCAAAGCCACGGATCTCGACGGCCGGGCCGTCGGGGCGGTCGCTGGTGGTGTCGTCGCCGTGCCCGCCGCCGGCGAGCGCGGCAGCCCCGGCGCGCACGACCTGCGGGCTGCAGCGGTGGTTGGTGGTCAGGGCGACGACCGTGACCCCGGGATAGTAGCGCTCGACCTCGGTGAGCGCCGTGCTCTCCGCGCCGTTCCAGCCGTAGATCGCCTGGCGCGGATCGCCGACGAGGCACAGGTCGGCGCGCCCACCGCGCCACGACTCCAGCAGCTCGTGCTGCAGCGGGTTGAGATCCTGCGCCTCGTCCACGTAGAGGTGGCGGAACCGCCAGCGCACGACCTCGGCGAACACCGCGTCGCCGCGGACGGCCTGCAGGGCGCGCTCCAGCAGGTCGTCGAAGTCGACGACGCCGCGCCGGCGCTTGAGGCGTTCGTAGGCGCGGGCCAGGTCGGCGAAGCGACTGGGCGGGACGGCGCTGCGCCGCGCCCGGCGGGACAGCTCCTCGTACCGTTCGGGCGGGACCAGCCGGGCGCGGGCCCAGTCGATGTCGGAGATCGCGGCCGACGGCGACGCGTCGAGACGCAGCTCGGTGAGGCACTCGCGCACCAGCCGCAACCGGTCGACGGCGACGCGCGGTGGTGTCTCGTGACGGGCCAGCGCCCGGTCGCGCAGCAGCCGCAAGGCGACGCTGTGGAACGTGCCCGACTCGATCGGCTGGCGCAGGTCCAGCGCGGTGAGCCGGCGGCGCAGCTCGCCGGCGGCATCGCGGGTGAACGTCAGCGCCAGCGTGTGGCCGGCCGTGGCCGTGCCGGTGGCGATGCGGTGGGCGATGCGCCGGGTGAGCACCGTCGTCTTGCCCGAACCCGCGGCGGCGATGATCGCCAGCGGGGCCGCGGTGGACGTGACCGCCTCGCGCTGGCGGGCATCCAACCCGTGCAGCAGGGCGTCGGCATCCACCCGTCCCACTGTACGGAGGGGATGTGACACCGATGGCCCGGGGTCGAACTGCACCGTCACTACGATCCGGGGGATGCCGTACCCGCGGAAGAACCTCAACGAGGGCGAGACCATCGCCCTCGACATGCACCCGCACTGGTGGTACTTCTGGGAGCCGGCACTGACGCTGATCGCCATCCTGATCGTCGGCATCATCCTGCTGGTCGTCGACACACCCCACTGGTTCAGCACTGGCGCGAAGTGGTTGGTCATCATCGCCATCGTCCTGTCGGCGTGCTGGTTGGTCAGCCGCTACATGAAGTGGATCAGCACGAACTTCGTGATCACGTCGAACCGGATCATCTTCCGCCAGGGCATCGTCTCCAAGTCCGGCGTCGAGATCCCGCTCGACCGGGTGAACAACGTCAACTTCCACCAGACGATCCTCGAGCGGGTGCTCGGCGCCGGCGACCTGCTGATCGAGTCCGGCGGCGAGGACGGCCAGAGCCGGTTCACCGACATCCGCCACCCCGACCGCGTCCAGAACCTCATCCACGCCGAGATGGAGGGCCACGCGAAGCGCCGTGGCTCCTACAGCACGGGCGGCTACGTCTCGTCGAACATGCCGCCGCCGGCCCCCGTCGACGTCGCCGGGCAGCTCGAACGCCTGGAGGGGATGCTGCAGCGCGGCACGCTGACGTCCGAGGAGTTCCAGGCCCAGAAGCGCAAGCTCCTCGGCTCGTGACGACGGCGGCCCGGTGAGGGTCGTCAGCCTCGTCCCGTCGATCACCGAGACGCTCCTCGCCTGGGGCGTCGACGTCGTCGCCTGTACCCGCTTCTGCGAGCAGCCGCAGCTGCGCCACGTCGGCGGCACGAAGGATCCCGACGTCGACGCGATCGTCGCCCTCGCCCCGGACCTCGTCGTCGTGGACCGCGAGGAGAATCGGCGGCCCGACGCCGATGCGCTCGCCGCGCGGGGCGTGGCGCTGCACGTCACCCACGTCACCGCGCTCGCCGACGTCACGCCCGAGCTGATCGCACTGGCCGTCGCTGTCGGCGTCGCACCGCCACGGGTCGAGCTGCCGCCGGCACGGCCGCGCTGGGCGATCGCCGCCACGCTGATCTGGCGCCGCCCGTGGATGGCCCTCGGGGCCGAGACGTACGGGTCGACGCTGCTCGACCACCTCGGCGTCGCCAACGTCGTCGCCGGCGGGGAGCGCTACCCGACCGTCGAGCTCGCCGACCTCGCCGGCGCCGACCTGATCCTGCTGCCGACCGAGCCGTACCCGTTCAAGGAGCGCCACGTCGCCGAGATCACCGGCGCGCTCCCGGCCGCCGACGTGCGCATCGTCGACGGCGCCGACCTGCTGTGGTGGGGCGTGCGCACGCCCGTCGCACTTGAACGCCTGCGCCAGACCGTCGGCCGACGCTAGGAGCGGGGAGCGCCGAAGCGCAGCGGCGGCGGCAAGCACGGCAGGCGCACGAGCCGCTTCGCGACGATCGGAGCACGAGCGCTTCAGAGCAACTTGAGGGCGGTGCTGAACCGTTCCAGGGAGTCGAGGTCGAACGGGGCGCGCAGGGCGATGTTGACCTGGTCGGCGCCGGCGTCGATGTACTGGCCGATGCGGTCGACGATCTCCTCGTCGCTGCCCTTGAGCACGCCGGGCGCGACGCGCGGGGCCAGCGCCCCGAACTGCTGCTCGAGGCTCTCCTGGGTGAACGCCAGCCCGGCGTTGATCGCGCAGCGGATCTCGCCGGGGTCGCGGCCGACGTCGGCGCAGTGGCGGTGCAGCACCTCGCGCTTGGCGGCGAACGCCTCCGGGGCGATGAACGGGACGTTCCAGGCGTCGGCGTACTTGGCGGCGATGCGCAGCGTGCGCTTCTCGCCGCCCCCGCCGATCCAGATCGGCAGCTTGGCCTGCACCGGGCGCGGCTCGTTGCGTGCCGCGGTCAGCTTGAACCACTCGCCGTCGAAGTCGGTGACCTCGTCGTGGAGCAGCCCGCGCAGGCACTGGATGCCCTCCTCCAACTGGTCCATGCGCACCTTGGTCGACGGGAAGTCGATGCCGTAGGCGTCGTACTCGACCAGTGCCCAGCCGGCACCGATGCCCATCTCCGCTCGGCCGCCCGACAGCTGGTCGATGGCGGTGATCGCCTTGGCCAGCACGGCCGGATGGCGGTAGCCGATCGAGTAGACGAGCGAGCCGCAGCGGACCTTGGTCGTCGTGCACGCCAGCGCGGCGTGCATCGCCACGGCTTCCAGGCAGGCGGCGTCGTCGGGCTTGCCGGTCGCCCCGTAGAAGTGGTCCCACACGCTGATCCAGCCGAAGCCGAGGTCCTCGATCCGCCGCCACACGCTGCGCAGCTCGTCGGCCGTCGTGTGCTGCAACCCGACGTGCACTCCGAACGTGGTCATCGTCGATCCCTCCCTGGTCAGCTGCGGAACGTACTGTGCGGCCATGGCGACCGCACAGGCCAACGACGTCACGATCGAGTACGACACGTTCGGTTCGCCCGACGATCCGGCGCTGCTGCTGGTGATGGGCTTCACCGCGCAGATGACGGCGTGGCGCGACGACTTCTGCACGATGCTCGCCGATCGCGGCCGGTACGTGATCCGCCACGACAACCGCGACTGCGGTCTGTCGGCGAAGTTCGACGGCGTGCAGGTCGACATGATGGCGGCGATGCAGGCCGCACAGGCCAAGCAGCCGTTCGCCGACGCGCCGTACACGCTCAGCGACATGGCGGCCGACGGCATCGGCCTGCTCGACCACCTCGGCATCGACCGGGCCCACGTGCTCGGGGCGTCGATGGGCGGGATGATCGTGCAGACGATGGCGATCGAGCACCCGCGGCGGTTGCGCAGCATGACGTCGGTGATGAGCACGATCGGTGACCTCGACTATGGCAAGCCCGACCCGGGGGCGATGCAGGTGCTGCTGACCCCGCCGCCGGCCGATCGCGAGGGCGTGATCGAGGCGGCAACGCGGGCGGCGGTGTTCTCCTCGAAGCGCTACTACGACCCGGAGCTGTCCAAGGCCTACGCGGCGACGGCCTACGACCGCTCGTTCTATCCCGAGGGCGCGCCACGCCAGCTGGCGGCGATCTACGCCAGTGGCGACCGCACCGCGCAGCTGCGCGACGTGAGCGTGCCAACGCTGGTGATCCACGGCCGCGACGACACGCTGATCAACCCGAGCGGCGGCATCCGCACCGCCGAGCTGATCCCGACCGCCAGCCTGCTGCTGCTCGCCGACATGGGCCACGACCTGCCGCAGCCGTTGTGGCCGGTGATCGTCGACGCGGTGATCAGCCACACGACGTACGCCGGCTGAGCGGCCCGGCTGGCCGCGCGGCGGTCGCGTTCTGCTAATCCTGAACGCCATGTCTGGACCGCTCACTGGTTACCGCATCATCGAGATCGCCGGCATCGGCCCCGGCCCGTTCGCGGCGATGCTCCTCGCCGACATGGGCGCCGAGGTCGTTCGCGTCGAGCGCGCCCAGAACGTCCGTGGTCCGGCGCCGGACACGCCGTACCCGGACGTGTCGCTGCGCGGCCGGCGCAACATCGCCCTCGACCTCAAGCACCCCGACGGCGCGGCGACGCTGCTCGACCTCGTGGAGCGGGCCGACGCGATCATCGAGGGCTTCCGTCCCGGCGTGATGGAGCGCCTCGGCATCGGCCCTGACGAGTGCCTGGCGCGCAACCCCAAGCTCGTCTTCGGGCGGATGACCGGCTGGGGCCAGGACGGCCCGTACGCTCCGTGGGCGGGCCACGACATCAACTACATCTCGCTGGCGGGCGCGCTGGCGCACTACGGCCGCGCCGGGGAGGCGCCGGTGCCGCCGCTGAACATGGTCGGCGACTTCGGCGGCGGCGGGATGTTCCTGGCCTTCGGCGTGGTCTGCGCGATCCTCGAAGCGCAGAAGAGCGGCAAGGGCCAGGTGGTCGACACGGCGATGGTCGACGGCACCGCGATCTTGATGTCGATGTTCTGGTCGATGAAGTCGAACGGCGTCTTCGACGAGGACAACCGCGGCACGAACCTGCTCGACACCGGCGCCCACTTCTACGACGCGTACAAGTGCGCCGACGGCAAGTACATCTCGATCGGCTCGATCGAGCCGCAGTTCTACGCCGAGCTGCTGCGCCTCACCGGGCTCGCCGACGACCCGGACTTCGCCAAGCAGATGGACAAGGGCGGCTGGCCGAAGCTCAAGGAGCGCATCGCCGAGGTGTTCGAGTCGAAGACTCGTGACGAGTGGTGCGCGCTGATGGAGCACACCGACGTCTGCTTCGCCCCGGTGCTGACGATGAGCGAGGCCGCCGAGCATCCGCACAACGTGGCCCGCAACCTGGTGATCGAGGTCGGCGGCGTGCCGCAGCCGGCGCCGGCGCCGCGGTTCTCGCGCACGGTCCCCCAGGTCAAGAGCGCCCCGGCGCACCCCGGCCAGCACTCGCGGGAGATCCTCGCCGACTGGGGCATCCCGGCGTCGCGCGTCGACGAGGTGCTCGCCAGCGGAGGCGTCAAGGCCGCCGGCTGATGGGCGCTGCCCAGCAGCCGGGACGCCCGAGCGACCGCCAGGGAGCCGGGCGTCGATGGGGTTCGGGTGCGCAGCCCCGCACGAATAGCTGATTCACTTCGGACCGTATGGGAGTCCTCGTCGCGCTGCACGCCCATCCCGACGACGAAGCGCTGACCACCGGCGGCACGCTGGCGCGCGCCAGCGCCGAGGGGCATCGTGTCGTGCTCGTCGTCGCGACCAACGGCGAGCACGGCGAGGCGCCCGACGATCTCGCTCCCGGCGAGACGCTGATCGACCGGCGGCGCGCCGAGACCGAGTGCTCGTCGGCGGCGCTCGGCGTGCACCGCATCGTCTGGCTCGGCTACCGAGACAGCGGGATGACCGGCTGGGAGCAGAACGCCGACCCGGCGTCGTTCCACCAGGCGCCGCTGGAGGACGCCGCGGCGCGGGTTGCGGCGATCCTGCGCGACGAGGCCGCGGACGTCGTCGTCTCCTACGACTGGCACGGCAACTACGGCCACCCCGACCACGTCAAGGCGCACCGGGTGGCGCATCGTGCCGCGGTGCTCGCCGGGACGGCGCGGGTGCTCGACGCGACGATGAACCGCGACGAGATGATCCGCTGGTTCGAGGCCGAGGGACGGACGCCGGACTGGGACCCGCGCCAGCCGATGGACGACGGCAATCCGCTCGGCTCGTCCGAGGACGAGATCTCGCTGCGCGTCGACGTCAGCGGGTACGTCGCCCAGAAGCGGGCGTCGATCCTGTCGCACGCCAGTCAGGTCAGCGATACCGCCCAGTTCCGTGAGATGACCGAGGAGGCGTTCGCCGTGGCCTTCGCCACCGAGTGGTTCATCGAGCCAGGCGCCGCCCGCGGCATTCGAGAGGGCTGGCTGTTTTGAATGGTCGGTCTGCGGCCGACCGGTCCGGCGGGCTCCCTGGCGGTCGCGCCGCCGGGATCACCTGGTGACAGCCTCACCTGGGCGGAAGCGGCCCGCTCGCTGCGCTCGCTCTGTGCTCCGAGTTGCACGTGCTCGTCCGAGTCCCACGTGTTGGCGCGAGTCGCTGATGTCCCCCCGTCGTACATGTGGGACTCGCATGGACACCTCCGACTCGGACCAGCGGCTGGGACTCGGTGAACGTCTGGCGGGGGAGGGGTTCGCGAGACTCGGGTGATGCCGCCGCGCCGTTTGTTCGCCTGCTCGGTCGTGGCGCTCGGCGTGCTCGCGGCGTGTGGCGACGGGTCGTCGTCGACCACGACGACCTCGACGACGTCGACCGTCACGATCCCGACCACGGTGGCGCCGACGACCAGCAGCGGCAACCGGCCGACGATGGTCACCTCGGCCCCGGTGCCGATCGCCAACGGGGGTCCGACGGCGTCGGGGGCGACCACCACGGCGGGCGCGAGCACGACCGTCGCCCGGAGGACGACGACACCGCCGCCTGCCGCGGACGGCACGACGACGACCGCGGCCTCCGGCCCGTTGGTCATGCGCCCGAGCGGGCTGGGGACGGTGATGTTCGGCACTGCGCCCGACACGGTGATCGCCGCGGTCACCGACGCACTCGGCGCGGCGACGCGCGACTCGGGTTGGACCGACCCGCTGTCGCTGGGCTCGTGCCCGGGCACGAAGGTCCGCACGGTGCAGTGGGGCGACCTGTCGCTGTACTTTGGTGACGAGAGCACCGTCGTCACCGGCCGCGACCACTTCTTCGCCTACAGCTACGGGCCGCCGGCGGCTGCCACGGCATCGCCGGCCGGCTTGACGATCGACGGCGGCGGCACGCTCGGCACGACCGTCGCCGCGCTGCGCTCCGCCCATCCGAGCGTGCAGCTGTACCCGGCGGACCCGACCGCGCCGGCCAGCTTCGCGATCAGCGACGGGCTCACCGGTCAGCTCAGCGGCGTGGCCGAGACCGACGTCGTCACGAGGATCCAGGGCGGCATCGGCTGCGGCGAGTGACCGCGCCTGCCACCGGCGCAGTAGCGTGAACGCGTCATCTCGTCGACTGGGAGGTCGCGATGAAGCAACAGTGGCCGGTGGAGTCGCTCGCCCGCGACGCGCGGTTCAACCGCACCCGCATCGAGGACAACGTCTTCGATCCGCGCAACCTCAGCCCGGCCGCGCAGATCAACGGGCTCGCCACCGACTACGCCCAGGCGCCCGACAACGCCCGCGGCCTGATGCACGGCATCTTCGTCGGCGAGATCCAGGCGCTCGAGGGCGCCGGGCGCACGTGTTGGGACTTCGACACGGGCGAGGGCCGCGAGCAGGCGCCGTTCCTGCTCAAGCTGGACATGGCCAGGCAGTGCTGGGACGAGGCCCGTCACGTCGAGATCAGCTGCAAGCTCAGCGATCACATGGGCAGTGAGATCGGCGAGTTCGCCGAGCAGACGATGCTCTACGAGGCGGCCTGCAACCCTGATCCGGTCCTGCGCCTCACCGGCGTCAACCGCGCCCTCGAGGGTCTGGCCATCGACGTGTTCAAGACGATGCGCGACTTCGGCGACAAGCTCACCGACCCGGTGCTGGAGTTCGCCGAGGACTGGATGCTCGCCGACGAGGTCACACACGTGAAGATGGGCAGCGACTGGCTGCGCAAGCTCACCGCCAACGACGCGGAGCGGCAGAAGAACGCCCTCGACTTCCAGAAGGCCGTCGACAAGCTGTTCAGCTTCGGTGGCTTCCGCGGCGAGCAGCAGGAGAACCCGGTGCACCTGGCCCGCAACTTCCGCCGTCTCGCCGGGTTCAGCGACGACGAGATCACCGAGCTCGTCGACATCGCCGCCGAGGCGTACGCCGAAGCGCAGGAGCAGCAGCTCGCCCGGGCGCAGGCTGCCACCGCCGTCTGATGGGGGCCGTCTGAACGCCGTCGCGCTCTACGACTTCCACAAGGACTGGGCCTGGTTCGTCGTTCTCGGCAACGGCATCGCCGGGCTGTGGGCACTCGGGGCCAACTGGATCACCCCGCTGCGCAGCCGCGCCCTGTGGTGGTTCATCGCCATCGCCGAGCTGACGGTGTTCGTGCAGGTCACCCTCGGCGTGATCCTGGTGAACAAGTACAAGTTCGAGTTCCCCAAGTTCCACGCGTTCTACGGCTTCGTGGCCATCATCAGCGTGGCGATCATCTACTCCTACCGCACCTCGATGCGCCACCGCCTGTACCTGCTCTACGGCCTCGGCAGCCTGTTCATCATGGGTCTCGGCATCCGGGCGATGTTGGTCGGCCAGACGCCCTGAGACCCAGATGGCTGCTGGCCTGCCATCGTCTCGTGCGAAGATGCGTCGGTGAGCATCGGGGTGCGTGCTGCGCGGCTCGGCGACGAGGATGCGCTCGGAGCGGTCCACGTTGCCGCCTGGCAGGCCGCGTACCGCGGGATCATGCCGAGCGCCTATCTCGACGGCCTCGATCCGGCGGAGCGCGCGGCGATGTGGGCGCGGTTCTTCGAAGCACAGGGAGCGGATCAGGAGCTTCGCGTCGTCGCCGTGGACGGGGTCGTCGTTGGCTTCGCCTGCTTCGGACGATGCCGCGACGAGGGTGCCGAGGCCGACGCCGAGCTGTACGCGATCAACCTCCACCCCGATCACTGGGGGCGTGGGCTGGGGCGGCGGTTGCTCGCCGACGTCACCGATCGCCTCACCGCCCACGGTTCGAGCGCCGTGCTGTGGGTGGTGCCGGAGAACCTGCGCGCCCGCTCCCTGTACGAGTCCGCAGGCTGGGCCGACGACGACGCCCGCCGGCAGGAGGACGTGCTCGGCGCGCAGGTCGTGGAGATGCGCTACTGCCACCCGCTCGGCGGCCCGCCCAAGGGCCGAGCTTGGCCAGGACGAGGCTCCGATTCGTGAGGTTGGACGAGCCGCCTCGAGCGCTGCCGGAGGCGTTCGTCGAAGTGCTCGAATTCGGGGAGCTGTTCGAGCACGCGGACCCATCGCCTCCCGTGGATCTCGGGCCGGTCTGGCGCGCGATGCACCAACGCCTCGCTGACCTCCGTGCCGAGATCGATTCTCCCGAGACGTGAGTCGCTGTCGGTGGTCATCACGATCTGCCCGCTGGTGGCCAGCCGTGTCGTACCGAAGGCGACCATGGTGGGGAGCGGAGCTCCCGCACGGTTGGTGGTCTCCCGAGGGTTCCGGAGGCCAGCACGTATGCAGCCGATCCGCCGATATGTCGGGCAGCCGAGTGGTCTGTTCTCGACTGGCACATTCGGT
Source organism: Ilumatobacteraceae bacterium (assembly GCA_047602055.1). Taxonomy (GTDB): domain Bacteria; phylum Actinomycetota; class Acidimicrobiia; order Acidimicrobiales; family Ilumatobacteraceae; genus JAODBQ01. Next base: position 2,181,061 of record JASGIG010000001.1, read on the forward strand.
CGAAGCTCTCGCGGCGGCGGGTCGTAGACGGTCGTGGTTCTGGGGGCGGCGAGCTGGACGTCGCGCAGCGGTACGCCGGCGTCGAGTGCGGCCATGATGAACGCGGCGCATGTGCGGGTGGGCGCGATCGAGTCCGGCGCGCGTCGTCCGATCGAGCGGACCCAGCGGTAGGCGGTGCGCGAGTCCAGGCGTTGTCCGTCGAGCGCGTAACAGGATCGGCCCGTTCAGGCCGAGCAGCACCGCCAACGCGGCATACGTCGGGCCGACCCGCTCGACCGTGGCCGAGTCGACGACCCTGACGGGCTCGTCCGAGCCTGGTCGGACGAGGTCGCCCGGCGCGCAGCGCAAATCGACACCGGCGAGGTCCATCTCGACTCCTGGGACGACCTGATGGCGAAGATCGCCGACTCTCGCCACCCCGAGTGACGCTGCCCGCACTGCTTCACCCGCTCGCCAGCGCAGAGGTCGTCGATGCGCAGCTGTGGTACGAGCAGCGCACCGCAGGTCTCGGTGACCGCTTCATCGTCGCGTTCCGTTCGGCGACCTCCCGAGCTGCTCACTGGCCGAACGCCGGCACACCGGTCCGCATCGGCAACGACGGCTCAGCCGCCGAACGCGAGATCGCCACACCGGGCTTCCCATACGCTGTCGTCCACCGCGTACACGACGACGAAGTTGTGCAAGTTCTCGCCGTGCACCACCAGCACCGTCAACCCGAGTACTGGGCCGACCGATCCGGCTGACGGCCGAACCCGCCGCGACCGACGCCAGCAACCGGCGATCGAGGATGTGGCTCGCTCTCGATTGGTGGTGACGTTTGAAGACGCGCCCGATCGAGAACCGGCTCGGCGTCCGAGGACACTCCACGTGGAGTGCGCGATCGTCGAACTGGCGTGGCGATGCGCCATCGAGCCGGCGTTCGAGAACGCGGCTCGCTCGCGATCGGTCGTGATGTTCGAGGACACTCCCCAGGGAGTGCGCGTGGCGTTCGGAGGTCTGCCCGGAGCGCGTTCGAGCCGGCGAGCTCGGACACGCGCCGGCGGCGATCGATCGTGCTGTTCTGAGGCACTCCCCAGGGAGCGTCCCCACCCTGCGCTCATGGCAACGACCGCATCCTCCACGTGCCGATGGTGGCCGGCTCCGGCGAGCCGAATGTTGCTCACTGAGCGCGGGAACCGGCCGTGACTGAGCGGTCGTTGTCGGCCGTCAGCGGGCAGCTCTTGTTGGCCGCGCACAGTCGCGACGCGACGCCGCGACGGATCGGCGCCGTCCCGTGCGTCGAGACGGGTGATGATCGCGACGATGCGAGGGGCGGCGAGGATGGACGACGACGATGTCGGCGCGTTCTACGAACGGACCGTGGGCGACGTGTACCGGTATGCGTCTCGCCTCGCCGGGCACGACACGCAGCGCGCCGAGGACATCGTCCAGGAGACGTACCTGACGTTGCTGCGCCAGGTGCGCGCTGGGCGCACCGAGCCGGTCGATGTCGGCTGGGCGATCACCACGGTGCGCAGCCGGTTCCTCGACCAGCTGCGCAGGGACGGCCGGGTGGTGCCGCGACGAGCGCCCCGGTGACGACGAGACCGAGCCGGTCGGACCGCTCGTCTCGTCGCTCGCCGACCTGCCGGACACCCAGCGGGTGGCGATGGTCCTGATGTACGTCGACGACCTCAGCGTCGCCGAGATCGCGGCGGTGTTCGGACGCAGTGAGCACGCCGTCGAGTCGCTGCTCGCCCGCGGCCGCGCCGCGCTGCGAGCCAAGGGGAGAGGAGCCTTCGATGCCGGTTGACGACGACATCCGCACGATGGTCCGGGCCGCCGGCGCGCGCCCGACCGCCGAGCAGCGGGCACGGATGCACCCGCTGGCGACGGTCGAGGTGACTCGGACCGCTTCCCGGCGGCACTGGTCCTGGCTGCTGGTCGCATCCGCGGCGGTCGCCGTCGTGGCGATCACCGGTGTGGTGGTCACCCGTCGCGACGCGCCGGACCACCTCGGCACCACGCCGACGCCGACGCCCACGCCGACGACCGGCGCGCCGGCGACGACGGCGAACGTGGCGACGACGGTCGACCACCCGACGGAGACGAGCCCGACGACGGTGACGAGCCCGACGACGGTGACGAGCACGACGACGGTCACGAGCACGACGATCGACCTGCACCCGATCGAGCAGGACGATCTCGTCGGTCGCTGGCAGCTCGACGGTGGCGACACGTACGTCCTGATGACGGCCGACCGGCGCCTGCTGATGCAGACGTGCACGGCGATGTGGGGCCTCGATGGCGTGCTGCACGTCGACTTCGGCAGCTGCCCGGCAACGCCGGGACTCGACGGCGCCACCGTCGAGCGCGGGGCCGCGGGGACGCTGCTCGTCGGCACCGGCGACGTGCGCCACCAGTGGACGCCCACGTTCGGCGTCGGCACCGCCGACCTGGCGGACGGCTCGCTGTTCGGCGTCGTCCCTCAGCAGGCGGTCGAGCCGGAGACGCTGGCGGCGCTCCTCGCCGAGCGCACCGGCCAGACCGTCGCCGACAGCGGCTGGTTCACCCTGCAGCCACGCTCGGACGAGGACTGCACGGGCGGCCTGATGGTGCGCGTGCTCGGCGCCGGCGACGTGCGTGTCGCCCTCGCCTACACGAGCGGTGCCGGCGCCCCGCCAGGCGTGTTCGCCTGGGTGGTCGGCGCCGCCGAGGCCAGCGCGTTCCCGGACGCCCGCATGTGGGACTCGGTGCCGATCGGCTCACCTACCGGCCTGTCCGGCGGCGGCACGCTGCCCATCGCCGTCGGCGACCCGGAGGCGACCGTGCTGGACTCGCTGAGCCCGCAGCCGATCTCCGAGCCCCTGCCGAGCGGCGGCGTCCAGTACCAGGGCCTCGGCAACCCCGGGTACGCCAACAGCTTTGCCAGCGCCGCCGACACCCATCTGGTCACCGGGTTCGGCGCTGCACAGGGCGGTTGCTGACCCGCTTCGTCGGACACCAAGACGACTTGGAACACTGTCGGCGCGGTCGCGGCGCATCGGCGCGCCGCGCATGACGGAGGTGATCGATGGTCGACTTCAGGGAGATCGGCAAGCAGCTCAGCAACTGGGGACGGTGGGGCGCCGACGACGAGCGTGGGACGGTCAACCTGATCACGCCGGAGCGCGTCGCCGCCGCGGCGAAGCTGGTGAAGCGCGGCGCGATCTTCGACCTCGGCATCCCCTTCGACGCCAACGGCCCGCAGCCCGGCGGCGGGCGGATCAACCCGGTCCGGCTGATGTCGGAGACGGGCGCGCAGCAGGACCTGCCCGGCGCGTTCCACTACGCCGACGACTACGTGTTCATGCCGCTGCAGTCCGCCTCGCAGTGGGACGGTCTCGCCCACGTGTACTACGACGACCAGCTGTACAACGGCTTCCCGGCCAGCGACGTCGGCCCGCACGGGGCGATGCACTGCTCGATCGACAAGATGGCCAAGGGCATCGTCGGCCGTGGCGTGCTGCTCGACATCGCCCGGCTGAAGGGCGTCGACTGGCTCGAGCTCGGCTACGTGATCACGCCGGAGGACTTCGACGCGGCATGTGAGCGTCAGGGCGTCACGGTGGGTGCGGGGGACATCGTCCTGTTCCGCACCGGCTGGCGCACGAAGTTCAAGCAGGAGAAGGACCCGAAGGCGTTCATGGCCGGCGAGCCGGGCATCGGCATGGCGATGCCGCAGTGGCTGCACGACCGCGACGTCGCCGTCATCGCCTCGGACAACTGGGCGATCGAGGTGCTGCCGGGTGAGTTCGACGACGAGGTCTTCAACGTGCACATGGTGCTGATCCGCGACATGGGCATGACGCTCGGCGAGATCCTCGACCTCGACGAGCTGGCCGACGACTGCGCGGCCGACGGTGTGTGGGAGTTCCTCCTCGCCGCCCCGCCGATCAAGTTCACCAACGCGGTCGGCTCGCCGATCAACCCGCTGGCGATCAAGTAGGCGACGTCACGTGGACGGTGAGATGGGGATGCCCATCTCACCGTTCCAGTCGTCCCACGGCTGCGGGTTCTGCGCGTAGCCACCGCTCGCGCTCCAGCCGCCGTCGACGTTGAGCACGACGCCGGTGACGAAGCTCGATGCCGGCGAGGCCAGGAACAGGAACGGGCCGACCAGCTCGGGCAGCTCGCCCATCCGCCGCAGCGGCGTGCGGCTGCGCATCCAGTCGGCCATCCCCGACTCCTCCAGCAGCGTGCGGGTCATCTCGGAGATGAAGAAGTTCGGCGCCAGCGCGTTCACCCGCAGGTTGCGATCACCCCACTCGCAGGCCAGCAGGCGGGTGAGCTGGTTGACGCCACCCTTGGCGGCGAAGTAGCCGGCCGTGCGGTTCTCCGACCCGGCGTTGCCGAAGATCGACGACAGGTTGATGATGCTCCCACCGCCACCGCGCAGCATGTCCGGGGCCGCCGCCCTCGTCATGTAGAAGAGGCCGATCAGGTCGGTCCCGACCATCTTGGCGAACATCTCCGGCTCGCAGTGCTCGCTGCGCACCAGCCGGTCGTCGGCCCAGCCGGCGTTGTTGACCAGCACGTCGATGCGGCCGAACTCGCGCATCGCCTCGGCGACGACGTGCTCGCAGTCGGCGTACGACGTCACGTCGCCGGCGACGGGCAGGCAGCGCCGGCCGAGCGACTCGACGAGTGCGGCCGTCTCGGCGAGCTTGTCGACCGAGCGGGCGGTGACGACGACGTCGGCGCCGGCCGTGGCGAGGATCTCGGCGAAGAGCACGCCGAGCCCGTAGGACGCCCCGGTGACGATCGCGACGCGGCCGTCGAGGCGAAATGGTGTGGTGATGTCGACCATGGGCGTCCTCCCCGGGACTCGTCGTCAGTACGCGACCTTCGGGTGCTCGAAGATCGCGCGGGGGTTGCCGACGAGCATCTGGTCGATCTGCTCGTCGGTGACGCCGAGCTCCTTCAGCGCCGGCACCACGTCACGGGTGATGTGCAGGTAGTGCCAGTTCGGCGTGGCGATCGGCAGCTGGTCCTCCGGGAGCCAGTCGTTGAAGCACGCGGCGTCGTGTGACAGCACCATCTGGCCGGCGAAGCCCTGCTCGCACAGCGCGGCGACGGTGTTCACGCGGTCCTCGAACGGCAGCAGCACGTCGATGCCGAAGCGGTCCATGCCGATGTAGGAGCCTCGGGCCATGATCTCCTTGAGGTAGTCGAGATCGGTGGTGTCGCCGCTGTGGCCGATGACGACCTGGTTGAGGTCGACGCCCTCCTGCTCGAAGATGTCCTGCTGCTCGAGGCCGCGCCGGGTGTGCGCGTGTGTGTGGGTGGAGATCGGCACGCCGGTGGCGCGGTGCGCCTGGGCGACGGCGCGCAGCACGCGCTCGACGCCTTCGGTGACGCCGGGCTCGTCGGTGGCGCACTTGAACATCCCGGCCTTGACCCCGGTGTCGGCGATGCCGTGCTCGACGTCGTGGACGAACTGCTCGACCATCAACTCGGGCTGGTCGAACATCCGGCCGGGCCCGCGGAAGTGGTAGTAGTGCGGCACGTCGTTGTACGTGTAGAGGCCGGTGGCGGCGATGATGTTGATGTCGACCTCGGCGTTCACCCGCTGGATGCGCGGGATGTACCGGCCGAGGCCGACCACGGTGAGGTCGACGATCGTGCTGATCCCCGCGTCCTTCAGCTCGCGCAGCCGGGCGACGGCATCGGCGACACGAGCCTCCTCGTCCCAGCCCGTCTCGTAGTTCTCCATGATCTCGGTGCTCAGCACGAAGACGTGCTCGTGCATCAGCACCCGGCCGAGATCGCCGGTGTCGATCGGCCCGCGCACGGTGTCGATGGTGGCCATGATGGTGCTCCCCTCTCGCGGCCGTCCCCGAGTGGCCGCCGCCCGCCGAAGCTAGCAAGGCGGCCCCGGCCCGTGCCGTGCCCGTCGCGGTCAGGGCACGTCGCGGTGGTAGGGGATGCCGAGGGCGTTGCAGTACAGGCGGGTGAGGTGCACGGCGAGGTCGTCCAGGTCGCCGCGCTCCTCGAGCACGACGGTGACGTAGGCGGTGCGGTTGACCATCGAGCCGAGGATCTCGGCCGCGAACCGGGCGTCGATGGTGGCGGACACCGCGCCGCGAGCCTGCCAGCGGGCGATCGCCGCGGTGTTGCGCTCGATCCAGCGGACCCGCACGGTGCGACGGATCTCGGCCAGTGCCGGCGAGAGCGTGGCCGCCTGCTCGACCGCGGCCATGAGCCGACCGTTGCGCGCGTAGGCCAGCAGGTAGCCACGGTTGGTCCGCTCGATGCGCTCGGATAGGGCGGCGCCGGTGACGGGGAGCGCGTCCGTGGTTGTGGCGAACTCGTCGAACAACTCGCCGACGATCTCCGCGAACACCTGCTCCTTGGAGTCGAAGTAGGTGTAGAAGGTCCCGTGGGCCACGTCGGCGCGCGCGACGATCTGGTTGACGCTGGTGTCCTGGAACCCGTTGCACTCGAACAGCTCGCGCGCCGCGGTCTTCACCTTCTGGCGGGTGCGTGCGCCGCGTGCGGTCGTCGGTGGCGGCAGGGCACGGATCACTCCGATCAACCGTAGCAACGCGGACCGTGTCGGCCGCCGCCGGTCCACGGGGGTGTCACTACGCTCGTGCCGTCGGCAGGCCGTGGGGCGGCATGCCCAGCACCGCAGGGGGAGACCGTGACCATCGTCAAGGAAGGCCGGACACCGCGGATCGTGCCGTTCGACATGAGCGGCGTGGAGCGTGGCGACGACGGCGTGCTGCGCTACCGGGACCTGCCGGCGTCGCTCCAGGCGATGCTGCGCGCCTCGGTCGAGGCGGCGCCCGACAAGGAGGCCGTGGTCGTCGTCGGCGGACCGCGGGTCACGTACCAGCAGGTGTGGGACCGCTCGGCGCGCGTCGCCGGCGGCCTGCGCGCCGCCGGGGTGCAGGCCGGCGACCGCGTGGCCATCCGGTACCCGAACGGCGCCGACTGGGTGCTCGCGTTCTGGGGCACGCTCATGGCCGGCGCCGTCGTCGTCCCGGTGAACACACGGTTCTCCGACGCCGAGGTGGAGTACGTCGTCGCCGACTCCGGTGCGTCGTACGTGTTCGAGCCGGATGCCCCGCTGCCCGACGGCGAGCCGTACGTCGACGAGTCGGCAGGGCCCGCCACGCTGGCGGCGATCTTCTACACCAGCGGCACCACGGGGTTCCCCAAGGGGGCGATGACCACCCACGAGAACTTCCTGTCGAACAGCGAGACCTGCCGGCGGATCATGGGCTTCCCCGACGACGTCGACCTGCGCAACCTGGTCTCGGTGCCGCTGTTCCACGTCACCGGCTGCAACAGCCAGATGATCGTCACCACCCACGTCGCCGGCACCGTGGTGATCATGCCGGTGTTCGACGTTCAGCAGTTCCTGCGCACGACCGTCGACGAGCGGATCAACATCCTCACGTCCGTCCCGGCGATCTACTGGTTGGCGATGAGCCAGGCGAACTTCGCCGAGTTCGACATGAGCGGCGTTCGCTGGGTGACCTACGGCGGCGCGCCGACGGCGCCGGACGTCGTGGCCCAGATCCGTGCGTCGTTCCCCAACGCACGGCTCGGCAACGGGTTCGGCCTCACCGAGACGTCGTCGGTGTCCACGTTCCTGCCCGACGAATACGCCGAGCTCCGGCCGGAGACGGTCGGCTTCGCCGCCCCGCCGGTCGAGGTCGACCTGGACGCCGTCGACGAGAGCTCCGGCGTCGGCGAACTGTTGATCCGTGGTCAGAACATCGTCGCCGGCTACTGGAACAAGCCGGAGCAGACCGCGGCGACGTTCGTCGACGGCTGGCTCCACACCGGCGACCTGGCGCGGATCGACGACGACGGCTTCGTCCAGATCGTCGACCGCATGAAGGACATGGTCAACCGCGGCGGTGAGAACGTCTACTGCGTCGAGGTGGAGAACGCCCTTGCCCAGCACCCCGACGTGTTCGAGGTCGCGGTCATCGGCGTGCCCGACGAGATGATGGGGGAGAAGGTCGGTGCGGTGGTCGTGCTGCGGCCCGACACGACCGCCGACGCGGCGGCGATCCGGGCGTTCGCCAAGGAGCACATCGCCGACTTCAAGGCGCCGCAGTACGTCACGTTCCGCGACGAGCCGCTGCCGCGCAACCCGGGCGGCAAGGTGCTCAAGCCGGTGCTCCGCAAGGAGACCCAATGGGGTGAGCAACTCCGCTGACGAGTGCGCCGGACACTCAAGTTGACAGGGGTGTCGACCGACCGTCAGAGTAGCGAGGCGGCAGGGATGAGGGTCGTGAACCCGTGGCGCAGCAGGCGCGCTCTCCACTCGAGGGTCGTCTGCCGTTCTGCACAATCATTTGATCGCCCCGGCAGGCCGGGGAACTAACACCGGGGGGAAGTTGATGAGTCTCGAGGACGCTGCCTACCAAGGGTCGTCTCGTCGTGAGCTGCTGAAGCGCTTCGGCTTGGCGGGCGTGGGCCTTGCCGTCGGCGGAGGACTGCTCGCCGCCTGCGGCTCGGACGACAAGAAGAGCTCGTCGTCGAGCCCCAGCGCGAACAGCGCCGGTGGCGGCGGCGCGTCCGACGCGGAGATCGGCGCCAAGCTGGTCGAGCTGTTGAAGGTCGACTCGGCGCACGCCGGGAAGGGCGTGACCTGGGAGATGGGCTCCGTGCTGGCGCTGACCGGGCCGGGCTCCTTCTACGGCAAGACGATGACCCGCGGGACCGACCTGGCCGTCAAGCACATCAAGGCGGCCGGTGGCCCGGACATCAAGGTCACGGTGCTCGACCACAAGAGCGGTGACGCCCAGGCCGGGGTCGACGCGATGCGCCAGCTCGGGGCGAAGAAGATCCCCGCGAAGCTCGCCTCGTACTGCGACGATCTCGGCGCGATGCTCCCCGGAACCGAGCAGTACAAGATGTTCACGCTCGACGGTGGCGGCGGCACGAGCGTCTTCGCCCAGGGCAAGCCGTACTTCTACGGCACCCGTGCGATCACGCCGCAGGACGCCGTGCCGGGCCTGTTGAAGTACATCAAAGCGAAGCTGCCGGACGTGAAGAAGCTCGGCTACATCACGTGGGACCTCGGTGAGGAGATCAACAACACCGGCAAGGACACGTTGTTGAAGATGGCCGAGGCCGAGGGCTACGAGTTCAACGGCCTCTTCGAGTTCTATCCGGTCGGTGCGTCGGACTACTCGACGTTGATCCCGAAGATCAAGGCGAACCTGCCCGACGCGCTCATCGCCTACGGCTCGGGTCAGGATCCGGGGCACTTCTCGTCGCAGTGGTACACGAGCGGTGGCAAGCTCTGCCCGTTCTTCGGCTTCGAGTACACCCCTGACGGGCTCAACGCCTCCAAGGGCGCCTACGACAAGTACGGCTTCACGTTCGCCGCCGACTACTTCGACGAGTCGGTCGGTGTGAACCCGCTCGCCAAGCTGTTCATCACCGAGTTCCAGGCGGCGTACGGCGAGCTGCCGGACTTCTACGCCGCGAACTTCTACGAGAACACGTTGGCGATGTGGGACGTCATCCGGCGCGTGCTGGCCAAGGGTGGCGACATCAACGACGGCGATCAGCTCGACAAGGCCTTCCAGGAGACCTTCGCGGCAGCGAGCGTCTACGGCGGTGACGAGACCACGGTCGGCGAGTACCAGCTCGACCGGACCACGCACTCCGTGCTGCGCCGGCCGATGGGCGTGTTCGAGCGCAAGGACGGCAAGGTCACGTCGCTGGCGTACTACAACATCAACGGCGACGACTTCCGCCTCGCCTGAGACAGCAGCTGTCAGCCCGCGACGACGTCACCGAGCACGCGCTCGGTGACGTCGTCGCCTGTCCAGAGGAGCGGTTTCCTTGCTCGCAGTGACCTTCGACACGGCCCGCCAACTCTTCGCCTCCGGGATCGTCAACGGCGCCTCGTACGGGTTGGTCGGTGTCGCCTTCGCCCTGATCCTCGGGGTGACCGGCCGCTTCCACTACGCCTTCGGCATGCTCTACACGCTGACGGCGTACCTCGTCTTCACGTTCTTCGCGCGGGTCGAGCTGCCGTTCCTGCTCTCGGTGGTGATCGGCATCGCCCTCGTCACCGTGCTCGGGGTGCTCATCGAGCGGTGGATCTACCGGCCGTTGGCGGCGCGGGCCGGAGGGAGCGCGTTACTCGCGATCTTCGTCGCGTCGCTCGGCCTGGGCATCGGCGGATCGAACTTCATCCAGATCTTCTGGGGTGCCCAGACGCACGCCATGCTGGGCATCTCGATCGATCCGGTGACGATCCTCGGGGCGACGGTGATCAACATCGACGTCTACGCCGTGATCGCCAGCGTCGTGCTGGTCGCCGCGCTGGCCTCGGTGCTGAAGTTCACGGGGCTGGGCCGCTCGATCAAGGCAACGCGCAGCAACCCGGACATGGCGCTGTTCATCGGTGTCGACCCGGGTCGCATCTATCTCACGGTGTTCGCCATCGCCACGGCGTTCGGTGGGGTCGCCGCGGTGTTCTCCGGGCTGAAGTACAGCGTCGAACCGACGATGGGCTTCCGGCCCGTCGTGCTGGCCTTCGTGGTCGCCTTCCTCGGTGGTACCGCCAGCTCGCCGGTCAGGGTCTTCATCACCGGCGTGGTCATCGGGTTGATCGAGACCATCAGCTCGATCTGGCTCTCGGTGCGATGGACGCAGCTGGTCGTCTTCGTCATCCTCGTCGCCTACCTCACCTGGATGGCGTTCAAGGGCAGCCTGTTCGCCAAGCTCCGCCTGCTCCGGCCGCGGACGTCGTAGGGGATCACTCATGCAAGTCGCCGCCAACTACTTCGATCAGATCCTGATCTTCTCGATCTTCGCGTTGTCGTTGAACGTCCTGCTCGGCTACGCCGGCCAGGTCTCCGTCGCCCACGCCTCGTTCGGTGCCGTCGGTGGCTACACGGTCGGCTACATGGCGTTGACGCACGGATGGAACGTGCTGTGGGCCGTGTTGCTCGGAGCCGTGCTCGCCGGCGTGGTCGGCGCCGTCGTGGCGCTGCCGGCGTTGCGACTCTCGGTCGAGTACCTCATCCTGCTGACCCTCGGCGTGTCGTCGGTGCTGCTCGGCCTGTTCACGACGTTCCCGCAGCTCGGTGGCACCTACGGCCTGATCGGCATCCCGCCGGCGTCCATCTTCGGCCATCAGCTGCTGGAGACGACCGACTGGATCGCCCCGCTCGTCGTGGCGACCGTCGTCGTCTACCTGATCTGCCACCGCCTCGGTGAGTCGGCGTACGGCCGGGTGCTCAAGGGCATCCGCGACGACGACCAGGCGACGGTGTCGCTGGGCAAGAGCGTCGTCACCTACAAGGTGGTGGTCTTCGGGGTCACGTGCGGCATGGCCGGCCTCGCCGGCGGGCTGCTCGCCGGGCTGAACAGCCTCGCCACGCCGAGCCAGTTCGGCTTCGACATCTCGCTGTCGATCTTCGCCATGGTGATCTTCGGTGGCACCGGGAACCTGTTCGGCTCGATCCTCGGCGCGGCCACGGTCGTGCTGACCAAGCCGCTGCTCGAGTGGGCCGTGTCGCTCGCGCCGGAGACCGCGGCGCTCTGGCGCCTGGCGCTCTATGGTGTGCTGCTGGTCGTGCTCATGCTGCTGCGTCCGCAGGGCCTGTTGCCGGAAGGCCTCAACCCGCTCAAACCGGCGACGTGGCGAAGTCAGCGCACCGAGGACCCAGCGCTCGCGGCGAGCGCGCCGGAGGCGGCCGCCGCCGAGTGGGAAGACCGGCTGCAGGAGCCGGAGACCGCTGCCGCAGCCGCAGCCGCCCGGCGGGACGAGGCGTGGCGTGAGGCGCCGGTGGTGCTCGAGGCCACCGGGTTGTCCAAGCGCTTCGGGAGCATCTCCGCGGCGCAGGATCTCAGCCTCACGCTGCACCGGGGCAGCATCACGGCGCTGGTCGGCCCCAACGGCGCCGGCAAGACCACGGTGTTCAACCTGCTCACCGGCTTCCTGCCGCCGGACACGGGCAGCGTCATGCTCAACGGCCGTGAGCTCATCGGCATGCGACCCAACGAGATCGCCCGCGCCGGGATGGTGCGGTCGTGGCAGGACGTCCGGGTCATCCCTCGCTTGAGCAGCCTCGCCAACGTGATGCTCGGCGTCCAGGAGCAGGCCGGAGAGCACCTCGCACCGCTGTTCATCCGCCCCGGGCAGGTCCGACGCCGCGAGCGTGAGGTGCGTGCCGAGGCGATGGAGTGGCTCGACTTCGTCGGGATGAGCGAGCTGGCCAACGTGCCGGCCGGGGCCCTGTCGTTCGGGCAGTCGAAGCTCGTCGCGCTGGCCCGCGTGCTCGCCACGCGTGCCGACGTGCTGTTGCTCGACGAGCCGTGCTCGGGCATCGACACGCACTGGGTGGATGCGATGCTCGGCCTGATCGAGCGTGTCCGCGAGCAGGGCCGCACCGTCTGCATCGTCGAGCACAACCTGCACGTCGTCGATCGCCTCGCCGATCACATCTACTTCATGGAGCTCGGCCAGATCACCGACCAGGGCACCTTCGACGAACTCACCAACTCACCGCGGCTCGCGGAGGCGTACTTTGGAACAGCGTCCTGATCCCACCGTCGAGCAGGCCGCGCTGCTCGACGTCCGCCAACTGAACTGCGCGTACGGTCGCAAGCAGGTCGTCTTCGACCTCTCGATGCGCATCGCCCAGGGTGAGGTCGTCTCGCTCTTCGGCCACAACGGTGCCGGGAAGACGACCGTGATCAAGAACGTCCTGGGCGCCTACCGGCCGCGCTCCGGCGCGGTGGTCTACGACGGGGCGGACATCACCGGTGACTCGCCGCGGGCCAACGTCGGTCGTGGGATGGCACTCATCCCGTCGGAACGCTTCGTGTTCGGTGATCTCAGCGTCCACGACAACCTGTTGCTCGGCGCGGCGAACGCGCCCGTCGACCGGCGCGAGGCGCTGCTGCAGCAGGTGTACGAGCTGTTCCCGATCCTCGTCGAACGGAGCAAGCAGCTGGCGGGGACGATGTCCGGCGGCCAGCAGCGGATGGTCAGCCTCGGCTTGGCGCTGATGACCGCACCGCGCCTGCTGCTGCTCGACGAGCCGTCGCTGGGGCTCGCCCCGGCCGTCGTGCAGCAGATCTTCACGGCCGTCAGGGAGCTGGCTGATCAGGGCCTCACGGTGCTGCTGCTCGAGCAGAACGTCGGTCAGGCGCTGAAGATCTCCGACCGCGCCTACGTGATGCGTGGCGGCCGGATGATTCTCGAGGAGTCGGTCGAGGAGATGCGGGCTCGCGAGTCCTACTGGGACCTGTTCTGACCATCCCGATGTGATCGAGGGCCGGGCGCGCCGAGGGCCCGGCCGTCGGTGACGACCGGGCCCTCGGGGAGGACGTTCAGCTCAGGCGTTGGCGAGCTTGGCGTCGAGCTGGTCGAGCGCAAGGCCGAGCTGCGCCGGGAGGCGATCGCCGAACTGGGCGAAGTGCTGGCGGATCTGGGGGATCGCGTCCTTCCACCCGGCGGCGTCGACCGAGAGCAGCTCGTGCAGGTCGTCGGCGGACACGTCGAGACCGCTGGTGTCCAGGTCGGACTCACCCGGCAGCAGGCCGATCGGCGTCTCCACGGCGCCGGCCGAGCCGTTGACCCGCTCGAACACCCACTTCAGCACGCGGCTGTTCTCGCCGAAGCCCGGCCACAGGAAGCGGCCGTCCTCGTCACGGCGGAACCAGTTGACGAAGAAGATCTTCGGCAGGTTCGACGCGTCGGTCGACTTGCCGATCGACAGCCAGTGGTTGAAGTAGTCGGCCATGTTGTAACCGCAGAACGGCAGCATCGCCATCGGGTCGAAGCGCAGCTGGCCGACGGCGCCGGCGGCCGCAGCTGTCGTCTCCGAGGCCATCGTCGAGCCGAGGAACACGCCGTGCTCCCAGTCGAACGCCTGGGTGACGAGCGGGACGGTCGTGCGCCGGCGGCCACCGAACAGGATGGCGCTGATCGGCACGCCGGCCGGGTCCTGCCACTCCGGGGCGGCGCACGGGCACTGCGAGGCGGGGGCGGTGAAGCGGGCGTTCGGGTGGGCGGCCGGGGTCTCCGTCTCCGGCGTCCACTGGTTGCCCTTCCAGTCGGTGGCGCGGGCCGGCTTGGTGTCGCTCATGCCCTCCCACCACACGTCGCCCTCGGAGGTGAGTGCGGTGTTGGTGAAGATGCAGTTGCCCCAGAGGGTCTCCATCGCGTTGGCGTTGGTGTCCCAGCCGGTGCCGGGGGCGACGCCGAAGAACCCGGCCTCCGGGTTGATCGCGTAGAGACGGCCGTCCTCGCCGAACTTCATCCAGCAGATGTCGTCACCGATCGTCTCGGCCTTCCAGCCGGGGATCGTCGGCACGAGCATCGCCAGGTTCGTCTTGCCGCACGCCGACGGGAAGGCCGCGGCGATGTACTTGGCCTCGCCCTGCGGGTTGGTCAGCTTGAGGATCAGCATGTGCTCGGCGAGCCAGCCGTCGTCACGGGCCATCGTCGAGGCGATGCGCAACGCGAAGCACTTCTTGCCGAGCAGGGCGTTGCCGCCGTAGCCCGAGCCGTACGACCAGATCTCCCGGGTCTCGGGGAAGTGGACGATGTACTTGTTGTCCGGGTTGCACGGCCAGGCCACGTCGGCCTCGCCCTCGGCCAGCGGGGCGCCGACGGAGTGCAGGCAGGGGACCCAGTCGCCACCGCCGAGCACGTCGAGCGCGCCCTGGCCCATGCGGGTCATGATCCGCATGCTCACCGCGACGTAGGCGCTGTCGGTGAGCTGCACGCCGATGTGGGCGATGGGCGAGCCGAGCGGACCCATGCTGAACGGCACGACGTACATCGTGCGGCCCTTCATGCACCCGGTGTAGAGGCCCTTCATCTCGGCGCGCATGCCGTCCGGGTCACGCCAGTTGTTGTTCGGGCCGGCGTCGACCTCGTTCAGGCTGCAGATGAACGTGCGGTCCTCGACGCGGGCGACGTCGCCCGGGTCGCTGTGCGCCCAGTAGCTGTTCGGGCGCTTGGCCTCGTCGAGGCGGGTGAACGTGCCCGAGTCGACCAGTTCCTGGGCCAGGCGGTCGTACTCCTCTGCGGAGCCGTCGCACCAGTACACCTCGTCGGGCTGCATGATCACTGCCCACTCGTCGACCCAGTCACGAAGACGCTGGTTGGTCGTAGTGCCGCTCATCCTGAGGTGCTCCTGTCTCGCCGCGGCATTGCGGCGTGATGCGGATCTTTGGGGTTGTCGGGCGCGCCCCGGTCAGCTGCCGGGCGTGTCCATGTCGCGCTCGCTCCCGAGACGCAAGGTCGTGGCCCGCCCCTCGTCGTCGAGGTCGAAGACGACGCGCTGACCTTGCCGCAGCATGCGGAACAGGGAGCCGTCGAGTGCGTTCGCGGCGAGGTCGTACTCTGTGAGATCCGCCGTGTCGCGGACCACGCTGCCGATCCCGGTGGCGGGGTCGTAGCTCTTGATGACGCCCTGCATGACCGGTTCCTCGCTGTGCTCGGGCCGGCTCAGCCGGCCTTGACGACCTTGCCGCTCTTGATGCACCCGGTGCAGACGTAGAGCCGCTTCGGGGCGCCGCCGACGAGGGCGCGCACCCGCTGCACGTTCGGGTTCCAGCGACGCTTGGTGCGCCGGTGCGAGTGGGAGACCGACATGCCCCAGCTCGGGTGCTTCCCACAGATGTCACAAACGGCTGCCATGGCACTACTTCCAGAGGTGTCGACGAGATGTCCGGAACGTGCGCTCCGAACGGTCACCCGAGGCTATCAGCGGGGTGTCACAACCGACCAAGCTCGCTCGGGCGCTACGCCCATTCGAGTTGTCGATGTGGCGCATTGCTGCGACTGATCGCTCGTGCCCACACGGACGACGCCGGCCCAGGTCGGGGCGACGGCCGGGCGCGCACCCCCTCGATATGTTCGGGGCCGATGAGCGAGCCCCTCACCCTGCCGGAGCTGGCAGGCATCCCGGTCAGCCGGGTGAGGGGGGTGGGTGAGCGCAAGCTGGAGTCGTTGCGCGCCGTGGGCGTGGAGTCGGTCCTCGACCTGCTGACGACGTACCCGCGGCGCTGGGTCGACCGCACCAACGAGGCCCGCGTCGCCGACCTCGAACCGGGCCGGGAGGCGCTGGTGATCGTCACCGTGCGCGACGTCGTCAAGCGCACGACGCGCAACCGGCGCACGATGGTGACCGCCACGGCCGGCGACGACAGCGGGCGGATCTCGATCGTGTTCTTCAACCAGCCGTGGCGCGAGCGCCAGCTGCGCGACGGCCTGGAGATCGCCCTGTTCGGTCGGGCCGAGGTCTACCGCGGCGGCCTGCAGATGACGAACCCGATCGTCGACCTGATCGGCGACCGCACCGGGCGGATCGTGCCGATCTATCCGCAGAGCGAGAAGGCCGCGCTGTCCACGTGGGAGATCGCCGGGTGGGTCGAGGACGCGCTCGGCAAGTGCAACGCCAGGGGCATCGCCGACCCGGTGCCGCCGGCCGTCGTCGGCCGGCTGAAGCTGCTCGGTCGCCACGAGGCGTTCCGTGCCATCCACCTGCCCGAGTCGATCGGCGACAAGGAGCGGGCCCGGCGGCGGCTGGCGTTCGACGAGCTGCTGCGCGTCCAGACCGTGCTCGTCCTGCGCAAGCGGGCGCTGGAGCGCGAGGCCCGCGGCATCCGCCACGCCGTCGACGGCTCGCTGACCGGGCGGCTGCGCGAGGCGCTGCCGTACTCGCTGACCGGCGCCCAGGAGCGGGCGATCGCCGAGATCGAGGCCGACCTCGCCGGGCCGCACTCGATGCACCGCCTGCTGCAGGGCGACGTCGGCGCCGGCAAGACGCTGGTGGCGGTGAGCGCGATGCTCGCCGCCGTCCAGGGCAAGCACCAGGCGGCGCTGATGGCGCCGACCGAGGTGCTCGCCGAGCAGCACGCGGCCGGCGTGCGCCGCCTGCTCGCCGGCGTCACCGTGCCGCCCCTTCCCGGGGAGATGTTCGAACGCCCGCTGCGCGTCGAGCTGCTCACCAACCGGGTCACCGGCCAGCACCGCAAGGACGTGCTCGCCGGGCTCGCCGACGGCTCGGTCGACATCGCCATCGGCACGCACGCCCTGATCCAGGAGTCGGTGGCGTTCCACAGCCTCGGTGTCGTCGTCGTCGACGAGCAGCACCGCTTCGGCGTCGAGCAGCGTGCCGCGCTGCGCGCCAAGGGCGGCGGCGACCTCGTCCCCGACGTGCTGGTGATGACCGCCACGCCGATCCCGCGCACCGCGGCGATGACCGTCTACGGCGACCTCGACGTCAGCGTGCTCGACGAGCTGCCGCCGGGGCGCACGCCGATCACCACGAGATGGGCCGACGGCCCGCTGATGGAGGAGCAGGCGTGGGCGACGGTGCGCGACGAGGTGGCCGCCGGACGCCAGGCCTACGTCGTGTGCCCGCTGATCGACGAGAGCGAGAAGCTCGAGGTGGCCAGCGCCCAGGAGACCTACGACCGCCTCGCCGCCGACGAGCTGCGCGGTCTGCGGCTCGGCCTGCTGCACGGGCGCATGCCCGCCGCCGAGAAGGAGGTGGTGATGGAGCGCTTCCGTGCCGGGCAGCTCGACGTGCTGGTGGCCACCACCGTGATCGAGGTCGGCGTCGACGTCCCCAACGCGACGGTGATGGTCGTGCTCGACGCCGATCGCTTCGGCATCGCCCAGCTGCACCAGCTGCGCGGCCGCGTCGGCCGCGGCGTGCACCCGTCGACGTGCTGGCTGGTGACGGCAGGTTCCTCGGAGGAGGCCACTGAAGGCAACCCGCGGGTCGAGGCGTTGGTGGCGTCGACGGACGGCTTCGAGCTCGCCGAGGTCGACCTCGAGCTGCGTGGCGAGGGCACGATCATGAACACCGCCCAGAAGGGCCGCAGTGACCTCAAGCTGGCGTCGCTGCGCCGCGACCGCGAGCTGGTGCAGCTGGCCCGCGACGTCGCCTTCGAGCTGGTCGACACCGACCCCCAGCTCGACCGCCACCAGGTCCTGCGCGACGAGGTGCGCCTCCTGTTCAGCGAAGACGACGAGGAGTTCCTCTTCAAGAGCTGAACGTCAGTGGTCGTGGTGGTGGTGCAGGTCCGGGACGTGCGGATGGGCGTGGACCAGCTCGCGGTGGGCGTGGCGGTGGGTGTGCACCGTGCCGGCGAGGACGGGCTCGCCGTGGACGTGGTCGTGGTGACCGTCGTCGTGGCGATGCTCGTGATCGTGGTCCAGCACGTGGTGGCGGTGCTCGTGCTCGTGGGCGCTGCCGAGCACGCAGGCGACGCCGATGGCGGCGATCGCCAGCGCGGCCAACTCGCGGGCCGTCACCGGCGAGCCGAGCACGGTCCAGGCCACGAGCGCGCCGACGAACGGCGCGGTGGCGAACACCAGCTGCCCGCGAGCGGCGCCGAGGTCGCGGGCGCCGGCCACCCACAGCGTGATCGATGCGCCGTAGCCGACTGCGCCGATGGCCAGCGCGGCCACGGTCTGGCCGGCCGACGGGCCGGCGCCGGCGAGCAGGCCGATCGCCAGGTTCACGCTGCCGGCGACGACACCCTTCGTGAACGTGATCTGCGACGGCGTCAGCTCGTCGAGGTTGGCGGTGACGCAGTTGTCGATGCCCCAGCAGGCGCAGGCGGCGACGATCGCCAGCGCACCGATCCGCACGTCGGCGCTGCCGGACCAACCGAGGCCAATGCAGGCGGCGACGACGAGGGCGGTGCCGGCGACGATCCGCACGCCGAGGTGCTCACGGAACGCGACGGCGGCGAGCACCACCGTGAACACCAGCTCCATGTTCAACAGCAGCGATGCCGACGCCACCGGGGTGTGTCGGAGCCCCACTGCGAGCAGCACCGGCCCCAGCGCGCCGCCGAACAGCACCGCCAGTGTGAGGCGGCTGCCGCCGGAGCGCAGCGCTGCGACCGTCGGCGGGGTGCGGGCGACGAGCGGTGCGACGGCCAGCGCCGCGCCGAGGTACAGCAGGCCGGCGAGCACGAACGGCGAGACGTCGGCGGCGAGCCGGGACGCAGCCGGTGCCGAGGCGCCGAACAGCGCTGCCGCCAGCGAACAGCGAACGACCCCGCGGTGCATGGCGCGCACGCTACGCGAGGACCATAGCGGGCCGCCCCGCCGATCCGGGCTTGTTTCGAGCGAACGAACGTGCACTCGGTCTGGTCGCTCGACGACACCGCCGGATGGGAGCGTCGGTTGTGGCTGTCGTGGGCTTGTCGGAGCGAACAGACGTGCACTCGGTCTGGTCGCTCGAACAGATGTCAGTGCGATCCGGATGCGTCGGCGACGTGGCGATCCGGCGCGCGGATCGCGGGGCGATGGCATCGGCGGGTGGCCAGCCGCGAAGATCGTCGGCGTGCCGCGACTGCCGACCGCCCGCTGGGGCCTTCCGCTCGTGCTCGGCGTCGGGCTCGTCCTCGGCGCGTGCGCCGACAACGACGGAGGTGGCGCGTCGGCGTCCAGCGCGACGGCCGCTGCCGAGTCGATGGTCGGGGTGTCGGCGCCCGAGTCGGTGCCGAGCAGCGCCGTCGTCGCCCCCATCGTGTCCAGCGCACCGGTGAGCCTGCCCACCACGGCCGAGATCACGACGACGACCGTGGACCCCAGCGCCCCGCCGGCCTGCTCGCTGCTGACGCCCGAGGAGATGGCGTTCGTCGCCGGAAAGGCCGCGGTGCTCGGCGAGGGCAAGGCCGACGAGCCGCAGGAGACCCCGTACGGCGCGCACACCGCGTGCA
This sequence comes from Ilumatobacteraceae bacterium, assembly GCA_047602055.1. Lineage (GTDB taxonomy): Bacteria > Actinomycetota > Acidimicrobiia > Acidimicrobiales > Ilumatobacteraceae > JAODBQ01. The sequence goes on from JASGIG010000001.1 coordinate 2,200,774, forward strand.
CGTGGACCGCCACCAAGGGCGGCGACATCACGGTGCGGGTCAGCGTGTGGGACGACTCGGCGGCCTACGACGACGCCCGCACCCAGGTCGGCGTTGCCGGCGAGGTCGACGGCGTCGGCGAGCGGGCGTTCTCCTCGACGCTGTCGTCGATCTACGCCGTCGCCGGCGGCCACACGTTCTTCGTCCAGTTCCAGGACCTCGACCGCGACGACGCCGCCAACCTCGCCGCGACGACGAGCCTGGCCCAGCTCGCGGCGCAACGGCTCTGACCCGCGTCGTTCGTGCGGGCGTGAGCCGCCCGTCTCCGGCTAGTGCCGTGTCAGGCAACGTTTGCGCGGTTCACGAGTTCACGTAGTGCTTTGTCGTGGGCGTTGCGGTTGCGCCAGTGGATGTAGCGGCGGATCATCGTGGCTTGCTCGCGGTGGGAGGCGTGGTCGGTGCCGTCGAGCGCGAAGTAGCGCAGCGCTTGGAACTGGGCCTCGATCCGGTTCAGCCACGACGAATACGTCGGTGTGTAGGCGAGTTCGACGTTGTTCGCCGCCGCCCACTCGCCGACACGCCCGTCGGTCTTGGTGGACAGGTGCGGGCTGAAGTTGTCGAGCACGATCGCGATGCGCACCTCGGTGGGGTGCAACGAGCGCAGGTAGCGGGCGAACGCTAAGAACGCGGTGCGGTCCTTGCGCTTGACGACGTGCCCGTAGAGGCGATCGGTCGATAGGTCGTAGCCGGCCATCAGGTGTCGCACTCCGTGGGGGCGGGTGTAGGTCGCTCGCCGACGCCGCCGGCGTGGGGATGCGTTGTCGCCTTTGCCGGCTGCGACCTGGGCCCATTGCTTTCCGGGGTGGGGTTGCAGGTTGAGCGGCCCGAACTCGTCCATGCAGAAGATCACCGTCGGATCGTGCTTGCCCGGCACGGCTGTGCCGTCAGCGAACGCGTACAGCTCAAGGATCCGGTTCTTCTTGACCTCGAAGTCGGGATCGTTGGACTGCTTGAAGGTCTTGATCACTTGAAACGACACGCCCTCCTCGCGGAGCAGCGCCCGCAGGCCTTCATGGCTGATGTCGTCGACCACCCCCTCAGCGACCAAGAACTCCGCCAGCTTGGACAGACTCCAGGTCGAGAACGGCAGCCGGTGATCGGCCGGGCGCGACAGGGCGATCTTCTTGATCTGCTGGCGTTGCGGCAGCGTGAACTTCGGTGGGCGACCACCCGCGTACTTCGGAGCGAGCGAATCGAACCCGTCGGCGTTGAAGTTGTGGATCACCTCACGCACCCGGTCCTCCGAGGTGAACGCGATCTTCGCGATCGCCGGGACATCCATCGCTTCCGCGGACCACAACACGATCTGCGCCCGACGCCACCGCACCACCGACCCCGAACCCCGACGCACGATCCCGAGAAGCTTCTGCCCCTCCACCGGCGCAAGGTCACGCACCCGCACACGTTCAGCCATCCACGAAGTCTGCGTGACCCCAACCTTCAAGTGGTGGACACGACCCCAGCAACGTTGCCGGTCACGGCACTAGCGCGGCAGGCCCAGCACCCGCTCGCCGAGGATGTTGCGCATCACGTTCGACGTGCCGCCCATGATCGTGTAGCCGGGGGCGTAGGCGAAGCCCCGGGCGGTCATGTCCCACAGGGTCGCCTCGGCGCCGAGGGTGGCGGCGACGAAGTCGGCGACGCGCTGCTCGTGCTCGGTGCAGAAGCACTTCGTCGCCGCCGAGAAGCCGGCCGGCGCCTGCTTGAGCACCTCGCGCACGACGAGGATCCGCCCGATCCGGTAGCCGGCCTCGATTGCCGCGATCTCCTGGCGCACGATCGGGTCGGAGGTGTCGGCGACCGCCAGCGCGTCCTGGTACAGCGCCCAGTTCGACACGAGCCGGTCGATGCCGCCGCGCTCGTGCTCGAGCTGGCGCATCGTCTGCTTGAACGCCCCGCCCTCGGTGCCGACCAGGTTGACCGCCGGCACGCGCACGTCGGTGAAGAACACCTCGCAGAAGTGGCGGTTGGTGGTCATGTCCTTGATCGGGCGGACCTCGATGCCCGGCGTGTCCATCGGCACGATGATCTCGCTGATCCCGGCGTGCGGCGGTCCCTCGGTGGACGTGCGGCAGATGCAGTAGCAGTAGTCGGACACCGCGGCGAAGCTCGTCCAGATCTTCTGGCCGTTGATCACCCACTCGTCGCCCTGGCGCACCGCGGAGGTGCGCAGCGAGGCGAGGTCGGAGCCGGCCTCCGGCTCGCTCATCCCGATGCACCAGGTGGTCTCGCCGGAGAGGATCTTCGGCAGGAACTCGGCCTGCTGGTCGGGGCGGCCGTAGGCGATCAGCGTCGGGCCCATCTGGCGGTCGGCGAACCACGACGCAGCGATCGGCGCGCCGGCCTTGATCATCTCCTCGCCGACGATCAGCCGGTCGATCGGGGGCTTGCCGCCGCCGCCGAACTCGGTCGGCCACGTCAGCCCGATCCAGCCGTGCTCGGCGAGCACCTTGGAGAACTCCTTGGAGTAGCCGTTGATCCACGAGTCGTTGTGGCGGCCGTACCTGGCCACGCCGTCGGCCGCCACCCGGCGGGCGGTCTCGCGCAGCTCGTCCTGCTCGGGCGTCCAGGAGAAGTCCATGGGCGTCACTGTGGCATCTACGGTTCCGGTGTGCCCAGCCGCATGGATGCCGAGACGCTCGATGCCACCGACCCGTTGCGGGCCTTCCGCGACGAGTTCCTGATCCCCGACCCGGACGTGATCTACCTCGACGGCAACTCGCTGGGGATGCCGCCCCGGGCGACGGCGGCGCGGCTGGCGTCGCTGGTGACGGGGGAGTGGGGCGCCGGCCTGATCGGCTCGTGGGACACCTGGCTGGACATGCCCCAGCGCGTCGGCGACCGGCTCGCGCCGCTGATCGGCGCCCGGCCCGGCGAGGTGGCGGTCCACGATTCGACGACGGTCAACCTGTACCAACTGGTTCACGCGGCGCTCGCGCTGCGCCCCGATCGCTCGGTGATCGCGGTCGGCGAGGGCGAGTTCCCGACCGATCGCTACGTCGTCGACGGCGTGGCTGCGGCCGCCGGTCGCACCGTCCGCCACGGCTTCGACCGGCTCGAGGACGTCGCCGTCGCGGTGCGCTCGGTGGTCGACTACCGCAGCGCCGAGGTCGTCGACGTCGTCGCCGAGACGGCGCGGGCGACGGCCGCGGGCGCGCTGGTGCTCTGGGACCTGTCGCACGCCGCCGGGGTGCTGAACGTCGACCTGCACGCCGCCGGCGCCGAGCTGGCCGTCGGCTGCACGTACAAGTTCCTCAACGGCGGCCCGGGCGCGCCGGCGTGGACCTACGTGGCGACGCACCTGCAGCAGGTCCTGGAGCAGCCGATCTGGGGATGGTTCGGGCAGGTCGACCAGTTCGCGATGGGCCCGACGTTCACGCCCCGGCCCGACATCGGCCGGGTGTTGCTGGGGACGCCGTCGATCCTGGCGTTGGCGGCGGCCGAGGAGGGGATCGCGTTGAGCGCCCGAGCCGGGATCGACGCGATCGCCGTGAAGGCGGGCGCGCTGACCCAGTTCGGCATCGAGGTGTGCGATGGGCTCGGGCTGGTGACGTCGACGCCGCGCGACCCGCTGCGCCGTGGCGGTCACCTCAACGTCCTGCATCCCGACGCCCGCAGGCTCGTGCCCGCGCTGGCGGCGCGCAAGGTGATCGCCGACTTTCGCGAGCCGAACGTCGTGCGGATCGGCTGCTCGCCGCTGACGACGAGGTTCACCGACGTGTGGGACGGCCTGTCGTCGCTGGCCTCGCTGTCGTCGTCGCCCGCCTGAACCCGTCGTTCGTGTCGCGCGGTCCTGACCGGGGCCCTCTGCGGTCAGGACCGCGACACGAACGTGGGGCGGAGGGGTGACGGGGAATCCGCTGCGCCGAGCGGCACACTGCCGGGCGATGCGACAGGTGCTGGCGGCGGTGGTGGCGATCGTGGCGACGGCCGGGCTGGCCGGGTGCTCGACGGACTCGAAGGCGGCGCCGACGGCCACGGCGGCGACGGTCGCCCCGACGGCCGAGGCCCCGACGACCGAGGCGGCCACGCCGTCGACGTTTCCCGGCGAGCCAGAGGGCACCAAGACCTACGCCGGTCTCGCCCGGACGCACGTCGACACCCACGTCGACTACCCGCAGACGCCGCCGGTCGGCGGGCCGCACAACCCGGTGTGGCAGACCTGTCAGTTCTACGACCAGCCGATCTACAACGAGACCGGCGTGCACTCGATGGAGCACGGCGCGGTGTGGATCACCTACTCGCCCGACCTGCCGGCCGACCAGATCGCCGAGCTGCGCGCGCTGGAGCCGAGCAAGGACTTCCTGTTGATCTCGCCGTACGAGGGCCTGCCGGCCAAGGTCGTCGCCACCGCGTGGGGCAAGCAGCTGTACCTCGATTCGGTCGACGATCCCCGCCTCGCCCAGTTCATCGCCCTGTTCGAGCACGGCCCGCAGACCCCCGAGGAGGGCGTCACCTGCCAAGGAGGCACCGTGCAGCTGGCAACGAGCTGACGCCGTCACCCGAGCTCCGGTCGCGGCCAAGCCGCCGTCACCCGAGCTCCGGTCGCGGCCAAGCCGCCGACATTCGTGCTCCGGTCGCGGCCAAGCCGCTCCGTGCGCCTGCCGTGCTCGCCGCCTCCGCTTCGCTTCGGCGCTTGCCGTTCCTGGCTGCACCGCCCACCTTGGCGAGATGGGCGCTACTCGGGATCCTCGGGCAAGACGAGGTCCCAGCGGTCGAGGCAGTCCTCGCAGCGGTAGGCGACGATCTCGCCGGGCTCCCAGACGCCATCCTCGGGCGGTTTGGTGAGCAGGTGGCAGCGGCCGCCGCAGTCGATGCAGACGATGATCTCCTCCGGCTCGAACACCCCCGTAGTGTGCCGTCGATGCGGGTGATCTCCGGTTCGCTCGGCGGCCGCAGGCTCGTCGCCCCCGACGGACTGACCACCCGGCCGACGACCGACAAGGTCCGCCAGGCGGTGTTCAACTCGCTGGCCCACACCGTCGAGCTGGACGGGGCGGTCGTCGTCGACCTGTTCGCCGGGTCCGGCGCGCTCGGCATCGAGGCCCTGTCGCGCGGCGCCGAGCGGTGCACGTTCGTCGAGCGCGATCGCGCCGCGCTGGCGGCGTTGCGGGCCAACATCGCCGCCCTCGGGCTGGCCGACCGGGCGACGGTCGTCACCGGCGACGTGCTCGCCTGGGTGCCGGCGGCGCGCGGCATCGACGTCGCCTTCGCCGACCCGCCGTACGAGTTCGACGCCTGGCCGCGCCTGCTCGGCATGTTGGACGCCGGGCTGGTGGTCGCCGAGGCCGGGGCCGAGGTCACCGCCCCGGACGGCTGGAGCGCCCGCCGCGCCCGCGGCTATGGCCGCACCTGGGTCACGGTGCTGGAACGGGTACCCTGAGCCGCTTCATGAGCGAGCGCAGCGAGCGAGTCGGTGTTGCGGTGCGGTCCGGTCAGCGGCGCACCGTGGCCGCAGGTGAGGTGCGCCGGTGAGCGAGCGAGGCGAGCAGAGCGAACGTGCCGCGGCCCTGTACCCGGGGAGCTTCGATCCGTTCCACAACGGGCACCTCGACGTCGTCGAGCAGGCCGTCGAGCTGTTCGGCTCCGTCGTCGTGGCGACCATGCACAACCCGTCCAAGCCGGGTGGGATGTTCACGCTCGACGAGCGCCTGGGGATGATCCGGGCGAGCGTCGCCCACCTCGACGGCGTCACCGTCGCCGCGTTCCCCGGTCTCGCAGTGCACGCCGCCCGCGACGCCCGGGTGCGCTTCATCGTCAAGGGCCTGCGCACACCTGGCGACTTCGAGGTCGAGCAGCAGATGGCCCAGACGAACCATGCGGTCAGCGGGTTCCGCACCGTCTACCTGCCGTGCACGCCGGCGCTGTCGTTCATCAGCAGCCGCTTCATCCGCGAGATCGCCCAGCAGGGTGACGACGTCACCGGCATGGTGCCGGCCCCCGTCGCCGCCGAGCTGACCGCCAAGTTCCCCGTCGCCGCCGGCTGACCGGCGCGCCCGAGCATTCGAGACGATTCGAGACCGACGACATGAGCAACGACGACTACGACGACTACGACGACTACGAGGACGAGCTGCTCGACGACTCGGACGCGTACGTCCGCGCCAACAACGGCTACGTCGGCGAGGCCGAGGCGCTGCTGCGTGACGTCATCGACCTGATCGCCACGGCGCCGACGATGCCGCTGTCGTCGTCGCCGCGCATCGACCGTGACGACGTCGTCGCCCGCCTGGAGGACGTGCTGCACCGCCTGCCGGGGGAGATGCGCCAGGCCCGGTGGATGATCAAGGAGCGCCAGGAGTTCGTCGCCAAGACCCGCCGCGAGGCCGACGAGCTGCTCGAGGCCGCCCGGGTGCAGGCCGAGCGAATGGTGCAGCGCACCGAGGTCGTGCGCGCCGCCGATGCCCGCGCCCGGCAGATCAACGAGGCCGCCGAGCAGGATGCCCGCCGGCTGCGCCACGAGACCGAGGACTTCCTCGACCAGCGCCTCGCCAGCTTCGAGATCCTCCTCGACCGCCTGCAGAAGACCGTCGCCGCCGGTCGCACCAAGCTGGCCATCGGCAGCACCCGCGACGTCCCGATCATCCAGGCCGAGGAGGAAGAGGACCCCACCAAGGGCTTCTTCGACCAGGACCGTTCGGCGGGTTTCGGCCGCCCGTAGGTCGTCGACGCCCGATTCGCTCGCCGCGCTCGCTCGTCTCGGTCGAGCTTCGAAGGGCGGCCTTCGGCCGCTCTAGCCTTCCTCCCATGGCGAACCCGCTGGTGATCAATGCGGCGGAGCTGCTCCGCCGGCCCGGCAACGAGCGTGACGTCGAGATGTCGGTGACCCAGGCCGAGCTCGACGTCGACGACGCCCACCTGGCCGCGGATGCCGAGGTCGACGTCCACCTCCACCTCGAGTCGCTGTCGGACGGGATCGTCGTCACCGGCGCCGTCGCCGCCCCGTGGAGCGGGACCTGCCGGCGCTGCCTGACCCCGGCGGCGGGCGTCGCGACCGCCGAGGTCCACGAGCTGTACCAGCACACCGTCACCGACCCCGACGCGTTCGAGCTGATCGGCGACCAGCTCGACCTGCGCCCGATGGTCCGGGAGCTGCTCCTGCTGGAGCTGCCCGAGACCCCGGTGTGCCGGGAGGACTGCGCCGGCCTGTGCCCGCAGTGCGGCGTCGACCGCAACACGACCGGCTGCGAGTGCACCGTCACCGAGACCGACCCGCGCTGGGACGCCCTCGCCGCGCTGCGCACCGAGCTGGAGTGATCGCCGATCCGAGGGGCGGCGAGCGCCGAAGCGCAGCAGAGGCGACGAGCACGGCAGGCGTAGGGAGCAGCTTCGCTCGACCGAAGCTCGTTTGACGTAGCCGATCCGCCCTCGTTGCAGCTACCCTCACCTGCCGATTTCGTCCGAGACGGCCCCGGACTCGAAGCTCATGGGTCCGAAGCACAGGGAGTCCAGATGGCTGTCCCCAAGAAGAAGAAGTCCAAGTCGAAGACGCGCAGCCGCCGCGCCGGGGCGTGGCAGCTCCACGCACCCGCCCGCAGCGTGTGCCCGCGCTGCGCCGCGGCGAAGCTGCCGCACACCGTGTGCCCGTCGTGCGGCTGGTACAAGGACCGCGTCGCGGTCGACGTGGGCTGACCGCAGCGCCGCATCCCCCACCGAACTGAGCTGACATGCTGCCGATCGCCGTCGACGCGATGGGTGGCGACCGTGCACCGGGCGACATCCTCGCCGGTGCCCACGCCGCCGCCGAGGCCGGCATCCCGATCGTCTTCGTCGGCCCCGCTGACCTCGGCGGCACCGGCGGGCTGCCGCTGATCGCTGCGTCCGAGGTCATCGAGATGCACGAGGACGCAGCCGGCGGCGTCCGCCGCAAGAAGGACTCGACGCTCGTGCGCGCCGCCGAGGCGGTGCGCGACGGCACGGCATCGGCGATGGTCTCGGCCGGCAACACCGGGGCGACGATGGCCGCCGCGCTGCTGCGGATGGGTCGGATCAGGGGCGTCAGCCGCCCGGCCATCGCCACCACCATCCCGGTGCCCGGCGAGCGGCCGAACATCATGCTCGACAGCGGCGCCAACGCCGAGGTGCAGGTCGAGTGGCTCACCCAGTTCGCCCAGATGGGCTCGGTCTACGCCAGCCACCGCTTCGGCATCGCCGAGCCGAAGGTCGGGCTGCTGTCGATCGGCGAGGAGCCCGGCAAGGGCGACACCCTCCGCAAGGAGGCCTACGAGCTGCTCGGCGCGACGCCCGGGATCAAGTTCGTCGGCAACATCGAGGGCCGCGATCTGCTGACCAAGGCGGCCGACGTCGTCGTGACCGACGGGTTCACCGGCAACGTCGCCCTGAAGGCGCTGGAGGGCAGTTTGAAGGTGCTGTTCGACCGGTTGTTCAGCGCGTTCGCCGAGTCCGAGGAGATCAGGGCCCACGCCGACGCGCTCGCCCCGGTGATCTGGCCGATCATCACCGAGCTGAGTCCGGACACGTACGGCGGGGCGGTCCTGCTCGGCGTCGACGGCGTGTGCATCATCAGCCACGGCTCGTCCGGACCGACGGCGATGCTGAACGCGATCACCCTGGCCCGGGATCTCGTCGACGCCGAGCTGGTCGACGCGATCCGCGCCGCGGTCGCCTGACCACGTTCGTGCTCCGGTCGCAGCCGAGCTGCCCCCCTTCGCCTGCCGTGCTCGCCGCCTCCGCTGCGCTTCGGCACGCGCCGCGTCTGGGAGTCGCGATGACTCGCCCGGGTCGAGCGCGCCGGTACCATTCCGGCCCGTGCCGTCCGACACCTCCGCTCCGCTCGACCGTGACGCCGTGTTCGAGATCGTCCGTGGCAACCTCGCCGACATCCTCGAGATCGACCCGTCGACCATCAGCCAGGGGCAGTCGTTCGTCGACGACCTCGACGCCGACTCGCTGGCGTTGATCGAGCTCGTCGAGGCGTTGGAGGAGGAGCTCAGCGAGCGTGCCGAGGGCTTCCGCATCGAGGACGAGGATCTGGCGGACCTGAAGACCGTGCGCGACGCCGTCGACTACGTCTACGACCGGGTCAAGGACGCCTGAGCCCTAGGACCGTGTGAACGTCAGCGCCTTCGAGCCCGATCTCGACGGTCTCGGCGCGCGCCTCGGCTACACGTTCGACGACCCGTCGCTGCTGCGCCGGGCGATGGCCCATCGCTCGTGGTGCGCCGAGGTCGGCGGGGAGGCGTCCAACGAGCGCTTGGAGTTCCTCGGCGACGCCGTGCTCGGCTGGGTGATCGCCGACGTCGTCTACCGCCGGCACACCGACCTGCCGGAGGGCAAGCTCACCGATCTGCGCAAGAGCGTCGTCAACGCCAAGGCGCTCGCCGAGGTCGCGGCGACGATCGAGGCTCGGGCCGCGCCTGCTGCTCGGGCGCGGCGAGGACCATGCCGGCGGCCGGCAGAAGCCGTCGATCCTGTCGGACGCGTTGGAGGCGGTGCTCGGCGCGGTGTACCTCGACGGCGGCGTCGAGGCCGCTCGCGCGTTGATCGAGCGGCTGTTCTCCGAGCGGCTCGTCGCGGCCGTCGCCCAGCTCGACCGGCTCGACCACAAGACGCTGCTGCAGGAGATCAGCGCCCGGCTGTACGACGTCGCCCCGGTGTACGTCGTGTCCGACTCGGGGCCGGATCACGACAAGCACTTCGTGGCGACGGCGATCGTCGCCGGCCGCTCGCTCGGCCGGGGCGAGGGCCGCTCGAAGAAGGTCGCCGAGCAGGGCGCCGCCGAGGAGGCCTGCTCGATCCTGCTCGCCGAAGCCGGATGAAGACCACCGAGGTTCGGCGCGGGTGGGGGTGGTGCGGAGGGGGTGCTCCGCGATGCCCCTCGAAGCTCGACCGAACGGAGCGAGCGAGCCGAGCGAGCGAACGAGTGAGGGTGAAGGACTGACGTGCCGGAGCTGCCGGAGGTGGAGACGGTGCGGCGCGGGCTGGCGGCGAACGTCGCCGGCCGGCGGGTGGCGCGGGTCGAGGTCGGTCGCGAGCGGACGGTGCGGCGGACGTCGGCGCAGGCGTTGATCGACGGGTTGACGGGGGTGGCGATCGCCGGGTGGGGCCGGCGCGGCAAGTACCTGCTCGGCCAGCTCGACAGCGGCGACGTGCTGATGATCCACCTGCGGATGAGCGGCCGAGTGCTGCTCGCCCCGCCGGGCGCGCCGCGGCCGCCGCACACCCACGTCGTGCTGCACCTGGAAGCCGGTGGCGGACCTGGCGGCCGCCCGGCCGAGGAGCTGTGGTTCGTCGACCCGCGCACGTTCGGCGAGGTCGTCGTGTTCGACCCGGGCAACGTCGCCGCCGAGCTGCCGGAGCTGTCCAAGCTCGGCATCGACCCGGTGACCGACGGGCTGTCGCGGGCCGAGCTGACCGCGCTGCTGCGTGGCCGGGACCGCCGGCTCAAGCCGCTGCTGCTCGACCAGCACGTCATCGCCGGGATCGGCAACATCTACTGCGACGAGACGCTGCACCTCGCCAGGCTGCGCCCCGACCGGCTGGCGTCGTCGTTGACGACCCGGGAGATCGGGCGGCTGCACCGGGCGATCCACGAGACGCTGGCGCAGGCGATCGAGGCCGGCGGGAGCACGCTGAACGACACCCAGTACGTCGACCTGGAGGGCCAGGGCGGCTGGTTCCAGTTGCACCACCGGGTCTACGACCGAGCCGGCCAGCGCTGCCTGACGTGCCGTCGCGCGACCGTCGTCAGAACGGTCTCCGGCGGCCGCAGCACCTGCTTCTGCCCCCGCTGCCAGCACTGACCCAACCGTCGCCGCCCGTCATCGTCATCGTCGACGGTCGGAGTGCCAGCCGCGCGCTCGGAGTGCCACGTGTGCGATGGAGTGGATCTCGCGCCCCCGCCGCGCGCCAGCCACTCCATCGCGCCGCTGACACTCCAAGGCCGTGCTCACCGGACAGCGCGGGCGAGGATGCCGCGCAGGTCGCCGTCGTCGTCGGTCCAGGCGTCGACGTCGACGAAGCCCTTGGCGTGCAGGTGTTCCGCGGCCGGGTGGCCCTGGTCGCCGCCGATCTCGACGAGCAGCCAGCCGCCGGGGCGGAGCAACCGGGCCGCGGCGCCGATGACGCTCGCGACGACGGCCAGCCCGTCGGGGCCGCCGTCGAGGGCGAGCGACGGCTCGAACGCCTGCACGTCGGCGGGCAGCAGCCGCCGAGCGGCGGTCGGGACGTACGGCGGCACGGCGGTGACGACGCCGAACATGCCCTCGGCGAAGGGCACCGCGGCGACGTCGGCGACCACCGCCGGCACGCCGTTGCGGCGGGCGCACGCCACCGCCCGGGGGTCGAGGTCGACGCCGACGCCACCCAACGCGGCGGCGACGGCCCCGCAGCCGGTGCACAGGTCCACCGCCCGACCGCCCGGCCCGAGCAGCGCGGCGGCACGCCGCACCAGGTCGACGGTGTGCGCCCGTGGCACGTACACGCCGGGGTCGACGGCGATGCGCCGGCCGCCGAAGTCGATCCCGCCGACCACCCAGGCCAGCGGCTCGCCGCCCTCGCGCCTGTCCAGCATCCCGGCGAGCATCTGCGCATCGCCACCGGCCGCGCGGCACAGCTCCGCGGCCTCCTCCTCGGCGGCGACGCACCCGGCGCGCCGCAGCCGCTCGACCACCTCGCCGGCATCCACGCCATCGATCGTCCCACGCTCCCGCCGGCGCGATCCTGCGTCAAGTTCCGAACTTGACGACGAATCGAGCAGATCGGGCGCGATTCATCGTCAAGAACGTGACAGCGGTGGGGTCCGGCGCGCGGTGGGGACCTCGCAGCTACCGTTGAGCCGCTGTGTTCTTGAAAGCGCTCACCCTCAAGGGGTTCAAGTCGTTCGCCGACGCCACGACGCTCCAGCTGGAGCCGGGTGTCACCGTCGTCGTCGGCCCCAACGGGTCGGGCAAGTCGAACGTCGTCGACGCCGTCGCCTGGGTGCTCGGTGCGCAGGCCCCGTCGGCGGTGCGCAGCCAGAAGATGGACGACGTCATCTTCGCCGGCACCGCCAAGCGCCCGGCGCTCGGCCGCGCCGAGGTGGCCCTGACCCTCGACAACTCCGCGGGCCTGCTGCCGATCGAGTTCACCGAGGTCACCGTGTCGCGGACGCTGTTCCGCACGGGTGAGAGCGAGTACGCGATCAACGGCGTCAACTGCCGCCTGCTCGACGTCCAGGAGCTGCTCTCCGACGCCGGCGTCGGCCGCCAGCAGCACGTCATCATCAGCCAGGGCCAGATCGACGGCGTCCTCAACGCCCGCCCCGAGGACCGCCGGGCGATCATCGAGGAGGCCGCCGGCGTCCTCAAGTTCCGCCGCCGCAAGGAGAAGTCCGAGCGCCGTCTCGACGCCACCGAGGCCAGCCTGCTGCGCGTCCAGGACCTGCTGCGCGAGGTCCGCCGTCAGCTCCGGCCGCTTGAGCGCCAGGCCGAGGCCGCCCGCCGCCACGGCGAGCTGATCGGCGAGCTGGCGACGTTGCAGGTGTTCCTCGCCGGCCGGGAGATCGCCGGGCTGCGCCAGCGGCTCGTCGCCCAGTCGACCGAGCAGGGCGAGCTGACCCGCCGCGACGGCGAGCTGCGGTCGCAGCTGGGCGCCCTCGACACCACCGTGCTCGCCGCCGAGGCCGAGCTGACCGCCCGTGGCGACACGGATCTCGGCGACGAGATGGTCCGCGTCGAGCACCTGCGCGAGCGGGCCCGTGGCATCGCCGCCGTGATCGTCGAGCGCCGCCGGTCGATGGAGCGCGACAGCCAGCAGCTGATGGATGCCGGCGTCGTCGCCAATCTCGAAGCGGACGCGATGCGGGTGCAGGCGGATCTCGACGCGGTGCGCGCCGAGATCGAGGCGGTCGGCCCGGCAGCGTCGGAGCTGGAGGAGGCCGAGGGCGAGCTGGCGCTGCGCCGCGAGGCCGCGGCGGGCGACACGGCCGTCGTCGCCCCGTCGAACGCGGCGGCGAGCGCGGCGGCCGAGGCCCGTGGCGAGCTGCGGACGTTGCAGGCCGGCGTCGCCCGGGTGGAGGGCGAGGCCCGCCGGGTGACGCAGCGCGCCGCCGGGCTGCGCGAGAAGGCCGAGCGGCTCGACGCCCAGGTCGCCACGAGCCGTGCGGAGCTGGACGCGGGGGAGGGGGTCGAGGCCGACCTCGTCGCCGAGCTGGAGGCGGCCGAGTCGCGCCGGGCCGTCGCCGAGGAGCGCCAGCAGGCCGCCGCAGCAGCCCGGCTCGTCGCCGGCGACGACCACGCCCGCTGGCAGTCGCGCGCCGAGGCGCTGCGCCAGGCGCTGGAGAGCGCCCGCGCCAAGGCCGGCGCCGACCTGCTGACCGGCGTCGACGGCGTGGTCGGCACGCTGCTCGACGTCGTCGAGATCGACGACGGCTGGGAGCCCGCCGTCGAGGCCGCGCTCGGCGAGGCGCTGCAGGCCGTCGTCGTCGGCTCGCCCGACGTCGGTCGCCGCGCTCTCGAATCGCTGCGCGCCTCGAACGTCCACGGCGCCGTCCTCGCCCTCGGCGTCGACTCGCCGGCCGCCGGTCGTCAGGCGGTCGCCGGCGCGGCAGCGACCGGCTCGGTGGTGTCGGACGATGCCGTGCCCAGCGTCGCCGGGGTGGATGCCGGTCGTTCGGCGGTTGCCCGCGCTGCGGCGGTGACTGGTTCACCGGCGTCGAGCGATGCCGTGTCCGCCGTTGGTGCCGACTCGGGCGAGGTTCGCTTGCCGGCGGTCGCCGGCGCGACGGCCACTGGTTCGGTGGCGTCGGACGATGCCGGGGACGTGCTCGGCGTCGATGCGGCGCACGGCGGTCGCCCGGCGGTTGCCGGCACCGGGGCGGCGACAGGTCCGGTGGGGTCGGACGGCGCGCTGCCGACACCCGGCGTCGGCGCGGCGGATGCCGCTGGCGAGAGGGTCACCGGTGCGGTAGCGACCGGTCCGGTCGTACCGGGCGACGCCTCGCAGCATGGTGCGCTGGGAGAGGAACGAGCGGGCCGGGCGGCGTCGTCGAGTGACGACCGGCTCGTCGCCGCGCACGTTCGCAGCACGCGGCCGGGGGTCGCCGAGCTGGTCGGGCGGCTGTTGGCCGGGGCGGTGCGCGTCGCCTCGTGGGAGGAGGGGCTCGACCTCGCCCTGGCCCGGCCGGAGACCGTCGTCGTCACCGAGGGCGGTGACCGCTTCGGGCCGACCGGCTGGCGGCTCGGCGCGGCGGGCGGCGGGGCCACCGCGGCGGCGCTCGACGAGGCCCAGCAACGGTTCGCGGCCGCCGAGCAGGCGCTGGCGGCGTGCACCGGGGCGCTGCGCGAGGCCGAGTCCGAGCTGGTCGCCGCCCGGACGAACGAGCAGACGCTCACCCGCCGGCTCGACGCCCACGACGCCGGGTTCAGCGCGGCCTCCGGCGCGCTGGCCACGGCCCAGCGCGAGCGCCGTGAGGTCGACGCCGAGCTGGCCGCGATCGATCAGCAGGCCGCCGACGTCGACGAGCGGCTTGCCGGCGAGCGCGCCCGCATCGCCGAGCTGGAAGCCGCGCTGCCGGGCCTGGAGGCCGCCGAGCAGGCCGAGGTCACTGCCGCCCGGGCGCGCACCGCGGCCCGTGCCGCGCTCGACGCCGAGGCCCGCGAGCTGGGCGACCGGCGCCGCGCCCTGGAGGTCCGCAGCGCCGGGCTGCGCGAGCGCGAGCAGCTGCTGGAGCGCCGCCTCGCCGACACCGAGCGTCGCCTCGAGGCCGACGTAGCGGCCCGCGCCGAGGCCCACGAGCGGCGCCTTGCCGTCGAGCGCAGCATCGTCGCCGTCGATCGGCTCGATGCACTGGTCGCCGTCCACCGTGGCGCGATCGAGACCCGTCATGCCGAGCTGCAGGAGCTGCGTCGCCGCCAGAGTGACGAGGTCCGGGCGATCGCCGCCCGTCTCGACGAGGCTCGGCGCAGCCGCGCCGAGACCGAGCGTCAGCTCGACGAGCTGCGCGAGCGGCAGCGCCGGGTCGAGCTCGACGAGGCCGAGGTCCGCCTGCGCCTGGAGGGCGCGGTGGAGGCGCTGCGCCGCGACCACGACATCGAGCCGGAGGCAGCGATGGCCGCGTCGCCGCCGGAGCTGCCCGAGGGCGCCAACCCGGCCGGCCGGGTGCGCGACCTGGAGCGCGAGCTGCGCCTGCTCGGGCCGATCAACCCGCTGGCCCTCCAGGAGTTCACCGAGCTGCAGGAGCGGCACACGTTCCTGGAGGCCCAGCTGGAGGACATCCGCACCACCCGCCGGGACCTGCTGCGGGTGATCAAGGCCGTCGATCTGGAGATCCAGAGCGTCTTCGCCGCGGCGTTCGCCGACGTCAGCACGCACTTCACCGCGCTGTTCGACAACCTGTTCCCGGGGGGCTCGGGGCGCCTCGTGCTGACCACGCCGGACGACCTGCTGAACACCGGCGTCGAGGTCGAGGCCAAGCCGAGCGGCAAGAACGTCAAGAAGCTGTCGCTGCTGTCCGGTGGCGAGCGCTCCCTGACCGCGCTGGCCTACCTGTTCGCCGTGTTCCGCAGCCGGCCGTCGCCGTTCTACGTGATGGACGAGGTCGAGGCCGCGCTCGACGACGTCAACCTGCACCGCTTCCTCGGGCTGATCGACGAGTTCCGCCGAGAGGCTCAGCTGCTGATCGTCAGCCACCAGAAGCGCACGATGGAGGCCGGCGACTGCCTGCTCGGCGTGACGATGCAGCCCGGCGGCTCGTCGAAGGTGATCACCGAGCGGGTGTCGACCACCGCCTGAGCGCCCCGGGCCGATGAGTAGCCGTTGCTCATGACGGCGACACGGTCGAGTGGTTCGCTGATGGCATGGACGAGACGGCACCGCAACGGCGAAAGGCGATCGAACGGGCGGCTGCGGCCGTGGCGATCCTCGTCGCCGTGGTCGGGGTCGTCGCGGCGGTCGTCATGGCACGGGTCGACAGCGCGGCGGCAGCGTCGCCGCACGCGCCGCGATCCGGCCGTGCGGCCCTTGCGGCATCGGTTCACCACGACGCGACGGGCGACCCACGGGTGCTGGCGACTTGCGTCGCGTCTGCTGGTGATCGGGGTCGGCGCGGTGCTGCTCGCCCATTGCCACGACACCTCCGAGCCCTGACAGGACCCCGCATCGGGCGGCGACCGCGCCGCCGCCACGGGTAGCGTGGACAGGCCATGCCGTGGATCTATCTCGTCCTCATCGCCGTGGTCCTCGTCGTCGGACTCGGCGTCCTGCTGCTCAACCGGCGGCGGAGCGCACCACCCGAGGTACCGCCCAGTGCACCGCCGTCGTCGATCGACCACCCGCCGCCACCGGCCGTCCCCGACGCCGCCCAGCCGACGCTCGAAACCGGCGTCGTCGTCGACGAGGTGCCGCCCGCCGACGTCGTCGAGGCCGAGGAGGTCGAGGTCGTCGAGGCGCCGGCCGTCCTGGAGCGCCCGTCGTTCCGCAGCCGGATGGCCAAGGCCCGCAGCGCGCTCACCGGCGCGCTGCTCGGCGTGCGCAGTCGCTCGGGGATCACGGCCGAGACCTGGGACGACCTGGAGGAGGCGCTGCTGCGTGCCGACGTCGGCATCGGCGTCACCGACGCGCTGCTCGACCCGCTGCGCGACCGGGTGAAGGCCAAGGAGATCACCGGTCCCGAGCAACTGCTGGGCGCGCTGCAGGCCGACATGGCCTCGCGCCTCGCCGACGTCGATCGGGAGCTGCACTTCGAACCGCCGGCCGAGGGGGCCGACGGCCCGAACGTCTGGCTGTTCATCGGCGTCAACGGCGTCGGCAAGACGACGACGATCGGCAAGGTCGCCGCGCTGCAGGTCGGCGAGGGCCGCAGCGTGCTGCTCGCCGCCGGCGACACGTTCCGTGCCGCGGCCGCCGAGCAGCTCGGCACGTGGGCCGAGCGCTCCGGGGCGGAGATGGTCCGCGGCAACGAGGGCGGCGATCCCAGCTCGGTGATCTTCGACGCGGTCGAGCGCGCTCACGCCCGTCACGTCGACCTCGTGCTGGCCGACACGGCTGGGCGCCTGCACACCAAGACCAACCTGATGGACGAGCTGCGCAAGGTCCGCCGCGTGGCCTCCAAGGGTGCCGGGCGGGTCACCGAGGTGCTGCTGGTGATCGACGCCACCACTGGGCAGAACGGCCTCACCCAGGCGAAGGAGTTCGGCGCGGCGACCGCGATGCACGGAGACGGCGACGGCTCCGGCCTCACCGGCGTCGTGCTCACCAAGCTCGACGGGTCGGCCAAGGGCGGCATCGTCTTCGCCATCGAGACCGAGCTGGGCATCCCCGTCAAGCTCGTCGGCCTCGGCGAGCAGATCGAGGACCTCGTCCCGTTCGACCCGAACCAGTTCGTCGACGCGCTGTTCAGCGAGAACTGAGGAACACGCTCATGTTCGATTCCCTCTCCAATCGCCTCGAAGCGATCGTCAAACGGGTCCGCGGCAAGGGTCGGCTGACCGACGACGACGTCGACGAGATCCTCCGGGAGATCCGCACGGCGCTGCTCGAGGCCGACGTCAACGTCACCGTCGTGCGCAACGTCGTCGCCCGCATCCGCGAGCAGGCGATCGGCGCCAAGCTCAGCCAGGTCCTCGACCCGAGCCAGCAGGTCGTCAAGATCGTCAACCAGGAGCTCACCGCCATGCTCGGCGGCGAGACCCTGAAGATCACCTACGCCAGCCGCCCGCCGACGGTGATCCTGATGGCCGGTCTGCAGGGCTCCGGCAAGACCACGAACACGGCCAAGCTGGCCCGCTGGTTCAAGAGCCAGGGCCGCCAGCCGCTGATGGTCGGCGCCGACCTGCAGCGCCCCGCCGCCGTCGAGCAGCTGCGCACCCTCGGCCGCCAGGTCGACGTGCCGGTGTTCAGCGAGCCGACCGACCCGGTCTCCACGGCCCGCCGCGGCCTGGAGGAGGCCCGCCGCCTCGGCAAGGACGTGCTCCTCGTCGACACCGCCGGGCGCCTGTCGATCGACGCCGAGCTGATGGAGCAGGTCCGTCAGATCTCCGTCGTGGTCCAGCCGGACTACACGTTCCTCGTCATCGACGCGATGACCGGTCAGGACGCGGTCGGCGTCGCCCAGGCGTTCCACGAGACGCTGGCGATCGACGGCGTGATCATGTCCAAGCTCGACGGCGACGCCCGCGGCGGCGCGGCGCTGAGTGTCAAGGAGGTCATCGGCCGGCCGATCGCCTTCGCCTCCACGGGTGAGAAGCTCAACGAGTTCGAGCAGTTCCACCCGGACCGCATGGCCAGCCGGATCCTCGGCATGGGCGACGTGCTCACGCTGATCGACAAGGCCGAGCAGGCGTGGGAGAAGGAGCAGGCCGAGGAGGCCGCCGAGCGCCTGCTGGAGGGGCAGTTCACGCTCGACGACTTCCTCGAGCAGATGCAGCAGCTCAAGAAGATGGGTCCGCTCGGCGGCCTCCTCGGGCTGATGCCCGGCGTGCCCAAGGAGCTGAAGGGCGCCAAGATCGACGACGATCAGCTCAAGCCGATCGAGGCGATCATCCGCTCGATGACGCCGCAGGAGCGGGCCAAGCCGGAGATCATGAACGGCAGCCGGCGCACCCGGGTGGCCAATGGCTCGGGCACCACCGTCAGCGACGTCAACAAGCTCATCAAGCAGTTCCAGGAGATGCAGAAGATGATGAAGCGGATGGGCGTGTCGATGGGCGGCGGCCGTGGCAAGAAGGGGAAGAAGGGCAAGGGCAAGCGCGGACCGGCGGGCCTGCCGGCCGGCTTCGGCGGCCCGGGTGGCCCCGACCTGGAGAGCCTGCTCGGGCAGCTCCCGGCGGGCATGCCCGGTGGCTTCCCCGGTGCCCCGCGATAGCCTCTCCCGGTTCGTTGTCGAAGGAGCCCCATCCACCATGGCCGTCAAGTTGCGCCTCACCCGCGTCGGGAAGACCAAGCAGCCGCAGTACCGGATCGTCGCGTCCGATAGCCGCTCGCCGCGTGACGGCCGGTTCATCCAGATCATCGGCACGTACAACCCGCGCACGGAGCCGTCGTCGCTGAAGGTCGACAACGAGAAGGCCGTGAAGTGGTTGCGTGACGGGGCCCAGCCCACCGAGCGGGTGCGCAAGCTGCTGGAGATCTCCGGCGCGTGGGCCGAGTTCGACGCCGCCAAGGCCGCGGCTTCGGCGAAGTAGTCCGGTTCCCTCGTGACCGACGAACTGGTCGACACCGCCAACCAGATCCCGGCGCCGGTCGCCACAGCGGTCCTCACCCACGTGGTGCGCTCGCTGGTCGACGATCCCGAGGCCGTGCGGGTTCGGGCGATCGAAGGTCGTCACCGCATCAAGCTCGAGGTCACGGTGGGGCCTGGCGATCTCGGCCGCGTGATCGGCCGTCGCGGCCGCACCGCGCAGAGCATCCGCACCGTCGTGCGGGCCGCCGCCACACGCGACGACCAAGAGGTCGACGTCGATTTCGTCGATTGATCGTGCTCCGGTCGCGGCGGAGCCGCTCCCTGCGCCTGCCGTGCTCGCTGCCTCCGCTTCGCTGTGGCGCTCGCCGCGTGTTGGATCGGTGGTGAGCTGACGTGGTGGCCGACGCTGCGCTGCGTGAGGTCGGGCGGATCGGGCGGCCGCACGGGGTGCGCGGCGATCTGTACGTCGACCTGATCACGGACCGTACGGAGCGTCTCGACCCGGGCGCGTCGCTGCGCGCCGGTTCGCAGTGGGTGACGGTCGCCATGTCACGGCCGATGAGCGGGCGCTGGCTCGTCCACTTCGACGGCATCGACGATCGCACTGCGGCCGAGGGCTACGTCGGCCGGACGCTGTCGGCCGAGCCGCTGCCGGCATCGGACGCCGGCGACGACGAGCTGTGGGTCCACGACCTGATCGGCTCGCAGGTCGTCGAGGTCGACGGCACCCCCGGGGAGCGTGCGTCGCCGTCGTTGCCAACCCGGCCCACGACCTGCTGGAGTTGGACGGCGGGGCGCTCGTGCCGGTGACGTTCGTGGTGGCCTGCGCCGGCGGTGTCGTCACCATCGACCCCCCGGACGGCCTGTTCGACTGAGCCTGATGGTCGGCCTGCGCGGCCGACCTCCCTGGGGTCGCGCAGGCGGCTGTGCCCGGTACGAGCCGCACAGGGGCCGGACCGGCCCGCTCGCTGCGCTCGCTGTGTGTCGCCCGCCAGCGCATCCGTGCGATTCGAGATGTGCGCAGCTGTGCCGCGGATCTCGAATCGCACGAGATCGGAACAGCGTGCAAGTCCGGGTCCATAGGCTGAGGCGGTCATGCGGGTCGACGTGTTCACCATCTTCCCGGGGCTGGTCGACGCGTTCTGCGACGAGAGCCTGCTCGGCAAGGCCCGGGCGACCGGCCTGCTCGACCTGCGCACCCACGACCTGCGCGAGCACACCACCGACGTGCACCGCACCGTCGACGACGCCCCGTTCGGCGGTGGCGCCGGGATGCTGATGCCGCGCCCAGCCGGTGTTCGAGTCGGTGGAGGCCGCCGACCCACCGCGCCCGCTGCTGCTCCTCGGCCCGGGCGGGCGGCGCTTCGACCAGCGGATGGCCGAGCGCCTCGCCACCCAGCCCGAGGGGTTCAGCCTGCTGTGCGGCCGCTACGAGGGCGTCGACCACCGGGTTCGTGAGCACCTCGTCGACGGCGAGCTGAGCGTCGGCGACGTCGTCCTCAGCGGCGGTGAGGTGGCCGCGTGCCTGGTGATCGAGGCCGTCACCCGCCTGCTGCCGGGGGCGATGGGCAACAGCACGAGCACCGTCACCGAGAGCTTCGGCGCCGATCGTCTGCTGGAGGAGCCGCAATACACCCGGCCGGCGTCGTTCCGCGGCTGGGACGTGCCCGACGTGCTGCGCAGCGGCGACCACGCCCGCATCGAGCGCTGGCGACGGGCGCAGCGCCTGCACCGCACCCTGCGCGACCGTCCCGACCTGGCCGGTGAGCTGACCGACGCCGACCGGCGACTGTTGGAAGACGTGCCGGCGGTCCCGTATCCTGCACCGTTCGCCTGTTCTGAGGATCGAGAAGCCGCGCCATGAAGTCCACCGATTTCGTCGACAACGACAACCTCCGCACCGACATCCCCGACTTCGCGTCCGGTGACGAGGTCAAGGTGCACGTCAAGGTGGTCGAGGGCAACAAGGAGCGCGTCCAGATCTTCCAGGGCAACGTCATCGGCCGTCAGGGCAGTGGCGTCGGGGAGACCTACACGGTGCGCAAGTTGAGCTACGGCGTCGGTGTCGAGCGCACGTTCCCGGTGCACACCCCGTCGGTGGTCAAGCTCGAGGTGGTCAGGCGCGGCGACGTTCGCCGGGCCAAGCTGTACTACCTGCGCGATCGTGTCGGCAAGGCTGCGAAGATCCGCGAGAAGCGCGTCCACTGATCGTCGAATGAGGGTTTCGGTGCGATGAGGCACCCGCGTTGAGCTCCGACGACCTCGAGAACTTCGAGGCGGAGCGGGAGCTCCAACTCGCGCAGGAGTACCAGGACGTCGCGGGCATGTTCCGCTACGCCGTGGAGACCGAGCGCCGGTTCTACCTGGCCAACGACGTCAAGCTCGACGTCAGCGGCGACGCGGCCAGGCCGGTGATCGAGGTGGAGCTGACCGACGCATGGGTCTGGGACATGTACCGCAAGAGCCGGTTCGTGCCGAAGGTGCGGGTGCTGACGTTCAAGGACGTCAACGTCGAGGAGCTGCCCCCGGCCGAGCTTCGACGCCCCGCGGCGCGGCGAACCAGGCGCGTGGGCGGTGGGCGGAGGGCGAGGTGGCTCGCTGGTACGAGCGGCGCGGCGGGGTCGTCGTCGATCGCAACTGGCGCTGCCCGCACGGCGAGCTCGACCTCGTCGTCCACCTCGCAGGCACCGTCGTGTTCTGCGAGGTCAAGGCTCGGCGTGACGATGCGTTCGGCGGCGGGCTCGCCGCCGTCGGGCCGGCCAAGCAGCGCCGGCTGCGGCGCCTGGCCGTCGCCTGGCTGTCGGCGACGGGGACGCGCGGCGTCGACATCCGCTTCGACGTGGCCGCGGTCACCGGCACGACGATCGACGTGGTCGAGGCCGCGTTCTAGATTTCTCCGCCTCTACATTGCGGGCATGCCCCTCGAAGGAGAGTACGAACCGAGCCCGTGGCAGTGGGTGCGCGACCAGGTCGAGGCCTACGAGCGCTCCGGTGGCACGGAGGCGAGCACGCTGCGCGACACCGGCCAGCCGGTGATCATCCTCACCACCCGCGGCAACAAGACCGGCAAGATCCGCAAGTCGCCGCTGATGAAGGTGGAGCACGGCGGCGAGTACGCCCTCGTCGCCTCCGTCGGTGGGGCGCCCAAGCACCCGGTCTGGTACCACAACCTCACCGCCGACCCCGACGCGGCCACCGTCCAGGACGGCCCGGAGCCGTTCGACGTGCACGTGCGGGAGGTCACCGGCGACGAGCGCGCCGAGTGGTGGGAGCGCTGCGTCGCCGCCTTCCCGAACTACGCCGAGTACCAGCAGAAGACGACGCGGGTCATCCCCGTGCTCATCGCGGCCCGTCGCTGAGCCGGTTCGATCGACATGGCCAAGTGGCTGTTCAAGAGCGAGCCGGAGTCGTTCGGCTATCCCGACCTGGTGCGCGTCGAGCGTGAGGGCTGGGACGGCGTGCGCAACTTCATGGCCCGCAACTACATGCGCTCGATGAAGGTCGGCGACCAGGCGATCTTCTACCACTCCAACGCCAAGCCGCCGGGCGCCGCCGGGATCTGCAAGGTCGTCAAGGGCGCCGAGCCGGACCCGACGCAGTTCGACCCGGCGTCGAAGTACTACGACCCGTCGTCGAAGCCCGACGACCCGCGCTGGGACTGGGTGACGGTGGCGCCGGTGCGCGAGCTGCGCTTCGTCCCGCTCGACGAGCTGCGCACGATGCCCGAGCTGGCCGACTGCAAGCTGCTCGCCCGGGGCAATCGGCTGTCGGTGCTGCCGCTCACCGACGAGGAGTTTGCGGCGATCGTCGAGCGCGGCAAGAAGGGTCGGAGGTAGCGGCGCTGCGCTACGCGAAGACCGCCCACAGCAGCAGGGCGACGCAGGCGAGCGCGGCGGCACCGACGAACAGGTAGTCGGTCGGGCGGCGCACTTGGCGCCGGTGGGGATTGAAGCCCATGCCCTCAGTATCGTCGGGCGGCGTGGAAGCCATCGAGGTCAGTCGCCAGGACGGGGTGGTCACGATCACCCTGAGCCGGCCGCAGCGCAAGAACGCGATCAACGGAGCGATGTGGAACGAGCTGCTGGCGACGTTCCACGAGATCGGCCAGAGCGCATCCGACCGCGTCGTCGTGATGACCGGCGCCGGCGGCGACTTCTGCTCCGGTGCCGACCTGAGCGGCGACGAAGCCGGTGAGCGCCCGCACCAGCTGGCGGCGATGCGCCACGTCGGCGACGTCGCGCTCGCCCTGCACCGCCTGCCGCAGCCGACGATCGCCAAGGTGCGCGGCGTGGCCGTCGGCGCCGGGTGCAACATGGCGCTCGGCTGCGACCTCGTCGTCGCCAGCGACAGCGCCCGCTTCTCGCAGATCTTCGCCCGCCGTGGCCTGTCGCTCGACTTCGGCGGCAGCTGGCTGCTGCCGCGGCGCATCGGCCTGCACAAGGCCAAGGAGATGGCGCTGTTCGCCGACATCTACAGCGCCGCCGAGGCCGCCGAGATGGGGCTCGTCAACCGCGTCGTGCCCGACGCCGAGCTCGACGAGCTCGTCGACGACTGGGCGGCCAAGCTGCTCGCCGGGCCGCCGATCGCGATGGCCCAGAGCAAGCGGATGCTGGACAACGCGATGGGCATCACGTTCGAGCAGGCGCTCGACGACGAGGGCGCGGCGCAGACCGTGAACTTCTCGACGAAGGACACCGGCGAGGCGATCGCCGCGTTCCTGGAGAAGCGGCCGCCGAAGTTCAGCGGCATGTAGACGAGGCCTGCCGCTGCTCGGCGTCGGGGGGTCAGTAGCGTCAGCGGTCGTGCAAGTGGTGCGACGGCTGGCGATCGGTGCGGCGGTGGCCGCCGCGCTCGTCGCCTTGGCGCCCTCGGTCGCCGCCGCGCATCAGCGCACGGTTCCTCCGGCGGATCCGGCCGCGCCGGTCGACACCGCTGAGACGACCACGACGACGATCGAGCCGACCGGTGAGGACACCGGCCTCGGCCCGGAGGTCAGCGTGCCGTTCCAGGCGCCACCGCTGATCTCGACGCCGCAGATCCAGTCGGCGCCGATCGTCGGCGTGCCCGTCGGCTGCCCGAACCCGCCGACCGCGTCGGCCGTGTTCTTCGGCAAGCTCGGGCCGAAGGACTACCAGACCGCGCAGTTCACCGTCGTCGGCGCACTGCGCGCCGGCTCGCTCGACGGATACGCCGTCGGCGACCAGGTCCAGGTCCGCTACGGCGACGACGTGCGCTTTCTGACGACGGGCGAGACGTACGTCGTCGGGGTGACGCCGGACCCGAGCATCAACATGCTGACGTCGAAGGTGCGCGTGCCCGAGCCGCTGTTCGGCGGGGACGCCGTCGCCGGTGCGGACGACACCGACATCACCTGCCCGACCGTCGAGGACCCCGTGATCACTCTCACCGAGCAGGCCACGAGCATCGACACCGGCCTGTTCACGCCACTGCATGGTGCGAGCCGCGACCTGGTGCTCGCCGTGCTGCGCCCGCTGGCGATCGCCTTCGCCGTGCTCGTCGGCCTCGTCCTGATCAAGCTCCTGCTGTTTGCCACCACACGCTCGCTGCGCGCCGCGACGGTCACCGAGCACACCGTCGTCAAGCCCCCACGCCAGCGCGTCCGGCGCCCACCCGCCGATCGCCACGCCGGCCGACCACTGCGCTGAGTGCGACGCAGATCATCATTCGCGGTCGGGTGCGCGCTTCTGGCGCTGACCTGGTGAACGGGTCGGCGGCAGCCGGCGGCGCGGCGCCGCCACCTCGGCGGCCCAGCGTTCGAGCACTCGGTCGGCGTAGCGGCGAACGGTCGCCGCCATCGAGATCTCGGCGGGGCCGTAGAAGTGTCGGAGGCGGACCCCGTCGGCGATCGCGATGATCATCTGCGCCTCGTCGGAGGCGTCGACCGAAGCGGGGATGTCCCCGGCGTGCTGTGCCTGCCGGATGAGCACCACCAAGCGCTGGTGCACGCGCTGGTAACGAGCAGCGAAGTGCTCGTGGATGCGGGAGTCCTCGTCGAGCACGTGCTCGGCGGAGAGGACGACGAGCAGGCTGGTGGCCAGTTCGTCGCGCTCCATGATCTCGCCTCAGTCGCTCAGCCGGCGGCCGCGATGCTGGTGCCGCGGAACCCGTCGGACGCGAGGGGCCGCTCGGCGTTCAGGTTCCGGGCCGCTGGTTCACGGCGCCACCCATCGCGGGTCGCGATGGGTGGCGTCGCGGGTGTTCGTATCGGCGACCAGGTCGAGTGGTGCGGAGCGCTCCCACAGGACGGCGGTGACGCAGGCCGTCGCCGTCCAGCCGTAGCCGACCACGCCGCACCACGTCATCATGGTCATCGCCACGCCGATCGGACCGAAGCCGGTGAATCCGCCGAGGAGGAACGGCAGCACGAGTCGGCCGACGAGTCCGAGGAGGGCACCGTCGATGAGCAGTCCGGCGAGCCCGGCGACGAACAACGCCTTCAGCCCGTGCGCTCCGTCGCGCACCAGCAGTACCGGCGTCAGCGACCAGAACACCCAGAGGACGACTGCGCCGGCCAGCGTCAGCATGATTCGGGTGCCCGCTCGATGACCGGCGTCGACGGCACCGACGCGGGCCACCTGAGTCGCCAGGTAGGCGAAGAACCACACGGCGCCGCGCCACAACCGGCCACCGATGGGGTACGCGTCACGCTGCCACGCCCGGGCATACATGCCGGCGACGGTGATCGTCATCGGGACACCCCACACCAGGAAGCCGGCCACGCCGATGAACGTCCACGTCGAATGGATCCCCTGGGCGTTGCCGAACAGGTCGTGCACGTCCTGGGCGCGTTGACCGGTGAGGTCGAGCAGCTCGATGAAGCGATCGCCGACGTTCGCGCTCTGGGAGAAGCCGTGGGCATAGGCGAAGCCGAGGATGATCAACGGGATCACCGTGGTGAACAGCTCGATCGACACCAGACCGGCCTGGGTCGCGCCGTCGATCGCCATGAACCGCCGTGTTGCCGACACACCCAGGCCGACCGACCGGGAGTGGACGATCCAGTCGATGCGGTGGGCCCGTGCCGTGTCGCCGGCGCCGGGCGCGACCTCAGCGGGGTCGGACGTACTGATCTCGGCCAAGGAGTGCCCCCGTCGACCCGCCCTCGGTCCACCAGAGCGCTGTCGAGCGCCTAGCGCTCGCTAACAAACCTGAACTATATTCAGTCTCGGGCGAGGCGGACAAGGAGGTCCGGTGGACGGGCAGTCCATTCAGCAGGCACAGGCAAACCTCGCCACGATGCAGGACGCGTTGGCGGAAGCGCAGCGTGTGCTCGAGGCAGCCGAGCGGGCGCAGCAGGCGGCCCAGCAGGCCCACGATGCTGCCGAGCGTCACGCTGCGGCGTTGCGGGTGGTGTCGGTCTTGGCAGTTGGCGCGATCGTCTTGGGGGTCGTCGCCAGCTTCCGGCGCCGTCATGGCTGACCAGGCTGCTGCAGCGGCCGAACCGACACAGCGATCGTCGCCGCCGGGCCGGGCCGATGTCGTCGACGACGAACGTGTCGACGCGGCCGTCGTGCGGGCCGCGTACCGGGTTGCCCGGTCCACCCATGAGGGTCAGCGCGACGCGCTGGGCCGACCGCTGCTCGACCACGTCGTCGGCGTTGCATCGCTCGCGCGGGCCCGGCTCGGAGCGTTCGGCGCCGCGGTCGGTCTGCTGCACGACGTGATCGAGAAGGGTGGTGCGACGCGTGAGTCGCTGGAGGCCGACGGCATCCACGTCGACGTCCTCGACGCCGTCGACCTGCTCACGCAGGCGCCCGGCGAGAACGTCCACTGCTACCTCGACCGGTGCGCGAGCGATCCCCGCGCGGCGATCGTCAAGGAGTGCGACCTCGTCGAGAAGATCGCCGCGGCCGATCCGTTCGACGGCACCGCAGACCGGCTCGTCGGTTGGGGCGAGCGGCTCACAGAGCTGCGCCGCAAGATGGCCGGCGGTCAGTTCGCCGGCGCACCGATCGTCTCCTGAAGACGCACCGGTGATGACCGAGTCGACGATGTGTCCGTGAACGGAGGTTCTCCGTGCTGGACGATGAGGTGACCGAGGGGGCGCCCCGGTGGCGGGGTTGACCCAGCATCGCCGACCATGCCCGACCGTGCGGGGCCACCCTCGCCCGCGCCCAGGCCCGCACCGGCCATCCGGCGCGGATCGCCGGGGACCTCGGCGACGACAAGACGTTCGACAAGGCCATCTCCCGGTTCGCGACCGGCTACGCCAAGCTCGACCGGCATGACCACAAGGCGGCCCGCCGCGCGATCAAGGCCGGCGAGATCCCCGCGATCAACGACCTGTAGGCCCCGAGCCGAGCGGTCCACGAGCAATCTCTCACCACGAGGAAGGCAAGCATCATGAGCGAATCAGAGCCCTCGTCCGCCGCCGCACCCCCGGCTGCAGACCCCGGTGGCGAAGTCACCGCTGCGGTGGTCAGCGACGGCCTCTACACCTTGATCGCCGCCGACTTCGACGATCTCGACACGGCGATGGCGGCGTACGAGGCCCTCAAGACCGCCACGGAGGCGGACCGACTCGACATCGAGGGTGTCATCGTCCTGCGCAAGCTCGACGACGGAACGATCGAGGCGCAGAAGGCGACCGACTTCAGCACGCGCCGCGGCCTGGCCTGGGGCGTGGTCGGTGGGGTGATCCTCGGCGTCATCTTTCCGCCGTCGGTCCTCGGGAGCGCCGCCGTCCTCGGCGCCGCTGGTGCGGGCGTCGGTCGACTGCGGCACCGCCACAACCGGGACGAGCTGGCCGACGAGCTCGGCGAGAGCATCGAGCCCGGGCACTCCGGCCTGGTCGCGCTGGTGTCGGACCCATCGGCGATCGAGCTCGCCCAGGCGCTCGCCAAGGCGAACCGCATCGTCGAGAAGGCCATCGAGAAGGCTGCGGCCGACGACATCCGGTCCGAGGCGAACGCCGTCAGCGCGGCGCAGGAGGGCAACCCGGCACCCACCGATCCGTCGGCGCCCTAGGCATCGTCGTCATCGTCTCCGCTCGCCACCCTCGTCGTGGACACGACTTCCGAGCCGCGCCGCCGCCGGCTGGCGGAGGCGGCCTCGGGCGATCGAGCAGCAGGCGCGCCGCGTCGCCGCGTCGATCGTGGCCGGCGGCCGACTCTCGTCGGGCCTCATGGCGATCGCGGAGCGAGGAGGCCGGCGCGCAGCTCGGCCTGGAGCGCGGTCCAGCCGGGGATCTCGAGCTCCTCGGCCGTGCCGTCGGTTCGGCACATGACCAGGACGCCGGCGGCGACCGGTTCGCCGAGCAGGGATTCGAGGGCGATGGCGTAGGCGGCGAGCTGGCGGCCGTAGCGGGTGAGGCGCTCGTCGCCAGTGGTCGACGCGTCGAGCTGATCGGTCTTGTGGTCGACGACCACGAGGCCGCGATCGGGGTGGCGGACCAGCAGGTCGATGTAGCCCTCGACGACGTGCTCGCCGACGGCCGTGGCGACGAACAGCTCGCGCCAGTGCTGGTGACCGACGGCGGTGCGGACGATCGCCGTGCCGAGCGCCGATCGGGCCAGCGCCTCGATCGTCGCCTCCAGCCCGAGCACGCCCTCGGCAGCGGCCTGCGACGCCGCCAGCACGGCGAGGTCGTGGCCGTCGGCGAGGTCGGCGTGCTGCAGCACGGCGTGGACCGCACGGCCCACGGCGGTGCCGTAGCGCCCGCGCTGCCATGGGGCGACGTCGAGGTCGACGGCGTCCTTGCGCATCGCCGGGTCGGTGGCGGCGTCGGCGCCCTGGCGGCGGGCGAGCGCGGTGGCGCTGAGGACGGTCGAGTTTGACGCCGCGGCCAGCGCCGCCTCGCGTCGCGTCGCCCACGCCTGCTCGTCGGCCCACGGCAGCTCGACCGGCTCGACGACGCTCGCCGGCAGGGAGCCGCCGCCGGCGACGTGCTCCTCGTGCCTGGCGCCGTCGCTCGCCGCAGCCAGCCACGCGGCCGACGTCCGATCGTTGTCGCCGGCCTTGCGGTGCAACGAGACGACGAGGTGGTCCTGGGCCCGGGTGGTGGCGACGTACAGCAGCCGGCGCCGCTCGCTGTCGCCCATCAGCTCGTCGACGGGCCGGTACGTCTCGTAGATCGGGTCGCCCTTGCCGGCCAGGGTCCACGTGTCGTCGAGCCACACCACCCGCTGTGCCCGGCGGACCTGCGGCTGCGTCGTCATCCCCGACACGATCGTGATCGGGAACTCCAGGCCCTTCGCGGCGTGCACGGTCATGATCCGCACCGCGTCGTGGTCGGTCTCCGGGAGCACGGTCTCGGCGACGAAGCGGCCGTCGTCGCCCTGCAGGCGCGTCCAGGTGAGGTAGCGGCGCACGCCGTGCCCGCCGGCCTCGCTCCACGCCCGAGCCTGGTCGACGACGTAGCGCACCCGCCGCCACACGTCGCGCCCGTGGCGGGTGGCCAGCGCGAGCTCGAGCGCGGCGCGCTCGTCGACCAGCCCGGCGAGCAGCTCCGAGGGGGTGCTCCACGGGATCCGCGCGGCGAGCGCGCCGATCGAGCGCAGGCCTTCGGCGACCGGGTGCGTCATCAGCGCCTGGGGGACGTCCTGGTACCAGTTCCAGTGCAGGCCGCGGGTGACCCGCCAGTCGAACAGGTCGCGGTCGCTGCAGCCGTACAGCGGCGTGCGCAGCGCCGACACGATGGCCAGCTCGTCGGAGGGGTCGTCGGCACCGCGCAGGGCGAGCAGCAGGGCGCGGATCTCCGGCGCGGCGTAGACGAGCGAGCTGTTCTCGGCGCGGTAGGGGATGTCGCGCGCCGCCAGCGCGACCTGCAGCGCCGGTAGGGACGTGCGCGCCGGCAGGAGGATGGTGATGTCGCCGAGCGTGCACGGGGCCAGCGCGGCGGTGCCGTCGGCGCCGCGGCGGGCCACCGGCCAGCCCTCGGCGACGGCGCGCACGGCGACGTCGGCGACGTCGGCCGCCTCCAGGCCGCGCAGGTCGTCGGCGGTGAGCCGCTCGGCGTGGGCCTCGGCACCGAGCACGCGCACCGAGCCGTGGTGCGCCGCGGCGGTGCGGCTGGCGGCCAGCGGCTCGTACTCCGGCTGGGCGTCGGGTTCGTAGGTGATCAGCCGGCCCATCGTGTGGTTGACCCAGTCGATCACTGCCGGGGTGCTGCGGAAGTTGGCCGACAGCGTGGCCGTGGTGGCCTCGATCTGTTCGGCGGCGCGCAGGAACTGGGCGATGTCGGCGCGGCGGAAGCGGTAGATGCTCTGCTTGGCGTCGCCGACCACGCACAGCCGCCCGGGCAGCGGCACGAGCGCCGTCCAGTCGTCGCCCTGGCCGTCGGGCGCGGCGGCGATCCGCACGGCCAGCTCCAGCTGGATGGGGTCCGTGTCCTGGAACTCGTCGAGGAGCAGGTGGGTGTAGCGCTGGTGCAGGGCCCGGCGGACGTTGGCGTGCTCGGCCACCAGCCGGCGGGCCAGCACGAGCAGGTCGTGGAACTCCAGCCGCCCGGCGGCGCAGCGGTCACGCACCGCGTCGAGTGTGAAGCCGTGCAGCAGCGCGCCGAGCGTGAGGCGCCGCTCGGCGTCCAGCGCCGACAGGCGTGCGGCGGCAAGGGCGGCCAGTTCGGCCTGCTCGGCGCGCAGCGCGTCGAGCGCGCCGTCGGGCAGGCCGGCGCGCTTCCAGTTGGCCTTGTTGCCCCATGACCCGGGTTTGACGTCGCGCAGCGTCGCCAGCACCGCGAGCACCTCGCTGAGCACCGGATCGTCGCCGAGGCGCTGGCCGAGCGCGCCGATCCAGGCGACCTTCTCGGCCTGACGGTCGCCAGCGGGCACGTCGGCGGCGCCGATCGCCGCGCAGCGGGCGACCAGCTCGTCGACGCCGGGGTCGGCTGGATCGGGCAGCCGGGCGTCGACTCGTTCGACGACGAGGTCCCAGTTGTCCTGGAAGTCCTGGGCCATCCGCTTGGCGCCGCGGTCGAGACGGAACCGGTCGTGCTCGCAGAGCTCGACGAGGCGGACCTGTCCGGGGTCTTCGAGCAGCGCCTCGACGAAGTCGGCGTAGCGCTCCTCGAAGGCGATGGCGCTCTGCACCTCGTCGAGCACCTCGAAGCTCGGCGGCAGCTCGGACTCGACCGGGAACTCGGTGAGCAGGCGGCGGGCGAAGGCGTGCAGCGTGCCGATCGGGGCGTGGTCCAGGTCGGCGAGCGCGGTGGCGGCGAGCTCGGACTGCTCGGCGGTGGCGCCGCCCGGCGGCGCGGCGAGCGCGGCGCGCAGGCGGTGGCGCAGCTCGGCGGCGGCCTTCTCGGTGAACGTCACGGCGGCGATCTGGGTGATCGGCACGCCGGCGAGCACGAGGTTGACGATGCGTGAGATCAGTGCCGTCGTCTTGCCGCTGCCGGCGCCGGCGGCGACGAACAGCGTCTCGTCGAGCGCGCCGGCGACCAGGCGTCGCGCCGCGACGTCGGGCGGATGGCGCTCGCCGAGCAGGTCGGCATCGTCGGGAGCTGCGGACTCGGGAGTTGCGCCGTCGGGAGTTGCCGACGAGTCGGCGCGACCAGCGGCCGAGCGAGTGGCCGCCGGGGAGCAGGGTGGCGTCACGGCGAAGTGGGTGCGGGCGGGGCGGCCCGCTGACGACTCAGCCATCGATGGCCTCCGAGCCGGTGGTGTCCGCGGCGGCCGGCGCGTCGTCGGCGAAGAACGTGGCGAGGCGTGGGTCGGTGCGCTTGCGGACGTGCTCCTCGTAGCGCTCGGCGGTGCCGAGGTGGTCGGGGTCGCAGTACTCGCACTCGACCCACGGCATGAGGTGCTGCGAGCGCGCCGGGATGGGGAAGAACAGGCCGGCGGCGATGCCGTCGACGATCTGGCCGATCGCTGCGCCGACGCGCGCCCAGGCATCCGGCGGGAACCACGCGCCGATCCGCTTGCCCTCGCGCAGGAACGAGTACTCGGCGTGCACCGCAGGGGTCGGCTCGCCGTCGGGGACCATCGTCAGGGCCGCGGCGGCGTAGATCGGCAGCTGCAGCCGGCGGCCGTCGGCCAGCGGGTCGGTGTCGTCGATGCGGCCGTACGAGCTGGACGAACCGCTCTTGTGGTCGATGACGTACAGCGTCCCGTCGTCGCCGCGATCGACCCGGTCGACGGTGCCGCCGAGCCGGGCGGTGCGCCCCCCGGGCAGGGCCAGCGCCACCGCGGGGCGGCTGGCGTCGTCCCAGTCCTGCCCGAAGCGCTCCTCCGAGGCGATCACGGTGGCCCGCCGCTCGGCCAGCCGGGCACCGTCGGCGGCGAGCCAGCGGCGGACCTCGTTGGCGAGCACGGCCCGGCTGGCCGCCCACATCGCCGGCCGGCCGACGCGGCCGGCCGCCTCCATCCGCGCCCCGGCGGCGTCGAGCTCGGCCTGGACGGCGTCGAGGTGCTCGGGGCCCCACCCGTCCGGCCCCGGCTGGGGGAGGTCGCCGGCGATGACCCGGCGGTGGAAGCGGTCGAGCGCATCGTGCAGGAGATTGCCGAGGTCGAGGGCCCGGATCCGCAGGGCGGCGTCGGGCTCCTCGATCGGCTGGACGCCGAGCAGGTGGCGCACGAAGTACGCGTACGGGCAGCCGACCCACAGCTCCAGCGCCGACGGCGAGATCGTCCGCGCCAGCGGCGAGGGGATGTCGAGCCCGGCGAGGTCGCCGTCGTAGGCGGTGAACGCCGCCGACTCGCGGGCGCGCACCATCGCCAGGCCGCGCCGCAACGCGCCGGGGGCCTGCACCAGTGGGTGGGTGTCGATCGGCTCGCCCCGGCGGCGGTGGTGGACGAGCGCGCGGACGCGGTGGTGGCAGGCAACCGCGGGGAACGGTGCCTCCGACAGCCCGGCGGCGAACGACGGCACGGCGTGCTCGACGAGCGCCGTCGCCGTCGCCAGCTCGGCGATCCATCGCGACGGCTGGCGGTCGGCGGTGGTGCGCAGGTCGCCGCGCGGGCGCAGCACGACGCAGTGGCCGCCGGCGGCGACGGCCGCGGCGAACTGCCGGCGCTGCTCGGTGGCGTGGTCGTCCGACACCGCCAACGCCCCGCCGGCGAGGGCGCGGTCGGCGTCGCCGAGCAGCGGGTCCGGCCGTGGCGTCGACGGCAGTTGGCCGTCCGTGGCCCCGAGGACGTAGACGTGGTCGAGGACCTGGCCGGCGGCGAACGACAGCGGGCCGACCTGCACGCCGTCGCCGATCCGGCCGACGCGGCCGGGCGTGCTGTCCAGCTCCGCGGCGAGCGCATCGACGAAGACACCACGGGTGACCGGCGCGTCGATCTCGTCGAGTTGGCCGAGCCGGGCGACAGCCGCTTCCACCTGGGTGTACGCCTCGTGCTCGGCAGCCGGCAGCTCGGCGATGCGCCGCGGCCCGCCGAGCCAGCGGTCGAGCAGGTCGGTGGCGACGGCTGCCCAGTGCCGCCACGGCGCCGCCCTCCCCGGCGGCCCGAGCCGGGCGCCGAGGTCGTCGACGAACGCGCCGAGCGCGGCCGCCGCGTCCGCGTCGTGCGCCCGCCCGGTGGCGCGGCGCTCTCGCTCGAAGTGAGCCAGGCGGGTGTTCCAGTCCGTGCCGCTGGCCAGGCCGGCCGACCGCGAGATGCGCTCCCAGCGCGCCACGGGGACCCGCCCCCCGTCGGGCCGGCGTGCTGGTACGTGGGCGAGCACGTCAAAGAGGTCGGCGCGGCGCAAGCCGTGGCGGTCGATCTGCAGTACGTCGAGGACCGTGCGGGCCGCGAGGCGCTCGTGCAGGGCGATGCCCGGACGGCCGTTCCAGGCGATGCCGGCGGCGTCGAGGTGCTCGGTGACCAACCGGGCGTACGGGTCGGCGACCGGCCAGACGACGGCGATGCGTTCGAGCGGGACCCCCGCGTCCGCCGCGGCGACGATGCGGCGCACCACCTCCCGCACCTCCTCGTCGGCATCGCTGGTGTCGACGACCTCCACCGTGCCCCGGCAGGTGAACGTGTCGCCGGCATGCAGGATGCGCACGTCGGTGCGCTCGGCGAGTGCGGCGAGCAGGTGCTCCTCGGTAGGCCGCAGCCGGTTCGGCAGGTGGACGACGACCGGTGGTGGTCGGTCGGGCAACGAGGCGAGCGCCGACGCCAGCAGGTCCGCCTCGTCGTACCACCCATCGGCCAGTTCGGCCGCGATCGCTCGGTGGAGGCGGACGACCTCGGCGGTGCGCCCCGACCCCTCGGCAGCGAGGCGGCCGAGTGCCGCGGCCGGGACGTGACGCAGCTCGCGGTGCACCTCGCGCAGCGTGCCGACGGTGGCGTGGTGGTGGGCGACCGGGGCGAACAGGCCGGGCGCCCGGGCGAGCGCGTGGCGCACGGCGACGTCCACCACGGGGGTGCTCACCGGTCGGCGGCCGGCACCGACCAGCGCCGGCGCCCCGAGCAGCTCGGCCAGCCGGTAGACGGTGACGAACTGCGCCGCGGCGATCCCGCCGTTGGCGGCGAGCCAACGCCGGGCGGCGACCCCGGCGGAGTTCGAGGGGACGACGACGGTGACCGCGGCGAGCGGATCGCCGCCCTGCAGGTCGCAGGTCGCAGCGCGCAGCGCGGCGAGCGCCGGCGGCCCGTGCTCGACGACCTGCGTGGTGCATCCCATGGGCGGGATGTTACGGAGGGGGTGCGCGACAGTTACCGGAGCCGCTGCCCGAGCGGCATCAGCTCGTGGCGTCGATGGCCCGACTGCGCAGGTCGGCGACCGCGTGGGCCAAGCCCTCGGGGTCCCGGTACAGCGCCGAGCCGGCGACGAGGACGTTCGCCCCGGCCTCGGCCGCGGCCGCGGCCGTCGTCGGCCCGATGCCGCCGTCGACCTCGACGTCGACCTCGCCGTCGAGGTCCGCTGCCTCGATCATCGAGCGCACCTCGCGGATCTTCGGCTCCATCGTGGCGATGTAGTCCTGCCCGCCGAAGCCGGGGTTGACCGTCATCACCAGCACCATGTCGACGAGGTCGAGCACGTGGGCGACGGCGCTGGCCGGCGTCGCCGGGTTGAGGGCGACCGCCGCGGTGGCACCGAGCGAGCGGATGTGGCCGAGCGTGCGGTGCAGGTGCAGACAGGCCTCGGCGTGGACGATCAGGCGCGCGCAGCCGGCGTCGATGTACTCCTTGGCCATCGCATCCGGGGTGAGGACCATCAGGTGGGCCTCGAACGGCAGCGTCGTGTGCGGCCTGGCGGCGGCGATGACCATCGGCCCGATCGTCAGGTTGGGGACGAACTGGCCGTCCATCACGTCCCACTGGATGCGGTCGACGCCGGCCGCTTCGAGCGCGGCGACCTCCTCGCCGAGCCGGGCGAAGTCGGCGGGCAGGACGCTCGGGGCGATCTCGATCGGGCGGGGCGACGGCACGCTCGCAGGGTATCCGTGGAGTCCCGCTGCGGGCGCCAGCCGTAGGCTCGCCCGGTGGCCGGCGGTGTGGTGACGATCGAGCGCGTCGTCGCCGGCGGGGCGGGCCTCGCCCGTGACGAGGACGGGCGGGTGGTGTTCGTCGACGGCGCGCTGCCGGGGGAGGCCGTGACCATCCGGGTGGTCGACGAGCGCAAGGACTTCGCCCGCGCCGACGTCGTCGAGGTGCTGGAGCCGTCGCCGGCGCGCGTCGTGCCGCCGTGCCCGCACCTCGCCGAGGGGTGCGGCGGCTGCTCGTGGCAGCACGTGGAGCCGGCGGCCCAGCTGGCGTTGAAGGTCGACGTCGTCCGCGACGCCTTGCGGCGCACCGCCGGCCTGCCCGATGCGCCCGTGCGCCCCGGCGGCGCGGTGCCGGCGTGGGGGTATCGCACCAGCCTGCGTCTCGCCGTCGCCCCCGACGGCCGGCTCGGGTTGCGGCGGGCCCGCCGTCACGACGTCGTCGCCCTCGACGACTGCCCGGTGGCTCATCCGCTGCTGAGCGAGCTGCTCGGCCGCGTGCGCGCCACCGGCCCCGGCGAGGTCGCGCTGCGGGTCGGCGCGGCGACCGGCGAGGCGACGGCGCTGACCGTCGAGCCGCGGCCGGGGAGCGGGCGCGCCCGGCGCTCTGCGGGGCGCCGAGCCGCGTCCGCAGCGAGCGGCCTGCCGTGGGATGACGTCTCGATGCCGGCGCCGGCGCCCGACGGTCGTGGACCCTCGACGAGGACCGCCCGGGGCGCCGGTCGGTCGGCGGCCGGCCGGCTCGTCGTGCCCGACGGTGTCGGTGTGGGCTCGACGGCGTTCCTGGATGAGGACGTCGCCGGCGCCCGGCTGCGGGTGAGCGCCCCGAGCTTCTTCCAGTCCGGCCCGGCGGCCGCCGGACTGCTCGTCGCCACCGTCGGCGCGGCCATCGGGGACCAGTCAGGGCGGCTGGTCGACGCCTACGGCGGCGTCGGCCTGTTCGGCGCGACGGTCGCCGCGGCCGAGCACGAGGTGGTCCTCGTCGAGTCGTCGCCGTCGGCATGCGCGGACGCACGGGTCAACCTGGCGCAGCGCCGTGCCACCGTCGTCGAATCGCGCGTCGAGGCGTGGGCGCCGCAGCCGGCGGACGCCGTCGTCGCCGACCCGGCGCGCGCCGGCCTGCAGCGCGACGGCGCCGCAGTGGTCGCCGCCACCGGGGCGCGGCGCATCGTCCTCGTCAGCTGCGATCCGGTCTCGCTGGCCCGGGACGCGACGCTGCTCGCCCGGCACGGCTACGCGCTGCGCGACACCGTCGTGCTCGACCTCTTCCCGCACACCCCCCACGTCGAGGCCGTCACCGTCTTCGAGCCCTGCTGACCGGTTCCTCCGACTCTCGGGCG
Source organism: Ilumatobacteraceae bacterium (assembly GCA_047602055.1). Taxonomy (GTDB): domain Bacteria; phylum Actinomycetota; class Acidimicrobiia; order Acidimicrobiales; family Ilumatobacteraceae; genus JAODBQ01. Next base: position 2,237,648 of record JASGIG010000001.1, read on the forward strand.
TCTACGAATCGTCGGGCACGCCCGTTGATCTTCGCTCTGGCCCAGCGGGCCCGACGAGCGCCTGAACCTGCAGGAGCGGCGCAGCGTCGAGGTACTCCTCGCATCGGATGATGACGCCATCTTCTGCGGTGACGACCAGGCAGGCTGGAACGTGCAGTCGCGAACCGTCGGGCAAGGTGCCGGCAAGGACGTACTGCGCAACGGACACCCGACCGTCGGCGGTGCTGCTGCAACGGAGGTCGTCGAAGCGGAAGTCGGGCAGTGCCACGCGCAGGGCGCTCACCGCGGCGAAGCTGTCGGTGAGGGGGTTGACCTTCTGATCAGTGTTGTGCCACGCCGTCGCTTCCGGCGGGCACGTTCGCCCGTCGCGTACGCCGGTCATCAGCTGCTCGATGAGTTGCTCGGCCATGCTGACCGAGCGCGGCGCGCTCTCCATGGTGCTCCTTCCCCCAGGCCGTCGAGGACGCAGGTGGTCGCGGTGCGACTATGCGTCGGCGGCCATGTAGATCCCTGCCGCGGGTGGCCGCCAGTTCGGTTGGTAGCGCTGGTACCCGTCGCCGGCGACCCAGAAGCTCGAAGATGCCGTAGCCGGTCATGCCGTCGAGCTCGTACTGCATCACCTGATCGCTCGCCGGCGCGAGCGCCTCGACCTGGCGCAACGTGTCCGGCTCGGTCTCGTCCCAGCGCTGCCATTCGAACGCGCTGTCGCCCGGCTCGATGTTGCGCCCGTAGTAGGTGTTGACGTTCGGGTGGGCAGCGGACGCCTTGACCTCGTACCGCGTGCCATCTTCGTCGGTGAACACGACGACCGCCGCGCGGGGCCGCTTGAAGCCGTCGTCGAAGGTGACGTCGTGCTCCATCTTGGTGAAGCGCTTGGAGATGGTGCCGTCGGTGTGACAGAAGCCGCCGTCGACGTACATGACGCTGCCATCGGCTCGCTCCCACACCCATGCGGCGATGGCCCGATCCTCGAACTGGGCCGCGTACCAGATCCACATGTCGATCTCGGCGTGATTGCGGATCCCCCACGTTCGATCGCGGCTGCCGTAGAACCCGTCGACGGAGATCGTCTCGCCGTCAGCCTTCACCCAGCCGCTGTAGGTCGCTGATTGCTGGATGTGGTTCTGGTGGACGATGACCTTGCCCCGCTTGCGCCCGAAGATCGGTTGGAGCTCCCAGATCGGTGCTCTCGCCACGTACTCGATGTCCCACTCGACACCGGAGTCGTTCGGTTCGAGTTGCAGCCGCCACCGCTTGCGCGGCTCGAGCACGGTCCAGCGCATCGGCCCGGTGTGCGGGTCCCAGCGTGCCTCGGTGAGCCGGCGACTCGATCCGAAGTCCCAGTGTCGACCATCGGCGAAAGCGAGCTTGCAGTACCCGGCGGCGGTCTGTGTGTTGGGGAACACGCCATAGCCAGTGGTGACCAGCACCGACCCGTCACGCGCGTGACAATTGAAATAGAACCGGTCGGTGTAGTGCACGTCGTTGTCTTCGACATGATCGATGGTCGTGAAACCTTGATGGACGAGATAGTCGTCCCAGTCGCTATATGCCACGATTCCCCCTATGAGAAGCCGTAAGGTTGATAGTTGAGGAGTATCAGCTCGAAGATGCCGTGGCCGACCTTGTCGCCGCAGCGGAATTCGCAGAGTGGGTCATAGACACCCGAGTACTTCTTGAAATCAGCGCCATAGGTGTCGTACTCCCATCGACCGACGCCGTTCGCCGCGCGGTTGATGCCGAGCTCCTTCGCCGGCTGGTGGTCGTCGGGGTATGGCGCGCGGTAGGACACGGTCGGTCCAAGCGGCCTCACCTCGACCTCGCAGTGCTCGCCCGCTGCGTCGACGAGGTTCAGCGTTGCAGCGCTGAGCCGTTTGGTGCCCGGCTCGAAGCTGATGTCGTGCTTCACGCTGCTGATGCGCGGACCCACTCGGTCGGCGAAGCAGAGGCCCCCATCCGTGTACTGCACGTTGCCGTGCGAATCCTCGAAGTGGTAGAGTGACAGGCTGCGGTCGTCGAATTGAACGCACATCCAGATCCAGAACTCAAGACGTTCGCGCAGTCCCCAGGTGCGGTCGCGTTGGCCGACGAATCCGGTGACATCGATGGTTTCGCCGTCAACGGTGACGTGCCCGATGTAGCTGCCGGATTGGTGGATGTGCTGGAAGTCGTGAATCGCTCGTCCCTCGGACTCGGCGTAGATGTGGGCGAACTCCCAGGGTTGGTGCCGAGCGGTGTAGACGACGTCGACCTCCAGGCCGGAGTCGTTCTCGGCGAGGTTGATCTTCCATGTCTTGAACGGCTCGACGATCTCGTAGGAGAACGCACCGGCCTCGAGGCGTGACCGGTCGACGAGCGGGACGTTGGAGCGGAAGTCGATCTGCGCCCGACCCTTGTACGAGCAGATCGTGTACGCGTTCAGCTCGTGAAGGTTGGGGCTCATCCCCATCCCGCAGACCAGGAACCAGTCACCACCGTCGGGTGCGTGCATGTTGAAGTAGTTGCGTTCCTGCCATCCGGGCTCGGGCGATGTCACCCGTTCGATGTGCGTGGCGGACTGATGGCCGAAGTAGTCGTCGAGTCTGGTCAGCATGGAGGCTCCCTCTTGCTCGGTTCCGGGTGATGGACAGGCCCCGACGTACGGTGCGCCGGTCATCCGGCGGCCCGACCGAAGTAGGCGGATTCGACCTCGTCACGACGCTGGCGCAGCTCGGCAGCCGGGCCGACGAGGGCGATGCGGCCGTGGTTGAGCACCATCGCGTCGTCGGCGACGGACAGCGCCAAGTCGATGTGCTGTTCGACGAGCACCACGGCGACGCCGTCGTCGTCGGCCAGCTCGCGCAGGATCGGCAAGAGCCCGGCGACGACCAGCGGCGCCAACCCGAGACTCATCTCATCGATCATGAGCACTCGGGGCCTGGTGATCAGGGTCTTGGCCAGTGCCAGCATCTGCTGTTCGCCGCCGGACAGGAGCCCGCAGCGACGGTGCAGGAGCTCCTGCAGCCGGGGAAGCGCGCCAGCGTCTGGTCCACGACGGACTTCGTCTTCGAGCTGCCCCGGGCGAGGCGGAGATGCTCGCCAACGGTCAGCTGGTGGAAGACACCGCGGTTGTCCGGAACGAGCCCGATCCCGAGTCGGGCGACCTGCTCGATCCGCCGACCACGCAGCGGGCTGCCGAAGGACTCGATCGTGCCCGCCATGACCTTCACGGCTCCCACGATCGACAGCAAGGTGGTGGACTTGCCCGCGCCGTTCGGACCGAGGAGGGCGAGCACCCGCCCAGCCTCCACGGTGATGTCCACGTCACGGATCGCCGCCACCCCGCCATAGCCGGCCGTCACCTCGCGCATGACCAGGGCCGGCGCGGTCACGTCGCTGCTCCTTCGGCTCCGGCGTGACCGAGGTACGCCTCGATCACCTCGGGATGTTGACGGATGTGGTCCGGCGTGCCGGCGGCGATGATCGAACCGAAGTTCATCACGTAGAGCCGGTGGCAGACGGCGAGCACGAGCGTGACGTCGTGGTCGATGAGGAGGACGCCGATGCCGAGCTCGGCGATGCGTCGGACCTCGTCGCCGAACTGAAGGCTCTCGTGGGTGTCGAGCCCAGCGGCCGGTTCGTCGAGCAGCACGACGTGCGGTTCGCCGACGAGGGCCCTGGCGACGCCCACCAGCTTCTGCTGGCCGAGCGCCAGCTCCGTCGGCCGTCGATCCGCGACGTCGCCGAGCCGGACGAGCTCGAGCGCTCGGTCGACGGCGTCGCTGCGAGGGTGACGCGGCCGGATCAGGTCGTCGAGCAGGGTGCGCAAGCCGACGCGTCGTGAGGCGACCATCAGGTTCTCGGCGACGGTCAGCTCAGCGAAGAGCTCGCCTGCCTGCCAGGTTCGAGCGAGGCCGTGCGCCCGTCGGCGGTGTGGCGACATGCCGTTGACTTCGATCCCGTCGACCTGGACCCGGCCGGTGCTCGTGGTGAAACCGGTGACGGCGTCGACGAAGGTGGTCTTGCCGGCTCCGTTGGGTCCGATCAGCCCGACGATCTCACCTGGCCCGACGTCGATGGAGACGTCGTTGTTGGCGTGCACCCCGCCGTAGCGGACGGTCAGCGATTCGGCGCGCAGAACGGTCGATCGATCATCGGACATTGGCGACTCCGCGGCTGGGGACGGCTGCATCCTCGAAGCGCTGCTGCATCGATGGCTTGCGAAGGCGCGCCCTGATGGCGCGCAGGTTCTCCTGCGTCTTGCCGGCGATGCCGACGGGGTTGAGGATCGCCGAGACGATGAGCCCGGCGGCGGAGATCAGCCCGTAGTACTTGCCGAGCTCGAGGGTTTGGTTGAAGAACACGTAGCCGATGCCGAGCGGGCCGATGATCCCTGCGACGATCGCCCCGCCGATGCTGGTGATCCCCCCGATGTAGGCGATGGCGAGCAGGGTCATGCCGAGGAAGACGGTGAACGACTCGACGCTGAGCTGGCCGCGGCTGTAGCCGATGAGCGATCCGGCGATCCCGGCCATGAACGCCGAGAGCGCGAAGCCGACGAGCTTCGTGAAGGCAACGTTGATCCCCGCCGACGCGGCAGCGCGCTCGTTGGAGCGGACGGCGAGGAACGCCCGCCCGGTGTCGCCCTTCATCACGAGGCCGACGAGCAGGATCACGACGGTCGAGACCACGAGCACCATGAAGCAGAACTCGACGCGGGTCAGGTTGGTGCCTTCGCGGATCGACAGGTTCCAACCGAACAGCTTCGGCTCTCCGATCCGGTTCCCTTCCTGCGGCGTGAACTGGGGGTTGCTGAACACGAACTGCTCGATGGTCACCGCCGCGGCCAACGTGACGACGGCGAGTTGGGCGCCGCGGATCCGCAGCGCTGGGATCCCGACCAGGACCCCGAGCGCCGTTGCCACGGCCGCCGCGAGGAGCACGGACAGCGGGAATGGCACGTGCCAGTCGACGGTGAGCTTCGACAGCGCGAAGCCGGCTGACCCAGCGAAGGCCATCTGCGCCAGCGAGATCTGCCCGAGGTAGCCCGTGAGCACGACGAACGACAGCGCGAGGATCGCCAGGATCATCGACGTCGCGACACCGAACCGGTAGTTGCCCGAGGTGACCAGGATGAGCACCGCCCCCACCGCCATCGTGAGCAGCACGGAGGTCGGACGCAACGCCGGCAGCGTGACCGCCGGCAGGCGGACATCTCCGAGCGACCCGCGGGAAGGGATGCGTCCACCGAAGAGGAACAGCGCGACGATGACCACCACGAACGGGACGGCGTCTTGGAGACCGAACCGTCCCCACGACGGCCAGTAGGGCTTGGCGCTGACCAGCGTGATGAGCGCCTGGAACGCGCCGAGGGCGATGCCGGCGACACAGGCGACGCTGATCGAGGTCAGCCTTCCGACGAGCGCGACGGCAAGGGCCGGGACGACGTACAGCGTGTACGTCGTCGGGTTGAGGCCGATCGCCGGGGTTGCGAGGGTGACGACCAGACCGGACAGGGCGCCGGTCATCGTCCAGGCGATCGCGGCCAACCGGTCCGGGGAGTAGCCGAGCAGCCTCGTCGCCCGCTCGTCCTCGGCCCCGGCACGAGTGGCGACGCCGAGCGTCGTGAAGCGGAAGTAGCAGTGGATGAGCGCACAGCCGGCGATGGCGATCACCACGAGGTACAGGGCGGCCACGGGTGGGTGGGCGCCGAAGACCTCGACGGTGTGGCCCGGGAGGATCGGATCGACGCTGATCGCCTGGGCGCCGAAGCGGAGCACGACCAGCGACTGGAGGAACAGCATCAGCCCGACCGAGGCGACGACCTGAGCGAGGACCGGCGCCTTGCGCAGGGGTCGGAACACGAGCAGGTGCGCCACGAGGCCGAGCAGACCAGCGCTCACGACGGCGGCGACGATGGCCGGGACCGTGGCGACGCGATCGCCGACGTGCAGCGTGCCGACGGGCAGCACGAGGTCGCCCTCGGCGATTAGCAGGGCGTACACGTAGGCACCCCACATGGCCATCGCGCCCTGTGCGAAGTTGATGATCCCCGTGGCCCGATAGACGCTGACGAGTGACGCTGCGAGCACCGCGTAGGCCGATCCAGCGGCGAACCCCAGGATGATGAACTGGAGGTAGATGCTCACGTCGGGGAGTCCTCGTCGGTGGCCATCACCGTGATCGCCTGCTTCGGACAGGCGCGGGCGGCGTTCCTGGCGGCGTCGGCGTCATCGACGTCGGCGCTGATCACCTCGGCCACCACGCTGTCGTCGTCGAGGGCGAAGATCAGCGGGGCGATCCCGACGCATCGCGCGTTCGCTTCGCACAGGTCAGGATCAACGGCGACGCGCCACATGGTTCCCGTGCTCCGCTGTTCTCGGTTGCCGCGTGCTCATGACGACGGGAGCAGTTCGGTGCTGGCGGTGAAGAAGCCGCCGCCGACGGGCTCGAGCGCCCCGTCCGGCTGGACCTCGAGGTACATCAACTGGTTGCTGCACGCCGACGTCTGCGCCCAGGCGGTGTGGTCGCACGTGACCTTGGGGCCGATGAAGGTCTGGAAGTCCTTCAACCCCAGCATCGTCTTCGTCACGGTGGGGCCGTCGAGCGTCCCCTGGACCGTGCTCATCGCCCGCTGGAAGTTGACGAACAGCGCGAACGTCCCGTACGTGTAGAAGCCCTGCTTGTCGACGCTTCCGGCCTTCGTCAGCGCGGTGGTCATCGCCGTGAGCTCCGCTTTGACCGAGTCTGGTGCCGAAGCGGCGCTCTGGGGCAGCCAGTGATTGCTGTAGACCTGCACTCCAGCGGCATCCCCGCCGAGTGTGGCGATGAACTGGGTGCACGCCGCCGCGAGGATGGTGTCCTTGAAGCCCGCAGACCTGAGCGCCTTGATCAGGGTCGTGCACTGCGACTCGTCGGTGATGGCGATCGCGCCGCCGGCGTCCGGGTTGCTGGCCATGATCGTCGATGCGATCACGGAGAAGTTCGGACTGGTCGGTGGGTAGTACACGCCGGTGAAGGTGATGTTGGCTGCCTTCGCCATCGGCGTGAGGAACGAGTCCACGTAGGTGTGCGCGCCCGGGGAGTCGCCGAGTGCCAGCGCGACGTTCTTCTTCCCCTGGTCGCGGAACGACTGGATGGTGCCCACCGAGTAGACCGCGTTCGCCGGTCCGAAGACGAACGCATCCTGGCTCGCGTCGACCTGAGGGTTCTGCGCGACGTCGCCGATCAGGGGGATGTTCGCCGACTTGAGGATGGGGAGCGCGGCTCCACTGGACGTGTCGAATGCGTCCAGCACGGCAACCACCTTGTCGTTGACGAAGTTCGTCGCGCAGGTGATCGCCTTCTCCGGCGTTCCGTCGGAGTCGCACCTGCTCAGCTCGATGGGGTGACCGTTGATGCCGCCGAGGACGTTGTTGACGTAGTCCAACCCGCCGACGACACCGGGTTCGATCTGCGGGTTCGTCGCGGTGTTCGCGTTGAAGATGCCCACCTTGATCGGGGCGCCGGTCGCCTTGCCGGGGGTCGACGCCGAGCCGTCCGTGACAGCGCTGGTCACGGCACCTGCGTCCGTGTTGGATGCGGTGGAGTTGGATGTGGTGGCGCTGGGGGCCACCGTGCCGGCCGACGTCGTCGTCGAAGCCTCGTCGCTGCCACACGCAGCAAGACCGAGGGCGGCGACGATCGCGAGCAGGTGGGCGCGTCGATGATGAGATCGCACGTGAATGCCTTTCGAGGTGACAGCGAGCCGGTGGAGTGCCGTCACGCGGTGAGCTGGGGCTGAGGTGTGAACCGCACGGGCACGTGCGTGGGCCCGGAGATGAAGTTGGAGGCGAGCCAGGTCGGCTGGCCGGCCAACTCGAGGTCGGGCAACCGAGTGAGGAGCTCGCTGAACATCGCGGCGATCTCGACGCGGGCGAGGTGGGCGCCGAGACAGTGATGTGGCCCGCCGCCGCCGAAGGCGACGTGCTCGTTCGGGCTCCGCCCGACGTCGAGCCGGTCGGGGTCGACGAACACGGCCTCGTCTCGGTTCGCCGAGCCGTAGTACATGATCACCTTGTCGCCGGCGCGGATGTGCTTGCCGCCCAGTTCGGTGTCGCGTGTCGCGGTCCTTCGCTGATGGACGACCGGACTGCAGTAGCGCAGCAACTCCTCGACCGCTCGCGGCATCAACGCCTGCACGTCGGCCTGCAGCCGGGCGCGCTCGTCGGGTGCGTCCAACAGTGCGAGCACGCCAGAACCGACGAGGTTGCGGGTGGTGTCACCTCCAGCGTTCACCAGCAGCAAGAAGAACTGCTGGAACTCGTCGGGTGTGAGGCGGTCGCCGTCGATCTCGGACTGGATCAGCTTGGACGCCAGGTCGTTCGTCGGGGCTTGGGACTTCTGCTCGAAGACCGTGGCTCCGTACGCGAGCATCTCTTCGCTGGCCGCACCACGCTGCTCCATCGTCACAGCGTCCGCCGCGCTGTGCATCGTCTCGGTCAGCTGATAGAGACGCACCCCGTCCTCGAGCGGGATCCCGAGCAGCTCGGCGACGACGTACGACGGCAGCTTGCCGGCGATGTCCTCCACCAGGTCGCATTCGCCACGCTCGCAGACCTCGTTGATGATGCGCCGCGTCAGGCCTTCGATCTGAGTCTGCCAGCCAGCGGCTTTCCGCGGAATGAATTCGCGGTTGACGAGCAACCGATATCGCGTGTGCTTCGGAGGATCCATGAACATCATCATGTTCCGGGTCCGCTCCAACTCTTCCTCGGGGTAATCTTGCATCATCATTCCCCAATTGGATGAGTACAGCGCAGCGTCCTTGCCCACCAATTTCACATCGTCGTAGCGGGTAACTGCCCAGAAACCTCGGCCAGCCGGCTCGTCGTTCCAGTGGACCGGGTCATGCTCTCTCATCCATCGGTACTGGTCATGCGGATGGCCAGCAGCGAACGAACTCGAGCTCCAGAGATCGACATCGACTGAATCGAGCAATTTCATCTCCCCCTTGTGGCAACCGCGGTCAGGCGCGGACTCGGCGGCCATCGTCGATCCATCGGTCCGGCGACGGACCAGATGTTGACGATCGTTCGAGAACGATAAGTCGAGTCGACTCGCATGTCAAGCAACTTTTTGACGGTGTTGACTGGACTAGACCTGTTGACAAGCCGTTGATCGAGGACTAGCGTTGTCGAACGCCCGACAACGTTTGGGGATGTTCGGGCACGGGAGCGGCACCACGTCTGACGCGTGCACATGCCATCCGAGGTGCACGCTCGGACCTGGAGCAGGCAAGATCCACGATCCTTGAGGGGGCGAGATGGCTCGCGACATGAAACGTGTGCTCGCCGGTTTGCGGGGTTACCTCGCTGACGGTGACGCAATCACCGGAATCTCGACGCTGTCGACGGGACATTCGAACGAGACCTACCTGATCGAGGGACTAGATCGCATCCTGCGAACCCCGCCGTGCGGTCCGGGTCTCCTTCCACCGTATGACATGGCCAAGCAACACGCTGTCATGAAGGAGCTGGCGGGCCTGAACGCCGGCCCTCCCGTCCCCGAAGTTCATGAGTTGTGTGAAGACCCGGAGGTCATTGGCGACGAGTTCTTCGTGATGAGTAGAGCGTATGGTACGGCCTTCGAATACGAGGTGCCCGACTGGTTGCTCTGCGCCACTGAGAACGCCCGGTCGCGAATGTGGGCCGAGTGGCTCTGCGCGGTGACACGGCTCCACAACCTCGAGGCCCTCGACGTGCTCGGCGCACCCGTCGCCCCCCGGCAGGCTGCGCAACACTGGCGACAGGTGTCTGAGCAGGCCGAGTCACCTCGGCTCATCGCCATCAACGAAGAGCTCGAGCGGAACCCGCCGGTCGAGAGCGGCAGGCCGGCCGTCGTTCACGGTGATCCGAAGATCGCCAACTGCCTGTGGTCCAACGGGAACCTCGTCGCGCTGGTCGACTGGGAGCTCGCCTGCAACGGCGAGCCACTGGCCGACCTCGGCTACATGCTGTCCCTGTGGTTCACCTTCGACTCGTCGATCATCCCCCCGGCGCCGGGCTTCGATCTGCCGGGCGTGCCGACTCGCGAGGAGTGGATCTCGGCGTGGGAGCGACAGACCGGTCGCTCGGCGAGCGGCGTCCTCCGACATGAGGCGGCGGCACACGGCAAGATCGGCGCGATCCTGGCGCTCGGCGCTCATCTCTACGAGACGGGCCAGTCCTCCGACGAACGCTTCGCAGCCTGGGGCGAGGCCTCCGAGCAGTGCATCCGCGCCGCCGAGACCATCCTGTCGCGCAGCTGATGGATTCGTGGTCATGACGATCAAGAGGCGATCTCAGGAGGTGTGGGCGTGACGACGGAACGCGGGCAGGCTCTGGCCGGCAAAGCGGCGGTCGTGACCGGCGGGGGGACCGGGATCGGCCTCGGATGCGCCAAGCGGCTGGCAGCCGACGGCGCGGTGGTCACGATCTGCGGGCGCCGCGAGGCCGTGTTGGCGGCGGCGACCGAGGAGATCGGGAACGCGCCCGGTACGTCGTCTGCGACATCCAGGAGGAAGACGACGTCGCTCGGCTGATGCGCGAAGCGGCGCAGCCGCTCGGCGGACTGCACGTCGCCGTCGTCAACGCCGGCGGCGGCTTCACGTCGGGACCGATCGTGACAGGTGATGTCGCGGGATGGACGACGCAGCTCGGCATCAACGTCATCGGCTCGTTCCTCACCATCAAGCATGCCGCGCCGTATCTCGCTCGATCCGGCGGTGGCTCGATCGTCGCGATCTCGTCGATCGCCGGGCACCTGACCCACCGCCACCTGGCGGCCTACTGCGTCAGCAAGGCCGCCACGGAGATGCTCGTGCGCAACGCGGCCGACGAGCTGGGTCAGTTCAACGTCCGGGTCAACGCCGTCCGGCCAGGCCTCGTACCGACGGACGCGTCCGACCCGCTCGTCCAGGACGCGGCCACCCAGGCGGACTACCTCGCGCAGATGCCGATCGCGCGCACCGGGACGGTGGGCGACATCGCCGCCGCCGTCAGCTTCCTGGCGGGTGACGAGTCCTCATGGATCACCGGGCAGGTGTTCGGCGTCGACGGCGGACACAGCGTGCGCCGCGGCCCGGACCTGGACGGGCTGATCGGGGCCGCCTTCGAGCACGAGGTCTCCAAGCTGATGCACCCATCCTGAGGTCGCCCGGCCCGCCGGGCCCAGCGCCTCGATGATGCCCGGTTCGGTATCCTTCGATCGAGTGGCAGCGAAGGTGGACGGCGTCAAGACCGGGGGCCACGTGAGCAAGACCGGATGGGCAGCAGCGCCGGACAGCGAGACGCGGCGGGGCATGATCATCGTCGTAGCGGTCCACCAGATGTACGACGTCGGCTACAACGGGATGAGCATGCGCAACGTCGCAGCCGAGCTCGACGTGGCACTGGCCACGATCTACCACTACTTCGCGTCGAAGCAGGAGATCCTCTACAGCTTCCTCGACTCGGTCTACAGCGCTCATCTCGAACGCTTGCAGAGTGCGTTGCTCCTGTCGGAAGCGCGGCCGGAAGCTCAACTGGCGGCGCTCGTCGACGCCCACATCCGACCGCGCTTCAGTGGATCGTGGGGACGTATCGCGGCAACGACGGCCCATCGTGAGTTCGAGCAGCTGGAGGGTCCTTGGCGAGGCGAGGTCGAGTCCAAACGTCGAGAACGCGACCGGCTCTTCCAGATCGTCGTCGAGCACGGGGTGCGCGAGGGAGTGTTCCTCACGGATCATCCGAGCGAGGCTGCCCGGGCGATCGTGATGCTCGCTGCGGCGGCGACCGACATGTACGAGGTCGACGAGGCGGACGACGTCGATGAGCTCGTCGCCACGTTCACCGACTTGGCGCTTCGGCTGGTCCAGCACGATCCGACGTCGGCTGGCGCATGACGGACGCACACGACCGCCCTCCGAAGCAACGGCGACCCGGCAAGGACCACATCCGGCTGGCAGCGCTGCAGGAGATGAGCGAGCGTGGCTACGACGGAGCTTCGTTGCGCGACATCGCTCGCCGCGCCGGCGTCAGCGTCACCGCGCTCTACCGCCACTACCAGTCGAAGCACGATCTCCTGCTGAAGGTGACCCGCGAGGCCTACGAGTCGAACCTCGCGGACCTGCGCGCGCGTCTGCGGCCAGCTCGCCGGCGGATGCCCGTGGTCGGCTTCTCGCGTTCGTGGACAGCTACGTCCGGCCGCACATCGCCAGCGACCGTGGCAGGTACACCAGCATCGTCGTGCACCGCGAGTACCGCAGGCTGGGCACCGAGGAGTGTGAAGACATCGTCCGGATGCGGTTGCTCCGGCGAACGATGCTGAGGTCGATCATCGATCAAGGAGTCGCCGAGGGCGTGTTCGACGTGCGCTCGAGCGATGCCGCGGCTCGTGCGATCCTGGCGCTCGGATCTCAAGCCACCGAGTGGAGTGATGGTTCGTCGCAACCGGAGATCGACGTCACCGTCGCTGCTCACCAGCGTCTGGCCCTGGCCATCGTGGGAGCGAGCGTGGTCAGCGAGCGCTCGACGCGGTCGAGATAGGCCCGGCGCTGCTCGTCGGTGGAGCGGTCGACGCCGTACATCGCCAGCCACGTGAACCGTGTCCGCCAGCCGGCGCACATGCCGCGCACGGCACGGCTGAGCACCCGCTTGCCCGGCTCGCCCTGGACCGAGTTGACGAGCTTCGACGAGCCGTGCGTCGTCACCGCGACGACGCGGCGGATGTTGCCGAGCAGCGGCTGCGGCCGCTTCGCCCCGGGCGGGAACGACCATGCCACGCCGTTGCCGAACACCCGGTCGAGCCAGCCGGTCAGCACGGCCGGCTGGCCGCTCCACCACGTCGGGTAGACGAACACCAGCGTGTCGCACCAGCGCAGCGCGTCGACGTGGGCGTCGAGGTCGGGGCGGTCGCCGGCGGCCAGCGGCGTGCGGTACGCCTGGCGCTCGGCCAACGACAGCTCGGGTCGGAACGACTCGGCGGCGAGGTCGGCGACGCGCACCTCGGCGCCGCCGGCGCGCAGGCCGGCGAGGGCACGGTCGAGCACGGCGCGGTGCAGCGACGCCTCCGTCGGGTGGTAGGCGACGACGAACGCCTTCACAGCCGCCTCATCGCCGTCGCCACCTCGTCGAGGAACGCGGCCCGGTCGTCGGGTTGCGTGCCGTCGATCGAGTACAGCGCCAGCCAGCGGCTGCGCGTGCGCACCCCCGTCGACAGGCGCAGCGCCCGCACGAGCGTGCGCCGGCCGTTGTCGTTGGCCAGCCACACCGCTCGCCGCGGCGCCCCGTACGTGCTGATGCCGACGATCCGGCGCACGTGGGTGAGCCCGGGGACGACGCGCCCGGCGGCGTTGAACTTGAACCCGACGCCGGGGACCATCACCCGCTCCAGCCAGCCCTTGAGGATCGCCGGCAGCGTGCTCACCCACGTCGGGTAGACGAACACCAGCGCCTGCGCGGCCTGCACGTCGTCGATGTGCCGGCGCACGAGCGGGTCGAGCACCGGGTCCTCGCCGTGGTACGCCTCGCGCTCGGCCTCGCTCATGGCCGCGCCGAAGCCCTCCGCGCACAGATCGTGGAACGCGACGTCGTGACCGGCCTCGCCGAGCGCCGCGCAGGCGCGCGCCGCGAGCGCATGGCAGAAGCTCTCCGGATCCGGGTGGGCGAGGACCACCACGGCGCGCATCACGCGAAGCTAGCCGTGGCGCCAACGGTCAGCGCGTGTGGGGGTGGTGCGGAGGGGGCGCTCCTCGGTACCTCGACGCCGTGCGCCGACTCGCTGTGCGTGAGGCGCACTGCAAGTTGGGCGCGCCGAAGGCCGCTCCAAAGTGCTCGACCGAGATGAGCGAGCGTCAGCGAGCGAATCGAGCGTCGAAACCTCAACGCCCGCCGGCCACGTCGACGACGGCGCCGGTGACGTAGCTCGCCTCGTCGGAGCACAGCCAGGACACGGCGGTGGCCACCTCGTCGGCCGAGCCGCTGCGCAGCATCGGGATCTGCGGAGCCATCCGCTCGACGCGGCCGTCGGGCGCGTGGTCGTGGAAGTCGGTGACGATCAGGCCCGGCCGCACGGCGTTGACGCGCACGCCGTGCGGGGCCAGCTCGCGGGCCAGGCCGATCGTCATCGTGTCGATCGCACCCTTCGTCGCCGCGTAGTGGACCCACTCGCCGGACCCGCCGGTGATCGCGGCCTTCGAGGAGACGTTGCAGATGCAACCACCCTTGCCACCGCGGTCCGTGCGCATCCGCAGCGCGGCCTCGCGGGCGCACAGGAACGCCCCGCCGACGTTGACGGCGAACAGCCGGGCGAGCATCCCCTCGTGGACGATCTCCAGCTCGCCGTAGCCGCCGGCGATCCCGGCGTTGTTGACGAGCACGTCGATCGTGCCGAGCTCGTCGACCTGTTCGAACAGGTCGACGACGTCGCGCTCGACGGCGACGTCGGCACGCACGGCGATCGAGCCGTTGCCGAGCTCGGCGGCCAGCTCCTCGGCGGGCCCGGCGCTCGACGTGTAGTCGACGACGACGGTCGCACCGCGCGACGCCTCCAGCCGGGCGACCGCCGCGCCGATGCCCCGAGCCCCACCGGTGACGAGGACGAGCCGGTTCACGAGCCTGGCTCGTGAACCGACGACCGAGCGACCGCCAGGGAGCCGGGCGACGATGGGGAGGCGCCGGAGGCGCCGTGAGGGCGCCAGCCCCCGGATCGACGGTTCAGGGGAGCGGTCATGCCGGCTCGCCCAACCGGGTCATGAGACCCGCCTCGACCGCTGGCCACTCCTCGGCGATCACGCTGTACATCGCCGAGTCCCGGGCGCCCTCGCCGGCCACGTACGAGCCGCGGTGGCGGCGCAGCACGCCCTCGAACGTCGCCCCGATCCGCTCGATCGCCGCACGGCTGCGGGTGTTGCGCACGTCGGTGCAGATGGCGACGCGGTTGACGTGCCAACCGTCGAACGCCTGGCGCAGCAGGAGCAGCTTGGCCTCCGTGTTGATCGGCGTGCGCTGCGCCGACGCCGCGAGCCACGTGCCGCCGATCTCGAGCTCCACTGGCAGTGCCGGATCGCTCACGCCCGCACCGACGACGCGGGTCGGATCCACCCACCACTCCAGCCGGAGGTAGCGGGTGCAGCCGACCAGCGCGCCGTCGGCCACGCGGCGCTGGACGAACGGCGCCGCCTCGCCGTGCTCCTGGTCGGCGAGCAGTCCTTCGACGTACGCGGTCATCGCCTCGACGGTCGGCGGCACGGCGGTCCAGTCGTAGGTCGACCGGTCCTCGTTCGCCGCGGCGACGAGCGCGTCGACGTGGTCGGTGCGCAGCTGCTCCAGCTGCACGTGGCGGCCGGTGAGGGTGGGGCTCGGCAGCTTCATGGCATCGCGATCATCGCAGTACCGTGCCGCCGATGCGCGCCGTGTTGTGCTCCGAGTTCGCCCCGCTCGACCGCCTGCAGGTCGTCGAGCGCGAATCACCGCCGTGTGGCCCGGGCCAGGTGCGCATCGCCGTCACCGCAGCGGGCGTCAACTTCGTCGACGCGCTGATCGTCCAGGGGCTCTACCAGCTGAAGCCGAGGCTGCCGTTCGTGCCCGGTGGCGAGATCGCCGGCACGATCAGCGAGGTCGGCGACGGGGTGACGACGCACCGGGTCGGCGACCGGGTGTTCGCCAGCAGCGGTCTGGCTGGCGGGTTCGCCACCGAGGCCGTCGTGGCCGCCGCAGCCGCGGTGCACACGCCGGACGAGCTGACCGACACCCAGGCGGCGACGTTCGTGCAGAGCTACATGACCGCCCGCTTCGCCCTCGACGCCCGGGCGCGGGCCCAGGCCGGTCAGTGGCTGCTCGTGCTCGGCGCCGGTGGCGGTGTCGGCCTCGGGGCGGTCGACGTCGGCTCGGCGATGGGGCTGCACGTGATCGCTGCGGCGTCGAGCGACGCCAAGCGGGCCACGGCGCTGGCACACGGCGCGGCGGCGGTGATCGACACGACGACCGAGGACGCCAAGGTCCGGGCCCGCGAGCTGGCCGGCGGCGACGGGGTCGACCTCGTCTACGACCCGGTCGGCGGCACGGCGGGGGAGCAGGCGCTGCGGGCACTGCGTGACGACGGCCAGTTCCTCGTCATCGGCTTCGCCAGCGGCGACATCCCCAAGCTGCCGGCGAACCAGGTGCTGCTGCGCAACCGGCGGGTGACCGGCGTCGACTGGGGCGGCTGGGCGGTGCGCCATCAGGAGGAGAACCGGGCGATCCTCGACTCGCTCGTCGCCGACATCCGCGCCGGCAAGCTGCACCCCGTCGAGCCGGCGACCGTCCCCCTGTCGCGCGCCGCCGACGCGCTGCGCGACCAGCAGGAGCGCCGCGTCACCGGCAAGACCGCCCTCGTGCCCGACTGACGTTCGTGCTCCGGTCGCCGCAGAGCTGTCGATGTTCGTGCTCCGGTCGCCGCCAAGCTGCTCCCTGCGCCTCTCGTGCGCGCCGCCTCCGCTGCGCTTCGGCGCTCGACGAGTGTCGGATCGGCGGTGAGCGTTCGAGCTTCCGGCCACCGCCGGAAGCGAACGGTGCCGTTCAGGTGGTGACCGGATCACCTGGCACGCCCAGCGGGCTGCCTTGAAGCTGCGCCGGGTGACCTCACTACCGTGCCGGGCATGCAGGATCGACCGACCGCCGCAGAGCTGCTCGAAGCCGTGGCCGACTCGCTCGACGGCGAGGTGCTCCCCGTCGTCGACTTCACCGTGCAGCACAAGGTGCGCGTCGCCGCGAACATCTGCCGGATCGTCGTCCGCGAGCTGCAGCTCGGTGCCGACGCCGACTGCCGTGAGCACGACGCCCTCGTACAGCTGCTCGGCCGGGACGGCACGCTCGCCGAGCTGAACGCGGCGGCTGCCGAGCACCTGCGCCACGCGCCGGCCGACGAGCTGCCCGCCGCCGTGGAGGTCCTCGTCGACGCCGTCGCCGGCAAGCTGACGATCAACAAGCCGGGGTACGCGGCATGACCGAGAGCATCCGGGGGCTGTGCCCCCGAACCCCACCGACGTCCGCTCCGCTGGCGCTCCGCCGGCCGTCCGGTCACGAGCTCCGCTCATGACCGAGAACATCCGGGGGCTGCGCCCCCGAACCCCACCGACGTCCGCTCCGCTGGCGCTCCGCCGGCCGTCCGGTCACGAGCTCCGCTCATGACCGTCGTGACGCCGTGGGCGGAGGCGACCAGCGACGGCCTGGCTCGGTACCTGTCCGAGCTGTGGGGCACGGACGTGAAGGTGACGCTCGACGAGGTCGCCTCGACCGGCGCTCGCCGCCGCAACGTGCTGTTCAGCGCCGACGACGGCACCACCACCCACAAGCTCGTCGCCACGATCGTCCCCAACCCGGCGCTGCAGATCCAGGACTTCATGCTCGAGCCGGACATGGTCCGCCTCGCCGAGTCGCACGGGGCGATCGTCGCCCACGTGCTCGGGGCGACGCTCGACGAGTCGTACGTCGGCGGCCCGTTCTTCGTCACCGAGCGGGTCGAGGGTGAGACCGTGCCGCGCCGGGTGATGCGGCTGATCGAGCGCCAGCACCTCGGGCCGGTGCTCGCCGAGCAGTGCGGCCGATCGTTCGCCAAGGTCCACGAGATCCCGATCGACGACGCGCCGGCGTCGCTCGTGCGCGTCCAGGGCGATCCGTGCGTCGAGGCTCTCGCCCGGCTCGACGAGCAGATCGGTCTGCTGCTGCAGCCGTCGCCGGTGTTCGCCCTCGGCGTGCGCTGGCTGGAGCTCAACCGCCCGACCGGGGTCACCCCGATCACGATCGTCCACAACGACACCCGCGTCGGCAACATCATCGTCGGCGACGACGGGCTGCGCGCCGTGCTCGACTGGGAGGGCGTGCGCACCGGCGATCCCATGGAGGATCCGGCGTGGATGGCGATGCGCATGTGGCGCTTCGGCAACGACGACCTCGAGGTCGGTGGCTTCGCCCAGGTGCCGGAGCTGGCCGCGTCGTACACCGCTGCCGGCGGCACGTGGGACGAGCACCGCTTCCGCTGGTGGCAGATCCTCGGCACGCTGCGCTGGGGCCTCGGCCTCGCCGGCCAGGCTGCCCAACACCTCGACGGCAGCGTCCCGAACGTGATCATGGCGGCGAGCGGCCGCCGCGTCGGCGAGCAGGAGTACGACGTGCTCACGCTGATCCGCCGGCAGTTGGCGCCGAGCGGCTGATGCCCGCGTCGTGACCCACGTCGAGCGTCGCCGCCGCGACCCGAACAGGGGAGATGGCGTGGCACACTCACCGAGTGGCACGAACCGAGACTGCGGTGTTCAGCAAGCCCCTGCCCACGACGGACGAGCGGCGTGCGCTCGGCCGGGCCCGCCGCGGCGAGGTGCCGCGCCGATCGCACGCCGAGCTGCGGCTGCCGGACGAGCGTGTCGACCCCGTCGACCTGCTCGTCAGCGAGAACGCCACACGCCTCCACGACCTCGTCCCGGTGCGCGTTCAGCGGATGCTGGCCTCGCCGTTCGCGTTCTACCGCGGCTCCGCGTTGCAGATGGCTCACGACCTCGTCGACACGCCGCGCACCGGCGCCGAGGTCATCGTCTGCGGCGACGCGCACATCGCCAACTTCGGCGTGTTCGCCACGCCCGAGCGGCGGATGGTCTTCGACCTCAACGACTTCGACGAGGTCTGCTTCGGGCCGTTCGAGTGGGACGTCAAGCGCTTCGCGGCGAGCATCGTGCTCGCCGGACGGCACGCCGGGATCGCCCGTCACGTCGTCGATCGGACCGTCGTCAAGGCGATCGCCACCTACACCGAGTGGATGCACCGCTTTGCCGCGATCCCGCTGCTCGACATGTTCTACGCGCACGTCGACACCGAGGCGGCGATGTCGCTCGTCCGTGGTGGGGCCCGGACACGAGCGCAAGCCGTGCTCGACAAGGCGGCGAGCAAGGACAACATGAAGGCGCTCGCCAAGCTCGTCGTCCTGGGTGACGACGGGCGCTGGCAGATCGTCCCCGATCCGCCGCTGGTCGAGCGGATCGAGGACTCGCGCCTGGAGCCCCTGCTGGATCGAGCGTTCAAGGGCTATGCCGCCTCGCTGGCGGTCGAGCGCCAGGGCCTGTTCGGCCGGTACCGTTTCGTCGACTTCGCCCGCAAGGTGGTCGGGGTCGGCAGTGTCGGCACCCGCTGCTGGGTGGCGCTGTTCCAGGGCTGGAACGGCGACCCGCTGTTCCTGCAGATCAAGCAGGCCGGGCCGGCTGCCCCGACCGTCGCCCTCGGCCGAGAGCCAGCCCAGCACGAGGGGCGGCGGGTGGTCAACGGCCAGCACGCCCTACAGGCGTCGAGCGACATCATGCTCGGTTGGACCACCGACCCGGACGACGGCGCGCAGTACTACGTCCGTCAGCTGTGGGACGCCAAGGGCAGCGCCGACGTCGAAGCGCTCACCGCGAAGTCCCTCGGTCCCTACACGAGGCTGTGCGCCGGCACGCTGGCGCGAGCGCATGCCCGCACCGGCGATCCGGCGTTCATCGCCGGCTACCTCGGCACGTCGTCGCGCTTCGCCGAGGCGGTCGCCGAGTACGCCTGTGCCTACGCCGACCAGAGCGAGCGGGACTACGCTGCGCTGACCTCGGCGGTGGCCGCGGGGCGAATCCCCGGCGTGCCGGCGGCGCAACCGGCCGCGGCCACCTGACGCTCGGTGATCAGGCGCGGTCGGGTTTCAGCCCGGCTCGACCTGGGCTGACCAGACCGCCGTCCTGGTAGACGCGGCGGACGCGGCCGGCCGTCGGTCTCGTCGGCACCGGCGTCGAGCGCCGGCGCGCAGATGATGTCGATCGCCGCATCCGTCGGCGCGTCGGACATGTCGGTGAGGTCGACGAGGGCGATCGCCCGCCTGGCGATCCGCCATCACCGGTCCAAGACGCGGCGAGCACCGAAGCGCAGCGGCGGCGGCGAGCAGGCGCAGGGAGCAGTGCGACCGGAGCACGATCAGAAGACGACTTGGACCCGTTCGTAGCGGTCCATCCGCCGGGGATCGTGGCGGACCTCGCCGGGGGCGAGGCGCATCGACGGGGCCCGCTCGAGCAGGCGGTCGATGGCGATCGTCGTCTGCATCCGGGCCAGGGGGGCGCCGATGCAGTAGTGGATGCCCTGGCCGAACGACGCCGACACGACCTCGGGACGGGTGATGTCGAAGCGCTCGGGGTGGTCGGGCCAGCGGGCCGGGTCGCGGTTCGCCGCCCCGAGCGCCAGCCGGACGGTGGCGCCGCGCGGGATCGTGCGGCCGCCGATCTCGACGTCGTCGAGCACCAGTCGCGGGGTGGTCGTCTGCTGGTTCGGGTGGTGGTAGCGGAGGATCTCGGTGATCGCCCCGTCGAGCAGCGAGCGGTCGGCGCGCAGCTCGGCGAGCTGCTCGGGGTGCTGCAGCAGCAGGAGCACGCCGCTGGAGATCATCCGCTCGGTCGTCGTCCCGGCGGCGTTGTAGATCGTCAGCAGCGCGGCGAGGATCTCGGCCTCGGTCAGGTGGTCGCCGTCCTCCTCGGCCTGCACGAGCGCGGTGACGAGGTCGTCGCGCGGGTCGGTGCGGCGCTCGTCGACGACGCCGCGGATGAAGTCGAGCTGCCACACCAGCGCGTCGCGCCCGGCCTGGCGCTGGGCGGCGCTGGCGGTCGGGTCGCCGAGTCGCTCGGTGTCCTCGAACGAGGCGCGGAACCGGTCGCGGGCGTCGGCCGGGATGCCGATCATCTCGGACGCGATGGTGATCGTCAGCGGGAACGCCAGCTCGGTGACGAGGTCCATCGAGCCGGCGGCGACGCCGGTGTCGAGCATGCCGTCGACCAGCTCGGTCACCCGGGCGCGCTGCTCCTGCACGGCGGAGCGGGTGAACGCCTGCTGGACGAGCTTGCGCAGCCGCGTGTGGTCCGGCGGATCCTTCATGTTGAACGAGTGCAGGACCACCCGTTGCGCGGCGTCGAACGGGTCCGCCGGGTCGGCGGTGCGCGCCGGGCGCCGGCCGGCCGTCGGCAGTGCCGCCTTCTTGGACCACTCGCTCGACAGCCGCGGGTCGCGGAACGCCGTGGCCACGTCGTCGTAGCGGGTCAGCAGCCAGTAGCCGTGCCCGCTCTCGTGCACCGGGTCGTGCTCACGGATCCACCGCAGCGTCGGCGCCGGGTCCTCCAGGAACTCGTCGGCATGCAGATCGAGCGGCAGGGTCATGGGCGCATCCTGTCATCGGCGTGACTGGAGCGCCGAGCCCCGTTCAGCCGGGCAGCACGGGGTTGTCGGCGGTGATGCCGCTGGCGTACAGCGCCTCGATGCGCTCCTCGCCGATGCCGGCCTCGCGCAGGATGTCGCGGTTGTGCTGGGCGAACAGCGGGGCCGGGCGGGTGAAGCGTGCCGGGGTGCGCGAGAAGCGCCACGGCCACGTCGGCGCGGGGTACGCGCCGACCACCGGGTACACCATCGTCTGGAACATGCCGCGCTCGTGGATGTGCGGGTCGGGGAGGATCTGCCAGTTGGCCAGCACCGGTGCCGCCGGCACGCCGGCCGCCTGCAGCGCCGCGGCCACCTCGTACTGCTCCAGCGGAGCGGTCCACGTCGAGATCGCCGCATCCAGCTCGTCGTGGCGCGCCCGGCGACCGGCCAGCGTGGCGAGCTCGGCGTCGTCGGCCAGGTCGTCGCGGCCGATCAGGTGGGCGACGGCGCGCCACTCGTCGGCGGAGCGCACCGACAGTGCCACCCAGTTGTCGGTGCCGACGCAGCGGTACACGCCCTGCGGGGCCAGTCGGGGATCGCGGTTGCCCATCGGCGGACGCAGCTCGCCGGTGCGCTGCAACGACATCAGCGCATCGACGCACATCGACACGCCGGACTCGTTGAGCGACATCTCGATCCACTGCCCCTCGCCGGTGCGCTCGCGGTGGTGCAGCGCCGCCATGATCGCCAGCGTCGCGTAGTTGCCCGACACCGGGTCGGCGTAGAACAGCGTCGTGCGCGACAGCTGACCGTCGGGGTAGCCGGTGATCGACGTCAGCGAGCTGGTCGTCTCGATGTTCGCCCCGTAGGCCACCCAGTCGCGCTTGGGGCCGTCGGCGCCGTAGCCCGACATCGACACCATGATCACCGACGGGTTGACGGCGCGCAGCGCCTCGTAGTCGAGGCCGAGGTTGGGCATCACCCGGGCGCTGTTGTTCTCCAGGACGACGTCGGCGTGGCGGACGAGGTCGAGGAACGCCTCCCGGCCATCCGGCTGGGACAGGTCGATGCACACGCCGCGCTTGTTGCGGTTCAGCTCGTTGAAGTACATCGCCCGGTGCCACGACTGGCGCTGCAGGTCCTGGTGGGGGCCGACCCACACCAGCGCCCGCGTCGCCGGCCGGGTGGCCCACTCGACCTTGACGCTGTCGGCGCCGAGGTCGGCGAGGAAGCGCCCGGCGATCGGCCCGGCCCAGTTCGTGGTGACCTCGACGATCCGCAGGCCGTCCAACGGTCCCCGCGCGGAGGTCGTTGCACCTGCAACGACCTCCGCGGCGGGAGGCGGCGTCGCGCCGGACGAGGCGCCGAGCGCCGGTGCCGGGCCGCGCCGGTGCGGCTGGGTGCTCGTGAACCGGTACGGCTGGCCGGGGAAGCGCACGTCGCCCTCGACCTCCCACCAGTCCCTGGCGGCGAGCTGCTCGTCGGCGAGGACGTCCTCGCCGGTCAGGACCGGGGTGACGGCGACGCGCAGCAGCTGGCCGAGCTCGACGATCTCGGCGACGGTCTTGTCCCTGGCCCACTCGGCGACGGCCGCGAAGATCCGGTCGAGGTTGGCGTACCACGTCGGCAGGTCGGCGGTGAGGTTCTCGTCCATCAGGTCCGGCCGCTCGATCATCACGAACAGCTCGTCCTTGGGGACGATGCGCATCACGTAGACCCAGCCGTCCTTGGCCTCGATCAGGTCCATCGGCACACGGCCGAGCAGCTGCCCGTTCGCGGCCCACGACGTCACCAGCCAGGCGTGGGCGACGAGCATCGCCTCCAGGTGGCTGACCTCGACGTGCTGGCCGAGCCCGCTGGCCCGCCGCTCGTGCACGCCGACCAGCGCGGCGATCGCCGCGTGCACGCCGGCGTGCAGCTCGGCCTGCGGGCCCGGCACCCAGATCGGCTCGCGGTCGGGCGCACCGGTGAAGTACAGGTAGCCGCCCATCGCCCAGGTGACGATGTCGCTGCTGGCCCAGTCGGCGTACGGGCCGGAGCGCCCGAACGGCGAGACGTCGACGACGACGGCGGTGCCGGGCGCGGCGCCCGTCGCCGCGTCGTGCCACGGCGACGAGCCGTCGGTGAGGATCACGTCGGCGGCCGCCAGCCACGGCGTGGCGTCGCCGGTGACGACCGACTCCTTCCCGCCGGCGAGGTGGTCGAACAGGTCGTCGGCGCGCAGCGCGCTGCCGCCGTCGCCCTCGACCATCACCACCCGCGCCCCGAGGTCGGCGAGCAGCTTGCCGGCGAAGCCGCCGGCCACCGACCCGCTGAGGTCGATCACGAGCAGGTCGTCGAGCGCCGCCTTCGTCGTGTCGGCTGCGCCGGTCACGGCACGTCGAGGACGTCGGGGCCGAGATGGCGCGGCTGGCGCTCGTGCGGCGGGGTGACCGGTGGGCCGTCGACGGGGACGGTGCGGGTCAGGAACTCGATGACCGAGCCGGCGAAGATGTCGTTGCGGTCGCCGGCGACCATGTGCCCGGCGCCGGTGACGTTGACGTACTCGCTGGCCGGGCACAGCGCCAGGAACGACTGCGCGCCCTCCTCGGTGAGGATGTCGGACAGGCCGCCGCGCACCAGCAGCGTCGGCAGCTTCAGGTTGCGGGCGCACTCCTCCAGGCGGACGACGCGATCGTCGAGGTTGCGCGCCCCGGTGCGGAACTTCGGGTCCCAGTGCCAGTGGAAGCGGCCGTCCTCGCCGAGGCGGACGTTCTTGGCCAGGCCGTCGAGGTTCTTCGGGCGGGTGCGGTGCGGCTGGTAGCCGGCGATCGCGTCGGCCACCTGGTCCAACGTCTCGAAGCCCTCGGGGCGCTGCTCCATGAACGCGCCGATCTTGGCGACGCCGGCCGGGTCGATGCGCGGGGCGATGTCGACGAGCACGAGCGCGGTGGCGTCGACGCGGTCCTCGCCGGCGGCGACGAGGCTGACCCCGCCACCCATCGACGCGCCGACGAGCACCGGGCGGCGGTTGCCGAGCTGCCCGATCAGGGCGACGAGGTCGTCGACCATCGCGTCCTGGCCGTAGACGCCGTCGGGCGCCCACGTCGAGTCGCCGTGGCCGCGGGCGTCGAAGGCGATGGCGTGGTAGCCGGCGGCGCCGAGCGTCTCGCCGGCGCCCTTCCACGCGTGGCGGGTCTGGCCGCCGCCGTGCTGCAGCAGCACGAGCGGCCCGTCCTGCGGCCCCCACGAGTCGCCGGCGAGCACCACGCCGCCCGTCCCGTCCCAGTGATGCATCGGCTCGGGCGTGCCGGGCAGCCGTCGCCCGGCGCCGCTGGGTGCGTCGTCGTCCACGTCGCAGTGTCTACCGGATCGCGCCCGGACGCCGGTCAGCGAGCCCGTCCGGAGTGTTCGTGTCACCACACAAACGCACACGTCGGCTTGTGCGCTGACACAAAGCGGGGTGGGCGGCTCGGGACCGGAGCGTGGCCGGCCGGCGTCCGGAGCCGGGCTTCGGGGTTTGTGTCACCACACAAACGTGCACGTCGCCTTGTGTGCTGACACAAAGCTCGGGGTGGACGGCGGCGGCCGCAGCGTCAGACTCACCAGGATCTGTGTCATCACACAAACGCACACGTCGCTTTGTGCGCTGACACAAACCCGGGAGCACCCGGAGCGGAGCACAGAGCGAGCGCAGCGAGCGGGCCGCTTCGGCCCGGGCATCAGATCCGGTCGACCGTCACAACAGCCGGTTCAGCCAGGGTTCGACGACGGACGACGAGGGGAGCCAGGTCCAGGCGACGGCGAGCTCGGCGGCAACGCCGACGGCGATCAGGACGTGGTCCGGGGTGCCGATCCGCTCGGGGATCGTCATGGCCGCGAGCGTGGCCAGCAGCACGACCGCGAGCACGTCCGGGTAGTTCAGCCCGACGGTCCAGCCGACGACCAGCGCCAGCAGCGGCAGCAGGTACCCACCGAGCATCGACAGTGGCCGGTGGATCGCCATGACGATGGCGACGGCGACGAACAGCGGCGAGCGCAGGACCACGCCGGCGAGCCGCTGGACGGCGTCGCCGACCGTCGGCCCGAAGCCGCCGCGGAACGCGAACAGGTCGAGGTCGACGCGCACCGTGTGGAACGCCGAGCCGGTGAAGCGCCACTCCACGAACCACCACGACGCCAGCGCCGCAGCCGCCGGGAACGCGAACACCAGCACCGTTGCCCGCGTCACGCCGCGCTCGCCGCGGTAGCGGGCGATGGCGATCAGCGGCGCCGCCGCAGCGAGCGCCAGCGCGTAGATCACCGCCGCCGGGTCGCACAGCACCGCCGCCCCGAGCGCCAGCCCGGTGACGAAGCCGCCGATCGTCTCGCCATCCATCGCGAAGCGCTCGAACCCGTCGATCGCCACGACCAGCAGGCTCAGCCCCATCACCGCGGCGGTGTCCTGGGTGAGCACGTACCACGCCGCCGGGGTGGCGACGATCGCCGCGACCAGCGCCACCCGCAGCCACAGCGGCAGCCCGCGCGCCGTCAGCCGCTCGGCGACCACCAGCCCGGCGAGTGCGGCGAACACGCAGCCGGCGACGACCAGCAGCGCTGGGCCGCGCACGATGCTGGCGACGAACGTCGGGATCGGCGGGTACGCGAAGCGAACCCCCTCGAAGCCCATCGCGCGGGCCAGTGCACCCCGTTCCAGCAGCAGTTCGTCGGCAGCGCCCGCGCCCGTCCGCCCGAGGACGACGGTGGCGACGGCGACGAGCGGGACGAAGATCGCTCCGCGCACCGCCCAGCGGGCGGACGACTCAGCCGACCACTGCGGTCTGACCTGAGGTGGCAGGACGTGCAGCGCCGACGGTGCTGATGCCATGGACGGTCTTCTCCCAGTAGTGCGGCTTGACCAGGAGCTGCCACAGCGCCTTGTAGGAGGCGATCGAGTGCAGCACCCAGTACAGCGGGTTGAGCAGGCTCCACGGCACGAGCCGGTAGCGCTGGCGCTTGAACGCACCCATCATCGACAGGTAGATCATCGCCGCGTTGCCGAGCAGCAGGTTGGCCAGGCTGAGCCACACGGCCCACGCCGGCAGGATCCCTTCGAGCGCACCGGGCGACACGAGCGACAGCAGGAACACGAGCCACAGGGGTGGGGCGATCAGGAACGTGAACGGCGTCCCGCCGATCAGCAGGGCGAACGCCGTCGCTCGCCGCCAGCCGGCCGTGCGCACCAGCCCGGCGGGATCGCGCAGGTGCACGAGCACGGTCTGCAGGTAGCCCTTGATCCACCGGGAGCGCTGGCGGATCCAGTTGTGGCCGGAGCGGTTGGCCTCCTCGTACGTCGTCGAGTTGATCACGCCGACCGAGTAGCCGAGTGCCGAGGCGCGGATGCCGAGGTCGGCGTCCTCGGTGACGTTGAACGGGTCCCAGCCACCGAGCTGGCGGAGCACGTCGACGCGGAAGTGGTTGGACGTGCCGCCGAGCGGGATCGGCAGCTTGTAGCTGTCGAGGCCGGGGAGCATGTAGTCGAACCAGAACGAGTACTCGAGGGTGAACATGCGGGTCAGCGCGTTCTCCTCGACGTTCCAGTAGTTCAGCGCCGCCTGGACGCATGCCCGCTCCGGCCCGCTGCGCTGGAAGGCGATGATCGCCTTCTTCAGCTGGTCCGGGTCGGGGCGGTCCTCGGCGTCGTAGATCACCAGGTACTCGCCGCGAGTGAAGAACAGCCCGACGTTGCACGCCTTCGGCTTCGTCTTCGGCAGGCCGTCGGGGACGACGAGCAGCGTGAAGTGCGGTGGCGGCTTGGCGGCGCGCGCCGCCTCGAGCGTCTCGACGTCGTCCTCCTCCAGGAGGATCAGCACCTGCAGCTTCTCGGGCGGGTAGTCGAGAGCGCCGAGGTTCTCGACGAGATCGGCGACGACGTTCGCCTCGCGGTACACGGGGACGAGCACCGTGTAGACCGGCAGATCCTCGTCGCGCAGCGCGGCGACGTCGGCGTCGGTGATGCCCTCGTCCTGCTCGTGCCGGGCGCCGCGCAGGCAGACCATGAACTTGAACAGCACGCTGGCGAGGAACGCCAGGCTGCCGCCGACGGCGAGCACGGTGAGTGCCGGGCGGGTGGCCAGCAGCAGCCCGAGCACGACGACGACCACGACGACGAGGCCGACGCCTTTCTGACCGCGGGTGATCGTGATCCTCGCCGACTGATCGGCCGCTCGGCGCCACAGGCCGTAGCAGGCCTCGTCGAGGACGTGCTCGCGGTGGCCGCGGCGCACCGCGTCGGCGATGTCGAGGAACGTCGTCACCGCGACGCGCACCGGTTCGCCGACGGCCGCCTGCATCGCCGCGACGTGCTTGGGCGTCGGCTGCTCGCTGGTGGCGACGAGCACCACGCCGTCGGGCTCGCGGCCCACCGGGATCCAGCGGTCGCGCAGGGCGTCGTCCGGGCTCAGGCGAGCCAGCAGGCTGGGGTCGCAGTTGGTGACGCGCAGGTCGACGAACGGGCACGACCAGCGCGCCGCGAGGAAGCGGTAGAGCGTGTCACGGCGGATCGCGCCGATGGCGACCAGCGCCTCGCCGAACGGCAGGTCGCTGCGGGCGCAGACCACCTCGGCCCGTTCGAGGTCCGACGGTTGGACGAGTCCCGCCTCGACCAGCGCGGCGCCGGTCCTGAGCTCGACGCTCGGTGCTGTGGCCGCCACGGCTGGTGATCGTATCTGATGGTGTGCTCCGCTCAGGCGCTCGCGCCCCCGTGCCTGCGGCGCGGCTCGACGACGTAGTCGGCGAGGTCGACGTGCGACGTCTCGGCGAACAGGTCGACGTTGCGGAACGGGTGGTTGACGCGGAACGGGTGGTTGACGACGACACGGGCCTTGTCGTTGCGGTGGTAGGTCGGCACGCCCGGATGGGTCCAGACCATCTGCTCGTGGGCGGCGTCGATCCGCTCGTCGTACGCCGCGTGCACTTCGCGACGGACCTCCAGAGCGCCGATGCCCTCGCGCAGCGTCGTGCGCACCGCGTCCGTCACGTCGCGCATCAGCATCTCCATCACGAAGATGATCGAGCCGCCGTGACCGGGTTGGGTGTTCGGGCCGTACTGCACGAACAGCCGGCGAAGCGGTCGAGGCCCGGGATGTCCGGGTACTTCAGCGGGTTGAAGATCCCGGTGGCGCTGATCACGACGTTCGGGCGTTGCTGCGTGGTCGTGCCGTCGGGCAGCGTCAGTCGGTCAGGTCTGCGGCTTGTGGTGATCGCGGTGGCCGAGGGCGATGGCCAAACCGACCGGGCCGGCCAGCCACTCGCGCACGAGAGCCCGTGGTGGCCGCCGCCGCGAGCCGAGCATCAGCTGCGGCACGATCCCGAGCCACAGCCACAACGACACTGCCAGAGCCAGTACTGCTGCCATCGGTCCTCCTGACGCTCCCGGACGACGGACGGTTCCGTGTCCGGTGGGGAAGAGTGCGCGGACGCGCCGGTGATGACGCAGGAGTGGAAGAAGTTCGGAGATCCCTCGGATCACCGCGCACGGAGCTGGCGGGCTCACGCGGGGCGCGCGTGAGGCGTCGCGCCGATGGACACCCGTCAGCTCGGTGCGGCCGGACCGCACCTGTCGTCGGGGCGGGACGATCGCCCCGGCGCTCGGGATGCGGCGCTCGTGCACGTGCGGGCGCGCCGTGCTTGCCGGGCGCCGGGAACCGTCCACGGCGGGGGTCTCACACCCCGGCGCTTCGTACGATGGCCGGCCATGCCGTCGCTCGATGACTTCCCCCGCCACCCGCTGATGTTCGGTCCCTCGCCGGTGCATCCGCTGCCCCGGCTGAGTGCCCACCTCGGCGGCAAGGTCGAGATCTGGGCCAAGCGTGAGGACTGCAACTCTGGCATCGCCTTCGGTGGCAACAAGGTCCGCAAGCTGGAGTACCTGGTCGCCGAGGCGCTCGCCCAGGGCTGTGACACGCTGGTGTCGATCGGCGGCGTGCAGTCGAACCACACCCGCGCCGTCACCGGTGTGGCCGCCCACCTCGGGCTCAAGGCCGTGACGGTGCAGGAGCACTGGGTGGACTGGCCGGACGTCGTCTACGACCGGGTCGGCAACATCCAGCTGTCGCGGTTGATGGGGGGCGACGTGCGCCTCGACCCGGCCGGCTTCGACATCGGCATCCGCGACTCGTGGCAGCGGGCGCTCGACTCGGTCGCCGAGGCAGGCGGCAAGCCGTACGCGATCCCTGCCGGAGCGTCGGACCACCCGCTCGGCGGCCTCGGCTTCGCCAACTGGACGCGGGAGGTCGCGCTCCAGGAGGCGTCGCTCGACGTCTTCTTCGATCACGTGATCGTCTGCACCGTCACCGGCTCGACGCAGGCCGGGATGATCGCCGGCCTCGCGCTGGAGGATCGTCCGGACCGCCACCTCATTGGGATCGACGCGTCGGCGACCATCGAGCAGACCGTCGAGCAGGTGACCCGCATCGCGACCGACACCGCGGCCCGGATCGGCGTCGAGCGGGACCTGCGGCCGGACGAGATCACCGTCGTCGACGGCTACCACGCCGGCATCTACGGGATCCCCGACGAGCAGACGATCGACGCGATGCGCACCTGCGCCCGTCTGGAGGGGATGATCACCGACCCGGTCTACGAGGGCAAGTCGATGGCCGGCCTGATCGGGATGATCCAGTCCGGCGAGATCCCCGCCGGCTCCCGGGTGCTGTACGCCCACCTTGGCGGCCAGCCGGCGCTGTCCGCCTACGCCGGCGTCGTGTAGCAGGTCGCCTCCGCGCGCCGGTCGCCGCCCGATGCGTCGGCGCCGGGCGTCGGTGCTCGATCGTGCGTCAGGTTGGGTTCTTGACGCTCACAACGGTTGCTTCGGCTCGATCGCGCGTCAGGTTCGTGACACCGGCCAGAGGCGCGTGCGTAGGCCCGTCGCGCGGGTGATGGGGCGGCGCACGGCGGCGCGCACGCTGGCCTCGGTGCCGGCGACGATCAGCCGTTGCTGGGCGCGCGTCACGGCGGTGTACAGCAGCTCGCGGGTCAGCACCGGTGAGGTCGGCTCGGGGAGGACGACGGCGACGGTGGCGAACTGCGAGCCCTGGCTCTTGTGGACGGTCATCGCGTAGACGGTCTCCACCGAGGCCAGCCGGCGCGGGCTGAGCCAGGCGACGTCGTGGCCGCGGCGGAACGCGGCGGCGATCCCGTCCGGCGTGCGCACGACGACGCCGGTGTCGCCGTTGTAGAGCTGCAGGCCGTAGTCGTTCTCGGTGACGAGCAGTGGGCGGCCGACGTACCACGGGCCGGCCGTCGCGCCGTCGGCGAGCCACTGCTCGACGAGCGCGGTCCACGTGCTCGCCCCGGCGGGGCCGTGGCGGTGGGCGCAGAGGATGCGCAGCTCGCCGAGCGCGGTCAGCGCGGCGTCGGCGTCGCCGGCGCGGGCCGCGTCGGTCAGGCGCGATCCGGCGGCGGTTGCCGCGTCGCGGACGGGGGCGAGCAGCGCGGCGGCGGCGTCCGGTTCGCCGTCGAGCCACTCGATCGCCGTGTCGCCGTCGCTGCCGGCGGCGCGCAGCCGTTCGAGCGTGGCCTCCTCGTCGCCGGCGCGGATCGCCGCGGCCAGCTCGGCGATCGCCCCGCCGAAGCGGTGCACGGCGCGCAGCACCACGATGCCGCCGGCGACCGGTGACGTCACCGCGGTGCCCGGCTCACCGGCGGGACCGACGATGTCGCCGAGCACGGCGCCGGCCTCGATCGACGCCAGCTGGTCGGGATCGCCGACGAGGATCAGGCGCGCCCCGGGCGCGAGCGCCTCGACGAGCTTGGCCATCAGCGACGTCGACACCATCGACGTCTCGTCGACGACGACCACGTCGAACGGCAGGCGGTTCGTCCGGTCGTGGCGGAAGCGGCTGCGGCTCCCCGGTCGCCAGCCGAGCAGGCGGTGCAGCGTGACGGCGCGCAGCCCGGCCAGGCGCCGGCGGGCGCCGTCGCCGACGGGCAGGCGCCCGGCCTCGTCCTGCACGGCCTCCTCCAGGCGGGCCGCGGCCTTGCCGGTCGGCGCGGCGAGGGCGACGCGCGGCAGGCGGTCGCCGGCGTGTGCGGCCTGCTCGTCGAGCAGGGCGACGATGCGCGCCACCGTCGTCGTCTTGCCGGTGCCAGGACCGCCTGCGACGACCGCGAACGAGCAGCGCACCGCGGCGGCCGCGGCGGCGCGCTGCAGGTCGTCGGGCCTGTTGCCGAACAGGCGGTCGAGGCCGTCGGCGAGCAGCGCCTCGTCGACGGTGGGCGGCGTGGCCCCGGCGGCGACGAGCGCGTCGGCGATCGCCCGCTCCTGGCGCCAGTAGCGGTCGAGGTACAGGCGGGTGCCGTCGAGGCGCAGCGGCAGACGCTGCGCCGGTCCGTCGCCGTCGGCCACCAGCGCGCTGGTCCGCAGCCGGTCGAGCCAGCCGTCGAGGTCGGGCCACGGCAGCGCCGAGAGGTCGGCGTCCTCGTCGAGATCCGACGTCGCCGTCTCGGCCAGATCGGCGAGATCGACGCAGACGTGTGCCTGCCGCGGGGCGCGCACCGCGAACGCCGCGGCCAGCAGGACGCTCTCGTGATCCTCGCCGGTCAGCGCGCCGAGCCGCCGCGCGACGTGCACGTCGGCGGCGTGCAGCACCCCGGCGGCGTTGAACGCCCCGAGCACCCCGCCCACGCCCAGCGCCACCCACGGTTCGTTCCCGTCCAATGCCCTCGTTCGCGTCGCGCCGCTGACGACGTCTTCCGTCGCGGTCGGCGCGACATGAACGGGGTGGGTGGGGTCGGCGGCGGGGGTCATCGGGCGCCTTGGTCGAGGACGTCGCTGGCGGCGACGACGAGGGCCGCCGGCGGGCGCCACGTGAAGACGCCGCAGCGCGCGCCTTCGAGCACGGGGGTGCCGGCGCCGACCATGCCGCGCAGGAACAGGTACCGCGCGCCGGCCAGGTTGGTCGCCGGGTCGTATCCCGGCAGGCGCCAGCGCAGGTAGCGGTGCAGGGCGACGAGGTACAGCAGCGCCTGCAACGGGTAGTGAGCGTGGATCATCGCCTCGGTCAGGCGTGACGGCCGGTAGTCCTCGACGGTCAACGGGGCGCCTTGCGTGCCGAGCCAGTTCGTCTTGTAGTCGACGACGGTGAAGCGCGAGCCGGCGCGCAGCACGAGGTCGATGCTGCCGGTCAGGTAGCCGCGCAGCTCCGTCGCCAGCAGCGGATCGCGCAGGTTCGTGGCATACCCGGCGAGCACGTCGCCGGCCGGCAGGTGGGCGTCGAGCAGGTCGGCGAGGGCCGCCGTGCTGACCACCCCGCACGGGCGATCGCCGCCGGCGACGGGGAGGTCGAAGGTCAGCTCGTCCAGGCGATCGACCCGCGCCACGTCGCACAGCCGCAGCTCGTTGGCGCCCGGCCCGAGTGGCGTCTCGATCGCGGCGACGAGCCCGTCGATCACGGACTCGGCCGGGCCGATGCCGCCCGCCGACCATGCCGTCGCCGACTGCAGCGCCCGTGCCACCTCCGCCGGCAGGTCGGGCGCGGTGAAGTCGACGTGCTCCAGCACGCTGTGGACGAGCGTGCCGGTGCGCGCTCCCGCGGTCATCGCCGCCAGCGGGACGGGTGAGCCGGCGGCCTCGACCGCGACGATCGCGGCACCGGGCGAATCGGGCTCGTCCTCCAGCGCCGACGTGTCGCTCTCGCTCGTCACCCGGTCGACGACGGTCGCCGCGTCGTGGGCGAGTGCGGTGAGGCTGCTGTACGACGCCCGCCGCCATGCGCCGTCGAAGCCACGGGTGAACGGCCGCACTGCGAGCGCCGGACGGGCCTGCTCCGGTGGCGTCCACCGCGTGAGCCTTGAGCCGTCGGCGCGCTCGACGGCGATCACCGCGACACCCGGGGGCTGCGTCCCCGAAGCCGCTCGACGTCCGGCTTGCTGGCGGTCGCTCGACACGAGCGAGGCGAGCTCGGCGACGCGTCGCTCGACCGCCCGCTCGCCCGGCGAACGGTCGAGGCGGACCGCGCCGGGCGCGAGGTCGCCGGCGAACAGGATCCGCGCCAGTGCCGACTCCCGGCTGTCGAACGTCGTCGCCCAGTGCACGACGGTCTGCTGGCGGGCGCGGGTCAGCGCGACGTAGGCGAGCCGCAGCGTCTCGCCGAGCACCTCGGCGACGTGCGCGGCCTTGTGTGCCTCGTGGCCCGGTGCCGACGGTCCGCCGACGTCGATCGTCCGGCGGTTGCCGCGCGACGGATCGGCGAACACCGGCAGCGGGTCGTCGGGGATGTACGGCGGCAGCCACAGGTACGGCACGTAGACGAACGGGAACTCGAGGCCCTTGCAGCGGTGGATCGTCAGCACCTGCACGGCGTCGGCGTCGGCGTCGAGGCGCCGGCTGCGCTCCTCGTCGAGATCGCCGGGCGCGTCGGCGATGCGTGCCCGCAGCCACTTCGTCAACGCGGCGACGCCGAGGCGCTCGGCGGTCTGCTCGTGATGCAGCAGCTCGCCGATGTGGCGCAGGTCGGTGAGGGCGCGCTCGCCGTCGTCGCCGGCGAGGACGCGTGCCGGCAGCCCCTCGGCCTGGCTGATCGCCTCGGCGAGCGCGGCAACGCCGCGGCGGCGCAGCAGAGCGGCCCACTCGTGCAGGCGGACGTGGACGGCATCCCACTCGGCCTCGCCGGCCGTGGCGACGCGTGCCGCCGACCAGCCGAGGAACACGCTCATCGCCGCGGCGCGCACCCGTGGCCTCGACGTCGGCCGCTCCAGCGCTTCGAGCAGGACGAGCCAGTCGCGCGCCACCGGCGCGCCGAACACGCTGCGCGAGCCGGCGACGACCGCTGGCACGCCGGCGGCGTCGAGCGCCTCGCGCACCGCCGTCATCTCCCGATGGGTTGGGACGAGGACGGCGACGTCGCCGGGCCCGACCGGACGCGCGTCCGTGTCGTCGCCGCCGGCGTCACGGGTGACGAGTGCGGCCTTCGACGACAGCAGCTCGACGATGTCGGCGGCGACGTCGGCGGCCACCTCGCGCCGTGCCGACGCCGCCATCGCCCAACCCTGACGGGTCAGCTCGACGTGGCCGTCGTCGCGCTCGACGAGGCGCACGCGCAGCGCCGCGTCGCTCGGCGCATCGCGCAACCGGGGGCGCTCGTTGGCTGCCGCGGCGCGCACCGGCCGGTAGCGGATGTCCGGATGGCCGAGCGCCATGCCGGCGAACAGCTCGTCGTAGGCGGTCACCAGCGGGCCGTCGCTGCGCCAGTTTCGATCGAGGGTCGCCACCGCCCCGGCCTTGCCGACGGCGTCGAGGTAGGTGTGCACGTCGGCGCCGCGGAACGCGTAGATCGCCTGCTTCGGATCGCCGATCAGCACCAGCGTGCTCCCCGGCACCTCGACGAATGCCCGGCGCAGCACGTCCCACTGCACCGGATCGGTGTCCTGGAACTCGTCGACCATGACGACGTCGAAGCGCCGGCCGAGCCGCCGTGCCGCGGCGGGATCGCGCAGCGCCGCCTCCAGGCGGGTGAGCAGGTCGTCGTAGGTGAGGATCCGCAGGCTGCGCTTGCGCCGCTCCAGCTCGTCGCGCACCGCCCCCGCGAGGCGTGCCCGGGTCGCGGCCAGCGCACCGGCCGGCACGTCTGCCGCGCCGGGGACGATGATCGCCGCCGGCTGGTCGACCACGGCCCGTCCGATCTCGCGGGCGAGGCCGATGCCGAGCTCGTCGGGCGGGACCTGGTGGGCGAACTTGCGCAGGTACAGGTCGTCGACGACCTCCTCGACGAGGTCGGCGATGTCGTCGGCGAGCACCGCGTTGCGGTCGACGTCGCCGGCGACGCCGATCCCGCTGAGAACCTGCTGGCAGAAGCCGTGGGTGGTGGCGATCGTCGCCGCGTCGAAGTCGGCGAGCGCCCGCCGGACGCGCTCGCGGCGGCGGAGCAGCTCGTCGGTCGGGGCGTCGACGAGCAGCGCGGTGACCTCGTCGACATCGGCTGCTGCGGACGCCTCGCCGAGGGCCGCTGTGGTCAGCGCCGCCTCGGTGAGCACGAGCCGGTCGCGCACCCGGGCGCGCAGCTCACCGGTGGCCATCCGCCCGAACGTCACCAGCAGCAGGCGCGGCAGCGGCAAGCCGCCGGCCACCCAGCGCACCGTGAGCGCAGCGATCGTGTACGTCTTGCCCGTCCCGGCGCTGGCCTCCAGCACCGTCAGCCCCGACGGCAGCGGACCGCACACGTCGAACGGCGCGACGGCCGTGACATCGGTTCGCTCGTCGATGCGTGTCACTGCTCGACCTGCTCGACGTCCAGCAGCGGGCCCCACAGGCGCCGGGCGTAGCGGGTGGCACGGCTCGCGTCGTTCGACCAGCCGGGGCCGCACTCGTCGGGCCGCGGTTGCTCCTGCAGCAGCCGGGCGAACGGCACGCCGGCGCCGAGCACGAACACGTGATCGCGGTCGCGGTCCTCGTTCGGGAAGCGGCCGTTGACCGGCGTCTCCCACTCCATGCGAGGGTTGCCGGCGCGGCTGGCCAGCGCCGCCGAGGTCTTGCACCACAGCGGCAGCGGTTCGCGCATGCCGCGGGCGTAGAGGTCGACGAGCACGCGCAGGTGGTCGGCTGCGACGTCCGCAGGGATGGCCGGGATGTGGGCGACGACGGCGCGCGTGCCGCGCCGGCCGACGGTGACGGCGCGCGCCCCGGTGGTGCGGCCGTCGGCGGACAGCGCCAGCAGGCGCACCCAGGCGGCGATGCGCTGCTTGGGGCCGAGGGTCGAGTACGTCGCACCGAGCAGCGTCGTGCCGCGCACGGTGACGGTCCCGGCGAGCGTCGTGCCGTCAGGTGCGGTGGGCACGTCGATCGACACGTCGACGGCAGCAGGGGAGGGCTCGTCAGCGGCGGCGGTGACCACGGCCGCGTGGATCCGCTCGACGGCGGGCATGATCCTGCCGAGCACGGCCCCGCCGAGCGGGCCGGGCGGCAGCTCGCCGCGCACCCGCTCGGCGGCGACGGCGGTGTCCCAGTCGGCGC
This sequence comes from Ilumatobacteraceae bacterium, assembly GCA_047602055.1. Classification (GTDB taxonomy): domain Bacteria; phylum Actinomycetota; class Acidimicrobiia; order Acidimicrobiales; family Ilumatobacteraceae; genus JAODBQ01. The sequence continues at coordinate 2,273,759 of JASGIG010000001.1, forward strand.
CGGCCAGGCGGGCGGCGAGCAGGCGATCGCCGACGCGCCAGGCGGCGAGGCCGTCGAGCTCGACGGGGATCGCGTCGAGCAGCTCGTCGTCCTCGCCGCCGACGGTGATGCCGAGGCGCCGTCGGAGGAACGCGCGGGTCGGGTGCTCGACGAAGCGGACGAGGTCGTCGAGCTCGACGGTCGACACGTCGAACGGGGGCAGCGGCGCGGCGAGGAACGGCGCGGGCGCGCGACGCGAGCCGCGCTGGGCCTCGGCGCCGGCGAGGTCGACGGGATCGAACGCCCACGGACCGCTCCGGCGCAGTGCACCGTCGAGGAAGTTGCGGCCGTCGAACGGCTGCAGCGGGTGCTCGGTGAGCACGGCGTGGCGCGCCGGCGAGCCGTCGGCGGTGGCGACGGTGGCATCGACGACGTCGAGCAGCTCGCCGATCGGCACCGACGGCGGGCGTACGGCGTTGGTTCGCTCGTCGCGTCCGCTGTAGGTGACGACGACGTGCTCGCCGGCGGCGAGCAGCGCGTCGAGCAGCAGCTGGCGGTCCTCGGTGCGCACGTCGTGGTCGCCGGGTCGCGGGTCGCGCAGCAGCAGGTCGTCGCCGTCGGGCGCGCCGTGGCGCGGGAACGCGCCGTCGTCGAGACCGAGCAGGCCGACCACCCGGTGCGGCACCGAGCGCATCGGCACGAGCGTGCACACCGTCAGGTCGCCGGTGCGGAAGTTGGCCCGGCTCGGCCTGCCGCGCAGCTCGTCGCCGAGCAGCGCACGGACCTCGGCCAACGACAGGGCCAGGGCGCCCGTACCTGACACACCGGCGGCATCCGTGGCGGCGTCGGCAGCGGCAGCGCCCGAGGCGCTGCTTGCGCCCGGGGGTGAGTGGGCGCCGGCGGTCCCAGAGCTACCTGGGGTGGCGGCGCTGACGGCACCTGAGGCACGAGCGGTGCCCGGGGCGCTGGGGGCATCGGGCGCGTCACCGGCCTCGGTGGCGATCTCGTCGAGCAGCGCGTCCAGCTCGGCGCGCTGCCACGCGCCGTCGGGAGCAACGGCGGTGAGCGCGTCCGCGGCCTCGGCGATCACCTCGGCCCAGTCCCCGATTGCCCGGTCGACGGCGAACGTGGTGACGGCCGCGCCGACCCGGTCGACCAGCTCGGCGAAGCGTCCGGCCAGCTCGATGTCGCTGCTGTCGACGTCGTCGAGCGGCAGCGCCCCGCCGACGAGCGGCAGGTCGTCCTCGGTCATGCTGACGCCGAGCAGCAGCCGGTCGAGGCCGGCGCGCCACGTGTTCACCGGCAGCACGTGCAGCTTGAACGGGGCGCGGTGCTCGGCGTCGAGCCCCCAGCGCACACCGGTCGCGGCGACCCACTCCTCGATGCGGGCGAGGGCGTCGTCGTCGAGGCGGAAGCGCCGTCGCACCGCTTGGAGGCCGGCGAAGTCGACGAGCTGCGAGGCGGTCAGTCGGGACGCGGCGAGGTCGAGCAGCGCGCTCACGGCGGCGAGCACGGGGTTGACCTGGCGCACGGCGCGGTCGGCGAGGCGCACCCGCAGGCGGCGGGTGCCGGCGGTCGGCACGGCCGGGCCGGCCTCGTCGGCACCACCGAACGTCGCATGGATCAGCGGCGCGAACGTCTCGATGTCCGGGCACATGACGACGACGTCGCGCGGCTCCAGCGTCGGGTCGTCGGCGAGCAGGTGCAGGATCGCGTCGCGCAGCACCTCGACCTGGCGGGTCCGGCCGTGGCAGGCGTGGATCTGCAGGCTGTCGTCGCCGGGATCGAGCAGCGGTCGTGCCTCGTCGGGACCGGGCGGGGCGTCGTCGTCGCACACCGCGGCTTGCAGCCGCCCGAGCAGGGTGGCCGGCGGCTCGTCGCCGGGGTGGTGGACGTCGCGGCGCGGCGCCGCCGTGCCGGCGAGGACGGGCTGCATGCTGCGGGCGTCGCGACCCCAGGTGGCCAGCAACGGATGACGGGCCTCGTCGCCGTGGGCCCACAGCGCCGGCGACGGATGCAGGAGCAGCAGGTGGACGTCGCGGGACTCGGCGACGGCGTCGAGCACGTGGCGCACGCTGGGGGCGATGCGGGTCAGGCCGAACAGGGCGACCCGGGGCGGCAGGTCGACGAGTGCCGGCTCGTCGCGCAGCCGCCGGCACGCCGGGCCGAGGCGCTCGGCCGGGCTGGCGACGCCGATCCGGGCGCGCAGCCGGCGCCACAGCTGCGGCTGCCACACCATGTCCGCCGGCAGCGCGGCACCGTCGCCGTCCACGTCGTCACCGGCCGCCCAGCGCACGACCATCTCCGGGCGGTGCACCTCGTAGCGGTCGAACAGGTCGGCGACGTGGCGGACCGCGCCGAAGCGGCGGTCGCGCCCGTGGCCGCCGTCGGCGTTGGCGTCACGGTCGCCGCCGACGTGGCGGGCCAGCGCCGCCATCCACGCCTCGTCGAGGTGCTCGTCGACGACGGCGAGCAGCGGCCACACCGAGCGTGAGGGCACCCACGGATCGGTGGCCGGGTCGATCCCCGTGGCGGCGTGCAAGGCCCGGCCGACCAGGCGGCCGGGGAACGGCAGGTCGACGTTCGCGCTGACCCCGTCGGCCCGGCCCGGCGTCGCGCCGAGCACGTTCGACAGCTGCTGGCCGAGCCAGCGCTCGATCCCTCGTGACGGGACGGCGACGACCTCGGCGGCGAACGGGTCGTCGAGCGGCTCGGCGAGCACCTCGGCGAGGGCGTGCACCAAGCGGTCGGCGCGCTCGGCCCGGTGCACGATCAGCATCGAGGGCACGCTACGGGCCGGCCGCCGCCACGGGGGCGACCCCTCCCGCGATTCGAGATGCGCGGCGCCGCTGCGCACATCTCGAATCGCACAGTGGCCGGCCGGCGATGCGATGGGAGATGTGCCGTCCCGGTGCGCACATCTCGAATCGCACGAGGGCGGCCGGCGCGATGAGGGATGCGCACCCACGTGCCGCGCGTCGTTCATCTCGGCCGACCGGGCCGGCCGAGCGATGAGTGGTGAGGCGCCCCTCCTGGCTCATCACGAATCGCGCTCAGGTGGCCGGCGACGGGGGGCTGGCGTGGCGGGCGCGCAGGTCGCCTTCGGCCATCGTCGACACCAGGCCGAGCCACGGCAGCAGCACGGCGCCGACCAGGCCGGCGAGCACGTTGACGAACGCGAAGGACGCCCCGGTGAGCAGCAGGACGAGCGTGCCGAGGAACGCCCCGCAGAAGCCGACGAAGACGATGGCGACGGCGGCCACCGCGAACGTGCGCAGCCGCCGCCCGCGGGTCATCTGCGCTGCCGTGCGCAGCGCCTCGCGCGCCCCGCCACCCGAGCGCGCCGCCACTGCCGGGGCGACGAACCAGCGGGCCAGCAGGAACACCGCGACGGGCAGGACGACCCAGCCGACGAGCACCGTCGCGAACACGACGATGCACGGCATGAGCAGGCCGCGCCGCCAGACGCGCCGCGCCGAGGGCTGCCGCAGCTCGACGACGTCGACGGTCCAGGCGATGGCGACGATCCCCACCGGCACGGTGATCACGAAGCCGGCGGCGACGGCCAGCGCCTGGCCGACCGGCGTGTCCCGCCCGGCGACGTCGATCATCGCCGAGAACGGCGACAGCCCGATGATCGTCGACTGCAGCACGGCGGTGAGGATGCTGCCGGCCATCACGAACGCGGCGATCGGCAGGAAGCGGCGGGCGTCGTCGCGCAGCCGCCGCCATGCCGACGTGAGGATCTGCCCGGCAGCGCGCTCGGTGGCCAGCGGCTTCGGGATCGCCGGCCGCCACGTCGTCTGCCGGGCCAGCAGCACGAGGGCGACGATCGCCGCGATCACGATGCCGCCGGCCAGCCACGGCTCGTCGAGCACGGCGTTGAGGAGCGACGAGCCGTTCGCCGCGGTACCGCAGAAGAACGTGGTGACGATGCCGACCTCGGGTGCCTGCGCGGCGGCCGGGCGCCCGGACTCCTCCATCCAGCGGATCGGGCGCTGCCACTGGTCGGTCGTCTGCGGCCCGGTCTCGCTGTCGTTGATCCCGACCTGGCGCTGGCCCCAGCGGCCCTGGAAGTCCATCCACCCGAACGGATCGCCGGCGGCGTGCGACGCCGGCAGGACGACGACCTCCGGGTCGACACGGTCGGACGGGCCGCGGGTGTCGTCGCAGCCGAAGCCGCTGTCGCCGTCGGTCCCGAACCAGCGGTGCGCCGAGTAGTAGCCGGCATGGGAACCGGCGGCGGCGAACACGATCGGGCGGTCACCGTCGCGCCGCACCCTGGACCAGGGCCGGACCTCGGTGCCGTAGTGCTGGCTGAGCGCCATCGCCGACGGCGTCAGCCCCTGGGCGAGCGCGTCCTCCGGCGTCGCCGCCTCGAAGACGAGCTGGCCCATCTCCCAGTCGCCCTCGTGGAGGTCGTTCCAGTCGTTGTAGACGTACCACCACCAGTACTGGACGGCGAAGCGCCCCGGTCGCTGGTCGTCGACGGCGAGCCGGGCGTACTGGGTGACGGGCAGCGTCGCCGTGCGCCGGCCGAAGCGCTCCTCGAAGTCGCAGCCCGGGTCACCGGCGTCGCCGGGCAGGTCGATGTTCGACCCCTCGGGCGCGGCCGCGAGGTCGTCGGCCGACGGTGCCGTGACGAGGACCTCGCCGTCGGCGTCCTGGAGCACGACGTCGGGTTGGTCGAGGATCTGCTCGACCGGCAGCGGCGCATACGGCTCGCCCGACCCGCACGGCTCCGCCTGGTGCTGGAGCATGACGATCGGGGCAAACCGCTCGGCGAGCTGGGTGAGTGCGTCCTGGTCGGCGCGCGGCGCAGCGTGCGCCGGACGAGCCACCGCGAGCGCTGCGATGACTGCCAGGCCTGCGAGCACGGTCGTCGCCAGGAGCAACCGCTGCGCGCGCACGACCGGAGACTACGCATGGCCGGACCCGACCGACGCGGGGTCCGCATCGTGCTTGGATGAGGTGGTGGCCGTGCAGCCCGACGTGACCATCGCCGCTCCCTGGAACGTCGACGCGGTGGCCGTCGCCGACCGGCTGGGCAGCGACCCGGCGACCGGCCTGTCCTCGACGGAGGCGGCGCGGCGGCTGGCCGAGCACGGGCCGAACGCGCTCGCCGCCGCCGAGCCCGTGCCGATCTGGCGCAAGCTGCTCGCCCAGCTGCAGGACCCGCTCGTCTACCTGCTGCTCGCCGCGGTCGTCGTCTCGTTCGTCGCCTGGCTGCTCGAGGGCGCCGACGGCGTGCCGTTCGACGTCGTCGTCATCGTCGTCATCGTCGCTGCCAACGCGGTGCTCGGCTACGTCCAGGAGGCTCGTGCCGCCGACGCCGTTGCCGCCCTGCAACGGATGGCGGCTGCCGGCGCCACCGTCGTGCGCGACGGTCGCCAGCGGCGCGTCGACGCCGTCGACGTCGTGCCCGGCGACGTGCTGCTGCTCGCCGAGGGCGACACCGTGTCCGCCGACGCCCGGCTCGTCGAGGCCGCGTCGCTGATGATCGCCGAGGCGTCGCTCACCGGCGAGAGCGAGGCCGTCCTCAAGGACGTCGACCCGGTGGCCGCCGACGCCGGGCTCGGCGACCGCGTCGACATGGTGTTCAGCGGCACCGCCGTCACCCGCGGCCGTGGCGTCGCCGTCGTCACCGCCACCGGGATGGACACCGAGATCGGCCACGTCGCCCGGCTGCTCGGCCGAGGACGAGTCGACGCCGCTGCAGCGCGAGATCGCACGGGTCGGGCGGATGCTCGGCATCGCCGTCGTGATCATCGCCGCCGTCGTGATCGCCGCGATCCTGCTGACGTCGGACGTCGAGAGCGCCACCGACGTCGTCGACGTGCTGCTCGTCGGCGTGTCCCTGGCGGTCGCCGCCGTGCCGGAGGGCCTGCCGGCGATCCTGTCCGTCGTCCTCGCCCTTGGCGTGCAGCGGATGGCCAGGCGCCGGGCGATCGTCAAGCGGCTGTCGTCGGTGGAGACGCTCGGCTCGGCGTCGGCGATCTGCTCCGACAAGACCGGCACGCTGACCCGCAACGAGATGACCATCGAGCGCATCGTCACCGCCTCCGGCGAAGCGGTCGTCACCGGCGCCGGCTACGCGCCCGACGGTGAGATCCGGCTCGCGGGTGACGCGAGCACCCGTACCAGCGGCGTCCGTGCGGGCGTGAGCGCGCTGCCGGACACGTTGACGGCCGAGATCCGCTTCGCGCTGGCCGCCGGCAGCCTGTCCAACGACGCCGTCCTCGTCGCCGAGGCGGACGGCACGTGGACGGCGCAGGGCGACCCGACCGAGGCGGCGTTCCTGGTCGCCGAGGCCAAGCTGCCCGGCCTCACCGACGTGCGCACCGCACGCTTCGAGCGCGTCGGCGAGATCCCGTTCACGTCCGAGCGCAAGCTGATGACGACGCTGCAGGCCGACGCCGAGCGCGAGGGCCGGATCAGCGTCGTCACCAAGGGCGCCCCCGACGTCCTGCTGGCGCGGTGCACCCACGTCCGCGTCGCCGACGACGTCGTCGCGCTCGACCAGGCCCGACGCGACGACGTGCTGGCGACGGTCGACCGCCTCGCCGACCTCGCCCTGCGCACGCTGGCCGTCGCCTACCGGCCGCTGGCGGAGACGACGCCGCCCGCGACCGACGAGGCCCACACCGTCGAGCGCGAGCTCGTCTACCTCGGCATGGTCGGGATCCTCGACCCGCCGCGCGACGAGGCCAGGCGGGCGATCGCCGAGGCCCATCGCGCCGGCGTGCGCGTGCTGATGATCACCGGCGACCACCCGCGCACCGCAGCGCGCATCGCGGGTGATCTCGGCATCGTCGGCAATGGTGCGGTCGCGCTGACCGGTGCCGAGCTGGAGCGGCTGGACGACGAGGCGCTGCGCGCCCGGGTCCACGAGGTGTCCGTCTACGCCCGCGTCGCCCCGGAGCACAAGCTGCGCATCGTCGACGCGCTGCAGTACGACGGCAGCATCGTGGCGATGACCGGTGACGGGGTCAACGACGCCCCGGCGCTGAAGGCTGCCGACATCGGCGTGGCGATGGGCATCACCGGCACCGACGTCGCCAAGGGTGCCGCCGACATGATCCTCGCCGACGACGACTTCGCGACGATCGTCGCCGCGATCGGCGAGGGCCGCGGGATCTTCGAGAACATCCGCCGGTTCCTGCGCTTCCTGCTGTCGTCGAACATCGGCGAGGTGCTGACGATGCTCCTCGGCGTCGTCTTCGCCCGCCAGCTCGGCCTCGACGAGGCGGCCAGCTCGGTCGCCGTGCCGCTGCTGGCGACGCAGATCCTGTGGGTCAACCTGCTGACCGACACCGCGCCGGCGCTGGCGATGGGCCTCGACCCGCCGCCCGACGACGTCATGGAGCTCCCGCCCCGCGGCCTCGACGACCGGGTGATCGACACCGAGATGTGGGTCGGCATCGTCTGGATCGGGCTGGTCACCGGGATCGTCACGTTGCTCGCGCTCGACGTGCGAATGCACGGCGGGCTGATCGACGGCGGCGGCAACCTCGTCGAGGCGCGGTCGATGGCGTTCACGACGCTCGTGGTCGCCCAGCTGTTCAACACGTTCAACGCCCGCTCGGACCGGGTCAGCGCGTTCCACCGCCTGTTCACGAACAGGTGGCTGTGGGGCGCGATCGCTCTGTCCCTGGTCCTCCAGGTTGCCGTCGTCGAGCTGCCGTTCCTGAACGACGCGTTCGACACCCGCCCGCTGTCGGCCACCGACTGGTTGATCTGCGTCGGCCTGGCCAGCTGCGTGCTGTGGGCCGGCGAGGCCCGCAAGCTCGTCGGGCGCTGGCGGCGAGGTGGCGCCCGCTGAGGCGCCGGCTCAGCTCGCCCGGCCGCGGAAGCGGAACGCCGCGGTGGCCCATCGCTGCGGCTTCTCCTCGGCGTCGTCGTCCATCGCCGCCTTCCGTGAGGAGATCGGCGTCACCCCCGCCGCCTGGCGCCGCGCCGCGGCGACCATCGGTGGGTGATGCCGGCCGCGCTCGCGATCTGGTCCGATCGGCCCATTTCGGTGCCAGCGGCCCGCATCCGGGCGATCGGGCGCCTACCGTCCGGCCCGCCATGACCGCAGATTCACCGACAGTCCGCCAGCTCCAGCGGGCGCTCGACATGTTGCCACCGGGTTCGCGTGGCGCGTGGGAGCTGCGAAGCCTGCTCCGCCGCCGGCCGCACGACACCCCGACCATCGTTCATCGGAGCCGGCGGTCGACGCCGGCAGCCGTGCCGCTGGGTCAGTCCGAGAAGAGCCCGATCGTCGTCGACGTGCCGAGCACGCGGCGCAGGCCGTCGTCGAACGAGCGCGGTGCAGCGGGGGACGTCGACAGGTAGCCGGTCAGCCCGTCGGCGGCTCGCGCAGTCGACGGTCGAGGGCGGCGTTCAGCTCGACGAGCAGGCGGGCCAGCTCCGTGCGATCGTGGGCCGGCCACGGCGCCAGCAGCGCCCCGACCCGCCCGGCGCGCACCTCGGCGAGCTGCTCCTCGCCGTCGGGCGTCAGGGCGACGAGCGCGGCGCGGCCGCCGGCCGACCGCTCGACGAGGCCCTTGCGCTCCAGCGCGGCCACCTGGCGGACGACGGTCGACTGGTCGAGGTGCAGCTCGTCGGCCAGTGCGCCGACCGCCCGCGGCCCGGCATGGAGCACATCGAGGATGACGTAGGCGGCGCGGTCCATGGCCGGGAAGCGCTCGGTGGCCGCCGGCCGCCGGACCGCCTCCAGGCTGCGGTGCAACCGGCCCCGGATCGGGCTGCCCCCGCTGCCGGCGTCCCGCCCGGCTGCGCCGCCGCGTCAGGCCGTCGTCCGCCACGCCCTGCGCCTGGGCGTCACCCTGTTCGTCGTCGCCGCGGCGGCCCACTGGATCGGTCACGACACCGACTTCGCGGCTCACTCGTCGTGGATGCTGCTCGGCACGTGGATCGCGATGCAGCCGGATCGTCAGGCCACCACCCAAGCCGCCCTCCGTCGCGGCCTGGGCACCGCGATCGGCGGGCTGGTCACGCTCGTCCTGGTCGGCATCACCCCGTCGACGCTGTGGGTCGGCTGGATCTTCTTCGTCCTCGCGTTCGTCGCCTTCGGTCTGCGGACCGTCAACTACGCGTGGTATTGCGTGGCGATGACGCCGATCGTCGTCGTCGGCTTCGCCGGTGCCGAGCTGAACCGCGAGGTGCTCGCCGCCCGGGTGGTGGACGCTCGTCGGTGTCGGCGTCGCGCTCGCTGCCCGCCTCGTCCTGTGGCCCGCCGACGCACGGGCCGCAGAGACCGGCGAGCCCGCCGTGATCTGACGGGATCGGCGGCGCCGATCCTCAGCGGGCGACGGGCCGGATCTCGGGGATGATCTGTTCGAGGCGATCGAGCAGCTCGTCGGCCATGCCGAGCGACGACGTGCCGGACGGTGCGGGGAAGACGTTGCCGGCGACGACGGCCGGAAGCGCCTTCCAGAGGGGCGAGTCGAGGAACGGCTGCATCGTCGCATCGACGGCCCCGGTCGGGTCGGCCGGGACGAGGATGACGTCGGCGTCGGCGAGCGTCGGCAGCTGTTCGAGCGATTGCTCGGCGGAGTAGTCGTCGGAGGCCTCGCCGAGGTGGACCACGGCGTCAGCGAAGTGGACGCCGGCGTCGGCGAGGACGGCGTTGTCGGTCCACGCCGGTGACAGCAGGAACCACTGACCGCCTTCCGCGGGGCTGAACGTCACCCACCTGGTGGTGGCCAGCGCATCGGCATTGCTCGTGGCGATCCGAGCCGCGTGCGCGTCGTAGGCCTGGGTGAGCCGTGCTGTCTCGTCGGAGCGCCCGACGGCGTCGCCGATCTCGGTGATCACGTCCTTCAAGCTGAGCTTCTGGAAGGAGATCTCCACGGTCGGAGCCACCGCGCTGAGCTGCTTGTAGAGATCGTCGTCGGTGTCGATCGTGCGGATGATCAGGTCCGGCTTCACCGCGGCGACCTGCTCCACGAACGGCGCGTTGTAGTCGCCGACGACCGGCACCCCGGCGAGCTGGCTGGCGTAGGGCTCGTTGGCCGGTGCACCACCGCTGATGCCGACCGGGATCAGGCCGAGGTCGACGAGCGTGTACTGCCCGTAGTAGTCGGCGGCGACGACTCGCTCGGCTGCTTCGGGGACGTCGACCGGCCCGCGGTCGGTCTGGATCGTGCGCGTCGCGCCGGCGGTGGACGGGGTGCTGGGTGGCGGGGTCGTCGTCGGAGCATCCGAGGCGACGACGGTCGGGGCAGCCACGGTGGCGGCCGCAGTGGTCGCGCTGGAGGTCGGCGTGGTGCTCGACGAGTCGCCGCTGCCGCAGGCGACGAGGGCGATGCCGAGCACGGCGATGGCAGCGAGGCGCTTCATCCGACGTACACCGCCAGCTCGAGGGCGTCGCGGTCGTCGCCGAGGGTGACGGAGCGGAACCCGCTCGACGGGTCGCGGAGGAGGTCGAGGACGTCGGCTTGGCCGTTGTCGTCGGCGAGCAGCGTCCCTGGACGGAACTGCGGCAGGACGAGGTCCAGCACCTGCCGGTCCAGTGACGGTGACGTGTCGGACGGCCAGCCGTCGAGCAGGAACAGATCGATGGGGCCGCCGACGTCGCCAAGCGTGTGGCGAGCGTCCCCCTCGCGGACGTCGACGTAGCCATCGAGGCCGGCGGCCGCAAGGTTGGCACGGGCGGCGGCGACCTTGTCGGCGATCAGCTCGCTGCCCACGACGATCCCGCCGCCGTTGTCGCGCACGGCGGCTGCGAGGTGGATCGTGGAGACCCCGATCGACGTCGCGAACTCGACGATGCGCGTGGCGCCCGTCGCGTGGGCCAGGACGTACAGCAGCTCGGCGCGCCGACGGGCGATCGGGTAGCCGTGGGTACGGTGTTCGAACGGATCGGGGCTCCACTCACCGGATGTGTCCGCGGCGATCGCGGCGTCGACGGCGGCGGCGCTGATGGGATCGAGCAGCTGGCTCGGTGCGGTTGTCGGCGGCAAGGTCACGCTCCTGTGCGAAGGGCCCGCTCTGGGCAGGTACGACGAATGATGTTAAGAACGCCTAAGCTCGTGTCGAGCCGGTCTGGTCGACAACCGATGTCGTGGGCTGGACAAGCTGTCGGTGCGCAGGAGGACGTGTCGTGCAGATCATCCGGCGGAACCGCTTCGATCAGATCGACGACTCCAGCGTCCTCTACGACGTGGCCCTGTCCGTCGTCGCCGACGAACCCGTGACGATCGACGACGAGCGCGACGTCCACGACCTGCTGTGGAGCGAGACCGCGCCGCTGCAGGTGCAGGCCGCGGGGCTCGGCGCCGTCCACCTCGCTGCCGGGCACGCCGTGTGGGTCCCCGCCGGCGTCTCGTGCTTGATCGTCCCGACTGACCGAACGGCGTTGCGCAGCCTGGCCTTCTGGACCCCGACGTGCCCGCTGCGATGGGTTTCGCCGACCACGGTGGACACCACGCCGCTCACTCGGGAGCTGTGCGCGCTGCTGTGTGCGGCGCCCCGACCGACGCCGCGCCGGTACTACGCGGAGCGTCTGCTCCTGGCGACCCTGCAGCCGACGTCACGGACGGCGATCGCGCTGCCCGCCGACGACCGCGCCCGGCGCGTCGCCGACGCGCTGCTCGCCGACCCGGCCGATCGGCGGACCCTGGAGCAGTGGGGCCACGCCGTCGGCGCCAGCGCACGCACGCTCGCCCGCCTGTTCCGCGCCGAGACCGGGATGACGTTCCCGAGGTGGTGAGCGCTCGTGCGGATGCGCGCCGCCGCAGCTGCGCTCGACGGCGGGGAACCCCCTGGGAGCGTCGCCCGCCGCATCGGCTACAAGACCGCCAGCGGCTTCAGCGCCGCACACCGCCGCGAGCACGGCACGACGCCCTCTGCGCGCCGGTGACCGGGCCGGAGGCTCAGCCGAGCAGGCCGCAGCGCTCCAGGAGGGCGTCGAGGCGGGCGGCGACCTCGGGTGTGGCGGGCATCATCGGCAGGCGGTGCTCGTTGCTCGGCAGGATGCCGAGGCGCCACATCATGTACTTCACCGGGATCGGGTTGGTGTCGTAGAACACGGCCCGGTTCAGCTCGAACAGCTCCTGGTGCACGGCCCGTCCGTCGACGAGGCCCTTCGACGTCACCGCCTCGTACAGCTCCACCACCTTGCGGGGCACGACGTTGCCGACGGCGTTGACCATGCCGCTGGCGCCGAGGGCGAGCATCGGGAAGCTGACCTCCTCCAGGCCGACGAGCACCCGGAACTCCGGGCCGAACGACATCAGCGCCTCGGTCACCAGGCCGAGGTCGGCGACGGCGTGCTTCATCCCGACGAAGTTGTCGGCGCGGGCGGCGATGTCCTCGAGGATGCCGATGTCCACGCCGACGGCCGCCCTGCCGGGGATGTGGTACAGCAGGAATGGCAGGTCGCTGCGCCCGGCGAGGTCGACGAAGTACTCCGCCAGCCCGCGCCGCGGCGGGCGGATGTAGTACGGCGTGACGACGAGCAGCGCGTCGGCGCCGGCCGCGGCGGCGTGCTCGGTCAGCTCGACGGTCTCGGCGTGCGACTGGCTGCCGGTGGCGGCGACCACGGCGATCCGCCCGGCCGCGGCTTCGACGGCCACCTCGGTCAGCCGCTTGCGCTCGGCGACGGTGAGCACGCTCGGCTCGCCGCTCGTCCCGCACGTGACCACGCCGTGACTGCCCTGGGTGGCGTGCCACTCGACGATTCGGGCGTAGGTGTCGTAGTCGACGGCACCGTCGGTGAACGGGGTGACCAGCGGCGGCAGCGAGCCGCGCAGCGCCCCGTCGGGTAGGGCGATCACGAGCGGGCTCCGGCACGGTTGGTGGCGAAGCCGGCTTCGGCGCCGAGCACCCTCGGCGGGTGCTTGAGGTCCTCCTGCCACAGCAGCGACTCCATGGCGATGTTCAGCGGCTGGTCCTGCACGGTCAGCTCGTAGACCCGGTCGTCGGGGTCCGAGGCGTGGTGGTGGATCATCCAGCCCGGGGCGGTGAGCATCAGGTCGCCGGCGCCCCACTCGTAGCGGCGGCCGCCGACCCGGCTCCACCCCGACCCGTGGAAGAAGTAGTTGATCGCCGCCGAGACGTGGCGGTGCGGGCGGTCGACGATCGCCGGCGGGCGGATCGTGATCGTCGCGAAGAACGACGGCGTGGTCCCGTTCGTGCGGCCGGTGAGCGGGTTGTACATCAGGTACAGGCGCCGGCCGACGTACGTGTCGCCGAGCGCCTCGAGCCGGTCGAGGTGCTCCTTCACGTCGGCCCACGGCCAGTGCAGCGCCGGCGACGGCAGCGACGGCGGGTCGATCAGCGTCTCGTACGGCATCAGGTAGGCGCCGTCCGCCAGCTCGAACGTGCCGAACGGGCTGACCCGCCGGGCGTCCGTCGGTGCATCTCCGGTCGCGGTCGACGCCGCCGCCGGCACGATCGACACGTCCTCGACGAGGTGGACGTTCATCTTCTCCAGGAGCGGCGCGTTCGAGTACGTCAGCCACACGAACGGCTCGTCGCCGTCGTTGACGGCGGTGTGGGCCCGCCAGGACGGGTGGTTCCAACCGTCGTACCGGCCGACGCCGTGCACCGTCTCGCCGATCGTGATCCGGCCCCGGCCGCGCAGGCCGAAGCCGACCATCGTCGAGTTGTGGCGCGCCGGCGCCGTGGCCTCGCCGGGCAGCAGGACGTTGAGGGCGACGCGGATCCCCGGCGCCAGCGACGGGTGCTCGCCCGGCGCCCGCGGGTGGGTGAACAGCGAGCTGCGCCGCCCGTTGTCCGGGGCACGCATGGCGATGAGCCGGTCGATCTCGGCGTCGATCGTCGCTCTGCGGAAGATGATCGGCGCCCAGTAGTCGGGCTCGCCGGCGGCCGTCCAGCCGCTGACGTCGGTGAAGGTCTCGCTCACGTAGGTCTCTCCTTCTCGGGGCCTGCGCCCCCGAACCCGATCAACGCCCGGCTCCCTGGCGATCGCTCTGTCGTTGCGGCATCGCTCGCTGATCTCGCAGCTCGGAACCATCGCGGCTCGGCGCGGTGGCGTTCGGCGATCGGGGCGCCCCGCCCCGCGGCTCGGCAGCGGCGCAGCACCTCGCCGGCGACGGCGAGGTCGGCGAGGCCGAGCCCCATCGCCTTGAACACCCGGTGACCGCCGGCGGGGACGGTGATCGCGCCGGCGACGATCGCGCTCAGCGGTTCGACGGCGATCGCGTCGTCGAGCTCGTGGGACAGCTCGCAGGCGGTGCCGGGATTGTCGCTGGCGACGAGCGTGGCGGTGGCCGCGATGCGGCGGTGCAGCTCGGCGCGCTCGGGGGTGATCGCCCCGACGGCGACGACCAGCGAGCTCGGCCCGACGTCGCCGAGGTGCAGCACCGGCTGGCGGGCGCGGGTGGCGGTGATGACGACGTCGGCGCCGCTCGTCGCCCTGCCGACATCGCCGCAGGCGTCGACGTCGACGTCGGCGGCGACGTGCGATCGCAGCCGCTCGGCGAACGCGTCGCGGTGTTCGGCGGTTGGGCTGAACACCCGGATCTCGTCGATCGGCCGGCGATCCAGTGCCGCGGCCACCTGCGGGAACGCCTGCTTGCCGGTGCCGACGATCGCCAGCGTCCGCGCCTGCGGTGCGGTCATCGCGTCGATCGCCACCGACGACACCGACGCGGTGCGCAGTTGCCCGAGGGCGAACGCCTCGATCATCGCCTGCAGCCGCCCGGACTCGGCGTCCCACACGGCGAGCACCGGCTCGGCCCCACCGGCGGTGTGCGCCCAGGTCTTCGTCGCCACCAGCCCGGTGGCGTGGTCGACCCCGCCGAGCGCGTGCAGCGTGTGCCCGCCGCCCCAGGCGAGCGCGGTCTTGGCCATCGTCGCCGCCTGCCCGCCGTGCTCGGCGACCAGTGCGGCGCGCACCGCCTCGACGGCGTCCGCCAACCCGACCGTCGCGGCGACGTCGTCCTCCGTGAGCCACACCGCCTCAGTCACGGCAGGCCACCGTGAGCGCGCGGATGGCGGGGGTGCGGGGGCAGAGGCTCCTGCCGGAGCCCCCGCCTGCCGGTCGATCCGACTTGCTCGGTCGACCGGCTGCCAGCTGGGTGCGGCCGAAGGCCGCTCTTCGAAGCTCGACCGAACGGAGTGGAGCGAGCGAAGCGAGCGCAACGAGAGAGGTCGAAACGTCACACATCGGAGGCCGGATCGAAGATCGAGGGGACGGTGGGCTGCAGGCGGCAGGCGCGGCTGACGGTGGCGTGGGCGACGAACCGCGCGGTGAGCAGGGCGACGGCCGCGGCGGTCGCGTCGCCGAGCTCGGCGGCGAGGCGGTCCAGCGCGTCGGCCGACCCGTCCGGGCCGCCGCCCAACGACGCGATCGCCGCCAGCACGTAGCGCTGCGCGTCGGCCCGGGGCGCGGGCAACGAGTCCGGTTGCAGCGCCTCGACACCGGCCACCCACGAGTGCGACAGCCCGTTGCGGATCGCCAAGCGCTCGTGCTGGTGGCGTTCGTAGTCGTTGCCGAGGCGCGTCGCCGCGGTGAGCGCGATCGTCTCCGCCAGGTCGAACGGCAGGGCGTGCTTGCACGCCTCGGTGAACGCGTCGAAGGAGATCAGCGCCCCGGGCTGATGGGCCATGTACCGGAAGAAGTCGCCGAGGTAGCCGAGTCGTTCGTACCGGGCGCGCAGCGCGTCGCGCAGGTCGGGGCGCAGGTCGTCGAAGTCGATCGGGGTGATCACAGCGGCACGATCAGCGACGTGGTCAACAGCGGCGCGTCGTAGATCGCGACCTTGCGGGCGAAGCGGACGCCGTCCGGCGTGGCGACGACGAGATCGTCGTAGGCCCCGCTGGCGGTGACGAACGGGGCCTCGTCGACCAAGGCCTCGATCACCACGAAGTTGGCCGAGACCGTCACCGTGGCCGGCGCGGTCGCCGCCGGGCGGATCGCCGCGACGAAGTGGCGGGTCATCCGCCGGGCGAAGAACTGGGTGTTGACGACGGCGTCGAGGCGGTCGGCGAGCATCGCCCGGCTGTCGGCGCGCATCGTCGCCAGGTCCAGGCCGCGCTCGACGTTCTCCCGGGCGATGGCCAGGTACACGGCGTCGTCGGTGAACAGCTCCAGCCAGCCGTCGTAGTCGCCGGCGTCGAGCAGCGCGGCGTGGTCGTCGTAGAGGTCGCGCACCTCGGACGCGGCGACGTCCGCCCACGGCACCCGCCGCACGGCCGTCTTCACAGCGCGGTCCTCACAGTCCCATGACCTCGCGGTAGTGGGCGTAGAACGCCCGCAGCGCGACCTCGGTGACCATGTGCTCGGCATCGTCGAGATCGAGCCCGCCCATCTCCAGCAGGGCGTCACGGTCCTGGCCGGCGCGGGCGCCGAGCTGGGCGAGGCGCATCACCTCGCTGTCGTCGATCGACACCAGCCCGGCCGGACCCATCAGGTTGGCCTGGCGCAGGCGGCGCAGGCGCATCGCCTCGTCGTCGTCCTCGTAGCCGAAGTACGTCCAGTGCAGCTCGAACGATTCGACGGAGCGGGTCACCAGCTGGCGCATCGCCAGGGTGTTCGACTGCTGCTGGACGATCAGGTTCGGCCAGATCGTCTGCATCACCACGGTGGCCGCGCCGGGGAACTCGCGCACGGGGTCGAGCAGGCGGGGGTCGCGCAGCACGAGGTCGTGCCTGACCCGGCCGATGTCGTCGGTGCCGACCACCTCGCGCTGCTCGCCGCGCTGGGAGACGAGCACGGAGTGGCGGCCGGCGGTGTCCATCTGCGTCTTCGACGGGTTGTCGGCGCGGAACAGGCCGAACGTGACGAGGAAGACGTGCAGCAGGCTGGCGTGGTACGGGTCCTTGATGTTCTCGAACATCAGCTTCCAGTTGGCCGGGATCGCCTGACGCTGGTAGCCGAGCACCCGCAGCGGCCGACCGTCGAAGACGCGGTCGAACCAGCCGAGGTTCGTCGCCCCGAGGTAGTCCTCGAACGGCGGCATCGCGTGGTCGAACGAGGCGAACACGACGCCGTGACGGGTGGTCACGGCGAGGCGCTGCAGGCCGTTCGAGGCGTTGTCGAACGACGCCGGCATCCCGCCATGGCCGCCGACGCCCTTCTTGAACGGCACGCCGAGCAGCCGGCCGTCCGACGCGTACGACCACTGGTGGTACGGGCAGGTGAACGTGGTGGCGTTGCCGTACGGCTCTGTGCAGAACTGGACGCCGCGGTGGGCGCAGCGGTTGACGACGACGTGCACCGCGCCGTGGCGATCGCGGGTGACGATCACTGGCGTTTCGCCGACGCTGGTGCGCACGAAGTCGCCCGGCTCGGGGATCTCGGCCTCCAGGGCGACGTAGCTCCACGACGGCCCCTGGAAGATCTGTGCCTGCTCGCGGGCGTACAGATCGGCGTTGGTGTACACCCAGTAGGGCACCCGCCCGACGCCGCCGTCCGGCCAGCGCGGCAACGTCGCTGGTTCTTCCTGAAGGAACACCATCATCGGAAATGCTAGTCAGAGACGTATGGCACTGCTGAAGATTCTGCTATAAGGAATCATGTGGAAGGCGCCACGCTCAGCTCGGTCGACCACGCGCTGGCGATCCTCCAGCTGCTGCGCTCGGTCGGCAGCGTGCGCGTGCTCGACGTCGCCCGCGAGCTCGGCGTTGCCAACTCCACCGCGCACCGGCTGCTCGCCGCGCTCGTCGCCCGTGGCTTCGCCCGCCAGGACCCGGCGACACGCCGCTACCTCGCCGGCGACGAGCTGCTGGAGATCGGCCGGGCCAGCGTGCTGCACGACGAGCTGGTCGAGCGGGTGCGCCCGGCGCTGCAGCAGATCTCGTCGGCGACGGGGGAGACCGTGCACCTCGGGGTGCGCGAGGGCACAGTGGTCCGCTACGTCGACGCCGTCGAGTCGACCCGCGCCGTGCGCGTCGTGGCCCGCACCGGCCGGGCGCTGCCGGCGCACTGGACCTCGACCGGCAAGGTGCTGCTCGCCGCGCTCGACGACGACGTGCTGCGCCGCCTGTACCCGCGCGACCCGCTCCCCGCCGGCACGGCGCAGTCGATCCGCACCGTCGCCGGGCTGCTCGCCGACGTCGAGCGCTGCCGTCGCCTCGGCTACGCCGTCAACACCGGCGAGAGCGAGGACGACGTCGTCTCCATCGCCGTCCCCGTCACCGATGCCCACGGCACGACGGTCGCCTCGATCAGCTGCGCCATCCCGCGCCACCGCATCCGTCAGCGCGACGTCCCCGCCCTCGCCAAGCTCATGCTCGACGTGATCCAGGCCAAGGTCGACCTCGGCTGAGCGAAGCTCAGCCGGACGACCGAGCGACCGCCAGGGAGCCGGGCGTCGATGGGGCGCGAGCGCAGCGAGCGGGGCGCAGCCCCCGACGACCGCGGCTGAGTCTCAGCGGCACGTCCAGTCTCAGCCGGCCGCGGCGGCCAGCGTCGGGCGGATCTTCTCCAGGACGTAGGGGATCGACAGCGGGCTCGGCGTGTTCAGCGCGGTGGTGTCGGCGTAGTCGAGCTCGACGGATGCACCGGCCTGCACGGCCGGGAACTCGCTGAAGCCGGGGATGAGGGACGTCACGTCGGAGCCGTTGCCGAGGTACACCATCAGGTCGGCGTCGAGCAGGTCGGTCTGCTCGAAGCTGATCTTCAGCCGGCCGCCCTCGACGTCGGTGCCGAGCGCGGCGACCTTCGGTGCGACGACGAGGCCGAGCTGGCTGAACAGCTGGTTGGCGCCGTCGTCGGGATCGGTGAGCACGTAGATGCCGTCGCCGGCGACGACGTTGAAGAACGTGAACGTCTTGCCCTTCAGGCCGAGCAGCTCGTCGCCGACCCGGGCGATGTCGGCCTCGACCTGATCGGTCAGCGCGGTCGCCGCGTCCTGCTCGCCGAGCACCTTGCCGGCCGCGTCGACGATGTCAGGCCACGGATCGACCACCGCGCCGCCGAGCGTGGCGATCGTCGGGGCGATGCCGGACAGCTTCTCGTAGGCGCTCGCGTCCTGTGCCAGGTACGTGATGACGATGAGATCGGGCTTCGAGCGCGGCGATCTGCTCGAACGGCAGGGCGTTGGTGGCGTCGATGCGCGTCGACGTCGCCAGCATGTCGCCGCGCCACGGGAAGCCGTCGGGGACGTTCGGGTCGCCGAGGTAGCCGACCGGTGCCGTGTCGAGGGCGATCAGCACGTCGGTCCACTGGGTGTCGAGCGAGACGATCCGCTCCGGCCGCTGCTTGATCTCCGTCGAGCCGTACAGGTGGCTGATCGTCACCGGCTGGAACCCGGCCGACGGGGTGCTCGACGCCACCGTCGTGGTCGGCTCGTCGCCGGCCTTCGACGTCGTGGTGGCGTCACCGGTCGCGCTCGTCGCGGTGGTGGCCGGCGCGACGGTCGTGACCGCTGCGCTCGTCGTGCTCGACGCCTCGTCGCTGCCGCACGCGGCCAGCGCCAGGGTGCCGGTGACGGCGACGAGGGCGCAGATCGCTCGGAGACGTGGTCGCATGGCCTTGCGGTACATGTTCGGCGAACCTATCAAGCGGTCCGTCGTCGGCCACACGGCGAGCGAGCGTTCAGCGTGGGCGGAACAGGTCGAGGCGCAGGCGCGGCGCACGTCCGGCGGCCGCCGGCGCGGTGCCGACGGCGGTGAGGCCGGCGCTCGCGTAGAACGGTGCTCGGGGTGTTGGGCGAATGGCGGCCGGTCACCCTCGTTCGACAGCGAGGCGCGGCGGAACACGTCGCGCAGCGCGTCGACGTCCCCGGCGGTGGCAGCGCGAACGACGCAACCCGTGCATGCGTCGATGATCGCGGGTCGTAGCGTCGGCGCGATGGACCTCTCCGCGCTCGGTGCCGCCGAGCTGTCCGTGGCGATCCACGGTCGCGAGGTGTCGTGCCGCGAGGTGATGGCCGCGCACCTGGCCCGGATCGACGAGCGCAACCCGGCGCTCAACGCGATCGTCAACCGCCGCGATCCGGACGTGCTGATCGCCGAGGCGGCGGCCTGCGACGACGAGCTCGCCGCCGGCTCGTCGCGCGGCTGGATGCACGGGATGCCGCAGGCGATCAAGGAGCTCGCCGACGTCGCCGGGCTGCCGACCACGTCCGGTTCACCGCTGCTGCGCGACTTCGTGCCGAAGGCCGACGCGCTCGTCGTCCGGCGGATGCGCGCCGCCGGCTGCCTGATCGTCGGCAAGACCAACGTCCCCGAGTTCGGCCTCGGCTCGCACACGTTCAACGAGGTGTTCGGCCCGACCCGCAACCCGTACGACACGTCGCGCACCCCCGGCGGGTCGAGCGGGGGAGCGGCCGTCGCACTGGCGACGTCGATGCTCCCCGTCGCCGACGGCAGCGACTACATGGGCTCGTTGCGCAACCCGGCGGCGTGGTGCAACGTGTTCGGGTTCCGGCCGAGCCGTGGTCGCGTACCGGCCTTCCCCGAGCGCGACGGGTTCCTCGGCGGGCTGGCGACGGAGGGGCCGATGGGGCGGCGGGTGCTCGACGTCGCCCTGCTGCTCGGCACCCAGGCCGGTGAGGACCGCCGCGTCCCCGGCTCGCTGAGCGGCCGGCTCGACGAGCTGGCGACGATCGAGCCGGCCCGCCGGGCGCTCGACGCCGGCGGCGGCCTGCGCGGCACCCGCGTCGGCTGGCTCGGTGATCTCGGCGGTCACCTGCCGTTCGAGGACGGCGTGCTCGACGTCGCCCGCCGCGGCGTCGACCGCCTGGCCGTGCTCGGCGCCGACGTCGAGCCCGCCGCGATCCCCGTCGACCTCGACGAGCTGTGGGAAGCGTGGCTGGTCTGGCGCCAGCTGCTCGTCGGTGCCGGCCTCGGCCCGCTCGCCGCGGCCCCGGCCCGCCGTCTGCTGATCAAGCCCGAGGCGCTGTGGGAGATCGACCAGGGCGCCAACCTGACCGGCGCCCAGGTCGCCTGGGCCTCCGAGGCGCGCACCCGCTTCGCGCTGGCGATGCACGGCGTGTTCGAGCGGTTCGACGTGCTGGCCATCCCGACCGCGCAGGTGTGGCCGTTCCCCGTCGAGCAGCGCTGGCCGGCCACCGTCGGCGGGCGGGCGATGGACACGTACCACCGCTGGATGGAGGTGACGACGTACGCGACGTTCGCCGGTCTCCCGGCGATCAGCGTCCCCGCCGGCTTCGACGACCGCGGCCTGCCGATGGGCCTCCAGCTGATCGGCCCACCCCGCGACGACGTCGCCGTCCTACGAGTCGCAGCCCGCTACGAGACCACGATCGCCGACCTCGGAGTCGGCTGCGCCTGACGGCGCGCCCGGCGGCTGGCGCCCTCGGGATCAGCGATCGGGGTGCTTCACCTCGACGACGACCAGACCGTCGATCCCGGAGAAGTCGGTTGGGTTGCAGGTGTGGATCGGGAGGTCGTTCGACATGCACACGGCGGCGATCAACGCGTCGTACGCGCGAGCCGCGGGCTTGCGGCCGGCGCGCCGCAACGACGCGGCGACCTGACCGAAGCTGCGGGCTGCGGCGGCATCGAACGGCAGCGGATCGAAGTCGGACTCCGCCTGCTGGAGGTGCGCCTGGCGTGATGCCCGCTCCCCGTCGGTCGTCGCGACGAGCGGTCCGACCGACAGCTCGGCGAGGGTGACCGCCGTGATCAACGGCTCCGTCGGCAGTGCGGCAACATCCTTGATCCTGCCGAGCAGGACGAGGGTGTTCGTGTCGAGGATTCCCTGAGCCATGTCAGATCGTCGGGTCCATGACGGCGTCGATGTCCCGGCGCAGGCGATCGGGATCGACACGGGGGAGGCGCGCCCAGCGGTGTCGGAGCACGTCGAGCGAGACCGGCGGGTGGGGGAGGGCGACGAGCTGGGCAACCGGCTTGCCGGCCTTGGTGATCGTCAATCGCTCACCGCGTTGCGCCCGCTCGACGACCTCACCGCCATGGTTGCGGAGCTGACGGATCGAGACGTCGGCCATCACGTCAGGGTATCACGCGTGATACAGAATGGCGGTGGCGTTGCGCCGCCCGGTGCGGGTGCCAGCAGCGCCAGCCGGCAGGATCGGGCGTCCGCCGGCGTGCTCGTTCGCCGGCATCGAACGGAGCAGAGGGGTGCGCAGGTGGATCTCACAGGGTGTCGCGGGGTGATCGTCGGTGGCGCGTCGGGCATGGCCCGGGCGACCGCGGCGCGGATCGTCAAGGGTGGCGGGAAGGTCGCGATCGTCGATCGCCCGCAGTCGGCCGGGGCCGAGGCGGCTGCCGAGCTCGGGGGCACGTTCCACGCCCTCGACGTCACCGACTTCGACGCCACCGAGGGCGTGATCAACGCGGCGGCCGATGCGCTCGGCGGCGTCGACGTCTGCGTCAACACCGCCGGCAACGGCGTGGCGATGCGCACCGTCGGCAAGGACGGCCCGCACGACCTCGACGCGTTCCGGCGGATCATCGACCTCAACCTGGTGGCCACGTTCAACGTCTCTCGGCTGGTGGCGTGGCGGATGAGCACGAACGAGCCGAACGAGGACGGCGAGCGCGGCGTGATCATCAACACGGCGTCGATCGCCGCGTTCGAGGGCCAGATCGGCCAGGTCGCCTACACGGCGGCGAAGGCCGGCATCGCCGGGATGTCGCTGACGATGGCCCGCGACCTCGGCTCGCTCGGTATCCGGGTCAACACGATCGCCCCGAGCCTGTTCGCCACCGGCCTGACGCAGGGCATCCCCGATCAGTTCGCCGACGTGCTCACCAAGGACAACGCGTTCCCGAAGCGGATGGGCCGGCCCGACGAGTACGCCCGCCTGGCGATCGCGATCATCGAGAACCCGATGCTCAACGGCGGGACGATCCGTCTCGACGCCGGCCAGCGCTTCGCGCCGAAGTGACACGGCGATGAGCGTTGACACCGTCCGCCACGACGCGGTCCTCCTCGTCACGTTGAACCGGCCCGAGGCCGGCAACGCCCTCGACCCCGAGACCGGGCAGGGGATCTGCGACGCCTTCGCGCAGGCAACTGCCGACGACGAGGTGCGCGCCATCGTCGTCACGGGCGCCGGGCCGAAGATCTTCTGCGCCGGCATGGACCTCAAGGCGTTCGCCGCCGGGGCCGACATGGCCCCGGTCGGACGGGGGCTCGATGCCCTCGACTCGTGTCCGAAGCCGGTGATCGCCGCGGTCAACGGCATGGCGCTGGCCGGCGGGTTCGAGGTGGCGATGCGCTGCGACCTGATCGTCGCCGCCGACCACGCCCGCTTCGGGATCCCGGAGGTCAAGCGTGGCCTCGTCGCCGCCGGTGGTGGCACGCGCCTGCCGTCGCGCATCCCGCTGGCCATCGCCCTGGAGATGGGACTGACCGGCGATCCGATCGACGCGGCCCGCGCCGCGCAGCTCGGGATCGTCAACCGCGTCGTGCCGGCGGCCGAGGTGCTCGGCGCTGCGCTGGAGCTGGCCGGGCGGATCACCGCCAACGGCCCGCTCGCCGTGCAGGCGACGAAGCGCCTGATGTACGACGAGGTCGGCCCTGGCGACCCCAAGCACGTCGCCACGACCGTCGCCCCGGTGTTCGCCAGCGAGGACGCCAAGGAGGGCGCGACCGCGTTCGCCGAGAAGCGCCCGCCGGTCTGGCGCGGCCGCTGACGAGACAGCTCGCCGTCTTCGAGACGAACGAGCAGGTGGCGTGGCGCCGTCAGGCGTCGAGGACGACGACTGCCTTGCCGGGCGTGGTCTTCTGGCCGGCGGCGTTCTCGGTCCACACGTCGACGTCGACGAGCTTGCGCCCGCCGTCGGTGCGCTTGCCGGTGACCACGCCCTTGGCGAACCACTCGGTGCTCTGCATGTCCATGCCTCGGTACTGGCAGGAGACGGACCTCACCCATCCGTCACCGCCGACCCAGTCGGACACGACCTGCCCGAGCGTCGACCACTTCATCCGGCCGTGGACGATGTTGTCGCCGATGGCCTGGGCCTGCGGGAAGCTCTGGTCCCAGTGCAGCGGGTTGAAGTCGCCCGAGCCGGCGCAGTACAGCACGAGCTGGGCGCGGTCGGGGGACTTGGTGAGGGTGGGCAGCTCGTCACCCACGTTGACGTCGTCGAACTTCGGCATCTGATCCGCTTCCTCAGTAGTAGATGGCCTGGCCGTACGTGCGCATCACCACGTCGCCGGAGGCCTGGTCGGTGAAGGTCTGCTCGCTGGTGACGACCAGCATCTTGCCGAGCCCCTTGGACTCCTTGACCTCGAGGTTGGCGACCTTCGAGCGCATCAGGAGCTTGTCGCCGGCGCGCAGCGGCCGCTCGTAGACCACCTCGGTGCCGCCGTCGAGCAGGCCCTTGAGGCCGTGGCGGATCGACGGGCCGGTGTTGCGCGGCCCGCTGAACGTCGGGTCGCTCTTGCCGGGGATCCACACCGGGGTGCCGAGGTAGCAGGGCGGCGCCGGCAGCGAGCTGTCGTCGCCGGCTTCGTAGTAGCGCGCGTCGCTGTAGCCGACGCCCCGGGCGAAGGCCCGGATGCTCGTCGTCGTGATCTCCACCGGCCACGGATCGCTCTCCACGCCGACGACCGCGCGCATCTCGTCGGTCAACTCGAACTCGGCAGCCATTGCACCCCCTCGTCACTCGTCTGTTCGTTGGGACCCGCAGACTACGAGGTGGGCTCGCCGAGCAGTGGGTCGTCCGGCCCATTGACCACGCAACGCGCCGAAACGGCAGGCGCCGGCACCATGCCAGGGGTACCGTTCGGGCGTCGGCAGCGGAGGGAACGGAACATGCGACGCAAGCACATGATCATGGTGTTCACGGGGGCACTCGGCGCGGCCGCTGCACTCGGTGGGACCGCTGGGGCGAGCAGCTACCCGCCCGGTGGCACGACGCCGGTGACGGCTCCGAGCGGCGGCACGACGCCGGTCACGCCGGTCGACTCGGTGTCCCAGGTGGTCGTCCACACGGGTGAGCTGCCGCAGACGGGATCCGACAGCGAGGCAGCGGCCAAGATCGCCGCCGGCGCGCTCGTCGCCGGTGTCGGCCTGGTCGTCGTCGCCAGGCGGCGCCGCCGGCCGTCGGTCGCCTGACCCTCCGCCGGAAGCACCGTGATCGAGGCGGACGTGAACCTGCCGCCGGCGACATCGCAACGGGCGGCTACGCCGCCGGGCATCGCCACCGCGATCATCGTCAGCGCGATCGCCGCCGTCGCGGCTGTCGTCGCCGCCCTCGGTCCCGCCGCACCGACCGGCTCACGAGCCGTCGACGTCGTGCTGATCGGTGCCGGCGTGCTCGCCCTCGTGCTCGTCGCCGAGGGCGCTCCGTGGTGGTCGCCGGCGATCGCCGCCGGTGTGGCCGCGGCGATCGCCCTCGACCCCGTGCTGATGGTCGTGGCCGCGGCCGGACTGGCCGCCGCGCTGCGGGCCGGCTCGTCGCGCCGCTCGCACCCGGAGCTGCTCGCGGTCTCGATGGGCATCACCTGCAACGTGCTGTGCCGTGCCGAGTTGCACGTCCGGCTCGGCCTCTCCGCGGCGATCTCGCTGGCGGCGCTCGCACTCGTGTTCGTCACCGGCATTCGCCGCCGCTCCAAGCGCGTCCGACGCATCGCCTGGTTCGGTCTCGCCGCGCTGGTCCTCGTCGCCGGCGCATCGAGCGCTGCGTTCGGCTACGCCGCCTACCAGTCACGCCACGAGCTCGGCGCCGGCCAGAGCACCGCCGAGCTCGGCGTCGTCGCACTGCAGGAGGGCAAGTTCGGTGAGGCCGCCGATTGGTTCCGCCAGTCCGCCGCGCTGCTCGACAGCGCCCACGCCCGGATGACCAAGCCGTGGATGCTGCCCGCTGCTGCCGTCCCGGTCGTCGCCCAGCACCGCAGCGCCGTGGTCGACATGAGCGCGGCCGGGGCGGACGGGGCGCACACCGTCGCCGACGCCCTCGCCGAGATCGACCTCGACTCGCTGCGCGCCACCGACGGCCGCATCGACCTCGATGCGCTGTCGCGCCTGATCGAGCCGCTCGAGCACGTCCAGCAGGCGCTGGTCCGCCTGCAGACCACCACCGATTCGGCGCGTTCGGTGTGGCTCGTGCGCCGGGCGACCTACCAGCTCGACGACTTCGCCGAGAGCATCGCCGAGCACCTGCCGAGCCTGAACCGGGCGCTCGACGCGATCCGCGTCGCCCCGCAGATGCTCGGCGCCGACGGCGCCCGCGACTACCTGCTGCTGTTCACCACCCCGTCCGAGTCGCGTGGTGGCGGCGGGATGCCCGGAACGTACGCCGAGCTGCACGTCGAGGACGGGAAGCTGACGCTCGGCGAGACCGGGCGCGTCGAGGACCTCGACCGCGCCGCGGAGGCGGCCGGTGCGGTGGTGCACGGCAACGAGGCGTTCCTCACCCAGTACGGGCAGTTCGGCTACGACACCGACGACGGCCACGTCGGTGACGCCGCGTTCCGCAACCTGACGATGACGCCGGACTTCCCGACCGTCGGCGCGGTCGCTGCCGACCTGTACGAGCAGACCACCGGCCATCACGTCGACGGTGTCATCGCCATCGACCCGACGGTGCTCGGCGCCCTGCTGCGCTACACCGGTCCGATCCAGCTGGCGACGCTGCCCGAGACGCTGACGGCCGACAACGCCACCGAGTTCCTGCTGCGCGGCCAGTACGTCGCCGCGGCCGACGTCGACCTGCGCGTCGACTCGCTCGCCGAGGTCGCCACGCAGACGTTCCAGAAGCTGATGTCCGGTGCGCTGCCCGATCCGATGGAGCTGGCCCGAGACATGGGCCCACTCGTCGGTGAGCGGCGGCTGACGATGTGGAGCGCCAACCCGGACGAGCAGGCGCTGATGGAGCAGGTCGGCCTCGCCGGGGCGATGCCGAGCCTGGACGGCGCCAACGGCTGGGCGGTGACCGTGACCAACGCCGGCGGCAGCAAGATCGACAGCTACCTGGAGCGTGCCGCCGGCTTCGAGGCGACCACCGACCCGGCGACGGGGACGACGACGGCGACGCTGCGGGTGCAGCTGTCGAACACCGCGCCCGCCGAGGGCCTGCCGCGCTACATCATCGGCAACCGCTTCGGCCTGCCGCTCGGGACGAGCCGCCTCTACGTCTCGTTCTACAGCCCGCTGGCGCTGACGTCGGTCACCGTCGGCGGCGTGCCCACAGCGGTCTCGATCGGCGCCGAGCATGGCTGGAACGTCTACTCGCTGTACGTCGACATCCCCTCCGGCGAAGCCCGCTCGTTCGAGGTGCACCTGAGCGGCACGCTCGACCGCCCGGACGACGTCGTCACCTGGACCCAGCCCCTGGCCAACCCCCTGCAACCCCTCTGACCCGACGTTCGCTGGCGAGGTCGACGAGCTCGGTCGTCGCGTCGCGGTGGGTGACGGTGGCATCCCGTCGGAGTCGTCTCGCAAGTGGTGGACAGAGGCGCGCAAGCGGACGGGCTGGGCGTACCGAGCGGGCGTCCACCGTTCGCGGACCACGTCGGCGCGAGGATGCGTCGCGTGACCGACGATGCCGCGCTGGATCCCGCCGCACCGAGCGAATCGGCCAGGCGCCAGGGTCGCTTGCAGCGCATCGTGCACTCCCGGTCCGCCGACTTCGGCACCGCCACGGTGCGCCGGTTCCTGCAGATCGACGGGTTCACCCACGCCGGCCTGCTGTCGATCGAGCTGTTCACGACGGTGATCCCGCTGGTCATCATCGGCTTCGCCTACCGCAACGACTTCTCCACGGATGCCAACGTCGGTGACCGCTTCATCGCCCTGCTCGGGCTGTCGGGCGAGCGCGCCGATGCCGTCCATGGGCTGTTCGGCGATGCCGCCGGGATCCGCTCGACCTGGTCGTTCACCGGCCTGGCCGGCTTCCTGGTGTGGGGCATCCCGATGGCGATCACCGTCGCGGCGATGTACGCCCGGGCGTGGCAGCGCCCGGCGTTCGGTCTGTGGAGCAAGCTGTGGCGCGGCGGCGTGTGGTTCCTCGTCTACCTCGCCAGCCAGTCGGCGCGCAGCCGGGTGATGGCCGCCGGGCTGTCCGGGCCCACGCGGGCGTTCGTCCTCCTGGTCGCCGTCGTCCTGCTGTGGCTGTTCTGGTCGCTGACGCCCGTGCTGCTGGTGCGCAACGGTGCGCACGGCTGGAGGTCGCTGTTCGTGGCCGGGTTCGCCGGCGTGCTGCTCGACGGCATCGTGCTCACGATCGCGGCGCGCATCGCCCTGCCGATCCTGCTCGCCGGCTGGGAGGGCTTCGGGCCGATCGGCGTGGCGATGACGCTGATGACGTGGTGCGGCGTGCTCGGCTACGGCTGGGTGGTCACCGCCTGTACGACCGCTGTGCTGTGGGAGCGCGCCGCGCCGCTCGAGGTGGTCATGGAGGCGAACACCCGCGAGGTCCAGCAGCCCGAGCGCCGCTGGACGACGTGACCGGCGAGATCGACGTCCCGAGCCGATGGCCCGTGACGATGGAGGAGGAGGAGCTCGATGACGACCAGCAAGCGACTGTCCGGGACGGGGGTCTGGAGTGGCGCGCTGCGCTACGGGGACCAGGAGCGGGCGGCAGCGGCCGCGGCCGGGCTGGAGCGGCTCGGCTACTCGGCGCTGTGGATCCCCGACGTGGGCGGCGACGTGTTCACGCCGCTCGGCAACCTGCTGGCGGCCACGAGCAGCGTGACGATCGCCACCGGGATCCTCAACGTGTGGATGCACACGCCCGGGGAGACGGCGGCCGAGCATGCGCGGCTGACCGCGGCGCACGGGAACCGCTTCCTGTGCGGGCTGGGGATCAGCCACCGGCCGCTGATCGACCACGTCAACGAGCCCGGCACGTACGCCAAGCCGATCGCGACGATGTCGGCCTACCTCGACGGCCTCGACGCGGCGCCGACGCCGCTGGCACCCGGGGACCGGGTGATCGCCGCCCTCGGTCCGAAGATGCTCGAGCTGGCCCGCACCCGTTCGGCGGGCAGCCACCCGTACCTCGTCACGCCGGAGCTGACACACGCGGCGCGCAGCGGCATCGGGCCGGACGGGCTCGTCGCCAGCGAGCAGGGCGTCGTGCTGGAGACCGACCCGGCCACGGCCCGGGCCATCGCCCGGCTGCATCTGAAGACCTACCTCGGCCTGCCGAACTACTCGAACAACTGGAAGCGCCAGGGGTTCACCGACGACGACCTCGCCGACGGTGGCAGCGACCGGCTCGTCGACGCGCTCGTCGTGTGGGGCGACGAGGCGACGATCGCCGCCAGGGTGCAGGCCCACCGCGACGCCGGCGCCGACCACGTCTGCATCCAGGTGCTCACCGACGATCCCAACGCGCTCCCCGTCGAGCAGTGGCGGGCGCTGGCGCCGAGCCTCATCTGAGGACGCGGAGCGTGGCAACGATCCCGCGATGCGTCGGAGTGGCAGGGGTCATGGTCCGAATGGCTCAATCGTGGGAAATGCTTGCGTCATGAGAACGTCGGGGTGCTGGATGGATACGGTGTGTGCTCGATGACGGCGGTCAACGACTTCCCGAACTGGTTCGCGACGCGGGTCCGCGAGGTGATGGGGCGGCGCACGCCGCGTGAGCGGCGCGAGCCGTTCGCCTACCTCGGCTCCTTCGGCGACGACTTCTTCTCCGACGAGTGAGCGTGGGCGCCACGCCGCCCCACGGTGCAAGATGGTGGGATGACGACGGCGCTGCACCTCGGCGTGGCGTTGGACGGCGCCGGCTGGCATCCAGCCGCGTGGCGCCACCCTGCGGCGCGTCCCGGTGACCTGTTCACGGCGGGGTACTGGACCGACCTCGCCCGTCTCGCCGAGCGTGGCCTGCTCGACCTGCTGACGATCGAGGACGCGTTCGGGCTGCAGTCGTCGCGCTACGCCGGCCCGGACGATCGCACCGATCAGGTGCGCGGCCGGCTCGACGCCTGCCTGATCGCCTCGATGGTCGCCCCGTTGACGACGCGCATCGGCCTCGTCCCGACGGTCAACACCACCCACACCGAGCCGTTCCACGTCGCCTCGGCGATCGCCACGCTCGACTACGCCAGCCGCGGCCGGGCCGGCTGGCGGGCGCAGATCTCCGTCAAGGCGTCCGAGGCCGACCTCGTCGGCAGGCGGGCGTTCCCGGACGTCCACCCGCGACGCTCGAACGACGACGAGCGGGCCGGGTTCGTCGCCGACATCTTCGACGAGGCCGCCGACGCGGTCGAGGTCGTCCGCCGCCTGTGGGACAGCTGGGAGGACGGCGCCGAGATCCGCGACGCCGCCACCGGGCGGTTCATCGATCGCGACAAGCTGCACTACGTCGACTTCGCCGGTCGGTTCTTCTCGGTCAAGGGGCCGTCGATCGTGCCCCGCCCGCCGCAGGGTCAGCCGCTCGTCGTCGCCCTGGCGCACTCGACGGTGCCGTTCGAGCTCGCCGCCCGCAGCGCCGACGTCGCCATGGTCACGCCGGCCGACGAGGCCGACGTCGCCCGCTGGGTGGCCGACGTGCGCGCCGCCGAGGCGCGCGTCGGGCGCACCGGCGAGCCGTTGCGCCTCCTCGCCGACGTCGAGGTGCACCTCGACGACAGCGCCGCCGCAGCCACCGAGCGCACGGCGTGGCTCGACGAGCTCGACGGTCGCCCGCAGCGCAGCGACGCGGCGATCCTGGCGACGACGCCGGGCGAGCTGGCCGACACGCTCGCGGCGTGGGCGGCGCACGGCCTCGACGGCTTCCGCCTCCGCCCGGCCGTGCTGCCGCTCGACCTCGAGGGCATCGTCGACGGGCTCGTGCCGGAGCTGCAGCGCCGCGGCCTGTTCCGGACGAGCTATGACGACGGGCTGCTGCGTGAGCGCTTCGGCCTGGCCCGCGCGCCGAGCCGCTACGCCACGGAGGTGCCGGCGTGAGCGAGCGCAGCGAGCACGGGCACTGACGACCACGGCTTGGGTGGGCGGCCAGCAGCGAGGCCGGCGTGAGCCGTCCGAAGCAGATGATCCTCGCGGCCTACTTCCCGGGCGTGAACAACACCACGGTGTGGCAGGACCCGCGGTCGAAGAGCCAGATCGAGATCGACTCGTTCGTCCACCTGGCGCAGACCGCCGAGCGCGGCAAGCTCGACTTCTTCTTCCTCGCCGAAGGACTGCGCCTGCGCGAGCAGCGCGGCCGGATCCACGACCTCGACACCGTCGGCCGCCCGGACACGCTGGCGATCCTCGCCGCGCTCGCCGGGGTCACCCGCCACCTCGGCCTCGCCGGCACGCTCAACGCCACGTTCCACGAGCCCTACGAGCTGGCCCGCCAGCTGGCCACGCTCGACCACCTCTCCGGCGGGCGTGCCGCGTGGAACGTGGTGACGTCGTCGGACGCGTTCACCGGCGAGAACTTCCGCCGCGGCGGTTTCCTCGACCACGCCGATCGCTACCGCCGCGCCGAGGAGTTCGTCGAGGTCTGCCGGATGCTGTGGGACTCGTGGCCCGCCGACGAGGTCGTTGCAGATGCAACGACCGGTGGGTTCGTCCGTGATCCGGCGCCCGGCGCGTTCGCCCACGCGGGCCCGCAGTTCACCATCCACGGCAACTTCAACGTGCCGCGCAGCCCGCAGGGCCACCCGGTCATCCTCCAGGCCGGCGACAGCGACGGCGGCCGCGAGCTGGCGGCGCGCACCGCCGACGCGATCTTCACCCGGCACAGCTCGCTGTCGGCGGGCCAGCGCTTCGTCGCCGACGCCAAGGGCCGCCTGGCCAAGTACGGCCGCCGGCCCGACGAGCTGAAGATCCTCCCGGCGGTGTCGATCGTCCTCGGCGACACGCCGGCCGAGGCCGACGAGTACGCTCGCTACGTCCGCCGCCAGCAGGTCAGCCCGCGGACGGCGATCCTGCTGCTCGAGCAGGTGTGGAACCGGGACCTGTCGGCCTACGACGCCGACGGGCCGCTGCCCGACGTCGACCCCGACGTGGATGCCGACTCGATCATCCAGGGCCGGGCGCGGATGCACGACGACCGGATGGCGACGGCCGCCAAGTACCGGGCGATCGCCGACGCCAAGGGCCTGAGCATCCGCGAGCTGATCATCGAGGTGTCCGGGCGGATCAACTTCGTCGGCACCCCGAGCCAGGTGGCCGCCGAGATGGACGAGTTCGTCCAGCAGGACGCGTCCGACGGCTTCGTCCTCGCCCCGTACCTGACGCCGGGCGGGCTCGACGACTTCGTCGACCAGGTCGTCCCGCTGCTGCAGGAGCGCGGCGTGCTGCGCGACGAGTACACCGAGGGTGCGACCCTGCGCGAGCACATGGGCCTGCCGCCGGCCGGGGTGCTGGCCGCTCAGCGCGCCGAGGCGGAGGCGGCTGCTTCGGCCAGCTCGGCCAGCAGCGCGCGGGCCACGGCGTCGTTCTGACGGAACGCCGGCGCGTTCGTCCGCGGCCGGGCGAACGTCCCGCCGGCCGGGCGGTTGGTGAAGTTGCCGAGGGCGTGGCGGCGCGGGTGCCCCCGGCCGTTGGCGTCGACGAGGCGCAGCGCCTTCGTGGCGACGACGACCTTGCCGGTGTTCGCCGACCACTCGCCGTCGGTGACGACCTCCTCGACGGCCTCGCCGCGGTCGCGCAGCCGCTGCAGCAGCACGTCGGCGGTGCGGCTCAGCGTCGGTGCGGCGACGACGGCGTGGACGAGCGCCCTGGCGTGCAGCTCCTCGGGGTGGCTGGTGCTTGTCGCCACGAACCGCTCGGCGTGGGCGTCGGGGCGCACCGTGGTGCCGGCGCCGACGAACCGCACCAGGCCGGCACGCTCCAGCGCCAGCATCTGGCGCAGGCGGGCCGGCGGCGGGCCGCTGGCGTAGTACATGAAGAAGCTGAACCACCAGCCGTTGACGTCTTCGACGCGCGAGCGGTCGGTGATCACCCGGCTGACGGCCAGACGGCCGACGGTGCCGAAGTTGCGCAGCAGGGCGAGGAACACGCCGAGGTCGGCGCTGTAGGTCGGGTCGGTCTTGCGGGCGACGTCGGCGGCGACGTGGTCGCGCACGTGGTGCTGCAGGTCGGCGTGACAGGCGAAGCGCAGGCCGGCGAGCGGCCGGTCGGTGCGGGCGACGTCGAACACGTCCTCGTCGTGGCGCAGCGCGGCGCGCACGACGGCGTCGCGCTCGCGGTCGTCGTCGCCGGCGGCGCGGTACCGCTCGGCGAAGTCATCCCAGGTCGTGCGCACCCGCTCGGGGTGCGCGTGGAACAGCTCGTGGTACGCGGCCCAGCCGACGTCGCGGACGACGAGCGGGAACACGTCGCGGCGGAAGTCGAGGCGGCCGTGGCGGGCGACGAGCGCGGCGATCGCCTCGTCGGTGAGGAACTGCGGCAGCGTCGCCAGCGGGGCCTGCAGGCGGTAGTCGATCTTGGAGCGATAGGGCACGCCGCGGCGTGACCCGACGTGGACCACCGGCTCGTCGCCGCTCGGTTCGTAGCGCAGCGTGCCGTCGGCGTCGGTGACGTAGCGGCCGCCACGGCCCTCCATCGTCAGCACGAGCAGGTCGGTGAACGCCTGCCCGAAGCCGAGGGCGATGACGTCCTCGCCGGGTTGCAGCCCGGACAGGTCGAGCTCGGCGGTGTGCCCGGCCGGGACGAACGTCAGGCCGCGCGACTCGGCGAGGTCGGCGAACGCCGTCTCGGCGGCGTCGCCGTGGGCGTCGAGATGGCCGAGGGCGAGCACGACGACGTCGGCGTCGATCGTCGTCCCGTCGTCGAGCGTGACGCGTTGGCGGCCGTCGCCGTCGCCGAGATCCTCCGTGACGTCGACGCCGACGGCCGTGTGCACGACCAGTTCGACGTTCGGCGGCAGGTCGGCGACGACGCCGCGGTGGAACCAGTCGAGGTACGCCGACTGCACCCGGCGGGTGGGGAACGTCGTGCCGGTCAGCGAGCGGATCTCGGCGATCAGCTCGGGCGCGGCGACCGCGGTGAGCTCGTCGTCGGCGACGGTCTGCGACCACTCGTACAGCGACGGGCCGGGGCGGATCGGACCCGCGCAGGTCACCGAGTCGTCGGGGAACATGGTGACGTCCTCGGCCAGCGAGTTCATCCACAGCCCGGCGTGGTTGTCGGCCCGCCACACCCGCCCGGTGCCGGCGCGGTGCGGGTCGATCAGGTGGACGCGCAGCGGCGTGCCGGCGAGCAGCTCCGGCACGTTGGCGGCGATCCGCTCCAGCAGCGACGAGGCGGTCGGCCCGGCGCCGACGAGCGCCAGCTCGACGGTCCGGCGC
The DNA here is from genome assembly GCA_047602055.1 of Ilumatobacteraceae bacterium. Lineage (GTDB taxonomy): Bacteria > Actinomycetota > Acidimicrobiia > Acidimicrobiales > Ilumatobacteraceae > JAODBQ01. Next base: position 2,307,828 of record JASGIG010000001.1, read on the forward strand.
GCCTTGTCGTGCATCAGGTCACGGTAGCGACGCCCGCGTCTCGGACCCCCCGTTCGTGTCGCGGTCGCGACGACGGAGAGTGTCGTCAGCGGCGCGACACGAACGTCAGGGTCAGGGCTGCTCGGCGAGGGCGGCGAGGCGGTCGAGCGAGGCGTGCAGGCGCTCGGCGGTGGTCCAGCGGGCGCGCTCGAAGCGTGACTCGTCGGTCAGCGCCGTCCAGTCGTAGGTGTGCGTGACGGTGGTCAGGCCGGGCCCGCGGGGTTCCAGCTGCCAGCGCCAGCGGTGGCCGGGCGGGTCGCGGTCGGGCTCGGACGGCGTCCAGGCGATGCGCCGACCCTCCTCGAACTCGACGACGTGGTTGTGCCGGACCAGGCCGCTGCCCAGCGTCGTCACGAACACGTCGCCGACGGCGCGGACGCGCTGGCCGGGCGCGGCGCTGCCGAGGTTGTCGTTGCCGTCCCACGCCGGTTGCTCGGCCGGGTCGGCGATCAGCTCGAAGATCACCGCTGCGTCCGCGGCGATGTCACGGCTCGCCGTCACCACCCGTTCCGTGTCGTCACTCATCCGCCCACTGAACCACACGGGCGGTCAACGCCCCGGGGTGAACTCGCAGTCGAGTCGCTTGATGCCGTGGATGAACGGCGACAGCAGCATCTCGGGCTCGCCGACGGCGTGGATGTCGGGCACCTGCTCGAACAGCTCGCGGAAGGCGAGCGTGATCTCCCGGCGGGCGAGGTTCGCGCCGAGGCAGAAGTGCGGGCCGCCGGCGCCGTAGCCGACCTGCGGGTTCGGGTCCCGGCCGAGGTCGAAGCGGTACGGGTCGGCGAAGTGCTGCTCGTCGCGGTTGGCGGAGGCGTACCACATCGCCACCTTGTCGCCGGCCTTGATCTGCTGGCCGCCGATCTCGACGTCCTCGTTCGCCCGCCGGCGCATGTAGACGACCGGCGACGCCCAGCGGACGATCTCCTCGATCGCCGTCTTGGACAGGCCGTCGAAGTCGGCCCACCACCGGTCGCGCTGATCGGGATGGCGGGTCAGCTGCAGCACGCCGTGGGTGATCGCGTTGCGCGTCGTCTCGTTGCCGGCCGCGGTGAGGAGGATGAAGAACGAGGCGATCTCGGCGTCGGACAGCCGCTCGCCGTCGACCTCGGCGTGCACCAGCGATGTCGTCAGGTCGTCGGTCGGATGGGCCCGCCGCTCGGCCGCCATGGCGATGCCGTACGCCCCGATCTCGTTGGCCACCTGCTCGAACGCGGCGTAGTCGTCCTCGGTCTGGAACTCGCCGAGGATCACGTTCGTCCAGTGGAACACCCGCTCCTCGTCCTCGGGCGGGATGCCCATCATCGAGCAGATGATCTGCAGCGGCAGTGGGGCGGCGATCTCACGGACGAGGTCGCAGCGGCCGTCGCCGTGGCGTTCGAGCATGCGCTCGACGATCTGCTTGGTGCGCACCCGCACGGCGTCCTCGACCATCGCCACCACTCGCGGGGTGAACGCCCGCTGCACGATCTGGCGCAGGCGGGCATGGCGTGGGTCGTCGAGGGCGATCATCGAGCCGAAGAACTCGGCCACCTCCGGTTGCTGGTCGGCGATCACGATCGACGGCACCGAGCTGAAGATCTTCGGGCTGCGGCTCACCTTCCACACGTCGTCGAACGTGGTGACCGACCAGAACCCGGGGCCGACGGGGAACCCCGGCGCCTCCGGCTCGGAGAAGAACGGCACCGGCTGCTCGTGGCGCAGCGTGAAGAACGCCCCGTCGCGGTACTCGTCGGGCTGGTCCCAGAAGCCGTGCAGCGAGCCCATGTCGATCTCGTCCAGTGGCACCGGCCGCGGCGGCTTCACCCAACCGGTCGGCCAGTCGACGTCCAGCATCGTCATGATCGTGCCCCCCAAGGTCTCCGTGCCGGTCCCCACCGGCGCATTGACGCTAGTCCTCAATCGAGGTCCATCGTTCGCGGGGATTCGAGGCGCGGCGAGCGCCGACGCGGAGCGGCGGCGGCGAGCACGGCAGGCGCAGGGAGGGGCTTTGCCCCGACCGGAGCACGATCACGTAACGGTGACGTACTTGTCGAGGTCGCCGCGGTCGGCGCGCTCGCCGGGCGGGGCGCACACCCACAGGGCCCAGTCGCGTGGCGCCAGCTCGGCGGCGAGCGCATCCGTGGTGGCGACGCGCCTGGCGCGCCAGTCGTAGACCTCGGTCGGCCCGCCCAGTGCCAGCGAGTCGGAGACGGTGCCGCGATCCGTCGACGTGTTGATCGCCACGACGTAGGTCCACACCCGGCCGTCGCGTGTCGCCGTCGTCGTCGCCCACGCGAGGCGCTCGCCGCGCGCCGGCTCGCCGAACAGGCAGCCGTCGACCAGCGCGAGTGGGCGGTCGACGTGACGGATCCGGCCGTCGGCGTCGCAGGTGCGCATCACCACGTCGCGATCCGTGCAGCCGATCCGGTCGCCGATGCCGACCGGTCCGGCCGACATGCATGCCAGCAGGGCCTCCAGCTCGGCGTGCTCGTCGCCGTCGATCGGGTCGGCACCCGCCGGCGGCCGGCGGGAGAAGAAGCAGTCCTTGAACGCGGCCAGCCCGAGCGCGCCGGCGACGCGGTTGACGGTGAGATACCAGGTCCACAGCAGCGCCGGGTCGGCGGCGAAGCGGTAGTCGTCGCTGGTGCGCACGGCGACGACGTGGTCGAGCGTCGCCGCCAGCACGATGTCGGCCGGCATCGCCATGCACCAGACGAGGCCGACGCCCGACTCCGCGGCGAGCTGGTCGAGCGTGCGCTGCCAGTGCGCCGCCCGGTCGGGGGCGGCGCGCAGGGCGCGCACGCCGAACCAGTACAGCAACATCCAGTCCTGCTCGATGGCGCACGCGCCCCAGCGGCGGGCGTCGTCGAACCAGCGGCGGAAGAAGCGGGGGTCGACCGGCTGGGCGGCGAGCGCGTCCACCCACCACTCGCCGTCGGCGACGTACGGCGACGCCGGCGAGACGTGCCGGGCGTGGATCACCAGCGGCGGGTGGTCGAGCCGCTCGGCGAAGCGCTCGATCGGATCCTCGCCGTCGGGCGCCGGGTCGAACGCGTCGAGGCGCGGCTCCCATCGCATGAGCCCCGACGGCGGGACCTCCTCGGGGTATCCGATGTCGGTGATCGGGCGGGGCACCTCGTGCTGGTAGCACCACGAGTCGAGCTCCACCGCGTGCACCGGCAGGCCGTCGGCGCGCAGCGCCTCCACCGCCTCGGCGACGCTGGCGCCGAGTGTGCGCCCCGGTTCGGTTCGGTACCAGTAGGCCGCGCCGTTGTCGGTCCAGTACGACAGGTGCGAGGTCAGCGGGTTGGCGGCGCGCCGCCGGCGCGGTCGCCCGCCGCGCCACAGCTCGCCCCAGCGCCGCAGCGGCTCGGTCGCCGTGTCGCCCTCGAAGATCCCGAGCGTGGTGACGAACCCCGCAGGCACCTCGTCGAGGTCGCCGTGCCATCCCCAGCGCAGCGCGCCGTCGCGCACGGCGATGACTTGGTCGTGCGGGTGGTCGACCGGCGCCAGCCACACGTAGCGGTCGGTGGTATGGGCGAGCAGCATCCCGAGCACCGGCGGCGAGTGCAGGTTGGCCGCCGGGTGGAAGTCGAAGTCCAGCGCCGGGCCGGCCACCACCGGCAGGGCGAACTGGGTGGCGGCGAAGCCGAGGTGGCCGATGGCGCCGTCGAGGCGCAGACCGACGCCGGCGCTCGGCTCGGCGTACCGGGGACCGGCGATGCCGCCGAGCGCGGTGGTGGCACGCAGCCGCAGCGCCTGCCAGCCGGCGTGCTCGACCCGCTCGAAGACCACGCCGTCGGGGGCGGCGACGTCGACGATCTCGACGATCTCGGCGGTCACTCAGGTCCAGGCGATCGGTTCGCTGGTGACCACGCGGGCGGCTCGCAGTGCGGCGACCTCGTCGGGGGTGCGGCCGAGCTCGGCGAGGATCGCGTCGGTCTGCTCGCCGGACAGGACGCCGGGACCGAGCGCCGGCGGCCCGCCGCCGACGCGCACGACCGGGCCCCAGCGGCGATGGGTGCCGAAGCGAGCGTGGGTCGTCTCGGGCGTGAAGCCGTTGGCGAGCACCTGCTCGTCGTGCGCCCAGCAGTTGCCGGGGCTGGCACCGTCGGCGCGCACGCCGGCGAGGCCGGCGGCGACGAAGCGCGCCTGCCACTCGTCGGCCGGCGCGCCGGCCAGGGCAGCGGCGATCGCCTCCGCCTCCGTCGGGAGATCGATGCCGAGGATCGCCGCGCCGCGGCGCCACTCGTCGTCGGTGGTCAGCGCGAGGAACAACCAGCCGTCGGCGGTGGGGTAGAGGCGGTAGCCCGGCCCGGTGCCGAACGACGACTCGTCGGCCTGCGGTCGCGGCGGGCGGCCGGCGTAGACGACCGCGTCGTCGGCGTTGGCGTACAGGTTGGCGAGGAGCATGTTGACGTGCACCGCCTGGCCCACGCCGGTGCGAGCGCGGGCCAGCAGGGCGAGCAACGCCGCCGCCGCGGCGACGACGCCGCTGTTCGGATCGGGGTTCGACTCGTTGGCCCGGATCAGCTGGCGGGAGATCTCGCGCACGTCGTCGAGGGAGTCGCACGGGGCCGTCACGGCGGCACCCGCCTGGTAGCCGGCGCCGCCCGCCGCGGCACCGGCACAGGGGTGCGTCGCCGGTCGCGGCGCGGCGGGGCTGTGGCGGCCGTAGCCGGTGAGCGACAGCCAGATCACGCCGGGGTTGACGGCGCGCACCGCGTCCTCGCCGAGGCCGAGCCGCTCGGCGACGCCCGGGCGCCAGTTGTGCACCACCATGTCGGCCGTCGCGCACAGCTCCACGGCGATGCGCCGGCCCTCGGCCTGTTTCAGGTCGAGGGCGATCGACTCCTTGCCGGCGGTGGTCTTCGCCGCCGGGGTGCCGCCGGCGACGAGGTGGCGGTACGGGTCGCCGTCGATCGGCTCGACCTTGATCACCCGGGCGCCGAGGTCGGCGAGCATCGACGTCGCCATCGGGGCGGCGATGATCGTCGCCAGGTCGACGACGGTGATCCCGTCGAGCGGCCTCCCGGCCGGCGGTGGCACGGCGCCACCGTCCGCGATGGGGAGTGGATCGGCGGCGGACGACCAGGCGGTGACGACGGTGACCGTGTCGGTCGAGCCGATCGCCGGGCCCGGCGCGCCGACGACACCGGGTGTCGCCGTCAGCTCGGCGATCGGGCCGATCGTGCGCACCGGTCCGTGCACCGGGTCGTCGATCGTGACGACGTCGCCGGCGGCGACGACGTCGGGGTGGTCGAGCGCCTCGGTCGTCGTCAGGAACGGTTCGGCGGCGACGTTGCCGTTGGCCCGGAAGACCTCCATCCACTCGTCGGCCGGGCGCTCCATGACGCGGGTGAGGATCATGTCCCGCGCCGCCTCGACGGCCTCGGGCGTCCACGCCGCCGGCGAGTCGACGAAGCGGTCGTCGGCGAGCAGGTCGCCGAGCAGGTCGATGGATTCGAGGAACGCGTACAGCAGGTGCTCGAGCAGGTTGCCGCACTGGATCCAGCGCCCGTCGGCGCAGCGCACCGGGTGGTAGTTGAGCGTCGGCAGGTCGCCGCCGACGGCCAGCAGGTCCGGCGCCTCGACGCCGCTGCGCTCGGCCATCTCGACGATCAGCAGCTCGACGAGGTCGAACGGCAGCAGCCCTTGCAGCAGGCTGGTCTCGACGCGCTGGAACCCGGCGCCGCGCGTGCGGGCGAGCAGCGCGGCGACGATGCCCTGGACCGCGCCGTGGGCGGCGACGTGCCCGCCGATCGGCACGGCCGCGAACACCGGGCCGCCGCGGCGCAGCTGGCGCTCGAACGCCAGCATCCGCCCGCTGCGCGCCGCCACCGCGGCCTCGTAGCCGGGCACTTCGGCGAGCGGGCCGCCCGGTCCCCAGCCGGTGACTGCGCAGTGCACCAGGCGTGGGTTGAGCGCCGCGGCCGCGGCGGCGTCGACGCCCCAGCGCACCGCCCGCGACGGCGGCCCGGACACGACGAGCACGTCGGCGTGGCGGGCGAGGTCGTGCAGGTCCCTCAGCCCGGCGGTGGTGCGCAGGTCGGCGGCGACGCTGCGCTTGCCGCGCAGCCACAGCGGCGCCGCGGCATCGGCCCGGAAGCGGTCGCCGCCGGGCGGCTCGACCTTGACGACGTCGGCGCCGAAGTCGGCGAGGACCATCGTCGCCATCCCGGCGACTGGTCCCGACGAGGCGTCGACGACGCGGATCCCGTCCAGTACCTGTGTCACGGCGCGGCCCGTCAGACGACCACGCCGCCGTCGACGGGCACGTGCGCACCCGTCATGAACGACGACTCGTCGCTGGCCAGGAACAGGGCGACGTTGGCGATCTCGTCGGGCGTGCCCATCCGTCGCATCGGCGTGCCCTTGACGACCTTGTCGGCGTCGGGGGCGGTGCCGAGCATCGGCGTGTCGATCACGCCCGGATGGATCGAGTTGACCCGGATCTGGTGGCGGGCCAGCTCCAGCGCACCGGACGCGGTCATCCCGGTCACCGCGTACTTCGTGGCCGAGTAGGCGATCATGTACTTCGTCGCCCGCAGCCCGGCACCCGAGGAGATGTTGACGATCGAGCCGCCGCCACGGGTGATCATCGGTGCCACCGCGGCACGCATCCCGAGGAACACGCCGGTCTGGTTGACGGCGATGATCCGGTCCCAGTCGGCGAGGGAGTGCTTCTCCAGCCGGGAGGTGAAGCCGATCCCGGCGTTGTTGACGAGCACGTCGAGGCCGCCGAAGCGCTCCGTCGCCAGTGCCATCGCCGCGGTCCACTCCTCCTCGCTGGCGACGTCGAGCCGGGTGAACACGGCGGCGTCGCCGAGGTCGGCGGCGACCGCCTCGCCGAGGTCGACGCGCACGTCGCCGATCACGACCTTGGCGCCCTCCGCGGCGAAGCGCCGGGCCTCCGCTTCACCCTGCCCGCGCGATCCGCCGGTGATCAGCGCCACCTTGCCGTCCAGTCGTCCCATGTGGCCGATCGTCGCAGGTCGCGCCGACGGGGCCGCAGCCGGGCCGTCGCCGCTCGGCGGGCGCCCCGTCCCGGCGTGGGTGCGGGGATGCCTACAGTCACGGGCGGGGGACTCACCCGTGTCGGAGGTTTGCGGATGTCGACGGACATGACGATCGAGGTGGACAACTCGCCGGGGGCGCTGGCACGCGTCGCTGCGGCGATCAGCGACGCGGGGGTGAACATCGCCGCAGCGGCGTGCTTCGCCGGCGAGCACCGGGCGGAGGTGCACATCCTCGTGCCCCACGCCGAGCCGGTGCGCCACGCCCTGGCGATCTCACAGATGTCCGTGACCAGCGAGCGCGAGGTGGTCGTCGTCGACGTCGAGGACCGGCCGGGCCAGCTCGCCGACCTCACGCGGATCATCGCCGCCGGTGGCGTCGATCTCGACCTCGTCTACGTCGCCACCGGCAACCGGGTCGTCTTCGGTTCTCCCGACCTGCCGGCGCTCAAGCAGATCCTCGAAGGGGTCGGAGCCCACTGATCTCGCTCGTGCTCCGGTCGCGGCCAAGCCGTTCCTGCGCCCGCTGTGCTCGCCGCCTCCGCTGCGCTTCGGCGCTCGCCGTGCTGGGATCGGTGGCCCGTCAGCACCGCCCGACCGAGCTTTGTGTCAGCGCACAAAGCGACGTGTGCGTTTGTGTCGTGAGACAGATCCCGGTGAGCCTGCCTGTGAGCCGCCGACCGGGGGTTTGTGTCAGCGCACGAACCGACGTGTGCGTTTGCGTGCTGACACAGATCCCTAGCCGGAGGCGCCGCCGGTGAGGTTCCAACTCGCGAGGGGTAGGGCGGGGCAGGTCCAGAACGGGGCGGTGGGGCAGGCTGCACGCCGACGGCGGGCTGGTGATCTCCACCACTCCGACACCACCCGTGGCGTGTGGGCCCACGACGACGACCCGGACACTGGCACGGTCGCCGACCGCCGTCTGTTCGTCGGCGTCGACACCGTGCAGGCCGACGGCCTGGCCGTCGACGACGCCGGCAACGTGTGGATCGCCGACGTCGCCGGCTCCGGCGGGGCCCGCGCCTTCAGCCCGTCGGGCGAGGAGGTCGACCGCGTCGAGGTGCCGGCGCGGATGGTGACGAGCGTGTGCTTCGGTGGCGCCGACCGCCGTGATCTCCACGTCGTCAGTGGTCCGGGGTCGCGTCTGACCCACCGCCGGCGGCGGGTTCACGGGAGGCCGCACACCGCCTGTTCGACGGGATCGACGTGCGTGACGGCACGGCCACCGACACCGGCCTGGACGCACGTCGACGACATGGCCGGACTCGATCCAGCCGGCGCGCATCTACCTGCAGGACCATCACGCTGCGTCATCGGCGGGCGTGCGCCGCATCCGCCGCTGCGCCGAGGCCGAGGCGGCAAGCGCCGACGGCTCGTCGCTCGATCGCGTGGCGCGGGAGATCGCCGAGGACCGGGAGATCGCCGATGACCGGGAGACGCAGGAACGGGTGATGCGCGCCCTCGGCGTGCCGTCCAACAGCGTCCAGGAGGCAACGGCGAAGGTCGCCGAGCGAGCCGGGCTGCTGAAGCGCAACGGCCGCCTCGAGCGCCGCTCGCCGTCGACGACGCTCGACGAGCCGGAGGCGGTGACGATGGCACAGCGCTGCAAGCTCGCCGGCTGGACCGCCCTGTGCGCCGCGCTCGGCGACGACCACGTCGGCGGCATCGATCTCGGCGAGCCGATCGCCCGCTCCGAGGAGCACCTCGTCACCCTCGGCGAGATCCACGATCGCCGCGCCCCCGACGTGCTCACCTTCGACGACGCCAGACAGCGATCGGTGGTCAGGTGGCTGGTCGAGGGGCGGAGAGGTCGTCGAGGAGAAGGCGCTTGACCTCGGCGCGGCTGGCGGCGACGAGGACGAACAGCGCCTCGCGGGCCAGGCGCTGGGCCTGGTGGTCGGTGCGCAGTGACGGCCCGCCGCCGGCGGTGACCAGCGCCGCGCCAGCACGTACGGCCAGTTGCGCCGCGGCGGCGCGGGCGCTGTTCAGCGCCACCGGATCGACGAGGCCGGCATCGAGCGCGGCGCGGACCTCGTCGCACTCGGCGTCGATGCGCGCCGCCGCCATGCCAGCGCCGGCCTCGTGGAGCAGGCGGGCGCAGCGGCGGACGATGCCGATCGACAGCGTGCCGTTGAGCCGCACGGCGACGCCCTGGTTGGCGAGGAACTGAGCCCGCGGGGTGCGCCCGACGATCGTGTCGTCGGTGACGAACAGATCCCGGACGTGCAACGACACCGTCTGCGTGCCCTGCGCGGCGACCAGCTGGTGCGGCTCGACGTCGACCGTCCCCGGTTGCTCGACCGCCGGGACGATCGCGGCGATGATGTCGCCGGTCTCCTCGTCGCCGGCGGACATCTGCAGGATGTCGATGATCCCCCAACCACTGACGAACGGTGCCTCGCCGGAGATCAGCCAGCCGCCGTCCGTGCGCCGTGCCCGCATCCGCGGCGGGTCGGGGATCACGCCGGCGAACGCCACCCCGCCGCGGATCCGCCCGGCGAGTGCGTCGGCGAGGTAGCGGTCGCGCAACGACGCCTCCGAGGTGTTCGCCAGGCCCATGACGACGCCGTGGTGCTGCACCCATGTGAACGTCGTCGCCATGCACCCGGCCGCCATCGTCTCGATGACGTCGATGATCTCGAACAGTCCGAGCCCCGGCCCGCCCGCGTCGGCCGGGGCGGCCAGCCCGTAGAGCCCGAGGTCGGCCATCTGCTCCCAGTGCGACTCGGGGATCACACCGGTGCGGTCGACCTCCAGCGCCGCCGGGAACAGCACCTCGTCGGCGAACGCCCGCACCCGCTCGATCAGTTCGACCATGAGCCGCCGAGCGTACGTAGAAGCAGTGCCGTGATCGCGCATGGGGGTGGTGCGGAGGGAGCGCGGCGCGATCCCCCTCCGCCGTGGGCCGACTCGCTGTGCGTGAGGCGCACTGCCAGCTGGGTGCGGCCGCAGGCCGCTCTTCGAAGCTCGACCGAGATGAGCCAGCGAAGCGAGCGTCGAAACCTCAAGCGACGCGTTTGCCGCTGGTGATCGCCGGCTCGACGCAGTCGATCGTGAAGCGCACCGGGACGAGGTCGGTGTCGGCGCGGAACGTGAAGCCGATGATCGGCGACGCCAGCTGCAGCAGGCCGCGCATGCCCAGTGCCTGCGGGTCGGGGAGCGCCACCGTCGGGCGGCCGCGGTCGGCCTGCTGGATCGTGTACTCCGGGTCGACCTGGACCAGCGTCGGCCGGCCGTCGACGTCGACCAGGTTGAGGTTGTCGAACGTCATCAGGTCCGAGCCCTGGATCACGTCGGCGGTGTGCACGCCGAAGTCGGCAACCGTCCGCCCGTCGAGCGCGGCAGTGAAGCGCACCTGGTCGTGGCGCTTGGCGACGACGACGTCGCCGAGTTGCACCGGGAAGCCCCAGTGCTCGCGCAGGGCGTCGGTGGCCGCCGGCGAGTCGCACACCGCGCCGAGGCACAGGCCGCGTGGGCGGATCCCGGCGCGCACCACCAGCCGCACCTGCACCAGCGAGAACGGGCCGACCGGCGACTCCGGGTAGTGCCCGGCGAAGAACGAGGCGAACGGCGGGATCGACGGGTGCAGCGACGGCGGGGTCAGCTCGATGGCGCTCTCGTCGAACACCTCCCAGTTGATCTGCAGGCACTGGGCGTCGGGCAGCTCCCAGGACGGCGCCGTCCCCGGCGTGAACGCCGGCAGGTGGCCGAGCGCGGCGACGTCGAGCTCGCCGATGCGCGGCGCCATCACCTGCTCCCGTCGGACGAGGCGAAGGCCGGCATGACCTCGCGGGCGAACAGGCGCAGGCTGTCGAGCACCTGGTCCTGTGGCACGGTCTCGTTCGCGTTGAGGATGAAGTTGACGAGGTCGACGCCGGTCGACTCCCACTTCTTCAGCTCGCGGATGAGCTGGTCCGGGCTGCCGATGGCGATGCCCTCCGGTGGCTCGCCCGGCGCCGCCGGGCCGGCGGCCGATCGACGGGTCGCGGCGAGCAGGCCGGGGGAGGGGTAGCCCTTGGTCGGCCACGCCTCCTTGGCCATGTCGAGCTGACCGGCGAGGTACTGGAACGTGCCGAGCAGCCGGTTGCCGGTGGCCACGCCGGCCGCCGAGTCCTCGTGGCAGAACAGGAAGTTGGCGGCGGCGAGCTGGTCGTTGACGAACGCCCCGGCCGGCGTGCAGTGCCGGATGCGTGCCCGGTACTCCTGGACCCGCTGCTCCTGGGCCTTGAAGGTCGTGAAGTTGACGCCGAGGGCGCCCATGCCGCGGTCGGCGGCGTCGAGCTCGGTGCCGGGCGACGACACGGCCACCCACAGCGGCGGGTGCGGGCGCTGGTACGGCTTGGGCAGCACCGCGCGCGTCGGCATCGAGAAGAACTCGCCCTCGTAGCCGAAGCGCTCGTTCGTCCACATCTGCGGGATGGTGTGCACGTACTCGTCCCACGACTTCTTCGTCGTGTCCGGGTCGGCGCGGAACCCGCCGAGCTCGGTCCACGTGGCGGAGCGGCCGGTGCCGAGCTCCAGGCGGCCGCCGCTGAGGATGTCGAGCACGGCGGCCCGCTCGGCGACGCGCACCGGGTGGTTGAACTCCGGCACGCACACGACGATGCCGTGGCCGACGCGGATGTTCTTGGTCTGCGCCGCGCAGGCGGTGAGGAACAGCTCCGGCGCCGAGCAGTGGCTGTACTCCTCGAGGAAGTGATGCTCGACGGCCCACACCGCATGGAAGCCCAGCTCGTCGGCGAGGCGGACCTGCTCCAGGGCGTTCATGTACACCTGGCGCTCGGTCTCGCGCTCCCACGGTCGTGGCACGGACAGCTCGTAGAAGACCCCGAACTTCATGTGGCCCAGCGTACGAAGAGGGTGTTCCAGGGTTGGCAGCGGACGCCTACGTTGGACGGTCGTGCACGACGTCCCGCTCCACCCGAACGCCCCGAACTGGTTCCGCCGTGCGGTCGCCGTGCCGTTCGACGACGGCTGGGTGGATGTCGACGGTGCCCGCATCCACTTCGTCGCGTGGGGTGCCCCGGGCAGGCGTGGGCTGGTCTTCGTCCACGGCGGGGCGGCCAACGCCCACTGGTGGACGCACCTCGCCGCCCGCTTCGCCGAGGACTTCCGCGTCGTCGCCGTCGACCTCTCCGGCCACGGCGACAGCGACCATCGGCCCGGCTACCAGCTGGAGCAGTGGACCGACGAGGTCGTCGCCGTCGCCGCCGCGTCGGGCATCGACGGGCTGCCGGTGGTGATCGGCCACAGCCTCGGTGGCTTCGTCACGATCGCCGCCGCGGCGCGCCACGGCTCGTCGGTGGAGGGCGTGATCGTCGTCGACTCGCCGGTCACCACGCCGCCACCGGAGGCCCAGCGCCAGTCGCGCGACAACTTCGGGCGGCCACGCGTCTACCCCGACGTCGAGACGGCGGTGTCCCGCTTCCGCCCCGTGCCCGAGCAGCGCTTCAACCTCGACTACGTGCTCGACCACGTCGCCCGCCGCTCGATGAAGCCCGTCGACGGCGGGTTCGCCTGGAAGTTCGACCGGACGATGTTCGACAGCTTCGGCGGGAGCATGCGCGGCATCGCCAAGCCGTACCTGACGCAGGTCCGCTGCCGCTTCGCGCTGCTGCGCGCCGAGTACGGGTTGATCACCCCGGACATCCGCGAGGAGATGTACGACGCGCTGGGCCGGGTGGCGCCGATCGTCGAGCTGCCGCAGTCCGGTCACCACCCGATGCTCGACCAGCCGCTCGTGCTGCTCACCGCGCTGCGCGCCCTGCTCGCCGACTGGGACCACAGCGACCCGCACCGCAAGGCCCAGGCCCGGGCCCGCTGACGGCAAGGTCAACACAGCGCGCGAGCATGCGCGCATGTTGCTGGAGGGGAAGGTGGCGATCGTCACCGGTGCCGGGTCGGGGATCGGGCGGGCGAGCGCGCTGCGCTTCGCCGAGGAGGGCGCGTCGGTCGTCGTCGCCGACATCCGCGGCCCCAAGTGCGACGAGACGGTGGCGACGATCGAGCAGGCCGGCGGCATCGCGGCGACGTGCCAGGCGAACGTCGCCGACGACGCGTCGGTCGCGGCGATGGTCGCGTTCGCCGTCGAGCGCTTCGGCGGGCTCGACGCGCTGTTCAACAACGCCGGCACGATCCGGCCGGGCACGGCGGTCAGCCTCGGCGTGGAGGACTGGGACCTGGTGATTGGCGGTCAACGTCCGCTCGGTGTTCCTCGGTGCCAAGCACGCCGTGCCGGCGATGGCCGAGCGTGGCGGTGGGACCATCGTGTCGACGGCGTCGGTGTCGGGCATGGCCGGCGACGCCGGCAGCGTCGTCTACGGAGCGAGCAAGGCGGCGGTGATCAACCTCACGCGCTGCCTGGCCGTCGACCACGCCGGCGACAACGTCCGCGTCAACTGCATCTGCCCCGGGGCGATCGAGACGCCGCCGCTCGGCCGGATGCTCGCCGACCCCGCCGCCCGCGCCGGCATGGAGCGCAGTCACCTCCTCGGCCGCCTCGGCCAACCGGACGAGATCGCCGCCGCAGCCGTGTGGCTGTGCAGCGACGAGTCGTCGTTCGTCACCGGCCAGGCGATCGTCGTCGACGGCGGCATCACCGCCAAGTCCCACTTGGGCAAGGTCGGCGACCCCCGCCCCAAGAAGGGCTAGCACCGCGACCTGCGGCGTGATCGGCTGATCCGGGCTGTCTACCGTGAGCGCATGACGCTGCGCATCGGCGAGATCGCTGTTGACTGCTCCGACCCCGAGCGGGCGGCCGAGTTCTGGTGCGCCGCACTCGGCTATCGGATCACCGATCAGGACCCAACCGGTGTGGCTATCGCTGGAAGCTCGACAGCGCCGACGATCTTGTTGCTCGCTTCGTCGGATCCGAAGACGTCCAAGAATCGGCTCCACTTCGATCTGTGCCCCCTCGAAGGCTCGACACGCGCCGACGAGGTGGATCGACTGATCGCGCTCGGCGCGACACCGGTCGACATCGGTCAAGGCGATTCGCCGTGGAGTGTTCTCGCTGACCCGTGTGGCAACGAGTTCTGCGTGATGCCGACCACGCTTCCCCCGGAACCGGAACCGTTCCATCACCTGGACGCCTGATCCGGCTCGCACCTTCGAGGATCTGGGCGACGCCGTACTCCGGCCGGCCGCGGCGCAGGGAGGCGCGCACTCCCTGTGGAGTGTCGCTCAGCCGTCGGCCTGGCCAAAGACGAGGCAGAAGGGGTGGCCGGCCGGATCGAGGAACACCCGGAAGCCGGTCTCCCTGAGAGCTGGAACACGTCGGGCTCCGAGAGCTGTGACCGCTTCCTCTGCATCGTCGATGTGGTCGACGCGGATGTCGAGGTGCAGTTGCTGCGGATGGAGCGGGTCCGGCAATGCCGGCGGGACCCAGCGCTCGACTCGCCTGGAACGCCAGCTGACGATCCGTGGGCTCGGTACCGATCACGACGAAGTCGCCGTAGTCCTCGTTCACCGACATGCCCAGCACGGCTGCGTAGAACGCTGTGAGTGCCTGCGGGTCCGGGCAGTCGAGGACGGTCTTCTCCAAGCGGCCGATCACACGACCACGATGTCAGACGGGCACGGGCTCGCAGATGTGCGGCGAACTCGGATCCGGAGGAGCGGACGTGGGCGGCCGGACCGGCCGACGCTGTGCTCGGTGGCTGGCTCGCGCGCATATCCGATCGCCAACGGCATCTCGTGTTGAGAGACTCGGGCGGTGGCGGCGAGCGGCGTGCGGGACGAGCAGATCGAGCGGTTCGGCGCGACGCTCGGGGCCGTGTTGTCCGAGCGCGCCAACCTCAGTGACGTGGTGAGCTTGGCCGCGGAGCTGCTCGCCGATGGCGTCGACGATCAGCTGCTGCTCGATCTCGCGACAACTCCATCCACCGCGTCGCTGGAGGATGTTCGCGCCCAGCTCGTCCAGCTCGTGACGGGGGGTGTGCTGCCGGGGCTGTCGACGCATCCGACGGTCCTGGAGTACTTCGTCGATGAGGATGAGATCGAGACCTTGTTGACGTTGGTGTCTATCGACGCCGCTGCGGCGTCGCTGCTCGCCATCTACCGAGCCGAGCAGCTCGACGCGCCACGACGCGCGGTCGCTACGGCCAGGCACTCGTGGGCGGCCGAGCTCTCGATGAGCTCGATGTGGTTGGCTGACCCGGCGCGTCGTCGAGCCTGGCTGACGTCGCTCGTCGAACAGGCAACGAGCGAATGGGAGCTCGCTCGCATCGGCGCCGGTCCGCTGGAGGACTTCGTCAGCGATGACCCTGACGACCTGCTCTGGCTGCAGGCCCAGTTGCGTCGCTCCTCCGGCTTCCGGCGAGTGCTGGCTGGAGCGTGGATCTACGGCCAGGTGAGCCCGGAAGCCTTCGAGCGTCTGGAGGAACTCGTCGGTCAGCCGCTCGCGAACCCACACCGTGCCGGTCGGGACAACGTCCCCGGTCGTCACACGTAATCCCAGATCTTCTCGGCGATGTCGCGCCAGAGGTTGCGGAAGGCGGTGGCGGCCAGGCTGGTCGGGGCGTAGGTGGCCAGCGGGGCGCGCTCCAGGCCCATCAGCTCGACGACGCTGGCGTTGGGGATCGGCGTCGGCAGCGGCGCCGGCGTGCCGACTGCGAGCTTGGCGACGAGCTCGCGCTGCAGGCGCTTGCGGCGGTCGAGCATGGAGATGAACGGGAGCACGACCGGCGCCGGCGGGTTGGCGGCGAGGTGCTCCATCAGCTGGTCGAGGGTGCGCTTCGACAGGGTCGTCGGGATCGTCGGCACGAGCAGCACGTCGGCCGCGGCGAAGACGCTCTCGCTGGCCAGCGTGATCCCCGCCGGGCAGTCGATCAGGGCGATGTCGTAGTCGCCGGCGAGCGGTTCGAGCAGCGCCCCGAGTCGGCGCCGCGGGTGCTTGGCGTCGTCGAGGTGCAGGTCGAGGTGGCGCATCGAGAAGTCGGCGGGGACGACGTGCAGGCCAGGCAGGTCGGTGGCGCGGACGTGGCCGGCCAGCGAACCCTTGTCGATCAGCTTGCCGGCGCCGCCCTTGACGTTGGCGCGGATCCGGAAGAAGTACGTCGCCGCGCCCTGCGGGTCGATGTCCCACAGCAGCACCCGGGCGCCCTGGGCGGCGGCCTCGTGGGCGAGGTTGACGGCGGCGGTCGTCTTTCCGACGCCGCCCTTGATGCTGTAGGTCGCCAGCGTCTTCACGGCGCATCCCCGAACGACGCGTCCCCGAGCGACGGCAGGTCGGCGAGCATCGCCTTGAACGCCCGGCGCGTCTCCTTGGTGTCGAACTCGGCGAAGCGCTCGGCGAACTCGTCGCGGGACCGGCTGCATTGTGCGTCGATCTGGGCGCGCAGCTCGCCGAGGGCGAACATGGTCGCGGCCGGCGCGCCGGCGCGGTGGACGTCCTCGCCGACGGCGCGCAGCTCGTCGACGTGGACCGCCGCGTCCTGGTGCTCGCCGAGGTTGTCCTGCAGGACCTTGAGCGCCTTGACGAACTGCTTGCGCTCGTCGCTCGGCAGCACCGAGGCGAAGCACTCCAGCAGGTAGCGCAGCTTCTTGGCCTGCTTGCGCAGGTCGTGCAGCGCCTCGGGCTCCGAGTCGGCCGTGATCGCCCGGCCGTCGGCGATCACCCGGCGGTGCGCCTTGCGCAGCCGCTTGGCGACCACCGCGCCGAGCGGCGCGTCGGCCAGCGGCGCCGACCCGCGGTCGCCGGGACGCGCCGGATCGGCGAGCCACGCCTGCCAGCGGTCGAGCATGGCGACGATCGCCGGGGCGGTCAGCTCGGTGTCGAGCGCGGCGTGCGCGGCGCGATGGCGTTCGACGAGCACCGCGTGCACGGGGTCGAGGTCGGTCGCCGCCGACGTGCCGAGTCGGGCGACCTGCGCCGGGAAGTCGAGCAGCTGCACGTCGAAGTCGCGGGCCGGGCCGGTGACCGCGCCGATCTCGGCGAACGCGGACGCGGCCGGAGCGAGCACGTCGTCGGGGATCACGCCTCGGCCATGACCGACGATCGAACGGGTGCGGCGCACGGCGACGCGCAGCTCGTGGAGGAACTCGGTGTCGATCTGGGCCAGCGTGCCGGACCAGTTGGCCCGGGCCGTGGCGGCGAGGTTGGCGAGCACCGCGCACCACCCGTCGAGCGCCGGCATCGCCGGGTCGAGCGGCACGGTCGGCGACACCGAGAACCCGGCGAGGTCGACGCCGGCGGCGCTCGCCGCGAGTTCGACGAGATCGTCGTCGAGACGGACGGCGCCGGCATCCGCCAGCGTCTCGGCGAGCGTCGCCGCCGGCTTGGCGTAGCCGGCCAGCGCCTCGACCACCAGCATCGGCGCCGGCGTCACCGGCACGTCGCCGGGCGCCGCCACCGCCGACTCGACGAGCGTGGCGCGCAGCACCTCCTTGCGACGGCCGTCGTAGCGCACGACCTCGCGCTCGACCGACCTGATCTGCAGCACCGCCAGCAGGGCACGCACGTCGAGTGCGGCCGCGACCCGGGCACGCAGCGGCCCCGCCGGAAGATCCGCCGGCCACACCGGCGCGGCGTCGACGGCGACCCGCACGGCGATCACGTCGTCGCCCGTGAGGTCGACCGCGCGGCGCGGACCGTCGGCGACCATCGTCAGCCGCAGCCCGGCGTCGTGGAGCAGCCCGTCGAACGTGTCGAGCACCGTGCGCACCACCGGCCGCGGGTTGCCGACGGACAGCCCCACCTGGTGCAGCAGGTCGACGAGCCTGGCGGCATCCCACCCGTCGGCCGTGAACGTCGACGTCGATGGATGCATGGCTTCAGGACCGTAGCGGAGGGGACCCGCGGAACGGGTGAGTTCACCCGAACGCCGACGGGGGTTCATCGTCGTTACGTGCATCGGGCGCGCGCCGCTGTCTAACTTCGGCGGTGTGATCGAGGTGGCCGGAGGGCTGGTGTGGCGAGCGACGGCGCAGGGCGTGGAGATCCTGCTCGTCCACCGCCCCGAGCGCGACGACTGGTCGTTGCCCAAGGGCAAGCGCCGCCGCGGTGAGGCGTCGTTGCGCTGCGCGCTGCGCGAGGTCCACGAGGAGACCGGCCTGCGCTGCAAGGTCGGGCCGGAGCTGCCGGCGGCCAGGTACAAGGATCGCAAGGGTCGCAGCAAGCACGTGCGGTTCTGGTCCATGCAGCGCGGCTCGGGGACCTTCCGCCCGAACCGCGAGGTGGACGAGGTGCGCTGGGTGCCGATCGACGAGCTCGACGGCTGGCTGGCGCCCCACGAGCTGGCGGTCGTGGCCGGCTTCCGGCGCCTGCACGGCGCCGTCGCGTGACGGCGCCGCCGCGGCGCGACGTTTCATGGCGGCGGATCTCCGCGCACCCTGAGGTTCATGCGCGCCGATGCCCACGCCCCACGCTGGCGCGCCGGGCCGGCTTCGGTGCTGACGACCGGGTGGCCCGGCCGCCTGCGCGCCGTGCGATGACCGAAGGGCCGGCGGGGGCCGCCGGCGACGAGCGCGAGCGGCTGCGGGAGCTGGTCACCATCGCCACGCAGAAGAACGTCCTCGCCGGCGCCTGACGCGAGCCGGCGGGTGGGCGCGGCCTAGGGCCAGCCGGCGTGGGGGACGTCGACCCATACGGAGTAGATCGCCCCGGCCGCCTTGCCGCGGACCTCGTCGGGTTGGCTGCCTGGCGCGCACAGCGCGTACAACGTCTGGCCGAGCTCGCCGCCGAGCGCGCAGGCGAACACCGGCTGCGGGGTGGGGATGCGGTGGGTGACCTGCCCGCCCTCGACGACGCGGACGAGCTGCGAGCCGAGCGCGTCGGCGAACCAGATGCCCAGCTCGGCGTCCAGCGTGCAGCCGTCGGGTGCCATGCCCGGCACGTCGGCCCAGCGCCGGCGGTTCGACAGCGTGCCGTCGGCGTCGATGGCGAACGCCTCGTAGCCGGCGCCGAAGCTCTCGCCGACGATCAGCGTCGAGCCGTCGGGGGTGATCACCGAGCCATTGGCGAAGCGCAGGCCGGAGGCGACGACCTGCGTCGTGCCGTTCTCGCGGACGAGGACCAGGTCGGCGCCGCGCGGCTCCTCGCCGGCGAAGAGGTCGAAGCCGAAGTTGCCGACGTAGGCGTTGCCGTGACGGTCGACGACCATGTCGTTGCAGTAGCCGGTGGCGAGATCGGACAGGTCGGCGTGGACGACGAAGCCGTTGCCGTCGTCGCGCAGCACCTGCTTGTTCGTCATCGACACGGCCAGCAGCCGGCCGTCGGGCAGCCAGCCGAGCCCCGAGGTCTGGTCGGGCAGATCGCCGTACACCGCATGGCGGTGGCCGTCCTCGGTGACGGTGTAGATCGCCCGCTGGTAGAAGTCGCAGTACCAGAGCCGGCCGTCGTGCCAGCGCGGGCCCTCGCCGAAGTCGACACCGTCGACGACGAGCTTCAGCTGCGGTTCATCGGACATGGTTCCCCTCCTCGATCGTTGCACCGCCAGTGTTGCCCAGCCGCAGCTGCTCGACCGTCACCGTGCGTGCCCCGTCGATCATCGCCAGGGTGACCAGTGCGCAGACGCCGTTGCGGCTCGCCGAGCCGGAGTACGCGGCGGTGACGCCGCCGGCGCTCATGTCGCGCGGGACGTCCCAGTGCCCGAGGGCGATGTAGTCGCGTGCCGAGCCGGCGATCTCGTCCGGGTGGATCTGATAGGCGCGGCGCAGGTCGTCCGGGCCGAGCACGACGTGGCCGTGGGCCAGCGCCACCTGCCACGTGCGCGTCCCGCGTGGCGGCAGGCCGTGCAGTGGGCGGAGGTCGTCGAAGTCGGGATGGGGCCGGCCCCACAGCTCGACGTCGAGGGCAGCGAGGTCGACGCGCTCGCCGTCGTCGGTCATGATCACCGTGACGTTGGTCGGTACCTCGACGCGCCGCCAGATCGAGTGCGGCACGAGGCAGTCGTGGTTGCCGGGCAGGACGACGACGGGGACCGTGAGGCGGGCCAGCTCGTCGGCCAGTGCCTGGCCGACGTCGGTGGGGACGCGGTTGTGGTCGAAGACGTCGCCGACGAGCAGCAGCGCGTCGACGGCATGGGCGAGGGCCGCGTCGACGAGGTGGGTGACACCGCTGTCGCGCGCCGTCGACTCGCCGACGTGCAGGTCGGAGGCGTGCAGCAGCCGGACGGTCTGCGACATCGGTGAGGTCATCGACGGCGGCGGCGCACGGCGGCGTCGTGGTCGGCGGCCGGCCCGTTCGTGAACGGCCCGTCGCGCCACGCCAGCGCGGCGCGCAGGCCGTCGGCGTCGGTCCGCCGGAGGAACTCGGCGAACGACGGGGTGAGGTGGGCGATGGCATCGAAGTCGGCGCCCTCGAACGCCGCGGCCCGCGAGCCCATGATCTCGTAGGTGCGGTTGGTGACGTGCTTGGCCGCGGTCAGCACGTCGAGCGAGTTCATCGCGACGCGATGGCAGAACGCCAGCGCCCGCTCGTCGAGCTCGTCGGCGGGCAGCACCCTGCGGATCAGGCCGAGGTCGCGGGCCTCCTCGGCGTCGAACAGGTCGCCGGTGAACAGCAGCTCCTTGGTGGCCTGGGCGCCGATGCGGTATGGCAGCAGGCCGCACGTCGGCGGCACACCCATGCCACGCGCCGCGGGGTGCCCGAACAGCGTGCCCTCGGCGGCCCAGACGATGTCGCAGGCACCGATGAGGTCGAGGGCGCCGGACAGGCAGAACCCGTGCACCTGGGCGATGATCGGCTTGCGGTAGCCCCAGATCCACTGCCAGCGCTCGACCATCTCGCGCAGCGACTCGCGGTCGACGGCGATCGCCGACTCGCCGTAGTCGGCCAGGCCGGGACCGTCCTTCTTCGGTCGCCGCCCGCCGCCGGTGGGGGAGAGGTCGTAGCCGGGGCAGAACGCCCGGCCGGCGCCGCGCAGGCGGACGACGCGCACGTCGTCGCCGCGGTTGAGGTCGCGCAGGCACTGCTCCAGGTCGGTGAGCAGGCCGCGGCTCATCGCGTTGAGCTGCTCGGGCCGGTTCAGGGTGATCGTCGCCACCGGCCCGTCGACGTCGACGAGCAGGCTGTCGTAGGTCAGGTCGGCCATGTCAGCGCTCCTGGTTCGGGTCGACGCCCGGCGTCGACGTGCGGCTCCTGTGGACGTCGATCGTCGACGCGTGGGTGGGCCCGTCGGCGCCGTGCTCGGTCAGCTGCCACAGCTCGGCGGTGACTCGGGCCGTGCCGTCGCCGGTGGACGTGACGTGCAGGAAGCCGAGGGTGCCGAGCTGGGTGTTGAGGTTGCGCGGGTACGTCGGCGAGCCCGGGTTGACGCACAGCGTCGGGCCGACGTGGTGGATGCCCTCGACGTGGCTGTCGCCGAACACGAGCACGTCGAGGTCCTGGGTGCCGAAGCGCCGCTGCTTCCAGCGCTCGACGGTGAGGTTCGGGGGCACCTCCGGCCACGGCACGTCATGGGTCAGGCCGACGTGCACGCCGCCGAGGTCGAGGCGCCACGAGTAGCGCAGTCGCGGGTCGACGGGGGCGATGCTGCGTCCCGCCGAGCCGTCCTCGCCGTTGCCGCGCGCCGACCACAGCGGGGCGATCTCGCCGAGCCGGTCGAGGACGAACAGCTCGTGGATGTCGCCGCCGTGGAGGATCGCGTCGACGCCGGCGAACACGTCGAACACCTGCGGCCACAGCTCGGCGCGGGCCTCGGGGATGTGCGTGTCGGAGATCAGCCCGATGCGCAGCGACGGGCGGGTCGACAGGTCGGTGCGCACGAGCGGCGCCACCTCGCCGGCGGGCAGATCGAGAGCGTCGACGACGTCCACGAGGGGACCATACGTCGCGCCGGCCCGGTCACGCCGGGCTCGGCGGCGGGCGACGGCCTAACGTGCAGGTCCGAACAGGGGGACCGATGGACGAGTACATGGGGGCCGCGCTCGACGCGACGCGGTTCGTCGACGAGCAGCGGTTGGCGGGACGGAACGCCTGGCGACGCACGCCACCGGCGGCCGCCGGCGATACCCGCGAGCCGGCCGTGAACCGCTCGCTGTACTACGGCAGCGCCGGCGTCGTGCTGCTGCTGTTGGAGCTGGCCGAGGCCACCGGCGACAGCGCCCGGCTGGACGAGGCCGTCGCCGCCGGCGAGGACATCGTCGCCTACCTCGACGGCGTCGACCGGCAGTCGGTCAGCGTGTCGCGGGGATGGCCCGGGTACGGCTTCGTGCTCACCGAGCTGGCCGCGGCCAGCGGGCGGGACGAGTTCACGGCCGCGGCGGCGCGCTGCTACGAGCGGCTGCGCGCCCAGGCCACGCCGCTCGGTGCCGGCATCGGCTGGATCGAGCCGGCGCCGTTCGCCGAGATCACCGGCTTCTCCGGCGAGCGGGAGATCTACGACCAGTCCGTCGGTGCCGCCGGAGCGGCGCTGGCGCTGCTCCACGCCCACCGCCACGGCGTCCATCCCGACGCGCTGCGCTGGGCCGCCGAGGCCGGTGACCGCCTGCTGGAGGTCGGCGAGCCGGACCCGGCCGGGACGCGCTGGGTGCTGATGGCCGACATGCCGTTCCCGTTCACCGCCCCGAACTTCGCCCACGGCGGCGCCGGTGTCGGCTACTTCCTGTTGCAGTTGCAACAATCGACCGGCGACGCCCGCTACCTCGACGCAGCGCTGTCGGCAGCGCGCTACGTCGAGAGCCGCGGCACGTGGATGGGCGACGGTGCGGCACGGGGGATGCTCGTGTGCCACACGGAGGAGGCCCGCCAGCCGATCTTCTACCTCGGCGCCTGCCACGGGCCGCCGGGGACCGGCCGGCTGTTCCTCGAGCTGCACCGCGTCACCGGCGACGACCACTGGTTGGAGCTGGCCCATGCGTTGTGGCGCGGCGCCGAGTGCCTCGGCGCCCCCGAGCAACGGTCCGTCGGGTTGTGGAACAACCACAGCCAGTGCTGTGGCGATGCCGCGCTCGGCGAGTACGCGCTGCTGATGGCCCAGCGCACCGGCGACGGTGGGTACCTCGACGCGGCGCGCCGCTGCGCCGACGTGATGATCGCCAGCTCCGTCGTCGGCCGCGGCGACGGCGGCACGACGCGGCACTGGGTGCAGGCCGAGCACCGCGACCGCCCGACGTTCGTGGAGGCGCAGATCGGCTACATGCAGGGCGCCGCCGGCATCGCCAGCTTCCTGATCCACCTCTCGACGACGTTGGCCGGCGCGCCGGTCAAGATCGCTCTGCCCGACTGGCCGACGCGGAACTGACCCGGCTTCACCAGGGCGGCTTGTCGGCGACGACGCCGCTGGTGGCGAGGGCGTCGATGCGCTCGTCGTCGTAACCGAGGCGGCGCAGGATGGCGGCGTTGTCGGCGCCGAGCGCCGGGGCGGCGACCGGCTCGTAGCGGCGGGCCTCGAAGTGGATCGGGAAGCCGGGGAAGCGCAGCGGGCCGGCGTCGGGCTGGTTCCAGGTGACCATGAACCCGCGGGCGGCGAGCTGTTCGCTGTCGACGAGGTCGCCGTTGGTGAACGCCGGGCAGGCCGGGATCCCGGCGGCCTGCAGCGCCTTGGCCGCCTCCAGCGCGTCGAGCTGCGACGTCCACGCCTCGATCGCCCGGTCGATGTCGTCGTGGGCGGCGAAGCGCTCGGCGAGGGACAGGTCGGCGCGCTCGCCGATCAGCTCGGTCAGGGCCTGCCAGCCCTGGTCGGTGTCGACGGTGAGTGCCAGCCAGCGGTCGTCGCCGGCGCAGCGGTAGACGCCCTGCGGGGCGTGGTCGAGGGAGCGGTTGCCGATCCGCGCCGGTACGTCGCCGGTGACCGATGTCCACAGCAGGCTGTCGCCGACGACGCTGGCCAGGGTCTCCAGCTGGGACAGGTCGGCGTGCACGGCGGTGCCGGTGGCGGCGCGCTCCCAGAGCGCCGCCAGCGCGGTGAACGCCCCGTGCAGGCCGCCGACGACGTCGGGGAACGCCTTGCCGAGGCGCATCGGCCCCTCGCCCGGATAGCCGGTGAGCGAGTTGAGCCCGCAGTACGCCTCGAGCAGCGGCCCGAACGAGAAGAACAGGGCCATCGGCCCGGTCTCGCCGTAGCCGGTCATCGCCAGCGTGATCGCCGCCGGGTTGAGCTCGGCGACGGCCGGCGCGTCGATGCCCAGGCTCGTCGCCCCACGCGGCGAGTAGTTGTGCAGGACGATGTCCGAGCCGGCGAGCACCTCGTCGAGGATCGCCTTGCCGTCTGACGTCTTGGCCTCCAGCGCCAGGCTGCGCTTGCCGCGGTTCATCACGTTCCAGACGCCGGAGCGGTTCCAGAAGTGCTCGCCGGGGTCGGCGTCGGGGAACACCTCGGCGCGGATCTGCGGGTCGACCGGCTCGCCGAAGTGCCAGCCGGGCTGGCCGCCGATCAGCCGGGTGCGGCCCTCGTGGCCGACGCCGCGGCTGCCGGGGTGCTCGACCTTGACCACCTCGGCGCCGAGGTCGGCGAGGAACCGGCCGGTGAGCGGTCCGGCCCAGGCGATCGAGAACTCGGCGACGCGGACGTCGCGCAGGTCGACGGGCGGCAGCTCGCGCCGTGCCGGTAGCCCGGCGCGCAGCTCGGCGAGGAACGCCTCGGTGTCGGCGCCGGCGACGCGTGCCGGTTCGGTGGCGTGGTCCGGCGCGCCGGGTTCGAGGTGCAGCGGCGCGCCGGGCAGCTTGGCCTCGGGTCCGAGGTCGGGCCGCGGCGTCCAGGCACGGCGCTCGGCGAGGTGCTCGGAGGCGAGGACCTCGTGGAGGTCGTTGACCTTGCCGGCCGGCACCCGGTTGGCCTGCAACGCGGCGATCGCCTCGGCGCAGGCGTGGCTGGACAGCCACGGGTCGAGCGCGGCGTCGATCTCGGCGGCGCGGTCGGCGCGCGCTGCCGGGGCGTTCAGCGTGTCGTCGATCATCAGCTCCCAGGCCTCGCACGTGATGCAGGTCTGCTTCCACTGCTCGGCGCTCGGCGCGGCGATGACGATCCAGCCGTCCTTGCAGCGGTGCGGGCCGAGCGGGTGGAAGTGCTCGAAGGCCAGGCCGACGCGGCGCTTGAGCACGCCGGTGTGGGTGTACTGGGTGAGCGCCCACTGGTGCCCGGCCGCGGTGGCCTCCATCCCGCCGGCGTCGACGAGCTGCCCTTCGCCGCTGAGCGTCGCGTCGAGCACGGCGACGGCGCCGCCGATCGCCGCGGTGGCACCGATGACGATGCTCGCCCACGGCCCGCCGCCCTGCAGCGGTGGCCGGCCGGGCTCGCCGGTGAGGAACAGGTAGCCGCCGGACGCCCAGTCGACGAGGCCCGACGTGCGCCACCCGGCGTACGGCCCGGTCAGGCCGAACCCGGAGACGGCGACGAGCGACGTGCGCGGGTTCAGGGCGCGCAGCCGCTCGCGCAGGGCGAACGCCGCCTGCGGGTCGCCGTCGAACGTGGCGACGACGACGTCCGCCCAGGCGAGCGCGGCGTCGCCGTCGGGGCCGTCGAGGTCGATGGTGATCGAGCGCTTGCCGGCGTCGAGGTGCTCGTGCAGCGCGCTGTGCGTCGTGCCGTCGGCGATGGTGAAGCGCGGTCCGTGGTCGCGCAGCGGGGTGCCGCCCGGCGGCTCGACGAGCACGACGTCGGCCCCCATCGCCGCGAAGAGCCGCGTGCAGTACGCCCCGGCGACCCCTCCGGCGACCTCGATCACCCGCAGGTCACGCATGCGCCGAACGTAGGTCGGCTGCTCCCACCACCTCGTAGCCGGCGATGCGGACGAGGCGCCGTGAAGCCGGCGACGGCCATCACGTCGTGGTGCCTCCCGGTTCGTGGACGACACCGTCGGCGAGCAACTCGGCGATCGTCGGTTCGTCCTTGCCGAGCAGGGAGTGCAGCACCGCTCGCGTGTCCGCACCGAGCTCATGGGCGCGCAGGTCGATCTCCTCCGGTGCGCTGGCGAATCGGATCGGCACGCCCGGGATGGTGATCTCCCCCCACACGTCGTCGGGGACGGTGCGCACGCCGCGGCGCGCCAGGTTGTGGGGATGATGGACCGCTTCGGCCACGGAGTGGACGATCTCGGCGCACGCGCCGGCGTCGTCGAGGCGGGCGAGCGCCTGCTGCGGGTCGCCGATCGCGGCGATCCAATCACCCACGAGCTGGTTCAGCTCGACGTGGTGCTCGACGCGTCGCTCGTTGGTCTCGTAGCGGGGGTCGGTGCCGAGCTCGGGGCGCCCGACGGCGCCCGAGAGGCGCCGCCAGTCCTCGTCGGCGACGCAGGCGATCATCAACCATCGCTGGCCGCAGCGGAAGAACCCGCCGGGTGCGACCGGTGGCGGGCCGTCGCCCGCCGGCCCCGGCTCGATCGCGCCGCGCGAGCCCGAGTACTGCTGGATGTTGATCTCGTGCGAGTGCAGATAGGTGTCGAGCAGCGACACCTGGATCCAATCGCCGAGCCCGGTGCGTTCTCGGCGGTACAGGGCGGTGGCGACGCCGGCGAAGCCGTGGACGCCGGTCATCGTGTCGCCCATCGCCGCTCGCGGCATCATCGGTGGGCCGCCGGCGCGACCGCTCACCCAGGCCATGCCGGACAGCGCGGCGCCGATCGTGTCGTAGCCGGGCTTGTGCGACAGCGGGCCGCCGTAGCCGAGGGCGGTGACCGAGCACATGATCAGTCGAGGGTTCGCCGCGTGCAGTCGCTCCCAGCCGAGGCCGATCTCGTCCATGTGGCCGGGTCGGTAGTTCTCGACGAGGACGTCGGCCGTGCACGCCAGCTCGAAGAGCAGCTCCCTGCCGCGTTCGCTGCGGAAGTCGATGCAGACGCTGCGCTTGCCGCGGTTGGCCTGGATGTAGTAGCCGGATCGACCGTCGCGCAGGTGGGGCAGGGAGCGGGAGACGTCGCCGTTCGGCCAGGCCTCGAGCTTGACGACGTCGGCGCCGTACTCGGCGAGCAAGCGCGACACCGTCGGGCCGGCGAGGACGCGGGCCATGTCGAGCACGACCACGCCCTCGAACGGCAGCGGGGCGAGTTGCTGGCCGTGCAGACCGATCACTGCCTCGCCTCGGCGAACGCGCCGTGCGCCGACTTCTTCTCGTCGGTGCCGGAGAGGATGAACAGCCGGTAGTTGTCGGCCTTCAGCGCCTGGCGCAGCGGGACGTCGTCGGCGTCGATGATCGACTGCTTGGCGAGCCGTACCGCGGCCGGCGGCAGCGCCGCGAGCGACCGTGCCAGTTCGTTGGCGCGGCCGAGCAGGTCGTCGGCGGCGACCATCTCGCTGATCAGCCCGATGCGCAGCGCCGTCGGCGCGTCGACCTTCTCGCCCAGCAGGATCATCCGGGAGGCCCACTCCTTGCCGATGACGCGCGTCAGCCGGCTCGCGCCGCCGGCGCCCGGCAGGATGCCGAGGCTGACCTGCGGCAGGTAGAAGCGAGCGGTCTCGGCGCCGACGACGACATCGGCGGCGATCGCCATCTCGACGCCGGCGCCGACGGCCCAGCCGTGCACCGCGGCGATGACGGGTCGTGTGCAGAAGGCCACCGGTGTGTCGACCCCTGCGCCTCGGGAGCTGATGAGTTGGCCGACGATGTCCGTGGCGGGGTGGGTGTCGGGATCTTTCAGGTCGGCGCCGGCGCAGAACGCCCGACCTTCGCCGGCGAGGACGACGGCACGGACCGCCGGGTCGTCCTCCACCTGCGCGAACGCTCGAGCGATGTCGGCCGACAGTTGCCGGCTCAGCGCGTTCAGGTTGTCCGGGCGGTTCAGCGTGATGTGCGCGACACCATCGTCGACGACGTAGTTGACGGTCTGCACGGTTGTTTCCTCCATCTCCGACGGGAGCCGACGTCCGCTCGCCCCCCATTGACAAGCTTCGAATCTGAACCATATCATTCAGATCTGAAGTAGCTGAGCCGATCGAGTGGGGGGTGCGGTGACGGCACTGCTGTCGGTGGCGCGGATGTCCGTGACCTTTCAGCCGGGCCAGCGCGGCGACGCGCCGAGCCGTGCGGTGCGCGACGCGACGTTCGCGGTGCATGCCGGGCGGATCGTCGGCCTGGTCGGCGAGTCCGGCTCCGGGAAGACCGCCACCGCGCTCGCGCTGCTCGGGCTGCACGACCTCGACGTCGTCGAGATCGGCGGGTCGGCGACCTTCGACGGTGACGAGCTGCTGCACCGGCGCGAGGAGGAGATGCGCCGGGTGCGCGGGGCGCGCATCGGGATGGTGTTCCAGGAGCCGATGACGGCGCTCAACCCGCTGCTGCCCATCGGCAGGCAGGTGGACGAGGTGCTGCGCGCCCACACCGACCTCGGCCGGGCCGAGGTGCGACAGCGAGTCCTCGAGGTGCTCGGCGAGGTCGGCATCCCCAACCCGCCACAGCGGGCGCGGGCCTACCCGCACCAGCTCTCGGGCGGACTGGGGCAGCGGGCGATGATCGCGTCGGCGATCGCCTGCCATCCCCGGCTGCTCATCGCCGACGAGCCGACGACGGCGCTCGACGTCACGCTGCAGGCCCAGATCCTGCGGCTGCTGCGCGAGCTGGTCGAGCGCGAGGAGATGGCCGTCCTGCTCGTGACGCACGATCTCGCCGTGGTCGCCGAGTCGTGCGACGACGTGGTGGTGATGTACGCCGGCGAGGTCGTCGAGACGGGCACGACCGCTGAGGTCATCGGCGACCCGCGCCACCCCTACACCCGGCGTCTCCTGGCGGCGCGGCCGCGAGCCGGTGGCTGGGGTCACCGCCTGACGCCGATCCCCGGCCGGGTGCCGTCGGCGACCGCGGAGCGGCAGGGGTGCGCGTTCCGCAACCGCTGCGACGCGGCCGGACCGGGCTGCGAGCTCCCGCAGGCGCTCGACGACCTCGCCGGCGGCCGGCGCGTCCGCTGCTGCCGGGCCCGAGATCCGCTGGCGAGCGCGTCATGAGCAGCCTGCTCGACGTCCGCGATCTGCGGGTCACCTATCGCTCTCGCGGTGGGCCGGCGGTCCCGGCCGTCGTCGGGGTCTCCCTCGCGGTCCCCGCGGGGACGGCGATGGCGCTGATCGGGGAGTCCGGCTCGGGCAAGTCGACGCTCGGTCGGGCCGTCGCCCGCCTCGTGGACGTCGATGCCGGCGAGATCCTCGTGGACGGCGTCGACGTCCGGCGGCTCACCGGCTCGGCACTGCGCCGCAATCGTGGCGCGGTGCAGGTGATCTTCCAGGATCCGCACTCGGCGCTCGACCCGCGGCGCACGGCGCTGTGGTCGGTGATGGAGCCGTTGCGCGTCGCCGGGACTCGCCGGGCCGCCGCTCGTCGTCAGGCGCTCGACGCGCTCGACCGCGTCGGCATCGCCGCGGCGCTCGCCGAGCGCTACCCGCATCAGTTGTCGGGTGGGCAGAAGCAGCGGATCAACATCGCCCGGGCCTTGATCCATCGACCGAAGCTGCTGGTCTGCGACGAGCCGGTCGCGGCCCTCGACGTCTCGCTCCAGGCCGAGATCGTCAACCTCCTCGTCGACCTGCAGCGGGCCGACGGGATCACGCTGCTGTTCATCACCCACGACGTCAGCCTCTTGCCGTACGTCGCCGACGGGTTGGCGGTGATGTACCTCGGGGAGCTGGTCGAGCAGGGCCCGGCGCGTGAGGTGATCGAGGCGCCGGCGCACCCGTACACGATGGTCCTGCTCGCCGCGGCGCCGCGGCTCGACGATGCCGAGCGCACGCAGGTCGTGACGATCGCCGGTGAGCTCCCGGATCCGGCGACGCCACCGACGGGCTGCCGCTTCCACCCCCGTTGCCCGTTCGCCGACGAACGGTGCGTCGTCGAACATCCGGTGCTGCGGCCGTTCCGTGCCGGCGACCGGGGCGTTGCCTGCCATCACGACGAGCAGATCGGCACGGGCGAGCCGACACCTGCAGCTCTTCACCACGATCCGCGTCGCCCGGCGCCGGTCACCACATCACAAGGGGGAGCCAATCCATGAACATCCGTCGACATCGTCGGCTGCGCGTGGGGGCGGTCTGCGTCGCCGCCGCGCTGGCCGTCGCCGCCTGTTCCAGCGACGACAGGGGTTCCGGCACGACCTCGGCATCCACGACCGGGGCGGCGTCATCGACGTCGGCCGGCACGGCGTCGCCGTCGACATCCGGTGGCGGTTCGTCGTCGCCGTCGAACCCGTCGAGCTCGGCGGCGTCGGCGGCGACCGAGGGCGGCACGCTGCGAGTCCGCGTCGCCGCCAACCCGTCGTCGCTCGATCCGCAGGCCGGGCCATCGGGCGGTGACCACCAGATGCTGTACCCGCTCTACGACACCCTGATCACGTTCGACCCGGCGACGCTGCAACCGGAGCCGAACCTCGCCAAGTCCTGGAAGTTCACCGACCCGACGACGCTCGAGCTGACGCTGCAGAGCGGTGTCACGTTCCAGGACGGCAGCGCGATGGACGCTGCGGCGGTCAAGGCGAGCCTCGACCGCTACAAGACGCAGACGAACAAGGCGGACCTGGCCAACGTCACGTCGATCGACGCGCCCACCGCGGACACCGTCGTCCTCCACCTCGGCACGCCCGACTCCTCGATGGTGCTCGTCCTCGCCGATCGTGCCGGGATGATCGTCGGGCCGACGGCGACGACCGACAGCGCCGGCTTCGCCGACCACCCCGTCGGCGCCGGCCCGTACAAGTTCGCTTCCTTCGCGCCCGGCAACAAGCTGGTGCTCGAGCGCTACGACGGCTATTGGAACAAGAGAGCGTTGCACCTCGACGGGATCGAGTTCGTCGTGATCTCCGACCCGAAGGCGGCGGCCAACGCGCTGCAGTCGGGGCAGGTCGACTTCTCCGACAGCCTGGACACCGCCGATCTCGACGCGCTGCGCGGCAACAGCAAGCTGCACACGCAGGCCGACATCGGCGAGTGGTTCAACATGATCTACTTCAACCTCGCCCAGAAGCCGCTCGACGACCCGAAGGTCCGCACGGCGATCAACATGGCGATCGACCGCGACGCCTTGATCGCCGGCGTCGCCGACGGCGAGGGCGAGCCGGCCTGGCTGCCGGTGCCCAAGGCGCACTGGTCGTACGACCCGACGTCGATCGACGCCTGGCCGCACGATCTCGACGCTGCCAAGCAACTCCTCGCCGATGCCGGCTATCCGGATGGCACGAAGTTCACGATGGTGACGACGCCGGATGCGCCGTCCACCCGTGAGGCCGACATCATCAAGGATCAGCTGTCGAAGATCGGCATCGACGTCGAGGTGACGACGATGGACTCCAACCAGGCGATCTCGCAGTACTTCGAGGCGCAGGCGTTCAACTCGTCGTTGCTGGCGTGGTCCGGCCGGCCGGACCCCGGCCAGACGTACCAGCGGCTCTTCGCCAAGGACACGTACCAGAACCCCGGGAAGGTCGCGATCCCGGGCCTCGACGACGCGATGGCCAAGGCAGTGACGACCGACGACATCGACGAGCGCAAGGCGGACTACGCCGAGGTCAACAAGATCCTCGATGCCGCCGCCCCGTACGCGCCGCTGTTCTACCGGCCGGACGTCACCGCCTTCTCGACGAAGGTTCAGGGCTACCAGGCAAGCCTGCTCGGCAAGCCGAAGGTCCAGTACCTGTGGCTGTCGGACTGACCACCGACCTGGTCGTCCCGGCCTCGGTGACGGCCGAGGCATCCCCCCGCGCGAGCGGGCTCCGGCGGTGGCGCCGGGGCCTGCTCGGGCTGGGCAGCTTCGTGGTCACGGTGTTCATGGCGACGTTCATCTCGTTCGTCCTGATCAAGCTCGTCCCTGGCGATCCCGCAACCGCGATCGCCGGCGAGAACGCGACGCCCGAGCAGTTGGCCGAGCTGCGACATCAGCTCGGGCTCGACAACGGGCTGCTGCAGCAGTACTGGAACTGGGCCTCGAACGCCCTGCACGGTGACTTCGGCACGTCGCTCTACACCCACCAGCCCGTCTGGGACATGGTGGTCCAGCGACTGCCGGTGACGTTGGAGCTGGTCGTCTACGCCACGCTGCTGTCGCTGCTCATCGGCATCCCGCTCGGTCTCGTGGCGGCGCTGCGGCGCGGCAGGCTCGCCGACCGGATCCTCACGGGCCTGAGCCGCTCGGCGTCGCCATCCCGAACTTCTGGCTGGGCATGGTGCTGGTGACGGTCTTCGCCCTGTCGTTGACGTGGTTCCCGGCGACCGGCTTCAGCGGGCTCAGCGACGGACCGCTGTCGTTCCTGCGTGCCGCGACGCTGCCCGCGGTGACGCTGGCGGCCGCCGGCATCGCCGAGGTCGCCCGGCAGCTGCGCGGCTCGTTGATCGAGATCTTCGCGTCCGACTACATGCGCACCTCGCGGGCGCGCGGGCTGCCGCGGCGGGTCGTCATCTGGAACCATGCGTTCCGCAACGCCGGGGTGACGATGCTGACGATTGTCGGACTGCTCTTCAGCCGGATGCTCAGCGCCACCGTGGTCGTCGAGGCGGTGTTCGCCATCCCCGGCATCGGCTCGATGGTGGTCGACGCGGTCAAGCAGCGCGACTACCCGGCGCTCCAAGCCGTGGTCTTCGTCCTCGCCGTGTTCGTCCTCGTCGTCAACGGCGTCATCGACGTGCTGTATCGGCGGATCGACCCGAGGATCGATCGATGATGACGGGGCAGGCGCAGATCGCCGACACCGACGGTGCGGTCGAGGGAGCACCGCCGACGTCGGCTCCCGCGGGCGTCGAAGGAGCGTCGCCGCACGGCAGGCGGGGCCATCGAACGCTGCGCCGCTGGATGCGTCAGGAGCGCGCCGGCATCGTCGCCATGTCGTTCCTGGCGCTCGTCGTCCTGGTGGCCGTCTTCGCTCCCGTCGTCGCGCCGTACGACCCGTTGGCCCAGGACGTGCCGAACCGGTTGGCGAGGCCGTCGGGGGCGCACTGGCTGGGAACCGACGACGTCGGCCGCGACGTGCTCAGCCGGCTGATCTTCGGGGCGCGCACCTCGTTGTGGGCGGCGGTGCTGGCGGTGGCGGTGGCGGCCGTGATCGGCATCCCCGTGGGGCTCGTCGCCGGCTACGCCGGGAGGTGGGTGGACGCAGCGCTGATGAGGATCACCGACACGATCCTCTCGTTCCCCGCGCTCGTCCTCGCCGTCGGCGTCACCGGCGCGCTGGGCATCGGCTTGAACACGTCGATGTTCGCCATCGGCGTGGTGTTCGCGCCGAGCGTCGCCCGGCTGATGCGCGGTGGCACGCTGACGGTGCGCAAGGCGCCGTACGTCGATGCCTCGGTGCTCGCCGGCAGTCGCACCAGCGGGATCATCGTCCGCCACGTGCTGCCGAACGCCGTCCAGCCGGTGCTCGTGCAGCTCTCGCTGCTCCTCGCAGCGGCCCTGCTCGCCGAGGCCGGCCTGTCGTTCCTCGGGCTGGGGGTCCAGCCGCCCACCCCGAGTTGGGGGGCGATGCTCGGCCGCGCCTACGGCTACCTGGACAAGGCCCCGGCACAGATGCTCGCGCCGGGCATCGCCATCGCCGCGTGCGCGCTGTCGATCAACGTGCTCGGCGACGCGGTGCGGCGCCAACTCGATCCGCAACAGCGTCGCTGACGCTGATCGTCCCTCGTCACCCTCGACTCACTTGGAGCCGCCAACCCATGCACTACGGCCTCTCGATCCCCTTCGACGGCGTCCCCCTCGCGGCGCACCGCGCGCTGTTCGACGCCGCCGCGTCCGCCGGCTTCACCGATCTGTGGTCGATGGAGGTGAACGGCAACGATGCGTTCACGCCGCTGGCCGCCGCCGCCGTCAGCCATCCACAGCTGCGGCTCGGGACAGCGATCGTTCCTGCGTTCACGCGCTCCCCGGCGCTGATCGCGATGTCGGCGGCATCGCTCGCCGACCTCGGCCCGGCAGAGGTGTTGCTCGGCATCGGCGCATCCTCGAACGTCATCGTCGAGAACTGGAACGGCGTCCCGTTCGTCGAGCCGTACCAGCGCGTCCGCGACACCGCGGTCTTCCTGCGCCGGGCGCTCAGCGGCGAGAAGGTCGATCTGGTGACGAAGAGCTTCACGATCAAGGGTTTCCGGCTCGGTCGGGTCCCGGAACGTCGTCCACTGGTCCTGATCGCCGGTCTGCGCGCCGGGATGCTGCGCCTCGCCGGCCGCGAGTCGGACGGGGCGATCCTCAACTGGCTGTCGCCCGACGACGCTCGGCGGGTCGTGGCGCACGTGAACGGGGTACGGTCCGAGCCCGCCGAGATCGTCGCCCGCCTGTTCGTCGTCGCCAGCAGCGACGTCGCCGCCGTTCGCGCCCACGCCAAGCGAGCGATCGCCGCCTACCTGAACGTCCCGGTCTACGCCGCGTTCCACGAGTGGCTGGGCCGGGGCGAGGTCCTGGCGCCGATGTGGGCGGCGTGGCGTGCCGGTGACCGCAAGGCAGCGCTGGACCTGATCCCCGACTCGTTGGTCGACGAGCTGTTCATCTACGGCACGCCATCGGAGTGCCTCGCGCAGGTCGACGACTATGTTGCTGCCGGCATCACAACCCCGATGTTGTCCATCACCTCGTTGGACGGGCGCTCACCGGACGAGCTGATCGGCGAGTTCGCCAGGGCGTGACCTTCGACGGCACCTGAGAGAGGCCATGAGCATCGACCCGATCGAGGACTCCTACGAACGCTGGATCGCGCTGGGATGGCCAGGTCCCGACGAGATGGCGGCGTTCATGTCCGTCCTGCGGATCCACAAGTTGCTCGTCGACCGTGCGCACGAGGTGCTGGCGCCGTCACGGCTGAGCATCATCGAGCACGCCTGCCTGGTGTACCTGGCGATGAGCGAGGAGGAGCGCCAGCCGCTGAGCAAGATCGCCGAGCGGGTCATGATCGGTCCGGGGCGTTGCAACTACATGATCAACAAGCTCGAGGCCGCCGGCTACCTCCGACGTGAGCCACACCCTTCCGACGGGCGCACCACCCTGGCAGTGCTCACCGACGAGGGTCGTGAACTGGTCCTCGCCGGCCTGACGCGTCTCGCCGCGATCCGCAACGGCTTCGGCGACGTCGGCAACCAGGATCTGCACCTCCTGCGCGAGCTGGCGGCGGAGTTGCTCGGGTCGGCTCGGCAGTGAGCGTGCGGACGGGGCGCCGAACGTAGGCCGGCTGGCGCCGCCACCTCTCAGCCGGTGATGCGGCCGGTCGTCGACGTCAGCGGGTTGCCGGTGCGGCCGGAGCGCACGGCGATGACCTCGGCGACGATCGACACAGCGGTCTCCGCCGGGCTGCGCGCCCCGAGGTCGAGGCCGGTCGGGCCGTGCACGCGGGCGATGTCGGCCTCGCGCACGCCGACGTCGGCGAGGTGGGTCCGACGCGCTGCCTGGGTGCGCCGCGAGCCGAGCGCGCCGACGTAGCCGACCCCGCCGCGCAGCGCTGCCGCCAGTGCCGGCGTGGCGATGAACGGGTCGTGCTCGATGACGACGACGACGTCGGCCGACGTCGAGCGCGCCGATCGCGGCGACGGCGTCGTCGGCGGTCACCACCGTCGACGCGCTCCAGCCGAGCAGCTCGACCTGGCGGGTCAGCGCCGCGGCGAGTCCGACGCGCCGACGACGACGAGGTGGGGCACCGGGTTCCACGCCTCGACGAGCAGCGGGCGCGGGCCGAGTGCCACCGTCGTCACGCTCGTGCCGGGGTGGGCGAGCGCGGCCTCGGCCTCGCTCTGGGCGAGCGTGTCGAGCGCCGACTCGCCGAGCGTGCCGGTCAGCCGGCCCCCTGGCTCGACGACGACGGGCGCGGCGGCGCCGTCGAGCGCAGTCACCAACGCAGCGGGCCGGCCGGCGGCGAGCGCATCCCACAGCCGGCGGGGGATGGCGTCGAGGCGTTGGACGAGGATCTCGACGCGGCCACCGCACGTCAGCCCGGCGGCGGCGGCGTCGACCGAATCGACGACGAGGGAGAGCCGGCGAGCGAGGTTGCCTGAGCTCAGCAGCTCGCCGGCCGCGGCGACCACCTCCGGTTGCACTGCCCCGGCCAGCAGCGAACCGCCGGTGCGGCCGTTGCGGTCGACGAGCAGCACATCCGCCGCGGGCCGCGGGCCGAGCCCGGCGGCGGCGACGACGCGGGCCACCACCCCGTCACGGCGCTGGGTGAGCCACGCCTCGGCGATGGCGGCGATGCTTTGCATGTCGGCCTCCTCGGGTCAGGCCGGGTAGGCGGTGATGTCGGTGGCCTTGACGGTGGCCACGATCGCGCTCCCCGGCAGCAGGTTCAGCGCGGCGAGCGCCGCGGTGGTGATCTCGGCGGTCAGCGGCAGCGCCCCGTCGATGCCGATCCGGGCGCGGTCGCCGAGCAGGTCGACGGTCGCGACGGTGCCGGGCCAGGCGTTGCGCACGCTGGAGTCCTCGGCGGCACGACGCTGCAGGACGACGGACTGGGGGCGGATGACGGCGAACGACGGCCCGGCGTCGGCCCCGGCGACCACGACCTCGGCGCCGCTCGCCGTCCGCAGCACGCCGCCGGCGACGTCGCCGCTGACCAGGTTGGTGCCGACGAGATCGGCGACGTAGCGCGACCGCGGGTGGGCGGTGACGTCGGCGATCGTGCCTTCCTGGACGACGCGGCCGTGGTCGACGATCGCCACCCGGTCGGCCAGCGCGTAGGCGTCGACGGGATCGTGGGTGACGACGACGGTCATCCCCGCGAACTCGTCGAGGTGGTGGCGCAGGTCGCGGCGCACGCCGGTACGTGTCGTCGCGTCGAGCGCGCTGAGCGGCTCGTCGAGCAGCAGCACCCGCGGTTCGGTGGCCAGGGCGCGGGCCAGGGCGACGCGCTGGGCCTGACCGCCCGACAGGCCCGATGGCCGAGCACCGGCGTGGCTGGTCAGGTCCATCCGCTCCAGCAGCTCGGCGGCGCGCCGCCGGGCCGTCGCCTTCGGGACGCCGCGGGCGCGCGGCCCGAACGCGACGTTGTCCAGCGCGGAGAGGTTGGCGAACAGCAGGTAGTCCTGGAAGACCATGCCGACCGGCCGCCGCTCGGGCGGGACGAACACGCCGGCGGACGGATCGTCGAGGACCGTGCCGTCGACGGCGACGGTGCCGCGCTCCAGGGCGACCAGCCCGGCGACGACGCGCAGCAGGCTCGACTTGCCGGCGCCGTTCGGCCCGAGCACGGCGAGCACCTCGCCCGGTCGGATCTCGACCTCGACGGCCAGCGGTAGCGGTCCCAGCTGCACGCCGGCATCCACGAGCAACGTCATGTCGGCGTCGCGGTGCGCGGGGTGCCGCCGAGCCAGCGGTCGCGCAGGCCGACCAGCACGGCGAACGACACGGCGATCAGCACCATGCTGAGGATCAGCGCCTCGTCGGGGTTGGCCTCCAGGGCGAGGTAGATCGCCAGCGGCATCGTCTGCGTCGTCCCTGGGAAGTTGCCGGCGAACGTGATCGTCGCCCCGAACTCGCCGAGCGCCCGCGCCCACGTCAGCACGGCGCCGGCGACGAACGCCGGGCGCACCGCCGGCAGCGTCACTCGCCGGAACACGTAGCCACGCGATGCGCCGAGTGTGCGCGCCGCGTCCTCGAAGCGCCGGTCGAGCTGGCGCAGCGCGCCCTCCATCGTCAGCACGAGGAACGGCATGGCCACGAACGTCTGGGCGACGATCACCCCGCGCGTCGTGAACGGCAGGCGGAAGTCGAACCAGTCGTAGAGGTACTGGCCGAACAGGCCACGCCGGCCGAACGAGAAGAACAGGGCGACACCGCCGACCACCGGCGGCAGCACCATCGACAGCGTGGCCAGGGCACGGACGATGCCGCGACCCGGGAAGTCGATGCGGGCCAGCAGCCACGCCAGCGGCACGCCGAACACGACCGACAGCGCGGTGGCCCACAGCGAGCACCAGATCGACAGCCACAGCGCCTTGCGGACGTCGCCGTCGGTGAGCACCCGCCACGTCGTGCTCCACGGGGCGCGCCACACCAGCCCGAGGAAGGGGAGGGCGAAGAAGGCGACGGCGACGATCGCCAGGATCAGCGCCGGCAGTGGGAGCCGCTGCCGGTCGACCCGGCGTGGACGTCTCGGCATCGGCGGCAGGTTAGGGCTGGGCTAGGGGAGCGGCCGCGCTGCGGTCGGCGTCACGGTGCTTCGAAGCCGTACGAGGCGAGGATCTTCTGGCCCTGGTCGCTGAGCACGAAGTCGACGAACGCCTGACCGGTCGATGCGTTCGTGGCCTCCTTGGTCACGACGATCGGGTACTTGGCGATGACGTTGATGTCCTCGGGGATGTCGACACCCTCGGACTTGGGCTCGGCGAGGACGTCGGTCTTGTAGACGATGCCGGCGTCTGCTTCGCCGTTGGCGACCTTGGTGACGATGCCCTTGACGTTCTGCTCCAGCGACACGGGCGTGACCGAGACGCCGGCGGCGTCGAGCACCTGCTGGGTGTACTTGCCGATCGGCACCTCCGGCGCCGCGGTGACGAACGTGATGCCGGGCTTGGCCAGGTCGGCCACCGACGTGATCCCCTTCGGGTTGCCCTTGGGGACGATGATCTGCAGGACGTTGGTGGCGAAGATCACCGGCTCGCCGGCGTTGCCGCCCACGTCGGTGAGCTTCTTCATGTTCGCCTCGTCGGCGGAGGCGAACGCGTCGGCCGGAGCGCCCTCGTTGATCTGGGTGACCAGCGCCGAGG
The DNA here is from genome assembly GCA_047602055.1 of Ilumatobacteraceae bacterium. Classification (GTDB taxonomy): domain Bacteria; phylum Actinomycetota; class Acidimicrobiia; order Acidimicrobiales; family Ilumatobacteraceae; genus JAODBQ01. The sequence goes on from JASGIG010000001.1 coordinate 2,346,381, forward strand.
AGGCGTCGAAGCTGAACGTCACCTTGGCGTCGGGGTACTCGGTGGAGAACGCCGAGCCGATCTCGTTGAACGACGCGGTCAGCGAGGCGGCGGCGAACACCGTGATGTCGCCCTCGGCCGCCGGCGTGGAGGCCGGCGTCGACGTCGGTGCCTTCGACGTCGTGGTGGCGGCCTTCGTCGTGCTCGTCCCCGCCGCGGTGGTCGGCGCCGCCGTGGTGGACCCGGCCGTCGTCGTTGCCGCGGCAACGGTGGTGGTCGTCGTCTTGGTGTCCTTGTCCGAGCCGCACGCGCCCAGGAAGCCGAGCAGTGCGACGGCCGCGATGGCCAACCGGGGTGTTCTACGCATGGGTGAGAAGATAGTCAGACTGTGACTAAAAGATGGTCATCCGTTGACGCTTCAGGGAGTCGGTTCGACGAGCCGTGACGGGCCAGACTGGCAGCGTGGCGGAACGCTCGACACGGACATCGGAGCAGCTCCTGCTTGGAGAGTGGGCCTGCCTCGGCCTGATCGCTCCCAGGCCGACGCACGGGTTCGCCGTCGCCGCGGCGCTGAAGCCGTCCGGGGAGATCGGCAGGGTGTGGTCGCTGTCGCGCCCGCTGACCTACCGGGCGATCGAGCAGCTCCTGGCCCGCGAGCTGGTCGCCGTCGTCGGTGAGGAGCGTGGCATCGCCGGCGGCAACCGCACGCTCGTCGCCGCGACGCGGACTGGCCGCGCCCAGCTGCGCAAGTGGCTGCGCACCCCCGTCGAACACGTCCGCGACGTGCGCAGCGAGCTGCTCCTCAAGCTGCTGCTGGCCGAGCGCTGCGGCGTCGACATCGGTCCCATGCTCGTCCGCCAGCGGGCGCAGGTGGCGGCGATGGAGACAGCGCTGCGCGACCAGGTCGACGCCCACCCCGACGACGTCGTCGTCCGCTGGCGCGCCGAGTCCGCCGGCGCGGTGCACCGGTTCCTCGACGCACTGGTCGCCGCCCCGACCCGCTGACGGATGCCGGCGTATCCTGCCGGCCCATGGCCTCACCCGCGGATCTCGACGCGCTGCTGCAGGCTCGATCGCTGTCCGACGCCGAGCTGCTCGCGGCCGCCGAGCAGGCGCCGGACCACCGGATCCTGCCGGGCGCCACGGTGTTGAAGATCGGCGGTCAGAGCGTGATCGACCGCGGCCGCGCCGCCGTGCACCCGCTGGTCGACGAGATCGTCACGGCCCGCCAGGAGCACCAGCTGCTGATCGGCACCGGCGCCGGCACGCGGGCCCGTCACCTGTACTCGATCGCCGCCGGGCTCGACCTGCCCGCCGGGCTGCTGTCGCAGCTCGGCGCGTCGGTGGCCGACCAGAACGCGTCGATGCTCGGGCAGCTGCTGGCCAAGCACGGCATCTCCCACGTCAGCGGCGCCGGGCTGTCCGCTGTGCCGCTGTACCTCGCCGAGGTCAACGCCGTCGTGTTCGGCGGGATGCCGCCGTACGGGATGTGGATGCGCCCGGCGGCCCACGGCGTGATCCCGCCGTACCGCACCGACGCCGGGTGCTTCCTGGTCGCCGAGCAGTTCGGCTGCAGGGCGATGATCTACGTGAAGGACGAGGACGGGCTGCACACCGCGAACCCGAAGACGTCGCCGGACGCGTCGTTCATCCCGCAGATCTCGGTCGCCGAGATGAAGGCCCGTGGGCTGCACGACTCGATCCTCGAGTTCCCGGTGCTCGACCTGCTGCAGGCGGCACGGCACGTCCGCCAGGTGCAGGTGATCAACGGCCTCGTGCCGGGCAACCTGTCACGGGCCCTCGCCGGTGAGCACGTCGGCACGATCATCACGGCCGACTGAGCGCAGCTCGGGCGGACACGGCCGAGCGACCGCCAGGGAGCCGGACGTCGATGGGGCAGGCGCCGAAGGCACCGTGGGGGCGCAGCCCCCGACAGAATGGCGGACCGAGGGATCACCATGACGGACATCAACGACATCAAGCACGTCGCCTCGCCGCTGGCCCGCCAGACGCTGCTCGACGGTCAGCTCACCCAACCCGTCGCCGGGCGCGCCCCGATCAAGCTGCTGCCGTGGCTGCAGGTCGTCAAGATCGGCGGCCGCTCGATCATCGACCGTGGTGCCGGGGCGATCCTGCCGATCGTCGACGAGCTGCGCGGCCTGCTCCCGGAGCATCGGCTGCTGATCCTCACCGGCGCCGGCATCCGCGCTCGTCACGTCTACGGCGTCGCCCTCGACCTCGGCCTGCCGGTCGGGTCGCTGGCTTCGCTGGCGGCGAGCGAGGCCGGGCAGAACGGCCACATCCTCGCCGCGCTGCTCGCCGAGGACGGCGTCTCCTACATCGAGCACTCGACGATCGCCAGCCAGCTGGCGATCCACCTGTCGGCGGCGCGGGCGGTGGTCGGCAGCGCCTTCCCGCCGTACCACCACCACGAGTTCCCGACGTCGCGGATCCCGACGCATCGCGCCGACACCGGTGCGTTCCTGCTCGCCGACGCCCTCGGTGCCGCAGGCCTGACGATCGTCGAGGACGTCGACGGCGTGTACACCACCGACCCCAGCGGACCCGGCGGCGCAACCGCGCGGCTGCTGGACGAGGCGACCCTCGCCGACCTGCGCGCCCTCGACGGCACGGTGCCGTTCGACCCGGCGCTCGTCGACGTGATGGCCAACGCCCGCCACCTGCGCAGCGTCCAGCTCGTCAACGGCCTCGTCCCCGGCCGCCTCACCGCCGCCCTGCGTGGCGAACACGTCGGCACCGTCATCCACACCGGCGCGGCGGGCTGAGCTACAGCGTGTCGAGCACGGGCCGGCACATGACGACCTCCTCGTCCGTCACCTCGTCACGCGTCGTCAGCACCCTGATCCCCATGTCGTAGATCTCGCTGAGGTTCTCCTCGGTGAGCACCTCCCGACTGTCGCCGTAGGAGAGGAAGCGCCCGCCCTTCATCAGCGCGGCCTTGCTCGGGTAGTAGAAGGCCTGATCGGGCAGGTGGGTGACGATGATCACCGCCTTGCCCTGCTCACGCGCCAGCTGGTTCGCCGTCTTGATGATCACCGCCGCGTTGCGGTAGTCGAGGTGGCTGGTCGGCTCGTCCATCATCACCAGCTCGGTCTGCTGCGCGAGCGCCCGGGCGATCAGCACGAGCTGGCGCTCCCCGCCCGACAGCAGCGTGTAGGTCTCGTCGCGCAGGCGGCCGAGGCCGACGATCTCGAGGGCCTCCTCGCACAGCCGGACGTCACCCCTGCTCGGCGTCCCGAAGGCGCGCAGGTGCGGGGCGCGCCCCATCGACACGACGTCCATCACCGAGAACGGGAACGGCGCGTGATGGTCCTGGAAGACCATCGCCACGCGGCGCGCCATCTCCACCGGTTTGAGCGTGGCGATGTCCGTGCCGTCGAGTGTGATGAGTCCGCTCGATCGCCGCTGCTCGTTGAGCAGCGTGCGCATCAAGGTCGACTTGCCGCAGCCGTTGGCCCCGAGGATCATCAGGACCTCGCCGCGGTGGACCTCGAAGCTGATGTCGGTGAGCACCGGGACGCCCGGCGTGTAGGTGAAGGCGACGTGCTCGGCCCGCACCACCGGGACGCGGTGGTCGGCCACCGTCACCCGGCCCACTCCTGCTTCGTGCGCCGGAGGAGGATCGCGAACACCGGCGCCCCGATCACCGCGATCGGGATCGACAGCGGCAGCGCGGTCTCCGTCACCGTCCGGGTGAGGTTGTCGATGAACAGCAGGAAGGCGCCGCCGAGCACGGCGGCCGTCGGGATCAGCCGGTGGTGGTCGGGGCCGACCAGCATCCGGGCCATGTGCGGGATCACCAGGCCGATCCAGCCGATGGCGCCGCACTGCGAGACGGCGGTGGCGGTCAGGGCCGTGGCGCAGACGATCACGACGATCTGCAGGCGCTTGGTGTCCACCCCGAGGGCGCGGGCCTCGGCCTCACCCATCGTCAGCAGGTTGAGCCGCCAGCTGACGAGGAACAGCACGACGAGGGCGGCGACGATCACCGGCGAGGCGATCGCGACGTTGTCCCAGCGCATCCCCGCGAGCGAGCCCATCAGCCAGAAGGTGATCGCCGGGAGCTCGTCGTAGGGGTCGGCGAGCGTCTTCATCATCGACACGCCGGCGTTGAACAGCGAGCCGACGACGACGCCGGCGAGGATCAGCATGACGTTCGGGATCGCCCCCTTGGTCCGCGCGATCACGTAGGCGATGGCGACGCCGCCGACGCCAGCGACGAAGGCGAACAGCTGTACGACCGGCGAGAACGCGCCGTAGGCGACGATCCCCACCGCCGCGCCGAACGAGGCGCCGGCGGCGACGCCGAGGATGTCCGGCGAGACGAGCGGGTTGCGGAACACCCCCTGATAGGCGGCGCCGGAGCACGACAGCGCGGCGCCGGCGAGCACCGCCATCAGGATCCGGGGCAGCCGGACGTCCCACACCACCTTGGCGTCGATCGAATCCCAGGTGGGTTCGATCGGCAGCACCTTCGACAGGACGATCTTGACGGCCTGCAGTGGCTCGACGGAGAACCGGCCGATCATGAACGAGGTGATCATCATGACGGCGAGAACCGTCACGCTGATGCCGAACGTCAGCCAGAACGGCGGCCGCCGCCGTCGCCTCACCGTGGGAGCGGCGGCGGCGCCGACGGGGGCGCTGGGCTCAGCGGACGAAGACATCGGCCACGCGCTGGCCGTCGGCGAGGTCGAAGAGGTGAGCGAGGTCGGCGTCGGTGATCTCGAAGCCGAAGTAGCCGTCGTAGAAGGTGGTGGTCGCCTTTTCCAGGTCGAGGTCGGCGAACAGCTCGGGGTGGATCGCCTTGGCGAAGAACTGCATCGCCAGGTACTCCTCGGGACCGTTGTAGGCCCACGCCATGGCGCCGTTGGGGATCACGTAGACCCGGTTGCCCTCCACCGCCTTGAGGCTGGCGAGGACGGGGTCGGACGCGATCGCGTCACGGATGGCCGGCGAATCGACGAGGAGGATCTCGGGGTTCCACGACAGGAGCTGCTCGGGGTCGATCTGCGTCTGCCCGGACGGCCCCATGCTCTCGCCCGTGGCGCTCGCCGCGGCGTTGATGCCACCGGCCATCGTGATCAGCTCCTGGCCGATCGCCGAGCCGTCGTTGGCCTGCAGCACCTTGCCGGCCGCGGACAGCTGCACGACGGTCGGGCGCTGATCGTCGGTGAGGCCCTTGGTCCGCTCCTCGATCCTGGCCCTGATGTCGGTGAACTCGGCCGCGTAGGTCGTCGCCTTCTCCAGCTGCACGCCGCCGATCGCCTTGCCGAAGTACAGCTGGTTGTCGCGCACCCAGTTGAGGTGGTCGTAGCCCGGCAGGTCGGAGTCCTTCTCGCCGGAGATCGCGGCGATGCCGAGGTCCTGCAGCTGGCGCAGCGTGCCCTCGCCGTAGCGCGCCGCGTACAGCACGAGATCGGGCTTCTGGTCGAGGAGCTGCTCCACGTCGGTCTGGTTGGCAGCGAAGACCACGGGAAGGCCGGCGAGCGCCGGGTACTTCTGCTTGATCCACTCGTTCTTGCCGTAGTTCTCCTCGAGCGCGACGAGCTTGTCGGCACCGCCGAGCAGCAGGACCGACGTCGTGAACGCCGGCGCGGTGGTGGCGATGCGCTCGGCCTCGGCCGGCACCTCGACCTCGCCGATCGCGTCGTTCATCACGCGGCCACCGGCGGGCGCGGCCGCGGTCGTCGTCGACGCGTCCACCGTCGCCGCGACCGTCGTGGTCGCGGCGGCGGTGGTGGTGGTCGCTTCGGCGACGGTGGTCGCGGCGGCGGCGGCGGCGGCGGCGGTGGTGGTCGTGTCGCCGTCGGAGCCGCAGCCGGCGACGACCAGCGCGAGGGCGGCGAGCGCGGTCGCGCCGCGACGAAGTGGACGGGATGTCTTCACAGGGGGGTGCCTCGTTCTCGGGGGGAGCACGCGTTGTCGCGATAGTCGCAAAGTAACTATGACTCCGCCGAGCCGGCAAACCGACCTGCTACGCCTTGGCGCGATACAGCACCTGCAGCTCGGTGAAGCCGTAGAGGCCCCACGGGCCGTTCTCGACGCCGACGCCGCTCCACTTGGCGCCGCCGAACGGCTGGTGCGGGGCGAGGGCGAGGTGGGCGTTGACCCACGACGTTCCGCACTCCAGCTGGGCGGCCACGCCGGCGGCGCGCTCGGTGTCGTTGCTCCACACCGAACCGGACAGCCCGAAGCTGGTGGCGTTGGCGCGGGCGATCGCGTCGTCGACGTCGCGGTACGACACGATCGGCAGCACCGGCCCGAACTGCTCCTCGTCGACGATGCGCGTGCCGTCGGCGATGTCGGACAGGATCGTCGGCGCGAAGAAGTAGCCGGGGCGGTCGAGCGGCGCACCGCCGGTGACCGCACGGGCACCGCCGGCGAGCGCGTCGGCGACGAGCTCGCTGACCCGCTCGAACTGCGGCTTGTTGTTGATCGGCCCGAGCTGCGTGCCCTCGGTGGCGCCGTCGCCGACCTTCACGGCGCGGGCCCGCTCGGCCAGCTCCTCGACGAGCGCGTCGTGCATCGACTCGGGCACGTAGACCCGCTTGATCGCCGAGCAGATCTGGCCGTTGTTGGAGAACGCGCCCCAGAACAGCTTGTCGGCGACGGCCGCCGGGTCGACGTCGTCGAGGACGATCGCCGGGTCGTTGCCGCCCAGCTCCAGCGTGACGCGCTTGAGGTCCGGCGCGGCCGAGGCGGCGACCTTCTTGCCGGTCTCCACCGAGCCCGTGAAGCTGATCTTGCGCGGCACCGGGTGGCCGGTCATCCACGCGCCGAGCTCGTCGGAGCCGCTGACGACGTTGAACACGCCGGCCGGGATGACGTCGCGGAGGATCTCGCCGACCTGCAGCGTGGTCAGCGGCGTGTACGGCGACGGCTTGATGACCATGGTGTTGCCGGCCAGCAGCGCCGGGGCGATCTTCCACGTCGCCAGGATCAGCGGGAAGTTCCACGGGGTGATGGCAGCGACGACGCCGAGCGGGCGGCGCACGACCTCGGCGAACGCGGCCTCGTCGTCCTGGATCACCTGACGGGGCACCTCGAGGTTGGCGTAGTACTGCAGCCACATCGCCGCCCCGTAGACCTCGGCGCGAGCGTCGCCGAGCGGCTTGCCCTGCTCGGCGGTCAGCGTCGGGGCGATCTCCTCGACCCGGGCCACGAGGGCGTCCGCCGCGGCACGGAGCACGTCGCGCCGCGCCGCCTCGTCGCGGCGCCAGTCGACCTGTGCCTTGGCGGCGGCGTCGAAGGCCAGGTCGAGCTGGGCGCGGCTGCACTCCGGCGCCTCGTCGAACACGGTCCCCAGGGCCGGGTTGACGACGCCGAACGTCGCCTCCGTCGGCACCGAGACGCCGTCGATCGTCATCGTCCACCTGCTCATGGTCCCCACTCCTCGCGATTGGTCATCAACTGACTAACAGACGATAGCCGATCGGGTGGCGGCGGGGCGCAGACTGGTCCGTCATATGACCGAGATGACCGTCACCCCGATCGGCGAGGTGCACACCGCCCACGCGGCGAAGTCGCAGACGCCGGTGCAGTCGGCGCTGAATCCCGACGAGCGCGGCCGGGTGATCCTCGACGAGGCGTACCGGCCGGGCCTGGCCGAGCTTCGACGGCTTCGACTTCGTCTGGCTGCTGAGCTGGCTGGCGCCCGACCCGAACGATCCGGTGCCGTCGAGCATGCGCCAGGTGCCGTTCCTGCTGACCGGCGAGCGCCGGGAGATCGGCCTGTTCGCGATGCGCGGCCCGCGCCGGCCGAACCCGATCGGGCTGCACCTCGTCCGGTTGGTCGAGTTCGCCGGCGACGGCTTCACGTTCGCCGGGGTCGACCTCGTCGACCGCACCGCCGTCCTCGACGTCAAGCCCTGGGTCGCCCCGCTCGACGTCCCGTTCGGTCGCACCATGACGCCCCCGGTGCGCAGCGGCTGGTTCGACACCGCCGACCTGTCGGCGCCGCACACCCCGGCATCGTTGCGTGAGCGCCGCTGACGCGCGTCGGCGCCGAGGTCAGTGGGCGCCCTCGGCCGAGTGCTCGCCGGTCTGGACGCGCCACGGCGCCGCGTAGAGGCCGCCGAGCGCGACGAGCTCGTCGTGGGTGCCGTGCTCGACGATGCGCCCTCGTTCGAGCACCCAGATGCAGTCGGCGTCGCGGACGATGGAGAGGCGGTGGGCGATGACCATCACCGTTCGCTGGTGGGCGGCGCGGGCGAGGGATCGTTGGATGGCCGCCTCGGTCTCGTCGTCGATCGCCGAGGTCGCCTCGTCGAGCACGAGGATCGCCGGGTCGCGCAGGATCGCCCGGGCGATCGACGACAGTCGCTGGCGTTGGCCGCCAGACGGCTTCTGGCCACGCTCGCCGACGATCGTGTCGTAGCCGTCGGGCAGGGCGACGATGAAGTCGTGGGCCTCGGCGAGGCGCGCCGCCTCCTCGATGTCGACGTCGTGCACCTCGATCTCGCCGCGCACCGGCCGGGGCAGGGCGGCCTCGCTCGGCGCCATCGTCGGGTGGGTCTCGAGCAGGTCGGTGATCCGCCGGACCGACGCCATCGACCGCTGGGAGAGGTCGAGCGTCTCGCCGAGCGCCGTCAGCGGCCACAGCAGCCGCTGGGCCACGTAGTCGGTGAGCGACTCCAGCAGCCAGGCCGCGACGTTGAGTTCGCCGAGCAGCAGCAGCAGCTGGAACGGGTCGGTGACGCCGAACAGCTCGGCCAGGAACGAGTCGTCGCCGCGGACGATGACGTCGATCGCCACGCCGATCAGCAGCTCCGGGACCACGTCGCAGAACTTGTTGATCGTCGACATCGGCGACGCCAGGACGGGCCGGCTGCGACGACGGCGGGCGTGGCGCCACAGGCGCACGAACGGATGAGGGCTCATCCGGGCGAGCGTGAGGGCACGGGTGGGCACTCGGCAGGGAAGCCGCTCGGACAGCGCCGCTCCGGCAGCTGGCTAGCGTCGCCCGCCGTGGCAACGACCCAGGCCCCCATCGGATCAGGCTTCGGCGCGTCGTCGACGGCGGCGGAGGTGCTCGCCGGCATCGACCTCGGTGGGCAGGTCGCCGTCGTCACCGGCGGCTACTCGGGCATCGGCCTGGAGACGACCCGCGCCCTCGCCGACGCCGGTGCTCGCGTCGTCGTACCGGCGCGCCGGCCGGAGGCGGCCGCCGAGGCGCTGACGGGCATCGACGGCGCCGAGGTGGACGCGCTCGACCTCGGCGACCTTGCCAGCGTCGGCGCCTTTGTCGAGCGGTTCCTCGCCAGCGGCCGTTCGATCGAGCTGATGATCGACGACGCCGGGATCATGGCCTGCCCGGAGACCCGCATCGGCAGGGGCTGGGAGGCGCAGTTCGCCACCAACCACCTCGGGCACTTCGCGCTCGTCAACGGGTTGTGGCCGGCGATCGCCGCCGGCGGCGGGCGCGTCGTGTCGCTGTCGTCGATCGGGCACCGCCGTGGCGGGATCCGCTGGGACGACGTCCAGTTCGAGCAGGGCTACGACAAGTGGCGGGCCTACGGGCAGGCGAAGACGGCGAACGTGCTGTTCGCCGTCCAGCTCGATGCGCTCGCCGCCGCCGGCGGCGTGCGCGCCTTCGCCGTCCACCCCGGCGGGATCATGACGCCGCTGCAACGCCACATGACGACGGAGGAGATGCGCGCCCTGGGCTGGACCGACGACGAGGGCAACACCGTCGCCGGGTTCAAGACGCCCGAGCAGGGTGCCGCCACCACGGTGTGGGCGGCGACGTCGCCGCAGCTCGACGACCTCGGCGGCGTCTACTGCGAGGACTGCGACGTCGCCGTGCTCGACGACGAGCCGACGTCGCGCCGTGGCGTGCGCACCTGGGCGATCGATCCGAGCGAGGCGGCGCGCCTGTGGGCGCTGTCGGCCGAGCTCACCGGGGTCGACGCGTTCGCCTGAGCTTGTTCGTGCTCCGGTCGTGGCAAAGCCCCTCCCTCCGCCTGCCGTGCTCGCCGCCTCCGCTTCGCTTCGGCGCTCGCCGCGCTGAACGATGCTGCCGCGGCCGCTCGGCTCAGAGCGTCAGCAGCTCCTCGAAGAAGCCGCCGATCTGGCGGTCGGGGTCGGTGAGGCGGATCTCGAGGATCCAGTGGCCGACCCGGCCGGACGGATCGAGGCGGCGCATCGGCAGGGTGCTGCCGGTGGCGATCACCGAGCCGATCTGCTCGCCGTCGAAGTTCTCGTGCGGGAACTCGCCGACGAGGTGACCGCAGTGCCAGTTGCCGTAGGTCCAGCCGGCCTGCTCGGCGAGCCCGACGACGTGTCCGTACAGCTGCTCGCCCGTGAGGTCGGGGTGCTCGGCGAAGAACCGCTTGCCGGCGTCGAACACCGTCTGCAGGTCGGCGCACAGCCGGTGCTTCACCGGGTCGTCGCCGAGCACCCAGGTCCGCCCGAAGTCCGCCTCCCAACCGTCGAAGATCGGGCCGAAGTCGGCGAAGACGATGTCGTCGTCGCCGATGGTCCGGTCCGGCGGGTTCTCCTGGTACGGGAGCAGCGTGTTCGGCCCGGAGCGGACGATGCGCTTGTGCCAGTGCTTGCGGACCCCGAAGCGCTCGGCGGCGAGGTCGGTGATCGCCCGGCTGGCCTCCTTGTCGGTGACGTCGGCGCGGACGATGCCGGACGTCGTCACGGCGGTGAACAGCTCGGCCGCGCGGGCCTGGGCGTCGAGCAGCTCGCGGCTGCGGGTGCCCTCGTCGACGATCGCACTCATGGGCCGTGACGCTACGTCCGGCAACCGCGCGATAGTTGACCATCGACTATGCCGGCCGGACGGCCGGTGGAACGGGGGTTCCGAGATGAGTACCGCGACGATCGATCGCAAGGTCGAGGAGTTCACGAAGACGACGCATCGGCTGTTCATCGGCGGCCAGTGGGTGGACGCCGCGTCGGGGGAGACGTTCACGACGCCGAACCCGGCGTCGGGCGCCGATCTGGCCACGGTGGCCGCTGGCGGCGCGGAGGACATCGACCGCGCCGTGCGTGCCGCCCGCAAGGCGTTCGACGACGGCCCGTGGGGGCGGATGACGCCGTCGGAGCGCGGCCGCATCGTGTGGCGCATCGGCGACCTGATCCTCGAGCACCTCGAGGAGCTGGCCCAGCTGGAGTCGCTGGACAACGGCAAGCCGCTCGCCGTCGCCCGCGCCGCCGACGTGCCGCTGGCGGCCGACCTGTTCCACTACATGGCTGGCTGGGCGACGAAGATCGAGGGCAACACGATCAACATCTCGGTGCCGTACGCACCGGGCGCGCAGTTCCACGCCTACACGCTGCGTGACCCGATCGGCGTCGTCGGCCAGATCATCCCGTGGAACTTCCCGCTGCTGATGGCCGCGTGGAAGCTCGGCCCGGCGCTGGCCACGGGCAACTGCGTCGTGCTCAAGCCGGCCGAGCAGACGCCGCTGTCGGCGCTGAAGCTGGCCGAGCTGATCGCCGACGCCGGCGTGCCCGACGGTGTCGTCAACGTCGTCACCGGCTTCGGCGAGACCGCCGGCGCCCCGCTGGCCGCCCACGACGGCGTCGACAAGATCGCGTTCACCGGCTCGACCGAGGTCGGCAAGATGATCGTCCAGGCTGCCACCGGCAACCTCAAGAAGGTCACGCTGGAGCTTGGCGGCAAGAGCCCGAACGTGGTGTTCGCCGACGCCGACCCCGAGGCGGCGATCGCCGGCTCGGCCAACGCGATCTTCTTCAACCACGGCCAGTGCTGCGTCGCCGGCAGCCGGCTGTACGTCGAGGCCAGCCAGTTCGACGACGTGGTCAACGGCGTCGCCGAGATCGCCAGGTCGATCAAGGTCGGTGACGGCTTCGCCGAGGGCACCCAGATGGGCCCGCTGGTCTCCGGCGAGCAGCTCGCCCGGGTGACCGGCTTCCTCGACTCCGGCCGGGCCGACGGCGCCGAGGTCGTCACCGGTGGCGGCCGGGTCGGCGACCGCGGCTACTTCGTCGAGCCGACGGTGATCACCAACACCCGTCCGGACATGAAGATCGTCCGCGAGGAGATCTTCGGCCCGGTGGTCGTCGCCGCGCCGTTCCAGTCGCTCGACGAGGTCGCCGCCGTGGCCGACGACACCCCGTACGGGCTCGGCGCCGGCGTGTGGACCCGTGACGTCTCCAAGGCGCATGCGATGGCCAAGCGCCTGCGCGCCGGCACCGTCTGGATCAACTGCTACAACGTCTTCGACGCCTCGCTGCCGTTCGGCGGCTACAAGCAGTCCGGCTGGGGCCGCGAGATGGGCCACCAGGTGCTCGAGGCCTACACCGAGGTCAAGTCGGTCTGCACCCAGCTGTGACGGTCAGGCCGGGATGCCGGCGTCGAGCCAGGTGATCCACTGCCGCCAGTCGGCGGTGATCCACATCTCGGCGAGCAGGTCGCCGTCGAGGCGGACGTGGAGCATGCAGTGCGGCTGGATGGCCACCGAGGCGATCGTCGGGCCGGCGGACACGCGGGTGACGTCGAGCGGCGGGCGGAAGCCCTCGGCGGCCCAGCGTGCCTCGATCAGCGCGAGGTAGCCGGTGGCGTCGGTGGTCAGCCCGTCGAGGTGGACCCGGAAGTCGGGGTGCAGCGTCGCCTCGACGGACGGACCGGCACCGTCGACGGCGACCAGCGCGAGGTGCTGGCAGACGACGTCGACGACCCCGACGGACATCTTCTCGACAATAGTCATCGATTGACCAATGGCTAGGTTGTGGGCATGCAGCATGCGAAGCAGTTCTTCATCGACGGTGCCTGGGTCGACCCGCAGGGCAGCGAGACCCTGGCCGTGATCAACCCGGCCACCGAGCAGCCGATCACCGAGATCGCGATGGGCACCGAGGCTGATGTCGATGCCGCCGTCGCTGCGGCCAAGGCTGCGTTCGAGACGTGGTCGCAGACGTCGGTGGAGGAGCGGCTGGCGCTGCTCGACCGGATCGTCGAGGTGTACCAGACGCGCATGGCCGAGATCGGCGAGACGATCAGCCAGGAGATGGGCGCCCCGCTGTCGATGGCGCTGCGCGCCCAGGCCGGCGCGGGCATCGGTCACTTCATGACCGCGCGGCGGGTGCTCGCCGAGTACCAGTTCGAGCGGGAGATGGGTACCACGCTGCTCGTCAAGGAGCCGATCGGCGTGTGCGCGCTGATCACCCCGTGGAACTGGCCGATCAACCAGATCGCCTGCAAGGTCGCCCCAGCGCTGGCCGCGGGTTGCACGATGGTGTTGAAGCCGTCCGAGGTCGCTCCGCTGAACGCGGTGATCTTCGCCGAGGTGCTCGAGGAGGCGGGCGTGCCGGCCGGCGTGTTCAACCTCGTCCACGGCGACGGGGTGACGGTGGGCGCCGCGCTATCGTCGCACCCCGACGTCGACATGGTCAGCTTCACCGGCTCGACGCGCGCCGGCGTCGAGGTGGCCAAGAACGCCGCGCCGACCGTCAAGCGCGTCGCCCAGGAGCTCGGTGGCAAGTCGGCGAACATCGTCCTCGACGACGCCGACCTGGCCACCGTCGTCGCCCGCGACATGAACCTGATGTGCAACAACTCCGGGCAGTCGTGCAACGCCCCGTCGCGGATGCTCGTGCCGGCGGCGCGGATGGACGAGGCCGCGGCGATCGCCGCCGAGGCGGCGAGCAAGGTCGTCGTCGGCGACCCGAACGCCGAGACGACGCGCATCGGGCCGGTGGTCTCCGAGGTGCAGTTCAATCGCATCCAGGGGCTGCTGGAGAAGGGCCTGGCCGAGGGCGCCAAGCTGGAGGTCGGTGGTCCGGGCCGCCCGGACGGGCTCGACGCGGGCTACTTCGTCAAGCCGACCGTGTTCTCCCACGTCTCCAACGACATGACCATCGCCCGCGAGGAGATCTTCGGTCCGGTGATGGTGATGATCGGCTACGAGGACGACGACGACGCCGTGCGCATCGCCAACGACACCGCCTACGGCCTGTCCGGTTACATCTCCGGCACGGGTGATCGCGCCAAGGCGATGGCCCGGCGGATCCGCAGCGGCAACGTGCACCTCAACGGTGCGCCCGGCGACCTCAACGCCCCGTTCGGCGGCTACAAGCAGTCCGGCAACGGCCGCGAATGGGGCGAGCACGGCATGGAGGAGTTCCTCGAGACGAAGGCGATCCTCGGCTACGGCGCCTGACCGTCACGCCCGATCGGGCGGCTGAGTACGATCGGCGCATGACTGCCTTCGACAAGCTGTACATCAACGGCGCCTGGGTCGCACCCGGCTCCTCCGAGACCATCGACGTGATCGATTCGGTCACCGAGGAGGTCATGGCGACGATCCCGGCGGGCACCGCCGACGACGTCGCCGCTGCCGTCGCCGCCGCCAAGGCGGCATTCCCGGCGTGGGCCGCCACCTCGGCGGAGGAGCGGGCCAAGTACCTCACCCGCATCGGTGACGCGCTCGGGGCGCGCATGGACGAGATCGCCACCACCATCTCCAAGGAGACGGGGATGGCCAAGTGGCTGTCGCAGATCGTCCAGGTCGGCCTGCCGATCAACAGCTTCAACAGCGCCGCCGGCCTCGCCGAGACCTACGAGTTCGAGGAGACGGTCGGCAACTCGCTGATCGTGCGCGAGCCGATCGGTGTCGTCGGCTGCATCACGCCGTGGAACTACCCGCTGCACCAGATCGCCGCGAAGGTCGCCTTCGCCATGGCCGCCGGCTGCACCGTGGTGCTCAAGCCGAGCGAGGTCGCCCCGGTCGACGCGTTCATCCTCGCCGAGATCATCGACGAGGTCGGCCTGCCGGCCGGCGTGTTCAACATGGTCACCGGCGTCGGCCCGGTGGTCGGCGAGGCCATCGCCGCCCACCCCGACGTCGACATGGTGTCGTTCACCGGCTCCACCCGCGCCGGGCGGCGCGTCTCCCAGGTCGGTGCCGAGACCGTCAAGCGCATCGCCCTGGAGCTCGGCGGCAAGTCGGCCAACGTGCTCCTCGACGATCTCGACGACGACGGCTTCGCCAAGGCCGTGGCCGATGGTGTCGGCAAGTCGTTCCTCAACTCCGGCCAGACGTGCTCGGCGCTCACCCGCATGCTCGTGCCCGCGGCGCGTCTGGAGCAGGCCGAGCAGATCGCCGCGGCGGCGGTCGGCCAGATCAACGTCGGCAGCCCGTTCGCCGAGGGCGTGCACCTCGGCCCGCTGGCCTCGGCCGCCCAGCGCGACCGGGTGCAGGGCTACATCCAGAAGGGCATCGACGAGGGCGCCACGCTCGTCGCCGGCGGCCTCGGAGCGCCCGAGGGCCAGGAGACCGGCTTCTACGTCAAGCCGACGGTGTTCTCCAACGTCAGCCCGGAGATGACCATCGCCCAGGAGGAGATCTTCGGGCCGGTGCTGTCGATCATCCCCTACGAGACCGAGGACGACGCCGTCGCCATCGCCAACGGCGTGGTCTACGGCCTCGCCGGTGGGGTGTGGTCGGGCGACAAGGACCACGCCAAGGACGTGGCCCGCAAGCTGCGCACCGGCCAGGTGGAGATCAACGGCGGGGCGTTCAACCCGAACGCGCCGTTCGGCGGCTACAAGCAGTCCGGCAACGGCCGCGAGTACGGCCGCCACGGCTTCGAGGAGTTCCTGGAGATCAAGTCGATCCAGCAGTAGGTCGCAGTCAGAGCAGACCGGCGACGTAGTTGGCTTGGCCGAGGTGCTGGAAGCAGTCCTCGGCCACGCTGACGATCCGCACCGCCACGGTCACCGGCGGGTCCCAGCGGCGGTCGATGATCTCGTCCAGCCGTGACGAGGTGATCCCGCCGAGCAGCTCGACGGTCATCGCCTGCACGCCGGCCTGGTAGCCGGCGAGCAGGTCGGTGCCGTCGAAGCGGGTCTGGTCGACCTGCTCGGACGTGAACCCGTAGCCGTGCGCCGCCGGCGGGAACGGCAGCGCGAGGCGCTCGTACCAGCCGCCGGCGATCCACACCTGCTCGCGCTCGGCGATCTCCGAGAGGTGGTCGTCCTGGACGCGCAGCAGGTGCCAGACCAGCCAGCCGATCGGGTTGCCGACGCCGCCCGGCCGCACGTTCAGGTGATCGGCCGGCACCGACGAGAGCAGCCCGCGGACACCTTCGTCGATCCGTCCGAACGCATCCAGCAAGACCTCGTTCGTCGTCGCCATGAGCCGACGCTACTGGCTGGCGCCGCGTCGGCGCTCGACGCGAGCCGGGCCGTACGGGCGGCCTGAAACGCTTCCCGAGCTTCGCGGACATGTCGTCGAGCAAGCGGTGCGACATGGAGGTTGCGGTGCGGGAGACGTCTGACGAGGCCAAGTTCAGATCGGCGTACGAGGCGCATGCGCGAGCCGTGTTGGGCTATGCGCTTCGACGCACGGCAACGCCGGCGGATGCCGCCGATGTCGTCGCCGAGACCATGTTGACGGCGTGGCGGCGGCTTGCCGTCCTGCCGGACGAACCGGAGACCGTGCTGTGGCTTTACGGCGTCGCCCGGAACGTCATCGCCAACGGCGGCCGCGCTCACCGACGGCAACGACGTCTCGTCGAGAAGCTCCGCTCGCAGCTCGACGAGGTGCTCGAGGACCCTGCGCTGGCGGACCCTGCGCTGGCCGCTCAGGTCACCGCGGCGATGAAGTCGCTGACCGCGGTTGAGCACGAGGTGCTGACACTGACGGCAGCGGAGCAACTCGCTCCGGCAGAGATCGCCGTCGTGCTCGACATGAATCAGAACACGGTGCGCACGCACCTGCACCGAGCACGCAGGAAGATGCGGTCGGCGCTCACAGCAGACGCGTCGGAGCAGTCCACGACAGGTTCGAAACGCTCCGGCGGCGCCGGACATGAACGAGCGGAGAGACAGTCTCTCCGCTTCGACCGAGCTCTGGGAGCCCAGTGATGAACGACGAAGAGATCGACCGTCTCGTAGCCCGGTCGACGTACAGCGACACCGACGTCCGATCACTGGACCTGCGACTCGGGGAGGCCGACCTGCTGGAGAACATCATGAACAGCCCCGCCCCGACCATCGAATCGCCGCAGCCGGTCCGGCCACGGCCGGCACGCCGCCGGAGGAAGCTGTTCGCCGGTCTTGCGGTCGGCGTCGTCGTCGCCACGGGGGCCGGGGCGGCGTATGCGGTCGTCTCGAACCGGCTCGGCCCGGGTCAGGCCGAGCTCGTGGACGGACTGGCCTGCGGCATCGGCTCCGAGAACGCCCGCCTCGTTGCCAGCGCCACCAGCGCCGGACGCACCGTCGAGTACTGGACGGTGGACGGCCCCGATTCCTCCGGGGATCTCCTGTTCGACAGTGGCGGGGCCTTCGGCGGCGGCGGCTGCGGTCCGACGAGCCGAGCGGTCGTCCACCCGCAGCTGCCGTGGGCCAACTACACCCTCGCCGTCGACCCACGAGACGGCACCGGACTCGGTCACTTCGTGTTCTTCGGACAGGCGCCCGTTGGCACCGCTGCCGTCGACATCGTGACCACCGGCGGGACGATTCGCGTCGACGTCACCTCACCCGACGGCTACTTCGTGGTCCTTGCCGACCTGCCGGTCGAGTCCGCGCTGCCGCCGAGCCCCTCGCCGGTGGAGGACGTGTTCCGCCGAGTGGACGCATACGGAGCAGACGGAGGCTTCTCCTCGGCTCCGGCGGTCTCAACTAGTGTCCTGCGTCATAGGTTCATTAAGTATTTCTTGAGACTGTCGAGGATTTGGTCGGCGGTCTTGTGCCAGACGAACGGTCGTGGGTTGTCGTTCCAGGCGGTGATCCATGTGTTGAGGTCGGTGGTGAGCGCAGTGATCGAGCGGTGCGCTGAGCGTTTCAGCATCTTGTTGGTCAGCTCGGCGAACCAGCGCTCGACGAGGTTCATCCACGACGATGAGGTTGGGGTGAAGTGGAACATGAACCTCGGGTGAGCGAGCAGCCAATCGCGGATCGCTGGGGTCTTGTGCGTGCTCGAGTTGTCCAACACGACATGCACCGTGAGATCGGCTGGGACGGACGCGTCGATGAGGTCGAGGAACTTGCGGAACTCGACCGCCCGATGCTGGGGTCGGGTCTGGTGCACGACCTGGCCGGTGGCCAGGTTCAGCGCGGCGAACAGATCGGTGACGCCGTGGCGCTTGTAGTCGTGGGTGCGGCGTTCGACCTGGCCGGGGCGCATCGGCAGTGACGGCTGAGTGCGGTCGAGCGCTTGGATGCTGGTCTTCTCGTCGACGCACATCACGACGGCGTGTTCTGGCGGGTTCATGTACAGGCCGACGACATCGCGGACCTTGTCGACGAACTGCGGGTCCTCGGACAGCTTGAACGTGTCGGTCAACCACGGCTTCAACCCGAACGCCCGCCAGATCCGCCCCACCGACGACGCCGAGATCCCCGACCTTGCGGCCAGATCACGCGTCGACCAATGCGTCGCGTCCGTCGGGCGGTCCTCAAGGGTGCGCACGATCACCGCTTCGACCTCGTCATCGGTGATCGAACGCGGCGCTCCCGGCCGCGGGTCATCGGGCAGACCATCCAGACCGCGTTCGATGAACCGCCTACGCCACTTCACCACCGTCGCCTGATTCACCCCGACCTTGTCAGCGACCTCGTTGTTCGACAACCCGTCCGCGGCGAGCAACACGATCCGCGCCCGCTGCGCGATCGAGTGCGGCGCCGTCGGCCGCTTCGACCAACGCACCAGCACCTCACGATCCTCATCAGACACCACGATCGGAACTTTCGGACGACCACGACCTGCCACCCACCGATCGTACTCCCAACCACTCACCAACGCGAGCTATCCCTGACGCAGGACACTAGCCGATGCTCGCGGATCAGTCGTCGGTGACCGTGTCGATCGCGGCGCGCACGAGCTCGATGAAGCCCGCTCGTTCGGCGCGCTCGGGCTGGTCGGTTCGCTGCCATCCGACGGCTGACAGCAGCTCGGCGAGGTCGTCGACGGTCGTCGGACCGCTCGCCGGCTCGCCGACCGCGGCGACGCGCCGCCTGAACTGCTCGCGGGCGTGCTCGCCGCCGGGTGTCACCGTCGAGAAGCTGGCAGCGAGCCGGCTTCCGCTGGCGGCGATGCCGGCCAACGACGCCAGCACGGCGGCGACGACATCTCGATCGAGATAGGCGATGACGCCTTCGAGCGTGAACAGTGCACGCGTGCCCGGATCGAACCCGGCGTCGAGCAGGCGTGCACCGACGTCGCCACGGCCGAAGTCGGCCGGCACGAACGTCACCGTCGACGCGTCGATCGCCAGACGGGCCAGCCGTGCCCGCTTGTCGCGCTGGGTGTCGGGGTGGTCGAGCTCGTACCAGCGCACCCCCGGCGCCCGGTAGCGCAAGGCTCGTGCGTCGTAGCCGGCGGCGCCGACGACGATCTGCGTCACGCCGTCGCCGATCGCCCGGACCACGGATCGATCGAAGAACCGAGTGCGGGCGCGGAGGTAGTCGACCATCCGCGGCGTCGTCGTCGACACGTCCACGTCACCTGCCACGTCGGCCATGAGCCGATCGTCCAGCGTCGCCTCGGCGTAGTCGGCGGGCTCGCGATCGAAGCCCAGGCGCAGCGCGGCGACGCGCTGCGCGGTGACCGACGCCTGACCGTCGATCACCGTGATCTCCGCCGCGCGACGTCCATCGCCTCGGCGAGCGTGGTGCCGGGGAGGATCTCGGGGATGCACCAGGTGGCGCCGGCTGCGGCGAGGGCGTCGGGGTCGGGGTGGGTGCCACCGACGAGGACGACGTCGATCGTTCCGGCCGTGAGCCCGCCCGCCTCGACGGCGTCGAGGACGTGCTGGGGCGACCAGGCGTCGATGCCGACGAGGGCGAGGCCCTCCAGGCCGTGGCGCTCGACGCGTCGCGGGCCGGCACGGCGACCGGCGCGCCCGGCGATCCAGATCGGCAGTCGCGGCTGCTGGACGCCCGGCACCGTCGTCTGCCGGCCGCCGGCGGACGGCACGGGCGCCCCGGCGAGCATCGGCACCAGCACGTCGATCCCCGCGTCGAGGGCGTGAGCGCGGGCGCGATCGTCGTCGGCCGGCTCGTCGAACAGCGAGTACTCGCCGTAGCTGTCGACGCCCAGCCCGAGGCCCAGGACCATGCGGCCGTTCGACAGCCGGTCGAGGGCGGTGGCCGCCTGGGCGACGAGCTGCGGTCGCCGGCGGGGGAGCGGGGTCACCATCGTGCCGATGCGGATGCGGTTCGTCGCCACGGCGACGGCCGCCAGCGTGACGAACGGATCGGCGAACGGCGCCCCCGACCGGTTCCACAGGTGGTCCCAGACGAACACGCCATCCCAACCGCCACCCTCGGCGGTCACCGCCAGCTCGGCGACCGCCGCCGGCTCGGCGAGCGCGCCCGACAACGACACCGACAAGCCCCAACGCATGACCGGACCGTAGATCGTCGGACGCGTGTTGACCGGACGGCGCCGGCGGGGTATGCCTGCCGTCATGTACACCGGTCAAAGGGGCCCGGGTACCGACGATCTCGACGCGGAGTGCCGGGCGCTGACCCGGCACTACGCCGGCACGATCCAGCAGTTCCGGCTGCGGGCCCTCACGCAACGTCTCACCCGCCAGCCGCTCGCCGTGCGCCACAACACCTGCGGCGTCACCGCCGACCGTTGGCGTCTGGACCTCGACGACGGCTCGCGCGTCACTCTGCGCCTGTACGGCCCGCGCCGCGCCACGCTCGCCGCCCTGCTGTCGCTCAGCTGGGTCGCCGAGGAGGGCTGGCGCGCCGTCGTGCGCACGACCGGCGGCGACCGCCTCGATGTGCGCGCCTTCAGCGCCACCGTCAGCCGCTGAGCGAGCTGCGGACGTGGACGTCGCGGATCGAGCCGTGCTGGCCGCTGGGGCCGAGCTGGCAATGGGGTATGCAGGCGCGGTCGACGAGCGGCGCGTCGGGCCGGACGCTGCCGCGATCGACGGCCTGCGGGCGTTCGACGAGCCGCTGCCCGAGGGAGGCAGCGACCCACTGGAGACGGTGCGGCTGCTCGACGCGTTCGGCAGCGCCGGCGACGATCGCGTCGACGGGGGCGCGCTACTTCGGCTTCGTCAACGGTGCCGTCGAACCGGTCGCGCTGGCCAGCGCCTGGTTGACCTCGGCGTGGGACCAGAACGCGGCGCTGCCGGTGATGTCGCCGATCGCCGCCACGCTGCACACGGTCGCGCGGCGGTGGCTGCTGGAGGTGCTGGGACTCCCGCCGGCGACCGGGGTGACGTTCGTCAGCGGGGCCACGGTCGCCAACGCGTCCTGCCTGGCCGCGGCACGCGACGCGTTGCTCGCCCGGGCTGGCTGGGACGTGCAGGCCGACGGGCTGTTCGGCGCGCCGGAGCTGACCGTGGTGATCGGCGAGCGGGCGCACTCGACGCTCGCCAAGTCCCTCGGCCTCGTCGGCCTGGGTCGTCGCCGGGTCGTGGTGGTGCCGGCCGACGACCAGGGGCGGATGCGGGCCGACGCACTGCCGGACGTGCCCGGCCCGGTGCTCGTGTGCGCCCAGGCCGGCGAGGTCAACACCGGCGCGTTCGACCCGTTCGAGGAGATCGCCGACTGGCTGGCCGATCGATCGGGGTGGCTGCACGTCGACGGCGCGTTCGGGCTGTGGGCCCTCGCCGACCCGTCGCGCTCGGCGCTCGGGCGCGGCCTGGACCGTGCCGACTCGTGGGCCACCGACGGCCACAAGTGGCTGAACGTCACCTACGACTGCGGGATCGCGTTCGTTCGCGACATCGCCGACCTGCGCCGGACGTTCGCCGCGACCGCCGGCTACCTGCCGTCGAGCGACGAGTTCGAGGCGATGCACCACACCCCGCAGTCGTCGCAGCGGGCGCGCCAGATCGAGGTGTGGTCGGTGCTGCGAACCCTCGGACGCACGGGCATCGCCGAGCTCGTCGCCCGGGCCTGCGATGCCGCGGTGGCGATCGCCGACCGGTTGCGTGCCGGCGGCCTGACGATCCTCAACGACGTGGTGCTCAACCAGGTGCTCGTCCGCTGCGTCGACGGTCCGACGACCGAGGCGTTGATCCGCGCCGTGCAGGACGACGGCCGGGTCTGGTGCGGCCCGACGCACTGGCAAGGTGCGACGGCGATGCGGATCAGCGTCTCGTCCTGGAAGACCACGCTCGCCGACGCGTCCGCCGCCGCCGAGGCCATCCTCGACTGCGCCGGCCGTCGCTGACGTCCAGAATGGCGGGGTGAGCGGCCCGGTCTCGACGCAGGTGGTGGATCTGCGGCGGCGGCCGTGGATCGTCGCTGCCGCCGGGATCGCGCTGACGGCGCTGATCGAGGGCGTGATCATCGCCACCGACCCGGAGATCACACGGGCCGTGCCGCTGCTGCTGCTGATGGTGCCGATCACCGCGGCGAGCGTGCTCGGCGGCTGGCGGGCGTCCGTCCCCGTCGCGCTCGTCAGCGGGATGGTCTACAGCCTGTCGTTCCTCGCGCCGCGCGGGGTGGTGCGCATCGGGCTCACCGAGGACACGATCGCGATCGTCACGTTCGTCGCCGTCGCCGTGCTGGTCAGCCTGCTCGCCGGGCTGGCCGGCAGCCAGGAGCGCCGCCGCGACCAGCAGCGCGCCGTGCTGCTGCGCTCGGTGTCCCACGACCTGCGCAACCCGCTGGCGACGATCCGCGCCGCCTCTGCGGAGCTGCGCGACGGTCTGGTCACCGATCCGTCGCAGCGCTCGGAGCTGCTCGACATTGTCGTCGCCGAGTCCGACCGCCTCGACCGCATCGTCGCCAACATGCTCAGCCTGAGCCGCGTCGAGGCGGGCATGCTCGCCCCCGACCGCGAGCCGGAGGAGCTCGCCGAGATCGTCGACGAGGCCGTGCGGCGGGTCACGGCGCGCCGCAGCAGCGTGGTCACCGTCGACGTGCCCGACGACCTCCCCGACGTCGACGTCGACCGGACGCAGATCGACCAGGTGGTCACCAACCTCGTCGAGAACGCGCTGCGCCACGGGGCGAAGACGCCGGTGACCGTCACGGCGCGGCCCGCCGGCGAGTGGGTCGAGGTCAGCGTCGCCGACGGCGGCCCCGGGTTCTCCGAGGAGGCCCGCCGTCAGGCGTTCGAGCCGTTCCGCGCCGTCGGGCCGAGCGGGATGGAGGGCGTCGGCCTGGCCGTGTGCAAGGCGATCGTCGAAGCCCACGGCGGTACGATCGCCCTCGGTGAGCAACCAGGCGGTGGAGCCCGCGTCTCGTTCACGGTCCCGCAAGCCTGACGAGCGGCTCCTGGTTCTCGTCGTCGAGGACGACGAGAACCTGCAGCGCGTGCTGCGGACCTCGCTGGAGGCCAGGGGGCTGCGCGTCGACGGCGTCGGCAGCGGCATCGAGGCGCTGCGGTTCATCGGCGTCTACGACCCGCAGCTCGTGATCCTCGACCTCGGCCTGCCCGACTGCGACGGCATCGACCTGTGCCGGCGGATCCGCACCACGCAGCGCTGCCCGATCATCGTCGTCACCGCCGACGGCGACGAGCGGCGAATGGTCACCGCGCTCGACGGCGGTGCCGACGACTACGTCACCAAGCCGTTCGGCATCGAGGTGCTGATGGCGCGCGTCCGCGTCGCCCTGCGCCACTCGGCGAAGGTGGCCGCCGCCGTGGAGGAGCACACGATCGTCGTCGGCGACCTCGTCGTCGACGTGCCCGCGCACCTTGCCACCGTCGGCGGGCAGCCGATCGAGCTGTCACCGCGGCAGTTCCGCCTGCTCGTCGCGCTGTCCCGCAACGTCGGGCGGATCCTCACCCATCAGCAGCTCGCCCAGGTGGCCGCCGGTGGCGTCGCCGACCAGGCGGTGGCCGAGGGACTCCGTGGGGCGATGAGCCAGCTGCGCAAGCGTCTCGGCAAGGGACCGAACCGGCCGGTGATCGTCACCGAGCCGCACGTCGGTTACCGGTTGGAGGCGTCCGAGGAGCGCGCCAGCCGGTAGCCGACGTGTGGCACCGATTCCACGCGCGGTCGTCGCGGCCCCTCGCCGAGGATGTTGCGCAGCACGCTGACGGCGATGCGCACCCGCCGCGGGTGCACCTCACCGGGCCGGACGCCCCACACCGAGCGCAGCAGCGCGTCGGTCGACACCGTCGACCCGTCCGCGGCAGCGAGCACGCCGAGCAGCTCGAACTGCACGGGTGGGCAGCGCACCGGCCGGCCGTCGACGGTGACGGTGTGACCGGTGACGTCGATCGTCACGTCGCCGACCTCGATCACGTCACTCGTCGACGTGCTGGGCCGCTGGGCGCGCAGGGCGACACGGATGCGCGCGTCGATCAGTGCCGGTGAGGGAGCGACGACGACGTCGTCGGCGCCCGCGTCGAGGGCGCGGACCACGCTCGCGTCGTCGAGCTCGGCGGCGCTGACGACGACGATCCGCTCGCCGGTCGTGGTCCGCAGCGCCGTGCACAGCCGGGGCAGGTCGAACGCCGCGTCGGCGAGGTCGACCACCACCACGTCGGGGCGCAGGTTGGCCACGAGGTCGATCGTGCGCCGGCCGATCTCGACGCGGTGGACCGCGTACGCCGCCGGTGTCAGCACATCGGCGAGCCGGTGCGCCGCGTGCGGGTGGTGGAGCACGGCGACCGTGCCGGCGCCGACGTGCTGCGGGCCGTGTTCGGCCCCGCCCTCGCGCAGTCGTTCTGCCGCCGCCATGGCGGCCAGGCTAGGCGTCACGAGGCACCGGCGACGCGACGTACGGCCGGCTCCGGGACGACGAGCCGGTAACCGATGTTGACGATCGTCTCGATGGCCGGTCGGTCCGGTCCGCTGCCGAGGGTCTTGCGCAGCTTGGAGACGGCGACGCGCCACGTGTTCGGGTTGTGGCCGTCGCCGACCTCGCCGACCGCACCCCACAGGCGAGCGAGCGCGGCGTAGCTGAGCACCCTGCCCTGGTTGCGCACCAGCACCGCGAGCAGCGCGAGCTGCCGGGCGTTGACGTCGACGTCACGGCCGCCGATGCGCAGCTGGTAGGCCTGCAGGTCGATCTCGACGTCGCCGGCGCGCAGCAGCCCGTCGTCGATGGCGGCGTACGTCGCCGCGTGGCGCAGGGCGACGCGCATGCGTGCCAGCAGCACCGGCATGCTGAACGGCTTGGTGACGTAGTCCTCGGCGCCGAGGTCGAGGGCCTGGACGATCCGCTCGTCGTCGGCGTCGGCGGTGACCACGACGATCGGGCACTCGCCGAGCACGCGCAGGTGGCGGACGAGCGTGAGACCGTCGACGTCGGGCAGGCCGAGGTCGAGCACGACCAGGTCGGTCGCCGTCGCCGAGGCGATCTGGATCGCTTCCGAGCCGGTCGCGGCGACGTGCACCCGATAGCCGCGCGCCTGCAGCGCGGCCGCGAGCACCTGTCGTTGCGCCCGATCGTCCTCGACGACCAGCACGGTGGACGGGCTAGTGGGCAACGGGCAACGTGAACCTGACAGCGGCGCCGCCGGCGCGGTCGTCGACGGTGATCGTGCCGCCATGGGCGTCGACGATGCCCCGGCACAGGGTGAGCCCGAGCCCGGACGAGCCGCGCTCGGAGCGGAACGGCGTGAAGATCTCCCGGCGGGCCG
Organism: Ilumatobacteraceae bacterium; assembly: GCA_047602055.1. Classification (GTDB taxonomy): domain Bacteria; phylum Actinomycetota; class Acidimicrobiia; order Acidimicrobiales; family Ilumatobacteraceae; genus JAODBQ01. Next base: position 2,371,877 of record JASGIG010000001.1, read on the forward strand.
CCGCCGAGAAGCCTGGGCCGTCGTCGCCCACGCACATCTCGACGAGGTCGTCCACACGGCGGGCCGTCAGCGTGACGTGCAGCGGCGACGGGCAGTGGCGCACGGCGTTCTCGACGAGGTTGCACAGCACCTGGTCGATGTGCACCGGGTCGACGTCGACGTCGGTGTCACCGGTGTCGTCGTCGACGTCGAGCACGTCACCGGGCCGGCCGAGCAGCGCGAACCGAGCCTGGCACTGCTCCAGCAGCATCCACACCGGGACCGGCTCGCGGCCGGGGACCAGCGCGCCCGCCTGCAGCCGGCTGAGGTTCAGCAGGTTGTCGGTGATCCGCGTCAGCCGGAGCGTCTCCTCGATGACGACGCCGAGGAGCTCCTTGCGGGTGACCGGGTCGTAGTCGGCGCCGTCGTCGAGCTCGGTCGAGGCGGTGAGGATCGCCTGCAGCGGGCTGCGGACGTCGTGGGCGACGCTGCGCAGCAGGTGCATCCGCTCCTCGCCGATCAGCTCGGCGCGCGTCGCCAGCGAGCGGCGGCTGACGATGACGCTGAACGAGACGGCGACGAGGACGAACGTCACCTGGATCGCCAGGTCCTGGGTGAAGCCGATGCGCACGGTGCCGAACGGCGGCAGGAACACGATGCCGAAGATCGTCGCCCCGAGCGCGGCGAGCGGCAGCCCGACGCGCCAGCTCGACAGGATGCTGGCGGCGGTGACCGGGACGAGCAGGACGAGGGCGGGGACCTCGGTCGGCGCGTCCGGGAGGACGGTGCGCATCAGGATCGTGGCGCCCACCAACCCGCCGATGCCGACCGCTGTCGCCAGCTGCCACGTGAGGCGCTGCCCCAGCTGCATCGCCACATTGTGGGCAATGTGGCGAGCGCCGAACCGGCCCGCACACGATCGTCACAGTTCTCGAACATCTGGTGAACGTCGGAGAAAGTTGAGCAGGCATCTCCCGCCGTTCGCGCAGATCGTTCACATGCTCGACAACTGACTGATACGTCCGCAGTCGAGTGTGGGCCGGGTCCCGGAGGAACCGGGGCCAGCAACGGAGGGAACACGTGCACACACTGACGATCAGGGATCGACTCGCCGACCGAGAACGCCAACGTTTCTTCGTCGTCTTCCTCGGCGGCAAGCTGCTCGGCCTCGTCGCCGCGTTCGGTCTGATCGCGTTCCGCGATCTACATGTTCGAGGCGCACGCCGGCGCACTGCCGCTCGCCCAGGAGGTGCAGGCGGCCGACCTCGTCAACCCGCTGAACACCGTGTGGGTGCTGGTCGCCGCCTTCCTCGTGTTCTTCATGCAGGCCGGGTTCATGGCCTTGGAGGCCGGGTTCGCCCGCTCCAAGGAGTCGGTCAACATCATGATGGAGTGCATCTTCGACACGTGCCTGTGCGGGATCCTGTACTGGGCGATCGGCTTCGCGTTCGAGTTCGGTGTCGGCAACGGGTTGATCGGCCACTCCTTCTTCTTCCTGCACCACGGCACCGCCGACTACAACGGCACCGGCGTCGCGTTCTTCGCCTTCGTGCTGTTCCAGTTCGCGTTCGCCGACACCGCGTCGACGATCACGTCCGGTGCGATGGTCGGCCGCACCAGCTTCAAGGGCGACATCCTCTACAGCCTGGCGGTGTCGGGGATCATCTACCCGATCACCTGCCACTGGATCTGGGGGCCGGGCGGGTGGCTCGGCAACACGATGGGCTGGTTCCACGGCCTGGTGCCCGACGGCGTGGTGTTCCGCGACTTCGCCGGCTCCACGGCCGTGCACACCGTCGGCGCGACCATCGCCCTGTTCGGTGCGCTGGCGCTCGGCCCGCGCCTCGGCCGGCGCTTCGCCCGTGACGGCGGTGGGCCGTTCGCCCCGCACGACATCAACATCGCCGCGATCGGCGCGGTGCTGCTGTGGTTCGGCTGGTACGGCTTCAACCCCGGCTCGACGCTGTCGGCGATGGACTGGGAGGGCATCGGCCGGGTGGCGATCAACACGACGATCGCCGCCAGTGCCGGCGGGTTGGTCGCCGTGTTCTTCATGTACCGCAAGACGAAGAAGTGGGACGTCGGGATGTCGATCAACGGCTTCCTCGGCGGCCTGGTGGCGATCACCGCGCCGTGCTACTGGGTGAAACCGGAGGCCGCGGTGATCATCGGCGGCGTCGCCGGCATCCTCACCCCGCTGGCGACGGACCTGCTCGAGCACCTGCGCATCGACGACCCCGTCGGCGCGGTCCCGGTGCACGGCGCCTGCGGCATCTGGGGCACGCTCGCCGTCGGGCTGTTCGCCGCCGGCGACTTCGGCGTGCCGACGTCGACCGGGGCGGACAACGCCAAGCCGGTCACCGGCCTGTTCTACGGCGGCGGTGGCAGCCAGCTGCTCGCCCAGATGATCGGCAGCATCAGCTGCATCATCCTGGTGAGCGTGCTGTCGTTCGCGCTGATGTACGGGCTGCGACGCATCCGCGGCAGTTGGAACCTGCGGCTGGCCCCCGAGGCCGAGCTGGAGGGCATCGACAAGTACTGCCACGGCGCTGTGGCCTACACGATGGAGGTCGACGACGGGATGGTCCTGGTGGCGCCCGACGAGGCCGATCCGCTGGCCGAACCGGTCGGTGCATCGAGCTGACCTGCCGATCAGCGCGGCGCCCGACCCGATTCGCTCCCGGGTCGGGCGCCGCGGAGCGTCAGGGCGAGGGGCCGCGGGACCGGTCGAGCAGGCTGACGACGGTCTCGTCGGACACCTCGCCGAAGTCGACGTAGTGCTGGCCGACGGCGACGAACCCGGCGGGACGGTCGTCGATCACGATCAGGTCGAGCTGCGGCGCGCCGTCGAAGTCCGGCGGCCCGACCGGGGCGGCGAGCACCAGCCGAGCGGCGCCACGGGCGCGCAGCACCGCGGCGGCGACGCGTGCCGTCGCCCCGGTGGCGATGCCGTCGTCGACCACCACGACCAGCGCGCCGTCCACCGGCACCGGTGCGTGGTCGCCGCGCAGCCGTTGCGCGGCGTCGGCCAGCTCGGCGCGGCCGCGCTCCAGGGCCCGGTCGCGGTGCCCGTCGGAGATGTTCAGCCGCCGGACCAGCTCCTCGTTCCAGACGATCGCGCCGTCCTCGCCGATCGCTCCCATCGCCAGCTCGCGATGGCCGGGGACGCCGAGCTTGCGGACGAGCACGACGTCGAGCGGCGCGCTCAGTGCGTCGGCGACGCCGGCGGCGACGGGCACGCCGCCGCGGGGCAGGCCGACGACGACGATCGGCCGGTCGGTGGGCAGTACGGCGGCGAGGACGAGCGGCCCCAGCCGCCGTCCGGCTTCGTCTCGATCGGGTGCTTGCACGGCTGCCTCCAACCACCTGTTCCAGCCACCGGCCTACCATCACTGCGTGCACCTCAGCGACGCCGATGTGAAGTTCCTCACCGACAACCATGGCGCCGCGATGATCACCGTGGGCGCCGACGGCCGGCCGAAGGTGGCCCGCGTCGCCACCGCGCTGATCGACGGGCGCCTGTGGTCGAGTGGCACCGCCGACCGGGCCCGCACCAAGCGGCTGCGCCGTGACCCGCGCTGCACCCTCTACGTGTACGACACCCAGTTCTCGTGGCGGGGGCTGGAGACCGACGTGACGATCCTCGACGGACCGCAGGTCCCGGCGATGAGCGTCCACCTGTTCCGGGAGATGCAGGGCAAGCCCAGTGGGCCGCTCGCCTGGTTCGGCGCCGAGCTCGACGAGGAGGCGTTCAAGCACCGCATGGTCGAGGAGGAGCGGGTGATCTACGAGTTCGCGATCCAGCGGATCTACGGCCTCGGCTGACCCACCTGCCCCGGCGCGGCCGCCGGTTCGTCGTCGATCAGGCCACGGATCCAGCGGCGGATCTTCCACGCGGGGACGACGAGGACGACGAGGGCGACGCCGATCCCGAGGAAGAACGCCCAGCGGTCGCGGACGAAGCCGAGCACCGCGGCACCGATGACGGCGACGCCGACGAGCGCGAGCGTGGCGCGTACGACGCCGCTGCGCTCGGGCTGCTGGCGCTTGCCGAGGAGACGCCCGGTGACGAACGAGCCGATCGCCTTGACGAGCGTGCGCACGGCCTTGGCCCGCCGTGGGGTGAGCGCCGTCGGCTTGATCGCCGCGACGTTCGAGACGACCGTCTCGCCGACGGCGACGACGATCTCGTCGAGGCGATCGTGGAGCGCGTCGGCGTGCTGCGGTTCGGGCTCGCGCACCGTCTCGGCGCCGAACGGCCGGCGGCGCAGCTCGGCGCGAACGTCGACCGGACCGGCCGGCGGCGGCTCCATCGGGTTCCACGACTCGCCGAGGTCGTGGGTGAGGATCTCCCACTGACGGGTGGCGATCAGCGCGTTGCGGGTGGTCGTCAGGTCGAACGCCGATTCCTTCGCGGTCGCGTCGCCGGCGATCGCTCGCAGCTCACGTTGCAGCGCGTCGCGCAGCGTGCGCACCTTGAACGGCGGCCCCTGCCACGGATGGTCGTCGGGGAGCAGCTGGGCGGTGACGGCGTCGACGTCACCGCCGTGCTCGCCGAGCAGGGCACGCACGGCCGTGACCGTGACGAGCTGGTCGACCATCGTCGGCACCGCGTCGAGCTGACCCCACATCCAGTCGTTGGCCCGCCACTCCGGCAGCAGGAAGGCGGAGAAGTTGGCCAGCTCGTTGCCGGCGAGCTTGAGGTCGACGTGGATGCCCTGCTGCTCGTCGGGATCGTCGGAGTCGCCCCACCACAGGTCGCGCGCCTCGGCGGCGGCGAGCACCTTGGTGAACGCCGGCGCCAGCGGCGTGCGGTTCTCCGACGACATCCGCACGTAGCGGATCGGCCGGCGGCCCGGGGAGCCGTGGACGAACTCGGAGAAGCTGAGCACCTCGAGCGCGGCGAGGACCTGCTCGATCGATGGGGCGTCGTCGGCAGGGCGCAGCGTGCGGGCCAGGCTGGCCGCCGGCGTGGTGTCGCGGTGATCCGGCGCCGGCATCCTCGCGAGGAGCCGCGCGCAGCGCCTGAGGACGTCGTGCAGCAGTACGCCGCGGACGTCGACGGTGCCGGGGAGCGGGTCGGCGCCGCGGCGGATCACCTCGTCGACGTGTGACGTCGTGCGTCCCGGCAGGTCGCCGAGATCGGCACCGGGCTTGCCGAGGCAGACTCGCACGATCGTGTCGACGTCGGTGGGGTCGAACCAGCACAGCGCATCGACGAGCGGCGGCGCCATCGCGGCCAGCCGCCCGGCGAGCCCGGCGACGCCGTGGTCGGCGATCCTGCCTGACTGGCGCACTGCGGCGGCGACCCAGGTCAACTCGCGTGGTGTGTCGAGGAGTCTCCTCGACGACGGCCTGGGTGCGGTACAGGGCGCTCTTGACGGCCGACCCGGCCCTGCGCCGGGACCGCCGGGTGCCCGTCGCCTCGTGGTAGCGGGCGACCTCGATCAACAGGCAGCACACCCGCAGCAGCGGCTTGACGCCGAGGCCGCCGACGCCGAGCACCGCGCCGCCGGCCTGGAAGCGGTTGGCGAACGCGCCGGGCAGCTCGGTGCGCTCGATGCTCGGCCAGCCGGCCAACGGCGATCGCCATGCGTCGTCGCGCACCGGGGTGCCGGCGAGCTTGCGCGGGAACGGGTCGTGGCCCTGCGCGCCGACCGGATCGGCGAGCAGCCGGACGATGCGGTGGGCGTCCTCGAGGGCGCGGTTGAGCCGGTAGCCGGCCCACTGCGCGCTGGCGGCAGCGACCGCGTCGGCGCCACCGTCGATGGTCGCGTACGTGCTGCGGCGGATGGCGATGGCCCGCTCGATGTCGGTGTTCTGCCGTTCCAGCTCGGCGATGTCGGCGTTGATCGTCTCGTCACCGAGGCGCGAGCGGGCCATCCCGCGCAGCACGCTGATGGTGTTGCGCCGATCGGCGAGCGACGTGACGGTCGTGGCGGCGGTCGCCGCCGGGGAGTGGTGCGCCGAGCCGCTGCCGCCGGGCTGCAGGTAGACGACGAGCCGGTCGGTGCGCTGGTCGGCAGCCGCCGCCGCAACCGCTGTCGAGCGCCCGCCCGATCGGGATGTTGTCGAGGATCCCGCCGTCGTCGGTGACGAACACCGGTGGGTCCGTGCGCCCGGGCAGCGGCGTCTCGGCGCGGTCCATCAGCACGCCGCCCATGTCCAGCACGGCGTCGTCCGGCACCGCCGGCGGCCGGTCGTCACCGAAGCGCTCGACGCGTCGCGCCGTCATGGCCGCGGCCTCGAACGCGCCGGGGAACGACGAGGTGGCGCGGCCGGCGAGGCCCAGCCGGGCGATGGCCTCGTCGAAGCGCCGCCGGTCGCCGTCCTGGTCCGGGAAGTCGGTGTGCTTCCAGCCGGTGTCCGCACCGGGATGGCGGAACACGAACCCGGAGGCGAAGCGCCGCTCGGTGAGCCGCTGGTCGTTCGGGCTGGGAACGGGGCGCTCCAGGGGTTCCACGTAGGTGACGCTCAGCGAGAGGTCCACCGCCGGCGGGCGGTCGGGCGGGACCGCGTCGTCGATCAGCCGGTGCAGGTTCGCCGTCATCTCCCGCTGGAAGTAGGCGTCGCCCCGGAACAGCGACGGGTACGGCGGCTCGCGGCGCAGCAGGCTCTCGGTGCTGCCGAGGCGCAGCCAGATGTCGCGGATCTTCTCGTAGGGGAAGCCGTACACCTGGCTCGCCGCGTAGAGCACGCCGTTCAGGCCACCGGCGCTCGCCCCGGCGAGGACGTCGACGACCACCCGCTCGTAGCCCGAGCGGCGCAGCCAGTCGCTCCAGAAGTTGCGGGTCGTCGTCGCCGTGCGCAGCGCGTCGATCTCGCAGCAGGCGCCGCCGATCCACACCGCGAGGCTGACGCCGCCACGCATCGCCAGCGCGAGGCGAAGTTCGACGTCCGGCTCCCTGGTGGCCGCTCGGTCAGACATGGCCGACCATCCGTGCGACGGCGGCGCGCACCTCGGTCGCCTCCCAGTAGCGGTTGTGGCCCTCCAGCGCCCGATCGGTCGGCGACGGGTCGGCGATCGGCCGGTCGGGGAGGTCGACGCGCAGCACCCGCCGGGTGGACGCGGATGTCGCCAACGCCTCGGCGTCGTCGGCGAACACCGCCCGCCCGACGTGGTCGGTGCAGCGGAACACGTTGCGCCAGCCGCTGCCGAGGGTGGCGTGGACGGCGGCGATTCGGTCGGCGGCGAAGCATCGTGGGAAGAACCGGCCGTGCAGGCTGCGCAACGGCGAGCCGAACGTGACGAACTCGAGTCGGCCGCGCACGTCGCCGAGCACCGGTTCGATCGCCGCGAGCACCAGCACCGAGCCCTGGCTGTGGGCGGTGACGACGAGCGGGCCGCGGCTCGGCGCGTGGAGTACGAACTCGCGCAGCTCGGGCACGGCGCGCTCGGCGTACGGCCGCACGGCGAACGGGTGGTACGAGCGGGGCCAGAACGTGACGATGTCCCACAGGTTGCCGATCCGGCGCAGCGCCGCCGGGTTGGCCCGTGACTTGACGAGGTTGACGATCATCAGCGCGGCGACGGCCAGCACCGTCCACCGCCCGAGGCTGACGCCGAGCGACGCGGTCAGCCGCCATCGCTCGCCGTCGTCGTGGTGGAACCAGCGCACCCACGACAGGACCGCGGCGGCGCTCGGCACGCCCACCGCGACGAGGGCGAGGATCACGTCGATGCGGGCGACCGCCGGTGCGACGCGAGCGCGCAGCCGGGCCACGGACGAGCCGAGCAGCTCGGCGCCGAGCGGCGACCGTTCGGCAGGCGATCGGGTCTGGGCGGCGAACAGGACGATCAGGCCGGCGAGCGCCAGCACCGCGAACGCCACCCAGCCGTACAGCTCGAACAGCATCATCGCCGGGCCGGTCGGGACGTGCTCGGTGCCGACGACGGCGATCATCGCCGCCGACACGAGACCCCCGAGGAGCATGACGCCGAGCGTCGCCGCGCCGGCGCCGGCGAGGCGCGCCGTGAGCGGCCGGCCGGACGAGTCGGGGGCCAGCGCGACGAGGACGAGCACGGCGATCGCCACGAACGGTGCGGCGCCGGCGGCGACGACGACACGGTCGAGCCCGCGCCACGGGTTGCCGGCGCTGCCGCCACCGAGTGTGAGCACGACCGTCGTCGCCGCGGTCGCGGCGGCGACGAGGACGTGCACCCGCCAGTGGGCGCGGTGCTCGGCCCCGCTGTCGTAGAAGTGCTCGTCGGCCGTCGTCATCGTGATCCCGCGCCCCCACGGGTGCCGCCACGACGGGCCGGCCGGTGGGTCGGTCCAGGCGCTCGGCCGGTAGCGCTCGAAGCCCGAGGCCATGTACGTCGCCCCGAGGACGAGCAGCCCCATGGCGACGGCTGCGGTGCCGACGCCCGCCCAGTAGGCCGCCCGCCGGGCGTCGTCGTCGAGGTAGACCCGCCAGCCGTTGACGGAAGCGACGACCAGCCACACCACACACTGCGCCGTCACGGTGATGCCGACGAGGATGCTCGCCCAGCGGTGCAGCCAGCCGCGGCGACGGTCCGGCGGTCCCATCCACCCGGCGACGTTGACGAACGTGAACGGCGCGAGCAGCGGCCACACCGCGAAGCTGCGCGAGCCCGACGTCAGCGGCCGCCAGTCGTAGACGTGGACGTCGTAGTCACCGGCGGCGTGGCGCACCATGCTGCGCGCCGACGGCTGGCTGCGCCACGTGGGCACGGCATGGTTCGGTGGGCATCCGAGCACCGACTCAGGATCCGGCCCGCCGATGCCGGGCACACGCAGCTCCATGCTCGCCCTCCCGTACGGACGATGGGTGCACGGACAGTACACAACATCGCGTCGCGTCGGGGGTGGTGCGGAGGGGGCGGTCCGCCGATCCCCCTTCGCCGTGCGCCGACTCGCTTCGCGTGAGGCGCACTGCCAGCTGGGTGCGGCCGTAGGCCGCTCCTCGAAGCTCGACCGAGATGAGCGAGCGCAGCGAGCGAATCGAGCGTCGAAGGGCTCAGTGACGGAGCAGGAGGCGGATCTGGCGGATGTCGGTGGCGAGCTGGGCGACGAGCGCGTCGAGGGATTCGAAGCGGCGCTCGTCGCGCAGCCAGCGCCGGAACGCGACCGTGATCCGCTGGTCGTAGAGGTCGCCGTCGAAGTCGAGCAGGTGCGCCTCGACGACGAGCTTGCCGTGCTCCTCCACCGTCGGGCGCACGCCGATGTTGACCGCGGCCCGGCGCTCGTCGCCGTCGGGCAGCTCGACGACCGCGGCGTACACGCCGTTCATCGGCACGAACTGGTTGGGCGGCAGCTCGAGGTTGGCGGTGGGGAAGCCGATCGTGCGACCGAGGCCGCTGCCGTGCACGACCGGGCCGCTGAGGCTGAAGCGCCGGCCGAGCCAGTCGGCGGCGCGCACCACGTCGCCGCTCGCGAGGGCGCCGCGGATCCGTGCCGCGGTGATCAGGCTGCCGTCGGGGTCCAGCCACCGCGGTACCTCGACCATCGTCAGGCCGCGGTGCTCGCACTCGACGCGCAGCGCCGGGTAGCGCGCCGTGTTCGGGTTGCCCGGCAGACAGGCGGTGACGATCATGGCCGGGTCGAAGCGGGCGACGATCTCGTCGATGGCGTGCGCGCCGGCGGTCGGGTCGTCGGGCTCGGTGAACGTGATGGCGACCGCCGAACCGGCGCCGCACGCCAGCAGCGCCCAGCAGCGCTCGTCGATGCCGGTGAGCACCCGCTCGGCGCCCGGGTCGTCGAGCACCACGCCGACGATCGGGCGCCCGTCGCCGCGGGCGAGCTGGGCGGCGGCATCGACGAGTTGGCGGTGCCCGAGGTGGAAGCCGTCGAACTCGCCGAGCACCACCACCGGCCGGCCGTCGCTGGTCGGCGGGCTCGATGGGTGCACGCCGCCACGCTACCGACGGCCCGGGAACTCGCTCGGAGACCGGCGCGTCGACGCCGTACCGTGCGGCCGTGACGACGCACGGCTTCCGCACGTTCAGCCCCGCGCTGCGACGGTTCTTCCTCGCCACCGTCGTCAACATGGTCGGCTCGGCGGCGCTGTTCGGCTTCGTCCTCATCTACTTCCACGAGGTGCGCGGCATCCCGCTCGGACGCGCCGGCCTGGCGGTCGGGGCGATGAGCTTCACGATGGTGCTGCTGACGCCGGTGTGCGGCTGGCTGTCGGACCGCGTCGGGGCGCGGCGCACGCTCGCCGCCGGCTGCGTCGTGTCCATCGCTGCCGGCTGCCTGTACGCGTTCGTCACGTCGTTCCCCGCCGCGGTCGCGGTGTCGATGCTGCTCGGCGTCGGCAACGCGCTGTGGTTCCCGTCGCAGCAGGCGTTGCTGGCGCTGATCGTCACGCCCGAGGAGCGCCCGGCGGTGTCGGCCTGGGCCCGCGCCTCGCTGAACCTCGGCGCCGCGCTCGGCGGGGTGATCGGCGGCTTCCTCGTCCACGCCAACACGCTCGGGGCGTTCCGCTGGCTGTTCGCCGTCAACGTCGCGACCTACGTGCTGTTCCTCGCGGTGCTGCCGGGGATGCCGACCGGTCGCGTGCTGCCCGTCGCTTTGGAGGAGCGTCGTCCGTGCGGGCGTGAGCAGTCCGCCGCGCGCGTGAACGGCTTCCGCCGCGTGCTCGGCGACGAGTTCTTCGTGCGCCTGCTCGGCACGGACATCGCCATCGGGCTCGGCTTCGGGTTCCTGTTCTCGTTCATGCCGGCCTACGCGTCGTCGCTCGGGATCGACAAGACGACGATCGGCGTGCTGTTCACGTTCGGCGCGGCGAGCGTCGTGCTCACCCAGATCCCGACGCTGCGCTGGGTGCGTGGCCGGCCGCGGATGGCCTCGCTGGCGCTGATGAACCTGTGGTTCGTCGCCGCGTTCGCGCTGATGGTCACGACCGCCCACGTCACCGTCGCCGTGGCGATCGTCGCCATCGCCGTCGCCCAGGTGCTCGGCGGCTTCGGCGAGGCGGTGCTCGGCGCGGTCCGCCAGCCGCTGACGTCGGACCTCGCCCCGCCCGAACTGGTCGGCCGCTACTTCGGCCTGATGACGATGGTCTTCCAGGGCTGCATGGGCCTGGCCAACACGATCGGCGGCGTCGTCCTGCAACACTCCGAGACCGCCGTGTGGGTGATCCCGTTGACCGCCTCGCTGCTCGGCGTCGCCGGCTCGCTCGCCCTGCGCCAACGCATCCCCGCCAACGTCGCGATCAGCCCCTGATAGTGGGTGTGTGTCCTGCCAGCGTCCGTCGCATTCGCAGCTCCTCCTGATCCGGATCGGAGGGGAGTGGTTGATGCTCTCCCGTCGGCCGGAGGCGGAGGGATATCGGGCGCACGTTTCCGGATGGCTCACGTGTTTCGTGCCTTCGTGGGGTCGCTGGCGCAGCGCGGCCCTGTGAGTGTGGAGCGTTTGGCGACGGCTCAGCGATCAGGTGAGGCTCAACGCTTGCGAGTGGAGCACGTCCGGCGCGAGATCGGCGCCGTTCGGCCAGACGATGGTGCCCAACTCGTCGTCGACGACGACTCGGGCGAAGTAGGCGACGTCACGGAGCGGCTCGAACATCGGCCCGACCGGTGCAGCGAAGAGACTGGTCAGATCCACGTCGCCGGTGAGCCCGTCGGCGAACGTCAGCCGAAGGCGATGGCCGCCGAGGTGCTCGACGGCTCGGATCTCGTATGCGGCGCTCATGGCAACGGGTCGATTCTACGCAGCGTCTCTTGTCGGGCGGCCCGCTCCCAGTCCTGTAGGAGCTCATCGCGATGCAACTCGGTCCACTCCTCGACGAGCGCTCGGGCACGTCGCGGCAACTCGCCGTGCAGCACCTCGCCCGTCGCGATCGCGATCTGTGCCTCAAACTCGCCGTACTTCGCGTGGAAGTGTGGTGGTGGGTGATCGACGAAGTACATCGCGATGATGATCCCGTAGAAGGCGGAGATCCTCGGCACATTGGTGAACGTAGCGACGCCGAGAGCCGATCGAGATCGGCCCCGATTTACCGGCAGGGCGCTGCGCAACTGGCCGCGTCCTTGATCGCCGGACCGATCGTGCTCCGTGCGGTGGGTTCGGGGTCGCGCACTCCCTGGGGAGTGTCCTCGAACATCCAGGTCGATGGCGATCGACCAGCGTCCTCCATCGCCGGTCGTTGGGCGGTTCACTGTGGGGGTGCTTCGCTGTCGAGGAAGGTGCCGACGTGATCGTCGAGGTCGCCGTCGAGGATTTGGTTGAGTGAACCTTCACGACTGAGGCGTTTCTGACTTTGCCGCGGAGAACGGGTTGGAAATGATCCAACTCATGGGGTTTCCTCGGGGTTCGGGTGGTTGTGCCGGCGGTGGTGTTCGAGCCGTTCTTGTCGGGCTCGTTGGAGGCCTTGCCGGCGGGCCTCACGGATGGCTTGTCCTCGGCCGTAGTGCTCGTCGTCGGGGGTGACGTAGCCGATCGCTTCGTGCAGTCTCACGCTGTTGTACTCGATCCGCACACGGGCCAGCTCGACCTCGAGCACGACAGGATCGACGATGTCTTCGAGGTGGGGCCACTCGCCCTTGATGTGCCCGAAGAAGCTCTCGATCCAGGCCTGGTCCGTCGGGGTGTGGGGCCGCCCGCGATGCTGCGCGATGGCCAGCAGCGTCATGAACGCCCGGGTGTCGCGCGAGGCCATCGGCGGGCCGTTGTCGGACACGGCGAGCAGGATCGGCCGGTTCGGGTTATCGACGGCCAGGTCGAGACGCGCGTCGGTGAGCAAGTCGAGCAGTCCTTCGGCCTCGACGGCGTGCTCGAAGATCACTTGCACTTGGGTGGCGGTCTCCTCGACAGACACGAGCGTGTCGATCCACCGTCGGCTGACCATGTCGACGATCGCGAACACGACCCGCCTGGCGCGGCTGAAGTGGGTGGCGTCGTAGATCCAGATCCGGTTCGGTTCCCACACCAGCCACTCCGGCCACGGCTTCTTCTCGCTGCGGGTCCGCGGCGGCAGCTGAGGCACCACGAGCCCGTGAGCGGCCAGGACACGCCGGAACGTCGACGGGGCGACCCACACCAGACCCTCGTAGGAGCCGCGGTGGGCGAGCTTGCGGTGCGACCGGTCGATGGGCCCCCACCGCTCGACGATCTCCAGGATCGCGTCGATCTCGGCGGGCAGGATCCCATGCGCCGGATGGCCTCCGGGCGCCCGGTCGGCGAGCGTGCCGACATCGCGGCGGCGGGCCCGCCAGCGGTGGACACGGTCGTCGGACACCTGCCACAACGAGCACACCCAGCTGTGGGCGAACCCGCCGGCGACAGCGTCGTCGACAGTCTTGAGGACCAGCTCCTTGACATCGGCGGGGACTCTCGCCGGGAGCGCGCCGGTCAGCCCCAACCGGACTTTCCCCGGATCACCGCCAACTCGATCGCTTGCGCCTTGATCGCCTCGGTCAACGCCGCGATCTCGGTCCGCGCCGTGGTCGAGCTCCCAGTTCCGTTCCTTGACCGGCCGGCCAGGCTGGCGGGCCAGCGCAGCCAACGCCGCGTCCTTGACGGTGCGCCGGATCCCGATCACGGTCGACACGTCGACCTGCCACTTGCGCGCCGCGTCGGCCTGGGAGATCTCGCCCGCGGTCACCTGCAAGAAGATCTCCCACTTCGTCTCCGCCGACAACCTCTTCGGCTGCCTCCGCGTCCTCGCCTCGGTCATCAACTGCTCCTCTCAACGTGATCGAGGAGACAACCAGCCTTGGGTCATTTCGCGATCCATCCTCCGCGGCGAAGTCAGACGCAAACCACGTGTGGCCATCTCCCCGTTGGCCGGACGGGGTTTATGCTGCTTGATTATACTGTGTTTCCCACTCGATTGGTGGGATATAGCCGAGACTTCCGTGAAGTCTTTTCCGTGTTATACCAGTTGATCCAGCGGAAGATCGTTCTGCGGGCGTCGGCGCGGGTCGCGAACACTCGTCCTTGGACGCATTCACGTTTCAGCGATTCCCAGAATGACTCGGCGACGGCGTTGTCCCAGCACACCCCGGTCCGTCCGACCGAGGGGCGCAGCCTGTTGTCGGCGCAGAACGAGAGGTAGTCGTTCGACGTGTACTGCGACCCACGATCCGCGTGCGCGATCACCCCGCTCACGCCGCCTCTGGCAGCGACGGCCATCGACAGGGCGTCGGTGACGAGCTCGGTGCGCATGTGGTCGGCCATCGAGTAGCCGACCAGCCGCCGGCTGCCCAGATCGAGGACCGACGCCAGGTAGAGCCAGCCCTCGCCGGTGGCGATGTAGGTGATGTCCTGGCACCACGCCCGGTCCGGGGCGCCGGGCGCGAAGCCGCGCTCGACGAGGTCCGGGATCACGTAGCCGTCCGGCCCGGGAACGTGGTCTGGCAGCGTCGCCGCCGGAACCTGCCCGCCATCCCATGGCGGCGCATCAGCCGACGCACCCGCTTGTGGTTGACCGCGAGACCGGCGCGGCGCAGCTCGCGCAGCATCCGCGGGACGCCGTAGTTGCCGTCGGAGGCGTCGAAGATCTCGGCCATCAACGAGACGAGCTCGGCCTCGGCGACCTGACGGTCCGTCGGTGCGCCAGCCTCACGTGTGCGCCAGTCGTAGAACCCCGACGTGGACACGCCAGCCGCCTCGCACGCCGCGGTGACCGGGAACCCGGCTGCCTTCTGGTCGTCGACGCAGCGATAGCGAGTCACAGCATCAACTCCTTCACCCAGAAGGCCATCGATCGTTTGAGCAGATCACGCTCCATCCGCAACTGCGTGACCTCACCGCGCAACTCCGCCAACTCGACGCGTTCGTCGGCGTTCAACTCGGTCCCCTGGGCGCGTTCACGGCGCGCCTTCGCGACCCAGTTCCCCAACGTGCCCTCGTTCACCAAGAGCGAACGAGCAACATCCGCGATCGAACGCTGCTCATCGAGCACCATCGCAACCGCGTCCCGCTGGAACTCAGGCGGATACTTCGCCGGACGACCCGGCGACCGCTTCTTGTTGGACATGGACTTCCTCCTATACGAGGTGTCCGCCCAACGGGGGGATGGTCAGTGGATGCTGGGGTTTGGTGGCGGCTAGTGCCAGTGTCGCTCGCGGTAGGTTTGCCTTGTTGATGTTCGCGCAGGTGCGTCGGGCCGGGTTGGGTGGCGCGGCGGTGGTTGCTGCGTCGGCGTTGATCGCGGTGGGTGTCGCTGGCGGTCCGCTGTTCGTGTCGGCGACGGCGTCGGAGGCGTTGCAGCGGGGCTTGGCGGCGACGTGCGGTGGTGACGTTGGTCTGACGGTTGCTTTGCCGGACAGTGCGGTCGTCGGAGGCGACTCGGCTCTATTGAACGAGCTGGATCGGCTGGGTTCGACGGTGCCGCATGCGTCGGCGCCGACGGTGACTCGCGGGGTGTACTCGACGTACACCGTTGATGAGTCCTCGGCGGCGTCGCAGCGGGTGTTGCTGGTGGCTCGAGACGGTCAGCTCGATCATGTCGATGTCGTCGATGGAGTCGGCTCGCTCGGTTCTGGGGACGTGCTTGTCCCGGTTGGCGAGGGCCGCCACGTCGGTGCTTCGACGGGGAGCCGTCTGTTGGCGACCGCACCGCCGGAGTTGCCGGCGGGTGGGCCGGCTGTGCGGAGCGAGGCGCCGTCGGCCGATGGGGGGTACGACGTGACGTTCGTTGACGGGTCGTCGGAGCACGTGCCAGCGACACCGCTGGCGTTGACCACGGTTGGGGTATTCCGGGACATCCCGATCGAACCCGAGCCGAGCTTCTGGTGTGGCCTGCGTTCGCAGCTTCGCCCGGATCGTGACGATCAGTGGCCGCCGGCGATGATGTTGGTCGACCCGGCGACGCTCGCCCGCTTCGGTAGCCAGGTGACGACAACGTGGGAGCTGGGTCCAGACCGCGAGACGTTGACGGTGCACGAGGCCAGGGCGTTAGCAGCCGGGTATGGACGGGTGGAGGCTGGCTACAACACGGCATTGTCGGCGGCAGGTGCTGGTTATGCCCAGTTGCGTCCGAGTCGGTCTGATGCGCCGCAGCTGACCCGGTTGATCGTGCAGGCAGAGCAAGTTGGCGTGGTCGTTGCTCGGACGGTGGCTCCGATCCGTTGGGCCGGCGTCGCAGCGGGTGTGCTGCTGCTGAGTGGTGGCGCGGTGCTGTTGGCCCGGCAGCGTCGGCGTGAGTTGCACTTGCGGTTGTTGCGCGGCGAATCGCCGTGGTCGCTGGCAGCGCGTCTGGGCGCCGGTGTGGTGGCGCCGGTGGTTGCGGGGACGGTGCTCGGCGGTGCTCTGGCGTTCGCCGCGGTCATGACGCTGGGACCGACCTCTGAGCTGGAACCGGGGCCGGTGCGCGCAGCGTGGGTGTCGGCGGCGATCGGGGCGGTGCTTGGCGTCGTGATTGTCGGTGCCGTTGGCGCGGTCAGCGCATCGTCGACGGTCGACACCGTTCGCCGCAGACGCCTGCGCTGGTTTCCGTGGGAACTGATCGTTGTGGGGGCCGCGGTGGCTTCGTTCTTGCGGTTGGAACGCTCCGGTGGTGTGCGGCTGGTCGGTGAACGCGCGACGGGTGGTGATCTTCTTGCTCAAGCGTTCGCGCTCGCTGCTGTGTTGGCGGTGATCGCGGTGGCCTCCCGTCCGATGGTGTGGTTGGCGCGACGCAGCCGCCAGTGGGGTCGCCGGTTGCCGTTGCCGGTGGTCACAGGGTTGCGGCGCGTCGGCGCGGAACCCGTCGTCAGCGTCGTGGTTGCCACAGCGACGGCGCTCGCGATCGGAGCGTTCACGATCGCCACCGCGATGACCGCGAGCGCCCAGCAGTTGCTTGCCGATAAGGCGGCGGTGTTCGTCGGAAGCGACGAGGCCGTTTCGGTCGCGGCAGGCACGACCGCCGTCCCGGGCGGGCTGCGCGGCACCGTCGTGCGTCAGGTGGACGTCCGCGACAGCAACGGTGGCCGGGTCACCGTGCTCGGCGTCGACCCGGCCACGTTCGCCACCGCGGTCCGCTGGCGTGCCGACGCAGCCGATGTCACGCTCGAAGTGCTTCTCGCCGAACTCGCGCGTTCGTCGCCCGACGAGGTGATCCCGGCGATCGTGGTCGGCTCGGCCGACCCGACCACGTTGACGACATTGACGGGGCAGTCCTTCGCCGTCGACCGGGTCGCCTCGGTGCGTTGGTTCCCCGGAGAACACAACGGGAGCACCCTCGTCGTCGTGGACCGTGGCCGGCTGGTCGATAAGGCCGTGCCGGGCACGGAACAGGTTTGGTTGCGAGACCCGCCGGCGGACGCTGTCGATCAGCTGCGCGTGGCCGGGTTCACGGTGCGTTCGACGCAACGAATCGATGAGGTGTTCGACGTCATCGGTTTCCTCGCTGTGCGCTGGTCGTATTCGGCGCTCGCCGCGTTCGGTGTCGTCATCGGCATCGTCGTCGTCGTCGCTCAACTCCTTGTGCTCGACGCTCGCCGACGATCACGCCAAGCCAACGACATCCTCACACGACCCATGGGTCGCAGCACGTTCGGCCTTGCCGCAGGGATCTTCACCGAGCTGGCCATCCCGTTCCTTGCTGGCGCCGTGCTCGGCATCACGACCGCGGTCGGCGTCCTCCGCGTCGCCGTCGCCAAGCTCGACACCGTGCGTGACTTGCCCCCACCAGCACGAGTCATCATCGACACACCAACAACCATCACCGCCGTCGGGGTCGGCCTCGTCGCGGTCGTTGCGATCACCTGCGTCGGCGTGTTCAGTGTCCGGCGTGCCGACCCGATGGAGCTGATGCGCAGTGGCACCTGACACCGAGCCGCACGCTCTTCCCGTCGTGGAGATGCGCCACATCACTCGAGCGTTCCGATCACCCGGTGGTGAAGTCGTCGCGCTCAACGACATCAACCTCACCGTCAAGCCCGCCAGCTTCACCGCGCTCGCCGGGCCATCCGGCAGCGGCAAATCGACGCTGCTCGCCATCGCCGGCTGCGTCGACCGCGCCGACCACGGCGAAGTGCTCATCAACCAGATCGACGTGCAACGACTACGGCGAAGCGAGCGCCGCGCGCTCCGGCGACGCTCACTCGGGCTCGTGCTGCCCACCCCCGCCGACAACCTCTTGGACACACTCGACACCATCGAAAACCTTCGATGGGCCGCCGAGCTGCGCGGCGTCGACCTCGACGACGACGCCATCGGCGACCTCCTCGACCGCGTCGGGCTCTCCGGCCCCGCTCACAAGCAGACCTGGCAACTCTCCGGCGGCGAGCAGCAGCGTCTCGCCGTCGCCGTCGCGCTCGTCGGACCACCCACCCTGGTCCTCGCCGACGAACCCACCGCGTCACTCGACCCGCACGCGGCAGCAGCCGTCGTCCACGCCCTCCGCACCGCACCCGGCGCCAACACGACACTCCTCGTCGCCAGCCACGACGCCAACGTGATCGATCTCGCCGACACGGTCATTCACCTCTACCACGGAAAGGTCATCGATCAGTGACCGGCGAACTACTCGTGTCCATCGACAACGTCACCAAACACTGGGACGCCACCAGCGGCCTCGCCACCACTAGCCTCCAACTCCACGCCGGCGAATTCGTCGCCCTCCAAGGCCGATCCGGCAGCGGCAAGAGCACACTGCTCGCGTTCCTCGCCGGATGGTGCAACCCCGACAGCGGAACCATCAACCGCCACGGCACCTGGGCCGACCAAGACCGATGGCGACGCTGGAACGCCACAGCAATCGCCCCCCAAACTCTCACGCTCGCCGACGAACTCTCCGTCGCGGAGAACCTCGAACACGTCCTACGCCTCGCCGGAATCCGCCAACGACAACTCGGCCCACGTGTCACCGAACTGCTCGAAAGCTTCGATCTCACCGAACAAGCTCGACGTCTCCCCGCCGAGATCTCACTCGGCCAACAACAACGCACCGCCATCGCCCGAGCCGCCATCGTCCGACCGCAACTGCTCCTCGCTGACGAACCCACCTGCCATCAAGACCCCGAACACGCCGCAACAGTGATCACCGTCCTCTCACACCTCACCACGAGCGGCACCTGCGTGCTCACCACCAGCCACGACCCCACCATCGCCGACGCAGCCACCCGAACAATCTCACTCGACCACCCCGAGCCGACCAAGTCGTGCCGGTTGTCCACATAGCTGGGTGCCCTGCTGTCCTTGCGGTCGCCGCCGCCAGGTCGCCATATCGATGGCATCAGCGACGAGTTCGGCGCGCATGTGATCAGCGATCGACCAGCCCACGACCCGACGACTCCAGGCGTCGGTCACGACGGCAAGGTCGACCCAGCCCTCACTGGTCCGGTGCTGGGTGTAGAGGTCCCAGTTCCGCAAGCAGCTATCGGAGATCCCGAGATCAGCAGCGATCTGCGCGACCGGCTTCTCCCGCAGCCGCGCCAGCTCCACGGCACGCTGACGCACTCCGGAGCGTGAGAACGAGGCATCGGGACTCCTTCCGAGACGAGCCATCGCTCACCTCACGTCCGCCGACCGGGGGTCACTCCAGGGCATCTCGACGCACTGGTGGCGGAAGAACTTCCAGTACTCCCGCTCGGCAAGAGGGCCACGGTGTTGGCAGGGTGGTCATGGCGGCGGATGTCCTGGTGAGGGGCACGATGCCTGGGACACGTCTGACCGCTGCGGGTCGACGTGCGCTGAACCGAGCCCTGTGACCGTCGGGCTTTCGCGGTGGGATGCTCCTCGACGAGTACGAGCCAGATCAGGCGCATCAACGACCGGCATCGTTCTGGTGCTGCGATGGTGATTGCCTATACTGCCCACTCATGATGAGCCGGCAAGGGTTCACATCCACCGGTCTTCGTCGATCCCCGCAGCTGTACCTGTTGTTCGTCGGCGTTCTTGGGATCGGCTTCACTGCCTGCGGTAAGCCTTTGTCTAGTCACTTCAGCTCGTGTGAATTTTCATCCCCGACTACGGACCCCATTTATGGCAATGCGCTACTAACCGGCGGGGGTTCGTTGCAGGTCGCGGGACTAGTCATTGGCGACGTACCGGTTGTGAGCGGATCGAACCCGACAAAGATCGTATGGAGAGTTACGGGCTCCGGACCTCTTTCGATTCAAGTGACCTCACCAGTTGGGGCGGACGTGCCGCTGAGTTTCGGCCCCGAACCCCATTCGTCGAGCAGCTTTCGTGAGCCGGGCGACGAGTACGGGATAGGAGTCGTTTTTCGATACCAGGTTGTTGGTCTATTAAGCTAAGTCGTCTCGACGGCGAAAGTACCGTGCGTCTTGACGTCAAGTGATCAGAACGCTCATTCGTCATGTCGCGGGCTGAGATCAGCGTATCGCCCCTTTGCGGGAGATGACCGAAGCTACCTCATTTTACCTCTGAGAGAACCGCGTGCAGTAATATCGCCGATGTGATCGATAGTCGCGGCCGAGTTCGCCCCCTGTCCGGCATTTCTTGAGTCGACATCGGGGCCAATCCAACATGCGCGGCGTCGGCGACACGGGATTTCGCAAGCGCGGCGTAATACTGCGCAAGTACGTCAATGTCCATCGCTCGCTAGACCTAGGGTTTCTCGCGGATATGGCGGCGCCATCTGCGCTGCCGCATGAGAGATGCGACGACGGCTGGGCACGCCTGACGGAGCGCCGCGCGCCCGTCGAATAGCTGGATCCTTGCGCAGTGCCACGATTGCGAGTGGAGACAGAGACGTCGCCTCGCGTTCGCTGCGCAGGTCCGTGTTGGCTGGGTCCTAACCCCTCGGCGCAACGAAGGGTTACAGGACGATCGCGATCATTCCGGCCGTGATGGCGGCCCGAAGAAATTCATCGCTGTCGCCATAGACGCCTGCGGAGGATGTTGAGCACCAAGACCAACCTCCGAGTGTCGGACAGTCGGACTTGGTCCCGGCCCCTGCGGAATTCCCGCAAGCGATATCACCGCGGGTGACGATCTGGCGGAACAGGTGGCCGATGTCGAGCGCCTCGAGACCGGCGCTCGACAGCCCACGGGCGGAGCAGCCGACCCCGAGCCGCTAGCAAGATGCGGAAATTCTCCGATCGGGCCCGCAGAGAGCTGCGAAACGCCGGCTGGTAGGAGTCATCCCGGACCGATCGAGGGCCTCAGACGGCCGCCGAGCGGCTGGGAGATTTGGCGCACGTTCGCCGAACCTAGCCTTTCCGCGTCCTACTAGCAGGGCGTCCGTGAGCTGCTGATCGGCAAGTTGCTTCCGAAAGCGTGCTGCCAAGCGACGCCGCCCAGGCGGATCGCATCTGAGTTCGACGGTCGGTCGGTTCGAGTCTGTCACAGCACCGGCGCACATGCTCGGCGGGCTGCGCGGTGGCGAGTCGGCGCTGGATACCGACCTAGATCAGGGGCGACGGACTCTCACCGGTTGGTCGCGCTAGACCGCAACGGCCGTGGGCGGGAACTGCACGGCTTTCGACGCCGTCCCTAGAGGACCCCCGAAGTCATGCGACAACAACTGTACATAAGCGCCCAGACCTTCGACGCCCGCCTCCAAGCACGCAGCGCGACGCTGTGTGAACCGGTCGGGGACGACTCGGGCATGCCTGCCAACGGGCGCTCGCCCGCCACCGCTGGCGACGGCCAACTGCAGGCATCTGTTGCGGTCGCAACCGATCTGTAACTGCCTACCTCGGGTGAGGCGTTTCTGACTTTGCCGCGGAGAACGGGTTGGAAATGATCCAACTCATGGGGTTTCCTCGGGGTTCGGGTGGTTGTGCCGGCGGTGGTGTTCGAGCCGTTCTTGTCGGGCTCGTTGGAGGCCTTGCCGGCGGGCCTCACGGATGGCTTGTCCTCGGCCGTAGTGCTCGTCGTCGGGGGTGACGTAGCCGATCGCTTCGTGCAGTCTCACGCTGTTGTACTCGATCCGCACACGGGCCAGCTCGACCTCGAGCACGACAGGATCGACGATGTCTTCGAGGTGGGGCCACTCGCCCTTGATGTGCCCGAAGAAGCTCTCGATCCAGGCCTGGTCCGTCGGGGTGTGGGGCCGCCCGCGATGCTGCGCGATGGCCAGCAGCGTCATGAACGCCCGGGTGTCGCGCGAGGCCATCGGCGGGCCGTTGTCGGACACGGCGAGCAGGATCGGCCGGTTCGGGTTATCGACGGCCAGGTCGAGACGCGCGTCGGTGAGCAAGTCGAGCAGTCCTTCGGCCTCGACGGCGTGCTCGAAGATCACTTGCACTTGGGTGGCGGTCTCCTCGACAGACACGAGCGTGTCGATCCACCGTCGGCTGACCATGTCGACGATCGCGAACACGACCCGCCTGGCGCGGCTGAAGTGGGTGGCGTCGTAGATCCAGATCCGGTTCGGTTCCCACACCAGCCACTCCGGCCACGGCTTCTTCTCGCTGCGGGTCCGCGGCGGCAGCTGAGGCACCACGAGCCCGTGAGCGGCCAGGACACGCCGGAACGTCGACGGGGCGACCCACACCAGACCCTCGTAGGAGCCGCGGTGGGCGAGCTTGCGGTGCGACCGGTCGATGGGCCCCCACCGCTCGACGATCTCCAGGATCGCGTCGATCTCGGCGGGCAGGATCCCATGCGCCGGATGGCCTCCGGGCGCCCGGTCGGCGAGCGTGCCGACATCGCGGCGGCGGGCCCGCCAGCGGTGGACACGGTCGTCGGACACCTGCCACAACGAGCACACCCAGCTGTGGGCGAACCCGCCGGCGACAGCGTCGTCGACAGTCTTGAGGACCAGCTCCTTGACATCGGCGGGGACTCTCGCCGGGAGCGCGCCGGTCAGCCCCAACCGGACTTTCCCCGGATCACCGCCAACTCGATCGCTTGCGCCTTGATCGCCTCGGTCAACGCCGCGATCTCGGTCCGCGCCGCGTCGAGCTCCCAGTTCCGTTCCTTGACCGGCCGGCCAGGCTGGCGGGCCAGCGCAGCCAACGCCGCGTCCTTGACGGTGCGCCGGATCCCGATCACGGTCGACACGTCGACCTGCCACTTGCCGCGCCGCGTCGGCCTGGGAGATCTCGCCCGCGGTCACCTGCAAGAAGATCTCCCACTTCGTCTCCGCCGACAACCTCTTCGGCTGCCTCCGCGTCCTCGCCTCGGTCATCAACTGCTCCTCTCAACGTGATCGAGGAGACAACCAGCCTTGGGTCATTTCGCGATCCATCCTCCGCGGCGAAGTCAGACGCAAACCACGGGCGCAACCGGCTTGGCATAGCGCGCCGAGCTTCTGCAGCGGGACGACGGACCATCTCGGTCTCCTGATGCTGTATCATGCCCCGCGTGTACCAACACGAGGGGGGTGCGCAATGGGTTCTTGGCTCTTGGCGTTGCTGGTCGGGGTGGTCGCGTGGACCGGCCTAGTCAAGGTGGCCCACCCGGCGCCGATCCCGGTGCCCGGTCGCGCCCGCGTTAGTGGCCTTTGGCTCTCGCGTCTGATTGGGTTTGCAGAGATCGTCTTTTCACTAGCTTTCATCCTAGCTCCAGATCAACGCGTAGTAGCCATCGGAGCCGTTACGCTCGGAGTTGCCATTGTGGGATCGACAATCTTGATGTGGCGTGATTCCCGCGACTGTGGCTGCTTTGGCACAGCGGGGCCCGCACTCGCACTTCCACGATCGTGGCGAATCGCTCTCGGGCTGGGTCTCGCCATATCCGGAACTCTTCCGCAATCGAACGACCGAGGCGCTCTGGTCTCGTTGTTTGGCCTTTCGCTCCTCGCCGTCTCGGCTGTGTTATTTCTGCGGCTGGAGCGCGCGTCCCCCGGCAATCAGGATGACGCGGGTTTGCTTCCAGTGAAATCATTGGTAGAAGTCTTAGAGCGTGTCCGATGATCCTCGTTCTAACCATCTTCAACACAATCGCCATCGCGTTCTGCTTCATCATGCTCGGTGAACTCTCCCGCAGGACGACACCCCCTCCACAGCTTGCTCTCCGTGTTGGAGCAGCGCCTGAAATGACGGACGTACCGGAGCTGAGGCAGCTCCGTCGCATCCTGGTACTGAGTTCAATCTGCACCGAGTGTGATTCGGTCGCACGCGTGCTGGCGACCCAACCGCCGCCCACAGACCTTGGGGTTGTCGTATCTTGCCCTAACCAACGATCGGGCGACCGATGGTTACGTTCAACCGGCCTGCACGACGCTATACCCGTCTCAGTCGATCCTGGCGGGCATTGGTGTCAACGCGAACTAGGAGTGACCACTTCGCCCATTCTCGTCACTCTGGACGCCAAAGCACGGATCTCGGCAGGAGTGCACGTAGACCGTGCGTCAATTACCGTCTTAGCTCGGAACGCGGAGGTAGAATAGCTATGTTCAGAAAGTCAACTATCGGGTCCACCGACACAGCGGCCGAGCCTGCGTCAGACAAGAGTCGCCGCAAGTTTCTTGGCGGGATAGGTGCGGCCGGGCTCGGGGCTGCAGCGTCGATTGTTGGATTCGCGAAGAGTGCCTCTGCGCTTCAGGACTATGGTTGCTGCCATCTCTACTACGCCAATCCGCCGAGTTCATACAACTATTTCCTCACCAATTGTGCGTGTACTGGCAACAAATGGTATGGCTGGCACTGCTCAATTGATGGCTACACTTGCGACTGTGGTGAATGCTACTGCCAGGGTTATTCGGCGGCGACATGCAATCCTCACCCGTAGGATGCCGTAGCATGAGCGGAATGCTGGTAACGACGGTAATTGCCTGCTTGGGAGTCGGTGGCGCGATCTTCCAACAGTACAGTCCTTGAGGCATATCAATGGTCGGCGTGTCCGCACCACTCTATTGTGATAATCCCAAGAGCGGTTGGCGGTTCATTGGGTTTTTCGCGCTCGGATTACTGTTGGCGACGCTGGCCTTAGGTGTTGGCGCGGTCTGCCTTGGCGAGCTCATCCGATCGCACGCGTCCGCGTTGACGTGCGCGTGCGTTGCGATTGGTATCACTGTGGCTCTTGTCCTCTTCAGCGTTGTCCGAGACCGGCCGGTCTCGTTGCAGCGCCAGACCCCTCAGGGCCTTCTAAGTCGAGCACCGCTGGACTTCGTCGCTGCGTGGTACGGCTTCGATCTTGGCCTCGTGGTAACGACCGTAAACGTTACTGTGCTTCCCGTGGTGACGCTCGTCTCTCTACTGCTACTGCCTGCTAACGCCTGGGTCGTGCTAACCGCGAGTTCTCTAATGAAGCTTGTCCTTCTCGCGACCTTGATGAGGAGATCCTGTTCTTCTTCGGCAGTGCACCCGTTCGGCCTGGTTGAGGTCTTGCAGAGGCGACTTCACCGAGGTGGCGGAACGATGCGTCGCGTCGCCGCCCTCTCGGCTGTTTGTTCAATCATCGTCGTGGCCGTGAGTTCGCTATGATCGTTGGCGACGCAAATCAATTGGCAGTTGTCGTATCTACCTTTGCATGTAATCGGCGGCGTGATTTGCTATCAAGTCGGCGCTTCGCGCGCCGGATTCTTCGAGAAACTCGTGGTTCGGACGACCTGATCTTTTCCGTGTTCCGTGTCAGCTGGCGGCGGCGGCTGATGGTGTCGATCTCGATCTGGCGCAGTGTGACTTGCATCCGGTCATTGGGCAGCGTCGGTTCCCATATCGACGCTACCCATTACGCTTCTCTTCAAGAAATGCGGACCGTCAGTGGCATATTCACTTATGGTGGACACTGGACCGAATTGCTACATGGTGTTGACAGATCCTCTGATGGGGGCCAAAACGCGAGTGCCCTGCGCGACGCGCTGCTGATGGCCAAACCCAGAAGTTCCCAAGCGAGACGAAAGGTATCCCAATGAGAGACGGCAAACACGACCTTGGCTTTATTCTCGTTCGGCAGGACCGCGACGATCCAGCTTCTCTTGAAGTACTAGTTACCACACAGCCAGGCGAAGCTAGCACCGCCTATGCATTGTATCGACGCTTAACCCCCGGCGAACTTGAGACGGCCGAGCCTCTCACGGAGAGTGGTGACTATTCGTACTCGTCCGCGCTTGTAGAGGTGTTCGCCGACCTAAATCGTGGCCTCGTAGTCGCTCGGCAGCCGCCAGCTTCGGACCTGTCATGAGCGATGGCCCCGACGGGGCTCCAGCGACGACAAGGTGCCAGGACGGTGGCTCTTAGCGCTTCGGAGAGTCCGTGCAAGACGTGCACGCTCGGTCGAAGGAAACGGGTGCTGGGATGAAGCGTGTGGGCATGCGTACAAGACGCGACCACCCGGCGCCTTAACCCCGCAGGCGCAGCGAGGCAGCGGTGGCCCCGGGTGCGGCCGGTGCCGCCGCCGGAGACCGCCATTGGCTTCCGATCAGCTCCGGCTAGACTAACGCTCGACTTGGGCGGCCGCGCGCGCCGGAGGTGGCATCATTGATCTGGATCGGCATGATTTTGGCGATCGTAGGCTTCGCCCTCGTCGCGCCGCGAGGAACGAGTGGTTCGGCATCACTGGGTATCGCTCGTTCAACGGGCGGGCGTATCGTTGCCCCTAGTCGCAGACCTGCGGAGGACGGCGAACAGACGTCCCGATGGAAGACGGTCGTTGTCGGCGCTGCCTTCTTGATCGGCGGCATCGTGATAATTGTCATGGTGGCGTGAGCTCAATTGTCATGGCGGCGTGAGTATTAATTGTCACGGATCGGTGATAATCCTCGCTCCGGTGCGAGTCATGCTGACGTGGACGGTCGACGAGCTTTGGCAGAGTCGGCATCTCCCGTCCATTCCTGCGCCCATCGGCTCTTGACCTGCGAGTGATTCAGGCCTAGGGTGTACTATTAGTTGGGACAAAGGTAGACATCGATGTTCGCCGGCCATCGCCCGGCCGTTTGGGGATATTAACTCCGACGTGATTTCATCCTGCGCCCGGCTAATCACGAGAAGGAGGAATCTGATGAGCAACTTGGAACTCGTCGAGGTGTGGCGAAATCCGGTGCTTCGGCGTGAAATGGTGGCGGCTGGGAAGGTCTTCGAGCCTCATCCTGCCGGTGAAATCTCGGACGACCGCAGGCCAGCCTTTCCCGAGGCGAACAACACGAGCCAATGCCCTGGTTCGACGGTTGCCGGCGACTCGGGTTGCAGCACGAGCTGTTCTGTCTACTCGCTAGGTGGACACTGCGTCTGCTGAGACGTCCCCAGTGGAACCCCTACCCGCCGCCGCCGAATCATCTCCAGCCGACGGGCAGGGGCTCGCTGATCCACCAGCTGTGAGAGCCTCGGCCGCGGCCGCTGAGACGTGGGCTCAGCGCTGGCTAGACGCCGTTCCAGCCCAGTACAGAGGGGAAGTGAACGTGCCCCGTCTTCCGCGTGTCGGAGGGCGCGCCGGTCCTACCACTGGGCTTCGAGCGGCCTCTCTGGCCGTTGACCTTCCCGTCGGCGACAATTCAGACTACGTCGCAGCATTCAACGACCTCCTACAGTCGGCGCGCACAGAACTGTACAGCCGAGCAAGGAGCGAGGGTTGGTCTGGTGCCCTTTCTGATAGCGTGGTCGAGTCATGCGTTTATGATCTGAAGACGAGATACCAGCGGATTTGCACGCGTTCGATGCTGCTGGAGCTTCGAATTGCTGGGGTCTTGGGCGAGCTCGCCGGGGACGACCCGCAATCCCGGTATCGTTCTTTCATTGTTGGCCAACAGTCTGTCGCAGCTCGCATGGCGCTCAGCCAGCGCTATCCCCTGCTGGATAGCGCCCTAAGAGAACAAGCACGGCAATGGCTATCGAGTTGCAGTCTTGTCCTTCGGTCTATTTCAAAGGATCATCGGACACTGAACCGTCGACTCGGCCTCGCGCTCTCCCCTGATCGAATCGTATCTGTTTCCTTCGGCCTCGGCGATCTTCACCGTCGAGGACGATCCGTGGCGGTCGTCACGGACGAACTCGGCGAGCGCGTCGTGTTTAAACCCCGATCGTTCGAGGTCGACAGCTTCCTGCGTTCGGTTGCGTCGATATTGGGTGATAACCTTGGTGGCGAGCCGTTCCGAGTGCCCCGTTTTGTTCGCGCCGGTAAGCGGCGCGGCTGGGCCGCCTTTATAGAGCCGAAGGAGTGCGCTCAACCGGCCGACGTATGCGCGTTCTTTCGGCGGCAGGGCAATCTGCTGGCGGTCGCGTCGGTCCTTGGGTCCGCCGACCTCCACTCCGAAAATCTGATAGCCTCTGAGGGGTTCCCCTATATCGTCGACGCGGAGACGATCCTGCATCCACGCCTGGGTGATGCCCAAGAGTCGCCCGACGCACATCGCTTGTTCAACTCGCTGTTGCTGCCCATGGCGCAAGCCGTTTTCCGTGGCCGGCCTATCGCAGATATCAGTGGTATCGCCGGGCGGGGAGGTGCGAGCTGGCAGGAGCAACCACATGTTGTCGACGGCGGAACCGACCATCCCCACCTTGAGTGGATCAGGACCGAGCAGGCACCAGCGTCCAATATGCCAATCCTGAACGGTAAGCAGGTCGATCCGGCCCCATTCGCGCAATACGTGGCGGAAGGATTCGAAGAATGCTGGACGGCGCTCGGGCGGAGCGCTCCCAGGCTTCGCACGCTCCTTGACCAGTTCAGGAATTCTCCCATTCGGGTCGTCCCTCGCGCGACATCCTACTATGGCAGCCTGATCGGCTCCTTGGCCCACCCGGACGCCATGCAAGATCCTGTCGAGTTCGAACTCGTGCTTCAGGACCTGTGGCGCGACGTCGAGCGTCGGCCGGCACTCCGTGGATACATCGAGTCAGAGAAGCGACAGCTCCGGATTCGTAATATTCCGTACTATGAATCTACGATTGGAGACACCGAGGTCCGTGACGATCGAGGCCGTGTCTGCCAGCACGTCATAGCGAGCGCTGGTGCAGATTGCCTTACGCGGCTTTCGAAGATCACTGAGTCAACGGAGCAGCTGGCACACTATCGATGGCTCATTAATGCGAGTCTGGGGATTTCCCAGCCGACTCCGTTTGTAGACCAGGGGCCCGAGGAGGATATTTGGCTGCGAGGTGAGTCATTGGTGACGTCGGCGGTCCAGCGGATTGTCGAACGCGAGGCGCGAACACTTCAATCCATCGCGGCGCGCGTCGGAGACGAGTATTCGTGGCTCACTCGCCGAGCCTCCTTGAACGATCCCCGAGAGTGGATTATCCGCCCCCCAGACGCAAGCTTGTACGACGGTGAGCTCGGCGTCGGCCTCTTCCTCACTGCCGCTGGCGAATATTGTGACGATGACGATCTCAAAGCCGTCGGCCGTAACGTGCTGCGGAGGGCGCTCGTCCGCGCTGGTGACGGTGACTGCGGACTGTATTCGGGCGCAGGGGGCTGGATAGCGCTTAGGGGCTATCTCGAACAATACGATGTCGGCACCTCGAGCGCTTGGGACTCCGTGGCGCGAAGGGTACTAGCGGCCGTCGATCTCGAAGCTCCATTGGGTGATTTTGTCGGGGGGATAGCGGGCCTTCTCGTCGCGGGTTGCTATGCCCTCGGAACAAGCCCACTTGTCGATTCCGTCGTCGAGCGAACCATACCGAAACTCGCAGATGCAGTAGAGGTATGGCTACGCGACGACCAGGTCCTCGGCGGCCTGTCTCATGGGCTTGCCGGACTCGGATGTGCTCTTGTGATGGGTTTCGAGATGACCGGCCGGCGCTCGTTGGCTGAACTCGCAGAAGTAGTCTACGCGCGCCAGGAACTGCTCTGGTCTGACGAGCATCAGGGTTGGCGTGACCTGCGATATGACGAGGGCGCGGAAGGCGACCCATACTCGATGAACGCGTGGTGCCATGGAGGCCCAGGGATAGTTCTTGCAAAATGCGCGGCTGCCATCCGCGGGACTGTGGCCATCGATCCAGCGAGACTTGAACTTCAGATTGACGCGGCGTTCAAGTTGCCACCGATCAACGCGTCGCTATGCCACGGATATATCGGCAACCTTTGCCTCCTCCATCGGATCGCCTCGTCGGGCGCCGTGGCGGCAGGAACGCAGTTGCGGCAGTACGAGCGCCGATGCCTTGAGCGCCTGGCGAGCGGTCCCGGCGTGAGTGCGGACGACATTGCCGCCGACAATCCCTCGATTATGACCGGCAGGATCGGAACGGCATACGGCCTGATGCTCGTCGCCGGGGGCGATATTCCCGACATTCTTTCGTGGAACCTACTACAGGACGGAGGGGCTCAATCCGGGCCCCGCCACGGTTAGGGCCGACCGTGCGTCCGACAGCCCGCTCGAAACGACGCATCTTCCTGCGTCATTATCAGGCGTCAGATACCGACGAGCTGGTGGCAGTATATCTGTCTGCGCCTCGTGGCAGTCAAGGCCCAGACCCGCAGGAGCTGGCGAATAGTCAAGTCTCGGAGCAACGGCGATGGAGCCGGGAACCCGTCCCCGGCGTCTTCGCATATGCGGTGTGCCTCGACAGTCGCGTTATCGGCGACGTCTCGTTCTTTCGCCGAGACCACCGGCCGATTTTCGAGATCGGATACGATTTACACTATGCCTGGTGGGGGTCGGGCTTAGGGCGCGAGGCAGTGCTCGAACTGCTCGGAATGCTGAGCCGCGCTGAACCGAGCGCGCACTTTCAAGCAACCGTGCAGGATGGCAACCTCCGTTCACTCCGGCTTCTCATGGGCCTTGGTTGGGACGTGGAGGGAATTCGGCGAGAACCCGGAAACGACGCCAGTTCGTATTCACGTTGGTGGCTTCTCGGCGCTGATCAGTCGCAAGTAGATCGATGCTGCTTCAGAGATTCGTCCGGACGAGACCCAAATGCTCCTCCGCTCAGGTGGCGTCGACAAAGTCGGCTGCCCGAGGAGTCCGTCGCCTGGTGGTCACATGAGAGTCTACGCCAGACGGGCACCGCATTCTGGAGTCAGGGCATCGGGCCCCGCGAGCGCGAGGTCTGGGCCTGCTTCGACGAGAAATCGGTCATCGCTGTGGCCTTAGCTGCCCGCCATGACGATCAGGCGGAGCTCTTTTCGCCCCGGAGGCTTGGGGCCGCCTGTCGAGGGAGCGGGCTCGTTTGGCGCTGGAAGGCGTTCGTTCCAAGATCGACCGTCGGCTTATGATCACCAAGCATCGATGGCGTGCGGTGGGGCGGGGATAGAGGTGGAGAACACCGTCTGGAAGTATGCGCGTAGATACGCGTGGTTGCTGTTCGCTCTCCTTTCGGCTACGATTCTTGACGCCCTAGCCGGACTGGTGCCTGCATTCGCTTTCAGGGCTATTCTTGATACGGCCATTCCCGCGGGCGACCGAGCCTCGATCTATTGTCTGGCCCTCCTAGCAGTCGTGGCAGCGTTAGCCGACAGCGGCTTGTCGTTGTTGCAGCGGTGGTGCTGCACGCGGGTTGGCGAGGGCATGGTCTACGACTTGCGTCGAGCACTATTCTCGAAGTTGCAGCGGATGCCGTTGGGTTTCTTTACTCAGACCAAAGTTGGGCTATTAACAGACCGTTTCGGTGCGGAAATGGTCGGCGTAGAGACCGCCGTTTCCAGCACTCTTGGCGTTGGCCTGAACAACGTTGCCATGTTCGTTGTAACTCTTGTTGCGATGCTCATGCTTGATTGGCAGGTGACTCTCCTTGCATTGATTATTATGCCGCTGTTTGTCCTGCCGTCCCGGCGTATTGGTCGGCGCTTACAGGTTCTGTCCGTCGCCAGCATGAACGCCGGTGGTGATCTCAGCGCGGATGTGGCTGAGCGCTTCAGCGTGTCTGGTGTTGAATTGGTCAAATTGTACGGGCGCGAAGAGGAAGAAGAAGCGAGGTTCGGCGCGCTGGCGCTGCGAGCGTACGAGGCGCGGGTGAGGTTGGCAATGTATGGGCGGGCGTACTTTGTGACGATCGGCCTGGTCGGCGCCTTGGGTTGCGCTGCGATCTATGGCTTCGGCGGTCAGCTGGCGGTCGACGGGCACCTGTCTGCAGGCACGCTCGTCGCATTGGCAGCTCTCACGGCGCGGATGTATGGGCCACTTAACGGCCTCGTAGCCGCTCGTGTTGAGCTGATGACCGCACACGCTAGCTTTGATCGTGTATTCGATCTTCTCGGTGCGCCCGAGGCACCAGCGGATCATCCCGCTGCAGCCGCTCTTTGCAATCCTCGCGGCGAGGTTCAGATGTGTAATGTGCGATTTAGTTACCCGGTTGGGTCTGGCCTCGGCAACCCACCCGAGCAAGCGCCGGATGCGGGTTTTGAATTCCCCGCCAGGGACGTCATTCGAGGAGTGTCGCTAACGATCGAACCAGGCGAGCGAGTTGC
This sequence comes from Ilumatobacteraceae bacterium, assembly GCA_047602055.1. Lineage (GTDB taxonomy): Bacteria > Actinomycetota > Acidimicrobiia > Acidimicrobiales > Ilumatobacteraceae > JAODBQ01. Next base: position 2,403,946 of record JASGIG010000001.1, read on the forward strand.
ACTTGTCGGTGCGTCCGGATCCGGGAAGACGTCGCTTGCATCATTGATTCCGCGACTGTACGACGTTTCTTCGGGCGCGGTGTTAATCGACGGACATGACGTACGCATGCTCTCGCGGCGATCGTTGAGGGCGGCTATAGGTGTCGTAAGTCAAGAGTCGTACCTGTTTCAGGATACCATAGAGGCGAATTTGCGCTTCGCTAAGCCGTCTGCAACGACGTCGGAGTTGGACCGGGCGTGTAGCCGCGCACAGATTCTCGATGTCATCCGCCGAATGCCACGGGGATATGATACGGTAGTTGGCCAGCGCGGATCTGAGTTGAGCGGGGGTGAACGGCAGCGCTTATCGATCGCGCGGGTCCTTTTGAGGGACCCCGCGGTCGTAATCTTGGACGAAGCCACAAGCCATCTCGACAACGAGAACGATGCGCAGGTACAGGAGGCCTTGGACGAGGCTCTTCGTGGCCGCACATCGTTGGTGATAGCGCACCGGCTGTCGACCATTTATGGCTTGGACCGGATCCTCGTCCTTAGTGACGGATGCATAATCGAGGAGGGCACCCACGCGGACTTGGTGGCGCTTGGCGGCGCCTACGCCCGCATGAGCGAGGAGGCCTGATGTTTGGTTGCCCACCATGCGCTCATCGGACATCCCAGGGGGTTGCTATGGCGTTGAAGCGCACTGCTCGTGTTCCACGAGTCGAACCGTGTTTGGCACAAGCTGGCGAAGTTCTGCCGGAGCCGAACCTGCGCAAGATCAGGGCGATCGCCGCGGCGAGAGTGAAGACCGACAAGTCGACGCCAGGATCCTGGCGCAGCTGCTCGCCGCGGATTTCCTTCCCGAGACGTGGGTTGCTGACGACCGCACCCGACGGTTGCGGCGGTTGACGGTCCGGCGCGGTCATCTCCTCAGGCAGCACGTCCGGTTGAAGAATCAGGTGCACGCGATGCTGGCCCGCAACCTGGTGTCGACGTGCCCGCACGCCGACATGTTCTCCGCCGTCGGACGGCGCTTCCTCGCCGAGCAGGAACAGCCCAGCGACGAGTGGCGCAGCTTCGACGCGCTGATGCGCCAGCTGGACTTCCACGGCGCAGAGCTCGCCAAGGTCGAGCGCGACATCGGCATCGAAGCCATCGACGACCCGATTGTCACCCGCCTGATGACGGAACCCGGCATCGACGTCACCGTCGCAAGATCACTGTCGTCGCCGCGGTCGGTGACTTCTTCCGGTTCCCGACACCCGACCGGCTCGTCGCCTATCTCGGGCTCAACCCGAGAGTCCGCCAGTCCAGCAACGCCCCAGCGGTCCACGGCCGCATCACCAAAGCCGGCCCCGCCCAAGCCCGCGGGATGCTCGTCGAGGCCGCGTTCTCCGCGGCCCGCACACCCGGACCGATGCGCGCCTTCATCGGCGCATCCGCGACCGCCGCGGCGTGCAAGTCGCCACCGTCGCTGTGGCCCGTAAGCTGGTCATGCTGTGCTGGCACCTGGTCACCAACGGCGAGGATTGCGCCTTCGCCCCGGCCCAGCCTCACCGCCTACAAGCCCCGACGGCTCGAGCTCGCCGCCGGCGCCACCTCCCGCCGAGGGCCCGTCGCCGGACCCAGCCGGGACTACCACATCAAGCAGCTACGCGACGCCGAGAAGGCGCTCGTCGAGCAAGCCGAGCGGGCCTACGCCATCGCTGTCGGCCACTGGCAACCGAACGACTTGCGATGACCAAAGGTCTGTCGATGTCGAGCTCCGAAGGGTAGGAATCAGATGTCGCACACCCGCGGATAGACCCGATCGACCACTCACGGACCACGTCGGAAGAACCAGAGAGTCCTCGCCGGGGGGGGGTGGAGTGAGTCCCATCACGTGGTGTAGGAGGCCTCGACCATCGCTGGGGTGATGGTGGTCATCGTGCGATTCTCGGAAGCGACCAAGCCAACGAGAAGGACGCACGATGACTGGTTTGCGTCTGACTTCGCCGCGGAGGATGGATCGCGAAATGACCCAAGGCTGGTTGTCTCCTCGATCAGAGGTTGTCCCGGGTTCTGTTGAAGTGAGGTGGTGATCCCTCCCCGGGCGGTGCCGTTGCTGGCATCGTTCGGGGTCCTACCAAGACGCTCCGAAGGAGGAGGGATCACCGTGTCCAAGAAGGTACCGGTCGTGAAGATCACGACCCCGCAGGCGGCTGGCGAGTTGGCTGGTCTGCCGTTGGAAGCAACCGTTGCGATGGCCGATGTCGCCGTGGCGATGAGAGAAGGGCTGCTCGCGTTGTCGACTGCGGCGGGTCTGGTGGTGATGCGCCAGATGCTCGACGCCGAGCTCGCTGGGATCGTCGGCGCGAAGCACGCCAAGCTCGACGAGCGGGTCGGGAACTGGCACGGCACGACCAAGGGTCAGGTTGTGCTCGGTGCCCGCAAGATCAGCGTGGAGCGACCGCGTGGCCGTTACGTCGACGGCGGCGAGGTCGAGCTGGACACGTGGGCGACGTTCGCCAGTGAGGTGAGGCGTTTCTGACTTTGCCGCGGAGAACGGGTTGGAAATGATCCAACTCATGGGGTTTCCTCGGGGTTCGGGTGGTTGTGCCGGCGGTGGTGTTCGAGCCGTTCTTGTCGGGCTCGTTGGAGGCCTTGCCGGCGGGCCTCACGGATGGCTTGTCCTCGGCCGTAGTGCTCGTCGTCGGGGGTGACGTAGCCGATCGCTTCGTGCAGTCTCACGCTGTTGTACTCGATCCGCACACGGGCCAGCTCGACCTCGAGCACGACAGGATCGACGATGTCTTCGAGGTGGGGCCACTCGCCCTTGATGTGCCCGAAGAAGCTCTCGATCCAGGCCTGGTCCGTCGGGGTGTGGGGCCGCCCGCGATGCTGCGCGATGGCCAGCAGCGTCATGAACGCCCGGGTGTCGCGCGAGGCCATCGGCGGGCCGTTGTCGGACACGGCGAGCAGGATCGGCCGGTTCGGGTTATCGACGGCCAGGTCGAGACGCGCGTCGGTGAGCAAGTCGAGCAGTCCTTCGGCCTCGACGGCGTGCTCGAAGATCACTTGCACTTGGGTGGCGGTCTCCTCGACAGACACGAGCGTGTCGATCCACCGTCGGCTGACCATGTCGACGATCGCGAACACGACCCGCCTGGCGCGGCTGAAGTGGGTGGCGTCGTAGATCCAGATCCGGTTCGGTTCCCACACCAGCCACTCCGGCCACGGCTTCTTCTCGCTGCGGGTCCGCGGCGGCAGCTGAGGCACCACGAGCCCGTGAGCGGCCAGGACACGCCGGAACGTCGACGGGGCGACCCACACCAGACCCTCGTAGGAGCCGCGGTGGGCGAGCTTGCGGTGCGACCGGTCGATGGGCCCCCACCGCTCGACGATCTCCAGGATCGCGTCGATCTCGGCGGGCAGGATCCCATGCGCCGGATGGCCTCCGGGCGCCCGGTCGGCGAGCGTGCCGACATCGCGGCGGCGGGCCCGCCAGCGGTGGACACGGTCGTCGGACACCTGCCACAACGAGCACACCCAGCTGTGGGCGAACCCGCCGGCGACAGCGTCGTCGACAGTCTTGAGGACCAGCTCCTTGACATCGGCGGGGACTCTCGCCGGGAGCGCGCCGGTCAGCCCCAACCGGACTTTCCCCGGATCACCGCCAACTCGATCGCTTGCGCCTTGATCGCCTCGGTCAACGCCGCGATCTCGGTCCGCGCCGCGTCGAGCTCCCAGTTCCGTTCCTTGACCGGCCGGCCAGGCTGGCGGGCCAGCGCAGCCAACGCCGCGTCCTTGACGGTGCGCCGGATCCCGATCACGGTCGACACGTCGACCTGCCACTTGCGCGCCGCGTCGGCCTGGGAGATCTCGCCCGCGGTCACCTGCAAGAAGATCTCCCACTTCGTCTCCGCCGACAACCTCTTCGGCTGCCTCCGCGTCCTCGCCTCGGTCATCAACTGCTCCTCTCAACGTGATCGAGGAGACAACCAGCCTTGGGTCATTTCGCGATCCATCCTCCGCGGCGAAGTCAGACGCAAACCACGACAGGTACCTTCTCCATCGGTGATCCCTCTCCTTGTTCAGGTGTCTTGGTGGACTCCCGAACCCTGCCAGCACGGCACGGCCCAGGGAGGGATCACCACCTCACTTCAACAGACCCCGGGAGTGCGCCCAGAAGAGGAAGGAGAACTTCACGTCCGGATCTGTGGGAGGGAGCTGGAACAGGAACGCGCACGGCCACCGGGCAACCGGATCTGGTCCCGTCCGTCACCGCGCCAGCTCCCTACCCGACCAACCTCTCGCGGGGCGCAGTAGCGCCGATAGCGACGGCCACCAACCAACCTCGAGCCGGGGATAACGCCGGCTCGATCGCGCCTTACGAGGCCAGTTCGAGAGCCGCCGACGAGCCCGACGATCGAGGTGTCGACGACGGCGAAGAACGTGGCGGTCCGAGCGCCCGTCGCACCGAGTGCGGCGCGGTCCGCCCAGTGATCGTCCGGTTGGGCCGCGGCGACAGCGTGAGTTGCGGCGAACGCCGAAGGTGCGTCCCGGAGCGCAGCGAGACGGATGGTCTTGAGAAGCGCGCCTTCGCCAGTTTGGACACGCCGCACGATCACCACGCCTGCCATCGCATGAGTCTGATGCCCGTCGATCGACGCTGCGCCCTGGTTTCGGCATGTGACGTGAGACGGCCTCGGGCGAGACTGACCGTTGGCGCTGGATCAGATCACGAAGACGCCTTGTTCGGTGTCGGCCTCGAAGCGATGCAGGTCGTCGGCCGGTGCGAGCACGGTCGCGGCGATCTCGTTGGTGCGCATCTCGCCGACGCGCGCCCAGACGACCTTGGGCGGGTGGCCTCGCACCAACGCGCGCTGGTTGAAGTCAGCGTCCTTCGACAGCACGACGAAGGCGTTGTCCCTCGCATATCGCCAGATCGCCTCGTCGGCAGAAGCAGCGAGGCCCACCGACGAGACATGAACGGTGCCCGGAAGCCGGGTCTCGAGAAGGCGAACGATCTTGGGCGACAGGTTCTCGTCGACCAAGAACCTCACGCTGGCGCGGCGAGGCGCCGCTCGCGCATGGCGGCGAACTCGAGCGCTGCGGTGACGTGATCAAGTGTCAGCGTCGGAAGGTCGTCCACGATCTCGGCCGGAGTCATCCCTGCGGCGAGATATTCGAGCACGTCCACGACGGTGATGCGCGTGTCAACGAAGATCGGCTTCCCACTCCGGATCCCCGGGTTGGTGGTGATCAGATCGAGACGCGACTCAGCCACGACGCGAGCGTAACGTCAGCGCAGGAACGTGGCGATCGCGTCGGCGACGGCGTCGGGTCGCTCGTACGGGGCGAGGTGCCCGGCCGCGGCGATCGTCGCCGTCGCCGCCTGCGGCAGCGCTTGCGACCACGCCTCGGCGTACGCCGGCGGCAGCAGGCGGTCGTCGTCGCCCCACACCAGCAGCGTCTCGTTCGTCACGCGGTAGAGGCGCTTGGACAGGCGGCGGTTGGGGATCGGGAACAGGATCTTGCCGGCCGTGCCGAGGCGGCGGTTGTTGCCGATCAGGAAGCGCTGGATCGCCTCGGTGTCGCTGAAGTCGCCGCCGCCGCCGGCGAGCAGCGCCGTGCCGACGGCAGCGTCGTGGAACAGCAGCGGCGGGAACTCGTACGGCAGCAGCGAGTAGATGTCGGTGATCGGGTGGTCGTCGAGCCACAGCCCGAGCGGGTCGACGAGCACGAGCTTGCCGTAGCCGTACGGCGCCAGCGCGGCCATCTCGGCGGCGATCATCGCCCCCATCGAGTGGCCGACGAGGTGCGCCGCGCCCGGGGCGATGCCGAGGGCCTCGACGACGTCGGCGCCGTGCAGCGCGAAGTCGAGCATGTCGTCGATCGCACCCTCGCCGCCGGTGTCGCTGTAGCCCGGCCAGATCGGCGCGTGGACGCGGAACCCGGCATCGGCCAGGCACACCAGCGCCGGCTCGCCGCCGAGCGGACCGGTGAAGCCGTGGAAGGCGACGATCGGCGTGCCGTCCTCGGGACCGCCGGTGAGGACCGTCGCGTCGATGCCGCGGCGGGTGGTGACGACGGTGCTCGTCAGCTCGGACGTCGACGTGCTCACGGCCGGGCCTCCGACGGCACCTGCGGATCGCGCCGGGCGGACTCGACGGTCTGCTCGCCGCGCACCCGGCCGGCCAGCGGCTTGATCCACCAGCGGTCGTCGCCGTCGTGGTCGGGCCACATGTTGCGCAGCTTCGGCATCACCTGCTCGGCGAACAGCTTCGTCGAGTAGCGCGTCTTCCAGTCCGGCTGGTTGCCGTTGTGCATCAGGCAGAACACGTGGCCGAGGCGCAGCGTTGAGATCATGTCCTTCATCCGGTCGGTGACGGTGGCGGGGGAGCCGGCGATGACGAACCCACCGTCGACGAGGTCCTTCCACGTCAGATGGGTGAACACCTCGCGGTTCTCGGCGCGGAACTGGTCGAGCACGCCGGCCTTGATCGTGTTGATCGTGCGGTAGCCGGGCGGGTCGGAGAAGCCGGGGTAGACGTGCAGGCAGCGGTTGAAGAAGTACAGGATGTGCTCGCTGTACACCCGCTCGGCCTCCTCGTCGGTGTCGGCGACGGCGATGATCTGGGCGAACGCCGCCCGGTACGGCGAGTCGTCCTTGCCCCGCTCGGCGACACGCTCCCAGTAGCCGTCGAGCAGCTTCTTGCCGGCGAGGTACCCGCCGAAGGACAGGTACGAGTAGTTGTAGTCGTGGTCGAGGCAGAAGTCCCACGTCTCCACCGAGCCGCCGCCGGGGATGTAGATCGGCGGGTGCGGCTGCTGGATCGGCTTCGGCCAGCAGTTGACGTAGCGCAGCTGGTTGTACTTGCCGTCGAAGGCGAACGGCTCCGTCGACGACCACGCCTTCATGATCAGGTCGTGGGCCTCGCCGTACTTGTCACGGGTCAGCGCCGGGATCTGCCCGTAGCAGAAGTTCGTGTCCATCGGCGTGCCCACCGGGAAGCCGGCGACGAGGCGGCCGCCGCTGATGCAGTCGAGCATCGCGAACTCCTCGGCCACCCGGATCGGCGGGTTGTACAGCGCGATCGAGTTGCCGATGACGCAGATCGCCGCCTGGCTCGTGCGCCGCGCCAGGCCGGCGGCGATGATGTTCGGGCTCGGCATGATGCCGTAGCCGTTCTGGTGGTGCTCGTTGCAGCCGATCCCGTCGAAGCCCAGCGAGTCGGCGTACTCGAGCTGGTCCATGTACTCGTTGTAGACGGCGTTCGCCCGGGCCGGGTCGAACAGCGTGTTGGGGATGTCGACCCACACGGAACGGTTCTGCTCGCGGAAGTCGTCCGGCAGGTCGGGCCACGGCATGAGGTTGAACCAGGTGAACTTCACCGAGTCAGCCTCGCGTGGCGCTCTCGTCTTCGTCGGGCCGGGCGACGCCTTGAGCATGCGGTCAGCGCTGGAGGCGGCGGTGGAACGTCGCAGCGACGAGGGCGCCGGAGACCACGGTGATGCCGATGGTCCAGGCGACGGCGACGACGGCGGTCGAGGTGTCGACGGGTGTGCCGTCGAGGAGGGCGCGGATCGTCTCGATCACGGGGGTGATCGGCTGGTTGCGGGCGAACGGCTGCAGCCAGGACTGCATCGTCGCGACGACGACGAACGCGCTCGACACGTACGGCAGGAACAGGAAGACGAAGCCGTAGCCGCTGGCCGCCTCGGGAGAGCCGGCGAACAGGCCGATCAGGGCGAACAGTGTGGTGATGGCGAGGATCCAGCCGACGATCAGCGCGACCGCCGCCAGCCAGCCGGCCGGCCCGGCGTCGGGCCGGTAGCCGATGGCCACGCCGACGCCGACGACGATCGCGGTGGCCACGAGGTTGCGGGCGAGGCTGCCGACGACATGGCCGACGAGCACCGTCGGGGCGTGGACGGGCATCGTCCGCAACCGGTTGACGGTTCCCGAGGTCATGTCCCGGCTGACCGACACGGCCGTCGTCGCCGCCCCGTAGCCGGCGCACAGCAGGATGATGCCGGGCGTCACGTAGTCGACGTAGGCGTCGCTGCCGTCGGCCAGCGAGCCGCCGAACACGTAGGTGAACAGCAGCATCAGCAGCACCGGCAGGGCGATGGCGGTGATCAACGTCTCGACGTCGCGGACGGTCAGGCGCACGCTGCGACCGACGAACACGCGGCTCGTGGTGATCGCCGACGTGGTGCGGCCGGGGGACAGGGTCGGCGTGATCGTGGTCATGATGCGACCTCCTCGCGATCGGGGGACGGGGTGGTGCCGCTCGTCAGCTGGACGAAGACCTCGTCCATCGTCGGCCGGCGGATCAGGACGCGCGTCGACGGTGCCAGCGACGCCAGGACGCGTGCCGAGCCGGCCGCGGTGCCGTCCGTCGGCAGCGATCGCTGCGTCCTGCCGAGCGGGTCGAGCACGTCGACGACGTCGGAGCCGACGCGGGCCTTGAGCGCGTCCGGGCTGCCGTCGGCGACGATCCGCCCGGCGTCGAGCACCACGACGCGGTCGGCGAGCGCGTCAGCCTCCTCCAGGTACTGCGTGGTCAGCAGCACGGTGACCTCGCGGGTGGCGAGGTGGCGGACCTCGTCCCACAGCGCCGAGCGGCTCACGGTGTCGAGCCCGGTCGTCGGTTCGTCGAGCACGATCAGGCGCGGTGCGCACAGCAGGCTGATGGCCAGGTCGAGGCGCCGGCGCATGCCGCCGGAGTAGGACCCGGCGCGCCGTGCCGCGTGCTCGGCGAGATCGAAGCGATCGAGCAGGTCGTCGGCGCGGCGGCGGGCGGCGCCGGGCCTGAGCCCGAACAGCCGGCCCATCATCACCAGGTTCTCCCGGCCGGTGAGCTGCTCGTCGACCGCGGTGAACTGGCCGGTGACGCCGATCAGCCGGCGGACTGCGGCGCCCTCGCGCACGACGTCGTGGCCGAACACCCGGGCGGTGCCCACGTCGGGGTGCAGCAGCGTCGCCAGGACGTTGATCAGCGTGGTCTTCCCGGCGCCGTTGCGGCCGAGGAGGGCGACGATCCCGCCGCCGATGTCGAGGTGCAGTTGGTCGAGGACGGTGTGCGTGCCGAACCGCTTGGTCAGCCCGTGGATCTCGACCGCCGGTGTGAACGTCATGAACTGAGTATGGCGTAAACTGCGTTGGATGTAAACAGTGTCTGTCGAACGCAGATGGCTAGCGTCTGGGCCGTGGCCAGCGACACCGTCGAGCCCGGCTTCCCGCGGGTGCTGGCAATCGCCTGGGGGATGGACGAGGCGCCCCAGCGCGGCCCCGAGCGCGAGCTCACCCACGAGTCGATCGTCGACGCGGCGATCCTCCTCGCCGATCAGGGCGGGCTGGCGGGGGTGACGATGCAGCGCGTCGCCGAGGCACTCGGGTTCAGTGCGATGGCGCTGTACCGCTACGTCGCCAGCAAGGACGAGCTGATCATGCTCATGCAGGACCGAGCGATGAACTTCGACGGCGTCTGGCCGGTCGAGAGCGACGACTGGCGCACCGGCCTCGCCGACCTCGCCCGGACGCTGCAGGGTTGCTACGGGCGCCACTCGTGGATGCTCGACGTGGCCATGTCGGCGACCACCGCAGTCATGCCGAACAGCGTGCGCTACACCGACGCCGCGTTGCGGGCCATGCGCCGGCTCCCGGTCCCGGCGAGCGAGCGCAACGTCGTCGTGCTCGCCGTCTCGTTGCTGGTGCGCAGCTACTGCCTGCTCGAGCGCGACCTGGCGACGGCCGGCGGGACCGACGGGCCGGCGTCCGCGGACTTCACGCCGGGCATCCTCGCCCTGCTGCGCGAGGTGGTGACGCCGGAGCGCTTCCCGGACCTGGCCCGCGAGGCCGCGACGTTCTTCGGCGACGACAGCGGCGTCGACGACTTCCAGTTCGTCTTCGGGCGGTTCCTCGACGGGCTCGATGCCTACGTCCGCTCGCGGCCGCTGCCGCCCCCGACCCCGCTGGCGGCACCGACGCCGTCGGAGGCGCTGGCCCGGGCCGAACACGACCTGGCCACGCTCGTCGCCCAGCGCAAGGAAGCCGAGCAGCGGGTCAAGGAGCTGCAGCGTCGGATCGGCCGGGCCGAGCGCGAGCGGGATCGCGCCAAGCAGCGGCTGAAGTAGCGGGGCAGGAGTAGCGTCCGGCCATGAGCCAGACCGGACGATGCCTGTGCGGCGACGTGACCTACGAGATCAGCGGTGACCTGATCGCCACGGCCGTCTGCCACTGCGATCACTGCCAGCGCCAGAGCGGCGGCGCCTTCTCCGTGAACCTCGTCGCCCACGAGTCGCAGCTCACCGTCAACGGCGAGCTGAAGACCTACGAGGAGATGGGCGAGCTCGGCGACCAGGTCTACGTGCGCCGGCGCTTCTGCCCGTCGTGCGGGTCGCCGATCGTCTCCGAGCTCGCACTCGCCAACGGCGTCGTCGCCGTCAAGGCCGGCACGCTCGACGACAAGTCGAACGTCAACCCCAACGTCGAGGTCTGGTGCGTCGACCGCCAGCCGTGGGTCACCCTCCCCAACATGGCCGTCTCGATGGAGCGCGAGTAGCCGTTCGGTGACGCCGGCGCGCCGCTTCGCCCTGGTCGGCATCGTGCTCGCCCTTGCAGCGACAGCGTGTGGCCACCAGGCGCGGACGATGCGACAGCCGCCGAACGTCACGGTCTCCGATGCGACGACGACGCTCGAACTGGATGCCTGGACGTTCTGCTTTCACGGCGGCTGCGTCAACGGGATGCCGCCTGTTCCGTCGCCGACCATCGATGCGGGTGATCGGCTGACCGAGGGCTGGCCGCAGCTGCGCTCGGCCCGAGCCCGTTCACGTACGACGTGGTGGTCGCGCTCGACGGCGTCGAGCACCACGCCATCGCCCGTTGGCCGGTCGATCAGATCGCCGGGCTCGAACCGAACGTCGCCCTCGACTTCTCGCCACCGTTGCCGCGACCGACCGGGTGACGCAGCACGTGTGACTCCGAGGGAGGGCGTCAGGTCGCCGCGAACGTGAACATCACGCCAGCGGTCTTCACGTGGCAGGCGCCCTTGGTGACCTTGGCCTCCTGGCGCAGCTCGACGCCGCCGTGCACGGCTCGCACGTCGAACGTCCCGGAGCGGCCCCACGCGGCCGTCCAGGAGCACGAGCCGTCCGGCGAGACGAACACCTCGGGCTGCTCGACGGCGTCGTCGTCGACGATCGAGACGACGGCATCACAGATCGGCGCGCCGGCATCGGTCTGCACGACGACGTGCAGACCAGGAACCCCGATCGCCGTGCAGTCCTGACCGCATGCAGCCGCGCCGGGGGCCAGCGCCACCAGGACGACGGCGGCCAGCGCGGCGCGCATCACGACGTGCCGAGGTCGATGAGCTCCTGGTAGGCGGCTTCGACGCAGTCGCGCAGGTCGCCGGGGTCGGCGATCGCCACGGGGTCGATGTGCAGGGTGATCGGGAACGTGCCGGCGTAGGACATCGCCGTCACGTTGAACGCGGTGCCGGCGAGCGGGCCGAACGCGTAGCTGTCGATCACCTTGGCGCCGGACATGTAGAAGTTGCGGCGGGCGCCGCGCAGGTTCGACGTGGCGAAGTCCATCTTCGACGCCTGTGAGCGGGCGATGCTGGTGACCAGCGACGTCGGCAGCAGGTTGGCGAGCCCGGCGAGCCCGGACAGCGCGCCCTCGCCGCTGACGCCGGCGCGCTTGGCGGCCATCATCTCGCTGAGGCGCTTGAAGCGCTCGGCGGGCTCCATCGGTCCGGCGGGGGCGGCGAAGCGCGACGGCGTGAACGAGTTGCCGCCGATCGCCTTGTCGGCGCGCGTGCTGACCACGAAGCTCGTGTTCAGCGTCCGCAGCGGGACGCCGCGCTCCTCGTGGTAGTCGACGACACCGTTGACCACGCCGGTCATGAACCAGTCGTTCAGCGAGCCGCCCAGGCCCTTGGCAGCGGCGAGCGCCTGGTCGAGCGGGAACGTCATGATCTCCAGGTGGCGGTGCCGGGAGCGGGTGCGCCACAGCGGCGAGCCGCCCGGCAGCTGCTCCTCGCCCTCGGCGACCTCGTCCTCGGCGGACGGCGGGCTGCCGCCGCCGAGCAGCTCGTTGCGCAGCTGGCCGACGGCGCGGGCGACGTTGTCGACCGCGTCACGGGCGCGCAGCGGATCGGCGCCGAGCATCGCCACCTCGCCGGCGAGGCGTCGCGAGATGCCCGCCTGGCGGCGCACGAAGTGCGTCGTCGTGGAGACGATGCTGTCGAGCAGGCTCGGGTTGTTGCCCTCCTCGTCGTCGGCGGCGAGGCGCTGGGCGAGGAGCGCGTCGAGGTCCACCTCCGGCGGTTCGGGCGCCTCGCGGGTCGGTTGGACGTACGCCTCCGACAGGCGGGCCGCGCCGGTGCCGTCGGCGACGGCGTGGTGGATCTTGCCGACCATCGCCGCCCGGCCACCCTCCAGGCCCTCGATCATGACGTACTGCCACAGCGGCCGCGTGCGGTCGTAGGGGTCCTGGTAGATCTGCGTCGCCACGTCCAGCAGCTGGCGCATCGTCCCCGGCTCGGGCAGGGCCATCTTGCGAACGTGGTAGTCGAGGTCGAACTCGGGGTCCGGCCGCCACACCGGCGGCTGCAGCCGGCCGAGCCCGCCGACGACGCGCTCCATCAGCCGTGGCACCTCGGCCACCGTGGCAGCCACCTGCTTGCGGAAGTGCTCGAAGTCCGGCGGCCGGTCGAAGATGGTCACCGACGCCCCGCTCGGGTTGAGCCACGGGTCCTTCTCGACGTTCCACATCAACGCCTCGGCGTCGCTCATCCGCTTCTCGAAGCGCTGCTCGCGCTCGGGTCGCTTGCGTCCCTCGTCGGCCATCGCTGGCTCCTCTCGAACTCCAACGTCTCGGATCAGGTGTCGGTGCCGGGGCGGCGGTCGACCTCGGCGTTGGGGTCGCCCTGGTAGCCCGGCGGGAACGTGGCGCGCAGCTCCTCCTCGGTCGGCGTGCGCCGCACGCGGGCCTCGTCGGGCAGGCAGTCGACGATCGCCGCCATGATCCGCTTGGTGTCGGCGTCCGGGCTGCGGTGCTTGAGCGGCACGGCCGGACCGACGCGGACGCGGATCTCCGGGCGCTCGCCGAAGTTCAGCTTCGGCAGCCGCGAGCTGCGCGGCCAGACCTTCTCCGTCCCCCACAGCCCGATCGGGTACACCTCGGCGCCGGTGGCCGCGGCGAGGCGCGCCGCGCCCCACCGCCCCTTCAGCTCGGGGTCGAAGAACGCCGGCCCGCGCGGGATCGTCCCTTCGGGCGCGAGCGAGATCGCCCCGCCGGCCTCGAGCACCTTGATCGCCGCCTGCAGCGGCTCGTCGGAGCCCGACGAGCGGTTGACCCGGATGCCGCCGGCCATGCGGGCGAACGTGCCGATGATCGGGGCGTCGAACACCTCCTTCTTGCCGAGGAAGCGGAACGCCCGCCCGGTCTGGGCGAGGACCGTGCCGGCGACGGCGCCGTCGAGGTAGCTGCGATGGTTGAACACCGCGATCACCGGACCGGTCTTCGGGATGTTCTCGACGCCCTGGACGTCGAGGCCGACGTTGGCCAGCAACTCGGGCCGGTTGAGGAACCGCCCCCAGTCCTGCAGCTCGCGGCCGGCGATCTTCGGCACGCCCTCGGGCAGGTCGAGGTGGCGGATCGGCCAGCCACGCAGCCGGGCGAGGCCGTTGAGGCGCAGGTCGGGGTTGACGGCGACGGGATGGCCGACACCGGCGAGCAGGGGAGCGTCGTAGTAGCTGTCGCTGTAGGCGTACGAGCCGTGCAGGTCGACGCCGTGGTTGCCGGCCCACTCCTTGACCGCCTCCCACTTGCCGCGGCCCCAGACGACATCGCCGTCGAGCTCGCCGGTGTACTCGCCGTCGCGCGTCGCCCAGCGGGTGGCGACGACGGCGTCCATGCCGAGGCGCTCGGCGAACGGTGTCACCAGCGCGGCGGGCGACGTGGTGGCCATCACCAGCATCCGCCCTGCCTCGCGGTGCTCGGCGATCACGCCCGGGGCGAACGGCTGGACGATCTTCGTCAGCTCGTCGGCGGCGGCCTCGGCGGCCTGGCGGACGAGGTCGACGGACCAGCCCGACGTCGCCCGCGCCGCCAGCCGGGCGGCGGCCGAGGTGAGCATCGTCTCGCCGAGCGCCTGGTACGCGTTGGCGACTGCGTCGGTGCCGGGGATGCGCCGCTGGGTGATGCCGGCGGTGGCGAGCGACTCGGCGAACGCCGTCGCCGACGGGCCGGCGATCAGCGTGCGGTCGAGATCGAAGATCGCCGCCGTCGTCGTCGGGGTCTTGCGTGGGCTCACGTGGTCCTCCTCCGGGCGCGCTTGGGGGCGGTTGCCTCGTCCAACGCGGCCAGCTCGACGGTCAGCCGGTCGACGAGCGGGGCGAGGTCGTGGAGGTTGTCGCGGCACGCCAGCGCACCGACGTTGATCGCCCCGGGGCTGGACTGCAGTCCGAAGTGCACCGGGGTCAACTCGTTGATCGTCAGCACGGGGTAGTTGGCCTCCAGTGGCCTGCCGGCCAGGTACATCTGCTCGCGTGAGCCTGGCACGTTGGTGATCGCCACGTTGACGGTCGGTCCGGACATGCCGCCGCGCCCCATCCCCCCGACGAGCCGCCCCGCGAGCGCGGCCACCGCCGGCGGCGCGAACAGCGAGACGTCCTGCATCAGCGAGGCGGGCACGGCGTTGCGCTTCTGCTTGGCGATCTTCAGCGCCTCGCTCGCGCGCCGCAGCCGTTCGGCGGGATCGGCGACGTTCGTCGGCAGCGCGACGACCAGGCCGGCGACGTGGGCGTCGGCGCCGTCCGCCGCGCCGATCAGCATCGGCACGAGGGCGACGGTCGGCGACGTCGGCAGCTCGTCGTGGCGGTCGAGCCAGTCGCGCACCGCGCCGGCCACGACCGAGACGACGACGTCGTTGACCGTCGTCGCCGTGCGCCGCTTGATCTCGACGATGTCGTCGAGCCGCAGCGTCGTCGTCGCGAAGCGCCGCTGCGCGGTGATCGGGCCGTTCCACGACAGCATCGGCGCCCGCCCCGCGGTGCGGTCGTCGACGACCTCGTCGTTCGACGGTGCCGGCAGGAAGCGGGCGATCCCCTCCATCCCTGGGGTGCGGTGGATCGTCTCGGTGATCGTGTCGCCCATCCCGGCGAGCGAGGAGCTGATGGTGTTGATCGTCCGCCCGGCGAGGCGGCGGGGGAATCTGGTGGCCTGGCGCAGCTGGTCCGGGAGGGCGCCGAGGAACAGCTGCAGGGCGTCGTTGCGCCCGTCGTCCTCGTGCTCCGACGCCGGCTGCACGTGGACGACGGCGTTCGGGTCGGGGTCGAGCAGCGCGGTCATCACCTCGGCGCCGGTGACGTCGTCGAGCGCGGCCATGTGGATCTTGGCGTAGAGCGCGACGCGGTCGTCCGGCAGGCCCTCGACGACCCACAGCTCCCAGAGCGGCCGCGAACGGTCGAGCGGCCGGGCGTGGGTGCGAGCGACGAGCTCGGCCAGCGCGGCCATCCCGCCGCCTTCGGGGATCGCGGTGTGCCGCAGGTGGTACTCGAGGTCGAAGCGCTTGTCGGTCGCCCACGACGGCCGGCCGAGGCCGAGCGGGACCTCGACGACCACCCGCCGCGCCGAGGCGATCAGCGGCAGTCGTTCGCTGAGCAGGTTGCGGACCACGTCGTAGGTCAGCGGGCCGCGCTCGTTGGGGGCGAAGATCGACAGGCTGCCGAGGTGGCGCGGCTCGTCGGGCTTCTCCATCGCCAGGAACGCAGCGTCCATCGCGCGCATGGTCTTCATCCGCGGCTCCCACGTGGCCGGCGCCATGGCCCCGGCTTGGCGATCGCCCGCAGCCACGTCGGTGCCTGGAACGGTTCGTTGGCGCCGGCCGGCTGCGCCAGGCGATCGGCGACGATGTACAGCGCCGCCGGGTTGTGCAGCAGCCCGACGTGGCTGCCGGGCACCTGGATGTTCTCGGCGTTCGGCGCCTCCTCGTCGATGCACGAGTGCCAGGCGACGACGCCGTCGCTGCGCGAGTAGATCGCCGTGGTCGGCACCGGCAGCGGCTCGTTCATCCTCGCCAGGAACTCCGGGGGGATGCTGCGGATCCGCGTCCCGGTGACCGCCTCGTACATCGGCCACACGACGTTGGACTTGAGGTCGCCGCCGAACGGGCTGCCGATCGTGATCACCCGGCGGACGTGCTCGGGTGCGGCGCGGGCCACCTCGCGGGCGTAGATCCCGCCGAGGCTGTGGCCGATCAGGCTGATCTGCCCGCCGGCGTCGGCGGCCACCTCGCGCAGCCGCTTGACGGCGACGGTCGACAGGCGGTGCAGGGCGAGGATCTCCGACCGCCCCCACGGGTGCACCGTGTAGCCGAGCCGACCGAGGTACGAGCGCATCACCGTGGTGAACGCGTCGCCGGCCCCGAACGGTGGGATCGCGACGACGTGGTGGCCGTCACCCCGGGGTGCACGCATCAGCAGCGGCCACGTCGGCAGGAGCGTCGCGGCTTCCAGCGGGGCCCGGGCCTCGGCCATCAGATAGGGGAGCCCCGGGCTCTTGGCGACCTTGGCCGGCTGTGCCGGCGCGGCCGGTGTGGATGTCTTGTCGGTGTCCAACCCACCCCCCAGTTGTTCGACGGCCGACATGCTCGCGCACTGGACGTGTGACCTGCACTTCTCACCGGATTCTCGCCCTCGGCGGGCGTGAACCCAACGGGGCGCCGCCACCGTACTGTCGCATGTCGACGCCCGCGACCGATGGGAGCCCCATGCACGCACGTCCGGATCAGAGCCCCGACGAGGTCCTCGAGCGCGCCCTGTTCGAAGTCAAGCACGTCGTCGTCGGCCAGGACGCGATGATCGAGCGACTGCTCGTCTGCGCCGTCGCCGGCGGCCACTGTCTCCTCGAAGGCCCGCCCGGACTGGCCAAGACGCTGGCGGCCAAGACGGTCGCCACGGTGCTCGGTGGCTCGTTCGCCCGCATCCAGTTCACCCCCGACCTGCTGCCCGCCGACCTCGTCGGCACGCGCGATCTACCGCCCGTCGCGCGAGCAGTTCGACGTCGAGCCCGGCCCGGTGTTCGCCAACGTCGTCCTCGCCGACGAGATCAACCGGGCCTCCCCGAAGGTCCAGTCGGCGCTGCTCGAGGTGATGGCCGAGCGCCAGGTGTCGATCGGCGGCACGACGTTCGCCGTGCCCCGCCCGTTCATGGTGATGGCGACGCAGAACCCGATCGAGAGCGAGGGCGTGTACCCGCTGCCCGAGGCGCAGCGCGACCGCTTCCTGATGAAGGTGCTCGTCGACTACCCGAGCGACCGCGAGGAGGCCGAGATCGTCCGGCGGATCAGCGTCGATCCGCCCGTCGCCCAGCGGACCCTGACCCCCGACGAGTGGGCCGGGCTGCAGCAGGGGGCCGCGCAGATCTTCGTGCACGACGCGGTGGTCGACTATGCCGTGCGCCTCGTCGCCGCCACCCGCCGCCCGGCCGAGGCCAACCTGCCCGAGCTCGCGCCGTACATCTCCTACGGCGTCAGCCCGCGTGCCACGCTCGCACTCGTCGGCGCCTCGCGGGCGCTGGCGATGATGCGCCGCCGTGCCTACGTGCTGCCCCGCGACGTGTTCGACGTCGCCCCCGACATCCTTCGTCATCGCCTCGTCCTGTCCTACGAGGCGCTCGCCGCCGACGTCACCGCCGACCACATCGTCGCCCGTGTCCTGTCCACGGTGTGGGCGCCGCAGATCGCCCCGAGTCAGCACGACGACACGGCTGCGGTCAACGTCACCATCCCGGCGAACCCCGCGGCTGGCGCCGATCCGACGCTGAACATGGGCGGCGTCCGATGACATCGACCGGGACACGCTCGTGATCGCCACCGGCGAGGTCGTCCGCCGCGAGTCGAACCTGCGCCAGATCGAGCTGGCGGTCACCCGCAAGCTCGACGGCCTGCTGCTCGGCGAGCACCAGGCGGTGCTGCGCGGTTCGGGCAGCGAGGCCGGCGAGGGTCGGCCATATGCCGCCGGCGACGACGCCCGGCGGATCGACTGGGCGCTGACGGCGCGGACCAACGAGGTGCACGTCCGCGACACGATCGCCGACCGCGAGCTGGAGACCTGGCTGTGCGTCGACGCCAGTGCCAGCCTCGACTGGGGCACTGCGGCATGGGAGAAGCGCGACCTGGCGGTCACGGCCGCGGCGACGTTCGGGCTGCTCGGGGCGAAGTCCGGTAACCGCACCGCGGCGCTGATCTTCGACGGCTCGTCCACCCAGATCGTCCCGCCACGCGCCGGGCGCGACGCGGTGATGCAGTTGCTGCGCCGGCTGGAGCAGCGGCCGCGCGCCGACGAGCGCGAGGCCTCGCTGGCCGCGGCGCTCGCCCAGGTGCGCGGCGCGGCCAAGCGCCGTGGCCGAGTCGTCGTGATCTCCGATCTGATCGACCGTGGGCCATGGCCGGATCAGCTGCGCCTGCTGGCGTCGCGCCACGACGTCGTCGTCGCCGAGGTCACCGACCCGCGCGAGTGGGAGCTGCCCGACGTGGGCCTGCTGACGATGCACGACCCCGAGTCCGGCCGGCGCGTCGAGGTGCAGACCGCCGACCGCAAGCTGCGCGCCCGGTTCGCCGCGGCCGCCGCGCAACGCCGCTGCGAGCACGCCGACGCCGTGCGCCGGTCCGGCGCGGCGCACCTGTCCCTGTCCACCGATCGTGACTGGATGCGCGACATCGTCGTGTTCGCCGCCGGTCACAAGGGGATGTTCCGTCGATGACTGTTCTTGTGCGGGGGCTGTGCCCCCGAACCCCATCAACGTCCGCTCCGCTGGCGCTCCGCCGGCCGTTGCGTCATGGGCTCCGCCCATGACGCTTCTCCACCCGTCCTACCTCTGGCTGCTCGCGGGCGTGCTCGCGCTGGTCGCGCTGTACGTCGTCCTCCAGCGCCGCCGTCGCCACTACGCAGTGCGCTTCACCAACCTCGACCTGCTCGAGTCCGTCGCCCCCAAGCGACCGGGCTGGCGCCGCCACGTGCCGGCCGCGATCGTCGGCGTGGCGATGGTCGCCGGCGTGATCGGTCTGGCCCGCCCGGCTCACGACGTGAGCGTGCCCAAGGAGCAGGCGATCGTCATGCTGGTGATGGACACCTCGTTGTCGATGGCTGCCACCGACGTCTCGCCGACCCGCCTGCAGGCGTCGATCACCGCCGCCCAGGACTTCGTCGACAGCTTGCCGTCGACCTTCTCGGTCGGCCTCGTGTCGTTCTCCGGTACCGCGACCGTGGCGGCCGCGCCGACTACCGACCACAAGGCGGTGAAGGCTGCGATCGGCGAGCTGGAGCTCGGCCGTGGCACCGCCGCGGGCGACGCCATCAACGCCGCCGTCGCGGCGATCAAGACGGCCGAGGCGACGATCGACGACAACCTCGCCAACCGCGCGCCCGCCGTCGACGACGACACGCCGGTGTCGTCGACGATCGTCCTGCTGTCCGACGGCGGCACGACGGTCGGCGCCGACCCGTTCGACGCCGCGCAGGCAGCCGGCGCCGCCAACATCCCGGTGTCGACGATCACCTACGGCACCGAGCGCGGCGTCGTGACGATCGAGGGCGAGACGGTGGCGGTGCCGCCCGACGCCGCGTCGATGCAGCAGATCGCCGAGCTCAGCGGTGGCAAGGCCTTCGACGCGACGAACATGTCCGAGCTCAGCTCCGTCTACCGCTCGATCAGCGCTCAGGTCGGTCACGCCACCGAGCAGCGCGAGCTGGTCGTGTGGTTCCTGGCGATCGCGCTGATCCTGATGACCATCGCCTGCATCGGCGCCCTCTACTGGTCGGGGCGCATGCTGTAGCCGTACGTTCCGTCATGGCCGTAGTCGGGTCGATGGAGGTGGGCGTCACCGAGCTGCGCGGCCAGCTCAGCGCGCTGCTCGATCGGGTCCGCGACGGTGACGAGATCGTCGTCACCGAGCGGGGGCTGCGCTCGCCGTCGTCGCCACCGACCTGATCGTCGCCGTCGGGGACCAACGCCTCAGCGCCGCCGCGTCGGCCGAAGGCCTGATGGTGGCGCCGGCCGGAGACCTCCAGCGATAGGACTTGCAAGACGAACATACGTTCGCCGCAATGTGCTCATGGACGTGATCGGGATCGCTGAGCGGGTCGTGGATGACCTCAGGCTGCTCGCCGATGTCGATCTCGATGTGCTGTCCGATCCCGAGTTGGACGAGGCGCTGAGGGAGCTCCTGGCGGCACGGCGGTTGTTCGATGCGCAGCTGTGCCGGATGGCGCGTCGGTGGGAGCAGCGTGGTGTGTGGGCGTCGGACGGGTCGAAGTCGTCGTCGGCGCGGATGGCCCGCGACGGACACGTCGGCAGGGGGACGTCGCAGCGGGTGCTGCTGCGTGGCCGCCGTCTGCGTGTCGCCGAGTTGGACAAGGTGCTGAAGTACTGGCGTCAACGCGCCGACGCCGAGCTGAACCACGACGGTCCCGAGCCGGAGCTGCCCGCGCTGACGCTCACGTTGACGCCGATCCAGGGCGCCGTCACCATCGACGGCGAGCTCGACCCGGTCGGCGGTCAGATCGTCGCCAACGCGCTCGACGCGATCATCACCGACCTCGCACTCGAGGGGCCACTCCCAGCGCAGCGCGCTGCCGCCCTGGTCGAGATGGCCCGCCGGGCGATGGCGATGCCCGCCAACGGCCGCCCGGCCAGGGTCCTGGCGAACATCGCCGTCGGGCACGACGCGTTCGCGCATCTGTGCGAACTGTCCAACGGCACTGTGATCCGCCCCGGCCATCTGGTGCCGTACCTCGACGCGTTGGACATCCGCAGCATCCTTTTCGACTCTGCGACGCACGCGGTGGCGACGTCGAAGCGGCGCACGTTCGCCGGCGCGTTGCGTGCGGTCGTGGAGGTCCGCGACCTGCACTGCCAACACCTGTCGGGTTGCGACGAGCCGATCGACGGTGACGCCGACCACATCCTGCCCAAGTCGATGGGCGGCGTCACCGAGCAGGACAACGGACGCCTGCTCTGCACCTTCCACAATCGGATTGAACCGCAATACGCCCGACCACCCAGCGCCACCAATGAAGACGACGGCGATCGCGAGTTCTGGAAGATCATCCGCCTCGACTTCGCCGAGATAGCCGGCCGCCGGTAACCAACCCGGGTCGGTCAGGCTCCTCTCCGGTGATGAGGTTGAGCGACGATCGTGAACGTTGGGTGGCGCTCGTCGGCGCGGCCCGACGGGGCGAGGCCGATGCGTGGCCGGCGCTCATCGACCGCTTTGAGGACATCGCGGTCGCCGCGGCCGTGGGGTTGTGCGGCGATCTCGACGAGGCGTCGGACATCGCCCAGGAGGCGTTCGTCCTCGCCGTTCGCCACCTCGACGCGCTGCAGGACCCCGCCGCGTTTCCGGCCTGGCTGCTGCGGCTGGTTCGCACCGCCACCAACCGCAGGAGTCGCCGTCGCCGACCGGTGACCGTTCCGCTCGACGCGCTGTCCGACGACCGCGGGCCAGGAGCATCGGTGGACCCCGCCGCCGGGCCCGAGGAGGCCGTGCTCGCCGCCGCCGAGGCCACCGAGGTGCGCGCTGCGGTCGAGCGCCTGCCCGTGGGGGAGCGGTGCGTGGTCGCGCTGCACCACCTGGCGGGCATGCCGTACGCGGAGGTCGCCGCCTTCCTCGGCATCACCGTCCCCGCCGCCAAGAAGCGGGCGTGGTCCGCCCGCACCCGATTGAAGGAGCTGCTGCCCATGGTCGCCGATGCCCTCGCCGCCGCCCGCCCGTCGGGCTCCGAGTCGTTCCGCGACACGATCCTGCTGTTCCGGGCCCTGCGCACTCGGGACGCCGACGCACTGGAGCGGCTCCTGGCCCGGGACCCGTCGTTGGCAACCGCCTCCGAGGACTGGTCGCCGGACGAGGGCTTCGAGTCGCGGCTCGGGTTCTCGGAACGCACGACGGCGCTGATCCGCGCCGCCGGCATCGGCGACGTCCGCCTGGTGCGCCTGCTGGTCGAGGCCGGCGCACCGGTCGCCGACGTGTGCCCGTGCGCCGGCCACGAGAGCGCGCTGTGGGCGGCGGTCAACATCGGCGCCACCGACGTCGTCGACTACCTGCTCGACCACGATGCCCCGGTCGACGGCGGGGCGTTCGCCGGCGAGACCACGGCCCTGCACGTCGCCGTGTACCGGGGGCGACACGATCTCGTGCGCCGGCTGCTGGCGGCCGGGGCCGATCCGTCGGGGCCGGACGCCCACGGGCGCACTGCCGCGGACTGGGCTGCGCTGAAGGCTGTCCGCCGGGCCGTCTCGCCCGACGGCGACGTCCTGTGGACCCGCATCCGGGCGATCGACCTGTTCGCACCGCTGCGCTGCGGGGCGCTGGTGCACGTCCCGCCGGCCTACGGGCTCGGCGCCGTCGTCACGATGCTGGGCGTGGCCGACGCGCTGGACGCGCGGTGGTGGGTGGTCGGCTTCGAGCACGGGCCCTACGAGCCGGTGGAACTGGCGCGGGACGCCCACGAGCTCGGCCTCGCGTCGACGGTCGGGCTGGTCGGTCCCGGCGATCCCGGCGACCGCCGCCGGCAGTTCGCCGGCATCCTGGACCAGCTGGCAGCGACGCCGGGGCGCAAGGTCGTCACGTGCGTCCCGGCACCCGGTCATGAGCACGACGTCACCGTCGGCCTGCCCGGCCTCGCCGCCGATCCGTCGGTGCTGGCCACCTTCGTGCTGGCGCCGTACACGCCCGAACGTCCTGCGGTTCCCGTCGCCCTTCCCGAGGGCTTCGATGCGCGCCTCACCTTCGACCGGGTCCGCGCCCGTGCCCGGCGCCTGCCGGCGATCGATCCGAGTCGCACGAGCGCTCGGGCCTACCCGGACGAGCGCCACGAGCGGGTCGCCGACGGGGCACGAGCCGCCCTCGCTGCCTATGCCGCGGTGGACCCCGAGCTCGCGCTCGCCGACCCGTCGACGTTCGACGATCCGGCCGCGGCCGAGCGGGCGCACGCGCTGATCCGCTACCTGACCCACTCGTTCCGCGTCGTCGAGCTGTTCTCGGCGCGACCTGCGGCCGACACGCCGATCGCCGAGGTCCTCGATACCGTCGAGGACCTGCTCGGCATGTCAGGCGCGTGAGCGGCCGACGGCGTCAGTGCAGGGCGGCGCGGGCTTGGGGGAGGAAGGCGGGGTCGAGGCGCCAGCCGCGGCCGCGGACCGTCGTCAACGCCCCGGGCCCGAGGAGACGGCGGATCTGGACCAGCACCGAGTCGCAGCGGCGCTCGCTGAGCCCTTCCAGGCCGGCCAGGCGCGACAGCTCACCGCGGCTGACCACCCTGTGGCTGTTGTCGACGAGGACGGACAGCACGGCCCGCTCCTGCGAGCCGAGGCGAACCGTGGGGGGTGAGTTCGCCTGGCTCGAAGCAGGAGCGGGGCCGGCCATTGAGGGAAAGCTATGAGCTGGCCGTTTCACGGGTGTTCGGCTCGTGTGAACGGGCTGTGAAACCACGCTCCGGGACTGGGGCCGCCGGCCGGGGCGTCTGCGAGAATCCCGGCGATGGTGGTCGCCAGGCTCGACGGACAGGAGATGCGCCGCTCGCGCGCCGAGGTCGTCGCCCGTCCGGACCTGTCCGGGCGCAGCCTCGCCCGGCGGCTGGCCCGGCTGACCGACGCATGGTTCGACCGGCTGGCCTTCGACCTGCCGCAGGGCTGGTCGCTGATGGCCACGGGCGGGTATGCCGGCGGGGCGCTGTGCCCCGGCAGCGACATCGACGTCGTCCTCCTGCACCCGCCGAAGACCGGCGCCGACGAGGTGCGCAGCGTCGCCGAGGGCATCTGGTACCCGCTGTGGGACGCCGGTGTGAAGCTCAGCCCGGCGGCGCACTCGATCAAGACGCTGCTCGCGCTGGCCAACGAGGACCTGGTGACGGCGACGTCGATCCTGCGCGTCCGCCGCCTGGCCGGCAACGCCGATCAGGTCAAGGAGGTCCAGCGCGCCGCGCTCGACCAGTGGCGGCGGCGCAGCAGCCACTGGCTCCACCAGCTGCACGCGGTCAGCGAGGAGCGGTGGGCGAAGACGGGGGAGATCGCCTCGCTGCTCGAACCCGACGTCAAGGACGGGATGGGCGGGCTGCGCGACTTCGACGTGCTGCGCTGGGCGCTGGCCACCGATCGCGAGGACGTGCGCGACGCGCTGGAGAGCCCGATCGACGAGCTTGCCGCGCCCGCCGAGATGCTGCTCACCGTGCGCTGCGAGCTGCACCGCCTGACCGGCCGGAACATGAACGTCCTCTTGCTGGAGGACCAGGACGCGGTCGCCGAGGCGATGGGCTTCGCCGACGCCGACGTGTTCATGCGCCGCGTCGCCGGCGCCGCCCGCGCCATCGACTGGGCCAGCGCTCGCTTCTGGCGTCGCGTCGATCGGCTCCTCAGCAGCCGCGGCAAGGGCCACGGCGCCCCGCGCGAGCTGCCCGAGCCGATCGCCGGCGTGCGCATCGTCGACGACGAGGTCGACGTCGCCCCGACCGCCGACTTCACCGATCAGTCGCTGGTGTTCCACGTCGCCGCCAGCGCGGCCCGCCTGGGGCTGCCGCTCAGTCGCCATGCGCTGCTGACGTTGTCGGCCAACGTCACCAACCCGGCCGAGCAGTGGACGGAGCGGACCCGCCGAGCGTTCATCGGCCTGCTCGGCTCCGGCCGGTGGATGGTGGCCACCGTCGAGGCGCTGGAGCAGTACGACCTGTTCAGCCTGTTCCTGCCGGAGTGGCGTCACGTCCGCAGCCTCCCGCAGCGCAACGCGTTCCACGTCTACACCGTCGATCGTCACCTGTTGACCACCGTCGCCAACGCCACCGAGCTGGTCCGCGACGTCGCCCGTCCCGACCTGCTGCTGGTCGGCGCGCTGCTCCACGACATCGGCAAGGGCTACCCGGGCGACCACTCGCTCGTCGGCGTCGACCTCGCCGAGCGGATCCTGCCGCGCATGGGCTTCTCGTCCGAGGACACGGCGATCGTCGTGTCGCTCGTGGAGCACCACCTGCTGCTGCCGGAGACGGCGACGCGCCGCGACTTGTCCGATCCGCGCACGGCGCTCAACGTCGCCGAGGCCGTCGAGGACCCCGTGCGCCTGGAGCTGATGCACGCGCTCGTCGAGGCCGACAGCCTGGCGACGGGGCCGTCGGCGTGGTCGTCGTGGAAGGAGCTGCTCGTCGACGAGCTCGTCGACGCCGTCAACCACTGCTTCCGCGACGAGCCGCCGAAGGAGGCGTCACCGGCCGATCCCCGCGGTCGCCACGGCGCGATCGTCGACCAGGTGCGCATCGACGGCCGCCTGCACCTCGAGCACGAACCGGTCGGTGAGCTGCATCTGCTGCGGGTGGCGACGATGGATCACCCCGGGCTGTTCGCCCGAGTCGCCGGCACGCTGGCGATGCACGGCATCGAGGTCGCGGGCGCCGACGTGTGGACGAGCCTGGACGGCATCGCCGTGGAGGAGTTCGTCGTCGTCCCGCGTACGACGCAGACGCCGAACTTCACGAAGATCCACAACGATCTGCTCGACGTGCTCAGCGGGCGCATCGACGTCGAGGGCCGCATCGAGCAGCGGGTGCGCACCTACCAGCGGGCCTACCGCAAGGCCGTCGCCGCCAGCCCGCCGCGCCTGGAGGTGCTGATCAGCAACGAGGCCAGCGACTCGACGACGATGATCGACGTGCGCGCTCCGGACGCCCCGGCGGTGTTGTACCGCGTCTCGTCGGCGCTGGCCCACTGGGGCGCCGACATCCGTTCGGCGAAGGTCGCCACCCTCGGCCACGAGGTGGTCGACGTCTTCTACGTCCAGCCCGCCGACGGCGCCGGCCAGCTCGACCCCGCCGACCACGACGACCTGCGCGAGCACGTCAAGCACGCCCTCGCCAGCGCCTGAGCGCTCACAGGATCATCCCGCCGTCGGCGACGAACTCCGAGCCGGTCGAGTAGCTGCTGTCGTCGCTGGCGAGGAACACGACGAGCTCGGCGATGTCCGTCGCCTGTCCCAGCCGCCGCATCGGGAGGCGCTCCACGAGCGCGTCCCGGACGTCGGCGCTGCCGCCGGTGAGCGCGTCGAGCATGTCCGTCTCGATCAGCCCGGGGTGCACCGAGTTGACGCGGATCCCGTGCCCGGCCAGTTCGAGCGCGGCGCACTTGGTCATGCCGCCGATGGCGAACTTCGACGCGCCGTACGAGAAGCCGACGCGGAAGCCGCGCAGGCCGGCGACGGAGGAGATGTTGATGATCGCCCCGGACCGTTGGGCGATCATCACCGGTGCGACGGCGCGGATGCCGAGAAACGTGCCGATCTGGTTGACGTCGACGACGTGCCGGTAGGCGGCCTCGTCGGTGTCGAGGAGCCCGGCCGTGTGGACGATCCCGGCGTTGTTGACCAAGACGTCGACGCGCCCGAACCGTGACGTCGCCTGCTCGACGACGTTCGCCCAGGATCGTTCGTCGGCGACGTCGTGGGCGACGAACGTGGCACCGAGCTGCCGCGCCGTGGCCGCACCGTCGGGGCGGACGTCGGTGACGACGACCTCGGCGCCCTCGCGCCGGAGCGCCGCCGCCTCCGCCGCGCCCTGACCGCGGGCGCCGCCCGTGACGATGGCGACCCGTCCGTCCAGCTTGCCCATGCCCGGGATGGTGCAACGGGCCGATCCAGGACCGGTCCAATCCGGGTCCAACGCCCGAGCGCGCGGAGGCCCCCGCCGATCCGACGGGGGCCTCCGCACGCTGAGCTACAGGGCGTCGATGTCCATCTCCCCGGTGCGGACTCGGGTGACGGTGCGCACCGGCGTCGTCCACACCTTGCCGTCACCGATCTTGTCGGTGCGTGCCGCGTCGACGACGACGGTGACGATGCGGTCGGCCATCTCGGCGGTCACGAGGATGTCGAGGCGCACCTTGGGGACGAAGTCGATGTTGTACTCCGAGCCGCGGAAGTTCTCGGTCTTGCCGCGCTCGGCGGCCGAAGCCGCGGACCTCGGTGACCGTCAGGCCCTCGACGCCGTTGGCCAGCAGCGCCTCCTTCACCTCCTCCAGCTTGTGCGGCTTGATGATCGCAGTGACGAGCTTCCAGGCTCATGACAACCCCTGTCCCATGTAGGCCGCCTCCGGGTGGTAGGCGGGCGAGCCGTGCTCGTGGATGTCGATGCCCTCGCGCTCGCCCTCCTCCGAGATGCGCAGCGTGCCGGTGGCCTTGACGCCGAGCATCAATGCCATGGCGACGACGAACACGATCGCGGCGATGATCAGGTTGCCGCCGACCTGGGCGACGAGCAGCTTGACGCTGCCCTCACCGGCGCCCCACAGCACGCCCTTCGGCGTCCCGAACTGGCCGGTGGCGAACAGGCCGAGGCTCCACGTGCCCCACATCCCGCACAAGCCGTGCACGGCGACGGCACCGATCGGGTCGTCGACGCGCAGCCACTCGATCAGGTCGATGCCGAGCACGACGATCACACCGGCGACGGTGCCGATGATCAGCGAGCCCGCCGGGTTGACCCAGTAGCACGGGCAGGTGATGGCGACGAGCCCGCCGAGGAAGCCGTTGACGGTGATGCCGACGTCCCACTTCTTCAACCGTGGATAGACGAAGAACATCGCCGACAGCCCGCCGGCGGCCGCGGCGAGCGTGGTGTTCGTGGCCACCCGGCCGATGCCGCCCGAGTCGATCGCCGACAGCGTCGAGCCGGGGTTGAAGCCGTACCAGCCGAACCACAGGATCACGCCGCCGACGGCGGCGATCGTCAGGTCGTGGCCCGGTGGCAGGCCGCCGCCGTCACGCTTGAACTTCCGCCCGAGGCGCGGGCCGAGCACGATCGCTCCGGCGAGGGCGATCATCCCGCCCATCGTGTGGACGACGGTCGAGCCGGCGAAGTCGTGGAGCGTGAACCAGCTCGTCGCGGCGGTGCCGTCCTTGGCGACGGTGCCGAGCCAGCCGCCCGGCCCCCACACCCAGTGGCCGACGATCGGGTAGATGAACCCGCTCACGCCGATCGAGTAGAGCAGGTCACCGACGAAGCCGGTGCGGCCGACCATCGCCCCCGACGTGATCGTCGAGCACGTGTCGGCGAACGCGAACTGGAACAGGAAGAAGGCCATGAACGACACGCCGGTCGCGCCGGTGAGCGAGTAGGTGGCCGGCGCCCCGTTCAGGAAGAAGAACTCGTGGCCGATGAACCCGTTGCCGCGCCCGAACATGAACGCGAAACCCCACGCCCAGAACAGGATGGCGCACAGGCACGTGTCGACGATGCACTCGACGAGGATGTTGATCACCTCTCGGGTGCGGGCGAAGCCGGCCTCCAGCATCATGAACCCGGCCTGCATGAAGAACACCAGGAACGCGGTGACGAGCACCCATGTCGTGTTCGTCGCGCTGACCACCTGGTCGATGGTCTCGTCGGCCTGGGGTGACAGCCCGGCGGCGTGGGCAGCGTGGGCGACGATCCACGGTCCCAGCGACTTGATCGCCAGGAACGCCAGCGCCAGCCCCAGCAGCTTGCCGCCGAGGAACGTCACGAAGAACTTCTGCCTGCTTCGGTCGCTGAGCCTCGATCTCAGGGTCAGTGTGTTCACAGATCTCCTCTCAAGAGCGAAGCCACAACCGGCTTCGACGGGGACCGTAAACAGGGGCGGTTTCCGTGACGTCTCGGAAATGTGAACGGCGTGTGACGCAGCAGGCGGTCTGGACTGGGACTTGACCGGCGGGTCAAGATGTACGCATGGAGCTGACCTACGACGCCGAGGCCGAGGCCTTCCGCACCGAGATCCGTGGCTGGCTGGAGGCCAACCTGCCCGACGGCTGGGGGGCCGACGACTTCGAGATGACGCCGCAGGAGCGTGCCACGTTCAACGAGGCGTGGCCGCAGAAGCTGTTCGAGGGTGGCTGGATCTGCGCCACCTGGCCGAAGGAGTACGGCGGCAAGGGCCTGTCGACGATGCAGGGCGTCGTCCTCGCCGAGGAGTTCGCCCGCCTCAAGGCGCCGCTGCGCGCCGACTTCTTCGGCGACACGCTCGTCGGCCCGACGATCCTGCAGTGGGGGACCGAGGAGCAGAAGAAGGAGTTCCTGCCGCGCATCCTCAACGGCACGATGCGCTGGTGCCAGGGCTTCAGCGAGCCGAACAGCGGCTCCGACCTCGCCTCGCTGAAGACCCAGGCGCTGCTCGACGGCGACGAGTGGGTGATCAACGGCCAGAAGGTGTGGACCACCGGCGGCCACCACGCCGACTACTGCTTCCTGTTCGACCCGCACCGACCCGGACGCGCCCAAGCACAAGGGCATCTCCTACCTGCTCGTGCCGATGCACCAGCCCGGCATCGAGGTCCGCGGCATCGTCCAACCCGACGGCACCGCCGAGTTCTGCGAGGTCTTCTTCGACGACGCCCGCTGCCCGAAGGACAACGTCGTCGGCGGCGTCAACAACGGCTGGAAGGTGGCCAACTCGACCCTGGCGTTCGAGCGTGGCATGAGCGCGACGACGGGTTACCGGCGCTTCGAGGAGGAGTGGAAGCTGATGGTTGCAGCGGCGCGCGAGCACGGCGTGCTCGACGAGCCGGAGATCCGCCAAGGCCTCGCCGCGTACTACACGAAGGTCCAGATCCTGCGCACCAACGGCCTGCGCTCGCTGTCGACGACGCTGATGAACAAGAAGGACCCGAGTATCGGTGCGCTCGGCGCGCTGAACAAGATGTTCTGGAGCGAGATGCACAAGGCGGCGATGGAGCTGGCCCTGGACATCTACGGCGCCGACTCGATGCTGATCGACAGCGGCCCGGCATCCGGCTCGTGGCCCGGCGCGGCGCGCGACAGGCGCCGCGACGGCTATCCGGTGAGCCCGATGATGAGCTCGTTCTTCTTCAGCCGCAGCGAGACGATCTGGGGTGGCACCAGCCAGATCCAGCGCAACATCGTCGGCGAGCGGGTGCTGGGGCTCCCCAAGGAGCCCCAGGTCTGAGCTCGCCACCGATGCAGGGCGGCGAGCACGGTAGGCGCAGGGAGCAGCTCGGCTGCGACCGGAGCTCGAACAGCTCAGGAGTAGCTGTAGCCGAGGCCGGCGCGGGCGTCGTTCTGGACGCCGTACGGCGGGATCGGGTAGCGCAGGCCGTTGCGCGACAGGGATTCGAGGCCGGCGATCATCTTCGGCACGAACTCCGGCGGCGTGGCCATCAGCAGCTCGTCGTCCTGCACGCCTCCGTAGCGGCGCTCGGCGAAGCACGGGATCGACACCGACGGCTCACGCAGCGTCAGCGCCCGTCCCCACGAGTCGGCGCACGCCGACTCGCCGACGCAGCCCCACTCGAGGTTCCTGTAGCCGGACCACTGCAGGCCGTTGATCATCAGGATCATCTGCGCCGGCGTGGCGTAGAACATGCAGATGTCCGGCGGGTCGAGGCGCCCCGACGCCAGCGGTGAGACGACGACGCCTTCGTACCGGCCGAACGGCACCGTGTGCATCGCGTGCTGATGGGCGGACGCGTCCTCGAGGGTCTCGAACCACACCCCGGTCATCTGCTTGCCGGACAGCCACTTGTCGTCGCGCGGGTGCAGGCCGACGACGGCACCGCACTGCGCACCGACGAAGTCGTCGTTCGTCGCCCCGACCGTCCAGCCGATGCGTGCCGCCATGCCGACGATCTGGTCCATCGTGTGGACGCTCTTCGGCCGGCGCAGCTTCGGGATGGCCTCCATCTCGGCGACGGTGGCGAACATCTTCATGCCGATCGGCGTCGTCCGCAGGCGGACGAGGCGGTTCAGATCGTCGACGATCCGCCTCCAGTCGTAGCGGCCGCCGACGCTCACCGGCGTCGTGGTCGTGTCTTCGGTCCCCATGGCCGGACCCTAACGCCGCGCCGACGCGGCGCCTGTACCGTCGGATTCATGAGCGAAGCCATTCAGTTCTCCCTCGACCCGCGGTGCCCGGCGATCTTCGGTCCGGTGATCGCCAAGCGTGCGGCCGCCGCCCAGGCGTCATGACCGGTGGCGTTCACAGAGCTGTCATCATCTCGCCATGGGCGGGAAACAGCCGGTGACCAGGGTGGCCCGGTGACGATGGCGGAGCTGAGGACGGCGGCGGGCACCTGGGACGAGCTGATCGGCAGCAACGGTGAGCCGCGTCCGGCCGCGAAGGCGCTGGCGGATCACCTGGAGCGGATGGGGCTGGTCGAGCTGCAGGCCCGCCAGGACCTCGCCGAGATCGACATCCTCGCCCTCGGGATCACGTTCACCGTCTACTCCGACGGGCGGGGCATCGACCGTGCCTGGCCGTTCGACATCATCCCGCGGATCATCGCGGCGAGCGAGTGGCGGGCCGTCGAGCGTGGCCTGAAGCAGCGGCTGCGGGCGATCAACCACTTCATCGACGACCTGTACCACGACCAGCGGGCGGTCGCCGACGGCGTGTTCCCCGGCGATCTGCTCGACGAGTCGGTCAACTTCCGTCCGGAGTGCCGCGGTGCCTCGCCGCGCTTCGGGGTGTGGGCGCACATCTCCGGCAGCGACCTGGTGCGCGACGCCGACGGGACGATGTACGTCCTGGAGGACAACCTGCCGCGTGCCATCCGGCGTCAGCTACGTCCTGGAGAACCGCGCCGTGTCCAAGCGGGCGTTCGCCGACCTGTTCGCCGAGCAGAGCATCCTGCCCGTCGACGCCTACACCGACGAGCTCAACCGGATGCTGACGTCGATCGCCCCGGACGATGTCGACGACCCGACGATCGCCGTGCTGACGCCGGGCATCTACAACAGCGCCTACTTCGAGCACTCGTTCCTCGCCCAGCGCATCGGCGCCCACCTCGTCGAGGGCGCCGATCTCACCGTCGGCGACGACGACTGCGTGTACCTGCGCACGATCGACGGCCGCGAGCGCGTCCACGTCATCTACCGGCGGGTCGACGACCTGTTCCTCGACCCCGAGGCGTTCCGCCCCGACAGCATGCTCGGCGTGCCGGGACTGATGCGGGCGTGGCGCGCCGGCAACGTGGCGATCGCCAATGCTCCCGGCGCCGGCGTCGCCGACGACAAGGTCGTCTACGCCTGGGTGCCGGACCTGATCCGCTACTACCTCGGCGAGGAGCCGTTGCTGCCGAACGTCCCGACGTACCGCTGCGTGTACGACGACGAGCGCCGGTTCGTGCTCGACAACATCGGCGACCTCGTGCTCAAGCCGGCCAACGAGAGCGGTGGCTACGGTCTGCTGATCGGCAACCGGGCGACCAAGAGCGAGCTCGAAGCCCAGGCGGCGCGCATCGAGGCCGATCCGCGCAACTGGGTGGCGCAGCCGATCCTGTCGCTGAGCACCGCGCCGACGCTGTGCGACGGCTCCGTCGAGCCGCGCCACGTCGACCTGCGGCCGTTCATCCTCAGCGGCGAGCGCCAGTACGTCACCGCCGGTGGCCTGACGAGGGTCGCGCTGCGCCGCGGCTCGCTCGTGGTCAACTCATCCCAGGGCGGCGGCAGCAAGGACACCTGGATCGTCGAAGACCTATGATGTTCGTGCTTCGGTCGCAGCCAAGCTGCTCCCTCCGCCTGCCGTGGTCACCGCCTCCGCTGCGCTTCGGCGCTCGCCGCGCCTTGGATCGGTGCTAGTTGCTCTTGTCGCGCGTTGCCGATCAGCTGTTCTGGGGGGCTCGTCATCTCGAACGGGCCGAGTGCACGGCGCGCATCGTGCGCACGTTCACCGAGGTGATCGTCGACCTGCCGCTCGGCTTGAACCTGTCGTGGGAACCGCTGCTGGCGATCAGCGGCAGCCGGGAGGCGTACGACGCGCTGCACGCCCGTGCCGGCGAGGTCGACGTCATCCGCTTCCTGGTGGCCGACCAGCTCAACCCGAGCAGCGTGGTCAGCGCGGTCTCGGCCAGCCGCGAGAACATGCGCACGGTGCGCGAGGTGTACCCGCGTGAGGGCTGGCAGGTGGCCAACGACCTGTACCTGTACACCCAGAGCAACGGCGAGGCGGCCGTCGACCGGCGCAGCCGCAACCGGGTGCTCAGCAGGGTGATCGCCGAGACCCAGCGGATCGACGGCGTGATGACGTCGGCGATGAGCCGGGACGAGGCGTACGAGATGTGGCGGCTCGGCCAGTCGATCGAGCGCGCCGACATGACCACGCGCGTCGTCGGCGTCCGCGCCGCGGCGCTGCTGCAGCTGCCGCCCGACGCCGAGGACCACGACGAGGTGCAGTGGATGGGCGTCCTGCGCTCGGTCAGCGCGATGCAGATGTTCCAGCGGTGGCACCGCGGGCCGATCGACGGCGAGAGCGTGGTGCGCTTCCTCGTCGAGGATCCCAGCTTCCCGCGCTCCGTCAACGCCTGTCTGGCGCGGATCAGGCGAGCGCTCGACCAGCTGCCGCCGCGCCCGGCCGTGCTCGCCGCGGCCGACGACCTCGACGCCGCGCTCGGCGCGCACTGGCTCGGTGGCGACGACGCCCTCGCGCTCGACGCGGCGATGGACGCGCTGCAGCTGCGTCTCGCCGCGCTGAGCAGCGCCGTCTACGACTCGTTCTTCGCGGGGGCGTAGGCATGGTGGCTGCGCCCGGCAGGGCGCTGGCGTACGACCGGCGCGCCGGCGGGTTCGACGAGGCGATCGACGACGGCGGGGCGCTGCGACCGGCGTGGGCGCGGCTGGTGAGCGCGCTCGGCTCGACGAGCCCGGCGGTGCTCGCCGGCCGCCAGCAGCGCGCCGAGCGGCTGCTCGACGCCGAGGGCGCCGGCCACCGCGTGCACGAGCTGGCCCTGGAGCGCAGCGGTGGCGCGCCGAGCGCGATGTCGGCGTTCCGCCTCGACACGTTGCCCCTCCCGCTCGGCCGCGCCGAGTTCGACGCGCTCGCCGCAGCCGCCATGCAGCGGATGGGCGTGCTCGAGCGGATGCTCGTCGACCTGTTCGGCCCGCGCACGCTCGTGCGCGACCGGGTCGTCCCGGCCCAGGTCCTGTACGGGTTGCGTGGCTACCAGCCCGGTTCGGCGGTGACCACCGGCCGGTGGCTGGTGACGTACGCGCTCGACGTGGTGCGCTGCGCCGACGGCGCCTGGCGGGTGGTGCGCGACCTCACCGACGTGCCCACCGGCCTCGGCGCGGCGCTGCTCGTGCGCAGCGTCACCGGCCGCCTGCTGCCCGACGCGCTGCGCCTCGCCGGGGTGGCACCGATCGACACCCACTTCGCCGCGCTGCGCCGCGCCCTGCTGGCCTGCGCCCCGAAGGACCGCCGCAGCCCGCGCTGCGTCCTGCTGACGCCTGGACCGGCGTTCGCCAGCTACGTGGAGCAC
Source organism: Ilumatobacteraceae bacterium (assembly GCA_047602055.1). Classification (GTDB taxonomy): domain Bacteria; phylum Actinomycetota; class Acidimicrobiia; order Acidimicrobiales; family Ilumatobacteraceae; genus JAODBQ01. Next base: position 2,438,205 of record JASGIG010000001.1, read on the forward strand.
TCGTACCTGGCGACGCAGCTCGGCTACCACCTCGTCGAGGGCGCCGACCTGGTGATGCGCGAGGGCAGGCTGTGGCTGCGTGCCCTCGACGGGCTGGAGGCCGTCGACGTGCTGTTCCGCCGCGTCGACGACGAGCAGCTCGACCCGCTGGAGTCGCGGGCCAGCACCGGCGTCGGTGTGCCCGGCGTCGTCTGGGGCGCGCAGCGCGGCGGGGTCGGCATCGCCAACGCCCCCGGTTCCGGCATCGCCCAGGACCCGCGAATCACCGACCTCGTCGACGACGCCGCGGCGCGCTTCGGCGAGTCGTTGCAGTTGCAACGATTCGACGGGCGTGCCGCGTTGGGCAGCACGCCGGTGGTCGCCGGCGACGGCACGTCGGTCGCCGCCGGCGAGGTGGTCGTCCGCTTGCACCTCGTGGCAGGCCCCGACGGCGTCTCGGTGATGCCGGGCGCGACGGCGCGGCTGACGACGACCGAGCCGGGCGACCATGGCCGGACGAGCGTGCTCAAGGACGTGTGGGTGATCGACGGCCGGCGCGAGTCACGACGCTCGACGGCGCGATCGCTGGCACCGCAGGTCGACCTGTTCACGTCGCTGCCGAGGCGGGCTGCCGACTCGCTGTTCTGGCTCGGCCGGGCCGCCGAGCGCGCCGAGGTGGCGGCGCGCACGGCGCGAGAGGTGCGCGCCCAGGTCACCCGCGACCCCGCGCTCGGCTCGGCGACCACCCCGTGGCTCGACGGCGCGCTGGCCCTGCTGCGCGCCGCTCGGGTCTCGCCGAGCGCGTCACGCGCGCCGGTCGCAGCCCCGAGCACGGCGCTGGCGGAGGAGATCGGCAGCACGACGGCCGCGGTCGCCGAGCAGATCGCCAACGTCGTCGGCGAGGCGATGTCCGTGCGCGAGTTCATGTCGACGACGACCGGCCGGGTGCTCGGCCGGCTGGCCTCGGTGCGGGCGCGGCTCGGCGACGGCGGCGCCGACGAGGACGAGCTCGACACGATCCTCGTCGACCTCGCCGCGCTCGCCGGGCTGGCGACGGAGAGCACGGTGCGCGGTCCGGCGTGGCGGTTCCTCGACATCGGCCGCCGCCTGGAGCGGGCGCTCGCCGTGCTCGGGGCGATCGAGGCCGGTCTCGGCGTCGACGTCGACTCGTTCACGCTGCAGCCGCTGGCCGAGACGGTGCTCGCCGCCAACGAGAGCCTGGTGACCTATCGGCGTCGCTACCGCAGCGACGTCGTCCTCGACGCCGTGCTGGACCTGCTCGTCGGCGACGAGACGAACCCGCGTGGTCTCGCCTTCCAGCTCGACCGCCTGCGCGAGCACATGGCCGCGCTCGCCTGGGCCGACGGTCTGGCGTTGATCGACCGGTCGAGCATCGGCACGCTCACGCCGATCGACGACGTCACCGCGAGCGGGCGGCGGCTGGCCGTCGACGCGCTGGTCGTCGCAGTGCGCGCCCCGCTGCTCGAGCTGAACGGGGCGATCGTCCACCGCTGGTTCGCCGATCCGGTCAACCCGACGATGATGAGCGGCCGATGACGAGCCGTCACACCCGGGCGCTGCGCCCCCGAACCCCATCGTCGTTCGGCTCCCTGGCGGTCGCCCGACCGACGGCTCATCGGCGGTGCCGATGAGCCACTACCGCGTGTCGCATCGCACCGAGTACACCTACGGCAGCCCGGTGATCGACGGGTTCACGATGGCCCACCTGCTGCCGCGGTCGACGTCGTCGCAGCAGGTCGTCACTGCTGAGCTGCTCATCGATCCGCCGCCCGACGAGCTCGGCGAGACCGTCGACCAGTTCGGCAACCGTGTCGTGCGCTTCGCCGTCCACCACCTCCACGACCGGCTGACGATCGAGGCGATCAGCGGGGTCGTGCACACGCCCCGGGTCTACGACGGCGAGCACCCCACCTGGGAGTCCGTCGCCGAGACGATCGCCACCGCACCGGGTGAGATCGCCCTGGAGGTGGCGCCGTTCGTCGCCGACTCACCGCTCGCCGCGGTGGTGCCGGAGCTGGCCGAGCTGACCGATCCGGTGTTCACGCCGGGGCGCTCGATCATCGACGTCGTCATCGATCTGTGCCACACGATCAACCGTGACTTCCGGTTCGACGCCGGGTTCAGCGATGTGACCACGCCGGTCGCCGCGGTGCTGGCGGCGCGCCGAGGTGTCTGCCAGGACTTCGCCCACGTCGCCGTCGCCGCGCTGCGCTCCAAGGGGCTCGCGGCGCGCTATGTCAGCGGCTACATCGAGACCCAGCCACCGCCCGGGCAGCCGAAGCTCGTCGGCGTCGATGCCTCGCACGCCTGGGCATCGGCATGGTTCCCCGGCTTCGGTTGGCTGGAGTTCGACCCGACGAACGACCAGATCCCGCCGCGCAACCACGTCACCGTCGGCTGGGGTCGGGACTACGGCGACGTCGCTCCGGTGCGTGGCGTCGTCATCAGCAACGGGGGCAGCCAGGAGCTGCGCGTCGCCGTCGATGTGACGCGTGTGGACCCTGCCGCCTGACGGATCGACAGGCGGGTCCCGGCACACTTGGCGGATGCCAGAACGGCCCCTCGCCGCCAGCGCGCCCCAGCGCCTGGTGAGCACGCCGTTCCTGATGGTCACCGGCGCGACGTTCGTCTTCTTCCTGTACGTCGGCGTGCTCGTCCCGTTGGTCCCGCGCCTCGTCGAGGAGCGCCTCGGGGGCGACGAGCTCGACATCGGTCTGAACCTCGCCGCGTTCAGCCTGACCGCCGTCCTCGTGCGACCCCTGCTGGCCCGCTTCGCCGAGCGCCACAGCCTGCGGCTGCTGATGGCCTGCGGGGCGCTGCTCACCGCTGCGGCAACGCTGGCGACGGCGTTCGTCGGCTCGCTGTGGCTGCTGCTGCCACTGCGCGGCGTGCAGGGCATCGGTGAGGCCAGCGTGTTCATCGGCGGCGCGTCGCTGACGAGCGGCTTCGCCTCCCCGGCACGCGACGCGCCGAGGCGGCGAGCTACTTCTCGGTGGCGGTGTTCGGCGGCATCGGCATCGGCCCGATCATCGGCGAGACCGTCGTCGGGCACGACCGCTTCGAAGCTCGGCCTGCTCGTCGCCGCGGCATTCGCAGCATGCGGTGCGGTCGGGTCGTGGGCCGTGCCGCAGCGTGTGATCAACGCGGCGACCCTCGGCGATCCGCAGGACGACGAGCATGCCGCCACCGGCCCGTTCATGCACCCCGCGGCGCTGCGCCCGGGGATCGTCCTGGCGCTCGGCATCGGCGGGTTCACCGCGTTCAACGCGTACATGCCCGAGCACTCCAAGGCCGTCGGCCTCGGCGGGTCGCAGTGGGTGTTCGCCACGTACAGCGTCACCTGCCTGGTGCTGCGCGTCGTGGCCGCCAAGGTGCCCGAGCGGGTCGGCCTGGTCCGTGCCGTGACGCTGGCGCTCGCCGGGCTGATCGCCGGGCTGGCCGTGCTGGCGTTCATCCCGACGGTCTTCGGCGTGTTCGCCGCGGCGATGCTGCTCGCCGTCGGCATGTCGTTCCAGTACCCTGCGCTGATGGCGATGGCGCTGAACGACGCGCCGGAGTCCGAGCGGACCCGGGTGCTCGCCTCGTTCACGATGTTCTTCGACGTCGGCACGATCCTCGGTGCGCTGGTGCTCGGCGTCGTCGCCGAGGCGACGTCCAAGCGCGGCGGCTTCTTCGGTGGCGCGGTGATGTGCGCACTCTCGCTGGTGCTGCTGTGGCGCTGGCTGCTGCCGTGGTCGCGCCAGGCGACCGCCGTGCGCCGCTGCGAGCCCAACGAGTCGCACGACGAACCTGCCTTCGACCTCGCCTGACGGTCGTGCGCGTCGAGCTGCCGGTGACGCCGCCGTCGAGCTGGCGCCCGGCGTCGACCGCGTCGCCGTGACGATGACGCTCGACGATCCAGCTGTGGGCGTCGCTGTCCTGAAGACCCTGTTCGCTGCTGCGATGGACACGCCGCTCGGCGAGGTGCGCCTCGTCGCCAGCGAGGCCGGCCTGCGCGCCGTGCTGTGGAACTGCCACGAGCCCGAGCGGGCGCCGTTCGGCGGGGCGAGGATCGTCGAGGAGCCCACGCCGGTGCTCGACGAGGCCGCCGGCCAGCTCGAGGAGTACTTCGCCCACGAGCGCACGGTGTTCGACCTGCCGCTCGACCTGGTGGGCACACCGTTCCAGCAGACGGCATGGTCGATCCTGCGCCAGATCCCGTACGGCGAGACGATCACCTACGGGGAGCAGGCCCGTCGCCTCGGCGACGTCAAGGCGACGCGTGCCGTCGGCGCGGCGAACGGCCGCAACCCGTTGAGCGTCATCGTCCCGTGCCACCGCGTGATCGGCGCAGACGGCAAGCTGGTCGGCTTCGCCGGCGGCCTCGACACCAAGGCCTGGCTCCTCGCCCACGAGCGTCACACGCTGTTCTGACCTCTGCCCATCGAAGATTAGGCTCACCTAATATTCAGTCTCTACGGTGCGTGCATGCACATCAACCGTCGAGAGCTGTTCACCGTCGCCGGCGCCACCCTGCTTCTCGCCGCCTGTGGCAGCGACTCGTCCGGCGGATCCACCACGACCACGAGCACCACGGCCGCCCCGACCACCGTCGCCGATACCAGCACGTCCGTGGCGGCGACCGCCGGGCCCGGGACGACGGCCGGCGACGTGCTCAGCTTCACAGACGACCGCGGCGAGACCGTCACGTTCGCCGAGCGTCCGACCCGGGTGGTGGCGTGGCAGGCGATGGTCCCGGCACTCGTCGAGCTCGGCATCGAGCCGGTCGGCGTCATCGCCTTCAACGACCTTGCCACCAACCCGGGGTTCATCGACGCCGGGGTCGACACCGCGTCGCTGGTCGCCGTCTCCGAGGACTACGGCGAGGTCGACATCGAGGCGCTGCTCGGGCTGCGACCGGACGTGATCCTGACCTACACGTTCGGCAACGAGCTGCTGCAGGGGTTCACCGACGCGGCCACCCAGCAGCTCGCCGCCGACGTCGCGCCGTTCGTCGCCCTCGACGCGAACGCCGACGTCGAGAGCGGGATCGGCCGGATGGTGGAGTTCGCCGCGCTGATGGGCGCCGATCTGGACGCGCCCGGCATCGCCGAGGACACGGCAGCGTTCGACGCCGCCAAGGCCGAGCTCCAGGCGCTCGTCCAGGACCGGCCGGGGCTGCGCGTCGCGTTCGGCGGACCGGCGCCGACCGGACTGTTCGTGGCGCCGATCGACAGCTACCCGGAGCTGCAGTTCTACCGCTCGCTCGGTCTCGACGTCGTCGACGGTCCGGAGGACGCGGTGGTCAGCTGGGAGCTGGCGCCCGGCGTCGACGCCGACGTGTTCATGATCGACGATCGCACCACCGAGGCCGAGCTCGCTCAGGCTCAGGACGTCGCGGTGTGGGCGAAGATCCCGGCCGTCGCCGCCGGCCAGGCGATCATCGGCTGGCGGTTCCTGCTGTCCTACTCACGTGCCGACTACGCCCGCACCATGCAGCGGCTGCTTGCCACGCTGCGCACGGCGAAGGACGACGTCGTCGCCTGACGCGCCGCGTCAGCCCTCGGCCGTGCTCCTCCACGAGGACGTGGCGGACGTACTGCTCCATGCTTCGTCGCCGATGGCGAGCGTCAGCAGGTCAGGCGCGGTTCTTGGCACGCAGCTGCTGCTCGCGCCGGGCGCGGGCCTCGGCCTGCTTGGCCTCCTTGGCCGCACGGCGCCTGGCCTTCAGCTCGGCGTCGGCGTGCGGTGTGGGGAGCAGCACGGTCTCGCGCGGCGGCTCCGGCGGCAGGGCCAGCTCCTCGTCGGACTTCAGCAGGCGGGTGAGCATCACCGACGCGGCCGCCTCACCGGCGACCGATCCAGCGATCATCATCCGCACCGTCGACACGCCCCACTTCTCGACGAGCGCCGGCGTGACCGCCTTGAGCTGCTCCTCGCTCGGGTGATCGGCGTGCTCGCCGAGCGCCTCGATGCACTCGGCCAGGCACGGGTCGCACAGGATCGTCGTGATCTGCTCCAGACCGCCGTTCATCCGGCCGCGGGCGGCGGTGGCCCGCAGCGCCAGGTTGCGCGAGGCGGGATCCTCGAAGCCGTCGTCGGTGCGGGCGCCGGCGAGCTTGTCGAGCGCCTTGCGATGGTCGTCGGGCAGCTTGTCGACGAGCGCCGTCAGCTCCTCGTCGGTCATCGCCACGAGGGCGCGATCGAGCAGGGCCAGGGCCTGCAGACGGGTCTTCAGCGCGGTCACGAGGTCTCCCCGTGACCGGTCGACCGAGCGACCGCCAGGGAGCCGGGCGACGATGGGGTGCGGGGGCGCAGCCCCCGGGTCAGCACAGTCACGGCCCGCCAGGCTACCGACGGCTCTTCAGGAGCGAGCGTTGCGAGCGGGAGGCCGCCGGCCCGGTCGGCCGAAGGCCGACCATCGAGATCAGACCGGCGCCTCGACGCGGGGGAGGGGCGACAGCATCGGTGGCTGGTGACCCCACAGGTCGGCGACGAGGTCGCTGCGCAGCGCGGCCAAGGACGGGTCGTCCCAGCGGTTGACCTGCTGCAGCGGGTCGTCGGCCAGCGAGTACAGCTCGCCCTCGGTGCCGTCGTGCTCGGAGCCGGGCAGGTAGGTGGTGCACACCCAGCCGTCGCGGCAGATCGTGCGCAGGTGCACGCCGACGCCGAACAGCTCGCTGTCCCACTCGGTGAGGACCCGCTCGAAGCCGCGCTCGTCGGCGTCGCCGTCGGACACCGGCAGCGCCTGGCCCTCCATCCACGCACGCGGCTCGATGCCGGCGATCGCGCAGAACGTCGGGGCGAGGTCGACGTGGCCGACGGGGCGGGACACCACGGCCGCAGGCATGCCGGCCGACGGCGCCGGCCGCCAGATCAGGGGCAGGCGCATCAGCGCGTCGACGTGGTACGGCCCCTTGAACAGCAGGCCGAAGTCGCCCTGCAGCTCGCCGTGGTCGGTGGTGAGGATCACGTCGACGTCGTCACCCCAACCGTGCGCCGAGATCGCCCGCAGCACCCGGCCGAGTGCCTCGTCGATCAGCTCGACCTCGACGGCGTTGCGGGCGTTGACCTCGCGGACCTGGTCGGCGGTCATCGTCGCCGGCACCCAGCGCAGCGGCGCCTCGTAGTTCGACACGAGGCGGCCGTCGTACCACGCCCGCCAGTGGCGCGGCTTGGCGTCGAGCACCGCCTCGCGCGCCGCGGCGTCGGTGACGTAGCCGGCCGGCAGCGGCACGTCGCGCCAGTCGACGCGGCCGAGCTCGGACTGCGGCGGGTCCCACGGGTGATGCGGGTCGGGGAAGCTCATCCAGCAGAACCAGTCGTCGCCGGCGTCGAGGCCGTCGAGCCAGGCGATCGTCCGATCGGCCACCCAGTCGGTGTGATACCACTCGCGCGGGATCGGGTTGTCGTGGACCTGCGGCGCGCCGGTGTCGCCGCCGCCCGTCGCGTTGACCTCCAACTCGCCGTCGAGTACGGGGTAGAAGCCGCTCACCGCCTCCGGATGGGTGCGCGTCAGCCATTGCGAGTAGTGCAGCGGGCCGGCCGCGCCGTGGGTGGCGAACTCGACGTGGTCGAAGCCGCGGTGCGGGCCGAACGTCCCCGTGCGACCGAGGTTGTTCTGCTCGAAGCGGCCGAACGGGTCGAGGAACGGTTCGAAGTGCGGCTTGCCGACGAGCGCGGTGCGGTACCCGGCGGTCTGCAGCTCGGCGGCGACCGACGGCGCCGTCGCCGGCAGGGCGACGCCGTTCATCCACACGCCGTGCGTGCTCGGGTGCTGGCCGGTGAGCATCGTCGAGCGCGACGGCATGCACACCACCGACTGCGGGTGGGCCCGCTCGTAGCGGATCCCGGCGGCGGCCAGCCCGTCGGCGACCGGCGTGCGCGACAGCGTCCCACCGTTGCAGCCGAGGGTGTCGTAGCGCTGCTGATCGGTCGTGACGAACAGGATCTTGCGGCCCATCAACTCTCCATGATCTGTTGGAGGCAGTCGAGCGCCTCGGCCGTGGCCCCGCCGACGACGAGGGCCAGCGGCCGCGGGTCGGCGTCGGTCGTGTAGACGACGAGGCACTCCTCGTCGTCGAGGGCGACGACGTCGATCGAACCGCGGTGGTACCGGAACAGCGGCGCCACCACCCGGTACTGGAAGCGCCGCAGCGTGTCGTCGCGCACCAGGATCTCCTCGGGCATCGGCATCCCCGAACCGGTGACGATCACCCGTGACGTGCCGTCGACGGTGCACGACGCGATCGCCGGGAACCACTCGTGCAGCCGCGCCGGGTCGCCGGCCAACGCCCAGACGTCGCCGGCCGAGCGGCGGATCCGCCGCTCGTACCGCACCGACCCCAGCATCAGTTGATGTCGGCGGCGGCGCCGGCGAACTGCGCGTTGTACAGGTTGGCGTAGGCGCCACCGGCGGCGAGCAGCGACTCGTGGTCGCCCTGCTCGACGATCCGGCCGTCGTTCATCACCAGGATGATGTCGGCGTCACGGATCGTCGACAGGCGGTGGGCGATGACGAAGCTCGTCCGGTTCGTGCGCAGCGCCGCCATCGCGTGCTGGATGAGCACCTCGGTGCGGGTGTCGACCGAGCTGGTGGCCTCGTCGAGGATCAGGATCGCCGGGTCGGCGAGGAAGGCGCGGGCGATGGTCAGCAGCTGCTTCTCGCCGGCGCTGACGTTGCTGCCCTCGTCGTCGATCAGCGAGTCGTAGCCGTCGGGCAGCGAGTGCACGAAGCGGTCGACGTACGTCGCCTTCGCCGCCTCGAGGATCTGCTCGTCGGTGGCGTCGAGGTTGCCGTAGCGGATGTTGTCGCGGATCGTCCCGCCGAACAGCCACGTGTCCTGCAGGACCATGCCGATGTTCGAGCGCAGCTCGGCGCGTGGCATCGCCGCGATGTCCGTGCCGTCGAGCGTGATCCGCCCGCCGTCGAGCTCGTAGAAGCGCATGATCAGGTTGACCAGCGTCGTCTTGCCGGCGCCCGTCGGACCGACGATCGCCACCGTCTGGCCCGGCTCGGCGACGAGCGAGAGGCCCGTGATCAGCGGCTTGTTCGGGTCGTAGGAGAAGTCGACGTGGTCGAACACGACGCGGCCGCGCACCGTCTCGTTGCTCGGCCGCCACGGCTGGTCGGGTGACTGCTCCGGCGCGTCGAGCAGCTCGAACACCCGTTCGGCGGAGGCGACACCCGATTGCAGCACGTTCATCATCGAGGCCAGCTGGGTGAGCGGCTGGGTGAACTGGCGGGAGTACTGGATGAACGCCTGTACGTCGCCGAGCGACAGCGAGCCGTTGGCGACGCGCACCCCGCCGACGACGGCGATGGCGACGTAGTTGAGGTTGCCGAGGAACATCATCGCCGGTGTGACGCAGCCGGCGATGAACTGGGCCAAGAACCCGGCGTCGTACAGCTCGTCGTTCTTCTCCCGGAAGCGGGCCTCGACCTCGCGCTGGCGGCCGAACACCTTGACCAGCGAGTGCCCGGTGAACGCCTCCTCGATCTGCGCGTTCAGCGCGCCGGTGTGGCGCCACTGGGCGACGAAGCGGCCCTGCGAGCGCTTGGTGATCATCTTGATCGTCAGGATCGACAGCGGCACGGTGACGACGGCGACGCAGGCCAGCAGCGGCGAGATGACGAACATCATCACGACGACGCCGACGAGGGTGAGGATCGACGTCAGCATCTGGCTGAGCGTCTGCTGCAGGCTCTGGGCGATGTTGTCGATGTCGTTGGTCACCCGGCTGAGCAGGTCGCCGCGGGCCTGGCGGTCGATGTAGCTGAGCGGCAGGCGGTTGAGCTTGTCCTCGACCTCGCCGCGCAGCCGGCACATCGTCCGCTGGACGACGCCGGCCAGCAGGAACGACTGCAGCCAGGCGAACGCCGACGCGGCGACGTACAGGCAGACCACGACGACGATGACGTGGCCGAGCTCGGTGAACGGCACGCCCTCGCGGTGGATCACCGCGTCGAAGATCAGGTCGGTGGCATGGCCGAGCAGCTTCGGGCCGAGCACGGTGAGCGTCACCGAGATCAGCGCGAGGAGGATGACGACGAACGCGCCGGCGCCCTCCTCGCTCATCATCCGCAGCAGGCGCTTGACGGACTTGCCGAAGTCCATCGACTTCTCGGCGGGCATGCCGACGGCGAAGCGCCCCCGAACGCGCGGTTCTCGCTCGTCGGTGGCCGGTAGTCCTCGGCGTCGGTGCTCGTCTGCTCGTCGCTCATGCCGCACCTCCTCGGGGGCTGCGCCCCCACGGCGCCGTTGGCGCCTCCCCATCAACGCCCGGCTCCCTGGCGGTCGCTCGGTCGTGGGGGCATGGCTCACTTCGTTCGCTCATGCCGCGGCCTCCTCGGCGCTCATCTGGGAGGCGACGATCTCGCCGTACGTCGGGCACGTCGCCAGCAGCTCGCGGTGGGTGCCGAGGCCGACGGCGACGCCGTCCTCGAGCACGAGGATCTGGTCGGCGTTCATGATCGTCGAGATGCGCTGGGCGACGATCAGCACGGTGGCGTCGCGCACCGTCGGCGCCAGCGCGGCGCGCAGCCGGGCGTCGGTCGCCAGGTCGAGCGCCGAGAACGAGTCGTCGAACAGGTAGATCTCCGGCCTGCGCACCAGCGCCCTGGCGATCGCCAACCGCTGGCGCTGCCCGCCCGAGACGTTCGTGCCGCCCTGGACGATCGGGGCGTCGAGCTTGCCGGGCATCTTCGACACGAAGTCACGGGCCTGGGCGATCTCCAGCGCGAGCCACAGCTCCTCGTCGGTTGCGTCCGGCTTCGAGTGGCGCAGGTTGCTGGCGATCGTGCCGGAGAACAGGTACGGCCTCTGCGGGACGAGGCCGATGCGCGACCACAGCGTGTTCGGCTCCAGCTCTCGCACGTCGACGCCGTCGACGAGCAGCTGGCCCTCGGTGACGTCGAACAGCCGCGGGATCAGGTTGAGCAGCGTCGTCTTGCCGGCGCCGGTGCTGCCGACGATCGCCGTCGTCTGCCCGGGCCGGGCGCTCAGCGTGATGCCGCTCAGCACCGGCTGGTCGGCGCCCGGGTAGTGGAAGCCGACGTCGCGCAGGTCGAGCTCGCCACGGCCGTGCACCTCGGTCACCGGCTTCGCCGCGGTGACCACCGACGACGGTGTGTCGAGCACCTCGACGATCCGGTCGGCGCACACGGACGCACGCGGCACCATCACCAGCATGAACGTCGCCATCATCACCGACATCAGGATCTGGGCGAGGTAGGTGAGGAAGGCGACGAGCGCGCCGAGCTGCATCTCGCCGCTGTCGATGCGGTGGGAGCCGATCCACACCACCGCCGCCGACGACACGTTGAGGACGAGCATCACCGTCGGGAACATGAACGCCATCAGCCGCCCGGTCTGCAGCGAGACGGCGGTGAGGTCGTCGTTGGCCACGCCGAAGCGCTTGGTCTCGGCCGGCTCACGCACGAACGCCCGGACGACGCGGATGCCGGTGATCTGCTCGCGCAGCACCTGGTTCACCGCGTCGATGCGCTCCTGCATCTTGCGGAAGCCCGGCACCATCCGGGAGATGACGATGCCGACGGCGACCATCAGCACGGGGATGCTGACGGTCAGCACGAGCGACAGCCCGGCGTCCTCTCGGATCGCCATGATGATCCCGCCGACCGCGGTGATCGGTGCGGCGACGAGCAGCGTGCAGGTCATCAGCACGAGCATCTGCACCTGCTGGACGTCGTTGGTGATCCGGGTGATCAGCGACGGTGCGCCGAACGTGTTCATCTCCTTGGCGGAGAAGTCGCCGATGTGGTGGAACAGCCCGTCGCGGCAGTCCCGGCCGAAGCCCATCGCCGCCCGTGAGCCGAAGTACACGGCGGTCACCGCGCAGACGATCTGCAGCAGCGTCACGCCGATCATCACCGCGCTCTGCTGCCAGATGTAGCCCGTGTCGCCCTTGAGGACACCGTTGTCGATGATCTCCGCGTTGAGCCGTGGCAGGAACAGCGCCGCGATCGTCTGGATCGCCTGGAAGACGACGACGAGGATCAGCTCGCGTCGATAGCGCCCGAGGTAGAGGCGCAGCAGTCGGATGAGCATTCGGTCGGTCTCCGGGTGTCGAGGTTCAGTTGCGGATGCCGTCGAGCAGGATCGACACCAGCTCGTCGGCGGTCGGTGACGTGTCGTGCGGCAGGGCCGGGTGGTTCGACGACAGCGACAGCCCCCACAGCAACTGGGCGGCGGCCATGGGCGTGATGCGCAGGGATGCCCGCTCCGGCTCGAACAGCCGGGCGAGCGCGGCGAGCTCGGGCCGCTCGGTGCGCGCCGGCTTTGGCGGCCCGCTGCCGAGCGCGGTCATCAGCTGGAAGATCTCCGACAGCCGCCGCTGGAGGATCGCCGCGGCCGGGGCGAGGCGGTCGGGGAGCGGCAGGTCCGTGCCGATCGCGGTGATCTCAGCAGCGGCCGGGCCGGGATCGAGGATGGTGGCGACGGCGACGTCGACCAGCTCGTCCTTGTCGGCGAAGACCCGGAAGATCGTGCCCTCGGCGATGCCCGCGGCCTCGGCGATCTGTCGGGTGGTCAGCGCCCGACCGTGCTCCTTGAGCAGTGGGACGGTGGCGGCGACGATCGCGGCTCGGCGCTCGTCGGGTGCCATCGGCTCGGCGCGGCCACGCCTGGCGCGTGGAGCGGTCGAGGTCGGTGCGGCCATCCCGCGGACGGTAGCAGTCTGAGTGAGCCCTCACTCACTCGATTCTCGGCGCGGTGGTGTGACGCCTGTCGGGTCGGTGCCGATTCGAGACGCGGCGAGTGCCGAAGCGAAGCGGAGGCGGCGAGCACGGCAGGCGCAGGGAGCAGCTTTGCTGCGACCGGAGCACGAACATCAACAGATGCGGCGGATGGTGGGGTAGGGGTTCACCGCCGCGCCACCGCCGGGGTGGATCTCGATGTGCAGGTGGCTGACCGACGTGTCGCCGGTGTGGCCGACGTAGCCGATCACCTCGCCCTTGCCGACGTGGCGGGAGCCGCCCTCGAAGCGGCTGAGGTGGGCGTAGAAGTAGTAGGTGCCGTCGTCGGCGGTCAGGCCGATCGAGTTGCCGCCGAGGCTGGTCTGCTTCATCCGGGCGAACCCGTCGTCCATCGCCACGAGCGGCGTGCCCTCCGGCGAGATCATGTCGGTGCCCTCGTGGTGGCGGCCGCCCGAGCGTGACGCCCCCCACGTGTCGCCGAACGCCCGCGTGCCGGCCACCGGGCAGGCGAGGTCGGTGTTGACCGGCGCCGCGGTCGTCGCCGGGCTGGCCTCGGTGGCGGGTGGCTCGGTCACGGCCGGTCGGGTGATCGGCGGGTCCGTCGTGACCGGCTTGTCGTCGCTCGCACTCGGACTGGTGGTCGCGGTCGTCGTCGCTGCGGTGGTGGCCGGCGAGGCGTCGCTGACGCCCTCGCCGCGGGCGGCGGTCGCGACCGTGGCCGGTGTGGTCGCCGGTGCCGCCTTGGCCTCGGCGGCGGCCGCCGCTTCGGCGTCGCGCTGGCGCTTGGCCTCGAGCTTGGCCTCGTAGGCCGCCTTGACCTCGGCGTCGCGCAGCCGAGCCTCCAGCGTCGTCAGGCTGGCGATCTTGTCGTCGAGCGACTCCTTCGTCGCCGCCAGCTGCTGGCGGGCACGCTCGTTCTTCGTCTGCAGCCCGGCCAGCTCGGCCTGCTGGCGGTCGAGGTCGCGGCGGGTGGCGCCCAGCTCGCCGAGGTCGACCTCGCCGGCGCCGAGGGCGAACTGCGACAGCTGGCCGGTCTGGATCGTGTCCATGATCGAGGCGCCGAACGGCAGGGCCGACTGCGGCAGCGAACCCGTGTAGCGGTTCATCGCGATCGTCGCCAGGTCCGACTCCATCCGGTCGTACCTGGCCTGCGTCGCGTCGACGTCGCGCTGGCTGGCGGCGACCCGGTCGGCGAGATCGTTGGCCTCCTCGTCGAGGTCGGCGAGCTTGGTGGCGGCCGCATCGGCGTCGTCCTGCACGGCGATGATCTGTGCGGCGACCTGATCGGAGGTCGTGCTGTCGGCGCCGGCCCGAGGGGCCAGCACGGAGGCGGCGCACAACATGGCGACTGCCAGCCCGGGCGCCCAGCGGGCGCGCCGATCCCGTCGACCATGTTGCGATCTCATGACGGGCGGACTGTAGTGGCGTCGTGGCGATCCCTTCCATCGACCGGGAGACCGTGCTGCGCTGGCGGTTCGCCCGTCACCAGCTGGACCGGCCGGCGGACTCGCTCGGCTCGGTCGTCGACGTCGACCTGCTCGACGCTGGTGTCCAGGACACGGGCGCCGACGGTTCGGCGTGGGCACTGGCGATCCGCGGGGCCCCGACCCCCGTGCTGCGCCGCGCTGGCGCCGGGAGCGACGAGCTGGCGATCGCCTGGACGCTGCGCGGTGCGCCGCATGCCTACCGCCGGCGTGATCTTGCTTCGGTCGCCACGGCGACGGCGCCGTGGTCGGAACGTGACGCGGCCAAGCGGGTGTTCGACGCCGCGACGACGATGCGCCGGGCCGGGATGGACGTCCTCGACGGGCTGGCGACGGTGGCCGCGGCGATGCGCCGGATCGTCGACCACCCGATGGTCAAGGGCGACGTCTCGCGCCGCCTGGGCGACGAGCTCGGCGCGCCGTTCACGCGGTTCTGTCGGCCGTGCAACGCCGTGCATCTGTACGAGCAGACGTTCCGGCTCGCCGCGCTCCAGGCCGGGCTCGTCCTCCAGCCCGGGACGTCGCCGCCGGTGCTGGAGCGGGTCGGCAGCTGGGCGGCGCCCGCCTACCGGCGCCTCGCCGGCGATGCCGACGAGCGTTTCGACGTCATCCGCAACGTCCTGCGCTTCTGGGGCCCGACCACGGTCGGCGACGTCGCCGGCTTCGTCGACGCCCCGGCGAAGGACGTGCGCGAGCACTGGCCCTCCGACGTCGCGGTGGTCGAGGTCGACGGCGTCGAGCGCTTCGTGCTTGCCGGCGACGAGCCGGCTTCCGCCGGGACATCCGGGGTGCTCCGGCTCCTCGGCCCGTACGACCCGTTCCTGCAGCTGCGCGACCGTGAGCTGCTCGTGCCCGATGCCACCCGCCGCAAGGCGGTGTGGCCGACGCTCGGCCGCCCCGGCGCCGTCGTCGTCGACGGCGAGCTGGTCGCGCTGTAGCGGCCGAAGACCAGCGGCTCGAAGCTGAACCTGACCGTCGAGCCGTGGCGCGGCTGGCGCACGGGCGAACGTGCCCTCCTCGACGACGAAGCCGCGCGCCTCGCCGACTTCCGCGGCGTCACCCTGCGCGCCATCTCGATCGCCGGCTGAGCGAGGTTCAGGCGAGGATCGGATCGTCGGTCGTGAGGCGAACGCATGTTCGATAAGATGTGCTCGTGGAGATCGGGGGAGCCGTCGAGCGGGTCGTGAGCAGCTTGGAGGCGCTCGCTGAGGTCGATCTCGACGCGCTGCGAGCTGTCGTCGAGGTGCGCGATCGGGATTGTCAGTGCCCGAGCGGCTGCGACGAGCCGATCGACGCCTGCGATGTCGACCACCTCGTCCCGTGGTCGCACGGCGGCGTGACGGACCAGGACAACGGGCGACTGCTGTGCCGCTCTCACAACCGCATCGAATCGCAGTACGCCCGACCACCGAACTGGATCGGTGATCGGTCGGGGACGATCAGCCCGGCCGCGGGGTGAAGGTGAGAGCGGGCGCCGCGCCCTGGTACGGCCACGGGTTGATCCGGCGGTGCACCGGGCCGGACGGTGGGACGCCGGGGCGGTCGAACGTCCGGGCGTGCCAGCCAGCGGAACGAGACGCGCCGCGGCGTCCAGTCGAACGAGCACGACCACGGCGCGACGGCGGGCAGCGGAAACGTCCGCAGGTGACCTGCCGCGTCCGACGGCTGGGACGGCCGCCTGCAGGTCGACGTCGACGCGGGGACCGCCATCGCGCCCGGTCTCGCCGAGTTCCTCGCCCGCTTCGTCGAGCCGCTGGACCAGTCGAAGGACACCGACCAGCCGTGGAAGACGCCGTCGATCGGGTACGCCAACGCCGTTGCCGGTGCCATCGATTCCCCGGCGGAGCTGCGCACCGTCGCCCAGGCGCGACGACCCGAACGTGTCGTCGTGACGACCGAGGGCTACGTCGACGACTCGGTCCACGGGACACGGCTCGTGATCCACACCCGCTACGACGGCCACGTGCCGGTCATCGAGCGCATCGATTGGGCGAACACCTGCCAGCCAGGGCGAGGCCACCAGGACGACAGCACCGGGCGTTGCGCCTGAACCAGCGGTCGTGCCCCGTGAGACCCCGGCCGGCTCGCTGGGCGATGATCGTCGGCATGGGAACAGGCATGGACTACGAGCAGATCCTGGTCGAACAGCGCGACGGCGTGACGTTGCTGACGCTGAACCGGCCGGAGCGGTTGAACGCCTACACGCCGCGGATGATGGGCGAGCTGAGCGACGCGATCATGGCGGCCAACGACGACCCGGCGGTCGGGGCGATCGTTCTCACCGGGGCCGGGCGCGGCTTCTGCGCCGGCGCGGACATCGGCGGTGAGTTCGCCGCCAAGCTCGACGAGCGCGACGCGACGCCGCCGCCGGCCGAGCAGCAGCGCGGGCGCGACTGGGTCGGGCTGTGCCGCTCCTCCAAGCCGCTCGTGGCCGCGATCAACGGCCCGGCGATCGGCGTCGGCCTGACGATGGTGCTGCCGTTCGACCACCTCGTCGCCGCCGCGGGCGCCAAGCTGTCGTGCCGCTTCGTCAAGATGGGCCTCGTCCCCGAGCTGGCCTCGTCGCACTTCCTGGTCACCCGCTGCGGCTGGGGCAACGCCTCGTACCTGGCGCTGTCCGGGGCCACGCTGCTCGCCGAGGAGGCTCAGCCGCTCGGGCTCGTCGACCGCGTCGTGCCCGGCGAGCGAGTGCTCGACGAGGCGATCGCGGTGGCGCGTGAGTTCGCCGCCAACCCCGGTCCGCAGGTGCGGATGATCAAGGAGCTGCTCACCGAGAACGGCGTGGAGACGGACCTGACCGCGGTCCAGCGCCGAGAGATCACCGCGCTCGAGCAGGCCTACCGCACGCCCGAGCACCGCGAGGCGGTGCAGGCGTTCCTGGAGAGGCGCCCGCCGCAGTTCAGGTGACCGCGGCGCGCACGCACGCCTCGACGTCGTGCTGCGGCGTGAAGCCGGTGGCCTCGATCGCCGTCGTGTCGAGGCACCGGCCGAAGCGGAGCAGGTCGGCGGCGCTCGATGCGACACAGGGCGCGCCGACCCGTGACATCTGCTCGGCCCAACGTCGCGACGCGACGATCGCCGGGGTGATCGGGTGCCCGGCGAGCCGTGCCGTGTGCCGCCACGTCGTCGTGCCGCGGCTGGCGACGTTCATCGTCCCGGCCAGCTCGCGGATCGCCGCGTGCTCGATCGCGGCCAGCGCGTCGTCGACGTGCAGCGCCTGGACCTGCGGGTCGTAGCCGGCGACGAACGGCACCAGCGGCCGGCGCCACAGCGCAGCGAGCTCGCCGGCCATCCCCGGACCGGCCAGCTCGGCGAGGCGCAGGATCGCCACGCAGACGTGCGGCTGGTGCTCGGCGAGGTCGCGCAGGTAGCCCTCGGCCTCCAGCACCCGCGCGGCGCCCGAACCCGGCGGCGCCGTGAGCGGCTCGTCCTCGCGCCGCCACTGCGGTGCGGCGGCGAGCGGGACGTACACCTCGCTGGACGAGACGGCGACGACGGCGCGCACCGGCGTGCCCCGGTCGCTGAGCGCCGCGGCCAGCCGTTGCGTGGCGATCACGTCGGCGCCGCCCGTCGCCGCAGCCCCGGACCGCCCCGGGCACATCCCGGCGTGGACGACGGTGTCGATCGACTCGGTGTCGATGCCCGCGGCAACGTCGGCGAGCACGACCGACGACACGCCGGGGAGGTCGCGCAGGCGCGCCGCCAGCAGCAGCCCGAGCGGCGTCTCGCCACCGGTGAGCAGGACGCGCGTCATCGTCAGGCCGCCCGTCCGGTGCGGCGGTCCAGTTCCTCCTGGATCCGCGAGCGGACGACGTCGGCCCAGTGGGTGACGTCGTGGCGGTTGTCGTCGCCGAGGCCCGCGGGTGCCCCGAGGTCGATGGGCGGCAGGATCGTGGCGCGCACCTTCGCCGGCCATGGGACCATCCCGCCGAGCGGTCCGAACAGCAGTGCGTTGGCGGTGATCGGCAGCCCGGGCCGGCCGGGCCGGCCGCCGACGGTGAACAGCGCCGGCATCGTCTCCTCCGTGCCGGTGATCGCCACCGGCAGCACGGGCACCCCGGCGCGCATCGCCACCTCGACGAACCCGCCACGCCCGAAGCGCTGCAGCCGGTAGCGCTGCCCGAACGGCTTGGTGGTCCCCTTGGTGCCCTCCGGGAACACCAGCACGAGCCGGCCCTCGTCGGCGAGCAGCCGCTGCGCGTTCGCCGGGTTGGCGACGACACCACCGTTGCGCGCCAGCGCGGTGCCGAGGAACGGCACCTCGCGCAGCCCCGAGTGGTGCAGGGCGTACAGCGGCCGTCCGGTCGCCTCCTCGACGCCGTGCATCAGCAGTGCGGCGTCGACCGGGATCGCCGCCGCGTGGTTGGCGACGAGCAGCGCCCCGCCGGTGCGCGGCAGGTGCTCGATGCCGTCGACCTCGGTGCGGAACCACAGGCGCGTCGCCGGTCCGGTCACGCGCCGGACGGTGCGGCGCAGTCGCTCCGAGCGACCCCACGCGTCGACGTCGGTCACAGCCGCCGCCCGCCGATCTCGTCGATCGTCAGCGCGACGAACCGGTCGCGGCCGTGCGGTGCCCACGCCCGCAGCGGCAGCCGCAGCGTCGCCTCGTCGGTCTCGACGGGGTCGAGCCGGCCGCTGGCGATCACGCTCCAGCCGCGGTGGTCGACGTTGCTCGACCCGTCGATCTCGAAGCTCGCCGGGCGCCGCGCCGACGCTGCCCGCCAGATCGACCCGGCGCCGGTGCGGACGACGAGTCGCTCGCCGTCGAGGACGAAGTTCACCGGCCGGATGACCGGCGGGTTGCCGGCGACGGCGATCCGCCCGATGCCGCCGGCGCCCAGCAGGCGCAGGCACGCGGCGCGGTCGAGCACCTCCAACCCGGCGCCGTCGACGATCTGCGGCTCGACCACCGGTCCATCGTGCGGGACCCGGTGGCCGCGAGGTCAGGGGCGAAGGTCCCGCGACCTCGGGTATGTCCAATCGTTATACTCGAGCGCGTGGTCAAGGTCGCGGTGAGCATCCCCGACGAGGTCTTCTCGGCGGCCGACGCCGAGGCACGGCGTCGTGGCATGAACCGATCGGCGTTCTATGCGGAGGCGCTGCGGCAGCTCACGACGAGTCGGGCGGTCATCGACGAGGCAATCATCGCCGGGTACCGGCGGTGGCCTCAGGAGAACGACCTGGCGGTGGACGATCTCGTCTCGATGATCGATGATCTCGGCGACTACCCGTCGTGAGATCGGGCGATGTCTACTGGGGGGTCACCTCTGCCGCGGGTGAGCGCCCGTATCTGATCATCACCCGGTCGGCCGCGATCGCGGTCTTGGACCGGATCACCGTGGTGCCGTGCTCGACCAGGATTCGCGGGATCCCGACGGAGCTGCCGCTCGGCCGCGAGGTCGGGCTCGATCACGAGTCCGTCGCTCAGCTCGACTCCGTCATGCCGGCGATGAAGTCGAGCCTGCACCGCCATCTCGGCACCCTCGGACCCGACGCCCACGCCGACCTCTGCCGCCGCCTGGCGATCGCCTTCGGCTGCGACTGAGCGCATCGAGCGAGCAGCGCCCTCGGAAGGATTCGAACCTCCGACACCTGGTTCCGGAAACCAGTGCTCTATCCCCTGAGCTACGAGGGCGGGACGCCGAGAGGATAGCGACGGCGGGCGGCCGTTACCCTCGTCGGGATGGCCGATCCGCTGCACACGATCTCGTTCGCGCTGCGCGACGCCTTCGCCGCCGTCACCGGGCTGCCCGCCGAGGAGATCGACCCGGTCGTCCGGCCCAGCGACCGCGCCGACGCGCAGAGCAACGGTGCGTTGGCCCTCGCCAAGCAGGTCGGGCGCAACCCCCGTGAGCTGGCCCAGGCGGTCGTCGACAGCGGGGCGCTGGCCGATGCCTGCGAATCCGCCGAGGTCGCCGGCCCCGGGTTCGTCAACCTCGACTTCAGGTCGAGCTTCCTCGCGGAGCAGCTGGTCAGCGCCGCCGGCGACGAGCGTCTCGGGGTGCGCCGGCCGGACGCGTCGCGCACCTACGTCGTCGACTACTCGCATCCCAACGTCGCCAAGGAGATGCACGTCGGCCACCTGCGCACGACGATCATCGGTGACTCGCTGTGCCGGCTGTTGACCTTCACCGGTCAGCGCGTCATCCGCGAGAACCACATCGGCGACTGGGGGCGGCCGTTCGGGATGCTCATCGAGCACCTCCTCGACATCGGCGAGGCCGAGGCAGCCCACGAGCTGTCCGTCGGCGACCTCAACGGCTTCTACCGCGCCGCCGGCGCGAAGTTCGAGGCCGACGACGAGTTCAAGGAGCGCTCCCGCCGCCGGGTGGTCGAGCTCCAGCACGGCGACGTCGAGACGCTGCGGCTGTGGCGCCTGCTCGTCGACGAGAGCACCCGCTACTTCAACCAGGTGTACCGCCGCCTCGGCATCCTGCTGCAGGACGAGGACCTGATGGGGGAGAGCGCCTACAACGACGAGCTGCCCGGCGTCGTCGAACGCCTCCGCAAGGCCGGTCTGCTGCAGGTCAGCGACGGGGCCGAGGTGGTGTTCCCGCCGGGCTACACCAACCGCGAGGGCGAGCCGCTGCCGCTGATCGTGCGCAACTCGGTCGGCGGCTTCGGCTATGCGGCCACCGACCTCGCCTGCGTCGTCGACCGTGTCGAGCGGCTGGGCGCCGACGTGCTGCTCTACGTCGTCGGCGCCCCGCAGAGCCAGCACCTGGAGATGGTCTTCGCCGTCGCCCGCATGGCGGGCTGGCTGCACCCGCCGATCGAGGCCGTCCACGTCCCGTTCGGCAACGTGCTCGGCAGCGATCGCAAGATGTTCAAGAGCCGCTCCGGCGAGACGGTCAAGCTGATCGAGCTGATCGACGAGGCCGTCGAGCGGGCCACGGCCGCGGTGCGCGAGAAGAACCCGGAGATGCCCGAGGCCGAGCAGGCGGCGGTCGGCGAGATGGTCGGGATCGGCGCGCTGAAGTACGCCGACCTGTCCACCGACCGGATCAAGGACTACGTGTTCGACTGGGACCGGATGCTCGCCTTCGAGGGCAACACCGCGCCCTACCTGCAGTACGCCCACGCCCGGATCTGCAGCATCTTCCGCCGCGCCGGCGTCGAGCGCAGCGCGGTCAACGCCGGTGCGATCGTCCTCGGCCAGCCGCAGGAGCGCAAGCTGGCGCTGCACCTGCTGCAGTTCGACGGGGCGGTCACCGACACCATCGACAAGTACAGCCCGCACCGGTTGTGCACCTACCTGTTCGAGCTGGCCCAGTCGTTCACCGCCTTCTACGACGCCTGCCCGGTGGTCAAGGCCGACGACGAAGCCACCCGGCGCAGCCGCCTCGCCCTGTGCGACGTGACCGCGCGGGTGCTCGCCCAGGGCCTCGGCCTGCTCGGCATCGGCGCCCCGGAACGGATGTGAGCCGCGACATCCGGGGGCTGCGCCCCCGAGCCCGCTGCGCCACATCGACGTCCGCTCCGCTGGCGCTCCGGCGGCCGCCCCGTCATGAGCTGCGCCCATGACGGCCCTCCCGCTCGGGCTGCTGCCCGACACTGCGACGGTTGCCGGCGACGGCTCGCTGGCGATCGGCGGCTGCTCGGTCGCCGAGCTGGCCGCCGAGCACGGCACGCCGCTGTTCGTCTACGACGAGGCCCACCTGCGCGCCCGCTGCGCCGAGGCGGTCGCCGCGTTCGGGCTCGGCCAGGCCGTCTACGCGACCAAGGCGTTCCTGTGCGCGGCGATGGCCCGGCTGGCCCACGAGGAGGGGATGCAGCTCGACGTGGCCAGCGGCGGCGAGCTGTTCGTCGCCCTGCGCGCCGGCGTCCCGGCGTCGTCGCTGGTGATGCACGGCAACAACAAGAGCGTCGCCGAGCTGCGGATGGCGATCGGGGCCGGCGTGCGCCACCTCGTCGTCGACAGCTTCGACGAGCTCGACCGGCTCGACGCCCTCCACGCCGAGGGCCTGGCGGCGCCGAGCGTCCTGGCCCGGATCACGCCGGGCGTGCACGCCCACACCCACGAGTTCATCGCCACCGGTCAGGACGACTCGAAGTTCGGCTTCAACCTCGGCAACGGCGACGCCCAGCGCGCCGTCGACCGGATGCGCCGCTCGCCGAGCGTGCGCCTGGCCGGCGTGCACTGCCACATCGGCTCCAACGTGTTCGAGGCGTCGAGCTTCGCCAAGGCCGCCGAGGTGATGGCCGGGTTCGCGATCCCGCTCGACCTGCCCGAGCTGGTGCTCGGCGGCGGCCTCGGCGTCGCCTACGTCGAGGGCGAGGAGGCACCGACGATCACCCAGTGGGCCAACGTCCTGCTCGACGCCTGCCAGGCGCTCGGGGTGCGCAGCCGGGTCAGCGTCGAGCCGGGGCGCTCGATCGTCGCCGCCGCGGCGATCACCGTCTACACGGTCGGCACGATCAAGGACATCCCCGGCGTGCGCACGTACGTGTCCGTCGACGGCGGGATGAGCGACAACCCCCGGCCGGTGCTGTACGGCAGCGGCTACGAGGCGTTCGCGCCGCGGGCCGTCGGCGCGGCGCGGCCGCGGCGGGCGCGGGTGGTCGGCAAGCACTGCGAGAGCGGCGACGTCCTGCTGTTCGACGCCCGTCTCCCGGCCGACCTCGCCGTCGGCGACCTGCTGGCCACCCCGGTCACCGGGGCCTACGGTCACTCGATGGCCAGCAACTACAACAAGCTGACCCGCCCGGCGGTGGTGTTCGTGGGCGACGGCGAGTCGCGCCTCGTCGTGCGCCGCGAGACCTACGAGGATCTCCTGCATTGTGAGGTGCTGTGATCAAAGGCAAGCTCGGCGAGCTCTTCAGCCGCCTCACCGGCAAGTCGACGACCCCGTCCACCGGTCTCGTGATCGAGTACTCGCCGTCGCTCGACGGCGACGCCGACCCCGGCGAGGTCGTCTGGACCTGGGTGCCGTACGAGGACGACCCGTCGCAGGGCAAGGACCGCCCGGTGGTCGTCATCGGCCGGCGCGGCGCCCGGCTCGTCGCCGTGGCGCTGACGTCGAAGCGCCACGACAACGAGGCGCAGGTCCCCGTCGGCACCGGGCCGTGGGACCGCGAGGGCCGGCCGAGCTACGCCAAGGTCGAGCGCCTGCTCGACGTCGAGGCCGCGAAGGTCCGCCGCGAGGGGGCGATCCTCGACCGCGCCCGATTCGACGCGGTGGTCGCCGGCGCCCGCAGAGCGCACGGTGGCGTGCTGTCTTGATCGTGCTCCGGTCGCAGCCGAGCTGCTCCCTGCGCCTGCCGTGCTCGCCGCCGCCGCTGCGCTTCGGCGCTCGCCGCGTGTTGGATCGGTGCTGAGCCCCGGAATCCCTGTTCCACGGCTGCGGCCCGCCCCGTAGCCTGGCCACCCGTGAGTGAGCCCGGCGTGCCCGACCCCGTCCGCACCCTCCGCATCGGCGTCCTCGGCTGCGGCAACGTCGGGGGAGCGCTCGCCGAGCTGATCACCCGCCAGCAGGCCGCCATCGCTGCCCGCACCGGGGTGCGCCTGGAGATCGGCGCGGTCGCCGTGCGCAACCTCAGCCGGCCCCGCGACGTCGCCCTGCCCGACGGCGTGCTCACCCGTGACGCCTACGCCGTCGTGTCGGACCCGTCGATCGACCTCGTCGTCGAGACGATCGGCGGCATCGAGCCGGCCCGGGAGCTGATCACCACCGCGCTCAAGCACGGCAAGCCCGTCGTCACCGCCAACAAGGAGCTGCTCGCCAACGTCGGCACCGAGCTGTACGCCGCGGCCGACGACGCCGGCGTCGACCTGCTGTTCGAGGCGGCGGTCGCCGGTGGCATCCCGATCGTGCGGGCGCTGCGCGAGAGCCTGCGCGGCGAGCCGGTGCGCCGGGTGATGGGGATCATCAACGGCACGAC
The DNA here is from genome assembly GCA_047602055.1 of Ilumatobacteraceae bacterium. Classification (GTDB taxonomy): domain Bacteria; phylum Actinomycetota; class Acidimicrobiia; order Acidimicrobiales; family Ilumatobacteraceae; genus JAODBQ01. Next base: position 2,462,268 of record JASGIG010000001.1, read on the forward strand.
GAACTTCATTCTCACCAAGATGGCCGAGGAGGGCGCCGACTACGCCGCGGCGCTCGCCGAGGCGCAGGCGCTGGGCTTCGCCGAGCGTGACCCGACGGCCGACGTGGAGGGCTACGACGCCGGGGCCAAGGCGGCGATCATGGCGACGATCGCGTTCGGCGTGAAGGTCGTCGCCGGCGACGTCTACCACGAGGGCATCAGCCACGTCACCGCCCACGACATCGGCATGGCCAAGCGCCTCGGCTACGTGGTCAAGCTGCTCGGCATCGCCGAGCTCGACGGCCCGACCGGAGAGGTGGCGGTGCGGGTCCATCCGGCGATGGTCCCCGAGCACCACCCGCTGGCCAGCGTGCGCGACAGCTTCAACGCCGTGTTCGTCGAGGGCGACGCGGTCGGCTCGCTGATGTTCTTCGGGCGTGGTGCCGGCGGCAGCCCGACGGCCAGCGCGGTGCTCGGCGACGTCGTCGACGCGGCCACCAACCTCGTCAAGCAGACCCACGGCTCGCTCGGCACGTTCAGCCGTGCCCGCATCCGCCCGATCGACGAGACGTCGGCGGAGTACCTCCTCAACCTCGAGGTCGACGACCGCCCCGGCGTGCTGCACGCCGTCACCGGCGTGTTCGCCCGCAACGACGTCAGCATCCGCGCCGCCGAGCAGGAGGGCAACGGCCCCGAGGCGCGGCTGGTGTTCATCACCCACGAGGCCCGCGAGTCGGCGGTCCAGGCCACGGTGCGCGAGCTGCGCGAGCTGGACTCGGTCCGCCAGGTCGGCAGCCTGCTCCGCGTGATCGGCGGCTAGGTGTCGTGCTTCGGTCGCAGCCGCTCCCCCCTGCCCCGTCTGCTTCGGCGCTCGCCGCGCCTTGAACAGAGGTGAGCTCATGAAGTACGTGTCGACCCGGGGGAGTGCCCCCGTCCTCGGCTTCGCCGATGCGCTGCTCGCCGGGCTGGCGACGGACGGCGGCCTGTACGTGCCGGAGGACTGGCCGGCGCTGCCACCGGCGATCGAGGGGGCCACCTACGCCGAGCGCGCCGCGCAGGTGATGGCCCCGTTCGTCGACGGCGACGGCGGCCTCGACGACGCCACGCTGCTGCGCCTGTGCCGTGACGCGTACGCCACGTTCCGCCACCCGGCGATCGTGCCGCTCGTGCAGATCGGCGACCGCCACTTCGTCCAGGAGCTGTTCCATGGGCCGACGCTGGCGTTCAAGGACGTCGCCCTGCAGCTCGTCGGTCGGCTGTTCGACCACGTGCTCACCGCCCGCGGCGAGCGGGTGACGATCGTCGGGGCGACGAGCGGCGACACCGGCTCGGCGGCGATCGAGGGCGTGCGCGGCTGCGCGCACGTCGACATCGTCATCCTCTTCCCGCACGGCCGGGTCAGCGAGGTGCAGCGCCGGCAGATGACCACCGTCGACGCCCCGAACGTGCGCTGCGTCGCCGTCGAGGGCACGTTCGACGACTGCCAGGACCTCGTCAAGGCGATGTTCACCGACGCCCCGTTCCGCGAGTCGATGCGCCTCAGCGCGGTGAACTCGATCAACTGGGCGCGGGTGATGGCCCAGGTCGTCTACTACGTCGTCGCCGCCGATCTGCTCCAGGGCCCGCTGACGTTCAGCGTGCCGACCGGCAACTTCGGCAACGTCCTGTCCGGCTGGATCGCCCGGCAGATGGGCACACCGATCGAGGGGTTCGTCGTCGGCTCGAACGTCAACGACATCCTCACCCGCTTCTTCACGGCCAACGACATGAGCACCGCGCCGGTGGTCCCGTCGCTCAGCCCGTCGATGGACATCCAGGTGTCGTCGAACTTCGAGCGGCTGCTGTTCGAGATGAACGGCCGCGACGGTGGGATGACCGCCGAGCAGCTGCAGCGCTTCCGGGCCGTCGGCCGCTTGACGGTGGAGGACGACCAGCGCGGCGCGTTCGTCGACGGCGTGTTCCGCGCCGCATCGCTGGACGACGCGGCAACGCTCGAAGTGATCCGCGCGACGTACGAGGCGGCCGGCATGGTCCTCGACCCGCACTCCGCCGTTGCCGTCGGCACTGCCGAGCGCCTCGGCGCGCCGGGTCCGATCGTCTCGCTGGCGACGGCGCACCCGGCGAAGTTCCCCGACGCCGTCGAGCGGGCGATCGGCCTGCGCCCGGCACTGCCGCCACACCTCGCCGACCTGTTCGATCGCCCGGAGCGGGTCACCGTCCTGCCCAACGACCTCGCTGCGGTGGAGCGCTTCGTCGCCACCCGGTGACCGAGTTGTCGGGTGGTCGGTGACCGAGTTGTCGGGTGGTCGGTGACCGAGTTGTCGGGTGGTCGGTGACCGAGTTGTCGGGTGGTCGGTGACCGAGTTGTCGGGTGGTCGGTGACCGAGTTGTCGGGTGGTCGGTGACCACTGTCACGTCCGCAGGAACGGGTTCCTGCCTGCACCGATGACGTTGCGTTGCGTGGGGGCAGTGCTACAGTTCGATGCAGTTCGTCCTCGCGAACTCCCGCTGCAACCGGCCTTCAGCCGAGGGTGCGGCGTGATGAATCCCCAGGCGGAGGGGCCGCCAGTCCGGTCGACGAAGGTCGTCCCGACCGAGCCCCTCGCCACGCACTCCCCGTGAAAGCAGGTGGCCGGTGGCCGCGGAAGCTCTCGAACAGTCCATGCTCGAGTCGAAGGACAAGGAGCAGTTGGTCGCCATCGCCCAGGCCCTCGGCATCAAGGCGAACGCCAGGGCGGCGAAGGCGACGCTGATCGACAAGATCCTGGAGACGACGCGACCGGCCGCACCGGCGGCGCCGGCCCCCGCGGTGAACGGCAACGGCAGCGTGAACGCCGACGCGCCGGAAGCCGTCGCCGAGACGGCCGAGGCCGCGCCGGCCGATCCCGTGGCCGACGAGCAGCCGGCCGTCGTCGCCGAGGTGAACAGCGCGCCAGCCCCGGCCAAGCCGGCCCGCACGCCCCGCGCCAACGGTCGGGCCGCGGCCGCACCCGCCACGCCGGCGGCGCCCGCATCGCCGGCTCCCGAGCAGGAGTCGCTCCTCGGGCCCGACGGTGAACCGCTCGCCGACTGGGAGATCGAGCTGATCCAGTCCGGCGACGCCGGGGCATCGGCGGAGGCACCCGCAGCGGCGCCGCCGACCTCGACCGAGGCCGGCACCGGCGACGCAGAGACCGACGGCGACGACGGCGACGACCTCGGTCCCGACGACAACCGTCCCGGTGAGAGCCGCAACGCCCGCCGGCGGCGGCGCCGGCGCAACAAGGGCGGCGGCGAGGGCGGTGGCCAGAGCGACAACCGCTTCGAGCAGCGCGACCGCCAGCAGCGGCCCGCCGACACCGGCGCCGACGGCGAGCCGGTCAGCACCGAGCCCGTGCAGGTCGCCGGCTACCTCGACCTGCGCGACGAGGGCTACGGCTTCCTGCGGGTCAACGGCTACCTGTCCAGCCGTGACGACGCCTACATCCCGGTCAAGCTCACCCGCCAGTACGGGCTGCGCAAGGGCGACCACGTCACCGGCCTCAGCCGGCCGGCGGGGCGCAACGAGAAGAACCCGGCGATGCTGGAGATCCACACGGTCAACGGCGGCGACCCGGACAAGGCCAAGACCCGGCGGCGCTTCGAGGACCTCACCGCGCTGTTCCCCGACGAGAAGCTCAAGCTGGAGAACCCGAACGATCCGGCGAACATGACGGCGCGGATCGTCGACCTCGTCTCGCCGATCGGCAAGGGCCAGCGCGGCATCATCGTCTCGCCGCCGAAGGCCGGCAAGACGACGATCATGAAGACGATCGCCACCTCGATCGAGGCCAACAACCCCGAGGTCGAGCTGATCGTCCTGTTGATCGACGAGCGTCCCGAGGAGGTCACCGACATGCGCCGCACGGTGCGTGGCGAGGTGATCTCCAGCACGTTCGACCGCCCGAGCGACGAGCACACCCACATCGCCGAACTGGCCATCGAGAAGGCCAAGCGGATGGTCGAGATCGGCAAGGACGTCGTCATCATCCTCGACGGCATCACCCGCCTCAGCCGCGCCTACAACCTGGCTGCCCCGGCCAGCGGCCGGATCCTGTCCGGCGGCATCGACGCCGGCGCGCTGTACCCGCCGAAGAAGTTCTTCGGCGCGGCCCGCAACGTCGAAGAGGGCGGCTCGCTGACCATCCTCGCCACCGCCCTGGTGGAGACGAACAGCCGAATGGACGACGCGATCTTCGAGGAGTTCAAGGGCACCGGCAACATGGAGCTGCGCCTGGACCGGCGCCTCGCCGAGCGGCGGATCTACCCGGCGATCGACGTCGACGCGTCGAGCACCCGCCACGAGGAGCTGCTGTTCGACCGCAAGCAGCTGCAGATGGTCTGGAAGCTGCGACGTGTGCTCAGCGGCCTGGCCGCCGACGGCAACGCCGCCCCCGGTCTGGAGCTGCTGATCGACCGCCTGAAGACGTTCCGCACCAACGACGAGTTCCTCAACGAGATCGCCAAGCAGCCGACGATGTAGGTCCCCGGTATCGTTGAACGCCGACCTCTTTGGAGAACCCCCATCATGAAGACCGAGACCCACCCCGACTACGCCGAGACCACGGTGCGCTGCTCGTGCGGCAACACGTTCTCGACCCGGTCGACCCGCGGCGGTGAGCTGCGCGTCGAGCTGTGCAACGAGTGCCACCCGTTCTTCACCGGCAAGCAGAAGCTGGTGGACACCGGTGGCCGCGTCGAGCGCTTCAACAAGCGCTACGGCGAGCGCTCCAAGAAGTAGCGCTGAATCCCGTCACGCCACGCAGTGTGATCGTTCCGCCCGGCCGCGTGGCCGGGCGGTGTACGTTGTGGCGTGGCCGACCCCGCTGACATCGCTCACCTGCTGCGGCGGGCAGAGGTCGTCGTCCACCCGGACCGGCTCGCCGCCCTCGAGCGCGCTGAGCCGTGACGCTGCGGTCGACGACGTCGTCGACCTCTCCCTGAACGGAACCCCGACGATGGACGCGTACCTGCTGTCGGAGGACGCGGCCGACGGCTGGGGCCAGTACGTCTACGCCTGCAACTGGTGGGTCCAACAGTTCACGACGGTCGCTCGGCCGCTGCAGGAGAAGCTCACGCTGTTCTGGCACGGGCACTTCACCAGCGCCTGGTACGAGATCCACAAGGGCTTCCAGATGATGCCCCAGAACCAGCTGTTCCGGTTGAACGCGCTCGGCAACCTGCGGACGCTCACCCAGTCGGTGGCGCTCGATCCGGCGATGCTCGTCTACCTGTCGAACGCCGACAACGTGAAGGGCCAGCCGAACCAGAACTTCGCCCGGGAGCTGATGGAGCTGTTCACGCTCGGCGTCGGCAACTACACCGAGGACGACGTGGCCATCGCCGCCCGGGCGTGGACCGGGTACAACTACGACCGCACCACCCTCCGGTACGTGTACCGCGACGACCGTCACGACGCCACGCCGGGCACGTTCTTCGGGGTCACCCAGGCGTGGACCGGCCCGCAGGTCGTCGACGCGATCTTCGACCGCAAGGGATCGGTCGTGGCCGCGTTCATCGCCCGCAAGCTGTGGGAGTTCTTCGCCTACGTCGGCCCGGCGCAGGGGATCGTCGACGACCTGGCCGCGGTGCTCGTGGCCAGCGGCTTCGAGCTCAAGCCGTTGCTGACGGCCCTGTTCAAGCGCCCCGAGTTCTACTCCGACCAGGCCAAGCAGGGCCTGGTGCGATCGCCGATCGAATACGTCGTCGCGCTCAGCGCGGCGAGCGGGATCAGCGGCAAGGATCTCGGCGTGGCCTGGCGGCTGGAGTCCACCGGTCAGCGGATGTACATGCCGCCGAACGTGTCGGGGTGGAAGCCGAACGGGGCATGGTTGAACGGCTGTGCGCTCAGCGGCCGAGCCGGGTTCGCCGACAACGTCGCGTGGCGGCTCGCCGACGGCACGGCCCACGACGATCTCGCTACGGGCTCGCTCAACGCCACGAACGCCGCTGCCGCCGTCGACAAGGCGGCCGCGCTGCTCGGGCTCACCTCCGCATCCGGCAGGACGCTCAGCGACGTCACCCGCCAGGCGCTCACCGCCTGGTGGCAGACGGAGTCGAGCTCCTACTGGCGCAAGCGCAACCTGATGATGCTGATGCTCACCTCCCCCGAGATGAACCTGGCCTGAGGCGACGACGTGCTCGACCCAGAGATCTCCGCCCGTGACGCCCGCCGGCTGCTGTCGGCAGTACCGGACCCTGCCGACGACGCCCCGATGGTGGGTGGTTGGAGTCGCCGGCGGTTCCTGCAGGCGGTGGCTGCCGGGGTCGGCGCCGGTCTGACGCTCGGCACGCTCGCCGAGCAGCTGCTCGGCACCTCGCTGCCCGAGGCGTGGGCGGGCAGCCCGATCGGGGCGAACGACGGCATCCTCGTCCACCTGCTGCTGTACGGCGGCTGCGACGGGCTGAACGTCGTCGTCCCGTACACGAACGGCCTGTACTACGACTGGCGCAGTGGGGGCACGAGCATCGCCGCCTCCGCCGTTCGGCCGCTCGACGGTTCGTTCGGCCTGCACCCGGCGCTGACGACGGTGAAGTCGCTCTGGGACGCCGGGCAGGTCGCCGTCGTCCACGGGGTCGGCTACGAGCCACCGGATCTGTCGCACTTCTCGTCGATGGCGATCTGGATGAACGGGACGCTCAGGGCCAACCCCGGCACCGGCTGGCTCGGACGTTGGGCCGACGGGCAGGCGTCGGACTCGGGCGTCACGCTGACGACGGTCGGCACGTCGGTGCCGTTGCACCTGATCGGTGCGGCACGCCGGGCCGTCGCCGTCCCCGACAGCGCGACGATGCTCGGTGCGAGCACCGATGCCGCCAGCCAGCGCGCCTACGTCGCGTTGCGGGCGATGAGCACGCCGGCCGGTCGCGGCCCGTGGCACGACGCCTACAGCGCGACGCTGCGCGGCACGGTCGACGTCGCCGCCGACCTGTCGCCGGTGTTCACCCCGGCGCTCACCGGTGGCGACTTCGTCAAGAAGCTCACCATGGCCGCACGGCTGATCAACCGCGACATCGGGGTGCGCGTCGTCGACGTGGGAGTCGGCAGCTTCGACCACCACGACGGCGAGCCCGGCCGCCTCGCCGCCCTGCTCGCCGACCTCGACGCCGGCATCGCCGCGTTCTACGCGACGCTCGACCCGGCGTGGCGCAGCCGGGTGGCGCTGATGACGACATCGGAGTTCGGGCGCACCGTGCAGGGCAACAGCTCGCAGGGCACCGACCACGGCACGGCCAACGCCCACCTCGTGATCGGCTCGAACGTGCGCGGCGGGATGTTCGGTGCGGCGCCGGCGCTGCCGGCCAAGACCACCGGCAACCAGTGGAAGCGGGTGACGTCCACCGTCGACTTCCGGACCCTGTTCGGCAGCGTGATCGACGGGTGGCTCGGTGGCGGCGGGAGCACCGTCGTCGGCGGGACGTTCTCCGACCTGCAGCTGTTCAGCCGCGGGCCGGGCGTCGACGCGCCGGCCGTGACGGTGGCGGCGCCGCCGACCTCTTCGGTGCCGGTCACCGGCGCAGAGCTCGTCCCCCTGAGCCCGCGACGGCTCGTCGACACGCGGGACGGCACCGGCGGGCGGATCGGCGCGCTCGGCGCCGACGAGACCTGGTCGTTCGGCGTCACCGGGGGCGACGTCCCCGACGACGCGGTGGCGGTGGCGCTCAACGTCACCTCGACGGAGGCGACCGGTCCGACGTTCCTCAGCGTGTGGGCGGCGGGCGAGGGTCGCCCGGCCACGTCGAACCTCAACCCGGTGCCCGGGCGGTCCGTCCCCAACCTCGTCGTGACGCGGACCGGTGCCGGCGGGTCGGTGAGCATCTACAACCGTCAGCACACCGTGCACGCGGTGGTCGACCTCGTCGGGTTCTTCCGCCCGGGCTCGGCATCCGGCATCGTCGGACTCGTGCCGCAGCGGCTGCTCGACACCCGCGACGGCACCGGCGGCACGCTCGGGGCCGTCGGTGCCGGCGGGACCGTCGACGTCGCCGTGGCGGGGATCGGTGCCGTGCCCGCTGGTGCGATCGGCGCGGTGCTCAACGTCACCGCCACCGAGCCGAGCGCGGACAGCTACCTCGCCGTCGCTCCGTCGGGCGCCGAGCGGGCGACCGCGTCGAGCGTGAACATGCGCACCGGCCAGACCGTCGCCAACCTGGTGATGGCCAAGCTCGGCGACGGTGGCCGGGTCGGCGTCTTCAACTACGCCGGCGCCAGCCACGTCGTCGTCGACGTCCTCGCCGCGTTCGTCCCGGGCGCCGACGGCCGGTTCGTCGCCGTCGGCCCGAACCGGCTGCTCGACACCCGCGACGGCACGGGCGGGGTCCTCGGCCCGGTCGGTCGGACCCCGCTGGCGCTGCCGCTCGCCGGCCGCGCCGGGCTGCCGGCCGACGGGATCAGCGCGGTGCTGATGAACGTCACCGTCGTCGAGCCCACCGCCGACACGTACCTGACGGTGTACCCCAGCGACGCGGCGCGGCCGACGGCCTCGAACGTCAACGCCACCGCAGGCACGATCGTCCCGAACATGTGCCTTGCCTGCCTCGGGGCCGACGGCGCCGTCGACGTCTTCAACCTCGCCGGCGAGACGCATCTCGTCGTCGACGTCTTCGGCTACTGGACGTAGGCGGTTCCCTGCGCTGCCGGCCGATGTGCGCCGCCGGCGATACCGTCGGGTGACGATGACCGACCGCAGCCGACGGCTCCAGCTCCTGGCGATGAAGCTCGCCGCGCTCGCCCGTGACCATGGGGCGGCGGACGTCCAGGCCGTGCCGGGGGAGTTCGGCATCGGTGCCGCGCTGCGCGCCGGTGAGCAGGCGTGGGTGCTCGTCGACGACGACCCGGGCCGTGGGCTCGGCCCGGCGATCGCCTGGGCGATCCGCCACGGCGCCACCGACCTGCAGCTCGTCGCCGAGTCGGCGACCGGCACCCTGGCGCGCCGCGCGCCGGCGTTCGCCATGGCGATCGAGGTGTGGCACGCCGACGGGCGGATGCTGCTGCCGGCGATCGCCGAGCCGCTGCCCGAGCGCCCGGTGCTGCCCGCCGAGCACGAGGCGTTCCGAGAGCTGATCGTCGCCGCCGGGGCGACGCCGGTCGTCGAGCACGGTGTGCTCACCGGTGACGTCGGTGGCCTCGAGGTGTGCCGGGCCGTCACCGACGAGCTGACCGGCGCGCACCGCCTGGAAGTCGGCATCGGGGCGCACGACCGCGAGGCGTTCCAGCTGTTGCACGGCGACGAGCCGACCGCCGAGGCGCTCACCCGGTTCGTCGCCTCGGTCGACCCGCACCGCCGACCGGGAGCGGTCGGTCATCCGCTGAACCGGTTGGCGCGCAGCCGTGCTCTACGAGCCCAGCTGCAGGCCGAGCCGGCGCTGATCGGGGCGAGCCGAGTCGTCGCCACCGATCCACCGGTGGCCCGCGCCAACGTCAAGGACGACGTGCCGTGCGTCGCCGTCGCCGAGATCGACGGCACGCCGACGACGGTGGTGTGCAGCGCCGGGGTCGATCTCGACGCCGTGCCCTATGCCACCGACGCTCGGCTGGCCACCGGCCTCGAGGCCTGCGTGCTCGCCGTCCCGGCCGGCTCGGACCTGCCGATCCAGCACGAGCTCGCCGCCCTCGTGCGCGACCCCCTGCGCCTCGTCGCGTTGGGCTCGTAGGCTCCTCGACCGGTGTTCGATCGGTTGGCAACCCTGGAGGACGAGTTCGTCTCGCTGGAGGCGAGCCTCTCCGACCCCGCGATCGTCAACGATCAGCGGGCGCTGCGCGACGTGTCCCGGCGGTACAAGGACCTCACGCCGGTGGTCGCGACGATCCGCCGCCGCCAGCAGTTGCTCGACGACGCCACCGAGGCCCGTGAGCTGCTCGCCGACGCCGACGGCGACGAGCGCGAGGTGTGGCGGACCGAGCTGTCGGCGATCGAGGATCGTCTCGCCACCACCGAGGCCGAGCTGCGCGTCCTGCTGCTGCCGAAGGATCCCAACGACGGACGGGCCGTGATCATGGAGATCCGAGGCGCGGAGGGTGGCGAGGAGGCCAACCTGTTCGCCCGCGACCTGTACGAGATGTACCGGGCCTATGCGGCGAACAAGGGCTGGTCGGTGGAGGTGCTGGCCCACGACGCCAGCGACCTCGGCGGGCTCAACGAGCTGACGATGGTCGTGCGCGGCGACACCGCATGGGGGCGGCTGAAGTTCGAGGGTGGTCCGCACCGCGTGCAGCGCGTCCCGGTGACCGAGTCGCAGGGGCGGATCCACACGTCGTCGGCGACCGTGCTGATCCTGCCCGAGGCCGAGGAGGTCGACGTCGACATCGACGAGCGCGACCTCGACGTCGACGTGTACCGGGCCAGCGGGCCGGGCGGCCAGGGTGTCAACACGACGGACTCTGCGGTGCGCATCACCCACCGGCCGACCGGCGTGGTCGTGGCGATGCAGGACGAGCGCAGCCAGCTGCAGAACAAGGCGCGGGCGATGATGGTGCTGCGCGCCCGGCTGCTCAAGCTGGCCCAGGACCAGCACGACGCGGCGATGTCCGTCGAGCGACGCGCCCAGGTCGGCGGCGGTGGGCGCGGCGAGAAGATCCGGACCTACAACTTCAAGGAGAACCGGGTCACCGACCACCGCATCGGCTTCACCGTCTACCGCCTGCAGGAGGTGCTCGCCGGCGACCTCGACGTCGTCGTCGAGGCGCTGATCGCCGACGAGCGCACCCGCCAGCTCGCCGGCGAGACGCCGTGAGCCTCGACGGCACCGTCACGTGGCGGGAGCTGTGGAACGAGGCGGCGGCGCGCGTCGGCAACCGCGCCCAGGCCCGGTGGCTGTGCGAGACGGCCAGCGGGCTCGAGTCGCAGGAGCTCCTGCTGGAGCTGGAGTCGCGGGCGACGCAGCGCGCCGTCGCCCATCTCGACCGGATGCTCGCCCGGCTGGCCAACGGCGAGCCGCTGCAGTACGTGCTCGGGCACTGGTCGTTCCGCCACCTCGATCTGATGGTCGACCGGCGGGTGCTGATCCCGCGGCCGGAGACCGAGGAGGTCGCCGGCCTGGCGATCGAGCTGGCCGCGGCGCCGGGGCGGCCGGTGCGCTGCGCCGACCTCGGCACCGGCAGCGGGGCGATCGGCCTGGCGCTGGCCGCCGAGCTGGCGACGCGCCGGCCACCGGTCCCGGCCGAGGTGTGGCTGACCGACGTCGACGGCGAGTCGCTCGACGTGGCCCGCGCCAACCTCGCCGGCATCGGCCGGGGTGCGGCGACCGTGCGCTTCGCTGCCGGCTCGTGGTTCGGCGCGCTGCCCGGCGACCTGCGCGGTGGCCTCGACGTCGTCGTCTGCAACCCGCCGTACGTCGCCGACGACGACCCGCAGGTCGAGGCCGTGGTGCGGGCGTGGGAACCGGCCGGGGCGCTGTTCGCCGGCGAGGACGGGCTCGACGCGATCCGTGAGATCGTCGCCGAGGCACCCGGCTGGCTGGCGCCGGGTGGCTGGCTGGTGCTCGAGATCGGCGCCGATCAGGGCGCCGCAGTCGCCGCGCTGGCCGACGCCGCCGGCCTCGCCGACGTCGAGATCCGCCCCGACGCCGCCGGCCGCGACCGGATGCTGGTGGCCCGCTCATGACCGTGCTCGCCGCCTTCGCGGCGCTCGCCTCTCCTCGGATCGGTGGCGTACCGAAGGGACCGATCAGCGGCGGGTGACGATCTCGGGGACGACCCGGAGCATCTCCTGCGTGTCCAGCAGGGCACCGGGGTCGTCGGTGTCGGCGGCCAGCAGCAGGCCGGCGACGGCATCGGCGGCGACGGCCTTCAGGCGGTAGCCGACCTCGCGGTGCTCGGCCGGGTCGACCATGCAGGTGAGGCGCATCACGTAGCGGTCGAGATGCTGCTCGACGACGCCGAGCACTTCCGGGCGCGAGTGGATGCGCCGGTCGTCGATCAGCCCGCAGGCGGCCTCGAGCACCGCGCCGGCCCGCCCGGTGCGGACGGTTGCTGGGATGTCGATGTCGATGACGACGCGGCTCGCCCCCTTGGACACGTTGCGCAGGGTGCGGATGTTCGACGCGGCGACGTAGACGACGTCGCCGGTCCAGGTGGTGACGGCGACGGATCGCAGCCCGAAGCCGGCGAGGCGCCCCGCGAGCTCGTCGTTGATCTCGACCTCGTCGCCGATGACGGCGGTGCGATCGACGATCATCATCGCTGCGGAGAGGAAATCCGAGATCGGCTCGCGCACGGCGAACGCGGTGGCGGTGACCAGGCCACCGGCGACGATCGCCAGCGTCGACGATTCGACGCCGGCGGCGATGAGCGCTTCGATGGCGATCGCGCCGAGGCCGACGATCGTGACGAACCAGCGCAGCATCTGGATGATGCCAGTGGTGCGGCGGGCTCGCAGCGTGGTCGCCTTGCGGCTGCGACTGCTGGCGATGGACAGGATGGCGACGACCGCGAGCGTGACCGCGGCGGTGACGGTGATGGGGTTGAGCATGAGAGGTCCTTGCGGGCGGGCAGCCGCTCGCGGTTCGACAGACCGTTCAGGCTATGCAAACCGTGCGGCGAGTTGGCCGAGGAGTGACTCCTCTTCCGGATCGATCTCGTGGTCCGCGTCGGCCACCTCTCGGGCCGCCGAGAACAGCGACTGGCGCAGCACTGTGCTGGCGATGCGGGCGTCGATGTCGTCGAGCAGGGCGTCCTCGTCGCCGGCGGCGTGGGCGGCGCGGACCTTGGCCATCGCCTGGCCGACGTACTGATCGAACGAGAACGTCTCCGACTCCCAGCCGCTGTCCTCGCTGATCTCGCGGATCGCGTCGATCTCGTCCGTGCTGATGTGGCCGTCGGCGACCATCACGAGCAGGAGCAGCTCGATGACCGCCTGGTGCTCCAGGTCGGCGTTGGCATGGACGGAGATGTTGCGGTACAGGTCACGCAGCCGCTGGTTCACCGGGGGGACGTTACTCGGGGTCGCCCTCCACGACCGGATAGCTCGGCTCCGTGCGCCAGCCCGGCCGCCAACCGGCCTCCCGGCGCATGCGCTCGCGCCGGTCCGTCATCCGTAGGGCGCGGCGCAGGAAGTCGAGCTGGTGCAGCAGGAGGTGCTCGGCGACGATCTCCTGGGGCGTCATGTGGGTGACGCCGACGAGCGGCAGCACCTCGTGCGGCTGGCCGGCGGCGAGCAGTGCGGACGACAGCTGCAGGGTGTGGGCGGCGACGACGTTGTCGTCGGCGAGGCCGTGGATCAGCAGCAGCGGGCGGGTCAGCTCGGTGGCCAGCGGCAGCAGCGACGTGGCCGCGTAGGCGTGATCGTCGACGCTCGGATCACCGAGGTAGCGCTCCGTGTAGAAGGTGTCGTACAGCCGCCACTCGGTGACCGGCGCGCCGGCGACGGCGGCGTGGAACACGTCGGGACGGCGCAGCACCGCCAGCGCGGCCAGGTAGCCGCCGAAGCTCCAGCCGCGGACGGCGACGCGGCGACAGGTCGAGCGGGTGGTCGGCGGCCAGCGCCTGCAGCGCGTCGACCTGGTCGTCGAGCACGGCCGTCGCCAGGTCGAGGTGCACGGCGCGCTCCCACTCGGTGCCGCGCCCGGGCGTGCCGCGGCCGTCGACGACGACGACGGCGAAGCCCTGGTCGGCGAACCACTGCGACGTGAGGTGAGCGTTGTGGGCGGCGATCGCCCGCTGGGCGTGCGGGCCGCCGTACGGATCGAGCAGCACCGGCAGCGGCGAGCCGTCGTGGTCGTGGGGGAGCAGCAGTGCGGTGGCGAGTTCCCGGTCGGTCGGGCGCAGCAGGGTGACGTTCGGCGTCAGCAGCGGGGTCTCGGCGTGGCTGACGATCACCGGCCCGCCGACGACGGTCGTCCGCGCCCCAGACTCGGTCAGCGTCGCCCGTCGCAGCACGACGGTGTCGCCGCCGACGCTCGCCCCGTGGATGCCGTCGCCGTCGGTCAGCCGGACGAGGCCGTCGTCGTCGCCGCTGTTGCCGGCGGTCCAGCGCCACACGTCGAGGATCGTCGCGTCGTCGACCGGGTTGGCGGTGAACACCACGCCGTCGCCGACGGTGGCGACGACGGCGCGCACCTGCAGGTGGTCGGGCGTCACCGGGGTGTCGCCGACCATCAGGCGCCGGGCGCCGCCGCGGTCGGCGGCCATCACCAGGCGGCCGTCGCCGAGCATGCCCGGCGTGCCGGGGACCAGCTCGACCCATGCGTCGTCCTGGTCGGTGAACACCACGCTCGTCGCGCCGACGGCCGGGTCGGCCTCCAGCACCTGCAGCGTCCGCTGGTCGCGCGACATCACCGCGAGCAGCAGCCGGCTCGGCGATGCCCACATGACGTCGGTGAGGTACGGGAACGCCTCGCGATCCCAGGTGACCTCGGTGCTCGACCCGTCGAGCACCAGGACGTGCAGCGTGACGTCGGCGTTGTCGGTGCCGGCCGCGGGGTAGCGCACTGCGTTCGGCGGTGCCTCCGGGTTGGCCGGGTCGCTGATGTACCACGTCGTCACCGGCGACACGTCGACGCGGCAGGCGGCGATGGCCTGGCCGTCGGGGCTCCACCAGTAGCCGCGGAAGCGGCCCATCTCCTCGGCGGCGACGAACTCGGCGCTGCCCCAGCTGACCTCCTCGCGCTCCTCGCCGGCCAGCTCCCAGCTCGTGCCGTCGAGCTCACCGATGCGCAGCGAGCGACCGCTGACGTAGGCGACGCGCTGCGCCGGCGGATCCGGTCGAGGGTCGAACACCGGCCCGTCCACGGGCAGCTCCCGTGACGTCGCGCTCACCAGCCCGGCGACGAACAGCCGTCCGGCGAGCGCGAACGCGGTGACGGTGACGGCCTCGTCGGTGGCGAACGCGGTGATCCCGCTGGCGCCCTCGCGCATCCGTTCCCGGCGAGCGCGCTCCTCGGCCGGCAGCGCCTCGTCGTCGACGACACCGAGCAACGCCAGCGGATCGGCGACGAGCCGCTCCTCGCCGGTGCCGACGTCGAGCGCCCACAGGCAGTTGACCGAGTCGTCACCGGCGCGGCTGCGGGCGAACACCACGCGCAGCCCATCCGGCGAGACGACGACGTTGCGCGGCTCGCCGAGCGTGAGCCGCTGTGTGCGGGCGTACTGCCGCGGGAAGGTGTCGGTCACCAGCTTGTCTCGCCAAGGGTCATGGGCGGGGCCTTCAGCTCGGTACGACCAGCACCTTGGCGTGGCGCTCGGGGTCGGCGAGGTCGGTGAAGGCCTGGGGGACGCCGTCGATCGGCACCTTGCCGGTGATCCAGTGGGAGAGGTCGACGCTGCCGTCGGCGAGGGCGGTGAGCGCCCCGGCGAACTCGGTGGGGTCGTAGGCCAGGACGAACTGGATGTTCAGCTCGCGGCCGATGCCGACGAGTGGGAGGATCTGGTCGGGCTGCATGCACACGCCGACGACGAGGATGCGGGCGTCCTTCGGGGCCATGCGCATCGCCTGGTCGATCATCCCGGGCACACCGACGGCCTCGAAGACCACGAGCGGCTTCCCGTTCGCCGAGGTGCGCCACGCCTCGATCGCCGGCGTCTCGCGGGGGTCGACGACGACGTCGGCACCAGTGCGCTCGGCCAGCGCCCGCCGCGCCAGGGAGAAGTCGGCGGCGACGATCGGCCCGATGCCGAGGCGGCGCAGCTCGGCGATGCAGGCCAGGCCGACCGGCCCGCAGCCGAGCACGACGGCGCTGTCGCCCGGGGCGATGCGGCTCTTGGCGACGGCGTGGACGCCGACCGCGAACGGCTCGGTGAGCGCGGCGATCTCGACGGGCAGGTCGCCCGGCACCTTGACGGCCAGCAGCTCGTTGAGGACCATCAGCTCGGCGTAGCCGCCGTTGTACCGGTTGGAGTAGCCGAGCGGGTGCATCCCTGTCTCGTCGACGGCCACCGGCATGCTGACGACCAGGTCGCCGGCGCGCAGGTTGGTGACGCCGGCGCCGACGTCGACCACCTCGCAGCAGAACTCGTGCCCCATCACCGTGTCCTGGTCGGGCTCGAACTGGATGGGCACCCCGTCGTCGGACGGCGCGTCGACGGCCAGCTCCGCGGCCACCTTGCGGGCCTCGGCGCCGTGCGTGAGCATGTGCAGGTCGCTCCCGCAGATCCCGCAGGCGAGCACCCTGGTCAGCACCTGGCCGGGGCCGGGGGTCGGGTCGGGGAGGTCGCCGACGCGGAGCTCCCAGTCACGCATGATCGCGGCACGCATGGCCGCCGACCTTACGTGCCGGTGTGGGCGGCGATGGCGTCGACGATCACGGCCCATGCCGCGTCCGCGTCGACGCCGACCTGCACCGTGCAGTTCGGCTCCGGCACCTCGACGAGGTCGCGGCGGTCGACGATCGTCTGCCCGCGGGTCAGTTCCCCGGTCGTCTCCACCGTCACGTGCGACGGCGCGGTCGTGAACAGCTCCGGGTGGGTGAGGGCCATCACCGCGCACGGGTCGTGGACGGCGGCACCGAGCATGTGGCGGTGGCGGCCGACGTAGGTGCCGCTGAAGAAGTCGAACAGGTCGGCGAAGATCCCCGGCACGGCGCCGGGCAGGGCGCGCACCTCGGCGATGCGCTCAGGCGTCGCCTGCAGCTGGTGGGTGACGTCGAGGCCGCTCATGATCAGCGGGCCGCCGTAGCCGTAGACGACGGCGGCCGCCTCCGGGTCGGCCCAGATGTTGAACTCGGCGACGGCGGTGCGGTTGCCGAACGTGCCGCCGCCCATCAGCGAGATCCCGGCGATGCGCCCGGCGAGGTCCGGGGCCGATCGCAGCGCGAGGGCGACGTTGGTCATCGGCCCGGTCGGCACGAGCCACGTCCCCTCGTTGGCGCGGCAGGTCTCGATGATGAAGCCGACCGCGTCACGGCTGGCCGGCGGGCCCGACGGCTCGGGCAGCGCCGGCCCGTCGAGGCCGCTCTCGCCGTGGACGTAGCCGGCGTGCTTCGGCTCGGCGACGAACGGCCGCTCGGCGCCGGCGTGGACGGGTGCGTCGAGGCCGAGCAGATCGCGCACGACGATCGCGTTGCGCGTCGTCGCCGCCAGCGGCGCGTTGCCGGCCACCGTGGTGATCCCGAGCACGCGGGTGTGGCGGGCGGCGACGACCATGGCGACGGCGTCGTCGTGGCCCGGGTCGCAGTCGAGGACGATGGCTGGCGGGATGACGGGCGACATGAGCCGTCAGCATGCCACCGTTACGCTCGCCGGCTGATGACGACCCGGACCCGAGCCAGCCGGCACCAGCTGCGGTGCTCGGTGCTCGGTGTGCTGGCGGTGACGCTCGCCGGCTGCAGCAGCGCAGGATCGGGCGGCACGACGGCGAGCTCGTCGATCGCCGACTCGTCGCCGAGGGGATCGGCGGTGTGGTCGGCGCCGACGACGGTCGCCCCCGCGTCGACGGTCACCTCGCCGCCCCAACCGATCGACCCGTCGACGACCGTGACGGCGCCGCCGAGCCCGACCGGCGTGCCCGGCATCGACGCCGGCGACGCGTTCTGCGCGGCATGGGCGCGCTACGGCGGCACGCTGCAGATCCTCGCCGTCGCCGTGAACTTCGGCGAGCTCGACTCGCTGTCGATGGCGCGGCTGGAGCTGCAGTCGGCGCCGACGATCGTCGTCTCCGTCACCGAGATCGAGGCCGGCTGGCCTGCGGAGGTTGCCGCTGAGCGCTCCACGGCGATCGACCGCTACCTCGGCCCGTACAGCCGCCGCGCCGGCAAGGCGCTCGCCGCGCTGACCGATGCCGGCGTCGACACCGGCGGCCAGGCCCAGCTCGCCGCCGCCTGGGCGCAGGTGCTGGCGGCCCACGATCCCGACCAGCCGACCGTCACCGTCGACCTCCCGGCCGACCTTGCCGCGAAGGTCGACGCCGGCGCCTCGGCGTTCGACGCCACCGTCACCCCGTGGGGCGAGGACCCCAGCCTGACCGCTGACCTCGACGACATCCCGCAGACGAAGGCCTACCTCGCCGCCCACTGCCCCGATCTCGCCAGCATCGGCATCGGTGACGACGTGTAGTCCATTGGAGTGGCACCCGCGCGCTTGGAGTGTGGGACGTGCGATGGAGTGCATCTCGCACCCCCGTCGCGCGCCGGCCACTCCATCGCACACGTGGCACTCCAAGCGCGCGGCAGGCACTCCATGGGGGCTCGCGGTCGGTAGGCGCTAGGCAGCCATGGTGCCGTCGGGGGCGAAGCTCGGCGTCACGGCCGACCCACTCGCCCTCGCACATCGACGCGGCGAGCTGGGCGTCGCTCGACGTGCCCCAGGCCCGGCGGCCGTCGGCGAGCAGGCAGGCGGCGATGACGGTCTCGGGCACGCCGTCGCGCGAGTGCATCACCGTGTACGCCTCGATCGCCGCCGAGCCGGCCGCGTCGGGCGCCTCGGCCAGCTCGCGCCGCGGCATCGCGTCGATCTGATCCTGCGGGTAGGCGTGCTGGAACGGCCGGGCCGGCGGCTCGGTGCTGTAGATCCCGAAGGCGTGCTTGGTGGTGTAGCCGCCGTTCGCCCACACCAGCCCGTTCGTCCCGGCGCCGCCGCGCAGGTCGTTCATCACCGTGGCGATGGCATGCATCGGGTAGTTGTTCCACGGCCCGCCGGCGAACTGCAGGCCGCCGGTGCGGGTCAGCTGGCTGTCCAGCGACAGGCCGAGGCTCTGCGCCCCGAGCTCGACCGCTGACGGGAAGCACGAGTACAGGTCGACGACGGGGACGTCGTCGATCGTCAGCCCGGCCATCTCCAGCGCCAGCCGGCCGCCCAGCTCGATCGCCGGCGTCTGCGCGAACGACCAGCGGTTGGAGATGAACTGGTGCTCGTGGCAGTCCGTGCCCGACAGCGGGAACACCCAGCGGTCACGGGGGATGCCGAGCGCCTCGGCCTTCTCCACCGAGCACATGATCAGCGCCGCGGCCATGTCGACGTCGTTGTTCGAGTTCATCAGCTTCGGGTACGGGAAGCCGATCATCCGGTTCGTCGGCCCGGGCGTGCGGATCTCCTCGGCCGTCTTGGCCTCGCGGCTCCAGGCGTTCGGGTTGCCGGCGGCCACCTCGCTGAAGCGGGCGTAGAGCTCGCTGATCTTCACCTGGTGCTGCTCGACGGTCTCGCCCGCCGCGGCGCGGATGGCCGTCTCGAACATCGGGTACACCTGCACCGGCATGACGATGCCCCGGCCGGTCTCGACCGGGTGGTTCATCACCAGGTCCTCGCCCATCAGGCGGGGGACGGCGCTCTCCGGGGCCTTCTCCCACTCGAACCGGTGGCCCTCCTTGCGGGCCTTGCCACGCGAGCGCCACGCCTCGGCACCGGTGAGCAGGACGAGGTCGACGTCGCCGGCCAGCACCTCCTTGGCCGTCGCGTTCACCAGCGTCTGGGCGCTGTTGCCGCCCATCGTCGTGACCGCCGTCTCCCGCGGCGACAGGCCGAGGCGCTGGGCGACGATCAGCGCCGGGTTGCGGTACTTCCAAGTCAGCAGGCCGACGACGCGGACCGAGTCGGCGGCGGGCACCGACGCCAGGCCGGCGTCGGTGGCGGCCAGCTCGATCGCCCTGGCCATCAGGTCGGCCGGCTCGATCGCGTCGGCGAGCGTCGCGGTGTGGTTGAGGAACTGGCCGGAGCCGACGAGCACGGGGGTACGGGGATCAAGAGCCACGACGGGCACCCTAGGAAGCCCGGGTTGATCTCATACACTCCGACGGATGACCAGGATCGCCATCGGGTGCGACCACGCCGGCTTCGAGCTCAAGCAGCACCTCGCCGGCGTCCTCGCCGACGGTGGCCACGAGGTCCTCGATCTCGGCACCGACAGCACCGCGGCCGTCGACTACCCGATCTACTGCTCGGCCGTCGGCCGTGCCGTGCGTGACGGCGAGGCCGACCTCGGCATCGTCCTCGGCGGCAGTGGTCAGGGCGAGCAGCTCGCCGCGAACAAGGTCCACGGTGTGCGTGCCGCGCTGTGCAACGACCTGTACACCGCCCGCTTCGCCCGGCTGCACAACGACGCCAACGTGCTGTCGATGGGCGCCAGGGTGGTCGGCGTCGGGTTGGCCGAGGAGATCCTGGCGACGTTCCTGGCCACCGAGTTCGAAGGCGGCCGCCACCAGCGGCGCGTCGACATGGTCATGGCCATCGAGGAGGAGGAGTCCCGACGTGCCGTTCCCCAGTGATACCAACCCGGACACGGAGCTGTTCGCGCTGATCGATCGGGAGATCGAGCGCCAGACCACCGGCATCCAGCTGATCGCCAGCGAGAACTTCACCTCGCCGGCGGTGATGCGCGCCGTCGGCAGCGTGCTGACCAACAAGTACAGCGAGGGCTATCCGGGCAAGCGCTACTACGGCGGCAACGAGGTGATCGACGGCGTCGAGGCGTTGGCCATCGCCCGTGCCAAGGAGCTGTTCGGTGCCGACCACGCCAACGTCCAGCCGCACAGCGGGGCCAACGCCAACATGTGCGCCTACCAGGCGCTGCTGCAGCCCGGCGACACCGTGCTCGGCCTCAGCCTCGACCACGGCGGTCACCTCACTCACGGCTCGCCGGTCAACGCCAGCGGCATGCTGTACCGCTTCGTGCCGTACAAGGTGACGCCGGGCGACGAGCGCATCGACATGGACCAGGTCCGCGACCTCGCCCTGCAGCATCGCCCGAAGATGATCGTCGCCGGGACGACGAGCTACCCGCGGCGGCTCGACCCGGGGCCGTTCCGGGCGATCGCCGACGAGGTCGGCGCGCTGTTCCTGTTCGACGCCGCCCACCTCGCCGGCCTGATCGCCGGTGGTGCCCACCCGAACCCGGTGCCGTACGCCGACGTCGTCACGTTCACCACCCACAAGACGCTGCGCGGCCCGCGCGGCGGCTGCATCCTCAGCCGCGCCGAACATGCCCAGGCCATCGACAAGGCGGTGTTCCCCGGCTGGCAGGGCGGCCCGCTGGAGCACGTCATCGCCGGCAAGGCCGTCGCCTTCTACGAGGCCCTCCAGCCGAGCTTCGGCGACTACGCCAAGCAGATCGTGCGCAACGCCAGCGCGCTCGCCGAGGCGCTCGTCGGTCAGGGCTTCCGGCTCGTCAGCGGCGGCACCGACAACCACCTGATGGTCGTCGACCTGCGGTCGTTCGACGCCGAGCTGACCGGCAAGGTCGCCCAGAGCGTGCTCGACGAGGCCGGCATCACGCTCAACAAGAACACCATCCCGGACGACCCGCGCAGCCCGTTCGTCACCAGCGGCCTGCGGATCGGCACGCCGTCGGTCACCACCCAGGGGATGGGCGCGGCGGAGATGTCGCGCATCGCCGAGCTGGTCGCCCTCGTGCTGCGCAAGCGCGACGACGAGGGGGTGACGAGCGCGGCTCGTGCCGACGTGGCTGCGCTCTGCGCCGAGTTCCCGGTCTACGCCTGACGGTCGCGGTGGAGCCTGCGCCCCAGCGGCCGTTGCTGGCCGTGGTCTATGGCCTGCTCGCGGCGATCGTCGCCGTCGTCGCCTGGTGGCTGGCCAGCCTGGGGACGAAGTCGGAGCTGGTCTACCTGGCCGTGGCCGTGGGCGTCGCCGTCGGCTACTTCGCCAACATCGGCGCCCGGCGGGGGAGCGCCACGATCGCGGCGATTGCCGTCGTGCTGACGTTCATCGGGGCGACGGCCGGCTACTACCTGGTCAGCCGGGCCAGTCTGATCCGCCGGGGCTACGTGCGGTTGCCGGGGGAGCAGCCGATCCCGGCGATGCCGTCCTACACGCTCGTCCGTGACGTGCTGCGGGTGAACCTGCGCGGCAACGTCGCCCCGTACCTCTACTTCGTCGTCGCCCTGGTCGTCGCCGGGCTGCTCGGCTGGCGGGGGCTGGATCCCGGCGGGCGCCGGGCCGAGCACTGATGCCGTCGACCGCCGCGTACCTGGCGATCGGTGGCGTCGCCGCCGTCGTCACGCTCGCGCTGACACCGCTCGTCGCCTGGTTGGCGCGGCGCGTCGGCTGGGTCGTGGAGCCCGACGAGCGGCGGGTCCACAAGGTGACCACCCCCGACGTCGGCGGCATCGCCATCTTCGGCGGCTTCGCCGTCGCCTTCGTCGTCGCCCGCCTGTTCAACTCGTTCGCCCCGCTGTTCGCGGCGAACTCCGAGCCGTACGGCATCTTCCTCGGCGCGCTGGTGATGTTCCTCGTCGGCCTGCTCGACGACGTCCGAGAGATCTCGGCACCGGCCAAGGTGATCGGCACGGTGTTCGTGTCCGTGTTCCTCATCTACTTCGGCGTGACGATGTTCTCACTGCCGCGTGCCGTTCGCCGGGGTGATCGTGCTCAGCGACCTGGTGCCGCTGGTGACGTTCGTGTGGCTGCTGGTGATGACCCAGGCGATCAACCTGATCGACGGCCTCGACGGCCTGGCCGCCGGCATCGTCGCGATCAGCTCGGCGGCCTTCTTCGTCTATGCGCACAAGCTCGACCAACTCGGGTATCTCACCCCGCCGAACTTCGGGCCGCTGCTGGCGATCATCACCGTCGGCGTGTGCGCCGGCTTCCTGCCGCACAACTTCAACCCGGCGCGGATCTTCATGGGCGACAGCGGTGCGCTGTTGCTCGGCTTCCTGATGGCGGTGAGCACGAGCGTCGTCGGCGGGCGCGCCGACCCGACCGAACAGACGTTGCCCGGCCAGTCGTACTTCTTCTACGCCCCGCTGCTCGTGCCGATCCTGATCCTCGGCGTGCCGATCTTCGACGTGCTGTTCTCGGTGATCCGCCGGGCCCGCAACCGCCAGGGCTGGGCGACGGCCGACAAGGGGCATCTCCACCACCGGCTGATGGAGATGGGTCACGGGCAGCGCCGCAGCGTGCTGATCCTGTGGCTGTGGACGGCGCTGCTGTCGGCCGTCGTGCTCTACCCGGTGCTCACCGAGAGCGACGTGTCGTACATCCCGATCGGCGCCGCCGCGGTGGCGCTGGGCTTGTACACCGTCCTCCACCCCGAGATCCGCCGCCGCCGCGGCAGCAACGGCACGTAGGCCGTTTCGACCTCGATTCGCTCGCTGCGCTCGCTCATCTCGGTCGAGCTTCGAGGAGCGGCCTGCTGCCGCACCCAGCTGGCAGTGCGCCTCACGCACAGCGAGTCGGCGCACGGCGGAGGGGGATCGCGGAGCGCCCCCTCCGCACCACCCCCACCTCGCGACGGACGTCGGTGGCGAGCGCTCGAGGGACTGTGGCAGCGTGGGCGGGCATGTGCCAGCCGGACGCCGTGGTCGCCCGGCTGCGGGGCGCCGGCGTGCGTCGTGGCGATCCGGTGGGGCTGGCGATCGGCGACGAAGCGGCCGGGCTGGCGCTGGGCGACGGGACCTCGATCACGATCGACGCCGACGTCGCGGGCGTCGTCGCCGCGGTCGAGGACGAGCTGCGGCCGCGGTGGGTGACGTGGTCGCCGGTGACGGGACGCCGGCTCGTCGGGCTCGGGGTGCGCGTCGCCACGTGCTGGGACGTCGTCACGGTGCACCGGCTGGTCAGTGGTCGCTGGCGGGTCGACGAGGCGCATGCCTGGTCGGCGGCGCACGACCTGGCGCCGGACACGGTGCCGACCGAAGAGCCGTTCGACCTGTTCCACCAGGGCGACGCCGGCGATCCGGACGAGCCGATCCGCGCCGACGGGCACCTGCGGCCCGACTGGGTCGGTGGCCGCTGGCGAGCCGCCCCGGCACGTTGGGCCGAGCTGGCGCTCGACGTCGCCGACCGTCAGCGTCGCCGGCTCGGCGACGACGCCCGCGCCCTGGCGACGGCGCGCTCGGAGTCGACGGCCGAGCTGCTGTGCGCCGAGCTGGAGGTCGACGGGCTGCCGCTCGACCGCGCCGAGGCGGAGCGGTTGATCGGCGAGCTCGCCGGGCCGCGGCCGCGCACCGAGCAGGCGGCGGCAGCGCAGCGCGCCGAGCGCGACGCCGCCGTCCTCGCCCACGCCCCGCCGGGCAGCCGCTTCGATCTGCGCAGCCCGAACGACGTGCGCTCGCTGCTGCGGCGCATCGGCGTCGAGGTGCCCGACACCCGCGCCTGGCGGCTGGAAGCGCTGCAGGACTCGCACCCGCTGGTCCCGGCACTGCTGTCGTGGCGCAAGGCCGAGCGCATCGCCACGGCGTTCGGCTACGGCTGGCTCGACGCTCATGTCGGCGCCGACGGCCGCCTGCGCGGCGACTGGACCGGCTCCGACGGCGCGGCCGGGCGGATGACCGCGTCGGCCGGCCTGCACAACCTGCCCGCCGAGCTGCGCCCGGCGGTGCGCGCTGAGCCCGGTCACGTGTTCGTGCGCGCCGACCTCGGGCAGATCGAGCCACGCGTCCTCGCCGCGGTGTCGGGCGATCGTGCCCTCGCCGCGGCCACCGCGGACGCCGACATGTACGCCCCGGTCGCCCGCCAGCTCGGCGTCGAGCGTCCGGTGGCCAAGGTCGCCGTGCTCGGGGCGATGTACGGCCAGACCACCGGCCGCGGTGCGGAGGTGCTGCACCGTCTGGAGCGGGCCTATCCGGTGGCGATGGCCTACCTGGCCGACGCCGCGCAAGCCGCTGTCGCCGGCAACGACGTGCGCACGTTCGGCGGGCGGCGGGTGCGCATGGGCAGCGACGCCGGCTTGGAGCTGGCCGAGCGCGAGCTGCGCAGCCGCGCCGCGGCCCGCGGCCGCTACGGCCGCAACGCCGTGGTCCAGGGCGCCGCCGCCGAGCTGTTCAAGATGTGGGCGCTGCTGGTGCGCGCCACCGGCGCCGGCATCGTCCTGTGCCTGCACGACGAGCTGCTCGTGCACGCCCCCGCCGACGAGGCGGCGACGACGGCACGCCTGCTCGACGACGCCCTGCAGCAGGCCGCCGCACGCTGGGCCCCCGGCACCGACGTCCGCTTCGTCGCCGACGTCAGCACCGTGCAGCGATGGTCGGACGCGAAGTGAAGCGAGGTGATGTTTGGCCGACGGACCTGCAGACGTGGGCGGGGTTGCCGCCGCTGGGTCCGTGGGCGTCGAGCGATCGGTCACACCCGGCGGCGCGACCGCCAGGGAGCCCGCCGGACAGGTCGGCCGGAGGCCGACCATCAGGCGCGTCTGATGTGGCCCGTGACGAGGTCGACCCAGGTGTCCCACAGCTGCGGCGGGTAGTCGTGGCCCATGCCCTCGATCAGCTCGAAGCGGGCGCCGGGGATCAACTCGGCGGTGCGCTCGCCGCCGGACGGGGCGATCAGCGTGTCGGCCGAGCCGTGCATCACCAGCGTCGGCGTCGTCACGCCGGGCAGCCCGTCGGCGCGCGACCCCGAGGCCATGACCGCATACATCTGCCGGCCGACGCCGGCGGGGTCGAAGCTGCGGTCGAAGGCGCGGCCGGCATCGGCCGCCCAGCGCTCCTCGTCGGCGAACGCCGGACTGCCCCACACGCGCAGGCCCTCGATGTGCCGGGCGATCGCCGACGCCCGATCCGTCGCCGGGGCGCCGGTCAGCAGGGCGTAGGCCGCCGGCGTCGACTGCCCGTACTCCGGCTCGCCGGTGGTGGACATCACCGACGTCACCGACAGCAGCCGGTCGCGGTGTTCGATGGCCAGCTGCTGGACGATCATCCCGCCCATCGACAGGCCCATCACGTGGGCCTGTTGCACGTCGGCCGCGTCGAGCACGGCGACCGCGTCGTCGGCCATGTCGGCCAGGCGGTAGCAGGCGCCCTTCTCGTCGACGGGCGCGCCGGTCAGGTGGGTGGACAGCCCGACGTCGCGGTTGTCGAAGCGGATCACCTGCAGGCCGCGGGCGACGAAGCGCTCGCACCACTCGCTGGCGTAGTTGATGCACTGGCTGCCGAGCCCGTTGACCATCAGCAGCACCGGGGGACCGGCCGGACCGATCGCCTCGTAGTAGATCTCGACGTCTCCGTTGCGGGCGATGCTCATCGTGCGACCGTAGACCAGCGTCGCCGGTGCGGGCGTGAGCGGTCCGGCGCAGGCCGCGACGTACCGATCGCTCCACAAGCACGTCGCCATCGCACATTGCGATACGGTTCGCGCCGTTTGGATTGGCGCCGCCCGGCGTCGACCACCTACATTGTGCATGCGATCACAAGCTCTGCCACGACGTGGTGGCGGCAGCGACCTGGAGTCCCGTGAAGTTCCTACCCAGCACCTCAGCGAAGCCCGACGACAACATCGGTCGTGGCATCGAGCTCGTGGTCGGGATCGTCGTCTTCCTCGGGCTCGGCTACCTCGTCGATCGCTGGCTCGGCACCAAGCCCGTGTTCATGATCGTGTTCTTCCTGTTCGCCGTCGCCGGGAACTTCGTCAAGCTGTGGCTCGGCTACGACCGCAAGATGCGCGAGCACGAGGCCTCGCTGGCCGCCAGGACCCAGTCGGCACGCCGCAGCGCCACCAGCACGACGGCCACCGCGGTCGAGTCGCCGGCGCCCACGCACCGGCCGGTGCAACCGTGAGCCAGAGCACCGCCGACCGGCGCGCCGCGGCCAAGGCCGAGGCGATGACCCGCCCGGTCGAGGGACCGGCGCCCGAGGTCAAGATCTCCAAGGACATCGCCCGCCGCGGCGTGATCGTCGCCCCGGTGCTGATCGCGGTGTGCGCCGCCATCTGGGGCCTCGACGGCGCGTGGTCCAGCGCGTACGGCGTTGCCATCGTCCTCGTCAACTTCCTGCTGGCCGCCGGGCTCATCGCGCTGACCGCTCGGATCAGCCTCGGGCTGATGATGGGCGCCATCCTGTTCGGCTATCTCGTGCGCCTCGGACTGATCTTCCTCGCGGTCTATCTCGTCCACGAGGCCTCTTGGATTTCGTTGCCGGCCCTCGGCGCGACCATCATCGTCACGCACCTCGGTCTCCTCGTGTGGGAGATGCGCTACCTGGCGATCTCCTTGGCCAACCCCGGCCTGAAACCTGCCCGCTCGTAACTCAAGACAGGAACGGAAACGCTCGTGCTCGGATTCGAGTTCCCGCCCATCAACTCATTGCTGCGTTGGCAGGACTTCTTCCCGTCCTTCAACAAGATCGCCCTGATCGCCGTCGCGGCGATGTTGATCGGCACCATCGTCTACCTTCTCGCCGGCCGCAAGGACCCGATGGTCGCGCCGACCGGCGTGCGCAACGTCGCCGAGACGTCCGTGGAGTTCATCGAGAACGGCATCGTCATGGAGACGATGGGCAAGGACGGTCTCGGCTGGACGCCGTTCCTGCTGTCGATCTTCGTCTTCGTCTACCTGTGCAACGTCACCGGCATCATCCCGATCCTGCAGATGCCGGCCACGGCGCGCATCGCCATCCCGATGTTCCTGTCGCTGCTCGTGTGGGTGGTGTTCATCGGCACCGGCTTCAAGCACCAGGGCTTCTTCGGCTACTGGAAGAGCACGCTGTTCCCGCCGGGGGTGCCCAAGCCGCTGTACATCCTCGTCACGCCGATCGAGTTCATCTCGACGATCCTCGTCCGCCCGTTCTCGCTGACCGTGCGACTCTTCGCCAACATGCTCGCCGGCCACATCCTGCTGGTGACGTTCGCGCTGCTCAGCGAGTCGCTGTTCCAGGCTCGGACGATGAAGTTCGCCCTCATCCCGATGGGCATCCTGCCGTTCGGCATGCTGCTGTTCCTCACCGCCTTCGAGGTGCTGGTGGCGTTCCTGCAGGCGTACATCTTCACGATCCTCACCGCCGTGTACATCGGCGGCGCAGCGCACCCCGAGCACTGAGCCCCGGGCGCGAACCCGAGATCTCCCACACCAGGACCAACACAGGAGAACCAAGACAACATGGAAGCAATCGCCCACCTCGCGGCCGCCGCCTCGACCACGGCTGACGACGCGAAGGCCGCCAACGCCGCCATCGGCGCCGGTTTCGCCTACGGCCTCGCCGCCATCGGCCCCGGCATCGGCATCGGCTTCCTCGTCGGCAAGTCCGTCGAGGCCATGGCCCGCCAGCCGGAGGCTGCCGGCATGGTGCGCACCACGATGTTCCTCGGCATCGCCTTCACCGAGGCGCTCGCACTGATCGGCTTCGTGGTCTTCATCCTCATCGGCCTCTGAACCGGCGCCGCATTGACCACGTACCCGACCGACCCTGAAGGAGTCTGACGTGCAAGCCGCCGTCGTCCATCTCCAAGGATCCCGCGTCGTCTCCGTCGTTCTCCAGGCCACCGACTCGACGACGACCACCGTCGCCGAGGGCGAGCACGGCACGGACGCCGAGCACTCCACGAGCGGCGTCCACCACGTGCCGCTGTCGGAGGTGGCGGACCCCGGCGATCCCGGTCCGATCCTTCCCGAGATGAAGGAGCTGGCCTGGGGCGCGGGCTCGTTCGTCGTCTTCGCGCTACTGATGCGCTTCGCGCTCTACCCCAGGCTGAAGCGGGGGATGGACGCCCGCAACCGGCACATCCGCGACGGGCACGAGTCGGCCGATCAGCTGCGCACCGGCGCCCGCTCCGAGGTCGCCGAGTACGAGGCCCAGGTCGCGGCGATCCGCGCCGAGGCCGCCCAGGTGGTCGACGCCGCCCGCCAGACCGTCGAGGGCGAGCGCCAAGCGCGCTTGGCCGAGGTCAACGCCCGGCTCGACCAGCAGCGCGCCGCTGCCCTCCAGGAGGCGAACGATGCCCGGGAGGCGGCACGTGGGCAGATCCACGCCGCCGTCAGCGAGGTCGCAGGTCGCGCCGGCGAGCTGGCCACCGGCAGTCGCCCGTCGGCCGACGTGGTCGACCGAGTCGTTGGTGAGGTGATGGCACGATGACGGTCCTGGCATCCATCATCCCGACGATCGGTCGCTTCGTCGCCGCCGGCTCCGAAGACGTCACCGTCGACGCCAACGGGCAGATCGTCACCCACTCGCCGATCCTGCCGGAGACGCCGGAGATCATCTACGGCGGCCTGGCTGCGCTGATCATCTTCTTCATGCTGTACAAGTTCGCCGGCCCGGTGGTGTCCAAGGCGATGAAGGCCCGCACGGCCAAGATCCAGAAGGAGCTCGACGACTCGGCTGCCGACAAGGCCGCCGCCACCGCCGAGGCCGCGGAGATCCGCCAGGCCAAGGGCGACATCGCCGCCGAGCGGCAGCGGATCCTGGCCGAGGCCGAGGCTCAGGCCACCGCGGTCGTCAACGAGGGCCGGGCGCGGATCGAGACCGAGGTCGCCGATCTGGAGGCCAAGTCGGCCGCCGACATCGCCGCGGCCCGCAACCGCGTGGGCGACGAGCTGCGTGCCGAGATCGCCCGCCTGTCCGTCGCCGCCGTCGATCAGGTCGTCACCGGCACGCTCGACGACGCCACCCAGCAGCGCCTGATCGAGGACTTCATCAGCCGTGTCGGCGCTAGCTCACCCGCAGGAGCATCGTCATGAGTGATCCGAGGATCGACGGCTACGCCCGCGGCCTGTTCGAGATCGCCCACGCCGAGGGGACCCTCGACGAGGTCGAGGACGAGCTGTTCCGCTTCGCCCGCAGCTTCGAGGGCAACGACGCGCTGCGCAGCGCGCTGACCGACGAGATGATCCCCGCCGAGCGACGCCAGGCGATCGTCGAGGACCTGCTCGGCGGCAAGGCCACGAACACCACCACCCAGCTGATCTCGATGGTGGTCGGCACCGGCCGCGGCCGCGAGCTGCCGGCGATCATCGACCGGCTCGTCGACCGGGCCTCGAGCGCCAAGCACCTCGAGGTCGCCAACGTCCGCGTCGCCGTCCCGCTGACCGACGACCAGCAGCACCGCCTCGCCGCGGCGTTGACCAATGCCACCGGCAAGCAGATCAACATGAAGGTCACCGTCGATCCGTCGGTGCTCGGCGGCATCGTCGCCACGATCGGCGACACCGTCATCGACGGCACGGTGCGCACGCGCATCGATCAACTGAAGTCTCGTCTGTAGGAACAAGGAAGTCAGGGCAACCCATGGCAGAGCTCACGCTGAGCGCCAGCGACATCGCCGCAGCGCTGAAGAAGAACCTCGAGGGCTTCGAGCCGTCGCTGGAGGCACGCACGGTCGGGCGCGTCGCCGAGGTCGGTGACGGCATCGCCCGCGTCAGCGGCTTGCCCGACTGCGCGGTCAACGAGCTGCTGGCGTTCGAGGACGGCACGGTCGGCCTGGCGCTGAACCTCGACGAGGACTCGATCGGTGCGGTCGTGCTCGGCGACGGGTTCGGCATCGAGGAGGGCCAGACCGTCAAGGCCACCGGCAACATCCTCTCCGTGCCGGTCGGCGACGCCCTGCTCGGCCGGGTGATCAACGCCCTCGGCCAGCCGATCGACGGCAAGGGCGACATCGTCGGCGGCATCCCCCGCCGTGTCGAGATCCAGGCGCCGGGGATCATGGGCCGCAAGCCCGTGCACGAGCCGCTGCAGACCGGGATCAAGGCCATCGACGCGATGACCCCGATCGGCCGTGGCCAGCGCCAGCTGATCATCGGCGACCGCAAGACCGGCAAGACCACCGTCGCCGTCGACGCGATCATCAACCAGCGCGGCCTCGGCGTGAAGTGCATCTACGTCGCCATCGGCCAGAAGGGCTCGACGGTCGCCCAGACCGTGGAGACGCTGCGCCAGTACGGCGCGCTGGAGTACACCGTCGTCGTCGCCGCCCCGGCGAGCGACCCGGCGCCGTTCAAGTACCTCGCCCCCTACGCCGGCTGCGCCCTCGGGCAGCACTGGATGGAGCACGGCGAGCACGCCCTCATCGTCTACGACGACCTGTCCAAGCAGGCCGAGGCATATCGCCAGCTGTCGCTGCTGCTGCGCCGCCCACCTGGCCGCGAGGCCTACCCGGGCGACGTCTTCTACCTCCACAGCCGGCTGCTGGAGCGCGCCGCCAAGCTCAGCGACGAGCTCGGCGCCGGCTCGCTCACCGCGCTGCCGGTGATCGAGACGAAGGCCGGCGACGTGTCGGCGTACATCCCGACCAACGTGATCTCGATCACCGACGGCCAGGTGTACCTGCAGGACAACCTGTTCAAGTCGGGCGTGCGGCCCGCCGTCGACGTGGGCATCTCGGTGTCGCGCGTCGGTGGCGCGGCGCAGGTCAAGTCGATGAAGAGCGTGTCGGGCACGCTGAAGCTGGACCTCGCCCAGTTCCGCGAGCTGGAGGCGTTCGCCACGTTCGGCTCCGAGCTCGACGCGAT
This sequence comes from Ilumatobacteraceae bacterium, assembly GCA_047602055.1. Lineage (GTDB taxonomy): Bacteria > Actinomycetota > Acidimicrobiia > Acidimicrobiales > Ilumatobacteraceae > JAODBQ01. The sequence goes on from JASGIG010000001.1 coordinate 2,493,305, forward strand.
CTCCAAGGCCCAGCTGGAGCGCGGCTACCGGCTCGTCGAGCTGCTCAAGCAGCCGCTGAACAGCCCGATGCCGGTCGAGGAGCAGGTCGTGTCGGTGTTCGCCGGCACGAAGGGCTACCTCGACGACCTGCCGGTCAACGAGGTCAAGCGCTTCGAGGCCGAGCTGCTGGAGTGGATGCGCACGACCCACGGCGGTCTGCTGTCGGAGCTGCGCACCAACCCGAAGGCCGACGTGCCCGCCGAGCTCGGCGACCTCGTCGCCCAGTTCAAGGATCGCTTCAACAGCGGCATCGTCTCACCGCGCGCCGTCGACCCGCTGTCGACCTCGGCGTCCGAGCTGGGAGCGGCCGAGAGCGACAAGACGCTCGAGACGGAATGATCGATCGAGACACGACGAGGCACGGGACGGAGGTGAGCTAGATGGCTGGAGGTCAAGAGAGGATCCTGCGCGGACGGATCCGCAGCATCCAGGCGACGAAGAAGATCACCCGCGCCATGGAGCTGATCGCCGCTTCGCGGATCGTCAAGGCCCAGCAGCGGGTGCAGGCGGCGGTGCCCTACAGCGATCTGATCACCGACGTGGTCAAGGATCTCGCCGCTGCCGGCGGGGCGACGGCGGCTTCGCCGCTGCTCGCCGGGCGCGGCGAGATCCGCAACACCGCGTACGTCGTGATCGCTGCCGACCGCGGCCTGTGCGGCGGTTACAACGCCGGCGTGCAGCGCGCCGCCGAGGGCGAGATCAAGGCCGACGTCGCCGCCGGCAAGGACTACCGGATCATCGCCGTCGGCCGGAAGGTGGAGGGCTACTTCCGCTTCCGTGGCTACAAGATCGACTCGTCGTACACCGGCTTCAGCGACCAGCCGACCTACGAGGACGCCCGTCGCATCGGCCGTCACGTGATCGAGCTGTTCACGGCCGGCGAGGTCGACCGCGTCGAGCTCGTCTACACCCGCTTCGTCTCCGCGGGCACGCAGGAGGTCGTCCTGCGCCCGCTCGTCCCGCTCGACACCGAGACGGTGGAAGGTGGCGACGGCAAGGCCGACCACGGGCCCGACGGCGCCACCGCCGACTTCGAGTTCGAGCCGGCGCCGGAGACGATCCTCGAGACGTTGCTGCCGCGCTACGTCGAGGCCCGCGTCTACGCCGCACTGCTCAACGCCGCGGCCAGCGAGTACGCGTTCAAGCAGCGGGCGATGAAGTCAGCGACGGACAACGCCGAAGAGCTGATCAAGAACCTCAGCCGGATCATGAACCGCGCCCGCCAGGACGCGATCACCACCGAGATCATGGAGATCGTCTCCGGTGCCGAGGCACTCGGCAAGGAGACGAAGAAGAACGACCCCGTCCGCCCCGTCCAGTTCGCATCAGAGCCAGAAAGGGTCAGCTCATGACCATGACCGAATCCAGCACCGGCACCGACGGCCGCGTCGTCGCCATCGCCGGACCGGTGATCGACGTCGAGTTCCCCGCGGCTCGCTGCCCGAGTTGAACGCGGCGCTGCAGTTCACGGTGACCGTCGACGGCAAGGACATCCCGATCCTCGCCGAGGTCGCCCAGCAGCTCGGCGACGGCCGCGTCCGCGCCGTCTGCCTGAAGCCGACCGACGGCCTCACCCGTGGCACCGCGGTGCGCAACACCGGCCGGGGCATCACCGTGCCGGTCGGCGACCGCACGCTCGGCCACGTGTGGAACGTGTGGGGCGACGTCCTCGACGGCGACAACGCCAGCTTCGACGACATCGAGCGCTGGGAGATCCACCGCCCGGCGCCCGCGTTCGCCGCGCTGGAGCCGAGCAAGCGCATGTTCGAGACCGGCATCAAGGTCATCGACCTGCTCACCCCGTACCTCGCCGGCGGCAAGATCGGCTTGTTCGGGGGTGCCGGCGTCGGCAAGACCGTGCTGATCACCGAGATGATCCGCCGCGTGGCCCAGAACCACGGTGGCGTGTCGGTGTTCGCCGGCGTCGGCGAGCGCACCCGTGAGGGCACCGACCTCCGTCTGGAGATGGAGGAGTCGGGCGTGTTCGAGAAGGCCGCCCTCGTGTTCGGCCAGATGGACGAGCCGCCGGGCGTGCGCCTGCGCGTCGCCCTCTCGGCGCTGACGATGGCCGAGTACTTCCGCGACGTCCAGAACCAGGACGTGCTGCTGTTCGTCGACAACATCTTCCGCTTCGTGCAGGCGGGCTCCGAGGTGTCGACGCTGCTCGGCCGGATGCCCTCCGCCGTGGGCTACCAGCCGACGCTGGCTGACGAGATGGGCCAGCTGCAGGAGCGGATCACGTCTACCCGGGGTCGCTCGATCACGTCGCTGCAAGCCGTGTACGTGCCCGCCGACGACTACACCGACCCGGCGCCGTTCACCACGTTCACGTTCCTCGACGCGACGACGGAGTTGAGCCGGCAGATCGCCTCGCTCGGCATCTACCCGGCGGTGGACCCGCTGGCGTCGACGTCGACGATCCTCCAACCGGAGGTCGTCGGCGAGCGCCACTACGCCGTCGCCCGCCGGGTGCAGGAGATCCTCCAGCGCTACAAGGAGCTGCAGGACATCATCGCCATCCTCGGCCTCGACGAGCTGTCCGAGGAGGACCGGCTCACCGTCGCCCGGGCCCGCAAGGTGCAGCGCTTCCTCAGCCAGCCGTTCTACGTGGCCGAGGTGTTCACCGGCGTCAACGGCGAGACCGTGCCGGTCTCCGAGACCGTCGAGAGCTTCGAGGCGATCGTCAACGGCGAGCTCGACGAGGTCCCTGAGCAGGCGTTCCTCAACGTCGGTGGCGTCGAGCAGGTGCTCGCCAAGGCCAAGTCGCTGCAGGAATCGGCAGGCTGATCCGTGGCTGATCCGATGCGTGTCGAGCTGGTGTCGCCCGAGCGCGTCCTGTTCTCCGGCGAGGCCACCCAGGTGATCACGCGGGTGCTCGGCAGCGGCGAGATCGCCTTCCTGCCGGGCCATGCGCCGTACCTCGGGGCGCTCGTCGAGAACCACACGCGTGTGTGGCTGACCGACGGGACCGTGCTCGACGTGGCCGTCCATGGCGGCTTCGTCCAGGTGAGCAACAACACGGTGTCGATCCTCTCCGACGTCGCCGAGCTCGGCGAGCAGATCGATCGGCAGCGGGCGCAGGCGGCACGAGCGCGCGCCGAGGCCGAGCTGGGTCAGGCGTTCGAGGACGATGGCGCCGAGGCGGCCACGAAGGCGGCACTGGCCCGGGCGAACGCCCGCCTCAACGCCAGCGGTGGCATCCCCGCCGGCGGTGCCGGCAACCAGACGAACTGAGCTGTTTCGGGCTCCGGTCGCCGCGTCCCTCGCGGGGTCGTAGCCTCGCCGGATGGCGAGCTATCCGTTCACGTCCGCACTGCTCACCGGCGCGTCCAGCGGCATCGGTGAGGCGATGGCCCGTGAGCTGGGCCGGGCCGGCATCCCTCAGGTGGTCGTCGCCCGTCGTGCGGACCGGCTCGAGCAGTTGGCGGCGACGTTCGCCGACGTCGAGGTGCTCATCGCCGACCTGACGACGCCCGACGGCGTGGCCGCGGTCGAGGCCCGCCTCGTCGATCCACGCCGGCCGGTCGACCTCGTCGTCAACAACGCCGGCTTCGGCACGTCGGGGACGTTCGTCGAGCTCGACGCCGACCGCCTCGACGAGGAGGTCCGCCTCAACGTCGGCGCGCTGACGCGGCTGTCACGCGTCGCCCTCGGGGTGATGGTGCCGCGCCAGCGCGGCTACCTGCTCAACGTCAGCAGCCTGGTCAGCTTCCAGCCGGGCCCGCGCCTCGCCGTCTACGCGGCGACGAAGGCGTACGTCACGTCGCTGTCGGAGAGCCTCCACGAGGAGGTCCGTGGCACGGGCGTCAAGGTCACCGCGCTGTGCCCGGGTCTGACGCGCACCGAGTTCCAGCAGGTCAGCAGCTCGACGAAGATGACCGATCGAGCGCCGTCGTGGGCGTGGCAGTCGGCCGAGGAGGTGGCCGCCACGGCGCTGCGCGACATGGCCAACGGGCGGGCGCTGTCGATCCCCGGCCCGTTGAACAGGAGCATGGCCACCGCCAGCGGGATGACACCGCGTGGCCTGCTGCGGCGGATGAGCGGCATGCTGCGTTGAAGTGCACGGGTGATCCGGCGGGGTGACCCCCACGGCGGCCCGGGCCGTGTCTAAGGTCGTGGGCGCACACAGCGGGTGGACTCGACCAGCTCTCGTGGGAGGACCACAGTGTCAACAACCGAATCGATCACCGGCGCGGACGCGCCCAAGGCGCCGTCGGCGAACCGCCGGGCACTGCTCGGCAAGGGGGCGATCGCCGCCGCGGCCGCGGCGACCGCCGGACTGGTGACCAGTAGGACGGCGTCGGCGGCCGACGGCGACCCGTTGAACGTCGGCGAGGACAACACCGGAACGGCGGACACCACCCTGGCCGGCGGTTCCACCTTCGTCGTCACCGACGGCACGTCGAGCGGGTTCGATCCCGGCGACGGTGAGCTGCCGGCGTCGATCGTCGCCGGCCAGACCAGCTCGGGCGGGTTGGCCCTCGTGGCCACGTTCACCGGCACGGACGAGGCCGGCGTCGGCGTGTTCGCGGCGTCGAGCAACGGCATCGGGGTCGTTGCCCGCGGCACCGCCGGCGACCTCACGGCCGACGGCAGCGGCAAGCTGATCCTCAACCAGGACGCGTTCGACGGTGCTGCCCCGACCGGCGCCAGCGTCGTCGGCACGCTGGCGCGCGATGCCGACGGTGGGCTGTGGTACAGCCCGAAGGACGGGACGTGGGTGCAGCTGGCCGGGGCGACGAGCGCAGGGACGTTCCACGTCATCGCCCCGGCGCGCGTCTACGACTCCCGCCTGGCCCTGCCGACGCCGGCGCCCGGCAAGATCGTCGCTGCGGAGACCCGGGTCGTCAGCGTCAAGGACGCCCGCAACGAGACGACGGGCGCGGTGGTCACCGCTGACATCGTGCCGGCCGGGGCGCTCGCCGTCGTCGCCAACCTGACGATCACCGAGACGGAGGGAACCGCCGGCGGGTTCCTGTCGGTCTTCCCCGGCGACGCCACCGAGCGCAGCGGGTCGTCGATCAACTGGTCCGGACCGGACCAGAACATCGCCAACGGCCTGACCGCCAAGATCGCCGCCGACCGGACCGTGAAGGTCTTCTGCGGCGGCGGCGCGGTGCCGAAGACGCACTTCGTCATCGACGTCACCGGCTACTGGGCCTGACGCCACGACACGGCGCGCGCGGTGGGGGTGGTGCGGAGGGGCGCTCCGCGACCCCCGCCGCCGTGCGCCGACTCGCTACGCGTAGTCGACGGCGGCGAAGGTGGCGAGCTTGTCGATGCGGTGGCGGGCGTCGATCATCCGCACCGTGCCACTGCGGGAGCGCATCACCAGGCTCTGCGTGCGGGCGCCGCCGCTGACGTAGCGCACGCCGTTGAGCAACTCACCGTCGGTGATCCCGGTAGCGGCGAAGAAGCAGTTGTCGCTGCGCACCAGGCTGTCGGTGGTGAGCACCTGGTCGAGGTCGTAGCCGGCGTCGAGCGCGGCCTGCCTCTCGCCCTCGTTGCGCGGCCACAGCATCCCCTGCATCTCGCCGCCCATGCACTTCAGGGCGGCGGCGGAGATCACGCCCTCGGGCGTGCCGCCGACGCCGAGCAGGACGTCGACGCCGGCGTCCGGCCAGGCGGTGGCGATCGCCCCGAAGACGTCGCCGTCGCTGATCAGCTTGATCCGCGCCCCGGCGGCGCGGACCTCCTCGATCAGCTCCTCGTGGCGCGGCCGGTCGAGGATCGCCACGGTGAGGTCGCGGACGTTCTCGCGCTTGGCCTTGGCGATCCACCGGAGGTTCTGCGTGGCGGTGGCGGTGATGTCGATCGAGCCGGCGGCGTCGGGGCCGACGGCGATCTTGGTCATGTACACGCACGGGCCCGGATCGAACATCGTGCCGCGCTCGCTGACGGCGATGACCGACAGCGCGTTGCCGCGGCCGAGCGAGGTGAGGGTGGTGCCGTCGATCGGGTCGACGGCGACGTCGGTCAGCGGCGGCGTGCCGTCGCCGACCTTCTCGCCGTTGAACAGCATCGGCGCCTCGTCCTTCTCGCCCTCGCCGATGACGACGATGCCGTCCATCGGGACGCCGGCGAGCACCGTGCGCATCGCCTCGACCGCCGCGCCGTCGGCGCCGTTCTTGGCACCGCGTCCGACCCAGCGCGACGCGGCGAGTGCCGCCGACTCCGTGGTGCGGACCAGCTCCATGGCCAGGTTTCGATCGGGTTGTTGGGTGGTGCGCGAGACGGCCATCGGTCGCTCACCGTAGCGCTCGTGGATTTCGACGCTCGATTCGCTCGCTGGCGCTCGCTCATCTCGGTCGAGCTTCGAGGAGCGGCCTTCGGCCGCACCCAGTCGGCGATGGCCGGACCGGCGAAGCCGGATCCGGCCATGGCGGAGGGGGGTCGCGGAGCGCCCCCTCCGCACCACCCCCACGCGTGACGCCGTGGAGGTGGTGCGCTGGGGCTAACCGGCACGCTGGTGGGGTCGTTGAGCGGAGCGGCGCGAGCCGTGCAGGGGGCGGCCGTGGCTCAGGTGGGCCAGGTCGTGGGCACGGTGATCGCGGACGATCTGTTGGGCGAGGTCGGGTAGGTAGGACCACATGGTCGTACTCCTTGCTGGATGTGTGACTGGGCGGGCGTCCGCGGGCTCGGACGGTGGGATGACCATCCCCCCGTTGGGCGGACACCTCGTATAGGAGGAAGTCCATGTCCAACAAGAAGCGGTCGCCGGGTCGTCCGGCGAAGTATCCGCCTGAGTTCCAGCGGGACGCGGTTGCGATGGTGCTCGATGAGCAGCGTTCGATCGCGGATGTTGCTCGTTCGCTCTTGGTGAACGAGGGCACGTTGGGGAACTGGGTCGCGAAGGCGCGCCGTGAACGCGCCCAGGGGACCGAGTTGAACGCCGACGAACGCGTCGAGTTGGCGGAGTTGCGCGGTGAGGTCACGCAGTTGCGGATGGAGCGTGATCTGCTCAAACGATCGATGGCCTTCTGGGTGAAGGAGTTGATGCTGTGACTCGCTATCGCTGCGTCGACGACCAGAAGGCAGCCGGGTTCCCGGTCACCGCGGCGTGCGAGGCGGCTGGCGTGTCCACGTCGGGGTTCTACGACTGGCGCACACGTGAGGCTGGCGCACCGACGGACCGTCAGGTCGCCGAGGCCGAGCTCGTCTCGTTGATGGCCGAGATCTTCGACGCCTCCGACGGCAACTACGGCGTCCCGCGGATGCTGCGCGAGCTGCGCCGCGCCGGTCTCGCGGTCAACCACAAGCGGGTGCGTCGGCTGATGCGCCGCCATGGGATGGCGGGCAGGTTCCGGCGGCGACGCTGCCAGACCACGTTCCCGGGCCCGGACGGCTACGTGATCCCGGACCTCGTCGAGCGCGGCTTCGCGCCCGGCGCCCCGGACCGGGCGTGGTGCCAGGACATCACCTACATCGCCACCGGCGAGGGCTGGCTCTACCTGGCGTCGGTCCTCGATCTGGGCAGCCGGCGGCTGGTCGGCTACTCGATGGCCGACCACATGCGCACCGAGCTCGTCACCGACGCCCTGTCGATGGCCGTCGCTGCCAGAGGCGGCGTGAGCGGGGTGATCGCGCACGCGGATCGTGGGTCGCAGTACACGTCGAACGACTACCTCTCGTTCTGCGCCGACAACAGGCTGCGCCCCTCGGTCGGACGGACCGGGGTGTGCTGGGACAACGCCGTCGCCGAGTCATTCTGGGAATCGCTGAAACGTGAATGCGTCCAAGGACGAGTGTTCGCGACCCGCGCCGACGCCCGCAGAACGATCTTCCGCTGGATCAACTGGTATAACACGAAAAGACTTCACGGAAGTCTCGGCTATATCCCACCAATCGAGTGGGAAACACAGTATAATCAAGCAGCATAAACCCCGTCCGGCCAACGGGGAGATGGCCAGGAGGCGCGGGTGGGCGCGGCGGCGCTCAGGCAGCGCGCAGGGCGCCGCGGCCGACGTCGCCACGGAGGGCGCGCCGGTCGCGGTCGAACGGCGTGGCGTTCAAAGTGATCATCGGGCTCCTCCTCTCGTGGTTCGTCGGGCTGGTCCGTCCAGGATGCAGCGGCCGGCGCCTCGGATCCAGCGAATTACTACGCTCCGCCACGCATGAGCTCCGTCATCCCCGTCGAGCGGTGCATCGCCGGTCGCGACCTCACCGAGCCGCGGCTGTCGCCGGACGGCACCGTCGTCGTCTACGCATCGTCCGCCGGTGGGCGGCCGGCGCTGATGTGGCAACCGCTCGACGGGTCGCCGGTGCGCCAGCTCACCGCGCACCCGCCGCCACGGGCCGGGCGTGGTCTCGGTGGCGGCTGCTGGTGCTGGACGCCCGACGGTGATGCCGTCGTCTACGCCGCCGCCGACGGCAACCTGTGGCTGCAACCGGTCCCGGCGGGGGCCGTGCGCCGGCTGACCGACGCCGACGCCGAGCGGCCGGCGTTCGCCCCGTCGGTCACCGCCGACGGTGCCAGCGTCGTCTACGTCGTCGACGAGGCCGAGGTGTGGATGGCGTCGCTCGACGGCTCGCCGGCGCCTCAGCGGCTCGACGACGGCACCGCCGACTTCTGCTTCGATCCGGCGCCGTCGCCCGACGGCTCGACCGTGGCATGGGTTGCCTGGAACGTCCCCGACATGCCGTGGGACCGCAGCCGCATCGTCCTGTGGGGCAGCTCCGACGGCCGCCTCGTGGAGGACGCCCCGCCCGGCACGGTGCAGCAGCCGCGGTGGTTGGCGGACGGGCGGCTGGCGAGCGTCCGCGACGACGGCGGTTGGCTCCGCGCCGGCGTCGGCGGCGTGCCGTTCGTGGCCGAGCCGTTCGAGCACGCCGGACCGTCGTGGGGGCAGGGGCAGCGCTCGTTCGCCGTCGCGCCGGACGGTCGCCGGGTGGCGTTCGCCCGCAACGAGGCCGGCTTCGGGCGGCTGTGCGTCGTCGACCTGGCCACCGGCGCGGTCGACGAGGTCGCCCGCGGTGTGCACGGTCAGCTGTCGTGGGCGGGGGAGCGGCTCGCCGCGATCCGCACCGGGGCGCGCACGCCCACGCAGATCGTCCTCCACGACACCGTGACGTGGACGTGTGACGTCGTCGCCGTCGGGCCGCTCAGCGGCTGGGAGGACCTGCCACTCGCCGAGCCGTCGCCGGTCGAGGTGGTCGCCCGCGACGGCGCGACGATCCATGCCCGGCGCTACGCGGGCGCCGGCCGCGGCCTGTTGTGCTGGGTGCACGGCGGCCCGACCGACCAGTGGCAGGTGACGTTCCTGCCGCGCCTGGCCTACTGGCGGGCGCAGGGTTGGGACGTGCTCGTGCCCGACCACCGTGGTTCGACCGGGCACGGCCGCGCCTACCAGCAGGCGATGCAGCAGCGCTGGGGCGAGCTCGACGTCGCCGACGTCGTCGACACCATCCGCCACGCCCACGCCGAGGGTTGGGCGTCGCCGGTGACGACGATCGTGCTCGGCGCCAGCGCCGGTGGGTTCACCGCGCTCGGCGTGGCCGGCGAGGCGCCGTTGCTTGTCGCTGGCGTGGCCGCGTCGTATCCCGTCACCGACCTCGTCGACCTCGCCGAGCGCAGCCACCGCTTCGAGCGGCACTCGACGATCGGTCTCGTCGGGACGCTGCCCGAGCACCTCGACCGCTACCTCGAACGCTCGCCGGTGCTGCACCCGGCTCGGTTGCGTGACGTGCCGGTCCTGCTGCTGCACGGTGACAGCGATCCGGTCGTGCCGGTCGAGCAGAGCCAGCGGCTGGCGGCCGCGCTGGCCGAGGCCGGCGGCGACGTCGAGCTGCACGTGTACCCGGGGGAGGGCCACGGCTTCCGCCAGCCCGAGCACCAGCTCGACGAGTACCGCCGCCTCGGCGAGTTCTTCGAGCGCGTCGCCAGGGCTCGGTCGGCCCACGGGTAGCGTCGCCGTCCGTGAGCGATGACTGGGACCCGAACGACCCCGACCAGACGCGGGTGCACTACGACCTCAGCCGGTGGTCGTTCGACCAGCAGGCCGAGCTGGCCAGCGACCTCACGGAGGCGGCGATCCCGCACGCCTGGGACGACAACGAGCTACTCGTGCCCGAGGAGTTCGAGATCGCCACGGACGCGGCGATCAGCCTCGTCGAGGAGCGGCTCGGGATCGACGACGCCGCGCTCGCCGCCGCCGACGCACCCGTCGGTGAGCCGGAGCCGATCGAGCTGGGCGAGGACATCGTCGTCACCGAGTACGACCTCGCCGAGTGGACCGACGAGCAGCGCCATGTCGTCGGCACGCTGCTCGTGCGCCAGCACCTGCCGTTCCGCTGGGACGCGCACACCCTGCTGGTCGCCACCGAGCACGAGGGCTCCGTCGAGGCGATCCTCGACGCCGTCGAGTCCGGCGAGCACGACGTCGAGCCGGTGATCGACGAGCCCGACGCCGACGCCGAGCTGGCCGCCGAGGCGGATTCTGCCGGCGGCGAGGCGCAGCTGCCGTTCGAGACGCTGACGACGTTCTTCCTCGCCGGCGAGCGCCTGCAGAAGAATCCGCTCGACGCGGGCGGCCTGGAGGAGCTGATGCGTGCCCTCGACGTCGCCGACCCGGCCAACCCGCCCTACGGCGTCGAGCGCCCGCTGTGGGAGCAGACCTGCGAGCTCGCCGACGAGCTGGCCGACGCCCTCACCGAAGAGGACGAGCCCGACACCGAGGCGGCGCAGGAGATCGCCGTGGAGCTCCACGACCTCCTCCGGCCGTACGTGTAGTCGTCAGCGCCGCGCCGACCAGCAGGCAGATCGCCGCCGGCCCGTAGATCAGGCCGATCGACAGCGCGCCGAGCAGGCAGCCGCACCAGAGCAGTCCGCCGGTGACGAGGCGAGCTCGCGGATCCTCTCGCGCGTCGCCGTTACCAGCCGGTCGCGAGCGGTCATCACTCGGCGTTCATACATGGGTATGAACGCCGTCAGTGCGCTGCCCGCCGAGGCGGACCCACATCGACGCTGATCAGCTGGTGATGTGCCGGACCCGGAGCGCCGGTCTGCTCGGCACGGGTGCCTCGTCGCTCGGCCAGCCGACGTAGATCAGCGCGACGAGATCGTCGGCTGCGTCCAGCCCGGTCATCGCCTTCACCGACTCGTCGGTCAGCCAGTCACCGGTGGCCCAGTGGGTCGCGAGTCCGGCGGCCGTTGCCGCGAGCAGCAGGTTCTGGATGCCGGCGGCGATCGTGTCGCGATCTTCGCTGCGTCGGTGCGACTCGTCATGGCCGGCCTGTCCGACCAGCACGAGCACCGGGGCGCGCAGATACTTCACGCGGGCTTTCTCGACGCGACTCTCGGAGGCCCCACGGCGCGACTCGAATGCAGCGACGAGCTCGCCGAGTCGCGCCCGTCCCTCGCCCGTCACGACGGCGGCCTTCCACGGCCAGGTGCGGTGGTGGTTCGGTGCCCACCTCATCGTGTCGACGAGGCGCTCCACGAGGTGGGGCTCGATCGCGAGCGTGGGATCTACTCGCAGGCTCGTCCGCCTGGTGCGGGCGAGCAGTTCGAACGAGGCAAGCGAGGACGTCGCGGCGGTGGACATGAGATGGCGCCTCCTGGGCTCAGGTTGCGCAGCAGCTTTTTCGAGAAGACCCCTGGACGGCCTGCTGCACATTGCTTTTTGTATCCAAAAGCCAGTTGGCCGACGGCCCGAATCCCCCGGGGCCACACGGGACGGCGATCAGCAAAGGAGCTGGAATGAAGAACGGCTATCGGATCATCGACATCGACACCCACGTGCTCCCGAAGATGGAGTTGCTGTACGAGCACGGCAGCGCCGAGCTCTGCGATCGGTGGTCGGAGCTCGACGAAGCGTTGTTCCTCAAGCCGGCACAGGAGGGAGATTCCTCCGACCCGTATCACTGGTTGCGAGTGGCGCCGATCCCGTTCGACAGGACACTGGGGCACAAGGGTGCCGTCGAGCTTCCCGAAGGCCGGCGGCCGCGCCGCCCTCGACGGCCGGGTCGTCGAGCGGTTGACCGAGAAGCACCATCATGCGATCCAGCACGAGAACGCTGCGGGCCGGCTCCTCGACATGGACCGTGAGGGCGTCGACATCGACCTGATCATCCCCGGGCCGTTCGGCATGTCGAGCCAGGCGCTCGATCCGTTCTTCGCCCGTGAGCTGCCGGCCGCCTACCACCGGTACATCGCCGACTACTGCTCGGCGGATCCGGACCGGCTGAAGTCCACCATCCTCGCTCCTGCCACCGACCCCGACTGGGCCGCGAGCGAGATCAAGAACCTGGCCGGCGAGCGCTGGGTGAGCTCGGTCACGGTGCTGCTCCCCGAGGACATGCCGGTGGACGATCCGGACCTGCACCCGATCTGGCGGGCGATGGACGACGCCGACCTCCCATTGCTGCATCACTCGTTCTTCGTCGACACCCCGTACTTCCCGGGCTACCGGGACATCTGGGGCAACGTGGTCGTCGCTCGCACCGCTGCCCACCCGTGGGGGGCGCAGCGCCTCGTGGCGTACCTGTTGCTGAGCGGGCTGTTCGACACGTATCCCACGTTGCGCATCGGCTTCGCCGAGTGCGGCGCCGGTTGGCTGCCGTTCTGGGCGCACCGCCTGCGGATGCAGGCCGACTACATGCGCGGCTCGGTGCCCCAGCTCAAGCGCGATCCTGTCGAGTACATCCAGGAGGGCCGTGTCTTCGCCGGCATCGAGTTCTACGAGGGCGAGGCGATCGCCCAACACGTCATCGACACCCTCGGCGACGGGGTGCTCATGTACCAGTCGGACTTCCCGCACGGCCAGTGCGAGTTCCCCAACTCGCCCGACATCGTCCTCGGGTGGGACGGCATCCCGGAGGCCTCGATGCGCAAGCTCATGGCCGGCAATGCCGAGCGCTATCTCCGCCTCATCTGATGACCGCGCGATCCACGACCCTTCGGCGGATCTTCGGTCGGGGCGGTGAACCGGTCCTGCAGATCAGCGCGCCGACCCCGTTCGCCGCGCAGATGCTCGAAGACGCCGGGATCGAGTACATCTACATGGGCGGCAACGTCACGTTCGAGACGATGCTCGGCGAGGGTCGGGCCGGTGACCTGACCACCGCTCAGAAGGCCGGCATCGCTCGCTCGTTCGTCGACGCCGTCTCGCTGCCGGTGATGATCGGCGGGGAGGAACTGTCCGGTCGTGGCCCGCAACAGCACGTCGATGCGATCCGCGCCTACGTCGACGCCGGCGTCGCCGGCCTGGACGTCGAGGACCGGCGGCCGCCGACCGGTGGCGCCGTCGAGCTCGTCGCCGTCGACGCGGTCGTGGCGAACCTCCGGGCGATGGTCGATGAGCGCCGCGGGCTCGACCCCGACTTCTTCCTGAGGGTCCGCTCGTTCGCGCTCGATGGCGGCGAGACGCTGTCGCAGCTGCTCGATCGGCTGCATGCGTACGAGGATGTGGGCGCCGACATGCTCTACGTCGCGGCGCGGCAGATCACCGCCGAGCAGATCACGGAGATCGTCGCCAGCGTCTCCAAGCCGGTCACCATTCCCGGCGTCTCCATCGACGACGCCAGTGCGCTGGGCCTCGCAGAGGCTCGGTTGCCCTACGAGTTCCTCATGGCCGCGCACGCCGCGGCCTGGGAGCACGTCAACGACGTCAAGGCCCGCGGCCAGGTCGCTGCCGATGAGCTGCGCGCTCGGTACGTGGGCAAGGACAACCGCTTCATGGCCTCCCCGGGCGCGCTGCGTGTCTACGCCTGATGATCTGCAACTCCGTCACCACCAACCGAAGAGAGGTCATTCGATGACCGGTTCCATCCCCGCCGGATCGGCGATCGATCCAGCACCCGCCCGACAGACCGGTCGCACCGGTCCGCGCGTCGCCGTCGTCGGTGGCGGCATCCTCGGGCTGTCGACCGCTGTCCGCCTCGCCGAGAACGGCGCGAGCACGGTGTTGCTCGAGCAGTCGCAGCTCGGCGCCGGCGCCTCGTTGCGCTCGTTCGCCTGGCTCAACGCCAAGAACAAGGAACCGTTCGAATACCACATGCTCAACGTGGCGGGCATGGCCGAGTACTCGCTGCTCGCGCTGGAGCTCGGCGCCGGCGGATGGCTCCACCGGGTGGGCACCGCCGACTGGGCATCTGGCGAAGCTGCTCGGGCAGTCGTCGAACAGCGCGTCGAGCGACTGCACAGCTGGGGCTACCCGTCATCGTGGCTGACGCGCGACGAGCTCCGCCGAATCGAGCCGGCGATCACGCTGGCCGATGACGTCGAGCGCGTCGCCTTCTACGGCAACGAGGGCTACGTGTACGTCGCCGAACTGCTCAGCCTGCTGCGGCTGCGCGCCGCCGAGCTCGGCGTCGAGCTGCTCACCGGCACTGGTGTGAGCGAGATCGAGCAGGCCGCTGGCGCTGTCGTCGGGGTGCGGACCGATCGGGGCGAGCGCGTCTCAGCCGACGCCGTCGCCATCTGTGCCGGCCCGAGGACCGGTGCGCTGGCTGCGACGCTGGGCGTCGAGCTGCCGATGCGTGCGGAGTGGCCGGGCTTGCTCGCGGTGACGGCGCCGCTGCCGATGCGGATGCGGATCGCGGTGCAGACGCCCGAGGTGGCCATCCGTCCGGACGGCGGCGGGCGGCTCCTGCTCCAGGCTGCGCAGCTGGACGACGAGATCACGATCGCGACGCCCACCGACCCGCTGCCGCCGTCGGCTCACAAGACCTTGGAGCGCTCGGTCAAGCTCGTCCCGAGCCTGGCCGAAGCCCGGCTCGAGTCCGCGACCATCGCCCTGCGCCCGTCGACGGCCGATGGTTTGCCGGCCGTCGGCGCCCTGCCCGGGGTTGAGGGCGCATACGTCGCGCTGGCGCACAGCGGCGTGAACCTGTCGCCGATGCTCGGCCGCCTGCTGGCTCGGGAGATCGTGTTCGGCGAGCGCCACCCGTGCTTGGCAGACTTCCGCCCGGAACGCTTCACGCCTGCGCTCTCCGGTCCTGTGTCCAGGGGCGGATGACGTGACGGCCGTGGTGGAGCCGGTCCGCGAAGCCCGTTGCGACACCGCCGCGCTGCGCTTCACCACGCCGCCGCGCCAGGTCGCCGGCGGCGTGCGGGGCGCAGTCGGGGTGGTCGTCGGCATCGTGCTGTTCCCGCCGACCGGCATCGTCGCGCTGGTCCTGCTGCTCAAGGCACGGAGGATCCGCTTCGGCGACACCCGCGCCGCTCGTCACGCGTACGACCGCTCGAAGCAATGGTGCGTCAAGTCGCTCGGCTTCGCCGCGGCGCTGTGGGTGGTCGTCGCGCTCGTCGCCATCCTGCTGGTCGACGACCGAGCGATGATCCACGCGTTCTTCGACCGCGAGGTCCTGCGCGAGGCCCTGCCGTCGTTGCTGGAGGGCTTCTGGTTCACCGTCAAGCTCTGCATCGTCGCCGAGGCGGCCGTGCTGGCCTGGGGCCTGACGGTCGCGGTGGTGCGCACGCTCCCAGGCGACGGTGCCCGGCCACTGCGGGCGCTGGCCACGATCTACGTCGACGTGTTCCGGGCCATGCCCGCGCTGCTGGTGATCATGGTGGTGGTCCTCGGCGTCAAGCAGACGTCGATGCCGTTCTTCAGCGACCTGTCCGACTTCCAGCTCGTCGTCGTCGCCCTGGTCCTGGTGTTCGGCTCGTACGCCGCCGAGATCTTCCGGGCCGGCATCGAGCTCGTCCACCACAACCAGGTCGATGCCGCCCGAACGCTCGGCATGGGCCAATTCGCGGCATTGCGGACGGTGATCTTGCCGCAGGCATTCCGGGCTGTGCTGCCGCCGTTGCTCAATTCGTTCATCAGCTTGCAGAAGGATGCCGCGCTGGTGATGTTGGTCGGGCTTCTCGACGCCGTGAACTGGGCGTACATCCAGTCGATTCAACATGCGAACCTCAGTCCATTCGTCGGGGTCGCCGCCGGTTATCTGGCGATGACGCTTCCATTGACGAGGATCACCGATCATCTCGGCCGTCGTCATGCAGACAAGATCCGTGGGGCATAGATCATCAATGAGATTGGGGGAGGCGTGAGCTTTCTAGATATCCAGAACGTATCGAAGTCGTTCGGCGACACGCAGGTGCTGAACGGACTCTCGTTGTCGGTCGAGCGGCACGAGGTCGTGTGCCTGATCGGGCCGTCAGGGTGCGGCAAGTCGACGCTGCTGCGCTGCATCAACCGCCTCGAGGAGATCGACGGTGGGGCGATCCATCTCGAAGGTGAGGAGATCACCGGCCCGGGTGTCAACCTGAATCGGGCACGCCGTCACATCGGCATGGTGTTCCAGGCCTACAACCTGTTCCCGCACATGACCGCCCTCAAGAACGTCATGCTGGGGCCACGGCGAGTGCTCGGCGTCTCCAAGGCGGAGGCCGAGGATCGGGCGCGGAAGCTGCTCGACCGGTTCGGTCTCGCGGCGCAGGCCCATCAGTACCCGGACAGCCTCTCCGGCGGCCAGAAGCAGCGCGTCGCCATCGTCCGCGCGCTGGCGATGGACGCCGAGCTCCTCCTCCTCGACGAGGTCACCTCGGCGCTCGACCCCGAGCTCGTCTGCGAGGTGCTGGCCTTGCTCACCGAGCTGGCCGGTGAAGGCCGGACGCTCGTACTCGCCACCCACGAGCTGGGGTTCGCCCGGTCGGTGGCCGACAAGGTGTGCTTCGTCCACCAGGGCGTCGTCTTCGAGCAGGGCCCTCCCTCAGCCGTGCTCGACGACCCGAGCAGTGAGCGCCTGCGGAGCTTCACGGCCGGACTGCGGGCAGGCACCGGATCAGCGGCATAGGCCGTCGGCGACGTCGAGCAGGCGTCGCCAGCGCAGATCTCGACAGAGAGACCCGGCCCGGCGCCCGCCGAAGCCGACGGAGAACACATGGAGACCACACATGATGCGGAAGGTAGTTGTTGCGTTGGGCTGTTGTGCCGTCCTGTTGGGCGCATGCGGCTCTGACGACAAGAAGTCCGACGCGACCACGACGACTGGCGCGGCTGCCACCACTGCAGCTGCGCCGAGCGGCGGCGGCGCGGCCTCCACGACCTCGGCAGGGGCGTCGACGCCACCGGCGTCAGCCGTCGGTCAGCTCGAGCTCGTCAAGGACGACACGCTGACGGTCGCTGCGGTGATCCCGTATCCACACTTCTACGACGGTGCGGATCCCGAGAGCCTGACCGGTGGCCTCGACTGGGCGCTGGCGCAGGAGCTCGCCAAGCGCCTCGGCGTGTCCAACACGGTGTACAAGAACGTCAACTTCGCGGCCCTCACGGCCGGGCAGCTGTCGAAGGACTACGACGTCGGCATCGTCGAGATCAGCGTCACCCCGGCGCGCTCGGAGGTCAACGACTACTCGGACTGCTACAGCCACTCGTACAACGTGGCCATCGTCC
This sequence comes from Ilumatobacteraceae bacterium, assembly GCA_047602055.1. GTDB lineage: Bacteria > Actinomycetota > Acidimicrobiia > Acidimicrobiales > Ilumatobacteraceae > JAODBQ01. The sequence continues at coordinate 2,510,687 of JASGIG010000001.1, forward strand.
CGAAGGGTACCCCGGCGTCGACGCTGGACGAGCTGAAGCAGATCTCGTGGGGTTTCGCCACCGGCCAGACCGGCCAGGACCTGGTGCTCAACTACATCAAGCCGGACAAGACGTTCAAGGCGTTCCAGAGCGTCGTCCAGGAGGGCGGCCCGGCCCTGAAGGCCGGCACCATCGACGGCCTGATGGCCGGCATGGGTGACGCCACCACGTTGTTCGGCGACGCCGACTTCGCCGCCAAGTTCGAGGTTGCCGCCCGGATCCAGACCGACGAGAACCCGGACGGGTTCTGCGAGGCGATCCAGCTCCCGAAGGGCTCGCCGAACCTGACGGCCGTCAACGCCGCGCTGGCCGGCATCCGCGACGACGGTCTCATCGATCAGTGGAAGAAGGAGTACGGGATCATCACGCTCGGCGATGACGTCCCGCTCGTCGTCCTGTCGAAGGCCTAGTCGGTTCGTGGAGACGATCTCCTCGGTGGCGCCTCGGCAGACCTCGACGGGTTCGGGCGCGGCCGCCCGGCAGCCGCTGGCCATCTCGCCAGCGGTTGTCGGGCGGCGGGCCACGGACATCCTGTCGGCCGTCGTCTGCGTCGCTGCCTTCCCGCCCACCGGGATCGTCGCCGTCTTCTGGCTGCGGCGGGCGCGGCATCTCGCGGCCGACGACGTCCGCGAGAGCCGCGCCGCCTACGACCGGTTCCGGCGGTGGCGGCTGCTGTCGGCCGGATATGCGGTGGCGGCGTGGTTGACGTTGTTCGTCGTCAGCCTGTTCCTGATCGACGATCGACTCCTGATCAGGGAGTTCTTCGACTGGGACATCGTCACACGGTCGTTCCGTCAGGTGCTCAAGGGGTTCGTGCTGACGATCAAGCTGTTCGTGATCGCCGAGCCGTTGATCCTCCTCTGGTCGTTGATCGTGGCCGTCGTGCGCTCGATCCCGGGCACGGCGACGCTGCCACTGCGCTGGCTGGCAGCCGCGTACGTCGACGTCTTCCGCGGCCTGCCATGCCTGCTGGTCATCATGATGACGGTCTTCGGGATCAAGCAGACCAGCTTGCCCGTGGTCAGCGACGTGTCCGACTTCTGGCTGGTCGTGATCGCCATCGTGCTGACCTACGGGGCCTACGTGTCGGAGACGATGCGCGCCGGTCTCCGGTCGGTGCACGAGAGCCAGGTCGCCGCGGCGCGCTCGATGGGTCTCGGCTACCTCGCCACGATGCGCTTCGTCGTGCTGCCACAGGCGGTCCGCAACATGGCGCCGCCGCTGATGAACGCGTTCATCAGCCTGCAGAAGGACACATCGCTCGTCGCCGTCGTCGGCCTGCTCGACGCGCTCGCGCGCGCCAACGGTCAGTCGATCATCCACACCAGCCTGACCCCGTTCACCGTCGCCGCGATCGGCTACCTGGTGATCGTCTTCCCCGTCGCCCGGCTCACCGATCACCTGACTCGCCGCGGCCTCGCCAAGCGGATGGCGACGCGCCGCACCGGCTGAGCCAGCTGGAGCACGTCCATGAACCCCCTCGCCGCCGGCGCGCCCCTACGCCGACCAACCCTGCAGATCGTGAGGCTCGAAGATGCTCGATTCGTATGACGTGATCGTCGCCGGCGGCGGCGCTGCCGGCCTGTGCGCCAGCCTGTCCGCCGCGCAACGGGGGTGCCGCGTCCTGCTCGTCGATCGCGGCTCGTCCGCCGAGCGCGGTGGCAACACGAACTTCAGCATGGGCGCGATCCGGGTGGCCTACGACTCGGTCGAGTCGGTGCTGCCGGCGTTCGACGGCGTGGACGCGTCCGCGATCGCCATGGCGAGTGGTTGGGAGAGCTACCCGCCGACGGCCTACGTGCGCGACCTGATGAACGCGACCGACGGCCGGTGCGATCCGGTGCTGGCCGAGGCGCTGGCCATGGAGAGCTTGCCGGCCGTCATCTGGATGCACGAGCAGGGCGTCCCGGTCGTGCCGTACTGCCGGCGTGGCAGCGGGCCGACGTTCACCGGTGGCTTCACCGTGGACGTCGCCGGCGGCGGCCGCGGCATCGTCGACGGTCTGACGACGGCGTGCCTGGCCAACGGCGTGGAGCTGGCCTACTCGGCGCGCTGCGTCGACCTGCACCGCGACGCCGGCGGGATCACCGCCGTGGCGGTCGAGCTGCCCGACGGGGTCCGCACGATCGGCGCCCGCGCCGTCGTGCTGGCCTGCGGCGGCTTCCAGGCCAACAGCGCATGGCGCACCCAGTACCTCGGCGCGGGCTGGGAGCTGGCGAAGGTCCGCGGGAGCCGCTTCGACACGGGCGACGGGATCGCCCTGGCGCTGGCCGCGGGCGCTCTGCCGTGGGGCCACTGGTCCGGCTGCCACGCCGTCGCGTGGGCCCACGAGGCGCCTGATGCCGCCAATCTGGCGCAGAGCAGCGGCGGCCACAGCCCGTTCCACCGGCTGAGCTATCCGTTCGGGGTGATCGTCAACGTCGAGGGTGAGCGCTTCCTCGACGAGGGGGCGGGGGTCGCCGATTCGACGTACTCCCGGTACGGCCGGCTGGTCCTGTCCCAGCCGAGGCACACGGCCTGGCAGATCTACGATGCGAGCACCAGCCCGCTGCTGCGTGACGAGTACCGGGCCGACACCGCCCGTCGGGTCGTGGCCGACACGCTGGGCGGTCTCGCCGTCGCGCTGCCCGGCATGGACCGGCACCGGTTCATCGAGACCGTCGCCGAGTTCAACGCCGCCGTGCGCGACGATCGGCCATTCGACCCCGACGTCCTCGACGGTCGTTCGACGATCGGTCTGGCGATCCCCAAGTCGAACTGGGCGTGCCGGCTCGAGCAGCCGCCGTTCGAGGCCTACCGGGTGACGTGCGGCATCACGTCGACGTTCGGGGGCGTGCGCATCACCCCGGACGCCGAGGTCGTCGCCGCCGAGGGCGGCATCGTCCCCGGCCTCTTCGCCGCCGGCGAGATGGTCGGGGGCCTGTTCTACTTCAGCTATCCGGGCGGGAGCGGCCTGGCCGCGGCGTCCGTGTTCGGGCGGCGTGCCGGCGTGGCCGCCGCAGCACTCAGTCAACGAGGAGGAAGCAGATGACCGACGAGCAGACCTTCGACGGACCGTTGTCGATCCGCCGGGACCAGGTCTCCTACGACGCGGCGCGAGGGGTGCTGGATGCCGGCATCGCCAAGGCCAGGGAAGCTCGGCGTGCGCGTCGCCCTGGTCGTGGTCGACCGGGCCGGCGGGTGCATCGCCTCGGCGCGGATGGACGGCGTGGCGGCATACACGTTCGACTTCGCCTCGGGCAAGGCAGCGTTCTCCGGCTGCAGCGGGCGCAGCACCGAGGAGTTCCTCGAGGCGCGGCTGACCCACAGCGAGCCGCTGTGGCGGGCGTTCACCGAGGACCCGCGCTTCTTCCTGGTTCCCGGTGGCCATCCCCTCGTGGTCGACGGTGAGTGCCTCGGTGGGATCGGCGTGAGCGGCGCCAAGTACGAGGACGACAAGAAGGTCGCCGAGGCCGCCGCCGGGTGGCTCGCGGCGGTGGCGTCGCCGACGTCGTGAGCGCCGCACCCCAGGACGCCGAGGGACGGCCGCGACGGCGCCAGGTGGTCCGCCGTGGCCAGACCGTCTACGGCATCGACATCGGCGTGATCATGCTCGACAACGACCTGCCGCGGCCGGTCGGCGACGTCGGCAACGCCCGTACGTTCGCGTTTCCCGTCGCGTACCAGGAGGTCGCCGGCTGCACGCCGAGCGCGATCACCTCCGGCGCGATCCCACGGCGATACGCCGATCGGCCCGAGGCCGAGCTGTCCGACTACATCGCCGCCGGCCGCGCCTTGATCCGCAAGGGCGTGCGGGCCCTGGCGACGTGTTGCGGCCTGCTCGCCGCCTACCAGTCCGAGCTCACCGAGGCGCTGCCGGTCCCGGTCGCGGCATCCAGCCTGCTCCAGGTCCCGCTCGTCCTCGCCGTCCTCGCGCCACAACAGCGGCTGTGCATCCTGACGGTCAACTCGCAGTCGATCTCGCAACGGCACCTCCACGGGTGCGGCATCGACGACGGTGAGGTCGAGCGCCTGCGCATCGTCGGGCTCGAGCACAGCGAGCACTTCTACCCGGCGTTGCTCGGCCGCCTCGACGAGCTCGATCCGGATCTCGCCGAGGACGAGCTCGTCGACGTGGCTCGGCGGGTGGTCTCGGGCGATCCGGACATCGGCGGGTTCCTCCTGGAGTGCACCAACATGCCGCCCTACGCGGCTGCGCTGCGCCGTGCCACGGGCCTGCCGGTCTGGGACGCCGTCAGCTTGATCAACTGGGTGCGCGAGGGCGTGGCGATCGATGCCTGAGGGGGAACGGCGCGGCTTCGCCGCGCTCAGCGTTCCGATGTTCCGCTGGTTCGCGGCGACCAGCCTGCTGTCGTTCATGAACGTGTGGATGCTGCGGATCGCCCAGGACTGGCTGGTCCTGGAGCTGACGAACGGCAGTGGCCTGCAGCTCGGGTTCACGACCTTCATGCAGCTCGTGCCCGGTGTGCTGCTCGGGCTGTGGGGCGGCGTGCTTGCCGACCGCTGGCCGAAGCTGCGCGTCATCGCCCTGTCCGAGCTGATCGTCTGCGCCGCGGCGCTCTCGGTGGGCATCCTCCACGTCACCGGCCACGTCCGCGTCTGGCACGTGATCGTCGCCGCGACGGTCTCCGGCGTCGGCGCAGCCCTCGGCACGCCGGCGCGGCAGGCCACTCCGCCCGAGATGGTGCCGCCGCCGTTGTTCCTCGGTGCCATCAGCACCATCAACGCCACCCAGAGCCTGGCCCGCATCGCCGGCCCGGCGGTGGCCGGCCTGGTGGTCTCGATCTTCGGTCTGTCCACCCAGTTCGTCGCCTCGGCGGTGCTCTCGCTGCTGCTCGCCGAGCAGCTCCTGCGCATGTCGCGCGTCGTGGTCCTGCCTCGGGCGGTCCGCGCTCACGTCGACCGCGCCCGGGGCGCGGCCGCGTACATGGCGACGCGCCGCGACCTGGCGCTGGTGCTGCCGGTGCTGTGCATCTGTTGCGCCCTCGGATGGAACTCGGCGCTGCTGATCGCGCTCATGGCGCGCAACGAGTTCGGCACGGGACCCGGCGGGCTCGCACTGCTCAACGGGTTGTTCGCCGTCGGCGCCGTCGGCGCGACGATCGCGCTCGGCGTGCGCCGGGCTGCACCCTCCAAGCGCACCCTCGTGCACGCTGCCGTGGTGTTCGGCGTGCTCTCGTGCGTTGCCGCGGTGATGCCGACGTTCGTCACGTTCGCGCTGCTCCTGGTGCCGGTCGGCGCCGCATCGTTCGGGAGCGCCACCATCTTCAGCGTGGCGTACCAGTTGAGCATCCCGTCGGAGCTGCGCGGCCGGATGACGGCCCTCTACTACACGACGACGATGGGTGCCGTGCCGTTCGGTGCGCTGGTCCTCGGCGCGATCGCGGATCAGCTGGGGACACGGTGGAGCTATTTTGTCAGCGGCATTGGAATTGTTATTTCGGTGCTGGGCGGAGTTGCATTCTCCTTTGCGCCGAGACTTCGGAAAGTCAGATGGCTTCCGCCTGCAGTGGAACAGGCCGGCGCGAAACCCAGCTCGGTATGATGTCGAGATGTATGCTCCCGGGCAGGTCGGCCGGGAGGGTGAGGAATCAAATGGCGGCAAAGTTGCAAAAGACGGTGAAAAGCTCGGGACGCAGCACATGGCGTTGCGTGACATGGTGGTGCAAACGCTGCGTGAGCAGATCATCTCCGGCAAGCGCAAGCCGGGCGAGCGTCTCGTGGAGGAGAGCCTCGCCGAGGAGCTCGGCGTCTCCCGTCACCCGATTCGCCTGGCGATCCACGTCCTCGCGACGCAAGGGTACGCGACCATCATCCCTCGGCGTGGCGCGCGGGTTGCCGAGCTCAGCCACGAAGAGGTCGAGCACATCTTCCAGGTCCGCATCGCCCTCGAGTCGCTCGCGGCCCGGCTGGCCTGTCGGAACGCGTCGCCGGCCAACATGCAGAACTTGATGGAGATCATCGACGCGGCCGATGATCTGGTGGCTCGGAACCCGAACTCGCGCCGCCTCGGTGAATTGAACGAACGATTTCACACGGCAGTGCTCGAACTGGCCGGAAATCCAATTCTCGCCGAGATCATGGGTGCGCTCAGCAGCCGGATGCTGTGGATCTTCCGCACCACGCTCGGTGAGCAGCGCCGTGTCATGACCGACAGCCGGCGCCAGTTGGTGGAGGCGATCTCGGCGCATGACGAAGACCTCGCCGCACGTCTGGCTGCGGACCACATCCAGTACGCGCTGGAGCGCTACCGGGCGGCCGTGCGAGGAACGAACGGTGACGGACCCTGAGGGTCCCGTCCCACTCGAGAAGAGGAGCAGAACTGCGATGGATCTCGGACTGACTGATCGGCGCGCCATCGTTGCCGCATCGACCGCGGGCCTCGGCTTCGGTGCGGCCGCGGCCCTGGTCGCCGAAGGTGCTCGTGTGGCGATCTGCGGCGGGACCACCGACGAGGTCGCCCGTGCCGCGGCGCGGCTCGGGCCCGCGGCGTACCCGATCGATGCCGACGTCAGCACCGTCGACGGGGCCCGTCGCTTCGTCGAGCACGGGATCGACGCGCTCGGCGGCGTCGACATCCTGATCGCCAACGGCGGTGGGCCGCCCACCGGCACGTTTGCCACCACCGAGTTGGAGGCGTATGCCCCGGCGATCGAGAAGAACCTGCTGGCGGTGGTCGCGATGTGCCAGACGGCGCTGCCGTTGCTGCGTGCGCAGCGTTGGGGCCGGGTGATCGCGGTCACCTCGGTGTCGGTGCGCCAGCCGCTGCCCAAGATGATCCTCTCGAACACGGCCCGCGCCGGCGTCACCGGCTTCCTCAAGACGGTTGCGCTGGAGGTGGCTGCCGACGGGGTGACGGTCAACAGCGTCCAGCCGGGCCTGCACGATACCGAGGGCATCCGCCGGCGCTATGGCGACGACATCTCCGAGCCCGTTGCCGAGGTTCCGGCCGGCGTCGCCGGTGATCCGGCCGACTTCGGCGCGGTCGTCGCGTTTCTGTGCTCCGAACAGGCGAGGTTCGTCACCGGCGCCCACCTGCCGATCGACGGCGGCACCCATCGAGGGTTGATGTGAGGTCTCGAATGACATAGTCTTTTGGATACAAAAGACGAGTCGCCGAGCGAAGGAAGCCGCGATGCCCGATCTGACGCCCGACCCGATGGGCCCGCTGTGCTCACTGCCCGCCGACGGTGACGACCACCCGTACTCGCTCGTGCGGACCGCCGACGGTCACCTCGCGTGGCTGTCGGGCGTGCTGCCGTACGCGCCGGACGGCTCGATCGTCCAGGACCGGGACGGCGCGATCAGCGCCGTCTTCGACGTACTGCGCGAACGGCTGGAGGCCATCGGCGCCGACCTCGGCGACGTGGTCCAGACCACCGTCTACCTCCTCGACATCGACTGGCGCCCGGCGCTGAACGCGGTGTTCGCCGAGCGCTTCACCGGGTCCCGGCCGGCTCGCACGACCGTGGAGGTGAGCCGCCTGCCGGGTGGCGCACCGATCGAGATCGACGCCGTGGTCCACGTCGTGCGGCGGGCCGGATGACCGCTGGCGTGCCAGCGCCCGGTGGCGGCGTGGTCGGTGCCATCGATCCGGTGATGGTCGAGCAGTCGACGGGGCGCGGCGCCCGCGGCATCGTCGTCGCGGCGGCGCCGGGCGCTGCCGCGATCGGATCGGCGTTGCTGCGCTCGGGCGGCAACGCGTACGACGCGGTCGTCGCCGCGCTCCTCGCCGAATCCGTCCTGCTGCCGCCGAAGTGCGGTCTGGCCGGCGACCTGGTCGCGCTCACCCTCGGCCCGGGCGAGCAGGCCCCGAGCTCGCTCCTCGCCATCGGGGGTGCGCCGCGACGGCTCGCCGACGAGGTCCGTCGCCGTGGCTCGCTGGCCGACACCGGACCGCTCTCGGTCGGTGTGCCCGGTGCGCCCGCCGGCTACGCAGCCCTGGCCGAGCGAGCCACCCAGCCCCTGTCCTGTCTCGCCGCGCCGGCGATCGCCCTGGCTCGGGACGGCTTCGCATGGGCGCCCATCTGTGCGACGCTGGCGATCGAGTCGCAGCAGCTCGTCGACGAGCACAACCCCGCTGGCACCCGCTACTACCCGTCGGGGCGTCCGTTGGCGCCCGGTGAGCTGGTCAGCTTGCCCGGGCTCGTCCGCGTGATGGAAGCGTTCGTCGCGCGTGGCGAGCGACTGTTCCAGGGGCGACTCGGTGAGCTCGTCGCCGAGCGGGTGCAGGCCGCCGGCGGGGTGATCGACGTCGAGGACTTCGAGCTGGCAGACGCGTCGTGGTCGGGCTGCCCCTCACGAGCGATCGGCCGTTCGGGCTGGCGGGTGTACGCCACCCCGGCGCCGACCCACGGCGTGTCGCTGCTCGACGCCGTCTCGGCGCTGGCCGACCGGTCCGTCGCCGGCGACGTGCTGCGCAGCGTCACCGCCGCCGAGGCCCGCCGCGACCGGCCGGGGCTGGTCGGGCGGTCCGACTCCACGTCCATGGTGTCGGCTGCCGACAGCGTCGGCAACGTCGTCGTCGCCATGCACTCCAACTCGTATCCGCGGTTCGGCAGCGGGCTCATCGTCGACGAGCTCGACCTCATCCTGTCGAACCGTGCCGGGCGCGGCTTCACCCCGGTCCCCGGCCATCCGAACTTCCCCAACCCCGGTCAGCGCCCGAGCACCACGCTGCACCTGTGGGCTGCCGGGTACCGGGGCGAGATCAGCCACCTCGGCGGGACGCCGGGCGGCGTGAACCAGATGTGCTGGAACGCCCAGACGCTCCGGAACCTGTTCGCCGGTGAGACGGCGCCGGGTGCGCTGACCGTGGCGCCGCGCTGGGAGAAGGCTGCCCCCGGCGCCCCCGTCCCGGTCGAGGAAGGGCTGTCGACGGACGACGTCGACAGCCTGCGGTGCACGGGCGAGGTGGTCGAGGTGCCCCGCTGGGGGCTGCGCAGCGCGACGCAGGTGATCCGGCGGCCCGTGCCCGGCTCGGCGCTGATCGGTGGCGTGGACCCGCGCACCGGGGGTCTCGCGCTCGGCGTGTGACGCATCGCGCGTTCGTACTGGAACTGGAGGCAACGGATGACGAGGGACGTGCTCAATCGGATCGCCGGCGAACGCGTCGACGGGGGCGGGACGCGCTTCGACCGGCGCGACCCCGCCGACGATCGCGGCGTCGTGTCGAGCGCGCCGGAGTCGACCGCGCCGGACGTAGCGGCCGCGGTCGACGCCGCGTGTGCCGCGTGGCCCGCCTGGGCGGCGACGCCGGCGACGGAGCGGTCGGAACGACTGCATCGTGCCGCGGCCGCGCTGCAGGCGCGCCAGGAGGAGCTGGCCACGCTCATCTCGCTGGAGCAGGGCAAGCTGCGTGGCGACGCGCTCGGCGAGGTGGCCCGCTCGGTTCGGAACCTGCGGGCCTACGCCAGCGAGGCGCTGCGCGTCCTCGGGCACACGTTTCCGCAAGAGGAGCCCGGCGTGGAGATCCGCACCCGGGTCGGGCCGCTCGGGGTCGTCGGCGTGATCACCCCGTGGAACTTCCCGGTGAGCCTGTCGACGCGCAAGCTCGGTCCGGCGCTGGCGATGGGCAACACGCTCGTGTGGAAGCCGTCGCCGTTCGCGCCCGGCGTGACGGACCTCGTCGCGGACGCGTTCGACGAGGCCGGCTTCCCGGCTGGCGTGATCAACGTCGTGCACGGCACCGACGCGGGTCGCTGCCTGGTCGCCGACGACCGCGTCGTCGGGGTGACGTTCACGGGATCGACGGCGACGGGCGAGCGCATCCGGGCGCAGGTCGGCGTGGGCCGCCGCTGCCAGTTGGAGCTCGGTGGCAACAACCCCGTCGTCGTCCTCGCCGACGCGGACCTCGACCGGGCAGCGCAGATCGCGGTCCGCTCGGCGTTCTCCCTGGCCGGTCAAGCCTGCACCGGCGCTGGACGGGTCTACGTCGAGCACCGGGTCCACGACGAGTTGCTGGAGCGCATGGCCGGCCTGGCGCGGTCGTACGTCCTCGGTCCCGGCACGAGCGCGTCGAGCACGCTCGGACCGCTCGTCGATCGCTCCTCGCTCGAGCGGATGGAGGCGGTGGTCGACGATGCCCGGTCGCGTGGGGCCGCGGTCCTGTGCGGCGGAGCGCGGGCGACGGGCGCCGACGTGGACCACGGCTGGTTCTTCCCGCCGACGATCCTCACGGGTCTCGACAGCAGTGCCGTGGCCAGCCGCGAGGAGGTGTTCGGCCCCGTCGTCGGGGTCGAGCCGGTCGGTTCCCTGGACGAGGCGATCACCCGTTGCAACGACACCGAGTACGGGCTGGCGGCTGCCGTGTGCACCACCTCGGCGGCCGCGGCCGCGCAGTTCTGCGTCGAGGTCCGCGCCGGGATGTTGAAGGTCAACCGCCCGACCACCGGCGCGCCGTTCGGTGCGCCGTTCGGTGGGCTGAAGCGCTCGTCGGACGGCTCGTACAAGGAGCAGCTGGGCCCGGGGGTGATCGACTTCTACGTCTCGACCCAGACCATCGAGGTGGCGATCTAGCCCCGCCGCGGCGTCACCCGGTGCTCCTCGGCCACCTGGGCGAGCACGGCGCGGCACACGGCGATCGCCGGGCTCGACGCGAGCGACTCGCGGTGTCGCGGTGAACACCGTGCGCCGTGGTCGGTGGGGGAGGTCGATGAACCGCGCCCGTGGCTCGCGCGGGGCGCGCATCAGGTCCGGCAGCATCGCCACCGCGTTGCCCGACTCGATCAGCGCGACGTGGGCCTGCAGGTCGGCGGTCTCGAACCGGACGTCCGGGTCGAACCCTGCGGCACGGCACTGCTGCTCGGCCCAGTGGCGCGACGCCGCACCGACGGGCTCCATGACCCACGGCGCCCGGGCCGCGTCGCCGAGCGACGTCACGGTCGCGTGCGGCCCGCGACGCGGGACCGCCAGGCGAAGGTGATCCGAGGTCAGCCCGACGCGGTCCATGCCCAGGTGCCACGGCGCGGCGTGCCCCGGATACTGCTCGGCGACGACGAGATCGAAGTCGCGCGCCCACGTCTCCCGCAGCGCCGTCTCCGGCTCGCGCTGCGTCATCGTCACCCGTACGAGCGGATGCTCCTTCGCGAGCCGCGTGAGCAGCTGCGGCATGAACGCCAGTGCCGCCGACTGGAACACGGCGATGCGAACGCGACCCGTCGCGGCTTCGAGCGACGCTGCCAGCTCGGATTCGGCGCGCTCCAGCTGGGCCAGGACGACATCCGCGTGCCGCACGAGGATCTCGGCCTGCGCGGTCAGCTGCACGCGGCGCCCGACCTTCTGCAGCAGCTCGACGCCGACCTCCCGCTCGAGCGCCGTGAGCTGTTGCGAGACGGAGGACGGGGCCTGGTAGAGGGCCTCGGCGACGTCGGTGATCGTCCCGCGGATCTTCAGCTCGCGAAGCAGCTTGAGCCGTCGCACGTCCAGCATCTGGGTCTCCATCGTTCGGTGGATCCGAATGTTATTGCAAGGAAATCAACACTTTTCCTGAAGAGATGGCGCGCCGATACTCAGGGTGTCGCGAGGAGCCAACCATGACCGTCGAGCGCGCCCACCCCGATCAACTTGCCGACGCCGCTGTCGCGCTCGCCCGGCGCTGGGCGGTGGACTCCTCCTCCTCCTCCTCCTCGAGCGATGCCGCGGCCGAGCGGCTGTCGCGGCTGCTCCACGACGAGCACGGCCTGGCCTTCGCCGTCGGGTTCATCGACGGCGTCGTGCGACCCGACGATCATCGGGTGGCTGCCCGGAACTGGTCGGCGCTCGTGCGTCGTGGCCTGCCGTCGTTCCTGCCCTGGCATCAGGTGCTCGCCCTGCGCCTCGGTGCGCTCGCGGCGCGGTTCCTGCCCGGCCTCGTCGTGCCGATCGCGGCCAGGACGCTGCGGGCGATGGTCGGCCACCTGGTGCTGGACGCCACGCCGCGGCGGCTCGCCCCGGCGCTCGCTCGCATCCGGGCGAGCGGGATGCGACCCAACGTCAACCTGCTCGGCGAGGCGGTGCTCGGTGCCGACCAGGCGGCGAGCCGGCTGGCCGGCGTGATGGAGCTGCTCGACCGCGACGACGTCGACTACGTGTCGGTGAAGGTGTCCAGCGTGGTGGCACCGGCGTCGCCGTGGGCGTTCGACGAGAACGTCGACCACATCGTCGGCGCCCTGCTGCCGCTGTTCACGAGGGCGGCGTCGTCGACGGTGACCAAGTTCGTCAACCTGGACATGGAGGAGTACCGCGACCTCGATCTGACCATCGCGGTGTTCACGTCGCTGCTCGACCGACCGGAGCTCGACGACCTCGAGGCAGGGATCGTCCTGCAGGCCTACCTGCCGGACTCGATGGGGGCGATGGAGCGCCTGCAGCGCTGGGCCGCCGCCCGGCGGGCCAGGGGCGGCGCCGGGATCAAGGTGCGGATCGTCAAGGGCGCGAACCTGCCGATGGAGCGCGTCGAGTCGGTGATGCGCGGTTGGCCATTGGCGACCTGGAGGACCAAGCACGACACCGACGCGCACTACAAGCGGCTGATCGACGTCGCGTTCGAGCCGGAGCGGATCGCCAACGTGCGGATCGGGGTGGCCGGTCACAACGTGTTCGATCTGGCGTGGGCCTGGCTCCTCGCCGGCGAGCGCGGCGTGCGCGCCGGCGTGGACTTCGAGATGCTCCTCGGCATGGCGCCGGCGACGGCGCAGGCAGTGCGCTCGGCGGTCGGCGACCTCGTGGTCTACACGCCCACCGTCCATCCCGCCGAGTTCGACGTCGCCGTCGCCTACCTGGTGCGCAGGCTGGAGGAGAGCGTGACGCCGGAGAACTTCATGTCGTCGATGTTCGATCTCGACCAGGAGGCCGTCTTCGCTGTCGAGGAGGAGCGCTTCCGCGCGTCGCTCCAGGCGATCGCCACGGTTCCCGTGCCGACGAACCGGACCCAGGACCGCACCCACGAGGTCGTCGCAGCACCGTCGCCCGGCGCGTTCGCCAACACGCCCGACACCGACCCGGCGCTTGCCGCCAATCGTGACTGGGGCTGTGCGATCCTCGCCCGTGCGGTCGGTTCGACGGCGGGGATCGACGCGGTGCGGCGCGCCACGGTCGACGACGCCGGCGTGCTCGACCGGATCATCGGCGAGGCACACGCCGCCGGCAGTGCATGGGGCGCCATGCCCGCGGCCGACCGGGCTGCGATCCTGCGCCGCGCCGCGGTGGAGCTGGAGCGCGACCGCGCTCTGCTCCTCGAGGTGATGGCCGCCGAGTGCGGCAAGACCCTCGACCAGGGTGACCCCGAGGTGTCCGAGGCCGTCGACTTCGCTGCCTACTACGCCGAGCGGGCCCTCGACCTGGAGGCGATCGACGGCGCCACGTTCCAGCCGGTGGCGCTCACCGTGGTGACACCGCCATGGAACTTCCCGATCGCCATCCCGGCCGGCTCGACGCTCGCCGCGCTCGCCGCCGGCTCGGCCGTCGTGCTCAAGCCGGCACCGCAGGGACGCCGCTGCGGATCCCTGCTGGCGCAGGCGTTGTGGCGCGCCGGCGTGCCCGCCGAGGTGCTGCGCCTCGTGCACGTCGAGGAGTCGGGTCTTGCCAGTCGGTTGATCACCGACGAGCGCGTCGATCAGGTGATCCTCACCGGTGCCTACGAGACGGCCCAGCTGTTCCACTCGATGCGCCCAGACCTGCGGCTGTTCGCCGAGACCAGCGGCAAGAACGCCATCGTCGTCACCCCGGCCGCCGACTACGACCTGGCCATCAGGGACCTCGTCAACTCGGCCTTCGGCCATGCCGGCCAGAAGTGCTCGGCGGCATCGCTGGCGATCCTCGTCGGCTCGGCGGCCGACTCCGCCCGCCTGCGCACGCAGCTGGTCGACGCGGTGACCTCGCTGCGGGTCGGCCTGGCGAGCGACGCGCCCACCCAGGTGGGCCCGCTGATCGAACCGCCGTCGGGCAAGCTCCAGTGGGCGCTCACCGAGCTCGACGCCGGCGAGTCCTGGCTGGTCCGGCCCCGCCGGCTCGACGGCGACGGCCGCCTGTGGAGCCCCGGCGTGCGCGTCGGCGTGCGGCCCGGTTCGGCCTTCCACCTCACGGAGTACTTCGGCCCGGTCCTCGGGGTCATGCACGCCGAGGACCTCGACGAGGCCATCGCGCTGCAGAACGCCGTCGACTACGGGCTCACGGCCGGGCTCCACTCCCTCGACCCCGGCGAGCAGGCCCGGTGGATCGACCGGGTCGAGGCGGGCAACCTGTACGTCAACCGTGGGATCACCGGTGCCATCGTCGGTCGCCAGCCGTTCGGTGGTTGGAAGCGATCGGTCGTCGGCACGGCGACCAAGGCCGGCGGCCCCGACCACCTGCTGGGCCTCGGCAACTGGGTCCCCTCGCCCGCACGGGCGACGACGGCCCTCGACGACGTGGGCGGACGCGTCGTTCGCCAGGCGCGCTCGTGGGGGTGGGATCCGCAGGACGTCGCCCGCCTCGAACGCTCCGTGCGCAGCGACCTCGAGGCGTGGCGCTCCAGCTACGGAACGGCGAGCGACGTGGCGGCGCTCGCCGTCGAACGCAACCTGCTGCGCTCCCGGCCGACGCCGGTGACGATCCGCGCCGCCAGCGGCGCGTCCGCCGTCGAGGTCGTCCGCGTCGTCGCTGCCGGGCTGCGCGCCGGCGCCGCGCTGCGCGTCTCGGTGGCCGCCATCGACGACGGCGTGGCGCGGCATCTCCAGGAGCGGCAGCTCGACGTCAGGATCGAGGACGACGCGACCTGGGCGGCAGCCACCGCCGCGGCGCCTCCGCCGCGGATCAGGTTGATCGGCGCGACCCGGGGTCAGGCCCTCCCTGATCCGCTCCCCGCCGGCACCGCGGTCTGGGATCACCCCGTCACGGAGGCGGGGAGGATCGAGATGCTGCCGTTCCTGCGCGAGCAGGCGATCAGCATCACGAACCACCGGTTCGGGACGGTCGTCGCGTAGTCGCTCGTCCGCCCGGATCGACGCGCCAGGTCGGCGCGTCGATCAGCCGACCTTGGCGAGGAAGCCCGTGATCGCCTGCTCGAACGCTGCCGGGTTGGAGATGTTCGGGGCGTGGCCGGCGTCGGGGATGACGACGAGCTCGGCACCGGGGATCTTCGCCGCCATGTAGCGCGAGCCGTCGAGGAACGGGGTGTCGTCGTCGCCGACGATCACCAGCGTCGGCACGGCGATGCCGGGCAGCGACTCGATGACCTGACCGTCGAACTGGGTGAGGATGCCGCGTGCCGGCGCGGATCAGGCCGGACGCGTCGCGGTGCACGTCGCCGCTGACCTCGGCGCTGTCGCCGAGCGCCGCCAGGCCGCGGCGCTCGAAGCTCGCCGCGTAGTTCTCGGCCATCGTGTTCCAGCCGTCGCGCGCCGCCTCCTGGCGGTAGCCGGGGCCGGTGTCGATGAGGATCAGGCCGGCGACGCGATCGCGGTGCAGCAGGTGGAAGCGCAGCGACAGGTAGCCGCCGAGAGAGTGACCCCCGATCACGGCGCGCTCGACGCCGACCGCGTCGAGGATCGCCACCATGTCGCCGACGGCGAGCTGCGGGCTGTACTGCGCCGGGTCGTCCGGGTAGTCGCTGCGGCCGTGGCCGCGCACGTCCCACGTGATGATCGTGTTGTTCGCCGCCAGCGCCGCGAGGTTGCCGCGGAACATGTGCGCCGACGCGGTGTAGCCGTGGGTCAGCAACAGCGCCGGGCCAGGTCCGCCGCCGGCAACGTCGTACGTGATGCGGACACCGCCGCGGTCGATCTCGGGCATGGGCCCGATCGTGGCAGTTAGCCGAGCGCGTCGCGGAACCGGGCGGCGTGGGCGGCGAACCATTCGCGCCGACGATCGAAGCGGGCCATCCCGCCGAACGACTCCCACATCTCGATGAAGTTGGCGTCGCCGGCCTCGACCCGGCGGCGGACGAACTCCCCGCCGCGCTCGATCCCGCTGGCGAGCGCGTCGAACAGCTCGGTGCGATCGGGCGGGAGTCCGTAGGCATCGGCGACCAGGCGCAGGCGGTCCGCCAGGTCGGCGGGGCGCCAGCCGAGGCGCACCCGGCTCTCGTCGTCGATCGGCACGCACATCCGGGCGAACTGCGCCAGGTCGTACGCCGGCCGCCCGGGCGCGGCGAAGTCGAAGTCGAGCAGGGCGACGGCGATGCCGTCGTGGAACACGACGTTCTCCAGGCAGACGTCGTCGTGGCAGACGACGAGATCGCCCGACGGTGCCGGGTCGATCATCTCCATGCTCCACGTCGACCCGGCCGGCGGGCGGTACCCGGCGGCGGCATCGTGGTAGCGGCGCAGCAGGCGGGCGACGGAGGCCAGCGACTCGTCGGACTGCGCCCACGCCGGGTACGGCGGCACCGGCACGTCGCCGTCGACGAACTCCAGCCGCTCGCGCCCGTCGTCGTCGATGCCGACCGGGTTGGGCGCGCCGGTGAAGCCCTGGCCGCGCAGGTGGCGGAGGAAGTCGTGGATCGTCTCGGTGTGCGGGTTGGTCGGGCGCAGCACGTACCTGCCGACGCGCATCACCGCGCCTGCGTTGGCGATGCCCCCCGACAGCATCTCCGGCTCTTCGGCCATCGGATGTGGACCGTACTCGCACCGATAGCGTCAGGCGAGTGTTACTGGCCGAACTGGAGGTGTGGCACTCCCGGCCGGTGACGCCCACCCGGCGCGTCTCCCTCGGCCACCTCGTCCTGCCGGTCGATCCGCTGCCCGGCTTCGGCGGGCTGCTGCTCGGGGCGGTGATCGCCAAGCACCTGCCCGACGTCGACCACGACCTCGTCGCCGACGTCCACCGCCTGCTCGATCAGGTCAGCCGCGGCGAGCGGGTCGTCCAGCCACGCCTGCTGCACCGCTACCAGGTCGACCGCCACGGCCTCGCGGCGAGCGTGCACCGCATGGAGGGCGAGGGCGACAACGTCCGCTTCACCTTGGAGCCCAAGGGCAGCCCGCTCGTGCAGGTGCTCGGGGCGATCTACGCCGTCGAGCGGCTCAGCCTCGACGCCCGCCGCGGCCTCAACCCCGTGCTGCACAAGGCGATGCGCTGGCAGGGTCCGATCGGGCCGTCGTTCGTCGCCAACCTCGCCGGGTCGGCCGGCGCCGCGCTGGCGACGATGGCCGACCCGCGGGCATGGGCGCTGGAGCTGCTCGGGTTCCCGCAGGGCACCGGCAAGGTGACGAAGAAGGACGTGATGAGCCAGTTCCGCCAGCGGCTGCGCGAGGTCCACCCCGACCACGGCGCCGAGCACGCCGGCGCCGCCGAGGAGATCGACAAGCTCGGCGAGGCCCGCAAGATCCTGCTGTCATGAAGATGCTGCTGTTCCCGGGGTCGGGGTCGTCGTCGTCGCATCCGAGCCTGGTGGCGATCGAGGAGGCGGTGAAGCCGATGCGCTGCGTGCGCGCCGACTTCGCCTACCGCCTCGCCGGGCGGCGTGCCCCGGACCGCCCGCCGGTGCTGCTCCAGGCGGTGCGCGACGCCGCCAAGCCCTTGCGCCGTGGGGGGCTCGTGCTCGGCGGCCGCTCGATGGGTGGGCGGATCTGCTCGCTCGCCGTCGGTGACGCCGACGATCCGCTGCCGGCGCGCGGGCTGGTGCTGATCTGCTATCCGCTGCACCCGCCGGGCAAGCCGGACAAGCTGCGCGTCGAGCACTTCCCCCGCCTGCATGTGCCCTGCCTGTTCGTCAGCGGGACACGTGACGCGTTCGGCACGCCGGGGGAGCTGACGGCGTGGACGGCGACGATCCCCGGTCCGGTCACCCACGAGTGGCTCGACGGCAAGACCCACGAGCTGCGTGGCGCCGACCGGCGCATCGCCGAGATCGTCGCCGCCTGGATCAAGGCGTTGTGACGATCAAGGCGTTGTGATCTGCGGGCTTGGTCCGCGGTCGACGTCGACCTGGTCCTCCGGGTTGAGCTGCTCCAACGTCAGGTGGGCGGTCTCCGGGTAGGCGACGAAGGCGATCGCCGCCGCGGCCAGCTGGCCGATGCCCATCAGCGCCATCACCGCCCCGTACGTCCAGCCGCGGTCGAGCAGCACGCCGGCGGCGAGCAGGCCGATGCTGCCGCCGGCAAGCGAGATCGCCGTGATCCAGCCGTTCGCCCGGGCGCGGCTGCCGGTGCTGAACAGCTCGGAGCGGTAGACGTTGAACGCCGGATAGGCGAGACCGCCGGCGATCCCGCCGAGGAAGGTGCCGAGCCACATCGGCCAGCCGCCGACCGCGAACGCGCCGACGAGGAACACCGTCGACACCGGCAGGCAGACCAGCAGGACGACGCGCCGGCCGATCGCGTCGGCGAGCTTGCCGCCGGCGACGAGGCCGAGCCCGGCAGGCGTCGCCGTGCAGATCGTGAACAGCGCGATGCCGCCGCCGGAGTAGCCGCGGACCTCGTCGAGGTAGCGGTTCTGGAAGAACGACGCTGGAGCGACGAACAGGTTGGCGGCCGCGGCGACGATGCACACCAGCGCCAGGCGGGCGCGGTGCAGATGGCGGGCGGCGAGCTCGCCGGTGACGGCGACGGTCGCCCGGTGGGCCTCGAACCGCTCCGTCTCGGGCAGGCCGCGGCGCAGGTCCCAGGCGACGAGGAACCAGATCGCCGAGAGCACGTAGATCAGCCGCCAACCGTTGGTGCCGAGGTCGGCGAGGCGCAGTGCGACGACGGCCGCGCCGGCGCCGAGGCCGCTGGCCATCGCCAGGACGCTGAGCGCGTAGGCCCGGCAGTTGCGCGGCATCTCCTCGGCGGCGGCGACGCCGACCAGCAGGGCCAGCGCGAGGCCGAGCGGGCGGGCGATCGACTGGGTGGCGACCAGCGTCCCGAAGCTCGGGGCGAGCGCGCCGAGCACGCAGAACAGCGGGGTCAGCCAGGCGGCGAGGACGATCATCCGCCGCCGCCCGAGGCGGTCGGCGGCGAACGCGATCGGCAGCGTGATGACGACGCCGAGACGCACCACGACACCGCCGACGCCCTGGCCGGTCTTGCCGATGCCGAAGCCGTCGGCGGCGAAGTTGACGGTCTGGGTGAACAGCGTGTTGGCGAACGCCGCCGACAGCGACGCCGCGGCGAGCAGCCCCATCAGCCGGACCTGGCGAGGCGTCAGCCGGTCCGGTGGCGCCCACCACGGCTGCGGCGAGCCCGGCGGGCGGCGGTGGCGCAGCGCGCTGCGCACCGGGAGTGCGAACAGCCACGCGAACCACGGGATGTCCAGCCGGTAGCGGAGCGTCTCCCGGTTGCCGTCGACCGTCCGCTCGTAGTCGGCCAGCGGACCGGCCCGCTGGGTGAAGCGCCCGCCGCCGGCGTCGTCCTCGGCGACGAAGTCGTCGCGGGGCGTGAGCGACTCGGCGTCGGCATCCCGGCTGATCGTCCGGGTCCGGCCCATCGCCCGAGGAGGCTAACCGTGCTCGTTCGTGCTCCAGCCGCAGCCGAGCTGCTCCCTTCGCCTGCCGTGCTCGCCGCCTCCGCTGCGCTTCGGCGCTCGCCGCGTCCTGGAACCGCGACCCCCTCCGTTCACCTTGCCGCCAACCGGGTGCCTGGGTGGGCAATACTGGACGGCCGTGAGTGGCGGTGAGGAGCGGATCGTGGTGCGCCGCAGCGGTCCCTTGCGGGGCGAGCTGCAGGTGCCCGGAGCGAAGAACTCGGTGCTCAAGCTGATGGCGGTCACGCTGCTGGCCGATGGCGAGTACACGCTGTCGAACGTCCCGGACATCGCCGACGTGACGATCATGGGCGACCTGCTCGACGCCATCGGGGTGCGGATCACCCGCCGCAAGGGCGACGAGCTGACGATGGTCAACACCGGCGAGATCCACCCCGTCGCCCCGTACGAGCTGGTCGAGCGGATCCGGGCGTCGATCAACGTCCTCGGTCCGCTGCTCGGGCGCTTCGGCACCGTCCGCCTGTCGCTGCCCGGCGGTGACGACTTCGGCAGCCGCCCGATCGACATGCACCTGCGCGGCCTGGAGGCGATGGGCGCCGAGTTCCGCATCGAGCACGGCTACGTCGACGCCCGCGCCGAGCGCCTGCACGGCGCCGACGTCACCCTCGAGTTCCCGAGCGTCGGGGCGACCGAGAACCTGCTGACCGCCGCGGTGTTCGCCAAGGGCACGACCGTCATCGAGAACGCGGCGCGTGAGCCGGAGATCTGCGACCTGTGCGCCATGCTCGTCGGGATGGGCGCCGAGATCGAGGGCGCGGGTACGTCGACGCTCGTCGTCCACGGTGTCGAGCCCGGCTCGCTGCGGGCCGTCGACCACGAGGTGGTGCCCGACCGGATCCAGGCGGCCACCTACCTGGCGGCCACCGCGATCACCGGTGGCGAGGTCGTGCTGCGCGGCGCCCGCCACGACCACATGGAGACGCTGCTGCGCCGCTTCCGGGAGATGGGCGTCGACGTCACCGACCTCGGTGGCAGCCTCGCCGCGTGGGCGCCGCCGATCGGTGAGGGCCGGCTGACGAGCATCGACGTCGCCACGCTCCCGTATCCGGGCATCGCCACCGACTACAAGCCGCTGATCACGACGATGCTGTCCGTCGCCGACGGCGTCGGCATCGTCACCGAGAACCTCTACCCGGGGCGGTTCCGCTACGTGGAGGAGCTGCAGCGGCTCGGTGCCGACATCCGCACCGACGGCCACCACGCCGTCGTCCGCGGCGTGCCGCACCTGTCAGGTGCGCCGGTGCGCGCGCCGGACATCCGTGCCGGGGCGGCGCTGGTGGTGGCCGGGCTCGTCGCCGACGGGGAGACCCACGTCAGCGGCGTGCACCACGTCGACCGCGGCTACGACGACCTGGTCGGCCGGTTGGCGTCGTTGGGCGCCGACGTCGAGCGGTCCGCCGCCGAGGACTGACCCGTCCGCCCGGCCTGTTCGGTCGCCTGCCGGGCGGCCACCCGGCGCTTGGCGAGGCGCAGCAGCAGGACGATCGCCAGGATCGGGGCGGCCACCATCAGCATCTCGTCCCAGCCGCCTTGGTGGGCGAGGAGCACCGGCATGGCGCCATCGTAGGGAGGGTGCTGGTTGAATGGACCGCGCATGCGCACCCAAGTCGAGGAGACGATCGAGGTCATTCGCCCGGCCCTGCAGGCCGACGGCGGCGACATCGAGCTGCGGGACGTCGACGAGGCCACCGGCGTCGTCACCGTCAAGCTGGTCGGCGCCTGCGGGACGTGCCCGGCGAGCACCCAGACGCTCAAGGCCGGCATCGAGCGGATCATGCGTGACCGCATCGACGGCGTCACCGAGGTCGTCAACGTTGACTAGTGCTCGGTCGGGGCGAAGCCCCTCCCTGCGCCTGTCGTGCTCACTGCCTCCGCTGCGCTTCGGCACCCGCCGCGTGTGTAGGCGGTGAGTCGGCCAGCGGGCCTCTTGCGCGCAGCGCGTGGCGGTGATCGTGCCACGCTGGCCAGGTTGTTGTCGATCGTCGAGCGCGGTGGGGCGCCCGGCGTGGAGCTGGCCTCGCTGGTCGGGTCCGGTGAGGGGTCGTACAGCGTCGGGCTCACCGGGGCGCCGGGGGCCGGCAAGAGCACGCTGACCAGCGCGCTGCTCGGCGTCATTCGCTCGCACGACGAGCGGGTGGCGGTGATCGCCATCGACCCGACGTCGCCGTTCTCCGGCGGGGCGATCCTCGGCGACCGCCTGCGCATGCAGGACCACGCCCTCGACGACGGCGTCTACATCCGCTCGATGGCGACCCGGGGGCATCTCGGTGGGCTGTCGCTGGCCGTGCCGGAGGCGGTGCGGGTGCTCGCCGCCGTCGGCTGGCCGCTGGTGCTGATCGAGACGGTCGGCGTCGGCCAGGTGGAGGTCGAGGTCGCCGGCAGCGCCGACACGTGCGTCGTCGTCGTCAACCCCGGCTGGGGTGACGCCGTCCAGGCCAACAAGGCGGGCCTGATGGAGATCGCCGACGTCTTCGTGATCAACAAGGCCGACCGTGACGGGACGGCGCAGACCCGCGACGATCTTGAGGCGATGCTGGAGCTGGCGGCGCGCCCCGACGACGGCTGGCGCCCCCCGATCGTCGAAGCCGTCGCCACCGCCGACCGAGGTGTCGACGACGTCTGGTCGGCGATCTGCGCCCACCGCGACGCGATCGAGTCGTCCGGCGAGCTGGCCCGTCGCCGCGCCGCCCGCCGCGTGACGGAACTGCGCAACACCGTCGTACGCACCCTCGAACGCGTCGCCCGCGAGGGCATCGGCCCGACCGCCTGGCACGCCGCCGAATCCGCCGTCGCCGCCGGCACGACCTCCCCCGCCGCCGCCGCCGAATCCCTCCTCGCCCCACTGCTCGACCGTTCTTGACGCCGCATCGGGGGCGACGGCGACCGGACGCCAGCGTCGCGCCCATCCGGGAGCCGTGGAGCGGTGGCCGCCAGCCCGCCAAGACGGGACTTTGAAACCGCCGGCTCCGGCGTGATAGCGAGTACTTGCTCAGATGTGCCGACGGGGGACCGTGCACACGACCAGGGGGGGGGGACAGGTATGTCGAGAACCGCTCGGAACGTCGCGGCCGGCCTCGTCGCGGCCAGCCTCGCGCTCGGGCTCGTGGCGTGCGGCAGCGACGGCAAGTCGTCGGGCTCGTCGGCTCCCGCTGGTACCGGCGCCGCCACGACGACCGCTGGGGGCGGGTCCGGTTCGACGGCTCCTGCGCCGACGGGTGGCACGATCAAGATCGGTTTGGCGAACAACGAGGGCGCGACGCTGAGCCTTCCCGAGTACCGCTACGGCGCCGAGGCCGCGGTCAAGTACATCAACGAACAGCTTGGCGGCGTGAACGGCAGCAAGTTGGAAGCTCGAGGTGTGCATCGACGAGGCGACGCCGGAGAAGCTCGGTCAACTGCGCCAACAAGTTCGTCGACGCCAATGCCGTCGCCTACTTCGCGGCGATCGACGTCGCCGCCGACGCGGCGCTGCCGGTCCTCGCCTCTGCAGGGATCCCGTACGTATCCACCGAGCCGTGGGGTCCGCAGCAGAAGGTCGATCCGAACTCGTGGATCCTCGGTCCGGCGCAGGGCACGTTCGCTGTCGCCCCGCTGCAGGCGCTGAAGGATCGTGGTGCCAAGAAGGTGGCGACGATGTTCCTCGACCAGGCGACGTCGCACGACATGATCACCAGCGTCGCCACGCCGGTCGCCGCGAAGCTTGGTCTGGAGCTGGTCCCGGTGTTCGTGGACCCGACGAACCCGAACTGGACGACGGCGATGGCCACGGCGACGTCGCAGGGCGTCGATGCGATGTGGGGCATCCTGCCCGAGCCGAGTTGCACGAGCGCGGTGCAGGCGGCCCGCGAGGCCGGCTTCAAGGGGCCGTTCGCGGTCGGTTCGTGCACGCAGTACATCAAGGACATCCCCGACGCCGCGTTGAACACGCTCACCGTGTCGGCTGTGTGGTATCCCGAGATGGAATCCACGGCGTCGCCCGAGATCAAGGCGCAGCTCGACATCTACACCGCTGCCATGAAGGCCGCCGGTCACGAGGACGCGCTCAACACGTTCGCCACCGACTCGTTCGCCGCGACGATGGAGTTGAGCAGCATCATCAAGACGATCGATGGCCCGGTCACCGCGGAGAGCCTGACGGCGGCGCTGAACAAGGCCACCGACCTACCCGGGTTCATGCGCGAGGGCCTGCACTGCCGCTCCGACGTGTGGCCGGCCGAACCGGCCGCCTGCCGGGCTGCGCTGCTGTCGCTGACGGTCAAGGCCGGTCCGGACGGCAAGCCGGTTCGGGTCGCCGAGTCGCCGAACATGATCGACCTGAGCGGTTTCAAGGTCTGAGGGCGCGGACCTGTCCGACATCGACCTCAGGGAAAGCCGGATGTCAACGAACGAACTGACCGACGACGATCGTGCCGCCCTTCGGGAGCGCTACCGCTTGGAGCGAGACAAGCGGCTGCGGCCCGACGGCGTCGGCCAGTACGTGGAGCCGGCCGGGCGCTTCGCCCATCTCCACGAGGATCCGTACGTTGCGCGTGGTGAGCGCGAGCCGATCACCGAGCACGTGACGTTGGTGTTGGTCGGCGGCGGCTTCGCCGGCCTGTGCACCGCCGCCCGGCTCCGTGACGCGGGCTTCGACGACTTCCGGATCATCGAGCAGGGCGGCGACTACGGCGGCGTCTGGTACTGGAACCGCTATCCAGGGGCGATGTGCGACACCGCGGCGATGGTCTATCTGCCGCTGCTGGAGGAGACCGGGCACATGCCGTCGCAGAAGTACGTGATGGCGCCGGAGATCTGGGGGCAGGCCAAGCGCATCGCCGACACCTACGACCTGTACCCGAAGGCGGTCTTCTCGACGCAGGTCACGACGATGACGTGGTCCGAGGAGGCCGAGCACTGGCTGGTGTCGACCGACCGGGGCGACCGGATCACCGCCAAGTACATCGCCATGGGCACCGGGCCGCTCAACCGGCCGAAGCTGCCGGGCGTGCCCGGGCTCGACTCGTTCGGCGGGCACATGTTCCACACCGCCCGCTGGGACTACCACTACACCGGCGGCAGCTACGAGGGCGCACCGATGACGAACCTCGCCGACAAGCGCGTCGGGATCATCGGCACCGGCGCCACCGGCGTGCAGTGCGTGCCGGCGCTCGGCCGCGACGCCGGCGAGCTGTTCGTGTTCCAGCGCACGCCGTCGGCGATCGACGCCCGCAACAACCACCCGATCGACCCGGAGTGGTTCGGGACGCTCGGCCCGGGCTGGCAGCGCGAGTGGCTGCTGAACTTCGCCACGCTGCAGACCGGTGGGTTCACCGACGAGGACCTCGTCCACGACGGCTGGACCGACATCACCCAGCGGATCCGCGACCGGATGATGGAGCGCCTCGACGGCGACCTGACGAAGATGACGCCGGAGTCGTTCATCGAGGCCTACGAGGACAGCGACGACGAGAAGATGTCCGAGGTCCGGGCGCGGGCCGAGGCGATCGTCGAGGACCCCGACACCGCCGAGCACCTCAAGGCGTGGTACCGGCAGTTCTGCAAGCGCCCGTGCTTCCACGACGAGTACCTGCAGACGTTCAACCGTCTGAACGTGCACCTCGTCGACACCGACGGCAGGGGCGTCGAGCGCATCGACGAGACCGGCCTGTGGGCCGGCGGCGTCCACTACGACCTCGACTGCATCGTCTTCGCGTCCGGGTTCGAGTTCAACACCGACTACACGCACCGCTCGGCGTTCGAGGTCTACGGCCGCGACGGTCGGTCGTTGACGTCGAAGTGGGCCGACGGGATGGAGTCCTTCCAGGGCATGTTCGTCCACGGCTTCCCGAACATGTTCATCGTCGGGCTCACCCAGGGCGCGGCGCTGGCCGCCAACGTCACCAGCAACTACACCGAGGCCGGGCTGACGCTGGCCGCCGTGCTGCGCCACGCCGAGGCGGCCGGCGCCACCGAGGTGGAGTGCACCGCCGAGGCCGAGGCCGAGTGGGTGGCCGCGATCGAGGCCGCGCCGCGCTCGTTCGTCGGCGGCCCCGAGTGCACCCCCGGCTACTACAACAACGAGGGTCAGCCGGAAGGCCGCCGCCAGAAGCTGAACATGGGCGGCTACCCGCTCGGCCCGGTGGCCTTCTTCCAGTACGCCGACGAGTGGCGCAACGGCGGCGAGTTCCCCGGCCTCACATTCACCTGAGACGTTCATGCTTCAGGCCCGGCCCGCCGCGCCCCGCACCTACTGTCCTCGCCGCCTCCGAACTTCGCTTCCGCGCCGGATGAACCGTCGACTCATCCGATTGGCGGAAGCGCGCTCATGAGTCAGTTCGTCCTGTTCTTGGTCCTTGGTCTCAGTGTCGGGGCGGTGTACGCGGCCCTGACGATGGGGATTGTGGTGACCTACCAGGGTACGGGGGTGATCAACTTCGCCGCGGCGGCGATGGCTACCGTGCCGTTGTACGTCTACGACGAGCTCAAGCACGGCAAGCTCGGCCTGGCGTTCCTGGCCACCGCCTACCTCGGCGGGATCACCAGCGCCAGCGGTGCGCTGGTCGCCGGGGCGATCGGCACGCTCGGCATCGTCTTCGTGATCTTCGACCGCAACCTCAACCTCGGCAAGTACTACGCGCTGTTCAGCGGCCTGTCGCTGATCCTCACCGTCGTGCTCAACCCGGTCGGCATCGCCGGCAAGACCCGGGCGGACTGGGACGAGCGCAAGGCCCGCAAGCTGGCCGCATGCTCGACGAGATGAGCCTCGCCCTGGCGCCGATCATCGTCGAGCAGCTGTTGCCGACGGTCCGCAACATCGCCGACGAGCGTGGCATGGCCGTCCTGCTCGTCGAGCAGCACGTGGTCGCCGCGCTCAAGGTCGCCGACCGCGGCTACGTGCTCGCCCACGGCCGGATCGTCGCCGAGGGCTCGGCCACCGAACTGAAGCGCGACGCCGAACTGCTCGAAGCCAGCTACCTCGGCGAGGACAAGGCCGTCCAACAAGCCGAAGAGGCCGGCCTCCTGTAGCGGCCCCCAGCCCTCGCTGCGCAGGTCCTTCAACCGCAACCCTCCAGGACCGCACAACGATTGCAGGCTCTTCGCGTTTGCCTCGAGCGCGACGCAAGTTGTCAGCAGCCTCCGGCGGCCTCATCCCGTCTGTTCCCCGAGGCTTTCGACCTCCTCGCCTGCGAACCGTTGTGGCCATGCCCAATCCGGATCAGAACCCTGCTAGACCGTGCGGCGGGGTCAACGCGGGACAAGAGGGGAACGAACGATGGGTGTCACGGTCCGAATTGGCGCGGGCGAGGTCTCTGGAACGACGGACCAGGGGGTCCACACATTCAAGGGGATCCCCTACGCGGCGCCACCCGTCGGGGAGCGGCGCCTCCGCCCACCGCAGCGCCCGGCGGCGTGGACCGGAACCCGCGATGCCTCCCAGTTCGGGCCTGTGGCCCTCCAGCGGCCGATGCCGGGCGTGTTCGGCGAGCTCGGCACACCGCAGAACCCGGCGGGGGACGACTGCCTCAACCTCAACGTCTGGACGCCGGACCCCGGCGCCGGCGGCCTGCCGGTGCTCGTGTGGATCCACGGCGGCGCGTTCTACGCCGGCAGTGGGATCGACGACGTCTACAACGGCGCGGCGTTCGCTCGCGACGGCGTAGTCACGGTCACGCTCAACTACCGCCTTGGCGCCCACGGCTTCTGGCACCTCGAGGAGCACTTCCCCCAGCTCGCCGAGTCCGGCAACCTCGGCATGCTCGACCAGCTCGCCGCCCTGGAATGGGTGCAGGAGAACATCGCCGCGTTCGGTGGCGATCCGGGTCGGGTGACGATCGCCGGCGAGTCGGCCGGCGGCATGTCGGTGAGCACGCTGATGGCGATGCCGCGGGCGCGGGGCCTGTTCCGCCGGGCGATCCCGCAGAGCGGCGCCGGCCACAACGGGATCAGCGCCCCGACCGCGACGATGATCGGCGGCCATCTCCTGGACCTGCTCGGCGTGCGCCCGGGTGACCTGGACGCGCTCGATCGGGTGTCGTCGTCGGCGATCCTCGACGCGGAGGCCGCGCTCGGCGACGAGCTGGGCACCACCCGCGACCCGGCGCGCTTCGGCGAGGCGGCCGGCTCGGCGATGGCCTTCCAGCCAACGTACGGCACCGAGTTGCTGCCCGAGCGACCGATCGACGCGATCGCCGCCGGTTCCGCGAAGGACATCGCCGTGCTGGTCGGCACGACGAAGGAGGAGGCGCTGATCTTCCTCGTCGACCTGAAGGAGATGTTCACCGAAGAGCTTGTCGACGCGACGATGGACGCGGTGTTCACAACCGCCGGTCGCTCCGGCAGCGAATCCCTGGCGGTCTACTCGGCGAACCGGCCGGGCGCCGAGTTCCACGAGTTGGTCGCCGCCGTGGAGACCGACCGGATGTTCACCGTCCCGGCCGTGCGGCTCGCCGACGCCCTGGTGGCGAACAACTCCGACGTGTGGCGCTACCGCTTCGACTGGCGGACGCCCGCCCGCGGCGGGGTGTTCGGGGCCCACCACTTCCTGGAGCTGCCGTTCACCTTCGACCAGCTCGACAACCAACAGGCTGCCGGCTTCCTCGGCGGAGCGTCGCCCCAGGCGCTGGCGACTGCGGCGCACGCGGCGTGGGTGGCGTTCGCCACCGACGGCGACCCGAACCACGCCGGCTTGCCGCACTGGCCGCGCTACGAACCGGCCCGTCGGCCGACGATGATCCTCGACGAGGTTTGCCGGGTGGAGGAGAACCCCTCCGCCGACGAGATCGCCCTCTGGGACGCTGTGCTGTGACGTGATGCGGAGGCGTCAGGTGCGCCCGGCCGTCGCTTGCACGGTGTCCACGCCGCTGGCGTCGATCGCTCGCGTCTCGGCGCGGTAGGCCAGCGGGGACACGGACAGGTCGAACAACGGCAGCACCGACTCGAGGGCTCGTCCGCCGAGCGCCGACAGCAGCGGGTTGCCGGCGGAGCAGAACGGGGCTCGGGTCGGTCCCTCGCTGGGCGTGGCGGCGTCGAGAACCTGACACGGGTGGGTGGGACCCGGAGGACCTAGGGTCGCCGGCATGGGTGATGTGGTGGATCTGGAACGGCGCGGCGACGGGGTGGCGGTGGTCACCTTGCACAACGGGAAGGTCAACGCGCTGTCCTCGCAGGTGCTCACCGAGCTGTTGGAGATCGCCACCGACCTGACGGCGACGCCGGCGGGGGCGGTGGTCGTCACCGGCGGCGGGCGGATCTTCGCCGCCGGTGCGGACATCTCCGAGTTCGGTGGGCCGGAGGAGGGCGGGAAGATCGGCGGGCTGTTCCACCGGGCGCTGAACGCCGTCGCGGCCATCCCGCGGTTCACGATCGCCGCGGTGTCGGGCTACGCGCTCGGCGGTGGGTGCGAGCTGTCGATGGCCTGCGACTACCGCATCGCCAGCGATCGTGCCGTGTTCGGGCAGCCGGAGATCCTGCTGGGGATCATCCCCGGTGGCGGTGGGACGCAACGCCTGCCGCGGTTGGTCGGGCCGAGCCGGGCCAAGGAGCTGATGATCACGGGGCGCCAGGTCAGGGCTGACGAGGCGCTGCGCATCGGCCTGGCCGACGAGGTGGTGCCCGCCGGCGAGCTGGACGGCCGGGCGCTGGCGCTCGCCGCCGAGGTCGCCAAGGGCGCCGTGCTCGCCCAGGCGATGGTCAAGCGCGCCGTTGACGAGGGCATCGAGGAGCACCTCGCCGCCGGGCTGGCGCTGGAGCTCGGCCTGTTCGAGGACGTCTTCCGCACCGACGACAGCCAGGTCGGCGTGACGAGCTTCCTGGAGAACGGCCCCGGCAAGGCGACGTTCAGCGGGCGCTAGGGCGCTGCCCTGATCTCGCCGCTGACGCAGGACGGCGAGCGCCGAAGCGCAGCGGAGGCGGCGAGCACGGTAGGCGCAGGGAGCAGCTTGGCTGCGACCGGAGCACGAACTACACGGCCCAGGCGACGACGCCCATGTCGTAGGGCGTGATCATCGCCGGGTTGGCCGGCATCGCCCGCACGGTGACGCCGTACGGGCCGGCCTCGCCGACCTCGAAGTTGCCCTCGAACGTCGCGCCCTTGGTGTGGGTGAGGTTCTCGATCAGCGGATCGCCGACGAACGAGCCCTCCTGGTCGACGTTGCCGTGCAGCACCTGCACCACCACGTCCGACGGGCTCAGCGCGCCGAGCGACACGGATGCGGCGACGGCGCGGTTGTCGCCCTCGTGGGCGTCGGTCACGTCGGCGACCACCTCGTCGACCGACACCGCCGGCCAGGCGGCGCGCACCCGCTCCTTCCACACCGACAGCGCCTTCGACGACGCGCAGCCGTCGGCCAGCGCCGCCCGCCCGCTCCCTGCGGCCGGCTCGTACAGCTCTGTGACGTAGTCGCGGACCATCCGCGCCGCGGTGACGAACGGCCCGAGCGTCTTCCAGTTGTGCTTCATCCGGTCGATCCAGCCGACCGGCACGCCGTCGCGCTGGGTGTAGAACAGCGGGGCGATCTCGCGTTCCAGCAGCCCGAACAGGCTGGTGGCCTCGCGAGCGTCGCGGCGCTGGTGGTCGGGGTCGTCGTCGGCGGACAGGATCGCCCAGCCGTTCTCGCCGTCGAAGCACTCGTCCCACCAGCCGTCACGGATGCTGCAGTTCAGCGCCCCGTTCAGCGCGGCCTTCATCCCGCTGGTGCCGCACGCCTCCAGCGGCCGGCGCGGGTTGTTCAGCCACACGTCGCAGCCGTGGTACATCGTCCTTGCGACGGCCATGTCGTAGTCGGCGACGAACACGAAGCGGTGGCCGACGTCGAGCTGGCGGGCGAACATCTCGATGTCGCGGATCATGTCCTTGCCGGGCTGGTCGGCCGGGTGGGCCTTGCCGGCGAACACGAACTGCACGGGCCGGTCGGCCGACAGCAGCAACTGGCGCAGGCGGTCGGGTTGGGACAGCAGCAGGGTGGCCCGCTTGTAGGTGGCGAAGCGGCGGGCGAAGCCGATCGTCAGCGCGTCGGGGTCGAGCAGCGCGTCGCCGAGGTGGTCGCGCACGAACGAGACGAGCTGGGCGCGACCCGTGCGCCGCGCCGCCCAGATCGCACCGGGATGGATGTCGTCGACGCGGGCCCAGGCCGCTTCGTCGGCGCCGTCCCACATCCCACCCACCGACGAGCGCAGCAGCGTGTCGATCTCGTTGCTGACCCACGTGTGGGCGTGCACGCCGTTGGTGATCGAGCCGATCGGCACCTCGTCGACGGGCACGTCCGGCCACAGCCCGTGGAACATCTCGCGGCTGACCGCGCCGTGCAGCGCGGCCACGCCGTTGGAGCGGCCGGCGAGGCGCAGCCCCATCACGGCCATGTTGAAGCGGGTCTCCTCCGGCTCGTCGGCGCGCCAGCCGAGCGCCATCAGCTCGTCGAACGACGTGCCGCACTGCGCGGCGAACCCGCCGAAGTACTTCTGCATCATCGGCTCGGGGAAGCGGTCGATGCCCGCCGGCACGGGTGTGTGCGTGGTGAACACGCCGCCGGCGCGCACCGCCTCGACGGCCTCGTGGAACGTCAGGCCATCGGCGACGAGCTCGCGGATCCGCTCCAGCGAGTTGAACCCGGCATGGCCCTCGTTGCTGTGGAACACCTGCGGGTCGAGGCCGAGGGCGCGGAGGACGCGCACCCCGCCGATGCCGAGGACGATCTCCTGGCGGATGCGGTGCTCGGCGTCGCCGCCGTAGAGACGGTCGGTGATCGCGTAGCCGTCGGGGCTGTTGCCGTCGACCGCGGTGTCGAGGAAGTACAGCGGCACCCGGCCGATCTGCGCCTTCCACGCCCGCACCGCGACGGTGTCGCCGGCGACGTCGACGTCGACCTGCACGTCGGTGGGCGTCAGCGCCAGGCCGGTCGGGTCGAGGCGGGGGAAGCGCTCCTCCTGGTAGCCGTCGGCGTTGAGGCGCTGGCGGAAGTAGCCCTCGGCGTACAGCAGGCCGATGGCGACGAGCGGGACGCCGAGGTCGGACGCCGCCTTGAGGTGATCGCCGGCGAGGATCCCGAGACCGCCGGAGTACTGCGGCAGCGTCTCGCTGAGGCCGAACTCCGGCGAGAAGTAGGCGACCAGCCCGAGCGGGGATTCGGGGCGGCCCTGGAACCAGCGTGGGGAGTGGATGGCGTCGTGCAGGCGGTCTGCGGCCGCACGGGTGGCGTCGACGATCGACGGGTCGGCGGCGAGGAGGTCCCAGCGGCCGGCGGTGATCGCCGCGATCAGCCGCAGCGGGTCGTGGCCGCTGCGCTTCCACTCAGCGGGATCGAGGCGCTCGAACAGTGCCTGGGTCTCGCGATCCCACGTCCAGTGGACGTTCGTCGCCAGCTCCGTCAGCGCCCCGAGGGGGTCGGGGATGGCGGGGACGACCTTGAACTCTCGGACGGCTCGCATCCGCGGGACGCTAGCAACGACGTGTGAACGCCGTATTTCTGGCTCGGCCTGCCGGCCGCGTTGCTGGCGGCCTGGCGGTCGCGCGTCCGGTTGGCTCCCTGGCGGTCGCGCAGCCGGGTTTGCCCGGCACGAGCCTCCCACGGACCCAAGCAGTCCGCTCGCTTCGCTCGCTGGACGCGCTCTGACCTTTGGCGTCGTCAGCTCGGTGGTCGCTTGGCCGTCTTGTAGACGCCGATGGTCGAGGCGGCGATCGCGTCCCAGGTGTACTTCTCGGCGAGCAGGGCTGCGGCCTTCTTGCGCATCGTCGCCGCCAACTCCTCGTTGCCGAGGACCTCGCGGATGCGTGCCGCCAGTTCGACGTGGTTGCCCGGCTCGAACAGCAGCCCGGCGTCGGTGCCCTCGACGATCTCGGCCAGGCCGCCGGTGCGGGCGACGATCGTCGGCGCGCCGGCGGCCATCCCCTCGAGGGCGACGATGCCGAAGGGCTCGTACAGCGACGGGATGACGACGCAGCCGGCGCGGCGCAGCAGCGCCCGCAGCTCGTCGTCGGGGACGAACCCGGCGAGCTGGACGAGGTCGCCGACGCCCTCGATGTCGATCTGGCTCTGCAGCTCGGCGAGGTAGCCGCCGCGCCCGGCGATCACGCAACGGATGCTGGGCACCTGGTGACGCAGGTGGGCGATCGCCTGGGCGAGCACCTGGAAGCCCTTCTCGTACTGGATCCGTCCCCAGGCGACGACGAGCGGCTCGCGCTCGACGACGTCGTCCGAGTCGCCGACGTGCCAGTGGTGGGTGTCGACGCCGTTGGGTACGAGGTGCACCTTGTCGGGCGGCAGCTCGAAGCCGTCGAGCACCTCGTTGACCATGAACCGGGAGCAGGCGACGACCTCACGGGCCTGGTAGGTCAGCCACCACTCGATCGAGTTGATCTCCGCCGGCGTGCCCTGTGGCACGTAGCCGCCATGGCGGCCGCGCTCGGTGGCATGGATCGTCGCCACCAGCGGCACGTTCCACAGCGCCTTGAGGGTGTCCGCCGACCAGGCGACCAGCCAGTCGTGGGCGTGGACGACCTGCGGCTTCCAGCGCCCGAGGCGCGCCGCGAGCTGGGTGAGCTGGTGGTTGGCCGAGGCCATGCGGGCGACGAGGTCGTCGTCGGGCAGCCACGGCAGGTCGGTGTTGGCGCGGAGGACGCGCACGCCCTCGACGGTCTCGTCGTCGCCGACGTTCGGATGGTGCAGCGAGAACACGACGACCTCGTGCCCGGCCCGGGTCATCGCCCGGGCGAGCCCGTCGACGTGTGCGGCGATGCCGCCCACCACGAGGGGCGGGTACTCCCACGACAGCATCAGGACGCGCACGGCCGAGACGGTAGCTGCTGCCTCCGTGCGGGTACCTGGCCTACCGTGGCTGGCGTGCTGCTGTCGGATCTCGACCTCCACTTGTTCGGTGAGGGCAACCATCGCCGGCTGTGGGCGTTCCTCGGCGCGCACGTCACCGGCGACGGCGTCCGCTTCGCGGTGTGGGCGCCGGACGCCCGCCGGGTGTCGGTGGTCGGCGACTGGAACGACTGGGGCGACGGCACCGAACTGGCGCCGCAGGGGCGCTCGGGGATCTGGGCCGGCGTCGTCGCCGACGCGTCGGCATGGGATCGCTACAAGTTCGCCGTCGTCGGCGCCGACGGACGGTCACGGCTGAAGGCCGACCCGATGGCGTTCCACACCGAGACCCCGCCGGCGACGGCCAGCAGGGTGGCCCCGAAGCCGGCGCACGACTGGGGCGACGGCGAGTGGATGGCCCGCCGCGGCAACGGTCCCGGCCAGCCGCTGCGGATCTACGAGGCCCACCTCGGCTCGTGGCGCGACGGCGTGCAGACCTACGGCGAGATGGCCGACCAGCTCGCCGCGCACGTCGCCGCGCTCGGGTTCACCCACGTCGAGCTGCTGCCAGTGGCCGAACACCCGTTTGGTGGTTCGTGGGGCTACCAGGTCACCGGCTACTACGCGCCGACGTCGCGCTACGGCGCCCCCGACGACTTCCGGGCGTTCGTCGACACGATGCACCAGCACGGCATCGGCGTGATCATGGACTGGGTGCCGGCGCACTTCCCCAAGGACGACTGGGCGCTGGCCCGCTTCGACGGCACCGCGCTGTACGAGCACGCCGACCCCCGCCAGGGCGAGCACCCCGACTGGGGCACGTACGTGTTCAACTACGGGCGCAACGAGGTCCGAAACTTCCTCGTCGCCAACGCGCTGTACTGGCTGGACGAGTTCCACGTCGACGGGCTGCGCGTCGACGCGGTGGCGAGCATGCTCTACCTCGACTACTCGCGCGGCCCCGGGCAGTGGGTGCCCAACCGCCTCGGCGGCCGGGAGAACCTCGACGCCATCGACTTCCTGCGCCAGCTGAACCATGCGGTTCAGATCGACGTGCCCGGGGCGATGATGATCGCCGAGGAGTCGACGTCGTGGCCGAAGGTCACCCACCCCATCGACCACGGTGGCCTCGGCTTCACCCACAAGTGGAACATGGGCTGGATGCACGACACGTTGGCGTACGTGCGCACCGACCCGGTGCATCGCAAGTGGCACCACCGGGAGCTGTCGTTCGGGCTGCTGTACGCGTTCAGCGAGCGGTTCGTGCTGCCGTTCAGCCACGACGAGGTCGTGCACGGCAAGGGCAGCCTGATCGGCAAGATGCCCGGCGACGACTGGCAGCGCTTCGCCAACCTGCGCGCCATGTATGCGTGGATGTGGGCGATGCCCGGTGCGCCGCTGCTGTTCATGGGCGCCGAGCTCGCCCCGTTCACCGAGTGGAACGACGCCGCTGGCCTGCCGTGGTGGCTGCTCGAACATGCCCGCCACCGTGGCATCCGCGATCTGCTCACCGACCTGAACGGCGTCGCCGCGGCGTGGCCGGCGCTGTGGGAGCGCGACCACGAGCCGACCGGGTTCCAGTGGTTGGAGGCCGACGATGCCGAGCACTCGGTGTACGCGTTCCTGCGCTGGGGGCACGCTGGGGCGAGCGTCGTCGCCTGCATCGCCAACTTCACGCCGGCGCCTCGGCCCGGGTACCGCGTCGGCCTGCCGTGGGCGGGGGAGTGGGAGGTGCTCGTCGACACCGACGCCCCGGCCTACGACGGCAGCGGCTTCCGCGGTGGCGTGGTCTCGGTCTCGGCCACCGACGAGATCGCCTGGCAGCACCAGTCGGCGTCGGCCGTCGTCGACCTCCCGCCGCTCGGCGTCGTGTGGTTGGGAGCGCGGCGTTGGTGATGGCTCGTGGTGGTCGGCCTCCGGCCCGTCGATCGATCGGACCTTGTCGCGCGCTGACCGGAGACTTTCCGGTCACGGCGCGACAAGGTCTGGCTTCGGCCGGGTGGTGAGGGCACCACGAGCACGGCGGCGCCTCCACGGGTGGCGTCCCTATGCTCCGGCGCCGTGCTGCACCTGTGGCGAGACGAGGAGACTCGGCCGGTCGTCGCGGCCAGCCTGACGTTGGGCGTCGCCGTCGGCGTGTTCGGGATCTCGTTCGGCGTCGGCGCGGTGAGCGCCCATGCCACGGTGCTGCAGGCCTGCGTGATCTCGCTGCTGGTGTTCACCGGGGCGTCGCAGTTCTCGGCGATCAGCGTGCTGATCGCCGGCGGCTCGTACCCGTCGGCGATCGGCGGGGCGCTCGTGCTCGGCGCTCGCAACGGCGTGTACGGCCTGGCGATGGCCAGCCACATGCGCGGCCGGCTCGGCACCCGCCTGGTGGCCGCGCAGCTGACGATCGACGAGTCGACGTCGATGGCGATGGGCCAACGAGACGAGCGGATGCGCCGCCTCGCGTTCTGGATCACCGGGACCGCGGTGTTCGTGTTCTGGAACCTCGGCACGCTCGTCGGGGCGCTGGCCGGTCGGGCGGTCGACCCGGAGAAGTTCGGGCTCGACGCCGCGTTCCCGGCGGCGTACGTGGCGATGGTCTGGCCGCTCTTGCGCCAGGACCGCCGCGCCCGCGTCGCCGCGGCGATCGGCGTCACCGTGTGCGTCGCGCTGATCCCGTTCACGCCGATCGGGGTGCCGATCCTGTGCGCCGTGCTGGCGGTGCTCGTCGGCATCCCCGCGGGAGACGTCGGCGCGCCGTGGCCGAAGGCGAAGCGCACCGATGAGCTGGTGGTTCATCGTCGTGCTCGCCGCCGGCTGCTACGCGTTCAAGGTGATCGGGCTGATCGTCGTCGGTGACCGGACGATGCCGCCGCCGGTCGCCCGCTGCCTGGCGCTGATCCCGGCGGCGATGATCAGCGCGCTGGTCGCCCTGAACACGTTCTCGACCGGTCACGACCTGGTGATCGACGCCCGCGCCGCCGGTGTCACTGCGGCGATCGTCGCCGCCTGGCGCCGGGCGCCGCTGATCGTCGTCGTCGTCCTCGGCGCGGCCGTGACCGCGATCGTGCGTGCGCTCGCTTGACTCGTCGGCATGTCTCGGTTGTTCGTCGCCGTCTGGCCGCTCGAGGAGGTGGTCGAGGAGCTGTGCGCGTTGCGTCGCAAGGACCAGCGCGGGGTGCGCTTCGTACGCCCGGATCGCTGGCACGTCACCCTGCGCTTCCTCGGCGAGGCCGACGCCGGCGCGGTGGCAGATGCGCTCGACCGCGCCCCGCTCGCGCCCACCGAGGCGGTGCTCGGGCCGGCCGTCGACGTGCTCGCCGATCGTGCCCTGGTCGTCCCCGTCGCCGGGCTGGACGAGCTGGCCGCAACGGTGACCGAGGCCACCCGCCATCTCGGCGACCCACCGCCGCGGCGGCGCTTCGTCGGCCACCTGACCCTCGCCCGACTCAAGCCGTACGCGCACCTGCCGACGACGCTCGGTGCGCCCGTCTCGACGAGCTTTCCCGTCGACGAGATCGCCCTCGTGCAGAGCCGCCTCGACCCCGCCGGTGCCCGCTACGAGACCCTGCACACCTGGCCGACCCGCTGACCCCCGGGCCGGTGCGTTGATCGCGACCGAGAGCGAGCGCAGCGAGCTGGCCGCTTCGGTCCGTTGGACCGGCCCGACGTCGACAGTTCCCGGCGTTGCGGGAGCAGGTCGGTGAAGCCGTCCGGCGCGGCAGCGTGCACCGCTGTGCTGGGGTCCTCCGAGGCAGAGGCTCCCTCACGTAGGTGTGGTCGGCGGTTCCTCGATCTGCGCCTTGAGGTCGCGCAGGTTGCGGTTCCAGATCGCGCTGAGCACCGTGTGGCCGCCGACCGTCGCCCCGAACGGCCCGGCGAGCCACCACGGGAAGCGCAGCTCCTCGGTCCATGCGAAGCGGGTCCGGCGGTCCATGTCGATCGGCGTCAGCGTGAACAGCCCGGCGCCGGTGACGACGCCCTCGTGGCGGACGCCCATGGCCACGCCGGGGCGCCAGTCGATGATCTCCATCACGTCGGTCAGCGTCAGCGGGCCGATCTTGGTGTCGCACT
This sequence comes from Ilumatobacteraceae bacterium, assembly GCA_047602055.1. Lineage (GTDB taxonomy): Bacteria > Actinomycetota > Acidimicrobiia > Acidimicrobiales > Ilumatobacteraceae > JAODBQ01. The sequence goes on from JASGIG010000001.1 coordinate 2,547,982, forward strand.
CGTAGCGCGTGCCGACGCCCTCGGTCTGCTCGCTCAGCAGGCGGATGGCCTGGGCGTCGCGCATCCACGCCGTGTGACGGGTGACGTCGGCGATGTGCGCCCACACCTCGTCGGGCGTGGCGTCGATCTCGACCTCACATCGGACCCTGGCCATGGCTGCCGCCATCGCCGCCTCCGCTCAGGCTCTGATCGACACGTGGCGCAGCTGCTCGGCCGCCAGCTCCGGCGGGATGATGTTGATCATCACGCCGGTGCCACGTTCGAAGCCGGCCGTGGTGACCAGCTTGGGGTACAGGTGGAGGTGCCAGTGGTACGCGCCGTGGTAGTGGTGCGGCGCGGTGTGGAACACCATGTTGTAGGCGACGTCGCCGTGCAGCTCGCGGAGCATGTCCAGCGACTCGCGGATGGCGACGCCGAAGGAGGCGAGCGACTGGTCGTCGGCGTCGGTGAGGTGCAGCTCGTGACGTCGGGGGATGATCAGCAGCTCGTACGGCGAACCGCTCCAGTACGGGCAGACGCAGACGACGTCGTCGTTGGCGAACAGGACGCGCTTGCCGTCGACCAGCTCGGTCTCCACCGTCGCGCACAGGATGCAGCCGCCGTCGAAGCGGCTGAACGCCCGCTGCTCGTCGAGGATCTCGCCGGGGACGAACGGCAGGCCGAGCAGCTGGCCGTGCGGGTGGGCGATCGACGCCCCGGCCTCGCGGCCGTGGTTGATGATCGCCTGCGTGTAGCGCACGTTCGGGATCGCCGCGTGCGCCTCGAGACGGAGCTTGATGACGCGCATCAGCTCGGCGGTGTCCTCGTCGGTGAGCGGATGGTCGCGCAGGTCGTGGTACGGCGAGATCACGAGGACCTCGTGGATGCCGCTGGCCTCCGCCTCCACGTGCACCGGGCCGAGGTGGTGCACGGAGAACGGCTCCTCGCCGTCGAAGGCCGGATAGAGGTTGGGGATCACACGGATCTTCCAGCTGCCACCGTCGTCGACGGTCTCCAGCGCGGGAGGGTGTCCTCCTCGTGGCCGGGGCAGAACGGGCAGGGACGGCTCGGGTCGGCATCGATGACCTCGGAGCGCGGACGGAAGTCGGAGGGGCGTTCCGCCCGCTCGGCGACGATGGTGACCCAGCGACCGGTGAGGGGGTTCAGGCGCAGTTGACTCACAGCACGTTCAGCCTAGAACGTTTGTCACCCGACCGCTTGCCTCGCCGACGTGGTGGACGCGACGCGTAGATGCTGACGTGGCGCGCGCTGTGGTCGTCGAAGTGCGCGGCGGCCAGCGACGACCATCGCGCGACACGCCCGAGACCGGCGCTCGCGGCCATCTCGTCGAGCTGCGCCGGCGTCGCCCAGCGGATCGCCCACGGCCGCAGGCGCACGCCGCCGGTCTCGCTGATCGAGATGTGCTGGCCCTCGACGCGTTGGGTGCCGGGGCGGGCGCGCGACACGCTGAGCACCACCTCGGTCGTGGTCAGCGAGCGCACGGTGACGTCGTCGCGTGCGGATCCGGCCTGCTCATCGGGGACGAACGCCTCGACGACGAGCACGCCGCCGGGCGCGAGGCGTGCTGCCGCGGCGGCGATGCACTGCGCCTGGCGGGCCTCGTCGAGCACGTTGAACAGCGTGTTGTAGGCGACGAGGACGACGTCGAACGGGCCGTCGGGGAGGGCGTCGACCATGTCGCCGTGGTGGGCGGCGACGAGCCCGCCGGGGTCGTTGCGCCGGAGGCGTTCGAGCATCGCCGAGCTGGAATCGACGCCGGTGACGGTGCCACCACGCGCCGTGAGCGCTGTGGCAAGCGGCACCGCCAGCCGGCCGGTGCCGACGCCCAGCTCGAGCACGCGGCCGCCGTCGCCGGCGAGCGCGGCGAGCGTCGCCGTGGCCGCGGGGACGTCGTCGAGGTCGTGGTACCAGTCGTCGTAGACGTCGGCGAAGGCGTCGCCGTAGGTCGACGAGGTGTACCCGATCACTCGGGCATCATCGACCATGATGGGCCGGGTGGGCCAGTGGGCGCGGATCGAGGCGCCGGCGGCCGCGCCCGGCGAGCCGGCCGCGGCCGCCCGTGACGCCAGGGCACCGGGTGCCGTCGCTCGCCGCGCCGTGCGCCTCAAGCCCGACGATCGCCTCGTGCTCGGCTCGATCGACGCCGGGGCGCACGTGCTGCAGCGCCACACCCCCGAGGCCGTCGTCGGCTCGGCCGTGCTCCTGCTGCCGGCGATCGTCGCCAACCTGCTGCTGTCGACGCTGGTGTTCGACCGCTTCGAGGCGCTGTCGGGCTCGGCGGTGGCGGTCCCCGAGCCGATCGGACTGGCCGACTCGGCGACGACCGCCGACCGGACCGTCGCCTACGTGGCGATGGTGGCGACGTCGCTGGCGGTCGCGCTCGCCGGCGGGTACCCGGCAGCGGTGTACGTCGACGCGACGTTCGGTCGCCCGGTGTCGATGCGCGCCGCACGGCGCCGCACGTGGCGGCACCTGCCCGGCGCGTGGTCCGTCGGTCACGTGTGGTTCTTCCTCGCCGCGCTCGTGCTGCTGGTGCCGCCGGCGGTCGTCGTCGAGGAGTGCGGCGCCGGCGTCGGCTTGCGCCGCAGCGTGCGGTTGGCGCGCTCGCGCTTCGCTGCGGCGGTCGGCCACCCGTGGCACCGACAGGTGCACCCTGAGACGTTCCTGCTGTGCGCGATCGCCCGCCACCAGCGCCAGCACCTCCCCGGCTGCCAGCCGGGGGCGACACCGGTCGGACCGCCGCCACCGCCGTTCTCGGTCCCGCCCGCCAAGCGGCGCTGCTCGTAGCCTCGCGGCATGACCTGGTGCTACCTCGACCATGCGGCGACGACGCCGATGCGCACCGAGGCGGTCGAGGCGATGCTGCCGTACCTGACGGAGCGCTACGCCAACCCGTCGGGCTCGCACCGCTTCGCCCGGGCCGTGCGCGGCGAGGTCGACGACGCCCGCGAGGTGGTCGCCGGCGTGATCGGCTGCCGCCCCGGCGAGGTCGTGTTCACCGGTTGCGGCACGGAGTCCGACAACACCGCGATCGCCGGCGCGCTGGCCCGCCGGCCTGGCCGGGCCGTGTGCCCGGCGGTCGAGCACCACGCCGTGCTCGCCTCGGTGGAGGCGGCGCACGGTGCGCTCGTCGGCGTCGACTCGGCCGGCCACGTCGACCTCGACGCGCTGAGCGACGCGCTTGCCGCCGAGCCGGCCGCAGTGGTCAGCGTGATGGCGGTGAACAACGAGGTCGGCACGATCACCGACCTCGCCGCCGTGGCAACGATCGTGCGCCGGCTCGCGCCCGGCGCGGTGCTGCACACCGACGCGGTGCAGGCCGCGTCGTGGCTGGACCTCGCCGCGCTGTGGCCGCACGTCGACGCGCTGTCGCTGTCGGCGCACAAGTTCGGCGGGCCCAAGGGCGTCGGGGTCCTCGTCGTCCGTGAGGGCACGAGCCTGGCCCCACTGCTGATCGGCGGCGGACAGGAGCGCGAGCGGCGCAGCGGCACGCACGACGTCGCCGGGATCGCCGCGCTCTCGGCGGCGCTGCGGCTCACCGCCGCCGAGCGCGTCGCCGAAGGCGGACGGATCGGCGCGCTCGCGCGACCGGCTCGTCGACGCCCTGCTCGCCGAGCTCGACGGCGTCGTCGAGACGGTGCCGCGCGATCACAAGGTCGCCGGCTCCGCGCACGTGTGCATCGACGGCGTCGAGAACGAGGCGCTGCTGTTCCTGCTCGACGAGGCCGGGGTGTGCGCCACCGCGGCGTCGTCGTGCGCCAGCGGGGCGATGGAGCCGTCGCACGTGCTGGCCGCGATGGGGGTGCCGCGGTCGCTGGCGACGGGCGCGCTGCGCCTGACGCTCGGACGCACCACGACGGATGCCGACGTCGACCGCGGCGCGGCGGCGGTGATCGACGCCGTCACCCGGCTGCGTCGGGCGGCCGACCAGCGTCGTCCGTGCGGGCGTGAGCAGTCGGGCGGGCGACGATGAAGGTGATGGCCGCGCTCAGCGGTGGCGTCGACTCGTCCGTCGCCGTGGCCGAGTTGCTGCGCGCCGGCCACGAGGTCGTCGGGGTGACGATGAAGCTGTGGGGCGGTGACAGCGACACCGGGTGCTGCTCGGTTGCCGACGTCGACGATGCCCGCCGCGTCGCCCACCAGCTCGGCATCGACCACCTCGTGTTCAACTTCGGCGAGGACTTCGCCGCGCGCGTCGTCGACCCGTACGTCGACGCTCATCGCCACGGGAACACCCCGAACCCGTGCATCGAGTGCAACCGCCACCTCAAGTTCGCCCGCCTCGCCGAGCGTGCCGGCCTGCTCGGCTTCGACGCCGTCGCCACCGGTCACCACGCCCGCGTCGTCGACGTCGGCGGCGTGCTGCGCGTCGCCCGCGGTGCCGACGCGGCGAAGGACCAGAGCTACGTCGTCCACGTGCTCGATCAGGCGCAGCTGGCCCGCACCATGTTCCCGGTCGGCCACCTCACCAAGACTCAGGTGCGCGAGCGCGCCGCGGAGCTGGGCCTGCGCACAGCGGACAAGCCGGACTCGCAGGACGTCTGCTTCATCACCAGCACCGGCGGGCGCACCGAGTTCCTCGGGTCGCGCATCCCGTTGCGCCGTGCCGTCGTCGTCGACACGTCCGGCGAGGAGGTCGGCGCGGTCGACGCCGTCGAGCTCGTCACCGTCGGTCAGCGCCGCGGCATCGGCCTGCCCGGCGGCGGCCCGAAGCGCTACGTCGTGGACGTCGACGCCGGGGCGTCACCACGCGTCGTCGTGGGTGCCGACGCCGACCTGCTCGTCGACGCCCAACCGTTCACGGACCTCGTGTGGAGCGCGGCGCCGTGGTCGGGCGAGGTGCGCGTGCAGTGCTCCGCGCACGGGGCGACGATGCCGGCGACACTGCGCGACGGCGAGGTGCGCTGGCAGCAGCCGCAGCGCCGCATCGCCCCCGGCCAGAGCCTCGTGTTCTACGACGACAACGACCAGTACGTGCTGGGCGGCGCGCTCGCCGCCCGACCTCGCTGAGGCCGGGGCCACCAACGCTGGTCGCGTGTGGGGGTGGTGCGGAGGGGGCGCTCCGCGATCCCCCTCCGCCGTGCGCCGACTCGCTGTGCGTGAGGCGCACTGCCAGCTGGGTGCGGCCGCAGGCCGCTCTTCGAAGCTCGACCGAGATGAGCGAGCGAATCGAGCGTCGAAACGCTAGGACGCCACCGGCAGGTTGCGTGCCGCCGCGTCGGCGAGGGCGCGGCCGGGGCGGGTGGGGGCGACCAGGAACGAGCGGGCGTGGATCGCTCGTGTGTCGGCGCCGCGCGCCGTCGGGGCGAACGTGATCTTCACCATCTCGCGCACGGCGATCTCCACCGCGTGACCGCCCGACGGTCCGGTGAGGTCGGCTGCCTCGGTACCGGTGAGCGCCAGGCCGACGCGCGTCAACGTCGTGCGCTGCACGAGCAGGGTCTCGGCGAGGACGAGGTGGTCGTGCACGACGAGGCCCGCCGGGACGACGACGAGCCAGCGCCGCGACAGGCGGTGGCAGCGCAGGCCGAGCTGCCACGACGCCGCCACCCCGAGCGCGGCCGGCACGACGCCGACCACCCAGTCCTCGTGGACGAGGAGCACGAAGCCGGTGACGAGCAGCGCGGCCCAAACGAGCCAACCGACCACCACCGCGAGCAGGAAGCCGACCGGCGGTCGCAACGGGAAGCGGCGCTCGTCGCCGTATGCGGATGCCTGGGCGAACGCCTCGCCGAGCTCGCCCATCGCGGACGCGGCGACGGCGATCAGGCCGGCAGCGAGAAACGGCAAGCCGCGGGCGATGCCGGCACCACCGGCGAGCGCGGCCACGGCGACGACCGGCACCACCGGCGCGACCATCCGCAGTGCCGTGAGGCTGACGGTGCTCGGCACGATCAGTGCGATCACGCCGACCGCGAACATCGCCCACGCGCCTGTCTGCGCGGCCGCTGACGCGGCCGTCGCCCGCCCGTCGAGCGCCGACCCGATCGCCAACCAACCGGTGATGCCGACGATCAGCCACAGCACGCGGCCGACCCACAACGCTGCGCGAGCCGTCATCGTCGCGGATGGACAGGGTTGTGATTTGTCGAACCGCGTGGCACGCGGTCAACGTATCCAATCCAGTCCGATCAAGGCCGATCCCGCTTCGGGCGACGAGCGGCCGGCATGTCACGATGACGAACGACAGAGAAGGGAGACCCGTGCACCGCGTGCAGCTGCCCAGTGGCACCGCCACCGGCATCGGCAGTCTCCCGCATCGCGATGCGGACGAGGCTGCCGCGTTCAGCCTGCGGGCGATGCCGCTCCCGGCGATCCCGTCGCTGCCGAAGCGCTCGCCGGCCGAGGGGATGATCGTCCAGGCGATGGTCGGCATCCGCGGCATCACGGTCGGTCAGTACGGCAGCATCGCCGTCGACGTCCAGCGCATCGACCCGCTCGCGCCGGTCCGCACCGACCTCTGGCACGACGCGTTCGGCGGGTTCCGGGCGTTCCTCGACGCCGCGGCGGGACGCAGCGGTCCGGTGAAGTGGCAGTTCGTCGGGCCCGTCACGCTCGGCTTGGCGATGCTGCGCGCCGGCGTGCCGCTGCACGACGCATTCGAGGCCGCCGTGCGCGCCGTCCGCGGTCACGTCCAGCACCTCATCGGCATCGTCGATCGGGCGCTGCCCGGCTGCGCGCAGCTGGTGTTCATCGACGAGCCGTCCCTCGGCGAGCTGATGCAGCCGGGCTTCCCGATCGCCCCGGACACGGCGATCGACCTCGTGTCGGGCGCGTTGGCGGCGATCGAGCCGCACGCCGTCGCCGGCCTGCACGTCTGCGCACACGCTGACATCGCCCCGCTGCTCGCCGCCGGCCCGACCGTGCTGTCCGTGCCGGCCGTGCCGGCGCTGGCCGACTCTGCCGGCTACCTCATCCGCTTCCTGGAGGACGGTGGCTGGGTGGCGTGGGGCGCGGTGCCGACCGACGGACCGATCGTCACGTCGGCGGAGCGGCCGTGGCGACAGCTCAGCGAGCTCTGGTGCAGGCTCGTCGAGCGTGGTGCCGATCCGACGATGCTGCGCCGCCAGGCGTTGATCACCCCGGCCTGCGGACTCGGCACGCACACGCCGGCCGTCGCCGAGCGGGTCCACCGCCTGTGCGCCGAGATCGCTCGCCGCGTCGGCGACCAGGCTGTCGGTGCCCGCTTCATGCTCGGCGCATAGAGCTTCCGAAACCGTCGCGCACCCCCGGCGTACCATCGCAGCCATGTCGGACCTCGGGTTGCCAGCGCCGCCGCTGCCGCCGCATCCTCCCCCTCCGTCGTCGTGGGGGAGCGCGCCCCCTCCGCGGTCGTCTGCGCCGTGGGGTCAGGTCATGCCGGTCGCGCCGGCGGCTTGGGGGGCCGCCGCGCCGGCGAGACCGGCTCGCCGCCCTGTGCCGATCCCTGCCCGGTGTTCCTCACCGTCGGCGCGCTCGTCGCCCTGGGCGGTTCGATCTGGGCGACCGCGATGAGACGACGATGACCCTGGAGGCCGAGCGGGCCGACGAGCTGCGCAGGCTCATCGCTCACCACGACGAGCGCTACTACGCCGACGACGCGCCGGAGATCGCCGACGCGGAGTACGACGCGCTCGTCCGCGAGCTGCGCTCGATCGAGGAGGCGCATCCCGAGCTGCTCACCGCCGGCTCGCCGACGCAGGTCGTCGGGTCCGGCGTGCTGTCGGCGTCGTTCGCGCCGGTGGTCCACGCCGAACCGATGACCAGCCTGGACAACGCGATGGACCTCGCCGAGCTCACCGCGTGGGGCGACCGCGTCCGCCGCGGCCTGGGCGGCATCGAGGCCGCGCTCGTCTGCGAGCTGAAGATCGACGGGCTGGCGATGAGCCTGCGCTACGAGCACGGGCGGTTCGTGCAGGCGGCGACGCGCGGCGACGGCCGCGTCGGTGAGGACGTTACCGCCAACGTCGCCACGATCGCCGCCGTGCCCAAGCGCCTCGGTGCCGGCGCGCCCGAGGTGCTCGAGGTCCGTGGCGAGGTGTACATGCCGATCGCCAGCTTCGAGGCGCTCAACGAGCGCCAGGCCGCGGCCGGCCAGCCGCGCTTCGCCAACCCGCGCAACGCCGGCGCCGGCAGCCTGCGCCAGAAGAACCCGGCGGTCACCGCCTCGCGCGAGCTCAGCTTCTGGAGCTACCAGCTCGGCCAGGTGATCGGCGGGCCCGAGCTCGTCACCCACCACGAGACGTTGGAGTTCCTCGACGGTCTCGGCTTCCCTGTCAACCCGGAGATCCGCACGGTCGCGGACCTCGACGGCGTCTACGCGTTCGCCACCCACTGGCAGGAGCACCGTCACGACCTGCCGTACGAGATCGACGGCGCAGTCGCCAAGGTCGACTCGCTGGCCGACCGTGAGCTGCTCGGCTTCACCTCACGGGCGCCGCGCTGGGCGATCGCCTACAAGTTCCCGCCCGAGGAGCGCACCACGGTGCTGCGCGACATCGCCGTGTCCGTCGGGCGCACCGGGCGGACCACGCCGTTCGCGGTGCTCGAGCCGGTGTTCGTCGGCGGGTCCACCGTGCAGATGGCCACGCTGCACAACGAGGACCAGGTGCGCGCCAAGGACGTCCGGCCCGGTGACACGGTGATCGTCCGCAAGGCCGGCGACGTCATCCCCGAGGTCGTCGGCCCGGTGCTGTCACTGCGCCCGGCGGACTCCCAGCCGTGGCAGTTCCCGCAGCGGTGCCCGTGCCCGCTGCACACCGTGCTGGTGCGCGCCGAGGGCGAGGCCGACACGCGTTGCGTCGAGCCGGCCTGCCCGTTCCAGCGCGACCAGCGGATCATCTACTTCGCGTCGCGCGGGGCGATGGACATCGAGGGCCTCGGCGAGCGCACGGTCTTCCAGCTCAGCGACGCCGGCCTGGTCGCCGATCCGGCCGACATCTACTCGCTGACCGCCGAGCAGTTGCTCGCCCTGGAGGGCTTCGCCCAGATCAGCGCCGACAAGCTGCTCGCGGCGATCGCCGGCTCCAAGGATCGGCCGCTGCCCCGGCTGCTCACCGCCCTCGGCATCAAGGGCCTCGGCCCGTCGGCCAGCGACGCGCTGGCCCGCCGCTTCGGCTCGCTCGACAACATCCTCGCCGCCAACGAGGCTGCGCTGGCCACCACCGATGGCGTCGGCCCGACGATCGCCGCCTCGATCGTCCGCTGGTACGCGATCGAGGCCAACCGGGAGATCGTCGACAAGCTGCGCGCCGCCGGCGTCGACTTCGGCCGCGTCGAGGTCAGCCACGTCGCCCCGACCCTCGCCGGCAGGGCCGTCGTCGTCACCGGCACGCTGTCGCGCTACAACCGCGAGGAGGCGGAGGTGGCGATCAAGGACCGTGGTGGCAAGAGCCCCGGCAGCGTCAGCGCCAAGACGTTCGCCGTCGTCGTCGGCGACGAGCCCGGCGCCAGCAAGCTCACCAAGGCCCAGACGCTCGGCATCCCGATCCTCGACGAGGACGCCTTCGAGCAGCTCCTGGCGACCGGCGAGCTCCCTGAGGCACCCGTGACGTCGGAAGCCGCCGAACCGGCTGAACCCGCCGACTGAGCCCCCCGTCGCGCCCGAGCCCCAGCCGCAGCGCCCTGCCGCCACCCGAGGTTTGTGTCAGCGCACAAACGCACACGTCGGTTCGTGCGCTGACACGAACCCGGATCGCTGGCGCCCGGCACCGGCGATGTCGGCACACTGTCGGCCGTGTCGCTCGGCGAGGTCGTCTTCCTGGTGCTCGCCGGCTTCGCCGGCGGGCTGTCCGGGAGCATCGCCGGGCTGGCCTCGCTGGCCAGCTATCCGGCGCTGCTGGCGATCGGGCTGGCGCCCGTCACCGCCAACGTCACCAACACTGTTGCCCTCGTCGGCTCCAGCATCGGGTCGATCAGCGGATCACGGCCCGAGCTGCGCGGCCAGCGCACGCGGCTCGTCCCGATGGTGGCGGCAGGAGTGGCCGGCGGGCTGCTCGGCGGCGTGCTGCTGCTGGCCCTGCCGGGTGAATCGTTCGAGAAGGTGGTCCCGTTCTTCGTCGCTGCCGCCGCGGTGGCGATGCTCGCCCGCCGCCGGATCGTCGAGGATGCACTGGCGGCCGTGCAGCCCCCCGGTCACGATCGCCGGGTGCTGGCGGCGATGTTCGCGGTCGGCATCTACGGCGGCTACTTCGGCGCCGGCGCCGGGGTGATCATCCTCGCCGTGCTGCTGCGTACCACCAGCGACCCGCTGCCGCGAGCCAACGCGTTCAAGAACGTCGTCCTCGGTGCGGCCAACGCCGTGGCCGCGCTCGGCTTCGTGCTGTTCGGCCCCGTCCGCTGGTCCGCAGCCGTCCCGCTCGGCCTCGGCCTGCTCGTCGGCGGCCGGATCGGCCCCACCGTCGTCCGCCGGGCTCCCGTCGGCCCCCTCCGGGTCGCGATCGCCGTTGCCGCCCTGTTCCTGGCGATCAAGCTCGCCCTCGACGCCTACGCATGATCGAGGATGGCCGGCCATCACCAGCTGGGTGCGGCCGAAGGCCGCTCATCGAAGCTCGACCGAGATGAGCGAGCGAATCGAGCGAATCGAGCGAATCGAGCGTCGAAACCTAAACGACGTTGAACTTCCAGGTGAAGTGGCTGGCGGCGTCGGGGTTGACGATCGGCCAGTACTGCACGGTCACCTCGTGCTCGCCCTGGGCGAGGCTCTCGATCGGGGCGCCGTCCTTGGGCTGGAACGTCAGCGTCGCGTTGCCCTCGGCGTAGACGGTGGTGAACACCTCCTTGGCCTGCTGGCCTGGCAGCACGTCGCCCCGCGCGTCCTCGCTGATCGTCTGCAGCAACTTCCCGTCGACGATCAGCTCGCCGGTGTAGCCGGCCTGCAGGTCGACGAAGATCCGGCTCTGGTTCGGGACGTTCTCGGCGCCCACGCTCGGCTCGACCGATTCGATCGCCGACGGCAGGTTGGCCGCCTCGTCGCCGGTGATGCCTCGCAGCACGCCGACGACCACGACGACCAGGCCGATCGCGATCAGGAAGCTGCAGATCGCCAGTCGCTTGTCCACCTTGCGTGCCACGGGGCCTCATTCTCTGGCGTCGAGCCGCCATTCCCACCGCGCGATGGGCCGATCGCTCGCCGCGGGTAGCGTCGACGGTCGCATGGCGAGCCAGCAGCAGTTCAGCGGGCGGACCGTCGCAGGCCGCTACCGGCTCGGGTCGCGTCGCGGGTCGGGGCTGGACGCCGCGGTGTTCGACGCGTTCGACGAGCGCGACCAGCGGGTCGTCTCCTTGACGGTCGTGCACCCGGACATCTGTGCCAACCCGGTGTTCGCCGGCGCGTTCGACGAGACGATGCGGTGTGCTGCGGCGCTGCGCGAGCCGCACATCGCCCAGATCCTCGACTGGGGCACCGATCGCTGGAACCGTCACCAGACCCGCTACGTGACCGTCGAGCAGCTCGGCGGCGGCAGCCTGCGCGACGTGCTCGACCGCGGGCGCACGCTCTCGCCGTCGCAGACGCTCTCGGTCGGCCTCGACGTGCTGCGCGCCCTCGACGTCGTGCACCGCGGCGGCTTGGTGCACGGTGACGTGCGCCCGTCGACGATCGTCTTCGGCGACGACGGCGTCCCCCGGTTGATCGACGTCGGCCTCGGCCAGCTGCTCGGCGGCGTGCTGTGGGCCGACGCGGTCCACGTCAGCAACGACCGGGCGATGTACGTCGCCCCTGAGGTCGCCGGCGAGCACCGGCTGGTGCCCAAGAGCGACGTCTACTCGCTGAGCCTGACGATGCTGGAGTGCGTCACCGGTCGGGTGCCGTTCGTCGGCGACTCGACGGTCGCCACGCTGCAGAACCGGATGAACAAGCTGCTGCCGGTGTCGGCCGACCTCGGTCCACTGGCCGCGGTGCTGGAACGTGCCGGCCGGCCGGATCCCGAGGGTCGCTCGTCGGTCGCCGAGCTCGGTCAGGCGCTGGTGCGCACCGCCGAGCGCCTGCCGCGCCCGGCCCCGATCCAGGTGTTCGGCGCCGGGCTCTTCGACCTCGACGAGGCCGAGGCCACCCGCCAGCTCGGTCGCCCCGTCGGGGCCAGGTCGTCCGACGAGACCGGCGGTTCCCGGGTCGGTCGCACCGTGATCGCCACCGGTGCTGCTGCGGCGGCGAGCGGGCCGAGCACGCCGACCCCGCTGGGCGACCCGCTCGCCGGGGCGCATGCGCCGGCCTCGACGACCGGACCGGACGTTCCCGGTGTCGACGACGAGGCCGACGACGCGGACGTCGCTGCCGGGTCCACGGCGGCCGGCGGTGCGGCCTCCGTTCCCGTCGCTGGATCGGCCACGCCGGACGACGCACCTGCTGCCCCGGGTGCTGACGCCGCCGCCGATGCGGCTGCCGCGTCGGGCGGTGCGGGCGGTGCGGCCGCGGTGTCAGGCGATGCAGTCGCCGCCCGCGGTGCCGATGTCGGCGATGCGGTCGCCGCCGCCATCTCCCCGACGACGGCCGGCGCCGATGTCGCGGCGGTCGGCACCGATGTCGCGACGGGCACCGGCGCCGGCGCATCTGCCCCGACGTCCGACTCGGGCACCGGTGGCGCCGAGGACGTGGCGGCGGCCCCGAGTGTGGCCGCCGCGTCAGGTGACGACGCCGGCGCGCCGATCGCCGCGACCACCGAGGCCGTCCGGACCACGACCGAGCACGACGACGGAGGCCCGCCGACCCAGGCGATGCCGTCGGCATGGGTCCCTGCGCCGACCGGTGCGGGCACGACGACGCCGCCACCCCCCGGCGTCGACGACCCGACCGGCGTCGCCGCAGCGTTCGGTCTGCCCGACCTCGCCTCGACCCAGGCCATGCCGGCGGCCACCCCGCCGCCCGACCCGACGCAGCTGATGCCGACCGCGGCGCGCGTCGACGACCGCGCCGGCATCCCGTCACCGCATCCGCCGGTCGCGCCGACGATCTACGACGAGGACCTCCCCGGCGAGCCGCGCCGGCGCCGGCGCAGCCGCCTGTGGTGGATCATCCCGCTGATCCTCGTGCTCGCCGCGGCCGGCGGCGCCGCCACCTGGTTCTTCACCCGCACCGTGTCGCACACCGTCCCCGACCTCGCCGGCAAGAGCCAGGGCGCGGCGCTCAACGAGGTCTCCGGCTTCGGCTGGAGCACGCTGACCCCGCAGGAGCCGAGCGAGACCGTCGCCGACGGCATGGTGATCAGCACCGACCCGCCGGCCGGCACGAAGCTCGCCGAGGGCAAGACGCTGACGATCGTGATCAGCACCGGCCCGGCGCCGCGCACCCTGCCCGAGCTGCGTGGCAAGACCGTCCAGGAGGCGACCGACACACTGACTGGGCTCGGCCTCGAGACCGTGGTCGGCGACGCGGTGTTCGACGACACGATCCCGAAGGACTCGGTGGTCTCGTGGACCGTCCCCGATCAGCCGAACCTGGTGGCCGGGAACTCCGTCAACAAGGGCACGACCGTGCGGATCATCCCGTCGAAGGGGCCTGCGCCGCGGTTGCCCGACGTCACCGGTCAGACCCTCGATCAGGCCACCGCCACCCTCGCCGCCCAGCAGTTGCAGATCAGCCAGGGCGCCCCGGTGAACGACGAGACCGTGCTGCAGGGCATCGTCGTGTCGTGGAGCGTGCCGGACCATCCCGAGCTGACCACCGGCGCGGTCGTCGACCCGGGCACGACCGTGCAGGTCGTGCTCTCGGCCGGTCCGGCACCGCGCACCGTGCCGTCCCTCGGCGGGCTGGCCGCTGCCGACGCCAAGGCCGCCGTCGAGGCCATCCAGCTCGCCGACGCCGAGGGCCCGGCCGAGTTCAGCGACAGCGTCCCGGCCGGCGCGGTGATCCGCCAGGACCCGGCCGCCGGCGCCCAGGTGCCACGTGACTCGACCGTCACCGTGGTGCTGTCCAAGGGCCCCGACGTCGTCGCCGTCCCGGAGGTGATCGGCCTCGGCCTGCAGCAGGCGCAGAACGCGCTGGCCACCGCCGGGCTGTCGGTCGGCACGGTCACCGGCAACGCCAACGGGACCGTCTCGTCGGCGACGGTCGACGGCCAGGCCGTCACGACCGGCCAGCAGCTGCGCCGCGGCACCGCCGTCGACCTCACCGTGACGTAGCGGCCGCCCGGCAATTCGGCGCGCCTGCGGCCCCTTGCGTAACGTGCCCCCACGCACGAGGAGGTGTGTCCATGGGGTCGTTGGACGGTCGAGTCGCCATCATCACGGGAGCGGGCCGCGGCATTGGTCGTGAGCACGCGCTGTTCTTCGCCGGGGAGGGTGCCAAGGTCGTCATCAACGATCTCGGCGGCGCCAACGACGGCACCGGTACCGACTCGACGCCCGCTCACCAGGTGGCCGACGAGATCAAGGCGCTCGGCGGCGAAGCGGTCGCCAACAACGACAACGTCGCCGACTGGGAAGGCGCCCAGAGCCTGATCAACACGGCGGTCGAGGCGTTCGGCGACCTCGACATCCTCGTCAACAACGCCGGCATCCTGCGCGACCGGGTGATCGTCAACATGACCGAGGCCGAGTGGGACGCGGTGATCAACGTCCATCTGAAGGGTCACTTCGCGCCCACCCGCTGGGCCGCCGCCTACTGGCGCGAGCAGCACAAGGCCGGCGTCACCAAGCCGCGCAACCTCGTGCACACGTCGAGCACGTCCGGCCTGTTCTCCAACCCGGGCCAGGCCAACTACGGCGCGGCGAAGACCGGCATCGCCACGTTCAGCCAGATCGCCGCCAAGGAGTTGGTCCGCTACAACGTCAGGTCGAACACGATCGCCCCCGGGGCACGCACCCGGCTGACGCTGGCGACGCCCGGCCTCGAGGACATCATGAAGCCGAAGGAAGGCGCGTTCGACCAGTGGGACCCGGCGAACATCTCGCCGCTGGTCGCCTACCTGGCCAGCGCCGACTGCGTGTTCAACGGCGAGACGTTCCTCGTGCAGGGCGGCAACGTGACGATGATCGAGAGCTGGTCGCGCGGCGCCGAGGTCAACCAGGACGCCAAGTGGACCGTCCCGGAGCTGGCCAAGGCGCTCGCCCCACTGCAGCGCTGATGTTCGAACCGATCGAGCTGTCCGCCGGCGTCGTCGGCATGAGCGCGATCGGTCAGGTGACGATCGACGACTACACCACCGTGGTCGAGCCGGCGCTCGACGAGGTGCTCGAGGTCCACGAGCAGGTTCGTCTGTTCCTGTACCTGGGCCCGGACTTCGGTGGCTTCGTCGACGGCGCGTGGGGCGAGCTGACCGGCGAGATCCGTCACGCCAAGTTCCACCGCGGCGCGGTCGTCACCGACGACCACGAGATCCGCAACGCGCTCAACCTGTTGAAGTGGATGCTGCGCGGCGACGTGCGCACGTTCCAGAACCACGAGTACGACGAGGCCGCCCACTGGGTGGCGGGCTAGCCAGAGCGCAGCGTCAGCTCAGCCCGAGCCGCTGGTCCCACTCCACCGCGCCCCACTTGTCGGCGGCGGCGGTCAGCTCCTCGATCGACCAGCGGTGGTCGACCTCGATCTTGTCGACCATCGTGTACGGCTGGAACAGGTGCACCTCGCCGCCGTAGACGAAGAACACCTTGCCGCCGATCGGGCAGCCTGCCGTCGCCAGGTAGGCGGCGAACGGCGAGATGTTGCCCGGGTCGAACTTGTCGAACCCGGTCTTCGCAGCCGCCTCGGCGCGGGCCGCGTTGCGCTCCTCGGCGTCGGGCACCGTCGCCGTCAGCCGGGTGCGCGCCGCCGGGCAGATCGCGTTGACCCGCACGCCGTAGCGCGACAGCTCCTTCTGGGCGATCTCGGTCATCGTGGCGATGCCGGTCTTGGCCGCGCCGTAGTTGACCTGGCCGGCGTTGCTCAGCAGGCCCGACGTCGAGCTGGTGTTGATCACCGAGGCCTGCACCGTCTCGCCGGCCTTGGACCGCTCCCGCCAGTACACGGCGGCCCACTTGAGCGGCAGGAAGTGACCGCGGAGGTGGACGCGGATCACCGCGTCCCACTCCGCCTCCGTCATGTTGGCGATCATCCGGTCGCGCAGGATCCCGGCGTTGTTGACGAGCACGTCGAGCGTGCCGAAGCGCTCGATCGCCGCGTTGATCAGCCGCTGCGAGCCCTCCCAGTCGGCGACGTCGTCGCCGTTGGCGATCGCCTCGCCGCCGAGCGCCTCGATCTCGGCGACCACCTGCTGCGCAGGCGTGGCGTCGGCGCCGACACCGTCACCCGTGCCCCCGAGATCGTTGACGACGACCTTGGCGCCCTCGCGGGCGAACAGCAGCGCGTGCTCACGGCCGATGCCGCGTCCTGCGCCGGTGATGACCGCGACCCGTCCGTCCAGTGCTCCCATGTGTCCGACTCCTTTCGGCGACGCCCGCTCAGGCGATCGTCATGTCCTTGATCTCCGTGGCGATCTGCTTGGCCGTGCCGTCCTGGGGCATCGACGTCTGCAGCGCCATCATCTTCATCATGTCGCCCTGGACCTTGATCTTGCCGCTCATGAACGCCTGCATCCCGGCCGCCTGGTCCTGCTCGACGAAGATCTTGTGCGCCGTGGCGTAGTCGGTGGTCACCGTCAGGTCGGCGCCCTCCAGTTCGCCGCTGCCCATCACGACGTCACCCGAGGACGTGTCCAGATAGGTGTTCAGCGTGCCCCCGCCGAACGGGGCGTCGGTGATCACCTGGTTCATCCGGATGCTCGTGGTGACCTTCGCCGACTCGGCGGCGTACTTCTCTCGGATCGCCTTGGCGGCGTCCATCCACTCCGGCGACAGGAACTGATGCGGCATGAGCCGTCAACGTAGCGCGGGGTCCGCGCCCGGCACCGTCCGGCGGCGAGCGACGAGGCGCACCGCCAGCGCCTGGCGGATCTGTGGGGCGATGTCGTCACGGAACGCGTCCTGGTAGGAGCCGTCGGTGGCCAGGACGACCGTGAAGTACATGCCGCTGAACGCCCCGAGGAACGCGGCGACGCGCAGCAGTGGCTCGGTGAGCACGAGCCGCTGACGGCCGATGTGGAATGTGATCAGCTCGCCGATGTCCGCCGTGCCGAGCCACGACGTGGTCGTCGCCGGGGTGATCGAGAACACGCCGAAGACGACGAAGAACACGGTCAGCAGCACGGCGACGGCGGTGATCTGCAGGCCCTGGCCGACGAGGCTGACCAGCGCGAGGTTGACCCGTTCACGGTTGCCGAGCGGCGGTGCAGCCGGCTCGCCGGTGACGGGCAGCGGCGCGTCGGCCAGCGGCGTGCCGGCGAGCAGCGCGTCGACGTCGGCCCAGCTGTCGAAGCGGCCGAGGTCGGCGGCGACGTGCGGCAGGCGGGAGATCACGAACAGCGCACCGAGGACGAAGAAGATCGTCATCGAGGCGACGAACCCGAAGCCTTTGAGCGTGGCGGCCATCTGCCACACGTCGGCGTTGATGAACAGGAACATCGTGAACAGCAGCAACAGCGGCAGGCCGCGGGCGACGATCCGGCCGAGCGCGCCGAGCTGCGCGCGGCGCGGCGGGCCGCCCACATCGCCAGCGGGATCAGGCCGTAGCTGGTGACGACGTAGATCACCGCGAGCACGCCGAGCCCTTCGAGGATCGCGTACAGCGCGTCGTCCCACTGCTCGAAGATCAGCGACGGCAGCGCCGGGCCGATCACGAACCCGGCCAGCTCCGGGGCGCCGATCGACCGCGGCACGGCGAGCAGCGGCCGGCGGGCGACCGCGTTGGTGACGATCACGACCGCGGCGAGCACGGCGAGGATCACGACGGTGGCCAGCAGGTTGCGACCGACGCTCCAGTGGCGGGTGTCCAGTGCCAGGAACCCGCCGGCGAGGTAGGCGATCAGCAGCACCAGCCATGCCCGGCGCCAGATGCCGGTGCGCGCCCGATAGCCGGCGATCAGGTGGGGCACGCCGCGCTCGACGAACCAGCGGTCGACCGGGTTGTCCGCCGCCTCGGGCATCCGCCGATCCTCGCACGGCGCCCCACGTCGGCGACGCTGCGTGTTGAACAATGCGTCAATCCGGGTGCGTGGACGGGACGCTGGCGATAACGATGGACCCGATGGCTCGCATCCTGGTCACCGAGGAGATCGCCGACGGCGGTCTCGACCGACTCCGCGCCGCCGGCCACGAGGTCGACGTGCAGCTCGACCTGTCACAGCTGCTGACGTCCGTGGCCGGCGCCCATGCCCTGATCATCCGCTCCGCCACCCAGGTCACCGCCGAGGTCCTCGAGGCCGGGCGCGACCTGATGGTCGTCGGCCGTGCCGGGATCGGCCTTGACAACGTCGACGTCGAGGCGGCCACCCGCCGCGGCGTGATGGTCGTCAACGCCCCGCAGAGCAACATCATCTCGGCCGCCGAGCACACGATGGCCCTGTTGCTGGCCCAGGCCCGCAACGTGCCCCAGGCCCATGCCGCGCTCGTCGCCGGCCGCTGGGAGCGCAGCCGCTGGGAGGGCGTCGAGCTGGCCGACAAGGTGCTCGCCGTGATCGGCCTCGGCCGGATCGGCAAGCTCGTCGCCGACCGCGCCAAGGCGTTCGGGATGCACGTCATCGCCTACGACCCCTTCGTCGCCGCCGACCGTGCCCGGCAGATGGGCGTCGAGCTGGTCTCGCTGGACCAAGCCGTCGCCGATGCCGACTTCCTGACGATCCACCTGCCGAAGAACAAGGAGACCACCGGGCTGATCAACCGGGACCTGCTGCTCAAGGCCAAGCCGACGCTGCGGGTGATCAACGTCGCCCGCGGGGGCATCGTCGCCGAGCAGGACCTCGCCGACGCGGTGCGCGACGGCGTGATCGCCGGGGCCGCGCTCGACGTGTTCGCCACCGAGCCGACGACGTCGTCGCCGCTGTTCGAGCTGGACAGCATCGTCGTCACCCCGCACCTCGGGGCGTCGACCCGTGAGGCGCAGGACAAGGCCGGCGACACGATCGCCGACATGGTCCAGCTCGCGCTCGCCGGGGAGTTCGTCCCGTTCGCCGTCAACGTCAACGCCGCCGAGGCCAACGAGACGTTGCGGCCGTTCCTGCCGTTGGCCGAGCGGCTCGGCCGGCTGTTCTCCTCGCTGGCGTCGGCGCCCGAGACGCTCGAGGTCGTCGCCGAGGGCGACATCGCCGGCTACGACACCCGCATCCTCACGCTCGCCGCGCTCAAGGGCTTCTTCAGCGGGTCGAGCGACGAGACGGTCACCTACGTCAACGCCCCGCAGCTGGCCCGCGACCGTGGCGTCGACGTGCGCGAGTCCAGCTCGGCGACGTCCCCGGACTTCGTCAACCTCGTCACGCTGCGCGGCGGCGGCCGCCAGCTCGCCGGAACGCTGGTGGGCCGGCGTGGCGAGCAGCGGCTCGTGCTGATCGACGAGCACCGCGTCGACGTCCCCCCGAGCGACGACATGCTGATGGTCAAGAACGACGACCGGCCCGGCGTGATCGGCCTCGTCGGCACGACGCTCGGCGACGCCGGCGTGAACATCGCTGACATGGACGTCGGCCGGACGAAGGTCAGTGGCACCGCGGTGATGCTGATCGCCCCGACGGTCGCTGTGCCCGACGACGTGCTCGCCGCCCTGCGCGCCGCCCCCGGCATCATCTCCGTCGACCAACTGACGGGCTGAGCCGTCACGTTCGTGCTCCGGTCGCGGCCGAGCCGCTCCCTGCGCCTGCCGTGCTCGCCGCCTCCGCTTCGCTTCGGTGCTCGCCGCACCTCGAGCCGGTGCTGACGTCACCGACCCTGGTGGGTGGACCCTGCGCCCCGAGCACCCCGGGCTGATCCGTCGTCGGGGTCGGAGCTTGACGCCGGATCGGGTGCCGCCGGTGTCGGTGGGCGCTGGGGCCTTGGCCGGGGAACGGTCGGGCGCGCCGGGTGGCCGGTGGTGTGAACTTGACGCCGGATCCGGCCGATGGAGTGTGCTTCGTCGTCAGGGTCGGAGCTTGACGCCGAATCGAGCTACGCCGGCGCGCCGTCAGCGGGTGAGGACGGCGGTGGCCCACTCGCCGACGAGGTGGCGCTCGACGACCCGCAGCTGGCCGAGGAATTCGGCGATCTGGTCGACCTGGCCGGGGGTGATGCCGCTGACGGCGAGCCAACCGGCGGGGGAGAGATGGCCGACGAGTGTGCCGGCGATGTCGACGACGACGGCGCGCCCGACGTTGGCGACGATCACGTCGAACGGGCCGGCGAGCTGATCAACGGGCGTCGTGGTGGCGTCGACGCGATCGGCGAGCCCGTTGATCGCCGCGTTGCGCCGGGTGGCCTCGACCGCCGACGGCTTGAGGTCCATCGCGGTGACGTGACCGGCGCCCACGGCCAGCGCGGCGAGTCCGAGAACGCCGCTGCCGCAGCCGACGTCGAGCACCCGCTCGCGGCCGCGCAGGCGACGAAGCAGTGCGTCGAGCAACATGCGCGTGGTCGGGTGGGCGCCGTTGCCGAACCCGCCGGGGCCGAGCTCGATCAGGTGCTCGATCCGCCGACGAGGATGCTCCGACCAGGCGACGCAGATGCCCAGCCGTTCGCCGATCATCACCGGCTCGGTGTCGCGCGACCACGCGGTCAACTGCGCGCCGCCGTCCGGGCGCACGACGGCGATCCCGCCCTCGGCCTGCAGTTCGGCGGCGAGGCGATGCGCGTCGTGCGGATCGGCGACGCCGGCGAGCAGCAGGCGCCGCTGCGATCCGGGAGCGACCACCTCGACGTCCGTCACCCCGGCGGCGAGCAGCCGCCGGCGAGCGCGTTCGACATCGTCAGGTGTGGTGGCGACGACGAGCACGCCGCCAGGTTGCCAGGCGCTCGTGTCGGCGGCAGCGCCGGCGCGGGGTGGGCTGGGCGCCGAAGGTGGCGTCTGGCGCTGACTTGGGTGCCTGCGGCGCGATAGGTGGCGTCGGTGCGTTCGACGGGCGCGGCGCTCTCGGCGTGTCGTTGGGATCGTTGGCGTCGGGCGAGCAGCGGGCGGTGCGGCGGTCGTCTCGATGTCAGGTGCGTGTCGACGTCGTCGGACAACGCGGCGACGACGAGCATGCCGCCAGGTTGCCGGGTGCTCGTGTCGAGCGGAGCGCCGAAGGCGGTGTCGAGGCCAGCCTGAGCCCGCGATGAGATCGGGAGGGCGGTGGTAGCCGCCGGAGTGCCGGCTCGAAGAGGGGTTCGGGTGTCGACCCGACCGACCGCGGTGTCGTCGCTGACGCAGGGTCGGTCGGGGGTGGGTCGGGCAGCAACCGTGGCGCAGGTGCGACGCTGGCCGGAGCGGTGCGATCGGCGGTGCAGGGGTCGGTCGCGGGGTGTGGGAGGCTCGGAGGATGCTGCGACGCCGTGCCCGCTGGGCTGCCCGGACGACGACGAGTCCGGCGCCTGTCGGCGGAGCCGTCGCCACCGCCGTGACAGACGGAGCAGTTGACGGCGTCAGGTCCGCCCGCGCGTCGTCGACTGGACCGGCGGTGTCCGCGAGCCGAACGGTGTCGGGCAGCGTCACGGTTGCCGGCAGCTCGTCGGTTGCAGGCTCCGTCGCGGTGGCCGGCAGTGTCGCCACGGCAGGCTCCGTCGCGGTCGCCGGCAGCGCAGCGACGTCCGGCTCGGTTGCCGTCGCTGGGAGCATCGCCACCACCGGGAGCGCCGGCGTCGCCGGCAGCGTGCTCACCGTGCTCGGTGCCGGCATCCGCAGCTGCGTCGCCACGCTGCTGTGCCTGCGCTGCCGGCGTTGCATCGCCTGCGTGGCGTGCGTCGACTGCATCGGCTGCGTTGGTTGCTTCGGCTGTGTCGGCCTGGTCGGGGCCGTCGGCCAACGCAACGTCCGCGCCGCCTGACCGCACACCGCCACCGACCACCCCGCTCGCCAGTGCCCGGCGATCGCTGCTCGTGTCGCTCCGCTGACCGAAGAACGTTCGCTCAGCGGAGCGACACGAACGTCGGTGAGTGGGCACGGCGTCTTGTTCGTGTCGCGGGGGTAGCGACGGGAAGTGTCGTCAGCGGCGCGACATGAACGAAGAGACGTCAGGGGACGAGCTGCGCGGCGGCGGACTTGATCGCCGCGGCGGTGCGCTCGGCCTCGGTGCGGGCGGCTTCGGCGAAGTCCGGGCCGTCGCTGGCGTGGAGGATCGCCCGCGACGAGCTCATCGCCATGCCGAAGCCGTCGGGGGTCGCGCCGGCCGCGACGGACGCGGCGATGTCGCCGCCCTGGGCGCCGATGCCGGGGAGCAGGATCGGCAGGTCGCCGGCGAGCTCACGAACCGACGCCAGCTCACCCGGCCACGTGGCACCGACGACGAGGCCGCACTCGCCGTGGCGTGACCACTCGCCGGCGACGAGCTTGGCAACGTGCTGGTACAGCGGGCGGCCGCCCACGTCGAGGTCCTGCAGGTCGCCGCTGCCCGGGTTCGACGTGCGGCACAGCACGAAGATCCCGCAGCCGTCGTGGCGCAGGTACGGTTCGACGGTGTCGAAGCCGAGGTACGGGTTGACCGTGACGGCGTGGGCGCCGTAGCGGACGAACGCCTCGGTGGCGTAGTGCTCGGCCGTCGAGCCGATGTCACCACGCTTCGCGTCGAGCAGGACGAGCACGTCCGGATACGTCTCGCGGACATACCGGCACAGCCGCTCCAGCGACGGCTCGGCGCGCTGCGCGGCGAAGTGGGCGAACTGCGGCTTGAACGCGCACACCAGGTCGGCCGTCGCATCGACGATCGCCTTGCAGAACGCGAACACCGGGTCGGCCTCGCCGTCGAGCACCGCCGGCAGGCGGCGCGCGTCGGGGTCGAGGCCGACGCACAGCATCGAGCCGGACGCGGTCCAGCCCCGGCGCAGCTGCTCGTACAGGCCCACGTGGGCGGTCACTCCTCGAGCGAGATCGCCGCGGTGGGGCACAGGTCGGCGGCCTCACGGACCTTGTCGTGCAGCTCGGCCGGCGGCTCCTCATGGAGGATGTACAGGTAGCCGTCGCTGCGGACCTCGAACACCTCGGGGCACACCTGCATGCACGAGCCGGTGGATGCGCACACGTCGAAATCGACCACGACCTTCATCGTTCCCCCTTCGGGTCTCGGTTCACAGCTTGGCTCGGCGGAACCCGTCGGCCTCGGCGTCCTCCGGTGTGGCATAGCACCGCTCCGGTCTCGTCCGAGCATAGGAGCGGCCACCGGGGACGTGGAAGATCCCCGAGTCCAGGTTGAGCTTGACCGGATACCCCGGTGGGCATTCGCCGTCCACCGGTTCGACCCACGCGGCAGTGACGGCTGCCACGGCATCGGCGACCGCGGCCGTGCGCTCGACCGCCGCAGTCGCCACCGTCGGGGACGGGTCGCCGCGCAGGTTGACGTCGAGCGGTGGCCAGGCGGGTGCATCGCCGGTCGGCAGCGGGCGACGGCCGCGGGCGACGGCGAGGGTGACGACGGTGATCGCGACGAGCAGCAGCAGCCGGCGGATCACGCGCATCGGCACTCGACGCTAGCCGCCGCCGGCGGACGCGGTCCGGGATGTGAAGCGCAGGTGGCACGAATCCCGACCCGCGTCTGGAGCGTCGGTGGTTTCCGGCGCGTGAACTCTCCGTCGGCACGCGGCGCCGTCCCCGGCGCACCGCGTATCGTGCGCGGCGATGAGCATCGACACGGCGTTCGACATGACCGCGTTCCTCGACGGGTTGCCGAAGTGCGAGTTGCACGTCCATCTCGAAGGGACCCTCTCGCCCGAGCTGAAGCTCGCCCTCGCCGAGCGCAACGGCGTCGACATCGGCCAGTCGACCGTCGCCGAGGTCGAGGCGACCTACGAGTTCGACTCGCTGACCAGCTTCCTCGCGGTCTACTACCCGGCGATGAACGTCCTCGTCACCGCCGACGACTTCTGCGATCTGGCCTTCGCCTACCTGCAGAAGGCCGCGTCGCAGGGCGTCCGCCACGTCGAGATGTTCTTCGACCCGCAGGCCCACACCGGCCGCGGCGTCCCGTTCGACACGGTGATCCAGGGGTACCGCCGGGCGATCGTCGCCGCCCGCGCCGAGCTGGGCATCTCCGCCGAGCTGATCATGTGCTTCCTGCGCGACCTGTCCGCCGAGTTCGCGATGGCAACGCTGATGGAGTCGCTGCCGTACAAGCGCTGGATCGTCGGCGTCGGCCTCGACTCCGACGAGCGCGGCAACCCGCCGTCGAAGTTCGCGGCCGTGTTCGCCCGGGCGCGCACCGAGGGCTACCAGCTGACGATGCACTGCGACATCGACCAGATCGGCAGCATCGAGCACATCCGCCAGGCGCTGGAGGAGATCGGTGTCGACCGCATCGACCACGGCACGAACATCGTCGAGGCGCCCGACCTCGTCGAGGAGGTCAAGCGTCGCGGCATCGGCCTGACCTGCTGCCCGGTGTCGAACAGCTTCGTCACCGACGACATGAAGTCGACCGAGATCGTCGGGCTGCTGCGCGACGGCGTGCGCGTCACCATCAACAGCGACGATCCGGCGTACTTCAAGGGCTACATGACCGAGAACTACTCGGCACTGACCGCCCACGCAGGACTGTCGCCGCAGGAGGTGATCCGCCTGGCGCGCAACGCGTTCGAGATCGCCTGGCTGCCGCAGCGGGCCCGCGACGGCTTCCTCGCCGAGGTCGACGCCTGGGCCGAGGCCCACGGCGTCGCCTGACGATCGGGGCTGCTCAGCGCTGCTGGCGCTCCGTGTCGATTGCTCGCTGGCGCTCCGTGTCGTCTGCTCGCTGACGCTCGACGCCGTTGAGCACGGCCCGCAGCGATGCGGTGATGATGTTGACGTCGGTGCCGACGCCCCACTTGACGGCCGAGCCGTGGCGGGTCTCGACGTAGGCGACCGCCTGCGCGTCGGCGCCGCTGCCCATCGCGTGCTCGGCGTAGTCGAGGACCTCCACCGACGTCCCGAGGCCGGTGCGCACCGCGTCGACGAACGCGTCGATCGGGCCGTTGCCCGAGCCGGTGATGGTCAGGTGCTGACCATCGTCGATCACCTGGGCGGTGATCGACGTGCGCCCGTCGCTGCTGCTGCGCAGCTCGTGGCTGTCCAGGACGAGGCGCGGCGCGGCCGGCTGGTACTCGGCCTGGAATGCATCCCACATCACGATCGGGCTGATCTCCGTGCCCGAGTCCTCGGTGATGTGCTGGATCGTCTTGGAGAACTCGACCTGCAGCCGGCGCGGCAGGTCGAAGCCGTGCTCGGTCTTCATCACGTAGGCGACGCCGCCCTTGCCGCTCTGGCTGTTGACCCGGATGACGGCCTCGTAGTTGCGCCCGACGTGCTTGGGGTCGATCGGCAGGTAGGGCACGCCCCACGTGTCGTAGTCGCCGTCCGGGAACTTGCGGCCGATCGCCTCGAAGCCCTTCTTGATCGCGTCCTGGTGGCTGCCGCTGAACGACGTGTAGACCAGGTCGCCGGCGTAGGGGTGACGGGGGTGCACCGGCAGGCGGTTGCAGTACTCGGCGACGCGGCGCAGGGCGTCGATGTCGGTGACGTCCAGCTCGGGGTCGACGCCCGTGGCGAACAGGTTCAGGGCGACGTTGACGACGTCCAGGTTGCCGGTGCGCTCGCCGTTGCCGAACAGCGTGCCCTCGACGCGGTCGGCGCCGGCCATGATCCCGAGCTCGGCGGCGGCGACGCCGGTGCCGCGGTCGTTGTGCGGGTGCAGGCTGACGACGACCGAGTCGCGGTTGCGGATCGTGCGGCAGAACCACTCGATCACGTCGCCGTAGACGTTGGCCGTGTAGCACTCGACGGTGGCCGGCAGGTTGAGGATGATCGGCCGCTCGGGCGTCGGCTCGATGACGTCCATCACCGCCTCGCAGATGTCGATGGCGAACTGCGGCTCGGTCAGCGTGAAGCTCTCCGGCGAGTACTCGTAGCGCACCGCGACCTCGGGGACCGTCGCCTCCAGCTTCCTGCACAGCCGGGCGGCGTTGACGGCGATGTCGACGATGCCGTCCTTCTCCAGCCCGAAGACGACCTCGCGCTGCAGCGGGTTGGTCGAGTTGTAGAAGTGGACGATCGCCCGCGGCGCCCCGGCGATGCACTCGTAGGTGCGCTCGATCAGCTCCTGGCGGCACTGCACCAGCACCTGGATCGTCACGTCGTCGGGGATCAGGTCCTCCTCGATCAACTGGCGGATGAAGTCGAAGTCCGGCTGGCTGGCGGCGGGGAAGCCGACCTCGATCTCCTTGAAGCCCATCTTCACCAGGGCCTTGAACATCCGCATCTTGCGCTCGGGGTCCATCGGGTCGATCAACGCCTGGTTGCCGTCGCGCAGGTCGACGCTGCACCAGAGCGGCGCCTTGTCGATGGTCGTGTCCGGCCAGGTGCGGTCGGTGAGCCGGATCGGCCGCCACGGCTGGTACTTCTCGAACGGCATCTTCTTCGGGGTGGTGGGCTGGGGAGGCATCGTCTCGGGGCTTTCGTGTCGGGTCGGGGTGGGCGGCGGAACTGATCGGAAAAACGAAGAACCCCCCGGCCAGGGCGGCGGGGGGCAGGCGGGCAAGCGCGAGTATGCGGCGCTTGCCCTACATAAGGAGGAGCAGCCCGGTGCGGAACATCGCTGCCCAGTCTGGCGGCTCGCGCCGCCGGATGTCAACGTCAGCCGTCAGCGCGTCAGGAAGTTGGTGAACTGCCAGGGGTCGGTGGGGTCGACGAGCGCTGCCTCGTCGGAGAAGTCGGCGAACAGGTCGCGGCGGCTGGACACGGGGTCCCAGTCGCTCGGGCCGCTGTGCAGCGTGCCGAGGTAGCGGCTGGCCACCTTCAGCACGTCGCGCCACGGCAGCTCGTCGGGGACGCGCAGGCCCTCGTTCGGATGGTCGAGCATCCACGACACGGCGGCGACGATCGAGCCGGCGACCTGCAGCGTGGTGGCGTTCTGGTGCTCGACGACGGCGCGGGCCTCGTCGATCGACAGCAGCGAGCCGGTCCACCACGCCGTGTACGGGTGGCCCATCAGCAGCACGCCGAGCTCGTCGCGGCCGCTGACGATCTCGTCGTTGAGGATCCGCTGGCGCTCCTGCATCTGCCAGCCGCGCATCCGCAGCTCGAGCACGCTGTTGATGGCCGCGTCGGACGGGTGGTAGGCGTAGTGGACCGTCGGGCGATAGACAGCCTGCCCCGAGGGATCGTTCACCGTCAGGTGCTCGCACATCGTGAACGCCTCGCCGTGGCGGATCACCATGCCGCGGATCTCGCCGCACGGCACCCAGCTGCGCACCCACGTCTCCATGCCCGGCCGGGCGATGCAGATCTGGTTGCGCGGGCCCTCGCCGGCGTGGACGAACGCGTTCGGCGGCAGCCGCCGCTCGTGGGTGCCCCACCCGAGCTCGGCCGGGGCGATGCCCTCTTCGTAGAAGCCCTCGACCGACCACGTGTTGACGAACTCGTCGGTCTCCTTCGGGACGCCGGTGATCTGCGTGTCGCGCTCGGCGATGTGGATCACCCTCGTGCCGGTGAGCATCGCCAGGCGGTTGTACGCCTCGCCGGCCAGCGCGTCCTCCAGCCCGGCCGGGTCGGTGGCGATGCCGTCGGTGAGCATCCGCGTGGCGATCTCGCTCAGCGCCTGCTTGGCGAAGTGGCTCACCAGACCGGGGTTGGCGCCGTGCTCGACGATCGCCGTCGCGCCCCGGTTGTCCGGCCAGCTCGCCCGCATCCGTCGCAGCGCCATGTGTCGCACGTACAGCGTGCGATCCAACGGTGGCGTCGCGGTGAGCTCGTCGTAGGGGTCCCACAGCTCGACGCTGGTGTTCAGGTAGCGGACGCGGTGGTCGCGGCACCACTGCAGGATCGTCGGGTTGTCGACGTTCCAGGCGAGGTCGACGAGCAGGTCGCCGGGGCCGACGCGCGCGGAGAGGAGCTCGTCGAGGTTGTCCTTCGTCAGCCGGTCGCGCTCGTAGGTGACGCCCTTGATGATCGAGCCGGCGATGCGATTGCGGTTGTCGACGAAGTCGACGACGGTGACCTGCGACGGCTGGATCGGCAGGTCACGGATCAGCAGGGGGATCGTGCACTGGGCGACCGAGCCGCAGCCGAGGACGAGGACCCGAGACGGCAGGCGGCTCATGCCGCGGCGGTGGGCAGCAGCTCGGCGAGCTCGGCGTCGAGGTCACGGAGCTGCTCGGCGACGTACAGCGACTGCCAGTCGTAGGCGAGGCCCTTGCGTCCCAGGTTGTCGGTGCCCTCGTGGTGCTCCATCGCCCCACCTTCCTGCGCTCGTCCGCCTCCAGAAGCTGGCGCACGCTAACGAAGGGCCACCGCGCGAGCTACTGGCTGATCCGTCAAGCAGAACCGCTGACCGATCGGTCAGACCGCTGTCCGAGTGGGCAACGGTCCGAGGATCGGCCAGCGCCGAAGCGCAGCGGAGGTGGGCACGGCAGGCGCAGCGGAGCGGCTTCGCGGCGACCGGAGCCCGAACAACCTAGGGTGAGCGGTCATGGGGATCGAGGTGCGACAGTCGGGGCAGGGGTGTGGGGCACGGGTGACGGGGGTCGACCTGACGTCGCCGTTGGATGCGGACGCCGTGGCGACGCTGCGTGCCGCCTGGCTGGAGCACCACGTGCTCGCCTTCCCGGAGCAACCGATGAGCGACGACGATCTCGAGCGGTTCACGGTCGCCTTCGGCGGCTTCGGCAACGACCCGTTCATCGCCCCGATCACCGGGCGCGAGCACGTCATCGCCATCAAGCGCACCGCCCACGAGACCGCGCCGCTGTTCGCCGAGAACTGGCACAGCGACTGGAGCTTCCAGGCGCGGCCGCCGGCGGGCACGTGCCTGTTCGGGATCACGATCCCGCCCCACGGCGGCGACACGCTGTACACGAACCAGCATGCCGCGCTCGACGCGATGCCGGCGTCGCTGCGCTCCCGGCTGGAGGGCAGGCTTGCCGTGCACTCGGCGCGTGGCGGGTACGCGCCGAGCGGGACGTACGGCAAGGTCGACCAGGAGGCCGACCGCAGCATGGAGATCCTGCCGTCCGACGCGGCGATGGCCACGCAGTTGCACCCGATCGTCCGCGAGCACCCCGAGACCGGCCGGCTCGGCCTGTTCGGGTGCATCGGCTACGTCATCGGCATCGACGGGATGACCGACGAGGAGGCCCGACCGCTGCTCACCGAGTGGTACCAGTGGCAGACCCGCGAGGAGTTCTGGTACCGCCATCAGTGGGAGCCGCAGATGCTGGTGATGTGGGACAACCGCTCCGTCCTGCACAAGGCCACCGGCGGCTACGAGGGCTACGACCGCCTCCTGCACCGCACCACCATCGCCGCCGCGGCCTGATCAATTCGGGCGCTCCCGCGCCCGGGTGGCGACGAACATGGGGCATGGAGCGACTGCCGAGCGGGACGGTGACGCCGCGGCTGACGCTGCGGGTGTGGGCACCCGAGGACGCGCCAGCGGTGTGCGTCTCGGTGGACGAGAGCATGGACCATCTGCGGTCGTGGATGGCGTGGGCCGTCGAGCCCGTGACAGTCGAGCACTTCCAGGACGTGATCGATCGCTTCGAAGCGTCGTGGCGTGATGGGGTCGAAGCCAGCTACGGCGTGTTCCTCGACGGCGAGGTCATCGGCGGCACCGGGCTGCACCGCCGGGCCGGGCCGGACACGTTGGAGATCGGCTACTGGATCCACGTCGACCACATCGGGCGCGGCTACGCCACCGAGGTGTCGGCGGCGCTGACGGATCTGGCGTTCACCGTCGACGGCGTCGACCACGTCGAGATCCACCACGACGAGGCCAACGTGCGCAGCGCCGCCGTTCCGCGCAAGCTCGGCTTCGCCCACGTCGCCACCGCGCCGCGCGAGCGGCTCGCCCCGGCGCACAGCGGCATCGAGTGGATCTGGCGCGTCGACCGCGCCGACTGGCTGGCCGCCCGTGCGCGTGCCCGCCGCGATGAGTGATGAGCCGGACTCTTCGGCTCATCACTCATCTCGTCAGGAGCTGATCGAGAACGCGGTGGCGGGCGCGGGCGGGAGGTGGTCGGGCAGCTCGACGGACAGCGTGCCGTCGCGCCAGCGCCATGGCAGCGGGCGGGCGTTGCCGAGCATCCGCACCTCGGCGCCGTCACCCGGTGCGTCGACCGGCACCGACCACGTGCCCGACGGGGCGCCCTGGGCGATCACGAAGCGCGTGCCGTCGGCGCCGACCGTGCATGCCGCCGCCCGGCCGTCGCCGGCGACGCACGTACCGCGCGGGCGCGTCCCGTAGATCGCCGCGCCGTCGACCCGCAGCCACCAGCCGAGCGCGGTCAGGCGCAGCGCCTGGCCGAACGGGATCTGCCCGTCGGCGCCGGGGCCGACGTTGAGCAGCAGGTTGCCGCCGCGAGCGACGACGTCGACGAGCATCCAGATCAGCTCGTCGGGCGACAGCAGCGTCGCCTCGGTCTCCTCACGGTTGTAGCCGAAGCCTCGTCCGATGCCCCGGCAGACCTCCCACTTGCGGTTGCCGCGCGGCTTGGTCGAGTACTCCGGCGTGGCGATGTCGGCGTGCAGCTGGCCACGAGCGACGCGCACGATGTCGAAGCGGTCGTTGACGATCCCGTCGGGGACGGCCGCGTAGTAGCGAGCGAACAGGTCGTTGGGGTCGAGCCGGCTCGGCCAGCCGATGTCGTTCCACAGCGCGCACGGGCGGAAGCGCTCGATCAGC
Source organism: Ilumatobacteraceae bacterium (assembly GCA_047602055.1). Taxonomy (GTDB): domain Bacteria; phylum Actinomycetota; class Acidimicrobiia; order Acidimicrobiales; family Ilumatobacteraceae; genus JAODBQ01. The sequence goes on from JASGIG010000001.1 coordinate 2,578,566, forward strand.
TCGTGCACGTGGGCGGTGGCGTACTCGGCGTACTCGGGGCTGTTCGGCACGGCGGCGATCAGCGACGCCAGGTCGGTGATCGGCGGCGGCACGAACGTCCAGTCGAGGCCACCCGAGTAGTAGACGCCGAAGCGCATCCCCGCATCGGCGGTCGCCGCGGCGAGCTCGCCGATGTGGTCGCGCTGCGCCATCCAGCCGTCGCGGTGCGGGTTGGGCACGTCGCTGTGCCACATCAGGAAGCCGTCGTGGTGCTTGGTGACCGGCACGACGTAGCGCGCCCCTGCGGCGGCGAACAGCGGCACCCAGTCGGCCACCGACGCGCCGCCGGCGCGCTCGAGGAACGAGGCGACGAAGTCGGCGTACGTCACCGACGGGCCGTACACCGACTCGTGGTGGGCGGCCACCGGGCTGCCCTCGATCGCCCACGAGTTGAGGTACCACTCGGTGTACGGCGTCGCCCGGAACGCGTCGGCCCAGTTGCCGTGCTCCATCATCTCGCCCATGTCGTTGGCCAACGGTGCCCAGCAGGGCACCGCGTACGGCCCCCAGTGGACGAAGATCCCGAGCTTGGCGTCGTCGTGCCAGGCCGGCAGCGGCCGGTCCGCGAACGGAACCGTCACCGCTTGACCAGCGGTGTCCGTGCGGGCGTGAGCACTCAGTTCACCTGACGTTGCAGCCCCGTCCAGTACGGCTCGCGCAGCTTGAACTTCTGCAGCTTGCCGGTGGCGGTGCGCGCCAGGCTGTCGCGGAGCTCGACCTTCTTCGGGCACTTGTAGCCGGCCAGCTTGGTGCGGGTGTGGGCGATGACGTCGGCCTCGGTGAGCGTCGAGCCCGGCGTCAGCACGACGAGCGCGGTGACCAGCTCGCCCCACTTCTCGTCGGGGATGCCGATGACCGCGACCTCGGCCACCTCGGGATGGCTGAACACCGCGTCCTCGACCTCGATCGAGCTGACGTTCTCGCCGCCGGTGATGATCACGTCCTTCTTGCGGTCGCTGATCGTCACGTAGCTCTCGTCGTCGATCGAGCCACCGTCGCCGGTGTGGAACCAGTCCGGCCCGTACGGGTCGTCGCTGGCCGGGTGGATCGCCCCGGCGGTCGCCTCGGGCTGGCTCCAGTAGCCCTCCATCACGTGGTTGCCGCGGGCGAGCACCTCGCCGTCGGGGGAGATGCGCATCTCCACGCCGATCGCCGGCGCCCCGGCGCGACTGAGCTTGACCGCCTTCTCCGAGGACGAGAGCTCGTCGTACTCGGCGCGGGTGCGGTTCATCGTCAGCAGCGGCGTGGTCTCGGTGAGGCCGTAGATCTGGACGAACTCCCAGCCGAGCTCCTGCTCGATGCGCTCGATCGTCTTCGTCGGCGGTGGGGCGCCGGCGCAGATGATGCGGGTCTGGTCGCGGCCGGGGATCGGGCCGTCCCAGTCCGGGGCGGCGTCGAGGATCGCGTTGGCCACCGCCGGCGCCGCGCACATCAGCGTGACGCCGTGCTGCTGCACCCGCCGGAGGATCTCGGCGCCGTCGATCTTGCGGATGATCACGTGCGTGCCGCCCATGCCGGTGACCGCGTAGAGCATCCCCCAGCCGTTGCAGTGGAACTGCGGCAGGGTGTGCAGGTACACGTCTCGGTCGGTGACCCCGGCGTGCCAGCCGAACGTCGTGGCGTTCAGCCAGAGGTTGCGGTGCGTGAGCTGCACGCCCTTCGGCCGGGCGGTGGTGCCGCTCGTGTAGTTGATGGTGGCGGTGGCGTCCTCGTCGGCCACCCACGGCTTCGGCGCCAGGTGCTCGAGCGAGGCGTCGGCGTGCTCGCCGATCACGAGGCGGTGCTCGCACCGGACGTCGCCCAGCGCCTCGTCCAGCTCCGGGTCGACGCACAGCACGCGGGCGCCGCTGTGCTCGACGATGTACTTGACCTCCTCGGCGACGAGCCGGAAGTTGATCGGCACGAGGATCCGACCCGAGCCGCTGACGCCGAACAGCGCGGTGAGCAGCCGGGCGGAGTTGTGGCTGACGACGGCGACGCGCTCGCCGACGCCGATGCCGGTCTCGTCGAGCGACGCGGCCATCGCCCGGGCCCGCCTGGCCATCTCGGCGTAGGTGATCGAACCCCAGGACTCCGCCGGCTGATCTGGCTCGTCGACGACGCCGACGCGGTCGCCGTAGATCAGCTCGGCGCGGCGCAGGAAGTCGTTGACGGTGAGCGCAACCTTCATGGGCCAATCATGGCGCGAATGCATCACGCCAGGTGACCTGGGCTGGCAGTACCCTGGGGACTCGACATGCCTGAGAACACACGCCCACGGGGCGCGACCCGGCGACGCCGCCGGGCCCCGAAGCCGGCGGTCGAGCGTCGTCCCGCTCCCGAACCGGCCACCACCTTGGACCTCGATTCCTACGTCCCCACCGGCTTCGCCGACCTCGGCGTACCGCCCGAGGTCGACCTCGGCCTGAGCGCCGCCGGGTTCACCGCACCCTTCGCCATCCAGACGCAGGCGATCCCCGTCGCGCTGACCGGCAAGGACGTCTGCGGCCGCGCCAAGACCGGCTCCGGCAAGACGCTCGCCTTCGGGGTGCCGATGCTCGCTCGCCTCCGGGGCGCCGGCGAACCGCGCCGTCCTCGGGCGCTGGTGCTCGTGCCGACGCGCGAGCTGGCCTTGCAGGTGTCCGAGGTCCTCGCCCCCGTGGCGATCGCCTGCGGTCGCAGCGTCCTCGCCGTGTACGGCGGGGCGTCACGCCACCAGCAGATCGACGCGCTGGAGGTCGGAGCGGACGTCGTCGTCGCCACCCCGCTGCGGTTGATCGACCTCCTCAAGGAGGACGAGCTGGACCTGTCGGCGATCGAGATCGTCGTGCTCGACGAGGCCGACCGGATGGCCGACGACGGGTTCACCCCGCAGGTCGAGTGGATCCTGCGCAAGGTCACCGGCCCGCACCAGACGATGCTGTTCTCGGCGACGCTCGACGGCGACGTCGGCCACCTGATGCGCCGCTACATGACGGACCCGGAGCTGGTCGCCGTCGACGCCGCCACCGACACGGTCGGCACGATGCACCACGTGTTCCTGGCCGTGCACCACATGGACAAGGACCGCGTCGTGGCCACGATCGCCGCCGGCTTCGCCAAGACGATCGTGTTCTGCCAGACCAAGCGGACCTGCGACCGGGTCGAGCGCAACCTGCTCGACCTCGGCGTGCAGGCGATGGCGATCCACGGCGACCTCGCCCAGGTCGCCCGGGAGAAGGCGCTGAAGCGCTTCGCCGACGGCCAGCTCGCGGTGCTCGTCGCCACCGACGTCGCCGCCCGCGGCATCGACATCGACGACATCGGCGCGGTCATCCACTACGAGCCGGCGCCCGACGCCAAGGACTACCTGCACCGTTCGGGTCGAACCGCACGTGCCGGGCGCGACGGCTGGGCGATCACGCTCGCCGAGTACAACCAGCACACCCAGGTGCGCATCCTCCAGCGGGCCCTGCGCCTGCCGCTCGGCGCGCCGATCGAGGTGTTCAGCAACGACCCCCGCCTCAAGGACCTCGCCGAGCTCGAGCTGTCCTGAGCCCCGCGCCCACCCTGCGTGCGATTCGAGATGTGCGCACGGACGCCGCACATCTCGAATCCCGGTGAGCCGGCGGCCGGACGCGATGTGAGATGTGCGCACCGGGGCGGCGAATCTCGAATCGCGCTTACCCGGTGAGGCCGGCGAAGGCGCGGACGGGGAAGGTGCCCATGCCGACGACGGCGGGTGGGACGGCGGTGAACGTGAACGTCGTGCCGGCGAGGCGGTCGAGGCCGCGCAGGTGCTCGACGATCGGGATGCCGGCGCCGAGCAGCGCGGTGTGCACGGGGCGCTCGCCGGTGCGGGTGTCGTCGATGTTCACCGAGTCGATGCCGACCACCGAGGCGCCGCCATCGACCAGCAGCGCGACGACGTCGGCGCCGAGGTGCGGGTGCGCCGGGTTGCCGTACTCCTCGGTGCCCCAGTGGCGGTCCCACCCGGTGGCGAACAGCACCGCCCGACCGGCGACGTCCACGCCGTCGAGCACGTCGGCACCGATCGTCAGTCCGTTGCCGACGACCAGCACGCCCGGGACACCGGCCACCCTCGACAGGTCGAGGCCGGCCAGGTCGTGGCCGTCTGGAAAGCGGTGGAACGGCGTGTCCAGGTAGGTGCCGGTGTTCGACACCATCGCGATGTGCCCGATCTGGAACTCGTAGCCCGGCGCGTAGTTGGCCCGCGAGCCGGCGCGGCTGAGGTGGTCCGAGATCACCGGCCCGGGCAGCCCCGGGTACGTGGTCATCCCATCCGTGATCTCGTGGCTGAGGTCGATGAGCGTCGTCATGCGGTCACGAGTCTCGTCGTGATGCGTCACCGGGCCATCACGACCTGTGTGTACAGCACCTCGAAGCCGGCAGCCACGAGGTTGCGCGCCGACGGGCCGTCGGCGAGCGCGGTAGCGCCGACGAGGTCGACGCCGACCGCATGAAGCCGGCGGAGCCGTTCGTCGATCAGGGCGCGTTGCACGCCACGACCACGCGCCGCCGTCAGGGTTGCCGCCGCACCGATCCAGCCCACGTCGCCGGCCACCTCGTACATGCCGCACCCGACGGCGCGACCGTCGAGGTGGGCGAGCAGGTCGACGCGTTCGGCGACCGATCGCGAGGCGTCGCACAGTTCGTCGCTGACCATCCGCTCGGCCGAGCCGGGAACGGTCGATTCGCCGAGGATCGCGGCCCACGCCACCGCGCCGCCGTCGGCGACCTCGGTGAACGTCACCGGCATCGGCTCGCAAGGCGCGGCGTTGCCGGCGCGAGCGAGCACCTGGCGGAACCACTGCACCGTGTAGCCGCGTGCCGCGAGCTCGTCGAGGAAGGAGCGGGGCACCCACGGCGTCACCTCGAGCGCGGGTCTGACACCGCACGCCGCACTGAACTCCTCGAGGGCGTCCAGCGTCCGTGCCGGCGTCGCCGTGCCGATGCCGAGCCCGATGCCGCGGTTGACGTAGCGGCCGACGCCCCACGACACGAGCGCGCCACCGTCGAACGACGCGCTCCGTGCTCCGGCGAGGGGCGCGCGCCGGGCCAGCGCGGCCGTGGTGCGCTGAGCGGCCAGCGCCGCCGACGCCTCGATCCGGCGTACGAGACCGGCGTCGACACGCAGCGTGCTCACCTCAGCCAGGCTGGTCGCTTCGTCTCGAACTCGGCGATCTCGTCGTCGTGGGACAGGGTGATGCCGATGTCGTCGAGGCCCTTCAGGTAGCGCTCCTGGTCGGCGGGCGGCATCGGGAACGACTCGTCGAAGCCGACCGACGGGACCTCGACGGTCAGGCGTTCCATGTCGACGGTGATCTCGGTCTGCGGGTCGTCCTCGATGATCGACCACAGCCGGGTGACCGCAGCCTCCGGGAGGACGACGGGCACGAGGCCGTTCTTCGTGCAGTTGTTGCGGAAGATGTCGCTGAAGCTCGGGGCGATCACCGCGTCGAAGCCGCCCTGCTGGAGGGCCCACACGGCGTGCTCGCGCGACGAGCCGACGCCGAACGCCGGCCCGGCGACGAGGACCTGTGCGCCGGCGTAGCGTGCGTCGTTGAGGACGAAGTCGCGGTCGTCCTTCCACGTCGAGAACAGGCCCTTCTCGAAGCCGGTGCGCTCGACGCGCTTGAGCCACTCGGCCGGGATGATCTGGTCGGTGTCGACGTCGCTGCGCTTCAGCGGGACACCGGTGCCGGTGATGATCTGGACAGCCTTCATGAGAGGTCCTCCGGGGTCGCAAGACGTCCCGCCACCGCGGTGGCGGCGGCGACGGCGGGGGAGACGAGGTGGGTGCGGCCACCACGTCCCTGGCGGCCCTCGAAGTTGCGGTTGCTCGTGCTCGCCGAGCGCTCGCCGGGAGCGAGCTTGTCGGGGTTCATCGCCAGGCACATGCTGCAGCCCGGCTCGCGCCAGTCGGCGCCGGCGGCGCGGAACACCTCGGGCAGCCCTTCGGCCTCGGCCTGGGCCTTGACCGCATGGCTGCCGGGCACGACCATCACCCGCTTGGCCGTGACGTGGCGGCCGCGCATCACCTCGGCGGCGGCACGCAGGTCCTCGATGCGGCTGTTCGTGCAGCTGCCGATGAACACCGTGTCGACGCCGATCGAGCGCATCGGCGTTCCGGGCGTCAGGTCCATGTACTCCAGGGCGCGGGCGACGGTCTCGCGGGTGGTCGGGTCGGCGAAGTCGGACGGTGAGGGGACCGCCCCGTCGATCCCGGTGACCTGACCGGGGTTCGTGCCCCAGCTGACCTGCGGGACGATCGAGGCGGCGTCGATGACGACCTCCTTGTCCCACGTCGCCCCCTCGTCGCCGACCAGCGTCCGCCAGTCGGCGACGGCCGCCTCCCAGTCGGCGCCCGACGGCGCATGCGCACGGCCCTTCAGGTACTCGAACGTCGTGTCGTCCGGGGCGATCATCCCCGCCTTGGCGCCGGCTTCGATGCTCATGTTGCACACCGTCATCCGGCCCTCCATCGACAGTGCCCGGATGGCCGAGCCGCGGTACTCGATGACGTGGCCGATGCCGCCGCCGGTGCCGATGACGCCGATGATCGCCAGGATGATGTCCTTGGCCGTGACGCCGGGGCGCACGTCGCCGTCGACGGTGACGCTCATCCAACGCGGACGCACTTGGGGGAGCGTCTGGGTGGCCAGCACGTGCTCGACCTCGCTGGTGCCGATGCCGAACGCCAGCGCGCCGAACGCCCCGTGGGTGGCGGTGTGGCTGTCACCGCAGACGATCGTCATCCCTGGCATGGTGCGGCCCTGCTCGGGCCCGATGACGTGGACGATGCCCTGACCGGGGTCGCCCATCGGGAAGTTGGTGATCCCGAACTCGGCGGTGTTCTGGCGCAGCACCTCGACCTGCTTGGCCGAGATCGGGTCGGCGATCGGCCGGTCGATGTGCTCGGTGGGCACGTTGTGGTCCTCGGTGGCCACGGTGAGGTCCGGCCGACGAACGGTGCGGCCGTTGAGCCGCAGGCCGTCGAACGCCTGCGGGCTGGTGACCTCGTGGACGAGGTGCAGGTCGATGTACAGCAGGTCGGCGTCGCCGTCGTGGTGGACGACGTGGCGCTCCCACACCTTCTCGGGCAGGGTCTTCGGTGACATCTCGGGTCTCCTCGCCAATCTCACATTCTGAGATAGCATTCTCGTTCATGGACAGCATAGGCCGAGTCGGGGTGCTCGACAAAGGGGTGGCGATCCTCCACGCCGTCGCCGAACGCCCGCTCGACCTCGCTGCGCTGCAGGCGGCGACCGCGCTGCCGCGGGCGACGTGCCATCGCCTCGCCGTCGCGCTGGAGGAGCACCACCTGTTGCGCCGCGATGCGCTCGGCCGGTTCTGTCTCGGCTTCGAGCTGATCCGCCTCGGCCGCGTCGCCGCCGACGAGCTCCCGCTCGCCGAGGTGGCCACCCCGGTGCTCGAAGACCTGCGTGACGCGACGGGCGAGAGCGTCCAGCTGTACGTCCGCGAGGACGACGCGCGGCGCTGCGTGGTGTCGCTGCCGTCGCCACACGCGCTGCGCTGGACCGTCGCTCAGGGCGCACTGCTCCCGCTCGGCGTCGGCTCGGCAGGCCGCGTCCTCGACGGCGCGCCGGGGGTGATCGCCAGCGTCGAGGAGCGTGAGCCGGGCGTCGCCAGCGTCAGCGCGCCGGTGCGCGACCGGGCCGGCGCCGTCGTCGCCGCGATCAGCGTCAGCGGTCCCGTCGAGCGCCTCACCCGCTTGCCGAAGAAGCGCTTCGGTGGCGACGTCGAGCGCGCCGCGCGCCGCGTGGCGGGACTGATGCATTGAGTCCGTTCGGGCATTGCGCGTGAGGCATGATGGGCCTTCACACACGGGAGGGCACCCCTACACATGTCACTCGAATCCGCCTACGAGTTCCTCGGCAGCCAAGAGCTCTTGGTGATCTGCACCGCGTCGAAGGACGGCGTCCCGCACGCCGCGCCGTCGTTCTACGCGCTCGACGGTCAGGACGTCCTGATCTCGATCAGCGACAAGTCGCGCACCGGCTCGAACCTGTCCGCCAACCCGGTTGCGGCGATCGCTGCCGGGGACGCGCCGGACCCCGGGCAGACGTGGGATGACGCCAAGGGCATCCAGATCCAGGCCGCTGCCACGCTGCTGTCGGGCGCCGACGCCGATGCGGCCAAGGAGAAGATCAAGGCCGCCTACAGCCACCTCGGCGACAGCGTCCTGCAGTCGCACTGCTATCGGCTGAAGGCGACGTCGGTCGACTACATCCGCAACGCCCCGGACGGCGACGAGGAGTTCGAACCGCTCGGCGTCGACTGGACCCGCGAGACCTACTGAGGTCGCGCCGCCGGCGCCGCCAGGTGTCATGAGCATCTACCTCGGGATCGACCTCGGGACCACGTACAGCACGGTTGCCGCGGCGCGCAACGGGCGCGTCGAGTTGCTGTCGCTCGGCACCCGCGGTGCCGCGGTCCCGTCGGTGGTCTTCGTCCGCGACGACGGCCCGCCGCTGATCGGCGAGGCGGCCGAGGCGCGCGCTCAGGGCGATCCGGCGCGCTTCGCCCGCGAGTTCAAGCGCCGACTCGGGGATCCGACCCCGTTGATCCTGGGCGGTGTGCCGATGGGGGCCGAGCGTCTGTCCGGGTTCGTGCTCGCGTACCTCGTCGAGCGCGCCACCGAGCGCCTCGGCGAGGCGCCGGCCGGCATCGTGCTCACCCACCCGGCGAGCTACACCCAGTACCGCCTCGACCTGCTCGGCGAGGCGGTCCGCCACGCCGGCCTGTCCGACGTCCGGCTGCTCGCCGAGCCGCGTGCCGCGGCCATCCACTACGCCGCCGACAACCGGGTGCAGGACGGCGAGACCGTCGCCGTCTACGACTTCGGCGGCGGCACGTTCGACACCGCGCTGGTGCGCCGCCGTGGCGACGACTTCGAGTTGATCGGTGAGCCGCAGGGCATCGACCGCTTCGGCGGGATCGACATCGACCTCGCCGTGTTCGACTACGTCTGCGACGAGGCCACCGACCTGATCGGTGGCCTCGACGCCGAGGAGCCGGTCAACCGGGCGATGCTGGCGCGGCTGCGCGCCGACTGCCGGCTGGCCAAGGAGCGCCTGTCGGCCGACACCGAGACGGTGGTCCCGGTGGCCACGCCGATCGGCGCCCGGGACGTCACCGTCACCCGCCGCATGCTGGAGTCGATGATCCGCTTCCGCCTGGCCGACACGGTGCAGGCGCTCGACCGGGCGGTGCGCACTGCCGGGCTCACCCAGTCGGACGTCTCGCGGGTCCTGCTCGTCGGCGGCTCGTCGCGCATCCCGCTCGTGCGCAGCCTGATCGCCGAGTCGTTCGGCCGGCCGGTCAGCGTCGACGCCGACCCGGAGTCGTCGATCGCCCTCGGCGCTGCGGCGGCCGCGGCGCGCTGGGCCGGTGCTGCGGCGACTGCGCCATCGGCCGCACCGGTGTCGCCGGTCGCACCGCCAGCCGCGGCGGCGTTCGCGGCGCCATCGGTCCCGGTGATCCCGGTCGTCGCCGCCGCCGACGTCGCGGTCGGCCAGACCACCACCCCGATGGACGCCGAGCCGGAGGCGACGCCGTCGCCGGTGGCGGAGGTGGTCGAGGTGGCGGCACCGTCCGTGGATGCCGAGGTCGCGCCACCCGTGGCCGGGGCGGCACCGCCCCCGACGGCGCCACCGGAGCGCCCGGTACCGGTCGTCGCGCCCGTGCCATCGGCGAGCGCGGCCGACGAGCTCCCGCCCACACCCGGCACGCGCCCGGTCGAGCCGGCGGCGCAGCGCCGGCGCTGGTGGATCGTCGCCGTCGCCGCGGTCGTCGCCCTGCTCGTCGCCGGCGTCGTCGTGATCCTGGCGACGCGCGACTCGGGGTCGGACGAGAACAGCTCGAGTGGCGGGTCGGTGACCGCCACCTCGGGGTCGGGGACCGAGACGGCGGGTGGCTCGGACAGCTCCGCGAGCGGGTCCAGCGACATCCAGATCGGCGACGACGTCGGGCTCAACCCGCCGGACACGCTGTCGTTCACCGCGATGTCGACGAGCGACCTGGAGGCGGTGCGCGACCTCGTCGCCGATGCCGCCGGCGACGATCTCCGCCTGATCGCCGGCAGCATGCTCGTCGACGAGCAGAGCTCGACGGCGGGCTCGGTCGTGCGCTTCCAGGACGGCGGCAGCCCGCTCAGCGACTCCACCGTGACGGCGATCGTCGAGGCGATCGTCGGCGAGCAGAGCGTCACCAACCACGAGTCGCTCGAGATCGAGGGAGTCGCAGGCACCAAGTTCGAGCGCGACGACGGCTCGGTCGGCTGGATCGGCCCGGCCGAGGGCGACGTGGTGATGATGACGCTCGTCACCGACGCCGCGCCGTTCCTCGAAGCCGATCTCCAGTCGCTCGCCGCCAACAACATCGGCACCAGCGCGACGACGTCGGGCACCACGGGCACCACGAGCGGGTCGACGACCACCGTGGCGTTCGACATCGATCGCGTCACGATCGACGACGTCAACACCTCCGGGCCGACGCTCGATCCGCCATCCGGGTTCCACTTCGAGCCGCTGGCCCAGTTCCAGAAGGAGGATCTGCGCCGCAATGCCGAGGTGGTCGGGGCGGCGGCATCGTCACTGCGCACCGTCGTCGGCGCCCCGTTTGCGCTCGACGACGGGTCCGGGCAGATCGGCGGGCTGAACATCATGATCGGTGACGGCACCGCGGCCTTCCAGCAGCAGGGCATCGCCGCGTTGGTGGCCACGGGCAGCGATCCTCAGCCGCTGAACGTCGGCCAGTTCGCCGGCACGGCGTACACCCGTTCGGACGGCACGCCGGCCTGGGTCGGGGCGTACCACGACGGCACGGTGCTCCTCATCGGCATGGACGTGAACGATCCGGACATGGCCACGATGCTGTCCGGGCTGGAGGCCGCCAACAGCTGAGCGCGCTCAGGCTGCGAGCAGCCGGCCGAGCAGCTCGGTGAGCTTCGCCTCGGTCACCGCGCCGGCGATGCGGTAGCGGACGATCCCGTCGCGGTCGACGAAGAACGTCTCCGGCACGCCGGTGACGCCGAAGTCGATCGAGGCGATGCCGTTGGCGTCGCGCACGGTCGGGACGTTGCGCCCGACCCGATCGAGGAACGGGCTGACCTGGCTGTCCTCGCTCTGGTAGACGACGCCGACGAAGCGCACGTCGCCCGGGTCGTAGGCCGGGGCGAGCCGGTTGAACAGCTCGTGCTCACCGAGGCACGGCACGCACCACGGCGCCCAGAAGTTGACCACGGTGACGACGCCGGTGGCGGCGAGGGCGACGTCGTCACCGCCTTCGACGCGCGGCAGCGTCAGCGCCGGCACGGGCTTGCCGATCAGCTTCGAGTCGGCGACGGTCGAGTCGCGCCCGAGCACCGCGAACGCCGCCCACGCCAGACCGGCGACGACGAGCACGAGCAGCCCGACGAGAAGTGTGCGTCTCATGGCGTCGACGCCGCCACGGTCGCGCCGTCGGGGGCCGCCGGCGTCACGCCCCGGGCGCGGGCGTCGTCGACGTCGTGCTGCAGCGCCTGCAGGTGCGCAGCCTGCTCGTCGGTGAGGTCGGTCGCTCGCAGCTTGTCGAGCACTGCCTCGGCGGCGTCAGGGTCGGACAGCCCGCTCAGCTCGACGCGGGCGAGGAAGTACATCGCGTCGCGGTCGTCGGGGCTCAGCGTCAGCGCGGCGCGCAGGTAGTCGGCGCCGAGCGTCGGCGAACCCGACAGGGCGAGCACCCAGCCGTGCAGCCGAAAGGCCTTCTCCAGCTCCTGGTCGGTTCCGCCCGAGTCGATCGCCGCCTGGGTGTGGCGCAGCGCGTCGTCGATCTTGCCCTCGTTCAGGTAGCGCTCGACGAGCGCGAGGCGCATGCCGATCACGTTCGGCGTCTTGGCGATCTGCTCCTCCATCTGCGCGTCGGTGACCGCGTCGAGGCTCGGCGGCGTCGTCGCCGGCACGCTCACCCCGACGACCGGCGCGGCACCGAGCGTGTTCGTGTCCCGGTCGGTGCGCCCGAGCGCGCCGGCGACGACGAGGACCGCCGTGCTCGCCAGCCCGAGCGTCGCCGCTCCGGCCATCAGCGCGCTGCGCCGGCGCGACCGCGGCAGGCGGCTGACGAGTGCGATCGCCCCGCCGGTGACGGCCAGCAGCGGCACCGCCCACAGCACGAGTGTGCGGCCCGAGCGCGGTGGGTCCATGAGGATCCAGTCGCCGTAGCGGTCGACGAAGAACTGCGCGATCTGGGCGTTCGACTGGCCGGCGGCCACCTGCTCGCGCACGAGCGCGGTGATCTCCTGGGCGTTCTGCGAGGGCGACTCGGCGACCGACTCGCCCTGGCACACCGGGCAGCGCAAGCGGCTGGTGATCTCGCGGACGCGGTCGGGCGAGCCGCTGGAGCCGATCCCGGCGACGATGCCCCAGACGACGACTGCGGCGAGGCCGATCGTGACGAGCGCAGCCCACGGCACGCGCCGCGGTGGCGACGGTGCCGGCTCGGCCGTGGCCGTGGCATCGACGTCGTCGGCGACGCTCGTCACCCGTCACCTCGTGTCGAGATTCGAGATGTGCCGTGCTGGTGCGCACATCTCGAATCGCGCCGGCAGCTCACGATGTCGAGATTGGAGATGTGCCGTGCCGGTGCGCACATCTCGAATCGCGGTGCGGGAGGCACGGGGCTCACGGGGCCGCCTCCGCCGGCTCCTCGACGAGCGCTCTGGCGATCGACGAGCGCTCGGCGCGGCGGCGGGCCAGGCGCAGGCCGATGCTCAGCGCCCCGCCGGCGGCGCACGTCAACCCGCCGACCCAGATCAGCGACAGCCACGGGTAGCGGTAGACGTGCAGCACGGCGCCGTTCTCGTCGAGCGACAGCAGCGACAGGTAGGCGTCGTCGCCACGCCACGACGTCCACACCGCCGGCTCGCCGACGGGCTGGACCTGGTTGGGGAACTGGTGGAACTCCGGGCTCATCGTGCGCGACTCGCCGCCGCGGGCGACGCGGAACACCGCGCCGCGGGCCTCGTACATCGGCGTCGTCCTCGCCGAGGGATGCACGTAGGTGATCGAGTAGCCGGACGCGGCGACCGTGTCACCCGGGGTGAGCGTCACCGTCGAGCGCTGGGCGAGGTTCGCCGAGGCGGCGATGCCGACGGCGACGAGCGCCAGCCCGACGTGGGCGAGCTGCCCGCCCCAGAAGCCGGGTCGGGCTCGCAGCGCGCCGCCGAGCGCCACCCAGCGACCGCGGTGATCGGTGCGCTGGCGGACGGCGACGACCAGCTCGCGCGCCGCCGTCGCCACGATCGTCGTCGCCAGCACGACGACGACGATCACGTACGGGGCGCGCAGCCCAGCGGCCACCACGAGCACGGCGGCCATCGCCAGCCCGACCTGCAGCGGCAGGCGGACGTGGCCCCACAGCGCCCGCGGGTCGCAGCGCCGGTAGGGGATCACCGCGCCGATGCACATCGCCGCCAGCAGGGCCAGCGAGATCCACACGGCGAACACGTCGAAGAACGGCCGGCCGACGGAGATGCGATCGCCGTCGATCGCCTCGACGACGATCGGGTAGGCGGTGCCGACGAGCACGACGACGGCGAACGTCGCCAGCAGCAGGTTGTTGAGCAGGAAGACGCCCTCGCGGCCGGCCAGCGACTGCAGCGGGGGTCCGGTCACGACGTCGCGCAGGCGGGTGACGAACAGGTAGACGGCGATCGCGACCGTGACGAGCAGGAACACGAGCAGCACCGGGCCGAGCGACGACTCGGAGAACGCGTGCACCGAGGCGATCACCCCGGAGCGTGCCAGGAACGTGCCGAGCAGCGTGAACACGAACGTCGAGATCACCAGGCCGACGCTCCAGGCCGGGAGCATGCCACGCCGAGCCTGCATCACCGCCGAGTGGAGGTAGGCGGTGCCGACCAGCCACGGCAGGAACGACGCGTTCTCCACCGGGTCCCACGCCCAGTACCCGCCCCAGCCGAGCACGTCGTAGCTCCACCAGCCGCCGATGACGATCCCGGCGGTGAGGAACGTCCACGCCACCAGCGCCCACGCCTGGGTGCGCAGCACCCAGCGCGGGCCGCGCTCGCGCAGCGCCAGCGCGCTCAGCGCGAACGCGAACGGGACGAGGAAGCCGACGTAGCCGAGGTACAGCAGGGGCGGGTGGATGGCCATCAGCACGTGGTCCTGCAGCAGCGGGTTGGCGCCGCTGCCGTCGGCGACGGCGCGTGGCGTGGCCGCGAACGTCGGCGTGACGAACAGCACCAGGCCGGTGAAGAACGCGGCGACGATCCCCATGACGACGAGGGCGCCGGCACCGAGGCGGTCGGGCTTCGCGTCGTGCGACCGGCCGCCAGTCACCCGCCACCCGACGGCGACGAGGTACAGCGCGATCACCGTCGCCCACAGCAGCAGGCTGCCCTCCAGCCCGGCCCATGCACTGGTGATCGTGAAGAACGTGCTCGTCGCCCGGCGGTGGTGCTCGGCGACGTACTGCACCTCGAAGCGGTCGGCGATGAGGGCGACCTCCAGGGTCACCAGCGCGGCGACCATGCCCACCCCGGTGAGGAGCACCCCGCGGCGCAGCCACGGATGACGCTCGCCGCGACGCGCCGTGGACCAGCCGGCGAACGCCGTCGTCACCGCGCCCGCCAGCGCCGCCACCAGGCACAGGCGGCCGACGAGGACGATCATCCCCTCACGCTTACGAAGCGGGGAGCGCGATCGGGCGTTGCCGCCACGGGCGCTGGCGACGGGCGACGAGCGCGCCGGCCACTGCGAACGCACCGACGATCAGCGCCGTCGCCCACGGATCGACGAACGACCCGTCGGTGGACCCGCCTCCGCCGACGCCGCCGAGCTGCACCGCGCCGACGCCGCTGACGTCGTCGATGCAGTCGACGATCGACGCGTCGGCGTCGTTCTGCGGGCCCTTGCAGGCCAGCACCGGCCCGTCACCGGTCTCGGCGGTGACGACGTCGGTGATCACCAGGTTGTCGATCAGCGCCTGCGGGTCGTCGATGCGCGCCTCGTCGGTGATGTTGGTCAGCCCCTCCTGGGCGGCGGCCAGGCCCCGGATGAACTCCGGCGGCAGGTGGCGGAAGCGCATCGTCGCCTTGACGGTGACCGTGTCACCGGCGGGGAGCTGCGACGTGTCGAACGTGTACGGGATCGTGATCGAGTCCTGCGGCTGGCCGTCGGCGTTCAGCCGCACCGACTGCAGCGCGTCCATCCGCAGGCCGTCGACCGTCCGCTCGCGGACCTTGACGATGTCCGGCAGGAACGACTGGTAGGGCACCTCGGTGAACACGCCGGTCTGGTTCGGGTCGCCGTCGGTGAGGATCTTCTGGAAGTTGGCCAGCCACGGGTCGCACTCACCGACCGGCAGCGGCTCGGCGAACTTGATGTTGCCGTTGGGCACCTGGGACAGGTCGATGCCGAGCGTGTCCGCCACCGACTGCGGGTCGCACTGCGGAACGAGGTCGCCTCGACCTTCGACGGCGCCCGACGTGCACGGCGACGTGATGCCCTCGGCGGCGAACACGTTGGCGAGGCAGACCTCGTTGCCGGCGCTGTCGGTCGCGCTGACCTCCAGCCAGAACTGGCGGGCGAAGGCGAACCCCGTGGGGAACGAATGGCCGAGCAGGTTGTTGGTGACGACGACGTCGGCGGTCTGGGTGCCGTCGCCGTCGTCCGTGGCGTCGTCGACCTGCAGGGTGATCGCCGACCTCAGCAGCGCCGCCCGCTCGGCGATGACGTCGTTGATCGCATCCTCGGACAGGCCGAGCTTCGTGTAGGCGTCGACGTCGAGGTCGTAGTCGACGCCGACAAAGGTGTGCTCGCGTCTCGGCCGGTCCGGTCGTGACAGCACGCCCGGGGCCGAGTCGACCACCGGGGCGTCGTCGATCGCCGGCATGTGGCAGTCGATGCAGCCGAGCGGCTGGTCGTTGAGACCCTGGGGCGGGTCGCTCTGACCGATCGTCTCGTCGAACCCGGCGACGTAGTCCTGCCACTCGTCGAACGTGGTCTGTAGGACGAGGTCGTCGAGCGTGCCGTCCTGGTTGTCCAGCTCGTTGCCGTTCAGCTGGTGGTCGCCGTCGTCATCGCCCGTGTCGCTCTCGGAGAACGGGGAGACGCCGTCGCCGTCGAGGTCGATCTTGACGTTGTGGCAGGCACCGCAGGCGATCGACGTGGCGATCGGGTCGTTCCAGAACCCGTTCGGGTCGGTCTCGGCGATGTCGTGGACCCGCACCGGCAACGGGTTCGGGTCGTCGAACAGCGGGCCGTAGATCGTGCCGTAGTCGTCTCGGGTGCCACTGGCGACGTTGATCTTCCCGGCGCCGGCCAGCTCGCCGAGCGGCTCGCTCTGCGTGTGGCACACGAGGCAGCTGACCCCGTCGGCGTTGACCGCCTCGCCGCCACCGCTGACGGCTGCCTTGTCGCTGTCCTCGGTGGTGGCGTTCAACGGGAGCACCGCGCCGGGGTCGTCGTCGTCGATGAACACCGCCCCGACCGGGGCGTGGCAGTTGATGCACACCTGCGCGGTGTTGTCGAACAGCTCCTGCTGCTCGCCACCGAGCTGCTTGGCCAGCTCCTCGTTCTTCGCCAGGGTGACCGGCAGCTGGGCCTCCATGATCGTGCCGGTCTGGGCGTGGGCCATCGAGCTCTGCTTCCACTCGTCGACGATGTCGCTGTGGCAGCCGTTGCAGTTGCTGACCGAGGCGATCCGCTCCTTGTCGCCGGCGGTGACGACGTCGGTCGTGCCCAGCACGTCGACGACGTGGAAGCCGAGGGCGAGGAACAGCACGACGGTGAGCGGGGCGTGGACGGCCCGCAGCAGCTTGAGGCCGCGGACGTTGCGCGACTGCCCGCCGCCACGCGGGAAGTCGTGGTCGATCTTCTGCTGGGTCTCGACGACCTTGGCCCACGCGGCCTGCTCGTCGGGTCGCAGCTGGGCGACGTCGGCCTGGACGTCGGCCAGCGGGCGGCGCAGCTGCTTGTAGTCGATGACCAGCTGGCGGAACGCTCGCGACTGCTGCGAGGCGATGCGCGAGATCTGCGCGTCGGCGTTGACGGCCGCCTTGCTGACGCCGATCAGGTGGTGGCGGGCGACGCCGCAGATCGACACGACGATGCCGACGGCGAGCAGCACCTTGCCGGAGCTGAGGACGCCGCGGAACGGGGCGCTGGTGGCGTGGATGTACGCGGCGACGAGGGCGAGGATCGGCAGGTACAGGTGGGCGCGCACCCACGTCAGCGAGCCGCCGGGCAGGTGCTTCTTGAGGAACGGGATGCGCTTGCGGGCGACGAAGGCGATGCCCGGCCCGGCGAAGAACAGGAACGTCAGGATCCCCAGCCCGATGACGAACAGGTTCGTCGCGGTCGCCCCGGCGCGGGCGCCCTGGAGGCCGAACAGCCCGCCCCAGCCGATGGCGACGACGACGACCGAGCCGATGATGACGATCAGGTTCCAGGTCTTGGACTTGATCGTGAACACCCAGATCGCTCCCGCTTCGCTCGGCTGCGCGTCGTCCACGACGCAGCGTGGTCGCACGCTACCATCGCCTGCGTGACCGGACGGGAGCGCTGAGTGGCGGGTTTCGACCTCGGTCCGATCGCTCTCGGCCCCACCCCGGTGGCCCTGCTGATCAGCGTCTCGGTGGTCGGCGCCGTGCTCCTGCTGGTGTTCCTCCTCGCCAGCCAGGCCGGCGGCAAGCTCGTCGACAGGCGCTGGCCTGCCAATCAGCCGCTCACCCCCAGTGAGGTCCTGTGGGGCGAGTCCGGCGGCCACGTCAAGAAGACGTTCCCCGGCCTCGACCCGGTGATCGCCCGTGACCTCACCCAGTACATCTCGACGAAGAAGGTGCCGGCCGGCACCACGCTCGTCGAGGCTGGTGACCTGCCGACGCAGTTCATGCTGCTCAAGTCCGGTGCCGCCGAGGCCGACGGCGGGACGGCGCTCAAGGCCGGCGACTCGATCGGTGGCGACAACATCATCAGCCGCACGCCCCACCGGGCGACGGTGCGCACCACCGCGGCGAGCGAGATCGTCTCCCTCGAGGCCGAGGACTACCTGGCGGCGATGGCCCTGGGCATGAGCGACGACGACGACGACTACGTCGTGCACGCGCTCGGCGCGTACTTCGACGACGATGCGGCCGGTGGCGGCGCGGCGGCTCCGGCCGCCAGGCCCGCTGCGGCTCCCGCGGCGACGGCGCTGGCCGAACCGCCACGACCGGCGCCAGCCCCGCAGCCGCCTGCGGGCGCGATGCCGCCGCCCGCGGTGGTCGCCCCGCCCGCCGGCGCCACCCATCGGACGACAACCGAGCTGCCCGGGTTCAACCTCCCGGCCGGTGGCCAGACGACGCGGGTGCTGCCGGTCGGCACGTTCGTCCAGCAGGTGGAGAGCCTGCCCGGTTGGGTCCACGTGCGCACCGTCGACGGGTGGCAGGGCTGGGTGGCCGAGCAGGGGGTGGTGCGGCTGTGACGGAGAGCGGATCGACGCCGATGCGGGTGATGGTCGTCTCGGCGATCAGTCGGGAGTCGTCGAGCTGCCACGTGCTGGCCAAGCGCGTGGCCGAGCTGGTCGCCGCCGAGTCCGGCGTCGAGGTCGACTTCGTCCATCCCGCCGACGTCGGCGTGCCGGTCAACGACGGCACCGTGGCCGACGATCACCCGGCGGCGCTGGCCTGGCAGGAGCGGGTGGCCGCGACGCACTGCCACATCTGGGTGTCGCCGGAGTACCACAGCGGGATGACCGGGGCGATGAAGAACCTGTTCGACTTCCTCGGCAAGGAGCCGATGAGCGGCGACGTCATCGGTCTGGTGGCCCTTGCCGGTGGGGGGATGGCCGCGCTGAACACGTTGAACAACATGTCCGTCGTCGCCCGTTCGCTCGGTGCCTGGGTGGCGCCCGAGCACTGCGCGTTGAACAGCAACGACGTGAAGGCCGGCCTCGGCGACGGCGATCAGCGCCGCCTGCAGGCGATGGTGACCAGCGTCGTCGGCATGGGCAGGCGGGTCTACACCTGACGTCCGGTCGCTCGCGTCAGTGGGAGGCGGCGTGGGCGACGGTCAGGCCGGCGGGGATGTCGACCCGGGCGTAGCTCCTGCCCCACTCGGCCGGGGTGCGGACCGCGACGCTGGTGGTCGAGCCGTCGGAGAACGTGATGTCGACCGCCGTCGGTGTCGGGCCGACCTCGAACTTCGGGGCCATCGGGTCCGACGGTGGCGGGTCGATCGGGACGAGTGCCGGCCAGACGAGGACGATCGCCGCGCCGTCGGTGGGGACGATGCCGACGTCGGGGCTGTTGAACGCCTCGGGGATGCACCCGGTGCCGGCCGGGGTGCGCCAGCACAGCTCGGTGCTGGCGGCGCTCGACCGCTCGGCGATGTCGAGGTCGGGGAGGAACCGCCAGTAGCTCAGTGCGGCGCCGGCCGGCACCGTGATCGGGATGTCGGCGAGGTCGACCGCCGGTGGGAGCGTCGCCCCGGACACGTCGTCGTCGACGGCCGCCGGCGTGGCCCGCGCCGTGCCCAGCGACGCGACCGTGACCCCGTCCGGCAGCGCCAGCCGGGCGACGCCCAGGCTGACCCGGCGGTCCCACTCGATCGGGGCGCGCTGGATCGTGCCGTCGGAGAGCCCGACGTCGACGTGCGGCTGGTCGGAGCCGGCCCAGGTGACGATCACCAGCGTCTGCCCGCCGGCCGTCGGCGCCACGAACGGGACGAGGTCGCCGTCCGGCCGGCAGCCGTCGGCCACCGGGGTACGCCAACACACCTCGGTCGACGACCCCGCACCCTGCCAGGCGACGTCGAGGTCGGGCTGGAGCCGGTACCAGGTGCGCGCCGAGCCGGCGTCCACGGTGACGGGCACCGCGATGACGTCGACACCGTCGGGCAGCGTCGCCGCCGGTGCCAGCACGGGCGTCGTCGTCACCGTGGCCGTCGATGCCCCGGACTCGTCGGGTGCACCGGCCGGGGTCGCCGGGCCGCGTGACACCACCGCGGTGGTGACGCCCGCGGCGCCGAGCACGGCGACGGCGGCGACGAGCACGAGCGTGCGACGCGACCGCTCCGGTGTGGCGAGCACGACGGTCACGCCGGTGGGGGAGGGGCCAGCGTCGGGGGCGTGGGCGACGATCTCGGCGAGAGCGGACGTGATCGAGCGGTCGAGGAGATCGGTCATCGGAGTGCCTTTCGCAGTTGGGCGCGGGCGCGGGTCAGGTTGCGCTGGACCGTCCCGGTGGACAGGCCGAGCAGGTCGGCGATCGCCGGGACCGTCATGTCCTCCCAGTAGGCGAGGAAGATGACCGCCCGCTGCGGCAGGCTCAGCCGGGCGATCTCGCGGCGCACGTCGACGCCGGGCTCGTCGATCGTGGCGATCGACGGCCCGATGGCGTTGAGGTCTCGGCGCCAGCGGCGTTCCTGCTGACGACGGTGATCACGGGCGTGGTTGGTCACCGCGCGCATCAGGTAGCTGCGCGGATGCTCGACGTTCGCCCAGCCCGGCGACTGGCTGATCCGGAGGAACGCGTTCACCGTGACGTCGTGCGCGTCGTGCGGCCCGACCAGCACGGTCGCGTAGCGCAGCGCGGCGGGGGCGTGGTCCCGCCAGATCGTCTCCGGATCGGCGGTCACGGGCCGATCGCCGTGGATCGAAGGTGGGTGGGTTCCAGTCGCCACACCGTAGAGAGGCCGCCGCTGCCGCCCGGACGCGACCAGCCGGCGCGATCACTCGCGCCGGCTGGTGGGTGGGGAGCTGGTTCGGGAGCGCGTCAGGCGGCGAGCACTCGGTCGACGTCGTCCTTGAGGCGATCGATGGCCCGGTTGGTCAGGCGGCGGGCGGCTTCGGCGGTGATGCCGAGGTGGTCGCCGATCGCCCGGAAGCTGTGCTTCTCGCCGTCGAACAGGCCGTAGCGGGACTCGACGGCGTAGCGGCTGCGTGCGTCGAGGATGCCGAGCAACTCATCCAGCAGGTCGCCGTCGAGCGCAGCCAGCACCGTGTCCTCGGGCGTCGCCTGCTCGCTGGCGACGAGGTCGCCGAGCGACGCGTCGCCGTCGTCGCCGACGGTCTTGTCGAGCGAGACGTTCGACGTCAGCCGGTACAGCTCGGCGTTCACCGGATCGAGCTGTTCGGCGTCGCCGCCGACCTGGCGCAGCGTCGAGCGCAGATGCGCGGCCCGGTCGCCCGGGATGCGGATCAGGTTGCCCTTCTGGTCGAGCGCACGGCCGATCGACTGGCGGATCCAGAACGTCGCGTACGTCGAGAACTTGTAGCCGCGGCGCCAGTCGAACTTGTCGACGGCGTGCTCCAGGCCGAGGTTGCCCTCTTGGATGATGTCGCCGAGATCCATGCCCTGCGGCAGGGGGTACCGCCGGGCGATGGAGACGACGAGGCGGAGGTTGGCGCGAATGAAGCGGTCCTTGGCGGCGGCGCCGGCACGGGCCCGGCGCTTCAGGCCGACGCCGCGCTCGCCGGCGTCGAGCCGGGCCTGGGCCTCCTGGCCGTCCTCGATCACCTGGGCGAGCTCGCGCTCTTCGGCCGCGGTGAGGAGGGCCACTTCGCCGATCTGGTTGAGGTAGGTGCCGATTGCGTCAGTCATGTTGGAGAATACAACGCCAGCACCCTCCGATTTGTTCCACGATCTGCTTCGGAAATCCTGGGAACCCTCGGACATCAGCGATCCGAGGAGCGCCGGAGCGCAGGTGTGTGGAGGCGGCGAGCACGGGAGGCGCAGGGAGCAGCACGAGACCCGAGCCGCCCAAGAACCCGCTGACGGCGTCGCCGGGCCCGACTTGTCCGTGAGCCGTTGGTGGACGGCGCTCGCCGATGATGACACGCTGCGCAAGACGCTCGACGAGCCGGTGACACCCGGATGGCTGCGAACCTCCTGGAACCCACCGGTGCTGTCCCGTCCTGGTACCCGGCGACGACGGCGGAACCGTCGAGTGCGCGCCGTCCTCAGAGTGAGTCCCATCACGTGGTGTAGGAGGCCTCGACCATCGCTGGGGTGATGGTGGTCATCGTGCGATTCTCGGAAGCGACCAAGCCAACGAGAAGGACGCACGATGACCACCCGAGAGTTTGCCCTGTCTGACCTTGCCGCGCGGCTTGCCGGCAGCGACGCGTCGTTGTCGACGTCGTTGCGCGACATCCTCGCCGCCGCGTTGCAGGAGCTGATCGAAGCCGAGCTCACCGCGACGATCGGCGCCGGCCCCGGCGAGCACAGCCCGGAGCGCACCGCGTTGCGCAACGGGCACCGCCCCAAGCTGGTCTCCACGCCGGCGGGTGACGTCGAGGTCGCGATCCCGAAGCTGCGCACCGGCAGCTTCTTCCCCGAGTTGCTCGAGCCGCGCCGACGCGTCGACCGTGCCCTGTGGGCGGTGATCATGACCGCGTACATCACCGGTACCTCGACCCGGAAGGTCGACGACCTCGTCAAAGCGCTCGGCTGCGACTCGGGCGTGTCGAAGTCGACCGTGTCACGGATCTGCGCCGGCATCGACGCCGACGTCAACGTGCTGCGCACCCGCCGGCTCGATCACCAGCCGTTCATCTACGTCTGGCTCGACGCCACCTACGTCCACGTCCGCGAGCACCGCCACGTCGTGTCCAAGGCCGTCGTGATCGCCACCGGCCTACGCGCTGACGGGCACCGCGAGGTACTCGGTGTCGACGTCGGCGACTCGGAGAACGAGACGTTCTGGCGCGAGTTCCTCACCAGCCTGACCGACCGCGGCCTGGGCGGTGTGCGCCTGGTCGTGTCCGATGCGCACGCCGGTCTGGTCAAGGCGATCCGGCGCAGCCTGCAAGGCGCCGCCTGGCAACGCTGCCGCGTCCACGCGATACGCAACCTGCTCGCCGCGGCCCAACACCGCCACCGTCAGATGATCGCCGCCCTGATCCGCACCGTGTTCGCCCAACCCGACGCCGACACCGCCCGCGCCCAGCTGCGCGGTGTCGTCGACCAACTGCGCCCCTACGCGCCCGCAGTCGCCGAGCGGCTCGAAGCGATGGAGGCAGACGTGCTCGCCTACACCGGCTTCCCGCCAGCGCACTGGTCGAAGATCTGGTCGAACAACCCAATCGAACGCCTCAACCGCGAGCTCAAGCGACGCACCGACGTCGTCGGGATCTTCCCCGACAAGCAGTCCGTGATCCGTCTCGTCGGAGCCCTCCTCGTCGAGATCAACGACGAGATGATCGCCGCCGAACGCCGCTACATCGCCGCCGCTTCCGTCGCCGAGCTCACCGACAACAACGCCGAACTAGCCTTGCCCGCAGCACCCCGAAACTGACCCACAGCCGACGGGAACGCACGTGGTCACCTACACCACGAGACGGGACGCCATCCGTCCTCACGATCCCGTAGCGAAGCCAGTAGCTGGGACCATCGTCCTCCGTGCTCTACTCCGGCACGGGCCGCAGCGGCTCCACTTGGCAGGTGAGCGTCCGCGGCGCAGCGGTCGACCTCGCCAGCTATTCGTTCGGCAACGTCACCAGCAGCTACCAGATCGGGGCGTGCTCGGCGACCTTCTACGACGTGTACCCGACCACCACGGTGTATCCCGGTTCAACGGGCGCTGGCCCGTACGCGTCGTCGATGGCGTCTGGATGGGACAACCGTGTGAGCAGCCTCCACATCCCATGACCAGGTAGCTACTTCGTTGATGCCGGTGAAGCGGGTTCGGGATGGCGTCCCGTCTCGTGGTGTAGGTGACCACGTGCGTTCCCGTCGGCTGTGGGTCAGTTTCGGGGTGCTGCGGGCAAGGCTAGTTCGGCGTTGTTGTCGGTGAGCTCGGCGACGGAAGCGGCGGCGATGTAGCGGCGTTCGGCGGCGATCATCTCGTCGTTGATCTCGACGAGGAGGGCTCCGACGAGACGGATCACGGACTGCTTGTCGGGGAAGATCCCGACGACGTCGGTGCGTCGCTTGAGCTCGCGGTTGAGGCGTTCGATTGGGTTGTTCGACCAGATCTTCGACCAGTGCGCTGGCGGGAAGCCGGTGTAGGCGAGCACGTCTGCCTCCATCGCTTCGAGCCGCTCGGCGACTGCGGGCGCGTAGGGGCGCAGTTGGTCGACGACACCGCGCAGCTGGGCGCGGGCGGTGTCGGCGTCGGGTTGGGCGAACACGGTGCGGATCAGGGCGGCGATCATCTGACGGTGGCGGTGTTGGGCCGCGGCGAGCAGGTTGCGTATCGCGTGGACGCGGCAGCGTTGCCAGGCGGCGCCTTGCAGGCTGCGCCGGATCGCCTTGACCAGACCGGCGTGCGCATCGGACACGACCAGGCGCACACCGCCCAGGCCGCGGTCGGTCAGGCTGGTGAGGAACTCGCGCCAGAACGTCTCGTTCTCCGAGTCGCCGACGTCGACACCGAGTACCTCGCGGTGCCCGTCAGCGCGTAGGCCGGTGGCGATCACGACGGCCTTGGACACGACGTGGCGGTGCTCGCGGACGTGGACGTAGGTGGCGTCGAGCCAGACGTAGATGAACGGCTGGTGATCGAGCCGGCGGGTGCGCAGCACGTTGACGTCGGCGTCGATGCCGGCGCAGATCCGTGACACGGTCGACTTCGACACGCCCGAGTCGCAGCCGAGCGCTTTGACGAGGTCGTCGACCTTCCGGGTCGAGGTACCGGTGATGTACGCGGTCATGATCACCGCCCACAGGGCACGGTCGACGCGTCGGCGCGGCTCGAGCAACTCGGGGAAGAAGCTGCCGGTGCGCAGCTTCGGGATCGCGACCTCGACGTCACCCGCCGGCGTGGAGACCAGCTTGGGGCGGTGCCCGTTGCGCAACGCGGTGCGCTCCGGGCTGTGCTCGCCGGGGCCGGCGCCGATCGTCGCGGTGAGCTCGGCTTCGATCAGCTCCTGCAACGCGGCGGCGAGGATGTCGCGCAACGACGTCGACAACGACGCGTCGCTGCCGGCAAGCCGCGCGGCAAGGTCAGACAGGGCAAACTCTCGGGTGGTCATCGTGCGTCCTTCTCGTTGGCTTGGTCGCTTCCGAGAATCGCACGATGACCACCATCACCCCAGCGATGGTCGAGGCCTCCTACACCACGTGATGGGACTCACTCCGGGTTTTCGGTTCATGGCTCGCGCGGAGAGGTGACCATCCACCGGTCGGCGGGTTGGCCCGGATTTCAGACCGAGTGCGATCCGTGCACGGGTCACTCCACGAAGGCCCCCTACGGCGGTGGAAGCACCGGCCCAAACCCCTGTGAGCGGGGCAAATGCGGCTGGAAGTAGTCCACAGCAGCCGACGGCCACGGAGTCCCGATCGGCTGGACGATCGACGGCGCCAACCGCAACGCCGCACTTTGCCTCGTCACCACCATCTTGATCACCGGCAGACTGCTCACCTGCCGCGGCCACCACTGCCGCTGACGACCACCTATCCGCTCAGGTCCTTACGCAGCATGTTCCACCTGCATCGCTCGCAGCATCCCCTCGCAGGTGCGGACGAGGACCTGGGCGGCGTCGGACAGCTCGCGGTTGGCCAGCGGGTTCTCCGCTCGGGAGCGCCAGGCGCGGATGCGGTCGTTGAGCACGTCGCGGATCTGGTCGGCGGTGGCGTCGTCGGGCAGGCCGAGGCGGACCGTGGGGGAGTAGCCCTCGGCGCCGAGCAGCCGCTCGACGGCATCGACCTCGTTGTCGTTGAACGGCACGGCGCCGGCACGGATGGCGGCGAACAGCTGGATCTCGGTGAACACGTGCGCCGTCGAACGCTGCCGCTCCAACTCGAACATCAGCTTGTCGGCGCCGCTCGGCGGCGGCGAGGTCCGCAGACGTTGGCCGAGCGCCTGCAGCGCGGCCTGGGCCTTGAGCACGTCGCGGCGAGCGGCGAACTGGCTCATCAGCACGCGGCGCAGCTCGGCGAGACCGCTCTGCTCGAACAGGAACTGGGCCATCTGGGCGGTGTCGTGGACCAGCCCCTCGCGCACGGCGTGCACCGCCCGGCGCACTCCGTACAGGCCGAGCCGGCGGATCAGCGTCTCCCGATCGGTGGACACCACGTTGGCGACGAGATCGTTGTCGACGAAGCGATCGGCCGATGCCAGGAGCAGCTCCAGCTGGTCGTCGGGTAGGCCCGCGATGCGGGTGATCAGGTTGTACTCGGACTGGCGGAACGTCGCCGCGGCCTGGGCGAGCAGGCCGGCGACGGGCACGACCGTCTGGCACAGCCGGCGGACCTGCGGCGACGACCGGTAGCGGGCGGCGACCTTGGCGGCACTGATCAGCGCGTCGTCCTGGCCGCCGGCCAGCTCGTCGGCACGCGACAGGACGCCGATCGCGTTGATCGGGTTGGTCCGCCCGACTCGCGTGTCCTGGAACGACTCCAGGAAGCGGATGTCGGTGGGATGCAGGTGGCGCATCAGGTAGACGACGGCGTCGGCGCCACTCTCGTGGTCGCTCTCGGCGAGGACGAAGCGGTGGGTGCGCGCCGACAGGTCGGCGCTGATCGAGGCGATGCCCGGGGTGTCGATCAGCGACAGCTCGGTCAGCGAGGACGAGGGCCACTCGACGGTGATGTGGTCGACGTCGTCGGCCGGCTTGCCCTGCAGGTCGACGTCGATCGCCCCGGACTGGCGGGAGAACGGCGTGGCGAACTGCTCGCCGTCGCGCAGGTGCAGCGTCGCCCGGTAGGTGGTGCCGTCGACGTACCAGGTGACGATCTTCGTGCACTCGCTGGCGTCGGTGGGGGCGAGCTCCTCGCCGACGAGGCCGTTGAGCAGCGTGCTCTTGCCGGCCTTGACCTTGCCGGCGATGGCGACGCGCAGCGGCTCGTCGAGACGGTTCTCCAGCTCGTCGAGGCGGTGCAGCTCCAGCGGGTCGGTGTAGAAGGTGCGGGCCATGCGCAGCAGCGAGCGGACCTGCTCGACGATCGCGGTGGGCGACAGCGAGCCGTCGGCCGGCGACGCGCTCGCCGCCGGGGCGTACGACGGCTCTGCTGGTGGCACGGGGGCCGGGGTGGGGACGAGCGGTGGGACCGGAACCGGCGCCGGGGGCGCGCCGCCGGGTGCGGCCGGTGGCGGCAGCGGGACCCGGGGGGTGGCCGGGCTCGGCGCGGCGAACGGCGAGCCGGTGGTCGCGCCGGCGGCGGGCGGCGCCGCAGCTGGTGCGCCGGGCGCAGGCGGCTGGACCGGCGCCGGAGCAGGTGGCGGCGCGGCCGTGACCGGCGCTGGGCCGGTCGGCGGCCCGAGCGTCGGCAGGCCCGCCGGGCGCGATGAGTGGTGAGGCGGACTCTGCGGCTCATCACTCATCGCCGGCGGAGGCACAGCGGCGGTCGGCGGGTGCGATGGGCTGTGCGCCGGACCTTGCGGCTCATCGCTCATCGCCTGCGCTGGCCGGTCGCCGAGCAGGGCCATCGCCGCGGCGGGCAGCGTCGGCTCGGGCAGGCGCCGGTCGGCGTCGGTCTGCGGGCGCACGAGCATGCGCGCCGGTGCCCGGCCGGCGGCCGACAGCGCGGCCTGCAGCGCCCGGCCGAAGATCTGGGCGCTCGCCGGTCGATGCTCCGGGCTCGGCTGCAACCCCCACCACAGCACGGCGTGGACCGGTGCCGGGACGCCCAGCGTGCGCAGGTCCGGCGGCGGTGACGACAGCGCCCGGCCCTTGATCCGCACCAGCGGCTCGTCGGGCTCGTCGAGGAACGGCGGGCGGCCGAGGATCAGGGTGAACACCACGGAGGCCAGCGCGTACACGTCGACCTGCGGCGTGCCCACGCCGCCCCGGAACAGCTCCGGCGCGGCGTGGACCATGATGTCGTAGGGGTCGCCCGAGCGCGACGTCTCGGTCGGGTCGAGCTGGAAGTCCCCCATCAGCGGCTCGCCGAACGCGCTGACGAACAGGTCTTCCGGTTTGAGCTTGCGGTGGACGAGACCGAGGCGGTGCGCCGACTCCAGCGCCCCGGCCACCTTGACGCCGAGGTTGACGGCATCCACCCAGTCGAGACGGCCGCCGCGGCGCAGGATGTTGCTGAACGTCCCCTCGTCGAGCCACTCGCTGATCACGTACGGGCGTCGCCTGCGCACGCCCGAGCCGAAGTACGTGACGACGTTCGGGTGGCTCGACAGCTCGCCCATCAGCGCGCACTCACGCTCGAAGCGGGCCAGCGCGGTGTCGCGCATCCCGTCGGTCGTGTACAGCTTGACGGCCACCTTGCGGCCGAACTGCTTCTGGACCGCCTGGTACAGCTCGGTGTGATCGCCGCGGCGAACGAGGCGCTCGCTGGTGATCCCGTCGATGTGCAGCTCGGCGCGCTCGTCAGCCACCGCTCACCCCGCGGCCGTCGTCATCTCGGCGCGCAGGGCGTCGAGCTGGGCGTTGATCCGGTCGGCGTCGGTGACCTCGGTGTGCAGCTGGGCGAGACGGGTCTCGCGCTCGGCCGCCGACTTGCCGTGGGCGCTGTTGGCCTTGCGCAGCGCCTCGTTGAGCGAACGCTCCAGCTCGTCGGCACGCCCGAGGACGTTGTCGCGCATGCCACGGTACAGCTGGTACGTGTAGCGCTCGACGCTGCGGCGCACGAGCCGATCGATCTCGTCGGTGTAGTCGCGCAGGTGCTGGCGGGCTTCGTCCCGGCGGGCGTCGAGCGCCCGTGCCTTGCGCTGCCTGAGCGCCCGCCGGCCGAAGACCAGGCCGGCCACGGCGGCGACGGCGAGGCTCACCGGGCCGAGCCCGGGGATGAACCCGGCGAGGCCGAGCAGCGGCTCGGCGGCGCCCCACGAGCTGGAGATCGCCACGTCGGTGGCCCGCTCCTCCGGTGGCTTGTTCTCCATCACGTCGAGGCTGAGCGCGCCGATGAACGGCGAGCTCAGCCCGGAACCGGCCGACAGCGCCTCGTGCTCGGCGGAGGCGAGCTGCTCGACGAGCTTGCGCTCGATGATCTTGACCTCGTCGGCCAGCTCGCCGTAGAGATCACCGACCATCCGGGTGGCCTTGGCGCGCAGCCAGACCTGGAACTCGTCCCAGATCACCGACGGGTCGTTGGCGCCGATGACGCTCTCCGACTCGCTGATCAGCTGGCGCAGCTGGTTCTCGAAGTCGTCGAGGGTCGACACCCGCAGGTCCTCGGTGCGGTCGCGCAGGAAGCGGTGCCAGGCGGCGTTGTCGAGGCGCAGATCGGCGACGCTGCCGAGCGTGGCGCGCAGCTCCTCGACGACCTCCTCGTGGCGTGCCGGGTCGAGCGCGCCGACCTCGGCGAGCAGCACGCCGCGCAGCTGGGTGAGGCTGCTCTCGACGTCGACCACCGTCTCCATCGTCTGCTCGGCCTCGACGTCGGCGACGATCCGCTGGGTGAGCATCCTCACCAGCTCGTCGATGCCGCTCTCGTTGTCGTACTCCGGGCGCGAGCGCTTGGTGGCGTTGAGGTGCAGCAGCGCCGACACCGGCACGATCGGGACGTCGAGCTCGGCGCGCTTGAGGTGTCCGGTGTCGATGTCGCGGATCAGCCGCCAGTCGACGTAGGCGTCGATCTTCGACATCACGCACGTCACGTTCTTGCAGTGGCGGACCGCCGTCTTCAGGAAGTCGAGCTCGGGCGAGGTCAGCTCTTGCGACGCGTCGCTGACGAACAGGACGGCCTGTGCCTGGCGCAGCTCGGCGACGATGCGCGCCCCGGCGGTGGCGTCGAGCCCGCCGTAGCCGGGCATGTCGACCAGCTCGATGCCGGCCTTCAACCACTCCACCGGCAGCGACACCTCGCAGCTGCGGACCCGGTCCCGCTCGGGGTCGGCGCCCTCGGTCTCGCTGACGAAGCGACCGACCTGGGCGACCTCGATGCCCTCGGCGACGGGCTCGTCGGCGTCGAGGTCGCGGTAGATCGTGGCCGCCGCCTGCTCGCCGTGGCGGATCGCCGTGGGCACGGCGGTGGCGAAGTCCGGGTCCGCCGGGCAGATGTCGACGTCGACGAGTGCGTTGGTCAGCGTGCTCTTGCCCTGTTTGAAGTCGCCGGCGATCAGCACCCGCACGGTCTGGTTGTCGAGGCGGTCGATGCGGTTCGACATCCGCTCGGCGAGGTCGCCGCGCTCGTGGGCGAGGGCCATGGTGGCCACCGAGGTCGCCAGGCCGCGGAGCGTCTCGTGGCGGCTCTGGCGGTTGTCGACCTTCTCGGCCTCGGCATCGTGGTCGACCGGTGCGGCGACCTCGGCGATGCGGCTGACGGGCACCTCGGTGACGAACGCGGCCGTCGTCGTCCCCGCGGCGAAGCGGGCGGCGCCGAGGGCGACGGCGTGCTTCGGGTGGGTGTCGACCGCGGTGCGGATGCCGACGTCGGCCTCGATCGAGCTGCGGATGATCGGGATGCGACTCGACCCGCCGACGAGCAGGATCCGGCTGGCATCGGCGGGGGCGACGTGCGCCGACTGCAGGGCGCGGCGCACCGCCTTGAGCGTCTCGGTGATCGGCGGCTCGATCAGCTCGTTGAACCGTTCGGTGGTGATCGTCACCTCGTGGCGCCCGGTGGGCAGCCACACCTCGATCGTCGAGTCCGGGGCGACCGACAGCGTCTCCTTGGCGTTCGTGCACTCCTCGCGCAGGCGGGAGATCGCCGCGATCCAGTCGGCGTTGTCCGGCGGGACGTCGTCGAGCGCCGCGCCGAGCTGGTCGACGACGTAGCCGTAGATCGCCGCGTCGAAGTCGATGCCGCCGAGGCGCTCGACGCCCTCCGGCTCGCCGAGCATCTCGAAGCCGATCTCGGTCTTGCGGAGGATGGCGACGTCGAACGTGCCGCCGCCGAGGTCGTAGACGACGACCACCTCGCCGACGTCGACGCGCTCGCTGGCCGCGTACTGGATGGCCGCGGCCTCCGGCTCGGTGAGCGTGACCGTCGGGCCGACCTCGGCGATGCGCAGCAGCTGGTTGAGCAGCTCCAGCTTGTAGGGGCCCCAGTTGGCCGGGTGGGTGACGGCCAGGCCCGACGGGGGAGCGCCCTCCTGCTCGCCGACCGTGTCGTAGACCCACCGCAGCAGGCGGGCGCTGAGCTGCTCGGCCGAGTAGGGCGAGCCGCCGACGAGGATCGGGGTGGTGTCGCCGATGCGCCGCTTGAACTCGCGCACGACGCGCGGCGCGTCGGTCGCGGCGCGGCGGGCGGCGGCCGTGCCGACGAGCATGTTCTTGTCCGGGCCGAGCCACAGCACCGACGGGACCGACGTGCCGTGGTGCTCGAGCGAGGCGATCTGCGGCTCGCCGCCGTCGCGCAGGACGGCGGCGGCGGTGAAGGTGGTGCCGAGATCGACGGCCAGCACGTACGACACTCACACCTCCTTCCGTCACGGACAGCCAGGGGATTTCTAGCAGTTGCCGCAGTTGCCGTTCTGGCCGTCTCGGTGTCGACAGTGCCGTCGATGGAAGTGACGTACGTCGAGGCGATGGCCGGGTGGGTGGAGCACCGCCTCCACGAGTGCGTGTGTGCCGGAGCGCCGCGGTTGTACGGGCTGGAGGTGCTCGACGCGGCGTGCTTCGCCGACGTCGACGGCTGCCACGGCCCGGCGGCGCGGCTGAGCTTCGTCGGCGAGGCGGCCGACGCCAGCGCACTGGTGCTCGGCGCGCCGTGTGCCGCAGCCGTCGGCGGCTTCGACGCCGTCGTGCTGGTGACGACGCGCTGGGAGCCGGCCGCTGTGCCGCTGCCACGACCCGGCGGCCATCCGGTGCGGCGCCGGGCGCGGGTCGTCACGGTGGTCGGCGACGCCGGCACCGCCAGCGCCGTCCGCTTCGACCACGAACCCGAGCGCGTGCTCGTCGTGCGCGGCCTCGCCTGCGCGGGGATCGCCGGCGTGCAACTGGCAGCGATGTGGTCGGCGCGCGCTGCGTAGCCTGGCCTGGTGAGCGCCACTGCAGCCACGAACGACGAGGAGCTCGCGCCGGACTGGCGCGACGAGGTACGTGAGCTGGCCCGCCAGCGCGACGCCGTGATCCTCGCCCACAACTACCAGGTGCCCGAGATCCAGGACATCGCCGACCACGTCGGCGACTCCCTCGCGCTGTCCCGGGTGGCGGCCAGGGTCGACGAGTCCGTCATCGTGTTCTGCGGCGTGCACTTCATGGCCGAGACGGCCAAGATCCTCAGCTACGACAAGACGGTGCTGATCCCCGACGAGCGCGCCGGGTGCAGCCTGGCGGAGACGATCACGGCCGACCAGCTGCGGGCGTGGAAGGCCGAGCACCCCGGTGCCGCCGTCGTCAGCTACGTCAACACCACGGCGGCGGTGAAGGCCGAGACCGACATCTGCTGCACGTCGTCGAACGCCGTCGACGTCGTGCGCTCGATCCCGGACGACCAGGAGATCCTGTTCTGCCCGGACCAGTTCCTCGGCGCCCACGTGCAGCGCCTCACCGGCCGCCAGAACATGCACATCTGGATGGGCGAGTGCCACGTGCATGCCGGGATCAACGGCGCCGACCTGCGCGAGCGGGTGATGGCCGAGCCTGACGCCGAGCTGTTCATCCACCCCGAGTGCGGGTGCGCGACGAGCGCGCTGTACCTCGCCGGCGCCGGCGTCGTCCCGCCGGAGCGGACGAAGATCCTGTCGACCTCGGGGATGATCACCGCCGCCGAGCGGTCGACGGCGAAGAAGATCCTCGTCGCCACCGAGACCGGGATGATCCACCAGCTGCGCAAGGCCAACCCGCTGGTGATCTACGAGCCGGTCAACCGCGCCGCGGTATGCAAGTACATGAAGATGATCACCCCGGCCAAGCTGCTCGCCTCGCTGCGTGAGATGCGCGACGAGGTCACCGTGCCGGCCGACGTCGCCGCGCTGGCGTGCCAGAGCGTCGAGCGGATGATCGCCCTCGGCGCCCCGAGCCGCACCGGCGAATGACTCGGCCGTGAACCTCGGCACCCACCCCCGCCGCCTGCTCGCGCCCGCGCCGACGTGGACGCGCGACGTCGACGTCGTCGTGCTCGGCTCCGGCGCTGCCGGGCTCGCCGCGGCCCTCGCCGTGCGCCCGGTGCGCTCGGTGCTGATCGTCACCAAGGACACGCTCGACGCCGGCAGCACGGCGTGGGCGCAGGGTGGCCTCGCAGGTGTGCTCGACCCGCGCGACTCGCTGGAGAACCACGTGCGCGACACGCTCGCCGCCGGCGCCGGCCTGTGCGACGAGCAAGCCGTGCGCACGCTGGTGACCGAGGCGCCGAAGGCGCTGCGCTACCTCATCCGCCTCGGCGCGGCGTTCGACCCGAGCCACGACGGCGGCGGGCCGGCGCTGACGCGCGAGGGCGGGCACAGCCACAACCGCATCGTCCACTCCGGCGGGGATCGCAGCGGTGCCGAGGTGCAGCGCACGCTCGACGAGAACGCGCTCGGCGCCGGCGTCGAGGTGCTCGACCGGGCGTTCGCCCTCGACCTGCTCGTCGGCTCGTCCGCGGCGGGTGCGCGGCAGGTGGCCGGCGTGCGCATCGCCCGCATCGACGCAGACGGGGCGGTCGTCTCGGTGGGGACGGTCACGGCGCGCGCCGTGGTGCTGGCGACGGGCGGCTACGGGCAGGTGTTCGCCAGCACGTCGAACCCGCCGGCGGTGACGGGCGACGGCCTGGCGCTGGCGTTGCGCGCCGGGCTGCCGGCGCGCGACGCCGAGTTCGTCCAGTTCCACCCGACCGTGCTGTGGGTCGGCCCGGACGCCACGGGGCAGCAGGCGCTGATCAGCGAGGCGGTGCGCGGCGAGGGCGCCGTGCTCTACGACGCCGCCGGCGTGCGGGTGATGGCCGGCGTGCACCCGCAGGAGGACCTCGCGCCGCGTGATGTCGTCGCCGCGGCGATCAACCGGCGGATGGCCGAGGCGCCAGCGGGTGTCGACGACCACGTCTACCTCGACGCCACGCACATGGGCGAGCGGTTCTACGAGCGCTTCCCGTCGATCACGGAGGCCTGCCGGGCCGCCGGCATCGACCCGGCCCGCCAGCGGATCCCGGTGGCGCCGGCGGCGCACTTCGCCTGCGGCGGCGTGCGCGCCGACCTGTCCGGTCGCACCGAGCTGCCCGGCCTGTACGCCGTCGGCGAGGCGGCGTGCACGGGCGTGCACGGGGCGAACCGCCTGGCGAGCAACAGCCTCACCGAGGGGATCGTCGCCGGGACGCGGGTCGGGCGGGATCTGGCGTGGGAGCTGCCCGAGGCCGTCGAACCGGACGAGTCCGGCGATGCGGCTGCCGCGCTCGTCGACCCGGCCCTGCGTGGCGTCATCCGCTCGACGATGTCCCGTCACGTCGGCGTGCTGCGCCGCCCCGAGGGCCTGCGGGCCGCGGCTGCGGCGCTCGACGAGCTGGCCGCGGCGTCGCCGGCGGGCGTCGAGCCGAGCCGCCGGGCGTTCGAGGCGACGAATCTGCTGACGGTCGCGTCGGTCGTCGTCGCCGCGGCGTCGGCGCGCACCGAGAGCCGCGGCTGCCACCGCCGCACCGACCATCCCGAGCCGCGTGACCTGTGGCTCGCCCACCTCGACGTTCGCCTCGACGATCTCGGTGCGCCGGCCGTCAGCGGCATCCCTGCGGCCGCGCTCGCCGAGTCCGTGCCGGTCCCGCGATGAGCGATGTGCAGCGCAGCGCCGCGCATCGCTCATCGCATCGCCCGTTCGGCCCTCGTGACGCCCGTGCGATGAGAGATGAGCCGAACTGTCCGGCGCATCGCTCATCGCTTTGCCATCTGTGCGCGATTCGAGATGTGCAGTCTCGGTGCACACATCTCGAATCGCGTTGCGGGGTGAGGCGATGAGCTGGGCGCACCCGATCTCAGGGGCGACCCGGCAGCGGTTGCTCGACGCCGGGCTGGACCCGGATGCGGTGGCGATGCTCGCCCGCATGGCGGTCGCCGAGGACCTCGACGGCGGCATCGACGTCACCGTCACCGCCACCGTGCCCGCCGAGCAGCGCGGCCGGGCCGTGTTCGCCGCCCGCGCCGCCGGCACGGTGGCCGGCTTGCCCGTGGCCGCGGCGGTGATCGACGCCGTCTGCGGCGATGCCGCGACGATCGACCAGCACGTCGCCGACGGCACCCGCGTCGAGCGCGGCGACGCGCTCGATGACGGTCGACGCGCCGACCCGGTCGCTGCTCACCGCCGAGCGCAGCGCGCTCAACCTGCTGTGCCACCTCAGCGGCGTCGCCACGCTGACGGCGCGGTGGGCCGACGCACTGGCCGGCACACCGGCGCGGGTGCGCGACACCCGCAAGACCATGCCCGGCCTGCGCGCCCTGCAGAAGTACGCGGTGCGCTGCGGCGGCGGGGTCAACCACCGCATGTCGTTGAGCGATGCGGCGCTCGTCAAGGACAACCACGTCGCTTCGATCGGTGGCGTCGCCGAGGCGTTTGCCGCGGTCCGCGGCCTCGCCGCGCGCATCCCGGTCGAGATCGAGGTCGACGATCTCGACGAGCTGCGCGAGGCGCTCGCCGCCGGCGCCGACGTGGTGATGCTCGACAACTTCGACGTCGAGCGCATGCGCGTGGCCGTGGCAATCCGCGCCGAGACCGCCGCGCCCGTGCTGCTGGAGGCCAGCGGTGGCCTGACGATCGAGGTCGCCCGCGCCGTCGGCCTGACCGGCGTCGACTTCATCGCCGTCGGCGAGCTCACCCATTCGGCACGCGTGCTCGACATCGGCTTGGATCTCCTCGCGGCCGACTGAGCGACGGACGTCAGAACCGCCAGCGGGTTGCCGAGGTGGCGAGCTCGTCGGTGGCCCGGAAGCCGAACACGACGGATGGGGTGATCCACCAGATCGGGCCGTCGGGGAAGCCTTCGCCGTACTTGGCCGCACAGGCGTCACGGAAGCCGCCGGGCACCTCGACGAGCGCGGCGTGGCCGTCGATCACCACGGCGTCGTCGCCATCGAGGACGGTGATCGTGCACGCCGGCTGCTCGGCGAGGTTGCGCGACTTCACGGACGTGATCGCGCGATGCCGTACCCCGGCATATGCGGTCGTCCGGCGACTGGCTCGTCGATGGCCATGCCGGCAGCGTAGGTGTCGCCCTGGCCGGTGGTCAGTGCGGGGGAGGGGTGCCGCGCCGCAGGGCGTTGACGGTCAGCGGCGTGGGCAGGCCGGCGGTGGCGCCGGCTCGCTTGACGAGGTAGTCGACGCCGAAGCGGGTCAGCCGGGTCGGTTGGCGAGTCGGGTTGTCGCCGACGAACAGCGGACCGTGGCGGCGGGCGCCCACGTAGCGGCGCAGCGGCGCTCCAGTGCGCGGATCGACGGTCAGGACCACCGAGGCCTCCCGGTCGAGGACGACGACCGCGGTGCCACGGCCGAAGCGGACGTCGGCGACGTCGAGCGGCAGCAGCTCGCTGGCCTTCAGTCCGTCGTGCATGATCAGGCCGACGAGCGCCGCGGTCTTCGCGCCGAGCGCGCCAGCGGCGAGCCAGACGCGAGCGGCCTCGTCGGCGGTCAGCGCAGCGGTCGTCGTCGCCGGGGCGTCCGGGCGGGCGGCGCCGTCGACCGGGTTCGGCCCGTCGCCGGTGGCGTGTCGGAAGAACGACGACAGCGCCGACATCCGGCGGTGCACGGTGGCCGGGCTCGACCCGGTCGTCTCGCAGTGGATCCGGAACGCGTCGATCTGCACCGAAGTCGCCCGCAGCGGCGCGACCCCGGCCTGGGACGTCCATGCCACGTACACCTGCAGATCCCGGCGGTACGCGGCCTGCGTGTTCGGCGAGCTCATCGTCGCCAGCCACGCCGCCAGTGCCGCTTCCATCGTCGGGTTCGTCCGGCGTCGCGGGGCCATGTGCAGATTCTGTCACGAGCACTGTTGACACTCAACATAACTCGCTATATTATGTTGAGTGTTCGAGCCGACCCATCGACCCAGGAGGCACCGCCGCCATGCTCGTCCAGACCGATCCCTTCCGTGACTTCGACACCCTTTTCAACCGGCTGTCGAGCCGTCGTCCGAACTTCTCGGGGGTGATGCCGATGGACGCGTTCCGTCGTGGCACCGACGTCTGGGTGCACCTCGACCTGCCGGGCGTGAAGGCCGAGAACCTCGACATCACCGTCGAGCGCAACGTCCTGACGATCGCCGCCGAGCGCGAGTGGCAGCGCCAGGAGGGCGACCAGCCGTACTTCGCCGAGCGCTACCGCGGCTCGTTCCGCCGCCAGATCCAGCTCGGTGACGGGCTCGATCTCGACCACCTCGAGGCCGACCTTCACGACGGCGTGCTGACGGTTCGCATCCCCGTGGCCGAGCAGGCCAAGTCCCGCAAGGTCCAGGTCGGCACCGGCGCCCATGCCGAGGGCGCAGCGCACGACACCGAGGCGATCGAGGCCACCGCCACCGCCGAGGGCTGACGCTCCGGTCGACCTTCCTCCCCCAATGCGACGGCTGGGCTGCCGCAGGGCGGCCCAGCCGTCGTCGCGCGCGGTGCTCGATCGAGATGGGCGAGCGAGCGAATCGAGCGTCGAAACGTCAGTAGACGGCGACGAGGTCGACGACGAGCACGACGTCGGTGTTCGTGGGGATGCCCAGCGTCTCGCTGCCGTCGGCGCCGAAGGCCTGCTCGAACGGGATCGTCAGCTGGCGCCGGCCACCGACCTTCATGTCCTTCAGGCCGCTGACGATGCCCGGGATGATGTCGTCGACGCCGTACTGGAACGCCAGCGGCTGACCGGCCGTGTACGTGCTGTACACCTGCTCGCCGGTGTCGCCGCGGAAGGCGACGATGTGGATCACCGCGTGCTGACCCTCCTGCAGGGCTGCGCCGGTGCCGTCGACGAGGTCGGTGACCAGCAGGTCGCTGCGGTTCGCCGCCCCGGTGACGGTGACCTGCGGCTGGTCGGCCTCGGTGGTGGCGGGAACGACGGCGAGGACGTCGATGACGAACGACAGGGCGTCGCCGGCCTGGATGATCTCGCCCTGCGGGTTGTCGCCGTAGGCCAGGTCCGCGGGGATGTCGAGTTGCAGGCGCTCGCCGGTCTGGACACCGACGAGGCCCTGGTCCCAGCCCTGGATCACCGAGCCAGCGCCGAGCTGCACGGTGAACGGGTCGCCGTTGTCGAAGTTGTTGTCGAACTCGGTGCCGTCTTCCGAACGGACGCCGACGTAGCGCACGACGACGGCATCGCCGGTGGCCGCGGCGACCCCAGAGCCGGGCGTCACGACGGTGCTGACCAGCGACGTCGGCGGCGTCGCCGGCAGCTTCACCTCCGGCTTGACCACCGTGGTCGACGGGATGCTCGCCGCGCCGCTGGTCGCGGTGGTCGACGGCGACGATGCCGGCGCACTCGACGAGGTGGCCGCGTCGCTCCCGCAGGCGGCCAGGGCGAGGGTCCCGGCGAGGGCGGCTGCGGGCAGGAGGGTACGGCGGCGCATTCCGGCGAAGCTATCGGTGGGTCGTCTGACGACGGGTGAGGGCTCGGTGTGAACGGGTGTGAACCGTGGCAACATCGACCGGGTGGATGAGAGGCCGAGGCTCGCCTGCAGGGGGTCCTCGCGCTGATCGTCCGCCCCGACGTCGACGACGCGGACGTCGCCGTCGACACGACGCCGATCTCCGCCGACGGCTGGACCGAGCTGATCCACCGGGTCCGCGAGCAGTCCGTGAGCCTCACCCGCCACCGTGCCGGTCATCTCACGGAGCTTCGCCGCTGCCTCCCGTCCGTTGACGTCGGAGTACCACGTGCGACTCGCGTGAACGGCTGGGACTCGGAGGAACGGCTGGGACTCGGAGAGGTGCGGGTCAGACGCCCGGGGTGGCGGGGATGGGGTGCGTCGCCAGCCAGGTTTGTTCGGCCATGGCCATCGGGGTGCTCGGGGGGCCGGCGACGAAGGGCCACAGCTCTTCGGCGATGCGGCGGTAGTTGCCCGTCGCCTGCAGCTCGCCGAGCAGCGCGTACAGCCCGAGGTTGATCCGCTGGATGAACACGAACGCTCGCGGCACCGTCGCGTACTGGGCGATCGGGCTGGTGCGGTCGAACGTGTGGCGGACGATGCCGCTGGCGTACTCGCTGCTCCACGTCACCGGCCGGTCGACGTGGACGCTCTCGTAGAACTGGCTGAAGTACTCGCCGACCTCGTCGTCGCCGGCCGGGGCACCGGGGCGCAGCATCCCGGCCCGTTCCAGGATGCGGCGGAACCCGGTCGGGTCGTGGTCGAACGCCGCGGCGCGGACCATCCCGACGAACGTGGCGATCTCCGCGTCGGTGAAGTCCTTGACGAGGCCGAAGTCGAGGAACGTGATCCGCCCGCCACCGTGGAACAGGTAGTTGCCAGGGTGCGGGTCGCCGTTGAACGAGTGCATCCCGTACAGCGAGCGGAACACGAAGCGGAACAGGCACTCGCCGGCGAGGTCGCGCTCGTGCTGGTCCCACGTCAGCAGCTCATCCCACGTGGCGCCGGTGACCAGCTCGGTGGTCAGCACCCGACCGGTCGACAGGCCGGGGAGCACGTTGGGGACGTCGATGAACGGGTGGTCGCGGTAGTAGTCGGCGAAGCGCTGCTGGTTGGCGGCCTCGCGGCGATAGTCGAGCTCCTCGATCAGGCGCTCCTTGATCTCGGCGACCATCTCGTCGGGATCCAGCCCACCGAAGCCCTGGCGCAGGATCGTGCCGAGCAGGTCGGCGGTGCGCAGGTCGCTCTCGATGGCCTCGCCGACGCCCGGGTACTGGACCTTGACGGCGACGGCGCGCTCGACGCCGCTCGGGTCGACGACGACGGCGCGGTGCACCTGGCCGATGCTCGCCGCGGCGATCGGCTGCGGGTCCCACTCGACGAACAGCCGCTCCGGCGGCGCGCCGAGCTCGCGCTCGATCACCTCGGCGGCGAGGTCGGACGACATCGCCGGGGCGTTGGCCTGGAGACTTGTGAGCGCCTCGCGTAACGGCGCGGGGACGCCCTCGTCGAGGTAGCTGGCCATCTGGCCGAGCTTCATCAGCGCGCCCTTCATGTTGCCGAGGCGCTCGGCGACCGCCTCGGCGGTGCGCAGCTCGCGCTCCTCGTCCAGCTCGATGCGCCGTTCGGCCGAGGCGAACAGCTTGCGCGCCGTGGTGGACGTGTAGACCGAGCCGACCGACGCGCCGAGCCGGGCGAGGTCGGCGTTGCGCGCCCGCCGGGACGACCGCACGGCGACGCCGTCAGCGGATGAGGTGGGATCCTGCTCGCTGTGATGCCGGCGACGCACGGAGACGGCGGCGGCCGTCCCCACCCCGAGTGCGGTCAACCCGGCGAGCGCAGCTCGCCGCCGGCGCCAGCTCATGCGCGTTCGGCCACGGACCCGATGGCGCGGACCAGCAGGTGCGGGAACTCCGGCTTGGCGAGGATCGCGTCGTGGTTGCCGTCGATGCGGAACGCCTCGCAGTCCTCGATCGCCTGGAACAGGCGGATCTGGCGGCGCACCGGGACGACCTCGTCGCGCATCGTCACGATCGTGCTGGCCGGTACGTCGACCTCGGCGATCCACGGCCGGGCGTCGTACGCGCCGATCGCCCGGCCGGCCTCCAGCACCATCCGCCAGTCGTGCTGGGCGACCTGCTCGACCGCCCACGGCTCCCAGGTGGCCGCCTTGCCCTTCAGGTAGAACTGGTGCAGCGCCCACGAGCGGGCCTGCTGCGGGGTCAGCCGGGCGATGCGGGCCAGCCCGCCGAGGCCGATGAAGCCGAGCCGCTCCTGGCGCGACGTGCGGAAGTACGCCGACGTCGCCCCGAGCACCAACCCCTGGACGAGCTGCGGGTGCCGGCGCCACAGCAGCTGGGCGATCGTGCCGCCCATCGAGTAGCCGATCGGTATGACTCGCTCGATGCCGAGCAGCGCGCACAGCGCGGCGGCATCGTCGGCGCAGTCCTCCAGGCGGAACCCGGTGCGGGTGCGGATGCCCCGGCCGTGGCCGCGGTGGTCGATCGCCAGCACCCGGAAGTGCTCGCCGAGCGAGCGGTAGCAGGTGAAGAAGTTGAGGTCGGCGTTCGCCGTCCAACCGTGGAGGAGCAGCACGACCGGTGCGCCGGGCGGGCCACTGACGTGCCGGGCGAACGTCGTGCCCCGGCCGGGCAGCTCGACCGCACCGCCGTGGGGCAGCGGTGGGACGCGGACCTCCGACGACGGCGGGACCTCACCCGGCTCGTCGGCCGGAGCGCCGGCGCCGGTGCCGGATTCGGTGTCGGTGCCCACGACGAGTGCCCGCCGTCAGGCGCTCTCGACCTCGGTGACCTCGACGCGCAGCGTGCCGTTGGGCGCCTGGTACTCGACGACGTCGCCGGCGCGGGCGCCGATCAGGGCGGCGCCGAGCGGGGAGCTGGGGCTGACCACGTCGAGGTCGCCGGTCTTCTCCTCCATGTGGCCGATCAGGTAGCGCTCGGCCATGTCCGGGCTGTCGCCCTCGTAGACGATGGTGACGATCGCGCCGGCGGCGATCGTCCCGTCGCCGACGCTCTCGATGATCTCGGCGCTCTCCAGCAGGTGCTCCAGGTGGCGGATGCGCCCCTCCATGTGGCCCTGCTCGTCCTTGGCGGCGTGGTAGTCGCCGTTCTCGCTGAGGTCGCCGAGCAGGCGGGCGGCCTCGATCTTCTGGGCCACCTCGATGCGTCCGCGGGTGGTCAAGTCGTCGAACTCGGCCTGCAGGCGCTCGTAGGCAGCGCGGGAGAGCTGGGTCGTTGCCATCCTTGCAAGCGTGCCACACGCTCACGCCCGCACGGACGACGCGTGTCCAACAGCTCACGCCCGCACGGACGACGCGGGTTCGACAGCTTGGCTGCGAACGGGGTGCGACCGGTACCTTCCTGCGTCGTGACGCATCGGATTGCAGTGATCGGCGGCGACGGCATCGGCCCGGAGGTGACCGCGGAGGCGGTCAAGGTCGTGCGCGCCGCCGGCGTGGACGTCGACACCACGGACTTCGACCTCGGCGGCGCCCGCTACCTGCGCGACGGCGAGATCCTCAGCGACGCGACGCTCGACGAGCTGCGCACGTTCGACGCGATCCTGCTCGGCGCAGTCGGCACGCCGGAGGTGCCGCCCGGCGTCATCGAGCGCGGCCTGCTGCTGAAGATGCGCTTCGACCTCGACCTGTACGTCAACCAGCGGCCGTTCGTCGGCACCGCTCCTGGCCACGACACGCCGCACGACTTCGTCGTGATCCGCGAGAACACCGAGGGCCCGTACGTGGGCGAGGGCGGCGTGCTGCGCCGCGGCACACCCAACGAGGTGGCCACCCAGGGCTCGGTGAACACCCGGATGGGGGTCGAGCGCTGCGTCCGCTACGCGTTCGACCTGGCCCGCTCCCGGCCGCGCAAGCACCTCACGCTGGTGCACAAGACGAACGTGATGCAGTTCGCCGGCGACCTGTGGCAGCGCACGACGAACGAGGTCGCCGCCGACTACCCGGACGTCGCCACGGCCTACAACCACGTCGACGCGGCCTGCATCTACTTCGTCCAGGACCCGCAGCGCTACGACGTAATCGTCACCGACAACCTGTTCGGCGACATCCTCACCGACCTCGGCGGGGCGGTCAGCGGCGGGATCGGCCTGGCCTCGTCGGCCAACCTCAACCCGGCACGCACCGGGCCGTCGATGTTCGAGCCGGTCCACGGCTCGGCGCCCGACATCGTCGGCACCGGCAAGGCCAACCCGATCGCCGCGGTGCTCAGCGCCGCCCTGATGCTCGACTTCCTCGGCGAATCCGTCGCCGCCGAGCGGCTGCGCGCCGCCTGCGCGAGCCACCCGGGTGCCGGCACCACCAGCGAGATCGGTTCCCAGCTGGCCGAGCAGGTGGCAGGCTAGGGCGATGCCGATCCAACCGACGCCGAAGATCTGGATGAACGGGTACCTGGTCGACTGGGACCAGGCCCAGGTCCACGTGCTCACCCACACGCTGCACTACGGGACCGGGGTGTTCGAAGGCATCCGGGCCTACGAGACGTCGCAGGGACCGGCGGTGTTCCGCCTCACCGACCACATCGTGCGGCTGCACAACTCGGCGAAGATCCTCGGGATGGAGATCCCGTACTCCGTCGACGAGCTGGTCGAGGCGACGAAGGCGACCGTGGCGTCCACCGGCCTGCCGTCGTGCTACGTCCGCCCGATCGCCTACTACGGCTACGGCGAGATGGGGCTGAACACCCTGCCGTGCACGGTCGACGTGGCCATCGCCTGCTGGCCGTGGGGTGCCTACCTCGGGCCGGACGCCGTCGAGAAGGGCGTGCGGATGAAGATCTCGTCGTGGACCCGCCACGACCACAACACGATGCCGCCGGCGGCCAAGACGGTCGGCAACTACGTCAACTCCTCGCTCGCCAAGGTCGAGGCGCTGCGCGCCGGCTACGACGAGGCGATCATGCTCGCCCCCAACGGCCTGGTGGCCGAGTGCACCGGCGAGAACATCTTCTGCGTGCGCGGCGGCAAGATCCTCACCCCGCCGCTGTCGGCCGGCGCGCTGGAGGGCATCACCCAGAGCTCGGTGCACGCCATCGCCGCCGACCTCGGCTTCGAGGTGCGCGTCGACAACATCGCCCGCAGCGACCTGTACATCGCCGACGAGCTGTTCGTCTGCGGCACGGCGGCGGAGATCAGCTCGGTCAACTCCGTCGACGACCGCGACATCCCGTGTCCCGGCCCGATGACCAAGGCGATCGCCGACGTCTACACCCGCGCCGTGCGCGGCGAGGAGCCGCAGTACAAGGACTGGTGCGAGCTGGTCTGAGTTTCGACCTCGATTCGCTCGCTGCGCTCGCTCATCTCGGTCGAGCTGTTCGGAGCGGCCTTCGGCCGCACCCAGCTTGTGGTGCGCCTCACGCGAAGCGAGTCGGCGCACGGCGGAGGGGGATCGCGGAGCGCCCCCTCCGCACCACCCCCCACCCGACGATCGTGGCCGCAGAATTCGCGGCGGGGTCAGACCGGGCGGACGACCTTCTTGATGCCGGCGCTGTGGGTGAGGGCGTAGAGCTCGCCGTCGGACCCGATCGCCCAGCCGGTGAGGATCCCGGTGATCCGCAGGTTCAGCTTGGTGACCTCGTCGCCGGCGCCGACGGCGAACACCGGGCCGCTCATGTCGCCGAACACGTAGGCGCCGTCGAGCGGCGCGATCGCGCTGCCGCGGTAGACGCGGCCGGCCATGATCGCCGGGCCGTACTCGTCGTGGCGATAGGCGAACAGCGGGGCGACGACGTCGGCGGGCGCGCCCTCGTGCTTCACGAGGGTGCCCTCGAGGAAGTACCACCCGAAGTTCGCGCCGGCGTGGTCGGGGGCGATGCGGTTGAGCTCCTCCATGGTCGATTCGCCGACGTCGCCGGTCCACAGGTTGCCGGTGACCGGATCGCGCCAGAAGCCCCACGGCTCGCTCAGGCCCTTGGCCCACAGCTCCGGGGCGGCGGACTGGTCGGCGACGAACGGGTTGTCCGGCGGCACGTCATAGCCGGGGCCGTCGGTGTGCGGGACGATGCGGATGATGCTGCCGAGGATCGACGTCATGTCCTGGGCGCTGCGGCCGTTGCTCGCCGCACCGTCGCCGAGGGCGACGTACAGGGTCGACCCGTCGAAGCTCATCGGGCCGCCCTTGTGGCCGTAACCGGCGGAGGCGACGTCGATCACCGTCCATGCCGAGGCCGGGTCGGCGGTGCCGTCGGTGGCCATCGCGTACGACACGAGGTGGCCCTGTTGCTGCCCGTCGGTGAAGAACACGAACATCCGGTCGTCCACCGGGCTGAAGGCCAGGCCGAGGAGCCCGCGCTCCGACCCGTTGGCGTAAGCCGACACCTCGCCGGTGAGGTCGAGCGCCAGCACCGGTGCTGCCGGGTCGGCGAGGCGCCACACCTCGCCGGTCTGTGACGACGCGTAGGCGACCCCGTCCGCCGAGCGGACCACCATCGCCGTCGCCTTGTCGACGTCGGCCCACGGCTCGGTGCCCAGCTGCATCGCCCTCAGCTGGGCGGCGTCGGGCGGGGCGGCCGTCGTCGTCGGCGCCACGGTGGTCGGCATCTCGGTCGTGGGAGCGGCAGTGGTCGTTGTCGCCTGGGTC
Organism: Ilumatobacteraceae bacterium; assembly: GCA_047602055.1. GTDB lineage: Bacteria > Actinomycetota > Acidimicrobiia > Acidimicrobiales > Ilumatobacteraceae > JAODBQ01. The sequence goes on from JASGIG010000001.1 coordinate 2,623,511, forward strand.
GTGGCCGGCACCATCGTGGTCGTCGTGGCGACGATCGCCGCGGCGGTGGTCGTCGGCGACGTGCCCGGGCTCGACGCGGTCGCGCCGGGTGAGGAACCGGCGCCGGACGACGCCGGTGCCGCCGCGCTGGCGCAGGCCGTGAGGGTGGCGGCGACCATCGTCGCCGCACAGGTCAACCGCGTCCGCCCGCTCCGCATCGTTCGACCGTAGCCCTGCGGTCGCGGCGACGCCCGGCACCGTCCACCCGGACGCGAAGCGCCCCGGGGGCGCTGTCGGCCGAAGCCTCCTGCGCCGCCCGGGGCGGATCAGGTCGGGGAGATCCACCACTGATCGATCTGCCGGCGTTAGCCTGAAGCCCGACCAATGACATCGCCCGTCGGCGCAAGCGCCGGCGGGCGATTTCCGTTTGCCGGCGCCACCACCCAGCAAGCTGGGCGGCACGTCCCGACTCGGCGAGCTGGTCGCCCCGGGCGGACCCGGCACGCTTCCCTCGCCACGAACCCGCCTCCCCGGCGGACCGGTTCGGCGAACCCGCTTGCTCGGCCGGCCACCCCGGTGTCGCCACCCGGGCACCTGCCCCAAGCCTCCCACCGCCTCGACCTCGGGCGAACCCGTGGCTTCCTCGGCGGGACGGATCGTCCCCTGCACCGGCTCCGCTTCCGCCTCGTGAACCCGGTTGACCCTCCGTCCGCCACCGTGCCCATTGCTGGCCACGCCGCCGTCCGGCATCGTTCCTCGGGCCCCGGTGGGCGTGCGCTCTCCGGTGCGGGGCTCACTCTCTACGACGCATCGCGCCAGGTCAAGTTGTATTTTTCAAGTCACAGGGTTATCCACCGAACTTCCTCGCAATCCCCAGCGACCGCCCCCGATGTCCACCGGCAGAGCACACGTTGTGCACAGTCCGGGCCGGCGGCGTTGACGGCACGAGCCGCAGCGGGTTGAATGGCGGGCGCATGACGGCCGCCGCGACCATCATCATCATTCGTTAGCGCACACGGCCATCGGCCGTCGTGCGCATCAGAGCCGCCCTCGGGGCGGCTCTTTCATTTCCCGGCACGAACCACAGGAGCACGACGATGAGCGAGACGAGCATCGAGGTCTTCGACACGACGTTGCGCGACGGCCTGCAGGTCGAGGGCGTCTCGGCCACCGTCGACGACAAGCTGCGCATCGCCGAGCAGCTCGACCACCTCGGGGTGCACTACATCGAGGGCGGCTGGCCGGGCGCCAACCCGAAGGACATCGAGTTCTTCGGGCGGGCGGCGTCCGAGCTGCACCTGGCCAGCTCGACGATGGTCGCGTTCGGCAGCACCCGCCGCCCGCGCGGCAAGAGCGACGACGATCCGACGCTGCGCAACCTGCTCGACGCCGGCACCGGCGCGGTGTGCATCGTCGCCAAGAGCTGGGACTACCACGTGCTCGAAGCGCTGCAGACCACGCTCGACGAAGGCGAGGCGATGATCGCCGACTCGGTGCGCTTCCTGACCGGCGAGGGCCGGCGGGTGATGGTCGACATGGAGCACTTCTTCGACGGCTTCAAGCGCAACCCCGAGTTCTCGCTGCGCGCCCTGGAGGCGTCGGTCGTCAACGGGGCGACGCACGTCGTGCTGTGCGACACGAACGGCGGCTCGCTGCCCCACGAGGTCGAGCACATCGTCGGCGAGGTCCACCGCCACGTCGGCCGTGACGTGATCATCGGCATCCACTGCCACGACGACACCGGCTGCGCGGTGGCCAACTCGATGGCCGCGGTGCGCGCCGGCGCCCGCCAGGTGCAGGGCACGCTCAACGGCCTCGGCGAGCGCACCGGCAACTGCAACCTGACGACGGTGATCCCCAACCTGGAGCTCAAGCTCGGCCTGCGCTGCCTGCCCGACGGGCACCTGGAGCGGTTGACGTCGGTCAGCCACCACGTCGCCGAGGTGCTCAACCGCCCGCTCAACCCGCAGGCGCCGTACGTCGGGGCGTCGGCGTTCGCCCACAAGGCCGGCCTGCACGTCAGCGCGATCAAGCGGGCCAAGGACGCCTACGAGCACGTCGACCCGGAGCTGGTCGGCAACGGTACGCGCTTCGTCGTCAGCGAGATGGCCGGGCGGGCGACGATCCAGATCAAGGCCGACGAGCTGGGCCTGCCGCTCGACGGGCCGGCGGTCAACGAGGTGATCGACGACCTCAAGCGCCTGGAGCACGAGGGCTACCACTTCGAGGCCGCCGACGCCTCGCTGGAGCTGCTGATGCGCCGCGCTGCCGGTTGGCAGCAGGAGTACTTCCGCGTCGAGAGCATGCGGGTGATCACCGACGAGAACGCGGCGAACGCATTCACCACCGAGGCGACGGTGAAGGTCTGGGCCGCCGATGCCGCCGGCGACGAGCAGCGCCACGTGCACACCGCCGAGGGCAACGGCCCGGTCAACGCCATCGACTCGGCGCTGCGCGCCGCCCTGCGCGGCACCTACCCGCAGCTCGACCGGATCCACCTCACCGACTACAAGGTCCGCATCCTCGACGGGGCCACCGCCACGGGCGCCGTGACCCGCGTCCTCATCGACGCCACCGACGGCGAGCGCACCTGGACCACGATCGGCGTCAGCGCCAACATCATCGAGGCCTCGTGGCGGGCGCTGGAGGAGGGCATCGTCTACGGCCTGCTCCACGCCACGGAGCCGAGCCGATAGGCGAGGCGACCAATCGTCACGGTGCGGTGTGCCGGCTGGCGAAGCCAGACGACAAGAACATCGTTCGCCGCATGGGTAGACCGTCGGCGCGCCTCGACGGAGTAGAAATCAACCATGGCCGTGCCGCGATTCGCCCCGACCCCGCCGATCGACGACGCCCGTGGCTACGAGTCGCCGCCGGTCGTGCCCGACGCGTGGGTGCCCGACCGCCCCGCGGAGATCGTCGGCTTCCAGCCGGAGGGGCCGCGGCTCGGCCACCAGGGGCCGGACCAGGGCTACGCGATCAAGCTGGCGAAGACGTTCGCCGACCGGGTCCACCTGCAGCCGGGGGAGCGCTTCGACGATGCCGCCGGCGGTTCGCTCGGCATCGCCCTGCGCCGGGCCTCTGAGTTCAGCCGGGCCCCGGTGATCCACGACCTGACGATCGCGTTCACGATCTGGGGCTGGCTCGACCCGTCGCCGCCCGCCGACCTCCTGGCGATCCGCCGGGAGCGCTTCGAGGGGCTCGCCGACGTCGCCCACCACTACGAGGCGGCCCGGTCGCTGGTCGACCAGGTGCCGGACGCGACGCTGCGGATGACGCCGGCACAGGTCGCCGCGGCCTACCCGGGCCGGTGGCGGAGCTCAACGGGGAGGCGTGATGCAGGACATCAACCTGTCCGACGAGCAGCGCGAGTTCCGCGCCGTGATGCGCCGCTTCGCCGAGGACAAGATCGCCCCGCACGCCGCCGAGCTCGACCGCACCGGCGAGTACGGCTGGGCGAGCTGGCGGGCGCTGCAGGCGACGGAGCTCACCGCGCTGAGCTACCCGGAGGCCTACGGCGGCTCGGGCGCATCGCTCGTCGACCAGGCGATCGCCGCCGAGGAGCTGGCCCGGGTGTGCGCCTCGACCAGCCTGGCGCTCCTCGTCAACAAGCTGGCGATGCTGCCGGTGATCAACTTCGGCTCGGAGGCGATGAAGTCGACGTACCTGCCGAGGATCTGCGCCGGCACGTCCCAAGGCGCCTACGGGCTGAGCGAGCCCGACGCCGGCAGCGACGTCGCCTCGATGATCACCAGGGCCGAGCAGGACGGCGACGACTGGGTGATCTCCGGGACGAAGTGCTGGATCACCAACGCCGGCGTCGCCGACCTGTACACGATCTTCGCCCGCACCTCGAACGATCGCCACGCCGGGATCACCGCGTTCCTCGTCGAGGCCGACTGGGGCGTGGTCGTCGAGAAGCTGGAGCACAAGCTCGGCATCCGCAGCTCGCCGACCGGTGTGATCCGCCTCGACGGGGTGCGCGTGCCGGACCGCAACCGCATCGGCGAGGTCGGCCAGGGCTTCCCGATCGCGATGCACACGCTCGACCGCAGTCGCCCGACGATCGGGGCGCAGGCCGTCGGCATCGCCCAGGGTGCGCTCGACTACGCCTGCGGCTACATGAAGGAGCGCACGACCTTCGGCAAGCCGATCGCCGAGCAGCAGGGCCTGCAGTGGATGGTGGCCGACGCGGCGATGAAGATCGAAGCTGCCCGCGGTCTGGTGTACAAGGCGTGCGCGATGGTCGACGCCGGAGATCCCTACGGCGAGCTCGGCGCCGCCGGGGCGATGGCCAAGGCGTTCGCCTCCGACGTGGCGATGTCGGTGACCACCGACGCCGTGCAGCTGCTCGGCGGCTACGGCTACACCAACGAGTTCCCCGTCGAGCGGATGATGCGCGACGCCAAGATCACCCAGATCTACGAGGGCACCAACCAGATCCAGCGCATCGTCATCGCCCGCTCGATCCTGGCGCCGCGCACTCACTGACGAAGCGCACGAGCCGCAGACCATGAGCATCACGGTGGACCTTCGGGTCGATCTGAACACGGACGACGACACTGGTCTCCCGGGGGCCTTCCTTCGTGACGCTCGCGACCCGAGCCTGTTCACGAAGGTGCCTGGCTGATCGTTCCATCGGTGCTCGACGGTGTCTACCCGAGGAGCCGTCGGATCCAGTTGTCCCGTGCTTCGACCATGAGTCGGGAGAGCCCGGCCTGCGGGACGAGCCCGTCGAACGCGTGGTAGCCACCCGGCCAGACGTGGAGCTCGCACTCCCCGCCGGCTGCCCAGATCGCCGATGCGTAGGCGACGTCCTCGTCGCGGAAGACCTCGGCGCTGCCGCAGTCGATGAAGGTCGGGGGCAGGCCGCCGAGGTCGGTCGCTCGGGCCGGTGCGGCGTAGATCGATACGTCGTCGGTGCCGCGGCGGTCGCCGAGCAGCGCGTTCCACCCGGTGTGGTTCGAGCCTCGGTCCCAGACGCCGCACCCGTCGAACTGCCGGCTCGACACGGTCGCGTCGCGGTCGTCGAGCATCGGGTACATCAGCAGCGACCCGGCGAGCGGTGGGCCCTGCCGGTCGCGGGCGAGGAGCGCCACGCCTGCTGCCAGCCCGGCGCCGGCGCTTCCGCCGAGGACGACGAGGCGCGACGGGTCGATGCCCAGCTCGTCGGCATGCTCGACGACCCAGAGCAGGCCGGCATAGCAGTCCTCGACCGGGGTCGGGTCCGGATGCTCGGGAGCCAGGCGGTACTCGACGGTGACGGCGACGCCGTCGTAACGGGTGAGCCAGTCGAACGTGGAGGCCACACCGCCCATGCGGTTGCCGAAGATCATCCCGCCGCCGTGGACGAAGTAGAAGCCCGGCCCGGTGCCGGTCCGGCCCTTCGGCTGGAAGATCGTGATCTCGATGGCCGCGCCGAGGTGACCCTCGATGGTCAGATCACGCGTCTCGAGCCCGGCCTCGTCGATCATCTCCGGCGTCAAAGCGGCGAGCGGCATGTCGCGCATCGCTTGGATGTGCTCGGGCAGGATCGGCGTCGGCAGGGCCTCGGCGATCGCCGGCAGGAACTGCGCCAACTCGGGATCGAACGGGGGTCGGGCGATCGGGGCCGGCGAGGGGTCGGTCATGGATGTGCTCCTTCCGGTGAGGTCGACTCTCACTTGCGAACGAATCCGGCGTAGTCGTCAGCGACGACCTCGGCCAGCTTTCTCCGGTACGTGGCGCAGCCACCGAGGTAGGGGAGGAACACCCGCTTCTTGCCGGCGATGTTCGCGCCGGAGTACCAGTTGTCCGTCTGGGCGATGAGTTTGTCACTGGCCACGTCGGTGACGTGATCCATCCACTCGCTCTCGGCATCGGGGTCGGCCTCGATCGTCGCCAGGTGCTGCTGTCGGAGCGCGACGATGCAGTCGCCGATCCACTCGACGTGGTCCTCGATGTTCAGCGGCATGTTGCCGAGCACGGATGGGCTGCCGGGACCCGTGATCGTGAACAGGTTGGGAAAGCCGGCGATCTGCAGGCCGAGGTACGACCCAGGGGTCGTCGCCCACTTGTCGCGCAACGTCTGCCCATCGCGACCGCGGATGTCGATGCGCAGCAGCGGGCCCGTCATCGCGTCGAACCCGGTCGCGAAGATCAGCATGTCGAGGTCGTAGTGATCGTCGCCGCAGCGGATCCCGGTCGCGGTGATCTCGTCGATCGGCGTGGAGCGCAGCGGCACGAGCGTGACGTTCGGGCGGTTGAACGCGGCGTAGAACCCGCTGTCGAGCGGGGTCCGCTTCCCGCCGAGCGGGTAGTCGGGGCACAGCGCGTCGTGGGTCTCGGGATCGGTCACGATCGACCGGATCTTGGAGCGGACGAACTCTGCCGCGGTGTCGTTGGCCTCGCGGCTGATCCCGAGATCCATGTAGGAGTTCGACACGGCGAAGCCGCCGTCCTCCCAGCGGGACTCGTAGCGGGCCTGGCGCTCCTCGTGCGTCGCGTCGAGTGCCGACTCCAGCGGCGGTCCGAACAGGAAGTTGGACTGCGACTCCTTGCACGCGCGGCGGATCTCGTCGTAGCGGGCCTTCCAGGCTGCCTGCTCGCCGTCGTGGAGCAGCCGGTCGCGCGCCGGCAGCGTGTACTGCGGCGTGCGCTGGAAGACGTAGAGATGTCCCGACTCCTCGGCGAGGACCGGGACCGCCTGGATCCCGGTCGACCCGGTGCCGATGATGCCGACCCGCTTGCCGGCGAAGCTGACCTCGCGGTCCCGCGGCCACTGCCCGGTGTGGTACAGCTCGCCGGCGAACGTGTCGGCGCCGGGGACGTCCGGCACGTTGGCTGCCGACAGGCAACCGACGGCCGAGACCAGGTAGGTGGTCGACCAGACCTGCCCGCGATCGGTCTCGACGGTCCAGCGACCGGTCGATTCGTTCCAGATGGCGCTGGTCACGCGGGAGTCGAGCTGGATGCTGCGCCGCAGGTCGAAGCGGTCGGCGACGTGGTTGAGGTAGGAGAGGATCTCCGGCTGCGCCGGGTATTTCCGGCTCCACTCCCACTCCTGTTGGAGGTCCTCGTCGAACGAGTAGCTGTAGTACATGCTCTCGGAGTCGCAGCGGGCGCCCGGATAGCGGTTCCAGAACCACGTCCCGCCGACGCCCTCGCCCGCCTCGACCAGCAGGGTGTCGAGGCCAAGCACGTCTCGTGCGCGCCGGAGCATGTACAGGCCGGAGAACCCGGCGCCGATGACGAGGACGTCGAGGTGGCGGTCAGCGGGCTTCGATTGCATCGTTCAGTCCTCCCTTGCGCGGCTCGACGACGTACTCGTCGAGGTCGGGTTCCCGGGTGAAGCGCCAGTAGTCGAGGTTGCGCCACGGGCTGTTGACGACGACCCGGCCCTTCGAGTTGCGGTAGTAGGTCGACATGCCGGGGTGGGTCCAGACCATCTGCTCGTGAGCGGCGTCGACGCGGTCGTTGTACTCGTCGTTGACGTCGGCGCGGACCTCGACGCTGCCGAGGCCGTCGCGGAACATCGCCTGCAGGAGCCGGCGGACGTAGGTGGCCTGCGACTCGAGCGTGGCGAGCAGGCTGCCGCCGTGGCCCGGCTGCAGGTTCGGGCCGTAGAGGCAGAAGAAGTTGGGCAGGTCGGGGACGACGGTGCCGAGGTAGGCGCGAGGATCGTCGTCGTCCCAGGTGTCGCGGATCGTGCTGCCGGAGCGGCCGACCAGCTCGAGCGGTGCGAGGAACCTGACCACGTCGAAGCCGGTGGCCAGCACCAGCGCGTCGATGGCGTACTCCTGACCGTCGCCGGCGACGATCGAGTGCTCCTTCACGGCCGCGGCGCCGGTCGGGTTGAGCGTGACGTCGGCGCGTGCCATCGTCCGGAACCAGCCGTTGTCCATCAGCATCCGCTTGCCGAACGGTGGGTACTTCGGCACGACGTGCGGTGCCAGCTCGTCGCGGCGATCACCGAGCTCGTCGAGGATGTACCGCGTGTAGAGCTCGCGCAGCTGGTCGTGCCGGCTGTTCAGCGAGCGGTCCGGGAACTGCCAGCCGGGGTCCTTCTGCAGCACCGGGTGCGTCTTGTCGTTGAAGATCCAGAACAGGCGCAGCCGGTACCACAGCCGATACAGGGGGACCGCGCGCAGCAGCCAGCGCAAGGCTTCGGGCACCGGCCGTTGGAACTTCTCGAACGGTGCCGCCCACTGGGCCGAGCGACTGAGCACGACCACGTGCTCGGCGGCGTCGACGATCGCCGGGACGAGCTGCATCGCGCTCGCACCGTTGCCGATCACGCCGACGCGCTTGCCGGTTAGGTCGAGCCCCTCGGGCCAGCGCGCCGTGTGGGCGCGTTCGCCGGCGAACGTGTCGAGACCCGGCAGGTTCGGCTCGATCGGTCGACCGAACGCGCCGACTGCGCTGACCAGCGCGTCGGCATGCCTGGTCTCGACCGTCCCGTCGGGTAGGCGGACGTCGACGTCCCAACCCTGCGCGGCGTCGCCGTAGCGGGCCCCGATCACCTCGGTGCGCAGCTCGACGTGCGGCCGGATCCCCAGCTCGGTGGCAGCCGTCTCGAAGTAGTCGTGCAGGGTGTCGCGCAGCGAGAAGTACGCGGGCCAGTCGTAGTCGTCGAAGAACGAGAAGCAGTACAGGTGGCTCGGCGTGTCGACGCCGCAACCGGGGTAGCGGTTGTGCCACCACACCCCGCCGACCGCGTCGGACTTCTCGAGGATCGTGTACTCGATGCCGGCCCGACCGAGCTCGTGGCCCAGCGCGATGCCCGACGCGCCGGCGCCGATCACGACCACTCGGAACCCGGGTGGCGGCGACGGCGTCTCGCCCGCTTCGGTGTCCGCCTCCGGGACGAGGCCGAGCACGTCGCGCAGCATCGGCCCGTACTCGTCGGGGATCCTCTCGGCCATCGACACCGACAACATCTGGACCAGCAGCGCCTCCGACGGCTCCGGGATCGCGGCCGGCACGCCGTGCAGGAATGCCACGATCGCCGCGAACGCGGCCTCGCGGATCTCCGCCTGCACCGCTGGCGGGAGGCCGCCGTCGTCGTGGTCGTCGAGGCCGCTGCCGCGTGTGGGGCGGTAGGGCTCGGCGAGCCAGCGCTCGTCACCCGTCAACTGCACGAGCAACGGGATCAGCGCCGGCAGGTTGGCGGCGGCGAGCGCGGTCTCGAGGTTCGCGGCGATCTCCTGCGCCACGACCGTGGGAGTGCCAGCCGTGTTCGTCACGAGGAGACCTCCCCTCGCCGCATCGACGCGAGTCCGGTTGAACCACGGTTCACACCGACACGGTCGAGGCGCATCAAGCCGGTCTCTCGATACAGATCGGGCCCGGCCGCCGTGAGGCCGCCGTCGACGGTGACCTCCTCGCCGGTGATGTAGCTCGCGTCGTCACTGGCCAGGAACAGAGCGGCGGCCGCCACTTGCTCGGGCGTTGCCAGCCGGTCGGGCCACGGTGTGCGCCGCCCGAGGATCGCGCCGGTCGCTGACCGGCCACCGTCCATCAGCGGCGTCTGGGTGACACCTGGGCTCACCGCGTTGACCCGGATCCGCTGCTCCGCGAGCTCGACCGCGGCGGAACGCGTCAGGTTGACCACCGCGGCCTTCGCCGACGAATAGCAGAGTGGTCCGGCACCGGCACTCCGGCCGGCGATCGACGCAGTGTTGACGATTGTCCCGCCGCCCTGGGCCACCATCTGCCGCGCCGCGTGCTTGATGCCGAGGAACACGCCACGAACCAGCACGGCGAACGTGTAGTCCCAGTCCTCCACGTGGATCTGCGTCACGGCGCCGAGCGCTCCACCGACTCCGGCGTTGTTCACCATCACGTCGAGATGGCCGAACCGTTCGACGGCGGTGTTCACCGCCCGCTCGACGTCCGTCTCGGCGGCGACGTCGACGTGCTCGAACACAGCGTGCTCGTCGCCGAGCTCATCGACGATGGCCTGCCCGTTGGCAGCGTTCGCGTCTGCGACGACAACGCGGCCTCCTTCGCTGACGAAACGACGGACGATCGCTGCACCGATCCCGGAGGCAGCCCCGGTGACCGCTGCAACCCGACCTTCGAAGCGCCCGTCGGGCGGTCGACTCATGGCATCCCCCTCGTTTTCCGTGTGCTGACGCCGACGATATCTGTGGTGATGCGCACATCTCCCATCGGGCCGGGCGAAAGCCGATGATATGCGTCGTCACGGTGACGACCGACGTGGCAATGGATCCTGTTGCGTGACAAGGAACCTTTCGCCCGAGAGGTCATCATCCGGAACATGTATCTCGTCGCTCACAGTGGTGTGGAGCGTCGCTTTGCAGCGACGCGTGGCTCGACCAGCGATCCGCTCACCCCCTCGAAGCCGGCCGGTACGGTACGGCTCCCTATGGTCATTCGTGCCACGCCGAACGGTGACGACCCGCAGCGAGACGCCGAGCTGGTGATCCCCGGTCCTTCTGCATCCCCCATGCATCCGGCGGCGGGCCCGGCGGACTCGACGTCGCGTGGCCATCGTCTCGCGGTCGACGGCATGGACGTCGACATCATCGACTTCCTCATCCTCGACGGCCGGAGCACCACGCGGCAGATCGCGCAGGGAATCGGTCTGCGCGAGAACACCGTTGCACAGCGGCTCAAGCGTCTCATGGAGCGCGACATCGTTCGGGTCCGAGCCGCGATCGACTGGCGCACCGCTGGGTTCACGGCCTCGCATCTGCTGTTCCTGCGCGTCGAGGACCGTCCGGTCCGAGAGGTGATCACCGAGATCTACGACCTTCCGCACCAGACGCAGTCGGCGTGCCGGGTGTTCGGCTCGGTGGACATCATCACTCGTGTGCTCGCGCCGGACCTGGCGGGGGTCGCCGAGCACGTCGAGCATGGCCTCGGCAGCATCGAGGGTGTCAGCGTGGTCCTGGCGCTGCCTGAGGTCGCCACCTACAAGCACCCCAACAACTTCCATGCCGTCCCGCCGCTCGACGTCGAGGTCCCGGCGCTTCCCGATCCGCCGATTCCTCTCGACGAGCTCGACCGCTCACTCGTCAAGCTGCTCGTTCACGACGCCCGCTCACCATGGCGCCAGGTGGCTCGGCAACTTGACGTCTCGGAGAGCACGGTGCGGGCGCGGGTGCGTCGTCTCGAGGACTCGGGTCTCGTACGGCTGATCGCCCAGATCGATCCCATCTCGGCGGGCGCCGATGTCGAGTACGCGTGGATCGGCGTACGGGTTCGTGATGGCCGACGAGCCGACGTGGTGAGGCTTCTCGTCACGCAGGCCGACGTCAACGAGGTGTCCACGACGGTCGGGCCGTACGACGTGCTCGCGTTCGTCGGGGTGCGGTCGCCGCGTCGTCTGGCCCGGATCCTCGATGATCTGCGCGGCGTCGGCGGTGCCTCGACCACCGATGCGTGGGCGGTCTCCACCGTCACCATGTCGGGCTTTCCGTGGATCCGGTTCGAGGGGCTGCTGTCGAGCGTCCACCAAGGCCCCTGAGCAGATGAGTTGAGTGGCGCACATCGGCGATGACAGTCGATGTATCCGCCGAGATGATGTCCGAGAATCGGACGGATGGCGTGGATCTCCCGCCGCGAGGCGTCAGAACCTGTTGACATTCGTTGTCAAGCCTGTGTACCGTGCGGGCGCGACGAACGACGTTGCTGTGTCGGCCCGGGGTTCGGGTGTCGGGGGTGTTGGGCGGTCTTCTCCGCGCCTGGTCGTCGCTCGGGTCGACTGCGTCGGCAAAGCATCAGAAAGGGAGTGAGATGGCATTTCTCAATGGGATGATCAATCGGTTCGTTCAGAATGAACCGGCGCTCGGCACCATCGTCGAGTGTGGGAACTATTGGGCCGCTCGCGCGGCTGGCGACAGTGCTGCCGACTTCGCACTCGTCGACATGGAGCATCTCAACTTCAGCTTCCCGGATCTCGGCAACACGCTGCAGTGGTTCCTCGGTCGCGGAAATGCGACGCGAGCGCAGTTCCCGGCGACGCCCATCGTTCGGATTCCGCCGAATGCGGCAGAGCGCAATCAGTGGATCCCGAAGCAGGTCCTGGACTATGGGGCGTTTGGGATCGTGCTCCCACACGCCTGCCATCCCGCCGACGTCGAGGCGATGGTCGAGGCGATGCGCTACCCGCAGGGGCCGAAGGGCAGCGGCCCGTCAGGTCATCGTGGGTTGCTGCATCGGCAGGCGATGCGGTATTGGGGGATCAAGGACAACGAGGAGTGGTTCGAGCGCGCCGACCTGTGGCCGTTGAACCCAAAGGGTGAGCTCTTGCTCGTGCTCCTCGTCGAGGAGGTGACCGCGTGGGAGAACATCGAGCAGCTCGTCGCCGTCCCCGGCGTGGGCGCCGTGCTCTGGGGACCTGGTGACGGCTCGCTGAGCATCGGCAACCGTTCGTTGGACATGGGGAATCCCGAGCTGGAGTCCTATCGCCAGCATGTCGTCGGCGCCTGCAGGGCGGCGGGTGTTCCAGTGGGGAATCCATTCGCCCGGAATCTTCGCGAGAGCGTCGATCAGGGCTTCGGGTTCCACTGCATGCAGCAATGGGACCGTGTTCAAGCCGCTGACGTACGGGAGTACTCGGCTGCGAAGAGGTAGCGCTGGTGGCGGAGGCTCGAGGCCTGGGCTGAGTCTGCTGCTCCGGCAGGCGGTCGACCGTGGGCACTGGATCGACGACGCGGATCTCGGCGCCATAGGGACGTCAACGCGCCGATCTGCCCTGCTCCAGCGCCGAACTGATCGGCATTACCTCAGATTTGACACTTGAAAGGGTTGACATGAGTGGTCTGATCGGTTAGCCTGGTCATTCGTACGGCACCGGGCGAAGTCTGGGGAATGTGCCAATTCGGAGATCTCCCTGACGTGGGTTGTGTCAAACGTCGCGCCGAGAATTCCGACGATGCGCATGTCATTTGTTTGCAATTGATTGTTGGCCTGTTTCGGATCTTGAAAGAAAGGGGGCTGGGTGATGGGTTTGGTTGGTGGTGGTCTTGGTTTGAGCGATGGTGAGTTGCCGCTTGCTGGTGTTCGGGTGGTGGAGTTTGCGCAGATGTTGGCGGGGCCGTCGGCTGGTCTGTTGCTTGCTGATTATGGGGCGGCTGTTGTGAAGGTTGAGCCTGTTGGGGGCGATCGGGCGCGGTCGTTGCGTGCTCAGGATCAGGCGGAGTTGCCGGCGTCTCCGTTGTTCCTTGCTTATAACCGTGACAAGGAGTTGATCGTTGCGGATCTGAAGACCGAGGAGGGTCGGGCGAAGGCGTGGGCGCTGATCGAAGAGGCTGATGTGGTGCTTGAGTCGGCGCGTCCTGGGGCGATGGATCGTCTCGGGTTTGGTGCGGCGGACGTGTTCGCGCGTCGCCCTGATGTGGTCTATGCGTCGGTGGCCGGGTTTGGGTGGGGCGAGCGTCGTCGGGCGCGTGGTGGGGTCGACATGATCGCTCAGGCCGAGAGTGGCTTCATGAGCACGACCGGGTTTCCTGAGAACGGAGCGACGAAGGTCGGGTTTCCGGTGATCGACGCGGCGACGGGGCATGCTCTTTGTCACGGCATCCTCGCGGCGTTGGTCCGGAAGTTGCGCACGGGCCGTGGGAGTTGGGTCAGGGCCAGCCTCTACGACGTGGCGATCCACCTGCAATCGGTGATGGTGATGGGCTATCTGCTCACTGGGAGTGAGCCGGTGCTCAGTGGTAACAGCGCGCCGCACACGTCGCCTGCTGACGTGTTGCAGTGTCGTGACGGGGCGATCGTCGTCGCCGCGTACATGCCGCATCACTTCAAGACGTTCACGTCGCTCCTTGGACTGCCCGAGCTGGCGCTCGACCCGCGTTTCGAGACGCAGGACCTGCGAGTGGAGCACCGTGATGAGCTGATCAGCGAGATCGAAGCGGTCTTGAGAACGAAGAACGCCGCGGCGTGGATCGACGAGTTCGTCGCTGCGGGTCTGCTCGTCGCGGAGGTGAAGGACTATCCGCAACTGATCGCAGATCTCGACGGGGATCCCGAATCCATCGTCTTGACCGGTGACGGTCAGCCGGTCATCGCGCCACCGACGCGGTTGATCGATGCTGCCGACGTCGTGGGCAGTGCCGGAGGTGTGGGCCGTGTCTCGGAATGATCTCGTGATCCGCGGCGGCACGGTCGTCGACGGGACCGGGCGCCCAGCACGAACGGCGGACGTCGCCGTCGTCGACGGCGTCATCGTCGAGGTTGGTCGTGTGAACGGCACGGCGCGTCGGGAGATCGACGCGTCCGGGGCGCTCGTCACGCCAGGCTTCGTCGATCTTCATACGCATTACGACGGGCAGGCGACGTGGGACGACCACCTCGAGCCGTCGAGCTGTCACGGGGTGACCACCGTCGTCCAAGGCAACTGCGGCGTCGGTTTCGCGCCGGTTCATCCCGGTGATCACGATCGGCTGATCGAGTTGATGGAAGGGGTGGAGGACATCCCGGGGACAGCCCTGCACGAAGGGTTGCAGTTCAACTGGGTGTCGTTCCCCGAGTACTTGGACGTGCTCGACGCGCGTTCACGCGACGTGGATCTGGGCACTCAGGTTCCGCATGCCGCGGTGCGCTTGTTCGTGATGGGCGAGCGGGGCGTGAATCGTGAGCCCGCCACCGACGACGACATCGCGTCGATGGCCGCAGTGACCCGTCAAGGGATCGACGCGGGCGCGTTGGGGTTCTCGACCTCGCGAACGGTCAACCACCGCAGCATCAAAGGTGAGCTGACCCCGACGTTGAACGCCGAGGCCAAAGAGCTGCTCGGCATCGTCGATGCGCTGCGCGCTGCGGGCGCTGGCGTCATCCAGGCCATCAGCGACTTCCGCGAGGTCGACGACGAGTTCGCGATGCTTCGAGAGGTCGCCGCAGCTTCGGGGCGGCCGATGTCGATCTCGGTCGCCCAGTCCCAACAGCGTCCCGCGGTCGCAGCTCGGCTGTTGGAGCTGATCGCCGAGGCGAACGCCGATGGCATCACGATGCGAGCACAGGTCGCCGCACGAGCGATCGGTCTCCTGTTCGGGTTCGAGGCCACGTTGCACCCGTTCATGACGTCACCGGGCTGGACGGCAGTGAAAGACCTTCCACCAGCCGAACGCGTCGCCCGGTTGCGACAGCCCGAGGTTCGCGCCGCGTTGATCGCCGGGATGCGGACACCGCTGGAGCGACGCATGTTGGTACGCATCGAGACACTGTCCGACTTCGCACGGATGTTCCCGCTCGGCAACCCACCAGTCTACGAACCTGCCGCATCGACATCGATCGCCGCGATCGCCGAACGTGAGCACCGTGACCCGGCCGACGTCGCCTACGACCTGCTCCTCGCCGACGACGGCCGTGGCCTTCTGTACATGCCAGGCGGCAACTACGCCAACGGGAACCTGGACATCGTCAAAGAGCAGCTGGAACATCCCTTCTCGGTCTCCGGACTGTCCGACGGCGGCGCTCACGTCGGAACGATCTGCGACGCAAGCTTCCCGACCACCCTCCTGCAATGGTGGGGACGCGACCGCCCGTCCGGCCGCCTACCGATCGAGCTGCTCGTCGCCAAACAGACACGGATGACCGCCGAAACAGTCGGTCTCCTCGATCGCGGCGTCATCGCCACCGGCTACCGAGCCGACCTCAACATCATCGACTTCGAGACCCTCGGCCTCGACGCCCCCCAGATCCGTCACGACCTCCCCGCCGCCGGCCGACGACTCTTCCAAACGGCCCACGGATACCTACACACCTTCGTCGCAGGCACAGAAACCCGCACCCACGGAACCGCCACCGGCGCCACACCAGGCCACCTCGTACGCGGCCCCAAACAGCGGCCTTCGTGACCGCAACGTCATCGGAGCAGCAGACCATGTCGAGAGGTGAAGTGGTGGATCAACGGTCCGTCGTCGACCGTGAACCGTCGCGCCGGTCTGGGAACGAGCTCGCCGCGGCAGCCGTGCCCGGTCTGCCTGCGGGTGCCGGCGTCCAGCCTGCCGTCGAGCTCCGAGGCGTTACGAAGGAGTTCGGGGAGGTTCGGGCGGTCGATGACGTCTCACTGTCGTTCCAGGCGGGTGAGTTCGTTGCGCTCGTCGGTCCGAGCGGCTGTGGCAAGACCACCCTGCTGCGGATGGTCGCCGGCTTGGAGACGCCGACTCACGGAGACATCGTGCTGCACGGGCAGGACGTCTTCTCGGCCGCTCGACGCGTCAACCTCCTGCCGCACCGGCGCCACCTCGGGATGGTCTTCCAGAGCTATGCGCTGTGGCCCCACATGACGGCCTTCGACAACGTCGCGTACCCGCTTCGCCGCTCGCTGGGACGCTTGGCGCGCCTTCAGCGCGGACGGGCGAGCCAGATCAGGGAGCGTGTCGAAGACGCCCTGAGGCAGGTGCATTGTGCCGAGCTCTCCAGCCGATATCCCAGCGAGATGAGCGGCGGGCAGCAGCAGCGGATCGCGTTGGCTCGCGCGATCGTCGACTCGCCGCGCATCGTGCTGATGGACGAGCCGTTGAGCAACCTCGACGCGAAGCTGCGGACTCGTCTGCGGTTCGAGTTGCGGGCGATCCAGCAGGAGCTCGGATTCACGGCGGTGTACGTCACGCACGACCGGGCCGAAGCCGTCTCGATGGCCGACACCGTCGTCGTGCTCAACGCCGGTCGCGTCGAGCAAGCAGGTCCGCCGGTGTCGGTCTACGAGCATCCGACGAGCGCCTACGTCTCCGACTTCCTCGGCGACCACAACTTGCTGAGCGCGGTGGTCGAGGCGGTCGATGCCGAGGTGGTGACGGTCGCCACCAGCATTGGCTCGATCCCACTCGATGGGCAGTCGGGGCACGCGTTGGCGGTGGGTGATCGGGTGCGCCTGGCCCTGCCGCAAGACAGCGCGAGGTTGGAGACCTGGGTTGAGGCATCGCGTCCGCGCGAGTGCGTCGAGGTCATCGGCGTGGCCTACTGCGGTTGGTACTCAGAGGTGCTCGTCAGGTCCCGTGAGGGTGAAGAGATCACTCTCCGAACCCTTGGACAGGCGCAGGTGAGCCCGGGGTCAACCGCTCATGTCACGGTCGACGGTCCCGTCACGATCGTCAGTGCGGGCTCCGAGCGTCCGGACGAGATGGCACAGGTGGAGGGATGAGATCCACGTCGCGCTCCGGGCGCGTGGTCTCGATCGTCTTGCTGCTGGGTTTGTCGATCGCACTCATCCTCCCGCTCTATTCGGTCGTCAAGGTGGCATTCCAGGCCGACGGGCAGTGGTCGTTCGACAACGTGAGTCGATTCCTGAACGCGCCTGGAATGTCGAAGAGCATCGTGAACACGGTCGTGATCACCGTGTTCACCGGCCTGCTCTCGACCGTTCTCGGGGTGGTGCTCGCGACGTCGGCCGTCTTGTTGCCGTCTGGTCGGGTGATGCGCAGGCTCTACGAGGTCATCCCTCTCGTCCCGTTGACGGTCCCGGCGATCGTCGGCGCACTCGGTTGGCTCTTCCTGCTGTCACCGCGCAACGGCTGGCTGAACATCGTCGTTCGCTGGTTGGTGCGCAGCGACAGCGACGTCGGCCCGTTCAACGCCTTCTCGCTCGTGACGGTCGTCTTCGTCACCAGCCTGTACGTGGTGCCGTTCGTCTACACCGTCGTTGCTGCGTCACTTCGACGGGTGAACTCGGAAGGCCTCGAGGCGATGCTCATCTACGGCTCGACTCCACTGCAGATGTTGCGCCAGTCGATCACCGGATCGCTGCGACCTGCACTCTTCGCTGCCGGAACGCTCGCGTTCGTGAACGCGATCTCGATGTTCTCTGTCCCGCTCATCTTGCAGGTCGATGTCCTGACGACGTACATCTACCGGAACGCGACGGTGGTCGGCAACCCCGGACTGGCTGCGATCGCATCGATGCCGTTGTTGGTCATCTCGCTGGCGCTTTCAACCTTTCAGCTCTCACTGATGCGGAAGTCGACACGGTTCGCCACGGTGACCGGTAAGGGAACGCTTGGGCGAAAGGTCTCACTGGGCCGCGGCTTGGATCGCGTCTTCAAGTCCTTTTCTGTCCTCTATCTCTTCCTGACGGGAATTCTTCCGCTGGGGGCGGTCGCGCTCGTCTCGCTCCTCCCGTTCTGGAAGTCCCGCTTCTCGATCTCAGACCTCTCGCTCGATCAATATCGTGCCGTTCTCGACAACCGGCAGGTCATCAATGGATTCCAGAACAGTTTGCGACTCGGGATCTTCTGTGCCATCGGGGCTGTGGTGCTCGCGGTCTTGATCCTCTTGTTCTCGGACCGCCTCCGAGACCCATTCGGCCGTGCAGCCTTCGCTGTCGGCAACCTGCCGTTGGGTGTTCCGATCGTGGTCCTCGGCCTCGGGTTCCTCTCGGCCTTCATCGGGCCGCCAATCGTGTTGTACGGCACGATCTGGTTGCTGATATTGGCCTACCTGGTGTGCTTTCTGCCGTTGGCCATGCGCAACGTCGGACCGGTGATGTCGCAGGTGAGCTGGAGCTCGAAGAGGCCGCAATGGTCCATGGGAGCACGTTCGGCGGTGCGGCCATGAGGGTCACGCTTCCGCTGGTCGTGCCCGGTGTGGCGTCCAGTCTCCTCCTTCTCTTCATCATCATCTTCCGCGAGTTCCCATTGGCGTCGTTCATCGCAACACCCGGGACGAACGTCGTCGCCGTGCAGCTTCTGAACTTCCAGCAAAATGGTCGATGGCCGGCGGCGGCCGCACTCTCATTCCTCATCAGCATCGTCTCCGCGGTAGCGATCGCTTTGTCCGTGGTGATCACCGAGCGAGTTCGGATCTCGGGCTCGAGGGCGCGCCGACGGGGGCGGGATACCTCTCGGGCGGCAGCCTCGCCGGCGCCGACATATTCGCTGTAAGTCTGAATTATCCAGTTATTCTAGCAAGGAGCACTGAAATGCGTAGATCCTCGTCGGCAATCTTCGTCGCCGCCGTATTGGTCGCAAGCCTCGCTGCGTGCGGCAGCGACGGCTCGAGCAAGGGGAGTGCGCCACTCTCGACGTCGGGGGCTTCCACGACATCGGCGCAGGTCGCGTCGTCCGATTCGACCGGATCAGCCAGCAGCGTGCCGGGTTCGGCGCCGAGCAGCAGTTCCGGCGAGTTCGACCAGGCCAAGTTCGACGCGCTCGTGGCTGCCGCGAAATCGGAAGGAGAGGTCGTCATCTATTCGTCCCAGAGCGAAGAGACCATGGCTCAGTGGGCGGAGAAGTTCGAGGACGAGTACGGCATCAAGGTCGTCTATCAACGTTTGATCCAGGGCCCGATGATCGAGCGGATGCGTCAGGAGATTGCGGCAAAGAACATCCAGGTCGACGTGACGTTCCAGAGTCCGAACCCCGCATGGGAGGCTGAGATCGCCGATCATCTCGCAACGCTCGATCCATCGGAGTTGCCAAACCTTGGGCGTGTTCCCGAGGAGGATCGGACCGCCAACAGGGTGACGGTTGGCATCACGCCGGTCTTCGGGTTCATGTACAACACCGATCGCCTCAAGCCCGAGGATCTGCCGAACACGGTCGAGGAACTGGCAACGAAGCCATCGTTGAAGGACAACATGGCGATCGTCAACGTGTCGAACGGCGGCGCGTATTACCAGTGGCACTACATGTTGAAGCAGCGCTTCGGCGACGCGAAGTACGAGGAGTGGCTCCGCACGCTCATGGGTTCCCAAGGTGCCGTCGTCGTCGACAGCGCGGTCTCGGCAGGGAACCAGGTCGCTGCCGGCGAGCTCGCCGCAATCACCACGTCGGCGCCGATCGTCTGGAACTCGCTGATCGCTGCCGGCGCTCCGGTGGCCTACAAGTGGCTCGACCCCACGACGTACTCGCCAGGTGCCGCACGCGCCATGGCCGACGGTCCGCATCCGGCTGCGGCGAAGCTGTTCGTCAACTGGCTCATCAGCGACGAAGGACTGCAGATCACTTGTGGCCAGCAGGCATGCTCGGTGCCGTACGCGGACATCCCCGACACGCTGCCGATGCCGTCCAACCTCGTCGATGTGAGCATTGCCGATGCGATTGCAGCCGGGCCCGAGCTCGAACGGATCTTCGACGCGGCGCAGCAGGGAGGTTGATGCAAATGCGTCTCGTTGACCTGATCAAGGAGCGCTCGGGTCCACTCGTCTTCCCGGAGGCGATCGATCCACTGAGCGCCCGCCTCGTCGAACAGCGTGGATATCCCGGGATCTACACGGGGGGACACGGTGTCAGTGCCCTGTACCACGGGATCCCCGACTTCGGCCTGGTCGAGTCGGGCGAGCTCGCTGCCGTTGCGGAGCGCATCGCCTCGTCGGTCTCCGTGCCAGTCCTGTTCGACGCTGACCAGGGCGGAGAGACTCTGCTCAACATGCGCCGGAACGTCCGTCGGTTCGAGTGCACCGGCGTCGCCGCCATCCACCTCGAAGACACGACCAATCCGAAGCATCTCGGTCTCGGCGTCATCGGTCTCGATGAGTGGAAGCGGCGCGTCGCCACCGCGTGCGAGGCAAGAGTTGGCGACTCGCTCGCGATCGTCGCGCGGTCCGACTACTTGTACTTCCTGCCGAAGCGGGAGCGCTCGCAAGCGCTCGATGTGGTGATCGAGCGCGGACGTGCGGTCGCCGAAGCCGGTGCAGATCTGTTCTGGCCTGTGTTCTTGGCCGTCGACGACATCGATCTGGTCGGGCGCGAGGTCGGGATCCCGTTGGTGGACTACAACCAGCCGGTCGGCGCCGTCGCGACGACATCGCTCGCCATCGATGTGATCCCCACCTACTCCGCCTTCCGCTACCTGGGCGCCGCGGCGGCAACGCTCGACGAGCTGGAGCGGGACGGACGGGTGGACTTCCGGACGTCGGGCCTCCCGCTCGACCAGTTCGAGGGTCTGCAGGACGTGCCGGGTTACGAGACCGAGCTGAAGAAGATGACAGGGGCGTAGCCCGTCTCGGGATCGGCGCCGACGCCGTCAGCCACCCGGGTCGCGATGACCCGATCAATGTCCAAGGAGAGGAAGAATGCCGTCACAGACCAGTTTCGTTCCTGACCCGTCGTTCGACGAGTACAGGGAGCGCTTCGCCGAGCATTTCGTGCTCGAGCGTGATGACGCCGGCGTCATCGTCGCGCGGATGCATACGCATGGCGCCGAAGCGATGTGGAGCCTCGAGCTTCACCACGCCATCCCACAGCTGTTCACGACGATCGCAGCCGATCCGGAGAACAAGCTGCTGATCTTCGGAGGCACTGGAGATCGTTGGCTGGGTGACCAGGACGTCGACAGCTTCGGGCAGATCCAGACGTCGCCGGAGACGTTCCGGCGAGAGAGCTACTTCAAGTGGTACAAGGACGGCCTGCGGTTGCAGGAGACGCTCGTGTGGGAGGTGGACATCCCGACGATCGCGCTGTTCAACGGATCGGGTCTGCACTCGGAGATCGCGTTGTTGTGCGATCTCACCCTGTGCGCCGACGACGCGGAGATGATGGAGCCGCACTTCGTGTTCGGCCTGGCGCCCGGCGATGCCCAGTTCCTCGTGTTCCAGGAGCTGATGGGCACGAAGCGGGCGAACTACGTGATGTACCGCGGCAAGCCGGTGACGCCGGCCGAGGCGTTGGAGTGGGGCCTCGTCAACGAGGTGCTGCCGAGGGACCAGTTGCTGCCGCGTGCCCGTGAGCTGGCGGCCGGGATCCTGAAGCAGGAGGACATCATCCGCCGCATGTCGGCCCGTCTGGCCAAGCGGCGCTGGCGGCGGCTGCTGACCGACGACTTGGAGATGCACCTCGCCCACGAGATGTGGGGCGTCGTCGGGCGCGGCGGGCTCGGCTCCTGAGATGGGCCGGCTCGACGGAAAGGTCGCCCTGATCACGGGCGGTGCTCGAGGGCAGGGCGCCACCGCGGCGCGGTTGTTCGTGTCCGAGGGGGCGAAGGTGTTGGTCACCGACGTCCTCGCGGACGCCGGCCAGCAGTTGGCCGACGAGCTCGGCGACAGCGCGGCGTTCGTTCGCCACGACGTGTCCGACGAGAACGACTGGACGAACGCGGTCGACCTCGCGGTGCGGCGCTTCGGCAAGCTCGACGTGCTCGTCAACAACGCGGGCATCTGGCTGGCCAAGCCGCTGGTCGAGCACACGGTCGACGAGTTCCAGTCGATCGTCGGCGTCAACCAGCTCGGCACGTTCCTGGGGATCCGTACCGCTGTCGCGCCGATGACGGCGAACGGTGGCGGCTCGATCGTCAACATCTCGTCGGGCGCCGGGCTCCGGGGGTCGCCGAACTGCATCGCCTACACCGCGAGCAAGTACGCGATCACCGGGATGACCACGGGGAGCGCGCGTGCGCTCGCCAGGTTCAGGATCCGGGTCAACTCGATCCACCCGGGGGTGACGGACACGGCGATGCTCGACGGGGTTCCGAACGTCGACGAGATGCTCGGCGGGATCCCGATGCGCCGCAAGGCGCAACCCGCGGAGATCGCCAACGTCGCCCTGTTCCTGGCGTCGGACGAGTCGTCGTACATGACCGGTGCCCAGGTCGCCGTCGACGGCGGCTTCGCCGCCTGAGATGAGCGGCTTCATGGACGATTCGACGTTGCAGGCACTCGTCGCCAAGGAGGAGATCCGCGATCTCCTCGCGCGGGTACTGCCGGGCCGTCGATCGGCTGGACATGGCCGCGTTGCGGCAGGTGTACCACCCCGACGCGGTCGACGATCATGGCAGCTACGCGGGTGGTGTCGACGGGCTCCTCGAGCACGTCGTCGAGGTCACCGGCAACATGACGCAGTTGCAGCACCGCCTCGGTCAGTGCCTCATCGAACTGGCCTCACCCGACGTTGCGGTCGTCGAGACCTACTTCATGGTCCAGTACTCCCCGGATCCGCCGGGCGACGGGCAGCCGGCTCCCGATTCCGCGCTGACGTTCGGTCGTTACGTCGACCGTGCCGAACGTCGTGACGGGAGCTGGCGCATCGCCCAGCGGACCGTGGTCTACGAGGGGCGGGTCATCGCCCGGACCGGTTCACCGGCGGCGAGTGGGCCGGACGCGCAGCAACACCGCGGCCCCGACGACCCGATCTACCGCTACCGGGCGGCGGCGGGGCTGCCGAGCTGAGCGGCCAGCCCGCAGTCAGGTCGTCTGGTTCTTCAGGTGGTCGAGGAGGACGGCGACGTTGGCGACGTCGCGTGAGGTGAGGACGCCGAGGACGCGCTCGCCGTCGGTGATCGCGACCGCGCCCGCCGCTCGCTGGCAGGCGTTCGGCGACGGTGGTGAGCGGCGTGTCCGGGGCGACCGGGGGGACGTCGCGGCGGGCGAGGTCGCCGGCGGTCGAGGTCGGCCAGTCGGCGACGGGCACCGTGGCGATGTCGGCGAGGGCGAGCAGCCCGACGTAGCGGCCGTCGTCGACGGCCGGCGCCCAGCGGCGGTTCTGGTTCATCATCGTCGGCACGACCTGATCGAGGGTGAGCGTGACGTCGATGGTGTCGGCGTTCGGGGACATCACGTCGGCCACCGCCAGTTGGTCCAGCGCGGTGAGATCCGGCGAGCGCTCCTGGCGCTGGTACGTGCTGAAGCTGTGGCGGCCCATCGTCAGCTGCGACGCCGCCGCGGCGAGCAGGGCCGGCACGAGGAAGCCGGGTTGGCCGGTGGCCTCGGCGACGAAGGCGACGCCGGCCAGGGGTGTGCGGTAGCCGGCGCCGAGCAGGGCGGCGATCCCGATCGTCGGGAAGAGGTAGGCGTTGGGTGCGTGGACGAGCTGCTGGCAGATCGCCCCGACCACGGCGCCCTGGGTGACGAGGGGGATGAACAGGCCGCCCATCCCGCCTGCGGCGACACCGAGCCACGTCGCCACGGCACGCATCGCGAACAGGGCGACGAGCACGAGCACCGTGCGATCGGCAGCGGTCGCCCACGCGATCGTCGCGTAGCTCGGGCCGAACTGATACGGCCCGCCGAACCACCACTGTCCGAGCGGCGCGAGGCCGGCGAGCAGCACGCAGGCGATGCCGATGCGCCACCGCCGTGGCCACGTGAGCCGCTTGGCTCGGTTGATCGCCATCGCCCCGAGGCGGGCGAGCACGCCACACGCCAGACCGAGCAGGAGGCCGCCCCCGAGGTCGCGCAGGTCGAACGGCGCCGCACCACCGGTCGGCAGCAGCGGCTCGGTGCCGACCAGCGCGGCGAACGTGACGTAGGACGAGCCGGCGGCGACGAGGCTCGGCAGCAGCGACCGCCGGGCCACGTCGGAGCGATACGGGACCTCGAGGGCGAAGACGACACCGGTCAGCGGGGCCTTGAACACCGCGGCGACGCCGGCCGCGGCGCCGGCGACCATCAGCACCTTGGCGTCGTCGCGCCGGCTCTGCCCGCCGAAGCGCTCCTCGACGGCCGAGCCGATCGTCCCGCCGATCAGGATCGACGGCCCCTCGAAGCCGAACGCGTTGCCGGCGCCGAGTGTCAGTGCGGAGCCGATCGCCTTCGGCCACAGGGCGCGCAACGGCATGCGACCGCCACGCTGGTGATAGGCGCGCATGTACGCGTCGGTGGTCGCCGTGTCGCCGCCGCCCCATCGCATCCCCACGAGGTTGGCGGCCACCAGCCCGACCGAGGGAACGAGCATCACGACCCACAGCGGCTGGTCGAGCACGTGCTCGAGCGCCGACTTCACGGTGACGTCGAAGCCGGCCACGCA
Source organism: Ilumatobacteraceae bacterium (assembly GCA_047602055.1). Taxonomy (GTDB): domain Bacteria; phylum Actinomycetota; class Acidimicrobiia; order Acidimicrobiales; family Ilumatobacteraceae; genus JAODBQ01. The sequence continues at coordinate 2,648,119 of JASGIG010000001.1, forward strand.
CAGTCCCGTCACCACCCCGATCACCGCCGAGAGGACGACGGTCAGGTGGAAGCGGCGAGCCACGCCCGCCGCTCGCCCGGTCACCGCGCCACCGACACCCGACGCCGACATCACATATGCACACTACAAGTGTTAGTGAGAGCAATTGTGGTCGTTGGTAGCGTGCAGCCGTGCATGACGAGGCGAGCGTCGCGCCGTCCGCGCTGACCGAGGCGCTGCTCACGGCATCGCGGGCGCTCGTCGCCGTCGCGGCGCGGTCGCTCACGGTCCGCGGCGCCGCCGACGTGACGCTGGCGCAGTACCGGGCGCTCGTCGTGCTGGCCGCGCATGGTCCGCAGCGGGTCGGCGAGCTCGCACAGGCGCTGGACGTCCATCCGTCGACGGCGACGCGCCTGTGTGACCGGCTCGTCGAGCGCAAGCTCGTGCGCCGCGCCGTGGACCGGACGAATCGGCGTGAGACCGTGATCACGCTGTCGGCCACCGGCCGCAAGCTGGTGGACGACGTCACCGACGCGCGCCGCCGGGAGATCGCCACGATCGTCGATCGCATCCCCACCGGGCTGCGCGCCCCGGCTGTCGCCGCGCTCGTCGCCTTCGCCGAGGCTGCCGGCGAACCGGCACAGGAGGCGTGGACGCTGGGCTGGTCGTGACCTCCCCGCCGATCGGGTCAGTCGTAGCGCAGGCAGCCGTCGTCGAGGTCGGCCGCGGGGAGCGAGTCCTTCTCGGTCCAGTAGTCCTGGGTGTGCATCCACTCCGGCTTGTCGCCACGCTGGGGGAGCAGGTGCATGGCCCGCATCAGGTAGTTGGGGTTGAAGTTCTCCGGGTCGATCCAGCTGAGGATCGGCATGCCGGCATCCTCGGGCCGCAGCTGCGGCGTCACCCGCGTGGCGCCGAGCTCGTCCATGTGGTGCAGCAGCCGGCAGGTGAAGTCGGCGATCAGGTCGGCGCGCAGCGTCCAGCTGGCCCGGAAGTAGCCGAACACCCAGACCATGTTGGGGATGCCGGTGAACATCATCCCGCGGTAGGTCACCGTGTCGTGGAACGTCAGCGGCCGGTCGTCGATCGCGAACTCGATGTCGCCGAGCACGCTGAGGTTGAACCCGGTGGCGGTGATGACGATGTCGGCGTTCACCTCGCGCCCGTCCGTCATCCGCACCCCGTGCTCGGTGAACGTCTCGATCTCGCCGGTGACCATCGTCGCCTTGCCGGCCTTGATGCCCTCGAACAGGTCGCCGTCGGGCACGAACGCGAGGCGCTGCTGCCATGGGCGGTAGCTGGGCGAGAAGTGCTCCTCGACCGGGTAGCCCTCGGGCAGATGGGCCTTGATGCCGTCGAGCAGCTCCTCGCGCAGCAGGTCCGGCTGCTCGAACGCCAGCTGGGTGAGCGCCTGCTGGTCGTGGAGGACCTTGCGGCGGACGATCTCGTGGATCCACGTCTCGTCGACGTCCAGCTCGCGCAGCGTGTCGGCCAGCTCGTTGGCGTTGGCGCCGGTCCAGAAGTAGGTCGGCGAGCGCTGGACGACGGTGATGTGCCCGGCGGCTGCGGCCATCGCCGGCACGAGCGTCGCCGTGGTCGCGCCCGAGCCGATGACGGTCACCTCCTTGCCGCGGTAGTCGAGATCCTCCGGCCACGTCTGCGGGTGGACGATCCGGCCGCGGTAGCGGTCCATGCCCGGCCACTCGGGCGTGTAGCCCTCGGCGTGGCGGTAGTAGCCCTGGCACATCCACAGGAAGTTCGTGGTGAAGCGGTGCTCATCACCGGTGCTCGTGTCGGTGGCCACGAGCGTCCACAGGTCGTCGTCGCTCGACCAGGAGGCGGACGTGATCTTGTGGTGGTAGCGGATCTTCGCGCCGAGCCCGTTCTCCTCGATGACCTCGCTCATGTACTTGAGGATCTGGTCGCGTGACGCGATGGGCGCGTCGGTCCACGGCTTGAAGCGGTAGCCGAACGTGTAGAGGTCGCTGTCGGAGCGGATCCCCGGATAGGTGTGGCAGCGCCACGTGCCGCCGAAGTCCTCCATCGCTTCGAGCACCACGAAGCTGCGCTCCGGGCACTGCTCCTGCAGGTGGTAGGCGGCGCCCACGCCGGAGATGCCGGCGCCGACGACGAGCACGTCGACGTGCTCGGCCGGCGATGTGCTCGGCGTCGTGTCCAACGCTGCGGTCGCGCTCACTGGTTCTCCCTGGGTCGAGTCGACAGCGCCGCCGGCGCCGCCCCGATCCGCAGAGCGTGATCCTCCCCGGGCGGCGGCGACAGGGACCTTCGACCTCAACTCACGCGGTGGGTCGGATCACCACCTTGCAGTGCTGGTCGGGTGCACCAAGATCGGCGAACGCATCGAGGGCTTCGGCGAGCTGGCGGCGCTTCGGCGAGAAGTCGCTGGCGACGATCGGACCGTGACCGGCGCGCCGCAGCGCGGCGATCGTCGACAACCCGACCGGTCCGCAGCCGAGCACCAGCACGGCGTCGCCGCGCTGCATCGGCGTCTGGCTGACGGCATGGAAGCCGACGGCGAGCGGTTCGGTGAGCACGGCGCGCTCGGGCTCGACGGAGCCGGGGAACTCGACGAGGCGGTCCTCCTGCAGCACCATCAGGTCTGACAGGGCACCCGGGTACTCGCCCGAGAAGCCGATCAGCTGTGGCTCGGTCGCGCCGTCGACGTACGGCACGGAGCCGACGCGGGTGCCGACCGGGAAGCGCCGGTCGCACCCGGGGCCGTGATCGAGGATCTCGACGACGTACTCGTGGCCGAGCACGAACGCCTCCGGCCAGTTGTCGGGATCGGAGATCTCGATCTGGGGTGCGTGCAGGTCCGAACCGCAGATCCCGCACAGCAGCGGGCGGACCAGCACTTGCGCCCCGCCGGGCCTCGGTTCGGCGACGTCGCTCTCCAACGAGACGGCTCCGCCGCGGACGACCAGACCACGCATCGACCACACCCCCGTGTCTCGGCTGACCCGGCGACCGTACGGCCCCGGCGCTCCGACGACCAGTGCACCAAGGTGGACTCGTCGCGGGCGCGGCGACCGGTCAGCGAAAGCGGGCGATGAGCTCCGCTCGCGACCGGCAGTCGGTGGCGGCGAGGACGCGGCTGACGTACTTCTTCACCGTGTCCACGCTGAGGTACAGCTCGTCGGCGATCTGGGCGTTGGACTGGCCGGCGCAGACTCGCACGGCGACGGCGCGCAGCCGGTCGCTGAGCCCAGCCGGGAGTGCCCGCTGCAGCCCGTCGGGCATCCGCCGAGCCAGCGCCGACAACTGGCGGGCGAGCAGTTGCAGCGTCGCCGCGTCGTGACGATCGATCAGGTCCGGCTCCGGATCGAAGATGCCGACCAGCGCGTGGCCGCCGGCCGGGAAGCGCAGGTGCATCGCACTGGCGGTGCGCAGCCGCCAGCGACGCATGTAGTCGTCGACGTAGGCGCGGCTCCACTCCGGCAGCTCACGCAGGCGCTTCAGCTCGGTGAGCCCGGTGGTGGCCAATGCGAGCTGCGACTCGTCGACGGCGAGCACGTCGCGCCCGTACCAGCGCACGACGTACTCGTCCCAGCACCTGACGGTGCGCCCGCGCAGCAGCGGGCTGCGATCTTGGAACGCGTCGGCGACGCTGGCACCGGCGAAGCACGTGGTGTGCTCGTAGCCGAACACCGAGCCGAGGGCGTCGAGCATCCTGTCCTTGAACTCGCCGAGCGACTCGGCGGCGTCGCAGCGCTCGAGCACGTCGAAGACCTTGGCGTACATCTCCGGCGGCAAGTGACCGACCTGATCCATCGGCAGCACCCCCAGACCAGCGGACCCAAGTCGCCAAAGTACACCTTGGTGCACTGTTCGCCCCGAAGGCGGCTTCGTACCTTGACCCCGACATCCGGCTGCGTTGGGGGCCTGCCGGACGGTCTGTCGAGTCGCGCCCCCGACGCCCCTTTGGGGCGGGAAAGGGTCGACATGAGTCGTCTTCGATTCGGCACGTTCCTGGCGCCGTTCCACGTCCCGGCCCGGTCGACCTGCTCGTCAACAACGCTGGGTACGGCGAGCTCGCCCTGATCGTCGACATGACCGACGACCAGTGGACCAAGGTCATCGACCTGTGCCTGACCGGTCCCTTCCTCGTCAGCCGGGCGTGGGCGCAGCGGTTGATCGCCGTCAACCTGCCCGGCGCGGCGGTGAACATCTCCTCGCTGAACTACACGGCCGCCACCGACGGGCTGTCGGCGTACTGCTCGGCGAAGGCCGGCGTCGCCCAGTTCACCAAGGTGTGCGCCTCCGAGTGGGGGCGCTTCGGCCTGCGCGTCAACGCCGTCGCCCCGGGCGCGACGCAGACCGAGCTGACCCGGGTCAACGGGTTGCTCAGTGGTCAGATGGCCGACGAGTTCGTCGGCCGCACGCCGCTCGGTCGCTTCGGCGAGACCGACGACATCGCCCGGGGCGTCGCCCTGCTGCTGTCCGACGACGCCGGCTGGATCAGCGGCGTCACGCTGTCGGTCGACGGCGGTGCGCACATCAAGGGCCTGCACTCGTACTGGGACGTCGCCCAAGCCGATCTCGCTGCGGCCGGAGGTGCGTCATGACCGGTCCGTTGAGCCGCCGCAGCATGCTCGGCGGGGTGGCCGCGCTCGGCGCCGGCGTCGCTCTGTCGGCATGCAGCACGAAGGGCGGCAAGAAGCTGGAGTCGCCGTCGACCACCGTCGGCGCGGCTGCAGGAACCGGCGTGACGACCACGGCTACGACCGGCAACGGCGCCGACTACTCGGCGCTGAAGGGCAAGACCGTCGGTGTCGTCGGCATCACGCTCGACAGCGCCGCGGTCGCCCGTGGCGTGAGCGAGCTGCAGCGCATCGCCACCGAGAACGGCATCGACTTGCAGGTCGTCAACACGAGCGGTGACTACCAGAAGGTCAACGACACCCTGAAGGCGTGGGCGTCGCAGGGGATCGCCGCGGCGGTCCTGCCGGCGACGACGTCGGACAACGTGACGGACGGGTCGGCGGCGATGGCCGCGGCCAAGATCCCGCTGGCCGGGTTCTTCTCCGGCACGGCGGGCGACGTCACCTTCGACGTCACCAGCAACGAGTGGATCAGTGGGCAGATCATCGCCACCTACGTGCGCCAGCGGCTCGACGCCACCAACCCCGGCAAGGGCGTGGCGCTGTTCAACTTCTCGCCGCTGGAGGCGACCCACGTCCGCGAGGTCTGCATGCAGAGTCAGCTGGACTTCTACAAGATCCCGCAGACGTTCCGCCACGAGGTCAAGGTTCCGGGGCAGGTGCCCGACGTCCAGCAGACCGTCACCGACCTGCTGACCAAGTACCCGAAGGGCAGCGAGCTCGGCGCGATCTGGTGCGGATGGGACGAGATCGGGCTCGCTGCCGCGACGGCCGTGGAGACGGCCGGCCGAGACGACCTGTTCGTCGTGTCGATCGACGGCAACGAGGGCAACCTCGACAACATCCGCAAGGGTGGGGTGTTCGCCGCGACGGTCGTCAACGACATGCCAAGCGTCGCCGGGGTCGCCCTCGCCCAGCTGGCCGGGATCGTCGCGGGCGGCCCGCCGCCGGTGACGACGACGTTCTTCGTCGACGCCCCGCTGGTGACCAAGTACAACGTGCCAACGTCCGGGATCCCGGGAGGGACCGGCCTCGACCTGTACTTCACCACGTGAGCGCAGCAGCTTCGCCGCAGGACGTGACGGTCGCCGGCTCCGCGGCGTTGCCCCCGGTGTCCACGGAGCCGGCTCAGGTGATGCGCACCGGCGGCTCGTCGCGGTGGATCCACCTGCTCGGCCGGTACGGCACGCTGGTCGGGTTCGTCGTGCTGTTCGTGTACTTCGCCATCGTCGCCGACGTGTTCCTCACCGGGAACAACCTGCGCAACATCCTCACCGCCAGCGCGACGGTGGGGGTGCTGGCGATCGGGCTGACGATCACGTTGGTGCTCGGCGACTTCGACCTGTCGATCGGCTACACGGCGACCGCCGCGGGGATGCTCGCGGCCGGCACCGCGCAGAGCTATGGCATGGCCGGCGGCACGCTCGCCGCCCTCGGGCTGGGATTGCTCGTCGGGCTCGTCAACGGGCTGATCGTCACACGTCTCGGGGTGTCGGCGTTCATCGCCACGCTCGGCGTCGGGCAGGTGATCGCCGGCTGGTTGCTCGCGTACCGCGGCAGCATCCAGATCACTACGGACCTGCCGGAGGACTTCCGCACGCTCGGCACGGGCAAGATCGGGCCGATCCCGTGGATCCTCGTGGTCTGGGGGCTGGTCGCGCTGGTGCTCTACGTCCTGCTCGACCACACCGTGCTCGGCCGGCGGATGTCCGCGGTCGGAGGGAACCAGGTGGCGGCTCGGCTGTCCGGGATCCGCGTCGAGCGGGTGCGGCTGGTGGCGTTCGTGATCAGCGGCGCGACGGCCGGCCTCGCCGGGCTGATGCTCGCCTCCAACCTCGGCGTCGGCAACCCGACGGCGGCGCTGGGCTACCTGCTGCCGGCGTTCGCGGCCTGCTTCATCGGGGCCGCGACGTTGCGCGATGGGCAGTTCCACATCGGGGGGACGATCGTCGGCGTGCTGATGCTCGGGGTGCTGTCCAACGGCCTCGTGCTCACCGGCGTCAGCCCGGCATGGACGACGGCATCGCAGGGCATCGTCCTCGTCGTCGCCGTGACGATCAGCACGTTCGCCCGGCGGGTGGCGGCGAGATGACCGACTTCGTCCCGCTCGAGACCGAGCCGTGGTTGCGGGTGACGGGGATGTCGAAGGGCTTCCTCGGCGTGCAGGCGCTCGCCGGGGTGGACCTCGAGGTGCGTCCCGGCGAGGTCCACGGGCTGATCGGCCAGAACGGTGCCGGCAAGTCGACGTTGATCAAGATCCTCGCCGGTGCCTACGCGCCGGACGAGGGCACGATCGAGATCGACGGGCAGGTCGTGCGCTTCGCCGACGCCCAGGCGTCGGCAGACCACGGCATCGCCGTGCTCTACCAGGAGCCGCAGTTCGTCCCCCACCTCGCCGTCTTCGAGAACATCCACCTCGGGCTGCGGCCGCCGCGGCTCGGGCCGCTGGTCGACAAGGCGGCGATGCGCAAGCGGTCACGTGAGCTGCTCGCCCGTCTCGACATGCACCTCGACGTCGACGCGTGGACCTCGGACCTGTCGTTCGCCGACACCCAGATGATGGCGCTGGCTCGCGCGCTGCTGATGGGCGCTCGGCTGATCGTCATGGACGAGCCGACGGCGTCGCTCGGCGCCCACGAGGTCGAGCAGGTGTACAGGACGATCGAGCGGTTGCGCGCCGACGGGGTGTCGATCGTCTACGTGTCGCACCGCCTCGACGAGATCGAGGAGCTGTGCGACCGGGCGACGGTGCTGCGCAACGGGCGGCTCATCGGCCAGTTCGAGCGCGATGCACTGGCCGACCGCGACAACCTGGTGAAGCTCATCGTCGGCGTCGAGCCGTCCAAGCTGGTGCGAGCCGTGCACCACCAGCGCGGCGCGGTGGCCGTCGAGGCCCGGGGGCTGTGGTGGCGCAACCGGGTCCGCGGCGTCGACCTGACGCTGCACCGCGGGGAGGTCACCGGCCTGGTCGGCTTCGTCGGTTCGGGACGCACCGAGCTGGCGAGGCTGGTGTTCGGCGCCGAGCGTCCGGACCGTGGCGTGGTGCTCGTCGACGGCAGGCCGCTGCGCCGGCCGACCCCGCGGCTGGGCATCCGGCGCGGGGTTGCGCTGCTCCCCGAGGACCGCCGACATCAGGCGTCGGTGGGGACGTGGACGGTCCGCGAGAACCTGACGTTGGCCGCGCTGGAGCGCTTCTCGACGGCCGGGTTCATCTCCCGGCGCGCGGAGCGATCGCGCTTTCGCGAGGACCGCGAGCGTCTCGGGATCAAGGCGCCGAGCGCCGAGACGCGCTTCGGGCACCTCTCGGGCGGCAACCAGCAGAAGGTGGTGATCGCCAAGTGGCTGGCCACCGACGCGCAGGTGCTGCTGTTCGACGAGCCGACGCAGGGCGTCGACGTCGGGGCGCAGGAGGAGATCCACCGCCTGATCCGCGACATCGCCCACGACGGCCGCGCCGTGGTGATGATCTCCAGCGACCTCGCCGAGACCGTGCGCGTCAGCGACCGCGTGCTGGTGATGCGCGAGGGCAGGATCGTCGGCGACCTCGACGCGCAGTCGACGTCGATGGAGCAGGTGCTCGCGTTGTGCTTCGGTGGCGTCGGCGACACGGGGCTCCAGGCCACGGGTTGAGTCAGCGCCCGGCGCCACCGACGCGACGGCCGTCGGCCCACACCGCGGCGATGTCGGCGGCCGTCGTGAGGCGGACGATGCGTTCGAAGACGAGGAGCCGGGGCAAGGTCACGCCAGGCGGCGGTCGAAGGGGACGCCGAGGGCGGACGGGGTGCGGCTGTTGCGGCCGCGCAGCACGAGGGCGATCAGGGTGACGACGTACGGCAGGGCGAGGAACACCTCGTAGGGGATGCCGGTGCTCGTGCCCTGCAGGCGCAGTTGCAGCGCGTCGCACAGCCCGAACAGCAGGGCGCCGACGGCGCACGGCAGCGGCCGCCACCCGGCGAACACGACGAGCGCCAGCGCCACCCAGCCGCGGCCGGCGGTGACGTTCTGGATGAACAGCCCGAGCGGCCCGCACACCAGCACCGCCCCGCCGAGCGCGGCGAGCGAGGAGCCGCCGATGGTCGCCAGGTAACGGGTCTGCTGCACGTCGTAGCCGAGCGCGTCCGCGGCGACGGGCGCCTCGCCGACCGCACTGACCACCAGGCCGGCGACGGTGTTGCGCAGCAGGACGATCACCGCGGCGAGCACGACGAGCGTCACCGCGATCAGCGGCGGCATCGCGATCCGCTGGATCGACGGCGGGTTCTGGCCGATCGAGAACGAGTGCTGGTAGATGAAGCTCGTCGCCGCCCCGGCGAGGATCGTGAACGCCAGCCCGGCGACGATCTGGTTGGCGCCGAGGCCGACGAGCACGAAGGCCAGCACCGCCCCGCAGACCGCGCCCGTCGCCAAGCCGGCGAGCAGGCCGAGCCACGGCGAGCCGGTGTGGTGCGCGGTGAGGTAGCCGGCCAGCGCACCGCTGACCATCAGCCCTTCGAGGCCGAGGTTGAGCACGCCGGCGCGCTCGCAGATCAGCGCCCCGAGGGCGGCCAGCACCACCGGGAGGGCGAGGCGCACCGCCGCGCTGAGCGTGCCGATGGAGAAGACGACGTCCATCAGCTACGCCCCTCGGCGGTGAGCTTGGCGACGATCGCGTCGCCGACGACGATGACGATGACGATGAGCGCCTGCACGACGCCGACCAGCGTCGACGGCAGGTGGTGCTGGCGCTCGGCGGCGTCGAAGCCGATCGTCAGGCCGGACAGGGCCAGCGCGGCGACCAGCACGCCGACGGGGTGCAGCCGGCCGAGCAGGGCGACGATGATCGCGGTGAACCCGTAACCGACGCTGAACTCGGCGTTGATCCGGTTGGTCACGCCGGCGACCTCGACGTAGCCGGCGACCCCGGCGAGGATGCCGGCGAGGCCGAGGACGACGAACACCAGCCGCCCCGTCGGCATCTCGTTGGAGCGCAGGGCGACGGGGTTGTGGCCGATGACGTCGACGCGGAACCCGAAGCGGGTGCGCGACATCACCAGCCATGCGATCGGTACGAGGGCGACGGCGACGACGAAGCCGAGGTGGACGTCGATGCCCGGCACCTTGGGGAGCGCGGCGCCGCCGATCACCCGGCTGGCGGCGATGAACGACTTCGGGTCGCGGATGCCGACGCGGATCATCCACTGCATGAACGCCGCGGCGACGTAGGTGAGCAGCAGGCTGGAGATGACGATGCTGGTGTTGAAGCGGTTGGCCAGCACGGCCGTGATCGCGCTGAGCAGCATGCCGGCGAGGGCGGCGACGACGATGCACAGCGGGATCAGCACCGGTCCCGGCAGGTCGCGCAGCCCCGGTGTGGTGGCGACCGCGACGGCGCACACCGCGCCGACGACGAACTGGCCCTCGGCGCCGATGGTGAACAGCCGGGCGCGATAGGCGATCGCCAGGCCGAGGCCGACGAAGATCAGCGGCGTCGCCCCGATCGCCGTGCTGCTCATGCCGCGCTTGGCGACGAACACGCCGCGCACCACGTCGGCGTAGACGGTGAACGGGTTCTCGCCCTCGCGGGCGATGAGGATCGCGCCGATCCCGAGGGCGACCAGCACCGACAGGATCGGCACGCCGACGACCAGCGCGGTGCGCACCAGCGAGCTGCGCCCGGTGACGGCGAGCGTCGGCTCCGGCTCGAGCGGGTTCTCCTCCAACGTCAAGGTGCTCATGCGTGGCCGCCCATCGCCAGGCCGATCGCCGAGCGGTCGAACGGGCGGGCGAACTCGCCGGTGACCCGGCCGTGCGAGAGGACGACGACGCGGTGGGCGACGGCGAGGACCTCTTCGAGCTCGGCGCCCATCCACACCACGGAGGCGCCATCGGCGGCGGCGTCGAGCAGGCGGTCGGCGACCGCCGTCGCCGCGCCGGGGTCGAGGCCACGCGTCGGGTGGCAGGTGATCACCAGGTCCGGCGCACCGTCCAGCTCGCGGCTGAGCACGAGCTTCTGGGCGTTGCCGCCGGACAGGCTGCGCACGGGTGCGCCGGGGCCGGCGCTGCGCACGTCCCACGCGGCGAGGCGGGGGGCGATGCTGCGCCGCCGGGCGGCGCGCCGGGCGCGCCAGCGCTGGCCGCGGCCGAGCTCGACGTTGTCGGCCAGGCTCATCGGCCGAACCAGCGCGGTGCGGTAGCGGTCGGCGGGGATGTAGGCGATGCCGCGCTCGACGCGACCCCGCGGGTCGTCCGGCAGCGGCGCGCCGTCGAGCCTGATCGTGCCGGCGTCGGGCGCCTCGACGCCGGCGAGCACGGCTTCCAGCTCGGACTGGCCGTTGCCGTCGACGCCGGCGACGCCGAGCACCTCGCCGGCGCGCACCTCGAAGCTGACGTCGCGCAACAGGCCGCGGCACACCCCGTCGACGCAGAGGCGCACCGGCGCGTCGTCGGGGACGTCGTCGGGGGTGCGCCGCTCGTGCGAGAGCTCGCGCCCGACCATCGCGTCGGCGAGCGAGGCGACGGTGTGCTCGCCGACCGCGGCGTCGGCGAGGACGACCGCGCCGTCGCGCAGCACCGTCACCCGGTCACAGCCCTCGACGACCTCGCGCAGCCGGTGGGTGATGATCACCACGGCGCGTCCGTCGTCGGCCAGTTGGCGGGCGACGGCGAGCAGCCCGTCGGCCTCGGCGGCGGTGAGGACCGCGGTGGGCTCGTCGAGCAGCAGGACCCGGGCGTCGGCGTCGAGCGCCCGGAGGATCTCCAGCCGCTGCTGCTCGCCGACGGACAGATCGGCGGCGGGCACGCCGTCGCGCACCGCCAGCCCGTAGCGCTCGACGAGCGTGGTGAGCCGCTGCCCGGCGACGCGTGCCGGTGGCAGCACTGCCCCGGTCGGCCGGGCGAGCACGAGGTTCTGGGCGGCGGTCAGCGTCGGCACGAGCGTGAAGTGCTGCTGGACGAGGGCGACGCCGTGGCGTCGGGCGGCGCGGGCGTCGAGGTCGGCGACGGCCTCGCCCCACAGCGTCAGCGATCCGCCGTCGGGCTGCTCCAGCCCGGCGAGGATCCGCATCAGCGTCGTCTTGCCGGCGCCGTTCTCGCCGAGCAAGGCATGCACCTCGCCGGCGCGCAGCACGAGGTCGACGTCGCGCAGCGCGGCGACGCGGCCGAAGTGCTTGTTCACGCCGGTGGCGCGGACGGCCTCGGCCGTCGGCGCCACCGATTCGGCGTCCATCAAGAGGTCAACTCTTGTCGTCGTAGGGGACCGTGAACGAGCCGTCCTTGATCGCCGCCAGCTTCTCGTCGAACTTGGCCATCGCCTCGGCGGAGATCTTGTCCTTCCAGGCCGGGCTGATCACGACCGCCATGCCGTCGTCCTTCATCAGCACCTCGTAGTAGCGGGCCTCGGTCTTGCCGGCGACGACGTCGTCGACCATCTCCTGGAAGATCGCCTTGAGGTTCCAGGTGAACGAGGCGAGCACCGACGGGCCGACCGCGGACATGTCGCCGACGTAGCCCATGGCGACGCCTCCGTTGTCGTTCGCCGCCTCGATCTGGCCGAACGTCGGGCCCTGGCCGCAGCCGATGTAGCGGCGGGCGCCGGCGTCGCCTTGGGCGACGGCGGCCTCCTTGGCCTTCTGGACGTCGTACCAGTCGCCGACGGCGACGAAGTCACCGGTGGTCGACGGGTCGATCTCCTTGGCGCCGGCGAGGAACGCGTTCTTCATCGCTCGGCACACCGGGATGTCGAAGCCGCCGGCGCCGGCGACCTTGCCCTGCACGGTGCCGGCGGCGAGGATGCCTTCGAGGTAGGCCGGCTCCCAGAACGGCTGGGCGTAGTCGCCGACGTTGCCGGCCACGTCGCCGAATCCGCCGGCGTAGGCGAAGATCGTGTTCGGGTAGTCCTTGGCGACGGCCTTGACGTCGTCGCCGTAGTTGAACGAGTGGGCGATGATTGGGTTGAAGCCGTCGTCGGCGAGGGCGCGCAGCGCGTTCTGGGCGTCGGCGCCGGGCTGCACGTTGTCCTGCAGCGAGATGTCGCTGACCTTGCCCTCGGCCTTCAGTTCGTTGGCCCCGTCGTAGGCGAACTCCCCCCACGAGCCGTCCTTCCAGTCGGCGCTGTAGATGATCGCCAGCTTCGGCGCGGTGCCGCTCGCCGGGGTCGAGCCGGCCGGTGCCGTGGACGTGCCACCCGACTCCGTGGTGGACGCGGCGTTGGTGGTGCTCGCCGCCGCCGTCGTGGTCGCGGCCTTGTCGTCGCTGCCGCACGCCGCAGTGAGCAGGGCGAGTGCGGCAACGGTGCCGGCGACGCCGAGGCGGCGCCGGCGCGAGTGCGCCCGACGGGTCGGGTGATTCGTTGTGGGTATCAGCATCGTCCGGGGAGGCTAGGCGGCGACGGTTTCCGCAACGTTTCCGAGGCATGAATGCTGGCGTGGGGGATGCACGGGGCGAATACCCGGCGTCAGCCGTGCGTCGCCGACGGCGCGGCCGGGCGGGCGTTGACCACCAGCAACCGCGCCGGGTGCTGGCCGCGTGACGTCCAGCGGTGAGGCACCGTCGGCGCATGCCACAGCACGTCGCCGGCGGCGAGCGCGACCCGCCGGCCGTCGGCGAAGTCGACGTCGACCTCGCCGTCGAGCACGACGAGCAGGTCCTCGCCGTCGTGCTCGAAGAACCCGGCGCGCAGGACAGAGACGGTCCCCGCCTCGGCCGGTAGGAAGTCGCGGGGGCTGACGCCGAGCGCAGCGGCGATCTTGTAGAGCGTGGCGATCGACGGCATCGCCCGAGAGTTCTCCAGGTTGCTGAGGAACGGCTGGGACATGCCCGCCTTGGCGGCGAGGGCGCGCATCGACAGCCCGGCGGCCTGGCGGTGGGCGCGCACGGCGGCGGCGATGCCAACGGTGACCTGGTCGTCGACCGCGCCGGCCTCGGTGCCGGCGCCGTCCTGGCTGTTCGCGCGGTCCACGTCAGCCGCCGACCGCCGGCGTCTCCTCGCTCGGTCGCAGCAGGCGTGGACCCATCAGCTTGGCCATCAGGTGGTCGCCGGACGTCACGGCGCGGTAGCGGGCCGGGTGCTCGGCGTCGTGGCAGTGCGGGAGGCACTCGATCACCGCGTCCCAGTTCGGCTGCTGGAACCAGGCGATCGAGCGGCGGCGCACCGGGCCGTCGTCGCTCGCCGGCGGGGGCACGACGCGGTGCATCGTCGAGCGCCAGCGGTCGTTGGTCCACTCGGCGAGGAGGTCGCCGATGTTGACGAGGAACCCGTCCTCGGGCGGCAGCACGTCGAACCACGTGCCGTCGTCGTCACGCAGCTGCAGGCCGGGGACGCGGTCGGCGAGCAGCACGGTGATGCTGCCGTAGTCGGTGTGCGCGCCCATCCGCATCTGCCCGTCGACGGGCGGCTGCGCGCCGGGGCGGCGCTGGTAGTTGTTGGCCCGCATCACGCTGATCGAGCGGTCCAGCGACGGCGCGAAGTGGTCGGCCGGCAGGTCGAGGGCGAGCGCCGCGGCGCTCATGATCTGCAGCGCCAGCGCCTCGACCGCGTCCCAGTAGGCCAGCCACGTGCCGCGGAACCCGGTGGGCCGGTCCGGCCAGACGTTGCGGGCGAAGTAGCGGTCGCGGAACGTCGAGAAGTACGGGTCGGCGAGCTGCCCGCCGGTGAGCTCGCGGCCGATGTTGAACGCCTCGAACAGGTCGGGGGTGAGGTCGGTCTCGCCGAGCGAGTAGGCCAGCGCCTCCGAGCCCTCCGCCGCATAGCCGCGGTTGGCCTCGCGATCCTCGACGACGTAGTGCAGCTTCTCCTCGACGGGCAGGTCGAAGAACGCGCTCGTCACGTCGAGCATCGACGTCAGCAGCGCTGGGTCGATGCCGTGCCCGCTGATGGCGAAGAAGCCCGAGTCGCGTCCGGTGGCGTCGAACCGGGCGGCGACGTCGCGGCGGTCGCGGTCGTCGCCGAGGCGGAACGGGGTCAGGTCGATCGGCGTGACGTCCACGCCGGCACGATATGCGTGCGGCTATCAGGCCAGCCGGCCAACGCCCTGATCCAACGGACTGTTCACATTCCCGATACGTCGCAGCAATCAGCCGGGCTCGATCCGAAGTCGCGGCGATTCGAGATGTGCTGCGCCGCTGCGCACATCTCGAATCGCAGTCGGCGGTGTGTGGGGTGCGATGTGAGATGTGCCGCGCGGGTGCGCACATCTCGAATCGTGGGCGCGCTCGCGGGTGGAGGGCGCAGTCGCCGGCGCTTCGAGCGCTTCCCCAAGTTCCGCGGGCGCGCTCGCGGGTGGAGGGCGCTCAGCCGAGCGCGCCCTCGATCACCAGGTCGGTGATCCGCGCTGCGTCGTAGCCGAGCAGGTCGCCGAGCACGGTGTCGTTGTGCTCGCCCATCGACGGGTTGGCGCGGCGGACGAAGCCCGGCGTGCGCGACAGGCGCAGGCGCGGGCCCTCGATGACGCAGCTGCCGTGCACCGGGTGGGGTACGTCCACGTAGTGGCTGCGGTGTTGCAGCTGCGGGTCGGCATAGCACGCGGCGCTGTTCTGCACGCCGTGCACCGGCACGCCGACCGCCTGCAGCACCTGCTCGACGTCGGCGATCTGGCGCGTCGACGTCCACGCCCCGACGTCGCCGTCGGACGGGGACCCGGCGACGCCGATGGCTGCGGCGAGCGCTTCGCGCTGCGCGCCGGTCTCGCAGGCGATCGCCACCCAGGCGTCGTCGCCGGCGCAGCGGTACACGCCGTGCGGCGACGCCCACAGGTCGGCGTTGCCCTGGCGGGTGGGGTGGTTGCCGTTGACGGTGTGGTCGAGCACGGCGGGGGCGAGGAAGTGGATCGACGCCTCGGCCTGGGCGAGGTCGAGGTGCTGGCCGCAACCGGTGCGCCGGCGCAGGTCCAGCGCGGCGAGCAGGGATGCCGCCGCGAAGCGCGGGGCGACGTAGTCGGTGTAGGCGAGGAACGGGCCGGCGGGGGAGCGGTCCGGCCACCCGGTGAGCTCGTAGAACCCGCTGATCGCCCCGGCGAGGTTGCCGAAACCGGCGAAGTCCCGCAGCGGCCCGGTCTGGCCCATCAGGCTCGTGCTCATCATGATCAGCTCGGGGTTGATCTCGCGCAGGTCGTCGTAGGACAGCTGCCAGCGGGCCATCACGCCCGGCGTGTACGACTCCATCAGCACGTCGGCCCAGCGGACGAGGTCGCGCAGCACGTCGCGCCCGGCCGGGTTGGTGAGGTCGAGGGTGACGCTGAGCTTGTCGGCGTTGAAGTGGGCGAAGGCGATGCTGCCCTCGATGCCGAGGTCGCCGTTCAACGCCCCGCCGCCCGAGCGGGACGCGTCGGGATGGCCCGGCCCCTCGACCTTGACGACGGTGGCGCCGTGCTCGGCGAGGACGCGGGTGGTCAGCGGCCCGGCGAACACCCACGTCAGGTCGACGACCTTCAGGCCGTCGAGGGCGCGGAGCGCACCCGTCGCCGTGGACGCCGGCGCAGCTGCCGACGCCGCCCGGGGTCGCGGCCGCCATGGCGGCGCGTCCCGCTCGCCGACGGCCGGCGGTGCGCCAGGCACCTGGACGGCGCCGAGGCTGGAGCGCACGAACGCCCCGGGCGCGATCCGCCCGTCGACGGTCGTCCAGTAGCCGCGATCGGCAAGGTGGGCGTCGGCGACCAGCTCGGCGGCGGTGGCCACCGGTGCGAGCAGCAGCCGCCGGCGCTGGGCCTCGGCGAACAGCTCGGCCTTGGTCTTCGACGACGTCAGCGCGGTGATCGCCGCCTTGACCTGTTCGAGCTCGCCCGGCCCCTCCGGCGTGGTGACGAGGCGCACGCCGAACGCCTCCCAGTCCCAGCCGACCATCGCCCGGTCGCAGTGGCCCTCCTCGTGGACCCATTCGACCAGCCGCCGCGAGAACGGGCCGATCATCGTGCCGAACAGCAGGGTGATCGACACGTGCCCGTCGAGCGCCGGGTAGACGAACTGCAGGTGGAGGTCGCCGAGGAGGATGCCGCCGGCGGTCCGCCGGGCCTCGGGGTTGGCGTTCGGGGCGAGCAGCACGCCGGGGATGCCGGCCTGCAGCACGGCCTGCTGGGCGGAGACGTCGACGTGCTGGCCGAGCCCGCTGCGCTCGCGCTCGGTGAGGGCCAGCAGCGCGCCGACCGCCGCCTCGGCGCCGGCGTGCAGCCAGGCCTGCGGCACGGAGGTGCGCACCGGTGGCCGGTCGCTGTCGCCGTTGAGCACCTGCGCGCAGCCGGCGGCGAGCACGGTCAGGTCGCTTGCCGCCCACCCGGCCTTCGGCCCGTCGAGCCCGAACGGGCTGACGGTGACGTGGACGAGCCGGGGGTTGCGGGCGATCAGCTCGTCGTGCTCGTACCCGGGCGGCCCGCTGTCGAGGAGCACGTCGGCGTCGGCGGCGAGCGCGAGCAGGTCGTCGTGCGCCGTGCAGACGACGCTCGACTTGCCGCGGTTGTAGGCCCACCACTCCAACCCGTCGCCGCGATCGCGGGCGGGATGGCCACCGGGCGGCTCGGCGCGCACGACGTCGGCGCCGAGGCCGGCGAGCACGAACCCGGCCAGCTGGCCTCGATGATCGGTGGCGTCGACCACCCGGTACGGCGACAGCACGTTGTTCGAACCCCCTTCGGCCGGCACGCCCCCGACGACCGACCGGGACCGACCTTACCGGTGGGCCGCTTCCCACTCCTGCCGGGTGATCGCGTCCTCGGTGTCGCCGGCGGTGAACCGGCGTAGCCCGACCCGCTCGGTCGTCAGCCGGACGGCCGGGTTGCTCACAGCTTCGGGCTGACGACGAACGCCACGACGGCGAGGTGCAGGCCGGCACCGACGATGGTCAACAGGTGGAACACCTCGTGGTAGCCGAACACCGTCGGCCACGGGTCGGGGCGCTTCAGCGCGTAGACGACGGCGCCGGCGGTGTAGGCGCAGCCCCCGCCGAGCACGAGGGCGAAGCCGAGCCCGCCGAGGCCGGTGAACAGCTGCGGCAGGGCGATCGAGAGAGACCAGCCGACGACGACGTACACCGCGGTGAACACGGCGCGCGGCACGTGGAGAGGCACCCACTGCAGGGCGATGCCGAGCGCTGCGCCGACCCACACGACGACCAGCACGGTGGTGCGCCGCCAGCCGTCGAGGCCGGCGATCGTCACCGGCGTGTACGCGCCCGCGATCGCCAGGAAGATCGTCGAGTGGTCGAGCCGGCGCCACACCGCGAGCTGGCGCGCCGGCCAGCGCCCGCGGTGGTACATCGCCGACACGCCGAACATCGCCAGCAGCCCGATCAGGTAGACGACCAGGGTGAGGCGCCCACCGCGGCTCGCGGAGGTCAGCGCCAGCAGCAGTAGGCCGAGGACGATCACGACGACGAACGACACGGCGTGCGACCAGCCGCGCAGCAGTGGCTTGACGACCATGCGCACGTCCTCCGGCGCGCCCGCCCCGTCGGGTGGGACGAGGGTGTCAGGCATCCGCGTCGGCGGCTGCGCCGTGGCGGCCGGCGCCCGCGGCGAAGCGGGCCGCACCCGACTGGGTCTCGCCGCTGGCGATCACCTCCAGGCCGAGGCGGGTCTCGTTGGCCATCGCGTCGACATGTTCCAGGTCCCACTGCTGGTAGCTGCTCATCCGGTCGTTGCGCATGCAACGTTGTGGCAGGCGGGCGAGCTGGTGGGCGAGCGCCAGCGCCTCGTCGAGCGCCGTGCCCGGAGCGACGAGGCGGTTGGCCAGGCCCATCCGCAACGCCTCGGTGCCGCTGACGCCACGACCGGTGAGGATCATGTCGAGGGCGTTGCTGTGCCCGATCAGCCGCGGCAGGCGCACCGTGCCGCCGTCGACCAGCGGCACGCCCCAGCGCCGGCAGTACACGCCGAACGTGGCGTCGTCGGCGGCGACGCGCAGGTCGCACCAGATCGCCAGCTCCAGGCCGCCGGCCACGGCGAAGCCCTCGACGGCAGCGATCACCGGCTTGGTGAGCAGCATCCGCGTCGGCCCGAGCGGACCGTCGCCGGCGGGGTGGGCGTCGACGCGGTTGCCGCGCCCACTGCCGACGGCCTTCAGGTCGGCGCCGGCGCAGAACGTCCCGCCGGCGCCGGTGAGCACGGCGACGTGCAGGCCGTCGTCGTGGTCGAAGTCGCGGAACGCGGCGACGAGCCCGGCGGCGGTGTCGCGGTCGACGGCGTTGCGCGCCTCCGGCCGGTCGATGGTGACGACCAGCACCTCGCCGTCGACATCCGCCCTGACCGAGCTGCTCATGTGGCCATCATCGCCCAGCTCGGCACATGTCCACGACGCGGCGAGCGCAGAAGCGGAGCGGCGGCGGCGAGCACGGCAGGCGCAGGGAGCAGCTTCGCTGCGACCGGAGCACGAACAGCTGGGCACATGTCCACGACGCGGCGAGCGCAGAAGCGGAGCGGAGGCGGCGAGCACGGCAGGCGCAGGGAGCAGCTTCGCTGCGACCGGAGCACGAACAGCTCAGTGGACAGCGACGACGGTGCCGTCCATCGCTGCCTCGACCATCTTCCCCCCGCTCAGGTAGACGAGCATGCGCATCGGGTAGGCCGGGTCGAAGCCCCAGCGGAGGATCTCCACCCGGTCGACGGTGTCGTCGGGGAGGCCGGCGTCGGTCGGTGACTCGGCCACGAGCGGTGCGACGCGCGACCAGTCGACGTCGGCGACGGTGAACAGCGAGGGCGTCACGTCGGCGGTCTGGGTGACCGGTTCGTCGGTGACGACGTCCGCGCCGCGGATCGTCAGCCGGACCGTGCGCGTCGTGTTGTCCGGATCGCGCACCGTGGCCACCGCGTAGCCCGGGTAGACGGAGATCGACGTGAACTGGCTCGGCTCACCCGGTGCCGCGGCCTCCACGGCGGGGGCGATCAGGGCGGCTGCACTGGCGTCGAACAGGTTGCCGACGGGCGGCAGCGTCGGTGGTGCCGGCGTGCCGTCGGTGGCCGAGGCGGGGGTGTTCGACGTGCTCGGCGCCATCACCGGTGCCGACGCGTCGGTGCGGTGCTGGGCGCGCTGGACGGCGCGATACACCCAGACGCCACCGATGCCGAGCAGCCCGGCGACGACGGCGACGAGGAGCAGCGTCCGCCACGGGTGCACGCGGCGGGCGAAGACGACCGGCCCGCCGTAGGACACCTGGCTGCGGATGCCGACGTCGGCGCCGGGCGGCGGCGTGTACGTCGAGATCTGCACGACGTTCGGTCGTGGTCGTTGCAGGTCGCCGGTGGCATCGTCGCCGGCCGGGTCGCCCGGGCCGGCGGAGGTCTGTGTTCCACTCATTGCTGCACCGGTCCGCTCCGTCGATGGATGGCCGAGACAGTACCGCTGGCGGGTGCGCCGGTCAGTGCGTGGCGATCACCGTGCCGCCGGCGGCGGCCTCGACGCAACCGCGACCCGATCGGACGAGAGGCGCACCGGCAGGTCCGGCTCGAACACCCAGCGCTGGACGATCACGTGGGTGACCTCCGTGCTCGGGTCGCCGAGCAGCGCCGGCGCCTGGGCGACGATCTCGCTGACCTTGTCGCACTGGACGTCGGCGGGCGTGGACAGCTCGGACTCGATGTCGAACGAGGGGATCGGCGGCCGCTGCCGACGTTGCCGTCGCGCCGCGGCGAGCAGCTTGGCTGCGGCCGGAGCACGAACATCAGGCGGCGTGGGCCTGCAGGTCGGCGAGGCTGCAGTACTCCAGCGCGGAGACGTGGGTGGCGTCGAGGCGCACGCGTGGCGCGGCGCCGGCCTCCAGCGCCTGCTGCCAGCGGTCGGCGCACAGGCACCACGACTGGCCACCGACGAGGCCGGGGAAGCCGTACTGCGGCATCGGGGTGCTGAGGTCGTTGCCGACGCGCTTGGAGAACGCCAGGAACTCGTCGGTGAGCACGCAGCAGACCACGTGCAGGCCCGGGTCGTCGCCCCGGTTCTCGCAGCACCCGGTGCGGTAGTAGCCGGTCAGCGGATCGAGCGAGCACGGGGCGAAGCTCGGTCCCGAGCACGTTGAGTTGTGTCATCGTGCCCATTCGAGCACGCCGCGTCGTACTGTGCTGGACGGGAGGTGGGGGAGCCGATGAGCACGAGCACGGGAACCGGGTCGCTCGGCGAGGTCGCCGAGCAGTGGGTGGCCGACACCCTCGACGAGCTTGCCGCACTGGTCGGGAGCGCGCCGCCGAGGTCGTCGAGCGGCTCGTCCCCGTCGTGCCGGCGGGCTACGATGAGCTCAACTACCCGGCCACGGCGGCGCTCGACTTTGCCCGGCTCGACGCGCTCGGTGCCAGCGACGGGGCGATCGACACGGCGATGCTGCACTTCGACGAGGCGCCGCCGAACGAGTGGCGCTTCCGGGTGTACCACCGCGGCGCGCCGCTGGCGCTCGCCGACCTGCTGCCGCTGCTCGACCAGCTCGGCTTCCGCGCCCTCGACGAGCGCTCGTTCACGTTCTCCGACGGCGACGGCCCGGCAATGCGGCTGCACGACGTCGGCATCGCCGTCGATCCGGCGGTGGAGCTGACCGACGCGGTGCGCGCCGAGGTCCAGCGGGCCTTCGTCGCCTCCTTCACCGGTGAGGTCGAGGTCGACGGGCTCAACCGGCTCGTGGTGCTCGCCGGCCTGGCCGCCCGGCAGGTCGAGGTGCTGCGTGCCTACGTCCGCTATCTGCGTCAGATCGGCTTCCCGTTCGGCCAGCAGTACATCGAGCAGGCGCTGTGCCACCACGCGGCGATCAGCGCGCAGCTCGTCGGCCTGTTCGAGAGCCGTTTCGATCCGCAGCTCGTCGACGCTCCCCAGCAGGAGCATGCTGCCCGGCGGGCGGCGATCGCCGAGGCGCTCGACGCGGTGCCGAGCCTCGACGACGACCGCACCCTGCGGGCGATCATCGCCCTGATCGACGCCACCGTGCGGACCAACGCCTACCGGCCCGCCGCCGATGAGGGCGGTTCGCGCCCGGTGCTGGCGTTCAAGCTCGACGGCTCGCTCGTGCCCGACCTGCCGGCGCCGCGCCCGATGTACGAGATCTGGGTGTGCTCGCCGCGCGTCGAGGGCGTCCACCTGCGCGCCGGGATGATCGCCCGTGGCGGCCTGCGCTGGAGCGATCGCCGTGAGGACTTCCGCACCGAGATCCTCGGGCTCGTCAAGGCCCAGATCGTCAAGAACGCGGTGATCGTGCCGACCGGTGCCAAGGGCGGCTTCGTCGTCAAGCGGCCGCCGGCGGACGCCGAGGCGTACCGCGCCGAGGGTGTCGCCTGCTACCGCCTGTTCGTCGGCGGGATGCTCGACGTCACGGACAACATCGTCGACGGCGTGGTGGTCGCGCCACCGGCGACGGTGCGCCACGACGGCGACGACCCGTACCTCGTGGTCGCCGCCGACAAGGGCACGGCGGCGTTCAGCGACATCGCCAACGAGATCTCGGCGGCATACGGCTTCTGGCTCGGTGACGCGTTCGCCTCCGGCGGCAGCGCCGGCTACGACCACAAGGAGATGGGCATCACCGCCCGTGGCGCGTGGGAGGGCGTGCGCCGCCACGCCCGTGCCATCGGCAAGGACGCCGATCACGACACGCTCACCGCCGTCGGCATCGGCGACATGTCCGGCGACGTGTTCGGCAACGGCCTGCTGCGCTCCGAGCACGTCCAGCTCGTCGCCGCCTTCGACCACCGCCACGTCTTCCTCGACCCGGACCCGGATCCGGCCGTGTCGTTCGCCGAGCGCCGGCGGCTGTTCGAGCTGCCCCGGTCGAGCTGGGCCGACTACGACCCGGCGCTGATCTCGGCCGGCGGCGGCGTCTACCCGCGCACGGCGAAGAGCATCGAGATCAGCGCGCGGGCGGCCGAGCGGCTCGGCACGGAGCGCAGGGCGTTCACCCCCAACGAGATGATGTCGACGATCCTGCGAGCGCCCGTCGACCTGTTGTGGAACGGCGGGATCGGCACGTACGTCAAGGCGTCGACGGAGACCAACGCCGAGGTCGGCGACCGCGCCAACGACGGACTGCGCGTCGACGGCGTCGACCTGCGCTGCCGGATGGTCGGCGAGGGCGGCAACCTCGGCTTCACCCAGCGCGGCCGCGTCGAGTACGCCCTCAACGGTGGGCTGATCAACACCGACGCGATCGACAACTCGGCCGGCGTCGACTGCAGCGACCACGAGGTCAACATCAAGATCCTCCTCGGCGCGGCGATCGGCGCCGGCACGCTCGCCCCCGGAGACCGCGACGCGCTGCTGAAGGCGATGACCGACGAGGTCGCCGACGAGGTGCTCGACGACAACCGCGCCCAGACCCTGGCGCTGTCGATCGCCCGCACGCAGACGCTGTCGATGGTCAACGTCCACGCCCGGTACCTCGACCTCCTCGAGGCCGAGGGCTGGCTGGACCGGGGCCTCGAGTTCCTGCCGTCGTCCAAGCAGCTCGCCGAGCGCCAGGCCGCCGGCGTCGGGCTGACCACGCCCGAGTTCTCGGTGCTGCTCGCCTACACCAAGAGCACCAACGTCCACCTGCTCGAGCGCAGCGACACGCCCGACGATCCCTACCTCGAACCGTTCCTCGTCCACTACTTCCCGGCCGAGCTGAGGTCGCGCTTCGCCGGCGAGATCCGCAGCCATCGATTGCGCCGGGAGATCGTCGCCACCCAGGTCGCCAACCACATGGTCAACCTGTCGGGCATCTCCTTCGACCACCGGATGACCGAGGACACCGGCGCCGGCGCCGTCGAGGTGACCCGGGCGTGGATCGCCGCCCGCGACGTCTTCGACGTCGTGCGGCAGTGGGAGGAGATCGAGGCGCTCGACGTCGGTGGGCCGATGTCGGTCAAGCTCGACGTCCAGATCGAGCTGTTCTTGGAGCTGCGGCGGATGG
This sequence comes from Ilumatobacteraceae bacterium, assembly GCA_047602055.1. Classification (GTDB taxonomy): domain Bacteria; phylum Actinomycetota; class Acidimicrobiia; order Acidimicrobiales; family Ilumatobacteraceae; genus JAODBQ01. Next base: position 2,671,537 of record JASGIG010000001.1, read on the forward strand.
CCGAGCGCGGCACGCTGTGGCTGCTGCGCCACCGCCGGCCGCCGCTCGACATCGCCGCCACGGTGGCCGAGTTCCGTGCGCCGATGGCCCAGCTCGTCTCGGTGTTGGAGACGTCGGTCGTCGGTCGCCGGCGCGAGCACCTGTTCGCCCACGAGGCGACCCTGCTCGCGTCTCGGGTGCCCGAGCAGTTGGCGCAGCGCGCCTCGCTGTGGCCGTTGCTGCACACCGGTTTCGACGTGGTCGAGCTGGCTGCGCGGACCGGCGAGTCGATCACCGCGGTCGCGGGTGCGTACTGGTCGATGTTCGACGTGCTCGACATCGGTTGGCTGTGGGACGCGGTCGGCGCGCTGCCGCGGGTCGACCGCTGGCAGACCCAGGCTCGCTCGGCGCTGCGCGACGACCTGCTGGTGGCGCTCGCCGACCTCGCCGACGACGCGCTGTACGTCGGCTCGGCGCAGGCGTGGATGGCGGCCAACGAGCGCATCGTCGCCCAGGCGATGGCGATGTTCACCGACATCCGCCGGGCCGGCAACCTCGACGTCGGGATCCTCTCCGTCGCCCTCCGCCAGCTCCGCAACCTCTCCCTGCTGACGCAACGGCCGCCGTCATAGTCGAGCTCGGCGTCCGCTCGCTGCGCTCGCTTTCGCCTCGCTCTCGTGTGGCTGGCTCCCTGGCGGTCGCGCAGCCACGCGCACCACTCGCTCGACTCGTGCGGACCCAAGCGTCGGCAACCGCCCGGCTCGGCGTTCGTCCGGCTCGGCGTTTGTCCGGCCCGATCTCGGTTTGTGTCAGTGCACAAACCGACGTGTGCGTTTGTGCACTGACACAAACCCCGGAAGCGGGGTTCGCCGTGCCGGCGCAACCCGCCGGATCGCGTGCCGGGGTGCTCGATAGCCTCGGGTCACCATGTCCGGACCCCGCTTCCGCATCGCCCCGTCGCCGACCGGGTTCTTCCACGTCGGCGGGGCGCGCACCGCGCTCTACAACTGGGCGCTGGCCCGGCGACTCGGCGGCACGTTCGTGCTGCGCATCGAGGACACCGACGAGGCCCGCAACCGCCCGGAGTGGACGCAGGGGATCGTCGACGCGCTGGCGTGGATCGGCATCAGCGCCGACGACCCGGCGTTCGAGGGGCCGTACTTCCAGAGCAGCAACGCCGAGCTGCACGTCGCCGCCGCCCAGCGGCTGTACGAGTCCGGGCACGCCTACTGGTGCGACATGGCCGGCGAGGAGATCCAGGCCCGCGCCAAGGAGGAGGGCCGGCCCGGCTACGGCGGCTGGTCGCGCGACCGCGGCCTCGGGCCCGGGCCGGGGCGGGCGCTGCGCTTCCGGGTGCCGGCGGGCACGACCGTCGTCGACGACGTCGTGCGCGGCGAGGTGTCCTTCGCCAACGAGACGCTCGAGGACTTCGTGCTGCTGCGCGGCAACGGGACGCCGGTGTTCATCCTCGCCAACGTCGTCGACGACGTCGAGATGCACATCTCCCACGTCATCCGCGCCGAGGAGCACCTGCCGAACACCCCCAAGCAGCAGCTGCTGTGGGAGGCGCTCGGCCACCGGCCGCCGGTGTGGGCGCACGCGCCGGTCGTCGTCAACGAGCAGCGCAAGAAGCTGTCGAAGCGGCGCGACAAGGTCGCGCTGGAGGGCTACCGCGACGAGGGCTACCTCGCCGACGCGATGGTCAACTATCTGATGACGCTCGGCTGGGCGCCGAAGGGCGACACCGAGATCGTCCCGTGGTCGACGATCGAGCGCGACTTCCGCTTGGAGGACGTCACCCACTCGCCTGCGTTCTTCGACATCAAGAAGCTCAAGGCGTTCAACGGGGAGTACATCCGGATGCTGACGGTCGACGAGTTCGTCGAGGCCTGCCGGCCGTTCCTGCACGGCGACGCCGTGCCGTGGCCGGCGGAGCGCTTCGACGCCGGCGTGTTCGCGGCGATCGCCCCGCTCCTGCAGACGCGCGTGGCGACGCTCGGCGAAGTGCCGGCGATGGTCGACTTCCTGTTCCTCGAGTCGCCGGTGCTCGACGAGGCGGCGGCGACGAAGTCGCTCGGTGGCGCGGGCCGCGATGTGTTGCACGCGGCGATCGACGCGTTCGCGGCGTTGCCGGAATGGGGTGCCGAGGCGCTGAAGGGCGCGTTGGAGTCGACTGGCGAATCGTTCGGGCTGAAGCTCGGCAAGGCGCAGGCGCCGGTGCGCGTCGCCGTCACCGGCCGCTCGGTCGGGCCGCCGCTGTTCGAGTCGCTGGAGCTGCTCGGGCGCGACGAGACGTTGCGACGGATGCGCGCCCTGGAGGGCAACGCCGCCTGAGGACGGACCCCCTCTCCGGCGACGCTGTCAGCACGATGCACGAGATCTCGCTCGATCCGATGCCGGCGTCCGGCGGCGACGGCTGGTCGACGCCCGATCCGACTCCGGTCGCCGGCATCGTGGTCGCCAAGCGCCGACGGCGGTGGCTGCGCCGGACGCTGTGGGCGCTGCTCGCGCTGTTCGCCCTCGGCGTCGGCTGGTTCGGCTTCAACCTGTGGCACGTGCACGCCGTCGGCCGCAGCGACCAGCGCCGGGCGGTCGACGCGATCGTCGTGATGGGCGCCGCGCAGTACGACGGCCGCCCATCGCCGCAGCTGGCGGCGCGCCTCGACCACGTCGTCGAGCTGTGGCAGGAGGGGTTGGCCCCGTTCGTCGTCGTCACCGGCGGCAAGCGCGAGGGCGACCGCTTCACCGAGGCGCAGGCGTCAGCGCGGTACCTCACCGACCGTGGTGTGCCGGCGTCGGCGATCCTCGAGGAGCACGAGGCGCACAACTCCTACGACTCGCTCGTCGGCGTCCGCGACCTGCTCGCCGCCCGTGGCCTCGACCGGGTGCTGCTGGTCAGCGACCCGTACCACTCGCTGCGCATCCGCCTCGTCGCCGAGGAGCTGGGGATGCGGGCGTACGTCTCGCCGACGCGCACCAGCCCGGTCCATGGTGGCCAGGCGCTGCGCAAGGAGATCGAGGAAGCCGCCGGCATCTCCCTCGGTCGGATCATCGGCTTCGACCGCCTCCTGTCGATCACCGGCTGAGGGTCAGCGGACGATCAGGAAGCCAGCGCCGAGCAGCACCAGGGCTGCGCCGTAGACCTGCTCCAGACGGTCGGCGTCGATCCGCAGGGCCACACGAGCGCCGAACATGCTGAGCGGGATGCTCGTCGCCGCGAACACGCCGACCAGCGTCCAGTCGATGTGCCCGAGGGCGGCATGGACGATCGTGCCGGGGACGGCAAGCACCGCCGAGGTGGCCAGGGAGGCGGCCAGCGCCGAGCGGATCGGCAGCTTGACGACGGTGATCAGCAGCGGGGCGAGGAGGAAGCCCCCGCTGTTGGCCAGCAGCCCGCCGCTGATGCCGACGATGATGGCGACGACGGCGAGCACTCGCAGGTTCGGTTCGATCGTCACCGGCGTGGCCACGACCGGGCGGGTGGCGACGGCGACGGCCCCGTCCGGCGTCGGTGAGATCCCCACGCCGCCGAGGTCGTCGAGCCCGGTGCCCTCGGCCGGCGCGGCGCCGCCGCTCGACGAGTTCCGTTGGTGGTTGATCAGCAGGCGTAGGCCGATGCCGACGAGCACCACGTCGGTGAGCTGCACGAGGAAGCCGCCGCTGATCCAGCGCGTGGCCAGCGCGCCGGCGATCGTCGCCGGGATGCCCCACAGGATGCAGGTGCGGACGATCCGCGGCTGCAGGTAGTGCTGCTTCCAGTAGACCCAGCTGGCGGCCAGCGTCGAGGGAACGGTGGCCGGCAGGGGAGCGGCGACGGCGACGATCGCCGGGACGCCGACGGCGTGGAGCAGGGGCGTGGCGATCGCCGAGCCACCCTTGCCGAGCAGGCCGCCGAGGAAGCCGACGAAGACGCCGATCACGGCCGCGGCGAGCAGTGTGTGCAGTTCCATGTCGGTGTCAATGATCGACCTGCTCGTCGCATCGATCAACGTGATACTCGATATCCGAGCCATAGTGTGCCCCTATGGATCTCCGGCAGCTGGAGTACGCCGTCGCCGTCGTCGACCACGGCGGCTTCACCCGGGCCGCCGATGCGCTGCACGTCGCCCAGCCGTCGCTGTCGCAGGGCGTCCAGTCGCTGGAGCGCGAGCTCGGGGTGCAGCTGTTCGAGCGGCTCGGGCGGACGGTCTCGCTGACCGCCGCCGGCGAGGTCGTCGTCGACGGCGCCCGCCGGGTCCTGCGCGACGCGGCCGAGCTGCGCGCCGCCTCGGCTGCCGTCGCCGGCGTGGTCACCGGGCGGCTCGACGTCGTCGCCCTGCCGACCCTCGCCGTCGACCCGCTGGCCCGCCTGATCGGCGCGTTCCGCGCCGCCCACCCAGGCGTCACCGTGTCGGTGACCGAGCCCGAGGACGCGGCCTCGGTGGAGCGCCAGGTGCTTGCCGGCCGCGCCGAGCTCGGCTTCGCCGACCTGACGACGGGCGGGCATGACCTCGTGCGCGTCGAGCTGTTCCGCCAAGAGGTCGTCGCTGTCAGCCCGCCGGGCACGGTCGGCGCCGGGCCGACGCTGACCCACGCCGCGCTCGCCAAGCTGCCGCTGTTGGCCACGCCGCCGGGCACGTCGACGCGCCGGCTGCTCGACCAGGTGATCGCCCGCAGCGGCGTCGCCGCCAACGTCGTCGTCGAGACCAGCCACCGCGAGTCGCTCGTCCCGCTCGCCGTCGCCGGCGCCGGCACGACGATCGTCCCCGCATCGATGGCCGCCGACGCCGAGCGTCAGGGCGCCGTCGTCCGCTCGCTGCGACCGGCCGTCACCCGCCGCGTCGGCATCCTCCACCGCCGAGGCCCACGCTCACCGGCGGCGGACGCGATGCTCACCCTGGCAACGACGAGCCGGCTTGGTACACTGCCCGACGCTCCATGGGGAGTGGTGTAACTGGCAACACAGCAGATTCTGGTTCTGTTATTCAGGGTTCGATTCCTTGCTCCCCAGCCACCCGGACGGCCGGCAGCCCACGAGGCGCCGGCCGTCCGCCGTTTCCGGGCGTTGGTGCCCCCGGCGCCCGTTGGTAGTGTGCTGGGGCTACTTGGCCCCATCGTCTAGTGGCCTAGGACACCACCCTCTCAAGGTGGCGGCACGGGTTCGAATCCCGTTGGGGCTGCTCATCGAAACCCCAGGTCACGGCGTCACGCCGGACCCGGGGGAGGGGCCTCGTGAGGCTGTCTGTCAGCAGAACTGTCAGCAGCTTCACGGAGGTTCCGCACATGATCCAGCGTCGAGGACGCAAGTGGCGGGTGGTCATCCAGGCCTCAGCCGACCCCCTGACCGGCAAGCGCACCCAGCTCTCGGGCAGCGCCGCCAGCGAGAAGGAAGCGGTGGCGCTCGAACGGCGCCTTCGCCTGCTCGCCGAATCCGGCGTCGACGGCCGGATGACGATCCGCCAGCTCGTCGCCGAGTGGCGTCAGTCCGACCCGAGCGTGGCCCCGACCACGCTCGCCAACTACTACTACAGCCAGGACAAGCACATCCTCCCGGTGCTCGGCGACAAGCGCGTCGAGGAGATTCGGCCTCGCCTGGTGTCGACGTTCCTCAAGCATCTCCGCGACAAGCACGGCTTGCAGCCTGCGACGGTCCGAAAGGTCCGCACCGTGCTGTCGGCGCTCATGTCATACGCGGTGCAGATGGAATACGTCGAGTCGAACGCGGTGATGAAGATCCCGCCCCCGCCGCTCGACGAAACCGAGCGGGTCGCGCCGACGATTGACGAGACCGCCCGCATCCTGTTGCAGGCCGAGCGGACCGATCCCGAGTTCTACGTCTACCTGTGGGTCGCCGCCGAGGAAGGCGGCCGACGGGGCGAGACGCTCGGACTCCGCTGGGGCAGGGTCGACTTCGACCGCGGCACGGTCACCATCGAGGGGTGTCGTCAGCATCGGCCGCGACGGGGCCAAGCCGCGGCGACGCACCAAGTCGAAGAAGCCGCGCACGATCGCCCTCTCCGGGTACGCCCTCGACCTGCTCCGCGCCCACCGCGCAGCCTTGGAGGCCAAGCTGTCGGAAGCGGCCGGAGAACCTGTCACGGTTGACCGCGAGGGGTTCGTCTTCAGTGGCGGCCGCGGCCGGCACCGCAACCCGCTCGACGGCAAGCACTGGTATCCCGGCACCGCGACGCGCCGCTTCGGTCGGATCCGTGAGGCCGCGGGCGTGTCGGGCGAGATCGACCTGCACGGTCTGCGCCACACGATGATCACCGAGCTGTTGACGGCCGGCGTCGATCCGCGCACGGTGATGGGTCGAGCCGGTCACTCGTCGGAGACGATGGTGATGACCGTCTACGGCAAGGTCCGCCCGGCCGTCGACAGCGCCGAGGACCTGTGGGGCCGACTGCTCGCCCAGAAGCTCGACGCGCTCCGCTCTGAGACGCCTACCGAGGACAGGCGAGACGACGAGCAGCGGCGAGCGGCCTAGTCGGCGCACACGTCACTGGAGGGACCGCATGGAACACAACGACTCGCTGGTGCTGAGCGTCGAGGAGGCGGCAACGATCTTGGGTCTCTCCCGAGCGTTCACCTACCAGCTCACTGCGCATGGCACTCTGCCCTGTCTCCGTCTGGGCCGCCGAGTGCTCATCCCCCGGCGAGCACTCGAGGAGTAGGTTGCTGACCTCGCAGCGGGCGAGCGACGTTGCCATGGCCATCCTTGGCCCGAGCCCCTCGTCGCCCATGGCGAGCGAAGGACCCGTCCAAGCGCGTCGCCAGGCCTACCAACCGGTGACACTGCTCGGTTGACACCACGACGGTCGTCGGCGACAAGGCCAGACCGGACCCGCTCGCAGGTGAGCGTCGCCAACTCCCTGGGAGCGCGGCGACTGGCGGGGGAGCGGCCAGCTCGAAGGCCGGCTCCAGTCGTAGGCCAGAGAGGTGCTGGACACCTGGCCTTCGACGGGCGGCGAGTGACCGATCGACGGTGGCCGTGCCGGGCTCGCCCGGTCGGGTCGGGGAGAACGACGAACCAGCCGCCCGAGATTCATCGCGCGCCGGCCGCGCCGCTCGAGCTTCCGTCGGCGCCGCCAGATCATCGGTCAGCGGTAGCCGGCGGCGCTCCCCTGGTCGGGGTGAGCACCTTGCGCCTCCGCGAGACGATCAGCTGCGGTGTTGCCAGTTGACCCGTACTGGCAGCACCTCGCGGCGATCGCACAGTTCGGCATGTCCGTTGCACACCAGCCCCTCGCCGTGCACGGCACCGCCGACGGCGTCGACCCGATGGCCTGGACGGGCGAGGACGAACACCCAGGCACCGGCGAGCACGATCGCCGCGGTGCTGAGCGCGATGCGCACGCCGCGCCGCACGCTGGGCTGGCCCACCGGTGCCTTGGCGACGCGCGGTGGGTGCGCCGCTGCCAGCCCACGCAGGTCGCCGACGGCGACGAGCAGCAGCATGCCGCCGACGCGGACGAGCGCCTCGACGTGTGCGGCGAACGTCGGTCCGTCGAGCAGCTGTCGGTTGGCGAAGCCGGCCACGAGGCCGAGCGCGGCCATGACCCCGCCGGCGATCACCAGCGCCCTGCGCGGCCAGTTCCACATCAACCCGCGTCGCCGTCGTTCCGGATGGGACGTCGTCATCGTCGAAGATGGGGTCCATGAGTCGACTGCCGTTCCCCACCCGTGACGACCTCGACGAGCCCGGCCGCGAGGTCTGGGACTCGATCACCGCGACCCGTGCGTCGGTCGTCACCGATGCCGGCACGCTGATGGGCCCGTTCAACGCCTGGGTCAACGCGCCCGGCATCGGTGGCCGCCTCGCCCAGCTCGGCGCCGCGCTGCGCTTCGAGTCGTCGGTCGAGCGGCACCTGCTGGAGGTGGCGATCATCACCGTCGGGGCGCACTGGCGCTCGGAGTTCGAGTGGTGGGCACACTCGCGCATGGCCCTGCAGCACGGTGTCAGCCAGGAGGCGGTCGACGCGATCGCCCGCGGCGAGGAGCCGCCGCTGCCCGACGACGAGCGGATCGTCTACACGCTGGCCCGGCAGCTCGTGACCGACGGCCGCATCGACCCGGCGACCTACGCCGCCGCCCATGCGCTGCTCGGCGATCGCGGCATCGTCGAGATCGTCACCCTGTGCGGCTACTACACGCTCGTGTCGTTCACCCTCAACGCGTTCGAGGTGGCCCTGCCTCCTGGCCAGGCGCCGACCTGGCCGACGGATCACACGGGCGGCGCGGGCTCGTAGGTGGGGTGGTGACTGGTGCGGATGATCGCGCTCTGCGTGCCGACGCCGATCAGCGTGCCGTCACGGCGCCACAGGCGGACGCGTCCGCAACCGATCGAGCGGCTCAGCCCCTCGGACTCGATGTCCAGGAGGATCCACTCGTCGGTCGGCTCGGCGAGCACGATCCGCACGGTGTTGTCGAGGCTCGTCCCGCCCGGCCCCTGACCGATCGCCATCCCGATCGCCAGCGGGATGATGTCGGCGACGAACGCCTGCGACGCCGGCGAGCCGATCGGCCAGCCGGGCACGCGCACCCACATCGCGGCGCGGCCCTCGGCGACCAGCCCGGGCAGCTCGGGGACGATGTAGCGCTCCATCTGCTCGACGAACGAGCCGGTGCTGGTGTGCTGCCATGGCAGCACGAACGGCTCGCCGTCCTCCGGCGGTGACACCTCGGGCATCGTGCCCCACCAGCGCGGGCCGTCGTCGGGGCGGTCGGTGTGCGCCGTCGTCGCGTGGAGGACCGTGCGCCCGTCGACGGTGCCGTGGACGTGCGTCTGGCTCGTCGAGCGGGCGTGGACGACGACGTCGACGGCCAGCTCGACGACGTCGCCGGGCTTGGCGTTGCGCACGTACTGGGTGGTGATCCACAGCAGCGGCCGGCCGGTGACGGCCTCGGCGGCGACGGCGCAGGCGGCGATCCCGCTGCCGCCGTAGAGGAAGCCGAACGGGGTGCACAGTGCCTCGGTGACCGGCAGGATCGCCGGGCTGTCGCCCTCGGGGAGCTGGATGCCGAGGAAGTCGGCGTCGCGCTGGGTCATCGCTCGCGCCGCCTCGTCAGCGGCCTGGTCGGCGGCATCGTCATCGGCTGATTCTGCTCCGCGGGCAACCGGGCGGCCCAACGAAGCCGGACCATCCGACTCGGGTCCCCGCATGGGGCGGGCGTCGATCCGCTCGTGAGCACGGCCGGCGGCGTCCTGGAGTGGGCCGGCCGCGGGCCGATCGGGGAGACTGTCGCCGATTCGAGTTCGAGCGAGTGCCAGGGAGGCGACGAGATGGCGTGGGACTTTTCCACGGACCCCGAGTTCCAGAAGAAGCTGGACTGGGTCGAGGACTTCTGCCGGGAGAAGGTCGAGCCGCTGGACTACGTCCTGCCGTATGCGATCCGCTCACCAGACCCGACGGTCAGGGCCTACGTGCGCTCGCTGCAGCAGGAGGTCAAGGACCAGGGCCTGTGGGCGATCTTCCTCGACGAGGAGCTCGGCGGCCCCGGGTTCGGGCAGCTCAAGCTCGGTCTGCTGAACGAGATCATCGGCCGCTACGGCTCGGCGCCGCAGATGTTCGGCGCCGCCGCGCCGGACACCGGGAACATGGAGATGCTCGCCGCGTACGGCACCGAGGAGCAGAAGGAGCGGTGGCTCAAGCCGCTGCTCAACCAGGACATGTTCTCGGCGTACTCGATGACCGAGCCGCAGGGTGGCTCGGACCCGAACCTGTTCAAGACCCACGCCGTGCGTGACGGTGACGAGTGGGTGATCAACGGCGAGAAGTGGTTCACCAGCGCCGGCCGCGTGGCCGACATCCTGTTCGTGATGTGCACGAACGGCATGTACGTCGTGCCGCGCACGACGCCGGGCGTGGAGATCATGCCGGAGCCGCGCAACCACAACCACGTCAAGTACCACGACGTCGCGCGTCCCGCTCGACCACCTGCTCGGCCCCGAGGACGGCGCCAAGGTGCTCGCCCAGCGACGTCTCGGCGGCGGCCGCATCCACCACGCGATGCGCACCATCGCCCAGTGCAAGCTGGCCTTCGACATGATGTGCGAGCGGGCGCTGAGCCGTGAGTCGCACGGCAAGATCATCGGCGAGCACCAGATGGTCCAGGAGAAGATCGCCGAGTCGTACGCGATGATCAAGATGCTCCGGCTCTACGTGCTGGAGACGGCGTGGCGGATGGACCAGACGTCGGGCCAGGAGACGCGCACCGACATCGCCGCGGTGAAGTTCACGATGGCCAAGGTGCTGCGCGAGGTGTCGTTCAACGCCCTGCACATCCACGGCTCGCTCGGCACCACCGACCTGACGCCGCTGCAGGCGATGTACGCCGGGGCGCCGACGATGGGCCTCGCCGACGGCGCCGACGAGGTCCACAAGGCCACCGTCGCCCGCCGGATCCTCAAGGAGTACCGCCCCCACGACGGCTACTTCCCCCGCGAGTACCTCCCGTACAAGCGCGAGGCGGCCTGGGAGAAGATGCAGCCGGTCTTCGCCGAGAACCCGGCGTTGAAGGAGTCCGCCGAGGGCTACCGCCGCTACCTCGAGAAGCGCCGCCGCTAGTCAGCGGTTGGGGGCGAGGAGGGCCTTGACGAGGCGGGCGCACGCCGGCGGCAGCCGGCGGGGCGCGCTGAGGGTTGCGGCCAGTTCGTCGACGTCGCAGTCGGCGTCGACGAGGAACACGTCGTTGGCCATGCCGTTGGCCGTGTCGATGCCCGCCGCCTCGATCGACACGCCCTCGTCGGCGAACCAGCGGCAGATCGCCGACAGCAGGCCGACGTCGTCGGGGGCGCTGACCCGCACGATCGTCGTGTCCGCGCTGCCGCCACCGCGGGTGACCCGGGCGCGGCCGGACGGGCGGAACGGCGTCGGCACCGCGGCGTCGACGCTGGCGCGCAGGCGCTGACCGATCAGCTCCCACTCGCCGGCGCCGATCCCGCCGTCGCTGCGCACCGTCAGCGCGTGGAGGGCGAGATGGCTCGCCGGCCAGGTCATGGCGGACGCGGTCTCCACCGAGACGCCCGCGCTGGCCAGGACCGCCGTGGTGTCGGCGAGGAAGCCGCGGCGGTCCTCGGCGACGACGGTCAGGCGGAAGCGCTCGCCGCCCGGCAGCTCGCGGGCGACGGCGCGGACCTCGCCGGGACGCACCCGCGGGTGGCACAGGGCGAGATCGCCGGCGAGCACGTCCGGCGGCTCGCTGAGGACCCACAGCGGGGAGACGCCATCGAGCAGCGGGCCGATCGCCGCCTTTGGCATCGACGTCGTCGTCAGCAGGCGCCGCAGCTCGGCGACGCTGGCCGTCGCGGCGCGGCTGCCGTGCTCGCCACCTTGGACCTGGATGACGTTGTCGAGGACCTCGCCGAACACCTCGGGGTTGGCCAGCAGCCACGAGTGGCCGCCGCGCACGACGTGCCCGTCGGTCCCGAACGTCGAGCAGAACGTGTCGAACGCCGACAGCGGGATCAGCCGGTCGTCGTCGCTCCACAGCACGAGCACCGGCAGCTGGCGCTCGGCGAGCACGGCCATCTCGGTGCGCAGGTCGGCGGTGAGCGCGGCCTGCGACGCCTGGAGCACGCTCAGCGGGTGGCGCCACAGGTTGGCGAGCAACGTGCGCTGCATGAGGCCGTTGGTCGCCAGGTCGTCCATCGGCCGGATCGCGTCGAACATCGTGCGCCACTGGCTCAACCCGGGCAGGCCGGGGCGGGCCATGCCGTGGGCGGCGAAGGCCCGCGGGTCGCCGACCGCGTTGAGCACGACGAGGAAGCGGACCCGCTCGGGGTGGTCGTGGGCGAAGCGGGTGGCGATCCCGCCGCCGAAGCTGTGCCCGAGGATCAGCACCGGCTCGTCGGCGCCGACCGCGTCGAGGAACCGCTCGACCCAGCGGGCGTAGCCGGCGAGCGTGCGCTCCCAGACCGGCAGCTCGTCGCTGTGCCCGAAGCCGGGCAGCGACGGGGCGACAACCCGGCAGCCGCGCGCCGTCAGCCGGCGCAGCGAGCGGCGGTACACCTCGTGGTCGAGTCCCCAGCCGTGGAGGAACAGCACCGGCAGGCCGCGTCCGCCGGCCGCATAGCTCACCGAGCGCCCGTCGACGTCGACGGTGAGGTTCGTCAGCTCGTCCCGCACGACCCGCAACCGGGGTCGCCCGGTCACACCCCCGAGCCCCGGCTGGACCGTTGCACCCATGCGTTCACGGTACGGCCACCTGCGCCGGCGCACCGTGAACGCCGTGTGAACTGCCCGCCGCCGGCCGCCCTTCGAGGTTTGTGTCAGCACACAAACCGACGTGCCGGTTTGTGTCGTGGCACAAACCCGAGTGCCCGCCTCGCGGCCGAGGTCGTCCTCCCCGGTTTGTGTCAGCACACAAACCGACGTGCACGTCTGTGTCGTGACACAAACCCGGTGAGCCCGACTCACAGCCGGTCACACCCGGAGGCGGGCGTCAGGGGTGGGTGGCCCGCCAGGTGGCGACGGCGTCGCGGAGGTCGACGAGGTCGATGCGGTCGTCGGGTTCGAGGCGCGGGTTGACCGCGGCGAGCTCGCGGTTGGCGGCGATCACCAGCTCGCGCAGCGCATCGAGCGACGGCGCCCGCCAGAAGGCGACGCGCCGCGACGCGAGCGCCGCCAGCGTGTCCTCGCGCAGCAGCCGGCTGCGTTCGCGGCGCACCAGGTTCTCGGCGAACCAGCCTGGCTGGCGCTGCTCGTCGAGGTCGCGCAACGGCCGCCCGGCGCCGGGCAGGTCGTCGAACTCGCCACGGGCCATCGCCTGGCGGATCTGCTCGTCGACGAGGCGCTCGAAGTACGACACGAGTGTGATGCCGTGCTCAGGCGTACGTCGAGGGACCACCGCCGAGGCCGGACATGATCCGCGTCGCCGCGTCGCCGCGTCGCTGAGCTGCCTGGGGATCAGCGGGTGCGTCGACGCCACCGACAGCGCGTCCATGCCGACGAGGTAGCGCCGGCGCGGCCGGCGGCTCTCGATCGCCGAGACGATCACGTTGGCGACGATGCCCGGCGGGGGAGCGAAGTGCTCGACCATCTCCGTGCCCGCCCCGGCGCGCTCGTATGCCGTCTTGTACGGCGAGCCCTCGTGCTGTCGATCGGCGGCCCTGCCCTGGGCGCTCCCGGTGATCCCGGTCTTGAAGAACCCCGGCTCGACGATCGCCACCTTGACGCCGAAGCCGGCGACCTCGATGCGCAGCACGTCCGACAGCGCCTCCAGCCCGAACTTGGAGGCGTGGTACCAGCCGTTGAGCGGCATGAACGCGGCGCGCCCGGCGATCGACGAGATCATCACGATCCGCCCGGAACCCAGGCGGCGCATGCCCGGCAGCGCGCACGACGACACCACCGCCGGGGCGATCAGGTTGACGTCGAGCTGGGCCCGCGCCTGGCTGGCGCTGACCTCCTCGATCGCACCCATCTCGCTGTAGCCGGCGTTGTTGACCACGCCGTAGAAATCGGGCAGCTCCGGCCAGCGGGCGACGACGGCCTCGTCGTCGGACACGTCGAGCACCAGCGGGTGGACCATCCCGCCGACGGCGGCGTCCTTGGCCGCCTTCGACAGCGCCCGCCCCTTGGCCTGCGAGCGAACGGTTCCCCACGTCTCCCAGCCGCGCTTGGCCAGCAGCAGCACCGTCGCCAGCCCGATCCCCGAGTTGGCCCCGGTGACCAGCACCGGGCCCGGCTTGTCAGCCATCGCCTCCCCCTCCGGCGCCACGCAGCTCCAGACCGCGCAGGTCGCCGGCCTCACGGTATTCCTCCAGGAGACGGTTGAACGCGTTGATGCCCGGCGTGTACGCCCCGAAGAACGAGCTGCCGGCCTTCGTGTGGCCCTCGTTGTTGTAGTAGCCGGGCGTGCACGACTCGAGGAACGACAGGCCGCCGACGTAGAAGCCGTTGATGACGTCGACCCACTCGCCGACGGCCTCCTCGGTCGGCTCGACCGCCGTCGCCCCGCGGCGGATCGTCTCGGCGACGATGTAGGCGATGTGCTTGGCCTGGTCGTCGAACATCGACGTCATGTTCAGGCTGAACGCGTTCTGCGACACGCCGATGTAGAACCAGTTGGGGAAGCCGCGGGTGGTGAAGCCGTGCAGCGTGCGCAGCCCGTCGGCCCAGTGGTCGAACAGCGACACGCCGTCGCGGCCGTTGATCTCGATGCCGAGGCGGCGGCGGAAGTCGCTGGAGATCTCGAAGCCCGACGCGTAGATGATGCAGTCGACCTCGTATTCCTGCCCGTTGGCGACGATGCCGCGCGGCGTGATCCGCTCGACACCCTGGCTCTCGCTGACGTCGACGAGCGTGACGTTGTCCTGGTTGAAGCACGCCAGGAACTCGTCGTTGAACGTCGGGCGCTTGCACATCTGCCGGTAGTACGGCTTGAGCGACTCGGCGGTCGCCGGGTCGGTGACGGTGTCGGCGACGCGCTGGCGGATCGTGTTCATCTGCCGGAAGTCGGCCAGCTCGACGACGCGGTTGCGCTCCTCCTTGGTCGTCGGCTTGTTCGCGCCCTTCGGCGAGCTGACCACGTTGCGGAAGATGTTCGTCCAGCCGTCGTCGATCAGGTCGACCTCGACGGGGATGCCGGCCGCCTGCGCCCCGAAGTTCTCGCGGCGCTCGCGCTGCCAGCCCGGCTGCAGCGAGGCGAACCACTCCGGGTCCGTGGGCTTGTTGCGCCGCCAGTCGACCGACGACGGCGTGCGCTGGAACACGTACAGGTGCTTCGCGTACTCGCGCGGTGCGCGGCACGCACTGGATGGCGGTGGCACCGGTGCCGATGATCGCGACGCGCTTGTCGGCGAGCTTGGTCATCCCGCCGGTCGTGTCGCCGCCGGTGTAGCCGTAGTCCCAGCGGTTGGTGTGGAACGAGTGGCCCTCGAACGACTCGATGCCGGGGATGCCGGGGAGCTTGGCGCGCGTCGTCGTGCCGAGGGCCATGATCACGAAGCGGGCCTTGATGTCGTCGCCACGGTTGGTGGTGATGTGCCAGCGTTCGAGGTCGTCGTCCCAGTCGATCGAGCGCACCCGGGTCTGGAACAGCGTCTTGTCGTAGAGCCCGTAGTGCCGGCCGATCCGCTGGGAGTGCTCGAAGATCTCCGGGACGTACGAGTACTTCTCCTTCGGCATGTAGCCGAGCTCCTCGAGCAGCGGCAGGTAGCAGTAGGACTCGGTGTCGCACTGTGCGCCGGGGTAGCGGTTCCAGTACCAGGTGCCACCGAAGTCGCCGCCGGCCTCGATGATCCGGAAGCCGGTGGCGCCCTGCTCGGTCAGCCGGGCGGCGGCGAGCAGGCCGCTGAAGCCGCCGCCGATGACGGCGATCTCGATCTCGTCGGTGAGCGGGTCGCGGGTGAAGCCGGGCTCGACGTACGGGTCGTCCTCGTTGTAGTGGGCGAAGTCGCCGTTCATCTCGATGTACTGCTCGGGCCCGTCGGTTCGGACCCGCTTGATCCGCTCGTGCTCGTACTTGTCGCGCAGGGCGTCGGGATCGAAGCCCAGATCGTCGGCGGTCGTGCTCATGTTCGCGATCGTACGGAGCGGCCGCGGCCGCCGTCCGATGCGGTGGTCATCATCGCCTCGTGTCGCGCCCTGACCGGAAGCCTTCCGGTCAGGGCGCGACACGTTCGGCGATTCGGTCGCGTGGTCGCTCAGGCGCTCGGCGCCCCCGCCATCTCCGAACGCCGCTCGCTCATCCGCCGGGCGACGCGCTCGCTCTTGACGAGGCGAGCCAGCAGGCGGTCGCGGGACCGCTCGGCGTCGTCGTCGAGGCCGGTCAGCGACTCGACCCGCCAGTGGCGCAGCACGACCGGGGCGAGGATCTGGTCGTGGTGGATCGCCAGGTCGTAGATCCCGGCCCGGGCGATCGCCGCGGCGTGCGTGGAGAAGCCGGGGATCCCGGTGCCGGGCATCTCGAAGCCGATCACCTGCCGTTCGATCGCCTGGACGAGCGCCGACGGGTCCAGCTCGATGGCTGCCGACGTCAGGTCGCGGTACAGCAGGTGGTGGAGGTTCTCGTCGGCGGCGACGCGCATCATCACGTCGTAGCCGGCGCCGTCGCCGAGCAGCCTCCCGGTGTTGCGGTGGGCGATGCGCGTCGCCAGCTCCTGCAGGGCGACGTAGGGGAGCACGTCGACGGGGGACGGCGGCTCGGGCACCTGGCCGGTCGACACCTGGTGCATGCGGCTGCGCTCCAGAGCCACCGGGTCGACGGCGCGGGTGACCATCAGGTAACCGTAGATCGCCATCGAGTGGCGTCCTTCCTCGGCGGTCCAACGGCGGGTCCACGTGCCCCAGATGCCGTCGGCGCCGAGCTCTCGCTCGATGGTGCGAAAGTAGTACGGCAGGTTGTCCTCGGTGAGCAGGTTGACGATCAGCGAGCTGCGCACGGCGTCGTCGATCTCGCCGCCGCCGAGGTCGGCCGACGCCGCGGACCACTCGTCCTCGGCGGCGAAGTCCCGGCCGCGGCCGTAGGGGATGTGCTCGTGGGGGAACCACTCCCGTGTCGTCGTCAGGTGGCGGTCGACCAACCGCTCCAGCGTCGGTTCGAGGTCGCGGAGCAGGGCGGCGGTGCGCATGGGAGGGCAGCCTACCGACCAGTAGGTAGGCCATGCACGCGCCCCCTCACCCTCATCCGCGCAAGGGGGCCTCGTCCATCGGTCGCCGGGTGCTCGACCACGCCGCCCACAGCCGGGCGTACTCGCCACCAGCCGCGAGCAGCCGGTCGTGGGTGCCGTCCTCGACGATCCGCCCGCCGGTGACGACGACGATCCGGTCGGCATGCGCGGCCTGGCTGAGCCGGTGGGCGATGACGATCGCGGTGCGGCCGTCGAGCAGCCGCCACGCCGCCCGCTCCAGCTCACGGGCGCCGGTGCTGCCGGCCTCGGCGGTGGCCTCGTCGAGGAGCACGATCGGCGTCGCCGCCAGGGCGATGCGCGCCAGCGCCAGCTGCTGGCCCTGCGTCGGGGTCAGCCGGTGGCCGCCGTCGCCGACGACCGTGTCCAGGCCGTCGTCGAGGGCGTCGACCCAGCCGGTGGCGCCCACGCGGTCGAGCGCGGCGCGCAGCCGGGCGTCGTCGGCGTCCGGTGCGGCGAGGCGCAGGTCGTCGGCCAGGGTGCCGGCGAACACGTGCACCTCCTGGCTGAGCAGGGCGACGCTCGCCGCCAGCTGCGCCGGGGCGACGTGGGCGATGTCGGCGCCGCCGATCAGCACTGCGCCGGCGGTGGGGCGCAGCAGGCCGGCGGCGAGCTTGGCGATCGTCGTCTTGCCGGCGCCGCTGATGCCGACGACGGCGACGCGCTCGCCGGGGGCGACGCGCAGGTCGACGTCGTGGAGCACCTCGTGGCCGGCGGTGTAGGCGAACGAGACGTCACGCAGCTCGATCGACGCGTCCGCCGGCACCTCGGGCGCCACCGGCGCCGGTGGCGCGGGCAGGTCGGCGACGCCGACGAGGCGGGCCAGCCCGGCGCCGGCGCGCTGCGCGTCGTCGACGAGGAACAGCAGGGCGTTGATCGGGTCGAACAGGCGAGCGAAGAACAGCGCCGCGGCCGTCGCCGCGCCGACGGTCACGGTGCCGCGGTCGACGAGCACGAAGCCGGTGACGAGGATCATCGTCAGCCCGATCAGCTCGGCGACGTTCAACCGGCCGAAGAAGCGGGTGCGCTGGCGCACGGCGGCGCGGGAGTAGTCGACGGTGACCTGCGAGCGGGTCTCGATCAGGCCGACGTGCTCGTCGCCGAGGCGTAGGGCGCGCACCGTCGCCGCTCCGCCGATCGAGTCGAGCAGCTGCTGAGACAGCTCACCGCCGGCGACGCGCTCGGCGGCGTAGATCGGCGACGACGTGCGCAGGTACCAGCGCAGCGTGTGGGCCTGCACCGGGACGGCGCACAGGCCGGCGACGGCGAAGCGCCAGTCGAGGGCCAGCCAGCCGACGACGGTCAGGCCGATCGTCAGCGCCGACGTCGCCATCGTCGGCAGGACGTCGCGCACCGCGTCGGCGACGGCCTCGACGTCGCCGCTGACCCGCGAGATCAGGTCGCCGGAGCCGGCGCGCTCCAACAGGTCGACCGGCTGGGCGAGCGCGCTGGCGACGACCTCCTCGCGCAGCTCGGCCAACGCCGGCTCGCCGACGCGGGAGACGAGGACCGCGCCGAGGGTCGATAGCAACGGCTGGGCAATCGCCGCAGCGAGCAGGACGAGCACCGGCCCGGTGGTGGCTGCCGCGCCGCGGCCGTCGGTGACGACGTCGACGAGCCGGCCGAGCGCCGGCGGGACGACGAGCGCTGCCGCGGCAGCGGCGACGAGGACGGCGAGCGCGGCCAGCGCCGGCCTGCGCCGGGCGCGCAGCAGCCGGCGAACGGCCCGGCGCGTCTCGGCGGCGCTGGCGATCGGGAGCGTGGGCGGGGTCCTCATCGCCGATGCCCCGGTCGTCGACGCGCCCGGTGATCCGAGTCCCAGCCGTCGGTCCGAGTCGCAGGCGTCCGTGCGAGTCGCAGGTGCGGGACTGTCCAGCGGGTGCGACTTGCACCGGCCGGTGCGACTCGGACCTGCACGTGGGACTCGGACGAGGCCTGGCTCATCCGTGACGTCGGGGGCTGCGCCCCTGCTCGCTTCGCCCGCGCCCCACCGACGTCCAGCCCCCTGGCGGTCGCTCGGCCGTCCGGATGCGCTCGCTGCGCTCGCCGGCTCATCCGACGATCAGCTCGCGGTAGCGGGGGTCGCGCTCGACGAGCTGCTGGTGGGTGCCGCGGGCGACGGTGTCGCCGGCGATCACGATCACCTCGTCGCAGGCGGCGAGCAACGCCGGGCTGGTGGTGACCAGCACGGTGATCCCGTCGCCGCGCAGCTCGCGCAGCCGCTCGGCGATGCTCGCCTCGGTGACCGCGTCGATGGCGCTCGTCGGGTCGTGGAGGACGAGCACGGGCCGGTCGGCGGCGAGCGCCCGGGCGAGGGCGATGCGCTGGCGCTGGCCGCCCGACAGCGACCGGCCCGACTCGGTGAGCTGCGTCGCCAGGCCGTCCGACAGGCTGGCCGCGACCTCGTCGGCGTTGGCGGCGACGATCGCCGCGTCGACGGTCGTCGCGTCTGTCGCAGCGACGGCGACGTTGTCGTGGACCGAGCCCGCGAACAGCACGGCGTCGTGCGGCGTGGCCAGCACGATGCGGCGCAGCACCGCCGGATCGAGTCCGGCGGCGTCGATGCCGTCGACGGTGATCCGCCCGTTGCGGGGATCGACCTCGCGGCCGAGCAGTTCGACCAGCGCGGTCGCCGTCGCCTGGTCGTCGACGACCACGCCGAGCATGCCACCGCGTTCCACGGTGACGTCGAGGACGCCGCCGAGTGCGTCGTCGAGAACGACGGCGTCGAGGCGCAGCGACGTGCCCGCCGGCGGTTCACCACCCGCACCGCCGGTGACGGCGAACGGGTTGTCGAGGACGGTGGCGATCCGTCCCGCCGACGCCTTGGCCCGGGCCCACGCACCGCTCACCGAGGCGAGCGAGCCCAGCGGACCGAGCAGGAACTGGGCCAGGCCGACGGCGGCGATCAGCTCGCCGATGCTGACGTGGCCCTCGGCGGCAAGACGTCCGCCGACGAGCGCGACGAGCGCCAGGAACACGCCGGTGAGCAGGGCGGTGGCGCCGTCGAAGCCGGCTTCGGCGACGGCGGCGCGCAGGGTCGCGGCCAGGGAACGGCGGCTGGCGGCGCGGTAGCGGACGGCGGCGTTGCCGGTGGCGCCGATGCCCTTGAGCACCCGCAGGCCGCTGACGAGATCGGTGGCCACGCCGGCGGCCTGCGCGGCCTCGGCCTGCTCGGCGCCGCTGCGTTGCTCCAGTGGGCGGCTGACGACGTGGGTGATGGCGAGCACCAGCGGGGCGCCGGCGAGGACGACGAGGCCGAGCGGGATCGACACCCGCAGCACGGCGACGAGTGCCACCAGCAGCGCCCCACCGGCGGCGACCGTGCCGGCGATCGCCGAGTTGAACGCGCCGGCGCGTGTCGCGTCCGTGGTGGCGATGTTGAGCAGCGCGCCCGGCAGGCCACCGCGGTCGGCGCCGCCGCGGTCGTCCAGGATCCGCTCGCCGAGCAGCACGCGCAGGTCGTGCGCCCCGCCGTACGCGGCGCGGACGTTGGCGCGGGCGCCGAAGCGGTACGACAGCGACAGCCAGCCGAACACGACGGCGAGGACGGCCAGCCAGCGCACCAGCGCGGCCGCGTCGCCGGTGTCGATCGCCCGGTCGACGACGACGCCGATGACCACCGGGACGAGCGCCTCGCCGACCTGATGGCTGGCCAGCAGCAGGCACGCTCGGGTCAGCCAGCGGCGCTGCCCGGTGACCGATCGTCGCAGCACCGAGGATGCCGTCCACGCCGTGTGGGTCGGTGCCGGCGTGCTCATCCGGCGAAAGCTAGGTGGCACGGGGGCCCGGCGAAGCGACAACCTGTGTCGCTGATCGGACACGGCCACGGCAGCCGTCGGCAGCGGCCGGGCTGAAGGCGATGGGCCGAGCGGCCGTCACGCCGCGCTCACTCCTCGGCGGCCGCGGCGAAGTACGCCCCTGGGGTGTGTCCCGTGGCGTCGCGGAACGCGGCGACGAACGCGCTCGGCGAGCGGTAGCCGACCGCCGCGGCGACCGCGGTCACCGACATGCCCGAAGCGAGGTGGCCGAGCGAGGCGCGCAGCTTCACCTGCGTGCGCCACTGGGCGAAGTTCATCCCGGTCTCGGTGGTGAACAGGCGCGTCAGCGTGCGCGCGCTGGCGCCGACGGTCCGGCCCCAGTGCTCGATGCCGCGCTCGTCGCGGGGATCGGCGATCAGCGCCCGGGCGACGGCCGCGGCGCGATCGTCGGTCGGCATCGGCACCTCGATCGTCGCCACCTCGACCGGTCGCAGCAGGTCGAACACCACTGCCTCGGCGCGTGAGCGCTCGCCGGCGTCGAGGTCGCCACGGTCGAGGTGCTGCAGCAGGGAGCGCAGCAGCGAGCCGACCGTGACGACCGTCGGCCGCTCCCAGCGCACCGGGCACCCCTTGATCGGGATGTACACGCCCTGCATCACCGTCGATCGGGTGGCGCTGGTGGCGTGCGGCGTGCCCGCCGGCACCCACAGCGCCAGCGTCGGCGGCAGCACCCAGTAGCTCGACCGGATCTCCACGGTGAGCACGCCGACCGGCGCCCACACCAGCTGGTGCTCGTCGTGCACGTGGGTGTGGAAGCGGTGCCCGCTGGCCATGTCGAACAGATCGACGCGGATCGCTGCGAGCACGCCCGACAGTGAACCAGCGTGTCCCGATGCGCGCTGACACCGGCCGACTCGACAGGATCGGACGCCGTGGACTTCGCACTGCCCCAGGACCTCGTGGACTTCCTCGCCAAGATCGACGGCTTCATCGAGAAGGAGATCAAGCCGCTGGAACAGGAGGGCGACAACATCCGCTTCCTCGACCACCGCCGCGAGGACGCCCGCACCGATTGGGACCGCGGCGGCCTGCCCAACGCCGAGTGGGAGGAGCTGATGCGCGAGGCCCGCCGGCGCGCCGACAGGGCCGGCATCTACCGCTACTCGTACCCGAAGCGGCTCGGCGGGATGGGCGGCACGAACCTGGGCATGGCCGTGATCCGCGAGCACCTCGCCGCCAAGGGCCTCGGCCTGCACTGCGATCTGCAGACCGAGCACACGATCGTCGGCAACATCCTCGGCGTGATGCTGATGGAGCAGTACGGCAGCGACGAGCAGAAGGCGTACTGGCTGCCGCGGATGACCGAGCACGGCGGCGGCTTCTCCTTCGGGATCACCGAGCTGAACCACGGCTCCGACGCCACCTGGATGGACACCAACGCCTACCAGGACGGCGACGAGTGGGTGATCAACGGCAACAAGACGTGGAACACCGGGCTGCACAACGCCACCCACGACGTGATCTTCGCCCGCACCAGCGGCGAGCCGGGCGAGGGCACCGGGATCACCGCGTTCATCGTCCCCACCGACACGCCGGGCTTCGAGATCGTCGAGTTCCTGTGGACGTTCAACATGCCGACGGACCACGCCACCGTCAAGCTGACCAACGTGCGGGTCAACAAGAGCACGATCTTCGGCGAGGAGGGCCGCGGGCTGCAGGTGGTGCAGAGCTTCGTCAACGAGAACCGCATCCGCCAGGCGGCGTCGTCGCTCGGCGCCGCCCAGTACTGCATCGACGAGTCGGTGAAGTACGCCCGCGAGCGCAAGCCGTTCGGCAAGGCGCTGGCGTCGAACCAGGGCATCCAGTTCCCGCTCGTCGAGCTGCAGACCCAGTGCGAGATGCTCCGCCTGCTGATCTGGAAGACCGCGTGGCAGCTCGACACCGAGGGCGAGTTCTCCGCCTCGGACAAGGTGTCGATGTGCAACTACTGGGCGAACCGGCTGTGCTGCGAGGCCGCCGATCGGGCGATGCAGGTGCACGGCGGGCTCGGCTACAGCCGCCACAAGCCGTTCGAGCACATCTACCGCCACCACCGCCGCTACCGGATCACCGAGGGCGCCGAGGAGATCCAGATGCGCCGCGTCGCCGGCTACCTGTTCGGCTTCATGGGCCAGAGGTCGCCGAAGGGCGTCGTCGCCGCCGAGTGACCGGTGGCGACGCTGCCGTCACATCGGCGGCAGGGCGTTGCGCTCGACGAGCTGAGCGGCGATGACGTTGCGCTGGATCTCGTTGGTGCCCTCGCCGACGATCATCAGCGGGGCGTCGCGGAAGTAGCGCTCGACGTCGAACTCGGTGGAGTAGCCGTAGCCGCCGTGGATGCGGATCGCGTTCAGGGCGATCTCCATGGCCACCTCGGAGGCGAACAGCTTGGCCATCCCGGCCTCCAGGTCGCAGCGCTCGCCCGCGTCGTAGCGCTCGGCGGCGAACAGGGTCAGCTGGCGCGCCGCGGTCAGCTTCGTCGCCATCTCGGCGAGGTGGTTGCCGACGGACTGGTGCTTCCAGATCGGCTTGCCGAACGCCTCGCGGTCCTGGGCGTACTGCAGGGCGTCCTCGAACGCGGCCCGGCCGACGCCGAGCGCCCGCGACGCCACCTGGATCCGCCCGGTCTCCAGGCCGCGCATCATCTGCGCGAAGCCGACGCCCTCGGTGCCGCCGAGCAAGGCGCCGGCCGGCACGACGCAGTCGTCGAACATCAGCTCGCAGCTCTCCACGCCCTTGTAGCCGAGCTTGGGGAGGTCACGGGAGACGGTCAGGCCGGGACCGTGCTCGACGAGCAGGATGCTGATGCCGCGGTGACGCGGCTGCGCGCTCGGATCGGTCTTGCACAGCAGGGCGATCACGCCGGAGCGGCGGGCGTTGGTGATCCACGTCTTGGAGCCGTTGATCACGTAGGTGTCGCCGTCGCGGCGGGCGACGGTGCGCAGCGCCTGGAGGTCCGAGCCGCCGCCGGGCTCGGTGAGCGCCATCGTCGCCCGCACCTCGCCGGTGGCCATGCGCGGCAGGTACCTGGCCTGCTGCTCGGGTGTGCCGAACTCGACGAGCAGCTTGGACACGACGGTGTGGCCGCCCATCGCCCCGGCCAGGCTCATCCAGCCGCGGGCCAGCTCCTCGGTGACCTGCACGTAGCACGGCATCGACACCTTGGTGCCGCCGAGCTCGCCCGGGATCGCCAGCCCGAAGATGCCGAGCCGCTTCATCTGCTCGATCATCGCCTCGGGGTACTCGTTGGCGTGCTCCATGTCGCGCACCACCGGCTTGATGTCACGATCGACGAACTCGTGCACGGTGTCGACGATCATCCGCTCGGTCTCGCTCAGGCTGGCCATGCCCGCAGGTTGACCCGCCGTGCTGTCGTGGCGCAAGGTGTCGGCCGTGGGAGTGCTCGACGGTCTCCGGGTGGTCGAAGGCTCGGCCTTCGTCGCCGCCCCGCTCGGTGGGATGACGCTGGCGCAGCTCGGCGCCGACGTCATCCGCTTCGACAACATCGGTGGCGGCATCGACTTCCACCGATGGCCGGAGACGCCCGACGGGCAGAGCCTGTTCTGGACGGGGATGAACAAGGGCAAGCGCTCGCTGGCCGTCGACGTGCGCAAGCCGCAGGGTCAGGAGCTGGTCACCGCTTTGATCACCGCGCCGGGGCCGGACAACGGGATCTTCCTGTCGAACTTCCCGGCGCGCGGCTGGTTGAGCGACGAGACGCTGCGCGCCCGCCGTGACGACCTGATCTACGTCAACATCCTCGGCAACCCCGACGGCGGCACGGCGGTCGACTACACGGTCAACCCGGCGTCCGGGTTCGCCTACGCCACCGGGCCGATGGGCGGCAGCCTGCCGACCAACCACGTGCTGCCGGCGTGGGACATCGCCACCGGGCTGACCGCGGCCGTCGGCTTGCTGTCGGCCGAGCGGGCGCGGTCGCGGCGCGGCGTCGGCCAGTTCGTCTCGGTGGCGCTGGCCGACGTGGCCTTCGCGATGGTCGCCAACCTCGGCTACCTCGCCCAGGCGCAGGTGCTCGGCGAGGCCCGCCCGCCGATCGGCAACGACATGTACGGGGCGTTCGGGCGCGACTTCCCGACCGCCGACGGGCGGCGGGTGATGGTCGTCGCGATCAGCTACCGGCAGTGGCAGTCGCTGGTCGAGGCGGTCGAGATCGGCGAGCACCTGCCGGGCATCGAGCGGGCGTTCCGGGTCGACCTGTCGAGGGAGGGCGACCGCTTCCGGGCGCGCGATGCGCTCGCCGCGCTGATCGCTCCGTGGGTGGCCGAGCGGACCCTGTCGCAGGTGGCCGCGGTGTTCGACGGCAAGGGCGTGTGCTGGGGTGCGTACCAGACGTTCTCGCAGCTGCTCGACGAGGACTGGCGGGTGTCGCCGCGCAGCAACCCGCTGTTCCGCGACGTCGAGCAGCCCGGCGTCGGCACGCTGCGCGTCGGCGGGACGCCGCTGTCGTTCTCCTCGCTCTCTCGCGACGAGCCGCGTCCCGCGCCGCGCCTCGGCGAGCACACCGAGCAGATCCTCGCCGACGAGCTCGGCATGTCGTCGACCGAGATCGCCAAGCTGCGCGACGCCGGCGTCGTGGCCGGAGCACCGTCGTGAGCGGTCTCGTGTCGCGTCTCGACCGGAAGGTTCCCGGTCACGGCGCGACAAGGCCCGGTGGTGTCGCGTGAGCGTGGAGCTGACGCTCGCCGATCTCGGGCTGCCGGCGGAGTCGGTGGCGGTGCTCGACGCCGCCCACGTGGCCCGGATCGCGGCGACGCTCGACGCCCCGGCGCCGGCGGTGGGAGAGGCCTTGCCGACGCTGTGGCACTGGGCGTTCTTCACCCCGACGACGGCGACGGCCGGGCTCGGCCACGACGGCCACCCGAAGATCGCCTCACCGGCGCTGGCATCCTCCCCGCGGCGGATGTTCGGCGCCGGCCAGCTGCAGTGGTCGGGCGACCTGGTCGTCGGCTCGGTGGCCGTGCGCCGTTCGGCCGTGCGCTCGGTCCGCCAGGTGTCGGGCGGCAGCGGCGACCTTTTGATCGTCGGGCTGGAGCACACCTACGGGCACGGCGACGACGGCGTGCTGCGCGAGCAGCAGTCGATCGTCTACCGCGCCGCGTCGAGCGACCCGGTGCCGCTGCCGGTCGACGCCGCGCCGCCGGCCGTGCCGGAGCGTGGCTGGGCGCTGGAGCGCCGTCCCGAGCCGACGCTGCTGTTCCGCTACTCGGCGATCACGTTCAACACCCACCGGATCCACTACGACCGCCCGTACGCCGGCGACGTCGAGGGCTACCCGGGCCTCGTCGTCCACGGCCCGCTGACGGCGACGACGCTGGCGACGTTCGCCGAGCAGTGCACCGGCACCCGCCTGGCGACGTTCGAGTTCAGGGCGACCGCCCCGATGTTCGCCGGCCAGCGCTCGACCGCGCTGTGCACCGCCGACGGTGACGCCCGCATGATCCGCAACGACGGCGCCGTGGCGATGCAGGCGACGTTCACGCTGCGCGACTCGTGACCGTTCGGATCCGGGGGCTGCGCCCCCGAGCCTCATCGTCGTCCGGCTTCCTGGCGGTCGCTCGGCCGAGCGGTCCCGAGCTGTGCTCGTGACCGCCCGCTCGTACCTGTACGTGCCGGGGCATCGCCCGGACCGCTTCGCCAAGGCGGTGGCGTCCGGCGCCGATGCGGTGATCCTCGATCTGGAGGATGCCGTCCCGGTGCCGGCGAAGGACCAGGCCCGCGCCGATGTCGCCGCGTTCGCCGGGCCCGCCGGCATCTGGGTGCGGATCAACGACGGCGAGCGCGGGCTCGCCGACCTCGACGCGGTCGCCGGCCGGGTCGACGGCGTGATCGTCCCCAAGTCGACCACGGCGCGCCTCGCGGTGGTCCACGACCGCCAGCCGGACGTCGCGCTGATCGCGCTGGTGGAGAGCGCCGCGGCCTTCCTCGAACTGCCGGCCATCGCCGCATCTGCCGGTGTGCGCACCCTCGCGATCGGCGAGGTCGACCTCGCTGCCGACCTCGGCCTCGGCGAGCGACCGCCGTACGCCGCGCTGTGGGCGTTGCGGATGCAGGTGGTCGTCGCCTGCGCGGCTGCCGGCCGGGACGCGCCGCTCGGCCCGGTGGAGCGCGACGTCGCCGACCTCGACGCGTTCGGCTCGCTCGTCGGCAAGCTCCACGGCGCCGGCTTCGGCGCGGTGCAGTGCATCCACCCGACGCAGGTCCCCGTCGTCAACGCCATGCTGACGCCGACCGCCGACGAGGTCGCCCGCGCCGAACGCATCCTTGCCCAAGCCGAGGCCGCCGACGGCGGCGTGTTCGTCGACGACGCCGGCCGGATGATCGACGAAGCCGTCCTGCGCTCCGCCCGCCGCATCCTCGCCCGGGCCCGCCCCTGAGCTCACCGGCGCCCGAGTGGAGCGCGATTCGAGATGTGCCGCCGGGGTGCGCACATCTCGAATCGCGACGCTGACGCCACCGGGTGCGATGTGAGATGTGCCGCGCCCGTGCGCACATCTCGAATCGCATCGATCGCACCGCGACCCCCGATCGGCCGGGCCTGACACCGGCCCCGTCGCGTCGGCCGCATGACGTGTGCCGACGGACGCGTGATGCTCGATGCCGACAGCCACATCATGGAGCTGCCGGACTTCCTGTCGGCCCACGCCGACCCGGGCATGCGCGACCGCATCCCGCCGGTCGGCTTCGCCAGCGGCGGCAAGCTGATGGAGCGCCTCGAGTCGGCCGTCGTGACCGGCGCCACCGTGGTCGCGCTGGACACCTTGGTCGTGTCGCCCGCCTTGTCCTTCTCGCCACTGGCCGCCAACGCGACGATCGCCACGCCGGCCACGATCGCCGCCACCACCTGCCGGTCCACCCATGCTCCGCCCTCCATCGTCCGGACTGCTGCTACACATTCGGAGCGGACCGCGGCCGGTGAACGCGAATCTGATCTCACCGTGCTCTCGTCGCGCGGCACCGTGGTTGTCGTATCGTCGCCGCCCGGAGGTGGGTGATGGACGAGCGGACGTTCACGGATCAGCACGGCGTCGAGGTGTTCACGAGGTGGTGGACGGTCGACGCACCGCGCGGCGTCGTGCTCGTCGCCCACGGGGCGTCGGAGCACTCCGGGCGTTACGACCGCTTCGCTCGGGCGTTGAACGACGCCGGCCTCTCGGCCGTCGCCATCGACCACCGCGGCCATGGCCGCACCGGCGCGGCGGCCGGCGCCGGGCTGATGGGGCCGGGTGGCGGGCACGCCGTGATCGACGACCTGCACGAATTGCGCGCCCAGATCGGTGGCGACGCGCCGCTGTTCTTCTTCGGGCACTCGATGGGCTCGATGATCGGGCTCGGCTACCTCGTCGAGCACTCGGCCGGGCTGGCCGGTGGCATCCTCTGCGGGTTCGCCGCCGACGTCGACGACATCGGCGCGATGGTCCCGTTGCTGCAGCAGGTGGCCGACGCCGGCCAGCGCGACGAGCCCGCCGTCGGCCTGCTCGCCGCGTACAACGAGCCGTTCGAGCCGGCGCGCACGCCGTACGACTGGCTCAGCCGGGATCCGGCCGAGGTCGACCTGTACGTCGCCGACCCGCTGTCGGGCGACGACAACCCGCTCACGTACGGCTTCGTGCTCGACCTGTTCCAGGTGCTCGGTCAGGCGCCCGATCACCTGGCGGCGATCAGCTGCCCCGTGCTGGTCATCGCCGGCGACCAGGACCCGGCGGCGGCGATGGGCGCCAACGCGACGAAGCTCGCCGAGGCGCTGCGTGGCGCCGGCGTCCACACCGACCTGACGCTGTACCCGGGCGCCCGCCACGAGCTCCTCAACGAGACCAACCGCGACGAGGTCACCGCCGACGTGATCGCTTGGATGGCCGGCTGACGAGTCCTATGGTCGGGCTTCGCCCGACCTGTCCGGTGCGCTCCCTGGCGGTCGCGCCGCCGGTGTGCCCGGCGCCGGCCGTTCACGCGGGCGCAGACGCGAACAGGTTGAGGCCGAGGCGCTGCGAGAGGTAGCTGGTCAGCAGCTTGCCGCGCACGCTGTTGCCGGCGTCGTCGAGCGGCGGCGAGTACGTGCCGAGGCCGCCCTTGCCCGGGGCGACGGTGACCATCCCGCCGCTGACGCCGCTCTTGCCGGGCAGCCCGATCGAGTACAGCCAGTCGCCGGAGCGCTCGTACATGCCCGCCGTCGCCATCACCGCCAGCACCCTCGGGCAGTGCTCGTCGTCGATCACCCGCTCGCCGGTGCGCGGGTTGACGCCACCGTCGGCGAGCGTCGCCCCCATCACCGCGAGGTCCTCGGCGGTGACCAGCAGAGAGCACTGCTTCGTGTAGACATCGGTGCTCTCGTCGGGGTCGAAGTAGAGGCGGTCGTAGCTGTCGAGCAGGTGGGCGATGCCCTGGTTGCGCAGGTTCGTCGCTGCCTCCGAGGCGTACACCGCCTCGTCCAGCACGAGCTGCCGGCCGGCGAAGCGCGACAGCCCGTCGACGACGTGCGCCCACTTCTCGTCGGCCGTCGCCCCCGGGATCAGGCTCGTCGTGGCGATCGCGCCGGCGTTGGCCATCGGGTTCGTCACCCGTCGCTCGTTGAGCTCGATGGCCATCACCGAGTTGAACGGCTGCCCGGTGTTGTTGACCCCGAGGCGGTCGCGGGCGACGTCGGCACCGAGCGCCTCGCACACCAGCGCGAACACGAACGGCTTCGACACGCTCTGGATCGAGAACGCCGTCGTCGTGTCGCCGACCGCGGCGACGCCGCCCTCGGTGCCGGCGATGCACGCCCCGAACAGGGTGGGATCGGCGGTGGCGAGCGCCGGGATGTAGTCGGCGACGGCGCCGTCGTCGACACCTCGGAACAGCTCGTAGGCCTCGTGCAGCACCGCCTGGACGACCTCGACGGTCGGCAGCGACCCGGTGGAGACCAGCTCGAATCGACTGGATCCGGACGTTGTCACGGGCGGCGACCGTAGCCGCCGACTCGCCCTGCGAGGTCCGTCGGCGATCGTTCGTGGCCGATGGTCGTGCCATTCGACGATCGTGTGACCTGACCCCTCGGCGCTTAAGGGGTGCAGGCAAGCCGGTGAGGGCGCTGCGCACGCCGAGCTCGAAGCGACGCCTGGCCGGCTGAGGCTCGCCTGCCGGTCTACACGTTCTGCCAGGCGTCGAGGCCGAGGCGGGTGCGCATCATCGGCGATATCGCGGCCTGCGTCTCGGCGGACAGGCCGACGCTGTGGTTCCACTGCGGGCGCACGAACGGCTGGCAGTAGAAGCCGAACAGCAGCGCCCGCTGCTCGTCGGCGGTGACGTTGCAGCCCGAGGTGTGCCACACCCGGCCCTCCATCGCCACGATCGAGCCGGCGGGGGCGGTGAACGGGACGAGCCGGTCGGCGATGTCGGCAGGGACGTCACTCGCCCCGGACCAGCGGTGGCTGCCGGGCACGTGCAGCGTCGCCCCGTTTTCGGCGCGCACGTCGGTGAGGCACCAGATGATGTTCATGCAGTGCGCCGCGGCCCACGGCTCGGGCATCACCAGCGACTGGTCGGAGTGGATCTTCATCGAACCGCTGCCGGGCCGGGCGATGTTCGCGGTGAAGTTGGAGACGATGTAGTCGTCGCCGAGCACGCCGGCGACGATCGCGTCGGCCACCGGGTGGGCGATCAGCTCGGCGAACACCGGATCGAGGTCGATCAGGTTCCACACCCGGACGTTGGCGCTGTTCGGGTCGAGCCCCTCGGCGTATGTCGCCATGCCGCGCCGCTCGCACTCGACGGCGGCGGTGAGCAGTCGCTCGAACACGTCGGCCGCCGTCGCCGCGTCGAGCACGCCCGGCACGACGGCGAAGCCGTCCTCGGCGATGGTGGCGACGGCGTCGTCGATGGCTTCGTCGTCGATGGTCCTGTCGAGCACTCCGGTCATGCCTCCGTCCTAGTCCGCGGGCGGGGGCACGTCGTCACCGGGCACGTCGCCACCGGGTGCATCGCGATCACCCTGTGCGCCGAGCCGGGTGGCCCGGGCGGCGAACTGCTCGGCGCCGGTGTCCAGCACCCGGTTGTGACCGAAGGTCGGCGAGGCGCGCCCACAGCTCGTCGGGAGCGTGGTCGAAGCGGTGGTGGCGGTCCGATCGGAGTCGCACCACCGCAACGGTAGACCTGGTTTGAAGTTGAGAATCATTCTAGATAGCGTCGCCGCCGTGCCCCGCCGCTTCGCCGCCCTCCTCGTCCCGCTGGCCGTCGGCCTGCTCGGCGCTTGCGGCAGCGACGTGGCGACGTCGTCCTCGGCGCCGGGCACCGCGGGCGCCGACCGGCTCCTCGTCGTCACGACCACGACGCAGGTCACCGACTTCGCCCGCAACGTCGGCGGCGACCTCGTCGACGTGCACCCGCTGCTCAAGCCGAACGTCGACCCGCACGACTTCGAGCCGGCTGCGGCCGACCTCGTCGCCCTCACCGATGCCGACGTGATCGTCGAGAACGGCGTCGATCTCGAGCACTGGTTCGAGCCGACCGTCGAATCGGCGTCGCCCCACGGCGCGATCGTCGATGCCTCGACGGGCGTGACGATCCGCGCCGGCAGCGAGGACGACGACCACGGCGAGGGCGACCCGCACATCTGGCAGGACCCGACGAACGCCAAGATCATGGCGACGAACATCGCCGACGCCCTCGCCACCGCCGATCCGGCGAACGCGGCGACGTACCGCGCCAACCTCGCCGCCTACTCGGCGCAGCTCGACCAGCTCGACGCCGAGATCGCGACGCAGATCGGCTCGCTGACCGACAAGAAGCTGGTCACCAACCACGATGCGTTCGCCTACTACGTGGCCCGCTACGGGCTGGACTTCGTCGGCTCGGTGATCCCCAGCTTCGACACCCAGGCCGAGCTGTCGCCGTCGGACGTCCAGGACCTCGTGGCCAGGATCCGTGAGCAGGGCGTCAAGGCGATCTTCACGGAGTCGTCGCTGCCGCCGAAGACCGCCGAGGCGATCGCTGCCGAGGCCGGGGTGAAGGTCGTCGCCGGGGACGACGGCCTCTACGGCGACAGCCTCGGCCCGGCCGGCAGCGACGGCGACACCTACCTGAAGATGATGCGCCACAACACCCGGGTGATCGTTCAGAACCTTCGATGATCGTGCTCCGGTCGCAGCCAAGCTGCTCCCTGCGCCTGCCGTGCTCGCCGCCTCCGCCTCGCTCCGGCACTCGCCGCGTCGTGAACGAGAAGCTCGGTGCACGTCCGCTGAACAACCGCGTCACACCCGTCGTGCACACTCTGGGGCATGGCGTTGGACAACCTCGGCTACTACACCCTGGCCGGCGCGGCGATGTCGCCGCGCCACCTCGTCCAGGAAGCGGCCGACGCCGAACGCCTCGGCCTGGGCTGGGCGTTCATCTCCGAGCGCTACAACGTCAAGGAGGCGGCCACGTTGTCCGGCGCGGTCGGGGCGGTGTCGACGACGCTGCAGATCGCCACGGCGGCGACGAACCACAACACCCGCCACCCGCTCGTCACCGCCGGCCTCGCCACGACGATGCACCGCCTCACCGGCGGGCGCTTCACGCTCGGCCTCGGCAGGGGCATCGCCCCGATGACCCGGGCGATGGGGCTGGCGCCGGTCACCACCGCGCAGCTGGAGGACTTCGCCGGGCTGATGCGCCGCCTGTGGCACGGCGAGACGATCGTCGGCCACGACGGGGCGGCCGGGCGCTGGCCGTTCCTGCGCCTCGACGCGACGTTCGACGAGGACATCCCGCTCGGGATCACCGCGTTCGGGCCGAACACGCTGCGCCTCGCCGGGCGGGCCTTCGACCAGGTCGTGCTGCACACGTTCTTCGAGGACGAGACGCTGGCCCGCTGCGTGCGCACCGTGAAGGACGAGGCCGAGCGGGTCGGGCGCGATCCGGACCAGGTGAAGGTGTGGTCCTGCCTGGCCACGATCGGTGACCACCTGCCCGAGCCCGTTCAGCTGAAGAAGACCGTCGGGCGGATGGCCACCTACCTGCAGGCCTACGGCGACCTGCTGGTCGAGACCAACGGCTGGGATCCGGCCGCGCTCGCCAGGTTCCGTGCCGATCCGTTCGTCGCCGGCTACCAGGGGGCCATCGACCAGACGGCCACCACGGAGGAGCTGGAGCACGTCGCCACGTTGATCCCCGAGCCGTGGCTGGCGCCGGCCGCCATCGGCTCGCCGGCGCGTTGCGTCGAGGTGATCCAGCGCCAGTTCGACCTCGGCGCCGACGGCGTGATCCTCCACGGCGCAGCGCCGGCCGAGCTGGGGCCGATCGTGAACGCGTGGGCCGCCCATGTCTGACACCGCCGCCCGGCCGGGCGCTGGGGCGCAGGCGGCTCCCGATCCGAAGCGCTGGATCGCGCTCGTGGTGCTGTCCAGCTCGCTGTTCATCATCGTCCTCGACAACACGATCCTCAACGTCGCCGTCCCGACGATCATCCGCGAGTTCGACACCCAGGTCACCGCGCTGCAGTGGGTGATCTCCGGCTACTCGCTGGTGTTCGCCACGCTGCTGATCAGCTTCGGGCGCCTCGGCGACATCTTCGGTCGCCGCCGGCTGTTCTTCGTCGGGGCGACGCTGTTCGCCGTCGGCTCGCTGATCGCCTCGCTGTCGCAGAACGTCGTCCAGCTGTTCATCGGCGAGTCGGTGCTCGAAGGCGTCGGCGCGGCGATGATGCTCCCGGCGACGCTGTCGATCATCTCGGCGACGTTCCGCGGCCGCGAGCGCGGTCCGGCGTTCGCCGTGTGGGGAGCTGTGGCCGGTGGCGCCGGTGCCCTCGGGCCGTGGATCGGCGGGCTGCTCACCACCTACGCGTCGTGGCGTTGGGCGTTCCGGATCAACGTGATCATCGCCCCACTGGCGATCCTCGCCGCGTGGTTCTACGTCCGCGAGTCGCGCGACGAGCACGCCCAGGGTCTCGACCTGCCCGGCGTCGTCACCATCACGATCGGCCTGTTCGGCCTCGTGTTCGGGATCATCGAGGCCGGTCGCTACGGGTGGTTCGAGCCGATCGGCGACCAGACGATCGGTGGTTGGGAGTGGCCGGTCGGCGCGTTCTCGATCGTGCCGGTCGCGCTCGCCGTCGGCGTCCTCGGGATCGGCGCGTTCGTGACGATCGAGCTCGCCCGCGCCCGCGCCGGCCAACCGGTCGTGTTCGACTTCGGCGACCTGCATCACCCTGGCTTCCGCTACGGCCTGGTCAACACGATGGTCCTGGCGATGGGCGAGTTCGGGGCGTTCTTCGTCCTGCCGATCTTCCTGCAGGGCGGTCTCGGCCTCACCGCCGTGCGCAGCGGGAGCTGGTTGCTGCCGGCCGGTGTCATGGCGTTCGTCGGTGGGTTCCTCGGCGGCCAGCTCAGCCGGCGGTTCGGGCCGAAGTACGTCATCACGGTCGGTCTGGCGTTCGAGGCCACCGGCATCTTCCTGTACGTCGCCGCGTTCTCGTCGTCCACCACGTTCTGGGCGCTCCTGCCGGGCCTGCTGCTGCACGGCATCGGCATCGGCTTCGCCACCAGCCAGCTCACCAACGTCGTGCTCAGCGACATCCCGCCGCGCAAGGCGGGCTCGGCGAGCGGCGCGTCCGGGATGGTCCGCCAGGTCGGCACGGCGCTCGGCATCGCCCTGATCGGGGCGATCTTCGTGTCGCAGGCGGCCGGCAACGTGCGCACCGAGCTCGACGCGATCGCCGGGATGTCGCCCGCGGCCCGCGAGCAGATCGTCGAGTCGGTCACCGGCGGGATCGGTGGCGCCGAGACCGTCCAGGCGCCGCCGGGAGTCGACGCCACCCAGGTCGGCGCGGTCGTCTCCGAGGCGGTCGCCGACGCGTCGCGCCCGGCCGTGGCGTTCGCCGGGCTCGTCGTCGTGGTCGGTGCACTGCTGTCGCTGCTGGTGCCGAACATCCCGCCCGACGAGCACGGCATGCCGTCGGAGGTCGCCGCCGGCGAGCCACCGGAGCCCGAGGAGACCAGGGCATTCCACTGATGGGTCGCGGTTCGTTTACCGTGTCACATGTCACGACGACGAGTTGGGGGAACGTGAGATGAAGCAACTGACCGGGATCGACGCCAGCTTCCTGTACATGGAGTCGGATACGACGTTCGGCCACGTGTCCGGGCTGTTGATCTTCGACCGGCCGTACCCGGAGTTCGACCCGTACACCGAGATCTACGAGCGCTACGAGGCGATGGTCGGGCACGTCGAGCCGATGCGCCGCCGGTTGGTCGAGGTGCCGTTGTCGCTCGACCACCCGTGGTGGATCGAGGACCCGAACTTCGACCTGTCGTTCCACATCCGCGCGCTGAACCTGGCCAAGCCGGGCTACGCCGATCAGCTCGCCGACCAGGTCGCCCGGATCCACGGCCGGCCGATGGACCGCAGCCGACCGCTGTGGGAGGTCTACGTCATCGACGGCCTCGGCGAGGGCCGCTGGGCGCTGCTGACCAAGTACCACCACGCGACCATCGACGGCGCGTCCGGCCAGATCATGCTGGAGATGGTCACGTCGCCCGAGCCCGGTGGTGACGACATCATGGACCCGCTGCCGTGGACCCCCGAGCCGCTGCCGTCGAACAACGAGTTGCTTCGCCGGGCGTTCGACAACATGGTCCGCAACCCGGCCAGGTCGTTCCGGGTGCAGATGCGCATCATCCGCGACATGGCCAACGCGGCTGGGCTGCCGGTCATCGGCAACGCCGCGTCGCGGGCCGGCAAGGCGGCCAAGCAGGCCAACGCGCCGGCAGCACCCGAGCCGCGGGTGTCCATGCCCACCACGCCGGCGCCGCCGACGCCGTGGAACAAGGCGATCTCCCAGCACCGCCGCTTCGCCATCCGCTCCAGCTCGCTGTCGAACATCAAGCGGATCAAGGAGGCCGCCAACGGCACGGTCAACGACGTCGTCATGGCCATCTGCGCCGGCGGCCTGCGGTCGTACCTGCTGCGCCACGACGCCCTGCCGGACAAGCCGCTGCGGGCGATGGTCCCGGTGTCGATCCGCACCGGCAACGAGAGCGACCCCTGGACCAACCGCGTGTCGGCGCTCGTCGCCGAGCTGCCGACCGACGAGCCGGATCCGTTGCAGCGCGTCGCCCGCTGCCGGGAGGCGATGCAGGCCGCCAAGCGCCAGTTCGAGCTGGTGCCGGCCGAGGCGCTCGTCGACATCCAGCAGTACTCCTCGCCGGTGCTCGCCACTGCGGCGATGCGGCTCAGCTCGCGGTTCGGGCTCACCGAGCGGATCTCGTCGATCCCGTTCAACCTGACGATCTCCAACGTGCCCGGGCCGCGCCAGCCGCTGTACATGGCCGGCGCCCAGCTGCAGCACCAGTTCCCGGTGTCGATCGTCACCGACGGGCAGGGCCTGAACATCACCGTCGTCAGCTACCTCGACCGGCTCGACTTCGGCCTGATCGCCGACCGCGAGCTGATCCCCGACCTCTGGGACATGGCCGACGACCTGATCAACGAGATCACGATCCTCAAGGAGGCCACCGGTGTCGAGTGGGTGGTCGAGCCGAGTGGGGCGTACAAGCGCCTCGGCACGCCGGTCGCCCGCAAGCGCGGCGAGCACATCACCGAGGAGCTGAGCCGCTCGGAGGAAGGCGACCGCAGCGGCGCTGCGGCAGCGGCCGCACCGACGAAGAAGGCCACCCGGGCGCGCAAGGCGCCGGCCAAGAAGGCCGCGACGCGCAAGGCGGCCCCGGCCGAGAAGGCCGCTGCGGCGAAGAAGGCGCCGGCCCGCAAGGCCCCCGCCAAGCGGGCGCCGGCCAAGAGGTCAGCAGTCGCCTGACGGCTCGATCGGTCGTCAACCTCGGAGGTTGACGACCGATCAGGCCGATCCGGATCAGCGGTGGCGACGAGTTCGACCCGGGCGAGACGACCGCGATCGACTCGTGGTGGTCCGGTTTGCCCGACGCCCCGAACGTCATCGCTCCGAGGCACAGGGTGCTGACCTGCATCCCCGTCGTACCGAGCGTGCGGTATCTCGCGACGGCGCCCTCACCGCTCGTACTGCAACTGCAGACCGGTGTGCGGCCATGTCATGGAGTAGAGCCGGCCGGTGCCCGATGCGGTGACGTACGCGGTGCGGTGGTCCGGCCCACCGAAGCAGACGTTGGTGACCAGCGGGTCGTACTCCGGCACGGGGTGGACGCCGACCAGCTCGCCGGCGGGGGAGACCACGGTGATCGCCCCGGTGATCAGCGTGGCGATGCAGATGTTGCCGTCGCCGTCGACGGCGAGCGAGTCGAGCAACTGGTAGCCCGGGAAGTCGTACAGCAGGCGGTCCGGCGTCACCGCCGGGGCGGCAAGCACGCCGGGTGACTCGACGTCCCACGACCAGAGCCGGCCGGTGTGGGTCTCGGCGACGTACACCACCGCGCCGTCCGGCGACAGGCCGACGCCGTTCGGCGAAGCGAGCGGGTGGACGACCTCGGTGATCGACGAGCCGTCCGTCGTCGCGTAGTACAGCCCGCCGCGGTCCATCTCCCGCGGTCGGACCTTGCCGTGGTCGGTGAACCAGAACCCGCCGTGGGCGTCGAAGACGATGTCGTTGGGGCCGCGCAGGCCGAACCCGTTGCACTCGGTGTACAGATCCTCGACGTCACCGGTGTCGAGATCGATGCGCTGGATGCGCCCGCCGAGGTAGTCCTCGGGCTGCTCGCCGGGCAGCAGGAAGCCGTTCATGTCGTGCCACTCGAAGCCGCCGTTGTTGCAGACGTACAGCTTGCCGTCGGGGCCGATCGCCGCCCCGTTCGGCCCGCCGCCCGGCGAGGCGACGACCTCCTTGGCCCCGTCAGGTGACACCGCGGTGATCGTCCCCGTCTGGATCTCGACGACGAGCACCCGCCCGTCGCGCAGGGGAACGGGTCCCTCGGGGAAGTGCAGGCCGTCGGTCACCAAGGTCATGTCGCTCATCGGCTGCGGACCCTACGCGTGGTCCCGCTTCGTCGCCGGACCCAGCGATGCGGGATCGTTGGGAGCATGCCGTACGAGCAGACCGAGCAGTCCGAGAAGATGCTGGCGGACGTCCGTCAGTTCATGGCCGACCACATCTGGCCCAACGCCGACGAGTACCACGAGCAGTACGAGGCCGGTGGCCACGACGGCTACCCGCCGATCATGGAGAAGATGAAGGCCGCGGCTCGCGAGCGCGGCCTGTGGAACCTGTTCATCCCGCACCTCGATCCTGGCGCGCCGGGAACCAAGCTCACCAACCTCGAGTACGCCCCGATCTCCGAGGAGCTCGGCAAGCTGAGCTTCGCCTCCGAGGCGCTCAACTGCGCCGCGCCGGACACCGGCAACATGGAGATCCTCAACCTGTACGGCAGCGAGCGGGTCAAGGGCGAGTACCTCGCCCCGCTGCTCGAGGGCGAGATCCGCTCGGCGTTCTCGATGACCGAGCCGGACGTCGCTTCGTCCGACGCCACGAACATCAGCCTGCGCATCGAGCGTGACGGCGACGAGTACGTCCTCAACGGCCGCAAGTGGTTCTCGTCGGGCGCACTGCGGGCGCGCTGCAAGGTGCTGATCGTCATGGGCAAGACCAACCCGGACGCGCCGCGGCACCTGCAGCAGTCGATGATCGCCGTGCCCCGCGATGCCGACGGGATCAGCGTCGGGCGCACCCCCCACGTGTTCGGCTACGACCACGCCGGCGGCCACCCCGAGCTGATCTACGAGAACGTGCGCGTCCCGGTCGACAACCTGCTCGGCGAGGAGGGTGGCGGCTTCGCCATCTCCCAGGCCCGCCTCGGCCCTGGCCGCATCCACCACTGCATGCGCTCGATCGGCGCTGCCGAGTACGCGCTGGAGCTGATGGTCAAGCGCTCGCTACAGCGCACCACGTTCGGCACGCTCGTCGCCCACAAGGGGCTCGTGCAGGACTGGATCGCCGAGTCGCGCATCGAGATCGACATGTGTCGCGAGTACGTGCTGCGCGCCGCCCACCTCATGGACACCGTCGGCAACAAGGCCGCGGCGACGGAGATCTCCGGGATCAAGGTGGCCGTGCCGCGCATGGCCTGCACGGTGCTCGACCGGGCGATCCAGACCTACGGCGCGGCCGGTGTCACCCAGTACACCCCGCTCGCCGAGATGTACGCGTCGCAGCGCACGCTGCGCATCGCCGACGGCCCCGACGAGGTGCACAAGATGACCATCGCCCGCCGCGAGATCCTCCGCCAGGACCCGAACTTCAGGATGAACCCGCAGCTCGCCGGCGCCGCCTCGGGCAAGGAGGCCGAGCCGCAGGCGTTCATGCGCCCGTAGCGGCCGCGCCGGGGCACGGGCGCAGGCGCGTCAGCGCGGTCGGAGCACCGCCTGGGTCTGGGTGGTCTTGGCGACCAGGCGACCGTCGGCTCGGCGCACCTCGGTCTCGATCACGATCGTGGTCGAGCCGACGTGCAGCGGTCGGGCGGTGGCGGTGATCACGCCGTCCTTGACCGCCCCGAGGAAGTTCGTCTTCGACTCGATCGTCGACGTGCCGGTGGCGCCCTCGGGCAGGTTCGCGGCTGCGCAGGCGCCGCCGGCCGAGTCGGCCAACGCCATCACCGCGCCGCCGTGCATCAGGCTGGCGCTCGTGCACAGCGACTCGTCCCAGGCGAGCTGCATCTCGACGCCGCCGACCTCCCACCTCGTCGTCGTGATGCCCAGCGTCTTGCACAGCGGCATCACCTCGTGGATCCGGTCGTTGAGGTCCATGTCGTGCCCTCCTGCTCGGTGGCTGTCAGCGGCGGTCGACGAACAGGCTCTGGCAGCTGCGCCCGAGCCGGCCGGCGACGTCGAACAGCTCGGACTCGGCGAGCCCGGCGCCGGTCGGCGAGTAGCGCGAGGCGGTGCGCATCCCGATCCACTCGCCCTCGGGCGGGCGCACGAGGTGCACGGTCAGATCGGGGTTGATGAACACCCAGTCCTCGTGTGCCAGCGAGCCGGAGATGCCGTTGCCGAAGTCGGCGGCGGCCATTGCCCGCTGGACGCCGGACGGTTCCTCGCCGGCGATCAGCGGGACGTTCAGGCGGATCCACACCGCGACCGGTCCGGGCACGTCCCACCGGCTCTCCACGAAGCGGTGCTCGTTGGCGTTGCTGTGGAAGGCGAGGTCGTCGCCGATGGCCCACGTCGGCACCTCGGGCTCGATGCCGTCCCACGGCGGCATCGTCACGTCGACGGCGAGGTCCGAGTCGACGGGCAGCTGCAGCTCGGCGCGGCGGATCCGCAGGGCGCGGACGCGGGCGACCTCGGTGTCGCCGTCGGCCAGCGCCGCGGCCACCAGCGACACCTTGCGCCCGGGCCGCTCGACGGCCGTCGTCAGCGTCAGCGGCTTGCCGACCGGGACGGGTCGGGTCAGCTCGACGGTCAGCCGGGCCAGCTGCCAGGCGTCACCGTCTAGCTCCAAGCGCTCCACGGCGCGGGTCAGCAGGGCGCTGACCGGTCCGCCGTGGCAGGCGCCGGGATCCCACGGCCCGCGACTCAGCCCGGTCGCCACGAACCGGTCGCCGGCGGGCTCGAACAGCGCGCCCTCGGAGACCGTCATGTCTGCCGGGCCAGCACGATCGGGGCGGCCTCCTCCAGGTGGGCGAGCCACGCCTCGGTGGAGCCCGGCTCGGCGACGGGCAGGACGACGAACTTCGTCGTGCCGGCGGCGACGAACCTGTCGATCAGGGCGAGCAGCTCGTCCCATCCCTGCGGCACCAGCACCGACGGGTCGGCGAGGTCGGGGCGGCGCTTGGCCAGTCCGGCGAGGAGGACTTCGGGGACCGGGCCGTTGCCGTAGGGGATCAGCGCGCCGAAGTGGTCGTCGTCGATCGAGCGGTCGTGCTCGGCGGCGACCTGCTCGATCACCTCACGGCCGCGGGCGCAGTCGTCGGGGGTGACGAAGCTCGGCAGCCAGCCGTCGGCGAGCCGGCCGACGCGCTTCAGCTCCGACGGGGCGATCCCGCCGAGCCAGACGTCGACGTGGTGCTGGCGCGGCTTGGGCAGGACGCGCAGTTCGTCGTAGTGGAAGTAGGTGCCGTGGTGGGTGAGGGTTCCCTCGGCCCACGCGCCGCGCAGCACGGCGAGCGCCTCGTCGAAGATCTTCGCCCGCTCGGTCCGCTCGACGCCGAACGCCTGCTGCTCGTGCGGGTCGGCGACGCCCAGTCCGAACGCCGGCAGCAGCCGACCGTTGGACAGCCGGTCGAGCGTGGCCAGCTCCTTGGCGAGCACGATCGGGTTGCGGCCCGGCAGGACCATCACGCTCATCCCGAACTTGAGCTTCGTGGTGCGCCCGGCGGCGAACGCCATCGCGACCAGCGGGTCCGGCGCCTCGCCGCCGATGCGCTCGCTGAGCCACAGGCTGTCGAAGCGCAGCCGTTCGAGGGTGTCGACGACGGTGGTGAACCCGTCGTCGTTGAGGTTGGTGCGGACCCCGAAGCCGTAGCCGATGCGAACCTTCATGCGCCGGCGATCCTTGCGAGGATGGCCGCGGTCTCGGCGGGCATCGACATGAACGGGGAGTGGTCGGTGGGTAGCTCGTGGACGGCGCCGCAGCGCGTCGCCATGATCCGCTGGTGGTTCGGGTGGATCGCCCGGTCGTCCGTGCAGACGACGTACGTGCTCGGGATCGTGTCGCGCGGGTTGCCGGTGCCCGGCTGGGCGAAGCTCGCCCCGTGCTGCCGTGACAGGCGGGCGAACGCGGTGGCTGCCTGCTCGGGCGTGCAGTGGCCGTAGAACACGTCGGTGGCGCGGTCGACGGGCGAGATGCCGAACGTGCCGTCGTCCTGAGCTTGCATGACGGTCCCGAGCGGCGTGTTCTCACGGGGGAGCGCCGCAGCGAGGCCACCGACGGACTCGCCGGCACAGGTCGCGTAGGCGGTGAGGTAGACGAGGTGGGCAATCGGCAGGTCCTTGGCCACTGCCCGGGTGGCCGCCTCGGTGATCACCCCACCGCCGTAGCTGTGGCCGACGAGCACGACGCCGTCGCCGTCAGCACCGTCGCGGACGGCACCGAGCGCAGCGACGACCGCGTCGGCATCCGTGTGCAGGTCACCGAGCCGTTCGGTCGACAGACCGTGGCCCGGCAGGTCGATGGCCCACGAGGCGACGCCGAGGCGGTCGAGCTCGGCCTGGAGAGGGGCCCAGCACCACGTGCCGTGCCAGGCACCGTGGACGAGGAGGATCGGGCGAGGCGACATCGCCGTGCATCGTCGCACAGCCCTCGCCCGGGCCGGCGACCCCGGGTGCTGTGACAGCCGCCTCGGCGACTGCCAGCACCAACCCGACACGCGGCGAGCACGGCAGGCGCAGGGAGCAGCTCAGCTGCGACCGGCGCCCGATTCAACGCCGCCGGAGGCGGATCGGCTGGGCGAGCGGAGCGCGCTCGGCACTCGCCCAGCCGATGACCGAACACACCGCGAGCACGGTGCAGATCAGGAACGTGGTCTCGACGCGACCGGCGAACGCGCCGGCGAGGAGACCACTGACGATGCTCAGGACGATGCCGAGACGCACGGCGACGCCCCAGCCGGAGGGAGGAGCGGCCGGGGCGTCGGTCTGCGTGGTGTCGGGCACATCCATCCAGACGCTGCCAACGCCCATCTGGATTCGCGCTCGAGCACAAGTTCTCGGAACTGGCGCAGTTGTCACAGAATCGACACCATGACGACGATCGAATCCGGCCTCGACCCACTCGCCCTGTTCCGCCTCGACGGTGTCACCGCCGTCGTCACCGGGGCCTCGTCCGGTCTCGGCGACCGCTTCGCGTGGGTGCTGCACGCCGTCGGTGCCAACGTCGTGGTCGCGGCGCGGCGCGCCGAGCGCTTGGAGGCGCTCGTGGCCGAGCTTCCGGGCTCGTACGCGGTGCCCGCCGACCTGTCGAACCCCGACGACCGAGAGCGGCTGGTGGCGTCGACGTTGGAGCGCTTCGGCAGCGTCGGCGTGCTCGTCAACAACGCCGGCGTCGGCCAGAAGATCGCCGTCGAGGACGAGGACCTCGACACGTTCCGCCAGGCGATGGAGCTGAACGTCACCGCGCTGTGGCACCTGTCGAAGCTGTGTGCCCCGTCGATGATCGCCGGCGCCGGCGGCAGCATCGTCAACGTCGCCTCGATGCTCGGCCACGTCGGCTCGTCGCCGGTCAAGCAGGCTCACTACTGCGCCTCCAAGGGCGCCGTCGTCAACCTGACCCGTGAGCTGGCGCTGCAGTGGGCGCGCAAGGGCATCCGGGTCAACGCCCTGTGCCCCGGCTGGTTCGAGAGCGAGATGACCGCCGGGATGGAGAGCGACGAGAGCTCGCAACGCTGGATCGGCCAGAACTCGCCGATCCCGCGGATGGGCCACGCCCACGAGCTCGACGCCGCCCTCCTGCTCCTTGCCGGCCCTGGCAGCACGTTCATCACCGGCCAGAGCATCATCGTCGACGGCGGCTGGACCGCCCGCTGACTCGGCTTGGTCAGATGCCGCCGTCGACGGTGAACTCCTGGCCGGTGCAGTAGCCGGCGCCGTCGCCGGCGAGGAACAGCACGACGTTGGCCACGTCGTCGGGGGTGCCGAGGCGCTGCAGCGGGGTGGAGCGCTCGGTCTTGCGGCGGCGTTCGTCGTCGTGCATCTCCGGGAAGTCGGCGACCATGTCCGTCTCGATCAGCCCGGGGTGGACGCTGTTGACGCGGATGCCGTAGCGGCCGAGCTCCTTGGCGGCGACCTTGGTCATGCCGCGTACCGCCCACTTCGACGCCGTGTACGACACCGAACCGAATGTGCCGCGCAGGCCGGCGACCGAGCTGATGTTGACGATC
This sequence comes from Ilumatobacteraceae bacterium, assembly GCA_047602055.1. Lineage (GTDB taxonomy): Bacteria > Actinomycetota > Acidimicrobiia > Acidimicrobiales > Ilumatobacteraceae > JAODBQ01. Next base: position 2,714,697 of record JASGIG010000001.1, read on the forward strand.
GAGCCGCCGTTGCCGGCGGCGATCATCGCTCTCGCCGCGGTGCGCATGCCGAGGAACACGCCGGTCTGGTTGACGGCGAGAACCTGTTCCCACTGCGCCAGCGTCTCCTTGGTGATCACCGCGGTGCGCAGGATGCCGGCGTTGTTGACGAGCACGTCGAGGCGCTGGTGGCTGGCGACGACGTCGTCGACGACGGTCTCCCACTCCTCCTCGGAGGTGACGTCGAGGTGCACGTACTGTGCCCCGATCGACGCCGCGGTGGCCGCCCCGTCGTCGTCCAGGACGTCGGCGAGCACGACGGTTGCCCCGGCCTCGGCGAACAATCGCCCTTCTGCGGCCCCCTGGCCGTGGGCCCCGCCGGTGATCAGCGCGACCTTGCCGGCCAGCGACCAGTTTGCTTGGGACATCTGCGCGCCACCCCCGGTGTGCTGCTGGCTGGCCGTCACAACCCCTTGCCGATGAGCGGCTTGAGCATCCGCGCCTCCGGGCGGCCACCGGCGAGGTCGCGGAGCGACTTGCCGATCTCCTTGAAGCGGTCGCTCGTGGAGTGCGCGGTCAGCGCGGTCCTGGTCCGTGTACAGCTCGTAGAAGAACACCGCGTCGGGATCCTGGTCGTCGACATGGAGGGTGTAGGTCAGCGTGCCCGCCTCGGTGGTCGTGTTGTCGATCGCCGCCTCGAGTGCCTTGACAAGCTCGTCACGCTTGCCGGGAAGTGCGGGAATACGTACGAACACTGCGACTTTGCTGGAGGTTTCACTCATAAGGACTCGAGGTATCACCTAAATGCGTAGAAGGGCGAACCGGCGAGCTACCGTGCCGCGATGGAGCTGGACGAATACCAAGACCGCTACTCGACGGCAGATGTCCACCGCGACGACGCCGGCGTGCTGACGATCCGCATGGGGTGGCGAGGAAAGCCGTTGCTGTGGGGTGGGCCGCCGCACCAGGAGCTTCCCCGAGCTGTTCAACGCCGTGGCCTCCGACCGCGAGAATCGGGTGGTCATCCTGACGGGGACCGGTGACACGTTCATCGCGCTCGGTGAGAGCGCCGGCAACCCGCTGGCAGCCGGCCGCGTCGACGCGACCGGCTGGGACCGCATCATCTGGGAGGGCAACCGGCTCGTCGAGCAGCTGCTGGCGATCGAGGTTCCGGTCATCGCTGCGGTCAACGGCCCGGTTTCGGTGCACTCCGAGCTTGCGGTGCTGTGCGACATCGTGCTCGCGGCCGAGCACGCCTACTTCCAGGACGCCCCGCACTTCCCGGGCGGCATCGTTCCCGGCGACAGCATGCAGATCGTCTGGCCGCTGCTGCTCGGCCCGAACCGGGGCCGCTACTTCCTCCTCACCGGCCAGAAGATCCATGCCGAAGAGGCCCGCCAGCTCGGCATCGTCGGCGAGGTCCTACCGGCAGACCAGGTGCTGCCCCGCGCCCAGGAGATCGCTGCCGGACTGGCCGGACTGAACCCGATCCTGCTCCGCAACACACGCCACGCGTTGGTGCGTCCCCTGCGGCGCGCCGTTGCCGACGACCTGCACACGGGGCTCGCCCTCGAGGCGATCGCCTCGATGTCAGGTCGGGAGTGGAACGCGAGCCGCAGCGAACCCTGAGCCCCGCGTTCAGGGGGTTGGCGGCAGCCCAGCGCGCTCGCTGGGCCGATGACCGAACACGTAGGGCTCCATCGACGCTCTGGCGCGGGCGCGACGGATGTGCCACTCGTTGCCGCCGTAGTAGGCGAGGCTGCCGGGCCTGGCGTTGCCGTGGCCGTTGTAGTAGGAGAAGCAGTCGCGGAGCGCCGCAGTGGCGGTGTCGGCCTTCGCGGAGTGCTCGGCGTAGGCGCCCTCGGCGGCTTGGTCGATGTCGACGATCTGCTCGCCGCGGTCGCGGATCTCCGACAGCATCCAGACGACGTAGTTCGCGTGCGCGTCGATGGCATCGGTGAAGTTGAAGCTCCCGCCGCCGCCCTGTGGGCCGGTGACGATGAGCAGGTTCGGGAAGCCCTCGGAGTGCAGGCCGAGGAACGTCTTGGTCCCTTCGGTCCGCCACTTCTCGGCGAGCCGCCGACCGTCCCGGCCGACGACCATCTCGAACGTCGACGACGCCATCCACTGGAAGCCGGTGGCGTAGATCAGCACGTCGAGTGGGTACTCGACGCCGTCGTGGACGACACCGCGTTCGTTGATCTGCGTGACGCCGGTCGGGGCGGTGTCGACGAGGTGCACGTGGGGCAGGTTGAAGGTCGGCAGGTACTCGTCGTGGCACGTCGGGCGCTTGCAGCCGTATGGGTAGTACGGTTTGAGCGCGGCGGCGGTGGCCGGGTCCTCGACGATGGCGTCGACGCGGGCACGGATCTGTTCCATGATCCGGAAGTTCGATTCGAGCTGCTTGGCCATCAACTCCGCGGGCGTGAGCGCGGTGGCGTGCTCCTTGCGCTCCTTGAAGAAGTCGACCTTCCCGGCCAAGTAGTCGTCGTTGCCCTGCAACGCCGTGCGACCTGCCGAGATCTTGGCGAAGCGGGCCCGCCGGGCACGTGCCCAACCCGGCTCGGTCGCCCAGGTCGCACGTTCCTCGTCAGTGGTCAGCCGCTGGTCGCGCACGTCGACTGTCGACGGCGTGCGCTGGAACACGTACAGCTCGCCGACCACCTTGGCCAGCTCCGGAATGGCCTGCACGGCCGTCGCGCCAGTGCCGATGATGCCGACGCGCTTGCCTTCCAGGTCGACGTCGTAGTCCCAGCGCGAGGTGTGGAAGGAGGCCCCTCGATACGTCTCCATCCCGTCGATGCGGGCCAGCTTGGGTGTCGTCAGGATGCCGTTGGCCAGGACCACGAACCGTGCCCGCATCGCATCGCCACGGTCGGTGCACACGGTCCAGCGGCCTGCCGCCTCGTCCCACGTGATCTCGCTCACCACGGTGTGGAACAGGCAGCGATCGTAGAACCCGAACTTCGCGGCCATCGACTGGCAGTACTCGTAGATCTCGAACCCGGACGCGAACTTCATCGACGGGACGTACCCCATCTCCTCCAGCAACGGCAGGTAGGAGTACGACTCGACATCGCAGGCGACGCCGGGGTAGCGGTTCCAGTACCAGGTGCCGCCGACGTCGCCAGCCCGCTCGCAGAAGCGCACGTCCTGGAAGCCGGCCTCGCTGAGCTTGTGCCACAACAACAGCCCGGCGAAGCCCGCACCGACGACGAGGATGTCGCACTCGTCGTCCAGCGCGTCACGCTCGACCGGCGGCTCCGAGTACACGTCGTTCAGATAGTGGGCGAAGCTCACCGTCCATGGTGACGTAGTCGGCGGCGCCTCGACGGGCTTCCTTGTCGGCCCGATACCTCGCCTTCTCTGCCTCGTCGAACACGGCGTCGGCGGGCGGCTCCGGGAGCGCGCGCAGCGACGCCTCGGCCACGATCGAATAGCCCTTGCCGGCGATCTTCTCGCTGGCCTTCGCGGCGCGAGTGTCGAACGACTTGATCCCGGTGGCCGGATCGATCGTGACGGGTCTGCGTGGACCGTCCGACTGCAGGTTCGTCGGCATCGAAGCCATCCCTCCTCGCGCACGAGCAGCTCATCGCGCTCCCGACAGATTGACCGATGAATGCTCCGCATGTCAACGCAGAAGGCGCGACCGCACACTGATATGCACGACGAAGTTCTGGATCTTGATCTGCATCACGGCGCGTCGACGGGTGGCGCAGGTGTCGCAGGTGTCATCCGTGTGGGCGTTGTCCGCGGGCTATCGTTCGCGGGGCAATGACCGACGCCTCCGCTTCGCCGATGTATCCGGGGTTGCTGGCAACGTCGGAGGGCGATCGCAAGGTTCTCGACGAGTTCGACGTGCGGCTGGTCCAACTCCTGACGGACGATGGGCGCGCCAGCACTCGGGATCTCGCTCGGGTGCTCGGCTTGCGTGAGAACACGGTTGCTGCCCGCCTGCGGCGGTTGATGTCCCGCAACATCCTCAGGATTCGTGCGGTCGTCGACTGGCACGCAGCCGGCTACGTGTCACCGGTGCTGCTCTTCCTCGACGTCGAAGGGCGGCGGGTGACCGAGGTCGTCGACGCGTTGGCAGGGATCGACCACGTGCAGTCGGTGTGCCGTGTCTTCGGCTCGGTGGACATCATCTCGCGTGTCCTGCTGTCCGGGAACGAGAACCTTGCGTCGTTCCGTGAACGGCTTGGTCGGGAGATCCCTGAAGCTCGCGTCGTGCACCTCCTGCCCGAGCTCGAGGTCGCCAAGTATCTGGGCACCTTCCATGCGGTGCCGCCGCTGGACACGAAGCTGGTGCCGTTCCCGGCGCCGAACGTCGACCTGGACGAGCTCGATCTTCGGCTGCTGGGGGTGTTGATCCACGACGCGCGCCAGTCGTGGCGCAGCATCGCTCGGCAACTCGGGGTCTCGGAGGGCACCGTCCGGTCGCGCTTTAAGCTGATCGAGCAATCCGGGCTGGCGAAGGTGATGGCGCAGATCGATCCGGTCGCAGCGCGCATCGACGTCGACTACGCGTGGCTGGGGCTGGAGGTCGCCGACGGGGCAGTGGACGAGGTGGTCCGCCGCGCGGTCCAACGCCCGGAGATCAGCGTCGTCAGTCGCACCGTCGGCCGCTTCGACGTGCTCGCCTTCGCCGCGCTGCCATCCAGGCGGGCAGCTGGCGCACTCGTCGACGATCTGCGCGACGCGCCGGGCGTACGGCGCACCGAAGCCTGGTCCCTGTCCGCCGTCCACGTCTCCCGCTTCCCGTGGGGCCGCATCGACAGCTGAACTGATCGAACGGCGCGACACCAACGCCGGGAACGGCCTAGCTCGCCGCGATCAGATCGGCGGGTGACGGTCGGACCAGGGCATCGCCTCTTCGAGCTGGCCGGCGACCTGCAACAGGACGTCTTCGTGGCCGTAGGCGGCGACGAGCTGGATGCCGACGGGCAGGCCGTCGGGGGTCCAGTGCAGCGGCAGGCTGATCGCCGGCTGGCCGCTGGCGTTGAACGCCGGGGTGAACGGGACGAACTGGCCGGCGCGGACCATCGGGGCCATCGGGTCGGCCGGGTCGTTGGCGAACGTGCCGAGCGGCGGGGGTGGCTCGCCGACGGTCGGGCTCAGCAGCAGGTCCCAGCCATCGGCCCACCACTGCTGCACGGCCCGGCGGAACGCCACGTTCGCCGCCAGTGCCAGGGCGTAGTCGACGCCGCTGACGTCGCGGGCCCAGTCGACCTGCGCCTGGTTGACCAGCTCCAGGTCGCCCGGCTGCAGGTCTCGCCCGAGCGTCGCCGCGATCCGGGACGAGGACACGGCCATGTTCGTCGACCACATCGCCCCGAAGCGGCCGGAGAAGCTGGTGTCGGAGAGCACGGCGGGGAAGCCTGGCTCGACGTGGTGGCCGAGCGACTCCAGCACCGTGGCGACGGCTCGCGCCCCGGCGGCGCAGGCCGGGTGGACGTCCGTGCCGTACGGATGGTGGTCGAGGAGCCCGATGCGCAGCCGTCCGGGATCGGCGCCGAGCTCGTCGACGTAGGGCCGTGACGGCGGGGGAGCGATCACGGTGTCGCCGACGCCGGGGCCGTGGACGAAGTCGAGCAGCCGGGCGGTGTCGCGCAGGCTGCGGCTGACGCACAGCTCGACGCTGAGGTTCGACTCGTCGCGCGCCGGGCCGAGCGTGATCCGCCCCTGCGTGGGCTTCAGCCCGACGAGCCCGCAGCACGCCGCCGGGATTCGGATCGAACCGCCGCCGTCGCTGGCGTGGGCGATCGGCACGAGCCCGGCGGCCACCGCCGCGGCCGAGCCGCCGCTCGACCCGCCCGGCGTGCGCGACAGGTCCCAGGGGTTGTGGGTCGCACCCCACGCCTCCGGCTCGGTGGTCGGCAGGCTGCCGAAGCTCGGGGCTGTTCGTCCGCCCGGCGGTGACGAACCCGGCGGCGCGGAACCTTCCCACCAGCGTCGTGTCGGCGTCTGCCGGCAGGAGCGCCTCGGCCAGGGGCTTGTTGCCGTTGCTCATCGGCTGGCCGGCGTAGGCCGCCCACAGGTCCTTGAGCAGGAATGGCACGCCGCGGAACGGTCCGTCCGGCAGGGGACCGGCGGCGACGTCGCGGGCGTGGCCGAACCAGCGGATGACGACGGCGTTGAGCTGCGGGTCGAGTGCCTCGATCCGCTCGATCGCCGCCTCCAGCAGCTCGGCCGGGCTGACCTGCCTGGAGGCCACCAGCTCGGCCTGGGCGGTGGCGTCGAGCCAGCGGGTGTCGTCGGAGAGCGAGGTCATCGTGCGGTGCTACCACCTTGCGACCATCACCGGCGACCGCAACGCACGCCTGCCCCGGGCCGGCGAGTCGTTAGGGTCACCGACCCGGTGAGCCAGCTTCCGACCCCACGCGTGTACAGCACGAGCGAGGTGCTGCGCTTCACGCCCGTGCGGCGCCTGCTGTGGGCCAACTTCGTGCTCTACACCGGCGTCGCTCTGCAGGCCGCGGCGGTCGGCAAGGAGGCGTTCGACATCTCGGGGCGGGAGGCCGATCTCGGCTGGATCGGCCTCGCCGAGTTCCTCCCGGCGGCGCTGCTCGTGCTGGTCACCGGCATCGTCGCCGACCGAGTCAACCGTCGTCTCGTCGCGTCGTCGGCGATCGCCGTCGAGCTGGCCTCGTCGATCGCCCTGCTGCTCTACAGCCGCAGCAACCCGACGCACGTCTGGCCGATGTTCGTCATCTCCTTCGGATACGGCATCGGCCGGGCGTTCGCCGCTCCGGCGTTGCGAGCGATGCCGCCGATGGTGGCCCCGGACGGCGGGCTGCCGAAGGTCATCGCCCTGTTCTCGGCGACGTGGACCGCCGCTGTGATCATCGGCCCGGCCGTGTCCGGCTTCCTCTACGCCGTCGACCCGTGGGTGGCCTACGCCGGCTCGGCGTCGATGATCTTCCTCGGCTGGGTGAGCATCTGGTTCGTCACGTTCATCCGCCAGCCCGACCCACCGCGCCCGGACCAGCGCCCGACGGTGCACAGCGCGATGGAGGGTCTGCGGTTCATCCGTCGCACGCCGATCCTGCTGGCGGCGATCAGCCTCGACCTGTTCGCCGTGCTGTTCGGTGGCGCCGTCGCGCTCGCTGCCGGCGATCGCCAAGGACCGCCTCGGTGTCGGCGACATCGCCTACGGCTGGCTGCGCGCTGCCCCGGGGATCGGCGCGGCGACGATGGCCGTCGCGCTGGCGATGCGCCCGATCCGCCGCCACGTCGGCCGCAAGCTCCTCGTCGCCGTGGGGATCTTCGGCGCCGGCACGCTGGTGCTCGGCGTGACCCGCAGCTTCGCCGTCGCCTTCGCCGCCCTGCTCGTGCTGTCGGCCGCGGACATGATCAGCGTGTTCATCCGCGGGTCGCTGGTGCCGTTGGTGACCCCCGACGAGAAGCGCGGCCGCGTCCTGGCCGTCGAGAACGTGTTCATCGGCGCGTCGAACGAGCTCGGGGCGTTCGAGAGCGGTCTCGTCGGCCAGGCCATCGGCGTGCCGGCGACCGTCGTCGGTGGCGGCGTCGGCACCCTCGTCGTCGTCGGTGTGTGGGCCACGGCGTTCCCGGCGTTGCGCGACGTCGACCGCTTCGAGGATCTCGAAGCCGAGCACATGGATCGTCCGAGCACGGTGGCTCCATCTGCTTGACTGTCGGTCGGCGGCGGAGCTGGCACGACAGGAGGTGTTCCCGTGAAGAGGTTCGTCAAGGAGTTCCGGGAGTTCATCGCAACCGGGAACATGATCGAGTTGGCCGTCGCCGTCATCCTCGGCTCAGCAGTCGCCGCGGTGATCACGGCGTTCACCAACGGGATCATGATGCAGATCGTCGCGGCGATCTTCGGCAAGCCGAACTTCGACGACGTGACGATCACGCTCCGGCACAACGTCGGGACCGACGACGCCGGCAACCCGGTGAATGCCGTCCTGCAGATCGGGTCGTTCATCAACACCCTGATCACGCTGGTGCTCACCGGGCTCGTGCTGTTCCTGATGGTCAAGGGGTACAACCGGATGAAGCGCAAGAGCGCCGAGGAGGCCCCGGATCCCGGCCCGACGGAGATCGAGCTGCTCACCGAGATCCGTGACGCCCTGAGGTCGCGGGGCTGACAAATCGGCCGGCGCAGGGTTGTGAACCGGGCGCGGAGTGGGTGCAATGAACGCTTGTCTGCCCGTCGATCTCTGCTCCTCGCCGCCCTGACGTTGCTCGCCGCGTGCGGTTCGGCGCAGGCGGCGCCGCAGCGCAGCGAGGTCACGCCGAGCACGCTCGGTGGCGTCGGCGTGCTGCCGAAGGAGGTCACCCGGGTCACCCAGGAGGCGGCCACGGCGAAGCCGACGACCACCGCGGCGACCACCACCGTGGCCGTGACGATGCCTGCGACTGTCGCCGAGGCGGCCACCAGCACTGCCGAGCCGGCGACGTCGGTAGCCACTGCCGAGGCGGCGCTGAAGGCCACCACGCCGGTCGGCGAGCGCGCCGCGGGCAACCGGATCCTGCTGATCGGCGACTCGGTGCTGGCCGGCACGTCGTCGCGCTACTCCAACGACGTGTGCAAGGCGCTCGTGCCGATGGGCTGGAAGGTCGAGGTCGACGCCGAGGTCGGGCGGTTCATCGACTTCGGGGACCAGGTGCTCGACCGGCGGCTGAGTGCCGGGTGGGACGCCGCCGTCATCTTCCTGGGCAGCAACTACGGCGACAACCAGCCGGTCTTCGCCAGCATGCTCGAGGAGCAGGTCGACCGGCTGTCACCGCGCCCGGTCGTGCTGGTCACCGTGACCGAGTTCAAGCCGAGCCGGGCCGAGGTCAACGCGGCGATCCGGATGATCGCGTTCAACCATCCGAACGTGTCCGTCGTCGACTGGGCGACGATCTCGGAGGGTGACGGCCTGCTCGGCGGTGACGACCTGCACCCGACGTCGCAGGGGCGACAGGTGCTGGCGATGCACATCGCCGCGGCCGTCGGCGAGGCGCCGACCGGCCCCGGGCAGTGCATGTCGTCGTCGTTCCGGGACGACTCCGCCGGCTCGGTCGACACCGGGACGACGGCACCGGCTCGCACGAGCACGACCCGGCGGGCAACGGCCACGACGACGAAGACCACCACCAAGCCGACGACCGAGACCACGAGCAAGCCGACGACCGAGACGACGAGCAAGCCGACGACGGCGACGACCGTCGACACGCCGCAGACGACTGAGCCGGCGACGACGAAGGCCACCACCAAGCCGACGACGGCGACGACCGACGCGCCGGCGACGACCGCTGCTCCGGCCGACGGCGGGGGCGACAGCCGCGGCTGAGCCGCGGTCACGCGCCCAGCGCGTCGTCCTCGACGGCGCCCGCCGAGGTCCAGCCGGCGACGACCGACACGGCGATCAGCACGGCGATCGCCAGGCCGGCGAGCAGCTGCGGCTGTGGCGTCCAGCTCGCCGCGACCACGACGACCGCCGCCGCTGGCAGAGCCCAGCCGCGCACCTCGTGCAGACGACGCACCTTGCCGTGCAGCACCCACATGCACAGCAGGAACACGGCGGTCGGGACGGTCGTGCCGAGCGCCGCGCCGAGGTCGCCGAGCGCCTGATGCCCCTCGCCGCCGCCGTGGCCGTCCATCACGTGCTCGATCGACTCGGCCAGGCCGGCGCCGACGGCGGCTGCTGCCCCGAAGACCACGTAGTGCCCGTAGCCCCAGGCGAACACCAGCCGCCGCGCCCGGATCCTGGTGTCGGCAGCCGTCGGAGGAGCGGTGAGCGCCGAAGCGGCGCGGAGGCGGCGAGCACAGGGAGCAGCTTGGCTGCGGCCGGAGGCCTCGAGACATCGTCCGCGCCCATCGCCTGGTCGAACATCGCCTCGGCGTCGTGGTCGAAGTACAGCCACCACAGGCCGAACACGGTGAGCAGGCCGCCGATGCTGATCTGGATCAGGTCGCCGATCGGCCCGCCGTTGTCCACACCGGCTTGAACGGCGAGCGTCGGGGCGAGCATCGACTCGCCGAGGACGATCAGCGTGAACAGCCGGTAGCGCTCGGCGATGTGGCCGGGGTGCCACGGGGTGCTGGCGTCGCGCTCGGCCAGGCGGGGCACGGCCAGCTCGGCGGCGACGAGGACGAAGAACGCTACGAAGTAGGCCGACGCGGGCAGGGCGAGGGCGCCGAACCAGCCGACCTGGACGATGGCCAGGCCGGCGGCGTAGCGGCGCGCCGTGGTCCGTTGCGCGGCCGACCCGCCGACGCGCAGCCACTGCGAGATGAGCGCCAGGCGGGTGATGCCGTAGCCGATGGTGACGACGGCGAAGTCGTGATGGTCGAACGCGCGTGGCACGCCGGCGGCGATGACCAGCACGCCGGCGATCTGGACGAGTGCGGCGACGCGGTACGGGACGTCGTCGTTGTCGTACGCCGAGGCGAACCACGTGAAGTTCATCCACGCCCACCAGATGGCGAAGAACGCGGTCGGGAACGCGCCGAGCGCCGTGGCGACGTGGCCCTCCGCGAGAGCGTGGTGCTGGCTGGCGGCCACCTGGGCGACGCCGACGACGAACGCCAGGTCGACGAGCAGCTCCAGGGGTGTGGAGACGCGATGTTGCTCGTGCACGTCGCGTGGACGCACCGGGAGGTTCAGCGGCATCGCGTCATCTTTGCCGACCACCGACTCGACACGGCGAGCGCCGAAGCGCAGCGGAGGCGGCGAGCACGGCAGACGCAGGGAGCAGCTTGGCGCGACCGGCGCACGAACGACGGGTCACGGAGCGAGCGAGCGGAACGGCGAGGCGGGGATGTTCCGCAGCACGCCGTAGCCGAGCACGAGCACCGGGCCGGCGACGATCAGCGCCCGCTCGGCGCCCTGTGGCAGGCGCAGTGCCGGCCGGCCCCATGCCGTGCGCAGCCAGGAGACGAGCAGCCACACGATCGCCACCAGCGCGACCGGCGTGAACACGTTCGACGACAGCGCAGTGCCGACGTGGCCGTTGAACAGTGCATGGATGCCGCGGGTCAGCCCGCACCCGGGGCACCACAGGCCGGTGGCGCTGTGGAACGCGCACGCCGGGAAACCGCTCCCTGGCGCGGCCGGGTCGTTGCGCCACACCAGCACGCCGGCGACACCGGCGGCCGCGCAGCAGGCGACCGGCGCGGCCCGCGCCAACCGTCCGCTTCGGGCCGGTGCGGCAACCGTGACGTCCACGAGCCCCGATCGTAGGTGCTCGGGGAACTCGGTTGTCGGTCCCCGGTTCCGCTGCCACGCTGGACGGCCGTGTTGCAGGTGCAGGGTCTCTCGGTGGAGGTGGGTGGGCGGCTGGTCGTCGCCGACGCGTCGTTCACCGTCATGCCCCGTGACAAGGTCGGCCTCGTCGGGCGCAACGGCGCCGGCAAGACCAGCCTGTTCAAGGTGCTCGGCGGCGAGGCCGAGCCGGCCGCTGGGCGGGTGATCCGCAAGGGCGGCTTCGGCTACCTGCCGCAGGACCCGCGCATCGACCCGTCGCAGGAGCAGCGCAGCGCGGTCACCCACATCCTCTCCGGGCGGGGCATCGACGACGCGCTGGTGCGCATCGAGAAGCTGCGCATCGCGATGGAGGAGGAGCCCAGCGAGCGCAACGTCGCCCGGTTCAGCAAGGCCCAGGACGACTTCGCCACGTCCGGGGGATATGCCGCGGAGAGCGAGGCGCGGCGCATCGCCGCCGGCCTCGGCCTGCCCGGCGACCGGCTCGATCTGCCCGTCGCCGTGCTCAGCGGTGGCGAGCGCCGCCGCGTCGAGCTGTCGCGGATCCTGTTCGCCGGATCGGATGCGCTGCTGCTCGACGAGCCGACCAACCACCTCGACGTCGACGCCAAGTCGTGGCTGCTCGACTTCATGCGCGCCTACCGCGGGGCGATGCTCGTCATCAGCCACGACCTCGAACTGCTCGACGAGGCGATCACCAGGGTCGTCCACCTCGACCGCCCGCAGGAGGACTCCACCGGTCATCTCGTCGAGTACCGCGGCACGTACAGCCAGTACCGCAACGCCCGCGCCCGCGACGAGGAGCGCCTCGCCCGCCAGGCGATGCTCCAAGGCAAGGAGATCGCCCGGCTGCAGGGCATCGTCGACCGCTTCGGCGCCAAGGCCACCAAGGCAGCGATGGCCCACAGCAAGGAGAAGCAGATCGCCAGGCTGGAGGCCCAGCGGGTGCAGGCCGGCCCGGCCGATCGCACGCTGCGGGTGCGCTTCCCCGACCCACCGCCGGCCGGCGTCACGGTGCTCACCGCATCCGAGCTGTCCAAGGCGTACGGCGGCCCGCCGGTGTTCGAGGACGTCACGTTCGACGTCGGCCGCGGCGAGCGGCTGATCGTCCTCGGCCTCAACGGCGCCGGCAAGACCAGCCTGCTGCGGATCATCGCCGGCGAGACGACGGCCAACCTCGGGCACTTCTCGTTCGGCCACAACGTCGACGTCGGCTACTACGCGCAGGAGCACGACAACCTGCTGCCCGGCGCCTCGCTGCTCGACAACCTGCGGGCCTCGGTGCCGCCGGGCGTGACGCTCACCGAGACCCAGCTGCGCGGCCTGCTCGGGATGATGGGCCTGTCGGGGGAGAAGGTCGCCCAGCCGGCGGGGACGCTGTCGGGCGGCGAGAAGACCAAGCTGGCGCTGGCGATGCTGATGAGCGGGCGCAACAACCTGCTGCTGCTCGACGAGCCGACGAACAACCTCGACCCGCCCAGCCGCCAATCCGTCGCCGATGCGCTGGCGGCGTGGAAGGGCACGATCGTGTTCGTCAGCCACGACACCGAGTTCGTCGAGCAGCTCGCCCCGGACAAGGTGCTGCTGATGCCGGACGGCCAGGTCGACTACTTCTCCGACGACTGGCTCGAGCTCGTCTCGCTGGCGTGATCTACCGTCCTGGTCATGCGACTGGGACTGATGAGTGGGGCGATCAACGGCGGCACGCTGGACGCGGTGGTCGACGAGGCTCGGAAGACGGCGTCACAGGGCTTCGACACGTTCTGGGTGTCGCAGATCTTCGGGCACGACGCGTTGACGGCGCTGGCCGTCGTCGGCCGTGAGGTGCCGGGCATCGAGCTGGGCACGGCGGTGGTGCCGACCTACCCGCGCCACCCGATGATGCTCGCCCAGCAGGCACTCACCGTGCAGGCGGCGAGCGGCAGCCGGCTGTGCCTGGGCATCGGCCTGTCGCACCAGATCGTCGTCGAGGGCATGTGGGGCCTGCCGTTCACCAAGCCGGTGCGTCACCTGCGCGAGTACCTGGAGGTGCTGATGCCGTTGCTGGAGGGCCGGCCGGTGTCCCACGACGGCGAGGACTTCAAGGTCCGCGGCGCGGTCGGCGTGCCCGGCTCGTCGCAGCCCACCGTGCTGGTCGCCGCGCTCGGCCCGCAGATGCTGCGGGTGACCGGCGCGCTGGCCGACGGGACGACGACGTGGTGCGTCGGCCCGAAGGTGCTCGCCTCGCTGACGATCCCGACCATCCGCCAGGCCGCGGCCGACGCCGGGCGGCCCGAGCCACGGATCCACACGACGCTGCCGGTGCTGGTCACCGACGACGTCGACGGCGCCCGCCGGCGCGCCACCCAGGCGTTCGCGATCTACGACACCCTGCCGAGCTACAAGGCGATGATGGACCGCGAGGGCGTCGACGGGCCAGGCGGGCTGGCGATCGTCGGCACCGAGGCCGAGGTGCGCGACCAGGTCCGCGCCCTCGTCGACATCGGCGTCACCGACTTCGGTGCCGGCGTGTTCGCGGCGAACCCGGACGAGGAGGCGGCGACGGTCGCCGCGGTGCAGTCGGCGGTGGCGTGATGGATCCCGCCGCGCCCCGCCACGGGCTGTCGGTCGAGCTCGTCGACGGCGTCGCCGTGGTGACGATCGACAACGGTCCGGTCAACCTGTTCGACCTCGGCCTGTACCAGTCGATGGCGACGCTCGCCGACGAGCTGGCCGCCGACGACGGCGTGCGCGTCGTCGTGCTGCGCTCGGCCAACCCGGACTTCTTCATCGCCCACTTCGACGTCGGCCTGATCCTGCGCTTCCCGACCGGTGGCGACGAGGTGGGCGCGGCGCCGACCGAGCTGAACCCGTTCCATGCCATGTGCGAGGCGATGCGGACGATGCCGAAGGCGACGATCGCGGTGATCGAGGGGCGTGTCGGCGGTGGCGGCAGCGAGCTGGCGCTGAGCTGCGACATGCGCTTCGCCGCGCTCGGCCGGGCGGTGTTCAACCAGCCGGAGGTCGCCCTCGGGATCATCCCCGGTGGTAGTGGCACCGTTCGCCTCGGCCGGCTGATCGGCCGCTCGCGGGCGCTGGAGACCGTCCTCGGCTGCGACGACGTCGACGCCGCGACGGCCGAGCGGTGGGGCTGGGTCAACCGTGCGCTGGCGCCCGACGTGCTGTGGCCGTTCGTCGACCGCCTCGCCCGGCGCATCGCCGGCTTCCCGCCGCACGCCGTCCGCGCTGCCAAGGAGGCCGTGCTGCGCGCCGAGCGTGGGGTGGTCGAGGACCTGCTCGCCGAGGGCGCGGCGTTCGACGCGACGCTCGGCGAACCCCGAGCGTGCGCGGCGATGGAAGCCTTCCTCGCCAACGGCGGCCAAACGCCGGAGGGCGAGCTGCGCCTGGGCGAGCTCGCAGGCGAGCTGTCCTGAACGGTCGGCCGTGCTTGATGGTCGGCCTGCGGCCGACCGGTCCGGCGGGCCCCCGGGCGGTCGCGTCGCCGGGTGTGCCTGGCGCGGGCCTCGCATGGGCCGAAGCAACCCGCTCGCTGTGACCGTGCCAGGCTGCGCTGTCTCATCTGGGCCGCCGAGCCGCGAGCCACGCGATTCGAGATGTGCAGCGCCGGTGCGCACATCTCGAATCGCGCTGCGGTGGCCGGGCGACGCGATGTGAGATGTGCAGCGCAGCTGCGCACATCTCGAATCGCGCCGATGGGCGATGGCTACCGGTCGAGCGTCGAGACCTCAGCCGCCGAGGGCGGCTTCGGCGGCGGTGAGGCCGTCGACCAACGCCTTGGCGCCGGCGTCGTCGAGCACCGCGTAGGCCGGGGTGACGATCACGTCGGTGATGCGCTCGGCCTCGTCGAGCAGGCGCTTGTGGTCGTCGGTGATGCCCTCGGCGTCGGCGTCGGTCCAGCCGAACCCGGCGACCATGTCGGGCCGCTTGATGAAGTGGGCCGTGGTGTCGTCGAGGCCGGCGGCGCGGATCGCCGCGAGGTGGGCGCTGCCGCGGAGCTCGCGCAGCGCGGCGATCAGCTGCATCGCCCGTCCGGGCGCGTCGTCGGCGAGCGGCATCTGCTTGATGCCGGCGTAGAGGGCCAGGCCGCTCGGGTCGGCGGCATCGTTCACCTGGTCGAGCGCGGCGACCAAGCCGTCGAGCCCGTCGACGCCGGCGAGCTTGGCGCGGCCGAGGTCCGCGCAGGCCTCCCAGTAGAGCGCTGCGGCCTCCGTCGCCGGCAGCTTCTCCCGGCCGGTGTTCCACATCTTCTCGACGAGCCCGGGGTTGAAGTAGCCGAACGCACTGCGCACGACGGCGGCGGACGTGTCCCCAAGGACGCCGCCGCGGCCGAGGAAGTACAGCCGCATGGCGTCGACGCCACGCTCCTTGCCGCGTGACGTGGTCTCCGGGATGAAGTAGAAGGCGGCGCCGAGCGCTCCGATCTTCGGGCAGGCGGTGGCGACCAGTTCGGACGGGGTCATGGGCGCCGACACTAGGCAGCACGCCTCGTCGTCGGCCGAAGCGGAACGCGTGTGACCCGCGTCGTTCGGTGTGCCTGATCGTTGCACAGGCGAAGTACATTCGGTTCGTGCCGTCGAAGCAGGAGCAGCAACTCGCCACCGAGGAGATCACCGAAGTCGCCCCCGGGGTGCTGCGCATGCAGCTGCCGATCATGTTCACCGGGCTCGGTCACGTGAACTGCTACGCGCTGGAGGACGAGCGCGGCTTCGCCGTCGTCGACCCCGGCCTGCCCGGCCCTGAAGCGTGGGACGGCCTGCTCGACCGGCTCGGTCGGGCGAACGTCCCGCTGTCGCGGATCCACACCGTCGTCATCACCCACAGCCACCCGGACCACTTCGGTGGTGCGGCCCGGCTGCACGCCGAGACCGGCGCCGACATCCTCACCCACGCCTCGTTCCAGCTGTGGTGGGAGCGCGGCGACGGTCTCGACGACCGGCCGTCCGACGCGCTCGACGATCCGGAGCAGTGGCAGCGGCCGACGCCGTGGGGCACGCAGTTCCAGCCGCCGACCGACGGCGAGATGTCGAAGATGCGCGAGAACATGCGCTCCACCGACCACCATCCGCGCCCGACCAAGCGGGTCGAGGACGCCGACGTGGTGATGCTCGGCCGGCGGGAGTGGGTGTCGATGCACACCCCCGGCCACACGCCCGACCACCTCTGCCTGTTCGACCCGGCCAACGGCGTCGTGCTCTCCGGCGACCACGTGCTGCCGACGATCACCCCGCACATCGGGGCGATGGACGGCGTCGCCGAGGACCCGCTCGCCGAGTTCTTCCACGCCCTCGACCGGATGGCCGCGCTCCCGGACGTCAAGGTCGCGCTGCCGGCACACGGGCACCCGTTCGTCGACCTGGCCAAGCGGGCCAACGAGATCAAGGAGCACCACGACGGCCGCCTGCAGCGGCTGCGCGACGCGGGCGCCGAGCTCGGCCGGCCGGCGACGGTGCACGAGCTGATGCAGCACCTGTTCGCCGAGCGGGCGTGGGGCTCGATGGCGGAGTCGGAGACCTACGCCCACCTCGAGCACCTGCGCCTCAACCACGAGGCCAAGACGAGCTGGTCCGACGGCCTGCTCTGCTACGAGATCAGCTCCTAGACCGCGCCGACTTCGCCGATCTCGCAGCTTTCGGCGGGAGGCTCGTGGCGTAGGCGACGCCGCGTCGGACCCACGGTTCCAGCTGGCGCTTGGTGCGCACGTCCGCCGTCGGCACGACGAGCCAGCCGTCCATCGGCCGGCCGCGCATCACCGTCGGCGTCGCCGGCGTGCGTGCCTGCAGCGACGCCGAGTCGGCCGGGTCGACGCGGACCATCAGCCCACCCCGCCCGCTGGCCGTGACGGCCATGTTCCCGTCGACGAGGAACGCCAGCCCGCCGAACATCCGCCGCTCGGTGACCCGCAGATCGGTGGCGAGCAGCTCGCGGATGCGGTCGGCGAGGTCGTCGTCGGCCACGCAAGCCGATGGCAGGGGTCGTGTTCGTGCCAGGTGGTGAGCACGGTGACGAGGCGTTCGCAACAGTGGGGTCAGACTGTCGCGCTCGTGGCGCTCGAACGGGCGCAGCCAGTTGGTGACGTCGGCAGGTGGCCCGGCGGCGGGTTGGTAGTGGCGTTCCCTGCCGCGGACCTCTTCGCGCACCGGCGCCACGCGCCGGAGGACCTGGAGGTGTTCGCCGATCGCCGGCCGGCTCAGCTTGAACTGGTCGGCCAGGGTGCCGGCGCTGCAGGACTCGTCGGCGAGCAGCTCGAGGGACGGCGCACCCGTTTGGCAAAGGGCTGGAAGGCGTCGACGTTCGGCATGTCGCAATCCACTTGACGATCGAACAAGTGTTCGCTATCATGTGTTCGTGGATGTCGCCGGGGTCGTCGAGCGGGTCGTGGATGGCCCCGTGCTGCTGGGCGATGTCGATCTCGATGCACTGTGCGATGCCGAGTTGGACGAGGCGCTGGACCACTGGCGTCAGCGTGCCGACGCGGAGCTGAACCATGACGGGCCCGAACCGAAGTTGCCGGCGCCGTCGTTGACGCTGATCCCGATCCAGGGCGCGGTGACCGTCGATGGTGAGCTCGACCCGGTCGGCGGGCAGATCGTCATCAACGCCCTGGATGCGATCGCCGTCGAGCTGGCGTTGGACGCCCCGTTGCCGGAGCGGCGTGCTGCGGCGTTGGTGGAGATGGCTCGCCGGGCGATGGTCGTGCCGGTCCATGGACGCCCGGCGCGGATCCTGGCGAACGTCGCCATCGGGCACGACTCCTTCGCGCATCTGCGCGAGCTGTCCAACGGGACCGTGATCCGCCCCGGGCATCTCGTCCCGTACCTGGACGCGTTGGACGTCCGCAGCATCCTGTTCGATTCCGCTACCCACGCGGTGGCGACCTCGACGCGACGGACGTTCACCGGTGCGTTGCGGGCCGTGATCGAGGTCCGCGATCGACACTGCCAGCACGCTTCGGGTTGTGATGAGCCGATCGACGGCTGCGACGTCGACCACGTCGTCCCGTCGTCGTACGGCGGTGGCACGTCACAGGACAACGGCTGGCTGCTGTGCGCGTTCCACAACCGCATCGAATCGCACTACGCCCGACCACCCACCGCCGCCTGGCCGTTCTCAGTCCTCAACTCCTGGATCGCGAAAGTCGCGCCTTGACGTCTCCGCCTGCCTTGCCGCGCTGGTTCGGACCGAGGGCCAGCCCAGATGATCCGGCCATCGCGGCCCTGATCGACCGCGTCGCGCGTGGAGCTGAGTGGGTGGACATCGGCGGTGGGTTCAACCTCAACGTGCGCATCGATGCAGAGCCGCCGGTCGTCCTGCGGGTTCATCGGCCGTGGGTCCGCCGCGGGCGGGTCGCCGGGCTGCGGCGCCTGCGGGAGCGGCTCCAGCGGACGCAGGTCCGTGTCCATCAACCGATCCCGATCTTCGGCAGGGGACCTCCTGCGGGTCGCCGATCGTTGGGTGGAGCTCGAAGAGCTCATCGATCATGTCCTGCCACAGCCGAACGAGGACTCTCATGCTCGCCTGTTCGAGGAGCTCGGACGTGTTCACGGTGCGCTCCGTGAGGTCTGGGCGCCGAGCCCACCCGAACCTCTCGACGACCACCGAACGCTCGGCCAGCTGCGTTCCTCGATCGGCTTCACGCGGCGCAGGCTCGGACCCCGTAGCGAGCCGGTCGTGCAACGGATACGACGGCTGGCGGGTGAGCTCTCCAAGCTCCACAGGGAGGTCGAACTGCCATGCGCCCCGATTCACGGGGACTACAAGCTGGGCAACGTGGGGGAGCTGCCAGGCGGCTCCTGGGTCACCTTCGACCTGGACTTCGTCAGGGTCAGGGAGCGGCTGTACGACGTTGCAGCCAGTCTGCACCACCTCGCGCCGGGCGGCGACCTGATCGAGCCGCAGGGGCTGCTCGACGCTTACGAGAGCGCCGCTCCGGAATCGTTGACTCGTGACGAGCACCGCTGGCTTCCCGGAGCGCTCGCCCTCATCCCGCTGCACTGGTCTGCCACCGCGGGGCTCACGGGCGGGAGCATCGACGACGCCGAGCGCGCGATGGCCGCCGCCGAGGCCTGGTGGTCTCGCCGAGAGGAGGCTCTGAGCTACCGTCGTCAGCCGAGCGAGGGGGGTGTCGATGACGATGGTCGACGCTGGCGCGTCGCTCGATCGCGCCAACCTCGCCTGGGGTGTGGTCCGCCACACCAGCGAGGCACTCGACTCGCCGACGACGCGTCATCGCGGCACGTTCGTCGAGCTGGCCGACGGGTCGCGCGTCGTGCGCGCCCCGTACCGGTTCTCCAACATGGAGTCCGGCGTGCAGGGCCCGGCGCCGCGCCCCGACGAGCACCGCGCCGAGATCCTCGCCGACCGGCTCATCGAGCCGCGATGAGTGATGAGCCGACATGTCCGGCTCATCACTCATCTCACGTCGGGGCGAGGGACCCCGCTCGGGCGACGAGGGCGGCGAGGCCGGCGGCGTAGGCGCCACTGGGGTTCTCGCGCACGGGGTACAGCGAGTGCAGCTCCATGTCGACCATGCCGCGGGCGAGGGCGTATGCGGCCACCGCGAGGTCGCTGTCGCCGGTGGCCTTCAGCCACTGGACGCGCAGGCGCTTGAGCACGTCGCCGGCCTCGGCGCGCGGGTAGGGGAGGCCGAACAGGAAGCGGTACAGCTCGGCGTTCGACACCGCGTAGTCGCGAAACGCATGGGTCACCCGCACCAGCGGGTGCTGGCCGTCGTCGTCGGCGAGGGCGCCGGCGAGCGCGTCGACCTGGCCGCGCAGGTAGTCGACGTGCACCGCCGCCGTGATCGCCTGCTTGTCGGCGAAGTGCTTGTAGAGCGACGGCGCCTGGATGCCCAGCTCCTCGCCGAGGCGGCGCATGGTCAGCCGCTCGCCCTCGCCCTGCTCGATGAGCCGGCGGGCGCAGGCGACGATCTGCTCGGCGCGCGGCGACCGCGAGCGCGGCGCCGGCGTCACGGCGCGGTGCACGCGAAGTGCCGCTCCATCGCCGTCTCGACATCGGCGACGTGGTCGATGTACGCCGGGAACCCGCCGTTGTAGTTGCCGTCCTGGCGACGGTTCTCGTTGCCCTCGAAGTTGTAGTAGCCGGGCGTGCACTCGGCGTTGCGGTTCGTCGTGCCGCGGTGCTCGATCACCTCCTGCACCCACCACTGCTCGCTCTCCTCCGAGCAGTCGATCGTCGTGTAACCGTGCTCGCGGGCGTAGGCGATGCAGTTGGCGATGTGATCTCCTTGCACGTGCAACAAGTCGGTGAGGTTGAACTGGAACGATGCCTGGTAGCCGCCCATGACGAACAGGTTGGGGAACCCGGCGGTGTGGATGCCCAGCAGGGTGCGGATCCCGTCGGCGTACTTGTCGTCGAGCGAGCGGCCGCCGGCGCCGGTGATGCGGTTGTAGATCCCGGTCTGCTGCACCTCGAAGCCGGTGGCGTAGATCAGTACGTCCAGCTCGTACTCCCGGCCGTGGAAGATCGGACCCCTGGCGCCGATCTCGGTGATGCCCTCGCCGTGGGTGTCGACGAGGTGGACGTTCGGGCGGTTGAACGTCGGCAGGTAGTCGTTGTGGAAGCACGGCCGCTTGCACATCAGCATGTACCACGGCTTCAGCGACTCGGCGGTCTCGGGGTCCTGCACCGTCTCCTCGATGCGCCGGTGGATGCGCATCATCGCGTCGATGTTGGCGTTCTCCTGGCGGCGGATCTTCTCCTCGCGGGTGATCCCGTCACGCAGCACGCTGTTGCGCTCGGCCATCTGCCGCAGGCGCTCGATGATCTTGGCCCGCCGCCTGGCCTGCCAGCCGGGCTGCAGCTTGGCCGCCCACTCCTCCTCGGTCTCCCAGTCGTCGCGGACGTCGATCGACGAGGGCGTGCGCTGGAAGACGTGCAGCTCCTTGGCGTTGGCGCCGAGGTTGGGGACGATCTGCACCGCGCTGGCGCCCGTGCCGATGATCCCGACGACCTTGTCGTGCAGCTTCTCCAGGTGCGCGCCGGTGAAGTCGTAGTCCCAGCGCGACGTGTGGAACGACGTGCCCTCGAAGCGGTCCATGCCGTCGATGATCGCCAGGCGCGGCTTGGCCAGCGTGCCGTTCGCGCAGATCACGAAGCGGGCGGTCATGTGGTCCCCGCGATCGGTCGTCAGGTGCCACTTCTGCTCGGCGTCGTCCCACACCGTGGAGGTGACCGTGGTCTGGAACACGGCGAGGTCGTAGAGGTCGTACTTGCGGGCGATCGCCTGGCAGTGGGCGAAGATCTCCGGCCCCTGGGCGTAGTGCCGGGTGGGCACGTAGTCCATCTCGTCGAGCAGGGGCAGGTAGTCGTAGGCGACGATGTCGCAGGCGACGCCGGGGTAGCGGTTCCAGTACCAGGTGCCGCCGACGTCGCCGCCGCGCTCGACGATGCGGATGCTCTCCATGCCGCGCTCGCGCAGCCGGGCCGACGTCAGCAGTGCGGAGAACCCGCCACCGATGAACAGCACCTCGACCTCGTCGGTGATCGGCTCGCGCTCGATCACCTCGTCGACGTACGGGTCGACGGCGTAGTGCGCCAGCGGGCCGTCGAGCTCGGACGTGTACTGCACCGTGCCCGGCGGCCGGTACGACAGGCGCAGGTCGCGCTCGGCGGAGAAGCGCTCCTTGATGTCGTCGTAGTACGACTGCGGCAGCGCGTCACGCTCGCGGCTGAATTCGAACGACATGATGTCCTGCGGCTTCTCCCTCGTCACGCGCTCGGCCATCGACCGATCATGACGCGCCGCTAACGCCGTTAGCAACGTGGGCGTTGCGCTGTCGTGATGTAGACGATTCTGTAGATTGTCGGCATGGCCGAGACCACGACGATCAGGGTGAGTCGGGCGACCCGGGACGAAGCCCGCATGCTGGCCGAGCAACTCGGGGTGACCACCGACGTCGCCGTGCGCCGAGCGCTGCGCCGCGAGCGTCAACGATTGATGGCCGAGTCCTTGGCGCAGCCACGCGACGGCGAGGAGCAGGCGTTGGTGGTCGCAGCAAGCCGGACGAGCGGTCGTCTTGCGGGCCGGTGATGTCCTGTCGGTCGACTTCGGTCGGCCGCACGGCAGTGAGGCAGGACTGGTCCACCCGGCAGTCGTGGTCACCGCCGACGAACTGCTCGTCGAAGTCCGGACGTTGCAGGTCGTGCCGGTGACGTCGAACGTCGACCGGGGATACCTCACCGACGTGCCGGTCGAGGCCGACGGTCTCGATGTCGCCAGCGTCGGCCAGTGCCACCTGGTGACCACCATCGACGCCGTGCAGATCCTTGCCGACGATCTCGGCAACGTCGGGACCGTCACCTTGCGTCAGCTTCGCTCCGTGCTCGCCGACCTGCTCGACGTGGAGACGTACTGACGGCGAGCGAGCGTCAGGGCTGATTCAAGGAGCGGCGAGCGCCGAAGCGCAGCGGGGGCGGCGAGCACGGCAGGCGGAGCGGAGGAGCCAGCCCTGACCGGAGCTCGAGAACTAGTCGTTGTCCAGTTTGTCCGTCAGCTTGTGGACGGCGCCGGCGATCTTGCCGGTGATGCCGCCGTGCTCGGCGGCTTCTTCCAAGCGGGCGTCGAGCAGGCCCATGCGGGCCCTGGCCTCCTCGGCCAACGAGACCTTGCCGTCACCGTCGAGGTCGAACGTCTCGGTCTCGATGCTCGGGTCGACCGGGTCGAGCGTCTCGCCGAACAGGCGGGTCATCGCCTCCCAGTGCTGCTCGTCGGCGCGCGCGTCGTAGACGGGGAAGTCCTCCATGCACCAGCCGTGCAGCGCGTCGTACCAGACCAGCTCGTAGTCGACGCGGGCGGCGTCGAACGCTGCAGTGAGCACCTCGGCCTGCGCGGCGTCGAACGAGCCGTCGTCGCGCGCCGCGCCGACGTACACCTTCGCCGTGATCGACGGGGCCAGCAGGTGCGGGCTGTCGGGCGCGTCGGTGGCCAGCCGCCCGCCGTGGAACGAGGCCGCGGCGCCGACGCGCTCGCCGAAGCGCCCGGCGGCGTTCAGCGCCAGCCCGCCGCCCGTGCAGTAGCCGGTGGTGCCGATCTTGGCGCCGGGGGTGACCTCGGGCAGGGTGTCGAGGAAGTCGAGGATCGCCGCGGTGTCGCGCGCCGAGCCGTCCTTGGTGGCCGAGCCGATCAGGGCGAACAGGCGCTTGCGCTCGGCCTCGTCGGAGAAGACCGTCTGCATGTCGAACGGCTCGAACGGGCCGGACCGGTGGAACGGGTCGGGGACGACGACCACGTAGCCGTAGTCGGCCAGCCGCTGGCCCATGTCGCGCATCACCGGGCGGACGCCACCGGCGTCGGGGTACATGATCACCGCCGGCCACGGGCCGTTGCCCACGTCGGGTGTGTGCAGGCTGGCACCCATCGGGCCGTCGGCGGTCTCGATCGTCACATCACGTTGCGGCACGGCGTGCTCCTTCAGCTGACCTTGACCGGGATCCCGGTGAACGGCTTGTCGACGAGGTCGAAGAAGTCGTTGCCCTTGTCGTCGACGACGATGAACGCCGGGAAGTCCTGGACCTCGATCTTCCACACGGCCTCCATGCCGAGCTCGGGGTATTCGAGCACCTCGACCTTGGTGATGCAGTCCTGGGCGAGGCGCGCCGCCGGGCCGCCGATCGAGCCGAGGTAGAAGCCGCCGTGCTGCTTGCAGGCGTCGGTCACCGCCCGGGAGCGGTTGCCCTTGGCGAGCATCACGAAGCTGCCGCCGGCGGCCTGGAACTCGTCGACGTAGCTGTCCATCCGCCCGGCCGTGGTCGGGCCGAACGAGCCGGAGGCCATCCCCTCGGGGGTCTTCGCCGGACCGGCGTAGTACACGCAGTGGTCCTGCAGGTACTGCGGCATCGGATCGCCGGCGTCGAGGCGCTCCTTGATCTTGGCGTGGGCGATGTCGCGGGCGACGACCATCGGCCCCGTGAGCATCACCCGGGTCTTCACCGGGTACTTGCTCAGCTCGGCACGGATCTCGCTCATCGGGCGGTTGAGGTCGACGTGCACCGTGTCGTCGCTGAGATCCTCGTCGAGGATCTCAGGGAGGTAGTGCGCCGGGTCGGTCTCGAGCTGCTCGAGGAACACGCCGTCGGCGGTGATCTTGCCGAGCGCCTGACGGTCCGCGCTGCACGACACGGCCATGCCGACGGGGCAGCTCGCCCCGTGTCGGGGGAGGCGGATGATGCGCACGTCGTGGCAGAAGTACTTGCCGCCGAACTGCGCACCGATGCCGGTGCTCTGGGCGAGCTGGAGCACCTTGGCCTCCAGCTCGATGTCCCGGAACGCGTGACCGAGCTTGGAGCCGGTGAACGGCAGGGTGTCGAGGTACCGGGCGCTGGCGAGCTTGGCCGTCTCCACGGCCATCTCCGCCGACGTGCCACCGATGACCACGGCGAGGTGGTACGGCGGGCACGCCGCGGTGCCGAGCGTCTTCATCTTCTCGAACAGCCACGGCAGCAGCATCTTCTCGTTGAGCAGCGCCTTGGTCTCCTGGTACAGGTAGCTCTTGTTGGCGCTGCCGCCGCCCTTGGCCATGAACAGGAACTTGTAGGCGTCGCCGTCGATCGCGCTGATCTTGATCTCGGCCGGCAGGTTGTTGCCGGTGTTGACCTCGTCGTACATGTTCAAGGGTGCCATCTGGCTGTAGCGCAGGTTGGAGATCTGGTACGTGTCGAACACGCCGCGGGCGATGGCCGCCTCGTCGCCGCCGCCGGTCCACACCTGCTGGCCCTTCTTGCCCTTGACGATCGCCGTCCCCGTGTCCTGGCACATCGGCAGCACGCCGCCGGCGGAGATCGACGCGTTCTTCAACAGGTCGAGGGCAACGAAGCGATCGTTGTCGCTGGCCTCCGGGTCGCCGAGGATGTTGGCGAGCTGCTGGAGGTGGCCGGGGCGCAGGAAGTGGGCGATGTCGTGCATCGCCTCCCGGGTGATCCGGGTGAGCGCCTCGGGCTCGACGCGCACGAAGCGGCCGAGCGGGGTGTCCACCGTGCTCACGCCCTCGGTGGTGACCAGCCGGTACGGGGTGTCGTCGTGGCCGATCGGGAGCAGCTCGGTGAACTCGAACTCAGGCATGAGGCGAGGATATGTCGCGGGTGGTGGAGCGATCACCCTCACACGGGCGCGGGGCACGCCTGACGGGTCGGGTCGACGGCAGCGTCGAGGAGGACCTGCTCGGCCTGGTTGGCAGGCGAGCGTGGCGTGATCGCCGACTCCTCGACGAGGTACGGCAGATCGACGATGCGCACGTCGAGGCTGAACGCCAGCGGCTGGTACTGCGGGTCGAGTGAGGCCGTGCGCTCGGGCGCGCCGGCCACCAGTGACAGCGCCAGCTCGTCGCACGTCGAGCGCCTCGCCCAGTCGCTGCCGAACGACAGGAGCTGACCGATGTTCAGCAGTGCGGACGCGGCGAGGATGATCCGCCCGGCGTGCAGTGCCGGTGGCGCCACCAGCGCCAGCCGGTCGACGGCGACGGCGAACACCGGGGCCAGCAGCATCGCTCCCATGTAGACGTAGCGCGACGCCTCCGCGGTCTGCAGCCCGAGCCCGACGCGTTGCACGCCGATCCCCGCGAACATCAGCACCGTCGTCACCGCGAGCGCGACGAGCACCGCCTGGATCCGCCCCGCGGGGCGCCAGCACGTGACGGCGAGCGTTGCCAGCAAGGCCACCCCGGCGAGGGTGGCGAAGCCGACGACGCTGGTGAACGTCGCCACCAGCGCCCGCGCCGTGAACGCGGCGACCTGCGACTTGCCGCCGGCGGCGACGTCGGTCGGCGCGTCACGGGCATAGGCGAGGTACCACCAGCCGTAGGCGACGAGTTGCGGCACGGCGGCGACCGCGGCGGCGAGCCAGCGGCCGCGGAGCACGAGGAACACGGCGATGCCGAGGATGAAGAACGGGCCGAAGCCCGACGACAACAGGCCGACGAACGCCGCGGCGAGGCCGAGCCAGTCGCGCCAGTCGATCGGGCCGTCGTGGTCGGTGAGCAGCAGCTGGACGAGGAAGCCGAGCAGCGACAGGTTGTACGAGATCTGGACGGCGAAGAGGATGTTCTCCCACCCGCTGCCGAGCACGAGCAGCACCGTGCACAGCAGCGTCGTCGTCCACTCGCTCACGTCGTGGCGCCGGCACAGCAGGCGCACCACGAGCACGGTGGCGAGGTGGGGGAGCATCGCCGTCAGCAGGAACGGCCAGTAGGAGCCGAGACCGAACACGGCGGTGAGCACCCGGAACACGAGCGTCGGGACGGTCAGCCAGTGGCCGTCCTGCGAGTAGAACAGCCAGTTGGCCACGCCGGTGTCGTGGAGCACGCGGCGGCGGGTGAGGATCAGCGCCCAGTCGTCGCGGATGAACCACTGGTGACGGCCGGCGACGTAGAGCACGACGAGCGAGCCGGCGAACGCCGCCCAGAACGCCCAGCGGGCGCCGTCTTCGGAGGCGGCGAAGCGCCACGCCCTCCTGGCGTCGGCGATACCGGTCGGCGGCTCGGCCGCCTCAGCGGTGGCCACGGACCACCATGCGCCACCACAGGTCGAGGAGCTGGAGGGCGCTGCGGGTGATGGCCGGGAGGCGGAAGAACTGCGAGCGCCCCGAGGGCCGGAAGTAGTGGTGCACCGGCGTCTCGACGAACCGGGCGCCGGTCTGCTGGAACGCGCGCATCATCTCCACGCAGATGACGCCGCTCGTCGACGTCAGCAGGTGCTCGGTGAACAGCCGCCGGCGGAACAGGCGGAAGTCGCAGTCGGTGTCGCGCACGTGCAGATCGAACAGCAGCTTGACGACGTGGTGGTACGTCCGCCCGATGACCTTGCGGTACCACGAGTCGCCACGGCCGATCTTGTAGCCCTGGACGATGTCGACGTCGGCGGTCGCCAACGGCACGAGCAGGGCGGCCTCGCGGGCGTCGTACTGGGCGTCGCCGTCGGTGTAGAAGATCCAGTCGTGGCGCGCTGCGGTGAAGCCGGTGATCAGCGCCGCGCCGTAGCCGCCGTTGCGCTCGTGGTGGATCGGCCGCAGCCACGGCCGCTCGACGGCCAGCTTGTCCAGCAGCTCACCGGAGTCGTCGGCCGACCCGTCGTTGACGACGATCACCTCGACCTCGTCGACGAGCGGGTGCAGCGCGGCGTAGACGTCGTCGACCAGCCCGCCGATGGTCTGCTCGTCGTTGTAGCAGGGGAAGATCGCCGACACGCTGCGCACGTCGGTCGTGGTGGAGCTGCATCAGGTGGTTGCCCCGGCGGCGATCGCAGCGACCTCGGCGAGCATGCCGCCGACGAGCTCGACCTCGGCATCGGTCATCTCCGGGAAGCACGGCACACTGACGCACTCGGCCGCCCACGCCGTCGAGACGGGCAGCGACTCGGTGCTCAGGTGCGCGTACGCCGGCTGCTGATGGACGGCGAGCGGGTAGTGCACGGCCGTGCCGATGCCGCGCTCGGCGAGCCCGGCGCGCAGCGTGTCGCGCCCGCCGCTGCGCAGCACCAGCAGGTGATGGGCGTGGTCGGGATGTGCGGACTGCCAGCGGTGGCCAGGGGCGATCTCGCGGATCCGGGCGGCGATCGCGCGGCGTCGGGCGACGTCGGCGTCGAGCTCGTCGAGGCCGAGCAACAGCCACGCCGCCTCCAGCTCGGACATCCGGAAGTTCTGGGAGACGGTCGTGTGCCAGTACTGGACGTCGGACATCCCGTGCACCCGGCGCGTGCGCACGGCGGCGTCGATCGCCGGATCGTCGGTGACCACCGCGCCGCCGTCGCCGATCCCGCCGAGCACCTTGGTCGGGTAGAAGCTGTACGCGGTGACGGCGGAGCGGCCCGGGTCGCGCAGGGCGCCGTGGGCCTGGGCAGCGTCCTCGACGATCGGTAGATCCGTGAGCGGCAGCGGTGCCGGGTAGCCGTACAGGTGGACGACCATCACGGCGCGCGTGCGCGGCGTGCGCAACCGCTCGACCTCAGACGGCGCGAGGCACGCGGTGTCGTCGTCGACGTCGGCGAGCACTGGCGTCGCCCCGAGCGCGCACACCGCCGACGCCGACGGCACGGCCGTGAAGCTCGGCACGATCACCTCGTCGCCCGGCCCGACACCGACCGCGGCGAGCGCGAGCTGCAGCGCGGACGCGCCGGACGACACCGCGCAGGCGTGGCGGGCGCCGGTCCACGCGGCGAAGCGCTCCTCGAAGGCCGCGGTGCGCTCGCCGAGCAGGAGGTGGCCGCCGCGGGCCACGTCCGTCGCGATCCCACCGAACCGGGCTGCGAAGCGAGCGCCTCGACGGCTCAGGTCGACGACAGGTACCACGCATCACCTCGGTAGAAGTCGACCGTGGCGGCGATGCCCTCGGGCAGCTCGACACGGGCACGCCAGTCGAGGAGCTCCTCGATGCGGCGGCTGTCGGTGCGGAACGAGCCGATGTCGATGCGCGCCTGCTCGGCGGGCCACGGCACCAGCTCGACGCCGCCCGCGGAACCGGCGGCCTCGACGATCAGCTTGGCGATCGACGCCAGCGACTCGTCGCGGTCGCTGCCGACGTTCAGGACCGCCCCGACCGCGGCGTCGGCGGTGGCGGCGACGAGTGCGTCGACGACGTCGTCGACGTGCAGGCAGTCACGGCGCTGCATGCCGTCGCCGAAGATCTGGATGCGCTGGCCGAGCAGCGCCTTGCGGAAGAACACCGGCAGGAAGCCGAGCTTGTCGCTGCTGAGGCGCTGGCGCTGGCCGTAGACGTTGGTCAGGCGCAGGCTGGTGATCGGCATCCCGTGGGCGTTCGCGTAGACGAGGTGGAGCTGCTCGCCGGCCAGCTTGGCGACGCCGTTGACGTCGACCGGCCGGGTCGGGTGGGTCTCGTCGACGGGCGCGTCGCCAGGCAAGCCGTAGACCTGCCGGGTGGAGGTGTGCACGACACGGGCGCCGGGGTTGACGGCGCGGAGGTGCTCGAGGAGCGCGGCGTGGGAGACGGCGTTCAGCTGCAGGTCGCGCAGCGGGTCGTGCATCGAGTCGATGTGGCTGACCTGGCCGGCGAGGTTGAACACGACGTCGGCGCCGTCGAGCACGTCGCGGACCGCCGGATCGCCGATCTCGCAGCGGACGACGTCGACGTCGAGGCCGGCGACGTTGTGCTCGTCGCCGCCGTGGCCGTCGACGAGGGCGTCGACGACCGCCACGGACGCGCCGGCCCCGGTCAGGGCGTGGACGAGGTTGGACCCGATGAACCCGAGGCCGCCGGTGACCACGCAGCGGGTGGCCGAGAGCGCGCTCCGTCCCCCGTCGTGCGAGCTCGGCGACACGGGCGTGAATGTTAGAGGCGGGTTACGGCGCGATGGCGGCACCGTGTGGCAACTGTGGGTCAACCGCGCGTCAAGATCGGGTTCATGGACCTCGACGAGTACGAGCGGATGACCGTCACCACGGGTAGACCCCGCTGCTTCACCTACCGCCCATACACCACTCCCCGGGACTCAACTCTCGAGCGGGCGAACTCGACGGGCGAAGCGACCTCGACTCGTTGCCGCACGGTCGGGTCCCACGTGGCGGCGAAGCGGGTCGGGTGTCCGCGCCGTCGGATGGGGAGGTGCTGTTCCATCGCAGTGGTCACGCGCCGAACATCGTCGTCGAGGACGAGCACGTCAGAGCCAGACCCCAGCCCTGCGATCGCGACGCGGCAACTCAGGGAACTCGCGCATCAGCAACGGCTCAACCACCTCGGCGGTGAGGTCACGGGCAAGCGCGATGCCGGTGGTCCCACCACGGCTCACCATGGCGAATGCACCCACCGAATGCTCTGACCCTGTGAGATCAGCCTCCAAGTTCGCTACGGGGTGGGTGAGGGGTCTCGGCGGTCGCCCGCCTGCCAGCCTTCGGAGTGGTAGGTGGCCGTGCTGATTGCGTTGGCGGCGACCGGGGAGGTGATCAGCTGCAGGATCGCCACCAGAACGGCCGAGAGGACGTCGTCGGTGTGGTGCAGCGACACCGCGGCGCCGGCGAGCACCAGCAGCATGCCGATCGTGCTCGCCTTGGCCAGCGTGTGCAGGCGGGCGTAGACGTCGTCGAAGCGCACGACGCCGACCGCGGCGAGCAGGATCAGCAGCGAGCCGATCAGGGCGAGGAGCCGGCCGATCATCGCCGTGCCCGCCCCTCGATGTAGCGCGCCACCATCGCGGTCCCGACGAACCCGACGAGCGTGATGACGACGACGACCGGGAGGTACGCGCTGTTGCCGGTGTCGACGGCGTGCACGGCGATCGCCGCGGCGCCGGCGGTGAGCATCCCGCTCAGCGCGTTGGCGCGGTCGGCGAGCGTCGGCCCGGCGTACAACCGGCAGGCGAACAGCACAGCGGCGAGGCCGAGGGCGACGAGGCTGACGTCGGTCATCGGCATCTCACCTCGGGTCCTCCCTCGTCCTGTCGCGCCCTGACCGTCATCTTTCCGGTCAGGGCGCGACAGGACAGGGGCGCGGTGAGCGGCGGTGCCTCGGCCGCTGCGGTGGAGGGCACGCGTGCGTTCGTCATCGAGCCACCTCGACGGCGTGCAACGAGTCGATCTCCTGAGCGGTCCCGAAGGCGTGGACGACCAGCGATTCGAGCCGGGCGACGAAGCGGCGTGTCACCGCCGGGTCGTCGAGCCGGAGGACGTGCAGCGTCAGCACGTGGGCGTCGACGTCCATGTCCACCGGCATCGTCCCCGGGCTGAGGGCGACGATGTTGGCGACGAGCGCCCCGACCCACGGCGACGTGCACGACAGCGGGCACGGCACCACGCCGGGGTGCAGCGTCGGCTGGCGGCGCAGCACGTCTCGGGTCAGCGCGGCGTTGGACACGAGCAGGTCGCGGACGACGACCGCGACCAGGCGCAGCGTCGGCAGCGGGCGAACGACGGCGCGGCGGTGGTGCTCCTCGCTCGGGAAGGCGACGACGACGCCGACGGCGACGGCGATCCCGCCGAGCACGTTGGCGAACGAGAACGTGCCCCACAGCATCACCCACAGCAGGACGAGCAGGACGATCCGCCCGAGGTGCCTCACCCGTCCACCTCGGGGGCTGCGCCCCCACTCGCTTCGCTCGTCCCCATCGGTGTCCGGCTCCCTGGCGGTCGCGCGGCCGCCCGGCTGATCTCGCAGATCATCCGAGGAGCGCCTGGATGTAGGCGGCGGGATGCAGCAGGTCGCTGGCGGCGCGGTCGCACAGCCGCAGCAGCGGCCCGGCGGCGACGGCGAGGGCGATGCCGCCGAGCAGCAGCAGCACCGTCGGCACGACCATCAGCGGCGGCCCGCCAGCACGTCCGGCGCGGGTGGCCACCAGCCCGTCGCGCTGCGGGGCGACGCCGCCCCAGAACACGGCGATCCAGATCTTCATCACCGACAGCAGCGTCAGCAGGCTGGCGACGAGGCTGAGGGCGATGATCACGTAGCGCCCCTGGCCGAAGCCGGCGTCGATCAAAGCGAACTTGGCGACGAACCCCGACAGCGGCGGCACCCCGGCCAGCCCCAGCGCGGGCACGATGAACATCACCGCGAGCGCCGGCGCGCTGCGCACCATGTTGCCGAGCGACCCCATCTGCGTCGTCCCGCCGACGTGCTCGATCAGGCCGGCGACGAGGAACAGCGTCGTCATCGCCAGGATGTGGTGAACCGCGTAGTAGATCGCCGCCGACAGCCCGGCGACGCTGAAGAACGCCAGGCCCATCACCATGAAGCCGATGTGGCTGACGATGTTGAACGACAGGATGCGCTTGATGTCGTCCTGGGCGATGGCCCCGAGGATGCCGAGGACCATCGTCAGCCCGGCGGCGCACAGCAGCAGCGTCACCGGCCGGCTGCCCTCCGGGAAGAACAGCGTCTGGCTGCGCAGCAGCGCGTACACCCCGACCTTGGTGAGCAGCCCGGCGAACACCGCCGTCACCGGCGACGGGGCGACGGGGTAGCTGTCGGGCAGCCAGGAGCCGAGCGGGAACAGCGCGGCCTTGACGCCGAACACGACGACGAGCAGGACGGCGAACGCCTGGCGCACGCCGGCCGGCAGCGCACCGATCTTGCCGGCGAGGTCGGCCATGTTGACGGTGCCGGTCGCCGCGTACAGCAGTGCCAGCGCGGTGATGAACAGCGAGGAGGCGACGAGGCTGATGACGACGTAGGTGGTGCCCGAGCGCAGCTGTTCTCGTGAACCCCCCAGTGTCAGCAGCACGTAGCTGGCGGTGAGCATCACCTCGAAGCAGACGAACAGGTTGAACAGGTCGCCGGCGACGAACGAGCCGGCGACGCCGGCGGCGAGCAGCAGGTAGATGGACTGGAAGCCGACGTGGTGTCGTTCCGCGCCGGGCTGGCCGATCGTGTAGACGAGGACGGCGAGCAGCATCACCTCGGCGACGCACAGCATGATCCCGGACAGGCGGTCGACGACGAGCGTGATGCCGACCGGCCCGGCCCAGCCGCCGGCGTGGACGACGAGCGGGCCGTCGCGGTCGGCGCCGACGAGCAGCACGATCGAGATGACCGTCGTCGCGGTGAGGATCCCGAGCCCGACGACGCGCTGCGCGGCGCGCCACTTGCCGAGCAGGATCGACACCCCGGCGCCGAGGATCGGCAGCACCATGGGCAGCGGGACGAGGGCGTTCATGCCGTCGCCTCGTCGTCGGCTTGTTCCTCTTGCTCCTCACGGCGTTCCTCGGCGACGTCGCGCTCGTCGTCGACCTCCTGGTCGCGCCAGCCGCCGCTGGCGACGGCGCGGTCGGTGAGGTCGTCGGGGACGTCGTCGTCGTGGTCGAGCAGCCAACTGCGATAGGCCATCGCCAGCAGCAGCGCGGTGACGCCGAACGTGATGACGATCGTCGTCAGCGCCATCGCCTGCGGGAGCGGGTCGGCGTAGCGGTCCGGGTCGACGGGGCCGTCGCCGAG
This sequence comes from Ilumatobacteraceae bacterium, assembly GCA_047602055.1. Classification (GTDB taxonomy): domain Bacteria; phylum Actinomycetota; class Acidimicrobiia; order Acidimicrobiales; family Ilumatobacteraceae; genus JAODBQ01. The sequence continues at coordinate 2,747,776 of JASGIG010000001.1, forward strand.
CAGCGGCGCCAGCCCGTTGCGGCCGGAGGCGAGCAACAGCACGTTGGCGCCATGGCTGATCAAGGCCAGGCCGATGATGATCCGGCTGAGCTTGCGCTGCAGGACGAGATACGTGCCGACGCCGAACAGCACGGCGGCACCGAGGGCGAGGACGACGGTCACGAGTTCGCCTCGTGGCTGGTCGGCCGGGTGACCGCTCGGGAGCCGGGCGGCGATGGGGTTCGGGGGCGCAGCCCCCGGGTGTGCACGGTCACGAGGTGGACTCCTGCTCGCGCTGCTCGCGGGCGTCGCGCTCGGCGCGGGCGACGAGGTCGGCGGCGGTCGCCTGCTCGTCGGCGAACGCCTCGAAGACCATGAACACCAGGCCGACGACGGCGAAGTAGACGCCGATGTCGAACGCCAGCGTGGTCGACGGGCGCAGGTGGCCGAGCGCGGGAAGGTCGAGGTCCCAGGCGAGCGCGGTCATCACCGGCTCGCCGCGCAACAGCGGGAGCAGCGCGGTGGCCGCGGCGATGGCGACGCCGGCGCCGAGGATCGTCCACGGTTGGAAGCGGCTGATGCCGCGGACCGCGTCGATGCCGCCGGCGAGGTAGCGCAAGGTGATCGCCGAGCCGGCGACGAGGCCGCCGACGAAGCCGCCGCCGGGCTGGTTGTGGCCCGAGAACAGGAGGTAGATCGAACCGACGAGCGCGGCGTGGAACAGCAGCCGGGCGCTCTGCTCGAGGAACGGCATCGGCCGCCGCCAGCCGTCGCCGGGTGGCGGTGCCGGGTCGATCGTGCTCATGCCGCACCTCCCGCCGCGGCGGCCTCGGCCTCGCGCCGGCGTCGGCGTCGGCCGCGTCCGGCGCGGGCGAGGGCGACGGCGCCGATCCCCGCGCTGGCCAGGACGGTCAACTCGCCGAGCGTGTCGAAGCCGCGGATGTCGACGAGGATGACGTTGACGACGTTGCGGCCGTGGCCCTCCGGCAGCGACTGCTCGAGCATCGCGTCGGACACCGGGCGCTCGGTGCGGGCACCGGCGGCGACGAGGGCGAAGGCGAACACCGCGAGCCCGACGGCGACGGAGACGACCACGCGCACGACACGGCGGCGGATCCCCGAGGCACGCACGAAGCGGTCCGGCAGGCGGCGCAGGACGAGCACGAACAGCGTGGTCGAGAGCGTCTCGATCGCCGCCTGGGTGAGCGCCAGGTCCGGCGCCCCGCGCAGCACGAACAGGCCGGCCATCGAGTAGCCGACGACGCCGAGGAACAGCGCCGCCGAGAAGCGCCGGCGGGTGGCCGCCGCGGCGATCGCCGCGCTGAGGATGCTCGCCATGATGATCACCTGCGCCGGGCTGGCGGCGATCTCCGGGAAGCCGGGCCAGTCGGCGCGGGTGAGGAGCACCGCTCCCGGGACGGCGGCGGCGGTGAACAGGATGACGCCCGCGTAGATCGGCAGCGAGCCGTGCTGGACCATGCCGGTGATGCGGGTCGCGCCGACGTTGACGCCGCGCAGGATCTGGGCGTAGACGGTGCCCCCGTCGGGGATGCGGCCGCCGACGCGCTGCACCCCGGCGACCGCCCGGCGCCCGGCGAACATCGCCAGGCCGACGACCACGGCGACGGTCGACAGCAGCAGGGCCAGCGTCGGCCCGTGCCAGAGCGCGAGGTGCACGCCGTGGATGCGCGAGTCGAGCGCCTCGGCGGCGCCGCCCGCGAGGCGGTTGAGCAGCGAGGGCACCACGCCGAACAGCAGCGATGCTGCGGCCAGCACGGCGATCGGGCCGACCAGCATGGCGTCCGGTCGGCGCGGCTCGTCGAGGGCGACGTCGGGTGCGCTTCGTCGGCGTGGCGGGGCGAACATGCCCCACAGCAGGCGTGCCGAGTAGGCGACGGTCAGCGTCGACCCGGTGACGATCGCGGCGAGGACCAGCCAGCCCCCGGTGAGCGAGGTGTGACCGAGCGCGTCGAGCGCGGCCTCTTTGCCGATGAACCCGAGCACGAGCGGGATGCCGGCCATCGACGCGGTGTTGAGCACGACGAGCGCGCCGAACGGCCGCCAACCGGGCGGGAGCGCCGGGATCCGCCTTCGGTCACGCGTGCCGGTGTGGTGGTCGACCGTGCCGACCGCCATGAACTCGCCGGCCTTGAAGATCGCGTGAGCCAGCAGCATCTCGCAGCCCGCGGTCGTCGCGGCCGGGGTGCCGATGCCGAACAGGACGATCAGGAAGCCGAGCTGGCTGACGGTGCCGAAGGCGATCAGCAGCTTGAGGTCGTTCTGGCGCAGGGCGCGCAGGCCGCCGAAGACCATCGTCGCCGCGCCGACACCGAGGACGACGGGGCGCCAGCCGGGCGTCGTCGCGAACGCCGGGGCCAGCCGGCCGACGAGGTACACACCGCCCTTGACCATCGTCGCCGAGTGCAGGTACGCGCTCACCGGCGTGGGCGCGGCCATCGCCCCGGGCAGCCAGGCGTGGAACGGGTACTGCGCCGACTTGGTGAACGCGCCGACGAGGATCAGCAGGACGGCAACGGTGACGGCGGTGCCTGACGGCGGCGCGGCGAGGATCGCGCTCAACCGGTAGGTGCCGGCGGCCTGGCCGAGCAGGACGAGCCCGGCGAGCATCACCAGGCCGCCCATCGACGTCACCAGCAGGGCCTGCAGCGCGGCGGCGCGCGCCCGCGGGTCGGTGTGGTCGTTGCCGATCAGCAGGTACGAGCTGATCGTCGTCAGCTCCCAACCGACGTAGAGCACGAGCAGGTTGTCGGCGAGGACGAGCAGCAGCATCGCCGCGGCGAACAGCACGAGCAGGCCGGCGATGCGTGCCGCCGAATCGGGTTCCTCGTGGTCGAAGTAGCGGCTGCCGTACAGGCACACGAGCACGCCGAGGGCGCTGATCAGCAGCACCATCAGCGCGCTGAACCCGTCGAGGCGCAGGTCGATCTGCAGGCCGAGCTGGGGGACCCAGCTGAGCGACTCGGTGACCGGCCGGCCGTCGAGCACCCCGCCGATCCGGGTGAGCAGCCAGACGAGCGTGGCCGCCGGGGCGACCGCGGCGGCGAGGAAGCAGTGTCGTCCCAGCCGTTTGCCGCCGACGAACGCCAGCGCGCCGATCGTCGCGTGGACGGCCAGGAGGGCGATCACGGCGAGCAACCTCGCAGACCCACCGATCCCGCGACGAGCGCGGCGGATCGGTCACGAAGCGTCATGCGTGCGATCGATTCTAGCCGTCGTCGGGATGCCCGGGCGTCGATGCGATTCGAGATGTGCGCAGCGGCTCGGCACATCTCGAATCGCCTGACGCCCGTGGTCGGGCGCGATGTGAGATGTGCGCACGGGGACGGCGCATCTCGAATCGCGATGCGATCCGGCGGTTCAGGGCTTGAGGCGGCGGGGCGGGGCGACGGTGGGGTCGAGCGGCCAGTGGTGCTTGGGGTAGCGACCGGCCATCTCCTTGCGGACGTCGGCCCAGCTGCCGCGCCAGAAGCCGGGGAGGTCGGCGGTCACCTGGATCGGGCGGTCGGCGGGGGAGAGCAGCTCCAGCTTGACCGGGATGCCGCCGGCGGTCGGGTGCTCGGTCGTGCCGAACAGGTCCTGGACGCGCACGCGTGCCGTGGGCACGTCACCGGCGTAGTCGATCGGCATGTCACGGCCGGCCGCCGTCGTCAACCGCGACGGCGCCAGCGACGCGAGCTCCACGGAGCGGTCCCAGCCGAGTTGCGACTCCAGCAGCATCGTCACGTCCAGGGCGCGCAGGTCGGCGGCGCCGGTCGCGCCGGCGAGGTACGGCGCCAGCCACTCGTCGAGCGTGGCGACGAGGGCGCGGTCGGACCAGTCCGGCCAACCCTCGTCCGGCTGTCGGGCGCGCACGAACGCCACTCGGGCGCGCAGTGCCTGCGCGGCCGGCATCCAGTCGAGTGCGGCGAGGCGCGTCGCTCGCACTCGCTCGACGAGCGCGTCCACCGTCGCCGCACCGGGTGGCGCGCCACCGATCTCCTCGGACAGCAGCAGGCCGCCGAGGCGGACCTCGCGGCGCAGCACGAGGTCGTCGCGCTGGCGGTCCCACACGAGCGCCTCGCGCCGCTCGACCTGATCCGGCAGCGCGTCGATCAGCTCGTCGGCGTCGAGCGCCGCGCCGAGGCGGATGCGGGCGTTGTCGCGCTTGCCGTCGAGGTCGGCGGCGACGACGAAGCGGTCGTTCGCCAGCGGGTCGTCGGGCGCGGTGAACGCCCCGGTGCCGCTGCGCAGCTGGAAGCGGCCCGGCTGGCTGCGGCGCACGGCGATGCGGTCCGGGTAGGCAAGCGCGAGCAGCGCACCGGTGCGCTCGGCGCGCACGTCGTCGACCTCGAAGCGGGCACCGGCGCGCCGGGCCAGATCGGTGGCGCGCTCGCGCACGCGGGCGACGTCGCGGCGGTCGGCGCGGTCGTGTGACTGCCCGGCGACGACGCCGACGCGCACGGCGAGGTCGGCCGGCAGCTCGTCGGCGCGGCCGCGCAGCACGTCGCGCTCGTCGACGAGCACGGCGACGACGCACGCCAGCGAGCGCTCGTAGGTGCTGGAACCCTCGACCATCCGCGCCAGGCGCGGGTGCACCGGCAGGTCGAGCATCCGCCGGCCGCGCTCGGTCGGCCGGCCGTCGCCGTCGACCGCGCCGAGCATCGCCAGCAACTCGATGCTCTGGCGCAACGCCTTCGCCGGCGGCGGGTCGACGAACCGCAACCGCTCGACCGGCGTGCCCCACGCGGCCAGCTCCAGGGCGAGCCCGGCGAGGTCGACCTGGGTGATCTCGGCTTCGAGGTGGGCTCGGCGGGTGGTGTGGTCGAGCTTGCCCCACAACCGGTAGGCGACGCCGGGCTCCACCCGCCCGGCCCGGCCGGCACGCTGGTCCGCCGACGCTCGGCTCGTCGCCACCGTGGTCAGCCGGCTCATCCCGGTGCGGACGTCGAAGCGCGGCACGCGCGCCAGGCCGGCGTCGACGACGACGCGCACGCCGGGCACGGTCAGCGACGACTCGGCGATGTCGGTCGACAGCACGACCCGGCGGCGCCCGGGCGGCGACGGCGTCAGCGCCGCGTCTTGCTCGGCGGTCGAGAGCGCGCCGGCCAGCGGATGGACGTCGACGTCACCGCCGACGGTGTCGCGCAGCAGCGTCTCGACGCGGCGGATCTCGCCGATGCCGGGCAGGAACGCGAGCACGTCGCCGGTCTCCTCGCGCAGCGCCCGCCCGATCGTCGCGGCCATCGCCGCCTCGGTGCGCTCGTGCTTGGCCGGCGGCGCCCAGCGGATCTCGACGGGGTGCAGCCGGCCGTCGCTGGTGGCGACGAGCGGGTCGCGCAGCACCGCGGTGAGCCGGGCGACGTCCGGGGTCGCCGACATCGCCAGGATCCGCAGGTCGTCGCGCAGCTCGGCGCGGGCGTCGAGCGCCAGCGCCAGCCCGAGGTCGGTCGGCAGGTTGCGCTCGTGGACCTCGTCGAAGACGACGAGGCCGACGCCGTCGAGCGCCGGGTCGCGCTGCAACCGACGGGTCAGCACGCCCTCGGTGACGACCTCGATCCGTGTCGCACGGCCGATCCTGCGCTCGTCGCGGGTCTGGAACCCGACCAGCCCGCCGACGTCCTCGCCGACGAGCGCAGCCATCCGCCGGGCCGCGGCGCGCGTCGCCAGCCGGCGCGGTTCGAGGACGACGATCGACCGGCCGCCGAGCCACGGCTCGTCGACGAGGCGCAGCGGCGCCGCCGTGGTCTTGCCGGCACCGGGCGGGGCGACGAGCAGGACGTCGCGGCCGGCGGCGAGGGCGGTGGCGACGTCGTCGAGGACCTCGACGACCGGCAGGTCGGTCAGCTCGGCGGGCAGTCGCACGCCGACATCATGGGCCTGTCACCGATTCGAGGCGCGGTGAGCGCCGAAGCGCAGCGGAGGCGGCGAGCAGGCCAGGCGCAGGGAGGGGCTTGGCCCCGACCGGAGCACGGACATCAGCTCCCGAGCGCGGGGGTGCCGTGGAACGGGCTCGGGTCGCCGGGGGCGACGAGGCTCGGCACGGACCACGCCGTCGTCTCGGCGATGGTCTCGGCCACCTGGTGCCACTCGGTCGGGTTCCAACCCTCGGCGGCGGCCGGCACGGTGCCGTCGACCCGCAGGAACACGAACGCCGGCAGCGTCGCCAGGCCGAGCCCTCTGACGAAGGCACGGCTCGGGTCGCAGAACACGAGGAACTCCTCGGCCAGCGGGCCGAGGAAGCGCTTGGCGTCGGCCGGGCCGCAGGTGACGACGAAGTTGACGCGCACGTCGGAGCCACGCAGCCCGGCGAGGATCCGTGCCGCCGGCTTGAGGATCCACGAGCTCTCGTTCGTGTACGGATCGAGGATCACGCTGGCCATGTGGAACGTGGTCAGCCGCTGCTCCACGGTGTAGGCCTCGCCGGCCAGGGTGACGAGCTCGATGTCGAGCGGGGGAGCGGTGGCCACGGCGGGCAACGGTAGCAAGCACGACCGAGGCCACCCAAGGATGGGAGCCGCCAGGTGGCGTCGGCCGCCCGTGCGAATCTGGGGCGAACGCTCGGCGGTGTGTATCGATCGGGCGGGGGTGAACGTGGGATGAGTTGATGTCGGCAACGAGACGAGCACTGGACGTGTGCCCCGCAGCGGCGGCGTTCGCCGACTTCTACCGGGGCGAGGTCGACGGTCAGGTTCGCCGGGCCGCGCTGCTCGTCGGGTCGGCGGAGACGGCCAACGACGTGGTCCACGACGCGTTCGTCGAGGTCTACCGGCGCTGGGACGACATCGCCGAACCCGGCCCGTACCTCAACCGTGCGGTGCTGAACCGGTGCCGCGACGTCGCCCGTCGCAAGCGTCGCCACGAGCGGCTCCTGCCGCGGCTCGTCGCCGTCGACGGGATCGCGCTGCAACCGGACTCGATCGCCGACGCGCTCGACGTCCTGCCGTTCAACCAGCGCGCCGTGATCGTCCTGCGGTTCTACGTCGGGATGACCAACGTGGAGATCGCCCAGGTCCTGCGCTGCCCACCCGGCTCGGTCGGTCCATGGATCGACCGAGCCCTCAAGCACCTCCGAAAGGCGTTGTCATGGCCCACCAGCTGACCGACTACCTCGACCGCGAGGCCGCCCGCGTCCGGGTGGACGACACCCTCGACGAGATCGAATCTGGCGTGTCCCACGTGGCTGTCGTCGACGTCCGCAGCGAACGGCCCCGGCGCGGTCTCGCCTTCGCCGGCGCCGCCGCAGCCGTCGGCCTGCTCGCGTTCGTCGGCGTGGCGCGGTCGGGATCGTCGCCGGCGATACCGGGGGCGGCCGCCGACGAGCCGGCGCCGGTGACGGCGATCGTCGAGGTGCCCGTGACGACCACGACGCTGCCGCCGCAGCTCTTCCCGCTGCCGGTCGGGGCGACGATGCAGGGCTTGGTCCCGATGTGCACCACGACCGACGGCGTGGAGTTCGACTGCGCCGTCGAGGACTACCGCCGCGCCGGGGGGTACGACGACCACGGGATCGACCACACCGGCGAGGTGCAAGCCGTCATCAGCGAGGACTCGATCGTCAGCGGCGGCTGCCGCAGCACCTCGGCCGACGGCTCGACCTGGCACTGCGCGCTCGGCCAGCGCTCCGTCGAGCTGGAGATGATCGGCGCCGGCTTCCTCGGCGAACACGCACCCCCGGGCTACACCGCCGGCTGACCACGGTGGGCCTGAGCCGAGCTCAGGCGGACGGCCGAACGACCGCCAGGGAGCCGGACGTCGATGTGGCGCATCGGGCAGGCCCGCAGGCGCCCTTGGGGGCGCAGCCCCCGGCATGGGCGGCTGACGACGCGCGGCGATCGCAGCGCAGCCGTGAGACCTGGGCGGCGCTGCCAGTAGGTTCGTCGCGTGCATCCGATCGAGCGGCTCCGGTACGTCGCCCGCTCGCACGGGGGCGATCAGCGGCTGCTGGTGCGGGAGACGGCGGGCGCGCTGCGCGGGCTTGGGCTCGACCCGGCGGGGATCGTCGTCGCCTGCCGGCGGATCGTCGAGCGCCACCCGACGTCCGGGCCGCTGTGGTGGCTGTGCTCGTCGGTCGTCGCCGCCCCGTCACCGTTCGAGGCGGCCAGCCGGCTGGCCGACCTGATCGAGGACGACCCCACGCCGGAGATCCTGATCGACGCCCTTCCGCCGGAGGCCACCGTCACGGTGCTCGGCTGGCCGGACCTCGCCGGTGAGGCGCTGATCCGCCGCGGCGACTCGCTGGTGCTGACCGTCGACGTCGCCGGCGAGGGCATGTCGTTCGCCCGCCGGCTGGAGCGCAACGACATTGAGGCCGAGGTCGTCGACCCGGCCGGGATCGGCGCGGCCGTGCTGGCCAGCGATGCGGTGCTGATCGAGGCGCTGGCGTGCACGCCGAGCCAGGCGCTCGCCGTGCAGGGCTCGCTCGCCGCGGCGTCGGTCGCCTACGCGGCCGAGATCCCCGTGTGGCTGGTGGCCGGCCGGGGGCGGTGCCTGCCGGAGCAGACGTTCGACGTGGTCGTCGAGCGGGCCGCGGCGAGCGCCGAGGTGCCGTGGCGCGCCGAGACGGAGCCGTTGCCGCTCGGCCTGTGCTCCGACGTCGTGCGCGACGCGGGCCGCGTCGACCGTGGCACGTCGGCGAGCGTGCTCGTCCCGGAGTGCCCGGTGGCCCCGGAACTGCTGCGGCCGAGCCCGATGTAGGAGCGCACGCGCCGCTACGTTCGGTCCATGGCCAGCCGCCGCTCGCAGATCACGATGTCCGACGACGAGATCCAGGCCTACCTGGCCGGGCAGAAGATCCTCAACGTCGCCACGATCGGCCCGACGGGCCACCCGCACGTCGTGGCGATGTGGTACGAGGTGATCGACGGCAAGCCGACGTTCTGGACGTTCGCCAAGAGCCAGAAGATCGCCAACCTGCGCCGTGACTCGAAGATGACCGGGCTCGTCGAGAGCGGTGAGTCGTACAACGAGCTGCGCGGCGTCGAGCTGGTCGGCAGGGGCCGGATCGTCGACGACGAGGCGAAGATCCTCGAGATCGGCAAGGCCGTCGCCGTCAAGTACAACGGCCCGAACGCGATCAGCGAGGCCGCGCTGCCGTTCATCGAAGCCCAGGCCCGCAAGCGCCTCGGCGTCGTCTTCGAGGTCGAGCGCGCCGTCAGCTGGGACCACACCAAGCTCGGCGGCACCTACTGACGCATGCACCGGATCTGCTCGGAAGTGAGCCAGATCAGTGCACGCGTCGACACCTCAGCGGAGGCCTGACGCGCGGGAGGATGGGACGGCGGCGTCGGCGAGCTTGGCGGTGACGGCGTCGAGGTCGTGGTCGACGAGACCGATGGTCACGCGCAGGTGGTCGTCGTCCGGACGGACGAGGAACGGGTCGCCGGGGGCGACGCCGATGCCCTGGGCGGCGAGTGCGACGAGCGCGCCGCGCTCGTCGGCGACGCGCATCCACAGGTTGATCCCGTCGGTGCCGGCGACGGCGACGCCCCGGTCGCGCAGCAGCGACGTGGCCGCGCCGCGGCGTCGCGCGTACTCGGCGCGTGCCGCCGTCACGGCGTCGATCGTCGCGGCGTCGTGGAGCATCTCGACGAGCACGGCCTGCAGGATCCGGCTGCTCCATCCCGGTCCGAGCAGCCGGCGGTTGGCGACGGCGACGACGAGGTCGCCGGCACCGCCCACCGCGGCGAGGCGCAGGTCCGGGCCGTGGCTCTTGGAGAAGCTGCGGATGTGCACCGTCCGCTCGGGCAGGTGGGTGCCGACGCTGATCAGCGGGGCGCTGGCGATGTCGCCGGCGTGGTCGTCCTCGACGACCACCGTCGTTCGGCCGTTGAGCAGGCGGGCGATCGCCTTGGCGCGGCGGGTGGTCATCGACACGCCGGTCGGGTTCTGCGCCCGTGGCTGGATGACGACGGCGCGCACGCCACGGCCGAGCGCGTCGCGCAGCCCGTCGACCGACAGCCCCTCGTCGTCGACGTCGACGCCGATCACCTCCGCGCCGAGACGTTCGAGCAGGTCGAGCAGCGGCGGGAACGTCGGGTGCTCGAGCACGACCCGGTCGCCGAGGCGGACGACGACACCGAGGATGCGGTCGAGCGCGTCGAGTGCCCCGTCGACGACGGTGAGCTCCTCCGGCGCGAACGGCCACGACGCCGCGCAGCGCCTCGTCCAGAGCCGGCAGCACCGGCGAGTCCAGGTAGCTCGACGTCAGCGACTGGCGGCTGACCCGGGCGATGATCGGCCCGAGGTCGGGGAGCAGCGCGGGATGCGGCGTCCCCGTCGACAGGTCGAGGGCGAGATGGCTCGACCGCTCCCGCCCGGCAGGCGCGGCGGCGACGCGCGGTAGCGCGCCGGCGAGCCGGGCCCGGTCGGCTCGCGCACGAACGTGCCGCGCCGGCCGCGGGCGTCGAGCGCGCCGACCGACGACAGCGTCTGCCACGCCTCCGAGACCGTGGTGGGGGAGACGCCGAGCGAGCGTGACAGCTCGCGCACCGTGGGCAGCCGCGACCCGATCGGCAGGTCACCCGACGTGATCAGCCGACCGACCGCCGCGGCGATGCCCGCGCGCTGCGATCGTCGATGTGCTCGGTGAGATCCACCTCCGCATGCCCCCTCTCTGTCAACGGCGTATGACAGTTTGTCCGGTTACAACGAGGTCATTGTCCGGCCCTCGCCGTCACATTACGATCCGCGCATGGCACGAACCGTCCGAGCAGCGCTGCTGCAAACCGACTGGCCCGGCACGAAAGCGGAGATGCTCGACAAGCACGAGCAGGCGGCCCACGACGCGAAGGCCGAGGGCGCCCAGGTGATGTGCTTCCAGGAGCTGTTCTACGGGCCGTACTTCTGCCAGGTGCAGGACCCGCAGTACTACGACTACACCGAGCAGATCCCCGACGGCCCGACCACCCAGCGCTTCTGTGCGATCGCCAAGGAGACGGGGATGGTGATGGTGCTGCCGATGTACGAGGTCACCCAGCCGGGCACCTACTACAACACGGCGGCGGTCGTCGACGCCGACGGCACGTACCTCGGCAAGTTCCGCAAGCAGCACATCCCGCAGACCCAGGGCTTCTGGGAGAAGTACTACTTCCGCCCCGGCAACGGCGGCTATCCGGTGTTCGAGACGGCGGTCGGCAAGGTCGGCGTGTACATCTGCTACGACCGTCACTTCCCGGAGGGCTGGCGGGCGCTCGGGCTCAACGGCGCGGAGATCGTCTTCAACCCGTCGGCCACGTCGCGCGGCCTGTCCGAGTACATCTGGCGCCTGGAGCAGCCGGCCGCCGCGGTCGCCAACATGTACTACGTCGGGGCGATCAACCGCGTCGGCATCGAGGCCGAGTACGGCGACGACGACTTCTACGGCCAGAGCTACTTCGTCGACCCGGAGGGCAAGTTCGTCGGCGACGTCGGCGACGCCTACAAGCCGGAGCTGATCGTGCGCGACCTCGACATGGGCAAGATCAAGCTCGTCCGTGATCGCTGGGCGTTCTACCGCGACCGCCGCCCCGACGCCTACGACGAGCTGGTGCAGGCGTGAACGAGCGCAGCGAGTCACGACTGGACGGCCGAGCGAGCGCCAGCGAGCCGGACGTCGACGGGGCGCGAGCGCAGCGAGCGGGGGCGCAGCCCCCGGAATGGAGGGCCTGAGCCGATGTCCACCACCCTGATCAAGAACGGCAAGGTCGTCAGCACCACAGGCGTCATCGCCCAGGACGTGCTGATCACCGGCGAGACGATCACCGCGCTCGGCGCGCCGGGCTACTTTGCCGGTGCCGAGCAGGGTGCCGACACGGTGATCGACGCCGCCGGCAAGTACGTCATCCCTGGCGGGATCGACGTGCACACGCACATGGAGATGCCCTTCGGGGGCACCGAGTCGAGCGACACGTTCGAGACCGGGACGATCGCTGCCGCATGGGGCGGCGTCACCACCATCGTCGACTTCGCCGTGCAGAACACCGGCGGCGACGTCCAGGAGGCGCTCGCCAAGTGGCACCGCAAGGCCGACGGCAACTGCGCCATCGACTACGGCTTCCACCAGATCATCGGCGGCGTCGACGAGCAGTCGCTGAAGGCGATGCGCTACCTCGTCGACCACGAGGGGATCACCAGCTTCAAGCTGTTCATGGCCTACCCGGGCGTGCTGTACAGCGACGACGGCCAGATCCTCAAGGCGATGCAGGTGGCCGGCGACACCGGGGCGATGATCATGATGCACGCCGAGAACGGCATCGCCATCGACGTCCTCGTCCAGCAGGCCCTGGCCCGCGGCGACACCGACCCGCGGTTTCACAGCCTCACCCGGCCGTCGCCGCTGGAGGCCGAGGCCACGCACCGGGCGATCGTGCTCAGCCACGTGGCCGGCAACGTGCCCCTGTACATCGTGCACATGTCGGCCGGCGACGCCCTCGCCCACGTCGCCGCGGCGCGCCGCGAGGGCCGCAACGTGTTCGCCGAGACGTGCCCGCAGTACCTGTGGCTGACGTTGGAGGAGACGCTGGGCCGCCCCGGCTTCGAGGGCGCCAAGTGGGTGTGCTCCACGCCGGTCCGCTCCAGGGACCACGACCCGGACTGGACCGGCTTCATGGGCCACGGCCACCAGGCCGACCTGTGGCGCGGCTTGCGGATGAACGAGCTGGCCGTCGTGTCCACCGACCACTGCCCGTTCTGCATGAAGGACCAGAAGGAGCTCGGCATCGGCAGCTTCGCCGCCATCCCCAACGGCGTCGGCGGCGTCGAGCACCGCATGGAGCTGATCTACCAGGGCGTCGTCGCCGGCGAGCTGTCGCTCGAGCGCTGGGTGGAGACGTGCTGCACGACGCCGGCGCGGATGTTCGGGATGTACCCCCAGAAGGGGGTGATCGCCCCGGGCAGCGACGCCGACGTCGTCGTCTGGGACCCGTCGTCGAAGACGGTGATCGGCATGGAGGAGCCCGGGCGCAAGCACCACATGAACATGGACTACTCGGCCTGGGAGGGCTGGGAGGTCGACGGCAAGGTCGACACCGTGATGTCGCGCGGTCAGGTGATCGTCGCCGACGACCAGTTCCGCGGCCGCGCCGGCCACGGTCGCTACGTCAAGCGCGGCCTGTCGCAGTACCTGGTCTGAGGAGGGCCTGAAGATGAACCGGATCAGTCATTGGGTGGACGGCAGGGTCGTGCCCGGCGCCTCCGGCTGCGCCGGCGTGGTGTGGAACCCGGCGACGGGCGAGCAGGCCGCGTCGGTCGACCTCGCCTCCACCGCCGAGGTCGACGCCGCCGTCGCAGCGGCCAAGGCGGCGTTCCCGTCGTGGCGCTCCACGAACCTGTCCCGGCGCGCCGAGGTGATGTTCCGCCTGCGCGAGCTGATCGACGCCAACCGCAAGGAGATCGCCTCGGCGGTGTCGGCCGAGCACGGCAAGGTCCTCGGCGACGCCCTCGGCGAGGTGGCCCGCGGCCTGGAGAACGTCGAGTTCGCCTGCGGCATCCCGCAGCTGTTGAAGGGCAGCTACAGCGAGCAGGCGTCGACGGGCGTCGACGTCTACAGCATCCAGCAGCCGCTGGGCGTCGTCGCCGGGATCACTCCGTTCAACTTCCCGGCGATGGTGCCGATGTGGATGTTCGCCACCGCGCTGGCGTGCGGCAACACGTTCGTCCTCAAGCCGAGCGAGAAGGACCCGTCGGCGTCGATGCTGCTCGCCGAGCTGCTCAAGCAGGCCGGGCTGCCCGACGGGTGCTTCAACGTCGTCCACGGTGACAAGGAGGCCGTCGACGCGCTGCTGGAGCATCCGGACGTCGCCGCGGTGAGCTTCGTCGGCTCGACGCCGATCGCCAGGTACGTCTACGAGACCGGGACGCGCAACGGCAAGCGGGTGCAGGCCCTCGGCGGGGCGAAGAACCACATGCTCGTGCTGCCCGACGCCGACCTGGACATGGCGGCCGACGCGGCCGTCAGCGCGGCGTACGGCTCGGCGGGGGAGCGGTGCATGGCGATCTCCGTCGTGCTGGCCGTCGACTCCATCGCCGACGCGCTGGTCGACAAGATCCGCGAGCGGATCCCGGCGATCAAGGTCGGGCCGGCCAGCGAGCCGGACAACGAGATGGGCCCGCTGATCACCGCCGAGCACCGCGACAAGGTCGCCTCGTACATCGAGGGCGCGCCGGCCGAGGGCGCCACCGTCGTGGTCGACGGCCGCGACGGCGCACCGACCGGTGGGTTCTTCCTCAAGCCGTCGCTGCTCGACGACGTCAAGCCCGGCACCGCGGCCTACGACCACGAGATCTTCGGTCCGGTGCTTGGCGTCACCCGGATCGGCGGCTACGCCGAGGGGCTGGCGCTGATCAACGACAACCCGTTCGGCAACGGCACGGCGATCTTCACCCGCGACGGCGGCGCCGCCCGCCAGTTCGAGTTCGACGTGCAGGTCGGCATGGTCGGCGTCAACGTGCCGATCCCGGTGCCGGTCAGCTACTACAGCTTCGGCGGCTGGAAGGCCAGCCTGTTCGGCGACACCCACATGTACGGCCCCGACGGCGTCAGGTTCTTCACCAAGACCAAGGTCGTCACCAGCCGCTGGCCCGACCCGTCGACCAGCACCATCAACCTCGGCTTCCCCGAGAACAGGTGAACATGCAATTCGGAGTGGTGCTTCAGTGCACGCCGCCGGCGCGGCGCGTCATCGAGCTGGCCAAGCGCGCCGAGGTGTACGGGTTCGAGTACGTGTGGACGTTCGACTCGCACATCCTGTGGGAGGAGCCGTACGTCATCTACAGCCAGATCCTCGCCGAGACCCGCAACGTCACGGTCGGGCCGATGGTCACCAACCCCGCCACGCGCGACTGGACCGTGACGGCCAGCGTCTACGCCACGCTCAACGAGATGTACGGCAACCGCACGGTGTGCGGGATCGGCCGTGGCGACTCGGCGGTGCGCGTCACCAACGGCGCGCCGACCACGCTGGCGACGCTGCGCGCCTCGATCGACGTGATCCGCGGGATGGCCAACGGCGAGAGCGTCACCTACAAGGGCAGCGAGCTGCGCCTGCCGTGGGCGTCGCGCTCGGAGCTGGAGGTGTGGGTGGCCGCCTACGGCCCCAAGGCGCTGGCGCTCACCGGCGAGGTCGGCGACGGCTTCATCCTCCAGCTCGCCGACCTGTCGATCGCCGAGTGGACGATCGGCGCGGTCCGCAAGGCGGCCGCCGATGCCGGGCGCGACCCGGACGACATCACGATCTGCGTCGCCGCCCCGGCCTACGTCACCGACGGCACCGAGGCCGGGCTGGCGCACGGGCGTGAGCAGTGCCGGTGGTTCGGCGGGATGGTCGGCAACCACGTCGCCGACCTCGTCGCCCGCTACGGCTCCGACACCTCGATGGTCCCCCAGGCGCTGACCGACTACATCAAGGGCCGCGAGGGCTACGACTACAACGAGCACGGCCAGGCCGGCAACACCCACACCCAGTTCGTGCCCGACGAGATCGTCGACCGCTTCTGCATCGTCGGCCCGCCCGAGGTGCACGTCGAGCGGATGGAGGCGCTCAAGGCGCTCGGCGTCGACCAGTTCGCGATCTACCTGCAGCACGACGACAAGGACCACACGTTGGGCGTCTACGGCGAGAAGGTCATCCCGGCCGTCGCCGAGGCGGTGCGCGCGAAGTCGTGAGGTCGTTCTCGTGGCGGTGACCATCACACCGGCGATCGCCGACCCGCTCGACCCGGCGACGACGCCGGCCGAGCGCACCGAGCGGGCCCGCCGGTCGCGCGTGCGCGCCCTGGTCATGTTCCCACTGTCGTTCGCCCTCGTCGCCCTACTGTGGGAGGCCTACAAGGCGGTCGGCCCGACCAGGGGCGGTGAGATCCTCGGCTTCAAGCTGCTGCCGCGCACCGGCGCCCGGGAGATGCCGCACGTCTGGGACATGATCACCCGCCTCGGCGATCCCGAGACGGGGCCGGGCACGCCGAACATCGCCGGTGTCGTCGCCAGAGCGACCTGGTACTCGTTCCGGGTGGCGCTCGCCGCGTTCGTGCTGGGCGTGATCATCGGCGTCGTGCTCGCGGTGCTCATGTCGCGGTTCAAGGTCGTCGAGCGGGCGCTGATGCCGTACCTCGTGATCAGCCAGACGATCCCGATCATCGGCATCGCCCCGGTCCTCGTGTTCGTGCTCGCCTCGTGGAGCCGCGACCTCGGCGACCAGAAGTGGATCGCCGCCTGCCTGCTCGGCGCGTTCCTGGCGTTCTTCCCGGTCACCATCGGCACGTTGCGCGGCCTGAAGTCGGCTGCCCCGGAGTCGGTCGAGCTGATGGACTCCTACGCCGCCGGCTGGTGGAAGACGCTGATCAAGCTGCGCCTGCCGGCGTCGGCGACGTTCGTCGCCCCGTCGCTGCGCCTCGCCGGCGCGGCGGCCGTGATCGGCGTCGTCGTCTCGGAGATCTCGGTGAAGATCAACCAGGGCATTGGACAGCTCGTCCTGCTCTACGGGCAGCTGACCAGCAGCGACCCGACGAAGCTGTTCACCGCCGTGTTCGGCGCGGCGGTCCTCGGCCTGGCGATGTCGGCGCTCGTCGTCGGGCTGGAGAAGTTGATGCTGCGCTCTCGTCCGGAGGGTCAATGAGCGAGCGAACCGACGCGACGATGCCGGCGGTCGAGGTGACCAACCTCGGCAAGGTGTTCAACGCCGGCGGCACCGACCGCGTCGACGCGCTGGTCGACATCAGCCTCGCCGTCGACCAGGGCGAGTTCGTCTCGCTGATCGGCCCGTCCGGCTGTGGCAAGTCGACGCTGCTGCGGCTGATCGCCGACCTGATCGAGCCGACCACGGGGAGCGTGACGGTCAACGGCAAGACCGCCCACCAGGCCCGCCTCGACCAGGACTACGGGATGGCCTTCCAGCAGAGCGGCCTGTTCGAGTGGCGCAGCGTGCAGAAGAACATCGAACTGCCGCTGGAGCTGAAGGGCTGGGACAAGGGTCGACGGCAGGCGCGAGCGACCGAGCTGCTGGCCCTCGTCAAGCTCGACCAGTTCGCCAAGCACATGCCGTGGCAACTGTCCGGCGGCATGCAGCAGCGCGTCGCCATCGCCCGCTCGCTGGCCGCCAACCCGCGCATCCTGCTGATGGACGAGCCGTTCGGCGCGCTCGACGAGATGACTCGCGAGCACATGCAGAGCGAGCTGCTGCGGATCCGCAACGAGACGGGTACGACGATCGTGTTCGTCACCCACTCGATCCCCGAGGCCGTCTACCTGTCCGATCGGGTCGTGGTCATGTCGCCGCGACCGGGGCGGATCGAGACGATCGTCGACGTCGGCCTCGGCGCCCAACGCGACGACGACACCCGCGAGGACGGGGTGTTCTTCAAGCGGATCACCGAGGTGCGCGAGGCGCTGCGCGGCATCGAGCTGGCCGCCGGCGCACGGGGGATCGAGGACCGGTGACCGCGCCGGTGACGCTCCCGGGCCGGCGGGCCTCGGCGACGAAGGGCCTGCGCCACGCGCTGGCCGTCGTGCTCCCGCCGGTGGTGCTCGGCGTCGTGATGATCGCCGCGTGGGAGGCGTTCATCAACTGGCAGGACGTGCGGCCGTTCGTGATGCCGGCGCCGTCGGCGATCTGGCGGGAGTTCACGGACAACTTCTCGCTGGTCCGCGACGCGATGATGGTCACCGGCACGAACGCGTTCATCGGCCTCGTCTTCGGCACCCTGCTCGGGGTGTTCCTCGCCGCCGTGGCCAACCGCTTCCGGTTCCTCGGCGAGATCCTCACCCCGCTGGCGGTGGCGATCGCGGCGATCCCGGCCGTGGTCATCGTCTCCGTGCTCAACAACATGTACTCGGTCACCACCCAGACCGGTCGCCGCGTGATGGTGACGCTGGCGGTGTTCTTCATCATCTTCATCCAGGTGTCGCGCGGCCTGCGCCAGAGCCAGCCGACGCAGCTGGAGCTGATGCGCTCGTACGCCGCGTCGCCGCGAGAGGTGATGCGCAAGGTCCGCATCCCCAATGCGATGGCCTACCTGTTCATCGGCATCCGCACGGCGGCGCCGGTCGCGGTGATCATCGCGCTCGTCTCGGAGTACTTCGGCGGGACGCAGGACGGGCTCGGCCAGAAGATCGCCGCCAACTTCAGCCTGTCGAAGTCGGCGTTCGCCTTCGCGTACGTCTTGGGGGGATCGATCGTCGGCCTGCTGTTCCTGGCCGTCGCCAGTCTCCTGGAGTACTTCGCCGTGCCTTGGCAGCGGCGCCGGACCACCAGGTGAGACCACCACATCCAGCAAGGGGAGGACACATGAAAGCCAGACGATGGGTGAAGGCGGGGGCCGTGCTGACGGCCGCCGGGTTCCTGATGGCCGCCTGCGGCTCGGACGGCAAGAGCGACTCGACGACCGCGACGACGGCTGCGGCCACGACGACGGCCGGCGGGGCGACGACCACCGCCGGCGGGGCGACCACGACGGCCGGTTCCGGCGGGAGCACGCCCTCGACGGGCGGCGGCGCGGCCACCGGCGGTCTCGCCGTCGACACGTCGAAGTGCACCGCCCCGAACGGCGACAAGGTCAAGCTGCAGCTGCAGTGGGTCGCCCAGTCGCAGTTCGCCGGCTACTTCGCGGCGATCGACCAGGGCTACTTCAAGGACCTCGGCCTGGACGTCGAGATCGTCCCGCTCGCCGACTCGACCGTCGTGCCGGTGCAGCAGGTGTCCACCGGCGCGGCCGACTTCGCCGTGTCGTGGGTGCCCAAGGCGCTGGCCGCTCGCGAGGCTGGCGCGAAGGTCACCAACATCGCCCAGATCTTCCAGCGCTCCGGCACCCTGCAGGTGTCGCTGAAGGACAAGGGCATCACCTCGGCCGCGGACTTCAAGGGCAAGAAGATCGGCAACTGGGGCTACGGCAACGAGTACGAGATCTTCGCCGCGCTGTCCAAGGAAGGGCTCGACCCGGCCAAGGACGTCACGCTCGTCGCCCAGCAGTTCGACGTCAGCGGCCTCACCAGCGGCGACATCGACGCGATCGAGGCGATGACCTACAACGAGTACGCGCAGCTGCTGGAGACCACCAACGAGGCCACCGGCAAGCCCTACACGGCCGACGACCTGAACGTCGTCAGCTACGAGGACGAGGGTGTCGGCATGCTCCAGGACGCGATCTGGGCGGACCAGGACAAGCTGTCCGACCCGGCGTACTGCGGCAAGGCGCTGGCGTTGGTCGAGGGCTCGCTGAAGGGTTGGGCGTACTGCCGCGACCACCTCGAGGCGTGCCGTGACATCGTCATGAAGCAGAACCCGCCGTACGGCGGCTCCAGCCACCAGCTGTGGCAGATGAACGAGATCAACGCCCTGATCTGGCCGTCGCCCGACGGCGTCGGCGTCATCGACCAGGAGGCCTGGGACCGCACGGTCGAGATCTCCCAGTCGACCAAGAACCTCGACGGCAAGACCGTCATCACCAAGGCGCCCGACGCCGAGTCGTTCACCAACGACATCGTCGACGCGGCGCTGGCGAACCTGGCCAAGGACTCCTCGTTCGACGCCAAGGGCCTCGACTTCCAGAAGGCCACCGTCACCGTCAACCCTGGCGGGAACTGACGACCGGAGGGGGCGGCGGCCCGGCGTGCGCCGGCGCCGCTGCCCCCGATGGTCAGTTGCTGACGGTGACCGGCCGTCCCGGCCGTCGCGTTCGGTGGTCGTTCCCCCACGTCGTCGCCATGGTGTCGATGACGTCGCCGGCCGGTGATCGGTTCGCGGTCGCCGCGCCGAACTGCACCGATGGGTGAGCGGCCGCGCCAGGTGGTCGCCCGCCGGCGGCTGGTCGAGCTCGTCGACCAGGTGGCCGGCGGTCAGACGGTCGCCGTCGCCGCGCCCGCTGGCTGGGGCAAGAGCGAGCTGCTCGTCTCGTGGGAGCGGACGCGCCGTTCGGCCATCTCGGTCGCGTGGGTCTCGCTGGAGGATGGTGACGCCGCCGCGCCGCGGCTGTGGCGCAAGCTGCTCGCCGCCGTCGCGGCGTCGACATGGCCGGATCGAGATCGACTCGCCGGGGTCGGTGTCGCCCCCGAAGGCGAGGTCGACGTCGGCGAGCTCGTCGAGGCGGTCACTGCCCGCGCCGACGACGGGGCCGTGCCGTTGGTGCTCGTCGTCGACGACGTGCACCACCTCGCCGGCGGCCCCGGCGCCGACGGCCTGGCGCTGCTGCTGCGCCGCCGGCCGGCGCAGTGGCGCTTCGTGGTCAGCGGGCGATCGCTGCCGCTGCCGTTGATGCGCCTGCGTGTCGCCGGCCTGATCACCAACATCGGCCAGGCGGAGCTGGCGTTCACCGAGGCCGAGGCCGCGCAGCTGTTCGCCGACGCCGGCTGCCGTCTCGACACCGCCGACGTGCGTGCCCTGGTCGACTGCACCGGGGGATGGGCGGCAGGACTGCGCCTGGCCACGATGCCGCTGCTCGCCGGGACGCCGCCGCAGGACGTGATCGCCGGGGTGCGCGCCGGGCAGCACGACGTCGAGCGCTACTTCGAGGAGGAGGTGCTCGACGCGCTGCCGGCCGGCGCCGGCGACTTCCTCCTGGCGACCTGCGTCGCCCCCAGCCTCGACGCCGGGTTGGCGACGCTGCTGTCCGGTCGTCCCGACGCCGCGGCGCTGCTGCGCGAGCTGGTCGACGCCGGCGTCTTCACCGCTGCCGACCGCCACCACCTCGGGGGTTTCCGCTACCACCCGCTGCTGGCCGAGTCGCTCGAGCGTCACCTGCTGCAGACCGATCCGCCACGTCACCGCGCCCAGCACGCCCGGGTGGCGCACTGGCATCGCGAGCGTGGCGAGTCGCAGCGCGCCTTCCCGCACGCCGTCGCCGCGCAGGACTGGGATCTTGCCGTCGGGTTGATCGACGACGTGTGGATCACGCTGTTCGTCGGCGGCGACCTCGACCGCCTGGCCGGGCTGGTCGCGGCGATCCCGCGCCGCCGACTCGAGGCCGATCCGGTGCTCGCGGCGATCGGCGCGCTCGCCGCACTGGACCGTGGCGGCGGACGACCCTCGCTCGACGCCGCCGCGAGCCGACCGGAGCTGGTGCTGGCGATCGAGCTGGCCCGTCGCGACGGTCGGGCCGCCGACGCCCGCCTGCTGGCCGCGGCGGCGCTCGCCGACCCGCCACCGGACGCCGACGTCGCCGCCCGGCTGCGGGCGTACGTGCTGCTCAGCGTCGGCGTCGCCGAGTACTGGGCGAGCGAGCGGGCCGACGCCGAGCGGGACCTGCGCGACGCGCTCGCGACGTGCGAGCGCGTCGGCCTCGACTACCTCCGCCTCGGCTGCCTCAGCCAGCTCGTCGGCGTGCTGACCGCGCAGAACAGGGTGAACGACGCCGACGAGCTCGCCGCGATCGCCGCCTCGCTGGCCGCCGAGCGCGGCTGGCAGGGCTCGGGCTGGGCGGCCGAGCTGTGGCACGCGCTCGGCTGGATCCACTACCTCCGTTGCGACCTCGACGCGGCCCGCGCCCACCTGGAGCGCGCCGAGCGCTGCGTGTGGCACCAGGACGCAGTGGTCGGCACCATCATCCCGACGATCGGGGCGCTCGTCGCCAGCCTCGGCGGCCACGACGCCGAGGCGCTGGCCCTGCTCGATCTGGCCAGCGCCCGGCTCCCCGAACGGCGCGAGGACTACCTGTTCCTGGCGTACATCGACGCCGAGCGGGCCCGCCACGCGATCCGGGCCGGCGACCTGCGCGCCGCCCGCGAGCTGCTCGCCGGCGACATCGCCGCCCGCTCGCTGCACCACGCCGTGGCGGCCGCCGAGCTGGCCGTCGCCGAGCATCGACTCGGCGACGCGCGGCGCGTGCTCGCCCGTGGCCTCGACGAGGCCGAGGGCTATCTCGACCAGCGGGTGCACGCGCTGGCGCTGCTGGCCGGGCTTCAGTCGGGCGCGGACGCCAACGACACCCTGCTGCTCGCCGTGCGCCTCGCCGCGCCCGAGGGGATCATCGCCCCGTTCTGCCAGGTCGGCGCGCCGGTGATGCGGGCGCTCACCGAGATCGGCCGTGCCCATCACGCGTTGCGCCCGTTCACGACGTCGGTGCGCGAGCGCTTCCGGGCGATCAGCGATCCGGGTGGACCCGGCGGGTTGACCGCTCGTGAGCTGGAGGTGGTGCGGCTGCTCGACGGCCACGACACGCTGGCCGAAGTGGCGGCGCGGCTGCACGTGTCGACCAACACGCTCAAGGTCCACACCCGTCACCTGTACGACAAGCTCGGGGTCGGCTCCCGGCGCGAGGCGGTCGTCGAGGCGACCAGGCGCGGGCTGCTCTAGCCCTACGGTGCGGCGGTGGCCAGCGAGATCCCGCACGTCAGCGACGAGGAGACGCGCGCCGGGCTGGCGACGACGCACGAGTACGCGCCGGTGATCCTCCGCCAGGGCCCTGCCTACCAGGACGAGGGCGCGCCGGCGATCGTGTGGGAGCACGGCCGCCGCAACTTCGGCTTGCGCGCCGACGGGGTGACGGACGTCGTCTGCCCCGTCATGGACGACTCGGCGGTGTGCGGCGTGGCCGTGTTCGACGCCACCCCCGGCGAGGTCGCGCGCGTCATGGACGGCGACCCGGGCGTCGCTGCCGGTGTGTTCGTCGACGACGTGCACCCGTGCCGGGGCTTCCCCGGCGACGCGCTCGGGGGCTGACCTGTCGCGGACGTCCCCGCGCTCGTCCGCGCCCGAGCACTGTCGGGCGGGGCGGTCGACGAGGAGGCGCCGGTCCCGCTGCTCGAACGGCTCGGCCCCAACCTCCACGAGCTCGGCCTGAACGTGCCCGAGATCCTGGCGACGATCGTGCGGACGCTGTCGGCGATGTGACGCCCAGTCGCGGCCGACGTCGCCCTGCCGACCGCGGCGGAGAAGGCCGCCTGGCTGGGACGGTACATCGTCACGACGTGGGAGCGACTCGACCGCCCGTGCGACCGTGCCGTCGTCGACCGCGCCGTGGCCTGCTGCGACTCGCGCGCTGCTGCGTTCGAACCGGCTCGTGCGGTGCTCGTCCACGGCGACGTGCACGGCTGGAACGCCGTCGCCACCGGCGGCGGCGCGTGTCGCTTCGTCGACCCCGATGGGTTGCGCTCGGAACCGGCGAACGATCTCGCCGTGCCGATGCGCGAGGACAACGAGCCGCTGTTCGCCGGCGTCCGGTGCGGGCGTCCCACCCTGTCGCGCCCTGACCGGGCGGGACCCGGTCGAGGCGCGACACGATCGGCATAGCGTGAGGCCATGTCCAAGACCGTCGCGCTCGCCGACGTCGCCGCGCAGCTCGACCACTACGGGCCGCTGGCCACGCTCGTCACCGTCGGCCCCGGTGGGGCGCCGCACGTCGGCACCGTTCTCGTCACCGTCGCCGGCGACGGGCTGGCCTTCCAGGTCGGCCCGACGACGCGCGGCCACGTCCTCGCCAACCCCGCGGTGTCGCTGGCCTGGCTGGCCGACGGCGACGACTACCAGCTGATCGTCGACGGTGACGCCCGGGTCGCCGATGAGCCCGCTGCCGGCGGCCTGTACCCGGCCGTCGTCAGCGTCCGCAACGGCATCCGCCACCGCCTCGCCGGCCGCGTCGACGGCCCGAGCTGCCGCGCCATCGGCCATTGAACACAAGCGTGGGCGCGGAAGACGACGCCAGGCGTCGTGAATCGCGCCCACCCGAACGGCGCCGCAACCCGATCGTCATCGTCGCCGCGGGGATCACCCGCCGCAGGTGATCCCGGGCGTGCCGGCGTCGTGCATCGTGGTCGGGTGACCGAGACCATCATCCGCAAGGCCATCCCGGTGATCGACATCGATCCGTACCGTGAGGGCACGCCCGAGGGCAAGCAGGCGGTCGCCGAGGCGGTGAACGACGCCTGCCGCTCGATCGGCTTCCTCGTCATCACCGGGCACGGCGTCGACCCCGACCTCGTCGCTCGGCTGCGCGCCGTGACCGCCGAGTTCTTCGCTCTCCCCGACGACGACAAGCTGGCGATCAAGATGCCGCCGGACCGCTACCGCGGCTACATGGCCGAAGCGGAGTCGCTGGCCGCCAGCTACGGCCAGGAGTCGCCGCCGGACATCAAGGAGTCGCTGTCGATCGGCCCGGTCGACGTGCCCGCCGCCGACGACTACTTCTCGTCGCAGCGCGCCGGAGCGTTCTTCGCCCCGAACCAGTGGCCGGCGCAGCCGGCCGAGCTGCGTGCCGTGTGGTCCGAGTACTACCGCGAGATGTCTCGACTGGCGACGGAGCTGATGCGCATCTTCGCCCTGGCGCTCGGGATGGACGAGCACCACTTCGACGCGCTCGTCGATCGCCACATCACCAACATGAGCGGGATCCACTACCCGCCGCTGCAGGCGGAGCCGCTCCCGGGTCAGCTGCGCGGCGGTGCGCACACCGACTTCGGCAGCCTGACGATCGTCCAGCGCGACGCCGCCCCTGGCGGGCTGGAGGTGCTGATCGACGGCGAGTGGACGCCGGCGCCGTACGTCGAGGACTCGTTCGTGATCAACCTCGGCGACCTGATGGCCGAGTGGACCAACGACGAGTGGGTGTCGACGATCCACCGCGTCGCCCTGCCGCCGACGATGGCCGACGCGGCGTCGGACCGCTACTCGTTCACGTTCTTCCACCAGCCGAACTACGACGCGGTGATCGAGGTCATCCCGACCTGCACCGGCCCGGACCGGCCGGCCAGGTACGGCACGACGACATCCGGTGCGCACATCACCACCAAGATCACCAAGATGCGCTCGCCGGGTCTCGCCGACGGGGCGCGCTGATGGCCTGGCCCGTCCACGAGGAGCAGGTCTACGAGACCAGGTCGGCAAGACCGCCGTGCTCGTCCAGGCGTACCTCGACGAGGGACTGGCGATCCTGCGGCGCGTGCTCGGTGAGGACGCGTTGGTCGGCCTGTGGACCGTCGAGCTCGGCGGCAGCATGGACGAGATGATCCAGATCTGGGGCTTCGATTCCGAGGAGGACCGCCGCGCCCGCCGCGCTGCCCTCTGGGAGGATCCCGCGTGGCTCGACTTCGCCAAGCGCTTCGGCCCGCTCATCGTGCGCCGCTCGATGCGCGCCCTCGACCCTGTCGTGGTGCAGTGATCATGGCGTGACACCGTCGTCGCTCCGTCGCTCCGTCGCTCCGTCGCTCCGTCGCTCCGTCGCTCCGTCGCTCGGCGGGGTCGCGGGCTAGCGTCGGGCGTGACGGATCCGGCAAGGGGGCCGGCCGTCCGCAGACCGGGGGGCGTGCCCTCCGAGGGGGAGAGGTGTCATGACCGACACCGTCGAGCGTCCAGTCGGGCGTCGGGCCGAGACGATCTCGCGCGTCGTCGTGCGCTTTGCCGGTGACTCCGGCGACGGCATGCAGCTGACCGGCGACCGGTTCACGTCGGCGAGCGCCGTGTTCGGCAACGACCTGTCCACGCTGCCCGACTTCCCGGCGGAGATCCGTGCCCCGGCCGGCACGGTCAACGGCGTCTCCAGCTTCCAGGTGCACATCTCCGACCACGACATCACCACGCCGGGCGATGCGCCGAGCGTGCTCGTGGCGATGAACCCGGCGGCGTTGAAGGCCGACATCGGCCGGCTCGAGCAGGGTGGCCTGCTGATCGTCAACACCGACGCGTTCGAGGAGCGCGACCTGGCCAAGGCCGGTTACGCGACGAACCCGCTGGAGGACGACTCGCTGAATGCCTACAAGGTCATCGAGGTGCCGATGACGTCGCTGACCCAGACGGCGACGGCGCCGCTCGGCGTCAAGCCGCGCGACGCCGAGCGCTCGAAGAACTTCTTCGCCCTCGGGCTGATCTCGTGGCTGTACTCCCGGCCGATCGAGCCGACGCTGGCGTGGATCGGCGGGCGCTTCAAGGACCTCGTCAAGGCCAGCAACACGGCCGCGTTCCACGCCGGCTACCACTTCGGTGAGACCACCGAGCTGTTCGACCACCCCTACGAGGTCCGCCCGGCGAAGCTGCCGGCCGGCGAGTACACGAACATCGGCGGCAACACAGCGCTCGCCTGGGGCCTGGTCGCCGCCGGGCAGCTCGCCAAGCTGCCCGTGACGCTCGGCAGCTACCCGATCACCCCGGCCAGCGACATCCTCCACGAGCTGAGCAAGCACAAGAACTTCGGGGTGCGCACGGTCCAGGCCGAGGACGAGATCGCCGCCGCCGGCATGGCCCTCGGCGCGGCGTTCGCCGGGCACCTCGGCGTCACCACCACCAGCGGCCCTGGCGTCGCGCTGAAGAGCGAGACGATCAGCCTGGCGGTGTCGCTGGAGCTGCCGATGCTGATCATCGACATCCAGCGCGGCGGCCCGTCCACCGGCCTGCCCACCAAGACCGAGGCGGCCGACTTGAACATCGCCCTGTTCGGCCGTCACGGCGAGGCGCCGCTGCCGATCGTCGCCACCTCCAGCCCGTCGAACTGCTTCTTCGCGGCGATCGAGGCGGCACGCATCGCCCTGAGGTACCGCACCCCGGTGATCCTGCTCAGCGACGGCTACATCGCCAACGGCGCCGAGCCGTGGAAGCTCCCCGACGTCGCCGATCTGCCGGACATCTCCGTGCCGTTCGCCACCGAGAAGAACCACGTCGCCGACGACGGAACCGAGGAGTTCTGGCCGTACCTGCGCGACCCCGAGACGCTGGCCCGCCCGTGGGCGATCCCCGGCACGCCGGGCCTGATGCACCGCATCGGTGGCATCGAGAAGGAGGACGGCACCGGCAACATCAACTACACGCCGGAGAACCACTCCAAGATGGTCCACCTGCGCGCCGCCAAGATCGCCGGGATCGCCGACGACATCCCCGAGGTGACGGTGACCGGCGACGAGGACGCCGAGCTGTGCGTGCTCGGTTGGGGCTCGACGTGGGCGGCGATCGACGCCGCGGTGCAGCGCACGCGGCGCGCCGGCACCAAGGTCGCCTGGGTGCACCTCACCCACCTCAACCCGTTGCCACGCAACCTCGGCGAGGTGCTGCGACGGTTCCCGAAGATCATCGTGCCCGAGCTGAACCTCGGGCAGCTGTGCCGCATCGTGCGCGCCGAGTTCCTCGTCGACGCCAAGCCGGTCAGCAAGGTGCAGGGCCTGCCCTTCACCGCCGTCGAGCTCGAAGATGCAATTGCGGAGGCCCTGCGCTCATGAGTGACACGATCGTCCCCCTGACCACGAAGAAGGACTGGATCTCCGATCAGGAGGTCCGCTGGTGCCCGGGCTGCGGCGACTACGGGATCATGCAGGCCGTCCAGCAGCTGATGCCCGACCTCGGCGTCGCCCCCGAGAACACCGTGTTCGTCAGCGGGATCGGCTGCTCCAGCCGCTTCCCCTACTACATGAACACGTACGGCATGCACTCGATCCATGGGCGCGCCCCGGCGATCGCCACCGGCCTGGCCGTGGCCCGGCCGGACCTCGACGTGTGGGTGATCACCGGCGACGGCGACGGCCTGTCGATCGGCGGCAACCACCTCATCCACGCCCTGCGGCGCAACGTCAACCTGACGATCCTGCTGTTCAACAACCGGATCTACGGGCTGACCAAGGGCCAGTACTCGCCGACGTCGGAGATCGGCAAGGTCACCAAGAGCACCCCGCTCGGCTCGGTCGACCCGCCGTTCAACCCGCTGTCGGTGGCACTCGGCGCGGAGGCGTCGTTCGTCGCCCGCACCCACGACCTCGACCGCAAGCACATGATGCGGACCTTCAAGGCCGCCCACGACCACCGGGGCGCGTCGTTCGTCGAGATCTTCCAGAACTGCAACGTGTTCAACGACCACGCGTTCGAACACGTCACCGGCCGTGTCGCTCGCGAGGAGATGATGATCGACCTGGTCCACGGTCAGCCGATCCGCTTCGGCGCCGAGGGTCATCGCGGCGTCGTGATGCGGCCGGACGGGCAGCTCGAGATCGTCGCCGTCGCCGACGTCGGCGAGGATGCGATCCTCGTCCACGACGCCAGTCGCGACGACCCGAGCCTGGCCTTCGCGCTGGCTCGCCTGTCGCACGACGACCACTCGCCGACGCCGTTCGGCATCTTCCGAGACGTCGACCGCGGCCTGGGCTACGGCGAGATGGTCGCCGCCCAGGTGATGGAGTCGTCCGCCAAGAAGGGCCCCGGCGACCTCGCCGGCCTGCTGCGCAGCACCGGCACCTGGGAAGTGAACTGACGTCCGGAGCAGCGGCGCTTCGCCGCATATGCTCATATGCATGAGGACGACCATCCTGCTGCCTGACGCATTGGCCGAAGCGGCGCGTCGTCGGGCGCTGGCTGAGGGCCGCACCTTCACCTCGTTGGTCGAGGAGGGTCTGCGCGCGGTGCTCGACAAGCCTCCGGCGGCGCCTGCCCATCGGCGCCTGCCAGTCGCCGGTCGACGGGGTGGGCATCCGCTGGTCGATCTCGAGGATCGCGAGCAGATCTGGGGGGCGCTCGACGCCGACGGCCCGCGGTGATCATCCCGGACGTCAACGTCCTGGTGCGAGCCCACCGGCGCGACACCGATGGTCACGACGCGGTCCACGAGTGGCTGGATCGAGCGCTGGGCGGGCCAGAGGAGATCGGC
Organism: Ilumatobacteraceae bacterium; assembly: GCA_047602055.1. Lineage (GTDB taxonomy): Bacteria > Actinomycetota > Acidimicrobiia > Acidimicrobiales > Ilumatobacteraceae > JAODBQ01. The sequence continues at coordinate 2,776,270 of JASGIG010000001.1, forward strand.
CTCGTCGACGTCGTCCTCAGCGGATTCGTGCGGATCGTCACCAACTCGCGGATCTTCGATCCGCCGTCGTCGACGTCGTCGGCGGTCGGCTTCGTCGACGCGCTGATCGGATCACCAGCCACCGTCTGGGTGCCGACGGGTGAGGCGGTGTGGCGCCGGTTCGCGCAGATCGCTCGCTCCGACCGCCAGATCCGCGGCGACCTCGTCCCCGACGCCTACATCGCCGCGTGCGCGCTGGCCAACCGGTCCGTGGTAGCGACCGGTGATCACGGGTTCGCCCGGTTCGCCGGTCTGCGTCGCCTCGATCCACTGGACGGCTACTGAAACGGTGTGAAGCGCGCGGTGGTGTTGAGCAGACTGTTCCGATGGGAACGGTCCATCCGTGCATCACGCCGCCGGTCGCCGAGTGGATCCGGCGCCAGCACATGTTCACCGTGGCCACCGCACCGCTCGGTGCCGACGGGCACGTCAACGTGTCGCCGAAGGGGTTCGACTCGCTGCGGGTCGTCGACGAGCTGACCGTCGCCTACCTCGACTACACGGGCAGCGGGGCGGAGACGATCGCCCACCTGCGCGAGAACGGGCGGATCACGCTGATGTGGTCGGCGTTCGAAGGGCCGCCACGGATCGTGCGGGTGCACGGCCACGGCGAGGTGCTCGGACTCGACGATCCGCGCGTCGCCGGCCTGTTCGATGTCGGGCCCGGTGCCCGCGCCGTGATCTGGGTGCAGGCCGACCGGGTCAGCGACAGCTGCGGCTACTCGGTGCCGCTGTACGAGTACGTCGGTGAGCGCACCAAGCTGATCGAGTGGGCCGAAGCGAAGGGCCCGGACGGCGTCGCCGAGTACTGGCTGGCAAAGAACGCCACCTCGATCGACGGCCTCCCGGCCCTTTCGGACTGATGCCCGTTCGGGCTCGTTCGAGCGATCAAACGTGCACTCGGTCTGTTCGCTCGAACGAATCTCGGGGTCGGCTCAGCCGGTGACGAGGGCGTCGGCGATCTCCAACGCCTCGTCGATGACGGCGATGCCGTGCTCGACGTCGGCGACGCTCGTCGTGCACGGCGGCACGACGTGCACCCGGTTGAAGTGGGTGAACGGCCAGACGCCCTTGGCCTTGCACGTCGCGGCGATGTCGTTCATCGGCTTGGCGTCGGCGCCGGCGGCGTTGAACGGCACGAGCGGCTCACGTGTCGAACGGTTGCGGACCAGCTCGATCGCCCAGAACACGCCCAGGCCACGGACGTCGCCGACGGACGGATGGTTGGCCTGCAGCTTCTCCAGCGCCGGGCCGATGACGTCGGCACCGAGCATCCGGGCGTGCTCGATGACACCCTCCTCCTTGAAGATGTTGATGCTCGCCACTGCCGACGCGCACGCCATCGGGTGGCCGCTGTAGGTCAGGCCGCCGGGGTAGGCACGGTCCTTGAACGTCTCGACGATCGGTGCGCTGATGACCACGCCGCCGAGCGGCAGGTAGCCGGAGTTGACGCCCTTGGCGAAGCACACCAGGTCGGGCTGCACGCCCCACTTCTGGAACGCGAACCACTCGCCGCAGCGGGCGAAGCCGGCCATCACCTCGTCGCAGATCATCACGACGCCGTGGCGGTCGCACAGCTCGCGGACCCCGGCGAGGTAGCCGTCGGGCGGGACGAGGATGCCGTTCGTGCCGACGACGGTCTCCAGCATGATCGCGGCGACGTTGTGCGCTCCCTCGACCATCAGCACGTCGGCGAGGTGGGCGAGCGCCCGCTCGCACTCCTCGGCCTCGTTCGCGGCGTGGAACGCGCTGCGGTACGGGTACGGGCCCCAGAACTTGACGACGCCTGGGATGCTCGGCTCGCTCGGCCAGCGCCGCGGGTCGCCGGTGAGCGTGATCGCCCCGCCGGTGGCCCCGTGGTAGCTGCGATAGGTGGTGAGCAGCTTGTGCCGCCCGGTGTGCAGGCGGGCCATGCGCACCGCGTTCTCGGTGGCCTCGGCGCCGGCGTTGGTGAAGAACACGTGGGAGAAGCGGCCGTCGCCGCCGACGTTGGCGACCTCGGTGATCAGCCGGGCGGCCTCGCTGCGTGCCGGGGTGGCGTGGAACGGGGCGATGGTGCACAGCTGCCCGGCGGCCTCCTGGATGGCGGCGACGAGCTTGGGGTGCTGGTGGCCGATGTTGGCGTTGACCAGCTGGCTGGCGAAGTCGAGGTAGCGGGTGCCGTCCTCGGTCCAGAACCAGCTGCCCTCGGCGCCGGTGACCACGAGTGGGGCGAGGCTGCCCTGCGCGCTCCAGGAGTGGAAGACGTGGGCTCGATCGTCGTCGTACGCAGCGCTCATGCCGGCAATCGTAGATCGCCCGGACGGACTGTTCGTAACAGCCCGTGCCGGACAGAACGGCCGTTGTTCTCGTACAAAGACGTTTGCCGGACCGGAACGACCGTGGAAGCCGGGTTTGTGTCGCCGCACAGACGGCACGTGCGGTCTGTGCGGCGACACAGACGCCAGAGAGCCGCCGCGCTCGCCGGACGGACCGGTCGGAGGTCGATCATCTAGGTTCCGACGCCGTGCGCATCTTGTTGACGAACGACGACGGCATCGACTCGGTCGGGTTGCACATCCTCGCCAGGGCGATGCGCCCCCACGGCGAGGTGGTGATCGTCGCACCCGACAGCGAGTACTCGGGGGCCAGCGCCGCCGTCGGGGCGCTGCACCTCGCTCACCCGGAGGCCCGGCGCCGGCACGTCGACGGCATCGACGAGGCCTGGTCGCTGTCGGGGCCGCCGGCGCTGTGCGTGATGTTCGCCCGGCTCGGGGCGTTCGGGGCGCCGTTCGACCTCGTCGTCTCGGGCATCAACCCGGGTGCCAACGTCGGGCGCTCGGTGTACCACTCGGGCACGATCGGGGCGACGCTGTCGGGCCGCATCGGCAACATCTCCGGCCTCGCCGTCAGCCAGTCGGTGTCCGGCATCGGAGTCGAGGGCCAGGCCTGGGACGAGATGATCGTCGGTCAGCAGTGGGACTCGGCCGCCGAGGTGGCCAGTGCCTTCGTCGCCGGCCTGGCCGGCTCGCTGCCCGACGACGCGGTGGTCGTCAACCTCAACGTGCCGAACTGCCCGGTGGGGGAGATGAAGGGCTGGCGGCACACGACGGTCGGGCGTGACCCGCAGCGCCCGGTGTCCAAGGCGGAGCTCGTGCCGATCGTCGGCCAGGACGGCGCCTACCGGGTGGCGATGGAGTGGGGCGACCCGCTCGATCTCCCGGGCGACACCGACGGCGGCGCCGTCGAGGACGGCTACGTCTCGGTGACCTACCTCAGCCGCCTCCACGAGGTCGACGTCCCCGAGATGGCCGCCGCCGAGGCCGCGCTCAGCAAGCTGGTCGCCCCCGCCGGTTGATCCCGGGCGATTCGAGATGTGCGCACGGACGCTGCACATCTCGAATCGCGTCGATCCGTTGACGACGGGTGATTCGAGATGTGCGCAGCGGGGCGACCAATCTCGAATCGCGCCCGCGCTGCCGGCGTCTGGTCAGGCGAGGTTGGCGATGGCTTCGGCCGTCGCCAGGACGCGCTGGGCGTTGACGACGTGGAGGTTCTCGATCATCCGGCCGTCGACGGTGACGACGCCCTTGCCGGAGGCGAGGCCCTCCTCGAAGGCGTCGATCACGCGGCGGGCGTGGGCGACGTCGTCGTCGCTCGGCGCCCACACGTCGTTGGCGACGTCGACCTGGCCGGGGTGGATCAGGGTCTTGCCGTCGAAGCCCATCTCCCAGCCCTGGACGCACTCGGCGCGGAAGCCGTCGAGGTCCTTGACGTCGTTGAACACGCCGTCGACGATCACCTTGCCGGCCTCGCGGGCGGCCGCCAACGCCGTCGCCAGGTGTGCCACGAGCGGGTGGCGGCCGGGCAGCAGCTGGGCGCGCAGCTCGCGAGCCAGGTCGTTGGTGCCCATCACCAGCACGCTGACGCCGCGGGTGGGCGACGATGGCGCGCACGTCGAAGATCGCCGCCGGCGTCTCGATCATCGCCCAGATCGTCATGTCCGGCGAGGCGCCGGCGGCGTCGAGGCGCGCCGACACGTCGTCGATGTCGGCCACCGACGAGACCTTCGGGATCACCACGGCGGCCGCGCCGGACGTGGCTGCGGCGGCGATGTCGTCGGCGCCCCACTCGGTGTCGAGGCCGTTGCAGCGGATCGTCAGCTCCCGGTTGCCGTACTCGCCGGACGAGGCGGCGGCGACCGCCTTCGGCCGGGCGTCGGCCTTGGCGTCGGGGGCGACGGCGTCCTCCAGGTCGAAGATGATCGCGTCGGCCGGGATGGTCTTGGCCTTCTCCAGCGCCCGTTCGTTGGCCGACGGCATGTACAGCACCGAGCGGCGGGGGCGGAGCGGATCGAACCGTGATCCCGGGGGCTGCGCCCCCGCTCGCTGCGCTCGCGCCCCATCGGCGCCGGGCTCGCTGGCGCTCGCGCCGTCGCCCGCCTCGCTGCGCTCGGCGGTCATGACGTGAACCCGTAGGCCACGGCCAGCTCGGGATCCCGGGCGGCCAGCTCGCGGGCGAGGTTGACGACGACGTGGCACTGCTTCACCGAGGCGTCGTCCTCCATCTTCCCGTCGATCATCAGCGCGCCGGTGCCGTCGCCCATCGCCTCGATGATCCGCTGGGCGTGGGCCACGTCGGCGGGCCGCGGGCTGAACACCCGCTTGGCGATGTCGATCTGCACCGGGTGCAGGCTCCACGCCCCGACGCAGCCGAGCAGGTAGGCGTTGCGGAACTGGTCCTCGCAGGCGACGACGTCCTTGATGTCGCCGAACGGCCCGTAGTACGGCAGGATCCCGTTCGCCGCGCAGGCGTCGACCATCCGGGCGATCGTGTAGTGCCACAGGTCCTGCTGGAACGTCGGGCGAGGCGCCTCCGGGTCGTCGGCGGACGGGTCGACGCGCACGACGTAGTCCGGGTGGCCACCGCCGACGCGCGTCGTCTTCATCCGCCGGCTGGCGGCCAGGTCGGCCGGGCCGAGGCACACGCCCTGCATGCGCGGCGAGGCGGCGCAGATCTCCTCGAGGTTGGTGACGCCGCGCGCCGTCTCCAGGATGGCATGGATCATCAGCGGCTCGGCCAGGCCGGCCTTGGCCTCCAGCTGGGCGAGCAGGCGGTCGACGTAGTGGATGTCCTCGGGCCCCTCGACCTTCGGGATCATGATCACGTCGAGCTTGTCGCCGATCTCGGTGACCAGCGTGATCAGGTCGTCGAGGCACCACGGTGAATCCAGGCTGTTGACCCGGGTCCACAGCTGGGTCTGGCCCATGTCGATCTCCCGGCCGACCTTCACCAGCCCGGTGCGGGCGGCCTCCTTGTCGGCCATCGGGATGGCGTCCTCGAGGTTGCCGAGCAGCACGTCGACCGTCGGGACGATGTCGGGCAGCTTGGCGACCATCTTCTCGTTCTGCGGCGGGAAGAAGTGGATCACCCGGCTCGGCCGGATCGGGATCTCCCGCAACGGCTGCGGGGCGCCGACGGCGAGCGGCTTGAAGAAGTCCTTGGGACTGCGCACGGGTTGCGAGGCTACGGGCGTTCGCCACCCCGGGCCAAGATGTCGCATGGCGGCGAGCCGCCATGATGTGACGGTGCGCGACCTCGATGCCTACCTGTTCGACGCCGGCGGCGTGCTGGTGCTGCCCGACCCCACGGTGCTCGTCCCGCTGCTGGCGCCCTACGGCGGGTCCACCGACATCGACCTGCACATCCGCGCCCACTACCGGGCGATGGCCGCGAAGAGCGCGGCGGGCAGTGGTGAGACGTTCTGGGACGACTACAACCTCGTCTACGTGGACAGCGTCGGTGTGCCCGAGCACGATCGGGAGATGGCCGCGCACGTGCTCGACCGCACTCGGACCGCGCTCCTGTGGCGTTGGCCGATCGCCGGGAGCGTTGCCGCCCTGCGCCGCCTGCACGAGGACGGGGTGCCGATCGGCGTGGTCAGCAACGCCAGCGGGCAGATCGCCGACATCCTGCGCCGCTTCGGCGTGTGCCAGGTCGGGCCCGGCGACCACACGCCGGTGCGGGTGATCGTCGACAGCCACCTCGTCGGCGTCGCCAAGCCGAGCCCGGGGATCTTCGACCACGCCCTGCACCTGTTCGACGGCATCGCCCCGGCGCGGATCGGCTACGTCGGCGATTCGGTGACGATGGACGTCGCCGGCGCCCGTGCCGCCGGGCTGCACCCGATCCTGCTCGACCCGTACGACGACCACCCCGGCGCCGACTTCGACCGCATCACCACCCTCGCCGAGCTGGTCGCCTGACGCCGCGGGGCTGCGTTCCGGCCGGCCGATGCGAGATGTGCCCACCGACGCCGCACATCTCGCATCGCAACTGCGGGGCGAGGGAGCCGGGTTGCCGTGAGCGCAGCGGGCCGTGTGCCACGCTGCGCTGATGAGCGAGCTGCGCCACCTTTCCGTGCCGGTCAACGGCATCCGCATCCACTGCGTCGAGGCCGGGGAGGGGCCACTGGTCCTGCTCGTCCACGGCTTCCCGGAGTCGTGGTACTCGTGGCGCCACCAGCTTCCGGCGCTCGCTGCGGCCGGTTACCGGGCGGTGGCGATCGACGTGCGCGGCTACGGGCGCTCGGCGGCGCCGGCGCCGATCGAGGCGTACCGGATGCTGGCCCACGTCGCCGACAACGTCGCCCTCGTCGGCGCGCTCGGCGAGGAGCAGGCGGTCGTCGTCGGCCACGACTGGGGCGCGCCGATCGCGTGGAGCTCGGCGCAGCTGCGCCCTGACGTGTTCCGTGGCGTCGCCGGGCTGTCCGTGCCGTTCGCGCCGGCCGGCCCGACTCGCCCGACCGACGCGTTCCGCATGATGGGCGGCGGTGAGGAGTTCTACATCGAGTACTTCCAGCAGCCGGGCCGCGCCGAGGCCGAACTGGAGGAGGACGTCCGTCGCTGGTTGCTCGGCTTCTACTTCTCGGCGTCCGGCGACGCGCCGCCGGCGGCCGGTGGCGGGACGATGGCGACGATCCCGCGCGGGGCGAAGATGTACGAGCGGTTCAGCTACCCGGACGCGATGCCGGCGTGGTGGACCGACGCCGACCTCGACTTCTACGCCGGCGAGTTCGAGCGCACCGGGTTCACCGGTGGGCTCAACCGCTATCGCAACGTCGACCGCGACTGGGAGGACCTGACGGCGTTCCGCGGCAAGCCGATCGAGGTGCCGGCCCTGTTCGTCGGCGGCGACAAGGACGGCCCGACGATCTGGGGTCAGGCGTCGATCGACCGCTTCCCGACGACGCTGCCGAAGCTGCACCGCTCGATCATCCTGCCCGGCTGCGGCCACTGGACCCAGCAGGAACGCCCCGCCGAGGTCAACGAGGCCCTGGTCGAGTTTCTCGAAGCTCTCTGATGGTCGGCCTCCGGGGTGCGCGATCGGTGCGGTCTCGTCACCGCGTGGCGATCACCCCGGCGCGGGCGTCGGTGACGTAGCCGTCGTCGGCGGTCCACGTCACCGTGCCGTTGACGACGACCGCGTCGATGCCGATCGAGCGGCGGATCCAGCGGGTGCCGGCGCCTGGGAAGTCGTCGGAGGCGATCTCCGGGCCCCGGTCGATCGTCGCCGGATCGAAGATCACGACGTCGGCGGCGTAGCCCTCGCGCAGCAGGCCGCGGTCGGCGATGCCCCAGATCGCGCACGGGTCGGCAGTCACCTTCTTGACGGCGGCCTCCACGGTCAGCGCACCGGTGCCGCGCACGAACCGGCTGAACAGGTAGGCGATGTCACCGTAGGTGGCGAACGAGCCGACGTGGGCGCCGGCGTCGCTGGCGCCCACGTGGACGTTGGGGTGGGCGAGCAGGCTGCCGACGGCGTCGTCGTCGACGTGGCCGATGTTCGGGCGGATGAACCACGTGCCGAGGTCCTCCTCGACGGCGAGGTCGATCAGCGTCTCGGCCGGCGACATGCCGCGCTCGGTGGCGACCTCGCCGATCGTGCGGCCGGCGAGCCCGGCGTTGGCCTCGGTGGCCGCCTCGCGGATCACGATCTCGCTGATGTTCATCCTGGCGCGCTCGAGGCCGGCGACCAGCTGGGCGCGCGTCGCCGGGTCGGCGAGCGCGGCCAGCTTGGCCTCCTTCGACGGCATCGACAGCACCTGCCACCAACCGGGGATGACGAGGAACATGATCGAGCGCTGGTCGAGCGTCCAGCTGATGTCGATCGGCCGGGTCTGGACCTGCGGCCACACCCGGCCGCCGTTGGCGACCTCGCGCTCGACGGCGGCCATCACCTGGTCGGTGTTGGCCGGCGCGGCGTTGCTGTGGAACAAGGGTGACAGCGTGGTCGGGATGCCGTGGCGGCGGCTGATGTCGCCGAGCATCTCGACGCGGGTGATCGTCAGGTCGGGGTCGAAGAACTCGTGGACGATCTGCAGCATCCGGCCGCGCTCGCCGAGCACGGCGCACAGCGCCTCGAGCTCGTCGTGGTCGGCGAAGCGGCACGGGACGGGGGAGAAGTCGTCCTCGATGTCGACGAAGCTCGTCGACATGCCGACCGCGCCGGCGGCCAGGCACTGGCGCAGGACGTCGCACATCTGCGCCAGCTCCTCGGGCGTCGCGGCACGGCGGGCGTCGTCGCCCATCACGTACAGGCGCAGCACGGAGTGGCCGACGAGCGGGGCGACGTTGACGGCGAGGTCGCTCGCCATCGTCTCGACGAGGCCGTCGAAGCCCTCGCCCCAGCGCCAGTCGACGCCGGTGTCGAACGCCTCGGCAGGCATCTCCTCGATCAGCCGGAACATGCGCGAGAAGCGGTCGCGCTGGCCCTCGCGCACCGGGGCCATGCTCAACGAGCAGTTGCCGGTGACGACCGTGGTGATGCCGTGCTCGATGGTCGGGAACACGAGCGGGTCGAACAGCAGCTGGGCGTCGAGGTGGGTGTGCGGGTCGACGAAGCCCGGGGCGACGACGTGGCCGCCGGCATCGATCACCCGGTCGGCATCGGCGTTGTCGAGCGGCCGGCCGACGCTGACGATCCGGCCGCCGTCGATGCCGACGTCGCCGCGGTAGCCGGGCAGCCCGGTGCCGTCGACGATCAGTCCGTTGCGGATGACGAGGTCCATGTGGTTGCTCCGTTCAGGTGGTGACCGCGAGGGTCGTCCAGCTCTTGCCGATCAGATCGGTGAGGTCGGTGATGCCGGCGCGGTCGAGCGCGCCGTCGACGACGTCGCACGGCAGGCAGATCGCCCGCTCGGCGCCGTTCGCGTAGCGGATGGTGACGCTGACCTCGGCGAGGCCGTCGTGCCCGGCGGCGAGGTCGGCGGCGACGATCGTCGGCGTCGTCGTCGCGGTCACGGCAGCGGCGGTTCGAGGTAGACGACGTCGCTGCCGAGCAGCGGCTTGTCGGTGCCGACGGGATCGCGCCGCAGCGTCAGGTGCAGGTTCCACGACAGCAGCTGCTGCGCGCCGTCCGGCTCGTCCGGCAGCTCGCGCGCCGCGATCGCCGCGATGGTGTCGCCCGCTGGCGGGAACAGATGCCGTCGACGTCCTTGCACAGTGCAACGACACTAGGCGTTGCGGGTCGGTCGACATGCTGTCGCGGCCGACGCTGGTCGACTGGACCGAGATGTGAACGGCTGGCGCGAGCGTCACGTGATGTACAAGCAGGTGCCCGGGATGACCGGAGCGGTCTGATCGCCACGCTCGGCCAACGGGTTCGGCAACACCGCACCAGTCTCGTCAGCGGGCGGCGTCGATGGCGGCGCGTTGCGCGGGGACAGCGGCTTGACCGCCTCGCGCCGGGTGACGCCCGACGCCCGTGCGGCGCGGGGGAGCAGCCAGTCGAACACGAGGTCGGGGCGCTTGCGGCCCGTGTCGCGAAGCACCCAGCCGATGGCCTTGCGGACGAAGAACTCGCGCTCGTCGAGCATCGCGTCGGCGTAGCAGCCGAAGCGCTCGAAGTCGCCGTCGCCGCGGCGCAGGGGCACGAGGAGCGCCAGGAGCGCCGACCGGCGCAGCCAGAAGTCGTCGTCCGCCGCCCAACGATCGAGGACCGCCGTCGTCGCCGGATGGCGCTCGACCAGTCGCCCGACCACCGATGCGGCCAACCCGTCGACCAGCGCCCACGTGCGCGACTCGCGCAGCAGACGTTCCAGCAGCGCCATGTCGGCAGGGCCGAGCAGGTCGCTTCGGAGATCGAGCAGCTCCACGCAGATCATGCGGCGCTCGTGTACGGGCTGCGCCCACAGCGTTTCGACGAGCTCGACCAGTTGGTCGTGCGTCATGTCCGCGCATCGGCGCCGGGTCGCCTTGGCGACGGCCCGGCTCGCCGGCACCGACGTGCCGTAGTGCTCCAGACTGCTCTTGAGGTACGCCCGCTCGTGCTCGGCGCGCCGCTCGTCGCCGGCCGCCCGGAAGCTCGCCGTCGATTGCCCTGGCAAGCGCGGCGACCCCGTCGTCCATGCCCGCCGACGCTACGGCGCCATCACGCCTGGGCCGGCGGAAAGCGATCGCTGGCGTCGGTGGACCGGACCTACGGTCGGGGTCATGGCCTTGTTCCACGTCGCCACCGCCATGCCGACCAAGGCGGAACTCATCGCCGCCTGGGTGCCACGCCAGTCGTGGGCGCCGATGAACGACGAGCTGATCGAGTTGGTCGGCTCCTTTCACATCGACGACCCTGAGGGCCGCGTCGGGATGGAGGTTCATCTCGCCGAAGCTGGCGGCACGCTGCTGCAGGTTCCGCTGACGTATCGAGACGCGCCGCTCGCGGGAGCTGATGAGGCGTTGATCGGCGAGATGCAGCACTCCGCGCTCGGAACACGATGGGTGTACGACGGGTTGCGTGATCCCCGGTTGGTGATGATGCTGGCCGCCGTCACGATGACCGGCCAGGGTGAAGCGCTTGGGGCTGCAGTCCATGAAGGGCGTTGGTATATCGGACCATCCAAGGTGCGCATCAGCGGTGGGGGCTGGGGGCTGCAGCCGGCGCCCGTGGACGGCTTCGATCTCGTGCGCGACGAGGGCACCGGCTCGGTGCTGCGCAACGACCGCTTCGATCTGACCGTGTACCGGCGCCCGACGCCGGGAGCGCGGCCGGCGATCGGGCTCACGGCCACCTGGCCAGGTCTGCTCGCCCCGGTGGTCCTCGCCGAGATCGCCGTCCGGGCAAGCTGACGACGACGCATGAGCCCGCCCGAGAGGACGCCTCGGGTTCGGCTCGTTCCGATCCCCGATGGCGGGGGTCGAGGTGGTCCCCACGTTCCGAACGCCCCACGTGACCCGGTGCCACGTCGATCTGCGGCAGCTCATCGAGCGGCTGATCGCGTGCAAGCATGACGAGCGCCAGAACCCGCACCATGTACCCGACGAGGACGAAGCCGTGAGCGTTGCCGTAGACCTTCGGGTCGATCTGAACACAGAAGACGACACCGGCCTCCCGTGGGCGTTCCTTCGTGACGCCCGTGACCCGAGCATCGTTCGAGAAGGTGCTTGGCTGATCGTTGGTTCCGGCAATGCCCGGGCGGTTGCCCAGGTTGCCCAGGTCGACGGCGACCTCGTGTGGGTTCGCCCGCTGCCCGGCCCTGTCAGCCGGTACCGCGATCTCGTCGGCGACCGCGGCGCAGCCTGACTCGATCGACGGCTCCGATCAGACGAAGCGGCGGGCGATGACCTTCAGGCACAATGTCTCGTCGGCGCCTTCGAAGATGCTCAGCACTCTGGCGTCGACGAAGTAGCGGCTGACGGGGAACTCCTCGGCGTAGCCCATGCCGCCGTGGATCTGCATGGCCTCTCGGCTGACCCACTCGGCGGCCTTGCACACGTAGGCCTTGACCATGCTGGCCTCGACGGCGCCCTCGCCCTTGGCCATCAGCTTGGCGACGACGTAGGCGAACTGCCGCCCCGCCTGGATGAGCAGGGCCATCCGCCCGAGCTTCACCTGGGTGAGCTGGTACTCGACGATGTTCTGACCGAAGACGTTGCGGTTCTGGGCGTAGTCGAGCGCGGCCTCGTACGCGGCCTGCATCACGCCGAGGGCGCGGGCGGCAGTCTGCAGCCGTCCGTTCTCGAAGCCCTGCATCTGCAGGTAGAAGCCCTTGCCGCGCCCGTCGGCCTCGCCGATCAGGTTCTCCGCCGGCACCCACCAGCCGTCGAGGGCCACCTCGTAGCTGTGCATCCCGCGGTAGCCGATCGTGTCGATCGCCCGGCCTTCCATCTTGCCGCCGGTGCCCTCCTGGGTGAACTCGAAACCGTGCCCGTCACCGCGCGGCTTGGGGACGATGAACAGGCTGAGCCCGCGGTGGCCCTTCTGGTCCGGCTCGCTGCGGGCCAGCAGCATCAGCACGTCGGCGCGGGCGGCGAACGTGCACCACGTCTTGACGCCGTTGATCACGAAGCCCGGCCTGCCGTCGGGGCCGGGGGCCTCGGTGGCAGTGACCTTGAGGCCGGCGACGTCGCTGCCGAAGTCCGGCTCGGTGACCGCGACCGCAGCCATCACCTCGGCGCTGGCCAGCTTCGGCAGCCAGTACAGCTTCTGGGCCTCCGTGCCGCCCTTGACCAGGGCGCGGGTGAGGATCTCGGGGCGGGTGATCAGCGAGCCACCGATGCCCAGCGAGCCGCGGCTGAGCTCCTCGGTGGCGACGACCATGCCCATGTACTCGCCGTCGCCACCCTCGTTGAAGCCCTCGTAGTCGGTCGGCACGCTCAGCCCGAAGACGCCCATCTCGGCGAGGCCGGCGATGACCTCCTCGGGGACGTCCTCGTTGAAGCGGTGGACGTGCTCGGCGCGCGGCTTGATGACCTTGTCGGCGAAGGCGCGGAACGTGTCCTGGACCATCTCGAAGTCGGCGTCGAGGTGGCGCGGGCCAGCCTCGGCGGCGAACGAGGCGATCACCTCGGGAGCGCGGTACGTGGCCAGGAACGGGTGGGCGGCGCGCAGCGGGGCGGCCTCGACGCCCCACAGCTCCTCGCGCCCGGCGAGGCGGGTGATCAGGTCGTGGATCATGTCGGCGGCGAACGCGCACGTCAGCCGACCCTCCAGCTCACCCTTCGCGCCGTAGTCGAGCATCGCCTTGGCGGTGGCGACCTGGGCCGCGGCGTGGGCCAGGTCGTAGGCCAGCACCTGCTGGACGTCCGGTCCGCCGGTGGCCGCGAGGTGCTTGGCCGCGGCGGCCACCACCCCGTCGGCCAGGTCGATGACCTTCGTCGCGGCGGGCAGGTCGGGGGCAGGCAGGCCAGTCACGGTGCGCGAGGTTACCGATGGGTACGCGTGACGGGGAAGTGCCGCGGCGCGGCGCGATTCGAGATGTGCGCACGGGGACGGCACATCTCGAATCGCGACCCGTGTGCGGACGGTGGCGTGACCTGCGGGTATGGAATGTCCACGCCGCCCGGCGGCAAAGACTGTGCCAGTCTGTCCCGATGCCCTCCGAACCCACGGCGCGCCTGTGCGTGTACTGCGGCTCCAACGTCGGGAACTCGCCGGCGTTCGTCGCGCTCGCCCAGCAGCTCGGCTCGGCGCTGGCGCATCGAGGCATCGGCCTGGTCTACGGCGGCGGGCAGGTGGGCCTGATGGGCCTCGTGGCCGATGCCGCGCTGGCGGCCGGTGGCGAGGTGATCGGCGTGATCACCGAGCAGCTCGTCGGCGCCGAGGTCGCCCACACCGGGCTGACGCGCATCGAGGTGACGGCGACGATGCACGAGCGCAAGGCGCGGCTCAGCGAGCTGGCCGACGGCTTCGTCGTGCTGCCCGGCGGGTTCGGCACGCTCGACGAGCTCGCCGAGGTGCTGACGTGGAACCAGCTCGGGATCATCGCCAAGCCGGTCGTCCTGCTCGACGCGGACGGCTACTGGGCGCCGATGTTCGAGTGGATGGAGCGCTCCGTCCAGGCCGGCTTCATGCGCAGCTCGCACCGGATGCTCGCCCAGCACGCCCACAGCGTCGACGAGGCCATCGCCATGGCCACCACGCCGGTGCCCGAGATCCAGCACAAGTGGCTCGACCGCGATGGCACCCCGGCGATGGGCACGCCGGCGATCGAGGAGGATCCCGCCGTCAGTCCGCCGCGTCCGGGGTGAAGCGGTAGCCGATCCCCGGCTCGGTGATGAAGTAGCGGGGTCGCCCAGGCTCGGGTTCGAGCTTCTTGCGGATCGCCGCGAGGTGGACGCGCAGGTAGTTCGTCTCCCGCTCGTACTGCGGGCCCCACACGGTCTGCAGGAGCTGGCGCTGGGTGACCAGGCGGCCGGGGTGGCGCACGAGCGCCTCGACGATCGCCCACTCCGTCGGCGTCAGGTGCGGCGGCGGCTCACCGTCGGCGCGGCGCAAGGACTTGTCGCCGAGGTCGAGGGTGAAGTGCGCAGTGGCGACCGTCGCCTCCTCGGGCGCCGGCTGGTGACGGCGCAGCGCGGCGCGCATCCGCGCCAGGACCTCGTCCATCCCGAACGGCTTGGCGACGTAGTCGTCGGCGCCGGCGTCGAGGGCGCGGACCTTGTCGGCCTCGGCGTCACGGACCGACAGCATGATGATCGGCACGGTGCTCCAGCCACGCAGGCCGCGGACGACCTCGACGCCGTCGATGCCGGGCAGGCCGATGTCGAGCAGCACGAGGTCCGGGTGGCGGCCGGCGGCCAGCGCCAGCCCCTCCTCACCTGAGCCGGCGAGATCGACGTCGTAGCCGCGGGCCGTGAGGTTGACGCTGAGCGCCTTGCGGATCTGCGGTTCGTCGTCGACGACGAGGATGCGCGTCACGAGCGGAGCTGGTGACGCGGCGGCCGGCGGAGCGCCAGCGGAGCGGAGGTGGATGTGGCGCAGCGGGTCGGGGCGCGCAGCCCCCGAGTGTCGACGGTCATGGATCGGAGTCCTTCGCTGGGTCGAGGATGAACGTGAACGTGCTGCCGCCGCCGGGCGTGTCGTCGAGCTCGAGCGTCGCCCCGGTGGCTTCGACGAAGCCGCGGGCGATGGCCAGCCCAAGGCCGGCGCCGGCGTCGTTGGAGCGGTCGCCGAGACGTTGGAACGGCTCGAACACCGTGGCGCGCTGATCCTGGGGGATGCCCGGGCCGCGGTCGACGACGCGCAGCGCGACGTGACCACCGACTTCGGCGGCCTCGACGCGTGGCGGTACGCCGCGCGGCGACCAGGCGATCGCGTTGGACACGACGTTGCCGATCGCCCGCTCCAGCAGTGCGCCATCGGTGTCGACCAGCGGCAGGGCCTCGGACACGTCGACGACGAGGTCGGCGGCGGCCGGCCCGAGATGGCCGAGTGCCGCCGAGACGACGTCCTCCAGCGCGGTCGGGCGGCGCACGGTCTGGATGGCCCCGGCCTGCAGCCGGCTCATGTCGAGGAGGTTGCCGATCACCCGGTCGAGCCGGTCGGTGGCGCCGTCGATGTTCGCCAGCAGTGCGGCGCGGTCCGTGTCGGAGAACGCGACGGCCGGTTCGAGCAGCCCCGACACCGACGCCTTGATCGACGACAGCGGCGTGCGCAGGTCGTGCGACACGGCGCGCAGCAGCGCGGCGCGCAGCTCGTCGGCCTGGGCGAGCACGTCGACGGCGGCCGCCTCGTGGCGCAGCCGGCGGGCCTCCAGGCCGAGCACGAGCTGGTCGGTGAACGCGTCGAGCACGGCGTGGTCGTCGGCGGTCAGCTCTGCCCCGACGAGCACGAGCTGGTGGTCGCCGGCGAGGTCCAACGGGCGCGCGACGCCCAGCGCCGGGTCGGCGTCGGCCTGCTCACCCGACAGCGCGGCGAGCCCCCAACCGCGGTCGGTGCGGTCGACGAGCATCGCCGTCGGCGCGTCGAACAGGGAGCGCAGCTGGTCGAGCAACTCGGGCAGCGGGTCGGCGGCGGAGACGATCGCCCCGGACATGCGTGCCAGCGCGTGCGCCTCGGCCCGGGCGCGCCGGGCCTCACGGGCGCGGCGCGGCGGCGCGGTCGACCAGCGCGCCGACGACGACGGTGATCGCCACGAAGACGACCAGGGCGACGATGTCGTCGCGCTCGGCGATGTGCAGCGTGTGCACCGGTGGCGTGAGGAACCAGTTGACGAGCCCGACGGCGAGCACCGAGGCGAGGAGCCCGGGGAGCAGGCCGCCGGTGACGGTGACGACGATCACCAGCGCGAGGTTGACGAGCAGCGCGATCGACAGGTTGACGCGGCTGCCGGCGGCGACGAGCCCCCAGCACAGCAGCGGGAGGCCGGCGACGGCGAGCACCCACCCGGCGCGTCTGCGCTGGGGCGGCAGGCTGCTGCGGTGGTGTAGACGGGGGAGCTGCGCGTCGACGGTGGTGGCGGTGGCGCCGACGACGTGCACGTCGGCGGCGATGCCGTGGTCGGCCAGCCGAGCGACGAGCGAACCGTGGCGCAGCGTCGCCCAGCGGCGCTGGCGCGACGCGCCGAGCACGAGCTGGGTGGCATGCTCGGCATCGGCGAACGCGGCGAGTGCCGCGGCGACGTCGTCGCCGAGCACCTCGCGGTACGTCCCGCCGAGCTCGGCCAGCAGGGCCCGCTGGCGCTCGAGCTCGCGCTCGGTCTGCGGGGTGTCGTCGCCGGCGACGTGCACGCCGACGAGCGCGCCGCGATGATCGGCGGTGAGCCTGGCGGCGCGGCGCACCAGCCGCTCGCCGCCCGGTGCGCCGGTGAGGGCGACGACGATCCGCTCGCGGCCGCCCGCCGGCTCGTCGAGCTCGTCGAGCTGGCCGGCGACCCGGTCGGCGAGCCAGCGCAGCGTCAGCTCGCGTAGCGCGGCGAGGTTGCCGTGGCGGAACGCGTTGGCCATCGCCGAGTCCACCCGGTCAGGCGGGAACACGTCGCCGTGGGCGAGTCGCCGGCGCAGTGCGTCGGGCGTCATGTCGATCAGCTCGATCTGATCGGCGCGGTCGACGAACGAGTCGGGGACGAGGTCGTCGCGGCGGACGCCGGTGATCGCCGCGACCACGTCGGCCATCGACGACAGCTGCCCGATGTCGAGCGTGGTGACGACGTCGATGCCCGCGCCGAGCAGCGCGTCGACGTCCTGCCAGCGGTGGGGGTGCTCGGCGCCTGTGGGGTTGCGCCGGCCGAGGTCGTCGACGAGCGCGACCGCCGGACGGCGCTCGATCGCCGCGGTGACGTCGACCGTCTCGCCGGCGCCCACGGCGAGCATCGGCAACCGGCTCAGCCCGTCCGCCCGGGCCAGCGTGGAGCAGCGCTCGCCGGCGACCAGCGCGGTGACGACCACGTCGGCGCCACGGGCGGCCCGGCGCCGGCCCTCGTCGAGCATCGCCCACGTCTTGCCGACGCCCGGCGCGGCGCCGAGGTAGATGCGCAGCATGCCGCGAGTCACGTCGTCAGTCTGCTCGTCCCGCACTGCCGGGAGCGCGAGCGTGGTCGTTCAGGCAGCCTCGCGGATGTCGGCGTGGGCTTGCGCGAGCTGCGGTGCGTGCGATTCGCGTCCACCGGTCGAGGGATGGCCGGCGTCGTGCTCGACGTCTCCGCCCGGATCGGTGCTCTCGGCAGCGACGGCGGCGCGTGCGCAGATCGCCGCGTACGCGATCGCGGCGACGAACACGACCAGGACGGCGATGGTGAACAGCACCCTGGCGCTCATGTGCTCAGGGTGCTCAGGTTCGCACCGCGATGGTCGGCCCTGTACGAGTTCTTGACGCCGCATCGCGCGGTCTTGACGCCTCGGTGGCGTCAACGTCGCGGCGCGATCGCGGCGACGACTTCGGCGACGCACCAGTCGATCCGGTGACGGGCCGCGGACGACGAGCCCGTGGCGGGCCAGCGTGTACCAGGTGACCGGGCTGATCTCGAAGCACTCGCCGTCGTGGTGGAGGCACCCGCCGAGCGTCCACGGGCGGTGCAGGCCGGTGGCGGGCTCGACGACGAGGTCGCCCCAGGCGACGTACGGCCCGTCGACGTCGGGGTGCGGCTGGTCGCCAGTCGCCGAGCGCGGCCGAGCCGACGACGTACAGGCCCTCGACCAGTCCGGGCGCGACGTCGTCGACGATCTCCAGGTAGGTGCCCAGCGCGCGGTCAGCTCGGGATCTGCGTCCGCGGCCCGGCAGGTTGGCACAGCGCGCCGAGGCGTCGTCGTCAGCCGCGCCGCTGTGCTCGATCTGGCAGCCGTCGCCGCTTGACGCATCTGGAACAATGCCCGCACTGCCGGCTGATCAGGGGGATTTCACGTGCAGCAACTGAGTGGTCAAGACGCGTCGTTCGTCTACAGCGAGCTTCCGAACGCACCGATGCACATCACCGGTGTCACCATCTACGACCCGTCGACGGCGCCGGGCGGCAAGGTGACGTTCAAGGGCATCCTCGCCTACATGGAGGCACGGCTGCACCTGGCCCGCTCGTTCCGCCAGAAGATGGTGCGCGTCCCCTTCGACCTCGACCACCCGTGGTGGGTCGAGGACGCCGAGTTCGACCTCGAGTACCACGTCCGCCACATCGCCCTGCCCAAGCCGG
Organism: Ilumatobacteraceae bacterium; assembly: GCA_047602055.1. GTDB lineage: Bacteria > Actinomycetota > Acidimicrobiia > Acidimicrobiales > Ilumatobacteraceae > JAODBQ01. Next base: position 2,794,685 of record JASGIG010000001.1, read on the forward strand.
GTGACTGGCGGCAGTTCTGCATCCAGGTGGCCCGGCTGCACGCCCGCCCGCTGGACATGAACCGCCCGCTGTGGGAGACCTACGTCATCGAGGGCCTCGACGGCATGGAGGGCGTGCCGAAGGGCTCGTTCGCACTGGTGTCGAAGACCCACCACGCGGCGATCGACGGCAAGTCCGGGGTGGAGATCGCCAACGCGATCCACACGGCGACGCCGATCGTCGAGGAGATCGACGCGCCGGCGGTGCCGTGGAAGGGCGAGAAGGATCCGTCGGCGGCCGAGCTGTACACCCGGGCGATGGCCAACCTGGTGCGTCGGCCGCTGCGCGCCGCGCGGGTCACCAGCCATCTCGTGCCCGGCCTCGGCCGGGCGTTCGGCGTGGCCCGGCGCAACGACGGTGCCGTCAACCTCGGCAACGCGCCACGGACCCGGTTCAACGGCCCGGTCAGCGCCCATCGGGTGGTCGACGCCCGCTTCTTCGGCTTCGCCGACCTCAAGCCGATGCGCGCCAAGGTCCCGGGTGCCACCGTCAACGACGTCGCCCTGTCGGTGATCGGCGGGGCGCTGCGCGCCTACCTGGAGGGTGAGAGCGAGCTCCCGGACGTGGCGATGCGAGCGATGACGCCGGTGTCGGTGCGCGTCGAGTCGGAGAAGGCGGACATGGGCAACCAGGTGTCGGCGATGGTCGTCAGCCTGGCGACCGACATCGCCGACCCGGTCGAGCGCCTCGCCGCGGTGCACCGCTCGACGGCCGGTTCGAAGGAGCTCACCCAGGCGATCGGGGCGCGCACGCTCACCGACCTGTCGCAGCTCGCCCCGGGCGCGCTGATCGGGTTGGGCACCCGCGTCGCCGGTACGTTCGCCCGCCGCGGCAACTCCGGTGCGGTGAACTGCGTGGTCACCAACGTGCCCGGCTGGCGCGAGCCGCTGTACTTCGCCGGGGCGCGCACGGTGCGCTCGTTCGGCGCCGGGCCGGTGACCGACGGGATGGGCCTGATCAACATCGTCACGTCCTACGAGCAGGACTTCGTCCTGTCGTTCACGTCGTGCCGGGAGATCATGCCCGACCCGGCGCGCTACGCGGGCCTCCTGGAATCGACGTTCTACGCCCTGCGCGACGCGTGACGCACTCCCATGCTCGGACGATTGCCTGAGGTGGGTCGGGTGGTTCGACTAGCAATGTGAGGTGGTGATCGAGCGCGATCCACCGGATCGCCTGCAGACCGGCGAGCTTCCTGCGGTGCCGATGGATGGCAGCGGTGGTGCGGCGCGGCCGCGCCGCTTCAAGCCGATTCGGGTCACCCTGAAGATCGCGCTCGCCGTCACGCTCGTCTACTTCTTCGTCGTCCTCATCGTGCCGGGGCTGCGCAAGTCCGTCAGCGAGCTCGGCTCGGTCAACCCGGTGCTGCTGGTGCTCGGCTTCGCCCTGGAGATGGGCGCGCTGTTCTGCTACTCGCTCTTGACCCGGGCCGCGCTCGGCGACAGCGCGGCGATGGTCTCCGGCGGGCGGATGTTCCGCATCCAGCTCAGCACCAAGGCGCTGGCCAGCGTCGTCCCCGGCGGCTCGGCGGCCAGCTCGGCGCTCGGCTACCGGCTGCTGACCGTGTCCGGGGTGCCGGGGCCGGACGCCGGCTTCGCCCTTGCCACTGCCGGCCTCGGCTCGGCGATCGTGCTCAACATCCTGTTCTGGCTGGCGCTGGTGATCTCGATCCCGATCCGCGGGGTGAGCCCCGGCTACGCCTCGGCGGCCGTCGCCGGGATCATCCTCCTCGGCCTGGTCGCCGCGCTGATCTACGGCGTGCTGGAGGGTCGCGAGCGTTCCGAGAAGGTGTTCCGGTGGGCGGCCCGCAGGCTGCGGATGAACGAGGACCGCGCCGCCGCGGCGATCCGCCACATCGCCGGCCGCCTCGAGGATCTGGCCGCGGACCGCAAGCTGCTCGTGCGCGTCGGCGGCTGGGCGGCAGCCAACTGGCTGCTCGACATGGCTGCGCTGTGGGTGTTCCTGCGGGCCTTCGGTCCTGCTCCGGACGTCGACGCCCTGATGGTCGCGTTCGGTCTCGTCAACGTGCTCGCGGTGATCCCGCTGCTGCCCGGCGGGTTCGGCACGATCGACATCGGTCTGCCGCTCGCGCTCACCGGCTTCGGCGTCGACAAGGCGACGGCGGTCCTCGGCGTCGGCACGTATCGCCTGGCGCAGTTCTTCTTCCCGATCGTGATCGGCGGGCTCACGTACACGTCGCTGCGCGTCGGGCCGTGGAGCATCGAGCGCCGCGATCGCCTGCGCCGCCTGCGTGACCTCGCGGCCGAGCCGGGGGTGGCGAACGAGCGGGCGCTCGACTTCGCCGCCCGCTTCGAGCGCCCGCGCCACGTGCCGACGGTGCCCGCCGCGGGACCGCCGCCGGTCGCGCCACCCGTCACCGTCGTCCACCCGCACGTCGAGGTCGTCCACGACGACCCGACCGAACCCGACGAGCTGCCCCCCACGGTCGACGACGCCGATGTCTGATGGTCGGCCTGCGGCCGACCTGTGCGGCGGGCTCCCTGGCAGTCGCGCCGCCGGGTTCGCCCGGCACGAGACTCGTACGGGCCGAAGCGGTCCGCTCGCTGTGCTCGCTGGGGACATGGTCGCTGGCCGCGCACGCTTGTAGCGTGCGCGGCCATGACGATCCATGAGCGCCCGTTCGGCCGGCACCTGGAGGACTTCGTGGTCGGCGACGTCTACCGGCACTGGCCTGGCAAGACGATCACCGAGTACGACGACCACCTGTTCTGCATGATCACGATGAACCACCATCCGCTGCACACCAACGCCTGGTTCGGCGAGCAGTCGGTGCAGGGCCGCAACGTCGTGGTCGGCAACCTCGTCTACTCGCTCGTGCTCGGGATGAGCGTCCCCGACGTCAGCGGCGCGGCGATCGCCAACCTCGAGGTGGAGACGCTGCAGCACAAGTTCCCGACGTTCCACGGCGACACGATCCACGCCGAGACCCGCGTGCTCGACGTGCAGGAGTCCAAGAGCAAGCCCGACCGCGGCATCGTCACCGTCGAGACGAAGGCGTTCAACCAGGACGGCAAGGAGGTCTGCTACTTCCGTCGCCGGGTGATGGTGTGGAAGCGCGAGTTCGCCCCGCCGCGGGCCCGCCCGTACGACGAGGCCGCCGCCTGGCCGGACTCCGCGGGGTGAGTGAGCGGAGCCCCCGGGTGTGGGACGCGAACGAGCGCCGGGCGCTCGGGCGCAGCTTCGACAGCGCGGCGCGCGAGTACGAGGCCGGCCGGCCCGGCTACCCAGACGAGTTGATCGACTGGTGGGCCTCGCTCGGTGCGTTCCCGCCGGGTGGCCGGGTGCTCGACCTCGCCGCCGGCACCGGCAAGTTGACCCGCGCCCTGCTCGGTCGTGGCGTCGACGTCGTCGCCGTCGAGCCGCTCGCCGGGATGCGCGCCGAGCTCAGGTCCGTGCCGGCGCTGGCCGGCATCGAGGTGCTCGAAGGCGCGGCCGAGGCGATGCCGCTGCCTTCTGCGTCGGTCGACGCGGTCGTCGTCGGCCAGGCGTTCCACTGGTTCGACCCGACGGTGGCGCTGCCCGAGATCGCCCGGGTGCTGCGCCCCGGCGGCGGGCTCGGCCTGGCCTGGAACGACGACGACCTCGACGGTGCGCCGGCGTGGGTGCGCCTGGTGCACGAGCGCAAGGAGTCGATCGGCGGGGGCAACATCTGCCTCGCTGTCGAGCCGTCGCAGCGCGCCGTCGATGGCTCCGGCCTGTTCGAGCTGCTGACCGCGGCGGCGTTCCGCTGGAAGCAGCCGACGACGGCGGCCGCCGCGCTCGACTCGCTGGCCTCGCGCAGCTACGTGATCGCCATGGACGACGAAGCCCGCCGAGATCTGCTTGCCGAGGTCGTCGCGACGATCGGCGCGTCCGGTGATACCCCGATCGACCATCCGCTGATCACGGCGGCGTTCTGGGCCGCGCGCGCATGACCCGCCGCGATTCGAGATGTGCGGCGCCGCTGCGCACATCTCGAATCGCGCTCGTCCGCCGGTGAGCTGAGATGCGAGATGTGCCGCCCAGCTGCGCACATCTCCAATCGCGCCGGCCGGGAGAGGTGACAGCGGCGGTGCTCGCCTGGGGCGTGCCGCGGCTGCGCGACCTGCCGTGGCGGCGGACGCGGGATCCTTGGCAGATCGTCGTCAGCGAGGTGATGCTGCAGCAGACGCAGGTGTCGCGGGTGATGCCGCGCTGGTTCCAGTTCCTCGACGCCTACCCGACGCCGGCGGACTGCGCCGCCGCCCCGCTCGGCGACGTGCTGCGGCTGTGGCAGGGTCTCGGCTACCCGCGCCGGGCCCGCAACCTGCACGCCACGGCGCAGCGGGTGACCGAGCTCGGCGGGTTCCCGACCACGCTCGACGGCCTGCTCGCTCTTCCCGGCATCGGGCCCTACACGGCGCGGGCGGTGCAGGCGTTCGCCTTCGAGGCCGACGTCGCCGTCGTCGACACGAACATCGCCCGCGTCCTGGCTCGCCTGCACGGTCGGCGGCTGACAGCCCGCCAGGTGCAGGCCGCCGCCGACGAGCTCGTCCCGCTCGGCGACGGCTGGGTGTGGAACCAGGCGCTGATGGACCTCGGCGCAGTGCTGTGCCGCCCCACGCCGTCGTGCGCCGAGTGTCCGCTGGCGACGGCGTGCGCGTACCACGGTACCGGCGTCGACCCGGCCGTCGGCTCGGCGGCGGTCAGTGTTCGCCAGGCGCGGTACGAGGGCAGCGACCGTCAGGCCCGCGGCCGCCTGCTTGCCGCGCTCACCGTCGCCCCGCTCGACGCCGCGGACGCGGCAGCGGTGATGCACCGCCACCCGTTCGCTGCGCAGGCTCTCGTCGACGGTCTTGTCGCCGACGGCCTCGTCGCCCGCACCGGCGACACCCTCCACCTCCCGAGGTGATCTTCGACCTCTCTCGGTCGCTCCGCTCCCTCCGTTCGGTCGAGCTTCGAAGAGCGGCCTTCGGCCGCACCCAGCTGGCGGCCGGTCGACCGAGCAAGTCGGATCGACCGGCAGGCGGGGGCTCCGGCAGGAGTCTCTGCCCCCGCACCCCCGCCGTTGCGCTTCAGGCCGTGGTGACCGCGGCGACGATCTGGTCGTACACGAGGTCGGCGTAGGCGCGCAGCTCGTCGTCGGTGCGGTCCTGCACCGGGTGCGGGGTGAACACGCGCGCCACGGTCGGGAAGCCGAGCGAGGTCGACTGCACCTCGGCGGCCTTGACGAACTCGGTGGTCGCCACGAACACGCCGGGCACGCCCCGGCGCTCCAGATCGACGATGTCGTGCACACTGCACGACGTGCAGCTGCCTCAATCGGCGAGCGCCTCGATCACCAGCGTGCAGTTCGTGGCGATCTCGTGGCGCAGGTCGACCGGCGCCGGTTTGGTGAACGTCGGCTTGGCGTAGCGGGTGACCTGGGCGCCGGCGGCGGTGAGCCGCTCCTCGATGCGGTCGAGGAACACCCTGCCGCCGGGCTTGGTGATGTCGAGCAGGCCGATCCGTTGACCGCTGAGGCCGGCGGGACGCGGCAGCTGGGTGCGCTCGGTGACGGTGCGCTCGCCGGTCGGGTCGAGCAGGATCCTGGCCACGGCCGTGACGTTAGTTCGTGACGATGCGCGTCTGCGGCGTCGAACCCGTCGCCCCGTTCGCCCATCCGGCGACGATCATCGAGAACAGCCCGGCACCGCCGCCGGCGTGGACCAGCAGGATCCCGTTCGGGCGGAACTTCGGCAGTGTCGTGTCGCTCAGGCTCGCCGGCACGCCTTCGGCGATCCCGCCGGCGCCTTGCACGATCTCGCTGCCGGGCAGTTGCAGCTCGGCGTGGATCGCCTCCAGCACCTGCTCGCGAGACCAGCCGGCCTCGGCGTACACGCGGGCGTGCTCGGGGCCGACGATCAGGATCGCGTCGAACGCCATCGGCAGCTTCGGGTGATGCACGGTGCGCAGGCACGCGGCAAACGTCTTGGTCAGCGACTGCGGGTCGCGCGACTTCTGGTCGACGACGCAGCGCGGCCCTTCGCCGGGGAAGATCGTCACCGCGTTGGCGCCCTCGGGCACGCCGCGGCTGACCGCCAGTGACGTCCACGGTGAGGAGTCCTCCAGCTCCGGGAAGCAGAACGAGAGCTTGCCGGGGTTGCCGTGAGCAGCCCGGTCGACGCCGCCGGGCACGCCGCCGCCGACGTTGCGGACGACGAGCTGGACCGCTCGCCCGATCGTCAGGTTGGCGCGGTTGCCCTGGCCGAGCACGTTGCCGGCCGCGTTCATCCCGATGGCCTTGGTCCCCGGGCCGTTGCAGATGATCACCGGCCCGACCGGCATCGTCGTCGCCAGGACACCGTGGATGTTGAACTCGTCGGTGCAGATCGCTTCGACGATCGTGATCACCCACGGCAGGTACTCGGGCTTGCAGCCGGCCATCACCGCGTTGATCGCGATCTTCTCGACCGTCACCGGCACGAGGTCCGGTGGCACGACGGCGACGATCTCGTCGGGCGCCCGCGAGGTGCCTTCGAGCATCCGCAGCACTCGCTCCGGCGTCGGCGGGACGACCGGCAGGCCGTCGGTGAAGCCGCGGTCGAACAGCACCTCCATCTCGTCGTCGAGGTCGGCGACCTCGATCCGCCGCGCCTTGAGCACGTCGCCGGCGAAGCGGGCGCGCAGCGCGTCGACCAGATCCGGATCGACGCTCTTGGAGCCGCAGCCCGGGCGCATCACCGGCAGGTCGCCGCCGAGGTCGGCGATGCCGGTGATCCGCTGCCAGTCCTCGCGCAGCCAGCCGACGGTGCGTTCGACCTCCTCGCCGCCCTCGACGCGGATCAGCGTCGGCACGGTCTCGATGTCGTGGTGCCAGCTGACGGCGAGGTCGGCGTCGTGGATCGCGGCGACGTCGGCGGGGAAGTCCGGGTCGTCCTGCGTGTACACGGCCGCGCCGAGGCGGGGCAGCAGCGGGGCGACCATCCGGCAGCACTCGCACTCCTCCTTGACGACGACGACGAGGCCGTCAGGCAGTGCCGGCTTGGCGTCGGCGGACGGCGATGCCGCGGTGTCGGTGATGTCCGTCATGACAGGAACTCCATGATCTCGTCGTTGATCGCCTGCGGGTGCTCGACGTGCAGGAAGTGGCCGCAGCCCTCGAAGATCCGCACGGACACGTTGGCGGGGGAGTGCTCGGCCGCCCACTCGGCCACCTCCGCGCCGACGCAGCCGTCGTCGGCGCCGTGCAGGTACAGCGTCGGTTGCGGCGGGTCCTGCTGGCCGGCGGCCTGGACGTCGGCGAGCGCCGGGTCGACGTAGCCGTCGCCGAGCGTCGCTCGGTAGTAGCCGAGCGCGGCGGCGAGGTTCGCCGGGTCGCGCAGCGCGTCCTTGACGGGCCCGACGTCGTGCTCGGCGTCGTGGCCGGGCGACCAGTCGGCCCACAGCATGTCGACGAACGCCAGGTCGTCGGCGCCGACGACGAGGTCGGACAGCCCGTGCTGGAAGAAGAACATGTACCAGCTGCGCTTGATCTGGGCGAGGTTGCCGAGGAACGCCGCGCCCATCGCCGCGCCGGGCGGCACGGCCATCGCCACGACCTTGCGCCAGCGCTCGGGTGCGTACGCGGCGGCGCCGTACGTCGCCGTCGCCCCCCAGTCGTGGCCGACGATCACCGCGTCGCCGTCGCCGCCGAGCACCTCGTGAAAGCCGATCGCGTCCATCGCCAGCATCCCCGTCTGGTAGCGGCCGTCGGCGGGCACGGCGGTCGGCGCGTAGCCGCGCATGAACGGGGCGACGGCGCGGTAGCCGCCGGCGGCGAGTCGCGGCAACAGGTAGCGGTACGTGTGCGCCGAGTCGGGAAAGCCGTGCAGGCACAGGGCCAGCGGCCCGTCGGTGCCGGCCGCGAGGTAGGTGAACTCGACGCCGTTGACGTCGATCGAGCGTTGCTCGATGTCGGGCATGAGCGGCACGCTAATGGCGGCGCCCTGCAGCGTCTGCGACGAAGGTCACGCCGACGGCCGGTTTACGTCGTGTGGCCGAGGTCATACAGTCCTTGATCCTTGGGGGTTCGCGATTGAAGGTCACGTTCTACGGCGTGCGCGGCTCGACGCCGTGCGACAGCGAGGAGGTCGCCCGCTACGGCGGCAACACCTCGTGCGTCGTCGTCGACTCGCCGGGTGAGCCCCCGCTGCTGCTCGACCTCGGCACCGGCCTGCGCTACTTCGGCCGGACGTGTGCGATGGACGGCTCTTTCCGGGCCAACTGCCTGCTGTCGCACCTGCACTGGGACCACACGCAAGGGCTGCCGTTCTTCGCGCCGCTGCTGTGCTCGGGCGCGCAGATGGACGTCTACGCGCCGGCGCCCGACGACGGTCGCAGCCTCGACGACGTCTTCGCCGGCACCATCTGCCCGCCGCTGTTCCCCGTGACGCTCGGCGACTTCGCCGGCACGATGCGCTTCCACGACACCGAGCCGTCGCGGTTCCGCATCGGCGGCTACGACGTGCTCGCCGCCGAGATCCCCCACGTCGGGCGGACGTTCGGGTATCGCGTCACGCTCGACGGGCGCAGCGTCGCCTACCTGTCGGACCACCAGCAGCCCCACGACGGCAGCTTCTCCGTCAGCGACGAGGCGCTCGAGCTGGTCGAGGGCGTCGACCTGCTGATCCACGACTCGCAGTACACCGTGTCCGAGTTCGCCCGCAAGGCGACGTGGGGCCACTGCACCTACGAGTACGCGCTGTGGCTGGCAGGCCATGCCGGGGTGCGTCGCCTGGCGATGTTCCACCACGACCCGAACCGCACCGACGACCAGCTCGACGACATCGCTCGCTGCGGCTCGTCGATCGCCGCCCACCACGGCTACGAGCTGATCGTCGCCCGTGAGGGACTCACCGTCGTGCTCTGACGTTCGTGCTCCGGTCGCAGCCAAAGCTGCTCCCTGCGCCTGCCGTGCTCGTCGCCTCCGCTGCGCTTCGGCGCTCGCCGTCGCTGGGTGGGTGTCCACCCTGGCTTGCCGTGCTCGTCGCCTCCGCAGTGCTTCGGCGCTCGTCGCTGTCTTGAGCCGGCGGCAGGTCCTCGGCGGTCGCTCTAGCCTGACGCGGTGGTCGCCGCGATCGCCGCCGTGCTCGTCGGCGCCGTGTTCCTCGTCTCGGCGATCACCAAGCTCGCCCGACCGGCGCAGTGGCGTGCCCAGGCAACCGAGCTGGTGCTCGGCGGTGCATCGCCGGAGCGCCTGTTCGATGCCGTCCCGGTCGTGGAAGCCGTGCTCGGCGCGCTGCTCGTCGTCCAGTGGCAGCGAACGCCCGTCGCGCTCGTCGCCGTCGCCGTGCTCGGCGCGTTCACCGCGCTGCTCGTCGTCCGCATCCTGCAGGGCCGCCGCCCGCCGTGCGCCTGCTTCGGCTCGCTCAGCACCAAGCCGGTCGGCTGGTCATCCGTCGCCCGCAACCTCGCCCTGATCGCGCTGGCTCTGCTCGCCGCGCTCGCCTGAGACGCGGGAGAGGCGATGCTGTTCCAGCGAGCGCAGCGAGCGGGCCGCTTGGGTCTGGGTGAGGCTCGTGCCGGGCGCACCCGGCGGCGCGACCGCCAGGGAGCCCGCCGGATAGGCGGGCGTCAGCCCGCCAGACAGCTCAGCACGAAGGCGTTGACCCTTGCTTCGTCGCGCCAGCGGTCGTAGCGGCCGCTCGGCCCGCCGTGGCCGGCGCCGAGCTCGCACTTGAACACCAGCGGGACGTCGTTGGTGCGAACGGCGCGCAGCCTGGCCACCCACTTCGCCGGCTCGTGGTAGCTGACCCGCGGGTCGTTGAGCCCGGCCGTCACGTAGAACGCCGGGTACTCGGCGGCGACGGTGTTGTCGTACGGCGAGTAGCTGGCCATGTAGCCGGCGAACGGCTCGGCGCGGTGGGTCGCCCCACTCCTCCCACTCGGTGACGGTCAGCGGCAGGCTCGGGTCGCTCATCGTCGAGACGATGTCGACGAACGGCACCTCGGCGATCACCGCGGCGAACAGGTCGGGGCGCATCGTCGCGCAGGCGCCGACGAGCAGGCCGCCAGCCGATCCGCCGCGGATCGCGATCCGTCCCGGCGCCGCCCAACCGGTGGCGACGAGGTGCTCGGCACAGGCGATCGTGTCGGTGAACGTGTTGCGCTTGTGCAGCAGCTTGCCGTCGAGGTACCAGCGCCGCCCGAGCTCACCACCGCCTCGCGGGTGCACGAGCGCCCAGACCACGCCACGGTCGAGCAGCGACAGCCGGCCCGGGCTGAACCACGGCGGCATCGAGATCTCGTAGCTGCCATAGCCGTAGATCAGGCACGGGTGACCGCCACCGGCCGGCGGGTCGGCGAGCGAGACGACGTCGACGGGCACCCTGGTCCCGTCGGGTGCCGTCGCCCACTCGCGCCGGGCCGTGTAGCGCGACAGATCGGCGTTCGGCACCGCCGTCTGCTTCAGCAGCGTGCGCTCGCCCGTGCGGACGTCCTCCTCGTACACCGAGGCGGGTGTGGTGAACGACTGGTAGCCGAAGCGCACCGTCGTCGCCTCCCACTCGGGGTTGGCGTCGATCTCGACGTCGTGCGGCTCGTCGCCGAGCTCGACGGTGCGCTGCTCGCCGTCACGGAACAGGATCCGCAGCCGGGTCTGGGCGTCGTGCCACTCGTGGATCAGCAGGTGCCCGGCGAACGGCTCGACCGAGGTGATCCGCCGTCCAGGCTCGTGGGCGATCAGCTCGGTCCATTCGCCGGGCGCGTCGATCGGCGCGGTCATCACCCGGAAGTCCTCGGCGTCGAGGTTGCTGACGACGACGAAGCGGTCGCCCCAGTGGTCGATCGAGTACTCGACGTCGTCGGCCCGCGGGCGCACGACGACGGGTGCCGCCGCGGTGTCCGCCGCCGGGATCAGCCGGGCCTCGCCGCTCAGCTTGCTCTCGGACTCGACGACGATCCACTCGCCACTGCGGCACAGCCCGACGCCGACGAAGAAGCGCTCGTCCGGGTCCTCGTAGACGAGGGTGTCCATGTCCTGCGGCGTGCCGAGGACGTGGCGCCACACCTGGAAGGGGCGCATCTGCTCGTCGGGCTTGACGTACAGCAGCGACCCGTTGTCCGCCGCCCAGGCGACGCCGCCCCACGTCGTGTCGTGCAACTCGTCGGCGAGGTCGGCGTGGCCGGCGAGGTCGCGGATCCGCAACGTGTAGCGCTCGCTGCCGTCGCGGTCGCTGCTCCAGGCGAGCAGACGGTGGTCTCGGCTGACCTCGAACGCCCCGAGCGAGAAGTAGTCGCCGCCGGCGGCCTCGGCGTTCTCGTCGAGGATGACGCCCTCGGCGGCCGTCGCCGCGCTGCGGCCACGGCAGTGGATCGGGTAGCTGGCGCCCTCCTCGGTGCGCCCGACGTACCACCAGCCGTCCTTGCGCACCGGCGCCGACAGGTCGGTCTCCCGCACCCGGGAGCGCAGCTCGCCGAACAGCTCGTCGACCAGCGCGGCGCGGTCGTCGAACCATGCGTCCGCGTACTCGTTCTCTGCCTCCAGGTAGGCGATCGTCGCCGGGTCGTCACGGTCGCGTAGCCACGCCCACGGGTCGTCGACCGGTCCGGTCGGGCGCTGCCAGGTGTGTGGTCGTTGGGGGGCGACGGGTTCCTGCACGGCGGAACCCTACGTGGGAGGACGTCGCCATCCGGCCTGCTGCGGATATCGTCGCCGCCGTCATGCGGGTGTGGATCGACCAGGACCTGTGCACCGGCGACGGCCTGTGCCTCGACCACTGCCCCGACGTGTTCGTCCAGCTGGAGGACGGCATCGCCTACGTCGCCGAGGCCGGCGTGGCGCTCAACGACCCGGGAAGCTCCGGCAGCCTCGCCTGGGTGCCGGCACGTCATCAGCAGGCGGTGATCAACGCCGCGCTGCAGTGCCCCGGCGAGTGCATCTTCATCGAGCTCGAGGCGCCGAAGGCCGTCCGCCCGCCCGCCGCCTGAGCCGTTCTGGTGACGTCCGCCGAGCAAATTGTTACTATGTCGGTAGTGCAAATCCCTGCACGAGGAAGGACAGCATGTCGACCTTCGACCTCGACCTCAGCAAGTACAACCTGGGCTGGAGCGACGCCGACATCGAGTACGCCTTCGCTCCCACCAAGGGGCTCGACCAGGGCGTCGTCGACCAGATCTCGTGGTGGAAGGGCGAGCCGCGGTGGATGACCCACAAGCGCGAGCGGGCGCTGAAGCTGTTCGAGCGCAAGCCGATGGCCGAGTGGTTCGCCGTCAACATGCCCGACATCGACTTCCAGGACATCTACTACTACCTGCGCCCGTCGGCCGAGCAGACCGACGAGTGGGACGACCTGCCCGAGCAGATGAAGGCGACGTACGAGAAGCTCGGCATCCCCGAGGCGGAGCGCAAGTACCTCGCCGGCGTCACGTCGCAGTACGACTCAGAGGTCGTCTACCACCGCAACCGTGAGGAGCTGGAGAAGCAGGGGATCCTGTTCTGCGACATGGACACCGCCCTGCGCGAGTACCCCGAACTGGTCAAGCAGTACTTCGGCACGGTCATCCCGCCCGGTGACAACAAGTTCGCCGCGCTGAACACGTCGGTGTGGTCGGGCGGCTCGTTCATCTACGTGCCGCCGGGCGTCAGCTGTGAGATGCCGCTGCAGGCCTACTTCCGGATCAACTCGGAGAACGCCGGCCAGTTCGAGCGCACGCTGATCATCGCCGACGAGGGCAGCCAGGTGCACTACATCGAGGGCTGCTCGGCGCCGGTGTACACGAACGACGCGCTGCACTCGGCGGTCGTCGAGATCGTCGTCAAGCCGTCCGCCCGGGTGACGTACACGACGATCCAGAACTGGTCGCCGAACGTCTACAACCTGGTCACCAAGCGGGCCCGGGTGGAGGCCGAGGGCCACATGGAGTGGATCGACGGCAACATCGGCTCGAAGCTGACGATGAAGTACCCGTCGGTGTACCTCGTCGGCCCGAAGGCGACGGGCGAGGTGCTCTCGGTGGCCTACGCCGGGCCGGGCCAGCACCAGGACGCCGGGGCGAAGATGGTGCACGCCGCGCCGGAGACGACCTCGAAGATCGTGTCGAAGTCGATCAGCAAGGACGGCGGGATCACGACGTACCGCGGCCTCGTCCGGGTCGACGAGGGCGCCCACGGTTGCAAGAGCCACGTGCAGTGCGACGCGCTGATCCTCGACGAGCACAGCGAGAGCCGCACCCTGCCGTACATGGAGGTCGGCGAGCGCGACGCCCAGATCGGACACGAGGCCACCGTCTCGAAGATCGCCGACGAGCAGCTCTTCTACCTGATGTCGCGCGGCCTGTCGCAGGAGCAGGCGATGGGCATGGTCGTCAACGGCTTCATCGAGCCGATCACCCGCACCCTGCCGATGGAGTACGCCGTCGAGTGGAGCCGCCTGATCGAGCTGCAGATGGAGGGCTCCGTCGGCTGAGGGCTGCAGTCCGGCGGCGAGTGCTCGCCGCCATACTGGGCTCGTGCCGATGCGCCAGGACTGCCGGAACTTCGAGAGCCGGACGTACGCGAACGGCGAGACGGTGCGCAAGTGCAACCTGGACCTGGCGCCCGACGCTCCGTGGCGCTGCCCGGAGACGTGCCCGAGGTACGAGCGCCGACTCGATGCCGGCTGGACGTACGGGACGCTGGTCAGCCCGACGACGCCGGACGAGCCGCCGGGCCTGAACGACGGGTCCGCCGCCGCCGTGCTCGACGAGGCCGAGGACTTCCTCAACTCGGTCGGCGCGTCGGTGATGGCCGACGTCCAGGCCGAGCAGGTCCGCGCCGCCAAGCGTGCCAAGGGCTGGCGCCGCATCTTCCACCGGCGCTGACCCCGATCTCGTCGTTCGTGTCGCGGTCGTGATCGGGCTTTTCGTGGTCAGCAGCGCGACGCGAACGGATCGGCACGACGGGCGGCGGCGGCGCCGTCGGTAGGATCGAACCTCGTGCCAGCGTTCACCCCCGAAGCCGTGCGCGCCCTTGCGGAGGGCGATGTCGAGGCTCGCACGGCGGCCGCCGAGCGGGCCGCGGCGATGTCGCTGCCGACAGCGGCCGAGGAGGTCTGGCGTTACAGCCGCATCGGCGAGCTCGACCTCGACCGCGTTCCGGCCGGCTCGCGCGGCCACCACCGTCGAACGCGCCGACGGCTTCGAGGGCGACGCCGATGTCGACATCTCCACCGTCCACGACCTGTTCGACGAGCTCAACCTGGCCTTCGCCGACACCGTGACGCTGACGATCCCGAAGGGCACCGTCGTCACCGAGCCGATCGTCGTCACCCACACCGTGACCGCCGACCGCGACGCCATCTTCCCGCGCCTGGTCGTCGACGTCGGCGAGAACAGCGAGGTGACGATCGTCGAGCGGTTCCGTTCGGCCAAGGACGGCGGCGAGATCACCGCGCTCGTCGTGCCGCGCCTGTTCCTGCGCGCCCGCCAGGCGGCGCGGGTCAGCTATCTCGCCATCCAGCAGCTCGGTGCCAAGGTCTGGCAGCTCGGCAACCAGCACGCGGTGGGGAGCGCGACTCCACCACGCAGCTCGCCACCGTCGCCCTCGGCGGCGACTACGCCCGGGTGCGCACCGACGCCCAGGTCGCCGGGCAGGGCGCCACCACCAAGCAGATCGCCCTGTACTTCGCCGACGGCACGCAGATGCACGACTTCCGCACCAAGCAGGACCACGTCGCCCCGCGCACGAACAGCGACCTGCTGTTCAAGGGCGCGGTGCAGGACCACGCCCGCAGTGTGTACACCGGCCTCATCCACATCGGCCCGGAGGCGAAGGGCTCGGTGGCGTTCCAGACGAACCGGAACCTGACGCTCAGCGAGGGCGCCTGGGCCGAGAGCGTGCCGAACCTGGAGATCGAGACGAACGACGTCAAGTGCAGCCACGCCAGCACGGTCGGCCCGGTCGACGACGACCAGCGCTTCTACCTGGAGAGCCGGGGCATCCCGCCGGACGTCGCCGAGCGGCTCGTTGTGCTCGGCTTCTTCGACGAGGTGCTCGGACAGCTCCCGGTCGGGGCGATGGCCGGCCGGCTGCGCGCCGAGGTCCAGGCGAAGCTGGAGCGTCGTTCGTGAGCGAGCGCAGCGAGCCACGACGGCCGGCCGAGCGACCGCCAGGGAGCCGGCGGTCGGTGGGGTGCGGGGGCTCAGCCCCCGGAGGCGCGTCATGAGCGGCCGGGTGCTGTGCCCGTTCGCCGAGCTGGCCTCGGGGACGGCGACGCGCTTCGAGATCGACGGCCAGCCGGTGGCCGTCGTGCGCATCGGCGACGACGTCTACGCGATCGGCGACACGTGCACGCACGGCGAGGTCTCGCTCAGCGAGGGCGAGGTGTGGTGCGACGAGCTGGAGCTGGAGTGCTGGAAGCACGGCAGCACGTTCAGCCTGCTGACCGGCGAGCCGCAGACGCTGCCGGCGACGGTGCCGGTACCGGTGTACGTGGCGAAGGTCGTCGAGGGGATGGTCGAGGTGGGCGTGGGCGAGCGCAGCGAGGTCACGGACGACCGAGCGACCGCCAGGGAGCCGGGCGTCGATGGGGAGGCGCCGCAGGCGCCGTCGGGGCGCAGCCCCGGGAAGGACGCATCGTGAGCACGCTGGAGATCAGGGGGCTGGCGGCCGCGGTCGCCGGCAAGCAGATCCTCAACGGGATCGACCTGACGGTGTCGTCCGGCGAGGTCCATGCGGTGATGGGGCCGAACGGGGCGGGCAAGAGCACGCTGTCGGCGGTCATCATGGGCAAGCCGGGCTACGAGGTGCTCGGTGGCACGGTGACGCTCGACGGCGTCGACGTCCTGGCGATGCCGGCATGGCAGCGGGCCCAGGCGGGGCTGCACCTGGTGATGCAGTACCCCACGGAGGTCCCTGGGGTCCTCGTCGCCGATGCGCTGACGGAGGCGCTGGCCGCCCGTGGCGCGTCGACCGACGACGTCGTCGGTCGCCTCAGCGCCGAGGCGCAGCGGATCGGGCTCGACCCGGCGCTGCTGCACCGCCCGCTCAACGTCGACCTGTCCGGTGGCGAGAAGAAGCGCAACGAGACGCTGCAGCTGTCGGTGCTGGCGCCGAAGATCGCCATCCTCGACGAGCTCGACTCGGGCCTCGACATCGACGCGCTGCGCGACTGCGCCCGGCGGGTCGAGGACCTGACCAACGAGCTGGGCCTGGGCGTGCTGGCGATCACCCACTACAACCGCCTGCTCGAAGAGCTGCGCCCCGACTTCGTGCACATCCTCGTGAAGGGCCGCATCGTCGCCGAGGGCGGCCCCGAGCTGGCCGACGAGCTGGAGCGCGACGGCTACGCTGCCTTCGCCACCGAGGAGGCCGACGAGCCCGCCGAGTCATCCAGCGCCCTCGACGACCTCTTCCGCCTCTGACGATCGGCACCGCCTGCCCGGCCCTGCTCGGATTTCGTCGAGCGATCAAACGTGCACTCGGTTTGTTCGCTCGAACAAACCGAAGGCGTCAGCACAGGGTGGCGGGGCTCATCGCTCGGAGGCGGGCGATGCGCTCTTCGGTGGCGGGGTGGGTGGAGAACAGGCGGCTCATCTTCTTGCCTTGCGAGCCGCGGGTCTCGGCCAGCGGGTTGTGGATGTAGGCCGACGCCTGGGCCGGGTTGACGGCCATCGGGTGACGCGCGGCGAGCACCTCGATCCGCTCCAGCGCGTCGGCCAGCCCGTCACCCGTGCCGAGCAGCTCCGCCGCGCCGCGGTCGGCCTCGAACTCACGGGATCGGGACACCGCCATCTGCATGAGCGACGCGGCGATCGGGGCGAGCAGGGCGACGGCGAGCGTGCCGATCGGGTTGCTGTCGCGGTCGTCGTTGCGGCCGCCGAACATCGCCGAGAACATCGCCATCTGGGCGACGAAGCTGATCGCCGTGGCGATGGCCGCGGCGACGGAGCCGATCAGGATGTCGCGGTGCTTGACGTGCCTCATCTCGTGGGCCATGACGGCTTCGACCTCGCGCGGCGGCATCGCCGTCAGCAGGCCCTGGGTGGCGCAGACGACGGCGTGGTTCGGGCCGCGCCCGGTGGCGAACGTGTTCGGCTGGTCGGACGGTGAGATGGCGACGCGCGGCATCGGCAGCCCGGCGCGCTGCGCCAGCGACTCGACCATCCCGTAGAACTGCGGGTGGTCCTCACGTGAGACGACCTTGGCCCGAGCGGCGGTGAGCGCCAGCCGGTCGGAGAACCAGTAGGAGCCGCCGACCATCACGAGCGCGATGAGGAGGGCGCCGGAGCTGCCGCCGCCGATCAGCCCGCAACGGCGACGATCAGGCCGCCGAGCCCGGCGAGCAGGACACCGGTCTTCAGGCTGTCGACGAGCGCACCGCCGTTGGCGGATGAGCGGGAGTTGTCGGGCACGTGTCGGGTTCCATCGGCCGCAACGTGGACGAGTTGGCCGAAGGTCTCTCCCAGCCTGAACGGCTCCTCGGTACCGGGCGCGGGGTCCGTGTTGACGGCACCGAAGCGGAGGGATGCTCCCCTTCTGGGGAGAAGACCCGAGAGGGGGCATCGCGTACGGCAACCGCCGACGCGCAACTGCCACGAAGTTCTCACCCGGTCAACGAGCGTGGCAACCTTCCGGTCGATGCACCCCAACGTCCAACGCGTCGTCGAGGCGGGCGCGGCCCGCGGGCTGACGATCGAGCCGCGCCAGTTTCCCGAGGGCACGAAGACCGCGCAGGACGCTGCGGCGGCGATCGGCGTCGAGGTCGGCCAGATCGTCAAGAGCCTGATCTTCGGCGTCGACGGCGAGATCGTGCTGGCCTACGTCAGCGGCAAGAACCAGCTCGCCGAGAAGAAGCTCGCCGCCGCGGCCGGCGGCGCGAAGTGCGCCCGGGTCGACGCCGACGCCGTCCGCCAGGCGACGGGCTTCCCGATCGGTGGCGTCCCGCCGTTCGGGCACGCCACTCATCTGCGGGTGTTCGTCGATCCCGACCTGCTCGGCTACGACACCGTGTGGGCCGCGGCCGGCACGTGGAACGACGTCTTCGAGATCGCCCCCGACGACCTCGTCCGTGCCAGCGAGGGCACGGTCGTCGATCTCAGGAAGAATTGACGCCAGGGTCGTACCGTCGAGGTCGTGGAGCAGATGGAGATCGAGGACTGGCGTGGCGTCGACGTCGATCTGGTCGTCACACCCGCCGGGTCGTTGCAGACCTACGAGCAGTGGCTGTCGCATTCGCATCAGGCTCGGCGACGCGAGGGGCTCGTCGTCGCCGCCGCCGACCTCGACGATGTCATCGCCTCGAAGCTCGCAGCGAACCGGCTGAAGGATCAGCGAGCCCTGCCATATCTGGAATCGCTTCGCGAGCAGATCGAACGCGACGGCTGAAGCGTTCGTCGAGATCGTTCAGCTGCGGCGGGGGAACGCGATGGCGTCCTCGTCGAGGCCGAGCGCTTCCATCCGCTTGCGGATCCAGACGGGGCGGCCCATCTCGCCGCCGGCGCGCAGCTTGGGGATCAGTTCGCCGTCCTCGGCCCACACGTGGCAGGTGTTCAGGTTGGCCTTGATCGAGATCTCCCGTGACTCCTCGGAGTCGAACGGTGAGCCGCCCTCGGACTCGGCCGCTGCGGCACGGAACGACCACATCGACTGGATCGCCACCGGGGCCATCGCCTGCAGCAGCGCGGTCGTGTGGGTGCAGCCCCTCGGGCCGCCGAACAGCTCGCGCACCTTGTTGATGAAGCCACGGGCGATCGACAGGCCGACGAGCTGCTGGTAGGCCCGCTCGATGCCCGGGCACTCGTCGTGCGGGTGAGTGTGCAGCTTGACGTCGACCTCCTCGATCGTCAGCGACGGCACGGCGATGCGCAGGTCGACGATCATGTGGTGCATCGTCATCGGGTCGGTGTCCTCCGGGATGTACAGCCCGGCTGGCTTCTGATCGCGCACCGCGCCGCGCAGCACGAGGTGGTCCAGCCCACGGCGGTAGGCGCGCACGATGTAGCGCGCGCTCGTGGATGATCTCCAGGTCGTCGCCGTCGGGGTGGGGGAGGATGTCGTCGAAGAAGGGCGTCATCGCCAGTCCTTGCCTCGCAGGGGGATCCGGCGATCGTACTCCCGGGTTGCTGGTACGAGCCGAAGTGGCCCCGTCGACGACGGCTGGCCGGCCAGACTGCTCGACAGCGCCCAGATCGTGTTCAGCTGCGGCTCCAGGCCGCGCAGGCGGGGCGCCCCATGCCCAGCGGTCGCGGTGGATCGGCTGGGCGCCCTGCCCTCCCATGATCCGGATCACCTGCGTGAGGTGCAGCTGGTAGCGCTCGCAGTTCGGCAGCAGCACGGCGTCGCACATCGCCCGCACGAGCGGGTCCATGACGAGCGTCCGGCACGCAGGAGAGCGGGCGGCGAGCGCGCCGGTGCGCGTCGTGCGGAACCCGGTGAACCCCCGTCACGGCCCGGCTCGGCTCGGTGACCAGCACGTACGGCATCAGCTCGTCGAGCACCTGGTCCGACAGTGCCGGTGACATCGCGTCGGCGACGATCAGCGCGCCGTCACGTTCGAAGATCCGCTGCAGCTCCTCGATCGGCGTGTCCGGGGCGACGGTCTCCGGCGACGGCATCCCCCAGGATGTCACGCCATCAGGACCCGTTGGCGAGCGCTTCCGTCAAGGTGTTCCAGGCCAGCGTGGCGCACTTGATCCGCACCGGGAACTTGACGACGCCCTGCAGCGCCTCCAGGTCGCCGAGCGGCACGTCGGCGACCTCCTCCGCACCGTCGGCCTCGTCGACGGACATCATCCCCTTGAACTTCTTGACCAGGGCGCGCACGTCGTCGACCGACTTGCCCTTGACCGCCTGGCTCATCATCGACGCCGAGCTCTGCGAGATCGAGCAGCCCTGCCCGCCGACCTTGATGTCGCTGACGATGCCGTCGTCGACCTGCAGGTACACGTCGATCTCGTCGCCGCACAGCGGGTTGTGCCCGACGGCGTGGGCGGCCGGCGGGGGAAGCTCGCCGCGGTTGCGGGGGCTGCGGTAGTGGTCGAGGATGATCTCGCGGTAGAGGTCGTCGAGTCCGGGCATCGGGGGTCTCCGTCGGTTCCTAGAGCGTGAAGATGTCGCTGGCGCCGTCGAGCGCATCGGCCAGGGCGTCGGCGTCGCGCTCGTCGTTGTACACGTAGAAGCTGGCCCGCGCCGTGGCGTTCGCCCCGAGCAGGCGCATCAGCGGCTTGGCGCAATGATGCCCGGCGCGGATGCACACGTTGCGCTGGTCGAGCACCTGCGACAGGTCGTGGGGGTGGATGCCGCGGAACGCGAAGCTCAGCGTGGCCCCGCGGACCTCGACGTTGCGCGGCCCGTGGATGGTGATGTCGTCGCCGTAGCGCTCGGTGAGCGTGTCGATCGCGTAGGCGGCGATCTGCATCTCGTGGGCGCGCACGTTGGCCATCCCCAGGCCGTCGAGGAAGTCGATCGCCGCGCCGAGCCCGACCACCTCGAGGATCGGCGGTGTGCCGGCCTCGAACTTGGCCGGCAGCGCGGCGGGGGTGAACCCGTCGAGGCGGACGTCGGCGATCATGTTGCCGCCGCCGAGGAACGGGGGGATCTCCTCGAGCAGCGCCTCACGACCCCACAGGACGCCGACGCCCGACGGGCCGCACATCTTGTGACTGCTGAACGCGTAGAAGTCGGCGCCCATCGCCTGCACGTCGGTGACGTTGTGCGGCGTGTACTGGCAGCCGTCGACGATCGCCAGCGCCCCGGCGGTGTGGGCCGCGTCGGCCAGCAGGCGGACCGGGTTGATCGTGCCGAGCACGTTGCTCATCGCCGTGAACGCGAACGCCTTGGCGCCGTCGAGCAGACGTGGGAGATCGGTGAGGTCGAGCTGGCCGTCGGGGGTCAGCGGCACCCAGCGCAGCTCGATGCCCCGCTCGGCGGCGAGCATCTGCCACGGGACGATGTTGGCGTGGTGCTCCATGTGGGTCAGCACCACGGCATCGCCGGGCTGCAGCTGCGAACGGCCCCACGAGTGGGCGACGAGGTTGATCGCCTCGGTGGCGTTCTTGGTGAAGATGATCTCGTGCGCCGCCGGGGCGTTGACGAACCGCTGGGCCTTGACCCGGGCGCCCTCGAACGCGTCGGTGGCCTCGGCGGCCAGGCGATAGGCGCTGCGGTTGATCGGGGCGTACGACGTCTCGGCGAAGCGGCTGACGGCGTCGATCACGCACTGCGGCTTCTGCGACGTGTTCGCCGAGTCGAGGTAGACGAGCGGCGCGCCGTCGATCTCCCGCTCGAAGATCGGGAACTGCTTGCGGATGGTGGCGGCGTCGAGCGTCATGTCGAGCGCGCCCCTGAACGACTCGTAGCCGTTGCGCTCCAGCTCGCGGGCCAGCTCCATGCCGCCGCTGGCGACGATCCGGCCGTCGACCATGATGTGCACGTGGTCGGGCTCGACCTCGTCGAGCAGCCGCTGGTAGTGGGTGATCAGCACGACGCCCATCGTCGGGCGGTCGACGCGGATCTCGCGGATGCCCTTGGCGACGATCCGCAGGGCGTCGATGTCGAGGCCGGAGTCGGTCTCGTCGAGGATCGCCACCTCCGGTTCGAGGATGGCCATCTGCATGATCTCGTTGCGCTTCTTCTCGCCGCCGCTGAAGCCCTCGTTGAGGTAGCGGTCGACGAACGAGGAGTCCATGCCGAGGCGCTTCATCCACTCCATCGACGCGAGCCGCAGTTCCAGGACGCTGAGGTCGATGCCCTTGCGGGCCGACAGCGCCTGGCGCAGGAACTGGATGACCGAGACGCCGGGGATCTCCTGCGGGTACTGGAAGGCGAGGAACACGCCGGACTTGGCACGCAGGTCGGTGGGCCAGTCGGTGATGTCGTCGCCGTGCAGCTCGATGGCGCCGGCGGTGACCGCGTACTCCGGGCTGCCGAGCAGGGCCGAGGCGAGCGTCGACTTGCCGGAGCCGTTCGGGCCCATGATGGCGTGGACCTCGCCCTCGTTCACCGTGAGCGACAGGCCCTTGAGGATCTCCGGCGCGTCGTCCGACTCGGCCGGACGGGCGTGCAGGTCGGAGATCCGGAACAGCTCGGTCACGCAGGCAAGTGTATTTGCACTATCCGCGTAGTGGAAACCCTCGGTGGCCGTCCGTCGTGGCGGTGTATGTTGTGGTGTATGGATAGAACGAACATCTATCTCGAACGACGGCAGACGGAGGCCCTCGACCGCCGTGCCGCCGATGAAGGTGTCTCGAGGGCGGAGATCATCAGACGTCTGCTCGACCAGGCCCTGCATGGCTCCGACGACAACCTCGACAGCGATCTGGCAGCCATCGACGAGTCCTTTGGCGCCATGCTCGACGCGGATGTCCCTCGCCGCGGTCCCGACGAACGTGACGTGCATCTCGCGCGCATCTGGCAGCAGGCGTGATCCTCGTCGACACGGACGTCCTCGTCGCTCACCTGCGCGGCCGCGAGCAGGCGCGCTCATGGCTTCGTTCGGCGCGCCTGCAGGGCCCACTGTGGGTGAGCGTCGTCACGGTCGCCGAGCTCACGGGCGGGATGCGTCCTGCCGAACGCCGCGAGGTCTGGGGCCTCCTGTCGTCACTGCGCGCCGAGCCGGTCACGGACCTGATCGCGCGTCGCGCCGGTGAGCTCATGCGCCAGTACCGGAGGAGTCATGCCGGGATCGGGACCGCCGACTGCCTCATTGCTGCCACCGCCATGCACCACGGGGTCGAGCCGGCGACGCTCAACGTGCGTCACTTCCCGATGTTCCCCAACCTGAAGCCGCCGTTCACGCTGCCGTGACAGCAGGCCCGCCGCAGGTCAACTGGCGGTCGCGGGGACCTGCTCGGGCGCGGCGGCCGTCTCGTCCGGACGGCGCAGGGCCTTCCAGATGGCGGGGTAGGAGGGGTACTCGATGGTGTCGTCGACGTAGCCGGCCTCGCGCAGCGCTTCGTGGTACTTCGGCAGGTTGCGGAACGGGACGCCGGAGTCGACGTGGTGGGCGAGGTGCCAGCCGATGTTGTACGGCACCAGCAGGAATCGGGCGACGGGGTGCTGTTCGACGGAGTGCGTCGTGCGCCGGCGGTCCTTGGAGCGCTCCATCCCGCCGTGCTCGGCGATCGATCGCAGCCGGTTGATCACCCGCCACACGGTGAGGTACGGCGCCAGCCACAGCACCGGGTACAGCCACCAGTGGCCCGACGCGATCGAGGCGGCGAGGAGGACGGCCTGGCAGCCCATGATCTTCCAGAACGTCGCCCGCTGCGCCTTGTTCGGCGAGTTCCACTGCCGTAGTTGGGCCTTGAGCAGCTTCCAGCCGGTGCGGCCCTCGGCGTCGCGCAGCAGCTTGCGGCGCAGGCTCGCCTTGGTGATCGGGTAGCCGACGTACAGCGGGATGTCCGGCTCGTCCGGCCCGAACTCCTCGCGGTGGTGGGCCATGTGCACCCGCCGGTAGGCGTCGGTCGAGGTGAACGCGGGGTAGCCGAGCAGCCAGCGGCCGACGACGTCGTTGGCCGTGCGGTCGGCGAACAGCAGACGGTGGGCGGCCTCGTGCATCAGCGAGGCGAACTGGGCGTGCACCCGGCCCATCAGGACGAACGACACCGGCACGATCCACGGCGACCAGCGCACGCTGGCCCACACGATGACGCCGACCTGCACGTAGAGGCCGGCGACGGACAGCGCGTTGCGCCATGACGGGATCCGCCGCAGCTCCTCACGGAATGCCGGCTGCGGCCGCCCGTCGGCGCGCACCCGCGTCGTCTCCCGGGGTGTGGGCAGCGCGGTCGGGACCATGCTCATGGCGTCATCGTACGTCAGGACGACGTGGAGCGCTACAGTTCTTGATCGTGATGTTCTGACTTTGTCGCGGGCGAATCGGAACGGCCTGACGCGTGTCGGCGAACCGCTGCCCGTAGAGTCGCGGCCCATGACGAGACGAGTCGCTCGCCTTGGCGCGCTCGTGATCGCCGCCTGGAGTGTCTTCGGCGCGGTCGCAGGTGCGCCGACGAACCATCACGCCCTCGCTGCGGCGGCGCCACAGCAGGTGGACACCTGGGCGTGGTGCGGCGTCGACCCCGACCTTCCTCAAGCGTCGCTGGCGGTGGAGGCGATGGCCGTCGCCGCTGGCATCGACGCGACGTTCGGGCCGTGCAAGAACATGGACGGCAAGCCGTACACCCCGGCCAACCCCGGGGATCGGTACGTGCAGCCCGACGTCTACATGCGCCTCGTGCAGCTCAACGCCTCGGTCGGGATGAAGACGATCGTCTACGACGCCCGGCTGTGGTCGACCGTGGCGCAGGACCGCGCCACGGCGATCGCCTTTTGGCAGCCGGTCCTCGGCGACATCGCCGCGTGGGACATGGGCGACGAGTTCGACCCCGCCACCAAGGACTGGGACACTCTCAAGGCGCGCTGGACGATCATGCGGACATACGTCGAGCCGGCGACCGGCGTCCGCCCGTTCACCAACGTCCTCCCCTCCGCGAACGTGCTCACGAAGGCGCTGACGGACCTGCCCGGCTCGGAGCGGCTGCTGTCGTTCGCCCAGTACTGGGGCGATCTCGGCGTCGGTCTCGCCAAGCAGTTCGCCTCGCAGGCGACACTGATGTGCGCCGTCAACGAGTACGACCACATGGGCTACGTGGCCACCCCCGATTCGATCCGCAGCGGGATGACGACGCTGGTCGCCGCCGGGTGCGACCAGATCCTCGTCTTCGGCGGCTACCCCGTGTCCGACGACCCGACGCACGTGTTCGGCACGCAGTCGTTGGTCGACACCGACGGCTCGCCGACGGACTTCGCCGCGGCGACGCAGGAGGGCTCCGGCCACTCGAGCCTGGTCGCACTGCGCCCGCAGCGCCTGCTGGAGACGCGCGTCGGCGCCGGCCTGGGCACCGTCGACGGTCAGTTCAACGGCACGGGCCCGCTCGCGGCGAACGGCGTGCTGGCGCTCGCCGTCGTCGGCCGGGCCGACGTGCCGGAGTGGGCGCGGTCGGTCGTGCTCAACGTCACCGTCACCGGTGCCACCGGGCCGGGGTTCCTGACCGTCTACCCATGCGACCAGCCGCAGCCGTGGTCGTCGAACCTCAACTACGACGTCGGCGTGACGCGGGCTGTCACCGTCGTCGCCCAGCTCGGCCGTGCCGGCGACGTCTGCGTGTACACCCGTGCCGCCACCCACGTGGTCGTCGACCTGACCGGCTACTTCCCGAGCGGCGCCAGCTTCGAGGGCGCTCAGCCGGCGCGCGCGTTGGAGACCCGCGTCGGCGCCGAGTTCACGACGGTCGACGGGGTGTCGGTCGGCCTCGGCCGGTTGGCGGGCGGATCGGTCACGCCGATCACCATGGCCGGTCGCGCCGGCCTCCCCGACGACGTCAAGGCGGTGGCGGTCAACCTGACGATCGTGGGCCCGGCGATGGATGGCTTCGCCACGCTGTTCCCGTGCGGTGACCCCGTGCCGCTGGCCTCGACGGTGAACTTCGCCAGCGGCAAGATCGTCTCGAACGCGGCGATCGTCGAGGTCGGCGATGGCGGGTCGATCTGCCTGTTCTCCAACGTCGAGACCGATGCCGTGGTCGACGTCAACGGCTACGACGCGGCCACCAGCGTCGTCCAGTTCATGACCCCCGCCCGGCTGTTGGAGACCCGCAGCGGGCAGGCCACGGCCGACCACCTGTTCGAGGGGATCGGGCGCCGCGCGGGGGACTCCGTGCTGGAGCTGCAGATCGGCGGCCGCCTCGGCGTCCCGGCGGACATCCGCGCCGCGGTGCTGAACATCACGGTCACCGACACCCAGGCCGCCGGGTTCATCACCGTCTATCCGTGCGACGGCCCTCGACCGATCGCCTCGACGCTCAACTACGACGCTCGTGCCACCGTCGCCAACCTCGCCGTCGCCACCACGACGGTCGACGGCAAGGTGTGCATCTACGCGCAACGGGCGACCGATCTGGTGGTCGATCTCAGCGGTTATCACACCTGACGCGGCGCAGCCTCCACGACTCGCCGCTGACCCGATCGTAGAGTGCTGCGCATGTCCGTTGGCGTGCGACAGGGTCTGTTGATGGCCGTGGGCGGCCTGCTGCTCGGCTGGGCCGTCATCCTCCTCGTGCGCCGCCAACTGCTGTCACTGCGCTACGGCATCGGCTGGTTGCTGATCGCGCTGTCGGCGCTGATCGGGGCGATCCTGAGTCCCGCGGTCAAGCCGTTGTCGAGCGTGCTCGGCCTCACGCCTACCGGTCTCCTCCTGTCGGTGGCCAGCGCCGTCCTGGTCGCCATCGCCGTCCAGCTGTCGGTCTCGGTCTCGGGGCTGCGCGCCCAGATCCGGGAGCTGGCCGAGGCGCACGCGCTGTTGGAGTCACGTGTCGGTCCCGACGGGGAGCGCCGTTCGATGGTTGATGAAGGCTGAGCCGCGAGTGCTCGTCGTCGTCCCTGCGTGGAACGAGGAGCGGACCGTCGGGGCAGTCGTCACAGATCTGCGGGATCTCGGTCTCGACGTGGTCGTCGTCGACGACGGATCATCCGACCGAACCTCGCCCGTCGCCTCGGCGCACGGTGCGATGGTCGTGCGGTTGCCCGTCAACCTCGGGGTCGGCGCCGCCATGCGGTGCGGCTTCCGCTTTGCCGTCGAGCACGGCTACGACGCCGTCGTGCAGTGCGATGCCGACGGGCAGCACTCGGTGGCCGGCGTCGCTTCGCTCGTCGCCGTACAGGCTGCCAGCGGTGCGCACATGGTGATCGGCAGTCGCTTCGGTGGCGGGGACGACTACCCCGTCGGCTCGCTCCGGCGCGTCGCGATGCGCATGCTGGCGCGGTCGGCGAGCCGTGCGACCGGCAGCCGCATCACCGACGCGACGTCCGGCTTCCGGATCATCGTCGAGCCGCTCCTCGGCGCGTTCGCCGCGACGTTCCCGGACAACTACCTCGGCGACACCTACGAGGCGGTCGTGTCGGCGGGCCGCGCCGGGTACTCGATCGCCGAGACCCCGGTGCCGATGCGCCAGCGCCAGCACGGCGAGTCCTCGGCGTCACCGCTCGCCGCGGTTCGGTTCATGGTGCGCGCCGTCATCGTCGTCGCTGCCCGCCTGAACTTCCAGGTCACCCCGCCGGTGGGCGCATGACGGCCCCTGGTCGGCCAGGGCGGCGCCGCCTCGTCGTCGCGGTGGTCGGCGTCATCCTGCTGCTGTGCATCGGCGGGGCGTGGGCGCTGGCCTCCCCGTTGGGCTCCTCGCCGGACGAGCAGTTCCATCTCGGCAGCATCTGGTGCAGCACGACGGCCGGGTCCTCGGGCTGCGTGCGGACCGGTGTCAGCGCTGGGACCGGCTTGGAGCAGGCCACGGTGCCGTTCGAGCTGGCCAAGCAGAGCTCGGCGTGCTACGCGTTCAAGCCCGAGACGTCAGCGGCCTGCCAGATCGAGCGACCCGATGCGCTCGTGTCGACGGCCAGCCAGGCCAACGACGGGCTCTATCCCGGCGGGTTCTACGAGCTGATGGGGCTGCTCGTGAGCAGCAACGTCACCGGATCGGTGCTGGCGATGCGCCTGCTGTCGTGGGTGCTCTGCGTCGGGATGCTGGCGGCTGCCGCCGCCGTCTCCATGACCGGGGCGAGACGGGCGCTGGTGCTCGCAGTGCTGGCGACGTCGGTGCCGATGTCGGTGTACCTGTTCGCCTCGGTCAACCCGAGTGGGATGTCGATCGCCGCGATCGGTGCGCTGTGGGCAGCTGCGTCCACGTACATGACCCCCACGGTCCAGGGTCGGCGCCTGGTCTGGTCCGGTGTCCTGGCCGGCGTCGTCACCTTGGTGGCGCTGACGACCCGCAGTGACGTGGGCGTCTTCGCCGTGCTCACGGTCGGTGCGGTCTGGTTGCTGAACCGGGGCCACCGCAACCTGCGCAATCGGCGAGCGCTGCTCCTGGCGGCGATCGCCCTCAGCGGCCTGATCGGCGTCGCGCTCGGCAGCGGGACGGGTGACGTCGCGGCTGGACTGATCTCGCATCCGGACCGCGGCTTCGGCGACGTGCTGTCGTTCGACCTGGTCCACCTCCCGCAGATCATGTTGGGCGGGTTGGGCCTGGCCAACCTCGGTTGGGCCGACACCGCCCTCCCCGAGGTCGTGTGGGTTCCCATGCTGATGGCCGCAACCAGCCTCGTGACGATCGGCCTGCGTCGTGCCGAATCGTTGCGTGCGTGGTGCGTCGGTCTGCTGCTCGTCGCGCTCGGGGCGCTGCCGCTGTACGTGCTGCTCGCCGGTCGCAACTACGTCGGCGAGATCGTGCAGGCGCGCTACTTCCTGCCGCTGCTCGCGGTGATCGTCGGCACGGCGCTGCTTCCCGACCGGGGCCGGCGCGCACCGGTGTTCGGACGGACCCACATGATCGTGATCGCCGCCGCGATCTCGCTCGCCAACTCGATCGCGTTGCACGCCAACATCCGCCGGTATGTCACCGGCACGGACGTGCGCGGGTTCGACCTCGATCACGGCCGCGAGTGGTGGTGGCCACGGGCGCCGTCGCCGACGGTCGTCTGGCTCGTCGGCACCGTCGCGTTCGCCGCCGTGTGCACCTGGCTGATGCTGACGTTCGGAGCAACTCGTGCCGTCGGTGGTCCGGACCTTCAGTGCGGCGAGCTCCGCTCAACCGGATCGGCCGATCCGGTTGCTCTCCCCGACGGGGAGACGGTCAGCGACCGATCAGCTCTTCCTTCCACGATCTGAAGCGGGTGTGGCGGACGCCGCTGAGGGCGACGCCGTCGCCGCTGCCGTCGGGGAACAGGCGGAACGTGCGTTGCTCGGCCAGATCATCGGCGAGCGCGGCCCAGTAGCGGGCGTCGCCACCGGCAGCCGGGCCGGCGCGCCACAGCAGCCATGGTCCGATGCGTCGCTTGTAGTCCGCCTCCGGCCGCCCCGGCAGATCGGCGCCGAGCGTCAGCAGCTCGGGCGGCGCTTCGATCCACGCCGAGGCGACGATGTTGCGGTCACGGGTCGGCGTCGCCGGCAACGCGTCGGTGTGGATCGGCGTCCGGTCCGGCGGCCGCCGATCGTAGGGGAGGGCGTTACCAGCCGCGATCGATCCACTCCTGCAGGTGCGGTCGCTCGTTGGCGATCGTCGTGTCGACGCCGTGGCCGGGCATGACGATCGTTTCCGGCGGCAGCGTGAGCAGCTTGGTGTCGATCGACTCGATGATCGTCGGGAAGCTCGCCCCCGGGAACTTCGTCGCCCCTGGCCCGCCCGGGAACAGGGTGTCGCCGCTGAACAGCACGGGCGCGCCCTCGATCTTGAAGCTCACCGAGCCCGGGGTGTGCCCGGGGTTCTTGATCGCGTGCAGTCGCAGACGGCCGACCTCGATCACCTCGGCGTCGTCGATGAACACGTCGTAGCCGACGTCCTTCAGCATCGGGGCGTCGTCGCTGTTGATGCCGACCTCGTAGCCGGCCTCGCGGATCTGTGGCACGGCCTGGATGTGGTCCCAGTGGCCGTGGGTCTCCAGGACCCGGCGCACCCCGAGGCGCCGGCAGAGCTCGAGCAGCTTCTCGTGCTCGTTCGCCGCGTCGATCAGCACGGCGTCGCCGGTGTCGCGGCAGCGCAGCACGAACACGTTGTTGTCGTACGAGCCGACGACGACCTTGTGGATCTCCAGCCGGCTGCCGGCCCAGTGCAATGTGGTCACGAGCCCTCCCTTCTGGGTCGGCGCACGCGGTCGCCGACCGATGAGTAGCGGACGATGCACCAGAAGGCCCGGAACCCGTCGCGCACGCCGATCTTCTTGCCCTCCTCGTATGTCCGACCGTGGTACGAGATGCCGACCTCGTAGATCACGGCGCGGCGTTTGGCGAGCTTGGCGGTGATCTCCGGCTCGAAGCCGAAGCGATCCTCCTCGATCTCGATCGACTGGATGACCTCGCGGCGGAACGCCTTGAAGCAGGTCTCCATGTCGGTGAGGTTGAGGTCGGTGAACACGTTCGACGTCAGCGTCAGCAGCCTGTTGCCGAGCGAGTGCCAGAAGTACAGGACCCGGTGGGCCTCGCTCGAGACGAACCGCGAGCCGTACACGGCGTGGGCGCCGTCTTCGATCAGCGGGCGCAGCAGCTTGCCGTACTCCCCGGGGTCGTACTCCAGGTCCGCGTCCTGGACCACCACGTAGTCGGCCGTCGTGGCGGCGAAGCCGCGGCGCAAGGCGGCGCCCTTGCCCATGTTGCGCGGCTGCAGCAGGACCTTCAGGCGTGGGTCGTCGAAAGACGCCAGCGCGGCCCGGGTGCCGTCGGTGGATCCATCGTCGACGACGAGGACCTCGGCGACCCACGGCGAGTCGAGCACCCGCTTGACGAGCTCGGCGACGGTCGCCTGCTCGTTGTAGCAGGGCACGACGACGGACAGGCAGGGCGACGCCACGGGACCGAGGGTACTCGTCGTCCGCGTCTCCGCCAGTGGGGTCGAGCGTCCCTCCTAGGCTGGCCCGCCGTGCGTGAGGTGGGTGACCGACGTCGTGCGGGACTGGCGGTCTGGCGGTGGTGGGCACTGGTCGCCGTGGCGTTCGCCCTGCTACTCGGGACGTGGGCGCTCGGTACCCCGCTCGGCGCGGCGCCCGACGAGATGGGCCACACGACCAAGGCGTTCGCCGCCGCCCACGGCGAACTGCTCGGCGACGCCGTGGCGGGGCGCAGCCCGCTCAACCGGGACATGCACGCGCCGGCCGATCTCGTCTCGGCGCTCGACACGGCGTGCTTCTCGTTCTTCCCGGAGACCCCCGCGTCGTGCACGATCGCCGATCCGAGCCCGGCCGTGATCGCCGTCGAGTCGAACGTGTCGGCGTACCCCCCGCTGTGGTACGCGGTGATCGGCGGACTGACCCGCATGGTGGGACGGGCCCACTCGGGTCGTGCATACCGTCTCGGCAGCCTGCTGGTCGCGACCGCTCTGCTGGCATGGGCGGCCTCGCTGCTGGCCCGCTCCGGTCGTCGCCGAGCGGTGCTGCTGCTCCTCGGGTTGCCACCGATGGCGGTGTACATGTCGATGGCGGCGAACCCGACGTCGTTCGAGATCGCCGGGATGCTCGTCCTGTGGAGCACCGCGGCGTGGTGGCTCGCCGCGCCGGCACCGCCGAGGCTCCGGCAGTGGCTCGTCGCCTCGACGGCGGCCGCGGTGATCGTTCTCGCGCGCCCGGTGTCGATCACCTGGGTGGCCGTCGCGGTGGCGGCATACCTGCTCTTGGAGCGCCGACCGCTCGGGCCGCCGCGCTGGTCGGGGATCGCGCTCGGGGCCGCGCCGATGGCCGTCGCCGTCGTCGCCTCGGCGGCGTGGAGCCGGTACGCGGCCATCGGCCTGGCCGACGACAAGTTCGTGCTCCCCGGGTCGACGATCGATCACCTGCGGACGTCGTTCGGGCACACCAGCGAGATGTTCGTCCAGACCGTCGGCGTCCTCGGCTGGCTCGACGTGCGGCTGCCCGCCGCCGTCATCGCCATCGGGACGGTGTTCGTCGTGGCGATCGCGCTGGCCGCACTGGTGCACGGCGATCGGCGGATGCGCCTGGTCGTCGCCGGGCTGGCGGCCGTGTGGGTGCTCTATCCGATGGTGTACACGACGCTGGCGCGCACGCCCCTGAACTGGCAGGGGCGCTACAACGTGCCGCTGCTCGGCGGCCTGGTGCTGCTCGCCGCCGAGCTCGTCCGCCGAGGCGTGCTCCCGCGCCTGGTGCCGCGCTGGCCGCTTTTCGTCGGCGCCGGGTTCGTGGTGATGGAGGTGCTGGCGTTGCACCAGACCCTGCGCCGCTACATGGTCGGCGCCAGCGGCAACATCCTGCTGCGTGAGGCCGCATGGCATCCGCTGCTGAACGCCTGGCTGCTGGTCGTCGTCAACGCCGCGCTCGCCACGGCGACGGTGGTGGTGCTGGCGCGCGGCCCGGCCGCTGCGCGCGTGTCGGCGCCGTCGTCGCCGCGACCCTCGGACGAGGGGAGCGGCGATGACGAGGCGTCGGTCGTTCGAGCCGGTCTCGTCGCGCCCTGAGCGTCGAGACGACCGCCGGGGCGCGACGGGTCAGGGGCTGACGACGTCGAAGCCGAGGGCGAGGGCGACGGGGATCTGCGCGGCATCGAGGGTGACGTAGCTGACGGGGCGCGGTAGGCGGTCGGCGGCGGCGAGGTGCAGCGCGTCGGCGAGGCGCAGCGGCTGCTCGCGCATCAAGACGGTGGCGCGGTCGAGGCAGCGCTGGTCGACGGGGACGACGTGGTAGCGGTCCCACTGCAGGCGAAGCTCGTCCTCGATGTCGGCGCGCACGAGCTCGTCGTCGGTCAGCCGGTCGACGAGGGCCAGGGCCTCGGTCAGGGCGAGCGCGCTCGTGCACGGCGTGTCACCGAGCGCCGCGGCGACGGTGGCGCGGGCGGGCACGTCGAGGTGCAGGGCCAGCACGGCGGACGTGTCGAGGTAGGAGAGCATCAGCCGCGCAGTTCGCCGAGCAGGCGGTCGAGACGAGCGCCCGTGTACACGGGGATGGGTGGGCGTTCCCGGCTCGCGGTCGCCCGGCGTGGCGGGACGAGCGCGCCTGCGGCGACGAGTGCCTCCAGCGTCGCCGTGCCGCTGTCGCCGGCGGCGTGGGCGAGCGGGACGATCGCCACCGCGGGGCGTCCGGCGACGGCGACCTCGACCCGCTCACCGGCGGCGGCGCGGTGCAGGTGGCGGGCGAGGTCGGCGCGCAGCTCCCGGGCCCCGATCATGTGCTGAGTGTACGCGCATGTACGCGAGGCGCATTGTGCAGTCGTCGCTCGATGTGCAACCCTGCGGGCCATGAACTTTGCTTTCACCGAGGAGCAGGACGAGCTGCGCAAGACCGTGCGGGCCTTCCTGGAGTCCAAGAGCCCGGAGACCGCCGTCCGCGAGCAGATGGAGACCGAGACCGGCTACGACCCGGCCGTGTGGTCGCAGATGGGCGAGCAGATGGGCCTGCAGGGCCTGGCGATCCCCGAGGAGTTCGGCGGGTCGGGCTACTCGGCCACCGAGCTCGGCATCGTGTTGGAGGAGATGGGCCGCGCCCTGCTCTGCGCCCCGTACTTCTCCACCGTCGTGCTCGCCGCGAACACGCTGCTGCAGTCGGGTGACGACGCCGCCAAGCAGGCCCACCTGCCGGGCATCGCCAGCGGCGAGACGATCGCCACGCTGGCGTTCACCGAGCCGTCGGGCAAGTGGGACGAGTCGGGCATCACGATGGAGGCCACCGGCTCGGGCAGCGACTGGAAGCTCAACGGCACGAAGATGTTCGTGCTCGACGGCAACACCGCCAACCTGATCATCGTCGCCGCCCGCACGGGCAAGGGCGTCAGCCTGTTCACCGTCGCCGGCGACGCAGCCGGCCTGACCCGCACGAACCTGTCGACGATGGACCAGACCCGCAAGCAGTCGAAGCTGGAGTTCAGCGGCGTCTCGGCGACCCTGCTCGGTACCGAGGGCGCCGGCTGGGACGTCCTGTCGACGGTGCTCGACCTCGCCGCCGTCGGTCTGTCGGCCGAGTCGGTCGGCGGCGCCCAGAAGGTGCTGGAGATGGCCGTCGAGTACGCCAAGGTGCGCGTCCAGTTCGGCCGCCCGATCGGCTCGTTCCAGGCGATCAAGCACAAGTGCGCGGACATGCTGCTCGAGGTCGAGTCGGCCAAGTCGGCGGCGTACTACGGCATGTGGTGCGCGTCGGAGATGAACGACGAGCTGCCGTCGGTGGCCTCGCTCGGCAAGGCGTACTGCACCGAGGCGTACTTCCACGCCGCCGCCGAGAACATCCAGATCCACGGTGGCATCGGCTTCACCTGGGAGCACCCGGCTCACCTGTACTTCAAGCGGGCGAAGTCGTCCGAGCTGCTGTTCGGTGACCCGACCTACCACCGCGAGCTGCTCGCCCAGCGCATCGGCATCTGAACCGTTCGCGTTCGAGCTTCCCTCGCAGCGGAGCTGCTCGCTGCGCCTGCCGTGCTCGCCGGCTCCGCTTCGCTTGGCCGCTCGCCGCGTCGTGAATCGGTGGTGAGCGCTGGCGGCGCCTGACGCCGCTTGACCTGTACGACGCTGGCAGCGTTTCGGCCCATCTCCGGGTCGTTTCGCTGCCAGCGTCGTCGCGTCCGTAGCCTCGACGGCGATGTTGGCGATGTTGGCGATGTTGGCGGTGACGTTCGTGCTGATCCTGGTGGCGGCCGTCGCCGTGTTCGTCATCGCCGCGGTGGTGGTCGGACGTGAGGCGCACCGGCTGGACGCGGTGGCGCCACGATCGGTCTACATCATTGAGGAGGCCGTCGAGTTCGTCGCCGAGTACCTACCGCCCGAGTCGCAGGCCCGGCTGACGCCCGAGGAGCTGGAGCAGCTGCTGACGTTCCACATGCGCTGGCTGCACGCCAAGGGCCTGCAGCCGAAGAACGTCGTCGACCGCCGCCAGGACATCAGCGAGCCCGTCGTGGTCGAGGAGGACACGGTGACCGGCTACCTCCTCGGCGAGGCCGACCGCGCCGGCATCGCGATCCTCGACGACGTCGAC
This sequence comes from Ilumatobacteraceae bacterium, assembly GCA_047602055.1. Classification (GTDB taxonomy): domain Bacteria; phylum Actinomycetota; class Acidimicrobiia; order Acidimicrobiales; family Ilumatobacteraceae; genus JAODBQ01. The sequence goes on from JASGIG010000001.1 coordinate 2,829,150, forward strand.
GTCGTCAACGTCGTCGACGCCCACCTGGCCTACTTCGAAGCCATCGGCGCCGTCGGCCCGAAGGCCACCGACGTCTGACCCCGTCTGCCGCCGGTGGAGCTCGCCGTCGACAGTGCAGGTGATGAGGTCCAGTACTGTTCGCAGACCTCGACCAGGGGAGTCGGCATGAGACGTTGGTGTGCGGTGGCGGCACTGCTGGTGGTCGCGGTCGCGTGCACCAGCAACGACAAGAGCGACCCGACGACCACGCCGGCTGTGACGCCTGCAGCGACGACCACGGTCACGACAGCCACCGTGGTCTCGACGACCACGGTGGCGGCGACCAGCACGACCACGAGCACGACGTCGACGACTTCCACCTCTGTCGAGCCGTCATCGTCGGATGCCCCGAGCACCGCCGGCCCGTTCACGCCGACCGCCGAAGACATCGCGGCGGTCAAGCAGGCCGTCGCTGACTTCTGGGAGGCGTACATCGCCTGCTTCGAGGCGCCAGCCGCGTGCGATCCGTCTGCCTTCGTCGCCAGTCGTGGGCCAACGCTTGCGACGCTTCGGACCAACCTCGCGAAGCGTTCCGCTGCCGGTGAGCACCTCTTGTCAGACCGTCGTGGTACTCGGTTCATCGTCACACAACTGGGCTTCGGCGCGTCGGATGCCGCCACCACGATCGAATGCGTCTACGACGCCTTGGTCTTCGTCGGCCAACCTGACGAGAACGGCGACCCAACGATCGTTGACGACGAGCGCGTCGAGCATTCGGATCTTGCACACGTTGTACCGCGAGAACGGTCGCTGGTTGGTTGGTGGTCAGCAACGGATCGAAGTCCTGGGAGAGGGCGACCTGTGCGGCTGATCTGCTTTGCGTGGGTTGTGCTCGTTCTGCTGATCGGCCCCGCGGGTTCTGCACGGGCAGGCGGAACTGCCGACGCGAGCGACTCGGGCGTAACGGCTGGCAGCTCGCAGGACGGAGACCTTGGCGGTGCGCAGTCATCGGGTCCCAGCGCTGTCGCCAAGGTCTGTACCGAGTGGGCGCAGATGCTGCCGTCGGAGAGCCTTGGTGGCGCGGGCTATGCGGTGGTCTTCCGCCAGGGGGAGGGCGGTGAACCGCAGTGGCTGTGGTATCGCACCTGCGATGGCGAGATGGAGTACGTATGGCGCGGTGGGCCGACGCCGCGGGAGGTTGCCGAGGATCTCTACGACGAGGCGTTTGCGGCTTTGCCGAAGCCGGAGCTGTCGTTGTCGGGGCGGTTGGACTTTCAGATCGTCAATGCGGAGACGAACGTCTCGGTGGTGCCGATTGCGCCGGTGAGCGCGACTGCGGAGGTGCCTGGTTTGTCGGTGACGGTCACGGCGACAGCGACGACGATTCGGCTGGACACGGGCTCGATCGTCGCTGGTGACATGACGCGAATCGAGTGTGAGCCGTGGGGTGGTGACGGATGCACGTGGACGCCGAGCTATCCGTCGGTCCTCAAGACCACCGGCTTCGACGATCACCGGTATCACGCCACGGTCTCGATCGTGTGGTCCGTCGAGTGGACGAGCAGCGTCGGGCCGGGCGGCACCTTGGCGGACGTCACCTCGTCGTCGCCGGTGCTGATCGGCGTCGGCGAGATCCAGGTGATCGGCGGGCGCTGACCCTCAGATCATCATGTTGAAGTTGCTCACCACGCGAGAAGCGAGCTCGGTGTCGCCACCGAGCTGCACCGACGAGGCGACGGCCGAGTAGGGACGACGTCCGCCGGCGAGGATCACGAACGTCTCGGTGTCCATCGTCACCGTGGCCAGCGGGTCGGCCGACGGGGACGGCACGAGTGCGGCTCGGCCGTTCTGGACCTCAGCCACCAGATGGCGCGAGACGCCGCCGGTGACGTCGACGACGACGGTGCCACCCTCGGGGGTCTGCGCCCGCTTGCCGACGACGATCGGGATCGTCATGGCCAGTCGGTCGACGGTGTGCGCCGCCGCGGCGCACGACATGTGCCCCGGCCGGCCGACGGCGCGGCGGATGTCCTGCTCGTGCATCCAGTTGTCGAGCACACGCACGTTGAGGAACAGGGCCACGTCGCCGGGCCCGACCGGTGTCATCGCCGGCTGGGCGAAGTAGGCGTCGTCGGCGGCGCGGAACGTCGCCATCCGCTCGGCGGTCAACGCATCGAACTCCGCCAAGACCTCTGCGCCGGACAGCGACCGCCGGTGCTCGACCTCGAACTCGTTGAACTTGCCGATGTCGTTGCGCACCCACTCGCCAACGGTCTCCAGGCGTGGCGCGGCTTCCAGGCCCTGCAGCATCCGCTCGGTGCCGATCAGGTGCGACACGTTGTCCTGCACCGTCCAGCCGGGCAAGTCCGTCGGCGACTTCCACTGCGCCTCGGTCAGCGAGTGGCCGACCTCGCTCACGGACGTCCACGTCTCGCCGAGCATGTCGATGATGTCGTTCGGGATCACGATGGTCTCCTACGGCGCGGGGTTCTCGATGGTCTGCCACTCCCTCGCCGTGAGGTAGGGCTCGAACGCGGCGCCGATCGCCTGTAGGTGCTGCGGCGTCTTCGGCGTCTTCAGCTCGAACAGGCCGGGGATCTTGGCGTAGGCGACGGTCAGGTCCCACAGCGCCAGCGCGTCCTCGCCGGTCGGTGCCGGCACGACGACCGGTCCGAACACGGCACGGTCGTCCTCGAAGACGATGATCGGCACGCCGAAGCCGCCGTAGCGGGACACGGCGAGCTCGTGGTCGGCGCGGACGTCGTCGTGGGTGGTCGGGTCGGCCTGCGCGTCCTCCCACACCGACGGCGGCTGGCCGATCGATTCGAGCAGGTCGTGGGCGACGCCGGCGTCGTAGAAGCGCCGGCCGTCCTCGTGCAGCGCCTTGCCGCAGACCTCGTACCAGCGGTCGCAGGCGTCCATGTCGGTCCGCCGCAGCAGCGCCCCGATGCGCATCGGCGTCCAGCCGTACGCGAGCGGCCGCTCCCACGGGTGGCGCTTGCCCTCGGGCCGGTTGACCTCCTCCAGCGAGAAGAACCGCCAGTCGATCTGCAGGTCGACCGATTGGCGGACCCGGCGGATCCACACCGAGGTCTGGTAGGCCCACGGGCACATCGGGTCGAAGAAGAACTGGATGCGCGTCCCCATCGAGTCGGCATCTTCGCGCCGTCGGTGTCCGGCAAGTATCGTCGGACCGATGCAACGCCCGGTTCGCTTCGAGCACACCCGCTACCTCGGCGACAAGCGGACCCAGCTCGTCTACGACCTCGACGCGTGGGACGACAAGGCCGTGATCGACGACATCGTCGCCGCCGAGACCGGTCTGTGCTTCGGGCCGGACACCCTGGCCGAGGCCCGCAACCGCGGCTACACGCTGGCCGAGCCGGGGATGCACCGGCGGATGCGCAAGCCGCGGGCGTGACCGCGGAGGCCGTGCCGGGGGCGTGAACGGCAACGGGTACTTCGTCTCGGGGCACAACCTCAAGCTCGCCCGCTACCTTGCCCGTCCCGCCGGGCGGCCCGGCCCGCTGCCGGGCGTGATCCTCTGCCACGGTTTCCCGATCGGCCCACTCGACGCCCGCCAGAGCGGCGGGACGTTCCCCGAGCTGATCGACCGGGTGGCCAACGAGCTGGGCTTCTCGGCGATGTCGTTCAACTTCCGGGGATGCGGCAACAGCGAGGGCGACTTCTCGCTGCAGGGCTGGGTCGACGACCTGCGCGCCGCGATCGATCACCTGATCGCCGAGGCGACGCCGACCGGGCTGTGGCTGATCGGCACGAACACGGGTGGGTCGATCGCGACGTGCGTCGGCGCCGACGATCCGAGGGTGCGCGGTGCCGCACTGTTGAGCCCGCGGGCCGACTTCGACGACTGGGCTGCGCAGCCGCGGCGCTTCCTGGAGCACGCTCGGGAGATCGGTGCGGTGCGCACGCCCGGCTTTCCGCGGGCGTTCGACGAGTGGGCCCGCGAGCTGCGCCGCTTCCGCCCGGTCGACGCGGCCCGGCGGTTCGCGCCGCGGGCGATGCTGGTGATGCACGGTGACGAGGACGACGCCGTCCCCGTGGCCGATGCCCGGCAGCTCGCCGAGGCCCACGGCACGGCCGAGCTGCGCCTGTTCGCCGGCGCCGGACACCGCCTGCGCCACGACCCACGGGCGATCGCCGTCCTCCTCGGCTGGCTGGACCGTCAGCGCCTCACCGAATAGGGGCGTCTTGTCGCGCCGTGACCGGGAACCTTCCGGTCACGGCGCGACAGGTCCGGGTGAAGGTCGGGTCAGGCCCGCTCAGTCGTCGTAGCCGTCGACGTGGGTGCTGTGCCAGGCCCACGCCGAGGCGATGATCTCGTCGAGGCCCATGGTCGCCTGCCAGCCGAGCGTCGCCTGCACCAGCGTCGGGTCGGCGTAGACGGCGACAGGGTCGCCGGCGCGGCGGCCGACGATCTCGTGGGGGACCTCGCGGCCGCTGATGCGAGCCGTCGCCTCGATGACCTCCATCACGCTGCTGCCCTGCCCAGTGCCGACGTTGAGGGCCGTCGTCGCCCCGCCGTCGGCGAGGTAGTCGAGCGCCCTGACGTGGGCGTCGGCGAGGTCGTCGACGTGGATGTAGTCGCGGATGCAGGTGCCGTCGGGGGTCGGGTAGTCGTTGCCGAAGACCTGCAGCGGCTTGCGCCGGCCGAGCGTCGCCTTCATCGCCACCGGCACGAGGTTCAGCGCCTCCGCCCAGTCCTCGCCGATGCGGCTGTCGGCGCTGGCCCCGGCGGCGTTGAAGTAGCGCAGGCTCACCGAGCGCAGCCCGTGGGTGTGCTCGTACCAGCGCAGGATCCGCTCGGTCATCGCCTTGGACTCGGCGTAGACGCTCTCGGGCTGGATCGGCGCGGCCTCCGTGACCGGGGCCACCGCCGGCGTGCCGTACACCGAGCAGGACGAGGAGAACACGATCTGATCGATCCCCGCGGCGTTGAGCGCCTCGGCGAGCTTGGTGGTGCCGGTGACGTTGTTGATCCAGTAGCGCGACGGGTCCGACATCGACTCGCCGACGCTCTTGTACGCGGCGAAGTGAACGACCTGGGTGACCTCGCGGCGGTCGCACAGGTCGATCACCAGGTCGTGGTCGGCGATGTCGCCGACGACCAGCTCGGCCTCGATCACCGCGTCGCGGTGGCCGTACTCCATCGAGTCGAGGACGACGACCTCGCGCCCCTGCGCGGTGAGCCGGCGTACGGTGTGCGAGCCGATGTAGCCGGCGCCGCCGGTGACGAGGATGCTCAAGCTGGTGCCTCCGTGATGGCTTCGTTGGCGGCGAAGTGGTCGATCATCCGGCGCAGGCCGTCGCGCAGCGCGATCTGCGGGCGCCAGCCGTACGTCGACTCGACGAGGGTGATGTCGGGCTGGCGCTGCAGCGGGTCGCCCTCGCGCTCGGGTGGCAGTGGGACGGAGACGATCTCGCTCGACGAGCCGGTCAGCTCGACCACCAGCTCGGCCAGCTCGCGCATCGTGAACTCGCCGGGGTTGCCGACGTTGACCGGACCGGTGAGCGGGCCGTCGAGCACGGCGGTGAGGCCGACGATCTCGTCGGCGACGTGGCAGAAGCTGCGCGTCTGGGTGCCGTCGCCGTGGAGCGTGATCGGCTCGCCGCGCAGGGCCTGGACGACGAAGGTGTTGACGACGCGGCCGTCGTCGGGTCGCATCCGCTCGCCGTAGGTGTTGAAGATCCGCACGATGCGGACGTCGACGCCGTGGGTGCGGTGGTACGCCATCGTCAGCGCCTCGCTGAACCGCTTGGCCTCGTCGTAGCAGCTGCGCGGCCCGGTGCTGCTGACGTTGCCCCAGTACGACTCGGGCTGCGGGTGCACGAGCGGGTCGCCGTAGACCTCGCTGGTGGAGGCGAGGAAGAAGCGGGCGCCGTGGGCGTGGGCGAGATCGAGCAGGTTGCGGGTGCCGGTGGAGCCGACGGCGAGGATCTCCAGCGGCATCGTCGCGAAGTCGAGGGGGGAGGCCGGGCTGGCCAGGTCGAGGACGGCGTCGTAGCGGTCGTCGAGGATCGCGTCGGGCAGGCCGAGGGTGATGTCGTGCTCGACGAGCGTGAAGCCGGGGTGGCCGGCGAGGTGGGCGACGTTGACCGGCCGGCCGGTGGCGAAGTTGTCGACGGCGACGACCTCGTCGCCACGGGCGAGCAGCAGGTCGGCGAGGTGTGAGCCGATGAACCCGCCGCCGCCGGCGATCAACGCGCGCATCAGCGGCCGATGCCCTGGTGGCGGAACCCGGCGCGCTGCCAGTCGGCGCGGTCGAGCAGGTTGCGGGCGTCGATGACGTCGCGTCCGATCATCCGGGCGGCGACCTTGCCGGGCTCGATCCAGCGGAAGTCGTCCCACTCGGTGAGCACGGCGAGGACGTCGGCACCGGCCGTGGCCTCCTCGGGGTCGGCGCAGATCTGGACGTCGTCGGGCAGGCCGGGCTTGGGACCGTCGACGGTCGGATCGAAGGCCTGGACGGTGGCGCCAGCGGCGATCAGCCGGCCGATGATCGACAGCGACGGCGAGTCGCGCAGGTCGTCGGTGCCGGCCTTGAACGTCAGCCCCCAGACGGCGACGCAGCAGCCGCGCAGCAACCCGCCCGCCGCCAAGCGGATCTTCTCGGTCACCCGGTCGAACTGCTGGTTGTTGACCGCGACGACCCCGTCGAGCAGATCGAACTGGTACCCCGCGTCGTGAGCGATCTTCAACAGCGCCTTCGAGTCCTTCGGGAAGCAGTTGTGGGCGACGAGCCCTGCGGTCGTCACGACGGTGTGGTTGTGGGCCACCTCGACGGAGTAGACGAGCTGCTCGGCGTGTTCGCTGCGGATCTCGACGACACGCACCCACGCGGTGCCCTTGCGGTCGACGCGGTAGCCGGTCGGCGCGACGCGCTGTTGTCGGCAGGCGATGTTTCCGAGGACGGTGGCGCGCTCGTGTGGCTCGAGCAGCCACAGCGCATCCTCGATCTGATCGGCACCTGAGATCGTCAACCAGTGCGTGTCGACGGTGCTCTTCGTCGGGTGCGCGACCTTCTGCCGAGCGACGATGCCGAGCTCGCCGAGCAGGCGGAGCACCCCGTCGGCCAACGCGGGCGAGACGGTGCCGTACTCGAGCACGACGGACGGCCCGCCGTTGACCAGCGACCACGACCCGTCGCCAGCCCACAGCCCCCGCAACAGTGCCTGTTTCGCCTCGTCCGAGGTGGTCCACACGAGATCGGGGATGCGATGGTCGCAGCAGGAGCGGCCGAGGCCGAGTCCGTGTTCGAACCACGCGGTGAGCAGGCGCGACGAGATCGAGACCTGGGTGGTGGTTGGCAAGCGGCGGACGTCGAGCTTGACGCCGAGGCCTCGCCAGTAGCTGGCGACGAAGTCGACGAGATGCGCCTCGTCGGTGGGATGGAAGGACCAGCACACGCGGTGGCGGGCGCCGTCGATGCCGATGTGACCTTCGGCGAGGTACAGGCCGACGATCTCCCACAGCTCGTCGGTCAGCTCGATCTCGGTCGGGACGTAGGTGCCGTTGGTCGTCGCCGCGCTGGCGCCGGCAAGGTCCAGGCCGAGGCGCCGCGCCTCGGCGAGGCGCAGGGTGCCGCTGCGGCGGGTGGTCAAGCGACGAGGTCGGGGCAGCTCGTGGTCGACGGCGCGAGCGGCGGCCCGCTGTTCCGGCGTCAAGCGGAGGACGATCGCCTCCTCGTCGATCTCGGCACTGGATGCGCTCGACAGGACGGATGCCCGCCGCGGTGTGTCGATCTCGGCGAGCGGAGTGCCGAGGGAGACAGGGAGCCAGTCGCCGACGGTGAGGCCCGCGGCATCCGTGAGGTGGACGATCTCGTCCGCGCGGCGGACGAGCAGCGGGTGATCGGCGGTGACGCGCAGCCGGTGGCCCGTCTTCGTGTGAATGCTGATCATGTCGCCGTCGTACGGGCGAACGGAGACGGCGAGGGCCGGGTGGAGCTCGGGGCGAACCTGGCCTTCGGACCAGCTGAGCACCTCGAGATCGTCCAGCGGCAGGTGGACGAGCTCGTCGAAACGGACGAGCCGCATCGCGCCACCGGTCTTGACGAGGCAGGTCTCGGCGCCGTCGAAGCAACTCCCGCCCCAGCCCGGGCCGGGGCGGAGGAACTCGCTGCCGATGCGCTTGTCGTAGCCCATGCCGACGACGACGTCGTTGACGTCGGCACCGACGCCCTCGCAGATCGCGGCGATGGCGTTGATGAAGCTCAGCTTGGTGGCGAGGAACGCGTTCGCTGCGTACTTGATGGTCTCGGCCGACGGGGGGTCGGTGATGATGATCTGCGTGTTGACACGGTCGTAGAGGGATCCGACCTTGATCGCCGCGGCGCGGTCGTCGCAGCCGACGACGACCCGGTCGGGCTTGAGGAAGTCGTCGACGGCGGAGCCTTCGCGTAGGAACTCGGGGTTGCTGACGACCTTCACGTCGGCACGGCGCAGCACCCGCTCGACGACCTTGGCGCTGCCGACGGGGACCGTCGATTTGTTGACGACGACGCTCTCGTAGGGGAGCACGTCCTTGATCTCCCGAGCGGCCTGCTCGACGTAGGTCAGGTCGGCGGAGCCGTCGTCGCCCTGCGGGGTCGGGACGCACAGGAAGGCGATCTCGCACTCGACGACGGCGTTGGCGGCGCCGACGACGAAGCGCAGGTTGCCGTTGCGCAGCCCTTCCTGCACGAGGTCCTCCAACCCGTGCTCGACGATCGGGATCTCGCCTCGCGACAGGCGCTCCACCTTGGCTTCGTCGATGTCAGCACAGGTGACGTCGTGACCGAGGTGGGCGAAGCACGCGCCCGTCGTCAGCCCGACGTACCCCGTGCCGATGATGGCGATCCGGGTCATGGGCCGTGAGGCTACAAGTCGCCGGCGAACGCTACCCAGCGTGACCGGGCGGAACGATCCGAACGGCCTACAGACCCGGTTTCGTCGCGACCCGAGCTGAGACGAGCGGCGGTCGGCGTCGGCATCGGCCGTCGCCGTGCTCGAACCAGCGGTCACCGACCATCCGGCCGCGGCGAGCGCGACCGCGGTCACGACTCGGAGGGCTCGCTGCATCGTGACCCGAACGTCGCGAAGCTGTGTACACGTCGCGACCGAGGTGGGCGAAGCACCGACCTCGTCAGCGAATGCTGACGAGGTCGTGGAGTGCGCCGGTGCGACCCGGCGCTGGCCGGCCGAGCGAGCTGGCGACGGCGAGCAGCCCGCCCGCCCGCTGGGACCAGTGCAGGCGTGCTGCCCTCGCGGTATGCGTCCAGCCCTGAGCACGTGCCGCGTTCATCACCTCGTACGCGATGTCGGTCTCCTCGCGAAGGCGGGTGAACACCTTGGTGTTCTGGGCGGTCATCGTGCCCTCGTGGCGGCGGTAGCGGTACAGCGGCGTGCGGTCGACGAGGATCGTGCCGCCGTCCAGCAACAGCCGTGCGACCAGGTCGACGTCCATCACCTGGGTCCATCGAGCGTCGAACGCTGGTCGCGGCAGCAGCGTGATTCGATACGAGAACGCAGGGAAGTAGAGGAAGAAGCCCGACATCAAACGGGCGAGTCCCCGATCACCGGAGAGGTCAATGCGCTGGTCACGGGGCCACAGGCGCAGCTTGTGACGGTCGGCGACCGTACTGGCGGGATCGCCGCTCGCGCCGATCACCGTCACCATCGGTGCGAAGACGGCAGCATCGGGACGATCGGCATGCGCGGCGCGGACGGCCGCGACGTAGCCGGGCTCGAGGATGTCGTCGGCGTGCAGCACGGCGACGATTCCAGTGCCCGGCGCAGCGAGGCAGCGGTCGAAGTTCGCAGCGATGCCGAGGTTGTGATGGTTACGGACGTAGCGCAGCCGCGGATCGTCGATCTCGGCGACGATCTCGGCTGCGCCCGCCTCGGGCGAGCAGTCGTCGATGACCACGGCCGTCCAGTCCTCGTCGGACTGCTGCAACAGGCTGCCGAGCGTCTCGCGCAGGTAGTCGCGGTTGGCGAAGAACGGGATCCCGAAGCCGATCGTGGAGGTCCACACAGTGATCAGGATGGCACCTGGACGTGTTCTGGTCGATCTGTCGAGCGGTTGGTCGCCAGTACGCCCGTGAGATCAGACAGGATCGTCGCCCGGCCACGAGCGCCCGGCCACGAGTGCCCGGCTGCTGAGCATCAGGTCGGAGGCCGAACGAACCCGTCGCAGAACGGCTCCCCGAAATCGGCCTGGTACGCCGCCTGAAGTCCGTTGATCATGTCGGACTCGTAATAGTCCGGCCAGGTCAGCGAGGCCCAGTTGGTGAGCGCGGCACAGCGCGCCGCTTCGGGCGCGCCGTCGTCGAACTGTTCGAGGAGCGGCATGTTTCGTGCGTACACGACGCGAGTGAAGTCGTTCAGGCGCCAGTTGATGGTCATCTGCGCGAACAGGAAGATGCCGAAGATCGTCATCACGCAAAGACGCACGAGGTTGCTGCGCGCCGCCGCCAATGCCCATGTGGCGATCACTGCGCCGGCCAGGGCGACGACACACGCGCCCACCGCGTACCACATGTACACGTAGCCGACGGCGAGGGTCTCGTTCTGGACCTTGACCGTGACCGCCTGGAGCCCGGTGGCGAACAGGAGGTAGACGACGGGAGCGACACACGCGGCAACCAGCTCGGAACGCCTTGTGAAGCGCCATCCGCCCTGGAGCCGGCGGCGCGCCGTTCGGGCCCAGAGCGCGACGACGACGACGACGACGACGGCAACCGGCAGCATCCGGAAGACCATTGGCACATTGCCCCCCATCGCAACGGCGGATCGTCGCCAGCTCGCGCCAGGGAGCGCGCCAGCGAGCAACCGCTTCATGGTTCCCGCAGTGCCGGCGAGCCGTGCCGTCGTTCCGTCGTAGGAGCTCGCGTTCTTGCCGGTCACCGTCCTGCCGTACGCCAAGAGCGCCAGAGGCACCGCGGTGTACCACACTCCTGAGAGCAGCACTCGCCAATCTCGCCGGTCGCGGATCGCCGTCCATGCACCCGCCGCGATGATCAGACAACCACCGAGGACAGCGCCGAAGGTCATCTCGTAGTACAGCACCGCAACGGTGGCGATCACCGTGGCGACGACCCATCGGCGCCAGGACGGCCGTTCGATGGCGGTGACTGCCTCCGAGAGGGCCAGGAAGCCGAGGATGACAGACCCGAAGCCAGCGAGTGGGTAGTTCGCCACAGGATCGTTCGACCATGGTGCGTGGATCTGCAGCGACCCGAACAACGGGATGGAGACGAGCACCAGGCAGTCGCGGAACCCGACCGGTCGGAGGAACGTTCGCGCCACGACGAATGCGAAGCGGGCGACTGCCAGGGCGGCGCCGAGCAACACCACATACTTCGTCGCCGCGTACAACGCGCCGATGCCGATGTCGAGGTGGGCGGCGATCTGGATCCAGGTCCAGTTGTAGGCGACACCGACGAGGTTGCCGACGATGCGGAAGCTGCCGCCGCTGGTGGCGCCTCGCCATCCGTACTCGAGCGAGTCGAACAGGCCCGTGCCGCTGTGGGCCATCTGGCTGAACGGGTTGACGAAGTCGTCGGCGATCACCGGCGAGACGAGCACCGGTAGGAGGACGACGAACGAGATCAGCAGGTAGGTCGCGCTGAAGCCGAGTCTGCGCACGGCGGTTCGGCCCGGCGTGCTCGGTCGTGTGGCGACCTGTCCGTCGAGAAGCTGTTGCCCAGATCCGCCGAACACCGGCGGCAGGCTATCGACCGACCATCTGCGAACGACCTGACGGGACGATGCCGACATCGGGGAGTCCCGCGTCGAACAGAGCTGCCCAGTCGAAGCGTCGACGCCACGCCAGTGCCGCCTCGTGGCGGCGGCGCCAGCGCGCCTCGTCGTCGAGCATCGCCGAGATCGCGCGGGCGAAATCGTCCGGAGACGGGCCCAGGAGCTCAGCGGCTCCGGCCTCAGCCAGCTCCGCTGCGTTCGGCGGGACGTCCGTGAGCAGGATGGGCAACCCGGCGGCCAGGTACGCCTTGAGCTTGCCTGGATCGGCGAATCTCGTGAACGAGTCGTCACTCACCTCGTACGGCGCGACCGCGACGCACGCATCGGCGAGCACGCGCTGGACATCGGCGAAGTCGGTGAGGAACCCGTGGAAGGTGACGATGTCGGCGAGGCCGGCTTGTCGCGCGTGCCGCGGAGCTCCTTGAGGAGCGGGCCGTCGCCCACGACGTCGCCGTGGACGTCGACTCCTTGCCGGCGCAACTGCGCCAGGGCGTCGAGGAACACTTCGACGCCCATGCGTTCGACGAGGTGCCCGAGGAACACGACGCGACGCCGGTGCCACGAGTCGATCGACGTGGTCGGGCTGGCGTCGTTCCACGCCCCCATCGGGATGATGGTCGCGGCCTGGGGGATGCCGTACTGATGTGATCGACCGGCGGCCGCCGCGTGCGACAGCTCGACATGGCCGTCGGCATGTCGACAGCACCACGAGTCGATCCCTTCGTACACCCGCGTCAGCGCCCTCGAGCCGAACCGCTCCGGCACGTAGTCGATGCTCCAGTGGACGACGAGTCCGACGCGCCCGAACCGCCGCCAGATCAGTCCTTGCGCAGTCGCCAGGCAGTTGAAGCCGATCCACGCGTCGACGCGAGGGGGCACGAGGGGAACGAACGGATCGAACACGTAGGTCAGCGGTGGGCGGTTCGGCAAACGCCGAGTCCGTCTGGACCGGTTCCCCGCCGCGGAGTACGCCTCGACCGTGTGCTCCGGTGCCGCCTCGGCGACGAGCGGGTGGGTGACGACGACGACCTGCGTGGCCCCGCGCTCCGTGAGGTAGCGGGTCAACGCCTGAGGCGGGCCTTCGGAGGCGCCGCTGGTGACCAGCGCAAAGGTGGAGCCGCGGACGGCCGTCTGACGCCGACGGACCTTCACGGGAGGATGCGGACGATGTCGTCGACGACCGCGATCGAGCTGGCCGGGCGATGAGCCCGAACCAGATCGAGCACCGCGTCGAGCGTCGGGTACCCGTCGGAACCGTTGAGCAGCGACGGTCGGACAGGTGCGACCGTGTCGCCGTGGAAGGTGCCCGTCTCGACGGAGACGGTGAGGCCGAGACCGTCGGGGTACCGGGCGACGAGCGCGCTCTTGACGTGCGGCGGGGCCGGAGCGGGCCCTCCGGTGAGGATCCACGCGGGTGTCCTCGCCCAACTCGCCACTCGACGCATCGGCGGTCCGAGGCGGCCCCGTTGCAGCCGTTCCGCCCGGCCTGGGTCGCGGTTCGCGTCGCCCGATCCTTGGTCATCCGTCGCCGACATCGGCGCGCACGCTAGCCGGGGTCGGCTGCGCGCGCCCGACCTCCGACCGCCGCGTCATGGCCGGTTCGGTCCTCTCCGGCACGGCGCCGGGAGATGAGGAGCTGCAGCGCGATCAACGACGCAACGGCGACGAGCCCCAGCACCGCGGCATACCACCCGCCGGACTGCGGCACGATCCGGAGCGCGACGATCTGGGTGACCAAGGCGCCGGCGAGGACGCCGATCATCGCCGTGGACCGCATCGCCAGACCTTGGAACATCAACAGGTTGAGCAGGGCCATCGGCACCATCGCCACGCCGATCTTCCACGACAGGGTGGCCGCTGCCGCGTAGCGCTGCCCGTAGAGGACGTCGTAGGCGATCGGCCCGAACGCGGCGAGCCCGGCGACGGCGGCGGCGGCGACGGCGAGGACCACGACCATGGCCCGTCTGACGAGCAACCGGTCCTCGCTGCCGGCGCCACCGCCCGCTGCCAGGGTGGGGAAGACGAGCTGCGCGACGACCGTCGGCAGCCAGAGGACTGCCTTGCCGAGAACCGCGGCCGCGGCGTAGATGCCGGCGTCAGGGCCGGTGAACGAGGCGTGGGCCATGACGACATCGACACTGGTGATCGCCCAGAACGCGGTGATCGCGAGGAACGCCCTTCGGGCGTCCGGGCTGAGGACGTGTGCGTCGATCGATCCGGCCCGACGAGACGCCAGCAGTCCGAGCAGGGCGACGAACGCCGAGGAGACGATGACGCCGGCGAGCAATCCCGTGACCTGGCGGCCGAGTGCCACGAGGACGACGGCCACGAACAGCTTGGCGACGGCCTGCGACGCCGAGTAGGTCGCCAGTGCTCCGAACCGTCGCTGTCCCTGGAGCCGCCCGGCCGCGAGGGAGTCGATTGCCGCGGGCGTGATGTACGCGGCGAGGAGCACGAGCGGGACGACGCCCAGGCTGAGAACCCGCTGGAGCAGGGGCGTGGCGATCACGACGCCAGCGCCGATGGCGACTGCTGCCGTCAACGCCGATCGTGTGAGCCGATCGAACGCCGGTCCACCAGGGTCGGCCTCGCCCGAAGCGAGGGCTTGGGCCGCAGTCGTCTGCAGCGCCGACGTCGACACGGTGATGATGGTGACCGCCGACATGAAGCCGGCGAGGAGCCCATAGCTCTCGAGGGACAGCGAGCGCCCGGCGACGATCTGAAAGCCGTAGTTGCAGATGTTGCCGATCAGCAGCGCGGCGCCGATGATCAGGCCGGTTCGGCGCCCGACGATCGGTTCGTGTCCGATCCGCTCGTCGTTCACCCGCACCCCGACCTTCCTCGCCAGACGTCTGATCGAGGCTAACGGCCCCTCGCGCAGGTCGGCGTGCACGCTCCGGCGCGCGAAGGCGGCGGCGATAGCCTCCGGCGCGATGACCACAGCAATCGACGCGTCTTCGTCCGGGACCGGGACAACGGTCGAGCGGGGGGCGTCCGTGTTCGTGGCCGGGCACCGCGGGTTGGTGGGCTCGGCGATCGTGCGCCAGTTGCAGCGAGCCGGCTTCACCAACATCCTCACGCCGTCGCGTGGTCAGCTGGACCTCCGCGATCAGGCGGCGGTGAACTACTGGTTCCGGGCCAACCGTCCACGGTACGTGTACCTCGTCGCCGGAACCGTCGGCGGCATCTGGGCGAACTCTCACCGGCCCGCCGAGTTCATCTACGACAACCTCATGGTGCACGCCACGGTGGTGCACGCCAGTCACGTGTTCGGCGTCGAGAAGCTCCTGTACCTCGGGAGCTCGTGCATCTACCCACGGCTCGCCGAGCAGCCGATGACCGAGGAGGCCCTGCTCACCGGTCCACTCGAGCCGACCAACGAGCCGTACGCCATCGCCAAGATCGCCGGGATCAAGCTGTGCGAGTCGTATCGCGAGCAGTACGGCTGCAACTTCATCTCGGCGATGCCGACCAACCTCTACGGCATCAACGACAACTTCGACCTCCAGTCGTCCCACGTGTTGCCGGCGCTGATGCGCAAGATGCACGAGGCCAAGCTGGCGGGCGAACGGAGCGTCGAGGTGTGGGGAACCGGCACGGCGCGGCGTGAGTTCCTGTACGTCGACGACCTCGCCGAGGCCTGCCTGTTCCTCATGGAGCACTATCACGACGCCGGGCACGTCAACGTCGGGACCGGTGTCGAGGTCTCGATCCGCGAGCTCGGGGAGACACTCCTCGAGGTGATCCATCCGGGTGCAGCGCTGGAGTGGGACGCGTCGAAGCCGGACGGGGCGCCACGCAAGCTCCTCGACGTGTCGCGGATGCGGCGGCTCGGCTGGACGGCGTCGACCCCGCTCGCCGACGGGGTCAGGCGTACCTACGACTGGTTCCAGGCGAACTACGACGTCGCGCGTGGGGATCGGCGCGCCCGTCGCCGAGTTGATGGTGCCGGCGACACGGAGGTAGTGCAGGGTGATCTTCGCCCGCCAGAAGATCCGCAGGGTGTCGGTGAACAGCCGGCGGACTGCCTTGACCGAGATCGTCGAGTCGCCAGTGCGCTCCAGCCTGACGGGGACCTCGACGAATCGCTGATAGCCGAGCGACTGAGCGGCGACGAACAACTCCAGGTCGAGCGCGAACTCGTCTTCCTCCAGGTAGGGCAGGAGCTCGTCAAGCATCGCTCGGGTGTACAGCTTGACGCCCGTCTGCGTGTCGTCGATGTCCAGCTGGAACAGGAGCTTCAACAATGCCTGGTAGCCCCGTGAGTAGACGATCCTGAGGCGGGATGCCTGGACGCACGAGTCCGGATGTCGCTTGGAGCCGAAGGCGATGTCGGCGCCCAGTTCGGTGTGGGCCCGGACGAGGTCCACGAGGTGGCTTGGATCGAGATCGCCGTCGGCGTCGATGAACGCCACGAGCGGCGTCGTCGCCGCGGCGAAGCCGCGCCGGAGCGCGGCGCCCTTGCCGGCATTGCTCGGCTGGCGCAGGTGGGTGAAGCCGTCGACGCGCAGCGCGTCGAGGAGCTCGTCGGAGCCGTCGGTCGATCCGTCCGACACGACGATGATCCTGCCCACCGAACCGAGTTGGTCCAGCACGGCGCGCACCCGATGGACGGTCTCCACCACAGCGGGGCCACCGTTGTAGCACGGCACGACGACGGTGAGGCCTTCGTCCTCCGCCAGGGTCGTCCGCTCGACCGGGCCGATCAGCCGGGGACGTACGACCTGGACCCGGACGCGCGTCAATGCCGGGATCGTCACGGCGAGCAACAGCAGCGCAGCGCCGACGGTCAGGCCGGCCGCCAACTGGTCCGGCCTGGAGGACCGCAATTGGGCGACGCTCATCGCGACCGCGCCGATCCAGGTGGTCCAGGCCAGTCTCGATCCGTGGGCGAGGTACTGCGAGACCGACACGACGGCGATGCCCGTCAGCGCCGCTGCCACGGCCAGCAGGCGTACCGAGCTGCTGGAGACCTCGACCTGGTCGGCGACAGCGACGCGCACGAACTGCTCGGGGGCCGCACAGACTGCCGTCGCCGCGACGATGACGGTCGCCGTCGTCCACAGCACTGCCCGATGGAACGCCAAACGGAGCTCGCTGGAGCCGATGCCCGCGCCGACGATTGCCGGGAAGTGCAGGTACGCCACGCCGAACCCGGCGAAGAACACCATTCGTCCGACCTGCGCGGCGGCGACGAACGCGGGGACGTCGGCACCGAGTCGGCTCCGCGAGGCCACGCTCTGCAGCACGAGTACCACCATCAGACCGCACGCGGCGACGAATGCGACGAGGAGGTGGCGCACTGCGTTGCGGCTCCAGCGCCTGGGCGCCCCCCGATCGGGACGGCCGAGCGCAAGCGCCACGCCAGTCGCGAAGACCTCGCCGATCAGGGACGTCGCTGCCGCGACGAAGAACGCCCCATCGTCGACGGCGATGGCGGCGATGCCCAGCCGCACGACGCTCCCGGCGAGCAGGACGAGGCCGAGGCTGAGCCAGTGCTGCCGGGCCAGCAGCCGTCCGCGAGCCGGGACGGCGACCGCCATGGCGGTCGTGGTCGCCGCGACCAGCGCGCCGGCGCGGAGACGGAAGCCGACGTTCGCGTCGATCAGGGCAGCCGCGCTCGCGCCGACCGCGAGTCCGCCAAGGCAGGCGAGCAGCACGCTCTGCGGGCCGAAGCGTCCGAGCCCTCCGACGCCGCGCCACGATCGGCTCTGCAGGTTGGCGACGCACAGTTGCAACCCGAGGCTGACGATGCCGGCCGCCGAGAGCGCGCCCAGGAGCCCGGACGACGAACTGCGAGCGTCCGGTCCGAGGCGAGCGCCGATCACGCGTGTGAACGTCGCATTGCAGAGGATGGAGATGGCGGCAAGCCCGAGAAACCATCCGCGGCCTTGCCGGCGCCCGCGATGGCCCGTGGGGTCCGCCAAGGCGTCCGGGTGTGCGGGGTGCGCGCGGGCAGTCGGCGACGCGGCGTCAGGCGGGGCAGGCGACTCCGGCCCGGTCTCGGTAGTGCTCACGAGCCGTCACGAGCGCCGGGTGACGCGTGCGCGACCGCACGAGAGCCGACCCGTCCGACTGCGGCAACGAGCCCGTGAACAGGAACCGCCACGCCCGCCAATCTAGTCTGCTCCGGTCCAAGAGGGCTGGGAGGATGTCCACGGGCTTGGATACCCTCCTGCGGCGATGTCCGGTCTGACGCGACTCTCGGCGATCATCCCGTGCTTCAACGGGGGCGCGTGGATCGGTCAGTGCCTCGCGCACCTGACGTCGGCGGCCGATCGCGCCGCACTCGACGCGTTCGAGGTGGTGGTCGTCGACGACGGGTCGACCGATGACACCGCCTCGGCCGTCCTGGCGTGGGCGGCCGAGGCGTCGCACGACGTCCGTCTCGTCACCCAGCCGAATCAGGGGCGGTTCCGCGCGCGGCGCGCCGGGCTGGACGCGGCGAAGTACGAGGTCGCGTTGTTCATCGACACTCGGGTGTTCATGGACGAGGAGTCGATCGCCAACGTGGCCACCCTGTACTCCGAGCCAGACCACCAGGTGTGGACCGCCCACGTCACGGCGAACACCGAGCTGAGCCCGATCGCCGGATTCTGGCAGGCGATCGAACACGTCGCGTGGCGCCGGTACTTCCGCCGTCCGCGCACGATGTCGTACGGACTCGACGAGTTCGACTACTTCCCGAAGGGGACGACCGCGCTGATCGGCCCGAAGCAGCTGTTCGTCGACGCGTTCGACGCGTTCGTGCCCACGGTGTCGGACTGGTCGAAGGTGAACGACGACACCGCCGTTCTCCGGTGGGTCGCGGCGCGCACGCCGATCAACATCTCGCCGCTGTACTCGTGCGTCTACAACTCGCGCACCGACGTCGCCGCGTTCGTCAAGCACGCCAACCATCGCGGCACGGTCCTGATCGACGGCTACCTCCGACGTGGCGCGCGCTTCGCCCGGCCCATCGCCGCCGTCCTCGCCGTGAGTCCCGTCGCGCTGTGGTTCACGGTCCGCCATCCACTCCGCGCCGCCGCGCTCGGGGTCGTCGGATCGGTGGGCGCCGGCACGGCTGCGCGAGCTGCCGGTGCTCGCGCCGAGGACGCCCGGGTGCTGGGCGTCCTCGCGGTCCCGTTCGGCGTGAGCTACCTCGCCGGCATGTGGCGTGGTCTCGTCATCCGTCTGAGGATGCTCTGGCAGCGACAGGTCGACAGTTGAAGATCCTGATCTTCAACTGGAAGGATCTCGCCCATCCGCTGGCCGGCGGAGCCGAGGTCTACACCGAGCGGTCGGCTCGCGAGCTGGTTCGCCGTGGTCACGACGTGACGATCTTCTGCTCACGTGTCGAAGGCCGGCCGTCCAGTGAGATCGTGGAGGGCGTTCGCGTCGTCCGACGCGGGTCGCGGCTGAGCGTCTACC
Organism: Ilumatobacteraceae bacterium; assembly: GCA_047602055.1. Lineage (GTDB taxonomy): Bacteria > Actinomycetota > Acidimicrobiia > Acidimicrobiales > Ilumatobacteraceae > JAODBQ01. The sequence goes on from JASGIG010000001.1 coordinate 2,848,302, forward strand.
GGGAGGCGCGGCACTTCTGGAAGGCCACGACGCCCGGAGAGTTCGACATCGTCGTCGACGAGATCAACACTCGGCCGTTTCTGACGCCCCGCTACGTCCGTACCGTGCCGATCGTCGCGCTGATGCATCAGCTGGCGCGTGAGATCTGGCGGTACGAGACGCCGCTGCCGGTCGCCCTCGCCGGGCGCTACTACTTCGAGCGGCACTGGCTCCGGGACTACCGCGACATCAAGGTGCTCACCGACGGTCCTTCCTCGGCGGCGTCGTTCGTCCCGTACGGCTTGCACGACGCCGTCCCGGTCCCGATGGGCGCCGATGGCAGCACCGTCCATCGATCCCAGAAGGCGGATCGTCCGACCGTGGTGTTCCTCGGGCGGCTGATCGCCGCCAAACGCCCGGATGACGCGATCGAGGCGTTCGGGGTGCTCCGCCGTGAGGTGCCCGACGCGCAGATGTGGGTCATGGGCGACGGTCCGCTCCTCGATCGCTTGCGACGCGACAGCCCTGAGGGAGTGGAGCTCCTCGGGTTCGTCTCCCACGAGGAGCGGATGAAGCGCCTTGCCGCAGCACACGTCCTCGTCGCCACGTCCGTGCGCGAGGGCTGGGGCCTGAACGTCAGCGAGGCCGCCGCGCACGGCACCCCGTCGATCGGTTACGACGTCGCCGGTCTGGCCGACTCGGTTCCCCTGTCGGGCGGCCTGCTCGTCGAGCCCACACCGACGGCGCTCGGCCAGGGGCTCATCGGGTTCTTCCGTGGCGACATCGAGCTCGAACCAAGGATCTCGACCTCTGAGTGGGTCGATGTCGCCGCCGTCATCGAGGCTGAGCTGAGCGATTCGATCGAGCGCTTTTCGGCGCTGTCGAGGCGCTGAACCCCGAGACGTCCAGATCTTCGCTGATCTCGCAGTGCACAGCCCCGTGACGGGAGCTGAGGCGTGGCCCTGCATGTCGCTGATGTCCGCCAACCGGCACCGCCAGTACAGTCAACGGACGGTCTGACTACACCCACGCCTCGTACGGCGCGTCGGTGAGAGGTGGTTGAGCAAGCTGATGTTCGTCTCATACGCGCAGAATGGTGAGGACGTGGTGTTGCACCGCGTTCTGCGTGACATCGATGAGGGCCGATACGTGGACGTCGGCGCCGCAGATCCGACCTGGTTCTCGGTCACGAAGGCGTTCTACGACCGTGGCTGGAGCGGGCTGAACATCGAGCCGTCACCGCGGCTGGCCGAGCAGCTCGCGTCCGAGCGTCCGCGCGATACCACCTGGCAAGGTGCCGCCGCGGACTACGAGGGGGAGTCGATCTTCCACGTCGTGGCCGACACCGGGTTGTCGACGATGTACGGCGAAGGACTCGGCGAGGAGGTTGTCGAGAACTTCGGCACCGAGAAGATCGTCGTCCCCGTCCGGTCGTTGAACTCGTTGCTGGACGAGGGCGGCTGGGCGGCTGACGGAATCCACTTCCTGAAGGTCGATGTCGAGGGGGCCGAGCGCGACGTCCTGGCCGGGATCGACCTCGGTCGATGGCGGCCGTGGATCATCGTCGTCGAGGCCACCGCGCAGCTCTCCACGAAACCGACCCACCACGAGTGGGAGCACCTGTTGCTCGATTGCGGCTATCAGTTCTGCCTCTTCGATGGGCTGAACCGCTTCTACCTGGCCGACGAGCGGGCCGAGTTGGCCGAGCGACTGTCATATCCCGCCGGCGTGTTCGACCAGCCCTATCGCTCCGCGTCGATCGAGCAGATCCTCGTCGAGAACGAGGCGGCCGAGCGCTCCGCGCTCGAGGGGCGGATCGCGCTCGCGCAGGCCGAGGTCTCCGACGTGCGCGCTCGGTTGGAGGCCGCGACGGCCCGAAGCGCCGGGTACGACGCGCTCGTGGCGGAGTACGAGCGCGTTCAGTCGGCGCTCACGCTGATGACCAACGATGCCGTGGTGTGGCGCAACGAGCTGATCCGCCTGCGGGTCGTGCTCGGCAATGTGCAGGACGAGCAGCGCCGTGCCGACGTTGCGGTCGCCGCGGCGCGTGCCGGGCTCGACGAGGCGACAGCCCGGGCAGCCGAGTACGAGGATGCCTATCGGCGCGCGTTGACGGAGATCGACGCGATCGCGAACACGGTGTCGTGGCGGGTGACGAAGCCGCTGCGCGTCGTGCGCCGGGCGGCGCGAAGGCATTCGCCCGGTCAGGCGACCGTTGTCCACGAGGTGTCGACGGCGCCTCGTGCGGCGTCGCGAGTCGAGGATCTGGCGATGGACGTCCTCGATGGTTTCCGGCGACGTCTGGCGCTCATCTGCGCTCTGCTCGACGGCGATGCGCCGGAGCTCGGCACGGAGAGTCACGCGTCGGCGCTGCTCCGGCTGGAGCAGGCGGTGGACTCCACGGAGCTGACGCCCGCGACGGTCGGATGGTTGGCCTGCACGGCGGTCAGCGGCGCGTATCCGACGGAGTCTGAGTGGCTGCGCGCGTCACGTGTGGTCCGTCGCGACGGTGGCCGCGGCGTCGTCGCGATGCTGCTCGAACTCCTCGTCCAGGAGGTCGACGAAGGCCGCCACACCCCTGCCGAGCTCGAGTTGATAGAGGACCAGGTGCTCGTCGACGTGAGTCACACCGCGACGTACGACCTGCACACCGGCATCCAGCGAGTCGTGCGCGAGGTCGCCGGCAGATTCCTCCAACGTGACGGCGTGTCCGTCGTGCAATGGAACCTCCAAGCCAACTCGGTGACGCGTCTGGCGCGCGTGGAGGAAGAGCGGTTCATGTTCTGGCGACGGTACGCGCACTCGACCGGCGCGAAGATCGCCGCTCGGCCGCTGGAGGAGTGCACCGGCAAGACGGTGATCCCGTGGAACTGCGTCGTGCTGCTTCCCGAGCTGATCGACACGACCGCACGGTGCTCCGGCTATCGGGCACTGTGCCGTTCCGGTGTCATCCGCCGGTTCTCGATGATCGGCTACGACCTCATTCCGATGACGGCGAGCGAGACCGTCACAGATGGGATGACCGCCAACTTCGGCCAGTACCTGGCGCTCGTCAAGTACGCAACGCGTGTGTCGGCCATCAGCTCGTCGGCAGCGGAAGAGTTCCGGTCCTTCGGTCGGATGTTGGCGTCACAAGGGTTGAGCGGACCGGAGGTCTTCGCGGATCCGCTCCCGACGGACATCCAGCCGGTCAACGACGCCGACCTCGCCGCCGCGCGCCGAGACCTCGACCTTGGGTCGATGCCGGTCGTGCTGGTCGTCGGCAGCCATGAACCGCGCAAGAACCACGTCGTCGTGCTGGAGGCCGCGGACCGGCTGTGGGCGTCCGGCGTGTCCTTCGAGCTCATCTTCGCCGGCGGTAGCAGCTGGGGCTTGACGGAGTTCGGCTCGTACATCGATGACCTCCAGCGCGCGGCGCGTCCGGTTCGAGTCCTGGAACGTGTGGACGAGACGACTCTGTGGAGCCTGTATCGCCTTGCCCGATTCACGATGTTCCCGTCCCTCATCGAGGGATATGGCCTACCCATCACCGAATCGCTGGTCTGCGGTACGCCTGTGATCACCTCGAACTTCGGATCGATGTTGGAGATCGCCGAGGGGGGAGGCGCCTTGGCGGTGGACTCGCGCGACTCCGTCCTGGTGGAGCAGGCCATGCGAACGTTGCTCGAAGATCAGCCAGAATATGATCGCCTGGCAGCCCAAGCGGCGGCACGCACGTTTCCATCCTGGACCCAATACACGGAGCGGTTGTGGGATGAACTGGTCGGCGACGCCGATTGATCGGATTCGAACGGACTTCTCGATCAGCCGATGTCCCACGACGGTCGCAAGGTCACCGCCCCGCCGGTCTCCAGGGTGCTGCCGGTCATGACGTCGAAGCGCAAGGCGAGGTGCAGGTTGTCGTAGACGTGCTGGCGGTTGAAGTCGGTGATGTTGGTGTGCAGGTCGTACGTGCCCGGCAGGAGCGGGACGTCACGCAGCACCACGTCGACGATGCCCGTGCCGTCCATGTGGTCCGGGACGATCCCGGCATCGCGCGTGTGCGGACCGGTGACGGCGGCGGAGCCGGTCTTCTCGATGACGAAGCCGAACACGGGCTTCGGCACCCGCGTGGTCGCCCGGTAGTGCATCCGGATCGTGACGTCGTCGCCGGTCCGGAACCTGCGGGTGGGGATCGTGCCGTCGCCGACGAGGAGCTCGACGTCGGTCACCTGGATCTCGCCCGAGCCGCGACGAGTGCTCTCGCCGCCGTCGGCGCGGTCGCCCAGCATCGTCTCCACGTACTTGTTGACGAGGTCGGCGGGATCGCCCTCGCCGGTCATCCTGCCGTGGGTCAGCCAGATCGCCCGGTCGCACATGTTGCGCACGCTGCCCATGTCGTGGGTGACGAGCACGATGGTGCGGCCCTCGTTGCGGAAGTCGACGAACTTCTCCAGGCACTTCTGCTGGAACGTCACATCGCCGACGGCGAGGATCTCGTCGACGATCAGCAGCTTCGGATCGACGTTCACCGCGACGGCGAAGGCCAGCCGCACGTACATGCCGGAGGAGTAGGTCTTCACCGGTGAGTCGATGAACTCTTCGAGTCCGGCGAAGCTCACGATCTCGTCGAATCTCGCGGCGATCTCCCGCCGGCCCATGCCGAGGATCGAGGCGTTGAGAAAGACGTTGTCGCGACCGGACAGCTCGGGATGGAAGCCGGCGCCCAGTTCGAGGAGTGCCGACATCCGCTTCTCGACCCGAATGGATCCCTTGTTCGGCTGGAGGATGCCGGCCATGCACTTCAGCAACGTGCTCTTGCCCGAGCCGTTGTGGCCGATCACTCCGAACATCTCGCCTTCCTTGACGTCGAAGCAGACGTCGTCGAGCGCGACGAACTCCTCGTAGACGTTGCGGCGACCGCGCTTGGCGATCAGCCCCTTCAGTGAGTTGGTCTTGTCCTTGTGGAGCTTGAACGTCTTGGTGAGGTGGTCGACCTCCAGTGCCTTGGCAAGTGTCATCACATCTCCTCGGCGAACTTCGGTGCGAGGCGGGCGAAGACCCAGGAACCGACGATGAACGCGCCGAAGGCGTAGACGGTGAGCAACGCGAGACGCCCTGGCCCCGGGAAGCGCAGGTCGTACATCACGTCGTGGACAGCGGTGATGAAGGCGCCCGTCGGCCCGTAGTTGGCCAGCACCCGCAGCGGATGGAACTGGAGCGTCGCCGGGAAGTAGATGACCGGCGTGGCGTAGAACAGGATCTGGCTGAGGATGCCCCAGAGGTAGTTGACGTCGTGGTAGAAGACGTTCGCCGCGGAGAGCGTCAACCCGATGCCCGCGCTGAAGATCGCCAGCAGGAGCAGGACGACCATCAGGACCGGCAACCACGGCAGCACCATGTTGCCGACGAAGAGCAACACCACGGTCAGCAGCGACAGCTCGATCAACAGCGTCACGAACTGGGCGATGACCACCGAGAACACGAGGTGCTCGGTGGGGAACTGGACCTTCTTGATCAGGCTCGCGCCGCCCTGGACGCTGCCGATGGCGGTGCCGACGGAGATCGAGAAGAAGTTGAACGGCAGCACGCCGGCGAGGAAGTAGAGCGGGAACGCCTTCAGGCCGCTCGGATCGCCCGGGACTGGGACGGCCTTGAACACGTAGGTGAAGATCACCGTGAAGATGACCATCTGGGAGAGCGGGTTGAGCAGGCTCCACGCCCAGCCGAGGATCGACTTCTTGTACCGGGTCCGTAGCTCCTTGAGCGACAGCAGGTACAGCAGGTTGCGGTGCGCAGCCGCCGTTCGCAGTGACATGACGGCCTGGGAGCCTACCGACGGGTCCCGCCGCCTCTCGGGCAACCCGTCCCGGCTCAGGCACGTACGGCGAGCACCTGGGGGCGGTAGAGGCGGGGGTCGGCGATGGACTCCAGCCAGATCGCGCTGTTCTGGGACAGGAGGACCGACAGCGTGCCGTTCGGGGCGCGCCGGGGGAGGAGCACCGGCTGGTAGGTGGTCATCAGGGTGCCTGCCCGGTCGGCGGGGACGACGGCGGTGACCGGTACGTCGGCGACGACGCGCCACGGACCCTGGGGCGCGCTGGCCCGCTCGACGACCACCCGGTCGCCCCAGAACTCGTCCTGCTTGACCGCCGAGTACCAGACGCCGTCGATCAGCCGTGGCTGCATCGCGTTGGAGATCGACCAGCGCGACGAGATCGGCGCGGCCGCCGACGCGTCGGTCGACCAGCCGCGGCCGTCCCAGTACGTGGGCGGCAGCTCGAACTGGCCTGCCGGGACGCGGGCGAGGTACATCCGCGTCCCGGAGAACGGGGTCGGCTTGCCATAGCCGCCTTCTCGGGACAGCTCGAGCATGTTCGAGTTGCCGAACAGGTAGCTGAAGCCGTCCGGCGCGGTCTGCACGGCCGAGCCGTACTGGGGGAACACGCCGGAGTCCGGCGCCCACTCGAAGCGGATCGTCGCGAACGTCGCCGGGTCGTACACGCCGAGCCACGTCTCGATCGGGTGGCGGGTGATCCCGTCGAGGAACGCCTGGGCACCGTCCTCGACCATCCGCGACCAGAAGATGTACAACAGTCCGCCGGCGCCGATGCCGCCGCCGATCGGCCAGAACCAGTCCCGGTCCGACGTGCTCGGGGCGAACTCCCACGGCCGGCCGTCGAGGACCAGCTGGACGAGCGAGAAGCACGAGCCCTCCTGCAGCAGCAGCGTGTTGTGCACGTAGTCGGTCGGCTGCAACGGGCCCTCGTCCGCGCCGCTGAGGTCGACGTACGGATCCGTCACCAGCCACAGCGTGCGATCGCCGCCCAGGGGGACGAGCTTCGGGTTGTCGAAGCCGCGCAGGGGGCCGATGCGATCACGCAGACGGGCGGTGAGCGCCGAAGCGTCGAGGTCGGGAACGCAGTCGGCGCCGATCACCTTCAACGGGTTGGGGATCCGCTGGGCCGGCGCGAGGTCGCCGCCGGCTCCGCTGTCGACGCCGGCAGCGCGCGCCCCGTGCCGGCGGTGACGGCGCACGCCAGGCATGCGGTGACGACGACGAACATCAGCGCCCGCCGCACCGGCCCCATCGCCGGACCCTATCGCTCAGCCTCGGCCCGGCCAGGGCAGGTCCGGGTGGCGGGCGCGCAGGACGGCGATGGCGTCGTCATGGGCGACGTTGGTGAGGCTGAGCATCGAGCCGCGGTGGACCCGGTAACGGCCGACGATCTCGGGCACCATCGCCAGGTGCCCACCCTCGCCGGCGATGCGCAGCGACAGGTCCCAGTCCTCCCAGCCGTGCAGCAGACCCTCGTCCGGGCGGTAGCCGCCGAGGCGAGCCCACACGTCGCGGCGCAGCATCAGCTGCGCGTCGATGTAGTTCGCCCGGCACAGCCGGTCGACGTCCCAGGCCAGCGCGCTGCGCAGGCCGAGCTCGTCGCCGAACTCCTCGAGGATGCCGTAGGCACCGGCCGCCGCGGGGTCGGCGTGCAACGCGTCGGCGAGCTTGCGCAGGCACGCCGGGTACAGCAGGTTGTCGGCGTCGAGGACCATCACGAGCGGGGCGCGGGCGTGCTCGAACGCCGTGTTGCGGGCGGCCGAGAGCCCCTCGTTGGCGTCCTTGCCCAGCAGCAGCATCGGTACGTGCGGGTTGGCCGCGAGCACCCCGGCGACGACGGCGCGGCTGTCGTCGGTGGCGTGATCGTCGACGACCACGATCTCGGTGTCGACCCCCTCGCTGGCGATCGCACTGGCCAGCGCGTCACCGACGGTGTCGGCGTAGTCGTAGACCGAGACGATCACGCTGACCTCGGCGCGTGCGCCCGCCCAAGCGGGCGTCTCGACCCGCTCGACGTGCTGCTCGGCGCCGTGGTGCAACACGCAGGTCAGCTGGTCGAGGCGACGCAGGTCGGCCGACTCGGCCATCGCCAGGCGCTTGATCTGGCGCAGCCGGCCGGCGAACGGCTTGAACGCCCCGAGGCGCACCGGGGGCGGGACCTGCGACGCGCCGAGCCGCCAGCGAGCGTTGCGCGGCGCGCCCCGGCGGACGTGCGTGTCGAGGCGGGGGAGCACCGCTGACTCCACGTGGTCGAGCATCCGGCCGACGGCGCCGGACAGCGCCAGGTCCTCGGTGACCGCGAGGCGCGCTGCGGCACGCATCGTCGCCAACCGATCCGGGTCGTCGAGGAGCTCGTCGAGCGCGGCGCCGAGGTGCGCTGCCGGCGCTTCGACGAAGTGCTCGCCGGGGACCAGCGGCTCCACCCCGTCCGACGGCTCGGTGACGACGACGCAGCCGTTGGCCATCGCCTCGACCATCCGTGCCCACTCGAAGTACGGGCGGCCGCCGCCCGGCCGGTCGCGGTGCAGGTTGAGCAGGGCGGTGGCGCCGGCGAGGGTGGCGTACTTCTCGGGGCCGAACACCAGCCCGGGAGTGGTCGCCGTGACCGGCATGTCGAATCGGAACAGGTGCAGCGCGCAGCGCCGGCGCACGAGGCGCGGCGCCAGCTCGGCCAGCAGCCGTCCGCGGCGGTCGTCGAGCGCGCCGAGGAACAGGACGTCGACGGGCCGGTCGGTGGCCGGCGCGACCATCGAGGGGACCGCGCCGAGCTGGAGGCGATGCGCGTCGACCCCGCCGGCGCGCAGCGCGTCCACCCCGTGGGCGTTGATGTCGTAGGCCAGCAGGCCGAGCCGGGCAGCGTCCAACGTCAGGCCGAACCACTTCGTGCCGGGCTGCTCCGTGCCGATCGCCACGGACGCGGCCGCCGCCCGCATCAGCGCCTGCTTCGGGGCTGTGAACAGCTCGAAGAACTCGTGCGGCGCGACGACGAGGTTGACCGAGCCGTCGGCGGCGGGCAGACGATCCTGGACCAGGCGGGCCGGCCGCCCGGCGAGCGCGGCGGCCTCGACGATCCAGCGGGCGATGTCGGTCATGAACGCGTTGCCGCGCTCCGAGACGAAGACGTTGACGTCAGCCACGTGGGCTCACTCCTGGCCGGTGACGATGCGAGACGCCTTGACCGGCGCCCGCCCGAGCTTGCGCAGCGCCCGTCTGGCCACCCCGGCCTTGTCGGGATGGCGGACCGCGTCGCGCAGCGTCCCGCGGATCAAGGCGTGCCTGCTGAGCTCTGCCGGCAGCTGCTCGGCCATCGCCCGCACCTCGGCCCGGCGGGCCTGCGCGCCCTGGCGCAGCTCGGCGATCACCGCCTCGGCGACCTCCACCCGGCGGCGTAGCTCGTCGTTCTCGGCGCGCAACGTGTCCAGGTCGCTGTCGGGCATCCGTGGAAGGATACGCACCCATGTCCGACGGCCCCCGGGACGACTCACACGGCGATCGCACCGTCGCCGTGCTCGTCGTCCCGAGCGGAACCCATCGGGTCGATCCGCTCGCCGACGCCGTGCGCGCCCACCACCCGGACTGGGACCTGGTGGCTGTTTGGACTGGTGACCCGCAAGTGCGCCCCGCCGCCGCGGTGCCGTGGGCGTCGTCGCAACCGTCGGGCGTCGAACTGGTGCGCTCGACCGCCGAGCAGGTCGAGTGGCGTCACGCGCTGCTGACCGCCCGCCGGGTGCTCGCCGGCGGTGCTCGCCGCGCCGTGCTGCTGTGGGTCGGCGCCGTCGGGGTGCTCGGGCCGCTCGACCCGCTGGCGAATGGCGATCTCACCGTCGTTGCCCGCACGCTCGCCCCGTTGCCCGGCGACGGGCTGGTGCCAGCGGAGGTCGATCTGTTGGAGGTCGGCGCGTACACGACGAGCGTCGTCGCCGTCGGCCCGGGCGGCCTGCCCGCCGTCGACTGGTTGCTGGAGGTGATCGACGCCGACGGCGACGCCCCGGTCGGCCGTTGGTTGGAGCGTGCGGCCGCCCTGTTCGGGGCGGCGGTCGTCGACGACCCGAGGATCGGCGTCGGCCGCTGGCGTTGGGACACCGACGACCCGCTGCTCGTCGACGCGGCCGACTACGACGACACGCAGCCGTGGGTGCTCGACGGCCGGACGTTGCAGCGGCCGAGGATCGACGTCGCCGTCGGCCGGCGGCGCGCCGTGCTCGACGCGATCGCCGGCCAGCTGACCGGCGCCCGCCGCCCACCGTCGCTGCCCGGTGGATGGGCGGTCGACCCGGCGATACGCCACGCCGTCCGTACGGCGGCGCCGGACGAGGTACCTGATCCATGGAACGAGGCCGGCGCGTTCCGCCGATGGTTGGTGCCGCGCTACTGGACGGCGCTGCGCGACGTGCGCCCGGACGTCGCCGCTGCGTTCCCCAACCCGCGATCCGAGGGCTTCCGCAGTTGGACGGAGACCGCGTTCACCGCCGACGCCGACATCCCCTTCGTCGTCCCACCGGTCGAGGTCAACCGCACGCTGGGCACTGCTGCCGAGCTCGGCGGCGATGGCGTCAACCTGGTCGGCTACCTCCCCCTGCAGGCCAGCCTCGGTGACGTCGCCCGCCGCCTTGCCGACGCGTTGGGTGCCGCGCGAATCCCGGTGTCGACGATCAGCGCCACCCGCTCGGCGAGCCCGCCACTGCCCGGTGGATGGCCGACCGACGAGCACGTCCGCTTCGACGCGACCATCGCCGTGGTCACGGCCGACCAGCTGCCGTACCAGCGCGCGGACCTGCCGGAGCTGTTCGACCGCCGGGCGCGCCTCGTCGGCTACTGGTTCTGGGAGCTCGAACACGTCCCGGCTGCGATGCGCCGCAACATCGCCCTCGTGGACGAGATCTGGGCCGGCTCGCGCTTCGTCGCCGATGCGTTCGCGGCCGTGTCACGCGTGCCGGTGCGCCACGTGCCGGTCCCTGTCGCCGAACCGGTCCGGTCGACCAGAACCCGGGCCGACTTCGCGCCGCTGGCACCGTTCGCCGGCCGGCCGATCCTGCTCGTCGCCCTCGACCACTTCAGCGTCACCGAGCGCAAGAACCCGGTCGGCGCGGTCGAGGCGTTCCGCCGCGCCTTCGCGCCCGGCGAGGGACCGGTGCTGGTCGTCAAGTCGATGAACGCCGGTCAGCGCTGGCCGCACCACGCCCGGGTCCTGCACGCCGCAGCGGGCCGGCCCGACATCGTCGTCTGGGACGAGCATCTGCCCCGCGAGGATCAGATGGCCGTGGTCGCCGACGCGGACGCGCTCGTGTCGCTGCACCGCGCGGAGGGCCTCGGGCTGCACCTCGCCGAGGCGATGTGGCTCGGCACGCCGACGATCGCCACCCGCTACAGCGGCAACGTCGACTTCATGGACGACGGCTGCGCACTGCTCGTCGACGCGTCGATGACGCACGTCACCGGCGGCCAGGGGATCTACCCGCCGAGCGCGGTGTGGGCGGACCCCGATGTCGACGAGGCTGCGGCGGCGATGCGCAGGTTGGTGTCCGACGACGGGTTGCGGAAGCGGCTCGCGCTCGCCGGCCGGGCCAAGATGACGGCTCAACCGACGCTGCGCGACACGGGCGAGCTGATCGGCCGGCTACTGCAGCGAGGAGGATGAGCGTGGGACTGCGGACAACGGTGTCGTGGGTGCTCCGCGGCCAGGACAACACGATGCGGTCGCTGGACGCGATCTCCGTCGACCTGCAGGCGTTGCAGCAGCGAGTCGACGAAGCTCGGCCGCAGCGTCGCCGTGGAGATCACCGAGATGCGCGAGCGGCACCTCGCCGAGTTCGCGGCGACGCCGCGATGCCGTCGTGGGGGCGACCGACGACCTCGCCGAGCGCGTCGCGGCGCTGCGTCGCGAGGTCGAGGCCGGCCGGTGACGGCGCCCGACGACACGCCGGCGGCTCGCCTCGAACGCTGGCTGGCGCGGGACCGCGAGATCGGTGCGCAGGCCGAGCTGGACGAGCTGCGGCTCCGGCTGGTGGCCCGCGACCGGGAGATCGCCGACCTGCGCGCTCGCCTCGACCGGCTGTCCAACGATCTCGTCCAGGCCCGCTGCCGGCCGTCCGTCGAATCCTCGGGCGCCGCGCCGTTCGCTCGCCGGGTGCGCAGCCTCGCCGGCCGCGTGCTGCGCGGATGACCGGCGAGCCGAGCGGGCGTCCACTCGTCAGCGTCGTCATCCCGAGCATCGGCGCTGCGGGCACCGTGTTCGGCGCCTCGCGGACGTTCGTCGTCGAGGCAGCCCGCAGCGTGCTGGCCACCGCTGGCGTGCCGATCGAGATCGTCGTCGTCGCCGGCGTCCAGATGCCACCTGGCACGGCCGGCGAGCTGCGCCGCCTGTCCACGGTGGACGCCGGCGTCCGCCTCGTCGAGTACGCCGCGCCGTTCAACTTCTCGAAGGCGGTCAACCTCGGGTGCGCCCACGCCCGCGGCACGCACCTCCTGCTGCTCAACGACGACGTCGAGGTGATCACACCGTCGTGGCTGACGTCGATGCTCGACGCGCTCGGCCCGGGCGTCGGCGCCGTCGGGGCGAAGCTGCTGTTCGAGGACGGGACGCTGCAGCACGCCGGGCACACCTACCGCGGTGCGCTCGGCCACGTCGGCTTCGGGCTGCCCGCCGACGCCACCGGGCGCGACGGGATCCTCACGCGCCGGCGGGCCGTCGCCGGCGCGACGGCTGCCTGCCTGCTCGTCCCGTTCGCCGTCTACGACCTCGTCGGCGGGCTGTGCACCGGCTTGCCCGGCAACTACAACGACGTCGACCTGTGCCTCAAGATCCGCGCCGCCGGGTTGGACGTCGTCTACGAGCCCGCCGCCGTCCTGTACCACTTCGAGTCCCGCTCGCGGGTGCCGACGATCCGGCCGGAGGAACTGGCGTTCATGGACGCTCGCTGGCACAGCCGGATCGCCACGGATCCGTTCACGCCGGCGCGGCTGTGAGGCCGGGGTCGGCGATGCCGTCGAGTGCGGTGACCCGGTCGAAGCGGGCGAACGGGGTCCACACCGCGGCCAGGCCGGCGTCGCGCATCGCCGTCGACAGGGCGCGACCGGCACCGTCCCAGTCCGTCATCGTCGCGGCATGGTGCTTGAGCTCGTGCCAGCGCGACGTGGCGACGGCGGCCGCGGCGAGCGACACCTGGCCGCACTCGCGCTCGATGAACAGGTCGTTGCCGGCGGTCCCGGTGCCGACGGGGAGGCCGGCGAGCTGGAACGCGCGGAACTCGGGCTCTTCCCAGCCGGCCAGCAGGACCTCGTCGGCGGGTGTGGCGACCAGCGCGCCGACCAGCCCGACGCCCGGCTGCAGCGCCAGCGCGGCCATCGTCGCCAACCAGTCGGGCGTCAGGTCGGCGCGGGGTACGAGGCCGGGGGCGACGGCGATCAGGACGTCGCCGTGGTGGGCGTGCACCGCTTGGTCGAGGGCCACCGCCGGCGTCCACGTCCCGGTGACGGGGACCGGCTGCCAGCGCGTTCGCGCAGCCTGGAGAAGGATGTCGTCGATCGCCGGATCGATCGCCTCGGGATGGGCGAGGACGAACGTCACGCCGTCGGTGTCGGTGTCGATTCCGCCGAGCGTGTCGACGGTGGGGAGACGGCGGGGTCGCGTGCCGGTGACCTCGCCGGCCGTGGCAACGACCACGGTCACCCGAATGCCCGCGGGGGCTCGCGCACCAGTCGGTAGCAGCCGTCGAGATCGCCGTGCACGACGGTGGCGGCGATGCCGAGGCGGTCGCACTGCTCCTGCACGGCCCGGCGCCCGTTCTCGACCGCCTTGCCGACGGTGCTCCGTGATCGGGACACCGAGGTGGCGACGTGCCGCCAGTGGTAGGTCATCGCCGGGAGGTGGGCGACGTGGCGCCCGGCGCCGGCGATGTGCTCGGTGGCACGCAGCACCAGGTCGTGATCCTGGGCGCCGTCGAATCCGTCGCGCACGCCGCCGATCGCCTCGATCACCGAGCGCCGCAGCACGGACAGGTGGCACGTGTACATCGAGGCCCGGAACCGCTCCGGCGACCAGTCCGGCTTCTGGAACGGCACGAACGGCGTGCCATCGGCGTGGACGTGCATCTCGTCGCCGTAGAGGTAGTCGATCGTGCCGGTCTCGTCGGTGTCGAGCATCGCCGCCACGTCGGCGAGCGCCGTCGGCGTCAGCGCGTCGTCGTGGTCGAGGAAGGCGACCAGCTCGCCGGTGGCCATGGCGATCGCGTCGTTCGTCGCCGCCACCAAGCCGCCGTTGACCGTCCGGCGACGGACCCGGATGCGGCTGCTGCCGGCGGCCAGCTCGCCGAGCGCGTGGTCGATCTCCCGGCGCGTCGAGCAGTCGTCGACGAGGCACCACTCCCAGTCCGTCCACGTCTGCTCGACGACGCTGCGGGCACAGGCCAGGAACGCGCCGAGCGGCGGGTTGTAGACGGGGGTGACGATCGAGAACCGGGGAGCGATTCCGGCGACGTTATCGAGCGACTGCCATGATGGACCGATGGCCGACATCGCCCTGATCGCGACCGCGCTCGCCGCGACGGGAGCGGTTCCTCGCCGGTGCCGCCACCGTGCTGTGGCCGTGGCACACCGATCTCGAACTGACGATCGGCGATGTCGCGTCCGACGTGTCGCGCGTCGGCCGGGCGCGCGTCGTCCTCGACGTCGGGCGGGACGGCGCCGGACCGCTCGACGTGCAGTTGGCGCAAGCGGCAATCGCCTCCGGAGCCGTGATCGTCACCGACGACCCCGATCCGCCGCCGCCGCTCGTGCCGGGGCAGCACCTGCTCGTCGCCCCCGTCGAGCACCTCGCCGAGCAGGCCGTCGCCCTCGCCGCCGACGAGCCCCGCCGGGCGGCGATCGCCGCGGCCGCCGCAGACGTGACGATCCGCCCGGGTGTCCTGCCGCCGGCGGCCGTGCGTCGTCCGGCGCCGTCGGCGCTGCGACGGATGCGCCGGGCCGTCAGCCGTGCGCTCGGACCCGACGTCGATCGGCAACGCGCCGAGTCCGAGCACCTCGATCTCCTCGTCGCCGAGGCCAAGGCGGCGTATCTGGCCCAGGTCGACCATCGGCGGGCGCTGGAGACGGCACTCATCCAGCGGTCGCCGGCGCTGACGCACACGCCCGCATGGATCGATCGTGAGCCGGCCGTCAGCGTCGTCGTTCCGATGCACCGCGACGCGGCGGCGGCCGCTACAGCCGCGGCCGCGGCGTTCGAGCGGGCGGGCATCGACGGCGAGGTGGTCGCTGTCGGCCGTGCCGCCGACAGCCTGATCGCCGCCCTGCCGTGGTTGCCGGCAGCGGCGGTGACGGCGACGCGGCCCCTCGGCCCAGGCGAGATCGTCGACCTCGGCGTAGAGACCAGCCGCGGCCGCCATCTGATCGTGCTCGAACCCGGCGAGCAGCTCTATCCCAACGCCGTCGCCGCACTCCTGGGCGCGCTCGACGGCCAGCCGGGCGCGGTGGTCGGGGCGTTCGGGATCACCGCGCTGACGCTGGACGGTGCTGCGGTCGGGGTCTGCGGGCACGTCGACTGGAGCGTCGACCTGCTGGTCCGCGAGCGCGTCTTCGACACGGTCGCGCTGATTCGCCGCGACGCGTGGTCACGGCTCGGCGCCGCGCCGGCGACCGCCCTGCTCGACGGCTGGCAGCGGACCGATCGCCACCTGGGCCTTGCCGAGAGCGGCTCCCGGCTCGCTGCGGCCAGGTGCGTCGTCGCCAGCCGGCCGACCGACGGCGCACCGGCGTGGCTGGAGGCCATCGATCCGACCAGGCCGTGGCTCTCCCTGTTCGAACGTCACCCGAGGTTGCCATGGCCGAGCTGAACGACACGACCACATCGCCGACCGGCGAGGCGGAGCTGCGCGCTCGGATCGCCGAGCTGGAAGCACTCGTCGAGTCGCGCACCGCGGCGCTCGTCGGGCTGGCCGTCCAGCTGGCCGAGCACCAGGGCTCGTCGACGTTTCGTCGTGGCCGGCTCGTCGAAGCCGAGCAGCAGCTGGCCGAGCTGCGGGCCACGAAGTTGATCCGCTACAGCGCCGTCCCGCGGCGCTGGTACGCCGCCCTGCGCCGGATGCTGGGCCGTGGCTGAGCATCCGGGCGCCGCCGATTCGGAACGGCTGGTCGGTCAGGCGCGTGACGAGGAGGCTCGGCTGCTGCGGCTGGTGCGCGAGCTCGATCTGGTGGCCGCGCGCCAGCGCGCCGCCCTGCGCCGGCTGCGCGGCGAGACCGACGCCAGCGGGTGAGCTGCGTCGTGCGCAGGTGTCGTCGTCACGATGTCTGCCAGACTGAGGGCCTGACACCAGAAGTGGTGCACCGGTCACGATGAGCGGGCACGAGACGACGGAGGAGCAAGGTGCGCGTTCGATGGCTGGCCGTGTCGGCAACTGCCGCGATGGCGGTGGCGGCGTTCGTGGCGGTGCCCTCGGTGGGCGCCGCGCCGTCCCTGCCGCCGGCGATCTCGCCTGCCGCCGACCAGTCGACCAGCGGTGACTATGCGTCCGACGTGCTCGGCAACCCGTGGGACTTCGACGACGGCGAGGACGTGCCGCCGATCTCGGGTGTCGGCTGCGTCGGCAACACGCCGACGAACTGCTCGATCAGCGTCGCCGGCGGGACGGTCACCTGGTCGGGTCGGAGCGGCGCCGTCCTGCGGCTCGTGCGCAACTGGGGCAACGCGCTGGCGTGGGGCAGTGACGGCCCGGCCAACCCGGTCGACGCCGGTCGGTACAGCATCCTGACGCTGTCGAACTGCAGCCCGTCGAGCATGGCCGTCACGTTCCGGAACGACGCGGGCGAGGACGGCACGCTGATCTTCGAGCAGGGCGATTGCCTGCGCTCGACGAGCATCGACCTGCGCCAGAGCCCGGCATGGCGCGGACGGATCATCGAACTGAACCTGCACACCAGCCCGGGGGTCACGACGACGCTCGACTGGGCCCGGCTGCACCGTCCGGACGCTCCGGCCGCGCCGCCGGCCGGCGTGCCCGTTGCCAAGGTGCTCAGTCCCAACGCCGACGGCGGTGCCGACTACGCGTCCTCTTACGGCAACCCGTGGGACATGACCGACCCGGGCGATGTCGCCGGGATGCAGGGGATGCAGGCCGGCACCGGCCCCGGTGGGCTCGGCGGCACGACGTCGGGCGGCGATGCCGGCGTGGCGTTCCCACTGCCCGTCGACTTCCAGACCGACCGCTTCCACCGCTTCTCGGCGGACGTCTGCTTCGCTGGCGGATTCGGGCTCGGCAACATCCCTGGCGAGGGCATGAACGCCAGGATCATCTACTCGAGCGACCTGCAACGCTTCACCGAGACGCAGGACATCGTCGTCTACCCGGGCTGCCAGCACATCGCCATCGACCTCGCGGCCGAGCCACCCGCCGAGATCAACGACGAGTCGTCGGTGTACCGCCTCGGCTGGCGAGGCCAGAAGCTCGCCTACCTGCGCTTCGATCCTGACGAGGACCCGGGCGTGCGCGGCTTCAGCGTGAGCAACGTGCGCTTCGCCGACGATGCCGCGTTCTCGTCGTCGTACGGGATCCAGGTGCAGGACGCCAGTGGCAACGGAGGGACGGCCGAGGTCTACGCCACCACCAACCGCGGGGCGTTCGACGGGACGCTGCTCGGGCGGGTCGGGGTGAACGGCGGGAGCGTCGCCACGTTCGACTGGAACGGGACCGACGCCTCGGGCCGCCAGCTCCCGAACGCGACGTACTGGGTCTACACGGTGATCCGCAACGGCGCCGGCGTCGCCACCGGCTACTCCTCCGGGCCCGTCCGCTTGGAGGTGCCGCAGCCGCCGACGCCGAGCGACTTCGTGCCGCTCAGCCCGGCGCGGGTCTTCGACACGCGTGACGGCACCGGCGGCAACGTCGTCGCACTGACCGGTGGCGTGACCACGCGGCTGCAACTGGCAGGCCGCGGCGGCGTGCCGGCCGCAGGGGCCACCGCGGTCGTGCTCAACGTGACCGTCGATCGGCCGAGCGCGCCGGGGTTCCTGACGCTGTGGCCCTCCGGCGAAGCGCGGCCGACGGTGTCCAGCCTGAACTTCGACCCGGGCGACCTGATCACCAACATGGTCACCGTCAAGGTCGGCGCCAACGGGATGGTGGATCTCTTCAACCTCCAGGGGGCGGTGCCGGTGGTGATCGACGTCGTCGGGTACTACACGGCCGCCTCGACGGGGAGCGGCAGGTTCACGGCGCTGTCGCCGGGGCGGGTGCTGGAGACCGGCTTCGACCACAAGATCGGCCCTGGTGGGACCGTCGACGTCCAGGTCACGGGAACGCGGGGCGTGCCCGCCAGCGGGGTCAGCGCGGTGGCGGTGAACATCACCGTCGACGATCCGAGCGCGGCGGGCTACCTCACCGTCTACCCGACCGGTGAGGGCCGGCCGTACGCGTCGACGGTCAACTTCGTCGCCGGCCGGACGATCGCCAACCTGACGCTGGCCAAGGTCGGCGCCGGCGGCAAGGTCAGCATCTTCAACTTCGACGGCGCGGTGCGCGTGGTGGCCGATGTCGTCGGCTACTTCTCGGCCAGCGGTGGTCAGTTCGTCCCGGTGACGCCGACGCGCATCGTCGACAGCCGCTCCGGCGCGGCGATGGGCGGTCCGATCGGGCCAGGCCAGGTGGTGACGCTGCCGATGGGTGGCGTCGACCCGGTGCCCGGGAACGCCAGCGGAGCGGTCGTCAACGTCACGGCGACGGCGTCGAGCGCGGCGAGCTTCCTGACGGTGTACCCGACGGGGACGCCGCGGCCCGAGGACTCGTCGAACGTCAACCCGCGTGTCGGTGCGACGGCCGTGCCCAACCAGGACTACGTCAAGCTCGGTGCCGGTGGGCAGGTCGACCTGTTCAACCTGGCCGGCTCCACCCAGGTGATCGTCGACGTCTTCGGCTACATCACCCCGTAGGGTCGCGTGCCGATGAAGCGGTGGATCGTCCTCGGTGTGGCATTGCTGACGTCGGCGGTCGCGGGGTGCAGCTCCGACGACAAGACGCCGTCGACCGTGACCGCGTCGACGACGCTGCCCGTCGAGACGTCGACCTCGGTCGCCGGTGCCGGGGGCGGTGCCGCGCCCTCGACGACAGCCGGCGGCTCCAGCGAGACGACCGGGGGCGGCCTGACGGCGATCAACGGCCCGGCGCAGGTCGACATGACCACCGTGGTGCCGTAGCCCCGCGGCGGTCGCCGCCGACGTCAGCGCAGCGGGCGGTCCTGCTCGGCGGCCTTCGCTGCCTGCTTCCAGCCGCGGACCTCGGCGAGCGTCGCGGCGTCGCCGATGTCGGCGACGCCGCCCGGGACGTCGCCGCCGGGAAGCGGTGGACCGCCGGCTTCGTGCAGCACACGGCGACGAGCTCGTCCTCGGGCATCGCCCAGATCCGCGCCGCGTCGAGGTGGCCGAGCCGTGCCTGCAGCATCGCCGGACCGGCGAACGCCCACTCCATCGGCACCTGCCGGTCGAGGCGCATGCCGATCAGCAGGGTCGTGCCGTCGGTGTCGAGCAGCCCATCGGCCGCCGGATCGCCCGTGACGTACGGCGTGCCGGCCGCCGACGGCGAACCTAGCTCGCTGGTCGCGAGCCGATCAGGCGTGGGGTCGCGTATCGTCCTGCGCCGATGACGGCGACGGTGCTGGTCGTGGAGGACGACGAGCTGATCGCGTCGAGCCTGGCGCGGGTGCTGCGCGGGCGCGGTCACCGGGTGGACCTGGCGTCGACCGTGGCCGGCGCGACGGCTTCGATCGCGGCCGCCCCGCCCGATCTCGTCCTGCTCGACCTCGGGCTGCCCGACGGCGACGGCCGGGAGGTGTGCGAGCTGGTCGTGCACCGCCATCCGCACGTCCCCGTCGTCGTGCTGACGGCCCGTGGCGACGAGGTCAACGTCGTCGACGGCCTGGAGATGGGTGCCGTCGACTACGTCGTCAAGCCGTTCCGCCTCGCCGAGCTGCTGGCCCGCATCGATGCCCACCTGCGCTTCGCACGGGGCGGCCACGGGCGTCCCGGCGACGGCATCCGCGTCGGCGACCTCGATGTCGACGTGCCGTCGCGGCGGGTTCGCCTCGCCGGGTGTGACGTCGCCCTGCGACCCAAGGAGTTCGACGTGTTGGCCCTGCTGGCGTGTCATGCCGGCGCCGTCGTCACCCGTGAGCAGCTGATCGACGAGGTGTGGGACGAGCACTGGTGGGGGTCGACGAAGACCCTCGACGTGCACATCAACGCCCTGCGCCGCAAGCTCGGTGAGCAGCCCGGCGGCTCCAGCCGGATCACGACGATCCGTGGTGTCGGCTACCGGCTTGACGGCGTGTCACACGCCGACGTGCCACACGCCGACCGCAGCGGCGGCTGACCGTGCGGCGGCGGATCCTGATCACCGCGGTCGCCGTCGCCGCGCTGGCCGTGCTCGCGTTCTCCGTCCCGACCGCGCTGGCGCTGCGCAACGCGGTGCGGCGCAGCGACCTGCTCGAGCTGCAGCGCGAGGCGGCGATCGTCGCCAGCCGCGTCAGGACCGCCGGCTCCGTCGACGTCGCCCCGTTGCGGGGGCTGATCAAGGCCGATCACGACTTGGCGTTCTACGACGGCAGCGGTGAGCTGGTGGACGGCACCGGTCCGGCAACCGCCGACGACATCGTCGCCACGGCGGTGCGTGGGGATTTCGCCGAGGGCTACGTCGGCGGCGACCTGGTCGTCGCCGTCCCGCTGCGGCCGACCGCGGACGGCCCGGAGCTGGTGGTGCGGGTGCGCGAGCCGGCCGCCGACAGCCGGCGGCGGATGACGGTGCGGTTCGTGTGGCTCGGTGCCGCGGCGGTCGCGGTGCTCGGCGTCGCCGGGGTGATCGGGTGGCTGCTCGCCCGGCGGCTCAGCCGTCCCCTGGAGGGCCTGCGCGAGCACGCCGCGGCGCTCGGCCGTGCCGAGGAGGTGGCACCGATGGCGGTGACGGGCGTCGTCGAGATCGACGAGCTGGCCACGGCGATGGACGACGCCGGCTCGCGCATCCGCGAGCTGCTCGGCCGGGAGCGCTCGTTCTCGTCCAACGTCTCCCACCAGCTGCGCACCCCGGTCGCTGCGCTGCGCGTCGCCATCGAGGCCGAGCTCGACGCACCGCGCCCGGACCCGACGCTCGTGCTGAACGAGAGCCTCGTCGCCCTCGACCGCCTCGGCTCGACGATCACCAGCCTGCTCGCCCTCGGCCGTCACGACGAGGTGGCGGCGGCGTCGTGCGACGCCGCCGCGGTGGTCGCCGACGTCGTCGCCCGGTGGTCGCCGACGTTCGCCGCCGCGGGACGGACGGTGTCCGTCGCCGGCGCCGCGGGACGGGCCGCCGTCGATCCGGCGTCGATCCGGCACATCGTCGACGTGCTCCTGGACAACACGCTGACCCACGGTCGAGGTGCCGTCACGGCGACGATGCGCGACCGCGCCGGCTGGGTGGAGGTCGACATCGCCGACGAGGGCCGGATCCCGCCCGCCGCCGATCCGTTCGGCGACGAGCGCCTCGACGCCGGCCACGGGATCGGGTTGCGCCTGGCGCGCACGCTCGCCGAGTCGGCCCGCGGTGAGCTGGAGGTGGTGGCCGGGGAGCACACCGTGTTCCGCCTGCGCGTGCTCGTCGGCGCGAGCGGCGATGACCCAGCGTTTACCGGGCGCTGATCTGCGCTCGCGCACCATCGCACGGCCACGCCACCCGCCGAGCCCAGGAGCAGCCCGTGTCGCACCGATGGTCCCCCCGCCATGCGCCGTTCGTCCTCGCCACCCTGGCCTGCGTGCTGGCGGTCGCGTTGGCGGCACCGGCGACGGGATCGGTGCACGCCGACGCGGCGCTGTCGGTGACCACGCCATACCCGTCGATCGAGACCCAGCCGGGTTCGACGGTGAAGCTCGACGTCCACGTCACCAGCGGTGTCGTCGAGCCCGTCGACCTGCGCGTCGACGGGCTGCCGGACGGCTGGACCGCGATCCTCCGCGGCGGCGGCTTCGTCGTCCACGCGGTGACCGCGGCACCGGTGACCACCACCAACACCACGCCGGCGACGGTGAGCCTGGAGGTCGACGTCCCCGCCGACGCGGCCGCCGGGGCCTACCCGTTCACCGTCACCGGGACCGACCCCGACGGCACCGTGTCGCAGGCCAAGGTGACGCTGCAGGTGGCCGAGCAGGTCGACAGCGGCATCAAGATCACCGCCGACTTCCCCTCGCTGTCGGGCGACCCGGGAAGCGCGTTCACCTACAACCTCACCGTCACCAACGACACGCCCGAGCAGCAGACGTTCACGTTCTCGCCGACGGCTCCCGAGGGCTGGACGGTGACCGCCTCGCCGGCTGCCCAGAGCAAGGCCAACACCGTGACGATCGACGGCGGCGGCAACACCAGCGTCACCGTGACGGCGACCCCACCGGCAACCGTCACGCAGGGCAACTACCCGATCGACGTCGCCGTCTCCGCGGCCAACGGCGCCCAGGGCAAGATCGAGCTGCAGGCCCAGGTCACCGGCACGCCGACGCTGGCCCTGGCCACGGCGTCGCAGCAGCTCAACGTCAGCGGCGCCTCCGACACCGTGAAGCGCATCCCGCTGGTCGTGTCGAACACGGGCACGGCGTCGCTGGAGAACGTCAAGCTCGCCGGCACCGCCCCGACCGGCTGGGACGTGTCGTTCGACCCGCAGCAGCTGACCGAGGTCAAGCCGAACGAGACCGCGCAGGTGACCGCGATCGTCAAGCCCAGCAGCAACGCCGTCGCCGGCGACTACGCGATCACGGTGCGGGCCAGCGCCGGCAGCGAGTCGTCGAGCGTCGACCTGCGCTACTCGCTGTCGGGGTCGAGCACGCTCGGGATCGTGGCGATCGTCGTGATCGTCCTCGCCGTGCTCGCGCTGGTCGGCGTGTTCGTCCGCTTCGGCCGGCGCTGATGGTCACCAAGACGCGGCGCCGGCCGCCGCCTCCGATCTCGCCGCGGCCGCAGGACGTGGTGATCGAGACCGTCGGGCTGACCAAGCGCTACGGCGAGCTGGTCGCCGTCGACTCGCTCGACCTGGCGATCGGGCGCGGCGAGGTGTTCGGGCTGCTCGGCCCGAACGGCGCCGGCAAGACGACGACGATCCTGATGCTGCTGGGCCTCACCGAACCGACTCGTGGCACGGTGCGTGTCGGCGGCGTCGACCCGGCGCGCCATCCGCTGGAGGTGAAGTCGCGGGTCGGCTACCTGCCCGACGAGGTCGGCTTCTACGGCGACATGACGGCGCGGGAGAACCTGCGCTACACCGCGGCGCTGAACCGCATCGGGCGCGCCGAGGCCGGGCCGCGCATCGACGAGCTGCTCGCCGACGTCGGTCTCACCGATGCCGCCGACCAGCGGGTGGGGACGTTCTCGCGCGGCATGCTCCAGCGGCTCGGCCTGGCCGACGCGCTCGTCAAGCAGCCGTCGATCCTGATCCTCGACGAGCCGACGGTGAACATCGACCCCGAGGGCGTGCGCGAGCTGCTGCTGCTCGTCGAGCGGTTGCGCACCGAGCAGGGCGTCACCGTGCTGCTGTCGTCGCACCTGCTGCACCAGGTGGAGCAGGTGTGCGACCGGATCGGCGTGTTCTCGCACGGCAAGCTCGTCGCCGCCGGGACGATCGACGAGCTGGCCGCGACGATCGTCGGGCGCTGGTCGTTCACGGTGGGCCTCGACGGCGCCGACGATCCCGCCGGTGAGCTGCGCTCGGTGGCCGGCGTCACCGAGGTGCGCCGCGGCGATGCCGGCTGGGCGGTCACCGCAGATCGCGACGTGCGCGCCGACGTGGTCGAGCTGGTGCAGCGCAACGGCGCCCGGCTGACGCACCTCAGCCGCGACGGCGCCGACCTCGACGCGATCTACCACCGCTACCTGGGCTGAGGAGGCACCGGATGTCCACGACCGTCGCCCCGCCCGCCGACGATGCGGCCCAGCCGGCCCCGGCGCCCCCGCCCCCGCCGCCCGAGCGGCGGCTGCGTGGCGGCTGGCGGATCGTCGCCGCCAAGGAGCTGGCCGACCACGTCCGCTCGGCGCGCTTCGTGATCCTCGTCGTCCTGCTCACCGTCGCCGGCGTCGCCTCGGTGCACTCGGCCAGCACCCCGATCCACAGCGCTGCCGAGACGGCCACGCAGACGCCGTCGATCTTCCTCTACCTGTTCACCCTGTCGCCCGAGCGGGTGCCGGCGTTCCACGAGTTCCTCGGCATCCTCGGCCCGCTGCTCGGCATCGCCTTCGGCTTCGACGCGGTCAGCGGCGAGCGCTCGCAGCGCACGCTGCCGCGGCTGGTGTCGCAGCCGATCCACCGTGACGAGATCATCAACGGCAAGTTCGTCGCCGGGATCGGGGCGATCGCCCTCGTGCTGGCCTGCCTGTTCGCCGGGATGTGCGGCTACGGGGCGATCATCCTCGGCACCGCCCCGTCCGGCAGCGAGATCGTCCGGATGCTCGCGTTCTACGTGATCGCCGTGGTCTACATCTCGCTGTGGCTGGCGCTGTCGCTGCTGCTGTCGGTGGTGTGCCGGCGCGCGGCCACCGCGGCGCTGGCGGCGATCGCCATCTGGCTGCTGATGACGCTGTTCGCCGGGCTGATCGCCGGCGTCGTCGCCGACTCGGTGCGCAGCGTCAAGGACAGCACGAACACCGAGCAGGTGCTGGCCAACGCCCGGCTCGAGCTGAACATCCGGCGGTTGTCGCCCGACCAGCTGTACAAGGACGCCACCGGCGTCGTGCTCAACCCGTCGCGCCAGTCGGCGGGCATCGTCGTGGTCGACGCCGACGACACGACGTCGCTGCCCAGCTCGCTGCCGCTCGGGCAGAGCCTGCTGCTGGCGTGGTGGCAGCTCGTCGTGCTCGTGGCGGTGACGCTGGTGATCTTCGGGGCGGCCTACGTCGCGTTCATGCGCCAGGAGGTGCGCGCCTGACGCAACGTCCTTGATCGTGCTCCGGTCGCGGCAGAGCTGCTCCCTGCACCTGCCGTGCTTCGCGGCCTCCGCTTCGCTCTGGTGCTCGCCGCGCCTTGGATCTGTGGCTGCGTCAGATGGCGGCGGGGACCTTGGCGTCGCTGAAGATCATCACGCCGTCGTCGATCGGCGACTTCAGGAACATCTTGCGGTCGCGCGTGTAGTTCTGCGGGTTGATCCACGGCTCGCGGTCGCCCTGCTTGGGCAGCTTGTCCATGTCGCGCTGGATGTAGCCGGAGGAGAACGACTCGATCCACGGGCTCGGCCTCATCCCGGCCTCGCTGGCGCGCAGCGTCGGCGTGCAGATCGTCGTGCCGGTGTCGCGCAGGTGGTTGAGCAGGCGGCAGACGTAGCGGCAGATCAGGTCGGCGCGCAGGGTCCACGAGGCGTTGATGTAGCCGAACGACGACGCCAGGTTCGGCACGCCCGAGTACATGAAACCCTTGTAGGAGAAGGCCTGCGAGAAGTCGACGGGCTCGCCGTCGACGATGATCTGGGCCTCGCCGAGCGTCACCAGCTGCAGGCCGGTGGCGGTGACGACGATGTCGGCCTCCAGCTCCTGGCCGCTGGCCAGGCGGATGCCGTGCTCGGTGAACGTGTCGATCGTGTCGGTGACGACGGACGCCTTGCCGGACTTGATCGCCTCGAACAGGTCGGCGTTGGGCACCAGGCACAGGCGCTGGTCCCACGGGTCGTAGCTCGGCGTGAAGTGGGTGTCGACGTCGTAGTCCGGGCCGAGGTGCTTGCGGGTGCCCTTCAGCAGGCTGGCCTTCATCTTCGCCGGCTGGGTGCGCGAGCGCTTGTAGATCAGCTGGCCGAGGGCGACGTTCTTCCAGCGGGTGATCGCATACGCGGTCTTGTCGGGCAGGACCTTGCGCAGGCGGTTGGCGATCTTGTCGACATCCGGACGGGCGACGACGTAGGTCGGGGAGCGCTGCAGCATCGTCACCGTCGCGCCCTGCTCGGCCAGCGCCGGGATCAGCGTCATCGCCGTCGCCCCGGAGCCGACGACGACGACCCGCTTGTCGTCGACGTCGAGGTCCTCCGGCCAGAACTGCGGGTGCACGAGCGTGCCGCCGAAGCGCTCGGTGTTCGGCAGCTTGGCGTCGTAGCCGGCGCTGTAGCGGTAGTAGCCCGAGCACATGAACAGGAAGCCGGCGGTCAGCGTGGTCTCGCCGTCGGCGTTCGACGCGGTGATCGTCCAGCGGGCGTCCGTGCTCGACCACTCGGCGCGGACCACCTTGTGGCCGAAGCGGATCCGCGGCGCCAGGCCGTTCTCGACGACGGTCTCGCGCAGGTACGACATGATCGACGCGCCGTCGGCGATCGCCTTCTCGGCGGTCCACGGCTTGAAGTCGTAGCCGAGCGTGTGCATGTCGCTGTCGGAGCGGACGCCGGGGTAGCGGAACAGGTCCCACGTGCCGCCGATGCCGTCGCGGGCCTCCAGGATCACGAAGCTGCGGTCCGGCGACTCGCGCCGCAGGTGGCACCCGGCCCCGATCCCGGAGATCCCCGCCCCGACGATCACCACGTCCACGTGCTCCACGGCCTGCTCGGTCATGGCGCCGGAGGCTAGTGTCGCGAGTCGTTGATTCGTTGGAGATAGCTGGCGAGGCTGTCGAGGATCTCGTCGGCGGTCTTGCGCCAGATGAATGGGCGTGGGTTCTCGTTCCAGTGCTCGACCCAGTCGTTGATGTCACGGCGGAGTTCGGTGACGGACCGGTGCGTGGCCCGGCGCAGCTTCTTCGTTGTCAGCTCGGAGAACCAGCGCTCGACTTGGTTGAGCCACGAGCTGTAGGTCGGGGTGTAGTGCAGCGTGAACCGGCGGTGTCGCTTCAGCCAGCGTTGGATCTCGGGTGCTTTGTGGGTGGAGGCGTTGTCGCAGATCACGTGCACGTCCAACCCGTCGGGCACGGTGCGGTCGATGAGGTTCAAGAACGATCTGAACTCGACGGCGCGGTGCTGGTCGGTCATCTGGGTGAGCACCTTGCCCGAGGCGATGTCCAACGCGGCGTACAGGTCGGAGGTGCCGTTGCGCACGTAGGTGTAGGTCCGCCGTGCTGGGGTGCCGGGCAGCATCGGCAACACCGGGGCGGTGCGGTCGAGGGCTTGGACTTGGGTCTTCTCATCGACGCACAACACCACCGCGGCGTCGGGCGGGTTGAGATAGAGACCGACGACGTCGCGGACCTTGTCGATGAACTGCGGGTCGGTCGACAACTTGAAGTCCTCGATCCGGTGTGGCTTGAGCCCGAACGTGCGCCAGATCCTGGTGATCGCTGTCTGGTTCAGACCCACCTTGGCAGCCATCGACCGTGTCGACCACTGCGTCGCCCCGTCCGGCGGCGCCTCCTCCAGCGTGGTCACGATCACCTGCTCGACGATCTCGTCGGTGATCTTGCGCGGCTGCCCCGGACGCGGCTCGTCGATCAACCCGTCGAGACGCTTGGCGGCGAACCGGGACCGCCACTTGCCGACCGTCACCGCGTTGCACCTCAGGTCGCGGGCAATGTCCTTGTTCAGCTCACCATCCGCAGCGGCAAGCACGATGCGACACCGCAACGCCAACGCCTGGCCCGTCGTCGGCCGGCGAGCCCACCGCTCAAGCGTCTCACGCTCATCCGCGCTCAACACGATCTGCGCTGTCGGTCGTCCTCGCTGGCCCATCGGTGCCTCCCATCGTCGCTGACAACAACGACAACACGACACACCACCTCAAAATTCCAGCGAACTACAGACTCAGGACACTAGCCAACGCCCGCGATTCGAGATGTGCGGCGCTGGTGCGCACATCTCGAATCGCGTTGGTCGCCGGTCGTGCCGCGATGTGAGATGTGCCGTCCCGGTGCGCACATCTCGAATCGCGCGGTCGTCGGCAGGAGCGCTGGTGTGGTCAGATCGGATGGTGCTGGCCGTGGTGGTGACGACGTACTCGGCGCCGCCGGAGATGCTGGCGCGGTGCCTGCGCAGCGTGCTCGACGGTGGGGGAGCGGACGCGGTGATCGTCGTCGACAACGGCGGGCACGCGGTCGTCCCCGACGGCGTCGAGCTGCTCCAGCCGGGGCGCAACGGCGGCTTCGGGGCCGCGGCCAACCTCGGCTTCGGGCGAGCGGTGACGCTCGGGGCGACGGCGTGCGCGCTGCTCAACGACGACGTGGTCGTCGAGCCCGGCTGGCTGGATCCGCTCGTCGCCGAGCTGCGCGTCGGGGAGCGGATCGGCGCGGTGCAGCCGAAGCTGCTCGTCGCCGGGACGTCGCCGGCCGTCGTCAACAGCCTCGGCGTCGCCCAGGACCGCTACGGGCAGGGACAGGACGTCGCCATCGGCGCGCCGGACGATCCGGCCGACGTCGCGCCACGCGACGTCGAGATGTTCACCGCCGGCGCGGTGCTGCTGGCGATGGACTTCGTCGGCGAGGTGGGCGGCTTCGACGAGCGCTACTTCATGTACTACGAGGACGTCGACCTCGGCCGCCGCGGCGCCGAGCTCGGCTGGTGCTACCGCTGCGCCCCGGCCAGCCGGGTGTGGCACGAGGGCGGCGTGTCGTCGGCGTCGCTCGGCGGCCGGCGTGCCGCGCTGGCCGAGCGCAACCGGCTGTGGGTGCTGTGGCGCTTCGCCGACTGGCGCACGATCGCCGCCGGCGTGTGGCTGGCCGTGCGCCGTGTGCTCCACGCCCCGAGGCTGTGCCACGCCCAGGGCCTCGTCGCCGGCCTCGCCGGTGCTCCCCGCCGTCTCGGCGAACGCCGCCGCGCCGGCCGGCGCTGACAGCGCCGCCCGTGGCCGGCCATCCGGCTCGCGACCCGAGCCCCACGTGCTGGTGCGAGTCGCCGCCGTCGGACCGTCCGAGGCGTGCGACTCCGACCAATGCCGCGGACTCCGGCCAGCACGTCCAGCTGGGGAAGACGCCTGGGTCAGGCCGGTCGCCGATCCAAGGTGCACCCGGCACGGCAGGTGCAGCGAGCCGGCCGATCGTGTGTGCGGGTGCCGGGCGCCGCGAACGGGCCGCTCGGGCCTGTGCGAGGCAGGTGCCGGGCGTGCCCGGTGGCGCGACCGCTTGGGGGCCCACCGGATGGTCGGCCGGAGGCCGACCATCGTCACAGGTTGTACAACAACACGAGGCCGGCGGGGACGACGATCGCGGCAAGCGTGAAGAACGCCAACGCGAACACGGCGACCTGGTACGACTGGTCGCGGGGCGGGCTGCCGGCGGAGCCGATCGCGTCGAACAGGTCGCGCAGCGGCTGGTCGAGGGCGAGGCGGATTCGGGTCCGGGCGATCGACGCGGCGAGCAGCACGAACAGCGACACGGCGACCAGCATGACGGCGACGGCGATCACCAGCACGACGATGCTCCACGTGCTCGACAGCACTGGGCGCAGCAGGTTCTGGATCCAGCTGAGCAGGCCGGAGATGAACGCACCGGAGATCAGGAACACCGGCAGGCCGAGCGAGGCGCTGCGCATGTCGGCGACCAGCATGTGCATCTGCTGGCGGGCTCGGCGCAGCTTGCGGTGTTCGGGGCTGTTGAACACGGCGTTGGCCTCGCGCATCTCGTACAGCTTGCGGACCCGCCCGAGCACGCCGTTGATCTGCTTGGTGACGATCCACCCGGTGACCGCGGACACGAGCGGCGCCGCCGCGGTCTTCACCGGCCCGAAGCGCGCAGGCAACTTCGGCTGGCGCCGCCCGTTGGACTGCAGCGCCTCCAGGGCGCGGACGAAGACGCGATGCGCCTGCTCGAAGCCGTCCGGATCGGCCAGCGGGCGATCGGCCGTGGCCAGCGTGGCGAGGATGTCACGCTCGGCCGGTCCCTGCAGCTCGGAGCTGTCCGCCAGCAGCTTGAAGGACTCCAGCCGGTCCTCGAGCTTGTCGAACAGCTCGTCGTCCTTCTTGCGGCCGGCGCCCTCGGTCGTCTCCGTCGTCTCCTCGGCCACCGGGACCGAGCGTACCCAGCGAGCCGTGCTCAGATCGGAGTCCCCCATGCTGGTCCGAGTCGGAGGTGCAGGACAGTCGAGCACGTACGACTCGGAACGACGGCTGGACTCGGAACGGTTCAGGCGGTGCGCGGGTCGGGTGCCTCCGGGTCGATGGCGAAGCGTCGGATGGCGTCGGCGACGACCTCTTCCTTGACCTCGCCCTGGGCGGCCAGCGCCGAGAGGACGGCGACGACGACGTTGCCGGTGTCGACCTCGAAGTGGGCGCGCAGCGCCTCGCGGGTGTCGCTTCGACCCATGCCGTCGGTGCCGAGCGGGACGAACAGGCGGTTCGGGAGGAAGCGGGCGATCTGCTCGGGGACGACCTTCATGAAGTCGCTGACGGCGACGATCGGGCCGGCGCCGTCGCCGAGCAGCTCGCCGACGAGCGGGGTGCGCGTCGGCTGGCCCGGGTGCAGGCGGTTCCAGCGCTCGGTCGTCAGTGCCTCCTCGCGCAGGCTCTTGTACGACGTCGCCGACCACAGCTCGGCGGCGATGCCGTAGTCGGCGGCGAGGATCTCCGATGCTTCCGTCGCCGCGGCGTGCATCGGGCCGCTGAACAGGATCGTGGCCTTGATCGGCGGGCCGTCCGGCGCCTCCCGCCAGCGGTACAGGCCGCGGACGATGTCGGCGTCGGCGAGGCCCTCCGGATGCGCCGGCATCGGGTAGTTCTCGTTGTACAGGGCGATGTAGTAGAAGACGTCGCGGTCGAGGGGTGCAGCGCCCGCCTCGCCGGTGCCGTACATCCGCTCGATGCCCGCCCGCACGATCGCCGCGACCTCGTAGGCGAACGCCGGGTCGTACGCCTGGCACGCCGGCACCGTCGACGCGAGGACGAGCGAGTGACCGTCCTGGTGCTGGAGCCCCTCGCCCAGCAGCGTCGTGCGACCGGCCGTGGCGCCGAGCAGGAAGCCGCGGGTGCGGGCGTCGGCCGCCTGCCAGATGAGGTCGCCGACGCGCTGGAAGCCGAACATCGAATAGAACGTGTAGAACGGCACCATCGGGACGCCGCGGGTGGCGTACGCCGTGCCGGCGGCGATGAAGCTGGCCGTCGAGCCGGCCTCGGTGATGCCCTCCTCGAGGATCTGGCCGTCGGCCGACTCCGTGTACGACAGCAGCAGGTCGTGGTCGACCGGCTCGTACTTCTGGCCGCCCGATGCGTAGATCTTCAGCTCGCGGAACAGTGCGTCCATGCCGAACGTGCGCGCCTCGTCGGGCACGATCGGGACGACGAACGGCCCGAACTTCGGGTCACGGGCCAGGCCGCGCAGCAGGCGGGTGAAGCCCATCGTCGTCGACGCGGCCTGCTTGCCCGAGCCGGCGCGCAGCTCGGCGAACGCCGCGTCGGCGGGCAGCTCGAGCTGCTTGCGCGGGCGGACGATGCGCTTGGGGATCGACCCGCCGAGGGCGCGGCGGCGCTCCATCATGTACTGGTACTCGACGCTGTCCTCCGGCGGGCGGTAGTACGGCGGCAGGTCGCCCTCGAAGGCCGACTCGGGGATCTCGTCGATCAGGTGCAACCGCTCGCGCAGGGCGAGCAGCTCCTCGCGGTTCATCTTCTTGATCTGGTGGGTGGCGTTGCGCGCCTCGAAGCCAGGACCCAGCGTCCAGCCCTTGATCGTCTTGCACAGGATCACGGTCGGCATCCCCGAGCCGAGGTAGTCCGTCGCCGCCTTGTACGCCGCGTACAGCTTGCGGTAGTCGTGCCCGCCGCGGGGCAGGTTGACGAGGTCCTCGTCGGACAGGTGGGCGACGAGCGAGCGCAGGCGCGGGTCCGGTCCGAAGAAGTGGTCGCGGATGTACGCCCCGTCGGCGGTGGCGTAGCGCTGGAACTGGCCGTCGACGGTGGTGTTCAGCTGGTTGAGCAGCACGCCGTCCTCGTCCTTGGCGAGCAACTGGTCCCACTTCGAGCCGAGGATCACCTTGATGACGTTCCAGCCGGCGCCGCGGAACGTCGCCTCCAGCTCCTGGATGACCTTGCCGTTGCCGCGCACCGGGCCGTCGAGGCGCTGCAGGTTGCAGTTGATGACGAAGATCAGGTTGTCGAGCTTCTCCCGGCTGGCCAGCGAGATGGCGCCGAGCGTCTCCGGCTCGTCGCACTCGCCGTCACCGAGGAACGCCCACACCCGCGAGCCCGACGTGTCGTCCACGTGTCGGCCCTGCAGGTAGCGGTTGAACCGGGCGTGGTACAGCGCCGTCAGCGGGCCGAGCCCCATCGACACCGTGGGGAACTCCCAGAAGTCGGGCATCAGCCGGGGGTGCGGGTAGCTCGACAGGCCGCTGCCGCCGCGGCCGATCTCCATGCGGAAGTGGTTGAGGTCGTCCTCGGTCAGGCGGCCCTCCATGAACGCCCGGGCGTAGACGCCGGGGGCGGCGTGACCCTGGAAGTAGATGTGGTCGCCGGCGTTGCCGTCGTCCTTGCCGCGGAAGAAGTGATTGAAGCCGATCTCGTACAGCGACGCCGAGCTGGCGAACGTGGACAGGTGGCCGCCGATGCCCTCGGCATGCTTGTTGGCCCGGACGACCATGGCCGCCGCGTTCCAGCGGACGAAGGCGCGGATGCGCCGCTCGATGTGCTCGTCGCCGGGGAACCACGGCTCGGCCTCGCGGGGGATGGTGTTGACGTACGGGGTGGAGACCGTGGCCGGGAACGAGACCTGGGACTCACGGGCGCGCTCGAGCAGCTTGCTGAGCAGGAAGCGGGCGCGGGTCTTGCCGTGGGTGTCGACGATCGCGTCGAGGCTGTCCAGCCACTCGCGGGTCTCGTCTGGATCGGTGTCCGGCAACTGGTGGACGTAGCCGTCGAAGATCATGGTTCGAGTCTCTCACCCAGGAGAGCGAACTCGTCGCAGCCGTCGTGAGCCGAACGACGACGAAGGCGACGAGCACGCCGAGCCTCGATCGCAGCCGCGCCGTTCGACGCCTCGCCTGCCCGGACCCGTCGCCCAAGTGCGCTCGCCCCCTCCGCCGCACGCCATCGATCGTCTCGGCGCTCCGCGGGGTTCTCCCATGCTCGTGCTCCGGTCGCCGGCAAGCTGCTCCCTGCGCCTGCCGTGCTCGCCGCTCGTTGGATCGGTGACGAGTCCGGGAAGCGGCTCCCGGCGCCCCGTCGGGCCTACGATCGCCGGCCGATGCGGGCGGAGCGCACCATCCCCTACCAGCCGGCCCTCGACGGCGTTCGAGCGCTCGCGGTGATCGTCGTCCTGCTGTTCCACGGCGGTGTCAGCTGGATGACCGGCGGCTACCTCGGCGTGTCGACGTTCTTCACCCTCTCGGGGTTCCTGATCACGTCGCTGCTCGTGCGTGAGGCGGCCGGGAGCGGCCGGATCGACGCCGGCCGCTTCTACGCCCGGCGCGCCCGGCGGCTGCTGCCCGCAAGCCTGGTGTGCCTCGCCGCCGTGTGTCTGCTGGCCGCTGGCGGGGCGTTCGACGGCGTCAGCGGCATGCGCGGTGACGTGCTCGGCGCACTGTTGCAGGTGTTCAACTGGGTCAAGCTGGCCAGTGGTCGGAGCTACGCCGATCTGACCACGGCGGCGTCCGGCCTGCGCCACCCGCTCGACCACGCTTGGTCGCTGTCGATCGAGGAGCAGTTCTACTGGGTGTGGCCGGTGGCGGTGCTCGGCCTGCTGCGCCTGGCCCGCCGGCGGCCGGGCTGGTCGTTGCTGCGCACGGTGGCCGTGTTGTACGTGCTCAGCGCGGCCGCCGCGCCGGTGATCGCCGCGGTCTGGGGGCCCGATGCGGCCTATTGGGCGACGCCGGCGCGGGCCTCGGAGATCCTCGCCGGGGCGCTGCTGGCCTGCTGGCGGCAGGCGCGGGCGGACGAGGCCGGCCGGCCGGCGACGCGCGATGGAGATCGGCTCACTCCCGCTCGGATCCCGAGCCCGCGTCGAGCGCTCGCCGGCTGGCTCGGCGTCGGCTGCCTGGCCGTGCTCGGCGTCGCCTGCGTGACGTTCCCCGCGGGCAGCGGCTTGGCCTACCGCGGCGCGCTGCCGTTGATCGGGATGCTCAGCGCCGGGCTGATCCTCGGGCTGCAGGTGGACGGCCCCCTGCGCCGGCTGCTGTCGGCGCGCCCGCTCGTGGGGATCGGCGCGGTGAGCTACGGGCTGTACCTGTACCACTGGCCGGTGTTCGTGCTCGTCGACCGCCAGCGGTGGGCGCTGCCGTCCTGGTCGCTGCTGGCGATCAAGGTGGCGATCACCGCGGCCGTCACGGTGGCCTCGTACGTCGTGGTCGAGCGGCCGGTGCGCCGTGCCGTGCGGGTGCCGGTGAAGCGGACGTTGTCGCTCGGCCTCACCGCCAGCGCCGTCGTCGCCGCGCTCGTCGTGCTCGTGCCGCAACCGGCGAAGTTCTACTCGGTCGACGCGGCGACGGCTCGCGACGCGGCGATCGACACGACGCCGGTCGCCCCGCTGGTGCCGCTCGCGCCGACGACCGCGACGGCCGGCACCGCCGGCTCGACGACGCCGCCTCCGACGCCCGCCGTCGCGACGTCCGCGCCGCCCTCGACGGCCGGTGCCGTGCCGAGCGGCGTCGTCACGACGACCGCGGTGAGCGGCGACGGCTCGACCCCCACGGCCGGCGCCGATCTGCCGGCCGTCACCGACCCGCCCGCCCCGACGACCACCGTCGGGCTGGTGCCCCCACGTCCGGTGCGGATCCTCGTCGCCGGCGACTCGACCGCCGAGGCCACCGGCAACGGCCTGATCAGCTGGGCTGCGGCGAACCCGGATCTCGCCCAGGTGTCGCTCGCCGTGCAGGCGGGGTGTGGCTTCGTGCCCGGCGGCTACACCGAGGCGATCGGCGTCGTCGATCGTGACGTCGACAAGAACTGCCGCCACTACCTCCGCGACGCGCTGCCGGGCAAGGTCCGCGAGCTGCGCCCCGACGTGGTCGTGATGATGAGCACGTCGTGGGACGTGTTCGACCGCAAGCTGCGCCTCAAGTCGGACCCGATCCTGCCGGTCACCGATCCGCAGGTGAGCGCCGTGGTGCACGCGGCGATGGCCGACGTGACGAACGAGATGCTCTCGCTCGGCGTGTCACGCGTCGTCTGGCTGCGCGAGCCGATCCCCAACCCGTTCTGGCAGAACCAGCTGATCGGCCAGACCAACCCCGCAGCCCACCAGGTGCTCTACGACAGCATGGCTGCGCTCGCCGCAGACAACCCGGCAGTGCGGGTGGTCGACCTTGCCGGCTGGGCCGACGCCAACGGCGTCGATGCCGACATCGCCGCCCGGCCCGACGGGACGCACTGGGCGCCAGCGGCCTCCGCGCAGATCGCGGAGCAGTTCCTCGGGCCGGCGATCGTGCGAGCATCGCTGACGTGATCCGCGTGTACACCGACGGTGCCTGCCGGGGGAACCCCGGCCCGGGCGGCTGGGCGTGGGCCGTCGCGCCCGAGGGCGAGCCGATGGGGTCGGGCGGGGAGGCGCACACGACGAACCAGCGGATGGAGATCCGCGCCGCACTGGAGGCGATGCGCGCCCTGCCCGGCGATCTGACGGTGATCAGCGACTCGACCTACGTCGTCAACTGCGTCCGTCAGCGCTGGTACGCGAACTGGTTGAAGAACGGGTGGCGCAACTCGCAGAAGAAGCCGGTCGCCAACGTCGACCTGTGGCAACCGTTCGTCGAGCTGTACCTGTCACGCCAGCACGAGATCGGCTACGAGTGGGTCAAGGGCCACAGCGGCGACAGGATGAACGATCTCGTCGACCGCCTCGCCGTCGCCGCCTCGGCCGGCCCCTTCGACGCACCGCCGGCCGAGACGCCGGATCGGTCGCACCCGGAGACGCTGTTCTAGCGAGCGCAGCGAGCGGTCCGCTTTGGCCCGTTGGAGGCTCGTGCCGGGTGAACCCGGCGGCGCGACCGCCAGGGAGCCCGCCGGACAGGTCGGCCGAAGGCCGACCATCAAGAAGTGGTTCTAGGTGGGTGGCACTGCCTAACGTCGCCGCCCATGGACATCACAGGTGCAAGCGCAATCGTCACGGGTGGGGCGTCGGGCATCGGCGCCGCCGCCGCCCGCCAACTGGCCGCCAAGGGCGCCAAGGTCGTCATCGCCGACCTGCAGGAGGACAAGGGCAAGGCGCTGGCCGACGAGATCGGCGGGGCGTACTGCAAGGTCGACGTCACCAACACCGACGACATCATCAACGCCGTCGAGATGGCCAAGAGCATGGGCCCGGTGCGCGTGCTGGTGAACTCGGCCGGCATCGGCTGGGCGCAGCGCACCGTCGGCAAGGACGGCTCGTACGACTCGGCGGCGAACCTCGACGCCTACAAGAAGGTCATCGCCATCAACCTCGTCGGCAGCTTCGACTGCATCCGCATCGCCGCCACGGCGATGAGCATCACCGAGCCGCTGGAGTACGGCGAGCGCGGGGCGATCGTCAACATCGCCTCGGTCGCCGCGTTCGACGGCCAGATCGGCCAGGCCGCGTACTCGTCCTCCAAGGGCGGCGTCGTCGGCATGACCCTGCCGATCGCCCGTGACCTCGCGGCGATCGGCGTGCGCGTCAACACGGTGGCGCCGGGCCTGATCGACACCCCGATCTACGGCCAGGGCGAGGGCAGCGACGCGTTCAAGTCGAACCTGCAGAAGGGCGTCCTGTTCCCGCAGCGCCTCGGCTTCCAGGACGAGCTGGCCTCGATGGTGGTCGAGTGCGTCACCAACAGCTACATGAACGCCGAGACCATCCGCGTCGACGGCGGCATCCGCATGCAGCCGAAGTGATGGTCGGGGCTGCGCCCCGACTGTCCGGCGGGCTCCCTGGCGGTCGCGCCGTCGGGTGCGCCCGGTCCCTCGGCTCGTACGGGCCGAAGCGGCACCGCCGTATGCGCCTGGCGTCGTGCACGCCTCGTGCCGTTGGGTCCTTCGCGGGCCCAGCGGCACCGTGCTCGTTCAGCGGTTGAGGCCGAAGCGGGTGGCGTAGCGGTCGGCGTTGTCGCGGGCCTCGCTGGTGCTCGGGCGGCCGGGGCACTTGCCCTTCGGTGCGGGACCGCCGACGGCCAGGCCGGCGCCGGCGACGCGCGTCAGCGTCACCCGGTCGATCTCGACGCCGCCGGCCGTGGCGCGGTCGCCGTCGGCGACCACTGTCACCGCCATCGTCGTCATCCTCCCGGCTGGGGCCGGTACGACGTCGATGCGCGCCAGCGCGTAGTCGAGGTAGCGCATCTGCGACCAGTCGGCGGCTTCGGTCCCCGTGGTGCCGAAGCCGGTGAACGTCTTGGTGGTCGCGTACGACGTCGTCGCCCCGTCGCCGCTGGTGTGCCCGCGGTAGCGGTCGGTCGTCCCGGTGGCATCGGTGGTGCCGCCGTTCTGCCAGGTGTAGCGCGGCCGACCCGCCGACCCGATCGTCATGTAGGTCGTGCCGACGTTGGCGTCGAAGGTCGCCCCATCAGGTGCCTGGGCAGTGGATGTGTTGCCGTGGATCGGGTTGCTCCGCTCGGCCTGGTGGTTGTGGCCCGACAGGACGAGATCGACGTGGTAGCGGTCGCTGAGCACACCGACCAGCGAGCGCACCCCGAGGTCCGAGGCGTGCGCGCCGGACGTCGAGAAGGCGCAGTGGTGCATGAACATCACGATGAAGTCGATCGTCGCGTCCTTGCGCCACGCGGCCAGCGTGCGGTCGACCCAGTCGTACTGCGCGCCCGCGCTGTACCCGGTGTTCGTGGCGATCTCGTAGGACAGGTCGTTGGCGTCGACGCTGATGATCCCGACGTTGGCATAGACGAAGCTGTACACCGACGGGCAGTCGCTCGGGCCGTTCTGCGGCAGGTCGAGGCGGGCGAGATGGCCGCCGTAGCCGTGGTTGCCGTACAGCGCCTCCATGTCGTGGTTGCCGGTCGAGACCATCCACGGGATCTTCGACGCCGAGGCCTCGATCTGGGCGAGGTACAGGTCCCAGACGTAGGGGTTGTAGGCGTTGTAGCCCGTCGGTGCACCGCCGTGGCCGCCCGACGCCTTGGAGTTGTCGACCGGGAGGCCGGTGCCGCTCGGGTCGGCGTAGGACACGTCGCCGTTGACGAGGTGGAACGCCGGGTTCTGGGCGGCGACGAGCGCGGTCATCGTCTCGGCCGGCCTCGGGTCGTAGGCCGGCACGGGGTCGGCGGCGTTGTAGTAGTTGTCGTCGAACGACCCTGCGGCCCACGTGTACGGCGTGTTGCTGGTGTAGGCGAACGCCGGGTCGGTGGGGGCGACGTTGGTGCCGTGGTCGCCGAACGAGGTGAACGTGAACGGCCCCGGGACGCGGTGCCCCCACCCGGCGGGACGGCCGAGGCCGCGACGGTCGGGGGCGGTGGTGAACGTGCCGTCGCCGGTGACGGTGCCGTCGCTGAGCTCGACCCGGTAGCGGTACGTCGTGCCCGGCTCGAGCCCGGTGATCAGCGCCTTGGCATAGAACTGGTTGCCGGCGAGCGTGCCCTGCGGCGAGCTCGGCACGACGCCGGTGAGGTTGACGAGCTCGGCATCGACACGCCGCCCGAACCCGCCGTTGCCGCCGAGGCGGACGAACGCCCGGACCCCGGTGGCGTTCACGCCGTTCGGGAAGATCACCTGCGTCGTCACCCGCATCGAGTTGGTCGGGTCGTTGCGCCCGTCGTTCGGGAACGCGACGTGACGCCCGACCAGCACCGCCCCGCTCGGGCCGCTGGTGCCGCCGGCCTGGGCGAAGGCCTGCTTCGTCGCCGGGAAGTTGACGAGCGCCACCGCGCCGGCACCGACGAGGGCGCCGCGCAGTGCCGATCGGCGCGTGATCCGGTTGCGGCTCCAGTGCGCCTCGAGGTCGGCGTGGTGCTCGTCGACGGTGAGAGCGGGACGGTCAGGGGTGTCGCGATGGTTCATGTGCGGATTCGACCGCGCCAACAGAGACGGGACGTGAACGGTGTCGGAACGCCCCGTGACGGTGGATCGGGCGTCCGGCGAAACCTCCGACGGCCCCGGAGCCGGACTCAGGTCGTGTAGTCGGCGTTGATGCGGACGTAGCCGTCGGACAGGTCGCAGCCCCAGACGGTCGACGAGCCGGTGCCGGCGGCCAGGCTGACGTGGATGCGCACGTCGGTGCCGCGCATGTACTCGGTCAGGCGGCCGAGGCCGGTGTCGTCGACCTTCGCCGGGTACACCTCCTGGTCGCCGAAGCGGATGACGACCCGGTCCTGGTCGACCTCGCGGGGTGCCGTCGCCTTGCCGACGGCCATCGCCACCCGGCCCCAGTTCGGGTCGGCGCCGTGCACCGCGGTCTTGACCAGCGGCGAGTTGACGATCGCCTTGGCCACCCGCTTGGCCTGCTCGGGCGTGGCCGCGCTGTCGACGCAGACCTCGATCAGCTTCGTCGCGCCCTCGCCGTCGCGGGCGACCTGCTTGGTCAGCGACAGGGCGACGTCGTGCAGCGCGGCCTCGAACGCGGCGTCGTCGGCGGGGCCGGCCGCGCCGGACGCGAGCACGATGGCGGTGTCGCTGGTGGACGTGTCGGTGTCGACCGACACGCAGTTGAACGTGCGGTCGATGACCCGCCGGAAGATCGTGTCGAGCGAGGCTGCCGGCACCGCCGCGTCCGTGAAGAAGAGGGTGATCAGTGTGGCCATGTCCGGCTCGATCATCCCGACGCCCTTGGCGACGCCGACCACCCGGGCGGCGGAGCCGGCGATGTCGGCGCTGGCCACCTTGTGGACCGTGTCGGTCGTCATGATCGCCCGGGCCACCGCCTCGGCGTCGTCGACGGTGAGCGGCACGGCGAACCCGGCGATCCCGGTACGGACGCGATCCATCGGATAGGTCCGCCCGATCACGCCGGTCGACGCCACCAGCACGTCGCCGGCGTCGCACCCGAGCCGGGCGGCCACGCCGGTGACCAGTTCCTCGGCGTCGGCACGACCCCGCGCGCCGGTGGCGACGTTGGCGTTCTTCGAGACGACGACGATCGCCTGGGCCGAGCCGGAGGCGACGTTGCGCCGGCTGACCAGCACGCTCGGCCCGGCGAACGAGCTGCGGGTGAACACCCCGGCAGCCGCACACGGGGCGTTGGCGGCGACCACGGCGAAGTCGTCGGTGTCG
This sequence comes from Ilumatobacteraceae bacterium, assembly GCA_047602055.1. GTDB lineage: Bacteria > Actinomycetota > Acidimicrobiia > Acidimicrobiales > Ilumatobacteraceae > JAODBQ01. The sequence goes on from JASGIG010000001.1 coordinate 2,888,076, forward strand.
TCCTTGATGCCGACGTTGGCGACGACGGCGTGGAACCCCTGGGGGAGCGTGGCGCCCATGTTCAGGCGACCTCTTGCTCGATCAGGCGGCTGCGGACCGTGCCGAAGATCACCGCCAGCTCGTCGATCTGCGCGGGGGTCAGCGGATCGAGCAGATGGCGGCGGACGCTGGCGACGTGATCGGGCGCGGCCGCCATCATCTGGTCGAAGCCGGCCTCGGTGAGATGGGCGTGCATCACGCGGCGGTCGACCGGGGACGCCCGGCGCTCGACCAGGCCGTGGCGGACGAGGCCGTCGAGCCGCCGAGTGAGGCCGCTCGGCGACAGGCGCAGCGCCTGGGCGAGGTCGCACATCCGCATCCGGCGCTCCGGCGCCTCGGACAGGTGGACGAGCACCTCGTAGTCGCCGAGCGTCAACCCGTGCGGCGCCAGACCACCCTCCAATGCGTCCATCAACGGGCCGAGCGTGCTGACGAAGCTGCGCCAGGCGGCCTGTTCCGGTGTGGTGAGCCACTTGCGAGCCATGACCGAATCATAGCTGTTGTCCACAAATGTTGTGACCACAAGGACGCCCTGCTACAAATGTTGTGCCCGCAACGGAATGCGGTCTCACGAGGAGCGTCAGCGCACATGGCAGATCTCAGCAAGCTCACCCCCGGCACGTGGAACGTCGATGCCGTCCACTCCAACGTCGCCTTCTCCGTCCGCCACCTCGTGGTCGCCAAGACCCGTGGGCGTTTCGGCACGTTCTCCGGCGTCATCACGATCGCCGAGGATCCGCTGCAGTCCAAGGTCGAGGCCATGGTCGAGACCAGGTCGGTCGACACCGGTGACGAGGGTCGCGACGACCACCTGCGCGCCGGCGATTTCCTCGAGGTCGAGGCGCACCCGACGATGACGTTCGTGAGCACGTCGATCACGCCTGACGGCGGCGACTACTCGCTGAGCGGCGACCTGACGATCAAGGGCGTCACCAAGCCGGTCACGTGGGAGCTGGAGTTCAACGGCGTCGCCACCGATCCCTGGGGCGGCACCCGAGCCGGGTTCAGCGCCGAGACCGAGGTCAACCGCAAGGACTGGGGCCTCGACTACAACGCCGTGCTCGAGGCCGGCGGCGTGCTGATCGGCGAGAAGGTCAAGCTGTCGCTGGAGATCGAAGCCGTCAAGGCGAGCTGAACATCGCATCGAGCGCCCCGGCCAGCTCGGGGTGCTGGAACTCGTAGCCGCTCGACTGCAGGGCGGCAGGCACGACGCGCTGGCCGGAGAACAGCAGCGCGTCGGCGAGCTCGCCGCCCAGCAGCAGCTTCGGGCCGAACGCCGGGATCGGCAGGACCGCCGGCCGGTGCAGCGCCCGGCCGAGTGCCTTGGCCATGTCGGCGTTGGTCGCCGGGTTCGGGGCGGTCAGGTTGAACGCCCCGTCCGCGGGGTGGTCGAGCAGGTGGGCGATCGCGCCGACCTCGTCGTCGAGCGTGATCCAGCTCTGCCACTGCCTGCCGTCGCCGAAGCGCCCGCCGAGGCCGAGCTTGAACAGCGGGAGCTGCTTGCGCAGCGCGCCACCCTTCGGGGTGAGCACGATCCCCGTGCGAACCGTCGCCACCTTCGTCGCCGCCGAGCGAGCCGCTGCTGCGGCGCGCTCCCAGCGCACGCACAGGTCGGCGAGGAAGCCGGATCCGGCGGGTGACCGCTCGTCGAGCACCTCGTCGCCTCGGTTGCCGTAGTAGCCGACCGCCGACGCCGACACGAACACCGCCGGCGGGTTCGTGGCTGCACCGATGGAGGCGGCGAGCAGCTCCGTGCCTTCGAGGCGGCTGGCGACGAGCGTGCGCTTGTAGTCGTCGGTCCAGCGGTGATCGCCGATCCCCGCCCCGGCGAGGTTGACGACGGCGTCGACGCGGTCGAGCGCGTCGTCAGGCAGCTGCTGCCCGGCAGCCGGATCCCAGCGCAGCTCGCCGGCGCCGGCCTGGCGGCGCACGAGGCTGACGACGTCGTGCCCGGCTACCCGCAGCCGGGTGACCAGCGCCGTCCCGATCAACCCACTCGACCCGCTGACGAGGATCCGCACGCCTCCAACGTAGGCGACTCGGGGGCCTCGCCCGTCCCGCGTTGGCAGTCTCGGGAACCGGACGAGGGGTAGGTTCGTCATGTTGCGAGGGCGGACACCACGCAGCCGCCACCGACAGCAGGAGAAGCTGCGCCAGATGACTGATCTCAACGGCCCCCAGTTCCAGCCGCCGCAGTTCCAGCCGCCGACTGTGCCGCCGGCGCAGCAGCAGCCGGTGTTCGGCGCGCCGCCGGCGTCGGGACCGCCGACGACGCCGATCGAGGTCGCCCCGCCGGCGTCGAACAGGAAGCGGTCCAAGGGCGTGCTCGTCGGTGCCGCCGTCGCGGTCCTCGCGCTGGTCGGCGCCGGCGTGTTCGCGCTCACCCGCATCGGTGGCGACGACGACAAGGGTGGCGCGGCCAGCCCCACCGAGGCCGGAGAGAACCTGGTGAACGCTCTCAATCAGGAGGACATCCTCGGCGTCGTCGACGTCCTGCTGCCCGGCGAGCGCGAGACGTTCCGCCAGCCGCTGATCGATCTCGTCGACAACCTCAAGCGCCTCGACGTGCTCGGCGGCGACGCCGACGCGAGCAGCGTCAAGGGCATCGACATCGAGCTCGCCGACGCGAAGGTCACCGCCGACAAGCCCGTCGCCGAGGACATCACCAACATCCACATCGCCGCCGAGGACGAGTCGAGCGTGGACGGCAAGAACCTGCCGCTCGGCGACATCATCGTCAAGGAGGCCCTCGGTGGCGAGAAGCCGTCCACCAGGTCCAGCTCCTCGGGGCAGCCCGTCGACCTGACGATGACCACGGTCGAGAAGGACGGCCGCTGGTACGTGAGCCTGTTCTACTCGATCGCCGAGAACGCCCGTCAGGACCGGCGCGACAGCAAGCCGGTGCCGGACGAGGGCGTCGCGCTCGCCGGTGCCGACCAGCCCGAGGAGGCCGTCGACCAGATGGTCAAGGCGGCCACCGAGCTCGACGTGGAGAGGATCATCGGTGGTCTCAACCCCAACGAGGCGGAGGCGCTGCAGCGCTACGCCCCGCTGTTCCTGGACAGCGCCGACGAGCGTGCCAAGGACCTCGACGCGACGATCACGTTCAGCGACGCGACGTACGACGTCAGCGGCTCGGGCTCGCACCGTCACGTGACGATCTCGGAGTTCCAGCTGTCGATCGAGGCCGACGGCGAGACCATGACGGCTGCGGTGAAGGGCGGGTGTGCCGTCGTCACGACGCCGGACGGCGAGACCGTCGAGACCTGCAAGGACGGCAAGGACATCACCAAGACGCTCGACGACGCCGGCTTCGGTGGCGACCTCTCGCCCGAGGTCGACAAGCTGATCACCACGGTGCAGGACGCGTTCGCCGACTTCGATCCGACGGGCATCGCCGTCGACCAGGTCGACGGCAAGTGGTACGTCAGCCCGATCGCCACCGGGTTCGACTTCCTCAACGGTGCGCTCGGTGCCCTCGACGGCAAGGAGTTGCAGGACATCATCGACGCGGCGAAGAACATCGACGTCGGTGGCATCGCCATCCCGGACATCGGCGCCGGTTCGTCGACGGCGGAGACGATCCCCGTCCCGACCATGGTGCCGGACACCGTCGACACGGTGCCGGACACCGTCGAGGAGACGTTCCCGCCGGTGACCGACGGGTCGGCGGCCACCACCGAGGACTTCAGGACCGAGACCGAGGCGTTCATCGCCGGCGACGAGGTCACCGACCACACCGGTCTGACGTTCACCGGTGTCAGCTGTGCGGCGCCGGCCTCGACCGACGTCGGCACCACCTACAGGTGCTTCGCCTGGGCGGACGGTACGCAGTACCAGTTCACCGTCGAGATCACCTCGGTCGACGGCTTCACTGTCCAGGAGGCCCAGCCGGTCTGAGCGGCCGACCGTCCTGGCGCACGTCGGCTCACGCGTCGACGTGGATCGGGACGCTGACGACGACGGTGTGCGGGCGGTACAGCAGGCGAGCCTTCAGCGCCAGGGCGGTCTGGTTGTGCAGCCACTGGCTCGACACCTTGGTGACGAACTCGGGGATCACGACGGTGATGATCTCGTCGGGTTGCTCGGCGTCGATCTCGTCGAGGAAGTCGAGCACCGGTCGGGTCAGCTCGCGGTACGGCGAGGAGATCGTGTTCAGCTCGATGTTGATGCCGTGGCGATCCCATTGCGCCCGCAGGGCGCGCTCCTCGTCGGCGTCCTGGACGATCGACAGGGCGATGATCCGCTCCGGCGCCAGGCTGCGGGCGTAGGCGATGGCCTCGAGCGTGCCGCGGTTGATGCTGCCGACGAGCACGACGACGTAGTGGGTGTGGCGCTTGGCCCGGTACTCGTCGGGTACCTGCACTGCGGCGCGCACCTTCTGGTAGTGGGCACCGATGCCGTAGAAGCCGAGCACCGCCAACGGGATCAGCGCCGCCGGGATCCAGGCGCCCTCGGTGAACTTGGAGACGACGACGATCGTCGCGATCAGGAACGTGGTGGCCGCGCCGATCGCGTTGATCGTCATGCCGAGGCGCCACTTCGGCTCGCGGCAGGCGCAGGTGGTGACGGACCATCCCGGCCTGGCTGAGCGTGAAGCCGGTGAACACGCCGAACGCGTACAGCGGGATCAGCTTGGAGATGTCGCCGTCGAAGACGACGATCAGGATCCCGGCGACGACGGCCAGGAAGATCACGCCGTTGGAGAACACCAGCCGGTCGCCGCGGTTGGCGAACTGCCGCGGGAGGAAACCGTCCTTGGCGATGATCGACGACAGCCTCGGGAAGTCGGCGTAGGCCGTGTTCGCCGCCAGGATCAGGATCGCGAACGTCGAGATCTGCATGATCCAGAACAGCACGCCCTTGCCGCCGTAGATGTGCTCGGCCATCAGCGCGATGCCGGTCGGGTCGTGCTCGCCGCGCACCGGGTGCAGCTTGGCGGCCAGCACCGAGACGCCGATGAAGCACGAGCCGAGGATCGCGCCCATCCACATCAGCGTGTGCGCGGCGTTCTTCGACTCCGGCTTCTTGAACGCCGGCACGCCGTTGCTGACCGCCTCGACGCCCGACAGCGCCACCGCGCCGGACGAGAAGCCGCGCAGCAGCATCAGCAGCGTCAGGGAGCCGGCGCCCTTGGCCAGCTCGGCGGCCTCGGCGCTGGTGTGTGCCGGGTCGATCGGGCCGAGGTGGCCGACGAAGATGCGGATGAGGCCGACGACGATCAGCAGGATCAGCGAGCCGATGTAGATGTACGTCGGCGGGGCGAACAGCGCGCCGGACTCCTTGAGGCCGCGCAGGTTGGCGACGGTCATCGCGACGATGCACAGCAGGCAGATCGGCACGGTCCACTTCGTGTCGAAGCCGACCGCGGAGCGGATCGCCAGCACGCCACCGGCGACGCTGACGGCGACGGTGAGGATGTAGTCGACGAGCAGCGACGAGCCGGCGACGAGCGACGGGATCGTCCCGAGGTTCTCCTTGGAGACGATGTAGCTGCCGCCACCGCTCGGGTAGGCGAAGATCGTCTGGCGGTAGCTGGTGATGACGATCACCAGCAGGACACCGACGACGATGGCGATCGGCACGAGCTTGGTGAACGCCGCCAGGCCGATCCCGGCCTGGCCGATGAGCACGACGAGGATCTCGTCGGTCGCGTATGCCGTCGACGAGATCGCGTCGCTGGAGAACACCGGCAGGGCGATCTTCTTGGAGATCCGCTGGTGGCCCTCGTCGGCCGTCGCGATCGGCTTGCCGATGAGGACACGTTTGACGATCGACATACGCCGGGCGACGCTAGTGAGCGGCGCGACGCGGCTCGTGATGTCCCGGGTTGGTGGATGCGTCAAGATTTCGTTAGGAGTGAGCCATGACGGCGCCGGTGCAACAGACTCGGGCGCCACAGGCCGTCGTCGGCCGTCGGGTGGAGGAGCGCATGTGCACGTCGTGATCGTTGGATGTGGCCGGGTCGGCTCGTCGTTGGCGCGTGATCTCGACGCGGCCGGCAACACGGTCGCCGTGATCGACCGGCGGCGCACCGCGTTCGAGCGCCTGGGCCCGCACTTCGGCGGGACGACCGTCGTCGGCATCGGCTTCGATCGGGACCGGCTGGTCGAAGCAGGTGTCGAGCGTGCCGAGGCGGTGGCCGCGGTGACCAACGGCGACAACTCCAACATCCTCGTGGCTCGTGTCGCCCGCGAGACGTTCGGCGTCGAGCGGGTGGTCGCCCGGATCTACGACCCACGGCGAGCGGCGATCTACCAGCGCCTCGGCATCTCGACGGTGGCGACGTCGCTGTGGACGACCGAGCGGGTGCTGCGGCGGGTGCTGCCCGACGCACCGGCGGTGGAGTGGGTGGACCCGAGCGCCAAGGTGTCGCTCGTCGAGCGCAGCCTGGGCAGCGCGTGGGCCGGCCATCGGCTGCTCGACGTCGAGGGCCCGCAGGTTCGGGTGGTGGCCGTCAGCCGGCTCGGCAGCTCGATGCTGGCCACGCCGGAGCTGGTCGTCCAGGAGGGCGACATCGTCTACCTGGCGGTCGCCACCGACGCGATGGGCGACCTGCCGGCGTTGACCGCCGGCCCTGCCCATGTGGGGAGCCACTGATGGAGGTGATCATCATCGGCGGCGGCAGCGTCGGGCGGTTCATCGCCGAGCAGCTCGTCGGCAACGGTCATGGCGTGACGATCGTCGACAACGATCCCGACGTCGTCGCCCGTGGCTCGACGATCCCCGAGGAGTCGACGGTGACGTGGCTGCGCGGCGACGGCTGCGACGTCGACGTGCTCAAGAGCGCCGGCCTGGAGCAGGCCGACGTCGTCGCCGCGGTCACCGGAGACGACGAGGACAACCTCGTCGTCTCGCTGCTGTCGAAGCAGGAGTTCGCCGTGCCGCGCGTCGTCGCCCGCGTCAACAACCCCAAGAACGAGTGGATGTTCGACGAGTCGTGGGGCGTCGACGTCGCGGTGAGCACGCCGCACCTGATCACCGGGCTGGTGCAGGAGGCGGTGACGGTCGGTTCGTTCGTCCCCCTGATGTCGTTCGAGGGCGGCCGCGCTCGGCTCGCCGAGGTGACCCTGGCCGCCGGCTCGCCCGCCGCCGACAAGGAGATCGCCGAGCTGCGCTTCCCCCGTGATGCCACGGTCGTCGCCGTGCTGCGCGACGACCGCCTGATCGTCCCCCACGGCGACACCATCTTGCGCATCGGCGACGAGGTGATGGTGTTGATCACCGACGACAGCGAACCCCTCGTCCGCGAGGTCCTCGTCGGGGCCTGACCTCTTCGTGCCGAGGCGTCGTCACCGATTCAGGACTCGGCGAGCGCCCAAGTGAAGCGGCGGTGGCGAGCACGGCAGGCGCAGGGAGCAGCTTGGCTGCGACCGGAGCACGATCAGGGCAACAAGGTGTAGGCAGGGTTGAGCAGGACCCGCTTGCCGCGCTCGTCGCGGGCGACGCCTTCCAGGACGATCGCCCGGTTGTGCTCGACGCCGCCGAGCTGGCGGCGGCCGGTGAACACCGCCGTGGCCTGGCCGGTGCCGTCGCTGACGGTGACCTCGACCGCCGGGATGCCCGAGCGCGGCAGCACCCGCATCCGCGTGATCTCTCCGCCCACGCGCACCGGCGTCCGGCACTGCAGGTCGGCCATCGAGGTGATGTCGAGGCCGTGGAAGCGCTCCTGGAGGCGCTGGTCGTCGAGCTCGCGCACGCTCGCCGTCAGCCGCTTCTTCAAGTCACGCAAGCCCATGGCCCGCAAGCTAACCAGTCGGCGGCACGCGAACGCCGCGCGTCGCCGGACGCGCTGGCGTTCGTGCGGGCGTGAGCGTTTGCCCGTCGCCTGAGCGTTCGTGCGGGCGTGAGCGTTCACCCGTAGCTTGAACGGCCGTGAAGACCCGGACGTTGCTGCTGCTCGCGGTCGTCTGCGGCATGGCGATCCTCGTCGCCGGCACCGTGCAGCTGCTGCGCGTCGCCGGCCAGGAGAACAAGACGACGCTCGGGATGCACGCCGTCGGACGTGCCGGCGATGCGACGGTCGTGGTCGACGACGCCAGCCTGCGGCCCGGCGAGCTGACCGTCACCGTCACGATCGGTGGCGTGGACGACGGCGGCGGACTGGCCGGCTTCCGGCTGGTGCGCACCGGTGCCGATCCGGTCGGGGTCACCGGCGGCACGTGCAGCGGGTTCTCGACGGCGAAGCAGCAGTGCACGCTGGCGTTCGTCGATCCGGGCGCGGCCGGCGACCAACGCCTGCTGTTGTTCAACCGTGCCGACGAGACCGTTCGCTGGTCGCTGGATGTCAGCAACGCCACCACCTGAGAGCACGGGTGGGCGGCGAGCGACAGCTACCGTGAGCGCCGCCTATGGACACGCAGGACACCCGGACTCACTTCGATCTCGTCGTCATCGGCGGCGGCCCCGGCGGGTACGGTGCCGCGCTGTACGCCACGTCGGCCGGCCTCGACGTCGCCATCGTCGAGATGAACGTGATGGGCGGCACCTGCCTGAACCGCGGCTGCATCCCGGCCAAGGCGTTCCTGGAGACCGCCGCCGTGCAGCGCCACGTCGCCCACGCCGCCGAGTTCGGCATCGAGTCCAGCGCGCCGACCGTCAACTTCGGCACGGCCCAGGCACGCAAGCAGAAGATCGTCGACGGGATCGTCAAGAGCCTCACCGGGTTCATGAAGTCGAAGAAGATCACGATCCTCGACGGTGTCGGCAGCCTCGGTCCGAAGCGCACGGTCACCGTCGCCCACCGTGACGGCTCGTCGTCCACGCTCACCGGCGACGCGGTGATCCTGGCCGCCGGCTCGGTGCCGCGCACGATCCCGGGCTTCGAGCCGGGCGGGCCGATCATGACCAGCGACGAGGTGCTGATGCTCGACCGCGTCCCCGAGCGGCTGATCGTCGTCGGCGGTGGGGCGATCGGCTGTGAGTTCGCCAGCACGTTCGCCGACGTCGGCTCGAAGGTGACGATCCTCGAGGGCCTGCCGAAGATCCTCCCCGGCCTCGACAACGACGTCGCCAACGTCGTCGTGCGCAGCTTCAAGAAGAAGCAGATCGACATCCGCACGTCGGTGACGGTCAAGGGCCACACGCCGAACGGCAGCGGTGGCACCACCGTCCACTTCGAGCCGGCCGGCGGCGGTGATCCCGAGTCGCTGGAGGTCGACGGCGTGGTCGTCAGCATCGGGCGCCGCCCGTACGCCGACCAGCTCGGCCTCGCCGGGACGGGCGTCGTCGTCGACGGGCGCGGCTTCGTCCAGGTCGACGAGCTGTGCCGCACCGGCGAGGACGGCGTGTACGCGATCGGCGACCTCGTGGCCACGCCCCAGCTGGCCCACGTCGGCTACGCCGAGGCGATCATGGTCACCAAGGACATCCTCGGCGAGGGCCCGCTGCCCGTCGCCTACGACCGTGTGCCGTGGGCCATCTACTGCGACCCCGAGGTGGCGTTCGTCGGCCCCTCCGAGGAGGCGGCGCGCGACGCCGGCCTCGACGTCGTCGTCGCCAAGCACCAGTTCCGGGCGAACAGCCGGGCGCAGATCCTCGGCACGCTCGCCGGCCTCGTCAAGGTGATCGCCAAGAAGAACGCCGACGGCAGCGCCGGGCAGATCCTCGGTGTGCACATGGTCGGGCCGTGGGTGACCGAGCAGCTCAGCGGTGGGTACCTCGCCGTCAACTGGGAGGCCACCGTCGAGGAGACCGCCCAGTTCATCCAGCCGCACCCGAGCCTCACCGAGCTGTTCGGCGAGACCGTATTGTCCCTCACCGGCCGCAGCCTCAACGCCTGAGCCTGCCGCCCCGATCGCAGCGCATTCGCAGAGGAGCCCTCACACCATGGCCGACGTCACCCTTCCGCAGCTGGGCGAGACCGTTACCGAAGGAACGATCACCCGCTGGTTCAAGCAGGTCGGTGACGCCGTCGCCGCCGACGAGCCGCTGTTCGAGGTCAGCACCGACAAGGTCGACACCGAGGTGCCGTCGCCGGTGGCCGGCACGCTGAGCGAGATCCGCGCCCAGGAGGGCGACACCGTGCCGGTCGGCGCGGTGATCGCCGTGGTCGGTGACGCCGGCGCCGCGCCGGCGGCGGCGCCCGCCCCTGCGGCCGAGGCCGAGCCGGCGCCCGAGCCGGTCGCACCGGCACCGGCACCGGCACCGGCACCTGCACCGGCTGCTGCAGCGCCCCCGGCCGCTCCGCCGCCGGCCGCTGCGCCCGCGCCCGCACCGGCGCCCGCCGCCGCACCGGCTGCGCAGGCGGCATCGGACCAGCGGCTGCTGTCGCCGGTCGTGCGCCGGCTGGTCGCCGAGCACGGGCTCGACCCCGACACGATCGCCGGCACCGGTCCCGGCGGCCGGATCACCCGTGACGACGTGCTCGACCACATCGACAAGCAGTCCGGTGGCGGCGCCGCGCCCGCACCGGCCGCTCCGGCTCCGGCTCCGGCGCCTGCCCCCGCACCTCGGCCCGCTGCCGCGCCGGCGCCGGCCGTCGCCGCCGGTGAGCGCGACCGCACGGTCAAGCTGTCGCGGATCCGCAAGGCCACCGGCTCGCACATGACGACGAGCCTCGGCGTCTCGCCGCACAGCTTCAGCGTCGTCGAGGTCGACTACGCCAACGTCGACGCCACTCGCAGCGCGGTCAAGGACGAGTGGAAGCGCAGCGAGGGGTTCAGCCTCACCTACCTGCCGTTCATCACGCGGGCGGTCGTCGAGGCGATCGAGGCGTTCCCGCACATGAACGCGTCGATCGGCGAGGACGAGATCGTCGTCCACCAGTACATCGACATGGGCATCGCCGTCGACCTCGACTACGAGGGCCTGATCGTCCCGGTGATCCGCGGGGCGGAGGGCAAGCGGCTGCGGGCGATCGCCCGCGAGATCAGCGACCTGGCCGCTCGGGCGCACAGCAAGAAGCTCGGCCCGGACGAGATCAGCGGCGGTACGTTCACGATCACCAACAACGGCTCGGCCGGTTCGGTGCTGACGTTCCCGATCATCAACCAGCCACAGGTGGCGATCTTGTCGACGGACGCGATTGCTCGCAAGCCCGTCGTCGTCGGCCTGCCCGACGGCAGCGAGGCGATCGCCGTGCACCCCGTCGGCAACCTGGCGATGGCGTGGGACCACCGCGTCTTCGACGGCGTGTACGCGGCCAACTTCCTGGTCAAGGTCAAGGAAGTGCTGGAGACCCGCGACTGGAGCGCGGAGCTCTGATCATGTTCGTGCTCCGGTCGCAGCCCAGCTGCTCCCTGCGCCTGCCGTGCTCGCCGCCTCCGCTGCGCTTCGGCGCTCGCCGCGCCTTGGACCGGTGTTGATGCTGCGTGTCCGTTGGCTCGGTCGGGTGCCGTACCGCGAGGCGCTCGCGGTGCAGCAGGCGCTGTTCGACCACGGACGCGAGCAGCACCTGCTGCTGCTGGAGCACCCACACGTGTTCACCCACGGGCCGCGTGCCGACCTCGACGTCAACGTCAAGGTCGCGCCGGAGTCAGTCGGCGCCGAGCTGGTGCGGATCAAGCGCGGCGGCGACGTCACCTACCACGGCCCCGGCCAGCTCGTCGGCTACCCGATCGTCGACGTCGCCAACGCGCTCGGCGCGTCGGATCACGTCTGCGCGATCCAGCGGTTGATCGTCGGCACGCTCACCGAGCTCGGCGTGCCCGACGTCGGCTGCCTCGACGAGTACCCCGGCGTGTGGGTCGGCGTCAGCGGTCCGAACCCGCGCAAGATCTGCGCGATCGGCGTCCGCCTGGCGCGGGGGCGGACGATGCACGGCTTCGCCCTCAACGTCACCACCGACATGCGCTACCTGCGCGACTACATCGTCCCGTGCGGGATCCCCGACCGCCCGGTGACGTCGCTCGCCGAGGAGGGCGTCGAGGTGCCGATGTCCATCGTGGCCGACATCGTCGCCCGGCGCGCCGCCGAGGTCTGGGGCGGCGGCCTGGAGCGTCAGGACGTCGCCTGGAAGCATCGGCCGGACGACCTCGCCCCGTTCTCGCAGGGGCTCGGCCCGGGCTCACGTGCCGTGCAGCGGATGGAGCAGGCCGGCGTCACCGGTGGGCTGTCGATCGGGACGCGCAAGCCGGAGTGGTTGCGGCCCCGTGTGCACCATGGACCGGACGTGCTGCGGCTCAAGCACACGGTGCGCGAGCTCGGGCTGGTAACCGTGTGCGAGGAGGCCGGCTGCCCGAACCTCAGCGAGTGCTGGGCCGACGGGACGGCGACGTTCATGGTGCTGGGGGAGCGTTGCACCCGGGCCTGCGGGTTCTGCCTGGTCGACACGCGCAAGCCGGAGGTGCCCCAGGGTGACGAGCCGGCGCGGGTCGCCGCGGCGATCTCACGGATGGGCGTCGAGCACGCCGTGCTGACGATGGTGGCCCGCGACGACCTCGTCGACGGTGGGATGGCCCACGTCGCCGCGTGCGTCACCGCGATCCGGTGGGCGTGCCCGTCGACGCGGGTGGAGACGCTGATCTCCGACGCCAAGGGCGACGCGACGTCGCTCGACCTGCTGTTCGCGGCGCGGCCGGACGTGCTCAACCACAACGTCGAGTCCGTCGCGCGGCTGCAGCGCGCCGTGCGCCCGTCGGCCGGCTACGCCCGCAGCCTGTCGGTGCTCGCCCGGGCCAAGGCGGCCGGCCTGGTCACCAAGTCGGGGTTCATGGTCGGCCTGGGGGAGACCTCGTCCGAGGTCGCCGGGCTGCTCGCCGACCTCGCCGGCATCGGCGTCGACATCGTCACGATCGGCCAGTACCTGCGCCCGACGTCGCACCATCTGCCCGTCGTGCGCTGGGCCGAGCCCGCCGAGCTCGAGTCGTGGAAGGCGCTCGGCGAATCGCTCGGGATCGGCCACGTCGAGGCGTCGCCGCTCACCAGGAGCAGCTACCACGCCAAGGCCGCGCTCGATGGTCGAGGCTCTGCCTCGAGGGGTGCGACGGGCTCCCTGGCGGCCGCGCCGTCGGGCGTGGCCGTGCGCTCGACGCGTACGGACCCAAGCGTCGGCAGCTTCACCTGACGCCGCGCTCGCCGACGCGAGGGGGCGACGCCCGGTGAGGTTGCTGCCGCTGAGCCGGCGTGGCGGGTTTGTGTCAGGACACGAACTGACGTGTGCGCTCGTGCGCTGGCACAAAGCCCGAGCGGCGCCTGTCTCTCGGACTTTGACCGAGCGAACAAACCGAGTGCACGTCTGTTCGCTCGATCAGAGGGCTCAGCTCAGGTGCGTCTCGCGTGTGCTGGAAGGAGCATTGCCAGGGCGGCGGTGATGCGCCTCGCGGCGGCGAGGTCGAGGAACTCGTTCGGGCCGTGGGCGTTGCTGCCGGGGCCGAGGACGCCGGTGACGACGAACTGCGCGTCCGGGAACATCGCCCCGAGCATGCCCATGAACGGGATCGTGCCGCCCTCACCGAACGTTCGCGCCGGCTGGCCGAAGGTCGCCTCGGACGCGTGGTCGAGCGCGGCCTCCAACCACGGGGCGAACGACGGGGCGTTCCAGCCGGGCGCGGCGACACCGTCGGCGAACGTCACGCGCGCGCCGTACGGCGGGTCGGCCGTCAGTGCCTCGGTGACCGCGGCCAGGGCGCGGTCGGGGTCGCACGTCGGCGGGATGCGCAAGCTGAGCTGCAGCGCCGTCGTCGGGCGCAGGACGTTGCCGGCGCCGGCGACGGGCGGGATGCCGTCGACGCCGGTGACGCTCAGCGTCGGCAGCCAGGTGCGCGCCAGCAGCTGCTCGGCCGGCCCGTCGGTCATCGGGCGGGCGCCGTCGACGAACGGATAGTCGTCCTCGATGTGGAACTCGGCGCCGGTCTCGGTGGCCTGGCGGCGGCGGTCGGCGGGGATCTCGACGTGCAGCTCGGGCAGCAGGATCCGTCCCGTCGCCGAGTCCTCGATGCGGTCGAGCAGCTGGCGGAGGATCCGGAACGACGAGGGCACCACGCCGCTGGCCTCGCCGGAGTGCACGCCCTCGCGCAGGATGTCGACGCGCAGCGTGCCGGCGACGAGGCCGCGCAGCGACGTCGTGAACCACAGGCGACGGTCGTCGAGGCAGCCCGAGTCGAGGCACAGCACCAGGCTCGGCGTGCCGATCCGGTCGCGCAGCGACTCGAGGTGGGCGGGCAGGTCGATGCTGCCGCTCTCCTCGCTGGCCTCGATCAGCACGACGCAGCGCGCGTGAGGGAGGCTTTGGGCCTGCGCGGCTTCGATCGCCAGCAGCGAGGCGAACGCCGCGTACCCGTCGTCGGCGCCGCCGCGGCCGTAGAGGCGCTCGCCCTCGACCACCGGCGTCCACGGGCCGAGGCCGTCGCGCCAGCCGACCATCTCCGGCTGCTTGTCGAGGTGGCCGTAGAGCAGGACGACGTCGTCGGGATCGTCCGGGTTGCCGCCGGCGAAGGCCGGGACGTCGACGACGATCAGCGGCGTGCGGCCGGGCAGCTCGTTGACGGTCAGCGTCATCCCGGCGATCCGCCGCTGCTCGCACCAGGCCGCGACCAGCTCGACGGCGCGGCGCATGTGGCCGTGCTCGTCCCACCGCGGGTCGAAGGCGACCGAGACGTTGGGGATGCGGATGTAGTCGAGCAGCGCCGGCAGGATCGAGGACTCCCACTCGCGGTCGACGTGCTCCGTGATGGTCACTTGAGTGCCGCGACGCGCTCGATGGTCGCCTCGGCCTCGGCCTCGGCGACCATCCGGCGGACGAGGCCGCCGGCGCGGCTGGAGGCGAGTGCCTGCTGGGGGAACGGCTGCAGCTCCTGGGGGTGCTCCTCGACGTGGCGCATTGGCCGCACGGTACCGGGCCGGCCGACGCCGAGATCGCACCACGGGCGCCGGGTGGCCACCGAGGTGGCCACGCTCGGTGCGATGAGTTGTGAGGCGGACTGTCCGGCTCATCGCTCATCTCGTGGTCGGAGGAGCGGGTGCGCCTCGGCCGGGTGCTACCGATGCGCGCCTGGGCGTCGGAACAACTCGCGATGCCAGCGCCTTGGCGTGACGGTGACGGCTCTCGGCTCGTCCTCGAACATCCACCGGGCGAAGTGACGCTTGCCCCAGGCGCCGCTGGCGTCGACGACGCGCATCGCCCCGCGAGCGCCGCGCTCGTGGCGCAGGGCCTTGCTGAGCGCGACCGACATGCGGTGGTCGGCGACGAGGTGATCCCGCGTCGCGTGCGTGTAGCGCGCCGCCGCCACCGCCGGCTGCACGGCGCCGCCGGCCATGATCGCCTCGGCGGCGAGCCGGCCGGTGAGCACGGCCTGGCCGATGCCCTCGCCGGTCATCGTGTCCGTCGCCATCGCCGCATCGCCGGCGAACAGCACCCGACCGTCGGCGAGCGTCGCCCGATCGATGCCCGCCGGGATCGGCCACGCCGTGTGCCGCCCCTCGAACGACACATCCGGGCCGAGCGCGGCCGCGATGTGCGGGCGCGACCACAGCGACGACCACAGCTCGCGCAGGTCGCCACCGGTCCGGGCGCCGTCGCGCACCACGCCGTAGCCGAGGTTGACCCGCCCGCCGGGCAGCGGGAAGCTCCAGGCGTAGCCGGGCAGCAGGTCGGGTTCGAACCACACGTACAGGGCCTGCGCCGCCGGGCCGGTGACGCCGCCGGCGTACTGGCGGAACGCGTGCCATTCGCCGAGATAGCCGTCCTCGGCGTGGCCGAGCAGCTTGCGCACCGGCGACCACATCCCGTCGGCGGCCACGAGGTACCGCGCCGCGACCGTCCCGATGCCGTCCACGTCGGCGAGCACCATCGACGCGTCCTGGTGGACCGCCGTCGCTGCATGCCCACCGCACACCGTCGCGCCGGCGCGGCACGCCAGCCGGACGAGCGCCGCGTCCAGTTCGCGGCGGGGGGCCGTCGCCGCGAACTGCCCGTCGGCGGGCAGCTCCAGCTGGACCTCGCGTCCCGACGGCGAGCGCAGCCGCACGTCGCGCACGGGCTGCCAGTTCGCGACGGTGCCAGGCTGCAGGCCGACGGCCTCCAGCTCGCGCAGCGCTAGCGTGGTCAGCCCGTCGCCACAGCACTTGTCGCGAGGGAACGACGCCTTGTCGACGACGACCACCCGTCGCCCGGCGCGGGCGAGGTAGGTCGCCGCCGTCGAACCCGCCGGTCCGGCGCCGACGACCAGGACGTCGCAGGCGACGTCGACGGTCGGGGCGGTCACGGGCACCCGACGAGGTTACGGCCGCCCCGTCGCCGCCGGCCGCGGCGACGGCGAGCAGGTCCCGTGCGTCTGGGTGTCCTGGGGCCTGCGACCTTAGGATGCCCGGGTTTCAGATCCTTTGGAGGGAAGCAAGTCCATGAGCAAGTTGTGTGAGGGTCGCGTCGCCATCGTCACCGGCGCCGGGCGCGGCATCGGGCGTGAGCATGCGCTGATGCTGGCGTACCACGGGGCCAAGGTCGTCGTGAACGACCTCGGCGGCAACGTCGACGGCTCGGGCGGCGACCTGTCGCCGGCGCAGTCCGTCGTCGAGGAGATCAAGGCGTTCGGCGGCGAGGCCGTCGCCAACGGCGACAGCGTCTCGTCGTGGGAGGGCGCCCAGCGCCTGATCAACACGGCGATCGAGACGTTCGGTGACCTCCACGCGGTGGTCAACAACGCCGGCATCCTGCGCGACCGGATGCTCACCAACATGACGGAGGAGGAGTGGGACGCGGTCATCAACGTCCACCTCAAGGGGACGTTCGCGCCCTCTCGGTGGGCCTGCGCCTACTGGCGTGAGCAGGGCAAGGCCGGCAAGCCTGTGTCGGGCCGGATCATCAACACGACATCGGTCAGCGGCATCTACGGCCAGCCCGGGCAGAGCAACTACGGCGCGGCCAAGGCCGGCATCGCCTCGTTCACGAACATCGTCGCCCTGGAGATGGCCCGCTACAACGTCACGTGCAATGCCGTCGCCCCGGTGGCGCTCACCCGGATGACCGAGGGCCTCGGCCCGGCGCCGGAGACCGACGAGGAGCGTGAGGCTCGTTCGCCGCGCTGGATCGCCCCGGTCGTGACGTGGCTGGCCTCGGAGGAGTCGGCCGGGATCACCGGCCGGGTGATCGAGGCCAGCGGCCAGGTCCTGGCGATCGCCGAGGGCTGGGTCCGTGGCCCGAGCCACGCGGCCGTCGACGACCCCACCCAGATCGGTGCGATCATCAACGAGCTCAACGCCAAGGCCCGCAAGAACTCCGGCATGAACGGCGTCCCGGGGGGCCCGCCCCAGCCGCGTTGACATCCTTGATGGTCGGCCTTCGGTCGACCTGTCCGGCGGGCTCCCTGCTTGCTGGTCGGCTTGCGGCCGACGCCTGGCTGGTTCCGTGGCGGTCGCGCAGCCAGGTGCGGCCGCGCCGCCGTGCCTCATACGAGCTCAAGCGCCGGTGACGCGCCGGACCCGGTTCTCCGGGCCGGCGCGTTGTCGCGTCCGCGGTCGGAACAGCCGGCTCTTGTCGCGCCTCGACCGGAAGCGTTGCGGTCAAGGCGCGACAGGACGGCCGTCATCGGAGCCGTCATGGACGGTCCGGCGTGCTCCCGACGCTTCGGTCCGTGGAGGCTGGCGCCGGGTCGCACCCGGCGGCGTGACCGTCGGGGAGCCCACCGGACCGGTCGGCCGCAGGCCGACCATCAGGTGACGGCCAGCAGTCTCGATTCGATCTCGGCCAACGGAACGTCTTCGCGCTCGCCCGTCGCTCGGTCCTTGAGCTCGACGGTGCCGTCGGCGAGGCCGCGGCCGACGACGACGATCGTCGGGACGCCGATGAGGTCGGCGTCGTTGAACTTGACGCCGGGGGAGACGCCGACGCGGTCGTCGAGCAGCACCCGCAGGCCGGCCGCGGCGCATGAATCGGCCAGCGCCGAGGCGGCCGGCAGCTGCGGGTCGCCGGGCTTGCCGGTGGCCACGATGTGCACGTCCGCCGGGGCCACCTCCCGCGGCCACACCAGGCCACGGTCGTCGCAGTAGCGCTCGGCGATCGCCGCCATCGCCCGGCTGACGCCGATCCCGTACGAGCCCATCGTCACCACGCGCTGCTTGCCGTGCTGGTCGAGCACCGTCAGCCCGAGGGCCTCGGAGTACTTCGTGCCGAGCTGGAAGATGTGGCCCATCTCGATGCCCCGGGCGATCGCCAGGGAGTTGCCGCACGTCGGGCACGGGTCGCCGCCGCGCACCTCGGCCGCCTCGATCGTCCCGTCCGGGGTGAAGTCCCGCCCGGCGGTGAGGTGGACGACGTGCTGCCCGGCGACGTCGGCCCCCGTCACCCACTGGGTGCCCGCCGCCACCCGGGGATCGACGAGGTAGCGGACCTTCGACGCCGACGAGGCGCCGAGCGCTGCCGGGCCGATGTACCCGCGCACCAGCGCTGGGTTCGCCGTGAAGTCGTCCTCGGTGAACGGTTCGATCTCCGCCGGTGCGACCTGGGCCTCCAGGCGCTTCATGTCGACCTCGCGGTCGCCGGGCACGCCGACGGCCAGCACCGAGGTCGTGTGGTCCGGGTGGCGGAGCTTGACGACGACGTTCTTCAGCGTGTCGGCGGCGGTCCACGGCCGGTCGGCACGGGTCAGGTCGGGCCGGGCGTTGAGGAGGTCGACGAGCGTCTGGATGGTCGGCGTGTCCGGTGTGTCGACGATCCTCGACGCCGGTGCGTCATCCACTGACAGGGCCGGGGGAGCGGGCACCCGCACCGCCTCCGTGTTCGCCGCGTAGTCGCAGTTCGTGCAGCGCACGTAGGTGTCCTCGCCGACCTCCAGCGGCACGAGGAACTCCTCGCTCGCCGAGCCGCCCATCGCTCCCGACATCGCCGCGACGATCACGTACGGCAGCCTGAGCCGCTGGAACGTGCGCTCGTAGGCGTCACGGTGCGCCTGGTACGACGCCATGAACCCGTCGAGGTCGAGGTCGAAGCTGTACGAGTCCTTCATCACGAACTCGCGCCCGCGCAGCAGGCCGGCGCGCGGGCGCGGCTCGTCTCGGTACTTCGTCTGGATCTGGAAGATGCTCAGCGGCAGGTCCTTGTACGAGCTGTACAGGTCCTTGACGAGCAGCGTGAACATCTCCTCGTGGGTCGGGGCGAGCATGAAGTCCGCGCCGCGGCGGTCCTTCACCCGGAACACCCCGTCGCCGTACTCGGTCCAGCGCCCGGTGATCTCGTACGGCTCGCGCGGCAGCAGCGCCGGGAAGTGCACCTCCTGGAAGCCGGCGGCGAGCATCTCCTCGCGCACGATGCGCTCGACGTTGCGCAGCACCATCCACCCGAGGGGCAGGAACGTGAACCCGCCGGGGGCGGCACGGCGGATGTAGCCGGCCCGTACGAGCAGGCGGTGGCTGGCGACCTCGGCGTCGGCCGGGTCCTCCCGCAAGGTGCGCACGAACAGGGTGGACATCCGCAGGACCGGGGGCACGGCGCCCGACACTACCGGCGGTCCGGTATGCTCTCGGGGTCTTTGAAGTTCGGCGAACCGAAGGCGTGGACCCTCTGGGGCCCACGCCTTCTTCGATGTCGGAGCAGGTTGGAGGAGGTGGTGACGGATGAGTGAGCGAAGCGAGCGAACAATCGTTGCGGCGTGGTTCATTCATCGACGCACCGTGGCCGCAGGCGAGGTGCGGCGATGAGTGAGACGGACACGACGACGGTCGGGCGGGTCACCCGCCTGGTCACGCCGATCCTCGCCGACCTGAAGCTCGACCTCTACGACCTCGAGTACCGTGGCGGCACGCTGCGCGTCACCGTCGACGTCCCGAGGGGGGACGACGCCGGGGACGACGAGCGCGGTGTCGACCTGGACCAGATCGCCCTCGCCACCCGGCTGATCTCCCGCGAGCTGGACCACGAGGACCCGGTTGCCGGCCACTACACGCTGGAGGTCAGCAGCCCCGGCCTGGAGCGCAGCCTGCGCACCCCGGCGCACTACGCCCGCAGCCTCGGCGCCGCCGTCGCCGTGCGCCTGCGCGACATCGGTGAGGGCGGTGAGCGGCGGATCAACGGCGTGCTCGAATCGGCGGACGACGACGGCATCACGGTGCGCACCGACGGGGGCGACGAGCGCACCATCCCGTACAGCCACGTCGACCGGGCCAAGACGGTGTTCGTCTGGGGACCGACACCGAAGCCCGGTCAACCGAAGAAGCAGAAGAAGCAGGAGAAGGAGCCGAAGCGATGAGTGGCCTCGACATGTCCGAAGCGATCCGGATGCTGGCGAACGAGAAGAACATCTCGGTCGACGCCCTGCTGCACGTGATGGTCGACGCCCTGGCGACGGCCTACAAGCGCCGGCCGGGAGCGGCCGACGAGGTGGTCGTCGAGGTCAACCCGGACACCATGGAGTTCACCTTCGTCGCCTACGACGTCGACGAGGACGGCAACTGGGTCAACGAGCGTGACGACACGCCGCGCAAGGAGGAGCTCGGCCGCATCGCCGCGCAGACGTTCCGCCAGGTGATGAGCCAGCGCATCCGCGAGGCCGAGCGCGACCGCAAGTTCGAGGAGTACGCCAACCGCGAGGGCGACATCGTCACCGGGATCATCCAGCAGACCGACCAGCGCTACACGCTGCTCGACCTCGGCCGAGTCGAGAGCCTGCTGCCGCAGGCCGAGCAGGTGCCGTTCGAGCGCCCCACCCCCGGCGACCGGGTCAAGGCGTACATCGTCGAGGTCCGCAAGACCGCCAAGGGCCCGCAGATCGTCGTCTCCCGCACCCACCCCGGCCTGATCAAGCGCCTCTTCGAGCTGGAGGTCCCGGAGATCGCCGACGGGATCGTCGAGATCAAGGCCTGCGCCCGCGAGCCAGGGCACCGCACGAAGATCGCCGTATGGAGCAACGACCACAACGTCGACCCGGTCGGCGCCTGCGTCGGCGCCCGTGGTGGTCGCGTCCGCATGGTCGTCAACGAGCTGCGCGGCGAGAAGATCGACATCGTCCCGTTCAGCGAGGATCTGGCCGACTTCGTCGCCAAGGCGCTGTCGCCGGCGAAGGTCAAGGAGGTCATCATCTCCGAGGACCTCACCCAGGCCGACGTCATCGTCCCCGACCAGCAGCTCAGCCTGGCGATCGGCAAGGAGGGCCAGAACGCCCGCCTCGCTGCCCGCCTCACCGGCGTGCGCATCGACATCCGTGGCGAGAGCCAGCCGCTCGAAGCCGACGACGACGTCGTCTACGAGGAGGGCGAGTGGGTCGCCAACGCCGAGACCGGCGAGATGGAGTGGCACGCCGCCGACGGTTCGGTGATCACCCAGCAGGAGTGGAACGACCAGGCGGTGCAGGCCGCCAGCGAGCCGCTGAGCGAGTCGATCGCCGAGGAGACCGGCGACGTGCTCGCCGAGGTCGTCGCCGAGGCGCCGGCCGACGGGGGTGGGGACGACGCCTGACCGCAGCCACCACCCCGAACGGACCTGCGTCGGTTGCCGGCGCAAGCTGTCGCCCGACGC
Source organism: Ilumatobacteraceae bacterium (assembly GCA_047602055.1). Taxonomy (GTDB): domain Bacteria; phylum Actinomycetota; class Acidimicrobiia; order Acidimicrobiales; family Ilumatobacteraceae; genus JAODBQ01. Next base: position 2,909,500 of record JASGIG010000001.1, read on the forward strand.
GATGGTGCGCTGCGCGCTCACCCCGGACGGTCCGGTCGTCGGTCGTCATGCCCCGGGCCGGGGCGCGTGGATCTGCTCGCTGGCCTGCTTCGACACGGCGGTCAAGCGCAAGGGCTTCGACCGCACGTGGCGGAGCGCCGTCGGCGCCGACGCGCTGGCGACGTTGCGGATCGCAGTGGAACCCGTTATCACCAACATGGAAGAATTGTCGGTCGTCGGATCCTGCCCCGACGCCCCGGCGCTGACGAAAGGCTGACCAGGCTTTGCCGAAGAACATGCGCGTGCACGAGCTCGCCAAGGAGCTCGGGATGACGAACGCCGAGATGATGTCGCTGTGCGACGTCATGGGCGTTGGCGTGAAGAGCCATTCGTCCACGCTGATCGAAGCCCAGGCCGACCGGTTGCGCCGTCGTGCCGAGCGCGACGGCCTCACCCGCCCGGAGCAGCCCGAAGAGGCCAAACCGGCGCGCAAGACCAAGAAGGCCGCGGCGAAGTCGGCAGGGACGAGCGCCACGGCCACCGCGACGATCGACGCCCCGGCGCCGCCCAAGGCGCCCGAGCCGGCACCAGCTCCGTCGGGCAACGGTTCGACGACCGCCGAGCCGGCAGCGGCCGCACCCGCCGCGGCGAGCCCGGCCCCACCGGCCCCCGCTACCGAGCAGCCAGCCGCCGCGGCCGCGGCACCGGTCGTCGAGACGCCCACCACCACCACGCCGTCGGCCCCGGCCGAGCGCCCGCAGCCGATCGCATCGACCCCTGCACCGCCCGTCGAGCCCGGCGCCCCGGCTGCCACCGAGGCGCCGTCGCGCCCGGTCGAAGCTCCCAGCGAGGCACCGGCACGTTCTGCCGACGGCGACGTCGAGGAACCACGACGGATCGTCAGCAGCCGTCCGGAGACCCCGCGTCCGGCCGCCGCACCGCCGCCGGCGGCGCCGGCTGCCCGCCAGGGTGATGGTGCTCCGGCCCCCACCGCTCGACCTGCGGGCGTCGCGCCCGGCACGCCGGCGCCAGGCGCTGCGCCCGCCGCTGCTGCCACCGCCGGTGGCGCACCGCGTCCCGCGGCCCCCGCGGTTCCCGGCCAGAGCGGCCGGCCTGTCCCGCCGCCGCCCGGTCGCCCGATGTCCGCGTCCGGCAAGCCGATCCCGCCACCGCCCGGTGTGGGTCGCCCACTGTCTGCCTCGGGCAAGCCGATCCCGCCGCCGCCCGGCGGTCGTGGCCCGGCCACCCGTCCCGGTGGTCCCGGCGGCGCCCGCCCGGCCGGCGGCTACGGCCAGCGCCCCGGCGGTCCCGGCCAGCGTCCCGGCGGCTTCGGTGCCCGCCCGGGTGGCCCCGGCGGCCCTCGTCCCGGCGGCTTCGGCGCCCGTCCTGGCGGCGGCTTCGGTGGCCCCCGCCCCGGCCCCGGTGGTCCTGGCGGCCCCGGTGGCGGCCCGCGCCCCGGTGGCGGCGGCCCGCGGCCGAACGGCCAGCGCCGTGCCCCGCGGAAGAAGAGCCGTGCTCGTCGGCGTCGTGATTTCGAAGAGCAGCAACCCGGTTACAACTCGAACTACACGGCATCGAACGCCCCGGTTCCCGATGGCACGATCGTCGTCGAGCGTGGCGTCTCCGCCCAGGAGTTCGCGCCCAAGCTCAATCGTGGGCCTGCCGACGTCATCCGCTTCCTCATGCAGAACGGCGAGATGGTCACGGCCACCATGTCGCTCACCGACGAGCAGATGGAGCTGTTCGCCCTGGAGCTCGGCGCCGACCTGCTGCTGGTCGATCCGGGTCAGCAGGAAGAGCTCGAGCTGCAGGCGATGTTCGACGACAGCGACGACGACGACGAGACGCTGCAGGCGCCCCGGGCGCCCGTCATCACCGTCATGGGCCACGTCGACCACGGCAAGACGACGTTGTTGGACCGGATTCGGCATGCCAACGTCGTCGCCGGCGAGGCCGGCGGGATCACCCAGCACATCGGTGCCTACAAGGTCGCCACGGCGAATGGCGACGAGGTGACGTTCATCGACACCCCGGGCCACGCGGCGTTCACCAAGATGCGCCAGCGCGGCGCCGAGGTCACCGACGTCGTCGTGCTCGTCGTCGCCGCCGACGACGGCGTGATGCCGCAGACGATCGAGGCGATCAACCACGCCCGCGCCGCCGAGGTGCCGATCGTCGTCGCCCTCAACAAGATCGACAAGGACAACGCCGATCCGCAGCGCGTCCTCGCCGAGCTGTCCGAGCAGGGTCTCGTCGCCGAGTCGTGGGGCGGCGACACGATCGTCGTCGAGATGTCGGCGCAGCAGGACCTCGGCATCGACGACCTGCTCGCCCAGCTCGTCGTCGTCGCCGAGCTGGAGGAGCTGACCGCCAACCCGACCGGTCGGGCCAAGGGCATCGTGCTCGAGGCCAACCTCGACACCGGCCGTGGCCCCGTCGCCACGGTGCTGGTCGACAAGGGCACCCTCAAGATCGGCGACCCGATCGTCGCCGGCGCGGCCTGGGGCCGTGTGCGGGCGATGATCGACGACAAGGGCCAGCAGATCAAGGAGGCCGGGCCGTCCACGCCGGTGCAGGTCCTCGGCCTGTCGTCGGTGCCGAGCGCCGGCGACGAGTTCCGCGCCGCCGACACGGAGAAGACGGCGCGCACCGTCGGCGAGGCCCGCGAGCAGCGCTACCGCCTGAAGGCCCAGCGCGGCGATGCCCGCGTGCAGCGTGGCGTCAAGCTGGAGGACATCTTCAGCCAGATCCAGTCCGGCGAGACCGCCACGCTGAACCTGGTGCTGAAGGCCGACGTGCAGGGCTCGCTGGAAGCCGTCACCGAGTCGCTGCGCCGCCTGGAGCGTGACGACGTCAAGCTGGCGTTCGTCCACCGCGGCGTCGGTGGGATCACCGAGAACGACATCAACGTCGCGGCCATCTCCAACGCCACGCTGATCGGCTTCAACGTCCGCCCGGACCGCAAGGCCCGTGAGCAGGCCGACGCCGACGGCGTGGAGATCCGCCTCTACGAGGTGATCTACAAGCTGCTCGAGGACATCGAGCGGGCCATGGTCGGCATGCTCGCCCCCGAGTACGAGGAAGTGGTCACCGGCGAGGCCGAGGTCCGCGAGATCTTCCGGGTGCCGCGGATCGGGGCGATCGCCGGGTGCTACGTGCTCAGCGGTCTCATCACCCGTGGCTCGAAGGTGCGCTTCCTGCGTGAGGGCACGATCATCTGGAAGGGTTCGATCCAGTCGCTGAAGCGCTTCAAGGACGACGCTCGCGAGGTCCGCGAGGGCTTCGAGTGCGGCATCGGCCTCAGCGACTTCCAGGACCTCAAGCCCGGCGACATCATCGAGACGTACGAAGAGCGCGAGATCGCCCGAGTGTGATCAACACCTGGGTCACCAGCGGTCGATCATCAACGGTGTACAGCTCGCCAGCCGCTCGAAGTCGGCGTCGTTGTGGAGCAACGGCAGTTGCTCGCGCACGCAGACCGAGGCGATGAGGCAGTCGGCGGTGCGGCGGATCGTGAGCCCTCGGCGGCGCGCCTGGCGGTAGAGCGCGGCGGCTCGGCGGAAGTCGTCGAGGCCGTCCAGTCGGAGGACGTCGAACGCGCCCAGCCGATCGTCGACGAGTTGGACCTGTGACTCGTCGCGGATGCCTTGGAGCACCTCGGCGAGAACCAGGTCGGTGAGGGCGACGCCCGCGTCGGTTTCGATCAGGTCGACCAGCCGGCCGACCTGACGCGTGTCGCGTCCGTTGAGGAAGTCGACCCACACGGTGGTGTCGACGACGATCACGCGATGCGGCCCTGGCGAAGCTCGTCGAGGTCGGCGTCCCATGCCACCGTGCCTCGCAGGTCGAGCACGGCTCGACGGGCGCGGCGACGCACGACCTCTCGGAGGGCGAACTCGACGGTCTCTCGCTTCGTCCGAGTGCCGGCGATGGTCTGGGCCTCGGCGAGGAGCTCATCGTCGATGTCGATGTTCGTCCGCATGCAGCGAACATACACACGATTCGCCCCGGAGTGTGTAGCGCCGATCAGTTCAGGGTGTAGGCGATCGGCAGGCGCTTGAGGCCGCCGACGAACAGGGTTTGCATCTCGGCGGGCTCGCCGGCCAGCTCGATCGACGTCAGCCGGGGGAGGACCGCGCTGAGGATCGCTTTGATCTCCATGCGGGCGAGCATCGCCCCGAGGCAGTAGTGCACGCCGAAGCCGAATGCCAGGTGCTTGTTCGGGGCGCGCCCGACGTCGAAGCGGAACGGGTCGTCGAACACGTCCTCGTCGCGGTTGGCCGACGGGTACGACAGCAGCACGGCGTCGCCGGGCCGGAACGTGTGCCCGCCGAGCGTGTACTCGGTGGTGCAGTTGCGCATGAAGTGCTTGACGGGGGAGACCCAGCGGATGATCTCGTCGACCGCCGTCGCCATCAGCGACGGGTCGGCCTGCAGGCGGGCCAGCTCGTCGGGCCGCTCGATCAGGGCCTGCATCCCGCCGGCCATCGCCGAGGCGGTCGTGTCGTGGCCGGCGGTGGCGACGATGACGTAGTAGCTGATCTGCTCCATGATCCCGATCGGGTTGCCGTCGATCGTCGCGTTGGCGATCACAGAGGCGAGGTCGCCGGTCGGCTCGGCCTTGCGCTGCTCGGTGAGCGTGGTGAAGTAGGCGAAGAAGTCCTGGATCACGGCCACCAGGTCCTCCATCGACAGGCCACGCGACAGCTCCGGGTCCGACGAGCCGAACAGCTCCTGGGTGAGCTGCAGCATCCGCCCGTAGTCGCTCTCCGGCAGGCCGAGGATCGCCAGGATCACCTGCAGCGGGTACTGCATGGCGATGTCCCGGGCGAAGTCGCACGTGCCGCCGAGCTCCTCCATCCGCCGAACGGACAGGTCGGCGAGCTGCGCCAGGCGGGCGTCGAGCTTGGCCAGGTTCTTCGGCAGGAACCACTCCGACGTCATCCCGCGGAAGGTGCGGTGGTCCGGGTCGTCCATGTGGATCAGGGTCCGCAGCAGGTCGCCGTTCTCCTCTCGGTGGCGGTCGCCCTCGAGCGTGGACAGCACCGGCCGCGGCGCGTTCTCCCACTCCTTGTTGTGCAGCTCGACCTCGAGCACGTCGGCGTGCTTGGTCAGCACGTGGAACGGCGGGAAGTCGGGGTGCTCGACGAGGTGGACCGGGTCCTCGCGGCGCAATACCGCGCAGGCTTCGTGGAAGTACGCCGGATCGGCGTAGGCCGCCGGTGTGACGAAGATCTGGCCGGCCTCGGTCGGTGTCACGTTCGAATCCCCCTGGTGCGACGCGAAGAAGCGCTAACCATACCAATCGGTATGGTCGCCCCGCAAATGGTGCTACGGTGCCGCGCCGTGCCCCGGGTGACCCGCGAGCAGTACTTCGACGCAGCGCTGGCGATCCTCGGCGACCACGGTCCCGAAGCGCTCAGCCTGTCGGCGCTGTGCGAGCGCGTCGGGGTGACCAAGGGCAGCTTCTACCACCACTTCGACTCGATGGCCACGCTGCACCGGGGGATGCTCGACCACTGGGTCGACCGGATTCGCAACACCCCGGTCGACCTCGGCCCGCCCGACGCTCGCCGCCTGACGAGGCTGCGTCAGCTCGCCGTCGAGGCCAACCACGAGACCGAGGTCGCGATCCGCGCCTGGGCGGCCTGGTACGAGCCGGCCGCCGAGGCGGTGCGCTGGGTGCTGCGCGAGCGGCGGGCGCTGCTGGCGGCGACGTTCCAGGAAGCTCGGCATCGACGAGGCCCACGCCGTCACGCTCGCCCGGGTGGGCACGACGCTGATGGCCGGCGTGCAGAGCGACATCGACAAGGTCGACCGAGCCCTGCTCGACGAGGTGCTCTCCGAGTACCAGTACTGGATCGAGGTGAGCATCCCGACCGGCTAGGAATGGTGCGACCCGAGCCGTGGGGGTGCGGTGACGGGACCCGAGGAGGGGACGTGACCACTGATCAGCTTCCGGCATGGATGCCCGCCAACCGGTTGGCGACGTTGCGGGCCGTGTGCGACACGGTCGTGCCGTCGATCGATCGCGGTGGCGATCCGCACGGCTTCTGGGCGCGCACCGCCACCGATCTCGGCGTCGACCTCGCCGTCGTCGCGCTGATCGCCGGGTTGCCGGCCGACCAGCGCGAGGGTCTGCTCGGGCTGCTGGACGTGTTCGCGGGCCAGGGCATCACCACGGCGTCGCCCGCCGATCGGGAGGACCTCCTACGTGGCGTCGCCGCACTGGCCCCGGAGGCGGCCGTGGGCGTGAACGCGCTGATCAACGCCGTCCTCGTCTTCTCGTACGGCCTGGTGGACCCGGCGACGGGCCAGAACCCGATGTGGCTGCAGTTCGGCTACCCGGGTCCGACCGTGCCGCTGCCGACCGGCACGAAGACGCTCGTCCCGCTCGTCCCGGAGGGCGACGCCGAGCCTCGACGCCGACGTGGTCGTCGTCGGCTCGGGTGCCGGCGGCGGGCTCATCGCCGGCCGCCTCGCCCAGGCCGGCGTGCGCGTCGTCGTGCTCGAGGCGGGTGGCTACTACGACGAGAGCGACTTCGACCAGGTCGAGCTGTCGGCCTACCAGCGGCTCTACTGGCGCGGCGGGCCGACCGCCACCGCCGACATGAACGTCACCTTGCAAGCGGGGACGGCCCTCGGTGGCGGCACCACCGTCAACTGGACGAACTGCCTGCGCACCCGTCCGTGGGTGCGCGCCGAGTGGGCGACCGAGCACGGCCTCGCCGGCGTCGACGCCGCCGAATACGAGCGGCACTTCGACGCGGTGAGCGCGCGGATCTCTGTCAACGACCGGTGCTCGGACCTGAACGGCCCCAACCAGCGGCTGCGCGACGCCTGCGACGCGCTCGGTTGGAAGTTCGACCTCGTGGTGCGCAACACCGACCCGGCGACGTACTCGCCCGAGACCGCCGGGTATCTCGGGTTCGGCGACCCGACGGGATCCAAGCAGGGCACGATGAAGACGTACCTCCAGGACGCGTTCGACGCCGGCGCGGCGATCCTGGTGCGCACCTGTGCCGACACGATCCTCGTCGACGGTGGCCGCGCCGCCGGGGTCGCCGCCTCCTACGCCGATCCCGTCAGCGGAGCGACAGCGCGGGTGACGGTTCGCGCCCCACGCGTCGTCGTGGCCTGCGGGGCGCTGGAATCGCCGGCGCTGCTGCTGCGCTCCGGCATCGGCGGGCCGGCGGTCGGCAGGAACCTGCGGCTGCACCCGGTGATCGCGATCTCGGGCACCTACACCGAGCCGCAACGAGGCTGGTGGGGCGCGGGGATGACCGGCATCATCACCGAGTTCGAGGAGCCTGCCGACGGCTACGGCTTCCTGATCGAGGCGCCGCAGTACACGACGGCGTCGGCCGCGGCGTTCGTGCCGTGGCTGAGCGGTGAGTCGCACAAGACGCTGATGGGCAACGGCGCCAACTCGTCGTGGTCGATCGGCCTGGTCCGCGACCACGGTTCGGGCGCGGTCACCATCGACGCCGCCGGTGAGGCGGTGGTGACCTACGACATCACCGACGAGGTCGACGTGGCAACCTTCGGCCGCTGCATCGACGCGATGGTGCGAGCCCACGCCGCGGCCGGCGCGATCGAGATCGCCGCACTCGCCGAAGGCCTGCCGACGTGGCAGGCGGGCGACGATCTGGACGCGTTCATCGAGCGCCTGCAGGCGATCCCGCTGCGCGCCGGCGGCTACCGGATCTTCTCCGCCCACCAGATGGGCACCTGCCGGATGGGCAACGATCCCGCCGTCAGCGTCGCCGGCCCCTTCGGCGAGGTGCACGACACCCCCGGCGTCTGGATCGGCGACGGCAGTGCGTTCCCGACGCCGTCGGGCACCAACCCGATGCTGTCGATCATGGCCCTCGCCGACCGCACCGCCGACGCGATCCTCGCCGACCTCGGCGCACCTGAGCGGGCGACGAGCTGATGAGAGCCGGCATCGAGCTCACGCCTTCACCAGATCCGTCGCTGCCATGCCCCAAAGGACCCCGAAAGACCAAACCACCGAACCCCCAATGAAGGTTCAGTCGTTCACGACGTCCCGCGACATCACACCAGCGGAACGGGAGGGATTCGAACCCCCGGACCTTGCGGCCGCTCGCTTTCAAGGCGAGTGCATTTGTCCACTCTGCCACCGTTCCGAACGGCGCCGAGGCTAGTGCCGCAACCTGCTGGCTAGCCTCGGCGGGGATGGCTGATCTCGAGTTCTTCTTCGATCCGGTGTGCCCGTTCGCCTGGCTGACCTCCCGTTGGGTCGAGGAGGTCGCCGGCCAGCGCAACTATGACGTCACGTGGCGGTTCATCTCGCTGCGGATGATCAACGAGGCGGTCACGGCCGACTGGTACACGCCTGAGTACAAGGCTGGCCACCAGGCCGGCCTGTACGGCCTGCGCGTCGCCGACGCCGGCCGGCTGGCGCACGGCAACGAGATCGTCGACGGGATCTACACGGCGTTCGGGACGGCGATCCACCTCGACCGGCGCGTCGCCCAGCTGCGCGACGATCCGGTGGCGTTCGGCAGGGAGGTCCTCGGCGCGGCCGGTCTGCCGGTCGAGCTGGCGGACGCCGCGCTCGACGAGTCGCACGACGCGTACATCCGCGCCGACAGCGACCTCGCCCTGGAGCGCACCGGCAAGGACGTCGGCACGCCGATCCTCACGTTCCACCCGGGCGCCGCCGACGAGGGCAGCTTCTTCGGCCCGGTGATCTCCAAGGTGCCGCGCGGCGAGCAGGCCAGCAAGCTGTGGGACGCCGTCGAGCTGATCGCCACCACGCCCGGGATGTCGGAGCTGAAGCGCTCTAACCGCGCGAAGTTGGACTTCACCTGACGATGTTCGTGCTCCGGTCGCAGCCGAGCTGCTCCCTGCGCCTGCGGTGCTCGCCGCCGCCGCTGCGCTTCGGCGCTCGCCGCATGTTGGATCGGTGATGGGGCAGCGAAGCGTATGAGGATCAACAGCCGGAACTGGCCCTTGTGGGTCGTGGGTGTGGCGACGGCGTGGTTCGTGGCGATCGTCGCCTTCTGGGCGTTCCGACCGCTGACCGACCACGTCCCGACCACCGTCGCGCCGACGGCCGCGCAGATCGCCGCGGCACAGGCGGCGGGCGAGCCGGCGCCCGGTCGCCAGGCCGGGCCGACGGTCGGGGTCGAGTGCCGGACGCCGGCCGGCTCGGCGTCGCGCAACCTCGCCGAGGAGCAGGTGACGCTGGCCGCGCTGACGGACAACAACGGGCTGGCGCTGACCGACGGCCAGTTCGTGCGCACCCCGTGCGTCGGTGCGCATCGCCAGGCGCACATCCTGTGGTATGCGAACACCGCCCTGTACGCGCTCGTCGTCGCGGCGATGGTCGTCGTGCTGGTCCGCCGCCGGCGGCACGACCTGCACGTCCCCGAGTCGGCGTTCGCCGCCGCCTGACCGCCACTACCCTGACGCGCATGTCCCGTGCACGACGTCCCGCCGGGGCTTCGGCGCATCGCTACCCGCGCACCGCTCGGCTCAACGAGTCGCTGCGCGAGGTGATCGCCGAGGACCTCACCCGCATCGACGACGAGCGCCTGGCGCTGGTGACGATCACCGCCATCGACGTCGACCCCGAGATGAACCGGGCGATCGTCTACTTCGACTCGCTCAGCGGCGAGGACGGCGACGACGACATCCTCGCCGCGTTCGCCGACCATCGCGTCAAGCTGCAGGGCTCGGTGGGCCGCCAGGTGCGGGCGAAGAAGACGCCGATCCTGTCGTTCCGCCCCGACCAGGCGATCCGCAACGCCGAGCGCATCGAGGCGATCCTCCACGACGAGGCGACGATGCCGGCACGGCCGCCCGAGCCGGCTGCTGACGCCGACGCCTGACGCCGGCAACGCTCGCGCCGCACCCACGCCGACCGTCGTTCGATCACACATGGCCCGCCGACGCCCGCCCACGGTCCACGGCCTGCTCGTCGTCGACAAGCCCGCCGGGGTCACCAGTCACGACATCGTCGGCGTCGCCCGTCGCCGGCTGGGGGAGCGGCGCGTCGGTCACGCCGGCACGCTCGACCCCGATGCCACCGGCGTCCTGCTCGTCGGCGTCGGCAGGGTCACCCGCGTCCTGCGCTTCCTGACGGCGCTGGGCAAGCGCTACGAGGGCGAGGTGGTGTTCGGCACGACGACGACCACGCTCGACGCTGCCGGCGAGGTCACCGGGACGTACGCCATGCCGGACCTGACGATCGACCGGGTGCGTGAGGCGGCGGTGGCGCTGACGGGTTCGATCCTGCAGGTGCCACCGATGGTCAGCGCGCTGAAGGTCGACGGCCGCCGGCTGCACGAGCTGGCTCGGGAGGGCATCGAGGTCGAGCGCGAGGCCCGGCCGGTGACCGTCCATCACTTCGACGTCGCCGCCACCGCCGATCCGCTCGTGTACCGCATCGACGTGGCCTGCTCGTCGGGCACCTACATCCGCTCGCTCGCCGCCGATCTCGGCGATCGTCTCGGTGGCGGCGCCCACCTGCGCGCCCTGCGGCGCACCGCCGTCGGCAGCTTCACCGCCGACGAGGCCCGGCCACCCCTGGAGGCCGAGTTGCTCGCCCCGGCGGCGGCGCTGCGCGACTACGCGTCGATCACCGTCGACGACGCCGGCGTGGCGCGTGTCGCCCACGGGCGCTCGCTGGAGCACGTCGACGCCGACGGCGACGGGCCGTGGGCGATGCTCGACGAGACCGGTGAGCTGCTCGCCGTCTACGAGACGGACGGCCGCGGCGGCGCCAAGCCCGCCGTCGTGCTCGTCACCGGGCTCGATGGCCCGTCGTGAGGTGAGCGAGCGCCGGAAGGGTCCGCGCATCGCTCATCTCGTCGCGGCCCGGCGGTGTGACGGGCGGATGTGGGTGGCCGCTCGGGGCCGGCTGTAGCGTCTCGCCGTGCGCGTCCTGCATGACCTCGACGCCCCGGCATGGACCGGCGAGCGCAGCGTCATCACCATCGGCGCGTACGACGGCGTGCACCTCGGCCACCAGGCCGTGATCGCCGAGGTCCGCCGCAACGCCGCCGAGCTCGGGGCGCGCAGCGTGGTCGTCACGTTCGACCGCCACCCGGCGTCGATCGTCCGCCCGGAGTCGGCACCGCAGCTGCTCACCGGACTGGACCAGAAGCTGGAGCTGCTCGCCGCCACCGGCATCGACGCGACCGGCGTCGTCCACTTCGACAGGGCCCAGGCCGAGGAGGCGCCGGAGGGCTTCGTCAAGCGCGTCCTGGTCGGCTGCCTGGCGACGCGCGTCGTCGTCGTCGGCGACGACTTCCACTTCGGCCGAAACCGCACCGGCAACGTCGCCCTGTTGCGCGAGCTCGGCCGGGAGCTCGACTTCGGCGTCGAGCCCGTGCCGCTCGTGGCGCGCACGGACGGGATCAACGAGCCGGTCAGCTCCACGGTGATCCGCCGGGCCCTGCACGGCGGCGACGTCGAGCTGGCGGCGACGATGCTCAGCCGCCCGTTCGAGGCCCGCGGGCCGGTCATCCACGGCGACCAGCGCGGTCGCACGATCGGCTTCCCGACGGCGAACGTCACCGTGCCGAACTACATCTGCCTGCCGGCCGACGGGGTGTACGCCGGCTGGTACGTGCGGCCCGACGGCTCGCGTCACCCGTGCGCGATCAACCTCGGCCGCCGCCCGACGTTCTACGAGCACGCCGACCACTCGCTGCTCGAGGCCCACCTCATCGACTTCGACGGCAACCTCTACGGCGAGCGTGCCCGCGTCGAGTTCGTGGAGTTCCTGCGCAGCGAGCGCAAGTTCGACGGCATCGAGGCGCTGCGTCAGCACCTGATGTTCGACATCGAATCCGCCCGCCAGGCCCTCGGCCTGTAGGGACTTCGACGCTCGATTCGCTCGCTCATCTCGGTCGAGCTTCGAAGATCGGCCTCCGGCCGCACCCATCGTGCAGCGCGCCTCAGGCGCAGCGAGTCGGCGCACGGCGGAGGGGGGATCGCGCAGCGCCCCCTGCGCACCACCCCACCCGCGACGGAGGTCGAAGGCTCAGTTCTTCAGTGCGGGCCAGACGATCGTGCCGCTGCTGTCGTAGAGCGAGGCCAACAGCGTGAGGTCGACGGCCTGGCTGTAGTCCGGCGTGATCCCGTGGAACACGCCGAGCGAGCCGTACGTCGTGATCTCCTTCTCGAGCAGCACCGGGTCGGGGACGCCGAGCGGGAACGCCTTCGTTGCGGAGTCGGCCACCACCTTGGACTCGAACTGCCAGCGTGCCGCCTCGCTCTCTGCCGACAGTGACAGCGGGTTGTCGCTGGCGTCGAGCAGCTTGACCGCTTCCTCGCTGGCGGCCTGCGGGTCGTTGAGTGCATCGCGCAGCCCGCGCATCGTCGCCCGCATGAAGTCCTCGGCGGCCGTCGGATGGGTCTCGATGAACGTCGCGTTCGAGTAGATCACCCCGAAGCTGCCGGGGATCGCCTCGTCGGAGGGGTTGAACTGGCGGAAGTCGATGCCCGCGGCACGCAGCTGCAACGGCTCGTTGCTCTGGTAGCCGTCGAACGCGGCGACGTCCGGCGTGGCGATGTGGACCTTGGGGTCGAAGCCGGTGAGCTGGACGATGTCGTAGTCGGTACCAGCGCGCAGGCCGTGGTCGAGCAGCATCGCCTCGATCGACGGGAGCATCGCCGTCCTGACCCCGATCTCCTTGCCGCGCAGGTCCGCCAGCTCGTCGCCCTCGCCGGGCTTGACGATCAGCGTCGCCATGTCGTGGCGGCCCTCGACGGCCAGCGCTCTGAACTGTGCCTCGTTGCGGCCGGCGTAGTCGACGAGCTCGCCGAACGAGCTGCCCGAAGCGAACTGGGCGGTGTCGGCGGCGACGCGGGCGTAGTTGTCGGCCGAGAAGCTGGCGACGATGGCGACGTCGAGGCACAGCGCGGCGTAGTAGCCGCGGGAGCGGGCGACGAACACGTCGACCATCGACGCCGCGGCGGCGTAGTCGAAGCCGGTGAGAAACGTGATCGTGCCGGCGGCGTGGTTGGCCTCGCAGCGCTCCGCGGGGAACGGCTTGCCGGCCGTGACGGTCATGTCGGCGGACAACGTCGTGTCCGAGCCCTGGTCGAGCGTGGTCCGGGCGGGTGTGCCGATGCTCGGCGCCTCGCTCGTGCACCCCGCCGCAGCGAGTACGAGCACCGCGACGAGAACGGGCGTCAGAAGCCGACGCGTCAGGCCACCCGAGGTCACCAACGCCTCAAGGTGCGGCGAGCGCCGAAGCGCAGCGGAGGCGGCGAGCACGGCAGGCGCAGGGAGCAGCTCGGCTGCGACCGGGGCACGAACGTGGACGGCTGCGACCGGAGCACGAACGTGAACGTCACGACGAGCGCAGCGAGTCGAACAGGGCGAGGACGTTCTCGGTGCCGACGCCGACGCGGTGGCCGATGCGGGAGATGAACCCGAGCTGCAGCCCGGTGGCCGGGTCGGCGCCGGCGAAGAACTGCTCGTGGCCGTCGTCGTCGACGACGACGTCGGTGACGAGCGGTGCACCGGCCGCCGCCAGCGCGGCGTGGGCGTAGCCGGCGTTGAGCACCTCGACGGCGACGTGCTGGACGCCGTCGCCGTGCCGGGTCAGGTAGTCGGCGACGGCGGGGGAGGCGCCCGGCCCGACGAGGACGAGGGTGACCCCGCCGGCCGTGACGGCGACGAGATCGTCGCGGCGTCCGTCGCCACCGCCGACCGGCGCGTCGCGGAACCCGAAGCGCTCGACGAGCGAGGCGCGCGCCGCTGCGACGTCGTGCACGGCGACGACGACGTGGTCGACGCGCGTGGCGATCGTGTCGAGTGGCGACGGCGATTCGCTCGTCGCCGCGGGCTTGTCCGGTGCCGGGTCCGGGCGCGAGCCGGCGACCTCGATGCGGTGCGTCTCGGCGAGCAGGACGCGGAACAGCTGCTCGGCGAAGTCCGGGTCGATCCCCGCCTCGATCGCCTGCTGGCGGCGGGTGGTGAGCACGTCGCGCACCCGCGCCGGCTGGATCACCGGCGTGTCGCTGTGCCCCTTGACGTCGGCGACCTCGCGGCACACCGCCAGCCGCTGGGCGACGACGTCGATCAGGGCACGGTCGAGCTCGTCGATGCGCGCCCGGAGGGAGTCGAGGTCGGCCACGGGTGGCACGGTAACCGCTCGTCGCTATCGTGTGCCGGTCCGTCGGGGCTTCGGCTCCGGCGCGATGCCGGGCCACGGCATCCCGTGGCCGGCGACCTCCACGCAGCGGAGATCCAAGATCTCCGCCTTCAACACGGAAGGCAGCCTCATGGCCAAGCAGGACACGATCGACGCGCACAAGACGCATGCCACCGACACCGGTTCCCCCGAGGTGCAGATCGCACTGCTGACAGGGCGGATCAACCACCTGACCAACCACCTCAAGATGCACAAGAAGGACCACCACAGCCGTCGTGGTCTGCTGATGCTCGTCGGTCGCCGTCGCCGCATGCTCGACTACGTCCGCAACATCGACGTCGAGCGCTACCGCGCCATCGTCCAGGCCAACGGCCTGCGGCGCTAGCCGCACCCTCCGCCTCGCGGCGCGACACGCCTGGTAGTCTGGGCGGAACAACCAACCGAGCGGGTTGATTCGGATCGGTTGTCAGTCGCCCCTGCCGCGGCCGGCGCGCACGCCGTGCGCCGCGACATCGCCGACTGGGAACCGAGCCTCCCCGCTCCAACTTCCGCGGCGCTACGCGCCCCGGAGCGAAAGGAGCTCGTGATGGCAGATGCCATTCGAGTGTCGGGCCCCATCACGGGCACCGACAAGACGCTGTCGTTCGAGACCGGCAAGCTCGCTCAGCAGAGCATGGGTGCTGTCGTCGCCAGCCTCGGGCGGACCACCGTCCTGGCCACGGCGAACGCGGCCAAGGAAGCTCGGCCGGGCGCCGACTTCTTCCCGCTGACGATCGACGTCGAGGAGCGGGCCTACGCCGCCGGCAAGATCCCCGGCTCGTTCTTCCGCCGTGAGGGTCGTCCCACCGAGGACGCGATCCTCACCTGCCGCCTCACCGACCGGCCGCTGCGCCCGGCGTTCCCCGACGGGTTCCGCAACGAGACACAGGTCGTGCTGACGATCCTCGGCGCCGACATGGAGAACCCGCACGACGTCGTCAGCATCAACGCCGCGTCGGCGTCGCTGATGATCTCGGGGATCCCGTTCGACGGCCCGATCGGCGCCGTGCGCATCGCCTACGACCAGAGCGGCAACTGGATCCCGCACCCGACCTACGAGGAGGGCGAGGCGTCGGTGTTCGAGCTCGTCGTCGCCGGGCGCCAGCTCGACGACGGTGACGTCGCGATCATGATGGTCGAGGCCGGCGGCACCGCCAAGAGCTTCGAGTACTACGCCGCCGGCGCCCCGAAGGTCGACGAGGCCGCACTGGCTTCGGGTCTCGAGGCCTGCAAGGTGTGGATCAAGGACTCGATCGGCCTGCAGCGTCAGCTCGTGGCCAGCGTCGTCGCCACCCACGGCCCGATCACCCCGATGCCGTTCTCGGTCACCGCCGACTACGGCCAGGACGTGCTCGACGCCGTCGCCGGCGTCGCCTCCGATGCGGTGGCCCATGCGGTCACGATCAGCGCCAAGGCCGAGCGCAACGCCGCCACCGACGAGGCCGCGGCCCTGGCGATCGAGAAGCTCGCCGGCCCGGGCAACCCGTTCGAGGGCCGGGAGCGGGAGATCAAGGAGGCGGTGCGCAGCCTGACCAAGAAGGCGGTCCGCAAGCGGATCGTCGAGGAGGGCAAGCGCATCGACGGGCGTGGCCCGCGCGACCTGCGCCCGCTCAGCAGCGAGGTCGGCGTCCTGCCGACAGCCCACGGCACCGGTCTGTTCCAGCGTGGCGAGACCCAGGTGATGAACGTCGTCACCATGGCGATGCCGCGGATGAACCAGCTGATGGACACCCTCAGCCCGGAGACCCACAAGTACTTCCTGTTCCACTACAACATGGCCCCGTGGGCCAACGGTGAGACCGGCCGCGTCGGTTCCCCGAAGCGCCGAGAGATCGGCCACGGTGCGCTCGCCGCCCGTGCCCTGCTGCCGGTGCTGCCCAGCCAGGACGAGTTCGCCTACACGCTGCGCCTCGTGGCCGAGGTGCTGTCGTCGAACGGTTCGACGTCGATGGCCTCGGTGTGCTCGGGCAGCCTGGCGCTGATGGACGCCGGCGTGCCGATCAAGGCCGCCGTCGCCGGCATCGCCATGGGCCTGGTCTACGCCGAGGGCAAGTACACGACGCTGACCGACATCCTCGGTGCCGAGGACGCGTTCGGCGACATGGACTTCAAGGTCGCCGGCACCGCCGACGCGATCACGGCGCTGCAGCTCGACACGAAGATCGACGGCATCCCCGCCGACGTGCTCGCCGCCGCGCTGAACCAGGCCAAGGAGGCCCGCGAGCAGATCCTCGCCAACATGAACGCGACGATCAGCGAGCCGCGCACCGAGGTCGCCGCCACGGCACCGAAGATCATCTCGATCACCATCCCGATGGACAAGATCGGCGAGGTCATCGGGCCCAAGGGCAAGGTCATCAACACGATCCAGCAGGAGACCGGTGCGGACATCGCCGTCGACGACGACGGCTCGGTCGGCATCGTCACCATCGGTGCCGTCGAGGCGTCGAAGATGGAGGAGGCCAAGGCCCGGATCCTGGCGATCGTCGATCCGCCGAAGGCCGACGTCGGCGCCACCTACATGGGCCGGGTCGTCAACATCACCAAGTTCGGTGCGTTCGTCAACATCCTCCCCGGCCGTGACGGCCTGGTGCACATCTCCAAGCTCGGCCGCGGCAAGCGGATCAACTCGGTGGACGACGTGCTGACGCTCGGCCAGGAGATCGAGGTCACCGTCGAGGAGATCGACGAGAAGGGCAAGGTCAGCCTGACCCCGACGGCGGCGTGGGCCGAGGCCAACGTCAACGTCGGGAGCGGCGGCGGCGAGGGTGCGCCCCGCGCCGAGCGTTCGGACCGCGGTGATCGCGGGGAGCGTGCCGAGCGTGCGCCGAGCGGCGACGGCGGCGTCACCACGATGTCGTTCGACGAGGCCTTCGACGCCGAGCTGGCCAACGACCTGGGCGATCTCGGCCCGGGTGGCGCCGCCGGGGGTGGCAGCAGCGGCGAGCGCTCCGATCGCGATCGCGACCGTGGCGGTCGTGGCGGGCGGCGTCGTCACCGCTGAGGTCTGCGCCTCATGAGTGATCTGCGGATCACACAACTGGACTCCGGACTGACGGTGGCCACCGAGCGCGTCCCTGGCGCGTTGTCGGTGGCCGCCGGCGTCTGGGTCGGCGTCGGCTCGCGCGACGAGACCGCGGAGCTGAGCGGCGTCAGCCACTTCCTGGAGCACCTGCTGTTCAAGGGGACGGCATCGCGCACGGCGCAGGAGATCTCGCGGGCCGTGGACCGCGTCGGTGGCGATTTCAACGCGTTCACGGCCAAGGAGTACACCGCGTACTACTGCCGCCTGCCGGCCCGGCACGGGGCGTTCGCCGTCGACCTGCTCGGCGACGTGCTCGTGCGGCCGGCGCTGCGCGACGGCGACGTCGAGAGCGAGCGCCAGGTGATCCTGGAGGAGCTGGCGATGGACGACGACGCCCCCGACGACGTCGCCAACCGCGTGTTCGCCCGCCAACTGTTCGTCGACCACCCACTCGGGCGCGACCCGGCCGGTGACCGCGAGACGGTGACGGCGATCGCCGCCGACGACGTGCGCCGGTTCTTCGCCACCCACTACGGCGCGGCGTCGATGGTCGTGTCCGTCGCTGGGCCGCACGATCACGACGACGTGCTCGTCGCGGTGGTGGCCGCGTTCGCCGACGTGTCGACGTCGGTCGCTCGCCCACGGCGCACGGCGCCGGGCATCGCCGGCGACGGGATCGACGTCGACGACGACAGCGAGCAGGTGCACATCGTCATGGGCGGCCGGGCGCTGGCCCGTCGTGACGAGCGCCGTGAGGCGCTCGACGTCGTCAACCACGTCCTCGGTGGCGGGCTGTCCAGCCGGTTGTTCGAGGAGATCCGCGAGCGCCGTGGCCTCGCCTACTCGGTGTACTCGGGCGTGTCCGGCTACGCCGACGCCGGTGTGTTCCAGCTGTATGCCGGTACGCAGCCCGAGCACGCCGACGAGGTCGTCGGCCTGATGCGCACCGAGCTGGACCGGCTCGCCGCGGACGGGATCGACGACGAGGAGCTCGCCGTCGCCACCGGGTACCTCGCCGGCTCGTTCGAGCTCGGCCTGGAGGACACCGGGGCGCGCATGGCCCGCAACGCCGCCCAGCTGACCACGACCGGTTCGGTGCGCGAGGTCGTCGACCAGGTCGCCCGCTGGGAGCGCGTCGATCAGACGGCGGTCCGCGAGGTGATCGACGCCGTCTACGCGACCGAGCCGCTCGTGGTGACCGTCGGCCCGACCTGACGCTCACTCCCGGCGTTGGCGCGCTCGGGGCGCTGCGATTCGAGATGTGCGCACGGAGGCGACGCATCTCGCATCTCGGTGAGGCGGGCGCCAGGTGCGATTCGAGATGTGCGCACGGGCGCGGCACATCTCGAATCGCAAGGCGGGCGGTGCGCGGCGGGACGGCTACGTTCGCCGGCCATGACTGATGAAGCGATTCGAGTCGGGGTGGTCGGCGCCGGGGGGCGGATGGGGGCGACGGTCTGCGACGCCGTCGCCGGTGATCCGGCGACGGCGCTCGTCGCCGCCGTCGACCCGCACGCGGTCGGCGGGGAGACGCACGGGTTGACGATCGCCGACTCCATCGAGGTGCTCGCCGGTTGCGACGTCGTCGTCGACTTCTCCGTCGCCGCCGCGGCGCGCCAGACGCTCCCGTGGCTGGCCGCGCACGGCATCCACGCCGTTGTCGGGACCACCGGGCTGAGCGCCGAGGACGTCGACGCGCTGCGCGGCGCGTTCGCGTCGAGCAACTGCCTGATCGCCGCCAACTTTGCGATCAGCGCGGTGCTGATGATGCGCTTCGCCGAGCAGGCTGCGCCGTACTTCGACACGGCCGAGATCATCGAGCTGCACCACGACCGAAAGATCGACGCCCCGTCGGGCACGGCCGTGACGACGGCGCGGCGGATGGCCGCTGCGTCGGGGGAGTGGGCGCCCGACCCGACCGAGGACGAGATCTACGCCGGTGCCCGCGGTGGCGCCGGGCCGGGCGGCATCCGCGTCCACGCGGTGCGGATGCGCGGCATGGTCGCTCACCAGGAGGTGATCCTCGGCGCCGCCGGGCAGACGCTGACGATCCGCCAGGACAGCTACGACCGGTTCAGCTACATGCCCGGCGTGCTGCTGGCCTGCAAGCGCATCGCCGATCATCCGGGTCTCACCGAAGGACTCGACAGCTTCCTGTAGCGGTTTGGGTGAATTTCGGGTTGTGACAACGGTCAATTCGGAGGAAATTCCCGAACCATCGAGAATCCGCTGACCTGGGGCTTTGACAATGTGAAGATCTCGTTTGTGGTCGCTGACCAGGTGAGATGTCGCAATCGTGAACAGTTCATGTGGTGACTTGTGTTCTGAGCCTTGCTGCGCTTGCATCGAAGCCCAGCACAGCTGTGTCCGTCCGTGTCCGCAGAATCCCCCAACTGCAGCTGGAGGTCATCACATGTCACTCGACATCGTCATTCCTGCTCATGACGAAGAATCGAGGATCGACCGCACATTGCGTGCGTATCGATCGTCATTCACTCAAACCGATGTCCGCTTCCACGTGGCCCTCGACGGATGCCGGGACCGCACCGCCGACGTCGTGCTCGACCACGCTGCCGTCGACCCACGCGTCACCCTGCACCAGTTCCCCAAGCTGGGCAAGGGCGGGGTGCTGATGGAGGTGTTCCGGCGCTGCGACGCCGACCTGGTCGGCTTCGTCGACGCCGACTGCGCGACCCCGCCGGCAGAGTTGGCGCGGATGACCCACGATGCCGCGGACAGCGATGGGGTGATCGCCAGCCGCCGGCTGCCGGCGTCGTTCACGCCGGGGCCGCGGGCGGGTGGCCGGCGGCTGACGTCGGCCGGATTCGCCTGGCTCGTGCGGCGGCTGTTCCGTCTGCCGTACCGCGACACCCAGTGCGGCGCCAAGGTGCTGCACCGACGCGTGGTCGAACGGGTCGTGCCGCTGATGTCGTCACGCGACTTCCTGTTCGACGTCGACCTGCTCGTCGTCGCTCGCCGGCTCGGCTTCGCCGTGCTCGAGGTGCCGACGATCTGGATCGACCAGACCAACTCGAAGCTGCACGCGCGGCATGACGCCGTTCGGATGGCCAAGAGCACGCTGCGCCTGTGGCTGCACCACCGGGTGCTGCCCGTCGAGGCCGACCGCACGGTCGGCTGGCATCCCGTGTCCGTCGAGTGGCCGGCGCTGCAGCCCGGCGCCGAGCGTGCGGCCTGACGTCGCGCTGATCGCCCCCTACCCGCCGCAAGGCGTCCGTCACGGCGGACACAGTGGCGTGGCCTCGTACACGGCCAACCTCGCCCACGCGCTCGCCGACCTCGGCGTGCAGGTGGCCGTGGTCGCCGATCGGGTGGAGGGTGATCCAGCGCGCTTCGACGACGGATCCGTGGAGGTCCACCGCACGTTCGACCTCGGCCCGGCGGCGCTGCCGACAGCGGCTCGCGGCGCGCGGGCGCTCGGCGCGTCCGTCGTGCACCTGCAGTTCGAGCTGTTCCTGTACGGCGGCGCGCATTCGTTGCCCGGTCTGTTCCCGGCCCTGGCGTCGTTGCGCCGGCCGGGCGACAGCGCACCGCTGGTGACGACCATGCACCAGGTCGTCGACCCGGCCGAGATCGACCGCGCCTACACGCGTCTGCATCGGGTCCAGGCGCCCGCGGTCGTCGCCCGCCGCGGGATGGCCGCGGTGCAGTCGGCGATCGGTCGCGCCAGCGCTCGCGTCGTCGTCCACGAGGAGCCGTTCAAGACCGCCGTGGCCGACGCGACGGTCATCCCGCACGGCATCGAGGCCCGCCGCAGCACCGGGCGGGCCGAGGCCCGCCGCGCCCTCGGCGTCGACCCCGACCGCTTCGTGGTGCTGTGCTTCGGCTTCCTCGCGCCGTACAAGGGGTTGGAGGTCGTGCTCGACGCGGCGGGACTCGTCCCATCGCACGTCGAGGTCGTCGTCGCCGGTGGCGAGCACCCCCGCCTGGTCGGCGAGACGAGCTTCGGCGCCGGGCTGCGCGAGTGCTACGGCCAGGTGGCCCGGTTCACCGGCTGGGTGCCCGATGCCGACGTGTCGCGCTGGTTCGCTGCCGCCGACGTCGCCCTGTTCCCGTACCCGAAGCCGTTCTCGTCGAGCGGGGCACTGGCCCTGGCGCTTTCGCTCGGGACGCCGGTGCTGTTGTCGCCGGCGCTGGCGCGCTGTGCCGGTGCGCCGAGCGCGACGGCGGTCGCGCTCGAACCGAGAGCGTTGGCTCACCGGCTCGGCGAGCTGTCCCGCCATCCCGACGAAGCTCGCCGCGCTGGCGCACTGGTCGGCGGTGCTCGCCGCCGGTCGCTCGTGGTCGGTGGTCGCCGACCAGCACGCCCATCTCTACGAGGAGGTCTGCGCATGACCGTGTCTGCTCGGTGGCTGCGCCCCCGGACCCCGTCGTCGTCCGGTTCCCTGGCGGTCGCTCGCCCGACCGGTCACGAGCTGCGCTCATGACCGTGTCCCGTGTGCTGCTGGTCGGGGCGTTCGGGCAGGGGAACCCTGGCGACGATGCGCTGTCCGACGCGATCACGCGGTCGTTGCGGCGCTGCTCGGTGACGATCGCGACGCGCGCTCACGACGAGCAGGGCGATGCCGGCTGCGAGCTGATCGCCCCCTCGGCGCGGCCCGTCCTCCACGAGCTACGCCGCGCCGACGTCGTCGTGGTCGGTGGCGGCACGGTGTTCAAGCGCCTGCACCCGGCGAGCGGCCGGCGCCCCAACGCGCTCTTGCGCTCGACGGCCGGGCTCGTCGCCGCGGCGCGTGCCCGCGGCTCGTCAGTGGCGCTGGTCGGCGTCGGTGCCGGCGATCTCGCAGGCCGCGAGGCCAAGGCGCTGGCCCGCTGGATCGTCCGTCACACCGACCTGCTCGTCCTGCGCGACGAGGAGTCGGCGGCGGTCCTCGCCGCGGCGGGCGCGCCCGTGCCGTTCCGCATCGGCGCCGACCCGGCGTGGGTGCTGGTCGGTGCGCCGGCGCCGCACGCCATCGCCGGTGGCGACGGGCGCGCCGTGACGGTGGCGATCAGCCACCTTGCCGGTGACCACACGCTCGTCGAGCGCCTCGCCGCGGCCCTCGAGCCGATTGCCGGCGAGCACCCGATCCACCTCCAGCCATGGCAGGTCGGCGCCGGCGACCGTGACGTCGAGATCGCCCGGGGGCTGGCGACGCGCCTCGGCGGGGCGGCGACGATCGTCGATCCGCCCGCCGATCTCGTCGCCGCCCGCGACGGCTTCCGCGACGACCGCCTCGTCGTGGCGATGCGCTTCCATGCGGTCCTCGCCGCCGGGGCCGCGGGCACGCCCGTCCTGGCGATCGCTCACGAGCCGAAGCTCGCCGGCTTGGCCCGGCGCCTGGGGCAGCCGGCCGTGCCGCCGCACGCGTCTGCGGAGGTGCTGCGGCATGCCGTGCGCGTCGCCCTCGATCAGCCGGCGGCGACGGCGGCGGACGTCGCCGGTGAGGTCGGCCAGGCGACGGTGACGATCGAGCTGCTGCAACTGCTCGTCGATCGCGGCGTGACCGCGGAGCCGGCGCGCATCGTCAGCCCGCCCCTGTCGAGCGGGGCGTCGTGGTGGTGAGCGTCGCCGAACAGGCCGTCCCGGTCCGTGAGGCGGCAACGGTGCGCCTGGCGCGCACGTCGCGTCCACAGCTGGTCGTCCTCGCCGCGCAGCTGACCGCCGGGCTGACCAACCTGGTCGTCGCCATCGCCTTCGCCCGCGTGCTGCCGAGCGACCAGTACGCCAGCGTCGCTGCGTTCCTGGCGCTGTACCTGCTGATCCACGTCCCGGGCGCGGCGCTGGCCGCGGCCGGCGCCCTGGACCCGGGTCGCGTCGTCGCCGCACGCCGGCGCGTCGCCGGCATCACCGCTGTGGCCGCGGTGCTGACCGCCGCCGGGTCCGGTGCGCTCGGCCCTGCGCTCGGCCTGCCGGTGTCACTGACGTTCGCGCTCGCGTCCGCGCTCCCCGGCGCCGGCCTGCTCGGCCTCGAGCGTGGGCTGGCGGCCGGGCAATTGCGCTCCGGCACGCTGGCTCGCAGCCTCGTCGCCGAGCCCGCTGTTCGTCTGACGTTCGGCATCCCCCTCGCCGCCTCGATCGGCCCGCTCGGCGCGGCGCTCGGCACGGTCCTCGGCGGCTACGCCGGCCTCCTCGTCTGCCGCCACCTCGATCCGTCGCGCCCGCGCCAAATCGCTCGGACTCGTCGCGTCCTGACCGGAGACCTTCCGGTCAGGACGCGACAAGACGCCGAGGTCGTGGTGACCGCGGGGGCGCCGGCGGCGGGGGCGGCGGTCGGGATCGCCGTCGTGTTCGTGCTCCTTGCGGGTCTGCAGAGCATCGATCTCTTGGTGGCCAACCATCGTCTCGGCGCGATCGACGCGGCGCAGTTCGGGGCGCTGTCGACCCTCGGGGGCGCCGCGGCGTTCGCCACCGCGACCATCCCGCTCGTGCTGCTCCCTGCGGCCGCGCGCGGCCA
Organism: Ilumatobacteraceae bacterium; assembly: GCA_047602055.1. GTDB lineage: Bacteria > Actinomycetota > Acidimicrobiia > Acidimicrobiales > Ilumatobacteraceae > JAODBQ01. Next base: position 2,933,139 of record JASGIG010000001.1, read on the forward strand.
GTCCGAGGCGAACGCCACGGCCACCGGGCTGACGCTGGTCGTCGGGCTCGGCATCGCCGCCGCCGGCGCGCTCATCGCCCGACCGCTCCTCGCCGACGGGTTCGGCGGCGAGTACGCCGCGGCGGCCGGGTTGCTCGGGCCGTACCTGCTGGCGATGGCGCTGCTCGGCCTGGTGCGCGTGCTCGTCGCCCAACGCTGCGCGGCCGGCGAGGCCCGCTTCGTCCTGCGCGCGACCGTGACGGTGCTCGCCGCCGACGTCGCCGCCCTCCTGCTGTGGGGCACCTCGGTGCGCGCCGTCGCCACGACGACGTTGGCCAGCACCGCCGTGCTCGCGACGGTGCTGGCGTTCCCGGACGTCGTGCGCACCCCGGTGACGCGGGTGCGCACCTGGACGCCGACGGCACCGTCGCCGACGGCATTCGGTCTCGTCGGGTTGATGGTCGCCGCCACGGTGCTGCGCACCGCGACCAGCCGCGGCCTGTGGGTGGACGAGGCGATCAGCGTCCATCAAGCGCAGATGCCGTTCGGCGACATGCTCCGCGACATGCAGACCACGGATGTGCACCCGCCGTTCCACTACGCGCTGCTGTGGGGCACGGTCCGGCTGTTCGGCACGTCGGAGCCCGCGGTGCGCCTGCCGTCGCTGATCGCCGGCGTCGCCCTCGTCCCGGCCCTGTACTGGACGGGCAGGGTGATCTACGACCGGCGCACCGGCTGGGTGGCGGCGACGCTCGGCGTGTTCGGCCCGTTCTGCGTGTGGTACTCGCAGGAGGCGCGGATGTACGCGCAGTTCATGCTGTTCGCCACGTTGGCGGTCGGCGCGCAGGTCCAGGCGATCCGCCGCGGCCGGCGCACGGACTGGCTGGCGTACGCGCTGGCGAGCGCGGCGATGCTGTGGACGCAGTACTTCGCGTTCCTCCCCCTGCTCGCCCAGCAGTTCGGGTTCGCGGCGGCATGGTGGCGCCGCCGACACGACCGCGACGAGCGCCGCCGGCTGGCGCTCGGTTGGTTGGCGGCGACCGCGCTCGTCGTCGTGATCTGCCTGCCGCTGCTGGAGTTCGTGCGCCGGCAGTTCACCGCGTACACGAATCGCAGCAGCGGTCTCGTGCCAGGCCAGGCCGGCGCCGGCAACTCGACGCTCGGCGCGAACATCTCGATCTACGCGGTCGGCGCCAACCTGATCTGGGCCGTGTGGGGCTACCACTCCGACGGCGTGATGGAGCAGATCGCCGCGCTGTGGCCGCTGGTGATGCTCGCCGCGCTCGTCGCGCTCGGCCGCGGGCGCAGCGGGCCGAGCACGTTGCTGCTGTCGCTGGTGGTGGTGCCGATGGCCGCGCTGTTCCTGATCGGGTCGGTCAAGCGCGACCTGTTCGAGCTGCGCTACTTCTCGGGCGCGGTGCCGGCGGCCTTGCTGCTGCTGGCCCGGCTGGTGACGGCGACGACCCGGCGGCGCGTTGCGCTCGCCGTCGCCGCCACGCTGACGGTGGCGACGATGGGCATCGGCCTGCTCGACCAGCAGACCAACGGTGCCAACCCGCGGCTGTACGACTTCCAAGGGGCGCTCGCCGAGGTGAAGGCCGACGCCCGGCCAGGCGACGTGCTGCTCTACGAGCCGAGCTACCTCGCCGACGTGATCGACTACTACGCGCCGGGGGTGACGGCCCGCCCGGTCGGCACGGCGGTCCCCGCCGGCGCCGGCGCGGTGTGGGTGCTGGCCACCGACCGGGTGGTCAACACCGAGGACACCGCCGCCAAGGTCGGCAGCGTGCTCGCCGACCTGGAGCAGACGCGCCAGCTGGTGAGCACCGTCACCCGCCCGAACGTCCGTGTCTGGGAGCTGCGATGAACGTCGTCACTGAAGACCCTCGACTGGCGGCACCGCGCTGGGCGCCGCACCGGTTGCGCCGTCCTGCCCGTGCTCGGCTGCTCGTGCTCACCGTGGCGAGCACGGCGGCGATGGCCTGGTACCTCGGCTGGCTGCTGCAGCCCGGCAGGATCGGCAACCCGGCGCTGTTCGCGGTCCTGATCACCGCCGAGCTGTTCAACGTCGTCCAGGCGATCGGCTTCTGGTGGACGTCCGCGTTGCCGCGGCGGCGCCGGCGGATCCTGGGTGGCCCGCTCGACGACCTGTCCGTCGACGTGTTCATCCCGACCTACAACGAACCGGTCGACATCGTCGGGCCGACCGTGCAGGCGGCGATGCGCCTGCGCGGCGCGGACGTGCGCGTGTTCCTGCTCGACGACGGCAACCGCCGCGAGATGCAGCAGCTCGCCAGGCGCTGTGGCGCCGGGTACGTGCGCCGCAGCGTGCACAGCGGCGCCAAGGCCGGCAACATCAACCACGCGCTCGGGCGGACGTCGGCGACGTTCGTCGCCGTGCTCGACTGCGACCACGTGCCCGAGGAGCGCTTCCTGGAGCGCACGCTCACCTCGTTCGTCGACCCGTCGGTGGCGTTCGTGCAGACCCCGCAGTACTACGCCAACGCCGGCGACAACACCGTCGCCGCTGCGTCGTGGAGCCAGCAGGCGCTGTTCTTCGGGCCGATCGCCGTCGGCAAGGACGCCCACGCGTCGATGTTCTGCTGCGGGACGAACGTCGTGTTCCGCCGCGCCGCGCTGGAGAGCGTCGGCGGGTTCCCGGAGCGATCGCTGACCGAGGACTTCGAGCTGTCGCTCGTTCTCCACGAGGCCGGCTGGTCGTCCGCATACGTGCCCGAGGTGCTCGCCGCTGGTCTCGGCCCGGAGGACCTCGCCTCGTACGTCAGCCAGCAGCACCGCTGGGCACGCGGCTGCGTCGAGCGCGATCCCGAGGGTGCTCCGATCCGGCCTGCCATTGCGCCAGAAGGCGCAGTACCTGCTGTCGGCGTCGTACTTCCTGTCCGGCTGGACCGTGCTCGTCTACCTGACGCTGCCGGTGATCCGCATCACCACCGGCCTGCAGCCGATCGCCGGCGCCGGCGTGGACGACTTCCTCGTCCACTTCGCCGGCTACTTCGGCCTTGCCGTGGCGACGGTGGCGGCCGTCGGATCGGGGACGTACACGTTCGGCGCGTACGCGCTGGCCACGTCGACGTTCTGGGTGCACGTCCACGCCACCTGCAAGGCGATCTTCCGCCGCCCCGGCCGGTTCGTGGTCACGCCGAAGTCCGGCGACGCCGTGCGCCAGTGGCGGCCGGTGGCGCCGACGCTGGCGGTCATCGCCATCCTCGTCGCCGTCGCCGCCCAAGGCCTGCTGCGCGACCAGAGCCCGGCGGCGTTGAACAACGTCGCGTTCATCTGCCTGCACGTCGCCGTGCTCAGCCGTGGCATCGCCCCCGCGCTGCTGCCGGCGCTGAGCACACCGGTGACCGTCGCCGTCGCGACGCCGTCGCGGCGGCGCGCCGCATGAGCGGGCGAATCGGCGTCGACGGGGGTGTGGCGACGACGGCCGTCAGGCGTGGCGCGACCCGGACGCCTGCCGGGCGCGACGACCCGTCCGATGCGCTGCTCGACGCGCCGACATCACTCGACGACGCCTCCCCCACGCACCTACGGCGGGGTGGCTGGGGCGCGGTCGCCTGTGGCTGGACACCCCCGCCTCGGCGGCTGCCGGACGGGGTGAGTCGTCAGGAGATGGCGCCGAGCGCGGCGTCGTAGTCGGGCTCGTCGGCGATCTCCGCCACGAGCTGCGAGTGCACCACCTTCCCGCTGGGATCGACGACCACCACGGCGCGGGCCAGCAGCCCGGCCAGCGGGCCGTCGGCCATGGCGACTCCGAACTGCTGGCCGAAGTCGCTGCGGAACGTCGAGCCGGTGGTGACGTTCTCGATCCCCTCGGCGCCGCAGAACCGGCCCTGGGCGAACGGCAGGTCGGCTGACACGCACAGCACGACGGTGCCGTCGAGGCCGGCGGCGCGCTCGTTGAACGTGCGCACGCTGGTGGCGCAGGTCGGCGTGTCGACGCTGGGGAAGATGTTCAGCACGACGTTCTTGCCGGCGAAGTCGGCGGGGGTGACGTCGGCCAGGTTGCCGCCGGTGACGGTGAACGAGGGGACCTGGGCGCCGACCGCGGGGAGGTCGCCGACGGTGTTGACCGGGTTGCCCCGGAGTGCAGTTTGAGCCATGCGCGGCAGGCTAGGTCTCGGTCGTCTCGCCCGACGCCTTCGGAGCCGGCGGCTCGCCGAGCGACGAGCCTGCGGCCTGCTGCTTGCGGGCCCGCAGGCCGGCCTGGACGAACGTGAAGGCGAACGCCGCGGCGACGATCCACCACTGGTAGCCCTCGATGACCTCGAAGAACCAGCGGATCTGGCGGTCGAAGATCCGTCCGCCGATCCACAGCGCGACCAGCTTGAGCGCGGCGCCGGCGGCGATCAGCGCGGCGAAGCGGCGGATCGCCATGCGGCGATGCCCGGCGAGCAGGCACACCAGGTTGCTGCCGGGCATCAGCAGCACGACCAGCCATCCGGCGCGGTCCATGCCGCGCTGCGCCCAGCGGTAGATCGCCGGCAGCTCGCCGAGCTGGCCCTCCACCCAGCCGAGCGTGCGCGGCCCGAACCATCGCCCGACGAGGTACAGCACGATCGCCACGACGACGATCCGCGAGAAGCCGATCAGGGCATAGGCGAGCGGGTTGACGAACGGCACCGACGCCAGCAGGTTGCGGTTGCGGGCGGACAGGGCGATGACCAGCTCGGGCCGGTCGCGCATCCAAGCGAACGCCAGGTTCGAGCCGAGCGTGCCGCTGATGTACAGGAGCGCGGCCACGCCGAGCATCGCCCGGCGCAGCGTCAACGACGGGTGGTCGAGCGGATCGTCGCCGACATCGGCGTCGACGACGACGATCGACGAGGTCGGCTCGGCCATCCGCTCGACGCTACCGGCCAGGCCACAGCCCGATTGTTCACACAGCGTTCGCAAGGCTCCGGTTCCGCTGACCAGGGCAGGAGTAACGTGCGCGAGCGCGGCGGAACGCGCCGTCGCGACGTGAACACACGCGGGGAGATCCATGCGAAGCAAGCAACTGTTCGTCGGGCTCGGCGCTGTCGTGCTGCTGGTCAGCGCCTGTGGCAGCGACAACAAGGCGTCCGACACGACCAAGGCCGCCACCACGGTGGCTGGGGCGAGCACCACGGCCGGCGGGGGTAGTACGCCGGCGGGTGGCACCGTCGACTGCAAGCCGGTCAAGGCCGGCGTGCTCAGCGTCGTCACCAGCCTGCCCGGCCCCAACTTCTGGGGGACCACCGAGGCCGACCCGAGTCAGATCAAGACCGGCCTCGAGTACGACATGGCCAACGACATCGCCGAGAAGTGCGGCTTGAAGATGGAGTTCCGCAACGAGAGCTTCGATGCGATCGTCGCCGGCCAGATCCCGACCGGCTCGTACGACATCGCCCTGTCGCAGGTGACGATCACGCCGGACCGGGCCAAGGTCGTCGACTTCTCCAGCGGCTACTTCAAGGCCGACCAGGGCATCCTCGTCAAGAAGGGCACGACGGTGTCGTCGTGGGACGACCTCAAGAAGATGACCATCGGGGTGCAGGCCTCGACCACGGCCGAGGAGTACTTGATGGGCACCCGCGGCGACGGCAAGTACAAGATCGACGACGTCAAGTCGTTCCCCGACCTGACGTCGGCGTACGAGGCGCTCAGCTCCGGGCAGGTCGGTGCGGTGATCATCGACACGCCGATCAACCTCGGCCAGGCCGCGCAGTCGGGTGGCGAGCTCGAGGTCGTCGCCCAGTTCAAGTCCGGTGACGAGTACGGGGCGATCTTCCCGAAGGACTCGGACCGCAAGGCGATCTTCGACCCGATCGTCGAGACGATGGTCGACGACGGGACGATCACCGCCCTGACCCTCAAGTACTTCAAGGGCGACCCGGCCTCGGTGCCCTTCATCGAGCCGAGCTGACGGAGTTGACCACCACGGATGCACCCGTCCGGAGCGCGTCACGCTTCGGACGGGTGCTGACGTACCGGCGCTTCGCACTGGCGTCGTTGCTGTTTCCGCCGACGGGGGTGCCGGCGGTCGTCTGCTCGCTGCGGGCGTCGGGGATGGCCAAGCGCGGCGAGCTGGAGCGGGCTCGCGTCGAGGGGGAGCGGGCTCGCAACTGGGCCTGGTACTCGGTGGGGATCGGGCTGCTCGTCTACACCGTCCTGTTCGTCGTCTACCTGCTGACCGTCAAGGACGGCGCCGTCCGCAAGGTCAACTTCAACTGGAGCTTCCTCACCAGCGCCGACATGTGGCGCGCGCTGTGGGGCGGGTTCCTGTTGAACCTGCGGGTGTTCTTCAAGTCGGCCGTCATCGTGCTGATCTGGGCGCTGGTCGTCGCCGTCGTCCGCCTGTTGCCCGGCAAGCAGTGCGCGCCGATCCGCTTCGTCGCCACCGCCTACTGCGACGTGTTCCGCGCCGTGCCGGCGCTGCTGGTGATCACGATCATCGGCTTCGGTCTGCCGAAGGCGGACCCGCCGGTGCTCGGTGGGCACAGCGACGAGTTCTACGCGGTGATCGCCCTCGTGCTGGTCTACGGCGCGTACGTGTCGGAGGTGTACCGCGCCGGCATCGAGTCGATCCACCGCAGCCAGACCGCGGCGGCACGCTCGCTCGGGCTGAGCTACGGGCAGACGATGCGCCACGTGGTCATCCCGCAGGCGGTGCGCCGGGTGACGCTGCCGTTGATGAACGACATGGTCGCCCTGCAGAAGGACACGTCGCTGATCTACATCCTCGGTGGGCTCGACGTGATCAACAAGGCCCGGTTCTTCAACAACTCGCACGCGACCTTCACGGCGTACACGGGGGCGGCCGCCCTGTTCGCCGCGCTGAGCCTGCCGATGACCCGGCTGCTCGACGTCTACAGCAAGCGCGACCAGCGCCGCCGCCTGGCAGGGACCTGACATGGGATTCCTCGAGCTGCACGACGTCCACAAGCACTTCGGCGCCAACCACGTGCTGCGCGGCGTCAATCTCGACGTGTGCCAGCACGACGTCATCTGCCTGATCGGCCCGTCAGGGTGCGGCAAGTCGACGTTGCTGCGCTGCGTCAACGCGCTGGAGGCGATCGACCAGGGCCGCATCGTCCTCGACGGCTACCGCATCTCCGGTCGCGGCGTCGACGTCGACGCGCTGCGCACCCGCGTCGGCATCGTCTTCCAGAGCTACAACCTGTTCCCGCACATGACCGTGCTCGACAACGTCACGCTGGCGCCGCGCAAGGTGCTCGGTGTGTCGGCGAAGGCCGCGGACGAGCGGGCGATGTCGCTGCTCGGCCGGATCGGCATGGCCGACAAGTCCCGCGAGTACCCCGACCGGCTGTCGGGTGGGCAGCAGCAGCGCGTCGCCATCGTCCGGGCGCTGGCGATGGATCCCGATCTGCTGCTGCTCGACGAGATCACCTCGGCGCTCGACCCCGAACTGGTCGCCGAGGTGCTCGACATCGTCCGCGGGCTGGCCGAGGACGGGATGACGATCCTGATGGCCACCCACGAGATGGGCTTCGCCAAGGAGGTGGCCACCTCGGTGTGCTTCATGTACCAGGGCGTCGTCCACGAGCAGGGACCGCCGGCGCAGATCTTCGGGGACCCGACCGAGGAGCGCACCCGCCAGTTCCTGCAACGGATCATCGACGCCGGCCGCATGTAGCGCCGAGCGCAGCCGGTCGCATGGCCGCCGGAAGGGTTGACACTGAGACTAATCCGTCTTATCGTCTCAACCTCATGGGGGTGAGGGCCGAGGACGCCGTGCTTGACGCAGCGGAGCGCTGCTGCGAGCGCTGGGGGATGGCCAAGGTGTCCATCGACGACATCGCCGCCGAGGCCGGCGTCTCCCGGGCGACGATCTACCGGATGTTCCCCGGCGGCAAGGACGTCCTGTTCGACGCGCTGCGGGTGCGCGAGACCGAGGCGTTCCTCATCGGCCTGCGCGATCACGTCGCAGATGCAACGACCCTCGACGAGCTGCTGGTCCGCACCGTCGTCCACGCCACCCGAGAGCTGCGCGCCGACGAGCACTTCGCGGTGATGCTGGCCTCCGAGCCGGGGCAGGTGACCGCCGAGCTGCACCGTCGAGGGCGTGCCGCGGATCATCCGCATCGCCACGCTGTTCCTGTGCCCGCTGGTCGAGGCCTACCTGCCGCGCCCCGAGGCCGCCCGCCTCGTCGAGCTGCTGTCCCGCCTCGTCATCAGCTACTTCCTCGCCCCGAGCGTCCACGTCGACCTCGGCGACACCGACTCCGCCCGGCGCTTCCTGCACACCTACATCCTCCCGGCCTTCGAGGCCTCACTCAGGAGCTGAAACCCCCATGACTGCTGTGTTCAACGACAACGAGACCATCCTCGGTCGCGGCGAGATCAACGACATCGACGCGATCCTCGCCGTCCCCGTGCACGACCCGAACGAGATCGAGCACGTCGTGAAGAACAACGCCGACACCATCTTCACGTGGGACTACTCGCTGTCCCGGCCGGCGCTGCGCAAGCTCTACGAGAAGGCCAAGACCGGCCAGTGGAACGGCACCACCGACTTGCCGTGGAACACCGACGTCGACGTCGAGAAGGTCGTCGCCGCCGACCAGGAGCTGCTCGGCACCGGCCTCGACGCGACCGTCTACGTCGGTACGCCCGTCGAGAAGTGGGGCGACAAGGAGTGGCTTGACTTCGGCATCGAGGGCCGCAACTGGATGCTCAGCCAGTTCCTCCACGGCGAGCAGGGTGCGCTGATCTGCACCGCCAAGATCGTCGAGACGGTGCCGTGGTACGACGCCAAGCTGTACGCGTCCACCCAGGTGATGGACGAGGCCCGCCACGTCGAGGTGTTCGCCCGCTACCTGCAGGAGAAGCTCGGCGGGCAGTACCAGGTCAACAGCCACCTGCGGATGCTGCTCGACGACATCGTCAACGACAGCCGCTGGGACATGACCTACCTCGGCATGCAGGTGATGGTCGAGGGGCTGGCGCTGGCCGCCTTCGGCTTCCTTCATCAGGTCACGGGCGAACCGCTGCTCAAGCAGCTGCTGCGCTACGTGATGAGCGACGAGGCTCGCCACGTTGCCTTCGGCGTGCTCTCGCTGAAGGAGGTCTACGACGGGATGAGCGACGCCGAGATGAAGGATCGCCAGGAGTTCGCCTTCGAGGCCGCCATCCGGATGCGTGACCGGTTCATGCAGCAGGAGGTCTGGGAGCGCATGGGCATCAACATGCGCGACGTGATGCCGCTGCTGCTCGAGGACCCGACCCGTGGCATGTTCCAGCAGATGCTGTTCTCCAAGATCGTCCCGAACTGCAAGAAGCTCGGCCTGCTGGAGCGCAACGACAAGTGGCTGCGCCACCGCTTCGAGGAGATGGGCGTCATCCAGTTCGAGGACTGGGTCGACACCGGCGAGGAGTACGGGGCGTTCGAGCTCGGCGCCGACGCGCCCGCCCCGGTGCCGGTCGCCGGCGACTGAGCGATCGCGACGGCGCGGGGAGCTGCTCGTTGGTGAAGGCGGGCATCGCTGCGGCACCTCTCCGGCATGGAGTGCTCGAGCGTCGACACCGGCCGAGCGACGACGTCGTCAGGAGCGCGTCAGCTCGGCCGGGTCGAACGCGAAGCTGACGTAGTCGTCCCGGGTGATCTCGGCGACGTCGTCGCCGTGCAGCACGAACCAGCGGGTTCGCTCCTCGACCCCGCCGTCGGCGCCGAGGATTGCCCACACCGTGCCGTCCTCCGAGACCCGTGCGCTGACGAAGGCGGTCCGGTTGTAGCCGTTCGGGCCGGCGCCGGCCGCAGCGCTGTGCCAGACCACCTCACCGGCGGCGAGGTCGATCGCCTCGACCTCCACCGGCCCGTTGCCGAGGCCGGCCTGGCCACCCTGTCCGCCCTGCCCGAACGGATCGTCGGCATCGCGCAGCCACGTGCACTGCCGGGCGGCGACGACCAGGCTGCCGACGAAGCGCGGCTCGGCGACGATGTCGCCGGCCAGGGGGCACGACGAGGGGATCTGCGTCAGCGCGCCGGGCGCGTCGAGGTCGACCAGCAGCCAGCGGGTGGAATCGGGGTTGTACCCGTCGATCAGGGCGACGTACCGACCGTCGGGGCTGGCGCTGACGATGCTCGGTTGGCCGGCGGTGAGGACGTAGCCGTCGTGGTCGAACCAGACGAGGTTCGGGTCGGGCAGGCGCGTCTGGAGCGCCTGGACCGTCGCCGTCGGGTCGGTGGCGTCGAGCGAGACGAGCTCCCAGTGCGTCCCGGCGTCGCCCCACGTGGTGCCGTCCGGGCAGATGTCGCGGGTGGCGACGATCAACCCCGTCGTCGTGGCCGTCAGCGACCTCGCCGCGTCCAGTTGCGGTGGCGCGGCGACCGCTGTGCCGTCGACGGTGTGAACGATGGGGGCGTTGTTGCAGCGCGGGAAGTCCGCCAGCGCGGCCAACGTCACCGTGGAGCCGTCGGGCAGGAGCGAGGCGCGTGGTGCCCGGAGCGTTGCCTCGTCGGCCTCGGCCGCCGTGCGGATCCGACGACCGTTCGGCGCCAGCTCGTCGACGACGACGCCAGGCAACGGCGAGTCGGCCCGGACGCCGAAGGAGCGCACGTCGAGGGTGGCGACACCGCCCGTCGGGGGCGTCGTCGGTGGCGTCGCCGGCGCGGTGACGGTGACCGGCGCGCAACCGTCGACGCTGGTGCCCGGTGTCAGGCAGATCGTGTACTCGCCGGTGGGCAGCTCGGTGGGGACGACGAGCTCGACGGCGCCAGCCGACACCGTGCCCGCACATGCCAGGTAGGTGACCGGTGTGCCGTCGGACGGCGCCAGATGCCAGCCGGTGCGATCGAGCTGACCGATCGCGTGCTGGTCGTCGCCCGAGCGGATCGTGACGACGTCGCCGCAGGATCGTTGGACGGTGGCGGTCGGGGTGATCGTCACGGTCGCCCCGCTGTCGACGGCTGCCGGCATCGCGGTCGCCGTGATCACCGGCGGCTGCGTGCTGGGGGTGACGGTCGTCGTCGATGTCGGCGCCGTCGTCGGCATCGCGGTGGACGACGACGCGGTCGAAGCCGGCACGGTCCCGGTGGAGTGGTGCTGCGTCGAGCGCCGGGCGAGCGTGACGGTGACGAGCGTCGCGCCGACCACCAGTGCGGCCGCGGCGCCGGCCAGCCAGAGGCGGCGGCGGGGACGGACACGGCTCACGACGGGCACGGTGTCGTCCCCGCCGAGCCGGGCGGTGAGGGCGGCGAACGCGGCGTCCACGTCGACCGTCGCGGCGTGCCGGTCGAGCGAGCTGCGGGCCAGGTCGTGGAGCCGGCCGTCGAGGCGGGCGTCGTCAGTCATGGTCTTGCTCCCATCGCTCGCGCAGGGCGTCACGCGCCTTGGACAGCGCCGACTTCACGGTGTTCGGCGACACGTCGAGGATCGTGGCGATCTCGGTCACCGAGCGGTCCTCGCCGTAGAACAGCGTGACGATCAGCCGCTGGCGTTGCGGCAGGCCGGCGACGAGCACGGCCCAGTCGTCGCCCACGTCGGTCGTCCCGTGCTGCTCGGTGCCGGCCCGGTTGGCGAGCCGGACGACGGCGCGTCGCTCGGCGTCGCGGCTGCGATGGTGATCGATCAGCAGGTTGGCCAGCACGCGACGTAGCCACCCACCGGGGTCGTCGTAGGACTGGACGACGGACCAGTTGCGGTGCAGCCGGACGAACGCCTCCTGGGCCAGCTCCCCGGCGAGGTCACGATCGCCGGTGACCGACGCGGCAAGGGCGACCAAGCGGCCGAAGTGCTCGCGAAAGCACCCCTCGAACGTCACCCCGGCCACGATCACTTCCGACGACACGGACCAGCACGTTGGAAGGTTCCTTCGACCCGCGATCTCGTCGCCGCCCGACGAGGCGCCCGTGATCATCGTCGCCCGCCAGCAGGATGGGACCACCGGTGCGCCGCCAGTGTGATGGGACCGGGTTGGGGGTGTCGGTGTCGTGTGCCCCGGCCACCGCGACGCCGTCGCTGAGCCCGGTTCGCGCACTCCCTGTGGAGTGCCTCGGACGCGTCCGTCAATGACCGACCGACGGGTGCGCGAAGACGAGCTCGCGGATGCCGTTCAGGCCGGGCAGGTCCAGCTCGATCTCGCCAAGCTCCAACCAACCTTCGCGGCGGTAACAGCTGGACGGCCGGACGCGAGGTGGTGACGACGTCGAGCACGGGGATGCGGTCGTGGGCCAACGACCAACCGGCTGCGTGACGCAGCAGCGTGCGCCCGAGGCCGGTGCGTCGCGCCGCCGGGTCGACGAGCAGGCGAGCGACGACGCCGATGGGGCGCCCCCGTGACACCGTCTCGACGAGACCCATCGCGCTCTCGGATGTCGAGTCGTTGACGGCGACATGCCCGACGAGGCGCCCGTGTTCGGTGGCGACGAACGCGGCGGCGGAGATCGGCTGCCGTAGGAACCGGTCGAAGTCGCCGTCGGGCAGGTACACCGGGTACCCGTCGTTCCGGTGAACCTCACGGGCGAGCTCGACCAGCGCGGGCCAGTCCCCAACGCTCCGCTCCCGAGCCTCCACGGCCTGGTTCTAGCGTTCTGAGGACCGATCGCGCTCGATTCGGCGTCAAGGTCCGGACGAAGAAAGACGGCGGGAGCCGACGGCGCCTCAGGACATGAGCGTCGCCAGGGCGTCGTTGAAGGTCTTCGAGGGGCGCATCACCGCGGTGGTCTTCTCGGCGTCGGGGCGGTAGTAGCCGCCGATGTCGGCGGGCTGGCCCTGGACGGCGAGCAGCTCGCCGGCGATCGTCGGCTCGTCGGCGGCGAGTCGCGAGGCGAGCGGGGCGAAGCGGGCGGCCAGGTCGTGGTCGTCGGTCTGGCGGGCGAGCTCCTGCGCCCAGTACATGGCGAGGTAGAAGTGGCTGCCGCGGTTGTCGATCTGCCCGACGCGCCGCGCCGGCGACTTGTTCTCGTCGAGGAACGTGCCGGTCGCGCGGTCGAGCGTGTCGGCCAGCACCTTGGCCTGGCGGTTGCCGGTGGCCGTGGCGAACTGCTCGAAGCTGACGGCCAGGGCGAGGAACTCGCCGAGGCTGTCCCAGCGCAGGTAGTTCTCCTTGACGAGCTGCTGCACGTGCTTGGGGGCCGAGCCACCGGCGCCGGTCTCGAACAGGCCCCCGCCGTTGATCAGCGGCACGACCGACAGCATCTTGGCGCTGGTGCCCAGCTCGAGGATCGGGAACAGGTCGGTGAGGTAGTCGCGCAGCACGTTGCCGGTGACCGAGATCGTGTCCTGGCCGAGGCGGATGCGCTCCAGCGAGTACTTGGTGGCCTCGACCGGCGACATGATCACGATCTCCAGCCCGCTCGTGTCGTGGTCGGGCAGGTAGGCGTTGATCTTGGCGATCAGGTTGGCGTCGTGGGCCCGGCCCTCGTCGAGCCAGAAGACGGCCGGCGCACCGGTTGCCCGGGCGCGGGTGACGGCGAGCTTCACCCAGTCACGGATCGGGACGTCCTTGGTCTGGCAGGCCCGCCAGATGTCGCCCTTGGCGACGTCGTGCGACATCAGCACCGTCCCTGACTGGTCGACGACGCGCACCGTGCCGTCCGACGGCACCTCGAACGTCTTGTCGTGGCTGCCGTACTCCTCGGCGGCCTGGGCCATCAGCCCGACGTTGGGCACCGAACCCATCGTCGACGGGTCGAACGCGCCGTTGGCCCGGCAGTCGTCGATGACCACCTGGTACACGCCGGCGTAGGAGCTGTCGGGGAGGACGGCGAGCGTGTCGCCCTCGTTGCCGTCGGGGCCCCACATGTGGCCCGACGTGCGGATCATCGCCGGCATCGACGCGTCGACGATGACGTCCGACGGCACGTGCAGGTTGGTGATCCCGCGGTCCGAGTCGACCATCGCCAGGCGCGGCCCGTCGGCCAGCCCGGCGGCGACGGCCGCGGCGATCGCCTCGCCCTCAGGCAGCTTGGCGGCCGCGGCGAGCAGGTTGCCGAGCCCGTCGTTGGGGTTGATGTCGGCGGCGGCGAGCACGTCGCCGAACTCGTCGAACAGGGCCGGGAAGAAGGCGCGCACGACGTGACCGAAGATGATCGGGTCCGACACCTTCATCATCGTCGCCTTGAGGTGCACGGAGAACAGCACGTCGTCCGCCTTGGCCCGGGCGATCTGGGCGTCGAGGAAGGTGCGCAGCGCGGCGACGTGCATCACCGTCGCGTCGACGACCTCGCCGGCCAGCACCGGGAACGCCTTCTTGAGGACGGTCACGGTGCCGTCGGTGGCGACGTGCTCGATCTGCACCGTGCCGGACGACTCGACGACCACGGACTGCTCGTCGGAGCGGAAGTCGTCGGCGCTCATCGTGGCGACGTCGGTCTTCGAATCCCGGTTCCACGCGCCCATCGAGTGCGGGTGCTTCTTGGCGTAGTTCTTCACCGACAGGGGAGCTCGGCGGTCGCTGTTGCCCTCGCGCAGCACCGGGTTGACGGCCGAGCCCTTGACCTTGTCGTAGCGGGCGCGCACGTCACGGTCGGCGTCGGACTGCGGGTCGTCCGGGTAGCCGGGGATGGCGAAGCCCTTGCCCTGCAGCTCGGCGATCGCCGCCTTGAGCTGCGGGATGGAGGCCGAGATGTTCGGCAGCTTGATGATGTTCGCCTCGGGCCGGGTGGCCAGCTCGCCGAGCTCGGCCAGCGCGTCGCCGATGCGCTGATCCTCGTTCAGGAACTCGGGGAACAGGGCGAGGATCCGCCCCGCCAGCGAGATGTCACGCGATTCAACCGGCACGCCGGCGACCTCGGCGTAGGCCCGGATGATCGGCAGGAACGAGTACGTCGCCAGGAGCGGCGCCTCGTCGGTCAGCGTGTAGATGATCGGTGCGGCAGCGGTGTTCGGCACGGGGCGACGTTACCGCTCCAGGGCCGGGGAATACAAGTAGCATACAAGTGTGCCCAGTGACTGGAACCCAGCGCAGTACCGCCAGTTCGCCGCCGAGCGAGCCCAGCCGTTCTTCGACCTGCTCGACCTGATCCGGCCGGCGCGGATCCGCCGCGCCGTCGACCTCGGATGCGGTCCGGGCGAGATGACCGCGGTCGCCGTCGAGCGCCTCGACGTCGAGCAGATGATCGGCATCGACAACTCGCCGGCCATGCTGCAAGCCACCCACGAGTGGGCGAGCGACCGGCTGCGCTTCGAGGCCGGCGACATCGCCAGCTGGACCGCGCCGGGCGACCACGACCTCGTGCTCGCCGCGGCGAGCCTGCAGTGGGTGCCCGACCATCCCACCGTGCTGGCCCACTGGGCTGCGGCGCTCGCCCCCGGCGGGCAGCTCGCCGTCCAGGTGCCGGCCAACGCCTGGATGCCGTCGCACCGGGTGATGGACGACCTCGCCAACCGCCCGGCCTGGCGCGACGAGTTCGGCCCGGACGGACCGCCGGTCGATCCGGTGGCGGTCAACGTGCTCGAGCCGGAGCAGTACGCCCAGATCCTGTTCGACCTCGGCTTCGCCGAGCAGCACGTCCGCCTCCAGGTCTACGCCCACGTCCTGCCGTCGACGCACCACGTGGTCGAGTGGGTGCGCGGCACGACGCTGACCCGCTTCGAGAAGCGTCTCGGCCCGGAGCTGTTCGCCCGCTTCCTCGCCGACTACGAGCGCGAGCTGATCGACGCGCTCGGCGACAACGAGCCGCAGTTCTTCCCGTTCCGCCGCATCCTGTTCTGGGCGAGACGACCTCACGCGGCGTGACACTCGTCTACCATCCGTCGGGTGAGCACGGTCGTGTCTGACGACGCACGGGGCGACGCCGAGCAGTCGGCGGCGGCGTTCCGCGCGCTGCACGCCTTGCGGATCAAGGGTTTCGCCAAGGTCGAGGTGATCGCCGAGATCGCCGACGTGCCGGTGGGGGAGGCCCGCGAGCACCTCGTCGCCTTCGAGGCGGCCGAAGTCGTCTCGTTCCGTGAAGCCCGCGCCCTGTGGCAGCTGACGTCGGCCGGGCGTGACGAGCACGCCCGCCTGCTCGCCGCCGACGTCGCCGGCGTGGTCGACGGCGAGTTGGGTCGCCCGTATGTCGCGTTCCTGGCGCTGAACGAGGAGATGAAGACGCTGTGCGGTCGATGGCAGCTGCGCGACGGTGAGATCAACGACCACCGCGACCACGGGTACGACGCCGCCGTGGTCGCCGCCGTCGCCGACCTCCAGGACCGTGCCGCGCCGGTGGTGCGGCGGCTCGCCGACGTCCTGCCGCGGCTGGCGCCGTACGAGCGGCGGCTGGGCCAGGCGTGCCAGCGGTTCGTTCGAGGTGAAACGAATATGTTCACGGGCGTGATGTGCGGCAGCTACCACGATGTCTGGATGGAGCTCCACGAGGACCTGATCCTCTCCCAGGGCATCGAGCGCGCCGCGGAAGGATCGTTCTGATGGCCCGCTTCGGTCGTGTCCTCACCGCGATGGTCACCCCGTTCGACGCCGACGGTGCCCTCGACCTCGACGGGGCGCGAACGCTCGCCCGCTGGCTGCAGGACCACGGCAACGACGGGCTGGTCGTCACCGGCACGACGGGAGAGTCGCCGGTGCTCAGCGACGACGAGCGCCTCAGCCTGTACGCCGCGGTGTGCGAGGCCGTCACCATCCCGGTCATCGCCGGCACCGGCACGAACGACACCGCCCACTCGGTGCACCTCACCAGGGATGTCGCCGAGCTCGGCGCGGCGGGCGTGCTCGCCGTCTGCCCGTACTACAGCCGCCCGTCGCAGGCCGGGATCGAGGCCCACGTCCGGGCGATCGCCGCGGCCACCGACCTGCCGGTGATGGTCTACGACATCCCGGTGCGCACCGGCCGCAAGATGGACTCGGCGATGATGCTGCGCCTGGCCGGCGACGTGCCGAACGTGGTGGCGCTGAAGGACGCGGCCGGCAACCCGAGCGCCACGGCGTCGCTGGTCCGTGACGCCCCGGACGGCTTCGAGGTCTACAGCGGCGACGACGCGATGACGCTGCCGCTGCTGGCCGTCGGCGCGGTCGGCGTCGTCGGCGTGGCCACCCACTGGACCGCCACCGATCACCAGGACATGTTCGACCTGTGGGAGAAGGGCGACGTCGCCGGCGCCCGCCTGGTCAACACCCGCATGCTGGAGAGCTTCGCGTTCGAGACCGGCGACGAGGCCCCGAACCCGCTGCCGACCAAGGCGGTGCTGCGCCACCTCGGTCTGCCTGCCGGCCAGGCCCGCCTGCCGATGGGCCCGGCGCCGGCGTGGGTCGACGAGAAGGTCCCCGCGATCCTCGCCAACCTGCAGCGGTGGCGTGACGCGTTTCCCGACAAGCCGTGACACCGGGCGCGTGAGCTCCGCTTCGGCCCGCATGAGGCTTGGGTCACGCACGCGCGGCGGCGCGACCGCCGGGGAGCCCGCGGCGCGAGGGAGCGACGAAGGTGACCGCAGCGAGCGGATGCCGGTCCCGGGGCAATTCAGATTGACTGTCGCTCATGGCTGAAGCAGTGCGGATCGTCTTCCTCGGTGGGCTGGGGGAGATCGGGCGCAACTGCATGGCCATCGAGCAGGACGGCAAGATCCTGCTGATCGACGTCGGGCTGATGTTCCCCGACGCCGACATGCACGGCATCGACCTCGTCCTGCCGGACTTCACGTGGCTGCGCGAGAACGGCGAGCGCATCGTCGGCGTCGTCGCCACCCACGGGCACGAGGACCACGTCGGCGCGCTGCAGTACCTGCTGCGCGAGCTGCGCTTCCCGATCTACGGCTCGGCGGTGACGCTCGGCCTGGCCCGCAGCCGGATCGAGGAGGCCGGGTTGCTCGGTCGCACCGAGCTGGTCACCGTGGCCGACGGTGAGCGGCGGATGATCGGCCCGTTCGACGTCGAGTTCATCCCCGTCACCCACTCCGTCCCGCACGCCCACGCGATCGCCGTGCACACGCCGCAAGGGGTCATCCTCCACACCGGGGACTTCAAGCTCGACCTCACGCCGGTCGACGGGCGGCGCACCGACATCGCTCGCATCGGCACGATCGCGACGACCGAGGGCATCCGCGTCCTGCTGGCCGACTCGACCAACGCCGAGGAGCACGGCCACGCCCCGAGCGAGACGTCGGTGGGGGCGGTTCTGCGCCAGCTGTTCCACGACCAGGCCGGGCGGCGGATCATCACCGCCAGCTTCGCCAGCCACCTGCACCGCATCCAGCAGATCGCCGACGCGGCGATCGCCAGCGGCCGTGTCGTCGCCACGCTCGGCCTGTCGATCCGCAAGAACGTGCGGATGGGCCGTGAGCTCGGCGTGCTGCGCATCCCCGAGTCGTCGCTCGTCGACATCGAGGACATCGGCAAGTTCGAACCGGGTCAGGTGTGCGTGATCTCCACGGGGTCGCAGGGCGAGCCGATGTCGGCGCTGGCGCTGCTGGCCCGCGGCGAGAACCGCTGGGTGAAGGTCGGCGACACCGACACGGTGATCTTGTCGAGCCACGCCATCCCGGGCAACGAGGGCAACGTCAACCGGGTGATCGACGGGCTGCTGAAGGCCGGCGTCGAGGTCATCCACTCCGGCATCGCCGACGTCCACGCCACCGGCCACGCCCAGGCCGACGAGCTGAAGACGTACTACTCGCTCACCCGGCCGGAGTGGTTCGTGCCGATCCACGGCGAGTACCGGCACCTGGTGGCCAACGCCCGGCTCGGCCGGCTGATGGGGATCCCCAAGGATCACGTGCTGGTGTGCGAGGACGGCGACGTGCTGACCCTCGACGACGCCGGTCTGGCGATGACCGGGCGGGTGCCGGCCGGCTACCTGTACGTCGACGGGATCGTCGGCGACGTCGGCCAGGGCGTTCTGCGCGACCGGCGGGTGCTCGCCGAGGAGGGCGTCGTCGTCGTGGTCGTCACGGTCGACGTCGAGACCGGCAAGGTGCTCACCGGGCCGGAGATCATCACCCGCGGCTGGGTGTACGCGCCGGAGGCCGAGGATCTGCTCGACGAGGCGTGCGACCGTGTCGCCTCGGCGGTGGAGCAGGCGCTGGCGTCGGGCGTGCGCGACGTCGAGTCGCTGGAGCGCGACGTGCGCCGGGCCGCGGGCAAGTTCGTTAATGAGCGCACCAAGCGGCGTCCGATGATCGTCCCCGTGGTCATGGAAGCCTGATGCGCCGACGGTGGGTGGCGCCGCTCGTCGCGGTGCTGGCGATGGGCGGTGTGGCGTGCTCCAGCAACTCGTCGGCGGGTCCGACGACGGCGCCGGCCGCGTCGGTGCCGGTCAGCGATCCCGACGTCGACGCCCCGCCGCGCGTCGACCTGATCGCCCCGGCGATCGCCGCGGTCGAGGCAGAGCTCGGCGGGCCGCAGGAGTACTTCGAGATCAACGCCACGGCGAAGCTGGTCAACGTGTGGATCTCGTTGAACGACGGGACGATGGCTCAGAACTGGCTGTACTTCGACGGTGCGCTGACCTCGAAGACGGCCGAGCCGGCGCAGGGCAGTGCGTTCGCCGCGTCGGCGGTGACGTTCGACCCGGACACGGTGCTCGCCCAGCTTCAGCACGATCTGCCGTCGTCGTCGATCGACCTGTTCGTCGTCGAGGGCGGTCCCGGGGGTTCAGTCCGCTACACGGCCGTGCTCACGTCGCAGGAGGGCGGGCAGCTCCAGGTGATCCTCGGTCCCGACGGAACCGTGGAGCACGTCGAGGCCGGCACGGACGCGACGGCCGTCTCGACCGCCGTCGGCTGACCCGTCCACCATCCGTTGCCACGGTGCGTGGTGACCAAGGGGTTGGAGCTGCTCGTCGGTGATGTCGACGGCCTCCACTGGTCCGAGCGCCGGTTGGAGGTGTCCCGCAGATCTTCGCCGGCTACGACTTCGACCGAGCGCTCGACGCAGTGCCGCTCGGTAGGGCGAGCACGACGGGTAAGCCGCTCAGCACGCTGATGTGGACGACGGCGTTCCTCAAGAAGCGGGAGGCCCACTACGTGCTGGAGGGGTCGCCGGACTTCCGCAGAAGCTCACGCGGCGCGTTCGAGTGGTGGGCGGCGGCGACGTGACGACGTCGACGTTCGACCTCGACGACGACGCCTGACGACGCCCTCGCTTCCGGTGGCTGACGAACTGGTGCGCGATCCGTCGCGCACCCCCTTGGTACCGTGATCGCCCATGGCCACCTACGGACGGACGAACAAGCGCTCGGGCGCACCCGCCCAGCCGGCGCGCTCGTCGTCGGGCGGCAGCCGGAGCTCGTCGGGCGGGTCGCCGGCGCGGTCCGGCACGACCAAGACCAAGACCAAGACCACGACGGTGCCGGACGATCGGACGCAGGCGATGCCGGCGTCGGCCGGTGCCGAGCTGCGCGGCGCAGTGCCCGGCCGCGAGGACGAGTTCATCGGCATCGGGCTGATCGCCGCCGGCATCCTCCTCGGGCTGGCCATCTGGTTCGGCCTGGCCGGTGTCCTCGGCGACGGGATCAGCAAGGTCGTCGGCTGGTTCACCGGAGTGGCCCGCTACCTGGTGCCGATCGGGCTCGTGTTCGTCGGCGTCGCGCTCGTGCGCCGGGGGCGCAGTGCCCACCGGGTGCGCCTCGTGGTCGGCTGGGGCCTCGGCACGGTGGCCGTGCTCGGGCTGCTGCACGTGCTCCGCGGTGCGGACCGCATCAGCGATCTCGACGGGGTCGGCCGCGCCGGCGGCTGGATCGGTGCCATCGTCGGAGCGCCGCTGCGCGCCCTGATCGCCACGCCGGGCGCGGTCGTCGTGCTCCTCGCCGCCCTGGCGGCGGCGGTCATGCTGGTCACGGGGACGTCCGTGCGCGAGCTGCTCGCCCGCCGCAAGTCCGGTGATCGTCAGACCACGGCGGCGATCTCGGCCGGTGCCGGCAAGGCGTTCGGCAAGTTCCGCAGCGCGCTCGGCAACATGGCGTCGCTGCGCAGCGAGCGCGACGTCACGCCGGGCGGGACGTCCTTGCCGCCGCCGTCGTCCGGGTTCGAGCCGCCGTCGGTGTACGACGCCGAAGCGGACGACGACTGGTCGGACGCCAAGCCGAAGCGCACACGCCCGCCGAGGAAGGCGCCGCTGCCGCCGCCGGCGCTGTTCGACGGTTCCGCCGAGCAGGCCGAGCTGGAGCTCGGTCCTGGTGCGCAGCGCGGCGCGTGGACGCTGCCGCCGCCGAGCCACCTCACCCGCTCGACGGCGCAGGCGATCAACCAGGCCGAGGTGGAGGCGCGTGGGCGCACGCTGGTCGAGTCGCTGAACTCCCACGGCGTCGAGGTGCGGCTCATCGGCCAGACGGTCGGGCCGACGGTCACCCGCTACGAGCTGGAGCTCGGCGCCGGCGTCAAGGTCGCCCGGGTGCTCAGCCTCAACCGGGACATCGCCTACGCGATGGCCGCCACCGACGTGCGCATCCTCGCCCCGATCCCCGGGCGTTCGGCGATCGGTGTCGAGGTGCCGAACCACACCCGCCAGCTGGTCAGCCTCGGCGACATCATGTCCTCGCCCGAGGCCAAGACCGCCTCGCACCCGCTCGACGTCGCCGTCGGCAAGGACATCGCCGGGCGGGCCGTCTTCCTCAACCTGGCCACCACGCCGCACCTGCTGATCGCCGGCACCACCGGCGCCGGCAAGTCCAGTGGCATCAACTGCATCATCACCTCGCTGCTGATGCGCACCACGCCGGAGCAGGTCAAGCTGATCCTCATCGACCCGAAGCAGGTCGAGATGGGCCAGTACAACCGGTTGCCGCACCTGCTCACCCAGCCGGTCACCAACCCGAAGAAGGCGGCCAACGCGCTGCAGTGGGCGTGCAAGGAGATGGACCGCCGCTACGACGTGCTGTCCGAGGTCGGCTTCCGTGACATCGGCGGCTACAACGCGGCGTACGACCGCGGCGACCTGCAGCAGGAGCTGTCCGAGCACGCCGGCACGTTCGAGCGGATGCCGTACATCGTCGTCGTCGTCGACGAGCTGAACGACCTGATGATGGTCGCGGCGCGCGACGTCGAGGAGAGCATCACCCGCATCGCCCAGAAGGCTCGCGCCGTCGGCATCCACCTCATCGTCGCCACGCAGCGCCCGTCGGTGAACGTCATCACCGGCGTGATCAAGGCCAACGTGCCGGCGCGGATGGCCTTCGCCGTGTCGTCGCTCACGGACAGCCGCGTCATCCTCGACCAGCCGGGTGCGGAGAAGCTGGTCGGCAAGGGTGACATGCTCCTGCTGCCGGGCAGCTCGAACGTCGCCCAGCGCATCCAGGGCTCGTTCGTCTCCGAGGAGGAGGTCCGCAAGGTCGTCGCCCACTGGCGTCGCCAGGCACCCGAGGTCGTCTACGTCAGCGGCGTCGAGGGCGACGAGGGCGAGGGCAAGCTCGGCGGTGGCGACTTCGGCGGCAACGGCACGGGTCATGGTGATGGCGACGACGAGGACGAGACGCTGATGCGCCAGGCGATGGAGCTGGTGGTGCGCAGCCAGCTCGGCTCGACGTCGATGCTGCAGCGCAAGCTGAAGGTCGGCTTCGCCCGCGCCGGGCGGATCATGGACCTGCTCGAGCAGCGTGGCGTCGTCGGCCCGAGCGAGGGCTCCAAGGCCCGCTCCGTGCTGATGACCGTCGAGGAGTTCGAGCTGTTGCAGGAGCGTGGCTGAGCGCGGCGGGCACCCGTCGGTAGCCTTGGCCCACGTGGGTCGGCGCTTCTACATCGAGACGTTGGGCTGCCCCAAGAACCAGGTCGACAGCGACAAGCTGACCGGCACGTTGCTGGCCGACGGGTACAGCGCCACCGACGACGCGGCCGACGCCGATCTCGTCGTCGTCAACACGTGCGCGTTCGTCGAGAATGCCCGGCGCGAGTCGATCGACACGATCCTCGCCCTCACCGAGCAGCGCAAGGACGGGGCGCGCGTCGTCGTCACCGGTTGCATGGCCGAGCGCTACGGCGACGAGCTGGCCGAGGCACTGCCCGAGGTCGACCAGGTCGCCGGCTTCGGCGTGCCGGTCGCCCCACCGAGCGGTCGCAAGCTGATCCCGGTGGCCACCGCACCGCTGCCGAGCTTCGACCTGCTCAACCTGCCCCGGCCGAAGAGCATGCGCCCGTGGGCCTACGTGAAGATCGCCGAGGGCTGCGACCGCAGCTGCGGGTTCTGCGCGATCCCCAGCTTCCGCGGCCCGCAGCGCAGCCGGAGCATCGAGCAGATCCTCGGCGAGGTCGACGAGCTCGCCGCGCAGGAGATCGTGCTCGTCGCCCAGGACCTCGCCGCCTACGGACGTGACGTCACCGACGGCACCGGTCGGCGCGGCCAACCCATCGTCGACCTCGTCCGCGCGGTCAGCGAGCGTGTGCCGTGGACCCGGCTGCTGTACCTGTATCCGAGCGACCTCACCGACGAGCTGATCGACACGATCCTCGCCACCGACGTGCCGTACTTCGACCTGTCGCTGCAGCACGTCAGCAAGCCGCTGCTGCGGCGCATGCGCCGCTGGGGCGACGGCGACCGCTTCCTGCGACGGATCATCGACATCCGCGAGCGCGCCGCGCACGCCGCGTTCCGCAGCAACTTCATCGTCGGCTACCCCGGCGAGACCGAGGCCGACCACGATCAGCTGCTGGCGTTCGTCGAGGATGCCGAGCTGGACTGGTGCGGCTTCTTCGCGTACAGCGCCGAGGACGGCACGCCCGCCGCGCAGCTCGACGGCCAGGTCGACCCGGCGCTGATGCACGAGCGGCTCGCCGAGCTGCGCGAGCTGCAGGACGAGATCACCGCCCGCCGCCGCGACGCGCTGATCGGCACCACGCAGCGGGCGCTCGTCGACGAGCCGGGCGTGGCCCGCACCACCCGCGAGGCGCCGGAGATCGACGGCGTCGTCGAGGTGCCCGACGATCTCGCAGTGGGCACGTTCGTCGACGTCGAGATCGTCGACGCGCTCGGACCGGACCTCGTCGCCGTACCGGCACTGGTGGCAGGATCGGCCTGATGGCGGTCGACCCCAACGCCCTGGCCACGTGGGCCAACGCGATCACGACGTTGCGCCTGCTGCTGTCGCCGCTGATGATCTGGCTGATCCCCGACACCGGCCACGGCGCCTGGCCGGCGGCCGTGCTGTGGGTGGCGCTGTGCTGCAGCGACTTCGTGGACGGGCGCCTGGCGCGGCGGCAGGGGACCACCCGCTCGGGCGCGTTCCTCGACCCGCTGGCGGACAAGGTGCTCGTGCTCGGGGCGATGTTCGCGCTCGTCTCCGCCGACGAGTTCTGGATCGTGCCGGTGCTGATCATCGCGGTGCGCGAGGTCGGCATCAGCGTGTACCGGATCTTCGTCGGGGCGAAGGGCGTCAGCGTGCCCGCCAGCAAGATGGGCAAGTACAAGACGTTCGTGCAGCAGCTCGCCGTCGGCTTCGCGATCATCCCGCTGACCGCCGTCGACGCCACGTGGCTGTGGAAGAGCCTGCTGTGGACCGCCGTCGTGCTCACCACGCTCAGCGGCATCCAGTACCTGTGGCGGGCCCGCACGGTGGAGCACCTGCCGGCCCCCGCCGACACACCGGTCACGTTGTGATGTTTCGACCTCACTCGCTCGCGTCGCATGCTCCGTTCGGTCGAGATGATCGGAGCGGCCTGCGGCCGCACCCGGTCGGCAGCGCGCGCCTCACGGACACCGTGTCGGCGCACGGCGGAGGGGGATCGCGGAGCGCCCGCTCCGCACCATCCCCACACCCGCCGACGGCATCGAGACGCGGCGTCGCTGAGATGCGCTGCGACGTCGTTGCGGTGGGGACGGAGCTGCTGCTCGGGCAGATCGTCGACACGAACAGCGCGTGGATCGGCGAGCAGCTCGCCGCCAGCGGGATCGACTCGCTGCTGCAGGTCAAGGTCGGCGACAACCTCGGCCGGATCGTCGACGTGCTGCGGCGCACGCTGGATGCCGCCGACGCGGTGGTCGTGTGCGGCGGGCTCGGCCCGACGCACGACGACCTCACCCGTGAGGCGATCGCCGCGGTGATGGGCGTCGAACTGCGCACCGACGACCACCTCGTCGACGTGATCACCACGATGTTCACGGCGCGCGGCCGCTACATGGCCGCCAACAACCTGCGCCAGGCGCTCGTCCCCGATGGCGCGATGATCATCGCGCAGACCCGCGGCACCGCTCCCGGGCTGATCTGCCCGGTGACGATCGGCGGCGTCGACAAGGTCGTCTACGCCGTTCCCGGCGTGCCCCACGAGATGCGCGACATGATCGAGCGCGCCGTGCTGCCCGACCTGCTCGAGCGGGGCGGCGAGCCGAGCGTGATCGTCAGCCGGGTCCTGCGCACGTGGGGTGAGAGCGAGAGCGGCCTCAACGAGCGCCTCGACGGGATCATCGAGCGCCTCGACGAGGCCGGCAACCCGACGCTGGCGTTCCTGGCCAGCGGTTGGGAGGGCCTCAAGGTCCGGCTCACCGCCAAGGCCGACAGCGCCGACGCGGCCACCGCGCTGCTCGACGAGTGGGACCGTCAGGTGCGGGCGATCGTCGGCGCCCACGTGTTCGGTGTCGACGGCGACACGATGGAGTCCGTCGTCCTCGACCTGCTCGCCGACCGCGGCTGGACGCTCGGCCTGGCCGAGTCGGTGACCGGCGGGCTCGTCGCCGGGCGGATCACCGGCGTCCCAGGGGCGAGCAAGGTGTTCCGCGGTTCCGTGGTCAGCTACGCCAGCGAGGTCAAGTTCGACGTGCTCGGCGTACCCGAGGGTCCGGTGGTCAGCGAGGCCGCGGCCGCGGCGATGGCCACCGGCGCCCGCCGCGTGCTCGGCGCCGACGTCGCCGTCGCCCTCACCGGCGTCGCCGGCCCGACCGAGCAGGACGGCATGCCCGTCGGCACGCTGTGCGTCGGCATCGAGACCCCGGACGGTGCGTTCACGCGCACCCTGCGCCTCCCGGGCCAGCGCGACCAGATGCGCCAGACGAGCGTGATCAGCGCCCTCGACCTGCTCCGCCGTCACCTTCTCGGCACGCTCTAGGATGCGCGCTGCGCCTCCGTAGCTCAATGGAGAGAGCATCCGGTTTCTACCCGGCTGGTTGGGGGTTCGAGTCCCTCCGGGGGCACACGACGGTGATGTGATGAGCACCAGATGACGGTTCCAACGACGGCTCGCTGGTCGGCGAGCTCGCCGCGCTGCTGCTGCCGGACGGGATGTCGTTCGGCTCCGAGTTCCTGTGTGGCCTCGGTGAGACCCTGCGTGCCGTGTCGGGACCCTTCGTCCTGTTCCTCGACGACGTCCCCACGGGCTCGGCCCCGACCTGACGTCCGATCTCGGCCATCCTAAACACTTGGATCACGTCGGCCTAACCTTTCTCATCATCTGGGCCTAATACTGCGCCCACGTCGACGCGGTGCGTGATCGTCCGCGGAGGATGGTATTCGAGGTTGGTTCTCCCTGGATTGCGGTCGCGGCCCTTTCTCGAAGGCGGTAAAAGAGTGCGCCGACTGCCGCACAATTCGTTGTCCGGCGGTCGGACACTTCCCCCTACCGAAGGAAAGGTGGTCGAATGACCGTGCAACGAGATGTTCTGGGCCGCCGGACGCTGCTGGCGTCCGGCGCAGCGGGAGTTGCGGCTGTGCTTCTTGCATCCTGCTCATCGTCGAATGAGGAATCGACGGCTGACGAGTGGTCGTACGACGGCCCCACCCGCGCCGATGAGTGGGGCAAGCTCGTGGCGTCATGTGCTGATAGCGCCAGCGCCGACGAGTCGCCGATCAACATCGTGACCTCGTCACTGGTCGAGACGCCAGGCGTCGGTACGGTCGTCCCGAAGTACCAGCCTGCGACGTTCGAGCTGGAGAACAATGGTCACACGATCGAGGCGGTGCCGACGGACCTCACGGCGAACTCCATCGAAATCGACGGCACGACCTACAACCTGCAGCAATTTCACTTCCATTCGACCAGCGAGCACACGATCGACGGGTGGTTGGCGGACGCCGAGATGCATCTCGTGCACAAGTCCGACGACGGGCAGACTGCCGTGCTCGGAGTGCTCCTTCTTGCTGGCGAGGCGAACGTGCCGCTCACCGAGCTGTTCAACTCGATTCCGACCAAGGAGACGCCTGAGGGCAAGGCGGCAGAACTGCAGCAACAGATCAACCCTGCGGACTTGCTGCCTGCCGGTTCATCCGCGGCGCGGTACGAGGGCTCGTTGACGACTCCGCCGTGCACCGATGGGGTTCACTGGAACGTGTTTCTCACGCCATCGAACCTGTCTGCAGAGCAGCTCGTCGCCTTCCGCTCCGCTTTCACGCACAACAACCGCCCGGTGCAGCCGCTCCATGGCAGGGTGGTCTCCCAAGTGGCCGCAATCGGAGCGTGACAGGCGATCGGGTCGTCCTGCCGAGGCGGAAGGCGGACGGCCCGACACGGCCCCGTCGTAGCGAAAACGGTTGGTCACCCTTACCCTTTGAGGGCCGCCGGGCTCCCGGTTCCCGCCGGCGCAGAGAGACAGGGTCATCGCGTGAAGTTCAAGAAGGGCGACACCGTCATCTATCCGCAGCACGGTGCGTGCATCGTGGTTGGGACGAAGAAGATGGAGGCCTTCGGGAGCACGCAGGAGTACCTCATCCTCAAGACCGTCATCAACGAGATGACACTGTCGGTTCCCACGGCCAAGGCCGAGGAGGTCGGCGTGCGTCCGCCGGTCAACCCGGACGAGCTCGAGGACCTGGTGTCGGTGCTGTCGAAGAGCGATCCGCGCGTCCCGTCGAACTGGAGCCGGCGCTTCAAGAACCACCAGGAGAAGCTGAAGAGCGGCGATGTCTACCAGGTCGCCGAGGTCGTGCGGAACCTGGCGGCGCGCAACCGAGACGCCTCGCTGTCGGCTGCGGAGCGGACGATGTACGACCGGGCACGGATCAACCTGATCAGCGAGATCGCCCCGGCACTGAAGGTCAGCGCCGAGGAGGCCGAGCAGTACCTCAACGAGGCCTTGGAGCGTGGGGTGCTCAAGCCCGCCAAGGAGCCGGCGAAGAAGAAGGTCTGACGTGACCGTAGCGGTCGCCGCCGTCGATCTCGCCGACCTGGCGACGGTCGACGACGACATCAGGACGTTCGGCGACAGCCTCGTCGGCACCGGGTTCGTCAAGGTCGCCGGGCACGGCGTCGATCCGGCGCTGGTCGAGCAGGCCTACGCCGTCACCCGCGAGGTGTTCGCGCTCGACGACGAGCGCAAGCGGCAGTGGGCACGCGAGGAGTACCACGGCGCCCGCGGCTACATCCCGTTCGGCAGGGAGCAGGCCAAGAACGCCACGGTCGTCGACCTCAAGGAGTTCTGGCACATCGGCCCTGCCGACGGCGGTCGCTTCCCGAACGTCTGGCCGGACGACGTCCCCGCCTTCGAGACGACGATGACGGAGCTGTTCGCGGCGATGGAGCTGACCGCCCAGCGGCTGCTCGTCGCCCTCGCGACGTACTTCGACCTGCCGCCGCGGCACCTCGCCGACATGACCGTCGGTGCCGACTCGCTGCTGCGCGTCCTGCACTACCCGCCGCTGCGCGACCGGATGGTGCCGGGCGCAGTGCGCGCCGCGGCCCACGAGGACATCAACTTCATCACCCTGCTGCCCGCCGCCACGGCTGCCGGTCTGGAGCTGCTCGACCAGTCCGGTCGCTGGGTGGCCGTCGACGGGCTCGACGGCGAGCTGGTGGTCGACAGCGGCGACATGCTCAGCCGCTACCTCAACGGGCGGGTGCCGGCGACGACGCACCGGGTGGTCAACCCGCCCGACGACGACTCGGACCGCTACTCGATGCCGTTCTTCTGCCAGCCGCGCCGCGACGTCCTGCTGGAGCTGCCGGCCGAGATGCGGTCGCCCGGTGAGGTGCTGCGCGACCCGCCGATCACCGCCGGCGAGTTCCACCAGCAGCGGATGGACGCGATCCGCCGTCGTTCCTGACGCCGACGTAGGCGGCCCGCGGCCGGAAGCGCAGCGGCTGCTGGCGGTACTCCTCGAGGGCGTGGGCCAACCAGCCGGCGCAGCGGGCCACGGCGAAGATCACCTCACCGGCATCGGCCGGCATCCGCGCCGCCTGGGTGAGGACGGCGAGGGTCAGGTCGACGTTCGGCTGCCGGTCGGTGCGTGCGGCGACGGCGTCGATCACCGACTCGGCGACGCGCATCGTGTGGCCGGCGCCGAGCGTCGCCCGTAGCTGGGCGAGCAGCACCCGGGCGCGGGGATCGCCGTCGGGGTACAGCGGGTGGCCGAAGCCGGGAACCGTCCGCCACGTGCTCAGCGCCTCGGTGATCGCCGGGCCGGCGCCACGCTCGGCGGCGTCGTCGAGCAGGCGCCGTGCAGCCGAGCTGGCCCGGCCGTGCAGCGGGCCGTTGACGACGCCGAGGCCGGCACCGATGACGGCGTACGGATCGGCGCGGGTGCTGGCGGCGACGCGGGCGGCGAGCGTCGAACCGGCCAGCTCGTGGTCGGCGAGCAGGACGAGGGCGGCGTTGAGCAGCTCGACGTCGCCAGCGGCGCGGCGGCGCCCGGCCAGCGCGACCCACAGCCGGGCGGCGATCGAGCGGCGGCGGCTCGTGGCGCCGACGTCGAGGCGGGGGATCGGGCCGTCGTGCTCGCGGAGCCCGTCGACCATCGTCGCGATCGTGTGCCGGCCGGCGCTGGCGACCGACGGCGGATCGAGGTTGGCGCGGAACGGGTCCGCCGCGGCGGCGTAGGCAAGCGCGATGCGCAGCCGGTCGTTGGCCGGGATCGGCGTCCATGGGTCGTGGGGGAGCGGGGCGATCTCGACGGCGGTCGACGTCCACGGTTCGTGCTCGCCCGCCAGCTCGCCGAGCCACAGCAGCTCGGCGACCTCCTCGAACGTCGCCGTGGTGGCCAGCCCGGCTGTGTCGTGCCCGCGGAAGAACACGCGATGGGAGTCGATGCGGGTCAGCTCGGTCTCGATGAGCAGGTTGATCGACGTCTCCCTGCTGCTGACCCGTGGCCGGCCGCGGCGGGCCAGCTCGCCGATCGCTGCGGCGTCGAACATGCTCCGGCCGTCGTCGGTCGCGTGCCGCTCGACGAGGCCGCGGCTGACGTACGCGTACAGCGACGACAGCTTGATCCCGAGACGGTTCGCCGCCTCGTCCGCCGTCAACATCTCGGTCATGTATTGACGATAATCAACGTTGACGATGTTGACAAGCGGGCGCAGGCTGCAACCATGACGATGTTGCAGACGGACGTGCCGCGTGGGCTCAAGGGGGTGATCGTCGCCGAGACCGAGGTCGGCGACGTACGCGGCGAGGAGGGCTTCTACCACTACCGCCAGTACTCGGCCGTGGAGCTGGCCGAGCAGCGCCCGATCGAGGACGTGTGGCAGCTGCTGATCGACGGCGAGCTGCCGGCGACGCTGGCGTCACGTCAGCGGTTCGCCGCCGAGGTCGCGCCCCTGCGAGAGATCCCCACGTCCGTGGCTGCGGTGCTGCCGTCGATCGCGGTGGTGGCCGAGCCGATGGGTGGCCTGCGCGCCGCGATCGGCCTCGTGGCCGCGGCCGACGGGATGCGCCCGCTGCTCGACCTGACCCCGGCGCAGCGTCGTCACGACGCGCTGCGGCTGTGTGCGGTGACCCCGGCGCTGCTCGGTGCGCTGCACCGCCTGCGCGCCGGTGAGCAGCCGATGCCCGTGCGTCCCGATCTCGGCTATGCCGCCGGCTATCTGTGGGGCGTCACCGGGCGTGAGCCGGACGCGGCGCAGGCCCGGGCGATCGAGCAGTACCTGATCTCGACGATCGACCACGGGTTCAACGCCTCGACGTTCACGACTCGCGTCGTCGCCTCGACCGGCGCCGATCTCGGCGCCTGCGTCGCCGCCGGGCTCGCCGCGCTCAGCGGCCCGCTGCACGGCGGGGCCCCGAGCCGGGCGCTGGCGCTGATCGACGAGATCGGCACGGCGGAGCGGATCGACGCGGTCGTGCGGACCAAGCTCGACGCCGGGGAGCGGATCATGGGCTTCGGCCATCCGGTGTACCGGACCGCGGACCCGCGAGCCGTGATGCTGCGTCGCCTCGCCGGTTCGCTCGCCCTCGACGACGAGCAGCGCGCCTTCGTCGACCTCGTCGCCGCCACCGAGGCGCGGGTGCTGACGCTGCTCGACGAGCGCAAGCCGGGCCGTCGGCTCTACACCAACGTCGAGCTCTACGCCGGCGTCGTCATGGAACTGTGCGGCGTGCCCCGCGAGATGTTCACCCCGACGTTCGCCTGCAGCCGAGTGATCGGCTGGTGCGCCAACGCGCTGGAGCAGGCCGCCGACGACCGGATCATCCGCCCCAGCGCCCGCTACGTGGGGCCCGACCCCGTCACCGGCCAGCACTGGCCCGATCTGCGATAGAGGTTTCGTCGAGCGGTCAGACCGAGTGCACGTTTGTTTGCTCGAGCAGACGCCGGGGCCACCAGGGGGCCAGGGTTGGCACCGAGCCAGGACGGCGAGCGGCGAAGCGCAGCGGAGCCGGCGAGCACGGCAGGCGGAGAGAGCAGCTTGGCTGCGACCGGAGCACGATTCAGAGCGGGTCGGTCGTTTGGACGCCGGCGCGGACGACGTGGGGCGTCCATGCCTGGCCGTCCCACCAGCGCTGCTGGTTGCGGCCTGTCGGATCGGCGTGCCAGCCGGGCGCGACGGCTGGGTAGGCCGGCGCGGTGGCGGCCCACAGGTCGGCGGGTTGCTGGGCGCCCCAGGTGGCACCGGGCGCCGGCGGTTGGGTGTCCCAGGTGGCGCCGGCGACCGGTTGCTGGGTGCCCCACGCCGCCGGGGCGGGTCCCACGGCAGCGACGGGCGACGCGGATCGGGCGGCACGCAGCGTCGAGCCGACCGCAAGGAGGACGAAGCCGGCCATGCCGACCCAGAAGCCGACGCGTCGGTCGCCGATCTCGATGCCTCGTTGGCCGTCGGCGAGGGCGACGAAGGCGATCACGATCCCGGCCGCGGCGACGACCACGCTGGCGACGCGCAGGCCGTCCTGCGCCGGGGCGGGGATGAGCGTCAGCAGTGCGAGCACGATTGCCAGCGCGGCGGACAGGTAGGCGATCCACTGGTACCAGGCACCCGGCAGCCCGTTCACGCCGAACAGGTCGGCCGACTTGCGGATGTCGGCGAAGCTGAACGTGCCGACGTCGGACGTGCCGGCGAAGTCGAGGACGAACAGCCATAGGGCGATCGCGACGACGCCGAGGCCGACGGCGACGATCGCCGGCACCGAGACCGGCCGCCGGGTGGGCACCGTCGGCGTCTGTTGCCAGGACATGCCGGAACTGTACGCCGCCTCGATCGGCGCAGAGATGATGTCGCCGACTTGGAACGCGGCGAGCGCCGAAGCGCAGTGGATGCCGCGAGCACGGCAGGCGAAGCGGCGACCAAGGCACGATCAAGGACGTGCTGGCCTATCGTGCGGCGCATGCCCGGTCGGCCGATCGTCACCCGCGAAGACCTCGAAGCGATGATCCGCGGCGGCGAGATCGACACCGTCGTCATGGCGTTCCCCGACCTGCAGGGGCGGATGGTCGGCAAGCGCACCACCGGCCGCTTCTTCCTCGACCACGTCGCCGACGACGGGACGGAGAACTGCGACTACCTCATCGCCTGCGACCTCGACAACGAGCCGGTGCCCGGCTACCGCTTCACCAGCTACGAGCAGGGCTACGGCGACATGCTCGCCCGCGCCGACTGGTCGACGGTGCGGGTGACGCCGTGGGTCGAGCGCACCGCCCTCGTCCTGTGCGACCTGTACGACGTGACGACCGGTGAGCTGATCGAGGTTGCGCCGCGCACGGTGCTGCGCCGCCAGGTGGAGGCCGCCGCCGGCCTGGGCTACCTGCCGATGGTGGCCAGCGAGATCGAGTTCTACCTGTTCCACGACACCTACGACGAGGCTCACGCCAAGGGGTACCGCGACCTCCGCCCGCACTCGCCGTGGCTCGAGGACTACCACGTCCTGCAGACGACGAAGGACGAGTACGTGATCGGTGCGATCCGCCGCGGGCTGGAGGCGGCCGGCGTCCCCGTCGAGTTCTCCAAGGGCGAGGCCGGGCGTGGTCAGCACGAGATCAACCTCGACTACGCCGAGGCCGTGGAGATGGCCGACCGCAACCTCGTCTACAAGACCGCGGCGAAGGAGATCGCCCACGCCCACGGTCGCTCGGTGACGTTCATGGCCAAGTACGCGTTCGACGACACCGGTTCGAGCTGCCACGTGCACTCCAGCCTGTGGTCGCTCGACGGCCGCCGCGCGCTGTTCGACGGTGATGGTCCCGAGCACATGAGCGAGGTGTTCCGCCAGTACGTCGCCGGGCTGATCGCCACCGCTCGGGAGTTCAGCCTGCTGTGGGCGCCGGCGGTCAACAGCTACAAGCGGTTCCAACCGGGCTCGTGGGCGCCGACCGGCGTCGGCTGGGGCGTCGACAACCGCACGCTCGGCTTTCGCAAGGTCGGCCACGGCGCCGGCAGCCGCGTCGAGTGCCGCATCCCCGGTGCCGATGCGAACACGTACTTCGCGTTCGCCGGGCAGATCGCCGGTGGCCTGTACGGGATCCGCCACCGCCTCGAGCTCGGCGACCCGTTCGTCGGCAACGGCTACGAGGCCGACGACATCGAGCACATCCCGTGGAACCTGCCCGACGCGATCGCGCTGTGGGAGTCGTCGGCAGCGGCGCGCGAGTGCTTCGGCGACGACGTCCACCACCACGTGCTGACGATGGCCACGGCCGAGTGGCAGGCGTTCAACTGCACGGTCACCGACTGGGAGCTGCGCCGCTACTGGGAGAGGATCTGAGGTTTCGGCGCTCGATTCGCTTGCTCATCTCCGACGGGGGTGATCGCGCAGCGCTCCCTCGTGCAACCCCTCACTGGATTCGGCCCAGCTATCAGATCGTGAGCTCGACGAGGGTGGGGAGGTGGTCGCTGAGGGCGGCCCACTCGGGGCCGCCTGCGGGGGTGCGGCGGTCGAGGATCTCGGCGTCGGCGGGGACGAGGACGTAGTCGATGCGCTGCATCGGGGCGTCGGCGGGGCTGGTGTCGTCACCGCCGGGGTCGACGAGGCCGACCGGAGCGAACGCCTGGATCACCTCGACCTCGTTCGGCGCGTTGAGGTCGCCGGCGACGACGAGCGGGGTGACGCCGTCGACGATCGCCGCGAGGAGCCGTGTGGCCTGGGCGACACGCTCGTCGCGCGAGCCGGTGGCGAGGTGGGTGTCGACGACGTGGAGCGCGTCGCCGTCGCGGCGAACCGTCGCGGCGATCGCCACCCGACGCCGGTGGCTGCGGCGGGAGGCGCCCACCGACAGGCACGCTCGCAGCACGTCGTCCAACGGTGACGGCGAGAGGATCGCCAGGCCCTCGGCGCGCCACCACAGCGGCCAGTAGCCGTTGTGCTTGAACACCCACTCGTGTTGCCAGCCGAGCCGGCCGGCAAGGCGCGCCGCCTGACCACGGCGGACCTCCTGCAGCGCGACGACGTCGGGCGTGGCGCGCTCGATCACGTGGGCGACGAGTCCGACGTTCGGCCGCGCGGCGCCATGCAGGTTCCAGGTCATCACCCGCCACGCCATGTCAGGACGGCCCCGTCGCTGAGGCGCGGCGAGCGCCGAGGCGCAGCGGAGGTGGCGAGCACGGCAGACGAAGGGAGCAGCTTGGCTGCGACCGAAGCGCGAACATCACAGAAGTATCGCGATGGCCGATACGTTGCGCGGCCATGGATCGTCTGACGGGCAAGGTGGCGTTGATCACGGGAGGTGCGGCCGGGCTCGGCCGCTGTGGCGCAGAGCGCTTCGCCGCCGAAGGTGCCAAGGTGGTGCTCGCCGACGTCGGCGACGGTGACGAGGCGGTCGACGCGATCACCGCGGCCGGCGGCGAGGCGACGTACGTTCGCTGCGACGTCACCGACGAGGAGTCCGTGCGGGCGGCGGTCGAGCACGCCGTCGAGACGTTCGGCGGCCTGCACGTCCTCTACAACAACGCCGGCGTGATGATCGCCGACGACGACGACCCGGTCAGCACGCCGCTGGACACGTATCGGGCGACGATGGACATCAACGTGCTCGGGACGCTGCTCGGCTGCCGCCATGCGATCCCGGCGATGCTCGCCAGCGGCGGCGGCTCGATCGTCAACGTCGCCTCGTTCGTCGCCCACATGGGCGCGGCGACGCCGCAGGTGGCGTACACCGCGTCGAAGGGCGCGGTGCTGGCGATGACCCGTGAGATCGCTGTGACCTACGCACGGCAGGGGATCCGTTGCAACGCGCTGTGCCCCGGGCCGGTGCTGACGCCGATGCTCGCCAAGTTCCTGTCCGACGACGCTCGCCGCCAGCGTCGGCTCGTGCACATCCCGATGGGTCGCTTCGGAGCGCCTGAGGAGATCGCCGACGGGGCGCTGTTCCTGGCCAGCGACGAGTCGAGCTGGATGACCGGTCAGTCGTTGATCATCGACGGCGGGATCACCGCGGCGTACGTCACGCCGGAGTGAACGGCGACCTGGCCGCTGCGGTCGCCACGGTGCTGGGCTCGCCGGTGACGGCGATGGCGGTGGTCCGCGGCGGCGATGTCGCCGCGGCCTACCGGGTCTCCTTGGCCGACGGGCGGCAGGTGTTCGCCAAGACCCATCCGAGCGCACCGGCGGGGTTCTTCACCACGGAGGCGACGGGGCTGACGTGGCTGCGCGCCGCTGGCGCGGTGCCGGTCCCGGACGTGCTCGCCGTCGCCGACGAACCGGTGCCGATGCTCGTCCTGGAGTGGATCGACGTCGGCGGCGGGCGGCGCGCTGACGCGTCGGAGGCGGTGTTCGGCCGGGCGCTGGCGGCGCTGCACGACGCCGGGGCGCCGTCGTTCGGGCGCGAGGACCAGCGCACGACGGGGAGCCGAGCACTGCCGAACGAGCCGCAGCCGACATGGGCCGAGTTCTACGCGGTCGATCGGCTGCTGCCCCTGGCTCGCCTGGCGCGCGACGGGCGCGCGCTGTCGCCGGCGGCGATCGCCGCGCTGGAGCGGCTGGCCGGTTCCTTGGAGCGCTTCGACGACGGGGCGCCGCCGGCGCGGCTGCACGGCGACCTCTGGGCCGGCAACCGGCTGATCGCCCGCGACGGCACGAGTTGGTTGATCGACCCGGCCGCGCACGGCGGTCACCGCGAGTTCGACCTGGCCATGATGCGCCTGTTCGGTGGCTTCGGCCCGTCGTGCTTCGCCGCCTACGCGGAGGTCCACCCGCTCGGTGCCGGCTGGGCGGACCGTGTCGAGCTGCACCAGATCGCACCGTTGGTGGTGCACGCGATCAAGTTCGGTGGCGGCTACGTCGCCGCCGCCGAGCGCGCCATCGCCCACTCCGCCTGACCGTCGTCGCCGTTCTCCGAGTCCCAGGTGTCCGTTCGAGTCGCTGGTGCACCCCCGTGGAGCAGCTGGGACTCGCATGGACGCGTGGGACTCGGAGGAACGTGTGGGACTCGGAGCGACGGGGTGCAGTGCGTGCGTTCGTGACCGGCAAGACTGCGATGCCGTGAGCGTGCGCAGCGAGCGAACCAGTGTCACGGTGTGGCGATGAGCAACGTCGCGTTCATCGGGCTCGGGGTGATGGGCACGCCGATGGCCCGGCACCTCGCCGCCGCCGGCCATCAGGTCACCGTCTACAACCGCACGGCGGCGAAGGCGCTGGCCTGGGTGGCGCTGTACGGCAACCGGGCCGCGCCGACGCCGAGGGAGGCCGCCGAGGGCGCCGAGGTCGTGTTCATGTGCGTCGGCAACGACGACGACGTGCGCGACGTCACGTTCGGCCCGGACGGCGCCCTTGCCGGCGCCGAGGCCGGCTCCGTGCTGGTCGACCACACCACCGCGTCCGCCGGCGTCGCCCGCGAGCTGGCAGCCGCGTCCGCCGAGTTCGGCGTCGGCTTCGTCGACGCGCCCGTCTCGGGTGGCCAGGCCGGCGCCGAGGCCGGCCAGTTGACGGTGATGTGCGGCGCCGACGACGAGGCGTTCTACGAGCTGGCCCGCCCGATCATGACGTCGTACGCCAAGGCGACCTCGATGATGGGGCCGGCCGGATCCGGGCAGCTGACGAAGATGGCCAACCAGATCTGCATCGCCGGCGCGGTGCAGGGGCTGGCCGAGGCGATCAACTTCGCCCAGAAGGCCGGGCTCGACCCCGACGCGGTGGTCGACGCGATCCGCCACGGCGCGGCACAGAGCTGGCAGATGGACAACCGGGCGGCGACGATGGCCCGCGGCGAGTTCGACTTCGGCTTCGCCGTCGAGTGGATGCGCAAGGACCTCGGCATCGTCCTCGACGAGGCGCATCGCAACGGTGCCCGTCTCCCGGTCACCGCGCTCGTCGACCAGTTCTACGCGCAGGTCGTCGCCCGCGGCGGGCGCCGCTGGGACACCAGCAGCCTGATCAACCTGCTCGCCGTGGACTAGCCATGTTCGTGCTCCCGCCGCCGCAACGCGGCTCCCGTCGCCTGCCGTGCTCGCCGCCTCCGCTGCGCTTCGGCGCTCGCCGCACCTTGGGTCGGTGATGACGAGTCCGGATCCACTGGCGAACGTCGCCTGGGAGGCATTGACCACCAACCACGCCGGCTTCGCCGAGGGCGGCGGCGCGGCGCGGCGCTACCAGCCGGACGTGTCGGTCCTCGCCGGGAAGGCCGACGACTCGCCGGCGTCGTGGGCGGCGCTCGGCGAGCTGGTCGGACCGGGCCGGGTGGGGCTGCTGTTCCGCGACTCGCCGGTCGACGCGCCCACGGGCTGGGACGTTGTCTTCGAGGCACAGGGCGACCAGATGGTGCTCACCAGCCCGCTGGCACCGGTCGCGTCGCCGTCGGTCGTCGAGCTGGGAGATGCGGAGGCGCCGGAGATGCGCGCCCTCGTCAAGCTCGCCGAGCCGGGCCCGTTCTCGGCGCGCACGCACGAGCTCGGTGGCTACGTCGGCATCCGCGACCCCGACGACGGTTCGCTGCTGGCGATGGCCGGCCGGCGGATGAGCGTGCCGGGCTTCACGGAGATCAGCGCGGTCTGCACCCATCCCGACGCTCGCCGCCGTGGCTACGGCGAGGCGGTCACCGCCGCTGTCGCCCACCGGCTGCTCGACGAGGGCATCACCCCGTTCCTCCACGTCGCGCTGGGCAACCACACCGCTCGGCGGGTCTACGAGCGGATGGGCTTCACACCCCGGCGCATCGTCCACTTCGTCGCCGTGCGCGCCCCCTCGTGAGATTCGAGATGCGCGCACGCACACAGCGCATCTCGAATCGCGTCGGTCCGCTCACGTCGTGAGATTCGAGATGTGTGCACCGGGGCGGCACATCTCGAATCGCGGGTCACCAGGACAGGGGGAGGTGGTCGACGCCGCGGATCGTCAGGCGGTCGCGCCACGTCGGCTCGCCGGCGAGCGCAAGGCCGGGGAAGCGGCGGATCAGCGTCGTGATCGCCACCGTCGCCTCGAGCTTGGCCAGCGACGCGCCGAGGCAGTAGTGGATGCCGGCGGCGAAGCCGAGGTGGCGGTTGGCGTTCGGGCGGTCGAGGCGCAGCGTCTCGGGATCGTCGAACACCGCCGGGTCGTGCGACGCCGCGCCGAGCACCGTCATCACCGTCGTGCCGGGCGCCACGGTGACGTCGCCGTAGCGCACCTCCTGCATCGGGATCCGCACGGTCTGCTGCACCGGTCCGTCGTAGCGCAGCAGCTCGTCGATGGCCGAGCCGTCGAGGGACGGGTCGTCGCGCCACCGCGCCAGCTCGTCGGGGTGGCACAGCAGGGCGAGCGTGCCGTTGCCGATCAGGTTGACGGTGGTCTCGTGGCCGGCGACGTAGAGCAGCACGACGAACGACAGCAGCTCGGCAGGGGAGAGGCGGTCGCCGTCCTCCTCGGCGACGATCAGGCGCGAGAGCACGTCGTCGCCGAGGTGCTCGCGGCGCTCGGCGATCACCTCGCGCAGGTACGCGGTCAGCTGTGCCGACGCGGCGTCGGCCTCGGCGATGACCGTGTCGTCGGCGGTCGGCTCGAGCACGGCGGTCAGCGACTGCGACCAGTCGCGGATGTCGTCGCTGCGCTCGGTCGGCATCGCCAGCAGGTCGGAGATCACCTGGAACGGCACGGGGAAGGCCAGCTCGTCGACCAGCTCGATCGATCCGCGGTCGGCGGCACGATCGAGGCAGTCGTCGACGAGCTGCTGGACGCGCGGCCGCAGCCGCTCGATCGCCGACGGGGTGAACGCCAGCGACACCAGCCGGCGCAGGCGGGTGTGGTCCGGCGGGTCGAGGTTGAGGATGGTCTTGGCCGCCTCACCTGACTCGTGGCGGCGGCGCAACTGCTCGCGCCGGCGGGCGCGGGCGCTGTCCGTCTCGCCGATGGTGGCGTTGGCCTCGACGTCGCGCGAGAACTCACTGCCGCGCAGCGTGCGGGCGACGTCCTCGTAGCGGGTGAGCACCGTAAAGCCCAACGGCGAGGCGTGCACCGGGTCGTGCTCGCGCAGCTCGGCGTAGAACGGGTACGGGTCGGCCCGGAACGCCGGATCGAACGGGTTGAAGACGGGAGCGGCGACGGCCATCCACCGATTCGAGCACACCGGCGGGCGCGGCGGTCAGCCGACCTCGGCGAGTGCCGCGGCGAGGGGTTCCATCACCGCCGCGTCGTGCGGTGTGGCGAGGTTGACGATGCACACGTCGACACCGGCATCCCGCCAGCGCGCCACGGTCGGCTGGAGCGCACGCGGATCCTCGCCGGCACCGAGGCGGACGTTGACGGAGCGCTCGATCTCGGTGGGATCGCGGCCGACGTCGGCGCAGTGGCAGTCGAGCACCTCGCCCTTGTGGCGCCACGCGTCGACATCGCCGAGCGTCGAGTTCCAGTGCTGGGCGAAGCGGGCGACCGTGCGCAGCGTGCGCCGCTCGCCGTTGCCGCCGATGGCGATCGGCGGGTGTGGCCGCTGCACCGGCTTGGGTTCGCACCACGCGTCGCGCAACGTGAAGTGGGCGCCGGCGAACGACGCGCGGTCCTGTGTGAGCAGCTCGATGATCACCTGGACACCTTCGTCGAACTGGTCGAAGCGCTCCTTCAGGGGTGGCAAGCGGATGCCGAGGGCGTCGGACTCCTCCTGGTTCCAGCCCGCGCCGAGGCCGAGGATCAGACGTCCTCCGCTGATCACGTCGACCGTCGCGGCGATGTTGGCGAGGACCGCCGGATGGCGGTACGGCATGCCGGTCACCTGGCAGCCGAGGCGCAGGCGGCTCGTCGCGGTGGCCATCGCGGCGAGCATCGACCATCCCTCCAGGCACGGGCCGGATCGGTCCGAGAAGATCGGCTCGAAGTGGTCGAAGTTCCACGCCGACTCGAACACGTCGAGCTGGTCGCCCACTCGCCAGACGTCGAGCATCGCGGCCCAGGTGGTGTTCATCGGCGCGGTCTTGAAGCCGTAGCGCATGCTCGCGGACCGTAGCCCCACGGGCCCGTCGCTCAAGCGGTGGCGGTGGCCGCGGCGTTCAGGGTGTCGACGATGCGGTCGATCTGTTCGTCGGTGATCACCAGCGGCGGGCAGAACGTCAGCGAGTCGGTGTTGATCGCCCGGCAGATGACGCCGCTCGCCAGCATCCGGTCACGGATCGCCACGGCGTCCTGGTCGGGGCGCAGGCCGGCAGCCCACATCGCCCCGTCGCCGCGAGCGTGGTCGATGACGCCGTCGGCCGCCAGCGCCTGGAGCCCGTCCGCCAGCCGCGAACCGGCGTGCACGGCGCGGGCGACGAGACCCTCGTCGCGGATGATCTGCAGGTTGCGCAAACCGGCGGCGCACGCCGCGGCATGTCCCGAGTAGGTGAACCCGTGGCGGAGGAAGAACGCCGGGTCGGCCTCCAGCGCGGCACGCGGCGCGGCGCCGACGAACACGCCGCCGAGCGGCTGGTAGCCCGACGTGACCGCCTTGGCGAACGTCACCAGGTCGGGGCGAACGTCGTAGCGGTGGGCGGCGAACCAGTGGCCGAGGCGGCCGAAGCCGGTGATCACCTCGTCGAACACGAGGTACGCGCCGTGCTGATCGCACAGCCGGCGCAGCGTCGTCAGGTAGCCCTCCGGCGGCGGGAAGATGCCGGCCGCGCCCTGCACCGGTTCGGTGACCACCGCGGCCACCTCGTCGCCGCGCGACGCCATCAGCGCAGCGAGCGCCTCGACGTCGTCGGCGGGCACCTGGACGACGTCGTCGACGAACGGCCCGAAGTTCTCCTTGTTCGGGGCGATGCCCTGCGCGCTCGGTGCCGCCGTAGGCGACGCCGTGGTAGCCGCGCGCCCGGGAGATGATCAGCTTGCGCTGCGGCTGGCCGGCCTGCACGTGGGCGATGCGGACGAGCTTCATCATCGAGTCGATCGCCTCGCTGCCCGAGCAGCACAGGAACACGCGGCTGCCCGGCATCGGGCCGATCTCGACGAGCTGCTCGGCCAGGCGGTCCGCCGGCTCGTTGGTGAACGGGTCGAAGCACGAGTACGCCTCGATCGTACGGATCTGCTCGGCGACGGCGTCGGCGATCTCGGCGCGCCCGTGGCCGACGTTGCAGTACCACAGGCTGGCCATCCCGTCGATCAGCTCGTTGCCCTGCTCGTCCCACACGAGCGGCGCCCGAGCCGCGCACGATGCGCACGAAGCTGGCGCGGGTCGGCTTGGCGTACGGATGCAGGAACGCCGGCGTGTCAGTGCCCATGTGCGGGGACGGTACCGGACGAGCCGCCTACACTCCGGCGCAAGGAGGTGGCGTGGCCCAACCGCAGATGAGGACGAGCGCCGAGCCCGGTGCGCCGTCCAACGCCGCGACGTTCGGTCAGCTCGCCGGGGGATGGATCGGCCGGCTCACCGCCGGTCGCGGCTCGACGCCGTTCCGCCTCCGAGCCGCGCTGCTCGTGACGATCCTGTTCGCCGTCGTGTTCGCCGTGCTCGGCGCCTACGGCGTCGGCAAGCGCCGCTCGTCGATCGACGCCACGAACCACGCCGCGAGCCAGTTGCTGCAGCTGCAGGACATCCGCGTCGCCGTCGTCCAGGCCGACTCGCTGGCCAGCCGGCTGTACCTCACCGGTGGCGCCGAGGACCCGGCGTCGCGCCAGGCCTACGTCGGGTTCATCGACCAGGCCTCCACCGAGCTGGCCGCGGTCGCCCTGCAGCTCGACCTCGGCTCGGCGAGCTCGCAGGCGTTGGAGGCCGCCAACGCCGGGCTCAGCCGCTACACCGGCCTGATCGAGCAGGCCCGGGCGAACAATCGTCAGGGCTTCCCGGTCGGCGCGGCGTACCAGCGCGAGGCCAACAGCGTCGTCGGCCAGATCGTCACCCAGCTGCGCGTCGTCGAGCAGAGCCGAGCGCGACACGGTCGACGACGAGCTGGCCGCCGGGCACCGCGCCGGGGCGTGGCTGACCCTCGCCGGGGTGGTGCTCGTCGCCGTCCTCGTGCTCGCCGGCCTGTGGCTGTCGCGGCGCTTCCGGCGGTGGATCAACATCCCGCTCGGCGTCGGGCTCGTCGCCGTCGTCGTGGTGCTCGTCGCCGGACTGGCGACGCAGGGCACGGCGATCAACCGCACCGACGACGCCGTCGCCGGCTCGCTGACCACCGCCGACCTCGTCGCCCAGGCCCGGGCCGCGGCGTTCGACGCCCAGTCGCAGGAGGCGCTGACGCTGATCAACCGTGGCAACGGGACGGCGAACGAGGCCAAGTGGGCTGACGCATCGGCGATCGTCGACGGCGCGCTCGGCGAGGCGTGCGCCCGCGGCAGCGACGCCTGTGGTCTACGTGACACGTGGGCCGAGTACGTCACCGGGCACCAGCACATCCGCGAGCTCGACGACGGCGGCGACTGGGACAGCGCGGTGGCGCTCAGCCTCGGCCACGCGTACGGCAGCTCGACGGTCAGCGGCGACGACCTCACCGTGACCACGA
Source organism: Ilumatobacteraceae bacterium (assembly GCA_047602055.1). Taxonomy (GTDB): domain Bacteria; phylum Actinomycetota; class Acidimicrobiia; order Acidimicrobiales; family Ilumatobacteraceae; genus JAODBQ01. The sequence continues at coordinate 2,975,918 of JASGIG010000001.1, forward strand.
AGCCGTTCACGGAGCTCGCCGGCACCAGCCAGGACGTCGTCCGCACGAGCAGTGCAGCGGTGACAGCAGCGCTCGACGACGCCACGAACGGGTTGTCGCTGATGCGCGCCCTGGTGTTCATCGCCGGGATCTTCGTGATCCTCCTGGCCGTGGTCGGCTTCGGGCAGCGGTTGCGGGAGTACCGATGAGGCGCCGCCTCGCCCTGGCCGTCGCGGCCGTCGCCGTGCTCGGCGCGTGCTCCGGCGACGTCAGCCTGCCGTCGGCGATCGAGGCCCCGACGACGGCCGCGACGACGGCCGCGACGACGACCTCGCTGCCGCCGGACACGTCAGGGTGCGTCGACGATCCGAAGTCGGCGGACTACAACGCCACCCGGTCCTACGAGCCCGGGCCGTTGCCGTCACCGGGGGCGATGCCGGCGGGCTCGACGATGGCGACGATCTTCGAGAACGGCAAGCTGCGCGTCGGCGTGTCGGCGGACACCCTGCTGTTCGGCTATCGCAACCCGCTCAGCGGCACGATCGAGGGCTTCGACATCGACATGCTCACGTACGTCGCCCAGGCGATCTTCGGCGGCACGCACGACGAAGCCCGTGCGCGCCTCGACGTCAAGGTCATCACCTACGCCCAGCGCCTGCCGTCGCTGCAGAGCGGCGCGGTCGACCTCGTCGCCCACACGATGACGATCAACTGCCGTCGCTGGCAGCAGATCGCCTTCTCCAGCGAGTACCTCGCCGCCGGCCAGCGCGTCCTGGTCAAGTCCGGCAGCGGGTTCACCGGCATCGACTCGCTGGTCGCCGCCAAGGCCACGGTCTGCGCCCCGGAGGGCAGCACGAACCTCGACGAGCTGTCGAAGCCCGAGTACAGCGGGTTGGAGCTGATCGTGCGGCCCGACATCACCGACTGCCTGGTGGCCATGCAGCAGGGCGAGGCCGACGCGGCGAGCGGCGACGACACGGTGCTTGCCGGCTTCGCCGCCCAGGACCCGACGACCGAGGTGGTCGGCGACCGGTTCACCTTCGAGCCGTACGGCATCGGCGTCAACGCCGACCAGCGCGATCTCGTCGAGCTCGTCAACGGCGTCCTCGAACAGGTGCGCACCAACGGCGATTGGAAGGCGTCGTACGAGAGGTGGCTGGTGCCGACGTTGACCAAGGACGCCGCCGACATCCCCGCGCCGCCCGCCGCCCAGTACGAGCGCGGCTCATGAGCGAGCGCAGCGAGCGACCAGATGTCATGGTGCGGTTGGGTCATCGGCGAACCGTGGCCGAAGGCGAGGTGCGCCAGTGAGCGTTGCCGTCCCCGAGGCCGCGCAGATGCGGGCCAAGCTCGCCGAGTGGACCGCGTGGCTGGATCGTCAGACGGACCGGCTGCTGGCGCTCGACGAGCGGGCGAAGATGTCGGGGACCGCCGCCGATCAGGGCGACGTGGCCGCGGCGTTCGTCGCTCGGAAGGCGATCGGCGACCGGCTCGCAGCGGTCGAGCCGCTGATCGACAAGAACCGTCGCGAGGCGTCGGCGCTGATGGCCAAGCCGGTCACCGACGCACTCGGCGGGCCGGTCGGCAAGGACATCGACGACGCCGCCCGCCTGCTGGAGGCGATCGTCGGCGCGGTCGAGCAGCGCCTCGACGTCGCCGAGCAGCGCCAGGAGGTCGACGTCGCCAAGTCGCAGGCGATCGAGGCCGATCTGCAGGTGGCCGAGCGGCTGGCGCGTGAGCTGGGGGAGCAGGTCAACCAGGTGGCCCTGCTGCGCCAGCAGCAGGCTGCACGGCGCGACCTCGACGGCGTCGCCGTGACGGCGAAGAAGGTCCGTGCCGCCCTGGAGCAGAACGACCGCGAGCGCCAGCGGATCCTGGCCTCGTTCTCCGTCGCCGCCGACCGCATCCAGCGCCTCGCCGACCGCGAGCGCGACGTGCGCGAATTGCAGGCGCGTTGCGTCGACAAGATCCTGCGCGCCCCCCGGCTGGCGGTGCCGTCGGTCGCCGCGCTCGGCGGCGGGCCCGATCCGGCGCAGGTCGCGGCCATGCCGTGGAAGGCAGCGCGGGCGCAGATCGAACCGTTCGTCGACAAGCTCGACCGCGTCGAGCGGGCCCTCGACGAGGCGGCGGCGCGCTTCGCCGCGCCGATGACCGAGCGCGACGACCTGCGCGGCCTGCTCGAAGGCTTCCGCAGCAAGGCCGGCGCCAACGGGTTCTCCGAGGATCCGTCGATCGAGCCGCTGTACCGGCAGGCGCGCGAGCTGCTGTGGGCGGCGCCGTGCGACCTCGACGCGGCCCGGCCGCTCGTCGACCAGTACGTCGCCGGCGTCAACGCCCGCCTGGCGAGGGGGAAGGTGGCGCAGTGAGTGAGCGGAGCGAGCGAACCGATGTCGCGGTGAAGTCGTCTCGTCGGTGCGCCGTGGCCGGAGGCGAGGCGCACCGATGAGCAAGTGCACACAACCGTTCTGCACGGGCACGATCGTCGACGGCTACTGCGACGTGTGCGGGATGGCGCCGAGCGCCACGCCGGCGGCCTCGACCCTCGCTCCACCGCCGGCAACAGCGGGTGGCGGTGAGCCGCTCCCGCCGCCGCCAGCCCCGTCCGGCACGCCCGACGCCGCCGCGGCGCTGAGCGGGCCGGCGCTGAGCCCGGGCTCGTCGGTCACCGGCAGCAGCCGGCTCGGCTCGGTGCCGTTCGGCTCGGCACGTGCCGTCACCGGCAGCCGGCCGACGCGCCGCCTCGACGGTGGCGCGGCCACGTCACGCCTCGGCGCCGGGATGACCCAGGTGCCGCCGGTGCCGGTCGTCGATCCTCGCCAGGCGTTGATGGACCCGCCGGTCGTCGCCGAGGACAAGCGGTTCTGCTCGGTGTGCGGCGCGCCGGTCGGTCGCTCGCGCGACGGCAACCCCGGGCGGACCAAGGGCTTCTGCCCGAAGTGCCGGACGTCGTTCGACTTCGAGCCACGCCTCGCGCCCGGCGCCCTCGTCGGCGGTCAGTACGAGGTGGTCGGCTGCCTGGCCCACGGCGGGATGGGCTGGATCTACCTGGCCCGCGACCGCAACGTCAACGACCGCTGGGTGGTGCTCAAGGGCCTCCTCAACACGGGCGACCCCGACGCCTCGCGGGCGGCCGCCGCCGAGAAGCAGTACCTCGCCGAGGTCGAGCACCCGCTCATCGTCGAGATCTACAACTTCGTCGCGGCGCCCGACGGGGCGTTCTACATCGTCATGGAGTACGTCGGCGGGCGCTCGCTGAACAACATCCTCAAGGACCGGATGGCCGCCAACCGCGGCCAGTTCTCCCCGATCCCCGTCGATCAGGCGATCGCCTACCTCGTCGAGATCCTCCCGGCGTTCGGCTACCTGCACTCGCTCGGCCTGCTGTACTGCGACATGAAGCCGGCGAACATGATCCAGGTCGGCGACGGGTTGAAGCTGATCGACCTCGGCGGCGTGCGCCGGGTGGACGACGACGTCTCGCCGATCTACGGCACCGTCGGCTTCCAGGCGCCCGAGGTGCCCCGCGACGGCTGCTCGGTGGCCAGCGACGTCTACACGGTGGCGCGCACGCTCGCCGTGATGATCTTCGAGTTCAAGGGCTACCAGAACAAGTACGTCGACTCGCTGCCGAGCCCGGACGAGGTGCCGATCTTCGCCGAGCACGACTCGCTGTACCGCTGGCTGCTGAAGGGCACCGCGCCGCGACCGGAGGACCGCTTCCAGACCGCCGACGAGATCCGCGACCAGCTGATGGGCGTGCTGCGCGACGTCACCGCACAGGCGGCGCGGACCGTCACCCGCAGCACGCCGTCGCACCTGTTCGAGACGCCGGCCGTCGCCGGTGAGGAGCTGTCGTGGAACGAGCTGCCGCGGCTGACCACCGCGGCCGACGACCCGATGGCCACCTACCTCGCCAACGTCACCGCCACCGAGCCGGCCGCCCGCCTGGCCGCCTACGACCGGGCGCCGGAGCAGACCGCCGGCGTGCGCGTCGCTCGGGCCTACACCGCGCTGGAGCTGCGCCAGCCCGGCACGGCGCAGGCCGCGGCGGGTGAGATCCTCGCCGCCGATCCGTGGGAGTGGCGCGGCGTGTGGCTGCAGGGGCTGGCGGCGCTGCAGTCCAACGACGCCGCCGCGGCCGTCAGCGCGTTCAACGCGGTGTACGGGCAGCTGCCCGGCGAGCTGGCCCCGAAGCTGGCGCTGGCCCGGGCGTGCGAGCTGGCCGGCGAGACCGCCGTCGCCCAGCGGATGTACGCGCTGTGCGGTCGCGCCGACGCGGCGTACGTCGCGCCGGCGCAGTTCGGTCTGGCGCGCATCGCCGCCAGCGCCGGCCAGCGGACCGAGGCGCTCGCCGCGCTGGAGCGGATCCCGGCGACGAGCCGCGCCTACGGCGACGCCCGGCGGCGGCGCGCCGAGCTGCTCGCCGCGGTGATGGACGACAGCCATGCCGCCGCCGACCTCGCCGAGGCCGCGATCGAGCTGGACGAGGCGTCGATGGAGCCGCAGGCCCGAAGCCACCTGCGCCTGCAGATCCTCGGCTCGGCGCTCGCGCTGGTACGTCGCCGTGGCCCCGACCCGACGGCGCGCATTGCCGGGTCGCGCGTCGACGAGCCGTCGCTGCGCCGGGCGATGGAGCAGGCCTACCGCGAAGCGGCCCGGTTGAACGACGACCCACGCGAGCGGGTACGCCTCGTCGACCTCGCCAACGAGATCCGTCCCCGTTCCCTCGTATGAGGATCTTCCTTCGCCCTCGATTCGCTCGATTCGCTCGCTCATCTCGGTTGAGCTTCGAGGAGCGGCCTTCGGCCGCGCCCAGCTTGCTGTGCGCCTCACGCACAGCGAGTCGGCGCACGGCGGATGGGGATCGCGGAGCGCCCCTCCGCACCGCCCCCACGCGCGCCGGGGTCTGGGGCGAGCATGAGTGAGGGCGCGGTGTGTCCGACGTGCGGGGCGGCGATCCAGGCGGAGGATGCGTTCTGCGAGAGCTGTGGGGCGACGTTGCAGGCCGGGGCGCTGCCGGCACCGGTGGTCGCCTCGCCGGGCGCGCCGGCACCCGCGGGTGACGAGACGCCAGCGGCGGGTGCGGCGGGCGGTACACAGCCGACGACCGGTGCAGCGGTGGGTGGCGCGTCGCGGCGGTGCACGGCGTGCGGTGGCGAGGTGCTCGAGGACGGGTTCTGCGGGACCTGCGGGCAGCGCACGCTGAGCGAGCGCGACCACTGGAGCGAGCAGCCCGCGCCGTGGCTGGCTGGGGTGTGCGACAAGGGGATCGTCCACGCCCGCAACGAGGATGCGATGGCGCTGGCCGCCACCGGCGACGGCGGGCTTGGCGTGCTCGTCGTCTGCGACGGGGTGACCACCGCGCCCGACAGCGACCGGGCCGCGCTGGTGGCAGCGCGCGCCGCCTGCGCCCACCTGCTCGCCGGCGGGCTGTCCAGCGATCCCGACGACCCGGAGGCCGGGGTGATCGACCGTTCGTCGACGGCGCTGATCGAGGCGGCTGCGGCAGCGAATGCCGCGGCCGTCGGCGTCGCCCATGTGCTCGGCAACCCGGCCGAGCCGCCGTCGTGCACGTTCGTCGCCGCGGTCGTCGCCGGCGACGTGCTCACCGTCGGTTGGTGCGGCGACTCGCGTGCCTACTGGCTGCCCGACGTCGGCGACGGTGTGCAGCTCAGCATCGACCACTCACTCGGCACGGAGATGATCGCTTCGGGGATCGACCGCGCCGCCGCCGAGGCCGACCCGATGTCGCACACGATCACCCGTTGGCTCGGCGCCGACTCGCTCGACCCGCGACCCGAGGTGCTGTCGCGTCGGCTCGACGCGCCGGGGTGGGTGCTGGTGTGCAGCGACGGCCTGTGGAACTACGCCTCGGCGCCGGCCGAGCTCGCCGGGCTGATCACCGCGACCGGTGCCACCGACCCGGTCGTCGTCGCCGATCACCTCGTCGGGTGGGCCAACGAGCAGGGCGGCCATGACAACGTCACGGCGGCCCTGGCCAGATACGCGCCATCGCTAGGGTGAGCCCGAGCGTCGAGGAGGAGTCCACCACGTGCCGGAGTTCAAGGCGGATGTGTTCCAGAACGAGTACCTGGCCGACGGCGACACCGATGCGCACGCCGTCGTGTCGATCACGTGCAGCGGCGCCGGCACGGCCGGCCAGACCGGGCTCGGTGACGCTGCCGAGGTGCTGATCGTCGACACGTCCGGGTCGATGGACATGCCCCCGACGAAGATCGCCGCGGCCCGCCGCGCGGCCAAGGCCGTGGTCGAGGAGATCGTCGACGGGACGTGGTTCGCCGTCGTCAGCGGCCACAGCGTCGCCCAGATGGTCTACCCTTCGCACCCCGGGATGGCCAGGATGACCGCGGCGACTCGGCGCGATGCGATCGACGCCGTCGGCAAGCTGCGCAGCGGTGGGGCGACGGCGATCGGGGCGTGGATCGCCGCGGCCACCGAGCTGTTCGAACAGGCGCCGGCGACGCAGCGCCACGCGATCCTGCTCACAGACGGCAAGATCGAAGGCGAGCCACCGAACGCGCTCGACGACGCGCTCGCCAAGGCCCGCGGCAGGTTCCAGTGCGACTGCCGGGGGATCGGCTCGGACTGGGTGGTCGACGAGCTGCGGGGCATCGCCGACGCCCTGCTCGGCACGGTCGACATCGTCGCCGAGCCGGAGGACCTCGAGGCCGACTTCAGCGCGATGATCCGCACGTCGATGGGCCGTGGCGTCGCCGACGTTCGCCTGCGGGTGTGGGTGCCGCAGGGGAGCGAGGTCCAGTTCGTCCGCCAGGTGGCCCCGGTGGTCGAGGACCTGACGCCGAAGGGCGTGCAGATCAGCCCGCTCGTGCGCGAGCTCCCCACGGGGGCGTGGGGCGACGAGAGCCGGGACTACCACGTCGCCGTGCGCGTCCCACCGGCGCCGGTCGGCAGCGAGCGCCTCGCCGCCCGGGTCGAGGTCGTCGTCAACGACCAGGTGCTCGCCAAGGGGCTGGTGCGCGCCGTGTGGAGCACCGACGCCAACCTGACGACGCGCATCGATCCGGCCGTCGCCCACTACACCGGGCAGACCAAGCTCGCCGACGCGATCCAGCACGGGCTTGCCGCCCGCGCCGCCGGCGACGAGCGCACGGCGACGACGCTGCTCGGTGAGGCCGCCAAGCTGGCCCACGACACCGGCAACGAGTCGACCACCCGACTGCTCGCCAAGGTCGTCGATGTCGTCGACGCCGAGGCTGGCACCGTGCGGCTCAAGCGCGACGTCGACCGGGCCGACGAGATGGCGCTGGACACGCGCAGCACGAAGACGACGCGCATCCGCCGGACATCGGAGGAACCGGCGCCGGGCGGCGGGGCCTGAGCGATGGCGACGGTCACCTGCCCGAACGGTCACGAGTCGAACGACCCCGAGTGGTGCGACACGTGCGGTGCCAAGCTCGGCGAGCCCTCGGCGCCGGCCGGCGGGGGGCCGGCGGCACCGCCCGATCCGGTCGCCCCCGAACCGTCGTCCCCTCTGCCTGCGCCGCCGGCCGGGGTGCCGTGCCCGCATTGCGGGACGCCGAACCCGGCCGACAACCTGTTCTGCGAGCAGTGCGGCTACGACTTCACCACCGGCCAGGCGCCGCCCGACGAGCCGCCGCCGGCACCTGCCGGTCCGGCTCTGGTGGATCCGGGCGTGAAGCGGTGGGTCGTGATCGTCGAGATCGATCCGGACTGGTTCGCGTTGAAGGGCGAGCTGTCCGACCAGCAGTGCCCGGCGCCAAGCTCGTCGACGATCGCCATCTCGGCGCACACGGCGCTCGTCGGTCGCACCAGCCAGTCACGTGGCGTCCGCCCGGAGATCGCCCTGGACAACGACACTGGGGTGTCGCGGCGACACTGCCAGTTCGTCCGCGATGCGGACGTGGTGAGCGTCGTCGATCTGTCGTCCACGAACGGCACGTATGTCGTGGTCGCCGGCACCGAGCCTGATGAGGACACCCCGCCGCTACAGCCGGGCGTCCCTGTCGACCTCGGTGACGGTGATCAGGTGTTCCTCGGTGCGTGGACCCGGCTGACCCTGCGAGCGAGCTAACCCTCAAGTACTCGTCGAGACTTTTATCTCGACCTCAAGTCAAGGGTGACCGGATCGGTGATGGTCGTCTCGACTCCTGCCGTCGGGCCCGCTCGGTGCCGGTTGGTGGGGCACGTCGTCGTCCGCCACGAATAACGTCATGACGATGACCTGTGAGATCCATGGGTCGTGACGACGTGCAGGCCCTACCGTCCTCGGCGGCCGTGATGCGGCGGGCGCTCGACGGGGACCGGCGTTGCTGTGCCGATCGAGCGGCGTCGAGTTGTTCTTCCCCCACCGACGACGAGATCGCGGCACGGTTGGGCCGGGGTTGATCGCCCGGTGCTCGTGGTGGCCTGGTCAGAGGTCGATCGGGCGGGAGAGACCCTCGACCACCTCGGCGCCGGGCAGCGCGGCGAGCACCGCCGGGGCGAGGACCAGCTTCGCCGGCGCGGCTGCCGCCGCCGACCACGACCGACGTCCGCGCCATGACAGCGGCGTCGATCCACAGCGGGAGGCCCGCCGGCAGGGCGAACGGCGTCACACCGCCGATCGTCATCCCCGTCATCGCCGAGGTCTCCTCGGCGCCGGCGAACGACGCCTTGCGCGCGCCCAGCCGGCGGCGGACCGCACCGTTGACGTCAAGCCGGGTCGTGGCCAGCACGACGCAGGCGACGTGTCTCGGCGGATCTGACTTGCCGACGACGACGATCGTGTTCGCCGAGTCCTCGAGGGCGATGCCGTACGCTTCGCAGAACGCCGCGGTGTCGGCCAGCGCCGGATCGCAGGGCATCACCTCGACGGTCAGGCCGATCCCGGCAGCCACGTCGGCGGCGTCCGCGCTCACCCGGCTGGCAACCGTCGTACTCGTGCCGTCGGCGTCGCCGGTGTCGGGCATCAGCCGATGAAGCGGCGTACGGCGAGGATCTTGGTCTTGGCCGGGATCGCCCCGACGCTGACCCACGCGCCGGGCTTGGTCGCCTGGATCCATTGCGTGCTGCTGATGGCGATGCCGACGTGGCTGATCACGCCGGGCGTCGCCGTCCCGGCGGTGAACACGAGGTCACCGGGCTGGATCGGGTTGTTGAGGAAGTCGACGGCCGTTCCTTGCGTGGCCTGCAACCCGCTGTAGCGGATCAGCGTGATGCCGGCCTGGGCGTACGCCGCGGCGGTGAGGCCCGAGCAGTCGTAGGTGTCCGGCCCGGCCGTGGCGAAGACGTACGGCTTGCCGAGTTGGGCCTTGGCGAACGCCAGCACCGCGTCGATCTGGGCGTTGCCCGTCGCCGCGATGTCCAGCTTCGGCGCGGCGATCGGCTGGGCGATCTTCGGCGCAGCGGTGGTGGTCGTCGCCGAGATCGTCGTGGTGGTGGTCGTCGCCGTAGCGGCCGCCGGCGCCGCCGGCGTGGTGGTCGCCCCGGCGGGGATCGTCAGGATCTGGCCGGGATGGATTGGCGACGTCGCCACGAGGTCGTTCGTGCTGAGCAGCGAGTTGAACGAGACGGCGAAGCGCCGGGCGATGCCGTAGAGGTAGTCGCCGTTGACGATGGTGTAGCTGCCGGCGCTCGTGGTTCGCTCACCCGACGGGTCCGTGGATGCGGCAGCGGTCGCCGCCGGCTTCGTCCCGCTCGAGGTGGTGGCCGCTGCTCGCGGTGCTGGGACCACGCCGCCGGTGGGCACCGTCAACCGCTGGCCCGGGAGGATCAGGCTGGTCACCTCCAGCTTGTTGGTGTCAAGCAGCAAGCTGAGCGAGACCTTCATGCGGGTCGCGATGCCGATCAACGTGTCGCCGGCCACGATCGTGTACGTCCCGCCGCTCGATGGCGCCTGTGCCAGGGGAGCGGCGCCCGCTGTCGGAACCATCGGGACGACGGCGATGCTGCACGCACCCGTCGCGAGCAGCGCGGTGCACAGCAACTTCGATCTCGTTCGCATTGTCTGTTCCTGGTGACCTCTCGTGCGAGGGCCCGTGTGGCCCGCCGTAGTGATCCGCCCATCACGAATCAATGTGTGGTTGAGGGTGATCGTTGCACATCATGAACCTCAACCTCACACTCGCGACGGTCAGGATCTGCATCGTCCCTGGTCAGCGCCCTCGACAATGCTTGAAATCTGCACTTGACAGTGAGAGATTCGGATCGGGTCAAACAATAAGTCTAAACTACACATTTGTAGTTTGGGATGGTCCTGGCTCGATCAATTCGCTTGTCGACGACGGGCTGACCTCGCCGGTCGTCGAGTGCCGGCCCGCAGCGTTGGTCGGCCGGTGAGTTGGCCGGTCGCCGGAACTACCATCGGCCGCATGGAGATCGATCTCATCAGCGCAGGCAGCTACGCCCACGGTCACCCCTGGGAGCAGTACCGCTGGCTGCGCGACAACGCGCCTGTGTACTGGCACCCGGAGCCGGACGGGCCCGGCTTCTGGGCGGTCACCAAGTACGAGGACATCCGCACGATGAGCCGCCAACCGAAGCTGTTCAGCTCGTACGCCCGCGGCGTGATGATGGCCGAATCCGACGACGACACGCTCGCTGCGCAGCGCCAGATGATGCTGACGATGGACCCGCCGCAGCACGACCGGTTCAAGCTGCTCGTCAGCCGTGGCTTCACGCCCCGCAACGCCCAGGCGCTCGCCGGCAGGATCGACGATCTCGCCCGGGAGATCGTCGACGACGTGATCGAGCGCGGCGAGTGCGACCTCGTCCACGACGTCACCGGGCGGCTGCCCTCGGGGTTGATCGCCGAGCTGATGGGCATGCCTCGCGCCGACGGGGAACGGCTCTACGAGCTGACCGAGATCATGCACACCACCGACGACGCCGTCGCCCCGCCCGAGGTGAAGGCGGCGGCGATCGGCGAGATGCTCGGCTACGGCCAGATGGTCGCCGAGCGAAAGCGTGCCGAGCCCGCCGACGACATCGCCACCACACTCATCAACGCCGTCGTCGACGGTGACCGGCTGACCGACGCCGAGTTCCAGTGGTTCTTCCTGCTGCTCGTCAACGCCGGTGGCGACACCACCCGCAACCTGCTCGCGGCCGGCATCCAGCTGCTGTTCGACCATCCCGACCAGCGCGCCCGGCTGATGGCCGACCTCGACGGGCTGCTGCCCACGGCGATCGAGGAGATGCTCCGCTACAGCACACCGGTCGTCAACTTCCGGCGCACGGCGATGGCCGACACGGAACTGCGCGGCACGAAGATCGCCGCCGGCGACAAGCTGATGATGTTCTACGGCGCCGCCAACCGGGACGAGGACGTGTTCGCCGATCCCGACGTGTTCGACGTCGGGCGCAACCCGAACCCTCACGTCGCCTTCGGCGGTGGTGGGCCGCACCTGTGCCTCGGCCTGCACGTCGCCCGGATCGAGATCGCGTCGATGCTGCGCGAGCTGCTGACCCGGCTGCCGGACCTCGCACCGGCCGGCGAGCCGGAGGTGCTCGCGTCGAACTTCATCGCCGGCGTGCGCACGATGCCGGTGCGCTTCACGCCAGGCCGGCGGTCCACCGGCTGAGTGCCGGGCGCGCTTCTCGTCACGTCATCAGCCCGGTGGAAGCGCCGCCGGGCTAATCGCATGCAAAATCGGATGCATGATTGCGGGCAAATCAGCCTGCTGCGCTCGAGGAGACAAATGACTGCCGGACACCAGTACGAGCTCGACGATCGTTTCCGGAGCGAGTTGGGTCGGGTCTACCTCAGTGGCATCGATGCGCTCGTGCGTCTGCCGCTCGAGCAGGCCCGTCGGGATCGCCTCCAAGGCCAGTCGACCGCAGGGTTCGTCTCCGGATACCGCGGCTCACCGCTCGGGAACCTTGACCTTGCGCTGTGGCGGGCGCAACGGTTCCTCGCGGCGGAGGGCATCACCTTCCAGCCCGGCGTCAACGAGGACCTCGCGGCGACGGCGGTGTGGGGGACCCAACAGGTCGCGTTGATGCCGGAGTCGCGCGTCCAAGGGGTCTTCGGTCTCTGGTACGGGAAGGGACCTGGCGTCGATCGATCAACCGATGCGCTCAAGCACGGCAACTTCGCCGGCTCGTCGGCGGTGGGCGGCGTGGTGGTGGTCGTCGGTGATGACCCGGGAGCGAAGTCGTCGTCACTCGCGCACCAGAGCGAGCAGGCGCTGGTCCATTGCGGGATCCCGGTGTTGTCGCCGTCTACCGTCGAGGATCTCATCGAGTTCGGCCTCTTCGCTTGGGAGATGTCGAGGTTCGCCGGGTGCTGGGTCGGTCTGCGATGTGTGACCGACGTGGTCGAGAGTGCCGGCACCGTGGAGGTCGGCGCCGTGCCGGCGCACTGGGCCCGTCCTGAGGACGTTTGGGGAGAACGTCACATCCAGTGGAATCGTTCCGCGCCGGAGATGGAGCAGCGACGAGCCACGCGCGCTGCGGCGTGTTGAGTTGCCCGTTGGGGTGGAGGTGGTGCACCGTGACCGTCTCGACGACGTGCAGCGGCGCGTGCGGTCGGTCACCGGTGTGAGCGCGATCGTCTACGACCAGACCTGCGCTGCCGAGGCGCGCCGGCTCCGCAAGCGCAACGTGCTGCCTGATCCGAACCGGCGTGTGGTCATCAACGAGCTCGTCTGCGAGGGCTGTGGCGACTGCGGCGTGCAGTCCAACTGCATCGCGGTCGAGCCGGTGGAGACCGAGTTCGGCCGGAAGCGGGTGATCAACCAGTACGCCTGCAACAAGGACCTCTCGTGTCTCGACGGCTACTGCCCGAGCTTCGCCATCGTCGAGGGTGGCACACTGCGTACCGCCGCCGACCGGGGCGATGATCTCGACGACCTCGTCGTCGGCCTGCCGGAGCCAGCGACTGCTGCGCGGGACGTGCCCTACAACATCGTGATCGCCGGGATCGGTGGCACCGGCGTGGTCACGGTCGGAGCGATCATCGGCGTCGCGGCTCATCTCGAAGCAGCCAGTTGTTCTGTGCTCGACGTGACCGGGCTGGCCCAGAAAAACGGTGCGGTCACCAGCCATATCCGCATCTCCGGCGAGTCGGCAGGGATTCACAGCCGGCGAATCGGTGCCCGTATGGCGGATCTCGTGCTTGGCTGCGATCTCGTCGTCACCGCCGACCCCGCCAGTCTCGGGTCGATGGCGAGTGAGCGAACGAGAGTGGTCGTCAACCTGGACGTCGCGCCCACCTCGGCCTTCGCGTCCGATCCCGACTTCGACATCTCGCCGTCGCGCTTGTTGGCGGCGGTCGAGCGCGCTGCGGGCGGTGATCACACGGTGGCGATCGCGGCGCGCTCGCTGGCGGTTGGGCTGGTCGGCGACGAGATGGCCACCAACCTGTTCATGGTCGGCTTCGCGCTGCAGCGCGGCCTGCTCCCGGTCCGATTGGAGTCGCTGGTACGGGCGATCGAGCTGAACGGGGCCGCCGTCGAGATGAACCGTCGGGCCTTCGATTGGGGTCGGGTCGCAGCCCATGACCTGCATCTCGCCCATGCGCGGTCGGGCGTCGCTCGTGGCGACGGCGCCGAACGTCCGTCTGTGGAGTCGTTGGTCGCGCGGCGGTGCGAGTACCTGACGGCCTATCAGCGCCCGTCGTACGCAGCGTCGTATGCGCAGTTCGTGGCGCGGGTGTCCGAGGCTGAGCGGCGGGTGACGGCGGCGACGGAGCTTTCCGAATCGGTGGCTCGTTCCCTGTTCAAGCTCATGGCGTACAAGGACGAGTATGAGGTCGCCCGGCTCTACACCGACGGCACCTTTCGTCGGTTCGTCGACGAGTTGTTCGAGGGAGGGGCAAAGCTGCAACTGCATCTCGCACCGCAGTTGCTGCCGGCGGATCCGCTCACCGGCCGAGTCCGCAAGCGGACCTTCGGGCCGTGGATCTTTCCGGTGTTCCGCGTGTTGGCGTGGCTCAAGTTCCTTCGTGGAACGCCACTGGACCTCTTCGGGCACACCGCGCATCGACGACGTGAGCGGGCCCTCGTCGGTGAGTATCGCCAGACGATCGAGGTGTTGCTTGGCTCGCTGAGTGGGGAGAGCTATGGGGTGGCCGTCGAGGTCGCGCGGTTGCCGGAGTCGATCCGCGGCTTCGGCGTGGTCAAGGACCAAGCCATCGCCGACGCCCGTGAGCGTCGCGCTCGGCTCTTGGGCCGGTTGACGCAGTCGTCGGGGCGCTGACGCGCTGAAGAAATTTGCCGGAGACTCTAGCATTCTATATTGCATGCGAACTAGCATGGCAATTGCCACGCAAGTGATTGGGAGGGTAAGATGACGCGTCGTCTGAAGAACGCACTGCTCGGGGTGGTGGCTGTCGCTGCACTGGCCTTGGCCGCCTGCGGTAGCGACAGCCCTGTGACGAAGCCCACCACGAGCTCGGGGGGCGCATCGAGCTCCACCAGCGCTTCGTCGACGGTCAGCGCTTCGTCGGCGAGCGGTGAGGCTGTCCCGTCGGCGCCGGCCGCCGCTGACCTGACGGCGGTCGATGGCGGGAAGACGCTCGAACGGTTGCGCAAGCAGGGATACGCCATCGCGGCCACTCCCGCGACGCCGCCGTATGTCTCGCTGAGCCCGGACGGCAAGCCGATCGGCTACAACCCCGATGTCGCGAAGGAGGCGTTGCGTCGCCTGGGGGTGCCTGAGCTGCGCGGGTTGGCGACCACCTACGACGTGATCATTCCCGGGCTTCAGGCCGGCCAGTTCGATCTGCTGCCCTCGGCGCTCAGCATCACGGCGGAGCGCTGCAAGCAGATCGTCTTCTCCAACCCTGTTTCAGTGGAACAGCAGGGACTGACGGTACTCAAGGGCAATCCGAAGGGGGTCGTTGGGTACGAGAGCTTCGTCGGTGGCGACCTCACCCTCGCTGTGCTGGCGGGTGGGCGCCAGGAGTCCTATGCGCATGACCAAGGCGTCCCGTCGGACAAGATCCTGCAGGTCCCCGACCTTTCCGCCGGCATCGCCGCCGTGACGTCCGGTCGCGCTGATGCATTCGGCACTGGCCAGTTCGCGATCCTCTTCTCGAACTTCGACCAGTCGAAGATCGAGGTTGTGGTCGACCAGAAGAGCCCGATCTCGCCGACGGGCGTCGGCTTCAGAGCGGATGACATCGAGTTCCGTGACGCCTTCAACCTGGCGATGGACCAGATGCGTGACGATGGAACGCTCGAGCAGCTCTACTCGGGTACCTACGGCTTCCCGAACTACGCGGACCTCGAGGGGGCGCGCACGGCGCAGATGGTGCCGGGCTGCTCCTGAGTCCGTTGGGTCGGACGGATCGAGTGCCGGAGGAGCAGCGGTCGTGAGCAAGATCGAGCCCTACATCCCGAAGTTGATCGAGGGGTTGCGGACGACCTCGGTGCTGATCGTTGCGGTCACGCTTGGGGCGACCCTCGTGGCACTCGTTGTCGGCAGCGCGGGCACGTCGCAGATCCGTGTCGTGCGCATCGTGACGACGTGTATCTCGGAGTTCTTTCGAGGGACGTCGACGATCGTGCAGCTGTTCTGGGCCTACTTCGCTCTGCCGATGATCCCGGGGGCACCGCAGTTCGGTGCGATGACGACCGCGGTGGTCGTGCTCAGCCTCAACGCCGGATGCTTCGGCGCGGAGATGGTCCGATCGGCGATCAAGTCTGTTCCTCGTGGGCAGTGGGACGCCGCGGAGGCGTCGGGTCTGTCCCGGAACCGAGCACTCCGCAAGGTGATCGGTCCGCAGGTCTGGCCGGTGTTGGTCCCGGCGCTCGGCAGCATGTCGGTCGAGATCGTCAAGGGGACGGCAGCAGCGAGCTTCATCACTGTGCAGGACTTGTTCTTCTGGGGTGATCAAGTGCGGTCGGTCACTGGCACGACGACCGAGATGTTTGTCATCCTCCTGCTCACCTACCTGATCCTGAGCGTGATCGTGGCCGGTGTGTTCCGGTTGATCGAGTACCTGTTGCCGGCGAATCGGTCGTACCGTTCGGTCGCCCCCGTCATCGCCGATGTCAAGGCCGCCGACGCGAAGGCCGCCGATGCGAGGGAGGTGGCCCGTGCCTAACCCTGTCGCCTGGGACTGGAGCTTCGCGGCGAGAACGTTGCCAAAGATCCTCGGCTCCCTGGGCACGACGCTGTGGGTCACCGTGCTGTCCGGCGTGCTGGCGGTCGCCGTGGGGTTGGTGCTCACCGCGCTGGCGGAGGCGGGCTCGTTTGTCTCCCGGGCCGGGGTTCGTGTGCTCGTCGAACTGCTGCGCGGCTGCCCGCTCCCGATCCAGCTCTACTTCGCCTTCTACGGCCTTCCGGAGTACGGGATCGTCTGGAGTGGCTTCACCACGGGCGTCGTCGTCCTCGGTCTCCACTACGGCGCATACGTGTCGGAGGTCTTCCGGGGGGCCATTGCCGATGTCCGTCGAGCTCACCTCCTGACGTGTGACGCCCTTGGGCTGGGAATCGTCGCGCGGTGGCGACGGATCATCGTGCCACTCGTCTTCAAGTTCGGTACTGCGCCGGTGGGTAGTTACATGATCACGATCTACAAGCAGACGGCATACCTCTTCATCATCGGCGTCCCGGTGATCATGTCGACCGCGAAGTTGGAGGGTTCCAAGCACTTCCGTTACATCGAGGCTTACACCATTGTCGGCGCCATATATCTGGTCGTCGCGCTTTCAGCAACCGCAATCGTCAGAAGGGTGGAGTGCCGTGGAGCAAGTAGTTTTGGAACATGACGGTTTGATCGAGTCTGGCGCTGTACCGCTACTGGAGTTTCGAGATGTCAGCCTCGCGTATGGGGCCACGACTGTCCTGAAGTCGATCAACTTCACTGTCAACGAGGACGAGCGGGTGACGCTCATCGGGCCGAGCGGATCGGGCAAGAGCAGCTTGCTCCGACTGGCGATGGGGCTCGAGGTCCCGAAGGCCGGAGATGTGGCGCTCTCCGGAAGTAGCCTCTTCTTCGCTGGCGACGGGAGGAGGCGCAAGCTCCGGCCAGCGCGGGAGCGGGTGAAGGCCCGCCGTGACTTCGGGATGGTGTTCCAGCACTTCAACCTGTTCCCACACATGACAGCGGCACAGAACGTCGAGCTTCCCCTGCGCGAGTGCAAGGGGGTGAGCAAGTCCGCTGCCCGAAAGGCGTCAAGGGAGATCCTCGCCCGGGTCGGGCTGGTCTCGCTCGTCGATCGCTATCCGCACCAGCTGTCGGGTGGGCAGCAGCAACGTGTCGGGCTCGCGCGGGCGCTCGCCGTCGAACCGCGGATCCTGCTCCTCGATGAGATCACCTCGGCGCTCGACCCGGAACTGGTGAACGAGGTGCTGGCCGTCGTGCGGGACGTGGCGCTGACGACGCAGATCGCGATGCTGATCGTCACCCACGAAATGGGTTTCGCGTGGCAGATCTCTGACCGGGTGGTGATGCTCGATCACGGCGTCATCGTCGAGGACGGGCCGCCCGAGCAGATCTTCGACTCGCCGCAGAACGCGCGCACTGCGGGGTTCCTGGCGGCCGTGCTGCATCACGAGGGTGTCAGGCAATGACGACCGAACTTGCCGGGAGACGTATTCGTGGCATCGAGGATGTGCCAGTCGAGTTGCGGACGACGCCAGGTACCCGACGGTGGCCGGTCGACGAGGCGTACTACTCCCGAACCGCTCCCGAGGTGCAGTTTCCGTTCACCAAGGTCGGGCACGCCCATGAGCGTCTCGAGATGGTGCGCAACCCGAATCGGCCGATCCTCGCCGCCGAGTTCTCCGCCCAGGTGGAGCGGACCCTGGAGAGGCTGCTGGCCGTCGGCGTCAGGGAGCCGGCCAACACGGCGCGCCCTGGCCCAGAGTTCTCCACCGAGTTGCGAGAGTTCTGCCACGGCGTCGGCCTGGACCTGGTCGGGTTCGCTCCCTTCCGGGCGCACTACACGTACGCCAACTGTCGCGACCAGGTGAAGAAGTACCCGTCGGTGATCATCGTCGGCCTCGGCCGAGACCTGCAGCGAGCGACCGCGAACCTGCTGACGATCGAATATCAGCGTGACTCGTACGTCTTCATGGACAGGTTGGCCAACCTGGCCATCGAGGTCGCCGAGTTCCTGCTCGAGCATGGTGCACGTTGCCAGATGTTGGGAGGCGCGCTCGGCCTTGATCTCGTCAAGCTCTTGCCATACGCCGAGGATGCGGGGCTGGGTCAGCTCGCGGCGAACGGGCTCGTCCTCTCGCCCGAATACGGATCAGCGTGGCACCCATTGGGAATGTCGACTGACATCGAGCTCCTGTACGGCGCGCCCATCGATTTCGGTATCGGTCGGCTGTGCGAGGAATGTCAGGTGTGTGTTCACAGGTGCCCTGGACATGCGCTGATGTCGCGGAAAAGTGCACTACCGCGGTGTGCTGAAGCACAAGATCATGCCCGAGCGTTGCACGCCGATCATGGAGATGACCTCTACCTGCGGGATTTGCGTGAACGTGTGCCCGGTGCAGCGATATGGCCTGGCCGAGGTACTCGGCCACTATCGGGCCACCGGTGGCGAAATCCTCGGCAAGGGAACCGATGAACTCGAAGGATACAGCGTACCAGGCCTCGGCTATTTCGGTCCGGGGCAGCGCCCTGCGTTCGAGCGTCATGAGAGAACGATCGACTACGAGCTCGCGGAGTCGATCGATGTCGAGCCTTGGCCGCCCGAATCCGACGGTTCGGTCGAAGATGGTGAGGAGGGTGAAAGTCGATGAGCTTGAGCAGTTCCACATTCGATGTTCTCGTGATCGGTGGCGGCATCGCCGGCGTCTCGGCGGCATACGAGATCGCACTTCGCGGCAGACATGTCGGGCTGCTCGAACAGGAGTCGAGCCTTGCGTACCACACGACCGGACGCTCGGCGGCGACCTTCCTCGAGACAATCGGTGGTCCGACCGTGCAGCGCCTCACCGTGGCGAGTCGAGCCTTCTTTGAGTCGCCGCCCGACTGGTTCACCCGGCCGCTCCTCACCCCGTTGCAGAACCTGCTGCTGGGGCCCAAGGGCACGGGAACCGAGATCGAGGCGTTGGCGCGGGAGGTCGGTGAGCTGGTCCCGACGGTCCGCTTGCTCGACCCGAAGGAGGCATGCGCCATCCACCCGCAGCTCCGCGAGGACTGGCTGGAGGTGTGCATGTTGGAGCCGGACGGCATGGAGATCGACGTCGGCGCGCTCCACCAGGGCTATGTGGCCGGCCTGCGGGCGAACGGTGGGGAGGTGATGCTCTCGGCCCGGGTCGATGGCCTTGAGTCGGCCGGGGCGATGTGGACGGCCGCGACACCAGCCGGTCGGTTCAATGCTCCGGTAGTGGTCAATGCGGCAGGGGCCTGGGGTGACCGGGTCGGTGCGCTGGCCGGCGCTTCGGCGGTCGGCCTCAGCCCGCTGCGGCGCACGGTCTTCATGCTCGGCGCTCCCGAAGGTGTCAAGACGGCAGGGCTGCCGATCACCGGTGATGTCGGCGGGACCTTCTACTTCAAGCCGGAGGGACCGCAGTTCCTCTGCTCGCCGGCGGATGAGAACCCGTCCGAGCCGTGCGACGCCCAGCCGGAGGAGATCGACATTGCCAAAGCACTCGATCGCATCGCCGAGGCGACCCATCTGGATACGCAGCACGTGCGCGCCAAATGGGCCGGCCTGCGCACATTCGCGCCGGACCGTTGCCCGGTCGTGTCGGGTGAGCGTGAGTTGCCGGGCTACTTCTGGGTCGTCGGCCAGGGCGGGTTCGGGATCCAAACGGCGCCGGCGATGGGCCGTGTCGCGGCAGCACTTGCGCTCGGCGAGGCGTTACCGACCGTGCTCGACGATCTCGGCCTCACGGCTTCCGACTTGGAGCGGGGCCGGCTCGAGCGAGTCGTCTCCTGATGGGCGTCAGCATCCCGGCCCTCGACGTCGATCGAGGCCGCGCCGTGAGCGGTACGGCGAGGGTCGGACGCTGGGTGGCATCGATCGACTGGAGCAACGTTCCCGAAGGTGTGTGGGCGGCAGCTCATCGGTCGTTCTGGGACACGGTCGGCTGCATCATCGGCGGCTTCGGTACGACGTCCGCACGGATCTGCGCCGAGGTCGCGGCCCGTGAGCCGGGTGTCGTCAAGCTGCCGTTTGGCCGGACCGCGCCCTTGGCCATGGGGGCGTTGGCCTATGCCTCAGCCGCAAGCGCGCTGGACCTTGACGATGGTCACTACGAAGGGGGAGCGATCCATCCAGGTTCGGTGATCGTGTCGTCGCTGCTCGCATCGGCGCCGCAGGAGATGGCGATCGGGACGCTGCTGCGCTCGCAGATCGTCGGGTACGAGGTGGCACTGCGTGCGGCCCGCATCCTGTGGCCGCGCGATCCGTCGTCGCGCTATCACTGCACCGGGACTGCTGGCGCGCTTGGCGCGGCCGCTGCCTGCGCTCACCTCGCGGGCGCCGACGCCGGCGCGGTGTCCCGGGCGATCGCGACCGCATGGGGACACGCCCCGATGTCCTCGTTCCAGCTGCCGATGATCAAGGAGTCGATCGCCTGGGCCGCCGCCACCGGCGTCGTCGCCGCCGAGCTGTCACGCGCCGGCTTCATGGCCTCCACGCGAGATGTGCCGCCTCCGGATATCCATCCCCCGACCCCGTTCGACGAGATGCCTCCTGGTACCGATGTGTTCGTCGACTCTCTCGGGTCCGTTTACGAGACGGCGAACGTCTACCTCAAGCCGTTCGCGGCGTGCCGCTATACCCATGCGGCAGCCGAGTCGTTGCGACGACTCGTCGCCGATCGTGGCAACGCGTCGATCTCGGAGGTCGTCGTCGGCACGCACCGCAATGCCGTCTTCCTGGATGACCCGAAGCCGCCGACGCTCGACCACGCGCAGTACAGCTATCAATTCGTTCTCGCAGCAATCCTGCAGACTGGTGCGGCTGGTGTGCGTGAGATGTCCGAGACGGCCCTCGATGACAGGGCGCGACTGGCGTGGTGCGAGCGCATCCGAGTCGTACACGACCCAACGATGGATGAGCTCACCCGGCGTGCTATCCCAGTTCGCTCGAGGTTCGCTTCGATGACGGCACCGTGGAGCGCCTGATCTGTACCGAAGCACCGGGTGACCATCGGTCGCCGCTTACCGAGCAGGAGTGGTCCAGGAAGCTCGACGAGCTGTTCCGGACGGGTCTCCAGGATGCCGAGGCGGAGTCGTTGCACGAGCGCGTCGCCGACCGCTCGACGCCCGTGGGAGTGGTTCGCCGGGCGATCGCCGAGGTGCAGCTCCCCGATCCTGAGAAAGCGTGAGGTTCCACCATGGCAGAGCGAGCTCTTCACTCCCGCCGTGACCGTCAGCGGCGCGATCGGCGTGTGCTCGGGTCAGATCGGCGTCGCGGATGGTCAGCTGGTGAAGGGGGTGATCCCGCAACTTCGACAGGCGCTCCGGAACGTTGACGCGGTCTTGGCCATGGCCGGCGCGTCGCTCGACGACGTCTTCAAGGTGACGCTGTACCTCACCGACATCGGTCACTACTCGGCCGTCAACGAGGAGTATGTGGAGTGGTTCCCGCAACATCCGCCGGCACGGACGGCTGTCCAGGTCTCCGGACTCCCGATGGGCGCCGCGGTGGAGGTGGAGGCCTGGTTCCGGAGCACCGCTCGCTCGGCGATGTAGTCGTCGTCAACGGTCGTGTCGCGCTGGGCCTTGCGACGAGCGCATGGACGTGGTCGATGCGCTGTTCGTGCCCGGTAGGCTCGTGTCCGAAAATGGATTCAAGTTGGTATGCGAAATCGATTCGGAGATCGTGAGATGGCTGGGGGAGTAACAGTGGCAAGCTTGGTGGCGGCGCCCGAACCGGAGGTCGGGCCCGCGGACCTGCTCGCCCACCAGGTCTATCGATCGCTCAGATCCGAGGTGCTCCGAGGCGCGATCCGTCCGAACGAGCGGCTGATCGAGAGCGACGTCTCGACTCGGCTGAACACGAGCCGAACCCCATTGCGCGAGGCACTCCAGCGTCTCGCCGCCGACGGGTTGATCGAGCGCGTTCGACGCGGTTGGCGCGTGCGTGAGTTCGCGCTGACGGAGATCCTCGAGGTGTACGAAGCCCGCGCCGCGCTTGAAGGCTACGCGGCGCGGCTGGCGTGCGAGCGGGCGACGGCCGCCGATCGCGAGGCGATCCTCGGTGTGCACGACCAGCTCGGCAAGCTGCACAAGGTGATGACGCCCGGCGATCCGCTGGACGATCTGATCGCGATGAACGAGCGGTTCCACACATTGATCAACGAGGCCGCGCACAACAGCCGGCTCGAGCGCTTGATCGAGCACAACCAGAGCTACTACTTCAACATCCGTACGGCTTCGCTCTATTCGTTGAGCGAGCTCGAAGAGACGTACGCCGATCACATCCGCATCGTCGACGCTCTGCTGGAGCGCGACGGGGACCTGGCCGAGGGCGTCACCAGGCGGCACATCATGGACTCCGCGTTGGTGATCAAGCAGCGGATGACCTGATCTTGCCCTCCGAGGGCGGGAGCGATGGTCGCGCCGAGTGCGCCTCAGTCACCCGTCGGGCAGCTCGCGCGCCGTGGCCTCGATGACGTCGGCGAGGTCGGCGGGGAGGTCACGGGGGAACGGCTCGTCGCCTGCCAGGCGGTCTTCGACCTGTCCGCCGAGGCCGCCCTGGTCGACGATCGCTCGCGCGACGAGCGGACCGAACGCACCGCCGACGCCGAGCTGCCCGCTGGCGACGGCGCCGATCAGGGCCATCGACACCCGCCGCGCCGCCGGCTGGACACGATCCCAGTCGACCTGCGCGGCCAGCGCGCGAGACGCCTTGGCAGCCTCGCTGGTGCGGTCGCGCGTCGCGGCGCGCACCACGGTCCAGTCGACGCGCCGCATCGAGGTGACGACCTCGTCCGCAGCGTCACCGTCCGGCTCGTCAGGCGCGGCGGGCGCTCCGGCCGCCTTGTCGGTGGCACCGCGCACGAGACGCACGGCGGCGTCGACCTGCTCGGTGGGCGACGCCCAGATCGGCTGGGCGGGCGTGTCGTCGCCACGCTTGCCGGCCTCGTACTCGTTCTTCAACGACTGCGCGGCGCGCCGGGCGCGAGCCGTGAGCCGGCCGAGAGCGCTCGCCTCGGCGGGGTGATCGGGGTCCTCGGCCATTCCGTCGTAGGAGGCTACGCGCTCGCCCATCGGAGATACCGTTGGGGGCCCACCTGACGAGGAGGTCGAGATGGCCGAGACCGACGATCGCATCGTGCGCACCGAGGCGGAGTGGCGCGAGATGCTCAGCCCGGAGCAGTACCACGTCCTGCGCGAGGCCGGCACGGAGCGGCCGTGGAGCGGTGAGTACGTCAACGCCCACGTCGACGGCACGTACCACTGCGCAGCCTGCGACGCCGAGCTGTTCGACTCTCGGACCAAGTACGAGTCCGGCAGCGGCTGGCCGAGCTTCTACGAGCCGAAGGTCGCCGACGCCGTCGAGCTGGTCGAGGACCGCAGCCACGGGATGGTGCGCGTCGAGGTCCGCTGCCGGCGCTGTGGCTCACACCTCGGGCACCTGTTCCCGGACGGTCCGCAGCCGACCGGCATGCGCTACTGCATGAACAGCCTCTCCCTGTCCCTCGAACCCGACGACCCGCCGACCGCGAACGTCTGAGGTTTCGACGCTCGCTGCGCTCGCTCATCTCGGTCGAGCTTCGCGGAGCGGCCTTCGGCCGCACCCGGCTGGCAGTTCGCCTCACGCACAGCGAGTCGGCCCACGGCAGAGGGGGATCGCGCCTCGCACCCTCCGCACCACCCCACACTCGCGGGCATCGCCGGTGCTATCCGTGTTTGTAGTCGGCGATGCGCCAGCGCTGGTGGAAGGCGAGGTGGGCGAGCGAGGTCGTCACGGCGACGGCGGCGACGCCGGCCCACAGGATCGGGCGGAAGGCGAACGCCAGGCGCAGCCACGTGCCGGCGCCGGGCACCGGCTTCATCCGCGAGAACATCGCCCAGAACCCGACGATGCCGGCGCCGAGCAAGGACGCGAACACGCGCCACGCGAACCGGGCCCACGACCACAGCAGCCACATCGCCACGAGCGATGCGCCGGTGGCCATCCACGTGTACGGGTTCAGCAGGTGGCGGTCGAAGTGGGTCAGGGCGGCGTCGGCCGGCAGGTCGAACAACCGCCGGCGCGCCGCCGGCCACTGACTGAGCGCGGCACCGGCCGCGAACGATGCGATCGTCAGCCCGACGAACACCGGCGCACCGCGCTCGGGTCGCCATCGGCGCCGGCGGTACAGCCGCCCGAGCATCACGGCGACGCTCCCGCCGAGCAGCAGGACGAGCCAGGCGACGAGGCCGCGCAGGCGGATGACGAGGACGACGTTGAACACCAGCGCGAGCGCGAACAGGCCGCGGGAGCGGGCCAGGACGATCCCCAGCGTCGATATCGGCGCCGGCTTGAGCGGGACGCGCAGCCAGCGCCACAGCCGCCGCTGCGGTCGGGTGGCCGACCACAGGGCGTATGCGCTGCGCACGCCGAGCGCCGTCGACCAGCTACGCCCCCAGACGTCGCCGAACGAGCGCGGCGAGATCTGGTAGTCGGCGACGGCGGTGGCCAACGTCGCCGGCACCTTCGCCGGGGCGGCGCTCGCCGCGGTTCGTGCCGGGGGCTCGGGGCGCAGGCTGGACGCGAGCACGCCGGGCAGCTCTTCGGCGAGGATCTCCCACTGGCGGCGTAGCACGAGCAACTGCTTGGTGACGTGCAGCCGGATCGTCTCGCCGTCGTCGCGCTCGGAGCGCAGCTCGGCGTTGACGGTGTCACGGTGGCGCGCCCACAGGTCGGCCGCCGCGGCGTCGAGCTCGGCGGTCCAGCCCGACGGGCAGGTCGGCGGCAGGCTGAACGGCCGGGTGACGATCGCCTCGATGGCGGCGACGAGCTGCGGGTGGTCGCCGCGCATCCGCCCCTTCGTCGTCGTCAGGTCGACCAGGCTCTTGGCCGCGTCGAGCCGACCCCACATCCAGTCGTTGGCCCGCCAGCGCTCGGAGATGAACGCCGAGAAGTTGCCGAGCGATGCGCCGGCGAGCTTGTCGCCGGCGGCGACCTTGCCGTGCGGCGCGACCAGCTCGCCCTCGGTGAACCGCGGCCCGGCGTAGGCCAGGTCACTTGTCCGCAGGCACAGCGGACTCACGTTGCTGCCGGCGATGCGCAGGTACTGCAGGTGTGTCGGCAGCGCCGCGGCGATGCCGTGGTGTACGCCGGCGGTGAGGTCGTCGACGGCGCGCAGCACGCGGATCACCGCGGCCGGGTCGGACGCCGCGGCGACCGCGGCGTGCACCGGTCGCAGATCGACGTCGCCCGCGCTCGGCGCCCGTGGCGCGTCCAACGCGCCGAGGCGGTGCGCCGCGCCGCCGAGCGCCTCCCACATCGCGTCGGCGATGCGTCCCGGGACCCCGGCGGCGCGCACCGTCGGGCGCATCGTGCCCGCGTACAGCGCGGCGAGCCCCGGATCGTCGCCCGCGCCGGCGGCCAGCTCGACGGGCCGCAGCGGCAGCCGGTGGACGAGCGCGAGGACGTCGTCGTCGCTGTCGAGATCGGCGATCGCCTTCGACATCGCCGCGACGATCTCGCCGGCCGTGCTGCGCGGATCGGCCGTCACCGTGTCGAGCGCCGCGAGGTCGACGTGCGTGCCGAGCAGCTGAGCGAGCTGCATCAGGTGGTAGCAGTGCAGCTTCACCGCCCCGGCATCGCGGGCCAGCTCCGCCGAGCGGCGCTGCACCGCCCGAGCCCACTGGGTGAGCAGCGCCGCGGTCCGGGCGATCGGGGCGAACGGCCGCACCGGCGTGGGTTGGGCGTCGATCACCGAGGTGAGCGCGACGCGCAGGTCGGTCAGCTGCGACGATGTCGCCGCGCCGAGCGGCGACGGGTCGACGGCCATGCCGATCGGCCGCCACTGCAGCTCGACGAGCGGGGCGACGAGCAGGGCGTGCACGCGGCCGGCGTCCATCGACGTCGCGCCCGAGCCGGGTCGGCCGCCGCCGCGCAGCGTGTCCGCCAGGGGCGCCAGCGCGGCCGTCCACGCGGTGGCCGCATCGGCGGCGTCGACGTTGTGGCGGCGCAACACCTCGACATCGTCGAGGATCGTCTCGGACATGAACGCGCTGGCAAGGCCGGAGGCGACGCCCAGCAGCGTCGGTCTGCGGGTGTCCTCGGCAGCCACCGGCGTCAGCAGGTCGGGGCTCGGCTGGAGGTAGATCAGCCAGCGGTCGGTGACGTCGATCGCCGGCACGTCGGGCACGCCCTCGATCGCGTGGGCGACGGGGATGTTGTCGACGATGCCGCCGTCGAGCAGCCACATCGCGCTGGTCGGGATCGCCGGCAGCAGCAGCACGCCGGGCATCGCGCCGCAATCGAAGCGCACCGGCTCGAACGCCGTGGGGAACGACGCCGTCGTCCGCGCCGCGTCGGCCAGCTGGGCGTCGACCACCTCCGGGGCTGCGCCGACGAGATCGCTCGTCGACGGCGTCGCCGCGAGGTGGCGGAAGTGGAACAGGCCGCCGGAGCGCCGGGCCGCGTCCGGGCTGTAGTCGTCGTCCTCGATCTGGACGTGGACGCCGTGGTGCACCGTGGCACTGAGGAACACCTCGAGGCGGTGGTCGAGCGCGGCGATCGTCGTGTCGGGCGGCGGCTGGCGCAGGCGGTGGACCTCGTCGAGCACCCGGTTGCGGAAGTACTCGCCGCCGAGCAGCGAGCGCCGGTCGTGGTCCGTCCCGACGTCGCTCTCCAGCAGCTCGCGCAACCCGGCGACGCGCATCCACGTCTCGCGCATCTCGGCGACGCGACGCCGGCCGATCATCGCCGAGCAGGCGAGCACGGCGTTGAGCCCGCCGGCGCTGGCGCCGGACATGACGTCGACCTCGACGTCGGTGTACCCGCCGAGGTCCAGCAGCTGGCGGTGGAACGCGCCACGCTGCTGATCGGCGTCGGCGCGGGCGACGCGCAGCTCGTCGATCTCGGCGGCCGCACCGCCGATCCACACCGCAAGGCTGACGCCACCGCGCATGCCCAGCGCCAGCCGCAGCGTGCTGCCGTCACCGGCCCCTACGGTCTCGGTCACCCGCCCATTGTCGCGCCCACGGGGTGCGCGAGCGCGGTGGCAGACTGCGGGCGATGGCGCACCGCGGCGAGGCCTCGATCGAGGGGTACCTGCCGATCGCCGAGTACGCGTTCCTCAGCGACTGTCACTCGACCGCTCTCGTCAGCCGCCACGGCTCGGTCGACTGGGCGTGCTTCCGTCGCTTCGACTCGCCGACAGCGTTCTGCCGGCTGCTCGACCACGAGCGCGGCGGGCACTTCTCGATCTGCGCCGCCGATGCGCGCGTCGAGCGCCGCTACCTCGATGGGACGCTGGTCCTGGAGTCGACCGTGCACGCGCCGTCGGGCACTGCCCGGCTGGTCGAGGCGATGGTCATGCGTCAGGGCGGGGCGCGCGAGCCGCGCCACGAGCTGGTCCGGGTGCTCACCGGGGTCACGGGCACCGTCGCCTTCGACGTCTGCCTCCGGCCGCGCTTCGACTACGGCCTCACGGCGCCGCTCGTGCGCCAGGCGCACGCCGGCGCCTACGTCGCCGTCGGCGGTGCCGAGGCGATGGTCGTGCGCACCGACGCCGACCTCGACGTCGACGAGGAGGACAGCGCGTTCGCCGGGCGCTGCGAGATCGGGGCCGGCGAGACGAAGCGCTTCCTGCTGACGTCGCGGGCCGCTCACGAGGTGGCCGAGGTGCGCAGCGAGGTGGCCGACGCCGACGACCGGTTGGCGGAGACGATCGAGTGGTGGCGGCGCTGGTCGGACAACGGCACCGCTCCGGGGCCGAACGAGTCCCGGTGCGCGTCGGTACGGGTCCTCAAGGGCCTGACGTGCGCGCCGACCGGCGCGGTGATCGCCGCGGCGACGACGTCGCTGCCCGAGCAGATCGGCGCCAACCGCAACTGGGACTATCGCTACTCGTGGGTACGCGACTCGTCGCTCGTGCTCGACGCCCTCGTCGGCACCGGCCACGCCGAGATCGCCCGAGGCTTCCGTGACTTCCTGATGCGCTCGGCCGCCGGCAACGCCGCGGATCTGCAGATCATGTACGGCGCGTACGGCGAGCGCCATCTGCCGGAGGTCGAGCTCGATCTCGACGGCTATCGCGGATCGCGCCCGGTGCGCGTCGGCAATGCCGCCGCCCGCCAGGTGCAGCTCGACGTGTACGGGCACCTGCTCGACGCCGTCGACACGTGGCACGACGGCACGTCGACCTTCGACCCGGCCCTGCGCCGCTTCCTGCGCTGTGCCGTCGACATCGCCGCCGAGCGGTGGCGCCAGCCCGACCAGGGGATCTGGGAGATGCGCGGCGAGCCCCGGCACTTCGTCCACTCCAAGGTGATGTGCTGGGTGGCCCTCGACCGGGGCATCGGGCTCGCCGCGCTGCTCGGTGCCGGCGACTCGGCCGTCGACGCGTGGCGCGCCGCCGCCGACGAGCTGCGCGCCGAGGTGATGTCGCATGGCATCGATCCGGTGCGCGGCTGCTTCCGGCAGCACTACGCGACGACCGATGTCGACGCCAGCCTGCTCAAGCTGCCGCTCGTCGGCTTCGTCGACGCCGACCACCCGGCGATGCTGGCGACGGTCGCGGCGATCCAGCAGGACCTCGGCGTCGGCGAGTCCGGGTTCATCCGCCGCTACGCGGGCCACGTCGACGACGGTGTCGACGACGATCACCACAACGACGAGGGCGTGTTCATGCTGGCGACCTGCTGGCTGATCGAGGTGCTCAGCCTGCAGGGCCGTGACGGTGAGGCGCGGGCACTGTTCGAGCGGGTGCTCTCGTACGCCAACGACCTCGGGCTGTACGCGGAGGAGGTCGACGTGCGCACCGGCGAACTGCTCGGCAACTTCCCGCAGGCGTTCACCCACCTCGGTGTGCTCGTCGCCGCCCGCTGCCTCGACGGCTGCGCGGCGGCCACGACCTGCTCGGCGTGATGCCCGAGGAGGTCGTGGCCGGCGGTCTCAGCGCAGCGAGCTGACGACGGCCCGCAGGCGGATGTCGACGTGCGAATCCGTCCAGTCGCCGCTGAGCGGCACGATGGAGATGTCGTTGTTCATCAGCGCGGTCGTGTCGGCGTTGCGCCGGGTCTCGGGAACGCCCATGTTGAACGCGAACGTGTACGCGCCGCCGGCCGTGGTGACGCTGCCGCCGAACGTGCCGCCGAGGGTCGAGCCGTAGCCGAGCACGTTGATCACCGGCTTGCCGACCTGCTCGCCGGCCGACAGGAACGGGTAGTTGACGTTCAGCAGCAGGTTCGAGTCGATCATCCGTGCGGCGCGCAGCTTGCCGACCAAGTCCACTGCGAACTTGGCGGTCGCCTCGAAGGCGGGGCACTGCGTCAGGTCGGTGCTCAGCGCGCAGGCGTAGAGCTGTTCCTGGGTGTCCCCGAGCTTGGCGCTGAACGCGATGCTCGGCGCGTGGAGCTGGTTGGCGGTGACGGCCGCGCTGGTCGTGCCGGAGTGGAACACGCCGACCGCCTCGTTCTGGCCGTAGTTGATGCCTGACAGCACGATGTCGGGGCCTTGCGGCCAGTAGTTGTCCGGGATGAAGCGGCTCAGGGCGATGTTGACCGCGTCCGACGGCGACCCGCTCGCCGACGTCGTGTCGCAGGTCGTCGCCGTGGAGCTCGACGGGACGGTGCACAGACCGAACACGTTGCCGCCTGACGGCGCGTTCGAGCAGTCGTTCGTGTACGCCGCCGGTGGCGTCACCGGCTGCACGACGAAGTTGCCCGACAGCGTGATCCGGCCGCCCATGCCGCTCTGCACGGTCCACGGCCCGACGACGATGACGTCTGCGCCGGCGGCGCACATCGCCTTGCGCAGCTCGTAGAGGCCCTTGCCGTCACTGCCGTTGGCGCTCTTGCCTTGGATCGAGTCGTCGTTGACGATCAGCACCTTGAGGCCGGTGACCGACGACTTCGGCTCGTCGTGCTTGCCTCCGGCACTTGCGCTCGCGCCCCCCAGCGCCAGCAGACCTGCCGCCAGGCCGACGACCACCTTCGATGCCCACATATGGATTCCCCCCATGTCGTGTTTGGTATGACTGCAGTGCACTGTGACAGGTGACACATGCCGAGCCCAAAAGACCGCCACCCGTGTGGTCCGAGGCTCACAACGAACCCACTGGGCTCATTGAAGGAGCTGCGCCGTAACCTCGTCGTCTGTGGGCCGCCGGATGATCCTCTCGTTCTGCGTGCTCTGCGCCCTGTTCGCCGCCGGCTACGGCGTGATGTTCACGCTGCTCGACGACTTCCGTGACCGCTACGGGATCTCCGACGCGTCGCTCGGCGGCGTCGTCGCCGTCGGCTTCTTCGCCTCGTTCGCCGCTCAGGTGCTGTTCGCCCCGCTCGCCGACCGCGGTCACGCGCGGCGGCTCGTGTACGTCGGCATGGCGCTCAACATCATCGGCGTGCTGGCGATGGGCTTCGGGCGCGACGTGCTCGTGCTCGGCGGTGGGCGAATGGTGATGGGCCTCGGTGCCGGCATGGCCCTGCCGGCGATCCGGCGCATCGTCATCCTTGCCGACCCCGCGCACCTCGGGCACAACGTCGGCCTGCTACTCGCCGCCGACGTCACCGGCTTCGCCCTCGGCCCGGCGATCTCGGCGGTGCTCGTCGGCCCGTTCGGGCTTGCCGCACCGTTCCTCGTGATCGTCGCCGCCACCGTCGCCTGCCTGCCGCTGATCGGCCGGGTGCGCGTCGGCGAGCGTGACGATGCTGCGGGCGCCGTCGAGCCGGCACGCTTCGCCTTCGATCTGCTGCGCGTCCGCCCGTACGTCGGGGCGCTGTGCTTCGGCGCTGCCGCGTTCGTGATGATCGGCACGTTCGACTCGTTGTGGGTGCTCGTGCTCGACGACCTGCACACCGCCGACTGGATCGCCAACCTCGGCATCACCCTGTTCGCCCTGCCGCTGATCGTGCTCGGCTCGCCCGGCGGCCGGCTGTCGCAGCGCCACGGGCCGTTCAAGGTCGGCACGATCGGGCTGCTGCTCGGCGCGACGTTCATGTTGCTCTACGGCCAGCTGCCGTCCGGGGCGGCGATGTTCGCAGCGGCGATGATCCATTCGCTCAGCGACGGCCTGACCGTCTCGGCCTCCGGCGTCGCCGTCGGCCTGGTTGCCCCGGCGGCTCGTCAGGCGGGGGCGCAGGGCCTGCTCGGCGGGACGCAGACGCTCGTCGGCGGGATGTGCGCGCTGCTCGCCGGCCAGCTGTACGGCCACTTTGGCCGGGGCTGGGCCTACACGGTGTGCGCGGCGCTGATGGTCACGCTCGTGGTCGTCGGCCGCCGCTTCGCTCGGGGCGCCGCGCTCGGCACGCCCCACCCGTCACCGGCCCCCGCCGATCTCGTCCCCAGCTGAGGTTTCGAGTCCCACGCTGCTCCTCCGAGTCCCAGCTGCTCCTCCGAGTCCCAGCTGCTCCTCCGAGTCCCACGCGTCCAGGCGAGTCCCAGCGGTACCACGGGGGTGCACCAGCGACTCGGGCGGACCGCTGGGACTCGGAGGTACGTGTGGGACTCGGACCGGATGTGGGCGGAGTCACAAGCGGAGTCACATTCGGATGCGGGTGCCTCTGGGGTCGTAGAGGGGGCTGAGCGAGGCGACGGCTTCGATCTCGCAGCCGGCGACGTCGACGGTCCACGAGCCGGCGTCGAGCCAGGCGGTCGTCACCGGCGCGTCGTCGCCGACCATCGCCAGGCCGACCGCCGCGCCGAGCGTGTGGCCGTACGACGCCGAGCGCACGTAGCCGACGTCGACGCCGTCGCGGCGCACGACCTCGGCGTGGTGCAACAGCGGCTCCGGGTCGCGGAGCTGCACCTGGACGAGTCGACGGGTGAGCGGGCCGGCGGCCCGCAACGCCTCCAGCGCCGAGCGGCCGGTGAAGTCGTGCGACCAGTCGACGGCGAAGCCGAGTCCTGCCGACAGCGGGTCGTCGGTGTTGTCGATGTCGTGGCCGTAGTCGCGGTAGCCCTTCTCCATCCGCAGGCTGGCGAGGGCGCGCAGCCCGGCGTGGCGCAGGTCGAACGCCCGGCCGGCATCGACGAGCAGGTCGTACACGTGCACGGCTTGGTCGGTCGGCACGTACAGCTCGTAGCCCAGCTCGCCGAGGTAGGTGATCCGCACGCACAGCGCCCGGGCGAAGCCGATGTCGATCCAGCGCGCCGTGCGGAACGGGAACGCCGCGTTCGACAGGTCGACCGACGTCAACCCCTGGAGGAGCGAGCGTGACCGCGGCCCCTGCACGTTCAGCTGAGCGAGCCCGGAGGTGACGTCGGTGGCGAACGCATGCGCCCCGGAATACGAGAACGCACGGCGCATCCGCGTCTCGACGTGGCGATGGGCGGTGTCGGTGGCGACCACGAGGAAGTCGCCGTCGTCGAGCTTGGTGACGGTGAGGTCGGCCTCGATCGTCCCGCCGTCGTTGAGCCACTGCGTGTAGGTGATCGTCCCGGCGTCACCGTCGACGTGCCCCGCCGACAGCTGCGACAGCGCCGGCCCGGCGTCTCGCCCCTGTACGTGGAACTTGGACATGAACGACATGTCCATGACGATCACGCCTTCGCGGCAGGCGCGGTGCTCCGCGGCCCACGCCGACCAGCAACCCGGCCGCCCCCACGTCAGCGGCCCCGGATCGGGCGTCGCCCCGGCACCGGCGTACCAGTCGGCGCCCTCCCAGCCGGACACGTCCTTGAACCACGCGCCCTGCGCGGCCAAACGTGAGTACAGCGGTGAGCGCCGCGCCCCGCGGGCCGTCGTCATCGACCGGCCCGGGTAGTGGCACTGGTACACCATGCCGAGCGACTCGACGGTGCGCGTCCGCCGGTACTCCGGGTTCGACTGGTACACGTGCAGGCGGTCGATGTTCATCGCCGTCACGTCCACGTCGGGCCGGCCGTTCAGGATCCAGTGGGCAAGCACCCGGCCGACGCCGCCGCCGGTGAGGATGCCGATCGAGTTCAGCCCGGCGGCGACGAAGTAGCCGCGCAGCTCGGGCGCCTCGCCGAGCACGGGGGACAGGTCGGGCGTGAAGCTCTCCGGCCCGCAGAAGAACGTGCGGATGCCGATCTCGCCGGCGATCGGCACGCGGCTGATCGCCCGCTCGACGTACGGCGCCATCCGCTCCCAGTCGGGCTGCAGCTGGACGAACGAGGCATCGCCGGGGACGCCGTCGACGTGCCACGGCGCGCACACCGGCTCGAACAGGCCGATCATCAGCCCGCCGACCTCCTCGCGGTAGTAGCCGTAGCGCGCCGGATCCTCGATCACCGGCCAGTCGGCGCCGATCCCGGGGACCTGCTCGGTGATCAGGTAGTAGTGCTCGGCGGCCTGCAGCGGCACGTTGACGCCGTCGGCGCCGGCCAGCTGGCGGGCCCACATCCCCGTGCAGTTGACGACGACCTCGGCCTCGACGTCGCCGTGCGCGGTGCGCACGCCGGTCACCCGGTCGCCCGAGCGGAGCACACCGTCGACGGCGACGCCCTGGACGATGCGCACGCCGCGCTGGCGGGCGCCCTTGGCCAGCGCCATCGTCGCGTCGACCGGGTTGGCCCGCCCGTCGGCGGGGACGTAGAAGCCGGCGAGCACGTCGCCGACGTCGGCCAGCGGGAACAGGTCGGCCACGTCGCGCGGTCCGATCTCGTGGACGTCGACGCCGAGGTGGCGGTCGAACGCGGCGACGCGGCGGAACTCGACCAGCCGGTCCGGGTCGCTGGCCAGCTCGACGAAGCCGACCCGCTTGAACCCGGTCGACTGGCCGGTCTCGGCCTCCAGGCGGTCGTACAGCTCGGCGGTGTGCTGGCGCATCCGCGTCGACGTCTCCGACAGCGACCCGAACGTCACCATCAGCCCGGCGGCGTGCCAGGTGGTCCCGGAGGTCAGCTGGTCGCGCTCGAGCAGCAGGACGTCGGCGCAGCCGGCCTCGGCGAGGTGGTAGGCGACGGAGCAACCGATGACGCCGCCGCCGACGACGACGACGCGGGCGCGGGAGGGAAGGTCGACCATGGTCCGCCCACGCTACGGCGCACGGTCAGAGCCGCGTCGTCCGTGCGGGCGGGCGCGGCCCGACCGTCAGCGGCTGAGCGGCGCCGCTGCCGCGGGGTCGAGGTACTCGTCGAGACGGGTGATCCGCTCGCCCTCGATCGTCACGATCAGGCAGGCGGGCATCTCCACCTTCGTGCCGTCGGGGGCCGTGCCGCGGAGGACGTGCTGCTGCACGTAGCCGGTGGGCGTCACCTGGCGGCGGATGTCCTCGTAGCGCTTGTCCGGCATGCGCTTGGCCATCCAGTGCATGACCTTGAGGTTGTCGTCGAGGCGCTGCTCGACCTGGTCGAAGTTGTGCCAGATGACGACGTCGTCGGCGTAGATCTGGCGCAGCGCGTCCAGGTCGGTGTTGGTGATGGCCGCGATCAGCGCATCGGCCAGGCGCTCGGCGACTTCGGGATCGACACTCATGGCGCAGACCTTGCCAAACCTGGCGCCCGATGGACCACTCGGACCACTTCCCCGAGCTTCTGGTCGGCGCGCGACCGATCGTGACGACGATCAGCGGCCGGCGGCGCGGTCCTGCGATGATGGCGGCGTCCACGAATCATGGGGGTTGAGGACCGATGTACCCAGGCAAGTACGCGGTGGAGCGCGCCGACCAGCCGGCGATCGTCATGGCCGGCACGGGCGAGACGATCACGTACCGCGAGTACGAGGCGCGCACCAACCGGCTGGCCCACCTGCTGCGCGATCACGGCCTGCAACGGCTGGACCACTACTCGATCTTCATGGAGAACAACTCGCGGTATCTGGAGTGCTGCGGCGCGGGCGAGCGCAGCGGCCTGTACTACACGGCGATCAACTCCCACCTCACCGGCGACGAGCTGGCCTACATCATCGACAACAGCGACTCGAAGGCGCTGATCGTCTCCCGTCAGACGCTGCCCGTCGCCCTCGACGCGATCGGCCAGTGCCCCAAGCTGGAGCTGTGCCTGCTGATCGACACCACCGACGGCCCGCCGCCGGCCGATCGTGGCCCGTTCCTCGACTACCTGGAGGAGACGGCGAAGTACCCGGACACGCCGATCGCCGACGAGTACCTCGGCACGGCGATGCTGTACTCGTCGGGCACGACCGGGCGGCCGAAGGGGATCATGCGTCAGCTACCGGAGTTGCGCCCGGCCGACGCGCTCGACCTGTTCTCGTTCCTGATGACCGCGTGGCGCTACCGCGACGGCCAGACGTACCTGTCGCCGGCGCCGCTGTACCACTCCGCGCCGCAGGGCGCGACCGGCCTGACGATCCGCTCCGGCGGCACCGTCGTGATCATGGAGCGCTTCGACCCCGAGGAGTACCTGGCCCTGGTCGAGCGCTACCGCGTCACCCACAGCCAGCTCGTGCCGACGATGTTCACGCGCATGCTCAAGCTGCCCGACGACGTCAAGCGCAAGTACGACCTGTCGTCGCTCGAGGTCGTCGTCCATGCCGCGGCCCCGTGCCCGGTGCCCGTCAAGGAGCAGATGATCGAGTGGTGGGGGCCGAAGATCGTCGAGTACTACGCGGCGACCGAGGGCATCGGCTACTCGACGTGCGACTCCTACGAGTGGCTCGAGCACAAGGGCACCGTCGGGCGGGTGATCCTCGGCAAGTTGCACGTGCTCGACGAGAAGTTCGACGAGGTGCCGAACGGGACGTCGGGGACGCTGTACTTCGAGTCGCCGGCGCCGCTGACCTACTGGCACGACGAGGAGAAGTCGAAAGACGCCAAGACGCCCGACGGTCGGCTGGCGACGGTCGGCGACGTCGGCTACGTGGACGACGACGGCTGGCTGTTCCTCACCGACCGCAAGACGTTCATGATCATCTCCGGCGGGGTCAACATCTACCCGCAGGAGTGCGAGAACCTGCTGATCACCCATCCGAAGGTGCAGGACGCCGCGGTGTTCGGCGTGCCCAACCCGGATCTCGGCGAGGAGGTCAAGGCCGCGGTGCAGCTGATGCCCGGCATCGAGCCCGGCCCGGAGGTCGAGCGTGAGCTGATCGCGTTCTGCCAGGAGCACCTGTCCAAGCAGAAGTGCCCGCGCTCGGTCGACTTCGAAGTCGAACTGCCCCGCCTGCCGACCGGCAAGCTGTACAAGCGCCTGCTGCGCGACAAGTACTGGGGCGAAGGAGCGAAGAAGATCTGATGGATGCCACCCCGAGCCGGATCCCGCCCGTCCCGCCGCCCCGTGGCGTCGAGGACGTCACGCCGGCGTGGCTGACGGCCGCGCTGGCCGACGTCGCCGGCGGGGCCGCGGTCGTCGACGTCGCCGCCCGGCCGATAGGGACCGGGCAGGTGGCCGACAGCTTCCGCCTGTCGCTCACCTGGGACCGGCCGACGGATGCACCGTCGGCGCTGGTCGCGAAGGTGCCGGCGGCGGGCGAGGACAGCAGGGCGGCCGCGGCGGCGACACGGACCTACGAGCGCGAGGCGGCGTTCTACGACCAGCTCGCAGGCACGGTCGACGTGCATCGCCCGCCGTGCTGGTACGCCGCGCACGACCCGGTGACGCACGACTACGCGGTGCTGCTCGGCGACCTCGCCCCGGCCGAGCAGGGCGACCAGATCGCCGGCTGCACCGTCGACGAGGCGGCAGCGGTGATCCCCGAGCTGGCCGCGCTCCATGCGCCGCGTTGGGGTGATCCGGCGCTGCTGGACATGGCCTGGCTCGACCGGCCGTCGCCGGGTGCCGGTACCGAGGTCCAGGGGTTCGTGCAGATGCTGGCGCCCGGTTTCACCGAGCGCTACGGCGACCGGGTCGAGCCCGACGTGGCTGCGCTGATCGAGCGGTTCCTGCCGCGGCTGGCGTCGTACCAGGCGAATGCCCCCCAGCCGTGGACGGTGGTGCACGGCGACTTCCGCCTCGACAACCTGCTGTTCGGCGGGTCGCGGGTGGCGGTGCTCGACTGGCAGACCGTGCGCCTCGGCCCGTCGATGAGCGATGTCGCCTACTTCATCGGCTCGGCGCTGCAGCCGGCCGAGCGCGCCGCCAACGAAGCGGCGCTGGTGCACGACTACCACGACCGGCTGCGCGCCGCCGGCGTCGACGTGTCGTGGGAGCACTGCTGGTCGGGCTACCGCCTGCGCGGCTTCGACGGCCTGCTGATGGCGATCCTCGCCTCGATGCTCGTCACCCGCACCGACCGCGGCGACGAGATGTTCATGGCGATGGCCAACCGCCACGGCCGCCAGCTCCTCGACCTGGAGGCCGAATCGCTGTTCTGATGGGGACGGCGGCCCGGCTCCGTCGGCTCGGCTCGGTGGCTCAGCTGCCGAGGATGAACTCGCGGATGCGCGCCGTGCCCTCGGGCCCGGTGACGTCCATGTGACTGGTGCCGGGCAGGCGGACGTCGGTGGTCAGGTGCGCCGGCAGCGCGGCGACCATCTCGTCGATCAGCCGTGCCGGCATGATCGGGTCCAGCTCGCCCGACAGCACCAGCACAGGGCAGCGCGCCGCGGCCAGCCCCGGAGCGAGATCCATCGTCTGGTGCTCACCCGATTCGAAGTGGGCCAGCATCTCGCCGTCGGGCACGCCGAACGCCCGCGGCGTCGCCCCGTCGATGCCGTGGACGCTGTAGTACGGCAGGCACTGCTCGAAGAACGCGGCGAGCGCTCCCTGGTCGCCTTCGAACACGCGGCGGGCGATGTCGCCGGCCTCGGCGCCGGCCAGCCCGACGAACGCGTCGTGGATGGCGGCGACGTCGAGGCGTGGCGCCGTCGCGCAGAGGACGACCTTGCCGGGGTGGTCGGGGTGGCGGGCGAGGTAGCGCTGGGCGACGAAGCCGCCGAACGAGTTGCCGAGCACGATCGGTCGGGAGATCTCCAGGGCGTCGCACAGGCCGACGACGTCGTCGGCCCACGTGTCGAGGTTCCACTCCGCCGGTGAGCCGCGATCGCTGCGGCCGTGGCCGCGGTGGTCGTAGTACAGGACCTGGGCCACCTCGTTGAGCCGGCGGATGGCCGCGCACTTCGTGGCGACGTGGTCGATGCCCGGCCCGCCGTGCAGCATGACCACCGTCGGCCGCTCCTGCAGCCCGTCGTCGGTCGG
Source organism: Ilumatobacteraceae bacterium (assembly GCA_047602055.1). Lineage (GTDB taxonomy): Bacteria > Actinomycetota > Acidimicrobiia > Acidimicrobiales > Ilumatobacteraceae > JAODBQ01. Next base: position 3,013,969 of record JASGIG010000001.1, read on the forward strand.
TTCGAGCTGCACGCCGTCGACGTCCACGTAGAGGCGGATGCCGCCGGATGTGGTCACTCGCATGGTCGATCTCCGATCGTTCGTCGATGCGGCTGCCGCCGCGGGCACGTCAGCTCGTCGGCGGATTGGCGATGTCGAGGGGCTCGACGCGCTGCACCAGCTTGCCGTCGTCGCCCCGCTCGACGTGCAGCACGAGGATCGTCGACCGGCAGGCCGACGGCTCGGCGGGGACGACGTTCGAGCGGCAGTGGAAGTCGTCACGCATGTAGCCGGGGCCGTCGGTGGCGGCCTGCAGCGCGTCCTTCAACGTCGCCGCGGTGACCGGCCCGTCGATGCCCTTCATCACGGTGGCCAGCTCGGTCATCGTCGCGAACGAGTGCGCGGCGAGCGTGTCGAGCGAGTCGCCGTGGCCGGCCGCGGTCATCGCCGCGCTGTACTCGTCGAGCTGCTGCTGGATCTGCGGCGGCGCCTCGGCGCGCTGCGACGGGTACCACGTGCTCGACACCGACAGCGTGTTCAGGGCGTCGTCGGGTGCGGCGGTGATGTACTGCGAGCACGAGGCCAGCGACACCGGCCCGTGGAAGCCCGTGCTGCGCAGCGCCTGGATCAGGCCGGTGCACGAGTTGTCGTCCATCAGCGCCCAGACCGCATCGGGCGCCTGGGCCGAGGCGGTCGCCGCCACCGTGGCGAAGTCCGGGTTCCCCGGGCTGACGTAGACGACGTCGATCTTCAGGCCGAGCTTGTCCGCGGCAGGTTGGACGACGGTGTCGACCAGCTCGTGGGCCGGCGGCACGTCGACCAGCAACCCGGTGATCGACTTGGCGCCCTCGGCGGCCAGGGCGTACAGCGGGCCGGTGGCGTAGGCGGCCTGCGCCGGACCGAGGACCCACACGTTCGGATCGGTCTTCATCAGCGGGCTCCACGGGTCGGTCGACACCAGCGGGATGCCGGCCTCGCTGAGCACCGGGACCGCGGCATCGGCGCCGACGTCCTCGGCGGCGAAGTAGGTGACCGTGTCGGCGTCGACGAACTGGTTGGCGCAGTTCAGCGCGCCCTCCGGCGTGGCGTCGTCGATGCAGGTGACGAGCTTGATCGGCGAGCCGTTGATCCCGCCGGTCTCGTTGATGTGCTGCACCGCGGCCTCGGCCCCGTAGCGGAGCTCGGGGATGTTCAGCGACGGACCCTCGTTGTTGGCCAGCCCGACGAGGATCGGGGCGCCCGACGCCGGCGTCGCCGACCCCGGCGTCGCGGTGGTGGTCGGCGCCGCGCTGGCGGCGGTCGTCGTGCCGGCGTCGCCTGCGGCGGTGGTCGCCGCGGTGGTCGTGGCTGCCGGCGACGTCGTCGACGACGCGGCGTCACTGCCGCACGCCGCCATCACCAGGGCGGCGCCGCACAACATCAGGGCTCGGGCGGTCCTCGTCATCTCTCTCCCCTCCAACGCGCCGTGCCGTCGGGCAACGGGCGATCTCGCGGGCTCACCGTAGGGAGCACCACGCGCAATGCAATGGGCGCGATGTGCGAACGGTCAGGGCGCCGCGGGGAACGACGGCGGCGTCGTGCCCCGGTTCGCCGCGGTCAGCTGCCGGCTCGCCTCGCGCACGAGCGCCCCGATGCGGACCACCTCGCGCCCGTCGACGGGCCCGGCGACGTCGACCGCGCAGACGATCAGCTCGGCCTCGCCGTAGCGGTCGAAGACCGCCGAGTTGATCGACAGCGGCCAGTAGCTGGCGTCCGGGTCGATCGCCGCGGCGAGGTAGTCCAGCTCGGCGAGCCGCTCGCCCGCGTGGAAGCTCACCGCCTCGACGAGGTCGTCGACGGCCCCGCTGGAGCGCAGCCGATGGATCAGCTGGAACTGCATCCGGTCCTGCAGCTCGACGACGAAGCCGTTGCGCCGTGCGGCCGCCAGCCCCGGCCAGATCCGCTCACGGGCGACGCCGAGATCGATCGCGCCGTCGCGGGTCATCCACTGCTCGATGCGATCGTCGTCGCCCCAGGCAACCAAAGCAGCACCGGTCGGCGCATGCGGCTTCAGGCAGTGCCCGCGGCGCAGCCCCGCCCAGTTCGGCCGCGGCCCGGACGCCGTGACGATCTCGGTGAGCACCAACTCGTCGTCGGACACCTGCCACAGCAGGCTCGCCGCGCCGGTGGCTGCGGACAGCTCGACCAGGCGGCAGCTGGTGTCGTCGGGCACGGTGGCGTGCTCGGCGGCGCGGCCGATGTCGACCAGCGCCGGGCCGAGCCGGTACGTCTTGCGGACGGGATGGCGGATCAGCCACCCCGCGGAGGTCAGCGCGGCGAGCGCCGGCACGACCGTCGCCTTGGCGACGCCGACGTGGCGGGCGATCTGCGCCAGGGTGAACGACTTCTGCGGCGACTGGGCGAGCAGGTCGACGATCCAGCGGATCCGGTCGGTCTGCGGGGACGGCCGAGTCATCGGTCACTCGTCGCCGAGCAGCTCCATCGCCGCGCGCGTCGGGGTGATCCGCCCGGCGGCGACGTCGCGCTCCAACGTCGCCGCCCGGTCGGCGACGCCGGCCTTGAAGCGGGCCAGCACCTGGTCCTCGACGGCGGCCCACATCCAGGCGACGTCCTGGCGGCGGCGCTTGGCGGCCAGCGCGCCGCGGCGCTCCAGGTGGGCCCGGTGCGCCTCGACCTGCGCCCACACGTCGTCGAGGCGCTCGCCCTCGATGGCACTGCAGGTCAGCACCGGCGCGCTCCAGCCGTCGACGGGCGCCATCAGGTGCAGCACCGCGGACAGCTCGGCGGCGGCGGCCTGCGCGTCGCGGACGTGGTTGCCGTCGGCCTTGTTGACGGCGATCACGTCGGCCAGCTCCAGCACGCCCTTCTTGATGCCCTGGAGGCTGTCGCCGGTGCGCGCCAGCGTCAGGAACAGGAACGTGTCGACCATGTTGGCGACGGTGGTCTCCGACTGGCCGACGCCGACCGTCTCGACGAACACGACGTCGAAGCCGGCGGCCTCGACGATCACCATCGACTCCCTGGTGGCCCGGGCGACGCCGCCGAGGACGCCGGCGCTGGGGGACGGGCGGATGAACGCATGCGGATCGACGGCCAGGCGGGCCATGCGGGTCTTGTCACCGAGGATGCTGCCGCCGGTGCGCTTCGAGCTGGGGTCGATCGCCAGCACGGCGACGTGGTGGCCGGCGGCGGTGAGGTGCGTGCCGAGGGCGTCGATGAACGTCGACTTGCCGACGCCTGGCACGCCGGTGATCCCGAGGCGGCGGGCGCCGCCGGCGTGGGGCAGCAGCCTGGCGAGCAGCTGCTGGGCGAGCGCCTGGTGGTCGGCGCGGGTCGACTCGACGAGCGTGATCGCCCTGGCGATCTTCGCCCGATCCTGGGCGCGCACCCCCGCCTCCAGCTCGTCGACGTTCGGCAGGGCGCGCACCCGGGCGAGGCTACGGGCGCACCCGCCGGCGACGCGATTCGAGATGTGCGCACCGGCGCCGCACATCTCCCATCGCACCGTTCGGCCCGGCTCGTGCGATTCGAGATGTGCGCACGGGCGCGACGAATCTCGAATCGTGCCGGTTCAGGCGGCGGACTCTGCGGCGCGCTTGAAGCTGGCGTTCTCGGTGGCGATCGCCCGCCGGCTCGGGCGCGCCAGCAACCATCCGAACACCTTCGCCATCGGCCCCGACAGCTCCAGTGTCAGCACGTTGCGGCACCGGCCGTCGTCGAGCGGCTCGATGTGGTGGGCGGCCACCACCGTCAGGCCGAACGACGACCGCGACCACTCGAACAGCGACTCGGGCTCGTAGCGGGTGACGGTCCAGACCGCCGCCGGCTGGCGGGGTTGCTTGATCCGGGCCCGGCTGCCGACGCCGAACGCGCCGTCGTCGAGGCGCGACACGCTGGTGACCGTCGGTGTCACCTTCGGCCACGACTCGACGTCGATCGTCAACGTCCACACCTTCGACGGCGATGCATCGACGATCAGCTCGTCGCGCAGCGTCGTCACCCCTGACCTCCGGGGCCTGCGCCCTCATGGCGCCCGTGGTGCCGGCCGCTGCGCCACATCGACGCCCGGCTCCCCGGCGGTCGCTCGGCCGTCCAGGACCGAGCTGCGCTCACTGGTGCACCATCGGTGTGTGCGTAGCTGCGCAGATCGGGGTGCACCAGTGAGCGACACGCACCGTGACGTCGATTCGCTCGCTCACCCCTGCCGTTCCAGCTCGCCGAGCAGCTCGACCGCAGCGTCGGCGATGACCGTCCCCGGCGGGAAGATCGCCGCCGCGCCGGCGGCGCGCAGCGCGTCGAAGTCCTGCGGTGGGATGACGCCGCCGACGACGATCATGATGTCCGGACGGCCGATCTCGGCGAGCGCCTCACGCAGCGCCGGCACGAGCGTCAGGTGACCGGCGGCGAGCGTCGACACGCCGACGACGTGCACGTCGCTCTCGGCTGCCTGGCGGGCGACCTCCTCGGGCGTCTGGAACAGCGGGCCGACGTCGACGTCGAAGCCGAGGTCGGCGAACGCCGTGGCGATCACCTTCTGGCCGCGGTCGTGGCCGTCCTGGCCCATCTTGGCGACGAGGATGCGTGGCCGGCGACCCTGGTGCTCGGCGAACTCCTCGACCACCCGTCGGGCGTGGGCGACGTTCGGCGATTCGCCGACCTCGTTGCGGTACACCCCGGTGATCGTACGGATCGACGCCGTGTGCCGCCCGAACACCTTCTCCAGCGCGTCGCTGATCTCGCCGAGCGAGGCGTGGGCTCGGGCCGCGTCGATCGACAGCTTCAGCAGGTTCTGTGACAGGCCCGACTCGCGGGTGCCGTCGACGGATGCCGCGGCTGCGCTGGTCAGCGCGTCGAGCGACGCCTGGCACGCCGCCTCGTCGCGCTCGGCGCGCAGCCGTTCAAGCTTGGCGATCTGCTGGGCCCGCACCGACGTGTTGTCGACGACGCGCACCTCGATGTTGTCGGCCACGTCCGGGCGGAACAGGTTGACGCCGATCACCGGCTGGCGGCCGGAGTCGATGCGCGCTTGCGTGCGCGCCGCGGCCTCCTCGATGCGCATCTTCGGGATCCCGGCCTCGATCGCCGCGGTCATCCCGCCCGCAGCCTCGATCTCGGTGATGTGCGCCCACGCCTTGGCCGCCAGCGACGCCGTCAGCGACTCGACGTAGTAGCTGCCGCCCCACGGGTCGATCACCTTCGTCGTGCCCGACTCCTGCTGGAGGAACAGCTGGGTGTTGCGGGCGATGCGCGCCGAGAAGTCGGTGGGCAGGGCGAGGGCCTCGTCGAGGGCGTTGGTGTGCAGCGACTGGGTGTGGCCCTGGGTGGCGGCCATCGCCTCGACGCAGGTGCGCACGACGTTGTTGAACACGTCCTGGGCGGTGAGCGACCAGCCCGACGTCTGGCTGTGGGTGCGCAGCGACAGCGACTTGTCCGACGAGGGTGAGAACTGCGACACGAGCTTGGCCCACAGCAGGCGGGCGGCGCGCAGCTTGGCGACCTCCATGAAGAAGTTCATCCCGATCGCCCAGAAGAACGACAGGCGTGGGGCGAACGCGTCGATCGTCAGCCCGGCGCCGAGGCCGGCGCGGATGTACTCGACGCCGTCGGCCAGCGTGTAGCCGAGCTCGAGGTCGGCCGTCGCCCCGGCCTCTTGCATGTGGTAGCCGGAGATCGAGATCGAGTTGAACTTCGGCATCTCCGTGGAGGTGAAGGCGAAGATGTCCGAGATGATCCGCATGCTCGGCTCGGGCGGGTAGATGTACGTGTTGCGCACCATGAACTCTTTGAGCACGTCGTTCTGGATCGTGCCGGCGAGCTGCTTGGGGGCCACCCCCTGCTCCTCGGCGGCGAGCACGTAGAGCGCCATCACCGGGAGCACCGCGCCGTTCATCGTCATCGACACGCTCATCTGGTCGAGGGGGATGCCGTCGAACAGCTGGCGCATGTCGAGGATCGAGTCGATGGCGACGCCGGCCATGCCGACGTCGCCGGCGACGCGCGGGTGGTCGCTGTCGTAGCCGCGGTGCGTCGCCAGGTCGAACGCCACCGACAGGCCCTTCTGGCCGGCGGCGAGGTTGCGCCGGTAGAACGCGTTCGACTCCTCGGCGGTGGAGAACCCGGCGTACTGGCGCACGGTCCACGGCTGGTTGACGTACATCGTCGGGTAGGGGCCGCGCAGGAACGGGGCGATGCCCGGGTAGGTGTGCAGGAAGTCGAGGCCGGCGACGTCGTCGGGGCCGTAGCGATCCTTGACGGCGATGCCCTCCGGCGTCTCCCACGGGGCGGCGTCGGCGCTGCCATTGCCGGTCGCCGCCGACGGCGGCTGCCAGGGGATGTCGGCGAAGCTGTCGATGGTCATGACGTGACTCCGAGGTCGCGGGCGAGGTCGGCGAGCGTGGCGTGCACGTCGCAGCCGACGTAGATGGAACCGGTGACGCCCGCCGCGGTGAGGGCGTCCATGACGTCGCGTGGCCGGCCGGCGACGTAGATCCGCTCGGCACCGGCGCTGCGCAGCGCTTCGGTGACGGCGACACCGTGCTCGGCATAGGTCGGGTCGCTGGAGCACAGGCAGGCAGTCGCCGCTCCCGACGCCGTGAAGGCGGCTGCGATCGCCGCCGGATCGGCCGTGTCCGGCCCGTTGATCGTGCGGATCCCGGCGACCTCGAAGAAGTTCTTGGCGAACGTGACCCGTGCCGTCGACTGCGCCGGCGTGCCGATCGCGGCGAGGAAGACGGTTGGTCGATCGCCGGCAGCGGACGCCGCGTCGACCGCGGCGCGCAGGCCCTCGAAGCGCTCGGCACGGCGGTGCACCGGCAGGCCACCGGTGCCAGTGCTCGGCAGGATGGCCGGGGCCGGCTCGTCGATGTTCGGGAACTCGGAGACGCCGGTGATCGGGTCGCGGCGTGTGTCCAGGTTGCGCTCCCGGGCGACCCACGTGGCGGCGAAGCGCCCGGCGAGCGAGCCGTTGTCGACCGCGGCAGCGAACCCGCCGACCGCCTCGATCTCCTGGAGGAACGCCCACCCGGCGGCGGCCAGGCCGGCGGTGAGCGCCTCGACGTAGGCCGAGCCGGCGCCCGGGTCGGCGACGCGCCCGAGGCTCGACTCCATGGCGAGGATCGACTGGGTGTTGCGCGCCAGGCGGCGGCCGAGCTCGCGGTCGGGGCGGTCGATCAGCTCGTCGTAGGGGAGCACGGCGATCGAGTCGGCGCCGCCGACGCCGGCGGCGAAGCAGGCGACGGTGTCACGCAGCAGGTTGACCCACGGGTCGTAGGCGGTGAGCATCGCCCGCGACGTGGTGGCGTGGATGCCGGTGCTCGCCGCCGCGCCGGGGACCTCCAGCACCTCGGCGACACGGGCCCACAGCTGGCGGGCGGCACGGAACAGGGCGATGGTGGCGAACTGGTCGGCGGTGGCCGGCAGCTGCAACTCGATCTGCCCGAACGCCGTCGCCAGCGGGATGCCGGCCTCGGTCAACGCCCGGACGTAGGCGAGCGCAGCGCCGACGGTGGCGCCGAGCACCTGCGCCTCGGACGCCCCGGCGTCGTCGAAGCGGGTGCCGTCGGCGACGGCGACGCGCACGCCCGTGCCCTGCACGGAGGCGGCCAGCGCGCCGAGCCGTCGTAGATCGTCGGCGACGTCGGCGACCGTGCCGGCGAGGTGGTGGCCGAGCGGGTCGGCGCCGAGCACCGCACCGGACGGCTGGATGTCGCCGTAGACCTCCAGCAGTGCCCTCGCCGGTCCCTCCCAGTCGGGCCCGGTGCGCAGGGCGACGGGGGCGAGGTCGAGCAGCACGCCGTCGAGCAGCGTGCGCAGCCGGGTGGCGTCGACATCGTCTTCGTCGCGCAGGTCGAGGAGCACCGCGGCGGCGCCCTTCTCCAGCTCCTCCAGCGCGAGGCGCTCGTCACCGCAGGGATGGACGGGCTGGCGGATCTGCCAGTCGCCGTGGCGGGTGGCGATCGCCGGCGCCGGCGTGTCGCCGGGCACGTACAGCGGGTCGACGCGCAGGCCGTCGTAGGTCGTCGAGGTCAGCTTGGCGATCGCCGCCTCGGGCGCCAGCCCGCCGGTCTTGTCGAGCGCCTTGGCCACCTGGGCCGTCCACTGCTCCTCGGTGGGCGCCGGGAACTCGGCGGCGAGCGTCAGGGATTCGTCGGCCGTCACACCGTGGAGGTTACGAGGCGGCGACGCGGTCCGGGAAGTGAAGCGCTGATGCTTCGATCCCCGGCCCGCGTCAGCTCGACCAGACGGGCGATCGCTTCTCCACCCGGGCTCGGAAGGCCTCCAGCGTGTCGGGGTGCTTGAACAGGTCCATGTGCCGGCGGCTCTCGATCCGCGCGAACTCGTCGAGCCCGACGCGCTCGGCGTCGAGGAAGTTGGCCTTCATCGTCCTCAGCCCCTGCGGCGCGGCGTTGGCCAGGCGGGCGACGACGGCGTCGGCCTCGGCGGCGAACGTCTCGTCGTCGAACACCCGAGCGACGAGGCCGATGCGGTGGGCTTCGTCGGCGGTGAACTTGTCGGGGATGAGGTACAGCTCGCGGGCCTTGGCCGCACCGACGAGGCGCGGCAGGGTCCACGGGCCGCTCATGTCGCCGGCGACACCGACGTCGAGGAACGCCGAGTTGAACCTTGCCGAGCGGGTGGCGACGCGCAGATCGCAAGCCAGCGCCCAGCCGAACCCGGCACCGGCACAGGCCCCGTTGACCAGCGCGATCGTCACCGCCGGCATCTCCCGCAGCAGGACGGGCGTGCGGAAGTCGTCCTCGGTGAGCACCGCGTCGGCGCCCGAACCGGTGGCGACGCCCTGCAGGTCGGCGCCGGGGCAGAAGTGCTTGCCCGCGCCGGTGAGCACGACGACGCGCACGCGCTCGTCGGCGGCGAGCCGTTCCAGCGCCTGCGTCGTCTCGCGGACCATCAGGTTGGTCATCGAGTTCATCCGCTCCGGGCGGTTCAGCGTCACCCGGGCGACCGGCCCGTCGACGTCGACGAGGATGTGCTGGTACTCGCTCACCGTTGCTGCCGGGGGCCGCGCCCCCACGGCGCCTGCGGCGCCTGCTCCATCGGCGCCCGGCTCCCTGGCGCTCGCACGGTCGCCATGAGCTCCCTGGCGCTCGCTCATCGTTGCCCGCCGAGCAGGTCGTTGTCGGAGTGGACCTGGGTGGACGGCGACGGGTGGCGGTCCTCGGGGCCGACCGGAGCGAACTGCGGTGGTCGGCGCTCGACGAACGAGGCGACGCCCTCCTTGAGGTCGGGATGGTCGAGTGAGGCGGTGAGCACCCTCGACATCTCGATCGTCGACTCGGCGAACGTCTGGCTCCACCCGGCGTACACCTGGCGCTTGATCGTGGCGATCGAGCGCGGCGCCACCGTCGAGAGGAGCTCGGTGAGGTAGCGGTTGGTCTCGTCGAGCAGTTGGTCGCCGGGCACGATGCGGTCGACGAAACCCGTCCGGTAGGCCTCCTCCGCGCCGATCCGCCGGGCGCTCCACAGCAGGTCGAGGGCCCGGCTCGTCCCCACGAGGCGGGGGAGCAGCCAGGCGGTGCCGTGCTCGGCGATCAGGCCGCGCTTGGAGAAGGCCGTGGTGAACGACGCGGTGTCGGCGGCGAAGCGCAGGTCGCACATCATCGCCAGGACCATCCCGCCGCCGGCGGCGACGCCGTTGACCGCAGCGACGATCGGCTTGGGCACGTCGAGCAGGAAGCCGAACAGCGCCGGCAGCTCGGTGGGCGGCGTCTGGCGGGTGTCGCGCTGACCGCCGGCCGTGCTGCCGAGCGTCGTCATGTCGAGGCCGGCGCTGAACGCCCGCCCGAGCCCGGTGATCACGATCGCCCCGACGGCCGGGTCGGCGGCGGCCGCGTCGACCGCGTCGCGGATCGCCCCGATCATCGGGTAGGTGAACGCGTTCATCGACTCCGGCCGCTCGATGCGGACGGTGGCGATCGGCCCGTCGATCGTGGAGGTGATCGTCTCGGCAGTCATCGTGCGAGCCTCGCAGGGCGGCCGCCCGGCCGCTCAAGCGGAGGGCGTGCGGCGACGGGTGCGGCGACGGGGGTACAGCGCGGCGAGGGCCGCCGGTGGGCGGAACGGCTTCCACTCGCCGAGCGGCTGGGCGAGCCGATCGGCGACGGCCCACAGCACGCCGGGGTGGTGGCCGAGGCCGGCGTGGCTGCCGATCACCTCGATGCTCTCGGCGCGCGCCGACGGCACGTCCCGTGATGCCCGCCAGGGCACGATGCCGTCGGTGCGGCTGAAGATCGCCGTCGACGGGACGGCGAGCGCGCCCTGGTTCAGCGTCCGCCTCGGCAGGTTCGGGTACATCGCCCGGATCCACGCCGACGGGTGGCTCTCCTCGCCCGGTGTGTCCCGGAACGGGCTGGCGAGCGTGATCACCTGGCGCACGACGGCCGGCCGGTAGCGGGCGATCTCTCGCGCATAGATCCCGCCGAGGCTCCAACCGACGAGGCTGATCGGCTGGCGGTCATGGCGCTCGTACAGTTCGGTGAAGCGGTCGCCGAGCGCCATCACCAGCCGCCGGGAGATCGCGTTCGTACCGAGCCCCCAACCGTGTGCCGCGTAGCCGAGCCGGCGCAGGTAGCCGCGCATCGGCACGGTCGAGCGGTCGTCGCCACCGAGCCCGGGCAGCACCAGCACGGGGTGCCCGTCGCCGCGCGGCGCCCGCTCGAGGATCGGGCGGAACGTGGCGAACCACGCCAGCTCGGCCGTGGCCCGCGGCGCCTCCATCGCCAGCAACGCGACCGGCGGCCGGCGCGGCGGGCGGGACGCCTCGCGGGCTCCAGCCGGTCGCTCGCTCATGCCGGCGGCCGATCGAGCGGGTGGGGGATGCCGAACTCGCGGAACAGTGTGAGCTGCTCGGCTGTGATCGCTGTCGGCTGGCCGACGGCGAACTGCTGCGGATCCATCGGATCGAACCATGCCGGCCAGGTGTCGCCGAGGCCGGGCATCGCCGTCTGCGAGATCAGCATCTTCTTCTGGGCGTCGAACGGTGGCCCGCCGTCGATCGGCTGCAGCCTGAACGTGACGATGCACTGGATGTTGATGTTGTTGACGACCATGCCGGTCGGCTGCACGGCGAGGATCGTCGCCCGGGCCTTGCGGCCGGTCTGGGTGAGCTGCATCGCCTGGCGCTGCTTGGCCTTCGTCATCCCGAACGCGCCGCTCGAGCGCAGCGCGACGATCAGCACCACGATGACGCCGACGAACGTGACGATCATGATGGTGGTGACCGAGCCCACGGCGGCGCACGCTATCCGCCGGGCGCACACCGCCTGGACGGGTGAGATGCGCGCGTCGCGTGCCGCTGCCGACCGCCTCGGCCGGTGGGCTACGTTCGAGTGCAGCGCGAGCCGCGCGGGGGCGTGGTCGCAGACAGGTTGGGGGTGCGCGATGACGGTGGTCGATCAGCCGGCGGCGAGGGTGCTCGGGCAGCGGATCCTGCGCAAGGAAGATCCGGTGCTGCTCACCGGCGAGGCTCGCTACACGAACGATCTCGCGCTGCCGGGCGCATTGCGCCTCGCCCTCGTGCGCAGCCCGTACGCCCACGCCCGGATCGTCTCGATCGACACGTCGGCGGCCGCGGCGATGCCCGGCGTCGTCGCCGTCTACACCGGTGCCGACCTCGCAGGACTGTGGGGTGCGCCGATGCCGTGCGCATGGCCGGTCACCGAGGACATGAAGAACCCGGCGCACTATCCGCTGGCGACGACGACGGCGTGCTACGTCGGCGACGGCGTCGCCTGCGTGCTGGCCACGTCGGAGGCCGCGGCGCGCGACGCGATCGAGGCGGTGGACGTCGAGTACGAGCCGCTGCCGGCCGTCGTCGATCTCGAAGCGGCGCTGGCGGACACGACGATCATCCACGACGAGCTCGGCACGAACGTCAGCTATACCTGGAACCTCAAGGTCGAGGGGCACGACGGCCAGGTCGACGAGGCGTTCGCCGCCGCCGCCCACACCGTCAGCGAGCGCTACGTGCAGCAGCGCCTGCTGCCGATGGCGATGGAGCCACGGGCCGTGGCTGCCGTGCCCCAGCCGTTCGGCGGCGACATCACCCTGTACTCGGCGACGCAGGTGCCGCACATCCTCAAGATCATGACGGCGCTGACCCTCGGCATCCCCGAGCACCAGATGCGGGTGGTCGCCCCGGCCGTCGGCGGGGGCTTCGGCAGCAAGCTCAACGTCTACGCCGAGGAGCTGCTGTGCGTCGCCCTCGCCCGCACGCACAACGTGCCGGTGCGCTGGGCCGAGGAGCGCTCGGAGAACGCGCAGGCGACGATCCACGGCCGCGGCCAGATCCAGCACATCGAGCTGGCCGCCGATGCCGACGGCAGGCTCACCGGGATCCGCGTCCACCTCGTCGCCGACATGGGCGCGTACCTGCAGCTCGTCACGCCGGGCATCCCGCTGCTCGGGGCGTTCCTGTACGCCGGCGTGTACGACCTGCCGCAGGCCTACGACTTCAGCTGCACGAGCGTGTTCACGACGATGACGCCGACCGACGCGTACCGCGGCGCGGGTCGCCCCGAGGCGACGTACGCGATCGAGCGGGCCATGGACTCGCTCGCCGCGAAGATCGGCATCGACCCGATGGAGCTGCGGGCCCGCAACTACATCACGACCGAGTCGTTCCCGTACACCGCGTTCCACGGCCTCGTCTACGACAGCGGCGACCACCCGGCCGCCGCCGGCATGGCCGCCGAGATGGTCGACTATTCGGCCTTGCGGGCCCGCCAGGCCGAGCAGAACGTCGCCGGCGCGACGAAGCGGCTCGGCATCGGCGTCAGCAGCTACTTCGAGATGTGCGGCCTGGCGCCGTCGCGCGTGCTCGCCTCGCTGAACTACTCGGCCGGCGGCTGGGAGGCGGCGACGGTGCGCGTCCTGCCGACGAACAAGGTCCAGGTCGTCACCGGCACCGCCCCGCACGGGCAGGGCCACGAGACGTCGTGGAGCATGATCGTCGCCGACCGCCTCGGCATCTCGCCCGACGACGTCGACGTGCTGCACAGCGACACGGCGATCGCCCCGCTCGGGCTGGACACGTACGGCTCGCGCTCGCTGCCCGTCGGCGGCGTGGCCATCGCCCTCGCCTGCGACAAGGTGATCGACAAGGCCCGCAAGATCGCCGCCCACCAGCTGGAGGCGGCCGAGGAGGACCTCGAGTTCGAGGGCGGCCAGTTCACCGTGCGCGGCACGCCGTCGAAGGCGATGCCGCTGGCGGCGATCGCGTTCGAGGCGTTCACGGCTCACAACCTGCCCGACGGGTTGGAGCCGAACCTCGAGGCGCAGGTCACCTACGACCCCCCGAACTTCTCGTGGCCGTTCGGCACGCACATCTGCGTCGTCGAGGTCGACACCGAGACCGGTGGCGTCGACGTGCTGCAGTACGTCGCCGTCGACGACTGCGGCGTGCAGGTCAACCCGCTGATCGTCGAGGGCCAGGTGCACGGCGGGATCATCCAGGGCCTCGCCCAGGCGCTGTTCGAGGAGGCCGTGTACGACGCCGACGGCAACCTGCGCACGACGACGCTCGCCGACTACCTCGTGCCCGGTGCGCCCGACGTGCCGTCGCTGACGCTCGGCCACACGGTGACGCCGTCGCCGACCAACCCGCTCGGGGTCAAGGGCATCGGCGAGGCCGGCACGATCGGCGCCGCGCCCGCGGTGATCAACGCGGTCGTCGACGCGCTGCGAGGCCTGGGCGTCAACGACGTGCCGATGCCGGCCAGCCCGCTGAACGTCTGGAACGCGATCCAGTCAGCTGGGAAGCACTGAGTCGCCGACGGCGATCCGGCCCGGGGTGACGACCATCGTCCCGACCCCGAGGATCCCGTCCATCTCCTTGTTGATCACCCGCAGCACGTCGAGGTTCCGCTCGATGCCGCCGGGCTGGGCGCGGGTGGTGAGGATGCAGCGGTCGACGGGCTTGACCACGTCGAGCACGACGCTGCCGACACGCACCGTCGTGCCGACCAGCGGTGCCGACGACCCGCCGGAGACGAGCACGTTCATCCGGAACCGCGGGGGCGCCCAGTCACGCATCTCGGCACGGGCGGCGATGGACACCCGGGTGCGCGTCGAGTCGTGGAACGTGCCCTCCGGCCCCTGCCAGCGGAACAGCTCGGAGTCGTGCTCGGCCTCGAAGTCGGCGGCGATCTCGTAGGTGGCCGGCGGGCCGGCGCGGCGCAGCGAAACGGGCTTGCCGAGCCAGTCGCTGAGCACGGCGTCGGTCGCCGTGCCGGTGGCGGTCAGGGTGACGTTCGCGTCGAGGTGGATCAGCACCTCGCCGTCGACGACCGACGCGCTCGCAGACAGCAGTTCGGGTTCGCGCTTGGCCGTGAGCGCGTAGCCGGTGGCAAGGTCGATGACCGCCCACTGCCGGTCGCCGTCGATGCCCAACGCCGAGACGTCGGCCGAGTCGAGTCGTTCGCCGCCCATCGACTTCACCGGAGCGCGCCACAGCTCCTCGACGATCATCGCCACGGCGCCCGACGCTACCCGTGCCCCCCCGACGCCCGATGAGTGATGAGCCGGAAGGGTCGGCCCACAGCTCATCGCGCCGAACCGGCGGGCGCTACGACGTGACGGCGGCGAGGTACTCGGCAGCGCGGGCGAGGTGGCCGTCGACGTCGGTGGGGCCGGCGTTGTGGGTGGCGACGGCCATGTGCGTGGCTCCGATCCCGGCCCACTTCTCGGCGTGCGACCGCCACCGCTCCGGTGTCCCGCCGGCGTACTGGGCCTGGGCCTGGACGCCGAAGCCGTCCATCGACAGGCCCGCCGCGGTGCGCTCGGTGCGGATCAGGTCGAGGCACTCGCGCGACTTGTCGTTCGCCCCACCGAGCGGCATCCAGCCGTCGCCGAGCCGGGCGCAGCGCTTCAGCACCGCCGTCGCCGAGCCGCCGAACCACACCGGCACCGGCGCGGACGGCCGCGGGCTGATGCTCGCCGCGGTCACCGTGTGGAACTCGCCGTCGAAGTCGACGACGTCGTCGCTCCACAGCTTGCGCATCAGCTCGATCTGCTCCGCCTCCCGGGCGCCGCGGCGTTCGAACGGCACGCCGAGCGCCTCGTACTCGACGGTGTTCCAGCCGGTGCCGACGCCGAGCCGCAGCCGGTTGCCCGACAGGATCGCCACCTCGGCGGCCTGCTTGGCGACGAGCGCGGCCTGGCGCTGGGGGAGGATCAGCACGGTGCTGGCGAACGTCAGGGTCGTGGTCACCCCGGCGGCGAACCCGAAGAACGTCAGCGGTTCGTGGAAGGCGACGTCCTTGTCGTAGGGCCCGTTGAAGCCGGCGTGGCGGGTGCGGTCGGCGCCGAGCACGTGGTCGTAGGCGAGCAGGTGGGTGAAGCCGAGCTGCTCGACGCCCTGCAGGTAGGCCCGGATCGCCCCCGGGTCCGTGCCGATCTCGTTGTGCGGCAGCACCGCGCCGTACTGCATCTGGTTCGTCATGGCTGCCGAACGTAACCGTGGTCAGTGCGCCGTGACCGGCTCGAGCGGTGCGTCGACCGCGGTCTCCTGGCGGATCGAGGTGCGCGGGAACAGGGTGATCATCAGGAGTCCGGCGAGGATCGCGGAGATCGTGGCGATCCACCAGACGATCTTGTACGGAGCGACCGTCGTGCCGTCACCGCTGTCGACGACGGCCACGGCGACGGCGATGCCGATGGCCGTGCCGAGCTGGAACAGCGTGCTGCGCGCCGCCCCGCCCATCGAGTAGTAGCGCGGCGGCACCCGGCTCATCAGTGCCCCGGTGAGCGTGGCGAACCCGGCCGTCGTCCCCAACCCGGCGAGGATCATCCCCGGCAGGATGTCGCGTGGGTAGTCGGCGTGGTCGGTCGCCATCACCACCCACCACGTGGTGCCGGCGGCACCGCAGGCGCAGCCGATGGCCACCAGCCAGCGGTGGCCGACCCGGTCGGCGAGGCGGCCGGCGACGGGGGACAGGAGTGCAGAGAGCGCGGCCGACGGCGCCAGCCCGAACCCGGCGGCCAGCGGTGACCAGCCCCACACGTCGACGAAGAACGACGGGAACAGCACGAGCCAACCGAACGCCGAGCCGGTGAACAGCACCTGGGCGAGGTTGGCGACGGAGAAGCTGCGGATCCGGAACAGGTTGAGGTCGAGCAGCGGTCGTGGGTGGCGCGCCGAGCGGACGAAGAACACGGGCAGCAGCAGCACCGCGCCGACGAACGCGGCGATCGTCTTCGGGTCGTTCCAGCCCCACGGCTGGCCCTGGACGACGCCGAGGACGAGCAGGCCGATCGCCACCGCGGCGATCGGGACCGAGATCGGGTCGAAGCGCTCGCCGGCGTCGTCGATCTTCGACTCGCGCAGGATCCTCGCACCGAAGATCAGGGCGCCGATGACGAACGGCAGGTTGATGAAGAACACCGCCCGCCAGCCGGCGAGCTCGACGAGCAGCGCGCCGATCGTCGGGGCGACCGCCCCACCGAGCCCGGCGATGCCGCCCCAGACGCCGATCGCCATCGACCGCCGTTCCAGCGGGAACTCAGGCAGGAGCAGCGCCAGCGACGCCGGGTAGAGCAGCGCGCTGCCGACGGCCTGCAGCACCCGGGCGCCGATCAGGACGCCGGCGTACGGGGCGATCGCGGCGATCAGCGATGCCACCGCGAACAGCACCAGGCCCCACAGGAACGTGCGCTTGCGGCCCCAGCGGTCGCCGAGCTTGCCGGCCAGCAGGAGCAGTGCGGCGAACGTGATGTTGTAGGCCGTGAACACCCAGGCGAGCGTCGTCGGCGGGGTGTCGTCGAACGACTTGGTGATGCCCGGCAGGGCGACCGACACGATCGTGACGTCCATCGCCACGAGGAACATCGACACCGACGTGATGAACAGCGTCTGCCATGCCCGCGCCGGCACCTTGCCGCTCGCCGTCGTCGCCGTCAATGCATCCATCGAATCCCCCGTCGGCGCACGCTAGCGACGGCAGCGTGGGGGAGTCCGCTCCGGCGGATGCCGGTTGTCCGCGTGGGGCGGCCTCCGCGGGCGCGTGCTCAGGCCGGGACGCTGCGCATCCAGCGGGCGACGCCGCCGTGGTGCGAGCACGTGCCGCGCCGGTGCGCCGAGTACGACTCCGTGCCGTCCTCGCAGATCGCCGTCGGGCCGGCATCGTCGGCGGAGGGAAGCTGGGTGTTCGCGACCGGCTTCGCCGCGGTGACGGGCGGGTTGGTCGGCCGGGGTGGCGGTGTGGTCGGCGGCTGGGTGGTCGTCGTCGCCTCGATCGCGGTGCGCAGGTCGGCCAGCTGCTGAGGCATCGCCTCGATCGTCGGCGGATCGTCCGTGCCGATCGACTCGCAGTGGGTGCGCAACGCGCTCTCGTCCTGCGCGGCGCCGGCCCAGGTCGCCGACGCTCGCGGATCGCCGACGAACGCAGCCAGCTGGACGTACGTCACGCAGGCGTCGACGAGCTCGGCGGCGACGGTCACCGGCGGTGCCGGTGGCACGGCGACCACCGGCGGCGCGGTGACGGTCGGTGGCGCGGTGACGGTCGGTGGCGCGGGCACCGTCGTGCCCGGCGGTGGTGACGTCGCCGGCGCTTCGGACGCCGACGGCGGAGCGGGGAGTGCGGTCGAGGCGACGACGGCCATCGTCGTCGCCGGAGCCGCGGTCGTCGTCGGTTCGGTCGGCAGCGCGTCGGCCACGACGCCGCAGCCGCTCAGCAGTGCGACCGCGGCGATGCCCAGCAGTCGTGCTCTCATCGTCCCTCCCCGGGGCGAGGCCTGTGCCTCGCCGCTCGATCAGGCGACGACCGTACGGTGGCTGCGACGGCGACGCATCGCCGTCGCGCACCAATGGTTCGATCGGCCCACGGAGCTAGCCTGACCCCTGTTCTGCGGGTGTAGTTCAACGGTAGAACCTCAGCCTTCCAAGCTGATGACGCGGGTTCGATTCCCGTCGCCCGCTCCAGGTGAAGTGCCCATTTCGCGTCGCTGACGGCCCGCCGAGCGTGCTCGGATGGGTTCAACGGAGCATCGGTCGGTAGGCGTGGAGCTCGATAGGCGGGTGCTCTCGGACCGACCGCTCACGGGTCGCGGATGGCGTCCCGTCTCGTGGTGTAGGTGACCACGTGCGTTCCCGTCGGCTGTGGGTCAGTTTCGGGGTGCTGCGGGCAAGGCTAGTTCGGCGTTGTTGTCGGTGAGCTCGGCGACGGAAGCGGCGGCGATGTAGCGGCGTTCGGCGGCGATCATCTCGTCGTTGATCTCGACGAGGAGGGCTCCGACGAGACGGATCACGGACTGCTTGTCGGGGAAGATCCCGACGACGTCGGTGCGTCGCTTGAGCTCGCGGTTGAGGCGTTCGATTGGGTTGTTCGACCAGATCTTCGACCAGTGCGCTGGCGGGAAGCCGGTGTAGGCGAGCACGTCTGCCTCCATCGCTTCGAGCCGCTCGGCGACTGCGGGCGCGTAGGGGCGCAGTTGGTCGACGACACCGCGCAGCTGGGCGCGGGCGGTGTCGGCGTCGGGTTGGGCGAACACGGTGCGGATCAGGGCGGCGATCATCTGACGGTGGCGGTGTTGGGCCGCGGCGAGCAGGTTGCGTATCGCGTGGACGCGGCAGCGTTGCCAGGCGGCGCCTTGCAGGCTGCGCCGGATCGCCTTGACCAGACCGGCGTGCGCATCGGACACGACCAGGCGCACACCGCCCAGGCCGCGGTCGGTCAGGCTGGTGAGGAACTCGCGCCAGAACGTCTCGTTCTCCGAGTCGCCGACGTCGACACCGAGTACCTCGCGGTGCCCGTCAGCGTGTAGGCCGGTGGCGATCACGACGGCCTTGGACACGACGTGGCGGTGCTCGCGGACGTGGACGTAGGTGGCGTCGAGCCAGACGTAGATGAACGGCTGGTGATCGAGCCGGCGGGTGCGCAGCACGTTGACGTCGGCGTCGATGCCGGCGCAGATCCGTGACACGGTCGACTTCGACACGCCCGAGTCGCAGCCGAGCGCTTTGACGAGGTCGTCGACCTTCCGGGTCGAGGTACCGGTGATGTACGCGGTCATGATCACCGCCCACAGGGCACGGTCGACGCGTCGGCGCGGCTCGAGCAACTCGGGGAAGAAGCTGCCGGTGCGCAGCTTCGGGATCGCGACCTCGACGTCACCCGCCGGCGTGGAGACCAGCTTGGGGCGGTGCCCGTTGCGCAACGCGGTGCGCTCCGGGCTGTGCTCGCCGGGGCCGGCGCCGATCGTCGCGGTGAGCTCGGCTTCGATCAGCTCCTGCAACGCGGCGGCGAGGATGTCGCGCAACGACGTCGACAACGACGCGTCGCTGCCGGCAAGCCGCGCGGCAAGGTCAGACAGGGCAAACTCTCGGGTGGTCATCGTGCGTCCTTCTCGTTGGCTTGGTCGCTTCCGAGAATCGCACGATGACCACCATCACCCCAGCGATGGTCGAGGCCTCCTACACCACGTGATGGGACTCACTCGGGTCGCTGTCCGGCTGGGCTTGATGGATCGGCCCCACCAACCACTCCAACCGTGCGATGGCTGACAGCGAGAGCTCCCCCGGACGCACCCGACGTCGCGCGACTCCCACCGCCTCGCCCGTCCGCTCCGCGATCACCGTGTCGCGATCCTTGGCGGCGTGCTGGTAGATGGCGGGGTCCACGCCGGTGTTCTGTTGGCGGACGGTCGCAGGGTCGTCGGGCTCGAACGTGACCTCCGTTCCGCCGACACAGGCGCCGTCGGCGGAACGGACGAAGCAGGTCCAGCGCGTTCGGCCCGACTTGGCGAGTGCCTGATCGAGCTCAGCGAGGAAGGGTTCGTCGATCAGGACGTCGGCGGCCTCGAGGTCGTCACGACGGTCTCCCACGTCAGGAGCGATCGACCGTTCTGCACGGTCTGCTCGCAGATCAGGGCGAGCAGTTTCGAGCCAAGGCCGAGGCGACGACGATCGCTCCGCACCAGCACGTCGCGCTCCATTGTCGACGAACGTGCCGTAGACGTCGGGGTGGCCGAGCGCCATCTCCATCGCGCAGGTGCCGCCGGCGCTGTAGCCGACGATGCCCCAGCTCGCCGCGTCGCTGGCCGCAGCGAACTGGCGCTCGGCGAAGTGCGGCACGTCGACGGTGAGGTAGGTCTCGGCGTTGCCGAGCGGGCCGTCGACGCACTCGGTGCCGCCGGTGAAGCTGCCGTAGGGGTCGGCGAAGACGAGGATCGGGGCGTGGCCGCCGTGCGCTGCGGCGTACTGGTCGGCCACCGACGTGGCCCCGGCCGCCTGGATCATGTTGACCGGCTGACCGGGCACGCCGGCGACCGTGACGACGACGGGGAGCTGGGGCCGCGTCGGCTCGTAGCCGTAGAACTGGTTGATCAGGTTCGCGGCGTACATCGCGCACAACTGGATCGCCAGCACCGACACCACCCGCCGCCAACGGTCGGCGCTGCGCCAGCCGACGACGGCGATGCCGATCGCCGCCACCGGCATCGTCGCCCACCCCAGGAGGCTCGACGACGAGCGGCGGATCGTCCGCCACCCCCTCGGCCAGTCGACGCAGCGACGCACGGATCGGATCGGCTCGTTTCCGAGCCGGATCGGTGCATGCGTCAGCGGTGGCGGACGATCGGATCGGCGGCGTTGACGACGTTGCGGACCGGTTCGCCGGTCGTCGCCCGGCGGAGGTCGTCACCGAGCAGATCGGTCATGCGGGCGAACGACTCGTTCGTCGTGCCGGCGGTGTGCGACGTCAGCAGGATGCGGTCACGGCGGCGCAACGGGCTGTCGGCCGGGAGCGGCTCGACGTCGTAGACGTCGAACGCGGCCCCGGCGAGACATCCCGATGCTCCACCTCGCCGGGATGGCGTCCGCCGGCGGCGAGCGGGCTGACGGCTACGTCGACGGCTCGCTGTCGACGACCGCGTACACCGTCGGCGTCGACGCCCAGGCCAAGCTGTGGTCGTGCCGACGCTTCGTCTCGCCGATCTCGATCTGTACTACGAGCAGCTCGGTGACGGGCCGAACCTGCTGTTCGTCAACGGCTCCGGCGGCTCGATCGACGCCACCCGGCCGTTGATCCAGCGCTTCGCCGAGCGCTTCCACGTCCTCGTCCACGACCAGCGCGGCCTCGGCCGCACGAGCGTGCCGGCTGCCCAGCCGACGATGGCCGACTACGCCACCGACGCCTTCGCCCTCCTCGACCACGTCGGCTGGGCGACCGCCCGGCTCGTCGGGATCAGCTTCGGTGGCATGGTCGCCCAGGAGATCGCCGTCACCGCGCCCGAGCGCATCGAGCGTCTCGCGCTGGTGTGCACGTCGGCCGGTGGCAGCGGCCGGCGCGTCGTACCCGCTGCACGAGCTGGCTGCGCTGCCCGCGGACGAGCGCGACGCGACCGGGCTGCGCCTCGTCGACACCCGCTTCGACGACGAGTGGCTGGGCACCCATGCGCTCGACCGGGCGATCGTCGCCAACCGCGCCGTCGGGGCGGCCCGCGAGCGCACGCCGGAGCAGCGCCGCGGCGAGGCGATGCAGCTCGAGGCCCGCCGTCACCACGACGTCGCCGACCGCCTGCCGAGGATCACCGCGCCGACCTTCGTCGCTTGCGGCGAGTTCGACGGCATCGCCCCACCGGCCAACGGCCAGGCGATCCGCGAGCGCATCGCCGGCTCGCAGTTGCGCACGTACCAGGGCGGGCACCTGTTCGTCATCCAGGACCCGGCGGCCCTCCCGGACATCCTCGAGTTCCTCGACTGATCATCGTCAGCAGGCGAAGCCGCCTAGCATCCGAAGCAGGGTCGAACCCAGGAGGTGCAACGTGTTGGCACTCGGCATCGCGCCGATCGCACTGATCGTCACAGGCGTGATCGTGCTGCTGTGGATGGCGACGGGGTTGCGCCAGGTCACCCAGGGCTCGGTCGCGGTCACGACGGTCTTCGGCAAGTACAAGCGCACGCTGCGGCCCGGCCTCAGCGTGGTCACCCCGTTCGTCGAGCGCATCTACCGGCGCATCAGCGTCCAGAACCGTGCCGTCGAGCTGCAGTTCCAGGCGATCACCCAGGACCAGGCCAACGTCTACTTCACGGCGATGATGGTCTACAGCGTGGTCAACGAGAGCGAGGACACGATCAAGAACGTGGCCTTCAAGTTCGTCAGCGAGAAGGACTTCCTCACCGCGCTGGTGCGCAGCGTCGAGGGTTCGACGCGTGGCTTCGTGGCGACGATGAAGCAGGCCGAGATCCTCGGGCTGCGCGGTGAGATCGTCAAGGAGGTCAAGGAGAACCTCGACCAGACGCTGGAAGGCTGGGGCTACCACCTGATGGACCTGCAGCTCAACGACATCACCTTCGACCAGGCGATCACCACGTCGATGGCCCAGGTCGTGGCCAGCAACAACCTCAAGGCCGCGGCCACCAACGAGGGCGACGCGCTGCTGATCCGCAAGACCAAGGAGGCCGAGGCCGAGGGCACGGCGATCCGCATCGCCGCCGAGGCCGAGCGCACCGCCGCCCAGCTGCGCGGCCAGGGCGTCGCCCTGTTCCGCGAGGAGGTCAGCCGCGGCCTGGCGCAGGCCACCAGGGAGCTGGAGCGCAACGACGCCGACGCCTCGCTGATCCTGTTCTCGATGTGGACCGAGACGATCCGCGAGGTCGCCGAGAAAGGCCGCGGCAACGTGCTGTTCTTGGACGGCTCGCCCGAGGGCATGGAACGGCAGATGCGCGACCTGATGGCGATGCAGGCGCTGGACACGCCGGGTCTGGCCCCTCCGCCCCCGCCCCGGCCCTGACCCATAGGATCGTCGCGATGGAGCTCGTCGAGACCCTGCCCGCTCGCTGGTATACCGACCCCGCCGTGTTCGAGAAGGAGCGGTGGCCGATCTTCGGGTCGACCTGGGTGCACGTGGGCTACGAGCACCAGCTGCGCAACCCGGGCGATTACGTCGCCGAGAACCTTGCCGGCTGGCCGATCTTCGTGCGCCGCAGCGACGACGGCACGCTGAAGGGCTTCTACAACCTGTGCCCGCACCGCGCCGGCCCGATCGTGTGGGACGGCGAGGGCTGCCAGGCCAACCTGGTCTGCCGCTACCACGGCTGGGCGTTCAACGCCGAGGGTGCGCTGATCAACGCCCGCGACTTCGGCGGCCCCGCGCCCGAGGACATGGACCTCCCCCGCATTCAGGTCGCGTCGTGGCGCGGCATGGTGTTCGTCTGCCTCAACCCGGACATCGCCCCGCTCGACGAGTGGCTCGGCAAGTTCCCCGACGAGGTCGCCCAGTACCCGCTGGAGGAGTACCGCTTCCACAGCCGCAGCACCCGCCTGGTGGCCTGCAACTGGAAGACGTACGGCGACAACTTCATGGAGGGCTACCACCTGCCGACGGTGCACCCGGCGATGAGCCGGGACGCCGACGCCCTCCACTACGAGGTGATCATCAAGGGCGATCCGCGCTGGAACATCCACGTGATGCCGCCGCGCGACGAGAGCACGTTCGGCGTGTTCGGCTGGTTCTGGCCGACGTTCGCCTTCGACGTCTTCCCGGGCGGCTTCGCCGTCGAGCGCTGGCTGCCGTGTGGCCACCACCACAGCGAGCTGATCTTCGAGTACTTCTTCGCCGACGACGCCACCGACGTGGAGGCGATCGTCAAGTTCAGCGAGGAGGTCGCCGACGAGGACGTGCGCGTCTGCGAGCACGTCCAGCGCAACCTGAACGCCGGGAACTACGACACCGGCTTCCTCAGCCCGAAGTGGGAGCACGGCGTCGGCGTGTTCCACCAGCTGGTGCGCGACGCCGTCGGCAAGATCGACTAGAAGAACGCCATGGCTCGCGGCGTCGAAGCGGGGCGCCTGGAGGAGGTCCGCGCCGGGGTGCCGTGGCACCACTGGGGGCCGTACCTCAGCGAGCGCCAGTGGGGCACGGTCCGCGAGGACTACAGCGACGACGGTGACGCGTGGAGTCGTTCACCCACGACCAGGCCCGGTCGCGGGCCTACAAGTGGGGCGAGGACGGCATCGCCGGGATCTCCGACGACCACCAGCACCTGTGCTTCGCGGTGGCGGTGTGGAACGGCGTCGACCCGATCCTCAAGGAGCGCCTGTTCGGCCTGACCAACGCCGAGGGCAACCACGGCGAGGACGTCAAGGAGTACTCCTTCCACCTCGACGCGACGCCGACGGCCTCGTACCTGAAGTACCGCTACCGGTATCCGCTCGACCCGTACCCGTATGCCGATCTCGTCGCCACGAACCGCTCGCGCAGCCGCACGGAGATGGAGTACGAGCTGCTCGACACCGGGATCTTCGACGACGACCGTTACGTGGACGTCGACGTCGAGTACGCCAAGCGGCGACCCGACGACATCGTCGTACGGATCACGCTGACCAACCACGCCGCCGACGACGCGACGGTGCACCTGCTGCCGACGCTGTGGCTGCGCAACACGTGGTGGACGGGCAGTCCCAAGGGCGCCCTGGGTGCCGACGGCGACGAGACGATCACCGCCGCGCACGCCGAGCTCGGTCACTGGGAGCTGCGCTGCTTCGACGCCGACGAGCTGCTGTTCACGGAGAACGAGACGAACAGCGAACGGCTGTGGGGCCGGCCGAACGCGTCGCTGTACGTCAAGGACGCGTTCCACCGCTACGTCGTCGACGGTGAGCACGGCGCGGTCAACCCGGCGCGCACGGGCACGAAGGCCGCGGCGCTGTATCGGCTGGTGGTCCCAGCCGGGGGAGCGGTGGCCGTCGAGCTGCGCCTGTGCCGCACCGGCTCGCCGGCGCTGGCCCGCGAGGAGCTGGAGGCGGTCGTCGCCGCTCGCATCACCGATGCCGACGAGCTGTACGTGTCGATCACCCCGCCGAGCGTGTCGGCCGACGCGGCCGCGGTGATGCGCCAGGCGCTGGCCGGGATGGTCTGGGGCAAGCAGTACTACTCGTTCGACCTCGACCGCTGGCTGACCGAGCACCATGCCCACCCGCTCGACGGCGGCCCGCCCAGCGGCGTGCGCAACCAGGCGTGGTTCCACATGATCAACGACGACGTCATCTCGATGCCGGACACGTGGGAGTACCCCTGGTACGCGTCGTGGGACCTGGCCTTCCACGCGGTGGCGCTGGCGATGATCGACCTCGACTTCGCCAAGGGGCAGCTGGAGCTGGTCCTGCGCGAGCTGTACCTGCACCCGAGTGGCCAGCTGCCCGCCTACGAGTGGAACTTCAGCGACGTCAACCCGCCGGTCCACGCCTACGCGGTGCTGCTGGTCTACGACTCCGAGGTCGAGCAGCGCGGCCACGGCGACGTCCGCTGGCTGCGCAGCGCGTTCCAGAAGCTGCTCGTCAACTTCACGTGGTGGCTGAACCGCAAGGACCCGACCGGGCGAAACGTGTTCGAGGGCGGGTTCCTCGGCCTCGACAACATCGGCGTGTTCGACCGCAGCGCCCCGCTGCCCACCGGTGGGCACCTCGAGCAGGCCGATGGCACGGCGTGGATGGCGTTCTACGCCCAGTGCATGCTGGGCATCGCCCTCGAGCTGTCCCGCCACGACGAGCTGTACGAGGACATGGCCCTGAAGTTCGCCGAGCACTTCGTCTACATCGCCGCGTCGATGGACCGCATCGGCGTCAACGACGACGAGATGTGGGACGAGGAGGACGGCTTCTTCTACGACGTCCTGCGCCTGCCCGACGGCAGCGCCCAGCGGCTGAAGGTGCGCTCGCTCGTCGGCCTGCTGCCGCTGTGCGCGTCGACGGTGATGCCCGCCGACCTCGCGGTCGGCGAGTCCGTCGTCGCCCGCCTGCGGCGGCGGCTGACGACGATGCCCGAGCTGGTCGACAACGTCCACAACATCGCCAACCGCGGCCAGGCCGGCCGGCGGATGCTGGCGATCCTCGACGAGCACAAGCTGCGGCGGGTGCTGGCGCGGATGCTCGACGAGGACGAGTTCCTCGGTCCGTACGGGCTGCGCTCACTGTCACGGGCGCACCTCGCCGAGCCGTACTCGATCGACGTGCACGGCGAGCGCTACGAGGTTCGCTACCTGCCGGCCGAATCGGACACCGGCATGTTCGGCGGCAACTCCAACTGGCGCGGCCCGGTGTGGTTCCCGACCGGGTACCTCGTGCTGCGCAGCCTCGTGCACATGTACGCCTACTACGGCGACGACTTCAAGGTCGAGTGCCCGACCGGCTCGGGCGTGGAGATGACGCTGTACGAGGTGGCCCGGGAGATCGCCACGCGGATGATCGCCATCTTCGTGCGCGACGACGACGGACGCCGCCCGGTGTACGGCGGCACCGAGAAGTTCCAGACCGATCCGGCGTGGCGCGACCTGATCCTGTTCTACGAGTACTTCCACGGCGACGACGGCGCCGGCCTCGGTGCCAGCCACCAGACCGGCTGGACCGGCCTCGTCGCCCGCCTGATCCAGATGGTCGGCTACCTGACGCCGGAGGACGTCCGCGAGCACGCCCTCGGCGGGATGCTCGTCTACGGCCGCGAGCCAGACGGTCCGGGCTCGTGAGCGCCCGTCAGGCGGAGTGATCCCAGCGCCTGGACCTGTGGGGTTCCACAGCTTCACGGCGTGACGACCCCGGCGTACCGTCCGTCCCGGGGCCGCCGCCTGGGCGGCCGGAGACGAAGTGGGGGGAGGAACCATGAGCATCGACACCGTGACCGCGACGGACGCCGACCTGCAGCGCCGGCATGACGCCGTGATCGACGAGCACATCGCCGCCGAGTGCGCTGACCGGCACCGGCCAGACGGCCCTCGCCGCCGTCGAGACCCGTGCCGGGCGGCCGTTCGTCGCGCTGGCCGGGTTGCGGCGTGCGCTGATCGATCACCTGCCGGCCGGCGCGATCACCGAGGTGTTGTTCGACCTGGCGGCGTGCGCCCGTCCGCTCAGCGCCGTCGCCGACCCCGACCGGGTGAACGCCTTGATCACCGACATCCGCGGCGCCCACCCGGCGACGTACAGGGTCTACGGCCTGGCCAGGTTCGAGCGCCCGCCGGTCGTCGAACCGCTCGGCCAGACCGACATCGCCCGGACGGCGACGACGGTGGTCGAGTACATCGCCGACCTGCTCGATCGGTCCTCGGAGCGTGCTGGCGGTCGCTACGTTCGTCGGGCATGGCCCGGCTGTCCTTCGACTGACTGACCGATGAGATCGTCACCCAGACGGATCTGCTCGCCGACGCGCTCGCCGAGGCCGACCTCGGACGGCCGGTCGTCACCTGCCCGGGCTGGACGGTGCGCCAGCTGGCCCGCCACGTCGGCGGGGGTCATCGCTGGGTGGAGGAGATCGTCCGCACCCGCGCCGCCGCGCCGATCGCCGACGACGGCGTGCGCGACGTCGCCTCGTATCCGGACGACGGCGCCGCGACGATCGCCGCATGGCTGCGTGACGGGGCCGCCCTGCTCGCGGCGACGCTGCGCGACGGCGGTCCCGGCCTCGACGTGTGGACGCCCGTGCCCGGCTGCGACGGCGACTTCTGGCCGCGGCGCTTGGCCCACGAGACGCTCGTCCATCGCGCCGACGCTGAACTGGCGCTCGACCGGACGTTCACTACCGAGCCAGACCTCGCTGCCGACGCGATCGACGAGTGGATGGAGCTCGCCTCGCTGCCGACGATGCTCGAGGTCAAGCCGGAGCAGCGCGAGCTGATCGGCCCCGGCCGGACGATCCACCTGCACGCCACCGACGCGCCCGCCGGCCTCGACGCCGAGTGGGTGGTCGACCTGACCGGCGACGTGATCGTCTGGCGCCCGAGCCACGAGAAGTCGGCCGTCGCCTGGCGCGGTCCGCTTACCGACCTGCTCCTCGGCCTCTACCGCCGTGTGCCACCACGGGCAGGAGATCTCGAGGTCCTCGGCGACGCCGACCTCCTCGACCTCTTCTTGTCACGGGTGGGCTTCGGGGTGACCCCTTCGTCACGGACTTGTCTCGTAGATGGTGACAAATCTGTATCGTAGAACATGTCAGATCCGTATCGTAGGGATGTGGCATATCTACCGCGGATCGTCGATCGACAGCTCGACCGGTTGCTCGCGGGGCTCCCCGCAGTCGCCATCGAAGGACCGAAGGCGGTGGGCAAGACGGTGACGGCGCGCCGCCGAGTCGCCGCCTCGATCACGCTCGACGACGCCGCCGAGGTTGCGCTGCTCCGCGACGACCAGCGCCGTCTCGAACGACTTGCCAAGCCGCTCCTGATCGACGAGTGGCAGCACCATCCGCCGGTCTGGGACCGGGTGCGCCACGACGTCGATGCAGGATCGGGGCCAGGCACCTACGTGCTGGCAGGCTCCAGCTTCCCCGCCGAAGCGCCCAAGCACTCGGGGGCAGGGCGGATCGTCACGTTGCGGATGCGCCCGCTGAGTCTCGCCGAACGAGCGCTCGTGACCCCGACCGTGTCGCTCGGGGAGATGCTACGAGGGCCGGCGGATGTCGGGGGAGAATGCGCGCTCGACCTCGATCGGTACACCGACGAGATCGCCGGCTCAGGGTTTCCGGCGATCAGGTCGCTCGAGCCCGACGTGCGTGCCGATGTCCTGGACGGCTATCTGGCCACGGTGGTCGATCGCGACTTCGCCGATGCCGGCCGGCCGGTGCGTCGTCCGCACACCCTGCGCGCCTGGCTGGCGGCGTACGCAGCGGCGACTTCGACCATTGCCACCTATAGCGCCATCCTGGACGCCGCGACACCTGGCCTGCCCGACAAGCCGAGCCGCGCCACCGTGGTGGCATACCGCGAGGTCCTCCAGCGCATGTGGCTCCTGGAGGAACTGCCGTCGTGGACGGGCTCGAGGAACCTCTTGGCGGCGTTGGGGCAGACACCCAAGCACCATCTGGCCGACCCGGCACTCGCCGCTCGTCTGCTCGGGGTCACGCCCCGTTCGTTGCTGAGCACGCCCGATCCCGGCTCGGTGTCGATGCCACGTGACGGCACGCTGCTGGGTGCCCTGTTCGAGAGCCTGTTGACGCTTTCGGTGCGGGTGTATGCGCAAGCCAACCGAGCGTCCGTCAGCCATCTGCGCACCCAGCGCGGTGAGCATGAGGTCGATCTGATCGTCACCGGTGACGACGGTGCCGTCGTTGCACTGGAGGTGAAGCTTGGCGCCGTTGCCGACGAGCGCGACGTCCGCCATCTCCGCTGGCTGCGCGAACGGCTCGGTGACGTGCTGACTGACGCCGCGGTCATCACGACGGGGTCGACGGCCTACCGCCGCCCCGACGGCATTGCCGTCATCCCCGCCGCCTTGCTGGGTCCATGACGCACCGCGATGGCGGTCCGGTCGGCTGCTTGCCACGAGGTGATGAAGCGGCCCGACGTCCTAGTGTCCGAGCGATGTCCAGGGAGCGGGTGGTCGAGGGCATCGACGACGTGGTGGTGATCGAGCGAGGGTGGCACGGGATCCCGCGGGTGCGGGCCTCCTCGGTTGCCGACGTGTTCTTCGGGCAGGGGTACGCCACCGCGGTCGACCGGCTCTGGCAGATGGACTGGGATCGGCGGCGGGCCCTCGGGCCTACCGCGCAGCTGCACGGCACGGTGGCCAACGTGGTCACCGACGCGGTGCACCGCCGCCTGCGCCTCGCCGACCATGCCCGCGCCGGCTACGACGCGCTGGACGCCGAGACCCGGGCCGTGCTCGACGCGTTCGTCGCCGGGGTCAACGCCGCGGCCGTCGAGGTGGGCACGACCCGCGAGATGAGCGCCGTCGGCGCGGCGTTCGAGGTGTGGGAGCCGTGGACGCCGGTGCTCGTCTTCCTCGTCCGCCACGTCAACTTCGCGACGTGGCAGTCGAAGCTGTGGGCGGCGCGCGTCACCGCCGCGCTCGGCGTGGAGGCGATCGACCGCTTCGCTCACGAGGGGCGCCGCGGCTCGGTGCCGCTGATCGTCCCCTCCGGTGTCCTCCAGGCGCTCGACGAGGTGGCCGCGGTCCACGCCGACCCCGACACCGTCGCGACCATCGAGCGCGAGCTGGCGCCGCTCGGCCTGGGCGCGTCGGGCTCCAACGCCTGGGCGGTCCACGGCTCGCGCACGGCCAGTGGGCTGCCGCTCGTCGCCGGGGATCCGCACCGCGCCATCGAGATGCCGGGCGTCTACTACCAGGTGCACCTCGACGGGCCGGGCATCGACGTCAGCGGACTCTCGTTCGTCGGCGTGCCGGGCATCCAGCACTTCGCCCAGACCGATGCGGTGGCGTGGGGCGTCACCAACGCGATGGCCGACTACCAGGACCTGTTCGTCGAGCGGTTGCCCGACGCGGTGATCGACCGGCGCGTCGAGACGATCGAGGTGCGCGACGGCGATCCCGTCGAGGTCGAGTGCCTGACCACGGCGCACGGCCCGGTGGTGGTCGGCGGCAGCGAGCACGGCGTCGGCCTGGCGCTCGCCGCCACCGGCCTGCACGAGCCCGGCGGCACGCTGCGCACGATCCTGCCACTCCTGCGGGCCCGCACGGTCGGCGACGTCGATGCCGCGATCGCCGCCTGGGTCGAGCCGGCCAACAACTTCGTGTTCGCCGACCGCGACGGCCACGTCGCCTACCGCACGGCCGGGAAGATCCCGCGCCGTCATCCGCTCAACCAGCACCTGCCGGTGCCGGGCTGGGACGACACGTATGGGTGGCGCGGCCTGATCGAGCGTGGTGACCTGCCGACCGAGCGCGACGCCTCGGTGGTGGTCACCGCCAACCAGCGCATCGCCGCCGGCGCGATCGGCGAGGCGATCGGCCCGGACTACGCCGCGCCGTTCCGGGCGACGCGGATCCGCGCCCGGCTCGACGCCGCCGCCGATCACGGCGTCGACGACCAGCGCGCCGTGCACGTCGACGACGTGTGGCTGCCCGGCCTCGGTCTCGCCCGGCGGCTCGCCGCGCTCGGGCTCGCCCCGGAGCTCGTCGGCTGGGACGGCCACCTGGCGGCCGACTCCGAGGTGGCCGCGCTGGTGGTGCGCACGTTCGGGCACCTCGTCCGCCGTGTCGTCGCCGAGCTTCCCGCGGCGCTGCGCAGCAACCCGTTCGCCACGTGGGAGCCGCCGGCGACCACCGTCCCGGTCCAGGTGCGCGTCGCCCACGGCCTCGCCGTGCTCCTCGACGGCGGCGATGACGAGCTGGTGCCAGGGCTGCGCTGGGTGGACCACCTCGCTGCAGCGCTCGCCGACGCGCGCGCCGAGCCGCCGGCGGCGTGGGGCGAGCTGCACCGCCTGTCGCCACGGTTCGCACTGCGCGGCGCGGATGCCGACCTCGACGCCGTGACCGACGTGATCTCCCCGCCGCTCGGTGGCGGGCGCGACTGCGTGCTGTGCACCACCCAGCTCGACGGCCTCGGCACGGCGACCGTGATCGGCCCCACCGCCCGCTACGTGTGGGACCTGGCCGACCGTGCCAGCAGCCGCTGGATCGTGCCGCTCGGCGCGTCCGGCGATCCGGCGAGCGCGCACTTCACCGACCAGCTCGCGCTGTGGTCGAGCGGCGAGCTGATCCCCGTCGTCGACGACGAGGTGACGGCGACGACCACCCTGCGCCCCGCGTGACACGGGCCGAGCCCGGCGCGGCTCACCCGGCGAGGCCGAAGCGCTCCTCCATGGTCAGGTCGCTGGCGTGCAGCTCCGTGGCCAGTTCGACGCCGACGAAGCGCAGGTGCCACGGCTCGTTGGCGTACCCGGTGATCGCCGCCTTGTCCGGCGGGTAGCGACGGATGAACCCGAAGCGGTGGGCGTTATCGGCCACCCACCGGCTCGCCGCCGTCGTTCCGAACGTCTGGTCGTCGGGCAGCCCGACGAGGCCGACGTCGACCGCCATCCCGGTCTGGTGCTCGCTCGTCCCCGGCCGGGCGACGAGTCGCGCCGCGGTCGCCTCGCCGTAATCGGCGACGTAGCGAGCCCGGAGGCGCGCCTGGTCGTCGAAGGATCGGTAGCCGCTGTTCAGCTGCAGCTCGTAGCCGGCGGCGCGAGCGTCGGCGACCAACGCCTCGAACGCCCGCGCCGTCGACGCGGTCAGCTGCGTGGCGTCCGCCCCAGGTTCGATCGGCACGTCCGGGACGACGAGGTCGGCCGGCACGTAGCCATCCGGCAGAGGCCGACCGGCGTTGACGATCCACCACGGGCTGCCCGGCGCGTCGATCGAGGGCAGCGTCGTGGTCGTCGTCCCCAGCTCGCCGGCCTCGCCGGTGGCGGTGCCACCGCGTCCGGCGAGCAGCACGACGGCCCCGACGACGATCACGGCGAGCAGCCCGGCGATGACGGCGAGCCGGCGCCGCGCCTGGCGTCGGGTCACCCGTCGCGCCGCTCGGGGACCTGCGGGCTCGCGCGAGGTGACCGGTGGCTGACGGCGGGCCATCAACAGGCCGGGCGGACGAGCTCGTCGACGTCCGGGTCGGGTGGCAGGCCGACGGCGGCGAGCGCGTCGGCATACCGTCGTTGGGCGAGGCGCGCCGCGTCGACGTCGTCGCGGGCGAGCGCGGGCGCGCACCAGGAGTCGGTGGGCGCCGCGGTGGATGCTGTCGGCGCGGAGCACGGTCTCGGCCCGGGCCGCTGCCTCGTCGGGATGGCCGCGCGCCAGCTCGAGCTCGGCGGCCCGGTGCCCGACGCGGGCCATGCGTCCCGCCAGGCGTGAGCGTTCGGCGGTCGCCCAGGGCTGGTCCGGGAGGTCGGGGAGGGGGTCGCCGCGCCACAGCGGGGCAGCTCGGGCGGTGGCGTCGAGGACGCCGGCGGGGTCGCCGCTGCGGTCGGCCCGCTCGGCCTCGTCGAGGAGCGCATCGAGGGACCACAGGTCGACGTCGAGGTGCTCGCTCGGACGCAGGGTCAGGCCGTTGGTGGAGCGGTCGACGAAGAACGGCGTCGCCGATGGCGTCAGGTCTGGCTGCAACAGCCGCCGCAGGTAGTGGAGCGTGACGCTCAGGTTGTGGCTCGGGTTGGGGTGGTCCGGCCACAGCTCGTTGGCCGCCGTCTCGCGGCGGACGTGGCGGTCGCGGCGCGGCTGGTACCGGTCTCGCTGAGCCGCAGCAACTCGGCGCGGATCTCGGTGAGGTGCGCCATGCGCAGCTCCTCCGGCGCGGGGTTGCCGACGACCTGGCCTGCTGCGCACAGCTCCACCAGCCATCGCAGGGGCAGGAACGCCCGCGCCACGCCCGGCGCCGGCCATTCCAGGGCCGCGAGGGCGGTGCTGTCACCGGCCCGGAAGGAGCGCAGGGCGCCGGCCAGCGCGACGCCCGCTCGGTGCACGGGCCCTGCCTCGTCGCTGTCGTAGCGCGCCGCTTCGCCCGGCACGAGCAGGTAGGGCAGGGCGAGCGCGGCGCGATCGCTCCAGTACCAGCGGGCAGGGCCGGACAGGCTGGCGCCGGCGGCCGGATCGAGGCAGGAGGCGGCCGCCCGTTCGTCGCCGGCAGCGACGTGGAGCGCGGCGCTGGCGATGAGCCGCAGCACGTCGTTGAGCGGCGATGGCGTGGTGTCTCCCAGTCGCGCGGCCTGGTCGAGCACGGCCCGGGCCGTGGCGACGTCCCCGAGCCAGGCGTGCTTGCCGGCCGCTTCGAGCAGCGTCTCGCTGCCCAGGTGGATGTCCCCGGCCTCGACGTAGAAGCGGCCGAGCTCCGCCATCAGGACCGGCACCGCGTCGACGCGACCGGCCAACCAGTCCGTCCGCCATCGACGATGTCGTGCTGGCGCACGACATCGTCGATGGGCGTGTCGATGTCGGGCACGTCGAGCGCGTCGTAGGCCGCGTCGAGGTCGCCGGCGCGGCGGTGGGCCACGCTGCGGAGCCACGCGACGTGGGCCCGCCAGTGTGGATCGATGGTTGCGTCAGTGCCGTCCAACGCCGCGAGCACGCCGGCCGAGTCCCCGCCGGCGTGGGCGATGGCGGCGGCACCGATTCGCAGCAGGCCGTCGGCGCGGGACGAGCCGAAGGCGGCCAGCTCCTCGACGCGGCGCAGCAGATCGAACATCCCGAGTTGATCGTTGGCCCACCAGCGGACGAAGCCGTCGGCGGCGATGGCCGCCACCTCGCCCTCGACGTCACCTTGGCGGGCGAACCCGTGGCGCGCCCGCTCGAACAGCTTCTGAGCCGACACCGGATGCGTGCCGAGGCGCTCCAGTCCCTCGGCCATCACCATCACCGGCTCGTCGCGCAGGGCGCTCGGCAGCGCGAGGTGCCAGCGCCCGAACTCGGTCGCGCCCATCGACGGCTGCTGGGCCAGCTCGGCCTGACGCAGCAACGCCAGGGCGTCGGACCACGCCTCGGCCTCGATGGCGAGGTCGATGGCCGCGCCGATCCGACCGGCCTCGCGGTGCGCCGCCGCGGCGGCGACCCGAGCTCGGTCGAGCACGTCGCCGCTCGCCACGCGTCGCAGCGCCGGACGCCACAGCGGGTGCAGCGCGGCGCCGCCGTCGGCCGTGCGCTCGACGAGCGGCATCCCGGCCACGAGGTCGCTGACGGAGGCCCGGCCGGTCGTCACCGCGCGTGCGACGTCGTCGTCGCCCCCGCCCACCGCCTCGAACGCCGCGAGGTCGACGGCGCGCACCGTCCCCAGCCGGGCCAGCACCTCCTCCCACAGGTACTCGAGCACCATGTCCTCGCCGGCCGACGCCGACAGCTCGGCGAGGGCCGGCCAGCCGCCCGAGCCGGCGCACACCCGGGGATCCACGCCACGGGCCCCGGCGAACGCCGCCAGCTCGACGCTGTCGAACATCAAGTCGGATTCGGTGACGCGGATCAGCTGGCCGGACGCCGCGAGCCGAGCCATGGGGACGACGGACGCCTCCCGGGAGGCGAGCAGCAGGTGGCCGTTGACGGGCAGCTCGATCGCCAGCTGCCCCAGCAGCTCGGCGCCCGGCGACCCGGCGGTGATCTCGTGCACGTCGTCGAGCACGAAGCACACCTCGTTCGGAGCCTGGGCCCAGACCCACCGGCCGAGACCGTCGAGGGTCCCACGGCGCGCCAGCCCGGCGGCTTGGCGCAGGCCGCGCAACAGCGCCGGCAGCGTCGTCGTCGCTCGGCTCGCACGACAGCCACACGTCGCGCCCAGCCTGCCGGGAGGCCGCCGTCGTCATGGCGTCGACGAGCAGTGTCGTCTTGCCGAAGCCCGCCCCCGCGACCACCGTGACCAGGCGATGGGTCCACCGTCGGTCGAGCGCCGCCACCAGACGCGGCCGGAAGAGCACGCCGGGCCGGCTGCTCGGCGGGGCGAACCGGAACGGGCGGACCACGTCCGGCAAACGTACCTTCGCTGACGTCTCGCTGATCGCGCCGAGCCGAGATGTCGGCACACCACGTGTGGATTGGAGTGAGGATGAGAAAGCGATCAGCGGCAGTGGCTGCTGCAGGCCTGGGCCTGGGCCTGTTGGCGGGTGGAGCCATCAGCTCGGCGGCGTCCCCGGCGACGACGATCTCCGGCTGCGTGAACAAGGTCACCGGTGTCGTCCGCGTGATCGACCCGACGCGCGGTGGACGCTGCCTGATCTCACCGGGCCTGCTCGGCGAGAATCCGCTCAGCTGGAACGTCCAGGGCCCGGTGGGCGCGACCGGCGCGCCCAGACCAGCCGGACCGCAGGGACCGGCCGGCGCGCGGTCCCGCAGCGCGACGACGTCAAGGTGAGCCTGTCGATGAACGGCGGGCTGCAAGTCCCCGCCGGCGGCGCCGACCTCGGCCTGTGGTGCCGCGCCCAGGACGGTCTCGGCACCGTGGACGACGCGCAGGTCATGATCACCCACGTCGGCGGGTTCTTCTGAACGTGCCGGCGGCAGGCCATCCGTCGGCGACGACGAGCGAGGCGTTGCGTTCCAGGGGCGCCGGGATGCGGCTGCCTGACGCGATGCTCGTGGCGTTCGGTGCCCTGCTGTTCGTCGGCTGCGGCGGCATCACGAGCGGCGGCAGCGCGGCGACGACGGCGATCGTCGAACGGTCGACGACCGCCGCCACCGCTGCCCGAACCGTCCGCACGACCGCCGTCCCGTCGACCGCCGATGCCACCACCACGGCATCGACCGCCACCACCATCACGGCCTCGACCGCCACCACCGACGCCGACACCACCATCTCTGCTGAGGACGCCACGACGCTTCCCGCCGGCGCGCAGCCCGGGCTGTTCGACTTCAACGGCGACGGGACGAACGAGCCGACGTGCGGCACGGCGGACTTCCAGGCCGGGCTCGTGGTGCGCACCTACTGCGACGACCTCGCCGGCTACGCCAACGCACCCGCGACCGGCGCCACGCTCGTACCCGGCGCGCTCTTCGGGATCCCCGGGCCGCCCGACGATCCGCGCGACGCACCCATCACCAGTGGCGCCTCCGTCACGTCCCAACACCTGCAGAGCGCCACCGACGGCAAGGAGGTCGTCGTCTACACCATGAGCTCCGACACCGTCTTCGCCGCCGGCTCCGACCAGCTGCAGGACCCGGCACGCGCCTCGCTGAGCATCATCGCGGCCGGCATCCGTCAGAGCTACCCCGGCGCCACCGTCCAGGTCCGTGGCAACACCGATTCCAGGGGCAGCCCAGCGTCCAACCAGGCGCTGTCCGAGCGTCGGGCCGCAGCGGTGGCGGCGTTCTTCGTGAGTGCCGGCTTCGACCCCGCCCTGGTGAGCTCCGTCGGCCTGGGCCAGACCCAGCCGAACTACGTCGAGGACACCGACGTGGGCCGAGACCAGAACCGCCGCATCGAGCTCGTCGTCCGGCCCGCCTGACGTCTCACCGCCCGTCAGCTCGTCACCGGCGACGAGGTTCGCACCCTCGCGAAGCTCATCGCCGGGCTGTCGAGCATCACCAGCCGGGACGGCACGATCGGCGTTGCGCGTGTCGCTCGTCTGGAGATGACAAGCGACCCACCCCCCACCGGGCACCTCGGTCGGCGACGGCAGATCCTGCGCGCAGATGTCCATCGCGTGTCGACACCGCGTCCGAAAGCTGCACCCTGACGGTGGGTGGAGCGGATCGGGGATGTCCCCGGTGAGGATGATCCGTTGGCGCTGGCGTTGCAGGACGGGGTCCGGCACCGGCACGGCCGACAGCAGCGACTCGGTGTACGGGTGCGCCGGTCGCGAGTAGATGCGCTCGGTCGGGCCCTCCTCGACGATCCGACCGAGGTACATCACCGCGGTGCGGTCGGCGAGCCAGCGGATCACCGACAGGTTGTGGGAGATGAACAGGTAGGCGACGCCCAGCTCGTCGCGCAGCTTCTCGAGGAGCTCCAGGATCTGGTTCTGGGTGGAGACGTCCAACGCGGAGACCGCCTCGTCGAGGACGACGAGCTTGGGGTTCAGGGCGATGGCGCGGGCGATGGCGATGCGTTGACGCTGCCCCCCGGAGAACTCGTAGGAATAGCGTTCGGTGTAGCGCGGCGACAGGCCCACCTGATCGAGCAGCTCGCGGACCCGCGCGTCACGGGCCTTGCCCTTGATCCCCTCGTGGACCCGCAGCGGCTCGCCGATGATGTCGGCGACGACGGCGGACGGATCGAGCGACGAGTACGGATCCTGGAAGACCATCTGCATCTCCCGCCGCAGTGGCGTCAACGCCCGGTTGCCGAGGTCGGTGATGTCGCGTCCTTCGAGGCGGATCCGACCCTGATCGATCCGCAGCAGCCGCAACAGCGCTCGCCCGGTCGTCGACTTGCCCGATCCCGACTCGCCGAGGAGTCCGTACGCCTGCCGCGGCAGGATCGCCAGCGAGAGGTCGGCAACGGCGTTGAGCCGCAGCTTCTTCTGGAACATCCCTTGCCTGATCGGGAACGTCACCGTGATGCGCTCCGCCTCGATCACGGGCACCGTCTGCTCGGTGTCGGTCGCCGAGCTCGCACGTTCCGTCGTCACAGCGACAACTCCTCCTTGACGCCGAGAGCGAGTTCCTCGGCGCGGATGCAACGAGACAGCTGTGACGAGTTGACCGGCCGCAGCGCGACCGCATCCGTCCGGCACTCGTCGATCGCGTGAGCACAGCGAGGGTGGAACCGGCATCCGGGCGGGAACGCGCCGACCATCGGTGGATGCCCCTTGATCGAGTGCAGCCTTCCGGTCCGCGCCGCCATGGCCGGCATCGACCGGAGCAGGCCATCCGTGTAGGGGTGCGCCGGCTCGTGGAACAGTTGCTCGACAGGCGCCTGTTCGACGACCTGGCCGGCGTACATGACGACGACGCGGTCGCACACGTCGGCGACCACGCCGAGGTCGTGCGTGATGAACAAGATCGCCATCCCCATCTCGTGCTGGATCTCGCGCACGAGCTCCAGCACCTGCGCCTGGACCGTGACGTCGAGCGCCGTCGTCGGCTCGTCGGCGATGAGCAACGTCGGCTCGCAGCACAGCGCCACGGCGATCATCACCCGTTGGCGCATGCCTCCGGAGAACTCGTGTGGATACGAGCTCGCACGGCGCGCTGCGTTCGGGATGTGGACTCGCGACAGCATCTCGATCGCCCGCTTCTTCGATGCCGACCGCGACATCCCGAGGTGTCGCCGCATGGTCTCGGCGATCTGGTCGCCAACGGTGAACGCCGGGTTCAGGGAGGTCATCGGCTCCTGGAAGATCATGGCGATGCGGTCACCGCGCACGTTCTCCAGTTGCCGCTTCGACAGCCGGAGGATGTCGGTTCCCTGCAGCGAGATCGAGCCGGAGACGATGCGCCCCGGCGGCTGCGGGATCAGTCCCATGATCGCCATCGACGTGACCGTCTTGCCCGATCCCGACTCTCCCACGATGCCGACCGTCTCACCCGCGCCGACGGTGAAGCCGACGTGCTCGACCACTGGCGACCATCCGGCATCGGTGAGGAAGTCGACGCACAGGTCGTCGACGCGCAGCACCGGCTGCTCCGGCACGTCGCGTTCGCGTTCGGCGCTGCTCGTCATCGCTCTCGCCTCGCTTCACGGCCGATCGAGTCGCCCAAGCCGTCGCCGACCACGTTGAAGCACAGCACGGCGAGCGCGATGAGCAGACCGGGGAAGACGATCAGCCACGGTTGACGCGACAGGTAGTCGTAGCCCCGGCCGAGCATCAGGCCCCACGATCCGCGAGGCGGCTGGACGCCGAGACCGAGGAAGCTGAGGCTGGCCTCGGCGAGGAGCGCGAAGCCGGCCGCCAGCGAGATCTGGACGAGCAACGGCGGCAGGACGTTGGGAAGGATGCGAGTCCGCACGATCCGCGACGTCGGCGTGCCGATCGAGCGCGAAGCCTCGATGAAGGTCTCCTCGCGGATCTCCAGCACCGCGGCGCGGACGATGCGCAGGAAGTTCGGCGAGAACACGATGCCGACGGCGAGCATCGCGTTCGTCAGCCCAGGGCCCAGGATCCCAACCATCGCGATGGCCAGGATGAGCGGTGGGAAGGACTGCACCGCGTCGGTGATCCGCATGATCACCAGGTCGACGCGGCCGCTGAAGTAGCCCGCCAGGAGCCCCGGGGGAACGCCGAGGATCAGCGCGATCAGCACCGCCTGCCCCGAGGCCAGCATCGCCACCCGAGTGCCGACGATGAGGCGCGACAGCACGTCCCGCCCGAGGCTCGTCGGTTCCGAGGAGGTGACCTCGTCGAAACGGATCGGCGAGCATGTTGGTGAGCGCCTGCTCGTTCGGATCGTGGGGCGTGATCCACGGCCCGATGACGGCGATCAGCATCAGGAACACGATGAAGCCGAGCGCCACCATCGCACCCTTGTTCGACCTGAACCGGCGTGCGAAGCGCCGTCGCCCCGACAACGGCGCCATCGCCATCACGTCGACCGGCCCGGACTCGGCCAGGAAGATGCCGTCCGGCTCGAGATCCTGAGCGACCATCTCGATCATCGGACGCGCACCTTCGGGTTCAGGTAGCCGTAGGCCAGGTCGACGAACAGGTTGGCGACCAGCACGATCGCGGTGGCCATCACGACGACCCCCTGGATCACCGGGATGTCCCGCTTCTGCACCGCGCCGATCGCGAGCTTCTCCGATGCCGGCGAGCCCGAACACCCGCTCGACGACGACGGAGCCACCAAGCAGGAACGCGATCTGCGTCCCGAGGATCGTCACCACCGGGATCGACGCGTTCTTGATCGAGTGCTTGAGGATCACCGTGTGCGACCGCAACCCCTTGGCCCAGCGCGGTGCGCACGTAGTCCTGGCCGAGCACGCCGATGAGCGACGAGCGCAGCTGGCGCGTGATGACGGCGCTCGATGCCAGGCCGAGCGTGATCCACGGCAAGATCAGGTGTTGGAACCACTTCCACGGATCCTGGGTGAGCGGGACGAAGCCGGTCGCCGGCAGCCACGAGTGCCAGATCGCGACGTAGAGGACGAGCAGCATCCCGACGAGGTAGTTCGGCATCGCCAACGCCGAGGCAGCGCCGATCCCGATCAGCCGATCGGGCCAACGTCGTCGGAACACCGCCGAGAAGATCCCGGCCGGAACCCCGAACAACAGTGACAGCACGACGGCGCCGGCCGTGAGCGACAGGGTGACGGGCATCCGCTGCACGATCGCCTCGGTGACGCTCTGCGAGGTGAACAGCGACTTGCCGAGGTCGCCGTGCACCGCTCCTCCCACCCATCGTCCGTACTGCACCAGCACCGGATCGTTCAGGCCCAGCCTGACCCGGGTGGCATCGATCTGCTCCTGCGTGGCGCTCTCGCCGGCCAGCGTCGACGCCGGATCGCCCGGGACGAGCAGGACCAACGAGAACACGAGGACCGACACCAGGAACAGGACCGGGATCATGATCAACAGCCGACGCAGGATCAGTCGCAGCACGAGATATCGCCTCCTCCGGCGAGATGACCATCGGGCACCGGGAGCAACTTCCCGGGGTTGAAGATGTTCATCGGGTCAAGTGAGCGCTTGATCGCACGGTGCAGCTCCGTCACCGTGTGATCGAGCTCGAGTGCGAGGAAGGACGCCTTCAGGCGACCCACCCCGTGCTCGCCGGTGATCGTCCCGCCGTGCTGCAGCGCGAGGCGCAAGATCGCCTCGAACGCGCACCACGCCCGGCGCATGTCGGACTCGTTGCCGGGATCGACGACGAGCGTCGGATGAAGGTTTCCGTCGCCGGCATGCCCGAACGTGCCGACGATGATGCCGTGCTGCTCGGCGATCCGCTCGATCCCGGCGATCACGGGAGCGATCTGGGACAGCGGGACGGCGATGTCGTCGAGAAACGCCTTGCCGAGCCGGTCGAGAGCCGGGTAGGCGAGTCGCCGAACCTCCATGAGCGCCTGGGCCTCCTCGACGTCAGCGGTGACGTGAACCTCGTCGGCACCGGTGTCGCGCACGGCTGCCACGAGCTCGTCCATCTCCGATGGCACGGCGGCATCGACCTGGAGCAGGAGCAGCGCGTCGGCCGTGAGACCCATGTGGGTCATGGCTTCGACGGCTTCGAGGGTCGTGCGGTCCATCAACTCGAGCAGGCTGGGCCGAGCCCGGCTGGCGAGGAAGGCGGCAGCCCGCCCGGCTCGCTCGAGCTGGTGGAACGTCGCCACCACCGTCGCCATCGGCGGTGGCGGTGCCGTCAGTCGAAGCGTCGCCTCGGTGATCAGGCCGAGCGTGCCCTCTGATCCGACGAAGAGCGACCGGAGGTCGTAGCCGGCGACACCTTTGACGGTGCGCGTTCCGAGCCACGTCACGCGACCGTCCGCCAACACCACCTCCAGGCCGAGCACGTGATCACGAGTCGAACCGGAGCGCACGCAACACAGCCCGCCCGCGTTGGTGGCGACGTTGCCGCCGATCGTGCAGATGTCTCGGCTGGCCGGGTCGGGCGCGTACCACAAGCCTCGATCGATCGCCGCCGCCGCCACCCGTGCGTTGAGCACGCCGGGCTGGACCACCGCGATCAGGTCGTCCTCGTGGATCGTCGGCGTCGCGGTCATCCGCTCGGTCGAGACCACCACGCACCCGTCGATCGCGCTGGCCCCACCGGCCAAGCCTGTGCCGCCGCCTCGGGGGACGATGGGCACGCCCAGCTGGAACGCGGTGCGGACGATGGTGACGACCTCGGCTGTCGTCGCGGGACGTGTGACGACGGCGGGATCACCGGTCGGGGAGGAGACCAACGAGCTGTCGTGCCGGTACCGGTCGTGGCCCTCCGCCGCGACGATCGCCGCGGGCGGCAAGCCGGTCGCGGTCAGCTGGCGGACGATCAGCTCACGCCGCTCCCGGTGCTGGCCGCTCACTTGGTGAGGATGTGCACCGCGGCCGACGAGCCCAGGCCGAAGACATGGGCAAGTCCGACTCGTGCTCCATCGACCTGGCGCGCGCCTGCGGCGCCTCGCAGGTGCTGGCAGATCTCCCAGACGTTGGCGATCCCCGTGGCTGCGATCGGATGACCCTTCGACTGCAGACCGCCGGAGACGTTGACCGGCATCGAGCCACCGCGGAACGGCGCACCGGACTCGAGGAAGTCGACGGCACCGCCCTCCTCGCAGAGCATCAGGTTGTCGTAGTGGACGAGCTCGGCGGTCGCGAAGCAATCGTGGAGCTCGACCAGGTCCAGGTCCTCGGGACCGACGCCGGCACGCTCGTAGGCCTGTACGGCCACGTTGCGCGTCAACGTGTTCATGTCGGGGAGCACCTGGCAGCCGGCGGTCCACGGATCCGTCGTCAGCACGCTTGCGGCGATCTTGACGGCACGTTCCCGGCGGGCCTCGTCGAGCTGGCGGAGCGTCTGCTCACCGACCAGGACGGCTGCTGCGGCGCCATCGCAGTTCGCCGAGCACATGGAACGCGTGTTCGGGTAGGCGATCATCTTGTCGTTCATGATCTCGGTGAGCGACATCGCCCGCGTGTAGGCCGCGAGCGGGTTCAGCGTGGAGTTGAGGTGGCTCTTCTCGGCGATCTTGGCGAAGGTCTCGAACGACACGTCTCCGTATCGGTGGCCGTATTCGACGCCGATCTGGCCGATGACGCCCGGCATCGACTCGGTGCCGAGCATCCCGTCGCGAGGCACGACGGCTCCATCTCGGCCTTCGGCGACGTACCGCGCATGCTCTGGCACCGGCTGCGCGCCGAGCAGTCCCGCGCCGTAGAGCTTCTCCACGCCGACGGCCAGTGCGCAGCTGACGTCGCCGGCCTGGATCGACATCATCGCCGTGCGCAACGCCGTCGCTCCCGTCGCGCACACGTTGGCCACGTTGAGGACGGGGATCCCGGTCTGGCCGAGTTGCTTCTGGATTCGCTGCCCACTGCCGTCGGTCGCCTGGAGCTGCCCCGACACGATGATCCCGAGATCGGCCATCGTCATGCCGGCATCGTCGAGCGCACCGAGGGTCGCCTCGACCGCCAGATCGGTTGCATCGCGATCGAGATGCTTGCCGAACTTGGTCATGTGGATCCCGAGGATCCAGACGGGTTCAGACATCGTTCCCTTCCGTTGGAGTGAAGCCGAACGCGATCGCCACACGGCCATCGACGTCCGGCGCGAGTGGCCAGGTGGTCAGCTGCAGGCGCATGCCGACGTGAACGGCCTCCGGTTGGCACGGGACGCCGACGACGTTGGCCTTCACCAGCACGCCGTCGCAGTCGATCGTCCCCGAGATGAATGGCACGTCGACGCCCGGGGCGGCGAGGTGCACGATGCTGAACGACGTGAGAACACCTTCCCGAGCCACCGCCCGAGTGGTGAACTGAGCGCCGCCGCAGGCGGCGCAGCCGTTGCGCCGGCCGAAGTAGCTCGCGCCGCAAGCGGTGCAGACGGTGGCCACGAGGTGCGGGGCATCGGTCAGCGCCAGGTAGTTGACCAGCGGCACCTGCTCACCTGTGACGACGTCGGCTGGCGACGAGCCGCGCTCGGTCACGCTCATCAGATCCGGCGCTCCTGGCCGACCCAGTACTTCTCCCGCAGGTCCCGCTTGAGGACCTTGCCGACCGGGCTCTTGGGCAGCGCGTCCACGAAGTCGACGCGCTTGGGAGCCTTGATCGGCCCGAGTGCCTCGCGGCAGGCGGCGATCAACTCGTCGGCGGAGACGCTCATCCCTGGCTTGATCTGCACGACCGCGGTGACCGCCTCACCCCACTTCTCGTCCGGGATGCCGATCACCGCACAGTCCTCGACGGCCGAGTT
This sequence comes from Ilumatobacteraceae bacterium, assembly GCA_047602055.1. GTDB lineage: Bacteria > Actinomycetota > Acidimicrobiia > Acidimicrobiales > Ilumatobacteraceae > JAODBQ01. The sequence continues at coordinate 3,057,924 of JASGIG010000001.1, forward strand.
GGCCCAGATCACCTGCTCCACCTCGATCGGGAACACGTTGAAGCCACCCGAGACGATGACGTCGCGCTTGCGATCGACGAGGTACAGGTAGCCGTCCTCGTCGAGGTGGCCGACGTCGCCCGTGCGGTGGTACTCGTCGTTGCGGCGACGGCGATCGCCGACGTAGCCCCACATCGCCAGGTTGCCGCGGACCCCCACCTCGCCGTTCTGCCCGACGCTGGCGAGGGTGTCGTCGTCGTTGAGGATCGCCAGGTCCGTGAACAGCGTCGGCCGTCCGGCGCTCAGCAGGCGATGCGGCGCCTCGCGCAGCGCGTGCTCGTGTTCTGCTGGGGTCAGGCAGGTCGCCGTCAACGGCACCTCGGCCTGGCCGTAGAACTGCGTGAACACGGGGCCGAGCACCTCGATGCCCTCGCGCAGCTTCTCCGCCGACATCGGCGCGCCGGCGTAGAAGATGTGCCGCAACGATCCCAGCCCGCCCCCGTGGATCTCGGGGTCTGCCAGCAGCCCATAGATCGCCGTCGGCGGAAGGTAGATGTCGGTGACCTGATGCTCGCGGATCGCCTCGATGACCGCGCCTGCATCGAACTTCGGCAGCACCAGGTGCGTCGCTCCCGCAGGCGTGAGGATCAGCGCCATCGACCCCGCGGCGTGCGAGATCGGAGCGACGACCAGGTGGACGGTGCGATAGGTGCCGAGGTCCAGCGCGCCCCAGGCGTTCGCGATCTGCATGTCGATGGCGATGCTCGTGGCCGGAGCGACCTTCGGAAGGCCGGTCGTGCCGCCCGTCGAGCCGAACCCGACGATGTGATCGAGAGCGGGCGGTGCGACATCGCCGACCGGTGTCGCATCGGCGTACAGCTTCTCGAACTCCGATGGAGCCGCTGCCCGTGAGTCCATGGTGATGACGTGCTCGATCGCGACCAGCTCGACGAGGCGGTCGGCATCGGCTCGATGCTCCTCGTCGACGAGGAGGATGCTCGGCCGCGCCTTCTCGACGATCGCCTGGTTCGCTTCGGGCTTCGCGGCTGCTCCGAGCGCGACGCTCGTCCCCCCGGCAGCAGCGACGCCGAACGAGGCGAGCAACAGGAGCGGGTCGTTGCCGCTCAGCGTGGCGACGACCGGTTCCGGGTGCAGGCCCTTCAGCACGGCGCCCATGCGACGAGCGACGTCCAGCGCGTCGACGTACGTGACGGGTTCGCCTCGCAGGTACGTGAACGTGTTCTTCGGCCAACAGCTCGCGCTGCGCTTGAGAACGAGAAATCGAGACATTGCGTTCCCTTTCGACGTCGCCGACGGCCGGCACAGCCCCCTTGCCGTGAGTCGTCCACGGCGGCCTCAGTCAAGCTAAGGCTTATCTGCTCGTCTGTCAAGCAGTGAAGAGAATACCCGGCGGGCGCGTTACCGCGGGGTAACATTTCGGCCGTGGCGTCACCTACAGCTGATCTGAGCGCCGTGGCAGGTGTCAGTCGAGCACCACTCAGCCTCACCGTCGCCCGGAACATGCGCACCGCGATCGAGTCCGGCGTCTGGGCGGAAGGAACGGAGTTGCCCAGCGAGCAGTTCCTCGCCAAGCACTTCAACGTCGGTCGAACGACGATTCGTGAGGCGCTTCGGATCCTCCAGTCCCAGGGGCTGCTCACCGGTGGCGACACGGTGTCGACCGCGCGACCGAGGGTTGCAACAGGTGCGCTGCGAGAGCGAGCGGCCGACGCGATCACCAGTGCGGTGCTCCTGGGTGCCATTCCGCTCACCGATCTCGTCGACCTGCGCCTCGTCCTCGAGGCCGACGGCGTCGCCAAGGCCGCCAAGCTCGCTCAAGACGATCCGGCGATCCTCCAGCACGCTGAAGACGAGCTCGCTCAGATGCCCAGCCACCACGACAACGTCGAGGACTACGTCGCTTGCGACGTGCGCTTCCACCTGTCACTTGCTCAAGCGAGTGGCAATGTCGCCGTCGAGCTCGTGATGGGCGTGCTGCGCGATGCCATCGGCGAGTACCTGCTCGAGGCGCTGCAGTCGTTGAGCGAACCCGAGACGATGCTCGAACGTCTGACGCAGGAGCACCAGGCCATCCTCGACGCCATCCGCGATGGGCGCGGTGGTCTCGCCGGTGAGCTGATGCGGCAGCACATCGAACGCTTCTACGCCATCGGCGAACGCGGCAACTCCGACAGACCATCCTGAAAACGACAGACGCGTGCGCCCGGACCTCTTGGGGGGACGAGGTCCGGGCGCACACGTTCAGCGTGTGGCTGCGCTCAGTGGCTGATCCACACGTCGGTCATCCGTGAGCGGTTCAACAAGGTCTGCTCGAAACCATGGACGTTGTTTCCGAACGCGTCCACGGCGGGGATGAACACGAGTGGCGCGATCATCGCCGATTCCGTCGCGATCTTCGCTGCCGCGTTGAGAGCTGGCATCCGATCCTCCGGTGTCGCTCCTGCCCTGGTCGCCGCGATCGCGTCGCCCAGGCCCGGAAAGTCAGCGTGGCCGACGTTCAGATAGCTGTCCTTGCCGTACAACTGCTGCAAGGCGAGGCTCGGGTCGATGCGGCCGGAAGCACCTGAGCAATAGATGTTGTGATCGTGCTTCTCGAAGAAGGCCGGCGACGCGACTGGGATCTCGACGACGTTGAGCTTCAGGTCGATGCCGACCTTCGCCCACTGAGCTTGCAGCACTTCGTTCTTCAAGCTCTGGCGAAGCCCCGGGTTCACCACGCCGGTGATCGTCAGGCCATCCGGATATCCGGCGTCGGCGAGCAGCTGCTTGGCCTTCTCGGGATCGTATGGATAGGTCGGCACGAGATCGGCTTGGTAGGCCCAGAAATCGGAGGGCCACGGCATCCACGCGACCTCGCCGGTCTCTCCGTTGAGTGCCAGGTTGAGCGCGTCGCGATCCGTCGCATAGTTGATCGCCTGACGCACCCGGACGTCGTTGAAGGGTGGATCCAACTTGTTGATGTAGCACATGTCGAACGAGATGGTGTTCCGGGTGAGAACGGTCAACTTGTCCTGGCCCTTGAGCTGCTCGACCGCTGAGGAGTCCAGTTGTGGGAGGAAGTCGACCTGACCGGACTTCAACGCATTCAGCTTCGCCTGATCGTCCTTCATGAACTGCACGGAGATCGTGTCGAGATATGGCAGACCGTTCTGCCAGTAGTCGTCGTTGCGAGTGAACGAGATCGAGATCCCTGGCTTGTACTCCACCAACTTGAACGGCCCTGCGCCAACAGGGTTCTGGTAGTCATCGCCCTGTGCCGCGAGTGAAGCTGGTGACATCATCATGCCAGCTCGGTCGGCAAGCATCATCAGGAGTGCTGCGTCGGGCGTGTTGAGGTGGAACCTCACCACGTCAGCCGACACGACCTCGACGCTGTCGACGGATGCGAGATCCGCCTTCCAGTTCGACGTATCGCTCTTGTAGTGCTCGATGTTGACCTTCACCGCGTCGGCGTCGAACGGCGTCCCGTCGGTGAATCGGATCCCCTCGTTGAGGGTGAGCTCCAACGTCGTGTCGTCGACCCACGTCCAGCTCTTCGCCAGCCCGGGCTGTGGCACCAGCTCGGGCGTGTAGGTGAGCAGGGTGTCGTAGAGCGGGTAGAGCGACATGTAGTCGTTGCCGGAGCTCCCCTTCGAGGGGTCGAGTGACGTCGGCTCCGTCGAATAGGCGATGCGGAGGTCGCCACCTCGTTGGGGTGTGCCTTCGCTGGGGCCGTCGCTCGTCGAGGGATCGTTGGTCGTCCCGGCCGGACCGCTCGGCTGCGTCGACGCCGCTGACGAGCTGGCCGGCGTGCTGCTGGCCGACGCATTGGTCGACGTGCTCGACTTGGACGAATCCGACGAGCAGGCCGCGGCGCAGATGAGCAGAAGTGCGCCGCAGGTCAGGGCCGAGGCGCGTCTCAAGGAGGTTTTCATGTGGTGGATGGTTCCTTTTGAAGAGGGTGCACCGGAGGGGTGCCTCGCCGGATTGGCTTGGTTCAGGTCAGGTGATAGAGCTTGAAGGCGTTGTCTTGCGCGGCCTTGATCGCCAGCTCGTCCGAGACGTTCTGGAGGCTCGCGAGCAATTGCTCGTTCGGCAACAATGCCGCCGAAGCCGGTCCTGGCGAGAGGCTCGTCGGATGCGGGAAGTCGGTCTCGAACATCATGTTGTCGGGGAGCAGTTCGAAGGCCTTCTCGATGTGCTTTTCGAACCAGAAGGTGCCGTAGACGTTGCGCTTGATGTAGAAGCTGGGAAGTTCGCGCTCCGGGGCCTCCTTGTGCGCGCCGAAGTTCACCCAGTGCCAGTCGAGCGTCTCCATGACGAAGGGCACCCACCCGGTGCCACTTTCCACGACGACCCACTTCAGATCGGGGAAGTCGATGCAGACCCCATTTGTCGCGAGCTTTGCGACGTGCCGACCGACCGACAGGAATGACCCGGCGCTGTCCTGGGTGCGGGCGATCATCGTGCCCATCTTGTTGAGGTCCCTCACGCCCCGGTCGGCCTGCGTCTCCTGGCCGAAGCCGATGTGCAGGTTCATGGAGAGCTCTGCCTCCTGAGCCGCACCGAGCACCGGCGCCCAATGCGCATCTTGAATCGGTGGCAAGCCGATCTTCTCGAAGTCCACGCTGAAGAGCAGGCCTCGATGGCCCATCGAGCGCACTCGCTGGATCTCGGCGACACACGCATCGATGTCCCACCAGGGCAATGCCGCGATCGCGATGAGCCGCTTGGGGTCGGCACTGCAGAAGTCGGTCAGGTAATCGTTGTAGGCCTGCACGCAGACGGTGGCATCCTCGGGCCCGAGCTCGTCGAGGAATGCCTTGCCGTGGAAGCCGACGATGTTCGGATAGAGCACCTGGGCGTAGATGCCGTATTCGTCGAGTCGGACGAGTCGATCCTCGGCCTTGAAGCCAGCTTGATCACATTCGTCGAACGTCTCGGGCGTGGACGGTGGGAACTCCTTCCAGCCCGCGGCTGCGAACCACGTGATGTGGTGCAGCGGGCGCGACGACGCGCCGATGACCCAGTTGTCGAGGTCGCCCTGGCGCTCGACCCGCGGGCCGATCTCCGCCAGCCGCTTCGGAAGCCTGGACGTCCAGAGGTCGGGCTCCTCGATGATGTGACTGTCGGTGTCGACGATGCGCAACGAGTCGATCAGTTCTTTGGTCGGCACTGTTCCTCCCCATAGGTGGCGGTCCGGCATTGGGCCGAGACGGCTGTTCTGGCGGTCGACCCCCGGATTGGGACCCCCGGCCCAGTGAGCGCACTTTGACAGCTGATCTGCTTGTCAGTCAACTGCTCCGAACGATCAGTCAGAACAGGGCGACGGTCGCAGCGGTGAGGGCTTGGTCGCGGTGGGGCTCAGCACCGCCACACGGGGATCTGAAGGAGGAGCGCAGCGACCGGAGCCACCGGACTACGACGAATGGGCCAGCAACCTGCCGGGCTCGTGGTCCAGGTGAGGTCGACGACCAAGCGGCGCGGCATCCCGCTGACATCGCATGGCCATCTACCAGGTACGTTGCGTCGGGGAGGGGGGATTCGAACCCCCGACCTCCTGCACCCAAAGCAGGAACGCTACCGCTGCGCCACTCCCCGGCAGGCTCGGATGCTATCCGTCAGCCGCTGACGACGACCGTTGCCTTCATCCCGGTGTGGATGCCGCAGACGTAGTTGAACGTGCCGGCGGTGTCGAACGTGTGGGTGAACGTCTCGCCCTGGCCGAGGCCGTCCGATTCGGCGAACGCCCCGTCCACGGATTCGACGGTGTGCGTCGCGCCGTCCTCGTTCGTCCACGTCACGGTGTCGCCGACGGTGATGTCGATCTCCTTGGGGTCGAACGCGAAGCCCTTGATCGTCACGGCGGTCGCGCCACCACCGCTGTCGCCACCCGCCGACTCGGTGGTCACCGTCGTCTCGTCGGACCCCGACGGCGGGGCCGCGACGCTCGTGTCGCGGTTGGCCCACACGGCCGAGGCGACGACGGCGACGGCCACGAACGCCAGCGCCAGCGCCCCGCCGACGATCGGGTTGACCAGCGCCTGCCGGCGCCAGCGGACTGCGGGCAGGAAGCTGGCGGCCAGCGCGACGATCGCCGCGATCTCGGCGACGAGCGCGATCACCGCCTGCGGTGACGGCTCCATGCCCTTCTCGGTGAATCCGAAGAATCCGTCGTCGAGGGTGCGACTCATCGCGAACGACGCGAGGGTGCCGGCGGCGAGGGCGATCCCGGCGAGGCGGACGATCACGTCGCGGCGAACGACGAGCAACCCGGCGACGATCACCGAGGCGATGCCGTTGGCGAGGAATGCCCGGCCGACGTTGGCCGTGGTGATCTCCCGGTAGCCGTCGAAGTACAGGTCGAGGTGGACGAGCCCGCCGACGACGATCGCCACCGCGGCGACCGCCCGGAGCGGCACCGCCGACGGTGACCCGGCGGCCGCCCGCGCCGGCGTCGGCGCCGGGGGAGCGGACGGCGGTGGAGGCGGCGGCGGCGACGACCGCGTGGGCTGGCCCCACGACGAGGACGGCCCGGGCGGGGGAGGAGGTGGAGAAGGCGGAGGCGGCGGCGGAGGATGCGTGGAGCTCACGCCGACATCATCGTCGCGATCGCGACCCTGATCGCGCGATCGTGAACCGCGCTCAGCGCTGCTTGGCGGCGGCCTTGGCCAGGCGCTTGGCGGTGCGGCCGTACGGCTCGAGCTGGCGGCCGTCGAGGTCGGCGACCTCCGCACCGTTGGTGAACAGCACCCGGTAGCGCAGCCAGTTGAACCCGTTGGCCAGGAGCACCTTGCCAACTGTCCCGACCGGGACGCCCGGCAGTTCGACCGTCGTGTTGACCGTGTCGCCGATGCGCAGGTTGAGCTGGTCGGCGTGCGGTCGGGCAAGCGCGCTCGGCTTCCAGGTCGTCATGGGCTTCATTCTGGCACGGCTGCCCGACGCGCAACGGGTCCCCGTCGCCGACGGGCGCGCCGGTAGCATCGGCTCCCTGTGAGGAGCACCATCGAACCCGTCGACGCCCCCGAGGACGCGCCCGCCAAGAAGCTCGTGAAGCTGTCGATCACCGTCGGCGAGGACGAGTTCGACCGCGACATCGACCAAGCGTTCCGCAAGATCGCCCGCGAGGTCCGCCTGCCCGGCTTCCGCGCCGGCAAGGCGCCGCGTCGGGTGCTGGAGGCCCGCATCGGCAAGAGCGCGGCGCGCGAGCAGGCGCTGCGCGACGCCGTCCCCGTCTACCTGTCCAGCGCCGTGCGCGAGCACGACGTCGACCTCATCGCCACGCCGGAGATCGAGATCACCGCCGGCGCCGAGGACGGCGAGGTCGCCTTCGACGCGACGTGCGAGGTGCGCCCGGAGATCACGCTCGACGGCTACGGCGGTCTGCGCGTCGAGCTGCCCGCGCTGGAGCCGTCGCAGGAGGACGTCGAGGCGGCGATCACCGCCGAGGTCAAGCGGCACGGCTCGCTGGCCGACGTCGACCGGCCCGTCCAGTCGGGCGACCAGGTCACCTTGACGCTGTCGGCCGAGCGCGACGGCGAGCCGGTGATCGGCCTGAACACCGAGGACTGGCTGTACGAGGTCGGCCAGGGCTGGGTTGCCCCCGGCTTCGACGGCAAGCTGCTCGGTGCCGCCGCCGGCGACGAGCTGCACTTCGCCGCGGTGCCCAACGGCACGAGCGAGGAGGCCGACTTCACCGTGCTGGTCCAGCAGGTGCAGGAGGTCGTGCTGCCCGAGGTGACCGACGAGTGGGTCGACGAGAACGTCGGCGAGCACGACACCGTCCAGTCGTGGCGGGCCGCGGTCGCCGAGCGGCTGGCTGCGCAGCGCCTCGCCCAGGCCCGCAACCTGTTCATGGACCGTGCCACCGAGGCGCTCGTCGGCCTCGTCGAGCGTGAGGCCCCGGAGTCGATGGTGTCGAGCGACCTGTCGGCGCGCGTGCAGAACACCGTGCAGCGCTTCCAGAGCCAGGGCATCGCCCTCGAGCAGTGGCTGCAGGCGACCGGCCAGGACCCGGCGCAGTTCGTCGAGTCGATGCGCGAGCAGTCGGTGCGCGCCACCAAGCTCGACCTCGCGCTGCGAGCGGTCGCCAACGCCGAGTCGCTCGACGTCACCGAGGACGACGTCAACGCCGAATACGCGCGCATCGCCCTGCAGGTCGGCCAGAAGGCATCGACGATCCGCAAGGCCTACGAGTCCGAGGATGCCGTCGGCGAGCTGACCGCGCAGATCCGCAAGCGCAAGGCGCTGGACTGGCTGCTCGAGCACGTCGAGGTCGTCGACGAGCACGGCACGCCGATGGACCGCGCCGTGCTGCTCGACCGCGACGGTGACCACGATCACGACGCCCATGACCACGATCACGACGCCCATGACCACGATCACGACGCCCATGACCACGATCACGACGGTCACGACCATGACCACGACGGTCACGACCACGAGCACTGAGAGGACCGATCTCATGGGTCGCGCCCAGAACTACCTCGTCCCCAACGTCATCGAGCAGACCAGCCGCGGCGAGCGCGGCATGGACCTGTACTCGCGCCTGCTCAAGGAGAACATCATCTTCTTGCAGACGCCGATCGACGACTCGATCGCCAGCCTGATCTGCGCCCAGCTGATCCACCTGGAGTCCGAGAACCCGGACAAGGACATCAACCTCTACATCAACAGCCCCGGCGGCGACATCACCGCGCTGTTCGCGATCTACGACACGATGCAGTTCATCAAGAACGACATCGCCACGATCTGCCTGGGCCAGGCCGCCTCGGCTGCCGCGGTGCTGCTCGCCGCCGGGACCAAGGGCAAGCGCCTCGCCCTGCCGCACAGTCGCATCCTCCTGCACCAGCCGTACGGCCAGGTCGGCTACGGCCAGGTCACCGACCTGGAGCTGGCCGCGAAGGAGATCCTGCGGATGCGCGACCTGCTGGAGGAGATCCTCGCCCGTCACAGCGGCCAGACGCTGGAGCGCATCCACCTCGACACCGACCGCGACTTCGTGATGGAAGCCGAGGAGGCGCGCGCGTATGGCATCATCGACGACGTGATCTCGTCTCGCGACGCGGTGGACCGCACCGGTCCCATTCGCTGAACCTGGGCGAGTCGAGTCTCAAGGGGAAGATGCCGTGGCCAAGTTCGGAGACACCGGGGAGCTGCTCAAGTGCAGCTTCTGCGGCAAATCGCAGAAGCAGGTCAAGAAGCTCATCGCCGGCCCTGGCGTGTACATCTGCGACGAGTGCATCGACCTGTGCAACGAGATCATCGAGGAGGAGCTGACCGACACCGGTGAGCTGCACTTCGAGGAGCTGCCGACGCCCCGCGAGATCCGCACGTTCCTCGACGACTACGTCGTCGGTCAGGACGACGCCAAGAAGATCCTGTCGGTCGCCGTCTACAACCACTACCGGCGCATCCAGTACCAGCAGAGCCAGGGCGTCGGCCGCCGCGACGACGTCGAGCTGGCCAAGAGCAACATCATGCTCCTGGGGCCGACGGGGTGTGGCAAGACCCACCTCGCCCAGACCCTGGCCCGCCTGCTCAACGTGCCGTTCGCGGTCGCCGACGCCACCGCGCTCACCGAGGCCGGCTACGTCGGCGAGGACGTCGAGAACATCCTCCTCAAGCTGATCCAGGCCGCCGACTTCGACGTCAAGAAGGCCGAGACCGGGATCATCTACATCGACGAGATCGACAAGATCGCCCGCAAGAGCGAGAACCCGTCGATCACCCGTGACGTCAGCGGCGAGGGCGTCCAGCAGGCGCTGCTGAAGATCCTCGAGGGCACCGTCGCCTCGGTCCCGCCACAGGGCGGGCGCAAGCACCCGCACCAGGAGTTCATCCAGATCGACACGACGAACATCCTGTTCATCTGTGGCGGGGCGTTCGCCGGGCTGGAGCAGATCATCGAGCATCGCGTCGGCCACAAGGGCGTCGGCTTCCACGGCACCGTGCGGTCGAAAACCGAGCGCGATCCCGGCGAGCTGTTCGCCCAGGTGCTGCCGGAAGACCTCCTCAAGTTCGGGCTGATCCCCGAGTTCGTCGGCCGCCTGCCGATGATCGGCGCGGTGCGCAGCCTCGACCGCGAGGCGCTGATCAAGATCCTCACCGAGCCGAAGAACTCGCTCGTCAAGCAGTACGGCAAGGTGTTCGAGTTCGAGGACGTCGAGCTGGAGTTCACCCAGGACGCGCTGGAGGCCATCGCCGACCTCGCCCTCGTCCGCGCCACCGGTGCCCGCGGACTGCGGGCGATCCTCGAAGAGGTGCTGCTGAACACGATGTACGAGCTGCCGGGGCGCACCGACGTCGGGCGCGTGCTGATCGACGCCGACACCGTGTCGACCAAGGCCAACCCGACGCTCGTGCCGCGCGAGCCGGTCGCCAAGCGGCCGCGCCGCCAGGCCAGCTGACCGCTTCACGCCGACACCGGACCACGTCGTGACCTTCGACGAGGCGCTCGCCTACCTCGACGCCCACTCGAACTACGACAACACCGGGCGGATCAACTCGCCGACGCTGGAGCGCATGGCCCAGCTCGTCGCCGCCATGGGCGACCCGCAGCTGACCTACCCGGTCATCCACGTCACCGGGACGAACGGCAAGGGCTCGACGTCGCAGATGATCACCCGGCTGCTCGTCGCCCACGGGCTGACGGTCGGCACGTACACGAGCCCGCACCTGGAGCGGCTCAACGAGCGGATCAGCCGCAACGGCGAGCCGATCAGCGACGAGGACCTCGCCGAGCAGATCGCCGCGATCGCCGACGTCGAGGGCCTCGTCGGCGTCTGCCCGACGTACTTCGAGGCGGTCACGGCCGCGGCGTTCCGCTGGTTCGCCGACGTGGCCGTCGACGTGGCCGTCGTCGAGGTCGGCCTCCTCGGCCGTTGGGACGCGACCAACGTCTGCGACGCGCAGGTGGCGGTCGTCACCAACATCGGCCTCGACCACACCGAGTACGCCGGGCCGACGACGGCCGACATCGCTCGGGAGAAGTCGGGGATCATCAAGCCCGGCAGCGCCGTGGTGATCGGTTCGACGGAGCCGGATCTCGTGTCGATCTTCCAGGCCGCTGGGGGAGCGACGTCGTTCGTGCGCGGCGAGGACTTCGACGTGGTCGACAACCAGCTCGCCCTGCAGGGCCGGGTGGTCGACCTGCGGACGCCGACGACGGTCTACCCGGAGGTCTTCGTCCCGTTGTTCGGTGCCCACCAGGGCGACAACGCCGCGGTGGCGCTGACGGCGGTCGAGGCGTTCTTCGCCGCACCTGTCCCGCCGGACGTCGTCGCCGAGGGCTTCGCCGCGGTGACGATGCCAGGGCGCTTCGAGGTGCTCGGCCACCAGCCGCTGGTGATCATCGACGGGGCGCACAACCCGGCCGGCGCCGACGTGTGTGCTCAGGTGTTCTTCGACGACTTCGACCCGGCCGGCCGGCGCATCCTCGTCGTCGGCTGCCTGCGTGGTCGCGATCCCGAGGAGATGCTCTCGGCGCTGCGCGCCGACGAGTTCGACCTCGTGCTGACCTGCACCGCGCCGACGCCGCGCGGTACGCCTGCCGCCGAGCTGACCGCAGCGGCTCGCGCCATCGGCTGCGACGAGATCCTCCAGTCCGACACCGTCGAGCAAGCGTGCGACCGCGCCGTGCGCCTCGCGGAGCACGACGACGCCGTCCTCGTCGCCGGCAGTCTGTACGTGGTCGGCGCCGCCCGACCCGTGCTCCGCCGCCTCCTGTAGCCGCCCGCCGCCTCCGGCGCGATGAGTGATGAGCCGGAAGGGTCGGTTCACAGCTCATCGCACGGGACGAGGAGCGGGCAGCCGCTCGGACGGACGCGCCGGTAGCCTCGCCCGCCATGTCTGATCGCACCTTGGTCCTGCTCAAGCCCGATGCCGTCCGCCGTGGGCTGATCGGCGAGATCGTCGGGCGGCTGGAGGCCAAGCAGCTGATGATCGTCGCCATGGATCTGCGCACGCTCGACGCCGACACGCTCGCGCAGCACTACGCCGAGCACGTCGGCAAGGGGTTCTACGACGATCTCGTCAGGTTCATGTCGAGCGGGCCGGTCGTCGCGATGGTGATCGAGGGCAGCGAGGACACCTGGGAGATCGTCCGCGGTCTGATGGGCGCGACCAACCCGCGCAAGGCCGCGCCGGGCACGATCCGTGGCGACCTAGCCAGCGCCACGCTGACCGAGAACCTCGTCCACGGCAGCGATTCGCTGGCATCTGCGGAACGCGAGATCGCCATCTTCTTCCCGAATCTGTAACAAAGTCGCCCGGGGGTAGACTCCTGGCCACGCTCGGCCGCGGACGGCTGAGCACCAGTCTTGCGACGGGCCCACCAGGGCCTGGCGCAGCGTTGAGGGCCCCGAGGAGTACGACCGATGGCGCGGAACAATCCGCTTGCGCTGGGCCGGGATCTGGCGATCGATCTCGGCACGGCGAACACCCTGATCTATGCGCGGGGTCAGGGCATCGTCCTCAACGAACCGTCGGTCGTGGCCATCGACATCACCGACGGCCGGCCCGTCGCCGTCGGCCTCGAGGCGAAGCGGATGATGGGTCGCACGCCGGGGCGGATCAAGACGATCAGGCCGCTCAAGGACGGCGTCATCGCCGACTTCGAGGTCTGCGAGAAGATGCTCCGCTTCTTCATCCAGAAGGTCCACGCCAGCCGCTGGAGCAAGCCGCGGATGGTGATCTGCGTGCCGTCCGGGATCACCGGCGTCGAACAGCGCGCCGTGCAGGACGCCGCCGAGTACGCCGGGGCGCGCAAGCCGGTGCACATCATCGAGGAGCCGATGGCCGCGGCGATCGGCAGCGACATGCCGGTCCACGAGCCGAGCGGCAACATGATCGTCGACATCGGCGGCGGCACCAGCGAGGTCGCGGTCATCAGCCTCGGCGGGATCGTCACGGCCCAGTCCGTGCGGGTCGCCGGCGACGAGCTCGACGACGCCGTGCTGCAGTACGTCAAGAAGGAGTTCTCCCTGGCCATCGGCGACCGCACGGCCGAGGAGATCAAGATCCACATGGGTTCGGCGTGGCCGCTCGACGAGGAGCTCACCGCCGACATCCGCGGCCGCGACCTGATCAGCGGTCTGCCGCGGACGGTGCCGCTGACCACCGAGCAGGTGCGCGAAGCCCTTTCCGAGCCGGTGTCTGCCATCGTGGACGCCGTGAAGACCACGCTCGACAAGACGCCGCCGGAGCTGGCCGCGGACATCATGGAGCAGGGGATCATGGTCACCGGTGGCGGCGCGCTGCTCGCCGGCCTCGACCGCCGCCTCGCCCACGAGACCGGGATGCCGATCAACATCGCGCCCGAGCCGCTGTTCAGCGTGGTCATCGGCTCGGGCCGGGCCCTGGAGAACATCGACGCGATGCGCGGGCTCATGTCGCTCGGCGGAGACGAGTAAGCCGGCGGTCCCGCCAGCGCAGGCCGTCCATGTTCTCGTCGTTGAGTCGCAAGCGCGTCTTCGTGCTGCTCATCCTCACCTCGCTGCTGCTGATCTCGCTCGACCGGCGCAACAACGCGGTGATCGACAAGGTCCGCACCGGGTTCCAGACAGCGCTGAAGCCGTTCGACACAGCGGCCGACGCGATCGCCAGGCCGATCGCCAGGGCGTGGGACGGGATCACCGACTACGACCGGCTGGAGAAGGAGAACCAGGCGCTGCAGGACCAGCTCGACGCGGCCAAGGGCGCCGAGATCACGGCCCGGGCGAGCGTGCTGCAGTACCAGGCGGTGCTCGACCTGTACGAGCTGTCGAAGGACTACCCCCACGTCATGGCCCGCGTCACCGGCGACGCGCCGAGCAACTTCCAGAACACCGTGCAGATCACCGTCGGCACAGGTCGTGGCGTCAAGGTCGGCATGCCAGTGCTGAGCAGCGCGGGGCTGGTCGGCAAGGTCACCAAGGTCTACGTCGACTCGGCGGAGGTCAGCCTGATCACCGACCCGAACTACAGCATCGGCGCGGAGGTGCTCGCCGTGGCCCCGCCACCGTCGACGACGACCACGACGATCGATCCCGACGCCCCGGCGCCGACCACGACCACCACGTTGCCGGACCTCACCCCGCTCGTCGTGACCACGACGGCGTCGACGTCGACCACGCTGCCCGGCTCGACCACGTCGACGACGGTGCTCGGTGCGGTGCGCGAGACGGGGACGCTGCAGGGGCAGGGGAGCGGCAAGCTGCCGCTGCTGCGCTTCGTCGACGACTCCAGCGTGTCGACGATCAAGGTCGGCGACGCCGTGCAGACCGCCGGCGGCGTGGACGGGCTTGCCCCGGAAGGCCTGCCGATCGGGACGATCAGCAACATCACCGAGTCGACCGGCTCGCGCAACAAGATCGTCGAGGTGGAGCCGAACGCCGATCTCGACGAGCTGTACTTCGTCAGCGTGGTGCTGTACACCCCGAGCGTGAGTGGCGGCGGTTGATCCTCGGTGCGCTCGTTCCTCCTCGGACCGCTGGTCCGGATCGTGCCGGTCGGCCTCGTGTTCCTCGGCATCCAGCGCAAGGTTGCCGCGCCGTACCGGCCGTTCGACGTCGTCGTCGACGTGGTGCTGTGCCTGGTGGTCGGTGCGGGTGCCGGCGGTGGCCCCGAGCGGGGTGCCCTGGCCGGGTTCATCCTCGGGATGATGTTCGACCTTGCCGCGGGGACGCCGCTCGGCTCGTCGGCGCTGGCGTTCGGCTTGGGTGGTCTGGTGGCTGGCTACGTGGTGACGATCACGCCGGACCCGCAATGGTGGCTGGCGGCGGTCTTCGCCGCCCTCGGGGCGGTGGTCGGCGAGGCAGCCATCCCCGTGATCAAGCTGCTGATCGGCCAGGATGGTTGGATCACACCGCGCCTGGCGGTGATCCTGCCGGTGCAGGCGGTGGCGGCCGCCGTCCTCAGTCCGCTGCTCATCCCCCTCGGCCGGTGGATGATGGCGGTGAAGCGCAAGAAGTGGAAGGCGATACCGGAATGATGGTCGAGACTGGCGGAACGGTCTGATGGCAGTGGACAAGCGCTCCTCGCGGTTGGGGATCCTCGGCGTGGTCGCGGTGATCCTGCTCGGGGTCCTCGGGACGCGGCTGTGGTTCCTGCAGGGCACCCAGCAGGCCGCGTACCAGGCGAAGGTGACGGCGTCGAAGACCCGTGTCGTCTACATCCCGCCCGAGCGCGGGCGGATCTTCGATGCCCAAGGCCGGATCCTCGCCGACAACCGCCAGGTGATGACCATCGCCATCGACTGGTCGCAGATCCGCAAGAAGAAGAACCGCGACGAGCTGTTCGAGCGCCTGTCCGGCCCGCTGCAGGTGCCGGTGATCCAGCTCCAACAGCGCTACGACCCGTGCTACGGCGCCCCGGCGATCCCCAAGTGCAACAAGGCTCAGATCTACAGCCCGCTGCTGCCGCTGCCGCTGAAGGAGGACGTCGACCAGGAGACGGTCAACTTCCTGCTGGAGCGCAGCGAGGACTACCCGGGCATCACCGTGCAGGAGGACTGGCAGCGGGTCTATCCGTACGCGCCGCTGGCCAGCCACGTCATCGGTTACATGGGGGCCATCACCGCCGACAACATCAAGGAGTACCGCGCCAAGGGCTACAACGCCGACGAGCGCGTCGGGCAGTTCGGCGTCGAGCTGAGCATGGAGGCGCAGCTGCACGGTTCGTGGGGCAAGAAGGTCTACGAGATCGACGCGGCCGGCAACATCGTCGGCGAGGACTTCGACCAGGAGGTCGCACCGGTCGCCGGGCAGGACATCCAGCTGAGCATCGACCTCACCGTCCAGCAGTACGCCGAGCAGGCGCTGCAGACCGAGCTGCGCAACCAGCAGAACCTGCCGCTGGACCAGATGGCCCACAACCCGCTCGACCGGACGACGAACTTCAAGAGCCGTGTCTTCGCCAGCTCCAAGGAGTGGGGTCAGGTCGAGTACATCCCGTACAAGGCGCCCGCCGGGGCGGTGGTCGTCGAGGACTACAGCACCGGCCAGGTGGTGGCGATGGCCAGCTATCCGACGTTCGACAACCGCTGGCAGGAGTCGGGGATCAGCACCGAGAAGTACCAGCAGCTGTTCCCCAAGACGGACGACCCGGACAAGTCGATCCTCGTCAACAGGGCGATCCAGGGCCAGTACAACATGGGCTCGTCGATCAAGCCGTTCGTCGGCATCGCCGCGGTCGACGCCGGCATCATCACCCCGACGAGCGGCTACACCGACGAGGGGATCTACACGCTGGAGTCGCTCGACCCGAAGATCTGCCAGAACAACGGCGGCACCGTGCGCTGCCAGTTCAAGAACGCGACGTCGTCGGGCACCGGCCTACCGTCGAAGTACGGCTACGTCACGCTGCAGTCGGCGCTGGCGGTGAGCAGCGACGTGTTCTTCTACCGGATCGGCGAGAAGTTCTTCGAGGCGGACACGACCGAGGACCAGTCGCTGATGAAGTCGTACCTGCAGCCGTTCGGCTTCGGCACCGAGACCGGGATCCAGCTGCCGTTCGAGTACAGCGGCCGCGTGCCGGACACGCCGATCAAGCAGGCGCTGATCGCCACCGGCAAGTTCGGCAAGAACGAGGTCAACCAGCTCGTGGTCGGCGACGACGTGCAGGTGGCCATCGGCCAGGGCTTGCTGTCGGCGACGCCGCTGCAGGCGGTGAACGCCTACTCGACGCTGGCCAACGGCGGGCACCACATGCGGCCGAGCATCGTCAAGGCGATCTACGCGCCGCTGACGCCGAACTCGGAGACGCCCGAGGTGGCCGACCTGTCGCAGGGGACGGTGGTGCAGTCGTTCGACGTGCCGACGATCGCCAACGAGGTGCAACTCGACGACGCAACCCGCACCGAGGTGGTCAAGGGCCTGCGCCGGGTGATCACCGGGCCGGGCACGTGGTATCCGAAGACCTACTACCACAAGACCACCGGCGAGGATCTCTTCGACGGCTACCACGGCATCCCGATCGCCGGCAAGACCGGCACCGCCCAGGGCGCCGGCGGTTACCCGTGGAACGACTCGTCGGCGTTCGGGGCGTTCAGCGTCGACAGCGAGCACCCGTACGCGGTCTACGCCTACCTCGAGAAGGCCGGCTACGGCGCCAAGGCTGCCGGCCCGGTCGTCAAGTGCATGTTCCTCGCGCTGTCCGACCCGACCCGGATGGCCGCGGTGCAGATCAGCGATCAGCTCGACATCACCTCCGACGAGGTCGCCGCGCCACAGCACCTCGCCGACACCTCCTGCCTGACGCCTGGCGGGAGCACGGACTGATCGATGGCCGTCGGGCTGATCCATCGCCGGCCGGACTCTGGCCTCGGCAACATCCGGGCCAGCGCCAGCTCACCGAGCCGGAACATCGACTGGGTGCTACTCGCCGCCCAGTCGGCGCTCGCGGTGATCGGCCTGTTCGTCATCTACTCGGCGTCGTACACGAAGTTCTCCAACCCGTACCTCTACGTCACCCGCCAGGAGATCTTCCTGATCGCCGCGTTCGCGGCGATGGTCGTGGTGATGTCGATCGACTACGACGTCTGGAAGGACAAGGCCAAGTTCCTGTACGGGATCACGATCATGCTGCTGGTCCTGGTGATCGTGCTCGGCACGGTCAGCATGGGTGCCCGGTTGAGCTTCGACGTCGGTCCGGTGAAGCTGCAGCCGGCCGAGCTGGCCAAGGTGACGACGCTGCTCGCCCTCGCCGCGTACCTCAGTGAGGAGGAGCGCACCGACGACGGCCTGCCCTACGCCCGCTTCGTCGTCGGTCTGATCTACATCGGCGTACCGACCGCGCTGATCATCGTCCAGCCGGACCTCGGCTCGGCGTCGGTGATCATCGCCATGGCGATGGGCGTGCTGCTCGTCGCCGGGGCACGCACGAAGTACATCGTGCTGATCACGCTGCTGTCTGCCCTGACCGTCACCGCCGCCAAGCTCACCGGGTTGATCAACGCCTACCAGTGGAACCGCATCGTCATCTTCATCGACACCGACAAGTGCAACTCGTCGGCGGCCGGCTCGGCGGTGCGTGACCTGTGCTATCAGGGGTCGAATGCGGTCAAGGCGGTGGCCACCGGTGGGATCACCGGCAAGGGCTGGCTGCAGGGCCCGATCACGTCGTCGAAGGACATCCCGGTGCAGTGGGCCGACTTCCCGTTCTCGGCGATCGGCGAGCAGTTCGGCCTCGTCGGCGGCGCCGTCGTGGCCGGCCTGTTCCTCGTCGTGCTCGTGCGGATCTGGCGCATCGCCCACATGTCCCGTGACCTGTTCGGCACGTACCTGTGCGCCGGCGCGTTCACGATGCTGCTGTGGCAGCTGTTCCAGAACGTGGCGATGACCGTCGGCGTGATGCCGATCACCGGCCTGCCGCTGCCGTTCATCTCCTACGGCGGATCGAGCCTCGTGGCCTTCTTCGTCCTCCTCGGCCTGGTGCAGAACGTCCACATGCGGCGTTACCGATAGGCGTTTCGACGCTCGATTCGCTCACTGCGCTCGCTCATCTCGGTCGAGCTTCGAAGAGCGGCCTGCGGCCGTACCCAGCTTGTAGTGCGCCTCACGGGAAGCGTGTCGGCGCACGGTGGAGGGGGACCGCGCAGCACCCCTCCGAGCAACCCCACACGCAGGGCCGCCCCGGTGGCGCTCACCGCGGCGAGGAGTGGTCGAGGTCACGCCGGAGCCGGTCGGGTAGGCTGGTTCAAGCGCCGTCACGCCGGTCAGGTCCGGCGCCGGTGCTGCGCACATCGCCACGGCGACGCGCAGGTGCGCCATCTCATCGTGGGCGGGTCCCCGATGACCGGGCAGCCCTCGCCGGCGCCACGACCTCCGGACGTCGAGGACATGGAGAACGAACAGACCGAGCCGCTCGAACGATCGAGCGGCGGCAGCGACGTGCCCGCCCGGGCCGTCGATCCGGGGCCGGCTCCCACCGCCAGCCCTGAGCCTCGACTCGAGGTCGAGGGTCCCGGTGACGAGATCTTGGGCGACCACGACGAGGCCGGGACCGCGGTGCGCAAGCGCCGCCGTGGCTCACGTGGCGGCCGGAACCGCAAGCGGTCGGCGGGTGACGGTGGGGCGGCATCGCCGTCCGACGACGCGTCCGACGGCGACGATGCAGCTGACGACACCGAGACCGATGCCAGGACCGATGCCGGGACGGTGGCGGCGCGCAGTTCGGCGAACGGCGAGCCAGGTGGTGGCCAGCGCCAGCGCCGGCCGCGCCGCGACACCCGACCGGAGCTGCCCGAGCGGATCAGCGAGGGCCGGCCGTCGTCGGTCGAGGCGGCGGACCAGGCGCTCGTGCGCAAGCCGCAGATCGGCGACACACGTCCCGCGCCACGCCCGGCGACGCCGCCGCCGGCAGCAGCTGCGCCACCCGCGGCAGCCCCCAAGGCGCGGCGCAGCGCCAAGCCCAAGGCGCCGGTGGTGCCCGTCGCGTCCGCGACCGACGGCGACCCGGCTGGTGGGCGCCGTCGCCGTCGTGGTGGCCAGCCGGAGGCCGAGCTTGACGCCGAGGCGCTGGGGCGCCGCCGCGGACGAGAGCGCAACGGTCGCCCCGTCGGGCGCTACCTGATGTGCGTCCAGGTCCGCCCGACCGTCACCCAGGTGGCCGTCGTCGAGGGCCGCACGCTGATCGAGCACTACGTCAGTCGCCCCGCCGACGACGTCACCCAGATCCACGGCAACATCTACCTCGGCCGCGTCCAGAACGTCCTGCCAGGGATGGAGGCCGCGTTCGTCGACATCGGCACGCCGAAGAACGCCGTGCTGTACCGCGGCGACGTCCAGTACGACGCCGAGGACATCGTCGAGAAGGGCGCCAACCCGCGCATCGAGCAGCTGCTCAAGGCCAAGCAGCTGATCATCTGCCAGGTCACCAAGAACCCGATCGGCGCGAAGGGGGCACGCCTCACCCAGGAGGTGTCGCTGCCCGGCCGGTTCGTCGTGCTGATCCCCAACTCGAAGACGTACGGCATCTCCAAGCGCCTGCCCGACGACGTCCGCAAGCGCCTGCGCAGCATCCTCGACCGGGTCAAGCCGGCCGAGCACGGCCTGATCGTGCGCACCGCCGCCGAGGACGCCAACGAGCACGAGCTGCGCGCCGACATGGCCCGCCTGCTGGAGCAGTGGCAGGCCATCGAGGCGAAGGCGAAGAAGGCCAACAGCCCGACGCTGCTGTATCGCGAGCCGGAGCTGGCGGTGCGGGTGATCCGCGAGGAGTTCAACGCCGAGTACCGCGGCGTGATCATCGACGACCGCCGGCTGTTCGAGGACGTCCGCGACTACATCGGGGCGTTCAACCCGGAGCTGGCCGACCGCGTCGAGCACTTCGACGCCGAGGCCGACGGCCTGCCGCTCTACGAGCGGTTCCACATCCACGAGCAGCTGCACAAGGCGCTGGACCGCAAGGTGTGGCTGCCGAGCGGTGGCTCGCTGATCATCGAGCACACCGAGGCGCTGACGGTCATCGACGTCAACACGGGCAAGAACGTCGGCACCTCGAACCTCGAGGAGACGGTGTTCCGCAACAACCTCGAGGCCGCCGAAGAGGTCGCCAAGCAGCTGCGCCTGCGCGACATCGGCGGGATCGTCGTCATCGACTTCATCGACATGGAGATCAAGGACAACCGCAAGAAGGTGGTCGAGTCGTTCCGCTCGGCGCTGGCCCGGGACAAGACCCGCACCCAGGTGTTCGACATCTCCGAGCTCGGCCTCGTGGAGATGACCCGCAAGCGCATCGGCGAGGGCCTGCTCGTCAACTTCGCCGACCAGTGCCCGAACTGCGAAGGCAGGGGAGTGTTGATCGATCACACGCTGATCGATTGAGCCGTTGGGGCGACGGCCTCCGGTCGATATCTTGTTCGGGCTATGTACGCAGTGATCGCATCAGGTGGGAAGCAGGCCCGCGTTGCCGAGGGGGAGCAGGTCCACCTGGAGCTGCTCACCGCGGACGACTCGGAGACCGTCGAGCTTCGCCCCGTCCTCCTCGTCGACGGTGACACCGTCCTGGCCACGCCGGACCAGCTGAAGGGTGCGGCCGTCAAGGGTCGCATCGTCGGCACGGCCAAGGGCCCGAAGATCGACGGGTTCACGTACAAGCGGCGCACCAACCAGCGCCGCCGCTACGGCCACCGCCAGCAGTACTCCGTCGTCGAGATCACCTCCATCACGAAGGGCTGACGCCATGTCGAAGACCAAAGGTGGCGGCTCCACCCGCAACGGCCGCGACTCGAACGCCCAGCGCCTCGGTGTGAAGGTGTTCGGCGGGACGAAGATCCACGCCGGGACGATCATCGTCCGCCAGCGCGGCACCCGCTTCCATCCGGGCAAGAACGTCGGCATCGGCGGCGACGACACGCTGTTCGCGCTGATCGACGGCTCGGTGAAGTTCGGTCAGCGTGGCGGTCGCAAGGTCGTCGACGTCGAGCCGCTCGAGGACGCCGTCCCCGCCTGATCCTCGTCGGTGCTGCCGTGCAGCGCCGAGGCGGCGACCACGCCGCCGATCGCCCCGAACAGGTGGCCCTGCCACGACACGCCGGGGCGGGGGAGCAGTCCCCACAGCACGCCGCCGTAGATCACCAGCACCACCGCGCCACCGGCCAGGTACAGCAGGTTGCGGGCGAACACGCCGCGCACCACGAGGTACGTCAGGTAGCCGAAGACCAGGCCGCTGGCGCCGACGACGAGTGAGTTGCTGGCACCGGTCAGCCAGACCCCGGCGCCGCTGATCAGCCCGACCATCACGGTCACCTGGACGAAGCGCTTGGCGCCGCTCAGGCAGATGACGCCGCCCATCACCACGAACGGGATGGTGTTGGCGATGAGGTGGCCGAAGCCGAGGTGCAGGAACGGGGCGAGGACGATCCCGTCGAGGCCGTCGAGCTGGCGAGGGCGGATGCCGAAGCGGTCGAGGCGCCCGTCGAGCGGGAGGTCGATCACCTCCAGCACCCACATCGCCGCGACCATCACGATCATCGGCATGAACGCCTCGGCGGGTCCGGCCGGGCGCTCCACCTCCGTCGTCGCCACGTCCCCATCGTGCCAGGTACGGTGCGCGCATGGAGCTCGCGGACGTGCGCACGATCGCCCTGGCGCTGCCGGAGGCTACCGAAGAGCCGCACTTCGACATGACCTCGTTCCGGGTGCGCGGCAAGATCTTCGCCACCGCCCCGCCCGACGAGGGGCACCTCCACGTGTTCGTCGACGAGGCCGAGACGGCGGCGACGGTTGTCGAGTCGCCGGGTTGGTGCGCCGAGCTGTGGTGGGGCAAGAAGCTCAGCGGCGTGCGGGTGACGCTCGCCGGCGCCGACCCCGAGCGCGTCGCCGAGCTGCTGGAGGAGTCCTACCGCCGCCGCGCCCCCAAGAAGCTCGTCGCCGAACTGGACGCCCGAGATGAGTGATGAGCCGGAAGGGGCGGCGCATCACTCATCGCGCTGGATGAGCGGCGGGCGCCGCGGATGAGACGTCAGGCGTCGATCGACCTGGGGAGCTTGGCTGGGTCCCAGGCGAGCTCGTGGAGGGCGGCGCGGCAGGCGAAGCGGTCGGTCATCCCGCCGACGTAGGTGACCGCGGCATGCAGCGGATCGTCGCCCGGGCCGTCGGGGAGCAGGTCGGGCCGTGCCGCGTAGTGCTCGACGAGGGCGCGCAGCAGGTCCACCACTGCGCCGGCCTGCTGCCGGGACGCCGGGCGCAGGTAGACGTGCTCGTAGTTGAACCGGCGGAAGTCCCCGAGCGCCTCGGCCTCCGGCGTGGTCATCCCGATCCGCCCGGTGTCGGCAGCGGCGCGGATCATCGCCCCGATGAACGTGCCGAGCTGCTCACGGCGGCCTGCCCCACAGCGGTCACGCACCAGCGCCGGCAAGTCGTCGGGCGCGACGACCCCGGCGGCGACGGCGTCCTCGAAGTCGTGACAGACGTAGGCGATGCGGTCGGCCCAGCTGACGACCTCGCCCTCTGGCGTCATCGGCGCCGGCCGGCTCCACGAGTGGTTGCGGATCCCGTCGAGCGTCTCGGCGCACAGGTTGAGGCCGGTGAGGGCGACGTCGGCGCCCCAGACGGCATGGTCGTAGCCGCCCGGCACGTACGACGACAGGGCATCCTCGCTTGCGTGGCCGCCCGGGCCGTGGCCGCAGTCGTGGCCGAGGGCGATCGCCTCGGTGAGCGCGACGTTGAGGCCGAGCGCCCGGGCGACGGACACTGCCACCTGGGCGACCTCCAGGGCATGGGTGAGGCGGGTGCGCTGGTGGTCGTCTGGGAACACGAACACCTGGGTCTTGCCGGCGAGGCGGCGGAACGACGACGAGTGCAGGATGCGGTCGCGGTCGCGCTCGAAGCACGTCCGCCACGGGTCCGGCTCCTCCTCGATCGCACGGTCGCCGGCGCCGTGGGCGTGCGTGGCCAGCGTGGCGAGGTGCTCGTGCTCCAAGTCCTCGCGGGCGGTCCGGTCGTACTGGTTCGTGGAACCGCTGCCTGCCCACGAGTCGGCGTGGGCGAGCTGGATGCCGGCGACGGCACCGTGGCCCGCCATCGTCGATGCCCAGCGAGCGGCGCGCTCGTCGACCTCTGCCATGCCGCCAGGCTACGACGGCAGCGTCGGTGCAGGGTCCGAGTGGGCCGGGCGTGCGCCGCGCCGGGATCTGTTCGAGCAATCGGACGTGCACTCGGCTTGTTCGCTCGTACAAACGCTGATCCGTACGGGTGGGACGAGCCGCGTCGATGCGGGCGTGCAGACCGGCGGCGCGTTCCCTATCGTTCGATGGTCCTATGAGCAGCGGGTTCGTCGACGAGGCGCAGTTGAACGTGCGCGGTGGTGACGGTGGCGCCGGCTGCGTGTCGTTCCGTCGTGAGGGGCCGGTCGTCATGGGCGGGCCGAACGGCGGCGACGGCGGTAACGGCGGCGACGTCTGGCTCGTCGCCGACCGCAACGTCGCCTCGCTGCTGGCGTTCCGCGACCACCCGCACCGCCGGGCCGGCGACGGCGTGCACGGCAAGGGCAAGGACCTCCACGGCAAGCGCGGCCAGTCGATCGACGTGTTCGTACCCGAGGGCACCGTGGCCACCGATCTGTACACCGGCGAGCTGCTCGCCGATCTCGCCAACCACGGCGCCCGCTGGCTCGCCGCAGCCGGCGGCCGTGGCGGCCGGGGCAACGCCAAGTTCCTGTCCAACCGGCGCCGGGCGCCGTCGTTCGCCGAGCAGGGCGAGCACGGTGAGGAGCGGTGGATGAAGCTGGAGCTGAAGCTGATGGCCGACGTCGCCCTCGTCGGCTTCCCCAACGTCGGCAAGAGCACGCTGATCTCGGTGATCAGCGCGGCGAAGCCGAAGATCGCCGACTACCCGTTCACGACGCTGGTCCCCAACCTCGGCGTCGTCCGTCTCGACGACCACACCGAGTTCGTCGTCGCCGACATCCCCGGGCTGATCGAGGGGGCGAGCGAGGGCCGCGGGCTCGGCCACCAGTTCCTCAAGCACATCGAGCGGGCCAGGGTGCTGTGCGTGATGGTCGACCTCGCCGGCGAGGTCGACCCCGCCGAGCAGGAGAGGGTGCTGCTCGACGAGCTCGGCAGCTACGAGCCGGAGCTGCTGGCGCGGCCGCGGCTGGTGGTCGGGACGAAGAGCGACTCGGCGGTGCACGAGTGGGACGGCGAGCGCCTGTCGGCGGTCACCGGGCAGGGCGTGCGCGAGCTGGTCGGGCGGATGGCCGCGCTGGTCCACGAGGCCCGTGAGGAGCAGCCGGTCGAGGAGGGTATCGTCATCCTCCGCCCGAAGCCGGACGGTGCCCGCGTCGAGCGGCTCGGCGACCACGAGTTCCGCCTCGTCGGCCGCCAGGTCGAGCGGATCGTCGCGCTCAACGACGTCACCACCCCCGAGGCGCTGTCGTACATCGACCACCAGCTCAAGCGGCTCGGCGTGCCCCGCCTGCTGGCCCGCGCCGGTGTCACCGACGGCGACGTCATCTGGATCTCGGACTTCAGCTTCGAATACGAACAGGACGCGTAGTGCGTCGCCCTCGCTCGCTCGCTGCGCTCGCTCCGTTCGGTCGAGCTTCGAAGGGCGGCCTTCGGTCGCACCCGGCGTACCCCCACACGTGTGCGGTTCGGTGGCCGGGCGAGGACCCGCATGAGGGTCGTCGCCAAGATCGGCACGTCGTCGCTGACCAACGAACGGGGGGTGATCGACGCGTCGGTGATCTCCGAGCTGTGCCGCCAGCTGGCGACGCTGCGCCACGGCGGGCATGAGGTCGTGCTGGTGACGTCCGGTGCAGTGTCGGCCGGGGTCGCCGCGCTCCGGCTGGCGTCGCGACCGACCGGCATCGGGCTGCTGCAGGCGCTCGCCGCCGCCGGCCAGAGCCGGCTGATGGAGCAGTACAACCGGGCGCTCGATGCCCACGGGCTCGTCGCCGCCCAGGTGCTGCTCGTCCCCAACGACTTCGTCGACCGCCGCCAGTACCTGCACGCCCGCGGCACGCTCACCCGCCTGCTGGATCTCGGTTGCATCCCGATCGTCAACGAGAACGACGCGATTGCCAGCCACGAGATCCGCTTTGGTGACAACGACCGCATCGCCGCGCTCGTCGCCCACAACGTCAACGCAGAGCTGCTCGTCCTGCTGACCGACATGCCCGGGCTGTACACCGCCGACCCGCGCGTCGACGCCGAGGCCCGGCTGATCGACGAGGTGGTCGAGGGCGATCCGTTGCTGGAGGTCTCGGCGACGACGCCGGGGACCGCCCGTGGCAGCGGTGGGATGGCGTCGAAGCTGTCGGCGGCGCGGATGGCGTCGTGGTCGGGCGTGCGCGCGGTGATCGCCGCCGCGTCGCGGCCCGACGTTCTCGTCGACGTGGTGGCGGGCGAGCGGGTCGGTACCACGTTCCAGCCGAGCTCGCGGCGTCTGCCGGCGCGCAAGCTGTGGATCGCCTTCGCCAGCCATGTCGAGGGTGCCGTGCTCGTCGACGAGGGCGCGATGCACGCCCTGGTCGAGCGCGGCCGCTCGTTGCTGCCCGCCGGCGTCACCGGTGTGAGCGGTGACTTCGCCGAGGGCGATGTGATCGACGTGCGCGACCCGTCAGGGGTGACGGTGGCGCGGGGGATGGCGCTGAACGACGCCGGGGTGATCCGTCAGGTCGCCGGCAAGCGCACCACCGACCTCCCCGGTGACGTCGTCCACGAGGTCATCCACCGCGACGACCTGGTAGTTCTGGTCTAGTTCCACCGGCGCAGTGGGGGGTGTGCGAGGGGGCGCTCCGCGATCCCCCCTCGCCATGGCCGGATCCGGCTTTGCCGGTCCGGCCATCACCGGCTGGGTGCGGCCGAAGGGCGCTCTTCGAAGCTCGACCGAGATGAGCGAGCGAATCGAGCGTCGAAACCTCAGGTTCCTGGTTGGGGGGCGGGCTGGTCCTGGGTTTGGGGGAAGGAGCCAGCGTCGGCGGGCGCCGACGCGAGCTGACCGGGTGCCGGCGGGGCCAGCGCATCGGCAGGCGCCGCCGAGGACCCACCGTCGAGGCCGAGCTCGGCGCGCAGCTGGCTGAGGCGGCTCTGGGCCTCGATGTTCGTCGTCGCCTGCTCGATCTCGAGGATGCTGCCCTGGACGCTCGCCGAGCTGAGCTCGCTCGACGCCTTGGCCTTGGCGTAGCGCGCCTCGATCTTCTGCTGGACCTCGTTGAGCGTCGGCACGTCGTCGCCGACGGTCTCGTTGAGCTGGCCCATCGCCGCGTTCAGCTCTTCTTGCATCTTGGCCTGGTCGAGCTGCGACAGCAGGCGGTTCTTCTCGGCCAGCTTCTGCTGCAGCATCCGGCCGTTCTGGGCGACCGCTGCCTTGGCCTGGTCGGCGGCCGTGGTGGAGTCGATGACCATCTGCTTGAGGCCCTCGACGTCCTTCTCGACCTGGATCAGCTGGGTGGCGATCGTCTCCGCCGCCGTCGAGTACTGCGTGGCCTTGGCGGCATCGCCGGCCTTCTGGGCGTCGGCGGCCATGACCAGCGCCTGGCGGGCGTTGGCGTTGAGCTTGGCCAGCTCGTTGAGCTTGGCGTTGAGCCGCAGCTCCGACTGCTTCTGCCCGGCGATGACGTTGGCCGCCTGCTCGCGCAGCCGCCGGTCCTGCTGCTGGGCCTCGGCCAGGGCCTGCTCGAGCTGCACCGCCGGGTCGGCGCGCTGCTCGAAGTTGCGGTCGAACTTGGCTGCCCAGTACCGCCACCACTTCTTCATGGTCTTGAACATGCGAGCAGCCTAGAGGGCGGGTGTGACACCGATCGGCGGGTCGGCCGGCGGGTCGGGGCGCCCGACGCCGCGGCGGGTGAACCACGTCTTCAGCTGGGTCAGCTCAGGGGCGCGCATCACGACCAGCGCGCCGGCATAGACGGCGAGGCCGACGATCGTCGCGACCACGACACGGGCCAGCGCGCCGAGGCCGGTGTTCGAACCGACCACGCGGGCGACGATCCATCCCGCCTCGGCCATCAGCACGGCGGCGACGGCCATGCGCGTCAGCGACATCAGCACCCCGGCCACCGGGAAGCCGGGGAGCTTGTAGCCGAGCACCTGCAACGCCCACACCGCACTGACGAGGTAGGCGATGGCGAACGCCAGGCCGAGGCCGAGGACGCCGAAGCGGTCGTGCAGCGCGAACGCCAGCGCGATGTTGATCAGGTTCTCGAACACGTTGATGACGAACGGGGTGCGCGCGCGTCCGCGTGGGCGTAGAACGCCCGCAGCGTGAACAGGTACACGGAGAAGCCGGCGAGGCCGATGGCGAAGCCACCGAGGGCGCGCGACGTGTCGAGCGCGTTCTCGGCCGTGAAGTTGCCGTGCTGCAGGGCGAAGCCGACGATCGGGCGGCGCAGCGTGAACATCAGCAGCCCGGCCG
This sequence comes from Ilumatobacteraceae bacterium, assembly GCA_047602055.1. Taxonomy (GTDB): domain Bacteria; phylum Actinomycetota; class Acidimicrobiia; order Acidimicrobiales; family Ilumatobacteraceae; genus JAODBQ01. The sequence continues at coordinate 3,085,742 of JASGIG010000001.1, forward strand.
GGAACGTGGACATCGCCACCAGGCGGATGCCGAGCGAGGTGACGTCGATCATCCCCTGGCGCAGCTTGCGCTTGACGTTGCGGGCCATCTCCGGCTCGAACGTCGTGGCGATCGACATCGCCAGCAGGCCGTGGGGGAGGACGAACAGGATGTACGCCTTGGCGTAGGCGTCCGGGTGGCCGGTGCCCGGGTCGGCGAGGTTGACGACGGTGATCGCCGCGATCTGGTTGAACACGACGTATCCGAGCGTCCAGCCGGACAGCCGGGTCAGCTGTCTGATGGCGGGGTGCTTGAAGTCCGGGTTCCACCGCAGCCGGATGTGCGCGGCGCGCATCGCCGGGATCAGCGCGATCGCCATCACGGCGATCCCGCCCGTCGCGCCGAGGGCCAGCGTCCACTTCAGCCCGCTGTCGGTGAGGATGTCGCCGACGACGGGCGGGTGCTCGACGACGCTGGGGACCATCGCCAGGCTGGCGATGATGACGACGTTCGACAGCACCGGCGCCCAGGCCGCGGCGAAGTAGCGGCGATGGGCGTTGAGCAGCGCGGTGGCCAGCGCGGTGAACCCGTAGAAGAAGATCTGGATGAGGAACACTCGGGCGAGCGCGGTGCCGGCGGCGCGGTAGACGTCGGCGTCGCCGGTGACGCTGACCGAGAACAGGTGGAAGATGGCCGGCGCGGCGATCACCGCGGCGAGCGTGATCGCGCTGACGACGATCATCGCCACGGTGAACACGGCCGACGTCGCGTTGTCGTCCTCGTCCTCGAGCTGGCGGGTGAAGATCGGGATCAGCGTCGCCGACAGCACGCCGCCGAGCAGCAGCTCGTAGATCGCGTTCGGTGAGCCGTTCGCCGCGTTGTACGCATCGGCGATCGCCGCCTGGCCGACGAAGCGGGCGAACGCGTAGACCCGGATCAGGCCGGTGAGGCGGGACATCGCGGTCCCGCTGGCGACGAGCACGTTGTTGCGCAGCAGGCGGCCGCCGCCCATGGCCACGCGTGCTGCGTTGCCCCCGCCGTCGGTGGGCCGATCCTCGGGGACCGTGGGCATGTCCGCCGCTGATGGGACGTCGGCCGGTTCGTCGGCGGGCGGTAGGAGCAGCAGATCGTCGACGGGAAGCGCCGTCGTCGGGAGTGAGTTCGTCGGCTCGTTGCTCACGTCGCAGGGGCCGCCGAACCGGGTTCGTCGGTGGGCGGCTGCGTCGCCGGCGCTGACGTCTCGGTCGGAAGGGTCAGCTCCGGCGGCAGGGTGGTGCCGTGGCGGACGGCCTCGACATCGGCGACGGCGAGGCGCAGCGCCTCCATCTGGCCGACGAGATCGTCGAGCTGGGAACCGAGCTGGGTGGTCGCGCCGCCGCCGACGCTGACCTCGGCGGCCTGGGCGACGAGCTGGCCCAGGCGCAGGTTCATCGTCCGCAGCTGCTGATCCGTCGCGTCGCGCGTCGCCTTCAGCCGACCGGCGGCGTCGAGCTGCGATTGCAGCGCGGCGCCGCCGGCATCGTCGGTGGCCGTGGCGAGCTGGCGGTTCAACGAGGCGCTGTCGATGCGGCCGATCGTCGCGTCCAGCTCGTCGCCGCGCCTGGCGATGGCGAACAGCTCGCCGACGCCGCGCTGCAGCTGGTTGCCGATGGTCGTCATCCGATCGCGGGTCGGGCCGGCGTCGACACCTTTGACGATCTCGTCGTAGCGCCGCTGCGTCGACAGCGCGCTGGACACGTGCCGGCGCCACGGCTCGCCGACGGTGAACGGATCGATCCTCGCCGTCGCCGTCGCCGTCAGGGTGGCCTCGCGTCGGCCCCGCCGCTTGAGCGCGCCCATCCCGAGCGCGAGCAGCGCCACCAGGATCACGAGCACGACGATCGCCGTCATCGCCAGGACGCTAGTGGCCGAGCCCTGCTGGCGGCCGGACATGTCAGTGCGATTCGAGATGTGCGCACCGGCGCCGCACATCTCGAATCGCGCCCGCCGCCGCCGAGCGAGCGATGTGAGATGTGCGCATCTGGACGGCACATCTCGAATCGCGCTCCGACCGGGCACCGAAGCGCCGGGCACCCGACGACCGGCCGGTGACGGCCGGGCCGCCGCCTTCGTGGCGGCGGGTCAGGCGGACGTGTTGTCCACGGGTTGCAGGTCGGCGGTGACGAGAGTCGTCAGCTGCTCGTTGCTCGGGTCGACCAGCGGGGCCAGGCGCATCGCCTGGTGGGCGACGGCCTGCTCGAACAGGTTGCGCACGAACCGGGCGTTGCCGAAGCCGCGGGTGCGCGGCTCGGCGGCGATCAGCTCGGCGAGGCGGCCGACGGCGTCGTCGGACAGCGTGTACTGCGAGCGCTCGCCCATCGACACGAAGATCGACACCAGCTCGCGATCGGTGTAGTCGGGGAACTCGATCGTGCGCGTGAACCGGCTCTTCAGGCCCGGGTTGGCGTCGATCAGCTCGGCCATCTCGGCCGGGTAGCCGGCGGCGACGATCGCCAGGTCGTCGCGGTGGTCCTCCATGAACTTCACCAGCGTGTCGATCGCCTCGCGGCCGAAGTCGTTCTCGCCGCCGCGCGCCAGCGCGTACGCCTCGTCGATCAGCAGCATCCCGCCGAGCGCCGACTCCAGCACCTTGGACGTCTTGATCGCCGTCTGGCCGACGAACCCGGCGACGAGGTCGGAGCGATCCGTCTCCACGAGCTGGCCTTGCGAGACGACGCCGACGCTGCGGTAGATCTGCGCCAGCAGCCGAGCGACGGTGGTCTTGCCGGTCCCCGGGTTGCCGGTGAACACGAGGTGGTGCGACGTCTCGATCGTCGGCAGGCCGCGCTCGGCGCGAAGTGCTTGCACTTGCAACAAGCTCGACAGCCGCCGCACCTCGGCCTTGACGCTGGCCAGCCCGACCAGCGCGTCGAGCTCGGCGAGCAGCTCCTCGACGGGGCGCGGCGGCTCCGCGGGCGCGGTCGACGGCGGTGCCTCGGCTGCAGGCGTCGCCGACGACACGGTGGCCGGTGCCGGGGGAGTGGCCGGCGCCGAGGGTGCCGCGGCGGGGACTGCTGGCTGGCCGGGCCGTGGCACGCCCGCCGCGTCCATCGCCGCCAGCAGCGCCATGCGGAACGTGTCGATCGCCGCGATCTCGCTCGGCGACGGCACCAGGTCGATCGCCGCGGCCAGATGGGCCAGCTCCAGCGCGGCGGCGTAGTAGCGGTGGCTGCGCACCGTCGCCGCCCGGGCATCGGCGCGCACCAACAGGTCGAACAGCACCGACGGGGTCTGCAACCACGTCGCCCGGCCGGCGAGCATCCCCGAGGCGCGCAGGTCGACCGACGAGATCAGCAGCGGTGGCCGCAGCCGCTGGCCGACGGCGTCCAGGTAGGTCTCGGCCTCGTCCGCCGTGAGCCGGCCGTCGGCGGCGATCACCCCGGCGACGATGTTCGACGCCTCGACGGTGACGTCGTCCCGGTACGTCGCTGGGGCCTTGCCGCTGAGCACGCCGAGCTCGTCGGACAGGGCGTCGACGAAGCGGTCGACGGCGTCGATGAGGGGCGCCGCGGACATCGGCGGCAGACTACCGATCGACGGTGTGACGCACGGCGGGCGTCGACGGCCCGGCAACCTCGAACCCAATTGACCCCCTGGTCAAGGTGGCCAGTAGGGTGCCCGCTCATGGCAGATCGGTTTGAGAGCGTCCAGCAGGTCCGCGACGGCTTGAAGGGAGTCAACTACCTCGCCGACGACGGGATCTCGGGCGTGGTGTACCTGGCCGATCGTCTCGGCAAGCCCGTCCTCGTCGAGGGCCCGGCTGGCACCGGCAAGACCCAGCTGGCCAAGAGCGTCGCCGACCTCACCGGCGCCCGGCTCATCCGCCTGCAGTGCTACGAGGGCCTCGACGAGTCCAAGGCGCTGTACGAGTGGAACTACAAGAAGCAGCTGCTGCGCATCCAGGCCGACAAGAACTCGGACTCGTGGACTGAGGTCCACGACGACATCTTTTCCGACGAGTTCCTGCTCACCCGCCCGCTGCTGGAGGCGATCAGCGCCGACGACCCGGTCGTGCTGCTGATCGACGAGGTCGACCGCGTCGAGGTCGAGACCGAGGCGCTGCTGCTGGAGATCCTCTCCGAGTACCAGGTGTCGATCCCCGAGCTGGGCACGATCACCGCCAAGCAGATCCCGCTGGTGTTCCTGACGTCGAACAACACCCGTGAGCTGAGCGAGGCGCTGAAGCGCCGCTGCCTCTACCTGCATGTCGACTACCCGGACATGGATCGCGAGAAGGAGATCGTCACCACCAAGGTGCCGGGCGTCAGCGACAACCTCGCCGACCAGATCGCCCGGATCGTGCGCAGCATCCGCCAGCTCGACCTGAAGAAGGCGCCGTCGGTGTCGGAGACCCTCGACTGGGCGCGCACCCTCGTCCTGCTCGGCATCGACAACATCGACGCCCAGCAGGCCAAGGAGACGCTGCACGTCCTCCTCAAGTACCAGACCGACATCGCCAAGGCCGCCAAGGAGCTGAGCGTCGACGCGAAGTAAGGAGCTGGATCCGCGTTGGCTGGCGGGCGTTGTCAGGAGATGCCAGTGATCATCGCGATCACGTCCAGGATCTGCGCGACGACGATCGCTCCCACGTTGCCGAGCGGCGTGCGACAACGCCGTGTCGAGACGGATCTCAGCTGTTCGACCTGGGCCCAGCTCGCGGTCGTCAGGCCGTTGTCGCGATCCGCAGCGATCGCGATGTGGCTGGGGAAGTCCCGGCGAGTGCTCGTGAGGGGCACGACGAAGACGACACTCGGCCGATAGCGGAGGAACGCATCGGCGACGACGAGGACGGACGGCCTGACGAATCCGGCCTCGGAGCCGGTCGGCTGCCCGAGGTCGACTTCGACGACGTCACCGATCCTCACTGCTCGCCCAAGTCGGCGTCGAGCCACGCATCGCGTTCAGTGACGTACCCGGCCCAGTCAGCGGGATCCTCTCGCAGCCGCTGCTCGGCGTCTGCCATCTGCCGATAGAAGCCATCGCGGCGCAGCGTCTCGAGGGCTGCGTCGAGCGTCTCCACCATGTGTTCGCCGCGCTGTCGGGCGAGCTCTCGCAGTCGCTCGCGTTGGACCGTCGAGACCCGGATCGTCGTCGTAGACGACTTTGTCATACTCGAGTCTACATCCTGTATCTCCACCGGCGTCGCGCTACACCGGAGTGCGTGAGCCGCCGGCCGGCAGTCTCGTACCCGACGGACGGCGCGGTCGTGCTGCAGCGGTGGGCGATGGACGACTTGGCGTGTGTCGAGGAGGCCAGCACCGACCCTCGCATCCCGTCCGGCACCACGGTGCCGGTGGCGTTCTCGGACAGCGAAGGGCGCGCCTTCATCGAGCGGCAGTGGTCGTGGGCCAGCGACGGCGAGGGTGTGAGTCTCGCCATCCACGCGTCGATCGAAGAGCGCGCAGTCGGGCTCGTGGTCATCCTGCTCCGCCCGCAACCTGGCGCCGTCGGTCTCGGCTACTGGGTGGTTCCCAGCGCCAGCGCCAGCGCCAGCGACAGGGGCTACGCGCCGCTCGTGCGGCCCGACTCGCCACCGACTGGGCGCTCGGGCCGGCCGGGTTCCGCGCGCCGAAGCCTGGGTTGCGCCGGACAACAGCGCCTCACAGCGGGTGCTCGAACGCGCTGGGTTCGATCGCGAGGGCGTGCTCCGGTCGTTCCTCCCAGCGGGTTCGGGGCGTTCCGACATGGTCGTGTTCTCACGCGTCGCCACGAGTGGCGACCGGCGGGCGTGATGGTGGCGACGCGAGGGTGAGCTGACAGACTCGAATGCGTCATCGGGGCGACTCGGTGCACCCGCCCAACGACTGAAGGTCACTCATGCTCGATCTCATGGCCGGCTTCGTCACCGAGCTGCGCAACGCCGGCATCCCGGTGTCGCTCACCGAGAACCTCGACGCGATGGAGGCGGTGCAGCACATCCCGATCGAGGACCGCGAGGCGTTCAAGTATGCGCTCGGGGCGACGATGGTCAAGAACAACGCCCACTGGCGGGCGTTCGAGACCGTCTTCGAGGTGTACTTCAGCCTGCGCGGCCCGGAGTACAAGATCGGCGACGCCGACAGCGACGACGCGCTCGACGAGATGTGGCGGGAGATGCAGGAGCAGCTCCAGGGCGAGGGCAAGGGCCGCGGCGGCTCGATGGAAGCCCTCACGCCCGAGGAGCTGGCCCACCTGCTGATGCAGGCGCTGATGAACGGCGACCAGGCGATGATGCGCGCCCTGGCCAAGCAGAGCGTGCAGCGCTTCGCCGGGATGGAGCCGGGCCGTCCCGTCGGTGGCACCTACTACCTGTACCGGACGCTGCGCAACCTCGACCTCGACGGGATGCTCGAGAAGCTGATGGAGGCCAGCAAGGAGCAGGTCGGCGGCGAGCTGACGCCGTTGGAGGAGCGTCTCGAGCGCGACGAGTACAACGACCGCATCGAGCAGTTCAAGCGGGAGATCGAGGCCGAGATCCGCCGCCGACTGGTGGCCGACCGTGGCGTCGAGGCGATGGCCAAGACGCTGCGCAAGCCGCTGCCCGAGGACGTCGAGTTCATGCACGCGTCGCGCGACGAGATGCAGAACCTGAAGAAGGCGCTGTACCCGCTGACCCGCAAGCTCGCCGCCCGGCTGGCCCGCAAGCGCCGCCACGGCCGCAAGGGCCCGCTCGACTTCCGCAACACGGTGCGCCACTCGCTCAGCTACGGCGGCGTGCCCGCCGAGCCGAAGTTCAAGTACCCCCGCCCGGCCAAGCCGGAGCTGATGGTCGTCGCCGACATCTCCGGTTCGGTCGCCGCCTTCGCTCGCTTCACGCTGATGCTCGTCTACGCGATCCAGGGCCAGTTCTCCAAGGTCCGCTCGTTCGTGTTCATCGACGGCATCGACGAGGTCACCGACTACTTCAAGGGTGTCGAGGACATCAGCGAGGCGGTCCACCGGGTGAACACCGAGGCCGACGTCGTGTGGGTCGACGGGCACAGCGACTACGGCCACGCGTTCGAGGTGTTCTGGGAGCGCTACGGCCGCGACGTCGGTCCGAAGACCACCGTGCTGCTGCTCGGCGACGCGCGCAACAACTACCATGCATCCCAGGCCTGGGTGGTCAAGGAGATCCGCTCCAAGGCCCGCCACGTGTACTGGCTGAACCCGGAGCCGAAGAGCTACTGGAACACCGGCGACTCGATCGTCGGCGACTACGGCACGCACACCGACGGCGTCTACGAGTGCCGCAACCTGCGCCAGCTCGAAGGTTTCGTCGAGAAGCTGGAGTGAGGGTTGCTCAGGAGCGTCGGCACTGCCGTCTCAGCGCCGCTCCACGACCTCCTGAACAATCCTCAGTGATCACGGGGCGGTGCCCGGCCGGCGGCCGGTCGCTTCGATAGTGTCGCCGCCAATGCGGGCTCGGCGGGACATGCACACGTGAGTGCCGGCTCCGTCGGGTTCGTGCTCGTCGCCGCCATCCCCGTCGCCCTGGCCGAGGTCGGCCATCATCGACGGTCCAAGCGTGCCGAGCGTGAGGGGCGCTGGTGGCTGGCCGAGCATCCCGACTGGGATGCGTCGATGCCGCCGCCGCGCACGTCGCTGCGGCCGCGGTGGGAGAGCAGCAGCGACCCTGCCGACGAGGACGACCTCATCGAGTTCCTGGTCACCGTCGCCGCCGTCGTCCTGTTGACGGGCGGGTTGTTCTTCACCTCCGCCAAGCTGCCGTGGTTCCTGGTGTTCGGGCTGTGCGGCGCGTTGCTCGGCACAGCGGGCGTGGGCATCTACTCGCTGGTCGTCAAGCGTCACCTGCCGCCGGGGGCGCGTCAGGTGATCGCCCGTGGCGCGGTGGTCGGCGTCGCCGCGGGGATCGCGCTGCACTGGTTCACCCGGACCGAGTGGCGGGCGGTGTCGTTCACGGCGATCCACGACGGCATCGTCGGTGCCGACCTCGTCAAGCGACCGGGCCGGATCCACGAGCTGTTCGGGGGCGACGGCGTCATGCTGACCTTCTCCCTCGGTCTCGGGGTGATGTTCGCCATCGGCCTGCTGATCATGGCGCTCGTCGATCTCGTGGCGCTGCTCGCGGCCACCCGGCTCGGCGAGGGCTCGAAGTCTGCACTCGATGCGTGGATGGCCCAGCTGTACCCGCGCCGGCAGGTGCGGCTGTGGGTGAGCACCGGGATCATCGGGCTGGTGATGCTGCTGCTCGTCGGCGGGGCGTTCCTGAACACGTACGACAGCCGCGAGCGCGACACCGAGATCAAGCCGGCGACCGTGCCGATCGTGGCGAACCCGCCCGGTACGGTCGTGCCGCCGACCACGACGGCCACGTCCACGGTCGCGCCGTCGACGACGGTCGCCGAGACGACGACGCTCGCGACGGATCCTGCGGCGGAGACGACGCCCGCCCCGTAGTCATCGAGTCGGTGCCGCCGGGCTGTTGGCGGCACCCCTCGACCCGCCCGTCACCACCCCGGGGCGATTCGAGATGCACCGCCTCCGTGCGCACATCTCGCATCGCGGCGCACCGCCCCGACCGTCCGATGGGAGATGTGTGGTGCCGGTGCGCACATCTCGAATCGCGGCGAGCGGGGTGGGCGCTAGCCGCGCTGGTAGTTCGGCGCCTCGCGGGTGATCGTCACGTCGTGGGGGTGGCTCTCCTCGCGGCCGGCGGTGGTCACCCGCATGAACCGGGCACCGTTGCGCAGCGCGTCGAGCGTCGGCGTGCCGGCGTAGCCCATCCCGCTGCGCAGGCCGCCGACGAGCTGGTAGATCACGTCGCCGAGGGTGCCGGCATAGGCGACACGGCCCTCGATGCCCTCGGGGACCAGCTTGCGCGTCGCCTCGGCGGTCACCGACCGGCCGCCTGCCGACTGCGCCGTCGCGTAGCGGTCGGCGCCGAGGCCCTGCATCGCCCCGAGCGAGCCCATGCCGCGATAGCTCTTGTAGCGCCGGCCCTCGAACAGCTCCAGCTCGCCGGGCGCCTCGTCGGTGCCGGCGAGCATCGAGCCGAGCATCACCGTCTCGGCACCGGCGGCGATCGCCTTGACGACGTCGCCGCTGTAGGTGATCCCGCCGTCGCCGATGATCGGCACGCCACGGCGGCGGCCCCGCCGCGCGGCCGTGTAGATCGCCGACAGCTGCGGCATCCCCGCCCCGGAGATGATCCGCGTCGTGCAGATCGACCCGGCGCCGACGCCGACCTTGATCGCATCGGCGCCGGCGTCGGCCAGCGCATCGACGCCCTCCTCGGTGACCACGTTGCCGGCGGCGACGGGCAGGTCCGGCCACGACGCCTTGATCCGCTCGATCGCCTTGATCACGCCAGCGGAGTGGCCGTGGGCGGTGTCGATCGCCACCGCGTCGATGCCCTGGGCGACGAGCGCCTCGACCCGCTCCTCCAGATCGGCGCCGACGCCGACCGCGGCGGCGACGCGCAGCCGGCCGGCGCCGTCGCGCGTCGCGTTCGGGAACTCCTGGCGCTTGAGGATGTCCTTGACGGTGATCAGCCCGATCAGGCGCTGCTCAGCGTCGACGAGCGGCAGCTTCTCGATGCGGTGCCGCTGCAGGATCGCCTTGGCCTCCTCCAGCGTCGTGCCCTCACCGGCGGTGACGAGGCCGGCGCTGGTCATGAACTCGATGACCGGCCGGTCGAAGTCGGCGCCTGAGCAGAACCGGGTGTCTCGGTTGGTGAGGATGCCGACGAGGCGGCCGTCGACGTCGGTGATCGGCACGCCGCTGAAGCGGAATCGGTGCATCAGGTCCTCGGCGTCCTGCAGCGTCGCCGTCGGCGGCAGCGTCACCGGATCGGTGATCATCCCGCTCTGGCTGCGCTTGACCTTCTGCACCTCGGCGGCCTGGTCGGCGACGGTCATGTTGCGGTGGATCACCCCGATGCCGCCCTCACGGGCCAGGGCGATGGCCATGCGCGCCTCGGTGACCTTGTCCATCGCCGCCGACACGACCGGGACGGCGAGGACGATGTCGGCGGCGAACGTCGCCGTCGTGTCGACGGTGTCGGGGAGGACGTCGCTGTAGCCGGGGACGACGACGACGTCGTCGAACGTCAGCGCCTCCCAGCGATCGAACAGGGTGGCGTTGCGATCGGTCGGTTCGGTCATCGAGCACCTCCGTGGGGGGCGCAGAGCGTTGTCAGGGTGTCGACGAGCACGCGGTGCTCGGCGGCATGGATGCGTGCGATCAGTTCGTCCAGCGTCTCGCCGTCGACGAGCGGGACCTCGACCTGGGCGAGCAACGGGCCGTCGTCGACGCCCTCGTCGACGACGTGGTGGACCATCACCCCGGTGCGCGTCCGCAGGCCGTCGCGGCCCTCGCGGTGGGCGCGGGCGATGGCGTCGACGCCGGCGAGCTCACCGGGCAGCGCCGGGTGGAGGTTGATCACCTGGTGGTCGAAGTGCTTGAGGAAGCTCATCGACAGGATCCGCATCCACCCTGCGCAGACGACGTAGTCCGGCCGCAGGTCGAGCACGGCGTCGGCGAGCCGGGAGTCGTAGGCGGCCCGGGTCTCACCACCGACGAGATCGATCGGGACGGCGACGTCCGGGACGCCGGCGGCGCGGGCCTTGGCCAGCGCGCCCGAAGCGGTCTTGTTGGAGACGACGCCGACGACCTCGGCGGCGAGCGTGCCGGCGGCGCAGGCATCGAGGATCGCCTGCAGGTTGCTCCCCGTTCCCGACGCCAGCACCACCAACCGCTTCATCGCCCGGGCGCGCCTGCCGATTCGAGGTGGATCTTGCCGCTGCCGGGGACCAGCTCGCCGATCACCCACGTCGGCTCGGACACCTGGCGCTGCACGGCGGCCAGGTCGCCGGCCGCGCAGACGACGACCATGCCGATGCCCATGTTCAGCGTGCGGTACAGCTCGTGCTCGTCGAGCCCGGTGGCCGCCTCGCGCACGAGGCGGAACAGTGGCGGCACGGGCCACGCGTCGAGGTGGACGACGGCGTCGCACGAGTCGGGCAGCACCCGCGGCAGGTTCTCCGGCAGCCCGCCGCCGGTGATGTGGGCCAGTGCCTTGACCAGTCCGGCGCGCAGGATGCCGTCGAGCGCCGGCAGGTAGTTGCGGTGCGGCTCGAGCAGCGCCTCGCCGAGCGGGCGGTCCATCCCGGCGGGCGTGGCGTCCATCGGCAGCCACTGGAAGACCTTGCGCAGCAAGGAGTAGCCGTTGGTGTGCGGGCCGTTGGAGGCCAGGCCGACGAGCACGTCACCGGGGCGAAGGTCGGGGCGGGGGAGCAGTTCGGCGCGCTCGACGACGCCGATCAGGGTGCCGGCGATGTCGAACGCGCCGTCGGCGTAGACGCCGGGCATCTCGGCGGTCTCCCCGCCGAGCAGCGCGGCAGTCGACGGCGGCGCAGGCCTCGCCCATCCCGCCGACGATCTCGGCGATGCGGCTGGCGTCGATCCGGCTGGCCGCCACGTAGTCGAGGAAGAACAGCGGCCGGGCGCCCTGGACGAGGACGTCGTTCACGCAGTGGTTGACGATGTCGGCGCCGATGCCGCGGTAGCGGCCGAGCCGCGCCGCCAGCTCGACCTTGGTGCCGACGCCGTCGGTGGAGGCGACGAGCACCGGGTGCTGCATGGTTGCGAGCGCCTTGGCGCTGAACGCCCCGCCGAAGCTGCCGACGCCCTGCAGGACCGCCGGGCCATGGGTGGATTCGACGGCGGCGCGCATCTGCTCGACGGCGCGGACGCCCTCGTCGATGTCCACGCCGGTGTCGGCGTACGAGCCGAGGCCGGCGCCGAGCGCCCGCCAGCCGATGTCGCGGCGGACCTGCATGCCGTCGAAGGAGATCTCGTCGAGGCGCTCGTAGGCGTTGGCCCGCGCCTCGGCCAGGTCGGCCCCGAGGCCGGTGACGGCGAGCACCCGCCCGCCGGTGACCCGCTCGCCGTCGGTGCTGGCAGGGAAGACGATCGCCCGGGGCTGATCGATGTCGTCAGGGACGATGTCGGCGAGGTCGACGATCGGCGCGCCGAGCTGGAGGTCGCCGGGGTAGCCGGGCGCGGCGGCGACGACGGTGCACGACGCCCCACAGCTCCACGCCATCGGCACGTCGTCGAGGCGGCCCTCGCAGCAGGCGAGGGCGATCTCGGCGAGGTTGCCGTCGAGCAGCGGCAGGACCGCCTGGGCCTCCGGGTCGCCGAAGCGGCAGTTGAACTCCAGCAGGCGCGGCCCGGTGGGGGTGAGCATCAACCCGGCGTAGAGCACGCCGACGTACGGCGTGCCGGCGGCGCGGAGATGGTCGAGCACCGGCTGGACGAAACGGGCGCACAGCTCCTCGGCGGAGTACGGCACGGGGGCCGGGGCGTAGGCGCCCATCCCGCCCGTGTTCGGGCCACTGTCGCCCTCGCCGATGCGCTTGTGGTCCTGGGCCAGGGGCAGCGGGCGGGCGACGCGGCCGTCGCACAGCGCCATCAGGCTGCACTCGGGGCCGTGCAGGCGCTCCTCGAGGACGATCGGGCCGCGGCCGGCGAGCTGGACGATCGCCGCCTCCGTGGCCGCCGGGCTGGCCGGGACGATCACGCCCTTGCCGGCGGCGAGCCCGTCGAGCTTGACGACGACCGGGCTGCCCAGCTCGTGCCACCACTGCAGGGCGTCGGCGACGGACTCGGTGCGCACGTACGCCGGCGACGGCAGCCCGAGCTGGGCGGCCAGGGCTCGGGTGAAGCCCTTCGAGCTCTCCAGCCGGGCGAGCGCCGCGGTCGGCCCGAAGCACGGCACGCCGGCCTCGGCGCAGCGGTCGGCGACGCCGTCGACCAGCGCGGCCTCAGGCCCCGGGATGACCAGGTCGGTGCCATCGGCACCGATCGTGTCGGGCAAGGTGGCGGCGACGGTGACGTCGTGCCCCTCCCGCTCGCACGACCAGGCGATCGCCGCCTCCCGACCGCCGCCGCCGATGACCAACACCTTCATCGCCAGACGCTCCCGACGATTGCCGAAGCGTCGGTCGCGCCGTGGGGGTGGTGCGGAAGGGGTGCTGCGCGATCCCCCTCCGCCGTGCGCCGACTCGCTGTGGGTGAGGCGCACTGCCAGTTGGGCACGGCTGAAGGCCGCTCATCGAAGCTCGACCGAGATGAGCGAGCGCAGCGGGTGGATCGAGGTCGACTCACGACAAGACCCCCTCGAAGGAGAGCTTGGGTGGGGCCTCGTCGACCTGCATGGGGTAGTCGCCGCTGAAGCAGGCCGTGCAGTAGCCGGGCGCGCCGTCGCTGACGGCGCGCATCATCCCGTCGAGCGACAGGAAGTGCAGGGAGTCGGCGCCGATGTGCTCGCGCATCTCCTCGACGGACAGGCGGGCGGCCATCAGGTCGCCGTCGTGGCCCATGTCGACGCCGAAGTGGCAGGGATGGGTGATCGGCGGGCAGGTGATCCGCAGGTGCACCTCGGTGGCGCCGGCGTCGCGCAGCAGGCGCACCAGCGGGCCGGCGGTGGTGCCGCGCACGAGCGAGTCGTCGATCATCACCACCCGCTGGCCGGCCAGGTTCTCGGCGAGCGCGTTGAACTTCAGGGCGACGCCGCGCTCGCGCAGGTCCTGGGTCGGCTCGATGAACGTCCGGCCGATGTAGCGGTTCTTGATCAGCCCGTCGTTGTAGGGGATCCCGCTGGCCCGGCTGTAGCCGATGGCCGCCGGGATCGAGGAGTCAGGCACGGGGATGACGACGTCGGCGGGCACCCACGACTCGTCGGCCAGCTCCTCGCCGAGGCGCTGGCGGACGTGGTGGATGTTGCGGCCGGCCCACACGCTGTCGGGGCGGGAGAAGTAGACGAACTCGAACGTGCAGCGGGCGGTGCGCGCCGCCGGCGTGAGTGCCTGGCGGCGGTGCAGCTCGGCACCCTGCAGCGTGACGATCTCGCCGGGCGCCACCTCGCTGACCTCGACGCAGCCGAGCGTGTTCAGCGCGCAGGTCTCGGAGGCGACGGCGTAGCCGCCGTGGGGGAGGCGCCCGACGTGCAGCGGGCGGAAGCCCCACGGGTCGCGCACCGCGATCACCCGGTCGCCGGTCAGCATCACCAGCGAGTACGCGCCCTTCCACGCCGGCAGCGTCCGCTCGACGCGGTCCTCCCACGTCCTGCCGCCGGCGGCTGCGAGCATCAGCGTCAGCACCTCGGTGTCGCTCGTGGCGGTGAGCCCGAAGCCCCGGGCGAGCAGCTCCTCGCGCAGCGTCTGGGCGTTGACGAGGTTGCCGTTGTGGGCGACGGCCAGCGGTCCGTGCATCGTCTCCACCAGGAACGGCTGGACGTTGCGGTTCGAGTTCGAGCCGGTGGTGCTGTAGCGGGTGTGGCCGAGGCCGTGGTAGCCGCTGAGCGTCGCCATCGTCGCCGGCGTGAACACGTTGGTGACCAGCCCGGAGTCCTTGTGCATGCGCACCCGGCTGCCGTCGCTGACGGCGATCCCGGCCGCCTCCTGGCCTCGGTGCTGGAGGGCGAACAGGCCGAAGAAGACGATCTGGGCGATGCCTTCGCCGTGCGGGGTGGACACGCCGAACACGCCGCACTCCTCACGTGGCGAGTCGTCCTGGCCGTCGCGATCGTCATGCCGGCCGAGCGTCACGGGCACCTCATCGAGCATCTGCCAAGGCCTCCTGGATGCGTGCGCCCACCGGATACGAACCCCTCACGAACTGCTCCCCCGTGAGCCGTTCGTAGGCGTCGACGTAGCGGGCCGTGGTGGCCGCCCACACCGACGGGTCGAGCGCCGGCGGTGGGCCATCGCCGCGGTAGCCGGCATCGAGCAGGGCACGGCGGACGACCTCCTTGTCGAGGCTCTCCGGTTCGTCACCTGCTGCAAGCCGTTCATCGTAGGTGGCCGCCACCCAATACCGGGATGAATCCGGGGTGTGCAGCTCGTCGATCAGCAGCAGCGTGCCGTCGTCGGACAGGCCGAGCTCGTACTTCGTGTCGGCGAGGATCAGGCCGGCCTTGGCCGCGATCTCCTGTCCCCTCCTGAACAGCGCCAGGGCGATGCCCTGCACGTCGTCCCACAGGTACTGGTCGACGAGGCCGCGGCTGACCACCTCGGCGCAGCTCAGGGGCTCGTCGTGCCCGCCCTTGTCGGCCTTGGTCGTCGGGGTGACGATCGGCTCGGGCAGGCGCTCGTTCTTGCGGAGGCCGTCGGGGAGTGTGTGGCCGTAGACGGTGCGGCGCCCGGCGGCGTACATCTGCCAGATCGACGTGGATGTGACGCCGGTGATCACGCCGCGGACGACGACCTCGACGGGCAGCGGGATCGCGCTGCGGGCGACCAGCAGGTTCGGATCGGGGACGGCGATGACGTGGTTGTCGACGAGGTCGGCGGTCTGCTCGAACCACCACGCCGAGAGCTGGTTGAGCACCTGGCCCTTGTAGGGCACGCCGGCGATGATCCGGTCGAACGCCGAGAGGCGGTCGGTGGTGACGAACAGGCGCTCGTCGCCCCAGGCGAACGAGGCGCGCACCTTGCCGTCGCGCCGGTCCGGCAGGTCGAGCTCGACGTCCATGTACGGCTCGGGCAGCGTGGTCATCGTGCTCATCGGGGGTCAGCGCTCCTTGGCGTGGCGCACGCCGTTCTCGAACAGCGGCAGGCAACCGGTGGTCGGTGCCGGCTCACCGCGCCGGCGTCGCCTCGCCGCCTCGGGGTGCTGGCGGGGGATCACGTGGTTCTCGGGGTGGGGCATCAGGCCGAGGACCAGCCCGGTCGCGTCGCACACCCCGGCGATGTCGGCGACCGAGCCGTTCGGGTTCGTGCCGTTCGCGTAGCGCAAGGCGACCTGGCCGGCGGCGCGGAGCGCCTCGGGGTCGGGGTGGACGTAGCGGCCCTCGCCGTGGGCGATCGGGCATTCCAGCGTGTCGAGGCCGGCGGTCCAGATGCAGCGGGTGGCCGGGTCCGGTTGCAGCGCCACCCACTCGCAGTGGAAGCGACCGTCGGCGTTGTGCCCCAGCGCGCCCGGCAGCAGGCCGGCGCCGGTGAGCACCTGGAGCCCGTTGCAGATCCCGATGATCGGCTTGCCGGCGGCGACGAGCTCGGCGAGCGGGTCGGCCAGCCGGTGGCGGAGCTGCAGCGCCCACATCCGCCCGGCGCCGAGCGCGTCGGCGTACGAGAACCCGCCGGCGGCGACGAGGATCTGCGCTCCGCGCAGCTTCGCCGGGTCGGCGACCGCGTCGGCGAGCAGCACCGTCTCGGCGTCCGCCCCGGCGAGGTCGAGCGCGAACGCCACGTCGTGGTGACGATTCGTCCCCGGCGCCACCAGCACCAGCGCCCGCGGCCGGCTCACGCCGCCACCCCCGGCGTGAGCCGAGGTTGACGACCGATCGCGCCGATCCGGCCATTGTGAGCGCCAAGTTCCGAACTTGACGCACGGTCGCGCTTGGCGGGTTCTTGACGCACGGTCGTGCCGATCGGGGCGTTGTGAGCGTCAGGTTGCGTACTTGACGCACGATCGCGCCTCATGACGTGGCTCCGGTGAAGGTGGCGACGAGGTGGTCGACGGCGACGGCGCGGGTGCCCTGCGACGTCGTGACCGTGAGGGTCCGCTCGGCGGTGACGGTGCCGAGGACGGCGACCGGCTCGCCGAGCGTCTCGGACAGCCAGGCGACGTCGTCCGGTGCGAGCTCGCAGACGAAGCGCCCGGTGGACTCGGCGAACAGCAGGGTCGTGTCGTCGAGGCCGGTCCCCGCAGCCGGCAGGTCGAGCGCCGCCCCGAGGTCGCCGGCGATCGCCATCTCGGCGACGGCGACGGCAACACCGCCTTCGGACACGTCGTGGCAGGCGACGATCCGGCCGCTGCGCAGCGCCTCGTGCAGCCGTCGATACCGCGCCGGCGCGTCGGGATCCGGGGCGGGCACGACGGCCGCCCCGTCGACCAGGCCGAGCAGCGCCAGGTGGCTGCCGGCGAGCTCGGTCGCCGTCCGCCCGACGAGCACGAGCGCGTCGCCGGGGCGGATCAGCTCCGGCGTGACCACCGCGCCGGCGTCGGGCACGTGGGCCATCGCCGTGATCACCAGCGTCGGTGGGATCGCGTGTCGGCGGCCGTCGCTGCCGAGGTACTCGTTGTTCAGCGAGTCCTTGCCGCTGACGAACGGAGCGCCGAACGCCACGGACGCGTCGCAGCAGCCCCGAACGGCGGCCATCAGCTCGCCGAGTGTCTCCGGCCGCCGAGGGTCGCCCCACGAGAAGTTGTCGAGCAGCACCGTGCGCTCGGGATCGCCGCCGACGGCGACGACGTTGCGCATCGCCTCGTCGACAGCTGCGTGGGCCATGCGCTCCGGGTCGTGCAGACCGAACCACGGGTTGACGCCGATGCCGACGGCGATGCCGTGGGTGTCCTGCGGCGCGGCGAGGACGACGCCGTCGGCATGCCCACGCCCGTCGAGCCCGAGCAGCGGGCGGACCACGGTGGCGCCGAGGATCTCGTGGTCGTAGCGGCGCACGACGTCGACCTTCGAGGCGATGTTCGGGTGGGCGAGCAGCGCCAGCAGCGCCGGCACCGGGTCGACGGCCGCCGGCGTCGGCGGCGCGCCACGGTTCGGGCTCGGCAGCACGGCGCGCATCGCCCGGGCCGGACGGCCGTCGTGGAGGAACGCCGTCGACAGCTCGGCGACCAGCTCGTCGCCGGCGCGGACCCGCAGCACGCCGTCGCCGGTGAACGTGCCGAGCACCGTCGCCTCCACGCCGTGCCGGGCGCAGCGCTCGACCAGCGCGTCACGGTGCTCGGGCGGCACGGCGACGACCATCCGCTCCTGGGCCTCGCTCAGCCAGATCTCCCACGCCGCCAGGCCGGGATACTTCAGTGGAGCGAGGAGCACGTCGACGTCGGCGCCGACGTGCTCGGCCATCTCGCCGACCGCCGATGACAGCCCGCCGGCACCGCAGTCGGTGATGTCGGTGTACAGGCCCCAGCACTCGTCGAGCGCGTTGATCAGCAGCTGCTCGGTGATCGGGTCGCCGATCTGCACGCTGGCGCCGGCGACGTCGCCGGTGGTGGCGTCCATCGTCGCACTGGAGAACGTCGCGCCGCGAAGGCCGTCACGCCCGGTGCGCCCGCCGAGGACGACGACGAGGTCGCCGGGCCCGGCGCCGGGGACCGGCGGCCGGTCGGGGGCGACGCCGATGCACCCGGCGTAGACGAGGGGGTTGGCAGTGTACGCCGCGTCGTAGAGCACGGCGCCGGCGACTGTCGGCAGACCGATCTTGTTGCCGTAGTCGGCGACGCCGGCGACGACGCCGGCGGCGATCAGCCGCGGGTGGAGCACGCCGTCGGGCAGCTCGCCGGTGGGCAGGTCGGCAGGTCCGAAGCAGAGGATGTCGGTGACGGCGATCGGCCGGTGCGACGTGCCCATCACGTCGCGGATGACGCCGCCGACGCCGGTGTTGGCGCCGCCGAACGGCTCGACGGCCGACGGGTGGTTGTGGGTCTCGGCCTTGACCGCCAGCGTCGTGCCCTCGGCGAACGAGACGATCCCGGCGTTGCCGACGAACGCGCTGCGCACGAACGGGGCGGCGATCCGCTCGGTGGCGTCGCGCAACTGGCGCAGCAGCGGGGCGACGCTGGTGCCGTCGTCGGCGGTGATCGTCGCCCGGAACGTCTTGTGCGCGCAGTGCTCGCTCCACGTCTGGGCGAGCATCTCCAGCTCGACCTCGGTCGGCTCGCGGCCGGCGGCTCGGTAGTGAGCGACGATCGCCTCGAGCTCGGCGGGGTCGAGGGCCAGGCCGCGCTTGGCGTTCAGCGCGGCGAGGCCGTCGGCGTCGAGCGTCGTGATCGTGACGATGCCGGCCGACTCGGTTCCGGCGGCGGTGGTCTCGACGAAGGCCGGCTCGATCGGCGCCGGCGCCCATCGCTCGACGACGTCGTTGGCCAGCAGCCTGCGGGCGAGCAGCGCGGTGGCGGCGCTGTCGAGCGTGCCGCTGACGGCGAAGTGGGTGCCGGTGGCGGCGTCGCCGATGTCGACGCCGACGATCGCCGCGGCGTCGCGCACCGCGCCGGCGACGGCGTCGGTGACGCCGGGGTGCAGCGCCGTCTCCAACCCGCCGACGGGATCGTCCCAGCTCAGCGACTGCAGCAGCGGGTCGGCGAGGACGGGCTCGAGCGTGGCGCGCGCCGCGCTGTCGAGATCTCGGGCGAAGAAGACGACGTCGGCGACCTCGATCGCCTCGACCCCATCGAGGCCCAGGGCGCGGGCCTGGGCGGTGAGCGTCGCGGCGCGGGGGTCGGGTTGGCGGCTGCGGATGGTTGCGCGTGATCCGGCCACACACTGAACCTAGGAGCCGCAGTGGTCCTCCCCGAAGCCACTGCACGAAAAGTACGTGTGAGCGGCGGCGGTCCGTTGCCCCTACGGTGCAGCGCCGTGCAGGGGAGCGATGCGGACGTGATCGTGGTCGGCGCCGGCTCGGCTGGCGCGGTGGTGGCGGCACGCTGCAGTGAGGACCCGGCCTGCCGGGTCCTGTTGCTGGAGGCGGGACCGGACCACCGCAGCGCGGGCACGCCGGCGGCCATCGCCGGCCCGTCGTTCCAGTCGGCGCTGGCGCTCCCGGGCCGCACCTGGCCACGGCTCCTGGCCAGCCGCGCCGCCGGTCAGGAGGCTCGGGTCTACCTGCGCGGTCGCGGCGTCGGCGGCTCGTCGGCGGTCAACGCGATGGTCGCCCTCCCCGGTCATCCCGACGACTACGACGAGTGGGCGTCGCGGTACGGCTGCGCCGGCTGGGCGTGGGCCGACGTCGCCCCGTGGTTCGACCGCCTGCCGATCCCGCTGCATGCCGCTCCGGCTGCCGAGCGGGGGGTGGTCAGCCGGGCGCTGCTCGCCGCCGATCCGGACGCCGCCGCGGCGCTGCTGACTCGCACGGCGGACGGTCGGCGGGCGTCGGTCAACGACGTCTACCTGGAGCCTGCCCGGCAGCGGCCGAACCTGGTGATCCGTGGTGACTCGCTCGTCGACCGGGTGCTGCTCGACGGTCGCCGTGCCGCCGGCGTGCGCCTGGCCGACGGCACCGAGCTGACCGCGCCGACGGTGGTGGTCAGCGCCGGGACGATCCACTCGCCGGCGATCCTGCTGCGCTCGGGCGTCGAGCGGCGGGGGATCGGCGCCAACCTCCACGACCACCCGTCGTACCCGCTGGCGATCGTGCTGCGCGAGCCGGCCGACGTCACAGGCCTGCCGATCTCGGTGCTCGCCCGGCACACGTCCGGTGCCGCGCCCGACGACCTGCAACTGCTGGCGATGGACGCCGCCGACCTCGCCGCACCGGACCTCGGCATCTTGCTCGTCGGGCTGATGCGCAGCGGGTCGCGGGGGACGGTCCGGCTGGCGGCGAGCGATCCGGCCGTCGACCCGGTCGTCGACTTCGCGATGCTCGCCGAGCCGTCGGACGTCGTCGCCCTGCGGGCGGGGATCGAGATCGCCGAGCGGGTGCTCGACGGCACAGCCTTCGCCGCCGTCGGCGACGTCGCCCCGCACGACACGAGTGATGTCGGCATCCTCGCCGCCGTCGGCGACTACGTCCATGCGGTCGGTACGTGCCGGATGGGCGCGCGGGTCGACGACGCCGCGGTCGTCGACCCGCGCTGCCGCCTCATCGGCTACGACGGTCTGGTCGTGTGCGACGCCTCGGTGATGCCGAACGTCCCGCGGGCCAACACCCACCTGCCGACCGTGATGATCGCCGAACGAATCGCGGCCACGCTGCGCTGACCGCCCCTCGGCCGGTGGCTGACCTCCGAGTCCCACGCGCTCCTCCGAGTCGCAGCTGCCCGCGCGAGTCCGTGGCGCGCCCCCGTGGTACACGTGGGACTCGGTTGGACACCTGGGACTCGGACTTCGGTCGGAGCCGGTCGCACGACGATCGAGCCCGCCCCGCGCTGTGGTAGGACGCCGGAATGGCCGTGACGAAGGGTCGGTACACGACGGGTCTGCACGAGCTGGGCGACAGCTGCTTCGCCTATCTGCAACCCGATGGCAGCTGGGGATGGAGCAATGCCGGCCTGGTGGTCGGCGATGGGGCGTCGCTGCTCGTCGACACGTTGTTCGACCTGCGCCTGACGCAGCGGATGCTCGACGCGATGAACCCGGCGACGACCACCGCGCCGATCGCCACGCTCGTCAACACCCATGCCAACGGCGACCACTGCTACGGCAACGAACTGGTCGAGCAGGCCGAGATCATCGCCACGTCGGCGGCGGCGCACGAGATGACCGAGGTGCCGCCGGCGCTGCTCGCCGGGCTGATGCACGCCGAGGGCGACGTCGGTGAGCTGTTCCGCTCGTTCTTCGGCGACTTCGAGTTCGACGGCATCGACGTCCGCCTGCCGACGCGCACGTTCGACGGTCGACTCGACGTCGAGGTCGGCGGCCGGGTCGTCGAGCTGATCGAGGTCGGCCCGGCACACACCGCTGGCGACGCGCTGGCCTACGTGCCCGACGCGCGGATGATCTTCACCGGCGACATCCTGTTCGTCGGCGGCACACCGATCGTCTGGGCCGGCCCGCTGTCGAACTGGGTGGCGGCGTGCGACCTGATCCTCGGCCTCGACGTCGACACCGTGGTGCCCGGGCATGGGCCGGTCACCGACAAGAGCGGGGTGGCCGAGGTGCGCGACTACCTCGCGTTCGTCGACGAGGCGGCGACGGCTCGCCACGACGCCGGCGTCGACGGCTGGGAGGCGGCGCGCGACATCGCCCGCGAGATCGGGGCGAACCGTGAGTTCCAGGGCTGGGGCGAGGCCGGGCGGATCGCGGTCAACGTCGACACCGTGTACCGCACCTTGGACCCGGCGTACCAGAGCCCCAACGTCGTCGAGCAGTTCCGCCGCATGGCCCTGCTCGATGGTCAGCCTGGCGGCTGACCCGTCCGGCGTGCTCAGCCCGGGTCGATCTCGAGGTCCTGCTGCTTGGGCACCTCCCAGCCCCAGCGCAGCATGCCCTCCTCGATGCGCTCGTTGACCCGTTCGATCACCTGGACGCGGGCCAGGCGCTTCTGCTCGCCGGACATCACGTCCCATGGGGCCAGGTCGTGGCCGGTGCGGCGGAACATGTCCTCGGCAGCCTGCTCGTACTCCCGCGTCTTCCCACGGTTGCGCCAGTCCTCGTCGGTCAGCTTCCAGCGCTTCAGCGGGTCGGCCTTGCGTTCCTCGAAGCGCCGCAACTGCTCGTCGTCGCTGACCTGCAGCCAGAACTTGACGAGGATCACGCCCTCGTGGACGAGCGTCGTCTCGAAGTCGACGATCTCCTGGTAGCCGCGCTGCCACTGCTCCTCGGTGGCGAAGCCCTCGATCCGCTCGACGAGCACTCGCCCGTACCAGCTGCGGTCGAACACGGCCATCCCGCCGAGGCCGGGCAGGTTGCGGTAGAAGCGCCACAGGTGGTGGTGGCGCTTCTCGTCGAAGGTCGGCTTGGCGAAGCTGAACACGGTGAAGTGCCGCGGGTCGAGCGGTTCGACGAGGTGCCGGATCGCCCCGCCCTTGCCGGCCGCATCGAGGCCCTCCATCACGACGAGCAGCCCCGGGCCGATGCCTTGCTCGCCCATCTCGCCGCCGAGGTGCAGGCGCAGCTGCAGGAACCGCTGTTGCGCTTCGACCAGTCGCCGCCCGTACTCCTTGCGGTTGATCCGTGCGGTGAGGTCCAGCTCGTCGAGACGCCCCATGGGCGGCAACCTACTGCGCGACGCGCGACAGTTCGTCGGCGATCGGCGGCGGGCCACGACGCTTGCGAGACGTGCCGGACCCCTTGTGCGCCGAGCGGCGCACGGCGAGCACCCAGCCGACCACCACGCAGGCGCTGAAGACGAACCACTGGATCGTGTAGCTCAGGTGCGGCCCGTCGTCGAGCACCGGCGGGGCGACGTTGACCGGGTAGCGCCCCTCGGCGGGCGTCGACACGAGCAGTTGCAGGTACATCGGCTCGACGTCGCCGCCGAACTGCGGAGCGAGCTTGGGGATCTCGATGCGGTGGACCTCGGCGAGCGTCACCCCTGACGGGTCCGACGTCTGGCCGAGGCCACGCGTCTCGGTGCGGCGCAGCTGGCCGATGAGGGTGACGGTGCCGCCGGGAGCGGGTGGCGCGGCCTCGGTGCCGGGGACGAAGCCGCGGTTGACGATCAGCACCGAGCCGTCGCCGGTGCGCAGCCCGTCGAGGACGTTGAACCCGGCCTGGCCGTCCTGCGATCGGTTGACCTCGATCACCTGCTGGTCGGGGAGGTAGGTGCCGGTGACGGTGACCCGCCGCCACTCGATGGCGTTCGGATCAGCGCCGGGGGCGAGCACGTCGCCGATCGGGGCAACGTCCATGTCCGCGTTCGTGCTGACCAGCGCGTTGAACGCCTGGCGCTCGTGCAGCCGACGGATCTGCCAGAACGCGAGGTCGACCATGACGACGACGGCCAGCGCGCACAGCAACGTGAACGCGATCCACTTCGGCTTGAGCAGGAAGCGGTACATCCGTCCCCATCGTGGCGCACCGAGGGCGGTTCGACACAGCAGGACTACCGTCGGCGGCGATGACCGACCGACTGCCCGACTTCCACATCCCGCTCGACGAGAAGATCAGCTGGATGGTGGAGACCAAGGGGTACGCCGTCGAGCCGGTGGCCGCCCGCCACGACACCGATCCGCCGCTGGCCGGCTACGTCTACACGATCGGCTTTCCCGAGGCCTTCGACGGGTTCCCGGACCTCGTCGTCTTCGGGCTGGCCCCGGCGGCGGCGAGCGGGCTGTTCGACCTCGTCGCCTCGATGCTGCGCGGTGGGACGGAGATCCCGATCGGCGTCGCGCTGACGGGCCTGTTCGACGACGACCTGCGCTGCCTGTTCGGCGAGGTCGACATGGCCGAGTTCGCCGAGCTGTTCGGCACCGGCATCGCCTACCGGCGTGGCGCCCCGTCGAGGATGGTCCAGCTGCTGTGGCCGGACCGCAACGGCTTCCTGCCCACCGAGCTCGGCTTCGACCGGACGAGGGTGCTGGCCCAGCCGGTCATCGCCAGAACCTGACCGCTCGCTTCCGTCCGTGACCGGAAGCGAGATCGGTTACATGGCGGGGGTGCGCTCATCCATGGCCCACGACGCGCCATGGGCGGGGAGCCGGCCGAGGAACGGCTCCGCCGGCAGCGCCTCCGGGCCGAGCACGCCGACGCCCTTCCACTCGCCCGAGGCGAGCAGCTCCAGCGCGACGACGGGGTGCACGGCGGTCTGCCACACCACGGCCTGGTGACCGAACTCGCGCATCGTCCACTCGTTGTCGACGATCTGGTACAGGTAGGTCGAGCGCGGACGGCCGTCGACACCGGTCCCGGTGACGAGCGAGCCGGCGCAGGTCCGGCCGTGCATGTGTGCCCCGAGCAGCGCCGGGTTCGGCAGCACCGCGGCGACGACGTCGCGCGGTGGCACCGATACGCCGCGCACGTCGACGGGCCGGGTGCTGTCGAGTCCGAGCTTGTGCAGCATGGTCAGCACGTCGAGGAACTCGTCGCCGAGGCCGTACTTGAACGTCACCCTGCCGACGTCGAGCCACCGCGGCATCAGCACGACCTCCTCGTGCTCGACGTTCACGCAGCGCAGCTCGCCGATGCCCTCGGGGAAGCGGAACAGCTCGGGCTCGCTGAACGGGGCAGTGGTGAACCAGCCGCGGCCGCGCTCGTAGACGATCGGCGGGTTGAGGCACTCCTCGATCGTGGTCCAGATGCTGAACATCGGGGCGAACGCGTAGCCGTCGACGACGAGGTCGCTGCCGTCGTGCACGCCGACCTCGTCGATCGCCGAGAACAGGTGGTCGCCGGCGTAGCGGGCGACGACGTCGGAGAAACCCGGCTCGACGCCCATCGCCACGAGGGCCAGCAGACCGCGCTCGACCCAGTCGTCGGAGCGGGCCAGCTGCTCGGCGCCGAGCATCGTGCCGACGAGGTGGTGCGGATCGGTGGGGTGCGGCGCCGACAGCGTCATCGCCATGTCCAGGTAGTGGCAGCCCGCGTCGAAGGCCGCGGCGAAGATCGACGGGTTGAGTCGCGGGTCGCAGGCGTTGACGATCACGTCAGCGGCGCAGGCCCCGGCGAGGTCGACGACGTTGTCGCGGTCGGTGGCGTCGAGCTGCGCCGCCTGCACGTGATCGGCGCCGGCCATCGCTGCGGCCCGGGTGGCTCGCGGGCCGTCGACATCGGTGATGACCAGCCGCTCAAAGGCCGGCGAGCGAGCAGCGATCGAGGTGATGGCCGACCCGACACCGCCGGCTCCCACCACCAACACGCGCATCGAGCGCGGGACACTAGCCAGGTGTGCTCAGGCCGTCACGAGCTTCAAGGTGCGGTGAGCGCCGAAGCGCAGCGGAGGCGGCGAGCACGGCAGGCCGGCATGTGCCACCGATCCAACTCCGGTGAGCGCCGAAGCGCAGCGGAGGCGGCGAGCACGGCAGGCGCAGGGAGCAGCTTGGCTGCGACCGGAGCTCGAACGTTGGCAGCTTGGCTGCGACCGGAGCTCGAACGTTGCGGCTCAGTACGCGAAGGCGCGGCGGGTTGCCAGGGGGGCGACGAGGGCGTCGATGCGGCGGGTGAGGTAGGGGCTGAGCTCACCCCGGTAGCGCTGCTGCAACTCGGGCAGCATCCAGTCGTGGCCGGTGACCTTGCCGCGGCAGTCGGGCGAGCCGCAGGCGCACTCGAACTCGTCGTGGTCGCTGCCGTTGCGGGTGGCGTAGTCGATCGTCAGCTCCTCGCCCGGCGCGATCGCTCGGCGGGCGACGACGACCGCCTGGCCGCTGAGCGCGGCAGTTCGGGGCGCAGGAGTGGTTGAGCGACGGCTCGCCGGGTGCCGGCAGCAGGTACAGCGACTCGTCGATCTGCACGCAGTGCACCCGCCGGGAGGAGGCGAGCGCGTCGAGCCCGGCGCGGTCGATGCACTCGCCGCCGAATGCGGCCACCAGTGCGCCCGCCGGGATCGGCTCCGTGCAGATCAGGCCGTCACCGGCGATCGCCGAATGCCGGACCGCGGCCCGATCGGTGATCCGTGACGTGGACATCGTGCCAGCTTTCACCCGGGGTCCTCCCGGCGCTACTCGCTGATCCGTCAGCCATGCTGACCGCTGAGTCAGTCGGGGATCGGCCGGCGGATCAGCGGCAGGCGACGGCCAGGCCGACGACAGTCGCCCCCGAGCCGGCGAACGAGCCGAGGTACGGAGCGCCACCGAACGAGAACAGGCCGCCGTCGCGGGCGCTGATCACATAGCCGCCGCCTGGCACGGCGCTGATGGCCGCGGCCGGCTTCATCCAGCGCGTGCCCATCGTGGTCAGGTCGCCGGCATGCTTGGCAGCGCCGACGGCGACGACAGCGCCGGAGTCGTAGAGCACGTACGCGCCGGAGCCCGCGGCGTTGACCGCGACGTCGATCGGCGTGCCCGACCCCTTGGCGGTGCCGAGCGTCTTGGCGGCGCCGTAGCCGCGCACCGCGCCATCGGCCGTCAGCACCCAGTAGCCGTCGCCGCCGGGACGGCACTCGATCGCCACGCCGGCCCGACCGACGCCGGACTGCTTGGGAGACCCGTAGGCCCGTCCGCCGACGGCGGCGACCGAACCGTCGGAGCGCAGCACCCACGCGGTCGAGCCGCTGCGGGCCACGGCGAGGTCGACGGCCTCGCCACCGCCGGTTGTCGCGCCGGCTGCGGCGACCGCGCCGAAGGCGACCACCGTGCCGGCGGCCGTCACGGTGGCGTAGCCGTCGCCGACGCCCGGCGCGGCGAGGGCGACGACGGCACTGCTCGGCTTGCCGTACGCCTTCAGCTTCGACGTGCCGAGGAGCACGCCGCCGGCTGTCACGGCGCGGTAGCCGGCGACGCTCGTCCCGGACGAGCTCGCGCCCGCCGGTGATGTCGTCGGTGCCGTCGAGGCCTCGGACGTGGCCGTCGTCGTCGTGGGCGCGGCGGCCGGTGCTCCCCGCTCCGTGCGCACGACCGCGGGGATGTCGACGACCTGGGACGGCCAGTGCCCGGCACGCTTGGTCACCGCCGTACGGACCCCGGCCAGCCTGGCCTCGAGCTTGCGCCCGGGGCACAGGGTCGCCCCCACGTCGCGGTGGCCGGTGATGTTGTCGAAGCGGTAGAAGCCGCGGTACAGGTTCTCGTAGACGTCGTCCTCCAGCCCGTCGATGCGGTGCCGGCCGGCCTTCCAGGCGAGCAGGTTGGTGAGGCTGACGATCGCCGCGTCGGACGGTGCGGCCAGCTCGAAGTCGCCGATCAGGCAGACGCCGCACGAGCCATGGTTCATCGTCTTGGCGTGGGCGCCGACGACGCCCCAACCCTCGAGATCCTCGCCGGTGATCGCCTCGCCGGCCGCGTAGTTGCGGGCGAAGCGGCCCTCGTAGATCCGGCCGCGGTGGTCGATCAGGAAGTTGTAGCCGATGTCCCCGAAGCCGCGACCGACGGCGTGGTAGCGGTACGTCTGGCGGACGACGGCGGCCGGGTCGGCAGGCTGGTTGTCGCTCGCGGTGTGGTGGACGATCAGCTTGCGGATCGGCGCGAACTGGCGGACGTTCACCCTGACCGACTCGTCGCAGCGCCAGCCGGCGCGGCTGACGACCGACGGTGCTGGGACGCCGGTGTCGTTGACCTGCGGGATCTGCGTCGTCACGTCGACGCGGCCGACCGCCGTGGGCTTCGACCGGGTGGCCACCGAGCTGTCGTCGTCGTCGTCGTCGCCGCCGTCGCCGGCCGCGGCATCGGCCCGCTCGCCCTCACCGAGCACGTCGGGCAGCAGCCACCCCGCGGCGAGGACGCCACCGGCAGCCAGGCCACGGCGCAGCAGCGCCCGCCGCCCGAGCGGGCGGGGCGGCGCGAGATCGCCGGCGTCGAGGTGGGGAGCGGTCCGCTCGCAGGCGTCACACATGCAGGCCCTTTCGGCCCCCACACCACCCGCGGCGCTGGTCCAGGGTAGGGCATCGACCGCTCGGCCGGGCGGCACGGTCGCCGGGCATGTGCCGCCGGCGGGTGCGGTTCGCTACCGTCTCGCCCGTTCGAGCGCCGGGCAGGACGTACCGGGCGCAGCGAGATCAAGGGGAACGGATGAGCACGACCGACGCGGTGGCGACGACGGACTGGAACCTGGCGAACGTCTACGAGGCCGTCGCAGCACGAGTACCGGACCGCCCGTGCCAGGTCCAGGGCGACCGCGTCGTGACGTGGCGGGACTTCGACCGGCGGGCGAACGCCCTTGCTGCCGATCTCGTCGCCGCCGGCCTGACCCACCAGTCGAAGGTCGCCCAGTACCTCTACAACTGCCCGGAGTACCTCGAGTCCGTCGTCGCCGCGTTCAAGGTCGCCGCGGTCCCCGTCAACACGAACTTCCGCTACGGCCCGGAGGAGATCCTCTACCTGTTCGACAACGCCGACGCCGAGGCCGTCGTGTTCCACGCCTCGTTCGCCGATCTCCTCGACGGCATCCGCGGCAGGTTGCCGAAGGTCCGCCGCTGGTACGTCGTCGCCGACGAGGCCGGCGCCGGCCCGGACTGGGCGACGCGCTACGAGGACGTCGTCGCCGCCGGCGCCGACGCCGCGCCGGCGACGCCCTGGAAGCGCAGCGGTGACGACCTGCTGCTGCTGTACACCGGCGGCACCACCGGGATGCCCAAGGGCGTGATGTGGCGCCAGGATGATCTCGTCAACGTCCTCGGTGCCGGCGGGAACGCGGTGCTCGGCACGCCGCCTGCCGCCGGCCTCGACGATCTCGCCGGTCGCGTCAGTCCCGACGTGCCCGGCAACGTGATGCTCGTCGGCTGCCCGCTGATGCACGGGACCGGCCAGTTCTCGGCGATCAACGCGATGATCGGGGGTGGCACGGTGGTCAGCCTGCCCAGCCGCCGTTTCGACGTGGCCGAGCTGTTCAGCGAGGTGCAACGCCTGCAGGTGACGGTGATCATCATCGTCGGCCAGGCCTTCGCCGGCCCGATGCTCGCCCATCTGGACGCCAACCTCGGCACGTACGACCTGTCGTCGGTGGCGCTGATCATGTCGTCGGGCGTGATGTGGAACCACGACAACAAGCAGGGCCTCATCGGGCACATGCCGCAGGTGATCCTGTTCGACTCGTACGGCTCGTCGGAGGCCGTCGGCCTCGGCGGTTCGGTGTCGGCGGCCGGCGCGGCCGAGCAGACCGCCCGGTTCGCGCTCGGCCCGAACTGCGCCGTGTTCACCGACGACGGCCGGCGCGTCGAGGCCGGCAGCGGCGAGCAGGGCATGGTCGGTGTCGGCGGGTTCATCCCGCTCGGCTACTACAAGGACGAGGCCAAGTCGGCGCAGACGTTCCGGGTGATCGAGGGCCGGCGCTGGAGCATCCCGGGCGACTACGCCGAGGTCAACGCCGACGGCACGCTGCACCTCCTCGGCCGCGGCTCGGTGTGCATCAACACCGGCGGCGAGAAGGTCTTCCCGGAGGAGGTCGAGGAGGCGCTGAAGACGCATCCGACGGTCCACGACGTCGTCGCCGTCGGCGTGCCCGACGACCGCTTCGGTGAGGTGATCTGCGCCGTGGTCGAGCCGAGCGACGGGGCGGCGCCTGACCTGGCGACGCTGTCGGAGCACGTCAAGTCGTCGCTCGCCGCGTACAAGGCGCCCCGTCACCTCGTCCTCGTCGACACGATCGGCCGTGCCGCCAACGGCAAGGTCGACTACAAGCGCCTCAAGCAGGTCGCCGCAGCTGAGATCGCTGCCGGCTGACCGGAGGCGTGCTCCGCTCGCAGCCAAGCTGCTCCCGTCGCCTGCCGTGCTCGCCGCCTCCGCTGCGCTTCGGTGCTCGCCGCACGTTGGATCGGCCCTGACGCACTGAAATCGCCGGGCGGGGGAGTGCCCGGCCGGTACCGTTTCGTCCCACATCTGCAGCTCGACGCGAGAGGAGGACGACGATGGCCACCGGGCTCCCGGCCGACCAGTTCCACCCAGCGACGGGCGCGTGGATGCCGGGCGATCCGGTCGGCCATCGTCGCTTCCACACGTTTCCCGCAGAGCGCCCGTTCGCGCTCGACGGTGGCGCGACGATGCACGGCGTCACGCTCGCCTACGAGACGTGGGGCGCGCTCGACGACAGTGCGTCGAACGCTGTGCTCCTGTGCCACGCATGGACCGGCGACAGCCATGCCGCCGGTCCCGCCGGGCGCGGCCATCCCCAGCCCGGGTGGTGGGAGGGCGTGATCGGGCCGGGCTTGGCGATCGACACCGACCGGTGGTTCGTCGTGTGCGTCAACGTGCTGGGTGGGTGCCAGGGCAGCACCGGTCCTGCGTCGCTCGACCCGGCCACCGGTCGCCCGTACGGCAGCCGCTTCCCGGTCCTGACGATCCGAGACATGGTCCGTGCCCAGGCCCGCTTGGCCGACCACCTCGGCGTCGACGTGTGGCACAGCGTGATCGGCGGGTCGATGGGCGGGATGCAGGTCCTGGAGTGGGCGATCACCTACCCGAAGCGTGTCCGCTCGATCATCCCGGTGGCGACGTGCATGCAGGCGACCGCCCAGCAGATCGCCTGGGGGGCGATCGGCCGGCGGGCGCTGCGCCTCGACCCGAGGTGGCGGGGTGGCGACTACTACGACGCCGCACCCGGCGACGGTCCGCACGAGGGGTTGGCGATCGCCCGGATGGTCGCCCAGGTGACCTTCCGCAGCGACAACGTGTTCACCGAGAAGTTCGGGCGTGAGCTCGCCGAGGGCGCGACGCTCGGCGGGCGGCTGGATCTGTGGCAGCGCTTCGAGGTGGAGCGCTACCTCGATCATCACGGCAACAAGCTCGTCGACCGCTTCGATGCCAACAGCTACCTGATCATCGGCAAGGCGATGGACCTGCACGACGTCGGTCGCGGGCGTGGCGGCGTCGTGCCGGCGATGGCCCGGATCACGATGCCGTCGCTCGTCGTCGGGATCTCCAGTGACATGCTCTACCCGATCTATCAGCAGCGCCAGATCCACGGGCTGCTGAGCAGCGTCGGCGACAGCCGCTGGTTCGAACTCGACTCGCCGCACGGCCACGATGCGTTCTTGATCAACCTCGACCAGATCGGCCCGCCGATCGAGCGGTTGCTCACCGACGTCGCCAAGTCGTAGCGGCTTCAGCGCCAGTCGCCGCGGCGGGCGACGATCTCGTCGAGGATCGGGACGGCGCGGCTGTTGTCCGGCAGCTTGAGCGCGAGCTGACCGCCGGCGCCGTCGTCGTCCGCCGCGTGGAGCAGGTAGACGGCTTTGCGCTTCGGCGGCGTGGGCGACTTGCCGGCGACGCGCCACTGCTCGTTGAGCGACTTGGCGAGGAAGCGCCGCTGGGACAGCTGCAGCCGGTCGTTGGGCAGGACGAGGACCTTGGCTTCCTTCGGGCGGCCCTCTGGTTCGCCGTGCCCGGTGATCGCCTGAACGGTGGTGATGAACCGGTGGCCGTCCTTGGAGACCCAGTGCGGTTCGATGCGCAACGACAGCCAATACATGAGGACGACCACCACGAGCGGGACGACGACCCACAGCACCGTGCTCACGGATCCAGTCTGGCCGCCACGAGTCACCCCGGTGGTGGCTGGGTCGTTCGGGGGCGGCATGCGAGACTGTCGTCTGATGCGCTTCGCCGTGCTCGCCGCCAGCAACTTCACCGACCCCGAGCACGAGCGCCTGATCTGGCTCGCCGTCGGTGGCCTCGTGCTGCTCGGCGTCCTGCTGGCGATCGCCACGGTAATCTGGTGGCGGGGGACCAAGGGCGAGCATGCCGCGCTGGCGCCGCTCGAGGTGATGGGGGACCGCTCGTTCGCCGAGGCTCACCCATGTGCAGCAGTCTCGGCGGCTCGACGCGGTGCGCCTGCACCTCGACGGCGACGTGGAGCCGGTTGCCATCGCCGCTGACGATGCCGTCGACCTGGACGACGCGCTGCGCACGTTCGAGCCCGGGTTCGACGACCTGCGTGACGAGGTCGCTGCAGAGTCGGACGAGCCGGCCGAGGCAGAGCCCGAGGCGCCGGTTGTCGTTGCTGCTGCTGACGACGAGGAGAAGCCACCTCGCCTGGCCGTGTCGCTGATCGCCGGGGCGTCGGCCGCGGACGACGAGGAGGCCGCTGTCGGGGAGGAGCAGGCAGACGTCGTCGTCGAGCCGTCCGAGGAGCCGGACGAGCCCGAGCGCGAGGAGCCCGACTCGGTGAGAAGCGCTCATGGCTGACGGTCTCGACGTCGACGCAATGCTGGCTCGCTACCGGGAGCGTGCCGCTGCCGTGAAGCGTCGCCCGCTGCCGCCCGTCGGCGGCGACGAACGCAGGCGCTTCCTGGAGCAAGCTCAACAAGACTTCATGGACTTCGCCATCGTCGGCGACGCCGCCGGCACGATCGAGGACGGCATCCTGGTCCTACGCGTCGACCTACGCCCATCCGACCAGCGCAACTGAGCTCGGCCGTTGGCGTCGGCCCCCACCCGCCGCTAGCGTGTCGCCCGCAACGCGGACGTGGCTCAGCTGGTAGAGCATCACCTTGCCAAGGTGAGGGTCGCGGGTTCGAATCCCGTCGTCCGCTCCACGTGAAGCCCAGGCCAAAGTCCATTTCCGGCCTGGGATTCTTCGTTCTCGGCGGATCGGCTGGCCATGAGTTGGCCATGACATGTCCATGAGCTCAGCGGTGACGCCGGCGGTCAGCGGGCTTCCGTACCGTCTGGGCATGACGAATGGATCACTCCGCCAACGAGGTGCCGACAGTTGGCAGCTCCGTGTGTACCTCGGCACAGACGCGACCACCGGCAAGCAACGGTGGGCCACCACTACGGTCCGCGGTTCGAAGCGCTATGCCCAGCAGCAACTCGTCGAGTTCGTCCGTCAGGCCGAGTACAGCAAGGTTCGTGCCGGCACGATCACCGATCTTTTCGACCGGTGGGTGACCGCGGCTGCGCCGAAGTGGGCGCCGAGCACACGCCGGGAGAACACCAGCATCATCGAGCATCACCTCAAGCCACATCTGGGCCACCTGCCGGTGGGCAAGCTCACTACTGCCGACGTCGACGACTTGTACGGCTACCTGCTGCGAGGCGGCGGGCCCGGCGGCGGTCCGTTGTCGCCGGGGCGGGTGGTGCGGATTCATGGCGTGCTGCACCGAGCGTTCGCGCAGGCCGTGCGGTGGGAGTGGGTGTGGTTGAACCCGGTCTCGAATGCATCGCCGCCGCGGGTGCCGCCGCCCGAGGTCCGGCCGCCGACCGTCGGCGCAGTGGTCGCCCTGCTCGAAGCGGTCCGCGCCGACGACTCGGCGCTGTTCACGTACCTTCACCTGGCAGCTGCCACCGGCGCCCGGCGCAGTCAATTGCTCGGGTTGCGGTGGGGCGAGATCGACTTCGCGAACCGGTCGATCGGGTTCACCAGGGCCTTCGTGGAAGGCCACGAAGGCCCGGTGCTCCGTGCGACGAAGACGCACCGCTCGTACAGCGTGGCAATCGACAGGGCGACGATGGCCGTTCTGGTTCAGCATTGGCGGCAGTGTCTGGCGCGCGCCGAGGAGCGCGACGCCATGCTGACTGTCGAGTCGTTCGTCTTCGGCGCCGACCCCTGTGGGGCGCGGCCATGGCTGCCGAACCGTGTGACGAAGCGGTTCATCCACCACCGCCGCCGAACCGGGTTGGGGCACTTTCGGCTCCACGATCTGCGGCACTTCATGGCGACGGAGATGTTGGGCAGCGGCGTGCCGGTACCGACCGTGTCGCAACGGCTCGGTCATGCCCGCGCGTCGACAACCCTGAACGTCTACGCCCATCGCATCCCCGGTTCGGACCGCGAGGCGGCCGACGCCCACGGCGCGAAGCTGTGTCTTCCCGCGCCGATGTTGGTTGGCCGCGGGGGTCACCGAGCTCAGGCCAATGAGCCGGCGTATCGGCTCCCGGACGGTGGGGCGGCGTGGCCGCGGACGACGATCATCAAGGCCGCGAGCGGGCGTGTTGCTGTGCCAGCCTGGGCGCCATGACGTCGCGCATCGTGGGTCGCTGGCGCATCGTGGGCTCCGAAGCGTGGAACCAGGATGACCTCGACCTCGTCGAGCCGGCCACGATCGAGTTCGGAGCAGACAGGCTCGGGAGGTTTCGGCTGATCGCAGTCGAAGGTGACCTTGACGCCAGGTTTGTCGAACGCGACGGGCTGCCGGCGGTCGAGTTCAGCTGGGACGGGTTCGATGAACTCGATCCAGCCAGCGGTCGCGGCTGGGCGGTGCTCGGTGCGGACGGCGCGCTCCGCGGTCGGATCTTCTTCCACCGTGGCGACGACTCGGAGTTCTGGGCTGAGCGGCTGACGAAGTGACGCAGACTCGACCTGACCGCGAGACGCGGTCGGTGTGCCGTTGAACCGCAGGCGTCACCCGATCTGCCCGTCGCACGAGGTCCCCACGGTGAAGTCGTAGCTGTGCCTATCCGCGCTCGCGAAGGCGACGCAGTTCCGGGAGGGCGAGCGCATCCTTCGGACGGTTCGCCCACTCCTTGGAGGCGATGATCACGTCGAGGTTGGCAACGATCACGGTTGCCCCATCGACATCGAACTCGACGGCGGTGCCGGCGACGTCGTCGTAGTCCAGTCGGTGTCCGTCTCGGCCGGGAATGTCGTTGAGCACGTCGAAGCCGCCGGCGTCAGTCATCCACGTGGAGATTTCCATACTGCCGAGAGTGTGTCGGTCGATCTGAACGGGCAGTGATGCGGCAACCTCGTCGCTGAGCCCTTCGCTACGCAGCCGCGCGCGCAGCTCTCGCATCGCTTTGGCGAGGCGGTCGAGGTTCTCGGGCTCTTCACAATCGAGGGTGTAGTTGGGGTCTGAAGCCGCCGGTCTCGAGGAGGGATCGGGCGATGTAGTTGGTGAGGTTGCGGAAGCCGAGTGCTGATCCGCGGAGGTGTTCGAGTCGGCCGTTGATTGCTTCGGTGGGTCCGTTGCTGGTGCCGGGCCGGTCGAAGTAGGCGAGCACGTCGGTGGCGCGTTTGGCGAGGGTGTGGCCGAGCGTGACGACCTCGGCCAGCGCGGCGGGAACCCCGTGGGCGAGCGAGTCGATCAGCGAGGCCATCATCTGACGGCCGCGCCGCCGGTCGGGTTCGCGGTACGCGCCGATCATCTGCTGATACACACTCCAGGTGATCTCGACCTCGACGTGATCGTCACCAGCGAACAGGGCGTCGAGCCTGTCGTTCTGCTTGTCGGTGAGCATCCCGGCGCCGGTGTGCAGCATCCGCCGGGCCGCGTAGAGCGGATCACCGGTGCGGCCACGATGACCGTGAAGCCGTTGCTGGACACGGCGCCGACAGTTGTCCAACGCGTCACCACCGAGACGCACAACGTGGAACGGGTCCATCACCGCGACGGCGTCGGGGAGCTCCTCGGTGGTGGCGGTCTTGAACCCGGTGAACCCATCCATCGCGACAACCTCCACGGCGTCGCGCCACGCCTGCGGGCGCCCGGCGAGCCACGTCTTGAACACCTGCTTGGAACGACCCTCGACCATGTCCAACAGCCGTGCCGGGCCGGTCCCGTCGCGCACCGCAGTGAGGTCGATGATCACCGTCACGTACTTGTCGCCGCGGCGCGTGTGCCGCCACACGTGCTCGTCGACGCCGATCGCCGTGACGCCGTCGAAGCGGTGCGGGTCGTCGATCAGCACCCGGCGGCCCTCAGCGAGCACGGCGTCGTTGGCGGTGTTCCAGCCCACCCCCAGCCCCTCGGCGACCCGGGCAACGGTCAGGTGCTGAACCACGATGCCTTCCAACGCCCAGCGCAACCCACGCCGTGACAGTCTCGCCCTCGGTTCGGCCGCGAGGCTCGTGTCCTGGCGCCACACACGCCGGCACTCGGTGCACCGGTAGCGGCGGATCGTCACCACCAAGACGGTTGGTCGCCACCCGAACGGCTCGTGGGCGAGTTGCCGCTGCACGCTGTCACGCGCGTTGCCCCGACAGCCGCAGCGGTGACACCAGTCGTCCGGGGCGACCACCCGGCAGGCCAGCACCGCGCGGGCCACCTCGAGCCGCTGGCCCGTCACCTCCAGACCGAGCTCGTCGAGCCGGCAGAACGTGGTCAGGTCAGCGCAGGCGAAGCCAGCACCCGCAGTAGCGTCGTGCACGTCGAGGTCTCCCAGATGGGCTGTGTAGGAACTCCCATCATCGGTGAGGCCTCGACCCCATTCCGGGGACCATCAACCAGGCAGACCTACACCCTCAATCGCGAAGAGCCGGTTCTCGCCTGTGCGTCTGGCGAGGCAGCCAGCGTCGTCGCTCAGTCGCGTCGCGCCGTACAACCTTGCCGCGGCTCCGCCGACGAGGATGAATTCCACACCGTGGCGGGTCAGGACGTCGATGACCCGCTCGAGATCGAGCGGAGGCCCGTCAGGTGGCGGGCTCATCCCGGCGCGTCGCGTTCAACTCATCGAGAAACGCGAGCAGCTTCTCGGGAGTGTCGAGGCGGCGACCGTCGGTCGCCACACACACTTCGTCAGCGGTTGGCCGGCCCCGGTCGGCGCCGGCGATGAACTCGTTGAGTTCGCCTCGACGAAAGCTCGTCTTCACGGCGTCAGTCTACGGTCGGCCGCTCGCAGGCAGTTCCGCCACGCTCACCGCGTCCCCGGGCGAATGCTCCGCTCGGCAAGCGGTCGGAGAGCAGACCCAGCCTGGGATCCCTCAGCGCTCGCCCGTGCAGCGACGAATCGGCTCTTGCTTCCGCGACGCGCTCTGCGGAATCGTCGTAGTTGAACGCGTTAAACAACGGACACTGGACGACAGGGCACTCTGCGGACCGTGTGGACGGAATCGTGGACTACCTGGACTCCGTGGAACACACGGACGGTGTGGACGGTTTCCATTTCCTTGCCAAGGTGAGGGTCGCGGGTTCGAATCCCGTCGTCCGCTCCAACGTAAGTCCTGGTAGAGCCCCACTTCGGTGGGGCTTTGCTGTTTCAGGACCGGGGCCATGCAGCGGCTATGCAGCGGGCGCCCCTGTGATGCATGGTGCGAGAGTCCTCAAGAAGCCCGCTACCGAGCGTGGGGCCACCAACGTCGCCGTTGCGCTGCGTGGTAATCGGTAGTAGCTTTGCGCTCCCTGGCCCGTACGGAATCCGGTGGCCTGGCACCTTGAAGCGAGGGGAGACCCACGCTTCTCGTAATCGCACCGCATCCCACAAGTAGGCAGGATGCGGCGGAGGCCTTCGGGGCCGACACGCCAACGTGCAGATCTTCGGACTCACGGGAGGCCGCCTTTCACTTCAACGTGACGAGGTAGGCCACCGTGCCCAGTATCCAATCCGAGTGGTTTGACAGTGCTCAGACCGCTCTCTACATCAACTGCTCCGAGGACTTCGTTCGGCGCCATCTGAAGTTTGAGGTCAATCATCGGCAGCGTGGTTCGCGTGCGCCGCTGTTCTTCCGGCGTAGCGACCTGGACGTGTGGCTCGCGGAGCAGACGATCCCGGCTCTGTCCAGTCGCGGTGGCCGGTGACGCCCCGGCCGAGGGGATCAGACCAGACACTCAATGCCCAGCCCGAACCCCTCAGCACAGGCGTCGTTGCCGCCAACGGTACGGAGACCGCCGCCGATGGGCAAGCACCCGTGGACGACGCCGAAGTGGGGTCCTATGACCCGTTCACATACGGCCCTGTTCCACAGGAGATTGAGTGGGCGTTGGCGCAGGGCTATGCGCTCATCCCCGTCCGCATCAACGAGCTTGGCAAGAAGGTTCCACAGGTCAAGGCGTGGAACAAGAAGCGTGTTCCCGACGAGACGATCCGACTTCACGCTCGGCTGGGGAATCCGGCCGAACTGTTCGCTGTCGCAACGGGCGAGATGTCCGGTGGGTTGTTGGTGCTGGACGCCGACACGGACGTGGGCCTCGCCACGCTGGCGGAGCTCGGCCTACAGCCGACGCTGACCACGCCGGGCGGCGGTGCACACGTATGGGTCTCTGCGCCCGGCCTGCGGGTGCCCAGCCGGGGCTACAGCGACGAGTTCCCGATGTTGGAGGTCAAGGCCAACAACGGCAAGGCCACCTTATACGGCGTGAACCCGTTGAAGGGTGGGCGGCGCTACACATTCACGCCGTGGCCTCCGACGGTCGTGCCCTACGCCGACCTTCCTGATCACCTGCGGACCTACATCGAATCTACTCCGACCAACGGCGGCAGGTCGTGGGAAGGGTCTGAGCCCGCCGTAGCCGACGACGAGTGGATCGCCAGCAAGTTGGCGCAGGCCATCGCGAAGGTGCACGCCGGCGAAGGCCGCAACACCACCGGTCACTGGTTCATGGAACGGTTGTGGCACCAGGGCTGTGACGAACTGACGATGCATCGCTGGGGTCAGCAATATCAGGCCGACGTCGGCGAGCTTGGCAACGAGCCATACAGCCGTCAGGAGATTCAGGACACCGTCCGCAGCGTCCTGCAGCGTGATCCCGCAGGGCGAGAGCCAGAGGCCAGGTCCGGGAAACGTCCGAATCATGTATTCCCACTCAACGATACGGGCATGGCCCAACGTCTCGTTGCGGCGCACGGTGATCACATTCGGTATTGCGCTCCTCGCAAGACGTGGTACGTGTGGAACGGTCGCTACTGGCAGAAGGACGACACGCTTGCACTGGAACGCTTCGCCAAGGAAACGGCGGTTTCACTCTATGGCGAGGCTGAACGAGCCCGGGACGATGAAGTCCGAAAGCTGATTGTGAAGGCGGCGAACGCCTATCAGTCGACGATGAAGATCAAGCTGGTCATTGAGAACGCCAGAAGCGAACCGGGAGTCGCTGTTGTTCCAAAGGACATGGACCCTGACCCGTTCCTGCTGTGTGTCGAGAACGGCACGCTCAACCTTCAAACTGGGCTACTGGGTCCGCATGAGCCGGACCACCTGATCACCAGGATGGCGCCGGTTGAATTCATACCGGACGCTCGTGATGAAAGATGGTCGTCGTTCTTGCGCCACGCCACGGGCGGTGACGCTGAGATGGCGAAGTTTCTCCAGCGACTCGCGTTCGCCTCGCTCGTGGGTCGTGTTCAGGACAAGGTATTCGCCTATGTGTTCGGTCCGGGCAATACTGGAAAGACAACCTTCCTAGAGCTCCTACTTGCGACGTGGGGTCGTGGCTATAGCGGTTCCGTGGACGGTGAGGCGTTCCTCAAGCGCAGCTTCACCGGCGGCATCCGCTCAGACGTAGCGAGAATGGACGGCAGACGTCTCGTCGTCAGCAACGAGATGGGCGAAGGCCAGATCAACGAGCCCTTGCTCAAGAAGCTGACCGGCGGCGACACGATCACCTTTGAGGAGAAGTACGTCAACCCTTGGGAGGCGGAGGCTTCCTTCACCATCTGGATGGCAGGCAATGAAGTGCCGAAGGCGCTGGCAGAGTCCGAAGCGCTGTGGCACCGCTGGCGCCAGGTGCCTTTCGTCCAGGTGATCCCGAAGGCCGACCCCAAGTGGCTTGATCGCGCCAAGACTGATCCGCAGGTGAGAGCGGCGGTGTTGGCGTGGGCCGTGCGAGGACGTGTCGGCTGGCTTCGCCACGGTGTTGGCAACGCACCGATTATTGAGAAGGCCACGAACGAGCTACGTCAAAGCATGGACCCACTACGGGACTTCTGGGAGGAG
This sequence comes from Ilumatobacteraceae bacterium, assembly GCA_047602055.1. Taxonomy (GTDB): domain Bacteria; phylum Actinomycetota; class Acidimicrobiia; order Acidimicrobiales; family Ilumatobacteraceae; genus JAODBQ01. Next base: position 3,125,256 of record JASGIG010000001.1, read on the forward strand.
GCTTGTGTCTTTGAACCGGACGCCTGGACGCCAAGCAATGATCTTTTATCGGCTTACACGTTCTGGTGTGGCCTGCGAGATCAGCACCAGATCAACCCTCGTGACTTCTCGAAGTTGCTGAGAAACAAGGGATGCGTGGACAAGGTGCGTTCTATCGCAGGCAAGAAGGTGCGGGGATGGCAGCACGTTGGACTCCGAAAGTCGCAGTCATGAACGGCTCTCATGGGTCATCCGTTGCCGCAAACTGGAGCGAAAGGGCCAGGATCCGGGGTGGTTGGGTGCGCGCCGAGGGCTTCCGGCGGTACACGTGTTACCACGAAATTGGGGCCAAGGCCGGAACGCACGCCGATCTACCAGGGGAAATGGCGGAGAGTAACGGGTAACGGATGGTAACGGCATTTTACAGTAACTATGCGTCAGCTTTCTTTGCCTCGTATGGGTTTACTGGGTTTTGCCGTTACTTGCCGTTACCCGTTACCGAGAAGTTGTATCTACCAATCCAACCGAACTCTAACGAGAAAGTGAAACGCAACAATGGACGAGAAGCAGTACAAGATGTTCAATGTGATAGCGCAGGATGCTTGGATCATTGTCGGGCGCAGGCGTACCAATGATCCTGGCGACGAGTGGTTGGAGATAGACGTCCACAAGTGTGACGCTGTCGCGATTCCGAGGCCGGGTACCGGCGGGGAGAGCATGATGGCGTTCGCGGACGTTCAGGGATGGTTTGAATGGAACGCTCCCTGGTTGGTGGTAGACGGTCACTCAGAACGTTGGGAAAGCTACTCGCTGCTGTATGGCGTGATCTACGGGCGAGACAACGTGCGGTCAGCACTCTTGCGCGTATTCGATACTCATGTGCCGTTCATCCCAATCTACGAGACCTTGTATTCCCTGGAGTGCGAAGGCTTCCTAAGAGGAGACGAGGTTGCGGACCTGTCTGATCAACTAGAGCTAAAGCAAGCTAACTATCACGAGAGAAGGCGCAGCCGGGCCGAGACTAGTGCGAGCCGTGCACACTGACCTTCTCATCAAGATCGTTCTTGGGGCTGGTTGGGATATGGAAGTTGTGGGATGACGTGCGTTCGAGGAAAGACGCCTAGCAATGTGCGCCAATCGTCTGCAGAATGAATTTGTACATACGTTGTTGAAAGAGGGCAGATATGCCGCATATTCAAGTTGGCCCAGGAACCCTCGCCATTCTGCGGGGAGACGAGGACGTTGCCGAGTGGTCGGACGAGGAACTTCTCCGTGGGCAACGTCGGGACAGGAACGGGGTATGGCGTGGTCGTCCGCCGAAGGTCGTGGCGAAGGCGATCCACGACGAGTTGGTGCGGCGCACTTTGGGCGAGGCGAACGAGCTCCTGAGGGATTCGTTGGTGGACGCAGTCAAGTTGCTCCGCACCATCATCAACGACGACGACGCAGACATGTCCGTGCGGTTGAAGGCCGCTGGGATGGTCATGGACCGAGTGCTTCCCAAGACGCCGATCGCCATCGACGTGGCCGTGGTCAAGAAGGGCTGGGAGATCGCCTTGGAAGCGGCGATCGTTCCTGTCAGCGACGTCATCGACACCGATGCGGTGGACGACGACGAGAACCCGTTCGACTGATGTTGCCCAGTGATCAGCAGGCGTGGCGCTCGCAGGCTGCGTGCCTCGGGCTGGACACGAACTTGTTCTTCCCGGAGCGTGGGGAGCCGACTGCTGGAGCGAAAGCGGTTTGTGCCATCTGCCCCGTCCGCATCCCCTGCGGAGATTGGGCCACTTTCACTAACGAGCCGCTGGGTATCTGGGGTGGATTGAATCGCCGGGAGCGGAAGGCCCGGAGACGCCAGCTTGCTATCCAACCCATCGAGCACGATGGCTCTCTAGATGACGAAGATCGGATTGCATGATGTTCGTGTATCTCTGCTCCGTACGGTGCTCGATATGAACGTAATTGCATATCTCCGGGTGAGTACCGAAGAACAGGCTCGATCGGGTTTGGGTCTTGAAGCGCAGCGCACTCGCATTGAAGAAGAAGCTCAACGCCGAGAGTGGGCGGTCACGTGGTTGACCGACGACGGCTACACAGCATCGAACCTGGAACGTCCGGCGCTCACCACCGCCCTCGTCTCCCTGCGGAACAAGGACGCCACCGTGCTCGTCGTGTCGAAGCTCGACCGGCTGAGCCGCAGCCTCCTGGACTTCGCCGGTCTGATGCAGCGGGCCAAGGACGAAGGGTGGTCGCTCATCGCCTTGGACCTCGGCGTTGACATGACGACACCGAGCGGCGCACTCGTCGCCAACGTGATGGCGAGCTTTGCCGAGTTCGAGCGACAACTGATCAGCGAACGGACCAGGGTGGCCCTACAAGCCCTCAGAGCCCGAGGGCAGCGGCTCGGCCGGCCAACGGCTCTCCCGCAAGCCACACGGGCAAGGATCGGGCAGTGGCGGGCCGCTGGCGTCGGTCTGGCTGCCATTGCCGACCACCTGAACGCCAGTGGCACGCCGACAGCCCATGGAGGTCGCCAGTGGTACCCGTCCACTGTGCGTGGTGTCATCAGGAGCCTGTCATTTGACACAGAGGCGGAGATGATGGCCGATGCATCTTGAACCCACGCCTCGTCAACTCGAACGGTTCTGGTCAAAGGTGCGGATGCGTGATGACCACTGGTATTGGACCGGCGAACTCAACAAGAAGGGCTACGGCAAGTTCATGTTGAGGAAGGGTCGAATGATCGCAGCGCACCGATTCGTTCTCCTATCCGTTGGTGTTGACATTCCTCTAACAAGCGATGTTCACCATCTCTGCGGCGTGAAGTGCTGCGTTGACCCTCGCCATCTTGAAGTGATCGATCACGCCGAACACGCTCGCCTTCATCAGGAGGCCGACACGAACCCGGCGTCAAGTGTGAGTGTCGCGTGAGCGCGCAGCAATTCGACGCGATGAAGGACGGCATCGGCTCCTACACCGTGAAGAACGGTGAGCGTCGCTGGCGTGTGCTGTACCGGCTGAACGGGCGGCAACTCTCCAAGGGCGGGTTCCGTACGCGAGGGGAGGCGAAGGCGTGGCGCGACATGACGCGCAACGAGGTGAACCAAGGTGGCTTCGTCAACCCGACGAAGGGTCGAAAGCCGTTCAGTGAGTACGCACGCGACTGGCTCGCGGCGCCGCCGAAGCCGCTGCGCCCGTCCACCCGCGCCGTGTACGAGTCGATGTTGAAGAAGCATCTCAAGGTGTGGGCCGACGTGCCGCTTGCCAACATCACCGAGTCAGCGGTTCGCCGTTGGGTCGCTGACCTGCGCCAGACACCCAAGGCCACCCGGAAGCAACCGGCGAAGGACCAACACGTCGAGCTCCTCAGCGAGTCAACGGTGGCGAAGCAGTACCGGCTCCTGCATCGCATCCTCGGCAGCGCGGTGCGCGAGGGCTACATCAGGGTGAACCCGTGCACGCTTGACGTGACCGAACACAGCGCCGAGCGGCCGTGTCCGACGCCGGCCGAAGTGCTCAAGCTGGCTACCAAGGTGCCCGACAAGTACCGCGCTCTCATCCTCCTCGCTGGCTTCGGCGGTACGCGATGGGGTGAGGCCATCGCCTTGCGCCGTCGTCACCTGCGGTTGACCGAGCGAGCCGTGCGCGTCGAGGAAGCCGCGGTCGAGCTCGTCGACGGAACCCTGGTGGTGGGGGAGCCCAAGACGGAAGCAGGGGTGCGCACCATCTACGTCCCCGATGTCGTAGTTGACGCGCTCACGGTGCACCTGGCCAGGCACGCGCAGCCTGGCCCCGATGGGCTCCTGTTCGCCGGCGACGAAGGCGAGTACCTACGCCGATCGAACTTCCGCGATCGCGTCTGGCTGAAAGCAGTGAAGGCAGCGGGCCTCACCGGCGTGCGCTTCCACGACCTACGCCACGCCGCCGCGACGTTGACCGCGCAAGCTGGTGTCACCACGGCCGAGTTGATGCGCCAGATCGGCCACAGCACCCCTCGCGCCGCGATGCGCTATCAGCACGCGGCCGACGACCGGATGAAGGCGGTACCCGACCTCGTGGGTCGCCTCATCGCCGAGGAACAGGTCACCGCCACCGGCACGGACAACGTCATCCCATTCAGACGTCGAACCTGAAACGGTGGGTTCGTATGACCTTCTCAAATCAATATACCAAAGGAAACAAAGATGAATAACGAGCAGTCCAAGTTCGACGCCGAGTTTGAGCGCATGACGAACGTGGGTGAGTATCTCGACATAAAGGCCGCTGCCGCCTACCTGGGCGTCTCCGAGTCCCGGTTTCGTCACCGCATACAGCGAGAAGTGACACAACTTGTTGTTGGATTTGGGCCAACGCAGCGCCGCTATATTCATCGTGATGACCTGGCGAAGTGGAAGAGAGATGGGAGCGGTGCCGGCTAGTTCGTCGGACTCGTGATCTACATCGTCAAGAAGCCCCGGCCCTCGCAAGAGGTAACCGGGGCTTCTGGCTGTATGGGCGCAGGTTCAGCGCAGGGCGATGATGGCGGCTGCCTTGACGCTGCGGGCCTTGTTGCCGTCGTTGAAGTTGATGGTGCCGTTCTTCAGGCTGGTGATCTTGGTGCAGGTGATGTCCTCGGTGCGGTCGCCTCGCTGGACGACGAGCGTGCGGGCGGTGAGCGTGTCCCGCAGCGTGTCGAGGTCGGCGGCTGCCAAGTCCACGGGCATCAGAGCCGACGTGGTACGCCGGGCCAAGACGGACTCGGTGTGTGGGCGCACGGCGGCGCTGTAGGCACGGCGGGCGGCACCAGGACTGCCGAGGCCGAGGGCTTGGGCGACCTTGGCCCATGAGAGTTGGTCGGTGTCCCGCAGGCGGGCCAGGTCGTCGGCGGTGGTGGGCTGGGGCTGGGTGGTCTTGGTCATGGCTCGAATGATGCAGAGCCGCCGGCGACTTGTTCAGCGCTTCGTGTTGATCTGAATCGAACCGGAATACAGCAATTGTGCATATCGAATAGGTATTCCTTGCATTCGGCCCTCGGCACTCTGCACTATTGGTGCCGTGCAAACCGCCACCGAATGTGTACGGGGCAATCCTGGTCCGAAGCCGGTGTTCACGGATCGTATGGAGTTGCGAATGCGCCCGGATCAGCGGCACGATATTGAGGTATTCGCCTCGCTGTTGGGGCTGACCGTGAGCGAAGTGACCCGTTGGATTCTGGACGTCGGCATCGGTGCAATCAATAACGCCATGAAGGAGAACAACCTGCGATGACCACCAAGAACCGCCGCTCTGCTCGCCTGCGGACCGACCTTGAGTCGATGGGCAAGCTCAACAGTGAGATCGGCACCCACTTCAACAACGTCGAAGACGAACTCACTCGCATGGAGGACCGAGAGGCCCGCCGAGCCGCTCGCCGCCCCGACGCCCAGTTCCCAGCGATGAACGGTCGGGTGCCGATCAAGGACCAGGTGCAGTGATGGCCCGCCGCACCATCCGTGACGCAACCCAATGGCTGGAGGACAACGCTCTCAGCCTGAACCCGGCTGCCTATGCGCACTATGAGGCCGAGCTCCGGAAGGCCACTGCCAAGGCTCAAGCGCAGGCCGAGGCCGCAGTGGACAAGCGTGCCCGAGCCGCCGTCATGGTGTCCTCGCTGGCAATGGAGGGGCTGTGTGCCGTGCGTGACCGCCTCGATGAACTGACTCGCCTGGCCCGCTCTGGGCAGATCAGCCGAGACGACCTGGCCCGAAAGGTCGAGTCACTACGAGCGGACCAGCGCAAGTTCAACGCCGCCGGCGAGAGGGTCAGCGATGACGCCGAATGGATCGAAGGCGTCGAGGCCGACCCGATCGCTTTCCACGACCAGATGTTCGAGAAGTTCCCCGCTCTCGAACGTCCCGAGTTCAGCTTCTAGGAGGAGCGATGAACTACGCACCCCTCGCCCCGATCATCGGTGACCCGAGCGACCTGCTCGTCGCCGAGATGGTCTGGGCTCACTGCAATTCCGAAGCGACGTGGGCCATGCCGCTGGCCGAGCTGACCGAGGAGATCATCAACTCGGACCTGTTCACCGAGTGCAACCAAGGCAACGCCGCTGGCCTGATCGCCAATGCGCTGCACCAGCGAGACATTCTGCTGGCGACGTGGGACGAGTCGATCGGCACGCCAACGTACGGCCAGTACGTCGTCACCCTGGACGACATCGCCCGGATGCGCCTGACTCGTCGCTGTCTGTTCTGGCGTGACTTGGAGCCGGAAGGCATCCGGGTTCCGACGCACATGCCCAACGAGGGGTTCGTCGCCCGAGCCGCCGTCGTGCAGTGGACCGACGACTACGAGGAAGCCGTCGGTGCAAGCGACCTGCTCGACCTGGTCGGCCAACTCACCGGCCTTGACGAGTTCTGGCAAGTGCACATCGTCTTGAACGCCCTGGATTCCGGGGCGATCTGCAGCTTCCCGGAGACCAGCAACTCCCCCAGCCCCTTCAACTGCCGCCAGCACCGCTTCTACCTCACCAGCGGCTGGACCCAGCCCGACCACCACTGAAAGGAGCCACCGTGCTCAAGATCCTCGACCACGACCAGCTTGACGACACCGAGGGCGACGCCGCCCTCGCCATCCTCCCGCCACTGCCCGACAACGTGACCGTCGTCGTGCGCAACCTCCAAGCGCAGATCAGCGCTCTCGCCGCCCGAGTGGATGAGTTGGAGTCGTGATGACACCGGCCCGAAACGCTGCCATCCGCTACGACCTCCTCGGGCTGTTCACCAACCGCCACCGAGCCGAGATGCCCGCAGGTGAGGACGATGACGGTTCGTCAGAGGACGACACGTCCGATGAGAGCACAGACGACACCGGCGACGGCGGCACTCCTCCGCCTGCGGATGAGGACACTCGTGATCCTCGTATCAAGCAACTGTGCGACGAGAACGCCGCTCACCGGCACAAGAACAAGGAGCTTCAGAAGGCGCTGGACGAGGCCACGGCACAGTTGACCTCGCTGCCCGAAACGCAGGCCGCTCTCGTGGAGGCACGCCAGCACAACGCCTTCCTGATCGCTGCGTTCGGGCGAGTGGACGACCTCGAAGCCGCATGGAAGCTGGCCGACCGCACGACGCTCACGGTCAATGAGGATGGCACCGTCACCGGTGCAGCCGAGCTCGTCGACGCCTTGTGCGAGCGCTACCCGTACCTCGTCCCACCTGCGGACACACCGTACGTGCCGCCGCCCACCGAACCCTCAGGACGCCCCGCCAACGGTCGCCGCTTCCGCCGGACCGACCCCAACCGGACAGCACTGGAGAACAAGTTCCCCGCGCTGAGAGGACGCAAGTGACGCGGGTCGCGGGCTAGGAGCCGTCGTCCTTGGCGAACGCCGGATGCACGTGCAGGTCAACGGTCGGCAGCGTGAGGATCGTCTTGAATGAGATGTTGTCGAACTGGATGCGTTCCGCCGTTGCCCGTTCGTACACGACGTCGATCACCGGCGTGTCGGTGACCTCACCGAACTGGTTGACGAGGTCGTGGTTCACGACGATGCGGAACTTGGTCACCGTGGGGTCCACGTTCGCCTCCACCAGTCCCCGCAACGCACTGAACACCACGAGGCGAGCCCCGTCCTTCGTAAGCCCTTCCGTCAAGTTGCCGGACGACCTGGCCCGCACCGTGATCCTGTCCGGTGCGATCGCCAGGTCCGGCATCTCGACGGCGGTGAGGTCACCACCCTGCAACTCGTCCTCGACCGCGGCGCGTACGCGATCGGCTTCGGCCAACGTGGTGGTCGTCGCCGGGATGGTGGTCGTGGTGGACGTTGACGTCGTGGTAGTGGGTGCCGCCGATGTCGTGGTTGTCGCCACGGTGCTGGGTGGCGCCGTAGTGGTCGTGACCACCGTGACGGTACTCGTAGTGGCCCGGACCGTCTCTGATGGCGCAGACGCCACCGTGGTCGGGATGGTGGCGCCCGTGGCGGCCTTGCCGTCGTCCTTGTTCTTCTGGAGGAACGGCCCGGTGATCACCGAGAGGACGAGGATGCCGATGAGCACCTGCCACCACCATCGCAGGCCCCGGTACCAACGCCACGCCTTGCCCGCCCACGTCTTCACGATCTCCACGGCTCGGCAAGGTACTCGACCCATAGTCCGTAGACCCGGAGTGTGTGAGCTTCCACGCTCGGTGAGTCATGGGCCGAACGAAGCAGACCGAGCCGGCCCTCGTGGAGTTCGGTGCCAGGGTGCGTGCCCGTCGCCTCGAACTGGGTTGGAGCCAGGAACGGCTCGCCCAGGAAGTCGGCCTCCACATGACCTACGTCAGCAGCGTCGAACGAGGCGAACGCAACATCAGCCTCCGCAACATCGTCCGACTCGCGGGCGCGCTCAGCGTGGATACGGGAGCGCTGACCAAGGGCCTGACGTAGCAGCGACGCTAGGGGAGTCCTATGCAGCGGCCATGCAGCGGGCGGGGTGCGACCACCTGCAACTATCGGGAACCAAGTGCAACGCATCTGCCCTGGTCAGGAGGCATGTGGGTGCGTCGGCGCAGGTAGCCGGTTCGGGCCTGCCAAGGTTGCCAAGGTGAGGGTCGCGGGTTCGAATCCCGTCGTCCGCTCCATGTGAACCCCCTGCTAGTGTCGCGAGTCGTTGATTCGTTGGAGATAGCTGGCGAGGCTGTCGAGGATCTCGTCGGCGGTCTTGCGCCAGATGAATGGGCGTGGGTTCTCGTTCCAGTGCTCGACCCAGTCGTTGATGTCACGGCGGAGTTCGGTGACGGACCGGTGCGTGGCCCGGCGCAGCTTCTTCGTTGTCAGCTCGGAGAACCAGCGCTCGACTTGGTTGAGCCACGAGCTGTAGGTCGGGGTGTAGTGCAGCGTGAACCGGCGGTGTCGCTTCAGCCAGCGTTGGATCTCGGGTGCTTTGTGGGTGGAGGCGTTGTCGCAGATCACGTGCACGTCCAACCCGTCGGGCACGGTGCGGTCGATGAGGTTCAAGAACGATCTGAACTCGACGGCGCGGTGCTGGTCGGTCATCTGGGTGAGCACCTTGCCCGAGGCGATGTCCAACGCGGCGTACAGGTCGGAGGTGCCGTTGCGCACGTAGGTGTAGGTCCGCCGTGCTGGGGTGCCGGGCAGCATCGGCAACACCGGGGCGGTGCGGTCGAGGGCTTGGACTTGGGTCTTCTCATCGACGCACAACACCACCGCGGCGTCGGGCGGGTTGAGATAGAGACCGACGACGTCGCGGACCTTGTCGATGAACTGCGGGTCGGTCGACAACTTGAAGTCCTCGATCCGGTGTGGCTTGAGCCCGAACGTGCGCCAGATCCTGGTGATCGCTGTCTGGTTCAGACCCACCTTGGCAGCCATCGACCGTGTCGACCACTGCGTCGCCCCGTCCGGCGGCGCCTCCTCCAGCGTGGTCACGATCACCTGCTCGACGATCTCGTCGGTGATCTTGCGCGGCTGCCCCGGACGCGGCTCGTCGATCAACCCGTCGAGACGCTTGGCGGCGAACCGGGACCGCCACTTGCCGACCGTCACCGCGTTGCACCTCAGGTCGCGGGCAATGTCCTTGTTCAGCTCACCATCCGCAGCGGCAAGCACGATGCGACACCGCAACGCCAACGCCTGGCCCGTCGTCGGCCGGCGAGCCCACCGCTCAAGCGTCTCACGCTCATCCGCGCTCAACACGATCTGCGCTGTCGGTCGTCCTCGCTGGCCCATCGGTGCCTCCCATCGTCGCTGACAACAACGACAACACGACACACCACCTCAAAATTCCAGCGAACTACAGACTCAGGACACTAGGCAGGGGGTTTTGCATGTCTACCAGGCGTTTCGCGTTGACGGCTGCCCATCAGGTCCGCCCATCACGTCCCATCCCGTACCTGTGGATAACCCCTCGTACCACCCAGTTGAGTCACCGTGAGTTGGCAGCACCGCGAGTGAGTCCCATCACGTGGTGTAGGAGGCCTCGACCATCGCTGGGGTGATGGTGGTCATCGTGCGATTCTCGGAAGCGACCAAGCCAACGAGAAGGACGCACGATGACCACCCGAGAGTTTGCCCTGTCTGACCTTGCCGCGCGGCTTGCCGGCAGCGACGCGTCGTTGTCGACGTCGTTGCGCGACATCCTCGCCGCCGCGTTGCAGGAGCTGATCGAAGCCGAGCTGCACCGCGACGATCGGCGCCGGCCCCGGCGAGCACAGCCCGGAGCGCACCGCGTTGCGCAACGGGCACCGCCCCAAGCTGGTCTCCACGCCGGCGGGTGACGTCGAGGTCGCGATCCCGAAGCTGCGCACCGGCAGCTTCTTCCCCGAGTTGCTCGAGCCGCGCCGACGCGTCGACCGTGCCCTGTGGGCGGTGATCATGACCGCGTACATCACCGGTACCTCGACCCGGAAGGTCGACGACCTCGTCAAAGCGCTCGGCTGCGACTCGGGCGTGTCGAAGTCGACCGTGTCACGGATCTGCGCCGGCATCGACGCCGACGTCAACGTGCTGCGCACCCGCCGGCTCGATCACCAGCCGTTCATCTACGTCTGGCTCGACGCCACCTACGTCCACGTCCGCGAGCACCGCCACGTCGTGTCCAAGGCCGTCGTGATCGCCACCGGCCTACGCGCTGACGGGCACCGCGAGGTACTCGGTGTCGACGTCGGCGACTCGGAGAACGAGACGTTCTGGCGCGAGTTCCTCACCAGCCTGACCGACCGCGGCCTGGGCGGTGTGCGCCTGGTCGTGTCCGATGCGCACGCCGGTCTGGTCAAGGCGATCCGGCGCAGCCTGCAAGGCGCCGCCTGGCAACGCTGCCGCGTCCACGCGATACGCAACCTGCTCGCCGCGGCCCAACACCGCCACCGTCAGATGATCGCCGCCCTGATCCGCACCGTGTTCGCCCAACCCGACGCCGACACCGCCCGCGCCCAGCTGCGCGGTGTCGTCGACCAACTGCGCCCCTACGCGCCCGCAGTCGCCGAGCGGCTCGAAGCGATGGAGGCAGACGTGCTCGCCTACACCGGCTTCCCGCCAGCGCACTGGTCGAAGATCTGGTCGAACAACCCAATCGAACGCCTCAACCGCGAGCTCAAGCGACGCACCGACGTCGTCGGGATCTTCCCCGACAAGCAGTCCGTGATCCGTCTCGTCGGAGCCCTCCTCGTCGAGATCAACGACGAGATGATCGCCGCCGAACGCCGCTACATCGCCGCCGCTTCCGTCGCCGAGCTCACCGACAACAACGCCGAACTAGCCTTGCCCGCAGCACCCCGAAACTGACCCACAGCCGACGGGAACGCACGTGGTCACCTACACCACGAGACGGGACGCCATCAGCACCGCAATGACAGCTGGCCCTGGGGACGGGAGTGTGTCGTGGGGCGTGCGAGTTGGCGGGCGCTGTTGTCCATCCTGACGCGTTGAGCGACTTCACGGTCGGCTTCTGCCGTTCTCACGCTGGAAGGTCAACCGCTACCCGTCCGTCCACGTCACCAGCTTCGCTGGCGATGCTCGTCGTGTGGGCGACCGCGCAGTTGTGTCAGCGCCCGCCGCACTCTTCTCGGCCACATTGGGCGGGCCATGCGTGCCGTGGGAGCCTTCAGTCAACGCGACCACGATCAGCGCTGCGTACGTTTCGCTCGATTGGCGAACTCTGGGAACGAGGCGGTGAGTTGGTTGAGGAGTTCCGGCTTGGTGATGGGTCGCCGCAGCCGCTTGGCGATCATCGCGTCCAGTGCCGCGTCGATGCTTTCGGGGGAGGACTTGTCGAGGGTCACCATGAACCCGTCGGCCGTCGTCGCTCGGAGGCTTTCGCCCATCCCGGTGGTTTCGCGGCGGAGCCGCTTGTCGTTGGTGACGACGAGGTTCGCCTTGGCTGTGAGAGCCGCGGCGACGACGTGGCGGTCCTTCCGATTGACGCTCTCGACCGCGTCGGTGATCGTCGGATCGGGCAGCGTGTGGAGCCTCAATGCGTGCGCGAGCTGTGTGGCGCGTCGGGTGAGCGCCGCGGGGTCGAGGTGCGCGAAGTCGTCGATCAAGGTGTGCTCGACCTCCGTGAGGATCTTCGGGGTGACCACTGGTTGGAACAGGTCGTGCTCGAACGCGCTGAGCAGGAGGTCGCAGGAGAGGATCGGAACGAGGACGTCGGCGTCGAGTACGGCGACCAGGCGAGCGGGCATCGAGGTCAGTCGTAGAGGCCGAGTTCTTCGGCTTCGCGCATCATCTCGTCGAGCGCCTGGCGGCGACCTGCGATCATCTGCTCGCGGTAGGTGCGCACGGCGGCAAGCGGAATCCGGCGGTGCGATCCGACCTTGCGCGCGGGAAGCTCACCGTCGTTGATCAGCCGGATGACGGTTGGCCGGGAGATGTTCAGCAGGTCTGCTGCCTGCTGCGTGGTCAGCTCGCGAGGGGTGCGCGTGACCGTGGCGGTCTCACCTTCGGCGACGGCTTCGAGTACCTCGATCAGGCCGTCGACTGCGGCCTTTGGGAACCGGACGGTCTGGCCGTCGGGGAGTGTGAAGCGATTTGGGCGGCGCCGCAAGCGCGCGAGGGCCTCGTTGGCGAGGGTGCGATCGTCCTGCCGGGTTGTCATGTGAGCATCGTACCTGCAACCGAAGCAGTCAAAAAGTGATTCGACTGCTTCGGTTTGGTTGGTGACGACCACCTCGCACGTCGCTCGACGTGCGAGCCCCACCCTTGCCGCCGCCCCCGCTTCGGCTGGCGTGGACGCCTTCCAGCGCCTCGTGCAGCCGAGGGCAACTCACGACGGCGATCGACCCCGCTGCCGCGACGACGATGATCGACTCCGCCATCGCGGCAGCCGAGCAGTACCAGCGAGTGCATCGCGGTAGCGGTGAACCCGCGGAAGCGTTCGCGAATCGCCAGTACAGAGCATGGGACGAGGTGCTCGACGCCGTCGATGGTTTCCTGTTTTCCGCCGAGGTACGGCACCTCGAACTGGTTGTCGCCGCCGGCTGCTCTGGCGCTGCAGCCGAGACGAAGCTCGCTCAGCTGGGCCAGAGACGTGAGCCTGCAACGCTGTGACCCGACCCGACCCGACCCGACCCGACCCGACCCGACCCGACCGGTGACGGACCTTCGCGCTGCTGCCGGGTACCGTTGGGGCATGGCACCGAGCGCCAACGCACTGTTTCTGGCTGCGATGGATCTGCCGGTAGATGAGCGCGCCAGTTTGGCGGTGAAGCTGCTCGGCACGGTCGACGAGGCAGCTCCCGACGACAGCTTGGATACCTACGAGGCGTGGTGTCGCAAGGTCGAGGATCGACTTGCTGCGTTGCTCAGCGGTGAGGACCGGGGTGAGGACTGGGATGCTACCCACGCGGAGTTGGTCGCCGAGTTCGGTCGAGGGTGACGCGCCGGCCGGTACACGCGAGGGGCGTCAAGGCGGAGATTCGGGAAGCTGCCGCGTGGTACGCCGAGCGTGATCGTTCGGTCGGGGCTCGATTCGTGGCGGCCGTTGATGAGGCGATTCGCACGACGATGCGTTGGCCAGACGCTGGGACGCCTGCGGACTGTGTGGACGGAATCGTGGACCGCCTGGACTCGGTGGACCACATGGACTGCGTGGACGGTTTCCATTTCCTTGCCAAGGTGAGGGTCGCGGGTTCGAATCCCGTCGTCCGCTCCAACGTAAGTCCTGGTAGAGCCTGACCATCCCCCCGTTGGGCGGACACCTCGTATAGGAGGAAGTCCATGTCCAACAAGAAGCGGTCGCCGGGTCGTCCGGCGAAGTATCCGCCTGAGTTCCAGCGGGACGCGGTTGCGATGGTGCTCGATGAGCAGCGTTCGATCGCGGATGTTGCTCGTTCGCTCTTGGTGAACGAGGGCACGTTGGGGAACTGGGTCGCGAAGGCGCGCCGTGAACGCGCCCAGGGGACCGAGTTGAACGCCGACGAACGCGTCGAGTTGGCGGAGTTGCGCGGTGAGGTCACGCAGTTGCGGATGGAGCGTGATCTGCTCAAACGATCGATGGCCTTCTGGGTGAAGGAGTTGATGCTGTGACTCGCTATCGCTGCGTCGACGACCAGAAGGCAGCCGGGTTCCCGGTCACCGCGGCGTGCGAGGCGGCTGGCGTGTCCACGTCGGGGTTCTACGACTGGCGCACACGTGAGGCTGGCGCACCGACGGACCGTCAGGTCGCCGAGGCCGAGCTCGTCTCGTTGATGGCCGAGATCTTCGACGCCTCCGACGGCAACTACGGCGTCCCGCGGATGCTGCGCGAGCTGCGCCGCGCCGGTCTCGCGGTCAACCACAAGCGGGTGCGTCGGCTGATGCGCCGCCATGGGATGGCGGGCAGGTTCCGGCGGCGACGCTGCCAGACCACGTTCCCGGGCCGGACGGCTACGTGATCCCGGACCTCGTCGAGCGCGGCTTCGCGCCCGGCGCCCCGGACCGGGCGTGGTGCCAGGACATCACCTACATCGCCACCGGCGAGGGCTGGCTCTACCTGGCGTCGGTCCTCGATCTGGGCAGCCGGCGGCTGGTCGGCTACTCGATGGCCGACCACATGCGCACCGAGCTCGTCACCGACGCCCTGTCGATGGCCGTCGCTGCCAGAGGCGGCGTGAGCGGGGTGATCGCGGACGCGGATCGTGGGTCGCAGTACACGTCGAACGACTACCTCTCGTTCTGCGCCGACAACAGGCTGCGCCCCTCGGTCGGACGGACCGGGGTGTGCTGGGACAACGCCGTCGCCGAGTCATTCTGGGAATCGCTGAAACGTGAATGCGTCCAAGGACGAGTGTTCGCGACCCGCGCCGACGCCCGCAGAACGATCTTCCGCTGGATCAACTGGTATAACACGAAAAGACTTCACGGAAGTCTCGGCTATATCCCACCAATCGAGTGGGAAACACAGTATAATCAAGCAGCATAAACCCCGTCCGGCCAACGGGGAGATGGCCAGCCCCACTTCGGTGGGGCTTTGCTGTTTCAGGACTGGGGCTATGCAGCGGGCGCCCCGGTGATGCACGGTGCGAGAGTCCTCAGGAAACCCGCTACCGAGCGTGGGGCCACCAACGTCGCCGTTGCGCTGCGTGGTAAGTGGCAATCGGTAGTAGCTTTGTGCTCCCTGGCCCGCACGGAATCCGGTGGTCTGGCGCCTTGAAGCGAGGGGATTGTCGCCCGGCCAGTGACATGGGACCACCTGCGTGCGGGCTTCGTGATGCGTCGCCGCAACCGCTTGGCGACCTTCGCGTCCAGTGCCGCGTCGATCGCTTCGGAGGGCTCCTCGAGGGACACCACAGAACCCGTCGGCTGTCGTCGCGCGGAGGCTTCGACCCATCCCGTTGGTCTCGCGGCGGAGCCGCTTGTCGTCGTTGACGACGATGTTGGCCTTGGCCGTGAGGTGCGATCCGATTCTTGCGCGCGGGAACCGCCTTCGAGTCGAGCATCTCGCCGGGTCACGCGGGGGTTCCGGCGACACGCATGCCGACGGTGCTGTAGGCGCCGGCGGGGTCACGTCCCTCGCCTCGGTAGGTGGTGGTGCAGCTGCGACTCGTCGCGTACCAGGATCCGCCGCGAACGGCGAGGACCTGTTTGCCAAACTCGGCGCCGTTCGCCGCGGTGATCGTCGACGACGTCCAATCCCACGCGTTGCCGGCCATGTCGAACAGTCCGGTGCTGGAGACTCCCTCGCCGTACTGGCCGACCGGTGTCGTCCAACCGCCGTCGGCGGCAAGGGCGTCGTAGACGTCGGTGAACACGAACCCGGTGTCGTCGTCGTGGTCGATCCAGCCGCCGACCTCGCCGTTGGTGCCGATCGACAGCACGTCGGCGAGTGCGACGGTCTGCCCGGTGAGGCTCGAGCGGCTGTCGTACGTCGCCTGCGAGAAGTTCGACAACGCGTACGCCCCGACGACCGCGTTGTAGTTGTACCGCGTCGACAAGACCCCGCCGCTGTAGCTGGACCCGGCGTTCGCACCCCACGGGTAGACGGTCTGGAGGCTGCCCCGAGCGGCGTGCTCCCACTCGGCTTCGGTCGGCAGGCGAAACTGCCAACCCGCCACCGACGACAACCAGTCGCAGAACGCCGCTGCCGCCGTCGCCGAGATGGCCAGCACCGGGTGGGCCTCCTTGCCGGTCGGGAAGGAGCCGGACTTCCAGTAGTTCGGGACCGACGAACCGGTCGCGGCGCAGAACTCGGCCCACTGCTGGTTCGTCACCATGTGGCGAGCCAGCCAGTACGGAGCGGCGATCGGGCTGGCCTCGCCGGAGCCGCGGTTCGTCACGTTCGTCGCGAAGGCGAACGACGGCGCCGCGTCGACGGCGATCATGTCGGCCGCGATGGTGCTCGCACCAGCCGCGGGTCCCCGTTGTGCCGACGTGGATGCCGTCGCCGATCCGTCGATCGCTCCCGCCGTCGCCCCGTCGAGCGCGAACGCCTGGACCGACGACCAGTCGCACCCCGCCAGCACCGCCGACGCCGCCGCAGCCGCAGCGAGGAACGCTCGCCGCGAGCTCGGCGGCGGGTGCTCACCTCCGAGCCCCGTGCTCATCGCCAGTCCCTCCGGTGATTCGGGTCGACGTCAGATGCTGACGGGGACGTCCATCGTGATGACCAGCCCGCTGGCGATGTCCCCGGTGATGGTCGGGTTCTCGTTCGTCGTGCCGTCGCTGAACACGTTGTCGGTGGCCAGCGAGACCTGCGAGTAGTTGGCGTTGCTGGCGCTGTACAGGCTGGTGGCGAACACGAGCTGGTTGGTCGCGTCCGGCATCGCCATCTGCGACGTGGCCACGGCATTCGAGGCGTCGGTGATCGAGTCGACGCTCGGGTACACCTCGTAGTGGATGTGTGGCCAGCGACCCGAGTAGCAGGCCGGGTAGTAGCTGAGGAACGTCAGCTGGCCGTTGGCGTCGGTCACCTGGACGCCCCGCAGATAGTTCTCGTTGGTGATGGCCTGGGAGTACAGCGAGTAGTTGCCGTTGTGGTCGCAGTGCCACAGGTAGATCGCCGCGCCTTCGACGGGTTGGCCGGTGGCGACGTCGATCACCGTGAGGGTCACGGTCGTCGGGACCCCGCCGGCGTCGGTGGTGCTGGATCCGAAGCTCGTGCGGATGTTGCTGCGCACGATGCCGCTCTCGGTGAGCACGTTGACGCCATTGCTGCCATCGGCCGGGTAGGGACCGGCGGTCTCCTGCGGCACGGTGCTCAGCCCGGTGTCGGCGTCGGTCGTCGTCGTGCCGCCGCTGGTGGGTGCGCTGCCGCCGCCGGTGGGTGTGCTGCCACCGCTCGGTGCCGTGGCGCCGCCTCCGCCGGTTGGCGACGTGTTCGCAGTCGTGCTGGTCGTCGAGCTGGTGCTCGTGGTCGCCGACGACGAGCTGCCGCCGGTCTTGGGCAGGTATGCGCAGCCGGCGAGGACGGCTGCGCTCGCGCCGAGCGCGCCGGCGATCATCCGGCGGCGGCTGACGATGGTCGACAGGTCGCCGATCAGCGTGGTGTGGCCGAGATCGTCGTCGTCGTGGTCATGGTCGGTGTGCGTGCTCATCTTGACCTCCTGGTCGGTGTCGAGCGCCGTTTGGCACGGGATCAGGATCCGCGCGGGGCTTCGAGATGCAGCAGGCTCGGCTGGGAGATCTCTGAGAGCGCGTGGAACGAGGTCGGTGGCAGCGAATGCCTGGGTCCTTGGTCGCGTCGTCGAACGAGGTCCCGGCAGCCGGCGCCGGCGCGTTGAGCCGACGCTCACGCCGACGGCGCAAGTCGCGCTCGATCCCCGGCCGGTCTCGTGTGCTTGGATGATCGGGTGCATCGCTCATTGCTCCCCCTCCTCGTCCTGTCTGCCGGTCTGACGTTCGCAGGCGCCGCCTGCAGCAGCGACTCGTCCTCGTCGACGACCACCGCGGCGGCCACGACCCAGGCGACGACGACCGAGGTTGCCAGCAGCAGCCCGGGCCCGGTCGGCTCGGCCAGCTCGTCGCTGTGCCAGGCGCGTGAGGAGCTGGAGACGTCGATCACCGACCTGTCGAAGGTCAACGTCGTCGCCAACGGCACGTCGGCGATCACCGAGAACCTGGCGACGATCCGCGAGAACCTCGCCGCTGTGCGCAGCGCCGCCGGCGACGACGTCAAGGAGCAAGCCGACGCGTTCCAGAGCTCGCTCGACGCGCTGCAGACCGCTCTCGGCGCCTCGGGGGCGTCGATGGTGACCGGCGTCGTCAGTGCGATCAAGAACGTCGGCACGACCGGCGCCACGCTGCTGACGAGCCTCGGCAACCTGTCCTGCTGATCGGCGCGGCGCCGTCACAGCCGTGCGGATCGCCGTCGTCGGTGCAGGTATCGGTGGCCTGGCCGCAGCGCCGCGCCTGCGCCGGTCGTCGTCCGCGGGCGGGCTGACCGGCCCGGCGAGGTCGGCGCGGGCATCCAGATCCGCCCGAACGCGTCGCGGATCGTCGCCGCGCTGGGTCTGCTGGCGGCGCTCGAAGCCGTCGCCGTGCGGCCGCAGACCGGCGACATGCGCCGCGGGGAGGACGGCTCGCTGCCTGATGACGACGCCGTGCTCGCCGACGGCTCGACTGGCGTCGCCGACCTCGTCGTCGGCGCCGACGGGATCCGCTCCGCGGTGCGCACGGCGTTGCACGGGCAGGAGGCACCGCGCTTCTCGGGCAACAGCGCGTGGCGCGGCCTCCTCCCGGCCGAGCGCGTGGCCGACCTCGACCCGCCGTTCGCCAGCACCGTCGTGCTCGGTCCCGGGCGGCACTTCGTCCACTACTTCGTGTCCGCCGGCCGGCTCGTCAACTGGGTCGGGGTGGCGCCGAGCGAGACGTGGACGCCGGAGTCGTGGACCGCGCCCGGCCGCATCGAGGACGCCCTCGACGACTACGCCGGCTGGAACCCGGTCGTGCGCCGCCTGATCGTCGAGGCAGGCGCCACGGGCGACGACGTCTACCGGCTGTACGGCGACGACGTGGACGCGGTCCTCGCCGGCCTCACGTCCTGATCAGCTCGCGCAGGTTGGCGACGAGGCAGCCGATCGCCGCGGCCAGCAGCACGATCACGAGCGTCACCTGCCACGACGCCAGCACCGCGGTGACGATCGTGGCGACGACGAGGACGGTGATCACGACGGCGACGAGCGTGCCGAGGAACGACACGACGCGCCGGCGGGCGATCGCCTCCAGCGTGAACACCACGACGAGGGCGAAGGCGCCGAGCGAGGCGATCGGTCGCCCCGTGCTGGCCACGATGAAGGCGATGAGGACGAACAGCAGCGGCGTGCTGATCGTCGCCCACAGCCGCAGGAAGCGGCGCCGCCCGGCCGGCTCGACGGGCTCGGGCAGCGGGCGCACGTGCAGGTGGGCGTGCGGCCCGACCGGCGGTGGCTCGGCGTCGCCGACGAGATCGAGGCGGTGCAGCTGGTCGGCGAGGACGACGGAGCGGTCGGCCAGCTCGGCCAGTCGGGTCTGTGGCGCGGCCACGTCGACGGTCCCGGCCAGCACGTCGGCGCGCAGCCGGCCACGGAGCGCGTCACGCTCGGCCTGGACCTCGGCGAGCTGCCCGGCCAGCTCGGCGGTGCGGGCCTCGACCAGCGCCCGGCGGGAGGCACCGCTCGGGACCACCGCGTCGAGCGCCGCCCACCCGACGGGATCGCCCCAGCTGCGCCGCACCGTGCCGTTGCGCTCGTAGCGCGGCCCCGCCGGCCCACGCTCGCCGCCGAAGCGGTCCTCGGTGTCGTTGCCCCACAGCCCGCTGTAGTCGCGGACCCACGGCGTGTCGTCGTCGACGACGACCTGGCGCCAGGCCCGCTCCTGGCCGGCCCCGATGCTCACGCCGTCGCCGCGCTTGTAGTCGACGTAGGGGATGCCGAGGCCGTCGCTGTCCTGGCCGCGGGTCCATGGCAGCAGGATCCGGGAGATCCGCGTCCCCAGCGCCGACAGCCGCCGCAGCCGGGTGCCGCGGACCGTCGTCAGGTACTCGCCGGCGAGGAACGCTCCGGCGTGCGAGCCGAGGCCGGCGTGGACGACCGGATGTCCGTCGACCAGCGTCAGGTCCGGGTCGTCCCAGCGCCGGCGCAGGTCGGCGCCATGGGCGTCGTGCGAGGAGAACACCACCCACGCTGGCGCCGGCTCCTCGTCGTCGGTGAGGAAGATCGTCACCTGCTCCCAGTCGCCCTCGTGGTCGTTGACCCCGTGGGCCCGCGAGCGCCAGTCGTTGAAGAAGTAGAAGTACCAGTATTGCAGCACCAGGTAGCCGGCGTCGCGCACGACCCGGGCGTAGTACGGGTGGTCGGCGGCGTCGGGGCGGTCGCGCTGCATCAGCGCCGCACGGGCCTCGTCGCCGGTCGGTACGCGGCCGCGCACGTACAGCGACAGGCGCCCGCCGAGGTCGACGAGTCGCGACAGCACACCGACGCGACCGAGGCGGGTCTCCGCCCGGAAGCGCGGCCGGGAGCCGTCGATGCGCCACCCGACCAGCTCGGCGCGACCCATCGGTTCGGACACCAGGCGCAAGAAGTGCTGGGCGGTGTGCCCGCCGGTCATGGCGACGAGGCGGTCGACGTCGAGCGTGCCCGCGTCGGCGACCAGGCGGCGCGACGCCGGTCCGGTGCGCTCCCACAGCTGGGCGGCGCCGACGAACGCCTCGACCGGCGCCGGCAGGAAGTACTCGCCCTCGTTGAACCGCACGATCGGCGCATGGCGCTCCAGCAGGTCGGCGTCGACGGGCGGCATCGGTCCGGCACGATACGCGACGTTGGTCGTCCCGGGGCGCGGGGACGTGGCAAGCTCGCCCCCAGGCGGCGACACCTGGAGGTTCCGATGGCTGATATCAGCAAGTTCCTGGACAAGGCGTACGAGGGCAAGGACTTCGCCGAGCTGGCGAAGGCGTCGCCGGCTGCCCTGCAGGGCGTCTCCGAGGCGGACGCGGCGGCGTTGCAACAGGCGTTCGGGATCAAGACGATCGCCGACCTGGCCACCTGCAGGTACGTCCTCTGGGCACAGGCGATCAACAGCCTGAGCAGCTGATTCCAACCCGCTCGGGCTCAGGGCGCGGCAGAGCTGCTCCCGCCGCCCGTCGTGTTCGCCGCCTCCGCTTCGCCTTGGCGCTCACCGCTGTTTGATTCGGTGGTTTCGTGCGCCGACCGGTAGGGGCGGCGCCGGCGCTGGGTACTGTCGACGCCAGGATGGTTGATGACCAGGAGCGCGGGGTGCCCCGGCGCGTGTTGTCGGCGACGCCCGCGCTGGGCGATCGTCAGCTCGTCGTGGTGGCCAACCGGCTGCCCGTCGCTCGTGTCGACGGCGAGTGGCGGTCGAGCCCCGGCGGCTTGGTGCGCGCCCTGCTCGGCTTCCTGCGCCCGACGGCGGCGCTGTGGGTCGGCTGGGCCGGCGCGGCCGACGATCCGGAGGACCGCTTCGAGATCGACGGCATCGAGGTGGCCACCGTCACGCTGAGCAGCGAGCAGATCCGCGGCTTCTACGACGGGATCTCCAACGACGCGATCTGGCCCCTGTACCACGACGCGCTGCGCTCGTCGACCTACGAGCCCGAGGATTGGCGCCTGTACGTCGAGGTCAACGAGCACTTCGCCGAGCGCGTCGCCGACGTCGCCGAGCGCGGCGCGATCGTCTGGGTCCACGACTACCAGCTGCAGCTCGTCCCGGCGATCCTGCGCAAGCTGCGCCCCGACCTGCGCGTCGGCTTCTTCCTGCACATCCCGTTCCCCCGCAGGAGCTGTTCATGCGGCTGCCGTGGCGCGAGGAGATCCTCGAAGGGCTGCTCGGTGCCGATCTCGTCGGCTTCCAGCGCCCCGTCGCCGCCGAGAACTTCGTCGCCCTGGCCACCCGGTTGCTCGGCGTCGAGGTCGACGGCGACGACGTGATCGCCAGCGACGGCCGACGGGTGCGCGTCGGCGCGTTCCCGGTGTCGATCGACGTCGACGAGATCGAGCAGCTCGCCGTGTCGCCGGCGACGGTGGCCCGCGCCCGGCGGATCCGCGGCGGCCTCGGCGACCCGCCGACGGTGCTGCTCGGCGTGGACCGCCTCGACTACACGAAGGGCATCGTCGAGCGCCTCGTCGCCTTCCGCGAGCTGCTGCGCGAGCGCTCGGCCGGCCGAGGTCTGGAGCGCCCGGACCTCGTGCTCGTGCAGCTCGCCGTGCCCAGCCGTGAACAGGTCGGCGACTACCTCACCCAGCGCGAGCACGTCGAGCAGCTCGTCGGCGCAGTCAACGGCGAGTTCGCCACGCTCGGTCATCCAGCGGTGCACTACCTGCATCGCAGCCTGCCGCTCGACCACCTCGTCGCCCTGTACCTCGCCACCGACGTCATGGTCGTCACCCCGCTGCGCGACGGGATGAACCTCGTCGCCAAGGAGTTCGTCGCCGCCCGTGGCGGGACCGGTGGCGTGCTCGTGCTCAGCGAGTTCGCCGGCGCTGTCGACGAGTTCGGCGACGCGGTCGTCGTCAACCCGCACGACCCCGCCGCGCTGGTCGCCGCGCTCGACGAGGCCGTGACGATGCCGCGCGCCGAGGCGGCCCGGCGGATGGCCTCGATGCACGCCGCGCTGCTCGCCAACGACGCCCAGCACTGGGCGGCGACGTTCATCCAGCGACTCCTGGAATGACCGACGGGCCCGCGTTCGACCGGCCGAGTGACGTCGCCGGCGCCATCGCCGGCCTCGCCCGGCCGCTGCTCGTGGCCACCGACGTCGACGGCACGCTGTCGCCGATCGCGCCGAGCCCGCAGGCTGCCCGGCTGGCGCCCGGTGCCCTCGACGCGCTGCGCGCCGTCGCCGGCCGCGGTGGCGTCGACGTCGCCGTCGTCTCCGGGCGCTCGCTCGCCGAGCTGCGCGACCAGTTCGGCCTCGACGGCGTCGGCCACCTCGTCGGCTCGCACGGCGCCGAGTCGGTGCACGCCGCGCTGCTCGACGACGACGAGCGGGCGCTGCTCGACGGTGCCGTCGCCGTACTCGGCGCGATCGTCGCGGCGACGCCGGGCGCCCGGCTGGAGCGCAAGCCGATGGGCGCGGCGTTGCACGTGCGCGGGGCGACGCCGAGCGATGCCGGCGAGGCGATCGACGCCGCGCGAGCGGTGCTCGGCACCGACCCGCGGATCCAGGTCCACGAGGGCCATGCGGTCTACGAGGTCGCCGTCCGTCACGTCACCAAGGCCGGCGCGCTCGCCGAGCTGCGCGCCGAGTTCCAGCCCGCGGCGGTGGTGTTCCTCGGCGACGACCGTTCCGACGAGACCGCGTTCGCCGCGCTCGGGCCCGGCGACCTCGGCGTCAAGGTCGGCACCGGGCCGACCGCGGCGCGCCTGCGAGTCGCCACCCCGGCCGACGTCGTCGAGGTGCTCCGCTTGCTGGTGGCCGCGCTGGGCTGAGTGCAGGCCGCGGCCGACATGGCCCGCCGCGGCGCCCCTGTGCCAGTCTCCGGGCCCATGGCATGGGACTTCGAGACCGACCCCGAGTATCAAGCGGACCTGGATTGGGCGCGCGACTTCGTGCGCACCGAGGTCGAGCCGCTCGACCACGTGCTCGGTCACCCGTACGACATGACCGACCCGTTGCGGATGAAGCTGATCCCGCCGCTGCAGGCCAAGGTCGAGAGCGCGGCCTGTGGGCCTGCCACCTCGGTCCCGACCTTGGCGGCCCTGGCTACGGCCAGGTCAAGCTGGCGCTGCTCAACGAGATCCTCGGCACCGCCCGAGCGGCGTCGATCGTCTTCGGCTGCCAGGCGCCCGACTCCGGCAACGCCGAGATCCTCGCCCACTACGGCACCGACGAGCAGAAGGAGCGCTACCTCAAGCCGTTGCTGGCCAACGAGATCGTCTCGTGCTTCTCGATGACCGAGCCGCAGGGCGGCGCCGACCCGAAGGTGTTCACCACCACCGCCGTGCAGGACGGCGACGAGTGGGTGATCAACGGCGAGAAGTGGTTCTCGTCGCACGCCCGCTACGCCTCGTTCCTGATCGTGATGGCGATCACCGACCCGGACAACCCGCCGTATCAGCAGATGTCGATGTTCATCGTGCCGATCGAGACGCCCGGCGTGGAGATCGTCCGCAACGTCGGCCTCGGCTACGAGGAGCCCGGCGTCGGCACCCACGCCTACGTGCGCTACACCGACGTGCGCGTGCCGCGCGACTCGATGCTCGGCGACCGCGGCGGGGCGTTCGTCGTCGCCCAGACCCGCCTCGGCGGCGGCCGCATCCACCACGCGATGCGCACCGTCGGCCAGGTGCAGAAGGCGTTCGACATGATGTGCGAGCGGGCGCTGTCGCGCACCACGCAGGGCGAGATGCTCGGGCGCAAGCAGATGGTCCAGCAGATGGTCGCCGACTCGTGGATCGAGATGGAGTCGTTCCGCCTGCTGGTGATGCGCACCGCGTGGCGAATCGACAAGTACAAGGACTACAAGCGGGTGCGCGCCGACATCTCGGCGGTCAAGGCGGCGATGCCGAAGGTGTTCCACGACGTCGCCGCGCGGGCGCTGCAGATCCACGGGTCGCTCGGTGTCAGCGACGAGATGCCGTTCTCGGCGATGGTCATCGAGTCGTTCCACATGGGCCTGGCCGACGGGCCGACCGAGGTCCACAAGGTCACGCTGGCCCGCCAGATCCTCAGCCGCTACCAGCCGGCGCCCGGGATGTTCCCGACCGGCCACCTGCCGGCCCTGGAGGAGGCGGCGCGGGCCAGGTACGCCGACGCCATCGAGTCGGTCGTCACGCAGCTGTGAGCGAGCGACGCGAGCTCACGGCGACCGAGCGACCGCCAGGGAGCCGGGCCTCGATGGGGCAGGCGCCGCAGGCGCCGAGGGGGCGCAGCCCCCGGCGAACATGAGCCGTGCTGCAGATGCGCCGGAGACGGCGGCGGTCCGGGCGGGCGAGCAGCTCGACTGGGGCGCCCTGTCCGCCTACCTGCGCTCGCGGATCGACCACCTCGGCGCACAGCCGGAGCCGATGGAGGTCCTGCAGTTCCCGAACGGCTCGGCGAACCTCACGTACCTGTTGCGCTTCGGCGATCTGGAGCTGGTGCTGCGGCGCCCGCCGTTCGGGACGATCGCCCCCGGCGCGCACGACATGAAGCGCGAGCACAAGGTGCTGTCGAAGCTGTGGGCCGTGTTCTCGCCGGCGCCGCGGGCCTACCTGTTCTGCGACGACCACGACGTGATCGGTTCGGACTTCGTCGTGATGGAACGGCGTGTCGGCGAGGTGATCCGCGACTCGCTGCCGGCGTCGATGGAGGGCCTGCCCGACGTCGGCCGGCGGCTCGGGTTCGCCCTCGTCGACGCGATGGCCGAGCTGCACCTCGTCGACGCCGACGCTGCCGGCCTGTCGATGCTCGGCCGGCCGGAGGGCTTCACCGCCCGTCAGGTCAGCGGCTGGGCGAACCGCTGGTCGCTGGTGCGCCCCGAGGACGGCCCGCCGCTGATGGATTCGCTGCCGTCGCGGTTGGAGGCGACGATGCCGGCGCCGACGCGGGTGTCGATCGTCCACAACGACCTCAAGCTCGACAACTGCCAGTTCCAGGCCGGCCAGCCCGACCGCGTGCACTCGATCTTCGACTGGGACATGACCACGCTCGGCGAGCCGATGATCGACCTCGGCACGCTGCTCAACTACTGGCCCGACCCGTCGGACCCGCCCGACGAGCGGCGCATCAGCCACGAGGGCATGGCGACGATGGGCCTGCCGACCCGTGCCGAGGTGGTGGCGCGCTACGCCGAGCGGACCGGCATCGACTGCTCGGCATCGGCCTGGTACGAGGCGTTCGCCCAGTGGAAGACCGGTGTCGTCATCCAGCAGCTGCACAACCGCTGGGTGCGCGGCGAGAGCACCGACCCCCGCATGGAGCGCATCGCCGACCGCCTCCCCGTGTTGGCCCGCAAAGCCTCCGAACTGCTCAACCATCTCGCCTGATCGAAGAGCACGCAGGTCAGCAGCCAGGCGGTGATCGGCGTGATGTCAGGCTCACCACCGATCCGACACGCGGCGAGCGCCGAAGCGCAGCGGAGGCGGCGAGCAGGGTAGGCGCAGGGAGCAGCTTGGCTGCGACCGGAGCACGTAGATGATCGTCAGCTCATGGCGATGCGGCCGACGGCGTCGAGCAGGCGTTCGGCGTCGGCCGGGCTGGTGTACCGGGAGACGCCGGCGCGCACGACGCCGCCGGTCGTGTCGAGCGCCAGCTGGCGGACGACCTCGACCGCGTAGTTGTGCCCGTCCCAGACGGCGATGTGCTCGGCGGCGAGCGCCGCGGCGACCGCGGCGGGGGAGCGACCGTCGACGGTGAACGCCGCGGTCGGCGTCCGCCTGGCCGGGTCGGTCTCGCCCCAGACGTGCACGCCGGGGATCGCCCGCAACCCGTCGACGAGCGAGTCGAACAGCTCGGCCTCGGCGGCGGCGAGCGCGTCCATGCCCTCCTCCAGGAGGAAGCGGGCGGCGGCCTCGATGCCGGCGATCGCCTCGAAGTTGGGCATGCCGGTCTCGAAGCGCTCGGGCACGGCGTCGCTCGACGGGCGGACCTTGAACACCGGCAGCTCGGCGAGCAGCGCCGGCTCGATCCAGATCACCCCGCCGTGCGGCCCGTACCACTTGTACGGCGAGGTGACGAGGACGTCGCAGCCGAGGGCGGCGACGTCGATGCGCCGGTGGGCGGCGAGGTGCACCGCGTCGACGGCGACGCGGGCGCCGGCAGCATGGGCGGCGTCGACGATCGGCCGCAGATCGGGGATGCTGCCGAGCAGGTTCGATGCGCCGGGCAACGTCACCCAGCGGGTGCGCTCGTCGATCTCGGCGATGACGTCCTCGGCGGCCAGGTTGCAGGTGGTGTCGCGGAACGGGACGAGGACGTGGTCGGCGGCCGCGGCGTCGGCGGCGAGGCGCCACGGCGTGATGTTGGCGTCGTGGTCGAGCGTGGTGCCGACGATGCGGTCACCGGGTTCGAGCGTCTCGGCGACGGCGCGGGTGAGGGCGAACAGGTTCGACGTCGAGCTCGGCCCGAAGGCGATCCCGGACGGGTCGGCACCGAGCAGCTCGCCGACCGTGGCGCGAGCACGGGCGAGCAGGGCGGTGCAGTCCTGCGCGGCGGCGAACGGCCCGCCGGCGGCGGCAGTCGAACCGCTGGCCATCCACGCGGTCATCGCCTCGATCGCGGCGTCGACCATCTGCGTGCCGGCGGGGCCGTCGAAGCGGGCCCAGTCGTCGTCGATGCCGGGGAAGCGGTGGCGCAGGGAGCGGGCGGTCACGGTCGGGCACCCTGCCACACCGCGCCCAGGTGGCGCACGGGTTCGTAGTCGTCGGCGGTCAAAGGGTGGAAGGCCGTGATCAACAGGGCATGGCGGTGCGCGGGCGCGAGCGCGTCGATGGCGATGGCGAACGCCCGTCGGAGGCGGGCGAGCTGCTCGTCGGTGCTGGCGGCGGTGGCGATGAGCGGCGTGCACGGGATCAGCGGACCGGTGCCGATGCGCTCGAGGCCGTCGAGCAGGTGCGGCCGATGCCGTTCGACGAGCGCGTACGTGACGGCATCGATCGCGGCGATGTCGGCCGTGGCGCCCTGGAGGGCGGCGAGGCTGTCGACGTGGGCGCCGGTGACGACCACGTCGCCGGGCCAGCAGCCGTCCAGCTCGGGGAAGGCGCGCACGAGCGACAGCCAGCCGCTGAGGCTGGCGAAGCTGTTGACGGCGGCGGTAGCCGTGGCGGGGTCGGGCCGCTCGCCAGCGCGGACGACGAGGTGGCTGCGGTAGCGCGGGCCGTCGCCGGTCGGCACGTCGTAGGCGAATGCGCCGATCAGGCGGACGACGCCGTCGAGCTCGTCGACGAGTGGCCACCCGCACGCCTGGCTGACGGCCATCGCCGGGTCGTGCCACAGCACGTGGACGTCGGTGTCGCCGTGGGCCAACGCCGGCGGCAGGCCCGGCCCGTGTGCGTCGACGACGGCGGCCCACAGGGCGTCGGTGGCGTCGCGGATCTCGGGGAAGTCGTACATCGGCAGCGTCGCCACAGGCACGTCGTGCATCCTGGCGCCGAAACCGGTGGCATCGCGCGTCGGGAGGCAGTAAAGTCGACTGAAGCGATCAGATTTATAGGGATGGAAGGACGCAACTGGGATGACCGCCGCCGAAGGGTCGACGACGACAGGTCGAGTGGACGACGAGGCGCTGGCGGCGATCGCCGCCGGCCTCGCCGACGCCGACCCCGGGGCGTTCCTGACGGCGGGCTCGTGCCGCCGCTGGGCGCTGATCGCCTCCAACGAGCTGTACTCGGCGTGGGTCATCGCCTGGCCCGCCGGGACGGGCCTCGGAATGCACGACCACGGCGGGTCGTCGGCGGCCGTGCAGGTCGTGCGCGGGATCCTGCGCGAGCGCTACGTCGCCGAAGGTGGCGACGATGCGGGCGGGCTCGCCGTGCGCTGGCTCGACCCGGGCTCGCTGCACGTCCTGCCCGGCGACCACCGCCACGAGGTCGTCAACGTCGGCGATGCCGAGGCCGTCTCCGTCCACGTCTACTCGCCCCCGCTCGTCGAGACCTCGTTCCGCGACGACCCCGAGATCGATCTGCGCTGACCGCCGATCCGAGGCGCGGCGAGTGCCGAGGCGCAGCGGAGGTGGCTAGCGCGGCGGGCCTGGCGCCCACCGATCGCCGTGCGCACATCTCGAATCGCGAGTCGGCGGGGATGTGGCCGGGCGTCAGTCGTCGGTGGGCTCGGTGCGCTTGGCGAGCTCGGCGTCGAAGGCGGCTCGGCGTTCGTCGCCGACGCCGATGCCGGCCGGGCTGACGCCGTCGCCCTGCTCGCAGCGCTGGTAGAGCAGGACGAGGGCGTTCTCGTAGTTGCCGACGAGGCAGAACTGGTCGGCGACCACCTGGTTCGGGGCGTCGCTGCCGAAGTCCGACGAGGCGTTCGGTTCGTACCACCCTGTCCAGAAGTTGGTCAGCAGCAGCCAGTCGGCCGAGGCGACGTCGGCGGCCAGCGACGAGCCCGGTTTGTCGGCGAGGCCGGGATCCATCTCGATGTAGTACGTCGCCGGTACGAGCTCGGGGAACAGGTAGTAGAAGATCGCGTCGCTGTAGATGGTCCGGCTGAGATCGGCCGGGCCGACCAGCAGGCGGTCGCCGGGCTGCGACAGGCGGGCGAGGTCGTCGATCGCCGCCTGGCTGGCCGATTGCAGCGGCTGGTTGCCGAAGTAGAAGACCCGGTCGCCGCGGGACACCTCGAACCCGCCCGGCTTGTTGCCGACGGCGATGCGCGTGTCCCACAGGTAGGAGCGGTACGTGTAGAACGGCGCGACCACGAACAGCGCCAGCGCGCTGGCCGCGCCGGCCACCAGCCAGCGGTGCCGCCCGAGCGACGGACGGTGCCAACGGGCGGTGCCCCGGACCCACAGCTCGGCGACGACGCAGGGGATCAGCGATGCCGACACGCACGAGCCCCAGGCGAGGTGCGTGCTGTCCGGGCGCTGCATCGCCTGCGGGAGCATGCCGAGGCCGAGCAGCCCGCCGCCGAGCAGGGCGGCGAAGCGCGGTGCCGGCGAACGGCGCATCCACCACCAGGCGCAGCCGACCACGGCGAGCGCGGCGACGATCACCGCGAAGAACCAGACGAACAGCTGATGGTTGGCCGACAGCGCCGGGAAGCGCCACCACGGGGCGTCGGCCGGTCCCTCGGCGACGGCCTGCAGCGCGCCGTCGATGTGCCCCCAGCTCGGCGGGCGCGGCAGCTCGCGCCCCGGCCGCAGCTCGAACACGGGGTCGAGGACCATGCCGCGGATCGCCCTCGCCGGCCCGGCCATCACCAGGTGGACGAACGTCGGGACGAGGCCGACGAGCAGCCCGCCGAGCACCGTCAGCGACACCCGCCGGCGTGCCGGCGATCGCCACAGGAGCCAGCCGTGGGCCAGGGCGAGGCCGACGATCAGGTCCGGCCGGTAGCCGAGGGCGAACCCGGCGAGCAGGCCGGCCGCGACGGCCGCCCGCCACCGCCAGGCGTCGCCGGCCACGCGACCGTCGGCGAGCCGGCCGGACAGATCGGCCGGAGGCCGATCATCAGGCACGGTGTGCATCGCGCGGACGCCGCACACGACGCTCCAGATCGCCAGCGCGACGCCGCCCTCCCAGGCCAGCGCCGACAGGCCGATCGGCGTCAGCACGAGCAGCGTCGCGGTCAGCGCGCACACCACGGCGAGCGAGCGTCCCCACGCCCGGGCGAGGGCGAAGATGCCGAAGATCAGGGCGACGTGCTGGAGCAGGCCGAAGACCCGCTCGGCGCCGAGCGTGTACCCGAACAGCGTGTACCAGCCGGCGAGGACGTGCAGGGAGAACGGTCCGTAGAGGTGCAGGAAGTCGACGTTGGGCACGTCGCCGGCCAGCAGGCGCTTGGGGAAGACGAGCATGAAGCCCTCTTCCATCGAGCTGCCGGTCGCCTTGAACAGCCCACGCACCGGGATGGCGATGACCGCGAGCACGATCGCCACGGCGGCGACGCCCCGCCACGACGGGCGTCGCAGCGGCCCGCCGACGACCCACGGCGTCGCCACCTCCCGCTCCAGCACGGGGCGCAACTCTACGGCCCCGGTACTGTCGCCACATGACGTGGACCGTGGGCCGGGCGACGATCAC
Source organism: Ilumatobacteraceae bacterium (assembly GCA_047602055.1). GTDB lineage: Bacteria > Actinomycetota > Acidimicrobiia > Acidimicrobiales > Ilumatobacteraceae > JAODBQ01. Next base: position 3,155,764 of record JASGIG010000001.1, read on the forward strand.
GCCGGTTGTGGAGACCGAGACCAAGACGTCACCGAGGTTCCTGTTCAAGGACCTCGACAAGCCGGGCGTGCTCGACATCGCCCATCGGCACCCGTGGCTCGCCGGCACGTTCGTCGACGACGACGGTTACCTGCTGCAGCGGATCCAGTGCCTCGTCGTCGACGTCGACGGCGTGCGCGTCGCCGTCGACACGTGCGTCGGCAACGACAAGGAGCGCGCCAACCCGGGTTGGGCGCACCAGCAGCTGCCGTTCCTCGACGACATGGCCGCGGCCGGGTTCGCCCCGGAGTCGGTCGACGTCGTCGTCTGCACCCACCTGCACGTCGATCACGTCGGCTGGAACACCAGCCTCGTCGACGGCCGCTGGGTTCCGACGTTCCCGAATGCCCGCTACGTGTTCGCCGCCCCGGAGTTCGAGTACTGGCAGGCGACGGCGATAGGTGACGGCGACGTGTTCGGCGACTCCGTGGCACCGGTCGCCGCGGCTGGGCTCGCCGACCTCGTGCCGATCGACCACCGCCTCGACGGCGCGGTCCGCTTCGACCCGACCACCGGTCACACGCCGGGCCACGTCTCGGTGGTGATCGAGTCGGCGGGGGAGCGCGCCGTGATCACCGGCGACATGATCCACACGCCGCTGCAGATCGCCGAGGTCGGCCGGTCGTCGGCGTTCGACTACGACCAGGCGGAGGCGGCCACGACGCGGGCGTCGTTCCTGGAGCGCTATGCCGACGACACGCTGGTGATCGGCACGCACTGGGGCGGCCCCGGCGCGGCGCGCATCCGCGCCGACGGAAGCGGGTGGCGGCTCGACGCTGCCGGATAGCTTTGCCGCCTCATGGGCGAGCCTTCGATCGACCAGCTCGCCGCGGAGATGATCGACGCGGGCGTGCGCAGGGTGCACGTGCTGGCCTGGCGCGATCTCGACGACCCTGACGCCGGCGGTTCCGAGGAGCACGCCGACCAGTTCATGCGCCGCGCCGCGGCGGCGGGGCTGGAGATCACCCATCGCACCTCGGCGGCGGTCGGTCAGCCGGCGACGGCGACGCGCAACGGCTACCAGGTCGTGCGCCGCGGCAGCCGCTACACGGTGTTCCCGCGCACGTTCGCCAGCGAGATGGCCGGTCGGATGGGCCGCTTCGACGCGATGGTCGAGGTGTGGAACGGCGTGCCGTGGCTGACGCCGGTGTGGACCCGCAAGCCGCGGATCACGTTCCTTCACCACGTTCACGGGCCGATGTGGGACCAGCTGCTGCCCGGACCGTTCGCCACGCTCGGCCGGGTGATGGAGACGCGGCTGGCCCCGCCGCTGTACCGGCGCGGCCTGACCGTGACGCCGAGCGAGGCGACCCGCCAGGAGCTGCTCGGCCTCGGCTTCCATGCCGATCGGGTGCTCGCCGTCAACAACGGCGTCGACGACGTGTTCACGCCGGGCGGGATGCGCTGCCACGAACCGCTGGTCGTCAGCGTCGGGCGGCTGGCGCCGGTGAAGCGCCACGCCGAGCTGGTCGACGCGGCGGCGATCGCCAAGGCCCGCGTGCCCGGCCTGCGGCTGGTGATCGTCGGCGACGGGCCGATGGAGGGGCCGGTGCGCGAGCGGATCGCGGCCCACGGCGCGGAGGAGTGGGTGACGCTGACCGGGCACCTGCCACGTGAGCGGCTCGTCGACTTCTACCGGCGGGCGTGGCTGGTGACGAGCGCCTCGCTCGCCGAGGGCTGGGGGCTGACGATCACCGAGGCCGCGGCGTGCGGCACGCCGGCCGTCGCCACCGACGTGACCGGCCACCACAGCAGCGTGATCGACGGGGTCACGGGGGTGCTCGCGCCGCTGCCGGCGCTCGGCGACGCGATCGCCGACGTCCTCCTCGACGACGAGCGGCGCGACGCGCTGGCGACCGCCGCGCTGACTCGCGCCCGGACGCTGACGTGGGAATCGTCGGCCCGCGGCGTCCTCGCCGCGCTCCACAGCCAGGTGATGGCCGCTCAGCGTCGGGGTCGCTGACCTTCGGGCTTGGAGCGATGAGCACCACGTACACGGGGTGCCGTTGCGTCCAGCGAATGTCGTTGAGCAGGCACTTCGCGTACTGTTCCGTCCAGCGGGAGCCGTCTCGTCCAGCTGGTGACGGCACGTTGGTTAGACCGTTGGTTAGACATCGTCACGCTGGGCTGGGGGGCTGAGGCGACCGTGTGCAACTCGAAACGAAGCCCGAGCGCGGTGGTCACCTTGAGGATCGTGGACCAGGTCGGGTTGCCGTCCGCGGAGAGCGCTTTGTAGAGCCCGTCGCGGCTCATGCCAACGCGGCGCGCGAGTTCGCTCATGTTCTGCGTGCGGGCGATCGCCCCGAGGGCACGCGGAACCGCGGAGGGATCGTCGGCCGACTCTGCGATCGCGAGTTCCAGGTAGCCGGCAACGTCGTCGAGGTCGACGAGGTAGTCGGCCACGTCGAAAGGCTTGTACTTGTCACTCTTGACGCTCATCGCTTGACTCCTTCATGTCCGCGCGCCACTCGTTCGCCAACCTCTGCGCCTCGTCGATGTCCTTCTGCTGGGTTGACTTGTCGCCGCCGCACAGCAGCAGGATCAGCACGTCGCCGTCGTGGATGTACGAGACCCGGTAGCCGGGACCGACGTCCAGGCGAAGCTCCGACACGCCGTTTCCGACCTGCTTGACATGTGCGTGGAACAGCTCACCGAGCTGGTCGGCATGAGCGACGACCTCGCCGGCCTCGTTGACCGCGGCCCCAACGGCCCGGGTACACGTCAACGAGTTCGCGTTTCACGGACCGCGAGCCGACTACTGGCTGCCGACGGCGCAAGGCACGACCCGCCCGAGCACCTGGGATGCGTACCGGCGGGCAATCGACTTGCACGTGCTCGGGGAAGCTGGCGCGATCCCGCTGCAGAAGCTCTCCGCTCACGATCTCGATCGGTACGACGCGCAGATGCGACGGGCGGGCCGGGTCGATGGCGCGGGCGGGTTGTCCGCCAAGACAGTGCGGAACATCCACAACATGCTGCACGAGGCACTGCATGACGCCGAGCGCAAGCAACTCGTCACGCGCAATGTCGCAACGAGCGCCCACCCACTTCGACATGACCGTTGAGTGCTCGACGAATCGCAGACGTGGACGCCGGCGCAGGTCCGCACTGTCGCCCGCCAGGGGAGTTGCGGAACGATGACAACCGAGCCCGGTGTTGACAAGCGCGTCGACCTCGCGATGACAGATTGATGACACCGGGCCCGTCCCGGACCCCCGGAACGGAGAAAGCCCTGGCGGATCTTGCGATCTACCAGGGCTTTCCTGAGTGGCGGGGGCAGGATTTGAACCTGCGACCTTCGGCTTGGAGTCCGACGTGTGCGATGGAGTGCCTCACGCGCGACGGGGGCGCGAGATCCACTCCATCGCACCGCTGACACTCCAACCGCGCGGCTGGCACTCCAAGGGATCAGGGGGCGAGCGTGTCCTGGTGCTCGCCCAGCTGGGGGGCGCGGGCGCTGATCCGCCACGGGGTGCCGTGGAACAGGTACGGGGCGCCGGCGTACGTGTACGAGCGGCCGAGCTCGGGGTGCTCCACCTGCGTCGGCCAGCCGCGGGCGACGAGGTGCGGGTCGTCGAACAGGTCGTCAGGTGAGTAGACGACGCCGGCGGTGATGCCGCGCCGCTGGGCGCTGACGAAGTACTCGTAGGCGGGGATCCTCCCGGCGACGAACTCCTGGGCCTCGCGGACCGACATCACCACCTGCAGGACGACCGGGTCGTCGCGCAGCGTCTGGCCGTTGATCTCGATGCCTTCGGCACCCATCTCCAAGAACGTGGTCAGCTCGAACCCGTCGCGCAGGCCGAGGTCGTCGAGCCAGTCGAGGATCGCCGTGAACTCCGCGGGCTTGCGGGCGATGATCCCGGCGTTGACGTAGCGGCCGTCGGCGCACGCCAGTTGCGTCGGCATGCTCGGCTGCTCACCGGCGTGGCGCCCGGTCTGGCGCTGCGGGATCGACTGGCAGGCCAGCCAGCCGTACGTGCCGACCTCGTTCGTCACGTTCGCCGCGGCGAGCGCGTCGACGTCGACGTGCTGGCCGCGCCCGGACGCCTCGCGCTCGAGGACGGCGACGAGCGTGGCGATCACCGCCCAGTGCGAGGCGATGTGCAGTCCCTGGTTGCCGCCGCCGCGCACCGGTGGCAGCGAGTGGTCGTCGTAGCCACACATCCACACCGGCCCGCCCTCGGCGAGCAGGGTGAGGTCGACGGCGTTGTCGGGGGCAAGGACCGACACGGTGATCAGCCGGTCGTCGTCGTCGGCGAGCGCTGCCCGGTCGAGCGTCTCGGCGGCGAGCACGACGTCGGCGCCGAGCGCGAGCGAGGTCAGCTGCTCGCGCCCGACGTCGGTCGAGCGGTCGATGACGACGCTGTGCTTGGAGGTGTTGTAGTGCCACCACCACAGGCTGCGCTCCGGGCCGGGGACGTCGTCCAGGAACGGCTCGAAGCGCCGCTGCGCGCTACCGCCCGGTGGCTCGACGACCACCACGTCGGCACCGAGATCGCCGAGCAGCTTGCCCGCCCATGCGCACAGCGGATCGCTCAGCTCGACCACCCGCAGTCCTGTCAACGGCCCCATCAGCGGCACCGCTGGTCCGAGATGAGGCGAGCGCCGAAGCGCAGCGGAGGCGGCGGGCACGGCGGGCGCAGGGAGCAGCTCGGCTGCGACCGGAGCACGAACATGACGGTCCCCATGTCAGATCACTCCTTGGGCACGGAGATCTTCGATCTCCGACGGTGAGAGGCCGAGCACCTCGCCGAGCACGCGGTCGTTGTCCTCGCCGAGCAGCGGCCCGCCGCGCTCGACGTGCCAGTCGGTCCGCGACAGGTGCACCGGCAGCCCGTCGACGCGGATCGCCCCGTGCTTGCTGTGCTCGACCGTCGGCCACAGCCCCCACGCCTGGTTGCGCTCGTGGGCGTCGGTGCGCTCGGGTGGCAGCAGCACCGGCGCCACCGGCACGCCGCGTGCCGACAGCATTTCGACCACCTGCTCGCGCGTCTGCGGCCGGGTCCACGCGGCGACGGCGTCGTCGAGCGCGTCCGGATCCGACCAGCGGTCGATCGGCGCTTCGATCAGCAGCGGCGCGAGCTGCCTCCAGTCGTCATCGTCGCGGCAGGCGATGGCCACCCAGCGGTCGTCCTCGCTCGTCGGGTAGATCCCGTGCGGGGCCATCGCCGGGAGGTTGTGACGGTTGGAAGCTCGGGCTGCCGTCACGCCGCAGCGGCCGGCCGTTGACCGTGTTGTCGAGCAGCGCCGGGCCGTTGAGCGCCGCGGCGGATTCCATGCAGGACATGTCGACCCACTGGCCCTCGCCGGTGCGGCCGTGGTGGTACAGCGCCGACATCAGAGCGATCGCCATCATGTACGCCCCGGTGTGGTCCATGTACGAGTAGCCCCAACCGGCCGGTGGGTGGCCGGGCAGCCCGGACGCGAACGTCAACCCGCTGACCGCCTGGACGATCGGGCCCCACGAGCGGAACGTGCCGTACGGCCCGCTGTGGCCGAACCCGGAGTTGGAGACGTAGACGATGTCGGGCTTCAGCGCCTTGAGGTCGTCGTAGCCGAACCCGAGCCGTTTCATCACGCCCGGCGCGAAGTTCTCGGTGACCGCGTCGCTGACCCGCACGAGTTCGCGCAGCAGCTCCTTGCCGCGCTCGGTGCGCAGGTCGAGGGTGATGCCGAGCTTCTCGACGTTGTGGTTGTTGAACCCCGAGCCGCCCTCGTTGGACGTGTCACCGTTGAGGTTCGGGCCGAGCTGGCGGACGATGTCCCACAGGCCCTTGGTCACCGGATCCTCGACGCGGATCACCTGGGCGCCGAAGGCGGCCAGGATCCGTGTCGCCCCGGCACCGGCGAGCTGGCCGCTCAGGTCGCAGATCCGCAGGTGTCGCAGCCCGCCGTCGTGGCGCGAGGCGTTCCCCGTGGTGGTCATCGCCGTGGCCGCGTCGGTCATGTGGTGAGCCCCCTCATCGCCCGGCGACCATAGCCAACGCCCGGCCTGCCCGTCCGCTGGAGTGCGATGTGACGCGATGTGAGATGTGCGCACCCGCGCTCGGCGAGCGTCTCCCCGGTGCGCTGCTGGAACGTCGCCCCCTGGGTCTGGCCGTGGTCGGACAGCACGACCACCTTGCACGGGCGCGGCGTCCACTGCGTCGCCCGGCCGATGCGGGCGACCTGCCGGTCGAGGTCGCGCAGCACGGTCAGCGTGTCGAACCGCTCCGGGCCGGAGTGGTGGGAGACCTCGTCGTAGCCGAGGAAGTCGACGTAGATCGCGGTGAAGCCCTCGCACATGTCGTTGATCACGCCGCGCACCGACACGTCGCGGCTGATGATCGTGGTGAACGCGCGCAGCAGGGAGTACGACCAGCCGCGGGCCACGCGTGGCTCGACGTGACGACGGCGCTGCTGGCCGGTTGTGCGGTCCACGCCCGTCGGAGTGGACGGCGGGCACGGCCTGCACGGCGACGGTGCCGAACGCGTGGACGTCGCCGACGCGGGTCCCGATCACCTCGGCGAACCCGGCGCGGCGCACGAGCGGGGCGGCGCCGGCGGGCACGACCACGGCCACCGGCCGGTGCGGATCACGTGTCAGGAGGCGCAGCGACGCGCCGTGGAGGTGGTCGAGGTGGACGTGGGAGATCAGCACCACGTCAGGGGCGAGCGCGTCGACGTCGACATGGCGGCGCAGGTGGGCGATGCGCCTGGTGAGGGCCGGGGTCGGTGAGCACGCGCAGCCCGTCGATCTCGACGAGCGCGGTGGCGTGGCCGACCCAGTTCACCTCCATCGGCGGCGGCGTACGACGGCGGGTGTGCTTCTCAGCGGTTGCGAACGTCGCGGTATGGCTGGTCCTTGATCGTGTCCGGCTCGCGGGGCAGGCCGAGGAAGCGCTCCCCGAGGATGTTGTGCTGGATCTCGTCGGTGCCGCCGGCGATCGACTGCGCCGGCACGGAGATGAGGATCTCGGCGAGCAGCCCGCCGAGCGCGGCGTCGGGGTCGGTGCCGGCGAGCAGGCCGTTGGCCTGGCCGATCAGGGCGTGGGTCTTCGCCGACTGGCGGGCGACGTTGCTGAGGGCGAGCTTGCCGATCGATCCCTCGGCGCCGGGCGGGCGGCCGAGCGTCCGGGCGGCCTTGGCCCGCTCGGCGGTCCACTGGCTGACCCGCTGCATCGAGACGACCTTGGCGACCTCCTGGCGGACCAGCGGATCGTCGCTGACCCCGGCGGCGCGGGCGTGCTCGACGACGAGGTCGGCGCGCCCGGCGCGCTGCGGGTACCACGAGTAGACCTTGGCGCTCTCGGCCGCCTCGTGGCGGGCCTCGTCGGCGGCAGGACCGGGGTCGACGTTGCGCAGCTCGTTGGCGCCGAACAGCACGCCCCAGCGGCGCTCGTGGGCCAGCGTCGCCAGCGCCGCCGCCCACCCCTGGTTCACCGTGCCGACCACCCAGTCCTTGGGGATCCGGGCGTCGCTGAGGAACACCTCGTTGAACGACGAGTGGTAGTTCATCTGCCGCAGCGGCCGGACCTCGACGCCGGGCTGCTGCATCGGCAGGACGAAGTACGTGATGCCCTGGTGCTTGGGGACGTCCCAGTCGGTGCGGGCGACGAGCATCCCGAGGTCGGCGTGGTGGGCGCTGGTGTTCCACACCTTCTGGCCGTTGAGCACCCACTCGTCGCCGTCGAGCACCGCGGTGGTGACCAGGCCGGCGAGGTCGGAGCCGGCGGCCGGCTCGCTGAACAGCTGGCACCACACCTCCTCGCCGGTGAGCATCGGGCGCAGGAACCGCTCGCGCATGCTGTCGGGCCCCTGCTCGAGGATCGTCGGCCCGGCGAGGCCGGAGGGGACCTGCGAGACCGCGCCGCACGCGGCGATCTCGCGGCGGACGACGTCGTCGGCCCATGCCGGCATGTCCTTGCCGTACCAACGCTCCGGCCAGGACGGCACGGCCCAGCCGCTGTCGAGCAGCCGCTCGCGCCAGGCCCGCAGCGACAGCGACGGATCCCAGTTCGACGTCACCCAGGCGCGCACGTCGGCACGCAACGACTGCTCGGTCAAGCGGCGTTCCACGTCAGGAGCATGGCCCCCGACGTGCGTCGGATGTCGAATCGGTCGACTCGGACGCAGACGTCATCCCCGGGGGCTACGCCCCCGCTCGCTGCGCTCGCGCCCGCATCGACGACTGGCTCCCTGGCGGTCGCTCGGCCGTCAGGGAGCGTCACTATGTCTCCAGCGAGCGCAGCGAGCGGGCCGCTTCGGCCCGTGCGCGGCTCGTGCCGGTCGAGCCCGGCGGGCGCGACCGCCAGGGAGCCCGCCGGACAGGCCGGCCGACGGCCGACCGTCAGACGCAGACGTCGTCGCCGACGCCGCGGCGGCACAGCACCTGCGCCGTCGCCGCGGTGATCGTCCACTGCCCGCCGGACTCGCTGATCGTCAGCGCGTAGTCGGTGCCGGCGACCGACGCGTCGCAGCCGATGGTGGTGGCGACCTCGGCGGTGACGGGACCCTCGCCCGAGCGACTCGCCAGTTGTGCGGTCGGCGCGACCTCGCAGTCGTCCGGCTCGCTGAAGGCGGCGATCACGGCGTCGATGACGGCGTCCGGCGAGGCGAACGGTCCGGGGGCGACGGCGGTGAGCTCGACGAGTGCGTCGCGTGGGTCGGTGCGCCCGGCGATCGACGTGCTCGGCCCTGCGCCGCCGGTCGTGGCCGCCGAGATCGTGGTGGTCGGGGCCACGGTCGTCGCCGCGGTGGTCGACGATCCCTCGGAGTCGGACCCGCAGCCGGCAAGGGCGAGGACGGCGAGGACCGGTACGACGAAGTGCTTCATGGCGGGAGATTGTGGTCGGTGCCCGCACCGGCGACGAAACGTCCGAGTCGTACGTGTTCATGCGAGTCGCACGCGCACCCCCGTGGCCCGTGTGGGACTCGGATGGACGGCTGGGACTCGGAGCAGGCGCTGGGACCCGGAGCAACCGCTGGGCCTCGGATCGGCGGTCAGCGGGGCAGCAGGCGGGTGACGTGCTTGAGGACGCTGAGCGCACCCTGCTTGGCCGTCGTGCGGTGGTGCGAGCGACCGCCGGCGGTGGCGTCGGCTCGGTTGGCGAGGAACCACTCGTAGCTGTCGACGAGCATCTCGACGTTGGAGTACCGAGGCTGCCAGCCGAGCAGCTCGCGGGCGTGGTCGACGTCGAACCACAGCGACTTGGCGTACATCGTCCAGTGGTACGGGGCGAACGGGGCGAGGTGCACGGCGGCGGCGGCGTGCATCGCCGCGGCGGCGGGACCGGCCGGCAGCGAGCGAACCCGGGAGCCGGTCTCGGCGTGAGCGCACAGGCCCTCCAGCGACTCGCGCATCGTGCCGAAGCGGTCGGTCCCGCAGTTGACGATCGCCGGCCCGGCGACCGACCCGGCCAGGCGGCAGGCGTCGGCGAGGTCGTCGGCGTGGACGAACTGATAGCGGTTCGAGCCGTCGCCGAGCACGAACACGTCGGCGCCGGCGGCGATCCAGTCGAACAGGATGCCGAAGATCCCGAGGCGGCCGTGGCCGAGGATGGTGCGCGGCCGGACGATCGTCACGTCGAGGCCGCGTTCGACGGCGGCCAGGCAGGCCCACTCGGCGGCGAGCTTGGCGTGCCCGTAGGCCTCGGCCGGCGATGGCACCGTCGTCGGCAGCACCGGGTTCGAGGCGGGCACGCCGAACACCGCGCTCGACGAGGTGTGCACCACCTTGCCGACGCCGGCCGCGGCGCAGGCGTCGAGCAGCACGACGGTGCCGTCGACGTTGACGCTGCGGAACAGCTCGTCGTCGCGGGCCAGCGGTACCTGGGCGACGTTGTGGAAGACGACGTCGACGCCGCGCACGGCCTCGTCGACGGCGGCACGGTCGCGGATGTCGCCGCGCGCCAGCTCGACGGCCGGCGGCCGGTCGTCGGCGTCGTTCAGGTCGAGGACCCGCACGTCGTCGCCGGCCTCGACGAGTCGTTGCACGAGCAACGACCCGAAGTACCCGCTGCCGCCGGTGACGAGCGAGCGCATCAGAGGTCCAGTCCCTCGGCGACACACCAGCGGATGCTGGCGCGCATCCCGTCGTACAGCTCGACGCGCGGCTCGTAGCCGAGGACGTCACGCGACGCGGTGATGTCGCAGGCGATGGTCTTGTCCATCTCGCCGAGCACGTGGAACTGCTGCTGGTAGCGGCCGGTGCGCTGGACGACGGCGTCGATCCGCTCGGCGACGCGCCCGACGATCGCCGGCATCGGGCGGCCGGGCGCCTTGACGTCGAGACCCTCGTCGGTGAGCGCACGGCCGACGGTGGCGACGATCTCGTTCACCGTGTACGGGCGGGCGTCGGCGATCCAGAAGCCGCGCCCGGCGACGCCCGGCGTGCGCTCGGCGGCGAGCACGCCGTCGACGAGGTTGTCGACGTAGACCATCGACCGCCGCTGCTCGCCGTCGCCGATCACCGGGAAGCGCCCGGCGCGGACCATCTTGAAGAACGTCGTCTGGCGCGGCGGCTGGTGCGGGCCGTAGAACCACGGCGGGCGGACGATCACCGCGTCGAGGCCGCGTTCGGCGGCGTCGAGCACGGCCAGCTCGGCGAGCATCTTCGAGCGGCCGTAGGCGTAGTACGGATGGTACGGCTCGTCGGCGCGGAAGCGGTCGGTGGGGATCGGGTTCGTGCCGAACGGGCTGTTCGAGGAGACGTGGACGACGCGGCGCACCCCGTGGCGGGCGGCGAGCGTCACCATCGTCCGGGCGCCCTCGGTGTTGACGTGGTACAGCTCGTCGATCGCCCGGGGGTGGATCAGCCCGGCCGCGTGCAGGACGTCGCACGGCGGCGCCGCACCGTGGAACAGGCGGGCGAACGTGTCGGCGCGAGCGACGTCGCCGATCACCACCTTGGCGCCCGCGGCGATGCGGGCGAGCTGCGCGGCCTGGGCGGTGTCGTGGGCCAGCAGGCGCAGGTCCGGCCGGCCGTCGGCGACGAGGCGGTGGACGAGCGCGGTGCCCAGCCAGCCGCCGGCGCCGGTGACGACGGTGCTCGCCGGATCGGCGAGCGTGGACGGCTCAGCCACGATCGCCTCCACGGCGGCTTCCGGAGGTGGCGACGAAGCGGCGGGCGTTGCGCACGGCGATGGCCATCACCGTCGCCTGCGGGTTGACCCCGGGCGCGGTGGGCAGCAGCGAGGCGTCGTTGACCCAGACGTTCGTCGTGCCGTGCACCAGCCCGTGCGAGTCGGTGGCGCACGCCGGCGCCTCGCCGAGCGGCGCGGTGCTGCACAGGTGCACGGTCATCACGCTCGCCTTGGTGATCGCGAAGCGCTCGCTCATCGTCGCCAGGTCGCGGCGAGTACGCACGACCGGCGCGTCGCGGAACGAGGGGAACACCTCGGTGGCACCGGCCTCGAGCATCAGCAGGGCGAGGCGGGCGAGGCCGCTGCGCAGCAGTTGCTGGTCGTTACGGGTCAAGCGGTAGGTGACCAACGGCTCGCGCAGGCCCGGCACCGCCTGCACGCGGCCACGGCCCTCGCTGGTGATCGCCGCGTAGTAGACGGCGCAGCGCTCCGGGTCGGCGAGGGCGTCCCGGAACGCCGACCAGTGGTCGCTGAGCGCCAGCGCCAGCAGGCCGGCCTGGCTGGCCGAACCGCCGAACGACAGGTCCGGGGCGAACTCCTTGACCTGGTGCACGGGCACGTCGTCACCGGCGTTGACCGCGTCGGGGAAGCGGGCGGCGAGCTTGACGGTCGGGTGCACCGCGAGGGCCCGGCCGACGTTGCGGCGCAGGCCGGATCGCTGCAGCAGCGCCGGCGTCTGTATGGCGCCACCGCAGACGACGACGTGCTCGGCGTCGACCCGGCGCGCGCGACCCGCGCCGGTGAGGTGGACGGCGACGGCGCGGTCGCCGACGCGCTCGATCCGCTCGGCGCGGTGACCGACCAGCAATCGCGCACCGGCCGCGGCGGCGCGCGGCAGATAGGTGCGGGTCATGCTCTGGCGCTGCCCGCTGGCGGGGTCGCCGGCGGGATATGTCATCCAGCGGGGGATCTCGTCGCTGCGCCAACCGAGGCGGTCCGCACCTCGGTGCAGCACCTCGCTCGCCGCCGGCGCCGGGCCGGGGAGCGGGCCGACGGACAGCGCCGTCTCCACCTCGCCGGCGATCGCCAGCAGCTCGTCGACGTCCCAGTCGTCGATGGCGTGGTCGGTGCCCCAGCGCTCCAGCAGCTCGCCGGGCGGCCGCCGGTACAGGCCACTGTTGATCTCGGTCCCGCCGCCGGCGCAGCGGCCCTCGGTGTAGGCGATCGACGGTCGGCCGAGGGCGACGGTCACGCCGCCGCCGCGGTACTGGCGGTCCATCTGCTCCAGCGAGAACGGGACGACCGAGCCCTGCTCGACCCACTCGCCCTCCTCGACGACGAGCACGTCGAAGCCGGCTTCGGCGAGGACCGCCGCGGTCGGCGCGCCGCCGGCGCCCGAGCCGACGACGACGACCTGGGCGCGCGCCGGTGGCACGGTCAGGGCGTCGGTGGCGTTCATGCGGCAACCGCCGGGGTGTCCGGCCAGCGCTCCCAGATGTACGCGTAGCCGAGCGAGCGGACCAGCCGGGGGTATTCGCCGAGGATCGGCAGCGGCCGTTCGACGACGCGCCGGGCGAGCCACCAACCGCCGGGGAGCACAAGCACGATGCGGTAGAGCGCGGCGATGACCGTGACACCGAGGCGGATCACGCTCGGCAGGACGTCGACCCGCCGCCCGACGAAGGCGACGACCTCGCGGCGCCGGTCGGCAGGCAGCGCCGGGACGTCGGCGGCGAGCAGGCGGTCGGCGAACGGCTCGACCAGCGGAGAGGTACGCATGGGCGCAGCGAGCGTAGCGATGCGCCTGAGCCGTCGCCGACCACCATCGCCCATGGAGTGTCTGCCGCGCATGGAGTGTCAGCGGTGCGATGGAGTGCCTGTCGCGCGACGGGGGCGCGAGATCCACTCCATCGCACATGTGGCACTCCGGCCGCGCGTGTGGCACTCCAAGGGGGGGGGGGGGCCGGGGCTCGGGCGGCGGGACGGGTCGGACGGGGTGGCACGGGTAGCGTGGCCGCCCGTGCGCGCGACCGGGACGACGTCGTGATCGCTCGGGTCTTGGCGCTGCCCGGGCGGCGGCTGGCGTGGTCGCTGCGGGCCGTGCTGGCGCTGCCGTTCCTCGTCGCCGTCCTCGTGCTGGCCACCAAGCACTGGTCGCCGGTGCTCGACCTGGCGATGACCGAGCTGCGCGTCCGCGACGTCGGCGGCGCGCACACGCCGCTGATCGGCCTGCCCGGCCGGATCGGCACGTTCCCCGACCAGGGCAGCCACCCGGGGCCGCTGAGCTTCTGGCTGCTCGCGCCGCTCTACCGGCTGTTCGGGTCGACGGCGTACGGCCTGCTCGCCGCCACCGCGGTGATCGACGTCGCCGCGCTGTGGGTGGCGATCTGGGTGGCCGGCCGCTGCGGTGGTCGCCGTCTCGTGCTCGGCGTCGCCGCCTTCCTGGGCGTGGCCACCGCCTGGTACGGCGCCAGCGTCCTGACCCAACCGTGGAACCCGTACCTGCCGCTCGTCGCCTTCCTGCTCGCGCTGCTGGCGACGTGGGCGGTCGTCGACGGGCAGACGATCATGCTGCTGCCGCTGGTCGCCGCGGCGAGCTTCTGCGCCCAGACCCATGTCCCATACCTGACGCTCGGCGTGACGCTGTGCGCGCTCGGCTTCGGCGCCGTCGGCTGGCGCTGGTGGCGCAACCGTGCGGCGCCGAGGCGGGAGCGGTGGGTCGTCGCCGGCGCCGCGCTGGCCGGCCTGCTGCTGTGGCTGCCGCCGCTGATCGACGAGGCCCGGCACACCCCCGGCAACATCTCGATGCTCCGCCAGCACTTCCTGCACCCGCCCGAGGCACCGGCCGGCATCGCCACCGGCGTCAAGGTGATCCTCGCCCACTTCGACGTGTGGCACCTCGCCGTGCGCCTGATCGCCCGCCCGGCGCGCTACCTCGGCGTCGTGGCCGACCTCGACGGCGGCTCGTGGGTGGTCGGCCTGCTCGTCGTGCTCGCGTGGGCGGCGACGGCCGTCCTCAGCCTGCGCCTGCCCGACCGGCGCCCGGCGCGCCTGCACCTCGTGGTCGTCGTCGGCCTCGTCGTGTCGGTGGTCTCGGCGGCGCGCATCTTCGGCAAGGTCTGGTACTACCTGACGCTGTGGGCGTGGGCGATCGCCCTGCTCGCCGTCCTCGCCGCAGTGTGGACGCTCGTGCAGTGGTTCGAGCAGCGCCGGCCGCGCCCGCTGCCGGTCGTCGCCGCGACGCTGACCGTGTTGCTCGTCGCCACCGGGCTGTTCGTGCGCGATGCGGCGCGCGTCGACGTCCCCGAGCCGCGCCTGTCCGAGGTCCTCGGCGAGCTCGTCGGCCCGACCGCGCAGGCGCTCGCCGACGGTGCCGGCGCGGCCGACGGCAAGGGCGGGCGGTACGTCGTGCTGTGGGCCGACGCGTACTACTTCGGCTCGCAGGGCTACGGGCTGATCAACGAGCTGGAGCGCCGGGGCTTCGACGCCGGCGCATCGCCGACGTACCACGTGCCGGTGACGCCGCAGCGGATCATCGCCGACGGCACGGCAACCGCCGAGGTGGTCCTGGCGACCGGTGTCAACGTCGACGTGTGGCGGGCCAAGCCGGGCGTCGTCGAGGTCGCCGACGTCGAGCCCCGCGACACCGCCGAGCTGGCCGAGTTCGAGCGGTTGCGCAGCGAGGCGCTCGACGCGCTCGCCGCTGCCGACCTGCCCGACGTCGCCGAGCTGGTCGACACCAACCTGTTCCTGGCGAGCACCGACCCGCGCCTGCCGCCCGGGGTGGAGGCCAAGCTGACCCGGATGCTGGAGCTGGGGGAGGAGACGGCGGTGTTCGTCGCCCCGCCGGGCACGTTCTCGTGAAGGCCCGGCTGCGGCGGGTCGATCCGGTCCTCGTCGCTGCGCTCGCCGTGGCCGCGCTGCCGATCGTCGTCGCCACCGTGCGCGCCGTCGCCGACCATTGGATCCCGATCGGCGACAACGCTCTCGTGGCCATCCGCGCCCGCGACGTGCTCACCGTCAACCACCCGCTGCTCGGTACGTGGACCTCCGCCTCGCTCGACGCCGGCGTCGACATGAACCATCCCGGCCCGCTGGCGTTCGACGCGTTGGCGATCCCGGTACGGCTGTTCGGCGGTCACGCCGGGGTGGGCATCGGGGTGATGGTCGTCAACCTGCTCGCAGTGGCAACGATGCTCACCGTCGCCTGGCGCCGGGCCGGGCGACTCGGCGTCGCCGTCGCCGCCGTGACGAGCACGTACGTGTCGTGGACGATGGGTAGCGAGCTGCTGTTCGACCCGTGGAACCCCCATCTGCTGCTGTTGCCGTGCCTGGCGATGTTGGCCTGCGCCTGGTCGCTCGGCGTCGGCGGTTGGCGGGCGCTGCCGGTGTACCTCGCGGTCGCCTCGTTCTGCCTGGAGACCCACGTCGGCTACGTGTACGTCGTCGTCGGGCTGCTGGCGGTCGCCGTCGTCGTCGGCGCGACGCTGCACCGGTGGATGCCCCCGGCGGATGGCACGACCGCCCGCCGCCTGCCGGCTGCGCGGATCGCGGTGGCGAGCGCCGCCACGCTCGTGGTGCTCTGGGCGCAGCCGTTGTGGGAGCAGCTGTTCGGGGCGGGGGAGGGCAACCTGTCGCGGCTGGCGGGCGCGACAGGTTCCGACGCTCCGAAGGTCGGTGGCACGTTGGCGGTGCGGATCCTCGGCTCGGTGCTGGGGCTCGGCCCGTGGGCGGCGCGTGCCGGGTTCGCCGATGCGGTGCCGGGCACGCCCTACGCGTCGCCGGGGGTCCTCGGTCCCGTGGACAACCTGTCGTTCGGTGCCGCCCTGGTCCGCCTCGCCATGCTCGTCGTGATCGTCGGCGCGGCGTCGTGGTGGGTGATCCACCGCCGTGATCGCGTCGCTCTCGCCGCGCTGGCGGTCGCCGCCGGTGCCGTCCTCGTCGCCTTCGTCAGTCTGGTGATCATGCCGATCGGCCCGCTCGGGCTGACCCCGCACCAGATGCGCTGGCTCTGGCCGATCGGCGCCTTCCTGTGGTTCGCGGTGCTGCTCGCCGTCGGGCGCGGCGTCGCCGAGCGGGTCCGCAACGGCTCGCTGGTCGTGGTCGTCGCCGGTGCGTCGGTGGCGGCGCTGTTCGCGGTGCTCGCCCTGCCGACCTACGCCCAGCCCGCCGGCCCGACGGCGACGGCGTTCCAGATCCCGGTGGTCCGCTCCCTCGACGAGCAGCTCACGCTCGCCGACCGCGGCCTCGGTGCGGTGTGGTTCGACGCGTCGAACATCCCGATCTTCGACAACTACGCCGCGGCCGTTCTCGCCCAACTGCAGGCCGACGGCGTGGCCTTCACCGTCGACGACCCCGGTCTCGTTCGCCAGTTCGGCAACCACCGCCGGGACCATGGCACGGTCGCCACCCGCCTGTACCTGCTGCAGGGCCGCGAGGCACTGATCGTGCCGGCAAGCTCCGAGCGTCTGGCACTGGCGACGCCGCTCACCGCCGACGAGCAGGTCCAGCTCCTCGCCGACGAGGACGTCCTCGCCGACTTCGCCGCCTCCGGCGCGGCGATCCTCGACGACGTGGGCGAGGCCGCGGCCGCGGCCGGCACCTTGCCCGTCGATCCGTCCTCGCTCGCCGACGCGCCGAGCGATCCGCGGGCGGTCGTGTCGAGCGGTGTGCTCCCGGCCCTGCTGCGCGACGGCTTCGTCGCCGCCCCCGCCGAGATCGTCGACGCCAGTGTGCGCTACGCCGATCTGTTGACCAAGGTCAACGCCGGCACCACGGTCGCCGTCCTCGTGTCGCCGAGGTCGGCGGCCTGAGGCAGGTCACCACCGGGATCTGTGTCAGCGCACAGACCGACGTGCACGTCCGTGCGCCGACGCAGATCTCAGAGGCGGGCGGCGAGGGCGTTGCAGAGAGGGGTCGAGGTCACCTCGATCGTGAAGCCGGCTCCCGGCGCCATCGCCCCGAGATCGGGCGGGTCGCCGGCGAAGAGCGCAACCTTCTCGTCGACGGTGACGTAGAAGCTTCCGGTCAAGGGGTCGGCAACGACGTCGATCTCTGGTGGCGACCCGTCCCACGCCAGCGCGGGCCCGTCGAGCGGCTCGGCGCCTGACGGCACCCAGCTGATCTGTGCGGTGCCGGCGGACTCGTCGGTGGCGAGCACGATCGCCCCGGTGTCACCGCCGAGCACCGTGACGTCGCTTCCGGGGACGAACGTCCCGCGCAGCTCGCGATCGGCGGCACGCTCCAGGGCCACCCACACGCCCTGCTCGGCGATGTACAGCCCGGCGCAGTCGCCGTCGATGCCAACGATGCCGTCGCGCGGCACCGCCATGCCACCGGCGATGCGGACGACCGACGGCGGCGTCCCGCCGAACACGGCATCGTCGATCTGGTAGCGCCACGCGGTGAACCCGGGCGACTTGAGCTGCTGGGTCCACGTCGCCAGCGCGATGTTGACCCACGTCCCCCAGAGCACCCCGGCGACGACGCCGCCGATCGCCAGCCGCCGCAGCCAGGCACGCGTCGGCGGTACGAACGCCACGGCGGCGAACGCCGCCGGCAGCGCCAGCGCCGGCAGCATGTCGACGAGGTAGCGGTTGGCGGTGAAGCCGATCAGGAACGACGGGATCGCCGCCACCACGAGCCCGACGAGGGCGACCAGTGGACCCCACAGACGGCGGCGGAACAGGACGACGACACCGGCGACGGCGAGGACGACCAGCAGCGTCGCCGAGGCGGTGAGCGACGAGCTGGGCGTGTTCGTCTCCAACGGGTATGAGCCGTACTCGTGGGCCAGCGGTCCGAAGCGGACGAACGGCACGAGGCGCTCGAAGCGGATCGTGTCGGGTCGTAGGTACTGCACGACCGTCGTCGGCAGGAATCGGGGGCTGAAGAAGCTGCCGTGGTTGCCGGCGAACCATGCCGCCCGGACCGGGCTCTGCAACGTCAACAGCTGACGATCAGCAGGGAGGTCGAACGGTGTGCCGAACTTGGCCATGTTCAAGCCGACGTGGACGAGCGCGCCGGCGAAGGCCGCCCCGACCGCACCGAGCGCCAGCGGCCTGGCCCGCCGCCACAGCAGGAGCCCGACGCCGGCGAGGGCGACGAACGCGCCGATGCCGACGGTCGCCCGCGTCAGCAGCGCCGCCACCGCGAACCCGGCAGCCCACAGCAGGTGCCGGCGTGACGGTGCGCGCCACAGCGCCAGCACCTTCGCCGCCGCGGCGACGCAGAGCACTGCCGCCCACATCTCCGTCTCGTGGTACACGCTGACCCACCCGGACAGGTACAGCGCGGGGGAGACCGCCATCGCCGCGACGACGAGCGTCGCCGGCAGCCGGGACTGCCGCGGCCGCACGGCGGACCAGCAGCGCGATGCCTCGGTGGCGAGGTGGTAGGTCGCCGAACACAGCGCGGCGTAGCCGATCGTCAGGGACAGGCGCACCAGTCGCCCGTCGGCCCAGTGCCCGAACACGGCGAACGGCAGGCGTACGAGCGCCAGGAACGGGCCGTAGTACAGATACGTGCGGCCGTCGATCAGGAAGCCCTCGGGGCCCGGGATGGAGGCGGGCACGTCGAGGTGCAGGCGCAGGAACGCATGGGCCTGGGTGTCGTAGAAGTCGGCGCTGAACCCGGCGCGGTCGAACAGCGTCCACGGGCGCCATTGGCAGACGACGAACAGGAACAGGATCGTGCCGGCGATCGTCACCCATCGAGCCGAACGGAGGTCACGATCGGTGAACGCAAGGTGGTCAGGGTCGGCGTCGTCGCGGCGCCACATCAGCGGGTCACGGCATGGCCACGGGGAACCAGTTCGAACACGAACTGGTAGGCGAACATCGTCGGCCATGTCCGCACGAGGGCGCGGTCAGCCCCCGCGGCCGCTCTGACGGCGCGCCCGCTGCCGGCGCCGAGCGCATCGAACGGCAGGCCGGTGTGTGCCGGGGCGACGGGCTCCAGGCCGGCGGCGGCGGCCATCCGTAGGAACGAACGGCGGGTGAAGAAGCGCAGGTGGGTGGCATCGAGGATGCCGCGCTGGTCGTAGTCGAACTGGCCGAGGGCGACCCGGCTGCGCGGGTACCAGTGGCTGAAGTTGGGCACGCTGGCGATCACCGTGCCGCCGGGACGCAGCCGATCGACCATCGACGTGAGGAGGAGCGACGGTTCGCGGAGGTGCTCGAGGATGTCGGCGGCGACGACGACGTCGAAGCCCTCGCCGATCTCGTCGGGCAAGCCCTGGTCGAGGTCGGCACGCACGAAGCGGTGCATCCGTCCGTCGATCCCGTCCGCCGCGGCGGCATCGACGCCGGTGACCTCGTGGCCCTGCTCGGTGAGCGCTGCAGCGAGCCACCCGGGCCCGCAGCCGACGTCGAGCACCCGCTGCGGCGGGCGGTCGGCGAGCAGTCGCAGCACCCGGCCGTGGGAGCTGGTCGCGGATGGCTTGAACGCGTACGGCTCGTCGACGCGGGCCAGCGCGCCGGCACCGAACCCGCTGGCGCCGAGCCGGTGGCGCACCGAGTGGCGGACCACGTCGCGGGCGTAGCGAAGGCCGTCGACGTAGCAGATCTCGTCGCCGTAGTAGGTCGGGATCGGCACCTCGGCGATTCGCTTGCCGGCGCTGTGCAACTGCAGGATGATCTCGGTGTCGAAGTCGAACCCGTCGGAGTTGAAGGCGAAGGGGATGTCGGCGAGGGCGGCGGTGCGGTAGGCGCGGTAGCCGGAGTGCCACTCGCTGAGGGCCAAGCCGCTGGTGGCATTCTGGAAGCGGGTCAGCACCCGGTTGCCGACGAACTTGTACAGCGGCATCCCCCCGGCGCGAGCCTGGCCGCGGCGCAGCATCCGCGAGCCGAACACGGCGTCGGCGTCGCCGTCGACGATCGGGGCGACGATCTCGTGCATCACCTCGGGGGCGTACTGGCCGTCGCCGTGGAGCAGCACGACGACGTCCCAGCCGTGGTGGATGGCATACCGGTAACCGGTCTTCTGGTTGCCGCCGTAGCCGAGGTTGCGGTCGTGGCGGACGACGGTCACCGGCAGGGCGCTCGACGCAGCCGCGTAGCCGGTGGCCACGGCGTGGGTGTCGTCGCCGGAGTGGTCGTCCTGGACGAGGACCTCGGCGAGCCGGTCGGCCATCGCCGGTGGGATCCGGTCGAGTACAGCCGCCAACGTGCGCTCGGCGTTGTAGGCCACGACGAGCACCCCGATCTTCACGCGGCGGCAGCGTACTTGCGCAGCGGTTCAGAGCATGAGGATCGCGGCGACGGTGAGGATCCCGCCGGCTGCCAGCCAGGTGGCGAACGTCGGCCGCCACGGCACCTGCAGCCGGCGGATCGGTCGCTCGACGGCGACGTGCAGGACGGCGGCGACGGCGAGCGCCACGACGATGCGCACTGCGGCGAGCGCCCAGCCGTGCAAGGCGGTGCGGTCCTCGTCGACGATCAGGATCACCGGCCAGTGCACGAGGTACAGCGAGTAGCTGACGGCGCCGAGGGCGACGAGCGGGCGGTTCGACAGCGCGACGGCCACCCGGCCGCGTGACATCGCTCCGAGCAGTGTCACCGCCGAGACGATCCCGACCGGTCCGTAGCCGCCCCGCAGCAGCCATGGCGGGTCGTAGCTCACGAACAGCATGAGGAGGACGAGCACGGCGAGGCCGAGCCCTGCGACGGCGTCGCCCTGTGCCGGGCCCAGCCGCGGCGGCCGTGCGCCGGTCACCCACAAGGCGAGGGCGACGCCGGCGAACAGCTCCGGTGCGCGGGCCCACGTGCCGAACTCGAGGCTCGGGTGCCAGCCGCTGACCAGGTTGGTCAGCGCCACCGGCACCACCCAGCCGAGGGCGCAGACGGCGGCGAGGACGCGACGCGGCGCGCCGGTGCGCATCGCCAGCACCACGAGGACGACGAGCCCGACGTAGAACTGCTCTTCGACGGCCAGCGACCACGTCGGCCCGAGCGGCCCGACGACGGTCTGCAGGATCCGGGCCTCGCCGGCGGCGATGATGTGCCAGTTGGTGACGCTCCACGTCGCTGCCACGGCGTCGGCCGTGCGGGCGTGCAGCACGGCGAACGGTCCGCTGGCCACGATCACTACGGCGACGACGACGAGCGCGGCGGGTGCCAGTCGGCGGATCCGGCGGGCCCAGAAGCGCTGCCAGTCGTTGCCGCCGGTGACGTCGCGCTCGCGCAGCAGCAGCGACGTGATCAGGAACCCGCTGAGCGTGAAGAACAGCGACACCCCGAGGAACCCGCCGCGCACCGCGTCGATCCCCGACGCGGCGAACGCGTGGAAGGCGAGCACGCCGGCGATCGCCACTCCGCGCAAACCGTCGAGCGCCGGCTCGTAGGCCAGGAAGCGGTGCCGCCGCCCGAGGGCCGCGCCGTCGTCGCCGCCCGGCTCTCGCTCCTCGACGCGCACCGCCGCGACACTACGGCCGAGGCCACCGTTCCAGAACCCTCTGGCGATGGACGCCGCGGTCATGACCCGCCGGGCGATGCTGTGGAACCTCCTGGACTTCCCCGGACGGCGTCACCGGTCCGGAGCCGGTTGATCGTGGTCGTCGGCACGCCGAGCGGTTCGGGGCGACGTGGACCATGGCCGCCGACGCCGGCATCACGATCGTCACGGCGGGCGACGGCGTTCGAGTCGCGGTCGACATCATCAGTGCTCGCACGGGTGCGCGATGGGCGGACCACGACGTCCTGCCGAAGCCGTCGTGATGCCGCGCCGTCGGCACGGCCGCGGGAAATCAAGTGTCGTCGCACCAGCCGCTGCGGCAGGCTCCGGCCATGGCAACCGTCGTCTGGCCCAAGGAGATCGCCGAGGTGTACGACCGGACGCACGCGGCGATGTTCGCTGCGGACGTGCTCGACCCGGCGGTCGACCGCCTCGCCGAGCTCGCCGAGGGCGGCCCGGCACTGGAGCTGGCCATCGGCACCGGTCGGGTCGCCCTGCCGCTGCAGGCCCGCGGCGTCGCGGTCAGCGGGATCGAGCTGTCGGCGCACATGGTCGACGAGCTGCCGCGCCAAGCCGGGCGGCGAGCAGCTCCCGGTCGTCGTCGGCGACATGGCGACCACTCGCGTCGACGGTGAGTTCGCGCTCGTCTACCTCGTGTTCAACACGATCTCGAACGTCACCACCCAGGACGAGCAGGTTGCCGTGTTCGCCAACGCCGCCGCGCACCTGCGCCCCGGCGGATGCTTCGTCGTCGAGCGCATCGTGCCGCAAGTGCGCCGGCTGCCGCCCGGCGAGCTGGGCCGGGTGTTCGACTTGCGGCCCGCGCACGTCGGCGTCGAGACGTTCGACGACCCCGACGGCCAGATCAGCTGGTCGCACCACTGGTGGGACGTCGACGGGCGGCTGGTGCACCACGCCGCCCCGTACCGCTACGTGTGGCCCGCCGAGCTGGACCTGATGGCCCGCCTCGCCGGCCTGCGCCGCCGGGAGCGCTGGGCCGACTGGCACCGCACCCCGTTCACCGCCGACAGCCCGTCCCACGTCACCGTCTACGAGCTGACCGGCGGCAGCTGAACCCATGATGTGAGATGTGCGCAGCGGTGCTGCACATCTCGAATCGCGAGCGGGGACGTGCACGTGGGACTCGGATCGGTTCAGGAGGTGTCGCGGCCTGGGGCGACGACGACCGACACGAGCAGCAGGACGATCACCAGCAGGCCCCAGCGGTGCAGGTCCTCGAACTCGCCGGGCCACCCGGCGTTGACGAAGAACTGCTCACTGCGGTTGCGCCACCACACGATGAAACCGAGCAGCGCGGCGAGCGCGGCCGCGGCGAGCGCCCCGGCGAGCGGTCGCCGGGTGACGAGCACGACCGCGCCGACGACGAGCCCGGCGAGCGCGAACGTCCACGAGATCAGCAGCGTCGCGGCGACCAGTGCGACGGCGGCAGCGACGATCGCGCCACGCCGGGACACCGGGGCCAGCAGGTCGCGCTCCCACACCAGTCGGTCGATCGGCACGTCGACGGCGTCGTGTCGGCGGCGCCGGTCGAGCACCACCAGGACGAGGCAGGCGACGATCGCCAGCGCGCTCAGGCCGAGGGCGACGTTGAGCTTGGTCTGCGGCTGCCACGTCATCGTCACGGTCGTCGGCGCCGCCGACGGCGGGAGCCACCAGCCGTTGAAGCCACCGTCGAGCTGGCGCGGCGCGCCGAGCGAACGGCCGCCGGCCGACGCCGTCCAGCCGTCGTTGAGCCCCTCGCCGAGCGTCAGCCAGCATCCGTTCGGGCATGCCGACACCGTCGCGGTGCGGGTGAAGTCGGTGCGCGACACGGTGACGGTCGGGCGCGCGGCGGCCGGCGGGAGCGTCCCGCTGGTGAGCACTACCCGGTCGACGTCGATCCCCGTCGACAGCCCGGCCGTCGAGGCGACGACGTGCGTCCCGGCATCCAGCGACACCGGCGATCCGTCGCACGTCCCGACGGTGACGGCCTGGCCGGCGACGAGCGCGGCGATCTGCGACGGCCCGACGCCGAGCGAGACCGGCGAGCCGTCGACGGTCAGCAGATCGTCCCGGCACACCGGCTGCGGTGGGACGGCGCCCACGTCGCCGGCGATGGCCGGGCTGTCCAGCTCGGTGATCGCCACCGGCAGTGTGGTCACCTCGCCGAAGCGGCGGTCGACGGTCGTGCTCGGCGAGATCCCGGTGATCTCGACCGTCATCGATGGCGCGGCGACGGACGGCAGCTGGATCGTGCTCGCCCCGGACGCGTCCGGCGCGGGCACGTCGAGGTCGACGGCCTGCCCACCGATCGTCACCCGCACCGCGATGATCACCGAGTGCACGTCGTCGACGGCCTGGTGGATCGTCAGCGCGCCGGTCGTCACCGACGGGTTCAGGGCGATCGTCAGCGTCGAGCCGACGGGGTCGACGAACGGCGAGGTCCACGCCGTCGCCGGGTTGCCGTCGACGGCGTTGGCACCGACCGCGTCCGGGTTGCCGGTCAACCGAGCGTTCGAGAGCGCCCCGCTGCGGCCGGTCAGCCGGGCCAGCACGTCGTCGCCGGCGCGCCGGTCGAGGCGCAGCGTCACCGACGCCGTGGTCGGCAGCGCCCGCGGCAGGGCCAGCCGGCGGACCAGTGACGGCTCGGGGTCGCTGCGCCAGCGGTCGAGCGGGTCGGTGCGTTCGCGGGTCAGCACGATCGACGCCGGTGTCGACGGGTCGACGAGCGAGAGCACGCCGGTCGGCACGTCGACGACCTCACGGTTGGTACCGAGGCCGAGCTCGGCGAAGCCGACCGCCGACGGCCCGGTGTCCGTGCCCCCCGGGCGAGGCCCGACGGCGGTGATCGTGATGCTCACCGCGCCGTGCGGCAGGTCGCCGACGTGCTGGCCCGGCGTGGTGAGCGACGAGTCGTCGAGGGCGACGTCGACGGGCGCCGACGACCCGTCGAGCGCGGCGATGCGCACCGCGGTGATCATCCGGTTGGCGACGGTGTCCTGCGGCTGCAGCAGCGTCAGCTCGCCGTCGATGTTCGACACCTCGAGGCGCTCGCCGACGGGGTTGGCGCGGTCACCGACCACCCAGGCGGTCGACGGGTCGCCGTCGACGGCCATCGCCGGGCGCTGCTCGGGCCGGTAGGCGAACGGCTCGCCGTAGCCGGTGGCGCGCACGACGAGCCCGGTCTCCAGGTGGGCGGTGGTCTGGTCGGCGACGGTCTCGTCGGGGAACACCGGCAGGCGCTGGTCGGCGTCGTCGCTGCGCAGCAGGCCGCCGTCGGGGCCGCCGGCCTCGGTGAACCCGGTGACGTCCTGCGAGCCACGCCACTGGTGGGCGCGATCACGATTCGTGTCGGTGACGATCACCTGGGCAACGTTCGACAGTTCGTCGCCGTCGTCACCAGCGTGCAGGTCGGCGGCGTACAGCACGGCCTCGTCGCCGGTCAGCAACCCCGCCGCGGCGGCGTCGACGATCCCGTCGCCGCTGCCGGACAGCACCACGGTTCGGTCGGCGGCGCGCACCATGCCCGGCGCGTCGTCGATCGTCGCGAGCTGCACCGGTGGCAGGGCCTCGCCGACGTCGGCGAGCGAGAGCGCGGCCTCGTCGACCATCGGCAGCGACGGCGTGTTGGCCGCCGGCTCGCCGAACGACGTGACGGCGCCGACGCCCGGTACCCCGGCGGCGAACAGGTCGGCCACCGGCTCGGGCCGGGCGGTGCGGAAGCGCTCGAACGCGGCGTCGTTGGTCAGCCAGATCGTGTCGGCGCCGAGCAGGCGGGCGACGGGGGCGATCGCCGCCGGCTCGATCGTCGACGTCTGGAAGCGGTCGTCGAGGGCGAACAGCAGGTCCATCGCCCCGGGGCTGCCGAGCGGCAGCAGGTCACGTGTGCCGAGCGGCTTCTTCGTCAGCCCCGGCAGCGGCGGGTCGACGGTGTAGCCCCAGCGGAACGCCCCGAACTCCTGGCCGGGGAACTGCAGGACGCGGGCGTCGAGGTTGCCGGCGTCGAGCGCCGCCGTGGCCTCGTGCCACGCCGCCGGCGCGTCCTCGGCGCGGGTCAGCGCCGGGTCGACGAAGCTGCGGTGCCACAGCGACGGCAGGTTGACGATCGCCAGCGCGGCGATCGCCACCGGCACGAGCGCCCGCCAGCGCCAGCGCAACGTCGCTGCCGCGCTGACCAGCGCCCCGGCCCCGAGCGCCAGGCCGAACGTGCTCAGCGGGATCGCCCGCGTGCTGCTGCGCAGCGCCAGCGACAGCCCGAGCCCGGACAGCGGCTTCACCAGGGGAGCGGGGTCGCCGATCGGGTGCAGGCCAACGGCGAGGACGATCCCGGCGGCGACGAGCAGCACCGCGTAGCGCCGCTGCGTCCAGCGCACCACGGCCAGCCCGAGCAGGCAGGCGACGAGCAGCACGAACCCGGCGATGATCGTCCGCCCGGACGCCATGTAGTCGACGGACGCGGTCGTCGTGAACGCATACGGATCGCGCACGTAGAACAGCCAGTAGCCGAGGCCGCGCAGCGTCTCGACGCTCGTCGAGGTCAGCGAGACCGCGTCGAGCGTCTCGGAGTAGGCGAGCACGTCGGCGCCGTAGCGGCCCTGGATCTGCAGCATGACGATCCACCACAGCGAGACGACGAGGCTCAGCCCGCCGATGCGCAGCGCCGTCGCCGCGGCCCGCCGCCACGTGATCGTCCGCGCCCACGCGGCATGGACGAGCCACAGGACGGGTGCCGGCACGATCATCGCCAGCGCCGTGGCGTTGACCGCGCCCGCGGTCAGCACGACGAGGGCGACGAGCGCGGCGTCGCGCCACCGCGAGCGCGTCGCGGCGCGGATCGTCAGGCCGGTCACCCAGCCGACCGCGGCCCACGGCAGCAGCATCACCGACGTCCGCGAGACGTACGGGAGGATGTACGGGCTGAGCATGTAGACGAACGCCGCGGCGAGCACGCCGGCGCGGGTCAGCCCGAGCATCCGGGCCGCCCAGCGCACGCCGAGCGCGCCGAGGAACAGCAGCGTCCCGAGCCACAGCCGCTGGGCCACCCAGTCCGGCACGCCGAGGCGGTCCATCGTCCAGTACCACGGGCCCGACGGCCACAGGTAGGCGATGATCTGGTGGGGCACCCAGCCGAGGAACTGACGGTCGTCCCACGTCCGCCCGGCGTCGCCGATCAGCCGACCGGGGTCGAGGTACAGGTACAGCTTGGTGTCGGCCGGCATCCTCCCCGGCGACGACGCCAGCACCGGCACGTAGGCGACGAGGGCCAGCACGGCGATGCCGATCCGAGACGGCCGCAGCCGATCGAGCGCGGGACCGCGGGTGGCGACGGTGGTCGTCACGAACGACGAGCGGTCGAGACCATCACGGATCGCGCCCAGCACGCCGTACAGCGCGGTGAGGCCGACGATGCCGGCCGCGCAGGCTGACAGGACGTACGGCCACAGCTGGCGGGCCCTGTGGTGGAAGTAGACGGCGGCGGGGATCAGCAGCGGGAACGCGGTGTACAGGAACCGGGGTCGCGCCGTCACCGTCTTCGGCAGCAGCATCAGGGCGAGGACACCGACGATGTAGCCGACGATCGGCCACGGCAGGCGGTGCTTCCACAGCATCCACAGCAGCACGAGCGTCGTCACCGTCGACACCGCGGTGAGCACGTCGGCCGGTGAGCTGAGCGGATGGGCGATCGCATCGACGCTGCGGTGCAGGGCCGTCCAGCCGAAGCTGGTGCCCTCCTTCCACGCCTCGCCCTGCACCCGGAACCACACGCCCCACTCACCGGCGTGCGCGCCGAGCCACAGCTGGAAGCCGATCCACCCGAGCGGGGCGAGGACGACGGCGATCAACGAGCGCCACTCGCGGTCGTGCTTGATCGCCAGGAACGCGGCGACCGCGCAGGCCAGCACGAGCGCCAGGCCGTTCGGGCGGGTCATCGTGCCGAGGGCAGCGAACACCCCTGCCGACCACCAGCGCTTCTGCAGCAGGAACAGCAGGCATGCCGCGGCGAGGGTGACGAGCAGCGCCTCGCTGTAGGCGAACGAGAGCACGAAGCCGCCGGGGAACAGCGCCATCAGCACCATCGCCTTCTCGGCGATCGCCGAGCCGTAGAGGCGGCGGGCGATCAGCCCGGTCAGCCAGATGGCGACGAAGCCGAGCACGAAGTTGACGAGCAGCGCAGCGAACACGTCGCCGCCTGGCAGCACGACGTCGACGGCGTGCACCAGCATCGGGTAGCCGGGGAAGAACGCGGCGCGGGCGTCGTCGACGTTGAAGGTCACGTTCGGCTGGACGTGGCGGGGATAGCCGAGGCGGACGATCTTCAGGTACCAGGCGCCGTCCCACGACGTCAGCACGTCCATGATCACGCGCCATGCGGTCTTCGGGATGCCGTTGGGATAGTGCGGATCGGCGAACGGCGCAGTCGGGAAGTCGGCCTGCTGCTTGAGTTGGTCGGCGCCGAGCTCGGCGGCGACGATGGCCGCGCCGAGCACGACGCAGAGCCGGGAGAAGAGGTAGACGAGCGTGGTCCGTCCGAGCCGCTTGCGCCACGTCGGCTCGGACGGCATCGTCACGGTCGCGGTGTGCGGCGGGCGCACGTCGGCGGGCGCGCCGTTCGTCCCGGGGCGCGGCACGTCGAGATCGGCGCCGGCCGTCGCAGGCATGGAAGTACTCGTGATGTCCGTGATGTCGCTGGTGAGCTCGCCGGCGGCCCTCGCCCCGCCCGTTGGCTGCCGCGACGCTAGCGGGGATGTTCGTGCTCCTGTCACCATCGGGCGATCGGGAGGACGCGGTGGCGGGGGCCGAACTTCGGCGCCGAGTGGCCGTCGAGCAGCAGCAGTCGTACCACCCGGCCGCGCTGGCCGAGGTAGGGGGCGAGCAGCTCGACCATCTCCTCGTCGGTGCCTCGCGGCCGGCCGGCGAGCGCCCAGCTGACGGTGTTCTTGAGGTGGTAGTCGCCGATCGCGAACACGTCCGGATCGCCGAACACCGGACCGAGCACGGAGCCGAGCGTCCATGCGCCGATGCCGGGGAGCAGCCCGAGCCCGGCACGGCACGGCACCGTGTCGAGCGTGCCCCAGCGGTGGACCTGGGCGGCGTGGCGGGCGACGGTGCGCAGCGCGTCGGCACGCTTGGCCTCGATGCCGAGCCGGTGGAACCACCACGCCGGGCGACCGGCGAGCCGCGGCGGGCGACGGGGGTAGCCGCAGCGCCGGGTTGGGGCCGGGCGCCGGTCCGCCGAGCTCGACGGTCAGGCGGTGCCACTGGCGGAGCGCCTCGCCCGTCGTGATCCGTTGGGCGATGATCACCGGCAGGACGTCGTGGTAGAGCGTGCCGCTGGCGCCGAGGCGCAGCCACGGGTGGCGGTGCTCGGCGCGGCACACCGCCGGGTGACCGCCGAGGGCCGCCGGCGGCACGTCGAGCTGACCGGTCAGCGCCGGCACCCGGTCGAGCAGCCAGCCGGCGGCGTCACCCCATGCGTCGGCGTCGAGGCGATGGCCGCACCAGCGCAGGCGCAGCGTGCCGTCGCCATCGGGCGTCCGGGTGGCCCGCCACATCTCGCCGACGTGGTCGTTGCCGGTGACGACCGTCGTCGGATCCCGCCGCCCCACCCGATACACCCGCAACGTGGTCGCGTACCCCCAACGCCGCACGGCCAAGGGCGCCGCTATGGAGCCGTGCACAGACACCGGCCGCGTCGTGGGGGAGGGTGCGGGAGGGGGCGCTCCGCGACCCCCCGCCCGCCGTGCGCCGACTCGCTCTGCGTGAGGCGCACCGCCAGCTGGGTGCGGCCGCAGACCGCTCCTCGAAGCTCGACCGAGATGAGCGAGCGCAGCGAGCGAATCGAGCGTCGAAGAAACCTCGCCACGTGGCGACGGTAGCTCGGCATGGGCGAGGATGGTCGGATGCCCTTCGTCGATCGCACGTCACCCGAGCCCGGCATCACCGTGCTCAGCCTCAACCGGCCCGAGAAGCTCAACGCGATGAGCTCGGAGATGATCCAGGAGCTGCACGGCCACCTCGACGACATCGCCGTCGACTCGACGGTGCGCGTCGTCGTGCTCACCGGCACCGGTCGTGGGTTCTGCGCCGGGCTCGATCTCGGAGGGTACGGGCAGGCGCCGCACACCGAGGGGTGGGGGCGCACCCAGGCCGGCTTCGCGGTGCAGAAGCACATCGCCAGCCTGATCCCGCACCTGCGCTCGCTGCCTCAGCCGGTGATCGCCGCGGTCAACGGTGCGGCTGCCGGTGGCGGGTTCGCCCTCGTGCTGGGCAGCGACATCCGCCTTGCGGCCCGCTCGGCGAAGTTCAACGCTGCGTTCATCCGCATCGGTCTGTCGGCGTGCGACATCGGCACGAGCTGGCTGCTGCCGCGCCTGGTCGGCGCGTCACGTGCCCACGACCTGATGCTCACCGGGCGGATCTTCGACGCCGACGAGGCGGCGCGCATCGGCCTGGTGATCGACGTCTTCGACGACGACGCGCTGCTCGAAGCGGCGTTCGCCAAGGCTCGCCAGATCATGCTCAACAGCCCGTTCGGCGTCGCCCTCACCAAGGAGGGGATGTGGAGCGCGTTGGAGATCCCCGGCCAGCAGGCCGCCATCGACCTGGAGAACCGCCAGCAGATCATGGCCAGCGCGACCGCCGACCACCGCGAGGCGATGACGGCGTTCCTGGAGCGCCGCCCCCCGAGCTACACCAACACGTAGACGGCGCGGGCTGCCCGCGACCGGGTGCCGGGCCGACGTGTCACCCGGCGGTTGATCGCCTGACGGAGCTCCACGCCGAGACCGCGCCGCTCACGGTCGTCGCACCGAACAGCACGTGTGATGTCCGCGAGCGCTTCAGGCTCGAACCGGCTCACCCGGGCGGCGCCGGGCCGACGTTCAGGTCGAGAGGCTGACCGGTGTCGCCGCCGACTCGGCGGCGCCGGCCTCGCTCTCGCCGCCGACGCGGGGGTGGTGGCAGGCGACGAAGTGCTCCGGGCCGATCTCGCGCAGCTGCGGCTCGGTGGTGCGGCACACGTCCGTCACCGCCGGGCAGCGGGTGTGGAAGCGGCACCCGGCCGGGGGCATGATGGGCGACGGGATCTCCCCGGCGATCGGCGAGACCGCCGCGCCGGCCTCCGGATCCGGCTCGGGGATCGAATCCAGCAGCACCTGCGTGTAGTGGTGCGCCGGCGCCTCGTACAGCGTGTCGGACGGCGCCACCTCGCAGAACTTGCCGAGGTACATCACCGCGACGCGGTCGCTGATGTTCTTGACGACGGCGAGGTCGTGGGCGATGAAGATCAAGGTCAGGCCGTGCTTGGCCTTGAGGTCCTCGAGGAGGTTGAGCACCTGGGCCTGGACGCTGACGTCCAGCGCGCTGACCGGCTCGTCGCAGATGATCAGCGTCGGGTCGAGCACCAGCGAGCGGGCGATCGAGATGCGCTGGCACTGGCCGCCGGAGAACTGGTGGGCCTGGCTCTCGGCGGCGCGCTGCGGGTCGATGCCGACCTCCTCGAGCAGGTTGTCGACCTTGCGGCTGCGGTCCTGCTTCGAGCCGCGCTTCCAGATCGTCAGCGGCTCGAGGACGATGTCGCGGACCTTGCGCCGCGGGTTGAGCGACGAGATCGGGTCCTGGAAGATCATCTGCATCCGGGTGCGCGCCTCGCGCATGTCGGCGCCGGCGAGGTGGGTGAGCTGCCTGCCTTCGAACAGGATGGAGCCGCTCGTCGGCCGGGGCAGCTGCATCACGGCGCGGCCGGTGGTGCTCTTGCCGCAGCCGCTCTCGCCGACGAGGCCGAGCGTCTCGCCGCGCAGCACGTCGAAGCTGATCCCGCTGACCGCGTTGACCTTCAGGCCGGTTCGCCCGACCGGGAACTCGACCACGAGGTCCTCGACGCGCAGCAGCACGTCGGGGGAGTCGCGGAGATGGGCCTTGCCGGTGCCGGCCATCAGACGATCCCCTCGGCTGTCCCGGTACGGGTGCCGTCCTGTTCGCGCTGGGCGACCTCGTCGGCACGCCGGGCTTCGAGCTCCACTCGCTTCTCCTGGTATTCGGGGGATCCGACGGGATACCAACACCGGTAGGAGTGGGCCGGATCGTCGTCGTCGTCGGCGATCAACGGCGGCTCCTGGGTGAGGCATCTGTCGCGGACGTAGTGGCAGCGCGCCGCGAACCGGCAGCCCTGTGGCGGGTTGACCAGATCGGGTGGTCGGCCGCCGATCGCCTGCAGCCGGGTGTGGCTGCGGTCGGCGATCTTCGGGATGCTCTCCATCAGTGCCTCGGTGTACGGCATCCGCATGTTGGCGAACAGCGAGGCGGTCGGCGCCTTCTCGACGAGTCGCCCGCCGTACATCACCGCGATCTGGTCGGTGTGCCCGGCGACGACGCCGAGGTCGTGGGTGACCAGGATCAGCGACATGTTGCGCTCGCGGCGCTGCTCGCCGAGCAGCTCGAGGATCTGCGCCTGGACGGTGACGTCGAGCGCGGTGGTCGGCTCGTCGGCGAGGATCATCGTCGGCCCGCACGACATGGCGATGGCGATCATCACGCGCTGGCGCATGCCGCCGGACATCTCGTGCGGGTACTGCCTGAGCCGCCGCGCCGCTTCGGGGATGCGCACGTCGGTGAGCAGCTTCTCGGCCGTCTCGTGGGCGGCGCTCTTGCTCAGCCCGAGGTGGCGCTTGAGCGGCTCGGCGAGCTGGTCGCCGATGCGCATCAGCGGGTTCAGCGACGTCATTGGATCCTGGAAGATCATCGCCATCTCTTTGCCCCACACGTGGCGCATCTGCTTGCGGGTGCGGTTGCCGATCTCCTGGCCCTCGAAGACGATCGATCCCTTGCGCACCGTGTTGTGCTGGGGGAGCAGGCCCATGATCGAGCACGACAGGATCGTCTTGCCCGAACCGCTCTCGCCGACGATGCCGAGCGCGTCGCCGCGGCGCAGCTCCAGGCTGACGCCGTCCACGGCGCGCACCAGGCCGCGTGGCGTGCGGAAGTGGGTGCACACGTCGGTCAGCTCGAGGAGCAGGTCACCGGCTGCGCCGCGGGCCGCGGCCTGCGTCGGGTTGGTGGTCGACGTGGGCGTTGTCGAATCGTCTGCCATCAGACCGCGGCCTCCCGGATGTCGAACCGGCGGGCGAGCTCGTCACCGATCAGGTTGAACGCGAACACCGTCATGAACAGCATCAGGCACGGGAAGATCGTCGCCCACCATGCCTTGTCGATGTCGGTCTGGGCGCTGGCGATCATCTTGCCCCACGTCTCCGGGCGCTCGACGCCGAGGCCGAGGAAGGCGAGAGCACCCTCGGCGGCGATCAGCAGGCCGAGGCCGGTGAACGCCACCGTGACCATCGCCGGGATCAGGTTCGGGAGGATCTCCTTGACGATGATCCGCGTCCTGCCGGCACCGAGGCTTCCGCGGCGAGGACGAACTCGCGTTCTCGCAGGCTCATCGTCTGGGCACGGACGATGCGGGCGAGCGGTGCGGTGGCGACCAGCCCGAGCGTGAGCGTGATCGACCACAGCCGGTTGGCCCAGCTCAGCCAGCTGTAGCGGTCCTGCAGGTCGTCGAGCCGGTAGACGAGGATCAAGGCCAGCAGCAGCGCCGGCAGGGCGAGCAGCGAGTCCGTGATCACCGAGACGATGCGGTCGGCCCAGCCGCGGAAGTAGCCGGCGACGACGCCGAGGACCCCGCCGAGCAGCAGGCCGATCAACGTCGCCCCGACACCGATCGTCAGCGACACCTTGGCGCCGTAGATGCAGCGGGAGAACACGTCGTACGAGCTCTCTCCAGGCCCCACCACACGGTCCACCCGGGTCCCAGGCCGTACGAGGTCGTGCGGCCGTTGACCTTGACGCGGGTGTCGTAGTCGCGCACGAACGGGAGCGCGGCGGGGAAGTAGTGGGCGAGGATCGTCAGGATCAGCAAGGCCCCCACCCAGACGATCCCGAAGATCGCACCGTAGGGGATGCGCTTCTTGGGCTTGAAGACCTCGGGCGTGTCGGGGCGGACGTCCTGGCCCTCGGGCGAGGTGAGGGATGCGTCGTCCATCTGGATCATCGGGTCCTCCTCATCCCAGCGCCCGCATCTGGCGGATGCGCGGGTCGATGACGGCGTACAGCAGGTCGATCAGCAGGTTCACGACCACGACGACGACGACGATGATCGCGACGATCGCCTGGACGACGAACAGGTCCTTGGACAGGATCGAGCTGACCAGCAGGGTGCCCATGCCCTTCATCGCGAAGAGTTGCTCGACGACGATCGCCCCGCCGACGAGGCCGCCGAGCTGCAGGCCGATGCTGGTCAGCAGCGAGAACAGCGAGTTCGGCAGGGCGTGGCGCCACAGCACTCGCTTCGGCGACATGCCCTTGGCGCTCGCCAGGGTGACGAAGTCGGCCTGCAGCGTGAGTGCCATGTCGGCGCGCAGCAGGCGGGCGAAGATCGCGGCCAGCGGCAGCATCAGCACCACCGAGGGCAGGAAGAAGTTCTTGAAGTGCAGCCAGAGGTCGTCCCAGGGATAGATCTTGTTGCCGATCCGCGGGAACCAGCCGAGCTTGCTGACGAACAGGGCGATCATCAGCGGGGCCAGCACCAGCGCCGGCACCGACACGAACAGGAACGAGAGCCAGCTGGCGATCCGGTCACGGACGCTGTCCCGGCGGTACGCCTGGAACACGGCGAGCGGGACGGCGATGATCATCGCCCAGACGATCGAGTAGAGCCCGAGGAACATCGTGGTCAGGATCCGCGGTTTGATGTACGCGGCGACGGTGAGGTTCTGCTGCACCGAGATCCCCATGTCACCGGTGACCATCCCCTTGAGCCACCAGAAGTACTGGACGAGCAGGTTCTGGTCGAGGTGGTATCGCTGGGTGACCTCGTCGATCTGCTGCTGGCTGGCGGTGCCGCCGAGCATCGTGCGGGCAGGGTCGCCCGGTGCGTTGAGCCCGATCCGCAACAGCACCATCACGCCGAACGTGACGATGAAGAAGACGATCAGGAATCTGCCGAAGCGGATGAGGAAGTAGCGCATCTGGTGACCTCGGGACGACGGGGTGGTTCAGGTCGGGGGGCGAGCCGATGACCCGCCCCCCGACCTCCGTTCAATTGGTCAGCTCTTGACCCACATGGACGTCATCCAGAACTGGCCGGAGAAGCCGGCGCCGTCCCGGGCCTGCGTGCCGTCGGGCAGCGTGGTCGCCCCCAGGCCCATGACCGTGGGCTTGTGCGGGGTGCCCCACAGCGTCCAGGCGGTCGGGATCTGGTAGCAGTTCTTGGCCATCGTCCGGTTGACGTCCTCGGCTGCGGCGGTGCGCGTGGCCTCGTCCGGGTCGCTGCGGGCGGTCGCCAGGTCTGCGTCGACCTCGGAGTCACGCAGGCGGCCGAAGTTCAGCGCGAGCTGCCCGTCGGGCGCGGCGGACGCGCTGTTCCACCAGTAGTTCTGCTGGTCGATGGTCAGGCCGGCGTGGTTGCGCCAGCCGTAGGCGTAGAAGCCGGAGTCGCCGAGCAGGGCGTTGGTGATGATCTTGTCCTGGGGCACCACGTCGATGGTGGTGTCGATCCCGATCTTGCTCCAGTAGCCCTTGTACAGCTCGGCCGCCTGCTGGGCCAGCGAGTCGGCGGTGGCGCCGTAGTGGATGTCGATGCTCGACGCCCCGGTGGACGCCTTGTAGTCGTCGATCAGCTTCTGGGCCTCGTCCAGGTTCTGGTCGGTGTCGAAGCCGTTGTCGGCGAGGTAGCCCTGCTGGCCGGGCGAGAACAGCCCGTTGGCGATCTGCAGGATGCCGCCGTACACGAGGTCGTTGACCTCCTGGCGGTCGATGGCCATGGACATCGCGCAGCGCACCCGAGCGTCCTGCAGCGGCCCGGCCTTGTCGAGGTCGATGAGGATGTAGTTCGTCTCGGTGTACTGGCTCTGCTCGGACATCGGGAAGTCGGCTTTGACGTCGCGGAAGTCCTGGATGACCTGCGCGCCCGACGTCGAGAAGATGTCGATGTCGCCGCTCTTGAGCGCCTGCTCGGCGGTCTTGGCGTCCTCGATGACGCGGAACGTGATCTTGTCGAGGTACGGCAGCTGCACGCCGTCGGCGTCCTTCTGCCAGTAGTTCGGGTTGCGGGTGACGACGAGTGAGTCACGCGGCGCGTAGCTCTGGACGATGAACGGTCCGGAGCCGATCGGCTGGCTGGCCTTGGTCGGGTCGGCCTTCACCGCGTCGAGCCACGCCGGGCTGGCGATCAGGCCGAACTGGTTGGTGAGCGTCGTCGGGAAGCCGGGCCACGACAGCGGCGTGTTCGGGTCGCCGCCCTTGCCCATGAAGATGGTGAAGGTCTGGTCGTCGACCTTCTCCATCTTCAGCGTCTTGTCCGCGTTCTTGGCGACGTCGACGAGCGAGCCGGCGATGAGCAGGCCGGTGCCGGTCTCGTTGAGGTTGCGCATCACCGCGTCGGCGTTCACGGGCGTGCCGTCGGTGAAGTTGATCCCGCTGCGGATCTTGATCGTCCACTGCGAGTAGTCGGCGTTGGGGGTGATGCTCTCGGCGAGCACGCCGTGCACCTGGTTGTCGCTGCCGAACGCGGCGACGGGATCGAAGAACGTGCGGGCGCGCTGCTGGCAGTACGAGTCGCACTGCATCGCCGCTGGGGTCCACGGGTTCGCGGTCTCGGCCTCGCCTGACACGATGATCGAGCCGCCGGTGGTGGGCTTCTCCGTCTCGGCGACCGTGGTGGTGGTCGCGGCCGTCGTGGCCCCGCCGCCGGTCGTCGTCTCGGTGCCGCCGGTGGCGCCCGTGCCGGCACCGGTCGTCGCGGTGCTGCCGGCGCTGGTGGCCGTCGGTGCCTTCGTGTCGCTCGAGTTGTCGTCCTTCTTCGAGCACGCAGCGGCGACCAGCCCGAGGCTGATCGTTGCCGCGGCGAGCCACCTGCCCGCTACGTGTCGGGTTCGATGCTTGGTTCGCATCAGTCAGCTTCCCCCTTGGAAATAGCGGTCGTGCCGCTTCCTGGACCGTACTCCGTTGTGACGATCATCACAGCGGCGCCCGGCACTGTAGCCACCTTCTTGCAGACGTCAAGCAATACCGGCAGAGCTCGACAGACCGTGTCCCGAGCGTGACGGTGGGCGGTGGCTCGCCTCCGCGAGCCACCGCCGACACCGTCCACGGTCAGTCCGTGATGCTCAGTCGAGCCAGAGGTATGCGACCGGGATCACGCCGCCGTTGGTGGTCTGGCCCTGCTCGAGGTAGGCGACGCCGTCGGGCGTCTTCATCTCGTCGAACCCCTTGACGCTGTCCTTGGACGCGGTCGCCCAGATCGCCCACGACAGCGGGATCTGGTAGCACTTCTCCGCGAAGATCCGGTTCACGGCCTCGGCCGCGGCCTGCCGCTTGGCGGGGTCCGGGTCGCTGCGGGCGATCGCCAGGTTGGCGTCGACGTCCGGGTCGCTCATCCGGCCGAAGTTGATCGAGATCTGCCCGTCGGGCGCGACCGAGGAGCTGTTCCACCAGAAGTTCTGCTGGTCGATCGTGTAGCCGGCGTGGCTGCGCCACTGGTACATGATGAAGTTGTCGGCGCCGAGCAGGGCGTTGGTGATGTACTGGTCCTGCGGCACGGTGTCGATCCGGGCGTCGACGCCCAGCTCCTTCCAGTAGCCGGTCATCAGCTCGGCGGCCTGCTGGGTGATCGCGTCGGCGGTGCTGCCGAGCACGATCTCGATGTCCGACTTGCCGGTCTCCTTCTCGTACTCGTCGATCAGCTCCTTGGCCTTGTCCATGTCCTGCTTGGACGTGTCCAGCCCGTTGTCGTCGAGGTAGCCCTCCTGGCCGGGTGAGAACAGGCCGTTGGCGATCTTCGGCAGGCCAGCCGCGGTGAGGTCGTTGAGCTCGACGCGGTCGATGGCGTAGGAGAGCGCGCAGCGGACCCGCTGATCCTGGAGGGCGGTGTCCTTGCTGAGGTCGATCAGCAGGTAGCTGGTCTCGCCGTACTTGGACTGCTCGCGCACCTCGACGTTGGCGTCGTCGTCGTGGAAGTCCTGGATGATCTGGGCCCGCGACGTGGAGAAGATGTCGATGTCACCGCTGCGCAGCGCCTGCTCGCTGGTCTTGGCGTCCTCGATCACGCGGAACGTGATCTTGTCGAGGTACGGCAGCTGCACGCCGTTGGCGTCCTTCAGCCAGTAGTTCGGGTTGCGCGTCACGACGAGCGAGTCCCTGGGGGAGTAGCTCTGGAAGATGAACGGGCCGGAGCCGACGGGCTGCGTGGCCTTCGTCGGGTCGGCCTTCACCGCGTCGAGCCACGTCGGGCTGGCGATGAGCGCCCAGTTGGCGGTGAGGTAGAAGTCGAAGCCAGGCCACGACAGCGGCTGGCTCGGATCGCCGTTCTTGCCGGTGTGGATCGTCAGCGTCAGGTCGTCGACCTTGTCGATGACGAACGTGTCGTCGGGGTTGCGGGCCACGTCGACGAGCGCCTTGCGGATCAGCAGGCCCGAGCCGGCATCGTTCAGGTTGCGGATGACCGCGTCGGCGTTCACCGGCGTGCCGTCGGTGAAGTTGACGCCCGAACGGATCTTGACCGTCCATTGCGAGTAGTCGCTGTTGTGCTCGATGCTCTCGGCGAGGTACGGATGGACCTTCTTGTCCGTGCCGACCACGGCGAGCTCGTCGAAGAACGTGCGTGCCCGCTGGTAGCAGTACGGGTCGCACTGCATCGCCGCCGGCGTCCACGGCTGGGCGACCTCGGCGTCACCGGCCATGATCAGCTCGCCACCCGGCTTGGGTGTCTCGGTGGCCGGCGAGCTCGACGCGGTCGTCGTCGCCGGGGCGCTGGCCACGCTGCCACCAGTCGTCTCCGTCGCACCGCCGCCGGCGGCGGTGGTCGTGACACCGCCCGTCGATGCGGTCGCCGTCGCCGGTGACGACGTCGTCGAATCGCTCGTGCCGTCGCTGCTGCACGCCGCGGCGACGAGGCCGAACGTTGCCGCCGTGACGACCATCAGCTTGCCGAGACGTCCGCGACCGCGCGCTCGAACAGTGAATCGCATGCCCTACCCCCTGTGGTTCCGCGGGTTGCATTGTGGTGACACACGTCACTACGCCCGCGGTGTCATCATGGCAGCTCGGTGCGCCGTGATACTTGCTCCAGGTCACCAAATCGCCGGCGGCGCGGCGAGGTCAGCCCACCGTGCTCGGCGTGCCGCGCATCACCGCGACCTGTGACTCATCGACCGGGTGGTGGCAGGCGACGAACTGGCCGGCGCGCAGCTCGCGTAGCACGGGCTCCTCGGCGATGCAGCGCTCGTCGGCGCGGGGGCACCGAGTCCGGAAGCGGCAGCCCGACGGGGGATCGAGCGGCGACGGCAGCTCGCCGGAGATCCTGATCGCCGCCCGCGGGTCGATGCTGGGGTCGGTGATCGGGATCGACGTCATCAGCACCTCGGTGTACGGGTGCATCGGACGGGCGAACAGCTCGTCGGGCGGCGCGACCTCGCAGATCTTGCCGAGGTACATGACGATCACCCGGTCGGCGATGTTCTTGACCACGGCGAGGTCGTGGGCGATGAACACCAGCGAGATGCTGTGGCTCTCCTTGAGGTCCTCGAGGAGGTTGAGCACCTGGGCCTGCACCGAGACGTCGAGTGCCGACACCGGCTCGTCGCAGATGATCACCTTCGGGTCGAGGATCAGCGCACGAGCGATCGAGATGCGCTGTGCCTGGCCACCGGAGAACTCGTGCGGCCGCCGCTCCATCGCCGCGTCGGCGTCGATGCCGACCTCTTCGAGCACCTCGTGGACGCGGCGCTCGGTCTCGGCCATGAACGCCGGCCGTTCGCGGCGGATGCGCAACGACCTCGGGATCGACGCGATCGGCATGAGCACGGTGAGCACCAGCCAGATGAGCGCGGTGACGACGAACATCGCCACGATCGGCGCCGCGGCGATCAGCGAGGCGATCATCAGCACCGTGCCGACGGCCGCGCCCACACCGCCGTCGCGATCGCCGGCGGCGTTCGGATCGGCCAGCGCGGTGGCGATCACCCAGACGACCACGCCGACGAAGAAGGCGGCGATGATCGGGACGATCAGCCGTCTGATCCAGCGGTTCTTCCAGATCTTGAGCATCGCCGGGACGTAGCGCTCCCAGGCGAGGACCAGCGGCGAGCGCTTCTGGGCTTCGAGCCAGCGGATGACGAGCGGCTCGGCGACCACCTCGCGGACCATGCGGCGCGGGTTGAGTGACGACATCGCGTCCTGGAAGATCATCTGCAGCTGGCCGCGTGCCGTGCGCAGCTGCTCGACGTCGAGCGTCGACAGGTCGGTGCCGCCGAGCAGCACGCGCCCCGACGTCGGTGGTGGCACGCGCATGATCGCCTTGCCGGTGGTCGACTTGCCGCAGCCGGACTCGCCGACGATGCCGAGCGTCTCCCCGTTGAGCAGGTCGAGGCTGACGTCGCTGACCGCGTGGACCGTGCCGCGGGGGCTGGAGAACTCGACGACGAGGTGCTCGACCTGGAGGACCTTGTCGCCGGACGAGCCGCGCAGGTGGTCGGTTCCGGAGCCGGCCATCAGATGCCCGACTCACGGACGTCGAAGCGGGCACGGACCTGGTCGCCGATGAAGTTGAGGGAAAGGATCGTGAGGGTCATGAACAGTGCGGGGAACAACACCATGTGCGGTGCCTGGGACAGCTGCGAGCGGCCGTTCTGGATCATCAGGCCCCAGCTGACGCCGCTGACGTCGCCGATGCCGAAGAACGCCAGGCTGGCCTCGACGATGATCAGCACGGCGCCGACGACGAACGCGTAGGAGACGAGCGTCGGGATGATGTTGGGAAGGATCTCGCGCAGCATGATCCGCTTCGGGCGGGCGCCGAGGGTTCGCGACGCCATCACGAAGTCGCGATCGCTCCACACCTTGGTCTGGGCACGGGTGACGAGCGCGATGGTCGGCACGCTGAGCACGCCGAGGCAGATCGTGACCCACATCGTCTGCGTGCTCGGCGAGGCCTTGCCGGGCGGCGCGAGGAAGGCGATCACGGTGAGCAGCAGGACCAGGCCGGGGATGGCCAGCGTGATGTTGATCACGGCCACGAGGGCGGCGTCGAGCGTGCGCCGGTAGAACCCGGCGATGAGCCCGACCGCGGCGCCCGCGGTGAGCCCGAACGCGGTGGCCACGGTGGCGATGAACAGCGACCGTCGTGCCCCGAAGATCGTGCGGCTGAAGACGTCGTGGCCGATGTTGTCGGCGCCGAACCAGTGCGCCGCCGACGGACCCTGACGGGACACGCCGGAGAACGTCTCGTTCGGGTCCTTCAGTGGGAGGAAGCCGGCGAACACGGCCGCGAACACCAGCAGCGCCAACCAGATCACCGACAACCAGAACCAGATGCCCAGCTTGCGCTTGCGGTACGTCTGCTCCGGTTCGGCCGGGGCCACGGTTGCGTCGGCGATGATCTCGGTGGACGCCTGGGGATCAAGCACGGACATTGCGCACCCTCGGATCCAGGACCCCGTAGAGCAGGTCGACGAGGAAGTTGATCAAGATGAAGCCCACGGCGATGACGACGACCACGCCCTGCACCACGAGGAAGTCCTTCTGGAAGATCGCGGTGCCGATCAGCGTGCCGAGGCCGGGCAAGGAGAAGATCGTCTCGATGATCAGCGCGCCGCCGATCAGCGTCGCGGTGTTCACGCCGAACACGGTCAGCAGGGTGAACGACGACGGCCGCAGGGCGTGACCCCACAGGATCCGCCGATCGGGCACGCCCTTCGCCTTGGCCGTGGTGATGAAGTTCTCCTGCAGCGTGGAGATCATGTCGGATCTGAGTACCCGCATGTACGCCGCCGCCTGGCCGAACGCCAGTGCCAGGGCCGGTAAGAACATGTGTTTGAAGTGGTCCCACGCGCCGGCCCCGAACGGCGTGTAGCGCGAGGCGGGGAACCAGTGGACCCCGAGGTGCGCCCCGAACACCGACATCCCACCGAGCGCGAAGATCAGGATCAGCACGATGGCGAGCACGAAGTTGGGGATCGACAAGGCCACCAGGGCGACCGTGCTCGTCACGCGGTCGCCCCGGCGGTTCGCCTTGTAGGCGGCGTACACGCCGGCCGGGATGGCCAGCAGCAACGCCAGGATCTGGGCGTACACCATCAGCTGCAAGGACACGGGGAGTGCCTTGGCGATCGCTGTGGAGACGTCCTGGCTGGAGATCGCCGAGCGGCCGAGATCGCCGCGCAGCGCATCGCTGAGCCACAGCAGGTACCGCTTCGCCAACGGATCGTCGAGGTGGTACTTCTGCACGACTTGCGCGACCCCCGCCTCGGTCGCCCCGGGCCCCAGGATGTTGAACGCCAGGTCGTGCTTGTTGCCACGACCGTTCTGCAAATAGAAGGTGAACGCGGTCACGAGGAAGACGGTCGGGATCACCACCAGCAGACGGCGCACCACGGCCCAGCCGTTCACCATCGCCGCGCCCACCACGATGCAGGCGAAGGCGATGATGAACAGCAGGAGCCCTGAGAGCCCGAGGAGCGACCCGACCACGAGGACGAGCACGGCGGCGAGCACCGAGATCGCCCCCGCGTGGCGGGTGGTCCAGCTCATGGGGGTGCTACCCGCACTTCCCGTTGTCGCACCACAGCTGCGTGGGCTGGAAGCGCTGCTGGCCGGACAGGCCGTTGCCGTTGCCGCCGTCGGCGAGCTTGTTGGAGTTCGTCCCGTTGACGTACGGCCGGGTGATCAGCGCCGACTCGGAGTACGAGAGCCAGATGTTCCACACCTGGGCGCCGAACTCCTTGTTGATCGCCTCGGCGGCGGCCTTGCGGGCGGCGGTGTCGGCGTTGGTCTTGATGATCTGCAGGTTCTGGTCGATGACGTCGTCGCGGAAGCGACCGAAGTTCAGCGCCAGGCTGCCGATCGGGGCCACGCCGGCGGAGCTCCACCACACACGCTGCTGATCCGGGTCGGTGCCGCTGTGGTTGCGCCAGCCGAACGCCTGGAACGCACCGGTGAGCGCCAGGCCGATGTACTGGCCCTGCTCGACGGGGGTGATGCTCGTCTTCACCTTGTCGCCGAACGCGTCCTGCCACATCGAGATCACCAGCTGGTTGGACTCGACGTTGAACGGGTCGTTCGTCGTGTTGAACGTGAACTCGATGTTCGCCGTCCCGGTGGCCTGGAGGCACTGGTCCATGTACTTCTGGGCCTGCGCGACGTCGTACTTGGGGTAGCCGCTGTCCTCGAGGTAGCCGAGCGAACCAGGCGGGAACGGACCGTTGGCCGAGCCGACCAGCCCGTCACCACCGCGCTCCTTGTTGTAGCGGTCGACGTCGATCGCCGCGGCCAGGGCCTGGCGGCAGGGAAGCTGCAGCAGCGGGCTCTTGGCGTTGTCACCCTTCGGGTCGTCGGTGCCGGAGGCGGTGTTCAGCAGGATGTAGCCGATCTCGCCGTTCCTGTTGCTCGTCGTGACCTTCAGGTCCTTGTCGCCGAGCGCGTCGCGCATGGTGTCGGCGTTGGCCGTCATGAGCACGTCGATGTCGCCCGACTTCAGCGCGTTCGTGCGGCTGTCGGCGTCGACGTAGACGACGGCCTCGTACGTGTCGGCGTACGGCAGGTCCTCACCGGTGATGCCGTTCTTGCCGCGCCAGTAGTCCTCGTTGCGGGTCGCCTTGAACGAGTTGCCGTTGCCGGGCGAGTACGACTCGAACGTGAACGCGCCGAGACCGACGGGCTTGGTCGGGTCGCCGTTGGCCGGCGTCGCCGCCAGCGTGGCGTCGTACACCGACGTCTTGTCGTTGCGCTGCGGCACGTCCGACAGGCTCTCCAGCCACTGCTTGGAGAACATGTACGAGCACTGGCTGCCGGCGAAGTACGACGGCAGGGCCACCCACGGGCCGCCCTGCAGGTCCATCACGACGTCCATGCCGCTGGCGGTGACCGTGGCGATCGGCGCGTACGCCGAGCCGGTCAGCGAGCTGGCCCGGCAGGTGTCGATGTTGAACTTCACCGCGTCGGCGTCGAGCGGCGTGCCGTCCTGGAACTTGATGCCGTCGCGCAGGTGGAGGGTCCACTGCGTGTAGTCGGCGTTGTGGTCGAACGACTTCACCAGGTTGGGCACCGGCTCGTTGCTCTGGTTGACCGTGAACAGCGGGTCCGAGATCGCAGACAGGATCGCGAAGCAGCTGCCTGCGCAGCTGACGCGGTACGGCGCCCACGGGTTGGCGCTGTCGGAGTCGATGCCGACCACGAGGTCCCCACCGTGCGCCGGGGTGCCGGCGGTGTCGGTGGGCGAGTGGTTGGAATCCGGATCCCCGACAGCGGTGCTCGCGCCGCCGGTGCTGGCCGTGGTGCTCTCGGTGCTCGCGCCGCCGGTGCTGGCGGTGGTGCTCTCGGTGCTCGCGCCGCCGGTGCTTGCAGCGGTGGTACCGGCCGTGGTCGTCGTCGCCTCCTTGTCGCTGCTGCAGGCAGCGACGGCGATCGCGCACACGGCCAGCCCGGCGATCAGCCGTGCTGAGCGCTTCTTGAAACGCATGTTCCCCCTTGGTTGGATGGGTTCTCGTCGGGCGGGTGCCCAGTTCGGAGCCGGATCGGTCGATGTCACGATGTCGACGTCGTCCCGTCGAGCGGCCCTTCGTCGCCGGGCGCTGCGCCGAGCTCACCGTCCACCGGCACCGTGAGCGGCTCGCGGTCGGCGAACAGCTCCGGCGGAGCGATGGTGGGCGAGTCGACGAGCGCGAGTGCCTGCGGCAGGCCGGCGGCGATGTTGCGCTGCAGCGCCTCGGCGTTGTCCGAGGTGCCGAGCGGATAGAAGCAGGCGTAGCGATGGCCGGGGTTCTGGTCGTCGTCGACCAGTTCCGGCTCCTCGCTGCGGCAACGGTCCTGCGCGTACGGGCAGCGCGGGCTGAACGCGCAACCTGGCGGCGGGGCCAGCAGGTTCGGCGGGCGCCCGGTGATCACCCGCAGCCGGGTGTGGCTCGGGTCCTCCAGGCGGGGGATCGAGCGCAGGAGCGCCTCGGTGTAGGGGTGGCGCATCGCCGCGAACAGCATGGCCGTGTCGGCCTGCTCGACGATCCGGCCGGCGTACATCACGGCGATCTCGTCGGTGCGCCCGGCTAC
Organism: Ilumatobacteraceae bacterium; assembly: GCA_047602055.1. Taxonomy (GTDB): domain Bacteria; phylum Actinomycetota; class Acidimicrobiia; order Acidimicrobiales; family Ilumatobacteraceae; genus JAODBQ01. The sequence continues at coordinate 3,200,412 of JASGIG010000001.1, forward strand.
CACGCCGAGGTCGTGGGTGACGAGGACCATCGTCATGAAGCGGTCCTGCTGCTGGTCCTGCAGCAGGTTGAGGATCTCCGCCTGCACGGTGACGTCGAGGGCGGTGGTCGGCTCGTCGGCGAACAGCAGCCGGGGGCCGCAGGCCAGCGCGAGCGCGATCATCACGCGCTGGCGCATGCCGCCGGAGAGCTGGTGCGGGTACTCGCCGAAACGACGGGCCGGCTCGGGGATGTTCACCGCCCTGAGCAGCTCGACAGCGGTTTCCTGTGCGGTCCCGCGGGCCATCTTCAGGTGCAGCTTCAGCGACTCGGTGATCTGCTTGCCGATCGTCATGACCGGGTTGAGCGAGCTCATCGGGTCCTGGAAGATCATCGCGATCTCGGCGCCACAGATGCGCCGCATCGCCTTGTCGTCGAGACCGAGGAGCTCGCGCCCGTCGAACAGCACGCTGCCCGAGCGGGCCACGTTCTCCTTGGGCAGCAGGTTCATCACCGAGCGGGAGAAGATCGTCTTGCCCGAACCGGACTCACCGACCACACCCAGGGTGCGCCCCCGAGCCAGGTGCAGGTTGACGCCGTTGACGGCCCGGACGCGTCCGCGCGCCGTCAAGAAGTGCGTCCGGAGATCGGTCACCTCGAGCAGCGGACGCTCTCCGTCGGATCTCTCGAGCACGGCGGCGCCGCGCTGTACAACTCCTGAACCCCCCACGGAGGCCACTGTAGAGAGGTCGTCGCGGTGGGAAAGAATTCAGCGGCCATTCGATTTCGGTCGACCACAGGTTCGTCACGGGCGTGTGAAGTCTTCGCGACACGCCACAGCTACGGATTGACGAAACGTAAAGTGATCGACCTCATGAGTTGCATCACGCCCACCACGTTGCGCAGCGCGCTCGACGCGCTCGCCGAGGATCCCGGCGCGCTCGTGCTCGCTGGCGGCACCGACGTGATGGTCGAGGTGAACATGGGCCATCGCAAGCCGGTGAACGTCGTCGCCGTCTCGCGCGTCGCCGAGTTGCGCTCGTGGCTGCACGATCCCGTCGCCCGCACCGTGCGCCTCGGTGCCGGCGTCACGTACGCCGAGATCATGAGCGAGCCGCTGGCGTCGCTGCTGCCGGCGCTGGCGCAGGCGGCGCGCACCGTCGGCTCACCGCAGATCCGCCACGCGGCGACGATCGGCGGCAACGTCGGGACGGCCTCGCCGGCCGGTGACGGCCTGCCGGTGCTCGCCGCGCTCGATGCCGTCGTCCACCTCGAATCCGCCATCGGTTCGCGCGACGTGCCGTTCGCCGAGTTCGCGGTGGCGCCGAAGCGCACCGTACGTCAGCCCGGCGAGCTGATCACCGCGATCACCCTGCCGGTGCTGCGCGGCTGGCAGGGCTACGCCAAGGTCGGCGTCCGCAACGCGATGGTGATCGCCACGGCGACGTGCTGCCTGGCCGTCGACGAGGACCGCCACGGCGTGCGCATCGCGCTCGGGTCGGTCGGCCCGGTGATCATCCGGGCGAGCGAGGCCGAGGCGTACGCCTCGGCGAACGTCGACTGGACGGCGCGCTCGGCGAGCGCCGACGCGGTCGCGAGGATCGGTGCGCTCGCCGCGGCGTCGGCACGGCCGATCGACGACCACCGGTCCACCGCCGACTACCGGCGTCACGCCATCGGCGTGCTCGCGGCACGCCTCGCACGGAGGGCGTTCCCGAATGAGTGAGCGCAGCGATGCCATCGGCTCCAACGAGCTGTACACGTTGCACGTCAACGGCGAGGACCGCGAGGTGCGCGACGCGTGGGTCGGGGAGAGCCTGCTGTACGTGCTGCGCGAACGGCTCGGGCTGATGGGCAGCAAGGGCGCGTGCGAGCAGGGCGAGTGCGGGTCGTGCACCGTCCTGGTCGACGACGAGCTGGTGTGCAGCTGCCTGTGCATGGCGGCGTCGCTGCCCGGTTGCGCGGTCACCACGATCGAGGGCATCGCCCCGGTGGGCGCGCCGAGCGACGTGCAGCAGGCGTTCGTCGACGCCGGTGCGGTGCAGTGCGGGTTCTGCACGCCCGGCTTGATCGTGTCGGCGCACGCGCTGCTGGAGCGCAACCCCGACCCGGGCGAGTACGAGATCCGCGAGGAGCTGTCCGGCAACATCTGCCGCTGCACCGGCTACGGCCGGATCATCGACGCCGTGCAGCGCGTCGCCCTCGCCAGGGGCGCTGCCGGGAGCGGGTCATGAGCCGTCATCTGCGGGGGCGGCGCCCCCGAACGCGATGCGCCACATCGACGTCTGGTCCGCCGGCGCTCCGCCAGCCGTCTGCTCACGAGCTGGGCTCGTGAGCATCGACACCGCGACACGGCTGCGCGGGCGACTCGGCGACAGCATCACCCGCCCCGACGGGATCGCCAAGGTGCAGGGCTCGTTCGCGTTCTCCGGAGATCTCAGCGCGGACGGCTTCCTGTGGGGGGCGACGCTGCGCTCGCCGCACCCGTACGCACGCATCGTCTCGATCGACGTGTCGCCGGCGTGGCGGATCGACGGCGTCGAGGCGATCGTCACCGCCGCCGACGTGCCCGGCAAGCCGACCTACGGGCTGATCGCCCAGGACCAACCGGTGTTCGCCCGCGACGTCGTGCGCTACGTCGGCGAGCCGATCGCCGCCGTCGCCGCCAACCACCCCGAGACCTGCCGCCGCGCCCTCGCGGCGATCGAGGTGACCTACGAGGTCTTGGAGCCGCTCGTCGATCCCGAGGCGGCGATCGCCGGCACCCACCAGCCGATCCACCCCGACGGCAACGTCATCCGCCGCCAGCGGATCGTCCGTGGCGACCAGTCCCTGGTCGGCGACGTCGTCGTCGAGGGCACCTACGAGATGGGCATGCAGGACCAGGCCTTCCTCGGTCTGGAGGCCGCGCTGGCGATGCCGGGCCCCGGCGGCGCGTCGGTCGAGCTGTACGTCGCCACCCAATGGCTGCACGAGGACCGCAAGCAGATCGCCGACTGCCTCGGCCTGCCGCAGGAGTCGGTGCTGCTCACGCTCGGCGGCGTCGGCGGCGCGTTCGGGGCGCGCGAGGACATCAGCCTGCAGGTGCACACCTGCCTGCTCGCCCTGCGCACGGGACGCCCGGTGCGCATGGCCTACAGCCGCGAGGAGAGCTTCCTCGGTCACGTGCACCGCCACCCGGCGAAGGTCTGGATGCGCCACCACGCGTCGCGCGACGGCACGCTGCTCCGGGTCGAGGCCCGGCTGGTGCTCGACGGCGGCGCCTACGCGTCCACGTCGGCGGCGGTGCTGACGAACGCGGTCACCCACGTGCAGGGCCCGTACAAGTGCGAGAACGCCACCGTCGACAGCTATGCGGTGCGCACCAACAACCTGCCGTGCGGGGCGATGCGCGGCTTCGGCGTCGTCCAGGCGTGCTTCGCCCACGAGGGCCAGATGGACCTGCTCGCCAAGGCGTGCGGGCTGGACCCGGTGGAGATCCGGCTGCGCAACGCGATGGAGACCGGCGACCGGCTGATCACCGGCCAGGTGATCCGCAACGTCGCGCCGGTGGCCCGCTGCATCCGCGAGACCGCGGCCCTGCCGCTGCCCGACGTCCCCGTCGGCGGCTTCGACGGCGACCCGATGCGCCTGCCCGGCGGAGCCGGCCTCACCGCCGACGCCGGCCACGTCCGCCGGGGCGTCGGCTGGGGCGTGTCGATCAAGAACCTGATGTACTCCGACGGCTTCGACGACTACTCGACGGCACGCTGCCGGCTGGCCGACGGCGTGGCCACGCTGAAGTTCGCCACCGCCGAGGTCGGCCAGGGCTTCACGATGCTCGCCGGGCAGATCGCCCGAGACATCCTCGGCGTCGACGACGTGCTGCTCGAGCCGATCGACACCACCGTCGGCTCGGCCGGCTCGACGTCGGCGTCGCGCCAGACGTGGATGAGCGGTGGGGCGGTGAAGATGGCCTGCGACGCGGTGCGTGACTCCTTGTTGGATGCTGTCGCCCTGGCGCACGGCGTCGACGCATCCACGTTGTCGATCGACGGGCGGGACGTGGTCGACGCGTCGGGCGCGCTGCGCGTCGCGGTGGCGGAGGCCTCGGCTGGCGTCGCCTTCGAGGCCACCCGCGAATACCACCACCAGCCGACCGTCGAGCTCGACGAGGACGGCCAGGGCGACTGCCACACCGCGTTCGCGTTCGTCGCCCACCGCGCCGTGGTCGACGTCGATCCCGAGCTCGGCCTCGTCAAGGTCGTGCAGATCGCCACCGCCCAGGACGTCGGCCGGGCGCTCAACCCGCTGAGCGTGCTCGGCCAGATCGAGGGCGGCATCGCCCAGGGGGTCGGTCTGGCGGTGATGGAGGAGATCATCCAGACGAACGGTCGGGTGCGCAACGCCAGCTTCACCGACTACCTGCTGCCGACGATGCTGGACATGCCCGACGTCGTCGCCTCCCTCGTCGAGGAGCCGGATCCGCTGGCCCCGCTCGGCGCCAAGGGCGTCGGCGAACCGCCGTGCATCTCGTCCACCCCGGCGGTCGTCGCCGCCATCCGCGACGCCATCGGCAAGGACCTGTGGCGAGTCCCCGTGCGCCCCAGCGACATCTGCCTCTGACTTGGAGGTGATCGGGGTCGACACCAACATCCTCGTTCGATACGTCGTCCGCGACGACCCCGCGCAGACGGCTCGCGTCGAACGGCCGTGGAGGCGCTCGATCGCAAGGCCGCCAAACGGGCGGGCGTGCATCTGCTGGAGTAGGTTCGCCCGAGTGACGAGCGAGCGCGAGATCCTCACCTGGGAACTGTTCGGGGAGGCGTCACGCACGCTGGCCCAGATGGTCGCCGACGACTACGAGCCGGACATGATCCTGTCCATCGCCCGTGGCGGGCTGCTGATCGGCGGGGCGCTCGGCTACGCGCTGTCCGTCAAGAACGTCTACACGATGAACGTCGAGTTCTACACCGGCGTCGACGAGCGCCTGGAGGTGCCGCGGATCCTGCCGCCGGCACCGGACTTCGTCGACGTCACCGACGCCCGCATCCTGATCGCCGACGACGTCGCCGACACCGGCCACACGCTGCGCTCGGTTCAGGACTTCTGCGCGGGGAAGGTCGCCGAGGTGCGCACCGCGGTGCTGTACCAGAAGAGCCACTCGGTGGTGCACTGCGACTACGTGTGGCGCCACACCGACAAGTGGATCAACTTCCCGTGGAGCGACAAGGACCCCGTCGCCCGGCGCGCCTGGGCCGTCAAGGACGCGTAGGCGCGAAGATCGCGGCATGACCGCGCTGACCGTTCGAGCCGCCGATCGCGAGGTCGTCGACCGCGCCCTCGCCACCCTCGCCAGCGACGGCGTGGCCATCGTCGCCGACGTGTTGAGCGCCGACGAGGCTGCCGGCGCGCTCGACGCCCTGTGGGGTGCCTCCGCCGAGAGCCAGCGCCGTGGCGTGCCGCCGCACATCGTCGGGCTCGATCCCAACGCCAGCAACGTGCGGGTGTTCAACCTGATCGATCTCGATCCGCTGTTCGGCCAGCTGATCGCCCACCCGACCGCCGACGCCATCGTCACCGGCCTGCTCGGCCGTGACCACATCGTCTCCAACTTCACGGCGAACATCGCCCGCCCCGGCAGCGAGTCGATGGTCGTGCACTCCGACCTCGCCGCGGTGATGCCCGAGCCGTGGACCGCGCCGCTCAGCTGCAACGTGATCTGGTGCCTCACCGACGTCCACGCCGACAACGGCGCGACGCTGCACATCCCCGGCAGCCATCGCTACCGGACCGCGGCCGACGTGCCCGCCGACCCGATCAGTCACATGGTCCCGTTCGAGGCCACCGCCGGGTCGCTCGTCGTGATGGAGGGCCGCATCTGGCACACCTCCGGGCGCAACGTCACCGCCGACGAGGACCGTGGGCTGCTGTTCGGCTACTACACCAAGCCGTTCCTGCGGCCGCAGTGGAACTTCACGGCGGCGCTGCGCCGCGAGGTGCAGGCGACGCTGGACCCGGTGATGCGCTACCGGCTTGGCCTCGACGCGATGCTCAACATGCCCGGCGAGGAGCTGTTCGGCGATCTCGCCGGTGACGTCCCCTCCTAGTCAGGGGCCCGTCGGCGCAGCGCCGTGCTCCTGGCGGGCGGCGCGCATCTCCCCGGAGGGTGCCGGCGCCTCGCGGCCGAGCAGCAGGAGGCGCACGGCCTGAGCCGCGTCGCGCGGCCTGGCGCCGAAGTCCCGCAGCGCCAGGGCCCACGCCGTGAGCGCCGCCAGCGTGAGGCCGATGCCGAGGGCCAGGCCCCAGCCGCCGGCGGCCCGCCACCCGGCGTGCAGCATCGCCACCGAGGCCAGCACCAGGACGACCAACGTGATGACGACCGTCGCCGACTCGAACTGCGTGGAGCTCTTGTCGAGGTAGACGTCGCGGTGCTCGCCGACGCCGGGGGTGTGCCGCTGGATCATCCGCAGCGGCGACGTGACGCTGCGGGCCGCGAGCGGCGACCACGCCACGTACACGAGGGCGACGAGGAACAGCGAGCGGTTGGGGAACCCGCCGGTGAAGTGGCCGCCACCCGGGTCCTCGCGCACCGCCTGGTCGACGAAGCCGCTCGCCGCGAGGGTGACGACGGTGGTGGCGATCAGCAGCAGGATGGCCTTGCTGTAGCGGAGCACGACGGTGCGGATCGCCAGCACGTGGCGGGCGAGCAGCGCCTCGCTGCGGGCGACGTCGTGCGCCAGCGTCCGGTCGCGGTTGAGGCCGGCGAGGCGGAACGACTGGCGGACCCGCTCGCTGTCGCCGGCGGTGCCCTCGTCGGGCAGCACGCCCCAGACGTCGAAGCTGCGCGTGTCGAAGCGATCGCGCCAGCCGTCGTCGTCGGCGCCTCGTGGGACGAGCAGGCCGCGGGTCCACTCGTCCTCGCGGCTCTCGTCGAGCAACCGGCGCGTCTGCGGGCTCAGCTCGTCGTTGTTGAATCCGAGGCCGGGAAGGATGAAGCGCGGGTTGAACACCACCCGGTGATGGCCGTCGACCCTGGGCGCGTGGGCGCCGAACGTGTTGCTCGTGAAGTAGAAGGCCAGCAGGTCGCCGACCAGCAGGTAGATCGCCGGGATGGGGATGAGGATCACCAGGGAGGCCGCCACGCCCAGGGCGATCAGCGGAAGCCACGGCTGGCCGGCGTCGAAACCCGCTGTCAGCACCGTCATCATCTTCGGAAACGCGTCGCGCAGGAACAGTGGCAGCAGGAGCACGAGCGCCGAGCCGCCGAGCAGGGCCTGAGCCACACGGTGGATCGTCGACAGGCGTACCTCGGTACGTTGCAGGAACGAGCGCATCGCCGCCCGCGACTCCTCGTCGCCGATGAGTGGCGCCGGCTCCATCAGATGCGCAGACTATGCGAGCGGGGGACGGTCAGCGCTTGGCGAGGACGGTCAGCGCGGCGTTGCGGCCGCTGGCGCCCCACACGCCCGCGCCGGGGAACGTCGCCGCACCCGTCAGGTAGAGGCCGCGCACCGGGGTCTCGTAGCGGACCAGCTCGGGGTCCTTGTTGCGCAGCGCGGCGAGCGGGCCGCCGGCGAACGACGTGGCGTGCCCGGCCGGCAGGTGGAACTCGCTCTCGTAGCGGTCCGGGGTCATCGCCCGCCACTCGCCGAGCGACTCGAGGAAGCCCTGGTCGGCGAGTGTGGCGAACTGCTCGAGCCAGCGGCGCGGCTCGGGGCTGCTCGCCCAGCCACCCTCCACCCGGTACGGCGTGTACAGCACCTCCATGCTGAAGACGTGCCGGTCGCCCACGCCCATGGTGGGATCGACGAGTGAGGGCACGTTGACCATCAGGCCGGGCCGGCGCAGGATCAGCCCGCGGCCCATCATCTGGTAGCCGCGGTGGATGTCGGCGAGCGGTGGGGCGACGACGAGCGTCGAGGCGATCGCCTCCGGGTGATCGGCCAACGCCGGCAGGCTCGGAGGCCGATCGATGATCGCGTCGACCTTGGACTCGTAGCCTTCGTCGTGCGGGATCGCCTTCCAACGGCGGACGAGGTCGGTCGCCTGTGGCGGCGGGTTGCGCAGCCAGTTGAGGAACGTGTCGTGTGGGTTGCACGCCGAGACGACGACGTCGCCGGTGATCTCGGTGCCGTCGGTGAGCTGGATGCCGCGCACCGCTGGCCCCTCGCAGGTGATCGCGGCGACCTCCGTCGACGTCCGCAGCGTGCCGCCGAACGACTCGAACGCGGCGCGCAGCGTCGCTGGCACCATCCCGCTGCCGCCGATCGGCCGCCCGACAGTGCCGGCGTGACGCATCGCGTAGGTCATCGCGCCCAGGCCGGTGCCGGGCATCTCGGGGGAGATGCCCCACACCATCGGGCCGGTCACCACCACCGGGCCGAGCAGCGCGTCGGCGCTGAAGAACGAGCGCAGGACGTCGGCGGCGCTGCGCCGGCTCCAGCGCAACAGCGTCGACATGCCGCGGGCGCGATGGTCGAACACCTTGCGCGACAGGCCGCGCAGCGACGGCGGGTCGTTCGCCGCGTCGAGGACGAGGCGTGCCGCTGGCAGCGCGGCAGCGACGTACCGGCGGTAGCCGGCCACCTCGCCGGGATGCGTGCGGGCCAGGCTCTCGATGGTCTGCTCGACGTCGTGGTGGATGGCCCACGCCCGCTCGTCGCCCCACGCCATGTTCATGCCCGCCGGCTCCATGTCGACGTAGCGCAGCCCGTGCGCGGCGAGGCCGAGCTCGTCGATCACCGGGGTGGTGCGGAACGTGATGTGGTCGCAGTTGCAGATGTTGACCGTGCCGCCGGCGAACGGTTCGCTCGCCGCGGTGCCGCCGACGCTGGCGCGGGCCTCGAGGAGCAGCGTGCGCAGCCCGCCGCGGGCCAGGTACGCGGCGCAGACCAGGCCGTTGTGGCCGGCGCCGATCACGATCGCATCGAAGTCCGTCTGCCGCCGAGTCGCCATAGGGCGCCCATTCTGCAAGGGTTTCAGGCCCGCTGGGTAACGTGATTGCGTGACTTCACACGGCCGTCATCTCGCCGATCTGTCCGGCCCGGCGGTGTCACGCCGGCTCGGCCCGGACAGCATCGTCATCCAGCCGCTCGGGGCGATCGAGCAGCACGGCCCACACCTGCCGCTGTCGACGGACTCGGTGGTCGCCACCGCCGTCGCCGAGGCCGTCGTCGCCGAGGCCGGCGACGAGCTCGACCTGTGGTTGCTGCCGACGCTGCAGTTCACCAAGAGCAACGAGCACGCCTGGTCGCCGGGCACGGTGTGGCTGTCGGCGAACACGCTGCTGTCGGTGATCGACGACGTCGGGCGCTGCGTGGCGATGACGCCCGCCCGGCGGCTCGTGTTCCTCAACGGCCACGGCGGCAACAGCGCGCTGCTCAACGTCGCCCTGCGCGAGGTGCGCCTCAGCCACGGGCTGAAGACGTTCCTCACCCATCCCGGGATGCCGGCCGACCAGGGCGGCCCGTCGAACGTCGACGAGTTGGGGATGGGCGTCCACGGCGGCACCGACGAGACGTCGCTGATGCTGCACCTCGCCCCGCACCTCGTCGACCTGAGCCTCGCCGCGCGGCGGGTCCCCGACAAGCTCGCCGAGAACCGCCAGGTGCGCTTCGGCGGCCGGGTCAGCTTCGGCTGGCTGTCCAACGACTTCTTCCCCGACGGCTACATCGGCGACCCCACCGCGGCGACCGCCGAGCGCGGCAAGGTGCTGTTCGAGGGTGCCGTCGCCAACGTCGTCGCCGGCCTCCGCGAGGTGGCGGTCTTCGACTTTGGGAGATGATCGACCTTGGGAGCTGGGATGTGGCGCGACCTGCGCGTCGACAGCGGTCGGCTGTGGGAGCGGATCGAGGCACTCGGCGAGATCGGCGCGGTCCACGGGCCCAACGGTGAGCGGGGCTGCAACCGCCTGGCGCTGACCGATGCCGACGGTGCCGGGCGCGACCTCGTCGTGTCGTGGATGGCCGACCTCGGCCTGCACGTGACGGTCGACGCGATCGGCAACGTCGTCGCCACCCGGCCGGGCGCCGACCCGGCGCTGACGCCGGTGATGACCGGCTCGCACATCGACACGGTGCGCACCGGCGGTCGCTTCGACGGGATCCTCGGCGTGCTCGCCGGCCTCGAGGTGTTGGAGACGCTGATCCGCCACGGCGTCGTCACCACCCGCCCCGTCGCCGTCGGGTTCTTCACCGACGAGGAGGGGTCGCGGTTCGCCCCGGACATGCTCGGCTCGCTCGTCTACGTCGGCGGGCTCGCGCTGGAGGATGCGCTCGACGCCCGCTCCGTCGACGACGGCGCCCGCCTCGGTGACGAGCTCGCCCGGATCGGCTACGCCGGCTCGACCCCGTGCCCGGCGGCGGTGATGCCCCACGCGTTCGTCGAGCTGCACATCGAGCAGGGCCCCGTGCTCGAACGCGAGGGCATCACGATCGGTGCGGTCACCGGGGTGCAGGGCATCTCATGGACCGAGCTGACCATCGTCGGGCAGAGCGCCCACGCCGGCACGACACCGATGGCGCTGCGCCACGACGCCGGGTACGCCGCGGCGGCGATCGCCGTCGGCGTGCGCGACATCGCCCGGCGCAGGGGCGCGCCGCAGGTCGGCACCGTCGGCCGCCTGGAGCTGATCCCGGACCTCGTCAACGTCGTCGCCGGCAAGGCCGTGATGACCGTCGACCTGCGCCACACCGACGAGGCGACGCTGCAGGCAGCCGAGGCGCAGTTCGACGAGCTGTGCCGGCGCGTCGCCGGCGAGGAGGGCGTCACCATCGACCGCCACCCCTTGGCCCGCTTCGAGCCGGTGGCCTTCGACGAGTCGATGATCGAGCTGGTCGAGTCGACCGCCGCGCGCCTCGGCCTGTCGTGCCGGCGGATGCCGTCGGGTGCCGGCCACGATGCGCAGATGCTGTCGCGCGTCTGCCCGACGTCGATGATCTTCGTGCCCAGCGTCAACGGCCTCTCGCACAACATCGCCGAGCACACCCTGCCCGAGCACGTCGAAGCCGGCGCCAACGTCCTGCTGCAAACGATCCTCGCTCGCGCCGTCTGAGCAGCCGCTCATCTCGGCGTGGCAGGCCCGCGACTGCGGGCTACCGACCGCTGCGCAGGACGATGCGGTCGGCTGGGCCGAAGGCGATGGCTTCGCGGACCGAGCCAGCACGGATCGCCACGCGGTCGATGTCGCCGACGGTCGGCAGGCCGAGGACGTGACGGGCCTCGGTCGTCACCGTCGCCATCGCGTCCTCCGGCAGCAGGTGGCCGGCAGTGACCATCAGGCTGGCCGTCTCCAGCGGATCGCCACGGCCGACCGGGTTGAAGGGGTCCTGCAGGTTGTCGGCGCCGGCAGCGACGTGCACACCGGCTTCGCGCAGCACGCGCACCGCGGTGAGCCCACGGGGGACCGACGACGGGACGCCGCGGCCCTGCAGGAACAGGTTGGTCTGGGGCAGGGCGACGACGTGGATGCCGGCCGCGGCGACGCGCTCGGCCACCTCGCACTGGCGGGCCTCGGGCAGCACGCCGAGGCTGACGCAGTGGCTGGCGGTGACGCCGTGCGGGAATCCGCTGGCGATCACCCGCTCGGCGAGGTCGGCGAGCCCGCAGATGCGAGGATCCAGCGTCTCGTCGGTGTGCAGGTCGACGCCAAGGCCGGCATCGGCGGCGATCGCCAGCAACTGCTCGTTCGCCGCGTGGACGTCGTCCTCGAGGTGCGGCGCGCCACCGACGAGGTCGACGCCCATGGCGATCGCCTCGGCGAGCAGCGCCCGGACGTCGGCACCGGGCTCGCCGAGGCTCGGCCGTCCGGTGAGGGCGACGATCTGGATGTCGACGAGGTCGCGCAACCGCTCGCGCACGTCGACGAGCGCCTCGACGGAGATCAACCCGTTGCCCTCGGTGACGTCGGCGTGCGTGCGGATCGCGGTGCACCCGTTCGACGCCAGCAGCCGGGCGGCGCGCTCGGCGCGCTCGGCGGTGTCGGCGACGGTGATCGTGTCGCGCGCCGCGTTCATCGCCAGGATCGCCCCGAGCAGGTCGCCGGTCGGGTTGGGGATCCGCTCGGCGAGGAACGCCTTGTCGAGGTGGGCGTGCGGCTCGGCGAACGCCGGCACCGTGACATACCCCTCCAGGTCCCCACCCCCGCGTGGACGACGCTGGCCCGGCAGCTCGCTCTCGTCGGTGGTCGCCGTCACGTCAGCGGCGTGCCGGTCACCGGCCGGCGCTCCACCGTCTCGCCGAGGCGGGGGAGGACCTCCTCGACCATCAGGTGCATCTGCTCGTCCATGTCCTCACGGGTCAGGCCAGGGAAGTCGAAGAAGAAGCAGACGTGCTTCAGGTCGAGCAGGTCGCGCCAGAAGCCGAGGCCGTCGACCACCTCCTCGACCGAGCCGATCAGCTGGATCTTCTGTTCCAGCGATTGCTCGACGGTGGGAGCGAAGTCGAACGGCGCCTTGTTGCCGTCGGGCCCCTTGTAGCTGGCGAAGCGCCCGTACGGCGAGAGGAACTTGACGAACTCGTCGTGGCCCGGTCGGCCCTTGCGCAGCGCCTCCTCGGTGGTGCGCCCGACGTGGACGTTGAGCACCAGGCAGCGATCCTCGCCCGGCCCGACGGGGGTGCCGACCTCCTCGCGGATCTCCGCGTAGCGGTCCCACTTCTGCTTCTGGCTCTCCGGGTTGCTCAGCCAGTAGACGGCCTTGTGCCCGGCGCGGGGCACGTACTCGATGGTCTCCGGGGACGAGATCGGCTGGTAGATGTCGACCACCCGCTGCGGCCGAGGGATCAGCGTCAGGTCGTGGACGAGCGTGCCGCGGTCGGGGACGTCGTCGGGCGGGAACGTCATGTGCTTGCCGCGGTACGAGAAGCGCTCGTCGTTCCAGGCGAGCTTGATGACCTCCATCGACTCCTCGAACACCTCGCGGTTGATCCGGTCGTGCTCGGCCGACATCGCGTTGTCGCCGCTGGCGACGACGGTGCCGAGCGCCCACGCCTCGCGCGGCACGGTGCCGCGGCCGACGCCGAACTCCATCCGCCCGCCGGTGATGATGTCGGCGATCGCGAAGTCCTCGGCCAGGCGCAGCGGGTGCCACTGCGGGACGACGTTGAACATCTGCCCGAGACGCAGCTCGCTCGTCTGCGTGGCGAGGTGCTGGCCGAACTGGATCAGATTCGGCAGGACCTCGTAGCCCTCGTACTGGAAGTGGTGCTCGGTGAGCCACATCGTGTCGTAGCCGAGCGAGTCGGCGGTCTTCGCCCACGCCAGCAGGTTGCGGTAGCAGCCGATGACGGCGTCCATGCCGTAGCGCCGTGCAGTCGCGGCGATGCTGGGGTCGCCGGCGTCGGGCATCGGCACGGTGCAGAAGAAGTTGGCGTCGATCCGCATCCCGCCACGGTACTTCGGTGGCGCCGCCGGCGCAGGGTGACGGGCGACGAGTTCATCGTCCGGCAACAGTGCCCACCCACGTCCGCGGAGACGTGGGCGAGCAGCGGGCTGGCCGCGAAGCCGTGCTCGGCGAGGTCCAGCGCCGGCGCGAGCAGCACGTCGACCGCAGGGGTCGATCTACGCTGCGACGGGTGTTGACGTGGCGAGTGACCGGAGCTTCTGCGGTCACCCTCGGCGTCCTGATGGTGATCGGCGGGTCGGCGATGCCGTGGCTGCGCACCGGTGAGCGCCGGCGGTCGAGCTACGAGCTGTTCGGCGTCGTCGACCGCCTCGGGTTCTCGCCCTCGGGCACCGTCGGCTGGGCGATCCGCCTGTGGCCGCTCGTCCCGTTGCTGGCGGTGATCGCCGCGACGTGTGCGTGGTTCGCGCCGCGCTGGTCGCTCCTGCCGGCCGTCGTCGCCACGCTCTACGCCGGTGGTGTCGCCGTCGCCGTCGCCGACGTCGACGGGGTGCGCACCGTCGGCGTCGAGGGCGGTCCGTCGATCACCACGGCGGGCGCGGTGCTCGTCGTCTTCGGCGCCGCGGTCGCCACGTTCGGCGGGCGGCGCCAGGCGCGCGGGTCGCGCGTCAGCCCTCGGCCCACTGACCCCGATCGATCAACACCTGCTTGAGCGCCGACGGCCGGTCGGTCATCAGCCCGTCGACGCCGAGGTCGAGCAGGCGGTTCATCTCGTCCGGCTCGTCGATCGTCCACACGTGCACCTGGACGCCGTGGGCGTGCGCCCGCTCGACGAACTTCGAGTTCGTCACGCTCAGGAACCACTCCTTGACGGGCACCTGCGCAGCCTGTCCAGGGGCGTGGCGCATCAGCCCGAAGCGCAGCAGCGCCAGCGATCGCGGGCCGAGCGACGTGCACGCGTCCGGGAGCGCGGCGCGCAGGCGCTTCAGCCGCTGGTCGGAGAACGACGCCAGGCACACCCGATCCACGCAGTTCGTCCGCTTCACCGAGGCGATCAGCGCATCGACGGCGTCGTCGACCTTGCAGTCGATGTTGATCCGCGCCTCGGGCAGCGCTTCGAGCAGCTCCTCCAGCGACGGGATCGGCGCCTTGCCGTCGACCATCGCGGTGCGCACCTCGCTCCACGGCAGCTCGCTGATCTTGCCGGGGCGATGACAGGTGCGCACCAGGTCGTCGTCGTGGAAGGCGACGACGACACCGTCGGCGGTGACCCGCACGTCGGTCTCCAGGTAGCGGTACCCGAGGTCGATCGCGGCTTGGAACGCGGGCAGCGTGTTCTCCGGCGCATCGCTGGCCCCGCCCCGATGGGCGAAGGCGAGCGGACCGGGCCAGTCGAGGAACGGGTGGCGGGCAGGCGTGGACACCGCCGCCAGTATCGTCGGTCGGCATGGCCGAAACGTCACAGCCGGCCTCCTCGGCCGGCACCCGTCCTCGGGGGCTGCGCCCCCGTACCCGCTGCGCCACATCGTCGCCCGGCTCCCTGGCGGTCGCTCGGTCGACAGGCGCCGATCCCGAGGTGCCCTCGTGACCGGCTCCATGCTCACGGTCCGCTCTCCCTACGACGGTTCGGTGATCGGGGAGCTGCCCACCGCCACGGCCGACGACGTCGACCGCGCTGTCCGCACCGCCACCGCCGCGCTGCGCGACCAGCCGCTGCCGGCGTGGCGGCGCGCCGAGATCCTCGACCGCGCGGCCGTGCTGTTGGATGAGCATCTCGAGGAGTTCGCCCGGACGATCGCCGAGGAGGCGGCCAAGCCGATCAGGACGGCGAGGGCCGAGGCGCAGCGCGCCGTCGGCACGTTCCGCTTCGCCGCCGCCGAGGCGCGCACGCTCGCCGGTGATGTCGTACCGCTCGACGCGCTGGCGGCGGGGGAGGGGAAGATCGGCTTCACCCTGCGCGTGCCGATCGGCGTCGTCGGGGCGATCGCCCCGTTCAACTTCCCGCTCAACCTCGTCGCCCACAAGCTGGCCCCGGCGATCGCCGCCGGCTGCCCGGTCGTGCTCAAGCCCGCGTCGCAGACGCCGTTCAGCTCGCTGCGCCTCGCCGCCCTGCTCGTCGACGAGTGCGGGCTGCCCGCCGACTACCTGCACGTCGTCGTCGGCTCCGGCTCCGTGGTCGGCAACGCGATCGTCGACCACCCCGGCATCGCCCTGATCACGTTCACCGGCTCGCCGCCGGTCGGTTGGGACATCCGAGCCCGGGCGCCGCGCAAGAAGGTCGGCCTGGAGCTGGGCAACAACGCGCCGGTGATCATCGAGGCCGACAGCGACTGGAAGACGGCCGCGGCGAAGATCAAGGTCGCCGGCTTCAGCCACGCCGGGCAGAGCTGCATCTCGACGCAGCGGATCTTCGTGCACCACTCGATCGCCGACGCGTTCACGGCTGCGCTGGTCGCCGAGGTCGAGCAACTCGTCGTCGGACCGCCGCTCGACGAGGCGACGGACGTGTCGGCGCTGATCACCAAGTCGGAGACCGAGCGGGTGTCGTCGTGGATCGCCGAAGCCGTCGGCGGGGGCGCGGTGGTGGCCTGTGGCGGGATCGTCGACGATCGCGGCGTACTGCTGCCGACGGTGCTCACCGGTGTGCTCCCCGACATGCAGGTGTGCCGTGGCGAGGTGTTCGGTCCGGTCGTCGGCATCGCCGCGTACGACGACGTCGACGAGGCGATGGCCGTGGCCAACGACAGCGAGTACGGCCTGCAAGCGGCGATCTTCACCAACGACATCGGCGTCGCCCTGCGCGCCGTGCACACCCTCGACTACGGCGGCGTGCTGGTCAACGAGGTGCCCACCTGGCGCGCCGACCAGCAGCCCTACGGCGGCCTGCGCGACAGCGGCAACACGCGGGAGGGCCCGCACTACAGCGTCAGGGAGATGACCGAGCTGCGCATGGTCGTCCTCGGCGCCTGAGGTCTGGCGCACCCCCGCTCCGGTTCGTTGGAGCGATCAAACGTGCACTCGGTTTGTTCGCTCGACCAGATCTGCGGTGAGCCGGCGCGGCGAGCCGGCCCGAGCCGTCGCCGGTTTGTTCGAGCGATCAAACCCGCACTCCGTTTGTTCGCTCGACCAGATTCCGGACTGCGGATTCCGGACTGCGGTCGGCGAGCCGGCCCGAGCCGCAGTCTCGGGTTTGTTCGAGCGAACAGACGTGCACTCGGTTTGTTCGCTCGACGAAGATCACGGCCCGGAAACTGGCGCGCACCCCCTGCGTACCGTGCGCGACATGGTCATCCAGCAACGCGATGGTCAGCTCCCAGCGGAGCTTCGAAGCCGAGCCCTGAGCGGCTTCCCGTCTCTCCACCTCGTCGGCCTCGCCGACCTCATCGGCAGCATCGGCGGCCTGTGTCTGGCCAGCGGCCCGACGGCCGCGGCCCTCCGCCACTGCGACGGCTACGTGCTGCGCCCACCGTTCCACGTCATGATCGAGCACGGCCGCAACGTCCGGCGCCTCGGCCACGTCGTCCACGTCACCAGGGAGTTGCCGCTGATCGACCGTGGCCGCGTGGGGACGATCCCCGTGCTCAGCGGCACCCGCACGATCATCGACCTCGCGCGCAGCGAACCACGCGAACGTCTCGCCGTCGCGATCGACAGCGCGCTGCGCGACGGCGGCACCAGCGAGGACTTCCTGTTCCGGCGCATCGGCGAGTTGCGCTCGTCGGGCAGATACGGGATCCCGGCGCTCATCGACGTGCTCGAGGGCAACGAGGTCACCCGCGGCGGGCAGACGTGGCTCGAACGTGAGGTGCTCCGGCTGATCGACGCCGCCGGTCTGCCTCGCCCGGAGACCCAGGCGGTCTTGACGAAGCGGCAGGACAAGCTCGTCCGCGTCGACTTCCACTTCGCCGGCACGCCGATCGTCGTCGAGGCACTCGGCTATCGCTGGCACCGCACCGGCGTCCAGATGCAGGTCGATGCGGCGCGGCTCAACCAGTTGCAGCTCGACGGCTACCTCGTGCTCCAGGTCACGTATGACGCGGTGGTCACCGGGGCGACCGAGATGCTCGGCCAGCTGAGCGCCGCGCTGGCCCGGTGGCGGCGGATCCCGGCGTGATCACGATTCTTCTACCGGGCGGTAACATGCCGGGGACGGTCGAGTGGCCGTCTCCGCTGCGGTGATCTTCACGGCCACGATGCAGCGGCCCCCCAGAGAGTTGGAGCCCCATCGATGGCGCATCGCCGCCGACCCAACGCGTCGCCCTCCGGCGCGCGTCCGTCCACCGTCGAGTCGACCACTGGTCGCCGGCCCGATCGTCCTGCCGGCGGCGCCGACCCGGCGCGCGACCACCAGCCCGGCGGCAACCGGCGGCGTCGCCGCCGCCCAGCTGACCGCCCGCGCCCGGCGCCCGCCGACGCGGTGGTCGCCCGGCCGGCCATCCCGACCACCGAGCGCCCGATCGACCTCGGTGAGCGCACCGGGCCGGGGTTCACCGAGCTCGGCGTGCCGGACGCACTCGTGCGCGTCCTCGCCGCGCAGGGCGCCCACCATCCGTTCCCGATCCAGCAGGCGACGCTCACCGACGCCCTCGCCGGACGTGACCTGCTCGGTCGCGGGCGCACCGGGTCGGGCAAGACGATCGCCTTCGCCCTGCCGCTGGTGATCCGCCTCGCCGGCACCCGCAGCAAGCCCAAGCAGCCGCGGGGGCTGCTGCTCGTGCCCACCCGCGAGCTCGCCAACCAGGTGCAGGCGACCATCGCCCCGCTCGCCGCGGCGGTCGGGCTGCGCACCGCCACCGTGTTCGGCGGGGTCGGCGCCAACCCGCAGATCGAGGCGCTGCGCCGCGGCGTCGACGTCGTCGTCGCCTGCCCCGGCCGACTGGAGGATCTCGTCCAGGGCGGTCATGCCCGCCTCGATGCCGTCGAGATCACCGTGCTCGACGAGGCCGACCACATGTGCGACCTCGGCTTCGCGCCCGGCGTCATCCGCCTGCTCGGGCGCACGCCGACCGACGGACAGCGGATGATGTTCTCGGCGACGCTGGACAAGCAGGTCGACGCGATCGTCAAGCGGTTCCTCACCGAGCCGGTGGTGCACAGCGTCGATCCGGTCGACGCCCCGCCGGTCGAGATGGACCACCACGTCTTCCACGTCGCCGGCGAGCAGCGCCTGCCGATCCTCGTCGAGCTGGCCAGCCGCTCGGACCGGACGGTGATGTTCACCCGCACCAAGTACCGCGCCAAGACGCTCGCCCGGCAGCTCAACGCCAACGGCGTCCCGGCCGTCGAGATGCACGGCAACCTCGCCCAGAACGCCCGCGAGCGCAACCTCGCCGCGTTCGCCAGCGGCGAGGCCACGGTGCTCGTCGCCACCGACATCGCCGCCCGCGGCATCCACGTCGACGACGTCGCCCTCGTCGTCCACGCCGACCCGCCGATCGAGCACAAGGCCTACCTGCACCGCAGCGGCCGCACCGCTCGTGCCGGCAAGGCCGGCACCGTGATCACCGTGATGCTCGACGAGCAGACGAACGACGTCCGTCAGCTCACCCGCAAGGCCGGCATCAACCCGACCACCACCAAGATCCACCGCAACCATCCGCTGATCGCCGAGCTGACCAGCTGACCAGCGCGCCAGCGCGATTCGAGATGTGCCGCCCCCGTGCGCACATCTCGAATCGCGATTGCAGGTTCGGATCGTGAGATTCGAGATGTGCCGCCTCGGTGCGCACATCTCGAATCGCGATTGCAGGTTCGGATCGTGAGATTCGAGATGTGCCGCCCCCGTGCGCACATCTCGCATCGCGAGCGGGTACGCCGCGGACGCCCGTGGCGCGTCAGGGTCGGTCAACCCGGGCGCAGGATGGCCTCGACCGTCGCCGACTTGCCCTCGGTGTAGGCATCGCGGTCGTTCGGGTGGGCTACGGCGAGCTCGCGCTTGGTCTGCTCGTACGCGGCTCGCGCCTGCGGGTCGGCGCGCAGCCGGGCGACGAAGCCGCGCCAGCTGTCCCACTGCGGATCGTCGTGGGCGACGACGTGGAGGTGGGCGACGCGGACCCATGGCTGGATCTCGAGCACCAGCACGTGCCCACCGTCGTTGCCGGCGTCGCCGCGGTAGGCGTAGCCGTCGGCCTCCAGCGCGGTGATCGCCGAGAGGGGATCCGCGCCCGGGACCAAGCGGATCGCGATGTCGACGATCGGCTTGGCGAGCAGGCCGACGACGGCCGTCGACCCGATGTGCTCGATCCCGTCGGCTTGGCCGCCGAGACGCCGGCGGATGTCGTCGATCAGCTCCTGCGCTGCAGTCGGCCACTCGGCACGCGTCACCGAGTGGCCGACGACGCCGTACTCGAGCCCGAGACCGAGCTCGGCCAGGCCTGCAGGCGTCATGGTCAGCAACCGGGCCGCCGCGTCAGATCGTGCGCCCGGCGTCCTTCCAGTACTCGTCCTTGAGGAGCCGCTTGTAGAGCTTGCCGGTCGGATGCCGGGGCAGCTCGGTGCGGTAGTCGATCGTTCGCGGGCACTTCACGTCGGCGAGCTGCTCGCGGCAGAAGGCGATCAGCTCTCGGGTCAGCGTGTCGGCCTCCTCCTGCGTCGCCGGCATGGTCACCGGCTGCACCACCGCCTTGACCTCCTCGCCGAAGTCGTCGTTGGGCACGCCGAACACGGCGACGTCGACGACCTTCGGATGGGTGACGAGGACGTTCTCGGCCTCCTGCGGATAGATGTTCACCCCGCCGGAGATGATCATGTAGGCCTTGCGGTCCGTGAGGTACAGGTAGTTGTCGTCGTCGAGGTAGCCGACGTCGCCCAGCGTGCTCCACGGCTGCGACGGGTGCCGCGACGACTTCGTCTTCTCCGGGTCGTTGTGGTACTCGAACTGGGCGCCGCCCTCGAAGTAGATCGTGCCGCTCTCGTAGTGCGGCAGCTCCTCGCCGTCGTCGCCGCAGATGTGCACGACGCAGGCGATCGGCGTGCCGACGGTGCCCGGGTGGGCCAGCCACATCTCGCTGTTGCAGTACACGAAGCCGTTGCCCTCCGTGCCCGCGTAGTACTCGTGGATCACCGGACCCCACCACTCGATCATCTGCTGCTTGACCGGGATCGGGCACGGCGCGGCGGCATGGATGACGACCTGCAGCGACGACACGTCGTACTTGGCGCGGACCTCCTCGGGCAGCTTGAGCATGCGGATGAACATCGTCGGCACCACCTGGGTGTGGGTGACGCGGTAGCGGTCGACGAACACGAGGAACTGCTCGGCGTCGAAGTGCTCCATGGCGACGACGGTGCCGCCGAGGGCCATCGCGCCGAGCATGAAGCGCAGCGGCGCCGCATGGTAGAAGGGCGCGGGCGACAGGTAGACGCTCTCACTGGTGACGCCGAACAGCGTTCCCATCATCCCGCCGACGCCGGCCGCCTCACCGTCCAGCGGGCGCGGGTCGAACGGGCGGGTGATCCCCTTGGGCATCCCGGTGGTCCCCGACGAGTAGAGCATGTCGGTGCCGGCGATGCGCGGCGCGGGCAGCGGCGTCGACGGCAACCCGTCGACGGCCGCCTCGTAGGAGTCGTAGCCGTCGATCGTCCCGTCGAGCATCAGGCGCAGTTCGACACCCGGCGAGTCGGCGACGATCTCGGCGGCCTGGTCGGCCTTGTACTGCGAGGTGATGAATACCTTGGCCTGGCAGTCGTTGAGGATGTAGGCCAGCTCCGGGCTGGTCAGCCGGCTCGACGCCGCGGTGTACACGGCCCCGGCGTAGTGACAGCCCCAGATCACCTCGAAGTAGCGCTCGTGGTTCTCCATGCAGATGGCGACGTGGTCACCGGGCTGCACGCCGGCGTTGCGCAGGACGTGGCTCAGCCGGTTGGCGGCGGCGTCGAGCTCGGCGAACGTCTGCGTGAAGCCCGTGCCGCCCATCACGAACGCGGGCTTGTCGGGGGTGGTGTCGAGGTACGCGCCGGGGTACATGGGCGCCGAACGTAGTGCGCCGGTCGGTACGGTCCCCAGTGCGATGGACGACGCCGACCCCTTGCAGCGCTTCGCCGCGTTCGTCCGCGCCGACGAGTTCGAGCGTCTCGACGTCCCGGTGGCACTGATCGGCGCGGCGTTCGATCGCCGCGCCCACATCGGCACCGTGATCACCGAGCTCGACCAGTTGGGACAGCGCTTCGAGCCGTCGTTCGAGGCGATCATGGACGGCCTGTTCGCCAGCGGCCTGCTGCGCGGCAACGCCGAGGACTACGGCGACCCGCGCAACTCGTACCTCCACGAGGTGCTCCGTCGACGGCTCGGCCTGCCGATCATGTTGAGCGTCGTCGCCGTCGAGGTCGGTCGGCGTTGCGGCGTGCGCATCGACGGGGTCGGCCTGCCCGGGCACTTCGTCGTCGGCGACGGGACGGGGGAGCGCTTCGCCGACCCGTTCCACGGTGGCCGGATCTACGACCGTGACGGGATCAACAGCGCATGGCGGCGGATCACCCGGGCCCCGACCCCGTTGGCCCCGGCGATGCTGCTGCCGACACCACCGCGGGCGATCGTCGTGCGCGTGCTCAACAACCTGCAGTCGACGCTGGAGCAGCGCGGCGACGAGGCCCGCCTGCCGATCCTGGCCCGCCTGCGCGGCGCGGTGCCCACCATCCACGACCAGGTCGGCACCCGCCGCCGCTGGCTCGCCGGTTGGAACTGAGCTTGTTCGTGCTCCGGTCGCCGCAAAGCGGCTCCCTGCGCCTGCCGTGCTCGCCGCCTCCGCTGCGCTTCGGCGCTCGCCGCGACTTGAATCGGTGCTGATCCCTGCGCTCCGGTCGCCGCGAAGCCCTCCCTGCGCCTGCCGTGCTCGCCGCCTCCGCTTTGCTTCGGCGCTCGCCGCGACTTGAATCGGCGGACCACTTGACGCTCTTGACCCGCCGGTCAGTAGGGTGTCCGGGTTCGTTTGCAGCACAGGGGGTTCCCCAGACCATGACCATCACCGAGCCGGCCGTCAGCGCCGATGAGCAGCGGGTCAGCGACCTCGTCGACGACTCCTCCGTGAGTTCCCGCCGAAGAGCACCGACGCGGTCGCGTTCCTCGGCGCCCAGTTCGACAAGGGTCTGGCATGGGTGCACTTCCCGGAGGGCCACGGCGGCCTCGGCGTCAACCCGAAGCTGCAGCGGCTGATCAACGAGCGGGTCTTCGCCGCCGGCGCCCCGAATGCCTCGTACCGCAACCCGATCGGCTACGGGATGTGCGGCCCGACGGTGGCCGTCTGGGGCAGCGAGGACCAGAAGGGCCGCTACCTGCGCCCGCTGTTCACCGGCGAGGAGATCTGGTGCCAGCTGTTCAGCGAGCCGGGCTCGGGGTCGGACTTCGCCGGTCTGTCGTCTCGGGGCGTCAAGGACGGCGACGAGTGGATCTGCAACGGCCAGAAGGTCTGGACGACGCTCGCCCACCTGGCCCGCTGGGGCCTGCTGGTGGTCCGCACCGACCCGGAGGCCGTGAAGCACGCCGGCCTGACGGCGTTCGTCGTCGACATGCACGACCCGACCGTCGAGGTCCGGCCGCTGCGGCAGATGACCGGCGAGGCCGAGTTCAACGAGGTCTACTTCACCGACACCCGCGTCCCGGAGAGCGAGATGCTCGGCAAGCCGGGCGACGGCTGGCGCGTGTCGCTGACGACGCTGATGAACGAGCGCGTGTCGATCGGCGGGGCGATCCCGCAGCGCGGCTCGGGCGTCGTGTCGCACCTCGTCAAGGCGTGGCAGGAGCTGCCGGCCGACCGCAGGGATCCCGCCGAGCTCGACGAGGTGATGAAGCTGTGGATCCGCGCCGAGGTCCTGCGGCTGACGAACATCCGCGCCAGCCAGAACCGCAAGATGGGCGACCCGGGTCCGGAGGGGTCGATCGGCAAGATGGCTTCGGCCGACCTCAACAAGGACCTGTACTCGAAGGTGATCGACCTGCTCGGGGCCGAGGGGATGCTCTACGGCAGCTACGAGATGATCCGCCCCGACGTGGCCAGCGGCTTCGAGACGCTGCAGAAGGCGTTCCTGCGCAGCCGGGCCAACTCGATCGAAGGTGGCACCACCGAGGTGATGAAGAACATCCTCGGCGAGCGTGTCCTCGGCCTGCCCGGCGACGTCCGCGTCGACCGCGAGGTCCCCTGGAGCCAGGTCCCCCGTAACTGAGCTGGGCTGAATCGAGCTCCGGTCGCGGCAGAGCCGCTCCCTGCGCCTGCCGTGCTCGCCGCCTCCGCTGCGCTCCGGCGCTCGCCGTCCTGGATCGGCGGTCGGCTCACCCCGCCTGGCGGCTACGCCACTGGCCGCCCCGATTCGAGATGTGCGCATCGGGGCGGCGAATCTCGAACCGCTCCGATGGACTCGGGTTCGTGCGGTCAGGCACCGGTGACGGCAGCGGCGCCGACGATGCCGGCGGCGTGGAGCACGTCGATCTCGTCGTCGCCGAAGCCGGCGGCGCGCAGCACCTCGACGGTGTCGGCGCCGAGCCTCGGCGCCGGCCCTCGGGGACGGATGTCCGCGCCGGACACGTGCATCGGCGCGGCGATCGTGCGGAACGTCCCCTCGGGCGCGTCGATCTCGGTGAACACGCCGGCAGCGGCGGCCTGCTCGTCGGCGGCCAGCTCGGCGAGCGTCACCGCCGGCCCCCAGATCAGGCCGGCGTCGTCGAGGATCTTGCCCCACTCGGCGGCGGTCTTCGAGGCGAACACCTCGTCGACCAGCCGGGTGATCTCGGCCATGTTGTCGAAGCGGGCCCGAGGCGTGGCGAAGCGCTCGTCGTCGACCCACTCCGGGTGACCGAGCGTCTCGCAGAACGGCTGCCACCAGCGCGGCTCGAGCATGTTGAGGATCAGGAAGCGGTCGTCGCTGCAGCGGAACCCGGTGGCGATCACGGCGAGGCGCTGGTCGCGGGTGCGCTTGCTCGGCTGGCGACCGTCGACGAGCACCGACGACAGGTCGGCCGCCATCGTCCAGGTCGCGGTGTGCATCAGGTTGACGTCGACCACCTGGCCCTCGCCCGTGCGTTCGGCGACACGCAGCGCGGCGAGGATCGCGGCCACCATCGCCAGCGCGGTGGTGTGGTCGCCCTGCGCCGAGCCCGGCTGGAGGATGTGGTTGCCGGGCATCGTCAGCCGCTCGGTGATCCCACCGCGGCCGAAGAACGCGGTGACGTCGTAGCCGGGCCGTGACGCGTCCGGGCCGTTCAGCCCGTAGCCGGTGAGCGTGGCGTGGACCAGGTTCGGCTTGAGCGCGAACAGCGACGCGGCATCGAGCCCGTAGCGCTGCTGGCGGGAGGGGAGCAGGTTGCACAGCAGCACGTCGGCACCGGCGACGAGACGGCGGACGACGTCGGCACCCTCGGGCTTGTCGATCGCCACCGTGATGCTGCGCTTGCCGCGGTTGTCGACGGTGAACGACGCGTCGATCGGCGGCGAGTCCGGTGTCAGCCGCGACGGCCGGTTGATGCCGCGGGCGACGTCACCGGAGAGCGGCTCGACCTTGATCACCTCCGCGCCCATGTCGGCCAGCACCGCGCCGGCGCCAGGCGCCGCCATCCAGCTGGTCATCTCGACGACGCGCACCCCATCCAGCGGTCCGACCTTGGCCATGCCACGTACCTCCTCGTGTCGGAGCGCCACGGTACGCGAGCGCCGAGGGCCGCAGCGAGACCCGGATCGTCGGATCGTCAGATGGTGCCCCGGGTGAGCAGGATCCCGAAGAACAGCGCGCCGATCGCGCACAGGCCGCCGAGCGCGCCACCAAGGGCGATCGCCAGCTTGGTGCGCCCGACGGCGTGCACGGCGGCGAACACGCCGGACAGGACCGCCAGGGTGATCTTGATCATCAGGGTGACCTGGTACTCCGTGCTGGTGTCGCCGACGTGGACCTCGGCGATGTTCCACAACCCGGTGAGCACGACGACGGCGAACGCCGGCCACGCCAGCCGGGCGAACGCCCGGGCGGCGGCCTTGGTGGCCTCCGGCGACACCCGCCGCAACGCCGGCACCACACCCGCCAAGGCGAACTGGCCGCCCACCCAGATCGCCGCGGCGAGGACGTGGAGGAACAGTCGGATCGTGTCGGCCGTGGGGGAGAGCACCCCGGCAGGCTAGGTCGATCGTGCTCCGGTCCCAGCGGAGCGGCTCCCTGCGCCTGCCGTGCTCACTGCCTCCGCTGCGCTTCGGCGTTCGCCGCTTCTGGGATCGGTGCTAGGGCTGGACGGGAACGGCTTCGCCCACGCAAAGCTCGTTGCCCTCGACGTCCTGGAGCACGGTCCACCGGATGCCGAGCTCGTCGTGGTCGTCGCGACGGGTGGCGCCGAGGCCGACGAGCCGGGCGACCTCGGCCTCTCGGTCGGCGGCGGACAGGTCGAGATGGACCCGGTTCTTCGCGGTTTTGCCCTCGGGAACCTTGATGAACATCATCCCGGCGGTGCGTCGGCTGGGGGTGAGCTGGGCGAACGACTCGGTGGCGCCGTCGTCGACGGGATGGTCGAGGGCCTTCGACCAGAACGTGGCAAGGGCGATCGGGTCGGCCGCGTCGAACGTGATGCTGTGCAGGGCGATGCTCATGGGGTGCTCCTGTGATCGGTGGTGGACTTGTCGAGGGCCGGATCGTTGATCGGCCAGGCCACCTCAGTGCGCCATGCCGACTCGTCGGGGGTGTCGCCGGGGCCGACGACGTACCACTCGCGGGTGCGGTCGCCGGCGTGCTCGGCGTGGCGGGCGACCCACGCCCCGAGCGTGCGGTAGGTGTCGCCGAGGGTCTCGTACGGACCGGCGTGGACGAGCACGGCGACGGTCCGCGCCGGCAGCTCGCCGACCGCGACCCCGCCAGGGTGGCGCAGCGCGACCGGCTCGGCGATCGGGAGGAACGCTTCGACCTCCTCGGCCCGGTCGTCCAGGATCTCGGGGCCGAACAGCGCGCCCGGCGGCCCGTTGCGCTCGGCACCGGACATCGCCGCGACCACGGCGAGCGTGCGGAACGCCCGTTCCAGCCACACCGCGAACGTCGTGGCGTCGACCGTGGCCCGCGCCCGCAGCGTGTGCGTCGCCGCCTCGGTGCGGACGTGCACCGGCGTGTGCAGCGCCGGCGACGGTTCGGACTGCAGCTCGGCGATGATCCGCACCGTCTGGGCGAGGCGCTCTTCCATCACCGCCTGGTGGCGATCGAGGACCTTGCGGGTGATCTCGGGGTCGCGCGCGTCGAGCACCTCGCGCACCTCGGCGAGCGGCACGTCGAGCGTCCGCAGGCGGGCGATGACCGCGGCGTCGGCGAGCTGGTCGACGGTGTAGGCGCGATAGCCGGTGCGCGGGTCGACCGACGCCGGCACGAGCAGGCCGCTCTCGTGGTGGGCGCGCAACGACTTGATCGACAGCGAGCTGGCCCGGGAGAACATCCCGATCGGCATGGGCGCTTCGTCGTCCACGCCGACATGCTCGACCCTCCCCCCAAGGGAGAGTCAAGGCCCCGCGGCGCGATTCGAGATGTGCGCACCGGCACCGCACATCTCACATCGCCCTGCGCTGCGCGGCGGGTGCGATTCGAGATGTGCGCACGGAGGCGGCCAATCTCGAATCGCGACCGGGCGCCCGGCGGCGGATCAGGCGAGGGTGGCGAGGACGTCGCTGGCGGCGAAGGCGCGGTCGTCGGGCGCCGGCGCCAGCGACGGATCGGCGCCGAGCATCGCCCCCGCAGCGGCGCCGATGGCGGACTGCAGGTCGCGGATGTTGCGCGGCGGCGGGAAGTACTCGTCCTCGTCGGTCACCCGGACCAGCTCGACGCCGTGGCGCGGGGCGAGGCAGGCGATCACCTCGTCGACGAGCTGCTCGGGCGCCGACGCCCCGGCGGTGACGCCGACCGTCCCGTGGAGGTCGTCGGGCAGCTCCTCGGCCGAGTTGATCCGGAACACCCGGGCGACGCCGGCGCCGACGGCCAGCTTCTCCAGCGCCCGAGTGTTCGACGAGTTCGCCGAGCCGATGACGACGATCGCGTCGCAGCCGTCGACGAGGGCCATCAGCGCCGACTGGCGGTTGGTGGTGGCGAAGCACAGGTCGCTGCGCCCCGGCGTCCAAGCCTCGGGGTAGCGCTGCTTGACGGCGACGGCCACGTCGGCCCAGTCGCGGTGCGACAGCGTCGTCTGCGCCAGCAGGGCGACCGGCTCGGCGAACGGTTCCAGCGCCTCGACCTCGGCGACGCTCTCCACCCGGCTGATCGACTGCGGGGCGACCGCCATCGTGCCGACCGCCTCCTCGTGGCCCTGGTGGCCGACGTAGACGATGCGATAGCCGCGCCCGGCGCGGACCTTGACCTCGTGGTGCACCTTGGTCACCAGCGGGCACACCGAGTCGACCACGTAGGAGCCACGCTCGCGGGCCGCGGCCACCACCTCGGGCGCCGAGCCGTGGGCCGAGAGCATGATCGGCCGGCCCGGTGGCACGTCGGCGATGTCGTCGACGAACACCACGCCCTGCTCGACGAAGCGGTCGACGACGAGCTTGTTGTGGACGATCTCGTGGTAGCAGTACACCGGCGGCTCGAAGCTGCGGACCATCCACGCCAGCGCCTTGATCGCCATCTCCACGCCGGCGCAGAACCCGCGCGGCTCGGCGAGCAGCACGCGGTCGACGTCCATGCTGCGAGGCTACCGATCGGCCAATCGGGCAGGCCGGTAGCGTGGACGGCCGTGTCCGCAGCCGTTTCGCTCGCGGTGCCGCGCCCGCGTGCGCAGCACGGCCCGACCGTCGTCGCCGTCGCCGACGGGTCGGCGGCGGCGCGCGCCGGCTTGCGCCCGGGCGACGAGGTGGTGTCGGTCAACGGCTCGATGCCACGCGACGTCATCGAGTGGCGCTTCGCCGTCGACGAGCCGGACGTCGAGCTGACCGTGCAGCGCGGCGGCATCGAGCTGGACGTCGTCGTCGCCAAGCGCGCCGGCGAGCCGCTCGGCGCCGAGGTGTCCAGCGCGGTGTTCGACCGCGTCAGGACGTGCGACAACCACTGCGAGTTCTGCTTCATCTACCAGCTGCCGACCGGCCTGCGCCGCAGCCTGTACCTCAAGGACGACGACTACCGGCTGAGCTTCCTGTACGGGAACTTCACGACGCTCACCCGGTTCACCGAGGCCGACCTGGAGCGGGTGGTCACCGAGCGCCTGTCGCCGCTGAACGTCAGCATCCACGCCACCGACCCGGACGTGCGCGCCCGGATGCTGAAGAACCCCCGTGGCGGGATGAGCCTGCGCTGGCTGCGGGCGCTGCTCGACCACGGCATCGAGGTCCACGGCCAGGTCGTGCTGTGCCCCGGCGTCAACGACGGCGCGGTGTTCGAGCGGACGATGGCCGGCGTGCTCGACGAGTACCCGGAGCTGGCGTCGGTCGCCGTCGTCCCACTCGGGCTCAGCCGGTTCAACACCGAGCCGGCGATGCGCCTGCACACCACCGCCGAGGCCGCCGCGGTGGTCGAGGCGATCGACGCGTGGCAGCGGATCTTCCTGCGCACGCTCGGGCGGCGGATGGTCTTCGCCGCCGACGAGTACTACCTGATGGCCGGCCGCCCGTTCCCCGGTCCGGAGACGTACGAGGGGTTCGGGATGCACGAGGACGGCATCGGCATGGCGGCGACGTTCGCGCTGGAGTGGCACGGCGAGGTGGCCGCACCGACCGGCGTGCAGAGCGGCTTCTTCGCCTGGGTCGACGGGGCACCGGCGGCGGGCTACCGGGCCCACGCAACCCCGCCGGCGACACCGGCCTGCACGCCTGCGGCGGCGACGCCACGGCCGCGACGCCGGTGAAGCTCGGCGCGCCGCGGCGGCGCGATGCGCCCGTCGGGATCCTCACCGGCCCGCTCGGCGCGCCGGTCATCGCCCCGCTGGTCGACGAGCTCGGCCGTGCCGACGTGCGGGTCCTGACGGTGGCCAACGAGTTCTTCGGTGGCAACACCGGCGTCACCGGCCTGATGGTGGGGGAGGACATCGCCCGGGTCCTCGCCGCCGAGCCGGTCGGCGACCGCTACCTGCTGCCCGACGTGTGCCTCAGCGAGGGCCGGTTCCTCGACGGCCTGACCGTCGCCGACCTGCCCCGTCCCGTCGAGGTCGTCCCGACCGACGGCATCGCGCTCCGCAAGGCGCTGGAGGCGCCGTGACATCCCCTGCCCGCCGTCACCGGCTGCTGTGCTCGGAGTGGGACATGCCCGATGGAGTAGGCAACGCTTGCCGTGGGCGCACCTGCCACTCGGTCGCAGCTGCCACTCCAACCGCGCGCCGGGCACTCCGAACGCGCGGCAGGCACTCCGAACGGTGGTGCCGGGGGGACCGACGGGTGCGCTCGGCGAAGGGGTGGGGCATGAACGAGTCCAACGCGCTGCCGACGGTCGTCGTCGTCGGACGGCCGAACGTCGGCAAGAGCACGCTGTTCAACCGCATCGTCGGCGAGCAGGTCGCCATCGTCGAGGACCGCCCCGGCGTCACCCGCGACCGCAAGGAGACCGAGGCGGAGTGGCTGGGCGTGCCGTTCGTGCTCGTCGACACCGGCGGCTGGCTGCCCGGCGGCAGCGACCTCGACGCCAAGGTCAGCCGCCAGGTCGAGGCCGCGGTGCGCGACGCCGACGTCGTCCTGTTCGTCGTCGACGCGTCGACGGGTGTCACCGACGACGACGAGGCCGTCGCCGCCTGGCTCCGGAAGATCAACGCGCACGTGCTGCTCGTCGTCAACAAGAGCGACAACGACCGGCGGGAGAACGATCGCTGGGAGTTCCTGTCGCTCGGCCTCGGCGACCCGCTGCCGGTCAGCGCGCTGCACGGCCGCCGCGCCGGCGACCTGCTCGACGAGGTCGTGGCCCGCTTCCCGGCATCGGCTCGCCCGGCAGACGACGACGCCGACGGCATCGAGCTCGGCGACGCCGCGCCGTGGGCGCCGGATGACCAGCCCCCGCCGCGCGTCGCCATCGTCGGGCGCCCGAACGTCGGCAAGAGCACGCTGTTCAACCGGCTCGTCGGCGAGGACCGCTCCGTCGTCCACGACATGGCCGGCACGACCCGCGACGCGATCGACACGCTCGTCGAGACGCCCGACGGGCCGATCGTGTTCGTCGACACCGCCGGGATGCGCCGCCGCAGCCGGATCGACGACTCGGCCGAGTACTACTCGCTGGTTCGGGCGCTGCGGGCCATCGACGACGCCGACATCGCCCTGCTGGTGATCGACGCCACCGAGGGCGTCACCACCCAGGACCAGCGCCTCGCCGAGCGGATCGACGCGGCGGGCTGCCCGATCGTGGTGATGCTCAACAAGTGGGAGCTGATCGACGACGCCGAGCGCCGCCTGGAGGTGCAGGCCGAGCTGAACCGCAAGCTGTACTTCGTCGGTGACGCGCCGGTGCTGAAGATCTCGGCGCTGACCGGCAAGGGCGTGCACAAGCTGCGCCCGGTGCTGCAGGAGGCGATCGAGCAGTACCACCGCCGCGTGCCGACCCGTGACGTCAACCGGGTGATCGCCGACGCCCAGCAGCGCCACCCGGCACCGGGCGGCATCCGCGTGCTGTACGCGTTGCAGGGCGCGACCGACCCGCCGACGTTCACGCTGTTCGTCAACCGCGAGCTGCCCCAGACGTACATGCGCTACCTGGAGCGCAGCATCCGCGAGGCGTTCGGCTTCGGGGCGACGCCGCTCAAGCTGCGCGTGCGCAAGCGCACCGAGTAGGTCGGTCGGCCGTGCCCTGGTGCGAGGACTGCGCGAAGTACTGGACGCCGTCGGCGATGAACGCCGACGGCACCTGCCCGACGTGCGGGCGCGCGCTGGAGGCGACCAAGGCCGAGCCGATCACGGCCAAGAACCTGGACCTCAAGAAGCTCGCCGCCGGCGAGGAGGGCGACGAGGAGTCGGCCAAGGCGCCCTGGCACTTCAAGCTCCTCCTCGTCCTCCTCGCCCTCTACCTCACCTGGCGCGTGATCGACCTGTTCCGTTAGGAGCCGAGCGTGCACTCCGGGCCGCCGACGAACGAACGCGGCACGGCCTCGATCGCCGCCACCCACCCCACCCCGCATCGGCCTCGGCGGTGCACTCCACCTCGGTGGCCGCGGTGTGCTCGGCGTGGCCCAGCACGGTGGCCGAGGTCAGGCCGTCCCGTCGGCCGACTTCGACGTCACCGGCTGACCATCGTGGCCGCAGACCTCGAACGCCGAGCGGTTCGTGTCGTCGGTGTTGAACGCGAACCCGGAGGCGAAGATGATGCAGTCCAGGTCGTCGTGGACGCCGCCGGCCCGCAGGCCGGTCTCGTCGATCGGTACCACGCCTCGAGGCGCTCGGCGGTGAGGCGCCGCTCACCAAAACGCGGAGTGGACCGGTGGCCTGCCGCTCTGCGAGGTAGGCTCGCCAACCGTCATACGGGCTGTAGCGCAGCTTGGTTAGCGCACTTGTCTGGGGGACAAGGGGTCGGGAGTTCAAATCTCCCCAGCCCGACGTGTGACGGCGCCGGTGGGTGCCGTCGACGCGCCGCTACAGTCCGGCGGGTCATGGGCCCGTTGCTCGCCGAGGTCGCCGTGCTCGGCCTGCTGAGCGGGCTCGACCCGCTGGGCTTCATCGCCGTGGTCGTGGTCAGCGCGCAGGACAAGCGCAACGGCGTCGCGTTCTGCGCCGGCTGGCTGCTCACCCTGGCCGCCCTGGCTCTCGCGCCGGGACTCGTCTTCCACGGTCACGTCACGCGCCATCACGCCCGCGCCACCCACCGACACCTACTGGCCTGGCTGTTCCTCGTCGTCGGCGTCGCCCTCGTCGGCCTGGCGATCCACGCCTGGCGGCTGAGCCGCCGCCAGCAGGGCGACGAGGTGCCGCGCTGGTACCGCCGCCTCCAGCGCGTCGGCCCGAAGACGTCGTTCGTCACCGGCCTCGTGCTGCCGAGCTTCCCCGCCGCGCTCGCCGCCGGCACGGCGGTGTTCCACAGCGACCGCCGGCTCACCGCCCAGCTGCTGGTGATCGTCGTTTTCCTCGCGTGCTCGAGCATCAACGTCATCCCGCCGACGGTCGTGCTCGAGGTGCGCCCCGGCGCCGCGCCGGCCCTGAGCCGCCTCAACAACTGGGCGTACCTGCGTCGCCACACGATCACGTTCGTCGTCCTCGGCGCGATCGGCGTCTTCCTCATCGCCCGTTCCGTGTTCCGATTGACCCACGGAGTGTGAGCTGACGAGCGCATCGGTCGGCGGGCAGGCGTGGCAGTGGCGCCTACCAAGCCGGGATCGCCGTCGCCGCGTTCACGGTGGGTACCGTGCCCGGACATGTGCGGTCGCTTCGTCTCGTCCGGCAACATCGACAAGATCGCCGACTACTTCGACGCGTCGTTCGGCGGGGCGACGCTGCCGGCGAACTTCAACGTCGCGCCGACCAACGACGTGTACGGCGTGGTCGCCACGCCCGGCACGGCAGGGGAGGGGCGTGAGATCCAGGCATTCCACTGGGGGCTCGTGCCGACGTGGGCGAAGGACACCAAGATCGCCTCGAAGCTGATCAACGCCCGCGGCGAGACGATCGCCGAGAAGCCGGCGTTCCGCTCGGCGTTCGCCAAGCACCGCATGATCATTCCGATGGACGGCTTCTACGAGTGGAAGCGGGACATGGACACCGGCGAGGTCACCAAGGCCGGCAAGCCGATCAAGCAGCCGTTCTTCGTCCACTCGGCGAACGGCCATCCGCTGGCCGTCGCCGGCGTGTGGTCGACGTGGCGGGACAGGGCGCAGGGGCCCGACGCCCCGTGGCTGCACAGCTGCTCGGTGGTCACGACGTCGGCAAACGAGACGATGTCGCCGGTGCACGACCGCATGCCGGTGATGCTGCCGAGCTCGGCGTGGGCGGCATGGCTCGATCCTGCCAACCACGACACCGAGGCCCTCCAAGCCCTGCTCGTCCCGGCTCCGAACGAGCTGCTGACGATGCACCCGGTGTCGACCGCCGTGAACAACGTGCGCAACAAGGACGAGTCGTTGACCCATGAGATCGACCCCGCTGCGCCGAAGGAGGGGGAGCTGCCGCTGACGTAAGGTGCCCGCCCATGCCCAAGCAGCACAAGGCGGACCGGTTCCCGAAGCGGCTCTACGACGACGAGCTGGCCCGCCTGCAGGTCGAGCTGGTCAAGATGCAGCGCTGGGTGCGCGCCGAGGGCAAGCGCGTCGTGGTGATCTTCGAAGGCCGTGACGCGGCCGGCAAGGGCGGGGCGATCAAGCGGGTCGGCGAGTACCTCAACCCCCGCTTCGCGCGCATCGTCGCCCTGCCCGTGCCGACCGACCGGGAGAAGGGCCAGTGGTACTTCCAGCGCTACGTCGACCAGCTCCCGGCGGCGGGGGAGATCGTGCTGTTCGACCGCTCCTGGTACAACCGCGCCGGCGTCGAGCGAGTGATGGGCTTCTGCACGCCCGAGCAGTACTACCGCTTCCTGGAGCAGTGCCCGACGTTCGAGCGGCTGCTCGTCGACGACGGGATCCTGCTGCGCAAGTACTGGTTCTCGGTCAGCCAGAAGGAGCAGGAGAAGCGCTTCCACGACCGCCAGAACGATCCGCTGCGCTCCTGGAAGCTGTCGCCGATGGACCCCGAGTCGATCACCCACTGGGAGGACTACTCGCAGGCCAAGGATCAGATGATGATCAACACCGACATCCCGATCGCGCCGTGGTGGGTGGTGGAGACCGACGACAAGCGCCGCGCCCGCCTCAACATGATCGCCCACCTGCTGAGCACGCTGGAGTACAAGGACGTCGCCCAGCCGAAGATCAAGTTGCCCAAGCACCCCAAGTCACGCGGCTACGTCCGCCCGCCCCACGACGAGCAGCGCTTCGTCCCCGACCACGCCCAGGCGTTGCTGGAGGGCTAGCTCGATCGAGCTGTGGTCGCAGCGAAGCTGCTCCCTGCACCCACCGTGCTCGGTGCCTCCGACGCGCTCGCCGTTCGTCGGATCAGCGCTGATGCTCGAGCCGGGCACGGATGGCAGTCGCCGCGGCCTCGAGGTCGGCGCGGTCGACGCTCTGTCTGGCGTTGGCGAAGGAGATCTCGCTCATGTGGTTGGTGGGGATGGCGTGGATGTGCAGGTGGGGCACCTCGTAGCCGGCGATGATCACCGCGACCCGCTCGCAGCCGAACGCGTCGCGCTGGGCCACGCCGATGCGGTGGGTGACCTCGAACAGGTGGGCCATCAGGTCCGCGGGGGCGTCCACCCAGTGGTCGCACTCCTCGATCGGCACGATCAGCGCATGCCCGTAGGCGATCGGGTTGATCGACATGAACACCACGCAGCGCTCGTCGCGGTGCACGAACGTGCCCGGGATCTGCCCGTCGATGATCCGGGTGAAGATGGTGGGCATCTCAGGCGTACCCGCCGCTGGCGGTGAACACGTCGCCGGTCGAGTAGCTGCTCTCCGGCCCGGCCAGGAAGCGAACCAGCTCGGCCAGCTCCTCCGGGCGGGCCATCCGCCCGCTGGCGATCTGCATCGTGATCATCGCCTTGAGCGTGTCGTCGAGCGGCGCCAGCAGCGGAGTGTCGACGTAGCCGGGGCACACCGCGTTGACGCGGATGCCGAGGTGAGCGGTCTCCTGGGCGACCGAGCGAGTCAGGGCGATGATCCCGGCCTTGGCCGTGGAGTAGTGCGGCGCGCCGGCGCTGGGGTGCTGGCCGAGGATCGAGGAGATGTTGACGATGCTGCCGCGGCGGGCCGGCTGCATGTGCCGCAGCGCGGCGCGGGTGCCGTAGAACGCGCCGTAGAGGTGGACCTCGATCATCCGGTCCCACTCCTGGTCGGTCATCGACGTGAGCACGTCGGCCGGCGGCATCTCGTCGATCCGGCCCTCCATCCGCAAGGCCGCCGACGTCATCATCCGCTCGACGCGCTCGGCATCCGGCGCCGGGGCGATGCCGGCGTTGTTGATCATGATGTCGAGGCGACCGTGGCGTGCGACCGCCTTGTCGACCTCGGCGTCGAACGCCGCCGAGTCGGTGACGTCGAACACCACGGCGTCGCCCCCGACCTGCGCGGCGGTGGCGGCAGCGGCATCGGGGGACAGGTCGTTGACGACGATCAGCGCGCCGTCGGCGGCCAGCCGCCGGGCGAACGCCGCGCCGAGCCCGGAGCCAGCGCCGGTGATGAACGCGACCTGTCCGTCAAGCGTCTTGTTCGGTTGATCCACGCGGTGGGATCGTAGGTGCTGCAACCCCTGGGTACAGTCCCGAGCGTGGACGATGCCGCCTCACGTCGCTACCTGACGGCGCCGAACGCGTTCACGTTGGTCCGGCTGTGCTGCCTGCCGCTGTTCCTGTACCTGCTGTTCGGCCGCGACAACCCGGCCGGCGCGGCGTGGTTGCTCGGCGGGCTCGGCGCGACCGACTGGGTCGACGGCTGGATGGCCCGGCGGTTCGACCAGGTCTCCGAGTTCGGCAAGGTGTTCGACCCGACCGTCGACCGGCTGCTGTTCATCGTCGCCCTCACGGCGATCATCGTCGACGGCGCCGCGCCCAGATGGTTCTGCGTCGCCGTCCTCGTGCGCGAGCTGGCCGTCGGGCTGACGATGGCGCTGGCCACACTGATCTTCGGGATGCAGCGCTTCGACGTCACGTGGTGGGGCAAGCTGGCCACCTTCCTGCTGATGTTCGCGATCCCCGGCTTCATGCTCGCCGGTGTCGACTTCCCGCCGCACTGGTTCTTCGCGATCGGATCATGGGCCCTCGGCATCCCCGGCCTGGCGATCAGCTACTACACGGCGATCGCCTACGTCCCGAAGGTCCGTGACGGCATCCGCGCCGGCCGCGCCGAGCGAGATCCCTCCACCCCCCACCCCCCGAAGGAGCCCGCCCGATGAAGGCCGTGATCATGGCCGGCGGAGAAGGCACACGGCTGCGGCCGCTGACCTCGAACGCACCCAAGCCGATGCTGCCGATCGCCAACCGGCCGATGATGGAGCACATCATCGCGCTGCTGCGCCAGCACGGCTTCGACGAGATCGTCGTCACGGTCGCCTTCCTGGCGAACCACATCAAGACCTACTTCGGTGACGGTTCCGAGTTCGGGGTGAAGATCTGGTACGCCGACGAGCCGGTGCCGCTCGGCACCGCCGGCAGCGTCGGCAACGCTCGCGAGCTGCTCGACGAGACGTTCCTGGTGATCTCCGGCGACGTGCTCACCGACATGGACCTCGGCGAGGTGATGCGCTTCCACCGTGAGCGTGGGTCGATGGCGACGATCGGGCTGACCGCCGTCGACAACCCGCTGGAGTTCGGCATCGTCATCACCCGCGAGGACGGCACGATCGAGCGATTCCTGGAGAAGCCGACGTGGGGCCAGGTGTTCAGCGACACGATCAACACCGGGATCTACGTGCTCGAGCCGGCGATCTTCGACTTCATCCCCGAGGGCCGCAGCGTCGACTTCTCCGGCGAGGTGTTCCCGGCCATGCTCGCCGCTGGCAAGCCGTTGTACGGGGCGATCATGACCGGCTACTGGGAGGACGTCGGCACCCTGGAGGCCTACCTCAGCGCTCACTTCGACGCGCTCGACCAGAAGGTGGCCGTCGACATCCCCGGCTTCCGGATCACCGAGGGAGTGTTCACCGGCGAGGGCGCTGAGATCTCGCCGCAGGCCCAGGTGATCGCGCCGGCGGTGATCGGCCCCGGATGCAAGGTGGAGGCCGGCTGCGTGATCGGCGAGTACGCCGTGCTCGGCAGCAACGTGCGCGTCCAGCCCGAGGCACACGTCGAGCGCAGCGTGCTGCACGACAACGTCTACGTGGGGACGCGCACGCGCATCCGCGGGGCGACCGTCGGGCGGACGACGAGCATCCGCAACAACGTGCGCATCGACGAGGGCGTCGTGCTCGGCGACGAGGTCTTCGTCGGCTCGAACGCGGTGATCACCGGCGACGTCAAGGTGTACCCGTTCAAGACGATCGAAGAGGGTGCGGTCGTCAACAGCAGCATCGTGTGGGAGTCGCGCGGGGCGCGCAGCCTGTTCGGCCGCGACGGCGTCACCGGCCTGGCCAACGTCGACGTCACTCCGGAGATGGCGGTGCGGGTGGCGATGGCCTACGGCACGTCGCTGCCGAAGGGCACCACGGTCGTCACGTCGCGCGACTCCAGCCGGGCGGCGCGGATGCTCAAGCGGGCGATGATGGCCGGGCTCAACGCGTCGGGCATCGACGTGCTCGACCTCGAGGTCGCCAGCGTCCCCGTCACCCGCTTCCTGGTGCGCTCGCCGCGTGCGTTCGGCGGGCTGACGATCCGCCTGCACCACAGCGACCCCGACCGGGTCGTGGTCCGCTTCTTCGACGCCGGCGGCAGCGACATCACCGAGGACGCCCAGCGCAAGATCGAGCGCCTGTTCCAGCGCGAGGACACCCGCCGCGCGCTCGCCGAGGAGATCGGCGACATCCAGTTCCCGGCGCG
Organism: Ilumatobacteraceae bacterium; assembly: GCA_047602055.1. Classification (GTDB taxonomy): domain Bacteria; phylum Actinomycetota; class Acidimicrobiia; order Acidimicrobiales; family Ilumatobacteraceae; genus JAODBQ01. The sequence continues at coordinate 3,238,108 of JASGIG010000001.1, forward strand.
TTCCCTGGAGGAGTACACGGTGGCTCTGGAGGCCACGGTGGCGCCGGGGGCGATCCGCGACACCCGCTTCAAGCTGGTCGTCGACTACGCCTACGGCGCGGTCGGCGGGGTGATGCCGTCGCTGCTTGGCAAGCTCGGCGCCGACGTGCTCGCGGTGAACCCGTACGTGTCGACCGCTGGTCGCCTCGGCTACGACGCGGCCGCCGGTGCCGAGCGCGTCGCCGCCCTCGTCCGCTCGTCCGGTGCGCACCTCGGGGCGGTGATCGATCCCGACGGTGAGCGGATCACGTTCGTCGACGACACCGGACGGGTCCTCGACCACACCACGGCGATGCTGTGCTTCGTCGACCTGGTCTGCGACCACCTGCTCGGCGACACGATCGCTGTGCCGGTCAACGTGTCAGAGCGCGCCGCCCAGCTCGCCCGGGCACACGGTGTCAACGTGGCGACGACGAAGATGTCGACCGCGGCATTGATGGCCGTGGCCAACCTGCCGGGTGTCGGCTTCGCCACCGACGGTGCCGGCGGCTACATCCTTCCCGGCTTCCTCTCGGCGTTCGACGGTGCCGGGGCGCTCCTGAAGATGCTCGACCTGCTCGGGCGCAGCCGCCGGCCGCTCAGCGAGGTCGCCGACGCGTCTGCCCCCCGTCCACCTGGTGCACGACACCGTCGTCACGCCGTGGGACCAGAAGGGCATGGTGATGCGCACGCTGATGGAGCTCGCCGGCCGCGACGTCGAGCTGGTCGACGGCGTCAAGCTGCGCTCCGGCGACGGGTGGGTGCTGGCGCTGCCCGACCCGGAGGAGCCGATCACCCACCTCTGGGCGGAGAGCTCGACGGACAGCGAGGCGCGACGTCTGGTTCAGGAGTACGCCCGTCGCGTCCGCCAACTCGTGCGCTGAAGCTGCGACCGGAGCGCGAACGGCGCAAGGGAAGCGGCCATCGGCGCACCGGCTAGGGTGGCGCCGATGTCCGTCCCGGAGGAGCTTCGCTACAGCAGTGACCACGAGTGGGTGTCGGTCACCGGCACCCGCGCCCGGATCGGCATCACCGACTACGCCCAGGACGCCCTCGGTGACGTGGTCTACGTGCAGGTTCCGACCATCGGGGCCTCTGTCTCCGCTGGTGACAGCTTCGGCGAGGTGGAGAGCACGAAGTCGGTGAGCGACGTGTACGCGCCGGTGTCCGGCACGGTCGTCGCGGTGAACGAGGCGTTGGCGGCTGCGCCCGAGACCATCAATCAGGACCCGTACGGGACGGGCTGGTTGTGTGAGATCGAGATCGCCGACGCCAGCGAGCTGGAGGCGCTGCTCGACGCCGACGCGTATCAAGCTCTGCTTGAGGGTTAGAGACCCGGATGACCTCCTACGTCTTCTGCAACCAGTGCGGGCATCGCAACCCGCCTGAGTCTGGCTTCTGCTCATCGTGCGGCGCGGTCCTCGACCGGATCGAGGACCACACGATCACGATCGGCAAGATCGACCCGCTGCAGGACGCCCCGGGCACCGACGACGACGCCGTCGTCACCATCGCCGACCTGCCCGAGGGCGTGGCGACGCTGATCGTGCGCAGCGGCCCGCAGGCCGGCGACACGCTGACGCTGTCCGACCAGGTCACCCGGCTCGGCCGGCACCCCGACAGCGAGATCATGCTCGAGGACATCACCGTGTCGCGCCGCCATGCCGAGGTCGAGCGCTCCGCGGACCGCTACGTCGTGCGCGACGTCGGTTCGCTGAACGGGACGTACGTCAACCAGCAGCGCATCGACGAGCCCACTGTGCTGCACCACGGCGACGAGTTGCAGGTCGGCAAGTTCCGGCTCGTCTACTTCGAGCGCGGCGACAGCACGCCGACCTCCGGAGTCGAACGGTGAGCGAGCGCAGCGAGCGCACCGGACGGCCGAGCGACCGCCTGGGAGCCGGACGTCGATGGGCGGGGGCGCAGCCCCCGGAGTCGAACGGTGAGTGAGCGGATGTCGGACCGGCCGTACCTGTCGATCGGAGAGGTGCTCGGGCTGCTGCTCGAGGAGTTCCCTGACATCACGATCTCGAAGATCCGCTTCCTCGAGAGCCAGGGGCTGATCGACCCGGAGCGCACGCCATCGGGCTACCGCAAGTTCTACGATCCCGACGTCGAGCGGCTGCGGGTCATCCTGCGCGAGCAGCGCGAGAACTTCTTGCCCTTGAAGGTCATCCGGGACCGCCTGGAGAGCGGGGCGATCGAGGGGGAGGGGGCGACGCCGCCGCGAGGCATCCGCAACGTCACCGTCTTGCCCGTCGGTGGCGACGACAGCCGCGAGACGGCCGTGTCCCGCCAGCACCCGTCTGCGCAGCTGCGCCTCGCCGAGACGCCGCCGAACGGGGTGGACCGGGTGGCCGCCCCGTTGCCGCTGTCGGCGGCCGGTGTCGTGCCGAGCCCGGCCGAGGCCGTGGCGATGCCGCCCGCGCCGGCGGAGCCGGCACCCGCGCCGGCCGAGGTCGCCGAGCCGCCGGCAGCCGACGTCACCGCGCCGATGGCCCAGCCGGCACCGGCGATCGATCCGCACCAGACCTACTCGGCGGCCGAGCTGTGCTCGATCGCCGGGATCGACGAGGCACAGCTCGGCCAGATCGAGTCGTTCGGCCTCGTCGCCGGCCGGGGCACGGGCGCCATGGCGCTCTACGCCGGCGGCGACGTCGCCGTCGCCCAGGCGGCCGCAGGCTTCCTGGCCCGCGGCGTGGAGGGGCGGCACCTACGTGCCTGGCGCCAGGCGGCCGACCGCGAGGCGGCGCTGTTCGAGCAGCTGATCCTGCCCCAGCTGCGCCAGCGCAACCCGCAGGCGCGGGCCCAGGCGGTGGAGACACTACGCGAGCTGGCCCGCCTCGGTGGCGAGCTGCGCGCCGCGCTCGTCAACAACGCCCTGCGCCACCACCTGGACGGCTGACCGGGCAGTACCGGGCTGTTCGGGCTCCGGTCGCGGGCCAAGCCGCTCCCTGCGCCTGCCGTGCTCGCCGCCTCCGCTGCGCTTCGGCGCCCGCCGCACGTTGAGCGTCCGACCGGGCAGTACCATCCCCGTCGTGGTCCCGATGAAGGTTGCCGGTGTGCGCGTCGAACTGCCCGCCAACACCCCGATGGTGGTGCTGCGCGAGCAGGAAGGTCGGCACCGCCTGCTGCCGATCATGATCGGCAGCCCTGAGGCGTCGGCGATCCACAACGCCTTGGAGGGCATCGTCCCGCAGCGGCCGCTCACCCACGACCTGATGGTCGACGTCGTCGCCGCGCTCGGCGCCGAGCTGGAGTCGGTGATCGTCACAGAGGTGCGCGACCACACGTTCTACGCCGAGCTGCACCTGCGCACCGACGGCGGCGCGAAGGTGATCTCCAGCCGCCCGTCCGACGCGCTGGCGCTGGCGGTGCGCACCGGCACGCCGATCTACGCCAACGAGGATCTGCTCGACGAGGCAGCCCTCGACGCCCCCGACGAGCTTGCGGAGCAGGAGGAAGAGGCCATCCTCGATGAGTTCCGCGACTTCCTCGAAGAGATCAACCCCGAGGACTTCGAGACCTGACGTCGAGCCGCGCTACAGTCGCGGGCTTCACATCGGCGTAACTACGCTGGTGTGATCCAGCCCGAGCAGGGGAGGGAGCGCAGGATGACCGAGCAGGGTTTCACCGGGAGCAAGACCGCGAGCATCGTCGGGATCACGTACCGGCAGCTCGACTACTGGGCACGCACCGACCTGGTCCGTCCCTCGCTGGCCGACGCCGCCGGCAGCGGCAGCCGTCGCAAGTACAGCTACCAGGACCTGCTCGAGCTGCGGGTGATCAAGAGCCTGCTCGACGCCGGCATCAAGCTGGAGTCGGTCCGCAAGGCGTTCGCCTACATGCGCGAGCACATGGACGCCGACATCGCCTCGGCCCACCTGGTGCTCAGCGGGGGCGACGTCATGATCTGCGACGGCGACCAGCTCGTCGACGTGATGAACCGCGCCGGCCAGGGGGTGCTCGTCAACGTGCTCGCGCTCGGCGGCGTCAAGTCGAGCCTCGACAGTCAGATCTGCTCGTTGGGCGGGCCGACGACCGAGGCAGACGCCGGCGTCACCGAGCCAGCGCCGCTGCGCCGCCACGCGGTCTGATCGGGGTGGCCACCACCGATTCGTCGAACGAGCACAGCCCGCTCGACTCGGTGCATCGCGCCCTCGGCGCGCGGATGGTGCCGTTCGGCGGCTGGGAGATGCCGGTGGCCTACGCGGCCGGCACGCTCGACGAGCACCTGGCCTGCCGCAACGACGCCGTCGTGTTCGACGTCTCCCATCTCGGCACGGTGCGCGTCGAGGGCGACGACGCCGACGAGCGCCTGCAGTGGGCGCTGACCAACGACCTCGCCAAGATCGCGCCGGGCCGGGCGCAGTACACCCACCTGCTCGACGAGCTCGACGCTTCTGTGCTCGACGACATCATCGTGTGGTGGATCGACGACGAGGTCTTCGACGTGATGCCCAACGCGTCGAACACGGACCGGGTGCGGGCGGCGATCGGCGGGACGGAGACGACGGCGACGCGCGCGGTGCTGGCCGTCCAGGGCCCGAAGGCCAAGGAGCGGCTGGCCGCGGTGTTCCCGGCGGCGGCGGCCGTCGGCAGGTTCCGAGTCGGCACCGGGTCGTGGGAGGGTGTCGAGTGCACGTTCGCCGGCACGGGCTACACCGGCGAGGAGGGCGTCGAGATCGCCGTGCCGGCTGCCTCGGCGACGGACCTGTGGAACGCGATCACCGCCGCCGGCGTCGTCCCGGCCGGTCTCGGGGCTCGCGACACGCTGCGGCTCGAAGCCGCGCTGCCGCTGCACGGTCACGAGCTCGGGCCGGGGATCACCCCGCTGCAAGCCGGTCTCGGCTGGGTGGTGGCGTGGGGCAAGGACGAGTTCCGTGGCCGCGAGCCGCTCGCCGCCGAGCGTGAGCGCGGCGTCAGCCGGTTGTTGCAAGGCATCGTCACAGAGGGTCGCCGCCCGCCGCGTGCCGACTGCGAGGTGCTCGTCGACGGTTCGCCGGTCGGCGTGCTGACGAGCGGCAACTTCTCACCGGTGCTCGGTCACGGCATCGCCCTCGGCTTCCTGCCGCCGGACGTGGAGATCGGCACCGACGTGACGGTCGACGTCCGCGGCACCCAGCTCCCCGGTCGGGTCGTGCCGATCCCGTTCGTGGCCAAGCGTTGACGTTCGTGCTCCGGTCGGGGCGAAGCCCCTCCCTGCGCCTGCCGTGCTCGCCGCCTCCGCTGCCCTTCGGCACTCGCCGCGCCTCGAACCTGCGGTAGCGCACCGGACATCAGCGCGGCGTGGCGGGTCGCTTCGTCGCCGGCTTCTTGGCGGTCGCCTTCTTCGCTGCCGGCTTGCGCGCCGCGGTGGCCTTCTTTGCCGCGGCCTTCTTCTTGACCGAACGCGGCGCCGGGCGCTCGTCGTCGTCAGCGCCACGAGCGGCGGCCACCCGCGGCGCGGCGGGTGCGGGCGCCGCCGGAGCCGGAGCCTGCTCGGCGCGACCCTGCGGGAGGAACGCGGCGAACGGGCTGTTGCGGAACATCCCACCGGCGGACTCGGCCATCTGCCCGAGCGGCTGCAGGCGCCGGCCGAAGTCGGACAGCGTCGAGAGGAACTCGTTGATGCTCTGTGGCATGTTGGCGATCGCCGGCTGCGAGAGCGTCTCCGCCAGCCGGTTGAGCCCGGGCGCGACCCGCTCGATCGGCGCGTTCATCCGCTCGACCATGTCGTCGGCCGCCTTCAGCGTTCGGGTCACCTGCGGGACGAAGGCTCGCAGCGGCTCGTCGACGAGGTCGAGCATCTTGGTGATCCGCGCCGACACCTCGTTGAGCTGCTTGAGCGTCTCGTTGAGGTTGTCGATCGTCGTCATCAACTGCTCGACCCCACGCTGGAACTGCTGGAAGCTCTTCGTGAGCCCAGCGAACGGGTTGGTGCCGAACAGGGCGACCAGTTCCCCGAACCCGGGTGTCGGGTTGTCAGCCATGGCGCCGCACCGTAGTGCACGAACACGCAACGAACGCGTGACGAAGCGCCGAGATCCCTACGGCACGTACGCCTCGAGGGGCTCGCAGGTGCACACGAGGTTGCGGTCGCCGTACGCGGCGTCGATGCGCGACACCGGCGCGAAGTACTTGGCGGCGCGCAGCGCGGTGACCGGGTAGGCGCCGAGCTCTCGCGAGTACGGGCGGTCCCACTCGCCGAGGAGATCCTCGGCGGTGTGCGGAGCGTGGCGCAACGGGCTGGCGTCGAGCGGCCACTCGCCGGCGGCGACGCGGTCGATCTCGCCCTTGATGGCGATCATCGCCGCGCAGAAGCGGTCGAGCTCGCGCTTGGTCTCGCTCTCGGTCGGCTCGATCATCAGCGTGCCGGCAACCGGGAAGCTCATCGTCGGGGCGTGGAAGCCGTAGTCCATCAGCCGCTTGGCGACGTCGTCGACGGTGACGCCGGTGGCCTTGGTGATCGCCCGCAGGTCGACGATGCACTCGTGGCCGACCCGGCCGTCGGCGCCGGTGTACAGCACCGGGAAGTGCGGGTCGAGGACGGCGGCGACGTAGTTGGCGTTGAGCACCGCGGCGACCGTGGCGTCGCGCAGGCCCGATGCGCCCATCAGCGCGATGTACACCCACGAGATCGGCAGGATCCCGGCCGAGCCGAACGGTGCCGCCGACACCGGACCGACCGGCTGCTCGGTGCCGCCGAGCGGGTGGCCCGGCAGGAACGGCGCGAGGTGGGCGCGCACCGCCACCGGCCCGACGCCGGGGCCGCCGCCGCCGTGGGGGATGCAGAACGTCTTGTGCAGGTTGAGGTGGCTGACGTCGGCGCCGAAGCGACCGGGCTGGGCGAGCCCGACGAGCGCGTTGAGGTTGGCGCCGTCGACGTAGACCTGCCCGCCGTGGTCGTGGACGATGGCGCACAGCTCGCCGATGCCCGGCTCGAACACCCCGTGGGTCGACGGGTAGGTGACCATGATCGCGGCCAACTCGTCGCCGGCCGCGTCCGCCTTGGCGCGCAGGTCGTCGAGGTCGACGTTGCCCGCCGCGTCGCAGGCGACGACCACGACGCGCATCCCGGCCATCACCGCGCTCGCCGCGTTCGTGCCGTGGGCGCTCGACGGGATCAGGCACACCGTGCGCCGTTCGTCGCCGCGGCTGCGGTGGTAGGCGCGGATCGCCAGCAGGCCGGCGAGCTCGCCCTGGCTGCCGGCGTTGGGTTGCAGGCTGACGGCGTCGTAGCCGGTGGCAGCGACGAGCATCTCCTCGAGCTGGCGGATCATCGTGCGGTACCCGAGCGTCTCCTCGTCGGGCGCGAACGGGTGGACGTCGGCGAACTCGGGCCACGTGATCGGCACCATCTCGACGGTGGCGTTGAGCTTCATCGTGCACGAGCCGAGCGGGATCATCGTCCGGTCGAGCGCCAGGTCCTTGTCGGCCAGGCGGCGCAGGTAGCGGAGCATCTCGTGCTCGGTGTGGTAGCGGTTGAACACCGTCTGGGTGAGCACCTCGTCGGTACGACGCTCGATCAACCCGTCGGGTGCGTCGTCGCGCAGCGCCGGCACGGCGACGCCGCACGCCGCCAGGACCGCCTCGACGGTGGCGATGGTCGACGTCTCGTCGAAGCTGATCCCGACCGTGTGATCGTCGACGTGGCGCAGGTCGAGGCCGGCTGCCGCGGCGCGGCGGTGAGCGTCGGTCGCGGCGACGCGCACCTGCAGCGTGTCGAACCACGAGTCGTTGACCAGCTCGACGCCAGCGGCGCTGAACGCCGCGGCGGCGATCGATGCCAGCCGGTGGACGCGCTCGGCGATGCGCGCCAGGCCGTGCGGGCCGTGCCAGGTGGCGTAGAGGCCGGCGATGTTGGCCAGCAGCACCTGGGCCGTGCAGATGTTCGACGTCGCCTTCTCGCGGCGGATGTGCTGCTCGCGGGTCTGCAGGGCGAGGCGCAGCGCCGGGCGGCCGGCGGTGTCCGTGCTGACCCCGACGATCCGCCCGGGCAGCGAGCGGGCCGCAGCGGCGCTGGCAGCGATGAACGCGGCGTGCGGGCCGCCGAAGCCCATCGGGACGCCGAAGCGCTGCGCCGAGCCGATGGCGATGTCGGCGCCCAGCTGGCCGGGCGGGGTGGCCAGCACACAGGCCAGCAGGTCGGTGGCGACGATCGCGATCGCCCCGGCGGCGTGGACCCGCTCGATCGCCCCGCGCCAGTCGGGAACGGCTCCGCTGGAGGTCGGCAGGCTGAGCAGGGCGCCGAAGCAACCGCCGTCGATCTCGTCGAGGCCGCCGACGACCAGCTCGATGCCGACCGGCTCGGCGCGCGTCGCCAGCACGGCGATCGTCTGCGGATGGGTGTCGTGGTGGACGACGAAGCGGTCGCTCGTCGCCTTCGACAGGCGCCGGGCCATCGTCATCGCCTCGGCCGCGGCGGTGGCCTCGTCGAGCAGCGAGGCGTTGGCCAGCTCGTGGCCGGTCAGCTCGGCGACCATCGTCTGGAAGTTGAGCAGCGCTTCCAGCCGGCCCTGGCTGATCTCGGGCTGGTATGGCGTGTACGCCGTGTACCACGCCGGGTTCTCCAGCACGTTGCGGGCGATCACCGGGGGCACGATCGTGCCCGAGTAGCCCATCCCGATCAGGCTCGTGCGCCGCTCGTTCTGGGCCGCGAGGGCACGCAGCTCGCCGAGCACGTCGGTCACCGATCGCGGCCCGGGCAGCGGCAGATCGCCGTCCATGCGGATCGCCGCCGGCACGGTCTGGGCGAGCAGCTCCTCGACGTCGGTGACACCGATCGTGGCGAGCATCGCCTCGACGTCGGCCGGCTCCGGGCCGATGTGACGGTGGACGAACTCGTCGTCTGCTTGCAGCTCGGCGAGGGTCGGTCGGCTGGTCATCTCGGCACCTCCGGTGCGGGCGCGGTCGTCTGATCCGTCCCCCGCGCTGTCGTGGTGCCTGAGAGCTTCACCGCTGCAGTTGCAGTGGCTTTCCCCGTCGGCGAGACGCACCCGCAGTGCGGGCCGGCTGCTTTCCAGCGTTGCCTCCCCGGACGGTCCGTTTGCCTGAGAGATTCCGGGGAGGTTGCTCCTTCGGCGCCGCGCCGCTGGCTGCGTCGAGGCTCTCCCGACCGGGGTGATCGGCGACATGAGGTTAACCGTTCTTGATGGTCGGCCTGCGGCCGACCGGTCCGGCGGGCTTCCTGGCGGTCGCGCCGCCGGGTGCGCCCGGCACGTGCCTCGTGCGGGCCGAAGCGGCCCGCTCGCTGCGCTCGCTGTGTCAGGTCCAAGCGGGTTGCAACCGCTTGACAAGCCCCGACGTCTTCAGCGTCGCCATGAGCACCACGACGATCACCCACGACATCGCCCCGGACGCCCTCGCCGCCGGGCTGCCCGACGCCGTCCTCGGCTCTTGCGCCGTGCACCTCGGCCTGCGCAGCGAGACGGCACGCATCGCCGAGCACCTCGACGCCGGCCGCGTCGAGGACGCCCGCCGACGAGCACGGCTGCTGGCCAGGGTGCTGGCCGAGCACCACCGGGCCGAGGACGAGTTGCTGTGGCCGGCGCTGGTTCGTCGCCAGCCCGGCATCGTCGCCACGACCGACGCGCGGGAGGCCGAGCACGAGCCGCTCGACGACGAGCTCGCCGAGCTGATCGACGACCCGCAGCGCATCGAGCGCGTCGGGCCGTTGCTCGACGGCCACCTGCGCGCCGAGGCGGCGACGATGCTCCCGGTGTGGCGGGCGTCGTTCGACGCCGCCGAGCACGAGCGCTTCGGCCACCTGCTGCGGCGCACGACGCCGGGGGCTTCCGTCGGTCTGATGGTCAGCTGGCTGATCGACGTGACCCCCGACTCGCTGCGTCCGTTCGCCCTCGGCCGTCTCCCGCGGGCGTTTCGGATGGCGCACCAGATGTGCCGGCGCCCGAGCTTCGACCGTCGCTACGGCTGAGGCTTCAGCCAACGCTGAACCGCTCGCAGCGGTCCGACCTTGGAGTGTCACGTCGCCGATGGAGTGGCGGTTGCGCGCCGTGGGCGCACCGAGCACTCCATCGCACGGCTGACACTCCAAGCGACGACGTCCGGCCTTTGGAGTGTCAGGTGGCCGATGGAGTGGCGGTTGCGCGCCGTGGGCGCGCCGGCCACTCCACTGCACGGCTGGCACTCCAAGCGCACGGCTGGCACTCCAAGCGACGACTTCAGTCGACGGTGGCGTAGGCGCTGGGCCCGGCGCCGTCGGGCGGGCCCGCGTCGGCGACGCACTCGCGCAGGTCGGCGATGAAGGCGTCGAGCGTCGGCTCGTGGACGGCGTTGACCATGCAGTGCAGTGACCGGGGCGGGCCCTGCTGGTCGACCAGCCAGCCACGGCGGCGCAGGGCGGCGGCGACGGCGACCACGTCGAGCGTCGACGGATCCGCGGCGCGGAAGGCGACGAGCGTCGTGTCCGGGCGGGCCAGCAACCACAGCTCCGGGATCTGCTCGATCGCGTCGGCGAGGCGCCGCGCCAGCCGACGAGCGAGGCCGGCCAGCCGGCGGTAGCCGTCGTCGCCGAGGTGGTGGAGCACCGCCCACGCCGCGGCGATCGACCCGCCGCTCTTGGTGCCGAGGATCCCCGACGAGCCGTACAGCCCACCGAGCCAGTTGTCGGTGACGAACGTCTGGTGGCGACGCAGCGCCTTCGATCGGTGCACGAGCACGCCGGCGCCCTTGGCGGTGTAGCCGTACTTGTGGAGGTCGACGGAGATGCTGGTCACCCCGTCGACGTCGAAGTTCCATGGCGGCACGCCGTCGAGGTAGGGGAGGACCACGCCGCCCATGCACGCGTCGACGTGGCAGTTGACGCCCCGGGCGGTGGCGAGCGCGGCGATCGCCGGCACGTCGTCGATCACGCCCTGCGGGTACTGCGGCGCCGAGGCGACGATCAGCACCGTGTCGTCGTCGATCGCCGCGGCCATCGCGTCGGCGTCGGCGCGCCAATCGGCACGGACCGGGATCCGCCGGCTCTCCACGTCGAAGTACGCCGCCCCCTTCTCCAGCGCCGCGTGGGCGCTGGCCGGCAGGACCATGTTGGGGGAGCGGACGCCACGTTCGGCTCGGCCACGGTCACGTGCCGCCTTCACGGTGAGCAGCAGGCTCTCCGTGCCACCCGACGTCATGAACCCGGCCGTGTCCTCGGGACCGCCGAGCCAGCCGCGAGCGATCGCGACGACGTCGTCCTGCATCCGTCGCAGGCTCGGGAACGCATCGACGTTCAGCGCGTTCTCGCCGCTGAAACGGCGATAGGCGTCCTCGGCGAGCGCGAGCACCTCGGGACCGGCGCTGTAGGCCAGCGAGAAGACCCGCCCATCGCGCCAGCGGACGTCGGCGGCGGCGAGCTCGTCGAAGCGGGTGAAGATCTCCTCGCGGCTCATCCCGCTGGCCGGCAGCTGCATCGTCGCACCCTATGTCTTGCGCTCGGCGGGCGACGGCCGACGTGGAACAGCGCCGAGATCGACGAGGTCAACGAGCCGGTAGCGTCCGGCGCCATGGCTGACCGACCGACCATCACCATCCCCGAGGGCGACGCGCCCACCGAGCTCCTCATCGAGGACGAGGTGGTCGGCGACGGCGCCGAGGCGACGAACGGGAAGAAGGTCGTCGTCCACTACGCCGGCGTCGCCTGGAGCACGGGCAAGGAGTTCGACGCCAGCTGGAACCGGGGGAGCACGTTCGGCTTCAAGCTCGGCGGCGGCGAGGTGATCGAGGGCTGGGACCGTGGCGTCGCCGGCATGAAGGTCGGTGGCCGGCGCCGGCTGACGATCCCGCCGCACCTCGGCTACGGCAGCAGGGGAGCGGGCGGCGTGATCAAGGGCGGCGAGACCCTCGTCTTCGTCGTCGATCTCATCGGTGTTGACTAGTGCTCCGGTCACGGCGAAGCCGCTCCCTGCGCCTGCCGTGCTCGCCGCCTCCGCTGTGCTTCGGCACTCGCCTCGTGTTGGATCGGCGATGACCCTGGCATCGCGCCAATGAGCGCGAACGAGTACGACGCGATCGTCGTCGGGGGCGGGCACAACGGGCTCGTCGCTGCCGGACTGATGGCGAAGGCCGGTCAACGGGTCGTCGTCCTCGAGGCTCGTGACGTGTTCGGCGGCGCGGCGATCACCGAACGACCGTTCGGGCCGGACTACCAGGTCACCGCGCTCAGCTACGTCGTCAGCCTGATGCCGCCCGCCGTCAGCAAGGCGTTGGAGCTGGAGCGCTTCGGCTACCACGTCTACCCGCAGGGCCCGTACTTCGCCCCGTACGCAGACGGGCGCTACCTGCAGCTCGCCGACGATCCCGCCGAGCGGCACCGCCAGATCGCCAAGTTCTCGGCACGTGACGCCGATGCGATGGTCGGCTGGGACGAGTGGCTGGGTCGGCTCGCCGCGGTCCTCGGGCCGATGCTCGACAGCGTGCCGCCGAAGATCGGCTCGAAACGTCCCAGCGATCTCGCCGACCTCGGGGAAGCTCGGCTGGCGGATGCGCGGCCTCGACGTGCAGACGGTGGGGGAGATCACCCGGCTGTTCACCGCGTCGATCGCCGACCTCGTCGAGGAGGCGTTCGAGTCGCCGCAGCTGCGCGGCGTGCTCAGCGTGTCCGGCGTGATCGGCACCTGGGCCGGGCCGCGCTCGCCGGGCACGGCGTACGTGATGGTCCACCACAAGATCGGTGACGTCGGTGGCGACGACGGCAAGCTCGGCGCGTGGGGCTTCCCGCGCGGCGGGATGGGCGGCGTCACCACAGCGCTCGCCGCCGCAGCGACGGCATTCGGGGCAGAGCTGCGGACCTCCAGCCCGGTCGAGCGGATCCTCGTCGCCGGCGGCCGGGCAACCGGCGTCGCGTTGGCGAACGGCGACGAGCTGCGCGCCCCGGTGGTGATCACCACCGTCCACCCGAAGATCGCCTTCCTCCGGCTCGTCGAGCGCGGCGAACTGCCCGACGAGTTCGTCGCGTGGATCGAGCGATGGAAGACCCGCTCCGGCACGGTCAAGGTCAACCTCGCCCTCGACCGCCTGCCGACGTTCACCAGCCATCCCGCCTTCGACCCCGACGTCCACGGCGGCACCATCGTGATGGCTCCGTCGCTCGACGCCGTCGAGGCTGCGTTCCAGGACGCCGTCGCCGGCCGTGCGGCAGCGCACCCGTTCGCCGACATCTGCATCCCCAGCGTCTTCGACCCGACGCTGGCGCCTGAGGGCAAGCACGTGATGAGCATGTTCACCCAGTGGGTGCCGTCGGCGTGGGCCGACGAGCCGCACCGCGACGAGCTCGACGCCTACGCAGACCGGCTGATCGCCGACGTCGAGGCGGCTGCCCCCGGGTTCACCGGCTCGATCCTGCATCGCCAGGTGATCGGGCCGTACGACATGGAGCACACCTACGGCCTCGTCGGCGGGAACATCTTCCACGGCGAGCTGTCCGCCGGGCAGCTGTTCCACATGCGCCCGGCGCCCGGCTGGGCCGACTTCCGCACGCCGATCGCCGGCCTGTACCACGCCAGCTCGGCCACCCACGGTGGTGGCGGGGTCACTGGCATCCCCGGGCTGAACGCCGTCGCCGCGGTCCGTCAGGACCGGCGCGCCCTGCGTCGACGAGTGCGCGCCATCGTCCGACGCTGAACCCCCCGCAGCCGCGGGGTGCCGGGCGACGGCAGGGGAGCGCCAGTAGCGTGGACCGGCGATGTCGGACCCCCTGCTCGATTCGGCGCAGTCGCCGCGCCCCGAGCAGGCAGCGGTCTACGACCAGGACGTCACCGCCGGCACCCGCCGTCTCGCCGTGCGCGAGCCGGTGCCGAACGTGCCGCTGCGGCCTGGTCGGCACTCGGGATGGCAGCGAGCGATCCTCGCGCTGAACATCGTCATCGTTATCGGTTGCTTCGCCGGGGCGATCGCGCTGGTCGTCGGCAAGCAGGTGCGCGAGTCGGTGACAGCGGCGCCCGAGGCCACCGTCGTCGGCGGCAACGGCGTGCCGTTGAACTCCGACGGCGTGTTCGTCGGCGACCCGAACGTGACGTTCCCGCCAGCCGACCCGGAGGCGAAGAACTTCCTCATCGTCGGCGACGACAGCCACGCCTGCGTCGACCCCGACTCGCCGTGGGCCGGCGCCGCCGACCCGGAGCGCACCGACATCGGCCAGCGCAGCGACACGATCATGCTGGTGCGCATCGACCCGGCGTCGAAGCGGGCGGCGATCCTCTCGTTCCCCCGGGACCTGTGGGTGAAGGTGCCCGACCACGGGCGGGCGCGGATCAACTCGGCGTATCGCAAGGGCGACTACTCCCTGATGGCGCAGACGCTGTACGACAACTTCGGCGTCAAGGTCGACCACTACGTCCAGGTCGACTTCTGCGCGTTCAAGACGATCGTCGACGCCGTAGGTGGGGTGGCGGTGCCGTTCGAGTACCCGACGAAGGACGACCACGTCAACCTGCACATCGACACGCCCGGGTGTCATACGTTCTCGGGTGACGAGGCGCTCGCCTACGTGCGCTCGCGCTACTACGAGTACCAGGACGCCAGCGGCAAGTGGAAGTCCGACAACGCCTACGACCTCGGCCGGATCTCTCGCCAGCAGGATTTCGCCCGACGGCTGTTCGAGACCGCGCTGAAGAAGGGCGTGTTCAACGCATCCGTCGCCAAGGGCCTGATCGACACGCTGACGAAGTACGTCGTCGTCGACCAACCCCTGACCATCAACGGGATGTTGCAGTTCCTCGGCGTGCTCCAGGAGGTGCAGCCGCAGGGCATCCCGACGTTCCAGGTCACCGCCAAGCGCCAGATCATCCAGAACAACGACGTGCTCGTGCCCCAGCCGGACACGCCGGAGATGGTCCAGATCCTCGACCTGTTCCGCGGCAAGGCGTCGCTGGAGTCGGTGGCGACGACGACGAGCACGACCGAGCCACCGGTCAACGGGTTGCTGAAGCCGTCCACGGCGACGGATCCGACGGACGACCCGGCGACGACCACGGCGCAGGAGGCGACGCCCGCCGCCGAGGCGCTCGAGCAGGCCTCGAAGGGGATCGTCCCGCCCGTCGACGTCGTCTGCTGACGCCCGGGCCCGCCGGGCTTCCTGGACTCGACGATGCGGTCTGTCACACTGATGGCGGCACGAACCCCCTGGGAGGACCATGTCAACACCAGCTGCGCAGACGGCCCCGGCCTCGCGCATCGTGACGATCTCGGCGACCTATGGCGCCGGCGGCAGCGTGATCGCCCCGCGACTCGCAGCGGTGCTCGGGCTGGCATTCGACGATCGGGTCATCAGCCCACCGACTGCGGCGACGCTCGAATCGCTGACCGACGAGGAGCGCGAGTCGACGCCGCCGAGCCGCTGGCTGTCGGCGCTCGCCCGGGTGGCGGCGATGGTGCCGGCGGCGCCGGTGCCGCTCGAAGGCGACGCCGACCCGGTGACGGACCTGCGCCGGCGCAACGAGGAGCACCTTGGCGCGGCACTCGCGGCCGGGTCGACGCTGTTCCTCGGGCGGGCGGCGGCGATCGCCTTGGCCAAGCGCACCGACGCTTACCACATCCGTCTGAACGGTCCGGCGAACCGACGCATCGCCCGAGCGATGGCGATCGAGGAGACCTCACTGGACGAGGCGACAGCACGGTGCACGGCGACGGACAAGGCACGCGACCACTTCGTGCGTCGGCTGTACAACGCCGACCCGGGCAACCCGGCCTTCTACCACCTGGTCCTCGACACGACGGTCCTGTCGACCGACGCCGCCGTGGACGTCCTGTCGACCGCGGTGGAGCACTTCTGGGAGCGCCAGGGCTTCGCGACATAACGGCGATTATGGGCGCCTTTGGCGCCCATACATCACGCGGCTCGGTGTATGGGCGCTCGCGGACGTCGAGCGGGCCTGGACCGAACCGTCCGACGGCGATCGGATCGTGCTACGTCATGACGTGATGTTGCCGAGCTCTCGGTCCCTGACGGGGCGGGCTGCGTCGAGCAGCCAGTCGAGGGTCTGGCGCAACTGGGCGGCGGTCGCCTTCGGGCCCAGGTCGGTAACGTCGCGTTCGGCGTCGTCGACGGCGCAGGCCAGGACGTACAGCTCGTCGTGCAGCCGGTCGAGCTCGTCTTTCGTGACGATCAGCTCGTGCTCGCCGAGCTCCAGCTCGCGTGCCCGCTGGCGGCCGACCCAGTCCCACTGGCGGCACGCCTGCGAGCAGAAGATGCGCGGCCGGCCGCGTCCGCGAGGCGGCAGCACCCGGCGACACCACCGACATCGGGCCACCGTCCCCTGCTCCCCCTGGTCATGGGGCCCTTCCGTCATGACGAAATGATAGATCTACAGTTCGGGGCTGATGACCGTCACGACGCGAACGTTCCGCACCACGCTGTCGCCCGCCGGTGCCAACAACGTCGCCATCGTCGTCCCCGAGGACGTGGTCACCTCGTTCGGGCGCGGCAAGCGGGTGCCCGTCGTCGTCACCGTCGACGGCGGCTACCAGTACCGGAGCACGATCACGTCGATGGATGGCCAGCTCCTCCTCTCGTTCAACGCCCAGACCCGGGCGCCCACCGGCCGGGGCGCGGGCGACGAGGTCGAGGTCCGGCTCGACCTCGACGACGTGCCACGCGTCGTCGACGTTCCGCCCGATCTCGCCGTCGCCCTCGGCGCCGACGACATCGCCAAGGCGGCGTGGGACAAGCTGAGCTACAGCCACCAGCGGGCGCACGCCGAGTCGATCACGGCCGCGAAGGCCGCGGCGACGCCGCGACGATCGTCAAGCTGCGCGGCCGACCTGCGCCGGGGGTGTGACGAACGACCACCGGACCCAACCCTCGTGCTCGTGAACGGAATCACTAGCGTCTCGGGATCGTGCTGCCTGATGGGATGCGTCCGCTGCGACATCGCGCGTTCCGCCTGTTCTGGGGCGCCGGGGCGGCATCCGACATCGGCACCTGGGTACAGCTCGCGGCGATCGGCTCGCTCGTTGCCGCCACCAGCGGAAGCGCCCTCGCCACGGGGATGATCGCCGCGGCGACGTTCGCGCCGCAGGGCCTGTGCTCCCCCATCGGCGGGCTGCTCGCCGACCGCTTCGAGCGCCGCCGGGTGTTCCTGGCGACGCTCGGTGCGCAGGCGATCGTCACCACGTTGATCGTCGTCGCCATCGCCTCGGGCGTGCGCAGCCCGGCGATGCTCAGCCTCCTCGTCCTGTTCCAGAGCGGCGCCGGCGCGCTCGGCGCGCCATCGCTGCAGGCGATCCTGCCCGACCTGGTCCCGCCCGAGGAGCTGACCGCGGCGGTCGCCCTCGGCATCACCAGCTGGAACTCCGGCCGGGTCATCGGCCCCCTGCTGGCCACGCTGCTGGTGCCGTTCGGCGCGCACTGGGCGGTTGCCGCCAACGCCACGAGCTTCGTCGTCTTGTGGTTCGCGATCTTCGCCTGCCAGCGACGCTTCGTGCCGCCGGCCAAGGTCTGGCTGTCGGTCCGCAGCGAGCTGCGCGCCGGGCTCGGCGCGCTGCGGCGCACACCCGGCTGCATCGCCGCGCTGAGCACCAACGTCACCCTCCACCTGTGCGTCGTGCCGTTCATGGGCCTGATCCCGGCCACGGCGCGGGCGCTGCTCGAGCGCGGCGGCGGTCAGGTCGGCGACTCGACGGTGACGGGCATCGCCGCCCGCCTCCTGTCGGCCCAGGGCATCGGGGCGATCGCCGGCTCCATCGCCATCGCCAGCGTGCTGCGCTACGTCCGCCGCTCGACGGTGGTGACGATGATCCTGGCGGCGGTGGCCGTGCTTGCCCCGCTGCACCAGTACATGCCGACGTGGGCGACCACCGGTGTCGTCGTGTTCCTGATGGGCGCCGGGATGGCGATGGTCCAGAGCGTGCTCGGCTCGGTCGTCCAGCGTGACGCGCCGCCGTCGCACCGCGGCCGGATCCTGTCGTGGTACCAGGGCGCGGTCGGGTTGGCCTATGGCGTCGGCGTCCTCGGGATGGGGACGCTGTCGGACGGCTACGGCCTGCGGGCAACGTTCGTCGTCTCCGGCATCGTCGTGGCCACGGTCGTCCTCATCGCCCGCCGCTCGGCCGCGTGGACCGACGCCATCGACGACGTCGAGCGCCCGGCCCCCGAGCCCGTGGCTGCGGCCGCAGCGCCGGCGTTCGGCGGCTGAGGTTTCAGCTCTCGACGCTCGATTCGCTCGCTAGACGGTCATCCCGAAGCGGTCCTGGAGGGATGCGGCGAGTGCGTCGGGCTGATCACCCGGCAGCGGCGACAGGATCACCCGTGACACGCCTGGCGCCGCACCGTAGGCGCCGGGACAGCCTGGCGCGCTACCGATCGACGAGCGCCCCGCTCCCCTGCCACGCGGCCTCGGCGCGGTCGAGGCGCTGGGTGGCCGCGGCGCGCAGCCGGTCGGCCGTCCCGGCAACGAGCAGGTTGCACAGCGACAGGGTGCCGACGTGGCTGTCGAACGGACCGGCGCCGGCGGCGGCGATCACCAGCGTCCGATCGGCGATCGACGCCAGTGGCGACAGCAGGCTGTCGGTGAGCGCCACCGCCCACACCCCGGCGCGGCGAGCACCGGTCGCCGCCTCGATCAGCCAGCGGTCGTAGCGGCGTACGTCGAGCATGACGACGACGTCGCTGCGCCCGAGCTGGGACACCTGGCGGTCGACGGCGACCTCGTTGCCGACGATCAGTGTCACCTGGTTGCGCAGCGCGGCGAGATCGTTGGTCAGCTGGACGGCGATGCCCGCGGAGGCGTCGCCGGAGAGGACGAAGACCCGTGAGCGGGTGCTGGCGAGATGGGCGACGACGTCAGCGACCGCGTCCTCCTCCAACGACGACAGCGTGGTCCGGACGTTCTCGACCTCGAGGTCGAGATGGTTGGCGATCGCGTCGGTCGCCGCTGGCTCACGGATCCGCTCGGCGGCGGGGCGCAACTGCCGGGCAAGGTCGTGCTGGACGGAGGCCTGCAACGCGGTGAACCCGTCGAAGCCGAGCTTGGTGGCCAGACGCACGACGGTGGCGGCCCCGCTCCTGGATTGCTCGGCGAGGTCGGCGACAGTTCCGAAGGCGACGAGCTGCGGGTGCTCCAGCACGACCTCGGCGACGCGCCGCTCCGCCGGCGTCAGCGACGCGCCTGCCTGGCCGATGCGGTCTGCCACTTCCATGGGGACAGGACACTAGACGGCCGGCGTTCCAACTCCATTGAGTCGACTGTTCCGCCATGACATAGTCTTGGAACAAATTTTTCACATCGACGAAGGACCGGGAGGAGCACGATGACCACGATCACGACGACGCACGCGACACCGCAGATCGTCACCGCCGGCCCCTGGTCGCCGAGCTTTCCGTCCGTGCCGTCCGTCGCTGACGAGTGGTTCGTCGCCCCCGCCGAGCGAGCGATCGAGACGATGCCCGCGGCCATGGTGGAGGCCCTCGACGCGCTGACCGGCGGTGCCCCGCAGGCCGGGGCGCTGCTGTTGCGCGGCCTGCCGGTCGGCGAGCTGCCGCCCACGCCGGCGTCGCCGCGCCAGTCCGTCGCCAAGGACCACGCCAGCGAACTGGTGCTGCTGGCCGTCGCCCGCCGGCTCGGCGAGCCGGTCGGCTACGAGCCCGAGCACGGCGGCGACCTCGTTCAGAACATCGTGCCCACGCCGGGCGCCTCGGCACGCCAGACGTCGACGTCGTCGCGCGTCGAGCTGATGTTCCACACCGAGGCAGCGTTCCACCCGCACCGCCCGCGGTACCTGCTGCTGCTGTGCCTGCGCGGCGATCCCGCCGCGGCCACCACGCTGGCCTCGATCCACGAGGTCCTGCCGCTGCTGCCGGCAGCCAGTATCGACGTGCTGTTCGAGGAGCGCTTCCGCACTGCCGTCGACGAGAGCTACCTGCACGGGCGGGGCAACCTCCTCGGCGCCCCGATGGCGGTCCTCACGGGCGACCGCCGGCGGCCGTCGATGGTGTTCGACGCCGACCTGATGGTCGGCACCGACGCCGAAGCCGATGCCGCGCTCGGCGTGCTCGCCCACGCCGTCGCCGTCCACCACACCGGCGTCGTGCTCGAGTCCGGCGACCTGCTCGTCGTCGACAACGCCGCCGCCGTCCACGGCCGCAGCCCGTTCACGCCGCGCTTCGACGGCACCGACCGCTGGCTGCAGCGCACCTTCGTCGTCCCCGACCTCGCTCCCAGCGAGGACGACCGCCGCGGCCGGGTCGTCACCACCCGCTTCGGGGTCTAGTCAGGCCGTCGGGCTCCAGCCCGGCGGCGCGAGATCGAACGCCTCGAAGCGGAACGGCGGGGCCACCGTGCAGCTGACGAGCGTGTACCCGACCTGCCCGCTCGCGACGGGCGTGGCGGCCTGCCAAGCGTCGGGCGGGACCACGGCCTGGGGCCGTTGTCCCGCCGACAGATCGGCGCCGAGCACGATCGACGTCGGCGTGGATCCAGGGGCGGCGATGTCGAGCCGGAGCGGGTCACCGAGGTGATGCAGCCACACTTCGGCGGATCCGATCACGCGGTGCCAGCCCGAGCGGTCGGTCGCTTCCAGGAGGAACCAGATCGCCGAGCTCGACTCGTCCCGCCACGTCTCCGCGTACCACCCACCTTCCGGATGACGTTCCAGACCGAGTAACTCGATCGTCGATCGAGCGTCGAGGATGTGGACCACCGTACGGCCTTCAGGTGTGGCGGATGCTCATGCCGCCGTCGACGGGGATGATCGCTCCGTTGGTGAAGCTGGCCGCCGGCAGGCACAGGTTCAGGGTCATCTGGGCGACCTCCTCGGGGTCCCCGTAGCGGCGCAGCGGGACGCGGCGCTTGGCGTAGGTCTCCTTCGACTCGCCGGGGATCTCCGCGGTCATCCCGGTGTTGATCGGGCCGGGGCAGACGCAGTTGACGTTGACGCCGAGGCGGCCGACCTCGACCGCGAAGCTCTTCGTCAGCCCGACGACGCCGGCCTTCGTCGCCGCATACGCGGCCAGGCCGGCGGTGACGACGATCGACTCCGTCGAGGCGATGTTGACGACTCGCCCGCCGCCATCGGCCTCGCGCAGGTACGGCAGGCACAGGCGGATCAGCCGGGAGTGGGCGGTGAGGTTGACGTCGAGCGTTCGCGCCCAGTTCTTCTCGTAGCTCTCCTCGTCCTGCAGCGCCGAGTTCGGCAGCGAGATGCCGGCGTTGTTGACCAGCGCGTCGATGCCGCCGCACCAAGCGACGACGCCGGCGACCAGCTCCTTGAGCGAGTCCAGCGAGCCGACGTCGCAGACGAAGCCCTCGGCGGCGTCGACGCCGTGCACGGTGCGGATCTCGTCGACGACAGCGAGCACCCGCTCGGCGCCGATGTCGACGACGGCGACGCGCGCCCCTCGTCGGCGAACAGGTGGGCTGTCGCCCGGCCCATGCCGGACGCGGCGCCGGTGACGATCACCCGCTTGCCGGCAACCGACCGGGACAGCTTGGTGAGGCGGGTGGGGGCAGCGTCGTTGCTCATGCGTTGGGCACGCTAGACAGGCCGCCGCCACCGTGCCACAGCGAGGCCGTCACCCAGCGGTAGCGTCGTCGCCGGTGAAGAAGCCGACGGTCGAAGAGCGCCGCAACGAGATCCTCGAGACGACGTGCGAGGTGGTCATCGACCGGGGCTTCGCCGGCACCCGGATCAGCGACGTGGCCAAGCGCCTCGACGTGTCGAGCAGCCTGATCCACTACCACTTCGACTCGAAGGAGCAGCTGCTCGCCGAGGCGTTCCACCACTACGCCGTCAAGGATCTGGAGGAGCTCGAGGCCGACGTCCACGCCGCGCCGACGGCCATCGGCCAGCTCGACCACGCCATCCACAACTCGGTGCCCGAGGGCAGCAACGACGTCGAGTGGATGCTGTGGATCGACGGTTGGGGCGAGGCGTTGCGCAACCCGATGATGCGCAAGATCAGCCAGGAGCTCGACGAGCAGTCGGCCGAGCTGCTGGAGCGGGTGATCACGTTCGGGGTCGAGACCGGCGAGTTCGTCTGCCCGGATCCGCGAGCATCGGCGATGCGCCTCACCGCGCTGATCGACGGGCTGGCGGTCCAGTTCGCCGCCCACGACGGGATGATGGATCGTCAGCAGCTGATCGAGCACGTGCAGTCGCTGGCCGCGTGGGAGGTCGGCATCGACCGCAGCGCGTTCGACGAGGCCGCCGCCAGCGAGGCCTCGACGATCGGGCCGCCGTCGCCGGCCACCGACGCGGCGCTGCGCCAGCTCGTCGCCCGCTACTGCGACGCCGTCAACCGCGGCGACGCCGCGGGGTTCGCGTCCACGTGGGCGGAGGGCGCGGTGTGGCACCTCGGCGACATCGGCATCGTCGGGCGTGACGCGATCGTCGCCGAGTGCACCAAGCGGATGGCCAACCACGCGTGGGTGCTGCAGAGCGCGCCGCAGGCCGTGTTCGAGGTGGACGAGCGCGCCGGCGCGGGCACCGGACGGGTGCTCGTCCAGGAGCGCTTCAAGCGCCGCACCGGCAGGGCGGGCACGCTGCTGGGCACCTACCACGACACCTACGTGCGCGTCGGACGCGAATGGCGCTTCGCCGAGCGCCGCCTCGAGGTCGTCGAGTCGACCTGACGAACCCCTGCGGGTCAGCCAGCCCCCACCAACACGGTGACGCGGGCCAGGTCGACGCCGAGACCCGCGGCGAGCGCTTCCCCGAGGCGGTGCATCCTCGCGTCGGCGGTGAGCACAGGGCTCCGCCAGCACCGGCCCTCGGCCAGGATGGGGTCTGAGGCGTATCGGATCGGCGATGTCGGTTATCGACATGCCGTCGAGCTCGTAGCGCTGGCGCAGCCAGCTCGCGTCTCGCAGTTGCTCAAGTGGGTGATGTCCTTGGACTTCGCGTAGCCCGAATCGGGTCAAGGAAGGCGCACTCGGTCACCATCATCCCGCCGACCAGCACCCAACGACCCGGTCCACAGCGCGTGCCGATCAATCTGGCGGATCGTGTCCAGCACCACGACATGACGCGGGAGCAACTCGGCGGTGATGTCGACCTCGGGAACCATGGCCAAGGTGTTATCCGACGAGTTCGTCGTTCAGTGCGGCGAGTGTTCCCAAGCTGACCCGGGCGACGATCTCGTTGCCGACCGGGAACGGCTCGATGTCAGCCCGACGGAGCTCGTCGCGCAACCCAGCAAAGGCCAGATCAGCCGCGCGATCACCGTCGTCGGCGAGATCGAGCCAGGCAACCAGCAGGCGCCCTGCCCGCGAATCCGACCACGTCATGTCGACGTGGTCGACAACCCGCAACCGTACGTTCGGATCGCCCTTGACCCCCGAGATGACCTTCTTGCGGCGCATCGCCGCCACCGCACTCGCGTCGGCGTACGCATCGACATCCCAACGCGGGTCGCGCTCGGCCGGCACATCGACCGACTCCGCAAGCGCTCGTCCGCCCGGAGCGATCACCGGGCCAATGCCCTTGCGGACACGCTGCGGCAGCACGTACACATCGTGGACCTTGGCTCGGTTGGCAAGCTGCACACGGACGTTGTGCCGAGCCGCCGCGTCCGAGGCGACCAGCAGTTGCGCGATGAACCCGCTGCTGATCAGACCCCACAGCAGCCCCGGGTTCAACGGCCGCCCGGGGCGACGCTGATTGTTCTTGCGAGCGTGCACCGACTCGGGCGAGATCAACCACCGGCCCGCAACCTTGTCCGCCGAGAGCACCCCGGAGTCGATCAAGCCACGCACGCGCCCCTCGGACAAGCCAAGCTCATCGGCGGCACCCGCCACCGTGAAGTACTCGGACCAGTCAGGCACGGACGCAACCTTAGCCAGATCACGTATGTGTTTATGGAAACCCATTCGGCGACACTCGACTTCAAGCAAAACAGTCTGCTGTCATTGGGTTCGATGAAACCCATGCGCCCAATGGAACGCTGTCGGCCCTGAGCCATCAAGACGACTCGTGCGTCGGTCGTCGGCGGCTACGAGCGATCACGCATCGCCGGGGCTGGAGCATGCAAGCCCTGTTCGCCGCGTGCCGTATGGCCGCCTTCTCGCCCCTGCGGGTCGTTGCTGAGCGCGACAACCCTGTACGGGCTGACCGGCCACAAGATGTACGTCGCCGCGTAGCCAGGCTCGGCCGGACGTTGCGGCGGAACGGGACCAGCACCGGTGCGGCGCATGTCATGAACCGACCCAAAGGGTCGTACCACACCTCCATCTGACGCGTCGTGAACTGGTCGGCCGCATCCCACGTCGCCATGGGCTCGACTGCAGCACATCGTGCAACGATGGTGCGACAGCTGCCGGCTATGGGCGGATCTCGAAGAAGGCGTTGACGGCGTGGTCGACCTTCAGACGCTCGAAGCGGGTGAAGCCGGCGGTCTCGGCCATCGCCCTCGCCTTGCTCTCGGGGAGGCCGAGCGTGCCGAGCCCGGCGCCGCCCGGCTCGCTGAGCGCCGAGGACATGCACGACAGCACGCTGATCCCGTACATCAGCGAAGCCATCGGGTTCTTCATCGCGTTCTCGGCGAACGTGTCCTGGGCCTTGATGTCGACGAGCAGCCACGTGCCGTCGGCGGCGACGGCGGCGCGGATCGCGGCCATCACGTCCTGCGGATGGGTCATGTCGTGGATGCAGTCGAACGTCGTCACCAGGTCGACCGAGTGGTCGGACGGCATCGGCTCGACGCGCGGGTCGTGGAAGTGGACGTTGGTGACGCCGGCCTCGGCCTTCTTCTGCTCGGCGCGAGCGAGCGCGTACTGGGAGATGTCGTAGCCGTGGAACGTCGACGCCGGGAACGCCTTGGCCATCAGCAGCAGCGCGCCGCCGGCGCCGCAACCGACGTCGGCCACCGTCGCCCCGGCCGTCAGCTTGTCGACGACGCCGTCGAGCGCGGGCAGCACGACCGGCACCAGGAAGCTGCGGTTCCACGGCTCGAAGCTGCGCTCGATGCCGACCGCGCCCTCGGGCCCGTGTGAGTCGTAGTCGTGGCCGACGCCGGTGCGGAAGCTGTCGCGGACGTGCTCGACGGCGTGCATCGTCTGCGGGAAGCGATGGAACATGCCCATGCCGAACGCCGGGTGGTCCGGGTCGGCGAGCACCACGGCGGCCTCCGGCGTCACCGAGTAGCGCTCCGGGCCACCCTCGGGGGTGTCGGCCTCGATGATCTTCGCCGCAGCCTGGTTGTGGGCCCACTCCTGCACCCAGCGCGGCTCCAGTTCGGTGACCGCGGCCAGCTCGGCGACGGTCAGCGGGCCGTCGGCAGCGCGCATCGCGCGGTACAGGCCGAGTTGGTCGCCGAGGTGGATCATCGCCGCGGTCACCGCGCCGTCGAGCTTGGTGAACACCAGAAAGGAGTAGAGCTTGAGCTTGTCGGGATCGATGTCGGTGGCGGGCGTGCTCATGGCGGCTCAGGCCGGATCGACGTAGGTGGCCGGGCGCTTCTGCATGTTCGCCATCACCGTCTCGACCTGGTTCGGCGAGCCGATCAGGCTGCCGATGATCGAGCGCTCGGCGGCGAACTGCTCGGCGGCACCCTGGTTGAGGAGTCCGTTCATCAGCCGCTTGGCGCCACGGATCGCGTCCGGGCTGCTCGCCGCGATCTGGGTGGCGATCGCCGTCGCGTCCTCGTGCGGGTTGTCGGACAGCTTCGTGGCCAGGCCGAGCTGGAACGCCTCACGGCCGTCGAAGACCCGAGCGGTGAACACCAGCTCCTTGGCGACGTCGGCGCGCACCAGGCCGACGAGCGTCAGCGTGCCGGTCATGTCGGGCACGAGCCCCCAGTAGACCTCGCGCACGCTCATCTGCGTGTCCGGGTGGACGACGCGGATGTCGGCCCCGAGCGCGATCTGGATGCCGCCGCCGAGGGCGTGGCCGTGCACCGCGGCGATCACCGGGACCGGCACCTCCTGCCACACCCAGGCGCACTGCTGGCCGAGGTGGGTGATCCGGCCGTCGGCGATCGCGCTGGGGTTGCCCTCGCGGTTGCCACCTCCGCCGCCACCCGTGCCGTTGCCGCTGGCCATCGAGTCGAACGAGGAGAAGTCGAGCCCGGCGCAGAACGAGGCACCCTCGCCGGACAGGACCACGGCGCGCACGTCGTTGCGCGACTTCAGCTCCTCGCCGGCCTCGGCGATCGCCGAGAACTCCGCGCCGTCGAGGGCGTTGCGCTTGTCGGGCCGGTTGAACCGCACGTCGGCGATCCCGTTCGAGACGTTGATGATGACACGGTCGGACATGCCGGCGAGTCTGGCACCTGGGTGCGATCGCGGTCGTCCTCAGCTGTGCTTGACGGCCTGCAGCGTGTAGGTCAGCGGCAGGCGCTCGCGTCCCCCGCGCAGGCGCCACTCCCCGTCCGCTCCCAGCTCCATCACGTCGCCGAGCGCGTTCCACGGGACCGAGTCGCGCTCTGCCATGCTCCGGACATGAAGTTGAACCTCTCCGCCGACGAAGTGCTGACCACCACCCGCGCCGTGCGCAAGCGCCTCGACTTCGACAAGCCGGTCGAGCGCGAGGTCATCGAGGAGTGCCTGCAGATCGCACTCCAGGCGCCGACCGGGAGCAACTCGCAGGGTTGGCAGTGGCTGTTCGTCACCGACCCGGCGACGAAGCAGGCGCTCGCCGACCTCTACAAGGAGAACTACGCCGGCTACCGCCAGCGGGCGCAGTCGAACCTGTACGAGCCGGGCGACCTGCGCCACGAGCAACGCGAGCGAGTGACGTCGTCGGCCGAGTACCTCGTGGAGAACTTCCACCGCGTGCCGGTGATGATGATCCCGTGCATCACCGGGCGGCTCGACAACCTGCCGAGCGTCGCCACCGCGTCGACGTGGGGATCGCTGCTGCCGGCCGTGTGGAGCTTCATGCTTGCCGCCCGCGAGCGCGGCCTCGGCACGGCGTGGACGACGATCCACATGCTGAACGGCGGCGAGCAGAAGGCCGCCGAGCTGCTCGGCATCCCCTACGACAAGTACAGCCAGGCCGGCCTGTTCCCCGTCGCCTACACGATCGGCACCGACTTCAAGCAGGCCAAGCGTCTCCCGCTCGACTCGATCGTCCACTGGGAACGCTGGTGACATTTCGACCTCTCTCGTTCGCTCGCTGCGCTCGACATGGTGAGTGAGCTCGAACGGACCGGTGGCCGGGAGGTCGTCGACGCCGGGCAGGACGGCTTCGCCTACCGCTTCGACTGGGGGCCGAACGGTCTGCGTGCCCTCGCCCCGGCGGCCGAGGTCGTCGTGCTCGTCGACGTGCTGCGCTTCACCACCGCGGTCTGCGCGGCGCTGGAGGCCGGCGCCACCGTGCTCCCCTACCGCTGGGCCGACGACGGCGCCGCCGAGTTCGCCACGGCCAACGGCGCCGTCCTCGCCGGTCTGCGCGAGCGCGGCGAGCCGTCGCTGTCACCGGCGGACCTGCTGTCGCTGGCGCCCGGGACGCGCCTCGTCCTGCCCTCGCCGAACGGCGCCGCGCTCGCCGTCGCCGCCGCCGAGCACGGGGCGCGGCACGTGCTCGCCGGCTGCCTGCGCAACGCGACGGCGGTGGCCACGGCGGCAGCGGCGCTGGCCGGCGGTGGACCGATCGCCGTGATCGCCGCCGGTGAGCGCTGGCACGGCGCCACCGGCCCGTTGCGGCCGTGCGTCGAGGACCTGCTCGGAGCCGGCGCGGTGCTCGCCGCGCTCGACCCGGCGGCGGCGATCTCCCACCCAGGCTGCTCGCCGGATGCGGCCGCGGCGCGAGCCGCGTTCGTGGCCGCCCGACCCCGTCTCGCCGCCACGCTCGCCGGCAGCGCGAGCGGGCTGGAGCTGACGAGATGGGGCTGGGCCGACGACGTCGCCGTCGCCGCGGAGCACGACGCCACCGCGGTCGTCCCGAGGCTCACCCCGGCCGGCTTCGTGCCGGCCTGAGAGCGCCGCGCCGGCGCCGGCCGTCAGCCCTCAGCGCCGGATGTGGCCGCGTCGACGGCCTTCATCGCGCCCATGGCGAAGATCGAGGCGACCAGGAACCCGAGCGCCATCCCGCCCAACAGGAAGCCCTGCAAGTGGGCCTTGTCGATCTGGTCCTGCAGCGTGCCGTCGTTGAGGTCGTCGATGGCGACGCGCTGGATGATCGAGCAGGCGAAGGCGACGATGAACCCGATCTGCCAGATCGCCAGCGGTTGCGCGGCGCGAGCACTGTGCGCCGCGGAGCGCAGTTGCTGGAACGGGATGACCATGTTGCCGAGCGGGATGAACCAGCTGCTGCCGGCCAGGCCGGGGCTCGTCGCGTTCTGCGGATCGCGGACCTTGGCGTTGCGCGTCGTGCGGATCGACCAGATGCAGGTGACGATCGCCGCCACGAGCATGACGGCGGCGACCAGCGCGACCATCCCGCCGACGGCTCCGTTGGCATCGTCGAGGTCCTGCTGCGAGGTCGCGTCGCGCACCGCGCCACCGCGCCCGTAGGCGACGACCGCGAGGAGGACCGTCGCCGCGGTGACCACCCAGAACAAGACGATGGCGGCGACGCGCAGCCCGGACGTGGACGCCAGCCGACCGGGGCCGGGCTGGCCGTAGCCGACGTAGCCCGGCGGTACCTGGCCGTATGCGGGCGGAGCGGGGGCGTACCCAGGTCCGCCGTAGGCCGGGGGTGGCGGCGGACCACCGGACGACGGCGTCGGGCCGGTCGGCCCGCCCCAGCCCGGTGGGGGCAGCGGGGGTAGCGGCGGCGGCGAGCCGCCAGGTCGCTCGAAGTCGGACACGTCGCTCATGCTGCCAGACGTCCGGCTACCGAGCGCGTGACTGCGCTGGCACGGGGGCTGCGCCCGTGCCAGCGCCCGTCACTGGACGAGCCGCAGCCCCGACGGGGTGATCGACGGCGCGGCCTGCGGCAGGTCGACGACGAACTCGGTGCGGTGCGCCGGGAACAGGTGCTCGCTCATCAGCACCGGCTGCCCGCTGGTGTCCGTCGTGATCCGCTGGCAGCGCAGCACCGGCGAGCCGACGGGCACGTGCAGCAGCTCGGCGACATCGGCGGCCGCGGCGTCGGCGCCGATCGTCTGGGTGGCCCCGCGCAGCTGCCTGCCGAGCAGCTCGTAGAACGGGCGGTGCTCGACGGCGCGCCGTGACAGGTGCTGGCCGAGCTCGGCCGGGCACCACACGGTGACGACGGCGAACGGCACGTCGTCGGCCAGGTTCACCCGGCGGACGCGCAGCACCTGGTCGGTCCCGAGGATCGCCCGCACGCGCTTCGATGCCGGCTCGAAGGCGAACTCGAGCACCTTGCGCGCCGGCTCGAAGCCCTTGGCCTCGAGCTCGCCCTCGATCGTCACCAGCTCGCTGAGCTGCTGGCGCAGCGGCTCCCCGGACACGTACCAGCCGAAGCCCTGGCGCGACTCGACGAGCCCCTCCTCACGCAACAGCTCCAGGGCGCGGCGCACGGTGACCCGGCTGACGCCGAACTCGGCGGACAGGTCGCTCTCGCTCGGCAGCAGCCGGCCCCCGCCGAGCTCGGCGATGCGGCCGCGCAGATCGGCGGCGATCTGCTGGTAGCGGATCGTGCGGCTCACGGCGCCACGCCCCCACCGGCGTCGGTGCCCGTGTCGACCAGTTCGATACGGTTGCCGAACGGGTCGTCGAGGTGGCAGCGCACCGTGTCGGGGATCTCGTCGCTCCAGCGCACGTCGAGCCCACGCTCCGCGACGAAGGCGCGCAAGCCGTCGACGAGCAGCGCCGGATGGGCCTTCCGCGCCGGACGGAAGTCGTCCTCGACGCCGAGGTGCAGCTTCACCGCTCCGCCCCCGAACCAGCACCCGCCGCGCACCGCCAGCAGCGGCGGCTTCGGCTGCTCGACCAGCCCAAGGGTGCCGGCGTAGAACGCTCGTGCCTCGTCCTCGGCGCCAGCCGGCATCGCCAGCTGGACGTGATCGATGCCCACCAGCCCTGACCGGCCGAGTGACGGTCGTCTCGCTGACCCATCCACAACTTGTACTATACTTGTCTACATCGGCGCCGAGTGCGACACTCTGCGGCGAACCACATCGCAATCACGTCACGCCGAACCGAGGGGGCCGAGATGACCGTCAGCGCAGGAACGCCGATCGAACTCGTGGAGGGGGTGTACGCCACGCTCGTCGAGCGGGCCAACGCCGACCGCGAGCGCTTCGGGCGGCCGCTCACGCTCACCGAGAAGATCCTCCTCAACCACCTCGACGACCCGTCGGCACCGATCGAGCGCGGCGGCACCTACAACGACTTCCGCCCCGACCGCGTCGCCATGCAGGACGCCACCGCGCAGATGGCGCTGCTGCAGTTCATGACCGCCGGCCTGCCCGAGACGCACGTGCCGTCGACCGTGCACTGCGACCACCTGATCTCCGCGAAGGTCGGCGCGCAGCATCGACCTCGGTGTCGCCGTCGACACGAACAAGGAGGTCTACGACTTCCTGCGCACCGTCAGCGCGAAGTACGGCATCGGCTTCTGGGGCCCGGGCTCGGGGATCATCCACCAGGTCGTGCTGGAGAACTACGCCTTCCCCGGCGGGATGATGATCGGCACCGACAGCCACACACCCAACGCCGGCGGCCTCGGGATGGTGGCCATCGGCGTCGGTGGCGCCGACGCCGTCGACGTGATGACCGGCTTCCCCTTCAACGTCCGCTGGCCGAAGGTGATCGGCGTCAAGCTCACCGGCACGCTCAGCGGATGGTCGAGCCCGAAGGACGTCATCCTCGAGGTCGCCCGCGTGCTCACCGTCGAGGGCGGCACCGGGGCGATCGTCGAGTACCACGGCCCCGGCGCCGACTCGATCTCGGCCACCGGCAAGGCGACGATCTGCAACATGGGCGCCGAGATCGGCGCCACCTGCAGCTTGTTCGGCTACGACCACAACATGGCGATGTACCTCAAGGCCACCGGCCGCGAGGCCATCGCCGACGCCGCCGACAAGGTCGCCGACGAGCTGCGCCCCGACGACGGCGCGCTGTACGACCAGCTCATCGAGATCGACCTCGACCAGCTCAAGCCGCTGATCAACGGGCCGCACTCGCCCGACCGCGCCCACCGCATCGGCAAGGACGTCGGCGAGCAGGCCCGGGAGAACGGTTGGCCGCTGGAGATCGACCGCGGCGCTGATCGGCTCGTGCACGAACTCGTCGTACGAGGACATCACCCGCGCCGCGTCCGTCGCCCGCCAGGCCGCAGCGCACGGGATGAGGGTCAAGACCGACCTGCTGGTCTCGCCCGGCTCCGAGCAGATCCGGGCGACGATCGAGCGCGACGGGCTGATGGCCGACCTGGAGGCGATCGGCGCCACGGTGCTGGCCAACGCCTGCGGCCCGTGCATCGGCCAGTGGGAGCGCTCGCAGGAGGTCACCGAGCAGGCCAACACCATCGTCAACTCGTTCAACCGCAACTTCCCGAAGCGCAACGACGGCTCGGCCAACACGCTGAGCTTCGTCACCAGCCCGGACACGGTGATCGCCCTGGCGTTGTCGGGCCTGCTCGACTTCGACCCGACGGTCGACACGATCACGGCGCCCGACGGCACCGAGGTGCGCCTGGAGGCGCCGGTCGGCGAGGTGCTGCCGGACCAGGGCTACGACCCGGGCAAGGACACGTTCACCGCGCCGCCCGCCGACGGCTCGGGCGTCGAGGTGGTCGTCTCCCCCACCAGCAGTCGCCTGCAGCTGCTCCAGCCGTTCCCGGCGTGGGACGGCAACGACTACCTCGGCCTGCCCGTGCTGATGAAGGCCCAGGGCAAGTGCACCACCGACCACATCTCGGCGGCCGGCAAGTGGCTGACCTACCGCGGCCACCTGGAGAATATCTCGGGCAACCTGTTCCTCGGGGCGGTCAACGCGTTCACCGGGGCGGTCGGCGAGGGCAAGAGCGCGGTCGACGGCTCGACGCGGACGTATCCCGATCTGGCCAAGCAGTACAGCGAGGCCGGCGTGCGGTGGTGCGCGATCGGCGACCGCAACTACGGCGAGGGCTCGTCGCGTGAGCACGCGGCGATGGAGCCGCGCTTCCGTGGCGGCCTGGTGATCTTCGCCCGCAGCTTCGCCCGCATCCACGAGACCAACGCGAAGAAGCAGGGCCTCGTGCCGCTGACGTTCGCCGACCCGGCCACCTACGACGAGATCGGCGAGGACGACAGGATCAACGTGCTCGACCTGCCGCCCAAGCCCGGCCAGAACGTGCGCTGCCAGATCGTCAAGCCCGACGGCACAACCCGTGACTTCGAGGCCGTGCACACGTTCAGCCCCGAGCAGGTCGAGTGGTTCGAGGCCGGTTCGGCGCTCAACGTCGTGCGCAGGAAGGTCGCGGAAGGCGCCTCCTGATCGTGGAGCTGCGCGAGGTGATGCGCGGCACCGGCTCGCAGCGGGTGTTCACGCCCGAGCCGGTGCCGGACTCCGAGGTGACGGCGATCCTCGACGACGCCCGCTTCGCCCCGAGCGGCGGCAACCGCCAGCCGTGGCGGGTGGCCGTCGTCAAGGACGGCGCGCTGCGCCGGCAGCTCGCCGATCTCATGCAGGAGATCTGGGACGAGTACTGCGGCGCGGTCGCGGTCGGGGCGACGCCGTTCGCCTTCGGCCGGTCGATCGACGCCCCGCCGGTGCCGACGCCGAACCCGCTCCTGGCCGGCATCGAGAACGTGCCGGTGGTGCTCGCCGTCGCCGCCGACCTGCGCCACGTGGCGATCATGGACGGGATCCTCGACCGGCCGCCGATCGTCGGCGGGGCGTCGGTCTACCCGTTCTGTTGGAACGTGGTCCTGGCGGCGCGCGACCGCGGTCTCGGCGGCGTGCTGACCACGTTCCTGTCACGAGCCGAGCCGCGCGCCGCTCCCCTCCTCGGCCTGCCCGACGGCCACGCGCTGGCGGCGACGATCTTCCTCGGGTACGTCGAGCACCACCCCACCAAGCTGCGCCGCCGCCCGGTCGAGGCGTTCACGACGATCGACCGCTTCGACGGCCCCTCGCTCGGCTGACGCCCCGAACCGTCGGTCCCGAGTCCCAGCCGCTGGCCCGGGTCGCTGGTGGGGCACTGTCCAGCGCGAGCCGCTCGAACCAACCCGTCGGAATCGGACCGGTCGGCCTACGGTGCCGGCATGCGTCTCGGCTTGACGATCTTCCCGACCGACAAGGGCATCCAGCCGATCGAGGTGGCCCGCGAGGCCGAGGCCCGCGGCTTCGACTCGCTGTGGTTCCCCGAGCACTCGCACATCCCGACGTCGCGGCGCACGCCGTGGGGCGGACGCGCCGGCGCCCCGCCCCTGCCGGAGATGTACTGGCGCACGCACGACCAGTTCGTCGCGCTCGCCGCCGCGGCGGCGGTGACCGAACGGATCCTGCTGGGCACCGGCATCACGCTCGTCGCCCAGCGCGATCCGCTGTGGCTGGCCAAGGAGGTCGCCTCGCTCGACGTGATCTCCGGCGGGCGGTTCATGTTCGGTGTCGGCTACGGCTGGAACCACGAGGAGATGGAGGCCCACGGCGTCGACCCGGCCACCCGACGGGCCCGGGTCCGCGAGTACCTGCTGGCCTGCAAGGCGCTGTGGACCGAGGACGAGGCCGAGCTCCACGGCGAGTTCGTCGACTTCGGACCGGCGTGGGCGTGGCCGAAGCCGGTCCAGCGGCCGCACCCGCCGATCGTGTTCGGCGCGTCGCCGACCAAGCGGCACTTCGAGCAGATCATCGAGCTCGGCGACGTGTGGATGCCGATCCAGGGCCGCTTCGAGATCGGCGAGTCGTGGCAGCGCCTGCGGGCGGCGGCGGAAGCTGCTGGGCGCGATCCGTCGACGTTGCGCCTGGGCGTGTTCGGCGCCAAGCCCGACGCAGCCAACCTTGCCCACCTCGCCGAGATCGGCGCCTCGTGGGTGGCGCTCGGCCTGCCCGGCCTCGACCGCGACGAGGCGCTGGCGACGATGGACAGCTACGCCGAGCTGCTCGACCGTTGATGTTCGTGCTCCGGTCGCAGCCAGGTGTTGGCCTGCGCCTGCCGTGCTCGCCGCCTCCGCTGCGCTTCGGCGCTTGCCGCGCCTTGACGTTCGAGGGTCAGCGATCCTTGCCGGGGCGCCGCGCCGGCTCGGCGTCGGGGTCGCCCTTGTAGCCGGGCGGCAGCGTCGCGGCCAGCTGGGCGGCCGTCGGCTCGCGGTGCTCGCGGCTCTCGGCCGGCAGGAGGTCCATGATCGCCGTCATGATCCTCTTCGTGTCGGCGTCGGCGCTGCGGTAGCCGAGCTTGACCGGCGCCCCGACGCGCACGGTGACGAGCGGCGGGTCGACGACGCGCAGCACGTTCGGCAGGCGCGCCGAGCGCGGCCACACCTTCTCGGTCCCCCAGATCCCGATCGGGATCACCGGTGCCTTGGACATCTTCGCCAGGCGGGCAGCACCCCACCGCCCCTTCAGCTCCGGATCGAAGAACGCCCGCCCGCGCGGGATCGTCCCCTGCGGCATGATCGCCACGAGGTCACCCTTCTCCAGCGCCTCGGCGGCGGCGTTGAGCGGCTCGTCGCTGCCGCTGCCGCGCTCGACGCGGATCCCGCCCATCGCCGACATGATCGGCCCGATCACCGGCGCGTCGAACACCTCCTTCTTGCCGAGGAAGCGGACGCTGCGCCCCGTCCGAGCGATCGTCAGACCCATCGCCGCCGAGTCGAAGTAGCTGCGGTGGTTGGCGACGATGATCGCCGGCCCGCTGCGCGGGATGTGCTCGTCGCCGGCGATGTCGAAGCGCGCGTACGGGATCAGCAGCGGGTTGGCGAAGCTCATCGCCATCGTTCGGATGTCGGCGTTGACGGTCGGGATGCGGGCCATGTCGTGGACCTCCGTGGTCGAGGACTGATCGGGTGTCTGGGCGAGGTCGAGCACCGGCCAGCGGCGGGTGGCGGCGAGCAGCTGCATCCGCGGATCGGGGTTGACCACGTACGGGTGACCGACGGCGGCGAGCAGCGGCGCGTCGTAGAAGCTGTCGCTGTACGCGTAGCTGGCGGCGAGGTCGATGCCATGGGTCCCGGCCCACTCGCGCACGGCGGCGAGCTTGCCGGCGTTCCACACGAACGGGCCGGTCAGCCCGCCGGTGAAGTTCCCGTCGTCGTCGATGTCGTAGCGCGTCGCCACCACGTCGTCGAGGCCGAGCAGCTCGGCGAGCGGGGCGACGAGGTCGTAGGGCGACGTGGTGGCCATGACGATCGGGCGACCGGCGCTGCGGTGGCTGGCGAACACGCTGGCGGCCAGCGGCTGGACCAGCTCGGCGAGCTGCGGGGCGGCGGTCCGCCCGGCCTCCTGGACGGCCGCCCGGGCGCGACCCTTGGCCATCCGGGCGCCAGCCCGGGCCAGCGCCATCGACGGCAACGTCTCACCGATCGAGTTGAACAGCCGGTAGACGAACCCCTCGCCGGGCACGGAGCGGGACGTGAAGCCCGACTGGCGCATCGCCTCGGAGAACACGGTGCCGGACGCGCCCGCCAGCAGCGTGCGGTCGAGGTCGAAGAACGCGGCGCCGCGGTCGCGGTCTGGGTCGGTCGGCATCGGCCGCACTGTAGGCGAGAAAGGGAAAGGCCCCGCTTGGGGGAAGCGGGGCCTCTCAACCGGAACCCGGTGGATGGGGGGTCCACCTGTGGGTTCTGTCGAACGCACTCGATGGGGGGTCGGTGCGTTTCGATCTGTACGTGAAACTATGCACGAGGATCGGCGATCTTTCAAGCTGCTTTCCGTGATATCTGCTATCGTTTCCAGCGATGGATCTGCGACAGCTGAGCACGCTCGTTGCGATCGCTGACCATGGTTCGTTCTCCGCCGCCGCCCGGGCGCTGTACACCGTGCAGTCCAACGTCAGCGGACACATCGCCCGCCTGGAACGTGAGCTGGGCGTCACCCTCGTCGATCGCCAGCGCGGCGGCCTCACCGAGGAGGGGGCGCTCGTCGTCGAACGAGCCCGCCGGATCCTCCACGAGCTGGACGACATCGCCGCCGAGATGGCCTCCCGTGGCGACGAGGTTCGGGGCGAGGCGCGCATCGGGTTCATCGGCACCACCGCCCGCTGGATCCTCCCCCAGCTGCTCGGCTGCATGCAGCACAACCATCCGGCGGTGCGCATCACGATCCTCGAGGGCAACACCACGAACCTCATCCCGCGGCTCGTGTCCCAGCACCTCGACGGTGCGGTCACCCACCTGCCGGTCGACGATCCGGAGCTGGAGGTCGAGCCGCTGTTCGCCGAGGACCTCGTCCTGCTCGTGCCGGCACCGCACGAGCTAGCCGGCCGCTCCGAGGTGCCACTGGCCGAGATCACCGCGCACGTGCTGCTGCTCCCACCGCGCGGCAGCGCGCTGCGCCGGGTCCTCGATCGCGCCGCGGCGAACGCCGGCACCGAGCTGCAGGCCAAGGTGGAGATCGACGGCGTGCGGCTGATGGCCTCGCTTGCCTTCGAGGGCTACGGCGCCGCCATCGTCCCGGCCACGGCCATCCCGCGCTGGCTGGACGGCGACTTCCAGCGGATCACCGTGCCGGAGCTGCCTCGCCGCGTCGTCGGGTGGGCACAGCGTCGCCGCCCCTCACCGAGCGCGGCGACGCGCGCCGTGCTCGCAGCGATGCGTCAGGTGGTGGCCGAGGAGGGCGCCGATCAGCCCGGCCTGTTCGTCGGCGGCGACGTCGTCCCGCTGAGCCGCGCCGCATCCGGCTGATCGCACCGCGCGATCCCTAGCCTGCGCGCTGTGACCGTCGCCCTGCGCACCGGAGTCCCGGCATCCGTCGCCGTCGACGTGCGGCCGTGTGCCGGTCGCGACGTCGTCTGGGTCGACGTCGACGCCAGCACCCGCAGCGGTGCCCTGTCGTCGGAGTCGTCGCTGATGATCGAGCACGCCGCGCGCACCGCCGTCGGCGTCAGCGCCCCGCTGGTGTGCGTCATGCGCTCGAGCGGCGCCGACATCGTCGAGGGGTTCGCCGCGCTGCACGGCTGGGGTCGGGCCGCCCAGGCGCTGGCCGGCTGCTCCGGGATCGTCCCGACGATCTTCGTCGTCGACGGCCCGGCGGTGTCCGGCCCGGCGCTGCTCATCGGCCTCGCTGACCTCGTGGTGATGACCGACGACGCCTACGCGTTCGTCAGCGGCCCGACGATGATCGCCGAGTTCACCGGGGTGGTCGTCGACAAGCTGGAGCTCGGCGGCGCGGCGAGCCACGCCCGCTACACCGGTGCAGCGTCGCTGATCGCCCCCGACCTGCCGGCGGCGATCGACCTCGTCGAGCAGCTGCTCGGCTACCTCCCCCGGCACAACGCCGACGAGCCACCGCTGCGACCGACCGACGATCCGGTCGACCGCCTGGTGCCAGAGGCGGGGGCGCTGATGCCGGTGACGTCCACGGGCAGCTACGACGTGCGCCAGGTGGTGCGGGCGATCTGCGACGACGGCGAGCTGCTCGAGCTGCGCGCCCGGTGGGCGCCGAACGTGGTCACCGGGTTCGCGGCCATCGCCGGGATGCCGGTCGGGATCGTCGCCAGCCAGCCGATCGCCCTCGCCGGCACGCTCGACATCCCGGCCTCGCAGAAGGCCGCCCGGTTCGTGGCGATGTGCGACGCGTTCAACCTGCCGATCGTCACGATCGTCGACACACCCGGCTTCTACCCCGGCAAGGACCTGGAGTGGCGCGGGATGATCCGACACGGCGCCCAGCTCGTGTTCGCCTACGCCCGGGCGACGGTCCCGCGGATCTGCCTGATCCTGCGCAAGAGCTACGGCGGGGCCTACATCGTCATGGACTCCAAGACGATGGGCAACGATCTGTGCATCGCCTGGCCGGCCGCGGAGCTGGCGGTGATGGGCGCCGGCCAGGCGGCGGCGATCCTCCAGCGGCGGGCCACGCCCGAGGAGCGCGCCGCGTTCGAGGCCGACTACGCGGAGCGCCTGCTCAACCCGTACGTCGCTGCCGAACGGGGACTGCTGGACGCGGTCGTCGAGCCGGCCGAGACCCGCCAGGTGATCGCCGACGCCCTGCTCGTCCTGCGCGACAAGCGTGAGCGCATCGTCGCCCGAGGACACGACAACACCCCGCTCTGATCGTGCGGGTTAGTCTCCCCCGCCGGGGAGCAAGCCCCATCCGATCTGTCCGTGTCAGCGAAGGGAAGAACATGCCCGACACCATCACCATCATCGACGACCGCACCGGCAAGCAGGTCACGGTCCCGATCTCCGACGGCGTGTTCCCGGCCACCGCCGTCCGCGAGCTCGACCCCTCGCTGTACATCTACGACCCGGCGTTCATGCAGACCGCCGCGTGCAAGAGCGCTGTCACCTATCTCGACGGCGACGCCGGCATCCTGCGCTACCGCGGCTACCCGATCGAGCAGCTCGCCGAGCAGAGCACCTACCTGGAGGTCGCCTACCTGCTGCTCAACGGCGAGCTGCCCGACGCCCAGCAGCTGGCGACGTGGACCGAGGACGTCACCCACCACACGTTCATCCACGAGAACATGCGCAAGCGGTTCGTCGACGGCTTCCACTACGACGCCCACCCGATGGGCATGCTCGTCAGCGCGATCGCCGCGCTCGGCACGTTCTACGACGATGCCAAGGACATCAAGGACAAGGCCAGCCGGGACAAGCAGATCCTCCGGCTGATCGCCAAGATGCCGACGCTGGCGGCGATGTCGTTCCGCTTCTCGGTCGGCCTGCCGTTCGTCTACCCCAACAACAACCTGTCGTTCCCCGCCAACTTCATCAACATGATGTGGCGTGTCGGCGACGACTACGAGATCGACCCGCGGCTGGAGCGGGCGATGGACGTGCTGTTCATCCTCCACGCCGACCACGAGCAGAACTGCGGGACGACGGCGATGCGCGTCGTCGGCTCCGCGGAGAGCGACCCGTACACGTGCGCCGCAGCGGCAGCCTCGGCGCTGTACGGCCCGCTGCACGGCGGCGCCAACGAGGCGGTCGTGCGGATGCTCACCGAGATCGGCAGCGTCGAGAACGTGCCGGCGTTCATCGAGGCGGTGAAGGGCGGCCAGGGCGGCCGGCTGATGGGCTTCGGCCACCGGGTGTACAAGAACTACGACCCGCGGGCCAAGATCATCAAGCAGACGGCCTACGACGTGTTCGAGGTCACCGGCAAGAACCCGCTGCTCGACGTCGCCCTCAAGCTGGAGGAGGTCGCGCTCAGCGACGACTACTTCACGAGCCGCAAGCTGTACCCGAACGTCGACTTCTACTCGGGCCTGATCTACCAGGCGCTCGGCTTCCCGGTGGCGATGTTCACCGTGCTGTTCGCCATCCCCCGCACGGTCGGCTGGCTGGCCCACTGGCAGGAGCTGCTCGGCGACAAGGACCAGAAGATCAGCCGGCCTCGGCAGTGGTACACCGGCGTCGGCGTGCGCGACTACGTGCCGGTCACGAGCCGCTAGGAGCACCCACGGCGAGGTGCAGCGCCGGTTCGAGACGGAGCGCCGAAGCGCAGCGGAGGCGGCGAGCACGGCAGGCGCAGGGAGGGGCTTCGCCCCGACCGGAGCATGATCGTGAACGGGGCCGTAACGTTCCTGGGAAGACCAAGGACGGTACGGCATGGTGGTCGAGCTCGAAGTCGACGAGACCAGGCTGCCGGTGGTCGCTCCGACGCCGCGTGCGGCGGCCGGCCTGGCTGGTCTGCTCGCCGCGGCCGCGGCGATCGTCGTCGGCACGCTGGTCGCGTCGATCATCGAGGTCCGCTCGCCGATCGACGCGGTCGGCGAGCAGGTCATCGATCACGCCCCGGCCTGGCTGATCGAGCTCGGCAAGAGCGCGTTCGGCACCGACGACAAGACGGCGCTGCGCATCGGCATCGCCGTGATCCTGGCGATCGTCGCCGTCGTGCTCGGGGTCGCCTCGATCCGGCGGCACTGGGTCGGCACGGCCGGCATCGCCGCGTTCGGGCTGTTCGGCGCGGTCTGCGCCGTGAGCCTGCCCGATGAGTCCGCCGGGGCGATGCCGGCACCGCTGCTCGGCGCGCTCGCCGGCATCGCCGTTCTGGCGAAGTTGCTGCCGCGTCCACCCGGACCGCGGCGCACGCCAGAGCGGTCACGAGCGCCGCTCGGGTGGGACCGGCGCCGGTTCCTGGTGACGTCCGGTGCCGTCGCCGGCGTCGTCGCGGTGGGCGGCGGCGTCACCGCCGCGCTCGGGGACCGGCGACTCGAGGACACCCAGCAGGCGATCCCGGACTCGATCCCCGCGGCGCAGGACACGGTGACGATCCCCGCCGACGCCGACGGGCTGGTCGACGGCACCCCGTTCGTCACACCGAACGACGACTTCTACCGCATCGACACGGCGCTGTCGTTCCCACAGGTGAACCTGTCGGCGTGGAAGATCGACGTCGGCGGGATGGTCGAGCACCCGCTGTCGTTCTCGTACGCCGACCTCGAGCGCGATGGCGCAGGTGGAGCGGGTGATCACGCTGACATGTGTCAGCAACACGGTCGGCGGCGACCTCGTCGGCAACGCGGTGTGGCAGGGGGTTCTGCTCAAGGATCTGCTCGACCGGGCCGGTGTCGACCCGGCGGCCGAGCAGGTGTACTCGACGAGCATCGACGGGTTCACGGCCGGCTTCCCGCTCAGCGTCGCCATCGACGGGCGCGACGCGATGATCGCGCTGGCGATGAACGGCAAGACCCTGCCGCTGGCGCACGGGTTCCCGGCGCGGCTCGTCGTCCCCGGCTTGTACGGGTACGTCAGCGCCACCAAGTGGTTGCGCCGGATCGAGCTCAACCGGTGGAGCGATGCGGAGGGTTACTGGGTCCCGCTCGGCTGGTCGCGCGACGGCCCGATCAAGACGCAGTCGCGTATCGACGTGCCGCGCGCGTCGGACACCCTCGATTCGGGGCCGACGACGATCGCCGGCGTCGCCTGGGCGCAGCATCGTGGCGTCGCCAAGGTCGAGGTGCGCGTCGACGATGCCGAGTGGCGCGAAGCGACGTCGGCGGCCGACGTCACCGACGACACGTGGCGGCAGTGGACGATCGGCTGGGAGGCCACGTCGGGCACCCACAAGGTCCAGGTGCGCGCCACCGACAAGACCGGCGAGACCCAGACCGAGCAGGTCGCCCCACCTGCACCCGATGGCGCCACCGGCTACCACACGAGGCGCATCACCGTCCGATAGACGTCACGCCGCGCTGACGTCGATCAGCACCTTGCCGACGGTGGTGTTCGCCTCGAGCTCGACGTGGGCGTCGGCGATGCGCTCGAGCGGGTAGCGGGCGTGGATCACCGGGCGCAGCGCGCCGGTCTCGAACAGCGGGAGCATCTCGGCGGCGAAGCGGCGGACGACGGCGACCTTCTCCTCGATCGGCCGGGCGCGCAGCGTCGTGCCCACCCAGTGCGCCCGCTTCATCAGCAGCAGGCCGACGTTGACGTTCGTCGTCCCGCCGCCCACCAGGCCGACCTGGACGATCGTGCCGCGCGGCGCGAGGACCTGCAGATTGCGGTTGACCTCGTCGCCGCCGATCACGTCGAGGACCGCGTCGAACCCGCCTGGCACCGCGGACTTGGCGTCGGCCGCCCAGTGGTGCGGCGAGCGTTCGAGCACGAGGTCGGCGCCGAGATCACGACAGGCCTCGGCCTTGCCTGCCGAGCAGGTGACGGCGATGCGCGCCCCGATCGCCTTGGCGATCTGGATCCCCGCGGTGCCGACACCCGACGCACCTGCGTGCACGAGGGCCCAGCGCCCGCTGGTCAACCCGCCCTGCAGGACGAGCGCGTCCCAGGCGGTGAGGAACACCTCGGGGATCGCCGCGCCGTCCTCCGTGGCGACCGACTCGGGGATCGCCAGCAGTTGGCGCTCGTGGACGGCGACGTACTCGGCGTAGCAGCCGCCGGCCTCGATCGCCATCACCCGGTCGCCAGGACGCCACATCCGCACCCGCTCCCCCACCGACTCGACGATCCCGGACATCTCCAGGCCCGGGATCTCCACCGCCAGGCCCCGCGGGTCGGGGTAACCACCGGTGCGCTGCACGACGTCGGCGCGGTTCAGCGCGGTGGCGACGATCCGTACGAGCACCTCGCCCGGACCGGGAACGGGCACCGGGACGTCCTCGATCGTCAGCACCTCGGGTCCACCATGAGCGCGCAGCACGACAGCCTTCATCGGGACAGTCTCGTACAATCAGCCAATGCCGGATGGGTCGTTCAGTCACACGGTCGACAGCGTCGAGGCGTTGCGCCAGCTCTACCGCCAGCCGCACGAGGCCGTCGTCAAGAAGGAGCGCCCAGCGCTCGACGCGGCGTCGACGCGGTTCATCGAGCTCAGCCGCTTCGTCGTGATCGGGACCTTCGACGGCGCCGGCCGCGCCGACTCCTCGCCACGCGGTGGTCCCAGCGGCTTCGTCCGCGTCCTCGACGCCACCCATCTGGCCATCGCCGACCTCGGCGGCAACAACCGGCTCGACACCCTGCAGAACGTCGTCGACACCGGCCGCATCGGCCTGCTGTTCGTCGTCCCCGGCCAGAGCGAGACGGTGCGCGTCAACGGCGCGGCGTGCATCACCACCGATCCCACCGTGCTCGCCCGCTTCGACATGCCTCGCGAGGCGAAGTCGGCGATCGGCGTGACCGTCGAGACGACGTACGTCCACTGCGCCAAGGCCTTCCGCCGCAGCGGGATGTGGGACCCGAACGTGTGGGCCGAGCTGGCCGGTTCCCCCGACGCGGCCGACATCATCGCCTGCCAGTACGACAACGCGTTCGACGCCGAGCTCGTGCGCGCCGACCTGTCGAATGGCTACGACCTCGCCCTGCGCTGGGAGGCCGGCGAAGACGTCGAGGTCTGAGCTCCGCGCAGACCTACTCGCCCGCAGACGCGCTCGGCTGCGTGGTCGGCGACTGGTTCGTCCGGTACGTGCTGACCCGCTCGGCGACGCAGCGGCATACGGTTGCGGGCATGGGGGAAGATCTGATCGCACTGTCCAACCGCATCATCGACTCGGGCGTCGCCGATGAGCCGGTCAACCGGGTGACCAACGAGCTGAGCGAGCTGGCCGACGAGCTGGCGATCGTCGAGAGCTTCAGCCACTGCGTGGCGCTCGACACCGGCGAAGGTCTGGTGTGCTTCGACGCCAGCGGGGCGCACACCGGCGCGGCGGTCGTCGACGCCCTGCGGGGCTGGCGGCCCAAGCCGGTCAGCCACCTCGTCTACACCCACGGCCACGTCGACCACCTCGGTGGCAGCTGCCACTTCGCCGCCGCCGCGGAGCGCGACGGGCACCCGGCGATCCACGTCGTCGGCCACGAGAACGTGCCGGTGCGGCTCGACCGCTACGAGCTGACCAACGACTGGAACAGGATCATCAACGCCCGCCAGTTCGGCGGGGTGCGCGGCGAGGTCAACCTGAGCATGGGTGGCGACGGCACGGCGAGCGGCTCGCTGGCGGTGCGCCCGGGTGGCCAACGGTTCCTGCCACGGGACACGCTGCGACCGGACACGACGTTCGCCGACAGCACGACGATCACCGTCGGCGGTGAGGTCATCGAGCTGCACCATGCGCCGCGGCGAGACCGACGACCACCTGTGGGCGTGGCTACCGGAGCGCAAGTGGACGATGGCCGGCGACTTCGTCATCTGGAACTTCCCGAACGCCGGCAACCCGCAGAAGGTCCAGCGCTACCCCGGCGAGTGGGCGGCGGCGCTGCGGGCGATGATCGCCCAGGGGCCGGAGCTGTTCGTGCCGGCGCACGGCCTGCCGATCGCCGGGCGGGAGCGGATCGCCGCCGTGCTCGACGAGATCGCCACCGCGCTGGAGCGCATCGTCGACGAGGTGATCACGATGATGAACGCCGGCGAGACGCTCGACACGATCGTCCACTCCGTGACGGTCCCGGCCGAGACGCTGGCCAAGCCGTTCATGCGCCCGCTGTACGACGAGCCCGAGTTCGTGGTCCACAACGTGTGGCGGATGTACGGCGGCTGGTGGGACGGCGCCGCGTCGCGGCTCAAGCCGTCGCCGGACGCCGTGGTCGGGTCGACGGTCGCCGAGATGGCCGGCGGCGCCGACGTGGTGATGCGCCGCGCCGAGGCCGCGGCGGCCGACGGCGACCTGCGCCTGGCCTGCCACCTCGCCGACTTCGCCGGCTGGGCCGCTCCCGACGACCCGACGATCCACGCGGCGCGCGCCGCGATCTACCTGGCACGGCGCAAGACCGAGCCGAGCCTGATGAGCAAGGGCATCTTCCGCGCCGCGGCCCGTGAGAGCGAGCTGATCGCCGAGGCCACCGGCTGACGCTGTCACGAGCGGCCGAGGGTCACCAGCACGAGGGCGACGGCGGCGAGGCCGAGGCCGATCGCCTGGGAGCGGGTCACCCGCTCGCGGTCGATGGCGAAGGCCATCGCCACGGTGCTCGCCGGGTACAGCGAGCTGATCACGGCGACGATCGACAGCAGGCCGCGGCGCACCGCCCCGAGGTAG
Organism: Ilumatobacteraceae bacterium; assembly: GCA_047602055.1. Lineage (GTDB taxonomy): Bacteria > Actinomycetota > Acidimicrobiia > Acidimicrobiales > Ilumatobacteraceae > JAODBQ01. The sequence continues at coordinate 3,282,463 of JASGIG010000001.1, forward strand.
AGCACGTTCGCCGTCATGTCGAGGATCCCCGTCAACACGGCCAGCCCGAGGATCCGGCGGTCCCCGCCGGGGCGGGCACGGGTGGCGGTGACGAGCACGACCAGGATCGGCACCGAGACGAGACGGGCTGCGACCAGCGGCCACAGCCCGCTGTCGTCGCTGGTGTGCGACAGCAGGACGAACAGCGAGCCGAAGCCGACGCCGGCCAGGAGCGCGGCGACGAGGACCCGTGGCGGCGTCGCCCGGTGCTCCTGCGGGTCGGCCTCGCCGAGCCCGCTGACCAGCGCGACGCAGGCGATCGCCACGACGATGCCGACCAGCGCGAGTGCGTGCGGCCGCTCCCCTTGCACCAACCCGGCGACGACGGGCACGACGGCGCCGATGACCGCCGTGGTCGGGGCGACGACGGTCATCGCCCCGTGCCCGAGTGCCCAGTAGAACATCACCAGCGCGGCGGCGCCGGCGGCGCCGGCGGTACCACCCCAGACGAGATCGGCGAAGCCCGGCACCGGCGTCCCGACCCCGAGCACGGCGACGACGACGAACACCAGGCTCGCCGCCTGCCCGAGCAACGTGACGATCGTCGACGGGTTCGTCCGGCTGGCCCGTCCACCGCAGTAGTCCCCTACCCCGTAGACGAGTGCGCTCCCCAGCGCCAACAGGATCGCCACGCGCTCAGGCCGCCGGGTGACGGCGCAGCAAGCCCGCCGTGCGCACGAAGCTCAGCCGCCGATCAGGATGCGGCGAGCGCCGAAGCACGGCGGAGGCGGCGAGCACGGCGGGCGTAGGGAGCAGCTCGGCTGTGACCGAAGCACGAACAGGGCGGGCGACCGGAGCCCGGTCATGAATCGGGGCAACGGTCGAAGTCGGCGGTGCTCCGTGGCTCCGGCACCGGTCGTGCACCCGGCGAGCGCGGCGAGGACGACGAGCGCGAGGACGAGATGCCGGCCGGTCACCACCGCATGATCTCGGCCTACGAGGACGGGCAGGTGCCGAGCGTCCCGCCGACGACGATCTTGCCGGAGGAGCCCTGTGCCGGGTCCTGTCCGGCGACCGCGACCTCCTGGGTGACGGTGACGATCGGGTACTCGTCCATCGACACGCCGACCCAGCCGATCGCGTCCGTCAGGTCGTGGAACGAGCCGGCGGGCACGAGCAGCGAACCGTCGCACGTCTTCACCCACGCCTGGTAGAACTCGCCGCCGCTGCGGTTCGGCAGGCCGGGAACGTCGAGGCGGATCTCCACGCCCGACGGGTGCGGCGTGACCGTGGCGGTGCCGCTGATGCCAGGGGCGAGGTCGGTGCCGGTGAGCGTCAACTGCTGCGTCGTGGCGCCGGCCGGCGCGTGGTCGGCGTTGCTGCTGGCGCTGTCGTCACGCTTGGCGACGAGCCCGACGATCAACCCGGCTGCGGCAGCACCGACCGCCGCGGCACCCACCAGCGACCACGCCCGGCTCCGGCGGGAGCGCCGCCCCGCCAGATCCGTCACCGGAGCAGGTGCAGGAGCAGCGGCCGGAGCACCCGCCGTGGCCTCGACGGCCACCGATGGCGGCGGTGGCTCGGCCACGGCGGTGCGCCGCGCCTCGCCGATCGCCCGCAGTACGTCGTCTTCGACCTCGTCGGACGGTCGACCCCACATCGCCGGGTCGGCGAGGAGGGCGTCGAGGCCGGCGAGCAGGGCCAGCTCGTCGCCGGTCAACGCCTCGTCTGCCGTTGGCTCGTCGTGATGTTCACTCACGGCGCACGCTCCTCACGCCTCCCAGTACGCCCCTCGTCGTCGATCGGTTCGCGCAGATGTGCCAGCCGGGCGGCCAGCGTCTTGTGAGCCCGGAAGGAGCGCGACTTGACCGTCCCCAGGGCCAGCCCGAGCCGCTCGGCGATCTCGCTCTGGGTGTAGCCGTCGAGGTGCTGCATCCGCACGATCTGCTGCTCGTCAGGGTTGAGCGTGTCGATCGCCTGGCGGACCTGCCACACCTGCCAGGCCTGCTCCTCGTTCGGCGGCATCGTCACCAGCGCCGGATGGTCGGGGGCAGCGTCGTCGAGCGCCGACGTCGGGCGGCGCTGCTCGCGCCGGTAGATGTCGATCGCCACCCGCCGCGCGATGGTCACCAACCACGGCCCGAGGTCACGGCCGGACTCGAACGCGTCAGCGGCCCGCCAGGCCTGCAAGAACGCCTGCTGGGTGGCTTCGTCGGCCAGCGCCCGGTCGCGCACGACGCGCATCGCAACGCTCCACACCAGACCGCTGTAGGCGCGGTAGACCTCGCGGACGGCACGATCGTCGCCGGCCCGGAACCCGTCGACCGTGGCTCGGTCGAGGGCGACGGCGGGTGGCACGGCGCCATCGTAAGCCGCACGCGCGACACGGTGGTAGGACTGGGGCATGGCCAACGAGCTGATGGGAGCGACCACCGAGCTGCTCCAGACGCTGATCCGCAACGAGTGCGTCAACGATGGCACACCCGGCTCCGGCGGGGAGGTCCGCAACGCCGAGCTGCTGCAGCAGTACCTCGAAGGTCCCGGCGTCGACATCCAGCAGTTCTCGTCGCGGCCCGGACGAACCTCGATGGTCGCCCGGATCGAGGGCACCGACCCGTCGGCGCCGACGCTGTGCCTGATGGGTCACACCGATGTGGTGCCGGTCAACCCCGACGGCTGGTCGCAGGACCCGTTCGGCGGCGAGCTGATCGGCGGCGAGGTGTGGGGCCGCGGGGCGATCGACATGCTCAACATGACGGCGTCGATGGCGGTGTCGTTCCGCCAGCTGGCCCGCTCCGGCTGGCGGCCGAAGGGCACGCTGATCTACTTCGGCGTGGCCGACGAGGAAGCCGGCGGGAACTGGGGCGCCGAATGGATGTGCGATCACCACTGGGATGCGATCGCCAGCGACTACGTGCTCACCGAGCTCGGTGGCTGGTCGACGGTCGGGCCCGACAGCGTTCGGCGGGTGACGGTCAACACCGGCGAGAAGGGCATCGCCTGGCGGCGACTGCGCGTCGGCGGGACGCCGGCGCACGGCTCCATGCCGTTCGGCGCCGACAACGCGCTGGTCAAGGCCGCCGAGGTGGTTCGTCGCCTGGCGGCGTACCGGCCGCAGCCGAGGATCACCGACATGTGGAAGGCGCAGGTGTCGGCGATGCCGTTGCCCGACGCGATTCGCGAGGGCCTGCTCGACCCGGCGCGGATCTGGGAGACGATCGAGACGCTGCCGCCGCCGTTGGCGCGCACGTGCCATGCGGCGACGCACACGACGATCTCGCCGAACGTCGTCCACGGTGGCCAGAAGACCAACATCATCCCCGACGCCGTCGAGCTCGACGTCGACATCCGCACGGTGCCCGGCACGACGCGTGTCGACGTCGACGCGATGCTCCACGACGCGCTCGGCGAGCTGGCCCACCATGTCACGTGGAGCGACATCCAGTCCGGCAACCCGACCGAGTCGCCACGCGGCAATCCGCTGTGGGATGCCGTGGCCAACGCCACCCAGGTGGCCTACCCCGGAGCCGAGCTGCTGCCGGGCCTCGTCGTCGGCGGCACCGACGCCCGCTTCTTCCGTGAGAAGGGCGCGGTGGCCTACGGCGCCGGCCTGTTCTCCCCCAGCGTCACGCTGGAGTCGTTCGGCACCCGCTTCCACGGCAACGACGAGCGCATCGACGTCGAGTCACTCGGCCTGGCTGCCGACTTCTGGATCCACATCGCCAAGGAGATCTGCGGATAGTTCCTCGACGCTCGATTCCCCGCGCTGCGGGAGCGTCAGCAGCGGCAGATCGAGCTCGCCGTTGGGGACGATGAACCAGGCATCGGGCTGCTCCGCCCAGCGCCGCCACGCAGCGCCGATCGCGGCGAGCTCCTCCTGGGTCGCCATGGCCCGCTCGACGAGCTGCTCGGCGAGCGTCGTGCCGGTGATCCGCTCGGCCCACGTCCCCGCCCAGCGGGCCCGCTCCGGCGGGGTCGCGTAGCACCACGACCCGGCGGAGGGCTGGATGCGCTCGGGATCGAACCCGGCGGCGAGCGCCCACGACAGCAGCCGCCGCCCGGCGTCGGGCTCGCCGCCGTTGGCCGACGCCGCGGCCCGGTACAGCGCCAGCCAGCGGTCCAGCTCGGGCATCGCCGGCCACCACGTCATGGCCGCGTAGTCGGCGTCGCGCACCGCGACGATGCCACCGGGGCGGCAGACCCGCCGCCACTCGGCCAGCGCCTCCACCGGACGGGCCAGGTGCTGCAGCACCTGATGGGCGTGGACGACGTCGAAACTGCCGTCCTCGAACGGCAGTGCATAGGCGTCGGCGACCCGGACGACGATCTGCTCCGGCTCGATCTCGCCAGCCGCCTCTGCCGCGCCGACGGTGGCCGCGGCGGCCTCGATCGCCGCCGGTGCACCGTCGACGGCAACCACCTCGCCCGGCGCGACGCTCGCCGCCAATCCGAGCGTGATCGTCGCCGGGCCGCAGCCGACGTCGAGCAGCCGGTCGCCGGCGCGCAGGTGGCCGAGCAGGTAGGCCGCGGAGCTCTCGCGCGGTCCGCGCTCCGTGGGCGCGCAGCACGCTCGCCGGATGTCCGTGGGTGTAGGTCTCAGCGGCCATCCCCGCACTGTCCACGACGCGACGCGCGCAGCGCAAACGGCTCGGCACACGTCACGGCCGGCAGGCGACGGGAGCAGCTCGGCCGCGACCGGAGCACGAACGACGCGGACTCAGCTCCGCGGGCAGTGCGCCAACGCAGTCGGGTACGGGTCGACGGCCGGACCGCCGCCGGGGTGGATCTCGAAGTGCAGGTGCGGCACGCTGTAGATGGCGTTGCCGGTCTGGCCGAGGATGCCGATCACCTCGCCGGCGGTGACGTTGCCGAGGTTCACGTAGCCGTCGAGGTGGGCGTAGTAGTAGCGGTTGCCGTCGACGCCGGTGAGCGAGATCGTCGTGCCACCGAGCGCGTTCTGCTTGCCGACGGCCACACCGTCGACCACCGCGAGCACCGGTGTGCCGCGCGCCCCGATCAGGTCGACGCCCTCGTGCCGCCGTCCACCGCTGCGTGGCGCACCGAACGTGGAGTCGAACCCGACTGCCGCCGTGCCCGTCGGGCACACCCAGCCCGGACCGCCGTAGTCCCCGCCCACACCGCCGATCGCCGCCGCGGTCGGCAGCGTCACCGGCGTCGTCCGCCCGCCGATGTCACCGGCGCCCGACATCGGCGAGGTGGTCGTCGTGGTTGCCGCGGCTGCCGCGGTGCCGGCGGCGCCGACCGGCGACGTGCTCGCCGAGCTGGCCGGCTCGCCATCGTCGCCATCGGCGCTGCGGTCGGCGTTGGCGCCACCGGCGACGCCCAGGGCGAGCGTCGAGGTGGTCGTCGCCGATGCCGCCGCGGCCTGCTGCAGCGCGACGCGCGCCCGTTGCGACTCCTCGGCGGCGAGCGCGGCACGCACCGCCTCGTCCTGCAAACGGTCGGCCTGGACCTGCTTGAGGTACTCGACCTCGGCGAGCGCGTCCTTGCGCAGCTGGTCCAGGCGCTGCTGTTCGACGACCGCCTCGTCCTGCTTCGCGACAAGCGCGGCCTGCTGGGCGTCGAGGTCGGCGCGAGCCGCCCGGTAGCGGTCGAAGTCGTCGGCCGAGCCCGCGGCGACGACCTGGATGAGGGCCCGCCGCTGCACGGCGTCGTCGACGGATCGGAACGAGTCGAGCAGCGGCAGGTCCGCGCTCCCCGAGCTGACGTAGCGGTGCAGGGCGACCTCGTCGGCCTTGGCCTCCAACTCGTCGACGTCGCGCTGCGCCGCGGAGATCTTCACCGACAGCGCGTCCTGCTCGTCGGTCAGCTGGGCGATCTTGGCCTCCTGGTCGAAGTACGCCCCGGCGGCGTCGTTGGCTCGCTGGCGGGCGTCGGCGATCTCACGGGCGGCCTGTGCCGGATCGACGTCGTCGGCGCGACCGAGCGCCGGCACGCTCCACAGCGCGACGGCGGCACCGATCACGATCAGCCTGGCCCAGCGCCGCATCGGCGCGGACGCTACCAGCGGGCGCTCGCGCCGGCCCGGCGCGTAGGGTCGGTCGACGCATGCCCAACGAGCCCGCCGCCCAGCCCGCCCCCGTCGTCGCCCTCGACCGTGTCACGTTCGTCCGGGACGGGCGCGAGATCCTGGCCCCGCTCAGCTGGCAGGTCCTCCCCGGCCAGCGCTGGCTCGTCCTGGGCGCCAACGGCTCGGGCAAGACGACGATGCTGCGGATCGCGTCCATGCACGAGCACCCCTCGTCCGGCACGGTCCACGTCCTCGGCGAGCAGCTCGGTCGCACCGACGTGCGCGTCCTGCGCCGCCGCGTCGGCTACCTGTCGGCGGCGCTGGCCGGCCAGCTGCGACCGACGCTGTACGCCCGCGACGTCGTGATGACGGCGCGGTACGCGGCGCTCGAGCCGTGGTGGCACCGCTACACGACGGCCGACGCCGACCGCGCCAACGCCTGCCTGGAACGGATGGGCGTCGGCTGGGCGAGCGAGCGGCCACTGGCGACGCTGTCGTCGGGCGAGCAGCAGCGTGTGCTGCTGGCGCGCACACTGATGAACGAGCCGGGCGTCGTCATGCTCGACGAGCCGAGCGCCCGGCTCGACCTCGGCGGCCGCGAGCAGCTCGTCCAGGCGTTGGTCGAGCTGATCGGTGATCCGGCCAGCCCGCCGCTCGTACTCGTCACCCATCACCTCGACGAGGTCCCGCCGGGGATGACCCACGTCCTGCTGCTGCGCGACGGCAAGGTGGTGGCCAGCGGCCCGCTCGACGAGACGCTGGACGGCGACGTGCTGAGCGAGTGCTTCGGCCTCCCGCTCGTGCTCGACCGGCGCGCCGACGGCCGGCTCAGCGCGTGGGCTGCACCATCAGGGTTCTGAAGTGCTCCGATCGGCCCGGCAGAGCACGTCGCTGACCTGGTCGTTCGTGGTGACCGTTGCCTGCCGAGGCCGATCCTTCAGAACCCTGACAGGTTCAGCAGGCGTGTCCGCCCCTGCTGGATCTGCTCGTTGAGCACCCGTTCGAGGACGCCGCCGGTCCACAGCTTGCCGCCGTAGTGCAGGTGCATGGTCAGCGCCGACCCGTCGCCGTCGGGCTCGACCGTGGCGGTGAGCACCCACGGCGCGTGCCGGCGCCCGTCCAGCTCACGTCGCTCGAAGCGCACGCGGCCCATGTCGCCGTCGTGCTCGGTGCGCTCCATGCGCAGCCGCTTGCTGCGCGCCAGAGGGCCGAGGCGGGCGCGCAGGTCGACGCGCCACGCCGTTGCGGACGCGGCCGTCGCCGCTGACGGCTGCTCCGGCTCGGCTCGGTGGACGAGTTCCAGCCAGCGCGGGTAGCTGCCGAGGTCCTCGATCAGCGCGAACAGCTCGGCCGGCGGGCAGGGCGCGTCGAGCGCGGCGGTGACGTCCATCCGTGTCAGTGTGCCGGCGCGGCCGGGCCGCCACGGTCGCGGCCGTTGAACGCTCGGGAGAGCAGCGGGCTGGAGACGTCGAGCAGCCCGCCGAGGTCGTCGTCGGGATCGAACACGGGCCGCCACGGCAGGCCGGTTGCAGCCGGTGGCTCCGGCCGAGCGGCGTCGTCGTCGCCGTCGGCGGCTTCGTCGTCCGCAGTGTCATCGATCAAGGTGTCGTCGATCGAGGTGCCATCGACGGTCGTGTCGCCGGGCTGCGACGCGTCGGGCGTCTCCGCCACCTCCGTCACGACGGGCGACGGTTCGTCGACGATCAGTTCGCCGTCGAGCGCCAGCTGCACGCCGAGCGGGCGGGATCGCGTCGAGCGCGCCGCCTTCGGACGCGGCGCCGGCTCGCTGGCCGCCGGCGCCCTGAACAGCCGGGGCACCGCTTCGCGACGGTCGTCGAGCGTCCAGCGCAACGGCACGACCATCGAGTCCGCGTGGCGACGGCACAGCACGCCCGGACGATCCGGCAGCGACTCGTCGAGTGGTTCGATCCACACCATGAGGTGCTCGGCGTCGATCCCGTAGTGGAGGTCGGCGGGCTCACCACAGCCCGGACGCTCGCACCGTCGCATCATCGGTTCGCGACGCTACCCGTCCGATGCGTCGAAGGTCGAGGACATCTGGTCGTCTCGGTAGACACTCAGCCCACAAGGACTGACCAGGGGCGATGCAGTGGGCGATGGGGGTCTCGATCCCCCGACCTCCACGGTGTGAACGTGGCGCTCTTCCAACTGAGCTAAACGCCCTCGACCACCTGCCAGGCCGAGCGGCCGGGCCAACGGTGCGATGTGCCCAGCACACTAGCGGCAGCGCTCCGGAGTTGGCATCTCGACACGCCGCGCTCGACGGCCGGCCGCAGACGTTTACCGCCGGTTGACCCGTCGTGAAGATCGCGCAGATGTCCGGACGCCTACCTTCTCGACACAGATGGGACCTGAGCGTCGGCGGACCGCCGGGTGGATCGCCGCGGCGGTGGCGATCTCGGTCGCGCTGCGTGCCCCGATGATGTTCACACCGCTCAACGCGGACGAGGGCGGCTACCTGGCGATCGCCCGCGCCTGGGCGCACGGCCGCGTGCTCTACCGCGACGTGTGGGTCGACCGACCCCAGGGCCTGCTCAGCCTGTTCCGCGCCTGGAACTGGATCGCCGGCGGCCACACCTCGTCGATCCGGGTGTTGGCGATGCTGTTCGGCGCGCTGCTCGTCATGTCGACCGCCGTCGTTGCGTGGCGGCTGTTCGGCCAGCGAGCGGCGCGCTGGACGGCGGTGACCTGCGCGGTGGTCTCGTCCGCGCCGATGCTCGAGGGCTACATCCCCAACGGCGAGCTGCTCAGCGGAGCGGTCGCCACGACCGGGCTGGCCGTGGCCGTCGTCGGCGTCGGCCGGCACCACGAGTGGCGGTGGATGCTCGGCGCGGGGCTGCTCGCAGGCACGGCGCTGTCGCTCAAGCAGTCGGGCTTCGACGCACTGGTGGCGATGCTGCTGTGGCTGGCGATCACCGCGGTCGCCGACCCTGCCCGGCGCCGGTGGGCAATGCGGGCGGGTGTGTGGCTCATCGCTGGTTGCACCATCGTCCTCACCGTCCTGGTCGTCGACGCCGCGTTCACCGGATGGCAGCGCTGGTGGTTCGCCGTCGGTGGCTACCGGTCGACGACGATGAGCCTGTTCAGCGATCCGAGATGGCCGATGCTGCGCCGGACGGCGCGCTACGGCGCCCTCGTGCTCGGCCCGGCGCTGCTCGTCGGCGTGCTCGGCGTCGCCGGGCGCGCCGTCCACCGCTCACCAGACACCCGGCAACGATGGCCGCGGCGCGACCTGCTGGTGCTGCTGTGGCTTGCCGCGGCCACGTGGGCCTTCCTGCTGGGTGGCGGCTACTGGCGCCACTACTGGCTGCTGCTGGCCGCGCCGATCAGCACGCTCGCCGGCGCGGCGATCGCCGACACCCGGCGGATCCGCCTTGCCGTGCCGGCCCTCACCGTGGTCCCTGCGGTCGTCGCGTCGATCTGGGTGTTCACCGGCAGCTCCGGCGACCTCCCGGCGCGGGCCGCGTCGGACCACCAGGCCGTGATCGACCACAACGTGGCCAACTGGTACAAGACCCATCGACGTGCCGGCGACAGCCTCTACGTGCTGTGCGGTGGGCCGGCGGTCTACGCCGACACCGACGAGGACCCACCCGTCCCGTATCTGTGGTTCCCCGAGGTCATCGTCGGGCCCGGCGCCACCGAACACCTCATCGCCTACCTCGACCGGACGCCGCCGACGTACATCGCCCAGTACGCCGCCGCCGACACCTGCGACCCGACCGGCCAGGTGAAGGCACTCCTCGATCAGCACTACCGCGGCCACACGACCGTCGACGGCGTCACGATCCTGTCTCGGGTCCAACCGGTCGACGCCGAGCCCAGCGCCCAGTGAGGTATCGACCCCGCGACCATCGTGCCGAGACGAGGAGCCGAGCCGACGGGCGAAGCGAGCGATCGTCGCAGTTCGGTGTCTCGGCCGGCGAGGCCACACGAGATCGAGCTCGTTGGGCCGACGGCTCGACCTCTCCGCACCCGCTCTTCTACGTTTGCGCCTGTGTCCGCGACGTTCCGCGTCTTCCTCAACGAGACCGCCGGGTCGGCGACCGGCGACGAGCAGCTCGCCGACATCGTCGCGGCCTTCGCCGACGCCGGTGCCGAGGCGAGCGCCGAGCACATCCCACCCGACGAGCTCGGCGCGGGGATGCGTGCCGCTGCCGAGCGCGGTGAGACCGTCGTCGTCGCCGGTGGTGACGGCACGATCAACACCGCCGCCGCGGTGGCCGTCAACGACGGGATCACACTCGGCGTCCTCCCGCTCGGCACGTTCAACCACTTCGCCAAGGACCTCGGCGTGCCGACCGAGCTCGCCGAGGCGGCGGAGTTCCTGGTGGCAGCGGTGCCGACCGCCGTCGACGTCGGCGAGGTCAACGAGCGGGTCTTCGTCAACAACGCCTCGATCGGCGTCTACCCGCGGATGGTCGACGAGCGCGACGAGCTGCGCACCACACGTGGTTGGGGCAAGATCCGCGCCACCCTGCTCGCCGGCTGGTCGACATTGCGCAACCCGCCGCGGGACCGGCTGCGCGTCGCGCTCGACGGTCGCCCGGCGGAGCTGCACGAGACCTCGCTGCTGTTCGTCGGCAACGGCCTGTACGACGACGGCGGCCGTGACGTCGGGACGCGGACGTCGCTGTCGGCGGGGGTGCTCGGCGTCTACGAGATCGAGGCTGCGTCGCGCTGGCGGCTGCTCACCGAGGCGGTCCGCACCAAGCTGCGCGGCCTCCACGCCGCCGATCACACCCATCGCTGGTCGGTGGCCGAGCTGCGCATCGACGCCGACGAGCGGCGCCTGGCGATCGCGCTGGACGGCGAGCCCACCGAGATGGAACCGCCGCTGCGCTTCGCCTGCCGCCCCGGGGCGCTGACCGTACTTGGCGCCCCGACGACCGAGGACGTGCCCGTCAGTCAGTCTTGAGGCAGGCGATGCCCATGCCTTGGCGGTCCCGGTGTGGTTCGAGGCCGGCTTCGCAGCGCTCGTCGAAGGCGACGAGGGTGACGACGACCGCATCGTGCGCCGCGGTGCAGTCGACCTCGGCGGCGTCGCCGTTGGACTGGATGACGACGCACGATCCGGTCGTCAGCACGTTGTCGGGCGGCCGTGGCTTGGGCGGCGAGCTGATCGCCACGCCGACGAGCACCACGACGGTGCCGATGCCGGCGAGGACGAACATCAGCCGCCACGGGAAGCGCGGTGGGTCCTGGTAGCGAGCGAGCGGGTTGAACGACGGCCGTCGTGGCGGCAGCAGCGGTTCGTCGTCGTCGACGGTCGGCCGTGCCGGCCCGCCACCGGGCGCCGATGGACGGGCAAGGCTGAGGTCGTAGGCACGGCGTCGATCCGGCTCGCGCAGCACCGACCACGCCTCGTTGATCGCCGCCATCTCCTGCGCGGAGTGCTCGCCGGCGGCGTCGGGGTGGTGACGACGGGCGGCACGGCGGTACGCGTCACGGACCTCCTGCACGGTTGCGTCCGGCGCGACGCCCAGCCGTTCGTAGTGGGTCATCGCCGGCCGCTCAGATCTGCTGCAGGCGCCCGGCGGCGACGAATGTGTCCATCGCCTTGCGCGCCTCGGCCGGCAGGTCGTCCTGCTCGGTGGAGCACGGCCGGGCCAGCGCCTCGAAGCTCGATCGAGATGAGCGAGCGAATCGAGCGTCGAAGCGTTCAGTATCCAAGATCGATGTGGACCTCGCCGAGCAGGGGCTCACCGCGGGCGAAGCGGGCGACGTTCGTGGAGATCCGCTCCGACAGCAGCGGCGCGGCCATCTCCGGCGTGTTGCCGACGTGCGGGGTGATGATGCAGTTCGGCAGGCCCCACAGGCGGTGCCCGTCCGGCAGCGGCTCGGGATCGGTGACGTCGAGGCCGGCGCCGCCGATGACCTCATGCTCGAGCGCCCACACCAGGTCCTCGGTCACGATGTGCTTGCCGCGCGCCACGTTCACCAGCCACACATGGCGCTCCATCATCTCCAACTCGGACCGGGAGATCATCCCCTCGGTCTCCGGCGTCAACGACAGCGCCAGCACGACCAGATCGGCGCCGGCCAGCGCATCCACGTAGCGCTCGGCCTCGAAGACCTCGTCGGCGCCGTCCATCTCCGTCACCCGGTTGCGCACCACGGTGGTGTGGCAGTCGAACGGCTTCAGCAGGCGCAGCAGCGACTCGGTGATCCCGCCGCCGCCGAGGATCGTCACGTTGGCCCCGAGCAGGTTGCGCCCCGCCGGCCGCTCCCACGTCGTCGCCCGGGCGTATCCGCCGATGTGGCGCATCCCGGCGAGCGCCAGCGTCAGCGCCATCTCGGCGACCGGCTCGGCGTAGACGCCCTTGCCGCAGGTCCACAGGTGCTCGTCGTCGAGCAGGTGGGTGAACGCCTCGATCCCGGCGAACGGCAGCTGCACCCAGGTGAGGTCGGGCGCATCGGCGAGCAGGGCGTCGAGCGACGACGGATCCCGCGGCGCCGCCCACACGAGACCCTCGGCCTCGGCGACGGGGACCACGTGACCGCCACCGGCGACCACGGCGTCGTGCATCCATCCGGGCGCCCCCTCGGGAGCGAGTGCGATGCGGGGTGGGCCGTCGCGATCCGGCCCGGACCTACTTGGAGGGTTGCTCGACATGGTGACGCGAGGTTATCCCCGCGCCGCCCGGCGGTTGCCGATCATCGTCCCACCGACGATGACGATCACCGCGACGAGCATGATCATCGTCGCCAGCACCTGGGCCTGCGGCGGGATCGTCACCCGGGAGGCGTCGAACACCTGCCGCGGGAACGTGCGCACGTTGCCGGCGACGAACGACGTGATGATGTAGTCGTCGATCGACAGCGCCAGCGAGAGCATGAACGCGGCGACGACGCCCGGCAGGATCAGCGGGAACGTGATCTTCCAGAACGTGCGCAGCGGCGGCGAGCCGAGGTCCATCGCCGCGTCTTCCAGCGTCCAGTCGAAGCCCCGGATGCGTGCCTTGAGCGTCATCGCCACGAAGCTCAGGCAGAACCCGGTGTGGGCGACGACGATGGTCCGAAATCCCAGATCGGCGCCCTGGTTGAAGAACAGGGTGAACAGCGACGCGCCCATGACGATCTCCGGCGTGGTGATCGGCAGCACGAGCAGCATGTTGATCGCCGCGCCGCCGTGCATGCGGTAGCGCGACAGCGCGAGGGCGACGAGCGTACCGAGGGCCGTCGCCAGGGTGCAGGCGATCAGCGCGACGCGGATGCTCTCGACGAGGGCATCGGTGAACGCCTCCTCCTTGAACGGGTGCAGCCAGTTGTCGAACGTGAAGCCTTCCCACGTCGTGTTGAACTTGCCGCTCGGCTGGTTGAACGTGAACACGGCGATCGTGATCAGCGGGACGAACAGGTACAGCAGCCCGAGGATCGTCACCACCCACAGCGCGATCGAGCCCTTGGAGCGCCCCCGCGCCGTCATACGAGGTCCTCCGTGCCGAGGAAACGGGCGTAGACCAGCACGACCGCGGTGATGATGACCATCACCACGAAGCTGATCGCCGCCGCCGTCGGGTAGTCGTTCTGGTTGAGGAACCGGCTCTGGACGACCTCGCCGATCACCTGGGTGTTCGGGTTGCCGAGCAGCTTGGCGTTGATGAAGTCGCCGACGGCGGGGATGAACGTCAACAGGGTCCCGGCGAACACGCCGGGCAGCGACAGTGGCAGGATCACCTTGCGGAACGCCTGCCCGAAGCTGGAGTACAGGTCCTGGGCGGCCTCGACGAGGCGGCGGTCGACCTTCTCCAGGCTGACGTAGATCGGCAGCAGGGCAAAGGGCAGGAAGTTGTAGGTCAGCCCGCCGATCACCGCGGTCTGGGTGTTGATGATCTTGCCGTCCTCGGTGATGCGCAGTGCGTCGAGCACGCCGCTGAGGTGCAGGTGGTCGATGAACCACAGGATCGGTCCGTCGTCGGCGAACAGCGTCTGCCAGGCGATGGTGCGCAGCAGGAACGAGGTGAAGAACGGCAGCATCACCGCCCCGAGCAGCAGGTTCTTCCACGTCCCGGCCTTGAAGGCGATGAAGTAGGCGATCGGGTAGGCGATCAGCACGCACAGCACGGTGGCGACCGCCGCGTAGGCGAAGGCGCGGATGAGCTGCTCGCTGTACTCGCTGAACGCGGTGCGGAAGTTGGACCACTCCCAGGTGAAGTCGAACCTCGGCAGCAGGCGGTTGGGCTTGGTCGACAGGGCGATCTTCAGCAGCGTCACCATCGGGACGAGGAAGAACAGGTACAGCCAGGCGACGCCGGGCGCCGACATCGCGTACGGCGCGAAGCGGGCGTTGCGCAGCGTCTTGTTGTCGGTCGACTCGGTCTTGGCCATCTCAGGTCCCCGTCACGCTCGTGAACCGGGCGGTGATCCGGGCGTCGACGTCGTCGGGGATGTCGGCGAAGGACTTGAACCGCGCCTTGGTCTCCTCGTCGGGGAACAGCAGCGGGCTGTCGGCGAGCGCGGCGGCGTCACCACCCAGCTTGATCAGCTCCTCCTTGACTCCGACGACCGGCGACACGTACTGCACGTAGGCGGTGATCAGGGCGGCGTTCGCCGGGTCGTAGACGTAGTTCATCCACTTCGCCGCGGCCACCGCGTTCGGCGCCCCGCTGGGGATGACCATCGCGTCGAACCAGCTCATCGCCCCTTCCTCCGGGTAGACGAAGTGCACGTCCGGGTTGGTGCTCTGAGCGATGTCACCGGACCAGGCCATGCACACCGCGAAGTTCCCGTTGTCGATGTCCTGCAGGTAGTCGTTGCCGGTGAAGCGGCGGAACTGCCCGGCGTTGACGCTGGCCTCGAGCTTGTCGAGCGCCTTGTTCATCCCGGCCTCGTCGGCCGTCGACGGGTCCAGGCCGAGGCTGAACATCGTCAGGCCGAGCGTGTCGCGCATCTCGCTGAACATCCCGACCTTGCCCTTCCACTCGTCGCTGAACAGCTCGTCCACGCTGGTCAGCTCGCGACCGGTGACCGACTGGTTGTAGGCGAAGCCGGTGTAGCCGGCCTGCCACGGCAGGAACGTGCGCGCCCCGAGATCCCACGACAGGTTCAGGTACTGCGGGTCGAGGTTCTTCGCGTTGGGGATCAGGTTCGTCGGCAGCGCCTCGATCCAGCCGAGGTTCTTCAGCCGGGCAGCCATCCAGTACGTCGGGCAGACGATGTCGTAGTCCATCACCTTGCCGGTGCCGAGGATCGGCTGGAACTCCCGGTTGAACACCTCGTTGTTGTCGTTGAAGTTCTCCGAGTACTCGACGCTGATGCCCGTGGCCTGCTCGAAGTTCGGGACGGTCTCCTCGTCGATGTACGCGGTCCAGTTGAGGATCCGCACGTCCTTGTCGCCGGTGCCGAGCTGGCCGATCGCCCCGGTCTGGCCATCCGATTCGCCACCGCCCGAGCCGGAGCTGCCCGTGCCGGACAGGGCGATCGCCCCGAGCGCGCCGAGGGCGACGACGCCGCCGCCGATCAGCAGCGCCCGGCGGTTGATCCGGCTCTCCTTGACCGGCTTGGCATCGGTCGCTGGTGCCGGCGCGTCCTTGCCGTCGAGCGCCGCCTGGACCTCGTCGACGTCGGTCGTGGTCGCGCCGACGATCGCCGACGTGCCGGCCATCGCGTAGGCCGCGTCGGTCGGCCACGACGTCCACAGCTCGTCGCCCGGGTGGATCTCGGCGGACTCGGGGTCGGCCTCGACGTGCAGCACCAGCTCGGTGCCGTCACGCAGGACCTGCACGAGGCGCCGCTCCGATCCCTGGAAGATCACGTTGGTGATCCGCCCGAACACCTTGTTGGAGGTGTCCGGCTCGGTGCGCGACGGCACGAGGCGCTCGGGGCGGAGCATCACCGTGACCGCGTCGCCGGCGGCCATGCTCGCCCCGAGCACCGGGATCGTCGGCCCGCAGCGCAGCGCGATCATCGTGCGCTCGCCGTCGACGCCGACGACGTCGCCCGGCAGCAGGTTGGCCGAGCCGATGAACCCGGCGACGAAGATCGAGCTCGGCGACGAGTAGATCTCCGTCGGCGTGCCGATCTGCTCGACGTGGCCCTGGCTCATCACCGCGATCCGGTCGCTCATCGTGAGCGCTTCCTCTTGATCGTGGGTGACGAACACGAAGGCGATGCCGACCTCGCGCTGGATGCGCTTCAGCTCGATCTGCATCGCCTGGCGCAGCTTGAGGTCGAGGGCGGCGAGCGGCTCGTCGAGCAGCAGCGCGCTCGGCAGGTTGACGAGGGCCCGAGCGAGGGCGACGCGCTGCTGCTGACCGCCCGACAGCTGCGCCGGGCGGCGCGCGGCGAAGTCCTCGAGGCGGACGATCTCGAGCATCTCCCCCACCCGCCGGCGGACGTCGCTCTCGGGGATGCCCCCCTTGCTGCGCAGGCCGAAGGCGACGTTGTCGCGGATGTTCATGTGCGGGAACAGCGCGTACTGCTGGAACACCGTGTTGACGTTGCGCTTGTACGGCGGGACGTTGGTGACGTCCTGACCCTCCAGCAGCACGCGGCCGGCGGTCGGCAGGTCGAAGCCGGCGATCATCCGCAGCGTCGTGGTCTTGCCGCATCCCGACGGGCCGAGCATGGCGAAGAACTCGCCGCTGGCGATGTCGAAGTCGGCATCGTGAACGGCGACGAAGCTGCCGAACGTCTTGCGGACGTGCTCCAGCCGGATCACGTTGCCCGACGCCGCTCCCGCCGCCAAGGGCTGCTCGCTCAGAAGTCCCTCCCGCTGTCGTGGTGCGCCGAATCCTAAGCACGCCGAGCACGTCGCAGCTTCAATGGCGGGTCACGGCGACGTTCCAGTCGTGCGCGCCGGCCACGGCTTGTGGCGACGGGCGCACTCGGTCATGATCGGCAGCCGATGGACCGCGCCGGCAGCAACCTCGACGCGACGGACCGGGCGATCATCGAGCGCCTGCAGGTCGACGGCCGCGTGCCGTACACGCGGCTCGGCGCGGCGGTCGGGTTGTCGGAGGCGGCGACTCGCCAGCGCGTGCAGCGCCTGATCGATGCCGGCGTGCTGCAAGTCGTCGGCGTGACCAACCCGCTGTCGGTCGGCCGGCGGCGGATGGCGATGATCGGCGTGCGCGTCGCCGGCCCGCTCGACCCCGTCGCCGAGGCCCTGCAGGCGATGGACGACATCGACTACCTCGTCGTCACCGCCGGCTCCTACGACTTCCTGTGCGAGGTGGTCGTCGCCGACGACCAGTCGCTGAAGGAGCTCGGCAACCGCATCCGCGCCGTCCCCGGCGTCCTGACGACGGAGACGTTCATCTACCTCGACCTCGTCAAGCAGACCTTCACCTGGGGCGCCCACTAGCCAGACGACAGCCGATGCCGGGCGAAGTTGCCACCGCTCGGGCCCGTGAGCGGCTCCTACCGGGCACACGCGACGGCGCGACCGCCAGGGAGCCCGTCGCACCGGTCGGCCGAGGAGGCCGACGATCAGGCAAGGTTGATCATCACGTGCTTGATGCGGGTGTAGTCGTCGAGCGAGTAGCTGCTGAGGTCCTTGCCGTAGCCGGACTTCTTGAAGCCGCCATGGGGCATCTCGGCGACCATCGGGATGTGGGTGTTGACCCACACGCAGCCGAAGTCCAGGCGCCGGCTCACCCGCATCGCCCGGCCGACGTCGCGGGTCCACACGCTCGACGCCAGGCCGTACTCGACGCCGTTGGCCCAGCGCACCGCCTCGTCCTCGTCGTCGAAGCGCTGCACCGTGATCACCGGGCCGAAGATCTCCTCCTGGCTCAAGGCGTCGGACTGCTCCAGGCCGGCGATCACCGTCGGCTGGAAGAAGAACCCGTCGCCCCCGACCGGTGAGCCGCCGGCCGTGATGCTGGCGTGCCCCGGCGCCCTGGCCACCATCGACTCCACCCGGGCGAGCTGGTTGGCGTTGTTCACCGGTCCGAACAGCACGTCCTCGTCGTCGGGCCGACCGGTCTTGACGGTGTTGGCCTGCTCGGTCAGCGCGGCGACGAAGTCGTCGTAGGCCCGCCCGCTGGCCAGCACCCGTGTTGCCGCGGTGCAGTCCTGGCCGGCGTTGAAGTAGCCGGCCGCGGCGATGCCCTCGGCCGCGGCGGCGAGGTCGGCGTCGTCGAAGACGATCACCGGCGCCTTGCCGCCGAGCTCGAGGTGCACCCGCTTCAAGCCGGGCGCGGCCGCGGCGGCCACTTCCGTCCCGGCGCGCACCGAGCCGGTGACGCTGACCATCGCCGGCGTGGCGTGGGCGATCATCGCCCGGCCGGTGTCACGATCGCCGCACACGACGTTGAACACGCCCGCAGGGAGGAACTCCGAGGCGATCTCGGCGAGCAGCGTCGTCGTCGCCGGTGTCGTGTCGCTCGGCTTGAGCACGACGGTGTTGCCGGCGGCGATCGCCGGGGCGAACTTCCAGACCGCCATCATCATCGGGTAGTTCCACGGGGCGACCTGGGCGCACACGCCGACCGGCTCGCGGCGGATCATCGAGGTCATGCCGCGCATGTACTCCCCCGCGCTCTTGCCGTCGAGGTGTCGGGCGGCGGTGGCGAAGAAGCGGATCTGGTCGACCATCGGGCCGATCTCCTCGCTGCGCGTGATGTGGATCGGCTTGCCGGTGTTGGCGACCTCCATCTGCACGAGGTCCTCGGCGCGCGCCTCCACCGCGTCGGCGATGCGGAACAGGGCCAGCGATCGCTCGCTCGGCGTCGTCTCCTTCCAGTCCTCGAACGCGGCCGCCGCCGCGGCCATCGCCGTGTCGACGTCGGTCGGGCCGGACAGCGCTGCCGTCGCATACGCCCGGCCGGTGACCGGATCGACGACCTCGGAGGTCCTCCCATCGGCCGCCGGGATCGACCTGCCGTTGACGAAGTTGTGGAACGCCTGCATGCCGCCGATGGTAGTGACCGGTCGATTCGCTCCAGTCGGTGCGGCCGACGCGCGAGCATGCCGGCCATGCGTGGCATCCGCACCGTGGGCGTTCCCAAGGAGATCAAGACCAAGGAGTACCGGGTGGCGATGACGCCCGACGGCGTGCGCGAGTTCGAACGCCGAGGCATCGACGTGTTCGTCGAGACCGGTGCCGGCGCGGGCGCCTCGTTCGGCGACGACGACTACCGCGTCGCCGGCGCCGACATCGTCGCCACCGCGGCCGAGGCATGGGCGCAGGACATGGTCGTCAAGGTCAAGGAGCCCAAGGAGGAGGAGTTCGCCTTCCTGCGCGACGACCTGACCCTGTTCACCTACCTGCATCTCGCCGCCTACCCCGGCGTGGCCCAGGCGCTGATCGCGGCGCGGACGACGGCGATCGCCTACGAGACGGTGCAGACCGCCGACGGGGCCCTGCCGCTGCTGGCGCCGATGAGCGAGGTGGCCGGGCGCCTCGCCCCGCAGATCGGCGCGCACTACCTGGAGCGCCACAACGGTGGGCGCGGGGTGCTGATGGGCGGGGCGCCGGGGGTGCAGCCGGCGAAGGTCGTCGTGCTCGGCGCCGGCAACGTCGGCTGGAACTCGGCGTGCATCGCCGCCGGGATGGAGGCCGAGGTCGTCCTGTTCGACAAGAACCTCGACCGCCTGCGCTGGGTCGACCAGATCAACAAGGGCCGGATCGTGACGCTGGCGTCCAACCGCGGGGCGATCGAGCGCAACCTGGCCGACGCCGACCTGGTGATCGGGGCGGTGCTCGTCGCCGGCGGCCGCGCTCCGGTCGTGGTCGGCGAGGACATGGTGGCGACGATGAAGCCGGGCGCGGTGATCGTCGACGTCGCCGTCGACCAGGGCGGCTGCATCGAGACGATCCACGAGACGACCCACGACGCCCCGGTGTACGAGCGCCACGGCGTGCTGCACTACGCCGTCGGCAACATGCCCGGGGCGGTACCGCACACCAGCACGTACGCGCTGACGAACGCGACGCTCCCCGACCAGCTGGAGGTCGCCGAGCACGGCCCTGCCGAGGCCGCCCGGCGCGACCCGGCCCTGGCGCTCGGCTTCAACACCGTCGACGGCCTGGTCACCAACGCCCCCGTCGCCGAGTTCCTCGGCGTCGACCACGTCGACCCGTTGGACGCCCTCGCTGCGTTGCGATGACTTGGAGTGCCAGACGCGCGGTCGGAGTGCGACGTGTGCGATGGAGTGGATTTCGCGCCCCGTCGCGCGGCAGTCACTCCATCGCACGCCTGACACTCCATGAGGTCGATGGGCTCCGTCCGTGTGCACGGCTGGCGCCGTAGGGTGCGCAACCGTGAGTGAGGGGACCCGGCCGCTGCACGTCGCCTGCATCATGGACGGCAACGGGCGCTGGGCGCAGCGCCGCCGGCTGCCACGCACCGAGGGGCACACCGAGGGCGAGGAGAACCTCGCCCGGCTGGTGCGCGTCGCCCGCACCCGCAACGTCGGCTGGCTGACCGTCTTCGGGTTCTCCACCGAGAACTGGGTGCGGCCGCGCACCGAGGTCCGCCACATCCTCGGGCTGCACAAGAAGCTGTTCGGCCGCGTCGCCGAGCTCAACGAGCTGAACGTGCGCATCCAGTGGATGGGCCGCCCGTTCGACGAGCCCGAGGCGCGCACGCCGAAGTACGTGCAGCGAGCGATCCGCAAGGCGATCGCCGACACGTCGGGCAACACCGGCATGGTGCTGACCGTCGCCTTCGACTACGGCAGCCGCGCCGAGATCGCCCGTGCCGCGGCGCTCGCCGCCGCCGAGGGACCCGTCGACGAGGCGGCGATCTGGGAGCACCTCTACCTGCCCGAGCTGCCGCCCGTCGACGTCGTCGTGCGCACCTCCGGCGAGCAGCGCATCTCCAACTTCATGCTCTGGCAGTGCGCCGGCGCCGAGGTGCTGTTCACCGACCGCTCGTGGCCCGAGTTCGGCGCCGACGACCTCGACGCCGCCGTCGCCCTCGCCGCCGAGACCTGACCAACCGTCGAGTCGGGCGGCGTGAGTTTGCCCGAGCGACATCGACGCGTGCGAGGATGTCGCCGCCGAACGGGAACACCGGTGCGAATCCGGGGCTGTCCCGCAACTGTCACCAGGGAGCGATCCCCCACCACCCTCCGGGTGGCTGACGACCACGGCTCTGCGGAGCTGGAAGGTCGGGGGCGAGCGTCGATCTGGGAGCCAGGACACCGAACGGCCGCACAGCGCGACATCCCACGACGCGAGGAGACGTCCAACATGACCACGCCGCGATGGCGCGGCCGCCGCGCGCGGCTCGCCTTCCACGCCCTGCTCGTCCTGCCGTTGCTGACCACCGCCTGCGGCAGCGACGACGATTCGAGCGCCGCCACCACCTCCGTCCAGGCGTCGACGACGGCCACCCCGGCCTCCGACGCCACGACGACACCGGATTCAACACCGGCTCTCACCGGCTTCCCGTTGCACCTCGAGAACTGCGGCTTCGACGTCACCCTCGATGCGC
The DNA here is from genome assembly GCA_047602055.1 of Ilumatobacteraceae bacterium. Classification (GTDB taxonomy): domain Bacteria; phylum Actinomycetota; class Acidimicrobiia; order Acidimicrobiales; family Ilumatobacteraceae; genus JAODBQ01. The sequence goes on from JASGIG010000001.1 coordinate 3,303,883, forward strand.
CCCCGAAGCGCATCTTCTCGCTCGCCCAGGGCACCACGGAGACGCTCCTCGCCCTCGGGATGGCGGACCAGATGGTCGGCGCGTCCGGGTGGAACGGATCCGTGCTGGAGACGCTGGCCGCCGAGAACGCCAAGGTGAAGAGCTTCGCCTCCGCCGACGTCTCCCTGGAGTCGATCCTCGACCTCGAGCCCGACCTGCTGATCACCTCGTGGGCCGACACGTTCAGCGAGGAGAGCCTGGCCACCCGCGAACACCTCGCCGAGCTGGGCGTCGCCACGTACATCTCGCCGACCGACTGCGTCGGCAAGGACTTCAACGGCAACCACAACACCAGCCCGCGGACCCGCCCGGTCGAGGCGCAGGACTACTTCGACGAGGTCACCGAGCTCGGTTCGGTCATCGGCCATCCCGAGCGGGCCGTGGCGCTGATCGACGATCTGCAGTCGTTGCTGGACGACGCCGCCAAGATCGACGTTGCCGGGACGTCGGCGATCTTCTGGTTCGCCAACGCCGAGGCACCGTTCATCGCCGGGTGCTGCGGCGGCTCCGGCTTCATCTCCGAGCGCCTCGGGCTCAAGAACGTCTACGACGATCGGACCGAGGAGTGGCCGACGGGCAGCTGGGAGGTCATCGCCGAGCGCAACCCCGACGTCTTCGTCATCCCCGACGTGCACCGCGGCAACCTCATGTCGGCCGACTCGGCGCAGGACAAGATCGCCTTCCTCGAGTCGAACCCGCTGACCCGGGAGATGGATGCCGTCAAGAACCGACGGTACGTGGTGGTCCGCGGCACGTCGCTGAGCCCGCCGGGGATCGGCGTGATCCACGCGGTCGATCAGATCGCGCGGGAAGCTCCAGGAGATGGGGTTGGCCAAGTGAGCCGCGCCCGGTCCGTCGCCCCCTTCGTGCGACGGCAGCGGCGCCGGGCGTCTCGTTCGTGTCATGGCGGCGGTGACGGTGAGCGTCGCTGACGACGTCGGTCGCCACGATCAACGAGATCGAGCACGTCGCCGCCGAGCTGGAGCGGCTCGGCGACGGGAGCGGAGATGACCGCAGCCCGGCGGGCTGGGTACGCCGGGCCGGCACTGCTGTGGCTTGGTGGTCTGATCGTGCTCGCCGCGTCGATCACGGTGACGATCACGATCGGGCCCGCCCACCTCAGCCCGGCCGACGTCTGGACCGTCATCAGGGCCAAGCTCACCGGCGGCACGTCGGGCCTCACCCAGATCCAGGACGCCATCGTCTGGCAGTTCCGGCTACCCCGGGTCCTGCTGGCCGCGCTGTGCGGGGCCGGTCTGGCGGTGTCGGGGGCCATCCTGCAATCGCTGCTGCGCAACCCGCTCGCCGATCCCTACATGCTCGGCATCTCCTCGGGTGCCGGGCTGGGTGCCGTCGGCGTCGTGGTCCTCGGTCTCGGCGGTGGCGTGGTCGGCCTGGGCGGCGGCGCGTTCGTGGGCGCCCTGGCGACGTTCGTCCTCGTGCTCACGCTGGCCCGCTTCGCCGGCAGGTCGGTCGCCGTGCTGATCCTCGCCGGCGTCGCCATCGCCCAGCTCTGCTCGGCGCTGACGTCGTTCGTGATCTTCGCGTCCGCCGACGCGCAGCAGACCCGCAGCGTGCTGTTCTGGCTGATGGGCTCCCTGGCGACGTCGCGATGGAGCGACGTCGCCATCACGGCCGTCGTGGTGTCGATCGGTCTGACGATCTGCATCCTCACCGCGTCGATGCTCGATGCGTTCACGTTCGGCGAGGACGCCGCGGCGTCGCTGGGCATCAACGTCGGCCGGACGCGCTCCATGCTGCTCGTGGTCACCACGCTGATCACCGCCGTCCTCGTCAGCAGGTCCGGCTCGATCGGCTTCGTCGGCTTGACGCTGCCGCACGCCGCCCGAGCGATCGTCGGCGTCAAGCACCGCGTCCTGATCCCCACCTCGGCGCTGCTCGGGGCGATCTTCCTGGTGTGGGTGGACACGATCGCCCGAGCGGCGTTCGCCCCCCAGGAAGCTCCCCGTGGGCGTGATGACGGCGCTGATCGGCGTGCCCGCGTTCGTCTACATCCTCGTGCGTCAGGGCCGACGGCACGGGCGATCGGTGCTGGGCGGCAACCGATGAGGCTGCGCGCCGAGAGCGTCAGCTGGTCGGCGAGCTACACGCTGATCCTCGACCACGTCGACGTCGACGCCGCGCCCGGGACGACGGTCGGGCTGCTCGGACCCAACGGCTCGGGCAAGTCGTCGCTGATGCGGGTGTTGGCCGGCCTGCGTGCGCCGTCGTCGGGTGACGTGTCGCTCGACGAGGAGCGCCTCGTCGACCTGCCCCGCCGCACCGTCGCGCGGCGCATGGCGCTGGTCGAGCAGGACGTCGCCACGGATCAGGATCCGCTCGTGCGCGACGTCATCGATCTCGGCCGCATCCCCCATCGCCGTCCCTGGGCGGCGGAGTCGGGTGTCGATCGGGAGATGGTCGAACAGGCGGCGGCGACGACCCACGTCGACAACCTGCTCGATCGTCGCTACGCGACGCTGTCGGGCGGTGAGCGCCAACGGGTGCAGCTGGCGCGGGCGCTCGCCCAGGAGCCGGCGGTCCTGCTGCTCGACGAACCGACCAACCACCTCGACATCCGCCACCAGCTCGAGCTGCTCGCGCTCGCCCGCCGCACCCCGGTGACCGTGGTGATGGCGTTGCACGACCTCAACCTGGCTGCGGCGTTCTGTGACTCCCTGATCGTGCTGAACGACGGCCGTGTCGTCGCCACCGGCTCCCCCGAAGAGGTGCTGACACCCGAGCTGATCGAGTCCGTCTACGGCGTTCCCGCCCGCGTGGCCCACGACGAAGACGGCCTCCACGTGCGCTTCCTGACCTGACAGCACGCGTCGGGGCGCCCCATTCAGACGATGGTGACGAAGACGCGCACGCCGCGGGCTTCGAGCAGTGCCCTGATGTCCGCGGGGTCGGACGTCAGGATCTCGTCGCCGTCGCGGGCCAGCCACACCAGCGCGGCGTCGACGACGTCCGGCGTCCCCGACCGCCCGAGCAGCGATCCGATCGCCGGACTGGCCGTGGCGTCGAGCGGTCGCTCGTCGACGCCGCGCATGAGCCTCGCGAGCTGCACCTGACGAGCCCGGTCCCGCCACACCTGAGCGGCGACCGCCGCACTGGTCAGCACGGGGATCTGTTCCTGCGCAGCGTGGTCGAGCGCCCCGATCACCACCGGATGCCCGCGTTCGTAACCGATCAACGCTCCGGCATCGAGCAGCAGGCTCACGACCCGGACGCGCCTGCCAGCGTGGACGACCGTCGTGCCGCCGCGTAGGCCTCGCGCGCGTCGTCGATGGACAACCCGGTCTCGACCAAGCTCTCGCTGACGGCGAGGCGCAATGCCCGGTTGCGGAGCTTCGCTCTCGCGGCATCGACCATCCAGGCCGAGACCGACTCGGACTCGTCGTCCGCGGCCGCCTTGATCTCTGCGACGGTCACGTCGTCGGCGGAGATGCTGAGCTTCGGCTGCGTCACACCGCGATCCTATTCCGATCGGATAGTGAGAGCGACCGGAGACCGCGGCGCCGGGCGGCGTGCCTGCCACACTCGACGGCGTGGAGCCCGCCGCCAGAGCGCATGACATCGCGGGCGTGCTCGGGCGCGTCACGGGCGCGCTGCCGGCGGCGGAGGAGCGGCCGGGGCAGCGGGAGATGGCCAGCGCAGTGAGCGCGGCGATCAGCGACCAGCACCACCTCGTCGTGCAGGCCGGCACCGGGACGGGCAAGACGCTCGGGTACCTCGTGCCGGCGATCGTCGCCGGCAAGCGCACCGTCGTCGCCACCGCCACCAAGGCGCTGCAGGATCAGCTGGCCGCCAAGGACCTGCCGTTCCTCGACGAGCACCTCGGCGTCGACTTCACGTGGAGCGTGCTCAAGGGGCGCAGCAACTACCTGTGCATGCAGCGCGTCCGCGAGCTCGCCGCGGCCGACACCGGTCAGCTCGAGCTGGAGGAGATGGCCGGCAACACCAAGCTGGAGATCATGCGCCTGGCCGAGTGGGCCGGCGTCACCCGCACCGGCGACGCCACCGAGCTGCCCGAGGCGGTCAGCGACCGGGCCTGGCAGGCGGTCAGCGTCGGCAGCGACGAGTGCCCCGGGGCGAAGCGCTGCCCGATGGGCGACGTGTGCTTCGCCGAGGCGGCCCGCCAGCGCGCCGCCCATGCCGACGTGGTCGTCGTCAACCTCCACCTGTACGGCCTCGACGTCGCCTCCGACGGGGCGATCCTGCCGCCGCACGACGTGCTCGTCGTCGACGAGGCCCACCAGCTGGAGGACATCGCCAGCGACACCGTCGGCCTGCAGATCAGCCCGTCGCGCTTCGTCACCGTCTCGGCCGCGCTGCGCAAGGTGATCGTCGAGCCGGACGTGCCGGCCGCGGTGGCCGAGGCCGCGTCCGGCCTGCGCGAGGTGCTGCGACCGTCGGTCGGCGAGCGCCTCGGCGTGCCGCTGCCGGACGCCGTGGTCGACGTCCTCGTCGACGGCCGGCGGCGGCTGGAGGCGGCGATGAGCGCGCTGCGCGCCCTCGACCAGGCCGGCAAGTCGAGCGTCACCGCCGAGGTCCAGCAGCGGGTGCTGCGGGCGTCGCAGCTGACCAGCCGGTTGGTGGAGGCGATCGACGTGGCGACGAAGGTCGACGACGGCTGGGTGCCGTTCGTCGGCGGTGCACCGGACCAGCCGCGCCTGGAGATCGCGCCGCTCGACGTCGCCCCGATCCTACGCGAGCGGGTGTGGGCGCGGCACACCGCCGTGCTGACCAGCGCGACGATCCCGCCGGCCCTGCCGAACGCGGTCGGCCTGCCAGCGGACCGCGCCGTCCAGCTCGACGTCGGCAGCCCGTTCGACTACCCGGACAACGCGCTGCTGTACTGCGCCCGCCACCTGCCCGACCCGCGCGACGCGACCTACGCGGCGAAGACCCACGACGAGCTCGTGGCCCTGATCGAGGCGGCCGGCGGGCGCACGCTGGCGCTGTTCACCAGTTGGAAGGCGATGGACGCAGCCCTCGCTGCGGTGCGCGAGCGCGTGGACGTCCAGGTCCTCGGCCAGCGCGACCTGCCCAAGACCCGGCTCGTCGCCGAGTTCACCCGCTCCGAGGCGACGTGCCTGTTCGCCACCGCCGGCTTCTTCCAGGGCTTCGACGCGCCCGGGCGCACGCTGAGCCTGGTGGTGATCGACCGCATCCCGTTCCCCCGTCCCGACGATCCGTTGCTGTCGGCGCGGCGCGAGGCGCTCGGCCCGTCGGCGTTCCGCCAGATCGACCTCCCCAGGGCGGCGACCCTGCTGGCCCAGGCCACCGGCCGCCTGATCCGCACGTCGACGGACCGCGGCGTCGTCGCCGTGCTCGACCGCCGCCTGAGCACGGCCAAGTACGGCTGGGACATCGTCCGTGCCCTCCCGCCGATGCGCCGCACCCGCCACCGCGCCGACGCCGAGGCGTTCCTGCGCGAGATCGTCGCCTGACCGTCCCGGCGCCAGGTCCCTCCACCGGGATTCGAGATGTGCGCACGAGCGCCGCACATCTCGAATCGCGCCGGGCAGGGGACCGACGACTGACCGCCTACTAACGTCCGCGCCCGTGGGGGTTCACGCATGACGGTCCTACCAGATCGGGTCGCGGAGACCAGCGAGGCCTATGCCGCCAACCGCGCCGCGATGCTCGCCCAGCTGGCCAAGCACGACGAGCAGCTCGCCCTGGCCAACGCCGGGGGCGGGCCGCGCTACGTCGAACGCCACCGCCAGCGCGGCAAGCTCCTCGCTCGGGAGCGGGTCGAGGCGATGCTCGACCGGGACAGCCCGTTCCTCGAGCTGTCGCCGCTGGCCGCCTACGGCACCAGCTTCCCGGTCGGCGGTGGGCTGGTCACCGGCATCGGCGTCGTCGAGGGCGTCGAGTGCCTGCTGATCGCCAACGACCCGACGCAGCGCGGCGGGGCGACGAACCCGATGTCGATGCGCAAGAACCTGCGGGCGATGCAGATCGCCCGGGAGAACGCGCTGCCGATGATCAACCTCGTCGAGTCCGGCGGCGCCGACCTGCCGACGCAGAGCGAGATCTTCATCCCGGGCGGCCAGACGTTCCACGACATCACCGACATGAGCGCCCGCGGCATCCCGACGGTGGCGGTGGTCTTCGGCAACTCCACCGCCGGCGGCGCCTACCTGCCGGGGATGAGCGACTACGTGGTGATGATCAAGGAGCGCTCGAAGGTGTTCCTCGGCGGACCGCCGCTGGTCAAGATGGCCACGGGTGAGGAGAGCGACGACGAGTCGCTCGGCGGCGCCGAGATGCACGCCCGCACCAGCGGGCTCGCCGACTACTTCGCCGTCGACGAGCTCGACGGCATCCGCCTCGGCCGCCAGGTGGTCAAACGGCTCAACCACCGCAAGCGCGGCCCCGGCCCGCGGGGCGCCGGACGACCGCCCCGCCTCGATCCGGAGCAGCTCCTCGGCATCCCTTCGGCCGACCCGAAGCTGCCGTTCGATCCACGCGACGTGATCGCCCGGATCGTCGACGACAGCGACTTCGACGAGTTCAAGCCGCTGTACGGCTCGTCGCTCACCACCGGGTTCGCCGAGCTGCACGGCTATCCGGTCGGGATCCTCGCCAACCACCGCGGCGTGCTGTTCAACGAGGAGGCCCAGAAGGGCGCCCAGTTCATCCAGCTCGCCAACCAGATCGACACGCCGCTCGTGTTCCTGCAGAACACCACCGGCTACATGGTCGGACGGGACTTCGAGCAGCGCGGCATCATCAAGGACGGCGCCAAGATGATCAACGCCGTCTCCAACAGCCGGGTTCCACACCTGACGATCCACATGGCCGCGTCGTACGGCGCCGGGAACTACGGGATGTGCGGCCGGGCCTACGGGCCACGGTTCCTGTTCGCCTGGCCGAACGCCAAGACGGCGGTGATGGGCCCGCAGCAGCTGGCCGGGGTGATGAGCATCGTCGCCCGCCAGTCGGCGATCTCGATGGGCAAGCCGTTCGACGAGGAGGCCGACGAGGCCATGCGCCGCACGGTCGAGGAACAGATCGAGCGCGAGTCGCTGGCGCTGTTCATGACCGGGCGGGTGTACGACGACGGGATCATCGACCCGCGCGACACCCGCACCGTGCTGGGCATGTGCCTGTCGGCGATCGACAACCAAGCCACCTGTGGCACACGCGGCTACGGCGTGTTCAGGATGTGACGACGATGCCGAACCGTGTCACGCTCAACCGTGTCCTGATCGCCAACCGCGGCGAGATCGCCCGGCGGATCATCCGCACCTGCCGGCGTGTCGGCGTCGCCACCGTCGCCGTGCACTCCGATGCCGACACCGACGCGCCCTACGTCGCCGAGGCCGACGTCGCCGTCCACCTCCCGGGCAACACCCCGGCCGAGACGTACCTGCGCGTCGACCTGCTGCTCGACGCGGCCCGGTCCACCGGCTGCGACGCGGTCCACCCCGGCTACGGCTTCCTCGCCGAGAACGCCGGCTTCGCCCAGGCGGTGCTCGACGCCGGGCTGACCTGGATCGGTCCCCCGCCGGGTGCCATCGAGGCGATGGGCTCGAAGATCGGGGCGAAGGCGATGATGCGCGCCGCCGGCGTCCCGGTGCTGCCCGACAACACCGTCGAGTCGCTGCAGGAGATCGGCCTGCCCGCGCTCGTCAAGGCGTCGGCCGGCGGCGGTGGCCGGGGCATGCGCCAGGTGCGCACGCGGGACGACCTCGACGAGGCGATCGCCGCGGCCGAGCGTGAGGCGCAGAGCGCGTTCGGCGACGGCACCGTGTTCGTCGAGCGCTACGTCGAGGGTGGCCGCCACGTCGAGGTCCAGGTGTTCGCCGACGACCACGGCCACACCGTCGCCCTGTTCGAGCGCGACTGCACGCTGCAGCGCCGCCACCAGAAGATCGTCGAGGAGGCCCCCTCCCCAGCCGTCACGCCGGAGATCCGCTCTGCGATGTGCACCGCGGCGGTGAACGCCGCCGAGGCGGTCGGCTACCGCGGCGCCGGCACCGTCGAGCTGCTGCTGGCCGCCGACGGCACGTTCGCCTTCCTGGAGATGAACACCCGCCTGCAGGTCGAGCACCCGGTCACCGAGATGATCACCGGACTCGATCTCGTCGAGCTGCAGTTGCTCGTGGCTGCCGGCGAGCCGCTCCCAGTGGCGGCGCTGGAGCCGATCCGCCACGGCCATGCCATCGAGGCCCGCCTGTGCGCCGAGGACCCGGCCAACGGCTACCTGCCGAGCACCGGCCGCTTCGAGCAGGTCGTGTGGCCGACCGGGACCGGGATCCGCGTCGACAGCGGGATCGAGTCCGGCTCGGTGGTCAGCCCGTTCTACGACTCGATGATCGCCAAGGTCGTCGCCCACGCCCTGACCCGCACGGAGGCCGCCCGCCGCCTGGCCGCGGCGCTGCGCGAGACGGTGCTGATCGGCCCGGTGACGAACCGCGGCCAGCTGATCGAGTTGCTGGAGCGGATCGTCGAGAGTGACGGTGAGCCGGACGGGTTCGACACCAGCTGGCTGGACCGCAACCCTCACCACGCTCCCCCGCCTGCACCCGGTGTCGTCGCTGCCGCGGCCCTGGCCGTCGCCGAGCGCCACGTCGCCGAGCGCACGGTGCTGCGAGGCGTCCCCGCTGGTTGGCGCAACAACCCGACCCAACCGCAGGAGCAACGTGTCGGCGAGCACGTGGTGCGCTACGGGCGCGACCGTTCCGGCACTGCGATCGACGTCACGGTCGACGGCGAGCCGGCAACGCCGGCGCGCACGACGACGGTGATCGTCGACGAGGAGCGCCCGAACGGCACGGTGACGACGGTGTTCGCCGCGAACGGGGCGGTGCGCCTCGACGTGCCGCCACGCTTCGTCGACCCCGACGAGGCCGGCCGTGCCGGTTCGCTGGTCGCCCCGATGCCGGGCTCGGTGCTGCGCATGCTGGTCGCGCCGGGCGACGCGGTCGTCGCCGGCCAGGCGATGCTGACGATGGAGGCGATGAAGATGGAGCACACCGTGGTCGCCCCGGCGGCCGGCACGGTCGCCGAGGTGCTCGTGCAACCCGGCCAGCAGCTCGACGGCGGCCAACCCCTCGTGCGCATCGAGGCAGCGCAATGAGGGGCACCCGTCCCGTCCGCATCGCCAACTGCTCGGGGTTCTTCGGCGACCGCATCTCGGCGGCGCGGGAGATGGTCGATCCGGCGGTGCTCGACGACAGCCCCGTCGACGTGCTGACCGGTGACTGGCTCGCCGAGCTGACGATGCTGATCCTGCACAAGCAGCGCGCCCGCGACGCCGACGCCGGCTACGCCGGCACGTTCCTGACACAGATGGAGCAGGTGCTCGGCGCATGCCAGGAGCGCAACATCAAGATCGTCACCAACGCCGGTGGGCTCAACCCTGCGGGCTGCGCGAACAAGGTCCGCGACCTCGGCGTCCGCCTCGGCCTGAACGTCAAGGTCGCCCACGTCGAAGGCGACGACATCCTCGACCGGATCGACGGCCTGCGCCCGCAGCTGACCAACCTGGACACCGGCGCCCCATTCACCGCCACCGCGGTCAGCGCCAACGCCTACCTCGGCGGCTGGGGCATCGCCCGCGCCCTCGCAGCAGGCGCCGACGTCGTCGTCTGCCCACGGGTCACCGACGCCGCCGTGGTCGTCGGACCGGCGGCGTGGTGGTGGGACTGGGCCGTCGACGACTGGGACGCCCTCGCCGGTGCGGTCGTCGCCGGTCACGTCATCGAGTGCGGGGCGCAGGCCACCGGCGGCAACTACAGCTGGTTCGGCAACATCCCCGAGCCGGCCCGCCCACTCGGCTTCCCGATCGCCGAGATCGACCGCGACGGCAACACCGTCATCACCAAGCACCCCGGCACCGGCGGGATCGTGGACGTCGGCTCGGTGACTGCCCAGCTGCTCTACGAGATCGGCCCGCCGGCGTACCTCAACCCCGACGTCACCACCCACTTCGAGACGATCGAGGTCAGCCAGGACGGCCCCGACCGGGTCCTGCTGTCCGGGATCTGCGGCTCGCCCGCCCCCGACAAGGCCAAGGTCAGCATCAACTGCGAGGGCGGCTACCGCAACCGGATGACGTTCGTGCTCACCGGCCTCGACCAGCAGGCCAAGGCCGACTGGGTGCGCGAGCAGCTGTTCATCCGCCTCGGCGGCACCGACCAGTTCGACGAGGTCGACGTCCGCTTCGTCCCCGCGCCCTCCGACGCGATCGGCCAGGAGGCCGCGTCGGGCCGCCTGCACGTCAGCGTCAAGAGCACCGACGAGCGCCTCGTCGGGCGCAACTTCTCCTCAGCCGTCGTCGAGCAGGGCCTCGCCAGCTACCCCGGCTTCTTCACCACCACGCCGCCAGGGCCCGCCCAGTCGTACGGCATGTTCTGGCCGGCCCTGGTGAGCACCGACGACCTCGCCCACGTCGTCGTCCACCCCGATGGTCACCGCGAGACCATCCCGTTCCCGCCGACCGGACCGGCCCGCGAGATCGAGCCGGCGACGGTCGACACCGAACCGGTCGGCCCCCCGCCCGGCGAGCCGCTGGGCAGCGTGTTCGCCGCCCGCTCCGGCGACAAGGGCGGCAACGCCAACGTCGGCATCTACGCGCGGGACGACGCTGGCTACGCCTGGCTGCGGGACCACCTCACCACCGATGCGCTGCGCCGCCTGATCCCGGAGGCCGACGGCCTGGAGATCCGCCGTTACGAGCTGCCGAACCTCCACGCCCTCAACTTCGTCATCGTCGGCTACCTCGGCGACGGCGTCGCCGCGAGCACCGCCTTCGACCCCCAGGCCAAGGGCCTCGGCGAGTACCTCCGCAGCCGCGTGCTCTGACATCGCGCGATTCGAGATGTGCCGCACCGGTGCGCACATCTCGCATCGCACCCGGCCACGTGCTCACCGCGATTCGAGATGCGCTGCGTCCCTGCGCACATCTCGCATCGCGTCAGGCGGCGCGCAGGCTCCGGGCGTCCGATCAATGTCGTCGGCACGAAGTTCGCGCTGTCGATCCGCTCGACCGAGACCGACCCGATCTTCCACCGCCCGCCGCTCATGGCGTCGCCAGCAGGCGATAGCCGATGCCGCGGGCGGTGACGATCAGCTTCGGGTCGTCGGGATGGTCCTCGATCTTCACCCGCAGGCGGCGGACGTGGGCATCCACGAGACGGCTGTCGCCGAGGTACTGGTAGCCCCACACCCGCTCCAGCAGCTGGTCGCGCGACAGGACCATGCCGACGTGGTCGGCGAACTCGCACAACAGCCGGAACTCGGTCTTGGTCAGGTTGAGCTCCACGCCGCCCTTGAGGGCGACGCCCTGCTCCCGGCGCAGCTCGACGTCACCGAAGCGGCTCGGCGGCGCGGCCGCGGTCGACTCGTGCAAGTGCACGCGCCGTAGCGCGGCACGGATCCGCGCCGCCAGCTCCTTGGGCACGACCGGCTTGGTGACGTAGTCGTCGGCGCCGGCCTCCAGCCCGGCGACGAGGTCGTACGTGTCGGTCTGGGCGGTGACGATGATGATCGGCACGATGCTCGAGGCGCGGATCGTCCGGCACACCTCGAAGCCGGAGATGTCGGGGAGGCGCAGGTCGAGCAGGACGAGCTCGAGGTCGGCCTCCTGCGAGGCGAACGCGGCGAGCCCGCCGCGACCGGTTGCCGCCTCACGCACCGCGTAGCCCTCGTCCTCGAGGGCCATGCTCAGCGCAAGCCGGATCGCGTCGTCGTCTTCGATGAACAGCAGCTGGTGCACTCGCGCGGGCACCCCTCTCCGTGTTTGATCTGTTACAGAAAACGCACACACGACGCGTCGTCCCGTCACATTGCGGCGTCAACATAGTGGCTGTTCACGCTGCCTCGGTGGGGCGCCTTCCTCCCCCTGGTGCCTCACCGGCAGCGGCGTTCTGCCGGCTCCCACCGACCCGTCCGCCCCGATCCTGCGGGATCACGAGTCGAAAGGTGCAGTCGATGCCGCCGACGCTCACCATCTCCACCGACGTCGATCGTCGTGTCCTCATGGTCCACGTGGCCGGGCCGCTCGTGTCGCTCGACGACGGCGATCTGCTGCACGACGCCTGCCTCGCGGCACCCTCCGGCTTCGGCATCCTCGTCAACCTCTCCGCCGTCACCCGGGTCTCGCCGACGAACCTCGCCGAGCTGCGCCGCCTGGCCCGCCAGCTCGCCGACAACGGCCACCAGGTGGCCTTCGTGTGCACCGAGCTGATGCTGCGCGCCGAGCTGGTCGTCGGCGATCTCGACAGCGCCGCGCCGGTGCTGGCCACCGACGAGCAGGCCGTCCCGCTGCTCAGCGCCGCCGCCTGACCGACCGCGCGCTCCCCCGCCCTGCGCCGCCTGAGCGGCCGCGCAGATTCGAGGAGCGGCGAGCGCCGAAGCAGAGCGGAGGTGGCGAGCACGGCAGGCGCAGGGAGCGGCTTCGCCGCGACCGAAGCGCGAACAGGATGTGCGACCGAAGCACGAACAGCACGGGCACACTGTGCCGATGGCCCGACCGTTCCGCCGCACGCTGCGGCTGCGCACCCGGGTCACGCTGTTCTTCAGCATCACCGCACTCGTCGCCAGCCTCGCGCTCGCCATCGTCACGTACACGCTGGCCCGCTCGTTCCTCACCTCGCAGCGCGAGAGCGTGGCCCGGACCCAGGCGTTCAGCAATGCCAACGGGTTCAAGACCACGCTGCAGAACCAGCCCGGGATCACCTCCGAGGAGATCACGATCCTGATGCGCGGCGTGCCGACGGGGAAGCTCCGGCTTCGCGATGCTGCAGATCTTCTCGCCGGCCGGCGAGCGTCTGTTCCTCTCCGACCAGAACTTCCAGGAGGAGGCGTTCCCATCGTCGCTGCGCGACCTCGTGGCCATGCGGCAGAGCGGGCAGCAACGCTTCTCGCTCAACAGCGAGCCGTACGTCGCGGTCGGCGTGTACATCCGCGCCGTCGACGCCAGCTACTTCGAAGCGTTCCCGATGACCGACACGAACCGCACGCTGCGCTACCTGGCGACGGCGCTGGCCATCGGCGCCGGCGTGACGACGCTGATCGCCGCCGGCCTCGGCTGGTGGACGAGCCGGCGCCTGCTGCGGCCGCTCTCACGCGTCTCGATCGCCGCCAGCGAGATCGCCGGCGGTGGCCTCGACGCCCGCATGGCACCCGAGGAGGATCCCGACCTCGCCCTGCTGGCGACCTCGTTCAACGGGATGGCCGACGCCGTGCAGACCCGCATCGAGCGTGAGGTCCGCTTCGCCTCCGACGTGTCCCACGAGCTGCGCTCGCCGATCACCGCGCTGGCCGCGGCGGTCGAGGTGCTCGACGGTCGGCGCAACGACCTGCCCGAGCGCAGCCAGCAGGCGCTCGACGTCGTCGTCGGCCAGGTACGCCGCTTCGATCAGATGGTGATGGACCTGCTCGAGCTGTCGCGCATCGACGCCGGCACCACCGAGCTGCAGCGTGAACCGGTCGACCCGTACGAGCTGATCTCACGCGTCGCCCACCGCTACGGGTTCGGCGCGATCGCGATCGAGGTGGACCCGGAGCTGACCACGCCGGTGCTGATCGACAAGCTGCGCTTCGAGCGGATCCTCGCCAACCTGCTGGAGAACGCCCGTGAGCACGCCGGTGGCCCGACGAAGGTGACGGCCGCACCGTACGGGCGTCACGGCATGGTGCTCGGCGTGGAGGATGCCGGACCTGGCGTCGCCCGCAGCGAGCGGGTCCGCATCTTCGAGCGCTTCGCCCGAGGCTCGGCGGCCCGCCACCGCATCGGCACCGGCCTCGGGCTTGCCCTGGTCGTCGAGCACGCCGAGGCCCACGGCGGCGAGGCGTGGGCGGACGATCGCGCCGGCGGCGGCGCGGTGTTCAAGGTGACGTTCGGGGACGTGGTCGCATGAGGCGCCGGCTCGCCCTGTTTGCCACGCTCGCGGTGATGACGACCATCGCCGGCGCATGCGGTGTCAACGACAGCGGCAACGCCCAGCGGATCACCCCCGGCCTCGGCCTCGACGACGCGGCACCGACGACGTCGACGACGACGACCACCACCACCACCACCACGACCCCGACGGCGAGCACCACCGAGACGACGGCGTCGACGACCACGACGACGCTGGTGCAGACCGAGCTGGTCCAGCTGTGGTTCATCTCCGGCACGCAGCTCAACGAGATCAAGTCGTTGATGCCGTACCCGGCGTCGCTCGGTCAGGTGCTCGCTGCGCTGCAGCGCGGTCCCGGCGAGCTGGCCGCGGCCACCTTGCGCAACGCGGTGCCGGCGTCGCCCACGCTGACGGTCAAGGACAACGGCGACGGCACCGCCACGGTCGACCTGCCCGTCGACTTCTTCGGCACGATCCCCGGCCCCGATCAACGGCTGGCGATCGGTCAGATCGTGGTGACGCTGACGCTGCGGCCCGGCATCGGCAGCGTCAGGTTCACCCAGGGCGGCGACGACGCCGCGGTGATCCTCGGCGGCGGTGAGCAGAGCAGCAAGGGTCAGCTGGTGACCCGCGCCGACTACGCCACGCTGACCGGCGAGGCGCCACCGTCGGCCACCACGGCGACCGCGGCCACCACGACGGCGGCGCCGGAGCCGCCAGTCGCCGAGACCACGGTGGCCCCGGGATGAGCTTTCACAGCGGCTTCGTGACGCTCGTCGGGCGGCCGAACGTCGGCAAGTCGACGTTGGTCAACGCGATCTGCGGCGAGAAGGTGTCGATCGTCAGCGACAAGCCGCAGACGACCCGCACCCGGGTGCGCGGCATCCTCAACCGCGACGACGCCCAGCTCGTGCTGGTCGACACGCCCGGGCTGCACAAGCCGACGACGGCGCTCGGCGAGCGGGTCAACGCGACGGCACTCGACAGCGTCGACGACGTCGACGTCGTCTGCCTCGTGCTCGACGCCACCAAGCCGTTCGGCCGCGGCGACGAGTGGGTCGCGGCGCGCGTCGACATCGCCCACGCCGTCGTCGTGGTCAACAAGGTCGACCGCGCCGGGCGCGCCGCCGTGCTCGCCCAGCTCGCCGCGGCGGCGAGCCTCGGCGCGGCGGCGTACTTCCCGGTGTCGGCGCGCACGGGCGAGGGCGTCCCGGCGCTCGTCGACCACCTCGTCGCGCTGCTGCCGGACGGCCCGGCGTACTTCCCCACCGACGTCGTCAGCGAGCTGCCGGAGGAGACGTGGGTGGCCGAGCTGGTGCGTGAGCAACTGCTCGCCGTCACCCGCGACGAGCTGCCGTACAGCATCGCGACGCGGGTCACCGAGTGGGAGTGGCCGCGCATCCGCTGCGAGATCGTCGTCGAGCGCGAGAGCCAGAAGGGCATGGTCATCGGCAAGCGCGGCAGCGTGCTCAAGGAGGTCGGGACACGTGTGCGCGCCCAGCTGCCGCAAGGCGCGTACCTCGAGCTGGTGGTCAAGGTCGACAAGGACTGGCAGCACCGCGCCGACCGCGTCGAACGCCTTGGGTACTGATCAGCTCGCGCTCCGGTCGCAGCCAAGCTGCTCCCTGCGCCTGCCGGGCTCGCCGAGTCTGGAATCGGTGTTGACCCCAACGGGGGCCGCAGGAGTCACGCCCGGATAACGTTGCGCGCCGCCAGTAGTTTCGTTTAGGTTCCCTCCGACCGGGCCCTAACTGTGCCCGACGTCACTTCGGGGGGTGGGGCACTTGGGCGTGCTCGATGTCGATGAGATCACGGTGCGCTTCGGTGGCGTCACCGCGCTCGACTCGCTGACGTTCAGCGTCGAGCAGGGCCAGATCTGCGGTTTGATCGGCCCCAACGGCGCCGGCAAGACGACGATGTTCAACGTCATCAGCCGGATCTACAACCCGACCGAGGGACGGATCACGTTCGACGGTCACGACCTGCTGTCGACCCGAGCGTCGACGATCTCGCGGGTCGGGATCTTCCGGACGTTCCAGAACCTCGCGCTGTGGCCCGGCATGACCGTGCTCGACAACGTGATGGTCGGCGCCCACACGAAGTCGAAGGCCAAGGCGATCTCGTCGGCGTTCCGAGTCGGGATGCGCGGCGAGGAGAAGCGGCTGGCCGTGCGGGCCTACGACCTGCTCGACCAGCTCGGCCTGGCCGACGTCGCCTTCCAGCGTGCGCAGGGCCTGCCGTACGGCACGCTCAAGCGCATCGAGCTGGCGCGAGCACTCGCCGGCGAGCCGAAGATGCTGATGCTCGACGAGCCGGCCAGCGGCCTGACCCACAGCGAGGTCGACGAGCTCGCTGCACTCGTCAAGCAGCTGCGCGACGACTTCAACCTCACGGTGCTGCTCGTGGAACACCACATGGCCATGGTCATGGGCATCTCCGACCACATCGTCGTGCTCGACTTCGGCCGGCGCATCGCCACCGGATCGCCGAGGGAGGTCGCCAGCGACCCGCGGGTGATCGAGGCCTACCTGGGAGAGTCGAAGTGACCGTCAGCGATTCGTCCTCGCTGACGGCGGCGGACGCCGCGCCTCGCGATGCCCTGCTGCGCGTCGCCGGGCTGCGCGCCAGCTACGGCCAGATCGAGGCACTGCACGGCGTCGACTTCTACGTCAGCCGCGGCGAGGTCGTGGTCATCCTCGGGGCCAACGGCGCCGGCAAGACCACCACGCTGCGGGCGATCTGCCAGATGGTCGCGACGAAGGGCGCCGTCGAACTCGAGGGCACGAGCATCGCCGGCAGGTCGACCACGGAGATCACCCGGCGCGGCGTCGCCCACGTGCCCCAGGGCCGCGGCACGCTTGCCGACCTGTCGGTCGAGGACAACCTGTACGCCGGGGCGTACATCCGCAAGGACAAGGAGGTCGGCACCGACATCGACAAGTGGTACACGGTGTTCCCCCGCCTCAAGGAGCGCCGCACCCAGCTCGCCGGCAGCCTCTCCGGCGGCGAGCAGCAGATGCTCGCCGTGGCCCGAGCGCTGATGTCGCGACCGAAGCTGCTGCTGCTCGACGAGCCGTCGCTCGGCCTCGCGCCGATCATCGTCCAGGGCCTGTTCCAACGCTTCGGCGAGATGAACAAGGCCGACGGCACGACCATGCTCGTCGTCGAGCAGAACGCAAACCTCGCGCTGGACATCGCCGACCGGGCCTACGTGCTCGAGGCCGGCGAGACGGTGCTGACCGGAACCGCCGACGACCTGCGTCACGACGCCGGCGTCCGCAAGGCCTACCTGGGTTACTGAGGAGTCGACGTGAACACGGTGAACACCATCAACGACCAGGTCAGCGAGACCTACTCCCTGCTGGACCGGATCGGCAAGAAGAAGCTCAGGAACATCGGCGTCCTCGTCGTCATCCTGCTCGTGCTGTCGATCCTGGCGATCGCCGGCGACGGCTGGGACCTGTTCATCCAGCGAGTCTTCAACGGGTTGAACAACGGCTTCATCTACTCGGCGATGGCCCTCGCGCTGGTCCTCATCTACAAGGCGACCGGCGTCGTCAACTTCGCCCAGGGCGACATGGCGATGTTCGGCACGTTCATCTGCTACGTGTTCGCCGTCAACGTCGGGTTCCCGGCGTGGCTCGCGGTCCTGGCCGGCATGGCCACGTCCGCCGCTGGGGCGGCGGTCATCGAGCGGGTGCTGATCCGTCCGTTCGACCCACGCAACCACCTGGCGATCACCATCGTCACCCTCGGTCTGCTGCTCGTGCTCAACTCGATGGCCGGCGTCATCTGGGGCTACGACCCGCGGGCGTTCCCGACGCCGTTCCCGCTGCGGAACAAGTCGTTCTCGTTCCTCGGCGCGCAGATCCAATGGACGAGCCTGTTCACCTGGATCACGATCGTCGCCGCCGTGCTGCTCGTCTCGCTGCTGCTCAACAAGACGAAGATCGGCCTGGCGTTCCGCTCGGTGTCGAGCAACCTGGAGTCCAGCGAGCTGGTCGGCATCCACGTCGGGCGCACCCTGCAGTTCGGCTGGGCGCTGGCCGCGGCGATGGGCACGCTCGCCGGTTCGCTCATCGCCAACACGACGCTGCTCGACCCCAACTTCATGAGCCGGGTGCTCATCTACTCGTTCGCGGCAGCGACGCTCGGAGGCCTCGACAGTCTCGGCGGTGCGGTGCTCGCCGGCATCATCATCGGTGAGGTCGAGACGATGGCCGGTGGCTACATCGACTTCATCGGCTCGACGCTGGCGCCGACGGTGGCCCTGTTCGTCATCGTCGTCGTCCTGCTGATCAGACCGAACGGCCTGTTCGGCTCGAAGCGGGTGGAGCGAGTCTGATGTCCACGATCAAGCTCAAGCAGGGAACGCCGGGCCACCGGGCGTACGTGTGGGGGGCCTGGGTGCTGGTCGCCTTCGTGCTCGTCTACGTGATGTTCGCCTACAAGACCGGGTTCGCCCCCGGTTCGATCGACAAGGCGTTCCGCATCAGCCAGATCAACGACGTGCTGTGCTACGCCGTCGCGATCCTCGGCCTCAACCTGGTGATCGGCTACTCCGGCCAGCTGTCGCTGGGCCACTCGGCGTTCGTCGGTCTTGGTGCCTACACGACGATCATCCTCGTCGCCGACCACCACTGGAGCTACTTCGCGACGATCCCGGTGTCGGCAGGGCTGTGCTTCGTCCTCGGGCTCATCGTCGGCCTGCCGGCACTGCGCATCAGGGGGCTGTACCTGGCGATCGTCACCCTGGCGGTGGCGTTCGTGTTCCCGACGCTGGTGCTGAAGTACGACTGGCTGACCGGTGGGCCCAATGGGAAGAAGCCCGAGCGCGGCCAGGGGGTGTTGAAGGCGCCGGAGTGGATGTGGTTCCACGACGCTGGTCGCCTGGCGACGCCGCTGTGGACGTACTTCATCCTGCTGGTGATATCGACGATCCTGTTCGTCCTCGCTCGCAACTTCGTCAAGAGCCGCCCCGGCCGTGCGCTCATCGCCGTGCGTGACAACCAGACCAGCGCGGCGGTCAGCGGCGTCAACCTGCCGGTGTACAAGGTGCTGACCTTCGGCGTCAGCGCGGCGTTCGGCGGCGTGGCCGGGACGATGCTGATGATCAACCGGCCGTTCGCCTCCGACGTCCAGTTCGGCATGAACCTGGCCATCTTTCTCGTCGTCGGCCTCGTCATCGGCGGTGCCGGCACGATCTCCGGGGCGGTCCCCGGGGCACTCGTCTACGTGTTCATCCCGTACTTCATGTCCGCGTGGGCCGAGGACCAGAACGGCATGCCGCCGGGCCTGAAGCAGATCGCCCGCCCGCTGTTCGACTGGCTGAGCACCCGCCAGGGTGGCGGGTCGATCGCCGGCGTGTTCTTCGGCGTGCTGCTGCTGATCGCCGTATTCATCCTGCCCGGTGGGATCATCGACGGACTGCGCCGCCTGCGGGCGCGGATGGTCACCGTCATCCCGGACCCGGGCTGGCTGCGCCAGCGCAACCGTGAGCGCGGCATCAAGACGGTCGAGCCGATGCCGCACGGCGAGGAGGAGGCGAGCACCGGCTCGCCGTTCAGCGAGATCTCCGCGGACGGACTCTGACCACCACGGTCTCGGCGTGACAAGCGCTGGGAAGCACACACCAGGGGAGAGCATTGAGAAGGACACGATGGAGCGCGGCAGTTGCCGTGGGACTGGTCGCATCGGTCGCGCTGGCCGCTTGCGGCAGCGACGACAAGGGTGGGTCCACCACCTCGGCGGCGGTGACCACCACAGGCGGGGCCACCACGACCGCCGGTAGCTCGACGGCCACCACCGGCGGGTCGACCGCCACGACGGGTGGATCCGGCTCGACCGCAGGGAGCACCCCGGCAGGCGAAGAGGCCGACATCGACCCGGGCAGCAAGAAGCCCGCGCCGGCCGGTGTCGGGTTGATCGACGGCGTCTACAAGGGCACCAGCGGGTTCGAGCTGGATCCGGCCGACTGCCCGGAGGACTGGGATCCCAAGCAGGGCATCACCGATACCGAGATCCACCTGTTCCAGAGCCTGCCGATGTCGGGTCCGGCCGCAGGCTTCGGCCTGCTGGCCGACGGGGCGAAGAACTACTTCGACTACATCAACGCCAGCGGCGGGATCGGCGGTCGCAAGATCATCGTCGACGTCAAGGACGACGCCTACGCCCCGGACAAGACCAAGACGAACGTCGACGAAGCGCTCGGCTCGGGGTCGTACGCCGGGTTCACGACGATCCTCGGCACGCCGAACAACCTGGCGGTGTGGGACTCGATCAACGACGAGTGCATGCCGCAGCTGCTCAACGGCACCGGTGCCGCGCAGTGGGGTGACGTCGAGGGGCACCCGTGGACCACGGGCATGCAGCTCGACTACTTCACCGAGGCGTCGCTGTGGGCCAAGTGGCTGGAGTCCGAGAAGCCCGACGCCAAGGTCGCCGAGCTGACGTTCAACAGCGACTTCGGCCACAGCTACACGAACGGCTTCGCGTTCGCCATCAAGGGCACGAACATCAAGGTCGTCGACCAGGAGAACCACGAGCCGACCGCGCCGAACCTCGACAACCAGTTCACCACGCTGGCCGCGTCGGGCGCCGACGTGCTGCTCCTGGAGACGACGGGCGCGTTCTGCACCCAGGCGATGGCTGCGGTCGAGAAGCAGACGACGTGGAAGCCGACGGTGATCATGTCGGGCACGTGCGGCTCGCTGGCCCAGTTCTTCCAGCCGCTCATCGACCAGGGCCTCACCGGCAAGGACACGTTGATGATCCAGACCTACAAGGACGTCAACGACGCCGAGCTGCAGGACAGCGAGATCGTCAAGCAGTACCAGAAGGTGACCACCGACGCCGGCCTCGACCCGAAGCAGACGACCTACGCGACGGGCTGGATCTTCGCCTGGTACCTGGTCGACATCCTGCGCAACGCGGCGACGTACGAGGGTGGGCTGGACCGCGGCAACATCATGCTCGCGGCCCGCAACATCCACGAGACCAACCCGCTGCTCATCGACGGCCTGACCTCGATCACCGACGGCACCAAGGACGCCTACCTCACCGAGGGTGGCCAGATGGTCAAGTACACCGTCAGCGATCCGAAGGCGCTCGGCTCCTGGCAGAAGGCCGGTGACCTGATCAACCTCGAGGGCGTGCTCGGCACGTACAAGACGGTCCAGGATGCGGCGATCGCCTCCGGTGGAGCAACCACCACGACCGGCTGATCGACCACACATCGTCACCGAAGGGGGGCCGTGCATTGCGCGCGGCCCCCCTTCGCGCGCACGCACGGCCGGATCCATCGGGGGGAGCAGCGATGACAAGAGCCAGCTCGACGACCCGTCGTGTCGGCTTCGCTCAGACGTTCGAGGTACGGCCCGCCCAGTACGGGGCGCGCAGGTCGCGCTTGAGGATCTTGCCGGAGCCGGTCTTGGGCAGCTCGTCGCTCCAGCTGATCGAGCGGGGGATCTTGTAGCTGGCGAGGTGAGCGCGGGCGTGGGCCCGGATGTCCTCCTCGGTGGCCGTGCCGCCCTCGCGCAGGACGATGACGGCGTGGACCAGCTCGCCCCACTCCTCGCTGGGGATGCCGAACACGGCGGCCTCGAGCACGTCGACATGGGCCTCCAGGGCCGCCTCGATCTCGGCGGGGTAGACGTTCATCCCGCCACTGATGATCATGTCCTTCTTGCGGTCGCAGATGAAGATGTAGCCCTCGTCGTCGCGGTAGGCGATGTCGCCGACGGTCTGGTAGCCGTGCTTGTTGTCGGCCTCGTACTTGTCGTGCTGCTTGTAGTAGTCGTCGAACACCGAACTGCTCTTGACGAACAGCTCCCCCGTCGCCTCGGGCCCCGTGCCGGTGACCTCGTTGCCGTCGTCGTCGAACAGCTTGACCTCGACGAGCGGCGCCGGCAGCCCACACGAACCGGGCTTGCGCAGCTGGTCCTTGGGCTCCAACAGGCAGTTGACGCCCAGCTCGGTGCTGCCGTACACCTCGAACAGCGAGTCGGCCGGGAAGTACGACAGGTACATCTGCTTGAGGGCGAAGCTCCACGGCGCGGCGTTGGCGATCATCCGCCGCATCGACGACACGTCGTAGCTCGCCCGGACGTCCTCGGGCAGGTTGCAGATCATCCGCATCGGCGTCGGCGCCGAGAACGTCGAGGTGACCCTGTAGGCGTCGACCAGCCGCAGCCAGTCGAGGGCGTCGAACTTGCGCTGGATGATCACCGTCTGGCCGAGGGCCATGCCGATGCCCATGAACCCCAGCGGGCCGGAGTGGTACAGCGGCCCGGTCGGGATGTAGACGTCGTCGGGCTCGTAGCCGATCTTGGCGACGAGCGCCGCCCCGGCCTCGCCGGTCTGGCGGCGGTAGGCGCCCTTCGGCTTGCCCGTGGTCCCGCTCGTGTAGATCATCGTCGCCCCCGGCTCGGTTTCGCCGGGGATCTCCGGCTCCGCCGCCGACGCCTCGTCCATCTGCGCGTCGACGTCGGTCATCCCGTCGGGCAGCGTGGTGTCGCCGGCCGCGAACACGAGGAAGTGCTCGACCTGCGGCAGGCCGCCACGGATCCGCTCGAACATCGGCGCCTGCTCGACGTCGCAGTAGACGATCGACGCGTCGCAGTGGTCGGTGACGTACTGCGCCTCCTCGTCGCTGAGGCGGTAGTTCAACGGCACGGCGGTGATCCCGAGCTTGCGGGCCGCGTTGATCATGAGGATCAGCCCGGGCGAGTTCTGCCCACACCACACGACCTTGCTCTCCCCCGGCTTGACACCCAGGGTGAGCAGCACGCTGGCGAGACGGTTGGCCCGATCCTCCAGTTCGGCGTACGTCAGCGTCGTCACCGTCCCGTCCGGCCGGTCGTCGATCACGGCGGGCTTGTCGGGCTGGGCAGCGGCGTACAAGGACAAGAAGTCGGGCATGGGGAGAGTTCGTAGCAGGCCGACGCGTACCGCGTCGTGTTCGCGCCTGCCTTCACGGATGCACGGACGACGCTGGTTCGCCCGACGCGCGTGTGCAATCCTCGGGGTCCATGGCACCCCGCATCATCGAAGGCGCAGCCGGTCTGCGCGAGCTCGTCGGCCAGCACGTCGGCTACAGCGACTGGATGGAGATCACCCAGGAGCGCGTCAACCAGTTCGCCGAGGCCACCGGTGACTTCCAATGGATCCACGTCGACGTCGAACGGGCCAAGGCCGGGCCGTTCGGCGGCCCGATCGCCCACGGCTACCTGACCCTGTCGCTCGGCCCGGTGCTGATGCCACAGGTGATGACCACCACCGGCTTCAAGATGGGCGTGAACTACGGGCTCAACAAGGTGCGCTTCATGGCACCCGTGCCCGTCGGCGCGAAGGTGCGTCTCGGCATCAAGATCCTCGCAGTCGACGACATCCCTGGTGGCGTGCAGCAGACCCTGGAGCTGACCTTCGAGTGCGAGGGTGCGAGCAAGCCGAGCTGCGTAGCCGAGGCGATCTTCCGAAGCTACGAATAGCCACGCGTCATGGAACCGACGGTCGCGGCGGTCCATGAGGCGATCTCGGCCACGCGTCCCGACGAGGAGTGCCTGGTCTTCCGTGACCGGCGCCTGACGTGGGCGCAGGTCACGGACCGGACCCGGCGGTTCGCGAGCTTCCTGCTCGACCGCGGCCTCGGCTGCCACACCGAGCGTGATCACCTGGGCAACCACGAGAGCGGGCAGGACCACCTCGCCGTGTACCTGCACAACGGCAACGAGTACCTGGAGGCGATGCTCGGGGCGTTCAAGGCACGCGTCGCCCCGTTCAACGTCAACTACCGCTACATCGCCGACGAGCTGCACTACCTGCTCGCCGACGCTGATGCGACCGCGGTCGTGGTCCACAGCCGCTTCGCGCCGACGCTGGCCGAGGTGCTGCCCTCCCTGCCGGCGCTGCGCGTCGTCGTCCAGGTCGCCGACAACTCCGGCAACGAGCTGCTGCCCGGCGCGGTGTGGTACGAGGAAGCGCTCGCTACCGCGTCACCGGCCCGCCCCGACGGCAGCTGGAACCCCGACGACCTGTACATCCTCTACACGGGTGGCACCACGGGGATGCCCAAGGGGGTCCTGTGGCGCAACGGTGACGCCAACGTCGAGTGCTTCGGCGGGTCACGAGCCGAGTCGCTCGACGGTGTCGTCGCCGAAGCGACCGGTGCGCTGCGCGCCCTCGTCGCTCCCCCGTTCATGCACGGCGCCGGGCACTGGGTGAGCTTCCGCACCTGGAACACCGGCGGCACCGTGTTCGTCCAGGACCATCCCGAGCGCCTCGATCCCGCCGACATCTGGAGTCTCGTCGAGCGCGAGCGGATCAACTTCCTGCTGATCGTCGGGGACGCGTTCGCCCGGCCGCTGCTCGACCACCTCGACGAGCACCCGAGCATCCACGACCTGTCGTCGCTGACGGTGCTGCTCTCGGGGGGTGCCCCGCTGAGCGCCAGCCTCAAGGAGCGGCTGCTCGCGCACCTGCCGACGTTGATGATCGTCGACGGGCTCGGCTCGTCGGAGGCCGGCGGCCAGCTGTCGCACGTCTCCGTCGGCAGCGGGGCAACCACCGGCACGTTCGCCGCCGGACCGGGCAACCACGTCCTGTCGGCCGAGCTGGACCGCCTGCTCGCGCCGGGCGAACCGGAAGCTCGGCTGGCTGGCCAAGAGCGGGCGGCTGGCACTCGGCTACCTGCACGACCCGGACAAGACGGCGCGCACGTACCCGGTGGTCGGCGGCGTGCGCTACGCCGTCCCCGGCGACCGTGCCCGCCTGCTCACCGACGGCAGGATCGAGCTGCACGGCCGTGACTCGGTGACGATCAACTCCGGTGGCGAGAAGATCTTCGCCGAGGAGGTCGAGGCCGCGCTGAAGGCCAACCCGGCCGTCTACGACTGCGTCGTCGCCGGGCGGCCGAGCGAGCGCTGGGGCAACGAGGTGGTCGCCGTCGTACAGCTGCACGGCGATGCCGAGGTCACCGCCGACGAGCTGCGCCGCGGCCGCGGCCGAGCGCATCGCCCGCTACAAGCTGCCCAAGGCGTTCGTGTTCGTGCCGGCCGTGGTCCGCTCGCCGTCGGGCAAGGCCGACTACCGCTGGGCGAGGGAGATCGCCGGGCGCGGCTGACGCCAGCGCTGGCGGCGCCGTTCAGCCCGTCAGCACGGCGCCGTCGGCGACGGTCGGGCCGACGATCGATGCGTCGACCACCACGTCGTCGCCCCGGGCCACCACGCCGGCACCGAACGTCACGTCGCCGCGCACCGTGAGCCGCCGGCAATCGACCAGCGACGGCGGGCCCTGAGCGAAGCGCTGCTCGAAGTCGCGCAGGAGCTTGTAGTGGCCGTCGAGGTCGACGACCGTGTCCGGCAGGCCGGCACGGCCGGGCGTGGACACCAGGTGACCCGCGGCGTCGAGCGCGTACTGGTCGGAGCGCAGCACGAGCAGGTCGTTGGTGGTCTTCACCGGCACGAAGCGGTCGCGTTCCACCAGCACGGCGCGTGCCCCGTCGAACACCTGGATCGCCGCGCCCATCGCCGACTCGATCTGGACGACCGTCGGCGACGACGGGTCCTGCGGGTCAACCGTCTTGACGTTGCGGATCAGCGGCAGGTCGAGCACGCCGTCGGTGCGGTCGAGCACGTCGGCAAGGGCCAGCAGGTCGATCCACACGTTGTTGGTGTTGAAGTACCGGTGGCGGTCGACGTCCTGGAGCGCTGCGAGGTCGGCGTCGGCGGTCTGCGCGGTCTCGCGCAGCAGGAGCCGTCCGTCGGCGCGGCGGCGGGCAAGGTGGCCGCCCTTGCGGTCGGCCGCGGTGCGCGCCGCCGACTCCATCACGAACGGGATCCGCTCGGCCGCCATCCACGCGGCGATGCGCCCGTCGACGGTGGCGCCGAGGTTGTCGGCGTTGGAGCAGAACGCCCAGCGCAGCCCACGCTCGAGCAGGCGGTGGAGCAGGCCGGTGGCCCGCAGCGTCGGGTACAGGTCGGCGTGGCCCGGCGGGCACCACGCCAGCTCCGGGTCGGCCGGCCAGTCGACGGGAGCGAGGTCGCCCGCGAGCAGCTTCGGTTCGCGGTGCTGGACGACGTCGAGCGCCAGCCCGTCGACCGCGAGGGTCGGGTACGCGTCCAGCGCGGCGAGCGAGTCGTCCCGCGTCCGGAAGCTGTTCATCAGGACCAGCGGGAGGGTGACGCCGTGCTTCGCCCGGGCGGTGAGGATCTGGCGGGCGATGACGTCGAGGAACGACAGGCCGTCCTTGACCGCGAGCAGCGACTTGGCGCGGTCGAGACCCATCGAGGTG
Organism: Ilumatobacteraceae bacterium; assembly: GCA_047602055.1. Taxonomy (GTDB): domain Bacteria; phylum Actinomycetota; class Acidimicrobiia; order Acidimicrobiales; family Ilumatobacteraceae; genus JAODBQ01. The sequence goes on from JASGIG010000001.1 coordinate 3,330,077, forward strand.
GCCAGGCCGCCGTTGAGCTTGATCACCACCGTCTGGGCGAGCGCGGCGCCGATCGCCGCGTCGTCGACGGCGAGATCGGCGAGCGCCGGTGGCGTCTCGATCGGCTCGATGTCGGCCTCGGCGATCATCCCGGACGCGCCCGATTCGAGCAGGCGGTAGAAGTGCTGGAACACGGCGATCGCCTCGGGCGCGGCGCGATCGCGCGTCATCCGTTCGACTGCGTCTGCAAGACCGTGCTCCGTCACGGCGCGCCACCCTAGTGTCCTGAGTCTGTAGTTCGCTGGAATTTTGAGGTGGTGTGTCGTGTTGTCGTTGTTGTCAGCGACGATGGGAGGCACCGATGGGCCAGCGAGGACGACCGACAGCGCAGATCGTGTTGAGCGCGGATGAGCGTGAGACGCTTGAGCGGTGGGCTCGCCGGCCGACGACGGGCCAGGCGTTGGCGTTGCGGTGTCGCATCGTGCTTGCCGCTGCGGATGGTGAGCTGAACAAGGACATTGCCCGCGACCTGAGGTGCAACGCGGTGACGGTCGGCAAGTGGCGGTCCCGGTTCGCCGCCAAGCGTCTCGACGGGTTGATCGACGAGCCGCGTCCGGGGCAGCCGCGCAAGATCACCGACGAGATCGTCGAGCAGGTGATCGTGACCACGCTGGAGGAGGCGCCGCCGGACGGGGCGACGCAGTGGTCGACACGGTCGATGGCTGCCAAGGTGGGTCTGAACCAGACAGCGATCACCAGGATCTGGCGCACGTTCGGGCTCAAGCCACACCGGATCGAGGACTTCAAGTTGTCGACCGACCCGCAGTTCATCGACAAGGTCCGCGACGTCGTCGGTCTCTATCTCAACCCGCCCGACGCCGCGGTGGTGTTGTGCGTCGATGAGAAGACCCAAGTCCAAGCCCTCGACCGCACCGCCCCGGTGTTGCCGATGCTGCCCGGCACCCCAGCACGGCGGACCTACACCTACGTGCGCAACGGCACCTCCGACCTGTACGCCGCGTTGGACATCGCCTCGGGCAAGGTGCTCACCCAGATGACCGACCAGCACCGCGCCGTCGAGTTCAGATCGTTCTTGAACCTCATCGACCGCACCGTGCCCGACGGGTTGGACGTGCACGTGATCTGCGACAACGCCTCCACCCACAAAGCACCCGAGATCCAACGCTGGCTGAAGCGACACCGCCGGTTCACGCTGCACTACACCCCGACCTACAGCTCGTGGCTCAACCAAGTCGAGCGCTGGTTCTCCGAGCTGACAACGAAGAAGCTGCGCCGGGCCACGCACCGGTCCGTCACCGAACTCCGCCGTGACATCAACGACTGGGTCGAGCACTGGAACGAGAACCCACGCCCATTCATCTGGCGCAAGACCGCCGACGAGATCCTCGACAGCCTCGCCAGCTATCTCCAACGAATCAACGACTCGCGACACTAGGCGGCTCGCGTCGGCGGCGGCTGGGTACCGTGGCACAGGGCTGGAGGTCGACTCGATCAGCAAGCGCTTCGGCGCCCTGCAGGCGCTCCACGGCGTGTCGTTCACGGTGCAACGCGGCCAGATCGTCGGCTTCCTCGGACCGAACGGCGCCGGCACCGTCACCTGGCCGGTGCGCCGATCGACGCCCGGACACGCACCCGGATCGGCTGCATGCCCCCCGAGCGCGGGTGTACCCGAGCATGAAGATCCACGAGCACGTCGCCCACTTCGCCGGGCTCGACGACGCGGCCGCCCTCGGCGAGCGCCGAAGCAACGCGGACGCGGCAAGCACGACCGACGAGTCAACCCCCGCCCAACCGCGGCGAACGCCGAAGCAAGGCGGAGGCGGCGAGCACGGCAGGCACAGGGAGCAGCTTCGCTGCGACCGGAGCACGAACCTCGACAGCTTCGCTGCGACCGGAGCACGAGCAACGTAGCCTCGCGGGCATGGCCGGAACGCTCGACAGCCGCGCCGCGGACGAACCGGCGCCGTGGGACACCGAGAGCCTCCCGCAGGGTGAGGCCAAGGTCACCGCGGTGCGCCAGATGTTCGATGCGATCGCGCCGCGCTACGACATGGTCAACCGGATCATGACGTTCCGCCTCGACGTCCGCTGGCGACGCAAGGCGGTCGACCTGCTCGCGCTGGCGGCAGGATCGACGGTCGCCGATCTCGCCGCCGGCACCGGTGATCTGTGCGCCGATCTGGCCACGGCCGGCCACAACCCGCTGGCGTTCGACCTCAGCTTCGGGATGCTCGCGGCGGCCACGGTCGACGCGCCTCGGGTGCAGGCCGACATCCTCCAACTGCCGTTGCCCGACGCCGCCGTCGACGGGGCGACGTGCGGGTTCGCGCTGCGCAACCTCGTCGACCTGCCGTCGTTCTTCGGCGAGCTCGGGCGGGTCGTGCGCCGTGGCGGGCGCATCGCCCTGCTCGACGTCGGCATCCCCCACAACCGGCTGGTGCGCTTCGGCAACTCGATCTACTTCGGCCACGTCGTCCCCCGCATCGGCGCGCTGCTCAGCGACGGCGCGGCATACCGCTACCTGCCCAAGAGCGTCGCCTACCTGCCGACCCCGGAGGTGATGATCGCTCAGCTGCACGACGCCGGCTTCAGCGACGCCCAGCACATCCCGCTGTCGGGCGGGATCACCCAGCTGCTCGTCGGCACACGGCGCTGACGTGCGGGCGATCAGCGTCACCCTCGACGACGACGTCGACCTCGACGGCGTCTGCCGCGACGACGGGCTGCTGTTCGCACGCGACCGCGTCGGCGTCGCCGGCCGCGACGTCGTCGCCCGGCTCGACGATCCCGCGGCGCTGGCCGCGATCCCCCACGACGACCGTGCCGGCGGCGCGCGGGTCGTTGCATTTGCAACATTGCCGTTCGACCCGGCGTCGCCGGCCTGCATCCTGGTGCCGGGGATCGGCGTGGTGCGCCGCGCCGACGGGTGCGCGGTGCTCACCGTGGTCGGCGACGATCCCGACGTGGACGCCGCGGTCGCATCCGTGACGGCCCCGGTCGCCGCGCCGACGGCGAGCGCCGGCAGCTTCGACGTCCGCCCGCTCAGCCCGGTGCCCCACTACCTCGACGCGGTCCGTGCGGCGCGCGACGCGGTGCGCTCCGGCTCGATCGCCAAGGCGGTGATCGCCCGCGAGGTCCAGGTCCGCGCCGAGCGCCCGCTCGACGTGCAGGCGATCCTGCTGCGCCTGCGGGCGTCGTTCGGGTCGAGCTACCGCTACTGCGTCGACGGGCTGATCGGCGCGTCGCCCGAGCTGCTGATCGCCGTCGACGGGCCGATCGTCCGGTCGCACCCGCTGGCGGGGACGGCGCCGCGCACGGGCGATCCCGACGCCGATGCCCGGGTGGCCGCCGCGCTGGTGGCCAGCACGAAGGACCAGGTCGAGCACCGCGTGGTCATCGACACCATCTACGACACACTGCTCCCCCACTGCAGCTACCTCGACTGGGAGGCCGAGCCGTCCGTGCTGACCGTCGCCAACGTGCAGCACCTGGCGACGCGCGATGGAGGGCCGGCTGTCCGAGCCGCGTCCACCGGCGATCGAGTTGGCCCGGGAGCTGTCGCCGACACCGGCACTGGGCGGCGCGCCGCGGGCGCGGCGCTGCAGCTGATCAAGTCGGTGGAGGGCTTCGAGCGGGGTCGTTACGGTGGCGCCGTCGGCTGGCTCGATAGCGCCGGGGACGGAACGTTCGCCGTGACGATCCGCTGCGCCGAGCTGAGCGAGGATCGCCGCGCCGCCCGCCTCGTCGCCGGTGGCGGCATCGTCGCCGGCAGCGACCCCCACGCCGAGCTCGCCGAGACCCAGGCCAAGCTGCAAGCCATGCTCGCCGCCATCGTCCGGCCGTGAACGTGCGCGCCTGACGTTCGGGGGCGCTCCGCCGTCGTCAGGTTGACCCGCCGCCACGGAGGCGGCGTGCCGGCCGTCACCGGCCGGCACGCCGAAGACGCCCGCCACTCGGAGGACGGTCAGGCGAGCGCCGCGGCGACAGCGGCGTTGAGCGCCTGGTGGACCGCGAGGTTGGACTCGCGGTCGCTGGCCACGCGCACCATCTGCACACCCCTGCGGCCGACGGCGGCGTGCAGCTCGTCCGGGGTGGTGACGGTCGCCGCCGGCAGACCGTGGGCACGTGCCAGGGCGATCAGGTCGGTGCCGTGCGGCGTGCCGAACAGCTGCTCGAAGCGGGTGGCATCGAGCTGGTCGTGCTGGACGAGGAACGAGAAGATCGCCCCGCCGTCGTTGTCGACGACGACGATCGTCAGGTCGAGGTTGCGCCGGGCGAGCCCGGTGAGCGCGCTGGCGTCGTGGCACAGCGCGACGTCGCCGAGCAGGCAGACGGTCGGGGCGCCCGTGGCGGCGGCGACACCGATCGCCGTGGACAGCACGCCGTCGATGCCGTTGGCGCCCCGGTTGGCGTGCACCGTCACGCCAACGGCCGGGCCGCCGTACCACTCGACGTCGCGCACCGGCATCGACGAAGCGACCACGAGGTGTGCACCGGACGGCAGCGCGCCACTCGTCAGCACCCGGGACACGGCCGGCTCGGAGAGCTCGTCGCCGAGCGCCGCGTCGAGCGCCTGCTGGGCGCGATGCTCCGCGGCCAGCCAGTCGGCCGCCCACTCGGCCGGCGCGGACGCGACACGCCTCGCCAGCGCGGTGCACAGCGCGCCGACCGGCGCGCTGACGTGGCGCCTGACGAGGTGATCGGGATCGAACCGCCGCGTGGAGCCGTCGACCTGCACCTGCACCGTGCCCGACGCCGCCAGCCACTGGGCGAGTGCCTTCGACGCCGGCGGCTCGCCGAGGCGCAGCACGACCTCGGGTCGGCGGTGATCGGCGAACCCGGCGGCGCGCACGATCGCGTCGAACGCGCCGACCGCGCCCGGCAGGTGCCGGCAACCAGCCCGCGGCTCGGCAAGCACCGGCCAGCCGAGCGCCGTCGCCAGCGCGCCGACCTCGGCGGCATCGGCCGGCCGGCCGCCGTTGCGGCCGGAGACGATCACTCCGAGCCGGCCCGACAACGCACCGGCGAGGTCGTCCAGCGCAGCGTCCGCTGGGAGCGCCAGCGCCGGCGCCGGCGAACCCGTTCTTGTCGCGCCTCGACCGGAAAGAGTCCGGTCGAGGCGCGACGAGAAGCCGGGGGAGGTTCGCTCCGCCGGCGGGGCGGTGGCGAGCACTGCGGGCAACACAGTCCCGACGAGCGGCTCGCGCATCGGCAGGTTGAGGTGCACCGGGCCCGGGTCGATGCCGCCCGCAGCCGCCGACCACGCCCGCTCGGCGAGCCCCGTCCACGACGAGGCGACGGCGAGATCCGCCACCCCGGGGTCGTGGAACCATCGTGGCGCCGGGCCGAACAGCCGGGCCTGATCGATGGTCTGCGCTGCGCCGACGCCGTGGAGCTCCGGCGGGCGGTCGGCCGTCAGCACCAGCATCGGCACGCCGGCGAGATCGGCCTCGACGACCGCGGCGTGGAAGTGCGTCGCCGCCGTCCCGCTGGTGCACAGGAGCAACGCCGGAACGCCGGTCGCCAGGCCGATGCCGAGCGCCACGAACGCGGCGACGCGCTCGTCGTGGACGACGTGCACGGTCAGTCGCGGCTCGGCGACGATCGCCAGCGCGATCGGCGTGCTGCGCGAGCCCGGCGCGATCACCGCGTGCTGTGCCCCGAGATCCGCCCAGCGGCGCACGAGCGCGGCGCAGAACGTCGCCTGCGCGTCGGCGGGTGCGGGATCGGGCGCCGTCACGGCCGCCACGATACGGACCGCGCCGGCACCGGCCGTATCGTGGGTCCATGACGACAGCACGCCCCGTGGTCGACGTCGACGTCTGGTCGGATGTGATCTGCCCGTGGTGCTGCATCGGCAAGCGGCGCTTCGAGCGCGCCGTCGACGAGGTGCGCGACGAGGTCGACGTGCGCATCACGTACCGGCCGTACCAGCTGGATCCGACGGCGTCGGCCACCGACCCGATCCCGGCGGTCGAGGGCTATGCCCGCAAGTTCGGCGGGCCGGAGCAGGCTGCGGCGATCATCGGCAAGGTCACCGCCGTCGCCGCCGAGGAGGGCGTCGAGCTTCCGCATGGACCGTGCCCTGCGGGCCAACACGTTCGACGCCCACCGGCTGCTCTGGCTGGCCACCGCGACCGGTCGCCAGGAGGCGCTGAAGCAGCGGCTGCTGGAGGCCTACTTCACCGACGGGCTGAACGTCGCCGACCACGAGGTCCTCGCCGATTGCGCGGCCGACGCCGGCCTCGCGCACCACGGGGTGCTCGCCTTCCTCGCCAGCGACGACGGCGTCGCCGAGACCCGCGCCGAGCTCGACGAGGCCAGGCAGCTGGGCATCACGGCTGTGCCGACGTACGTGTTCGGTGGGACGTGGGCCGTTCCGGGCGCGCAGGACAGCGACACGTTCGCGCTCGTGCTGCGCCGCCTCGGCGCCAAACGGGCGGCAGCCGACGCCACCGCAGCGGCCGCGGGTGAGGCCTGCACCGACGAGGCCTGCACCGACGAGGCCTGCACCGACGAGGCCTGCACCGACGAGGCCTGCGAGGTGTGATGCCCGACGACTGGCGCCCGCTGGTCGGTCCACTCGCCGCCTCGGCGCTCGGCGACGGTGAGCGCGTCGTGTTCTGCCACGGCTTCACCCAGACGTCGGCGTCGTGGAAGCCGATCGCCGCGCAGGTGGCGATGCTCGGCTACGAGGCGGTCGTCGTCGACATGCCCGGCCACGGCGGCTCCGCCGGCGTCCGCACCGATCTGCGGTTGACCGCCGATCTGCTGACGTCGATGTTCGGCCGGGCGTCGTACGTCGGCTACAGCATGGGCGGGCGGCTGTGCCTGCACGCTGCGCTGGCGTATCCGGGCGTCGTGCGCCGGCTGGCGCTGATCGGCGCCAACCCGGGCATCGTCGACGACAACGCCCGCGCCGAGCGGATCACCGGCGACGAAGCCCTGGCCCAGGAGGTGCTGCGCGACGGCGTGCCGGCGTTCCTCGAACGGTGGATGAGCCAACCGTTGTTCGGCGGCCACGAGCCGGATCCGGCCGACCTCGCCGAGCGCAGCCGCAACACGGCAGCCGGCCTGGCCAGCAGCCTGCGGCTCGCCGGCACCGGCACGCAGCTGTCGCTGTGGGGCCGCCTGCCCGAGCTGACGATGCCGACCCTGCTCTTGGCCGGCGAGCGCGACACGAAGTTCGTGGCGATCGCCCGCCAGATGGCCCAGCTGATCCCCGAGGCGCAGTTCGACTCGATCGCCGACGCCGACCACGCCGCCCACCTGCAGCAGCCCGCGGCCGTGCTCGCCCGCCTCATCCCCTGGCTCGAGATCAAGCGCCTGTGACGCCGCCGGCGCCGGCTCGCTGGGATTTGTTCGAGCGAACAAACGTGCACTCGGTTTGCTCGCTGGAGCAAACTCCGCGGCGTCGACGGCGATCCGGCGGTCGGCCACCCAGCTCCGCTGGGATTTGTTCGAGCGAACAAACGTGCACTCGGTCCGTTCGCTCGAACAAACCGGCGACGGCGGGCGGGTCAGCCGCCGAGCGCGAGGCCGAGAGCGGTGAGCAGGCCGACGGCGAGTTGCACCCGGCCGGTGCCGCCGAGCACCGCGATCAGCGTTCGCCCAACGGCGCCGCCGCGGATGGTGCGCACCGGCGGCACGGCAAGGATCACGCCGACCAGGCCGATGAGGGCCGGGGGACGCTGCAGCCCGGCGACGACCACGAGCACGAACGCGGCCAGCAGCAGCCCCTGGTAGAGCAGCCGGGTGCCACCGTCGCCGAGGCGCACCGCCAGCGTCCGCTTGCCGGCGACACGGTCGGTCGGGATGTCGCGAAGGTTGTTGACGACGAGCAGCGCGCACGCCAGGCAGCCGGCGATGCACCCGGCGATCCACGCCAGCGATGGGAGCCGCTGGCAGACGACGTACGTCGTGCCGATCGTCGCCACGAGGCCGAAGAACACGAAGACGAAGACCTCGCCGAGGCCGAGGTAGCCGTACGGCTTCGGGCCGCCCGTGTAGCCCCAGGCGGCGAGGATCGCCAGCGCGCCGACGAGCAGCAGCCACCACGTCGTCACCGCGGCGAGCACCAGCCCGGCGACGCCGGCGACGGCGAACGCCAGCAGCGCCGCCCGCTTCACCGCGGCCGGGCTGGCCAGCCTGCTGGCCACGAGCCGGACGGGGCCGACGCGGACCTCGTCCGTGCCACGCACACCGTCGCTGTAGTCGTTGGCATAGTTGACCCCGACCTGCAGCGCCAGGCTGACGACGAGGGCGAGCACGGCCCGCCACCACACCGGCTGGCCGATCCCCACGGCGACGCCGGCGCCGAGCGCCACCGGCACGACCGCCGCCGGCAGCGTGCGCGGCCGGGCACCGAGGACCCACTTGTTGCCCGGGGGCAGCGGTGGCCCGGCGGTCGCGGTCGGAGCAGTCGGGTCGGCCACGGCTGCACACTGTCATGAACCGCCGCCATGGGCGCGACATGTGCGAGGTCCCACACGGCACGCGCCCATCCGCACGGATCGCGCCCAACGCCTGAGCGCTGCAGTGGCCGCCTTGGGCGCGAGATGTGCGACATGTCGCACGATGCGCGCCCATCCGCACGGGACGCGTCGATGGGTGAATCGGTACGCTGCCGGCCGTGCCGCGACTGGTGGCGATCGACCTGCCGGGCGGTGCGACGTTCGTCGAGGCGCTGCAGCGGATCTGGGACGCCGGCGACGCCGCACTCGTGCTCGACCGGCGAGCGCCGGCCGCCACCACCACCCGGCTGCTCGACGAGCTGCGGCCGGCGGCGGTCGTCGACGGCGACGGCGACGGCGAGCACCCGCTCGCCGGTGGCGAGCCGACCGAGCCGGGTGATGCCCTCGTCGTCGCCACGAGCGGCTCGACCGGGGTGCCGAAGGGCGTCGTCCTCACCCACGACGCCGTCCGCGCCAGCGCCATCGCGACCTCGGCTCGCCTCGGCCTGACCGGCGACGACACCTGGCTGGCGTGCCTGCCGCTGAACCACATCGGCGGCCTCGCCGTCGTCACCCGGGCGCTGGCGACGGGCACCGGGCTCGTCGTCCACGACGGCTTCGACGCTGCCGCGGTCACCGCCAGCGCGGCGACCGCTGTGTCGCTCGTCGCCACGGCGCTGGCCCGGCTCGACCCGTCGGTGTTCCGGGTGATCGTCGTCGGCGGCTCCCGCCCGCCGGCCGATCGCCCACCGAATGCCGTCGCCACGTACGGGATGACCGAGACGGGCAGCGGCGTGGTCTACGACGGGCGACCGCTCGACAGCGTCGAGGTCCGCATCGACGACGACGGCGGGATCCACCTGCGCGGCCCGATGCTGCTGCGCGCCTACCGGGGCCGCCACGTCCCGGTGACGCCGATCGACGGCGACGGCTGGCTGGCGACGGGCGACGTCGGCCGCTGGCTGCCGGACGGGCGCCTGCACGTCGACGGCCGCCGCGGTGACCTGATCATCTCCGGCGGGGAGAACGTCTGGCCCGAGCCGGTCGAGGCGGCGCTGCGCACGCTGGCCGGCGTCGCCGACGTCCTCGTCGCCGGCCGTCCCGACCCGGAGTGGGGCGAGCGTGTCGTCGCCTGGATCCTCCCCGTCGGCGAGCCGCCGTCACTCGCCCAGGCGCGCGACCACGTCCGCGCCACACTCCCGGCGTTCATGGCCCCCCGAGAAGCTCCACGTGGTCGAAGCCATCCCGAGAACCGCCCTCGGCAAGCCCGCCCGCCACCTCCTCCGCCCCTGACCGATTCGAGATGTGCCGCGCCCGTGCGCACATCTCGAATCGCGGTGGGAGCTGGACGATCACGCCGGGCTTGTCCTTCATCGCCAGCCGCCACGCCGCCGCCGACCAGAACAGCGGGCCGCGCAGGTTGGTCTGGAGGGTCTTGTCGAAGCGCGGCTCGTCGACGCCGAGCGTCAACCCGAAGTACGGGTTCGCCGCGGCGTCGTCGACCAGGATGTCGAGCCGCCGAAGCGCTCGATCACCTCCGGCACGCACGCCTCACCGGCGGCGACGTCGCCCGCGTCGGCGGCGCGCACGGCGATGTCGACGCCCGGGTGCGCCGCCCGGATCTCGTCGGCGGCCGCATCCAACCCGTCGATCTTGCGCGACACCAGCATCACCCTCGCCCCCGACGCCGCTATCGTGGCGGCGATCGCCTTGCCGATGCCCTTCGACGCGCCGGTCACCAGCGCGGCCTTGCCCTCCAACGTGGTCTGCACGGCCGCAGAGGTCGGCACAGCGGTGGCCCGGTCACGGCGAGCCGGAGCTGCCGCACCCCACGCCACCGTCGACGCTGCCGCCCGAGAGCCCGCCACCGCCGCCGGACGACGACGGCACCGTGGCGGTGCTGCTGAACGAGTGCATCGCCGACGCGACGGGCAACGGGTTGCCGACGTCGACCTCCGCCGGGGGCACTCGGCCGTTGACCAGCGCCCGGCCCCAGGCGCCGGCAGCGCGAGTGCGCCAGCCCACCCGCTGTGCTCGCGCAACACGCCGTGCTGCAGGCCCAGTCGACGTGCTGGCCCTCGCTGGCAACGAGGAATCGCCGGAGCGACTCGATGCAGATCGCCAGGCCTGAGCCGACGGCGCAGCGCGGCGTGGCGCGACCTGAGCATGAACCAGTACAGCGCCATCGCCGGGCCACCGACGACGAGCACGCAGACCGTCACGGCGATCGCAGCGCGGCCGAGAGCTACGTTCCCGTTCCCGACGACTGCAGGGACACCCGCACCCGCTTGATCCGCCGGCCCTCGACCTCGGCGGCGGTGAACCGCCAGCCGTCGTGGACGATCGACTCGCCACGCACCGGGACGTGCTCCAGCGTGCCGAACAGGAAGCCGCCGACGGTATCCCACTCCTCGTCGGGGATGTCGAGGTCGAGCAGGTCGTTGAGATCGGAGATCGTCGTGCGCCCGGGGACGAGCAGATCGCCGTCGGACAGCCGCTCGACCGGCGGCATCTCGGCATCATGCTCGTCGACGATCTCGCCGACCAGCTCCTCCAGGCAGTCCTCCAGCGTGATCACCCCGGCCAGCGCGCCATACTCGTCGGCCACCAGGGCGATGTGGTACTTGCCGGCCTGCATCTCGCGCATCAGCCGGCTGACCGGCTTGCCCTCGGGGACGACGTGCATCTCGTGGACGAGCTCGGTGACCGAGCGCTGGCCCCCGCCCTCGCGCTCGGCACGGAACAGGTCCTTGAGGTAGGCGACGCCGAGCACGTCCTCCTTCTCGTCGTCGTCGTCGATCACCGGCAGGCGGCTGAAGCCGCGCTGGATGGCGATGTCGATCGCCTCGGACACGGTGTCGGCGTGGTCGACGGTCACCAGGTCGGGGCGGGGCACCATGATCTCGCGGGCGACGGTGTCGCCGAACTCGATGATGCTCTTGACCAGCTCCATCTCCTCGGGCTCGATGACCTCGTCGTCGGCGGCAGCCTCGACGATGCCGAGCAGCTCGGACTCGGAGACGAACGGGCCCTTCTTCAGGCCCTTGCCGCGGACGATCACGTTGGTCAGCGAGATCAGCGCGTTGGAGATCAGCTTCAGCGGCGGGAACGACACCAGCGCCAGCGTCGGGCGGGCGGCGATCAGCGCGGCGCGCTCGGAGTACAGCACCGCGTACGTCTTCGGCACCGCCTCGGCGAGCACGAAGAAGACGATGACGTTGAGGACGACGCCGACCACGACGCCGCCGGCGCCGAACAGGTTGCCGGCGACGATCCCGGTCAGCGTGGCCTGGACGGTCTGGCAGATGTTGACGGTGAGCAGCAGCGGGTTGACCCACCGCTCCGGGTCGTCGACGAGGCGGACCAGCGCCTTGGCGGACTTCTCGCCCTTGTCGGCCAGCGACGCCGCCTTCGGCTTGGTCATCCGCGACAGGCCCATCTCGGCGACCGACAGGAAGATCAGCACGAGCAGCAGGACGAAGATGACGACGAGCATCAGCAGGTCGACGTTGGTGAAGCTGGCGGCAAGCACGCCCATCACTCCGGTTGCTCCTGGCGGAAGCCGGCCGGAGCCGGGCCGTGCCAGTGGTGGGCCTCGAGCAGCTCCAGTTCGCGGCGGCGCATGACGGCACGCTCGTCGTCGGCCGCATGGTCGTGGCCGAGGACGTGGAGCACGCCGTGGACGACCAGCAGAGCCAGCTCGTCGTCGAGCGTGCCGGCGTGCTCGGGCGCCTGGTGCTCGGCGACGGCCGGGCAGATCACGACGTCGCCGAGCAGGATCGGCATGTCGCCGAGATCGGGCGGGGCGCGGTCGGGCCCACGGCTCGGCGACGGCGCGCTGAGCACCACATCGGCCAGCTCGGCGTCGATCGGGAACGACAGCACGTCGGTCGGCCCGGCCTTGCCCATGTGCCGCTCGTTGAGCTGGGTGATCTCCGCCTCGGTGACGAACAGCAGCGACATCTCCGCGAGGCCACGCACCCGCTCGGCGCGCAGCACGTCGAGCGCCAGCGCCTGCCAGCGGGCGAGGTCGACGGGGACGTCGTCCTGCTCGTCGGCGACGAACACGTCGGGGTCGCCCTGACCGCCGTAGCGCCGGGCCCCCGACGTCGCCGGTCTCGGCCCGTCAGCCACGGCGGCGGGCGTCCCCGCTCGCGCCAGGCTCCAGGCGACGTTCCAGATCGGCCTGGTCGCCGCGCTCGTAGGCGGCGACGATGTCGGCGACGATCTTGTGGCGCACCACGTCGCCGGCGCCGAGGTGGACGAACGCCAGCCCGTCGATCCCCGACAGCGTGCGCTCCAGGCCGACCAGACCGCTGCGCCCGTCGGGCACGTCGACCTGGGTGGTGTCGCCGGTGACGACGACCTTCGAGCCGAAGCCGATGCGCGTCAGGAACATCTTCATCTGCTCCGGCGTGGCGTTCTGCGCCTCGTCGAGGATGATGAAGCTGCTGTTCAGCGTGCGGCCACGCATGAACGCCAGCGGGGCGACCTCGACCATCTGCCGCTCCAGCAGGCGCTGGGCGCCCTCCGGCTCGACCATGTCGTGCAGCGCGTCGTACAGCGGGCGCAGGTACGGGTCGATCTTGGCCATCAGGTCGCCGGGCAGGAAGCCGAGCCGCTCCCCCGCCTCGACGGCCGGGCGGGTGAGGATGATCCGCTGCACCTGCTTGCGCTGCAGCGCCTGCACGGCCATCGCCACGGCGAGCCAGCTCTTGCCGGTGCCGGCCGGGCCGAGGCCGAACGTGATGACGTTCTCGCGGATCGAGTCGATGTACCGCTTCTGGCCGGCGGTCTTCGGGCGCACCGGCTTGCCCCTGGCGCCGCGCATGATGTCGTCGGTCAGCACGCTGCTGGGACGCTCGTCGGCGCGGACCATGTCGATCGAGCGGCGCACCGCCGATTCGTCGAGGTCCTGGCCGCGCTGCAACAGCACCACCAGCTCCTCGATGAGCCGGGCGACGACGTCGGACTGCGGCCCGTCGACGGCCACCTCGTTGCCGCGCACCGCGACGGACACGTCCGGGAACGCCGCCTCGATCTGGCGAAGGTTGGCGTCGCGCTGGCCGAGCAGCGCCGCCATGAGGTGCCCACCGGGGACGACCACGGTGTGCATCCTGGCGAGTGACGTCATCGGATCTCGACTGGCAGAGCTGACATTCGGTCCAACGGTAGCGACTCACCGTGCCGCCCGGTGACGGTTTGGGACGTTCGACCCTGCTGCCCGATCCGAGGACGCGAGCGCGCCCATGCGACGATGCCGCGCATGGACTTCGAGATCCCTCAGGACATCGCCGACCTGCTCGCTCAGCTCGACGACTTCATCGAGACGACGATCAAGCCGCTGGAGGCGCAGGACGACAACATCCGCTTCTTCGACCACCGCCGCGAGGACGCCCGCACCGACTGGGACCGCGGCGGCCTGCCGAACGAGGAATGGGAGCAATTGCTCCACCAGGTCAAGCGCCTCGCCGACGAGGCCGGCTTCTACCGCTGGCCGTTCCCCAAGGAGTACGGCGGCAGCGACGGCAACAACCTCGGGATGGCGATCATCCGCGAGCACCTCGCGGCCAAGGGCCTCGGCCTGCACAACGACCTGCAGAACGAGCACTCGATCGTCGGCAACCAGGTCGGCCTGCTGCTGATGATCAACTACGGCACCGAGGAGCAGAAGGCCGAGTGGGTCGACGACCTCGTCCACGGCCGCAAGGGCTTCGCCTTCGGGATCACCGAGCCGCAGCACGGCTCCGACGCCACCTGGATGGAGACCCACGCCGAACGCGACGGCGACGAGTGGATCATCAACGGCGAGAAGACGTGGAACACCGGGATCCACAAGGCCCAGTACGACATGATCATGGCCCGCACGTCCGGCAAGCCCGGCGACGGGGACGGGATCACCGCGTTCCTCACCCCCGTCGACGCCGAGGGCTTCAAGGTCGAGGAGTACCTGTGGACGTTCAACATGCCGACCGACCACGCCCACGTGTCGTTCACCAACATCCGGGTGCCGAACAGCGCGATCTTCGGCGGCGAGGGCAAGGGCCTGCAGATCGTCCAGCACTTCTTCAACGAGAACCGCATCCGCCAGGCGGCGTCGTCGCTCGGCGCCGCCCAGTTCTGCGTGAACGAGTCGGTGAAGTACGCGATGGAGCGCAAGCCGTTCGGTAAGGCGCTGTCGACGAACCAGGGCATCCAGTTCCCGCTCGTCGAGCTGCAGACCCAGTGCGACATGCTCCGCGCCCTGATCCACAAGACCGCGTGGCAGATGGACACCTACGGCGCGTTCTCGGCGTCGCGCCAGGTGTCGCAGTGCAACTACTGGGCGAACCGGCTGTGCTGCGAGGCCGCCGACCGGGCGATGCAGGTGCACGGCGGCATGGGCTACAGCCGTCACAAGCCGTTCGAGCACATCTACCGCCACCACCGCCGCTACCGGATCACCGAGGGCGCCGAGGAGATCCAGATGCGCCGCGTCGCCGGCTACCTGTTCGGCTACATGAAGCAGGACGCGCCGAAGGGCGTCGCCTCCGTCAAGGGGTAGCCGGCGAGGGGTCTCAGCTCGGGCAGGGTGTGCGTGCTGAGGCCATGAACGAGCAGAAGTCGGCGCGCGAGACCTGCCAGGTGCCATCGGCCGTCTCGACGATCGGGCCGGTCAGATCCTTGTAGGCCGCTGCCGGGCCGAACATCACGTCGTAGGTCACCGTCGCGGTGTCGCCGTCGATGCTCACAGCGCTGGGCACGAGCGAGATGCCGCCCATCGCCGAGCCGGCGGAGGCGTAGGCCTCGATCGTCGTCTTCAGCGCGTCGGCGTCGGCGAGGTGCGGTGCCTTCTGCTCGAACGGCGCGTCGGAGTCGTAGACGAGGGCGAACGCGTCGGCGGCGGCCTGCTGATCCGGATCGGCGAACGTCGGCGTCGAACCGGCGGCGGTCGTCGTGGACCCGGCGGTCGTGGTGGCAGCAGCGCCGGTCGTCGTCGCCTTCACCGTCGTCGTGGCCTTCACCGTCGTCGTGGATGCGGCGGCCGTCGTCGCCGCGGCCGTGCTCGGCGCGGCAGTCGTCGACGCCGCCGTGGTCGGGGCAGCGGTGGTCGACGCCGCCTTGCCGTCGCTGCCGCACGCCGCGGCCAGCGGGACGAGGGCGACGGCCAGCAGGGCCAGGGCGGTGCGCTTCATCGGGTGGTGCTCCTTCAGGTGGTGGGGGTGGACGTCGCCGCGCCGGGTTCGTGGAGCGCGGTGACGAGGTCGTCGAGCAGCTGGCCGACGCGCGGCCCGATGCCGAACAGGTACTGGTCCTCGTAGGCCAGGACGCGACCGTTGCGCACCGCCGACGTCTGCGCCAGCGAGGCCACGGCGGCGAGCCCTTCCAGCCCACCGACGGACTCCAGACCGGTGGTGCTGACGAGGATGACGTCGGGGTCGGCGCGGATCATCGCCTCGGCGGTGATGTCGGCGTAGTCGTCGACGCCCAGGCTGGTGCCGACGTCGATGCCGCCGGCGGCATCGATCACCGAGTCGATCCCGCTGCCCTTGCCGAACACGAGCTGGGTCTGCCCGCCGCGCAGGTACAGGGCGGCGACCTTCGGATGGTCGGCGAACGTGGCGGCACGCGCCGTCGCCGCGTCGATCTCGGTGCGCATCGTCGCCGCCAGCGCCTCGCCGCGCTCGGGCACGCCGAGCGCCGCGGCGACCTGTTCGACCTTGTCGATCGCCCCGTCGACGGTCGGCGGCGGGGTGATGACCACGACGGGGATGCCGAGGCGGCGCAGCTCGTCGAGCACCTCGGGCGGACCGGCGAGATCGGTGGCGAGTACGAGGGTGGGCTCGAACGCGGCGATCGGCTCGGCGCTCAGCGCCCGCTGATAGCCGATCTGCGGCAGGGCGTCGGCCTCGGGCGGGTACGTCGCCGACAGGTCGGTGGCGACCACGTGGTCGCCCATGCCGAGGGCGAAGGCCACCTCGGCGAGATCACCGTCGACGGGGATCACCCGATCGGCGGACGTGATCGTCACCGTGCGTCCGGTGCCGTCGGTGACGGTGATCGGCGCGGTGGTCGTCGCTGCCGCCGTGCCGTTCCCCGACGACGAGCCGCCACAGGCCGCCAGCAGCACGCTGGCCACCAGCACGGCGGCGCATCGTCCGGCACGTTCCATCGACCCAGAGATTAGGCTTACCTAACACACTGGTCAAAGCATGCTGTCAGCAAGGGGACGGCAAGGACGACATCGGAAGAAGGATGGAATCTCCAACAATCAGCCCGATGGGATTTCGACAAGACCGACGTTTGCCCTAGAGTAGTGCTCACCGCGACCGGGGGTCGTGGTCATCGTGGGGATGAGAGGGGTCGCCGATGGCGCTCGTGGTTGGAATCGAGTTTCCCGTCCGCCTGGCCGGCGAGGATCTCGCGTGGATGGACGCAGCGGCCTGCAAGGGCCTGACCCATCTCTTCTTCGCCGCCAGCGGCGAGCGCCCCGAGCACAGGCGACCGCGTGAGGCCAAGGCCGCGGCGATCTGCCGCACGTGCACGGTCGGCGCGGAGTGCAAGGAGTTCGCCCGTGTCAACCACGAGTACGGCTTCTGGGGCGGCGAGAGCGAGGACGAGCGCCACAACGCCGGCTACCGCCTCAACGCCCCGATCGGCGTCGTCCCCAAGCGCCAAGCCGGCTGAGGGCTTCCCCGGCGATCCCGCTTACGCTCCGGCGGTGACCTTCGCCACGCCACTGACCATCACCGGCCCGTTCCGCTCTCCGGCGCAGATGCTCGCCGACCAGGAGTACGACGGCCACGCCGGCGTCCACGACGAGGCCACCGCGTCGTCGCTCGGCCTCGCCGGTGCACCGATCGAGGGCTGCACCCACTTCAGCCAGTTCGACCCGCTGGGCTTCGAGCTGTGGGGGCCGGCCTGGTTCGAGCATGGCTGCATCAGCGCCCACTTCCGCACGATGGTGGTCGAGGGCGAGGAGGTCCAGGCGTCGGCCACCACGACCGGTCCGGGCATCGCCCGGATCGAGGCGCACAAGGCCGACGGCGCGCCGGTACTGGAGGGCACGATCTCGATCGGGCCGGAACATCCCGAGACCGCGCTCGACACCCGCTGCGCCGCGCAGGGCGACCCCGGTGAGCTGTTCGTCGTCGACACGCTGGAGATCGGGGCGACGAACACCGACGGGCCGGTGGTGCTCGATCACACCGGCCGCAACGGCAGCAGCTACCCGTTCTCCCTCGACGAGAAGCTCGCCAGGATCACCGAGCCGAGCCCGTGGTACACGGCTGCGGGCGCGGCGTCGTCGCCGTGGGGCCGCGAGGTCGTGCCGATGGAGATGATCAGCGTGCTGGCCAACAAGGTGCAGCGCGGCTTCGCCGTGCGCGGCCCGGCACTCGGTCTGTTCCTCGACCTGGAGATCCGCCTCGTCGACGGCCCCGTGTTCGTCGACCAGCCGTACCTGCTGCGCCGCGAGATCATCGGGCTCAGCCAGAGCAAGCGCACCGAGTCGTACTGGACCCGCACCGAGCTGGTCGAGCCCGACACCGAGAAGGTCGCGGCCGTCGTGCTGCTGCACTCCGGCGTGTTCAAGGAGAGCTACGCCGGCTACCCGAAGGACCGCCTGCGCTGACCTTCCGGAGTGCGCCGGCACCTGGGACCGGTTGAAACGGAGGTGCTCGGCGTACCGCCGGAACCACCGCGACGGCGGCGGCTCCGGCGGGTAGACGGCGCCCCGCCGATCGCGGTCCACCCGGGGCGAGTCGGACTCCGGTGAATCGCGCGACCATGCCGTGGAAACGGTGGCGGTCGGACACCGCTCGACAGGAGGACCGATGGCGCGCAGAACCGAGCAGCAAGGTGGTGGAGGGGACGCACTCGGGAGTGCTGCCGCCGTCGCCCTGCTGGCCACGGCGGCGTTGGAGGCCCGGCGGCTCAGCGCCGGCGGCGAACGCCAGCAGCGCCCGGAGGAGGTCGACGTCGAGGTGTTCGCCGCCGACAGCGACGTCGCCGCGGTCGGCTCGCAGCGGGGGCTGAAGGGCACGATCGACGCGTTCCAGGCGGGCCGTCCATACCTCGCCTTCCCCGTCGGCGTGATCCGCAAGTTCGGTGACGACCGCAGCGGGCGGCTGGCCGCGGTCATCTCCTACTACAGCTTCTTCTCGCTGTTCCCGGCTCTCCTCGCGCTGACCACGATCCTCGGCTTCGTCCTCGAGGGCAACAAGGACCTCGCCGACGACATCCGCAACTCGGCGCTGGCCCAGTTCCCCGTCATCGGCAGCGAGCTCGGCACGTCGGGGACACTGCTGACCGGCAGCACGTTCGCGCTCGTCGTCGGCATCGCCGGCGCGATCTGGGCGGGAATGGGCGCCGCCCAGGCCAGCCAGGACGCGATGAACACGATCTGGAACGTGCCGCGCCCCGAGCAGCCGGGATTCGCGCCCAAGCGGCTGCGATCGCTGGCGGTGCTGGTCGTCATCGCCCTGCTGTTCGCGGCGAATGCCGTGCTGCCCGACCTGACCGGGGCGCGCACGGCCGGACCCGTCAGCGTGATCGTGCTGCCGATCGCCTCGGTGATCGTCGACGCGGTGATCTTCGCGTTCGTGTTCCGGCTGCTGACCGCCCGACCGCTGTCGTGGCGAGACGTGTGGATCGGTGCCGTGGTCGCCGCCGCCGGCTATGTCCTGCTGCAGAACGTCGGCACGCTGTACATCAATCACGTTCTCAAGGGCGCGGCGAACGTGTACGGGACGTTCGCGACCGTGATCGGGCTGCTGACGTGGATGTTCCTCCTCGGCCAGTGGGTGATCCTGGCTGCGACGATCAACGTCGTGCGCACGCTGCGGCTGTGGCCACGCAGCCTGTTTCGCCCGCCGCTCACGCGAGCCGACCGCCGCAGCCAGCGCGGCAAGCTGGACGAGGCCAAGCTCACCGAGCACGTCGAGGTCGACGTCGAGTTCACCCCGCCAGCGCCGAGCGCGGCCGGCTGACGGACGTCGCCGCCCAGCCGGTCAGCGCGACGGCGAGAGGCGCCAGCACGGACCCCAGCGCAGCCACGCATGGTGCTCGACGAACCCGATCCCGGGGAACAGCACGCTCTCGGCGATGCGAGTCCACCGATGGCCGACGCGCCCGAGAGCGACGATCGTCAGGTCCATCGTCACCAGCACGGCGACGGACGAGACGCGCCGCCACCACGATCGCCGGCAGGCTGCGACCAGCTCGGGTGGATCCGCGCCACCCATCATCGTCGTACCGGGCGGGTCAGCCGTCGGCTGGGGCCTCCATCGACGCCATGATCCGAGCGAACGCCGGGCGCAGGTCCGGGTAGCCGGTCTGCGCCCACGCGCCGTCGACGAACAGGTTGACGCCGGTGACATACGTCGCGTCGTCGCTGGCCAGATAGAGGGCGGCGCTGGCGATGTCCTCGGGCGACGCCGGGCGCTTCAGCGGGATCCGCTCGAGGTACAGGTTGTTGGCCTCCTCGTCGTCGGTCAGCGCGGCGACGAGCGGCGTGGCCGTCAGGCCCGGCGAGACCGTCGAGACGCGGATGCCGTGCTCGCCCAGCTCCAGCGCGGCCGTCTGGCCGATCATCACCACGCCGGCTTTGGCCGCCGAGTAGGCGACGCCGAAGAACATCGGCACCTGCGAGTTCAGCGAGGCGACGTTGACGATCGCTCCTCCGCCACCCTGGGCGATCATCTGCCTGCCCGCGTGCTTGACACCGAAGAACACGCCCTTCAGGCACAGGTCGACGGTGAAGTCCCAGTCCTCCTCGGACAGGTCGACGATCAGCGCCGGCCGAGACGCCCCGGCGATGTTGAACGCGGCGTGCAGCCCGCCGAAGCGCTCGACCGCGGTGGCGACGAGCGCGGCGACGTCGGCCTCGATCGTCACGTCGCAGCGCTGGCCGACGAAGTGCTCGCCGAGGTGCCCGGCCAGCTCGTCGAGCCCCTCGATGTTGACGTCGCCACCGACCACCATCGCCCCCTCGGCGACGAGGCGGGTAGCCGCAGCCCACCCGATCCCCGATGCCGCGCCGGTGACGACGGCGACCTTCCCGGCATAGCGCCCTTCCACGATCACGCCGTGCTCCTCTCGTCGAGCCGCCCGAGCTTCTGGGGCGACGATGATCTTGCAGTGCGCGTCGGCGGCGCGCAGGTCGGCGAACGCGTCGTCGACGTGGTCGAAGTCGCGTCGCGCCGTGATCCACGGGCCGACGTCGACGGTGCCGTCGCCGATCATCGCCAGCGCGTCGGCGAACTCCTCGGGGCGGTACGCGAACACGTACTGCACCGACAGCTCCTTCTCGATCGCCCGCACCGGCACGAACGAGTCCTCGGCGACGCAGGCGCCGACGACGACGATCCGGGTGTGTGACGGCACCGCGGTGATGATCGCCTCCATCAACCCCGGCACACCGACGCAGTCGAAGACGACGGTGTCGGCCGCGGCTATGTCCGGTGTCAGCAACGGCGACGGCGGCAGCGGTGCACCGGCCAGGCCGAGCCACGTCTCGTACGGGTCGTCGGCACCCGGGTCGACGACGACGTCAGCGCCGGTCGACACCGCCAGCGCCCGGCGCGCCGAGGAGAAGTCGGCGGCGACGACCGGCCCGTGACCGGCAGCCTTCAGCGAGGCGATCACCGACTGACCGATCGGCCCGCAGCCGACGACGAGGGCGACGTCGCGCGGCGCCAGCCGGGCGGCGCGCACGGCGTGCAGCCCGACGGCCAGCGGCTCGGTGACCGCGGCGCGCGCCGCGTCGAGCCCGTTCGGCACGACGAGCAGGCGACGCTCCTGGAGCACCATCGTCTCGGCGAACCCACCCGGGAAGTTCGGCGTCAGCCCGACCAGCTCCGGCCCCTCCGGCCCGTCGACGAACGGCACCGAGCACACCAGCGTGCCCGTGGGCAGGCGCCGGTCGGTGCCCGGCCCGTAGTCGAGGATCTCGGCGCAGAACTCGTGGCCGAGCACCATCGCCGGGAGGGCGACAGGGTCCTCGGCCTGCACCTGCAGGGCATGGACGTCCGAGCCGCAGATGCCAGTGCCGATCGGGCGGGCCAGCACCTGGCCCTCGCCCGGCGTCGGCGCGTCGACCTCGCGCAGCGACAGCCGACCGGCGTCGGCGACGACGGCGCGCACGTCAGCCCGCCGCCGGCTCGCCGGCCAGCGGGATCGGGGCGGGCTCGCCGCGCTCGGCCGCGTACTCGGCGCGGGCCTTGTCGATGGCGGTGATGGTCTGGCCGACGAACTGGTAGCCGGTCCCGAGGATCCAGTCGTAGGACGCCTGCGTCGGCTCCAGCTGGCCCTGGAAGTGCGGCACCACGTACTGGGCGATCAGCTCGTAGGACCGCTTGGTCTGGGCGAAGTCGGCGAGGTCGCCGCCGAAGCACAGGTAGGCGCCGAAGCCACCACTCTGGTCGATCAGCCGCTGGATCTGGGCGATCGCCATGTCCGGCGTGCCGACGACGCCGGCGCCGGTCTCGTTCATCTCCTTGACGCGGTCGCGGTAGTTCGTCGCCTCCGTCGGGTTCGTCGGCACGACGTGCGACAGGTAGTCCATCACCCGCTCGAGCCCGTACTCGCAGTCCTTGAGCGCCTGCTCCTCGGTCTCGGCGACGTACATCGGCCCCATCATCCGCCACTTCGAGCGATCGACGGTGTGGCCGTGCTCGGCGGCCTGCTCCTCCATCACCTTCCAGTGCCCGGCGAGGTTCTCGAAGCCGGCCGGGTTGGTGGCCGCCACCGACAGCAGCCCGACGCCGTAGCGCCCGGCGGTCTTCGGGCCCGACGGCGAGATCGACGCGGCGACGGCGATGTCGAAGTCCGAGTAGGGGCGCAGCTGCAGCCGGCCCCCGCGCACCTTGAACCAGTCGGTGTCGAGGTCGACGATCTCACCACGGAACAGGCGCATGATGACGTCGAAGCTCTCCTCCATCATCCGCCGCTGCTCGTTGGTGTCGATCCCGAGCATCGTCGCGTCGGACGTCAGCTGACCGGGGCCGACACCGAACATCATCCGGCCACGCGTCAGGTGGTCGAGCATGACGATCCGGTCGGCGAGGATCAGCGGGTGGTGGTACGGGAGCGAGTTGACGCCGGTGCCGAGCTTGATCCGCTCGGTCTTCGCGGCGACGTGGCCGATGAACACCTCCGGCGAGGCGATCGTCTCGAAGCCGCTGGAGTGGTGCTCACCGACCCAGGCCTCGTCGAAGCCGAGCGCGTCGAGGTGCTGGATCAGCTCGACGTCGCGACGCATCAGCAGCGACGGGCTCTGGCCGACCGGGTGCATCGGCGGCATGAAGATCCCGAAGCGCAACGGCGGCTGGCCAGCCGGCGTCCCGTTCCAGGCCAGGTTCGACTGGGTCGTGGTCATCGGCGGATTATGACGACCGATCGATTTCGCAGTCAACCCGTGCGACGACGGCGCGTCGGCTTGCGCAGCAAACCCTCGTGCAGCACCAGATCGAACGTCTCCAAGCAGCGGTGCTGCCAGTCGACGTCGCCACTGACGCCGACGACGCTGAAGCCCCACAGCGTCATCTCGACGAGTGGGCGGACGAACACGACCGCCTCGACGGGCAGCTCGCCGCGAGCGATGGCGCGCCGGGCCATCCCCGTCACCACCGCGTCGATCAGCGTGCGGTCCAGCTCCGCGAGGTCGAGATCGATGGCCGCACGGATCGCCAGCATCGTCATCGTCGGTCGGCGCTGCATGATCCCGGCAGCACTGGTCATCACCGCGATGAGCTCGTCGCGCAACGAGCCGCCGGTCGCGGTGGCGACCTCGTCGTAGCCCTTCCAGGCGATGTCGACGGAGTGCTGGAACGCGGCGACGTACAGCTGACGCTTGTTGACGAAGTGGTGGTACACCGTCGCCGGCGTGACACCTGCGGCGCTGGCGATGGTCTGCGAGGAGGTGTTGGCGAAGCCGCCGGCGCCGAACGAGTCGATCGCCGCGTCGAGGATCCGCAGCTTGGTCGCCTCGCTGTCGGTGTTGCGCGGGCGCCCGGGCCCACGCCGCGCGGGGGGTGACTCCTCCCCGTCCGCTCGCGCCATCCCCACATCATAACGTCGGCCGCCATATTCGTTGTGCCTCACAACTACTGCAGCGCCAGACGTTCCGCCCATCGGACTTGACGACAAATCGATCGGTGGTGAGAATCTCGGCGTCCGAAAGGGTCGGGCCGAGCGCCGGCAGCGTCCGGCCGACAGGGGGAGCAGATGAAGCGATCGAACAGGATGCTGGCCGTCCTCGCCACGACGGCGTTGCTGCTTGCAGCCTGCAGCAGCGACGACACGTCGTCGAACAGCACGGCAGCGTCGACCACCGGCGCATCCACCACCGCCGGGAGCACCACCACGGGCGCGTCCGGGACCGGCGCGACCGTGACGACCGGGGCACCGCAGCAGGCCGACGCCAGCAAGTCGCCGGTGCTCGTCGGCTTCCACAACCTGGAGGGCGGCGCACTGTCGCTCCCGGAGGTCCGCGAGGGCTTCGAATCCGGGATGAACTACGTCAACGAGGAGCTCGGCGGGATCAACGGCCATCCGATGAAGGCCG
The DNA here is from genome assembly GCA_047602055.1 of Ilumatobacteraceae bacterium. Lineage (GTDB taxonomy): Bacteria > Actinomycetota > Acidimicrobiia > Acidimicrobiales > Ilumatobacteraceae > JAODBQ01. The sequence continues at coordinate 3,354,077 of JASGIG010000001.1, forward strand.
ATCTCTGCAAGCTCGACGTCACCCCGGAGTCGTCGGTCAACTGCGCCAACGAGTTCGTCGAGAAGAACGTCGTGATGGCCGTGCAGGGCGTCGACGTCGCCGCCGACGCGATGCTCCCGGTGATCAAGCAGGCCGGCATCGTCGAGTTCGGCTTCTTCGCGTTCACGCCGGGCATGAACAACGCCGTCGGCGACGCCTACTTCTCGCTGTTCTCCCAGGAAGAGGGCTTCGCCGCCGACCTGATGACGCAGCAGAGCCTCGGGGCCAAGAAGGAGGCCGTCGTCCAGGCCGATCTGCCGACCACCCACGCGCTGCTCGACTCGGTGATCAAGCCGACGGCGGCGAAGCTGGGCATGGAGATCGCCCCGTTCTTCTATCCGACCACGGCGGACTGGACGACGCTCGCCGCCACGATCCTCGCCTCCGACCCGGACGCCATCAGCCTCACGGCCGCTGAGGACTCCGTGTGCCTGGCGGCCGTGCCGGCCCTGCGCGAGGCCGGGTTCAAGGGGGTCATCCACGCCTCGTCGTGCTCGGAGATCATCGACGAGCTGCCCGTCGAGCAGCTCCAGAACGTGATCAGCCACAACGAGTTCTACTACCCGACGTTCACCCAGATCCCGGCCAAGGCCCAGGCCGACATCGACACGTACATGCGGTACATCAAGCGGGACTTCCCGAACTTCACCAGCCTCGTGTACACGCAGCTCGGCTTCCACGTCGCCGTCCAGGCCGCGGACATCCTCCGCCAGATCCCGGGCGACGCGATCACCGCGGCGGACGTCAAGGCCGGCATCACCAAGACGAAGGGCGGCGAGTTCTTCCGCGACTCGGACAACGGCTACGACTGCTCGAAGCCGAGCTGGCCGAACACGACCGCCTGCGGCACCGGCCTGATCTTCACGAAGATCACGTCGGACCGGCGCAAGGAGCCGCTGCCGAACCAGCCCGTCGACGTCAGCTCGGTCCGGCCGGCCGGATGAACCGTCGACTCATCCGATTGGCGGAAGCGCGCTCATGAGTCAGTTCGTCCTGTTCTTGGTCCTTGGTCTCAGTGTCGGGGCGGTGTACGCGGCCCTGACGATGGGGATTGTGGTGACCTACCAGGGTACGGGGGTGATCAACTTCGCCGCGGCGGCGATGGCCACCGTGCCGTTGTACGTCTACGACGAGCTCAAGCACGGCAAGCTCAGCCTGCCGATCCCGTGGGCCAACCTCAAGGAGTGGTCGGTCCAGGTCCCGTTCACGGAGACCAGGTTCCATCCGACGTTGCCCGGGCCACGATGGTTGCCGTCGTTCGACGTCGGCAACGCGCCGACGTGGCTGGCGGTGCTCGTCGCCCTGGCGGTCGCCGCACTGCTCGGCGCGGTGATCCAGGTCCTGGTGTCACGGCCGCTGCGCACCGCGCCGGTGCTCGCCAAGGTCGTCGCCGCGGTCGGCATCATGCTCACGCTGCAGGCCGCGCTCGGGTTGCGCTACGGCACCCAGGGTCGCCCCCGCCAGACGATCCTGCCGACGGGCAGCATCAAGATCGGTTCGGCCAACGTCGCCGTCGACCGCCTCTGGCTGATCGGCCTCGTCGTCGTCCTCGGCGCCGCGCTGGCCATCTGGTTCCGTCGCTCGCGCACCGGCCTGGCGATCCAGGCCGCGGCGGAGAACGAGCGGGCGGCGTCGTTCGCCCGGCTGTCGCCGCAGACACTGGGGATGACCACCTGGGTGCTGGCCACCGTGTTCGTCGCCTTCGTGATGATCATGGCCGGCCCGGCGACGGGCGTCATCTCCCCGGGCAACCTGACGCTGCTCGTCGTCCCGGCGCTCGCCGCGGCGCTGATCGCCCGGCTCAGCTCGCTGTGGGTGGCCCTCGCCGGCGCGCTCGCGCTCGGCGTGCTGCAGTCGGAGCTGCAGTGGCTGTCGCAGACCAAGTCGTGGTGGCCGAGCTGGGGCAAGCAGGGTCTCAACGACGCGGTGCCGTTCCTCGTCATCGTCGTCACCCTGTTCCTGCTCGGCCGGTCGATCCCGATGCGCGGCGACGACACCCGCTCCGGCCTGCCGCCGGTGATCCTGCCGAAGAACCGTCCGCAGGTCGTCGCCATCCTCGTCGGCATCGGCATCGTGCTGATGCTGATCACCAGCGGCAGCTACCGCTTCGGGATCATCACCAGCCTGGCGACGGCGCTGATCGCCCTGTCGCTCGTCGTCCTCACCGGGATGGTCGGGCAGATCTCGCTGGCCCAGGCAGCGTTCGCCGGCGTCGCCGGGCTGTTCCTGTCGAAGTTCGGCACCGGCGTGCCGTTCCCGCTGTCGATGATCCTCGCCGCGCTGCTGGCGACCGTCGCCGGGATCGTGGTCGGCCTGCCGGCGCTGCGCATCCGCGGCGCGCAGTTGGCCGTGGTCACGCTCGCCGCGGCGCTGACGCTGGAGAAGTTCGTCTTCGCCAACCCGCAGATCCTCGACGCCAACCAGAACCTGATCCCCGACCCGAAGCTGTTCGGACTCAACCTGTCCGTGCGCGCCGGGCGCGACATCGCCCGGCCGCAGTTCGGCTGGTTCGTGCTCGCGGTGGTGTCGATCGTGTTCGTGCTGGTGTGCAACCTGATCGCGCGCCGGCAGCGGCCGCAAGATGCTCGCGGTGCGTTCCAACGAGCGGGCGGCGTCGTCGATCGGCATCGGCGTCGCCGGGGTCAAGCTGTCGGCGTTCGCGCTGGCGTCGTTCCTCGCCGGCCTCGGTGGGACGCTGATCGGCTACAGCCGGGGCCAGCTGTCGCCCGAGTCGTTCGGCGTGTTCGTCGGCCTGGCGTTCCTGGCCACCGCCTACCTCGGCGGGATCACCAGCGCCAGCGGTGCGCTGGTCGCCGGGGCGATCGGCACGCTCGGCATCGTCTTCGTGATCTTCGACCGCAACCTCAACCTCGGCAAGTACTACGCGCTGTTCAGCGGCCTGTCGCTGATCCTCACCGTCGTGCTCAACCCGGTCGGCATCGCCGGCAAGACCCGGGCGGACTGGGACGAGCGCAAGGCCCGCAAGCTGGCCGCCAAGCGCGAGGCGGAGGAGGCCGCCCGCGCCGCCGCGCCGGTCGACGAGGCGGCGTCCACCACCGCAGTGCACGCCGTCGCACCGGCCCGTGAGATCGGCGACGTCCTGTTGGAGACCCGCGAGGTCAGCGTCACCTACGGTGGCCTGCGCGCCGTCGACCAGGTGAGCATCACGGTGCGCGCCGGCGAGATCGTCGGGCTGATCGGCCCGAACGGTGCCGGCAAGACGAGCTTCATCGACGCGATCACCGGCTTCACCCCGGCGCAGGGCGAGGTGTACCTCGCCGGCCAGCGGCTGTCGGGCGTCCCGGCGTTCAAGCGGGCCCGCCAGGGCCTGGTGCGCACGTGGCAGTCCGTCGAGCTGTTCGACGACCTGTCCGCCGAGGGCAACGTGCGCGTCGCCGACGACATCGGCAACGACACCGTCAAGCTGCTGCGCGACACGGTCCGCCCGAACCCACCAGCCTCGGATGCCGTGCGCGACGCGATCTCGTTGATGTCGCTCGACGACGTCGTCGACCGCAAGCCGAGCGAGCTGCCGCTCGGTCGCCAGAAGGCGCTCGGGGTGGCCCGCTCGATGGCGCTGCAGCCACGGGTGCTGCTGCTCGACGAGCCCGCCGCCGGTCTCGACACCGCAGAGAGCATCGCCTTCGGCGCTCACCTCGAGCAGATCGCCGCGACCGGCGTCGGCTGCCTGCTGATCGATCACGACATGCACCTCGTGCTCGGCGTGTGCGACCGGATCTACGTCATCGAGTTCGGCAAGCAGATCGCCGACGGCACCCCCGACGAGGTCCGCCGCGACCCACGGGTGCTCGCCGCCTACCTCGGCTCCGAACACCTCGATCCCGACGTCGTCGACGGCGCCAGCAGCGAGGAGGTGCACTGATGGGCACGTTGATCGAGACCAAGGACCTCGTCTGCGGCTACGGGCACCTGCCCGTGGTGCGCGACCTGAACATCAGCGTGAACGAGGGTGAAGTGGTCTGCCTGCTCGGCGCGAACGGGGCAGGCAAGACCACCTCGCTGCTCACCATCGCCGGGGCGCTGCCGAAGCTGTCCGGCGAGCTGACCGTGATGGGCTCGCCGGTCACCAGCGCCCGCCCGCACGAGATCGCCCGCCGCGGGCTGGCGATCGTGCCCGAGGGCCGCGGGCTGTTCTACAAGCTGACCGTCGCCGAGAACCTTCGGCTGCGCCGGCACCGCCAGTCGACCGTCGACATCGACGACGTGCTGACGTCGTTTCCGGCGCTGCCCAAGCTGATGAACCGCCGGGCCGGCCTGCTGTCGGGCGGCGAGCAGCAGATGCTCGCACTCGCCGGGGCGCTCGTCGCCGACCCGAAGGTGATCATGCTCGACGAGATGAGCCTCGGCCTGGCGCCGATCATCGTCGAGCAGCTGTTGCCGACGGTCCGCAACATCGCCGACGAGCGTGGCATGGCCGTCCTGCTCGTCGAGCAGCACGTGCTCGCCGCACTCAAGGTCGCCGACCGCGGCTACGTGCTCGCCCACGGCCGGATCGTCGCCGAGGGCTCGGCCACCGAACTGAAGCGCGACGCCGAACTGCTCGAAGCCAGCTACCTCGGCGAGGACAAGGCCGTCCAACAAGCCGAAGAGGCCGGCCTCCTGTAGCTCGCCGCGACGCAGGCCATCATCCCTCCAGGCCGTCGTCGGTCCGAGTCCCACACGTCGGTCCGAGTCGCTGGCGCGGGACAGTCCAGCACCGGCGACTCGCACCAACGCCAGCGACTCGGATGGGTCAGCGGGCGAGCACGGCCGTGACGGCGTCCAGGACCGTCGGGGTGGCCGACATCTCGGCGGCGACGGCGCGGGCGCAGTCGGCGAAGCGCTCGTCGCCGAAGACCTCGCGCACCGCAGAGGCGATCTCGGGGACCTCGCCCATCCCGACGGCGTCGCGACTGCCGTCGGCCGCCGGCGGGCGCTCGACGACCTTGCCGGCGCCGGCCTCGGCGACGAGCCGGGCATTGGCGAACTGGTCGGCGAACACCGGGACGTTGACCATCGGCACGCCGGCGGCGAGCGTGCCGTACACCGTCCCGGAGCCGCCGTGCGAGACCACGACGTCGGCGGCAGCGACGGCGGCATCGTGCTCCACCCACGGCTCGACGTGGACGTTGGCCGGCAGCGTCCCGAGCACCGACGCGTCGAAACGCCATCCGACCGTCAGCAGCACGCGGGCATCGAGCCCGGCCACCGCGGCGAGCGCCACCCGGTACACGTCGGCGGCGTGCGACATGAACCCGAGCACCGTCCCGAACGTGACGTAGACGAGCGGCGCCGACGACCCGTCCCACCAGTCCGGCAGCGTCTCGGCCGGCGACACCAGCGGCACGTGGTAGCGGACCGTCGCCGGGAAGGGCGACGGGTCGAACGACGCCGGGAAGCGGGTGAGGAACGGCATCGCCCGGTTCAGCGCGGGTGCCCCGGCGGCGAACGACGCGACCGACGGCGCCGACAACCCGATCGCCCGCCACTCCCCCGCGGCGATCGAGATCGCCACCTGGGCGACCGGCAGTCCACGCTCGGCGGCGACGACGGTCGAGGCGCGCTCACACGGGTCGCGCAGGATCGCCTCGGGACGCCACTCGTCGCAGATCGCCCGCATCGCCGGCAGCATCGACCCGGCGGCGAGGCGCCCGAACAGCTCCCGCTCGCCGAGCACGGACGCCTCGTCGGGTGGCAGCACCGGCAGCGCCTCACGGATCGGGCGAACCTCCGCCTCGTCGGGTTCGGCGCCGCCCAGCCACTCGAAGCCGGCCTCGGCGACCATCGCCGCCATCGCCGGCGGGGCGACGACACCGACCTCGTGCCCGAGGCGGCGGGCGGCGTCGAGCAGCGGCACCAGCGGTCGCAGATGACCGGCGCCGCCGAGCGAGCAAGCCCCGAGCACACGCACGACGGTGCAGGCTAGAGAGGCCGGCGGGTGCGGGGGCGGCGCTTCGCGGCCACGCGCCGCGCCGCCTCCACGGCAAGTCCGCACCAGGCGATCAGCTCGTCGTGGTCGTCGTCGCCGAACAGGCGATCCGGTGCCCGCCAGAACGAGAGGTCGATGGTCTCGCCGCGCTTCACGTAGCTCAGCGGCGGGTGCACCGCAGCTTCGGCGAACGCGTCCCGGTTCCCGTCGTCGACGCGCAGGTAGAGCACGCCGTCGGCGATCATCGCGAACATCACGCCGTCGCAGAACACGCCGGTCTTGCCGAACATCCGCCGCAACCAGACGTCGCCGAGCGGACCCAGCTCGTCACAGAGGTGGGAGCCGAGCTCCTCGCTCGCGGTCACCGTCGTCGGTCAGAGCGCTGCGCCACCGTCGACGGTGACGTGGGCGCCGGTCATGTACGAGGACTCGTCCGAGGCGAGGAACAGGGCGGCGTTGGCGACCTCGTCGGGCGTGCCGATGCGGCGCATCGGCGTCGTGCCGACCATCTTCGACGGCTCGGCCGGGGCGTGCTCGAGGATCGGCGTGTCGATGACGCCGGGGTGGATCGAGTTGACCCGGATCCCGTCGCGGGCCAGCTCGACGGCGGCGCAGGCGGTCATCCCGGTGACCGCGTACTTCGACGCCCCGTAGGCGAACATCCGCTTCGAGCCGCGCAGCCCGGCCGTCGAGGAGATGTTGACGATCGAGCCGCCGCCGGCCGCCCTCATCGGCTCGATCGCAGCCCGGATGCCGAGGAACACGCCGACCTGGTTGACGGCGACGATCCGCTCGTAGTCGGCGAGCGTGTGATCGGTGATCGACTTGGTGATGGCGATCCCAGCGTTGTTGACCATCACGTTCAGTGCGCCGAAGCGCTCGATCGTCAGGGCGATCGCCGCCGCCCACTCCTCCTCGCTGGACACGTCGAGCGGCGTGAACACCACGCCGTCGCCGAGCTCGTCGGCCAGCGCCCGGCCCTGTTCGGTGAGCACGTCGCCGATCACCACCTTGGCACCCTCGGCGGCGAACAGGCGGACCTCGGCCTCGCCCTGGCCTCGCGCCCCGCCGGTGACGATCGCCACCTTGCCGTCCAACCGTCCCACGTCATCCCCTCTCGACTCGCCCCGTCGGCATCCTGCCAGCGCCGGCCGTCGGCGGCCCGATTCGAGATGTGCCGCGCCGCTGCGCACATCTCGAATCGCCACCAGGACGATCCCGCCCGTGATGTGAGATGTACCGCCCAGCTGCGCACATCTCGAATCGCGCTGGATCGGGTCAGACCGGATCGGGTCAGACGCCCTCGTGGCGGACGGCGCGGACCTGGCCGCCGGCGAGGTCGAGCCAGGCGACGGTGCAGCGCGGCGCGCGCCGGCGCTGGGTGGCCGAGCCCGGGTTGACGTGGTGTTGCACGTGGCCGTCGGCGCGCACGTCGACCGCGTCCCACGGCAGGTGCGAGTGGCCGAAGACGACGGCGTCGGCGTCGGGGAACCAGCGCCGCAACCGGGCAGCCCGCCCGGCCGACGGGCCGCTGTCGTGGACCATCGCCACCGCGCAGCCGTCGAGCGGGACGATCCGCCGCTCCGGCAGGGCGACGCCGTGGTCGTTGTTGCCGAGCACGGCGTGGACCGGCGCGAACGCGGCCAGCTCGTCGAGCACGGACGCGTCGGTGATGTCGCCGGCGTGGAGGATCACGTCGGCGGCCGCCAGCCGGGCGCCGAGCAGCGCGACGAGGCGGTCGCCCTGGCCCGGCCCGAGGTGGGTGTCGGCGACGACGAGGACGTTCACGCCCGCCGCACCGTCAGCACCGGGTCGCCCCGCGACAGCGCGAGACCCTCCCAGGGCAGCGTGCCGAGCACGGCCGCGAGCCGGTCACGTGACACCGGCAGCGACTCGGCCCCGGCCTCGGTGAGCGCGCCGCCGCGCACCAGCGGCACGTCGAGCCGCCGGAGCAGCGGATCGCCGGCCTGCAGCTGCCGGGCACGCGCCTCGATCTCGTCCCGAAGGCCGCTGAGCACGATCTCCTCGGTCGCCGTGCCGGTCGAGCGGTGGGCGCGCAGGGCGACCTTGCCGCCACCGTGGCTGGCCTTGTGCTCGGAGCGCTTGGCCACCGGGCGACCGTCGACCTCGACGAGCTTGTAGACGAACCCGGCGGTCGGCGCGCCCGAGCCGGTGACGACGGCCGTGCCCGCGCCGTACAGGTCGACCGGGGCGGCGGCGAGCGCGGCGATGGCGTACTCGTCGAGGTCGCCGCTGACGACGATCATCGTGCCCGTCGCCCCGAGGGCGTCGAGCTGGGCGCGGGCCTGGTGGGCGAGCACCCCGAGGTCGCCGGAGTCGATGCGGATCGCCCCGAGCTGCGACCCGGCCGCCTCGACGGCCAGCTCGATGCCGCGGGTGATGTCGTAGGTGTCGACGAGCAGCGTCGTCCCGACGCCCTGGCTGGCCACCTGGGCCCGGAACGCGTCGAGTTCGTCGCGGTGCAGCAGCGTGAACGCGTGCGCCGCCGTGCCGGCGGTGGGGATGCCGTAGCGGCGGCCGGCGGCCAGGTTGGAGGTGCTGGCGAACCCGGCGAGGTAGGCGGCGCGGGCCGCTGCGACCGCCGCCTCCTCATGGGTGCGCCGGCTGCCCATCTCCAGGATCGGCCGGCCCCCTGCGGCGATCACCATGCGCGCCGCGGCCGCAGCGACGGCGGCGTCGTGGTTGAGGATCGACAGCAGCACGGTCTCCAGCACGCAGGCCTCGGCGAAGCTGCCACGGACCGTCATGATCGGCGAGCCCGGGAACCACACCTCGCCCTCCGGGTAGCCGTCGACCTCGCCGCCGAAGCGGAACGAGGCCAGCCAGCCGGCAGTGCCCTCGTCGACGGCGCCGGCGGCGAGCAGCCACTCGACGTCCTCGCCGCCGAAGCGGAACGCGAGTGCCGCGTCGAGCGCCCGGCGGGTGCCGGCGACGACGCCGAAGCGGCGACCCTCCGGGAGTCGCCGGGCGAACAACTCGAACACGCACGGCACCTCGGCCATGCCCTCGCGGCGAGCGGCCGCGACCATCGTCAGCTCGTAGCGATCCGTGAGCATCCCGCCGTCCGTGACGCACCTCCTCCGTTCGACGACCGCTGCACGGTAGGCCAACCGCCGACTCCTGTCCGGCAGGACGCGTTGAGTCGGCATGGATGTCGAGTCGACATCCATGCCGACTTTGAGCTAGGTTCGTCATGGGATGCGACGACCAGGACTTCGGCACGGATCAGCTGAGCGCCGCATGTCCGGCGAGTCGTTCGAGACGCACGTGGACTCGATCACGGTCGATTGGCTGCGCGCTCACGGCGGGCGCAAGTGGTCCGATCCCCACCTGCTCGGCGCGTTCGTCGCCGAGATGGACTTCGGTGTCGCTCCGCCCATCGCCCGCGCGCTCCGTGACGCCGTGGACGAGGGATCCTTCGGCTACCCCCCGACGAGGATCGTCGATGCGTTGAAGCACGCGACCGCGCACCGGTTCAACGAGCGGCACGGCTGGTCGCTGGAGCCGAGCCAGGTGTTTCCCACGGGCAGCGTCATCAGCGCGTTCGAAGTGGCCATCGAGGAAGCTCACCCCGCCGGGTTCGAAGGTCATCGTGCCGACTCCCGCCTACAACCCGTTTCTGACGCTTCCACCACTGCTCGGTCGAGAGGTCCTGCAAGTGCCGATGACCAACGACGGCGGGGTCTGGAAGTTCGATGTCGACCGGGTTCAGGAGGCCTTCGACGAGGGCGGCGCGCTGCTCGTGCTGTGCAACCCGAACAACCCGCTGGGACGAGTGTTCTCCCGAGCAGAGCTCGTCGCCCTGAGCGAGGTCGTTGCCCGCAACGGCGGCCGCGTCTTCGCCGACGAGGTCTGGTCGCCGCTCACGTTCGAGGGGACGACCGCCTTGTCGTATGCGACGCTCGACGAGCAAACCGCGCGTCATACGATCACCAGCGTCTCGGCGTCCAAGGCCTTCAACCTTCCCGGGCTCAAGTGCGCACAGATCCTCGTCTCGTGTGAAGCCGACCGGGCACTCCTCCAGGAACGGGCGAAGTGGCTCACCCTCGGGGCGTCCAACCTCGGGATGATCGCGAACACGGTTGCGTTCCGCGAGGGCCAGGAATGGCTCGACAAGGCCCTCGTCTACCTGCAGCGCAATCGCGACGAGCTCGCCGACCTGGTTGCCGAACACCTTCCCGGCGTGACGTTCAGCGTTCCGGAAGGGACGTACATCGCATGGCTGGACTTCACCGGCATCGGCATCGAGGCCCCCGGCGACTTCTTCGCGCCCGAGCGGGCGTGGCCCTCACCGACGGCAGCGATTGTGGCGATGCCGGCACCGGCGGCGCGCGGCTCATCTTTGCGACGCCGCGCCCGATCTTGCGCGAGATCGTCGAGCACATGGGCGCCGCCCTTCGGTCGTGACTCGCTGCCATGAGCGCGCCCTCACCTCGTCCAAGAGCTCAGCTCGTCAGGGGAACAAGATGAAATCAACCGTGTTCGCAAACGTGAACGTGTTTCCGGGGCATGGCGACAGCCTGCTGCGAGGGCTCGACGTGCTCGTCGACGGCACCACGATCAGATCGATTCGCCAGCACGGCGAAGATGCACGTTGGGGTGGGGACGACGAGGTGATCGACGGTGCCGGCAAGACGTTGATGCCAGGCCTCATCGACGCTCATTACCACGCCGCGATCACCGGGATGCCCATCGGCGGGCAGCTCATGCCCGACTTGAACTACAGCATGATCGACGCAGGGCGCCAGGCGACGGCGACGCTGATCCGCGGCTTCACCACCGTGCGGGATTGCGGCGGACCGACGTTCGGGCTCAAGCGAGCGATCGACGACGGTCTCGTCGCCGGGCCGCGCATCTATCCGGCCGGCGCGATGATCACGCAGACGTCGGGACACGCCGACTTTCGCTCGTCGACGGAGATCAGCCCGTGCTGCAGCGGCGTCGCGCACGTGGAGCGCATCGGTCTGTCGGTGATCGCCGACGGCGTCGACGCCGTGCTCAAGGCATCGCGAGAACAGCTGCGACTTGGCGCATCGCACCTGAAGCTCATGGCTGGCGGTGGCATCTCGTCCGCCTACGACCCGCTGGACGTCGTCCAGTACACGGAGGCCGAGCTGCGCGCCGGCGTCGACGCCGCCGAGAACTGGGGCACCTACGTCATGGTGCACGCGTACACCCCGCGCTCGGTCCAGCAGGCGCTGCGCGCCGGGGTTCGCTCGATCGAGCACGGGCACCTCGTCGACGAGGCGACCGTCCAGCAGATGGCCGAGGCAGGCGCGTGGTGGAGCCTGCAACCGTTCCTCGGCGAGGAGCAGTCGGAGGGACTGCCCCCGGCGTCGCTCGCCAAGCTCAGCGAGGTGGTGAAGGGCACCCATCGCTCGTATGAGCTGGCGATCAAGCACCGCATCAAGGTCGCATGGGGCTCGGACATCATGGCCTCCGACGGCTTCGCTCCTCGACAGCTCAGCATGCTGATGGCGATGACCCGCTGGTACTCCCCCGCGGAGGTGCTGGCGATGGCCACATCCGCCAACGGAGAGCTGTTGCAGCTCTCGGGCGCACGCAACCCCTACCCCGGTGTGCTGGGCCGCGTGGAGGAGGGCGCGATCGCCGACCTGCTCCTCGTCGACGGCGATCCGCTGGCCCAGCTCTCCTTGCTCGGCGATCCCGAGCAGAACCTGGCTGCCATCATGAAGGACGGCGTGCTCGTCAAGCGGCGTTGCTGACGCCCGACTATCCGTGCAGATGGCAGGCGACCCAGCCATCCTCGCCGAGGCGCGTGCGTTCGGGCGCCACCTCGGCGCAGATCGCCATGGCCTGCGGGCAACGGGTGCGGAAGCTGCAGCCCGACGGTGGGTTCAACGGGTCGGGCGCGTCGGCGGTGAGGATGGTTCGAGGTCGGCTGCGCTGGATCACCGGGTTGGCGACCGGCACGGCCGAGAGCAGCGACCTGGTGTAGGGGTGCTGGGGCTCGCTGTAGATCTGCTCGGTCGGTCCCTCTTCGACGATGCCGCCGAGGTACATGACCGCCGTGCGGTCGGCCAGCCAGCGGACGACGGAGAGGTTGTGGGAGATGAACAGGTAGGCGATGCCGAGGTCCTCGCGCAGCTGCTCGAGGAGCTTGAGGATCTGGTTCTGGGTCGACACGTCGAGCGCCGAGACGGCCTCGTCCAAGACGATCAGATGGGGATGCAGCGCGATGGCCCGGGCGATGGCGATCCGCTGGCGCTGCCCGCCGGAGAACTCGTACGGATAGCGGGTGGCCGACGTCGCCGGCAGGCCGACCCGTGTGAGCAGGTCGCCGACGCGCTCGGCTCGCTCGGACGCGGTGAGCCGCTCGTGGACGCGCAGCGGCTCACCGATGACGTCGGCGATCATCGCCGACGGGGCCAGCGACGAGTACGGGTCCTGGAACACCATCTGCATGTGGCGTCGCAGCGGTCGCAGCTGCCGGCTGGTCAGGCCGGTGATGTCCTGACCGGCGACGCTGACCGAGCCGCTGTCGAGGTCGACGAGGCGCAGCAGCGCCCGGCCGGTCGTCGACTTCCCCGAACCGGACTCGCCGACGAGCCCGTACGTCTGCTGTGGTCGGATGCCGAACGAGACGTCGCGCACGGCATGCAGCCGCAGCCTGCGCTTGAACGTGCCCTGGCGGACCGGGAACGTGACGTTGACGCCGTCGGCGCGGGCGATCTCGGCCTGGCCGGGCGCGGCGACGAGCGAGGTGGACCGACCCGTGAAGTCCGTCATGCGAGGACCTCCGGTGCGGTCGGCGCGCCGAGGTGGAGCTCGCCGACGCGAAGGCAACGGGATTGCTGCGTGCGCGTGACCGGCCGCAACGGGACGTCGCCGGATTCACCGGACCGGCAGGCGTCGACCGCGTGCTCGCAGCGCGGGTGGAACCGGCAGCCGCTGGGGAACGCGCCGACCATCGGCGGCTGACCGGCGATCGAGTACAGCTCGTGACGGCCTGCCGAGCCGGACGGCACCGAGCGCAGGAGCCCGTCGGTGTAGGGATGCGAGGGGCGCAGGAACACGTCCTCGACCGGTGCCTGCTCGACGAGCTGCCCGGCGTACATCACCACGACGCGGTCGCACACGTCGGCGACGACGCCGAGGTCATGGGTGATGAACAGGATCGCCATGCCCAGCTCGCGCTGCATCTCCTTCAGCAGCTCGAGCACCTGGGCCTGCACCGTGACGTCGAGCGCCGTCGTCGGTTCGTCGGCGATGAGCAACGACGGGTTGCAACACAGCGCCATGGCGATCATCACCCGCTGGCGCATCCCGCCGGAGAACTCGTGCGGGTAGGACCGCGCCCGTCGCGCCGCGTTGGGGATGTGGACCCGCGACAGCATCTCGACGGCCCGTGCCCGAGACCTGGAGCGACTGAGCCCCTCGTGGCGGCGGATCGTCTCGGCGATCTGGTCCCCGACGGTGTAGGCCGGGTTGAGGCTGGTCATCGGCTCCTGGAAGATCATCGAGATGCGCGCGCCGCGCATGTCCTCCAGCTGGTCGTTCGACAGCGCGCGCAGGTCGACGCCGCCGAGCGTGATCGAGCCGGCCGTGATCCTCCCGGTGCGGCGTGGCAGCAATCCCATCACCGCCATCGACGTGATCGTCTTTCCCGACCCGGACTCGCCGACGATGCCGACGGTCTCGCGCTCGCCGACCTCGAAGCTGACGTCGCGCACGACCGTCGACCATCGTTCGTCGGTGAGCAGGTCGACGGTGAGGCCATCGACGGCGAGGACCGCCTCGCTCGACGCCGCGGAGGTGAGCGGACTCATCAGCGGCCTCGTGGCTCCCGACCGATCGCGTCGCGCAACCCGTCGCCGATGACGTTGAACGACAGCACGGTGAAGGCGATGGCGATGCCCGGCCAGACGATCAACCAGGGTTGCCTGGAGAAGTTGTTGTAGCCGCGCCCGAGCATCAGGCCCCACGACGCCTGCGGCAGCTGCACGCCGAGGCCGAGGAAGCTGAGGCTGGCCTCGGCGAGCAGCGCGAAGCCGGCAGCCAGCGAGATCTGCACGAGCAGCGGCGGCGAGCGCGCTCGGCAAGATCCGAGTCCTGATGATCCGCGCCGTCGGGGTGCCGATGGATCGCGAGGCCTCGACGAAGGTCTCCTCGCGGATCTCCAGCACCGAGCCGCGCACGATGCGGACGAAGTTCGGCGCGAAGACGATGCCGACGGCGGTCATCGCGTTGCGCAGGTTCGGACCGAGGATGCCGGCGATGGCGATCGCAAGGATCAACGGCGGAAACGACTGCAGCGCATCGGTGGTGCGCATCACGATCATGTCGAGCGCGCCGCCGAAGTAGCCGGCGACGAGGCCAGGCACGACGCCGACGACGAGCGCGATGGACACCGCCAGGGCGGCGGCCTGCAAGGCCACCCGGGTGCCAGCGATCAACCGTGACAGCGTGTCGCGGCCCAGCTCGTCGGTGCCGAGGAGATGGCCGTTGGCGAACGGTCCGGCGAGCGCTTCGGACAGGTGCTGCTGGTTCGGTGGGTAGGGGACGATCGCGGGTCCGATGATCGCGACGATCAGCAGGAACAGCACGAAGCCCAGCGCGATGACCGCGCCGCGGTTGGTGCGCAGCCGTCGCAGGAAGCGGCGGCGGGCGCTCAACCCGACCGGCGCGGCCGTCGGCCTGCGGTCGCCCGACGGCTCGACGAGATCGGTGGTCACCTCGCTCATCCGAAGCGCACCTTCGGGTTGAAGTAGCCGTACGACAGGTCGACGACCAGGTTGCACAGCAGCACCAGCACCGTGGTCAACATCACGACGCCTTGGATGATCGGCAGGTCCCGCCGTTGCACGGCAGCGATCGCCAGCTGCCCGATGCCGGGGATGCCGAACACCTGCTCGATCACCACCGAGCCGCCGAGCGCGAAGGCGACCTGCGTGCCGAACGCGGTGACCACCGGGATGGCTGCGTTCTTCGTGGCGTGCTTGACGACCACCTGCCGGCTGCGGAGCCCTTTGGCACGCGCTGTACGGATGTAGTCCTCGCCGAGCACGCCGATGAGCGAGCTGCGCAGCTGGCGGGCGATGACGGCCGCCGAGGCCAGGCCGAGGGTCACCCACGGCAGGATCAGGTGCCTCGCCCACTCCCAGGGATCCTGGGAGAACGGCACGAAGCTGGTGGCCGGGAGCCACGAGCTCCAGATCGCGAAGACGAGGATCAGCAGCATGGCGACGAAGTAGTTCGGCATGGCGAGCACTGCCGCCGCGCCGACGCCGATCACCCGATCCAGCCAACGCCGGTGGAAGACCGCCGAGGCGATCCCCGCCGGGACGCCGATCAGGAGGGTCAGCAGCATCGCTCCGACTGCGAGGGACAGCGTCGCCGGCAGCCGCTGCGTGATCGCCGCGGTGACCTCCTGCGAGGAGTACAGCGACCGCCCCAGGTCGCCAGCGCGCCGCGTTGCTCACCCACCGCCAGTACTGCTCGACGATCGAGTCGTCGAGCCCGAGCTGGGCGCGCATCGCCTCGATCTGCTGCTGCGTCGGATTCTCGCCGGCCAGGGTGGCCGCTGGGTCGCCCGGCACGAGCTTGATCATCGAGAAGACGATCACCGACACGAGCAGCAGCACCGGGATGGAGATCAGCAGCCGCCGGACGATCAACCGGAGCACGGGCGCTCCCTCCCCTCGACGAAGACGTTCACGTCACTCGCCGTCGCGCACGCCCAGGATGCGGCACCAGCTGAGGGTCATGGCGCGCACGACGGCATCCTCGTCGTAGGCCTGACCGCCGAGGCACCAGTAGTAGCAGAAGCGGGCGCGCATGGTGAACAGCAGTTCGGCGACGATCGGCGGGTCGAGCGTCGCGTCGACCGAGCCAGCGCGCTGCCAGCGCGAGATGGCGGCGGCGAGGCGCTCGATCTCACGCCGGCGAGCCTCCAGACGGAGCTGGCGGAGCGACTCGTCCACCGTGAGCAGTTGCTCGACGAGCACGCTGATGGCCTCGTGCTGCTTGTAGGAGCTGATGAAGCCGCGGTTGGCCTGGTCGATTCGCTCGATCAAGCTGTCCGTCTCGACGTGGGAGGCGCTCTCTACCTGCTCGATGATGTCCGCGATCACCCGCTCGGCCACCACCCGGAGCGCGTCGAGTCGATCGGTGAAGTACGTATAGAAGGTGCCCCGGGCCACGCCGGCTTCGGCGATGATGTCCTCGACGGTGGTGTCGAGGTAGCCCTTCTGCACGAACACCTGCTGGGCCGCGTCGACGATCTTGGTGCGAGTCCGGTGGCCACGCGGGGTTCCGTGCGTGACGTGCCGTGCCCGCCGCTCGGCACCGGTTCCCGCGGCGATCCATCCACCACGGGTGCGACGTTGGCCAGTCGCTTCGGACGACGGCGCTGCGGACGCACGTTGCGCATCGGTCATGGGGACTCCAAGTGGGCGGCGATCATGGGCACACGATTGCAGCCGCGCTCCACCCTGATGTGTGTCGTACGTTCGAACGCGGGTCGACGGCCGGGCCTGCTGCGCCATCAGCCGGCCGTGTGCTCGACGATCGACGGGATCATCTCGAACAGCACGCTGCGTGGGATCTCGTGACCGACGCCCTCCAGGGTGACCAGCTTGGCGCCGAGGATCTCGCTGGCCAGGGCGACGCCGTGCGGATAGGGCAGGATCGGGTCCTCGGTGCCGTGGATGACGAGCGTCGGCGTGGTGATCTCGCCGAGACGATGGCGCCACGACGGCGCGGCCCCCACGACACGGGAGTGGTTCGCCGTGTTCGCGTAGCACCGCGCCCGCTCGATCTCGCTCCCCCGGAGGGCCCGGTCGGCGGTCTCGTCGTACGGATGCCGGGTGCCGGCGAGGATCCGGTTCATCGTGATGACCGCATCAAGGGTGGCCTCGGGGTCGGCGCGATCGAGCATCATCCGGTCGGCCATGCCGGCGACGACGGCCGGCCACGGCCCGGGCAGCGCCGAGGCCGACGGCTCGTCGCTGAGCATGGACACCGCGGACGGGTCGGGACTGGTCATCATCAACGTCAGCGTCCGCACCCGGTCGGAGTGGGCCAGCGTGGCCAGTTGGGCGATCATCCCGCCCATCGACATGCCGGCGAGGTGAGCGGAACCGAGGCCGAGCGCATCGATCAGTCCGACGACGTCGTCGGCGAGATCCTGCAACGTGTAGCCGGGTCGACCGAGCGGGAAGTTCGACGACTGGCCGGTGTCGCGGTTGTCGAACCGGATCACGTGTCGTCCCTGGTCGGCGAGCTCCCGGCAGAACTCCTCCCGCCAGACGAGCATCGACGAGGTCGCGCCGGAGACGAACACGATCGGCGGTGCGCCTGCATCGCCGAACTGCTCGACGCACAGCTCGACACCAGGGAAGCTCGATCATCTTGGTGGTCATTGCATTCCTCCGTCAGGAGTGACCCGGCGGTCGCGAGGTGTCGCGACCGCCGGGTCACGTCGGTTCACGTCAGTCGGTCTTGGTGACGCCGCGGATCGAGAAGAAGTCGTTGAAGTTCTGAACGCTCTTCGCCGCACCGATCAGCATCTGCGAGTTGCAGACGATGACCACACCGCGGTCCGCTCTCGAGCACCAGCCCACCCATCTGCTGGATGATCGGCCCCTGGGTCGCGGTGTCGACCGCGGCGGCAGCCTGGCCGAACAGCGCCTCGAAGCCGTCGGGCGAGTAGCCCTTCGGGTTGTAGGTCCCGCCCGGCATGTACATGCGCTGCCAGAACGCCAGGACGTCGGGCCGGCTGGCGTCGAAGCTGCCGAGATACGCGTCGGTCTCCTGCTTGGTGATCGACGTGATGAACTGCGCCGTGTCCTGGACGAGCGCTTCGGCCTGGATCCCGATGTCCGCCAGGGCCGCCTGCAGGGCCTCGAACAAGGTCGTGAACTGCGGGATGTTGGGCACCACGACCTGCATCTTGAAGCCGTCGGGCACGCCGGCGTCGGCCAGGAGCTGCTTGGCCTGGGCGACGTCGAAGGTGCCGACCGCGTCGAGTGAGGTGTCGGTGTTGCGCGCCCAGAAGCCCTCCGGGTACGGCTGCGTCGACGACGTGCAGCCGCCCTGATAGATGGCGGTGGTGATCGACTGGCGGTCCAGCGCGTGGCTGATGGCCAGGCGGACACGCGAGTCGCTGAGGTGATCGGCCGAGGTGTTGAGCACGAGCGAGTCGCTGGCCGTTCCGGCGAGCACGATCGCCTGGAGCCCCTTGCCCTCGAGCTCGCCGCGCAGAGCCGGCGGGAGGTTCGCGGCATCGACCTGCCCGGACTGCAGCGCGGCGCTGCGCGTCGCGTCGTCGGGGAGGATCGAGACGTCGATCCCGGCGAGACCGGTCGAGGCGGCGTCGTAGTAGTCGGCCCAGCGGCTGTAGCTCAGCTTGGCCGGGTCGAAGCTGGTCAGGGTGAACGGCCCCGAGCCAACCGGGGCGCGATCGACCGCGTCCGCGTCGAACGTCGACGGCGCGACCATCATGCCGCCGCGGTCGCTGAGGATCGCGGCGAGCCGGCCACCCTCGGCATCCACCGTGATGACCACCGTCTGCGCGTCCGTCGCGGTGATCCCGGTGATGTGCGAGAGGTCGGCGGCAACGCGCGACTGGGCCAGCGTCTTCGCCCGCTCGAGGTTGGCCTTGACCGCAGCCGCATCGAGCGGCGAACCGTCCTGGAACGTGCGACCGCTCGCCAGGTGCAGCGTGAACGTCGAGCCGTCCGCCGACAGGTCCCACGACGTGGCGATGCCCGGCGACAGCGTCCCGTCGGCATTGCGACGCACCAGCGCGTCGTACAGCGGATCGAGCAGCGGAAGCGATGCCGTCGAGTTCTTGAGCGGGTCGAGCGAGTCGACGGTCACGCTGAAGCCGTAGCGAAACGTGGCGTCGCGATCGCCGGTGACCGTGGTCTGCGGCGTGCTGCCGGCACCGCCGTCGGCAACGTTGCCGCTGGCGCTGGCGCTCGCGCTCGTCGTGCTGGCGGCGGTGCTCGCGCTCTTCGAGCCGTTCGAGCTGCCGCACGCACTGGCCACCAGGGCCAGGCAGCCGACGACGAATCCGCACCTTGCGAGTTTGGACATGTCCCCCTCCTGAGACGGCACCGTCCGTCGATGCCGATGGGAGGCTAGTCGACATCAATGCCGAGTCGACAACTATGCCGACTTGCTTCGGACAATAAGATGCCCGCACGCTCGCTGGGGTGGGGCGCGCCAGGGTTGACGATGCGAATGGCCAGGTCGTTCAGGCCCGATGGGCCGGGCGTCAGCTCAGGCCGTTGGCGGCGAGCCAGTCCGTGGCTCGGCGCTTCGAGGCGCGGGACAACCAGGCGTCCTGGATCACCTCGGCCAGCTCGCCTCGGGTCAGCTCGCCAAGCCGGCTGGCACGCACCAGCACGGACAGGTGGCCGTCGAAGTGCGGCGTCGTGAAGAACGGCGTCGACGGGTCGTCGACGAGGGCGGCCTTCTCGTCGGCCGACTCGACCCAGATGCAGATGACGTCGTCGTAGCGCTCCCCGGTCGCCGGATCGACGGCGTCCGGCCTCGGGTTGCGGAAGAACACGAACGACTTGCCGCCCACCTGGTACACGGGGCGGTCCTGCTTCTCGTCGTACACGGTGACGTGCGGCATCCCCAGCGCGAGCGCATGGACGTCGTGCATCGTCGCCGGCCGATCGGCGGACGCGCCGGCCATGCGTCAGCGCAGCTTGCCGAAGTCGTGGGTGCGCCAGTGCTCCGGGGTGAGCACGGCGACCACGGAGTCCTCGGTGCTCGGGTTGTTGTCGGCGTACCACTGGCCGAGCTGCGGCCCGAGGTAGCGCGTGGCCATCTGCAGGTCGTCACGCTGGGTGCGCTCGACCATCACCGGCCCCTCGACGGACACGTACTTGTACGGCGGCTCCTCGGTCTGCACCGTCATCGTCGCCCGGCCGGCGGCGCGCAGCAG
Source organism: Ilumatobacteraceae bacterium (assembly GCA_047602055.1). GTDB lineage: Bacteria > Actinomycetota > Acidimicrobiia > Acidimicrobiales > Ilumatobacteraceae > JAODBQ01. Next base: position 3,373,990 of record JASGIG010000001.1, read on the forward strand.
GCGGGTCTTGGCCGACGTGCCGTTCATCCCGATCAGCACCCGCCCGTCCTCGAACTGGTACCAGATCGGCAGGGCCATCGGGCCCCGTCCGGGCTCGTCGATCGCCAGGATGCCGACGTGCACGTCGGCGAGGAAGGCCTCGCGCTCCTCGGGCGTCATCGATCCGTCTGCAGCCATCGCTCCCCCTCGTTCGTCGGGCGCCTCCATCATGCCGGGCCGCGGCTACGGTCGCTCGCACCGACAAGAGGGGTTGAGATGGCTGAGATCTCGGGGTTCTGCAACGAGCCGTTCGGCAAGCTGGTCGACGTGCTGTCGTCGACGATCGACGCCGGCGGCGACCTCGGCGCGTCCGTGGCGATGACCGTCGACGGCGAGCTGGTCGCCGACTTCTGGGGCGGCTTCACCGACCCGGAGCGCACCAGGCCGTGGCAGCAGGACACGCTCGTCAACGTGTGGTCGACGACGAAGACGATGACCTCGCTCGCCGCGCTGGTCCTCGTCGATCGCGGCCTGCTCGACGTCGACGCCCCGGTCGCCCAGTACTGGCCGGAGTTCGCCGCCAACGGCAAGGACGACATCCGCGTCCGCCATCTGATGTCGCACACCTCGGGCGTCTCCGGCTGGGCGCAGCCGGTGGTGACGGAGGACATCTACGACCCGGTGCGCTCCGTCGAGAAGCTCGCCGCCCAGGCGCCGTGGTGGGAGCCCGGCACGGCGTCGGGCTACCACGCGCTGAACCAGGGCCACCTCGTCGGTGAGGTCGTCCGGCGGATCAGCGGCCGCTCGCTGGGGACGTTCTTCGCCGAAGAGATCGCCGGGCCCCTCGGCGCCGACTTCCACATCGGCCTGCCGGCGTCGGAGGACGCCCGGGTGGCGACGATCATCCCCCCACCGCCGCTGCCGTTCGACATGGAGGCGATGAACCTCGACTCGCCCGCCGTCAAGACGTTCACCGGCCCAGCGGCCGATGCCAACTCCGCCAACACCGAGGCGTGGCGTCGCGCCGAGATCGGTGCGGCCAACGGCCACGGCAACGCCCGCTCCGTCGTGCGCTGCCAGTCGGCGATCGTCAACGGCGGCACCCACGACGGCGTGCAACTGCTGTCGCCGGCAACCATCGACCGGATCTTCGAGCAGCAGTCCTCGGGCGTCGACCTCGTGCTCGGCATCCCGCTGCGCTTCGGCATCGGCTACGGCCTGCCCGAGCCGCAGTCGCTGCCCTACCTGCCCGACGACCGCATCTGCTTCTGGGGTGGTTGGGGCGGTTCGGTGATCATCAACGACGTCGGCCGCCACGTCTGCTTCTCGTACATGATGAACCAGATGGCCCCGGGCATCATCGGCGGCCCGACAGCCGAGGTACTGCTGACCGCGCTGTACGCCTCGCTCTGATCATGTTCGTGCTTCGCTCGCAGCCAAGCTGCTCCCTGCGCCTACCGTGCCCGCCGCCTCCGCTGCGCTTCGGCGCTCGCCGCGTCTTGGATCGGTGATGGCCGCGATCGAGCGGCCGCGCAACGTCGTCGTCGTCCTGCTCGACAGCCTCAACCGCCACCTGATCGGTCCGTACGGCGCGGCCGAGCTCGACACCCCGAACCTCGACCGGCTCGCCGCCAGATCGGTGCGCTTCGACCGCCACGTCACCGGGTCGTTGCCGTGCATGCCCGCCCGCCACGACCTGCTCACCGGGTCGCTCGACTTCCTGTGGCGGCCGTGGGGCTCGATCGAGCTGTGGGAGGAGCCGGTCACCCACCACCTGCGCCGCGCCGGGGTGACGACGATGCTCGTGTCCGATCACCCGCACCTGTTCGAGACGGGCGGTGAGAACTACCACTGCGAGTTCACGGCGTGGGACTACGTGCGCGGTCACGAGGGCGACCCGTGGCGAACGTGCGTCGACCCGTCGTGGGTCGGCGCCCCGGACCAGCCGGCGCCGGCGCAGGCTGGTTGGCTGCGCCACCCGTACGACGACAGCCGCACCTGGTTCCGCGACGAGTCGGACTACCCGGGGCCGAAGACGATGGCTGCGGCGGCCGACTGGTTGAAGCGCCAGGCGCCGTCGGCGGACCGCTACCTGCTGTTCGTCGACGAGTTCGACCCGCACGAGCCGTTCGACACGCCGGCGCGGTGGGCGGAGATGTACGACCCGGACGACTCGCCGCGCCCGATCTGGCCGCCGTATGCGACCGAGGCCACGGCGCGCGGCGTCATCTCCCCCGCCGACCTCGGCCGGGTGCGCGCCGCCTACGGGGCCAAGCTGTCGATGATCGACCACCACCTCGGCCGGCTGCTCGACGTCCTCGACCGCCATGGCGCGTGGGACGACACCGCGTTCGTCCTGTGCACGGACCACGGGCACTACCTCGGCGAGCACGACATCGTCGGCAAGCCGGCGGCGCCGCTGTACGACGTGATGAGCCGGATCCCGATGCTCGTCGCCTGGCCCGGCCTCGCCCCGGCCCGGGTGGACGCGCTGACGACGACCGTCGACCTGCACGCCACGCTGTGCGACGTTTTCGGGGTCTCACCGACGCACCGCACCCACGGCCGCTCGATCGTCCCGCTGCTCGACGGCTCGGCAACCTCGATCCGCGAGTGGGCGCTGATGGGCATCTGGGGTCGCGAGGTGCACGTCACCGACGGGCGGACGAAGTACGCCCGCGCCCCCGAGTCGATCAACGCCCCGCTGTCGATGTGGTCGAACCGCTGGTCGACGATGCCCGTCCACGCACTGCCCGACGTGCGCCTGCCCAAACCGGACGGGCGGGCGTTCCTCGACACGATGCCCGGCTCGGGCGTGCCGGTGATCCGCCAGCCGTTCGCCGCCGGCGACCCGGTGCCGTTCTGGGCGGCGAGCCGGTTCACCGGCAACCACCTGTGGGACGTCGACGAGGATCCCGACGAGACCCACGATCTCGCCGGCGCCGATGCCCGGCGCGAGCGTGAGGCACTCGACCGGCTGCGCGCCGCGCTCGACGAGGTGGAGGCACCCGACGATCAGTACGCCCGCCTCGGCGTAGCGTGAGCGCATGGCACTGGACCGGGCCACCGTCGACTCCCTCGCGGCGCGGCGGGCGGAGCTGCCCGGCCTCGACCTCGGCCCGTACGCCGAGGTGCTCGGCGGCCACCACCACCTGGCGATCTCCGTCGAGCGCTCGCGCTGGGAGCACCTGCGCGACAAGCTCGACGCCGCCGGCGTCGAGTACACGCACATCGACGGCTCGTCGCTGTACTTCCGCGGCCCCGACGGCGAGCGCCTGGAACTGATCAGCGACCCCCTCGGCGAGATGTACGGCCACCAGCTCGGGTAGCGAGGCGCACTGCCGGCTGGGTGTGGCCGACGGCCGCTCCTCGAAGCTCGACCGAGATGAGCAAGCGAATCGAGCGTCGAAAGCTCAGTCGTGCAGCGCCTCGCGGAGGGCTTGGCCGGCCTCCTCGACGGCGGCCTTCGCGGCAGGAACGAGGGCGCCCATGCCGAAGAAGCCGTGGATCAGTCCGTCGTAGCGGGTGGCAGTGGCGACGACGCCGGCGGCCTCCAGCTTGCGGGCATAGGCCTCACCCTCGTCGCGCAGCGGGTCGAACTCGGCGGTGATGATCAGCGCCGGGGCGACACGCTCGTGGCTGGCCGCCTCCATCGGCGCCGCCCGCCAGTCGCCCTCTGGCAGCCCGCCCGGGAAGTAGCGGGTGGTGAAGTAGGCGATCGAGTCCTCGTCGAGCATGTACCCGGTGGCGTTCTCGGTGCGTGACGGGTAGTCGCCCTCGCCGGCCACGGCCGGGTAGATCAGCAGCTGCAGCTTGAGGTCGATGCCGACGTCACGGGCGTGCAGGGCGGCGACGGCCGACAGGTTGCCGCCGGCCGAGTCGCCGCCGACGGCGACGTGCGCCGGGTCGACGCCGAGCTCGGCGGCGTGGGCGACGATGTGGTCCAGCGCGTCGATCGCGTCCTGCGCTGCCGCCGGGAACGGGTGCTCCGGGGCGAGGCGGTAGTCGACGGCGATCACCTGGCACAGCCCGCGGTTGGCCAACGCCCGGCAGTCGCCGTCGTGCGACGCGAGGCCGCCGATCACGAAGCCGCCGCCGTGGTAGAAGACCAGCGTCGGCGCCGGCCCGTCGGCCAGCCCCTCGGGGCGGTAGATGCGGACCGGGAGCTGGCGGTCACCGAGGTCGACGGTGCGGTCCTCGGTGCTGGCGACGGTCTCGCCCTGGCCCATCATCATGACCATCGCATCCATCGCCGCCCGGGCGTCGGCCTCGGACAGCGTGTGCAGCGGCGGCGCACCGATCGCCTCCATCTGGTCGAGGAGGTTCCTGACGTTCGGGTCGAGGGGCATGGCGGCGCAGCGTAGAGGGTCACGCCGCCCGAGTCCCGCGCACGCGGCGCGCCGGACCTACCGTTCGCCGGTGACCCCCGATCATGGTGGCGGCCTGCCCGCCCCGCTCGACGGCATGCGCGTCCTCGAGCTGGCCCAGGCGATCTCCGGCCCGTTCGTCGGGCGTATCCTCGCCGACCTCGGCGCCGACGTCGTCAAGGTCGAGTGGGAGAACGGCGACGTCGTCAACCGCTTCGGCCCGCCGACGGCCGGGCTGACCGGCCTGTTCACCCACATGAACGCCGGCAAGCGCGGCATCGGCGTCGACCTCAAGGCGCCGGGCGCGGCCGACCTGCTGCACCGGCTGGCCGATGCGGCCGACGTCGTCGTCGCCAACTTCCGCCCCGGCGTGCTCGATCGCGCCGGCCTGTCGTACGGCGCGCTGCGAGCCACGAACCCCGACCTCGTGATGGTCTCGATCTCCGGGTTCGGGCTGACCAGCCCGGACTCGCAGCGCCCCGCGTACGCCCCGGTGCTGCACGCCGAGTCCGGCCTCCTCGCCCGCCAGCAGATGCTCGACAAGCGGCCGATCACCGACATCGCCATCTCGCTCGCCGACCAGGTGGCGGCGATGCACGCGACCATCTCCGTGCTCGCCGCGCTGCGGCTGCGCGACGCCACCGGTGCCGGCCAGCACGTCGACCTGAGCATGCTCGAGGCGCTGCTGGCCACCGACGACCACGCCTGCGACGCGCTCGACGGCACGCCACCGGCGGAGACCCGCGGCTTCGTGTGGGAGGTGGTCGGCGGCCCGATCCTGGTCTCCGTCGACGCCAAGGCGTTGTGGCACCTGCTGACCCGCCACGCCGGCCTGGTCGACCCGTCCCCGGCCGGTGCGCTGCTCGATTCGAAGATCGCGGCGCGGCGCGACGTGATCGCCGCCTGGCTCAACGGGTTCGACGACCGCCGGCGTCTGATCGCCGAGCTGGAGGCCGCCGGCGTGGCGTGGGCCGACGTCCGCGACGCGTCGACCGTGTTCGAGTCGCCGTCGCTGCGCGACGGTCGTGCCGCGGTCGCCGTCGACGACCACGCCGGCGGGACGCGCCGGGTCGTCCGCATGCCGTACCGCTTCTCGGCGGCGACGAGCACGGTGCGCGGCCCCGCGCCGCGCCGCGGCGAGCACAACGCCGAGGTCCTCGCCGACTGGCTCGGCACGTCTCCCGCCGCCGACGGCCCCCTGCGCGCCGCCCCCGACCTCTGACGGGGGCCACCCGCCTCCCGGGTTCGTGTCAGCACACAAACCGACGTGCACGTCTGTGCGCTGACACAAACCCCGAAGCCCGGCTCGGACTCGGCGGCGCCCGAGATCTGTTCGAGCGAACGGACCGAGTGCACGTTTGATCGCCCGAACAAGCCCAGACGGTCGCATCTCAGGCTTGTGTCAGCCCACAAACCGATGTGCACGTCTGTGCGCTGACACGAACCCCGGTGAGTCGCATCACAGCCGGGCGGTCCGCGGTCTGTGTCAGCGCACAAAGCGACGTGTGCGTTCGTGTGCTGGCACGAACCCGGGCTGCCGCCACCGCGACCGCGACGGTCGGTACGGTGTCGACGACCTCCGATGAACACGTTCGATCTCATCGTCGGCCTCGTGCTGGCGGCCATCGCCGCCGTCGGGTGGCGCGCCGGGCTGGCCCGGGTGATCCTGCCCGTGGCGTCGACGGTCGTCGTGCTGTGGCTGGCGAGCAGGTTCGCCCCCGACCTGATCGTCGAGCACACGTCGCCGAGCGAGGTCGAGGTCCGCCGCTGGCTCGTCGTCGCCGCGTTCGTCGTCGTCCCGCTCGGCGCCGGGCTGCTCGTGTCCGGCGTCGTCGCCCGGCTCCGTCGCGGCGGCGCCCCGGGCCTGGCCAGCCGTGCACTGGGCGCCGGCGCCGCGGTGGCGATCGCCGTGCTCGTGCTGTGGGTCGTCGCCCCGATCACGCTGCGACCGCAATCCGGCCTGCGCCTGCCCGCCGACTCGTGGACGGCCCGGGCCATCGCCGACCTGCCGGACGCGCCGATCGACCTCGACGACGTCGTCGCCCGCGGCGTCGTGCCGCCGCAGTTCGCCAACCTGCTGCTCGGCACGGCGTCGGATCCGCCGGCGCAACTGCCGCCGATGACGCCCGCCGCGCAACGCGCCGTCCGCGCCGCCACCGTCCAGGTGTTCGCCGAGGCGTGCGGCAAGGCGTGGGCCGGCAGCGGCTTCGTCGCTGCACCTGGCGTCGTGCTGACCAACGCCCACGTCGTCACCGGCGCGACCGAGGTCGACGTCGTCACCGTCGGCGGGCACACCACCCGGGTCTCCGTGGTCCGCTACGACCCGGCCCGCGATCTCGCCCTGCTCGCACTCCCCGATGCCGGCATCGCCCCGCTGCCGCTGGCCGAACAGCCGGCCGCCGTCGGCGACGTCCTCGTCAGTGCCGGCCACCCCCACGGCGACGAGGACCTGCACCTCGCCCCGGCGCGTGTCGACGCCTACGGGTTCGTCGAGATCGACCTCCCGCCCGCCGGCCGAGCGAGCCGCCTCGTGTACCGCCTGTCGTCGGCCGACCTCGCCCCGGGCAGCTCCGGCGGGCCGATCGTCAACGGCCGCGGCGAGGTGGTCGCCGTCGACTTCGCCGGTGACGACAACGGTCATGCCGCGGCGTTCGCCGTCAGCGAGATCCGTGCCGACCTCGCCGGGGCAGCGGCTGCATCCGGAAGAGCGGCAACGCCCGTGTCGACCGGCGAGTGCTGACGCGCCGAGGCCCCGCCGGGCGGGCGAGGACCTCGGACGCCTGGGGAAGGAGATCGGGATCAGCCGACGACGGCCTCGGCCCACATCCCGGCCATGAAGTGCAAGGTCGAGCCGGCGGCGGTCGTCGGCGGACCGTCGGTCGCACCGCTCGTCGCCTGGCGATCTCGGCCGGGTCGGCGCCCACCGGGATCGTGCAGACGAAGACGTAGCGGCCCGGCTCGCTGAGCGTGCCGTCGCCGACAGCCTCGATCTGCGGCGCACCGCCTGGGGCCTGAGCAGCACTGCGGCCGGCCGGCTGCTGCCGAACATCGCCATCAGCGGCTCCTCGCCGAGGTCGAGCAGCTCGGGCACGCTCCGCGTCTCGCTGTCGTCCAGGCGGAACACGACCATCTCGTGGAGCTCCTCGGTCGACGAGTTGGTGAACCTCGGCTTCGAGCCGGCGGGGATCTTCACCGGGAGGTAGTCGGAGGCGGTGACGACGATCACGCCGGCACTCGGGGGGTTGATGCCGGCGCAGCGGTCGTCGCCGGGTGATCCATCGTCGTGTGGTCGACGGTCGTCGGGCGGCGGTCGCGGCGACCGTCGTGACCGCCGGCTCGCTCGTGTCGGCGGCGTTCAGCGGCAGCGGCACGACCGAGCCGCTCGACCCGCCGGTCGTCATGCTGATCAGGTGCGACGGCCCGTCGGCGTCGACGAGATCGGTGCAGCTCGGCGACCTCGGTCATGTCGAACGCCTTCGGGCGGTACATCGCGCGCTGAGGGTCGACGGGGTATGGTCCGGCACGCCGGCCGGACACGAGGGGGAGCTGCCGTGCCCGATCCAATGCCAGGCCCGCTGCCGCTGCCGGCGTGGCCGCCCGCTCCCCCGTCGTCGGCGACGCCATCACCGTTCACCATCCCGCCACCACCTCCGCCGGGCGCCGGCGGCCAGGCACCACGACGCCGCCGCTGGCCGTGGATCGCCGCCGCGGCCGTGTTCGTGGCCGTGCTCGCCGCGGTCGGGACGATCGTCGTCGTGCGTGGCGACGGCGGGCGCTCGTACCCGGACACCTGGGATCCGGCGCTGGCCGATCTCGTCCCGTTCGTCGAGCGGACCAAGGGCGCGACGTTCGAGCACCCGGTGCGCGCCGTGTTCCTCACCGGCGAGGAGTTCGACGAGCGCGTCGCTCCCGACACGGCGGGGATGAGCGACGACGACCGCGCCGCCGTCGAGCGGTCCGAGGCGATGCTGCGGGCGCTCGGGCTGCACGGCGGCAGTGGCTCGCTGCTCGATCAGCAGACGACGGCGGCGACCGAGGGCATCGCCGCGTTCTACGATCCGGACCGTGAGGAGATCGTCATTCCCGCCGACGATCCCAGCTCGCTGCTCAACCGGCTGACCCTGGTCCACGAGCTGACCCACGCGCTCCAGGACCAGCTCGGCCAGCTCGACGTCGAGCCCGGCGACACCGACGAGGCCGATGCGTTCAAGGCGCTGGTCGAGGGCGAGGCCGAGCACGTCGCCACGGCCTGGTTCCTGTCGCTCGACGACGACGAGCAGTCCGAGGCCGAGGACGCCGAGGACGCCGACGCCGACATGGACGACGTCAGCCCGGCGCTGATCGCCCAGTTCGCGTTCCCGTACGCGGTCGGCGAGCCGATGGTCGCCGCGCTCGACGACGCCGGCGGGCTGCCGGGCGCGTTCGACGACCCGCCGGCGTCCACCGCCGACGTCCTCGACCCCGACCGCTGGTTGGATCCCGTGGCGGTCGTCCCCGTCGACGATCCCGAGCTGGCCGACGGCGAGAAGGCCGAGGGCGAGGCCGACACGCTCGGCGCACTGACGCTGTACCTGATGCTCGCGTCGGCGATCGAGCCGGCGGACGCGCTGGCGGCGACCGACGGATGGGGCGGCGACCGGATGCAGGCGTACGCCGACGGTGACTCGACGGTGTGCCTGCGCGTGGCGTTGACCGGCGTCGACGCGGCAGCGACGGACGCGCTCGCGGACGGGTTGACGGCCTGGGTGGCGAGCCGCCCGTCCGGCGCGGCGACGTCGTCGCGCGACGGCGACGTGGTCACGCTCGACGCGTGCGATCCGGGCTCGCACGGCGCGGGCGACGGCGGCGGGTCGTCGGCGCTGACCGCCGATGCCGCGTCGCTGCCGGCGGTGCGCGCCCAGCTCGTGTCCAGCTGGACGGGCGACGGCGGTTACGACCTCGACGTGGCGACGTGCATCGTCGGTGAGATCATCGATCGCCTCCCGCCCGAGCTGTTCGCGCTCGACGAGCTGACCCCGGGGCAGGAGCAGGACGCGACCGACGCCGCCGACGCAGCCGAAGCCGCCTGCCCGGGCTGAGCTCGACGCGGCCGGAGGTGCGGCGAGCGCGGCAGCGAAGCGGACGCAGCGCGCACGGCAGGTGCGGGGAGCAGCTCCGCTGCGGCCGGAGCACGAACAGGACAGCTCACACGTAGCGGGCGCGCTCGGTCCACACCGCCGGATCGACGACGCCGAATCGCCGCCCGGTCACCTCGACGGGCGTGACCCGCACGAAGCGGTGCTTCGGGGCGACCTGCCACGGGTACAACGGCAGGTCGAGCGCGTCGAGCAGCTCGGCCATGTCCTCGATCTCGCGGGCGTGGCCCTTGACCACCACGCTCCACGCCTCGTCGGATCCTTCGATCACCCCGTCGGCCTCGAAGGCCACGTCGGGCGTCAGGACGGAGGCGGCGAGCTTGGTGCCCTCGGCGGTGCGGAACACGATCGACTCCCCGTCGACCACGTAGTTGATCGGGAAGATGTCGGGATGGGTGCCGATCGTCACCGCCAGTCGTCCGACCCGCTCGTCGCGGAGCAGATCGAAGCACTCGTCCCTCGAAAGGACGGTCATCCCCAGTCGGTCGGTCGTCATGGCCCGAGCGTGCGCTCGCACGGCCGTCGCGGGCCAGTGACGAAGGACCCGGATGTCAGTTGGGTCGGCGAGATCGCTCGGGTACGTCACGTCGGCGCCGTCACGCGTCGAGCTGCGAGGTTGACGACGAGCCGGATCCGACGCTTCAACCGGCCGTGTCGGCGATCGCCTGGTCGAGGATCGTCAGGCCGAGGTCGAGCTCGTCGTCGGTGATGGTCAGCGGCGGGGCGATGCGGAACACGCCGCCCATGCCGCGCAGCGCGACGATGTTCATCGACAGGCCGAGCTCGAAGCACCGCCGGGTGATCGCCGCCCCGAGCTCGGGCGCGGCCTTCTTCGTCGCCTTGTCGCTGACGATCTCCAGGCCGACGAGCAGGCCACGGCCGCGCACGTCGCCGACGCACTCGTAGCGGTCGCACAGCTCACGCAGGCCGGCGAGCAGTCGCTCCCCCGCCGCCGCGGCCCGCGCCGCCAGCCGGTCGCGCACGACGACCTCGATCACCTTCAGCCCGACGGCGGCTGGCAGGGGATCGGACACGTGCGTCGTGTAGAAGAGGAAGCCGCACTCGTGGGCCTGCTCCTCGATCTCGTCGGTGGTGAGCACGGCGGCCAGCGGCAGCCCGGCGCCGAGGGTCTTCGACAGTGTGAGGAGGTCCGGGACGATCCCGTCGCGCTCGAACGCGAACATCGAGCCGGTGCGGCCCATCCCGGTCTGAGCCTCGTCGAGGACGAGCAGCATGCCGCGCTCGTGGCAGCGGGCCTGCAGCGCGGCGAGGTAGCCGGGCGGTAGTTCGAGGATCCCACCGGACGACAGGATCGGCTCGGCGATGAACGCTGCCGGTGCACCGACGCTCTGACGGTCGACGAGGTCGAACGCGTCGTCCAGCTCGGCCAGCCAGTCGAGCGAGCCGTCGGCGTGTGTGAACCGCGGCCGGTAGGCGTTCGGGGCGAACACCGCCAGCGAACCGGCCTGCGCCGGGCCGTAGCCGCGCCGTCCCGCCGAGTACGTCGCCGACGCAGCCGCGCCGGTCATCCCGTGCCAGCTCTGGGCGAAGCCGACCACCTCCCAGCCGCCGGTGACCAGCTTGGCGAGGCGCAGCGCGGCCTCGTTCGACTCGGCGCCGGTCGTCAGCAGCAGCACCTTGGTGAGGCCGGGCGCCAGCGAGCCGAGCGCCTCGGCGAGGTCGATCACCGGGCGCGACAGCATCCCGGAGAACAGGTGGTCGAGCCGCCCGATCAGCTCGGTGACGACCTCGACGATCTCGGGGTGGGAGTGGCCGAGGATCGAGCTCATCTGCCCGCTGGTGAAGTCGAGCACCCGCCGCCCGGCGGCGTCCTCGACGAAGGCGCCCTCGGCGCGCTCGGCGACGAACGGCGAGAACGTCGCCCCGTAGCGGAGGAGGTGGCGCTCGGCGCGCTGCAGGTCACGCTCGTCGGACATCGCCCGATCATCGCAGGTCATGTGCACCGCACGGAATCGATCACAGGCCGAGCGCGAGCCACCGCCATCCTGGCGGCGTGCCCTCGACCGCGCCCCGATCCGACGTCGTCGAGACGGCCGACGGATCGATCTCGCTACAGCCCCGACGCTGTCATCACCGTGAGCGAGATCCCGCACGTTGTGATGACAACGTCCGCCGGCGGCATGGTCGAGCGGGCATCTGAACGGCCGGTTGTCTACTGTCCGGCGCCATGACGTCGCGCTTCGACACCGACACCGCCGTCGCAGCGCTCGGCGACGGCGCCTATGACGCGCGCATCGACCACGGCTGGTGGATCGAGCGCGGCCCCAACGGTGGCTACGTCGCCGCGCTCGTCGTCCAGGCGCTCGTCGCCGAGGTCGCCGACCCCAGCCGCCACCTGCGCTCGCTGACCGTCCACTACCTCGCCCCAGCCGTCGAGGGCCCGGCGCAGCTCAGCGTCACCACCGAGCGCAGTGGGCGGGTCGTGCGCTACATGAGCACCCGGCTGCGCCAGGGGGATCGCCTGATCGCCACCGCCCAGGCCGCGTTTGCGACCCTCAACGACGCCGGCCCGTCGTTCGCCGACCCGAGCTTCCCCGGCTACGCCCACCCCGACCGGCTCGGCCCGACGCCCGACCCGCCCGGCCTGGTACCGATGCGTGAGCGCTACGAGTTCCGCCACGTGATCGGCGCCCCGTGGGCCGACCCGGGCAGCACCGCCGAGAGCGCCGGGTGGATCCGCCTCGCCGAGCGCCGCCCGTACGACGCCGCGCTCGTCGTGGCGATGAGCGACGCGTGGTACCCGGCGATCTTCACCCGCCTCACCGAGCGCTTCGGCGTCCCGACGATCGATCTCACCGTCCACATCCGCTCGATCGCCGCGCTCCAGCGGATGCAGCCCGACGACTGGATAGCGGCACGGTTCCGCACCACCGTCGCCACCGAGGGCCTCCTCGAGGAGGACGGCCAGCTGTGGGCACCGGACGGCACGCTGATCGCCCACTCCCGCCAGCTCGGGATGCTGCTCGCGCCCTGACCTGCTGCCGACACCGCCCGCCGCGGTGTCGGACACGGACACCGCCAGCAAGTAGTTCGCCGAGCGAGCTCGGCGGGCGGCCGCACCCGACTCGACCTGCATGAGCCATGCATGCTGTCAACGCACGCGTCGCCGACGACCCGCCACCTGCATCACGGGATCAGCTGCGCCACGCCCCAGTCGGCATCGTCACCGACGAACTTCTCGATCACCGACATCGAGCGGGCGGCGACGACGGCCGAGCCCATCCGACCATCTCCGACGAGCCTCTCAATCGGCCCAGACTTCAACCTCAAAGTTCGTACGTTTTCTGCGACCTTGACGGCCTCCGGCGAAGGCGCGACGCTCGCAGACATGATCGGAAACGCATGGGAGTGACCCAAGACCGATCACGCCACAGGCTTGAACCTCTGCCCAGCGCTCGCAGATATGTACGATCGCTCCTTCGGCACCCGAGCCCAAGAACACGTATGACCTCGAGGCAGATGGCGTCCCGTCTCGTGGTGTAGGTGACCACGTGCGTTCCCGTCGGCTGTGGGTCAGTTTCGGGGTGCTGCGGGCAAGGCTAGTTCGGCGTTGTTGTCGGTGAGCTCGGCGACGGAAGCGGCGGCGATGTAGCGGCGTTCGGCGGCGATCATCTCGTCGTTGATCTCGACGAGGAGGGCTCCGACGAGACGGATCACGGACTGCTTGTCGGGGAAGATCCCGACGACGTCGGTGCGTCGCTTGAGCTCGCGGTTGAGGCGTTCGATTGGGTTGTTCGACCAGATCTTCGACCAGTGCGCTGGCGGGAAGCCGGTGTAGGCGAGCACGTCTGCCTCCATCGCTTCGAGCCGCTCGGCGACTGCGGGCGCGTAGGGGCGCAGTTGGTCGACGACACCGCGCAGCTGGGCGCGGGCGGTGTCGGCGTCGGGTTGGGCGAACACGGTGCGGATCAGGGCGGCGATCATCTGACGGTGGCGGTGTTGGGCCGCGGCGAGCAGGTTGCGTATCGCGTGGACGCGGCAGCGTTGCCAGGCGGCGCCTTGCAGGCTGCGCCGGATCGCCTTGACCAGACCGGCGTGCGCATCGGACACGACCAGGCGCACACCGCCCAGGCCGCGGTCGGTCAGGCTGGTGAGGAACTCGCGCCAGAACGTCTCGTTCTCCGAGTCGCCGACGTCGACACCGAGTACCTCGCGGTGCCCGTCAGCGCGTAGGCCGGTGGCGATCACGACGGCCTTGGACACGACGTGGCGGTGCTCGCGGACGTGGACGTAGGTGGCGTCGAGCCAGACGTAGATGAACGGCTGGTGATCGAGCCGGCGGGTGCGCAGCACGTTGACGTCGGCGTCGATGCCGGCGCAGATCCGTGACACGGTCGACTTCGACACGCCCGAGTCGCAGCCGAGCGCTTTGACGAGGTCGTCGACCTTCCGGGTCGAGGTACCGGTGATGTACGCGGTCATGATCACCGCCCACAGGGCACGGTCGACGCGTCGGCGCGGCTCGAGCAACTCGGGGAAGAAGCTGCCGGTGCGCAGCTTCGGGATCGCGACCTCGACGTCACCCGCCGGCGTGGAGACCAGCTTGGGGCGGTGCCCGTTGCGCAACGCGGTGCGCTCCGGGCTGTGCTCGCCGGGGCCGGCGCCGATCGTCGCGGTGCAGCTCGGCTTCGATCAGCTCCTGCAACGCGGCGGCGAGGATGTCGCGCAACGACGTCGACAACGACGCGTCGCTGCCGGCAAGCCGCGCGGCAAGGTCAGACAGGGCAAACTCTCGGGTGGTCATCGTGCGTCCTTCTCGTTGGCTTGGTCGCTTCCGAGAATCGCACGATGACCACCATCACCCCAGCGATGGTCGAGGCCTCCTACACCACGTGATGGGACTCACTCTCGAGGGCACTTTCCGACTACGAAGACACATACGGTGGCTTTTTGGATGACCACCTTTGTAGTTGGACTTAGGGCTTGCGCGGATAGGTGGTTGTCAGCGGCAGAAGTGGTCGCGGTAGGTGAGCAGTTTGCCGGTGATCAAGATGACGGTGGCGAGGCTGAGTGCGGCGTTGCGGTGATGGTGTCGCTGGTCGGTGGAGCGTCGCAGTTGGCCGTAGTTCGACCACCAGCTGTTGGTGGCTTCGACGATCCAGCGCAGGCCGAGCGTGAGCCGGTGCGGCGCTCCTTTCGGGGGTTTGGTCCCGCGGCGTTGAACGTCGAGTTCGGTCAGGCCGAGCGCGGCGAGTCGTTCCCGCACGATCGGGTAGTCGTAGCCGCGATCGAGGTGCAAGGTGTCAATGTCGACGAGGAGGCCGTTGGCGGCGACTTCGTTGAGTGTGCCGATCAGCATGCGCACGTCGTTGCGGTTCGCGCCGTCGATCGTCCAGCCGATCGGGACTCCGTGACCGTCGACCGCGGTGGACCACTTCCAGCCGCATTTGCCCCGGTCACAGGGGTTAGGGCCAGTGCTTTCGCCACCGTAGGGGACCTTGTGGAGCGACCCGTCGACGGCGACGTTGGACAGGTCCAAGCCGATCATGCGGTCATAGGCGGCGAGCGCTTCAGCGCGGAGCCGGTCGAACACGCCAGCTGCGATCCATTCGTCGCGACGGGCTCGCAAGGTCGTGTCCGAGACGCGGTGCTCAAGGATTGCTTCGATGTCGACCCATGCTGCTCCGGTCACCAGTCGCAGCAGGATCCCCCAGAAACACAACCGGTTCGGCACACGTGGCCGATGGCAGCCAAGCGGATGCTCGGGCGGCTCCGGCAGCAGCGGTTCGATCGCCGCGTACACGGCATCTACCACTTCGCGTTCGAGTGCGCGCATGATGTTGAGGACCTCCCCGGAGGATGTCCCGCTTGCTGTTGAACTTCGGTGGTGATCCCGTTGCTCTCAGGCGATTTGAGCGTAGTCGCGGGGTGTTGCGGGGTTGACGGCATCGGCGATGGCGGCGACGAGTTCGGGCATCTGGGCGTGACCGCGAACGCGGCGGAACGAGCGTTGGGCTTCGATCATCCCGGTCGCGATCCATCGCTTCTTCATGTCGCCGTCGCGCCAGTTCTTCACGCGGCTGGTGACGGTGCGCACGGTGCCGATCATGGACTCGATGCAGTTCGTGTTCGTCAGCGTTCGTCGCAGGGCACCGTTGGTGCCGAGTCGGGCGACGGTGAACATCTCCTCGAGGCCTTCGAGCAGCGAGCCGGCGGCGTCGGGATGATCGGCGCGCAGGGCGGCGGCGAGGCGTCGGGCCTCGGCGATCCCGGCGTCGGCGTCGGTGTTGGCGAAGACCTGCGCGAGCCTGCGGTCGAGGTTCTTGCGGCGGGCGTCGGGCAGGTAGCCGGTGACGTTCCTGCGCTTGTGGAGGGTGCAGCGCTGCACGAGAGCCTTGGCGCCGAACACCTTGGCGACGGCCTTGCGCAGCGCCTTGGAACCGTCGAGCACGGCGAGGATGCCGTGCTCGAAACGGAGCCCACGATCGACGAGATCGGCGAGCAAGTCCTTCACGACGACGGTGTTCTCGGTGTCACCCAACCGCAGCCCGACGGGCACCTTCGTCCCGTCCGCGGTGATGACCAGGGCGACAACGATCATCTCGCCGGCGACGTTGAGCCCATCGATCATCAACACCGCCGTCTCCAAGTCGGAGAGGTCGGCGGCGAGCAGCTCGTCCATCGCCTCGGACGTGGCGGCAACGAACCGCCGCGACACCGCCGACTTCGACGTCGCCACACCGGCCACCGGGCCGACGGGTTCGGCGACGTCGACGTGACGGCGGGTGGCGACCCCGGCGAGCATCCGCTCGACCACGACCTGGCGCAACAGGTCCTCGGACGCGAACGTGGCCCACGTGTCCAGCTCGACCTCACCGCCGTCGACGTAGCGGCCACGCGGACGAGCCACCGACACCTTGCGGGCGCCGAGCACGACCTGACCGGTCGTCGTGCCATGCCAGTTCCCGACCCGCTCACCTCCGGCCATCTTGGCGTGCTTCGCGCCAACGATCCCGGCCAGCTCCGCGTCGAGCATCTGGCGCATCACGACCAGCCCCGCAGACGTCGCGAACGCCAACAAGCCGTCTCTCATCGCATCGGCGACATCAACCATCGCGACCGTCGCCTCCAACGGCAGACCGGCCATCTCGCCGGCCGCGTCCGGTGTCGTGATCTTCACGACAGGTACCTTCTTCATCGGTGATCCCTCTCCTTGTTCAGGTGTCTTGGTGGACTCCCGAACCCTGCCAGCACGGCACGGCCCGGGGAGGGATCACCACCTCACTTCAACAGACCCCGGGACAACCTCGCCTCCCCGGTCGTCGTGGACGGATCGCACTCGGTATGAAAACCGAGCCAACCCGCCGACCGGTGGATGGTCACCTATCCGCGCGAGTCCTTAGCTTTGGTTGACCTAGGAAGGCGGCGGTGGCCTCGCCGAGGGTAGGAGTTCTTGACCGGTCGGGAGAACGCTCCGCTGCGGACGATGATGTTCGCAGTCCCGAGGTGCTCCACGTCTCTCGCCGACGCGGGCCGTTGGCGAGCTCGCTCATCGATCACGGAGGATAGGGCGCAGCCACGAGGCGCCAGCTCGACTCCCGGTGTCGGCGACGGTGGTGCTAGCCATCCCGGCGTGGAGAACCTGCACGGCAAGGCGGCAGTGGTGACGGGCGCGGGCTCGGGGATGGGGCGGGCGTTCGCCGAGCGCTTCGCCCGGGCGGGGATGAACGTGGTCCTCGCCGACGTGGAGGTGCCCAAGCTCGACGAGGCGGTGGCAGCCATCACGGCCACCGGCGCGACAGCGATCGGCGTGCCGACGGACGTCACCGACGGCGACGGCGTCGACCGCCTTCGCGATGCCGCGATCGAGGCGTTCGGCCGCGTCCACGTCGTCTGCAACAACGCCGGCGTCGCCGGCAATCTCGGGGCGACCGGCGAGTGGGTGGTCGAGAACGAGTGGCGCTGGGTGATCGACGTCAACTTCTGGGGCGTCGTCCACGGCCACCGCTCGTTCATCCCCCACCTCGTCGAGCACGGCGGCGGGCACATCGTCAACACCGCGTCGATGGCCGGCCACTACCCCGGCCACTCCGCGTATACCGCCAGCAAGTGGGCGGTCGTCGGCATCACCGAGGGGCTGTACCACGACCCGCGGCTGCGCGCCGCCGGCGTCGGCGTGTCGTGCCTGTGCCCGGGCTGGGTCGACACGGCGATCGGCGAGTCGGCGCGCAACCAGCCGGAGTGGGCAGCGCGGCCCCTCGGCGCCGAGCCGACACCCGAGGAGGAAGCGATCCGAGCCTTCGTCGCCGATCAGTTGCGCTCCGGCATGGCGCCCGACAAGGTGGCCGACCTCGTCCACGACGCGATCCTCGGCGACACGTTCTGGATCTTCACCGACATGCGCATGGTCGAGTCCCTGAAGGCCCGCTTCGACTCGGTGCTCAGCGCCACCAACCCGCCGGCCCAGAGCCTCGGAAGCTGACAGGAGACACGACATGAAGATCGCCACCACACTCGGCTTCGACGGCGACCCCGCCCGCTACGCCCGCCGCGCTCGCGACCTCGAGTCGGCCGGCGTCGACCTCGTCTGGTCCGGCGAGATCTACGGCTTCGACCTCGTCTCGTCGCTCGCCTATCTGGCCGGGCAGACGACCACGCTGGAGCTGATGACCGGGATCCTGCCGATCTACTCGCGCACGCCGGCGCTCATCGCCCAGACCGCGGCGACGATCGACGCGCTGTCCGGCGGGCGTTTCCACCTCGGCCTCGGCAGCTCCGGCCCGCAGGTGATCGAGGGCTGGCACGGCGTGCCGTTCGACCGCCCGCTGCTGCGCACCCGCGAGATCATCGAGATCTGCCGGAAGGTGTGGAGCCGTGAGCCGCTGATGTTCGACGGCCGTGCCTACCAGCTGCCGCTGCCCGCCGACCAGGGCACCGGTCTCGGCAAGCCGTTGAAGCTGATGGCCAAGCCGATGCGCGCCGACGTGCCGGTGTGGATCGCCGCGATCGGCCCGAAGAACGTCGCGCTCGCCGCCGAGCTGGCGTTCGGCTGGCAGCCGATCCACTTCGTCCCCGACCGCTTCCAGCAGGTGTGGGGCGACGCGCTCGCCGCGGGCGCGGCGAAGCGCCCGGCCGAGCTGGCGCCGCTGCAGATCATGGCCGGTGGCACCGTCGCCCTCGGTGACGGCCCCGAGGTGCGCGAGGCCCGTGAGGCCACCCGCGCCAACGTCGGCTTCTACGTCGGCGGGATGGGCGCCCGCGAGAAGAACTTCTACAACGAGCTGTTCCAGCGCTACGGCTGGGTCGACGAGGCCAAGCAGATCCAGGACCTGTTCCTCGGCGGCCGCCGCGAGGAGGCGATCGCCGCGGTGCCCGACGAGTACGTCGACCTGGCGACGCTCGCCGGCGACCCCGGCTACGTGCGCGAGCGCATCGGCGTCTACAAGGAGATCGGCGTCACGTACCTGAACATCAACGTCGTCGGCGAGGAGCCGCTGAAGATCTTCGAACAGGTCAAGGCCTGGGCCGAGTAGCCCCGTCGCGAACGTCGGCGAAGCGCTGGCCGGCGGCGACGAGCTGCTCCAGCAGCGGCGCCGGGGTCCACTGCGGGCCGGCGCTGGCGGTCAGCTCGTGCAGGCGGGCGAGGATCTTGTCGAGGCCGATCTGGTCGGCGTACCACATCGGGCCGCCGCGGTACGCGGGCCAGTTGTAGCCGCTGATCCAGATGACGTCGATGTCCGACGCCCTGATCGCCTTGCGCTCGGCGAGGATCTTCGCGCCCTCGTTGATCATCGGGTAGATCAGCCGCTCGACGATCTCGTCCTGCGTGAACGTCCGCGCCGGGCGGCCGCTGCGCTCGGCCAGCTCGCGCACGATCTGCTCGGTCACCGGCGATGGGCTGCCGACACGGTTGGCGTCGTAGTCGTAGTAGCCGGCGCCGGTCTTCTGGCCGCGGCGGTCCAGCTCGCACAGCCGGTCGCGCAGCGTCTCGCCCTTGGAGCGCTCCTTGACCCAGCCGATGTCCAGCCCGGCCAGGTCCATCATCTGGAACGGGCCCATCGCGAAGCCGAACTCGTACAGGGCGCGGTCGACGTCCCACGGCATCGCTCCCTCGTCGAGCAGCGCCTGGGCCTCGCGGCCGCGCTGGGCGAGCATGCGGTTGCCGACGAAGCCGGGGCACACGCCGACCAGCGCGGCGAGCTTGCCGATCTTCTTGCTGATCTGCATCGAGGTGTTGATCACCTCCTTCGAGGTGTGGTCGGCGCGCACCACCTCGACGAGGCGCATCACGTTCGCCGGCGAGAAGAAGTGCAGGCCGATCACCGACTCCGGGCGGCTCGTCACCGCGGCGATCTCGTCGATGTTCAGGCCGCTGGTGTTCGTCGCCAGGATCGCCCCGGGCTTGCAGATCGCGTCGAGCTTGGTGAACACGTCCTGCTTGACGTCCATCCGCTCGAACACCGCCTCGATCACAAGGTCGGCCGAGGCCAGGTCGTCGAGCGACAGCGTGCCGGTGATCATCCCCATCCGCCGGTCGACGTCCTCCATCGGGAACCGCCCGTTGCGCGCGCTGCGCTCGTAGTTGGCGCGGACGACGGCGAGGCCGCGGTCGAGCGCTTCCTGCTTGGTCTCGACGATCGTCACCGGGATGCCGGCGTTGACGAAGTTCATGGCGATGCCGCCGCCCATCGTGCCGGCACCGATGATGCCGACGGTGTGGACCGGGATCGTCGGCGTGCTCGGCGGCACGTCGGGGATCTTCCACACCTCGCGCTCGGCGAAGAACACGTAGCGCTGCGCCGCCGACTCCGAGCTGGTGACCAGCCCGCCGAACAGCCGGCGCTCCTCGGCGAGGCCCTCGGCGAACGGCAGGTTGACTGCCGCCTCGACGGTCTGGATGATCGCCTCCGGCGCCTTGAAGCCCCGGAACCTCTTGGCGTTGGCGGCGCGGAACGCGGCGAGCTCCTCCGCCGGCATCGGCTCCACCGGCCGGTCGCTGATCTTGACGAGCGGTGCGCCCTCGGCGACGAGGCGGCGGGCGTAGGCGACGGCGTCGCCGCGCAGCGACCCCTCCCCCGCCAGCTCGTCGACGAGGCCCATCGCCAGGCACTCCTGCGCGGGGACGTGACTGCCGGTGGTCATCATCTCCAGCGCCTTGCGCGGTCCGGTGATGCGCGGCAGGCGCTGCGTGCCGCCGGCGCCGGGCAGCAGCCCGAGGTTGACCTCGGGCAGGCCGCACTTCGCGCTCGGCACGGCGATGCGGTAATGGGCGCACAGCGCCACCTCGAGACCGCCGCCGAGGGCGGTGCCGTGGATCGCGGCGACGACCGGCTTCGGCGAGCTTCTCCATCATCTCCTGGACGTCGAACAGGCTGGCCCCCTTCGAGGCCCCGCCGAACTCGGAGATGTCGGCGCCGGCGATGAACGTGCGGCCGCCGCAGATCAGCACGATCGCCGTCGCCGCGTCGTCGGCGATCGCCGCCTCGAAACCCTCGTAGAGCCCGTCGCGCACGTTGGCGCTCAGCGCGTTGACCGGCGGCGAATCGATGGTGATGACGGCGACGTCACCGTCGAGCGTGAGATCGGTGACCTCGTTGACGACGGACATGGGGAGCTCCTCTGCAGTGGGCCGACCGGCTGAGCGTGCCGGTCCGGCGCGATCGGTCGTCAACCTACGAACTTGACGCCCGATCCGGCCGATCGACCCTGATCCGACGTCAACCTTCCAACTTGACGCCTGAACGAACCACACTGAACCTGTCATGAGCGCGCTGACCGACCTGCTGCCGCCGCCGGGATCGGATCCGGTCGCCGTACTCGACGCGTTCGCCGCGTGGGCGGAGGCCGGCGGGCGTCCGCTGTACGCGCACCAGGAGGAAGCGGCGCTGGCGCTCGCCGCCGGCGACCACGTCGTGCTGGCCACGCCGACCGGGTCGGGCAAGAGCCTCGTCGCCGTCGCCGGGATCCTGTTGGCCCGCAACGCCGGGCGCCGGGCGGTGTGGACCGCACCGATCAAGGCGCTCGTCGCCGAGAAGTTCTTCGACCTCGTCGACCTGCTCGGCGCCGACGAGGTCGGGCTGGCGACGGGCGACGCGGCGATCAACGCCGCCGCCCCGGTGCTGGTGTGCACCGCCGAGGTCCTCGCCAACCAGGCGCTGACGACCGGACCGGCGAGCGACGTCGGCTTCGCCTGCCTCGACGAGTTCCACTACTACGGCGAGCCCGACCGCGGCTGGGCGTGGCAGGTGCCGCTGCTGGAGCTGACGCACTGCCAGTTCCTGCTGGCCTCGGCGACGCTCGGCGACATGACCGCGATCACCACCGACCTCGAAGAACGCTCCGGCCGTCCCGTCACGTCGGTGACCTCCGTACACCGCCCGACCCCGCTGTACCACCAGTGGCGGATGGCCACCGTCGCCGACAGCGTCAAGGAGGCCGTCGACGACGGGCTGTCACCGGTCTACGTCGTGCACGCCAACCAGGCCGCGGCGATCGAGCGGGCGCAGGCGCTCGTCAGCCTCAACGTCACCACCCGCGCCCAGCGCGAAGCCATCGCCGAGGCGCTGCGCGGCGTGCGCCTCGGCCACGGCTTCGGGGCGACGCTCGACCGCCTGCTGCGCAACGGCGTCGGCGTGCACCACGCCGGGATGCTCCCCCGCTACCGCCGCCTCGTTGAGCGCCTCGCCGGTCAGGGCCTGCTGCCGGTGATCTGCGGGACGGACACGCTCGGCGTCGGCGTCAACATCCCGATCCGCACGGTGCTGATGACCGCGCTCACCAAGTTCGACGGCCACCGCGTCCGGCGCTTCACGGTCCGCGAGTTCCACCAGCTCGCCGGGCGCGCCGGGCGGCCCGGGTTCGACCCGGACGGGCACGTGTGGGTGCAGGCACCCGAGCACGTCATCGAGAACGCGAAGGCGTTGTCGCGGGCCGGCGACGATCCGAAGGCACGGCGCAAGGCCGCCAAGGCCAAGCCGCCGGAGGGCTTCGTGCACTACGACGAGGCGGCGATGCAGCGGCTCGTCGACGGCACGCCGGAGGCGCTGACGTCTCGGTTCCGGGTGACCGCCGACCTCGTCGCCGGCGTGCTGTCGCGTCCCGACGGCCCGGCCGCCCTGAAGCACCTGCTGCGCACCAACCACGATCCCGAGCCGCGCCGGCGCCAGCACCGCCGCCGGGCGATCGCCATCTACCGCAGCCTCGAAGCGGCCGGCGTCGCCGAACGGGTGCGCGACGAACGCGGCCGCTGCGCCGGCGTGCGCGTCGGCTCGCTGGTCGACGGCGAGGACGAGCGCAGCGCGCTGCGCTTGTCCTCGCCGCTGACGACCTTCGCGATCGAGGCGATCGCCACGTTCGACCGCGACGACCCCGGCTACATCGCCGACGTGGTCAGCGTCGTCGAGTCCGTGCTGGAGGATCCCCGCCAGATCCTGTTCGCCCAGCAGAACGCGGCGAAGGCCGCCGAGGTGGCCCGCCTCAAGGCCGACTTCGTCCCCTACGAGGAACGGCTGGAACGGCTCGAATCGATCTCGTGGCCGAAGCCGCTGGCGGAGCTGCTGGCCACGCTGTTCGCCACCTACCGGGCGCACCACCCGTGGCTGACGTCCGAGCCGTCGCCGAAGTCGATCGTGCGCGAGATGCTGGAAGCCGGCGACAGCTTCGCCACGTTCGTGCGCCGCTACCGCCTCGATCGCAGCGAAGGCCTCGTGCTGCGCTACCTCACCGACGCGTGGCGCACGCTCGATCGCTCGCTGCCCGACGACGTCTACACCGACGAGCTCGAGGACGTCGTCGAGTGGCTCGGCGAGCTGATCCGGGCCACCGACGCGACGCTGCTCGACGAGTGGACCCTGCTCGCCGGGCGTCCCGTGCACGACCACCTCGCCCCCGACGCAACGGATGTGGCTCGGGCGTTCCCGCCGCCGGCGTGGCGCACCGCGGTGCGCACCGCGGCGTTCGGCTGGGTCGAGCTGCTGGCGACGCGCTCGTACGCGGCGCTGGCCGAGCGCAGCGGCTGGACCGAGGACGCACTACAGGAGGCGATGGCGCCCTACTGGGACGAGTACGACGAGATCCGCACCGACGGCGACGCCCGCTCGAAGGCTTGCTTCGACGTCGCCGAGGCACCGGGGCGTTGGGTCGTCACCCAGCGCCTCGCCGACCCCGACGGCGACGGCGAGTGGCGCTTCGTCGCCACCGTCGACCTCACCGCCGCGGAGGCCGAGGGCGCGCCGACGCTCCAGCTGGATTCCCTCGCGCGGTTCTGACGTCCGGCCCGGCCCGCCGCAGGGCGACGAGCACAAGCACGCCGACGCCGGCGGCGATCACCCCGCCGACGACGTCCCGCGCCGTCTGCGACGCGAGCTTCATGACGAACAGGTACACCAGCGAGGCGACGAGCAGCACCATCCATGTGCTGGCCCGCTTGCCGGTCCGCCATGCGTGACCGATGAACACGACGTTCCACATCACGTGCCCGGAGTACGGCCAGTCCAGCGCGAGGGCGACCACGCTGACGACGACCATGCCCACGCCGGCGAGCCGCCAGGCGAACGGCAGCTCCGAGCGGAACTGGACGACGTAGGCGATCCCGATGCCGAACAGCGGGAAGACGTACCAGTACAGCGCAGTCGTCGGTGGGGAGACGCCGAGCGCCAGCGCCGCGCTGGCGACGGTGGCCAGGGCCAGCAGTCGCCAGTTCGGTCGAGCGGGCGCAGCAGCAGGCATGGGGCGAGTGTGCCGGGACGCGGTTCAGGGACGGATGACGAGCTTGCCGACGTGCTCGTCGCGGGCCAGCGCAGCGTGCGCCGCGGGCACCTCGTCCAACGCGTACTCGGCGTGCACGTGGGGCACGACTGCGCCCGAGGCGACCGCCGGCGCCAGGTCACGCCATGCGGCCTGGACGACAGCGGCGCGCTCGTCGGCCGTGCGGGTGCGGAACGTCGCGCCGATCAGGCTGATGCGCTTGCGGGCCAGCTCGTCGAGGTCGATCGTCGCCGTGCGGCCGCCGAGACGACCGACCTGGACGATGCGGCCGAGCACCGCCGCCGCAGCCACGTTGTCGGACAGCGCCGCCGCGCCGACGTTGTCGACGATGACGTCGACGCCGCGCGAGCCGGTCAGCTCCTCCACCGTCGCGACGAGTCGATCGGGAGCGACGACGTGGAACCGGTCGTCGCCGATCAGCTCCTCCAGTTGGGCGCGCTTGGCCGCCGAACGCGACGTGCCGACGACGGTCGCTGCGCCGAGATGCAGCGCGATGCGGACGCCGACCACGCCGACGCCCGACGACGCGGCGTTGACCACGACGTGCTGACCGCCGGTGAGGCCGCCGTGCGTGACGAGCGCATCGTGCATCGTCGCCAGCGCCACCGGCAGCGCGCCGGCGGCGACCTCGTCGAGACCGGCCGGCACGGCCATCGCCAACACCGCCGGCACGATCGCCAGCTCGGCGAAGCCAG
Source organism: Ilumatobacteraceae bacterium (assembly GCA_047602055.1). GTDB lineage: Bacteria > Actinomycetota > Acidimicrobiia > Acidimicrobiales > Ilumatobacteraceae > JAODBQ01. The sequence continues at coordinate 3,398,893 of JASGIG010000001.1, forward strand.
CACCCATCGACATCACCCGATCGCCGACCTGGAAGCCGTCGACGCCCGGCCCGACGGCGACGACCGTGCCGGCGAGCTCGCTCCCCGCGCCGAAGCGGGTTGCCGTCGCCTGGCGGTGATACGCGCCGGCGGTGATCGCCAGGTCGGCGCGGTTGACGCCGGCGGCCACCACACGCACCAGCAGTTGCCCGCGCCCCGGCTCGGGGTCCGGCACGACGTCCACCACGAGCTGCTTGGCCTGCGGATCGACGAGGACGGCGCGCATCCCGGCACGCTACGGGGACGCGGCGTCCGCCGGCCTCACGGGGTGCGACCGATGAACGCGAGGAACTTGGTCTGCACGTCGGCGTCGTCGGGCACGGCGACGCGCGGGCCGTACTGGCCGCTCTGGCGCATCGCCTCCTCCATCCCGGTCATGCCGGCGAGCAGATCGGCGCAGCGCTGCGGGTCGAGCGTCTCGTCCTGCCCGGTAGCGCGAGCGAGGTCCCAGCGGTGCATGAACACGTCGGACGTGTAGATCATCTCGATCGCCCGGCCGAGCGTCATGACGCCGAGGTGCGGCAGGTCGTGCTCGCGCTCGGCCACGGCGGGGTCGTCGAGCAACGCCTGCACCGCATCGCAGTGCGTGCGCCACGCGCCCACCGGGTCGTCGTCGACCGACGGGCCGGCCGGGAGCGTGATCCCGGCCGCGCCCTGCAGGAACGCGGGCAGCCATTCGACGAGGTGGCGCACGACGTCGCGCGCCACCCATCCCGCCGGTGGCGCCGGGAGGTCCCATGCGTCCGGCGCGGCGGCCTCGACCGTCGCCGTGAACTCGGCGGCGACCCGGCGATGGCCGTCGGCCGACGTGGCCATCACAGCTCCCCGACGAGCGCGTCGAGCTTGGCGTAGCCCTCGTCGACACCGGTCTCCATCCCGCTGGCCAGCCACTGGTCGCGACCCTCGAAGCTGTCGACGAGCGACTGGGTGTGCAGCCGCGTCCGGCCGTCACCGAGGTCCTCGAACCACAGCGTCTCCAGTGCGACGTCGTCGGGCATGCCGTCGAACGTGGACGTCTGGACGATGCGGTCCTGGCCGACCTCGTGGAAGCAGCCGTGGAACCCGTACTCCTCGCCATCGCGCTCGGCGACGTAGCGCCACCGGCCGCCGGTGGTGGCATCCCAGTCGACGATCCGCGTGTTCATCCCGTTCGGCCCGACCCAGCGGACGAACAGCTCCGGCTCGGTGTGGGCGCGCATCAGCTGCGCGGGCGTGGCGTCGAAGTCACGGGTCGTGCGGATGACCGGGACGGTGGGGTCGGCCTCGATGGCGACCTGGTGGCGGTGGCTGGCTGCGCTCATGATGCTGCTCCTCGGGTTCGTGTCCGGTGGCCGGATCGGTGGTGTTCGGATCTGTCGTCGTCACGGATCTCGGCGAGCACGGCGTCGAGGCGTTCGTAGCGCTCCTCGGCCTGGCGGCGATAGCGCTCGATCCACTTCGTGGCGAGGTCGAACACCTCGGCCTCGAGGTGGCACGGTCGCCGCTGCGCGTCCTTGCGCTGGCTCACCAGGCCGGCGTCGGCGAGCACCTTGATGTGCCGTGACACCGCCTGCACCGAGACGTCGTACGGCTCGGCCAGCTCGCCGACGGTGGCGTCGCCGGCCGCGAGCCGGGCGACGATGCCGCGCCGCGTCGGATCGGCGAGCGCGGCGAACACGCGCGAGAGTTGGTCGACATCCATGCAACGAGATCCTTCTTCAACTGATTAGTTGAAGAGGCTACGCTCGCTTCACCCCATTGTCAACGATTTGGTTGAAGAACCTCGACACCGAAAGAGCAGACCATGCCCAGACTCCGTGAAGTCCGCCGCTCCGAGACCACCGACGAGCTCACCCTGCGGATGTACGACCGGCTCTTCGGCCCCGACCGCGACCCGGTCGACGAGCCGGGCACGGCCACCGGCTCCCCGGGCGACTGGTGGACGGTGTTCGCCCTCTCGCCGGACATCCTCAGGCACTCGGTGAGCGGCTTCACGCTGTACCGCGACCCGAAGCGCAAGCTCGCGCCGGCGCTGCGCGAGCTCGGCCAGACCCGGGCCGGATGGCTGCGCAGCAGCCAGTTCGTCTTCTCGCAGCACTGCAAGTCGTGCCGCACCGTGGGGATGAGCGACGAGAAGATCTCGGCGATCCCGACGTGGTCGACGTCGCACCTGTTCGACGACCGTGAGCGCGCCGTGCTGGCCTACACCGACGCCCTCGTCGCCGGCGACGGCCGCGTGCCCGACGCGCTGTTCGACGAGCTGAAGCGGCACTTCGACGACGTCGAGATCCTCGAGCTCACGTACATCACGTGCATGTACGAGATGCACGCGATCATGAGCAGGGCGCTGCGCCTGGAGTTCGACGACCGCGACGATCCCATCGTCGAGATCCCGGGCGACGAGGCGTCACTCGCGGCCGACGTCGGCCGGATGATCAGCGACCCGTCCGCCTGACCGTCTCCCCGGACGCGCCCGGCAGGCCGAGGACGACGCGGAACCGCTCGGGGTTCATCGCGCCGACCTGGTCGTCATCCGGCACGGGCATGCTCGCCAGCAGGCGGCCGAGCTCCTCACGGCCGATCGGGTCGCCAGCAGCGTCCCGCGGCGTCCGGCCGCCGAGCGCGGGGATCGGCTCGTCGAGCCAGTGCCGCTCGTAGTCCGCGACGCACTCGGCGAGCATGTCCCGGATCACCGGGTCGTCCTTGTCGACCATGTCCTCAGGATCGATCGCCGAGGTGTCACGCCGGGGCCGGTTCAGCGCGAACAGGACGGACGTCGACGTCCACGACCTCCGCGTCCGGCAGCGCGCCGGCGACCAGGAACTGCAGGTCGATCGCTCGCTCGGACGAATTCACCTCGCCAACCAGCTCGGTACCGTCGAGCCAAAGGCTGGCGATCACCGTGCTCCCTCGATCCGCGGCGTCACGAACCAGCGTCCACCGGCCGGGGCCGTCGGCGTGGACGCCCGCCTGGGCCAGCGCCTCGGGAACCGCCGCCACCTGCACCCGCCACCTGATGGTGTGCGCGACGAGGTCGTGGCCGTCCGTGTTGGACAGACGTGGCGGAGCGAACATCACCGAGAGCACGTCGGCGATCGCCGAAACGCCGCCCGTGTCGATCGCGTGGAGCATCGCGTCCAGGTGACGGGTATCGAGCGGAACGACACCGCTGAACGCCCGGAACGTCTCGCCGACGGGCAGCGGTCGTCCCACGACCAGCGCTCCCGTTCGCAACGCTGGAGCCGGCCGCAGGTTGACCACCCTGATCTCATCGCCGCTGGCAACGTTGCGCAACCCCATCCACGTCGCGCCGATCTCGACGATCTCGAACACCCCACGGTCGACGAGCACCCACTGGGCGGCGAGCAGCGCCTCGTCATCAGGAAGCACACGATCGCGAGCGGCGAGGAACTCGGCGAGCACACCGTCCTCGTGCAGCAGGATGTCGTCGAGCAGCGGGCTCTCGAGCAGCAGGTCGTACAGCTCGCCGGCATCGTCGTCGACGAGCTCCTCGGCAAGATCCTCCACCGCGAACGGCCGGCGGACGCGCAGAAACCGGCGGGCCTTCGAGTACAGCCAGCCGGCACGGTCGTCAAGGCTGTGCGTCTCACGGCCGAGATGGCACTGCTTGTACTTCCGTCCGGATCCGCACGGGCATGGGTCGTTGCGACGCGCGCTCGGCCGTGGCCGGTTCATGGCGAAGCCGGCCACCTCATCCCACAGCATCGCCGCGGCGTCGCTGTCATCGCCGCTACTCAACTCGTCGCGCGGATCGAGTCGAGCTTGGGTGAGCAAGTGCTGCGCGCCGACCGCGTCGCCACGATCGGCGCGCCAGCCGGCGAGATCGAGCAACGCCGGCCCGTGCTCGCAACGGGCGTCGACCGCTAGCTCGAGCACCGCGACAGCCGCCAGCGGATCGCCGGCACGATCGAGCAACCGCGCCTGGAACCACGCGCCGCCGATCGATGCGTCGTCGCCGGACACCAGCCGACCGAAGCGCGCCAACGCCTTGGTGGAGAGCTTCCCGATGCTCCAGCTCTGACCAGGCGGCAGTGGCGACGGCGCTGTCGTCCAGCACCGTCACACCGGTGACGTCGGCAGCCATCACGTCGTCGAGGCCGGCCAGGAAGGCGGCCAGCGCGTCCGCCTGCTGCGCGCTGAGCCCGTGTATCAACGAAAGGCGGTTGCGGTCCTGCCATGCATGGAGCGCGTCCCAGTCGAACCCGGCCTCGGCGATCAGTGAGCCATGACGCTCGAACCCCGCTGCCGAGTACAGCTCACCGAGCGCTGGGATCGGGTCGTCGCGGAACGCGGCGGGGTCGATGAGCAACGCTTCGTTCACGGCAGCCGATCCACTCATGAACCGCCAGTCATCGGGCATCGGGCCGAGGAACGCCGACCGATGTTCGCCGTCGTTCGCCGTCTCACCGAACGCGGTGACGAGGGCGGCGATCTGGCGAGCCGTGGCGGCCGGTGGGCGTTCCAGCGGCGTCCAGCGCAACGCCTCACCGATGACCGCCACCGTGGCCCAACGACCGATCAAGCCGGCGAGCCAGCCGTCGGGTCCGACGACGACTTCGACGTCGTCGCCACCGTCGCCGTCGCCGAGCAACAGATCGTCGACCTCCAGCTCCCCCACGTGTCGTCCGCCGGCGTCGATCACGGCGACGTCGCCGCTGGTCAGCCACCAACCGAGCACGTCCAGATCGGGACGCATTCGCACGTAGCCGTCGGCACCGCCATCGGGGTCGACCCAGACGGTCCAGGCCGTCCCCGCGAGCAACGCCGGCGCGTGGACGAACCCGGCGCGGACCTCGACGAACCGCGAATCGAACTGCAGCAGGCGGTCGAGGTCGTCCCGGCCGATCGGGGCGTCCCAGGGCGCTCCGAGCCGCGATCGCAGCGTCGCCAGCGACAGCGCCTCACCACCGAGCGCTGCGACCACCGTCTCGTACAACTCAGCATCCTCGAAGCGACCCATGACCCAGGATCATGCCCCTGCGACGCTGCGGCCCGCCATCGGCCGCCGCCCTACAGTGCGGCTCACCTTCATCGATCCCGGGGGGTGATCATGACCGCATCGTCACGATCTGATACCGGTTTGATACCATCACGTCATGGCGATGACGTTGCGTCTGACCGACGAAGAACAGGCGGCGCTGCGCGAACGAGCCGACCTCGAAGGGATCTCGATGCAGGACGCGGCGCGGCGTGCCGTGCGCGAGTACGTCGAGCGAGGCGCGGCATCGGGCGCGGGTCACGGCCGCCGGCGAGCGCGTGATCACCGCGCATCGTCACGCGCTGGACCGGCTCGGCGAGTGACCCGTCCGATTGAGTACCTGGATCTCGACGACGTCATTGCGCTCGCCGAGCGCCTGCTCGGCCCCAGCTTCGGTGTGCGTGACATCGGACTGCTCGGATCGGCGGTCGCCCGGCCGCAGACGACGGTCGGCGGCGAGGACGCGTACCCGGACATCTGGACCAAGGCCGCGGCCCTGCTGCAGTCCATCGTCAACAACCACGCACTCGTCGACGGGAACAAGCGACTGGGATGGCTCGCCACTGCCGTGTTCCTCGAGACCAACGGCAGACGTGCGACACGCGCGGCCAACGACGACGTATACGAATTGGTGATGGCGGTCGCCTCGACGGGCGTCGAGCTCCCAGGCTCGCCAGGCGACTCCGCCGCCTCGTCATTGGGTCGCCGGCCTGAATCAACCGGGTACGGTTCGCGCATGGGGGATCGTCGTTCGTTCTGGGCGTGGCGCATGGAGTCCGAGGAGCCGACGGATGGCGCGTGGCGCGACGCGTTCATCGGGGTGCAACTCGGCGTCGACACGTCGCTCGGCCTCGTCGCCGACACGTTCGAGACAGCGATCACCTGGGACCGCTGGCCCGAGTTCGACGCGACTGTCCGCGCCCGGATGACCGAGGCGCTGCGCGACGTCTTCGGCGAGCAGCACTCGCTGTCGTGCCGCTTCACCCACGTCTACCCCAACGGTCCGGCCCCGTACTACACGTGGAGCGGCGTCGGCCGGCAAAGCTCGGAGATCCCGATGTGGTCCGAGATCAAAGCCGCGTCGAACCGCCGTGAAGCGCACCCTCGACCCCAACGGCAATCCCCAACCCCGGCGTCCTCATCGACCCCTGAGCCCGTTCCGCGCTCGATGGTCGAGCCTCGCCGGGAGCGCCCCCGGTCAAAGGGGCCGGCGCGGCACCTGGCGGGTGGGCGGCGCTGTCGCCGTGTCGCCCGTCGGGCTGGCGAGTGCTCGTTCCAGGCCGGCGAAGAGGTCGACGACGTCAGTCGCTTCGAACACTCGGTAGCGCTGCCTGCCGACGTTGCGCTGACGCAGCACGCCGGCGGCTTCGAGGCGGTTGATCGCTTCACCGGTGCGCATGTCCGAGCGACCGATCAGTCGAGCGGCGCTCTCGACCGTGATCACGGGGACGCCGGGCAACACCGCCAACAGTCGAGCCGTTGCCGAGTTCGCCCGGACGCGCCCTAGCCCGCTCCGCCACTCTGTGTCGATCGCGTCGATTCGTGCGGCGTAGTTCGTGGCGTCGGCGCACGACCTGTTGACCGCGGCCGCGAACGTGCGCAGCCAGTCCGCCGCGCCGGCCGATCGTTCGACTGCGTCGGCCGCGCCGAGGTGGCGGAAGGCCGTGAGGCCGGTGATGTAGTCGGTCGCCCACGTCGCCAGCACCAGGCTGACGGGCGGAACGAACCTCGGCGCAAGCCCCCGCCTTCGGAGGACGACGTGGATCAACGCACGTCCGGTGCGTCCGTTGCCGTCGGCGAACGGATGGATCGTCTCGAACTGAGCGTGTGCGAACGCGGCCTGGATCAGCGCCGGGTGGTCATCGCCGTTCACGTAGCCGAGCAGATCGTCGAGCAACGGCTCGACGTGCTCGGGCGGCGGTGGGACGAATGCAGCCGAGCACGGGTTGTAGCTGCTCCCACCGATCCAGTTCTGCGAGGTGCGCACGACCCCACCAATGCTGGGTGTCGTCGACCGCTCCATCAACGTGCGATGGATCGCGAGGAGATCGTCGCGGGTGATCGTCCGCGGCGAGGCACCGAGGTCGACTGCAGCCTCCATCGCGGCGACGTTCGCCAGGACCTCCACGGCGATGCGGTCGGCCGCGTCGCCGCCACGAGCGAGCACCACCTCCGCGTCGAGCAGCCGCCGCGGCCCCGCGTCGAGCCCCTCGATCTTCGAGGAGGCGACCGACTCGGCGCGCAGCAGAAAGCGCGCCAAGCCCTCAAGGCTGACGTGGGTCGTTCCCGCGGCGTTGAGTTGTCTGACCGCCGATTCGGCATCGGCCACATCGGCAACCAGATCCACCAGGAGCACGGGGTTCCACCCGACGAGGCGATCCGGGACGAACGCGTCGTAGCCACAACCCTGTCGATCGCGCCGGCTGATCCCCTGAAAGGTCGACGTCCAGCGGCGTCGAATCAGCGCTCCCACAACCGTTGCCTCCATGGGCTCTTCAGTAACGGTTGCATCATAACCGTTACTGAAGAGCGGTCGGTCCCACGGAGCGAGAACTGGAGGCGACGCCGGGAATCGAACCCGGGTACAGGGCTTTGCAGGCCCTTGCCTGAACCACTCGGCCACGTCGCCGTGTCGGGCTGGTGGGCCCGATGGACGAGCGGACAACCTACTGGGCGGTTCCCCGGACGCCACAGCCCGTTCGTCTGGCATCGTTGGCGGGCATGAGCGACGAGGCTCGTCCTTGGGTGCTGCACGTCGACCTCGATCAGTTCCTCGCGGCGGTGGAGGTGCGGCGCCGGCCCGAGCTGCGCGGCCGACCGGTGGTCGTCGGCGGCGACGGCAACCCGCGCCGCCCGCGGCAGGTCGTCGCCACCGCGTCGTACGAGGCTCGGGCGTTCGGGGTGCACTCGGGGATGCCGCTCGGGCAGGCGCTGCGGCGTTGCCCGGACACGGTCTTCCTGCCGCACGACCGGCCGGTCTACGACGCCGCGTCGGTCGAGGTGATGGACACGCTGCGGACCTTCGACGCCGTCGTCGAGGTGTGGGGCTGGGACGAGGCGTTCATGGGCGTCATCACCATCGATCCACGCGCTGTCGCCGCCGACGTCCAGCGCGCCGTCCGGGACGCGACGCAGCTGTCCTGCGCGGTCGGGATCGGCGACACCCGCCTGCTCGCCAAGACGGCCACGACCTGGGCCAAGCCGGGCGGGATCGCCGTGCTGACCCGCGCCGAGTGGATCCCTCGCCTCGGCGGCGAGCCGGTGACGGCGAACTGGGGCATCGGCAACCGCATCGCCGCACGGCTCGGCGAACTGGGGATCGTCACCGTCGAGAACCTCGCCCGTGCGGACCACGAGCTGCTCGCCCGCCACTTCGGGCCGACGATCGGACCGAGCCTGCGGGTCCTCGGGCTCGGCGGCGACGACTCGCCGCTCGTCGACGAGCCTCGTGTCGCCAAGGGTCGCAGCCGTGAGGAGACGTTCACCACCGACGTGGTCGGCCGGGAGGCGATGGCCGCGCACGTCGATCGCCTGGCCCGCGAGGTGGGCGCGTCGGTCGTCGCCGAGGGACGGACGATCACGCACGTCGCCGTCAAGGTGCGCACGGCGACGTTCTGGACGCGCACGAAGATCAGCAAGCTGCCCTCGCCGACGACCGACCTGGACGCCGTCGCCGCCAAGGCCGTCGAAGTCCTCGATCGCTCAGGCGAGCTGCGCCCCGTCCGCCTGCTCGGCGTGCGCGTCGTACTCGACGAGCCGCCGCCCTCCGACTGAGCTGGGACGGCTCCCTCAGTGTCGAACCAGCCCGCCGACAGGGACCGTTGCGACGTGCCCGGTCGATGGGCGCTCCCGCGCCAGCGCGAGTCCGACGTCGACCAGCGAGGAGCGACACAAGCCGCCGATGTCGCCGAGCGGGCGCCATGCCGCCTCGACGGTCGTGCCGTCGAGCTCCGATCGCAGATCGCCGCCGACGACGCGCACGGCGTAGAAGATGCCGACGTTCTGGTGCTCGGCCCCTCCGTAGCTCTCGTGAGCCGGGATGAGCCGCGAATCGACACCGAGCAGTTGCTCGACGGCGACGGCGAGCCCCGTCTCCTCGGCAACCTCGCGGCTCACCGTCTCATAGGGATCCTCGCCGTGCTCGACCTTGCCGCCGGGCAGGCTCCACACGCTCTCGCCCGGTGGTGGCGTGCAGCGGACGAGCAGCACGCTCGCGTGTTCGATGCACACCGCGTATGCGGCCAACCGGAAGCTCACTCGACAGCACGCTACGCCGGGGCGACGTGGTCGGCGTCGAGGCCCAGCTCGGCGAGCAGCTCGACGGCAACCGGCGCGAGCTCGGCTGCCGACTTCGTCGCCGCGGCGGTGATGCTCGCCGCTGCGGCTGCGATCTCCGTTCGGGTCGACGCGTCGGTCAGGTGGCCGTCGTCGTCGAACTTGGTGCGCGGCGCGGCGACGCCGAGCTGGGCGATCACGTAGGCGCCCTGCCACGTCAGCGTCTGCGCCGTCTGGCGGCGGGCGTGCTCACCGCCGGACGTGCCGGCGCTGAGCACGGCGACCGGCTTGCGGTACAGCCCGCCACTGCCGACCAGCCAGTCGAGCGTGTTCTTCAGCGTGCCGGCCATCCCGCCGGCGTACTCCGGCACGGCGATCACGACGACGTCGGCCGCGGCGACGGCGTGACGCCACTCGTCGAGCATCGGATGCGGGTCGTCGGCATGGTCGGCGTCGAACGCCGGCACCGTCGCCAACCCGTCGAACCACGCGACGTCGGCGGCGCCGCCCAGCTCGCCGGCGATGGCGTCGAGCAGCGCCCGGTTCGCCGAGCGGCGCTGCAACGACCCGCACACCATCAGCACCCGGCGTCGCTCACCGTCCATCGAAGTCCTGCAACGTCACGACCACGCGAACCCTTCCGAGTCCCACACGCCGGTGCGAGTCCCACGTGCGGGACTGTCCGACGCCACCGACTCGGACCGACACCACCGACTCGGAACGACGACGAGCCCAGCGGCGACGGCAGGCGGCTGCAGACGCTCGCGACGTCAGCCGAGCGGCAGGCGGCGCCACACGGGGCCGGGCAGGTGGCGGAAGACCATGAAGACCGGGCGCATCAGCGCCGGCGCCCACACCGTCCGGCGCCGGGCGCGCAGCGCCTTGACGGTCACCTCGGCGACGGCTTCGGGCGTCGTCGCCAGCGGCGCCGCCGGGCGGCCCTCGGTCATCGAGGTGCGCACGAAGCCGGGGCGGACGACGAGCACGTGCACGCCGTCGGCGGCGATGCGGTCGCCGAGCCCCTGGGCGAAGCCGTCGAGGCCGGCCTTCGTCGCCCCGTACGCCGAGTTGGCGGCGCGCACCCGCTCGCCGGCGACGCTCGACAGCACGACGATCGCCCCGTGCCCCTGGGCGCGCAAGGCGTTCGCCGCGGCGACCAGCGCAGACATGCCACCGGCGACGTTGACCTGGGCGAAGCTCGAACGCAGCCACCGGGTCGACGGTGGCGACGTCGTCGTCGCCGAGCAGCCCGACAGCGTGGATCACCACGTCGACGTCGCCGTGGTCGGCGGCGATCCCGGCCAGCAGCGGCCCGTGCGACGCAGCGTCAACGGCGTCGAACGAGCGGACGTCGACGGTCACGCCGTCGCTGCGCAACCCGTCGGCCGCCGCGGTCCCGGCGGCGACGTCCCGGCAGCACAGCACGATCGTGCGCGTCGCCGGGCTGAGCAGCTCGCGCACGATCGCCAGCCCGATGTCGCTCGTCCCGCCGAGCAGCACGATCGACTGCGGTTCACCGAGTGAGTTGTCCATCAGTCCTCAATCCTCAGTCGTTCGAGATCCCTCAGCCGTTCGAGAGCAGGCCGAGACGGCGGGCCAGGTCGCTCTGCCAACGCCCGTGCGGATCGGCCCGGCGACGCACCGCCCGCCACTCGTCGAGGCGCGGGTACCCCTGGCGGACGACGTCCGGCGTGGCGTGGGAGTCCTTGGCCAGGTAGTGGCGGCCACCGGCGTCGAGGACGAGCCGATCGAGCTCGTGGAGCATCTCCCCGAGACCGCTGCGCGCCCCCGCCGGCACGTCGAGCGCCAGCGTCCACCCCTCGGTCGGGAAGCTCAGGGGCGCCGGATTCGACGGCCCGAAGCGCTTGAGCACGGCGAGGAAGCTGGCGGTGCCGCTAGCGACGAGCCGCTCGATGACGGCACGCATCGTCGTCTCCGCCCCGAACGGGACGACGAACTGGTACTGCAGCAGCCCGCTGCGCCCGTAGAACCGGTTCCACGCGCCGACGAGGTCGAGCGGGCAGAAGTAGAAGCCGATCGGCTGCAGCTGGCCGACCTTGTGGCGGGGCGACTTGCGATACCACAGCTCGTTGAACGCGGCGACGGAGAGGTGGTTGAGCAGGCCACCCGGCGGGATCACCGGCGGCACCGTCACCAGCTGGCGGGGCTCGAACGCGAGCGGCGCGCCGGCGGCTCGGCCGGGCAGCTGGTCGAGCGTGGCGTGGTCGCCGTTGGTCAGGATGCTGCGGCCGAGGTGCGCACCCTTGGCGACGAGGTCGATCCAGGCGACGCTGTAGCGGTAGCGGTGGTCGCTGTCGGCCATCGCCGCCATCAACGTGTCGAGGTCGGGGATCCGGGTGGTGTCGACCGACATCCGGCTGGTCTCGACGGGCAGCAGCCGCAGCGTCGCGTCGACGACGATCCCGGTCAGGCCCATGCCGCCGACCGTCGCCCAGAACAGCGCAGCGTCGTCGGACCGAGACGACGGGCCGACCGACGCCACGGAACCGTCGGCCAGCAGCAGGCGCAGCGATTCGACCGACGAGCCGAACGAGCCGTCGCGGTGATGGTTCTTGCCGTGGATGTCGCTGGCGATCGCCCCGCCGACGGTGACGTGCATCGTCCCCGGCAGCACCGAGACGAAGAAGCCGTGCGGCAGGACGAGGTGCAGCAGCTCCCCGAGGCTCAGCCCGGCCGGGACGACCACCGTCCCGGCCGACGCGTCGAGCAGCACGTCGCCGGTCGCCGCCGGCAGGCGCAACACCAGTCCCCCGCTGTTCTGGGCGGCGTCGCCGTAGCTTCGCCCGAGCCCGCGCACCAGCGCGCCTCGCGGTCCCGCGCCGGCCACGGCCCGCGCCGCACCGGTCACGCTGACCTCGTCGACGGTGGCGACCGCAGCCGCCGTGCGCCCCCACCCTGCCAGCCGCGCCCGCCGCTGCCCGACGGCCAAAGGACTCACCTCTGATCCAACACGGTCATGCGGCGAGCGCCGAAGCGCAGCGGAGGCGACGAGCACGGCCGGCGCGGGGAGCAGCTCGGCTGCGACCGGAGCACTGACATCAAGACGGCCATCAATACGGCCACTCAGGTCGCCGGCCGGTGATCCGCTGGATCACCGGACCGAGGCCCACCGAGAGCGCGACCTTCAGCAGGACGTTGCGCGCGAACCACGGGAGCTGGGCGAGCTGACGCCCCGCGTTGAGCAAGCGGGAGCGCCACGAGCCGTCGAGGTCGGCGTGGTAGACGGCCAGCGAGCGGGCTCGCCCGGCGTAGCGGAACCGCCGCCCGGCGAGCAGCTCCCGACCGATCGCCAGCGTCACCCCGACCGACGAGAACGAGTCGTGGATCAGCAGCACCCCGCCCGGGGCGACCCGCGCCCCCCACTGGTGGATGTCCTGGCGTGCCGGGGCGTAGCGGTGGGCGCCGTCGATCAGCAGCAGGTCGATCTGCCCGTCGACGGCAGGGTGAGCCTGGTCGCTGAACGCACGGACGTGGCGCACCCGGTCAGCGACGCCGGCACGGGCGAGGTTGGCGAGGAATCGGGTGTGGTCGTCGTCGGCCTCGGCGGCGTAGCCCTGGATCTCCTGCGGCCCACGGTCGTTGCCGGCGTGCGGGTCGATCGCCACGACCTCCACACCCTCCGGGGCGGACGTCGCCAGGACGATCGTGCTGCGCCCGCGGAAGCTGCCGATCTCGACGATCCGGTCACCCGGCACGGTCGTGCTCGCGGCCCGGTGCAGCTCGGCGATCTGGTCGTCGGACATCCACCCGTCGACACCGTCGGCCGCGGCGAGCGCCTGATCGAAGGTGACGGCCGGACCCATGCGGCTGCTCATTCCTGCTCGGGGCCTGCGCCCCCGCACCCACTGCGCCACATCGACGTCCGGTTCCGTGGCGGCCGCTCGGCCGTCATGAGCGGGCTCCACCCGCTCATCGTACGTAGACGCCGAGGCCGAAGACGATCACCCAGGTCACACCGAGAACCTGCAACATCCGGTCGGCGACGAAGATCTCCTCCGGCGCGGCGCCGTGACCCTGCTCCAGCACGAGCGTGTAGCGCAGCAGCGCGGCGAGCATCGGGACGATCGACAGCTCGTAGAACGGGATCCGTGGGCCGATCTCGCGGGTGATCTCGAACGCCCAGTCGCAGTACGTGATCACCGCCGCGGCGAGGCTGACGCTCAGGACGATGCGCAGGTAGCCGAGCGAGTACGCCTCCAGCGTCGCCCGGGCCTGGGCGGCGTCCTCGCCCCGCTCGCGCATCTCGGCGTAACGCTTGCCGGCGACGATGAACAGCGAGGCGAACGACGTGCACAGCAGGAACCACGTGCTCATCGGCACGTCGACGGCGACGGCGCCGGCGATGGCACGCAGCACGAAGCCACCGGCGACGGCGATCAGATCGATGACCGCGAGGTGCTTCCAGATCGCACTGTACGTCAGCGTCAGCACCACGTAACCGGCCACGACCGCACCGGCCTGCCAACGAACCGCCGTGGCGAGCGCGAGGCCGGCGACGATCCCCAGCGTGCCGGTCACCCGGGCGGTCGCGAGCGGGATTCGCCCGCTGGCGACCGGGCGGTGGCGCTTGGTCGGGTGAAGGCGATCGAGCTCGACGTCGAGGATGTCGTTCCAGAAGTACGTGCCGCTGCTGACCAGGCAGAAGGCGACGAACGCGACGATCGACTGGAGCAGCTCGGTGCGCTTGGTGAGCACGTGGGCGGCGCCGGGTGCGGCGAACACGAGGACGTTCTTGACCCACTGCTTCGGCCGCGCCTCGCGCAGCAAAGCCCGCAGCATCACACCACCTCGGTCAGGGCGAAGGGAGCGGCATCGAGCGGCGCATCGGTCACCCACACCGGGAACGGCGCCATCGCCAGCATCGCCACGTCGCCGCTGCTGTCGCCGTACGCCCACAGCGCGTCGGCGCTGAGCCCCTCGGCGGTGAGCCAGGCTCCGAGCCGCTCGGCCTTCACCGACGCCCGGCAGTTGCCACCGTCGAGCCGGTCGCCGTAGACGCCGCCATCGCCATCGCCATCGACGGCGACGACGTCGGTGCACAGGACCGCGTCGACGCCGAGCCGCTCGCCGAGCGGGCGCAGGTACGGCCCGAGCGACGCCGACACGAGCACGACACGATGCCCGGCGCGCTCGGTGCCAGCGGAGGCGGGCGACGGTGTCGGCGCGCAGGTCGGAGGCCATCACCTCGGCGGCGAACACCTCACCGAGCGCGGCGACCTCGTCGACCCGCCGGCCGCGCAGCACGCCGCCGGCGACGACCTCCTTAAGCGCATCGCGGTCGCGACGGACGGCGGCGCGCAGCGCGGCGACCGGCCGGCGCAGCACGGCGCGGGCGATCCCGCGGTTGCCGCCGACGCGGACGAGGAAGCGCGAGACGCAATCGTGCTGCGTCAACGTGTGATCGACGTCGAACGCGGCGACCCCCACCGTCATCGAGTGCCCCCTGCCGGGTTCGTGTCAGCACACGAACCGACAGTGCGTTTGTGCGCTGACGCAAACCCGAGGCGCCTGGCTCCGAGGCCGGCCGGCTCCGTGGCAGCACACAGACTGACAGTCGGTTCGTGTCGTGACACGAACCCCTCGCGCCGAGCACCAGCCGGATCTGCGTCAGGACACGAACCGACAGTGCGTTTGTGTCGTGACACAAAGCCTGCGGGCCGAGCACCTGCCGGGTTCGTGTCAGCACACAGACCGACAGTCGGTTTGTGTCGTGGCACAAACGCCGAGCACCGGGCTCGGACCGCGGGCATGCACGGGCTCGTCATGCGCCGAGCCCGTCGAGCATGGTCCAGAAGCCGGGCCAGCTCTTGGTGACGACGTCGGGGTCGTCGACCTCGATGCCGTCGTGGGCGGTGCCGAGCACGGCGAAGGCCATCGCCAGGCGGTGATCGTGGTGCGTGCCGAGTCGGGCCGGGCGCACCGCCGAGGGGGTGATCCGCAGCCCGTCGGGCAACTCGACGGCATCGACGCCGGCGCGGTGCAGCTCGGCGCACAGGTCGCCGATGCGGTCGCTCTCCTTGCCACGGATGAAGCCGACGCCGCCGATCGTCGTCGGCGTCGACGCCCCGACGGCGACGACGGCCAGCGTCGGCACGAGGTCGCTGCAGTCGGCCATATCGACGTCGATGCCGACGAGATCACCCGCCCGCGACACCGTCGTGCCCCGCTCGTCGCGCGTCACCTCGCAGCCCATCCGCCCCAACAGGTCGGCGAACACCGCGTCGCCCTGCACCGAGTCGGCCCCGAGACCAGCGACCGTCACCCGACCACCGCGCACCGCGGCGATCGCCAGCGCATAGCTGGCCGAGCTGGCATCCGGCTCGACGACCTGCGCGCCGGCCACATACCGACCCTCCCCGACGCGGACGACCTCGTCGCCGACCGAGACGTCCGTGACGCCGAACGCGGCCATCACCGCCGTCGTGATCGCCAGATACGGGCGCGACACCAGCGGCGTCGTCAGCCGCAGCGCCAGGCCGCCGGACAGGTACGGGGCGATCAGCATCAGCGCCGTCAGGTACTGGCTGCTGACGTCGCCGGGCAGCTCGATCGACCCACCGATGCGCAGCGGCCCGCCGACGGTGACCGGCAGATGCCCCCACCTCTCCCCCGGCGTGACCGCCGCCCCGAGCGCGGCGAGCGCGTCGTGCAGCGGCCCCATCGGCCGGCCGCGCAACGGCGGCAGCCCGTCGACCGTGATGTCGCCGGGAGCCAGCGCGGCGACCGCGGTGACGAACCGCGACGTCGTCCCGGCCAGCCGCGTCGGCAGCGTCACGCCGCCGCGTAGCTGATCGCGCCCGCCGACCACGGTCACCACATCGCCGTCACGCCCGACACCGACGCCGAGCGCGGCGAGGCAGTCGAGCATCGCGGCGACGTCGTCGCCGTCGGGAACGCCGTGCAGCGTCGAGGTCCCGTCGGCGAGGGCGGCACAGATCAGAGCGCGGTTGGCGATGCTCTTCGAGCCAGGCACCTCCACCGCGGCATCGACCTGCCCGGCGAGGGTGCGCACTCGCACCGAGGGCATCGGGACCGTGACGTCGGTTCGCTCGCCGCGGTCGCTCACGCCAGCCGCTGCACGGCCGGGCGGAACCGCCGGGCGATGAGACCGCCACGGAACAGGTCGGCGGCGTCGACATCGACGAGCACGACCGCGACGCCCTTGTTGCCCTCGACGCTGTGCACGACCTCGAAGCTGGCGATGTTGACGCCCAGCTCGGCGGCGAGCGTGAAGATCTCGGCGGCGGCGCCGGTCCGGTCCGGGATCGGGACGCGAACCTCGGCCAGCTCGCCCGGCTGGTTGACCCGGCTCGGCAGGTTGCTGCGGGCCTCGCGGGCCCGGCTGAGGCGGGCGAACAGCCCGGCGCGGTCGTCGGTGTCGACCACGCTGCGCATCGCCGTCAAGCCGTCGATCAACCCGTCCAGCGCCGACAGGATCGCCGGGCGATTCTCGGCACACACCCCGAGCCAGTTGCCCGGCGCACCGCTGGCGATGCGGGTCATGTCCCGGAAGCCGCCGGCGGCGAGGCGCAGCAGTGCCGCATGCTCCTCGGCGCGGTCGGCGGCCAGGCCCATCAGCGTCGCCGCGGTGAGGTGCGGGACGTGGCTGATCACCGCCACCAGCTCGTCGTGGCGCTCGGCAGGCAGGGCGACCACCTCGGCACCGAGGCTCGGCGACGACGGCTGCCGCCGTCGCGAACGTCTCGTCGGAGGTGCCCGGCTCGGGGGTCAGCACCCACACCGCGCCGACGAACATCTCCGGGTCGGCGCCGTCGAGACCATCCAGCTCGCTGCCGGCCATCGGATGACCGCCGACGAAGCGCGCATCATCGGTCACCGCGACGATTCCGCCCTTGACCCCGCCGACATCGGTGACGACGCCGGAGGTCTCCGCCAGCGCCCGCTTCACCGCGGTCGGCAAGGGCCAGGACCGGCGTGGCGACGAACGTGATCGCGGCCCCGGCATCGAGGCCGACGGCGTCGACGATCCCCCGCGCCAGCGCGGTCTCGGCGGCGACCGGGTCGAGATCGTCACCGGTGACGTACCAGCCGCGCTCACGCAGAGCGACGGCCACCGACCCGCCGATCAAGCCCAGCCCGGTGACGTTGGCGCGGCGTGGCGCTTCAGTGGAGACCGGCGTTGTCACGGCCTGCCACGCTAGCGGCGACGCCGCGTGGCGGGTGGGGCATCGAGCCGGCGGACCTCGTCGAGGCGCAGCTCTCGCCACTCGCCGGGGGCCAGCTGGGCGTCGCGCAGCGTGCCGATGCGCACCCGCACCAGGCGTCGCACGGGGTGGCCGATCGCCTCGCACATCCGTCGCACCTGGCGGTTGCGGCCCTCGTGGATGGTGATCCGCAGCACGCCCGGGCTCGGCTGGGAGACCTTGGCCGGCGCGGTCGGCCCGTCGTCCAGCTCGACACCGTCACGCAAGCGGCGCAACGCCCCGGGAGCGACGGCACCGCGCACCTCGGCGACGTACTCCTTCTCGACCCCGTGGCTCGGATGGGTCAGCCGGTTGGCGAGGTCGCCGTCGTTGGTCAGCAGCAGCAGCCCCTCGGTGTCGACGTCGAGGCGCCCCACCGGGAACACCCGCGGCTCGGCCGGCACGAGCTGGACGACGGTCGGCCGGCCCTGCGGGTCGCTGGCCGTGGTGACCACGCCGGACGGCTTGTTCAGCAGGTAGTAGACGAGGCCGGGGCGCACGCCGATCGGCACCCCGTCGACGACCACCTCGTCGCGCTCGGGGTCGACCCGCCGGCCGAGGACGGCGACCTCGCCGTTGACCAGGACCCGCCCGGCAGCGATCAGCTCCTCGCTGTGACGACGGCTGCCGATGCCGCGCTCGGCGAGCACCTTCTGCAGGCGGGGCAGCCCGGCGTCCGAGCTGGCCGCGCGCTCGGCCGCCCACTGCTCCCACAGCGGCGGTTCGAGCGCGGGGTCGTCAGGCGGTCGGGGCATCGCCGGGCTCGACGCGCAGGCCGTGCTCCAGGGCCTCGACCACGTCGGCACCGGGCACGAACTCGGCGATCGGCGGCAGGTCGGCCAGCGAGGCGAGGCCGAGCTTCTCCAGGAACGCCGGCGTCGTGCCGAACAGGATCGCCTGGCCGGGCCCGTTGTCCCGGGCCACCTCGGCGACGTAGCCGCGGGCCTGCAGCGTGCGCAGCACCCCGTCGGGATCGACGCCACGGATCGAGGCGATCTGTGCCCGTGACAGCGGCTGCTTGTAGGCGACGATCGCCAACGTCTCCAGCGCTGCCGCGCTCATCCGGGCGCGCTGGCCGTCGAGCAGGAAGCGCTCGACGTACGGGGCGAGGTCCGCCTGGGTCTGGTAGCGATAGCCGCCGGCGACCTTGGCGATGGTGAAGCCGTGGCCGGCCTCGTCGTAGGCGCTGGCCAGCTCGGCGCACAACCGCTCGACCATCGCCGTCGGCTGCTCCAGGAGCTGGGCGAGCAGCTCGGCGGGCACCGGCTCCACGGCCACCAGCAGGATCGCCTCGATCGCCCGCACCGTGTCGGCGTCGGGCTGACCGGGCAGCCGCTGCTGGACCGGTTGCTCGTCCGGCTCGACGTCGCTCACAGGATCATCCGTTCACTCGCGGGGGCTGCGCCCCCGAACCCCGTCGATCCCCGGCCCCGTGGCGGTCGCTCGGCGATCCGGCTGAGCTCCGCTGCGCTCACTCATCCCTCGTACTCGTCGAGGCCCATCGCCCCGACCGACACCGGCTCGCGCCCGCCGGTCCACTCGATCTCGATGTCGCCGAAGCGCTCGCCCTGGTCCAGCTCGACCATGCCCTGCTTGAACAGCTCCAGCAACGCCAGGAAGCGCACGATCACCTCCAGCCGCTCGACCAGCTCGCCGGTCAGCCGCCGGAACGACACCCGGCCGAGCCTCGGCAGCTCGTCGACCAGCTCGACGAGGGCGTCGGCGACGCTGGCGCGCACCGGGGCGACGTGGAACAGGTCGATGCGCGCCACCGGCTTGGGCGTCACGGCCCGCAGGTAGGCCTTGCGGATCCGCGCCGGGGTGACGCCGTCGAGCAGGTCGGGCAGCAGGTCGGCGAAGCGCTCGTCGGGCCCGACGGCGCGGCCGTAGCACCGGTCGGCGTCGTCGGCCAGCGAGGAGAACACGGCGGCGACGTCCTTGAACGTCTTGCACTCGACGAGCCGGGCGAGCAGCAGGTCGCGCTCCTCCCACAGGGCCAGCTCGTCGTCGATGTCGACGGTCTCCTTGCCGGGCAGCAGGCGACGGGCCTTCAGCTCGACGAGCGTCGCGGCGATCAGCAGGAACTCGGTGGCGACGTCGAGGTCGATCGACTGCATCCGCTCGATCTCGGCGAGGTAGGCGTCGACGATCGGGCTGAGCGACACCTCGTAGAGGTCGACCTGCTCGCGCAGGATCAGGTGCAGCAGCAGATCGAACGGCCCCTCGAACACGGGGGTGGAGACCTCGACCGACATGGTTCGTTCAGGCTACTGACGGCGCTGCGGCGGATCGCGGCAATGCCGAGGCTCGCTCCGGTGGTCGGCCACTACCGTTCAGGAGATGACCCGTGTGCTCTCCTGCATCCAACCGACCGGCGTCGTCCACCTGGGCAACTACCTCGGGGCGCTGCGGCCGTGGGTCGAGGGCCAGCACGAGCACGACGCGTTCCACGGCATCGTCGACCTCCACGCGCTGACGATCACCGACCAGCCCGGCGTCGTCGGCCAGGCCACCGTCGAGCTGGCCGCCGCGCTGTTCGCGGTCGGCCTCGATCCGGACGTGGCCACGGTGTTCGTGCAGAGCCAGGTGCCCGAGCACCCGCAACTCGGCTGGGTGATGGAGTGCCAGGCCAGCTTCGGCGAGCTCAGCCGGATGACCCAGTTCAAGGACAAGTTCGCCAAGCGCGAGGCGAGCTTCGCCTCTGCCGGGCTGTTCAGCTACCCGTCGCTGATGGCCGCCGACATCCTCCTCTACGACACCGACGAGGTTCCCGTCGGCGAGGATCAGCGCCAGCACGTCGAGATCACCCGCGACCTCGCGCTGCGCTTCAACCATCGCTTCGGCGAGACGTTCGTCGTCCCCAAGGCGGTGATGCCGAGGGCCGGGGCGCGGGTGATGGACCTGCAGGACCCGACGTCGAAGATGAGCAAGTCGACCGACTCCGATGCCGGCCTGGTGTACCTCGGCGAGGACCCGAGCGCGATCGTCAAGAAGTTCAAGCGGGCGGTCACCGACAGCGACGGCGAGGTGCGCGTCGACCGCGCCGACAAGCCGGGCGTCACCAACCT
The DNA here is from genome assembly GCA_047602055.1 of Ilumatobacteraceae bacterium. GTDB lineage: Bacteria > Actinomycetota > Acidimicrobiia > Acidimicrobiales > Ilumatobacteraceae > JAODBQ01. The sequence continues at coordinate 3,419,478 of JASGIG010000001.1, forward strand.
GCTGGAGATCCTCGCCGCGTGCACCGGCGAGGACCCCGACACCCTGGCCGGCAAGTACACCCAGTACGGGCCGCTGAAAGCCGACACCGGCGAGGCCGTCGTCGAGCTGTTGCGCCCGATCCAGGCTCGCCACAAGGAGCTGATGGACGACCGCGCCCAGCTCGCTGCCCTCCTTCACCGTGGCGCCGAGAAGGCCAGGGCGGTCGCCTCCGTGACCCTCGAGCGCGCCTACGACGCGATCGGCTTGCTCCCCGCCTGACGCAGCACACATCCAACACGCGGCGAGCGCCGAAGCGCAGCGGAGTCGGCGAGCACGGCAGGCGGAGCGGAGGGGCTCTGCCCCGACCGGAGCACGATCAGATGCAGTCAGGATGGTGGCGGCGGACGAGGTCCGGGTAGCTGCGCACGAAGTAGTTCCAGAGCTGCTCGCCGTAGCAGTCGGGCGCCGTCGAGCCGGTGCCGCTCGCACCGCTGAGCAGCTCGTCGCGCTTGGCCATGAAGCCGGCGTCGCGGTGGTGGGCGCTCGCCGCCACAGCGAGCGAGAACGACTCGTCGAGCGGCAGCGGTTCGAGCGGCATGCGCAGATCAGGGCCGTGGAAGTAGCCCGACGAGTAGCGCTCCTCGCGGGCGATCACCCGGTGCGTGGTGGCCACGAAGTAGTTGCCGGTCATCGACTGCAGGATCTCGCCGAGGTTGACGACGATCGCCCCGTCGCGCAGCGGCACGTCGACCCACTCGCCGTCCTGGTTGAGCGCCTGCAGGCCGCCGACCTCGTGCTGCCACAGCAGCGTCACGAACCCGGTGTCGTGGTGCGAGTTGACCCCGGCCTCGCCGGGCGGGGTCGCCGGGTAGTGGATCAGCTTGACCAGCGACATGCGCCGCTCGCCGAACACGCGCTGGAGGTGGCCGGCGTCGAGACGGAGGCCGACCGACATCGCCGCCATCAGCGTGTCCGCGACGTCGCTCATCTCCCGCTGGAAGCGCTCGACCAGCGCCCGGAACCCGGGCAGCGTGGCCTCGTCGAGCCACTGGTTCGGCCCGTCGAGACGCAGGAACGGCGGCTGCACGTCGCGTGGGCGCGGTTCCAGCTCCGTCCACACGTCGATCTGCTCGCGGTGGTCGACGCGGTTGTCGGTCAGCTCGGCGCCGGTGCGCTCCCAGCCGCGGAACCACGGTGACTGCGACTTGTCGATGCGTGCCTTGACGTCGTCCGGCAGCGCGAAGAACGCGGCGAGCGCGGCGAAGTAGTCGTCGACGAAGCCCTGATCGACGCCGTGGTCGACGAGCTGGAAGAAGCCGACCTCGTGGCAGATCGCCCGCAACCGCTCGGCGAACGCCTCACGGTCGGCGCCCGGCGCCGTCCACTCGGCCAGCGACACGACGGGAATGTCCTGGAACGCCATCCCGGGAAAGGTAGCGCCGGCAGGTCGTCAGCCGTCCGGAGTGCAGGCGCCGCGACGCGTGCACCGATCCGGCTCGGAGATGAGCCGATCCGCTGCACGCGTCGACCAACTCAGACGTCGTCGGCCTCGCGCAGCGCTGCGGCTCGTGGACCTTCCCAGCGGGCGAGCTGCAGGGTGGCCTCGGTCGAGCCGGCGGCGGTGAGCAGGTCGACGCCGATGCGCTCGTGGTCGTGGTAGCGGCGGAACCTCGCCGTGCGCGGACCGACGACGGTCGCCGCCACCCGGCCGAACGTGCCCAGCCCGCACTCGATCTTGCCGACGTCGTGCAGCAGCGCCGCGGCCAGCTCGTCACGCGTCGTCGTCTCGACCAGGTCGCGGTAGCGCCGGGCGACCTCGATCGAGTGCCGGCGGTCCTGCGGCGTCATCCGCCGCCACAGGGCCAGCTCGCCCGGCAGCAGCTGCGACTGTGCCCACGCCTCGCGATGCGGCTCCGGCTCGCGGCGCGACAGCGAGCCGGCGAAGCGGCGGGCGAGGTGAACGGCCTTCACGACGACCGGCGGGCCCGCGGGTGGGCGGCGCGGTAGACGTCCCACAGGCGGTCCTGGCTGACCTTCGTGTACACCTGCGTGGTCGAGATCGAGGCGTGGCCGAGCATCTCCTGGACGATGCGCAGGTCGGCGCCGTGATCGAGCAGGTGGGTCGCGCACGAGTGGCGCAGGACGTGTGGCGACAGGCGCTCCTCGGCGATCCCGGCGGCCCGGCCGTAGCGCTTCACCAGCGACCAGCCGGTCTGCCGGCCGAGCCGCCCGCCACGACGGTTGAGGAACACCGCCGACGAGTCGCCGCGGCGCGCCCACCGCTGCGGCACCAGCCGTTCGCGGCCGTCCGGCGCCAGCCAGTCGTCGAGTGCCGCTGCTGCGCAACGGCCGAACGGGACGATCCGCTCCTTGGCGCCCTTGCCGTACAGGCGGACGAGCGCGTTCTCGCGGTCGACGTCGTCGAGGTCGAGCCCGGCCAGCTCTGAGATCCGCGCCCCGGTGGCGTAGAGCAGCTCCAGCAGGGCGCGGTCGCGGCGGGCGACCGGGTCGTCGCCGACCGGGGCCGCGAGCAGGCCGGCGACCTCGTCCTCGGTCAGCGGCTTGGGGATCCCGGCGGGCACCTTGACGCCGTCGACGTCGGCGGTCGGGTCGTCGGGCCGCAGTCCCTCGGTGGCCATGAACCGGTGCAGCATCCGGATCGCCGCCAGCTGCCGGGCGACGCTCGCCGGTGCCGCGCCCGAGCCACGTCGCCAACCGATGAAGCGGTCCAGCTCACCCGGCGTCACGACGGCGATCGACGAACCGTTGGCGGCGAGCCAGGCGGCGTACCCGGCGAGGTCGCGGCGGTAGGCGGCGAGCGTGTTCGCCGAACGCCCCCGCTCGCTGGCCAGCCAGGTCAGCAGGTCCTCGGCCTCCAGCGGCAGCTCCTGGGCGACGAGAGTCACGGGCTCGCCTCGCGACCGGCCGACCGAGCGACCGCCAGGGAGCCGGGCGACGACGGGGAGGCGCCACAGGCGCCCTGGGGGCGCAGCCCCCGAAGGAGCACCTTCACAGCGTGGCGGCAGCGCTGTCGCCGAGCCGCAGACGTCGTTCGACGAGCAGCAGCCCGATGATCGTCTTGGCGTCGTGGATCTCGCCGGCCAGCACCATGTCGACGGCCGCGTCGAGCGGCACGTGGAGCACCTCCATCGCCTGCTCCTCGGGGCCGTGCAGATCCCGTGGTGCCGGCGTGAGGTCGGTGGCCAGGTAGAGGTACAGGACCGAGTCGGTCATCCCCGCCGACGGGTAGAAGTCGACCAGGTGCTCCAACCGCCCGGCGCGCACGCCGGCCTCCTCGACCAGCTCGCGGGCGATCGTGTCGACGATCGGCTCGCCCTCGACGTCGCGCATCCCGGCGGGGATCTCGACGACCGCCCGGTCGTACGGCGGCCGGTACTGGCGCACGAGGATCACCGATGGGTTGCCCTCGGCATCGAACTGCAGCGGCACCGCGGCGACGGCGCCGGGCGAGCGAACGATGTCGCGGAGGAACTCGGTGCCGTCCGGCGCGTGGAACGTGCCGACGGCCACGTGCCACACATGTCCCTGGTGGACGAGCCGGTCGCCGACATGACCGAACCCGGCCGGCGCCGTCGCGTCGCCGTGATCCCGGGGGCTGCGCCCCCGGACACCATCCACGTCCGGCTCCCGAGCGGTCGCTCGGCCGTCCAGCGCGATCCCGTCGCCGGATTCGTCGCCCACGTTCAGGCGACCGACTGGCGCGGCTCGGTGAAGTCCTCCGGCGTCGCCGACTCGGCGCGCTTCGCGGCGCGCAGCGCCAACGCCGCGCCGACCAGCTCACGGAACAGCGGGTGGGCCCGGTCGGGGCGCGACTTGAACTCCGGGTGGGCCTGCGTGCCGACCCAGAACGGGTGGTCGACGGCCTCGATGAACTCGACGAGACGGCGATCGGGCGACATCCCGCTGCAGCGCAGCCCACCGGCCTCCAGGCGCTGCTTCCACTGGCTGCTCAGCTCGTAGCGGTGGCGGTGGCGCTCGCTGACCACCAGCTCGCCGTACGCCCGGGCGACGCGGCTGTCGGCCTCGAGGATCGCGTAGAACGCGCCGAGGCGCTGCGTGCCGCCCTTGTCGGTGACGTCGCGCTGGTCGTGCATCAGGTCGATCACCGGGTGTGCCGTCGTCGGGTCCATCTCCGTCGAGTTGGCCCCGGTCAGGTGCAGCACGTTGCGGGCGTACTCGACGGTCATCGCCTGCAGCCCGAGGCACAACCCGAGGCACGGGATGCCGTGCTCGCGGGCGTAGCCGGCGGCGGCGATCTTGCCCTCGAAGCCGCGCTCGCCGAACCCGCCGGGGATGACGATCCCGTCGAGCTCACCGAGGCGTCCGGCGGCCAGCAGGCCCTCGACGTCCTCGGCCTGGATCCAATCGATCTCGACCTTGGCGCCGTGGTGGAAGCCGGCGTGCTTGAGGCTCTCGACGACGGACAGGTAGGCGTCGGGCAGCTGCACGTACTTGCCGATCAGACCGATGCGCACCGGCTCGACGGCCTCGTCGACCATCGCCACCAACCGTTCCCAGGGTACGAGATCAGGAGCAGCGTCGATCCGCAGCACCTCGCAGACCACCTCGTCGAGACCCTCGTCGTGGAGGATCAGCGGCAGCTCGTAGATGTTGCGGGCGTCGGCAGCGTTGACGACGGCCTTCTCGTCGACGTCGCAGAGGTTGGAGATCTTGCGCTTGAGGTCGTCGGACAGCGGCTCCTCGCTGCGGCAGACGATGACGTCCGGCAGGATGCCCCGAGAGCGCAGCTCGGTGACGGAGTGCTGCGTCGGCTTGGTCTTCTGCTCCCCCGACGGGCCGATGAACGGCACCAGCGTGACGTGCAGGTAGCAGACGTTGTCGCGCCCGGCCTCCTTGCGGAACTGGCGGATCGCTTCGAGGAACGGGAGGATCTCGATGTCGCCGACGGTGCCGCCGACCTCGGTGATGACGACGTCGACGTCTTCGGTGTCCAGCCGGTGGACGCGCCGCTTGATCTCGTCGGTGATGTGCGGGATGACCTGGACGGTCTTGCCGAGGTAGTCGCCTCGGCGCTCGGCGGCGAGGACGGCCTGGTAGATGCTGCCGGTGGTGGCGTTGGAGTTGCGGGTGAGCGGCTCGTCGATGAACCGCTCGTAGTGCCCGAGGTCGAGGTCGGTCTCACCGCCGTCGTCGGTGACGAACACCTCGCCGTGCTCGAACGGGTTCATCGTCCCCGGGTCGACGTTGATGTACGGGTCGAGCTTCTGCATCGTCACCCGCAGACCGCGCAGCTTGAGCAGCCGCCCGAGCGAGGACGCGGTGAGGCCCTTGCCGAGTGAGCTGGCAACGCCACCGGTCACGAAGATGTGCTTCGGCATTGGCGGGGGCCTCCGTTCCAGGCGAACTGAATAACGGGATTGCAGCTTACCGCGAGGGTGCCGTCCCCGGCGCGGACCCTTCGCCGACGAGACCGAGCACGAGCGCCAGCCCGTTGTCACCGCCCGGCGGGGCCGGCGGCAGCAGCAACGTCGGCATGCCGAGGGCGCCGGCACCACCGTCGGCGCGGGCGTCGTCGCCGACCATCAGGACCGCGGCCGGTTCGACGCCGAGCCGAGCGCAGGCGATGGCGAAGATCGCCCGGTGGGGCTTGGCCGCGCCGACCTCGTAGGACAGGGTGAAGCCGTCGACGGCGTCGGCGAGACCGTGGGTGGCGAACGGCCCGCGGACGTCCCAGCCGGTGTTGGAGACGACCCCGACCTTGACGCCGGCGGCGCGCAGCCCGCGCAGCACCGTGGCGGTGTCGCGGTACGGCACCCATTGCGCCGCATCGTGCATCGCCGCGTCGATCGCCGCCCCGAGCCCCGGCCACTGCTCGTCGCCGACGGCGTAGAGGTGCTGCCAGCGCGCCGCCCACACCGCGGCGTCGAGGTCACGGCGGTGGACGGCCTCGTCGGGATGCGCGGCCGCGGCGTCGATGCGCGCGGCGAGATCGGCGGCGGCCACCGGCCCGATCCCGAACCCGAGCCCGGCGATCGTCTCGGCGAGCGGGTCGTGCCCGAACAGCGTGTTCCCGAAGTCGAACAACACCCCGCGCACCCGCATCGTCGACACCGTACGCGCCCACACGCCAGCCCGACCCGGCCGTCATCCCAGTCCCACGTGCAGGTCCGAGTCCCCCGTGTTGCACAGCCCCGCGCCAGCGACTCGCACCAACGCCTGGGACCCGGACGGGCGGGTCCCGGGCGGCGGCGCGGACGTGGCGTCCTGCGCTGGACGTCCGCTGGCTAGCGTCGCCGGCCGTGCGCGGCGTCCTGAGCAGGTTCGAGGTGCGCCTGTGCGCGGGCCTCGTCGCCCTCGCCTTCCTGGTGCGCTGGCCGACGTTCATCCGCCGGATCTTCGACCCCGACGAGGCGGCGATCGGCGTCCAGGGGTTGGTCGTGCGCTCCGGCGGGACGCTGTACCAGGACATCTTCGACCGCAAGCCGCCGCTACCGCCGCTGACGTACGCGCTGTCGTTCGGCATCACCGACTCGACCGACATCCGCCCGCTGCGGGTGTTCGTCACCCTCTGCCTCGCCGGCGCGGCGATCGTCGTCGCCCTCGACGCGCATCGCCGACATCGTCCACCCGGTGACAGCCTTCGCACGGACGACGTTGCCAGGGCGCGATCCGCGGCGTGGTGGGCCGGTGTCCTGCTGATCACCGGGGCGATGGCGCTGTGGCCCGCCGACGCCGGCAGCGCCAACTACGCCCACTTCGCCCTGCTCCCCGGTGCCGCCGCCGTCGTCTGGTCACGCCGGCGCGGGCTCGGCTGGGCCGTCGCTGCCGGCGCCGTGCTCGGGTTGGCGATCCTCAGCCGGCAGAGCTGGATCCTCGGCAGCGTCCCGGCGCTGTACGCCGCGTGGCGCGCCGGTCGCTGGCGCCAGGCGGCGGCGCTGGCAACCGCCGCAGTGGCGGTCGTCGCCACGACCGGGCTCTACGCCCCGCTCGGCGGCTTCTGGGAGTGGAACTTCGCCAACAGCCCGGGCTTCGTGTTCGCCCCCGCCGGCCTCGGGGTGTCGACGGTGCGCGGCCTGGCCTCGCTCGGCGGGTTCGTGATGTTCCACGTGACGATCGTCGCCTGCCTCGTCGTCGCCTGGCGCCGCAACCCGCCGTACCGCAAGGGTCTCGCCGACCTCGACCTGTGGCTGTGGCTGCTCACCGGCTGCGCCGCGGTCGCCGCCGGCCTGCGCTTCTTCGGCCACTACTGGCTGCAGGTCGTGCCGGCAGCCGTCGTGCTGGCCGCCCCGGTCGCCGCCGGCCTGGCCGCCCGCTGGCGGCGGTGGGCGATCGTCGGCCTCGTCGTGCCGGGGCTGGCGGCCTTCGCCCTGCTGTTCGTGCCGGGCTCGTTCCGCCACCGCCCCGACACCGGACCGCTCGCCGCGGCGGTCGACGAGCTCACCGCGCCCGGCGACCGGGTGCTCGTGTGGGGGTCGTACCCAGAGCTGCTCGTCGCCGCGGACCGCCTGCCCGGCGGCGGGCTCGTGCACATGGACTTCGTCACCGGGCGCAGCGGCGGCCGCGACGATCCTGCACAGACCCTGGCCGACGCCACGCCAGGCGCGCTCGACATCGTCCTGCGATCCGTGGCCGAGCACCCACCGGTGCTGATCCTCGACACCTCCACCACCGACGACCTCGGCTACGAGCGCTACCCGCTGTCGATCGTCCCGCAGATCGCCGAACTGGTCGCCGCCGACTACACCCGCGTCGGGGAGGTGAGCGGCGTCACCATCTATCGCCGTAACGGGCAGACCCAGGTTCCCTAGAATCGAACCGTGGAGGTTTCGGCGCGCCCTGAGCAGGAGGCGCAGCCGGCCGACGCATCCACACCGATGATCCACCTCCGGCCGCGCCGCTTCGGCTGGGTCCGTGAGGCTGCCCTGGTCCTCGCCTTCTACTACGTGTACCAGACGATCCGCAGCTTCGCGAACAGCGGCAACGTCTCACCCAGGGCCTTCGCCAACGCCAACCGGCTCGTGGCGCTGGAGCGTCACCTGCACATCTTCGTCGAGCACCGGGTCCAGGAGATCTTCCTGTCCAGCCGCTGGGTGATCAAGTTCCTCAACGTCTACTACGGGACACTGCACTTCGTGATCACAGCCGGCTTGCTGATCTGGGTGTACCACTCGCGCCACGCGGCCTACCGGCGGATGCGCAACCTGCTCGGGATCACCACCGCGCTGGCGCTGGTCGGCTACTGGGCGTTCCCGCTCGCCCCGCCGCGGCTGTGGCCGGGCCCACCGCGCTTCGTCGACACGCTCGACACGATCGGCGGCCTGTGGTCGTACAACTCCCCCGTCGCCAAGGCCGTCGCCAACCCGTTCGCGGCGATGCCGAGCCTGCACTTCGGATGGGCGCTGTGGTGCGGGATGGTGTTCTGGACGCTGACGTCGCATCGCTGGACCCGGGCGTTGGCGTTCGTCTACCCGTTCCTGACGCTCAGCGCAATCGTCATCACCGGCAACCACTACATCCTCGATGCGGCCGGTGGGACGATCGTGTTCGTCGCCGCCCTGCTGATCCAGGGGACGTGGGAGCGCTCCGCCAACCGGCGGCGCGGGCGCACGCTGCTCGACGACGAGCCGCCATCAGCCCCGGCGACGACCGCGGACGCCGAGCAGTTCGGCGGCGTGACGACGCGCTGACGCGCTGGCCTGCTGGCCGGAGAGCATCCGGGCCACCTCGGCGGTCCGCTCGTCACCGTCGACGCGCCGGGCGCCGGCAAACGTGATGCCACCGGTCACCCGCTTGTCGACGACGATCTGGGCGTCGGCCAGCGCGGCGACCTGAGCGAGGTGGGTGACGACGAGCACCTGATGGCGCTTGCCGAGGGCAGCCAGTGCCTCACCGACGGCGACGGCAGCGGCGCCGCCGACGCCGGCATCGACCTCGTCGAAGATCAGGGTGTCGGGCGCCTCGCTGAGCACGAGCCGCAGCGCCAGCATCGCCCGGGCCAGCTCGCCGCCGCTGGCCGCCCGGGCGAGCGGCAGTGCCGGGCTGCCCGGGTTGGCGGCCAGTTCGATGACGACCTCGTCGCCGGGATCCTCGTCGCCGACGCGCACGCCCAGCTCGGCGTGCGGCATCGCCAGCAGGCGCAAGTGGGCCTCGACGGCCGGACCGAGCGCGGCAGCCCCGCGCCGGCGAACCGCGGCGACGGCGGCTGCGGCTCGCCGCTCGCCGCTGGTGGCGGCGACGCGGTGGGACTCCAGCTCGGCGACACGGGCGTCGTAGCCCTCCAGCTCGGAGAGCCGGGCACGGGTCTGATCACGATGGTCGATGACCTCGGCGAGCGAGTCGCCGTACTTGCGGCGCAGGTCTGCGAGCAGCTGGCGGCGCTCGCCGATCGTCGCGAGGCGCTCCGGATCCTCGTCGATGCTCTCGGCGATCCGGCGCAGCTCGGCGGCCACGTCGACCAGCTCGGCGGCGACGGCCTGCAGACGCGGCTCCAGCGCGGCGTAGGGTCCCCGTCCGGCGACGGCGGCGAGCGCGGCGGCGGCGAGATCGCCGGCGGCATCGTCGTCGGCGAGCAGGGCCCCGGCGCGCAGGCCGGCGACGCGGTGCTCGACGGCGTCCGCCAACGTGTCCTGCATCTCGGCGAGCTTGCGGTCCTCGTCCGGGTCGCGCAGGTCGGCGGCGTCGAGCTCGCCGAGCTGGAAGCGCAGCAGGTCGACCTCGCGCAAGCGGCTGCGGGCATCGCCGCCGAGTGCGGCGAGCGCGGCGTCGATCTCGGTGAGCCGGGCTCGCGCAGCGCGCAGATCCGAGAGGTCGACGCCGGCCGCGCGGTCGAGGGCCGCACGCTGGGCCGCGGTCGACAGCAGGCTCTGGTGGGCGTGCTGGCCGTGGAGGTCGACGGTCCGTGAGCCGAGCTCGGCGAGCTGTGCTGCGGTGGCCAGCCGGCCGTCGATGTAGCCGCGCGAACGGCCGTCGGCGGGGACGACGCGGGCGACGACGTGCTCGTCCTCGCCGAGGACGAAACGTCCTTCGACGCGGGCCTCGGCGTGGCCGGGCCGGACGACCTGCGGGTCGGCGCGACCGCCGACGAGCAGGCTGATCGCCTCGATCAGCATCGTCTTGCCGGCGCCGGTCTCGCCGGTGAGCGCGGTGAGGCCCGGCCCGAGGACGATCTCCAGCGTCTCGATGACGCCCATCCCCTCGATGCGCAGCTCGGTCAGCATCGCCACCCCGTCGGGTAGCTCATCGGTTGTCGAGGGCGGCGCCCGCCCCATCGGTCGGCGAGCCCGAACTTGGCCTTGGAGTTCACGATAGGACACTCCATGCCTGCTCAGGGCACCTTTCGCTGCTCGTCGGTCCTCACGGAGTCCTCAGCTTCCCACGATCGGTCGATCGCGCCACGAATGCGATCGGCGTCGGTCGGCATCAGGTGACCGTAGATGTCGAGCGTCGTCGACGGCTTGGCATGGCCGAGCGCGTGCTGGACGGCGACGATCGAGCAGCCGGCAGAGATCAGCGAGCTGGCGTCGTGGTGCCGCAGGTCGTGGAAGGTGAGGGCGATGTCGGGCATGCCGGCGGCGCGGGTGGTCTGCTGCCATCGCCAGTCCATGCGGTTGGAGTTGAGCGGCTGCCCGCTGGCGTGGAGCAGCACGCCGTGGGCACCGCTGCCGTGCTCGGCGATGTGGTGAGCGAGCTGCTCGAGTACGAGATCGCCTGCCGGGATGGTGCGGTTCGACGACTTGGACTTGCGCGGCTCGAAGCGGTCGGGCTTGCCGTGCCACTGGCGGTCGATCTTGACCTCGCGGCGCAGGAAGTCGACGCGGTCGCCGGTGAGGCCGGCCGCCTCGCCGGCGCGCAGTCCGAGCCCGGGCGCCGATCACGATGGCGACGACGGTCACCTGGCCGGCGTTCGGGTCGACGTAGGTGCCGTGCGGGAGCGCGTTCTGCATGTCGCGGTCGAACGCGATCTACGTCAAGCCGATCATCGATGGCGCGACGAAGGCCCACCAGGACTACGCGATCGCGGCCGATCAGGCCAACGAGTTCGCGGCGCTGTTCCCACCCACTCCGGACGTCACCGCGACCGGACTCAACGCGGTCGCCGGCGCCGCCAGCGAAGCGGCCAGCGGGCTGGCGAAGGCCGAGGAGACGCAGTAAACCCTCGACGCGGCGACGCGGGGCGCGAACCGGGCGATCGACTCGCAGACGCACGAGGCGAAGTCCGGTGCCGACGACGCTGACGCCGCAGTGCGCCAGCACCAGACCGACGTGAACGCGCTCAGGCAGTCCGTCATCGACTACGGCGCCGAGGTCCTCGGCCTACCTGCGCAGCAGGTCACCGACATCGTCATGAACGTCAACGACAAGCAGCCGCTGCGGACCGAAGCCCGACGAGCAGCTCACCGTCGAGCACCCCGGCGGCCAAGACCTGCCGTCATCGGCCGCCGGCGACGGGTGCTCACCGCCGCCGCACACTGGGCAGTCCTGCGGCCACCCGTCGAAGCACTCGTCACGGGTGTCGTGGTGGTGCGTCCCGTCGTCGTAGTCGACGACGGCCTCGTCCTCGCCATCCCAGCTCATCTCGCGCGCCATCCGGCATCCGTCCAACGGCGAGCCCATCGGACCTGAACGCTGTGGCCCGTACATCCCGTCGCGCCGTCGTCGACGAGCGACGGTCCTCAAGCAGTCCTCAGGACATCTCACGACGGCCGGCGACGGCTGGCGAGTGTCGACGAGCCTCTGACGACACATCAGGCCAGGTCACGTGGCCAATCGCGGCGGTCCGGCACCGCGACCAGGAACTATCGGTCGGCGAGGCCGAACTTGGCCTTGAGGATCTGATGGAAGCGCCGCTCGCTGAAGCGCACAAACCGCGGAGGGTTCGATGCCGGACCAACGGCGACGACGTCGCCGGCATCGAGGGATGCCGCCACCTGCCCGTCGATCGACAGCGTCGCCGGGCGAGCGCCGAGCACCTCGATCTCGACGGACTCCTCCGGGTCGAGTACAAGGCTGCGGTCGAACAGCATGTGCGCGGCCACCGGGGTGACGAGGAGCGCCCGGTGCCGTGGCGACACGACCGGGCCGTGGGCCGACAGCGAGTAGGCGGTGGAGCCGGTCGGGGTGGCGACGATCAGCCCGTCGGCGGCGTACGACGTGAACACCTCGCCGTCGATGCGCACCAGGAAGCGGATCGTGTGGCCGGACTCGCGGCGCTCGACGACGCCCTCGTTGAGCGCCGTCCAGCGGCCGACCGGGTCGGCCGCGCCGCCGCGGCGCAGGGTGACCTCCAGCATCATCCGCTCGTCGATGTTCCACCGCCCCGCAGCAGGACCGGCGAACCAGCGGTCGAGCGCGTCGGCCAGACCGTGCGGCTCGACCTCGGTGAGATAGCCGAGCCATCCGAGGTTGACGCCGATGATCGGGACGGGGGCGTCCTCGAGGATCTGCAGCGTGCGCAGCATCGTCCCGTCGCCGCCGAGGCTGATCGCCAAGCCGGCCGACGGCGGCGGCAGCTCGGCGAGGAGGTCGTCGAGGTCGAGTGCGTCGGCGTCGTCGGCGGTCATCCAGGCCCGGTGACCGCGCGCCGTCAACCACGCGGCGGCCTCACGGGCCAGTGTGGCCACCTCGGCACGACCGTGGTGGCCGACGAGCAGGACGTCGGTCATGTCTCGCATCCTGACGGAGGGGTGCGCGCCAGGACAAGGAGCTCGACGTTGCCATGCCCGCCGCGCAGCGGTGATTCCATCCACCCGTCGACGACGCAACCGTGGGCGACGAGCGCGGCGTGGACGTTGTCACGCACCGCAGCGTGCACCGCCGGGTCGGTGACGACGCCTCGACCGCGCGACACCTCGGCTCGCCCGGCCTCGAACTGTGGCTTCACGAGCAGGATCATCGGTCCTCCGGGCCGGCAACAACGGATGAGCGCGTCCAGCACGCGCGTCAGCGAGATGAACGACAGGTCGGCGACGACGGCGTCGACGACACCACCGATGGCGTCCGGTGTGGCGTCGCGGACGTGGAACCGCTCCAGCACGTGGACCCGGGGATCGGCGCGCAGCCGTGGGTGCAACTGCCCGTGGCCGACGTCGAGGGCGACCACCTCGGCCACGCCGCGCTGCAGCAACGCATCGGTGAAGCCGCCGGTCGACGTGCCGGCATCGAGCACCCGCCACCCGGTGACGTCGACGCCGAAGCGCTCCAGCGCGGCATCGAGCTTGTCGCCGCCGCGGCTGACGAAGCGTGGCGGCGGCCCCTGCAGAGTGACGGCGTCACCGAGCGCGACCAGGCGCGACGGCTTGTCGGCGAGCGAGCCGTTGACGAGGACGCGACCGCCCTCCACCGCACGTACCGCGTCGGTCCGACTGGGGACCAGTTGACGACGCACCGAGCTCGGCGTCGAGCCGTCGGCGCGCCGCCACGGATCAGTCGGTGCCGGCGGGCCGTTTGGTGGCCGTCACCGGAGCGACGCCCGACGACACCGGCGCGGCCTTCTTCTTCGCTGCCTTCTTGGCAGGCGCGGCCTTCTTCTTGGCGGGCGCAGCCTCCTCCGCCTCGGCTGACGTCGCCGTCGACGATGAACCGGAAGTCCCTGGCGTCATCCGCGACACGAGCTGCTCGATCAGCGACTCGACCTGGTCGAGCCGGCCGGCCATCGCCCCGAACTGGCGGGCGACCTCGTCACGCACGCTCGCCTGCATCTTCTCGCTGGCCTCGCGACTGTTCTCCAGCATCTCGCGCACGACCTTCTCGGTGTCCTTGCGGCTCACCTCGCCGGCCTTGACCATCTCCTTGACGATCCGCTCGGCGTTCGCCTGGGTGAGCCCGGACAGCTGCAGCCCGGCATCGAGCATGCGCCGGATCGGGTTGGGATGGGCCATGTCGCCGGATGCTACCCAAGGGCGTGGACGACCCCGGCGAGGTCGGCTGCGGTCAGATCCGGCGTCGGGTCGACCGCGGTGCCGGGCTTGGTGACGCCGCTGTGCACCAAGGCGAAGCGGCATCCGATCGCCCGAGCGAAGCGTCCGTCGGTGTCCGGCCGGTCGCCGACCATCACCGCCGCTGCGGCGGCCCGCGCGCCGACGACGTCGACCACCAACGACGCCATCGGCGCGTACGGCTTGCCGGCGATGACCGGCTCGACGCCGCTGGCCAAGGCGACGGCGGCCAGGATCGAGCCACCCCCGGGGATCGGCCCCTCGGCGGTGGGATAGGTGGCGTCGTCGTTGGCGCCGACCAGTCGGGCGCCGGCTCGGACCAGGCGCGACGCGTGGGCCAGGCCGTCGTAGTCGAACTCACGGTGGAAGCCGACGACCACCGCGTCGACCGGTCCGTCGCCGTGGACCTCGACGCGCCGGGCGGCCAGCGCCTCGACGATCCCAGGTCCACCGGCCACGTAGGCGGTCTCCCCCGGCTGCAGCAACAGCGCCGCAGCCTGCGCCGAGGTGAGGACATCGCCTCGCGCCGGAACGCCGATCCGCTCGAGCGCCGCCTCGGTGTCGGCCAGCAGCGGGTACGAGTTGTTGGTGACGAACAGCACCCGATGCCCACCCGCCCGCAGCGTGGCGATCGCCTCGACCGAGCCCGGGATGGCCTGCCGAGCCAGCCAGACCACCCCGTCGAGATCGCACAACACGACGGCACGCTCCGAGGACATCGTTGGTCATGTTGGCACGCGGGTGGCAACCTGTGCGGGTGCCCCGCTTCGAGCCGTTCGCTGCCGCCCGCTACGCCCCGGGGACCTCGCTCGACGCGGTGAGCGCCCCGCCCTACGACGTCCTCTCCGACGCCGACGTGGCGGCACTGACGGCCAAGGACGAGCACAACATCGTGCGTGTCGACGTGCCCCGCGAGGCCGACGGGCCCGGCCGCTACGACCGGGCCGCCGACCTCCTGCGCCATTGGCTGGGCGACGGCACGCTCGTCGTCGACGACCGGCCGACGTTCACCCTGTACCGGATGCACTTCACGGATGCCGCGGGCGCCACCCGCCAGACCGTCGGCGTGATCGGTGCGCTGGAGGTGGTGGACGAGGGCGCCGACGGCGTGCTCCCCCACGAGCGCACCACGCCCAAGGCGAAGACCGACCGGCTCGACCTGACGCGGGCGACGCGCGCCAACCTCTCGCCGGTGTGGGGGCTGTCGCTCGCCGACGGGCTGACCACGCTGCTGACCGAGCCTGCCGAGCCGGTGGGGTCGTGCACCGACGAGGCCGGCGTGGTCCACGTCGTCGAGCGGGTGACCGATCCCGAGCGGGTGACGGCCATCGCCACCGCCGTCGCAGCCCATCCCGTGCTGATCGCCGACGGCCACCACCGCTACGCGATCAGCCGCACGTACCGGGACGAGCAGCGTGCCCTGCACGGCGGCGACGCCGGGCCGGCCGAGCTGACCATGACCTACGTCGCCGAGCTGGTCGGTGAGCAGCTGAGCATCGATGCGATCCACCGCGCGTACACGGGCGTCACCGCCGACGAGCTGCTCGAGCGGCTGACGAGGTCGTTCGAGGTGACCGACGCCGGCCCGGTGACCGACGCGTTCGCCGGCGAGGTGGTCCGCCGGGGCGCGCTGTGTCTCGTCCTGCCGGACGGGACGGGCAGGTGGCTGACGCCCCGTGCCGACGCGTTCGCCGGGGTCCGCGACCTCGACGGCGCGCTGTTGGAGCACGCCCTCGACGGCATCGACGCCGACGTCGTCTACCAGCACGGCGTCGCCGAGGTGACCGACATGGTGACCTCGGGCGCGGTGTCCGCCGCTGTGCTGATCCGCCCGACCGGGATCGCCGAGATCCGCCGCACGGCCGACGAGCGGCTGCTGATGCCGCCGAAGTCGACGTTCTTCACGCCGAAGCTGCGCACCGGGCTGGTGATCAGGGCCTTCTCGTGATGGGGACCTAAGCTCTGCGGCGTGACTGCAGCAGATCAGTTCCCCCCCGGTGTGCTCACCGGCGACGCCGTCCCGCAGGTGTTCGCGCTCGCCAAGGAGCAGGGTTTCGCCCTGCCGGCCGCCAACTGCACCGGCAGCGACACCATCAACGGCGTCATGGAGGCCGCGGCGGCCGTGAACTCCCCCGTGATCATCCAGTTCTCCCACGGCGGTGCGGCGTTCGTCGCCGGCAAGGGCATCGCCGTCAAGGGCGACCAGCCGAGCATCCTCGGCTCGATCGCCGGCGCCAAGCACGTCCACGAACTGGCCGCGGCGTACGGCGCCCGGGTGCTGCTGCACACCGACCACTGCGCCAAGAAGCTCCTGGGCTGGGTGGACGGCGTGCTCGACGCCGGCGAGGCCCACTTCGAGGCGACCGGGAAGCCGCTGTACAGCTCGCACATGCTCGACCTCTCCGAGGAGCCGATCGAGGAGAACATCGACATCTGCGTCGAGTACCTCAAGCGGATGAGCAAGATGGGCATGACCCTGGAGCTGGAGCTGGGCATCACCGGCGGCGAGGAGGACGGGGTCGACAACACCGGCAAGGACCAGGCCGACCTGTACTCTAAGCCGGAGGAGGTCGCCTACGCCTACGAGCGTCTGTCGGAGGTCAGCGACCGCTTCACCATCGCCGCCGCGTTCGGCAACGTCCACGGCGTCTACAAGCCGGGCAACGTCGTGCTCAAGCCGTCGATCCTGCGTGACGCCCAGCAGTACGTCGCCCAGAAGTTCTCGACCGGCCCGAAGCCGGTGAACTTCGTGTTCCACGGCGGGAGCGGCTCGACCCCCGAGCAGATCGCCGAGGCGATCAGCTACGGCGTGGTGAAGATGAACATCGACACCGACCTGCAGTGGGCGTTGTGGGACGGCATCCGCCGCTACGAGCAGGACAAGCACGACTACCTGCAGGGCCAGCTGGGCAACCCGAGCGGCCCGGATGCGCCGAACAAGAAGCACTATGACCCACGGACGTGGCTGCGTGCCGGCGAGGTGAGCTTCGTCGATCGGCTGAAGCTGTCGTTCGCCGAGCTCAACAACGTCAACACGCTCGGCTGACATCGATGGCCGCCGGCTGACCGAGCTGAGCGGCCGCCGCCATCATCTTGCTGACCTGCCGGCGGCGCGACACGGCGACCACCTCGTCGGCGACCACCTCGGTGCGGCTCTGGGTGGCGCCCGAGGTACGGAAGAAGCGACGCCGGACGCTGCCACGCACGACGAGCTCGTCGCCGATCCGCGGCTCCGCGCCCACGGGCGGATCGAACCAAGCGACGGGGACCGAGGTCTGCCCGCTGTCGGTGACGGTGGTGATCTCGAGGTTGAGCAGCTCGGTGCCAGAGCTGAGCGTGCGGCGCATCGACACGCTCGACAAGCGGCCACGCAGGATGACGATGTTCACAGCGATTCCTCCCGATGGAGGGCACCGGCCAGAGGCCGGCACGATTGGCGATCGGGGGAAGGTCGCTGCGAGGAACGCTACAACGGGGGTGTCACGAAGTTCTTTGACCCGTGCTGTGATTCGGGCGCGCGTGATGAACGTGCTGGTGATTCGTGACTGTGGTGTGGTCGGGCGGCGGGTGCGAGTTCGACGGTGTAGCCGAGTTGTTCGAGTTGCGCGACGAGTTGTCGGTGGCGCCGGTCGGGCTGGTCCCTGCCGGCGAGGTAGTTGGCCATCTCCCCGTTGGCCGGACGGGGTTTATGCTGCTTGATTATACTGTGTTTCCCACTCGATTGGTGGGATATAGCCGAGACTTCCGTGAAGTCTTTTCGTGTTATACCAGTTGATCCAGCGGAAGATCGTTCTGCGGGCGTCGGCGCGGGTCGCGAACACTCGTCCTTGGACGCATTCACGTTTCAGCGATTCCCAGAATGACTCGGCGACGGCGTTGTCCCAGCACACCCCGGTCCGTCCGACCGAGGGGCGCAGCCTGTTGTCGGCGCAGAACGAGAGGTAGTCGTTCGACGTGTACTGCGACCCACGATCCGCGTGCGCGATCACCCCGCTCACGCCGCCTCTGGCAGCGACGGCCATCGACAGGGCGTCGGTGACGAGCTCGGTGCGCATGTGGTCGGCCATCGAGTAGCCGACCAGCCGCCGGCTGCCCAGATCGAGGACCGACGCCAGGTAGAGCCAGCCCTCGCCGGTGGCGATGTAGGTGATGTCCTGGCACCACGCCCGGTCCGGGGCGCCGGGCGCGAAGCCGCGCTCGACGAGGTCCGGGATCACGTAGCCGTCCGGGCCCGGGAACGTGGTCTGGCAGCGTCGCCGCCGGAACCTGCCCGCCATCCCATGGCGGCGCATCAGCCGACGCACCCGCTTGTGGTTGACCGCGAGACCGGCGCGGCGCAGCTCGCGCAGCATCCGCGGGACGCCGTAGTTGCCGTCGGAGGCGTCGAAGATCTCGGCCATCAACGAGACGAGCTCGGCCTCGGCGACCTGACGGTCCGTCGGTGCGCCAGCCTCACGTGTGCGCCAGTCGTAGAACCCCGACGTGGACACGCCAGCCGCCTCGCACGCCGCGGTGACCGGGAACCCGGCTGCCTTCTGGTCGTCGACGCAGCGATAGCGAGTCACAGCATCAACTCCTTCACCCAGAAGGCCATCGATCGTTTGAGCAGATCACGCTCCATCCGCAACTGCGTGACCTCACCGCGCAACTCCGCCAACTCGACGCGTTCGTCGGCGTTCAACTCGGTCCCCTGGGCGCGTTCACGGCGCGCCTTCGCGACCCAGTTCCCCAACGTGCCCTCGTTCACCAAGAGCGAACGAGCAACATCCGCGATCGAACGCTGCTCATCGAGCACCATCGCAACCGCGTCCCGCTGGAACTCAGGCGGATACTTCGCCGGACGACCCGGCGACCGCTTCTTGTTGGACATGGACTTCCTCCTATACGAGGTGTCCGCCCAACGGGGGGATGGTCAAAGACATCGTCGATCCTGTCGTGCTCGAGGTCGAGCTGGCCCGTGTGCGGATCGAGTACAACAGCGTGAGACTGCACGAAGCGATCGGCTACGTCACCCCCGACGACGAGCACTACGGCCGAGGACAAGCCATCCGTGAGGCCCGCCGGCAAGGCCTCCAACGAGCCCGACAAGAACGGCTCGAACACCACCGCCGGCACAACCACCCGAACCCCGAGGAGACCCCATGAGTTGGATCATTTCCAACCCGTTCTCCGCGGCAAAGTCAGAAACGCCTCAGAAGCGTCGAAAGGGCATGTGATGGTTTCGGAGGTGCACGGGGATCCCTGCGAGGGATCGGCCAGAGGATGTCCCGCTTGCTGTTGAACTTCGGTGGTGATCCCGTTGCTCTCAGGCGATTTGAGCGTAGTCGCGGGGTGTTGCGGGGTTGACGGCATCGGCGATGGCGGCGACGAGTTCGGGCATCTGGGCGTGACCGCGAACGCGGCGGAACGAGCGTTGGGCTTCGATCATCCCGGTCGCGATCCATCGCTTCTTCATGTCGCCGTCGCGCCAGTTCTTCACGCGGCTGGTGACGGTGCGCACGGTGCCGATCATGGACTCGATGCAGTTCGTGTTCGTCAGCGTTCGTCGCAGGGCACCGTTGGTGCCGAGTCGGGCGACGGTGAACATCTCCTCGAGGCCTTCGAGCAGCGAGCCGGCGGCGTCGGGATGATCGGCGCGCAGGGCGGCGGCGAGGCGTCGGGCCTCGGCGATCCCGGCGTCGGCGTCGGTGTTGGCGAAGACCTGCGCGAGCCTGCGGTCGAGGTTCTTGCGGCGGGCGTCGGGCAGGTAGCCGGTGACGTTCCTGCGCTTGTGGAGGGTGCAGCGCTGCACGAGAGCCTTGGCGCCGAACACCTTGGCGACGGCCTTGCGCAGCGCCTTGGAACCGTCGAGCACGGCGAGGATGCCGTGCTCGAAACGGAGCCCACGATCGACGAGATCGGCGAGCAAGTCCTTCACGACGACGGTGTTCTCGGTGTCACCCAACCGCAGCCCGACGGGCACCTTCGTCCCGTCCGCGGTGATGACCAGGGCGACAACGATCATCTCGCCGGCGACGTTGAGCCCATCGATCATCAACACCGCCGTCTCCAAGTCGGAGAGGTCGGCGGCGAGCAGCTCGTCCATCGCCTCGGACGTGGCGGCAACGAACCGCCGCGACACCGCCGACTTCGACGTCGCCACACCGGCCACCGGGCCGACGGGTTCGGCGACGTCGACGTGACGGCGGGTGGCGACCCCGGCGAGCATCCGCTCGACCACGACCTGGCGCAACAGGTCCTCGGACGCGAACGTGGCCCACGTGTCCAGCTCGACCTCACCGCCGTCGACGTAGCGGCCACGCGGACGAGCCACCGACACCTTGCGGGCGCCGAGCACGACCTGACCGGTCGTCGTGCCATGCCAGTTCCCGACCCGCTCACCTCCGGCCATCTTGGCGTGCTTCGCGCCAACGATCCCGGCCAGCTCCGCGTCGAGCATCTGGCGCATCACGACCAGCCCCGCAGACGTCGCGAACGCCAACAAGCCGTCTCTCATCGCATCGGCGACATCAACCATCGCGACCGTCGCCTCCAACGGCAGACCGGCCATCTCGCCGGCCGCGTCCGGTGTCGTGATCTTCACGACAGGTACCTTCTTCATCGGTGATCCCTCTCCTTGTTCAGGTGTCTTGGTGGACTCCCGAACCCTGCCAGCACGGCACGGCCCGGGGAGGGATCACCACCTCACTTCAACAGACCCCGGGACAACCTCATCGGCCAGGGTCGCATGGGTTGACGCGGACTCGGACGGCTTTGACCGACTTCCGTTGGCGCCGGCCGTGTGCCCCCGCTGTCGCTTGCCGGGGGGCCGCGGTGATCGGTCGTGGATGCTGGGGTTTGGTGGCGGCTAGTGCCAGTGTCGCTCGCGGTAGGTTTGCCTTGTTGATGTTCGCGCAGGTGCGTCGGGCCGGGTTGGGTGGCGCGGCGGTGGTTGCTGCGTCGGCGTTGATCGCGGTGGGTGTCGCTGGCGGTCCGCTGTTCGTGTCGGCGACGGCGTCGGAGGCGTTGCAGCGGGGCTTCGCGGCGACGTGCGGTGGTGACGTTGGTCTGACGGTTGCTTTGCCGGACAGTGCGGTCGTCGGAGGCGACTCGGCTCTATTGAACGAGCTGGATCGGCTGGGTTCGACGGTGCCGCATGCGTCGGCGCCGACGGTGACTCGCGGGGTGTACTCGACGTACACCGTTGATGAGTCCTCGGCGGCGTCGCAGCGGGTGTTGCTGGTGGCTCGAGACGGTCAGCTCGATCATGTCGATGTCGTCGATGGAGTCGGTGGCCATCTCCCCGTTGGCCGGACGGGGTTTATGCTGCTTGATTATACTGTGTTTCCCACTCGATTGGTGGGATATAGCCGAGACTTCCGTGAAGTCTTTTCGTGTTATACCAGTTGATCCAGCGGAAGATCGTTCTGCGGGCGTCGGCGCGGGTCGCGAACACTCGTCCTTGGACGCATTCACGTTTCAGCGATTCCCAGAATGACTCGGCGACGGCGTTGTCCCAGCACACCCCGGTCCGTCCGACCGAGGGGCGCAGCCTGTTGTCGGCGCAGAACGAGAGGTAGTCGTTCGACGTGTACTGCGACCCACGATCCGCGTGCGCGATCACCCCGCTCACGCCGCCTCTGGCAGCGACGGCCATCGACAGGGCGTCGGTGACGAGCTCGGTGCGCATGTGGTCGGCCATCGAGTAGCCGACCAGCCGCCGGCTGCCCAGATCGAGGACCGACGCCAGGTAGAGCCAGCCCTCGCCGGTGGCGATGTAGGTGATGTCCTGGCACCACGCCCGGTCCGGGGCGCCGGGCGCGAAGCCGCGCTCGACGAGGTCCGGGATCACGTAGCCGTCCGGGCCCGGGAACGTGGTCTGGCAGCGTCGCCGCCGGAACCTGCCCGCCATCCCATGGCGGCGCATCAGCCGACGCACCCGCTTGTGGTTGACCGCGAGACCGGCGCGGCGCAGCTCGCGCAGCATCCGCGGGACGCCGTAGTTGCCGTCGGAGGCGTCGAAGATCTCGGCCATCAACGAGACGAGCTCGGCCTCGGCGACCTGACGGTCCGTCGGTGCGCCAGCCTCACGTGTGCGCCAGTCGTAGAACCCCGACGTGGACACGCCAGCCGCCTCGCACGCCGCGGTGACCGGGAACCCGGCTGCCTTCTGGTCGTCGACGCAGCGATAGCGAGTCACAGCATCAACTCCTTCACCCAGAAGGCCATCGATCGTTTGAGCAGATCACGCTCCATCCGCAACTGCGTGACCTCACCGCGCAACTCCGCCAACTCGACGCGTTCGTCGGCGTTCAACTCGGTCCCCTGGGCGCGGTCCACGGCGCGCCTTCGCGACCCAGTTCCCCAACGTGCCCTCGTTCACCAAGAGCGAACGAGCAACATCCGCGATCGAACGCTGCTCATCGAGCACCATCGCAACCGCGTCCCGCTGGAACTCAGGCGGATACTTCGCCGGACGACCCGGCGACCGCTTCTTGTTGGACATGGACTTCCTCCTATACGAGGTGTCCGCCCAACGGGGGGATGGTCACGGCTCGCTCGGTTCTGGGGACGTGCTTGTCCCGGTTGGCGAGGGCCGCCACGTCGGTGCTTCGACGGGGAGCCGTCTGTTGGCGACCGCACCGCCGGAGTTGCCGGCGGGTGGGCCGGCTGTGCGGAGCGAGGCGCCGTCGGCCGATGGGGGGTACGACGTGACGTTCGTTGACGGGTCGTCGGAGCACGTGCCAGCGACACCGCTGGCGTTGACCACGGTTGGGGTATTCCGGGACATCCCGATCGAACCCGAGCCGAGCTTCTGGTGTGGCCTGCGTTCGCAGCTTCGCCCGGATCGTGACGATCAGTGGCCGCCGGCGATGATGTTGGTCGACCCGGCGACGCTCGCCCGCTTCGGTAGCCAGGTGACGACAACGTGGGAGCTGGGTCCAGACCGCGAGACGTTGACGGTGCACGAGGCCAGGGCGTTAGCAGCCGGGTATGGACGGGTGGAGGCTGGCTACAACACGGCATTGTCGGCGGCAGGTGCTGGTTATGCCCAGTTGCGTCCGAGTCGGTCTGATGCGCCGCAGCTGACCCGGTTGATCGTGCAGGCAGAGCAAGTTGGCGTGGTCGTTGCTCGGACGGTGGCTCCGATCCGTTGGGCCGGCGTCGCAGCGGGTGTGCTGCTGCTGAGTGGTGGCGCGGTGCTGTTGGCCCGGCAGCGTCGGCGTGAGTTGCACTTGCGGTTGTTGCGCGGCGAATCGCCGTGGTCGCTGGCAGCGCGTCTGGGCGCCGGTGTGGTGGCGCCGGTGGTTGCGGGGACGGTGCTCGGCGGTGCTCTGGCGTTCGCCGCGGTCATGACGCTGGGACCGACCTCTGAGCTGGAACCGGGGCCGGTGCGCGGCAGCGTGGGTGTCGGCGGCGATCGGGGCGGTGCTTGGCGTCGTGATTGTCGGTGCCGTTGGCGCGGTCAGCGCATCGTCGACGGTCGACACCGTTCGCCGCAGACGCCTGCGCTGGTTTCCGTGGGAACTGATCGTTGTGGGGGCCGCGGTGGCTTCGTTCTTGCGGTTGGAACGCTCCGGTGGTGTGCGGCTGGTCGGTGAACGCGCGACGGGTGGTGATCTTCTTGCTCAAGCGTTCGCGCTCGCTGCTGTGTTGGCGGTGATCGCGGTGGCCTCCCGTCCGATGGTGTGGTTGGCGCGACGCAGCCGCCAGTGGGGTCGCCGGTTGCCGTTGCCGGTGGTCACAGGGTTGCGGCGCGTCGGCGCGGAACCCGTCGTCAGCGTCGTGGTTGCCACAGCGACGGCGCTCGCGATCGGAGCGTTCACGATCGCCACCGCGATGACCGCGAGCGCCCAGCAGTTGCTTGCCGATAAGGCGGCGGTGTTCGTCGGAAGCGACGAGGCCGTTTCGGTCGCGGCAGGCACGACCGCCGTCCCGGGCGGGCTGCGCGGCACCGTCGTGCGTCAGGTGGACGTCCGCGACAGCAACGGTGGCCGGGTCACCGTGCTCGGCGTCGACCCGGCCACGTTCGCCACCGCGGTCCGCTGGCGTGCCGACGCAGCCGATGTCACGCTCGAAGTGCTTCTCGCCGAACTCGCGCGTTCGTCGCCCGACGAGGTGATCCCGGCGATCGTGGTCGGCTCGGCCGACCCGACCACGTTGACGACATTGACGGGGCAGTCCTTCGCCGTCGACCGGGTCGCCTCGGTGCGTTGGTTCCCCGGAGAACACAACGGGAGCACCCTCGTCGTCGTGGACCGTGGCCGGCTGGTCGATAAGGGGCGCTTCGGATCTGAGGGTGGGGTCGGGGTGATCTGAGCATCCCGGGCGCGGCACAGGGGCTCTGCGATTCTCAGCGGTGTTCTACGTCGTCGAGTCTCGGGGAGCCCCTGTTGGAGACGGATCCTACGCGCATGTGCGCGCTGCTGGTTGGCCTGTCCGACGTTCGCGTGGTGGGCGTCGGCGATTGGCCACGGTGGCTGCGGATCACGATCGAGTCGACGACTGGAAGGCCGTGTTGCGCGGCGTGCGGGACATCGGCACACGGTCATGGGCGGCGCGAGGTGACGCTGGTCGATCTCCCGGTGTTCGGGCGCCCGACGCGGCTGGCGTGGTCCAAGCGACGATGGCGATGCCCGTCGTGTCGGCGGTCGTGGACCGAGTGTGACCCGACCATCGGATCGTCTCGTTGTGCGCTGACCGCCAGGGCTGGGCGGTGGGCGACGGTGCAGGTCGGCCGGCACGGTCGCAGCGTCGCTGATGTCGCCGTCGAGCTGGGCTGTGACTGGCACACGGTGATGGACGCCGTCACCGCGTGGGGACGGCCGCTGATCGACGACCCCAACCGGTTCGGCCCGGTCGACGCCGTCGGGTTGGACGAGACCCTGTGCGTGCGGGTGGGCCGCTACCGAACCCAGGTGTGGTCGACCCAGATCGTCGACGTGCGCCGCGGTCAGCTCCTCGACGTGATCGCCGGACGCCGTTCCGGCCCGGCCTGCGCCTGGTTCGCCGCCCGCCCGCCGGGATGGTGCGGGCGGATCCGCTGGGCGACACTGGACCTGTCAGCCGCGTACCGCACCGTGTTCGACACGATGCTGCCCGACGCGGTCCAAGTCGCCGACCCGTATCACGTGATCGCCCTCGCCAATCGGGTGGTGGACGAGACCCGCCGGCGGGTGCAGAACGAGACCCTCGGGCATCGCGGGCGCAAGCCCGATCCGCTCTACCGGATCCGACGGCGGCTGATCACCGGCAGCGAACGTCTCACCGAGGACGGACACGAGCGGTTGTTGGAGCTCCTCGCTGACGGTGACCCGGACCTGCACGTGTTCGCCGCCTGGACGGCCAAGGAACTCGTCCGACGGGTCTACACCCAACCCGACACGACTGCGGCGAGGGCGTGGATCGAGCAGCTCGTCGTCGACTTCGCCGAGCGTTGGATGCCCGACGAGGTCCGTCGGCTCGGCCGGACGCTGCGGGTGTGGATCGACCAGATCGTCGCGTGGCACGACGCCCGAGTGAGCAACGGGCCGACCGAGGCGATCAACAACCTGATCAAGCGCGTCAAGCGAGTCGCCTTCGGGTTCCGTCGCTTCGACCACTACCGCACCCGCGCCCTGCTCTACGCCAGCAAACCCAACTGGGCGCTACTCAACACCCTCACCCCACCCTGAAATCCGAAGAGCCGCTTTGATCGTGTATTCGATCTTCTCGGTGCGCCCGAGGCACCAGCGGATCATCCCGCTGCAGCCGCTCTTTGCAATCCTCGCGGCGAGGTTCAGATGTGTAATGTGCGATTTAGTTACCCGGTTGGGTCTGGCCTCGGCAACCCACCCGAGCAAGCGCCGGATGCGGGTTTTGAATTCCCCGCCAGGGACGTCATTCGAGGAGTGTCGCTAACGATCGAACCAGGCGAGCGAGTTGCACTTGTCGGTGCGTCCGGATCCGGGAAGACGTCGCTTGCATCATTGATTCCGCGACTGTACGACGTTTCTTCGGGCGCGGTGTTAATCGACGGACATGACGTACGCATGCTCTCGCGGCGATCGTTGAGGGCGGCTATAGGTGTCGTAAGTCAAGAGTCGTACCTGTTTCAGGATACCATAGAGGCGAATTTGCGCTTCGCTAAGCCGTCTGCAACGACGTCGGAGTTGGACCGGGCGTGTAGCCGCGCACAGATTCTCGATGTCATCCGCCGAATGCCACGGGGATATGATACGGTAGTTGGCCAGCGCGGATCTGAGTTGAGCGGGGGTGAACGGCAGCGCTTATCGATCGCGCGGGTCCTTTTGAGGGACCCCGCGGTCGTAATCTTGGACGAAGCCACAAGCCATCTCGACAACGAGAACGATGCGCAGGTACAGGAGGCCTTGGACGAGGCTCTTCGTGGCCGCACATCGTTGGTGATAGCGCACCGGCTGTCGACCATTTATGGCTTGGACCGGATCCTCGTCCTTAGTGACGGATGCATAATCGAGGAGGGCACCCACGCGGACTTGGTGGCGCTTGGCGGCGCCTACGCCCGCATGAGCGAGGAGGCCTGATGTTTGGTTGCCCACCATGCGCTCATCGGACATCCCAGGGGGTTGCTATGGCGTTGAAGCGCACTGCTCGTGTTCCACGAGTCGAACCGTGTTTGGCACAAGCTGGCGAAGTTCTGCCGGAGCCGAACCTGCGCAAGATCAGGGCGATCGCCGCGGCGAGAGTGAAGACCGACAAGTCGACGCCAGGATCCTGGCGCAGCTGCTCGCCGCGGATTTCCTTCCCGAGACGTGGGTTGCTGACGACCGCACCCGACGGTTGCGGCGGTTGACGGTCCGGCGCGGTCATCTCCTCAGGCAGCACGTCCGGTTGAAGAATCAGGTGCACGCGATGCTGGCCCGCAACCTGGTGTCGACGTGCCCGCACGCCGACATGTTCTCCGCCGTCGGACGGCGCTTCCTCGCCGAGCAGGAACAGCCCAGCGACGAGTGGCGCAGCTTCGACGCGCTGATGCGCCAGCTGGACTTCCACGGCGCAGAGCTCGCCAAGGTCGAGCGCGACATCGGCATCGAAGCCATCGACGACCCGATTGTCACCCGCCTGATGACGGAACCCGGCATCGACGTCACCGTCGCAAGATCACTGTCGTCGCCGCGGTCGGTGACTTCTTCCGGTTCCCGACACCCGACCGGCTCGTCGCCTATCTCGGGCTCAACCCGAGAGTCCGCCAGTCCAGCAACGCCCCAGCGGTCCACGGCCGCATCACCAAAGCCGGCCCCGCCCAAGCCCGCGGGATGCTCGTCGAGGCCGCGTTCTCCGCGGCCCGCACACCCGGACCGATGCGCGCCTTCATCGGCGCATCCGCGACCGCCGCGGCGTGCAAGTCGCCACCGTCGCTGTGGCCCGTAAGCTGGTCATGCTGTGCTGGCACCTGGTCACCAACGGCGAGGATTGCGCCTTCGCCCCGGCCCAGCCTCACCGCCTACAAGCCCCGACGGCTCGAGCTCGCCGCCGGCGCCACCTCCCGCCGAGGGCCCGTCGCCGGACCCAGCCGGGACTACCACATCAAGCAGCTACGCGACGCCGAGAAGGCGCTCGTCGAGCAAGCCGAGCGGGCCTACGCCATCGCTGTCGGCCACTGGCAACCGAACGACTTGCGATGACCAAAGGTCTGTCGATGTCGAGCTCCGAAGGGTAGGAATCAGATGTCGCACACCCGCGGATAGACCCGATCGACCACTCACGGACCACGTCGGAAGAACCAGAGAGTCCTCGCCGGGGGGGGTGGAGTGAGTCCCATCACGTGGTGTAGGAGGCCTCGACCATCGCTGGGGTGATGGTGGTCATCGTGCGATTCTCGGAAGCGACCAAGCCAACGAGAAGGACGCACGATGACTGGTTTGCGTCTGACTTCGCCGCGGAGGATGGATCGCGAAATGACCCAAGGCTGGTTGTCTCCTCGATCACGTTGAGAGGAGCAGTTGATGACCGAGGCGAGGACGCGGAGGCAGCCGAAGAGGTTGTCGGCGGAGACGAAGTGGGAGATCTTCTTGCAGGTGACCGCGGGCGAGATCTCCCAGGCCGACGCGGCGCGCAAGTGGCAGGTCGACGTGTCGACCGTGATCGGGATCCGGCGCACCGTCAAGGACGCGGCGTTGGCTGCGCTGGCCCGCCAGCCTGGCCGGCCGGTCAAGGAACGGAACTGGGAGCTCGACGCGGCGCGGACCGAGATCGCGGCGTTGACCGAGGCGATCAAGGCGCAAGCGATCGAGTTGGCGGTGATCCGGGGAAAGTCCGGTTGGGGCTGACCGGCGCGCTCCCGGCGAGAGTCCCCGCCGATGTCAAGGAGCTGGTCCTCAAGACTGTCGACGACGCTGTCGCCGGCGGGTTCGCCCACAGCTGGGTGTGCTCGTTGTGGCAGGTGTCCGACGACCGTGTCCACCGCTGGCGGGCCCGCCGCCGCGATGTCGGCACGCTCGCCGACCGGGCGCCCGGAGGCCATCCGGCGCATGGGATCCTGCCCGCCGAGATCGACGCGATCCTGGAGATCGTCGAGCGGTGGGGGCCCATCGACCGGTCGCACCGCAAGCTCGCCCACCGCGGCTCCTACGAGGGTCTGGTGTGGGTCGCCCCGTCGACGTTCCGGCGTGTCCTGGCCGCTCACGGGCTCGTGGTGCCTCAGCTGCCGCCGCGGACCCGCAGCGAGAAGAAGCCGTGGCCGGAGTGGCTGGTGTGGGAACCGAACCGGATCTGGATCTACGACGCCACCCACTTCAGCCGCGCCAGGCGGGTCGTGTTCGCGATCGTCGACATGGTCAGCCGACGGTGGATCGACACGCTCGTGTCTGTCGAGGAGACCGCCACCCAAGTGCAAGTGATCTTCGAGCACGCCGTCGAGGCCGAAGGACTGCTCGACTTGCTCACCGACGCGCGTCTCGACCTGGCCGTCGATAACCCGAACCGGCCGATCCTGCTCGCCGTGTCCGACAACGGCCCGCCGATGGCCTCGCGCGACACCCGGGCGTTCATGACGCTGCTGGCCATCGCGCAGCATCGCGGGCGGCCCCACACCCCGACGGACCAGGCCTGGATCGAGAGCTTCTTCGGGCACATCAAGGGCGAGTGGCCCCACCTCGAAGACATCGTCGATCCTGTCGTGCTCGAGGTCGAGCTGGCCCGTGTGCGGATCGAGTACAACAGCGTGAGACTGCACGAAGCGATCGGCTACGTCACCCCCGACGACGAGCACTACGGCCGAGGACAAGCCATCCGTGAGGCCCGCCGGCAAGGCCTCCAACGAGCCCGACAAGAACGGCTCGAACACCACCGCCGGCACAACCACCCGAACCCCGAGGAGACCCCATGAGTTGGATCATTTCCAACCCGTTCTCCGCGGCAAAGTCAGAAACGCCTCAGGTCTGTCCGCGTGACGCCGCCCTGCCTGGCGATCAAGCGATCATTCCGGGCGTGACCGCCCACGCGGCGATCGCGCCGGAGACGTCACCTACCGCCAGCCCTGTGCCATCGGTGCTCCACGCGATCGTCGTGATCTCGTCGGCGCCGTCGGCGCACCACACGGGTCCCCCCAGGTCGCGCAGGTGCCAGATGCAGACTCGCCCGCTGGTGTCGGCCGTGGCCACGAGTAGGCCAGCGGGCGAGGCGGCGAGCGCTGTGATCGGTTCACCGTGGCCGATCGCGCAGGTTGGCTGGTTGCCGGGTTCGCCGCCGTTGACGGTCCAGAAGGTCAGTTCGTCGTCGGCGGCGGCGATGACGCCGGCGGGCGCGCGACTGCAGGCGAGGTGGCGAACGGGGTCGGGGTATCCGCTGAGCTCCCGGCCGTATGCCTCGTCGCCGACGGTGAGGACATGGATCGATCCGGCGAGATCGCCGACAGCGACGTAGCGGGCGTGTGGGTCGGCGGCGACGGAGATGCCACCTTCGAGGTCAACCCGTGCGTCGACGAGGTGGAGGCCGATGTCCACGAACGCGATCTCGTCGGCGCCGACGGCGACGAGGTACGACGGCGTCAGCGCGGCGAGCGCACGAAGCTGGCCGGCGCCGAGATCGAGCGCCGGACGCGGCGGGTGTGTGCCGATGACGACGAGCTCATGGCGATGCGCAGTGACGAGCGCAGCTCCGGTCCAGAGCATGGCCCCGAGTGGCCCGGCATCACCGGGGATGGCGTGGAGGCCGTCGCAGCCGGCGAGGGTGATCGTGCCGTCGCGGTAGCCGCAGGCGTGAGCGGTAGCCCCGGCCCAGAAGCCAGCGAGGGCGACGCCGTGGCCGTGCTGCCCTTCGATCGGCGGCCCAGCGTCGACGGAGACGGCGCCGTCGGCAGCGATGGCGAGGAGCCGGCCGTCGCTTGACCAGTCGAGGGCAACGACGGCGTCGGGCATCTGCCACGAGCGGCCGGGCACGACGACGGTGAGCTCGGGGCTCATCGATGGGCGGCGGCGAAGTCCGCGTGGAGGGAGGCGACGGGGAGGCCGCGGCCGATGAGCACGACCGTGCTCGTCGTCGAGCGCCGCCCGGCCGGATGCTCGGCCTCGGAGTGGCTCATCGCCCACGAGCGGACGCCGTGCACGCAGGTCCGCTCGGTCTGACCGGGCACGGCGATCGCGCCCTGGAGGCGCAGCAGCCGCGCCGCGTGTCCGGCGATGATCTCATCGAGCCACTCGTCGACACGGTCCGCGTTCAGCGCCCGGTCGGTCCGACAGACCACGGTGACCGGGGCGTCGTCGCCGAGGAACGGTGACGGCTCGCCGGGCGGCTGCCCGATCGCCGGCGCGCCGTGCCAGGCATGGATGTCGACGAGCTCGTCGAGGGCGTAGCCGGCGATGGCCGGGGCGATGATCGGCCCGACCTGGTTGAGCGAGCGCAGGACGTGGCCGATCGCGCCGAGCGCATCGGGCGTGACGTGACGGCTGCGGGCGACGAGGACCCGGTCGGCGACCGCCAACCGGTCGAGGCCGACATCGGTGTCGATTGGTCCGCCGGTTGCGAGCCGCGTCGCCCAGTGGACTGCATCCACGGTGGCGAGCACGGCGTCGATGCGCACGAGGCGGGCCAGGAGCGGGTCGGACAGGATCGTGTGGATGGCCGTGATCGCGTCGTCGTGACCGTCGAGGGCGACCACCACCCGACGTGGCGGCCTGCGACGGCGGACCGCGCGAGCGATGCCGTCCACGAGGTCGACGCGCATCTGGCAGCACGAGCAACCGGGCGTGCGTGACCCGACGTCGGCCTCGACCACGATGCTCCTGCCCACGTTCGCGCCGGCGAAGGTCGCCGAGGCGACGAAGGCGACGTCAGCGGCCGGATGCGCCAGTTGCGCGACCAGGGCCGGCAGCTCGCTGCCGCCGGCAGCAAGCGTCAGAGAAATTTGGTCAGACACTCCACCAGTATAGGAATAGTTCCTACTGTTGCTAACGTGCATGGGATGTCGAAGACCTGTCAGCTGTTCGGTACCAAGCCCGGGTTCGGGAAGTCGGTGTCGCACTCCCATCGCCGCACGAACCGGCGGTTCGATCCCAACGTCCAGACCAAGCGGCTGTGGCTGGCGTCCGAGCACCGCTGGGTGCGGCTGCGGCTGTCGACCCGGGCGATCAAGACCATCGACAAGCGCGGCGTGGAGTCGGTGGTCGCCGAGCTGCGCCGGCGGGGGGTGAAGGTCTGATGGCCTCGTCGTCGAAGGAGAAGCGCCCGATCATCAAGCTGCGCAGCACCGCCGGCACCGGCTACACGTACGTGACCCGCAAGAACAAGGTCAACGACCGCGAGCGGCTCGTGTTGCGCAAGTACGACCCGGTGCTGCGCCGGCACGTCGAGTTCAAGGAGGAGCGGTGAAGCAGGGCGTCCACCCCGGGTACCGGACGGTGGTGTTCGAGGACTCGTCGGCCGGCCAACGATGGCTCGGGCGGTCCACGATCCGGACCGACCGCACCACGATCGTCGACGGCGTCGAGTATCCGCACGTGGTGCTCGACGTCTCGATGTACAGCCATCCCTTCTACACGGGCCAGATGAAGATCGTCGACACCGCCGGACGGGTCGAGCGGTTCAACAAGCGCTACGGCGAGCGTCGGCGATGACCACGGAGACGTCGCCGCGCCTGCCGGTCACGGTGCTGTCGGGGTTCCTGGGCGCGGGGAAGACGACGCTGCTGAACCACGTCCTCGCCAACCGCGACGGGGCACGGGTCGCCGTGATCGTCAACGACATGAGCGAGGTCAACGTCGACGCCGCGCTGGTGGAGCTCGGCGGCGCCCGTCTCGGCGTCGACGAGCAGCTCGTCGAGATGAGCAACGGCTGCATCTGCTGCACGCTGCGCGAGGACCTGCTGGTCGAGGTCGCCCGCCTCGCCCGCGAGGGGCGCTTCGACCACCTGCTGATCGAGTCGACCGGGATCAGCGAACCGCTCCCGGTCGCCGAGACGTTCACGTTCACCGACGACGCCGGCACGTCGCTGTCGGACATCGCCCGGCTCGACAACCTGGTCACCGTGATCGACGCCGAGACGTTCCTCGAGCAGTGCGACTCCGCAGCCCGCCTCGCCGACGACGGCATCGGTGTCGGCGACGACGACCGGCGGCCGCTGTCGCAGCTGATCACCGACCAGGTCGAGTTCGCCGACACGCTGATCGTCAACAAGCTCGACCGCGTGACACCGGAGGTGGCCGGCCGCGTCGAGGCCGTCGCCCGGCAGCTCAACCCGCGCGCCACGATCGTGCGCGCCACCCACGGGAACGTCCCGCTCACCGAGGTCCTCGGCACCGGCCGCTTCGACCCCGACCACGCCGCCGCGGCTCCCGGCTGGCTGGCGACCGGCCGCCACGACATCGCCCCGGAGACCGACGAGTACGGCGTGTCCAGCTTCGTCTACCGCACGACCGATCCGCTGCACCCTGTCCGGCTCGTGGAGGCCTTGCGCGGCGGCCTGCACGGCGTGCTGCGGATGAAGGGGCTCACCTGGGTCGCCAACCGGCCCGACCTCGTGCTCCAGCTCGACAAGGCCGGCCGGCTGCTGCACGCCACCCCGCTCGGGCGATGGTGGGCGTCGGTCCCCGAGGACCGGTGGCCCACCGATCCGGCGGCGCTCGCGGCGATGCGAGCGCGCTGGCGCGAGCCGTGGGGCGACCGGCACACCGAGCTCGTCCTCATCGGCATCGACATGGACCGCGACCGCCTCACGACCGCGTTCGACCGCTGCCGGCTGACCCCCGACGAGCAGGCCGCCGGCCTGACCGCCTGGCTCGCCCTCCCCGACGCGCTGGGCCTCAACGGAGGAGCCTGACCGGATGAACGATCTCGACCGCTACCTCAGCGGCACCAACCTGCTCGACTGCCAGGGCCGCGTCGACCACGCCCTCACCCTCCTCGTCGACGGCCGCGTCCGCATCGAGCACGGCTCGCGCACGATCGTCGTCGACCCGACGACCGGTCACGTCGAGCCGCCCGGCGCCGCCGTCCCCGACCACGTGCTGCACGCGGCTGGCGAGCTCGCCGGCCACCCCATCCCGACGCGCCACCACCGGCACGTCCATCGATGACGTCATCCGATCGACCGGCCCGAGGGCTCGACTGGGCCAGCGACGCCTCGCGGCGATGGGCCGACCACGCCGACCGGCTCGAAGCGATGCTCATCCCAATCGACGACATCCTGTTACCGGCCGCGGCGATCGGCCGCGGCGAGCGCGCCGTCGACATCGGGTGCGGCCGCGGCGCCACCACCCGAGCGGCAGCGTCGCAGGCCGGACCGCTCGGCACCGCCACCGGCATCGACATCTCGGCCACCCTGATCGCCGAGGCCGGCGCGATCCCACCTCCGCCGGCCGCGGCGTCGATCGACTGGATCTGCGCCGACGCCGCCGCTCACCCCTTCCCGCCCGCCGCGCACGACGTGGCGATCTCCCGGTTCGGGGCAATCTTCTTCGAGCACCCGGTCGCCGCGTTCGCCAACCTCGCCGCCGCCGTCCGATCGGGCGGGCGACTGGCCATGGCCGTGTGGCAGCGCCGGGACGCCTCCGAGTTCCAGTCGCTGTCGATCGACATCGCCGTGCGCGTCGCCGCCGAGCACGGTGTCGAACTGCGGCCCGCTCCCCCGGACGCCGGGCCGTTCGCCTACGGATCCGACACCCACACGCGACCGATCCTCGAGGCGGCCGGTTGGATCGACGTCGCCGTCGAACCCCACGAGTTGCCGCTCTACGTCGGCGGACCTGGCACGACCCCGGAGCAGGCAGTCAAGATGGGCCGCGAGACCGGGCCGCTCGGCATGCTCCTGCGCGACGCGCCCATCGACGTCGCCGACGCCGTTGCCGCCGCGCTCGTCGAGGAGATGCACGCCCGCTGGGTCGGCACCGGCGTCGCCCTGACCGCCGCGATCGCGATCGTCACCGCCCGCCGACCATGACGTCGTCCGGGCGAGTGGTCGGCGCTCCAGCAAGGAGGCGCCACAGACGACGGATCGTCCGGCAGGTGCCGCCGTGATCTGTGCCGCGACGGCCCTCGACGCCGTGTTCGTGGCGGTGGCCTTCGGTCTGCGCTCGTGGCTCCAATGGCGACGGACCGGCGACGCGGGGTGGCGTCTCGGGCGGACGCACAGCCGGATCGAGATGACGGCCCGTGCGCTGATGTTCATGGCCGCCGCGTTGCTCGTCGCCTCGCTCGTCGGCGAGTCGTGGAGGACGTCGCCCGTCGTCTTCGCTGCGGGCGCTGCCGCGGCCATCGCCGCCATCGTCCCGGTCGCCGTCGCGCAACTGCAGATGGGCGCATCATGGCGGATCGGGGTCGATCCCGACGAGCGGACCGAGCTCGTCACCGCCGGGATCTACGCCCACGTCCGTCATCCCATCTACACGGGCATGACCGCGTTCACCGTGGCCCAAGGCCTGATGCTGCCCTCGCCGTGGACGCTCGCCGCGGTCGCAGCGATGACGGTGGGTGCCGAGCTGCAGGCTCGCGCCGTCGAGGAGCCGTACCTCGGTGCCACCCACGGTCCGCGGTTCGCGACGTGGGCCCGCACCGCCGGCCGCTTCGTCCCCCGGCTCGGCCGGCTGTCCTGACACGGGGCCGAGCGGTCCTCAGAGCGGCCGGGGTTGCGGCCGAACCATCAAGATATTAGGACTCGATAATATGGTGGAGTTGGAGGCCGCCGAGCTGCTCAAGGCGTTCGCCCGCCCCCCTCGGTTGGCGATCGTGCTCGAGGTGCACGGCGGCGAGCGCTGCGTCCACGACCTGGTCACAGTGCTCGACGCGGCCCAGCCGCTGGTGTCCCGGCACCGCAGGATCCTCGCCACGCCGGTGTGCTCACCGGGCGGCGGCGTGGCCGTGAGATGGCCTACTCCATCGCCGGCGACCACGTCGTCCACGTCGCGCTCGACGCCATCGAGCACGCCAACGAGAGGAACCAACCACGCCCACGCCCACGGCCCCGACCGCGGCCACGCCAGCGACTACGTCCACGACGGCCACCGGCACGCCGCCCATGGCGAGCGGGGCGCCGAACACTGACCTCGCCTCGACAGAGGTGGAGGCGCCCGCCGGCCGAACGGTCTGCGTCGCGGCCACGAACACGTGACCGCGGCGCCGTTGCGCTCGTCAGATGGCGGTCAGCGTGAGGACCGCGGTGTAGGTGCCGACCGGTGTCGAGGTCAGCAGCTCGAGCCGCAGGTCCGCGTCTAGGTGAGCGGTGCCGCGACTCGCACCCGGCAGCGACCTGGCGAGCGGGGCGCCGACGGCGAGGCCATCTCCGGTCGGGAACCCCGGCGCGACGACCGCGCCGGCCGCGACGGTCTGCCCGTCGGTCTGGTCGAGCACCCGCGGCGTCCAGCCGAGGAACGTCCCGGCGAACGACGTGCCCGCCCCGGTGAACTCACCGACCTGCGCCGAGACCGTCCAGCCGGGGGCGGAGGACCGCGTGTCGATGACGGTCACCGGGCGCAGCACCCCGTTG
The DNA here is from genome assembly GCA_047602055.1 of Ilumatobacteraceae bacterium. Taxonomy (GTDB): domain Bacteria; phylum Actinomycetota; class Acidimicrobiia; order Acidimicrobiales; family Ilumatobacteraceae; genus JAODBQ01. The sequence continues at coordinate 3,455,290 of JASGIG010000001.1, forward strand.
GCCTCCCACCGATCACCGCCGGGAGCGATGTGGCCGGGTGTCATCGTCACGTCGCGGTCGTTCGGGTCGACGCTGACGACCAGCGCGCCGGACGCCTCGTCGAGGGTGGCCACGATCGTCTGCGACAACCCATCTGTGCCGGTGCTGCCGTTGTTGACCTCGGCAGCGGTCTTGCCGCAGTCGGCCGGTGTGACCTGTTGGGCGGGGAGTTGGCCGACGGCGACGAGGAGCGTGGTGGTGCCGTCGGTCAGGTGGGCGCCGCTTGTGGCGAGGGTGGCGGTGCGGCTGCTGGTGATGCAGTAGACGCCGTCGTTGCTGAAGGCCCAGTTGCCGTGGGCGTGCGTGGACGGTGGGATGGTGTAGGTGTCGGGGAGTCCGTCGACGGAGTTGAACTGGACCTGTGGGGTGCCGCCGAGACCGTCGGTGTAGATCGCGACGTTTCCGGGTCCGACGACGGCGTCGATGGTCCAGGTGACCCCGGAGGGGAGCAGCTCGGGCGCGATGGCGTCGGTGGACCAGCCGGGCCAGACGATGCCCTCGACCTGGCTCTGGGGCAGGACCCACGTCGCCGCGCCGGCGGTGCCGAGGAACCCGTAGCGGGGGTCGTCGGGCACGGTGGTGCGGGCCAGGTCGGTGGCGTGGAGGGTGACGTCGTCGAGGGATCGGTAGACGAAGCCGGTTGGGACGGTTGAGTCCTTGAGGACGGTGTGGAGCTGGCCGTCGTCGACGACGCTGGCGAGGTCGACGTGCCCTTCGGCGATGACCACGCGTCCCGAGGTCGGCTCGGCGGGATCGGTGCCCGGGTCGGGGTTGCCGCTCGGGGGTGTGCCGGTGCCGCCGTGGCCGCAGGGGACGACGGCGGCGCGGTCGACATCGGCGGTGCTGCCGACGGCGAACGTGAGGGTGTGGGAGGTCGAGGTGACCGTGCCGTCGGAGCGGGTGACCGTCCAGGTGAACGGGACGCAGTACACGCCGGGTTGGGTGAAGGAGAACTGCCCGTTGCGCGAGCGCCACTGTGGCCCGACCACGTAGGTGTCGAGGCGGTCGGCGCCGGGGGCGGAGTCGAAGGCGTAGGAGTGCGGGATGAACGCGGGGTTCTCGACGGTCATCCGCCCGGGTCCGTCGACATCGCCCATTGTCCAGGTGATCGCGGTGTCGGCCTGGAGGTCGGCGGCGCGGATCCGGTCGGTGTTCCATACCAGGTAGGGCGCGTCGAAGCCGCGGAACACCCAGGGGTTGCCGCTGGGGTGGTCGGCAGTGGACAGGATCACGTCATCGAGATCGTGGTGCAGGAATGGGCTGGCGACGTTGGGCGCGGTGCCCAGGGTGGTGGTCAGTTGGCCGTCGACGAGGTAGCTGTCGAGCGACGCGGCGCCCGCGTCAACCACCAGCGGCTGTCCGGGATCGGTCACCGTCGGCGGAGCGGGTGTGGGGGCAACCGGTGGTGCGGCGGCTCGCCGGTCGCAGGGCACGACCGTCGACGCGGTGATGGTGTTGCCGGCGACGACGGTGAGCTGGGCGTGGTCCTCGCTCCAGTGGCCCGACGGCAGTTGGGCCCGGGCGGTGAAGTTCAGGCAATAGACCCCGGGTTGGGTGAAGGCCCAGTCCATGTGGTCGTGGGTATTAGGCCCGTAGTGGTATGACATCGGCAGCCCGTGCCGGGTGCTGAACCTCAGCGCAAAGTCGGTGGTCTGCCCGGCGGTCCCGACGATGACGTCACCGGGGCCGGTGACGCCTTCGAGGGTGAACGAGACGCCGCTGCGGGTGTCGGCGTTGCCGATCAGCTCGGTGCTGAATCCCGGCCACAGGACCTCCAGGGAGATCTGCGAGCGGGAGAAGTACCAGTAGTCGGTACCAGGCGGGCCGATCGCCGAGTAGTCGGCCGTCGACGTCGGCTCCGGGACGGTGCCGTGGAAGCCGCCGGCCCACACCACGTCGCGCAACGGCGTCAACCCTCCGTTCAGGCCGATGCGGATGTTGCCGTCGACGATCCCGGCGCGCAGGTCGACGTGTCCTCGGTCGTAGACCCGGGGTGGGTTGGGATCGACCGGGGCGCCGGGGATCTCGTTCTCGGGCCGGTCGGGTTGCGGGCAGACGTCGATGTGAGCCGGAAGATCGCCGACGACCACCGTGTATGTGGCGGCGGCCTTGGCCACGGTGCCGGTGACCCATGAGTGCGACGGATCGGACGCCGAAGTTGCGGCAGCGAGCGGCGCACTCGAGTTGATCGTCACGCAGTAGACGCCGGGCACGGTGAACGCCCAGCCGTGGTCGGTCGTCTGCGGCCACGTCGAGCGAACGGTACCGCTGCAGTTGGCCGGCAACCCAACCGTCTGCTGCACGGTGGCCTGCGTCGTGCCGGGCTTGCTATTCCACTTCACCGACGTCAGCTTGCGCGTGTTGTTGGTGGTGTAAAGGAAGAAGCGCCCGGGGGCGTCGGACTGGATGCCGCCGAAATCCCACGCGACAGTGCACCCGCCGATCAGCTGGTTGCGGTTGACGAGGTCGGAGTTGAACGCGATGTACAGCGCGTTCTCCGTCGCTTGCGCTCCGCCGTAGCCGGAGGTGCGCCAGATGTCGCGGTCAGGGCCGAAGTCCGGATCAGGGTTGTCGGCCGTCGGCCACAACGCCCAGCAGACGAAGGTCGCCGTGCTCGTGCAGTTCGCCGGGTCCCGGTCGCGTAGCCCCATCCCCTCGGCGGTGACATGGAGGACGACGTCGGTGGCGTCGTGCCACTGCGGGGTCGTGCCGCCGCCCCAGTCGACCAGACCGACGTCGAGGTGGTCGTCGGTGAGCCGGCTCTCGATCGTCAGCTTGCGCCGCCCGGCGGGGTCGCCGGGGGCAGTGATCACGGTCGGCTCGTCGACGCCCGGCGCGTCGCCGGCGGCGGCATTGGCGATGACGGGGACGGCGACCACCGCCAAGATCAGGGTGAGGATGATCGAGCTGAGTCGCCGCATGGTTTGCGTCTGACTTCGCCGCGGAGGATGGATCGCGAAATGACCCAAGGCTGGTTGTCTCCTCGATCACGTTGAGAGGAGCAGTTGATGACCGAGGCGAGGACGCGGAGGCAGCCGAAGAGGTTGTCGGCGGAGACGAAGTGGGAGATCTTCTTGCAGGTGACCGCGGGCGAGATCTCCCAGGCCGACGCGGCGCGCAAGTGGCAGGTCGACGTGTCGACCGTGATCGGGATCCGGCGCACCGTCAAGGACGCGGCGTTGGCTGCGCTGGCCCGCCAGCCTGGCCGGCCGGTCAAGGAACGGAACTGGGAGCTCGACGCGGCGCGGACCGAGATCGCGGCGTTGACCGAGGCGATCAAGGCGCAAGCGATCGAGTTGGCGGTGATCCGGGGAAAGTCCGGTTGGGGCTGACCGGCGCGCTCCCGGCGAGAGTCCCCGCCGATGTCAAGGAGCTGGTCCTCAAGACTGTCGACGACGCTGTCGCCGGCGGGTTCGCCCACAGCTGGGTGTGCTCGTTGTGGCAGGTGTCCGACGACCGTGTCCACCGCTGGCGGGCCCGCCGCCGCGATGTCGGCACGCTCGCCGACCGGGCGCCCGGAGGCCATCCGGCGCATGGGATCCTGCCCGCCGAGATCGACGCGATCCTGGAGATCGTCGAGCGGTGGGGGCCCATCGACCGGTCGCACCGCAAGCTCGCCCACCGCGGCTCCTACGAGGGTCTGGTGTGGGTCGCCCCGTCGACGTTCCGGCGTGTCCTGGCCGCTCACGGGCTCGTGGTGCCTCAGCTGCCGCCGCGGACCCGCAGCGAGAAGAAGCCGTGGCCGGAGTGGCTGGTGTGGGAACCGAACCGGATCTGGATCTACGACGCCACCCACTTCAGCCGCGCCAGGCGGGTCGTGTTCGCGATCGTCGACATGGTCAGCCGACGGTGGATCGACACGCTCGTGTCTGTCGAGGAGACCGCCACCCAAGTGCAAGTGATCTTCGAGCACGCCGTCGAGGCCGAAGGACTGCTCGACTTGCTCACCGACGCGCGTCTCGACCTGGCCGTCGATAACCCGAACCGGCCGATCCTGCTCGCCGTGTCCGACAACGGCCCGCCGATGGCCTCGCGCGACACCCGGGCGTTCATGACGCTGCTGGCCATCGCGCAGCATCGTGGGCGGCCCCACACCCCGACGGACCAGGCCTGGATCGAGAGCTTCTTCGGGCACATCAAGGGCGAGTGGCCCCACCTCGAAGACATCGTCGATCCTGTCGTGCTCGAGGTCGAGCTGGCCCGTGTGCGGATCGAGTACAACAGCGTGAGACTGCACGAAGCGATCGGCTACGTCACCCCCGACGACGAGCACTACGGCCGAGGACAAGCCATCCGTGAGGCCCGCCGGCAAGGCCTCCAACGAGCCCGACAAGAACGGCTCGAACACCACCGCCGGCACAACCACCCGAACCCCGAGGAGACCCCATGAGTTGGATCATTTCCAACCCGTTCTCCGCGGCAAAGTCAGAAACGCCTCACCGCACGGTTGGTTGTCGCTTTCTGTGATCGGTGGACGTCGTGGTGGTGGATTGCGGGTGTCATCGCTGGGAGACCGGGGCCGACCCAGGTCTCCCAGCGACTGGTCAGGTCCGGTCAGCCGACGTCGAACGTGTACGACGCCGTGTCGGTGTTGACGCCGTCGGAGACCTCAAAGGACAGGACGTAGGTGCCTTCCTTCTCGAAGGTCCACTCGGCGTGCTGATGGAACGCCTCGTCGACCCTGAGGCGTTTCTGACTTTGCCGCGGAGAACGGGTTGGAAATGATCCAACTCATGGGGTCTCCTCGGGGTTCGGGTGGTTGTGCCGGCGGTGGTGTTCGAGCCGTTCTTGTCGGGCTCGTTGGAGGCCTTGCCGGCGGGCCTCACGGATGGCTTGTCCTCGGCCGTAGTGCTCGTCGTCGGGGGTGACGTAGCCGATCGCTTCGTGCAGTCTCACGCTGTTGTACTCGATCCGCACACGGGCCAGCTCGACCTCGAGCACGACAGGATCGACGATGTCTTCGAGGTGGGGCCACTCGCCCTTGATGTGCCCGAAGAAGCTCTCGATCCAGGCCTGGTCCGTCGGGGTGTGGGGCCGCCCGCGATGCTGCGCGATGGCCAGCAGCGTCATGAACGCCCGGGTGTCGCGCGAGGCCATCGGCGGGCCGTTGTCGGACACGGCGAGCAGGATCGGCCGGTTCGGGTTATCGACGGCCAGGTCGAGACGCGCGTCGGTGAGCAAGTCGAGCAGTCCTTCGGCCTCGACGGCGTGCTCGAAGATCACTTGCACTTGGGTGGCGGTCTCCTCGACAGACACGAGCGTGTCGATCCACCGTCGGCTGACCATGTCGACGATCGCGAACACGACCCGCCTGGCGCGGCTGAAGTGGGTGGCGTCGTAGATCCAGATCCGGTTCGGTTCCCACACCAGCCACTCCGGCCACGGCTTCTTCTCGCTGCGGGTCCGCGGCGGCAGCTGAGGCACCACGAGCCCGTGAGCGGCCAGGACACGCCGGAACGTCGACGGGGCGACCCACACCAGACCCTCGTAGGAGCCGCGGTGGGCGAGCTTGCGGTGCGACCGGTCGATGGGCCCCCACCGCTCGACGATCTCCAGGATCGCGTCGATCTCGGCGGGCAGGATCCCATGCGCCGGATGGCCTCCGGGCGCCCGGTCGGCGAGCGTGCCGACATCGCGGCGGCGGGCCCGCCAGCGGTGGACACGGTCGTCGGACACCTGCCACAACGAGCACACCCAGCTGTGGGCGAACCCGCCGGCGACAGCGTCGTCGACAGTCTTGAGGACCAGCTCCTTGACATCGGCGGGGACTCTCGCCGGGAGCGCGCCGGTCAGCCCCAACCGGACTTTCCCCGGATCACCGCCAACTCGATCGCTTGCGCCTTGATCGCCTCGGTCAACGCCGCGATCTCGGTCCGCGCCGCGTCGAGCTCCCAGTTCCGTTCCTTGACCGGCCGGCCAGGCTGGCGGGCCAGCGCAGCCAACGCCGCGTCCTTGACGGTGCGCCGGATCCCGATCACGGTCGACACGTCGACCTGCCACTTGCGCGCCGCGTCGGCCTGGGAGATCTCGCCCGCGGTCACCTGCAAGAAGATCTCCCACTTCGTCTCCGCCGACAACCTCTTCGGCTGCCTCCGCGTCCTCGCCTCGGTCATCAACTGCTCCTCTCAACGTGATCGAGGAGACAACCAGCCTTGGGTCATTTCGCGATCCATCCTCCGCGGCGAAGTCAGACGCAAACCAACCCCCGGAACGACCCCGCACTCGGCGTTCGGGTCGAGGACGAAGACGTGGTCGTCGTCGACGACCGAACCGTTGACGTAGCTGTACGACAACGACGCTCCCGGGTCGGAGATGGTGACGTCGGCCGGTGCCAACGCCGTCCCCGACGGGGTGTAGCTCACCCCGGTGAGAGTCACCGTCAACCCATCGTTCGGGCTATAAGGGCCGCCTTCGGCATCCATCAGCTCGCATCCACCGGCAAACCCGGCCCACAGCACGTGATAGAAGTTCGCGTCGCCTTGGTCGGCGGGGATGACGTAGCCGCCGAGCGCTGACGTGAACGGCACCTCGAAGGTGGTCTGGGCCGGGTCGGGATCGGGCGGCACGGTCAGGCTGCCGGTCTCGTTGCCAATTCCCAGCTGGAGCCCGCCGCTGCCGTCGGGATCGACGCGGACGATGTCCACGTGCCCTTCCGACAGCGTCCACGGCGGCGGGTCGTAGGCGAACGCTGACCCAGCGAAGGCCATCGTCATCGCCCCGACCGCGACCACGCTAGACAGCGCGCCGCGTCTCATTGATCTCTTCATGGAAACCTCCTCGATGCGACGCCGATGACTGGAAGGGACGCCGTGCAGGCCGCCAGAGAAGACGGAGCCGCACCGCGATACTCCGTCCAAAGAATCGTAATGATTCCTATTCTGTTTGGCAAGGCTCGACCGCTCAGATGATGGTGAGGGTGAGCAGCGCCCGGTAGGTGCCGGGGGTGAGGGTGGTGGGGCGGCGAGGTGGAGGTGAGCGCCGATGGTGGCGGTGCCGCGGCTGGCGCCGGGTACGGCGGTGGCGAGGACGGCGGGATCGGCGAGGCCGGGACCACCGTCGAGAACGCTGGCGACGGCGCTACCGGGTTGGACGGTCTGTCCGGGGGAGGTGGCGCTGACGGTCGGCTGCCAGCCGAGGTGCGCGGCGGTCAGTGCTGGGGTATCCGGTTCGAAGTCTGCGAGCTGCGCGGAGGTGGACCAGCCGGGCTGCGACTGGCGGGTGTCGACGATCGTGATGGATCGCAGCTCACCGTCGCTCTCCCACCGATCACCAGTCGCGGAGAGGCCGAACGGGGTCAGCGTCGCGTTCCCCCTCCCCGGCAACTGGACCATCACCGTCACCGCCCGCTACAGCGACTTCGACTCCACCACCTTCACCATGAACATCACCATCCACTGACCGGCAACGAGCAATCAACCGGGCCTCGGGCGCGGACCCTTACAGATACGGATTGGCGGGCCAGGTGATCTTGCGAATGTCGACGACACGCAGGCCAGCATCTGATGCAGTGCCGTCCCAGTGCCCCGTCACCTCTGCCCCACGCTAGGTGGCCAGGGTGAAGCCCCAGTCGAGCACCAACTCGGCCTGCTGCGTGCGGGCGGCGCTGGACGGGGTGCCGAGCACGACGGCGATCAGCGAGCGCCCGTCGCGCGTCGCCGACGCGGCGAGGCAGTAGCCGGCCTGGCTGGTGCGGCCGGTCTTCACCCCGCTGGCCCCCGGGTAGTTGACGAAGAACGACTGGTTCGTCGACGGGAACGTCTTGCCGACCAGCTTGGCGCTGCGGTTGTCGACGGTGTCGCGGAACGTCGGGTCCTGCATCAGCACCCGGGCCAGCTCGGCCACGTCCGCCGCCGACGAGTGCGCGCCATCGGCGTCCAGGCCCGTCTCGTTCCCGGCAACAGTGTTCGTCAGGCCGAGCCCGGCCGCGGCCTGATTCATCTGCTCGACGAACGCCGCCTCGCTGCCGGCCACGTCGATCGCCAGCGCCTCGGCAGCATCACCGGCACTCACCACGAGCATGGCGCGCAGCAGCACGGCGCGCTCGTAGCGCATGCCCTTGACGAGGCCGATGATCGACTCGTCCTCGATCACGTCGAGCCGCGGGATGGTGACGATCCGGTCAGGGTCACCCGCCTGCATCACCACATAGGCGGTGAGCATCTTCATCAGGCTGCCGACGGCCAGCTGCTGGTCGGCGTTGCTCCCAGCAAGGACCTTGCCCGAGTCGGCGTCGATCAGCACGTAGGCCGGCGCCTCGACCCCGGGGATCGTCGGCAGCCCCGTGCCGACTGCGCTGGTGGCGACGCCGACAGTCGTCGGCGAATCCATCGGTGGATCGAGCGTGGTCGTGATGGTCGACGCCACCGTGGTGGCCACCGCCACCGTGGCGGTGCCGTCGAGGCTGGCCGGCATCGTCGCTGACGCCACGTCGGCGGTGCTGACCGTGACCGAGGCGATCGGTCCCGCCGCCTCCGCCCCCGTGTCGGACGGGTCCCCGCCGGACAACGGCAATGCCAACAGGCCACCGACCGCGAGGCCACCGGCCGCGCACAGCCCCAGCCGGATCAGCGACCTGTTGCGCCGATGTTTCGGCGGGCGCGGCAACTCCGGATCATCCGTCACAGGTGCACCATCGTGCCGGACAACGCCGTGATCGACGTCGTCTGACCGGACAGCCCAGTCGGTGGCGTCTGCGCCGAGGGCTTCGGCTCGCGTGTCTCTTCGACGCGACCAGTCGACAGGCGCCTCCGAGCCGAGACAGGCCGACTCGGCCGCCGAGCCCGCCCCCTGGGAAGCGTGGGACGACGAGCGCCCGAGTGAGATCCCGACGAGCTCAAAGGACCTCGACGCGCCCGGCCGAACGCCGGCGTCGCGCCGTCCTGATCAGGGGATCGTCCCGTCTGGCCGAGCCGTCGTCAAGCGGCGTGGCAGTTCGCGCAGATGCCGACGAGATCGATGCGGTGCTCGGTGAGGTCGAAGCCGGCGTAGTGCGCGGCGTCCTCGAGGACCCGTTCGATGCTTCGTTCAGCTCGGCTCGGCAGAGCGATGTCAACCACGGTGCGGCACTCGCGGCAGACGAGGTGGTGATGGTGCTCCTGGGTGACCTGCTCGCTCAGCTCGAAGTAGGAACGGCCCTCGCCGACGTCCACGCGGGTGACGACGCCCGCGTCTTCGAGGACGGCGAGGTTGCGGTAGAGCGAGCTCTGCACCGCGTCCGGCATCTCGCGCAGCAGCGTCGGGATGGTCACCGGCGCGGCGAGCCGCGCCAAGGTATCGACGAGGGCGCGCCGTCCTTGCGTGTAGCGATGGTCCTTGCCGTCCATCAAGGGGCGCACGACGGCATCGAGCTCAGGCATGCGAATGAGAATACACGAGAACCTTGGCCGAGCGGCGATCAAGCCGGCTCGCTCGCCGCCTGACGCGTCGACGAGGGTGCGGGCACTGGGCTCGCAGGGGGCGCGGTGGCCTGGGCACTTGGCAGATGACGGCGTGCCGCCACGATCGCGATTCGTGTGCGGCGGACACGCACGGCAGCGATGACTCGGCAGGCGACGTAGACGAGGAAGGAGATGGTCGTCACGTACGGGCTGATCGGGACGCTTCCCCCGAGCGCCAGCAGGATGCCGCCAACCATCGAGACGAACCCGAAGGTCATGCTCAGCATCGTGACAGTCCGCGGCGAGGAGGCGACGCGCACCGCCGCGGCCGCCGGTGTGCAGATGACGCTCAGCACGAGCAGCGCACCGATGATCTGGACCGACATCGCCACCGTGAAGCCGAGCAGCAGCATGAAGATCGGCGAGAGCACCCCGACGGGAACGCCGCGGGCTGCGGCCAGCTCGGGATCGACACTGGCGAAGCTGAGCGGCCGCCAGAGGATCGCCAGCGTGACGACCACCACCGCGGAGATGGCGATCAGCGCCCACAGCTTGGTGGTGTCGACGGCGACGATCTGCCCGGTGAGCAACCCGAACTTGTTGGCCGCTCGTCCGCGGTAGAGGGCGAGGAAGAGCACGCCGAGCCCGAGACCGAATGGCATGAGGACCCCGATGATCGAGTTGCGGTCGCGGGCTCGGCTGCCGAGCGCGCCGATCACCAGCGCAGCGAGGATCGAGCCCACCAGCGAGCCAGCGATGACGCTGGCACCGAGCAGGAGCGCTCCTGCGGCGCCGGCGAAGGACAGCTCGCTGATCCCGTGCACTGCAAAGGGCAGGTCGCGCATGATCACGAACGTGCTGATCAGTCCGCCGACGAGGCCGACGACGGCGCCGGCGATGATCGAGTTGTGGACGAGGCCGAGGAGCTCGCCGTAGTTGGCGAAGTTGAAGATCCGCTCCCACCAACTCGGGTCCGACGCCGACGCGAACACCGTCACTGGTGCACCGGCTCGGGCTCGGGCACGTGGTGCAGGTCGGGGTCGTCGTGCTCGTCGTGGTGCGTCGCAGGGATGCCGGCCACGAGGATGTGCTCGCCGCGGCGGATCACCTCGATCGGTGAACCGAACAGACCGCTGAGCACGGTCGAGGTGAACACCTCGTCGACCGACCCGATCGCCCACTGCCCGCCGGCCAGGTACAGGACCCGGTCCACGTAGGGCAGAACCGGGTTGATCTCGTGGGTCACGAACACCACCGCGGTGTCGTGCTCGCGGCGTCGCTGGTCCACCAAAGCGCTGATCGTCGCCTGGCTGGCGAGATCGAGCGACAGCAGCGGCTCGTCGCACAGCAGCAGCTCGGGGTCGCCGACGATCGCTTGGGCGACGCGCACCCGCTGCTGCTCGCCACCGGACATCGCCCCGAGCGGTTTGTCGGCGAACTGGGCGGCACCGACCGCTGCGAGTGCCTCGTCGACGCGGCCCCATGCCACCCGTCCGGGCCGACCGAAGCCCCAGCGGTGTCCGTCGAGGCCCTGACGGACGACGTCCTTGGCGCGCAACGGTGTCAGCGGGTCGATGCGATGCTGCTGGCGGACGTAGCCGATTCGGTGGCGGGCGCGATGGGCGGGTTGGCCGGCGATCGTCACCTTGCCCGCGCTGAGCGGCAGCAGCCCGAGGACGGCGCGCAGCAAGCTGGTCTTGCCAGAGCCGTTGGCGCCGAGCACGCCGACGAACTCGCCGGGGCGCACGTCGAGTTCGAGTCCGGACCACAGCCGCCGCCCACCTACGGTGAGCGTGGCATCCCGGAGACTCAGGACCGGCTCGGTCACAGCGGAGCCCCGGTCGCTTCCAGCGTCAGCCGAGCGCGGTGCTGATCGCCGCCAGGTTGGCGGTCATCCAGCTGATGTACGTCTGTCCCGTTGGCAGCGTCTCGGTCACCGGGACAACCGGGATGTTGTTCGACTTCGCCGCCGACAGCACCTGCTCGGTCTCGGGACCGCTGGTCTGCTCGTTGTAGGCGAGCAGCTTGACGTCGCCGTTCTTGAACAGATCGAGGGTCTCTTGCAGCACGGCCGCCGGGACGTCGCTGCCCTCCTCGATGGCCTCGCTGAACTCCTCGGGGGTCTTGTTGACGAGCCCGATGGCCTCGAGCATGTACAGCGGCACCGGCTCGGTGATCGCCGCGCCGGCGCCGGCATGGGTCTTGTTGAGCTCCGCCTCGGTGGCCATCAGCTGGTCGAGCTGGGCCTTGAACGCCGTCCCGTTCGCCGTGAACGTCGACGCGTTCGCCGGGTCGGCCGTCGAGAGTGCGGTGACCAGCTCGTCGGTCAGCTTGGTCATCGTCGGGAAGTGGTACCAGACGTGCTCGTTCAGCTCGCCATCGTCCGGGGCGGTGAGGCCGGAGATGTCGACGACGTTGAGGACCTTCGCGTCGCTGTTCCCGGACGCCTGCATCATCGTGTCGACGAAGTCGTCGTATCCGCCGCCGTTCTCGACGACGATGTCGGCCTTGGACAGCGCCAGCTGGTTCTGGGCGTTGGCCTCGTACGAGTGCGGATCGGCGTCTGGGTTGGAGATGATCGAGGTGACCTCGGCGTGATCGCCGGCGATCTGTGCGACGATGTCGCCGTACACGTTGGTCGAGGCGACGACACTCAGCGACGCCGACGACGGCGTGGACGCTGGCGCGGACGAAACGGTGGTCGCCGCTGCTGCGGTGGTGGCCGAGGAACTGTCATCGGATCCGCAGCCGGCGACGGCAAGCAGCGCCGCGGCCGCCATCAGGGCCGCAAGTATCCGTCCACGTCGAGCCACCACGCCACTCCTCCTCAACGCAGCCACGTCGGCTGCTCATCGATAACGGGTCTCACTCTAACGACGATGCATGACTGATTCCCACTCGCCATGGCAGTCGACCACACCGCGCGCAGCCCGCGAACTTGTCAGCCGTCGAATAGACCAGAACGGTTCCCATCCTCATCATGGAATCTTCTAAGCTCGGCTCATGGAGGCGGCTGCGCCATCTCGCGGTGGGACCCTCGACAGCATCCGTGTCGGCGAGATCCACCGACGGGTGAAGATCGCGCTCGGCGAGATCGGGTTTCGCCACACGGCCACGTGTCGGGTGATCGTCGAGGTGCTCGCCGCAGCCACGGCACCGATGATGATCGCGGCCATGATCGAGGCGTGCCCGAACCTGCCGCCGAGCTCCGCCTATCGCACCGTGCGGAACCTCCATGGCGCCGGCGCGCTCGTCGAGGTCCCGCATGTCGGCGCAGCGCGCTACGAGCTGAGCACACAGGTCGGCGCGGTGCGCCGCCATCACGCGCTGTGCCGATCGTGCGGCGACGTGATGGTCGCGCCATCGACTGCCGGCGTCGATGCTGCGTTCGCGCTCGTCGCCAGCGCGCTGCGCGACGCCGAGATGCTCGCCGAGTGGCAGCAGGTGACCCTCGTGGGCACCTGCTGCCACTGTCGGACCTGACCAGGACGAGGGCCGTCGGCGGCCCCATCTCGGAATTGTTCCTAGCGACAGATACCCTCGTCCCATGTCCAGGGCGTATGGCCGTTCTCCATCGAGGTCGGTCCGATGACGGCATCTGACAGTGCGCCGGGGCTGCGCAGCGCGGACTGGGCCGGCGAGACGTCGCAGCGCTGGGCCGCACATGCCGAACGGCTCGAAGCAATGCTTGCTCCCGTCGACGACATCCTGCTCTCTGCGGCCGGCATCCGGCGTGGTGACCGCGTGCTCGACATCGGCTGCGGCCGAGGCATGACCAGCCGCGCCGCTGCCGCACTCGCAGGGCCGACCGGCGCGGTGCTCGGCATCGACATCTCCCCCACCTTGATCGACGAGGCGAGCAGGATGCCGCCGGGAGACGGCGCTGCGCCGATCTCCTGGGTGGCTGCCGACGCAGCCGCGCATCCGTTCCCAGCCGTCGGCTTCGATGTCGCCATCTCGCGATTTGGTGTGATGTTCTTCGAGGACCCCGCGGCAGCGTTCGCCAACATCGCAAGGTCGGTGCGAAGCGGCGGTCGGCTGGTCGCCGTCGTGTGGCAGCACCAGGACGCCTCGGAGTTCCAGTGGCTGTCGATCGACGTCGCCGTGCGCGTCGCCGCCGAACACGGTGTCACGCTGCGTCCTCGTCCCGCCGCCGGCCCCTTCGCCTACGGCACCCGTGATCACACCGGTCCGATCCTCGAGGGGGCGGGTTGGGCCGATGTGCGCGTCCAACCACACGAGCTGTCGCTCTACGTCGGTGGTCCCGGCACCACCCCTGAACAGGCCGTCGAGATCGGCCGCCAGACCGGGCCGCTGGCGATGCTGTTGCGCGACACTCCGGCCAGCGTGGCAGACGCCGTGGCAGACGCCTTGGTCGCCGAGATGCACACCCGCTGGGACGGCACCGGTGTCGCCCTGTCGGCCGGGATCGCGGTCGTCACCGCGCACCGCCCATGACCGCCGTGAGCAGCACATCGGGTGCGGACGCTGGCGACCACGAGGAGCGCGGCGGACGCGGGACGGCTGACCCCACCGGATCTGTATGCGCTCTACGGCGGACCAGAAGCGGTGGAGCACACCTGGACTCGGTTGGACACCTGGCATCGGATCGAGGCAGCGGTGCTCCGGCGGGTCTTCGATCGTTGGTTGCCGACCGCGCCGGCGGCGATCGCCGACATCGGCGGTGGCAACGGCCGGTGGGCGATCGAGCTGGCTGGCAGCGGTCATGCGGTGTCGTTGGCGGACCTCTCCGGCGCGTTGGTGAGCGATGCAGCCGAACGGGCCTCGATGGCCGGCGTCGCGATCGCCGACCGGGTCGTGGCGGACGCGCGCTCGCTGCCCTGGCCCGACGCCGCGTTCGATGCGGCATTGATGCTTGGGCCGCTGTATCACCTGCCCGAGCGCGAAGAGCGCCTCGCGGCGCTGCGTGAGGCGCGTCGCGTCGTGCGACCCGGTGGACGCGCAGTGATCCAGGTGCTGCACCGGGTCGGCGCGCTACGCCAAGTGGTGACGTTCTTCGGCGGCTCGGCCGGGCCGATCGACTGGGAGCACGTGTGGCGAACCGGGACGTTCGCAGAGGCCAAGGCGCCGCCGTGGTATCGCTCCACGTTCTGGCACCTGCCATCGCAGGCGATCGACGAGGTGACCGACGCAGGCTGGGAGGTGTTGGCCGTCCAAGGCTTGGACGGTCCGGCACCTGAGGGCCAGGCGGTGCTGCTGGACGCCGACGACGAGGTGGTCGCGGATTGGGCGGACCAGGCCATGACGCTCGGGGCGATCCCGGACCTGTGGGCCACCTGCAATCACCTGGCGATCGTGGCGGCCGCGCCCGCCTGACCGATGACCTGGGCGGTCAGCGCAGTGGTGTGAGCAGCGCCGCGAACGTGTCGGCGAGGGCAACCGCGCTGCGGACGTGCTGGATCTCGTGGCCTTCGTGGTCGAGTGTGAGGTGGGCTACCTCGCGTCCCAGCGCGCCCAGTCGGGAGGCGAGCGCGTCGCTGTGCCATCGCGGGACGCGGGTGTCGTTGGCGCCATGGGCCAACAACAGGCGGCAACGAATCCGTTCGGCGAGCCAGAGCGGCGAGGTCGTACGCAGGCGCGCGGCATCGGTGGCGTCATCCGGATCGCCGAAGCGTCCCGTCCACAGCCGGCGCATCGTCGGGTGCTCGCGGGGAATGTCGTTCAGGAAGCGAACGAGATCGGTGGGCGCGGCGTGGGCCCCGGCAGCCGCGAGGCGACCGTGTGTCGCAAGCATCAGCGCCGCATAGCCGCCGAAGGAGCTGCCGAAGGCGACCAGGCGCCGCGGGTCGCTGCGACGCTGTGCAACCATGGCATCAAGGCTGTCATCGAGGTCGTCGATGACCCGGTCCCCCCCAGTGGCGTGTGCCGGCGGCGGCGAACGCCGCGCCGCGGCCGGCTGATCCGCGGAAGTTGATCTGGAGGCAGGCGAAGCCGAGCTCGTCGATCCAGTCGCGCCAAGGATCGTGCACCCAGTTGTCCCGCCACCACGGACCGCCGTGCACCAGCAGCACCGTCGGGTGTGGCGCCGTGCCCCTGCGAGGAGACCGCCAGTAGCCGTGCAGCACCATGCCGTCGCGGGCGCGGACGCTGATCAGCTCGGTCGACCCGCGACGAGACGGCCGGCCGGCGGTCGGGTGCGAGGCGAGATGGCGCGCTCGCTGTCGACGATCCCAGCACACGAAGCGAGTCGGCTCGTCGGGCGTCTCCTCGGCGAGGAGCCAGCGACCATTGTCGTCACTGCGGTCGACGACGCGCACGTCCGCGTTGGTGCTGCCGGCGACGCCGAGGTCATCCGCGATGTGCGCGTCGAGAGCGATCCACCGTCGCCGCTGGGCAGCGACGGCGTACGCCTGCGGCCACCCGGTGCGTGGATCCACGAGCACACGCTCGATGTCGGCGTCGGTAGCGCTACCGAGCACGCGGCGTCGGCCGGTGCGGGTGTCGATGGCGACCAGCTGCGTGGTGTCGGTCTCGAAGGTGCCGATCAGCACGACGGTGTCACGATCGGGCAGCGAGACGATCGTCGTGGTGAGCGCCGCGTCGGGCGCGATGTGCGTGACGATGCGCCATGGGGCGCCGGCATCGACCCGGTGAAGAAGGTCGAACCCGCCGTCGCTGGTTGCGGCGGTCGCAGCCCGCACGGTGAGGCCCGTGTCGGTGAACCATCCGTCGACGGTGCCGAAGTTGACCGCGACACGTCGCCGCATGTGAGTGCGCAGGTCGTACTGGTCCACGTGGGGCAAGCCCAGCTCGTGGTCGTCGACCGCCAGCAGCAACGTCGACGGGCGGCGCGGCGACACGGCGAGCAGATCGGCGTGCTCATCCAGGTCGGTGATCGCCCGCGTCGTGCCGAGCGACTGGCCGGCAGTGCCGATGGTGGCGCGGTCCACGCTGGTGTGCAGGAGCTGCCAGACGCCCGTGCCCAGGTCGTCGGCGACGTGGACGATGCCGCCACCGTCAGGAGCCCAGAGGTGGAAGCGGATCGGATGTGGGCGTTCGACGACGACTCGTGGCAGGGCTGTGCCGTCAGCCGCGGCGACCCACAACCGGCCGTCGTCGCCGGTCTCGCTCCATGCCAGCCAGTGACCGCACGGCGACATCCGGGCGTTGTCGATCCGACGTGGCGCGAAGACGGCCCACGCCTGCTCGGGCGACGCGTACGTCCACCCGCTCGTCATGGTGCACCAACGTGTGCGCGGGCCAGTTGGGCGAGAGCGGCGTCGCGGTCGCCGCGATATGTGCCGTGGACTCGGGACACGTCGGCGATGCCGGCGACGGTGTCGTCGTGGAAGTGTCCGATCGCCCAGTCCAGCGCCGCCTGCGAGCGCGCGACGCGATCGAGGCCGGTGGGGTCGAGGTCGTGCGCAGTTGCCCACGCCTCGATCGATGCCCCGGCATCGCAGACGTGGGCGGCGAGCACGGACCTGGCGTGAGCGGAGTCGAAGTGCACGCCGTATGCCGCGGCGAGCTCGGTCGCGAGCCGTGTTGCCAGTGACCGCAGGTAGCCGTCCGCATACGCGGTGCGGGCGCGCAGCTGGTCGTGCAACGCCTCGTCCGGCAACGGCGCCTCGTCGAAGCCTCCGCTGCGCTGGCGGAGGCGGCGCCAGTGGACGGTGTCGGCAAGCCGCCAGGTGATCGGCGCTGCGCCGCCGGTGGCCGCGCCCGTGTCCAGGTCGGTCGCGACGCGACTGAGCACGGCGAAAGCGTCATCAGCCTTTGCCGAGCGGGCATGCTCGCCGACCCAGGATCGCATGGACTTCACTGCCTCGGGATCGAGTACGCCGGCCGCCGCGGCCGCGCCCAGGTCAGCCCACAGGGCCGGCCAACGCCGCTCGGCGTAATAGCGGCGGGACGCGGCGGCGAGGAGTGCCGCGTGCATCGCGGCGTCGATCACACCGGCGGTGAGCGCGTCGTCGGCGGTTGCGGCGATGTCGACCAGTGCAGTCGAGACGGCCCGATGACCGTGCTCGGCGTCGAGGTGGGCCACGGCCACCGCGTCGTCGGCGGTGAAGCGCTCGTCGCGCAGCCACTCGTACACCTGGCCGACGCCGACCATGCCGTAGCGGTCCAGCTCAGCGGCACGTAGGGCGCCCATGCTGGCTGCGCCGTACACCGGCGTCCCACGCTGAAGTGCCCAAAGGATCTCCTTGTGGGAGACAGCGGGAACTCGCTCGTACACCCCGTCGATCAGCACGATCGCCGGTGGGCGGCTGGTCGCCGCCGCGGCGATGTCGCCGCGGCGTGCCGGCGGCCGGATGTCGGCGTCCAACAGGTCGGCGGCGTTCGCTGCGGGCAGGCTCGGACCGATGAAGACGATCGGTCGTCGCCGGCCGACGCGGTCATCGCCTCGCGGGCTGCGTCCCCGAGCCTCATCAGCGCCGGGCTTCCCAGCGGACGCCCGGTCGCTGCGTCGTAGCTCGCTTCGCTCGCTCACGCCGCCCGCCCCGTCAACATCGCCGGCAACCCGGCAAGGCCTGGCGCGACCACCTTGACGACGGGGATGCCGATCTTCGGGTCGGTGAGGTCGACGACGATGGGATCGATACCGGCGGTGGCGAGCATGCCGAGCACAGCGGCCACGTCGCCGTGCATCGTCGCCGTCGCCATCGACCGTTCCAGCCTGTCGCCGCCGGGCGCTGACCCGGCGAGCGCACCGGACGCCGTCGCCTCGGTGACGTCCTCCAGGGAGGCGTAGTGCTCGTCGTCGAGATCGTCGCGCACCCCGGCGATGTCGATCAGCCGGGTCTGCGCAGCCTCGGTCAGCGCCCGGCGCAGCGCGGTCGCGCCGTCGAGGTGGCATCCGACGCCGCCCGCCGGCGCGAGCGGGCGGAACGGGTCGGGCCGTGCTGCAGCGATGCGGGCCACGACGACGGGCGGTCCACCTCGGACGCCCACCTCGACAGCACTGACCACCAACTCGGCGGTGGTGAGCCGAGCCAGCAGCTCGCGGCAAGCCGCGTCCGTGACCGCGGTGAGGTCGATGGAACAGGCGGCGTCGCGCGATGCCTCCCAGCGGGCGACGGCGTCACGCTCCACCAGTTCGCACAAGGCGTGCAGGACTGCTTCGGCGCGCGAGGAGCCGGCAGCGAGCCCGTTCGACGAGCACTCCAGCACCGCGGCGGGGCCGCGCCATCGCCGGGTGTGATCGAGGTGCACGACGGCCGCCGGCACGGCGCACGAAGCGCCGTCGCGCAGGCTGGTGCCGTCGACCCATGCCAGCGGCCGGTCGGACGCGGTGCGCGTGCCGGCCAGCCGGGGCAGGCGATCGGGGTCGGTCATCCGGTGGCCCTGCGCGGCAAGCTGCTCGAGCGTGGCCCAGTATTGGCGTGTGGGCGGGCGTTCGGCATGGGCGAACTCGACGGCTTCCATCACCGCCGACGCCCGGGCGGCGTCCGCCGTGACTCCTTTGCCCTGGGCGACCGACAACGTCCGCGCGTTGGGCCGGTAGCACGTCGCCACGGGGATGCCGACGACGTCGAGGCCGGTGACGTCCGCCAGGCGGGTGATCCCGAGCGCCGCCCACCACGGACGGATCCGCTCGGTCACTTCGGCGGGGTCGCCGAGGTGTTCGACACCCAGCGTGGGTTTCGTCGCGTCCGGACCGAGCCAGTCGCGCACCCGCGGGTGGAGGGCGGCCGCGGGTTCAGACATGGGGCACCGGTTCGAGGTGCAACGGAAGATCGTGCGTCCGGCTTCGCGCGGTCTCGCCGAGGTAGGGAAACGCTGCCGGTCCAGTGGCCCGCAGACCGGGCACCACAGCTCGCCGGACGTGCCAGCCCAGCGACGCCACGTCCGGCGTCGTCACGTCGCACACGATCGGGGAAAAGCCACGTTCGTGCAGCAGGTCGGGCAGTGTCGACAACTCCAACGCAGGCAGCGCCAGCAACGGCTCGGGGCGCCGAACGCCAGCGAGCGTGTCGAGGCGGTCGAGTGCCCGGTGTTGCATCTCCGGGTCGACGTAGAGCTGGGCGTGGCAGGCGATGTCGACGGCATCGCGCCAATCGGCGCGATAGCTGTCGCGATAGCGACGGTCGGCGCGCCACGGCGACAGCGGCCCGCCGTCGTCGATCAGGCGTGCGCACTGCCGGCTGTCGGCGCGGTTGATCTCGATGCAACCGCTTGCGGCGACCATGGCCTCAGCAGCTGCCTTGCGCGCTGCGGCCTCGCCGTCACCACGCACCGCCGCGCCGACGCCGAACACGGCGTCGCAGGGTCGGTGCACGACCGCCAGCACCGCGGCCACCTCGACACTCGACGGAAGCCGGTAGAAGCGCCAGGTGGTCTGGTCGTCCGCAGCGAGTTGCGCATGCAACGCGTCCGGAATGGTGAGTGGGACGAGCGGCTGCCCGAACGTCCACGCCTCGGCGAGGGCGTCGCGCTCGACCACCTCGGCCAACGCGGCCGACAGCGCCGCGGCAGGTTCGAGCGCGGCGGCGACGCCGGCATTGACCGGCAGGTTGGTCAGCGTCTCGTTCGCCGTCGGTCCGCTGCCGTAGCCGAGGTACACCAGCGATGCGGGTACCTGGCAGGGTTGGCCGTCGAGGTGATGGCCAGTGACCCAGCGCACTCGAACATCGCCGGTGAAAGCCCGGAACGGGAAGCCAGGCGCTGCGGTCTGCTCCGGCCGGTAGAGCGCGAGATCGGCGATGTTCACTCGCTCGGTGGGGGCGATCTCCTCGGCGCTGACGAGCGGCAGGTCAGCGGGCACGAGGCTGGCGCAGTACCACTCGACCGCCTCCCCGATCGCGGCGCGTCGAGCGGCATCGTCATCCCACCACGCACATCCCGCGGTGGTGTCCGAGCCGAGCGGAGCGGCAAACCGATCGGTCGGTGACAGCTGGGCGAGGCAGATGCGCAGTCCCGGAGGCCCGAACGTCGGGAGTTGCTCGGGCCACGTCCGGGCGACGATTCCCGACCTCGCGTCGACCAGGGAGTCGTACGCCTCGGATGCCTCTCGGGCGTCGGTGCATGGGTTCGGGGCGGCGGCTCGCGCCGAGGTGGGCGTGGTCATCGTCGGGTCCGTTCACTCAGGTGTGTGGAAGCGGGGCGAGCACGAGCTCGCCCGGGTCGAGCCGACCGGTGGCGAGCCCGAGCGCGACGGGTTCGTCGAGCAGACGATCGCCGGCCAGGAACGGGAACGCCGCCGGCGGGTTGGAGTACATGCCGGGCGCCACCACCCGAGCAACGTGCAGGCCACACGCGGCAACATCCGGGGTCGTCAGGTCGACGGCAATCGGATCGATCCCGAACTCGTCCAACGTCCGCAGGTAGGCGCCGAGCGGTTCGCCACGTACCGGCGGGATCTGGCTCAACGCCGTTCTGCGCGACGGCTGGCGGATCCGGTCGCACCAGTGCTGCATGCGAGGATCGAGGTAGATCTGCGCCTGGCACGACAGATCGACCACGTCGCGGAAGTCCGCCCGGTACGACGCCGTGTAGTGCCGGTCGGGACGGTGCGGCTTCAGCGGGGTGCCGTCGATCAGGTCGGCGGCCGCGGCCTGCCAGATCATCCCGTCCGGGTCGTCGAGGCCTCGGGCGTAGCTCCGCAGCGACCACGCCTCGGCGGCCGCCTTGGCCAGCGCCGAGGGAGCGTCGGGGCGGGCCGCGACGCCGAGCGTCGTGTACTCGTCCTCGCGGTCGTGCAGCAGCGCACCGACGACCGGCACGCCGTAGCGGTTGGGGACGAGCACGTAGTGCATCTGGACCGGGCTACCCGGTGGCGGGGCGACCGTCGCGGCAAGCGCCGGGTCGTCGACGTCGATCCTGATCGGCTCCCCACCGGAGTGCCACCACAGCATCGTCGCGTCGCGTTCGATCAGCTCCTCGATGGCCGCGGTCCAAGCGGCCCGCTCGCTCACCCCCGCGGCGATCCCGGCGAACACCGCGAAGTTGGTGGGTGGCTCGCTGTCGCGCGGCGCCAGGAAGTAGTTGACCCACACCAGCGACGCAGGCACCAGCACCGATGCGCCGTCCCGGATCCGATGCCCGCCGGTCCAACGCACCGGCAGGTCACGGGTGAAGCGGACGAAGGGGAAGCCGGCATCGGCGTGCTGAGCGTCGCTGTACAGCAACACGGTCGCGGGATCGACCGCGTCGCGACCAACCGCGACCAGCTCCTCATAGCTCGCCGGGAGCAGGTCGGCGGGCACGTGGTTGCCGCAGTAGCGCTCGATGGCCTCACCGATCGCCCCCATGCGGGCGTGCGCCGCGCGCTCGAACGACATCCCCGTGCCGTATCGGTCGGCCGGCCAGCCGAACAGCCGGTACACGTCGGCGGTATGGCTGGCCCAGATGTGCAAACCGGGTGGCGACCCGGGATCGGGCTCCACGCGACGGACCCAGGTGATGATGCCCGTGCGCTCGTCGACCAGCGCGTCGGCGCCGAGCACCGTCATCGCCGCAGGCCCGCCGGGATCGGCAACACCGGATGCGCGTGCCAGGCGCGCGTCGCCGGCTCGTAGCCACGCCACGAGCAGCCCGACGCGTCAACCGTGCCCGAACGCTGCCACGCGACGAGATCCGCCGAGATCGCTGCGGCGACCGCGGCCACGGTCGGCGCCGACCAGACGGGTGTGTCGACGGGCACGGCGTCTCGCCACGAAGCCTCGAGCTCCACCGGCCAGCTCGACGCGGCCAGCCGCCGCATGCGCAGATCCTGATACGACGGGGATCGGCCGGGTACGCTGAGCGGCCCGACCCACACCGTGTCACCTTCC
This sequence comes from Ilumatobacteraceae bacterium, assembly GCA_047602055.1. Taxonomy (GTDB): domain Bacteria; phylum Actinomycetota; class Acidimicrobiia; order Acidimicrobiales; family Ilumatobacteraceae; genus JAODBQ01. The sequence goes on from JASGIG010000001.1 coordinate 3,477,443, forward strand.
CGCCAGCACCGGTGCCACGCCGTGCCAGCGCCCGCGAGCTGCTCGTCGAGGTCGAGCCACACGGAGTCCGGCAACCGGTCAGCCCACGCCACCACGACGTCACCGACGCCGACGGACGGCAGTTGGCCCTGCGTGGCGCCGGTGACGGCGACCTCGGGCAGGCTCGCGACGAGCAGCGAACGCACCACCGGCTCGATGGCGTGCTCGTCGGCCACCAGCACGACGCGGTCGACAGCGCCGCTCGACGTCGGCGCCGAGTCGGCGGCGTCGGAGACGAGGCCCTCGCGCACGAGGTCGGCGAGCGCATCGGCGACGCGGCCACTGGCTCCCCCGGGAGCGTGGCCGCGGAGCACGGCCTGCAGCTGAGCCCAGCCGGCAAGGTCGAGCGCGACCTCGACGAACTCGCCGGCCGGTGTGGCCACGATGTGGCGACCGTCGGGCGTGTCGAATGTCGAGGCACCCGCGACGAGACGCGAGCAGGAGACGGGAGGTGCGGCATTCGAGGACTGCAGTGAAGACATGGTGCTCCGAGTGGGTGGCGAAAGGTGACGAGGGCGCTGGATGCCGGCCGGGCCCGGGTTCCCGGCCGGCAGTCAGGTCAGCGCCAGGCGAAGCCCGGGTTGCGGATGGTCGCGTGGTTGCTGCTGTGGGCAGCGATCGAGGCGCTGCGCGCCTGGAGCTTCACGGCCACCGGGGCCTCCTTGGCCTCCTGCGTGTTGCTGTTCGTGGACATGTCTGTGTCACCTCCTTCCGTTTTGTCAATCGGTCGTGTTCCGCGTCGCGGAAGATCGAGGGGCTCAGGCGACGATCTGGTGTTCCACCAGGGCGCGGTAGGCGGCGGATCTGGCCATCAGCTCGTCGTGGGTGCCGGCGTCGGCGACGCACCCGTGCTCGAGCAGGACGACGCGGTCGGCGCTGCGGATGGTCGACAGGCGGTGGGCGATGATCAACGCAGTGCGCCCGGCTCGGGCCGAGGCCAGCGCGGTTCGCAGCGCCTGTTCGCTGAGCGAGTCGAGCATCGACGCCGATTCGTCGAGCACGAGGATCGGCGCGTCACGCAGCAGGGCTCGGGCGATGGCGATCCGCTGCCGTTCGCCGCCGGACAAACGCGCGCCGCGCTCGCCGACGATGGTGTCGAGCCCGTCGTCCAAGTCGCGCGCGAAGCCGGCCTGCGCCGTCGCCAGCGCCCGGTCGATGGCCGCCGGCGTGGCCCCGGGCGCGCCGAGCCGGAGGTTGTCGGTGATCGACTCGTGAAAGAGGTAGACGTCCTGGGGGACGTAGGCAACCAGCTCGCGCAGCGCGTCGAGGCGCAGGCTGCGCAAGTCGTGGCCACCGAGCAAGATCCGTCCCGATTCGGGATCCCAGAACCGTGCCAGCAGATGGGCGCAGGTGGACTTCCCGGCGCCCGAGCGGCCGACGAGCGCGACCGTCTCGCCCGGGGCGATCTCGAACGACACCCCTGAGACCGCTCGCGGCAGGTCATCGCCGTAGCGGAAGTCCACGTTCTCGAACGCGACTCGGTGCTCGTGGACCTCGTCTTGGCCGAGCTGACCGTCGTCGAGCACGGCGGCGGGCTGCGCCAGCAGCTCGAACACGCGGTCGGCCGCCGCGGTGGTGACGCCCCACAGACGGGTTGCGCCCAGCAGCGTGACGATCGGCGCGAATGCTCCGGCGGCCAGCACCACGGCGACGGGGAACCACACAGGTGACAATCGCCCGTCGTCGACGAGACGGGCAGCGATCACCAGCGCTGCCAACATCCCACCCGCGGTCAGCACGCTGGCCGAGGCGGCCTCGCCGCCTGCGCGGCGACCTTGTCGCAGCTGCGCCGCCGCGAGGCGCCGCGAGCCGTCATCGATCGCATCCAGCCTCGCCCGACCCCGGCCGAAGGCGAGCACGTCGCGTAGGCCCTGCACCGAGTCGATCACGTCGGCGTTGACCGCCGCTGTGGCCTGGCGCAGCTCCTCGCCGTGGGCCGCGGCGCGGCCGCGTAGCCACAGCGGCACCGATGCCGCAGCCAGCAGCCACGGCAGCACGGCCAGAGCAACGGGCCAGGCGAACACCGCGAGCGCCACCAATGCGATCGGTGGCAGCACGACGGCGACGACCACATAGATCAGGGTGTGGGCGTAGAACATCTCCATGCCCTCGCTGTCGGCCATCGCTCGGGCGATCAGGTCGCCCGAGCGACGGCGCAACGTCCCCGCCGGAGCGATGCGGTCGAAGGCCCAGAAGATCCAGTGGCGTACCTCGGCCAGCACCCGGAACGCGAGCTCGTGAGAGATCCACGCCTCGAGCCACGCAGCGAACGCGCGGGCCACGACCACGACCGCCAGCACGGCGATGCGCGGCCACAACCACGCGGCCGGCCGGCCGTCGAGCGCGCTGCCGACGACGTAGGCGGCAAGGGCACCGGCGAGGATCTGCAAGCCCTGGTTGGCGACGCCGAACGCGACAGATGCGGCGAAGGGTCGCCGGTACGCGCCGAGGACTCGCACCATGCCGCGCCGGCCACGACCGGCGGCGTCACCGAGGTCGACCACCCCGGGCGCCCACTCGTTCACCGGAGCGGTCATGAGCGCAGCTCCTGACCGGATGGCCGAGCGACCGCCAGGGAGCCGGACGTCGATGGGGAGGCGTCGCGGGCGCCGTGGGGGCGCAGCCCCCGAGCAGACACGGTCATGCCGACCTCTGCGCCGCGACGAGTTGTGCGTAGTGCCCGTCACGGCCGAGCAGCTGTGGTCCGGAGCCCTCCTCGACGAGGCGGCCGCCCTCGAGCACGAGCACGTGGTCGGCCGCGGCGATGGTCGACAGGCGATGGGCGATCACGATCACGGTGCGCCCGGCGCCCAGCTCGGCGAGCGCGGACTGGATGCGGGCCTCGTGCTCGCCGTCCACGCTGGAGGTCGCCTCGTCGAGGACCAGCACCGGAGCATCGCGCAGCACGGCTCGGGCGATGGCCAAGCGCTGCCGCTCGCCGCCCGACAGCGACGCGCCGCGCTCGCCGACGGGCGTCTCCCAGCCGAGCGGCAGGCCCGCGATCAGCTCGTCCGCACCGGCGACCCGCGCCGCATGGGCGAGCTCGGCCGCCGTTGCTGTCGGCCGGGCCGCGAGCAGGTTGTCGCGCACGGTCCCGTGGAAGAGATAGATGTCCTGCGAGACGACCGAGGTGAGCGCCCGCGCATCGGCGATCGTCAGGTCGCGCAGATCGATTCCCCCGGCACGCACCACGCCGGCGTCGGGATCGAACAAGCGCAGGAGCAGGCTCACGACCGTGCTCTTGCCGGCGCCCGAGCGTCCGACGATCGCCGTCGTGGTACCGGCTTGGAACGTCGCGGTGAGGGCGACCAAGGCGGCGCGGTCGCTGCCAGGGTAGGTGAACGTCACCTCGTCGAGCTCCACCGCGATCGTGCCGGTGGGGGCCGCGACCGCCTGTGCCGGCTCCCGCACCAGTGGCTCGGCATCGAGCAGGTCGAAGATGCCGCCAGCTGCGGCCATGCCGTAGAAGCCTTCGTGCCAGTAGTTCTGCAGCTCGACGAGTGGTCGAAAGCACTCCGCCGCCAGGAACAGCACCAGCAGCAGCTCCCCGGCGGTCAGCTCCCCGCCGGCGAAGCGCAGCGCACCGACGGCGGCGGCCATCGCGGTACCGATCCCGAACACCGTGGCGGTCACGACGTAGATGCCGAGTGACGACCGAAGGTTGGCGATCGTCGCCCGGTAGAGCGCCGCGGAGTCCTCCTGGAGCTGGCGGCCACGCCGCCCACTGGCGTTGAGCAGCTTGAGCGTCGAGATGCCCTGCAGCGCGTCGAGCATCCGGGCGGCGAGGTGCTCGTACGCGTCCCAGTGCCGTTGGCCCGTGCGTCCCAGCAGCTTGGTCCAGAAGGGCTTGGCGATCGGCACCAGCGCGCACGCGGCGAGCACGATCGCGCCGACCACCGGGTCGAGCGCGACGAGATACCCGGCCAGCGCCAATGGTGACACGATCGAGATCGCCACCTGCGGCAGGTAGAACCCCACATAGGCCTGCAGCGCCTCCACACCGTCGACGACCGTGGCCTGCACCTTGCCGGTCCCTCGGGTGGCCGCATAGCCGGGTCCGAGACGCAGCAGCTGCTGATACAGGGCATGGCGCAGGTGTGCCTTGACCTTCGCCGCCGACCAGTGCGCGGCGACGTCGCGCAGCCAGACCAGCACGCTACGGGCCGCGACCAGCACGCCGATCAGGACCAGTCGCCCGGTCAGCTCGCTCACCGGGCGGCCAGCCAGCACGTCGCGCACCACCAGTCCGGTCATCAGCCCCTGCCCGATGCCGCAGGCCGACGCTGCCAGTCCCGCGGCGAACGTCGCCAGCACCCTGCCGGGCGCCACGCGCACGAATCCGGCAAGTCGCCGCTGCACCATCATCGACCGACCACTGGTCCTCCAGCTCCCTCGCGACCCCCGCCGTTAGGAGTCGGAACCACTCTTACACTAGTGTTCGATGTTTCGCAACCATCCGTGACGCGCTCACCACACTGGAGGACCTTCATGCACCGCCGCTTCGCCTGCCTCGCCGCCGGCCTGACCCTCGCCATCGCGCTCGCCGCCTGTGGCAGCGACGACAGCGCATCTCCCACCACGACGCCTGCCAACACCGCGACGACCAGCGCGGCCACCGGCGTCAGCGCTGCACCCAGCGCGCCCGCCGGTGACGGGGCGTTCCCGATGACGGTCCAGGTGTGCGGCCGCGACTGGCACTTCGACGAACCGCCACAGCGGATCGTCACAACCGACACTCCGATGCTCGACCTCGCGATCATGCTCGGCGTCCAGGACCGCGTCGTCGGCTACTTCGGCTCGGTCGACCACCTCGATCCGTCCGTGCAGGCGGCGGCCGCCGGCCTGCAGCGGCTCGGCGACAACTGGCCGTACCCGACGCTCGAGGCGGTGTTGGCCGGTGATCCCGACCTGGTGCTCAGCTATGGCTACAACGCCGAGGCCGGCTTCACTGCGGATCGCCTGCAAGAGGAAGGCATCGCCAACTTCACCGTCACCGAGGGTTGCGACGACTTCGATGGCACGTCCACCGTCGAGACCTACTACGACGACGTCCGCACGCTGGCGACGATCCTCGGGGTCGGCGACCGCGCCGAGGCACTGATCCACGGCTGGGAGGCTCGCGTTGACGCGGTTCGCGCCGCCGCACCCGCCGGCGAACCGATCCGCGTGCTGAACACCGGCAGCGGTGATCCGGCGAGCCCGTTCGTCAGTGCGGCCCGTGCCGTCGGGCACGATCTCATCGAGATCGCCGGCGGCACCGACGTGTTCGGCGATACGGACGCCGCCTACCTCTCCCCCACCTGGGAGGAGGTCGTCGCCCGCGACCCGCAGTTGATCATCGAATCGTCGGGCTTCGGCGAACAGGGCCTCGAGGACGTGAAGGCCCACCTGCGGTCGAACCCGGCGCTGGCCACGATGTCGGCGGTGGTCGACGACCACTTCACCTGGATCACCTACGAGCAGGGCGTGCCCGGACCGCAGATGTTCACCGGCCTGGAGACCATCAGCGCAGCGATCATCGCCGCATCGTGACCGACGATCCCCGGCCGGCACGGCCGTCGCGCCAGCGTCACACAGCGCTGGCCACGGTCGTGCTGTTCGGAGTGCTCGTCGTCGGCGTGGTCCTCGCGGGGATGCTGGGCAGCACCGACATCGCACCGCACGAGGTGTGGCGAGTCGTTGCCGCTCATCTGCCGGGCGTCTCCGCGGCGGCGCCCGGCAGCACGCACGACGCCATCGTGTGGGGCATCCGCCTGCCGCGGGCCGCGCTGGCTGCCGTGGTCGGTGCGACCCTCGCCGTCGTCGGCACCTCGCTGCAGGCGATCATGCGCAACCCGCTCGCCGATCCCGCGATCCTCGGCGGCTCGGCGGGCGCATCGCTCGGCGCGATCACCGTGCTGCTCGTCGGCTTCACCCCGTTCGGGACGTGGTCGCTGATCGGCTCGGCATTCGTCGGCAGCCTCGCCGGCTACGGCCTGACGCTCCTGCTCGCCTCGCGCGGCCGGCGGCTGTCACCGGTGCGGCTGGTGCTCGCCGGCGTTGCCGTCAGCTACCTGCTGTCGGCGATCGGCAGCCTGCTCGTCGCGACCAGCGACAACCCCAACCGAGTGCGCTCCGTCATGTTCTGGCAGCTCGGCTCGCTGGCCAGCGCCCAGTGGCGCACCGTCACCGCGCCGGCCGCGCTGCTCGCCGGCGGCATCGCCGTCATGATGCTGCGCGCCCGCGCCCTCAATGCCCTCGTCGCCGGAGACGAGACCGCCGCGAGCCTCGGTCTGCGACCCGACCGGCTCCGCCGCGAGCTGGTCGTGCTTGCCGCCGTGCTCACCGCCGCGGCCGTCGCCCTCACCGGCACGATTGCGTTCGTCGGCCTCGTCGTGCCGCACGCGGTGCGCCTCATCGCCGGAGCCGACCACACCCGCGTGCTCCCGCTCGCGGCGCTGACCGGAGCGACGTTCCTCGTGCTCGTCGACGTCGCCGCCCGCCTCGCGGTCGAACCTCAAGAGCTCCCGATCGGGGTCGTCACCGCCCTGATCGGCGCACCACTGTTCTGCGTGCTGGTCCGCCACCCACTTCGAGACGCATGATCGGCGCGATGCGGGTCACCTTCCGCGCCGTCACCGTCGAGGTCGGCGGCTGGCGTGCCTGTGACGACGTCACCGTCGACGTGCCCGAGCGATCGGTCACCGTGCTCGTCGGCGCCAACGGCGCCGGCAAGTCGACGCTGCTGCGCTGCCTGTACCGGGCGTTGCGCCCGACCGGTGGCGTCGTCGCCGTCGACGGCGACGACGTCTGGTCCCTGCCCGGCGCGGCGACCGGCCGGCGCATCGCCGCCGTCATCCAGGAACCCGACGCGGGATTCGACCTCACCGTCGCCGAGCTGCGTCGCGCTGGGCCGCATCCCCCACCGCCACGGCTGGCAACGCCTCACGGCCGGCGATCACGGCATCGTCGAGCAGGCGATCGAACGAGTCGGCCTCGCCGGCTTCGAGACTCGCCACGTCGCCACGTTGTCCGGCGGCGAGCGCCAGCGCGCCAACATCGCTCGCGCCGTCGCCCAACAGGCACAGGTGCTCGTGCTCGACGAACCGACCAACCATCTCGACGTCCGTCATCAACTGGAGATCCTCGAGCTGGTGACGTCGCTCGGTGTCACCGTCATCGCGGCACTCCACGACCTCACGCTGGCTGACCGCTACGCCGATCAGGTCCTCCTCCTGGCGAGAGGGCGGCTGCTCGACTGCGGAACCCCTCGGCAGACGATCACCGCCGACAACATCCACCGGCTCCTGGGTGTTCACGCCCGATTCCTGCCCGACCCGGCGAGCGGCCAACGAGCGATCGTCTTCGATCTTCCGGCCGGGGCACACGGGTGACAGTCGTCCGTCGCTGCCGCGATGGCAGAACCGGCCGGAACTGACGCCTGCGGTGGCAACGTCCGCGCCGACCGCAGCCCCGAAAGGTTGGCCGCCGACGGACCTCGGATGCGGCCGCGAACGCTCAGCACCCGCGCTCGCCCACCAAGATCTCGGCATGACAGGAACTCGCCGGTCGCGCCCTCCGTCGGCAACGACATGGTGGCGCGACGCCCCACTGTCGCAGCGCGTGGTCGCCGTCGTGGCCGCCGCGGCAGTCCTTGCGACTCTCTGCGGCCTGGTGGCGCTGTGGCCCCGGGGTTCCACGTCGGTGAACGACCCAGCACTGGTCGGGGGCGAACCACCGTTGAAGGCCACGGTGGAGTCGGTGTCCATCGGAGCGTGCACGACCAGCACTCCCGACGATCCGCAGCAGTGCCGGATCATCGCCCTGGATCTCGGTCAGGCAGCGCCGCCGGCCCCACGCGGCGGCGGCGAGGCTCCGGGGCCGACGGTCATCGAGCAGTCGACCGAGACGGCCGTGCCCCTGCACCCGGGCGACCGGATCCTGGTGCTGGCGACGACGCTCGCCGACGGGACGACCAGCTACAGCTTCTACGACTTCCAGCGGACCACGCCGCTGTTGCTGCTCACCGGGCTGTTCGCCATCGTCGTCATCGCAATCGGCCGCTGGCGCGGCGTCGGCGCCTTGATCGGCATGGCGGCGAGCCTGCTGCTGCTCGTCAGCTTCACGCTGCGCAACCTCGTCAACGGCGACGATCCCGTGGCGATCGCCGTCATCACCGCTGCGGCGATCGCGATCGTCGCGCTGTACCTCGCGCAGGGGGTCCGCATCACCACGTCCGTGGCGCTGCTCGGCACGCTGGCGAGCCTGGCGATCACCGGCCTGCTGTCGGTCCTGTTCGTCGAGCTCACCCACCTGACCGGCCTCGCCGACGAGGACGCCCAGTTCGTCGTCGCCCTCGGCGGCAACATCGACGTGCGCGGGCTGCTCCTCGCCGGCTTCGTGATCGGCGCGCTCGGCGTCCTCGACGACATCACCGTCACCCAGGTGTCCGCTGTCGCCGAGCTGCGCGCGGCGCAACCAGACCTGACCCGGGCGCAGATGTTTCGAGCCGCGATGAACATCGGCCGTGACCACATCGCCTCGACGGTCAACACGCTCGTCCTCGCCTATGCGGGCGCGGCCCTGCCTTTGCTGATCCTGTTCGTCGGCGCCCACCAGCCATTGTCGAGCATCGCCGGGCGGGAAGTTGTCGCCACCGAGATCGTCCGCTCACTCGTCGGATCGATCGGGCTCGTCTGCGCCGTCCCGATCACCACGTGGCTGGCCACCACGGTCCACCTGCCAGCCGACCGCGACGGCCACCATCACCACTGACAAGACCCGGACCGACCGAGCGCAGGGTCAGGGAAGGTAGTACGTCGGGTTGGGCAGCTTGACCGTGACGATGGCGTGGCCGCCGATCAGGTCGCTGAACTGATCACCGAAGTTGGCGAGGATCGTGTAACCGCCACCGGAGGGGTCCTCGACGTGCGCTCGGGGTCTGCGACTTGTACTCGATCGTCGTGCACGTCGTGACCGCCGCGCAACGAACCGGGCCGATCCCGGCGCCGCGAACATAGCCCGACCCGCCCGACGGCCTGAACGTGGTTCCTGCGTGGGCGGGCGACGGCTACAGGTACGGGTTGGCGGGTTGATCGATCGTGCGGATCGCGACGACGCGCAGGCCGGGGTTCGCCGTGTCGCCGTCCCACTGACCGGTCACCTCGACCCACGTCCCCTGCGCTGGCACGTGACGGCCGTCGAGCAGGACCGAGACGCGGATCGCGTCGGCTGCGCAGCAGACGATCTTGAACCGCACCAGCTGCGGCGGGGTGTCGGCGTGCTTGGAGATGCGGATCTGGCCGATCATCCTCACGGCGATGCCACGGAAGTTGTCCCCGAGCTCGACGACGGCGAACTGGAACTGGTCGACGCCCAGCGATGTCGCGTTGGCCTCCACGACCGAATCGGGGGCGTTCGCGCCGACCAGCGCCGACGGGGGGATGACGACCTTCGGTGGGGTCTGACCGCGCTGCGGTCCGGCGACCGGCACCGCCGAGTCGACACCGAGCGGACCCGGCGGTGTCAACACCAACAGGACGAACGGGAGCACGACGAAGCCAGCCGATCTCGGGATGCGGTGCGGATGCCCTTCCGGTGCGGCAAGCGCCGATCGCACGCCGACGAACAGTGCGACGGCTCCGGCGATCACCAGCGGGAGACGCATCGCCGAGCGCACGTAGAACCGGCTGTCCCCGGTCGCGCCGAGGATCAGCATCGTGACGCCGGCGAGGAGGGCCGGCACCCCACGGCCGATGCGGGTCGTCCATCGCCGGACCAGCTGGACGTGGCTCACAGCAGGAACGAGCCGATCAGGAACGCCGCCGTCAGCGCGGCACCGAAGGCGAGACCGGCGATCGCGCAGGCGATCTTCGTGCCGAACGCCGTCCGGTACATGAGGAACAAGCGAATGTCCACGAGCGGCCCGACGACCATGAACGTGAGCACGGCGACCGGCGGGAACAGCACGAACGACGCCGCCACGAACGCGTCGGCTTCGGAGCACAGCGACAGCAGCACGGCGAGCACGCCCATCGTCGGGATGGCGGTGGTGAGGTGTTGCGAGAAGTGATCGAGCCACGCGGATGGGACGAACACCCGCAGCGTCGCCGCGGCGGCAGCACCGATCACGACGACGCCGATCGTGTGCAGCAGATCATGTTGGGCGGCGTCCACGGCGCGGCCGAGCACCGTCGTGCCGTGCGGTTCGTGCGTCGACGCTCGCGTCGGCAACGGGTGCAGTCCCATCGCGGCGATGTACGACGAGACGATCAACACTGCGAGCATGGACGCGAGCAGCCGGGCGAGGACCATCTCCGGATGCCCGGCGAAGGCGGTGGCGGTGGCCAGCAGCACGATCGGGTTCAACGCCGGCGACGCAAGCGCGAACGACAGCGCGGCTGCGAAGGGCACGCCGCGCTGCGACAGCCGCGATGCCACCGGGACCGTCGCGCACTCGCAACCCGGCACGACCATGCCGCACACCGCGCCCATCGGGATCGCCAGCACGACCGGGCGAGCCAACACCCACCCCCGCACCCTGGACGGCACCGCGGTCACCACCAGCGCCGACAGGACGACACCGAACACGAGAAACGGCATGGCCTGGAGCACCATCGCGTCGAACAACGTCGCCCACGAGCGCATCTCGACCGTCATGGGCGGCGGATGGGCTGTATGGTCGGCCGGCCGATCCGGCCGCGAGACGCGCCGAGCACAGATGAACGTAGTGTCAGCGCGATACGTCGCTTGCTGCTGGTGACCCTGCTGTGCGCTTTGGCGCTCGTGGGTTGTGCGCTCAACTCGTCCGCTGGCGTGAGAGCAGTGCGATCGCGCGAGAACGACACCGACTCGACGGTCGACCCGACGCATGGGTCGGACTCGTCGGTTCCTGGCGACACGTCCTCGGCCGACACGTCCGCGGATGATACGAGCACGACGACCGGCGGCACCGTCGCCACCGGCACGGGACCGGACGTCACCGTGCCCGACGGGCAGCAGGTGATCGACTTCGGCTCGTCCAAGGGGCCACGTGACTACGACGGGTTCCTCGTCGCCGCGTTCGAGGACATCGAGAAGTTCTGGACGACGCAGTTCCCGGCGACGTACGGCGGCACGTTCACGCCGCTCAGCGGGGGGATCTTCGCCGCGTACCAGTCCCGCCGCGAGCCCATCCCCGGCTGTGGCACGGCGCGCACCACCTACGAGGACATCGAGGGCAACGCGTTCTACTGTGGACCCGGCGACTTCATCGTCTACGACGACGACGAGCTGATGCCCGAGCTCGTCGACCAGCTCGGGCAATCAGCGGTGGGTGTCGTGCTGGCCCACGAGTTCGGGCACGCCATCCAGGAGCGCGCCGGCGAGTTCGACCAGCCGGTGATCCTGAAGGAGCAGCAGGCCGACTGCTTCGCCGGAGCGTGGGCGGCCCACGTCGCCCGCGGCGAGGCGCCAGGCCTGACGTTCGGCGACGCCGAGGTCAAGCAGGGCTTGATCGCGATGATCAAGGTCCGCGACCCGGTCAACGGCAACGTCAACGACCCGAACGCCCACGGCACCGGCTTCGACCGGGTCGGCGCGTTCCAGGACGGCTTCAACGGCGGCCCGGCGCGCTGCAAGACGTTCTTCACCGAAGGCCGCGAGGGCAAACTGATCGACATCCCGTTCAACCCGGGCGACGTCAACGGCGGCAACCTGCCCGTCGTCGACGGCACCGGCGCCGGCGACGACATCGCCACGCTGATCCCCGAGGACCTCGACCGCTTCTGGCAGGCGAAGCTCTCGACCGAGGGCGTCAGCTTCACGCCCCCGACGCTGCAGCTGTTCCAGGAGAACGGGACGCACCCGACCTGCGCCGGGGTCGACGACGCGACCTTCGAGCGCAACATCGTCTACTGCCCGTCGACGAACCAGATCCTCGCCGACCAGGACTTCGCGGTGCAGCTCGACACGAACGAGCTGTTCGGTGATCTCTCGGTCGGCTCGCTGATCGGCGAGGCGTACAGCGAGGCCGTGCAGACGGCCCAGGCGAGCCAGCGGACCGGCAAGCAGCGAGCCCTGCTCGACGACTGCTACACCGGCGCCTGGGTCGCCGACGCGATCCCCGACACCGCCGACGCGCTGGCACGGACGCGGCGGCGGCGACCTCGTCTTGTCGGCTGGCGACCTCGACGAGGCCATCATCACCGCGCTGAGCCGCAGCGACACCGCCGACGACGACGAGCGTGGCACGGCATTCGAGAAGATCGAGGCGTTCCGCACCGGCGTCCTCGGCGGATTGGCGGCCTGCTCCATGTCGTGAGGACGAGCCGGCTCGATCGCTGCGCGTTCGACGTGGCGGTTGCCAATCATCGATCATCGCATTAGCATGTTCGCATATGTCGGAGCTGGAGGCCGCCGCCGAGCTGCTCAAGGCGTTCGCCCACCCACTCCGGCTGGCGATCGTGCTCGAGGTCCGCGGCGGCGATCGCTGCGTGCACGACCTGGTCGAAGCACTCGGCGCCGGCCAGCCGCTGGTCTCCCAGCACCTCAAGGTGCTGCGCCAGGCCGGCGTGCTGACCGGCAACCGCCGCGGCCGGGAGATCCTCTACTCGATCGCCGACGACCACGTCATCCACATCGCGCTCGACGCCATCGAGCACGCCAACGAAAGGACATCCAGATGAGCACCCACACCATCCACGAGGACCACGCCCACACCCATGGGCCCGACTGCGGCCACGCCGCCGTCACTCACGACGACCACGTCGACTACATCCACGACGGCCACGCCCACCACGAGCACGACGGCCACTGGGACGAGTGCGACCTGCCCCACGCCGTCGCCGAGGACCACGCCGGTCACACCCACGGCGAGGGCTGCGGCCACGAGACCGTCCAGCACGGCGACCACGTCGACTACGTCCACGACGGCCACCGCCACGCTGCTCACGGCGATCACTACGACGAGCACTGAGGCGGATCTGGATCGCTTCCTCGATCAGACGGGCGTGCGAACGATGAGCACGCCCGGTTCGGGCAGGTCCGCGACCATGCCGGGTGGCAGCGCGGCGACGACATCGTCGGCGGTGACGCGTCGCCACTGGCCGGTGGCGACGTGGGCGAGGACCACCGAGTCGCCGGCGAGGATCTCGAAGCGGGTCTCGTACGTGTCCTCGCCTGCCGGGCGGTGCGTGGCACGGTAGCGGTGCCGCCCGAACCTGGCTTCCTCAACGAGGTGGTCGTCGTCACGTGACCGTTCGAAGCTGGTCGTCAGGACGACCGGCGCGCCGGGGGCAAGGTGGTCGCCGAGCCAGGCGAGCACGTGGCGCCATGCCGCTGCCGGCAGGTGGCCGAGCATGTGGGCGGCGACGGCGCCGTCGAGCCGGCCGGGCAGCAACGCAAGTCCGGCGGGCAGCGCGGCGGCGTGGACCGTCACCCGGTCGACCTCACCGGCGCCGGACAGCCTGGCGAGGAGCATCGAGCGCATCGTCCGGTCCGGCTCGATCGCCACGATCTCGGCCGCGGTGGCCCGGGCCAGGGCGAGGGTGCCGACGCCGCTGCCGGCGCCCAGGTCGGCAACGACCTGGCCGCGCCCGAGGTGCCCGAACGCGGCGGCGAGGTGCGGCTGCAACTTGCACCAGGCCGGGTCCATGAGCACCTCGTGGTATTCGGCCATCGCCGTGTACTCGTCGTGGTCGCGGACCGGGCGTGCCCGCCAGACGGTGCTCGTCCGGTCGTCCTCGGCGGGGTCGCGCCCGATCTCGGTGAACCCCTCCCCTTCGTAGAACCGAGCCGCGTCGATGTTTGCGGCGATGTGCTCGATGAGCAGGCGGTCGGTGGCGGGATCGAGGGTCGCCGCTACTGCGGCGAGCAGGGCCGGTCCGAGGCCGTGGCGGCGGTCGCGATCGACGTACAGCTTCCACACGACCGGCTCGCCCTCGTACGTCCCCAACTCGACCATCCCGACGACCGCGTCGGCGGCGGTGGCGACGTGGACGAGGCCGCTGCCGACCGCCTCGGCGAGGGTCGGGCCCCACCACGCCGCCAGCAGCGCCGCCGAGTAGGTCACCCCGACGAGGGAGTCGTAGGTGTCTGGGACGACACGGTGGCCGAGCGCAACGAGCGCCGGCAGGTCGACAGCAGTGGCCAGCCGGACGTCGAAGTCGTCAGGCATCGTCGAAGTCGTCAGGCATCGTCGAAGTCGTCAGGCATCGTCGGTCAGACCGGCAGGCGCCTGGCGCGCAGCACGACGTCGTCGACGTGGTGGGTGGACAGCGCCCCGGCGGGGCGGGGACGGGTCTCGTGCAGCTCGATCTTCCATTCGGGCGAGTCCGCGAGGGCGGCGGCGATCTCGTCGATGCCGAGGTAGGCGCCGGGATCGAACATGCGGGTCTGGGTGGCGACGTCGACGGGCTGTTGCAGCGGGGTGAGGTCGTGGCCGACGACCAGGAGCGTGCCACCCGGCGCGACCGCGGCGAGCAGGTTGGCCAACGCCCGTTGGTCGGGGGTGCGGTGGATCGAGCCGTACTGCATCGACACGAGGTCGTAGCCGCCGGGCGCGAACGCGTCGAGGGCGTTGCCATCGAGCTGCCGGCACTCGACGTCGAGGCCGCGGCGGCCGGCCTCTGCGGTGACACGAGCCAGGGCGTTGGCGGAGATGTCGGTGGCGGTCACCTGCCAGCCGCGCTCGGCAAACCACATCGCGTCGCCGCCCTCGCCGGCGCCGACGTCGAGGACCCGGCCGGGTTGCAGGTCGGCGACCTCGTGGACGAGCGTGCCGTTGGGGTTGCCGCTCCACATCGGCCGGTCACCGCCGTAGCGATGCTCCCAGTCCGCCTGGTCGCCCAACGGCCGGGCGGCGGCGCGGCAGGTCCTCGTCGGCCAGGCTGAACGCGATCATCGCCCCGACGCGGCTGCCGTGCGCCGCGGCGGGCAGCACCTGCAGGCTCGGGTCAGTGACATTGCCTGCGGCGTACAGGCCTGGCACGGACGTCTCCCCCATCGGATCGACCTCGACCGCGTCGCCGACGCCAGTGAAGTGCGCCACGCTCGTCAGCCCAACGGGAGCGAACACCTCGGCCCGGGCCCGGAAGCGCGGGTGGACCACCACCGCGTCGGCGTCGAGCGTACGGCCATCGGCAAGCTCGACGCCGCTGACGCGGCCGTCGGTGCCGCTGACGACCCGGCGCACCCGGCTGCGGACGATCTCGACCCCGCCGGCGCCGAGCAGGTCGAGCATGGCGTCGTCGATCCCGGTGGGGTCGTGGACGACGATCGTGTACCGGTCGGTGAGGTGGCGGAACAGCGGGGCGGGGTGCAGGCCCAGCGGGTGGGTGACGATCTGCACGACGCGCTGGTCGCGGACCTCGAAGCCGTGGCAGAACGGGCAGCTGATCACGTCGCCGCCCCAGTGCTCGGCGAGGCCGTCGATGTCGGGCAGCTCGTCGGCCAAGCCCGTCGCCGCCAGCACGCGCCGAGCGACGAGGGTGTGACCACCGCCGAGCACGACACGGAAGCGGCCGTCGTCGCCCCGCTCGACGGTCCGCACGCGTCCGGTCAGGACCTCGCCGCCGTAGCCGCGCACCTCGGCGCGACCGGCGTCGGTCAGCTCGCCCGGCGCGGCGCCGTCGCGGCCGAGGTAGCCATGCATGTGCGCCGCCGGGGCGTTGCGCGGGGTGCCGTCGTCGACAACGATCACCGAACGGCGCTGGCGGGCGAGCTGCAAGGCGGCTGCCAGCCCGGCGGCCGAGCCGCCGACGATGGCGACGTCGCAATGCCGCACCAGCGTCGCCGGCGAATGGGAATCGTGTGCATGCTCGGCCATGGCCGCGACGATACGGTGACGACGCGTGGCGGCAACTGCCTTTGCGGCATTCGCAAGATGAGGAGGTGGCGACCTGAGTGAGGGCGTCGACATCGACGAGGTGGTGCGCGGCCGGCTGCGCAGCCTGCGCACCACGTTGGGGTACTCGCTCGACGAGCTCGCCGGGCGCGCCAACCTCAGCGCGTCGACGATCAGCCGCATCGAGACCGGTAAGCGGACGCTCAGCCTCGACGTCCTCGTGCCGCTGGCCACCGCCTTGCAGGTCAGCGTCGACGCCTTGCTGCACGTCGAGGGCGACCACGACGTCGTCATCCGTCCGGTCGCCAATCGCGAAGGCGCAAGGACCACGTGGCTGCTGAGCCGTCCCGGCGGTCACACGATGGCGGCGAAGATCCGGCTCGAGCCGACCACCCGCCGGCCACCCCAGCGGGTCCACCCCGGCCACGACTGGTTCGTCGTCATCGAGGGGCGGGTGCGCCTGTGGCTCGCCGACCGGCAGATCGACATCGACACCGGCGAGGCCGCCGAGTTCGCGACGATGACGCCACACGCGTTGACCGCGCTCGACGGTCCTGCGGAGATCGTCATGTGCTTCGACCGCGACGGCCAGCGCGTCCACGTCCACCAGTGACGCGGACGATGTGTTAGGCATACTTACCATGACGGAGCTGATCGAGCGTGTCCATGAGCTGGCCGACGAAGTGCTGTTCCCTGCGGCGCTGGAGGTCGACCGCACCGGTGTGATCCCGCCGTCGAGACGGACGTGCTCGTGGTCGGCAGCGGCCCACAGGCGCTGACGGTCGTCGCCCGCTGGGTCTGCGACCGACCGGCGAGCGTCAACTGCATCGTCGTCGTCGATCCCGCTGGGTGCTGGATGCAGGCGTGGGACGACCAGTTCCGCCGGCAACGGATCGACGTGCTGCGCAGCCCCGGTGTGCACCACCCCGATCCGGACGAGATGGCATTCGTACGCCGCCACGCCGCAGCGCCTGTCGAGCGCCGGCGAGCCCTCGTCGACGCCTGCCCCGACCACGTCGGCCCGCTGCGACGACCGGCGACGATCGCGTTCTCCCGGTTCTGCCGCGACCTCGCGCTGCGAACCGGCCTGGATCGCCGCGTCGTCGCTGGCACCGTCGTCGAGCTTCCGATCGACCACGGGTGGCACAGGCGCGCACGACGGATGGTCGGCCGGGCTCGAGGACGGCACCGAGGTCCACGCCCGGCGGGTCGTCTGGGCCGGAAACCCGAGGCGCCGACTGGCTCCTGCCGGCGTCGAGCTCGGTGGGCGGGTCGTCCACGGCAGCGTCGTCGACGTCGGCGAGGCACGGCCGGGCGAACGCATCGCCGTCCTCGGTGCCGGGCAGACGGCGGGCCAGCTCGCCGTCGGCGCCGACCTGGCCGGCGCTCACGTGGCCCTCATCAGCCGAGGACCGCAACGCATCGCCGACCTCGACATCGACGCCGGCTGGCTGATGGACGACCACCTGACCCCGTTCGGGACGGTCGAGGAACCCGCGAGCGCCGCCGGATCGTCGAGGCGGCGCGCCGAGGCTCGATGACCGCCGACCTCGTCGAGGCGCTGGATCACTCATCGGTCGAACGGCTCGGACGAGCCGGTGAGCTGACCGCACGACCCGACGGCCCCGGGGCCGTCGTGCGGATCGCCGGGGCGGAACTGGCAGTGGACCGGGTCTGGGTTGCAACCGGGTCGGCGCCAGACCTCCGCGCCGACCCCGCGCTCGCCCAGCTGGCCATCGATGGCGCTCCACACGTGGACGGATGGCCCGTGCTCGACGAGAACCTGCAATGGATCGACGGGCTGTACGTCGCCGGCGCACTGGCGGCACTCACCCTCGGCCCCGCCGCCGGGAACCTCGGTGGAGCCCGCTTCGCCGCCGACCGGCTGGCCGCGATCAGGCCAGGAGCTCGCCGCGGCCGCGGCGCCGTGAGCACCGCTGCCAACCCGCTGCCGAACCCGCCGCGCGATGGACGTCGGTTTGAATGCGATGGGCGCCACGTCTACAGTCCGCGCGATTGAGAACCATTATCCATCACAGAGATCACCGGAGTGTGCAACATCCGTCGCCGGCAGCGGTGGCATCTCCGTTGCTCCTCGCCGCTCGTGGGTTTGGGCCGGTCTCGGTGCGATCATCGCGGTCGCCTGGGTGGGGATCCTGGTGGGCCAGGTGTTCATCAGGCCCGGCACGATCGTCGGGATCCTCGTCGATCATCTGTTCCAGAACCCCACTCACGCGACCAGGGTGCAGGAGCAGATCGTGTGGGAGGTGAGGGTCCCGCGGGTGCTCGCGGGAATCGTCGTCGGGGCCGCGCTGGCCGTGTCGGGCGTGGTCATCCAGGCGGTGGTCCGCAACCCGCTCGGCGACTCGTACGTGATCGGGGTGACTCCCGGCGCGACCCTGGGCGCGGTGGTCGCGATCGTTCTCGGGATCGGCGCCGGAAGCCTCGGCGTCGCCGGGGCAGCCTTCGTCGGCGCGCTGCTGGCATTCGCCGGGATCGTGCTCCTCGCCCGGCGGGCAGGCGGGTGGGCGCCGGGGCGGGTGATCCTCGCCGGTGTCGCGATCGGCTACCTGCTGTCCGCGGCGACGTTCTTCCTGCAGATCAGAGCCACGCCCGCCCAGCTGCAACGGACGCTGTTCTGGTCGCTCGGCTCGGTCGCCGGCGTGGGCTGGTCGCAGTTGCCGGTCCTGGTGGCGGTGACGGTGGCGGGATGTGCGTGGCTGCTCGTGCGCTCGCGGTGGTTGGACGCGCTCGCGTCGGGGCCGGAGCTGGCCCGGTCGCAGGGCATCCCGGTCGATCGGTTCCAGATCGAGTTGATGGCGATCGCCGCGCTGATCACCGCGTGCGTGGTTGCCATCGTCGGCGGGATCGGGTTCGTCGGGTTGGTCATCCCGCACGTCGCCCGGTTCGTCGTCGGGACCGTGCACCGGCGTGTGCTGGTGGCGAGCCTGCTGTTCGGCGCCTCGTTCCTGCCGGCCGCGGACATCGTCGCCCGCACCGCGCTGGCGCCGTCCGAACTGCCGATCGGGATCATCACGGCAGCGGTCGGGGCACCGCTGTTCATCGCCCAGTTGACCCGTGCGGACCGGGCCGTGTCCCGGTGAACCTCCAGGCGGACTCGGTCGCGGTGCGCCTCGCCGGGCAGGCGATCCTCGACGATGTCTCGTTGACCGTTGCCGACACGTCGATGGTCGGGCTGATCGGCCCGAACGGCTCCGGCAAGTCCACGCTGCTGCGCTCGTTGTGGCACGCGATCTCGCCGTCCCGCGGGGCGGTGCTCATCGACGGGACCGACGTCGCCGCCTTGCCGGTGCGCGAGCTGGCCCGCCGGGTCGCGGTGCTGATGCAGGACGACAGCACCGATCCGCGTGCCACGGTTCGGGAGGTCGTGGACACCGGGCGGCTCCCGCACCGCACCCTGCTCGGCTCGGACCGCTCCCCCGGCGATCCCGTCGGCGACGCCCTGGCCGCCACGGGGGTGGCCGCGTTCGCCACTCGGCGCATCGACACCCTCTCGGGTGGCCAGCGCCAGCGAGTGTTCGCCGCTCGAACGCTCGCCCAGGCCACGCCGATCGTGCTGCTCGACGAGCCGACGAACCATCTCGACCTGGCCGCCCAACTCGATCTCCTGGAGCTGTTCCGCACGCGCGACGTGACCGTCATCGCCGCGCTGCACGATCTCAACCTCGCGGCCGCCTATTGCGACCGACTCCACCTCCTCGACAACGGCCGCCTGGTCGCGTCGGGTACTCCCCAACAGGTGCTGTCACCGGAGCGGATCCGCGCCGTGTTCGGCGTCGCCGCGGCGATCTCGACCAACCCGCTCACCGGAGCCTGCGCGGTCCACATCGGCCCGCGCAACGACACACAAGGAACACCATGACAACCTCCCGAACCCGTTCGCGACTGGCCGCGCTCGCCGCCGTCATGGCCGTCACCGCGCCGGTGGCCGCCTGTTCCTCGGATGCGACGGAATCGACCGCGACGTCGTCCCCATCGGCGTCGACGGCGGCGGCGTCCTCCTCGACCGCCACCACCGCTGCGGCTTCGTCGACATCGGCGTCCTCGTCGACGTCGACGGCTGCAGCGACGACGCCGTCCGTGCCGACGGGCGGCTTCCCGGTGACGGTGACGTCGTGCGGGCGCGACTTCACCTACGACCGGGCCCCGTCGCGTGTGGTGCTCGGCAACTACCGCACGCTGGAGACGCTCGATGCGCTGGGCGTCGGCGACGCGGTGTACGGCTACCTGCTCGGCCCCGACGACGCCGGCCAGACACCGACCGGGCTGCCAGCGGACCTCACGCTGGTGTCGAAGGACGCCATCCCCGCTCGCGAGCCGGTCATCGCCGCCCAGCCCGACCTGTTCCTGTCGTTCAACGAGGCCCAGCTCGTCGGTCAGGGCACGCTGTCCTACGACGATCTCGCCGGCATCGGGGCCAACGCCTACGTCATGGGCGGCTACTGCACCGAGCAGTCCGGCAACCGCGACATCGACACCGTCTACGCCGACATCGACAACCTCGGCACGATCTTCGGCGTCCCCGACCGTGCCGCCGAACTGAACGACGAGCTGCGCGCCCGCGTCGCCGCGGCGAAGGCCTCCCTCGGCGGCTCGACCAAGACGGTGGCGTTCCTCAAGGTCGCCGGCGGCCAGGTCTACGCCATCGGCGGCTACCCGGTGTCGGCGATCCTCGGCGCGCTCGGCCTCGGCAACGAGTTCGCCGACCTCCCCACCGCGTTCGCCCCGCTCAACACCGAACAAGCCCTCGCCATGAACCCGGACCTCGTGTTCGTCAACTACGTCGGCGACGAGCAGGCCGCCATCGCCGAGCTGGCCGCCGCCGTTCCCGGCCTCGCCGCCGTCGCCGACGGACGGGTGGTCGGCAACGACGAGAGCCTCGCCCAGGGCAGCGGCGTCGGCATCGTCAACTCCCTCGAGGCGGTCGCCGCGCGCGTCAAGCAGTCTCAGGGCTGACCAACGCCCACGGCCCGGTCGAGGTCGTCGAGCGATCGGACGCTGACGGCCTGGTCGACACAACGGGCGTAGCGCTCCATCTCGCCGCGACCGAGCGTCCACGCGCCGCGTGGCTCCGGCGAGATCCACGTCGTCGACGAGCTGCGCCGGGTGATCCGTTCGACGATCTCGAACGCCGGGTCGTGGCCGTTGCAGCGACCGTCGCCGAGGATCATCACGTGGGTCGACGGGTGGACGAGGTAGCTCCACCTCGTCCACCACTGGCGCAGGGCCGCACCGGGATCGGACGCGGCGCCGACGTCGACGAGGGCCAGTACGTTGCCGATCGCCACGACGGGGTCGGCGACGCGCAGCGCCCGGTCGAGCGCCACGGCCGAGTCGATGAACCCGAACGCGCGCATCGAGCCCTGCATCGTCCGCATGCGGTGGACGAGGTGCAGCACGAGTCGGGCGGTGCCGCGCACCGACATGCTGAGGTCGACGAGGACGAGCAGCCGTGCGCTGTCGTCGCGCCGACCGGCACGGCGTACGGCGATCGGCACGCCGTTGCTGGTCACCGAGGCGCGCAGGGTGCGACGGAGGTCGACGGTGCCGCGCGTCGACCGGGCGCGGCGCCACGACGACGCCCCGTCGAGCCGGCGATCGAGGGCGCGGACGGCGCGGTCGAGACGCAGGCGCTCGGTGGTGGCGAGCGCGTCGACGACGGTCGTCACCGGCCGGGCGGCGACGACAGCGGCAGACGTTGCGACCCGGCGGCGTTCGGCGGCGGCGGCGAGTGCCGCACGGGCGAGCTCCAGCGAGGCGCCGGGGGGAGCTTCCGGCAGCTGCACCGTGGCCCGGTCGCGCATCGACGCCCCCGTGGCGTCGTCGCGCGGCGGTGCGGGGGCGAACTCGCCGGTGCCGGCGACGTCCTGATCGCCATCGGGCGCGACCCGGGCCGGTGACGACATCCTCGACGGGGGCGCAGCGCGGTCGGCTGTCGCCGAGCCACCGGCGGCCGACGCCTCGACGGCGGCCGCCTCGTCGGTGTGGATGCGTGCCGCGTCCCACGTGTCGGCGTCGAGGGCGATGGCGCCGCGCGCCGCAGGTTCGGCGGCGTCGGCGGCGGCGTCGATCAGCTCGACGTCACGGCCGTCGAACCACTCGTCGAACAGCGCCCGGAAGCGGTCCGGGTCGGTGGCCGACCAGGCGATCGTCAGCGTCACCGCAGCGCGGACGGCCGAGCGGTCGGCGAGGTCGACGAGGGCCAGCGCCCGGGCCGCATCGACGAGCTCGGCCGACCCCACGTCGCCGCCGTGTCGCCGCAGCAGCGCGGCGAACCCGCACAGCGCGTCGATCATCGGCTGTGGTCGGGAGCGATCTCGGCCAGCGCCGGCATCCGGTCCCGGCTGCGCTTGACGATCGTCAGCAACGTCTGGTCGATGGTCTCGGCGTCGAGGCGTGCCGCGTTCAGCAGCATGAGGGCCTGTGCCCAGTCGAGGCCCTCGGAGACGCCCGGCGGTTGCTCGAGGCCGAGCCGTCGGAGGCGCCCGAGCGCGTCGACCACAGCGTCGAGGAGGGTGGCGGAGATCCCCGGAACGGCAGCCTCGATGATCTGCGCCTCCCGATCCGGGTCGGGATACGTCAGCCCGACGCGCAGGCACCGCCGCCGGACGGCGTCGGCGAGCTCACGCGTCTCGTTGGAGGTGATGAACACCCACGGGTCCGACGTCGCCGTGACCGTCCCGAGCTCGGGGATCGTGACCTGCCGCTCGTCCAACGCCTCCAAGAGCAGCGCGTCCAGCGCGTCGTCGGCGCGATCGAGCTCGTCGACCAGCAGCACCACGGGCGATGGCGCACGCAGCGCTGCCAGCAACGGCCGCTCCAGCAGGAACTCGGTGCTGAACAGCGCCGCCGTCGAGCGGTTGACGTCGCCATCGGCCCCGTCCGCCCGGGCGCGGGCCGCGAGGAGCTGAGCGGCGAGCAACTGGCGCCCGTAGTCCCACTCGTACAGCGCCTGCTGCGCGTCGAGGCCCTCGTGGCACTGCAGGCGCACCAGCCGGCGCCCGCTGGCCGCGGCGACGGCCCGGGCCAGCGACGTCTTGCCGACCCCCGGTGGCCCTTCCAGCAACAGCGGGCGACGCAAGCCGATCGCGACGTGGACGGCGGCGGCGATCGAGCCGTCGGCGAGGTAGCCGACCGCGGCCAGCGCGGCGGCAACCGCCCGCGGATCGCGGCCGAGTGATGTCGCCGCGCCGTCGGGCGCCGGCCGGATCGTCACCGGCGCGCGCCGACGAGCGAGTCCTCCACCAGCGCCCGCATCGACGCCGGCGTCATCAGCCTGGGGTTGGTCGCGGTGCACACGTCGCCCATCGCGTGCGTCGTGACCTGGTCGAGATCGTCGGCGCCGGCCGACACCGGCGGGAAGCCGTTCAGGCCGACGCGGCTCTTGGTGTAGTCCGGAAGCGTGGTGAAGCTCTGGGGGATGCCGACGTCGTCGGCGAGGCGGTTGACCGCGGCGACCGCGAGGTCCGCGGCGGCGACGTCGGTCAGGCCACGCACGTCGCAACCCATCGCCGCCGCCATGCGGGCGAAGCGCGGATAGCAGGCAGCCACGTTGTGCTCCCACACCCTGGAGATGGCGATGCCGTTGCCCATCCCGTGATGGGTGTCGAACCGCGCCGACACGGCATGGGAGACCGAGTGGGTGATGTCGAGCCCGGCTGAGTTGAACGCCACACCGGCGATGTACTGCGCATACATTATCTGCTCTCGCGCTACCGGGTCGTAGCCGTTGCCGACCGCTGTCGGCAACCAGCGGAACGTCGAGCTCGATGGCGTGCAGCGCCGGACCCCACGACGGGACGGCGTCGAGGATCGACACGTACGCACCGGCCGCGTGGGCAAGGACGTCGAACCCGCAGAACGCGGTGAGATCCGCCGGCATGGGCATGAACAGCACCGGGTCGTCGATGCACATCGACGGCGCGATCTCGTGGGCGAAGCTGGCGAACTTGTGGTTCTGGGGCCCGGTCGTGGTGTCGGTGACGACGAACGCGAAGCTGGTCTCCGACCCAGTCCCGGCCGTCGTCGACACGGCGATGTGCGGCGGCAGCACCGGGTTGTCCAGCGTCAGCGGACCCTTGAAGTCGTTGATCGTGCGGCCGTCGTGCGCGGCCACCACCCGTGTCGCCTTGGTGCAGTCGTGGCTCGACCCGCCCCCCAGCGAGATGAAGCCGTCGCATCCGGCGTCGACGTACGCGACGTGGGCATCCATCACGTTGTGGTCCTTCGGGTTCGACTCCACCTTGTCGAAGACCTCGACGCTGACGCCGGCCGCCTCGACGATGCCACGCACCTCGTCGACGATCCCGGTCCCGCGCAGCCCGGTCGTCATCAGCAGCACCCGGCGCATGCCCAGCTGCGCCGCGGACACCCCGATCATCTCGTGCGCACCCGGGCCGAGCAAAGCTGCAGGCGTCGGGTGGATGTTCTTGATCGGGAAGAGCTGCAAGCGACCGATGTCCATGCCGTCACGGTAGAACAGGGATCAGAATAAGAGCTATTCCTGTGACAGTGAGACGATCCGAGACGACGATGGCAACCGGTACGACGGACCCACGCATCGAGCTCGCGCACGTGCTGTGCGACGAGGGGGCGTCACTCACGCCTGCCAGAACGGCCTTGAGGTCGCTAACTCGGGACGTCCGCCCTGTGCTCTTGGTTCGCGGTTGAAAGTCCAGCGACTCGGCGTGGTCGCACCATGAACAGCTCTGTGCCAATGAGCGAGCACCTCGCGACCAGGTGATCAGCGCATGACCCGATTCTCGTCGATGCAAACTCTGGCCATCTCCCCGTTGGCCGGACGGGGTTTATGCTGCTTGATTATACTGTGTTTCCCACTCGATTGGTGGGATATAGCCGAGACTTCCGTGAAGTCTTTTCGTGTTATACCAGTTGATCCAGTGGTTTGCGTCTGACTTCGCCGCGGAGGATGGATCGCGAAATGACCCAAGGCTGGTTGTCTCCTCGATCACGTTGAGAGGAGCAGTTGATGACCGAGGCGAGGACGCGGAGGCAGCCGAAGAGGTTGTCGGCGGAGACGAAGTGGGAGATCTTCTTGCAGGTGACCGCGGGCGAGATCTCCCAGGCCGACGCGGCGCGCAAGTGGCAGGTCGACGTGTCGACCGTGATCGGGATCCGGCGCACCGTCAAGGACGCGGCGTTGGCTGCGCTGGCCCGCCAGCCTGGCCGGCCGGTCAAGGAACGGAACTGGGAGCTCGACGCGGCGCGGACCGAGATCGCGGCGTTGACCGAGGCGATCAAGGCGCAAGCGATCGAGTTGGCGGTGATCCGGGGAAAGTCCGGTTGGGGCTGACCGGCGCGCTCCCGGCGAGAGTCCCCGCCGATGTCAAGGAGCTGGTCCTCAAGACTGTCGACGACGCTGTCGCCGGCGGGTTCGCCCACAGCTGGGTGTGCTCGTTGTGGCAGGTGTCCGACGACCGTGTCCACCGCTGGCGGGCCCGCCGCCGCGATGTCGGCACGCTCGCCGACCGGGCGCCCGGAGGCCATCCGGCGCATGGGATCCTGCCCGCCGAGATCGACGCGATCCTGGAGATCGTCGAGCGGTGGGGGCCCATCGACCGGTCGCACCGCAAGCTCGCCCACCGCGGCTCCTACGAGGGTCTGGTGTGGGTCGCCCCGTCGACGTTCCGGCGTGTCCTGGCCGCTCACGGGCTCGTGGTGCCTCAGCTGCCGCCGCGGACCCGCAGCGAGAAGAAGCCGTGGCCGGAGTGGCTGGTGTGGGAACCGAACCGGATCTGGATCTACGACGCCACCCACTTCAGCCGCGCCAGGCGGGTCGTGTTCGCGATCGTCGACATGGTCAGCCGACGGTGGATCGACACGCTCGTGTCTGTCGAGGAGACCGCCACCCAAGTGCAAGTGATCTTCGAGCACGCCGTCGAGGCCGAAGGACTGCTCGACTTGCTCACCGACGCGCGTCTCGACCTGGCCGTCGATAACCCGAACCGGCCGATCCTGCTCGCCGTGTCCGACAACGGCCCGCCGATGGCCTCGCGCGACACCCGGGCGTTCATGACGCTGCTGGCCATCGCGCAGCATCGCGGGCGGCCCCACACCCCGACGGACCAGGCCTGGATCGAGAGCTTCTTCGGGCACATCAAGGGCGAGTGGCCCCACCTCGAAGACATCGTCGATCCTGTCGTGCTCGAGGTCGAGCTGGCCCGTGTGCGGATCGAGTACAACAGCGTGAGACTGCACGAAGCGATCGGCTACGTCACCCCCGACGACGAGCACTACGGCCGAGGACAAGCCATCCGTGAGGCCCGCCGGCAAGGCCTCCAACGAGCCCGACAAGAACGGCTCGAACACCACCGCCGGCACAACCACCCGAACCCCGAGGAGACCCTGACCATCCCCCCGTTGGGCGGACACCTCGTATAGGAGGAAGTCCATGTCCAACAAGAAGCGGTCGCCGGGTCGTCCGGCGAAGTATCCGCCTGAGTTCCAGCGGGACGCGGTTGCGATGGTGCTCGATGAGCAGCGTTCGATCGCGGATGTTGCTCGTTCGCTCTTGGTGAACGAGGGCACGTTGGGGAACTGGGTCGCGAAGGCGCGCCGTGAACGCGCCCAGGGGACCGAGTTGAACGCCGACGAACGCGTCGAGTTGGCGGAGTTGCGCGGTGAGGTCACGCAGTTGCGGATGGAGCGTGATCTGCTCAAACGATCGATGGCCTTCTGGGTGAAGGAGTTGATGCTGTGACTCGCTATCGCTGCGTCGACGACCAGAAGGCAGCCGGGTTCCCGGTCACCGCGGCGTGCGAGGCGGCTGGCGTGTCCACGTCGGGGTTCTACGACTGGCGCACACGTGAGGCTGGCGCACCGACGGACCGTCAGGTCGCCGAGGCCGAGCTCGTCTCGTTGATGGCCGAGATCTTCGACGCCTCCGACGGCAACTACGGCGTCCCGCGGATGCTGCGCGAGCTGCGCCGCGCCGGTCTCGCGGTCAACCACAAGCGGGTGCGTCGGCTGATGCGCCGCCATGGGATGGCGGGCAGGTTCCGGCGGCGACGCTGCCAGACCACGTTCCCGGGCCCGGACGGCTACGTGATCCCGGACCTCGTCGAGCGCGGCTTCGCGCCCGGCGCCCCGGACCGGGCGTGGTGCCAGGACATCACCTACATCGCCACCGGCGAGGGCTGGCTCTACCTGGCGTCGGTCCTCGATCTGGGCAGCCGGCGGCTGGTCGGCTACTCGATGGCCGACCACATGCGCACCGAGCTCGTCACCGACGCCCTGTCGATGGCCGTCGCTGCCAGAGGCGGCGTGAGCGGGGTGATCGCGCACGCGGATCGTGGGTCGCAGTACACGTCGAACGACTACCTCTCGTTCTGCGCCGACAACAGGCTGCGCCCCTCGGTCGGACGGACCGGGGTGTGCTGGGACAACGCCGTCGCCGAGTCATTCTGGGAATCGCTGAAACGTGAATGCGTCCAAGGACGAGTGTTCGCGACCCGCGCCGACGCCCGCAGAACGATCTTCCGCTGGATCAACTGGTATAACACGAAAAGACTTCACGGAAGTCTCGGCTATATCCCACCAATCGAGTGGGAAACACAGTATAATCAAGCAGCATAAACCCCGTCCGGCCAACGGGGAGATGGCCACCCCATGAGTTGGATCATTTCCAACCCGTTCTCCGCGGCAAAGTCAGAAACGCCTCATGTTGGACATGGACTTCCTCCTATACGAGGTGTCCGCCCAACGGGGGGATGGTCAGACTTCCTCCTATACGAGGTGTCCGCCCAACGGGAGGATGTCCCGCTTGTTGTTGAAGTGGGGTGGTGATCCGGTTGTTGCTCAGGCAACGGCTTGATCGTAGTTGGCGGGTGTGACGGGGTTGATGGTGTGGCCGATCAGCTCGACGAGGTTGGTCATTTGGGTGTGGCCGCGGACGCGTCGGAACGAGCGTTGGGCTTCGATCATCCCGGTCGCGATCCAGCGTTTCTTCATGTCGCCGTCGCGCCAGTGCTTCACGCGGCCGGTGACGACCCGGACGGTAGAGATCATCGACTCGATGCAGTTCGTGTTCGTCAACGACCGCCGAAGCGCACCGGTGACACCGAGTCGAGCGACGGTGAACATCTCCTCGAGCCCTTCGAGCAGCGACCCGGCCGCGTCGGGGTGATCGCTCTTCAACTGTGCGGCGAGCCGGCGTGCGTCACGCAGCCCGGCGTCGGTGTCGGCGTTCGCGAAGATCCCGGCAAGCCGCTTGTCCATCGCCTTACGGCGAGCCACGGGCAAGTACTCGGTCACGTTCCTGCGCTTGTGGAGGGTGCAGCGTTGCACGAGCGCCTTGGTGCCGAACACCTTGGCGACCGCCGAGCGCAACGCCTTCGACCCGTCCAACACGGCGAGGATCCCGTGCTCGAAGCGCAGGCCTCGGTCGACGAGATCGGCGAGCAGATCGGTGACGACGACCTTGTTCTCGGTGTCACCCAGCCGCAACCCGACCGGCACCTTCGTCCCGTCGGCGGTGATGATCAGGGCGACGACGATCATCTCGCCGGCGATATTCAGCCCGTCGATCATCACCACCGCTGTCTCCAACGCGGACAGGTCCGCTTCAAGCAGCTCGGCGACTGCGGCGGTCGTCGCGGCGACGAAGCGGCGTGACACCGCCGACTTCGACACCGCCGTCCCAACCTGGCCGACCGGTTCAGCGACCAGCTCATGACGTCGCGTGGCGACACCGGCGAGCATCCGCTCGACAACGACCTGACGCAACAGATCCTCACTGGCGAACGTCGCCCACGTGTCCAGCTCGACCTCGCCGCCGTCGACGTAACGGCCACGCGGTCGCTCCACGCTGATCTTGCGGGCACCGAGCACAACCTGACCCTTGGTCGTGCCGTGCCAGTTCCCGACCCGCTCGTCGAGCTTGGCGTGCTTCGCGCCGACGATCCCAGCGAGCTCGGCGTCGAGCATCTGGCGCATCACCACCAGACCCGCCGCAGTCGACAACGCGAGCAGCCCTTCTCTCATCGCCACGGCGACATCGGCCATCGCAACGGTTGCTTCCAACGGCAGACCAGCCAACTCGCCAGCCGCCTGCGGGGTCGTGATCTTCACGACCGGTACCTTCTTGGACACGGTGATCCCTCCTCCTTCGGAGCGTCTTGGTAGGACCCCCGAACGATGCCAGCAACGGCACCGCCCGGGGAGGGATCACCACCTCACTTCAACAGAACCCGGGACAACCTCCCCAACGGGGGGATGGTCAGTTAGGGCTTGCGCGGATAGGTGGTTGTCAGCGGCAGAAGTGGTCGCGGTAGGTGAGCAGTTTGCCGGTGATCAAGATGACGGTGGCGAGGCTGAGTGCGGCGTTGCGGTGATGGTGTCGCTGGTCGGTGGAGCGTCGCAGTTGGCCGTAGTTCGACCACCAGCTGTTGGTGGCTTCGACGATCCAGCGCAGGCCGAGCGTGAGCCGGTGCGGCGCTCCTTTCGGGGGTTTGGTCCCGCGGCGTTGAACGTCGAGTTCGGTCAGGCCGAGCGCGGCGAGTCGTTCCCGCACGATCGGGTAGTCGTAGCCGCGATCGAGGTGCAAGGTGTCAATGTCGACGAGGAGGCCGTTGGCGGCGACTTCGTTGAGTGTGCCGATCAGCATGCTGTCAACGGCCAACTTGTTGTCCTCGCGTGTGGCCGTCGGCGGTCCTCGCTGGTGGCCATCGAAAGTCCTCGCGTCTATGTGACCATCCCCCCGTTGGGCGGACACCTCGTATAGGAGGAAGTCCATGTCCAACAAGAAGCGGTCGCCGGGTCGTCCGGCGAAGTATCCGCCTGAGTTCCAGCGGGACGCGGTTGCGATGGTGCTCGATGAGCAGCGTTCGATCGCGGATGTTGCTCGTTCGCTCTTGGTGAACGAGGGCACGTTGGGGAACTGGGTCGCGAAGGCGCGCCGTGAACGCGCCCAGGGGACCGAGTTGAACGCCGACGAACGCGTCGAGTTGGCGGAGTTGCGCGGTGAGGTCACGCAGTTGCGGATGGAGCGTGATCTGCTCAAACGATCGATGGCCTTCTGGGTGAAGGAGTTGATGCTGTGACTCGCTATCGCTGCGTCGACGACCAGAAGGCAGCCGGGTTCCCGGTCACCGCGGCGTGCGAGGCGGCTGGCGTGTCCACGTCGGGGTTCTACGACTGGCGCACACGTGAGGCTGGCGCACCGACGGACCGTCAGGTCGCCGAGGCCGAGCTCGTCTCGTTGATGGCCGAGATCTTCGACGCCTCCGACGGCAACTACGGCGTCCCGCGGATGCTGCGCGAGCTGCGCCGCGCCGGTCTCGCGGTCAACCACAAGCGGGTGCGTCGGCTGATGCGCCGCCATGGGATGGCGGGCAGGTTCCGGCGGCGACGCTGCCAGACCACGTTCCCGGGCCCGGACGGCTACGTGATCCCGGACCTCGTCGAGCGCGGCTTCGCGCCCGGCGCCCCGGACCGGGCGTGGTGCCAGGACATCACCTACATCGCCACCGGCGAGGGCTGGCTCTACCTGGCGTCGGTCCTCGATCTGGGCAGCCGGCGGCTGGTCGGCTACTCGATGGCCGACCACATGCGCACCGAGCTCGTCACCGACGCCCTGTCGATGGCCGTCGCTGCCAGAGGCGGCGTGAGCGGGGTGATCGCGCACGCGGATCGTGGGTCGCAGTACACGTCGAACGACTACCTCTCGTTCTGCGCCGACAACAGGCTGCGCCCCTCGGTCGGACGGACCGGGGTGTGCTGGGACAACGCCGTCGCCGAGTCATTCTGGGAATCGCTGAAACGTGAATGCGTCCAAGGACGAGTGTTCGCGACCCGCGCCGACGCCCGCAGAACGATCTTCCGCTGGATCAACTGGTATAACACGAAAAGACTTCACGGAAGTCTCGGCTATATCCCACCAATCGAGTGGGAAACACAGTATAATCAAGCAGCATAAACCCCGTCCGGCCAACGGGGAGATGGCCAATGCCTCCTTCTGGCCGGTGGTGCGGTGGCGGAGCCGGTAGCTGTCGCCGGTGGTGGTGATGATGTGGGCGTGGTGGCAGAGCCGGTCGAGCAGCGAGACCGCGGTGGGCTGATCGGGTAGGAAGCGGCCCCACTGGTCGAACGGGCTGTGCGACGCGATGGCGACGGAGCGGCGTTCGTAGGCGGCGGCGATCAGTCGGAACAGGAGTTGGCAGCCGGTGTGGTCGAGTGGGGCGAAGCCGATCTCGTCGATCATGATGAGGTCGTTGCGGCACACGGCTTCGATGGCTCGGCCGACGGTGTTGTCGGCGACTGCTCGCCAGAGGTGCTCGATGAGCTCGACCGCGGTGAAGTAGCGGACCCGGTAGCCGGCGGTGACGGCGGCGCGGCCGAGGCCGATGAGGTAGTGGGACTTGCCGGTTCCGGCGGGTCCGACGAGGCACAGGTTGTCGGCCCGGCCGATCCAGTCGAGCGTCACGAGGTAGTCGTGGCTGGCCTTCGGGATCGAGGACTCGGTGAGGTTGAATGCATCGAGGGTCTTGTCGACGGGGAACCGGGCGGCGGTCATTCGGTTTCGGGTGTTCGACTCGTCGCGGGCGGCGATCTCGAGTTCGACGAGGACGCGCAGGGTCTCTTCCGGCGCCCAACGCTGGGTCTTCGCGGTGAGCAGGATGTCGGCGCCCTCACGGCGGATCGCGGACAGCTTGAGGCGTTTCAGTCCGGCTTGGAGATCGTCGGGCAGCGTCGGTGCGCGGGTCATGCGAGGCCCTCGATCCGGTACGCGTCGAGGCCGCGGACCTCGACGGTGGGCAGCTCGACAACGACGTGGTCGCCGGCGGCCGCCGGTTCCGGCGCGGCGGGGCCGATGGCCAGGATCGAGCGGACGTCGGCGGCGCGGAACCGTCCGAAGCGTGTCGCCCGCGTGAGCGCTCGGGTGAGGTCGGCGGTGTCGTGGAAGGGCAGCAGCTCGTCGACGATGACGGCGATCTCTTTGGGAAGCATGGTGTGCCCGGCCGCGGCGCCGGCGCGGAGGAACGCTTCGGCCGGCTCGCCCAACGCCAGGAAGGCTCGTTCGGTGTCGCTGCGCGGACGTGCTGCTCTCGATGGCGCCCGGCGTGGTGTCGGGTAGTGCTCATCGAGGATCGACGCCTCGCCCGGACCGAGCTGCGGGTGCTCGGCGACGAGCACCCCGTCGTAGTCGTAGACCGTGACGCGCCCGTCGAAGGTGACCGCTTCGACCCGACGGCCACGCAGGCGGTGCGGGACCGAGTAGCGCGCCGACGCGACGCGGATCGTGGACAGCTTGTCGACGGTGCGGACCTCGATGTGACCGATGCGTGGCCGCAACGACGGCAACGGGCGCAACAGCGGCCGCTCCGTCTCCAACTGCTGCAACGGGACGGCGCAGGTCTCGGTGTGCGTCGCGGCGTTGACTTCGGCGCACCACTGGCGGGCGATGTCGTTCCACTCGGCCAGATCCACCACAACGTCGTCGTCGATGTCGGGGGTCGGGATGTCGCGCTTCGCGTAGCCGACGAGATGCTCGACGATGCCCTTGGACTCCGGGTCATGCGCGTGGCAGAAGTCCGGACGGAACCCGTAGTGCGTCGCGAAGCGGACGTAGTCCGGCGTCGGGATCACCACGTTGGCGACGACACCGCCCTTCAAGCAGCCCATCCGATCAGCGAGCACCTTGGCCGGAACCCCGCCGAGAGTCTCGAAGCACTCGGCGAGCAAACCCATCGTCGTCGCCGCCGTCTCGTCACGGGCGAAGCGCACGAACCGCACCCGACACCAGGCGAGCACAGCGCAGAACACCTTCACCCCGCCCGGCAGCGTCCCCCAGTCGATCACCACGGTCTCGCCCGGCACCCACACCGCTGGCCTGCGCTGGCGGGCGTTGGCCGCCCGCCACGCCTTCTTCTCCGCAGCGACCACCCGTCGGAAGTTCCGCGGTGAGCCCGCGTAGCCGGCGGCGCGTGCCGTCGGCAGCAACCGCTTGGCCGAGATCCGCCCCGCGTCGCGGCGACCCGCTCAGCGACCAGCGCCCTCACGCCATCGGTGTTCTTCGGCACCGGCACACGCCGCGCCCTCTCCTCCTCCAGCTCGCCGGCCTCGTGGGCGAGCACCTTGCGTTTCACGGTCTTGGGATCAACACCGCAGATCTCCGCGGCGCCCCGGAACGTGCCCACGTCCATGTACGCGGCAACAACATCCATCGTCTTCCTCGCTGACAACACTGGTGGGTAACCCCTCGGGTGGGAGATCGGAACTGACTGGCGTCGTTCACGATCACCACCCGAGGCGGCCCGATGGCGGATCTACCTACTCACCACCGCGAGGACTTTTCCTGGCCACCAACGAGGACTTTGACATGGCCACGGACACATGCGCACGTCGTTGCGGTTCGCGCCGTCGATCGTCCAGCCGATCGGGACTCCGTGACCGTCGACCGCGGTGGACCACTTCCAGCCGCATTTGCCCCGGTCACAGGGGTTAGGGCCAGTGCTTTCGCCACCGTAGGGGACCTTGTGGAGCGACCCGTCGACGGCGACGTTGGACAGGTCCAAGCCGATCATGCGGTCATAGGCGGCGAGCGCTTCAGCGGAGGTTGTCCCGGGGTCTGTTGAAGTGAGGTGGTGATCCCTCCCCGGGCCGTGCCGTGCTGGCAGGGTTCGGGAGTCCACCAAGACACCTGAACAAGGAGAGGGATCACCGATGAAGAAGGTACCTGTCGTGAAGATCACGACACCGGACGCGGCCGGCGAGATGGCCGGTCTGCCGTTGGAGGCGACGGTCGCGATGGTTGATGTCGCCGATGCGATGAGAGACGGCTTGTTGGCGTTCGCGACGTCTGCGGGGCTGGTCGTGATGCGCCAGATGCTCGACGCGGAGCTGGCCGGGATCGTTGGCGCGAAGCACGCCAAGATGGCCGGAGGTGAGCGGGTCGGGAACTGGCATGGCACGACGACCGGTCAGGTCGTGCTCGGCGCCCGCAAGGTGTCGGTGGCTCGTCCGCGTGGCCGCTACGTCGACGGCGGTGAGGTCGAGCTGGACACGTGGGCCACGTTCGCGTCCGAGGACCTGTTGCGCCAGGTCGTGGTCGAGCGGATGCTCGCCG
Source organism: Ilumatobacteraceae bacterium (assembly GCA_047602055.1). GTDB lineage: Bacteria > Actinomycetota > Acidimicrobiia > Acidimicrobiales > Ilumatobacteraceae > JAODBQ01. Next base: position 3,511,390 of record JASGIG010000001.1, read on the forward strand.
GGGTCGCCACCCGCCGTCACGTCGACGTCGCCGAACCCGTCGGCCCGGTGGCCGGTGTGGCGACGTCGAAGTCGGCGGTGTCGCGGCGGTTCGTTGCCGCCACGTCCGAGGCGATGGACGAGCTGCTCGCCGCCGACCTCTCCGACTTGGAGACGGCGGTGTTGATGATCGATGGGCTCAACGTCGCCGGCGAGATGATCGTTGTCGCCCTGGTCATCACCGCGGACGGGACGAAGGTGCCCGTCGGGCTGCGGTTGGGTGACACCGAGAACACCGTCGTCGTGAAGGACTTGCTCGCCGATCTCGTCGATCGTGGGCTCCGTTTCGAGCACGGCATCCTCGCCGTGCTCGACGGTTCCAAGGCGCTGCGCAAGGCCGTCGCCAAGGTGTTCGGCGCCAAGGCTCTCGTGCAGCGCTGCACCCTCCACAAGCGCAGGAACGTCACCGGCTACCTGCCCGACGCCCGCCGCAAGAACCTCGACCGCAGGCTCGCGCAGGTCTTCGCCAACACCGACGCCGACGCCGGGATCGCCGAGGCCCGACGCCTCGCCGCCGCCCTGCGCGCCGATCATCCCGACGCCGCCGGCTCGCTGCTCGAAGGCCTCGAGGAGATGTTCACCGTCGCCCGACTCGGCACCAACGGTGCCCTGCGACGAACGCTGACGAACACGAACTGCATCGAGTCCATGATCGGCACCGTGCGCACCGTCACCAGCCGCGTGAAGAACTGGCGCGACGGCGACATGAAGAAGCGATGGATCGCGACCGGGATGATCGAAGCCCAACGCTCGTTCCGCCGCGTTCGCGGTCACGCCCAGATGCCCGAACTCGTCGCCGCCATCGCCGATGCCGTCAACCCCGCAACACCCCGCGACTACGCTCAAATCGCCTGAGAGCAACGGGATCACCACCGAAGTTCAACAGCAAGCGGGACATCCTCCTTCAGCGCGGAGCCGGTCGAACACGCCAGCTGCGATCCATTCGTCGCGACGGGCTCGCAAGGTCGTGTCCGAGACGCGGTGCTCAAGGATTGCTTCGATGTCGACCCATGCTGCTCCGGTCACCAGTCGCAGCAGGATCCCCCAGAAACACAACCGGTTCGGCACACGTGGCCGATGGCAGCCAAGCGGATGCTCGGGCGGCTCCGGCAGCAGCGGTTCGATCGCCGCGTACACGGCATCTACCACTTCGCGTTCGAGTGCGCGCATGATGTTGAGGACCTCCCCGGTCGTCGTGGACGGATCGCACTCGGTATGAAAACCGAGCCAACCCGCCGACCGGTGGATGGTCACCTATCCGCGCGAGTCCTAACACGTGCTCCAAGCACAATCGCAGCCACCTGCCGGACTCCGCCGTCATGGTGTCACACGGGCTGCACCGCACCAATCCCCATACCGACGTCACCCGAACCCACCCACAACTTCATCCCCGCAGCCGCGGGAGTCAACCCCCATCGCTGGTGTCACACAGTCACCCGGCGCTCACCGACCGAGTGCGCGCAATCGCTCCTGGACGTCGGCGAAGTCGGCGTCGTATTGCGCGACGAAGCCGAACCACCGCCGCGCCGCCATCACGTCGCCCGAACGGTCCGACAGGTCACCGAGGACGTACCACTGGCGCAGGTGGTGGTCGCGCACCTTCTTGGGAACTGATGTCGCCTTCGCCATCACTCGCAGCGCACCGGGGATGTCGCCCTGGTCGGCCAGAGCGCCGGCAGCGACGATCCGCCCCTCGGCGAGCAGCGTCGGTGACGGGGAACCCTCGCGCAGCTCGCGCCACAGCGTGTCGACCTCGTGGTACCGGCGCAGCACGCGGTAGGAATCGGCGAGCACCGCATGGTGGTTCAGCGTCCCGTCGAGCAGCCGGGCCGTCTCCAGCTCGCTGATCGCCTTGCGCCACTGACCGAGCCGGTAGGCCGCCAGACCGGCCAGCTCGTGGGCAAAGGCGAGATCAGGGACGTCGCGCAGCACCGGCTGCACCATCCGCCGAGCGTCCGCATACCGACCGCGGTCGAGCGCCTCGGCGGCACTCGCGAGTCGCTCCCGGTAGCGCTCCTGGCGCCCCGGAGCGGCGACGCGAGCCAGATCCTCGGAGATCTCCGGCGCCAGCTCGCCAGCACGACGTGTCGTCTCGACGACACGATCCGGCCGCGAGGCACGCTGCGTCGCTGCCTTGGCGGCATCGCGCAGCGGCTGGTCTTCGACCCATCGCTCGGGCTCCCACGGCGGCGGGGCGGCTACGGGTCGCGGCGTGTCCGGGCGGGGGCCCCGACGCTCGCGTACTTCGGCCGCACGCCGCTCGGCGGCCGTCTTCGGCCGCTCGACCTGCCGGGGCGGTACACGGCCCGAACGCCTGGCGTCCCGGCTCCCTGCCCCGCCACGTGTGCCACCTGTCGAGCGCCCCTCGGAACGGGCGCCACCATCGCGACGACCACGTGACTCATCCCCGTCGCGACGACGCGGCGAGCCGCCTCGTGCGCCGGCCGTTCGAGCAGCGCCGCCGGCTACCTTGCGAGGGCCCGGCCGCCGTGGCGACGGCGCCTGGTCGTCCCGGCGGCGACGGTCCGTGTCCTCTCCCGGTGGACGCCGGCGAACCTGGCTGGTGCCCCGCGGACGACTGCCCGCGACCGGAGAGGATGGGCGGCGGGGAGCTGCTGGCATGACCGCCGAGGCTACGGTCGAAAACGAAGAATGCCCTCCCCGCTGAACGGAGAGGGCATTCGTGGAGAAGCTCCCGGCGGCGACCTACTCTCCCAGGGGGTCTACCCCCAAGTACCATCGGCGCTGACAGTCTTAACTTCCGTGTTCGGGATGGGAACGGGTGTGACCCTGTCGCTATGGCCACCGGAAAACCAGTTGTCAAGGATGCGCCAGCCAAAGCCGGCAGCCCTCCAAGGACTCCAGAGCAAGCACGAGCGATTGTAAATCCAAGCCCTCGGCCGATTAGTACCGGTCGGCTGAACACGTTGCCGTGTGTACACCTCCGGCCTATCAACGTGATGGTCTCGTCACGGGCCTTACTGCGTTAACCGCATGGGAATGCTCATCTTGGAACGGGTTTCCTACTTAGATGCTTTCAGCAGTTATCCCTTCCGGAGGTGGCTAATCTGCCATGCCCTTGGCAGGACAACAGACACACCGAGAGCTCCGTCCGTCCCGGTCCTCTCGTACTAGGGACAGCCTTCCTCAACATTCCTTCGGCTGCGGAGGATAGGGACCGAACTGTCTCACGACGTTCTGAACCCAGCTCGCGTACCGCTTTAATGGGCGAACAGCCCAACCCTTGGGACCTGCTTCAGCCCCAGGATGCGATGAGCCGACATCGAGGTGCCAAACCTTTCCGTCGATATGGACTCTTGGGAAAGATTAGCCTGTTATCCCCAGGGTACCTTTTATCCGTTGAGCGACCACACTTCCACACGTGATGGCCGGGTCACTATGCCCTGCTTTCGCACCTGCTTGACCTGTCAGTCTCGCAGTCAAGCTCCCTTGTGTCATTGCACTCGACGGCTGATTGCCAACCAGCCTGAGGGAACCTTTGGGCGCCTCCGTTACATTTTAGGAGGCGACCGCCCCAGTCAAACTACCCGCCTGACACTGTTCCTGATCCAGATGATGGACCCAGGTTAGAGCCCCGTCATACACAGGGTGGTATTTCAACGTTGGCTCCACACTAGCTGGCGCTAATGCTTCCAAGCCTCCCACCTATCCTACACAATGCAGGACAAAGCTCAATATCAAGTTGTAGTGAAGGTCCATGGGGTCTTTCCGTCCTTCCGCAGCAAACGAGCATCTTTACTCGTACTTCAATTTCGCCGGGTCTATGGTTGAGACAGTGGGGAAGTCGTTACGCCATTCGTGCAGGTCGGAACTTACCCGACAAGGAATTTCGCTACCTTAGGACCGTTATAGTTACGGCCGCCATTCACTGGGGCTTAGGTTCAAAGCTTCGCCTTGCGGCTAACCTTTCCCCGTGACCTTCCAGCATTGGGCAGGCGTCACAGCGTATACAGCGCCTTGCGGCTTAGCACGCTGCTGTGTTTTTGGTAAACAGTCGCTACCCCCTGGTCTGTGCCACCCCCTCCTGCTCCGAGAGCAAGTCTCTTCACAGTAATGGGGTCATCCTTCTCCCGAAGTTACGGATGTAATTTGCCGAGTTCCTTAACCATAGTTCTCCCGATCGCCTTGGTATTCTCTACCCGCCCACCTGTGTCGGTTTGGGGTACGGGTGCCGTGCCAACTCACTGTTGGGCTTTTCTTGACAGCATGGAATCAGTGACTTCGTCTGAAACGACTCGGCATCACGTCTCAGGGTTATGGCTCCAACTCTCATCGGAACCCCCCTACACGCTTACCCCAGGACAACCATCGCCTGGGTTCACCTATCCTTCTGCGTCCCCCTCCAGCTCTCCGCCACCGACACGATGGCATCGCCCGAAGGCAGCCCCCATGTTGTCGATCTTGGACCTGGCGCGGGCACGGCAGTACTGGAATATCAACCAGTTGTGCATCGACTACGCCTCTCGGCCTCGCCTTAGCTCCCGACTCACCCTGGGAGGATTAGCCTTCCCCAGGAACCCTTGGGCTTTCGGCGGAGGGGTTTCTCACCCCTCTCTCGCTACTCATGCCTGCATTCTCACTCGATGGCGCTCCACGCCGGGTCATCCCGTCGCTTCGCAGCACCATCGACGCTCCTCTACCAGTCCCACAGAAGTGGAACTCCATATCTTCGGCTCAGGACTTGAGCCCCGTTAAATTGTCCGCGCAGGACCACTCGACCAGTGAGCTATTACGCACTCTTTCAAGGGTGGCTGCTTCTAAGCCAACCTCCTGGCTGTCTGTGCAGTCCCACATCGTTTTCCACTTAGTCCTGAATTAGGGGCCTTAGATGATGGTCTGGGCTGTTTCCCTTTCGACTAACGAAGCTCATCCCCCGTAGTCTCACTGCTGCACTCTGGAGTCTCGGCATTCGGAGTTTGGCTGGGTTCGGTAAGCTTGTAGGCCCCCTAGCCCATCCAGTGCTCTACCTCCGAGACTGAACATGCAACGCTGCACCTAAATGCATTTCGAGGAGAACCAGCTATCACCAAGTTTGTTTGGCCTTTCACCCCTATCCACAGCTCATCGCCGCCATTTTCAACTGACGTGCGTTCGGCCCTCCACGGGGTCTTACCCCCGCTTCAGCCTGGCCATGGATAGATCACTTGGCTTCGGGTCTACAGCATGCGACTCAACGCCCTCTTCAGACTCGCTTTCGCTTCGGCTTCCCGTCACCGGTTAACCTTGCCACATACCGTAACTCGCAGGCTCATTCTTCAAAAGGCACGCCATCGTGGCCACCCGAAGGTGACGACACTCTGACTGTTTGTAAACCAACGGTTTCAGGTACTATTTCACTCCCCTCCCGGGGTGCTTTTCACCTTTCCCTCACGGTACTAGTTCACTATCGGTCGCCAAGGAATACTTAGACTTATGGGGTGGTCCCCACAGATTCATGCCGGTTTTCACGGTCCCGGCATTACTTGGGATGACAGGCGGAGGTTGCGTGCGTTTCGGATACGGGGCTGTTACCCACTGCGGCCGGCCTTTCCAGAGCCGTTCTCCTACACAGCAACTTGTTAACTCCGTGGTGCGTCTGATGCCACACCTCCTGGTCCCTCGACCCCGCGCCAGCAACGCCATCAGGCTTGGCACTGGCACGGTTTAGTCTCTTCCCTTTTCGCTCGCCACTACTCAGGGAGTCGCGGTTGCTTTCCTTTCCTCGGGGTACTGAGATGTTTCAATTCCCCCGGTTCCCTCCACCGGCCCTATGTGTTCAGGCCGGGGTAACACTCCATGACGAGTGTTGGGTTTCCCCATTCGGACATCTGCGGATCAACGCCCAGTCGACGGCTCCCCGCAGCTTTTCGCAGTCACTCACGTCCTTCATCGGTTCTTGGCGCCAAGGCATCCACCGTTGGCTCTTTGTAGCTTGGAAGAACAAAGATGCTCGTGCTTGCTCTGCAGTTCTCAAAGGGCATCGCACGGTGTCCACCAGCCACCTCGGGATCGTGTCGGTGCGACCACCTTCACGCTCGACCGAGACGGGAGCGGGCGCCGGGGCAGTGGAGCTCGGAGGAGCTCGTGCCGTGCGCTCGAGAGGAAGAGCGGACCCAGACGGGCCGACTCCCTCGAAACGGAAGAGAAGACAAGGTCAGCCGATTCGACGGCGAGAGGAGGACGAATCCTACGACCCTCGACGACGCGTCGACCGACCCACCAGTGCACCAACTGGGAACTGGTTCGAACCGGACCGGACGAATGCCGGCCAACGGTTGAACGATGCTCCTTAGAAAGGAGGTGATCCAGCCGCACCTTCCGGTACGGCTACCTTGTTACGACTTCACCCCAATCACCGACCCCACCTTCGACGGCTCCTTCCTTGCGGTTAGGCCACCGGCTTCGGGTGTTGCCGACTTTCGTGGTGTGACGGGCGGTGTGTACAAGGCCCGGGAACGTATTCACCCCGGCATGCTGATCCGGGATTACTAGCAACTCCAGCTTCATGGAGGCGAGTTGCAGCCTCCAATCCGAACTGAGACCGGCTTTCTGGGATTCGCTCACCCTCACGAGTTCGCAGCCCTTTGTACCGGCCATTGTAGTGTGTTTGCAGCCCTGGACATAAGGGGCATGATGACTTGACGTCGTCCCCACCTTCCTCCGAGTTGACCCCGGCAGTCTTCTACGAGTCCCCGGCATTACCCGCTGGCAACATAGAATAAGGGTTGCGCTCGTTGCGGGACTTAACCCAACATCTCACGACACGAGCTGACGACAGCCATGCACCACCTGTGTGAGGCCCCGAAGGACACCGCATCTCTACGGCTTTTCCCCACATGTCAAGCCCAGGTAAGGTTCTTCGCGTTGCATCGAATTAAGCAACACACTCCGCTGCTTGTGCGGGCCCCCGTCAATTCCTTTGAGTTTTAACCTTGCGGCCGTACTCCCCAGGCGGGGCACTTAATGCGTTAGCGACGGCGCGGATCCCGTTGGTTGGAACCCACACCTAGTGCCCAACGTTTACGGCGTGGACTACCAGGGTATCTAATCCTGTTTGCTACCCACGCTTTCGCTCCTCAGCGTCAGTTTCGGCCCAGAGTGGCGCCTTCGCCACCGGTGTTCCTCCTAATATCTGCGCATTTCACCGCTACACTAGGAATTCCCCACTCCCCTACCGAACTCAAGTCACAGCAGTATCAAGTGCACGCTTTGGGTTAAGCCCAAAGATTTCACACCTGACTTACTGAACCGCCTACGAGCTCTTTACGCCCAATAAATCCGGACAACGCTTGGTGCCTACGTGTCACCGCGGCTGCTGGCACGTAGTTGGCCGCACCTTCTTCTGAAAGTACCGTCAGTTTCGTTCCTTCTGAAAGCGGTTTACAACCCGAGAGCCTTCTTCCCGCACGCGGCGTTGCTGCGTCAGGCTTTCGCCCATTGCGCAAGATTCCCCACTGCTGCCTCCCGTAGGAGTCTGGGCCGTGTCTCAGTCCCAGTGTGGCTGATCATCCTCTCAGACCAGCTACCCGTCGATGCCTTGGTAGGCCGTTACCCCACCAACAAGCTGATAGGCCGCGAGGCTCTCCCGATCCGGTAACCCTTTCGTCAGCGCGCCATGCGACGCTCCGACGTCATCCGGTATTAGCAGTCGTTTCCAACTGTTATCCCAGAGACCGGGACAAGTTCCTCACGTGTTACGCACCCGTTCGCCACTAGGTCTTCTCCCGAAGGATGGACCTCGTTCGACTTGCATGTGTTAAGCACGCCGCCAGCGTTCGTCCTGAGCCAGGATCAAACTCTCCAACAAGAACATGACCTCACCAAAGGTGAAGCTGCGTTCGCTGTAGAGCCGGGCACGACTTGGGGGAAATTCCCAGGTCCGCTGTGCCCAGATCTGACTGATTTGCCATCGGTTGGGACCAATGGACTTTGAAATTGACAGACAGCGTCTGGCGGCGACCCGAGGGCCGACTCCATCGCTGCCCGCACTGGCGTTCAGTCTTCTCTTCCGTTTTCAAGGAGCCGAAGCTCGGGCACGCAGCTACCTTTTCGGCGGCTGTTGGTGCCTCTCCGGAGCGGTTGAGCCCGTCCGAAGCGAGTAGCTACGCTATCCAGGCAGGGCCGGAGCGTCAACCTCTCCCGACAAGTTTTCCGAGAAGGAAATCGCGCTTGCCCTTGCGAAGGAGCACGAAACCGCCGTTGAGCTGGTCGGATGCGGCCAGCTCGCCGTCTGCACCGAGGACGCGGCTCCCCGCGCGGACGGCACCCTGACCGAGCAGCCGGTTGACCTCGCTGTTCGACTTGGCCAACCCGCCGGTGACAAGCAGCTCGTGGACCCGGAGGCCATCGAGCGACGGCGGCAGCTCCACGGTCGGCACCTCGGCCGCGACCGTCGCCAGCACCTCGGCCGACGCCGACGCCGGATCGCCGCCGAACAGCACGTCGGCGGCGCTCGACGCCAGCCGTGCCGCCTCGACGCCGTGCACCGCACCGGTCATCTCGTCTGCCAGTGCTCGCTGGGCGACGCGCCGATCCGGCGCCTCGGCCTGCTCGGCGAGGATCGCCTCGATCTCGTCGAGCGGCTTCAGCGAGAGCATCTTCAGGTACGTGCCGACCATCGCGTCGTCGGTCTGCACCCAGAACTGGCGGAACTGGTAGGGCGAGGTGCGCGCCGGCTCCAGCCAGACCGCGCCACTGACGGACTTGCCGAACTTCGAGCCGTCCGACTTGGTGATCAGCGGGTGGGTGATGGCGAACGCTCGGCCGTCGAGACGGCGCCGGATGAGGTCGACGCCGGCGACGATGTTGCCCCACTGGTCCGACGCCCCGGCCTGGATCTCGACGTCGTGGTGCTCGTAGAGGTGGCGGAAGTCGTTGGCCTGCAGCAGCTGGTAGCTGAACTCGGTGAAGGAGATGCCGTGCTCGCCCTCCAGCCGGGAACGCACGGAGTCCTTGGCGATCATCTGGTTGACCGTGGCGTGCTTGCCGACGTCGCGCAGGAACTCGAGCAGGGTGATGCCCTCGGTCCAGTCGGCGTTGTTGACCAGTGTCGCCTGGAACGGGCCTGGCTCGAAGTCGAGCAGGCTCGCCAGCTGGCGCTTGATGCACTCGACGTTGTGGCGCAGCGTGTCGAGGTCGAGCAGGTTGCGCTCCTCGGACCGTCCTCCCGGGTCGCCGACCATCCCGGTGGCCCCGCCGGCGAGCACGAACGGCCGGTGACCGGCACGCTGGAAGCGGCGCAGGAACAGTTGACCGACGAGGTTCCCGGCGTGCAGCGAGTCCGCCGTGGGATCGAAGCCGACGTAGATGCCGGCGTTGCCCTGCGCCAACCGGGCAGCGAGCGCATCGCGATCGGTCGTCTGGTGGATCAGTCCACGTGCTTCGAGGTCGGCCAGGAGGTCCATCGGCCGACCATGTTGGCATCCGGGGCTCAGCTCACCTCGAACGACTTCTCGTCGGTGCCGTGACGTACGCCATAGGTGCCGGCGGCGGGCTCGACGTCGGCGCCGCGGCTGACGCCGCCCGGCACGCCGACGAACTCGAAGACCATGTCGTCGTCGTCGGCGTCGAGGACGAGGACGTCGACCGGCTCGGGGTTGTCCTCGGCGGCGGCGAGCACCAGGCGGACGGTTCCGGCGGTGAGGCCGGTCGGCGTCGTCGTCCCGAACACGCCGAAGCCGTCGGCGTCATGGTCGACCTTGATCGTGACGGTGCGGCCGGCGGTCGCGCCGACGTGACGGTCGTCGTGTCGATCCCGGTCGTCTGCACCGGATCCGACGCACCGGAACCGCACCCGGCCACGACGACGACGGCCAACGTGAACGCCAGGAAGCGGTGCGCATCGCCGGGGTGGTAGTGACGGTCCTCGATGGCCGATCTGCCCGAACTGCGACGCCGCTTCGCCGACTTCTCGCGCACATGCCTGCCGCGGGCCCCGCTGTACTCCCGGCTCGGCGCCGGCGTCGCCGAGGACCCGGACGTCGCCGGGCTGCTGCTCGCCGCCCCGGCCGAGCAGCACAACCCGCCACTGCTGTTCGCCGCCGTCCACGACCTGGTCCTGCGTGGCGCCGCCCCGGAGCTGGCGGCGTTCTACCCGAACCTCACGCCGGCGCCGGCACAGGGCGACCCCTACCCGGCGTTCCGGGCGACCGCGCTCGCCCACGGCGACGAGGTCCGGGCCATGCTGGCCACCCACCACACCCAGACCAACGAGGTCGGGCGCTGCGCGGTGCTGCTGCCGCTGCTGGGATTGGTCGCCGCGAAGTGCGGGCCGCTCGCGCTCGTCGACGTCGGCACCAGCGCCGGGCTGACGACGTGCGTCGACCGCTATCACTACGACTACGAGCCCGGCGGACCGGTCGGCGCGCCGTCCCCCGTCGAGCTGACCTGCGGGTTGCGCGGCGACGTGCCGCTGCCGGCGGCGGTGCCCGCCGTGGCCGCGCGGCTCGGGCTCGACAGCCAGCCGATCGACGTCACCGACGACGCCGCCGTGCGCTGGCTGGAGGCCTGCGTGTGGCCGGACCAGGCCGATCGGTTCGCCCGGCTGCGCGCCGCGATCGGCGTCGCCCGGCAGGATCCGCCGCCGATCCGACGCGGTGATGCGGTCGCCGACGTGGCGGCATGCGTCGGCGAGGTGGCCGGCGCCGGTCATCCTGTGGTGACGACGACCTGGATGCTCAGCTACCTGCCGACCGACGGGCAGCGGGCGTTCGTCCGCGAGCTGGACCGGGTCGGCGCGGGACGCGACCTGTCGTGGATCGTCGCCGAATCGCCCGCTCAGACACCGGGCCTGCCGATCCCGACGACGGCGGAGCCCGAGCACTGCACCGCCGTCTCGCTCGTCACCTGGCGGGGCGGGCGACGGCGAGTCGAGCGGCTCGGGACCTCGCACCCGCACGGCTACTGGCTGCACTGGGAACAGTCGGCAAGACCCAACGACGGGGCCAGTCGACCGCCTTCGTGATCCCGATGCGCGGCCCGGGCTCGGGGATCACCACGTCGATGCCGTCGTCGTAGACGACGGCGCGGCGGCCGTTGTCGGCGAGATCGAGGCCGAACGCCTGGGCAAGCTTGCCGGGGCCGTCGGCGAGCCGGGCGTCGGGCACCGGGCCGCGACGGGCACGCAACAGCGCCAGGCCGGCGAGCGGCTCGACGCCACGCAGCAGCACTCCCTGGCCGACGCCGACGGTCCCGGTGACGATGTTGGCGCAGTGGTGCACCCCGTACGTGAAGTACACGTAGAAGCGCCCGGGCGGGCCGAACATCACGGCGTTCCGCGCCGTCGGACCGCGGAACGCATGGCTGGCCGGGTCGTCGCTGGTGTACGCCTCGACCTCGGTGATCCGCCCCTGACAGCGGCCGATCACGAGCCGCTTGCCGAGCAGCTCCGGGGCAACCACCGTCGACTCGCGAGCGAAGAAGGCGACGGGCAGGCGGCGCGGCCGGCTCACGACATCGCCGCTCACAGACGCGATTCGAGATGTGCGCAGCTGCACCGCACATCTCACATCGCCTCGGGGGCGCCGGCGGGCGCGATTCGAGATGGGCGCACGGGGACGGCACATCTCGAATCGGCTCACCGGAACGGAGCCGGACCGGTCGAGCCCGGCGCGGCGCCCTGGGCGGCAGTGCGGGCCTGCAGCGCGGCGAGGACGTCGGTGAAGCGCTCCAACTGGGCGGCGACGGGAACCGGGCCGGCGCCACCGGGCGTCGTCCGCCTGGTGACAGCGACACCCGGTGCGACGAGGGCCGCGGCCTCCGGGCCGAGGTGCTCGTCGGCGGTGACGAGCGAGGCCAGCGACGCCTCCCCCGCCAGCGCCCGGCGCACGAGCGCGCCGACGATCGCGTGGGCATCGCGGAACGGTGTGCCGCGCTCTACGAGCCACTCGGCGAGGTCCGTGGCCGCGGTGGACTCGGCGTCGGCGGCAGCCTGCATCCGCTCGGGCAGGAACGTCGCCGTGGCGATCATCCCGGCCATCGCCGACAGGCCGAGCGACACCTGGCGTACCGAGTCGAACAGCGGCTCCTTGTCCTCTTGGAGGTCGCGGTTGTACGACAGCGGCAGACCCTTGAGCATCACCAGGAGGCCCGTGAGGTTGCCGATCAGCCGACCGCTCTTGCCGCGGACGAGCTCGGCGATGTCCGGGTTCTTCTTCTGCGGGAGCATCGACGAACCGGTGGCGTAGGCGTCGTCGAGGCGGGCGAAGCCGAGCTCGTCGCTGGTCCACAGCACCCACTCCTCGCCCATCCGCGACAGGTGGATGCCGAGCAGGGCAAGGTCGAACAGACCCTCGGCGACGTGGTCGCGGTCGCTGACCGCGTCGAGGCTGTTGTCGAACGGGCGGGCGAAGCCGAGCTCGGCGGCGGTGAACCCCGGGTCGAGCGGCAGCGACGAGCCGGCGAGCGCGCCGGCGCCGAGCGGCGACACGTCGAGCCGCTCGATCGTCGCCAGCAGTCGGTCGACGTCGCGGGCCAGGGCCCAGCAGTGCGCCAACAGGTGGTGGGCCAGCAGCACCGGCTGGGCGCGCTGCAGGTGGGTGTAGCCGGGCAGGTAGGTGTCGCCGGCGTCGACGGCGCGCCGCAGCAGCACCTCCTGCAGGGCGACCACGCGTCGGGCGACGTCGGCCAGGGCCGTTTTGCACCACAGGCGCAGATCCGTGGCGCACTGGTCGTTGCGGCTGCGACCGGTGTGCAGCTTGGCGCCGGCCGGTCCGGCCAGCGCGGTGACCCGCCGCTCGATCGCGGTGTGGATGTCCTCGTCGCTGGCGACGAACTCGAACCTGCCGGTGGCCAGCTCGGCCTCGACCTCGTCGAGTGCGCCGAGCACGGCGATGCGCTCGTCGACCGTGAGCAAGCCGACGTGGGCGAGCCCGCGGACATGAGCCCGCGACCCGACGATGTCCTCGCGCCACATCAGCTGGTCGAACGGCAGGCTGACGGTGAAGGCCAACAGAGCCTCGCTCGGCCCGTCCTCGAAGCGGCCGTGCCACAACGTCTGCCCGGACATGTCGGTCATGTGATCCCTGCCAGTTCCTTGAGCCGCTCGGCCAGCTCGGGACCGCCGACGGATTCCTCGGCGACCACCAGCAGCGTGTCGTCGCCCGCGACGGTGCCGATCACACCGTCGATCCCTGAGCGGTCGAGCGCGGAGGCGACGACGTGCGCGCAGCCGGGCGGCGTGCGCAGGATGATCAGGTTGCCGGAGCGGCGGACCTCGGCGACCCACTCCCCCATCACCCGCCGCAGCTGGTCCTCCGGGGCGATGCGCGCCGGCTCGTACTCCGGGATCGCGTAGACCGTCTCCCCGCCGGGCACGCGCACCTTGACCGCGCCGAGGTCGTCGAGGTCGCGCGACACCGTCGCCTGCGTGGCGGCGATCCCCTCGGCGCCCAGCAGCTCGACGAGCTGCGGCTGGTTGGTGACCGCATGCTTGCCGATCAGCGTGACGATCGTCTGCTGCCGCTGCACCTTCGACGCCACCTATCGGACCCCCATGAGGAAGGCGAGCATGCCGCGGGCGGCATGCAGCCGGTTGTGGGCCTGCTCGATCACCCGGCTGTGCGGGCCGTCGATCACGTCGGCGGACACCTCCACGCCCCGGTAGGCCGGCAGGCAGTGGTAGAAGCACGCCGCCGGCTCGGCGGCGGCCATCAGCGCCTCGTCGACCTGGAAGCCCTCGAACGCCTGCTTGCGCTGTTCCTTCTCGGTCTCCTGGCCCATCGACGTCCACGTGTCGGTGTGCACGGCGATCGCCCCGGCGACGGCCTCGACGGGCCGGTGAGTCTGGCGGACCGACCCGTCGCCGAGCAGGTTCAGCCGTTCGATCTCCGCCTCGTCTGCCGAGTAGCCGACCGGGCAGCAGAGCGACACGTTCGCGCCGACGAGCACGCAGCACTCGGCCAGCGAACGGGCGACGTTGTTGTAGTCGCCGACCCAGGCGACGGTCCGGCCGTCCAGCGGCCCGTGGACCTGCTGCATCGTCAACACGTCGGCCAGCGCCTGCAGCGGGTGGGCGAAGTCGCTGAGCATGTTGACGACGGGCACGCTCGACACGGCGGCCATCCGCTCGACGACGCCGTGGTCGAACACCCTGGCGGCAAGTACGGCGTGGTAGCCCGCCATCACCCGGGTGACGTCCTCGACCGTCTCGCGCACGTCGAAGCCGACCTCCTCGCCGCGGGTGTAAACGGGGTGGCCGCCGAGCTGGGCGACGGCGATCTCCATCGACTGGCGGGTGCGGTTCGACGGCTTCTCGAAGATCAGGGCGACGCCGTGACGCGCCAGGACCGGGCGCAGGTCGTCCGACGTGGCCAGGTCGAGCACGGTGGCGACCTCGGCGGCGTCGAGGTCGGTGACGGTCAGCAAGTGCCTCATGCTGCGAGCGCGGCTGTGATCATCGCCACCGCTTCGTCGAGGTGGTCACGGGAGACGTTCAGGGGTGGAGCCAGGCGCAGCGCCGTCGCCGTGACCGCATTGGTCACCAGGCCGCGATCCATCAGGTCGGCGTACAGCGCCTTGGCGTCGCGGCCCTCGTCCAGCTCGGCGGCCAGCAGCAGGCCGGCGCCGCGCACGCTCGCCACGCCGGGGATCGCCTCCAGTGCGGCGCGCAGGTAGGCACCCGACTCGGCGGCGAGGCCAGGCGCGTCGATCCGGCGCATCTCGTCGATCACCGCGCTGACCACCGCCGTCGCCAGCGCCGTGCCGCTGTAGGTGCTGCCATGGTCGCCGGGCTGGAACACGCCGGCGACGTCGCGCTTGGCCCACACCGCGCCGACGGGGAAGCCGTTGCCGATGCCCTTGGCCATCGTCACCACGTCGGGGACGATCCCGGCCTGCTCGAAACCGAACCACGTGCCGAGCCGCCCCATCCCGGTCTGCACCTCGTCCATGATCAGCAGCAGCCCGCGCTCGTCGCACAGGGCGCGCACGTCGCGCAGGTAGCCGGGGTCGGCGGGGATGACGCCGCCCTCGCCCTGAACCGGTTCCAGCAGCACGGCGCTGACGCTCGGGTCGACCGCCGCGGCGAGCGCGTCGAGGTCGTTGAGCACGACGTGGCGGAAGCCGTCCGGCATCGGGAAGAACGGCTCGTGCTTCGCGGGCTGCCCGGTGGCGGCGAGCGTCGCCAGCGTGCGGCCGTGGAAGCTGCCGTAGGCGCTGATCACCGCGTGGCGGCCGCGGCCGCCGAACTTGCGGGCCAGCTTCAGCGCGGCCTCGTTGGCCTCGGCGCCGCTGTTGCAGAAGAACACCTGGCCGTCGCAGCCGGTGACCTCGGCCAGCAGGCCGGTCAGCTTGTGGGCCGTTGCAACGGCGACGTCGTTGGCGAACAGGTTGCTGACGTGCCACAGCGTGTGACTCTGCGTGCTCAGCGCGTCGGCGATGGCCGGGTTGGCGTGGCCGAGGGAGATCACCGCCAGGCCGCCGAGGAAGTCGAGGTAGCGCTTGCCGGCGTCGTCCCACAGCTCGGTGCCCTCGCCGCGCACGAAGGTGGTGGTCGCCGGGGCGAACACCGGGATGAACGGGCTCTGCGTCGTGATGTCAGTCATTTGGGTGTCCCTCGAACTGTGCTGCCGGGTGTCGGCTCGCCGACACCATCGTGCCGATCCCCTCGTCGGTGAAGATCTCGAGCAGCAGCACGTGGGGGATGCGGCCGTCGAGGATGTGCGCACGACGCACGCCGTTGCGCACGGCGTGGACGCAGCTGTCGGTCTTCGGGATCATCCCGCCGGCGATGATCCCCTGCGCCTTCAGGGCGTCGAGCTCGTCGGGCGTCGTCTGGCGCAGCAGGCTCGCCGGGTCGTCGACCTGGCGGCGCAGCCCCTCGATGTCGGTGAGGTAGACGAGCTTCTCGGCACCGAGCGCCTCGGCGATCGCCCCGGCGACGGTGTCGGCGTTGATGTTGTAGGCCTGCCCGCTGTGGTCGGTGCCGACGGTGGCGACGACCGGGATGAACCCGTCGTCGAGCAGGCCGAGCAGGATCGTCGGGTTGATCGACTCGACGTCGCCGACGAAGCCGAGCCGCTCGTCGCGCGCCGTCGCCCTGATGAGGCCGGCATCCTCGCCGGAGACGCCGACGGCAAGCGGGCCGTGGACGTTGATCGCCGCAACCAACTGCGGGTTGACCTGGCCGATGAGCACCATCCGGGCGATGTCGATCGTCTCGGCGTCGGTGACCCGCAGGCCGTCACGGAACTCGGTGACCTTGCCGAGGCGCGCCATCAAGTCGCTGATCTGCGGGCCGCCGCCGTGGACGACGACGGGGCGCATCCCGACCTGGCGCATCAGCACGACGTCCTGGGCGAACAGGGCGAGGGCGTCGTCCTCCGACGCCCCGGCGAGCGCGTTGCCGCCGTACTTGACGACGACGACCTGATCGGCGAAGCGCCGGATGTACGGCAACGCCTCGACCAACGTCGAAGCCCGCTCCGACGGCGTCATCCGTCCACCACCTGTGCTTGGAGTGCCAGGCGTGCGATGGAGTGCGTTGCGCAGCGACGGGGGCGCGAGATCCACTCCATCGGCCACGTGGCACTCCAACCCGCGGCTGGCACTCCAAGGCGCACGTTCACGGGTACAGACCGACTTGGGTCAGGCCCGCGGTCTCGTCGAGGCCGAGCGCGACGTTGGCGGCCTGGACCGCGCCGCCGGAGGCGCCCTTGGCGAGGTTGTCGATCGCGCAGATCGCCATCACCGTGCCCGTGCGCTCGTCGTAACGGGCGGTGACGTGGGCCATGTTGCTGCCGAGGGTCGCCTTCGTCGACGGCGAGGCTTCGCTCACGAACACGAACGGCTCGTCGCGGTAGTGGCCGGACAGGACGTCGAGCAGCGTCGCCGTCGACACGTCGCCGGACGACCGGGCGTAGCAGGTGGCAAGGATGCCCCGGTTCAACGGTGCGAGGTGTGGGGTGAACAACACCTGGGCGCCGACCTCCTGCTCGATCTCGGGGGTGTGCCGGTGGTCGAGCAGGCCGTAGGCGGTGACGTCCTCGTCGGCGCTGCAGAACAGCGACGTGTGCTTGAGCCCCCGTCCGGCGCCGCTGATCCCGGTGACGCTGTTGACGATCACACCGGTCGTCTCGATCAGTCCGGCCTGCACGAGCGGGGCCAGCGCCAGCGTCGCCGAGGTGACGTGGCAGCCCGGCGTGGCCACCAGCTGGGCCTCCTTGAGCCCGGCGCGGTGCATCTCCGGCAGGCCGAACACGGCTTGCTCCAGCAGCGCCGGCTGGTCGTGCTCGAAGCCGTACCAGCCCGGGTAGAGCGACGCGTCCTTCAGCCGGTAGGCGGCGGACAGGTCGACGACACAGCGCACCCTGCCGACCAGCTCCGGCGCCATCGCCATGCTCGCCTCGTGCGGGAGGCCGAGGAAGACGAGGTCCAGCTCGGCGGCGCGGTCGACGTCGACGGCCTCGAAGACGAGGTCCGGGTAGTGACCGGCAACGCTCGGGTACAGTGCCGCGGCCTTCGTGCCGGCCTGGCTGTCGCCGGTGGCGTAGACCACGTCGAACTGCGGGTGCTGGGCGCACAGCCGCAGCAGTTCGGCGCCGGTGTAGCCCGACGCCCCGAGGATCCCGACGCGCAACATAGGCGCATGACCATACAGACGAACGCATGGCCATGCAAGCATCCGGAACGCGGCCGGACAGAGGTGAGCACGTGCGCGACCATGTGGACGTGTCCACCAAGGGCAGATTGCTGGTCGCCACGCCCCCGCTCGGCGATCCGAACTTCGACCGCTCCGTCGTCTACATGCTCGAGCACAACGACCAGGGTGCGGTCGGTGTCGTCCTCAACCGGCCGGGCCGGGAGACGTCGATCGACGGGCTCACCGAATGGATGGATCGGCTCAGCCCGCCGCACGTCGTCTTCCGGGGCGGGCCGGTCGAGGCCGACGCCCTGATCGCCCTCGCCGCCGCCGACGGTCCCGACGACGACGCCTGGAGCAACCTCCACGCCGGCATCGGCACGGTCGACCTGGCGATCGATCCCGACGACGTCGCCGCTGCGGTCCGCCGGGTGCGGATCTTCCGCGGTTACGCCGGCTGGGCGCCGATGCAGCTGGAGGACGAGCTCGACGCCGGGGCGTGGATGGTGATCGACGCCGAGCCCGACGATCTGTTCACCGCGGAGCCGGCCGAGCTGTGGCGCGAGGTCCTGCGCCGCCAGGGCGGCCGCACCGCCTGGGTGGCCAATGCCCCGGATGACCTTTCGAACAACTGAGCTTGTTCGTGCTCCGGTCGCCGCGTCGCGGCTCCGCTGACGCAACGTGCACGCCGCGCCTGGAACAGACTGGTGCCATGAGCGCCGTCGATCCCTGGGTGCGAAACACGTGGCACCTGCTCGAACACGTCAATGCCGTGTCGTACTTCGCCCCGGAGTGCCGGGAGGCCCCGGATGCGCTGGGCCTGCGCGGCTTCTGGGCCGGGTACTTCGCCTGCCGGGCGGCGCCGTTCGGCGCGGTCGGACCGGCGGTCGTCGAGGCGACGTTCTTCAACTTCTCCCCCGCCCGGGTCCGCGCCACGCTGCCTGACGCCTGGACGGTCGCCACGCCCGACGCCGTCCTCGCCGCCCGGCGTGCGTCAGCGGCCGCGGCGTTGCGTCGTCTCGTGCCGGACATCGAGCGCGATGCCGGCCGCCTGGCCGGGATGCTCGAACCGCTCGTGGCCGCGGCGTCGCCGCACGGCCGCCCACTGTTCGCCGCCAACCAGGCGTTGCCGGTCGCCGACGACCCGGTCGAGCGCCTGTGGCAGGCGTGCACGACGACGCGCGAGCACCGCGGCGATGGTCATGTCGCCGCCCTCGTCGCCGCCGACCTCGACGGCTGCGAGGCGCTCGTCCTGTTCGGCGCCGACGAGCGCAACCCGCCCGGCGACCTGCTGCGTGAGTCGCGCGGCTGGTCCACCGAGGAGTGGGCGGCAGCGGCGGCGCGGCTCGTCGGCCGCGGCCTGCTCGACGACGGCGAGCGATTGACCGACGTCGGCGTCGCCCTGCGCGCCGACATCGAGGCGGCCACCGACGTCGCCGCGGCGCGCCTGTTCGTCGATCTCGCCGTCACCCGGGAAGAGCTGACCGCGCTCGCCGGCCCGATCGCCCGCAGCCTGCGCGACAGCTCGACGATCACCTACCCGAACCCGATGGGCCTCCCACCGGCGACGTGAGACATGGCCGTTGGGCGACCCGATCGGGTGGCTCGTAGGCTTCCGCTCGCATGGCCACCGACGACGGTTCCTACGGCGACGACATCTACACCGAACCGCCGAGCGGCGACGACACGCTCGCCCAGCTCGGCCCGCTGGCGCCAATGGCCGGGGTGTGGGCCGGCGCCGGCCACGACGAGCACCCCGTCGCCGAGGGCACCGACGAGGACGAGTTCAACGAGCGCTACGAGCTGCAGCCCATCGACCCACAGACCAACGGGCCGCAGCTGCTGTTCGGCCTGCGCTACCACACCCACGTCGTCCGCCCCGACGACCCGGAGACGTTCCACGACCAGGTCGGCTACTGGCTGTGGGAGCCGGCACGGTCACGGGTGATGCTGACGCTGTCCATCCCCCGCGCCCAAGTGGTGCTCGCCGGCGGCCCCGCCGACGCCGGTTCGACCGAGTTCGAGCTGCGGGCCACCCGCGGCGACACCGTGTTCGGGATCCTCTCCAACCCGTTCCTCGACAGCGAGTTCACGACCGTCAGCTACCGGATCCACGTGACGATCCACCCCGACGGACGCTGGTCGTACGAGGAGGAGGGCGTGATGCAGATCGCCGGCCGCGACGAGCCGTTCAGTCACATCGACCGCAACACCCTGACCCGCATCGCCCCGCCGTCGCTCAACCCCCGAGCCGTCGCCGCCGGAGTCCGCCACCCTGGCGACGACGGCTCCCTGGGCATCGGCTCCCTGCGCTGACGCCTGCCTGAGATCCGCCGTCCGCGATTCGAGATTTGCGGCGCGGGTGCGCACATCTCGAATCGCACGACGGCGTCGTCAGCCCCGCAACGTCGCGCCCTGCTTGGTGACGGCGGCGACCACCTTGGTCGCGCGCCGCGGTCAGCTCGTCGTCGGTCAGGGTGTGGTCGGCGGCCTGCAGGCGCAGGCGGTAGGCCAGGGAGCGCTCACCGGCGGCGACGCCACTGCCGCGGTAGACGTCGAACAGGGCGACGTCGACGAGCACGTTGCCGGCGGCCTGCTTGATCGCCTTCTCCACCCGCTCCGCCGACAGCTTCGCCGGGACGGTGAACGCCAGGTCGAGGTCGCTCGACGGGTAGCGGCTCGTCGGCCTCCACGCCGCCGGCTTCGGCTCGTTGGCGAGCAGCACGGTGAGGTTCAGCTCCAGCACGGCGACACGCTCGGCGATGTCGTACCCGTCGCAGACGTCGGGATGGATCTCGCCGACGGCCCCGGCGACGTCGCGCCCGACCGACAGCGTCGCCGAGCGCGTCGGGTGCAGGCCGGCCGGCACCGTGCCCTGGTCGACCCGCGCCCCGAAGCCCATCGCCACGGCGACCTCGCGCCACAGCGCCATCGCTGCTGCGGCGTCAGCGCCGGCGAGGACGACGCCGAGCGCCTCGTGCTCGTCGGGCAGGTCGCCGCCGCCCGGCGGGTAGACGTGGCCGATCTCGTACAGCGCCACGCCGGGCCGGCGGTGCGACTCGTTGAGTGCGACGGCCTTGAGGAGACCGGGGCGCAGCGACGTGCGCAGCACGCTCTCCTCGGCCGCGAGCGGGTTGACGATGCGCACCGCCTCGGCCGCCAGCCCGGCGCGATCGAGGTCGATCGGGGCGAGGAACGGGTTGGGCATGGCCTCGCTGCAGCCGAGGCCGAGCAGCACCTGGCGCAGCTGGCGGCGGCGGCCCTGGCGGACCGACAGCCGACCGTGCACCGTCGACTTCGGCACGGTCTTGCCGATGTTCGCGTAGCCGAAGTGCCGGGCGATCTCCTCGACGACGTCGACCTCGTCGGTGCTGTCGGGCCGCCACGGCGGCAGTGACACGTCGAGGTCGCCGCTGTCGGTGACCGTCGACGTGAAGCCGATCGGCTCGATCAGTTCCACCATCCGCTCACGATCCAGCGACGCGCCGAGCAGCGCGTTGACCCGCGCCGGGCGCACCAGCGCCCGCCGCTCCAGGGGTGGCAGCGCATCGCTGCGCGCGTCGGTCGCGCCCGCGTGGACGACGAGGTCCGGGCAGGTGATCGACAGCAGCTCGACGAAGCGGGCGATCGAGCGGTCGATGCCGTACGGGTCGACACCGCGCTCGAAGCGCGCCGATGCCTCGCTGCGCAGCCCGAGGCGGGCGGCGCTGTGCTGGATGCCGGACGGCTCGAACCAGGCGACCTCGAAGGCGATCGTCGTCGTCACCTCCCCGATCTCGCTGTCGTGGCCGCCCATGATCCCGCCGACACCGATCGGCACGTCGTCGGCGTCGCAGATCAGCAGGTCGCCGGCGGTCAGGGTGCGCTCGACCTCGTCGAGCGTGACCATCGTCTCGCCGTCACGAGCCAGGCGGATGCGGAAACCCCCGCCACCGAGGCGATCCAGGTCGTAGGCGTGGTTCGGCTGGTTGCGCTCCAGCATCACGTAGTTGCTGGCGTCGACGACGTTGTTGATCGGCCGCATGCCGGCCGCGGTGAGGCGACTGGCGATCCAGTCCGGCGACGGCCCGACGACGACACCGCTCATCACGGTGGCCGTGAAGCGACCGCAGCGCTCGCCGTCGACGATCTCCACCGAGGCCGTGCGCTCCGGCCCGGTGGCGTGGACGTCGCCGGGCTCGGCGTCGAGGCCGACGCCGAGGTGGGCGGCGAGGTCACGGGCGACACCGAGGTGGCCCCAGCAGTCGGGCCGGTTGCGCGTCAGGTCGACGTCGTAGACGGTCTCGGGCGTCGTGCCGAGCGCCTCGCCGTAGGGCACGCCGAGCGGGGTGCCGGGCGGGAAGATCCAGATGCCGCTGTGATCGTCGCCGAGGCCGAGCTCGCCGCGCCGAGCACAGCATCCCGTCGCTGGAGATGCCGAGGATCGGTTTCGGCTCGATCAACCGGCCGTCGGGCATCAGCGTGCCCGGCGTGGCCAGCGGGACGACGTCGCCGGACGCCATGTTGAACGCGCCGCACCACACGTGCCGCTCGGTGCCGTCGCCGGCGTCGACGAAGACGCGATGGACCTTGGCCGCATCGGGATGGCGCTCGGTGCGCAGTACGCGGGCGGTGATCACGCCGGGCACGGACGCGCCGACGACGTCGACCGCTTCGACCTGCAACCCGAGCGACGTCAACGCCGCGGCGATCGCCGTCGTGTCGTCGCCGACCGGTGCCAGGTCGTTCAACCATGAGTGGACGATCTTCATCAGGGGCTCTCAGAACTGTTCGAGGAAACGGATGTCGTTGGTGAACATCTCGCGGATGTCGCCGATGGCGTGACGTTCCTTGGCCATGCGGTCGATGCCGAAGCCGAAGGCGAAGCCACTCCACACCTCGGGGTCGAGGCCACCGGCGCGCAGCACGTTGGGGTGGACCATCCCGCAGCCGCCGAGCTCCAGCCAGTCGCCGGCGGGCGTCTGGATGTCGAACTCGGCCGACGGCTCGGTGAACGGGAAGTAGCTCGGCCGCAGGCGGCTGGTGAAGTCGCTGCCGAAGAACGCCTTGGTGAACGCCTCGATCGTGCCGGCGAGGTCGGCCATGGTGATGCCGCGGTCGACGACGAGCCCCTCGATCTGATGGAACACCGGCATGTGCGTGGCGTCGGGCGTGTCGCGGCGGAACACCCGGCCGGGCATCACCATGTAGATCGGCGGCTCCATCGTCTCCATCACCCGGATCTGCACGGGCGACGTGTGGGTGCGCAGCACGACGGTGCCGGGCTCGCCGCCGGGCGGTACGTGGTCGGTGAACAGCGTGTCCCACATGCCCCGAGCGGGATGGCCGGGACCCATGTTCAGGGCCTCGAAGTTGTACCAGTCGCTCTCCACCTCGGGGCCCTCGGCGATCTGGAAGCCGAGCCCGACGAACACGTCCTCGAGCCGCTCCGTCGCCTGGGTGACGACGTGGGCGTGGCCACGCCGCGGGCGCACGAGCACCTCGGTGAGGTCGAGCGCCTCGGCTTCGAGCTGCGCGGCACGCTCGGCACCGGCGAGCGCGGCAAGCCGGTCGTCGAGCGCCGCGGTCACCGTCGCGACGGCGGCGTTCACGGCCTGCCCGGCGGCGCGCTTGTCGTCGACGGTCGCCAGCGAGCCGAGCTGCACCTTGAACCCGGCGAACGGGCCCTTCTTGCCGAGCAGCTCGGAGCCGAGCGCCCGGGCGGTCGCCGCGTCGGGCGCCGCGGCGATCCGTTCGACGGCGGCATCGCGCGCCGCCGTCACGTCGTCGATCATCATCGGGGAGAACCTTTCGTCACACGTCGTACCGGACCGGAGAGGTCCCCCGGCGTGTCGGGACGGCGGACGTCAGCGGATCGGCGCGCCACCCCGGACCAGCCGGGGGCACCGAAATCGCTGGGTAGTCACGGCCGCACATCGTAGCCAGCGACGCTGCCATCACGAAGAGCGAGCTCCCGCACATCGCGCTGCCAGCGTCAGTGGTGGTGGCCGGCGGCCCGCCGCTGGCGGGCCGCCTCGAACAACAGCAGGGTCGCAGCCATGGCCGCGTTGAGGCTCTCGACCGCGGCGGGGATCGACACCCAGCCGTCGACGGCCGCGTCGTCGGCCAGGCCGTGGGCCTCGTTGCCGATCACGAGGGCGACCGGGGCGGTGAGGTCGACGGCGGTGTAGTCGTCGCCGTGGTGCGACGACGTGCCGAGGCGGCGCAGGGCGACGTCCCCCAGCGCCGCCGAGACCACGGGCACCCGGAACAGCGAGCCGGCGCTGGCCCGCACGACCTTCGGGTTGTACGGGTCGACCGATCCGGGGGTGAGCACGACGGCGTCCGCGCCCGCCGCCTCGGCGCTGCGGATCATCGTCCCGGCGTTGCCCGGGTCGCCGAGCCGGTCGGCGACGAGCACCAGCGAGGCGCCGGCAGGAACCCGTGCGTCACGCGTCTGCACGATCGCCAGCAATGGCTGCGGCGACTCCGTCGAGGCGACGCGCTCGACGACGCCGTCGGCGAGCGTGAACGCCGGCGCGTCGCACGCCACCGGCTGGCCGCCCGGGGCGACGAACTGGGCCTCGACCGTCCAGCCGGCGTCGACGGCCTGCTGCACGAGGGACGCGCCCTCGACGGCGAACGCGCCTTCCTCGACACGCGAACTGCGGCGCCCGAGGAGGCGCCGCAGTCGTTGAACCCGTGGGTTGTTGAACGCGAGCGCGTTCGTCGAGCCAGGCTCGTTCATCAACACCCGGGGGCTACGCCCCCGAATCCCATCGACACCCGGCTTCCTGGCGGTCGCGCGGTCGTCCTGAACGAGATGCGCTCGTTCAGAGCGCCGCCTTCGCCGCGGTGACGAGGCTGCTGAACGCCGCCGGGTCGGTGACGGCCAGGTCGGCCAGCACCTTGCGATCGACCTCGATGCCCGCCGCGTTCAGGCCGGCGATGAACCGGCTGTAGCTGATGTCGTCGAGCCGGCATGCCGCGTTGATCCGCTGGATCCACAGGCGGCGGAACTCACCCTTCTTCGCCCGGCGGTCGCGGAACGCGTACTGCCCGCTGCGCATGACCTGCTCGTTGGCCGCCCGAACGGAGCGGCTCTTGTTCCCGTAGTAGCCCTTGGCCTTCTCCAGCACCGCCTTGCGGTGCTTCTTCGAGCCGACGGCGCGCTTGACCCGTGCCATGTTCCTGTCTCCTTGGTCGTCTCAGTCGTGTGGTGGTGGTGCCGGTGCGATCAGCGCTCGGCGAGCAGGCGCTTGATCTTCTTGGCGTCGCCGGGGTGCACGTCGACCATCCCGTCGAGGCGCCGGGTGCGCGTCGACGGCTTCTTCTCGAACAGGTGCTGGCGGTTCTGCTGCAGCCGGCGGAGCTTGCCGGTGCCGGTCTTGCGGAAGCGCTTGGCCGCCGTCTTGCTGGTCTTCATCTTGGGCATCGTCATCGATTCCTGTCTGGGGGCGCGCCCGTCAGGGCACGTCGGTTCGCCGTCCCCGCCGGGCGGCGACGCGTCGGCGGCTAGGCCTCGGTGGCCGGTGCGGCGTCGGGTTCGGGCTCGTCGCCCTCCGCGGACTTGCGCGGCGGGAGCACGATCTTCTTGTCCGGCGCCAACACCATCGTCATGTTCCGGCCTTCGAGGCGGGCCTGGGTCTCGACCTTGGCGCCGGGCCCGACCTGTTCGAGCACGGCGTCGAGGATCTTCGAGCCGAGCTCGGGGTGGGCCATCTCACGACCGCGGAACTGCAGCGTGACCTTGACCTTGTGCCCCTCGGCGAGGAAGTCCTGCATGTGGCGCACCTTCGTGTCGAAGTCGCCCTTGCCGATCTTCGGACGGAACTTCACTTCCTTGATCGACACGTGGACGTTCTTGCGCCGCGACTCCTTGGCCTTCTGGCTCTCCTCGTAGCGGAACTTGCCGTAATCCATGATCCGGCACACCGGTGGGTTCGCCATCGGCGCCACCTCGACGAGGTCGAGGTCCTGTTGGCGGGCGAGGGTCAACGCTTCGGGCAAGGGCTTGACGCCCAGCTGCGAACCGTCCACGGCGATGAGGCGGACCTCACGAGCGCGGATGCGGTCGTTGTACCGGTGCTCGGCTGATTGCGGCGGTGCTATGGCTGCTCACTCCTGTGCAATGGGTGCGTCCCTTTCGTCGGCTGGGATTGACACGAGAAGCCAGCCGGGGACGACGACCGTGCCGGCAAGGATGCCGATGAGCGCCGTGCGGATGACCCGGACGCACCCTGGAGTGGCCGGGTGGGGACGCTGTCTCGACGACGTTGCCCCACTTCACGCTGAAGTTGTCGCAGCTAGGGTAGCGCGGGTGACCGACGAAGTGGCGGACGACAGCGACGACACCCAGGTCGACGAGGCGCTCGACGCCCTGGCCGACGCCCGCCAGCGCCTCGGCCAGGTGTCCGCCCACCTCGTCGTCGCCAACCACGCGATGGGCCTGTACGAACTGGCCGCGATCCACTTGTCGGCGTCGCCGCCACGCCTGGCCGATGCCGCGCTGGCGATCGATGCGGTCGGCTGCCTGGTCGACGGGCTCGGCACGCGCCTCGGCCCCGAGGCCGCCACGCTGCAGGACGCGCTGTCGAACATCCGCCTCGCGTTCGTGCAGATCAAGGGTTCGCAAGGCAACGGCGACGGGTGACGGCACCGCGGCTCGACCACCTCGTCCTGGCGACGACGGACCTCGCCGGGACGACCGCGGCGATCGGCGAGGCAATCGGGATCACGCCCAGCCAGGGTGGCCGTCACGTCGGTGTCGGCACGGCGAACACGCTGCTGTCGTTCGGCGACGGGTCGTACCTCGAGGTCATCGGCCCCGATCCCACACAGGGCGATGTGACCGCGGCGCGGCCGTTCGGGATCGACGGACTCGGGGACGACGCCCGGCTCGTCACCTTCGCACTGCGCGTCGACGGCATCGACGCGGTGATCGCCCGCGCCCGGTCGATCGGCCACGACCCTGGCGACGCCAGGGCGATGCAGCGGGCTACGCCCGACGGCGGGCTGCTCAGCTGGAAGCTGACGTCGCCACCGGCGTGGGCTGGCGGCGCCCTGCCGTTCCTCATCGACTGGGGCGACACGACGCACCCGTCGACGACCTCGGCGGGCGGTGCGTCGCTGTCGGGCTTCGGCATCGGCCATCCCGAGCCGTCACGGATCGACGAGGTGCTCGCCACCCTCGGCTTCGACGCCCCCGTCACCCAGGCCGACGTGCCCACGCTGCGCGCCGTGATCGCCGGCCCCGCCGGGTCGATGCCGCTGACCAGCTGACCGTCTCGAACCGTCACCGTCTCGAACCGCCACCGTCACAGTCGGAAGCGGCCCTCCGGCGCCTCGACGACGTGACCGTTACGGACCTTCACCCGCTCGGCGCGCAGCAGCGCGGCCTGGGTGCGCTCGTGGCCGGGCACCAACCGGCCGGCGGCGTTGACCACCCGCCACCACGGCAGGTCGTCCTCGTCGGCGCTCGTCGCCAGCAGGTGGCCGACGAGCCGCGAGCGGCCGGCGTAGCCGGCGACCTCGGCGATGTCGCCGTAGGTGGTCACCTCACCGGGACCGAGGGCGCGGATGACGTCGACGAGCCGGCGGCGGCGCTCGTCGGACGTCTCGCTCATCGCTTGGCGATCGCCGTCGCCTCGTAGCGGCCGAGCTTGGGCAGCAGCTCGAACGTCACCGCGGTGCCGACCTCGATCGTCCTCGTCCCGTCGGCGATGCCGACGCACTGGAAGGCGACGACCTCACCGGCGTCGGTGGTGATCTCGCCGAGCCCGACGAACTCGTCGAACGCGGTGACCGTGCCCATCGGCATCAGGGGACGATCTTGCTGATCGGCAGCTCGAGGATCGCCGTCGCCCCCGCGTCCTTGAGCGCCGGGATGAGCGTGTTGATCGTCCGCTTCTCGACCACCGACTCGACGGCGAAACCGCCGTCGGCGAGCTGGCTGACCGTCGGCGACCCGGCCGAGGGCAGCACGGCGAGCACCCGGTCGAAGCACTCCTTCGCGACGTTCAGCTTCACCAGCACCTTGCCGCGGGCCTCCATCGTCCCGGTGAGCAAGGTCATCAGCTGATCCATCGCGTGGCGCTTGTCGGGGTCCGAGTACGACTCCTTGTTGGCGATCATCTGCGTGTAACTGATCAGGATCGTGTCGATGATCTTCAGACCGGCGGCCCGCAGCGCCCGGCCGGTCTCGGTGATGTCGACGATGCAGTCGGCGATGTCGGGGACCTTGGCCTCCGTCGCGCCGTAGCTGAAGCGCACATCGGCCTCGATGCCCTTCTCCGCCAGGAACCGCGACGTGAGCCCCGGGAACTCGGTGGCAACGCGGACGCCCTGGGGCAGGTCCTCGGGGCGCTCGACCGGCGAGTCGCCGGCGACGGCGAGCACCACCCGGATCGGCAGCCCGGTGGCCTTGCTGTAACGCAGCTCGCCGAGGTTGACGACGTCGCTGGCCGTCTCGGCGACGCAATCGCTCCCCGACAGGCCGACGTCGAACAGCCCCTCGGCGACATAGCTGGGGATCTCCTGCGGGCGCAGGATGCGGACCTCCTCGACGCGGGGGTCGTCGATCGTCGCCTTGTAGTCGACCGACGAGGAGCGCTGGACGTGGAGGTCGGCGGCCTCGAACAGCTCCAACGTCGCCTTCTCCAACGAGCCCTTGGGCAGCACCAGCCTCAACACGTGGGAGGAGGCTAACGGTCGGGGCTTCGCCCCGACTGCCCAATACCTCGCCGCCTCCGGTGGCGGCCAACCTTCGTTCGGGGGACACGGGGGCAGAGCCCCCGTGTGTCAGTGCTCGGTCGGGGCTTGATTCACGAGGCGCAGGGCGTGCGGGAGGACGTCGAGGATCGCCCCGAGCTGCTCGATGCAGCCCTTCGGCGAGCCCGGCGTGTTGCAGACGATCGCCTGACCGGCGATGCCGGCGATGCCCCGGGAGAGGCGGCCGAGCGGGCTGACGAGGCGCATCGCCTCGGCGAGGCCGGGCGCCTCGCGCTCGACGATCCGGCGTGTGCCCTCCGGCGTCTGGTCGCGCGGGGCGAAGCCGGTGCCACCGGTGGTGACGACGAGGCCGGCGAAGCCGTCGGTCATCTCCATGAGCATCACGGCGACCGCATCGGTGCCGTCGGCGACGACGCGGGTGTCGACCACGTCGAAGCCGGCGTTGGTCAGCTGGTCGACGAGCGCCTTGCCACTGGCGTCCTCACGGGTGCCGTTGATCACGCCGTCGCTGACGGTGAGGACCTTGGCCTGCAGCTTGTCGGTGGCGGGCGCGGCGTCGCTCATGCGTGGCGACGGTACCGGAGCAGCACCATCCCGTCCGTCCCGGTGCGGTGCGGGAGCAGGCGCCAGCCCTGGGCCCACGGCTCCCACGGTCCGGGCGGAGCAGCCGTGTCGACCTCGAAGCCGTCCGGCGTCGGGTGGTCGACCGACTCGGCGGCGAGCAGCGTGCACACGCTGTACACGAGGACGCCACCGGGGCGGACCAGCTCGGCGCTCGTGCCGAGGAGCCGCCGCTGCAGCGCGGCGAGGTCGTCGACGTCGCCCTCGGTGATCCGCCACCGGGCGTCGGCACGCCGGCGCAGCGTCCCGAGCCCCGAACAAGGCGCGTCGAGCAACACCCGGTCGAAGGTGTTCGGGCGATGCGGCGGCACGATCCCGTCGGCGACCACCACCCCGATTCCTCCGTGACTTGTCGCGCCTTGACCGGAAACCTCCCGGTCAGCGCCTGACAAGAAGGCGCCACCAGCACCGCTCGACCCGGGACTTGTCGCGGCCTGAGCGTCGAAACGACCGTCAGCACGCGACAGGACGGCGGCGTTGGCGGCGATCAGACCGGCGCGAGAGGGTGACACGTCGGCGGCGACGACGAAGGCACCGTCGGCCGCCATCGCCGTGGCCTTGCCGCCGGGGGCCGCGCAGACGTCGAGGATCAAGTCACCCTGCTGGGCGCCGACGGCGATGGCCACCCACTGCGAGCCCTCGTCCTGGACGTAGCCGTCGGCGCGCTCGGTGACCGCCGGCGGCTCGTTCATCGTCGCCAACGTGGCGAGCGCATCGTCGGTGCCGAGATCGACGGTCAGGCGGCGGACGATCCAGTCCGGGGAGCTGAGGCGGACTGCATCGCTCGGCCACGCCACCATCGGCGTCGCTGCCACCCGTCGCAGCACGGCATTGACGAAGCCGCGCTGGCGCTTCGGGGCCACGGCCACCGTCTCACCGACGGCGGCGTGCACCGGCACGCCGGCGAAGGCCAGCTGGTAGGCACCCAACCGCAGCAGCGTCCGGACCTGCGGCGCCGGCTCGGTGACGACGAAGCGGTCGACGAGCGCATCACAGGCGCGACGCATCCGCGTCGTGCCGTTGACCAACTCGGTGACGAACCGGCGGTCACGACCGTCGAGGCCGGAGCGCTCCAGCGCGCCGCGCAGCACGAGGTTGGCGTAGGCGCCGTCGTGGTCGATCCGTAGCAGCGTGCGGTAGGCGACCTCCCTGGCGTTCATCGGCGCACCTCGCCTGCAGCCACGGTGCGCCGACGACCGAAGCGCACCGCAACGCCGGCTCGCTCGCCGAGCACGCTCACGAGCCGAGGCGCTCGCCCGACGCGGGGCGGGCGCCACGGGCGAAGTCGGCCCACGACATCGCCGCCCTTCCCTCCGGCTGGACGCGGCAGCAACCGCAGGCCACCGACGCGGTCGCCGTCGACGACGTCGCTCGGCTCGCGGCCGACCAGCTCGGCGGTGAGCACCTTGAGGCGCTTGCCGCGGAACATCGTCCACGCCCCGCCGAGGCGGACGATCCGGTCCAGTTCCGCTGGCGGGCGCGACCAGTCGATGTGCAGCTCCTCGGGGCGGATCTTGTCGGCAGACGTCGGCTCGCCGACCTGTGGAACGGGGTCGCCGAGACCGTCACGGAGTCGGCGAACGAGCATCGCCGTACCGACGTCGACGAGCTCGGCGCGCAGCTCGTCGGCCGTCGTCGCCGGCCCGATCGGCACCGTCGCCCGGTCGTACACACCGCCGGTATCGAGGCCCTCCTCGACGGCCATCAGGCACACCCCGGTCTCGTCGTCGCCGGCGAGCAGCGCCCGCTCCACCGGGGCCGCGCCGCGCCAGCGTGGCAGCAGCGAGAAGTGCAGGTTGACCATCGGGATCGCCGCCAGCACGTGCGGCTTGACGATCTGCCCGAAGGCGACGACGACGCCGAGATCGATGCCCAGGTCGAGGAGGTCGTCGACCCTGTGGTGCACCGGCATGCCCAGCTCGGTGGCCGCCGCCTTGACCGGACTCGGTGCGAGACCGCTCCCCCGCCCCCGGCGCTTGTCGACCCGGGTGACGACGGCAGCCACCTCGAACCCCGCGTCGACGAGCGCCCGCAACGGTGGCACCGCCATCGCCGGCGTGCCGAGATACGCGAAGCGCATTCAGCGAAGACGCAGGCGTCGGCGCTGCGGCTGGGCCGGAGGCGCCTCCTGCAGGCGGCGGTACTCGGCAAGCGCAGCCTTGCGCTGATCGCCCTCCAACCGGTCGAACATCAGCACGCCGTTGAGATGGTCGATCTCGTGCTGGAACATCCGGCCCATCAGCTCCGACGCCTCGATCTCGACCTCGTCGCCGTCGATCGTCCAGCCGCGCACGAGCACCTCGTCGGGCCGCAGCATCTCGACGTACAGCCCGGGGATGCTGAGGCAGCCCTCGTCGTAGACCCACTCGCCGCGGCTCTCGACGACCTGCGGGTTGATGATCGCCATCGGTTGCTCGTCGATGTCCCACACGACGATCTGCTTCTGCACGCCGATCTGCGGGGCGGCGAGCGCCAGCCCGTTGTCGCTCTCGTACAGCGAATCGAACATGTCGTCGACGAGCCGGGCGACCTTGCCATCGATCTCTGCGACGGCGGAGGCCTTGGTCTTCAGCACCGGGTCGCCGTACGTGCGGATCGGTTGGGCCATGCCTGCAAGGCTACCGAGGCGATGTCGGAGCCCGGAGGCCACTACTTCAGCGAGCGGCCGGGTGTCGCCTCGGCGCCCGACGAGGTCGAGCTGGCGCTGCCGGACGTCCACCTGCGGCTGGCGACCGACCGTGGCGTGTTCAGCCACGGCCGCATCGACGCCGGCACGAAACTGCTGCTGTTGAAGGCGCCCGCGCCGCCGCCGACCGGCGACCTGCTCGACCTCGGCTGCGGCGCCGGGCCGATCGCGCTGACGCTCGCCCACCGGTCGCCGGGGGCGACGGTGTGGGCCGTCGACGTCAACGAGCGCGCCCGGGCGCTGTGCGCAGCCAACGCTGCCGCCAACGGTCTCGGCAACGTGCGCGTCGCCGCGCCCGATGGTGTGCCCGCGACTGTGCGGTTCGCGACGATCTGGAGCAACCCGCCGATCCGCGTCGGCAAGGCCGCACTGCACGACCTGCTGCTGCGCTGGCTCGGGCGGCTGGCGCCGGACGGCGCGGCGCAGCTCGTCGTTCACAAGCACCTTGGTGCGGACTCCCTGCAACGCTGGCTCACCGACCACGGCCGCGACACCGTGCGCACCGCATCGAGCGCCGGCTACCGCATCCTCCGCGTGTCGGCGTCCGACAGCTCTTGAGCGGCCCGCGATTCGAGATGTGCGCACCCGGGCCGCACATCTCACATCGCGGTGAACACGCCACCGAGGCCAATTCGAGATGTGCGCACCCGGGCGGCACATCTCACATCGCGACCCGGGGGCCGCGGGCCGCGCTTCAGCGGGGCGGGTCGACAGCGACGCGCAGGCGGGAGCCCTTGGGGCGGGGTGTGGTCGCCAGCGACGTCCCGAGGGTCAACCAGTCGTCGGCGCGGACGAGCACGCCGCGGCGGGTGGTCGCCGATTCCAGGCCTGTCGCCTCGGCGAGCTCCTCGGCACCGTCGCCCTCGACGGCCGCCAGCGCTCGGAACGGCGGCAGCCCGAGCAGCTCGCGGCGTGCCGCCTCGACGTCGGCGAGGCGCGACGGGTCGGCGTGCAGCACCGCCATCAGCACCTCGTGGTGCGGCAGGAACGTCTGCACGAGCAGGCGGCCGCCCGCATCGCGCGGCCCCACCAGGCGAGCGGCGCGCACCAGCAGCGCCATCGCCTGCTCGGCGGCGCGATAGCGCGGGGCGAGCAGCTCGGCGTCGAGGTCGAGGAAGGCGACGACGTCGGTGTTGCGAACGCGGTGCAGTACCGCCTCGGTCCCGACGTAGATCTCTGCAGGGGCGAGCGCCTCAGTCGCGCCCGTGACGGCGACGACGGGCCGCCCGGCCGCGGCCTCCAGCTCCTCGCGCAGGCGGGCGACGCCGGGGCGGACGTTGGCCAGCGCCGACGATCCGCAGCGCTGGCACGCCGCCGGCCGCACCAGCTCGCAGCGCGGCGCAGCGCAGCATGCCGTCGTCGGTCTGGGCGACGGCGGCGTCGCAGCGCTCGCAGCGCAGCAGGGCGTGGCACGCCCGGCAGGCCAGCAGGCGGGAACGGCCGGCGACGTTGTGGACGCACACCACTCGCCGACCCGGCTCGCGCAGGTGACGAACCAGCGCGCCGGTGACCAGCGAGCGCTTCCACGGCTCCTCCGCCGCCCGGTCGACCAGCTCCAGCAACGGCCACGACGCCCGCTCCTCGGCGATCGGCGGGCGCCGGAGGCGACCGCCGGCCCACGCCAGCGCACTGATCGTCGGCGACGGCGAGACCAGCACGCAGGCCGCGCCGGCGCGGGCAGCGCGCTCGATCGCCACGTCGCGGGCGTGCCACGTCGGGGTGCGCTCCTCCTGCAGCGCCTCGTCGTGCTCGTCGAGGACGACGATCGCCACGAGATCGGGGCACGGCGCCCACACCGCCGTGCGCGTCCCGACGACCACGTCGACCCCGCCAGCGGCACGCCCCCACTCGTCGGGCACGAGCGCCACTGCCAGCCCGGCACGGCGCAACCGGCTGGCGATCGCTCGTGCCGCGGCGACGGCCGGGTGGACGACGATCGTCGGGCCTCGGCGGGCGATCTCCACGACCACCGGCAGCGGATCGGTGTTCGGCGGCACACGCCGGACCGCCCCCGCCGTCGCCCCGAGCGATGAGTGATGAGCCGACCTGTCCGGCTCATCACTCATCGCACCCGTCGGAGCAGAGCCGGGCACGGTCCGCCGCGATGGCGGCAGGGCGCGCACGCGGCGCGGCGGGCTCGCCGCGACCATGAACGGGCGGAGGCGGTCGACGCCCCAGCGCAGCGCGGCCCAGCGGGCGAGATCGATGACGTCCGGCGACGGCCCGACGCCCGACCACGCAGCGATCGGCAACAGCCGGTCGACCGGGACGTCGGCGGACGGCGCGCCGACCGACACCACCCAGCCGCCGATGCGCCGGCCGTGCAACGGCACCCGCACCGACGAGCCGGGCCGCACGTCGCCGGCCAGCGCCGGCGGGACGAGGTAGTCGAACTGCTTGTCGAGCCCCGTGACGTCAGGAACGACCCGAGCGACGACGGCTAGCGCGTCGCCCAACGCTCGCGTGGAGTGGGGGTGGTGCGGAGGGGGCGCTCCGAGATCCCCCTCCGCCGTGCGCCGACTCGCTTCGCGTGAGGCGCACAGCAAGCTGGGCGCGGGCGAAGGCCGCTCATCGAAGCTCGACCGAGATGAGCGAGCGAATCGAGCGTCGAAACATCAAACCCCGACGGCGCGCATGAAGTCGTCGAGACGGCTGACCTGCTCCCAGGTGAACTCCGGCAGGGCCCGCCCGAAGTGGCCGTACGCCGAGGTCTTGCGGTAGATCGGCCGCTTCAGGTCGAGGTCTCGCACGATCGCCGCCGGGCGCAGGTCGAACACCTCACGAACGCCCTCGACGATCTTCGCCGGGTCCACCTGCTCGGTGCCGAACGTCTCGACGAGGATGCTCACCGGGTGAGCCATGCCGATCGCGTACGCAACCTGGACCTCGCAGCGCGACGCCGCGCCGGAGGCGACGACGTGCTTGGCCACCCAGCGCGCCGCGTACGCCGCCGAGCGGTCGACCTTCGACGGGTCCTTGCCGCTGAACGCTCCGCCACCGTGGCGACCCATGCCGCCGTACGTGTCGACGATGATCTTGCGCCCGGTCAGGCCGGTGTCACCGTGCGGGCCGCCGACCACGAACTTGCCGGTCGGGTTGATGTACACGTCATAGTCGTCGTCGGCGAACTGCGCCGGGACCACCGGCCCGATGACCTGCTCGATGAGGTCGGGGCGGATGACGGTGTCGCGGTCGATGCCGTCCTGGTGCTGGGTGGAGATCAGCACGTGCGACAGGCGCACCGGCTTGCCGCCCTCGTACTCGACGGTGACCTGGGTCTTGCCGTCGGGCCGCAGGTACGGGATGGCCCCGGCCTTGCGGACCTCGGACAGCCGCTCGCTCATCCGGTGCGCCAGCCAGATCGGCATCGGCATCAGATCGGGCGTGTCGTCGCAGGCGTAGCCGAACATCATCCCCTGGTCGCCGGCGCCCTGGACCTCGATCTGGTCCTCGGTGCCGCCGACGGACCGCACCTCCTCGCTCTTGTCGACGCCCTGGGCGATGTCGGCCGACTGCTCGTCGATGCTGACGATCACGCCGCACGTGTTGCCGTCGAAGCCGTACAGCGCGTTGTCGTAACCGATCGAGTTGATGACCTCGCGGGCCAGCTTGGGGATGTCGACGTACGCCGAGGTGGTGATCTCGCCGGCGACCACGCACAGGCCGGTGGTCAGGAGCGTCTCGCAGGCGACGCGCCCGTGCGGGTCCTCGGCGAGGATCGCATCGAGGACAGCGTCGCTGACCTGGTCGGCCATCTTGTCCGGATGGCCCTCCGTGACGCTCTCGGACGTGAAGGTGAAGTTGCTCATGGCTTCCTGTGCTGTTGTTGGGGTGGACGACCGGCCGCCTGCCGGGCGCGCAGCCGCGACACGCTAGCCAGCACGGCGGCGGCGACACGCCGTTTGTCGGCCAGTTCGACGACCTCCTCGGAGCCGTCGGCACCGAAGATCGTCACGGCATTGGTGTCGTGCTGGAAGCCGACGCCGGGGGCGGCGACGTCGTTGGCGACGATCAGGTCGAGGCGCTTGCGGGCCAGCTTCGACGTGGCGTTCGCGCGCAGGTCGGACGTCTCGGCGGCGAAGCCGACGAGGACCTGACCGTCGGGCTTGCGGGCGCCGAGACCGGCGAGGATGTCGGGCGTCGGCTCGAGGACGATCTGCGGCACGCCCTGGTCCTTCTTGAGCTTGCCCTCGGCGGCGAGCACCGGGCGGAAGTCGGCAACGGCGGCGGCCATGATCACGACGTCGGCGCCGGTGGCCAGCTCGTCCATCGCCGCCTGCATCTGCGCGGCGGTCTCCACGGAGCGGATCGAGGCACCGGGTGGAACCGGCAGCTCGACGGTGCTGACGATCGTCACGGCGGCGCCCTGCGCGGCGGCCTCGGCGGCGATCGCGTAGCCCTGCTTGCCGCTGCTGCGGTTGGCGATGACCCGCACCGCGTCGATCGGCTCGCGCGTGCCGCCGGCGCTGACGACGACGCGCAGCCCGGCGAGCGGGCAGTCCGCAGCGCCGGCGAGCACACGCTCCACGGCGGCGACGATCGTCGCCGGGTCGGCGAGGCGACCGGCCCCGACGTCACCGCCGGCCAGGCGCCCCGACTCAGGTTCGACGACGTGCACACCGCGCGAGCGCAACGTGGCGACGTTGGCCTGCACAGCCGGGTGCTCCCACATCTCGGTGTGCATCGCCGGGCAGACCACGACGGGCGCACGCGTCGCCAGCAGGACGTTGGTCAACAGGTCCGTCGACAGCCCGGCGGTGTACGCGGCGAGCAGCCGCGCCGTCGCCGGGGCGACGAGGATGAGGTCGGCGGTCTGGCCGAGGCGGGTGTGTGGGATCGGGCTGTCCTCGTCCCACAGCGATGTCTGCACCGGCTCACTGGCCAGCGCCGACAACGTGGTCTGGCCGACGAAGTGCTCGGCACCGGCCGTCATCACGGGGACGACGTGGGCCCCGGCGTCGACCAGGCGGCGAGAGACCTCGACGGCCTTGTAGGCAGCGATCCCGCCGGTGACCCCGAGCACGATGCGCCGACCGGCGAGCACACTCACGACGGCGGTCGGCCAGAGGAGCCGAGCCGACAGGCGAGACGACCAATCGTCACGGTGCGGTGCCTCGGCTGGCGAAGCCAGACGAAATGAACGTCGCTCGGCTCACGGATGGGCCTTCGCTCGAGTTCTCGAGGCTGAGGGCAGCGCGATCAGGCGATGATCTCGCCGTCGTTGCCGGCTTCGATCGCGGTCTCGACCTCGTCGACCTCGTCCAGCAGCTCCTCGGGCAGCTCGGTGCGGACGATCTTGTCGGCGGCGATCTCCTCGAAGCCGATGCTCAGCGGCTTGCGCGCGACGCGGACGGCACCTGCGGCGGGATCTTGTGGCCGAGCCCGTCGCCGAGCTGGTTGAAGTACGAGTTGATGTCGCGGGCGCGACGGGCGGCGAGCGTCACGAGGCTGAACTTCGAGTCGACGCGGTCGAGCAGCTCCTCGATCGGCGGGTTCATCATCGTGTCGTACGAGCGCGTGGTCATAGCGATCCTCCGTCAGGCCGGCAGGTGATCCTACCTGGTGGCCGTGCCCGAACGGTGGTGCTCGATGATCGACATCATCTGCCGCACCGTGTCGGCGAGGTCGTCGTTGACCACCACGTGATCGGCGATCTCCAACCCGATCGGCTCCTCGTCGACGGCCTTCTGGAGGCGCTGCTCGACCTTGTCCTCCGGGTCGCCGCGCCCGCGCAGCCGACGCTGCTGCTCCTCGCGCGACGGCGGGAGCACGAAGATCAGCACCGCGTCCGGGAACTGCCCCTTGACCTGGGTGGCACCGTCGACCTCGATCTCGAGGACGACGTCACGGCTGCCCGAGCGCTCGGGCATCGGCGTGCCGTAGTAGTTGCCGAGGAAGTTGGTCCACTCCAGGAAGCCGCCCTGCTCGATGCGGTCCTCGAACGTCGCCCGATCCGTGAACGTGTACGCGTCCGCCGCCTCGCCGGGCCGCCGGTCGCGGGTGGTCCACGATCGGCTCAGCCACAGCTGCGGGTCCTGCTCGACGAGCAAGCCGACGATGGTGCCCTTTCCGACCCCGCCCGGCCCGGACACGATGAAGATCAGCGGAGCGTCCTCGCCTCCCGTCGGGTGGTCGCTCGCCGGCACCTCTACTTGCCGAGCTGCTCGAGCAGCGCCGTCTTCTGCTGCTGGCCGAGGCCCTGCACGCGGCGGTTGTCGGCGATGCCGATGTCGGCCATGATCTTGCGTGCCTTGACCTTGCCGACGCCAGGCAGTGATTCCAGCAGCGAGACGACCTTGAGCTTGCCGACGGTGTCATCGGTGGACGAGAGCGCGTCGGAGAGCGACATGGCGCCGAGCTTGAGCTGGTTCTTCAGCTCCGCCCGCGCGGTGCGAGCCTCGGCAGCCTTCGCCAACGCAGCTGCGCGCTGTTCTGGAGAGAGTTGCGGGGGTGTTGCCATAGCTGTCGACCCTACAGCGGGGCACGTGCCAGAGGCCGTCAATCCCCCGACGTGACATGTGGCCGGAGCAGGAGTTTCGCGGTGCGCCTCAGGGGTGGGCGGCGCCGATCAGCTCGCTGATCGTGGCGACGCCATGACGCTCCATCCACGTGCGGATCTCGCCGAGCACCCGGCAGGGCGCGGCAGGCTCGGCGAACGTCGCCGTGCCGACCTGGACGGCGCTGGCACCGGCGAGCAGCAGCTCGACGGCATCCCAACCGGTGGCGATCCCGCCGACGCCGACGATCGGCAGCTCCGGGTGCGCGGCATGCACGTCGAACACCGTGCGGACGACGACGGGATGGATCGGCGTACCGCTGTAGCCCCCGCCACCCGCACCGAGGGCGGGCTTCCTCGTGACCGGGTCGACGACGAGGCCGAGCAAGGTGTTGGTGAGCGTGACGGCCGCGGCGCCGGCATCGCGCACCGCGCCGGCGACCTCGACGACACGGTCGGTGTTCGGGCTGAGCTTGACCCAGCACGGCAGGCCCGACGCGGTGGTGGCCCGGACCACCTCGGCGGACAGCTCGGGATCGTGGGCGAAGATGCCGCGTCGGCCCTCCAGGTTCGGGCACGACAGGTTGACCTCGACGGCGACGACGTGCCCCGGCAGGCCGGCGAGCTGCTCGGCCGCGGCGGCGTAGTCGGCGACGCTGCGCCCCCAGATGCTGACGACGGTGGCGATCCCGGCGGCGGTGAGCGCCGGCAGGTCGTCGCGCCGCCAGGCGGCGATCCCCGGCCCCTGCAGCCCGATCGCGTTGAGCATCCCGGCGCCCGCAGGGGCCACGCGTGGTGCCGGGTTGCCCGCCCACTCGTAGGCGGCGAGCGACTTGACGACGTGCGCCCCGAGCGCCCGCAGATCCAGCAGCGCCAGCAGCTCGGTCCCGTGCCCCGCCGTCCCCGCCGCCGTCATCACCGGGTTGGCCAACGCCACCCCCCCGACCGACGTCGTCAGGTCAACGCCCACGTCGCCACCTCACCCCGTCCGATCCGAGTCCCACATGCAGGTCCGAGTCCCACGTGGAGGTGCGAGTCCCACGTGCGGGACAGTCCAACGCCAGCGACTCGAACCAACCGCTGCGACTCGGACCAACGCCAGGGACCCGGAATCGGAACGGCCTCCGAGTCCCACCGGACCATGCGAGTCCCACGCGCTCCACGGGAGCGCACCAGCGACTCCGCTGGACACGTGCGACTCGGACCAACGCCAGGGACCCGGGCCAGCAGCTCCGACTCGGACCAACAGCAGGGACTCGGAGGAACGGCTCGGACTCGGACCACGGAACGCCGGTCCCGACTCGGCGCCGAGGCTTGGGTCGGTGGGCGGCAGACGACCGACCCGCGCGCGGCGGCGCGACCGCCAGGGAGCCCGCCGCACGGCGGGAGCGGCGAAAGCGAGCGCAGCGAGCGGACGCCAGTCCCGACCATCAAGCGTGGTAGCTCTGCAGAGGGCGGACGGTGATGACCTGACCCTGCTGCTCGGCCATGCCCTGGACGGCGGCGAGGGCGGCGTCGACGGTGGTCACCGCACTCACCCGGTTGGTGTTCGCCGCCTTGCGGATCTGCTCGCCGTCGGTGCGCCCACCATACCCCTGGGGGGTGTTGATGACGAAGCTGACCTTGCCGTCGGCGATCAGGTCGACGGCGGTGACCTCGGCGGCCTCGCTGACCTTGCCGACGACGAGGTCGACCGGCTGGCCGAAGCGACCGAGGTACGCCGCGGTCCCGGCGGTGGCGACGATGCCGAGGCCGAGCTCGCGCAGTCGGGCGGCGACCACCAGCCCGGCGGGCTTGTCGCCGTCGGCGAGCGAGAGGAACACCGTGCCAGACGACGGCAGCACCGTGCCGGCGGCCAGCTCGGCCTTGAAGAACGCCCGGCCGAACGTGGCGTCGATGCCCATCACCTCGCCGGTCGAGCGCATCTCCGGGCCGAGCGCGGTGTCGACGTCGGGGAAGCGGTTGAACGGCATCACCGCCTCCTTGACGGCGACGTGCCCGTGGTTCGACGGCGCCCGCAGCAGGCCCTCCTCGCGCAGCTCCGCCAACGTCGCCCCGAGCATCACCCGGCTGGCGACCTTGGCCAGCGGCACGCCCGTCGCCTTGGCGACGAACGGCACGGTCCGCGACGCCCGCGGGTTGGCCTCGATCACGTACACCGTCGTGCCGGCGACCGCGTACTGGACGTTGATCAGGCCGCGAACGTCGAGCGCCTCGGCGATCGACCGGGTGTACGCCTCGATGACCTCGACCACCCAGCCCGGCAGCGTCTGGGGCGGGATCGCGCACGCCGAGTCGCCGCTGTGCACACCGGCCTCCTCGACGTGCTCCATCACCCCGCCGATGACGACGTCGCCGGTGTGATCGCGGATCGCGTCGACGTCGACCTCCGTGGCGTCCTCCAGGAAGCGGTCGATGAGCACCGGCCGCTCCGCCGACAGCCCGCCCTCGCGGCCCAGCGAGCCGAACCCGGCCAGCTCGGCCATCGCCCGGGCGAGGTGGTTGCGGTCGTGGACGATCTGCATCGCCCGCCCGCCGAGCACGTACGACGGCCGCACCAGCACGGGGAAGCCGATCCGGTCGACGATCGCCAGCGCCTGCTCCAGGTCCGTCGCGGTGCCGCCAGGCGGCTGCGGGATGTGCAGGTCGACGCACAGCGCGTTCCACTTCTCCCGGTCCTCGGCGAGGTCGATCGAGCGCGGCGACGTGCCGGCGACCATCGACTCGTCGAGCAGGCCGGCGAGCTTCAGCGGGGTCTGCCCGCCGAGGCTGACGATCACCTTCGGGGCGACGCCGCCGGCGGCGATCGTCTCCGCCTCGATCACGTTGAGGACGTCCTCATGGGTCAACGGCTCGAAGTACAGGCGGTCGCTGGTGTCGTAGTCGGTGCTCACCGTCTCCGGGTTGCAGTTGACCATCACCGTCTCGAACCCGGCGTCGCGCAGGGCGAAGCTGGCGTGCACGCAGCAGTAGTCGAACTCGATGCCCTGACCGATGCGGTTCGGGCCGCTGCCGAGGATGACGACCCGCGGCCGGTCGGACGCACGGAC
The DNA here is from genome assembly GCA_047602055.1 of Ilumatobacteraceae bacterium. Lineage (GTDB taxonomy): Bacteria > Actinomycetota > Acidimicrobiia > Acidimicrobiales > Ilumatobacteraceae > JAODBQ01. Next base: position 3,552,569 of record JASGIG010000001.1, read on the forward strand.
CTCGCTGTCGTCCTCCCAGGTCGAGTAGTGGTACGGGGTCTCGGCGGCGAACTCGGCGGCGCAGGTGTCGACGGTCTTGAACGTCGGCTCGACGCCGGCCGCCTGGCGCAGCGCCCGCACGGACAGCTCGTCGACGTCCCACAGGAACGCCAGTTGGGCGTCGCTGAAGCCGAGCTGCTTGGCCCGCCGCCACGCCCGGCGGGTCATCCCGTCGAGGCCGGCCTCGGCCAGTACGGAGCGCTCCTCGACGATCTGCAGCATCTGGTCGAGGAACCACGGGTCGATCCTGCATGCAGCATGCACGTCGTCGATCGACACGCCGCGGCGCAGCAGCTCGCCGACCTGGAAGATCCGCTCCGGCGTCGGCACGGCGATCTTGGCGAGCAGTGCGTCGTCGGACTCCGAGGCGAGCTGCGCCTCCGCCGGGTCGCAGCCCAGGCCGAGGCGACCCTGCTCCAGCGAGCGCAGGCCCTTCTGCAGGCTCTCGGTGAACGTCCGGCCGATGCTCATCGCCTCGCCGACGGACTGCATCTGCGTGCCGAGGACCCCGCGGGTGCCGGGCAGTTTCTCGAACGCCCACCGCGGGATCTTGGTGACGACGTAGTCGATCGACGGCTCGAAGCACGCCGGCGTCTGCTTGGTGATGTCGTTGAGGATCTCCGGCAGCGTGTAGCCGACGGCGAGCTTGGCGGCGATCTTGGCGATCGGGAAGCCGGTGGCCTTCGATGCCAGCGCGGAGCTGCGTGACACCCGCGGGTTCATCTCGATGACGACCTGCTCCCCCGTCGCCGGGTCGACCGCGAACTGCACGTTGCTGCCGCCGGTCTCCACGCCGACGCGGCGGATGCAGGCGAACGCGGCATCGCGCATCTGCTGGTACTCGACGTCGGTCAGCGTCTGCGCCGGGGCGACGGTGATCGAGTCGCCGGTGTGCACGCCCATCGCGTCGACGTTCTCGATCGAGCAGACGATCACGCAGTTGTCGGCGCGGTCGCGCATCACCTCCAGCTCGTACTCCTTCCAGCCGGCGATGCTCTTCTCGATGAGGATCTCGCTGATCGGGCTGGCGTCGAGCCCGTTCGCCGCGACGTGCTCGAACTCCTCGGGCGTCGAGGCGATCCCGGTCCCCCGCCCGCCGAGGATGTACGCCGGGCGGATGATCACCGGCAGGCCGATCTCGTCGACGACGGCGCGGGCCTCGTCCATCGTGTGCGCGGTGCCGCTGGCCGGCACGTGCAGCCCGATCTCGAGCATCGCCTGCTTGAACTGCTCGCGGTCCTCGGCGGTGGCGATCGCGGTGGCGTTGGCGCCGATCAGCTCCGGCGTGCCGTCGACGCCCACGAGGCCGCGCTCGTACAGCTCCATCGCCGTGTTCAGGCCGGTCTGCCCGCCGAGCGTCGGCAGCACCGCGTCGGGCCGCTCCTGCTCGATGATCCGGGCGACGACCTCCCAGGTGATCGGCTCGACGTAGGTGGCGTCGGCGAAGTCCGGGTCGGTCATGATCGTCGCCGGGTTGGAGTTGACGAGGACGACGCGGTAGCCCTCCTCGCGCAGCACCCGGCAGGCCTGGGTGCCGGAGTAGTCGAACTCGCAGGCCTGGCCGATGACGATCGGCCCGGAGCCGATGATCAGGATCGTGTGGAGGTCGGTGCGCTTGGGCATCACGCGACCCCGTGGATCGGCTCGGGCATGCCGTGCAGGTGTGTCGGCACCGGTGGCAGCTTGGCCAGGGGCTGGCCGTCCATCAGCGCGGCAAACTCGGCGAACAGGTAGCGGCTGTCGTGCGGGCCGGGACCGGCCTCGGGGTGGTACTGCACGCTGAACGCCCGGGCGTCACGGACCCGCATCCCCTCGTTGGTGCCGTCGTTGAGGTTGACGTGGGTGACGTCGACGACACCGGCCAGGCTGTCGGCAGCCACGGCGAAGTTGTGGTTCTGGCTGGTGATCTCGACGTGGCCCGACGACAGCTGCTGCACGGGGTGGTTGCCGCCGTGGTGACCGAACGGCAGCTTGAACGTCTCACCGCCGAGCGCCCGGCCGAGCAGCTGATGGCCGAGGCAGATCCCGAACACCGGCACGTTGCCGACGAGGCCGCGGATCGACTCGGCCGCGTACGGCACCTCGGACGGGTCGCCGGGGCCGTTGGACAGGAACACGCCGTCGGGCGACATCGCCAGCACGTCGGCCGCCGGCGTGGAGGCGGGCACGACGTGGACGGTGCCGAGCCGTGACAGCTGGCGCAGGATCGTGTGCTTGATGCCGAAGTCGTAAGCGACGATCGTCCGCCGCCGGTCGGCCCGGTTGCCGTCGTGCACCGTGTACGGCAGCTCGGTGGTCACCTCGGCGACGAGGTCGATCCCGTCGGTGCCCGGCTCGGCCGCGGCCGCGGCGCGCAGCTCGGCCTCCGATGCCGTGCCGAACGCCCCGGGCATCGCCCCCGTGTCGCGCAGCACGCGGGTGAGCCGGCGGGTGTCGATCCCGCCGATGCCGCTGATCCCGTAGCGGGCCAGCAGCTCGTCGAGGCCGGCCTGGGCACGCTGGTTGCTGTGCCGGCGGGCCAACTCGCGCACGATCACGCCCCGGCAGAACGGCCGCGCCGATTCGAAGTCCTTGCGGTTGACGCCGTAGTTGCCGATGTGCGGGTTGGTGAACGTGATGATCTGCCCGGCGTAGGACGGATCGGTGATCACCTCCTGGTAGCCGGACAGGACGGTGTTGAACACCACCTCGCCGCTGGCCACCCCGCCGGGCGGCTGGGCGCCGAGCAGCTCACCCTCGAACATGCTGCCGTCGGCGAGCACGAGCGCCCCTTCGACGACGCTCACGGGAGGCACCGACCGATCGAAGACATCCGCATGATCATACAGTGCCACGCATTTACATGCGGGCGCCACCGAACATCGATCACGTCGCTCTCCTCCCGTATGGGCCTCACGGGACCCATTTCACGGCGGCCTGCAGGCTACTGCGTCGACCTCACTCGTTCGCTCGCTGACGCTCGCTCGCTCCATTCGGTCGAGCTTCGAGCAGCGGCCTTCCGCCGGCGGCCACCGGCAGGCAGATCGTGATGGCCACCGACCGCTTCCGACTCAGCGGATCGCATCAAGCGGGTTCCGAGGCCAGCACTGCGGTGGCCGTCCGCGACCCAGAGGTGGCTGACGAACAGCCAGTTCCAGTGGGTGTGTCCAGCCACGCCGCCGATGAGCTCACTCCCGTCCCTGGCGAACACGACGAGCCTGCGATGTTGCTCGGGTGGCGCGACGGTCAGGTTCCATGCCACGAGCCGTTGCACCACTTGTTGCACGTCATCCGGACTCGGATCTTGGAGAACGTCGAGTTGCACCCGGGGAGTTTTGCGGACCACTTCGATCGACGCCCGCGCCATAGCGGGTCGCCGGCACGATCGAGGACGGGGCGGTGCATCCGGTTGGGCGGCAGCACGACTTCGGCGTGCGCCGCGGCGAAGTCGTCCACGTGAAGATCGAGGTGGACCTGCTGCGGCGTGCCGTCGGGCCAGACCGGCGGCACATGGTCGGGCGCCAGCTGGACGCCGATGACCCACCGGCCATCAGCGTCAATGACGCTGTGCCAACCATCGTCGGCGAGAACCCGACCACCCAACACGTGCGCCCAGAACGAACTCTCGGCGTCGAGGTCGGCTGCGCCGAACACCACGACACGTCGCATCAGCTCCATCGTCAGAGTCTTGCCCTCGCTTCGCAGCCCAGTAGCCACATCCGTCTGCTCCGTAGCGCGATACTCGGACACGTGTCCGGCGGTTCGTTGGGAGCTGATCAACCGTTGTCCGGTGCCGATACCCGCCTGCTGTTGGAATGCGGCGTTCCGCGTGAAGCGGTCCGAGCCGATCTCACCCTCGACCTGGCCCTACTGCGCGAGCTTGGTTGGGAGGTGTCATCCGGGAGCCTGACGCCGCCCGACACGGAGCACTACCGGGACCTCGCGCAGCACAACGCCCAGCGGGCCATCGACGATCCGCTCACCCGGCGCCGGCGTTCGATGCCGTGAGTTCAGTTGCGGCGGGACGTTCTCATACCTCGGCCTCCGGATCGTTCAGGTCGTCGTTCACGTGGCACATGGCCGACCTGCGGTCGACGCTGTTGGTTCGCTTGACAGCGAACAAGACAACTGGACCGGAGATCATCCGCGGGGCGGGTCTGCTGTGATCTTCGCCCTCGTGGGGCTCGCGTGGGTGCTCTTCGGGCTACCGAAGGTCAATCGGGCACTCGGGCTCCCTGCGTGGCACGATCGACGGCTGGCAAGAGTTTGGAACTACGGAGTCCTTGGCGTGCTGTTCGTCGCCGGGATGGTGGCAATTCTCGTCGGCGTGTACGCCTGGCTCACAGGAACATCCTTCTGAAACCGCTCCGCCACAGCGATTGTGCCAATCTCACGAGACCAATGACGGTCGCACCGGCGTTCGAGGGCAGTCGGGTGGCGCGTTCCGGCTGACATATTCGGTCAGCTGAGAACGGTGGTGTTTCGGTGTGGTTCAGCCGCTGGTGACGTAGGCGACGACGGCGTAGGCGACGTGGCGGTCGAAGTTCTCGCGACGGCGGTCGTAGATGGTCGCGGTCCTGGGGTCGGCGTGGCGGGCGGCGAGTTGCACATCGCGCAGCGGGACGCCGGCGTCGAGAGCGGCCATGATGAAGGCAGCGCGCAGCATGTGCGGATGGATACGGTCGAGCCCAGCGCGTCGGCCGATCGACCGCACCCACCGGTAGGCGGTGCACGAGTCAAGCCGCTGACCATCGGCGCGTAGCAGGATCGGTCCTGCGGTGCGTTCGCCGGCGACGAAGCTGATCGTGCGTGCCGTGCGTGCCACGAGCGGGATCGCCGCGGGCTTGTTGCCCGTACCGATGATCTGCAGGGTGCGGTGCCCTCGCTCGGCGCCGAGATCCTCGATGTTCGTTGCGCAGGCCTCGCTGACTCGCAGCCCGTTCAAGCCCAGCAGCACGGCCAAGGCAGGCGTCCGGACGACGCAGAGGCACAAGACGCCACAGGTCGGCCGTACCAGGCGCGTAGCCTGACCAGTGATGTTCGAACGGATCACGATCGACCCAGCCAAGATGCGCGGCGTGCCATGCATCCGTGGTCTGCGGATCCCGGTCGCTGCGATCCTCGGGCAGCTGGCTGCCGGACAGACCTCTGAGCAGGTGTTGGCTGACTTCCCCGATCTCGAATCCGAGGACATCGGCGCCGCATTGGAATACGCGGCCGCTGCCGTTCAGGAGCGCGAGCTGCCGATGACCCGCACCGCGTGAGGTTCATTGTTGACGCCAACCTGTCTCCACGGGTTGCGCAGCTGCTCAACGATGCAGGTCACAACGCTGTTGCTGTGCGCGATGTCGGGCTCGCCGCAGCGCCCGACGACGAGATCCTCGATTTCGCCCGATTGCACGAGCGCGTCGTCGTGTCACATGACACCGATTTCGGGACCCTGCTCGCCGCTGGGCGGCACTCATCGCCGTCGTTCATCCTGGTGCGGTCATCGGACCCCTTGACGGCAGACACCGTTACGGACTTGATCCTCGCCAACCTCGCCGTCATGACCGACGACTTGGACAACGGCGCCATCATCACCATCACCCGAGGACACCTCCGCTCGCGTCGACTACCGGTTCACCGACCACACAGCCGGCGTTCGAGGACGCGTCAAGACGGTGCATCAGGCTTGGATTCGAGGCCCACCTCGATCGGGTCAGCGCTATCCACCGATATTGGCGTGGTTTCGGGGTGTGGACGTTCGAGGTGCTGGACAACTATGCATCGGGAGTCGGGGTTCTATGGAACCTCGGATGGGCCGGCTGGGACCCTGAGCATCCACTCTACGCGGGCTCCATAAGACGGCTGGAGGAGCTCGGCATGGCGCCACCACTCGGACCCGACCGGGCGCGTACCAACGCCTACGACGCTGCTCGTCGTGACCTCGATCTACTTCGCAGCATGTAAGGGTCGGACTCCCGGGCACGGATCAAGCGGCTAGAGATCCGGTATCCCCGCAAGCCGCAAGACGTGTCGGATAGCCGGCGTTTGAGGATGTGGCTCGCTCTCGATTGGTGGTGACGTTTGAAGACGCGCCCGATCGAGAACCGGCGCGGCGTCCGAGGACACTCCACGTGGAGTGCGCGATCGTCGAACTGGCGTAGCGATGCGCCATCGAGCCGGCGTTACTGGACGCTGACGGGCGGCGGCTGAAGCGCTTTCCGGACGGCCGGCGCTCCTCGTGGCGCCTTCCTGGTCGGAGCGATCGGCTTCGATATCGGTCGCCTCGGCGTCACCCGGCCGGGCACGATGGGGGCATATGGCGACTCAAAGCGCTAGCGGCGCTTGCCGGCGCAGGCCGCGTCCTGCGGCGTGACGTCGACCGCCGTGGACGTGCCGACCCGCTTGGCGACGACGATGTCGCTCCGGTCGAACAGGACCTGGAACGGGCCGCCGGGGGCGATCATGTCGCTGAACAGCTGCTGCTGGCCGGCGCCGACGGCGTTGCGATCGACGACGATGTACTCGATCGCCGTCGGCGACGGCAGCCGGTAGCAGTCGTCGTTGCCCCAGTACGCCGGTACGAACGGGTTCGGCCAGTCGTAGATCTGCTCACGATGGGCAAGATGCGGCAGCAGCTGGTAGGTCGCCGTCACCGAGGCGTCGTCGGGCACCAGCGCAAGTGCCGAGCGGGAGACGTCGTTGCGCGCCGACGCCTGGCCCCACACCGCGTAGTAGTCGCCGATCGGCGACGGCGACCAGGCGACGTTCGTGACGTACGCCGACACCAGCAGCCACACCGGCAGCACGAAGCGCAGGACCTTGAACCGCCACAGCAGGTAGGTGCCCTCGATCGCCGCGATGATCAGTGGGGCGATCATCACCGACGTGTACTGGTAGCGGATCTGCCGGGCGTACGGGCTCGAGCCGATCACGCTGGCCAGCATCTGCGGGGCGGCCATCAACAGACCGCCGACGCCGAGCACGACCATCCCGCCGAGCGGCAGGCTCAGGTCGCGGTAGAAGCGGATGCGGTCCGGCTTGGTCGCGTCGCTGACGACGCGGTTGGGGTGCTTGACGATCGTCTCGGCGATCTCCGGCATGTCCTTGCCGTAGCTGCCGTAGAAGTACTCGATGTAGAACGGCTGCACGCCGCCGTTGAAGTGCGGCATGAACAGCTTGGTGGCGAACACGTACCAGCCGACACCGAGCGCCGAGACCAGCCCGGCCATCTTGCGCGCCCGCCGACCGTCCTTCCAGACGTAGACGAGCAGGACGAGGCCCATCATGATCACCGCCAGCGCGGTGTCCTCGCGGGTCGACAGGGCGACGAGCAGGGCGACGAACATCGCCGACCAGCGCCGGTGCATCGAGAACCACCAGGCGAACAGGAACGGGGTGACGACGAGCGCCTCGGGATGGAAGTTGGCCCAGCTGATCCACTGGATCGGGGCGTACATCAGGTAGACGACGCCGAAGACGAGGCCCATCCACGGCGTCTTGAAGCGGTCCTTGGCGATCAGGTAGGTGGGGATCGCCCCGGCGCCGAGCACGATCGCCTGGGCGACGAACAGGAACCTCGGCCCGGCGCCGAGCCAGTAGAACGGGGCGAACGCGTAGGCGATCAGGTTGAGGTGCTGGCCCCAGAAGTCGAGGCCGCGCACGGTCATGAACGTCTGGCTGCCACGGGAGACGAGCCAGAAGCCCTGGTCGTAGATGCCCAGGTCGAACGACCACGTCCCGAACGTGTTGTGGCGCTTGACACCGAGCGAGCCGAAGACGAGGGCGAAGATCACCGCCCCGGCGAACACCAGCCACGCCGCCGGATGGGCGTGCCAGGCCCTGCTCGGCAGGTTCTTCGCCCAGGCGACGACGCGGGCGCGGCGGGCCGGCGGGGAATCGCCGGCCGGCTCGTCGGCATCGACCTCGGTCGGCTCGTCGCCGGCGTCACCGTCGTCATCGACGGTCCCCGCTGCAGCGTCGACCTCCCGTTGCACGGCGTCGCAGGCTAGCGATCACCCGTCGATCGGCAGCCGCGGCCGTCGATCGTTGCCGATCCGCGGCGGAGGACGCTCCGATCCCGACGAGGGAGCCGACCACATGAAGCGCCGAGCCGTCGACGAGACGATCAGCATCCTCACCGCGGTCGACAGCCTGCACGACCAGGTGGGCACCCGCTTCGAGCACGTGGACGCCCGCTTCGACCGGATCGATCAGATCGTCGCCGACATCGCCTACCTCAAGGTCGAGATGGCACCCACCGTCACGACGATTGACCGGAGCGGGCGATCTTGGCGACGGAGGCCAGGACGCCGTTGACGAAGCGGCCGGAGTCGTCGGTCGAGAACCGCTTGGCCAGCTCGATCGCCTCGTCGAGAACGACCGCCGTCGGCACGTCGGGGCGGTGGAACAGCTCGAACGAGGCAATGCGCAGCACCGTCAGGTCGATCGCCGGCATCCGCTTCAGCGTCCAGCCGTGGGCGTTGGCGGCGATCACCTCGTCGAGCTCGTCACGGTGGGCGGCGGTGCCGTCGACGAGCAGGGTGGTCAGCCCGTCGATCGGCATGACCTGGGCGGCGACGATCTCGGCGACGGGCACCTGCTTGCTGTCGGCCTCGTAGAACAGCAGCAACGCCCGCTCGCGCGCGTCGCTGCGCTCGTCGTTCATGATCGTGCTCCGGTCGCGGCAGAGCCGCTCCCATCGCCTGCCGTGCTCGCCGCCTCCGCTTCGCTTTGGCGCTCGCCGCGTGTCGGATCGGAGATGAACCGCCTCATGATCGTGCTCCGGTCGCGGCAGAGCCGCTCCCATCGCCTGCCGTGCTCGCCGCCTCCGCTTCGCTTTGGCGCTCGCCGCGTGTCGGATCGGAGATGATCACACTCGCGTGATGTAGTCGCCGCTGCGGGTGTCGACCCGCAGGCGGTCGCCGATGTTGATGAACAGCGGGACCTGGACGACCTTGCCGGTCTCCAGCGTCGCCGGCTTGCGGGCGCCGCTGACCCGGTCGCCCTGGATGCCGGGCTCGGTGTCGGCGACCGTCAGCTCGACCGACGCCGGGATCTCGACGGTGACGATCTCGCCGTTGTGGAAGGCGATGATCGCCACGGCGTTCTCCACCAGGTAGTCGGCAGCATCGCCCAGGGCGACCTTGGACACGTTCTGCTGCTCGTAGCTCTCGGTGTCCATGAACACGTAGTCGTCGCCGTCTCGGTACAGGAACTGCATGTCCTTCTTGTCGAGCACGGCCTGCTCGACGCGGATGCCGGCGTTGAACGTGCGGTCGAAGACGTTGCCGCTGCGCAGGTTGCGCAGCTTCGTCCGGACGAACGCACCACCCTTGCCCGGCTTGACGTGCTGGAACTCGACCACCTGGAACAGGCCGTTGTCCAGCTCGAGGGTGATCCCGTTCTTCAGGTCGTTGGTGGTGATGGCGGGCATGCGGAATCCTTGGGCGTCTGCGTCAGTGCTCGGCACCCGGTGCTGGTGACGACCACCAGATCCTCCACGCGGATGCCGCCGAAGCCCTCACGATAGACGCCAGGTTCCACGGTCACCACGTCCCCGACCTGCAGCAACGCATCGCTGGCGCGGCCGACGAACGGGTCCTCGTGGATCAGCAGGCCGACGCCGTGCCCCGTGCCGTGGGTGAACCAGTCGCCGTAGCCGGCAGCGGCGATGGCGTCTCGGCACACGGCGTCGAGCTCCTTCGTGGACACACCGGCCGTCACCGCCTCGACGCCGCGCACCTGAGCGTCGAGCACCAGCTCGTACAGCTCGCGCTGCAGGACGGTGGGCTCGCCGACGACGTAGCTGCGGGTCATGTCGGAGTGGTAGCCGTCGTACAGCGCGCCGACGTCGACGACGACGGTGTGGCCCTCCTCGATGCGCGTACCGATCGGGCGGTGGTGCGGGAGCGCGGCGTTCGTCGGGCCGGTGGCGACGATCGTCTCGTAGCTCGGTCCGCTGGCGCCGAGCTCGCGCATCCGGATCTCCAGCAGGTTGCGGACCTCCGCTTCGGTCAGCCCCTCCCCCAGCCGCGGCGCGACTTCGGCGAGAGCGGCGTCGGCGATCCGGCAGGCCTCGGCGATGCGGGCGATCTCGCCGTCGTCCTTCGTGCGCCGCTCGGCCTCGACCACGCCGTCGAGACCGACGAGCGTCGGCGACATCGCCGACTCGTAGGCGCGGAACTGCGCGTAGCTGACGTGGCTGGCCTCGAAACCCAATGATCTCAAGGGTTCGACGATCTCGGCGAGCAGGTCGAGGGTCGCCGCGGCGGTGGCGCCGACCTTCACGCTCCCGTCGACGCCGGCAGCCGCCATCTGCGCCGCGGCCTGGTCGCCGTAGCGGCCATCGGTGACCAGCACCAGCTCGTCGGGGGCGACGACCACCCAGCCGTTGGAACCGGTGAACCCGGTGAGCCAGCGGATGTTCGACAGGTCGCTGACCAGCAGTGCGTCGGCCCGGTCGGCGAGGCGGGCGCGGACGCGGGCGGCCCGGCCGGCGACGGCGAGCGGCGCCAACGTGGACCCGTCAGCTGCCTCACCAGGCGACGCGCCAGCGCTCGACCGACCGGTCATCGCGCGCTGGACCGTCATCGCTGCGCCAGCCGCTCGGCGATCGCCGTGACCGCCAGCCGGTAGCCGGTGCCGCCGAAGCCGACGATCGTCCCGGTGGCGACGGGCGACACGACACTGGTGTGCCGCCACCCCTCGCGGGCGTTCGGGTTGGACAGGTGAACCTCGACCTTGACGCCGTCGAACGCGGCGAGCGCATCGTGGATGGCCCACGAGTAGTGGGTGAACGCGCCGGGGTTGATGATGATCGCCGCGCACCGTCCCCGGGCGCCGTGGATCGCGTCGACCAGATCACCCTCGTGGTTGCTCTGCACGTCCTCGACCTCGAAGCCGTGGTCGGCCGCCGCCTTCGCCGTGGTGGCGACATGGTCGGCGAGCGTCGCCGTCCCGTACACCTCCGGCTCGCGCCGGCCGAGCAGGTTCAGGTTCGGCCCGTGCAACAAGAGGATCGTCGGCATCACGCCTCAGTCTGCCCGCAGGCACTCACCTCGACCGATCGCGGTACCAATCGCCGAGATCTGGGATCGCGCGACGTCGCGGCGGCCGCGAGGCGCGCGACGCCGAGAGCGACCAGACGGTCGTCGGCGGCCTCCTCCACGGTGCACGCGTCCCAACTCGACGCGAGCGACGCGGTGCGAGCGACTGACACTGCGTTCGCCAAGTAGCCCTCATGGCGAAGTGCCCCACCCCCGAGCACCAAGCGACTCGGATTGAACAGGTTGACGACCGTCGCGATACCCAGGCCTAGGCACCGGCCGGCTTGGGCGATCACCTCGTCGCCTGGCACCGTCTCCTCCGCCAACCTGCGCACCACGGACGCTCCGCTTGCAAGCTCGTCGAGCGTCCTCACGGTCTCCGCCGTCGAGATCGGGATGCTCCCGAGCTCGCCAGCCCAGCCATTCGCGCCAGCGATCACGACGCCGCAGGTCCGCACAGCGACGGCGATCCCGGTGCCCGCCATGATCAAGGCGGTCGTGCCGAGATCGTCGTCGTGCGAGACATGCGCGAGGCCCGCACGGACGTCGTTCTCTACGAGGACCGGCGGTCCGTCGACCCAACGCGACGCGGGCTCCCAGCCGTCGAGGCTGGGAAGCACGTCACTCATGACCACCTTGCCGCCATGCACCAGACCCGGGACGGCCAGACCGATGACCCGAGGCTCGACACGCAACCCTGCGACAAACGACTCAACGAGCCCTTCGAGATCGTGGCGGTGACTTCCAAAGCCAGTAGCAGCCTGCTCGACCTCGACAGTCCCGTCGGGCCAGCACGCCACCATGAGCGCCTTCGTACCCCCGAAGTCGACGCCGACGGTGGGCCGTCCCACGCCGTCGGCATCTGGGACGAGTTCGGCCTCAGTCATCCCGCCCCCGACGACCATGTCCTCGCCGGTCGCCCCAGACGTCCGCTCACCCGACATGCCGCCGGTTGCTTCCACCCACCGACCCAAGCTGGGCGCGGATGTCGGCGGAGGTCACTGCCTGTGAGGGATCGGCTCGAAGTTCGTCGTACGCCGCGACGACCTCGGTGCGCAGCCACCGCTCGATCGCTTCCTCTTGTGCGAAGAGCGCCCGCAATCCGTCCCGGACGACCTCGCTCTCACTGGCGTAGGCGCCAGAGGAGACGCGTTCCTTCAGCGCATCGGCCATGTCGTTGGGAAGGGTGATGCTGAGCTGCTTCGTGGTGCGCATGGTCAAACCCCTCGCTCCCGATATGACTCAATCCCACTCCGCGGCAGGACGTACAGAACATGGCGGGACTCGACCCAGCCTTCCAGCAGCGGGTGGTCGAAGTCGTCGGCGGGGTCGTGGGTGAAACCGAGCTTCTCCATCACCCGGCGGGACTTGATGTTCTGCACGGTGGTGAAGCTGACGATGCGGTCGCCTGGCAGGTCGAGGTTGGCGAACGCCCAGTCGATCACCGCGGCCGCTGCCTCCGGGGCGAAGCCATGGCCCCAGTGCTGCTTGGCGAAGCGCCAGCCGACCTCGACGCAGGGCGTGAACCACGCGTCCCACGACGGCGAGCTGAGCGTCACCATCCCGGCGAGACTCGCCAGTGTCCAACCGCTCGACCGCCCAGCCGCCGTAACCGCGCTCGGCCCACATCCACGCGAGGCGGTCGACCATCTCGCCCGACTGCTCGGCGGTCAGCGTCGACGGGAAGTGGGCCATCACGTCCGGGTCGCCGTTCAGCGCGGCATACGCCGGCTTGTCGCCGTCCTGCCACGGCCGCACCAGCAGGCGCTGGGTCGGCAGGCTCGGCGCCTCACGCACCGGGCATCCCCTCGGAGGCTGCGCCCCCACGGCACTCGCTGCGCCACATCGACGTCCGGCTCCCGAGCGGTTGCCCGGCAGTCTGGCGTGGCTCGCTGCGCTCGCTCACGCCATCAGGTCCAGTGCGGCACGGGCGGCCACCGGATCGACGCCCTTGACGACCTCGACACCGTCCGGGCCGTCGAGGACGAACGTCAGCGAGTCGACCGCCTTCTTGTCCCGACCCATCAGCGCCACCAGTTCGTCGGGGTCGAGGCCGGCCGGGAGGGCGGTATCCAGCTCGTAGGCGCCGGCGACGACGTCGTGGTGGTGGCGCACCGTGGCGTCGTCGATGCGCCCCAGCAGCCGTGCGAGGTGGGCGGCGTAGACCAGGCCGATGGCCACGGCCTCGCCGTGCTCGAGCCGGTGGTGGGTGGCGATCTCCAGCGCGTGGGCAAGGGTGTGGCCGTAGTTGAGCAGCGCCCGGCGGCCGCCGTTCGGGTCCTCGCGCTCGTCGCCGGCGACGAACTCGGCCTTGATCGCCACGCAGCGGGCGATGCGCTCCGGCTCGTCGAGCGCCAGCAGGTCGTCGCCGGTGAGGAAGTGGTACTTGGCCATCTCGCCGCGACCGCAGCGCCACTGCCGCGGCGGCAGCGTGGCCAGCGCGTCGAGATCGCAGATCACCCCGCTCGGCTGCCAGATCGCGCCGACGAGGTTCTTGCCCTCCGGCAGGTTGACGGCGGTCTTGCCGCCGATCGCCGCGTCGACCATCCCGAGCAGCGTGGTGGTGACGTGGACGACGGGGACGCCGCGGTGCCAGGCCGCGGCGGCGAACCCGCCGACGTCGGTGACGATCCCACCGCCGTGGGCGATGACGACGTCGGTGCGGGTGAGGCCCATCCGGGCGAAGCCGCGGCACAGCGCCTCGATCGTCGCCAGCGTCTTGTGCTCCTCGCCGACGCCGATCTCGAAGCGCTCGAACGGGATCCCTGGGTCGAGGTCGAGCGGCACGCCAGGCTGGGTGACGATCGCGGCGCGCTTGGCGGACCGTGGCAGCAGCGAGGCCAGCTCGCGACGCGCCCCGTGCCCGACGAGCACGTCGTACGGACGCCCCGCGATCGGCACCTCGACGGTGATCACGCCAGCCCCTCACCCCGCCGGCGCGATTCGAGATTGGCCGCCTCCGTGCGCACATCTCGAATCGCCGACGGCGGCACGGTGCCGGCGGCCGGGCGCGATTCGAGATTGGTCGTCCCCGTGCGCACATCTCTCATCGCAGGACGGCCTCGACGACGTCGGTGACGGAGCGGCCGTCGACGAGGACGATCGCATCGGCCACCTGGCGGTACAGCGGGGCACGCTCCTCGAACATCCGGGCCAGCGCGGCCTCCGGATCGTCGTCGAGCAGCGGGCGGTGCACGCCACTGCGCACCCGCTCGGCGAGCGTCACCGGGTCGGCGCACAGCCACACCACCTTGGACGGCGAGTCGCGCAGGGCGGTGCGGTTCTGCTCGGAGAGCACGACGCCGCCGGCGGCAGCGATCACCAGCGGCTCCTGCTCGGTGAGCGCCTCGATCAGCGCCTCGGTCTCCAGCGCCCGGAACGCCGGCTCGCCGTCGGTGGCGAAGATCTCCCGGACGGTCCGGCCGGTGCGGGCCTCGATCACCTGGTCGCTGTCGACGACCCGCCGGCCGAGCCGCTCGCCGATGATCCGCCCGACGGTGGTCTTGCCGGCTCCCATCATCCCGACGAGCACGAGGTGCTGGTTCTCGGGGATCACGACGCGGCGCGGGCGGCGCTGGCATTGCGGACGAACTCCGCCAGCGAGTCGCCGCCGAACTTGCGCTGGGCCTCGCCGGCGAGCACGAGGGCGACCATCGTCTCGGCGACCACGCCCATCGCCGGCACGGCGGTGACGTCGGTGCGCTCCTTGAAGCTGACGGTCGATTCCTTGGTGACGACGTCGACGGTCTTCAGCGTCGGGCGGTTCAGCGTCGCCAGCGGCTTCATCGCCGCCCGGACGACGAGCAGCTCACCCGTGGTCATCCCGCCCTCGGTGCCCCCGGCCAGCGTCGACTCGCGGCGGTAGTCGTTGGCCGACGCGTCCCAGGCGATGGCGTCGTGGGCGTCGCTCCCCCGCCGGCCGGCGACCTCGAAGCCGTCACCGATCTCGACGCCCTTCACCGCCTGGATGCTCATCAGCGCCTGGGCCAGCGCGGCGTCGATCTTGCGGTCCCAGTGGACGTGGCTGCCGAGACCGATCGGCACGCCGTAGCCGAGCACCTCGACGATGCCACCGAGCGAGTCGCCGTCCTTCGCCGCGGCCTGGATCTCCTCGATCATCGCCGTCTCGGCGGCGGCATCGAAGCAGCGCACCGGCGACTCGTCGACCCGCTCCAGATCGGTGGGCACCGGCCGCTCGACGGCCTTGGTGCGCGCCGGGCCCATCTGGATGACGTGGCTGATCACCGTCGTGCCCAGTTCGCCGAGCAGCTTCTTGGCCAGCGCGCCGGCGGCGACGCGGGCCGCGGTCTCACGGGCGCTGGCCCGCTCCAGCACGTCGCGGGCGTCGGTGAAGCCGTACTTCTGCATGCCGACGAGGTCGGCATGGCCGGGCCGCACCTGGGTGAGCGGCTCCTTCGTCCGCCCGGGTGCCGGCGACATCTCCTCGTGCCACTTGTCGCTGCGGAACCACTCCGAGTTCTTGATCTCGATGGCCACCGGCGAGCCGAGGGTGCGGCCGTGGCGGACGCCGCCGATCAGCGTCAGCTCGTCCTGCTCGAAGCGCTGGCGCGGCCCGCGCCCGTAGCCGAGGCGCCGGCGGGCCATCTCCGCCTGGATCTCCTCGACGGTGATCGGCAGCCCGGCGGGCAGGCCCTCGACGATGACGACGAGCGCCTGACCGTGCGACTCGCCAGCAGTGAGGAACCGGAGCACCCCGACAGGCTAGGACGATTCCGAAGGTTCCGATCTGCTCGAACCGGCGTCCTCGATGGTCGCGGAGCGGGGATCGAGGTCCGATCAGCTCGGGGCCGGAGCAGGTCGCACCATCCACCGAACAGTCTCGTAGTCGCCCAAGCGGCGGAACCCGAACCGCTGGTAGAGCGAGTGCGCATCCCTGGTAGCGAGCGCCAGCCGAGCGCTGGCAACGTCAGGATGGCCAGCGGCGACCTCGACGAGCCACGCCCCTGCGCCAACCCCTCGGTGGGCTTCCACCACGAACACGTCACAGAGCCATGCGAACGTCGCTCGATCGGTGACGAGCCGCGCGAAGCCAGCAAGGTCACCGGACGGAGCGATGAGCCCGAAACAGAGCCACGGGCCGCACCGAGGGCCTCGAGCTCCCGGTCGCCGAGTTGCTGCGGCGAGCCCGGCCATTGCCCCCGCTGGAGGAGATGGTGATCGACGACCTCACCGACGAAGAGGCGCACGCCTTCCTCGCCGCACTTCGTTCGTGAAGATGGCCACGTCCCGCGGTCCGATCCTCATCGACACCGACGTGTACGGCGCCGAGCTGACCGGGTCACCACTGGCCGTTCGGTACCAACCGATCATCGCCGGGCGACCTGCCTTCGCCTCCTTCCAGACCGAGGCCGAGCTGCGCTTCGGCGCCCGGCTGCGCGGCTGGGGCTCGGCCCGGATGCTGGAAGCTCCAAGCCCGCATTGCCGCCGCCGAGACCGCGCACAGCGGGCCTGATCTCGTCGAGACCTACGCGCGGCTTCGGGCGGACTGCTGGCGTCTCGGCCATGCCCTGGGGCAGAAGGAACACGACGCCGATCGCTGGGTCGCGGCCACGGCGATCCGGCTGGGCATCCCGCTGGTGGCGAACGACGGGATCTACGACGACGCGCCCGGCCTCCGGGTGGAGCGTCCTCCCGAGAACTGACCTACGAGCGTCGGATGCCGCCGGCTCAACGCACCGCGGCTTCCCGGGCGGCGAGCTCGCGGTCTGCGGCGGCCTGCATGGCGACGACGTCGGGGGTGCGGCCGGTCCACAGGGCCTGCTGCATCGCCGCCTGGTGGACGAGCATGCCGAGGCCGTCGACGACCTGCGCGCCGACGGCGTCGGCAGCGTCGAGCAGGCCGGTGCGCCGCGGGTGGTAGACGATGTCGGCGACGACCTGATCACCGTGCAGCAGCGACGCGTCGAGCGGCAGCTCGCGGGTGCCCATGCCGACGGATGTGGCGTTGACGACGATCTCCGCCGCGGCGACGTCGGCCGGCTCGCCGACCCGGCCGGTGTCGCCGGCGAGCGCCGCGGCGACCTCGGCGCGCGCCGTGGAACGGTTGACGACGACGACCGCCGCCGCCCGGTTGCGGGCCAGCGCCTCGACGATCGAGCGGGCCGCGCCGCCGGCACCGAGCACGCACACCGACCGGCCGTCGACGGGATGGCCCGCCGCGGCGAGCGAGGCGACGAAGCCGTCGCCGTCGGTGCTGTAGCCGGCGAGCCGGCCGTCGCGCAGCGGCACGACCGTGTTCACCGAGCGCAGCGCCGCCGCAGCCGGGTCGAGGACGTCGACCGCGGCGGCGACGTCGTCCTTGTGCGGCATCGTCACCGACAGGCCGCCGAGCCCCAGCGCCTGCATCGCCGCCAGCGCATGGGCGGCACCGCCCGGTGCGACGTCGAACGCCGCGTAGACCCAGTCGAGCCCGCGAGGCGAAGCCGGCGTTGTGCAGCGCCGGCGACAGGCTGTGCTCCACCGGGTGGCCGATCACCGCGGCCACCCGGGTACGCCCCGTGATCACCCCAGCACGCCGGCCGCCTGGGCCGCCTCGACGTTCGTTTCGTGCTGCTCGTTCGTCGCCGCGAACACGTGGTGACCATCCTTGTCGCTCTTCACGTAGAACAGGTAGTGGCAGTCGCCTGGGGCGAGTCCGGCGCAGATCGGGTCGCCCTGGCCGGGGTCGGGGCTGGGGTTGAGCGCCGCCTCGATCGACGCCCGCCCGGGGTTGGCGATCGGCGTCGGCGGCAGCCCCTCGTGCAGGTACGTGTTGTACGGCGTGTCGAGCGCCTTGAGGTCGGCGAACGAGGCGTTCGGGTCCTGGCCGTAGAACAGCGTCGCGTCGATCTGCAGCGGCATGCCGAACTTCAACCGGTTGTAGATCACCCGGGCGATCTTCGGGCGGTCGACGTCGAACTTGGCCTCGCGCTCGATCATCGACGCGACCGTCAGCACCTGGTACGCCGAGAAGCCCATCTCGTAGGCGCGGGCGACGAGCCGCTCCTGCGTGCCGACGCGCTCCATCAACTCGACCATCCGGTTGATGATCTGCGCCGAGGTCTCGGCGTTGGAGACCTGGTAGGTGTCCGGGAACAGCAAGCCCTCCAACGAGGTCTGGCCCTCGGGCAGGTACTCGCTGGTGACGGTGCCGTCGGTGGCCGTGGTGACGAAGTCGTCGACGGTCAGGCGTGGCATCTTGGCGTTGAGCCGCTCCGCCATCTTGTCGATCGTGAAGCCCTCCGGGAAGGTGATCTGCTGGTATGTCGCGCTCGGCGGCGTGTTGAGGGCGAGCATCACGTTGCCCATGTGGTCGTCGGGGCGGATCTGGTAGTAGCCGGGCGTCAGCTCCAGGCCGTCGTGGTGGTCGACGTACCAGCGGAACACGCCGGCGTCGGAGATCAGCCCCTCCGCCTGCAGCCGCTCGCTGACCGTCTGCAGCGTGTCGTCGGCGGTGACCGTGAAGCTGCGCGCCGAGCCGGCGTCGCCGGGCGGGTTGACCTTGCCGATGTACCACAGGCCGACCACCCCGGCAGCGATCACCCCGAAGACCGCCAGCAGCCCGAACGTGTAGGTGATCAGCTTGGCCTTGCGCGACGAGCGCCGCGGCCGCTCGACGGCGAGCGCATCGCACATCTCCGGGTCGTCCCACGGGTCGTCGTACCACGGCTCGCGGCGATGGAGGATCCGCTCGCGCTTGGGCGCCATGCGCCGCAGGACCTCGCCGGTCGGGTCCGACGGGTGGTCGTCCAGATCCGTCACTGCTGGGCCGCCCGCGTATCGAGCCAGTGCTGGAGGATGACCGCGGCGGCGACCTTGTCGATCACCTTGCGGCGGTCGGGGGCTCGCCGGCCGGCGTCGAGCAGGACGCGGTCAGCCGTGACCGTCGAACGGCGCTCGTCGAAGGTGACCACCGGCACGCCGACCACGGTAGCCAAGGCCCTGGCCTCGATCTCGGCAGCAGCGGCCGCGGGGCCCTTCGAACCGTCCATGTTGAGGGGCAGGCCGACGACGACGAGCTCGGCCTCCTCCTCGCCGACGAGCCGGGTGATCGCCTCGTGGTCGCGCCGGCGCGACCCGCTGCGCTGCAGCACGGTCAGCGGCGTGGCGATGGTGCCGGAGCGGTCGCTGACGGCGACGCCGACGCGCTTCGACCCGAGATCGAGCCCGAGTGCTCTCACCGCGCCGCCATCGCTGCCGCCCGCTCTCCGAGTTGTGCGACTCGGACGGCAACGCAGCGGGCCGGGTCGGGCATGACGGCGGGGCGCAGGCCGGCGGGCGGTCAGGTGGTCAGGCGGGCTGACGGAACGCGGCGACGGCGTCGGCGGCAATCCGCAGCGCCTCGGGGATCCCCTCGGCGTTCTTGCCGCCGGCCGTGGCGATGTCGCCCTTGCCGCCGCCACCGCCGCCGACGGCGCGCGCCGCGTCCTTGATCAGCGCGCCGGCGGACTGCTTCGTGCCGGGCTGGATGGCGGCGACGAGCGACACGCCGTTCGAGTCCGACGTGCCGACCAGCACGACGACCTCGACACCGGGCTGCTGGCGCACGGCGATGGCCAGGTCGCGCAGGTCGTTCGGCGACAGGCCGTCGACGCGCTCGACGACCGCGCCGTCGGTGGCCGCCGCGGCCAGCTCGGCCGCCCGGCCGGACGCGAGGCGCGACCGCAGGGCGCGCACCTCCTCGTTGAGCGCGGCGATCTCGTCGAGGCGCCGCTGCACGCCGCCGAGCAGGTCGTCGGTCGGCGCGCCGACGAGGCGCGCCGCCTGGTTCACCAGCGACTCGTCGCGCTGCAGCAGGCGCACGCTGTTCTCACCGGTCACGGCCTCGATGCGCCGCAGGTTCGAGCCGATCGAGCTCTCCGACACCACCTTGATCAGGCCGATGTCGCCGGTGGCGCGCACGTGCGTGCCGCCGCAGAGCTCGATGGAGTGGCCGGCCTCCAGGACACGCACGATGTCGCCGTACTTGTCGCCGAAGAAGGCGATCGCCCCGAGCGCCATCGCCTCGTCCTTGGTGGTCTCGAACGCCCGCACCGGGGCGTTCGTCAGCGTCTCGCCGTTGGCGATGCGCTCGATCTCGGCGATCTCGTCGTCGGTCAGCGCGGCGTAGTGGCTGAAGTCGAAGCGCAGCCGGTCCGGCCCGACGAGCGAGCCGGCCTGCTTGACGTGCTCGCCGAGCACGCGGCGCAGCGCGTAGTGCAGGACGTGGGTGCCGGTGTGGTTGCGGCGGATGGCGTTGCGCCGCTCGACGTCGATCGCCGCGCTGACCGCGGTGCCCGGCGTCAGCTCGCCGGACGTCACCCGGGCGAGGTGGCGGCGCAGCCCGGGCAGGGCGTAGGCGGTGTCGAGGACCTCGGCCGTGCCCGAACCGTCGAGCGCGGCGATCGTCCCGGTGTCGCCGACCTGACCGCCACCCTCGGCATAGAACGGGGTGCGGTCGAGGAAGATCTCCACGGTCCCGGCATCGACGCCGGGGATCACCGCGAGGACGCGCGACTCGGTGGTGTCGTCGAAGTAGCCGTGGAACTCGGTGACGCCGAACTGCTCGACGACCTCGCGGTAGGCGTCGAGGCGCTCGTCGTCGCCGTGGCCGGCGTCCTTGCGGCCGGCCTTGGCCCGCTCGCGCTGGGCGCGCATCGCCGTGTCGAAGCCGACGCCGTCGACCTCGACGCCGCGCTCGCCGGCGATCTCCTGGGTGAGCTCGAGCGGGAAGCCGTACGTGTCGTGGAGCAGGAACGCCGTGCGCCCCGGCAGCGACGCCTCCCCACCGGCCAGCTCGTCCTCGAGGATCGTCAGGCCGGTCTTCAGCGTCTGGCGGAAGCGCTCCTCCTCGCGGGTCAGCACACCGACGATGAAGTCCCGGTTCTTGACGACGTCGGGATAGGCGTGACCCATGACGTCGATGGCCGTCTCGGCCAGCGTCGGCATCACCAGCTGCTCGGTGCCGAGCAGGTAGGCGTGACGCACGGCGCGGCGGATGATCCGCCGCAGCACGTAGCCGCGGCCCTCGTTGCTGGGGAACACGCCGTCGCTGACGAGCATCGTGCTCGACCGGGCGTGCTCGGCCAGGACGCGCATCGAGAAGCTGGCCCGGTCGGCGTAATCGCCGGCGACGTAGGCCTTGCCGGTGATCGAGCAGGCCTGCTCGATCAGGGGCAGCATCAGGTCGGTCTCCCACAGCGACTCGACGCCCTGCAGCACGGTGAGCATCCGCTCCAGCCCGGCGCCGGTGTCGACGGACGGCTTCGGCAGCAGGGCGCGGGACCCGTCGGGCGCCTGGTTGTACTGCATGAACACCAGGTTCCAGAACTCCATGAACCGCTCGCCGGCGGGGTCGTGCAGCGGGCCGCCGTCGGGCCCGAACGCCGGGCCACGGTCGATGTGGATCTCGCTGCACGGGCCGCACGGGCCGGTGTCGCCCATCTGCCAGAAGTTGTCCTTGTCGCCGAGGCGCTGGATCCGCTCCATCGGCACGCCGACGGCGTCGTGCCAGATCTGCTCGGCCTCGTCGTCGCTGTCGTGGACGGTGACCCACAGCCGGTCGCCGTCGAGGCCGAAGCCCTCGGTGCACAGCTCCCAGCTCCACGGGATGATCTCGTGCTTGAAGTAGTCGCCGAAGCTGAAGTTGCCGAGCATCTCGAAGAACACGAGGTGCCGCGACGTGCGCCCGACGTCGTCGAGGTCGTTGTGCTTGCCACCGGCGCGGGCGCACTTCTGCGACGACGTCGCCCGCTTGTACGGCGGCACCTCGTCGCCGACGAAGTACGGCTTGAACGGCACCATCCCGGCAACCGTGAACAGCACCGTCGGATCGTGCGGGATCAGGCTCGCCGAGGGCACCACCGTGTGGGCGCGGGCCGCGAAGAACTCGATGAAGGCGGAGCGGAGCTCGTCGGCGGTGCGCGGCGGGGTACCCATTGCCTGGCGATGCTACCGAGGTAGCTTCGCCGGGTGCCCCGAGTTCCCCGTGCCGCCGCGCTGCGCGACGGTGCCCTCGACCTGCACGAGTGGATCAGCTTCGAGGACGACCACGAGCGGCGCACGTGGGTGATCGACGCCACGTTCCTGCGCTCGCCGTGGACGTGCATCTTCGGTCGTGGTTGCAAGGGCGTGCTCGACGGCGACGCCACCGACCTGTCGCAGGGCTGCTGCAGCTACGGCGCGCACTTCATCGACGACGACGACCTGCGCGTCGTCACCGAAGCCGCCGGGCGGCTGACGCCCGAGCAGTGGCAGTTCCATCGCAAGGGTCACCGGGGCGGCTACCTCGACACCGAGGACGACGCCACGGTCACCCGTCTGGTCGACGGCGCGTGCATCTTCCTCAACCGGCCCGGGTTCGCCCGCGGCGCCGGGTGCGCGCTGCACGTCGCCGCACTCGACGCCGGTGAACGGCCGCTCGACTGGAAGCCGGACGTCTGCTGGCAGCTGCCGCTGCGACTGCACGAGACCACCGACGAGCACGGCTACGTCACCTCCACACTGCGCGAGTGGAAGCGCCGCGACTGGGGGCCGGGCGGCGACGAGTTCCACTGGTGGTGCACCGAGTCGGCGGAGGCGTTCGTCGGGCGCCGCCCCGTGTACCTCGAGCTGCGCGACGAGATCGTCGAGCTGATCGGTGAGCCCGCCTACGAGCGGGTCGTCGCGCTGCTGGAGCGCCCGAAGTGGGTTCCGCTCCCCCATCCAGCCGTCCGCCACTGAACCGGTCACTCCCTGACACCGGTCCAGCCCCGGCGAACGCGCCGAAGCGCAGCGGGGGCGGCGAGCACGGCAGGCGACCCGAGCCACCGCGCGGCGACGGGAGCAGGAATGAGTAACGTCCGCGCCGACTGGGCCGACGAAAGGGTCACGGCATGGCGAGCGGATACCGGCTGGGGGTCGACCTCGGCACGACGTACACGGCAGCGGCGATCGAGCGCGACGGTCGCGTCGAGGTGTGCACGCTCGGTGATCGCACGACGATGATCCCGTCGCTGGCGATCGTCCGCCCGTCCGGCGAGATCGTCGTCGGCGAGGCCGCCGCACGGCGCGCCGCCAGCGAGCCGACGGCGATCGCCCGCGAGTTCAAGCGCCGCCTCGGCGACCCCGCGCCGCTCGTGCTCGGCGGTGTCGCCGTCGCCCCGGAGGCGTTGATGGCGGCGGTGTTGCGCCATGTGGTGACGCTGGTCGGCACCCGTGAGGATCGCCCGCCGGATCGGGTGGTGCTCAGCCACCCGGCCAGCTACGGCCCGTACAAGACAGGGTTGATGCGCCGCGTCGCCGAGCTGGCCGACGTCGCCGACGTCGAGCTCGTCGCCGAGCCGCAGGCGGCGGCGATCTCCTACGCCCAGCGATCGATCATCGAGACCGGGCGGGTGGTCGCCGTCTACGACTTCGGTGGTGGGACGTTCGACGCCGCGCTCGTGCGGCGCACCGCGACCGGCGGCTTCGACATCGTCGGCCAGCCCGAGGGCATCGAGCGTCTCGGCGGGATCGACCTCGACCAGCTGCTGCTGGAGCACGTGCTCGACGCCGCCGGTGCCGGCGCAGCGCTCGACGGTGACGCCGACGACGCCACGCTGGCCGCGCTGGTCGAGCTGCGCGACCGCTGCCAGACGGCGAAGGAAGCACTGTCGGTCGACCCGGACGCCCGGGTGGCGGTGAACGTCGCCGGCGTCTCGACGGCGATCAAGGTCACTCGCGACGACCTGAACGCGATCGCCCGGCCGCGGATCCTGGAGACCGTCGAGGCACTGCAACGAGCGATCCGCAACTCGGGCCTGTCCACCGGCGACATCGACCGGGTGCTGCTGGTCGGCGGCTCGTCGCGGATCCCGCTCGTCGCCGACACGGTGCGGGCGACGCTGCACCGGCCGGTGGCGGTCGACGCCAACCCGAAGACGGCGATCTGCGAGGGCGCCGCGCTGCTCCTGACGACCCGGCCGCCGGCGGTCGGCTTCGCCGCGCCGCCGAGCGGCGCCCAGGCACCCGTGGGCGATGACGACGCCGGCGCGTCGCCGGTCGGCCCGGCGGTCGCCGGCCTCGCCGGCGCCGGGCTCGGTGCCACTGCCGCCTCGGCGGGGGCTGCCGGCGGCAACGGGTCGGGGCCGGTCGGCACGGCCGGCGTCGTCGCGCCCGGGCCGAGCGCTCTCGGCGGCTCCGGTGCGCCAACGCCCTCGACGCCACCGCCCAGCCCCGGTGGACCCGCTGGACCGCCGACGGCGCCGTACGGGTCGCCCGGACCTGGCGGACCCGGTGGACCGGTCCCGCCGGGCGGGCCACCCCCGCCGCCGGGCTTCGGGAGCCCGTCGGGCGCGGGTGGCAGCAGCCAGCCACCGCCCGGGACGCCGTCGTTCGTCACCCCGCCGCCGCCGAGCGATCCGGGTACCCCGCCGGCACCGGTCGGCCCACCACCGGAGCGTCGCCGCCGCGGCCTGCTGATCGGCATCGTCGCCGCCGTCGTGGTCCTGGCGATCGTCGTCGCCGTCGTCGCCCTCGCCGGTGGTGACGACAAGAAGGCCACCGACTCGACGGAGACCGCCAGCACCCCGGTCACCACGGTCGACACCGAGGCGACCACGTCGCCGACGCCGACCGAGGCGGTCAGCACGTCGCCCGCCGGGGCCACCGGCCCACCACTGACGGACGCTACGACCACCACCATCGCCGTCACCGTCACGCAGGTCGCCAAGACCGTCTACTTCGCCGGCTTCCAGATCGACGTCGCCACCGCGACGTTCACGCCGCCGGAGTTCCAGGGTGACGACGGCGAGCTGGTGCTCGACGGCGTCGCCACCAACCTCACCGACGGCACCGCCAGCGTCGGCTTCATCGGCATCAACGCCCCGGTCACGCTGCTCGTCGACGGGCTGAGCAACTCGATCAGCCTCCAGGGTGGCGACACGCCGCCAGGCGGCAAGGGCAAGCTGACGATGACGGCCGACCTGCCGTCGTTCGATCCCGAGGCAACCGTCGTCGACTTCGGCGGCACCAAGTTCAACGGCTCGACGATGCCGCTCGGCTCGGCGCCGGTCACGACCACCGCGCCGTCCACGCAGTCGCCGACCGGCTCGGGCACCGCGTCGAGCGGCCTCACCGTGACGGTCACCGGCGCGACGCTGCAGCCGTTCAGCCCGATGGCCAACGGCGGGGGCGACGTCTCGCCCGCCGAGGCCGGGGAGCTGTACCTCGGCCTGACGGTCCAGCTGACCTTCAGCGGCTCGATCGACGAGGGCATCTTCACCCCCCTGCTGCAACTGCCCGATGGCACCAGCGTCGGCCCGTTCGACTCGCAGACGTCGCTGATCCAGCCAGGCGAGACCGCCGACGACTTCTTCGTCTTCCCGGTCCCCGCCCAGACCGCCGGCGACTACGTGTTCAAGTACAACCCAGGCCGCGGCGAGGTCGGCGAGATCGTCGACGTCCCCTTCACGCTCACCTGAGCCGCCGCCCCCCGGGCGTCAGTGGGAGCGCTTGTAGGCCTTGCGGCGCTCTTCCAGGCCGAGGTGGCGCTTGCGGATGCGGATCGCCTTGGGGGTGACCTCGACCAGCTCGTCCTCGGCGATCCACTCGATCGCCGTCTCCAGCGTGTGGATCCGCGGCGCCGGCAGCTTGACGGCGTCGTCGTGGCTGTGGGTGCGGATGTTGTTCTTCTCCTTGGGCCGCACGGCGTTGACGACCATCTCGTCCTCGCGGGCGCACTCGCCGACGACCATGCCCTCGTAGACCTGCTCGCCCGGGGCGACGAAGAACTGCCCGGCGAGCTGCAGCTTGTCGAGGGCGTAGCCGGTGGTGGTGCCGAGCCGGTCCGAGACCATCGCCCCGCCACGGGTGTCGGGCAGCTCACCGGCCCACGGCATCCACCCGAGGTGGTGCTGATGCAGCAGGGCCGTGCCACGCGTGGCGGTCATCAGCAGCGAGCGGAACCCGATCAGGCCGCGGCTCGGGCACTCGAACGTGACGATCGTGCGGCCGGTGTCGCCGGGGCGCAGGTCGGTGATCCGGCCCTTGCGCGGCGCCAGCTCCTGGGTGACGGTGCCGACGTGCTCGTCGGGGACGTCGCACACGCCACGCTCCTGGGGCTCGAAGCGCTTGCCGTTGACCTCTTTCGTCACCACCTCCGGGCGGCTGACCTGCAGCTCGTAGCCCTCCCGGCGCATCGCCTCGATGAGCACGGCGAGTTGCAGCTCGCCACGGCCGGCGACCTCGATGACGTCGGGTGAATCGGTGGAGTACAGCTTGATCGAGACGTTGCCGAGGATCTCCCGCTCCAGCCGCTCGACGAGGTGACGGCTGGTGAGGAACTTGCCGTCCTTGCCGGCCAGCGGCGAGGTGTTGACACCGAACGTCATCCGCAGCACCGGCTCGTCGACGACCAGCCGTTCCAGCGCCTTGGGCGCGTCGATGCTGGCGATCGTGTCGCCGATCTCCACCTCGGGGAACCCAGCGACGACGAACAGGTCGCCCGCCGACAGCTCCTCCACCTCGGCGCGGCCGACCCCCTCGAACGCCATCAGCTGGGTGAGCCGGCGGCGCAGCGGCGGCTGGCCCTCGGCGAACTCCTCCTCCAGCAGGGCGACGGTCTCGCCGCGGCGCAGCACCCCGTTGTGGACCCGCCCGATCGCCAGACGGCCGAGGTACTCGGACGCGTCGAGCGTGGTGACCAGCGCCTGCAGCGGGGCGTCGGCATCGCCGACGGGCTCGGGGATGCGGTCGAGGATCGCGTCGAGCAGCGGGGACAGGTCGGCGTCGGCGGCGGGCATGCCCACGCCGAGCATCGCCCGGCCCTCGCGAGCGACCGCGGAGACGATCTCGAAGTCGATGTGATGGTCGCCGGCGTCGAGGTCGATGAACAGCTGGTAGATCTCGTCGAGGACCTCGTCGGCGCGAGCGTCCTGACGGTCGACCTTGTTGATGATCACGATCGCCGGCAGGTCCCGCGCCAGTGCCTTCTGCAGCACGTAGCGGGTCTGCGGCAGCGGTCCCTCGGCGGCGTCGACGAGCAGCAGCACACCGTCCACCATCGTCAGCGCCCGCTCGACCTCGCCGCCGAAGTCGGCGTGGCCGGGGGTGTCGACGAGGTTGATCTTCACGCCCTTCCAGGTGACCGAGGCGGCCTTGGCGAGGATCGTGATGCCACGCTCGCGCTCCTGGTCGTTGGAGTCCATGACGCGGTCGACGACCGCCTGGTGGGCGGCGAACGTGCCGGTGGCGCGCAGCAGCGCGTCGACGAGGGTGGTCTTGCCATGGTCGACGTGCGCGACCAAGGCGACATTGCGGAGTTTCATCATCTCTACCTGGCCGCTGTGGCGGCCGATTCCGGGGATCAGGGGGTCAGGACGTCAGTCGTCTGACTCGTCGTCGAGATCGTCGTCGTCGACGTAGCCGTACTTCTCGGCGAGTGCGGCGTACTGATCGTCGTCGGACTCGTCGTCGTCGACGGTGCGCTGAGTGGTACTGGTGCTGCCGAAGCCCAGGTCGAACGCACTGGGACCGGACTGCTTGAGCTTGCGCGCTTCTTCGAAGCGGCGATGACGACCCTTCTTCATGAGAGGGCTCCCCGAACCTAGAGAACTGACATTGGCCGACACCCTACCTGGCAGATGTGCCCGCCACCCGTGCCACCGATCGGATACGGGGATCCCAACGTAACGGCCGGGACCGCCGCCGGCGGGTGATCGTCGAGCCTCGCTTGGCCTGCGCCCGGGCGGTTCGGTCTGCCAGCATCGGGATCCATGCGCAACGTCGTGGCCGTCCTCAACCAGAAGGGCGGGGTCGGCAAGACGACCGTGACGCTTGGCCTCGCGTCGGCGGCGCAGTCCGTCGGCCGGCGGGTGCTCGTCGTCGATCTCGATCCGCAGGCGTCGAGCACCTGGGTGCTCGGCCACGACCCGGCGACGGCCGGCACGTCGACGGCAGAGGTGCTCGGCTCGGTGCCGGTCACCAAGGCGATGCTGCCGTCGACCTGGGGCGGCGAGGTCTGGCTCGTGCCCGGCTCGTCACGGCTGCAGCACCGCGAGCACGGTACCCCCGGCCGGCTGCGCGACGCGCTCGCCGAGGTGGCCGGCGACTTCGACGCGGTGCTGCTCGACTGCCCGCCCTCGCTCGGCAACCTCGTCGGCGGGGCGCTCGGGGCGGCCCGCCACGCGCTGATCGTCGTCGAGCCGTCGTCGCTCGGCCTGCGCGGGATCGGCGCCGTTGCCGACGCCATCGACGAGGCGTGGGAGCAGCGCAACCCGGATCTGGAGCTGGCCGGCGTGATCGTCAACAAGGTGCCGGCGATCAGCGCCGAGGCCGAGCGGCGCCTCGACGAGCTCGGCCGGATCGTCGGCAAGCGGACGATCTGGCAGCCGTGGGTCCCGCAACGGGTGATCGTCAACCAGGCGATCGGCGAGCGCTGCCCGATCCACTCCTACGGCGCCCGCAGCGCCGACGTCAGCCAGTCCTTCGACCGCCTCTGGAGCCGCCTCCGCAGAACCGTCAGGTGACGTTTCGACGCCGCGCTGCCAGCCCTGAGACGCGCCACTGCGCCATGCGGGGTGGACTCACCACCGATCCAACACTCGGCGAGCACCGAAGCCGAGCGGAGGCGGCGAGCACGGCAGGCGCAGGGAGCGGCCTGGCCGCGACCGGAGCACGATCAAGCAATGATCAGGCGGAGGCCGCCGCGGCCGTCGAAGGCGAGGCCGGCGCGGCCGTCGACAAGCCGGACGATGTCGTCGCCGAGCAGCTCGGCGCGCCAGCCGGAGCGCAGCTTGGCGCCGTCGTCGCCACGCAGCAGGGCGACCAGATCGGCCCGCGTCGCCAGCAGCGACGTGTCGACACGCTCCTTGCGGGCCACCTCGCTGACCCACGCCGACACGAGCGTCACCGCCGGGCGCAGGTGGCGGTCGAGCTCCTCGCCCTCCGACGACGGCAGCTCGGCCTCGCATTCGAGACCGTCGGCCACGGCCACGAGCAGCTCCTTGCCGAACGCCCCACGGGCATGGCGGTCGTCGATGCCCCGGGCCGAGGCCAGGTCGCGCAGGGTGCGCGGCTGCTTCTGGGCGACGCCGAGCAGGGCGAGGTCCGGCAGCACCTGGCGGACCGGGATGTCGCTGGCCATCGCCCGCCGCTCGCGCCATGCGGCGACCGAGCGGGCGACGCCTCGGGCACGCGGCTTGAGCGCCCGCACCTCCTTGAGGCGCAGCCAGGCGCTGTCCGGGTCAGTGCCGCTGACCGGCCGGGTGCGCAGCTCCTCGCAGGCCGCGGCCACCCACTCGGTCCGGCCGAGCCCGGCGAGCTTGGCGTCGAGCACGTCGTGCAGCGCCAGCAGGTGGGCGACGTCGCCGGCCGCGTAGACCTGCTGCTCCTCGGTGAGCGGGCGGCGCAGCCAGTCGGTGAGGCGGTCGCCCTTGGCGGCGGTGACCTTCAGCTCGCCCCACAGCAGCGACACCAGCGACGGGGTGCTGTAGCCGAGGAAGCCGGCAGCGAGCTGGGTGTCGTAGAGCCGGCCCGGCACGCCACCGGCGGCATGGGTGAGGACGTCGAGGTCTTGCTGGGCGGCGTGCAGCACGGCCAGCGTGTCGCCGGCGAACAGGCGGCGCAGCGGGGCCATGTCGCAGGTGGTCGGGTCGACGAGCGCGATCTCGTCGGACGACGCCAGCTGCAGCAGCGCCAGCTTCGGGTAGTACGTGCGCTCGCGATGGAACTCGGTGTCGAGCGCGTAGCGCGGTTCGGCGAGCAGCCGGTCGACGAAGTCCTCGAGGTCAGCGGTCTCGGCGATCCAGCGATGCGTCACGCAGGGCTGTCCCCGGCGATCACGTCGCGCCCACTGGCGATCCAGTCCATCGTCCCGCCGGCGACGTTGATCGCCGTGATCCCGTTCGCGGCGAGCACCTCGCAGGCGCGCATGCTGCGGCCGCCGCCCTTGCAGATCACGTAGGTCGGCCCGTCGCCGCGGAGCTCGTCGACGCGGTCGGCGACGGTGCCGAGCGGGATCAGCACGGCCCCGGGGACGTGGCCCTCGGTGTACTCCGACGGCTCGCGGACGTCGAACACGCGGGCACCACCTTCGAGTGCGCTCGCCAGTTCGTTGACCGTGACCTCGTCGATCGCCATGGCCGGCACGTTACCCGTCGGCGGCGCGTCCGGGCAGGTCCGCCGGTGAGTCGACGTCGCCGAGCACGGCCGGGTCGACGGGCACGTCGACGGCGTCGAGCAGCGCGACGGCGCGGTGCACGGCACGCTCGCCGCCGGCAAGGGCGGCCGCGAGCGACGGCGGTGGTGGGCTGCGCCATGCCGCGCACAGCGGCTCCCGGCGGGTGCCGACGGCGACGGCCACGTCGTGGCCGCCGCGGCCGGCGGCGACGGCGTGCACCGCCTCCGCCGTCAGCCAGGGCACGTCGCAGCTGACGACGACGACGGTGCCGTCCGCCGGCACCTCGATCCCCGTCAGGGCCGTCAGGATCCCGCCGAGCGGACCCTCGCCGGGGTGGTCGTCGAGGATCACGTCGAGGCCGAGCGACGCCAGCGCGGCGCGGTCGCCGCCGATCGCCACCACCGGGTCACAGCCGCTGCCGCGCAGCGCCGCGGCCACCCGGGCGACCATCGGCACGCCGTCGATCTCGACGAGCGCCTTGTCCCGGCCCATCCGCGAGCTGCGCCCACCGCACAGCACCGCGCCGGCGGGCACGTCAGCCGCTCGCCGCGCCGGACGGGTCGAGCTGGGCGAGGAACACGCCGATGCGCTCGACCTCGTCGGTCTCGCCGATCGCCGCAGCCATCTCGCCGAGCCCGCGCAGGCAGCCGAGGAAGCCCCGGTTGGTCGGGTCCGCCCAGCGGACGTAGCCCGAGCCGCGCCAGCCGTTCGCCCGCAGCGCGTCGAGCCCGCGGTGATACCCGATGCGGTACGCGGCGTAGCGCTCGATCGTGTCGCGGCCGGCGTCGCCGAGGGCCCGCCACGCGGCCAGCGAGCGTGGGTGGCCGGCGACGACGGCGGCGATCGCGGCGCGCCGCTCGCCCGCCGGCAGCGCCGCGGCCGCGTCGAGCGCGCTGACGACGGCCGGCGCCTCGGGCGGCAGGACCGTCCGCGGCGGCCCCGAGCTGTACATCTGCACGGGCTGGTCGGTCACGAGCGCAGCCCCCGGGCGTTGACGGTCACGAGCTTGCCTCGTGACCGGTCGACCGAGCGACCGCCAGGGAGCCGGGCGACGATGGGGAGGCGCCGCAGGCGCCGTGGGGGCGCAGCCCCCGGACGTAAACGGTCATCGAAGGGAGTGTAGGGATGCCGCGTTCGGGCGTCGGTGCCCGCGTAACGTTCGCAGTGATGCCGGCGCTGACGGTGGAGAACGTGAAGATCGGGGCGGTCGTCGCGCTGGTCGTGCTCGCGCTGCTGGCCCTGTTCGTCGCCTCGGTGATCCGCAAGTTCACCGCCAAGGTGCTGGCGATCGCCCTGCTGGCCGGCGCCGGCTATGCGGTGTGGACCCAGCGCAACGCCGTCCAGGAGTGCGCCTCGCGGGCCAAGGACCGCATCGAGATCGGCGAGCCAAGCGGCGTCATCTGCACGTTCTTCGGCAAGTCGGTGACGGTGCCCACGGCGTAGGGACGGCGTCGAAACGGATTCGGCGGCAAGCCCGTCAGCCAGTCCGGTCGCCGACGTCCAGCAGGTCGGCGACGAACCGTTCCGGGATCGACAGGAAGGGCGAGTGGTCGGTGTCGTAGGTGACGACCGTCCCGGCACGCGTCGCCATCCGTGCCTGCAACTGTGGGTGGATCGCCCGGTCCTGCGTGCAGACGAGATAGGTGGACGGGATGGTGCGCCACGGTTCGGCGCCCGGTCCCCGGTCGAGGCACTCGCTCGCCGTCGGCCGCAGTCGCCGAGCGGCCGCCTCGGCGACCTCGGGATCGCAGGCGTTGTAGAAGCAGTGCGCCGCCGCCGGCGGCGCCACCACGATGTGGCCGTCGTCGGTGAACGTGGCCATCGAGGACAGCGGGACGGCGGGGGTCTCGGCGGCTCGCTCGCGGAGGATGTCGTCGGCGGCGAGCATGACGGCCGCGACGTAGACCAGCGCGTCGACGTCGGTGCGCCCGCCGGCCGCACGGGAGATGACGAGCCCGCCGTAGGAGTGGCCGACGAGCACGACGGGCCGTTCGAGCCCGTCCAGGACGTCACGCACGCACTGGGCGTCCACCTCCAGGCTGGTCAGCGGCAGATCGACGGCGACGGCCCGATGACCGGCACGGCGCAGGGCATCGACCGTGGTGTCCCAGCACCACGCCCCGTGACAGATCCCGTGGACGAGGACGTACGAGACAGCCGTCACGACGCGAGGGTCGGCGACGCAGCGTCGGTGCGCGACTTGAACGTGCTGCACGAGTGCAGCAGGTGGCGGCGCAACGCGGCCTCGGATGCGTCGGGATCCTTCGCCGCCAGCGCGGCGACGATCTCACGGTGCTCGCCGTCGTTGGCCGCGACGGCCGGGTCGATCCGGTGCACGCTGGCCATCACGACCTCCAGCTGGTCGGCGAGGTTCCCCCAGGCGGTCGCCAGCCGGCCGTTGCCGGAGATCTCGCAGATGTCCCGATGGAACGCCAGGTCGGCCTCCACCGCCTCGAACGGCCGACCCTCGGCCCGGTACATCTCGAGCTCGTCGAGGTGCTGCTCGAGTCGAGCGATGACGTCCGGGGTGCACCGGCCCGCCGCCTGCTGCGCGGCGAGCGCCTCCAGCGCGGTGCGGACGGCGAACAGTTCGTCGATGTCGTCCAGCGAGAAGCTGGCCACCTCGACGCCCCGGCGCGTCGACGACGTCACCAGGCCCGACTGCTCCATCGTCAGCAGCGCCGTGCGGACCGGCCCTCGGCTGACGCCGAACTGGCGCGCCAGCTCGGTCTCGACCAGGCGCTCCCCCGGTGGCAGCTCCCCGAGCACGATGCGCGTGCGCAGCTCGTCGAGGACCTGTTCCCAGACCTCCTTCGGACGTACTGACGGAAACGACCGAGGGCCCTCGTCACGATTCACCACGCCTCCTCGCCGACCGTCATCCGTTGACACCGAGCATATGCCAGCTGCCCGGACGTCGAGGTCTGCCTTCGGCCGGCTCGGAGCCGGGGGAAGCTCCGAGCCGGCGAGGCGTCCCGGCGCCGATCACCGTCGCCGCGAACCTTCACACCGCGTCGTCCGGTCGTGGATGTGCTGGGCGGGCCTTCCAGAAGTAGTTGTGCACGCCGCCGGCGGTGAACAGGCAGCGGAACGTCATCTCGACGCGATCGCCGATGCGCACCTGGGTCGGGTCGACGTCGGTCAGCTCGCACTGGAAGCGCCCGCCGCCGCCGAAGTCGACGGCGGCGACGACCATGGGCGGACTCAGCGAGTACGCGAGGTGGTCGATCGTGAACGTCGCCACGGTGCCGAGCACGTCGGCGATCGGCTCGCCGACCATCTCGTCGACGGCACCGCAGTGGATGCACGACCGCTGCGGCGGCAGGTGACGGGTCCCGCACGCCGTGCACCTGCTGCCGACGAACGCGTACTTCCACTCCGCCCGACGGGCCGCTGGCGGGGCCGCGGGCCGTTCGGGATCGGGCCGGCGCGGTGGCTCCCGCTCCAGTGCGCCACGCCACGTCAGGTACGTCTGGTAGTCGACGTCGCGACCGCGGTCGAGCTGGGCACGGAGCGGAACGGCCGTCGCCCGCTCGGAGGCCAGACCGGCCGCCCGGAGGATGATCACGTCGGCGCCGTCGGCCACCGAGACGAGAGCGATCCGAGCGCCCGCCTCGGCGCGCTCCAGCGCGTCGATGATCGCCAACCCCGGTGCCGCTGAACCCGTGTTGCCGATGACGGCCGCGAGGTCGTCACCGGCGGCGGCCGCGCTCAACCCGCACGCCTGGACGGCCGAACGGATGGCCCGACCGTGGAGTCCGGCGGTGACCACGATGCCCAGGTCGTCGGGCGTGATCCCCGCCGCCTTGCACGCGTCGGCCACGGCCTGCTCGACGAGCGGCACGTAGGCCTGCTCGCCGAAGCGCTCCTCCCAGACGCGCGAGCCGAGCTCACCGGGCAGCCGCCAACGGTCGAGGAACTCCGCCGAGGCGGAACCGAAGGCCTCGATCTCGGCGAGGAGCGGGCCGTCACGCTCGTCGCCGATGACGAGTGCCGCGGCACCGTCGCCGCCGTCGCGCTCGTCGGTGGAGCCGGAACGTCCGGTGCGGATGTCGGCGAGCACCACCAGCGCCGGTGGTCCGTCGGCGTGCTCGGCGGCCAGCCGGATCGCACCGACCGCGGAGCGCACCGATCCGAGCAGGTCGTAGGCGGCCGCGTCGGCGGGCAACCCGAGCGCGGCGTGGATCGCGACGGCGTTCGTCTTGTCGAGGTACGCCGGGTTCGCCGTCGAGAACAGCAGCGAGCCGACGACCGCTCGGGGCGCCGCCCGAAGCGCGGCGCGCGCGGCCTCGACGCCCATCGACGTGGTGTTCTCGTCGTGCCAGGCGATGGATCGCGAACCGGGCTTGCCACCGACGAGTGATCGCGACAGGCGACCCACCGGAACGTGGGATCCGTAGGACAGCAGGCCTCTCATGACGTCATCTGTTCCTTTGCTCTTGCTGGGTCGGGATGCAGCGGGCGAGGACCTCGGCGAGGTGGAGCACCTCGACGCCCCGCCCGCTCGCGCTGACGCCGCCGCGCAGGTGCAGCACGCACCCGGGGTTCTCGGTGACGACGATGTCGGCGCCGCTGTCGTCGATGCAGGTCAGCTTGCGCTGCGTGATGTGCGCGGCCACCTCGGGCGCGCCGAGCGACGTCGATCCCCCGAAGCCGCAGCAGACCTCGGCTTCGGCGAGAGGGACGATGTCGGCCCCGCACAGCCGCGCCAACAGGTCCTCCAGCTCGGCATGACGGCCGAGCACGTTGCTGCCCTGGCAGAACCGGTGGACGGCGACGCGTTGCCGCGGCCGGTCGAACGCCGTCGCCGCCGCGGAGGCGGCCGGCCCGCGCAGGTACCCGGCGAGGTCGTAGAGCCGCGAGGCGACGCGTCGCCCTCGTTCGGCCCACGCCGGGTCGTCGGCGAACAGCCGCGGGTACTCGTGGGCGATCGCCACCAGGCAGCTCGTCGCCGGCGTGACGATGTCGCCGGGCGATCGCTCCAGGACCTCGATCGTCTGGCAAGCGAGCCGTCGCGCCGTGTCCCAGTCACCGCAGTCGAAGGCCGGCAGCCCGCAGCAGTGCTGGGCCGGCGGGACGACGACGGCGGCACCGAGATGCTCCAGCACGGCGATCGTCGAGGTGACGAGCTGCGGGGCGAGCCGGTCGGACAGGCACTGCATGAACAGCGAGACGACCAGCCGGCCGGCAGCGGCATCGCCGGCGTCGACGACATGGCGCCCCCGTACCGACGACCGCCGGCGGGCAGGCACCAGCGGCAGCACGGGCGGCCGCCGCCAACCGACGTGGCGCCTGGCGAACGGCAGGTGCATCGAGCCCTTCCAGCTGAACGGACGGGTGGCGACGGCACCGGCGGCGGCGATCGTCGCCAGCACCCGCCGATGCCGCAGTGCCCACATCGCCGTGCGGCGCGTCGGGGCCAGCCCGCGCTCGTCCACGACGCGGCGACGGACGGTGAGGATCTGTTCGGCCAGCGGGATGGACGACGGGCAGACCGTCGTGCAGGCGCCACACGAGACGCACAGCGACTGGGGCTCGGCAGCGGCGTCGAGCCCGTGGTGGAAGGCCGTGTTCACCAGGCCGATCGCGCCGGTGTACACGTGCCCGAAGACGTGGCCGCCGACGACCTGATAGGGCGGGCAGACGTTGGCACACGCGCCGCAGCGGATGCAGGCGAGTGCATCGCTGAACTCGGTGTCGGCGGACATCGTCCGTCGCCCGTTGTCGACGAGCACGATGTGCTGGCGCTGGCCCGGCCGTGGGCCGGCCAGGAACGTCGTGTAGCTGGTGATCGGCTGCCCGGTTGCCGAGCGGGCCAGCAGCCGGGCCTGCAGCACCGCGTCGTCGATCCGCGGCAGCAGCTTCTCGATCCCGACGACGACCACGTGCACCGGCGGGAGCGACACCGACAGCCGGTTGTTGCCCTCGTTGCAGACGATCATGACGGTGCCGCTCTCGGCGATCAGCGCGTTGGCCCCCGAGATCCCGACGTCTGCGGCGAGGAACGCGCTGCGCAGCTCCGTCCGCACCGCGCGGACCATGCGCTCGATGTCGTCCGGCGGGAAGGGGCGATGGAGCACGGCGGTCAACGTCGCGGCGATCTCGTGGCGCCGCTTGTGGATCGCCGGCATCACGAGATGGCTCGGCCGGTCGTGACCGATCTGCAGGAGCCACTCGCCCAGGTCGGTCTCGAGCACGGTGAGGCCCGCGTGCTCCAGGTGCTCGTTGAGCCCGATCTCCTCGGTGACCATCGACTTGCCCTTGACGACGAGACCGGCGCCCACCTCGTGGCACAACCTGGCCACCTCGGCGCGTGCTGCCGCCGCGTCGGCGACCGTCACGACGGTCGAACCGGCGGCCCTCGCCTGCTCGGTGAACGCCGCCACGTAGCCGTCGAGGTCTGCCGTGACCAACCGCTTGCGCGCCGCGAACCGCTCGCGGAGCTCGTCGAACGTCGCACCGCTGAGCCCCTCGAGCATCGAGATCTGCTCGTCGCGGCTCGTGCGCCACGATCGCTGGAACGCGAGCAGGCCGTCCCGGACGTTCGGGTTGTCGAGGGCCTCGTCGTACCGCTCGGCGAACGGCTTCACCGGACGACCACGAGGCGCAGCGCGACCGCACCCTGCACACCGATGGTCAGCGACCGCTCGATGTCCGCCGTGCGCGACGGTCCGCTGTGCAGCGCGACGTACGACGGGGCCGCATGGTCGTGCAACTCCTCGGCGACGGCGTCGAGGTCGCGCCGGAACGCGTCGCGCTCGACGATCACGACCACGTCCGCCGTGAGCATCGTGACGACGCGATCGGCCAGCGTCGGCTCGCCGATCACCACGCTGCCGGTCTCGGCGATCGCCATCGACGCGTACGCGACCCCGACCCCCGCGTTGGCGGCGGCCTCGACGACCGCGCGACCGTGCGCATCGTCGAGAGCCACACCACCAGCCGCCGCGGCGAAGCCGGGGAACCGTCGCTCGAGCTCGGGTGCGACCACGATCGAGCTGTCCCCGGCGACGCGGCGGATCACGTCGAGCGCGCCGGCGAGGTCGTCGACCTCATCGACGGCGGCGCCGAGCGCCTGCGCCCGCTCGGCAAACGACGCGATCAGCGCGTCGTCGACCGGCGTGACGCCCGGCGGCGGGGGGAAGACCTCGGAGGGCTGGACGTCAGTGGACACCGCGGCCTTCGCCCGACCAGTACGCCTTCTTGAGTGCCGTCTTGTCGGGCTTGCCGACCGGGGTCTGCGGCATCTCGTCGAGGAAGTCGATCGACTTCGGCGCCTGGATCGGTCCCTTCTGGCTGCGCACCAGCTCCTGGAGGACGGTGGGCTCGACGGACGCACAGGGCCGGAGCACGACGCACGCCTTGACCGCCTCGCCCCAACGCTCGTCGGGGACGCCGATCACCGCCGCGGCGGCGACGGCCGGGTGCGAGCCGAGGACGTCCTCGACCTCACGCGGGTAGACGTTGAACCCGCCGGAGATGATGACCTCCTTCAGGCGATCGACGATGTAGAGGTACCCGTCCTCGTCGCGACGGGCGACGTCGCCGGTGTGCAGCCAACCGCCACGCAGCGCCTGGGCGGTCTCCTCCGGGCGCTTCCAGTAGCCGTCCATGACGATCCGGCCGCGGACGCAGATCTCGCCGTTCTCGCCGACGGGGACCTCGTTGCCGTCCTCGTCCTGCAGCTGGACGCGGCAGCCGACCATCGGCTGGCCGCACGAGGCGAGCAGCTCCGGCCGGGCGGGGTCGTGGTCCTCCTTGCGCAGGACCGTCACCGTGTTCGGTGCCTCGGTCTGGCCGTACAGCTGCATCATCACCGGACCGATCCGCTCGACGGCCTCGGCGAGGCGTGTCGGCGAGGCGGGCGACGACCCGTAGATGAACGTCTCCAGGCTGGACAGGTCGGTGCGATCGAGATCGGGGTGGTCGAGCAGGCTGTAGATCGCCGTCGGCACACCGAGCATGCAGGTGATCCGCTCGCGCTCGATCGCCTGCAGCACGGCGCCGGGCTCGAAGCGCTCCAGCAGGTGGACCGTGCCGCCGCGCAGCAGCGTCGGCAGCACCATCGTGCCGGCGCTGTGGCTCAGCGGGGTGGCTAGCAACGTCCTCATCTGCTGCGGGAGCTGCCAGTCCGACAGCGTCATCATCACGTTCATCACCCGGACGCGGTGAGAGATGACGACGCCCTTGGGCTTGCCGGTCGTCCCGCCGGTGTAGCTCAACGAGCTGATCAGCGTCTCGGGATGCTCCGGCCAGAACGGCGTCCCCGACTCGTCGTCGGCGAGGGCGAAGACGTCGGGGCGGTCGCTCGGCCCCATGGACACCGCGTCCGCGCAACCGGACATCGCCACGATCTCGCCGGCGCGCTCGGTGTGCATCGGGTCGAACACGAGCAGGTCGATCTCCGCGTCCTGCAGGATGAACGACTGGTCGGCCGCCGACAGCAGCGGGTGCAGCGGCGTGTAGCGGCAGCCGAGGAGCTGCGCTGCGCTCTGGACCGCGAAGATCTCCGAGCGGTTCGGCGACAGCAGCGACACGGCGTTGCCGGGACCGAGACCGCGCTTGGCGAGCGCCCGCGCCATGGCGAAGGTCAGCTTGGCCATCTCTCGGTAGGTGTACTGCCGGCCGCCGTCGACGAACGCGACCCGGTCGGGCGTGCGCGTCAGGGCGAGGTAGACGAGGTCGGCGCCGGCGATGCCGCCGGTGACCTCGGTGTCGACCGTCGGCATGGCGCCGATCGTGGTCACGAGTCGCGCTCCGTGCCGACGACGCTGACGAAGCTCACGCAGTTTCCGGGTGCGCCGCCGAGGTTCTGGGTCAGCGCCAGCGATCGACCGTGCAGGTCGAGCTGGCGCTCGGGCGGTGCCTCGCCGCGCAGCTGCAGCCAGCACTCGAACAACATCCGCAGGCCTGACGCGCCGATCGGGTGCCCGAAGCTCTTCAGCCCGCCGTCCGGGTTGACGGGTAGGTCGCCGTCGCGGTCGAAGCGACCGTCGAGGACGTCACGCCATGCCTGGCCGCGCTCGGCGATGCCGAGATCCTCGAGCAGGATCATCTCCGTCGGGGTGAAGCAGTCGTGCACCTCGGCCATCGCCAGCTGCTGGCGAGGGTCGGTGATGCCGGCCTCGCGATAGGCGTCGGCCGCCGAACGCACGACCTCCGGGAAGCTGGTGTAGTGGTAGTCCGGGTCGATGCGACCGGACGCCGGACCGGCGGTGATCGCCAGCCCCTTGATGTACAGCGGGTGCTCCGTGTAGCGGTGGGCGTCCTCGGCGCGAACGAGGATCGCCGCAGCAGCGCCGTCGCTGACGCCCGAGCAGTCGAAGACGCGCAGCTGACCGGCGACGACCGGCGCCGACGAGATCGTCTCCATGCTGACCGGCTTGCGGAACTGCGCCCGAGGGTTGCGCGCCCCGTTCTCGTGGTTCTTCCACGCGACGCGGCTCATCGCCTCGCGCATCTGCTCCTCGGACAGGCCGTACTCCTCCGCGTACGCCGGGGCGAGCAGGCTCATCGGCGCCGGCGCGGTCATCCCCACCTCGGTGCCGTCGTCGGGGGGCCGCGCCGACACCAGGCCGGAGTAGCCGGAGTCCTTCAGCTTCTCGACGCCGACGGCCATCACCACGTCGTAGGCGCCGCTGGCCACCGCGTAGCAGGCGTTGCGCAGCGCCTCCGACCCGGACGCGCACATGTTCTCCACCCGCGTCACCGGCTTGTAGTCCAGCGCCAGCGGGCGCGACAGCGTCAGGCCGCTGACGCCGGAGCCGAGCGTGCTCAGCCAGTACGCGTCGATCGCGTCCTTGTCGACGCCGGCCGAGCGCATCGCCTCCAACGACGCGTCCAGGACGAGGTCGTCGACGCTCCTGTCCCAGTGCTCGCCGAACGGCGTGCACCCCATCCCGACGATCGCGACCTGGTCACGGATCCCCTTGGTTGCCACGGTGCCCTTTCCGACTCAGTAGAAGTTCAGGAGACGACGAGCGTTGAGCTCGGTGATCTTGCGCAGCTCGTCCTCCGGCACGCCGACGAACATCTCCTCGATGGCCTTGAGGCTGTGCGGCCAGGTGCTGTCGGCGTGCGGGTAGTCCGACTCCCACAGCATCTTGTCGACGCCGATGTGGTGCCGCAGCTCGATCGCCACCCGGTCGTCGATCACGCACACGTAGATGTTCTTCTTGAACAGCTCCGACGGCGGGATCTCCAGGTAGCGCCCGTCCTCCCACTTGTAGCGGTCGAAGCAGTTGTCGGCGCGCTCCATGAGGTACGGCACCCAACCGCCGCCCCCCTCGGACAGGGTGCACTTGATGTTCGGGAACTCGTGGAAGACGTGCGAGAACACGAAGTCGCTCGCCGCCATCATCGAGCCCAGCCCGACGAGGCTCTTGACGACCAGCTCCGGAGCGTCGTCGGACGTGCGGGCGAGGACGCGAGCCGGAGCCGATGTGCATGCACAGCGCCATGTCGGTCTCCTCGAGGACGCGGAACACCGGGTCCCAGTAGCGCGAGTGGATCGACGGCAGGCCCAGCGCGTACGGCGCCTCAGAGAAGGCCAGCGCCCGCGCCCCGCGGGCGGCGATGCGCTCGATCTCGGTCACCGCCAGCTGCGGGTCCCACAGCGGGATGATGCCCAGCGGGATGAACCGGCCCGGGTAGGCCTCGTACCACTCCTCGATGATGTAGTCGTTGTAGGCCTGCACGCACAGCAGCGCGAGGTCCTTGTCCTCCGCCTCCGAGAACGTCTGGCCGCAGAACCTGGCGAAGCTGGGGAAGCACATCTGCGCCTGGACGCCGTCGGTGTCCATGTCCTTGACCCGCTCGGCCGGGTCGTAGCAACCGGGGCGCATCTCGTCGAAGCGCATCGGGTCGCGGCGGATCTCCTCGAACGTCTTGCCGGCCACGCTGGCGTGGCCGATGTTCGGGATCTCCTTGCCGTCGTAGACCCACACCTGCTGGCCGTCCGGCTTCTCCACCACCCGCGGCCCCTGCTCGCGCAGCGCTGCCGGGAGACGCTCCTGCCACACGCCCGGCCGCTCGATGACGTGGTCATCGACGGAGATCGGCTTCAGATCATTCGGCAACATCGCCATTCCTCTTCTCGTTCGGTTCTCGCTCGGTGGGCGGGGTCGGTCCCGGCAGCGCGCCGCGACCGACCCCGTCCTGGTTAGATGACTCAGTCGGCGACGAAGCCCATGTAGGCCACGCGGGTGACCCCGATGGACCACGGCTGGTAGTTGCCGACCTTCGTGCTGTAGGCGGTGACGTTGGCCCGGAAGTACAGCGGGATCGACGGCACCTGCTCCTTGATGACCTCGTTCAGGTCCTTGTACGCCTGGATCCGCTCGTCGCGGTCCGTCGTCGCCAGCACCTTGTCCAGACCTTCGAGGAGCCCGGGAGGCGCGTCCTTGCCGACGTTCGAGTACGACGTCGTCGGCCACGTGGCGACGTACGAGCCGGCCGGCTCGGCGCTGCCCGGATCGGAGTACTGGCCGATGTTGAACTCGCGGCGCTCGAAGAACGCCTGCACGCCCTGGCTGCGGTCCATCGGGTGCAGCTCGTAGTCGATGCCGACCTTGGCGAGCTGGGCGCGGATCACCTCGTTGCGACGGACCTCGGTGGTGTCGGTCGGCATCACCACGGTGACCTTGAAGCCATCCGGGTAGCCGGCCTCGGCGAGGAGCTGCTTGGCCCGGTCAGGGTCGTACCTGAATGCCTCGGCCATCGACGGGTCGTACGCCCAGTGACTGCTGTTCGCCGACATGTAGCCCGGCTCACCCTGGCCGTCGGCGGCCGCCTTGACCAGCTCGTCGCGGTTGATGGCGATCGCCATGGCCAACCGCACCCGCGGGTCGTCGAGCGGCTTGTTCGAGCGGTCCAGCGTCAGCTGGTACAGCCACGAGCCGACCGGGGCGGAGGCGACGAGGTCCTTGTCCCCCTGCAGACGGTCGTAGTCGGCCGGGTCGAGGCCGTCGGCGAAGTCGATGTCACCTGACATCAGCGCGTTGACGGCGGCCTTGCGATCGGTGATGACGCGCAGCTCGAGCTTGTCCACGTGGATGCTCGACGGATCCCAGTAGTCGGCGAAGCGCTCCAGCTCGATCCGGTCACCGGTGCGCCACTCGACCAGCTTGAACGGGCCGGCACCGACGGGCGCGCGGCCGAAGGCCTCAGCGTCCTTCTGCACGGCCGTCGGCGAGGTGA
The DNA here is from genome assembly GCA_047602055.1 of Ilumatobacteraceae bacterium. Classification (GTDB taxonomy): domain Bacteria; phylum Actinomycetota; class Acidimicrobiia; order Acidimicrobiales; family Ilumatobacteraceae; genus JAODBQ01. The sequence continues at coordinate 3,594,935 of JASGIG010000001.1, forward strand.
CCATGCCGGCGCGGTCGGCCAGGCGACCGAGCACGGTGATGTCGGGCTTGCTCAGGTGCAGCGCCACCGTGTCGGGGCCGGTGACCTCGATGCTGTCGACGGACTGCAGCTGCGGTTGCTTCGCATCCGTCCGGTAGCGCTCGAGTGAGAAGCGCACCGACTCGGCATCCATCGGTGTGCCGTCCTGGAACTTGACGCCCTGGCGCAGGGTCAACGTCAGCGTCTTGCCGTCCGCGCTGTAGTCCCACTTCGTCGCCAGGCCGGGACCGGGCTCACCGGTGTTGGCGTCGAGCTTGATCAGCGTGTCGAAGATCGGCAGGAGCATCTGGACGTCCGAGCCGAGGTTGCCCTGGACGGGATCAAGGTTGGACGCGTCCGTCGCCAGCCCCACGCGCAGCGTGCCGCCCTCCTTCAGGGCGACGGCCGGTGTCGACGGGCTGCTGGCGTTAGTCGACGACGGGCCCTCGGCCGAGGTGCCGCCGGTCGAGGTGCCGCCGGTCGACGACGGTGTCCCTGCGGCCGATGTCGGCGTCGCCGCGGCGGTCGTCTCGACGGCCGAGCCGGCCGGTGCCGCAGCTCGTCGTCGACGATCCCTTGCCGTCGGACCCGCAGCTCGTCATCAATCCCAGCGACACCACCAGTGCCGCGGCGATGGCGCCCCGCTTCATGGGTGATCCCCCGTACCCGTACCGATCATCTGGTCTCCCCTTCCTTGTCCCTGTGTGTCGGCAGCGACCAGGGAGACGGGCGCGGCAACGTCGTGCTGCTCAGCGCGCATGCGGGCCCCTCGACGACAGGGTCGTCGTCTCCCGGTCACATCAAGGGTCAATCCCCCGACGACCACAGCGTACCGAACTTTCGGAGAGCAGTCAACTGTCATCTGTCATCCGTCATCGGTTTGCGGTACGAAGCCGAGGATCGAGGTTCCGGCTCAGACCGTCCCCGAGCAGGTTGAACGACAGCGCCACGAGCACGATCAGCACGCCGGGAGCGATCACCTGCCAGGGCGCTCGCGCGCTCGAGGCGTAGGCCCGGCCGAGCGAGCTGCCCCAGCTCGGTGCCGGCGGTTGGATGCCGAGACCCAGGAAGCTCAGGCTCGCCTCGGCGATCAGCGCGAATGCCAGCAGCAGCGGCAGCTGCACGAGGACCGGTTGGATCGAGTTGGGCAACACGTAGCGCCACATCAGGCGCTTGCCGGAGGCCCCGAACGTCACCCCCGCCTGGACGAACGGCTCCTCGCGGACGGACAGCACACGGCTGCGCACCAGGCGCATGACCGTCGGCGAGAACACCAGCCCGACGGCGAACATCGAGTTGATCAGGCTCGTGCCGAGGGCGCCGGTGACCCCGATCGCCAGGACCAGGCCGGGGAACGACTGGATCGCCTCGACGCAGCGCATGATGACGGCGTCGACCTTGCCCCGGGCGAAGCCGTCAGCCAGGCCGAGGGGTACGCCGATGGCCAGGGCGACGGACACCGCCAGCGCCACGGCGGCCATCGAGCTGCGACCGCCCCACAGCAGCCGTGACAGCACGTCCCGGCCGAGGTCGTCGGTGCCCAGCGGATGAGTCCAGCTCGGCGTCGCCAGCAGGAGGTCGTAGTTCTGCTCCTCGGGATCGAACGGAGCGATGAGCGGTGCGGCCAGCGACGCCAGGATCACCAACAGCAGGAAGACGGCGGCCACCGCAGCGACCTGCTCTCGCCGGGCGAACGTTCGCATGCCGCGCAGCGGATGGCGACGACGCCGGGCGAACAGCTCCGGCATCACGGTGGTCGTATCGGCGACGACGGACATCACAGCTGGATCCTCGGATCGACCTTCGGATAGAGGAAGTCGACGATCGTGTTGATCGCGATGACCCACAGCGCGAACACCAGCAGCGCGCCCTGGATGAGCGGGTAGTCACGGCGCTGGACGGCGTCGACGACGAGTGAGCCCAGCCCTGGGATGGCGAACACCGCCTCGACGACGACCGTCGCGCCGAGCAGCCTGCTGGTGATCAGCCCGATCACCGTCAACACGGTGACGCCGGCGTTGGGAAGTGCGTGGCGGTAGAGGATCGCCCGCGCTCGCAGGCCCTTGGAGCGGGCCGTGCGGACGTAGTCGCTGTGCAGCGACTCGACGAGCGAGCCGCGCAGCTGCCGGGAGACCTCGGCAGCGCCCGACAGCGACAGCGCCAGGGCCGGCAGCAGGGCGTGCTGCAGGAACTGCCACGGACCCTCGGTGATCCCGGCGAAGCCGGTCGCCGGGAACCAGCCGAGCGTCAGCCCGAAGTACGTCGCGAGCATCATCGCCAGCCAGAAGCTGGGCACGGCGACGCCGAGCGTCGACATCCCGACGAGTACCCGATCGGCGGCACGTCCGTTGCGTCGCGCCGCGGCGATGCCCATCGGCACACCGATCAGCAGCGACAGCGCGACGGCCAGGGCGACGATCTGCAACGTCGCCGGCAGCCGCTGGCCCAGGATCGTGGTGACCTTCTCTCCCGAGTACAGCGACTTGCCGAGATCGCCGTGCAGGACGTTGCCGAGCCAGTGGAAGTACTGGTTGAGCAACGGCTTGTCGAGGCCGAGCTGCGCTCGCAGCTCGGTGACCTGATCCGGTGTGGCGTACTCACCGAGGATCGCCGTCGCCGGGTCGCCGGGGATGATCTGCAGCACCGCGAACACGACGACGGTGGCCAGCAGCAACGAGACGACGCTGAGACCGAGGCGGCGCAGCACGCGGCTGATCTCCGTCCACGCCGGCGCCGAGCCGATCCGCCGCCGCGGCGCCGTGGCCGATGTCGTCGCCGTCAACATCCCGGGCCACCAGGCGTCGGGCCCCCGGTCGGCCTGAGCCCGACCGCGACCTGTTCGAGGTGCCGCTCCCCGGACGCGCCCGGCACCCCGTGGATGCCGGCGAGCGCGAGCTCACCGACGCGGTGACACGACACGGTGCGGCCCGGACCGGGGCTGGTCGGCACCGGCGGCTCGGTGCGGCAGCGGTCGATGACGAACGGGCACCGGGTGTGGTAGCGGCAGCCGGGCGGCGACGACGACGGATCGGGGATCTCGCCGCTCACCAGCGAGACGCCGGCGGCGAGCCGTGCCGGTTCCTCGATCGTCGGCACGGACGAGATCAGGCCCGCCGTGTAGGGATGACGCGGGGCGGCCAGCAGGTCGTGCGTCGGCCCGATCTCGATGAGCTGGCCGAGGTACATCACCGCGGTGTGCTGGGAGATGTACGGCAGCAGGCCGATGTCGTGGGTGATGAACAGGATCGTCAGGGTCAGATCGGCCTGCAGCCCGCGCAGCAGCTCGAGGATGCCGGCCTGCAGCGAGGCGTCCAGCGCCGACAGCGGCTCGTCGCAGACCAGCACGGCCGGTTCGAGCACCAGGGCACGAGCGATGTTGACCCGCTGCTTCTGTCCGCCCGAGAGCTGGTGCGGGTAGCGACCGAGCAGCTCACCCGGGAGACCGGTGCGCTCGTAGAGGTCCCAGGCGCGGCGCATGGCCGGGCGGTCGAGTCGGTGCTGGCTGCGCAACGGCTCCAGCAGGTTCTCGCCGATCGTCCGCCGGGGATCGAGCGCCGAGTGCGGATCCTGGAAGACCATCTGGGCGACCGAGCGGTGCTGGCGCAACCGGCGACCCGACAGCGAGGCCATGTCGACGCCACCGAGCCGGGCACGTCCGGCCACGACCGGCGCGAGCCGCATGATCCCCTTGCCGATGCTCGACTTGCCCGAGCCGGACTCACCGATCAGTGCCAGCGTCTCTCCCGTGGCGACGTGGAACGAGACGTCGTCGACGGCGCGCACGCGGTGACGCCCGACGGCGTACTCGACGGTCAGGTTGGCGACGTCGAGCGCGAGCTCGGAGGCAGCAAGGGCGTCAGCGATCATCGTCGGACCCCGACTCGGTCGGCGCGGCGTGGATGCAGCGCACGGCGTCCCGCCGGTCCCCCACGAGCGCGGTCGGCCCCTCGGTGCACGCGGCGGTGGCGATGTCGCAGCGCGGCGCGAACAGGCACCCCGCCGGCGTCGACTCCGGCGACGGCACGCTGCCCGGGATCGCCCGCAGCGTGCTGCCATCACCGGTCAGGCTCGGCCGGGCCTCGAGTAGGCGGCGGGTGTAGGGATGCCGTGGGCGCTGCAGCACGTCGGCGGTCACCCCCCGCTCGACGACCTCGCCGGCATACATGGTGACGACGTTTGTCGCCACCTGGGCGATCACGCCGAGATCGTGGGTGACGAGGACGACGGCCATGTCGTCCTCTTGCGCCAGCCCGAGGATCAGGCGCAACACCTGCGCCTGAATGGTGACGTCAAGGGCCGTCGTCGGCTCGTCGGCGATGAGCAGCCGCGGCTTGCAGGCGATGGCGGCCGCGATCATGGCCCGCTGGCGCAGCCCTCCCGACAGCTGGTGGGGGTACTTGTCGTAGCTGCGCCTCGGCTCGGGGATGCCGACGTGTCCGAGCATCTCGACCGCCGCCGATCGTGCGGCTGCCTTGCCGGATCGCGTGTGGGTCAGGATGCCCTCGCTGACCTGGCTGCCGATCGTTCGCACGGGGTTCAGCGCGGTCATCGGCTCCTGGAAGATCATCGCGATCTCGGGGCCGCGCAGGTCGCGCAGCTCGTCCTCCGAGCGGCCGAGGATGTCGACGCCGCGATAGCGGACCACGCCGCCGTAGGTCGTGCGATCAGTGGGGTGCAGGCCGAGCAGCGCCAGGCCGCTGACCGTCTTGCCACTGCCGGACTCGCCGACCAACCCGGTGATCGTCCCGGCCTCGACGGTGAAGGACACGTCGCGCACCGAGTGGATCGGGCCGCGCTCGCCGGCGAACGTGACGGCGAGGTGCTCGACCTCCAACAGCGGCGCCGACGGATCGAAGCCGTCGACGATCCCGTGTCCGGCCCGGTACCGGCCACGACGGTGGCGCCGGCCGCCGGCCGGTCCCCCGGCGCGCGGTGATGTCGCTTGCTCGATCGTCTGCATGCGGCTCGGGGACCCCCTGCGTTCCCACGCCGCCGGCGTCACTGCCGACGGTCATCCGTCGCCCGTTCGCGGACGACTGATGACCGTTGTAGTCGATCAGGCTCCGATATGGCAACTGGTTACTGTCAACCAATCGCGAAAGGAGGGCTGTCGGGCCGAGACCGCCGGTCCGCGGCGCTCCTACTTCGGGTCGAAGAACCGGGCGAGGAGCGGGCGGTAGTGGTCGAGGTCGTAGCTGCGATACGTCGGGTCGAACGCGGTCTGGTCGTACAGCGCGCAGAACTCCTCGCAGCGGTCGTAGTACGGCGAGTCGGCGTACGCGTCGCGGGCGTTGCGGTCGCCGTCGAGGTGGTGCCAGAAGTAGTAGCCCTGGAAGATCCCGTGGTGCTCGACCATCCAGTGGTTGGCCTCCGAGACGAACGGCTTGACGACGCCGGCAGCGATCGACGGGTGGTTGTAGGGGGCCAGCGTGTCGCCGATGTCGTGGACCAGCGCACACAGCACGTACTCGTCGTCCCGGTTCGCCCGCTCGGCGCGCGTCGCCGTCTGCAGGCTGTGCTCCAGCCGCGAGACCGGAAAGCCGCCGTGATCGACGGCGAGCATCTCCAGCTGGCGGACGATGTTCGCCGAGGCCACCGCCTGGGCGTCGGCGAAGTGCGAGGCGATGATCGCCCAGTCCTCCCGGGTCGACTCGGCGAACGTGGTGAACGTCGCCCGCCGGCCCTCCTGGGTGCCGACGCGACCGGCAGCGTCGTCGTAGATCGTGATGGGTTCTGCGGTGGTCATGTGCGAAGGCTAGATCGGCACCCGAAGGCGTACGTCGTGGCGTTCGGCGGTCCGGCCGGGTTGAACAACCTGAAGGTCATCTGATTACCGTTAACCAATTGCCGCCACTGGGTGGCCTGACAGGAGGAGCGTTCGTGGGTCGCTACCGCATGCTGGAGATCGCCGTCCGCCGGTTCCGGGACAATCCGTTCGCGACGATCGCAGGCGAGACGTGGAGCTACGAGCGCGTCCACGCCGCGACCATGGAGATCGCCGCAGGCCTCTCCTCGCTGGACAGCCCGCGCATCGCGGTGCTCGCCAGGAACCACCCGCTGTACATGGTCTCGACGTTCGCGATGGGCCGGGCCGGTGCGACCTCGATGGCGATCAGCAACAAGAACAAGGTCGGCGCCAACATCGACCTGTGCCGGCGCGGCGAGGCCGAGATGCTGGTCATCAGCGCCGACGAGCGCGAGGCAGCCGAGGAGATCGCCGCCGAGGTCCCGTCGATCCACACGATCCTCGCCTTCGACGGCCCCGACGAGGCCCAGCCCGAGCTGCTCGCCTGGGCTCGTCAGCAGCGCAGCCGGTTGTCGGCGCAACCACCCGGCCCCGAGTACATCGAGGGCCTTTCCCCGACCGGCGGCACGACCGGCGCGTCGAAGCTGGCCCAGAACTCGTCGCGCTCGCTCGACGTGATGGTCGCCAACGTCTGGGCCCGCCTGCCGCTCGAGTCGTACACGCCGGTCAACCTCGTGGTGCCGCCGCTGTCGCACGCCGCCGGAGCGTTCGCGTTGATCCTCACGCCGGCCGGGGTCCGCCACGTCGTGCACGAGAGCTTCGACGCCGAGAAGGTGATCAGGGCCCTGGTGGACGAGCAGATCACCGACCTGTACCTCCCGCCCACGGCGATCTACAACCTGCTCGCCCACCCCGACGTCCGCAGCTACTCGTATCCTCACCTCCGCCACCTGTACTACGCCGGCTCGCCGATCTCCGGCGACAAGCTGCGCGAGGCGATGGAGGTCTTCGGCGAGGTGATGACCCAGTTCTACGGGCAGTCCGAGGTCCCGTTGACCGCCGTGTGCCTCACCCCGGCCGACCACGCCACCGCGCTCGGCGACCACCCCGAACGGATCCTCAGCTGTGGTCGGCCGACGATCCTCACCGACATCACGATCCTCGACGACGACGACAACGAGCTCGCGCCGGGCGAGCGCGGCGAGGTCGCCGCTCGTGGTGATCTGGTGATGAACGGCTACCTCGGCGACGCCACCCGGGCCCCGCTCGACTGGCATCGCACCGGCGACGTCGGCTACTTCGACGAGCTCGGCTACCTGTACCTGATCGACCGCAAGCGCGACGTGATCGTCTCCGGTGGCTTCAACGTCTTCCCGATCGAGGTCGAACAGGTGCTGTGGGCCCACCCCGCCGTGGAGGACTGCGCCGTGATCGGCATCCCCCACGAGAAGTGGGGCGAGCAGGTGACCGGCGTCGTCCAGCTCAAGCCGGGCATGTCGGCGACCGCCGAGGAGCTCATCCTGCGCTGCCGCGAGGAGCTCGGCCCGATCAAGGCACCGAAGCAGATCGACTTCGTCGACGAGCTGCCGAAAAGTCCCGTCGGCAAGGTGCTCAAGCGCGAGCTGCGCGACACCTACTGGGAAGGCCACGATCGCAAGATCTGAGTCTCCGGCCGGCTCGAAGGCCCGATGGTACGTATGGCATCCATACTGGTAACGATCGATCGGGCCGGCAGGGTGGTGATCCCGCAGGAGCTGCGTCAGCGGTTGTCGCTCACGCCGAACACGGAGCTGGAGATCGATCTCGAAGGCGACGTGATCCGGCTGATGCCACGACGGCGGCCGCCGCGCGGCGTCGTCGAGGTCGACGGCGTCCTCGTGCTCGAGCCGGTCGAGGGCATCGCCGTCACGGACCTCGACGTGCAGCGCTGGCGCGATGCCGACCAGCGCTGATCGCTACGCCGCCGACACCAGCGTCGCCGTCGCGGCGTTGGACGGCGGTCACACCGCGCACGCCGCGTGCCGCGCCGCGATCGCCAGTCGCCGCCCGGCACTGGCCGGGCACGCCGCGTTCGAGACCTACTCGGTGCTGACCCGGATGCCCGGTCAGCTCGCCGTCGACGGACCGACCGCCGCTCGCCTGCTGGCCCACGCCTTCCCGGAGTCCTGCTGGCTGACGAAGTCCGACGCCCGTGCGCTGCTCGACCGCTGCAGCTCGGTCGGCATCACCGGTGGCGCGGTCTACGACGCGCTCGTCGGCGAGGCGCGGCGACCGTCGGCTGCTGACACGCGACCAGCGCACGTACGACCTCCTCGGCGTCGACTACGAGCTGGTCGGCCTGACGGATCGTTGAGGGCCCGTCACCTGTCTACGCCGTCGACCAGGGCGGGCCGGCGGCGGTGAGCGCCGGCTCGACGAGCTCGGTGACCAGCTGGTCGGCACGCCGCAGCGGGGCGTCGTGGCCGCAGCCGTCGAGCACGACGAGCCGGGCGCCGGGCACGATCGCCGCGGCGTCGGTCATCCCCCGCTGGTGGTGGGCGGCACCGTTCGCGCCGTAGCCGAACACGACGGGCAGGCGCAGGTCCTCGGGATGCCATGGCGGGTTGACGCGCAGGTCGCCCAGCTCGCCGACGAGCGCGGCGCCCTCCGAGCGGCGCTGGTCGCGGACCCGCTGCGGCAGCCCCTCCCAGCGCTGGTCGCCGATCAGCCGGCGCATGAACCGCTCGGCCGCCTCCTCGGTGGTGCCCGGCTCGTCGACGGCACGCGAGCCGGCCGTAGCCGCCGGCCACCACGGCGCCCACGACAGCGGCGTCTCGTAGATCGCCGCGGCAGCGACGAGCTCCGGGTGGCGCGCCGCGGCGGCGAGCGCGACGTTGCCGCCGTAGCTGTGGCCGATCAACACGGCTCGGCGACCGTCGAGCACAGCGACGAGGTCGGCGACCTGGGCGTCGACACCGAACGGGCCCTCGTGCACCGACCGGCCGTAGCCGCGCCGGTCGTAGCGGACGACGCGGAACCGGCTGCGCAGGCGGCGGGCGACGCGGATCATCCCGGCGGCGCGGTCCATCGAACCGTGGACGACGGCGACGACCGGCGTGCCCCCGTCACCGTCCTCCTCGACGAACAGCCCGTGCTCGTGGGCATGGCGGCTCACTGGTGCGCCATCGGCGTGTGGGGACCTTCGCAGATCGGGGTGCACCATCGAGCGAAGCGCACCGTGACGTTGATTCGCTCACTTCGCTCGCTCATGCGACGGTGACGATGCGCAGCACGTCGGTGCTCGCCCCGCTCGGGCGGTCCGGCGCGCCGGCGAGGACGAGGGCGACGTCGCCGGCGGCGAGGTGGCCGCCCCTGACGGCGGTCTCCACCGCGAACCACACCAGGTCGTCGGTCGATCCGTACGTGCCGACCTGCAGCGGCGTGACCCCCCACGACAGCGCCAGGGCCCGCACCGTCGCCCGGTCGGGCGAGAGGCCGAGGAGCTTCGGCGTCGGCCGGAAGCGGGCCATCGCCGTGGCCGTGCGCCCGGACCGGGTGCAGCACAGGATCGCCGCGGCACCGCTGTCGACCGCCGCCAGCCCGGCGGCGTGGGTGATCGCCATCGTGATCCGGTCGGGCCCGTCGGGCCACTGGTTGCGCTGGGCCCGCCCCAGCCGCTGGCCCCATTGCACGTAGCTGGCCTCAGCCTCGGCACGCTCGGCGACGCGCACCATCGTCGCCACGACACCGGCGGGGTCGACGCCGACCGCGGTCTCGGCGCTGAGCATCAGCGCGTCCGTGCCGTCGAACACCGCGTTGGCGATGTCGCTGACCTCGGCGCGCGTCGGCGACGGGGCGGTGATCATGCTCTCCATCATCTGCGTGGCAGTGATCACCGGCACGCCGACCTCGACGCAATGGCGGATGATCTGCTTCTGCAGGTGGGGCACGTCCTCCAGCGGGCACTCGATGCCGAGGTCGCCGCGGGCGACCATGATCGCATCGGCCTCCGCGGCGATCTCGGTTAGCGCGTCGACGGCGCCGAGCGTCTCCACCTTGGCAACCAGCCGGACCGCCGCGGGGCGATCGCCTCACGCACCGTGCGCAGGTCGGCGGCCGCACGCACGAACGACACGGCGATGAAGTCGACCCCCTGGTCGACCATCACCTTGGCCATCGCCAGGTCCTCGTCGGTCGGTGTCGACAGCCGCAACCGATGGCCCGGCAGGTGCACGCCCGGGCATCCCTGGGTCTGGCCACCGGTGAGGACACGGGCGGTGACTGCCTGGTCGTCGACTTGTTGCACTTGCAACGAGATCGCGCCGTCGCCGAGGACCACCCGGTCGCCGGGTTCGAGATCGGCGAGCAGGGTCGGGTACTCGACGCAGATCTGGTCGCACGAGCTGATGCTGCGCTCGCCCGCCGGGTCGGCCGGCACCATCCGGACCGTGGTCCCGGCGGCGAGCACGGTGATGCCGGCGGGGAACGACGCGGCGCGCACCTTCGGCCCCGGCAGGTCGGCGAGCACCGCCACGACCTGCCCGGTGCGCTCCCCCGCCTCGCGCACGGCGCGCACCCGCTCGACGTGGCCCTCCAGCGTCCCGTGGCTGAGGTTCAGGCGGACGACATCGACGCCGGCGCGCAGCATCGCGTCGAGCACGGCGGGCGGCTCGCTCGCCGGACCAAGGGTGGCGACGATCTTCGTGCGCGCGTCGAGCACCCCCGCGTCCGTTCGGGCGTCAGCAGCCATAGGTGATTATCTAGTCGGTCGTGGAGCTGCTCCTCGTCCGTCACGCCCTCCCGGTGCGCCGCGAGCTGGAGGTCGGCGCCGCCGATCCCGAGCTGTCGGACAACGGGCACGCCCAGGCCCGCCACCTCGCCGAGTACCTCGCCCAGGAGGCGCCGCTCGACGCTCTGTACGCCAGCCCGCTGAACCGCGCCCGGCAGACCGCCGAGCCGATCGCCGACCGCTTCGGGCTCGACATCGTCCTCGACGAGGCAGTGGCCGAGTGGGACCGACACAGCAACGAGTACGTGCCGGTCGAGGAGCTGAAGGCGGCCAACGACCCGCGCTGGCAGGCGCTGCTGCGCGGCGAGTGGACCACGCACGACGAGTCGCCCGAGGACTTCTCGGCGCGGGTCGTGACGGCGCTGGAGCGGATGATCGCCGAACACCGCGGCGAGCGCATCGCCGTCGTCTGCCACGGCGGCGTGATCAACAGCTATCTCGCCCATGTGCTCGGCCTCGGCGCGCAGCAGAGCTTCTTCTACCCGAACTACACCAGCATCCACCGGGTGGCTGCGGCGTCGAGCGGCGAACGCTCGATCGTCACGATCAACGAGACCGCCCACCTGCGCGGCACCGGCCTGCCGATCGGCCTGTTCCAGCGCTGACGTACCTGATGGTCGGCCTCCGGCCGACCCGTCCGGCGGGCTCCCTGGCGGTCGCGCCGCCGGCTTCGCCCGGCACCAGCCGCCCACGGGCCGAAGCGGCCTGCTCGCTACGCTCGCTGCGGCATGCCTGATCTCGACGATCTGATCGCGTACCTGGACGCCTCGCCGTCGCCGTTCCACGCCGCCGACAGCGCCACCCAGCGGCTGCTCGCCGCCGGCTTCGAGCCGCTGCGCCTGGCCGAGCCGTGGCCGCACGTCCCCGCCGCCGGGTTCGTCGTGCGCGGCGCGGCGCTGATCGCCTGGCGCCGCCCGACCGCGGCATCCGCGGCCGCCCCGCTGCGCATCGTCGGCGCGCACACCGACTCGCCATGCCTGCGGATCAAGCCCCACCCGGACACCGGCGTGCTCGGCTGGCGCCAGCTCGGCGTCGAGATCTACGGCGGGGCGTTGCTGAACTCGTGGCTCGACCGCGACCTCGGCATCGCCGGGCGGGTCGTGCTCGACGACGGGGCGACCGCCGACGTGTGCATCGACGCGCCGATCTGCCGCGTCGCCCAGCTGGCCATCCACCTCGACCGCGACGTCAACGAGCGCGGGCTGGTCCTCGACAAGCAGACCCACCTGACGCCGATCTGGGGCACCGGTGTCGCCCAGCCGGGCGAGTTCGGGCGCTGGCTGACCGAGCAGATCGACGCCGGCGAGGCGGCCGCGGCGTCGTGGGAGCTGTGCCTGTACGACCGCACGCCGGCGGCGATCCTCGGTGCCGACGGCTCGCTGCTGGCCAGCGGGCGGATCGACAACCAGGTGTCGTGCTGGGCGGCGATCGACGCGCTGGTCGACGCCCACCCGCCGGCGGTCACCGCGGTCGCCGCGCTGTTCGACCACGAGGAGGTCGGCTCGGCGTCGACGTCCGGTGCCGCCGGCCCGTTGCTGGAGCAGGTCCTCGAACGGCTGGCGATCGCCGGCGGCCTCGGGCGTGACGACCAGCTCGCCCAGCTCGCCGCGTCGTCGTGCGTCTCGGCGGACTGCGCCCACGCCGTGCACCCGAACTACGTCGAGCGCCACGAGCCCGACCACCGCCCGATGGTCAACCACGGCCCGGCGATCAAGGTCAACAGCAACCAGCGCTACGCCACCAGCTCGGCGACGGCGGCGATGCTGCAGCGGGTGTTCGACGACGCCGGCGTGCCGTGGCAGCGCTTCGTCAGCCGCAACAACATGCCGTGCGGCTCGACGATCGGGCCGATCACCGCCACCCGCCTCGGCATCGAGACGGTCGACGTCGGCATCCCCCAGCTGTCGATGCACTCCGCCCGCGAGCTGTGCGGCGCCAGCGATCCCGCCTGGCTGTCCACCGGCCTGCGCGCCTACCTCGACGCACCCGCGTAACACCCGATGCGATTCGAGATGTGCGCACAGAGGCAGCACATCTCGAATCGCGCCCGCCGGCCGGAGACCCCGCTAGCCCGCCGCTAGCCCCCGGCTTTGATCTGGGCGAGGTCGTAGAGGCGCTGGAGCTCGTCGTGGAGCTGGACGGTGACGTCGCGCATCGCGACGCGGTCGACACGACCGGTCTCGGTGACCGGCGGGTGGATGGGCTCGCCGACGATCGCCACCATCTTGTGCGGATGGATGAACCTGGCACCCTTCGGCATCGCCTTCTCCGAGCCGCCGATGCCGACCGGCACGATCGGGACACCGGCCTTGAAGGCGATGTACACCGCGCCGTCCATCAGCGGCTCGACGATCGGGCCGGACTTGCGCTCGCCCTCGGGGAACAGCACGAGCGGCTCGGCGCCGTCGAGGACGCCGAGGCAACGCTTGATCGCTTCGCGGTCGGCCGTGCCGCGGGTGACGGGGAACCCACCGAGCGCCGTCAGCAGCTTGCCGAACGGCTTGTTCTTCCACCACTTGTCGGCACCCATGAACCGCAGTCGACGGCGCGCCACGGCCGACGCCACCGGCGTGTCGATGATGCTGCGATGCGTCGGGGCGAGCACGAACGCGCCGCTCCTCGGGATGTTCTCCCGTCCCTCGATGCGCAGCCGGCACCACACCTTCATCAGCACGAACAGCAGGTTGCGCACCAGCTGGTAGACGATGCGATCTCCCAGGCTCTTGCCGGCCAGTCGCGTGTCGATCGCGGTCATGAGCGCAGCTCCTGACCCGACGGCCGCGCGACCGCCAGGGCGCCGGACGTCGACGGGGTTCGGGGGCGCAGCCCGCGCACGTCGATGTTCATCCCGCCGCCCGCTCCCCCAGCAACCGCTCGATCTCGTCGAGCACCTCGTGGATCGTCATCCCGCTGGTGTCGACGACGACGGCACCGTCGGCACGGACCAGCGGACCATCGGCCCGCCCGGTGTCGTGACCGTCGCGGCGGGCGATGTCGGCCTCGATCGCGTCGACGTCGCCGCCGTGCTCGGCCACGCGACGCTCGGCGCGCACCCGCGGCGACGCCGTCAGGTACAGCTTGAGGCGGGCGTCGGGGAACACGACCGAGCCGATGTCACGGCCCTCGATCACCCCGCCGCCGTGCGCCGCCGCCCACGCCCGCTGCCGGTCGCGCAGCTCGTCGCGCACCGCGCTGTTCGCGGCCACAGCGCTGACGGCGACGTCGACCTCGGGCGAACGGACCGCTGCGGTGACGTCTTCGCCGTCGAGCAGCACGTGCTCACCGACGTCGAGCGTCATCGCCCGGGCCAGCTGGGCCACCGCCGGCTCGTCGCCGAGCAACCCGCCGCGGCGGGCCGCGAGCGTCACCGCCCGGTACATCGCCCCGGTGTCGAGGTGGGCGATCCCCAGCCGTGCGGCCAGCGCCCGGGCGATCGTGCTCTTGCCGGCCCCGGCGGGCCCGTCGATGGCGACGATCAGCACTACCAGCTCGTCCCGAGGGGCATGCCTTCGCTGTAGCCGGCCGCGCTCTGCACGCCGACGACGGCGCGCTGGTGCAGCTCGGCGATGGTGGCCGCGCCGGCATACGTGCATGCCGAACGGACCCCGGCGACGATCTCGTCGATGATGTCCTCGACGCCGGGACGATCGGGATCGAGGTACATCCGCGACGAGCTGATGCCCTCCTCGAACAGCTCCTTGCGGGCTCGGTCGACGGCGGTCTCGGTCCGGTTGCGGCTCTTGACGGCCCGGTTGCTGGCCATCCCGAAGCTCTCCTTGTAGAGCCGGCCGTCGGGCGAGTGCAGCGTGTCGGCGGCGGACTCGTAGGTGCCGGCCAGCCACGATCCGAACATCACGTTCGCCGCCCCGCCGGCCAGCGCGAGCGCGACGTCACGCGGGTAGCGGACGCCGCCGTCGGCCCAGATGTGCTTGCCGTGGCGGGCGGCCTCGGCGGCGCAGTCGACGACGGCCGAGAACTGCGGCCGGCCGACGCCGGTCATCATCCGCGTCGTGCACATCGCCCCGGGGCCGACGCCGACCTTGACCACGTCGGCGCCGGCACCGATCAGGTCACTCGTACCGGCCGGGGTGACGACGTTGCCGGCGACGATCGGCGTGTCCGGGGCGACGGCGCGAACCTCCTCGATCGCCCGCAACGTGCGGGTCTGGTGGCCGTGAGCCGTGTCGATGACGAGCACGTCCACGCCCATCGCCACCAACGCCTTGGCCTTCGTGCCCGGGTCGCCGTTGATGCCGACGGCGATGGCGATGCGCAGCCGTCCCTCGGCGTCGACGGCGGGGCGGTAGATCGTGCTGCGCAGCGCGCCCTTGCGGGTGATCGCCCCGGCGAGCCGCCCGTCGTCGTGCACGACCGGGGCGAAGTTGAGCCGCAGCCCGGCGAGGCGCTCGTAGATCTGCGCGGGATCGATGCCCGCCTCGACGACGACGAGCTCACGGCTCATCACGTTCTTCAGCTGGGTGAAGCGGTCGACGCCCTCGCCGTCGTGCTCGGTGAAGATCCCTTCCGGACACCCGGCGGCGTCGACGACGACGATCGCCCCGTGGGCCCGCTTGTGGATCAGGCCGAGGGCGTCCCCGACGGTGTTGTCGCCGGCCAGCGTGATCGGCGTCTCGTAGACGGTGTGGCGGGACTTGACGTAGTCGACGACGGTCTCGACCACGTCGAGCGGGATGTCCTGGGGCAGGACGACGAGGCCACCGCGGCGGGCGACGGTCTCGGCCATCCGCCGGCCGGCGACCGCGGTCATGTTGGCGACGACGACCGGGATCGTCGTGCCGAGCGCGTCCGGCGTGGTCAGGTCGACGTCGAAGCGTGACGGCACGGCCGACAGGCTCGGCACCATGAACACGTCGCTGTAGGTCAGATCGTGCTGGGGAGGATCGGCGATGTAGCGCATAACGGGCCGCCCAAGGCTATGACCTCGCCCGGGCAACCGTGCGCACCGGCGCGCCGGGTACGGTGCCGGGCCATGTCGACGCCGGTGGTCCTCGTACACGGTTGGGGTGGGTCGTTCGAGATGACGTGGCAGTCGACGGGCTTCACCGAGCTGCTGCGCGACGCCGGCCGGGAGGTGATCGGCATCGACCTGCTCGGCCACGGAACGGCCCCGAAGCCGCACGACCCGGAGGCGTATGCCGACCTGACGACGCGGATCGTCGAGGCACTGCCGGACGAACCGGTCGACGCGATCGGCTTCTCGCTCGGGGCGATGACGCTGCTGCGCCTGGCGGCGCGCGAGCCGCAGCGGTTCCGCAAGCTGGTCCTCGCGGGGATCGGGCGCAACGCCGTCGAGCCCGACGAGGAGGGGACGAAGAAGATCGTGGCCGCGCTCGACGGCACCGGCGACACGGCCGACCCGTCCGTGCTGGTGTTCACCCAGTACGCCCGCTCCGCGGGCAACGACCCCGCAGCGCTGACGGCGATCATGCGCCGCAAGCGCCAGGAGTACACCGACGACGAGCTGGCCAACGTCAAGGTGCCGACGCTGATCGTCATCGGCGACGACGACTTCGCCGGGCCGGGCGAGCCACTCGCCGCCAAGCTGCCGGACGCGACCGTGACGACGTTGAAGCGCACCGACCACTTCGCCACGCCGGAGTCGTTCGGCTTCATCGACGCCGCGCTCGAGTTCGTCGAGGCCGTGCCGTCCTGAGCCGTGACGATGACGCGGTCGGCGACGCCCTTGCCGTGTTTCGCCGCGGTGGGCTCGTCGCCATCCCCACCGAGACGGTCTACGGCCTCGGCGCCGACGCGTCCAACGAGGCCGCAGTGCGGCGGATCTTCGCCGCCAAGGGCCGCCCGGCCGACCACCCGCTGATCGTCCACCTCGGCGATGCGACGCAGCTGCCCGCCTGGGCCGAGTCGGTCCCGCCGGCGGCCGCCAGCCTTGCCGCGACGTGCTGGCCAGGTCCCCTGACCGTGCTCGTGCCGCGGGCCGCGCACGTCCTCGACGTCGTCACCGGCGGGCGCGACACCGTCGGCCTGCGCGTGCCCGCGCACCCGCTGACGCTCGACCTGCTGGCCCGCTTCGGCGGTGGCATCGCCGCTCCGTCGGCCAACCGCTTCGGGCGCGTGTCGCCCACCACGGCCGAGCACGTCCGCCGCGACCTCGGCTCGCTCGTCGACCTCGTGCTCGACGGCGGCCCGTGCCCGATCGGCGTGGAGAGCACGATCGTCGACTGCACCGTCGACCCGCCGCAGGTGCTGCGCCCCGGCGGCATCCCCGACGAGCAGATCGCCGCCCTGCTCGACGGCGGCGTCACCGAGTCGAGCGGCCCGAGCCGGGCGCCGGGGATGCTCGCCGCCCACTACGCCCCGCGCTGCCGCGTCCTGTTGGCATCGTCGGCGGCGGAGGCGGAGGCGCTCGCCGCGTCGACGCCGGGCGCGGTCGACGTCCTCGACGAGACCGCCGATCTCGCCGCCTACGCCCGTGACCTGTACGCGTCGCTCGCGCGCCGCCGACGACCGTGGCCTCGACGTCCTCGTCGCCGTCCTCCCCCCACCCGGCGGCCTCGGCCACGCCATCCGCGACCGCCTCCGAAAAGCCTCCGCGGGAAGCGGCGCCTGACCCGTCCACGCTCGTTCGCTCGCTGTGCCCGACGGCGAGGGCAACGCGGCCGCTCAGGGTTTGTGCCAGCGCACAGACGCACACGTCGATTTGTGCGCTGGCACAAACCAGGCGGGACTCGGGCGGCACGCCGGTCAGCGAGCACAGCGAGCGAGCCGCGTCGGCCTGCCGGAGGCTCGTGCCAGGCAAACCCGGCGGCGCGACCGCCGGGGAGCCCGCCGGCTGAGGTTTCGACGCTCGATTCGCTCGCTCATCTCGGTCGAGCTTCGACGAGCGGCCTTCGGCCGCACCCAGCTGACGGCCGGTCGACCGAGCACGTCCGATCGACCGGCAGGCGGGGGCTCCGGCAGGAGCCTCTGCCCCGCGCCCCCGCCTTCAGGATTGGCGGCCGAGCTGGTTCAAACTCGCGACCCAGGTGTCGCGGACGGTCTCGGCGTCGATGCCGGGCTCGAGGAAGTCGAAGACGACGGTGATGCTGACCGTCGAGGCGCCGGCGTCGGGGACGACGTCGAGGCGGCACCAGCACGGCACCGGCTCGTCGAGACGCACCTCCAGCAGGTACGGCGGGTCGTCGTTGATCACCTCGCCGACCCACGAAGCGACGACGAGCAGCGCCTCGAACGCCTCCGCCGGCAGCGCGTCGATCGTGAACGACGGCGAGTCGTGCTGGACCCGGTGCCCGAGGTACGTCCGCTGCGACGTCACCCGCCCGCGGCGCTGCGGCGGCGGCATCCGGCGGATCACGCCACCGGCACGGCGCGACGGAGGCAGTGGCGCCGGGGCGACCAATGGACGCCGTCCGGTCAGGTGGGCGACGGCCGCCTCGAACGCGACGTTGACCTCTTGCATCCTGACGACGTCGCCGCCCTTGTCGGGGTGCAGCTCCAGGGCGAGCGCCCGCCGGGCGGCGCGCACGTCGTCAAGCGTCGCCTGCCAGGTCAGGCCGAGCACCTCGAACGGATCGCTCCCCACCGCGCCGACGCTACTCACGCCCGCTCGTCCGAGTCCCACGTGCTGGTCGGAGTCGCTGGTGCAGGGACGCCCGCGCCAGCGACTCGGGCCAACGGCTGGGACTCGGAGCTACTCGGCGGGCTGGCGACCGGCGTCGAACGCCGACCACTTGGTGTGCCGCGTGCCCGGCGGGTCGACGGCCCACGCCGGGGAGGCGCCCCACTGGTCGTCGTAGACGACCTCGGCCAGCGGCTTGCGGCGCACCGGACCGTGATGCCCCGCCGGCCGGCCGAGGGTGATGCACGCCGACATCGCCACGTCGTCGGGGACGCCGAGCAGGGCGCGCAGCTCGGGCTCGACGCCGTGGTGCATCCCGGTGAGCGCCCCGCCGTAGCCGAGCGCCCGGGCGGCAAGCAGCAGGTTCTGGCACGCCGGGTACACCGACGCCCCTTCCTCGGGAGACGGCCTGCGGTAGCGCACCAGACAGACGAGCACGATCACCGGGCACTGCTCGATGTGGTCGACGTAGTGCTGCATCGTCGCCGCCATCCGCGACTTCGGCGACGACGGGTCGCTGCCGGAGCCGGTGGTGTAGCCGTCCCGTGCCAACTTCTCCGCCCAGAACGCCCGGAACGACGTGCCCAGCAGCGCCTTGGCCTGGCGGGCCCTCGGGCCGTCGCGCAGCACGAGGAAGCGGAACGGCTGGCGGTTCGACCCGCTCGGCGCCCGACCGGCGTGCCACAGGATCGAGGCCAGGTCCTCGTCGGGGATCAGGTCGGACGTGTACCGGCGGATGGCCCGGGTGGTGGCCAGGCCGTCGAGCAGTGAGACGGACTCGCTCATCGTCCCTGGAAGTTCGGGTCGCGCTTCTCCATGAAGGCCGCCACGCCCTCGCGGAAGTCGTCGGTGCGCATCAGCGGCAGGAGCTGCAGGAACACGTGGTGGACGTTCATCTCGAACGTCTCCGTCTCCGCGGCGCGCATCATCCGCTTGATCGCCCGCACCGCCAGCGGCGCGTTGGCGGCGATCTCGGCGGCGAGGCCGCCGGCGAACTTGGCGAGGTCGCCCGGTTCGACGACGTGGTTGACCAGCCCGAGCGTCAGCGACTCGTCGGCCGACAGCGTGCGCCCGGTGAACGCGATCTCGGCGGCCTTGGCGTAGCCGACCATCCGCGGCAGCAGCCACGTGCCACCGCTCTCGGGGAGGATGCCGCGCTTGGCGAAGCCGGGGTTGAGCTTGGCCGTCGAGGCAGCGACGCGGATGTCGCAGCCGAGGGCGAGGTCGAGTCCGTAGCCGGCGGCGCCACCGTTGAGCGCGCAGATCGTCGGCGTGTCGAGGTTGTGCAACACGATCGGCGGGGCGTCGCGCAGCGCGAACTCGCCCGGGTTGCTGCCGAGGCTGCCGAGGCCGCCGAGCGAGCCCTTCGAGCTCGACATCTGCGCGGCCAGGTCGAGCCCGGCGCAGAAGGCCCGGCCGGTCCCGGTGAGCACGATGCAGCGCACGTCCCGCGATGCATCGGCCTCCAACAGCCGCTCGGACAGCGCGCCGAGCATCGGGCCCGAGATCGTGTTCATCCGCTGCGGCGCGTTCAGGGTGATCGTGGCCACGTTCTCGGCGACCTCGTAGAGCACCTCGTCGGCGGGGGCGTCGCCGCCCCGGGCCGAGCCGTCACCTTGCGTGGTCGTGTCGTTCGCCATGGCGGGAAGCTAGCTGTGAACGCCCTGTTACCTGGTCTTGGGGTGCTTGTGGGCGCATCACCGGCCACTTAGGATCAGACGATCCAACATCACCGTGGTGTGGAGCTTCCGCACCACGGATCTCCTAGGGGGAGAACCAAGCAAATGCAAGCAACGCGAAAGCGCCGCATCGGCGTGGGCATCGCGGGGTTGGCACTCGTCCTGGCGGCGTGTGGCTCCGACAAGAAGGAGTCCGACACCTCCACGGCGGCGACCACCACGGCGGCAGCAGGTGCCACGACCACGGCGGCAGCAAGTGCCACGACCACCGCGGCAACAGGTGCCACCACCACCGCAGCCGGCGGCAGCGGGGCCACCACGACGGCGGCGTCGGGCAGCGGCGAGCAGATCGCCGCGATCCCGACGGGCGTCAAGTGCTCGAACATCACCATCGCCTACCTCGGCGCGCTGTCCGGCGACAACGGCAACCTCGGCAAGAACATGATCAACGGCGCGCAGATCGCCTTCGACGAGTTCAACAAGGCCAACCCGGACTGCCAGGTCAAGTTCGACACGAGCTACGACTCGCAAGGCGACCCGACCCAGGCGACCCCGCTGGCCGACACGATCGTCGGCAAGACCGACGTCATCGGCCTGATCGGGCCGGGCTTCTCCGGCGAGACCAAGGCCACCATGCCGAAGTTCGAGGCCGGCGGCCTGCCGATCATCAGCCCCAGCGCCACCAACGCTGCGCTGTCGACCAACGGCTGGAAGATGTTCCACCGCGTCCTGGCCAACGACGACAAGCAGGCCCCCGGCGTCGCCAACCTGATCAAGAACGTCGTCAAGGGCACCAAGATCGGCGTGATCGACGACGCCTCCGAGTACGGCAAGGGGCTCGCCGACTCGGTCCGCAAGGAGCTCGGCGCGCTGGACGTCAAGGACGCCCAGATCGACCCCAAGGCTGCCGACTACTCGGCCGCGGTGACGGCGATGACCTCGGCCGACGTCGACACCGTGTTCTACGGCGGCTACTACAACGAGGCGGCCAAGCTGGTCACCCAGCTGCGTGACGCCGGCTTCAAGGGCAACTTCGTCTCCGGCGACGGCTCGCTCGACATCGGCTTCGCCGAGAACGCCGGCGATGCCGGCAATGGTGCGTTCCTGACCGCGACCGGCGCCCCGCCGGACGTGAACCCGGAGTTCGCGGCAGCGTACAAGGCCAAGTTCAGCGCCGACCCCGGCCTGTACTCGCCGGAGTCGTACGACTGCGCCCGGATCTTCCTGGCGGGCATCGCCGAGGGCAAGGTCACCCGGGCCGACATGGCCACGTTCGTGTCGGCCTACGACGCCCAGGGCATCACCAAGCACATCAAGTTCGACGCGACGGGTGAGCCGATCGGCGACGCCGTGTTCTACACGATCGTCGAGGACGGCAAGCTCGTCTCGAAGGGTCTGATCCCGTCGAGCTGAGCGAGCTGCGATCCACGTGATCGGGGGGCCGGAACCGTCTCGGCGGTTCCGGCCCCTTTCGCAGCCCCTCTCCCCGCCGCCCAGGACGCACCGTGACCTTCCACAACTTCATCGACGTCTTCTGGCCGAGCACCGTCAACGGCATCGTCCTCGGCTCGGTCTACGCGCTCATCGCACTCGGCTACACCCTCGTCTACGGCGTCCTGCGGCTGATCAACTTCGCCCACGCCGACATCTTCATGCTGGCCACGTTCGGCTCGTTCATCGCCATCGGGATGATGGGCATCGGCACCGGCACGCAGTACAAGACCGGCCTCGTACTGGTCTTCGCGCTCGTGCTCTGCATGGTCATGTCGGTGGCCATCGGCGGTGCCAGCGCGGTCGCTCTCGAGTTCGTCGCCTACCGACCACTCAGACGGCGCAACGCGCCGCGCCTGGTCTTCCTGATCTCGGCGATCGGGGCGAGCTTCGCCATCTCCGAGGCCGTCGGCGAGTGGGGGCCGAAGCAGCGTGACGAGTACCGCGTCACCAAGCTGCTGCGCACCGAGCGGCTGTTCAACATCTTCAGCGCCCGGGTCACCAACGTCTACGTGATCGTCGTGGTGGCGGCGCTGGCGATGATGCTGGTGCTGTACCTGTTCGTCAACCGCACCCGCGTCGGGCGCGGCATCCGCGCCGTCGCCCAGGACTCCGACACGGCTCGACTGATGGGCGTCAACGTCAACCGGGTGATCGTCATCACGTTCCTCGTCGGCGGCCTGATGGCCGGCGGCGCGGCATTCCTCTACGAGATCTACAACGGAACCACGCGCAGCACGCTCGGGTTCCTGCTCGGCATCAAGGCGTTCACCGCCGCGGTGCTCGGCGGCATCGGCAACATCCGCGGCGCGCTGCTCGGCGGCCTGCTGCTCGGCGTGATCGAGCAGTACGGCGCCAGCCTGTTCGGCTCGGACCAGAACATGGGCAACGTCACGGCCTTCGTGGTGCTGGTGCTCGTCTTGCTGGTGCGCCCGACCGGCCTCCTCGGCGAATCCCTCGGACGGAGCCGGGCATGAGCAGCAGCGGCGACACCACCCGGAAGGATCCAGCCGATCGGCTCGGACCGAACGATCCGCCGACCGCCGCCGCCAAGTCCGTGTTCGGCCCGGTGATGTCCCGGGCCGCCGACACCCGGCGGGCCTGGCAGCGGCTGTGGCGCAACATCCCCACGCCGGCGCGCTGGCTGATCGGGATCATCGGCGTCGCCTTCGCCTACTCCCTGCCGCTGATCTCCCGTGTCAGCTGGCTCGGCGTCCTGTTCAACACGAAGGCCAACTTCGCGTCGTTGCTCGGCGGGACGATCATCGTCTACATCATCGTCGCCCTCGGCCTCAACGTGGTCGTCGGCCTCGCCGGGCTGCTGGACCTCGGCTACGTCGGCTTCTACGCGATCGGCGCGTACACCGTCGCCGTGCTCAGCTCGAAGCACGCCAACCTGCCATGGCTGATCTGCCTGCCGATCGCCATCGTCGTGGCGATGGGATCAGGTGTCGTCCTCGGCGCACCGACGCTGCGACTACGCGGTGACTACCTGGCGATCGTCACGCTCGGCTTCGGCGAGATCATCCGGCTGCTCGCCCAGAAGTTCGACTGGCTCGGTGCCGCCAGCGGCATCTCCAACATCCCGTTCCCGCCGAGCGTCGGGCCGCTCAAGTTCGGCGCCCTGCACCTCAACGCGTTCTACTACCTCGGCCTGACCCTGGTGATCATCGTCTACTTCTTCCTCCATCGGCTGGAGAACAGCCGGGTCGGGCGAGCGTGGACGGCGATCCGCGAGGACGAGGACGCCGCCGAGCTGATGGGCGTGCCGACGTTCAAGTTCAAGCTGTGGGCGTTCGCCATCGGCGCGGCCGTCGGCTCGATCGCCGGGACGCTGTACGCCACCAAGACGCAGTTCATCAACCCGTACAACTTCGACCTGCGCCTGTCGATCCTGTTCCTCGCCGCCGTCGTCCTCGGCGGCCCCGGAAACATGCCCGGCGTGATCCTCGGCGCCGTCGCCGTGTCGTACCTGCCCGAACGGCTGCGCTTCCTCAACACCAGCCGCTACTTCTGGTTCGGCGTGCTGCTCGTCGTGCTGATGATCTTCCGACCGCAGGGCCTGTGGCCACGCCGCCAGGTCGCACGGGTGACGGCCGGCGACCCGGAGGCCCCGGTGGC
The DNA here is from genome assembly GCA_047602055.1 of Ilumatobacteraceae bacterium. GTDB lineage: Bacteria > Actinomycetota > Acidimicrobiia > Acidimicrobiales > Ilumatobacteraceae > JAODBQ01. The sequence continues at coordinate 3,618,355 of JASGIG010000001.1, forward strand.
ACTCGACGAGGACATCCGCGACGCCGGCCTGACCGAGGACAACGTCAGCCTCGGCGACCAAGGGATCCCCCGCTCATGACCAACGGCACCTTCCCCCCGAGCGCCACGCCGCTGCTCGAGATCGACAACGTGACGATGCAGTTCGGCGGCCTCACCGCGCTCAAGGACGTCGACTTCTCGATCCGCACCGGCGAGATCCTCGGGCTGATCGGCCCGAACGGCGCCGGCAAGACGACGTGCTTCAACGTGATGACCGGCGTGTACCAGCCGACGCTCGGCGAGGTCCGCTTCGAGGGCCGGCGCCTCGGCAAGCTGAAGCGCTACCAGATCACCAAGCTCGGCCTGGCCCGCACGTTCCAGAACATCCGCCTGTTCCCGGAGATGACCGCGCTGGAGAACGTCCAGGTCGGCGCGGACGCCCACGCCCTCGGCAGCGTCGGCTCGGCGCTGCTGCACCTGCCGCGCTTCAAGCGCGAGGAGGCCGAGTGCCGGCGGCGCTCGATGGAGCTGTTGGAGCTGGTCGGCATCGCCGATCGCGCCCTGGACATCGCCAAGAACTTGCCGTACGGCTACCAGCGCCGCCTGGAGATCGCCCGGGCGCTGGCGACGAAGCCGAAGCTGCTGTGCCTCGACGAGCCGGCCGCGGGGTTCAACCCGGCCGAGAAGCACGAGCTGATGGGCCTGATCCGCAGGATCCGCGACACCGGCTACACGGTGCTGCTCATCGAGCACGACATGGGGCTGGTGATGAGCGTCACCGACCGCATCGTCGTGCTCGACTTCGGCCGCAAGATCGCCGAGGGCCTCCCCGCCGAGATCCGCGCCAACCCCGACGTGATCGCCGCCTACCTCGGGGAGCCGCACGATGTTGCTTGAGGTCGACGACGTCCGCGTCCACTACGGGCGGATCGAAGCGCTGCGCGGCGTGTCCTTCCAGGTCGACGAGGGCGAGATCGTCACGCTGATCGGGGCGAACGGTGCCGGCAAGTCGACGACGCTGCGGATGCTGTCGGGGATCCGCAACGTCACCAGCGGCCGGGTGCGCTTCGACGGGCGGGACATCACCCGGATGCCGGCGCACGAGCGCCCGACGGTCGGGATCTGCCAGTCGCCCGAGGGACGCGGGATCTTCCCCGGGATGACGGTGCTGGAGAACCTCGACATGGGCGCGTACGCCCGCAAGGACCGCAAGTCGGCGGCCTACCGGGCCGACCTCGACCGGGTCTTCGAGCTGTTCCCGCGCCTCGCCGAGCGCCGCGACCAGGCCGGCGGGTCGATGTCCGGCGGCGAACAGCAGATGCTGGCGATCGGGCGGGCGCTGATGGCCCGGCCGCGGGTGCTGCTGCTCGACGAGCCCTCGATGGGCCTGGCGCCGATGCTCATCGCCCAGATCTTCGACATCATCACGGAGATCAACGCGCAGGGCACGACGGTCCTGCTCGTCGAGCAGAACGCGGCGCAGGCGCTCAAGCGCGCCCACCGCGCCTACGTGCTGGAGACCGGCCGGATCGTCAAGAGCGACGACGCCCACAACCTGCTCGACGACCCCGCCGTGCGCGCCGCCTACCTCGGCGGCTGAACGGCCCGCTCGCCTCGACCACCGTTGCGAGATTCGAGATGTGCGCACCGGCGCCGCCCATCTCGAATCGCCTCGACGAGCGCGAGCCGGGCGATGTGAGATGTGCGCAGTGGAACGGCACATCTCGAATCGCGACGAGCGATCGGTGGCGCTGAACCGGCGGACGCTGCTGCTCGGCGCCGGCGCCGGCCTCGCCGCGTGGGCGTGCTCGACACGGCCGGCACGCTTCGCGACGCCGACGCTGGAGACCGGTGCTCGGGTGCGTGACGTGCGGGTCCACGACGGGACGTGGTGGGCCTGCGGCTCGGTGCTCGGCGACGACGGCGTTCACTCGCCACGGCTCTGGCGCGGCGCGGCCCCCGAGCAGCTGGCACCGGTGACGCTGGCGCCGATCAGCTTCTACGGGGAGCGCTCCGAGCTGTACTCGATCGGCGTGGGCGCGCTCGGCCTCGTCGCCATCGGGGCGCAGAGCGGCGGGTTCCATGCGATGCCGCGCAGCGCATCGTGGGTGCTCGACGGCGACGTGCTGCGCGAGGTCGACGCCACCGCCGAGCTGTTCGGCGGGCCGAGCTCGCTGGCGCTCGTGCAGGCGTGCGCGGGGTCGCAGTTCGTGCTGATCGGCTCGCGTGTCGACCGGCGCACCGGGCGGTCCGGCGCGTGCGTGTGGACGTCGCCCGACGGCACCGCGTTCACGATCCTCGACGACGTGCCCGGGCTGCGCGCCGAGGAGGGCGAGCAGTCCGAGGCGCTCGGCGTCGCCGCCGGGCCGGACGGCTCGTTCGTCGCCGCCGGCGACGGCTTCGCCACGTCGGGCACGGACACGACGACGCATGCGCTGGCGTGGACGGCATCGGATCCGTCGGCATGGGACCGTGCGTCCGTGCCCGCTGATCCGCACGGCGGGCGGACGTCGATGACCTGTGTCGCCGCCGGACCGTCGGGGCTGCTGGCCGGCGGCACGCTGAGCCGGAACGGGGCGACGACGCTGTGCGTGTGGTCGTGCGTCGACGGGACGGCGTGGTCGATGGCGCCGATCGGCGGGCTGGCGACGGCGGTGACGAACACGGTCTCGGCCGTGACGGCGCTGACCCACGACGGCGCGTCGTGGTGGCTCGGCGGCCGGCTCGGGACCACGCCGGTGCTGGCGACGTCACGCGACCTGCGGGCGTGGTACCGGCGCTCGCTGCCGCCGACGGCGCCGGCGTCGGCGCAGGTGCGCGTCGCGGTCGACGGTCGCCTGCTCGTCGCAATCAGCGACCTCGACCACGCCGCGACGTACACGTGGCCGGCCTGACCGCGTCGGCACGAGAGCGCGATGAGCGATGCGCGGCACAGGAGTGCGCATCGCTCATCGCGGCCGGGCACGCCGACGCCCCACGGCGCGGCGGCGCCTACGATCGGGCACCGATGAGCGAGACGGCCGAGCAGCCCACCCAGGTCGTGCCGCAGCCGAACCTGCGCGGCGGGCTGACCGACGACACCTGCGAGATCCTGCTGATCCGCCACGGTCGCTCCGCCGACGTCGCCCCGGGCTCACCCGAGTCGGCCGACCCGCCGCTGCACGAGATCGGCGTGGAGCAGGCGACCCGGCTGGCCGAGCGCCTCGCCGGCAAGGAGATCCACGCCGTCGCCAGCTCGCACCTCGCCCGCGCTCGCCAGACGGCGGCGCCACTCGCCGAGGCGCTCGGCCTGGACGTCGAGGTGTTCGTCGACCTCGAGGAGGTCCGCCTCGGCGACTGGTCGAACGGCGAGCTCCGCCGGCGCGCCGCCACGGACGATCCCGAGTTCCTCGCCTGGGCCGCCACCGGGCGATGGGACGGGATCCCCGGCGGCGAGGGCGACGACAGCCTGCGCACCCGGGTGACCACGATCGTCGAGTCGCTCGCCGACCGCCACCGCGGCCGGACCGTCGCCGTCGTCTGTCACGGCGGGGTCATCGCCGCCTACCTCGCCCACGTCCTCGGCATCGAGCGCAGCCTGTGGATGGCCGTCGAGAACACCAGCGTCAGCGTCGTCCACCTCGGCCCGGCAGGCCCGTTCGTCGTCACCGCGAACGACTGCCATCACCTCTACGACCCGGTGTTCGGGCCGGGCTGAGTGGTGACCATCTCCTCGCGGTGGTGGCGCACGAGCTGGTGGGCGTTCATCGACACGCGAGTCGTGCTGCACGCCAGCCACACCGTCATCGCCCACAGGGTCGTCGCCCCGGCGACGTGCACGGCGACCAGGCCGGCCGGCACGCCGCTCCAGTACTGCAGGTAGCCGACGGTGCCCTGGGCGACGGCGGCGATGCACCAGCCGTAGATCGGGGCGTCGAGCACCTCACGGTCGTGCGGCAGGCGGCGCAGGTGCCACAGCAGGAAGCCCGTCGCCGCGACGGCGATCCACACGACGACGCCGTGCGTGCGCGTCACGGTGGTGATCGCCAGGTCGAAGCGCCGGGCCTTCTCGTCGCCGGCGTGCGGCCCGGTGCCGGTGACGACGGTGCCGGCCACCAGCGCCAGTGCCGTCCACACCACCACCCAGCGCACGGCCCGCCGGGTGCGCGGGACGACGGCAGCCACCCGCCGGCCCTCGTCGGGCTGGCCGGCACGGATCAGCAGGACCACGGCGTTGCCGACGAGGATCATCGACAGCAGGAAGTGGCTCTGCACGGCGACGGGGTGCAGGTGGACGAGCACCGTGATCCCGCCGAGGACGATCTGACCGATGACGCCGGCGACGAGCCCGAGCGACAGCCAGGTCAGGTCCCGCCGGCGCGGGTTGCGGACCAGCGCGCCGAGCACGGCGAGGATCACGGCGACGGCGACCAGGCCGGTGAACAGCCGGTTGACCTGCTCGATCGCCGAGTGCCTGGTGCTGACGTCGATCAGCTCGCTGTCGTTGCAGCGCGGCCAGTCGTTGCAGCCCAGGCCGGAGCCGGTGAGGCGGACCGCCGCACCCGTGACGACGATGATGCACAGCAGCGCCAGGGCGACGACGGTGACCCGCCGGTACTCGGCGGGAGTGATCCCGTCGCGGCGGACGCGCCGCACCAACCGTCCGAGCCGCTGCACGAGCGTTCAGGCTAGGGCGGCGCCCCGGCCCCTCACCAGCCGCCCCAGTCTCGTTACGGTGCAGGCCGTGCTGACCAGTTACGACGACTTCCCGGTGCACCAGGCAAGCGTGCCGATGGCGCTCACCGCGACGAGCGACGCCAACCACTACGACCGCTACTTCTTCAACGGGATGACCCGCGACGGCGAGCTGTACTTCGCCGCGGCCATGGGCCTCTACCCGAACCGCCACGTCGTCGACGCCGCGTTCTGCGTCGTCACCGCGAGCGGTGACCCATCCAGCACGGTGACGCCGGAGGGTGAGGTCCGCCGGCAGACCAGCGTGTTCGCCTCCGGGCGGGCGCCACTCGACCGCCGCGACGCGACGAAGGTCGGCCCGATCCGCGTCGAGATCGTCGACCCGCTGCACACGCTACGCCTCACCGTCGACGCCCCGGAGCAGGGCGTGCACGCCGACCTGACGTTCGCCGCGCCGCTCCCCCGCCCTCGAGGAGCCGCACTTCTTCCAGCGCCACGGCCAGCGGGTGTTCTTCGACTACACGAGGCTCACCCAGTTCGGCACGTGGGCGGGCTGGATCGAGGTCGACGGTTCACGCACCGACCTGTCGCCGACGGAGACGTGGGCGGCGCGTGACCGGTCCTGGGGCGTCCGCCCCGTCGGCGAGGCCGCGCCGCTCGGCGCGCCCGTCGGCGACCCGCAGTTCTTCTGGCTGTGGGCGCCCGTCAACTTCCCGTCGCTGTCGACGCACTTCGACGTCAACGAGTACGCCGACGGCCGGCGCTGGCACGAGTACGGCGCCGTCGCCCCGGTCGGCGACGGCGATGCCGACGTCGTCCGCACCGTCGACTGGCGCGTCGAGTGGCGGCCGGGGACGCGCTGGGCGACCTCGTTCGAGTACGACCTGCTGCACTGGGACGGCGGCGTCAGCACGGTGAAGCTGACACCGCGCTACGAGTTCCAGATGAGTGGCATCGGCTACGGCCACCCACGGTTCCGCCACGGCGCCTGGCAGGGCGAGCTGCTCGTCGACGGTGATCGCATGACGCTGCCGGTCGACCAGCCGTGCGAGCCCAGCAACGTCCACATCCAGGCGATCGTCGACGCCACGTTCACCGGCGCCGACGGCCGCGTCGAGCAGGGCATCGGCATCCTCGAGCAGCTCGCCATCGGACCGCACCCCTCAGGCTTGACGGGCCTGTTCGATCCGTACCGCTGACGCCGTGCGCCGGTAGCTCGACGCACTCGTCTGCGAGACCCGCCGCCACGAAGGCGGCGAGCCGGCCGTCACCGGCCGGCCGTCGTCGCCGTCCGGTTCGCGACCCAAGCCGCGGCTGGTCGTCCACGGACTCGGCGGCCAGGCTCGTCTACATGCCGCCGAGGTCGAGCCAGCCGGGGTCGGTGCCGTCGATCACGACCACGCCGTCGGGGACGGGGCGGCGCCACAGGGCGAGCAACACGTCCTGCGCCGTCCCGCTGATCGTCACCGTCGGGTCGCCGACCGCTGACACGATCGTGCCGTCGCGCGACTCGACCTGCCACTCGTCGCCGCTGTCCGTGGCCTGCACCCGCAACGATCCCGCCGGCGCCGTCCGGCCCTCGCGGCGCATCACGCGCGGCAGCGCCAACCCGAAGTACTCGTCGATGCCGTCGGCGGCCAGCGCGGCGTCGATCGTCGGCGACAGGCCGATCGCCCGCTCGGCGTCCCAGCGATGCACCGACGTCTCCTGCGCCTGGCGGCGCGGCCACACCGCGCCGACCTTGGGGATCGGGAACGGATGCCACGTCGGACCGTCGAGGTCGACCGCGGCGAGCACCGCCAGCAACGGCCCGGCGCCGGCGCGCAGCCACGCCGCCATGCCGACCGGATCAGGTGGCGCCGGGTCGGGATCCGGCTCGCCAGGAGTGCCCCTCAGCACGGCCCGCGTGGCCCAGCGGTGCACGTCGCCGAGGTGTTCGCCGAGATCGGCCAGCCGCCACTGCCCGCACCACGGCACCGGTGCGTCGAGCGGCCCGCGCTCCAACGCCGCGGCGAAGCGCTCGACGTCGGCACCGAGATGATCGAGGTACTCATCCCGGTCCATGGCGGCACCGTACGCACGGTCGCGGTCAGCAGCTGTCCGAGATCACGTCCCGGCAGAATGGCGGCCATGCCGACGGACCGCATCGCCACCATGCCCGCCGCGCCGGGGCGCGCCTTCGCCAGCGACAACGCCGCCGGCGCGCTGCCCGAGGTGCTCGACGCCATGGTCGCCGCCAACACCGGTCATGCGCTCGCCTACGGCGACGATCGCTGGACCGCCGAGGCCGAGGCCCGCTTCCGTGACCTGTTCGGCGCGCAGGCCCAGGCGTTCCTCGTCTGGAACGGCACCGGTGCCAACGTCATGGCGCTCGCCACGCTGGCCCGCCCCGGCGACGCCGTCGTCTGCAGCGAGTGGGCGCACATCAACGTCGACGAGACCGGCGCGCCCGAGCGCGTCGCCGGCGTCAAGCTCCTCCCCCAACCGTCGCCCGACGCCAAGCTGCAGCCCGCCCAGCTGGAGGAGCTGGCCCACCTGATCGGCGTCCAACACCACGCCCAGCCGGCGGTCGTGTCGATCACCCAGAGCACCGAGCTCGGCGCCGTCTACACGGCGGCCGAGGTCGCCGCGCTGTGCGAGACCGCCCATCGCATGGGGATGGTCGTGCACATGGACGGGGCGCGCATCGCCAACGCCACCGCGGCGCTCGGTGGCACCGTGGCCGCGCTGCGCGAGTTCACCGTCGAGGCCGGCGTCGACGTCATCAGCTTCGGCGGCACCAAGGCCGGCCTGGCGTTCGGCGAGGCGGTGGTGTTCCTCGATCCGGCGCTCGCCACCCGGGCGATGTACGTGCGCAAGCAGGTCAACCAGCTGTCGTCGAAGATGCGCTTCGTCGCCGCCCAGTTCAACGCGCTGCTGCACGACGAGCTGTGGATCCGCGCCGCCGAGCACGCCAACGCGATGACCCAGCGCCTGTACCGCCTGACCGACGACCTGCCGACGGTCGCGTTCGCCGACGCGCCGGAGGTCAACAGCCTGTTCCCGGTGCTCCCGCCCGCGGCGATCGAGCCGCTGCGCGAGTGGTGCTTCTTCTGGGACTGGGACGTCGCCGCCCACCAGGTGCGGTGGATGACGTCGTGGGACACGACGATCGACGACGTGGAGCGCTTCGCCGCCGGCGTCCACCATCTCCTCGGCTGACGGCGGCCGAACCCTCGCCGGGCGCGAACGTTGGATTGACCGATCGTCGGTCTGCTTGTACTCTCCGACCAGTTCGCCGGCAGGGGGTGCCGGCGGTCCAGCTTCGGGGGGTTCCATGGCCGTTGTCGAGAGCGCGTCCCAACGTCAGACCACCGACGACCGGTGGATGGGCGAAGCAGCATGCAAGGGCTTGACCCACCTGTTCTTCGCCCTGCCGGCCGAGCGGCCCCAGGCGCGCGATCGACGTGAAGCGCTGGCCAGCCGGGTGTGCGCGAGCTGCGTGGTCCAGTCGATCTGCCAGAGCTACGCCCGCACGAACCACGAGTACGGCTTCTGGGGTGGCGAGAGCGAGGACGAGCGCCACGCCGCCGGCTACCGCCTGATCGCCCCGATCGGCGTCCGGGCACGCAGCGCGTCCTGACGCACGACCCTGTCATCATGGGGACGTGACGACAGGAACGCCGGCTCATCGCGACGCCGTCGACGCGGCATGGGCCGCGTACGGCGATCCACGGGCGATCCTCGCCGTCGACGAGGTCAGCGCGAACGTCTCGACCAATCGGGTCTACCGTCTCACCCTCGACGACAGCTCGACACTGATCACCAAGGTCTCGTCCTACGGTTCATACTTTCTGTTCGTCGAGGACCACGACCGGCTCAGCCGCTGCGCCCACCTGCTCCGCGATACCCGCTTCGGCGGGATGCTCGCCGGCGTCTGGGAGCGCGACGGGCGGATCTTCACCTGGTACGAGCGCAACATGTGGGCCGTCTTCTACGACGACGTCCCCCGCCGCGACTCGCTGCCGCGGGTCCTCAGCCCGGAGCAGATCGCCAACCTCGGGCGGGAGATGGCCGAGTTCCACCTGGCCTGCACGGACATCGCCCCGGCGATCCCCGCCGGCTCGAAGACGATCAAGAGCGATGCGATCCACCTGCTCGACCTGCTGGAGAGCCCGTTCGCGCCACGCAACTTCGAGCTGCCGCCGGAGGCGATCGGCGTGCTGTGGCGGCACACCCATGCCTTCCTGGAGCGGCTGATCGAGCTGGGCTACGACGAGTGGGGCAAGATCCCGATCCTCGTCGACTGGAACCTCGGCAACTTCTCGGTGGCGCCGCGTCCCGACGGCACGTTCCGGTTGTTCAGCCGCTGGGACTACGACTGGTTCCGCATCGAGCCACGGATGCTCGACTTCTACTTCCTGTCGAGGGTCTCCAGCCGCACCGGCGACCGCACCCGGTTCACGTACGGCGCGCACACGCTGGTCGAGCCGACGTTCCTCGCGTTCCTCCACGCCTACCGGGACGTGTTCCCGATGAGCGAGGAGGAGCTGCGCTTCCTGCCGGAGGCGTACCGGTTCTTCATCCTCAACTACGTCGTGCGCGAGGGCGCCCGCTTCTTCAGACGCGACCTGTGCCAGCAGTTCCGCGCCGAGGCGGTGCGCACCTACCTGCCGACGCTCGACGCGCTCGACATCTCCCCGCTGCTGGCGCCGTGATGGACGCGATCTTCGACGTCTGCGTGGTCGGCAGCGCCAACCTCGACCTCGTCGCCAGCACCGAGCGGCTGCCGGGACCTGGCGAGACCGTGCTGGGGACGTCGTTCGCCGAGCACGCCGGCGGCAAGGGCCTCAACCAGGCCGTGGCGGCGACGCGCGCCGGCGCACGGGTCGCGTTCGTCGGCGCGGTCGGTCGTGACGCCGCCGGCGACGCGCTGCTCGGCGTGATGGACGACGAGGGCATCGACATCGGCGGGGTCGACCGCGTCGCCGCGCCGACCGGCCGCGCCCTGATCGGCGTCAACGCCGATGGGGAGAACTCGATCATCGTCGTCCCCGGCGCCAACGCGCTGGTCGACGCCACACGCGTGCGCGACCGCCTGCCGATTGCTCGGGTGGTGCTGGTCCAGCTCGAGGTGCCGACCGACGTCGTCGCCGCCACGCTGGTTGCCGCACGGGCCAACGACTCGACGACGGTGCTCAACCCGGCGCCGGCGGCCGCGCTGCCCGCAGACCTCCTGGCGAACTGCGACCTGGTGATCCCCAACGAGCACGAGGCCGAGCTGCTCGGCGGTACCAGCGGCCTGCTCGCAGCGGGGGCGGCCGGCGTCGTCGTCACCCGCGGGGGCGCCGGGATCACCGTGCACGGTGCGAAGGCTGGCGTCGACATGGCGGCGTTCACCGTCGACCCGGTCGACACCACGGCGGCCGGCGACGCGTTCTGCGGCGCGCTGTGCGCCCGCCTCGCCGCCGGCGACCCGCTCGCCACGGCGCTGCGGTTCGCGATGGCGGCGGGGGCGCTGGCCACCACCCGCGCCGGCGCCGTGCCGTCGCTGCCACACCTCGACGAGATCGAGGAGCTGGTCAGGCGCGCAGGCTGATCGCCGCCCACCCCTCCAGCCGGTCGACCTCGATCACCCGCAGCGGCGCCAGCGCCTCCACCACGTGGTCGTAGCGGTCGGCGAGCACGCCGGAGATCACCAGCACGCCGGCGGAGGCGAGGACGCGGCGGAGGTCGGCGGACAGCTCGATCAGCGCCGGGGCGAGGATGTTGGCGACGACGACGTCGAACGTCTCGTCGATCTCGGCGAGCGGGGTCGTGCTCGCCCGGACCCGGCCGGCGACGCCGTTGCGCGCCGCGTTGTCGGTGGTGGCGGTGACCGCCGCCGGCGACACGTCGATCGCCTCGCACCGCGCCGCGCCGAGCAGACAGGCCGCGATCCCGAGGACGCCGGAGCCGCAGCCGACGTCGAGCACAGTGGCATCCGGGAAGAGCGCGGCGCGCACGGCCCGCAGCGCGGCCACCGTCGTCGGGTGGTTGCCGAGGCCGAACGCCGCGCCGGGCTCGACGCGCACCGCGAGCACGCCGGCCGGCGCGTCGAACGGCAGCCATGCCGGGACCAGGACGAGGTCGTCGGCCACCCATGTCGGCGTGACGTGGGCACGCCACGTGTCGGCGACGGATTCGTCGACCTCGACGAGCCGCCATCGCCAGCGCGCCGGGAAGCCCTCGGCGGCGCGGGTGACCGCTTCGGCGTCGTCGCCCAGCGACGTCCACAGCTCGACGACGCGATCCTCCGTGCCGGACTCGCCGCCACGCTCCTCGATCGCCGCGACACCGAGCGCCCACAGCGCGTCCGCGGCGAGCTCTGCGTCACCCGCCGGCACCGCGACGACGAGCGCGAGCACCATGCTCACCACCGATCCGCGGCGCGGCGAGCGCTGAAGCGCAGCGGAGGCGGCAAGCACGGCAGGTCGGCGCGTGCCACCGATTCAGCCGTGGCGAGCGCCGAAGCGCGGCGGAGGCGGCGAGCCCGGCAGGCGGAGGGAGCGGCTTGGCCGTGACCGGAGCACGAAGAGCGGCCGCTCTGCGGCGACCAGAGCACGAACATCAGCCGACCCTGCGGAGCTGATCGCGGAAGCGCTTCGAGCGCTCCACGTAGGTGGCCACGCCGTGGTCGATCATCTTCGAGTTGGCCCGGCCCTCCTTGATCACTGCGGGGATGCCGACGGCGAGCGCACCGGAGGGCACGTCGGTGTCGTCGAGCACGACGGCGTTGGCGGCGACGATCGCGCCGGTGTGCACGACGACGCGGTGCAGCACGATCGAGCCGTTGCCGATCAGGCACCCGGACTCGATCGTGCACCCCTCGAGGTGGACGACGTGGCCGACCACGCAGTCGTCGCCGACGACCGTCGGCTGCTCGATCGTCGTGTGCAGGACGCAGTTGTCCTGGATGCTCGTGCGCTCGCCGATGTGGATCTCGCCGTCGTCGCCGCGCAGCACCGCTCCGGGCCAGATCGAGCTGAACGCGCCGATCGTCACCGAGCCGATCACGACGGCATCGGGATGGACGTAGGCCTCCGGGTGGATGTCGGGCACCTGGTCGCCCAGCGCATAGATCGGCATGGCCGCTACGGTAGTGAGCGATCGTTGCGGCGTCGGGATGCGACGGTACGGTGAGGCACCATGTCCCGCAGGATCGACATCGAGCTGACGAGCGCGCGCCCCGACGGCACCTGGACGTGGCGCGCCGCCGGCGCCAAGGAGCCGCGAGGCATCCTCGACGGTTCGCTGCTGCCGGAGGGCGCGACCACCGGCGCCGTCCTCAAGGCGGACGCAGAGACCAACTTGGACGGCACGACGATCCTGTCGGTGGCCTCCGCCAAGGAGAAGACGTCGAAGGGCAACCTGCTGGAGATCCTGCCCAGCGAGCGACCGTTCGAGGGCGTCACGTCGCAGCTCACCGGACGCGACTCGCGTGAGCGCCGCGACCGCCGTGATCGGCCACCGCGCCGCGAGGGCAGCGGTGGTCCCGGCGGCCCGGGACGGGGTCCGCGCGGCGACCGTGATCGTGAGCGCGGGCCGCGCCGCGAGGGTGAGGGGCACGAGGGCGGCGGCGATCGCGGCCCTCGTCGTGAGCATGGCGATCGTGACCGCGCCCCGCGTGGCGACCGTCCGCCGCGCCGCACCGGCGGCCCGCGCTTCACCGCCCCGCCCGAGCTGCCCCAGCGCCCGAAGGCCAAGCGGCTCAAGCCCGGTCGCACGCATCGCAACGCGGTGCTCGCCGATCTCCCCGAGGAGCAGCGGCCGATCGCCGAGCGCGCCCTGCAGGGTGGCATCCCCGCCGTGCGCCAGGCCGTCAACGAGCAGAACGCCCGGCTGAAGTCCGAAGGCAAGCCCGAGGTGCCGGCCGCCGGCCTGCTGTCGCTGGCCGAGCAGCTGCTGCCGAAGCTGCGCGTCGCCGAGTGGCTCGACCGCGCCGACGCCGCGGTGCGCGATCTCGACGAGCTCGATCTGCGTGACCTGCGCAGCGTCGTCGCCGCCGCCGAGGACCCGATGGTCGCCCGCGACGAGAGCACCCGCGACATCGCCGCCCAGCTCAAGGAGGGCCTGCAGGTCAAGCAGGACAAGGAGATGGCGCTGTGGCTCGAGGACATCGAGACGGCGATCGACATCGGCCGCATCGTCCGCGCCCTGAAGCTGTCGTCGCAGCCGCCCAAGGCCGGGAGCCGCTTCCCCGCCGATCTCGCCGGCAAGCTCGCCGGCGCGTCGACCGCAGCGCTCAGCCACGACGCGTTCCCCGACCGCTGGGTGGCCGTCTTGGAGGCGGCGGCGTTCTCGCCGATCCGCAGCCACGTCCAGCCGACCGACAAGCCGACGCAGGTCAACGACGAGCTGCTCGCCACCGTCAAGCGCCTTGCCTCGCTGCTGCCGCACGTCGCCGCGCTGTTCGAGATCGAGGTCGATCCCAAGGCCCAGCCGCCCAAGCCGCTGCGCCCCACCCGCCCGGCCGGCGCGGCGAAGAAGCCGGCGCGCCAGATCCCCCCGCCCCCGACGGCCGCGCCCGCCGCCGACACGACGGAGCCGCCTGCTGACACGCCGGTCGAGGCCGCTGCCGAACCGGTCGAGACGTCGACCGACCCGGCCGCCGAGGTCGCAGCCGACGACCCCGTCGAGACATCGACCGACCCGACGGCTGCACCGACCGCCGCAACCGACGAACCCGTCGAGGCGACGACCGAAGCCGCCGCCGAGAGCACGGCCGACAAGCCCGTCGAGTCCGCTGCCGGGGCCGCCGACGAGCCGACCGAGGCCGCTGCCGAGGTCCAGCCGGACACCGAGGCCTGAACCCTCTCCGGTTTGTGTCAGCACACAAACCGACGTAGACGTCTGTGCGCTGACACAAACCCCGGGACCGGACGGCCGCAGCGCTGCCGCCGGATCTGTGTCAGCACACAAAACGACGTGAACGTCTGAGCGCTGACACAAACCCTGGGGCCGACTCACAGGTGACCTCACCAGGATCTGTGTCAGCACACAAACCGACGTGTGCGTTTGTGCGCTGACACAAACGCCGGAGGGGCAGCGCACACGGATTGCTCGTCGGGGGCGACGAACCGTACTGTCGGCGGCCATGTCCAACGACAAGGTCCTCTACGAGACGCGCGGCCGCGTCGCGCTGCTCACGCTCAACCGGCCCGAGGCGCGCAACGCCGTCAACGGCGACGTCGCCGAGGCGATGGAGGCCGCCATCGACCAGATGGAGGCCGACCCGAGCGTGTGGGTCGGCGTGCTCCGCGCCAACACCGACGGCCAGAGCAACCCGGTGTTCTGCGCCGGCGCCGACCTCAAGGCGATCAACTCCGGTGACGCCGGCCGACTCGGCACCAAGCGTGGCGGCTTCGGCGGGTTCGTCTACCGCGAGCGCAACAAGCCGGTGATCGTCGCCGTCGACGGCCTGGCCACCGCCGGCGGCTGCGAGATCGTCCTCGGCGCCGACCTCGTCGTCGCCACCACCCGCTCGTCGTTCGGACTCGCCGAGGTCAAGCGCAACCTGATCGCCGGTGCCGGCGGCCTGTTCCGCCTGCCCCGCGCCATCGGTCAGAGCGCGGCGATGGAGGTCATCCTCACCGGCGAGCCGCTGCCCGCCGAGCGGGCCTACGCCCTTGGTCTCGTCACCCGGCTCGTCGAGCCGGGCCAGGCCGTCGACGAGGCGATCGCCCTCGCCGAGAAGATCTGCGAGAACGCCCCGCTCGCCGTGCAGGCCAGCCGCAAGGTCGTCCTCGCCGCCGCTTACGAGGACGACGAGGCGCTGAAGAAGCTGACCAACGACCTGTTCGCCGGTGTGATGGCCTCCGAGGACACCAAGGAAGGCCTCACCGCGTTCATCGAGAAGCGTGCCCCGCAATGGAAGGGCGCCTGAGCGCTTCGACACTCGATTCGCTCGCTGCGCTCGCGCATCTCGGTCGAGCTTCGAGGAGCGGCATCCGGTCGCACCCCGCTGGCAGTGCGCCTCACGCACAGCGAATCGGCACACCGCGGAGGGGGATCGCGCAACGCCCCCTCCGCCCCACCCCACACACGCGGTGCAGGCTGGAGATCAGCGTGTCACAGAGCGGTCCAGACCGTCAGCTTGCGGGTGGTGATGGCGGCGCGCTCGTAGAGGTTCTTGGTCAGCCGGTCGCCCGGCAGGGCCGTGCCCTCGAGCGCGCTGCACCCGCGGTCGCGGGCCAGCGCGATTGCCTGGGCGAGCATCTCGTCGCCGAAGCCGAGCTCACGTGCCTCGGGTTCGACGTACACCTGGCGGACCCGGGCCGTGGTGCCGTCGAGCACCAGCTCCAGGTAGGCCACGACGTGCTCGTCGATCGTCCCGACGAGCACCGCCACGTGGTCGCGGTCGAGCAGCGCCGCCCAGCTGCCGACCGGCGGCTCCTCGGCGAGCAGCTGCGGACCGCCGCGCTGGTCGACGAGCGCCTGGCGGGCATCGCGCTCCAGCTCGGCCAGCGCCCCCACATCGTGTGGACGAGCCGAGCGCACCGCCGTCTCCATCACGGCCACCGCTCCAAGGAGCGACAAGCCCCGAAGTGCAGCGGCGGCAGCGAGCACGGCAGGCGCAGGGAGCCGCGTCGCGACGACCGGAGCACGAACATCACGGCTCCAGGAGCTGATCGACCATCCCCAGCACCGTGCTGCGGTTGCGGTGCAGGGCCTCGTACTCGGCGGCGTGGCGCAGCTCGTCGGGCGTCATCCGCCGCAGGCGCTGAACGACGTGGCTGGCGGGCAGCGTGTCGTAGCCGTCGAACGGCGGGGCCGGCACGTGCGTCACCGCCACCGGCAGCTCGCCGGCATCGAGCTGCTCGACGTGCGCTGCGGCAGCGAGCACGTCGGTGAGGTCGACGACCTCGGCGAGCGGAACATCGTCGACGTCAACATCGACATCGTCGACGACCTCCGGAGAAGGTGCCGGGTGGCGGCTCGTGACCCGCCCTGCCTCCCAGGCCTGGGCCAGCTCGCGGCGGACGACGCCGACGGCCTGCTCGCCGATCCAGCGGGCGACGAGGCACTGATTGCGCAGGCGCGCGATCAGCTCGCGCAACCGCTCAGGAGAACAGGGGGCACTCATCGTCGCCGACGGGGCACACGGGCGCGTTCTGGCGGACCAGCAGGAAGCAGCTCGGGCAGAGCTGCTCGTCGGCCCGCTTCGGCTGCAGCCGGTCGCCCGTCTCGGTGCGGTCCTCGGGCTCCTCGTCGTCGTCGTTGCCCTCCTCGTCGGCGGCGACCAGGCGATCCTTCAGGATCGTGTCGAGATCGGCCTCGACGTCGTCGGGGGCGAGCATGTCGTCGTCATCGTCGTCGTCATCGGTGCCGGCGGGGACGGAGCGGCGGGCTGGACCGTCGTCGTCTTCGTCCTCTTCCTCGTCGTCCTCGTCGACCTCGTCGTCCTCGCCGAAGCTGTCCCCGTCGAAGTCCTCCTCGTCGACGAGATCCTCCTCGTCGAGCTCTTCGGGCTCGCCGGGCTCGTCTTCGCCCGGCTCCTCCTCCAGCTCGTCGTCCATCGTCTCGTCGTCGTCAGCCATTGCGAACCTTTCGTGGCGGAGCGGTCGCCGCGCGGGCGGATACTACGGCCACCGTCCAGCAACCCCGCACACCCCTGTGTGGCAACCGTCACCCAGGCCCGCGACGCGCCTGCATCCGCCGTTCCGCGTCGAGCCGTTCCAGCTCCGGCGCCTCCGTGGTCAGGTGGGTCATCGCCTCGGCGACGATCTTGTGGCCGGCCTGCTCGGCGATCAGCCGGTGCATCTCCAGGGCGATGCGCCGGTACGCCGGATGCCCCTGCGGCCCGGAGCGCAGCTCCAGCATGTGGATCGCCTCGCGGGCGTTGAACTGCATCGAGTAACGCAGCCGGTAGGCCATCGCCACGGCGTAGCCGGCCTGCTCGGGCAGGTCCTCGCGCAGCCGGTCGTACAGCGCCGCCGAGCGGGCCATCGTGTCGTCGAACACGTCGGTCATCCCCGCCTCGTCGATCAGCTCAGGGCGGACGTAGCCGTGGTTCGGGGCGAGCGCCTGCCACTCGATGGTCAGCATCCGGTGGCGCTGCAGATCACGGAACGCGCCGTAGTCGCTGAGGACGTCGAAGCGGTAGTCGACGCGCTCGAACGCCCGGCCGGGGCGGTGCCGACGGTTCTCCCGCTCCCCCACGTAGGCCCGCACGAGCGCCAACCGCTCGGCCGCGCCGAGGGCGCGCACCCGCGTGAGCAGCTGCTCGTCGGGCAGGTTCGAGTACGGGTAGCAGATCGCCGCGAGCAGCTTGTCCTCGGCCTCGGGATCCCAGTCGACGAGCCGCACCGGGGCGACCTGCTCGACGGGGACCGAGCCGAACAGCGTGTCGACGAGCTCGGCGGTGCGCTCACGGGTCGTCGCCAGGTAGTTGCTCCAACGGCCGCCACGGTCGGCGAGGTCGACGCGGCGCAGGAAGCTCGGCACCACCTTGCGCAGCTCGTGGAGCATCAGGTCGGCGTAGTGACGGGCCTCGGGCAGCGGGTGCGAGCGCATCCGCAGCAGCAGCGCCTCGAACGCCTGCCCGGAGCCGTAGATCCCGACGTTCGACAGCGACGCCGCCGGCAGCGCGCCGCGCGTCGCGTCGAGCGCCTTGGCCCGAGTGGCCTGGCGGTAGACGAAGTCGCTGTCGGCCGGGTCGCGGGCGACGGTGGCGCGCACGTGGTCGGTGACCTTGCCGAGCATCAGGCTGTAGGCGTCGAACATCCGGTCCATCTCGCCCACGTAGAGCGTGCCGAGGCGGCTGCCGAGGATCTCCGGGTCCCGGTAGAACCGGTAGCGGCCGCCGAGGCGGGCGTCGTAGCTGATGTACCGGGTGCTCTGCTCCAGGTAGCTCATCAGCCGGCCCCACTCGAGCACCTTGGTGAGGATGTTCGACGCCTGCTCGCAGGCCAGGTGGACGCCGCCGAGCTGGGCGACGGAGTCGTCGCCGTACTCGAAGAACACCTTCTCGTAGAGCTGCTCGGCGCGGTGCAGGCCGACGGTGGCGTCGACGGTGTGGTCCCCGCTGATGTCGAGGTCGCCGACGAACTCGTCGAGGAACAGCCGCCGCAGGCTCTTCGGGCTGCGGCTGTAGCGGGCGAACAGGGCGCCCTTGACGACCTCCGGCAGGTTGACGAGCGCGAAGACCGGCCCGTCGAGGTTGGTGAAGTAGCGGCGGAGGATGTCGGCCTCGCTGGGTGTGAACTCCTCCGGGACGTAGGCCGTCACGAGGGGCAACTCTACGTGGCGGCAGTCGCTCAGATCTGGGACCCAGGCTGCGCACGCCCGCACGGACCACGCTGGTCCTCGGTCAGTGGCGCAGGACGAGCTTGCCAAGCTGCTCGCCGCGTTCGAGGCGCTCCAGCGCCGCCGGGTAGTCCTCGACGTCGAGGACGGAATCGACGTGCACGTCGAGACCCTGGGCGACGAGACCGGTGACCTGATCGAACTCCTCGTAGCTGCCCATCGTCGAGCCGATGATCTCGAACTGCTTGAAGAACAGGCGGGGCAGGTTGAGCGTCACCGTCGGGCCGCTGGTGCCGCCGCAGATGACCAGCCGACCGCCGGGCTTCAGCGAGCGGACCGACTGCTCCCACGTCGCCGGGCCGACGCTCTCGACGACGACGTCGGCGGCGACCGGCCACGAGCTGTCGGCGCTGTCGTAGGCGGCGTCGGCACCCATCGCCAGCGCCTCGGCACGCTTGGCCTCGCTGCGGCTGGTGACCACCACGCGGGCGCCCGTCCACCGCCCGATCGCCAGCGCGGCCGTGGACACCCCGCCGCCGATGCCGACGACGAGCAGCGTCTCGCCGGTGCGCAGGCGGGCCCGGCGCAGCATCCGCCACGCGGTCAGGTACGCCAGCGGATAGGCGGCGCACTCCTCCCAGCTGCGGCCCGCCGGGCGGGGGCGGACGTTGCGCACCGGCGCCGTGGCCAGCTCGGCGTGGCCGCCCCAGCCGTGCTCGCCGTAGATCATGAAGCCGCGCCCGAGCGGGCTGTCGTTGCCGAGGGCGACGATCTCCTCGACGGGCGAGACGCCGGGGTTGACCACCACCTCGTCGCCGACCGCGACGTTCGTGACCGCCGGTCCGACCTCGGTGACGACGCCGGCGACGTCGCAGCCGGGCACGTGCGGCAGCGGCGGCTTCGGCTGGCCGCGGGTGACCCACAGGTCCATGTGGTTCAGCGCGCTGGCGACGGGGCGGATGCGCACGTCGTCGGCGGCGAGCGGCGGCGGGTCGATCTCGCCGCGGCGGTAGCTGCCGGGTGACTCGTCGAGGATCCAGGCCTTCACCCGGCCGACGCTACGCGCCAGCGTCGCCGGCGTTCACGACCACGTGACGGCCTGGACGGCGACGGCGACCGCCGCGCCCACCGATGAGGCAGCCGAACGTCGGCACGATCCGCCGCGTCAGCGCCTGGCAGCGCGGGAAGCGGGCGACGATCGGCACCGAGTAGAAGCCGGTGCCGCCGAGGGCGTTGTCGGCGATCCCGCCCACGACCTGCAGGACGACGAACACGACCCCGACGATCACCACGTTGCGCACGCCATCGCCGCGGTGGACAGCGAGATGCCGCGGGCGAGGACCACGGCTACCGTCGCGGTCACGGCACGAGGCCGCCCTGGACGGTCACTTGATCCCGCTCCTGACGAACGCATCGATCAGCCGGCGCTGCATCACGATGAACATGATCAGCAGCGGCAGGCAGGCCAACGTCGACGCGGCCATCACGGCGCCCCAGTTGTTCGCTCCCTCGGCCTGGATCAGGCCCTGGACGCCGACCTGCATCACCGACTCGGCCTTGTGGAACACGAGGAGCGGCCAGAGGTAGTCGTTCCACGCGGTGACGAACAGCAGCAGCGCCAAGGCGACGAGCGGCGCCTGCATGTTCGGCACGATCACCCGCCACAGCGTCGACCACGCGCCCTTGCCGTCGAGCCTCGCGGCGTCGAGCAGCTCGCTCGGGAAGCCCTTCAGGTGCTGGCGCATCATCAACACGCCGTAGGCGCCGGCGAGCTGCGGGACGATGATGCCGGTCAACGTGTCGAGCCAGCCGCGCTCCGACAGGAACAGGTAGTTCGGGATCATCGTCACCTGGAACGGCACGAGCCACGTCGCCAGGAACAGGGCGAACACCACGTTCTTGCCGAAGAACTCCCAGCGGGCGAAGGCGTAGGCGGCGAGCAGGCCGGTGAACAGCTGCCCGAGCATCACCGCCGCGGCGAACCCGAACGTGTTGAGCAGCAGCCGGCCGACCGGCAGCACGTCGAACACGTACTGGTAGCTGGCCAACGACGGCGGCCACGCGAACAGCGTCTGGTCGTACTCGTGCCCGCTCTGGCGCAGCGACGTGACGATCATCCAGTACACGGGGAAGCAGCTGAACAGCGCGACGGGGATCATCACGAGATGCCCCCGCCAGTGCCGGCGCGTCGACGGCCGGCACGGCGGCGGGCTGGCGGGTTCGCTGCTGGCGTCGGCGACGGACGCCGACGCCAGCTCGATCGCCTCGACGAGGGTGAGGGTGGCAGTCACGGTCGCGGCACCTCCATCAGTTGTCGTAGAAGGACAGGCGGTCCATCAGCTTGATGCAGCCGACGGCGATCACCCCGAAGCCGACGAAGAACAACACGCCCGCGGCGGACGAGCGCCCGGCGTCGTAACTGCTGAAACCCATCGAGTACAGCAGGTAGTAGATGTCGGTGGTCGCCCCGGCAGGACCGCCCTGGGTGAGCAGCTGGATGAGCGGGAACAACCACTGCGAGGCCAGCAACACCGTCATCAAGCCCATGAACGTCAGCGTCGGCGACAGCAGCGGCAGGGTGATCCGCCAGCGGATCCGCCGCTCGGACGCACCGTCGATCGCCGCCGCCTCGTGGTACGACGGATCGATGCTGGACACCCCGGCCGACACCATCAGCGTGGCGAAGCCGAGCAGCTTCCAGCCGGCGACGAGTGTCACCGCGATCAGCGCCGGGCGGGCCTCTCGGAACCAGTTGACCGGTTCGCCGCCGAACCACTCGAACGGCTTCTGGTAGATGCCGCCGGACGTGCTGAGCAGCCACCGCCACACCGCGGCGGCCACCACCGGCGTGATCAGCACCGGCAGGAACACCGCGGCTCGATAGATGCTGCGCGACCTCGGCCGCATCCGCTGCGTGGCCAGTGCCGCCACCGTCGGCAGCACCAGCGTGAACGGCACCAGCCCGAGCATCGTCCACCCGGACACGGTGACCGCCCGGCGCAGCTCGGGCAACCCGAGGATGTCCTTGAAGTTGTGCCAGCCGACGCCGACCTTCGGCTGGGTGGGCAGCAGGTTCCACTTGTAGAAGGACAGCTGCACGGTCTCGACGAGCGGGCGGTACACCCACACCCCGAGCGTGATCGCCGCGGGGGCGAGCAGCAGGTAGGGCACGGCGTAGGCCGCGGCTCGGGCGAGGAACGGCCGGCGCCGAGCGGGCAGGACCTCGGTCGCCGTGGCACCCGCGGCCGGGTCGCGCGCCGGCACCAGCAACATGGTCGCCGTCACCTCGGGTCCTCCAGCAGCGCGACGCGCAGCCGGTCGGGCGCGGCCGGGTCGAGACCGTGGGCCACCAGGTAGTCCTCGACGCCGCCGTGGCTGGTGCGGACCTGCTCGAAGACCCAGCGGATCATCGCCGGCGGCGAGCCCAGCAGCGGCAGCAAGCGGGCCAGGATCTCAGGGTCGTCGCCGCCGATGCGCTCGACGAACGGATCGCCGAGCAGGTTCTCGCTCACCGCGTAGTCGGCGGCGATCACCTCGTCGTCGACGCCGAGCAGGGCGAGAAGGAAGGCGACGACGATGCCCGTGCGGTCCTTGCCGGCGGTGCAGTGGATGATCGCCGGCAGGGCACCGGGACGGGCCAGCTCACCGACCGCCGTGGCCAACGCCGCGCCGGCGTCGGTGACGATCCGCAGGTAGGCCTCCTCGAGGGTGATGACCTCGCGCTCCGCTGCCGGTGCGGCGCTGCCGATCGAGACGTGCACCGTGGCGACCTCCAACGTGCCCAGCGCGTTCGGGCGCTCGACGCGCTCGTCCTCCCGGCGCAGGTCGACGACCGTGCGCACGCCGAGCTGGGCGAGCATCCCCCGGCCGGCATCGTCGAGGCAGTCGAGACCGGCGGTGCGGATCACTCGACCCCAGCCGATGCGGCCGCGGGGCGTGGCGTAGCCGCCGATGTCGCGAGCGTTGAACACGCCGCGCAGGGGCAGCAGGCGTTCGTGCAGGTCGTCGAGGCTCACCGCTTGACCTCCTGGTGGTCGACGCGCGTCGGGACGCTCAGCGCGCCGACGGCCGCCACCGCAGGGGCGGGCTTCGCCGTCGACGGCGGGCTCGACCAGCGCAGCCGGTGTCCCGAGTCGCGATCGAACAGGTGCACCCGTCGCGGATCGATGTGCAGCTGCGTCGCTCGACCCTCGACGGGACCGAGACCGCGCGGCGAGCGCACCGCGATCGTCTGCCCGCCGACGTCGACGTAGGCGATCTCCTCGCCGCCGAGGTTCTCCACCAGCGAGACGACACCGTCGGCGAACGGCCGGTCGTCGGGGCCGACGACGTCGCCGGCGCTGATCTCCTCGGGCCGGACCCCGAAGACGATCGGGCGCTCCACCGTCGATCCCTCGGCGATCGCCAGGCGCACGCCGGGGGCCTCGCAGACCACGTTGCCACCACGTGCGCACACCGTCGCGTCGATGAGGTTCATCGGCGGGCTGCCGAGGAAGCCGGCGACGAACGTCGTCGCCGGCTGGTCGTAGACCTCCAGCGGAGAACCGACCTGTTCGATGCGGCCGTGGTTCATCACGACGATCTTCGTGGCCATCGTCATCGCCTCGACCTGGTCGTGGGTGACGTAGACGATCGTCGCCTGCAGCTGGCGGTGCAGCGCCACCAGCTCACGGCGGGTCGCGGTGCGCAGCCGTGCGTCGAGGTTGGACAGCGGTTCGTCCATCAGGAACGCCCGTGGCCGGCGGGCGATGGCCCGGCCGACGGCGACGCGCTGGCGTTGCCCGCCCGACAGCTCACGCGGCTTGCGGTCGAGCAGCTCGGCCAGGCCGAGCTGCTCGGCGACCTCGGTCACCCGTGTCGCCACCGTGGCCGCCTCCACGTGGTGGGCCTTGAGCCCGAACGCCAGGTTGGAGCGCACGTCGAGGTGCGGGTACAGCGCGTAGCTCTGGAACACCATCGCCAGATCGCGGTCCCGGGGCGGCTGGTAGGTGATGTCGTCGCCGTCGAGCAGCACCCGCCCACCGGTCGGCTCCAGCAGGCCGGCCAGCATTCGCAGGATCGTCGACTTGCCGCAGCCGCTCGGACCGAGCAGGGCGACGAACTCGCCGTCGTCGATCGTCAACGACAGCCGGTCGACGGCGACGACCTCGCCGTAGGACCGCGCGAGCTGATCGAGCTCGATCATCGCTCAGCCGCGGGCGGCAGCGCTCAGAGCGATGCGCTCGAGCAGGTCGTCCATCGACAACTCGTGCAGGATCGGGCGCTCCAGGCAGTTGACCGCGCGGGTCACCACCGTGGCGTCGTCGAACACGTCGATGATGCTGAAGCCGCTGCTCGGCACGATCTGGAACATGCCGCCGCCGATGTGGTGGGCCATCGCGCTCGACGGGCCGGCCCACACCGGGACACCACCGATCTGGCCGCCGTACGGCTCGTGCCAGTGGCCACCGAGCACGACGCGCACGTCGGTGCCACGGACCACGTCGGCCAGCTCGGCGATGCTGGCGAAGCGCACGCTCTCCATCAGCGCGGCCTCGGGGCCGTCGTCGCGCCCGTGGAACGGCGGGTGGTGCAAGGTGACGATCGTCCCCGCCGGCGCCGGCTCGGCGAGTGTCGACGTCAGCCACGCCAGCTGGACATCCGACAGCGCACCATGGTGCGACCCGGGGACGGTCGAGTCGACCATGACGATGCGCAGGCCGTTCAGCTCGACGACGTAGTCGACGGGGGCGAACAGGTCACGCTCGCCGCCGGCTTCGGTGCCGCCGTAGATCGCGCCCGCCGGCGCCGGCGCCCCGTCGAGCAGGCCGATGCGGAACGTGTCGCGGTGGTCGTGGTTGCCCATGCCGTAGATCGCCGGCACGCCGAGGCGCTCGGCCACCGGCTCGACCATCGCCCGCAAGCGGCGGTAGGCGTCTGGGGTGCCGTCGTTGGCCAGGTCGCCGGTGAGCAGCAGTGCCGTCAGACCGTCGGCGTGCTCGCCGACGACCTCCAAGGCGTGCGCCAGGTTTGCCGCGCTGTCGACGGCACCGACGGCGCGGCCGTCGGGCAGCGTCTCCTTGGTGTAGAGGGCTTTGTCCTCGTCGACGATGTGGGTGTCGGTGAGCTGGATGAGGCGGTGGGTGCGCTGAGCCATCTGCGCGGGTCCTTTCGAAGTGGTTTGGACGGAGAACGGGACGAACGGCGTGAACCCGGGCGGGCGACGCTGCCCACCCGGGTCGGTGTTCACGGCATGAGTGCTTCGGCGCGCTTCTGGGCGTCGCTCAGCGTCGACTGGGCATCGGCGCCGTCGAAGATCACCTTGTTGACGGCGTCACGCCAGATCGTGGTGATCTGCTCGGCGTTGTCGCCGGGCGGATAGGCCCGCGGCTGCAGGTGCTCGAGCTGGTCGAGGTTGTGCTGGACGAACGGGAACTTCGCCAGCCACGGGGCGAGCATGTCCGGCTCCTCGACGATCCCGGTGCGCAGCGGCAGGTAGCCGATCTTCGAGGTGATCTCGGTGAACGCGTGGTCCGAGGTGAGGAACTCGACCAGCTCGAACGCGGCCCGCTGCTGGAGCGGGTCGGTGGCCATCGTGGCCAGACCGGACCCGCTGTTGACCACGACCACCGGCTTGTCGCCCCAGGCCGGCAGACCCATCGCGTCGAGCTGCCAGCTGTTCTTGTCCGCTGCCGCGACGATCGTGCTCGTGTACGCCGACGTCGACAGGAACATGCCGAGCTTGCCGCGCAGGAACAGCTCGAGGCCGTCCTGGTCGCTGACGTTGGGCATGATCCCGTCCTTCACGTAGCCCTGGAACGTGCTGGCGACCTCGACCGCCTCCGGCCCGTCGAAGTCCAACGTCTTCAGGTCCTCGCTGACGCGCACGTTGCCGGCCGAGCGGAGGATGCCGTCGTAGCACCAGCCGAGCGACACGTTGCCCGTGCACTGCGGGAACACCCCGTCGGCGCCGGCCTTGTCCTTGATCGCCCGGGCCGCGGCGGCCACCTCGTCCCAGGTCGTCGGGAGCTTGCTCGTGTCGAGGCCGGCCTGCTCGAACAGCGTCTTGTTGATGAACAGCGTCGGCGTGGAGATCACCCACGGCAGCACGTAGGTGTTCCCGTTGAACTTGCCGAGTGCGGCAGCGTTCGGGTTCATCGCGTGGTCGCCGTTGAGGCTGCCGTCGACGTACGCGGCCAGCGCGTCGTCGCCGATCAGCTTGTTCCAGGGCTGGGCGCCGAGGTGGTTGGCCATCAGGTCCATGTAGAAGTAGGCCTGCAGCACCGACGGTGGGTCACCGGCAGCGATCTCCCGCCGGACCGTGGCCAGGAGCTGATCGACCGGCGTGCCCCGCCGATCGATCGAGATGTTCGGATGGGCCTTCTCGAACTCGTCGAGCAGGGCGTTCAGCGTGTCAGCCATCGGCCCCGCCGACGAGAGCGTGTAGGTCTCGAACGAGATCTTGACCTTCTTGTCGGCGGGGATCTCGGGGAGGTCGATCTGCACCGCGTCGTCGCGCGATGCCGACGACCCGGCCGAGCCGGTCGTGCCCGGCGCGTCGCTGCTGACGGAGGCGGCGGCCGTCGTGCCGGCACCGGTCGCCGCGGTGCTGGCGGCGTTGGTCGTCACGCCAGACGCGGTGGTGCTGCCGCTCGTGCTGTCGGAGCCGCAGCCTGCGGCGATCAGTGCCGTCGCGGTCAGCGTCGCTACGACCGCGTAACGTGAGAATCGAGTGCGTGCCATGTGAATGCGAAATCCCCCTTGTCAACGCCGGTCGCGGCCCGGATCGCCGCATTCCCGAAGCGTGCGATTCGAAGCCTAGAGAAGCTGCAACATCTGTTCAATAGTCGAGCTGCACATGCAATTGGATTTCATCGACCGTTGGCCCTTGGTTGGCACGTGATTCATCCGCCTGCGGTTCGGCTCAGCGCTACGGTCGCGGGGCGATGGTGAGACCGTGGCGACGGTGATCTACGGCCCGACGTGGGATCAGATCCGCGCCGCGACGCCGTCACTGGCTCGCAGCCAACGCCGCGTCGCCGAGGCGCTGTTGTCGATGCCCATCGAAGAGCTCGCCGCCGCGTCGGCCAACGACGTCGCCGGCCGCTCCGACTCGTCGGCGGCCACCGTCGTACGGACCTGCCAGCAGCTCGGCTTCTCGGGCTTTCGCGAGTGCGCGATGCGCCTCGCGCTCGACGTGGACGTCAGCGACATCGACGGCGACAGCGGCGGTGCGACCGGCGCGGACGACCGGCCGAGCACGTTCCTGCATGGTGTGGCGACGGTGATCAAGCACGCCGCCTCGGCTGTCGACGACGACGCCCTCGCCGCCGTCGGGACGACGCTCGCCGGCGCATCGCGCATCCTCATCGCCGGGTTCGGCTGGTCGGCGGCGCCGGCCATGCACCTCGGCTATCGGTTGGCCTCACTCGGCCTGCCGGTCGACAGCTCGACCGACATGCAGCACCTGGTCATGGTGGCAACGACGCTACGTCCCGGCGACGCCTGCGTCGTCGTCTGCCGCACCGGCGGCAGCCGCGTGACGCAGAACCTCGCCGAGCTGGCCCACGAGCGCGGCGCGGCCGTCGTCCTGGTCAGCACGTTCTCGCATTCGCTGACCGCCGCCCATGCCGACCACAACATCATCTTCGGCGGCCTCGACGGTGGTGAGACCCACCCGCGGCACCCGGCGGCGTCGGTGGTCCAGTTCGCCACGATGGAGGCCATCAACCTGGCCGTCGAGACCGCGATCGGCGTGCACGACGCCGCAGCCGTGCGCGCCCGGCTGCCGGCGCTGATCGACATCGGCGTCTGACCCGGAGGACGAACGCCGGCTCAGACGTAGGCGACGTAGGCGTCGGGCTCGACGGTCAACACCACCGACGACGCGGTCCGCCAGCGGCGGCCGTCGACCCACAGGTGCAACGGGCGGGGGACGGTCAGCTCGACGCTGCGCGGTTGCGAGATGGCCAGCTGGGGATGGGGGACATGGGTGCCCGTGCGTGACCGACGCATCGCCTGCCAGCGGACCCGAGCGGGCATCGCCCCGTCGACGCGCAGCACGTCGACCCTGCCGTCGTTCGGGTGCGAGCGGGGGGCGACGTCCCGACCGTCGAGGTACTGCGCGGTCGTCGCCAGCACCACCTCGCCACGCCACCACGACCGCCGGCACACCACGTGGGCGACGCTCCAGGTGGTCTCCCCGCCGGCCTCGACGCGCACGAGGTCGAGGGTCAGGCGCGTCGCCCCCGCGGTGAACTGGTCGGCGCTGCCGCCGGCGGCCGTGCGGGCGAGGTCGCCACCGCCGAGCCCGATCGCCGGCAGCTCGCCGTCGCCTCGACGCCAGCGCTCGACGATGTCGTGCAGCTCACCATCCGACCTGACGACCGTCAGCCCCGGCGGCACGGCCACCGCCTCGCCCCACGCTTCCCCCCGCCGGATCGTCATCCTCCGAGTCCCACACGTCGGTCCGAGTCCCACGCGTCCATGCGAGTCGCAGATGTCCCCGGGCGGTGCATGTGCGACTCGGATGGACACCTCCGACTCGGAGGGACAGCTGGGACTCGGATCACGCCGGCGCCTCGGGCGGCTCCGACGACGGCGGCACCGACGACGGCGCAGGCTCCTCGACGGGTTCGACGGCGGACGAGGCAGCGACGACGCCGCGGAACAGAGCGTCGGCGGCGGCCTCCGCGCTCTGGCGCGTCGCCCTCACCGGGGCGACGAGCGCCAGCTGGCGGAGCAGGTCGATGAGCTGCTTGGTGGTGCGCACGAAGTCGCCGCCGGACAGCTCCTCGGCCTCGACGACCTCGGCGAAGCCCTCCCCCGCCGCCCACGCGAACGCGATCGCCACGAACGTCGGGTCGGGCGGGCGGTGCTCGGCGAGGCCGGCCTCCTCCTCGACCTCGAGCAGCTCGTCGCTCAGCGCGGCGATCTGCTGCCAGCGCCGGCGGGCCCTCGGCGAGGGGAACCACGGCGCCGGCGGTGGCTCCGGGCTGCGGTGCTCGTAGACGAACACCGACACGAGCCCGGCCAGCTGCGCCGGTTCGAGGTCGTCGAGCAGCCCCTGGCGCAGCGCCTCGACGATCAGCAGGTCGCACTCGTGGAACGTGCGGGCGAGGATCCGCCCGGCGTCGGTGAGCTGCCACCCGTCGACGTAGCCCCACGACGCCAGGACGCGCAGCACCCGGTCGAAGTCACGGGCCACGCTCTGGCCTCGGCCACGCACCCGCCGGCGCAGCTCCTCGACCTCCCCCCTGACCCGCTCCGCGTGGGCGGCCAGCCGCAACCGCTCGTCGAGGTCCGGGTCCTCGGTCACCGGGTGGGTCACCAGCGGCAGATCGACCGGGTTCGCCGAACGCCGCGGGCGGGGCGCGATCGTCGCCTGCTCCAGCCGGGTGGCCACGACGCGCTGGAAGTCCTGGCGGTTCGGGGCATACACCTCGGGCATCTCGATGTGACCGATCGCCCGCGGAGGAGCGTCGAAGTCGGCGGCGGTGAGATGCACCCGCTCGCGCCGAGTCGTCAGGCCGGTGACGCGCATGCCTCCCTTGCGGTGCGCGCTGGCCAGCACAGCGACGCGCCTGACCGAGCGGCCAACCCGGGCGGAGATCACATCGCCTGGACGCAGCTTCATCAACGCCAGCGAGACGGGGTCGTCACGGCCGATGCGCGCCGAGCTCTGCGACCGTTCCCGTTCGGTGCGCAGCCGGCGGTACTCGTCGATGTCGCCGTACGGGCTGCGCGAGCGGGCGAGCAGGTCGGCGAGGCGGGCCTGGCGGCGCTCCAGCCGGGCTTCGAGCTTCACGACGTCGCGGTCGGCCTGGTACTGGGCGAACGACAGGTTGAGCAGGTGGTGGGCGGTCTCGCTGGTGTACGAGCGGACCAGGTTGGCCGCCATGTTGTACGTCGGACGGAACGCCGAGCCGAGGTGGAACGAGCGGCTGCCGGCGAGCGCGGCCACCTGGTCGAACGGCACGAACGGGCTCCACAGCACGACCGCGTAGCCGAGCTCGTCGAGCCCTCGCCGCCCGGCACGCCCGGTGAGCTGGGTGTACTCCCCCGGCGTCAGGAACTTGTGATGGTCGCCGGTGAACTTCGACAGCTTCTCGACGACGACGGTCTTGGCCGGCATGTTGATCCCGACGGCGAGCGTCTCGGTGGCGAACACCGCCTTGACCAATCCCTCCACGAAGCAGGCCTCGACGACCTCCTTGAACGGCGGGACCATCCCGGCGTGATGGGCGGCGACGCCGGCCTCCAGCTGGGCGAGGAACTGGCCGTAGCCGAGCACGGCGAGGTCGGCCGGATCGATCGCCCCGAGCCGGGCGTCGACGATCTCCCGGATCCGGTCGCGCTCCTCGCCGGTCGTCAACCGGGCCCCGGCCGCGGTGGCAGCGCGGGCGGCCTCGTCACACTGGTTGCGGCTGAAGATGAAGTAGATCGCCGGCAGCATCCGGTGCTGCTCCAGGAGGTCGAGCACCTCGGCGCGCGACGGGGTGAACAGCCGCCGGCGCGACCAGTGCCGGCTACCGCCACGGCCGCGCCCCTGGCGAGCCGCTTCGGCGTCGAGCCGGGCTGCCTCGCTGTTCGGCCGGCCATGGATCAACGTCGGCAGCAGGTGCAGGCGGTCGTGGGTCTTGTCGCCGATCAGGTAGAGGTTGTCGAGGCGCACCGGGCGGCGCTCCTCGACGATCGCCGCGGTGTGCCCGCGTACCGTCGTGATCCACTCGGCCAGCTCCTCGGCGTTGCTCACCGTCGCCGACAGGCACACCAGGCGCACATCGACCGGCAGGTGGATGATCACCTCCTCCCACACCGGTCCGCGGTACGCGTCCTGCAGGAAGTGCACCTCGTCGAGCACGACGACGGCCAGGTCGGCCAGTGCCGGGCTGCGCGCGTAGATCATGTTGCGCAGCACCTCCGTGGTCATCACCACCACCGGGGCGTCGCCGTTGATCGAGTTGTCGCCGGTCAGCAGACCAACCCGGTTCGGTCCGAGGCGCACGGCGAGATCGTGATACTTCTGGTTCGACAGCGCCTTGATCGGCGCGGTGTAGAACGCCCGCTTGCCGCGGGCGACGGCGGCACAGGTCGCGTACTCGGCGACGACGGTCTTGCCGGACCCCGTCGGCGCGGCGACGAGCACCGAGCTGCCGCCGTCGAGCGCGTCGAGGGCGCGCAGCTGGAACGTGTCGAGCGGGAACTCGAAGTGCTCGACCAGCGCGGCGCGGTCGTTCGCGGTCACGAGCGCAGCCCGTGACCGGACTGCCCGCGCAGCGCCAGCGGAGCGGACGTCGATGGGGTCCGGGGGCGCAGACCCCGAGCAAGCCCGGCCACGGTCGGCCGGTCAGCCCGCCGTCGCCGCGTCGGCGGCGCGCCGCTTGGAACGCTGGATCGCGTAGCCGATGAAGATCGAGATGACGTAGAAGATCGACATCGGGATGGCCAGCGCGAGCATCGAGTACGGGTCGCCCGAGGGGGTGATCACCGCGGCGATGACGAAGATGATCATGATCGCGTAGCGCCACTGCTTCTTCAGCGTCTGCGGCTGGAGCACGCCGACGAGCTGCAGGAACACGAGCAGCACGGGGAACTCGAAGCCGATGCCGAACGCCGCGACCATCAGGCCGACGAGGCTGATGTACTTGCTGACCTGGAACGTCGGGGTGACGTCGTTGCCCGCCCACGAGATCAGGAACTCCAGCGACTTCTCCAGGGTGAGGTAGGCGATCGCCCCACCGAGGAGGAACAGCCCGACGCTGGAGATGACGAACGGGATCGCGTACTTCCTCTCCTTGGCGTGCAGCGCCGGCACGACGAAGCGCCAGATCTGCCACAGGATCACCGGAAGGGCGAGGATGATCCCGCCGTACATCGACACGCTGAGCCGGGTGGTCAGGCCCTCGAGCGGTCCGAGGCTGTAGAGGCTGGCGCTGTCGGTGCCGCCGCAGAACCCGATCGGCTTGCTGCGGCACAGATCGTCGTACGGGTTGAGCAGGAAGGCCAGCACGTGGTCGTACAACGCCATGATCAGGATGATCCCGAGCGTGATGGCCAACACGCAGCGGATGATCCGGGTGCGCAGCTCGGCCAGGTGCTCGGTGAGCGTCATGGCGTCGTCGGGCGACTTCAGCTTCGGCAGCTTCTGGCGCCCTCGGAAGGGCAGCTTCATGTGGTGGTGTTCCCCTCGCCGCTCTGGTCCGTTCCGTCGTCGTCGGGTGCGACCGGTGCCGGCGCCGGCGCCGGTGCGACCGGCTCGGCAGCCACCGGCGGTACGGGATCGCTCTGCGCTGGCTGACCGGTGTCGCCGTCGACCCGCTGCGGCTCGAAGTCGAGGTTCGCGGCCTTGCGCAGCGTGTCGGACGTCTCACGCATCTCCCGCATCGGCTCGTCGAGCGCGTTGCGCAGCTCGGTCTGGAAGCCGGAAGCTCATCCGCTTGAACTCGCCGTAGAACTTGCCGAACTTGCGCACGGCATCAGGCAGCTTCTCCGGGCCGAGCACCACGAGGGCGATGATCAGCAGGAAGACGATCTCGCTCCCCGACAAGTTGAACACGCAGCCGAGTCTATGGGCGACGGTGTCCGGGCTCCCTGCGCCAATCCCGTGCCACGATGGGATGGTGCAGCAGCGACTCCCCTCGCTCCTCGACGAGCCGATCGCCTTCGGCCACCGCGGCGCCCGGGCGCACGCCGCGGAGAACACCCTCGAGGCGTTCGCCCTGGCCCTGCGCCTCGGGTCCAACGGGTTGGAGAGCGACGTGTGGCTCACCGCCGACGGCGTGCCGGTGCTCGACCACGACGGCGTCGTCAAGCGCCGCGTCGGCCGCTCCCGCCCGATCAGCACCGTCGCCCGCGCCGACCTGCCCGAGCACATCCCGTCACTCGCCGAGCTGATCGCCCGCTGCGGGGCCGACTACCACCTGTCGCTCGACCTCAAGGATGCCGCGTCGGGGGCCGCGGTGATCGAGGTGGTCGGGCAGCTCGCCCCGGACCTGCTCCCCCGCCTGTGGCTGTGCGCCCCGGACTGGCGCACCCTGCTCGACCTGCGCGGCCGGGGCGCCAAGCTGGTCGACTCCACACGGCTGAGCAAGATCAAGGAAGGCCCCGAGCGGCGGGCGGCCACGCTCGCAGCGGAGGGCATCGACGCGATCAACATGCACCACACCGACTGGACCGGCGGCCTCGTCGCCCTGTTCCACCGCTTCCGGCTGGTCACGTTCGGATGGGACATGCAGCAACCGCACGTCCTGGAGAACGCCCTGCGGATGGGCCTCGACGGCGTCTACAGCGACTGGGTCGACCGGATGGTCGAGATCTACACCGCGACGCTGGGCGCGCCGCGCCACCCAGGCTGAGCTACAACCACTTCCAGTCGCCGACGGGCCAGATGACGACGAACGCTCGGCCGACGAGGTTGTTGTAGGAGATCTGGCCGACCTGGCTGTCACGGCTGTCCTTGGAGCCGCCGCGGTTGTCGCCCATCACGAAGACGTGATCGCTCTCGATGACGGTGTCGCCGAACGACGAGCCGCACGACGTCGGGGTGACGATGCTCGGGTCGAGGTACGGCTCGTTGACGGTCCGGCCGTCGACCTTCAGCACGCAGTTCTCGTAGGAGATCGTCTCGCCGGGCAGGCCGACGACGCGCTTGATCAGGTCGCGCTCGCCGACGCCCTCGATCGTCTTCAGCACGACGACGTCGCCTCGGTGCGGGTCGTGCAGCCGGTAGCTGAGCTTGTTGACCAGGACGCGGTCGCCATCG
The DNA here is from genome assembly GCA_047602055.1 of Ilumatobacteraceae bacterium. Taxonomy (GTDB): domain Bacteria; phylum Actinomycetota; class Acidimicrobiia; order Acidimicrobiales; family Ilumatobacteraceae; genus JAODBQ01. Next base: position 3,651,017 of record JASGIG010000001.1, read on the forward strand.
TGCAGCGTCGTCATCATCGACGTGCCGTCCACGGCGAACTGCTGGACGACGAACGCGCGCACGACGAGCGCCGACGTCATCGCCACGGCGATGACGATCAGCCACTCCAGCAGGCTGTTGCGCCTGCGCCTCGGCGGTGGAGCGTCGGGCTCCTCGCCGCCATCGTCGCCCACGTCGATCACGGTCGTGCCGGGGACGTCAGCCATCAAGCTGCCACGCTACCGGTGAGTCCTGCCGTGTGCCGGGCGATCCTCACAGGGAGGCGATCAGCTTCTCGACCCGCTCGTCGCGGCTGCGCAGCGGGTCCTTGCACAGCACGGTGCGCTGCGCCTGGTCGTTGAGCTTGAGGTGCACCCAGTCGACGGTGTAGTCGCGCTTGCGCTCCTTGGCCCGCTTGATGAACTCACCGCGCAACCGGGCACGGGTGGTCTGCGGCGGCTCGTCGATCGCCTGGTCGATGTCGGCGTCGTTGCAGACCCGCTCGATCAGGCCGCGGTCCTGCAGCTTGTAGAACGGGCTGCGCTCGCGGCTGATGTCGTGGTACTGCAGGTCGAGCAGCTGCACCCGCGGGTGGCCGAGCGCCAGGTCGTGGCGGGCCCGGAACGCCTCCAGGAGGCGGTACTTGATCACCCAGTCGACCTCGCGGTCGAGCTTCAGCGGATCGTTCTCGATCGTCGAGACGCAGTGCTCCCACATCTCCAGCGCCTTCTGCTCCAGCGGCGGGAAGCCCTTGGTGTCGGCGTAGCGCAGTGCCCGGTCGAGGTACTCGCGCTGCACGTCGAGGGCGCTGACCTCGCGCCCGTTGGCCAGGCGGACCTTGCGCCGGCAGGTCATGTCGTGGCTGATGTCGCGGATCGCCCGGATCGGGTTCTCCAGCGTCATGTCGCGCAGCACGACGGTCGGGTCCTCGAGCATCCGCAGCATGCACGCCGCGGCGCCGACCTTGACGAACGTCGTGTACTCGCTCATGTTCGAGTCGCCGACGATGACGTGCAGCCGGCGGTAGCGCTCGGCGTCGGCGTGCGGCTCGTCGCGGGTGTTGATGATCGGCCGGCTGCGCGTCGTCGCCGAGCTGACGCCTTCCCAGATGTGCTCGGCGCGCTGGGCGATCGAGTACATCGGCCCGCGGGCGGTCTGCAGCACCTTGCCGGCCCCGGTGTAGATCTGCCGGCTGACGAGGAACGGGATGAGCACCTCGGCGTAGTGGGCCAGGTCGTCGCGCCGCGACGTCATGTAGTTCTCGTGGCAGCCGTAGCTGTTGCCGGCCGAGTCGGTGTTGTTCTTGAACAGGTAGATGGTGCCGCGGATGCCCTCCTCGCGCAGGCGCTGCTCCGCCGACACGAGCAGCGACTCGAGGATCCGCTCCCCGGCCTTGTCGTGGACGACGAGGTCGTAGACGCTGTCGCACTCCGGCGTGGCGTACTCGGGGTGCGAGCCGACGTCGAGGTACAGCCGTGCACCGTTCTGCAGGAAGACGTTGGAGCTGCGGCCCCAGCTGACGACTCGACGGAACAGGTACCGAGCCACCTCGTCGGGGCTCAGCCGGCGCTGGCCACGCAGGGTGCAGGTGACGCCGTACTCGTTCTCGAGGCCGAAGATGCGGCGCTCCATGGGCGCAACGTAGCGCGCGATCCGGGCCTTCTGGCGGAGACCTGTTCACACCGTCGAAACCGTCGCGGGACCATGATGGACGGCGTGCTGCTCGACAACGTCAGTCCCGCGCTGCGCGCCAGTTGGATCGCCGTCGCCCACGGCCACGAGGTGACCGATGCACCGCTGCGGGTGTGGGTGCTCGGCGAGCCGTGGGTCGTCGCCCGTCTGGGTGGCTCCGTGAGCGCGTTCGCCGATCGCTGCCCGCACCGCCTCGCTCCCCTGTCGGCCGGCGCGGTCGTCGGCGACGAGATGCAGTGCGCCTACCACGGCTGGCGCTTCGGTGCCGACGGTCGCGGCACCGCCATCCCGGCGCTCGGCGACGGCGCGACGCTGCCGCCGCGCGCCTGCCTGACCGCGCCGTTCGCCGTCGCCGAGCACCTCGGGCTGATCTGGATCGCCGTCGACGAGCCGCGCTCGCCACTGCCCGAGCTCGTCGGCTTCGGCGACGGCGACTTCCTGCAGGGTGTCTGCGAGACGGTGCGCACCCCGGTCAGCGCGATGCAGCTGATCGACAACTTCATGGACGCCGCCCACTTCCCGTTCGTCCACGCGGCGACGTTCGGCGTCGACGGGGCGTTCGACGTCGCCAACGACGAGATCGTCCGTGACGGCTGGGTGGTCCGCTCGACGTTCACCTCGCCGTACCAGAACCACGACGATCCGCTCGTGGCCACCGGCGAGCACCCGCTCGTCCAGGAGCACACCGTCACCAAGGTCGGCCACGCCGGCTGCAACGCCTCACTGGAACTGCGCTTCCCGCTGACCGGCGGCGTGTTCGGGATCGTCTACGCGCTGCAACCGGAGACGGCCAGGTCGACGCGGGTCTACAAGATCATGGCCCGCAACGACGTCGACGCCGAGGGCATGACCAGGTCGCTCAAGGACGAGGACGTCATCCTCCAGGAGGACCTGAACATCCTCGAGCGCTACGACCTGATGACCCTCGACCTCGACCTGACCGTCGAGGTGCACACCAAGGCCGACCGGCTCAGCGTCGCCTGGCGGCGGATGATGGCCGCGCTCGCCGACGGTTGACGCAGCAAGGTCGACACCTCGCGCTCGGTGCCCGGCGCAGTCGATGCACACGCGCCATTCGCCACTTGGAAACAACCGCGAAACCACGCCTCCGTACCGTCGACACCACGTGCACCGGCGGCCAGCGCCCGGGTTCCGAGAAGGGGAGGCACAACGACATGGCGACGATGAACCGGCGCGATCTGCTCCGATTCGGCGGCGGGACCGTCCTGCTCGGCGGCACAGCAGGCGCACTGCTGGCCGCCTGCGGCAGCGACAGCAAGTCGTCGAGCACGACGGCCGGGGCCACGACCTCCGCGGCCGGCACAACGGCGACGACCACGGCTGGCACCACGGCCACCACGAGCGCCGCCACCACCGGCGCCACCGCGGCGCCCGGTTCGCTCGGCTCCCTCGACTATCGCCTGTCGTGGATCAAGAACTCCGAGTTCGCCGGCGCCTACTTCGCCGACAAGAACGGCTACTACAAGGAGGAGGGGTTCGACCCGGTCAACCTGATCGCCGGCGGCCCGTCGGCGCAGCCGGCCGAGGTCGACGTCAGCAGCGGCAAGGCACTCGTCGGCATCTCATCCCCAGACGTCACCGGCGCGGCGATCGTCCAGGGCGGCAAGTTGCGGATCATCGCCGCCCAGTACCAGAAGAACCCGTTCGCGGTCATGTCGCTGGCGTCGAACCCCGTCAAGACGCCGGAGGAGATGTACGGCAAGAGCTTCGGGTTGCAGTCGGCGAACCAGGCCGTGTGGGACGCGTTCGTCGCCGCCAGCGGCATCGACGACAGCCGGATCACCATGTTCCCGGCGCAGTTCGATCCGACCCCGCTCGTCAACGGCGAGGTCGACACCTGGTTCAGCTTCATCACCAACGAACCGAACCTGCTCAAGGAGCAGGGCGTCGAGACGTACTCGTTCCTGCTCGCCGACTTCGGCTACCCACTCGTCAGCGAGGTCCTCGTCGTCTCGGCCGACTCCATCGAGAACGACCGGGACACGCTCAAGGCGTTCCTGCGGGCCGAGATCCGCGGCTGGCACGACGTCCTCGCCGACCCGAAGGGCGCGGCCGAGCTGACCGTCAACGAGTACGGCAAGGATCTCGGCCTCACGGCGGAGGAGCAGGAGCTCGAGGTCCGCTCCGAGAACGAGCTGATCTGGACCGAGGACGCCAGGACGCACGGGATCTTCACGCTGACCGACGAGCTGATCGCGTCGAACATCGAGACCCTCGCCAAGGCCGGCCTGACCATCTCGGCCGAGGACCTGTTCGACATGTCGTTGATCAACGAGGTGTACGAGGAGAACCCCGAGCTCAAGACCCCACCGACGGCCGGATGACGGTGACCGACGCGAGCACCTCGGCGGTCGCGACGGCGACGCGGCCGCACGAGGGGATCACGATCAACGATCTGACGAAGGTCTTCTCGATCGGGCGCAAGCAGGTCGTCGCCCTCGACGGGTGCAGCCTGCAGACCCCACCGGGCTCGTTCCTGTCGCTGCTCGGCCCGTCGGGGTGCGGCAAGTCGACCGTGCTGCGGATCATCGCCGCGCTCGACACCCCGACGGCCGGCGAGGTCCGCGTCCACGGCGACCGGCCGAAGGCGCTGCGCGACAAGCGCCAGTTGGGCATCGCCTTCCAGGACGCAGCGCTGCTGCCATGGCGCAGCGTGCACGACAACATCCGCCTGCCGCTGGAGGTCAGCGGCGTCAAGGTGCCGGCGGGCACGATCCCCGAGCTGATCGAGCTCGTCGGCCTGGAGGGGTTCGAGAAGGCCCGCCCCGCGCAGCTGTCGGGCGGCATGCGCCAACGCGTCGCCATCGCCCGCGCCCTGGTGGTCGAGCCGAAGGTCCTCCTGCTCGACGAGCCGTTCGGCGCGCTCGATGAGATGACCCGCCGGCGGCTGAACCTCGAGCTGCTGCGGATCTGGACGGAGCGGGCGACGACCACGCTGATGGTCACCCACTCGATCGCCGAGGCCGTGTTCCTGTCCGACACGGTCGCGGTGATGTCGCCGAGACCCGGACGGATCAAGGAGATCGTCGCCATCGACCTCCCCCGGCCGCGCACGCCCGACATGCTGCGCAGCCCCGAGTTCCACGAGATCGAGGACCACCTCTCCGACCTGCTGTTCGCCGGCGGCGTCCCGACGAGCGGCGACGACGTGTGAGGGCGAGCCTGTCGGACGTCGACGCCGCGGCGGTGATCGGCCCCGAGGTCAGCGGAGAGCTGAGCCCCGACCTGGCCGCGCTGGTCGCCGACGACGCCGAGCGTGGCTCGCGACTGCCGACGTGGTTCCCGACGGTGCTCGGCGTGGTCCTCGTGTTCGCCGTGTGGATCGTCGCCGCCTCGACCCTCGGGATCGAGAAGGGCATCCCCCAGCCGTGGGCCGTCGTCAGCCAGTTCGTCGACGACTGGCACCTGTACCCGCCGAACATCGCCCAGACGCTCGGCGAGGCGTGGCGTGGCTACCTGATCGGCAACGGCATCGCCATCGTCCTCGGCCTGCTGTTCGTGCTCGTGCCGCTCCTGGAGAAGGCGCTGATGCAGATCTCCGTGGCGACCTACTGCCTGCCGATCGTCGCCGTCGGCCCGATCCTCCAGAGCACGCTGAAGGGCGACAACCCCAAGATCGCGCTCGTCGCCCTGAGCGTGTTCTTCACCACCCTGATCGGCGTCCTCGTCGGGCTGCGCTCGGCAGATCGCACCAGCCTCGAGGTGGTGCGCGCCTACGGCGGTGGGCGCTTCCGGGAGCTGACCAAGGTGCGCATCCGTGCCGCGCTGCCGGCCACGTTCGCCGGGCTGCAGATCGCCGCACCGGCGGCGATCCTCGGGGCGATCGTCGGCGAGTACTTCGGCGGCGAGAAGGGCCTCGGGATCATGATGATCGCCAGCCTGCAGTCGTTCAAAGTAGCCAGGACCTGGGGCATCGCCGCCGTGGCGACGATCCTCGCCGGCATCGGCTTCTGCATCACGCTGGTGGTCGGCCGAGCCCTCACCCGCTGGGCGCCACGGTCGTGAGCGAGCGCAGCGAGCCACGGCCGCACGGCCGAGCGACCGCCAGGGAGCCGGACGCCGATCGGGAGGCGCCGCAGGCACCGTGGGGGCGCAGTCCCCGGGGAGACGCGTCGTGAGCACGGTCCCGCTGAAGCTCGGTGCCACCGGTCGGCGCGGGACGGGCTCGCCGGCGCTGCGCCGGATGGGCCGCACGCTGTGGCTGTTCGTCGTCGGCATCGCCTCGACGCTCGGCCTGTGGCTGCTGTTCGTGCGCTTCGTCGACATGGACGCGCTCGTCAAGAAGTCGCCGGCGGACGTATGGCGCTACCTGTTCGACGACCCGAAGGCGGCAACCAACCGCCACGACCTGTTCTCGGCACTGGGCACGACGATGGGCAACCTGCTCGCCGGCTACGTGATCGGCATCGTCGCCGGCGTCGTCGCGTCCAGCGCGTTCCTCCTGTCGCCGGCGCTGCGGCGCACGTTCCTGCCGTTCGCGCTGCTGCTGCGCAGCGTCCCGCTGATCGTCATCACCCCGATCATCGGGCTGGTGTTCGGCTACACGTTCACCTCGGTGCGCGTCGTCACCGCGATCGTCACGTTCTTCCCCTCGCTGGTGAACATCACCCTCGGCCTGGAGTCGGTGCCGAAGCAGTCCGCCGACCTGATCGAGGCGTACGGCGGTACGCCGCGCACGACGCTGTTCAAGGTCCGCCTGCCGTACTCGGTGCCCGCGCTGTTCGCAGCAATGCGCATCGCCGTGCCCGGGGCGATGGTCGGGGCGCTGCTCGGTGAGTGGCTGCTGACGACGGAGGGCATCGGCCACTACCTCGCCGCCCGTCCGGCGAAGTTCGATTACACCGGCGTGTGGGCGGCGGTCGCCGTCGTCACGTTCGTGACGCTGCTGCTGTACGCGATCGTCGGTCTGCTGGAGACGCCGGTGCTGGCCCGCTTCGACCCACAACGGCTGCGCGAGGAGTAGTGCGCCTCGACACGATCCCCAAGGCCGAGGTCCACGTCCACCTCGAGGGCTGCCAGTCGGCCGGCACGCTCGCCGCGCTCGCCCGCCGCCACGGTGAGGCGCTGCCCCGCCCGGTCGACCAGCTGTTCGAGGTGGCCGACTTCGACGAGTTCCTCGACTTCCTGTCGTGGTCGTGCGGCCTGCTGCGCACGGCCGACGACGTGGCCGCCGCGGCGTACGGCTATGCGGCGCGCCTCGCCGGCACCGGAGCGGTGGCCGCCGATCTGATCGTCAACCCGACCCACTGGCACACGTGGCACGACGACCTGCGCGGGTTGATCGGCGCGCTCGATCGCGGGCTGGCCGGCGCCGAGGACGACGGCCTGCCGCCGGTCGGGTTGTGCGTCAGCGTGCTGCGCCAGCAGACCGCCGCCCAGGCCGCCGAGCTGGTCGAGACACTCGTCGCCCTCGACCACCCACGCGTCGTCGCCCTGTCGATCGACGGCAACGAGGCCCGCGCCGGGCGCACCGGGCCGCGCTTCGCCAAGGCGTTCGCCGCCGCCGGCGCGGCCGGGCTCAGGCGCACGGTCCACGCCGGCGAGTCGAGCGGGCCGCAGGGCGTGCGCGACGCGATCGAGCTGCTCGGGGCGGATCGCATCGACCACGGCGTGCGCGCCGTCGAGGACCCGGCGCTGGTCGCCGAGCTCGCCGACCGCGGCGTGCCGCTCGGGATCTGCCCGTCGTCGAACGTCACCCTCGGCGGCGCCGCCTCCGTCGCCGAGCACCCGATCGAGGGGCTGCGCCTGGCCGGCGTGGCAGTCAGCGTGAACACCGACGATCCGGCGTTCCTCGGCACCGACCTGCTCGCCGAGTACCGCCTGTGCGTCGACGCGTTCGGCTGGGACGAGGCGACGGTCGGCGAGGTCGCGGCGACGTCGGTCGCCGCCTGCTTCACCGCCCGCCGCCGGGGCCTGGCATGAGCGAGCGCAGCAAGCTCACCATCGTCACGGCGAGCGAAGGCGGGCACCATCTCGGCGCTGTGCTGGCAGCCGTCCACGAACCGATGGTCCCCTGATGATGAGCGAGCACCTACCGGCGGAGCTGCTGCCGACGCTCGCCGGGTTGCAGCGGCTGCGCCTCGTCGCCAACGGCACCGAGGCCGGCGACCTGATCATCCGCAACGCCCGCGTCGTCGCCGTGCACACCGGTGAGGTGCTCACCCGCGACGTCGTCGTCGCCGGTGCGCACATCGCTGCGGTCACCCCCGTCGGACGCTTCGACGCGCCCGCCGTCGTCGACGCCGACGGCCTGCACCTCGTGCCGAACTTCATCGACGCCCACATCCACATCGAGTACACGATGCTCACTCCCGGCGAGCTGGCCCGGCTGATCGTCCCCCGCGGCACGACGACGCTGCTCGCCGACCCGAACTGCATCGCCAACGTGCTCGGCCCCGAGGCGATCGACCTCGTCGGCACCACCGGCACGCCGCTGCGGATCCTCCAGCAGATCTCCCCGGAGGTGCCGCGTCTGCCCGGCATGGAGCTCGGCGGCGCCACCGTGCCCGACGACGAGGTGCTGCGGCGCATCGCCCTGCCGAACGTGGTGTCGCTCGGCGAGGGCAACCCGTTCAACCTCTCCGAGGCGTCGGCGCGCAAGCAGCTGGCCGCGCTCGCCGCCGGCAAGCGGATCACCGGGCACACGGCTCGGCTCGCCGACGAGCCGCTGTGGGCGTACCTCGCCGGTGGCGTCGGTGACGACCACAACGCGTTCACCACGGCCGAGGTGCTCGACCGGCTGCGCCTCGGCTCGGCGATCACGGTGATGGCCGGGAGCATGAACGACAACACCCCGGCGGTGTTCGCCGACGTCGGCGCGCTCGGCGACGGGCTGGCACACATCAGTTTCTGCGCCGACGACAAGCACGTCGAGGACCTCGCCGAGCAGGGCCACATCGACCATCACGTCCGCCAGGCGGTGCGTGCCGGGGTGCCGCCGGCGACGGCGATCCGGATGGCGACGCTCAACGCCGCGGTCCACTTCCGTCTGGACCACGTGCTCGGCTCGGTCACCCCGTCGCGCCTTGCCGACGTGATGCTCGTCGCCGACCTCGCCGACCCCCGCCCGGCAGCGGTGTTCGTCGGCGGCGTGCAGGTGGCCGCCGACGGCCGGCCGCTGTTCGCCAACACCGACGTGATGCCCGACTCGACCCGCTCGACCGTGCACCTCGCGCCCGGCCTGTCGGGCGACTCGTTCGCCGTCCGCGCCGACGGCCCGACCGCGTGGGTGCAGGCCGCCGAGATGTACGACGGCTACTTCAAGCGCGCCTTCCACGCCGAGCTGCCCGTCGTCGGCGGCACGGTGTGCTGCGACACCCGGCGCGACGTCGTCAAGGTCGCGGTGGTCGACCGTCATCACGCCACGGCGACGATCGGCGTGGGCTACGTGCGCGGCTTCGGCCTGCGCCGCGGCGCGCTGGCGGCGACGACGAACTGCGAGAACCAGAACCTCGTCGTGCTCGGTACCGACGACGCGGCGATGGCCGCGGCCTGCCACGCCGCCGCGGCGATCGGTGGCGGCTACGTCGCCGTCGACGGCGACGGCATGGTGCTCGCCGCGTGCCCGCTGCCCATCGCCGGGATCATGAGCGACGCCCCGTGGGAGGACGTGCGCGACGCCTCCGTCGCCGTCAACGCCGCGGCTGTGTCGCTGGGTGTCACCATCCCGGCGCCGTTCATGATCATGGCGTTCGTCGGTCTCGCCGGCGTACCCGAGCTCGGCCTCACCGAGCTCGGCCTGATCGACGTCGCCACCCAGTCGTTCACCCCCGTCGTGCTCCAGCCCGGGCTGGTCTGCTGCCGCTGCCCGAGCCACGCCCACGACGTCCATCGCCTGTTCGACCCGACCGGCGTGCTGCCATGAGCGAGCGCAGCGAGCGAACCGACGTCATAGTGCGTTTCGCTCGCTGGTGCACCCTTGTCGGCGACGTGATCCACGGCGAGACGGTGCACCAATGAGCCTCGACCCGTTGCTCGGTGCACTCATCCCCGTGCCGGCGTTCGCCCCCGCCGAGCTCGACGTGCTCGCCGCCATCGACGAGGCCGGCGCGGCCATGATCGGGCCGCTCGCCGCCGAGCACGACGCCGCCGGGCGGTACCCGACCCGCTCGATCGACGCGCTGCGGCCGACCGGGGCGCTGGCGCTCGGGGTGCCCGCCGCGCTCGGCGGGATCGGGGCGTCGCACGCCGCCAGCCTCGAGGCGCAGGTCCGCCTCGCCGTGCACGACTCGGCCGTCGCCCAGCTGTTCAAGGTCCACGACGAGCTGGCCCGCGAGATCCTCGTCTACTGCCCCGACACGCTGCGCGCCCCCTCGCGGCGCGGATCGTCGACGACCACCACGTGCTCGGCCTCGCCGTGGCCGAGGCCGGTCGCACGGTCGACGAGCCGTGGACCTCGACGGTCCTCCCATCCGGCGACGAGCCTGGCTTCGTCGTCAGCGGCACGAAGATCTACACGACCGGCGCCGCCGAAGCCGACGAGATCGCCGTGTGGGCGTTCAACCCGGCCGTCGACGGCGTCGCGGAGCACCCCCTGCTCGGCTTCCAGCTGTCGCTCGTGCCCCGCGGCGCGCCCGGCGTCGACGTCCGCCGCGACTGGGACGCGCTCGGCCAGCGCGCCACCGACAGCGGCACGACGGTGTTCGACGCGGTGCACGTCGCCGCCGGCCGGCGCGCCAGCGAGTCGGGCCGCGCCCCGCTGCCCCAGAACGCGCTGCGCTACCAGGCCGGGTTCGCCGCGGTGCTCGTCGGCATCGGCATCGGTGCACTGCGCGCCGCGACGGCGTTCGTCGCCGGCAGCAGCCGGCCGTGGCCGTCGGCCGGCGTCGACTCGGCCGCCGACGATCCGCTGGTGCGCCGGCGGTGCGGGGAGCTCGCCGCGGACCTCGCTGCCGCGTACCAGGCGACGATGGCCACCGGCGCGCTGCTCGACGCGTTCGAGGCCGGCACGATCGGGCGCACCGAGCTGGCCGTTCCGATCTACGCCGCGAAGGTCGCCGCGCACCGCGCCGCGCTGCGGGCGACGAGCGAGATCTACGACCTGATGGGCACGCGCGCCGCCGCCCGCTCGACCGGCTTCGACCGCTGGTGGCGCAACGCCCGCACGCTGTCGCTCCACGACCCCGTCGCCTGGAAGCAGGAGGAGATCGGCCGGCACCTGCTCACCGGCTGGGACCCACCGCCGGGCATCTACAGCTAGGGAGCCGAGCCGATGGGCGAGGCGACCAATCATTACCGTGAGGTGTTTCGGCTGGCGAAGCCAGACGAAATGGACATCGTTCGGCTCACGGGTCGATCTACTCGCACCACTCCTGAGAGGACGCCGATGCGCGACCTGCAGACCCTCCCCAAGGCCCACCTCCACCTCCACCTCGAGCTGGGGATGCGCCCCGGCACGCTCGCCGACCTCGCCGCCAAGGCCGGCGAGCCGGTGCCGACCGTGCGCGGCTACGGCAGCTTCACCGCGTTCAGCGAGATGTGCCGTGGCGCGATCGGGTTCCTGCGCGACCGGGCGGACTGGGAGCGGCTGGCCGACGAGATCTGCGCCGATGCCGCCGCCGACGGGGCGACGTACATCGAGCCGAGCCTGTGGGCGACCGGCCACCGCGAGGTGTGGGGCTCCGACGAGGCCGTGTGGGACCTCGCCTTCGAGCTGTTCGAGGATGCCGGGGCGCGCCACGGCGTGTGCGTACGGTTCATGGCCCCGGTCGACCGGGCATGGGACGACGAGGACGCGTCGGTCGCGCTGGCGGAGCTGGCCGTGTCGCGGCGTTCGGTCAACGGGGCGATGGGGATCGTCGGGCTCGGCCTGCACAACGACGAGGTCGGTCATCCGCCGGGCGACTTCGTCACGGCGTTCGCCATCGCCCGCGAGGGCGGCCTGCTGTCCACGCCGCACGCCGGCGAGCTCGAGCACGGCCAGTTCGTCGCCGACTCGATCGACCTGCTCGGCGCGAACCGCATCCAGCACGGCGTACGCAGCTTCGAGGTCCCCGGCCTCGTCGAGCGCCTGGCCGCCGAGGGCGTCTGCCTGGACGTCTGCCCGACGTCGAACGTCATGCTCAGCGTGTTCCCGTCGCTCGTCGAGCACCCGCTGCCGCGCCTGCTCGACGCCGGCGTGCGCTGCAGCCTCAATGCCGACGACCCGCTGCTGTTCGGACCGGGGATCCTCGACGAGTACGAGCTGGCTCGCCGCGATCTCGGGCTGTCCGACGAGCTGCTCGCGTCGATGGCCCGGTCCTCGTTCGAGTGCTCCGGCGCGCCCGACGACGTCAAGGCTGCCGGTGTCGCTGGTGTCGACGCCTGGCTGACCGCGCCAGGATGACCTGATGGTCAAGCTGCTGATCGACACCGACTGCGGGATCGACGACGCCGTTGCACTGTGGTGGGCGGCCACGCAACCCGACGTCGAGCTCGTCGGCATCACCACCGTGTTCGGCAACGTCGACCTCGCCGCGGCCGCCGACAACGCCAGGCGCGTGCTCGAGCTCGCCGGTCGGGAGTCGACGCCGATCGCGCTCGGTGCGAGCGAGGCGTTCGGGCCGGCGCCCACGCTGCGCCGCGCCGACTTCATCCACGGCGCCGACGGCGTCGCCGACACGGGGCGGCGGCCCCGGCGGCCGGTCGCCGGCGGCGGCCCGAACGCGGTCGAGCTGCTGCACGGCGCGGTGCACGCCGCCCCGGGGGAGGTGACGGTCGTGACGATCGGCCCGATGGCCAACGTCGCGGAGGCGATCGCCGCCGACGCGTCGTGGGCGCCGGCGGTACGCCGGCTGGTGGTCATGGGTGGGACGATCGAGTGCCAGGGCAACGCCCTGCCCATGGCCGAGGCGAACATCGCCCACGATCCGCACGCGGCCGCCACGGCGCTTGCCGCGCCGTGGGCGACGCCACCGCTGCTCGTCGGCCTCGACGTCACCCAGCGGGCGACGATCACCGCCGAGCTGCTCGCCCTGGCCCACGAGGGTCGCTCCCCCGCTGGCGCCGATCTGGCGGAGCTGCTCTCGTTCTACGCCCGCTTCGGCGGCACGTTCTGCGCCGCCGGCGAGTTCCCGTGCCACGACGCGCTGGCGGTGATGGCCGCGGCGCGGCCGGGGCTGGTCAGCGGCCCGGTGCTGCCGACCGCCGTACAGACCGGCGACGGCCCGGCGCTCGGCATGACGGTGGCCGACCGCCGCCAGCCGTTCTTCGAAGCGGCCGGTCAGCACCAGGCGCTGCCCGAGGGCTTCCATCCCTGCGAGGTGGGCACCGCCGTCGACGTCGACGCGTTCCGCGCCGAGCTACGCGCCCTGTTCGGCGGGTGACGGCACGAGGTCGGCGAGCACCCGGCGCAGCTCGATCGTCAACCGGTCGGCGCGGGTGTGCACCTCGACGGTGCGATCCGTCGGCATCCGCTCGCGGATGTTGCGCTGCACGGCGAGGTCCTCGTCGAGGACGCGCTGCTCGAAGGCGACGGCGTGCTCGAGCTGGGTGGCGTCGAGGTCGTCGCGCAGCAGCGTCGTGTACACCCGGCAGGTCCGCCCCCGCATCGGCTGCACGCCGAACACGATGATGTTCGTGCCGCCGGCGTCGAGGTAGTCGAGTCGCAGCTCGGCGACGTACGGCGGGCGGTAGGTGTAGGTCATCCGCCGCCGCTGCACGAGCGGCCGTACGCCGGCCGCGACGCCCGGGTCCTCGTGGTGAGCGAACTCGTGCTCGGTGACCGCGGTGAAGCCGCGCTCGTCGTCGCGCAGCTCGTACCCGTCGACGTCACCGGACTCGGCCGACCCGAACGTCGCCGCGTGGACGAACGGGAAGTGGGCGACGTCGAGGAAGTTGTCGAGCATGAAGCCGGGGTCGACCTCGGCCACGGACGGTTCGAGGATGCCGGTGAGGAACCCGGCCCCGAGTGGTTCGTCCACGGGTGGCGCGACCGGTGGCGGCTCGGGCGCGAGCCAGACGATCGCGGCGCGCTCGGCGACCGCGCCGGCGGCGTGCAGGCGGGCTCGCGGGGGCACCGTCGCGCCGGGGCCGAGCGCCGGGATCAGCGTGCACGCGCCCGAGGCGCCGAAGCGCCAGCCGTGGTATCCGCACTGGATCTCGCCGCTGTCCAGGAGGCAGCCGGCCGACAGCGGCGCGAGGCGGTGCGGGCAGCGGTCGGCGAACGCGAGCACCTCGCCGCCGGCGGCGCGCCACAGCACCCACGGCTCGTCGAGCAGCCACACCTGCACGGGCGCTGCCGTGACCTCGGATGCCAGCGCCACGGGGTACCACGCGTCGCGCAGTGCGGGGACGGTCGACGTGGTCACGCCGTCGATGCTAGGGACGGACCATGTCGCCCCTGTTTCCGCCCCGTGACGACTCGATCCGTCAGCGTCCCGGGCGCAGGTGCAGCGTGTCGCCGGGACGGGCCTGGGCTACGACACCGAGCGAGGCGTCGTCGACGACGGCGATCACCGGGTAGCCGCCGGTGGTCGGGTGGTCGGCGAGCATCACGATCGGCTGGCCGTCGGGCGGGACCTGCACGGCACCGAGCACGAGGCCTTCGGACGGCAGCTCGTCCGTGACCACGCGCTCCAGCGGCCGGGCACCAGCCAGGCGGCAGCCGACCCGGTCGACGTCGTTGCCGACGGTGTAGGGCTGGCCGCACAGCAGCGCCCACGCCCCGGCAGCGAACCAGTCTCGGCGCCAGCCGGGCAGGACGCCGACGACGTCGCCGGCAGGCCGTGCGGGCGCCACGTCGCCGGTGATCGGCGTGCCGGGGTCGGCACCGATCGGCAGCACGTCGCCGGCGCGGACGCTCGGGCCGATCTGCCCGAGCGTGTCGCGGCTGCGCGAGCCGAGCACCGGGGCGACGTCGATCCCGCCACGCACGGCGACGTAGGTCCGCAGGCCGGCGCGCGGCACTCCGACCGTCAGCGTCGCACCGGCCGGCAGGACGTGGGCATGCCCGTACCCGAGCGCCGGGCCGCCGACGATCGTCAGCGGCGCCGGAGCGCCGGTCACGGCGACGAGCGCCGGCGCGACGCAGCGCAGCACCAGCCCACCGCTCGTCTCCAACGCGGCGAGCCCCTCGGCGTTGCCGACCAGCCGGTTGGCCAGCGCATGCGCGCCGACGTCGGCGGCGCCGGAGCGCCCGACGCCGAGATGCGCCCAACCGGGGCGGCCGCGGTCCTGCACCGTCGTGGCCATCCCCGCGACGAGCACCTCGATCATCGAGACACCCCACCACCGCGAGCCGAGCCGCACGCGCCGGTCCGAGTCCGACGTGCTGGTCCGAGTCGCTGACGTCGGGCAGTCCGACGTGTGCGACTCGCACCGACGCCTGCGACTCGGACGCCGCCGCGGCCGGCGAGCAGCCGGTCGGTCATCGAGGCTCGAAGCGGACGGTCGTGCCCGGAGCGAGGAGCGCTGGCGGCGTTCGCCCCGGATCGAACAGCGTCACGTCGGTGCGGCCGAGCAGGTGCCAGCCGCCGGGGCTCGCCGTCGGGTACACCGCCGAGAGGTCGCCGGCGACCGCCACCGAGCCGGCTGGGACCCGCGGCCGGGGTGTTGCCCGCCGCGGCAGGACCAGCACCGCGCACAACCCCGTCAAGTAGGCGAAGCCCGGGGCGAAGCCGCAGAACGCGACGGTGTAGACCGCCCCGGCGTGCGCGGCGACGACGTCGTCGATGCCCAGCCCGCAACGCGCCGCGACCTCGGCAAGATCGTCGCCGTCGTAGTCGACCGGGACCACCACCATCCCGGCGGGCGCTGCGGCCGCGGTGCGAGGCATCGACGACAGCCGCTCGGCGACGACGGCGCGCAGCGCGTCCGCCGGCAGCGAGCCGCGCACGAGCACCGTCCGCTGCGCCCCGACCACGTCCTCGACGCCGTCCAACGGCGAGGCCCGCAGCGACGCCGCCAGCGCCGTCGCCTCGCCCGTCGAGCTGACCTCGACCAGCACCCCATGCCGCCCCGCCCCGACGATCCGAGGCGCCGTCACCGAGAGCCTCCCGGGTTCGTGCCAGCCCACGAACCGACATGCGGACCTGTGCCGTGACACGAACCGAAGCCGGGCCGGCACACCGCCACCGTCCGTCCACCGGGCCTTGTGTCAGCACATGAACCGACGTGCGCGTCTGTGCGCTGACACCAACCAGAGCCGGGCCGCCGCCGACCCGATTCCCCGAGATCTGTGTCAGCACATGAACCGACGTGCACGTCTGTGCGCTGGCACGAACCTGGCGCGCCCGACGGCCAGCGTCGCCGAGCACCGCCGTCCCGCTCACAGCGGCGTGCGCCAGCACACGAACCGACGTGCACGTTCCTGTCGTGACACGAACGTGGCCGGCGCCGGATGCCGGACCGAGGCATCAGCGCTGGTCTCCGACGGCGCCCGCAGCCGACCCAACGAGATCTGTGTGGGCGCACGAAGCGACGTGTGCGTTCGTGGGCTGGCACGAACCGGGTGGGCCGGGCGCACGGGCTGGGGCGGTCACGCGGTGAACGCCCCGACGTCGTAGCCCGCGTCGACGAGCGCGGCACGTGTCGCGGTGGCCAGCTCGACGGCGCCGGGGGTGTCGCTGTGCACGCAGACGGACTCGACGCCCGACGACGCCAGGCGCATCGCCTGGTCGGCGACCGCACCAGCGTCGGTGAGGAGCGCTCCCGGCGAGCCGCGGCGCAGCAGCGTGCCGTCCGGCGCGTAGCCACGGTCGGCGAAGCCCTCGGCGACGAACGGGACGCCGGCACGCGACGCCGCGGCACGCACCGCCGAGCCCGGCAGGCCGAGCACCGGCAGCGACGGATCCCACGAGGCGATCGCCGCGACGACCGCCGCGGCCTGCTCCTCGTGGTGGACGATCGCGTTGTACAGCGCGCCGTGCGGCTTGACGTAGGCCACCCGGCCGCCGGCGAGCCGGGCGAACGCGTCGAGCGCCCCGAGCTGGTAGACGACGGCGTCGGTCAGCTCGGCCGGGGCGATGTCGACGAACCGCCGCCCGAAGCCGGCGAGGTCCGGATACGACACCTGCGCGCCGAGCGCCACGCCTCGCGCCACGGCGGTCGCGCACGTGCGCCGCATGATCGACGGGTCGCCGGCGTGGAAGCCGCAGGCGACGTTGGCCGACGTGACGATCCCGAGCAGCTCCTCGTCCGGGCCGCCCGGCCACACGCCGAAGCCCTCGCCGACGTCGCTGTTCAGGTCGACGCGCCGACCCATCGGTCGACCGCTACGACGCCGGCGGCGGGTTGTCGCCGTCGACCGGCGGGGCGTCCGGCGCCGGCGGCGCATCGGTCACCGGCGCAGCGGGCGCCGCCGCCTCGGTGTCGGTGAGATAGCCGGCGATGTCCTCGTCGGTCGCCCGGCGGAAGCAGCGCCGGCCGTTGGTCCGCTCCAGAACCGCGACCTCGAGGTCGTCGGCGGTCAACGTGCGGTCCGGTCCGGCCAGCGCCGCCGCGGCGATGCGCACGGCGGCGGCCAACCCGAGCGACTCCTCGAACGACGAGCGCAGCCGCCCGGTGATCGCCTCGGCGTCACCGCCGAGCACGCTGAAGTGCCGCTCGTCCATCACCGTGCCGTCGTAGAGGATGTGGAACAGGTTGTCGCCCTCGGCGCTGACGCCGACCTCGGCGACGAGGATCTCCACCTCCATCGGCTTCATCTCGTGGGTGAACACCTGGCCGAGGATCTGCGCGTACTGGTTGGCCAGGCTGCGGGCGTCGACGTCCTCACGGCTGTACTGGAAGCCCTTGAGGTCGGCGGCGCGCACGCCGGCGACGCGGCAGCTGGTCGAACTCGTTGTACCGGCCGACACCGGCGAAGGCGATGCGGTCGTAGATCTCGCTGATCTTGCGCAGCGTGTTGCTGGTGTTCTCGGCGACGAGGGCGACCCCGTCGCTGTACAGCACGGCAACCGCGGCCCGACCCCTGGCGATGCCCTTGCGCGCATAGTCGGCGCGGTCCTTCATCACCTGCTCGGGCGCGACGTAGAACGGCATGCTCATGCGCAGAACCTCATCGTGCTCGCACCTCGGAGGCGATCGACTCGAACACGCCGGCCAGCTCGCCGTCCTCGACACGCGTCCAACCATCGCTGCTGATCGTCGCCACGACCGGATAGATGCCGCGCAGCGGGTCGGGCATGCCCGTCGCCGAGTCGGCGTCGGCGGCCTCCCACAGCGCCTTGCACGCCAGGGCGATGCCGTCGTCACGGCTGAGGTCCTCGCGGTAGCCGAGCTTGACGACGGTGCCGGCGTGGAGCATCCCCGAGCCGGTGGCGACGTAGTCGTGCTCCTCGTAGCGCCCGCCGGTGACGTCGTAGGTCCACAGCCGGCCGGTGCGCCGGCGCAGGTCGTAGCCGGCGAAGATCGGCACGACGACCATGCCCTGCATGGCCATGCCGAGGTTGCCGCGGACCATCATCGACAGCTGGTTGGCCTTGCCCTCCAGGCTGAGCGCGGCGCCCTCGACCTTCTCGTAGTGCTCCAGCTGCAGCTGGAACAGCTTGATCATCTCCATCGCCGGGCCGGCCGAGCCGGCGATGGCGACGCCGCTGAAGCGGTCGGCCTGGACGACCTTCTCCATGCCGCGGTGACTGATCAGGTTGCCGCTGGTGGCTCGGCGGTCGCCGGCCATGATCACCCCGTCGCCGTATCGCACGGCGATGCAGGTCGTCGCGTGGGGCACGTCCAGCGCCTGGCGATCGGCCACCACCGGCTCGACGGGGGCGCCGATCCGCCGCAGCAGCTCGGGAAAGCTCGAGCCCGGGTCGTCACCCGGGCGGAAGATCGGCATCGCCATGACGGCTACTGGCCGCCCTTCTGCACGTAGGACTTGACGAAGTCCTCCGTGTTGGTCTCCAGGACGTCGTCGATCTCGTCGAGCAGATCGTCCATCTCCGCCTTCAGCTTGTCGCCGGTCTCGGTCTTGGCCGGAGCCTCCTCGACGGCCTCGTCCGTGCGGTTCGGCGCCTGGCGCTGCTTCTGCGTTCGTTCAGCCATGCGGGTACCTCGCTCCTCCCTCACGCGCCGAGCTTGGTGAGCAGCTCGTGGGGCGTGTCGCTGTCGTCGATCAACCTAGCGACCACCTCGGCGGTGCCACGCAATGGTTCCATCATCGGCACCCGCCGCAGCGGCTCCCGGCCGACGTCGAACACCAGGCTGTCCCAGTTGGCGGCGACGATGTCGTCGGGCCACTTCGCCAGGCACCGCCCACGGAAGTACGCCCGCGTGGTCAGCGGCGGCTCGGTCATCGCCGCGGTCACCTCGTCCGCACCGACGATCGTGCGCAGCCCGCAGCGCGAGGCCAGCGAGCGCTCGGCGCGCATGTCGTGGTACTGCAGATCGATCGCCTTCAGCCGCGGGTCGCCGGGGCGCAGCCCGTGACGCTGCGCGTAGCCGTCGACGAGGCGCTGCTTGGCCACCCAGTCGACGGCGTCGGCCACGGACGCCGGATCGCGCTCCAAACCGGCGAGCAGACCCTCCCATTCGGCGAGCACGGCCGCGCCGGCGTCCTCGCCGACCGCGCTCAACCCGTGGGACTGCTCGTACTTGCGGGCCCGCTCGACGAGCGCCCACTGGATCTCCAGAGCGGTCGCCCGCCGGCCGCTGCGCAGCAGGATCGTGCGCGCCAACGTCGGGTCGTGGCTGACCTGGCGGATCGCCGCCACCGGGTTGGCCAGCAGCAGCTCGTCGCCGAGGGCGTCGTCCTCGATCATCGCCAGCACGAGCGCGGTGGCGCCGACCTTGACGAACGTGGCGACCTCGCTCATGTTGGCGTCGCCGACGATGACGTGCAGCCGGCGGTACTTCGAGGCGTCGCAGTGCGGCTCGTCGCGGGTGTTGACGATCGGCCGCTTCAGCGTCGTCTCCAGGCCGACCTCCTCCTCGAAGAAGTCGGCGCGCTGCGACAGCTGGTACGGCACGTCGCTGGGCGGCACGCCGGGCAGCTCGCAGCCGACCTTGCCGGCGCCGACGACCACCTGGCGGGTGACGAAGTGCGGGGTGACCTGGGCGACGATCCGCCCGAACGGCACCTCGCGGGCCACCAGGTAGTTCTCGTGGCAGCCGTAGCTGTTGCCCTTGCCGTCGGAGTTGTTCTTGTGGCAGAGGATCTCGCCACCGGTCGCGATGAACGCCGACGCCGCCTCCATCGAGGCGCGGACGATCTGCTCGGCGGCACGATCGAAGCAGACCACCTCACGGGCCGTCAGGCACTCCGGCGTGCTGATCTCCGGGTGGGCGTGGTCGACGTAGTAGCGGGCGCCGTTGGTG
The DNA here is from genome assembly GCA_047602055.1 of Ilumatobacteraceae bacterium. Classification (GTDB taxonomy): domain Bacteria; phylum Actinomycetota; class Acidimicrobiia; order Acidimicrobiales; family Ilumatobacteraceae; genus JAODBQ01. The sequence continues at coordinate 3,670,943 of JASGIG010000001.1, forward strand.
AGCACGGCGTTGACCAGGTGGGTGTCGATCTCCGGGGCGAGCAGGTCGTCGACGCTGAAGCCACGGGCGTCGTTGCCGGGCCGCTCGTCCTCGAAGTCCCACGTGACCTTGCGGTTCGTCGACGACAGGTAGGCGTTGATCAGCAACGACGAGGCGCTGACCGGGTTGCTGTCCGCCCCGCGCACGAGGATGCCGTACTCGGTCTCGATCCCGCAGACCTTGGGGATGGCCATGGGGCACCCTACAAGTACTGCCCGGTGGCCACTCGTTCGATGGCCCGGCCCCCCTCGCGATCGGCCTCCGCCTTGCCCTTGACGAGCGTGCGGATGAAGACGATGCGCTCGCCCTTCTTGCCGCTGATCTTCGCCCAGTCGTCGGGGTTGGTGGTGTTCGGGAGGTCCTCGTGCTCCTTGTACTCCTGCTTGATCGAGTCGAGCAGGTCCTGGGCGCACACGCCGCGGGCGCCGCCGGCGATGACCCGCTTGATGGCCAGCTTCTTGGCGCGGCGGACGATGTTCTCGATCATCGCCCCCGACGAGAAGTCCTTGTAGTACAGGATCTCCTTGTCACCGTTCTGGTAGGTCACCTCGAGGAACTGGTTGTCCTCGTCGTCGCGGTACATCTCGGCGACGGTGCGGTCGAGCATCGACGGGATGTCGTCGTTCGGGTCGATGGGGATCTCGTCGGTGAGATACCGGGCGAAGATCTGCCGGGCGGCGTCGGCGTTGGGCCGCTCGATCTTGATCTTGACGTCGAGGCGGCCGGGGCGCAGGATCGCCGGGTCGATGAGGTCCTCGCGGTTGGTGGCCCCGATGACGATGACGTTGCGCAGCCCCTCGACGCCGTCGATCTCGGACAGCAGCTGCGGCACGATCGTCGACTCCATGTCCGAGCTGATCCCCGAGCCACGGGTGCGGAACATCGAGTCCATCTCGTCGAAGAAGACGATGACCGGCCAGCCCTCCTCGCTCTTCTCCCGGGCCCGCTGGAACACGAGGCGGATCTGCCGCTCGGTCTCGCCGACGTACTTGTTGAGCAGTTCGGGGCCCTTGATGTTGATGAAGTAGCTCTGACCCTTGTCGTCGCCGGTCTTCTCGGCCACCTTCTTGGCCAGCGAGTTGGCGACCGCCTTGGCGATCAACGTCTTGCCGCAACCGGGCGGGCCGTACAGCAGGATGCCCTTCGGCGCCGGCAGCTGGTGCTCGGCGAACAGGTCCTGGTAGAGGAACGGCAACTCGACGGCGTCGGCGATCTGCTCGATCTGGCTGTCGAGGCCGCCGATGTCCTCGTAGGAGATGTCCGGCACCTCCTCCAGCAGCAGATCCTCGACCTCGGGGCGGGGCAGCTTCTCCAGCAGGAGGTTGCTGCGCGGGTCGAGGCGCATCGTGTCGCCGCTGCGCAGGTGGACGCCACGCAGCGCGTCGGCCAGCTCGCAGACCCGCTCCTCGTCCGCCCGCCCGACGATCAGGGCCCGTACGCCGTCCTCCAGCACCTCCTTGATGGTGACGACCTCGCCGGTGATCTCGCCGCCGCGGGCGAGCACGACGTTGAAGCTGTCGTTGAGCACGACCTCCGAGCCGCGCGGCAGCTCGTCGTGATCGATCTCCGGGTGCAGGCCGACGCGCATCTTGCGACCGCTGGTGAGCACGTCGACGGTGCCGTCGTCGTTCTTGCCGACGATCACGCCGTAGGCCGACGGCGGCGCGGTGAGCTTGTCGACCTCCTCGCGCAGCGCGGCGATGTGCTCGCGTGCCTCGCGCAGGGTGTAGCTCAGCTTCTCGTTCTGCGACACCGCATGGGCGAGCTGGCCCTTGGTCTCCAGCAACCGCTCCTCCAGCGCCCGCTGGCGCTTGGGGGCGTCGGCGAGCCGCCGGCGCAGGTGGCCGATCTCCTCGTCCAACGCGACGACGTGGGCCCGCAGTGTGGCCTCGTCGTCTCCGCCGTCTGCATCGGCGAACCGCTCGTCGGACGGTTGTCCGTGGTCAGCGTCCGTCATGGGCCGAACCTACACGCGCTTCGCCGGGCCGCCGCAGCATGTTGCGACGACCCGGCGACATGCGTCACCAGCAACCGATCAGACGTCGGTCGGTGCCTGCCGGCGACGGCGGGCGACGACCACCAGCGCGGTGCCCGCACCAAGGGCCGCGAGCGCGGCGGCCAGCTGGATGCCGGTGCCGGCGGCACCCGTCTCGGGCAGCGTGACGTCGGCCGGGACCGAGCCACTGTCGGGCGACACCAACGTGGTGCTCGGGTCGACGACGCCGCTGTCGGGCGACACCAGCGTCGTGGTGGTGGGATCGGTCACGGTGGTCTCCGGCGTGGTCACGGTGGTCTCCGCCTCGCAGCTCTTCAGCTCGTCCTCGGTCGGCTGGCGGGTCTGCTTCTCCGTCGACGTGACGGCGTTCTCCGAGTCGAGGACCCACTTCAGCTGATCGGCGTCCCAGACGTACTCGGTCACGGTCTTGGTGCGGGTCTGGGTGACCTCGGTGTCGCCGCACTCGAACGTGCCGTTGCTCCACTCCGTGTAGGTGGTCTTGACGTCAGGCTGCGGCGTGCAGGCCTTGATCTCCTCCGAGGTGGGCTGACGGGACTGCGTCTCGGTCGACGTCACGGCGTTCTGCGAGTCCAGCACCCACTCGCTGTCGTCCCAGACGTACTCGGTCGTCGTCACCGTGCGCGTCTGGATGACGGACTCGTCGCCGCACTCGAACGTGCCGTTGCTCCACTCCCCGTACTCCACCTTCGCGTCAGGCTGCGGCGTGCAGGCCTTGATCTCCTCCGAGGTGGGCTGACGGGACTGCGTCTCGGTCGACGTCACGGCGTTCTGCGAGTCCAGCACCCACTTGCCGCCGCTCCAGACGTATCCGGTCACGGTCTTGGTCCTGGTCTGTGTGACCGAGGTGTCGCCGCACTCGAACGTGCCGTTGCTCCACTCCCCGTACTCCACCTTCGCGTCAGGCTGCGGCGCCTTGCAGTCACCGGGAAAGCTGTCGACACGTCCGTCTGATCCGTAGCCGTAGTCGTCGGGCGTCCACGTGGTGTAGGCGTACACCCAGGGACCGACGGTGGTGGTGCCGGGAAGACGCTGGGTGCCGAGCGTGATCGTTCCGTTGCCGGTGCTGCTCACGGGGCCGTTGTCCATGCCGGCAGCGCTGCTCGGGGTGCCGGTGAAGCTGGTGCTACCGATCTTCCACATCGTGGACCCGGTGTTGCCCGCCGGCACGTTCGCCAGCTTCAGGGTGTAGGTGACGACGTACTCGCCCGTCGTCGTGTCACACGTGTAGTCGGCCTTGAGGTCGCCGGTGTGCGCTTCGCTGACGCCGGCGAAGCCGCCGATGCCGATGGCGGTCGTTGCCGCACCGATGATCGCGAGGCGTGCCCAGAGGCGCGCGTGGCCGACCTTCGTTGTCCTTCCGAATCATGTGGAGTCTCACTTGGCTTGGGCCGTCACGGACGGCGCTGATGTGTCAGCGCGGTCGGTTTCGCCCTGGCTCCTCGCACGCCCAGGCGACCAATCGGCGTGCGGCTCATTGCCCCGCAGATCGAGATTCAAGCGAACGGGCACGCCCTCTGCATCACCCTCGAGGCTCAATGGGTCGATCGGACTACGACCCCACGGCTCCCACGGCGCAAGGACTACGCCGCGCGTGGGCCGACCTGTATGCTCGACCCGTCTGACCCTTCCATCACAGGAGACAGCCCACATGAAGGTCTGGATCGACCAGGATCTGTGCACCGGCGACGGCCTCTGCGAAGAGATCGCCCCCGACGTCTTCACCCTGCTCGACGACGGGCTGGCCTACGTCAAGGAAGGCGACAAGGTCTTCGCCACCGCGAAGGGCAACCCGCAGGGTGCCGACGGCATGGCCAACATCCCCGACAACAAGCTCGACGCCGTGATCGAGTCCGCCGAGGAGTGCCCCGGAGAGTGCATCTTCATCGAGCCCTGACAACCAGCCTCGACTGACCGAAGGAGCGGCCGAGAGGCCGCTCCTTGCGCGTCTCAGCCCAACCAGCGCCTGCCGTCGTCAGGAATCCGGTGTGCGCCACCATCCGGTGGTCGGGCCGCACCGCGGCGCCCTCGACGTGCCAGCCGCGGTTGAGCACCTCGAGCGTGCGCTGCCCCGCCCAGCCCCGGCCGGTCATCGCCTCACGGAGCTGTGACACCTGGATGATCGACGGCGTGTAGGCGACGAAGATCCCGCCCGAACGCAGGGCTTCCTGGGCGTGAGGCACGACCTGCCAAGGCTCCGGCAGGTCGAGCACGACCCGGTCGAGGTCGCGCTCGTCGATGCCCGCGTACGAGTCGCGGAGCGACACGTCGTAGCGCGCCAGCGCGTCCTCGCCGAGGAACGAGCGGACGTTGGCGCGCGCCCGGTTGGCGAAGTCCTCGCGCAGCTCGTAGCCGACGATCTCCGCGCCCCAGCGCAGCATCGTCATGCTCAGCGCGCCGCTGCCGACGCCGCTCTCGAACACGCGCACACCCGGGCCGATGTCGGCGAGCATGCAGATCGGGGCGAGGTCCTTCGGGTAGATCACCTGCGCGCCGCGCGGCATCTCCAGGACGAAGTCCTCGAGCGTCGGGCGCAGCACCGTGTAGGTGGCGCCGCGGGTGCTGCGCACGACGATCCCCTCGCGCCTGGCGATCAGCTCGGCGTGCGGCACGAAGCCGTTGTGGCTGTGGAACTCGCCGCCGTCGGCGAGGGTGACGAGGTAGCGGCGCTGCTTGCTGTCGACGAGGAGGACCTTGTCCCCGACGGCGAACGCCGCCGTCACCGCCGACCCCGCTTGCCGACGACCATCTCGACAGGGACGGGCTCGTGCGCCGACGCCGACGCCACGAGCCGGCAGAACGCGCAGACGTCGCCGCTCGTCGGCGCACCGCACTCCCGGCACGTCCCGACCTCGGCGGCCGCCTCGGTGCGCACGCCGGTGAGCACCGGCGCCATCCGCTCCACGAAGTTCAGGTAGAACGCGGCCTTGCTCCCGGGCGACTCGCGCTCGATCGCGTTCAGCGTCGCCTTGTAGCCGAGGTGCTTGTTGCCCTCGGCCATCGGGCACTCCTCGACGAGGTAGTCGATGCCGCGCACCACGCACCACGCCGCCGTCTCCCGCTCGGTCAGGCGCACCAGCGGCTTGACCTTGCGCGGGAAGCCGTCACGGGCCGGCAGCACCGGCAGCTGGCGGGCGAGGTACTCCATCTCCCAGCGGAGGGTGTTGCCGAACAGCACGGCCGCCTCGTCGTCGAGGTTGTGACCGGTGACCACCACGTCGTAGCCGCCGTCGAGCGCGGCCTTGTCGAACAGGTGGCGCTTGCTCAGCCCACACGACGAGCACGGCACCCGTCGCGTCGCCCGTGCGGCGGTCGGTACGTCGTAGCCGTACTCGTCGCGCAACGACACCTCGGTGAGGTGCAGGCCACGGGCGGCGGCGAAGTTGCGGGCGTACACCGCGGACTCCTCGCTGTAGTCGCCGATGCCGAGACCGATGTACAACCCGTCGGCGCGGCAGCCGAGCTCGGCGAGCAGATCCCACACCGCGAGGCTGTCCTTGCCACCCGACACGGCGACGAGGACCTTGTCGTCGCGCTCGATCATCTTCCAGTGCTCGATCGCCTTGGTCACCTGCCGGCGGCACAGCTCCTGGAAGTGCTCGGCGCAGAAGTTGGCGTTGTGCCGGGGCAGATCGATGATCGCCGGCGCCTTGCACGTCCGGCACTTCGACCCCACAGCGACCACGTCAACCTCCGGAGATCACCGGACGGATCTCGACGACGTCGGTGTCGTCGAGCACGGCGTCTCCGGGCACCAGTGTGCCGTTGCGGATCACCAGGTGCGCCTCGCGCTCGAGGGCGAGGTCGGCGAGCAGGTCGCCGACACGGCGCGGGCCGGCGACGTCGAGCTCGCGGCGGGGGTTACGCAGGAGCACCTTCATCGCACCGCTACCTCGTGCGTCGGAAGGCCTTGCGCTGGAGCTTGGTGTCCTGCGGAAGCACCTCGAGGCGCAGCACGTGGCCGACGGCCATCGGCTCGATCGCGACGTGCTCTGCGTGCTGACCGAGCAGCTTGCGGATCAGGATCGGCGCGAACAGGGCGAACCAGACGACCATCCACCCGCGGTTGCCGCCGAGCATCCCGCGGTACAGCGCGTTGCGGCGCACGATGAACAGCGGGTTGAGCAGCTGCAGCGGGTGGCGGGTCAACGTCGCCGGGGTGAACTGGTTGAGCGGGTTGAGCTGCCCGCCCTTGAAACGTCCGGCCGGCATCGTCACAGCCGCCGGATCTCGATGAGCGCGGAGCGCTTCTTGCCGGCGCGCTTGCCGAGCAGGAACGTGAGCAGCAGGGCGGCGAAGGCGGCGAGCCCGGCGGCCGTGGCGATCGTCTTCTTCTTGTCGGCGACCTTCTGCCTGGCACCGCCCTGCAGTTGGCGGATGCCCGCCTCGATGTCGTCACGAGTGATCTTCTGGGGCATCGAGAATCCTTACTCCAACGACTTGCGGCCGCTGATCCGGGTGGCGGCGACGACGATGACGACGACCGCGATCACCAGCGCGATGCAGTACGGGATGAGCTGCATCCACCGGCCGGCGAACGCATCGGTCTCGGTCTGCAGCAGGCGCAGCACGCCGAGCATCAGCAGGATCGTGGCGACCGAGAACAGCACCGCACCGATCGAGCCGAAGGCCGCCCAGCGACCAGCGTTCTTGATCGGCCCGACGGTCTCCTGCCGGGCGTAGTCCTTGACCAGCTGGACCAGACCGCCAACGCTCGGCTCCTGACGCGGATCAGGCGGGGGCGGCTTGGCGGCGTCCTGGCTGGGCACTGCACGTGTCTAGCAGAACGTCGGGTGCGGAGCTGGCTGTCTCAGGCTCACCGCCGATCCGAGGCGCGGCGAGCGCCGAAGCGCAGCGGAGGCGGCGAGCACGGCAGGCGACGGGAGCAGCTTCGCTGCGACCGGAGCTCGAACATCAGCTGTTCGCGAGGCGGAACTGCTGCGTCGCGTCGACGTCGTCGAGGCGCTCGTCGAGCAGCACGAGACGCCGGCGTGGGCCGCGCGCCCCGAGCAGATCGTACTCGTCGGCGGTCGACAGCGGGGCGAGCACGGCGAGCTGGTAGCTGCCGACGAGCGGGTCGTCGCTCAGCTCGGTGCACGGGTCGCCGGCAGCGTCGCCCAGTTCGATCGCCAACGCGGCGATCCGACGCACCCGCGCGGCGACACGCCGGTACAGCTCGTCGAGGTACTCGACGCCGGCACCGGCCTGGTCGTCGGTCTCGTCGTCGGGCCAGTCGACGACCTCGGCGCGCGGGTACGGGTCGTCGGGCAGCCACTCGTCGACCTGGATGCGCCGGGTACCGACGGCGACGACCGCGTAGCGCCCGCCCTCCAGCTGGGCGACCTGGACCATGCGGGCGACGGTGCCGACGTCGCGGCGGACGTCGCCACCGCCGACCTCGTGACCACGGTCGATCAGGACGACGCCGAACTCGTGCTCGTCGGCCGCGAGGCAGTCCTGGACGAGCGCCCGGTAGCGCGGCTCGAACACGTGCAACGGGAGGATCGCCCCGGGCAGCAGCACCGAGCCGAGCGGGAACATCGGCATCGGCGACATGACGTCAGTCTGCCGGCGTCACCACCGGCACGAGGCGCGGCGAGCGCCGAGGCGCAGCGGAGACGGCGAGCACGGCAGACACAGGGAGCCGCCCTGCGGCGACCGCAGCACGAACATCACGGTCAGATCGCTCGCCGCTCGCGGAAGCGGGCGTAGCGGTAGAGGTGCGCCAGCGCGGTGACGGCGCGGTTGGCGCTCGGGTAGCACAGGCGGCCGGTGGCCTTGACGGCGGCGGGGCCGGGGTTGTCGGGGTCGGCGACGGCGAGCTCGGTGGCGGTGAGGATCGGCTTGTCGTAGCGGCGCGACAGCTCGTCGGCGGCCTCGGCGTAGCGCTGCTCCTGGCGCTCGTGGAAGCCGACGATGCGCTCCAGGCCCTCGCTCGGGTAGAAGCGACCTTCGCGCAGCATGCGCGCCTGGTTGCCCTGGATGCCGAGGCCGATGTACACGATCGCGTGGACGTCGGGGTGGGCCGCGATCATCTCCATCACGTCGGGGATGGTGTCGCGGGTCTCGCCGCCGGCGCAGTCGACCGGGTTGTTGCGCGACCAGCGCGGCGGCAGCTTCGTGTCGATCTGCGCCTTGAGGTCGTCGGGCAGGGCGAGCAGGCGCAGCACACCGGAGCCGGCGATGGCGTCAGAGGTGACCACGCCCCAGCCGCCGGCGGTGGTCAGCACGACGACGTTCGGCCCCTTCGGCAGCGGTTGGGTGGCGAACGTCGCCGCGGCCTCGAACGCCTCCTCCACCGACGCGGCGCGGGTGACGCCGGCCTGACGGCAGACGCCGTCGAACACCTTGTCGTTCGCCGCGAGCGCGCCGGTGTGGCTCGCCGCCGCACGGGCCCCGCCCTCGGTGGTGCCACCCTTGACGACCACCAGCGGCTTGGCCGCGGCGACCGCGGTGAACCGCTCCAGCAGGCCGCGCCCGTCGCTGATCCCCTCCACGTAGGCCAGCGACACCGCGGTGGCGTCGTCGGTGGCGTACCAGGCCAGGTAGTCGGCCGGGCCGACCGCCGCGGCGTTGCCGGCCGACACGGCGCGGCTGATGCCGACACCGGTCTGGCGGGCGTAGTTCAGGAAGCTCGACACGAAGTTGCCCGACTGCGACGCCACGGCGATCCTGCCGGCCGGCGGGTACGGGGCGACGATCTGGGCGCACAGGTGCGCCGGCGTGGACACGACGCCCTGGCCGTTCGGCCCGGCGAGCAGCATGCCGACCTCGTCGCACACCGCGACCAGCTCGTCCTCGGCGCGCTTGCCGTCCTCGCCGGCCTCGCCGTAACCGGCGCTGGTCAGGAACGCGGCCTTGACGCCTTTGGCCGCGCACGCCCGCAACAGCGGCACGTTCGCCGCGGCCGGGGTGCACACGAACACGAAGTCGGCGCCCTCGGGCAGGTCGGCGAGATCGGCGATCGTACGGATCCCGAGCACCTCCTCGCCCTGCAGGTTCGTCGCCCAGACCCCGCCCTCGTAGCCGTTGGACAGGATGTTGTGCAGGCTGGCGAAACCGAACTTGCCCGGGTGCCCGGACGCGCCGGCGACGATCACGCCCCGCGGCTCGAACAGCGCCCGGAACTGGGCATCACTCGGCACGGGTCGGCGCACCACGCCGGCGTCCGCCGGCTCACCGACCTCGACGAGCGCGTCCACCGCAACCGGGCGGCCGTCGGCGCCGACGATCAACGGGTTGACGTCGACGCTGACCACGTCGGGTCGCTCCGTCGCCAACCGGGACAGGCCGAGCAGCACGCTCGCCAGCGCCTCGCGATCGACGGCGGCCTCGCCACGGAGCTCACCGAGCAGCTTCTGGGTGGCCAGGCCCTCGATCATCTCGGCGGCGTCGACCGCGCTGATCGGCACCGGACGGAACACCACGTCGGCCACCGCCTCGGCGAGGATCCCACCGACGCCGAGCATCACGTTCGCCCCGAACTGCGGATCGCGCACGACCCCGGCGATCAGCTCGCGGTTGCCGGCGATCATCGGCGCGACGAGCACGTCGACCTCACCGTCGTCAGGCGTCGCCGCGGCCAGCAGCTGTGCCGCCGCGACCTCCACTGCGGTCCGGTCGGCAAGGCGCAGCTTCACCAGACCACGCTCGGTCTTGTGGGCGATCGCGTCGCCGTTCAACTTGGCGACCACCGGGAACCCGATCGCCACCGCCGCCTCCCCCGCAGCCGCCGCGGTCGTCACCCGTCGCTCGTCGGCCAGCGGCACGCCGGCGGCGCGCAGCAACTCCTTCGACGCCGCCTCGCTCAGTGTCGTCATGGGTGCACCGCCTGGACGTTGTAGGTGAGCATCGACTTGGCCAGCAGCTTGCCGGTCGTGCCGCCGTGGACATGGGCCTCGCAGAACACCACGCGCCGGCCGCGGCGTGACACCCACCCCTCGGCCACGAGGTCCTCACCGATCGCCGCGCCCATGTACTGGATGTGCATGTCGACGGTGACGAAGCGGTGCGAGTCGGCGGTGTACGCCTGACCGATCGCCGGCACGACGACGCTGTCGAGCACCGCGGCGATCGCCCCGCCGTGGACGACGCCGGCCGGCTGCTCCAGCTCGGGGCGGAACGGCAGGCGCATCCGGGCGTAGTCCGTGCGCACCTCCTCCAGGACGAGCCCGAGGAAGCTCGGGAAGTAGGTCCGGTCCCACCCGCCGAAGCCGGACCAGCGGTCGGCGACGTGATCGGGTGCGGGCGCGTGCAGCTCGGCGCGAGGGCTCACCATCGCCGGCGAACGTACTCGCTGGTCCGTTCTTGACCGTGCTCCGGTCGCGGCCAAGCCGCTCCCTGCGCCTGCCGTGCTCGCCGCCGCCGCTGCGCTTCGGCGCTCGCCGCGTCTTGGATCGGCGGCGTCCTGGACGCTCAGGCTTCTTCCGGGACGAGGGCGACGCGGAAGAACGAGATGACGTGCGCCCGCCGCGCAGCCAGCGCCTTGGGCGACAGCGCCGGGACGTCGCGCAGGCCGTCGATCAGCGGGGCGTCGGAGAAGTAGCTGAGCACCGCGCCGTAGCCGGTGAGCAGCAGCTGCTCGGCGTCGACGGTGCGGAACACGCCGGCGGCCATCTCCCGGCGGAAGTAGGCGACGGCGCGCTCGAACATCGGCCGCAGCACCGCACCCATGTCGACGCCGAGGTGCGTGCCGCCGTCGAGGGCCTCGCGGCGCAGCAGGCGGACGACGTCGGGGTTCTCGGCGAAGAAGTCGAAGCTCGCCCCGAGCACCAGCTCGGCCTTCGACCAGCCGACGCTGGCGGCCTGCACGCTCGTCTCCAACCGCTCGACCCAGTCGCTGAGGAGCCGCTCGAACACCTCGCCGTACAGTGCGTCCTTCGAGGGGAAGTGGTGCAGCAGGCTCGGCCGGCGGATGCCGACGCCGGCGGCGATGTCGTTCAGCGACGTGCCCTCATAGCCGTGCTCGCCGAAGCAGTGCAGCGCCTCGGTGAGGATGAGGTCACGCGTCGAGATGCCCTCCCCCACGTGATCGTCCATAGCGGCAGGCGACTCTATCGCCTGCCCTACCGACCAGTAGGTAGGGGTTGCTACGATGCGGCGCGTGCTGCACACGCTCCTCGTCGCCTTCCTCGCCGGGCTCGTCGTCACGCTGCTGGCCAACTTCTGCACGACGATCTACCTCCATCGCTGCCTGTCGCACCGCGCCCTCGCCGTTCGTGGCCCGGTGCACCAGGTGTTCCGCTTCCTGGTGTGGATCACCACCGGCGTCCAGCCACGCCAGTGGGTGGCCGTGCACCGCAAGCACCACGCGTTCACCGACGTCGAGGGCGACCCGCACTCCCCCGTCCTGCTCGGCTGGGTGACGGTGCAGGTGCGCAACGTCGCCCTGTACCGCGCCGAGGCCCGCAACCCGGAGACCGTCAACCGCTACGCCAAGGACATGTCGGAGGACCGGCTCGACCGCGTCCTCTACGACCACGGCGTGCTCGGCCTCGCCGTCGGCACGACGATCCTGTGCCTGGTCCTCGGCCCGGTCACCGGCCTGCTCGCCGCGTTCATCCACCTCAACCTGCTGCTCGGATCGAACGCCGCCGTCAACGCGATGGCCCACCACTTCGGCCGCAAGCCCTACGACAACGGCGCCGGCAACCTGCAGTGGCTGGCGTTCCTCACCGGCGGCGAGGGCCTGCACAACAACCACCACGCCGCACCGACGTCGGCGAAGCTCTCGCACCGCTGGTACGAGGTCGACCCGGGCTGGTGGATCATCAAGACCCTGTCCGTGTTCGGCCTGGCCAAGGTGCGCCTCGGCGAGTTGCGCCTGAAGGACACCGCCGCCACCGCGGCCACCAGGGCGGCGCAGGCCGCGAACACGGCCAAGCAGGCGGCGGCGAACGCCGCGCATGCCGCGTCGACGAAGGCCCACGCAGCAGCCGAGGCCGTCACCGACGTCGCCCACGCGGCCGCCGACAAGGCCAGCGCCGCGGTCGATGCCGCGACCAGCCCGGTCAACAAGGCCGGCTTGCAGGCCTGACACGCCGATTCGGCGCCCGGTAGCGTCGCCGGCCATGCAGATCGTCGCCGCGCTGTTCGTCGAGAACTTCGAGATGCGCCAGGCACCTGGCCCGTCGACGCGCATCGACATCACCGGGGCGATGTTCTCGATGGCGTCGCCGTCACCGGCACCTGTGACGATCACGCCGCACCTCGTCGCCCTGATCTACTGCCCGCCCGGCGAGTCCGGCCAGGGCGTGTTCGAGGTCGTGTTCCGCCGAGGGCTCGGCGAGGACGACGAGCAGGTCGCCCGCAACGTCAGCCCGTTCAACGTCGAGCCCGGCAAGTTCACGTACCGCCTCGTGCGCGGCGAGCTGGAGTTCCCCGACTACGGCCAGATCATCGCCCACTGCCGCGTCGACCACGGCCCCTGGCACCTCGTGCCGTTCAGCTTGCTGCCGCCGGCCTGACGGCCGGCGGGGTCGGTGGCTTCGCCGCCTCCCGTCCGGCGGGCTCCCTGGCGGTCGCGCCGCCGGGTGTGACCGGCACGAGCCTCCCGGGGGCCGAAGCGGTCCGCTCGCTGGCGCTCGCTGAGACTTGTCCACGTGTTCACCCGCTCCCGCGGCCTGGTCGGCGCCTGCTGGGTACTGTTGCCTCGTGGCGTTGACAGCTGAGCAGGAACGGCAGGCGATCTCCCTCGTCCGGGGGTTCGCGATGGATGCGCCGCTGAAGGCCAAGAGCGGGCACCAGGGCACGGCGATGGCCCTCGCCCCCCTGGCCCACGTGCTGTACAGCCGGATCATGCGCTTCGATCCGCAGGACCCGCTGTGGCCCGACCGCGACCGCTTCGTGCTCTCCAACGGGCACGCCTCGATCCTGCAGTACTCGATGCTGTTCCTCACCGGGTTCGGGCTCACGCTCGACGACATCGAGGCGTTCCGCAGCTGGGAGTCGCGCACGCCCGGTCATCCCGAGGTCCACCACACGCCGGGCGTCGAGGTCACCACCGGTCCGCTCGGCCAGGGCTTCGCCAACGCCGTCGGGATGGCGATGGCCGAGCGCCACCTGCGCACCATGTTCGGCGCCGACGTGATGGATCACCACACGTTCGTGATCGCCGGCGACGGGTGCTTCATGGAGGGCGTCAGCCACGAGGCCGCGTCGCTCGCCGGCCACCAGCAGCTCGGCAACCTGATCTGCATCTACGACGACAACCACGTCACCATCGACGGCGTCACCGAGCTGGCGCTGTCCGACGACGTCGGCAGGCGCTTCGAGGCCTACGGGTGGCACGTCGAGCACCTCGGCGAGATCGCCGACGACTGCGACGCCCTGGAGGCGGCGATCCGGGCGGCGATGGACGTGCGCGACCGGCCGAGCCTGCTCGTGCTGCGCAGCCACATCGGCTTCCCGAGCCCCGACCTCACCGACGACCCGCACGCCCACGGCAACCCGTTCACCGCCGAGCAGGTCACCCGCACCAAGGCGGTGATGGGCATCCCCGACGAGCCGTTCTGGGCGCCGCCGGCGCTGGTCCAGGCGTACCGCGACCTCGCCGCCGCCCGTGGGGCGCGGGCCCACGGCGAGTGGAGCGACCGCTTCGCCGCCGCCCCGATCGACCACGCCGCCTGGGAGGCCGCCTGGCAGCAGGGCGGGATGAAGGACTGGGACGCCGACCTGCCGGTGTTCGAGCTGGGCGAGAGCGTCGCCACCCGCGTCGCCATCGAGAAGGCGTTCAACGCCGCCCTGCCCGGCCTGCCCGGCTTCGTCGCCGGCGCCGCCGACCTCACCGGCAACACCGGCACCAAGCTGGCCGGTCAGCAGCCGATGTCGGTCGAGCTCCCCGCCGGCAGGCAGATCCACTTCGGCGTCCGCGAGCACGCGATGGGCTCGACGATGGTCGGGATGTCGGCGCACGGTGGCGTCCTGCCCGCCGGCGGCACGTTCTTCGTGTTCCTCGACTACATGCGCCCACCGGTGCGCCTTGCCTCGATCACCGGCACGAAGGTGTTCTTCGTGTTCACCCACGACTCCGTCGGCGTCGGCGAGGACGGCCCCACGCACCAGCCCGTCGAGCAGCTGGCCACGCTGCGGGCCATCCCGTTCCTGCAGGTGATCCGCCCGGCCGACGCCAACGAGACCGTCGCCGCGCTGCGTGCCGCCGTCGAGCACGAGGGCCCGACGGCGTTCGTCCTCAGCCGCCAGAACATCCGGGTGTGCACCGACGGGTCGGCCGTCGAGCGCGGTGCCGGCATCGTCGTGCCGTGCGACGATCCCGACGTGATCCTCGTCGGCACCGGCAGCGAGGTCGCCGTGTGCGTCGACGCCGCCGAGCGCCTGAACGCCGCCGGCACGCGCACCCGCGTCGTCAGCCTGCCGTCGTGGGACCGCTTCGAGGCGCAGTCCGAGGAGTACCAGGACGAGGTCCTCCCGCCGGACGTGCCCGTGCTGTCGGTCGAGGCCGCCGTCACGTTCGGCTGGTCGCGCTGGGCGGACGCCTCGATCGGCATCGACCGCTTCGGCGCCAGCGCCCCCGGTGCCGAGGTCCTCGACAAGCTCGGCATCAACGTCGACCACGTCGTCGAGGTGGCGACCCAGCTCGTCACCCCCACCTGAGGAGCAAACCCATGGACCGTCTCGCCCACCTGTACCACGAGTTCGGCCAGAGCCCGTGGCTCGACAACCTCAAGCGCGGCTACGTCACGTCCGGCCAGCTGCAGCGGCTGATCGGCCGCGGCATCCGCGGCCTGACCAGCAACCCGACGATCTTCCAGAAGGCGATCGCCGACTCCGCCGACTACGACGAGCAGTTCTCCGAGCTGGCCAACGACGCCAACCCGATCATCGACGACTACTGGGCGATGGTCCTGCGCGACATCAACTCGGCCTGCGACGCGTTCGCTCCCGTGTACCACGACAGCTACGGCGGCGACGGCTTCGTCAGCGTCGAGGTCGCCCCTGCGCTGGCCCACGACGGGCCCGGCACGGAGACCGCCGCTCGCGACCTGCACGAGCGCATCGCCCGGCCGAACCTGATGGTCAAGATCCCCGGCACCGCCGAGGGCCTCGCCCCGATCCAGGCGATGATCGGCGAGGGCCGGAACATCAACGTCACGCTGATCTTCACGCTCGATCGCTACGCCGAGGTCATGGAGTCCTACATCGCCGGGCTGGAGGCGTACGCCGAGGTGCCGGGCTCCGACCTGTCGACGGTGGCCAGCGTGGCCAGCTTCTTCATCAGCCGGGTCGACACCGAGATCGACCGTCGCCTGGACGCCATCGGCTCCCCGGAGGCGCTGGCCCTGCGCGGCAAGGGCGCCGTCGCCCAGGGCAAGCTCGCCTACCAGATGTTCCAGCGGACGTTCAGCGGTGATCGGTGGGAGGCGCTCGCCGCCAGGGGCGCCAAGGTGCAGCGCCCGCTGTGGGCGAGCACCTCGACGAAGAACCCGGCCTACCCGGACACGCTGTACGTCGACGAGCTGATCGGCCCGGACACCGTGAACACCATGCCCGACGCGACGATCGAGGCGTTCGCCGACCACGGCACCCTCGCCCGCCGAGTCGACGCCGACGTCGACGAGGCCAAGGCAGTGTGGCAGGGCCTGGCCGACGCGGGCGTCGATGTCGCCGAGGTCGGCGCCCAGCTCGAGCGCGAAGGCGTCAGCAGCTTCCAGAAATCCTTCGACGAGCTCCTCCAGACGCTCACCACCAAAGCCGAAGAGCTCCGCGCCGGCTGATCAATCCTCGTCGACCGACGGGCGACATATCGGCGAGTATCAAGACCATTCTAGACGATGGCCTGACCGACGCCTATCAGTTACGACGACCGGACGTACACCCCCGATCGCGAAGAGCCGGATCGGGCCGGATGGCGTCCCGTCTCGTGGTGTAGGTGACCACGTGCGTTCCCGTCGGCTGTGGGTCAGTTTCGGGGTGCTGCGGGCAAGGCTAGTTCGGCGTTGTTGTCGGTGAGCTCGGCGACGGAAGCGGCGGCGATGTAGCGGCGTTCGGCGGCGATCATCTCGTCGTTGATCTCGACGAGGAGGGCTCCGACGAGACGGATCACGGACTGCTTGTCGGGGAAGATCCCGACGACGTCGGTGCGTCGCTTGAGCTCGCGGTTGAGGCGTTCGATTGGGTTGTTCGACCAGATCTTCGACCAGTGCGCTGGCGGGAAGCCGGTGTAGGCGAGCACGTCTGCCTCCATCGCTTCGAGCCGCTCGGCGACTGCGGGCGCGTAGGGGCGCAGTTGGTCGACGACACCGCGCAGCTGGGCGCGGGCGGTGTCGGCGTCGGGTTGGGCGAACACGGTGCGGATCAGGGCGGCGATCATCTGACGGTGGCGGTGTTGGGCCGCGGCGAGCAGGTTGCGTATCGCGTGGACGCGGCAGCGTTGCCAGGCGGCGCCTTGCAGGCTGCGCCGGATCGCCTTGACCAGACCGGCGTGCGCATCGGACACGACCAGGCGCACACCGCCCAGGCCGCGGTCGGTCAGGCTGGTGAGGAACTCGCGCCAGAACGTCTCGTTCTCCGAGTCGCCGACGTCGACACCGAGTACCTCGCGGTGCCCGTCAGCGTGTAGGCCGGTGGCGATCACGACGGCCTTGGACACGACGTGGCGGTGCTCGCGGACGTGGACGTAGGTGGCGTCGAGCCAGACGTAGATGAACGGCTGGTGATCGAGCCGGCGGGTGCGCAGCACGTTGACGTCGGCGTCGATGCCGGCGCAGATCCGTGACACGGTCGACTTCGACACGCCCGAGTCGCAGCCGAGCGCTTTGACGAGGTCGTCGACCTTCCGGGTCGAGGTACCGGTGATGTACGCGGTCATGATCACCGCCCACAGGGCACGGTCGACGCGTCGGCGCGGCTCGAGCAACTCGGGGAAGAAGCTGCCGGTGCGCAGCTTCGGGATCGCGACCTCGACGTCACCCGCCGGCGTGGAGACCAGCTTGGGGCGGTGCCCGTTGCGCAACGCGGTGCGCTCCGGGCTGTGCTCGCCGGGGCCGGCGCCGATCGTCGCGGTGAGCTCGGCTTCGATCAGCTCCTGCAACGCGGCGGCGAGGATGTCGCGCAACGACGTCGACAACGACGCGTCGCTGCCGGCAAGCCGCGCGGCAAGGTCAGACAGGGCAACTCTCGGGTGGTCATCGTGCGTCCTTCTCGTTGGCTTGGTCGCTTCCGAGAATCGCACGATGACCACCATCACCCCAGCGATGGTCGAGGCCTCCTACACCACGTGATGGGACTCACTCTCGGGCCGAACAAGCCTCAACACATATCACACGTACACCAATAGCAGCCCCTTGGTTCGCCCAGCATCAAGCTTGCAGGTTGGATCCTGGACCAAGCCAACCGAAATCGTACCGTCAAATCATCGCTCTCGATGGGCGCGAAGCATTGCCGTCTCCTCGGCGGGCGACAGATGCGAAGAGCTAGATGTTCCACCACCAGCCGCCGCACCGCGAGACCGAAAGCGAGCCAAAGCGCGCCTCAGGTGATCGATCATCACGGCATCGTCCACGAGAGGCACCAAAGATGGACGCAGGATGTAGAGATACGCTGGTTCGGTCATCTCCGGCGAACGGACCGAGAAACCAAGGGCGTCCTGCACCATCCATGGCGGCGGAGGTGGGCCAGCAGCCAGATCCCAGGGCGCGTCCCGTGGAGATGGGATCTGATCGGGAATGTTCGGCTGAACTTCGTCTGGTTGCCAGCAACTTGCTCTTGACGCCCTCCTGTAATGGTGTCCGACATTGGGGGCAGCGGGAAGCGCTCAGCGGGTGTTGGTTGGGCCGTGTCCGAGTGCGGGGTTGAGGCTGGTGGTGAGTGGGGCGCGTCGTTGGTTGGTCCAGCGTGGTGTCCAGTGGGCGAGGGCGGGGTCGGTGGCGATGACGGCGGCGAGGGCGGGGTGGACGAAGGCGAGTTGGCCGCGTTGGGGTGCGTGGATGTAGCCGTTGTCGATGAGCCAGGCGCGGGTGACGCTGAGTTGTTGTGCGTTTCGTTGGAGTCGTTGACCGATGGCTGACAGCGCTGCGGTGTTGTCGCCGATCATCGCGGCGAGGAACTCGCGGCGCGCTCGGGGTGAGGTCGTAGGCGAGGCGGAGGTCGTCGATCAATGCCCGATGGGTGTCACCGAGCGCGGTGTCGATGTCGTTGTTGTTGACGGTGTGGCGGCCGTCGAGTTGGTCGACGACGTGCCAGCCGAGCAGCTGCAGGGCGTAGGGGAGTCCGGCGGCGGCAGTGACGGCGTGTTGCACGGCGTCGGCCGATGGGGTGACGTCGGCCAGTTGCAGGGTGGCGGTGAAGACGCGGGCGAGTTCGTGGGTGTCGATCGAGCCGAGGTCGGGTTTGTAGGCGCGGGCCAGGAACGTGGGCATGCGTGCCGGGTCCTCGAGGCCGAGGGTTGGGAGGCCGGCGCCGATGAACGCGACTCGGTAGCCGTCGCGTGACAGCAGTTGGAATTCATTGCCGACCTGTTTGACCTGTTCGGCGGGGAGGTCGTGAAGCTCGTCGACTTGGAGCATCACCCCGACGGGTCGGGGGTGGGCGGTCAGGATCGTCTCGATCCCTTCGCGCAGCGACCGTGGGCGGTCCTCGGTGCGTGGCTGGCTGGTGCGTGCGGCCGTCACGGGGCCGAGGTTGACCGTGAGGCCGGTGGAGATCTGCCGCGGTTGGACGTCGGGCCTCCACAGCCGGTCGATCAGCCGCTCGGCGAGGGGCCGGGTGTCGGCACCGGCGGCGTCGGCGACGATCCAGCCGTTCTCCAGGCCGATGTCGTGGGCGATGTCGAGCGCGACGGTCTTACCGACGCCGCGGTCGCCGAGCAGCAGCGTTCGGCTGGCCCGGTCCGCGGGGACGTCAGGGTGGAAGGCTTGCGACCAGCGGCGCAGCAGCTCACCGCGTCGTGCGGTGACGAGCGGGTACGCCCCGAACGTCGGCCGGAATGGGTTCTCCATCCAACTAAGTATAACGAAAAGTCTAATCGAATCTAACGGCGCTGGGCGGCACGGTTCTGGATGATCGGGGACGTCCCAGCCAAGGGCGTTTGGACGAGACGTGAGACCCGATCATCCACCCGGCAACGTACACCTCGATGCACACCACCGGGCCGGAGTCGTCTGTCGACTCGGCTCGCTCCTCCTTCTAGAGCAGGGCGCCGCAGGCGCCCCTTCGTTTTGCTCGACTGGTTCCGAGCCGCAGGCTCCATGCTGTGGCGGCCCGGTACCGGGCCACAACGCCTCACGGTGGTTCTGGACCTCGTAGGCCTCGCGCACCGACTTGCCCGACGGCGTGACCTCGTCGATCAACAGCGTGATGATGTCGCTCAGCGACAGCGTGTTGCCCTCGATCGCCGAGGAGTGATGGGCCAGGCGGACGAGGACGTCCTCGGCGTAGTCGGCGCCGAACAGGCCCGAGCGCTCGGCGGCACTGCGGAAGCGGTCGCGATCGAGCGTCACGTGGACGCCGTCCGCGACTCGATGAGCGCGACGAGCTCTTCGAGGTCGAGTGCGCCGTACGGGTTGACCGGCCGGACCTCGAGGCGCTGCCCGACGAGCGTGACGTCCACCTGGCTTCCCGGCCCGAGGCATTCGTATCGGCGAGCGGCTGAGTCAGACGGCGCTGTGCGGCGAGGGCTCCGCCAGCCCTCGCCGCACTGCAGCCTGCCGCCGATCGACCGGGGGGCGGCCGATCGGCGACGTTGCGCACCGGTCTCCCTCCGAAGGGCAATGTCCGGTGTTCCCGCGCGCTCTGTCGCATGTGCTCAGCCGGGGAGATGCACCGAGGCGGGTCGTGATGACGCGGCCGGCGAACTTTTCCTAGATTTCTTCGCATGCCTGCCGACGACGCCGTCATCCGAGCCCGTGAGCAGGCCAGACAGCTGGTCGCCGAGCTTGCCGCGGCGGTGCTGCCGAGCCGTGATCGCCGCCTGGCGCAGCGGCTGCTGCTCGGTGCCGTCGACATGATCGCCGCCAACCCGGGCACGCTCGACCTGAAGATCGCCGCCGCAACCGTCGAGGAGATGGGCGACGCGTTCCGTGTCTTCGCCCCGTACACGGCGGCGCCGAAGGTGACGATCTTCGGCTCGGCACGCACCACGCCCGACGACCCGCTGTACGCCCAGGCCCGCGAGGTGGCCGGTCAGCTCGCCGCCCAGGGGTGGATGATCATCACCGGCGCCGGGCCGGGGATCATGCAGGCCGGCATGGAGGGAGCCGGCCGGGAGCACTCGATCGGCGTGTCGATCCGGCTGCCGTTCGAGCAGGCCGCCAACCCGATCATCGCCGGCGACGACAAGTACGTCAGCATGAAGTACTTCTTCACCCGCAAGCTGATGCTCATCAAGGAGAGCAAGGGGTTCATCTCGCTGCCCGGCGGGTTCGGCACGATCGACGAGACGTTCGAGCTGCTCACGCTGACGCAGACCGGCAAGGGCCTGCCGGTGCCGATCGTCCTGCTCGACACGCCCGGCGACCCGTACTGGGAGACGCTCGACGAGTTCATCCGCGGCCAGCTGGTGCGCCGCGGCCTGGTCTCGGCGAGCGATCCCGGCCTGTACTTCATCACCGACGACACCGCCGCGGCGGTGCGCGAGATCGTCAGCTTCTACCGCAACTACGAGTCGATCCGGTACGTCGGCGACGTCCTCGTCCTGCGCCTGCGCCACGAGCCGACGCCGGCGCAGGTCGAGCTGCTCAACGAGCAGTTCGGCCACCTGTGCGCCACCGGGCGGATCGAGACGTCCGGCCCGCTGGAGCCGGAGGTGCGCGAGCATGATGCGGTGGAGCTGCCGCGCCTGGCGATGCGCTTCGCCAAGCACGGCTACGGCGATCTGCGCGCCCTGATCAACGCGGTCAACGGCTTCGTCGAGGCGCCGTCGTCACCAGCAACCGAGGAGGCAACGTGAAGGTCGAGCAGATCTGGGTGTACCCGGTGAAGTCGATGATCGGCGGCCAGGTGCCGGCGGCCGCCGTCGACGAGCGCGGCATCGTCGGCGATCGCACGTGGGCGACGCGCGACGAGGAGCGCGGCGGGATCCGTGGGGCGAAGAAGATCGGCGAGCTGATGCAGTTCGCGGCGCGCTACACCGCCGCGCCCGGCGGCGAGGTCGAGATCACCTGTCCCGACGGGGCGACGCTGCTGACGTCGGATGCCGACTGCGACGAACGGCTGTCCAAGGCGCTCGACCACCGGGTGACGTTGTGGCCGCTGCAGCCGGCCGACCAGCTCGACCACTACCGCCGCGGCCCGGCCGACTCCGACGACGTGATGGAGGAGCTGCGCGGCATCTTCGGGCGCGACGCCGACGAGCCGCTCCCCGACTTCTCCGTCTTCCCGCCGGAGATCGTCGAGTTCGAGTCGCCGCCTGGGACGTACCTCGACGCGTTCCCGATCATGTTCATGTCGACGTCGGCGCTGCGCGCCCTCGAGGCCGCGCTGCCGGACTCGGCGGGCGGCGACGTGCGCCGCTACCGGCCGAGCTTCGTCGTCGACACCGGCGACGAGCCCGGCCACCCGGAGCTGACCTGGAAGGGTCGCCACCTGCGCGTCGGCAGCGCCGAGCTGGAGATCCTCGACCCGTGCCCGCGCTGCGTGATGGTCACCCGGCGCATCGACGACGACGCCACGCAGGACCGCGCCGTCCTGCGCCACATCGTGCGCGAGCTCGACCAGAACGTCGGCGCCTACGCCCGCGTCGCCGTCCCCGGCACGTTCGCCGTCGGCGACCCCGTCACGCTCGTGTAGGCCGTCGCCTCCCGGTCTGTGTCACGACACAAACCGACGTGTGCGTCTGTGCGCTGACACAAAGCCCAGCGGCCGGCTGGGCCTTCAGCCGCCGCGCAGGAGGTGGGCGGCCTTCTCCAGCGCACGGCGGGCTTGGGTGAGGCGCTTGTCGTCGGGCGGGCGACCTCGCCCGTCGGCCGACGCTTCGCGCAGGGCGTCGAACTGCAGCTCGTCGAGCTCCTCGACGATCGACTCGACCCGCTCGGCGAGGTGCTCGTAGCTGCTCATTCGCGCACCGCGATCGCCTCGGCCACCAGGTCCATCGGGTGGCGGACGGTGACGCCGGCGGCGGCGAGGTGCATCGCGCAGCCCGGGTTGGCGCTGGCCACCAGCCCACCGCCGGCACGCTCGATCGCCGCCAGCTTGCGCTCGCGGATCTGCCCGGCCAGCCCGGGTTCCAGGGCCGAGTAGGCGCCGCCGGCCCCGCAGCACAGCCCGTCGTCGTCGAGCTCGACGACATCGGCGACAGCACCGAGCACCGTGCGCACCGGCGCCTGGGCACGCTGGACGTGGCGCAGGTGGCACGGATCCTGGACGATCACCGGGCCGAGGCGGTGCGTCGGCGTCAACCGGTCGACGCGCGTGGCGACCAGCTCGTGCACGTCCTGGACCCGGGCGCTGAACGCCACCGCCTCCGGCGTCCCCAGCAGGTGCCCGTAGTCCTTCAGCGCAGCGCCACAGCCCGCCGAGTTGACGACGACCGGAGCCTCGCCCGGCATCGACGCGATCACCCGCCGGGCCAGCGCGGCGGCGTCGTCGAGCAGCCCGGCGTGGGTGTGCAGCGCCCCGCAGCAGTCGCCGCCGCGTCCCGGGGTCCGGTAGCCGACACCGATCGCGTCGAGCACGGTGGCGGTGGAACGGTGCGTGTCACGCAGCCACGCGTCCATCACGCAACCGGTGAACAGCCACACGTCGTCGCCGGTCGGCTCGACCACGGGGCCACGGCGGATCGGCAGCCGGCTCAGCCCGGCCCGCTTGGGCACCAGCCGCAGCCGCTGGGCGACGGCGAGCACGGAGCTGCCGGCGAGCAGGGCGCGATGGTGGCCGAGCACCTTGAACGCCAGGCGCTGCCAGCGCGGCGTCATCCGGTGTCGGGCGGCCAGAGTGTGTCGAGTGCCCTCCATCAGCCGCCCGAACGGCACGCCGCTCGGGCACGCCGGCTCGCAGCCGCGGCACTGCACGCACGTCGCCATGAAGTGGACGAACTCGTCGGTCGGCTCGGCGCCGCCCTCGTGGACGGCACGCATCGCCGAGATCCGCCCACGCGGCGACAGCGCCTCCTCGCCGGTCGCCCGAAACGTCGGGCAGTGCGGCAGGCACAACCCGCAGCTGACGCAGGTGGCCAGCTCGTCGTCGTCGAGGTCGAGCTTCACGGCGACGGTCACCGTATCTTCGCCGGATGCCCGAAGGCCACACCATCCACCGCCAGGCGCGCGACCACACCAAGCTGCTCGTCGGCGCCGGCCCGCTCGCCGTCAGCTCGCCCCAGGGCCGCTTCGCCGCCGACGCCGCACTGGTCGACGGCGTCGAGCTCCGGCGCATCGAGGCATACGGCAAGCACATGTTCCACCACTGGGCGAACGGGCTCGTCGGGCACATCCACCTCGGGCTGTTCGGCAAGTACCGCGTGCACCTCGGCGACGACGAGGTGACCGTGATCGGCGAGGTCCGGATGCGGATGGTGTCGCCGCGAGCGACCGTCGACCTGGCCGGGCCGACCGCGTGCACGATCGGCACGGTCGAGGACCGCGACGCGATCGTCGCCCGGCTCGGCCCGGACCCGCTGCGGCGCGACGCTCGCCCCGAGGTGGCCGTCGCCGGGATGGCCAGCCGCGCCCCGATCGGTGCCGTGCTGCTCGACCAGCGGGTGCTGTGCGGCGTCGGCAACGTGTACCGGGCCGAGGCGCTGTTCGTCAACGCGATCAACCCGCAGCGGCCGGGACGGGACTGCTCCGACGAGGAGCGCTGGGCGCTGTGGCGCACGATCGTGGCGATGCTGCGCCAGGGCGTGCGCGACAACCGGATCGTCACGATCGACCGGCGCGAGCTCGCCGTGCCGCGTGGCCCGACCCGCCGCGGCGAAACCACGTACGTCTACTACCGCGAGCACTGCCTGCGCTGCGGCACCCCCGTGCAGACCGTCACCCTCGCCGGCCGAGACTGCTACTTCTGCCCGAGGTGCCAACCGGCGTGACGACGGCCCAGGGCTCGCCGTCGCACCGCTGGCGCCACCCACCGCCCCGGCGATCATCGACGGGTCGATCCTCCAGCGGCCTGGTCATTGCGCCGCCCAGGTCGGAGCGCCAGGGTCGCCACGCCACCACCTGAGACGACGCTCGGCCTCGACCGCGCCCAGCGGGTCCGCCCGCCCGGCACGAACGCGCATGAGGGTGGCGGCGACGAGGCGCAGCTCGGCGACGGCCTCGCCGAGCGGGTCGCCACGGAGCGATTCGCCGTAGCCGTCGGCGAACCGCTCGTAGATGCCGGGCTCACCGCCCCAGCGCTCGGTCCACGTCATCAGCGGGCCGTGGTCCCACGCGATCGGGCCGCGGCACAGCAGGTCCCAGTCGAGCAGCACCGAGCCGTCGGCGGTCGGCAGCACGTTGCCGGGATGGACGTCGCCGTGGCAGACGACACCGGTGTCGTCACGGGTGGCGGCGATCAGCGGGTAGCAGCGCTCGACGCTGGCGCGCAGCGCGGCGAGGGCGACCGCGTCGATCGCCGGGCCGACATCGGCGAGCAGCGCGTCGAAGTCCCACCACGGGAACGAGCCGCACCACGGCAGTGGGTGGCGACCGGTGACCGTGGCCGGGTCGAGCGCGTGCACGCGGGCGACCATCGCCCCGACCTCGGCCCAGTCGACGGCGCCGGCCGGGTGGATGCGCTCGACGGCGACCACGGACAGCCCGCCGTGCACGACGACGTCGTCGCGCGCCGGCGCCGGGACGCGCACCCCGTGCCGGGCCAGCTCGCCGGCCAGCCACAGCGCCTGCCCGGCCGGCACGCTCGGCCGGCTGACGCGCAGCACGACGTCGTCGCCGGCGGCGAACGTCCCGTTCATCCCCAGCCGCAACAGCTGCGGCGCCGGCAAACCCCAGTGTTGGGCAGCCGTCGTCGCCGCGGTGACGACGTCGTCCACCGCCCCCGGCGGCTCGGCGACGAACGGCCGCTCGGCGCCGTCGCTCACCCGCCTGAACCTGCCGTTCCTGTCGCGCCGTGACCGGAAGGATCCCGGTCGGGGCGCGACAAGTCCACCCCACACCACCCGCCGACATGAAGGCGCGGGCTCACGGCTGGCGGCCGGGGTTGAGGCGGCCGGTGGGGTCGAACTGCTGCTTCACCCGACGGTTGAGGGCGACCACAGCTGGGTCCGACGCTGGACGGGTCGGCGCGTCGCCGTGGACGATGCCGACGCCGAGCTCGGCGACGAACGTCCCCGTCAGCGCGCCGAGCGCCGACGGGGCGAGGCTGGTGCGCCCCGGCGGCAGCGGCGGCGGGCCGTCCACCGCCGACATGCCATTCACCGCCGCTTGCACGGCCACGTCGTCGGGGTGACCTTCGAGCAGCGCCCACACCGTCGAGCCGTCCCACAGCACCGAGGTCGGGCGATGCAACGCCCCGAACAGCGGCCACGGGTCGGGCGCCTCGGCCCGGAACCACTGCGACGCCAGCGGGCGCGGCCGGGTGCGCAGGATCACCTCACCGAGGAACCCGAGGGTGCCCTGCGAGCCGACGAGCAGCCGGCAGACGTCGAAGCCGCTGACGTTCTTCACCGTCGGACCGCCGCCCTTGACCACCTCGCCGGCCGCCGACACGTAACGGGCCTGCAGCAGCGTGTTGCGAACCGAGCCGTCGCCCAGCCGGCGGATGCCGGAGCGACCGGCGGCGAGCGCCCCGCCGACGGTCCCGCCGGGCGGCAGGGCGACGCGCTGGCCGACGTCGGCGAGCGCCGCGTCCAGCTCGTCGACCGGCGTCCCCGCCCCGCAGCAGACGATCATCTCGTCGGCCTGCACCCAGTCGATCCCCGCCGGCGCCGACACGCACCGCACCCCGGGAACCGGCCCGCCCCGACTCCCCAACCCGGCGATCGTCACCTGTCCCGATGAACCCACCGACGCCGCGAACGTCTCCAAGTTCACAACACCACCGATCCAAGCGCCAGTGAGACAAGCATCGCCGATCGGCGAGCGCGTGGGGGTGGTGCGGAGGGGGCGCTCCGCGATCCCCCTCCGCCGTGCGCCGACTCGCTGTGCGTGAGGCGCACAGCAGACTGGGTGCGGCCGTAGGCCGCTCCTCGAAGCTCGACCGAGATGAGCGAGCGAATCGAGCGAATCGAGCGTCGACACCCCCGTGGGTGCGGCCGAAGGCCGCTCCTCGAAGCTCGACCGAGATGAGCGAGCGAATCGAGCGTCGACACCCCTAGATCCATGCGCCGTCGGGGACGTGGTGGACGTCGCCGCAGGAGGCGGGCGACGGCAGGACCTTGTCGGGGTTGGCGAGGCCGGTCGGGTCGAACGCACGGCGCAGCGCAGCCTGGGCGGCGAGATCCGCGGGAGCGAACATCAGCGGCATCAGGTCGCGCTTCTCCACACCGATGCCGTGCTCGCCGCTGAGCACGCCACCTGCTGCGACCGACGCTCGCACGATCTGCTGGCCGGCAGCATGGACTCGGTCCATCACGCCCGGCTCGCGCTTGTCGAACACCAGCAGCGGGTGCAGGTTGCCGTCGCCGGCGTGGAACACGTTCATCACCAGCAGGTCGTTGGCCGCAGCGATCTCGTACACCGCACGCAGCACGTCGGGCAGCACCCGCCGCGGCACCACGGTGTCGTGGAGGTAGTAGTTCGGCTTGATCCGGGCGATCGCCCCGAACGCCGTCTTGCGGCCCTTCCACAGCAGCTGGCGCTCGGCCTCGTCCTGAGCGATGCGCACGTTGCCGGTGCCGTGCGCCTGGGCGATCTCGACGATCCGGGCCACGTCGGCCGCAACGGCGTTCGGCAGGCCGACCACCTCGACGAGCAGGATCGCCGCCGCATCGAGCGGGAGGCCGGCACCGATGTACCCCTCGACGGCCTGAGTGCACAGCTGGTCCATCATCTCCAGCGCGGCCGGCACCATGCCGGCGGCGATGATCGCGCTGACGGTCTGCGCCCCGGCCTCGACGGTCGGGAAGTCGAACAACATGGTCCGCACGTCCGGCGGGTTCTGGGTGAGCCGCACGCACACCTTGGTGGCGATGCCGAACATCCCCTCGCTGCCGACGAACGCGCCGCGCAGGTCGTAGCCGTCGGGCTCGGGCTCCTCGCCGCCGAGCACGACGACCGAACCGTCGGACAGGACGGCCTCGACGGCGAGCACGTGCGCCTCGGTGACCCCGTCGGCGAGGCAGTGCGGGCCGCCGGAGTTGTTGGCCACGTTGCCGCCGATGCTGCAGCTCTGCTGGCTGCTCGGGTCCGGGGCGAAGTGCAGGCCGAAGCTGTGAACCTGGCGGGACAGGTCGAGGTTGAGCATGCCCGGCTCGACCCACGCCATGCGGTGCACCGGGTCGACGGACAGCACGCGGTTCATCTTCGTGGTGGTGACGACCACGCCACCGTCGAGCGGCGTCGCCCCGCCGGTGAGGCCGGTGCCCGAGCCGCGGGCGACGAACGGCACGTTCGCGGCGACCGCGAGGCGCACGCAGGCGGCGACCTCCTCGGTGGACAGCGGGAAGCAGACGACGCCGGCGCGGCCCTCGATGTTCGACGCGTCACGCTTGTACAGCCCGAGCTCGGTCGAGCCGGTGTGCACCCGGTCCGGAGCCAGCGCGGCGCGCAGGGCGGCGACGAGCGCGTCGTCGACCGAGGCGCGAGGACGCGTCGCCGCCTCGTCCGGCGCGATCGTCGCGGCGTCGCTCATCGGCGCACCTCGCCGTCGGCCACGGCGCACCGCCGAGCGAACCGCGCCGCGACCTCGGTTCGCTCGCTGCGCTCGCTCATCGGCGCACCTCGCCGTCGGCCACGGCGCACCGCCGAGCGAACCGCGCCGCGACCTCGGTTCGCTCGCTGCGCTCGCTCATCGCATCGACGTTACGCCCGACGACGTCTCCTGGGCTCACGTGACGACGGGCGCAGGACGATCACCTTGCCGGCGTCGACCAGCTCGCCGTCGACCAGCACGGCCGCCTCGGGATCCAGCTCGTCGGCCAGCGCGACCGGCTCGACGCCCTCGTAGCGGGCGCGCAGCTCGACCTCCCGGCCGCGCGCCGCCCGGCGGCCTTCGCCGATCGCCTCGCCGACGCGACCGAACGCGCTGCGCGCCACGCGTGCCGGCGACGCCTGCGCGGCGACCTCCTTGACCTTGCGCTTGGCCATCCCGGCACCGGCGATGCCGACGACGATGCCGCCGGCGAACCACGTCGCTCGCTTGATCATGCACTGCTCCGTTCGTTGCCCCGCCGCAGACGGCGCACGGCTCGGGACGTCCCGGTGGCCAGCGCCGCGGTCTTGATCATCGGGGTGCTCAACGCCACCCGGGCGACGCGCCCGCCGCCGCTGACGGCATCGCTGATCGCCTCGGCCGAGCCGATCACCCGGTCGAAGCGGGCCAGGTCGTCGCGGGCGTCGGCCATCGTCCGCTGCGCCTCCACCGTCGTGGTGCGCAGCTCGGCGAGCAGCGGCGCGGTCTCGGCACGCAGCGACGACACCTCGCCGCGCAGCGCCTTCAACGTGTCCAGGACGCGCACGAGCACGACGATGAGGGCGGCGAAGCCGAGCGTGCACAGCACCGCGGCGATCACCAGGACCAGGTCACCCGCACTCATCGCGCTGGCAGGGGGCTGCGCCCCCCGACCCCATCGGCGTCCGGCTCCCTGGCGGTCGCGCGGTCGCCCACGAGCTCGCTTCGCTCACTCATGTCGTCCCTCCTCGTTCCTTCATCCGCTCGGCCACCTCGGCTTCCGCTCCGTACAGCGACGGCTCGTAGTAGCGCTTGGCGGCCTGCTCGTCGGGCAGGTACTGCTGGTACACCCAGCCGCCCGGGTGGTCGTGAGGGTACTCGTAGCCGGCGCCGTGGCCGAGGACCTTGGCGCCTTGGTAGTGCGCGTCGCGCAGGTGGGCTGGCACCTCGCCGACCGCGCCCTGGCGGACGTCCTCCCGCGCGTTCCAGATCGCCAGCGCAGCCCGGTTGCTCTTCGGTGCGGTGGCCAGGTGGATCGCCGCTTGACTCAGGTTGAGCTGTGCCTCGGGCAGGCCGACGTGCTCCAGGGCGTGTGCGGCGGCGACGGCGACGAGCAGCGCCTGCGGGTCGGCCATGCCGACGTCCTCGCTGGCGAAGATGATCATCCGCCGGACGACGAACCGGGCGTCCTCCCCCGCCTCCAGCATCCGGGCCAGGTAGTGGACGGCCGCCTGCGGGTCGCTGCCGCGCATCGACTTGATGAACGCGCTGACGACGTCGTAGTGGTCGTCGCGGCCGTAGCGCAGCGCGCTCGTGCCGAGCGCGGCCTCGACGTGCTCCAGCGTCACTGGTTCGGGAAGGGCCAACGCGCAGGCGACCTCCAGCGAGGTCAGCACCTGGCGGCCGTCGCCGCCGGCGCGCTCGACGAGCAGGTCGATCGCGGCCACGTCGGCGGTGGCGCCCTCGGCCTGCAGGCCGCGCTCGACGAGGGCGCGCACCGCGTCCTTGGAGAGCGGCTCCAGGCGGAACAGCGTGCTGCGGCTGCGCAGCGGCGGGTTGACCTCGAAGAACGGGTTCTCCGTCGTCGCCCCGATCAGCGTCAGCGTGCCGTCCTCGACCGCCGGCAACAGCGCGTCCTGCTGGGCCTTCGAGAAGCGATGGATCTCGTCGAGGAACAGGATCGTGCCGCGGTCGTGCTCGCCGAGGCGCTGGCGAGCGCGCTCGATCACCTCACGCACGTCCTTGACGCCGGCGGTCACCGCGCTCAACTGCTCGAACGCCCGCTTGGTGGTGCCGGCGACGGCCAGCGCCAGCGTCGTCTTGCCCGTGCCCGGCGGCCCCCAGAAGATCGCGCTGGTCAACCGGTCCTGCTCGACCAGGCGGCGCAGTGGGCGGCCCGGGCCGACGAGGTGGTCCTGGCCGACGACGTCGTCGATGGTGCGCGGCCGCAGCCGGGCGGCGAGCGGCGCCTGGGTGCGCAGGCGCTCCTCGGCAGCGGCGGCGAACAAGTCGGTCATAGGGTCGAGAGCACCCGGGCGTAGCCGTGGCGGCGCCACTCGGGCACGTGCCCGATCATCCCCGCCGGGTCGGCCCAGCGCCAGGCACAGAACTCGCGGCCGTCGGGGCGCGGCTCGATCTCGGCGGACAGCGCGTCGAACAGGAACCAGCGCTGCACCTGCCCGAGGCGCTTGCCGTCACGACCGTGGACGGCCTTGACCTCGTCGGGCCACTCGTAGGCGATCCACTCCGGGTACTCGGCGCAGGCGACGACGTCGACCTCGCCGAGCCCGGTCTCCTCCCCCAGCTCGCGCCATGCCGCCTCGATCGGCGTCTCGTCGCGGTGCACGCCACCCTGCGGCAGCTGCCAGCTCCCCGGCGAGTCGACCCGCTCGAACACGAGGATCCGCTCCCGGTCCGGATGACGGACGACGATCACCACCCCGGCCCGGAACGACGCGTGACTCACCAGCAGGAACGTACACGGACCGCTCGGCGAGGTTACCGAAGCTTGGGACCGTGCAAGGCTCCGGACCGGCCACACCCGGCGGCGCGACCGCCAGGGAGCCCGCCGGACAGGTCGGCCGCAGGCCGGCCATCAAGCGCGTCGGAGCAGGCGGATCGTCGGCCGGGTGGTGCAGATGTGGTGCGCCTCGATCTCGTCGCGCAGGAAGCGCCAGGCCGCTTCCGCGGTGGCGGCGACCGCCGAAGCCATCGACAGCTGGCCGTCGAAGCGCTCGGCCTCGGCGGTCCAGATCGGCTCGACCTCGACGAGCTGGCCGTTGCGGCCGCGCACGTGGTTCTCGCGGTAGTCGATGGTGGTGCGCCACCCGGCGCGTTCGAGCACTCGACGGTCCTCCGGCTCCACGACGGATCCGTGCCGGCGTGGGTAGCTCGCCGGCTGGCGCATGCTCATCCCCATGGATGGCCATGATGCAACAACGATCCTGTGGATCGTCAGTCCCTCTTGCTTGTGAGTTTGCTGGGGACGGGCGGGCGCGACTACGTGGCCGCCGGCAGGATGCGGATGCCGAGCTCGTCGAGCTGCTTGGCGTCGACGGGGGTCGGGGCGTTGGTCATCGGGTCCGAGCCGGACTGGGTCTTCGGGAAGGCGATGACCTCGCGGATGTTGTCCTCGCCGGCGAGGATCGCCACGAGCCGGTCGATGCCGAACGCGAACCCGCCGTGCGGCGGCGCCCCGTAGCGGAACGGGTTGAGGAAGAAGCCGAAGCGCCGCTCGGCCTCCTCGTCGGAGATCCCGAGCAGCTGGAACACCCTTGCCTGCAGCTCCGGCTGGTGGATCCGGATCGAACCCGAGCCGAGCTCCCAGCCGTTGAGCACCAGGTCGTAGGCCTGCGCACGGACCTTCAACGGGGCGCTCTCCAGCAGGTGGACGTCGTCGGGGTGCGGCTGGCAGAACGGGTGGTGGCCCGGCTTGGGGCGGCCGGTGGCCGCGTCGATGCCGACGAACAGCGGGAAGTCGACGACCCACAGGTAGCGGTACGGGCCCTCGCGCGACCGGTGGCCGGCCGAGGTCGTTGCGCAGCTGGCCGAGCACCTCGCACGCGGTGATCCAGGCGTCGGCGACGATCAGCACCAGGTCGCCCGGCTTGGTTCCGAAGCGCTCCTGCAGTGCGGCGACCTCTGCCGGTTCCAGGAACTTGGCGACCGGCGACTCGAACGAGCCGTCGGCGCCGACCTTCAACCACACCAGGCCCTTGGCGCCCATGCGCTTGGCGGTGTCGGTCAACCCGTCGAGCTTGTTGCGCCCGTACTGCTCGGCGAGCCCCGAGGCGTTGATCCCCTTGATGCACGCCGCACCGGCGAACGCCTTGAACCCGGTGACGGCGAACACGTCGGTGAGCTCGACCAGCTCCATGCCGAAGCGCAGGTCCGGCTTGTCCACGCCGAAGCGGTCCATCGCCTCGTGCCACGTGATCTTGACGATCTCGCCGGGGTCCTGGCCTGCCGCCCGGGCGGCGGCGACGACCGCGTTGCCGATGGCCTCGTGGACGTCGGCCTGCTCGACGAAGCTCATCTCCGCGTCGAGCTGCATGAACTCGTACTGGCGGTCGGCGCGCAGGTCCTCGTCGCGCAGGCACCGGGCGATCTGGTAGTAGCGGTCGACGCCGGCGACCATCAGCAGCTGCTTGAACAGCTGCGGGCTCTGCGGCAGGGCGTAGAACGAGCCAGGCTGCTGGCGCGACGGGACGATGAACTCGCGGGCACCCTCCGGCGTCGAGGGAACGAGCATCGGGGTCTCGACCTCGACGAAACCTTGAGACTCCATCGAGGAGCGCACCGCCGAGTTGACCGCCGAGCGGATCCGCAGGTTGCGCTGCATCCGCTCGCGGCGGATGTCGAGGTAGCGGTACTGCAGCCGGGTGTTCTCGGCCACCTGGTCGGCGCGCTCGTTGACCGGGAACGGCGGCGGCTCGGCGGCGTTGAGGATCTCCACGACGCAGCGCTGCAGCTCGATCTCCCCGGTCGGCAGACGGGGGTTGACGTTCTCAGCCGGGCGCAGGGCGACCGTACCGGTGACGCGCACGACGTACTCGGCGCGCACGTCGACGGAGTTGTCGACGACAGCCTGGGTGACGCCGCTGTGATCGCGCACGTCGATGAACGCCAGCTTCTCGCCGTGCTCGCGGCGTGTCGCCACCCAGCCGCACAGCACCACGGTCTCGCCGGCGTTGGCGTCACGCAGCTCCCCACAGAGGTGGGTGCGCAGGGAGGTGGAGTTGCTCATGATGCAAGTGCCTTCGTGAGGTGGTCGAGGAGATCGGTGCGGGCGACGGCCTCCTGGCCGTCGCCGGAGCGCAGCGGGCGCAGCACCACCGTGCCGGCCTCGCGCTCGTTGGAGCCGACGATGACGGCGTACGCCGCGCCGCTGCGATCGGCCTGCTTCATCTGGCTCTTCATCGAGCGCTGCTCGTAGCTGCGGTCGGCCTGCCAGCCGGCGGCGCGCAGCTCGGTGGTCAGCCGCAGCGCCTCGAGCCCGCCGGTGGTGTCGACGACGAACACGTCGAGGGCCGAGACCGGGGCGGGGAACACGCCCTCGTCGTCGCAGGCCAGCAGCGTGCGGTCGACGCCGAGGGCGAAGCCGATGCCGTGCGTCGGCGACCCGCCGAGCGTCTCGACGAGCCCGTCGTAGCGGCCGCCACCGCCGATCGCGTTCTGCGCCGAATCCAACGTCAGGCCCTGGTACTCGAACGTCGTGCGCCGGTAGTAGTCGAGGCCGCGGACCAGCTTGGCGTCGATGTCGAACGGGATCCCGATGGCGGTGAGCCCGTGCCGCACCGCGGCGAAGTGCGCCGCGGCGGCGTCGCTGTAGAAGTCGGCGATCACCGGCGCGGCGGCGATCACCGGGGCATCCTGCGACCGCTTCGAGTCGAGGACGCGCAACGGGTTCTTCGCCAGCGTCGCCCGGCTCTCCTCGGACAGCTCGCCGGCGTGGGCGGTGAAGTGCGCCAGCAGCGCAGCGGTGTAGCGGGCACGGTCGTCGGGCTCGCCGAGCGAGTTGAGCAGCAGGCGCACCCGGCGCAGGCCCAGCCGCCGGTACAGCTCCCAGCCGAGGGCGATGACCTCGACGTCGAGATACGGGTCGTCGGCACCGAGCACCTCGATGCCCACCTGGTCGAACTGCCGGTAGCGGCCCCGCTGCGGCTTCTCGTAGCGGAAGTTCGGCCCGGCGTACCAGACCTTCCAGGGCACCGTCGGGCGGTGCTGGACGAACGCCCGACACACGCTGGCCGTCCCTTCGGGGCGCAGGGCCACCCGCCGGCCACCGAGGTCGTCGAAGGCGTACATCTCCTTGGTGACCACGTCGGTGGCCTCGCCGACGCGGCTGAACACACCGGCGTCCTCCAGCAGCGGGGGCACGATCTGCCCGTAGCCGGCGGATTCGACGACCTCGGCGAACTCGCCGACGAAGGCCCGGAAGCGCGCCGACTCGGGCGGGAGGATGTCGCGCATCCCCGGGCTGGTCTGGAACTCCGGCACGGCTCGCCAGGCTAGGGGTTTGCAGTTGGCTCCGTCCTGACCTTTGGACGCCCGGCGAGCCGGAGCCGCAGCGTACGATCGGAACCTGCACCTCCGGGCAGTCGTCGTCGGGCATGGTGCTGGTCAGCGAATGTCAGTTCCCACCTCCGAACCAATTGCCGAGCAGCGCTCGGCGGCACTGGTGCCGCGAGCCACGCTCCGCCGCGAGCTGGTGCGCTGCCAGAGCGCCGCCGGGGTGATCCATCTCGACATCGTCCGCTTCCACGACGTCAACGAGCGCTGGGGCGCCGGCGTCGGCGACAGCGCGCTGGCGCTCGTCGTGCGCCGGGCGCTGCGCGCCGCCCCGGCCGACGCGCTGCTGTCCGACGCCGGCTCGACGCTCACCGCCCTCGTCCTCGGCGCCACGCCGGCGGAGATCCAGGAGGTCGCGGCGCGGCTGATGACCGCGATCCGCGAGCCGATCCACCTCGGGACGATCGAGCTGCGCCTCGACGTCCGCGGCGGGTATGCCACCGCCGCCCCGGGCGAGGCCGGCCTGGAACTGCTCGACCACGCCCAAAGCGCATACCGGGCCGCCAAGGAGCAGGAGCGGGCGACGCCGGCCGAGTACGGCGAGGAGCTCGGCCGCGAGGTCGACCGCGCCCAGCGGCTCGAGGCCGAACTGCAGGAGGCGATCGCCGAGGGCGACCTGCGCGCCCACTTCCAACCGGTGGTCGACCTTCGTGACAACCGCGTCGTCGCCCTCGAGGCCCTCGTGCGCTGGCCGCGCCGCGCCGGGCGGCTGCTGCTGCCCGACGAGTTCCTGCCCGTCGCCGAAGCCGCCGGCCTCATGCCCGACGTCGGGCAGTGGATGCTCGACCGGGTCCTCGAGGCGCTGGACCGCCTGCGCCCGAGCCAGGGCGACCGCCCGCTGCGGGTGTGGATCAACCTCGGCGCCCATGAGGTGGCCGGCGCCGACGAGGTCCTGCGGCGGATCGAGACGGCGATCGCCGACGAGACCCTCAGCCCGCACGAGATCGGCTTCGAGGTCACCGAGACCACGGTCCTGGCCGACCTCGACAGCGCCGTCGACAGCCTCACCAGCCTGCGCCGGCTCGGCGTCGAGATCGCCCTCGACGACTTCGGCACCGGCTACTCGTCGCTCTCCTACCTGCGCCAGCTGCCGGTCACCGCGGTGAAGATCGATCGCAGCTTCGTCACCGGGCTCGGGACGGTGGCGGCCGACGAGGCGATCGTCGAGGCAGTGATCGAAGCTCGCCCACACGCTCGGCCTGCGGGTGATCGCCGAGGGCGTCGAGGATCCGGTCCAGGTCGACGCGCTGATCCGCCTCGGCGCCGACGAGGCGCAGGGCTTCCTGTTCGGGTCACCGGGCCCGATCGACGAGCTCGCCGAGCGCATCGAACGCCAGCGCTCGGCATACGTCGGTGGCGGCGATGCGGCGAAGGCGTTCGACCACCGCGCCGACGGGCTGCCCGTCGACCGGCTACCCGGTGCCGGCACACCGCTGTCGCGCCTGCTCGTCGCCGCACTGGCCACGGCCCACGACGCGATCGTCGTCACCGACGCCGCCGCACCGGTGCCCCAGATCATCCACGTCAACGCCCGGTTCGAAGCGGAGACGGGCAGCCACGCCGCCGACGTCGTCGGCCTTCCGGTCACCACGCTGCTGCGCCACACCACGGATCCGGAGCTGGCAGCGTGGTACCGGGTGGTGCTCGCCGGCGAGCAAAGCGCCAGCCGCGAGCTGGGGATGTTCCGCCTGGACGGGACGCCGTACCTGTGCGAGCTGACGGTCAGCCCGATCTTCGACGAGTACGGCCGGCTCACCCACTGGCTGCACGCCAACCGAGACATCTCCGAGCGGCGGGTGCTGGAGGAAGAGCGCGCCCGCTTCGAGTGGACGATCGAGCAGTCCGACTCGCTGGTCGTGATGTACGACACTCGCGGCAACTGGTTGTACGCCAACACGGCGATGCGCGACGCCGTCGGCATCGAGCGCGGGGCGTCACTCGACGGGGTCAGCAACGACCTGGTCGGCATCACCAGCGGTCCGTTCGCCGCGGTGGCGCTGGACGAGGTCCGCGAGGCGCTGCGCACCATCGGGCGCTGGTCCGGTCCGTGGGTGCTCGACAACCGCAACACGAAGGCGGTCACCGAGGTCCACTGCGAGCTGCAGCAGATCGCCGATCCGCTCGACGCCGGCCGCAGCTTCATCGTCGCCGTCGGCCGCGACGTCACCGAGGCCAACGTTCGCGAGCGGACCGAGCGCCGCCGCCGCGACCTCTCGACGGTCGTCGCCCAGCTCACCCAGTGGGCCGTCGAGCGCAGCGGCGACGACGTGCTCGCCGACCTCGACGCGGCCATCGCCCCGGTCGCCGAGATGCTGGGCGCCGACGTCCTGTTCGTCAACGTGATCGACGGCGACTGGGTGCGGACTGCGGCGCTGTGGAGCTACGAGCCGGCGCTCACCCAACCCGACAGCCCATGGCGGCGCCCCGTGCCCGTCGACGAGGTGCCGGCCTGGCTCGACCTCGTGTCGAGCCAGCGCGTCGTCG
This sequence comes from Ilumatobacteraceae bacterium, assembly GCA_047602055.1. Lineage (GTDB taxonomy): Bacteria > Actinomycetota > Acidimicrobiia > Acidimicrobiales > Ilumatobacteraceae > JAODBQ01. The sequence goes on from JASGIG010000001.1 coordinate 3,707,490, forward strand.
TCGACCCGGCGCCGGGCCAGTGGAGTGCCGAGCTGGCAGCGTCGTTCCCCGGCAAGTCGTTCGGTTCGCACGTGATCGCCGGCCTGGTCATGGACGGCAAGCTCCTCGGTGCGCTCGGCGCGGCCACCTCCGCCCACGGCAGGGCGTGGAGCGAAGACGAGCTGGCCGCCATCCAGCAGCTCGCCCACGTGATCGCCAACGTCATCCAGCGCCAGCGCGCCGACCGCACGGTGCTCGCGGACATGCGCGCCGCCACCACCCGCGCCGCGTTCGACCGCGTGCAGATGGCCGTCGCCCAGTGGGCACTCGGCCTCGACCGCGGCTCGATCGCCGACGGGCTCGACACACACCTGCAGCAGATCGGCGAACTGCTCGGCGTCGACTCCGTGACCCTCGTCCTCCAAGAGGGCGAGCGGCTCGTGCGCAGCTCACGGTGGCCCCGCACGGCACGCTCGCCGCTCGGCGTGCCGCCGCGGATGATGTACACCGAGATGATGACGAAGTTGCCGGACCTCGAGCCGCTGATCGTCGAGGACATCGAGACGGCCGACGCGCCGTATGCGGCGACATGGCGCAGCGACCCGGCGGCGCCGCGGGCGGCGATGATCGTCCCGCTCGGTGCCGGTGGCCACTTCGACGGCGTGCTCACCGTCGTCGTCGAACACGACGCCCGCCGATGGACCGAGCCCGAGGTCGCCTTCGTCCGCGGCATCGCCGGCGTGATCTCGTCGCACATCGGGCGCCTCAAGGTCGAGGACTCCCTGCGCGAATCGCAGGCGCGCTTCGAAGCGCTGCTCGACGGCTCGTCGGACTTCGTGCTCGTCGTCGACGACCGGGCGATCGTCCGCTACGCGAACAGCGCCCTGCGCCGCAACCTCGACATGACGATCGAGCAGCTCGTCGGGCTGTCGGGCTTCGAGCTGATCCACGAGGAAGACCGGCCGCTCGCCGTCCAGCGCTTCGCCGCGCTGATGGAGCGCAACCCGACCGAGAACACCCGGGTCCGCGCGATGCGCTCCGACGGATCCGTCGCAGGTTGGTGGGAGATCCTCAGCGGGGCCCAGCGCAATCCGCTGGTCGGCGGCACGATCCTGACCGCACGGGACGTCACCACCCACGTCATCGCCGAGCGCGCCGAAGCGCTGCGCGTCGCCCGGCTGCGGCACACGTTCGAGCTCGCCCAGAGTGCCCTGGACATCGGCCCCGATGCGTTCCTCGCCCAGCTCGACGATGCTTGTGCGGCCATCGCCGAGATGCTCGGCGCCGACGCCGCCTGGGTGGCGCAGATCGACGAGGCCAGCGAGGTGGTGTCGCGCATCGGCCGTGCCGGCGCACTCGTCGACGAGGTTCTGACGGTCCCGTTCTCGGCGACGCCCAACTGGGTGCAGCGGCTACGTCAGCCGACACCGGTCCACCTACGCCCCGGTGATCCCGACGAGCCGTGGACCGCCGAGTGGCGAGCCCACTCGGGCTGCAAGGGCGAGATGATGGCGGTGGCGATGTCGGTGGCCGGCCAGCTGGTCGGCGAGCTCGGTGTGGCGATGACCGACGCCGCCCGAGAGTGGGACGAGGACGCGATGGCGTACCTGCGCATCGTCGCCGACACGTTCGCCCACGTCCTCGAGCGCGAGCGTCTCGACGCAGCGCTGCGCGCCAGCGAGGCCCGCTTCCGCATCCTCTCCGAGACCGCCGCCGACGTCGTCATCCTCATCGACGACCGCGGCACGATCGCCTACGCCTCACCGAGCTCGTCGACGCTGCTCGGCTACTCGCCGGCCGACCTGATCGGCCACGAGGCGACGCTGCTGCTGCCGAGCGGGCAGGGTGACCTCACCCGCCTGCTCGACGACCGCAGCTCGCGGGCTGGTTCGGTGACCGCCGAGCTGCAGATGCGCCGCGCCGACGGCGAGCTGATCTGGGTGGCGCACTCGACGTCGGCGGTGCTCGACGCGCGCTCGAACAGCCGGGTGACCTACCGGATCAGCCTGCGCGACATCACCGAGCGCAAGCGACTGGAGACCGAGCTGTCCTGGCAGGCACTGCACGATCCGCTGACGGGTCTCGGCAACCGCATCCAGCTGCAGCGCCGGCTGGCCGACGCCACCGTCGACGCCGGCCGCGGTCGCGGCCTGGCGGTCCTGCTGATCGACCTCGACAAGTTCAAGCAGGTCAACGACACCCTCGGTCACGCCCACGGCGACGAGGTGCTGCGGATCGTGTCCGCCCGGCTGACCAAGCTGACCCGCCCGTCGGACACGTTGACGCGCACGGGTGGCGACGAGTTCGTCGTGCTCTGCCCGAACACCGACGCGGCCGACGCCGTCGCCGTCGGCGAGCGCATCGTGCGCGTCCTGTGCGAGCCGATCGCCACCCACGGCGAGGTGGTCGTCATCGGCGCCAGCGTCGGCGTCAGCCACACCCGGACGAGCAGCGACGACGGCGACCACCTGCTCATCCAGGCCGACCGAGCGATGTACGCCGCCAAGGAGTCCGGCGGCAACCGCGTCGTCGTCGCGTAGCTACTTCGTCCTGAAGAAGTCGTGGGTGAGCGGCTGCTGGTTGGCTTGCTTGCGGTTCTCGTCGGCGCGGTCGGTCCGTGTTCGATTCGGGGGTTTCAGGGGTGTGTTCAGTTGGTGTCGATGAGGGTGGCGATCTTGATGAGGTTGTGGTTGAACACGCCGCGGCCGCACCAGGTCCTGGCGCCGTCGAGGCTGGTGTAGCGGGTTCGGTTGAGGCCGAAGTCTCGTTTGGCGCCGCTTGCGCCACTTCACCACCGTCGCCTGATTCACCCCGACCTTGTCAGCGACCTCGTTGTTCGACAACCCGTCAGCGGCGAGCAGCACGATCCTTGCCCGCTGCGCGATCGAGTGCGGCGCCGTCGGGCGTTTCGACCAACGGACCAGCACCTCCCGGTCCTCATCAGACACCACGATCGGAACTCTCGGACGACCACGACCTGCCACCCACCGATCGCACTACCAACCACCCCACCAACGCGAGCTATTTCTAACGCAGGACTGACCATCCCCCCGTTGGGCGGACACCTCGTATAGGAGGAAGTCCATGTCCAACATGGTTTGCGTCTGACTTCGCCGCGGAGGATGGATCGCGAAATGACCCAAGGCTGGTTGTCTCCTCGATCACGTTGAGAGGAGCAGTTGATGACCGAGGCGAGGACGCGGAGGCAGCCGAAGAGGTTGTCGGCGGAGACGAAGTGGGAGATCTTCTTGCAGGTGACCGCGGGCGAGATCTCCCAGGCCGACGCGGCGCGCAAGTGGCAGGTCGACGTGTCGACCGTGATCGGGATCCGGCGCACCGTCAAGGACGCGGCGTTGGCTGCGCTGGCCCGCCAGCCTGGCCGGCCGGTCAAGGAACGGAACTGGGAGCTCGACGCGGCGCGGACCGAGATCGCGGCGTTGACCGAGGCGATCAAGGCGCAAGCGATCGAGTTGGCGGTGATCCGGGGAAAGTCCGGTTGGGGCTGACCGGCGCGCTCCCGGCGAGAGTCCCCGCCGATGTCAAGGAGCTGGTCCTCAAGACTGTCGACGACGCTGTCGCCGGCGGGTTCGCCCACAGCTGGGTGTGCTCGTTGTGGCAGGTGTCCGACGACCGTGTCCACCGCTGGCGGGCCCGCCGCCGCGATGTCGGCACGCTCGCCGACCGGGCGCCCGGAGGCCATCCGGCGCATGGGATCCTGCCCGCCGAGATCGACGCGATCCTGGAGATCGTCGAGCGGTGGGGGCCCATCGACCGGTCGCACCGCAAGCTCGCCCACCGCGGCTCCTACGAGGGTCTGGTGTGGGTCGCCCCGTCGACGTTCCGGCGTGTCCTGGCCGCTCACGGGCTCGTGGTGCCTCAGCTGCCGCCGCGGACCCGCAGCGAGAAGAAGCCGTGGCCGGAGTGGCTGGTGTGGGAACCGAACCGGATCTGGATCTACGACGCCACCCACTTCAGCCGCGCCAGGCGGGTCGTGTTCGCGATCGTCGACATGGTCAGCCGACGGTGGATCGACACGCTCGTGTCTGTCGAGGAGACCGCCACCCAAGTGCAAGTGATCTTCGAGCACGCCGTCGAGGCCGAAGGACTGCTCGACTTGCTCACCGACGCGCGTCTCGACCTGGCCGTCGATAACCCGAACCGGCCGATCCTGCTCGCCGTGTCCGACAACGGCCCGCCGATGGCCTCGCGCGACACCCGGGCGTTCATGACGCTGCTGGCCATCGCGCAGCATCGCGGGCGGCCCCACACCCCGACGGACCAGGCCTGGATCGAGAGCTTCTTCGGGCACATCAAGGGCGAGTGGCCCCACCTCGAAGACATCGTCGATCCTGTCGTGCTCGAGGTCGAGCTGGCCCGTGTGCGGATCGAGTACAACAGCGTGAGACTGCACGAAGCGATCGGCTACGTCACCCCCGACGACGAGCACTACGGCCGAGGACAAGCCATCCGTGAGGCCCGCCGGCAAGGCCTCCAACGAGCCCGACAAGAACGGCTCGAACACCACCGCCGGCACAACCACCCGAACCCCGAGGAGACCCCATGAGTTGGATCATTTCCAACCCGTTCTCCGCGGCAAAGTCAGAAACGCCTCAGGCACGTTGGGGAACTGGGTCGCGAAGGCGCGCCGTGAACGCGCCCAGGGGACCGAGTTGAACGCCGACGAACGCGTCGAGTTGGCGGAGTTGCGCGGTGAGGTCACGCAGTTGCGGATGGAGCGTGATCTGCTCAAACGATCGATGGCCTTCTGGGTGAAGGAGTTGATGCTGTGACTCGCTATCGCTGCGTCGACGACCAGAAGGCAGCCGGGTTCCCGGTCACCGCGGCGTGCGAGGCGGCTGGCGTGTCCACGTCGGGGTTCTACGACTGGCGCACACGTGAGGCTGGCGCACCGACGGACCGTCAGGTCGCCGAGGCCGAGCTCGTCTCGTTGATGGCCGAGATCTTCGACGCCTCCGACGGCAACTACGGCGTCCCGCGGATGCTGCGCGAGCTGCGCCGCGCCGGTCTCGCGGTCAACCACAAGCGGGTGCGTCGGCTGATGCGCCGCCATGGGATGGCGGGCAGGTTCCGGCGGCGACGCTGCCAGACCACGTTCCCGGGCCGGACGGCTACGTGATCCCGGACCTCGTCGAGCGCGGCTTCGCGCCCGGCGCCCCGGACCGGGCGTGGTGCCAGGACATCACCTACATCGCCACCGGCGAGGGCTGGCTCTACCTGGCGTCGGTCCTCGATCTGGGCAGCCGGCGGCTGGTCGGCTACTCGATGGCCGACCACATGCGCACCGAGCTCGTCACCGACGCCCTGTCGATGGCCGTCGCTGCCAGAGGCGGCGTGAGCGGGGTGATCGCGCACGCGGATCGTGGGTCGCAGTACACGTCGAACGACTACCTCTCGTTCTGCGCCGACAACAGGCTGCGCCCCTCGGTCGGACGGACCGGGGTGTGCTGGGACAACGCCGTCGCCGAGTCATTCTGGGAATCGCTGAAACGTGAATGCGTCCAAGGACGAGTGTTCGCGACCCGCGCCGACGCCCGCAGAACGATCTTCCGCTGGATCAACTGGTATAACACGAAAAGACTTCACGGAAGTCTCGGCTATATCCCACCAATCGAGTGGGAAACACAGTATAATCAAGCAGCATAAACCCCGTCCGGCCAACGGGGAGATGGCCAGACACTAGTGTCGCGAGTCGTTGATTCGTTGGAGATAGCTGGCGAGGCTGTCGAGGATCTCGTCGGCGGTCTTGCGCCAGATGAATGGGCGTGGGTTCTCGTTCCAGTGCTCGACCCAGTCGTTGATGTCACGGCGGAGTTCGGTGACGGACCGGTGCGTGGCCCGGCGCAGCTTCTTCGTTGTCAGCTCGGAGAACCAGCGCTCGACTTGGTTGAGCCACGAGCTGTAGGTCGGGGTGTAGTGCAGCGTGAACCGGCGGTGTCGCTTCAGCCAGCGTTGGATCTCGGGTGCTTTGTGGGTGGAGGCGTTGTCGCAGATCACGTGCACGTCCAACCCGTCGGGCACGGTGCGGTCGATGAGGTTCAAGAACGATCTGAACTCGACGGCGCGGTGCTGGTCGGTCATCTGGGTGAGCACCTTGCCCGAGGCGATGTCCAACGCGGCGTACAGGTCGGAGGTGCCGTTGCGCACGTAGGTGTAGGTCCGCCGTGCTGGGGTGCCGGGCAGCATCGGCAACACCGGGGCGGTGCGGTCGAGGGCTTGGACTTGGGTCTTCTCATCGACGCACAACACCACCGCGGCGTCGGGCGGGTTGAGATAGAGACCGACGACGTCGCGGACCTTGTCGATGAACTGCGGGTCGGTCGACAACTTGAAGTCCTCGATCCGGTGTGGCTTGAGCCCGAACGTGCGCCAGATCCTGGTGATCGCTGTCTGGTTCAGACCCACCTTGGCAGCCATCGACCGTGTCGACCACTGCGTCGCCCCGTCCGGCGGCGCCTCCTCCAGCGTGGTCACGATCACCTGCTCGACGATCTCGTCGGTGATCTTGCGCGGCTGCCCCGGACGCGGCTCGTCGATCAACCCGTCGAGACGCTTGGCGGCGAACCGGGACCGCCACTTGCCGACCGTCACCGCGTTGCACCTCAGGTCGCGGGCAATGTCCTTGTTCAGCTCACCATCCGCAGCGGCAAGCACGATGCGACACCGCAACGCCAACGCCTGGCCCGTCGTCGGCCGGCGAGCCCACCGCTCAAGCGTCTCACGCTCATCCGCGCTCAACACGATCTGCGCTGTCGGTCGTCCTCGCTGGCCCATCGGTGCCTCCCATCGTCGCTGACAACAACGACAACACGACACACCACCTCAAAATTCCAGCGAACTACAGACTCAGGACACTAGCAAAAAAGGCTTGAGCACCCATCGTTGGAGCCGTTGTTCGGTCGGCTGGCCTGCAGCCAGTCCACTTCGGTGACCCCTACGAGGCCCCGCACGATCGCCTCGGCAGTGAGCCTGTCGCCGATCATGCCGAAGAGAACTTCGGCGCCGTCGATGGTCCACGTGATGGCGACGCGTGGGCCGTTGATCGTCAGGATCCCCGCGTGGCCGTCGATGTCAATCGTCGCGACTTGGGAGGGTTCACCCCACGCCGTAACAACGACATCGGCCTGGTCAGCGTTGATGGTGAGCTCCGCGACAAGGGATCCGTCGGACCCGCGCCACGACAAGCCATGCGACGGTCCTTGGCTCACGCCACCTTCGCTCTCAGCGAAGGGCACGAACCCGTTCGGCGGGGTGACGGTCCATCCAGGATCTGAGAGCGGACGGCGTTGCAGAGTGCTGGCGATCTGGATCAGTTCGGCGCTGGTGATGCCTGATCCGCTGAGTGTGACGAAGCCACCAGGGGCGATGAGCTGAACGTTCGCGTAGCCGGGGGCGCTTGCAAGCCGGTAGGCGTCGGTCCACGGTTGTGTCCAACCGGTGGTGTCGATGGGCGTCTTCGGAGCTGCGGGAACGACCTGGTCGAGGTCGGTCTTCACCATCAGATAGGCGGGCCGGTCAGGGTTGTAGAATGTTTGGACGTAGTCGTTGGGCACTGGTTCGTTGGCTGTTGCCTCCCACCTGATCGGGGCGCCACTGGCGCCGGGGATCGGTGCGGCAGGCAAGAAGAACGGCAGCGACCGGTCAGGTGCGGACGTGCTCGTTGTCCAACCGTCGAGCAACGTCGGCGCTCCGGATGGAACAGCGCTCGTGCTGGTCAGCGGCGGCGTTGTCGGCGGGTTCGTGGTTGCCACAATTGGTCCGAGTTGAACTGTCGTTGGCGCTGCCTCGATGGTTGACGTCGCCGAGATGACTGTCGTCGCGGTTGGGCTGGTCGTGGAGGGCGCTGTGGCCGGCATCGGCGGGGTTCCAGGGTGCGTTGAGCGAGACCGTCGGCTAAGCGCTACCAGGCCGACGACGGCGACAACCAACGCTGCCGCTACGGCTGTCATAAGCCATCTCGATCGGTGGTCGACCCGTGGTGGGGGCGTGGTCGGTGATGACCACTCCTCGTTGAGGATGCGTCGCAGTTCGTTGCGGAACTGAGGACGTGGCTGTGTGTCGTTCAGCTGCACGCGCAGCTCGCCGATCCATTGATCGCTCATGCTGTCCTCGTTGTTGTCGTTCGTGCCTTGTGCTTGGCGCGTTGCAGTAACGATTCAGTGGCGCGGACTGTCGATCCCAGAAGTTCTGCAACTTCGCCGACGGGCAGATCCTCGACGTAGCGAAGAATCAGAGCAGTTCGCTCCCGTTCGTTGAGACCGCCGAGGATCGAGGTGGGTCGTCGGAGCCCGTCGGGGATGGGGGGCTGGGCAACGGAGTCATTGGCGACGAGGCGTAGGCGTCGCTGTTCTCTGTCGCGTGATCGCCAACGGTCGATGTAGAGACGCCGCACGACCGTCACCATCCATCCAACGCCGACGGCGGTGACATCCCCTGCCCGTGTTGTCCGGACAAGCCGGACGAAGGCGTCGTGAACAAGGTCCTCGGCCTCGTGTTGCTGGCCGTGAGTGAGACGTACCGCCGCTGCATACACGTCGTCGAATGCCAGCTCGTAGAACGCAATCAGACTGGCCATCTCCCCGTTGGCCGGACGGGGTTTATGCTGCTTGATTATACTGTGTTTCCCACTCGATTGGTGGGATATAGCCGAGACTTCCGTGAAGTCTTTTCGTGTTATACCAGTTGATCCAGCGGAAGATCGTTCTGCGGGCGTCGGCGCGGGTCGCGAACACTCGTCCTTGGACGCATTCACGTTTCAGCGATTCCCAGAATGACTCGGCGACGGCGTTGTCCCAGCACACCCCGGTCCGTCCGACCGAGGGGCGCAGCCTGTTGTCGGCGCAGAACGAGAGGTAGTCGTTCGACGTGTACTGCGACCCACGATCCGCGTGCGCGATCACCCCGCTCACGCCGCCTCTGGCAGCGACGGCCATCGACAGGGCGTCGGTGACGAAGCTCGGTGCGCATGTGGTCGGCCATCGAGTAGCCGACCAGCCGCCGGCTGCCCAGATCGAGGACCGACGCCAGGTAGAGCCAGCCCTCGCCGGTGGCGATGTAGGTGATGTCCTGGCACCACGCCCGGTCCGGGGCGCCGGGCGCGAAGCCGCGCTCGACGAGGTCCGGGATCACGTAGCCGTCCGGGCCCGGGAACGTGGTCTGGCAGCGTCGCCGCCGGAACCTGCCCGCCATCCCATGGCGGCGCATCAGCCGACGCACCCGCTTGTGGTTGACCGCGAGACCGGCGCGGCGCAGCTCGCGCAGCATCCGCGGGACGCCGTAGTTGCCGTCGGAGGCGTCGAAGATCTCGGCCATCAACGAGACGAGCTCGGCCTCGGCGACCTGACGGTCCGTCGGTGCGCCAGCCTCACGTGTGCGCCAGTCGTAGAACCCCGACGTGGACACGCCAGCCGCCTCGCACGCCGCGGTGACCGGGAACCCGGCTGCCTTCTGGTCGTCGACGCAGCGATAGCGAGTCACAGCATCAACTCCTTCACCCAGAAGGCCATCGATCGTTTGAGCAGATCACGCTCCATCCGCAACTGCGTGACCTCACCGCGCAACTCCGCCAACTCGACGCGTTCGTCGGCGTTCAACTCGGTCCCCTGGGCGCGTTCACGGCGCGCCTTCGCGACCCAGTTCCCCAACGTGCCCTCGTTCACCAAGAGCGAACGAGCAACATCCGCGATCGAACGCTGCTCATCGAGCACCATCGCAACCGCGTCCCGCTGGAACTCAGGCGGATACTTCGCCGGACGACCCGGCGACCGCTTCTTGTTGGACATGGACTTCCTCCTATACGAGGTGTCCGCCCAACGGGGGGATGGTCAGACCTTCACGAGTTGTGACGTCTTGTTGGCCATCTACATCTCTCACGATGTCCTCCACCTCCCAACACCCCTCTGACGTCACCGGGGACTTCATTCCGTCGCGGAGCTCCTAGATACATAATGAGAACACGTACAACATTGGTGTCGATGCGGCGCTGCGCCTTGTCGCGGCTGATCGCTGCGAAGATTGCTTGGCGGCCTCGGTGAGGGTGGCGAACCGGCGGCGGTGTACGGGCTCGCGCTTGAGGCTTATGTCTTGTTTTGGCTCGCCGCCAATCGCTTACATCATCACCGGCAAATTCATCAAATTGGCCACCGCTACACCCACACGTGTGCCTTGTCGGCACGCGCTCTAAGCCGACTTCCCGGGGACGAGGCGGTAGGCGTCGTAGACGGCGTCGATGGTCTTGATCGTGCGCAGGACCGACTCGAGGTGGCTGGCGTCGGCCATCTCGAACTCGAAGCGCATCTTGGCGACGCGGTCGCCGCCGGTGTGGGTGCTGCAGGCGACGATGTTGACGTGCTGCTCGCTGAGCGCGTTGGCGACGTCGCGCAGCAGCTTGGAGCGGTCGAGGGCGACGACCTCGACGCCGGCGCGGAACACGGCCTTGCTCTGGTCGCCGTCCCACTCCACGTCGACGAGGCGCGCCGCCTGCTCGCTCATCAGGCTCTCGGCGTTGGCGCAGTCGGCGCGGTGCACGCTGACGCCGCGGCCGCGGGTGATGAAGCCGATGATCTCGTCGCCAGGCACCGGCGTGCAGCACCGTGACAGGCGCACGAGCACGTCGTCGAGGCCCTCGACGTGGACGCCGGCGGTGTTGCGCTGCTTGCGCGCCGAGCCCTGGCGCACCACCGTCGACGGTGGCTGCTCGGCGTCGTCGCCGGTGCGCGACGCACGCGCCACCTTCTGGGCGACCGAGCGCGCCGAGACGTGCTTCTCGCCGATCGCCGCCAGCAGCGCGTCGAGGTCGGCGTACGACGCGGCCTGGACCTCCCGGGCGAGCAGGTCGCTGGCCCAGATCCGCTGCAGCGGCAGACCCTCGCGGCGGAACTCCCGGTTCAACTCGTCGCGGCCGGTCTCGACCATGTCGACGCGCCGCTCACGGCTGAACCACTGGCGGATCTTGTTGCGAGCCCGAGGCGACTCGACGAACTGCAGCCAGTCCCGCGACGGCCCGGCGGACTCCAGCTTCGACGTGAAGATCTCGCACGTGTCGCCACTGCGCAGCCGGTGCTGCAGCGGCACCAGCCGCCCGTTCACCTTGGCGCCGATGCATCGGTGGCCGACCTCGGTGTGCACCGCGTAGGCGAAGTCGACGGTGGTCGAACCGACCGGCAGGGTGATCACCCTCCCCTTCGGGGAGAACACGAAGACCTCGTCCTGCTCCAGGTCGGTCTTCAGGTTCTCCATGAACACGGCCGGGTCGATGACGTCGGCCTGCCAGTCGATGATCCGGTTCAGCCAGTCGATGTCGTTCGACGGCACACCGTCCTTGTACGCCCAGTGGGCGGCGACGCCCCACTCGGCACGCTGGTGCATCTCCCGGGTGCGGATCTGGACCTCGACCACCTTGCCGCCCGGCCCGATGACCGTGGTGTGCAAGCTCTGGTAGAGGTTGAACTTCGGCATCGCGATGTAGTCCTTGAACCGCCCCAGCACCGGCTTGTAGCGGCCGTGGATGCAGCCCAGCGCCGCGTAGCAGTCCTTCAGCGAGTCGACGATGACACGCACCGCGATGAGGTCGAAGATCTCGTCGAACTCCTTGCCCTTCTGGACCATCTTCTCGTAGATGCTCCACAGGTGCTTGCCGCGGCCGGTGACCTCGGCGTCGATGTTCAGCTCGCGCAACCGCCCCTGGACCTCGGCGACGGCCTTGGCCAGGTACGCCTCGCGCTCGGGCGAACGCTCCCCCACCAGGTGGTCGAGCTCGGCGTAGCGCTTCGGGTACAGCGACGCGAACGCGAGGTCCTCGAGCTGCTGCTTGACCTCCTGCATGCCGAGGCGGTGGGCCAACGGCGCATAGATGTCGAGCGTCTCCTGGGCGATGCGCCGCTGCTTCTCGCTGGGCATCGCCGCCAACGTGCGCATGTTGTGCAGCCGGTCGGCGAGCTTGATGATCAGCACCCGCAGGTCGCGGGCCATGGCGACGAGCATCTTGCGCATCGTCGCCGCCTGCTGGGCCTCCTTGGAGTCGAACTGCAGCCGCTCCAGCTTGGTGACGCCGTCGACGATCTGGGCGACCTCGGGACCGAAGCCGGCGTTGACGTCGGCGAGTGTGATCTCGGTGTCCTCGACGGCGTCGTGGAGCAGCGCGGCGACGAGCGAGATCTCGTCGAGGCCGATCTCGGCGACGATCCGGGCGACGGCCATCGGATGGTTGATGTAGCTCTCGCCGCTGGAGCGCAGCTGGTTGCGGTGCGCCTCCTTGGCCGTCTCGTAGGCGCGGTTGATCGTCGCCACCGGCGCCTTCGGGTGGCGGCGGCGGTAGGCGGCGAGCAGCGGGGTCAGCTCCTCGGCCGCGACGTTCTGGTTGCGCCGCCACGGCAGGACCCGGTCGACGGCGGGCATCAGGGCACCTGATGCCCGGTTGGCCGAGCGACCGTCAGGGAGCCGGACGACGATGGGGTCCGGGGGCGCAGCCCCCGAGCGGGGACGGGCATCCTGGTCAGCTCCCGAGGCTCTCGATCAGCCGCTCGCCGAGGCGTTCGCGCCCGCCCAGCCCGTCGATCTCCAGCATGAAGCCGAGACCGACGATGACGCCGCCGAGCTCTTCGACGAGGCGACACGTCGCCGACGCCGTGCCGCCGGTGGCCAACACGTCGTCGATCACCAGCACCCGCTCGCCGGGCCGGATCGCGTCACGGTGGATCTCCAGCTTGTCGGTGCCGTACTCCAGGTCGTACTCCTCGCGCACCACCGCCCACGGCAGCTTGCCGGCCTTGCGCACGGGGACGAACCCGGCGTCCATCCGGTAGGCGATCGGGGCGGCGATGATGAAGCCACGAGCCTCGATGCCGAGCACCCGGGAGACCTCGATCCCGGCGAAGCGATCGGCGAGCTCGCCGACGGCACGACGGAACGCCTCGGCATCGCCGAGCAACGGCGTGATGTCGCGGAACGTCACGCCCGCCCTGGGGTAGTCGGCGATGTCCCTGATGTGGTCGGCCGTCCAGTGCCGCGTGACCGTCATGTCCGGAGGATATCGGCCGCCTCCGGCGCCGTCAGCGACGCTTCTTCTTGCGCGGCCGCGGCGGGTGGGTGAGCGCCGGCTTCGGGCCGGCCGGCACGATCGGCGCGGTCACGTCACCGTGCCCACCACCAGCGTCCGGCTCGATCGTCGCGCTCCCGCCGTCGCTGGCCCCCGACCGCACCCGCCGCGCCCGGCGATCGCGGCCGACCGGCGCGGCACCGAGGACGAGGCGCTCCAGGTCCGCCCCGGTGGCGTGCGAGCCGCGCAGGCCGCGGTACTTCGGCATCCGCTCCTTGAGGATCGCCAGCAGCGGCGTGGCGACGAAGATCGACGAGTACGAGCCGGTGATCAGGCCGACGAGCAGCGCCAGCGAGAACTCGCGCAGCGTCACCGCGCCCAAGATCCCGGCGCCGACGATCAGCAGCGAGAGCACCGGCAGGACGGCGGCGATGCTCGTGTTCAGCGAGCGCATCAGCGTCTGGTTCATCGACACGTTCATGATGTCGGCGTAGGGGACCCGGCTCGACGCGTAGCGGGCGTCGTTGTCCTTGACCTTGTCGAACACGACGATCGTGTCGTACAGCGAGAAGCCGAGGATCGTCAGGAAGGCGACGACCGTCGCCGGCGTCACCTCGAAGCCGAACACCGAGTACACGCCGACGCTGATCAGCACGTCGTGGAGCATCGCCGCGATCGCCGAGATCGCCATCCGCCACTCGAACCGCCAGGCGATGAACAGGGCGACGAGGACGAGGAACACGATCAGGGCGCGGACGGCCTTGGTGGTGATGCTCGCGCCCCACGTCGAGCTGACCGAGCTGCTGCTGACAGCGGTCTCCTCGATGCCGGCCGACGACGCCAGCGCGGCGCGCACCGCCTGCTGCTTGTCCAGCGGCTGGTCGGCCGCCGTGATCAGCAGGTTGCGCCCCGTCGACGACGTGCGCTCGACGATCTTGACGTTGTCGGTGGGGATGCCCTGCTCCTCCAGAACGCCACGGGCCTGATCGACGGTCATCGTCGCCGACGGCACCTCCCACGACACGCCGCCTTCGAAGTCGATGCCGAGGTTCAGGCCGGTGACGAGCAGCGAGATGATCGTCACCAGGACCAGCACGCCGGACAGGCCGAGGCCCCACCAGCGCCTGCCGTAGAAGTCGATCGACGTCTCGCCGTGATAGAGGCGACCCACAGCGCTACGCCGCGGTGGCAGCCCGTCGTCGTGCAACGGCGAGGCCGGCGATGGCGTCGCCGAGATGTCGGTCGTCATCGCTCGCTCCCCCCGGTGCTCGCCTCGATGCCCATCACCTTGCGCTTGGACATCCAGTGCGTGCGGCTCAGCAGCAGCACCGACGGACGGGTGAAGAAGTAGGCGACGGCGAGGTCGCACAACGTCGACAGCCCGAGGAAGAACGCGAAGTTACGGACCGAGCCGACGGTCAGGTACCAGAGCACGAGGGCGCCCATCAGCGAGACGAGGTCGGCGACGAGGATCGTGTGCCACGCACCGGCGAACGCCCGCTGCGTGCCGTTGCGCATCGACCGCCCGGCGCGTATCTCGTCCTTCATCCGTTCGAAGAACACGACGTACGAGTCGACCGTGACGCCGACGGAGACGATGATCCCGGTGATGCCGGCCAGCGACAGCGCGAGGCCGGACGTCCGCGACAACAGTGAGACGACGCTCCAGATCAGCGCCCCGGAGACGACGACGCCACCGATGACGACGATGCCGAGGAACCGGTAGTAGACGAGCATGAACAGCAGGACGAGCCCGACGCCGATCAGGCCGGAGACGACCGCGGCGCGCAGCGAGTCCGAGCCGAGCGTCGGCGAGACGTTCTGCACGGTCTGGGTCTGCAGCTGCACCGGCAGCGCACCGCTCTTCAGCACCCGGGCGAGGTTCTTGGCCTCCGACTCCGAGAAGCTGCCGGAGATCTGCACGCCGCCGCTGAACGACGGCTGGTTGACCGTCGGGTAGGAGATGATCGTGCCGTCGAGCTCGATGGCCAGCTGGCCGCTCGGGCACGTCTGGGACCGGCTGTAGCACTGCGAGGCGATCTGGTTCCACGTGTCCGCGCCGCCGGCGCCGGTGCGCAGGTTGACGGTGACGCCCCAGCCGGTGCCGGGGATGATCGTCGCCTGGGCGTCGCGGTCGAACACCTCGCCGGTGCCGGCGGCCGGGCCGACGTAGCACTGCGCGCCGTCGAGGGTCGGCAGCACCTGGCTCTGCGTCGGATCCGACGCCGGCAGTGTGCTCGTCGTCGTGGTCGACTCGTCGCCGGCGACGGTGGTGGTCGTCTCACCGGCGACCGTCGTCGCCGACGCATCGGCAGGGGCGGCGATCGTGCTCGTGCTCGTGGCGTCAGCCGGCGGGACCGAGCTCGACGTCGTCGATGCGCTGCGCGGCTTGAGCAGGCCGTTCACGGCCGACGTGCTGCTGGCGACCGTGCTGCCAGAGCCGGCGACGACGTCGGTCGACGGTGTCGAGTCCACCGGTGCGCTGCCGTCGGTGGCGGTCGACGTCGTCGTGCTGTCGGTGGACGCCGGGGCGCTGCACTGCAGCACCGGGCGCAGGTACACCTGGCCGGTCACCTGCACGAGGCGCAACGCGGTGTCCTGGTCCTTGACCCCCGGCAGGTTGACGACGATCGCGTCACCCTGGCGGAGGATCTCCGGCTCGGCGACGCCGAGCGAGTCGACACGCGAGCGGATCTGCTCGACGGCCAGGTCGAGGCCGGCCGAGTCGTAGTCCGTGCCCGGCTTCGGCTCCAGCGTGACCGAGATGCCGCCGCGCAGGTCGAGACCGAGCGCCGGGTGGTTGTCGGTGGCGAAGATGAGCGCCAGCCCGCCGAAGGAGACCACGCAGATGAAGATCAGCGAGATCCACAGGTTTCGCCGCATGCGGGACTACTTGATGTCGCCGTCGACCGCGTCCTTGGTCGCGGCGTCCTCGATCTTGGTCTGCCGTGGCTTGGCGTCGGGGGCGGTGGCGTCTTCCGCCGCGGTCTGGGCGGTGTCGACGCGGCGCTGGATGGCGGCGCGGGCGACGCGCAGCTGGACGTTGTCGTCGACCTCCAGCCAGGCGATGTCGCCGTCGAAGCCGGTGACGAAGCCGTAGACGCCGGAGGTGGTCATCACCTCGTCGCCGACCTCGATCGAACGCTGCAGCTCCTGGGAGGCCTTCTGGCGCTTGCGCTGCGGCCGGATCATCAGGAAGTACGCGGCGACGATCAGCAGCGGCAGGAAGAGGAACGAGATGATGGAGCCGCCGCCGCTGGAGCTACTACTGGACGCGACGATCGAGAAGGCGTGCATTGAGGTTTGGGACCCTGTTCGACGGGAGGGCGCTGACGGGGCCCTCTGACCGATCTGCGAGCCTAGCCGCGAGGTCTCGTGCTCCGGTCGCGGCAAAGCCGCTCCCTCCGCCTGCCGTGCTCGCCGCCGCCGCTGCGCTTCGGCACTCGCCGCGCCTCGGATCGGCGGTGCGCTGGTCAGCCCCAGACGGCGAGCACCCCGTCCCTGAACTGGGCAAACGTGCCGTCGGCGATCGCGGTGCGCATGTCGGCCATCAGCTGCAGGGTCCAGGCGATGTTGTGCATGCTGACCAGGCGCAACGCCGTCGGCTCGCCCACCTGGAAGAGGTGGCGCAGGTAGCCGCGGCTGTGCCGGGCGCACACCGCGCATCGGCAGGTCGCGTCGATCGGGCCGTCGTCGAGCCGGTACGTGGCGTTCTTGACGTGGATCTTGCCGGTCGAGGTCAGCGCCGTGCCGTGGCGGCCGAGGCGGGTCTGCATGACGCAGTCGAACTGGTCGACGCCGACGGCCACCGCCTCGACGAGGCTCGCCGGGTCGCCGACACCCATCAGGTAGCGGGGGCGTTCCGCCGGGAGGTGTTCGACGGCGGCGGCGAGCGCCGGGACCATCTCCGCCCGGGTCTCGCCGACGCTCAGCCCGCCGATCCCGTAGCCGTCGAAGTCGAGCTCCACGGTGCGCTTGGCGCTCTCGGCGCGCATCGCCTCGTCGACGCCGCCCTGGACGATGCCGAACAACGCCTGGTCGGCGCGGGTGTGCGCGGCCCGTGCCCTGACCGCCCATGCGCTGGTCCGCTCGACGGCGAGGCGGATCACGTGGTCGTCGCTCGGCAGCGGCGGGCAGACGTCGAGGACCATCTGGATGTCGGCGCCGAGTTGCTGCTGGACGGCGACGGCCGACTCGGGTGTGAAGCGGTGCTTGGAGCCGTCGTAGGTGCTGGCGAACGTGACGCCGTCGTCGTCGACCTTCGGGTTCAGCGAGAAGATCTGGAAGCCACCGGAGTCGGTGAGCGTCAGGCCGTCCCACGCGGCGAAGCGGCCGAGCCCGCCGAAGTGCTCGACGACGTCGGCCCCGGGACGCAGCATCAGGTGGTACGTGTTGCCGAGGACGATCTCGGCACCGAGGTCGGCGTAGTCCGCCGCGCCGAGGTGCTTGACGGCCCCGCGGGTGCCGACGGGCATGAAGCACGGCGTGCGGTACGTGCCGCGGGCGGTGGTGGCGACACCGGTCCGGGCGGCGCCGTCGGTGGCGACGGTCTCGAAGCGGACGGGGTTCATCGGATGCTCACCACCGATCCGACACGCGGCGAGCGCCGAAGCGAGGCGGAGGCGGAGGCGGCGAGCGCAGGGAACAGCTCGGCTGCGACCGAAGCACGGTCAGACATGGCGATCCAGGAGCATCGCGTCGCCGAAGCTGAGGAACCGGTACTGCTCGGCCAGCGCCGTCTCGTAGAGGCGGCGCCAGCGGTCGCCGACGAAGGCGTCGATCATCAGCAGCAGCGTGGTGCGCGGCAGGTGGAAGTTGGTCATCATCACGTTGACGAGCTCCCAGTCGTAGGGGCGGTGGACGAACAGGCGGGTGCGGCCGGCGAGCTGCCCGGTGGCCGCCGCCGATTCGAGGGCGCGGACGCTGGTCGTGCCGACGGCGACGACCCGCCTGGCGCCCCGGGCCCGCTCCAGCGTCGCCGCCGGCACCCGGTAGCGCTCGCTGTGGATCACGTGGTGGCGGGGATCGTCGACGCCGACCGGCTTGAACGTGTCGAGGCCGACGAGCAGCTCGACCCGCGCCGTCTCGATGCCGTTGGCGGCGAGGCGGTCGAGCACGTCCGGGGTGAGGTGCAGGCCGGCGGTCGGCGCCGCCGCTGAGCCTGGCTCGGCGGCGTAGACGGTCTGGTAGCGGCCCGGCTCGGCCAGCGCGGCGGTGATGTACGGCGGCAGCGGCATCCTGCCGTGGCGTTCCAGCGTGGCCAGCGGGTCGCCGTCGCCGAGCACCGTCACCATGAACGTGTCGCCGGCCTCGGTGCGCCCGCCGATCTCGACGAGCGGCTCGCCGCCAGCGCCGCGCAGCAGCTCACCGGGCTTGAGCTTGCGCGCCGGGCGGACCAGCGCCTCCCACGTCCGCCGCTCGGCATCGAGCGCTTCGAGGAGGAGGACCTCGGCGGCGCCACCGGTCTCGCGCCACAGGTTCAGCCGGGCCGGGATCACCTTGGAGTCGTTGACCACCAGGAGATCACCGGGCGCCAGCAGGTCCGGCAGGTCGCGCACGTGACGGTGCTCGGGCGCCGCACTCCCCCGGTCGACGAGCAGGCGCGCCGCGTCTCGGGGCTCGATCGGCTGCTGGGCGATGCGCTCGTCCGGCAGCTCGTAGTCGATGTCGGCGAGTCGCATTTGGTCGACAAGGCTAGGGAGCATGACGACGATGAGCACGACGACGGTGCCGCGCGACGGCGGCTCGATGAGCCTCACGCTGTGGACACCGGACGATCCGCCGCAAGCGGCAATCGTCCTGATCCAGGAGATCTTCGGCGTCGGTCCGTACATCCGCGCCGTCGGCGAGCGCCTCGCCGACCTCGGCTACCTGGTCGGCGCGCCGGAGCTGTTCTGGCGCTTCGCCCCGGGCTACGAGGCGCCGAACGACGACGACGGGATGCAGGACGCGATGGGCAAGGCCGGCCAGCTCGACCCGGCGCTGGCCCGGCAGGACTGCATCGCCGCCCTCGACGCGCTGGCGGCGATGCCGGGCATCACCGCTGCGCCCGGCGTGATCGGCTTCTGCCTCGGCGGGACGCTGGCGTGGGGCGTCGCCGCCGCGGCCGAGCCGAGCGCGTGCGTCAGCTACTACGGCTCCGGCGTGCCGTCGATGCTCGACCTCGTCGGCCTGGTGCACTGCCCGACCCTGTTCCACTTCGGCAGCGACGACCCATGGATCCCCGGCGAAGGCGTCGACGCGCTGAGCGCAGCGATCGCCGGCCAGCCCCAGTTCCAACTCAACGTGGAGATCGCCGGCCACGCCTTCGACAACCACGACCGCCCCGAGTTCTGGAACGAGTCCGCCGCCAAAGCCGCCTGGACCAAGACCGCCGCCTTCCTGACGACGAACCTCCCACCCCACTGACCGACGCATGCACCTGATCGGCTCACTTCCGAGCCGGATCGGTGCACGCGTCAGTCGTGTCACACCCTCCTGCGATGGTGCGGCGATGAATCGTGCGTTTGCTTCGATCGCCGGCCTCGCGTCGGCCAACCACGGCGTCGTCGGCGCCACCGATCTCGAACGGGCCGGCCTGGCCCACGCGACCCGCACTCGCTGGCTCGCCGCCGGCCTCCTCACGCGCCTCGGCCCGCGGTCGTTCGCGCTCGCCGGCGCCCCACCGACGTGGCAGTTGCGGTTGGCGGGCGCCGTCGCCGACCTCGACGGTCGTGGCTTCCTCGCCGGACGAAGCTCTGCACGGTTGTTGGGCCTCGACGGGTTCGCCGGCGATGCAGTGGAAGTGCTCGTCCCGGACGCTCATCGGCGGATCCACGTGCCGTCGGCGCGCCTCGCCTCCACCGAGCTCGCGCTCGGGCGCGGCGACACCGTGATCGTCGACAGGCTCCGCTGCCTGACCGCGGAGCGCACGATCCTCGACGCGCCGCTCTTCGGGTTCTCCCGACGCGAGGTCGAGAACGCCATCGACTCGGCGATCCGGCTCCGTCTGGTGAGCGAGGCGCGCCTGCGCACCAAGGTGATCGGCCGCCACCGCCGTGGCATCAACGGCGGGCGGGTGCTGCTCGACGCGCTCGTCGACACCGGTGGCGAGAGCCGTCTGGAGCGCTGGATGCTCCGGCTGTTGCGCGAGGCCGGCCTGCCGCGACCCGTCCTGCAGCGCACCTACCGCGACGGGACGCGGACCATCGCCCGTGTGGACTTTCAGATCGGCGATCTCGTCGTCGAGGTCGCCGGCCACGGCACGCACTCGTCACGCCACCAGCTCCAAGCCGACGAGCAGCGGCGCACCGAGCTGATGCGCCGGGGGCTGCGGGTCGTGTGCTTCCGCTACGAGGACATCCGTGATCGACCGGCCTGGTTGATCGCGCAACTCCGCGCCCTGATCCGCAACGCCGCCTGACGCATGCACCTGATCGGCTCACTTCCGAGCCGGATCGGTGCACGCGTCAGTCGAACAGGCCCTGCGGGCTGTTCGACGGCGGCGGCGCCAGGTTCATGTGGGTGTATGCCGCGGGCATGGCGATGCGGCCTCGGGGGGTGCGGGCGAGCATGCCTTGCTGGATGAGGAAGGGCTCGTACATGTCCTCGACCGTCTCGGGCTGCTCGCCGACGGCGATCGCCAGCGTGCTCAGGCCGACCGGGCCGCCGTGGAACTGGCGGCAGATCGCGTCGAGGATCGCCCGGTCGACCTTGTCGAGGCCGCGCTCGTCGACACCGAACAGCTTGAGGCCGCGGCGGGCCGTGTCGTCGCTGATCGTCCCGTCGCCACGCACCTCGGCGTAGTCGCGCACGCGCCGCAGCAGGCGGTTGGCGATGCGCGGCGTGCCCCGCGAGCGGCGGGCGATCTCCCACGCCCCCTCGGTGTCGATGTCGACGTGGAGGATGCCCGCGGCGCGCTGGACGATCGCCTCGAGCTCGTCGTCGTCGTAGTAGTCGAGGCGGGCGACCAGGCCGAAGCGGTCGCGCAGCGGGCCGGTGATCATCCCCGTCCGCGTGGTGGCCCCGACCAGCGTGAAGCGCGGCAGCGTCAGGCGGATCGACGACGCCGCCGGGCCCTTGCCGACGACGATGTCGAGCTGGAAGTCCTCCATCGCCGGGTAGAGGATCTCCTCGACGGCGCGCGACAGGCGGTGGATCTCGTCGATGAACAGCACGTCGCCGTCGTCGAGCTTGGTGAGGATCGCGGCAAGGTCGCCGGCGCGCTCCAGCGCCGGACCGGACGTGACGTGCAGGTGGACGTCCATCTCGGCGGCGATGATCCCGGCCATGCTCGTCTTGCCGAGGCCGGGCGGGCCGGCGAGCAGCACGTGATCGGCCGCCTGACCGCGGCGCCGGGCCGCCTCCAGCACGATCGACAGGTGCTCCTTCAGCTCGCGCTGGCCGACGAACTCGGCGAGGCGCCGGGGCCGCAGGCCGGCCTCGTCGGCCGACTCGCCGTCGCCGGCGGCGCTGGCGTCGAGGATCTCGTCACGCACGCTTGGCCCCCAGCAGCTTCAGGGCGTCGCGCAGCAGCGTGGCCGCGTCGGCGTCCGACGGCAGCTCGCGCAGCGCGTCGCGCACCTCCTCGGGCCCGTAGCCGAGGCCGGCCAGCGCCTCGCGCACGTCGCCGATCGCCGAGCCGGCGCCGCCGACGGATGCGCCGACCGGTTCCAGGATCGGCAGGCTGAGCCGGTTGCGCAGCTCCACGAGCAGCCGCTCGGCGGTCTTCTTGCCGACCCCCGGCACCAGCGTGAGCGCGGCGAGGTCGCCGGTGGCGACGACGTCGACGAGCGCCGCCGGCGAGTGCGTCGCCAGGATCGCCATGGCCATCGCCGGGCCGACGCCGTGGGTGTTGATGAGCACCTGGAACGTCACCCGCTCGTCGCGCTGCAGGAACCCGTACAGCGTCTGGGCGTCCTCGCGGATGTGGTGGTGGACGTGGAGGAACGCCGTGGAGCCGGGCTCCAGCTCGGCCAGCGTGCGCGGCGTGACGGTGACGAGGTAGCCGACGCCGCCGACCTCGAGCAGCACCGTGGCGTCCTCGGCGCGCTCCAGCACCGAGCCGCGCAGCGAGCCGATCACCGGGCACCCCCGCGGGCGGCAGCGGCGGCGAGCCGGCGGCGCATCGGCGCCGTGGCCAGGTGGCACAGCGCCAGCGCGGCGGCATCGGCGGCGTCGGGCGGCGACGGCGGCGCGGCCAGGCCGAGGCGCACCTGGACCATCTTCTGCACCTGGGCCTTGCCCGCCCCGCCGTAGCCGGCGACGGCGTCCTTCACCTGGTTCGGCGTGTACTGGACGACCTCGCAGCCGGCCGCCGCGGCCTCGGCCAGCGCCAGCCCGCTGGCCTGGCCGACGCTCATCGCCGTGCGCACGTTGACCTGGAAGAACACCTGCTCGACGGCCACGCTGTCGGGCCGGTGCTCGGCGATCAGCGCGGCGAGCTCGCGCTGCAGCAGCGCCAGGCGCTGCGGCAGCGGATCCGCCGGCGGCGTGCGCACGACGCCCATCGCCAGCGGCCGCAGCTTGGAGCCCTCGGCGCGGACGACCGCATAGCCGCATCGGGTGAGCCCCGGGTCGATGCCGAGCACCGTCGAGTCGGTGGAACCACTGGCGAACACGCGTACGGACGCTAGCCCACGGCCGTGCGCCTCCGGCGGACCATCACGACGATCATCGCCCCGGCCGCGACCAGCAGCGCCGCCCAGCGGATCCACACCGTGGCATCGGAACCGGTCGCCGGCAGCGTGGTGGCGCCTTCGACGACGATGATCCGGAACGTCGTCGACGCCGAGCTTCCCGGCGCCGTCGGTCGCCGTGCACCTGATCGTCGTGGTGCCGACCGGGAACGTCCCGCCGGATCCCGGTGCGCACGACACCGCCGGAGCGACGCCGGAGTTGTCGGTCGCTGACGGGTTGGCGAACGAGACGACCGCGCCCGCCGGCGTCCCGGTGACGGTGATGTCAGGCTTCTGCTCGATCACCGGCGGCTCGTCGTCGAGCACGGTGATCGTGAACGACTTGGTGATCGAGTTGGCCAGCACGTGCACGTCGAGCGACAGCTGCTCGGGCGCCGAGTCCGTGGCCGTGCACGACACCGTCGTCACGCCGAGCGGGTAGAACGCACCCGACGGCGACGTGCACGTGATCGTCACCGGCGGCGTCCCGTCGGTCGCCGTCGGGTCGGCGTAGACGACGACGGCGCCGGCCTGACCCGGGTCGTTGAACACGGTGATGTCGGCGGGCACGGTGAGATCCGGCGCCGTGTTGTCGCCGGGCACGAGCTCGAACGTGACGATGTCGTCGGTCGACGTCGACGCCAGGCTGGCGTTCGTGCCGTCGGTCGCCGCGCCCGCCGGGATCGCCGCGATCACCTCGCCACTGGCCACCATGCCCGACACCGTCACCGTGTAGGTCGACGGCCCACCGCTGACGACGGCGGTCGTCGCCCCGGCCGAGCCGGACAGCTGCACGTCGCTGCCGTCGAAGCCGCTGACCGGCTCGGAGAACACCGCCGTGAACTGGATCGGCGTGGTCGCCGTCGGATCGGCCTGCCCGGCCGCCTGGTCGATCGTCACCGACGGCGGGATGACGTCCGGCGGCGGTGGCGCCTGCCACGTCACGACGTCGTCTGCCGCCGTCGACGCCAGGCTGGCGTTGGTGCCGTCGGTCGCCGCGCCGGCAGGGATCGTCGCGATCACGTCACCGTCGGTCGTCATGCCACTGACGGAGACCGTGTACGTCGACGGCCCGCCCGACACCGTCGCCGAGAGCGACCCGCCGGCCGTGCTCGCCGACAGGTCGACGTCCGCGGCGGTGAAGCCGGTGACCGCCTCGGAGAACACCACCGTGAAGACGATCGGCGACACCGACGTCGGATCCGACTGCCCGGCCGCCTGGCCGATCGTCACCGACGGGGCGGTGACGTCGACCGCCTCCCAGGCGACCACGTTGTCGATCGCCGTCGAGGCGACCGACGGGTTGTTGGAACCGTCGAGCGCGGCGCCGGCCGGCACCGACACGACGACGTTGCCGTCGGTCGTCATCCCGCTGACCGACACGGTGTACGCCGACGGGCCGCCGCTCACCACCGGGGTCAGCGTGCCGCCGGCCGTCGAGCCGGCGAACGAGACGTCCGCGGCGTCGAAGCCGGTGACCGGCTCGGAGAACGTCACGGTGAACCCGATCGGCGACGTCGACGTCGGGTCGGCCTGGCCGGCAGCCTTGTCGACCACGACCGACGAGCCGACGGTGTCCAGCCACGTCACCCTGTCGTCGACCGACGTCGCCGCCGCACTCGGGTTGCTCGGTCGGTCGACGGCGTTGGCCGCGCCGGCGCCGACCTTGGCGATCACGTCGCCGGCCGTGGTCATCCCGGTCACCTCGACGTCGTAGACGGCCGGGCCGCCGCTGACGCTCGCGGTGAGCGTGCCGCCGGCGGTGCTGGTGGACAGGTCGACGTCGGCCGCGGTGACACCGGTGACCGGGGTGTCGAACGTCAGCGTGAACTCGATCGGCGCCGTCGACGTGGGATCGCTCTGCCCGGACGCCTGCTCGATCGTCGCCTTCGGCGTGCTCCCGGCGCCGACGACGAACACGGTGTCGCTCAGCGACACGCTGGGGATCGGGATGCCGAACCCGGTCGGCGGCGAGCCGATGTACTTGAGCGGCATGCCGTTGTTGCCGAGGTCGGAGACGAACGTGAACAGGTGGCACGTCTCGTCGTCGTTCAGGTCGCGGAACTTGACGATCTCCAGCGCGGCGTCGATCTCCTCCAGCGACCCGGCGCCGGCGAACGCCGACAGGTACTGGTTGTTCGGCGACGCCGTCCCGAACGTGCCGTTCTTCACCTCGTCGGGCAGGACGGCGATGATCGCGTCAGCTGCCTCCTGGGGGAGGTCGAGCATGTTGTTCGCCGTCAGCAGGTTCTCGATGTCGTCGACGTAGGGCAGTCCGCTGATCAGCTCGAGCTCGCCGCACGTCGCCACCATCACGATCAGCCCGATGTCGTCGGACTCGTCCTGGTCGAAGTCGTCGTCACCGTCGATGTCCCAGTCGTCGTCGTGCAGGTCGTCGAGCTGTCCTCGGCTGCTCTCATAGCCGGGATCCGCCCCGGCCACGACGTTGAACGGTCCCGGCGGGATGGTGACGTCGGGCCAGTCGTCGATCCCCTCGACGCGCACGGCGACCTGGTGCGTCTCGGCCGTCGTGAAGTCCGGGTGCTGCGGCGTGGCGTTGACCGTCAGCGTCATCGGCGTGTCGTCGGTCGTCTCGTAGTCGTCGTCGGGCACGATCGTGGTCGCGTCGAGGGCTGCCTTGATCTGGGCAGGAGTGCCGTTGATGTTGAAGATCGTGGCGGTCTTCTGGTTCAGCACCGCCCCGGTCGCGGCGACCCAAATGTCGTCGTGCGGCGCCGCCTGCTGGGTCAGCCCGGGCATCTGCAACGTGCCGTGGCTGTTGAGCGTGAGCTTCGCCGTCGAGCAGTTGGCGAACGCGAAGTCGTTCCCGGACGTCGGCGCGCACTGATCGGCGTTCGGCGGATAGTTGCCGATGACGATGTGCCGGTCGTCGTCGGAGATCGGATCGACGATGTTCAGCGGGATCGGCGTGCCCGGGTTCGTCGACGGGCCGAAGATGATGTCCGGCGCGGTGATCGTCATCGCGCCGTCGGCGTGGACGGGTCGGGCGATGGCCACGGTCGTGCCGAGGCCGACGAGGGCGACGGCGGCGGCCAGCCGAGCGAGGTTGCGAACGCGATGCTTCCCGGAGCGCATGGCGGCATTGAAGGCGAACCTTCGTGGCAGCGCATGAGTAGCGATTACTCACGCGCCGTGGCGGGTCAACTGCGCTGCAGCGCCTTCAACGCGTCGACCAGCTCGCTGACCGGGCGGTAGGTGAGGCCGGCGATCGCCCGGTGGGCGTAGCGGACCGTGCCGCCGCCGTCGACGATGAACACGCTGCGGCGCGGGAAGCCGAGCGGGCCGAGCGTGCCGTATGCGCCGGCGACGGCCTTGTCGGCGTCGGACAGCAGCGGGAACTTGAAGCCGTGCTTGCCCGAGAACTTGTCGTGGCTCTCGACGCTCTGAGCGGAGATGCCGAGCACCTGCGCGTCGAGCGCCTCGAACTCGCCGAGGTCGTTGTTGTAGCTGTTCAGCTGCTTGGTGCACACCGGCGTGTCGTCACCCGGGTAGAAGACGAGCACGACGGGCTTGCCGGCGTAGTCGGCGAGCGACACCTGTCCCCCACCGCTGGCGGGCAGGGTGAACCCGGGTGCCCGGTCCCCCACCCCGATGCTCATGAGACCGCTTCCATCAGCTCGTCGCTGATGTCGAAGTTCCCGTACACGTCCTGCACGTCGTCGTTGTCCTCCAGCGCGTCGATGATCCGCAGCACCTTGCGCGCCTCGTCGGGATCGCTCACCTCGATCGTGGTGCTGGCCACCATCGTGCTCTCCGCCGACTCGATCGCCAAACCTGCGGCCTCCAGCGCGTCGCGCACGTCGTAGACGATGTGCGGCTCGCACGTCACCCGGAAGCCGTCGTCGTCGGCGGCCACGTCGTCGGCGCCGGCGTCGAGGGCAGTGAGCATCACCGTATCCTCGTCGCCGCCGGTCACCTGGATCACCCCGCGGCGGCTGAACTGCCAGCTCACCGCTCCCGGCTCGGCCATCGACCCGCCGAGCTTGCTGAACACGTTGCGCACCTCCGAGCCGGTGCGGTTGCGGTTGTCGGTGAGCACGTCGATGAGCAGCCCGACGCCGCCCGGGGCATAGCCCTCGTAGGTGATCGACTCGTACGTGCCGGCGCCACCTTCGCCGGTGCCGCGCTTGATCGCCCGATCGATGGCGTCATTCGTCATCTGCGCGGCCTTGGCCTTGAGCATCACCGAGCGCAGCGACGCGTTCGAGTCCGGGTCGCCGCCGCCGTCACGGGCCGCCACCTCGAGCTGCCGGGCGATCTTGTTGAACAGCTTGCCTCGGGCCTTGTCGGCCGCGCCCTTCTTGTGCTTGATCGTCGCCCACTTGGAATGGCCGGACACTGCTACCTCCTGATGGAACGGACGAACTCGGCGTGCAGGCGCGTGTCGCCGGTCAGCTCGGGGTGGAACGAGGCCACGAGCACGGTGCCGTGGCGGGCGACGACGGCGACGCCGTCGTGGGCGGCGAGGACGTCGACGCCCTCGCCGACCGATTCGACCTTCGGGGCGCGGATGAACACCGCGTGGAACGGCTCGTCGAGGCCGGCGACGTCGACGTCGGTCTCGAAGCTGTCGACCTGGCGGCCGTAGCCGTTGCGGCGCACGGCGACGTCGATGGCCCCGAAGCTGCGCTGGTCGGGACGGCCGTCGAGCACGGACGTCGCCAGCAGGATCATCCCGGCGCACGTCCCGAACACGGGCATGCCGGCGGCGATGCGCTCGGCGAGCGGGTCGAACAGACCGGACGACTCCAGCAGCTTGGACATCGTCGTCGACTCCCCGCCCGGCATGACGAGCGCGTCGACCTCGGCGAGCTGAGCCGGCGTACGCACCTGGCGCGGCTCGATGCCGAGCGCGCTCAGCGCCTCCTCATGGGCGCGGAACGCCCCCTGCAGGGCAAGCACGCCGATCCTGACGGTCGGGACTGGCCGCCGCTGCGCTTCGGCTGCTCCCTCCTGCAGCTCGTCACCAGCGCTTCCCTGGCCGTGGTGGCAGGCCGGGTCAGCCGCGTCGTGCCCCACCTGGAGGCTCGCGATCAGGCACCGCGCATCACCAGCCGCGCTCGGCGTAGCGCTGGTTGACCTCGTCCATGGCGATGCCGGTCATCGGCGCCCCGAGACCACGGCTGACCTTGGCGAGGATGTGGGCGTCGTCGAAGTGCGTCGTCGCCTCGACGATCGCCTTGGCCCGCGGCGCCGGGTCGTCGCTCTTGAAGATGCCCGAGCCGACGAACACGGCCTGCGCCCCGAGCTGCATCGCCAGCGCGGCGTCAGCCGGGGTGGCGATGCCACCGGCGCAGAACAGCGGCACCGGCAGCTCGCCGAGCTCGGCGACCTCCTGCACGAGCGGCAGCGGCGCCTGGAGCTGCTTGGCCCAGTCGAACAGCTCGGCCGAGTCGGCCTGGCCGAGCCGGCGGATGTCGCCGAGGATCGTGCGCAGGTGGCGGACCGCTTCGACGATGTTGCCGGTCCCGGCCTCGCCCTTGGAGCGGATCATGCACGCCCCTTCGCTGATGCGCCGCAGCGCCTCGCCGAGGTTGGTGGCGCCGCACACGAACGGCACCGTGAACTTCCACTTGTCGATGTGGTGCGACTCGTCGGCGGGGGTGAGCACCTCGCTCTCGTCGACGTAGTCGACGCCGAGGGCTTCGAGGATCTGGGCCTCGACGAAGTGGCCGATGCGCGCCTTGGCCATCACCGGGATGGTGACCGCGGCCTTGATCCCCTCGATCATCTCCGGGTCGCTCATCCGGGCCACGCCGCCGTCACGGCGGATGTCGGCTGGCACCCGCTCCAGCGCCATGACGGCGCAGGCACCTGCGTCCTCGGCGATCTTGGCCTGCTCGGGGGTGACGACGTCCATGATGACGCCGCCCTTCAACATCTCGGCGAGCCCCCGCTTCACCGGGAACGTGCCGGTCGAGCGGGAGGAGGAGGCAGCTCCGGTCATGACCCCCCAGGCTACCGGCCATCCATCCCCGGGCCGAAGGCCGTTCCGGTCAGGTGAGCGGCGAGGAGCTTCCCGGCGCGGGCCAGTTCGACCCAGGTGTTGCCGGGGGTCAGGCGGATCGGCGAGCCGTCGGCGGCGGTGAGCGTGAAGATCGACGTGCGGTCGGGACGGGTCCAGGTGCCGGTGACGGCCTTGCCGCCGGTGTACAAGGTGACCTCGCCGGAGCCGATCGTCTGCGCCTCCGGGCTGTTCCCGTCGGCCGGGCTCGGCTGGTAGTCGACGGTCAGCACGACGACGTTCGTCGCGGTGACCGGACCCGACTCGCGGTCCACGTGTGGTTTGCCGTCCTGGGTGCGCGCGTAGGCGTTGCTCGCCGCGTCGTAGGTCCAGCCGACCTTGACGCCGTCCATCGCCAGGTTCACCCCGGCGGCAGCCTCCCCCGTGGCCTGCTGCCCGGCGGCGAGGTACTGGAACTGCTGCAGGGGCGGCTCGGCGCCCTCCGGCGACAGCGAGAACAACCCGGTCGCCGTGCTGTAGAGGTTGTGCGGCGACTCGCGGTCCTTGGACCGGAACGTGCCGGCCTGCTTGGAGAACTCGTTGGCGTCGACGCGCACGACGAAGAAGTCGGAGCCGTTGATGGCCGCGGTGACCCCGGCGTTGCCGCCGCTCCAGGCGAAGATCGGCTTGTTCAGCGAGCCGAGGAGCAGCACGTCCTGCGTCCGGCCCGAGCGGATCGGCCCGACCGGGTCCGGGGCGTTCGTCTGGAACACCGCGGCGAAGCGGGTGAGCTGCTCGACGTTCTCCTCGTAGACGATGTCGGCCTGGCCGAGCCCGCTCTGCGGCCTGGCGTCCGGGTGGTTGTCGATCTTGACGACGAGCGCCTGGCGCTGGGCGAGCGCCGGGTCGGTGATCGGCTGTCCGGTCAACGGCATCACCGGCTCGGCCGGGGCGGTCGTCGTGGTGGCCTCGGATGACGTCGTCGGCGCCCCCGTGGTCGGTGCGACGGTGGTGGCCGGCACGGACGCAACCGTGGACGCCACTGTGGTCGAGTCGCCCTTGTCACTGCCCCCGCATGCAGCGAGCACGAGCCCGAGCGCGGTGACGGCCACTGCGCCGGTTCGGATCTTTCGATTGCTTCGGATCATCGAGAGCTCCCTGAGGAGGGCGATCCGCTCCTCGAGTGGCGGGTGGGTGTCGAACATCTTGTTGATCGCGCCGAGCCTGCCCTGGTCGCCCACGCCGGACATCGGCTGCTCGATCCACATGTGCGCCGTCGCCGCCGACGCCGAGTGCGTGACGGTGGTGTCGTCACGCAGCTTCTCGAGCGCCGAGATCAACCCGGGCGGGTAGCGGGTGAGCTGGCAGGCACTGACGTCGGCGAGCGTCTCGCGGCGGCGGCTGATCGCTGCCTGCATGACCTTGGCGACGATCGGGGCGAACACCAGCAGGACGAGCCCGATGATCGCCAGCGGGTTGCCGGCGTCGTTGCGATCGCCCTGGCGCCGCACCCGGCCGCCGTTCCACCACATCATCCGGATGCCGACGTTGGCCAGCAGCGCGACCGCGCCGACCAGCGTGACCGCGAGCGTCGAGACGAGGATGTCGTAGTTGCGGATGTGCGACAGCTCGTGAGCGACGACGCCTTCGAGCTCGACGCGATTCATCTTCTCCAGGAGGCCGGAGGTGACGGCGATCGCCGCGTGATTCGGGTTGCGCCCGGTGGCGAACGCGTTCGGGGCCGGGTCGTCGATCACGTAGACACCCGGCTTCGGCAGGCCACCGGCGATGCACAGGCCCTCGACGAGGTTGTGCAGGCGGCGGTACACCTCGGGATCGGCGGGCTTGGCCCGGCTCGCGGCGAGGGCGATGGCGTCGGACTTCCAGTAGGAGGCGAACGCCACGATCGCCGCGAACACCAGGAACACGATGGTCCAGACGAGGCCGTTGCCGATGACCAGCCCGAAGGCCAGGCCGACGAGAGCGAGGACGACGACGAAGCCGGCGATCAGGAGCGCGCTCTTTCGCTTGTTGGCGCGGATCTGCTCGAACATGCGCGGTCAGCGGGTGCGGTGCAGCATCAGAACTGCACCTTTGGCACCTCTCGTGACGCCTCGTCGGCCTCGAAGTACTCCCGCTTGTCGTACTTCATCATGCGGGCGAAGATCACCGAGGGGAACGCCTCGAGCTTGGTGTTGTAGTCCTTCACGCTGTCGTTGTAGAACTGCCGCGCGTAGGCCACCCGGCCCTCGGTGGCGGTCAGCTCCTCCTGCAGCGCCAGGAAGTTCTGGTTGGCCTTCAGGTCCGGGTACGCCTCGCTGAGGGCGAAGACCTGACGAAGTGCACCGGCGATCTGGCTGTTGGCTTCGGCCTGGCCGGCCGGTGTGTCCGGTGCGGCGATGGCGGCGTTGCGGGCCCGGATGACGGCGTCGAGCGTGTCCTTCTCGTGAGCGGCATAGGCCTTGACGGTCTCGACGAGGTTGGGGATCAGGTCGACGCGCCGCTTGAGCTGGACGTCGATCTGGGACCAGGCGTTCTCCACCTGGTTGCGCAACCGGACGAGGCCGTTGTAGGAGACGACGGCGACGATGACGAGCAACACCACGATCGCCACGAGGACGATGACGAGTGTGATCATCTGGTCATCATACGGGTGAGGCGCCGCCGGAGCAGGGAGGCCTGCATCCGCCACGCCGGCAGGCGCTCACGATCGTCGGCGATCTCGGCGTAGATCTCGGCGTAGCGCGCCGCCAGCCGGTCCATCGAGAAGTCCCCGGCGCGACGGTCGCCGCTGGCACGCAACCGCGCCGCCAGCGTGGGGTCGCCGAGCACCCGGTTCAGCGCATCGGCCAGCGCGTCGGCGTCGCCGGGCTCGACGAGCAGCGCGTCGACGCCGTCGGTGGCGACGTTGCGATAGCCGTCCAGTGCGCTGGCCACGACCGTCGTCCCGGCGGCCATCGCCTCGATCAGGACGACGCCGAACGACTCGCCGCGCAGCGACGGCGCACAGAACACGTCGGCGCCGCGCAGCCGGCGGAACTTGTCGTCGTCGGACACCTGGCCGAGCCACTCGACGCGGGCGTCGCCGCCGTACGCCGTGCGCAGGCGGTCCGAGTCCGGCCCGCTGCCGGCCACCCACAGCCGCACGTCCGGGCCGAGCTGGGGCATCGCCTGGAGCAGGACGTCAAGGCCCTTGCGCTCCTCGTGGCGACCACAGAAGAAGATCGTCGGGCCGTCGGTCGGGTACGGCTCGGCGCTGCGGTAGCGCTGCAGCTCGATGCCGTTGTAGAGCAGCTCGTACTCCCCCGGCACCGCCGTCGTCACCAGCTTCAGGGCGTCCTCGGAGACGACCACCTGGTGGGTGATGTTGCCGGCGCCCCAGCGGCGGATCAGCGGCGACAGCAGCTCGTAGCTGGAGCTGTGCCCGGCGGCATGGAACGTGGCGACGATCGGCGCCGAGCGCATCACCAGCGCGGTCATCGTCGGGCCCGGCGCGTACGGCTCGTGGAGGTGGAGCACGTCGAACTGCTCGTCGATCATGGCGCGGATCGTGCGCAGGGACGCCGACGGGTCCGGGGCCAGCGGGGCGATCGAGCCGTTCGCCGCGGTCGGCAAGCTGTTGCCGAGCGGGGTGACGAACGTCGCCGGTGGCGGCCCGTCGCACGGGCCGAGCACGCGAACCTCGATGCCCGTCGCTCGCAGCGTGCGCGCCAGCGCCATCACCTGGTTCTGCACCCCACCCGGGATGGACAGGCTGTACGGCGAGAACATCCCGACGCGCAGCACCCGGCGCAGGCTACTGAATGGTCGGCCTCCGGCCGACCCGTCCGGCGGGCTCCGTGGCGGTCGCGCCACCGGGTTCACCCGGCACGAGCCCCACACGGGCCGAAGCGGCTGGTTCGCTGCGGCTCAGCCGCTACCGTCTGGCGATGACCGAATCGTCCTCGAGTACCCGCCTGCCGGCGCTGTCCGTCATCGGTGTCGCCGGCAAGCGCGGCGCGATCCTCGAGCTGGCCACCGAGGCCGACCGGCGGGGCTTCGCAGGACTGGCCAGCCCCGGCATCCACGGCAACCTCGCCCTGTGCGGCTCGCTCGCCCACGTCACCTCGCGGATCCCGTTCTGGACGAGCATCCAGCCGATCTACCACTCGCACCCGGCCGAGGTCGGGATCACCGCCGGGCATCTCGCCGAGGTGTCAGGCGGCCGCTTCCGCCTCGGCCTCGGCGTCAGCCACGGCCCGGCGATGGAGCGCCTCGGTCTGAGCACGGGCAAGCCGCTGGCCGACATGCGCAGCTACGTCGAGGGCGTCCGCAACGCCGGGCGGCAGGCCGGCGAGCTGCCGCCGATCTACTTGGCGACGCTGCGCGACAAGATGCTCGACCTGGCCGTCGACGTCGCCGACGGGGCGATCTGGGCGAACGGCTCGCTGTCGCACATGCCCACGCAGGTCGCCCGCATCCCCGACGACAAGCGCGGCTCGTTCTTCCTCGCCGACATGGTCCCGACGGTGATCGACGCCGACAAGGCGGCCGCCCGGGCGATCCACCGGCGCACGCTCGGCGGCTACGTCGTCCTGCCGAACTACCGGAACTACTGGAAGGCGGCCGGCTACGAGGAGGAGATGACGGCGATCGAGGACGCCCTCGCCTCCGGTGACCGCGACCGGGTGACCGCGGCGATGACCGACGCATGGGTCGACGACTGCACGCTGTCCGGGTCGGCCGGGGAGGTCCGCGACGGTTTGGCCGCCTGGGCCGAGACGGGGGTGCTGCCGATCGCGGTGATGTCGTCGACCACCGGGGGTCAGGCCAAGGCGATTGGTGAGCTGTTCGCCGCCTTCGAGTGATCGACGGCGCGGCGGCTGCAGCGGCCGCCGCGAAGGAGCAGCAGCTCGACGACGACATCCGCCTGCTCGGGCGCGTCCTCGGTGACGTCGTGCGCGAGCAGGCCGGCGAGGGCGTGTTCGAGCTCGTCGAGCACGTCCGCCGGATGGCGCTCGCCGTGTACCGCGACGGCGCCGACGACACCGAGCTCGTGGCGGTGCTGCGCGATCTGCCGGTGCGCGACGCGCTGCACGTCGTGCGGGCGTTCTCCTACTTCTCGTCGCTGGCGAACATCGCCGAGGACGTGCAGTCCGAGCGGCGCTGGCGGGCCCACCGCATGGCCGGCGACGGCCCACAGCCGGGCAGCGTCGCCGCCACGCTCGACCGGCTGCAGATCGATGCGGTGGGCACGGCCGAGCTGTGCGCCGTGCTCGACCGGCTGCTGGTCAGCCCGGTGATCACCGCCCACCCGACCGAGGTCGCCCGGCGCACCGTCCTCGACACACGCCTGGAGATCGCCGGCCTGCTCGCCGAGCGGGACCGCATGCAGATGAGCCCGGACGAGCGGGCGGCGTGGGACGACGAGCTGCGCGTCCGGGTCCTGACGCTGTGGCAGACGGCCATCCTGCGGCTGTCGCGCCTGCGGGTGCGCGACGAGATCAACGAGGAGCTGCGTTACTACGACCTGACGCTGTTCGACGCCATCGACCACCTCCAGACGGAGGTCGAGGGCGCGCTGGTCCAGCGGTGGCCGGACGTCGACATCCCGGCGGTGCCGCCGCTGATCCGCATGGGCTCGTGGATCGGCGGCGACCGCGACGGCAACCCGTTCGTCACCGCCGACGTCACCGCGCAGGCGCTGCGCGCCAACGCGGCCAAGGCGATGGAGCACCATCTCGGCGGGTTGCGCCGCCTGACCACCGAGCTGTCGATGTCGTCGCGGCTGATCACCCCGACCGCGGCGCTCGACGCGCTCGCCGCGGCGAGCGGCGACGACTCGCCGTTCCGCGCCGACGAGCCGTACCGCCAGGCGCTGCGTGGCATGCACGACCGGATGGTGGCGACCACGGCGGCGCTGCTCGGCGAGCCGCTGCGGGCGCCGATCCTCGGGCCCCGCGAGCCGTATGCCACGCCGGACGAGCTGCGCGCCGACCTCGCCGTCGTCGTCGACTCGCTGCGCAGCCACGGCTCGGGCGCGCTCGCCAGCCGGGCCGTGATGCCGGTGAAGCGTCAGGTCGAGCTGTTCGGCTTCCACCTGTGCGCGCTGGACCTGCGCCAGAACGCCAACGTCCACGAGCCGGTCATCGCCGACCTGCTGCGCGTCGCCCGCATCGTCGACGACTACTCGGCGCTCACCGAGGCCGAGCGCGTCGGCGTGCTGCGCGCCGTGCTCGCCGATCCGCGCCGGCTGCGCGTCCCGGGGGCGACCTACCTGCCGCGGACGATCGACGAGCTGGCGATCGTGGACGCCGCGGCCGACGGCGAGCGCCGCTTCGGCGCGGCCTGTGTGCAGCACATGATCATCTCCAAGTGCGAGTCGGTCAGCGACGTGCTCGAAGCGGCCGTGCTCGCCAAGGAGGCCGGTCTGACCGTCGACATCGTCCCGCTGTTCGAGACGATCGCCGACCTCGGCCGCGGCGGCGACATCATGGCCGCCCTGTTCGCCGACCCGACCTACGGCGAGTGGCTCGACCGCCGCGGCCGGGCGCAGGAGGTGATGGTCGGCTACTCCGACTCGACCAAGGACGGCGGCTACCTGACGGCCAACTGGTCGCTGTACCGGGCCCAGGAGCGCCTCGTCGAGGTCGCCGCGGCGAACGGCGTGCACCTGCGGCTGTTCCACGGCCGCGGCGGCTCGGTCGGCCGCGGCGGCGGACCGAGCCACGACGCGATCCTCGCCCAGCCGCCGGGTTCGGTCGACGCCGCGATCCGGGTGACCGAGCAGGGCGAGATCGTCGCCGCCAAGTTCTCCTCGCCGCACCTCGCCCGGCGCAACCTCGACACGCTGCTCGCCGCCGTGCTGGAGAGCTCGTTCCAGACGCCGACGCCGACGGCCGGCCCGGTGCACGACGCGATGGACGAGCTGTCGGCGATCGCCTTCGAGGAGTACCGCCACCTCGTCTACGGCACCGACGGCTTCCTGGAGTTCTTCCGCACCGTCACCCCCGTCGCCGAGCTGGCCGAGCTGAACATCGGCAGCCGCCCGGCGTCACGGACCAGCTCGGCACGCATCGAGGACCTGCGGGCGATCCCGTGGGTGTTCTCGTGGAGCCAGACGCGGATGATGCTGCCCGGCTGGTACGGCGCCGGGACCGCGTTCGAGCGCTGGACGGCCGGCGACCCGGCACGGGCCGAGCGCCTCGCCGAGCTGCACGAGCGCTGGCCGTTCTTCCGCGCGGTGATCTCCAACATGGCCATGGTGCTGGCCAAGACCGACCTGATGATCGCCGCGCACTACGTCGGCCTCGCCGGCCCGGCGTCACTGGCGGCGGCGATCTTCGGGCGGATCCGCGCCGAGCACGAGCTGGCGGTGTCGTGGGTCCGGCGGATCACCGGGCACGAGACGCTGCTGGCCGACAACCCGACGCTGGCGCGCAGCATCCGCAACCGCTTCGCCTACCTCGTGCCGCTGCACCACCTGCAGGTCGAGATGCTCCGTCGCCGCCGCGCCGGCGACGACCACGAGCTCGTCGCCCGCTGCATCCAGCTCAGCCTCAACGGCCTGGCGACCGGCCTGCGCAACTCGGGCTGACCTACCTCTTGCGGATCACTGTCAGGCCGTCGGCGACCGGCAAGAGGTAGCTCTCGACGCGGTGGTCGGCGGCGACGGCGGCGTTGAACGCCCGCAGCGCCACCGTGTCGGCGTCCTGATCGGCGTCGTCGAGGATCCGGCCGCTCCACAGCGTGTTGTCGACGAGGATGACACCGCCGGCGCGCATCCGCCCGAGGATCTCCTCGTAGTACGCGGTGTAGCCGGTCTTGTCGGCGTCGACGAACGCCAGGTCGATCGGCTCGTCGGCGGGCAGGTCGCGCAGCGTCTGCAGCGCCGGGGCGACGCGCAGCGTGATCCGGTCGGTGACGCCGGCGTCGTGCCAGTAGCGGCGGGCGATGGCCGTCCACTCCTCGCTGACGTCACAGCACAGCAGGTGACCGCCGGGCGGCAGCGCCCTGGCCATGCACAACGACGAGTACCCGGTGAACGTGCCGACCTCGACGACGCGGCGCGCCCCGGTGATCCCGACGAACAGGGCCAGCAGCGCGCCCTGGTCGGCGGACACCTGCATCCCGGCGGCACGCCCGGTGCGCTCGGCGGTCTCGGCGATCAAGGCCCGCTGCAGCTCGTCCGGCTGAGCCGTGTGAGCGATGACGTACGCGCTGATCGCCGGATCGATCCAGTCGTTCTTCGGGTCGAATCCCATGCGGTCGACGGTACCCGGGATCTCGGGGCGGCCGCTGAGCCTGCTCCAAGGGTTGCGCGCGCAACATCGTCGCCATGGACATCGGGCAGCCATCGCAGGCACCTCCGCCACCGACTCCCCCACCGGTACGTCGACGCCGCGCCCACCCCGCCCGGCGGGCGCGCCGGCTGGTCGGCCTGGCCAGCGTCACCGGCTTCGCCGCCCTCGCCGGCTCGATGGCCGTCAGCGCCGCAGCGGCCAGCAGCGAATCGGCCAGCGAGGCGACGACCACAGTCGCCACCGCGGCCACGACGGCCTCGACGGCGGCGAGCGCTGCGACGACGTCCACCGGCTCCTCGGCGACGACCGAGCAGACCCAGCAGACCACCGCCACCACGGCCGTCGCCACCACGGCGGCCTCGACGTCGGACACGAAGAGCAGTGGCAGCTGAGCCGCAAGCGAGGCTGCACGGTCGAGCGACCGTCAGGGAGCCGGACGTCGACGGGGCAGGCACCGAAGGCGCCGCGGGGGCGCAGCCCCCGACGATGGCAGCCGAACTTCACGAACACCGCTTCCGGGCGATGGGCAGCGACTGCCATCTCGTGGTCGTCGGCGGCTCCGCCCATGCCGCGCTCGCGGCGATCGACCGGGTCCGCCAGCTCGAATCCCACTGGAGCCGGTTCCTCGCCACCAGCGAGATCAGCCGCCTGACCGCCCGGCACGGTGAGCCCGTGCGGATCAGCGACGACACCGCCCTGCTGCTGCGCCGCGGCATCGAGGCCTGGTCCCTGACCGGCGGCCTGTTCGACCCGACCGTCCTCGGCGACATGGTCCGGGCCGGCTACGACCGTGACCTCGCCGAGGTCGTCGCCGCGCCTCGCCACGGGAGCAGTGGGCTCGGCCTCGGCTGCCCAGGCATCGTCCTCGAGCGCGACGTCGCCGGCTGGACCGCGGCGCTCCCCCGCGGCGCCGGGTTCGACCCGGGCGGGCTCGGCAAGGGGCTCGCCGCCGACCTCGTCACCGACGAGCTGCTCGACGCCGGCGCCACCGGCGTCTGCGTCAACCTCGGCGGCGACGTGCGCGTTGCCGGCGACGGGCCGTCAGGTGACGGCTGGACCGTCGACATCGAGCACCCGCACATCACCGAGCCCGTCGCCCGGGTCGGCCTACGCAGCGGTGCCGTCGCCACGAGCACGACGCTGCTGCGCCGCTGGACGATCGACGGCGAGCCGATGACCCACGTCGTCGACCCGCGCACCGGTCGCCCGACGCGCACCGACGTCGCCCTCGTGACAGTCGTCGCCGGCCGCGCCTGGCTGGCCGAGGTGCTGGCGACGGCGTGCATGCTGCGCGGCTGGCAGCGCTGCTTCGACCTGCTCGACGGCACCTGCCAGGCGCTGGCCGTCCACGACGACGGCACGGTGTCGACCACCGACGGCTTCGCCGGCTTCACCCGCCGGCGCGACGGAGTGGAGGTGGCCTCGTGACCGGGCAGCTGTGGTGGTACGTCGCCCGCGCCGGCGGGATCGTCGGCTGGTTCCTGCTGGCCACCAGCGTCCTGTGGGGCCTGGCGATCTCGACGAAGGCGACCGCCGGCAAGGTCCGCCCGAACTGGATGCTCGACCTGCACCGCTTCCTCGGCGGACTGGCGGTGGTGTTCGTCGGCGTGCACCTCGTC
Organism: Ilumatobacteraceae bacterium; assembly: GCA_047602055.1. GTDB lineage: Bacteria > Actinomycetota > Acidimicrobiia > Acidimicrobiales > Ilumatobacteraceae > JAODBQ01. The sequence goes on from JASGIG010000001.1 coordinate 3,746,045, forward strand.
GGCCTCGTCGCCGACAGCTACTTCTACTTCGGGCCGGCACAACTCCTCGTCCCGTTCACGTCGAGCTACCGCCCCGGCGCCGTCGCCTGGGGCGTGGTCGCCATGTACGCGCTGATCGCCGTCGAGGCGACCTCGCTGGCCCGCAGGCACCTGCCCCGCAAGCTCTGGCGGATGACCCACGCACTGTCGTTCCCGCTGTTCGTGTTCAGCACGGTCCACACCCTCACCGCCGGCACCGACACGACCGACGCCTGGCTGCGGGTGACGATGGTCGTGGCGTGCATCGCCGTCGCCGTGCTGACGGTGGTACGCATCGCCGGCCTGGCAGGTGGTGCGGGCAGGCCACGGCGGACGCTGCCGGTCAGGTCGAACGCGGCCTGAGCGCGGCGAACTCGACGACCAGGTCCTGCTGGGAGCCGACCTCCGGCCCGGCCATCGGCCGGTTGGCGGCGACGATCGCCAGCGCATCCGGCAGGGGCACGCCGAGCTCGACGAGCACGCAGACGGCGATGGTGCCCGATCGCCCGATGCCCGCCGCGCAGTGCAGGATGATCCGCTCGCCCGCCGCCAGGCGAGCGACGATCACGTCGACCAGCTCGTCGGCGACGGCCAGCGACGGCGCGTGCAGGTCGTGGATCGGATGCCAGATGGCGTGCTCGGGCGTCGAGCGCAGCCAGGCCAGGTAGGCGGAATAGCGCTCGTCGAGCTCGCTCGCCTCGGTGAGGCAGACGATCGTCGTCGCGTCGACCTCGGCCAACGCGACCTCGTGGTCCGGGCCGACGGCGTGCTTGCCGCACAGCCACAGCCGGCCGGTCACGCCCGGCAGCGGGATCTCGTCGATGCCACCGTGGCGGGATCGGGCGGACGGCCACGTCGACATCGGGTCTATCCGCGCACCCCGTCTCGGACGACGGCGACGACGCCCCCACCCGCGGGCGAACCGGGCTGCGGCGTGCCGGGCTCGACGAGCAGCGCGACCGAGCCCGTCGTCTGGCCGTCGACGACGGCCTGCACCCGCCAGCCGCCCTGCCCGACGTTGCCCGGCACCTGGATCAGCAGACGGAAGCCGCCGTCGGGTCCGGCGAGCACGGATGCCAGCGGCACCGGCGTGCCGGCGCCGTTCGGGGCGAGCAGCTGCACGTCGACGGCGGTGCCGGCGGTGAAGCCGCTGCCGATGACCGTCGTCGTGCCGCCGGCGCGGGCGACGCCCGGGTTGACGCGCACCGTCGCCGACGCGTCCGTGGACGCGCTGAGCGACACCGACACGGTCTCGTCGCGGCTGCCGGCGACGGTCAGCGTGGCTGTCGGCGAGCCGCCCTCCTGCGGGGTGATCGCCACCTCGACCGTGCACGACCGGCCGGCGGCGAGGTCGGCGCCGGCGCAGGAGCCACCGTCCACCGCGTACTGCTCGTCGCCGACGACCTCCACCGTCAGCTTGGAGACGGTCGACGAGCCGACGTTGGTGATCGTCACCGGCACCGTCGGCGACGTCGAGCCGATCGGCGTGGCCGGGAACGTCACGGCGAACGGGCTGGCGGACAGTCGCCCCGGTGCGGTCGTGGTGGTCGGCTGCGTCGTCGCGCTGGCCCGAGTGGTGGTCGTCGCGGATGTCGCCGTGACGGCGAGCGTCGCGCTCGCCGATTCGTCCTGGGCCCCGGTCGCCGTCACGGTGCCGCGCAGGCTGCCGCTGCGAGACGGGATCGCCGTCACCTCGATCGCGCACGTCGCGCCGGGGGCGAGCGAAACGCTGGCGCACCCGTTGCCGGTGAGCACGAACTGGCCGCCGTCGGTGCCGCCGATCGAGATCCCGGAGATGTCGACCGCGACCTCGCCCGTGTTCGTCACGGTGGCCCCGACCGGGCCACCGCGAGCGCCGAGGGCCGTCGACGGGAACTGCAACGTCGTCGGGCTGATCGAGATCGACCGCGCCAGCGCTCGCCCGGTGCCCGACAGCGATGCGCTGACCGGTTCGCTCAGCCCGTCACCCGTGACGGTCACCGCGGCGGTCGAGCTGTCGGCCTCGGTCGGCGAGAACACGACGGTCACCGTGCACGTCCCCGCCGGGGGAACCGTGCTGTTCGAGCACGTGTCGGCGCTGACCGAGAACGGTGCCGTGACCCCGGTGACCGCAGCCAACGTGACCGACACCGACGACGGGTTCGTGAACGTCACAGCCGCCGGCTGCGACGACGACCCGACCGCCACCGTCCCGAGGTTGAACGCCGGCGTCACCGTCAAAACCGGCGCACGCGCGGCGAGCCAGATGTCGCTGCCCTGCCCGTCGACCGTTGCGAACAACGCCACCTGCCCGGTCGCCGAGATCGCCGGCGCGGAGCTCGTCGAGCCCGCCGGCACCGGACTCGCGGTCAGCGTCTCCTGCGCCGTCGTATCGAACATCCCCGACGTCGAGCGACCGACGACGATGCTGGTCGCCCCGCTGGGCGACAGCCCGCTGGGCGAGGCGACGACGGTGTACGCAACCTGCGAACCATCGGGCGTGATCACCGGCTGCAGGATCTGACCGGCCGAGACGGCATCGATGTTCACCGACGTGCCGGTCAGCGTGCTGAACACGTAGGGCCGCAGCGCCGCTTCGCTCGCCCCCGCGACGAACGCGACGAGCGACCCGTCGGCGGACAGGCTCGGCATCGCCATGACCGTCGAGGCGCCACCGGGGATGGCCGACGGGGCGGCGTCCAGGGGGCCGACGGACACAGCAGTCGGCGCGACGGTCGAACCTGTCCCGTAGTCGTATGCCAGCGTCGACCCGTCGGCGGAGAGGTCGACGGTCGTGACGACGCTGAGCGGGGCCGCATCGGATCGCACCGGATGGTCGGCACCGTCGACGAGGACGCCGACACGCCAGGGGCTCGACGCACCGGTTCTTACCGCATACGCGATCGCGGCACCATCGCGCGACAACGCCGGACGCACCACCGTCGACGCCGCCGTGAGGCCACCCGGCATCGACAGCGACTCAGGTGCTGCGCCGGAGCAGACGTTCCACCGAGTCAGTGTCACCGTGCCCGCAGGCGCCGTCGTCACCGGTGAGCTCGGCGCCGTTGCCGGACCGATCGGGTCGGTGGAGACCCAGAACGCAACCTGGCAGCCGTCACCGCTGATCGCCGGCGCCAACTCTGTCGCGCCTGCCGCAGCCACCCGCGCGACCAGCGCACCGTTGCGCTGGACGACGACCGTGGGCGCACCGGACGCATCGCTGACGTACGCCACGGTGGTGCCGTCGTCGGACACGGCCGGGCTGCGGAGTGAAGCGGCGAGCGTCGCGGACGTGTCCAGCGGTGTCAGCACCGGTGCGCCTTCGCTGACGCCGGGTCCGAGGGCGACGAGCGCGATCGTCACCGCAGCGGCTGCTGCGGTTGCCGTGCCCAGCAGGGCACCGAGTCGGCGGCGCGTCGTCAACTCACTGCTCGAATCACTGCTCGAAGCCGGAGAACGAGCTGTTGATCGCGCACCCCGTCGGGTCGGTCGAACCGGCCGTCGTGCAGACGACCTTGAGCACGAGCGTGTCGCCGACGTCGAACACGTACGGCGCCACCATGTGCTGGGCGTTGTCGCGGATGTTCTCCAGGGCGTACACCTGGAGCACCTCGGTGCCACGCATGATCTGCACCGTGCCGGACGCCCCGTCGGGGTTCTGGACGGCGAAGTCGAACAGCGCGAAGTCCTTGTCGAACGACTTGCTGAACGTCTGGCTGTTGCCGACCGGGACGGTGCCGGCGAGCTGGAAGTCGGTCGGCGTGCCGAGGTTGGTGGCAAACTGCAGCGTCGTCGTGGTCCGCACCGTCGTGGTGGTGAGCGCGGCGTCGACGCGGCTGTTCATCGACGCCAGGGGCTCGGCGATGGTGTCCCGCGCCGTGTCCTGCACGGCCGGCTTGATCAGCGCGAACCAGGCGATCACGCCGAGAACGATCACCAGCGCGGCGGCGAGCAGCGCCCGCAGCAGCCAGGTCGGCAGCGACTCCTGCTGGATGAACGTCGCCGTGAAGACCTCCGGATCCTGCTCGTCCTCGATGGCCTGCACCTCGAACTGGTGCGTCCGCGGCAGGCCACGCCAGAACTTCGGGGCGACGACCTTCAGGCCGACGGCCCGTGCCGTGCCGGGGCCGACGTCGGCGACCGGCGGGTCGAACAGGAAGCGGCAGGCGTGCTCGGTGTCGTACCCGGTCAACGAGACGCGGAACGGCACGTTGCCGCGGTTGTCGACGGTGACCTCGAACTTCCCCGTGCGCCGGCCGATGTTCCCCGGCGGCGTCAACGTGATGATCCGCTGGTCGTAGCGGCCGACGACGATCGTCCCCTCGCCGGCGACGGAGCCATCGGGGTCCTCGCGGGACACGACCTGGACGGCGAACGGCGTCTCACCGGGGACGACCTCGGGCGAGCGCGGCGGGTTGAACCGGATCGTCGCCTCGGCCTCGCCGCCGGGCGGCAAGGAGATCGACGGCGGCTCGATCTCCATCCACGGCGCAGCCGCGCCCATCGCCTGGAAGCTCAGCTCGTCGACGGTCTCGCCGTTGTTGCGCACCCGCAGCGTCGCCGACGCCCGGCCACCGGGGTCGACCGCGAGGGGTGCCTCGCCGATGTGACTGCTCTCCAATGTCGCACTCGCGCCCATATGACCTGAGATCTTGCCCGATCGAACCACCGTTTGGGGCGCACGAACACCGTCGGCGTTCGCAGATCATGTATCCGGGCCGCAGTTTCACGCTCTGTGGGGATGCCGGCCACCCGCCGCCGGCACAACACCCCCGGAGGACCTGTCCGATGTCGCACCGCCTTGCCGTGTACGTGTACAGCGCTGATCTCATCTCCCAGGCCGGAACGGCCACCCAGCTGCGTGGCCGCCCGGAGGTCTACGTGGTCGAGCAGCACGCCATCGACGACGCCGAGGTCGCCGTCGTGGTGGTCGACCGGCTCGACGACGAGCTGCGCCGCCTCGTCGGCGCCATCCAGCGTGACGGCTGCCCGAAGGTCATCGTCGTCGCCACCGACGTCACCGAGGGAGGCACCGACAGCGTGGTCGGCATCTCCGCGGTGATGCCGCGGGCGGCGGTGACGCCGGAGTCGCTGACCCGCACGATCGTCACCGTCGCCGCCGGGCGTGCCGAGGTGCCCGCGGCCCCCACCGGTGCACTCGTCGCCTCGGCGTCACCGTTCGACGACCGTGAGCGTGACGTCCTCGCGCTCCTCGCCGAGGGCTTCGACACCCAGGCGATCGCCGAGAAGCTCTTCTACTCCGAGCGCACGATCAAGTCGGTGATCCACGACATCACCACCCGCCTCAACCTGCGCAACCGCTCCCACGCCGTCGCCTACGCGATCAAGGCCGGCGTCCTCTGATATCAGCCGCATATCCCGGGTCGCTGGGCCAGTTCGGCTGGAAGAAACCACGGGAGGCCGCTGACCTGCGGCGATCCCCGGATCTGCCGCTTGACCAGCGGTTTCACATCTCGCTAGTTCTCACCGTTTCACACCTGTTCTCGACGTGGTGAGGACCAAGTGAGGACCGCCCCCGGGCTACTTCGAGTGGCGCCGGGCGGCGGCCCAGCGCTCGACGTCGGCGCGCAGCCAGAGCACGCAGGTGCCCTTCTTGATGACAGGTGCGGGGAAGTCGGCGTAGCGGGCCCGGTAGGTGGCGATGGCTTGGCGCTGGGCCAGCCCGAGCGCTTCGGCGACCTCGGCGGCGTTCAGCAAGTCGTTCAGCTCGACCTTCACGCCGGTCATCGTAGTTGACGACCCGACTACAAGCGAGTAGTGTTCTGGTCGACAACAGATGAATGCCCCGGCGGTGCTACCAACACCCCGGGGCCGGTCCAGATCACATGGAGGTCTGAACGATGAGCAAGCTACCGCACGTCCCGTGCGTGCCCGATGCGCTGCATGGCGTGATCCAGTTGCACGGTGCTGCTGGGACGGCGCTGGCGGTCGACTGGCTGCGCCCCGACCAGGAAGCTGACGAGACGGTCATCGTGCGCGTCGGCGAGTACAGCGACGTGTTCGACATGACCCTGTTCTTCGATTCGCCGGCGCAGGTCGAGGCGTGGGCGTCGGCGATCGTCGACCGGGTCCGGGCGTTGGCGTTCGGCGCCAACGTCGAGTCGCACGCTGCAGGGGTGGCGTGATGGCGTCGACGCGGGCTGTGGTACCGGTCCATCTGCGGATCGCGGTGGGGTTGGACGGCGCTGCGGCGCTGACGGATCTGTCGCCGCCGACGATCGCCCGGCTGGTGAAGGACGGCGTGCTGGCGCGGGTGCCGGGCACCGACCGGGTGATCATCGCTCGGATCGAGCTCGACCGGTGGGTGGCATCGGGGCGCCCCGGCGCGCATGAGGCGGCTGGGCGGTGAACGGTGGCCGGCTGCCGCTGGCGCCGCTCCTGCGCCAGCTGGGGTTCGTCGATGGCGACGGGAGCATCGGCCGCTTCGCCGACCGGCTCGGCACGAACCGGACGCGCTTGTATCGGTACGTGGCGAGCGGGGTGCCCGCCGCGGTGGCTGATGAGTGGGCGGTGATGCTCGGGTTCCACCCGGCGAACATCTGGGGTTCCGAGTGGTGGACGGTGGCGCTGTGACCGGCGAGCAGCGTCCGACCGTGCGATCCCTCGCCGCTGAGGTCGCTGCGCTCCGTGCCGAGTTGGCGGCCCTGCGCCGGCCGAGCCGGCAGGTCACGCGGTCCGATGCGCAACGGCTCGATGCGGGCTGCGCCGGCTGGGTAGCTCACACCCCCGGCGTAAGGACGTCGGCGGGGATGGCGATGAACCTCATCGGTTGGCTCCGGGATCTCGATGACGAAGGGACGCCGGTGCCGGAGTGGCTTGAAATCGACGACCTCGCGGCAGCGGCGGACGCGGCGATGCTCGGATGCTCGTTCGAGCGGAATGGCTGGATCTGATGGGTGTTCGGGTTGGGCGCAGGTGGGCTCTCGGCCGTCCGCTCACGTTCCCAGAGGCGTGCGGCGTCGCCCACCTTGCGCGGTAGGTGCCGCTGCGCCCAACCCGAACGATCTCGTCAGCCGGTGAAGAGCGGCGCCAGCAGCATGCCGTCCTCGCTCGCCTCGACGGTCGGCTCGGTCGAGTCGGCGGGCTCGGGCGCGTCCGTCGGCTGGCTGCACGTCGGGCGTGGGAGCAGGTTGGCGGTCGACCTGTCCGGTGTTCGCTGGGTAGGTGCCGTCGAGGATGGCGCGGATCTCGTCGAGGGTGAGCCCGTAGCCGTCGGTGGCGGTCCAGACGCCGGCGACGATGGTGCCGGTGGCGGCGATGATCATGCGGTAGCCGTCGGCGTTGCGTTCGAGCTTCCAGCCGAGCTTGGCGGCCGCTGCGGCGGCCTTGGTGTCGGTGGTCGCCATCAGGACGCTGCGATCCGGCGGGCGCCGTTGGCGTTGCGCACGTGGTACAGGGCGTCGACCTCGACGCGCAGGTTCGTCAGGTTCTTCTTGAACCCGGTGTACGGGTCGGCGTCGAACGCGACGCCACCGATGTACAGCACGCCGAGCATCGCTGTGTCGAGCAGGTACGGCGGTTCGTTGCCGGCGCCGATGCGTTCGACGATCTTGAGGCCCCACAGCGGGTTCGACGGGTTCGCCGACGCCGGGAACCCGCCTCGTGCACCGATGTAGCCGCCGTCGTCGGTGAGCAGGTCGAGGCTCGCCGCGTCAGTGGGGTTGAGCACGAGCACGTTCGGGTTCGCTCCGGTGGCGCGCGATCGCCGCGATGCCGTTGCGGACCTTGTCGATCAGCGTCGTGCCCGTGTTGCCGAACGGTGGGGTCGCGGCGACGATCTGCGCGAAGACGTGCGAGTCGATGTCGGCGTTGATCTGGAACGTCGCTTCGGACTGCAGGAACGCTTGGAGCTGGCGGACCTTGGTGAACAGGGCATTGGGGATGTCGGGGATGACGATGGCGTGCTGCGGGATCGCCTCGGTGACCAGCGACAGTGCGACGTCGAGCGTCGCCTTGTCGGTCGTGGCGGTCGTGGCGCGCTGCACGGTGCCGGTCAGGGTGCGGCCGGTCTGCCGGTAGTCGGCGACGGACAGGTCGTCGCCGGCCTGCTCGGACGGCAGCAGCGGCCACAACCAGCGCTGATCGCGGCCCATCGCGACGAGCTCGGTCGGGCGGGCGCGCTGCCAGTCCGTAGTCGCCGGGAACGTCGACGCCTTGAGGATCGCCTCGCCGTTGCGGGCCTTCACGGACGGGTTGCGGCGCAGATCGAAGCCGGCGCCCATCATCGCCGCGGTGAGCCCGGTCAACGTCTGGCCCTTCACGCTGAACGAGCCGGGCGCGGGTCGCTGGATCGGGACGGCGCCGTCACCGGGCTCGCCCACGAGCGTGCCGTCGTTCAGGCCCTTCGTGACCATGTCGAGGAGACCGAGATCCGCCTCCCAGGCGGCCTTCGCCTCGGCGACCTCGGTCTCGGCGACGGCGATCGCGTTCATCAGCGCGAGTCCACGACCGCGGATCGCCTTGGTGTCGGCGTCCTTGTCCGCGGTGATGGCGGCTTCGATCTTGTCGTTGACGGCTCTCGACTCGGCGACGAGCCGCTTGAGCTTGGCCTCGGCGGCCTCCAAGCGTTCCTGGTTCACGGGGTGAGCGAATGTCACTTCGGGCATGGGGTCTTCCTTCGGGAGAGGTCCGCTCTGGGCGAGTGGACTGGTGCGAGCGACCTGCGCGACTGCGCGGTCGTGATGCGGCGTCTCACCGGTGCGGACACAAGGCCCGGGACCAGTCCGGGGGTGCCGCTGGGGTCGTACTGGCAGTGGCGGCGGCGTGGCCGAGGCCAGACCGCCCGCCAGGCCAGCTGAGCCAGCTGCAGCCCGAAGGACACCGCCACCCTACAGCCACCCCGCACCGCGAACGAGGATGTCCAGCTCGGCGGCCAGATCCCGTGACGCCTTCCACGCCTGCCACACCGGCGCCGTCTCGTCGTCGTCGATGTGGCGCATGAACGCTTCGCGCCCGACCTCGAACTCGACGTCGAGGTCGGGCGACAGCCAGCTGCGCAGCCGCTTCGTGAACGCAGCCATCTCGGCGAGCGCCCGCTCCTGCACCTCCTCCGGCAGGGCGTCCAACGCCTCCTCGACGAAGTACTCGCTCATCGACTGCTCCTCTCTCGGGCGCGCCCGGCGGCGCGATCGTCGACACACACAAAAGCCGGACTCGGTGGCTGTACACGGCTGGCGCCCCGGCCCCGTCGCGGGCCCGCCCCCCGGTCGCTGCGCCCGTGGGCGCCGTTCACGTGGTCGCTCCGGGTCGTTGGCCGGGGCGCCGGCGGCGTTGCCGTGCGGTGGTTCCGCCCCAGATGCCGAGTCGCTCGTGGCGCTGGTCGGCGTCGGCGAGGCACTCGTCGCGCACGAGGCAGGTGTCGCAGATCGCGACGGCCGCAGCGACGTCGGCGGCTCCGCCTCGGGCCGGGAACCAGGTCAGCTCGGGGTGCTCGCGGCATGCGGCGTCGGCGTGCCAGGCGGGCGGGTGGAGCGTCGCGAGGAGCTCGGCGAGAGCGACGTCATCGTCGTCGTGCGCTGCGCCGGTCATCGCCTGCTCCACGGCATCGGGCCGACGAGGTCGTCGATGCGTTCGCGGTCGAGCCGTTCGACCGGCGCCGGCGGATCCGGGTACGGGCAGCGGGGTGCCGGCATGGTGCTGTCGAGCGCGTGGCGGGCGGCTTGCTCGTCGCTGATGTCGAGGGCGGCGAGCACGAGCAGGCGGTCGCCGGCGTCATCGAGGAGCTGCTTGGTCTTCCAGTCGGCGAGCGCGCCACGGTGGCGGACGTCGGCGGTGTTCGCTTCGTGAAGTTCCCCTGCCTTCCGGGCGATCGCCGCAGCGCGCTGGTGGAGCTGACTGGGGGGCTGGGGGGTTTCGGGTTCGGGATTGGGTTCGCGTGGGCACGTGCCCACCGAGTTGCCCACCGAGTTGCCCACCGAGTTGCCCACCGAGTTGGGGTGGTGACTCCGTGGGACCGTGCCCACCAAGTTGGGGTGGTGACTCCGTGGGACCGTGCCCACCGAGTTGGGCACGAGGCGGTACGTCGTGCCCCGCCGGCGGGGCACCGCCGGCGCCGTCTCCACGATCCTCCCCTGCGCCACCAGCTCGGCGAGCGCGTTCGACACCGTCCGCGGGTGCAGGTCGAGCGCCTCGGCGATCGTCGCCCGCGATGGGCAAGCACCAGCGCCGATCGGATCGGCATGATCGGCGAGCACCAGAAGCACTCGCAGTACATCGCGCGGCGACGCCCTACGGCAGCCGTCCGGGGGCTGCTGATACATCACCGCGAGGATCGCCTCGATGCTCACGGCCAGGACGCCATCGTCATGCCGCCAGGGCGTCGTCGGCGTGGCCGGCGCCGAGGTCGACGAGCGCCCAGCCGTCGCCGGTCTGCTGCAGCTCGACGCCAGTGCACCACCTCGTCCGGCCGAGCACGTCCGCGGCGATCGGGTGGCCGAGCTCGGCGGTGTGGCGGCGGCCGTGGAACAACCGTGACCGGCGACCGTTCAGCGCGTCGGGTTCGATCTGCGCGTGCCACGTGTTGCCGGCGCCCCGCACGATCGTCACCACGTTGAAGCGGGCTCGCACGAGAAGGTCGCCGTGGTGGGCGACGTCGACGAGGCCGCCGAGCGCCAGCGCGGTCCGGGTCGCGGCGTTGAACACGCGGTCCGACGATCGGCGGGTTGGGCACGGCTCGCCCCACGCGTCGCACGCCGGCCAGACGACGACGTGCGATGGCCACGACCGCGCCGGGCACCCTAGAGCAGCGCACTGGTGCTCGGTGCAGGAGTGGTGCACGGTCAACGGCGGGGCGTTCACGGCGCCCCCAGTGAACGGATCCACTCGTCGACCTGGCCGCGCCACCCGGCGTCGTGCAGGGCGGTGAGCGTCGTCGATCGGCCGGCCGCCCAAGCTCGGAACGACGCGCGGGCGTCGTCCGGTAGGCCGCGCAACGCGTCGAACACGCGCAACGCCTCGACGCCGTCGTGGTCGGGTGTGTCGGCGCGGTCGCGTTCGTAGGTGAGCCCGTCGCTGTCGTCGGCGCGGTCGGCGACCGCGAGCAGGTGCAGCAGCAGGTACTTGTACGCCTGCGTCTGGCCCTTGTTGGCGCCCTTGTCAGCGCGGTCGCGGCCGATGCCGTTGGTGCGAGCAGTGATGCTCGACCCGTCCGGCCCGAAGATCGTCCAGTCGACGACGACGTACACGTCTTGCCAGCCGTCCTTCATCGCCGGTGACGGCACGACCTGCGTGATCGTCACCGACGGGACGATGATCACCCCGTGGCGGCCGAGGAGCGGTTGCAGGCTGGCGGTGATCGCCTCGATCCCCCGGTACCGGTAGCCCTCGGGCGAGCTGTCGGCCTTGCCGATCGCCGGCAGGTCCCGGATCACCGCGGCGAGGGCAGCGACCACACCGACCGGGTTGGGCGGATCGGCAATATTGCCGACTTGGTTCCGGTCCGTCATCGGTCACCGCCCCGCCCGAACTCGTCGCCGTGGCCGATCCCTGCCGCCCACTCGCGGTCGTGCGCTCGCGGGCCACGAGCAGCCGCCCAGCGGCGGCCCGTGTCGTCGGCGTCGTCGAGCCACGCCTCCTCACGAGCGGCGTCCTCGGCGTCGGCGATCTCGGCCAGCTCGGCGCCGGCCCAGCGTGGCGCAGTGGGCAGCGGAAGGGCCGCTACGCTGCCGTCACCGATCCGCTGCCCAGCGATCTTGTGAGCGCCCTGCCCGGTCCCACCGGCGCAGGGCGTTCGCTTCTCCGGCCTCATGCGGCGCCGCCCTGCGCCTGCTGTTCGAGCCAGGCGTCCACATCGCTCTTGCGGTAGCGGACGTGACGGCCGACCTTGAGCCAGCGGGGGCCACGAGACCGGTAGCGCCACTGGGCGGGTGTGCGCTCCGGCAGCCGGAGATACTCCGCCAGCTGGCGGTCATCCCACAGGGCCGATACGACGTCGGAAGAAGTCATACGCACATAGTGCGTCGTACCGTGTGGTGCAAGACGCTATGTTGTCGCTATGGCAGGAAGAAACACAAGGCAGCGCAGCGAGCAAGAGCCAGCGGAGAGCTCGTACGGCGACTTCACCATGGTCTTCTCGAAGGCCGTTGAGGGACGGATGTTGGTCACCGCGGCTGACCGGCTCACCGCCGCCGACTGGTTGCAGGTGCTCACCTTCATCGTCGGCGACGAGTCGACCGACCTCGTCGGGCACGCGGTCGTCGCCGTGCCATCGTGCTGGGACCACCGGCCAGGCTACGAACCGGGGTGGCGCGGCGAGTGGCTACAGAACATCGGGGCCGCCATGATCGACTGGCCTGCCGCCCCGGAGCGGCGTCATCTCACGACGGCGGTCGTGCGGACGGCGACGACCACGGGACTCCAGCAGCGGGTGCGCGAGGAACTCGCCCGGCATGGCTACGACTTCTGGCGCTGGCGAGTGGAGCCAGGCCCCGTGTCCAGACGGTCGGGCCCTCAGGCGGGCGACCTCCGCCGTGCCGAGGTCGCCCGCCGGTACGTCGAGTTGCAGGGGATGAAGGAGAAGGCGGCGAGGCCAAAGGTGGCCCTCGCGGTCGAGATGAACCTGTCGGTCAACACGGTGAACTCGCTGCTGTTCCAGGCCCGCAAGCGCGGTCTGCTGACGTCCGCGGGCCCCGGCCGTGCTGGCGGAGGGCTCACCGAGCGGGCCCGGCAGATCCTCGACGCCGCCAGCGAACCGAGCGACCGGTGAGCATCGACAAGCGCCCGAACGGTCGGTGGCGCGCCCGCTGGCGGGAGGCGGACGGCAAGCAGCGGGCCCGGCACTTCGACCGGAAGGTCGACGCCGACCGGTTCCTGACGACGATCAAGAACGCCCAGCTGGTCGGCACCTACGTGGATCCGGCGAAGGGGAAGGTGACGCTGGCGAGCTACGCGGCCGAGTGGTTCGAGCGGATGAAGCCCACGTGGCGGGACGCGACGGCGACGCTCGTCGAGAGCAACCTGCGGAACCACATCAAGCCCTCGTCGCTCGGCGTCCGGCCGATCGGGCAGATCCGTCGGACCGACGTCGAGGCATGGGCCGCCGCGCTGACGCTCGCGCCGGGCACCGTCGCGACGGTACGCCAGCATCTCGGCCAGGTCCTTCAAGGCGCCGTCGAGGATGGGTTGATCCCGCGGAACCCGTGCCTCGGGGCCCGCCTCCCACGGGCCGAGGAGAAGCGCGCGAAGCCGATCGACCCGAAGGTGCTCGAGAAGATCGCCGTCGCGGCGCCGGCATGGTTCGCTGTGGCGATCCCAATCGGGCTGGGCCTCGGGCTCCGCCAAGGTGAAGCCTGCGGGCTCACCGTCGATCGGGTCGACTTCCTGCGTCGAGTCGTGCGCATCGATCGCCAGCGCATCACGTCACCCGGTGGCGTGAACACGCTGGAGGCGCCGAAGACGGCGAGCTCGTTCCGCACGATCCCGTTGCCGACGTTCGTCGCCGATGCCCTCTCAACGCACATCGCCACGCACGGGGTCGGCGACCACGGGGTGCTGCTCCACGACCAGGGCGCCATGCTGGCGAGGAACAGGTTCGGTGACGTGTGGCGATCCATCCGCGTCGGAGACGAGCACTACCACGACCTCCGTCACACGTTCGCCAGCACACTGCTATCGGCCGGCGTTTCGGTGAAGGCCGTCGCGGACTGGCTCGGCCACGCCAACCCGGCCATCACGTTGAGCACCTACGCCCACCTGATGCCGGTCGACGAGGACCGGGCCCGCACGGTGCTCGACGGGGCGTTCCGAGCGGCTGAGGACTCGGTGAGGACCGCAGCTGGCGGCTGACGCGCTCCGTACCTGGTCAGTCGTAGTAGCCGGGGTCGCTCGGCCAGTTCGGCTGGAACAGGTGCCATTGCTCGGGGGCGCGGCGGATCAGGAACTCCAGCTCGTGGGCGAGCGCCTGGGTGACCCGGGCGACGTCGGCGCGCAGGCCGCCACGGCGTTCCGTCGCCAGCTTCGGGCGGCAGACGGCGAGGTGCCCGTTGTACTCGTCGGTGTAGTACACGCCGACGGGGATCAGCGGCGCCCCGGTGCGCAGGGCCAGCGTCGCCGGACCGGCCGGCAGCGTGGTGCGCTCGCCGAAGAACTCGACCTCGACGCCGTTGCGCTCCAGGTCGCGATCGCACAGCAGGCACACGATGTGGTTGTCGCGCAGCGCCTTGAGGACGGCGGTCGCCGCCTGCGGCCCGGTCGGCACGACGTGCATGCCGATGTCGTTGCGCAGCTCGGCGAACCACTCGAACAGCTCCGGCGGGTCGAGCGCCTCGACGACGACGGTCATCTCGTAGCCCTGGTCGACCATCCACCGTCCGGCCCACTCCCACCCGCCCATGTGCGGCAGGGCCAGGATCGTGCCCTTGCCGGCGGCGTGGCCGGCGATCACCTCGCCGAAGTTCTCGACGCGGAAGTACCGCGCCACGGTGCGCGCCGGCAGCGCCGGCAGCCGGAAGCTCTCCATGTAGTACTTGGCGTAGCTGTCGAAGGCCTGGCCGACGGCGACGCGCAGCGCCGTGCCCGTCAGGCGCGGGTTGACCCGTCGCAGATGGCGCTCGAGCATCCGCCGGCGTTCGGTGTTGGCGAAGCTCGCCGTGAACGCGATCGACGACGCTGCGCCCTGGGCCAGCGGGCCCGGCATCATCCGTGCCGCCAGCGAGCCGAGCTTGTAGCCGCCGACGGTCACCGCGTCGGTGAACCGCTTGCGGGCGCGGGCCAACTCGTCGTCGGCTTCGGGCATGCGCGCTACGACGAGCGGCCGGGCCGCGAGATCCGCGTCCGCCGGCGCTCGGTGCGGATGACCCGCCGGGTCTGGCGCCGGTTGCGGCGCATCTCGATGCGCTGCGCGGTCAGCGGGGCGACCGCGGCCTGCTTCCAGACCTTCACGAACCGCTGGATCGCCGTCACCGTCGTGAGGATCAGCGTCAGCCACAGCACCGGGATGAGCAACGGCTTGAACAGCAGGCCGATGCACAGGGCGATGATCCGCTCGGCGCGCTCCATCAGCCCACCCTTGGCATCGAGGCCGAGCGACTCGGCCTTGGCCCGCTGGTAGCTGATGACCATGCTCATCCCCATCACCGCCATCGGCAGCAGCGCGGCGTGGGGCGAGTGGGTGGAGGCCAGGTACCAGGCGACGCCGAAGTAGAGGGTGGCGTCGGTGACCCGGTCGACGACCGAGTCGAAGAACGCACCACGCTGGCTCGACGTGTTCGACGCCTTGGCCAGCGCCCCGTCGAACAGGTCCGGCAAGGCGGCGAGGATCACCAGCAGCAGGCCGAGCAGGAGCCATCCGGCGGCGATGGCGACGGCCGCACCGATGGCGACGACCAAGCCGACGATCGTCAGGTGGTCAGGTGTCAGCCCGGTGCGCCGGAGCCCGTTGCCGATCGGCTTGACCGCGCGATCGACGGGCGCCCGGAACTTTCCGTCGAACATCGCACCCACGCTACCCCTCGGGGGTGCCGTGCTGGCACGATGCCCCGATGACAAGCAGCTCCCCGGCCGACCTGGCCGTCACGTTCCGGTCCATCCCGCGCCGGCTCCGCGAGGCGTACGGCGACGACCAGCCGGCGTCCGGCAGCGATCTGGCCGCCCAGCTCGGCGCTGCCGCGCGGCTGCTCGGCACCGCCGCCGAGCCCGACTCGATCGCTGCAGCGATCGATGCCCGCAAGCCGGGCGAGTGGGACGGCCCGACACTCGACGACCTCCGCCAGATCAGCCTCGACGTGGGCGCCGAGCTGCGCCGCATCGTCGCCGAGCACGAGGATCGCGATCGCGACGGCTGAGCCTGATCGGTCGGCGTCGCCTCAGAATCCCAGGCACTGCGAGCGTCAAAGCGCAGCGGACCGGCGGAGCTCGATCAGTCGATGTTGTCTTCGACCATGTGCTCGCCGACGGTGCCGTCGACGGCGTCGACGAGGACGAGGCCACGCCGGCGCGGCGGGTCCTCGGTCGAGTAGACGAGCACGCGCCACGTCGGGCGGCTGCGCAGCCCACGCCACACCTGCTGCGCCGAGGCGTGCCCGACCGGGAAGCCGACGGCCTGCTGGGCCGCCACGAGGGCTTCCTTCTCGTCGACGTTCATCCGCCACCCGGACGTGTACGAGAACACACCGACGGCGGTGAGGACGATCGCCGCCCACAGCATCCCGTCGTTGACGAGGACGCCGCCGTCGCCGCGCACGATCCACAGCAGCAGGCAGATCGCCGCCAGCACCCAGTAGATGATCGCCGGCCGGCGCCGCCGCGAGTTGTCGGGGAACTCGTAGGCGCCGAGACCGTCGACCGCGTTGAGGTCCGCGGGCAGCGCGTCGCGCTGTTCATCACTGCTCATGACCGGCCCAACGCTAGCGACGCGGCCACGCCGCACGAAGCCGGCGTGCCGAGTCCGACAGCGGCTCGGGCAGCGTGCGAGCGTTGGCGATGGCGGTCATGAAGTTGCCGTCGCCGGTCCAGCGCGGCACGGCGTGGACGTGGAGGTGCTCGCTGACGCTGCCGCCCGCCGCCCTGCCGAGGTTGATGCCGACGTTGACCCCGCCGGGCTGGTAGGCGGCCTTCAACGCGACGACGGCGTCGGTCACCGTCGCCCACAGCTCGGCCGTCTCGCCGGCGTCGAGCTCCTCCAGGTCGGCGACCTCGCGGTACGGCAGGACCATCAGGTGCCCGGTCGTGTACGGGAACGCGTTGAGCAGCGCGAACGTGTGCGCGCCGCGGTGGACGATGTAGGTCTCCTCGTCGGGCAACCCGCAGTTGAGGATCTGGGTGAACACGCTGCCTGTCGACGGTGCCGGCTGCCCCTCGATGTAGCGGATCCGCCAGCCGTTCCAGATCAGTTCGAGCGGGGTCACGGCTGGCGAGATCAGGCGCGCGCTTGCTCGAGCTCGTCGTCGATCTCGCTGCGCAGGCGACCGAGGAAGTCGGCGACGCCGACGCCGCGCTCCACCTCGCCACCGCGGGGGTTGACGCCGACGGTGCCGTTGGCCACGTCGTCGTCGCCGACCACCAGCACGTACGGGATCTTCTCCAGCTTGGCGTTGCGGATCCGCTTGCCGAGCTGGTCGGCGGCGTCGACCACGTCGACGCGCACGCCCTCGGCGCGCAGCTGCCCGGCGACGTCGGCGGCGTAGCCCTCGTGGCCGGTGGCGACTGGCAGCAGGCGCACCTGCACCGGGGCCAGCCACACCGGGAACGCCCCGGCGTAGTGCTCGACGAGCACGCCGAAGAACCGCTCGATCGAGCCCATCAGGGCCCGGTGCAGCATGATCGGCCGGTGGCGGGCATTGTCGGCGCCGACGTACTCCAGCTCGAAGCGCGCCGGGTGGTTGAAGTCGCACTGGATGGTCGACAGCTGCCAGCGCCGGCCGATCGCGTCCTTGACGTCGATGTCGATCTTCGGCCCGTAGAACGCGGCGTCGCCCTCCTTGATCTCGTAGGCCAGGCCGTGGCGCTCCAGCGCGGCACGCAGCGCGTCGGTGGCCTGAGCCCAGATCTCGTCGGAGCCGACGTACTTCTTCGGGTCCTTCGTCGACAGGTAGAACTCGAAGTCCTCGAAGCCGAACGCCCGCAGCACGGAGATGACGAAGTCGAGCAGCGAGGCGATCTCGTCGGCGAGCTGCTCCTCCGTGCAGAAGATGTGGCTGTCGTCCTGGGTGAAGCCACGGATGCGCATCAGCCCGTGCAGCGTCCCGGCCCGCTCGTAGCGGTACACCGTGCCCAGCTCGAACAGCCGCAGCGGCAGCTCCCGGTAGCTGCGCTGGCGCGACCGGAAGATCAGGCAGTGCATCGGGCAGTTCATCGGCTTGGGGTAGTAGACGCCGTTGTCCATCTCCATCGCCGGGTACATCCCGTCCTCGTACCAGTCGAGGTGCCCGGACGTCTTGAACAGGTTGGCGTTGGCCAGGTGCGGCGTGAAGACGAACTGGTAGCCGCCGTCCTGGTGGCGCTGGCGGCTGTAGTCCTCCATCAGCTTGCGGACGATGGCGCCCTTCGGGTGCCAGACGGCGAGGCCGCCGCCGAGCTCGTGGGGGAAGCTGAGCAGGTCGAGCTCGGTGCACAGCTTGCGGTGGTCGCGCTTCTCCGCCTCGGCGAGGCGGTGGAGGTGCTCGTCGAGCGCGGCCTTCGACTCCCACGCCGTGCCGTAGATGCGCTGCAGCATCGGGCCCTTCTCGTTGCCGCGCCAGTAGGCGCCGGCCACCTTCATCAGCTTGAAGTGGCCGAGGCGCGAGGTCGACGGGACGTGCGGACCGCGGCACATGTCGACGAACTCCGGCGTGTTTCGGTACACGCTGACCGTCTCCCCGGAGCCGACCTCGCCGGCGTCGAGCGAGTCATCGGCGCCGCCGGTGACGCGCTCGATGATCTCGCACTTGTACGGCTGGTCGGCGAACAGCTCCAGCGCCTCGGCGACGGGCACCTCGCTGCGCACGAACGGCTGGTCGGCCTTGATGATCTCACGCATGCGCGCCTCGATCGCGGCGAGGTCGTCGTCGCTGAACGTGCGCCCGCCGGGCAGGTCGAAGTCGTAGTAGAAGCCGTCCTCGATCGCCGGTCCGATCGTGAACTTGGCGCCCGGGAACAGCTGGGTCACCGCCTGGGCGAGCACGTGCGACGTCGAGTGGCGCAGGATGTGGCGGCCCGGCTCGGTGTCGGGCGTGATGATCGCCACCTCGGCGCCGTCGGGCAGCGGCCGGCCGAGATCCCACTCCTCGCCGCCGACGCGGGCGGCGAGCGCCGACTTGGCCAGGCGGGAACCGATCCCCTCGGCGACGGTGGTCGCGGTGGCGCCCTCGGGGAGCGTGCGCGGCGAGCCGTCTGGGAGGAAGATCGTGATGTCGGACATAGGCCGGTCAGTGTACGAGCGGTCGCGACCCGACTGCCGAGATTCATGATGTCATGTTGACATCACGGCGTCACTGTGACATCATAATGACATTATGTTGATGTCGTCGATGACGATCGCCGTGCGCCTGGGAGGACAAGAGCGCCATGCACCGAACGAACACGGAACTGCAGTGGTACCTGCGACACGAGTGGGAGCGCCGCCTGCGCCATGCCGAGTGGGGCAGGGAGCGCGCGGCCGAGCGCACCGCCCCGTCCCACCCCCGCGGTGGCGGCAAGCCGTGAACGTCCAACCGGTCCTCAACACCGTGCGCGCCACGCTGTCGCACCAGGCCGCACTGGCCGGCGCCGACCCGGCCGTGGCCGCCGCCGTCAACCAGCTCGTCGAGGCGCTCGGCCCGGCGCTGCGGCTGGCGGCGATGGAGATCACCGAGCAGGCGGCGGCCGAGGTCAAGGCCCAGCTGCCGAACCACGCCGTCGACGTGCTCGTCGTCGACGGCGACCCGACGCTTCGGGTCACCGAGGTGGCCGGCACCCCGGCGCGCGCCGAGGGCGAGGACTTCGTGTCCCGCCTGACGCTGCGGCTGCCGCCGTCGCTCAAGGAGATCGTCGAGGGTGCCGCCGACCGCGCCGGCGAGTCGGTCAACGCCTGGGTGGTCGACGCCCTCGGCAGGGTCGCCCACAAGGGGACCAAGCCGGGCAAGCGGGTCACCGAATCGTTCGAGCTGTGAGGCGCGAGGAGCGCTTCGATGTCGGCGAGCTGGCCCGCGTCGACGTCGACGTGCCCACGGGCTCGGTGCAGGCCCGCACCGGCACGGCGGGCGTGATCGAGGTGGTCGTCGACGCCGGCAGCGCCGAGCAGTTCGAGATCGGCGCCGTCGGCGACACCGTCACGGTGCGCGCCCCGACGGGATGGTTCGCCCGCGGCGGCAAGGCCAACGTCTCGCTGGTCGTGCCGGTCCGCACCGACCTGGCGATCAACGTCGCCACCGCAGACGTCAACCTGCGCGGCGCGCTCGGTACGGTCCGCGCCCGCACCGCGTCGTCGGACATCGCCGTCGAGCAGGCCGGACGGGTCGAGGCCCACAGCGCATCCGGCGACGTGCGCGTCCGCGACGCCGGCGAGGCGCATGCGTCCAGTGCGTCGGGCGACATCCGCATCGGCGCCGTCGCCGGCACGCTCGCCGCCTCGTCCGCATCGGGTGACGTCAGCGCCGAGCAGGTCGGCGGCCGGGTCGAGATCAGCACGACGTCAGGCGACATCCGCCTGCGGCGCTGCGACGGCGACGACATCGCCGTCAAGACCGTCTCCGGCGACATCACCATCGGCCTGCCCTCGGGCATCCGCGTCGAACCGGACATCTCCACGCTGAGCGGCAGCACCATCCTGCCGAAAGGCCCCGCTCCGGCCAGCGACGTCCCCCGCCGCACCGTGCGCCTGCGCGCCCGAGCCGTCTCCGGCGACGTGCGCATCGAACGGGTCAGCTGAACGAGGTCAGTTGCCAGCCACAGCAACCGCGGCGGGCATGTCGCCGACGACGGCGATCTTGGCCTGCTGGACGTCCTCGGTCTCGCTGGTCTTGCCCGCGTACACGTTGCGGTACTCCTGGCCGGTGAGCTCGCGGACCTCGAACATCACCTCGTCGGTGATCTGCCGCAGCACCAGCCGGTCGTCGGCGCGGTCCCGGTAGCGGTCCATCTTGATCGGGCGGCCGATCTTGATCGTGCACTCCCGGCGCAGCTTCGGCATCTTCGCATCCGGCGGCTGGATCTTGTCCGTGCCGATCACGCCGACCGGGTAGATCGGGCAGCCGACCTTCAACGCCAGCCGGGCGACGCCGGTGCGGCCCTTGTAGAGGTAGCCGTCGCGGCTGCGCGTCCCCTCCGGGAAGATGCCGAACAGCTCGCCGCGGTTGAGCACCTCCTCGGCGGCTTCCAGCGCGACCATGCTCTTCTTGCCACCGCCACGGTCGATCGGGATCATCCCGAGCGCCGGGAAGATGTACTTCGTCTTCCACGAGTCCATGTACTCGGCCTTGCCGACGAAGCTGATGTTGCGCGGCACGCAGAACATCAAGAACGCGCTGTCGAGGAAGCTGATGTGGTTCGGGGCGAGGATCGCCGGGCCATCGACGGGCAGCCGGTCGAAGCCCTCACGCTTGATCGTCCACAGCACGTCGACGACAGGTCGACCGAACCTGCGCAACCGAGTCTGTCCCTTGCCGGCGCCACGAGCGTCCACGGCCGGATCATAGGCACACCGGGCGGCGCCGGGCACGACGTTGATCGCCTCTTCACACGCTGCTCACATCGCAGCGGCCTGCCGGGCTACAGCTCGACGCCCAGCAACCCCGCCGCCGCCGACACGTCGCGTCCGGTCGCCGCGGCCGCGTCGATCGTCGCCAACGCCCCGATCGTGTCGAGGTCCTCGTCGAGCGCGGCGCGCACGTCGTCGAGCAGCGCCGCGTCGGTCGTACCGTTCGAGGCGTCCTTCCACGCGTTGAGCCGCTCGGTGTTGCGCGGCATCAACGAGTCGTTCCACGCCCAGTCGCGCCGGTAGTGGTTGTCGACGATCGCCAGGCGGATCGCCCGCGGGTCCCACTCGGTGCGCAGCTTGTCGACGAACACGAGGTTGCCGAGGCTCTTGGACATCTTCTGCCCGTCGAGGAAGACCATCGACGTGTGCATCCAGTGCTTGACGAACGGCTCGCCGGTCGCCGCCTCGCTCTGGGCCCGCTCGCACTCGTGGTGCGGAAAGATCAGGTCGCTGCCGCCACCGTGCAGGTCGATCGTCGTACCCAGCTCGCGCAGCGCCAACGCGCTGCACTCGATGTGCCAGCCCGGCCGGCCAGGCCCCCACATCGTGTCCCAGCTCGGCTCGTCGGGCGCCGAGGGCTGCCACAGCACGAAGTCGAGCGGGTGGCGCTTGTGCGGGTCGTCGACGTTGCCGCCGCGCTCGCGGGCGTAGTCGAACATCTGCTCGTGCGAGTAGTTGCTCACGGTGCCGAACGACGGGAACTTGGTGACGTCGAAGTACACGGCGCCACCGGCCTCGTAGGCGAAGCCGCGGTCGAGGACCATGCCGATGAAGCCGCGGATGTCCGGGATCGCCGACGACGCCCGCGGCGTCGCCGCGACCGGCAGAGCGTTGAGCGCCACCATGTCCCGGTTGAAGCGGGCCTCCTCCCCTGCCGCCAGATCGAGGTAGTGCACGCCCAGCTCGCGGGCCTTGGCGAACAGCGGGTCGTCGACGTCGGTGACGTTGCGCACGCACTTGACCGTATGGCCGAGGTCCAGCAGGCGGCGCTGGAGCACGTCGTAGAAGACGAACGTCGCCGCGTGGCCGAGGTGCGTGGCGTCGTACGGGGTGATCCCGCACGTGTACATCAACACGTGCGGGTTGGGCTCGAACGGCACCACCGCGTGGCGGGCGGTGTCGTAGAGGCGCATCACGCGCTCGGCTCAAGCACGGTGTCGGCAGCGGTAGGCGCCGGCACGGCGGCCGGCTGCAGCTTGATGCCGGTCAGCTTCGGG
This sequence comes from Ilumatobacteraceae bacterium, assembly GCA_047602055.1. Classification (GTDB taxonomy): domain Bacteria; phylum Actinomycetota; class Acidimicrobiia; order Acidimicrobiales; family Ilumatobacteraceae; genus JAODBQ01. The sequence goes on from JASGIG010000001.1 coordinate 3,768,428, forward strand.
GCGACGCGGGTCTTGTAGCGCACGTTGAGCTGCAGCAGCACGGCCGTGAAGGCCTCGATGGCCATCGCGTTGGACAGCTCGCCGGCCTCCAGCGGACGGCAGCCCGGGATCTTCGAGACGATGTCGGCCACCGACTTCACCGCGGCCTCGTCGTCGCCGCAGATCAGCACGTCGGAGTCGATCGGCTCGCCGAGGTGGCCGAGCTCCTTGGCCGGCAGGTGGTGGAAGGCGGCCACGACCCGACAGCGCGGCACGGCCGCGGCCACGTGCGCCGCCACCGAGCCGCGCGGCGGCACCAGCGGCTGGAACTCGTGGCCGACGCGCACCAGCGCGTTGGCCATGCTGACGACGACCTTGCCGGCCAGCGCGTCCTCGTTCTCCTGCGCTGTGGTGGCTGCGGAGTCCCACGGCGTGGCGATGACCACGAGGTCGCAGTCGCACGCCGCGGCGTTGTCGCCGCTGCCGAGCCGAGATGCCAGATCCGGCCACTTGACCAGCAAGGCATCGCGCGCCTCCATCGCCCGATACTTGGAACGCGAGCCGATGACGGCGTCGTAGCCGACCGATGCGAGACGTGCCGCGAGGGCGCTGCCCGCCGGGCCGGTGCCACCCAGGATGCCGATGCGCATGAGATCGCAGCCTATGAGGATTCTGAAACATTCGATCGGCTCGACAGAGCGTGCGCAGATCCGGGCTCGACGGTGGCCGCCGCGGCCGAGACCACCATTTTCGGAACCCTCAAGGTCGGCATACGACGCGTCACTACGATCAACCCCCATGGGGCTCCTCGACGGGAAGAACATCGTGATCACCGGCGTGCTGACGGACGCGTCGCTGGCCTACGGCGTGGCCGAGATGGCCCAGCGCGAGGGGGCCAAGATCGTGCTCACCGGCGCCGGCCGCGCACTGAGCCTCACCCAGCGAACGGCGCGCAAGCTGCCCGAGCCGGTCGAGGTCTACGAGCTGGACGTCACCGTCCCCGAGCATCTCGACGACGTCCGCGAGGCGCTGGCGTCCTCGTGGGGGCGCGTCGACGGCGTGCTGCACTCGATCGGCTTCGCCCCGGAGGCGTGCCTCGGCGACGACTTCATGGGCGTGACGTGGGACGACGTCGCCGTCGCCGTGCACATCAGCGCCTACTCGTACAAGTCGCTGGCCGATGCGTTCGTCCCGCTGATGACGAGCGGTGGCGCGTTCGTCGGCCTCGACTTCGACAACACGGTGGCCTGGCCGGCGTACAACTGGATGGGCGTTGCCAAGTCGGCGCTGGAGAGCATCAACCGCTATCTCGCCAAGGAGCTCGGGCCGAAGGGCATCCGCAGCAACCTCGTCGCCGCCGGGCCGGTGAAGACGATGGCCGCCAAGAGCATCCCGGGGTTCAAGAAGTTCGAGGACGTCTGGGACGGCCGGGCGCCGCTCGGCTGGGACGTGACGGATTCCACCGCCGTCGCCAAGGCCTGCGTCGCCCTGCTCAGCGACTGGTTCCCGTCGACGACCGGCGAGATGATCCACGTCGACGGCGGGTTCCACGCCACAGCCGTCTGAGGCATGAGCAGACCGGCGCACGAGACCTCGCCGTACCTGCGCCAGCACCCGCGCAACCCCGGTCGACTGCTACCCGTGGGGTACCGTGCTGACCGGCGAGGGCCGCTACGGCTCGCACCCCGACGCGACGATGCACCTGCCCGCCGCCGACGCCGACGGGCTGCGCGAACAACTCGACTGCGGGTGATCCTGCATCTGATTCGGGTCTCGGAGCATCGATACTGTTGACCACCCCTTCCGTGAACGAGGAGACCCCCAACACATGATCCGTCAACGCATCGTCGCCGGCCTGGTCGCCGGCGTCGCCATCGTCGGCCTGGCCGCCTGCGGCAGTGACTCGAAGTCGTCCGGCACCACCGCCGAGGCTGCGGCCACCACCGAGGTCGACGCCGCCACCACGACCGCGAAGGCCGCCACCACGACCACGAAGGCCGCCACCACGACGGCCGGCGACACCGAGGACACCACTGCCACCACCGACGACACCGACATCACCACCGGCGACACCGACATCTCCGACGACACGACGCCGGAGCTCACCGGCAACTGCGTCGCGCTCGGCAAGGACTTCGAGAGCGTGTTCGGCGAGGACTTCGATCCGACCAAGGCCTCGCCCGACGAGATCAAGGACGTCTTCGCCAAGCTCAAGGCGGCGGTGCCGAGCGATCTCAAGGACGACATCGACACGCTGACCGATGCCGCCATGCCGCTCTTCACCGCGATGGCCAACTCCGGCGGCGACATCACCAAGGCGATGCAGGACCCCGCAGTCCAGAAGGCGATGACGGCGATGAGCTCCGCCGACGTCCAGGCCGCTGACAAGGCGCTCGAAGACTGGACCAGCAAGGGCTGCCCGAGCTGATCGTCCCCGAACGCGAACGAGCCCGCCGCATCAGCGGCGGGCTCGTTGCCGTTCCGGACCCGGCTCAACCGATCGTTCCCGGGGCTGGTACCCCCGCTCCCAGGCGGCCGCTCCGCCGTCCGGCTGAGTCTGCGACTCAGCCGAGGTTCGACTTCTCCAGGATGTGCACGCCGCACGCCGAGCCGAGGCCGATGACGTGGGCCAGGCCGACCTTGGCGCCCTCGATCTGGCGGTCGCCGGCCTCACCACGCAGGTGGTGGCAGACCTCCCAGATGTTGGCGATGCCGGTCGCCGCGATCGGGTGGCCCTTGGACTCCAGGCCGCCGGACACGTTCACCGGCGTCGTGCCGTCACGCCACGTCGCCCCGCTCTCGAAGAACGCCGCGGCGCCGCCTTCCTCGCACAGGCCGAGGTTGTCGTAGTGGACCAGCTCGGCGGTGGCGAAGCAGTCGTGGAGCTCGACGAGGTCGAGATCCTCCGGGCCGACGCCCGCCTGCTCGTAGGCCTGCTTGGCGGCGATCTTCGTCAGCGTGTTGACGTCGGGCAGCACCTGGCAGGCCTCCTGCCACGGATCGCTGGTGAGGATCGACGCCGACACCTTGATCGCCCGGCGCTGCTGCTCCAGCGACAGCGTCTTGAGCTTGGCGTCGCTGACCACGACCGCCGCGGCGGCACCGTCGCAGTTGGCCGAGCACATCGGCCGCGTGTTCGGGTAGGCGATCATCATGTCGCCCATGATCTCGTCGAGCGTGAACCGCTTCTGGTAGGCGGCCAGCGGGTTCAGCGTCGAGTGGGCGTGGTTCTTCTCGGAGATCTTGGCGAACAGCTCGAAGCTCGTGCCACCGTACTTGTGGCCGTACTCCATGCCGACCTGGGCGAACACCCCCGGCATCGTGTCGGTGCCGATGCGCCCGTCGGTGGCCGCAACCGCGCCGTAGCGGCCGGACGGGGTCCACTCCTTCTTGTCGCTCTTGGCCTTGCCGCCGCCGCCGAGCAGGCCGGCACCGGCCAGCTTCTCGACGCCGACGGCGAGGCCCATGTCGCACTCGCCAGCCTTGACGGCCATGATCGCCGTGCGCAGCGCGGTGGCGCCCGTGGCACAGGCGTTGGACACGTTGAACGCCGGGATGCCGGTCTGGCCGATCTGCTTCTGGATCTGCTGGGCCATGCCACCGCCGCCCATCAGACAGCCGGCTGCGAGCACGCCCATGTCCTTCATCGACACACCGCCGTCGGCGAGCGCAGCGAGCGCAGCCTGCGAGGCGAGATCGACTGTGTCCTTGTCCGGGTACTTCCCGAACTTCGTCATGTTGATCCCGAGGATCCAGATCGGTTCGCTCATGGCTTGCTGCTCCTGTTGCTCAGTTGGAGATCGGTTCGAAGCCGAAGCCGATGGCCTCGGTGCCGTTGTCGTCGGCGCCCAGCGAGTACGTCGCCAGCTTGACCTTCATGCCGAGGCTGACGTTGTCGGGGCTCGGCTCGACGTTGATGATGTTGCCGCGCACGCTCGTGCCGTCGCAGTCGACGATCGACGAGACGAACGGCACCTTCACGCCGGGGGCGGCGAGGGCGACGATGGTGAACGCCTTCACCTCGCCCTCCGGGGCGATGTCGACGGTCGTGAACTCGGTGCCGCTGCAGCTCGCGCAGGCGTTGCGCCGGTCGAAGTAGCGGGCACCACACGACGTGCATTCGTGGGCGGTCAAGTGGGGCTGGTCACCGAGGACGAGGTAGTCCACCAGCGGGATCTGTGCGGGCATGGGGCGAACGTACTCGTCACCCGGCTTCGACATGTAAGCGGCGCGTCGGACCAGCGTGGCTCGTGCGGGCGTGAGCGCTTGCTCGCACATGTGAACGTCACCAACGCTGGTGATGGACCATGTCGGACAGGGGTCGGCGCGAGCGGCTGCGCCACGAACCCGACGGCGTCTCCCGCGGCTCCTTGTGGCCGATGGCGATCACGCCGGTGGTCTGCGCGCCGTCGGGCACGCCGAGCTCGGCGAACAGCTCGTCGGCGTTGCGGCTGATCCCGAAGTACAGGACGCCGAGGCCGCGCTCCTCGAGCAGCAGCAGCAGGTTCTGGCAGGCCATCGAGACGTCGGTGATCCAGAACGGCACCGGCCAGCTCTCGGCCCTGTCGAGGCCGAAGGCGATCTTGTCCGGCTCGCTGTAGCGCGCCGTGTACTCGGCGGCGACCGCGAACGGCAGGACGACGATCGGCGCGTTCATCAGCGCCGGGCGGCGCCCGGCGTAGTACTCGTCGCCACCGGTGAGCCGCCAGAACAGGTCGCAGCGCTCGCCGCTGAGCACGACGAAGTGGATCCCCTGGGAGAAGCCGGCCGACGGCGCCCGGCGGGCCGTGTCGAGCAGCTCGTCGATCAGCGCCGGGTCGATCGGCTCGGTGGTGAACTCCCGCGTCATCCGCCGCCGGCGGATGAGGGTTTCGAGGGGTGTTCTGTTCAGCGCTTGCCCAGTTCGACGAGGTCCTCGGCCATCACCCACCCGTGGGCGATGAGCGAGCCGCCCTTGGCGACGGCGACCGCGGCGAACAGCTCGGCGACCTCGGGCTTGGTCTTCTCCGGCTTCAGCGAGACGTGGTCGATGAACCCGCTCTGCCCCTTGCTCTTGACGACGAACGCCTGCTCGTCGTACTGACCGTCGACGCCGAAGCGCTTGGCCAGGCGACGACCCCAGGCACGCTCCTCGCCGACGGCGCGGTGGCCGGGCCGCGGGATCAGCTCGTCGACCGACTTGAACGCCTCCAGGCCGTCGGTGGCGACGAAGCGCGAGCCGACGACGACGTCCTCGTCGGGGAAGGCCATCAGCGCCCGGTGGAACGCCTCGTGCATCAAGCCCTTGAGCACCTGGTCACGCTTCGACGTGCGCTTCACGCTCATCAGCCCGAGCAGGACGCACGGCGTGCCGCCGATGCGCTCCAGCGTGGAGAACGTGAAGCCGTGCAGCTTGTCCTCGTGACGCGCCGTCGTGCACAGGACCCAGTCTTCCTTCGCCTTCGACAGCACGCCGATGTCGAACGCGCCACCCATCGACGCCATCTCGTCGAGATCGGCGTCGGTCAGCGCTGCACAGTCCCTCGTCTCCACTTGGATCGGCATTGCTGTCATCACTCCTCGAAACTCGGCGAGGCGCCCATTCTAGGAGATGCGGACGAATCACGCCGTAGGGGTGCGTGCTAGACGGACATGACCGCGTCGTGGCCGAAGGCGACGCGCAGCTCGCCGACGACGACGTCGAGGTTGACGCAGAAGTCGTCGCCGAGGCGGACCATCTTGTTGTTGCCGATGTGCAGGTAGACCGGCGAGTCGCCGGGGTGGTCGCGCAGGATGCGGCGCAGCTGGTGGATGCGCAGCTCGTTGAGCGATGTCGCCGGCATGCGCAGGTGCAGCGCCGACGCGCTCGCCGTGTCGAGGTGCTCGACCACCTGGATGTCCTGGGCCATGAACCCGACACGGCTCTCGTCGCGCTTGTCGAGACGGCCCTTGACCGTCACGATCTGGTCGTCGAGCAGCTTGTGGCCGTGCTCCATCAGCGTGCGCGGGAACACCGTCACCTCCAGCGCGCCGCCGAGATCCTCCAGCGTGAAGACGGCCATCTGGTCGCCCTTCTTGGTGAACTTGCGGGTCAGGTTGGTGACCACCCCGCCGAGGGTGAACATGCTCCCGTCCTCGCGGTCGAGCGCCTCGGCGACGGGGCAGTCGACCTTGCGGCGCAACGCCGCCTCGGCGCCGAGCAGCGGGTGGTCGCTGACGTACAGGCCGAGCATCTCCTTCTCGAACTTCAGCCGCTCGCTCTTGTCGAACTCGTGCTCGGGGACGGCGATGCGCTCGGTGAAGCCGATCCCTCCCTCGGCGTCGTCGCCGTTGAACATGTCGTCGCCGAACAGGCTCATCACGCCCTGGTCGCGCTCTCGGCGGCGCACCAGCGTGGTGTCGATGATCTGCTCGAAGACCATCAGCAGGCCGCGGCGCGGGTGGTTCAGGTTGTCGAACGCCCCGGCCTTGATCAGCGACTCGACCGTGCGCTTGTTGAGCACCGGTTCGGGGACCCGCTCGGCGAAGTCGTGGAACGACGTGAACGGCCCGTTGGCGTCGCGCTCGCCGAGCAGCAGGGCGACGAGCCCCTCCCCCACGTTGCGGACCGCCGACAGCCCGAACGTGATCGCCCCCGGGCTGCCCGGCGGCAGGTCGACGTCGATCGGGACGTCGCGGGCGTCGATCGCCGCGAAGTCGGTGACCGAGCGGTTGACGTCGGGCGTGAGCACCTTGATGCCCATCGCCCGGGCGTCGGCGAGGTACACCGCGGCCTTGTCGAGGTTGCTCTTGACCGACGTCAGCAGGCAGGCCAGGTACTCGACCGGGTAGTACGCCTTGAGGTACGCGGTCTGGTAGGTGACCAGCCCGTAGCCGAACGAGTGGCTCTTGTTGAACGCGTAGTCGGCGAACTTCTCGATCACGTCGAACAGCGACGTGCCCAGCTCGCGCCCGTATCCCGTGCGCTCACAGCCGGCCTCGAACCCGGCCCGCTCCTTGGCCATGATCTCGCGGTTCTTCTTCCCGCAGTTGTGCACGAGAAAGTCCTCGACCACCGCGTACGGCCGCTCGCCATTGGCCATCTGGAAGTCGAAGCACTCTGCGTCGCGCGTGTACTCGACCGACACGACCGTGTCCCAGATCAGGTCGCCGGTGCGCAAATCCTCGAGTCGCTCGGAGAACAGCAAGCCGTTCAGCGTGTCCCGGTGCAGGACGCGTGACGAGAGGTACCCGCCGGAGTCGACACCGAGCGACGGCCAGGATCGACCCGTGACCATGGCTCGGCGCTCCAGCTCGCTACGCAGGAACGACGACGGGATGCCGATGTTGGCGGCGCTGCGAGCCTCGCCCCAGTTGGTGAGATACCGCTCGGCCTTGGCCTGCTTGAGGTCGGTGAGGTGCGGCTCGACGATACGAGCGAAGCGCTTCGCCTGACCCTCGTCACAGACGGACGCGGTCCAGTGCCGACCGTGACCGACGATGTCTCGGTGATGGATGTTGGCGACGACACCACAGCGCAGGAGCATCCGCTTCAAGGCGGCGACGACGGCATGGCTCTTCGAACCGAAGTGACACCCCGTGGCGTCGGCCCAGCCATCGGCGCAGAAGTACAGCCCGAGGAAGCGTTCGACCTCGTGCAGCGGTGCATTGACCACGCGATGCGGGATGACCTCGCCGGCAGCCAGCCCGTAGCTGCCGAGGATGTTTCGCAGTGAGGCGAGCTGTCGCCGGCTGAGGCGGATCCGGGGGACTCCGGAAACGGTCGTACGACGCACGGGCTCACCGGGGAACCAGGCCGCGAGCGCCCGCTCGAACGTCGCCAGCAGTTCGGGATCGGTGTTGCAGAAGTGGGCGTTCCTGCCGTTCGGTCCATCCGGCTCCGGGGTGTAGCCCTCCGAGATCAACAGCGCCGCGAGGTCGATCTCGACATCGGTGATCTTCGACCCGCCTTCGGTGCGAGTGTGCGCAGCGACGCCGACGAGATCGCCGGGACGGATCTCACCGAGCGGCCGCCACTCGGCGCCCACGAGGAAGGGATGGTTGTCCGTGGCCTCGATCGTGTAACCCGTCGACGTCGTGAGCCGATGCACCGGCTTCACGCCAACTGACCAGACGTCATCGACGCGTTCGAAGCGCGAGCTCGCCGACGTGGTGTCGATCGTCTGAACCTCCCGCTCCGCCAGCGACATCAGCCGTTCGATCGGCACGTACCCGCGCGTCTTCGTGAGGATCTTCGTTCCCGCCGGCACGCATGCCTTCCGGAGGTTGTCCGCTTCGGCCATCGAGTAGCCGGCGAACTTCTGAGCCACCCGCATCACGCTCTCCTGATAGATCATCAGGCCGTACGTGTCGGCGAGGACCTCCTCGGCGTCCTCGTGGAAGTAGGCGACGGGCTTGCGCTCGTTCTTGCGGTCGGCGTAGTCGTAGTGCATGTTCACGCTCATCGGCCCGGGCCGGTAGAGCGCGATCAGCGCGGAGACGTCCTCGAAGCTGGTCGGCGCCATCGAGCGCATCAGGGCGCGCATCGGCGGCGACTCCAGCTGGAACACGCCCATCGAGTCGCCGCGGCTGAGCAGGTCGAACACCCGCTGGTCGTCGAGCGCGACGGCGTCGATGTCGAACTCTGGATCCTTCGTGGCGCGGACCATCGCCACCGTGTCGGTGATGACGTCGAGGTTGCGAAGCCCGAGGAAGTCCATCTTCAGCAGGCCGAGCTCCTCGACGCCGTGCATCTCGTACTGCGTGACGACGGGCGCGTTCTCGGGGTCGCCGCCGGCCTCCGGCTTGCGCTGGATGGGCAGGTAGGTGGTGAGCGGATCCTTGGTGATCACCACCGCCGCAGCATGGATGCCGTCGCTGCGCTTCAGGCCCTCCAGGCCCTTGGCGACGTCGACGACCTCCTTGACCGTCGGGTCGGCGGCGTACATCGCCCGCAGCTCCGACGCGGCCTTGAAACCGTCGACGTACTTCGGGCTCTCCTCGAAGCAGTACTTCAGCGGCGTGTCGCGGCCCATCACCAACGGCGGCATCGCCTTGGCGATCTTGTCGCCGACGCCGTAGGGGTGGCCGAGCACGCGGGCCGCGTCGCGCACCGCGTTGCGGGCTTTGATCGTGCCGAACGTGATGATCTGGGCGACGTGGTCGCGGCCGTAGCGCTCGGCCGCGTAGCGGATCATCTCGTCCCGGTAGCGGGAGTCGAAGTCCATGTCGATGTCGGGCATCGAGATGCGGCTCGGGTTGAGGAAGCGCTCGAAGATCAGGTCGTACTTGATCGGGTCGAGGTCGGTGATCCGCAGGCAGTAGGCGACGGCGCAACCCGCCGCCGAGCCGCGGCCGGGACCGACGCGGATGCCGGTGTCCTTGGCGTGCTTGATGAGGTCCCAGACGATCAGGAAGTACGAGGCGAACCCCATGGACTTGATGACGTCGAGCTCGTAGGCCAGACGCTCGCCGACGGCCGCGGGCAGGTCCTGGCCCCACCGCTCACGGGCGCCCTCCCAGGTCAGGTGCTCCAGGTAGCTGGCGTCGTCGTGGCCTTCGGGCACGGGGAAGTTCGGCAGCTGCGGCTTGCCGAACTCGATCTCGACGTCGGCCCGCTCGGCCACCCACAGCGTGTTGTCGCACGCCTCCGGGAAGTCGCGGAACAGCCAGCGCATCTCCTCGGCCGACTTGAGGTAGTGCTCCTCGCCCTCGAACTTGAACCGCTTCGGGTCGCTGAGCATCGCGTTGGTCTGCACGCACAGCAGGGCGTCGTGGCTGGTGTGGTCCTCGCGGTGCACGTAGTGCGAGTCGTTCGTGGCGATCAGCGGGGCGCCGATCTTGCGGGCGATCTCGATGAGCTGCGGGTTGGTGTCGCGCTGGGCCTGCAGGCCGTGGTCCTGCAGCTCGACGAACAGGTTGTCCCTGCCGAAGATGTCCTGCAGCTGCGCGGCGCGCTCCAGCGCGGTCTTCGTGTCGTTGCGCAGCAGCGCCTGCAGGACGTGCCCGCCGAGGCAGCCGGTGGTGGCGATCAGCCCGTCGTGGTAGCGCGACAGCAGATCCCAGTCCATCCGCGGCTTGTAGTAGTAGCCCTCGAGGAACGCCAGCGACGACAGCTGGATGAGGTTGCGGTAGCCGTGGTCGTTCTCGGCCAGCAGGGTGAGGTGGTAGTAGAGCTTGTTGCCGCCCTCGGTGTCGCCGCCCGAGTCGTCGACGCGGCCACGTCGGGCCGGGCGCTCCCGCCGGGAGTCGTGGGCGAGGTAGGCCTCGGTGCCGACCACCGGCTTGATGCCCTGCTTGCGGCACTCCTTGTAGAACTCGAGGATCCCGTACATGTTGCCGTGGTCGGTGATCCCGAGCGCCGGCTGACCGTCGCTCACCGCCTTGGCCACCAGCTCGTCCAGCCGGGCCGCGCCGTCGAGCATCGAGAACTCGGTGTGGACGTGGAGGTGGGTGAACGAGTCGGCCATCGGTACTTACACGGTTGTGATTCGAGCGACCTTACCAGTCTGCCGCACGGCATCGACCAGGGCGTCCGGGGCCTCCATCGGCACGAGGTGGCCGACGCCCGGGACCTCGACGTACTCGGCGCCGGGGATCAGCCGCGACAGGCGCATCCCGTTGCCGACCGGGAGCAGGCGGTCGTGATCGCCGTGGACGACGGTGGTCGGCACGGTGATCTCACACAGCCGGTCGGCGCCCGACCAGGCGGCGATCGCCAGCATCTGGGCGTTGACCGCGGCGGCCGGCGTGACCCGGCGGCGGACCTGGCCGACGAGCTCCTCGACCAGCTCGGGGTGCTCCTCGACGAAGCCCGGCCCGCACAGCGCGGCCCACATCCGCCCGACCGTCGCGGCACGCGACGCGCCCGCCGCCGGTTCGGCGGTGACCATGCGCAGCACGGCCGGCGAGGCCTGGACGTGCGCCGGCGCGGGCGGCCTGGTGGCCGTCAGCACGAGGCCGGCGACGAGGCCGGGATGGCGCAGCGTCAGCTCCTGGGCGATCATCCCGCCCATCGACAGGCCGACGACGATCGCCGGCCCCGTCGCCCCGGCACGCAACACGTCGGCGGCGTCGTCGGCCATCGCCCGCATCGTCACCGCGCCGGGGACGGTGCGCGACCAGCCGGTGCCGCGGTTGTCGACGCGCAGCACACGGTGCTCCCTGGCGAGGCGGTCGACGAGCTCGCCGGGCCACATCAGCCCGGACGCGGTCCAGCCGTTGAGCAGCAGGATCGCCGGCGCGTCGGCCGATCCGTCCTCGTGCCACCACACCGCCGGGACGTCGGCCGTCGCCGCCCTGGCCGGGTCGAGGACGCGGCGCTCGGCCAGCTCCTTGCGCCGCCGGCGCCGCCACGTCGACGTCCGCCCGCAGGCGACCGTCGCCACCGTCTCGGCCAGGCGGCGCTGCTCGGCGAGCAGGGCCCGGCCCTCGATCAGCGCGTCGATCGCCGGCGGGTACAGCGCCGAGCGGGCGATGGCGTCGGCGTTGCGCAGCGCCAGCCGGGTGATGCGGTCCGCGGCGGTGGCCATCAGCGGGCCATCCGCCGGGGGCTGCGCCCCCTCGGCGCCTGCGGCGCCTGCCCCATCCCCGCCCGGCTCCCCGGCGGTCGCTCGGTCGGCTGGCCGTCTCCGGCCCCAGGGCCGGCGACGGCCAGTTCGCGCTTGAGGACCTTGCCGCTGGCGTTGCGCGGCAGCTCGTCGACGAACGTCACGGTCTTGGGCACCTTGAAGCGGGCGAGGTGCTCGCGCACGTGGGCGCGCACCTGCTCGGCCGACAGCCGGGCCCGCGGCTCCTTGACGACGAACGCCGCCAGCACCTGACCGAACTCCTCGTCGGGCACGCCGACCACGGCGGCCTCGTGGATCTTCGGGTGATGGTTGAGCAGCTCCTCGACCTCGGACGGGAACAGGTTCTCGCCACCGGAGACGACCATGTCGTCGTCACGGCCGTCGACGTACAGATGGCCGTCGGGGTCGAGGTGGCCCATGTCGCCCGACGACAGCAGACCGCGGATCTGCTGCTTGGTGCCTCCGTCGGTGTAGCCCTCGAAGCGGGCGCCGTTGCCGACGAAGATCCGCCCGGAAGCTCCGGCCGGCACCTGCTCGCCGGCGGCGTCGACGATCTCGACGCGCACGCTGTCGACCACCTTGCCGACGGTGGTCGGGTGGCGGCGCAGGTCGGCCGGCGTGGCGATGCTGGCGACGGCGACCTCGGTGGAGCCGTAGGTGTTGTAGACGACCGGACCGAAGCGGTCGGCCAGCTCGGTGGCCAGCTGGCCGCCGAGCGCCGACCCGCTGGTGGCGACGATCTCCAGGCTGGACGTGTCGACGGCAGCGAGCACCCGGGGGTCGAGGGCGACGATCCGCCGCAGCATCACCGGTACGGCGATCAGCACCCGGGCGCGGTGCTCCTCGATGCTGCGCAGCGTCTCCTCGGCGTCGAAGCGAGGTGCGATCACGGTGGTGGCGCAGCGGACGATGCCGAACATCAGGTGCGACATGCCCCAGGCGTGGAACAGCGGCGACGGCACGACCTGCGTGTCGCGGGGCCGCAGCGGGATCCGCTCCAGCACCGCGGCCACCGCCGGCAGCGCGCCCGCCGAGGCCCCACGCGTCGCCCCCTTGGGGCGGCCGGTCGTGCCGCTGGTGAGGATGACGACGCGCCCCTGGTGGCGGACCGGCGCGGTGCGGTCACCGCTGGTGGCCATCGCCGCGAGGTCGCTCCCGCCGACGATCGTCGCTCCCTCGACGTCGCTGCTCGTCGCCTCGGCGACACAGGCGGCCTGCTCGGCGAACGAGCCGTCGTGGACGACGATCGAGACGCCCTCGGCGGCGACGACGTCGGCCAGCTGCGGGCCGGCGAAGCCGGTGTTCAGCAGCACGATGTCGGCACCCGTCTTCGCCGCGCCGAACAGGGCGTCGGTGAACGAGCGGTCGTTGCGGGCCAGTACGCCGACGGTGACGCCGGGGCCGGCACCGAGCTGGCGCAACCCGGCGGCGACGCCGTCGGTTCGCTTCCACAGCTGGCGGTAGGTGATCGCCCCGTCCGGGTCGACGATCGCCGCCCGGCGCGGATCGCGCTCGACGGCCGACGCGAGCCCCGCGGCCGTCGTCGCCCCCCAGGGCAGGGCGGCAGCGAAGCCGGCCAGCAGCCGGTCCGGCCGCTCGAACGGGGCGAGGTTCGCTCTGGCGAGTGCGCCGAGCGCAGCGAGCTGGCGGGTCACGGCCATCGCCGAACCATACAGAGAGGACTATGGTGCGCGTACCGTCACCCCGAAGCGAGGTCGTGCCATGGCCGAATCGTCGGCGCCAGTGTGGAAGCAGCTGTTCGACGCCGCCGAGCGGACCGTCGGGACGCGGGTCAACGAGCTCGCCCGCAGCGAGAACTTCGCGATCATCGCCGGGCTCACCGCCCGGCTGCAGCGCGAGGCGGCCGAGCGTGGCGAGCGGATGTCCCGCCAGTTCCTGCACATGGCCAACCTCCCCGCCGGCAGCGACGTCAACCGGCTGCTCGCTCAGATCGCCAAGCTCGAGCGAGAGGTGCGCGAGCTGCGCAAGCAGATCGACGACGACGCGACGCCGGCGCGTCGCCCGACGACACGAAAGGTGGCCAGCGATGGCGGACTCCGTCAGCCCCGCACGCGTGCTCGACAGGATTCGGCGTGACCTCGACCGCAACCGGCTGCGGCTGCGCAACGGCCTGAAGCACCTCGCCGGCGTCGGCCTGCCCGACGTGGCGAAGACGCCGTACGAGACGGTCTGGACGCGCGACAAGGTCCGGCTGAACCACTACCTCAGCGACAACCCGAAGGCCTCGCCGCCGGTGCTGCTGGTGATGAGCCTGGTCAGCAAGGGCTACATCCTCGACCTGCGCCCCGGGAACAGCTTCATCGAGGCGCTGATGGCCAACGGCCTCGACGTGTACGCGCTGGACTGGGGCGTCCCCGACGCGGCGGACGCCGAGAACTCGTTCGAGACCTACTGCGACGAGTACCTGCCGCGCGCCGCCGAGGAGGTGCTGGCCCACAGCGGTGCCGACGACCTGCTCGTCTACGGCTACTGCTTCGGGGCCGTGCTGTCGCTGCTGTTCCTCGCCGGCCACCCGGAGATCCCGGTGCGGGCGTTCGGGATCATGGCCACACCGGTCGACTTCAAGCTGCTCGGGGCGACCAACCGGATGTTCGCCGAAGGGCGCATCGACGTGGACGACCTCGTCGACGAGACCGGCAACCTTCCGGCGAACTACGTCCTCGACGGGATGAAGACGCTGAGCGTCACCGGCGACCTCGTCGGCTACGCCAACCTGCTGAACCGCCTCGACGACAGCGAGTACATCGCCGCCCACCAGGCGCTGATCGGCTGGGCGCAGGACCACATCCCGTTCCCGGGCGCGTGCTTTCGCCAGACCGTCGACTGGCTGATGAAGGGTGACGGGCTGGTGCGCGGCGAGGTCGAGATGGGTGGGCGCACGGTCGACCTGCGCTCGATCGACTGCCCGGTGCTCAGCGTGATCGGCGAGGTCGACCACATCGTCCCGCCGGATGCCACCAAGCCGATCATGGACGTGCTCCCCGACATCGAGGAGCTGCGCTACAAGGCCGGCCACGTCGGGCTGATCGTCGGCAAGACCGCGCAGCGCAACTCGATCCCGGGCATCGCCGCCTGGCTGCTCGCCCGCTGCGATCCCGACACCGTGCCGGAGGCCGCCCGATGAACATCGCTCCCCTGACCGCCGACGACGTCGACCGCGTCGTCGCCTTCTTCGAGCGGGTGCCCGAGGGCGACCGGACGTTCTTCAAGACGCCCGTGCTCGGCGACGAGTCGGTGCGCAGCTGGCTCGACGCCGACTCGATCCACCTCGTCGGCAGCGACGACGACGGCGACGACACGGTGATCGGCTACGCCGCGGTGGTCCCCGGCGTCGGCTGGTCCCGCCACGTCGGTGAGCTGCGCGTGGTCGTCGACCCGGAGCGCCGGCGCGAGGGCATCGGCGCGGCGTTGGCCAAGGCCGCGCTCGTCGCCGCCCTGCAGGCTGGCCTGTCGAAGGTGGTGGTCGAGGCGATCGCCACCCAGGACGCGACGATCGGGCTGTTCGCCGGCCTCGGCTTCCAGCCCGAGGCGCTGCTCACCGACCAGGTGCGCGACGCCGACGGTGCGCTGCACGACCTGATGGTCCTCGCCCTGCACGGCGACCAGACCTGGGCGACCCTCACCGCAGCAGGCCTCGACCAGATCCTCGATTGATACCGGCATCGCCCTCGCGCTTGCCCGGCCGCCGTTCGAGACAGCCGTCGCCGCCCTCGACCTCGACCACCTCACCGAGGGCCGGTTCACGCTCCGCCCCGGCACGAGCACGCGGGCGATCCACGGGCAGCACCTCGGCGTGCCCTACGACCCACCCGTAGCCCGGCTGGCCGAGGCGGTGCGGATCATCCGGCCGATCACCACCGGGCAAGCCCGGCGTGTCGGCGAGCTCCCTGCGAGTTCTGGGACCTCGACCTCTCCACGCCGGCGATGGCCAAGCCGCTGCGCCCGCAGCTGCCGATCTGGGTGTCGGCGCCGCGCACACCGCTCGTGCGCGGCGAGCAGCGCCGGGCCTACGACCAGCGGATCGCGGAGACGTTCGTCCTCGACCGCTGGCGGAACAAGACCGCGAGCCGCCGGCCGCGACCCCCGACGCCTACCGGATCGGGATCATCCGCTCCGTCCTGGTCATCGTCGGCGACGTCGCCCACTGCGTCGACGAGCTGTGCGAGTTCGTCACCAGGTACGGCCTGACCGACGTCGTCACGTGGGGCGCGGCCCCCGGCCTGCAGCCGGCGGTCCTCACCCCGACGATCGAGCGCTTCGCCGCTGAGGTCGTGCCGGCCGTCAAGGCCCGCCTCGCCGGCTGACTCACGGCAAACTGGGCGAATCGCTTCGAGTATCGCGATACTCTAGTGTTCGTGCGCACCACGCTCCGTCAGGCCCGCGAGTCCTGTGGCGTCTCGATGTCCGAGCTGGCGCGGCGTCTTGGCGTCCACCCCGCTTCGGTCTCCACGTTGGAGCTCAACGACGAGCGGGGCACGGCCAAGGCTGCGACCATCGAACGGGCGCTCGCCGCGCTGGGACTGAAGAAGATGGAGTTCGTCCTCCCCGCAGCCGATGTCGACGAGATCGTGAACAGCACGACGAGCGCGGCGTCTCGCGACGACGTCTGCCGGCTGGCCGCGCAGCGCCTCGCCGAACGGCTCCGGGATCGGCCGATGTCCCAGCTGCAGGCGGCCCTGCAGCTGGCCGACGTGTTCCATGCGGGCACGCGCGGTCCCCTGGTGAACATCGGGCCGCTGTGGCGACAGGCCCGCGAGCGTCGCACGACGTCGCGGCGGAGCTGAGCGCCGTGCAGCCAGCGCTCGTCCTGTCGCGGCTGCAGGCGCTCCACGAAGCCCTCGATCGGGCCGGTTTCGAGCATGCCGTCGGCGGGGCGATCGCCCTGAGCGTCCACGCCGAGCCGCGAGCGACGACCGACATGGACCTCAACGTCATCGCCGATCCAGAGCATCCACAGCGCCTCCTGGACACGATGCCCGACGGTGTCGTGATCCATCCGTCAGCAGCCGCAGAACTACGCCGAGACGGTCAGGTTCGGCTGATCTGGCCGCACCCCGACACCCCCGTCGACCTCTTCCTGCCGCAGCACCCCGAGTTCCATCGACTCGTCAACGACCGCGCTCGACCAGACATCGAACAGATCGGATTCGACATCAGGGTGATCTCGGCGACCGATCTCATGGTGTTCAAGATGTTGTTCAACCGGACCAAGGACTGGGCCGACATCGAGAGCCTGCTCCGTGCCGGCGCAGGCGATCCGGACGAAGCGGCCGACTGGATCGTCCAGTTCCTCGGGCCCGACGACGAACGGCTGACGAGGCTGGACGACGCCAGGCGTGCAGCCCGCGAGGGCTACCCGGTGTTCCGGTTCCCGGCGCAGAAGCCGGGCTCGAGCCGATAGCGACCTACAGGTACGTGCCCGGGCGGTCGCGGGCGTCGCCCAGGGCCTGCGGCATGGGCATGCCGCCGGGGCCCATCGCTCCCGGGGGCAGCTGGCGCATCTGCTCGAGCTGCTGGCGGGCGGCGAGCTGCTGGGCGAACAGCGTCGCCTGGATGCCGTGGAACAGGCCTTCGAGCCAGCCGACGAGCTGGGCCTTGGCAATGCGCAGCTCGCTCTCCGACGGCACGTGGTCGTCGGTGAACGGCAGCGCCAGCGAGCGCAGCTCCTCCTGCAGGTCCGGCGACATCGCCTCGGTGAGCCTCGGTGACCGACCGCTCGTAGACCTCGGCGAGGCGCTCACGGCTCGGCTCGTCGAGCGAGCCGGAGCGGATCTCCTCCAACAGCTGCTTGACCATCGAGCCGATGCGCATCACCTTGCCGGGCTCGGTGATCGTCTCGCTCGGGCTGCCCTCGGCCTGCTCGCCGCCCGGGAGCACGAGCTCGCCGTGCTCGACCGGTGCGGGCATGGCGCCGTCGGTGGGTTCGTTCGACATGCGGGTCAGTCTGCCCCGGCGGCGAGGAGCGGCACCAGCATCTCCGCCGCCGTCAGCGAGCCGTGCCGGCAGACCAGCTTGAACGGCCCGCTGTCGGCCGGATCGTGGAAGCTGATCGGGTCACGGGCCACGAGGGCGACGTCGCCGAGCCGGGCGGCGATCGGCGGGCTGACGACCGGGCCGAACCACCCCTCGTCGATCGTCCGGCCGCGGCTGACCACCCAGGCGACGTCGCCGTACAGCGCCTGTGCCGTGGCCAGCAGTTCGTCGGCGGCGCCTGGCTTGGCGTGCAGCCAGCGGAACCGGCCCTCGCCGGACTGGCCCTTGATGAGGGCGAGCATCTCGCGAGCCAGCTCGACGATCCGCGGTCCGACCTCGACCTGGCCGTGGTCGGCCGTGACGAGCAGCACCGCGCCGGGCGGGAGGATCTCGAGCAGATCGGCGACCAGTCGGTCGGCGGCGAGCAGCTCGGCGTCGTAGAGCTCCCCCGAAGCCGTGCTCGTGAGCGGTCTTGTCGACGCCCTCGTAGTACGCGTAGACGAAGCGCTCCCCCGCGGCCAGCTGGCGGCGCACGAGCACCGGCAGGTTCGACAGCACCCGCCAGCCTGTCGGCCGCGCCCCGCGCAGGTGCGCCTCGCTGAACGCCGACTGCTCCAACTCCACCTTCGACACGACCGGCGGCCCGTCGCCGAGGAACGGCTCGAACGGCTGCATCCGCCGGGGCTCGATCTGGCGGCGGGCGTCGTGCGCGGATGGCGTCGACCAGCGCAGGACGTTGAGCACCTCGCCGCCGACGTCGATGCGATAGCCGATCAGGCCGTGCTCCCCCGGCGTGAGACCGGTGGTGATCGACGTCAGCGCGGTCGCCGTCGTCGACGGAGCGACGGTGGTGATCGCCCGGCCGGTCATCGTCGCCAGCGTCGGCGCCAGCGCGGTTCGCTCGCGCAGCTGGTGCCAGCCGAGCCCGTCGAGCACGAGCAGCACGACCTGGCGGGCGTCGGCGACGAGCGCCGGCATCCACGACGGCAGGGCCGCATGCGACGGGGCGAGCAGCGCCGGGATCAGGCCGCGCACGTTCGGTCCGGCATAGTCCGGCAGCACTGGCTCCGTGGCGAGGTGGGGGGCGGTGGTCACAGCTGCGGTCAGTCCAGCACTCGACGGACGGTCCCGCCAACCGCACCCCCGAGGGCGACCCGGTTACGATGGCCGGGTGCGAGTGTCGAGCAAGGGTGACTACGCCTGTCGAGCCCTGCTGTCCCTCGCCGTGCACGACGACGAGTCGGGGCCCACGTCGGTGCGCGACATCGCCGAACGGACCGGCATCCCCCAGCCGTATCTGGAACAGATCCTGTTGGCGCTGAAGGGTGCCGGGCTGGTGCGCTCCAAGCGCGGCGTCGGCGGTGGCTACGTCCTCGCTCGCCCGGCCACGGCCATTCGCCTCAGCGAGATCCTCGCCGCCGTCGACGGGCCGATCAGCCTTGGCGACTTCGGCGAGCCGCACCAGGACGGAGCGTGCGACCACGAGGGCCAGTGCGTGCTGCTGGCGATCTGGAAGTCGGCCGGCGAGCAGATGCGCCGCCTGCTCGACGGCTTCACGCTGCAGTCGGTGGCCGACGCGGCGCGGGGCGATGCGCCCTGGCCGGACGCCCGACTACCGGAGCCGGTCGAGGTCTGACTCCACCGCCGCCAGGTCCGGCGGCAATGGCGAGCCGAACTGCAACGCCTCGTGGGTGATCGGGTGGCGCAACGCCACCTCGGCCGCGTGCAGGAACGGGCGGGGCACCTCCAACACGTCACGGACACCGCCGTACGTGCCGTCGCCGACGACGGGGTGGCCGATCGCCGCGAGGTGGACGCGGATCTGGTGGGTCCGACCGGTCTGCAGCTGGCAGCGCAACGCGCTCAGCTCGGCCGGCCGGTCGTAGGTCCGCAACACCCGGAACTCGGTGCGCGCCGGGCGGCCGTCGACGACGACGGCCATGCGCGTCGGATCTCGGTGGTCGCGCCCGATCAGGGCGTCGATCATCCCGTTCGGGTTGGG
This sequence comes from Ilumatobacteraceae bacterium, assembly GCA_047602055.1. Taxonomy (GTDB): domain Bacteria; phylum Actinomycetota; class Acidimicrobiia; order Acidimicrobiales; family Ilumatobacteraceae; genus JAODBQ01. Next base: position 3,787,931 of record JASGIG010000001.1, read on the forward strand.
CGGCGTTCCCCACACCAACGTCCGGTACGTCCGCTCGACGCGGTGGGCGGCCAGCGCCTCGACCAGTGATGCGTAGGCGGGCTGGCTGCGGGCCACGACGAGCAGTCCGCTGGTGCCGACGTCGAGGCGGTGGACGATGCCCGGACGGTGTGGCTCGCCGACCGTGGCGATCTCCGGAAACAGCGCCAGCAGGCCGTTGACGAGCGTCCCGTCGGGGTGCCCGGCACCGGGGTGGACCACCAGCCCGGCCTGCTTGTCGACGACGATCACGTCGTCGTCGGCGTGGACGACGTGGACGGCGACGGACGGATCGGCCGCGGGCCGTGGTGGCACCGGCAGCTTGGTCTCGTCGACGACGATGCGCTGACCCTCGCGGACGCGCACCTTGCCCGACGTCGCCACCTCGCCGTCGACGGTGACCGCGGCGGCCTCGATCAGCCCGGCGGCATCGGCCCGGCTGGCCTGGGTGACGAGGGCGACGACCCGGTCGATCCGCTCGCCGGCGAGAGCCGCGGGGATCTCCTCGCTGATCATCCGGCGATCACCTCAGCTGCGCCGCAGCGTCCACAGGACGAACAGCGCGCCACCGATCGTGATGGCCGCGTCGGCGACGTTGAAGATCGGGAACCACTGCAGGTCGATGAAGTCGATGACAGCGCCGTGCAGCCAGCCGTCACCGCGGAACAGGCGATCGGCGAGGTTGCCGATCGCCCCGCCGACGACGAGGCCGGCAGCGACCGCGGCCAGCTTGCTGTCGCGCGCTGGCTCGGCGCGCCGACAGCGCGAGGCCGATGATCACGACGATCGCCACTGCGCCGATGATCGGCCCGATCCCCCGCCCGGCGGCGAAGGCCATCCCGCTGTTGAACGTCAGGTTGAGCTGGAGGGTCCAGAACACGTGGATCGTCTCGTCGCGCAGCGCGTGCTGCGCCCAGTGCTTGGTGAGCTGGTCGAGCAGGACCACCCCGGCGGCGATCGCCAGCGGCAGCGCGGAACCACCGCCGCGCCGCTCGTCGACGACGACCGGCGGCGGCGTCTCGTCGATCACCGCCGGCTCCACGCTCACCGACGGCCGATCCCGCCGACCTTCTCCTCGACCAGCACCGTCGCCCACGGGATCGCCTCCAGGCGCTCGCGCGGGATCGGCCGGCCGGACTGCACCGAGTAGCCGTACGTGCCGTCGACCAGCCGGGCCAGCGCAGCGTCGATGTCGGCGATCGTCTGGCGGGCCTGCGCCGACAACGCAAGGTCGCGCTCGCGCTCGACGACCATCGTGTCGCCCTCGCCGCCCTCGTCGCCGAACTCCACGTCGCCCATCTCACCGTCCTCGATCAGCGAGTTGGCCTCGTCCTCCAACCGCACGGCCTGGCCGGTGAGCGCCTGCTTCTCGGCCAGCAGCAGCGCCTTCTGGCTGGTGAGGAACTTCACGTCGAAGTCCTTGGTGTAGGCGATGCCGTCCTTGGACACCCCCTTCACCGCCGGCGCACTCGACGGCTCGGCCGCCTCCGCCGCCTTCTTCACCGGCTTGACCGGCGCCACCTTGGCGGGTGCCTCCGCGTCGGGCGCGTCGGTGTCCGCCGACGCAGCCTTCCTCGCCGGGGCAGACCTCGTCGCGGCCTTCTTGGCTGTGGCCATGTCACCCTCCTCGATCGAAGCGGCGATGATAACCGGCTCGCCGCTGAACGGTGCTGCTACGCCCGGGTGACGGTCAGATGTATGGGATCTCCGTCGAGCTCGGCGTTCGGCTCGTCGCCGACCCAGCTCACCGATGTCGCCAGCGTGGCGCCGGTGACGAGGTCCATGTGGCCGGCGAGCTGGTGGCGGACCGAGTCGGGCATCCCGAGCGCCAGCGTGATGCGGTCGCTGACGTGCAGCTTGGCGTCGCGGCGGGCCTGCTGGACGAGACGGATCAGGTCGCGGGCGGTCCCTTCGGCGGCCAGCTCCGGGGTGACCTCGGTATCGAGGACGACGACGCCGGCGGCGGTGCCGAGCGGCGTGCTCGCCCCGTCGCCGTCGACCTCGAGGCGCAGCGAGTACTCGCCGTCGTGCAGCTCGACGCCGCCGGCGGTGACCGTGTCGCCGTCGCGGGTCCAGTCCCCCGCCTTGACGGCCTTGATCACCTGCTGGGTCTGCTTGCCGAGACGGGGGCCGAGCGCCGCCGGGGCGATCTGCAGCTCGTAGCGGGCGACCGAGCCGACGTCGTCGGTGACGTCGATGTGCTTGACGTTGACCTCGTCGGCGATCAGGTCGGTGAACGGCAGCAGGCGGTGCGAGCCGGGAACGGCGACGCGCAGCTCGGCCAGCGGCTGGCGCACCCGCCGGCCGTTGGTCTTGCGCAGCCGCAGCGTGGACGAGCACACGTCACGGGCCAGGTCCATCGAGTCGACCAGCGCCGGGTCGGCCGGTACGTCGGCCGTGGCCGGCCAGTCGGTGAGGTGCACGCTGCGCTCACCGGTGAGATCGCGGTAGATCGCCTCGGCGGTGAGCGGCAGCAGCGGCGCCACCGTGCGGCACAGCAGCACCAGCACGGTGTGCAGCGTGTCGATCGCGTCGGGATCGCCGATCCAGAACCGCTCCCGGCTGCGGCGCACGTACCAGTTGGTCAGGGCGTCGAGGAAGCTGCGCACCGCGGCGCACGCCCCGAACAGGTCGTCGACGTCCATCGCCGCGGTGACGTCGTCGGCGAGCTCGTGGGTCTTGGCCAGCACGTACTTGTCGAGCACGTGGGTGGAGTCGGTGCGGAACGTGCCGGCGGTGTTCGACGCGTTGGCGTACAGCGCCAGGAAGTACCACGTGTTCCAGATCGGCAGGATCACGTGGCGGACGGTGTCGCGGATGCCGTCCTCGGTGACGACCAGGTCGCTGCCGCGCAGGATCGACGAGCTGAGCAGGTACCAGCGCATCGCGTCGGACCCGTAGGTGTCGAACACCATCATCGGGTCCGGGTAGTTGTTCAGCGACTTCGACATCTTCAGCCCGTCGTCGCCGAGGACGATGCCGTGGCTGACGCACGTCGAGAACGCCGGCCGGTCGAACAGCGCGGTGGCCAGGACGTGCAGCGTGTAGAACCAGCCGCGGGTCTGGCCGATGTACTCGACGATGAAGTCGCCCGGGTAGTGGGCCTCGAACCAGTCGTGGTTCTCGAACGGGTAGTGCACCTGGGCGTAGGGCATCGAGCCGCTCTCGAACCAGCAGTCGAGCACCTCGGGGACGCGGCGCATCATCGCCTTGCCGGTCGGGTCGTCGGGGTTCGGGCGGACGAGGTCGTCGACCTTCGGGCGGTGCAGGTCGTCGACGGTCACGCCGAAGTCGCGCTCGAGGTCGGCGATCGAGCCGTAGACGTCGACGCGCGGGTACGCCGGGTCGTCGCTGCGCCACACCGGGATCGGCGAGCCCCAGAAGCGGTTGCGGCTGATCGACCAGTCGCGGGCGTTGGCCAGCCACTTGCCGAAGCTGCCGTCCTTGATGTGCTCGGGGACCCAGCGGATCTGCTGGTTGAGCTCGACCATCCGGTCGCGGAACTTGGTGACCTCGACGAACCACGAGCTGATCGCCCGGTACACGAGCGGCTCCGAGCAGCGCCAGCAGTGCGGGTACGAGTGCAGGTAGCTGTCGTGGCGGACGACGAGCTGGCGGTCCTTGAGCTCCTTGATGACCATCGGGTTGGCGTCGAAGACGTGCACGCCGGCCCACGGGGTGATCTCGGCGGTGTAGCGGCCGTGCTCGTCCATCGGGCAGACGGTCGGGATGCCCGCAGCGTTGCAGGCGATCTGGTCGTCCTCGCCGAAGCCGGGGGCCACGTGGACGACGCCAGTGCCGTCCTCGGTGGTGACGAAGTCGGCGCCGAGGACCTGGAACGCGTTCGGCGTGTCGGCAAGGAACGGGAACATCGGCGTGTAGCGCCGGCCGACGAGCTCGCTGCCCTTGATCGTGGCGACCTGCGTGGCCCCGGCCAGCTCACGCTCGTAGGCGCCGAGGCGGGCCTCGGCGAGGACGTACCGCGTGCCGTCCTGCTCCATCACCGCGTAGTCGACGTCCGGCCCGACGGCCAGCGCGAGGTTCGACGGCAGCGTCCACGGCGTGGTCGTCCAAGCGAGGAGCTGCTCGCCGGTCTCCAGCTCGAACATCACCGTGAGGGCCGGGTCCTGGCGGTCGCGGTAGACGTCGTCCATGCGCGTCTCGGTGTTGCTCAGCGGCGTCTCGCAGCGCCAGCAGTAGGCCAGCACCTTGAAGCCCTCGTAGATCAGGCCCTTGTCCCACAGCGTCTTGAACGCCCACATGACGCTCTCCATGTACGGGAGGTCGAGGGTCTTGTAGTCGTTCTCGAAGTCCACCCAGCGGGCCTGGCGGGTGACGTAGCGGTGCCAGTCGTCGGTGAACCGCAGCACGCTGGTGCGGCATGCGTCGTTGAACTTGCCGACGCCGAACCTGGTGATCTCCGGGTGGCCGGAGATGCCCAGCTCCTTCTCGGTGACCACCTCGGCGGGCAGGCCGTGGCAGTCCCAGCCGAAGCGCCGCTCGACGCGCTGGCCACGCATCGTGCGGTAGCGCGGGACGGCGTCCTTGACGAACCCGGTGAGCAGGTGGCCGTAGTGCGGCAGCCCGTTGGCGAACGGCGGGCCGTCGTAGAACACGTACTCCTCGGCGTCGGCGCGGCGGTCGATCGACGCCTGGAACGTGTGGTCGGCATCCCAGAACTGGATGATCTCCGTCTCCAGCGCGGGGAACGAAGGCTGCGGCTGGACGTCGGGATACTTGTGCTCGGACACCGTCCGTCGAGGCTACTGGCGCGCCCTCACTCCGGGTCGTGGACTTCTTCGGCGGGCGCCGCCGGCACCGGCGTACCCGACGCCGGGGTGTCGCTGGCCGACAGCAGCGGGCGACGGACGTCGCCGAGCCCGGCGGGGACGCGGTCGATCATCTCCTGGATCGCCGAGGCGGTGTCGCGCAGCCGCTCGCGCTGGGTGACGATGTGCTGCTCCAACGAGTCGACGTCGCCGACGAGGAAGTCGCGCCGGGCGACGAGCGCCTGGACCTCGTTCTCCGCCTTGATGCGCTCGGACTCGTTGGCCTTGCGGCCCTCGACCCTGGCGTCCTCCACGATCTTGGTCGCCTCGGCGCGCGCCGCGGTGAGGATCGTCTCGGCCTCGCGCTGGGCCTCGGCGACGGTCGTGTCGGCGGTGCGCTGGGCGAGCAGCAGCGTGCGGCTGATCGTCTCGGCGTCATCGCTCTTCAGCTCAGCCGGCGCCGCGGCTACGGCTTCCGGCGCCGCCGGTGCTGCGGCCTCGGCGGCCGCTTCGACGGGCTTCGGCTCGCCCGCCGGCGTCGGCGCCTCGTCCTTGGCGGCCGGCGCGGCCCCGGCCTGGGTGAGCTCCTGGAGCTTGGCCACCGCCGCCCGGGCCCGGGCCTCCATCGCCGTCGCCTGGTTCTGCGCCGACTCGATCGCCGACGCCGCCCGCTCCTTGAACCCGTCGACCTCGGTCGGGTCGTAGCCCTTGCGGACGGTCTTGAACGTGGTCGCACGGACGGCCTGGGGTGTGAGCTCCATGACGGTCGAGGTTAGATCCTCGACCCGTGCCGCACCCGCGACGCTCGCGTCATGAAGACGCTGTTCGGATCGGCCTCGTAGGCGCCGAACGGCGGGCACTCGACGAAGCCGTGCCGCGCGTACATCGCCCGTGCCGGCGCGAAGAACGCCGACGACCCGGTCTCCAGGCTGATCCGGGCCAGGCCCATGGTCGCCGCCTCGGCGAGCAGGTGTCGGAGCATCGTCGAGCCGAGTCCGTCGCCCCGTCGTGACGGCGCGACGCGCATCGACTTCAGCTCGCCGTGCCCGGGTTCGAGCACCTTCAACGCCCCGCAGGCAACGAGGACGCCGTGCTCGCGCGCGTCGTGCGCCGACCAAAACGTCACGCCGTCGGCGCGCAGCCCGTCGAGGTCGAGCGCATGCTTGCTCTCCGGCGGCGACACGGCGCGCATCTCCTCCAAGTGCGCCTCCAGGAAGCGCACGGTGTCGTCACTCGTCAACCCGTCGACGACGATGTCCAGATGGTGAGCGCCCAGGACGAGCAAGGTACCCCAGACGAGGTGTCCATCGAGATCGATCCGGCCTCGCCGGACTGGCACGAGCTGCACGGCCTGCTCACCGCCGCGTACGCGTCCATGCACGGCCGGATCGATCCGCCCAGCTCCCTGCTGACGATGACGCCCGACGATCTCGCCAGGAAGGCCGGCGACGAGCACCTCGTGATCGCGGCCGTCGGCGACGAGCTGGTCGGCTGCCTGTTCTGCCGGCCGCAGGCGGGCTGGCTCTACGTCGGCAAGATGGCCGTGGCGCCGGCACGGCAGGGCTCCGGAATCGGGCGGTTGCTGATCGACGCGGCACGACGCCTGACGGAACGCGATGCGCTGCTCGGCCTCGAGCTCGAGACCCGCATCGAGCTCACCGAGAACCATGCGACGTTCGACCGTCTCGGCTTCGTCAAGGTGGCCGAGACCTCCCACCCCGGCTACACCACGATCACCAGCATCCACATGCGCTCGCCGCTCGAACCGAGCATTGATTGACGCCGACTTGCAAGTCGAACAGATGTTCGATACACTGGTGACCGTGAGGACGACGGCATCCATCGAGCGGGTCGTGGATGGCCTTCGTGGGCTCGCTGATGTCGATCTCGATGTGCTGTCCGACGTCGAGCTGGACGAGGCGTTGAACGGGTTGCAGGCGGCGCGGCGGTTGTTCGATGCGCAGCTGTGCCGGCTCGCGCACCGCTGGGAGCAGCGAGGTGTGTGGTCCTCCGACGGTTCGAAGTCGTCGACGGCGCGGATGGCCCGAGACGGCCAGATCGCCAAGTCGAACGCGCAGCGCGCGCTGCTGCGTGGCCGTCACCTCGAAGCCGCACCGATCGTCGCCGCGGCGTTCGAAGCCGGCGAGCTGTCGGTCGATCAGGTCGACGTGCTCCTCGCTGCGCAACCCAACCGCGAGCGGTTGTTCGCCCGTGACGAGCCGACGCTGGTCGACGAAGCTCGCCGCCTGCGCGTCACCGAGTTGGACAGGGTGCTGAAGTACTGGCGTCAGCGCGCCGATGCCGAACTGAACCATGACGGCCCCGAGCCTGCGTTGCCGGCACCGTCGTTGACGTTGATCCCGATCAACGGCGCCGTCGCCATCGATGGTGAGCTCGACCCCGTTGGCCGCCAGATCGTTGCCACGGCCCTCGATGCGATCATCGCCGATCTCGCGTTGGACGGCCCGCGCCCCGAGCAGCGTGCCGCAGCCCTGGTGAAGATGGCCCGCCGGGCGATGGCCATGCCCGCCGACGGCCGCCCAGCACGAATCCTCGCCAACGTCGCCATCGGACACGACGCGTTCGCCCACCTGTGCGAGCCGTCCAGCGGCACCGTCATCCGCCCCGGGCATCTCGTCCCGTACCTCGACGCGCTCGACATCCGCTCGATCCTGTTCGATGCCGCCACCCACGCGGTGGCGACGTCGAAGCGGCGCACGTTCGTCGGCAGCCTGCGTGCCGTGATCGAGGTCCGCGACCTGCACTGCCAGCACCCGTCTGGTTGCGACGAGCCCATCGACCGCTGCGACGTCGACCACGTTCTCCCCTGGTCGTACGGCGGTCAGACCTCTCAGGACAACGGACGCCTGCTGTGCCGGTTCCACAACCGGATCGAACCCCAGCACACCGGCCCACCAGCCACCGCCATCGATGAGTGGATCATCCACCGCATCGACGCCACCAACCTCCACACGACGGACCTCATCAACCCGTTCCAGGCCGCCCTGAACTGAACGCGCGCGGCCTCGTTACATGTAACGTCATATCATGGCTCGTCGACAATACGCAGCGCCCGTCGCCGAACGCGTCCGGGACCATCGTGCCCGCCTGCGCTCCCAAGGACTGCGACCGATCCAGATCTGGGTGCCAGACGTCCGTACTCCTGAGTTCACCGCTCAAGCGCACGCCCAATCGCTCGCTGTCGCCGGTAGCGAGCATGACGGTGACGACCAGGCGTTCATCGACGCGCTCAGCCTCGACGCCGAGTGAGACGCGGCGACATCTGGACCGCGGCGGCCGGGAGTGGCTACGTCGGCAAGCCCCGACCAGTCGTCATCGTCCAAGACGACCGTTTCGACGCGACGGCCTCGGTCACGGTCTGCGCCATGACGACGGACTCCACCGAGGCGCCGTTGTTCCGACTCGTGATCGAACCCGACGAGCACAATCGACTTCGCGAGTCGAGCAGGTTGATGGTCGACAAGGTGACCACGGTGCCACGCCACAAGCTCGGCGAGCAGATCGGCCGCCTCGGTGACGACGACATCGTGCGCCTCAACCGCGCCATCATCGTGTTCCTCGGGCTCGCCGCCGGCTGATGCACGATGCCGGGCATCCACCGGGGTGTCGGTTTCCTCGTCAGGTTCACATGTTGACGACAGCTCGAGCCGATCAGCCGGATCGTGCGTCAGGTTCGAGACACTCCACGTGGAGTGCGCGCGGTCGCGGCTCGGAGGTAGTCGATCACCGCCGTGGCGTTCGCGTGGAGGTCGTCGGCGGCATCGATCTCGAGATGCGGATCGTTCCACGCCTCCCAGCGGCCACGAGTCGCTTCGGCATCTGCCCAGGTCAGCTCCGGCCAACCGTCGATGCCACGCCGCCGACCGAGCAGGCGTCGGCGGTGCAACTCGACGTCACGACACGAGCAGACCACGACGACGAACGCCGCACCGACGGCTGCGGCGGCCACTCGCCAATCGCGTCGAACCCGCTCGGTGCCGGCCACCGTGTCGAGAACCACCGTGCGGCCACGCCGCAATGCCTCACTCGCCAGGCTGGTCATCACCTCGTGCGCGACCCAGGACGAGTCCTGATCACGACCGACGCCGCGCCGCCACAGCGCCGCTTCGATGACGTCCTTGGCGAGCAGATCGGCTCCCGTCACATCGACGACCTGCCCTGCGACCGTCGACTTGCCGGTCCCGGGCAACCCGCTGAGGACGACGAGTGCCGCCACACCGAGTCGATCAGGCGTCGTAGGTGGGGCGGATCGCGGCGGGCTTGAGGAGGTAGACGCCGGTGGCGACCTTCTCCATGCTGCCGTCGAGGGCGTAGCACAGGCCGCTGGCGAAGTCGATCAGGCGACGGGAGACCTCACGGTCGGCGGCCTCCAGGTTCATGATCACCGGGAGGCCTTCCTTGAACTTGTCGGCCAGCTCCTGGGCCGAGTCGAAGCGGCGCGGCCGGACCGTGTACGGGTCGGCGTTGACCGGCCCGGGTGCGGGGCGGGCGGTCGGGTTCTGGCGGGGGTTGATCGGCCGTGGTTGCACGCTGGAGTCGTCCGGGGGCGGGCTCGGGCGGCGAGCGGTCTGGTCGCTGCCCGGGGTGGTCGGATAGGTCGGGCGGGCGGGCATGGTGCGCACCGTGGCCTCGTACTCGCCGGTGTTGCGGCCGTCGTCACGCGGGGCGCGCCTGGGGCGCTCCTGCTCCTGGGAAGGGTCGTAGTCGTCGTAGGCGTCGTCGGGCCCGAGCCCGAGGTAGTCCATTGCCTTCTTCCAGATTGCCATCGGCGAGCACCCTCCCTACCTGGCCGCACGCTACCCCACGTCACCGCCGACCGAGCGGACACCGAACAGCGCGCTGCCGATGCGCACCTCGTTCGAGCCCTCGGCGACGGCGACGTCGAGATCGGCGCTCATGCCCATGGAGCACACTCGCAGACCGAGCCGGTCGACGAGCGCGCGCACGGCGCGAAAGCCGGGACGGGCCGCACCGGGGCCGCCGTCGGTCGGCCCGACGGTCATCAGCCCGGCGACGTCGAGGCCGCGATCGGCAGCGCGCTCGACGAGCGCCGCCACGCCGTCGAGCGGGCAGCCGCCCTTGCCCGGCTCGCCCGACGTGCCCACCTGGACGAGGATCCGCAACCCCGGCATCCGCTTGGCCAGCTCGTCGACCAACGACGGGCGGTCGACCGACTCGACGACGTCGACGAGACCGACGAGCGAGCGGACCTTGTTGGTCTGCAGCTGACCGATGAAGTGCACGTCGACGCCGAGCGTGCCGTCACCGTGGGCCGCGCCGAGCTTGGCGACGACCTCCTGCGCGTAGTTCTCGCCGATCGCCCGGATCCCGGCATCGCGTGCGGCGACGACCGCGTCGAAGCCGAACGTCTTGGTGACGGCGAGGATCTCGACATCGGCGCCACCGGCGTCGGCGATCCGTCGGCGGATCGCGGCGAGCCGCTCGGCGACGAGCTGCGCGCCTACTTCAGCACTCACCAAGCGCGGCCGCGGGTGGGGGTGGTGCGGAGGGGGCGCTCCGAGATCCCTCTCCGACGTGCGCCGACTCGCTGTGCGTGAGGCGCACCGCCAACTGGGTGCGGCCACAGGCCGCTCCTCGAAGCTCGACCGAACGGAGAGAGCGAGCGCAGCGAGCGAACGAGAGAGGTCGAAGCACTACTTCAGGAACGACGGGACGTCGAAGTCGTCGTCATCGTCGTCGAGCGGGTCCTCGGCCGGCTCGGCGAACAGGTCCTTCAACGTGTTCGTGGTCGGCGTCGGGGTCTTCGCCTCGGGTCCGGTGGCCGGCACCTTACCGCCGTCCCAGCGGTCGAAGCCGGCGGCGATGACGGTGACCTTGACCTCGTCGCCCATCTCGTCGTCGATCACGGTGCCGAAGATGATGTTGGCATCCTGGTGGGCGACGCCGTGGATGATCTCGGCGGCAGCGTTCATCTCGAACAGGCCCATGCTCGACGGGCCGGTGATGTTCAGCAGGATGCCGCGAGCGCCGTCGATGGCCGCCTCCAGCAGCGGGCTGGCGATCGCCGCCTTCGCCGCGGTGACGGAGCGGTTCTCGCCACCGGCCTGGCCGATGCCCATCAACGCCGACCCGGCGCTGGACAGGATCATCTTCACGTCGGCGAAGTCGGTGTTGATCAGGCCCGGCGTGGTGATCAGGTTGGTGATGCCGGAGACGCCCTGCAGCAGCACCTCGTCGGCCATCTTGAACGCGTTGAGGACGCTGGTCTTCTCGTTGGCGACGGTGAGCAGGCGGTCGTTGGGGATGACGATCAGCGTGTCGACCTTCTCCTTCAACCGCGTCACCCCGGCGTCGGCCTGCACGGCGCGGCGGCGGCCCTCGAAGCTGAACGGGCGGGTGACGACGCCGATCGCCAGCGCGCCCATCGAGCGGGCCAGCTCGGCGATCACCGGGGCGGCGCCCGTGCCGGTGCCACCGCCCTCGCCGGCGGTGATGAACACCATGTCGGCGCCCTTGATCATCTCCTCGATCTCGTCGCGGTGCGCCTCGGCGGCGTTGCGCCCGACGTCCGGGTCGCTGCCGGCACCGAGGCCGCGGGTGAGGTCACGACCGATGTCGAGCTTGACGTCGGCGTCGCTCATCAGCAGCGCCTGCGCATCGGTGTTGACGGCGATGAACTCGACGCCCTTCAACCCCGCGTCGATCATCCGGTTGACCGCGTTGACGCCGCCGCCACCGACACCGATGACCTTGATGACCGCGAGGTAGTTCTGGGGTGAGCCGGCCATCTAACGAAGCCTCCGACGATCGGTGGTGGTGTGGGCGAAGAGGTTCATCGGCAGGTCACGTTCGGGTCGGGGTCGTGTCACATTCATGAGGAAATGCGGGGAGCGTAACCAGTCTCGCACGGTTCACCCCGCAATCGGTGGACGCAGGCCCACGGGGCGGGGTCTCGCGCTCGCCCTAGCTCCCCACCTCGTTGGTGGCGACGTCGACCTGCTGGTCGGGCTTCAGGCCGCCGCGGACCACCATCACCAGGCGAGCGAGCTTGTCCTCGATCCCGCTGACGGTGCCGAGCCGGACGTGCACGCCCTTGGCCTCGGGCGCGTCGAGCTCGAGCGACAACTCGTTCGTCGTCGCGTCGACGCCGATCGACGTGGTGATCGTGCGGATCTCGTCGGGCAGCGCCAACGCGAGCTGCGCGCCGGCGGCGAACGCCGCGCCGGCGAACTGACCCGGCTCGCTGTCGGGCGCCGAACCGGTGAGCAGCACGTAGTCGATGGGCCGGCCGCCGAGCACCGTCAGCACACGCCCGTTGCGGTCGATGACGCGGTACATCCCGTCGGAGCCGACGTACGTGGCGACGGGCTTGCGCTCACGGATGTCGACGAGCACGTGGTGCGGGAAGTCGGTGCTGACCCGCGCCGACTCGACCCATGGGTTGGCCTCCAACTGGCGCTCGATCTTCTGCGTGTCGACGAGCAGCACCGGCTCGCCGCGCAGATCGTTGCGGACCTGCTCGATCAACGCCTGGTCCGTGTACTGGTTGCCCTGCACGTCGATCGTGCGCACGTCGAACAGCGGCGACGCCAGCGTGGCGACGATCGCCACGACGACCAGGACGATGCCGGCCGCGACCGCGGCCCACAGCAACCGGCGGCGGCTGGCCGCCTTGTGCACCGCCTGTCGGCGGGCCCGCAGGCGCGGGTCGATGTTCGGCGCCGCCTGCTGGGCGGGGAGCGCGTCGACGCGCTGGTCGGTGCCGTCGATGACGATCGTCGAGCGGGACCCGCCGGCCGACGTGGACGGCGCGTGGATCTCGCGCAGCCGCTGCTCGGCGTCCTCGTCGAGGTACAGCGCATCGCCGGGCTGGTCGTCGTCGGCGATGACGATCGTCCGCCGGCCACCGCCGGTCGGCGCGCCGGCGCCGACAGGCACGCGCTCGCGTGCCACCACCGGCGTCGGGGCAGGCTTGGGCGTCAGCGGGTCGATCGACGCGCCGGCGATCGGCGCGACGGGGAGGGCGACGGGCGGGGGCGCCTCACCGCGCTTGGCCGCGGCGCGGGCCGCCTTGGCCATGACCTTGGCGTCCTCCTCGGCCTGCTTGCGCGACGCCTTCGCCGACCTCTCGGCTTCCTTCGTCGCCGCCTTCACCGCCTTGGCATCGGCCCGTGCCGCAGCGCGCGCCTCGCGCTTGGTGCTGCCCGTCGGCATCGGGGAGCGGTCGGCGGGCGTCTCGCCGACCTCGTCGACGTTGGTGAGGTCGACGACGGTTCGGGCGACCGGCGGGGTGGGTGCCGGCTCAGCGACCGGCGCCGGGGCCGGGGCCGTCGGCGGATCGATCGTCTCGTCGAGGAGGCGGTCGATCTCGGCGAGGTCGGCAGTCGGCGGCGTGCCGTTGCCGGCAGTCAGGCCGGCCGTGTCGATGCCGAGCATTCGGTCGATCGACGGGTCGTCGAAGTCGTACGTCGGCGGGTCGGCGCTCGGGTCCGGCGAGTTGTCGGCGAACGCCGCGATCAGCTCCTCCAGCACCTTGTCGGGCACCGGCTGATCGGGCAGGTCGGGTCCGGTCATGAGCGCAGCTCCTGACCGGACAGCCGCCGGAGCGCCAGCGGAGCGGACGTCGATGTGGCGCAGCGGGTTCGGGGGCGCAGCCCCCGGGCAAGCACGGTCACGGCGTCCCCTCCACGTCGTCGAAGCCGACCAGGCGCACCTCGCTGCGCAACACGATGCCGGTCTCGTCGGCGACGCGCCGGCGGACGTGCTCCATGACGGCGCGCACGTCGGCAGCACGGGCGCCCGGCGAGGCCTGGATGAAGTTGGCGTGCTTCGTGCTCACCTCGGCGCCCCCCACGGCAAAGCCGCGCAGGCCGAGCCGATCGATCAGCTCCGCCGCGGCCAGCTCACCGGGCACCGGGTTGATGAACACTGACCCTGCATTCTGTCCGCCGGGCTGGTGCTCGCGCCGCCACCTGACGATCTCGGTGAGCAGCGCCTCGCCGGCGGCGACGTCACCGCGAGCCAGCGCCAGGTCGGCGTCGAGGACGAGGTGGTGGTCGGCGAGGTCCGAGCCGCGGAAGCGCAGCCCGAGCGCCGCCGCGGGGACCCGTTCGACGGAGCCGTCGCGCAGGTCGAACAGGCCGACGTCGGTGGTGCAGGCGACCATGTCCGAGCCGTGCCCGCCGGCGTTGGTCCGCAGCGCCCCGCCGATCGTGCCGGGCACGCCGACGGCCCACTCGAAGCCGGTCAGGCCGGCGGCGACGGTGCGCCGGGCGAGCACCGGCAGCCGCACGGCCGACCCGGCGCGCACGGTGGTGCCGTCGATGTCGATCGAGCTGCACAGCTCGGCGAGCGAGACGACGATCCCGCGCACGCCCTCGTCGGCGACGAGCATGTTGCTGCCCCACCCGATCGCCACCACCGGCAGCCCGGTGTCCACGGCGACGGCGGCGACGGCGCGCAGCTCGTCGATCGTACGCGGCGTGGCGAACACCGCCGCCGCGCCGCCGACCTTGTACGTCGTGCGCTGCGCCAGCGGCTCGTCGGCGACGGCGATGCCACCGAGGCGCGCCAGGGCGTCGGCGACGGCGTCCGTACCGGTCATCGTCACCGCGCCGCCACGTCCCCGGGGGCTGTGCCCCCGAACCCCATCGACGCCCGGTCCCCTGGCGGTCGCTCGCTCGTCCGCAGCTCGGCGCGGCGCGCCAGCACCTCGTCGGGGAGGTGGGCGACGTCCCCGCAACCCATCGAGATCGACACGTCGCCGGCGTGTAGCTCGCGGGCCAGCCACTCGACGAGGTCCTCACGCCGCGGCAGCCACACCAGGCGGGTCTCCGGGTGGGCGTCGAGCACGGCGTCGACGACGAGCTTGCCGGTGACGCCGGGGATCGGCGTCGTCCCCGACGCGTAGATGTCGGTGAGCACGACGACGTCGGCGTCGACGAACGCGTCTCGGTACTCGGGCGAGAGCACGTTCATCCGGTTGTAGCGGTTCGGCTGGAACACGGCGATCAGGCGCTGCCAGCCGTCGCCGGACTCGCGGGCGGCGCGCAGCACGGCGGCGATCTCGCCGGGGATGTGGGCGTAGTCGTCGACCAGCGTCGCCCCGCCGTCGACGCCACGGACGTCGAAGCGCCGGGCGACGCCACCGAAGCGGGCCAGCGCCGCGGCCGCGTCGTCGAAGCCGACGCCGAGCTCCATCGCCATCACCAGCGCGCCGAGCGCGTTGCGCACGTTGTAGACGCCGCGCAGCGGCAGCGCCACCTCGCCGAGCCGCTCGCCCCGGCGCACGACCTCGAAGTGCTGGGCACCCGGCCCGATGTGCACGTCGACGCCGCGGTAGCCGGCCGACTCGGACAGGCCGTAGGTGACCGCGCCGTGCTTCGGCGCGAGCTCGGCGCACACCGGGTCGTCGGCGCACAGCACCTTCGGGCCGGGCAGCTGGGCGAGGTAGCGGTCGAAGCCGTCGACGATGCCCTCGAACGTGCCGTAGTGGTCGAGGTGGTCGGCCTCGACGTTGGTGAGGATCGTGCCGTGCAGCGGCAGCTCGAGGTGCGTGCCGTCGCTCTCGTCGGCCTCGACGACGAACCACTCCCCGCCCGTCCACTGCGCGCCGGTGCCGACGTCGGCGACGTCGCCGCCGATCACGAAGCTCGGCCGCCACCCGGCCTCGGCGAGCATCAGCATCAGCATCGACGTGGTCGTCGTCTTGCCGTGCGTGCCGGCGACGCCGACGGACCGGGCCATCGCGCAGATCGAGGCGAGCATCCCGGCGCGGCGCAGCACCAGCGCCCCGGTGGCCTCGGCCTCCTGCAGCTCGATGTTGTGCGCCGGCACCGCGCTGGAGCGGGTGACCGCCCGGCAGCCGTGGACGACGGCGCGGTCGTGGCCGACGCGCACGTCGACACCGCCGGCGCGCAGGCGGTCGAGCACCGGCTGCTCACGGATGTCGCTGCCGCTGACGGTGTGGCCCATCTCGGCGAGGACGATGGCGATCGCGCTCATCCCCGGGCCGCCGACGCCGACGACGTGCAGGCGCGACGGCTGAGACAGGTCAAGCGGGGCGACCGGGACGGTCATCGGGTCCCCCGATGACCGGTCGGCCGAGCGACCGCCAAGGAGCCGGACGACGATGGGGTCCGGGGGCGCAGCCCCCGTGGGTTACGACTCATCGCGGCGACGCCCCCGCGGCGCGCTCGACGACGTCGAGCAGCCTGCCGCTGCGGATCAGCGTGCCGGCCTCGTGGGCATTGGCGGCCAGGGTGGCCAACGCGGCCGGGTGGGCCTGCAGCCGGTCGATCTCGGCGACGAGGCGGTCGACGGTGAGGTCGGACTGCTCGATCAGGACGGCCGCGCCGGCGGTCGCTGAGCTGGTGGGCGTTTGCGACCTGATGGTTCTCGGCGGCGCCCGGCCACGGCACGACGATCGCCGGGGCGCCGGCGGTGGCCAGCTCGGCGATCGTCCCGGCACCAGCGCGGGTGACGAGCAGGTCGGCGCCGGCGTACACGTCCGGCATGCGCTCCTCGTAGCCGATCACGCGGTACAGGATGCCCGCTGCGCCGTCGCGTTGGGGGGACGCCCTGTGGAGAAACCGGTCACCGACGGCGTGGTGCACGGCAAGATCGCCTCGATCGGCGAGGCGTTCCACAGCGGCGGCGACGACCTCGTTGACGTCCTGCGAGCCGAGCGAACCGCAGCTGACGGCGACGACGAAGCGGTCGTCGGGCCAGCCGAGCGCGGCGCGTGCCGACGGCGCGACCGCGCACCCGGTCGACGTCGACGATCGACTGACGCACCGGTGCCCCGGTCAGCTCGGCGCATGGCAGCGTCGAGCCCGCGAAGGCGACGGCGACAGCGGTCGCCTTGCGGGCCAGCAGCTTGGACGCCTGCCCGGGGCGCAGGTCGTAGCTGACGACGACGGTCGGGATGCCCAGGCGCTGCGCGGCCCACGTCGCCGGGAAGCTGGCATAGCCACCGACGTTGACGACCACCTTCGGCTGCAGCTCGCCCAGCAGTCGCTTGGACTCGCGAGTAGCCCTGACCATCTTCGGCAGGAATCCAAGGTTCCGCCGGGACAGGCTGCGTTGCAGGCCGACGACGTCGAGCAGCGTCATCGGGTGGCCCGTCGGCGGGACGAGCCGCTGCTCGACGCCGTGCACGGTTCCGACGTAGTGGATCTCGTCGGCAGTGTGACCCCGGGCGACGAGCCCCTCGGCGATCGCCAGCGCCGGGATCACGTGCCCCGACGTCCCCCCACCGGTGACGACGGCGAACGTGCCGCTCACTTCACGTTTCGCGCGACGTTCAGGAGCAGGCCGCCGGCGACCATCGTCACGAACAGGGAGCTGCCGCCGGCCGAGAAGAACGGCAGCGTCAGGCCGGTCACCGGCATCATCCCTGTCACGCCGCCGACGTTGATGATCATCTGCACGACGAGCCAGCCGACGATGCCGCTGGCGACCAGCGAGGCGAAGCGGTCGGCGCTGGCCAGCGCCACCTGCACGCCGGCATAGGCCAGCAGGACGAAGCCGCCGAGCACGCCGATCACCCCGACGAAGCCGAGCTCCTGGGCGATCACCGCGAAGATGAAGTCGCTGTGGGCCAGCGGCAGGAAGCCGCCGAGCGTCGCCGAGCCACGCGCCGGGCCCTGCCCGGTGAAGCCGCCGGTGGCGATGCTGATCTGCGCCTGATACGTCTGGTAGCTGAGGTGGTCCTTGTTGGCGGCGATGTCCATGAACGCCGTGAACCGGGCGGCGCGCCGTGGGCTGGAGACGACGAAACCGACCGCCCCGAGCGCCCCGACGGCGCCGGCACCGGCCATCGGCACCATCGGCGCGCCGGCGATGAACGCCATCACGAAGACGATGCAGCCGAGCACGATCGCCGAGCCGAGGTCGCCCTGCACGAGGCACAGTCCCGGCGCCGACGACGGCGACGGCCAGCACCGGGCCGAGCGTGCGCTTCGGGTCGTTCATCTCCAGCTGGCGGCGGGTCAGCAGGTCGGCGCAGAACAGCAGGACCGCGAGCTTGAGCAGCTCCGACGGCTGGAACGTGAACGAGCCGACGGCCACCCAGGCCTTGGCGCCGTTGACCTCGGCGCCGAGGCCACCGGCGAACGGCAGCACCATCATCACCATCGACCCGAGGAGGAACGGGGTGACCAGGCGGCGCCAGAAGTGCAGTGGGACGCGCATCGCGATCCACAGGCCGATCGTGCCGAACACCGCCCACATCGCCTGCTTGCCGAACACCCGCCACGGCGAGTTGCCCTGGTGCAACTGGGAGATCGAGCTGGCCGACAGGACCATCACCAGGCCGAGCATCACGAACACGGCGATGACCACGGCGATCAGGTAGAACTCGACCGGCGGCGGCGTCACCGTGCGGGCCTTGCGGCGGTGCGCCGGGTGGCGACTGATCGCCGCCGAGCGCTCCAGGGCCTGGCGACGGCGGTCGCCGATCAACGTCGTCGAGCTGCTCATCACTGACCCCTCTCGTTCGGTGCGTCGTCCGTGCGTCGGCTGCCAGCGGACGCCAGCTTCACGGCCACCAACTGCTTGAAGTCCTCGCCCCGGGCGGGGTAGCCGCCCTCGGGGTACCAGTCGAAGCTGGCGCATGCCGGCGAGAGCAGCACGACGTCGCCCGGCGTCGCCATCGCCGCGGCGAGGTCGACGGCCTCGGCCATGTTCGCCGCCACCCGCACCGGGCACCACGGGGTGAACGCCGCGGCCACCTCGTCGGCCGCGTCGCCGAGGGCGACGACGCCGACGACCCGCTCGTGCTCGCTGGCCAGGCTGGCCAGGTCGAGGCCCTTGTTGCGCCCGCCGGCCAGCAGCACGACCCGGTCGAAGCCGCGGATCGCGGTGAGCGCGGCGTGCGGCGTCGTCGCCTTGGAATCGTTGAACCAGCGCACGCCGCCGGCCTCGCCGGCCGGCTCGATGCGGTGCGGCGGATGGGTGAACGTCGCCAGGGCGGCGCCGACGTCGGCGGCGGTGGCCAGCCTGGACTCGAGAACGACGGCGGCTGCCGCGAGGGCGTTGTCGACGTCGTGCGGCAGCGCCCGGGTCATCGACGCGGTCGTCGTGATCGTCCCGCTCGGGCCGACGAGGCGATCGCCGTCGAGCCGGTAGTCGGCACCGTCACCGCCGAACGTGACGCGGCGGGCGGCGACGCGGTCGAGGTTGCGCATCACCACCGGGTCGCGGCGGTTGCCGACGGCGACGTCGGTCGGGCGCAGGTGCGACCACATCCGCGCCTTGCTGGCCTCGTAGGCGTCGAGCGAGCGATGCCAGTTCTGGTGGTCCGGGGCGAGGTTGAGCCACACCGACGCCTCCGGCCGGAAGCTGCGCAGCCAGTTCAGCCGGAAGCTGCTGCACTCGACGACGAACACCTCGGCATCGCCGTCCGAGCGCGGCCACCAGCGGCACCTCGGTGTTGCCGACCTCGACGGCCCGCCGGCCGGCAGCGCGCAGCATCGCCCCGATCAGCAGCGTCGTCGTCGTCTTGCCGTCCGTCCCGGTGACGCCGAGCATCGGCCGCGGCCCGCCGGGGCGCTGCTGCTCCCACTCGTAGGCCAGGTCCAGCTCGGTGACGACGGGGGTCCCGGCAGCTGCCGCAGCACGGATGACGTCGTGGGTCTCGGGCACGCCCGGCGCGGGGCAGACCAGGTCGCAGTCCTCGACGATCGCGGCGATCTCGTCGACCGCCGGCTTGCCGATCAGCTCGCCGCCGAGCCGCTCGGCCGCGGCCAGGCGCCGTGGCGTCGGCTGGTCGTCGGCGAGCACCAGGTCGTAGCCGTGGGCGGCGAGCGCCACGGCCACTGCCTCCCCGGTGATCGCCAACCCGTAGACGAGTGCGCGCGGACGACGACCCATCAGATCACTTCTCAAGGTGGGTGAAGTCGCTGATGAACAGGGCCAGGGCCGTCGCCACGCAGATGCCGGAGATGATCCAGAAGCGGATGATCACCGTCGTCTCCGGCCAGCCGGCGAGCTCGAAGTGGTGGTGGATCGGCGACATGCGGAACAGCCGGCGCTTGCGCCCGGAGGCCTTGAACACGCCCATCTGCACGGCCACCGACCCGGCCTCGATCACGTTGATCGCGCAGATCAGCACGATCAGCAGCTGCGTGTCGGTGGTCAGCGCCAGCAGCGCGAGCGCCGAGCCGATGCCCAGCGCGCCGACGTCGCCCATGAAGATCCGCGCCGGCGCGGCGTTCCACCACAGGAACCCGCCACAGGCGCCGGCGAACGCCGCGGCGAGCACGGCGAGGTCCAGCGGGTTGACGACCCCGTGGTAGATCTCCGGGTTGCGGAACGCCCAGTAGGCGATGATCGTGAAGGCCAGGAAGCCGAGCAGCCCGGAGCCGGCGGCCAGGCCGTCGAGGCCATCGGTGACGTTGACGGCGTTGCTCGTCGCCCAGATGATCAGGCCGGCGTAGACGATCCAGATCCACCACGGCAGGTGCCAGCCGGGCAGGTTGGCGCGGGTGAACGACACATTCTGGCTGACGCTGGTGATCGACACCA
Organism: Ilumatobacteraceae bacterium; assembly: GCA_047602055.1. Taxonomy (GTDB): domain Bacteria; phylum Actinomycetota; class Acidimicrobiia; order Acidimicrobiales; family Ilumatobacteraceae; genus JAODBQ01. Next base: position 3,808,228 of record JASGIG010000001.1, read on the forward strand.
GGGCCCAGGCGATCAGGATCGACAGGGCCAGCGTGATGTAGCTCTTCTTCTTCCAGAAGATGCCGCGGTTGTGGGCCTTGCGGACCTTGATGAAGTCGTCGAGGAAGCCCATGAAGGCCAGCACCAGGATGCCCGCCCACATCACCAGCGCCTGGTCGGAGAACACCAGCCCGCTGCGGATGTGGGCGACCACCCAACCGAGGAACGCGGCGGCGACGATCGCCAGGCCGCCCATCGTCGGCGTCCCCGACTTTGACTGGTGGTGATCCGGCCCACGGTCCTCCTTGCCGAGGATCGGCTGGCCCTTGCCGCGGTCGCGGAAGAAGCTGATCAGGTAGCGCGAGCCGAGCAGCGACAGCACCATCGCCACCGCCCCGCCGATCATCACGGCGATCACGACATCGCCTCCAACAGCTCGAGCACGACCTGGCGGTCGTCGAACGGCAGTTGCTCGCCACGGACGGTCTGGGTGGCCTCGTGGCCCTTGCCGGCGACGACGACGACGTCGCCAGGGGCGGCCAGGGCCAGCGCCGCGGCGATGGCGCGGCGACGGTCGGGTTCGATCACGAGGCGGTCACGGTAGTAGGGGTCGACCCCCGCGGCGATGGCATCGATGATCGCCAGCGGATCCTCCGACGCGGGTTGTCGGACGTGATCACGACCCGATCGGCGAGCTCGGCGGCGGCAGCGCCCATGTCCGGGCGCTTGGCGCGGTCGCGATCGCCACCCGCACCGAACACGACGATCACCGAGCCGGTGAAGCCCTCCGGTCGGGCGGCGAGCAGCGCTTCGCGCAGCCCGTCGGGCGTGTGCGCGAAGTCGACGATCACCTCGAACGACTGGCCGGCGCGCACTGGCTCGAAGCGGCCGGGCACAGCAGGCGCGACGCGCAGACCGTCGGCGATGACAGCTGGTTGCAGGCCGAGGAGCGCGCACGCCGTCGCCGCCGCGAGGCTGTTCGAGGCGTTGAACCGCCCACCGATGGCGACGTCGATCAGCTCGCCACGCCAGCGGTACGCGTGCCTCGTCGGGCCGACGCGCAGGTCGTCGACGTCGGCGAGCGAGTAGCTCACGCACGGGATGGCGGGCGCCGCCAGCAGGCGGCGCCCGTGCTCGTCGTCGGCGTTGATCACCGCCCGGGCGCTCAGCGCGGTGTCGAACAGCGACGCCTTGGCGGCGAAGTACTCCTCCACCGTGCCGTGCAGGTCGAGGTGGTCGCGGCCGAGGTTGGTGAACACGGCGACGTCGAAGTGGCAGCCGGCGACGCGCTCGTAGGTCAGCGCGTGCGAGGACACCTCCATCACCACCGCCGACTTGCCGGCCTCGACGAACTCGGCGAGCCGCGCCTGCAGCTCGGGCGATTCCGGCGTGGTGTGCGCGCCGGTCAGCGTGCCGATCGTGCCGGTCGGGATGCCGGCGTGGTCGAGCACCGCGGCGATCAGGTTCGTGGTCGTCGTCTTGCCGTTGGTCCCGGTGACCCCGACCATCGTCAGCGCCCGGCTGGGATGGCCGTGCAGCGCGGCAGCGAGGTGGCCCATCGCCGGCCGGGTGTCGGTGACGAGCACCTGGGCGACGTCGCCCAGCACCGGGCCTCCGAGCGGGTGGTCGACGAGCAGCGCGGTCGCTCCCCCGACGACGGCGGCCGGGGCGAAGTCGTGCCCGTCGGCGGTCGCGCCGCGCAGGCAGCAGTACAGGGTGCCGGGACACGACCGCCGCGAGTCGTGCTCGATCGACGAGACGCGTACCTGCCCGTCGCCGTGCAACATCGACGGCGCCAGGCCGGCCGCCTCCACCAGACGGGCCAGTTCGACCATCGCGCTCAGCCCCCGTGGCAGCCGGTGTCGCCGGCCGGCGGGGTGATCTGCAGCTCGTGGGTCGCCGCCTGGGCGATGTCGACGAAGATCGGCGCGGCGCCGGTACCGCCGAAGCGGGCGTTCGACGTGGGGTCGGGCTCGTCGACGGAGACGACGATGGTCACCTTCGGCGCCGACGCCGGGTAGAAGCCGACGAAGCTGGCGAAGTACGACTTCGAGCCGTCGTCGGCCTTGTACGTACCGTTCTTCTGGACCTTCAGCGCCGTGCCGGTCTTGCCGGCGACGCTGATCCCGTTCATCTGGTCGTTGCCGAACACGCTGTAGGCGGTGCCGAGCTTGGAACAGGTGACCCCGAGCATCATCTGGGTCATGTCGGCGGCCGTCGTCGGGCTGAGCACGGTGCGCGTCGCCGACGGCGGTGTCGGCACGATCTGCCCGTCGGCGCCGATCTCCGCCTTGACCAACTTCGGGGCGACGTAGACGCCGCCGTTGGCGATCGTGTTCGTCGCCGCGGCAAGCTGCAGCGTCGTCGCCGTGTAGCGGTAGCCGTAGGTGATCGTCACCTTCTCGGTGCCCTGCAGCTTGTACGGGTCGGCGACCGAACCGTTGCTCTCGCCGGGGAAGGTGACGCCGGTCGACTCACCGAAGCCGAACTGGTGGAGGTAGTCGGTGAGCTTGACGACGCCGAGCGGGTGCGCCGTCAGGTACGTGCCGATGTTCGACGACTCGGCGAGGATCGTGCTCAGCGACATCGGGCCGGTGGCGTGCGACTCGGCGTCGTAGATCTTCTGCTCCCACTTCGTGCCCTCGTTGAACAGGAGGACGCCGGGAACGGAGATCGTCGTGTCCGGCGAGGCCAGGCCCTCGTTGATCGTCGACGAGATGCTGAACAGCTTGGCGACCGAGCCGGGCTCGTTGGCCTCGACCATCGCCTTGTTCGCCGACGTCACCCGGGCGACACCGTCGTCGCCGCGCTCGACGTTGGCCATCGCCAGCACCTCGCCGGTCGCGGTGTCGAGCACGACGGCCTTGGCGCCCTTGGCCATCACGTCCGGCTTGTCGATGCCGGCGAGCAGCGCCTGCTCGGTCTGGTATTGCAGCGAACGGTCGATGGTCAGCTGGAGATCGTCGCCGGGGATCGGCGCCGTCGTGGTGGCGTCGTCACCAGGGATCGACCGGCCCTTGTTGTCGTGCTCACGCACCAGTTGGCCGTCGGTGCCGGTGAGCTGCTCGTCGTAGGCCTTCTCGATGCCGGCGGTGCCGACGCCGTCGGTGTCGGTGCGCCCGACGACGGCGAGGCCGACGTCGCCGCTCGGCAGGACGCGCTCGTCCTCGTCGACCGACGAGATGCCGGGCAACTTGAGGGCCAGCACGGTCGTGGCGAGCGACGCGTCGATCTGGCGGACGACGTAGACGAACGACTTCGTGCGGTCGGTGAACGCGGCCTGCAGCGCAGTCTGCTTGGCCTCGGGCAGTTCGAGCAGCTGCGCCAGCGTGCTCGCCGTGCTCGCCGGGTCGCCGACCAGCTTCGGATTGGCGACGATCGTCTTCTTCGGCACCGACAGGGCCAGCTCGACGCCGTTGCGGTCGAAGATCGTGCCGCGCTCGGCCTGCAGCGTCGTCTCGCTCGTGCGCTGGGCGCGGCCGGCGTCGACCAGGCCCTGGGCCTGCGCGGTCTGCAGCAGCGTGACACGGCCGATGACCGCGAAGCACAGTGCCGCGCTGACCGCGAACAGGATGCGCATCCGCCGCCGGCTCTCGCCGGCACGGAAGTGGTGGACGATGGTGCGCGGCCGGATCGTCCGCCGCTGCAACGAGCGGGCGGCGGACGTCGGTCGCGCCGAACGTGCCGGCGTACGGGTGGGACGCGTCGGCCGGCTGGGCGTGGTGCGCTTGCCGGACGGCTTGGCGGTGGTCGGGCGCGTCGGGCGGCTCGGGCGCGCACCAGCACGGCGACCAGGCTTGGCGCCGGGCTCGCCGTGCTGGCGGATCCGCTTCGCCGGCGCAGCCGGGCGCCGGCGTCGTTCCGGTGCCCGGCTCACGGCGCGCTCCCGGCGATCGCCTTGACCCGGCCGAACTCGTCGAGTGGATCGAGCGGGGTGGCGTTGGCGTCGAACACGCCACCGATGGACTGCTCGACGACGGCGACGATCGACGGGTCGATCGACACGAAGTCGGTGGACGTCGCCGGGCGCATGCCGAGGTCCTTCGCTGCGGTGGCCAGGCGCTCCGGCGAGCGCAGCTCGGAGCGCTGCCGGCGCAGGTCGTTGTACTGCTGATTGGCATCGCGGATCGAGCGCTCGACCTTGTCGAGCTCGACCTGGCGGCGGGCCAGCTGGGTCTGCAACGTCGCCGCGCCGAGCATCAGCGCGAAGACGACGGCGAAGCCGACGGTGATCAGGCGCGACACCCGCCGGCGGCGGGGCACGACGACCAGCGGCGGTGGCGGCCCGGCGACGATGCCGGCGGTCAGCCGGACCATCGGCTGGTCGTGGTGCCGGGCCCGGACCGTGGTGCGCACCGCCGTCGCCCGATCGGCGCCCCCGTGCGTGCGGGTGCGCATCGGCGCGGCGCGATGGATCTGCGGGGCGGCGCGACGCTGGGCAGGCTCTGCCTTCGCCGCCGGCGCCCCGACCGGTGCAGGGGCCGAGGCGACCACCGGTTCGGCGCGCTGCGGGCGCAGCGAGCGCAACGGCCGCGGCGGCAGCACCTCGCCGACCGGCGTGGCGTCGATCAGCTCCGGCCCGGACGAGAACTGCAGCAGGCGGCGGCGCTTGGCGCCGTCACCCGGCGTACCCGCCGTCCGGGACGGCACCGCGGCGGTGGCGGCCCGGCGGGCGCTGGCGTCATCTCGTCGTCCAGTGCGTGCATCCCGGGCGGTCGTGCCGGAAGCGGCCCGGCGTGCCGTTGCAGTGACCGGGTCCGACGCGGCCGCCTCGGCGGCACGACGACCACCAGCGGCAGGGACGCCCGGGTGGCGACCGTCCGCGGGCGCGCGCCCGATCAAGTCCCGATCGGGACGACCGCGAGACGGCGCGGACCACGGAGCCCGGCGCTTGCGGCCCGATCCGTCGATCGGCGCCGAGTCGGCGGCGCGCCGAATCGACGACGAGTCGGCTTGGCCGGGCGCGCGTCGCGCCGGCGGTGCCGTGTCGGGCGGGCGCGACGGCGACGCAGCGCCAACGCTTCCTCGGCGTGCCGCGGGCGACCCCTCGGTCGAGCGTCGTGTCGACGGCGTGCTGGGTCCGGTCGCCCATCGGGCAGCCGGAGCCGTGTCCGCCCGGCGCGGGCGTGACGGCGAGGTGGCAGCACCGCTTCCACGGCGCGCCGGCGACGCGTCGCTCGATCGTCGTGTCGACTGGGCGTCGGGGCGATCGGCGACGCCGCGGCGGGTCGGCGCCGCGGCGATCGGCGAGCGGCGCGCCGAGGGCGCTGCCGGCGTGCCGTGGCGGCGGGTCGGCTTGGCCGGGCGCGGCGTCGTGACAGGGCGGCCGGTGCGCGCCGGGCGCGGCTCGTCGTGACCGGTGCGGTCGTCGAAGACGATGGCCATCGCTCAGCCCACCGTGCCGCGGCGCGGCGTGTCGCGGATCCGCTCGGCGACGCGCAGCCGGGCGCTCGCCGCCCGGCGGTTCGCCGCCCGCTCCTGCTCGGACGCCTGCTTCAGCACGCCGCGCACGAGGCGCACGGTCTGCACCGCGTCGCACACGCACGGCAGCTCCGGTGGACAGGTGCAGCCGCCGGTCACCGCCTGGCGGAAGTGCTCCTTGACGATGCGGTCCTCGCCGGAGTGGTAGGAGAGCACGGCGACACGCCCGCCCGGGTCGGTGGCGCAGACGGCGTCGTCGAGTGCCGGGCCGAGGGCGTCGAGCTCGCCGTTGACCTCGATGCGGATGGCCTGGAACGTGCGCTTTGCCGGATGGCCACCGGTGCGCCGCGCCGGCGCCGGGATCGCCGCCACGACCACCTCGGCGAGACGGGCGGTCGACTCGATCGGCCGGGCGGCGACGATCGCCGCGGCGATGCGGTTGGCGAAGCGCTCGTCGCCGAAGCGGCGGATCACCTCGGCGAGCTGCGCGACCGGGTAGCCGTTGACGACGTCGGCGGCGCTCCACCGCTGGAGCCGGTCCATGCGCATGTCCAGCGGGGCGTCGAGCCGGTAGGAGAAGCCGCGCTCGGCGCGGTCGAACTGCGGCGAGCTGACGCCGAGGTCGAACACCGCACCGGACAGGGAGTCGATCGAGAAGGCTTCCATCGCGTCGTGGAGGCGGTCGAAGCGGCAGTGGAACAGGTGGACCCGCTCGCCGAACCGGGCGAGGCGCTCGCCGGCGGCGGCCAGCGCGGTCTCGTCACGGTCCAGTCCGAGGATCTGCAACTGCGGCCACGCATCGAGCAGCAGCTCGCTGTGGCCACCTCCCCCGACGGTGGCGTCGAGCACCCACCCGGGCGGGACCGCCGCGAACACGGCGACGATCTCGGTGCCCATCACCGGCAGGTGCCGGAAGGCGGGTGGCTCGGCGAGCGTCACGGTGTGCTGCCCGTTCCTGCCGACATGCCCAGTCGGGCGCTCGGTCGACGTCGTTCGTAGATCTGCAGTCCCCCGGCCGACGGATGTCGCCGGGATGTCTCCCCGGTACGACGAGACGGAAGCGGGCGGAGTAGGGGCTGTCCATCTTGTGGGCCGGGGGACTGCAGATCTGCGAACGGGTCGCGCAACCGGTGCGCTCGGTGGTGGTGCCTCGTGCCTCCTTCGTTCGTTGATGTGGATCGATGCGGTGTTGATCGGTTCGGTGTCGTCGCCGGCGGGTTCACTCGACGACCGACAGGTTCGGGCTGGCCAGCTCCTCGTCACCGAGGGCCTCGAAGGCACGGTGCCGCTCGGGCTCCCAGATCTCGATGCGGTCGTAGTTGCCGGCGATGCGCACGGTGCTGTCCAGGGGGATGCCGGCGTACTCGAGCAGGCCGTCGTCGACCTTCATCCGCCCCTGCCTGTCGAAGACGATCGCCGACGCCGAACCGGCCAGGGCGCGGCGCAGATGGCGTGACGTGTCGCCACGGCGGGCGGCCTCCATCGTCGCCCGGGCGTCGGCCTCGAACTGCTCGGCGGGGATGACCTCGATGCACTTGTCGGTGCCCTTGGCCAGGTAGCAGTGCTCGCCGAGGAGGGTGCGGAACGCCGCAGGGAGCGCCAGGCGCCCCTTGTCGTCGAGCTGGCGCTCGTGCGTTCCGACGAAGAGCACTGCGCCTCACCCACCTTCCCTCGCTCTCGGGTCGTCACCGACGACCGGCCTGCCTGCCGCATGAGGGACGGCTGTGGCCGCCTCCCCACGAGCCCCCATCTTGCCCCCCATCTCTCCCCTTGGTCAACCACCTTCCCCCTTTTCTCCCCCATTTCTTGGGCAGGCGCCTCCCGGTGCCACCCCTTGAACACGTCCCAGCCGCCCACGGACCCACGCCCCGGCACACGCCTCGACCAGCCGCGATGCGTTGCTCAGCGGTTTGCGTCAGCGCACGAACGGACGTGTGGGTTCGTGTCCTGACACGAACCCACGCGGCAGGGCGCGAGCTACGGGAGGTGGCGGGTGACGGCGTCGACGACGGCGTCGGGCGCGGCGTCGATCGTCGCCGTCACCCGGGCCAGCTCGGCCGGGCGGGGGCGCAGCGCGGCGACCAGCGCGGCGACCAACTCGGGGCGCCAGCGCAGGTGGGCCATCGTCTGGAACCTCGCCCACGTGCGCGTCCGGCGCTGGGAGATGCCGACGAGCTTGGCGCCGGCGGCGTCGAGCACCTCGCCCGGCCCGGTGCCGGCGAAGCACACCTGCGCCGACCACGCCGTGCGCACCATCGGCCCGCGATGCACCGCGCCGGCGACGCCGAGGTCGCCGAGCGCGGCGACCCACATCTCGCCGACCCAGTGCATCGCCCGGGCGACGTCGTCGTCCCACAGCGGGTCGTCGCGGGTGACGATCAGGTCGATCCAGACCATCTCGCCGGGGACGACGAGCACCGCACCGCCGCCGCTGCGCCGGCGGACGACGTCGACGCCGAGCGCGTCGGCAACACGCCGGTCGGCGTCGTCGTCAGCCTGGGCCGAGCCGAGGACGAGCGCCGGCTCCAGCGGCGTCGCCACCCAGGCCAGCCGCTCCCCCGCCGCCGGCTCCGGCACCCGGGCATGGAACGCCGCAGCAGACTCGCCAGACGTGGTGACCGCCCACGTCACCGGCCTTCGAGTCCCACACGCACCTCCGAGTCCGACGCGTCCAATCGAGTCCTCCATGTCCCCCGGGGGTGCACCTGGGACTCGGCTGGACAGCTGCGACTCGGAGGGACCGCTGGGACTCGGACCCGATCGGTCAGCTGGCGCGGGCGAGGTACGGCTTCCACGCGTCGGGGACGCGGGCGACGGACACCGTCACCCAGGCCAGCTCGCGCGGGGCGTGGGCCGGGCGGGCCAGGTCCATCCCCGCCTCGCCCGGCGTGCGGTCGCGCTTGCGCAGGTTGCACGGGCGGCACGCCGCAGCGACGTTCTCCCACTCGTGCCGGCCGCCGCGGGACCTCGGCATGATGTGGTCGATCGAGTCGGCGACGTCACCGCAGTACTGGCAGGTGTGCGCGTCACGGGCGAACACGGCACGGCGCGACGACGCGGTGCGCCGGTGGTACGGCACCTTGACGACGTAGCGCAGCCGGATCACCAGCGGGTTTGGCACCGAGATCGAGGCGGCGTGCAGTTCGGTGCCGTCGTCCTCGACGATGTCGGCCTTGTCGGCCAGGACGAGGCAGGCGGCCCGGCGGGAGGGCACGACGGAGAGCGGCTCGTACGTCGCATTGAGGACCAGCGCGCTCCGCATGGGCCGGACCCTACTGATGCCTCACCGGCGCGTCGCACCGATTCACGGGCGCTTCACGGGCGTGTTCACCGGCGCAGCCGCTCCTGGTCCTGGCACCACGCCAGGTAGTGAAGCACATCGGCGGCCTCGATCGGGTGATCGACCGAGCCGTACTGGGTGACGAGCCGGAACCGCACGTAGTCGCGGGGCGGCACCGGCAGGAACGGCCGCCGGCGCCACCACCTCGGCGGCGTCGTGCGCCGCCACTGCCGCCACGCCGTCCCCCACAGCCGCGGATGGACGGCGACGGCGAGCACGACGCGAGCCAGGCTCAGCGCGGCTCCTTCGGCAGCCCGAGGACCATCTCGCCGACGATGTTGCGCTGGACCTGCGACGAGCCGGCGTAGATCGTCCCCGCCCGCGCGTTGAGGAACGTGCCGACCCAGCTCCACGAGCTGTTCGGCGCGCCGGCATCGTCGGTGGAGAACGCCGACGACGGCCGCCGCCCGGTGGGCACGAGCGCCTCCGGGCCGAGGATGTCGACGGCGAGCTCGGTCACGAGCTTGTGGTACTCGCTCCAGTACAGCTTGCCGATCGCCGCGTCCGGACCGGGGTGGTGGCCCTTGAGGAACTGCGTGAGGACGCGCATCCCGTTGTAGCGCATGATCTGGACCTGCCCGTAGGCCCACGCCAGGCGTTGGCGGATGACCGGGTCGTCGGCCTTGCCATGCTCCTTGGCCAGTGCCAGCAGCCGGTCGACCTCGGCCTGGAAGCGGATCGGGCCGGTGGCCGCGGCCTCGCCACGCTCGAAGCCGAGCAGGGTCATCGCCACCGCCCAGCCGTTGTTCAGGCCGCCGACGATCTCGCCCTTCGGCGTGGTGGCGTCGGTGTAGAAGACCTCGTTGAACTCGCTCTCGCCGGAGATCATCTTGATCGGGCGGACCTCGATGCCCGGCTGGCGCATGTCGACGAGCATGAACGAGATGCCCTTGTGCCGGGGCGCATCGGGATCGGTGCGCACGAGCGTGAAGATGTGGTCGGCGAGATGGCCGGCCGACGTCCAGATCTTCTGGCCGTTGAGCACCCACTGGTCGCCGTCGAGCACGCCGCGCAAGCCGACGTTGGACAGGTCGCTGCCGGCGTTCGGCTCCGAGTAGCCCTGGCACCAGGTGTCCTCGCCGGACAGGATGCGCGGCAGGTAGCGCGCCTTCTGCTCGTCGGTCCCCCATCGCAGCAGGGTGTTGCCGAGCATCTGGATGCCGAACGCGTCGTTCGGGCCGCCCGTCGGGACGCCGGCCTTGACGAACTCCTCGGCGAGGATCACCTGCTCCAACGCCGACAGCCCGCCGCCGCCGACCTCGGTCGGCCAGCCCGGGGCGAGGTAGCCGCCCTCGTAGAGGGTCGTGCGCCAGTTGGTGACGAAGTCGGTCAGCTCCTGGCCGTCGAGCTTGCCGATGCCGGCCCAGTTGATCGGCAGCTTCTCGGCGAGGAACGCCTGGACCTTCTCCCGGTACGCGTCGGCTTCGGCGGAGTACGTCGGATCCATGCCTGCAAGGTAGCCCTTCGGGCTACCGGTGCGACGGGCTCGCTGGCGCTCGCGCCGCCGCCTGTCGGCGGTCCCTCGACGCACAGGGGCCAAAACGGCACCGCCCCGCGCCGGACGCGGCGCTCGTTCGTCGGCCTACAGGCGCAGATGGGCGAGGGCGGCGGCGCCGGTGAGCGGGGCCAGCGGGCCGAGGCCCGCGGGGACGACGCGGAAGCCGGTGGTGAACGGCAGCTTGGCCCGCTTGTCCAGCTCCTCCTGGGCGGCGTTGAAGAACGGCTCGCCGAAGCCCAGGCCCACCGACCCGCCGACCACCGCCAGGCGGAGATCGCAGATGGCCGCCAGCGAGGCCAGCGCCCGGCCCAGCAGCAGGCCGGTTCGTTCGACGATCGCCAGCGGTGCTCGCTGCGGGGGGCGGCCGGTCTCCTGCTCGATCGCCGGGCCGCTGCAATAGGCCTCCAGGCAGCCGCGGCCACCGCACGTGCACGGCCGCCCGGCCGGCTCGACGACGATGTGCCCGAGGTGCCCGGCGTTGCCGAGCCGCCCGTGCAGCAGCCGCCCGCCGCTGACCAGTCCCCCGCCGACGCCAGTGCCCATCACCACGCCGACGAAGTCGCGCACGCCGACCGCGGCGCCACACCAGGCCTCGCCGAGCGCCAGCGCCTTGGCGTCGTTGTCGACGACGACCGGCAGCTGCGTCAGCTCCTCGACCTCGGCGGCGAGCGGGAAGCGCTGCCACGTCGGGATGTGCAGCGGCGACACCTCCCGACCATCGGGGTCCATCGGTCCACCGCAGCCGACCCCGCAGCCGACGGGATCCGACGGCGCCGCCGCCAGCACCCGCAGGACGAGGCGGGCCAGCGCCGGCCAGACGTCGCGCGCCGGCGTGGCGATGCGGTCGCGTACGAGCACCGTGCCGTCCTCGTCGACGATCCCTGCGGCGAGCTTGGTGCCGCCGACGTCGATCGCGAGGTAGCAGCGGGTCACAGGCGGCGACCGTAGCCCTCGGCGACGCGCGGCCACCCTCGCCCGACGACGACGTGCGGCGGGTGACGTCTACCCTGGTCCGGGTGACGGCCCTCGAGTCCTCTCCTCCGCCGACCTTCGCGTCCCTGTTCGACGCGATCACGTCGAACGTCGCCACCGTCGTCCACGGCAAGAAGGAAGCGATCGACCTGGCGATCGTCTGCCTCCTCGCCGAGGGTCACCTGCTCATCGAGGACGTCCCCGGGGTCGGCAAGACCAGTCTCGCCAAGGCGATGGCCGCGTCGATCGACTGCACGTGGAAGCGCGTCCAGTTCACCCCCGACCTGCTGCCCGCCGACCTCGTCGGGGTGAGCATCTACCAGCGGGCCAACGAGGCGTTCGTGTTCCAGCCCGGGCCGCTGTTCGCCAACATCGTGCTCGCCGACGAGATCAACCGGGCGTCACCGAAGACGCAGTCGGCACTGCTCGAGTCGATGGAGGAGCGGCAGGTGTCCGCCGACGGGACGAGCCACAAGCTGCCGAGCCCGTTCATGGTGATCGCCACACAGAACCCTGTCGAGCAGGAGGGCACGTACCGCCTGCCGGAGAGCCAGCTCGACCGCTTTCTGATGCGCCTGTCGCTCGGCTACCCGCACCGCAACGCCGAGCTGGCGATCCTCGACTCGCACGGTTCGTCGAACGTGCTCGACGACATCCGCCCGGTGGTCAGCACCGCCGAGGTCCTCGGGTTGATCGCCGCGGTGCGCACCGTGCACCTCGCGCCGGCGTTGAAGGGCTACCTCGTCGACCTCGCCGAGGCCAGCCGCGCCCACCCGGCGCTGACGCTCGGCCTGTCGCCGCGGGCCACGCTGCAGCTGGCCAGGGCGACGCGCTCGCACGCCGCCGCGCGGGGCCGCGACTACGCCACCCCGGACGACGCCAAGGCCGTCGCGCTCCCCGTGCTCGCCCATCGCGTCGTGCTCCGCCCGGAGGCCGCGGCACGCGGCGCCACCGGCGAGTCGGTGCTGCGCGAGCTCCTCGCGTCGGTGGCCGTCCCAGTGGGTCGCTGAGTGCTCACCCGCCACGGGTGGACGGCGCTGGTCGCCAGCGTCGCGGCGTTCGCCATCGGGCGCACGTTCGGGCTCGTCGAGCTGTACGTCCTCGGCGCCGGCCTCGCCGCCGCGGTGGTCATGGCCGTCGTCGTCGTCCGCCGGCGGCTGGCCGAGGTGCGCGTCCGACGCGTGGTGCGGCCGTCGACGGTGGCCGTCGACGAGCAGGCCCGCGTCGACATCCGGGTCAGCAACGTCGACCGCCGCGGCACGCCGCACCTGCTGCTGTGGGAGCCGGTCGGTGACAGCGGCGGCGCGCCGATGCAGCTCGCCGGCCTCGCGCCCGGCGAGTCGGCGAGCGCCGCCTACCGCGTGCCCACCCACCGGCGCGGCGTGCTCGTCGCCGGGCCGCTGCGCGCCTCGCGCCGCGACGTCCTCGGCCTCGCCTCGCGCACGTACGTGCTCGCCGGCTCCGAGGACGTGCTGGTCGTCCCCCAGCACGTCCACCTGCCGTTCCCCGACGCCGGCTCGGCCGGGCGCCTCGGCCAGCACCTGCGGATGAGGGCGTGGGGCCAGACCGGCGGCGAGTTCCACTCGCTGCGCGAGTACGCGCCCGGCGACGACCTGCGGCGGATCAACTGGAAGGCGTCGGCCCGGTCGGAGGATCTCGTCGTGCGCGAGACCGCGCTCGAAGGTGTCCGTCGCTGCACGGTCGTGCTCGACACCAGCGCCACCCAGTACGACGCCGACTCGTTCGAGCGCGCCGTGTCCGCCGCGGCGAGCGTGACGATGAGCTCGGCCGCCGCCGGCATCGGCACCCGTCTCGTCGCCCCGGGGATCGACCTGCGCGGGCCGGAGGTCGCCGGCAACGCGCTGCGCTGGCTGGCCACGATCGAGCCGGGCGCGGCGACCGCCGAGCAGGGTTCGGCGGGGCGCGGCCCGACCGAGGGCATCGGCGTCGTCGTGCTCGTCACCGGGTCGGCGTCCAGCCCCGCCGTGGCCGTCGCCCGAGGCTCGCTGACGCCCGACGAGGCGCTCGTCGTCGCCGCCGCCGGCGGTGCGGTCACCGGTGGTGCCGGGATGACCGTCGACGCCTCCTCGATCGCCGCCCTGATCGACAGCTGGACGGCGCTCGTCGTCGGCAATCGCAGCAAGGTGACGGCGTGAACGAGCGCAGCGAGCCAACGCCGGGACGGCCGCGCGACCGCCAGGGAGCCGGACGCCGACGGGGCACGGGGGCGCAGCCCCCGGAGGTGACGGCGTGACGACCACCGGCGCCCCGCCCCGGCCGACGGCACCACAGCCGCCTTCGTCGGACACCGTCGAGCTACGCCAGCGCAGCGAGCCGCGCCGCGCGCTGACCGACCCCGCCGGCACGATCGCGGTGACGATGCTGTCGATCGTCACGGCCATCGGCCTGTGCCGGCTGTTCCCGGACTGGGCGTACCTGCGCCAGCTGCTGACGGTGGTGATCGGCGTGCACGCCGCCGCCGCCGTGCTGCGCGTCGTGCGCGTGCGCGCGTGGATCGCCCTGCCACTCGTGCTGCTCGTCGGGCTGACCCTGCTGTCGGTCGTCTACTACCGCGAGACCACCCGGTTCCTGCTGCCCACCGGCGACACGATCGACTTCATCCGCGCCGACCTGCGCCTGGTGTGGCGGCAGTTCCCGACCGCCGTCGCCCCCGTCCCCAGCCAGGGCAGCTTCGCGATGGCCGCGGCCGCGCTGCTCGCGGCGTGCGCGCTGCTCGCCGACACGTTCGCGTTCCGGGCGTTCGGACGCGCCGAGGCGGTGGTGCCCGCCGGCGTCGTGTTCGTCTTCACGTCCGCCCTCGGCACCGACCGCAACCGCATCGTCGTGTCCGCACTGTGGATCGGCGCGGCGATCGTCGTCATCGCCGTACTGCGCTTCTCCCACGCCCGGGAGGACGCGGCGTGGATGGGCGCCGGGCGGCGAACGATCGGGTCGGTCCTGCCGGCGACGCTGGCCTGCGCGACGATCGCCGCCGTCGCCGCGGGCCTCCTCGCCCCGCGGCTGCCCGGCGCCACCAGCGGGGCGCTGTTCGACACCCACAACCAGGGCAGCGACGCCACCCAGGTGCTCAACCCCCTCGTCGACATCCGCTCGCACCTCATCCAGCGGGCCAACGTGCAGGTGTTCACCGTCCAGGCGACTGCGCCGGCGTACTGGCGGGAGATCGCGCTGGAGACGTTCGACGGCACCCAGTGGACGCCGACCGACGGCGAGCCCCTGCGGCCCGCCACCGGCGAGCTGGCCGATGTCGGCGCCGGGACACCGATCGACCAGACCATCACGATCGCGGGCCTCGGGGGCAAGCTCGTCCCCGCGGCGTTCGCCGCGGGGACGACCTCGACCGACGGGCTGCTGTTCGCCGACGACACGCAGACCGTCGTGCTCGACAGCGACGTCCTCAGCCGCGGGCAGGTGATCCAGCTGACCTCGGTGCGCACCGATCCGTCACCCGACCAGCTCCGCCTGGCCACCGTCAGCGCCGCGCCGCGCCGCGAGCTGTACCAGCTGCCGTCGAGCTTCCCCGACGAGGCCCTCGGGTTGGCCGAGGACGTCACCGCGGCGGCGACGAACCCGTACGACAAGATGATCGCCCTGCAGGACTGGTTCCGCAACAACTTCACCTACGACCTGTCCGTGCAGGCCGGCAACAGCGACGACGCGATCCGCAACTTCCTGCGCATCAGGCGCGGCTATTGCGAGCAGTTCTCGGCGACGTTCGCGGCGATGGCCCGGTCGCTCGGCATCCCCGCCCGCGTCGCCGTCGGCTTCACGCCCGGCGAGCTGGGCGACGATGGGCTGTACCACGTGTACGACCGCCATGCTCACGCCTGGCCGGAGGTGTGGTTCGACGGCTTCGGCTGGATCAGCTTCGAGCCGACGCCCGGCCGCGGCGAGCCAGGCGCCGAGAGCCACACCGGGGTCGCCGCCGCGCAGGACGCCACGCCCGCGTCAGCCGGCAGCGGCGACGGTGTCGGACAGGCGGCGACGCCGTCGACGCTGGCGCCGACGTTGGTGCCCCGCCCGGTGAACCCCGAGGCCGGCGCATCGACGACGTCGACGCTGGCGCCGGCGATCGGCGCCGCTGGCGGCACGAGCGACGGCACGCCGTGGCTCGTCGGCGTGGCGCTCGTCGCGGCGATCGCCGCCTGGGCGCTGTGGATGCCGCGCCTGGCCCGCTCCTGGGGCCGCCACGGTCGAGCGGTCACCGCCGCCGACCGCGTGAGCGCGGCATGGCGCCGCGCCTGCGGCGTGCTGCGCGTCGCCGGCGCGCCCGGCGCTGCGGGCACGACGCCGATGGAGTACTCCCGCATCGTCGAGACCGAGATCGGCCTCGACCCCCGCATCGTCGGCGAGCTGGCCCGCAACGTCACCCGCGCCGTCTACGCCCCCGGCGGCGTCGACGACATGGTCGCGGCGCGCAGCGAGCAGCTCGAGCACCAGATCGACGAGCTCTGCCAACCGATGATCCCCTGGACCACGAGGGTTCTGGCGAGGATCGACCCGCGGGTGGCACGAGCCACCGGCTGAGCACCGGCCTCAGAGGACTCGTCGCAGCTGCTGCTCTGCGTCGACGGCTCGGTCGGACATGGCGACCGCGGCGGCGGACCCGTGGTTGGCGAGCACCCACGGCAGGTACTGGGTGTTGATCTGGACGGTTGCGTACCAGTAGCCGACGTCGACGAGTCGCCGATCGAGGGGCTGGCCGAGTCGGGCCTCGAGACAGGCGAGGTAGGTCGTCAGGGCCGCTGATCCTGGTTCGGCGACGTTGGCGAGGTCGACGAGCATCGGGCCGATGCGGGCGTTCGCCCAGTCGAGGAGGACGGCGGTTCCGTCGTCCGCGACGAGGACGTTGCCGGCGTGCACGTCGCCGTGGAGCAGGCATCGGGGCAGCGTTCGAAGGGCGCGCTCGATCGCCTCGCTCCTGGCGAGGTGGCGAGTGCGGGCAGTGAGCTCGCTGATGACGCCCGGATCGATGCCGGGCGTCCCGGCGATCTCACCGGTCACGTAGATCCCGGCCAGGTGCGCGAACCAGCTCGCCGTGATCTCGACGATCGGCGGCTCACTGACGTCGATGGTGCTGGCATGGAGGTCGGCGAGGTCGGCGAACAGGGTGAGGGGGAGGTCGGTCGCGCCCGACGCTGCAACACCGTCGACGAACGGCGTGACGATCCACGCCGGTTCGAGTGGGCCGGGCGGGTGCGCGCCGGTGACCGGTGTGAGGAAGTCGCCGTCGACGAGACGTGGGACGGCGCGCAGTTCGGTTGCGAGCGGAGCGAGCCGGCTGAGTGCGACGAACTCCGCGCACCACGTGAGCTTCAGCACGAGTGCCGCTCGGAACGAGCCGGCGTCGACGGTGAATCGCTGGAGCAGCGCCGCCTGGGTGCCCCCATGCAGGACGGCACCGGCCTGGACGTCGACGGCCCCCGGCGCGACGCCGGCCGCAGAGGCCCAGCGCACGGCGGCGCGCCGCATCAGCTCCTCGACGTTCACGTTCACGACTGCGTCCAGGCGCGCGGTCGTCGAGCGATCAGCGCGACGTCGGTGCGCCGCGTCGGCGCAGCCGTCCCGTTCCCGAGGATCGGCCCCAACAGGTCACGCGCCGCAGACTCGAACGCCGTTCGGCGGTCGCCGAGCCGGTCCAGCACCCACGCGTGGGAGTACAGGAACCCGACCGCGGACCCGACGTCCAGCGGCTCGACGGAAACCTCGACCCGGATCGTGTCGACCTCGCTGAACGGTGAACTGCGGAGCGTGGCGGCGTGCTCGGTCAGCGAGCCTGCAGGGCTGTGCAGGCTCGGCCCTGGCGCCACGTGATCGAGGAGCGACCACAGCGCGCCGATCGCCGCCCGTTCCGGTGGGTTCGGCACGGCTTCTGATGCGATCACCACGACCGCCACGCTGGCGGGGACATCGGCGGCGATCCGCTCGAGCAGGATGTTGTGAGGCTGCATCCAATGAAACGACGTCCCGAACGTGATGCAGGCAGGTTCGCCGAGATTCGTCCACACGACCTGGTGGGCGTCGGCGCACAGCCACGTCGTGTTCGTCAGGCCGGCCGCGGCGGCACGTCGACGGGCCTCGGCGAGCATGTCCGATTCGATGTCGATCGCGGTGACGTGTCCCACCGTGCCTGCGAGAGCCAGCGCCACCGTCCCCGGGCCGCTCCCGACGTCCACGACCTGGGCGCTCCTGTCGAGGCCAACGGAGTCGACGAGCTGGCGCACGAGTGCTGCACAAGGCCGCCAGCGGTGTTCGCCGTAGAACCTCGGTGTCTCGCCTCCGTACGCCGTCACAGTTCTGGCAACGCTACGCCTCGGCGCTCTCACGATCGCCCCGAGCACCGACCCTGTCGCCCGGCAGTCCCTCCTCGATCAGCCGATGAATCCGCCTTTGTTGATCGAGCAGATGTTCGCTGGACTTCGCCTGTGGAAGTGCCCGAGGGCAGCTGTCGCACCGGCTGGCTGCGCAGACGTGCCGGTACGCGCATCGCTGGGAGCAGCGCGGCGTGTGGGCATCGGATGGTTCGAAGTCATCGTTCACCCGCCTGGCTCGCGACGGACACATCGCCAAGCGCAGCGCACAGACGGTCCTGTTGCGCGGCCGAGCCCTCGACGGCGCGCCGGCGGTCGCCGCCGCGTTCTCGGCGGGCAAGCTGTCCGCCGATCAAGTCGATCAGCTGCTCACCACGCGACACGGCCGCGAGGGGCTGTTCGCCCGCGACGAGCAGACCCTGATCGATGAAGCACGACGGCTGCGGGTCGCAGAGCTCCTCAACTCAAGGTGCTCACCTATTGGCGTGACCGAGCCGACGCCGAGCTCGGCGCCGACGACCCCGAACCGAAGCTGCCCGAACCACACGTGACGCCGACCCCGATCGACGGCGCCGTCACCATTGAGGGCGAGCTCGACCTGGTCGGCGGCGAGATCGTCCAGGTAGCACTCGACGCGATCGCCGACGAGATCGCACCCACGCGCCCGGACCTCTCCCCGACCGGGCTGCGGCCGGGGCACTGGTCGAGATGGCCCGCCGAGCCATGGCCATGCGCGCCAACAGGCGACCGGCCAGGATCGTCGCCAACATCGTTTGCGGCCACGACCGCTTCCACGAGCTGTGTGGGCTGGCCAACGGCACCGTCATCCGCCCCGGCCAGCTCGTCCCCTACCTCGACGCCCTCGACATCCGCACGATCGTGTTCGGCGACGCCGCCCACGCCGTGGCGACCTCCAAGCGCCGCACTGCGCGCCGTCGTCGAAGTCCGCGACCTGCACTATCAACACCCCTCCGGCTGTGACGAGCCCATCGACCACCGCGACCTGCTCAGCGCGTGACGCCCACGCCTGTCACACCATTCGCAGATCGCCCGTGGCACCGATCGAGGACGTGGGTGGCACAGCGCCACCGCGGTTCGCTGCCGTTCAGGCAGCCGGCGCACGGCGGTCCACCACTCGCCGCTCGCTGCCTCCTGCTGTCGGCGCCAAGTGTGGCAGCCGTTCGGCTCGGCGCCTGCCGAGCGAGACGTCAGCGGTCCGGGCGTTGGTTGCGGCCGTTGGCGGAGCCGCCGAGGCGGCTGCGGACGGTCTCGCTGAGGTGGTTCAGGCCGGCTTCGCCGAGGCTGCGGACGTGGCGCTCGGCGAACACGACGGCGACGACGGCACCGATGAAGGCGACGAACGACAGGTACGGGCTCACGCCGAGCAGGACGACGGCGAGGGCGAGGCAGACGAGAGCGGCGATCGAGCTGAGCACGACGGACCTCCGGGAGTTGACCCGATGGTGGTGCATCTCCCGACCGAACGTCGGGTCGCGCTGGAGCTGCTCCTCGATCTGACGGAGGATCCTCTGTTCGTCTTCTGAGAGCGGCATGGTTGCTCCTCCACCGGGTGCCCGGGACCCATCATTTCACGGTCCCAGCCGCCGTTCAACGCAACGGAAGAGGCCACCCCTGATTCAACCAGCAGGACGGTCCGGGCCCCACTGTCGGGCGCCGCGACGCACCAACGAGAGGTGCTTGTCGCGCACCGCGCTGGCCGGTCCGATCACGTCGTGACCGAACCGGGCACGGATCTCGTCGACGGTCCGCTCGGCCTCGCGCCACTCCTGCGAACCGGCGACGGCGTCCTCGGCGGGCACGTCCAGCAGGGCGTCGAGGCTGAGCTGCTCGGCGACCTCGCCGAAGTTGCTGGTGCTCAGCCCGAGGAGGCGCACGCCCGGCGTCGGGTCGACATCGTCGAGCAGCCGAGTGGCCGCGGCGAGCAGGTCGTGGGCGGTGTCGGTCGGGGCGGCAAGCGTCGTCGAGCGGGTGAGCGTGCGGAAGCCGTCGCTGAAGCGCACCTTGATCGTCACCGTCCGCGCCGCGACGCCCTCGCGGCGCAACCGGCCGGCGACGCCGTCGGCGAGACGGACGTACTCGGCGAGCACCTCGTCGCGCGTCACCCGGTCGGTCGGGTACGTCTCCTCGTGGCCGATCGACTTGGCGGCACGGTCGGGCTCGACCGGCCGGTCGTCGATCGCCCACGCCAGGCGGTGCAGGTGACGACCGTGCGCTGTGCCGAGTGCGCCGACGAGGACGGACTCGTCGAGCTCGGCGAGCTGGCCGACGGTGCCGACGCCGAGCCGCTCCAGGCGGGCCAGCGTCGCCGGGCCGACGCCCCACAGCGCCGAGACCGGCAGCGGGTGCAGGAACGCCAGCTCGCCGCCCGGGCGGATCTCGACCACGCCGCGCCCCGGCCGGACCCCCGCCGGCGTCGCCCGCGGCTTGGCGGCCTCGGAGGCCAGCTTGGCCAAGAACTTGCTCGGGGCGACGCCGACCGAGCACGTCAACTGCAGCTCGTCAGCCACCCGGCGGCGGATCGCCGCGGCGATCGCCGGTCCGTCGCCGAGCAGGCGCAGCGCGCCGGTGACGTCGAGGAACGCCTCGTCGAGCGACAGCGGTTCGACCAGCGGGGTGACGTCGTGGAAGATCGCGTTGACCTCGGCACTGACCGCGGCGTAGAGCCCGTGGTCGCCCGGTAGGAACACGGCGTGCGGGCAGCGTTGGCGGGCTGTCACCGACGGCAGCGCCGAGTGCACGCCGTAGCGGCGGGCCTCGTAGGACGCTGCGGCGACGACACCGCGGCGGCCGGTCCCGCCGACGACCACCGGCAGGCCGACCAGCTCGGGCCGCCGGCGCAGCTCGACGGACACGAAGAACGCGTCCATGTCGACGTGCAGGATCACCCGCACGCTCAGGCCCGATCGCCGAGGCCGAAGCGCGTGGGGGTGGTGCGGAGGCGGCGCTCCGCGGTACCTCGACGCCGTGCGCCGACACGGTCTCCGTGAGGCGCACGGCAGGCTGAGTGCGGTCGCAAACCGCTCATCGAAGCTCGACCGAGATGAGCGAGCGCAGCGAGCGAATCGAGCGTCGAAACATCAGCCACCGACGCGACGGCGTTGGCGGCGGCCGCGCAGGTCCTGTGCCCAGAGCTGGAGCACCAGGACGAACGCCTCGCTGACGATGTTGCCGCTCATCTTCGACTGGCCGGCGGTGCGGTCGCGGAACGTGATCGGGAACTCGACGACCTTGCCGCCGGCGCGCACGATCCGGTACGTCATCTCCACCTGGAAGCCGTAGCCGTCCGCCCGGACCGTCTCGAACGACATCCGCGCCAGCGCGTCGGCGCTGTAGGCCCGGTACCCGGCGGTGGCGTCGTTGACCGCCAGGCCGAGCACGCCGGCGACGTAGCGGTTGGCCCAGCGCGACAGGGCCCGCCGCCGCCACGGCCAGTTCTCGGTGAGCCCGCCGGGCACGTAGCGGCTGCCGATGGCGACGTCGCCACCGTGCTCGACGATCGCCACCAGCGCCGGCAGGGCCGCCGGGTCGTGCGACAGGTCGGCGTCCATCTGCACGACGATCTCGGCGCCGGCGTCGAGGGCGGCGCGGAACCCGGCCCGGTAGGCGGCGCCGAGGCCGGCCTTGCCGGGGCGGCGCAGCACGCTGATGCCGCCGAGCTCGGCGTCGAGGGCATCGGCGACGTCGGCGGTGCCGTCCGTGCTGTTGTCGTCGACGACCAGCAGCCGCGCCTCGGGCAGCGCCGCCCGGATCCCCTTGGCCAGCAACGGCAGGTTCTCCGCCTCCTCGTAGGTCGGCACCACCACCGTCACCTGCACAGTCGGGACTCTACGATGAGTTCGTGGCCTCTCCCCCGGCATCCGACGGTGATCGCCCGCTGTCGGCACTGCCGTCGCCGGCGGCGCGAGCCATGGCGTTCGTCGCCATCCTCGTCGGCGGCTTCGCCGGCGGGCTGATCGGCTACACGCTCGTCGAGCTGCAGTGCGACGGCGACTGCGACGTCGCCCTCGGCGTCGGCGCCCTGACCGGGTCGGTGCTCACCGCCGCCGGGATGGCCGTCGTCGCCGTCCTCGTGCTGCGCGCCCTCGGCGAGTGGCGCCAGCTCAACGACCGGGAGCGCCGCGCCGCCGAACGGCCGACGTGAGCAGGCCATGAGGCTCGGCGCCGCGGACGGCGACGACGGCGTCGACCACGACGCGCTGCTGGCCCTCGCCACCCAGGTGGCCCGCGAGGCCGGCGAGCTGATCCGCCGAGGCCGCCGCGCCGGCATCGACGACGTGACGTCGAAGTCGTCGGCCACCGATCTCGTCACCGAGCACGACCGCGCCGCCGAGCAGCTGATCGTCGGGCGGATCGGCGACGCCCGCCCCGACGACGGCGTCATCGGCGAGGAGGGCTCCTCGGCGGCGGGCAGCAGCGGCGTGCACTGGCTGATCGACCCGATCGACGGGACGACGAACTTCGTCTACGGCCTGCCCGGCTACAACGTCTCGATCGCCGCGGCGACCGGCGCCGGCACCCAGGTCGCCGCGGTGTACGTGCCGGCGCTCGACGAGCTGTTCACCGCCGTGCGCGGCGCCGGCGCGGCCTGCAACGGCACGCCGATCCAGGCCAGCGGCACCACCGACCTGGCCACGGCGCTGGTCGCCACCGGGTTCAGCTATCTCGTCGAGCGGCGCCGCGCGCAGGCCACGCAGGTCGCCCGGCTGATCGGCCAGGTGCGCGACATCCGCCGTAGCGGCGCCGCCGCCTACGACCTGTGCAGCGTCGCCGCCGGCCGCGTCGACGCCTACTACGAGCGGTTCCTCGGCCCGTGGGACGTCGCCGCCGGCGAGCTGATCGCTGTCGAGGCCGGCTGCCGCAGCGGATCGTTCGACGGCGGCCCGCTCGACAACAGCAACGTGCTCGTCGCCACACCCGCCCTGTTCGAGCCGATGGTCGCCCTGCTCGGAGAGACGGGCTGACAGGACCTCCGACTGCCAGACTGAGCGGGTGGGAACCCGCATCCTGTCGGTCGAAGACGACGAGCGCATCCGCACAGCCGTCAAGCTGGCGCTGGAGGACGAGGGCTGGACGGTCGACGAGGCCGGCAGCGGCGAGGAGGCCATCGACCTGTTCCATCGCTCCGTGCCCGACGTCGTGCTCATCGACATCATGCTCCCGGGCATCGACGGCTTCGAGCTGTGCCGCACGCTGCGCAAGTCGAGCGACGTCCCGATCGTCATGGTCACGGCCCGCAACGACACCCACGACGTCGTCGCCGGGCTGGAGGCCGGGGCGGACGACTACCTCACCAAGCCGTTCGCCCCGAAGGAGCTGTCGGCGCGCATCCGCGCCCTGCTGCGGCGGATCCGCCCGTCGGGCACGGCCCACGCCCGGCTGATCTTCGGCGACCTCGAGATCATCCCGGACGAGGGCAAGGTGCTGCGCGCCGGCGAGGAGCTGCACGTCACCAAGACCGAGTTCCGCCTGCTGTGCGAGCTGGCCCAGAACCCGGGGCGGGTGTTCTCCCGGGAGAGCCTGCTCGACAAGGTGTGGGGCTACGACTACTTCGGTGACGGCCGTCTCGTCGACGTGCACGTGCGCCGCCTGCGCACCAAGGTCGAGGCGGACCCGGCCAACCCTCGCCACGTCGTGACGGTGCGCGGCCTGGGCTACCGCCTGCAGGCCTGACCGGCGCCGCACCGCACCGATGACCGCGACCGACGCGCCAGCGCCGCCGTCGGCACGGCACGACGGTCCGTCGCTGGCGGAGCGGCTGCAGTCGCTGCGGCCGAACCGCCTCAACCTGCGCACCCGCGTGCTGTTGATGTTCGTGCTCGGCGGGCTGTTCCTGGCGCTGTTCCTCGGCGCGGTGACCTACAGCTTCACCCGCACCAGCGTCGTCAACCAGCGCGAGAGCAGTGCCGTCGAGCAGGCCCGCCGCGACGCCCAGGTGGCCCAGAACGAGCTGCTCGCCGACGACGCCTCGTCGACCAGCGCGATGAACCGGCTGCGCCAGCTCGGTGTGCTGCGCGTCGCCATGTTCAACGCCGGCTCGTGGGTGTCGAGCGACCCCGTGCACGGCCGCGACGCGATCCCGGTGAGCCTGCGCGACCGGGTCGTCAACGACGGCGTCGCCGCCAGGATGATCGCCAAGGTCGGCGGTGAGCCGAACCTGATCGTCGGGTTCCCGTTGAAGTCGACGGACGGCTCGTACTTCGAGTTCTTCCCGCTCGGCGACGTGGAGTCGACGCTCAACAGCGTCGGCCTCAGCCTGCTGTTCGGCGGGATCATCACCACGCTCGCCGCCGTGCTGCTCGGTGCGCTCGCCGCCCGCCGTGCCGTGCGCCCGTTGGGCGATGCCGCCCAGGCCGCGCAGGCGATCGCCGGTGGGAGGATGGACACCCGCCTGGAGCCGACCGAGGACCCCGACCTGCGCATGCTGACGAACGCGTTCAACGACATGGCCGAGGCGTTGCAGCAGCGCGTCGAGCGTGACGCCCGCTTCGCCAGCGACGTCAGCCACGAGCTGCGCTCGCCGTTGATGACCCTGGCGGCCAGCGCAGAGGTGATGCAGGCCCGCCGCGAGGAGCTGCCCGAGCGTGCCGCCGCGGCGCTCGATCTGCTCGTCGGCGACGTCGCCCGCTTCCAGTCGCTGGTCGAGGACCTGCTGGAGATCTCCCGCTTCGACGCCGGGGCGATCCGCCTGCACCTCGAGGACCTGCTGGTGGCCGAGTTCGTCCGCCAGGCCGTCGCCGTCAGCAGCATGCCGAGCACCGAGGTGATCGTCAGCGACCGCGCCGAGGCGATCGTCATCCGTGGCGACCGCCGCCGGCTCGCCCGGGTCGTCGCCAACCTGATCGACAACGCCCGCGTCCACGGTGGCGCGGAGCCGACGGTGTACGTCGTCGAACCCGACGGCGAGAGCGAACCGCTCGGCCACGTGTGGATCGCCGTCGAGGACCACGGCCCGGGCGTGCCGGTCGAGGAGCGCGAGCTGGTGTTCGAGCGCTTCGCCCGAGGTGGCGTCGCCGGGCGGCGCAGCAGCAGCGACGGCTCGGGCCTCGGCCTCGCGCTCGTCGACGAGCACGTGCGCATGCACGGCGGCCGGGTGTGGGTCGAGGACCGCACCGACGGCGAGGCCGGCGCCCGCTTCGTGCTCGAGCTCCCCCGCCGAGGAGGTCGGCGGATGAGCGCAGCTCATCCGCCGGACGGCCGAGCGACCGCCAGGGAGCCGGACGTCGATGGGGAGGCGCCGCAGGCGCCGTGGGGGCGCAGCCCCCGCATGTCGCGGTGGATGAGGAGTCGAGCGATGAGGCGTCTGGCTTGGGTTCTGGTCGCGGCCGTCCTGCTCGGCGCGTGCGGCATCGGGCTCGACGACTCGCCGCGCGACATCGTCGCCCCGGCGCCGGCCGACGTCGACGACGGGCGCACGGCGATCACGGCGACGTCGACGACGGTCATCTACCTCATCGGCCACGACGACGACGGGCGGTTCGTGCTGATGCCGGTGGCCCGGGACACGACCGAGACGATCACCAACGCCCTGCGCGCCCTGTTCGACGGCCCGACGCCCCGGGAGCTGAACGCCGACCTGCGCACCGCGATCCCGGCGACCACCCGGCTGGTCAAGGCGGTCCCCAACAACGACGTGATCACCATCGACGTGTCCGACGATCTCGCCCAGCTGTCCGGCTCGGCGCTCATCGACGCCGTCGGCCAGATCGTGCTGACGGCGACGAACGTCACCGGGATCACCGGCGTCGTCATCACCGTCAACGACGCCGTCCACCCCTGGCCGCGGCCGGACGGCACGACGACACTGGAGCCGCTGACCCAGCGCGACTACGCCTCGCTGCTGCCGGCACGGCGCACGGAACCGGTCACCGACGCCACGGTGGCGTCCGTGCCGGCGACGACGACCATCCCCGCCTGATCAGGCAACTTCGAGCTCATCGAGACCGTCCCACGCGTGGGTGCGGCCGAAGGCCGCCCTTCGAAGCTCGACCGAGATGAGCGAGCGCAGCGAGCGAATCGAGCGTCGAAACCTCAGCCGAAGAAGACCTCGGCGACCTCGTGGTAGAGGTGCAGGTCGACAGGGCGGGACTTGCCGACGGTCATCGCCATCGGCGCCAGGGTGATCTCGTCGCCGCGCAGCACGACCATCTGACCCCACTGCTCGGCGTGCACCGCGTCGATCGCGGCGATGCCATAGCGGGTCGACAGCACGCGGTCGAACGCCGTCGGCGTGCCGCCGCGCTGCACGTGGCCGAGCAGCACGACGCGGACCTCGAAGCCCGTGCGGTCCTCGATGGCGTGGGCGATCGTGTCCGCCGTCCCGCCGAGGCGGACGTGGCCGAACTGGTCGTAGACCTTCTCACGCACGGGGATCGTCCCGGCCTTCGGCTCGCAGCCCTCGGCGACGACGACGATCGACGCGTAGCGACCACGCTCGTGACGATGACGCAACTGCGCGCAGACCTCGTCGATGTCGAACGGGTCCTCGGGGATGAGGATCGCCGTCGCCCCACCGGCGATGCCGGCGTGCGTCGCGATCCAGCCGGAGTGGCGGCCCATCACCTCGACGACCATCACCCGGTCGTGGCTCTCCGCGGTGGTGTGCAGCCGGTCGATGGCATCCGTCGCGATCTGCACCGCGGTGGTGAACCCGAACGTCAGCTCCGTGCCGACGATGTCGTTGTCGATGGTCTTCGGCACTCCGACGATCGGGGCGCCGACGTCGTCGACGAGCATGTTGGCGACCGTCAGCGAGCCGTTGCCGCCGATGACGACGAGGGCGTCCAGACCCATGTCGGCGAACGTGTCCTTGACCCGCTGCGGCCCGCCGGGGTGGTCGTACGGACTGCCACGGCGTGTCCCCAGCAGGGTGCCGCCGCGCGGCAGCATGCCGCGCAGCGAGCTGACGTTCAGCGGCATCGTGCGCCGTTCGAGCACGCCGTCCCAGGCGTCGAGGAATCCGATCAGCTCGTCGCCGTAGCGGATCTCGCCCTTGCGGACGATCGCCCGGATCACGGCGTTGAGGCCGGGGCAATCGCCGCCACCTGTCAGAATGCCTACTCGCACGACCGCCCAATGTAGGGCACGGTCACCGGACCCCTGGGGAGAGCACGCAGCGATGGCATGGGACTCGTCCAGACCCGTCCCGTGGAACCGGCTGCTGAAGGAGGCGGCGATCTTCCTGGTGGTCGGCGGGGTGATCTTCGCCGTGTTCATCAAGGACACCAAGCCCTCCAGCTACGTCGGCCTGGTGATCGGCATGGGCATCTACGTCGGCTTCTCGGTCGTGCTCGCCAAGTTCGGCTACACCCGCGAGACGATGAAGCAGGCCCGCGCCCGCCAGGCCGCGGCCCGCCAGCAGCAGGGCCGGTCGCGAGGCGCGGCGGCGTCGCCGATGAGCCGGCCGAAGCCGGCCCCGACGAAGCGCACCAGCACCGGCCCGTCGAACCGCCCGAAGTCGAAGAAGCGATGAGCGCCACCTGTGTCGTCGCCATCGACGCCGGCACCACCGGCGTGCGCAGCCGGGCGATCTTCCCCGGCGAGCCCGCGGCCACCGTGGCCAGCTACCGCGAGTTCACCCAGCACTTCCCGGAACCCGGCTGGGTGGAGCACGACGCCGAGGAGATCTGGCAGGCCGTGCTGGTCACGCTCGGCGAGGTGCTGGGTCGCGTCGGGACGTCGTCGGTGGCCGCGATCGGGATCACCAACCAGCGCGAGACCGTCGTCGCGTGGCGGCGCTCCACCGGCGAGCCGTACGGACGGGCGCCGGTGTGGCAGGACCGCCGGACCGCCGGCGTGTGCGACGCACTCGCCGAGGCGGGCGCGCTGCCCAGGGTGCGTGCCGTCACCGGGCTGGTGCTCGATCCGTACTTCTCCGGCACGAAGGCCGCTTGGCTGCTGGCCAACCGCGACGTCGACACGTCGGACCTGGCGATCGGCACGATCGACACCTGGCTGATCTGGAAGCTGACCGGCGGTGCGGTCCATGCCACCGATCCGTCGAACGCCAGCCGGACGATGCTGTTCGACATCACCGCGCTCGACTGGTCCGACGAGATGTGCGAGCTGCTCGGCGTGCCGCGTGGCGCGCTGGCAGAGGTGCAGGCGTCGAGCGGCCGCTTCGGCGTCACCGCCAGCCGCTTCGGGGCGCCGGCCGGCATCCCCATCGCCGGCGTCGCCGGCGACCAGCAGGCGGCGTTGTTCGGCCAGGCGTGCACGACCCCGGGGATGGCCAAGAACACCTACGGCACCGGCAGCTTCGTGCTGCTCAACGTCGGGCCGACGTTGCCGCCACCGACCGAGGGCCTGCTCACCTCGGTCGGCTGGACGCTCGCCGACGGGACGGTGGCCTACGTGCTCGAGGGTTCGATCTTCGTCACCGGTGCCGCCGTGCAGTGGCTGCGCGACGGGCTGCGGATCGTTGACGCGGCGAACGAGATCGAGCCGCTGGCGCTGAGCGTCGCCGACACGGGCGGCGTGTACGTCGTGCCGGCGTTCACCGGCCTCGGCAGCCCGTGGTGGGATCCCTACGCCCGCGGCACGATCGTCGGCATCACCCGCGGCACCACCCGCGCCCACATCGCTCGCGCCGTCGTCGAGTCGATGGCGTTCCAGACCCTGGACGTGGTCGCAGCGATGAGCGCGGCCGGTGGCGTGGAGATCCACGACCTGCGCGTCGACGGTGGCGCGGCGGCGATGGACTCGATGCTGCAGCTGCAGGCCGACCTGCTCGGCGTCGCCGTGCACCGCCCGCGGGACCACGAGACCACCGCGCTCGGCGCCGCCTTCCTCGCCGGCCTCGCCGAGGGCGTCTGGCCGTCGCTCGACGCCGTCGCCGCCGAGTGGCAGCTCGACGCGGTGTTCGAGCCAGCCCCGGACCGCATCCTGGTCGACCTGGCCCACGCCACCTGGCTGCGCGCCGTCGACCGCAGCCGCGGTTGGGCGACGAGCTGACGCCTCGTCAGATCCCGGTCACCAGGCGGATGCCGGCGGTGATGCGGGTCATCAGGTAGGCGGGCACGCCGCCGGCCGGGTACGGGTCGAGGAACTCACGGCCGACGGGACCGATCTGGGAGACGACCGCCACCGAGTCCGTGTCGAGCCCGCACGTCTCCATCGGGACGAGGACGTTGCCGGGGAACCCTTGCAGCGCCGTGTTGGACGTCAGCGGCACGACGAGCACCGTGCCGATGTTGCTGGCCAGCAGCCAGTCCTCCTGCATCACCACCGCTGGGCGGACCTTGGCCGGCTCCGAGCCGCGCGGCGAGCCGAAGTCGACCCACACGACGTCGCCGCGGTGGATCACCACTCGGTGCCGGCGAGCATGGCGCGCTGGGCCTCGCGCTCGAACAGGTCGTCGCCGAGCGGCCGGCCGACGCGGGCGAGCACCGCGTCGGCCATCGCCGTCAGCTCGGACCCACCCTCGAGGTCATCGGCGAGCCGCTCGGCTGCCAGCCGGTAGAACTCCGACCGGTTCATCCCGTGCCGGGCGGCGACGCGCTCGAACCGCTGGAAGTCACCGTCGGGCACCGAGATCGCCGTCTTCATGCCGTCGAGTATAACCAGTCATACCTGATGGGACGACGGGCCGCCACCGCGTAGGGTCGCTGCGTGCCCGAACCGGTGATCGACGTGCGTGAGCTGCGCAAGGTGTACGAGGTGCCCGAGCGCGAGGCGGGGCTGAAGGCGTCGATCACCAGCCTTTTCAAGCGGCGGGTGCGCGAGGTCGTGGCCGTCGGCGGGGTGTCGTTCGAGATCGGCGCCGGCGAGGTCGTCGGCTTCCTCGGGCCGAACGGGGCCGGCAAGACCACCACGCTGAAGATGCTCTCCGGGCTGCTGCACCCGACCGACGGCCAGGTGCGGGTGCTCGGCTACGAGCCGTTCCGCCGCGACCACGACTACCTGCGGCGGATGACGCTGGTGATGGGCAACCGCAACCAGTTGCAGTGGGACCTGCCGCTGCTCGACAGCTTCGAGCTCACCCGGGCGATCTACCGCCTGCCGACCGACGAGTTCACCGCGCAGCGCGACGAGCTGCTGGAGCTGCTCGACCTCGGCCCCCTGTCCACCAAGCCGGTGCGCAACCTCAGCCTCGGCGAGCGGATGAAGGCGGAGATCGCCAACTCGCTGCTGCATCGCCCCGCCGTGCTGTTCCTCGACGAGCCGACGCTCGGCCTCGACGTCACCATGCAGAAGCGGATCCGCGGCTTCCTCGCCGACTACAACCGCCGCACCGGGGCAACGATCCTGCTGACCAGCCACTACATGGCCGACGTCGAGGCGCTGTGCAAGCGGGTCGTCGTCGTCCATCACGGCGTGCTGCTGTTCGACGGCGACCTCAGCGCGCTCAGCGACCGCTTCGCCGCCCAGCGGACGCTGGTGATCGAGCTGGAGCACGCCGCCGACCTGTCCGACTACGGCGAGGTCGTCGGCACCGAGGCCGACGGCACCCTGGTGACGCTGCGCGTCGAGCGGTCCCGCACCGCGGCGCTCACCGCCCGCCTCCTGGCCGAGCAGTCCGTCGTCGACCTCACCGTCGAGGACACGCCGATCGAGGACGTCATCGAGATGGTCTTCGCCAGCGCATGACGAGCACAGCGAGTCATGCGCTGACGGCCGAGCGACCGCCAGGGAGCCGGACGTCGATGGGGCGCGAGCGCAGCGAGCGGGGGCGCAGCCCCCGGGATGCCAGCGCATGACCGCCGCGACGACCGCCCCCACCGCTCCCCCGGCGCCGGCGGAGACCAGTGGGTGGCGCTCGTACGTCCGCCTGTACCGCACGCTCGGGCGCCACGGCGTCCAGGTCAACATGCAGTATCGCGCCGCGAACTACATGTCGATGATCGGCATGGCCGTCGAGCCGGTCGTCTACCTCGTGGTCTGGTCGACGATCGCCGAGCAGTCCGGCGGCACCGTCGGTGGCTACACGCCGGCGACGTTCGCCGCGTACTACATCGCCTGGACCCTCGTGCGGAACATGAACATCGCCCTCACCCCGAACGCGTGGGAGGAGCGGATCCGCGAGGGCACGATGTCGTTCCACCTCGTGCGGCCGATGCACCCGGTGCACTACGACATCGGCTACTTCGCCGGCTGGAAGATCGTCGTCATCGGCTTGTGGATCCCGCTCGCGGCCGTGCTCTCGCTGATCTTCCGACCGGCGCTGCACACCAACGTCGAGCAGTGCGTCGTGTTCTTCGTCGCCATCTGGGGGGCGTTCGTGCTGCGCACCCTGCTGCTGTGGTCGCTCGGGATGATCACGTTCTGGACCACCCGGGCCATGGCGGTGTCCGAGGTGTACTTCTACAGCGAGCTGCTGCTGTCCGGTCGGGTGCTGCCGGTGTCGCTGCTGCCGTCGTGGGCGCAGACGATCGGCAACCTCCTGCCGTTCCGCTGGAGCTTCGGCTACCCGATCACCGCGCTCGTCGGCCCGATCAGCCGCGCTCAGCTGTACCTCGGCCTGCTCGCCCAGCTGGCCTGGATCGTGTTCGCCGCACTGCTCGTCAAGGTGATCTGGAAGCGCGCCGTCAAGCACTTCACGGCGGTGAGCGGGTGAGGGGGCGAAGCGAAGATCATCTGCTCACCGCGACGACCGAGCGACCGCCAGGGAGCCGGGCGTCGATGGGGCGCGAGCGCAGCGAGCGGGGGCGCAGCCCCCAGGTGGCGGTGAGCGGGTGACGGCGTGAGACTGGCGCTCCTGTTCCTGCGGATCGGCATCCAGAACGAGATGCAGTACCGGGCGAACTTCTTCATCCAGCTCGTCCAGTCGGCGGCGGTCACCGGCTCGGGCCTCGTCGTGCTGGCCCTCGTCTACTCGCACACGCCGGACCTGCGCGGCTGGACTCATCCGCAGCTGATCGCGGTGATGGGCGTGTTCACGATCATGCTCGGGATCATCGGCTTCGTCGTCGAGCCGAACATGGCCCGGCTGAACGACGACGTGCGGCTCGGCACCCTCGACCTGATCCTCACCAAGCCGGCCGACGCCCAACTGCTCGTCAGCGTCCGCGAGTTCCGACTGTGGAGCCTCACCGACGTGCTCGTCGGCCTCGTCGTCCTCGTGTACGGGCTGGTCGACATCGGCCGGCGGATCGGCGTCGCCGAGTGGGCCGGGTTCGCCGTCACGCTCGTCGCCGGGACGATCATGATCTACTGCTTCTGGCTGCTGCTCACGTCGGGCGTGTTCTGGTTCGTGCGGATGGAGATGGTCCAGGAGATGTTCACCGGGCTGTCGCGTGCCGGGCAGTACCCGGTCGGCATCTACCCGGGATGGCTGCGCTACGGGCTGACCTACGTCGCCCCGCTGGCGTTCGCGATCACCGTCCCGGTCGAGTCGCTGACCGGCCGGCTGACGTGGGTGCGCCTGGCGACGACGCTCGGCTTCCTCGTGGTGCTGGCGACGGTCACCCGCCTGGTGTGGCGGGCAGGGATCCGCCGCTACTCCGGCGCCTCGGCCTGACGAAGGCGAAGCCGAACAGCGCGGTCAGCACGTACAGCCCGGCCTCGCCGTTCAGCAGGATCGTCAGCGACACGCGGTCGAGCAGGACGCCCGCGGCGATGGCGCCGATCCCCTACCCGAGCGCCCCGGCGGCGTCCATCGAGCCCACCGACAGCCCGAGGTAGGCAGGCGGGCTGAACCGTTGCACCGCCGTCGTCATCCCGACACCGCAGGCCATGGCGAACGGGCCGGCGAGAGCCATCAGGACGACGTAGACGGCGATCGTCGTGGTCACCGCCGGCAGGTTCCAGAACAGGAAGCCCCATGCCGCCATCCCACCGAAGCCGATGCCGATCAGGGCCGCCGGCGACAGGCGGGCGACGTGACGGGCGAGCAGGAGGCCGCCGGCAAGGCCGCCGACGGCCTGCGCGCCGCGGATGATCCCGACCGCGCTGCCGTCACCACCCAGGCGTTCGATGACGAACGCGAGGAACAGGACGACGAACAGGCCCTGGGTGAACTGGGCGATGCCCATCGTCGTGAACAGCGCCGGCAGCGGCCGGGTGCGGCGCAGCACGCCGAGCGCGGCACGGGTGCCCTCGGTGGGCGCGGCGCTCGCCGCGTCGCGCGACAGCGGGCGGGCGTCGCTGCGCACGCCGACGATGGCCACGGCCACAGCGAGGAACGACAGGCCGTCGACGACGACCACCAGCGGCAGGCCACCGACGGCGACGAGGATCCCGCCGAGCGGCGAGCCGACGAGCCGCGCCAGGTTGTCGCCCATCGCCGGGCGGCGTTCGCCGCGGGCAGCGACTCGTCGGGGACGACGCGCACCAGCAGCGCGGCGTTCGCCGGGTTGTTGAACCGCGTCAGGATCGTCTGGGCGACGGTGACGGCGAACGCCGGCCAGGTGCGGTCCGGGGTGACGGCCAGCAGTGGGAGGAGGACGACGGCCTGGGCGAGGTTCGTCCAGACGACGACGCGGCGCAGGTTCCAGCGATCGACGAGGTTGCCGGCCCACACGCCGAGCAGCGCCGCCGGCGCGAGCTGGGCGATGAACAGCAGCGCGGTCGCCACGCCCGAGCGGGTCTCGGTGAGCACGTACACCGGCAGGGCCACCGACAGCAGCCAGTCCCCGGTGTCGTTGACCAGCCCGCCCGCCCAGATCAGGCGGAAGTCGCGCGACCGCCAAGGACTGCTCATCGGCCGACGCCGCCGGTCAGACGTGTTCGATGCGGAGCCGGACGCCCGCGGCATCGGCGATGTGGCGGATGTGCTCGTCGTTGGAGGTGACGACAGCGTCGCGACGGCGAACCGCTCCCTCGACGACGGTGACGTCGACGACGTCGTCGTGAGCGGCCTTGCCGGCCAGCACCCCGACCCGACGGGCCTGCTCCTCGCTCATCGGCTCGATGTCGCACAGGGCCAGCAGACGAGACAGGCTCGCTTGCCGGGCACCGCCGCGCCAGGCTTCCGCGAGGACAGCCACCGGCACGACGGGCGCGACCTCCTCGGCGAGGAACCCGGCATGAAGAGCCCACATCCGCCGGTCGTTGCGCTCGGCGGCCACGAGCGCGCCGGTGTCGTAGGCGACGCCGGGCATCTACGCGGAGCGCTTTGCCGGTCGCTTGGTCGCCGGGCGGGCCAGCAGGGCACGGGCGCGAGCCAGGCCGTCGGCGAGCTGCGTCGGGGGTGAGGGCGCCGTGCTCGTGCTCCCACTCGGCGATGGCCAGCCGCCCAGCGTGGAGGCGCAGCCGATGAGCAGCGGTGTCGGCGATCCAGGCGCTGAACGTGGTGCCCTCGTCGGCCGCCGCCCGATCGATCGCTTCGGCCAGGTCGGGAGGCAGCGACACCGAACGCTTCTCCCGCTGCGCCATCTTCGCGATGGTAGCACTGGCAGTAGGACAGGCGGAGCGCGAACCCACCGGCCCAGTAGGTTCGCCGGGCATGACCGGTGCGATGATGTCGTCCTCGATGACGGGCCGGATCCGCCGCGGCGGATGATCACCGATCGGTGGGTCAGCCCGGCCGGCAGCGCACCCGGAGATGGATCGTGCCGGTTCCTCCGTCGCTGCCGCTCGGGTCGGCGTGACCGTCGACCACCTTGCCGCTGCCGGTGATCCCGGTCAGTTCGGCCGTGCCGCTGCCGGCGACGATGACCACCCGGCCGGACGTCGTGCCGGCCTTGTTCAGGCCGGTGGAGCGCATCGTCACCGTGCCCGTGCCACAGCCGAGGATCGTGCCGGTGAAGGTGATGATGCTGTTCGCGTAGACAGTCCCGTCGGGCAGCACCGACGCCGACCCCGCCTGCACCGTGGTACCGGCGACGTCACCCGTGGAGGCAGGACCGCCCGTGATCGTGAACGGCAGGATGCACGCCCCGCCGGCGTCGCACACCGACGTTCCGATCGCCGGCTGGCTCTGCTGGTACGTCCACACCAACCGGCGGGTGACCGTGTGCCGCTGCGGCAGCGCCATTGCGCTCGAGGCGGCGGCCATCAGCGGGGCGAGGGCGACCACGGCGGCGACCAGACGGCTGGTTCTCATGATGAAGCTCCTGTCGGTGAGGTGACGCGTGGATCGTCGGCGAGGCCGATCGCAGTTCGATCGCAGCTCGGCCGGTACGGTCCATCCCGGTGGAGCTACGGGTCCTCGGACCTCTCGAAGCGCACGGGCCGGACGGACCGATCCGGCTACGTCCGGCGGAGCGCACGCTCCTCGCTGCACTGGTCGTCGCTCGGCCGGCGCCGGTCGGGCTCGATGCATTGGGGGACGCGCTGTGGGGCGACGCCGTCCCCGTCGGCGACCCACACGCTGCAGAGCCACGTGCGCCGCGCTCGTCAGGCCCTCGGCGACGACGCAATCGTTACCGCGCCCGGCGGGTACCGCCTCGGCGAGAACGTGATGCTCGACTGCGATGAGTTCGACCGAGCGCTCGCGACGGTCGACGACCGGAGTTCCGCGCTGCGGTGGTGGCGTGGCGTCCCGTTCGTCGAACTGCTCGACTGGGCGCCGGCGGCCGCCGAGCGGGCGCGGCTGACCGAGCTCGCTCACTCGGCACGGGAGGTGCGTTGCGCCGCTGCGATCGAGACGGCACCGAGCGCGCTGGTGGTCGCCGACGCCGAACGCCTCGTGGCCGAGGAGCCGCTGCGCGAGCACCGCTGGGTGCTCCTGATCGACGCCCTCGCCTCGACCGGACGACGTCCGGAAGCGTTGCGGGTGTTCGACCGGGCGCGTCGGACGTTGGCCACCGAGTTGGGCATCGCGCCCGGCCACGAGCTGACTCGCCGCCACGCGGCGCTCGTCGAGCTCGACGTCGAACGGCCACCGTCGATCGCATCTCCCCCTGGCGGTGGCGATCGACTGCCCGCACCGGCGTCAACCCTCGTCGGCCGCGAGGGTCTCGTCGGCGAAATCGTCGCCGCATGCGCCGGCGCGCGGCTCGTGACGTTGACCGGGGTGGGCGGGGTCGGCAAGACGCGAGTCGCGCTCGCAGCCGCGCGGCAGCTGAGCGCGGAACGGGATCGACAGGTCAGGTTCGTCGCGCTCGTTGCCGCCGAGCGTGACGACGATGTCGACGCGATCGCCGCGGCGACGCTCGGTGTCACGCCGTCCGACAGTCGGGCGCTGCGAGAGGCGATCGTCGCGGCGATCGGGGCTCGCCGCGTGCTGCTCGTCCTCGACAACTGCGAGCACGTCGCCGACGCGGCCTCGGCGCTCGTCGCCACGATCCTCGGAGGATGTCCCGCCGCTCGTGTGCTCGTCACCAGCCGGAGCCCGTTACGGCTGGCGGGCGAGCGGATCATCACCGTGGCACCGCTGCCGGTGCTCGGCGCCGGTCGAGACCTGCTCGTCGCCCGCGCTGCCGACGTCGGCACCGCCTTCACCGCCGACGACGCAGCGCTGCTCGCCGCGATCAGCAAGCATCTCGCCGGCATCCCCCTGGCCATCGAGCTGGCCGCGGCGCACGTCCGCTCCCTCGGCCTCGAGCGCATCCACCGTCATCTCGCCACGCGGCTCGACGTGACCCCGACCGAGAGGCGCGACCCGGTGCCGCACCACCGCAGCGTCCGCGCCGCGATCTGGTGGAGCTTCGAGCTCCTCGGCGACGAGGAGCAGCGCGCATTCGCCCGGCTCGGCGTCCTCGCCGACCGTTTCGACATGGACGCGGCGACCGCGATCGTGGGTGGCGGCGACGCCGCCGATCTACTGGCATGTCTCGTCGATGCGTCGATGGTCGTCGCCGAGCACCAGCACCCGCAGCCATTCCGTCTCCTCGATCCGCTGCGCCGCTTCGCCCGAGTCACGTTGGAGGCGACCGGCGATGCCACGACCGCAGCGTCGCGGCACGCGGAGCACTTCCTGGCTCTCGCCGAACGTCAGCGCTGGGAGCTGGATGGTCCGCGGGAACTGTCGGCGGCCGGGGTGCTGACCCGGGCGCGGGCCGACCTCCGCGCCGCGTTCCACCACGCCCGTTCAGCCGGTGACGCCGATCGGGCCGAGCGCATCGTCGCTGCGCTCGGCGGCTACGCGGACGTCCATGTCTGGCCCGAGCCATGGGCCTGGGCCTGCGAGATCCTCGACGCCGAACGCCATTCGACTCGCGCCGAGGTGCTGCTGGTCGCGGCCATCGGCGCGTGGCAACTCGGCAGCCACGCACGCAGTGTCGCACTGGCGGACGAGGTGCTCGCCCGGACTGCACGCGGCGAGGAGACCTGGCTCGACGGACACCGCATCCGTGCCAGCGCCCTGATGTGGCTCGGACGGGCCGCCGAGGCCGTCGTCGACCTGCGTGGCGCGCTCGTCCACGAGCCCGAACGCGGCTCGGCCCGGGCGATCACCAGGCGGTGCACGCTCGCGCTGCTCGCCAACCAGGGCGGCGTGGCTGAGCACGGCGAGGCGGAGCGGCTCCTGCCCGACACGCTCGCGACGCGGAACCCGACCAGCATCGCCCTCGCCCACCACACCGTCGGCGTCCTTCTCGCCACCGAGGATCCCCGGTCGGCCCGCGAGCACCAGACGCGCCGCGATCCGCTTCGCCACCGAGTCCGGCGCGGTGCTCGTCCGCGGCTTCGCCCTGGCCGCCCTGGCGATGCAGGACGACAGCCCGATCGAGCAGGCCCGGGCCATCGCCGAGGTCATGACCATCTACCTCGATGCCGGCAATCACACCCATCTGCGCAGCTTCGCCAGGACCGCCATCCGCCTGCTCCGACTGCTCGGCGACGCCGACGGCGCAACCATCCTCGACGGCGCCACCCGCGGGCAACCGTCGTTCCGCAACGGGGCACAGGGCACCGGCACGACGAGCGTGGACGGCTCCAGAGCGGACGGCACCGCCGCGGACGGCGGCGACCTCCGCGCCGTCGGTGCAGCGATGACCGACGCAGCGCTCGTCCGCTGGCTGAGCGAGCGTCTCGGCACCTCGCCGACCACGTCGTGACGGCCCTGCGAGGGCAGCGGATCGCCTGGAGGAGGCGACGGTCACCCGCGACCGGAGCCCCCGCCGGCGTGCCGCGTCAGGCGGTGGTGGCGGCGGTCATGTCGTCGACGGTGAGGTTGAACGAGGCCACCCGCACGACGGCGCCCGGCGCGTGCAGCGTCAGCGCGTCGAAGTTGCTCGACGCCACGCCGGTCGCGGTGCAGTTCATCCGGTCCCACTGGACATCCACCGGCAGGTCGGACAGTGCCGGCGCGACGGACGCGGTGCACTGGGTCGCGGGCCCGGGGAAGAACGCCTGCATCGCGACGGATTGGCAGGAGGCCAATGCCGGCGACTGCGCGACAGCGACGGCGAACTCGGCCGCGGCGTCTTCGGGCGTGCCCGCGTCGAGGCGCACGATGAAGTACTGGCCGAGCTGATTCGCCGGAGACGTCCTCTGGTAGAAGGTGGCGGCGTCGGTGAACGGCGTGAGGATGTCGGCGGTCGCCGCGCACTGCGGCGACGCGAGCAGGGCGGCGTGCATCGGCTCGCTGCCGCTCTTGGCCATGTCGGTCGGCATCAGCGGGACCGATGCGAGTGTTGCCGGGGCGTGGAACGCGGCGGTGATCTCATCCGGGCTCCGCGGCGCGGCCGTGGTCGTGGTCGTGGTGGCCGCGACGGTCGTCGTCGGTGCGCTGGTGGTCGTCCCGCGGCGGTCGTCGGCGGCGTGGCCGTCGTGGTCGGCCCGGCGGTCGTCGCCGGCGGGCTCGTCGTGACGACCGGGGCGGTCGACGACGACGAGCCACACGACGCGAGCGCGAGGAGGCTGAGGCAGGTCGTAGCTGCGGCAGTGATGAGGCGCACGGCGTTCATCTCCTTGTCAGGGCACCCGGCGGTGCAGGAACGACATCGTCCGCCGGTCGCCTGACCTCGGGCTGCCGGGCGAGCACGAGGCGCGGCCGAACGGCCTAGCGCGGCGCAGGAACGGTACGTCGCGCCTGGTCACGGTGGTATGAAGTTCGTCAGGTCGGTTTCCTACGTTTCGGGGGCGAAGGGATGGTGTGATCGTGGACGTGCTCCTCCTCGGCCCGGTGGCGGCCACCGACGACAGCGGCCGCGGCGTGGCCGTCGGCGGCGAGCAGCAGCTGCGCCTGCTGGCGGCGCTCGCCGCCGAGGTCGGCCGGGTCGTCCCGTCGGAGCGGCTCCACGCGATCCTGTGGCCGGAGGAGGAACCGGGCGGGGCCACGAGCGCGCTGTACTCCTACGTCTCACGCCTGCGCCGATCGCTCGGGCGAGACGTCATCGTCACGTCGAAGGTCGGCTACGGGCTCGCCGCCGAGCACGCCGCCACCGACGTCGCCAGGTTCGAGCAGTTGACGGCGCGTGCTCGATCGCTCGACCCGGTGGGCGCGATCGAGGTGTACGACGGCGCGCTCGGGCTGTGGCGAGGGCCGGCGTACGGCACGTTCGCCGGCGAACCATGGGCGCTCGCCGCGGCGCGACGGTGCGAGGAGCTGCGGCTCGCGGCGATGAGCGAGCGGGTGTCGGTGCTGTTGCTGCTCGACCGGGCCGACGAGGCCGTGGCCGACACCGAGCTGCTGGTGGAGCTGGATCCGCTGCGC
Organism: Ilumatobacteraceae bacterium; assembly: GCA_047602055.1. Lineage (GTDB taxonomy): Bacteria > Actinomycetota > Acidimicrobiia > Acidimicrobiales > Ilumatobacteraceae > JAODBQ01. The sequence goes on from JASGIG010000001.1 coordinate 3,847,269, forward strand.
GAATCGTTCGTCCAGTTGCGGATGACCGCGCTCCACGCCGCCGGTCGCTCGGCGCAGGCGATGCAGGCCGCCGCCGCCTTCCGGCGGCGACTCGTCGACCAGTCCGGTCTCGACCCGTCGCCGAGCCTGACGACGTTGGAGCGACGCATCGCCGACAACGATCCACGCGCCCTCGAACGGCCACCACGCTCGCTGCGCGGCTACGACCTCGGCGAGCTGATCGCCGAAGGATCGTGCGCCGCGGTGTACGTCGCCACCCAGGGCTCGCTCGACCGGCACGTGGCGATCAAGATCGTCCACCGCGACCGCGCCGACGAGCCGGGCTTCGTGCGGCGGTTCGAGGCCGAGGCGCGGCTCGTCGCTCGGCTGGAGCACCCGAGCATCGTCCCGCTGTACGACTACTGGCGCGAACCGGGCGCCGCGTACCTCGTGTTCCGTCTGCTGCGCGGGGGCACGCTCGGCCAACGCCTGCGCACCGCGCCGTTGACGGTGGACGAGGTCGACGTCCTCGTCGAGCGGATCGGCGGCGCACTCGCAGCTGCGCACCACGCCGGCGTCGCCCACCGCGACGTCAGCGTCGACAACGTGCTGTACGACGAGGACGGCCAGCCGTTCCTCACCGACTTCGGCATCGCCACGACCGACGCCTCCGCCGATGCGATCGGCGGCGACGTCCGCTCGTTCGCCGAGGTCGCGCGGCAGGCCCTGGGGCGCGGCGAGACGCTTCAGGCGGCCGACCGCCGCGTCCTGGAGTCCGTGCTGCGGCGCGGCGTCATCGGGGAGACGGCATCGATCGACGACCTCGTCGTGCAGTGGCGTGCCGGGCGCCGGACGTCGAACACCGAACGGCCCTGCGACGCACCGGCGCCTGCCACGATCCCCAATCCGTTCAAGGGTTTGCGACCGTTCACCGAACTCGATCGGGACGACTTCTTCGGTCGGTCGGCCGCCGTCGAGGCGCTCGACGACACGCTCGACGCGTCTCCGTTCACGTGCGTCGTCGGGGCGTCGGGCAGTGGCAAGAGCTCGATCGTCCTCGCCGGGCTGGTGCCGCGACGGCGCGATCGCAGCGAGTTGGTGGCCACGATGACACCGGGCGCCCGGCCGCTGACGTCGCTCGGCGACGCGACGAGACGGGTGGCCACCGAAGCCCAGCTGGCCGCCGCCCACGAGGACCCGGCCAGGCTGCTCGCGATGCTGGCGGGCGACACGCGGATGCTGCTGGTGATCGACCAGCTGGAGGAGCTGTGGAGCAGTGCTCCCGCCGGTGAGCGACGCGACTTCGTCGCCGCCCTCGTCGGCGCGCTCGAGGCGCCCCGTAGTGGGCTGCGCGTCGTGGCCACCCTTCGTGCCGACTTCTACGGCGAGGCGCTGGCGGAACCGGCGCTCAGCGGACTGGTGCACGACGGCACGTTTCCGGTGCTGGCGATGAACGCCGCCGAGTTGGTGGAAGCCGTCACCCAGCCGGTGCACCGGGTCGGCATGTCGTTGGAGCCGGGCCTGGACGCTCGGATCGTCGGCGACGCGATCGCCCAACCCGGCGGGCTGCCACTGATGCAGACCGCCCTGGCGACGCTGTTCGACGAGCGGGCCGGGAGCGTCCTGACCAACGCCGCCTACGACAGGCTCGGGGGCCTGGCCGGGGCGGTGGCGTTCGCCGCCGAGGGCACGTACGTCACCCTGGAGCCCGCCGGGCAGGTCGAGGTGCGCCACGTGTTCGGGGCGCTGATCGCGCCGCGGCTCGACGGCCCCGACGTGCGCCGCCGCGCCCGCCGATCGGAGCTGGTCGACGTGTCGGACCCGGTGCTCGACCGGCTCCAGCTCGCCCGACTGGTCACCTTCGACCGCGACCGGACCACCGGCGAGCCGACGGTGGAGGTGTCGCACGAGTCGATCTTCCTGCACTGGCCGCGGCTGCGGACCTGGATCGACGACGACCGCCACGATCTCGTCGAGCGGGCGATGGTGCGCGACGCCGCGGCCGCGTGGGAGGGAGCGGGACGCGACCCGAGCCATCTCCTGCGTGGCGCCCGACTCGTTGGCGCCGAGGCGGTGGACCCCGGCACGCTCGACCCCGTCCAGCAGCAGTTCGTCGGCGAGTCCGTCCGCCAGCAATGAGCCGAACGAGCCGGCGAACGTCGGCGGCTCCGACGCACCCAGGGTCTGCTCGCGGCGATGGCCGTGCTGCTCGCCGCCGCGCTCGTCGTGGGCGGGCTGGCGCTCGCCCAACGCAGCGCGGCACGGCGCGCCGAGCAGCAGGCCAACACCAACGCCGTGCGCGCCGATGCGAACGCGGCGACGGCGAAGGCCAACGCGACGCGCGCCGACGAGAACGCGGCCACCGCCGAGATCAACGCCGGCATGGCCCGCAGCAACGCCGCCGACGCCACGGCGGCGCGCGTCGGCGCCGAGCTCCGCGAGGTGTCGTTGCAGGCCCGCACCCTGGCCGACACCCAGCCCGACCTTGCCCTGCTCCTGGCCGCCGAGGTGGCCCAGCGCCAGCCGGGAGCGGCTGCGAACGAGGCCGTCCTCGCCACCGTCGTCGCCAACCCGTCGATCTCGCGCATCGTCGACCTCGGCCTCACCGCCGACGACATCGGCGTGGTCGCCGCCGCGGCATCCATCACCGGGCCGCTGGTCGTGTCGACCCACGTCCGCACGGTCGTCGTCGGCCGCGACACCCTGACCCCGACGGGTGTCGACTGGCCGCACGCGCCCGACGATGCGTTGGTCGCCCTCAACGCGTCGGGCACCGTGGCCGTGACGGTCACCGACGCCGGCGACGTCCAGCGCCACGACGTCACCACCGGCGACCTCGTCGGTCCGGTGATCACGGTGGCGCCGTTGTCGGTGCAGCGGATCCCGGTCGCCTACCTCGGTGACCACCTCGTCGTCGCCGACGGGTCACACGTGCTGACGTTCCCCGTCGATCCGGCCGCGTCGCCCACGTCGACGGACGTCGCCGGCGAGGTCACCGGCATCGCCGCGAGCCCCGACGGCACCACGCTCGCGGTGCTCACCGCCGGCCACACCGAGCTGTTCGACACGGCGACCGGGCGACGGCGACCGGTGGCGATCGCCGCCCTCTCCGCAGCGTTCTCGGCCGACGGCTCGACGCTGTACCTCACCGAGCCGGCGGGCGCCTCCGACCTGAGCATGGTGGGCGTCGACGTGCGCGCCGGCGCGACCACCGGCGCGCTCACCGTCGCCGGCGTGGGGCTCGGCGGGACGATGAGCGTGCTCGACACCGGTGAGCTGCTCGTGTCGTCGTCCGAGCTCGGCACCAGCGTCCTCGTCGACGAGGCGCTGACCACGTCGCGCCGGATCACCCGGTCCAACGTGTCACAGATCCTGCTGCCGTGGCCGGACGGACACGCGATCGGCTCGCTCGGCAGCCGTCTCGCCGTCATCGACACCACCGCGACCCCGGCCATCGCCACCCGGCTCGGGTTCACCGGCTACGTGCAGGTGTCGGCCGACGGCACCAGGCTCGCCGCCAACGACGCCGGCGGCACGTCGGTGCGCGACACCGCGACGATGCAGCCCGTCGGCCCGACCATCACTGCCCTGCCGGCACCACCGCTCGCCGGCTTCGAGCAGTACCGGCTGGCGATCTCCCCCGACGGGAGGTACCTCGCCGGCGCGCCGGGCAGCGACGCACTCGGCGCGCCCGGGCAGATCGTCGTGCGGATGTACGACGCCGCCACCGGCTCCCAGCTGGGTCCGGACCTGCCCGCCGGGACGCTCCCCTCGCCGGCGTTCTCCCTCGACGGCAGGCTCCTGGCCCTCCACTCGCCCGACGGCATCGGGATCTACTCGGTCCCCGACCTCGCCCTCGTGCGCGACGTGCCGATCGCCGACCCGCTCGGCGTCGGCATCACCTGGAGCCCGGACAGCAGCGAACTGGTCATGAGCGACCGGATCCCCCACGCCAGCCGCGTGGACGTCGCCACGGGCACCGTCACCACCTTGCCGTTCGGGCACTGGCGCGCCGGCTACTCCGCCGACGGCCGGTTCATCGCCTCCGCCGGGCTGGGGCCTGTGCGGATCACCGACCGGGCGACCGGGGCGGTGACCGAGATGCCGGCGTTCGCCGACTGGACCCAGGAGATCGCCTTCGTCCCGGGCACCACCTGGCTGGAGCGCAAGACCACCTCCGGGTGGGAGCTGATCGACACGACGACGCAGACCGTCGTCGGCGACGACTCGCCCTTCCGGTCGACGCGATCCTCGGTCAGGGACACATCGCCCCGGACGGCAAGTCGATGATCGTCGCCAACGACGCCACACCTGCGCTGCGCGTCGATCTGGACCCGGTCCACTGGGCGACGACCGCCTGCGACATCGCCGGTCGCAACCTCACCGCCGCCGAGTGGAGCCGCTACTTCGGCCCGGCCATGCCGTACCACGCCACCTGCCCGCAGTACCCGCCGGCCGCCTGACCGACCACGGCGCCGAGCGGGTCACTGCCACCATCGTCAGCTGGTATCGGCGCACCCATCACAGCGCCCCGTAGATGCGGGCCAGGATCGTCAGCTCCTGGCGTTCGCGGGCGTGGAACGGGCGGCCCATGCGGCCGGTGGCGACCGCTGCGCCGAGGGGATCGAGGTAGGCCCAGGCGATGTCGCCGGGGGCGCTCTCGGCGGACGCGTCGAGGTGCCGGCTGCCGTCGAAGAACGCCGACAGCCAGGCGAGATCGGGCGGCTCGCCGCTCGTGGCGACGACCACGCCGTCCGACGAGCGCACGAGCGCGCACCAATCGCCGTCGAGCAGTCGGGCGATGCCGTCGCAGAACGACCGTTGGCGCTCGTCGGCGGGCACCTCGACGAGCGCCGCCACCACCCCGAGGGCAGCGATGGCCGCGTCGGGGCAGCGAGCTGTCGACGGGGCGGACGTCCTCGACGGCGACGCCGTCGACCTGGCGGATCTCGTGAACGAGCAGGTCGACGAGGTTCGGCGCCGGCAGGCTGACGGTCAGCTCGTCGATCGCGCTGCCGCCACCGCGCTCGAGGATGTCGATACCGATGACGTCGCCGTGGAGCGCGCCGATCCGGCTGGCCACCTGCCCGAGCGCACCCGGACGGTCCGGCAGCCACACCCGCACGACGTAGGTCTCCACGACGGCGAGGCTACGCAGCAGGTGTGCGCCGACCGTGACCACCGCGTGACGGGCGTGTGAACCGGTCTAGCGTCGGCGCCCGTGGTGCGGGTGGTGGTCGCCGTGCGAGGCTCGGATGCCGTGCTCACCGACGCCAGCACGCCAGCCCGTCGTACGCCTTCGCCCTGCCGGGCGGGCCGACGACGACCAGGAGACGAACGAGATCGCCGAGATCGACAAGGATGGCAACGATCGAAGGGGGTTCGGGATGGGTGAGTACGTCGAGGTCGACGGGCTGCGCACCTGGTTCGACGAGTACGGGCAGGGCGAGCCGCTGCTGCTGCTCCACGGCGGCTTGAGCACCAACCAGGCATGGGTGGCGCAGGCGCCCGTGCTCGCCGAGCGGTTCCAGGTGGTCGCCCCGGAGCGGCGCGGGCACGGGCACACACCCGACGTCGACGGGCCGCTGCACTACGCGGACATGGCGGCCGACACGATCGCGTTCATCGACCAGGTGGTCGGCGGCCCTGCGCACCTCGTCGGGTGGAGCGACGGCGGCATCGTCGGCCTGCTCGTCGCCATCGCGCGCCCCGACCTCGTCCGCAAGCTGGTCGCCGTCGGTGCCAACGCCGACGCGGACGGCCTGGCCGACGGCGTCGACGACACGTTCGCGGCGATGGACCCCAACGGCGACGAGATGGCGATGTTCCGCCAGGCGTACCAGGCGTGCACGCCCGACGGCCCCGACCACTGGTCGGTGGTGTTCGCCAAGTTCGTGGAGATGGCCACCAGCGAGCCGCACATCCCCGACGCCGATCTGGCGAAGATCTCGTCACCGACGCTGTTCATGGTCGGCGACGACGACGTCGTGTCGCTGGAGCACACGGTGCACCTGTACCGCACGGTCCCCGGCGCCGAGCTCGCCGTGATCCCGGGCACCTCCCATGGCGTGCTCGTCGAGAAGCCACAGGTCTGCAACGAGCTGATCGTCGACTTCCTCGCCAACGACCCCGCACCGACGCTCATCCCCCTACGGCGAGCCGAGGGCGCGGGCTAGCGTCCCGCCCGTCCCGACGCGCGGAGGCCGTCGGTCGACATGCTCGACCGGCACCGTGTCCGGGCACGGCACCGTCTACAGCTTCATCATCGCCGCCAGGCGACGCACCCGGCGTTCGCCGCCGAGGTGCCGCAACCACTGGCGATCGTCGAGCTCGACGAGGGCGTGCGGACGACCACGACGCTCGTCGTCGTCGTAGCCGACGATCTGCGCACCGGCCCCCCGATGGAGCCGGTCTTCGACCACGGCGACGGCGGCGTCACCCTGTTGCGCCTCCGGCCGGCAGCGCCGGCGCGCCGGCCGGACGGTCAGCCGTCCTGGACGGCGAGCGTGTCCGACGGCGCCGGCGTGAAGCCGAGCGGGGCGACGAGGGCAGGGACCTCCTCGGCGGGCCGGGGCGGCGCGAAGTAGTGGCCCTGCGCCGCGCTGCACCCGTATTCGAACAGGCGGTCGGCCTCCGCGGCGCGCTCGACGCCCTCGGCGATCGTCGTCATGCCGAGCGTCGCCGCCATCCCGATCACGGCGACGACGAGCGACTGGTCACCGCCGCGCGTGTCCAGATCCTGCACGAACGAGCGGTCGATCTTGACCTTGCTGAGCGGGTACTTGCGCAGGTACGACAGCGACGAGAAGCCGGTGCCGAAATCGTCGACGGACAGGCGCACGCCGAGATCACACAGCCCGTTCAGCACGGCATGGGTCTCCACCGAATCCTCGAGCATCACGCCCTCGGTGATCTCCAGCCAGAGCGCGTCGCCCGGGAGACCCCAGCGGGCGAGGATGTGCTCGACCGTGTCGACGACGTCGGAGTCGAGCAGCTGGCGCGGCGACAGGTTCACCGACACGTAGATGTGGGCGCCGCCGGCCAGGGTCTTGCGCCACCGCGCCACGGCGCCGCAGGCCTGCTCGAGCATCGACTCGCCGAGCTGGACGATCAGCCCGGACTCCTCGGCGACGGGGATGAAGTCGACGGGGCTGATGCTCTCGCCCTCGTGCGTCCACCTGGCGAGCACCTCGAAGCCCTCGACCTGACCCGCCGGCAGCGTGGCGATCGGCTGGAAGTGGGCGACGATCTCGCCGGCATCGAGGGCCTGGCGCATCATCTGCTCCAGCGCGACGCGTCGGGCGACGCGCTCGCGCATGCGCAGGTCGAAGAACGTGATCGTGTTCCGCCCGGACCCCTTCGACGCGTACATCGCCGTGTCGGCGTCCCGCACCAGCGAGGTCGCGTCCTCGGTCTCACGATGCTCGGCGACCGCCACCCCGATCGAGGTCGAGACGTAGATCCGCGTCGACGACAGCGCGAACGGCTCGGCGAACGCGCCGCGCACCCGGCTGGCCAGCGCGTGCGCTTCCTCCCGAGACACGTTGTCGCACACCACGAGGAACTCGTCGCCGGAGATCCGCGCGACCAGGTCGCCGTCGCGCACGGCCGCCGAGAGCCGCCGCGCCGCAGCGATGAGCAGCTCGTCACCGATCGCGTGGCCCATCGAGTCGTTGATCAGCTTGAACTGGTCGAGGTCGGCGAACATCACGCTGAGCTGGCCCGGTCCCGGATCGTCGCGCTGCAGACATTCGGTGATGTGGCGGACCGCCAGGTCGCGGTTCGGCAGGCCGGTGAGATCGTCGTGGGTCGCCTGGTGGGTGAGGTGCTGCTGCGACTTCGACTGGGCGATGATGCTGAGCACGAGCCGGGCGACGGCAGCGGCGGCGAGAGCGACGAGGATGCCGACGAGCACCGCCTTCGCCGCATTGGCGGCCGGTGGGTTCAGCCCGGCGACCGCCGCCGGGAGCAGCAGCGCCAGCGAGAGCATCGCGATCCGTGCCCAGGTGAGGTTGCCGCTCCATCGTGCACTCGGGCGGTTGAGGTAGCGCATCGAGCGGTGCAGCGCCGCCGCGCCGAAGCACGACGCCGAGAACAGGAACGGCAGCTCGTACACCCGACCGGCGTTCAGCCGGCCGGCCTCCTTCATGGCGAAGAGCGTGTCGCCGACGACCAGGCACAGCGTGCCGACGAACAGGAACTGGTGCGACGGGCTGCGCCGGTCGCAGTCGAACGCCAGCGAGCAACCGATCGCGGCGAGCGCGGCCGACATCGGCGGATAGATCGCCACCATCAGCTCCGCGGGCAGCCATGCGCCACGATCCGACAGGACCGGCGACAGGGCGAACACCCACGCCAGCAGCAACGCCGCGAGCGAGATCACCACCGCGTCGAGCCATGAGCTGCGGTCACGACGCGAGCCCCCCGGGCGCGGCGCAGGCCGTTGAGGGCGACGCCGGCCAGCACGTAGCCGGGGATGGCGAACACGTCGGGCAGCAGCGACCGGTCGGAGGTCAACACGCCGGTGGCATGGACGTGGTCGCGGGCGACGGCGGCGATCGCCCAGAGCACGATCGCGGCGGCGATCGCCCACCAGTGCCACGTGACGACCGGCCGGTTGCGCCACACGCCGACGGCGACGCTCGTGCACGTGGCGACGAGCAGGACCGCATAGATCGCCTGGCTGAACACGCCGGCCGCGTAGAGGCAGGCGATCGTCGCCGTGACGACGAAGTACAGCCAGGCGTAGCGCCGGCGGATCGGGTGCGGCATCGGGGCAGTCGTCGTCGGCATCAGCCGCGCCCCTCGTGGCGGCTCGTCGAACGCGGCGTGCGCCACGGCAGCGATCGAAGTAGGCCGACATGGAACGCCAGGTAGCCACGCGCCCGGCACTGCTCGTACGGGGCGATGAGGTCGTCGAGCTCGCGCAGCCGCCCGCCCGGCACTCGCGGTACGAGGTGGTGCGCCGTGTGGTGGTTGATGTTGAAGAGAACGAACGACGTCGCCCGGTTCGACCGGATCGTGTAGGTGTTCGCCAGCAGCCCATCACCGCGGTGGCCGCCGTAGTGCTCGCTGAGCAACACGAACGGCAGCACCGGGCACAGGAGGAGCACCCACGGCCACAGCCACACGGCGCGAACGGCGGCGGACTGCGTGCAGGCGTACAACAGCACGACGAGCAGGGGCAGCGTCGGCAACCATGCGGTGCGCAGCACACGGCGGCTGGAGGCCGTGCGCGCCCAAGCCGGTGGTCGGCCGAACGCCGAGGCGATCGTCTGCATCCAGATGAGGCCGAGGAAGCCAGGCCCCAACGCGACCATGTACAGCGCGTACTGCCAGCGCGCCGTGAAGTCGGCAGGCCGCCCCTCGGGGTCGTGCTCGCCCAGCGTGTGGGTGTGGTGGAACAGGTGGAACTGGCGGTAGGTCGCGAACGGCGCGCCGACGGCCAGCAACAGCAGGTGGCCGGCGATCGTGTTCCCGAGCCGGCTCCGGGCGAACGTCCCGTGGATGCAGTCGTGCGCCGCCCCGGCGCAGCCCATCAGCACGAACGCACCGAAGCACCAGATCGGCAGCCACACCCACAGCGTCCCGGCGGCGAAGCCCAGCGCGCACGCCGCCGCCCAGGCGGCCAGCAGCGCGGCGATGTGCAACAGGGGCCACACGCCCGGCCGCGCCGTGAGGCCACGCTCCGCCGCCCATTCGCGGATCTCGCTCGTCGCCGGCGCGGCAGGCGCCGCCGACGTCCTCGGCAGCTGCATCGTCATCGGCGGACCTGCAGCCTGCTGAAGTCCTCGAGCGGCTCTGGCACCTCGATCGCGAACCACGACTGCTGGTCGACGAGATCCATCGAGCTGTTCGGGAACGATCGGGCCAGCCGGCGCAGGTTGTCGTCGAGCGATGCGTGCTCCCGGTTGAACGCGCAGACGTCGAAGACGATGACGCCGCAGGACGACGCCGCCTCCTGGCCGGCGTGGGTGCCCAGCCGGGCGAACAGCGTGCGCCCGCGGTAGCCGGCGCGCACGAAGATCACGATGCCGTAGAAGATCGCGTCGCGTGCCGCCTGCTCCGGGTATCGCGCCCGCAGGAACTCCGGCGAGATCAGCGGGACCGCCGAGAGGTCGTTGGTGACCATGCACAGCCCGACCGGCTCGTCGCCGCTCATCCCGACGAACTTGACGATCCGCGGGTTGGCCAGTTCGGCGAGGATCTCTTCGCGCGACCACAGGTGTTGTTGCAAGGCCAGCTCCCGCAAGGGTTCGAAGGCCTCGTGATACAGCTGCCAGATCGCCTCGGCACGTTCGCCGACGATCGCCAGCTCACGTACGATCCGGGCACGTGGTGACGTCGGTTGCCGGTCCAGTCGCGGGACGACGACGTCGTCGGCGACGGCGAAGACCGGTTCAGCCGACTCGGCTTCCGGAGAGGTGAATGAGGCCAGGCGGGGGGGTGCCGTCTCCATCGGTTGGATCATCCCATAGTGCTACGTTGCGCGTTGATGTAACCACGTACAGCGTGAGGATTTCACCCTGCAGATCATGACGCCACCGGCAAGAAGATCCCCCGTACGTGGCGCCGCCACACCCACCGGATGAGCCGTCGAGGTGAGCTGTGGCAGGCGGTGCGGCAGGACTGGGTCGGCGCCGGCGCCGGCGGACGCGCGCTACTCGTCGCGGCGACCTGCATCCTGCTGTACGAGTGGAGCGCCGGCAACGAGACGGCGACGACGCTGCTGATCACCGAGCTGCTGCGTCGCCACGAGTCGGTGCCCAGCGTCATGCTGGCCGGCGTGGTCGCCGGCGCGCTCGTGCTGGTCGAGCAGGTCCTGTCCGGCCTCGTGTTCATCGCCGCGCTGGGACGGCTCCCTCGGCTCGTCGGCATGATCGTCACGACCGTCCAGCAGCGCTTCGGCACCAGCGTCCCGCCGTACCGCGAGCTGCCGGCGACGACGCGCGTCGGCGTCGCGTTCGTGATGGGCACGTCGTTCGTCGCCACCGAGGACGCGCTCGCCGGCGCGACGCACCGCCGGCGCTCGATCGTCGTCTCGGCGGCGACCGCGGCGACGACGGTCTTCGCCATCACCGGGGTGATCGGCGGCGCGCTCATCGCCGCGCACGGCACGCGGTTCGAAGGACCCGTGAAGGTCGTCTACTCGATCGCCGGTGACTGGCGGTTCTGGCTGGCGGTCCTGCTCCTGCCGCCGCTGGTCGGTGCGCTCGCCCGCCGCTGCAGCGCCGCGCTCGGGCGCCCGGCCGGTCCGGTCGATCCGCGTTGACCTTCAGCCGAGCTTGGTCAAGCCGCGGCGCAGGTTGCGGATGCCCTGGGCGATGCGCTGCTCGTTCTCGATCAGCGCGAAGCGGCAGAAGCCCTCGCCGCCCGGACCGAAGCCGCTGCCCGGCGATAGGGCCACCTCGCACTCACGGATGACATGCGAGCAGAACTCGACCGAGTCGAGCTCGGCGTACGGCTCGGGGATCTGCGCCCACACGAACATCGAGCCCTGCGGCTTGGGGATGTCCCAGCCGATGCGCGCCAGACCGTCGATCAGCGCGTCACGCCGGCCCTGGTAGATGTCGCGCACCTCGGCCGGGTAGTCGGGGGCCTCGTTCATCGTCACCGTCGCGGCGATCTGGATCGGCTGGAACGTGCCGTAGTCGAGGTACGACTTGAGCTTGACGAGGGCCTGCACCACCTCGGCGTTGCCGACGAGGAACGCGCAGCGCCAGCCGGCCATCGAGAAGCTCTTCGTCATCGAGTACAGCTCGACGGCGCACTCCTTGGCCCCGTCGGCCTGCAGGATGCTGACCGGGTCGTAGCCGTCGAATCCCAGATCGGCGTAGGCGAAGTCGTGCACCACGATCATGTCGCGCTCTCGGCAGAAGTCGACGACGCGCTGCATGAACGGCAGGTCGACCACCGAGCCGGTCGGGTTGTGCGGGAACGAGATGACGAGCACCTTCGGCTTCGGCCAGCCCACGTCGTAGGCCGTGGTCAGGCTGTCGAAGAAGTCACCGGCGTAGTCGGTCTGCACCCGCGGGTCGGCCAGGCTGCGCATCGGCACCTGGCGCAGGTCGGCGCCGGCGAACAGCGGGCCGTAGATGTGGATCGGGTAGCTCGGGCTCGGCACGATCGCCGCGTCCCCACGGTCGAGCAACACCCACATCAGGTGGCTGAACCCCTCCTTGGAGCCGATCGTGTTGGTGATCTCCAACTCCTGGTCGAGCTCGACGCCCCAGCGCCGCTGGTACAGGTTGGCGACGGCCTCACGCAGCTTGGGCAGGCCGCGACTCACCGAGTAGCGGTGGTTGCGGGCGTTGTGCGCCGCCTCGGCCAGCTTCTCGACGGCGATCTGCGGCGAAGGGATGTCCGGGTTGCCGAAGCCCAGGTCGATCACGTCCACACCTGCTCGCCGTGCGTCGATCTTCAGGCCGTTGATGATGGCGAAGACGTACGGGGGCAGATTGGTGATCCGGCGGAAATCCATCGAGACCACGCTACCCGTGGCAACATGCCAGGTCATGGGCAAATCGCTCCCGGACGACTGCGTGCACGTCATCATCGAGATCCCGCGCGGCAGCCGCAACAAGTACGAGATCGACCACGACACCGGCCAGGTCTTCCTCGACCGGCGGCTGTTCACCGCCATGACCTATCCCGCCGACTACGGGTTCGTCCCCGACACGCTCGGCGGCGACGGCGACCCGCTCGACGCCCTCGTCCTGCTCGAGGACCCGGTCTACCCGGGAGTGTGGGTCCAGGCCCGTCCCGTCGGCGTGCTCTACATGGTCGACGAGGCCGGCGAGGACGCCAAGCTGATCTGCGTGCCGCCGACCGAGCCGCGCTGGCACGACGTGCACGACATCGCCGACCTCACCCCGCAGCTGGTCAGCGAGATCCAGCACTTCTTCGAGGTGTACAAGGCGCTGGAGCCCGGCAAGGAGTCGAGCACCGGTGGCCTCGCCGGACGCTCCGCGGCGTGGGCCGAGATCGAGGACTCACGGACGCGCTTCGTCGCACACGGCGCTCACTGAGGTCTACGTCGGCAGGGCGTCCAACGCCACGGAGGACACCGTCGGCGGACCGCTCCCGGCCGTCCTTGCTGCGCCGCCGAGGGCAACTCGGTCCACGTGGTGCCGTCAGGCGACGCGTACACGGTCGACGCGTCGCGCCTGCCGAGGCCGGCTCGGGCATTGCCCCCCAGCGGGCCCCGCCCTTCGGACGGGAGGAGGAGGAGGAAGAAGAAGAAGAGGAGGAGGAGGACGACGACACCGGACGCCGAGCGCAGGTCGGTGTACTCGGTCGAGATCGCCGCGGCCGTGCCCGCGGCCCGCAGGATCGGCGTCGTGGTAGCCCGGCGCGTCGTTCGTCGGGGCGTCGACGGTCGGTGCTGCGGTGATCGCCGGGGCGACGGTCGCGGTCGACAGCGGTGCGCTCGTTCGAGTCGGCGGCCTCGATCACGTCGGCGGTCTGGCGACTTGGTCCGTCAACGAGCGGCGGTCGCCGCCCCGAGGAGCGCCGCGCCGATCGCCCCGGCGTGCTCGCCGAGGGTGGCGAACGCCAGCGTCGGCGCCGGACGGATCTCCGACGAGTACAGGAGCGCATCGAACCAGCGGGCGATCGGTGGCTCGTACAGCTCGGCGTCGGCAGCGAGGCCGCCGCCGAGCACGATGATCGCCGGGTCGACGAGGTTGGTCAGGTTGACCAGCCCGATCGCCACCCAGCGGGCGAACTCGTCGATCACCGCCAGCGCGCCGGCGTCGCCGGCCTGAGCGGCCGTGCGGACGTCCTCGCCCCGCAGCTCGTCGCCCGCCACGGCAATCGTGAGGCGCCCGTCGGCGGCGGCGCGGCGGGCCAGCATCGCCAGCCCGGCGCCGGATGCGTAGCGCTCCCAGCAGCCCCGCCGGCCGCACGGGCACCGCGGGCCGTCGGGATCGACGACCATGTGGCCGTACTCGCCGGTGAAGCCGTGGGCACCGTACTGCACGGCACCGCCGAGGATCAGGCCACCGCCGATGCCGGTGCCGAGCGTGACGAGGACGACGTCGTCGGCGCCGCGGGCGGCGCCGGTCCGCCATTCGGCCACGGCGGCACACGTCGCGTCGTTGTCGACGGCGGCGTCGACACGCAGACGGTCGCGTAGGCCGCCACGCACGTCCAGCGGTTCGTCGACGGCCAGGTTCGGTGCGGCCAGCAGCACGCCGCGACGCTCGACGAGCCCGGCGATGCCGACACCGAGCGTCGCGCCTTCGCGACCGGCGCCGAGCTCGGCGGCGACGCCGGCGACGGTGTCGAGGATGGCCGCGCCGCCTCGCGGGGTGGACCGGCGGGCTTCGCGCAGGATCGTGCCGCCGGCATCGATGACGGCGCCGAGCACCTTCGTGCCGCCCACGTCGACACCGACGTGGGCGACGGTCACGAGGTCGGCCCGCGACCGGTCACGCGCTGACACCGACCTCGGCGCGCGTCTTCAGCTCTCGCAACGTGTTGAGGATGCGGACCTCGGCGCGGCGCTTGACGAACCCGGGCAGCGGGACGACCAGCTCGATGGTCAGGTCGTAGCGCACCTCGGTGCCACCGTCACCGGTGGGCGACACGGTGTAGGCGCCGTCGATCTTGCGCATGATGTCGCCGTGGACCATCTTCCAGGCCAGCACGTTCGGCGTCGAGTAGTCGTAGCCGAGCGTGTAGTGGGTGCTCCGGCCGAGTGCCGAAGCTCGGTACTCGACCTCCGCCGGGCGGCCCTGCTCGTCGCGGGCGTGGACGACGACGTCCTTGACGTCCTTGGCCCAGTCCGGGTAGCGCTCGACATCGGCAGCGATGGCCCAGACCTGCTCCGGCGGAGCGGCGATGGTGATCGTCTCCGTTGCCGACTCAGTCATGGCGCCTGTTCTAGCCGATCTTGCGGTTGTTCGGCCGCTCGTCGCGAGGGATTCGTGGGCCGTAGCGGCCGTGGCGGGCCGCCCACAGGCCGTTCGCGCCGATCCCGAACATCGGCACGAGCACCCCGAACGCCAGCGCGTTGAGCCGGCCCTTGTCGAGACCGACGACGCCGATGATCGCCCCGGCGAGGGCGACGGCGATCTGCACGCCGAAGCAGACCCACATGACCCGGCGGACCCGCTCCGGCGCGGTGTCGCCGGAGAGCAGGAACAGGTTGGCGACGCCGACGTTCTCGACGCGCGAGCGTTCGAGGGCCGACGCGTAGGCCCACAGGCTCGTCGCTGCACCGGCGGCGAACAGGACCATCGACACGGCGGCGATCAGCACCTGGCCAGGACGCTGGTTGCGCAGCGGCACGGCGATCGCCATCGCCACGACGAATACCGCCGTGCCGACGAGGTCGTAGCGCACGATCCGTGCACCGTCGACCGTGGCACGCTCGTCAGTCACGACGTCCGATCATGGCAGCGCGCCGAGGGCGCGACCCAGCCGCTCGGCGAGCACGTCGTAGGAGAACTCGGCGACGGCCCGCTCGCGGGCGGCGATGCCCATCTGCCGGGCGGCAGCGGGATCGTCGAGCAGACGGGCGAACGCCGCGGCCACCTCGCGGGGATCGTCGGGACGGCGCACGACGATGCCGGTCTCGCCGTCGGCGACGGCCTCGGCAGCGCCGCCGGAGGCACCGGCCACCTGTGGGACGCCACAGGCCGCGGCCTCGAGGAAGACGATCCCGAAGCCCTCCTGCTCCAGACCGCCCCAACGGTTGCGGCACAACATCGCGTAGACGTCGCCGCAGCCGTACAGCAACGGGAGGTCCTCGTTGGACACGCGGCCGAGGAAGCGCACCGGGGCGTCGAGCTCGGCGGCCAGGCGGCGCAGGCGGCGCTCGTCACGGCCACCGCCGGAGATCGCCAGCACCAGGTCGGGACGGCTGCGCCGCAGCCGGGCGACGGCGCGGATCGCCGTGTCGAAGCCCTTGCGCGGCACGAGCCGGCTGATCGCGACGATCAGCTCGCCGTCGACGGGCAGCCCGAAGCGCGCCCGAGCGTCGCGGCGCGCCGCGTCGTCGAGCGGCACGAAGCGGTCGACGTCGACGCCCGGCGGGACGACGGTGACCGGCAGGGCGCGCCCTGCTGCGTGCTCGGCCTCGGCCGCCGGGTAGCCGCCGCCGGCGACGATGTGGCGGGCGTTGCGCAGGACGTTGCCGAGCACGGGGCGGCTGACCGGGAGGCGCCCCGGCACGGTGACCTCGGCACCGTGCAGCACGACGTCGTAGGGCATCTGCAGGTATGGCCCGACGATCCCGAGTGGGAACGCCGGATCGAGGACGATCAGGTCGGCGCCGACGCGCGTCGCCATCTCGCGGATGCGCATCGTCATCCACGGGTGCGGCAGCAGGACGGGTTCGCGGGTGCGCTCGATCTGGAACGGCTGGGCGCGGTCGAACTCGTCGGCGCCGGCGTACGGGCTGGTCAGCACGGCGAACGAGTCGGGCGGCAGGCGCCGCCACCACTCCCACAGCAGCGATTGGATCCCGCCGATCTTCGGCGGGAAGTCGTTCGTGACCAGTAGGTGCTTCACGCCGCGACCAACCCGAGCCGTTGGGCCGCCCACGTCGCGTGCTCGCGCAGCACGTCGTCGTCGCCCTCGACGTAGCGGCGCAGCACCGCGCCGACACGCGGGTCGCGGCCGTCTGCCGTGTTGCCGAGCACGACGAGCGCGTTGCGTCGCGCCCACCTGGGGTCGCGTCCGGTGAGGTAGCGCCGGCCCCACGCGGCCAGCACCTCCTCGTCGGTCGCCTCCAGCAGGGCGAGGACGTCGACGTATGCCGCGGCGACCGGGACCGCCCCGACGGCGACCGGCACCGCATCGGTCGCCGCCCGGCGCTCACCGCGCACCGACGGTGGACACGCCTCCTGGCAGTCGTCGCAGCCGTACAGCCGGTCGCCGACCGCCACCCGCCACCGCGCGTCGATGGAGCCCGGCTTCTGCAGCAGCCAGGACAGGCATCGCCGCGCGTCGACCACACCAGGCTCGACGATCGCACCCGTCGGGCAACCGTCGAGACAGCGCCGGCAGGCACCGCAGCCGTCGGGCACCGGCACCGCGGTGACCGGCAGCGGCGCGGTGGTGACCACGCAGCCGAGCACGAACCAACTCCCAACGCCGGGCACCAGCAAGTTGGCGTTCTTGCCGAACCAGCCGATCCCGGCGAGGTGAGCCACCTCGCGGTCGACGATGCTGTTGTCGTCGGCGTAGGCGACCGCCTTCCACCCGTCGGCACGCAACCGTCGGGCGACGCCCCACAGCCCCTCGCGCAACGCCCCGACGTGGTCGTCCCACGCGTACCGGGCGATGCGACCGGTCACCCCGCCCGGGCGGGGCGGCGCGGCCGCGACGTACGGCCGGGCGCCGACGAACACCGCCGCCGCACCGGCCACCGCCGCAGCCGGATCCGTGCTCCGGTCGGGGCTGCGATACGTGAACGACATCGTGTCGGCGTAGCCGGCCGCGGCGCGACGCCGCAGCTCGCGCCGTGCCCGGTGGAGCACGGTCGCCGGCGCCACCCCGGTGCGGGTGATCCCGGCAGCCGCAGCCACCGCAGCAAGCTCGGCGACGTACGCCGTGCTCGACGCCCGTGCGTGGTCAGGCGGGGTGTTCGGCGGCCGCACGGTGCAGCAGCGTAGGCACCATCCCGGCGCGGGCCAGCAGCGCCATGGCCTTCAGTTCGTCGTGATCGAGCTTCGATCACCTCCTTCGGGGCCGGGGCGACGATGTGTGTCAGCAGGCAATCGGCGCAGTGCGCCGACCCGTGCATGACGCACGTGTCGCACGAGATCGTGATCCTGGATGCCGAGGCATCGATGCGGTGCATACGAGCAGGGTCGCGAATGGGTGTCACAGAGTTGTCGAAGCGCCAGCTCATCGCCGGGCGACGGCGAGAAACTGGTCACTGGCGATCGTGTTGGCGCCGGCGGTGCGGACGTCGTTGACGACGGCCTGATCACTGGTCACCACGACGACCGCTCGGCGGTGGTCGAGCTGGTCAACCTCGGCGCGCAGGACGTCGTCGGCGAGCACGCCGGCCGGCGAGTACACGACACGGACCAGGCGGCGCGCCGGCGCGCTCGCCCCCGGCACGTCCGCCCCGTCGAACACGATCGTCAGGTCGGTGCCCCACCGCCGGGCGACGTCCTCGGCCGTGGCGATCGTCCGCTCGCGCTGCTCCGCCAGGGTCAGCGCCGGCCAGCCGAGCTTGGCCACGTTGTAGCCGTCGACGAGCACGACGATGCCGGCCAGGCGCAGCAGGTGCTCGGTGACGGCCGCCGAGTCTGCGTACAGCCCGCCCGGGATCTGAACGGGCGAGCGCCGCGGTCGCTCCGGCCGTCGCCGGGGAGCCCGCGATCCGGCCTCGGCCCCGACCACGCATCGGCCGGGACCGCCGTGGCAGCAGCGGCCACCAGCGCAGGACCGATCCGCCGGACGGCCCGCTCGGCGTCGGCCAGCGCAGCGAGGGCGCCCTCGTGCGCCCGGCGTGCGTCGGTGAGATCGATCGCCCCGCCGGCGACGAGCGGCTCGCCGGCACGTGCCGTGAGCACGGCGTCGCGAGCGGCCTCGGCGTCCGCTGCCCGCTGACGCGCCGACGCCGTGTCGACACGTGCCGCCACCGTCGCCGCATCGGCGGCCGCCGCGACGGCGCGCAGCTCGGTCACCCGAGCCTGACTGGCCACCAGCGCCTCGGCAAGCTCGTCGCGCTCGCGCTCGACCGCCGCCAGCCGCTCCTCGACGACCGCGCGTCGCTCGCGCTCACGGGACAGCCGTTGGCGCGTGGCCGCATGGTCGTGTCGCTCACGCTCGACGGCCTCGTGCGCCGCTGCCCGGCGGCGCTCCTGGCGCCGGTTGCGAGCACGATCGTCGCCGCCGTCACCGTGGACGCCGAGCAGCTCGTCGAGCTGCGCCTCCCAGTTCGCCGGGCGCTGCAGCCAGATCCGCCCGACGTCGTCGACGAGGTCCGCCGAAGCGATCGACGCGAGGTGGGTGCGGAACTCGTCGTCGCCGTCGACGGCCCGGCGCACGGCGCCGATCTGCGCCGACGTCAGCCGCTTCTGGCGCAGCAGGGGCCGCAGCTCGGCCGGGAAGTCCAGCGGCGGTCGCCGCTTCATGCCGGCCGCGGCGACGTCGACGGCCAGCTCCATCGCCGAGCGCAACGCCTCGTCGGGCACGCCGTTGCCGTCCACGGCGCCCACCTTAAGAGGAGGTCGGGCCAACCGCCCTGGATCGAACGCTCGTTCTTGACACGAACGGGCGTTCGTGCTGCGATGTCCGGCCGTGGGATCGATCCGTTCGACGATCAGCGGCCAGCGCAGCCTCGACGACCTCGGCACGCCCCTGTCCGAGGTCACGTTCTGCGTGCTCGACATCGAGACCACGGGCAGCGATCGCGTCGAGGACATGATCACCGAGATCGGCGCGACGAAGGTGCGCGGCGGCGAGTGCCTCGGCACGTTCGCGACGCTCGTCAACCCCGGGCGGGCGATCGCTCCCACCGTCACCGTGCTCACCGGGATCACCGATTCGATGGTCGTCACCGCACCACGCATCGAGTCGGTGCTGCCCACGTTCCTGGAGTTCCTCGGCGACGCCGTGGTCGTCGGGCACAACGTCGGCTTCGACCTCGCGTTCATCAACCGCGCCCTGGAGCGTGACGGGTACGCGCGCCTGGCGAACGTCGTCGTCGACACGCTGCCCGTCGCCCGCCGGCTGGTGCGCGACGAGGTGCCGGACTGCCGGCTCGGCACGCTCGCCCACCGCTTCCGGCTCACCCACCGGCCGACGCACCGGGCCTTCGACGACGCGATGGCCACCGCCGAGCTGCTCCACCTGCTCCTCGAGCGCGCCGCCGGCCTGGGCGTGCTCGGCCTCGACGACCTCGTCGCCCTCCCCCGCATCGGCGCCCACCCACAGGCGCCCAAGCTGCGCCTCACCCAGCAGCTGCCGCCGCGCACCCGGCGTGTACCTGTTCCACGGCGCCGGCGGCGAGGTGCTCTACGTCGGCAAGGCGACGAACGTCCGCCAGCGGGTCCGCAGCTACTTCGGCAGCGACGATCGCCGCAAGATCGGTCCGCTGCTGCGCGAGACGCAGCGCGTGTCGTGCCAGTCGACGCCGAACGTGGTGGTCGCCGAGGTGCTGGAGATGCGCTACCTGCACCAGCTGACGCCGCGGTACAACCGGGTCGGCACGACGTGGCGCAAGTACTGCTACGTCCACCTCACCACCGACGCCTGGCCGCGGCTCACCGTCGTCAACGAGCCGCACCGCAGCGGCGTGCACCTCGGGCCGCTGCCATCGCGGGCCGTCGCCAGCCAGGTGATCGACGCGGTGCACGCCGTAGTCCCACTGCGCCGCTGCTCGGCCCGGCTGGCGTGCACGCCACGCCTCGCTCTCGGCGACACGCCGTGCGCACCCGCCCAGCTCGGTGTGGCGATGTGCCCGTGCGCGGGCGGGGTCGACGTCGCCGCCTACGCCAGGGCGGTCGCCAGCGCCACCGCGGCGCTGACCACCACCCCGAACCTCGTGCTCGATCCGCTGTGGCAGCGGGTGGCGTCGCTCAGCGCCCAGCGGCGCTACGAGGAGGCCGCCGTGGCCCGTGACCGGGCGACGGCGTTCGCCGGGGCGATCCGTCGGCAGCGCCTCGCCGACGCGCTGCGCGGCGCCGGCGAGCTGGAGGTCCACCTCGACGGCGTGGTCCTGCGGATCGTCAGGGGTGTGCTCACCGAGATCGGCGAGCCGGGGCGTCTCGACGCCGCGCTCCCGCTGCCGGGCCCGGCCACGCCACCGCTGCCGGCGCCGCTGCCCCGGGCGGCGGCCGACGAAGTGCTGTTGCTGGCACGGGCGCTGGACCAGGCCGGCTCGCGCGCTCGCGTGCTGTGGTGCTCGGGCGAGTGGAGCCGCCCGACGTCACCCGTGCCGCAGCTCACCCGCCTCCCGTCCGCTGCCTGAGGCCGGTCATATCATGCTGATATCTTCGTGGCGTGAGTGCCGCCGAGCAGATCCGCGAGGCCCGCCGGCGTGCCGGCCTGACCCAGGCGCAGCTCGCTCGCCGCTGCGCGACCAGTCAGGCCCGCCTGTCCACCTACGAATCGGGCCGTGTCGTCCCCACCGACCAGACGCTGCGGCGCGTCCTCCGTGCCGCTCGCCCGCTGCCGTCGGAGGCACTCGACGCCCACGTCGACGAGGTACACGCCCTCGCGGCCGAACACGGGCTGCGCAACGTCCGGGTGTTCGGTTCCGTCGTGCGTGGCCACGACGGCTGGGACTCCGACATCGACCTGCTCGTCGATCCCCCTGACGAGACCGGTCTCCGCGCCGTGGGCGTGATCGCCGGCTTTGCCGACGCCGCCTCGGAGCTCCTCTGCGTGAAGGTCGACGTCGTCGCCGACACCTGGCTCAAGCCGCTCGTCGCCGAGGCCATCCTCGCCGAGGCCGAGCCGCTGTGAGCGACGGCGAGCCGAATCGGCGCTTCGCCAGTCGGCACCGCAGCGGCGGCCATGACCTCCCCCGCGAGTCAGCCGTCGAACGCGAGCCGCACCTTCCCGAATCGAAGCGAGCGATGCGTCTCGCCCAGACGGTCGCTGAACTGCACGTCGCGTTCACCGACGGCGCGCTGCTTGCCGCTGCCGCTGACACCCAGTTCGAGCAGGACATGCTCACGCAACGAGCTGCACGGTCGGTCATCTGCGACTTGCACGAGACCGTCGAACGTCTCCCCGAGAGGTACCGCGAACTGATCCCCGAACAGATGCGCAGTGATCTTCGTGACATGCGCATCATCCTCACCCACGTGTACCAGCAGATCGACTGGGCGATCGTCAGGGACGCGATCCGCGTCGACGTGCCTCGGTTCCACACCCACCTGCGGTCGGTGCCGGGCCTGGACTGACGCCAGGGAGGGTCAGGCGGACACTGCCGCAGCGTGCTCCGTCGACACCCGGGCCAGCGCGTCGAGCGCGGCCGCCGCCCGACCGCTGTCGATCGAGTCGGCCGCCACGGCGAGACCGTCGCGGAGGTCGTCGACGCGCTCGGCCACCACCAGCCCCGCCGCGGCGTTGAGCAGCACGATGTTGCGGTGCGGGCCGTGCTCGCCGGCCAACACCCGGCGGACCGCGTCGGCATTGTGGGCCGGCGGCCCGCCGACCAGCTCGTCGGCGATCGCCGGGGCCAGGCCGAGCGCCACGGGATCGACGGTGAACGTGCGCACCTCGTCGTCCTCCAGCGCCAGCACGGTCGACGTGCCGGTGGTGGTCAGCTCGTCGAGGCCGTTTCCGTGCACCACCCACGCCCGGTGCGAGCCGTGCAGGCGCAGCGATGCCAGCATCCGCTCGGCGACGGCCGGGTTGGCCACGCCGATCAGCTGGCGGCGAACCCGACCCGGGTTGGCCATGGGCCCGAGCAGGTTGAACACCGTCGGGATGCCGATCTCGCGCCGGCTCGGCGCGGCGAATCGGAACGACGGGTGATAGCGCGGCGCGAGGCAGAAGCCGATGCCGGCCTCGTCGACGCAACGCTTGACGCCGGCCGGATCGAGCTCGATCACCACACCGAGCGCCTCGAGCACGTCGGCGGTGCCGCACTGCGACGACGCGCCCCGCGCCCCGTGCTTGCACACCGGCACGCCGGCGCCGGCGACGACGATCGCGGCCATCGTCGAGACGTTGATCGAGTGGCTGCGGTCGCCACCGGTGCCGACGATGTCGACGGCGTGGTCACGCTGGTCGTCGGTCAGCGGCACCACCTCGGCGGCTGCGAGCACCGCGTCGAGCAGCCCCGACACCTCCTCGGGCGTCTCCCCCTTGGAACGCAGGGCGACGACGAAGCCGATCAGCTGGGCCGGCGTGGCGTCGCCGGCGAGGATCGTCTCCATCGCGGCGCGGGCCTGCGAGGCGCTGAGGTCCCGGTGCTCGACCAGCTCCGTGAGCAGCGCGGGCCAGCCACCATGATCCTCCAGCGTGGCGACATCGGGTTCCTGCATGGCGGCACAGACTAGGCAGCCACCACACCCGGCAGCCGAGGGAATCCGCTGCCCGACGACGGGATCTACGCCGTGCGCCGCCGCTGGCGGATCAGCCGCCGCCGCTCGCGCTCGGTGGCGCCGCCCCACACGCCCTGCTTCTCGCGGACCTGCAGCGCGTACTCGAGGCAGGTGATGCGCACGGGGCACTCGGCGCACACCGCCTTGGCATCGAGCGCCTCGTCATCGTCGTCGGGGTAGAAGATGCTGGGCTCGAGGCCCCGGCACGCTCCCGACTCACGCCACTTGAGCCTCCTTGGCAGTCACGACTCTCGCCCCTCTTTGCCCAGCAAGCCGGGGCCGTTTCCCCCGGTTGCGTGCCGAATCTAGGTTGGCTGCGGCGCCTTGA
Organism: Ilumatobacteraceae bacterium; assembly: GCA_047602055.1. Lineage (GTDB taxonomy): Bacteria > Actinomycetota > Acidimicrobiia > Acidimicrobiales > Ilumatobacteraceae > JAODBQ01. Next base: position 3,870,603 of record JASGIG010000001.1, read on the forward strand.
CCAGAGGGAATGCCAGGATTTTCGTTGCAGGCCGATGACGGCTCCGTGAACGAGCGTCAGGGCTCCTCGGCGATGCCGTACGCCCGTGCCAGCACCTGCAGCGGGTGGCGAGGGACGATCCCGGCGTGCTCGCCGATCGCCGTGTTGGCGAGGTGGCAGTCGCCGGTCACCGCCACCGAGCCACCGACACCCTCGACCGCCTCCCCCACCACCGCCGCGAGCAACCCGGCGAGCCGCTGCGCACCGGCGTCATGTGCGGCACGCAACCCGCGCCACGAACCAACGCCGGCGCATCCCTCGGCGAGCACGACCCGGGCACCGGTCAGCTTCAGCAGGTCACGGCTGGCGAGGCCGGCATCCTGGCGGCGCACGTGGCACGGCACATGGCAGACGACAGAGACCGGCACGTCGCCACCGAACGCGGTGTCGATGCGCGTCGTCGCCCCGCGGTGCAGCTTCATCAGGTACTCGCAGGCGTCGAAGGTGTGGGCGGCGACCAGCTCGGCGTCCGCGCCGGGAGCGTGCACCGGGTAGTCGTCACGGAGCACCGCGCTGCACGTCGGCTGGGCGACGATCACGTCATGGCCGTCGCGGATCGCCTCGGCGAGCGCGGCAGCGTTCGCCCGAGCGAGCGCGGCGAAGCCGCGGACGTCGCCGCCGTCGAGCAGCGCTGCGCCGCAGCAGCGCACGCCGTCGACCGGCCGGCACTCGATCCCGTTGCGCTCGTAGACCTTCACCAGGTCGTGGCCGATCCCCGGCTCGTGCAGGTCGACGATGCACGTCGGGAACACCGCGACCGACGCCTGCCGGTCGACGAGGCGGACCCGCGGGCGCCTGGCGAACCACGTCGAGAACCGCTGCCGGGTGAACGGCGGCATCACCCGTGTGGCGCTCACACCCGTCGCCAGCCGCAGCGCGCGACGCACCACCGAGCCGTCGGCCGCACCGGTGAGCACGTTGGCGACCGAGGGCATCGCCGCAGCCACGCGCCCCGTGGCGCTCGTCGGCGACAGCGGCCCACCCGACGGTTGCGCGCCCCGCGGCAGATGGTGGTTCGCCCGGCGCATCGCCGTCGCCCTGGCCATCACAGCCGGCACGTCGACGACGACCGGCACGTCGACGGCCGCAGGATCACGGCCGGGTGCGTACGGACACTCGGTGAGACAGCGGTCGCAGCCGAAGCACTCGTCGGTGACCGCGTCCTGCTGTGCCGGCGTCAGCCGCCCGGCCTCACGGTCGGCGTGGCGGTCGACCAGCGCGAACAGCAGCGGGAACGCCCCGCACCGGTCGACGCAGTGCCGGCAGCCGGCGCACACGTCGAACACCCGGGTCAGCTCGCTCCGGGTAGCGGCCTCGTCGACGTAGCGCGCGTCACCCGGGTCGTACGTGCTCGTCACGACCACGATGCTGGCCGACGCGGCCACCAAGCGATGGCCTCCACGCGCCTCGTCCTCCGTAGGATGCGATCGATGGCGCTCGACGGCTTCCGCCGACAGGACATGGTGGAACAGCTCGACCACGGGGTGTTCGACGTGCTCGTGATCGGCGGCGGCATCACCGGCGCCGGCGTGGCGCTCGATGCCGTCACCCGTGGCCTGCGCGTCGCCCTCGTCGAGCGCGACGACTTCGCCTCGGGCACCTCGTCGAAGAGCTCCAAGCTCGTCCACGGCGGGCTGCGCTACCTCCAGCAGGGTGAGGTCCGCCTCGTCTACGAGGCGCTGCACGAGCGTCACCGGCTGCGCCGCAACGCCCCCCACCTGGTCCAGCGTCCTGCCGTTCATGATCCCGATCCTGTCCAAGGACTCGGTCGTCTCCCGCAAGATCGCCCGGGCGCTCGGCTCGGCGATGTGGATGTACGACCTCACCGGCGGCTGGCGGATCGGCAGGTTCCACCGCCGCCTCAAGGCGGACGCGGCCTTCGCCCACCTGCCGACGATGCCCCGCGAGCGGCTGCGCTCGGCATACATGTACTACGACGCGACGGCCGACGACGCCCGCCTGTGCCTCACCGTCGCCCGCACCGCCGCGGCCCACGGCGCGGTCGTCGTCAACCGCGCCGGCGTCGTCGCGCTGACCAAGGACGCCACCGGCACCGCCAACGGTGCCGTCGTCGACGTCGGCGGACCGCGAGGTCACCGTCCGGGCGGGCTCGGTGGTCAACGCCACCGGGGTGTGGGCCGACGACGTGCGGGCGCTCGACGAGGGCGTCCACCCGAACTCGATCCGCCCGGCCAAGGGCGTCCACGTCACGGTGCCGTGGGAGAAGGTCCGCAACGACATCGCCGTCGTCATCCCCGTGCCGAAGGACAAGCGCAGCCTGTTCGTCGTGCCGTGGGGCGAGCGGCCTGACGGCACGTTCGAGCACTCCTACGTCGGCACGACCGACACCGACTACGACGGCCCGCTCGACGCCCCGCAGTGCACCGCCGACGACATCGCCTACGTCCTGCGGGCGCTCAACGCCTCCGTCACCACCGGCGTGACGGCCGCCGACATCACCGGCACGTGGGCGGGGCTGCGCCCGCTGGTCAAGACGCCAGCGCCGACAGCCACGACGGCAAGGCGGCGCGCACCGCCGACCTGTCCCGCCGGCACAGCGTCCGCGGCAGCGTCAGCGGCGTGGTCACAGTTACCGGCGGCAAGCTGACCACGTACCGGGAGATGGCGCGAGGACACCGTCGACGCCGTGCTCCACGAGCAGGGCCGCAAGCTGCGCTGCCGCACCAAGCGGCTCGCGCTGCTCGGCGGCGACGGCTTCACCGAGCCGCCCGACGGCACGCCGGCGGCCCACCTCGCCGGCCGCTACGGAACGCTGGCGGCGAGGTCCGGGCACTGGTCGACGCCGACCGACGCTCGGTGAACCGCTGGTCACCGGTCTGCCGTACCTGCGCGCCGAAGCCGTGTACGCGGTCCGTCACGAGATGGCCACGACGCTCGACGACGTGCTCAGCCGCCGGACCCGCGCCCTGCTGTTCGACCGTGACGCCGCGCAGGCCGCCGCGCCGGCGGTGGCCGCGCTGCTCGCCGCCGAGCTCGGCTGGGACGGCGAGGAGACAGCCCGCCAGGTCGCCGACTTCACCGCCCGCTGCGAGTCCGAGCGCGCCGCCGGAGGCAGCCCGGAGCCGGACCTGCTGGCGTCGGGGCACTGACCGCGATGCACGAACCCGTCCCGCCGATCGAGCTGCCGCGGCACCGCCGACCGACCTCGCGGGCGGCGGCGTCACCGTGCCGGCGGACGTGATCGCCCGCCTCGCCGCCGTCGCCCCGACGTGCGACCGACGAGACCGCCACCGCCGAGGCCAGCCGAGACTGGTGGCCGCTGGCGATGCACTGGGCGCTCGCCGGCGAGGTGCCGCGCCGCGCGGCCGCGGTGTGCCGGCCCGAATCCGTCGAGCAGGTCGCCGAGATCGCTCGGCGATCTGCACAGCGCACGCGTCCCGGTGACCGTGACCGGCGGCCGTAGCGGCGTGTGCGGTGCGTCCGTCCCGGCGTTCGGCGGCATCGTCGCTCGACCTCACCGGGCTGGCCGGGGTCGTCGCCGTCGACGAGACGTCCGGGCTCGTCGAGGTCCTCGCCGGGACGTTCGGCCCGGACCTCGAAGCGCAGCTGGCCGGGCACGGCCTGAGCGTCGGCCACTTCCCGCAGAGCTTCGACATCGCCACCGTCGGCGGCTGGGTCGCCTGCCGCGGCGCCGGCCAGTACAGCACCCGTTACGGCAAGATCGAGGAGATGGTCGCCGGCCTGGAGGTCGTGCTCGCCGACGGCTCCGTCGTGCGCACCGGCATCGCCCCGGCCGCAGCCATCGGCCCCGACCTCGGCCGCCTGTTCCTCGGCGCCGAGGGCACGCTCGGCATCGTCACCCGCGGCCTGGCTGCGCACCCATCCCCTGCCGCCGGCGGAGCGGCGCGCCGCCTACGCGTTCGCCTCGTTCGCCGACGGGGTCGACGCCTGCCGGCGGATCTTGCGGCGTGGCGCCACGCCCGCGGTGCTGCGGCTGTACGACGAGGTCGAGTCGCAGCGCGGCCACGACGGCGACGGCACCGACCACGTCCTGCTCGTCCTCGACGAGGGTGACCCCGCACTCGTCGAGGCGACGATGTCGATCGTCGCCGAGGAGTGCGCCGGCACGCGCCCCGCCGATGTCGCCCTCGTCGGCCGTTGGCTCGACCACCGCAACGACACCAGTGCCCTGCAGGCCTTGACCCACAAGGGTTTCGTCGTCGACACGATGGAGATCGCCGCCCCGTGGACGCGCGCTGCCGGGCGTCGTTCGAGACGACCCGTGCCGCGCTGCGCGCCGTCCCCCACGCCCGGGCGGCCAGCTGCCACCTGTCGCACAGCTACCCCGACGGCGCCTGCCTGTACTTCACGTTCGCGGCCACCCCGCCGCCCGAGGAGGTCGAGGCGACGTACGTCTCGCTGTGGGACGCCGGCCAGCGCGCCGTGCTCGCCGCCGGCGGCAACCTGTCGCACCACCACGGCGTCGGCCTCAACCGCGCCCGGTTCATGTCCGAGGCGCTCGGCGCCGAGCTGGCCGTGCTCCAGGCGGTCAAGGACGCGCTCGACCCGCACGGCATCCTCAACCCGGGCAAGCTCGGGCTGCGCCACGCCGTTCGGCACCGTCGGCTGGCCGGCGTGATCGACTGGCGGGCCGTGCGCCGGCGGGCGGCTCGGTCGCACTCCTCGTCGCCGTGCCGTTCTCGTTCGCCGCCCGCTGGTTCGCCGACAACGGCAGCAGCTTCCAGCGCGCCGATCTGGCTCAGCCTGCTGGCACTGATCGGCTTCTTCCTCGGGGCCGGCATCGCCGCCTGGGTCCAGGCTCGCGACCTGCCACTGGTCCACGGGATCGTCACCGCCATCGTCACGTACGTCGTCACCCAGGCCGTGTTCGTGATCATCCGCCTCGCGCTCGGCCGCGAGGTGCGCTGGTTCGCGCTCGTTCTTCAACCTCACCGCCGTCGCCCTCGTCGGCCTGCTCGGCGGCCTCGCCGGCGGGGCGATGCACCGCCGAGGCCTCTACCCGAAGGCCGGTGAGAGCGCGTGACGGTCTTGGTGATCGACGTGGGCACGTCTGGCTTGCGGGCCGGGGTGGTCGACGGCGACGGCGGGTTGCACGCCCTGCACCACCGCCCGCTGCCACCGGCGACGCCGTTCCCCGGGCTGGTCGAGTTCGACGCCACGGCGATGGCCACGGCCGTCCTGGAGACGGCGAACGCCGCGCTGGCCGAGCACGGCCAGCCCGTCCGCGGCGTCGGCATCACCACCCAGCGGGCGACGACGATCGTGTGGGACCGGCAGACCGGCGAGCCGGTCGGCCCCGGCCTCGGCTGGCAGGACCTGCGCACCGTCGTGCAGTGCATGACAGCACGCAGCGAGCGCGGCCTGCACCTCGCCCCGAACCAGTCGGCCACCAAGGTCGCCTGGCTGCTCGACACCTACGACGCCGCCCGCGAGCGCGACCTGTGCTTCGGTACGGTCGACAGCTGGGTCGCCTGGGTCCTCACCGAAGGTGCGGCCCACGTCACCGACGCGTCGAACGCGGCGATCACCGGGCTGCTCGAGCCGGGCGCCAGCGGGTGGTCGGCGTCGACGTGCGCCGCGCTGGGCGTACCGATGGGGATGCTGCCCACGGTCGTCGACTCGACCGGCGAGCTCGGCGTCGCCAGCGCGCTGCCCGGCGCACCGCCGCTGTGCGCGCTGATCGGTGACCAGCAGGGCAGCCTGATCGGCCAGAGCTGCGTCACCCGCGGCGCGGCGAAGATCACCTTCGGCACCGGTGGGATGCTCGACACGTGCCTCGGGCCCGAGGCGCCGGCGTCGACGAACCGCAGCGCCAACGGCACGTTCCCGATCGTCGCCTGGCGCCGCGACGGCGAGACGACCTGGGGCGTCGAGGCGATCATGCTGTCGGCCGGCACGAACGTCGAGTGGCTGCGCGACGACCTCGGGATCATCGACAGCGCGGCCGACAGCCACACGGTCGCCGCGCGGTGCGCCGACAGCGGCGGCGTGGTCTACGTGCCCGCCCTGCTCGGCCTCGGCACCCCGGCGTGGGACTACGGCGCCCGGGGCACGCTCGTCGGCCTCACCCGTGGCAGCGGCCGCCCCGAGGTGGTCCGCGCCGTGCTGGAGGGCGTCGCCCACCGCGGTGCGGACCTCGTCGACGCCGCGACGGCCGACGGCGTCGCCGTCGACGTACTGCGCGTCGACGGCGGGATGAGCGACAACCCGACGTTCGTGCAGGCCCTGGCCGACGCCACCGGCCGGGTGGTCGAGGTCGCCCGCCACACCGAGGCCACCACCCTCGGCGCCGCCTACCTCGCCGGCCTGGCGACGGGCCTGTGGTCCTCGCTCGACGAGGTCGCCGCGGCCTGGCGCCCACGGGCGACCGTCGAGCCGGCCAGGCAGCTCGACCGCCAGCAATGGGCCCAAGCGGTGAGCCGTTCCGCCGGATGGATACCCGACCTCTCCGCCTTGGACTTCTGATGTCCGTGCTCCGGTCGCGGCCGAGCCGCTCCCTTCGCCTACCGTGCTCGCCGCCTCCGTTCCGCTTCGGCGCTCACCGCGTTTGAACTGGTGCAGGTCGTAAAGTTGCTCTGCTCGCCCCCGGCAAACAAGGCTGGGCGCGTTCGTTCGAAAGGATCAGCCCGCGTGGAACTCGAAGGCGCCCCGGCCGAGTCGGCCGGCACGGAACCGCTTGCGGCCGGCGAAACCCGGCGCAGCCTGGCCAAGCGGTTGCTCGGCGTCGGTCTCGGCGGTGCCGCCGTCGCCCTCGTGCCGCAGATCGCCGGCCGGGCCGGCGCCACGTCGAGCACGGACGGCACCACGACGACGGCCGCGGCGACCACCACGAGCACGACGGCCGCCCCGAAGCGCCCGACCGACGACGACGTCGAACTGCTCGACTTCGCCCAGTCGGTCGAGATCAGCGCCTACCGGCTGTACCAGTCGGCGCTGGAGCTGTCGATGAGCGACGATCAGCGCACCGTGATCCAGGTCATCGCCCAATCACACCTCGCGTATGCGCAGTCCCTGTCCGGGTTCCTCGGCCGCGAGGCGTCGAACACCGGCGACGAGGATGTGGTGTCGGAGCGGTCGTCGTCGTTCAGCGGCGACGTCGACACGATGCTCGGGGCCGCCGGCGACCTGGAGTCGACACTGGTCGCCACGCACGTGTCGATCATCGCCGAGCTGCATCGGTACCGACGCCGTCAACCTGCTGACGTCGATCGTCATGATCGAGGGGCGCAACGGCACCGTGCTGGCCCAGCTCCAGGGCTCCACGGACTTCAGCGAGTTGCTGGTCGACAACGAGGCCGACGCGCTGGCGCCGGCGAAGGGGTGACGCGGGTGAGCTTTCACGACGACTCGTCGATGAGCCGGCGCGGCGCGCTCCGCCTCGGTGGGCTCACGGTGGCGATGGCTGGCGTCGTCGCCGCCTGCAGCAACACCGAGGCCGGGGAGCTGGGCCGGGTCGGTCTCGCCCCGACCACGACGGACCTCCCGGACGCGTCGTACACGGACGTCACGCTGCTGCGCACGTGCTCGTCGCTGCAGCGCTCGCTGCTGGAGATCTACGACACGATCAAGGACGACGACGAGCTGCTCGACCCGGCCAACCGTCCGCTCGTCGAGCGATTGATCGCCGATGCCCAGTCCACCGCCAAGATCTTCGAGGATCTCACCGTCGAGCACGACGGCGAGGTGTGGGCGTGTGGCAACACCAAGTTCGACTCGGCGCTGATCGATCCGGCGATGGAGCGGATCACCGTGGGCGCCGAGGCCACCGCCGAGGCCCAGGCCATCCCGGCGAGCGACGACAAGCGGCGCGACGTCCTCAACCTCGTCCAGGGCATGGAGAGCATCATCGGCGCGGCATATCAGCAGTACACCGCGTTGTTCAACGATGCCGAGCTGCGTGAGCCGGTGATCACCGCCGGCGTCCGTGGCGCCCGCCACGCTGCCCTCCTGGCGCTGACGATCGACCCGGCCAACATGGTCTCGGCGTCCGACGAGGCGTCCGTGGAGGTCAGCACGGACACGCTGCCCGCCGGCGAGACCACCACGACCACCGCGCAGAACCTCGGCAACACCACGACGACGGCTGCGGCCACCGATTCCGGGCCGCAGCTCACCGAGATCCCCGACGTGTACGTGCTGCCGAGCACGTTCGGGCAGACGGGGACGATCACCGTCGTACTCGGTGCCGGTGACGAGAACGGCACTCGCCTCAAGGTGCTGCTGGAGACCCCGAGCCTGAACTCGATGATCTACGAGTACCAGGGAGCCTGCCAGAGCTGAGGCGCCGCTAGCCTGCCCGCCGATGGTGAGTCGGCCGGGTGGCCGCGGCACGGGGCGGCGACGTCACCGTGTCGAGGAAAGTCGGGACTCCACCGGGCAGGGTGCTGGCGAGAGCCAGGTCGGGGCGACCTGACGGACGTGCAACAGAGAGAGACCGCCGATGGGCCGGGCGACCGGTCACAGGTGAGGGTGAAACGGTGTGGTAAGAGCACACCAGCGTGCGGGGTGACCCACACGGCTTGGCAAACCCCACCCGGAGCAAGACCGAGCAGAGGGGACGGGCGGCCCGTCCGCCGTGGCGACACGGCACCCCTCGGGTAGGTCGCACAGAGGGATGGCCACCCAGGCGCCGTCAGGCGCCGGACAGAATCCCGCTTACAGGCCGACTCACCATCACCGAAGCCTGTGACCAGAGTGTTCGCGGCCGTGGTGGGACGATCACGAGGCCCGCAGTCACGCGCCAGTCACCACACGGCGCCCGACCGGGGTCACGTGCGGCCGGGGGCGGACCAGGATCATCGTGACGACCGCACCTCGACGAGATGACCTGTCCGCCAGAACCGCCGGCGCCGCTCGGGATCGCCGAGCCCGCAGGTGCGCCACACCCAGACCAGCATCCCGGCGCCGGCCAGCTCCATCGGGACGTTCCACCAGCCACGGGCGAGCGAGGGGACGTCGACGTCGCCCCATCCCCCGCTGAACGGCCACCAGAACACCTCGGCCGACGTGAACGCCCCGTCCCACACGATGTGCAAGAGCATGCCGATCGGCAGGGCCAGGAGCAAGCGGCGAACGGCCGAGCGCCGCGGCGTGGCCAGCATCACGACGACGAGCACACCGACGGCGACCGTCAGGCTGTGCGCCCAGCCGGCACGGCCGACGGGGACGTCGATCAGGTCCGGGAGGATCGCCCCGACGAGCAGCAGCCGGTAGTCGAACGCCGGGTCGCGGAACACGAACCACACCGTGAGCACCGCCGTGCCCCAGAACCACAGCAGCATCAGGTGATGGCGAGGAAGCGCCCGCATTGCGGGCATTCGCCGACCTCGCCAGGGGGCAGGGCGCGGAGCGCGTCGAGGTCGGCGCGGGCCAGGTCGAGGTGGCAGCCCGAGCAGCGGACGCCGTCGAGGTGGGCGACGGCGACGCCGTCGAACTGTCGGCGGGCGCGGTCGTAGGTCGCCAGGTCCGCCACCGGCACGTTCGTCGCCGCGGCTCTCGCGCCGCCTGCTGCTCGGCCAGCTCGGCGTCGAGTGCCGCCGACGCAGCGTCGAGGTCGCGCTGGGCATCGGCGAGCGCCGACTCGGCGGCGGGCAGGCCACCCTCGGCGACGGCGGCCGCGGTCTCGGCGTCCTCCTGGCGGCCGAGCGCCTCCAGCTCCACGTCGTCCAGCTCGTCGCGGCGGGCGTCGAGCGTGGCCATCTCGTGCATCAGCGCCTCGGCCTCGCGCGGTGAGATGATCGTCTTCAGCTGCGCTTCCAAGCGAGCCCGCTTCGTACCCAGCTCCACCGCGGCCTGCTCGGCGGCGGCCACCTCGGCCTCGGCCGCGGCTGCCTGCGCCCGCGCCGCGTCGCGCTCGTCGGTCAGCGTGCGCACTGTCGACGCCGCGGCGGCGCAGGCCGCCAGCTCCGGCAGTCGCCGCCGGCGATGCCCGATCTGGTCGATCGCCGTGTCGATCTGCTGGAGCGCGAGCAGTGCGGGACCGTCCATCAGTTGGTCACCGCCGTCGCCGGGTTGCTGCCACATCTGCTCACGGTGACCGACTGTGACACGGTCGGCACCGGCGCGTCGGGATCGAGGTTGTCCGGGGCGATCGTCGTCCCGCTCGCGATCTGCTTGTACACGGGCGCTGGCAGCGTCGTCTCCGGCGTCGTCTCCGCCGGCTCGCCGGGGTTGGCCGGCACGGTCGTGGTCGGTGCCGGTGTGGTCGCCGACGGCACGACCCCACTGACCAGCTGGAACAGGCACTCCTCACCGGGCAGGTACAGCCTCATGGCGCTGCGCGCCGGCACCGGTGGCGCCGGCCAGTCGAACTTAGGCAGCGCCGACGCCGTCGGGCCGTTCATGTACGCCCCCCAGATCCGCGCCGGGTACGTACCGCCCTGCACCGAGCTCACACCGTCCTTCAGGAACTCGGGGATGCGCTCCATCCTCTTGTAGGAGTCCGGGTCGCCGACCCACACCGCCGTGGTCAGCTGCGGCGTCGCGCCGACGAACCAGGCGTTGGTGTTGTCGTCCTGGGTCCCGGTCTTGCCGGCCGCCGGGCGATCGAACGTCCGCAGCGCCGAGCGGGCGGTGCCCCGCGTGAGCACCCCCTTGAGCACGTCGAGCGCGGTCAGGGCGACGCCCGGATCGAGGACCTGCGTCCCAGGATCCTGGTGGGTGTAGAAGCGGCTGCCATCGACCTGGTCGATCGTCTCGACGTAGTACGGGTCGTGATGCAGGCCCTGGTTGGCGATGGTCTGAAATCCGGAGGCCATGTCGATCGGCGCCATCGGGTTGGCGCCCGTGGCGAAGCTGGCGAACGGCTCGATCGGCTGCGGGCGGCGGGTGGTCGCCGGCTGCCCCTGGTACAGGTACACCGAGTGAGCCATCCGGTAGGTCGTGTCGACCACGCGGTTGAGCCCGACGATCTGGCTGAGGCGGGCGTACGCGCAGTTGATCGACAGCCACGTCTGCACGGCCAATGCGTCCACCTCGTGCGAGGTGGCGTGCTTGATGATGAACGGGTCCTTCGGGTCGCCCGGGTTCGGCAACGTGCACGGCACCTTGCCGTCGATGGTGTCCGATGGCTGGACGCCGGCCTGCAGCGCCGCGGCGAGGATGAAGAACTTGATGCTCGATCCCGTCTGTCGAGGCTGCAACGCCATGTTGACCTCGCTCTGCACCGGGACGTACTGGGCGCCGCCGACCATCGCCCGGATCGCCCCGGTCTGCGTGTCGAGGGAGACGATCGAGCTGGTGATCCCGGCGCTGTTCGCCGGCATCGCCGCCTGCGCAGCCTCGGCGTCGGCCTGCAAGGACGGGTCGAACGTCGTGTGGATGCGCAGGCCGCCGCGGTACAGCAGGTTGGCTCGGGACTGCTCGTCGGTGCCGAGGAACTGGGCACTTTGCAGCAGGTACTGCTTGAGCGCCGCGGTGTAGTAGGTGTCCTTCGTCTCCAGCGTCGGCAGCGTCTGCGGCAGCTCGGGGATCGGGTAGGTCTCGGCGAGCGAGTCGGCGTCCGCACGCGTCATCATGCCGACGTCGACGAGCCGATCGAGCACCTGCTTGAAGCGGGCGCGGGCCCGCTCGGGGCGCCGGAACGGGTCGTAGCCCGACGGCGAGCGGACCAGCCCGGCCAGGAACGCGCCCTCGATCATCGTCAGCTCCTCGACGCTCTTGCCGAAGTACACCTCCGCCGCGGCCTGCAGGCCGTAGGCGTTGTTGCCGAAGAACACGGTGTTGAGGTAGCGCTCGAGGATCTCGTCCTTGGACTTCTCCTTCTCGAGCATCGCCGCGTAGTGGGCCTGCAGCGCCTTGTAGCGGCCGTCGCGGGCCAGGCCGGCGAGGAACTCGTTCTTGACGACCTGCTGGGTGATCGTGCTCGCGCCCTGGCGGGGCGCGTCGCTGGAGAAGTTCGACAGCAGAGCGCGGCATGAAGCTGCGGACGTTGACGCCGTGGTGGATGTAGAACTCGTTGTCCTCCACCGCCAGCAGGGCGTTGATCACGTCCGGCGGCACCTGCGACAGCTTGATCGGCTGACTGTTCTCGCGCTCGTACTTGTCGATGACGTTGCCCTGCACGTCGTAGACCAGCGAGCGCTGCGACAGCGGCTGGAACGCCGGCAGCTCGACGGGGAGCTGGTCGTGGGCCTCGGCGGTGCGCCACAGCCGCGGGGCGACGCCGATGACCACGCCGGCGACGAGCAGGGCGCCGGCGAGGACGACGCACACGAAGCGGATGGGCCAGGCAAGACGACGCACGCGGCCCCGACGCTAGTGGTGCTCTACCGTGCTGGACATGTCACCTCGACCGTTCCGCTTCGGCATCCAGGCCTCGTCGGCGACGACCGCTGCCGGTTGGATCGACCTCGCCCGCCGCGCCGAGGGCAACGGCTTCAGCTGCCTGACGATGCCCGATCACTTCACCGACCAGCTCGCGCCGGTGCCCGCGCTGACCGCCGCGGCCGCGGCGACGAGCGCGCTGCGCGTCGGCGCGCTGGTGTGGGACAACGACTACAAGCATCCCGTCGTGCTGGCCAAGGAGCTGGCGACGATGGACCTGCTGTCCGACGGCCGGCTGGAGATCGGCCTCGGCGCCGGCTGGATGATCAGCGACTACGAGCAGGCCGGCATGGTCTACGACCCGGCACCGGTGCGCATCGACCGCTTCGTCGAGGGGCTCGCGATCATCCGCCGGGCGATGAGCGGCGAGACGTTCTCGTTCGAGGGCAAGCACTACCGCATCGACGGCTACGCCGGGCGGCCGCTGCCGGTGCAGCGGCCGTGCCCGCCGGTGCTCATCGGTGGCGGCGGCAAGCGGGTGCTCGGCATCGCCGGGCGCGAGGCCGACATCGTCGGGATCAACGGCACGATGCACGAGGGCCGCGTCGGCCCGGGGACGCTGGCGACGATGACGGCCGAGGCCGTCGACGAGAAGGTCGGCTTCGTGCGCGCCGCCGCCGGGCAGCGCTTCGCCGGCATCGAGATGAACATCCGGGTGTTCATGAGCAACGTCACCGACGGCCGCGACAAGGCGCTCGTCGACCTCGCCGCCGCCCTCGGCCAGCCGGTCGAGCTGCTGACGGAATCGCCGTTCGCGCTGATCGGCAGCCCGGCCAAGATCGTCGAGGATCTGCTCGCCCGCCGCGAGCGCTGGGGCTTCTCGTACGTCATCGTCGGCCCCGAGGAGGTCGACTCGTTCGCGCCGGTCGTCGCCGAGCTGGCGGGGCGCTGACGTGGCGCGCATCGCGATGTGCGGGGCCGGCTGGATCGCCGGCGTCCACGCCGCAGCCATCCGGGCCACCGGCGACGAGCTAGTCGCCGTCGCCTCGCGCTCGCCGGAGCGCGCCGCCGAGCAGGCCGCGAGGTGGCGCAGCCGCGCCGTCGCCCTCGACGAGCTGCCTGCCAGCGCCGATGTCGTCATCGTCGCCACCGCGCCCGTCGACCATGCCCGCTCGGCCATCCGCCTCCTGGAGGCCGGCGCCGCGGTGCTGCTGGAGAAGCCGCTGTGCCGCACGCTGGAGGAGGCCGATGCGATCGTCGCCGCGGCCGCGGCCCACGGCGAGCGCCTGCTCTACGCCGAGAACCTGGCCTACGCCCCGGCGTTCGTGGAGATGGTCCGCCGTGCCGGCGACCTCGGTGCGCTGACCAACCTGGAGGTGCGCACCATCCAGACCCTGCCGACGTGGGGTGACTTCACCGGCGACGAGTGGGGCGGTGGGGCGCTGTTCGACCTCGGGGTGCACCCGCTGGCGCTGGCGCTGCTGCTCGCCGCGGCGGCCGGCGAGGGCCGTCCGACGGCGGTCGAGGCGACGCTGCGCGGCGGCGAGGGCCATGGCACCGACGAGCACGCCGAGGTGACGTTGCGCTTCCCGAGTGGGTTCGCGGCGCGGGTCGTCGCCAGCTGGCAGGGCGACCCCGCCCAGCCCGTGTGGGACGTGCAGGCTGCCGGTGCGACGGGCGTGCTCCGCCTGGAGATGCTCCCCGAGGTGCTGCTGGAGCGCGACGGCGAACCGGTCGCGCTCCCCCAGGCGCGCGGCGAGATCCCGATCCTGGAGCAGTTCGGCTACGCCGGCCAGCTGCGCGCCCTCGTCGAGGACAGCGCTGCCGGCCGGCGGCCGGTGATGAGTGCGGCGTTCGGCCGCGACGTGCTGCAGGTGGTGTGCGCCGCCTACAGCTCGGCGGCTCGCAGCGGCGAGGCGGTGGCGCTCCCGTTCGCCGGACCACGCCACCTCACGCCGCTGGAGCTGTGGCGACTCAGATCGCCTTGACGTTCAGGGCTTCCTCGCCCTTGCGGCCGGGGCCGACCTCGAACTCGACCTGCTGACCCTCTTCGAGGGACCGATACCCCTTGCCTTCGATGTTGGAGTAATGCACAAACACGTCGGCACCACCCTCTCGTGAGATGAACCCGTAGCCCTTCTGCGCGTTGAAGAACTTCACGGTGCCGGTTGCCATCTTGCCTTGCTCCATTTCGACGCCCGGCGACATGCCAGGTCGGGCCTCACAGTAGCGGGCGCGCTCGCGTTCGAGGGCGTTCCTTGCCATCACGTCGGCCGATCTGTTAGGTATTCCTCATTCAGTTAGTCGACCATGTTTGACAGGAGCATCCAGGTGGCTGTACGGCGCAAGACCAAGGTGGTGATCATCGGTGTGCTGGTCGCCTTGGCATTGGCCGCCTGCGGCAGCGACGACAAGACGACATCGACCACCGCCGGCGCGGCGGCCACGGCGCCGACGAGTGCGACAGCGGACACGTTCCCGGTGACGATCACCCACAAGTACGGCGAGGCGGTGATCCCCGAGGAACCGACGAAGGTGATCTCGGTCGGGTTCAACGACCAGGACGCGATCCTCGCCCTCGGCGTCAAGCCGATCGCGATCCGCGACTGGTACGGCGACCAGCCGTTCGCCACCTGGCCGTGGGCCCAGGCCGCGCTCGGCGACGCCCAGCCGACGGTGCTGCCGGCCGACGCGATCAACTTCGAGCAGATCGCCGCCTTGGCACCGGACCTGATCGTCGGCATCTCCTCGGGGATGACCCAGGACGACTACGACAAGCTGTCGAAGATCGCCCCGACCATCCCGCAGTCGGCGGACTTCGTCGACTACGGCGTGCCGTGGCAGGTCCAGACCGAGACGATCGCCAAGGCCCTCGGCCGCTCGGCGCAGGGTGAGCAGCTCGTCGCCGACACCGAGGCGAAGATCGCCGCCGCGGCGGCGGCCAACCCGCAGTTCACCGGCAAGACCTCCGCCGTGGCGTTCTTCTACAACGACCAGCCGGGCGCCTACTCGTCCGACGACATGCGCTCGCGGCTGATGACCGGCCTCGGCTTCGTCATCCCGGCGGACATCGACAAGGCCGCCGACGGGGCGTTCTACGCCTCGTTCAGCGCCGAGCAGGTCGGCCTCCTCGACGTCGACGCGCTCGGTGTGGATCGCCGACGACGCCGAGCTACCGCGATCGTCGACAGCCCGTTGCGCCTCGGGCTCCAGGCCCACACCGAGGGTCGCGAGCTGTTCGTCTCCGGCGAGCTGGCCGGGGCGATGTCCTTCTCCAGCCCGCTGAGCATCCCGTACACCTTGGAGCACCTCGTACCGGAGCTGGTGGCCGCGGTCGACGGCGACCCGGCCACCGTGGTGCCGTCGGTGGCTGCGCTCGACTCGGCCTCGTCCACGGCGACCACCGCCACGGCGACGACCACGACGGGTTAGGCATGGAGCGGGCACCGGCACGGCTGGAGGCTCGTGGCGTCACACTTGCGTACGACGCGCGGGTGATCATCGACGACCTCAGCGTCGACATACCCGACGGCCGCTTCACGGTGATCGTCGGCGCCAACGCCTCCGGCAAGTCCACCCTGCTGCGCGGCCTGGCCCGGCTGCTGCCGCTGACGTCCGGCGCGGTGCTGCTCGACGGCGCCCAGATCCACCGATCGTCGACGCGCGAGGTCGCCACCAAGCTCGGCATCCTGCCGCAGCAGCCGATCGCACCGGACGGGTTGATCGTCGGCGACCTCGTCGCCCGTGGCCGGCACCCACACCTGCGCTGGTACCGGCGCTGGAGCAGCCACGACGACGAGCTGGTGCACTGGGCGCTGGAGGTCACGGCGATGACCGACCTCGCCGATCGGCCCGTCGACGAGCTGTCCGGCGGTCAGCGCCAGCGCGCCTGGATCGCCATGGCGCTCGCCCAGGACACGCCGACGCTGCTGCTCGACGAGCCGACCACGTTCCTCGACCTGGCCCACCAGTGCGAGGTGCTCGATCTGCTCGAGCGTCTCAACCGTGACAGCGGCCGCACGATCGTCGCCGTGCTCCACGACCTCAACCAGGCGGCGCGCTACGCCGACCACATGATCGCGATGCGCGACGGGGCAGTCGTCATCACCGGACCGCCCGAGCAGGTGGTCACCGGCGAGCTCGTCCAGCTCGTGTTCGGGCTGCCCGTCGAGGTCCATCCCGACCCGATCACCGGGACGCCGATGGTCGTGCCGATCCCGCAGAGCCGGCGGTGCTGAGCGCTCCGACGGTGACCGCGACGAGTCCGATCGCGACGACCGTCCGGGCCCGGCGCAACCGTCGCCTGGCGATCGGCCTCGCCGTCTGCGTCGTTCTGCTGGCCGTGGTCTGCTGCCTGTCGCTGGCGGTGGGCTCACGGTCGATCCCGCTCGGCACGGTGTGGCGCTCGTTCACCGGCTACGACGGGTCACGCGACCACCTGATCATCCGCCAGTTGCGCCAGCCGCGCACGCTGATCGGGCTGCTCGCCGGCACCTGCCTCGGGCTGTCCGGGGCGGTGATGCAGGGCCTGACCCACAACCCGCTCGCCGACCCAGGCGTGCTCGGCATCGACGCCGGCGCGGCGCTCGCCGTCGTCATCGGCATCCACTCCTTCGGCGTGGTGTCGGCGTCGGGGTTCATCTGGTTCGCGTTCGCCGGGGCCGCCGTCGCCTCGGTGCTCGTCTACGGCCTCGGCAGCATGGGTCGCCACGCCGCCGCGCCGGTACGGCTGGCGCTGGCCGGCATGGCGGTCGCGGCGATCTTCGGCGCGTTCACCACCTCGATCCTGCTGACCGACGACCAGACGCTCGACCAGTTCCGGTTCTGGGTCGTCGGCTCACTGGCCGGCCGGGACATGACGGTGGTACGGGCGATCGCTCCGTTCGCCGTCGTCGCCACCGCCGTCGCCCTGCTCACCTCGCGACCGCTGAACACGCTCGCCCTCGGCGAGGACTCGGCGCGGGCCCTCGGCGCGTCGATCTTCCGCTCGCGCGTCGTGTGCTCGGTGGCGATCGTGCTGACCGCCGGGACGGCCACCGCGGCGTGCGGGCCGATCGGGTTCATCGGTCTCACCGTTCCGCACATCGTCCGCCACTGGACCGGCCCCGAGCACCGCTGGCTGCTCCCCTACACCGCCGTCGTCGCCCCGATGCTGCTGCTCGGCGCCGACATCATCGGGCGGATCGTCGACCGCCCGTCGGAGATCCAGGTCGGGATCATCACCGCCATCTTCGGCGCGCCGTTCTTCATCGCCGTCGCCCGCCGCACGAAGATCGCCGGGACATGAGCCAGCCGAAGACGACGCTGTCGCCGGGCAACGACGGCTTCGCCGTGCCGGCGGCAGCCGCGGCACGCTCGCCGTACGGCCGCCACGTCGACCGGCGCACGGTGATCGTCGTGATCTGCCTCAGTGTCCTCACGCTGTTCCTGTTCTGCTGGTCGATGACGGTCGGCGACTTCCCGGTGTCGTTCCGCGACGTGATCACGACGCTGATCGGCAAGGGCGACAGCGGCGACTGGTTCATCGTCGGCGAGCTCCGCCTGCCCCGCGCGCTCGTCGGGGTGCTCGTCGGCGCGGCGTTCGGCCTGTCGGGCGCGCTGCTGCAGTCGATCGCCCACAACCCGCTGGCGACCCCGGACGTGATCGGCGTCACCGGTGGCGCCAGCCTGGCGGCCGTCGCGGTGATCGTCCTCGGCGGCGGCGACTGGCTGGCCGCGGCCGGCGGTTACGGCATCCCGCTCGCCGCGCTCGTCGGCGGGATCGGCGCGGCGACGTTGGTCTACCTGCTCGCCTGGCGCCGCGGGCTCGCCGGGTACCGCCTCGTGCTGGTCGGTGTCGGCATCGCCGCCGCCGCGACGGCCGGGATCCAGTACCTGATGACGATGGCGACGATCCGCGAGGCGTCGCAGGCGACGCTGTGGCTGACCGGTTCGCTCAACGGGCGCGGCTGGAACCACGTCCGCCCGGTGGCCGCCGCGCTGGCCGTGCTCGTACCGGTCGCGCTGGCCACCGGTGGGCGGCTGCGCGTGCTCGGGATGGGCGACGACGCCGCCCGCGGCCTGGGCATGTCGGTCGAGCGCACCCGACTGATCCTCGTCGGCTGCTCGGTCGGCCTGGCGTCGCTGGCGACGGCGTCGGCCGGGCCGATCGTGTTCGTCGCCTTCGTCGCCCCGGTGGTCGCCCGCGGCCTGTGCGGGCGCGGGCAGCTGGCGCTCGTCGCCTCGATGCTGACCGGCGCGGCGCTGACGATCGGCGCCGATCTCGCCGCCCGCCGCCTGTTCGCCCCCACCGAGCTGCCCGTCGGCCTGGTGACGTCGATGATCGGCGGCCCCTACCTCCTGTTCGTCCTCTGGCGCACCGGCCGTGCCGGCCGCTGAGGTTTCGACGCTCGATTCGCTCGCTGCGCTCGCTCATCTCGGTCGAGCTTCGAAGAGCGGCCTACGGCCGCACCCAACTTGCAGTGCGCCCACAGCGAGTCGGCGCACGGCGGGCGGGGGATCGCGGGGCGCCCCCTCCCGCACCCTCCCCCACACGCGCCCACATCGGCGATCAGCCGAGGCGGACGAGTTGGTCGGCGGCGGTGAACAGCTCGGGGCGGTGGGTCATGACGACGACGGTGCGGCCGCGGGTGGTGTCGAGCAGGTCGGACGCGAGCGACGCCGCGGTCGGCTCGTCGAGGTGCTCGGTCGGCTCGTCGAAGACCACGATCGGGCGGTCGGCGAGCAGCACCCGGGCCAGCGCGAGGCGCTGGCGCTGACCGCCCGACAGGGCGCGGCCGTGCTCGCCGACCATCGTCGCCAGCCCGGCGGGCAGCTCGGCCACCCAGTCGGCGAGGCGCGCGCCGCGCAACGCGGCGTCGACCTCGTCCGCCGTCGCCTCCGGGCGAGCGAGGCGCAGGTTGGCCTCGATCGTCGAGTCGAAGACGTGGGCGTCCTGCGCACACCAGCCGATCAGGGTGCGCAGGTCGTCGCCACGCAACGCCCGCACATCGATCGCCCCGCCGGCACCGACCAGCTCGACGGTGCCTGCCGCCGGTTCGAGCAACCGCATCATCACCGCAGCGAGCGTGCTCTTGCCGATCCCGCTGCGCCCGACGATCACCGTGGACGTCCCCGGCTCGATGTCGAGATCGACACCCGCCAGGACATCCGGGCCGGCCGCCTCCCAGCGCGCCGAGAGGCCGCGCGCCTGGAACCCGTACGGACCGGCCGGCACCGCAGCCGGTGCCGCCGGATCCGGGACCGAGTCGGGTTCGTCGAGCACGATGCGCACGCGATCGGCGGCGGCGGACAGCGCCGGCACCTGCTGGCCGGCGAAGGTCAGACCGGCGAACACCTCGTCCGCGGCGAGCGGGAGGAGGGCGACGACGGCGAGGCTGACCGCGGCCATCGTCCCGCCGCGCACGGCGCCGACGCCGAACCACAGCCCCGCCCACATCGCTGCCCCGCCCGCCAACACGGCCAGCGATCCGCCACGCCCGGCTGCCCGTGACGTCCGCGCCTCGGCGGCCGCGATCGCCCGGTCCTCGCCGTCGAGCTCGACCAGCCGTTCTTCGAGCGCACCGTACACGGCGAGCTCGGTCGCCCCGTCGAGCAGATCCAGCGCGGCAGTCTGGTACCGCGCTCGCCGCGGCTCGACCTCCACCGCCGCGCCGGCATCGGCGCGAGCGCTGAGCAACGGCGCGACGACGGCCGAGAGCACGAGCGTGATCGCCAGCATCGCACCAGCGACCGGAACGAGCACGACGAGCAGGATCACCGACCCGGCACCGGCTAACCCGGCCGCGGCGTATGGCAACAGCACCCGCACCCAGACGTCCTGCAGCCCGTCGACGTCGGCAACGAACCGGCCGAGCAGCTCGCCCGAGGTCAGCCGTCCGGCCGGCTGGTCGCGCCGCGCCGGCAGGATCCGCGCCAGTCGCTCGACCGTGGCGACGCGCAGGTCGCCGAGGATCCGGAACGCGGCGTCGTGCCCGGCGAGCCGCTCGACGTAGCGCAGCACGCCGCGTCCGACCCCGAACGCCCGCACCGCGACGACGGCGACCATCAGGTACAGCACCGGCGGATGCTCGTTGGCCCGGACGATCAGCCACGCCGCGGTCGCTGCCAGCCCGATCGCGCACGCCGCGGCGAGCGCCCCAGTGATTGCCGCGGCCCACAGCCCAGCGTGCCCCGACCGACCCCGCCCCAGCACCCACCGCAACGCCACCCCCGGTCTTGTCGCGCCCGGACCGGAAAGTTCCCGGTCAGCACGCGACAAGTTCGTCTCGCCGGCGCCCACCGAATCGGAACCTGTCGCGCCCGGACCGGAAGGATTCCGGTCGAGCGCGCGACAAGGTTGCTTCCCCGGAGCTAGCGCCACCCGACCCCGACCCCGACCCCGGCCCCGACCCCGGCCCGCGGTTCGCTGGTTCGGGCGTGGTCATCCGGACACCGCGGTGAGGTCGACGATGCGGCCGGCAAGGGCGATCGCTGCCGGACGATGCGCGGCCATCACGACGAGGCGGCCGGTAGCGAGCGAGCGGATCGTCGCCAGCACCTCCTGCTCGGTGGCCTCGTCGAGCCCGGCGGTCGGCTCGTCGAGCAGCACCACCGGAGCGTCGCGCAGCACCGCCCGGGCCAGCGCGACCCGCCGCCGCTCCCCCGCCGACAGCCCGAGGCCGGACTCGCCGAGCACCCGGCCGGCATCGACGTGAGCCAGGCCGGCGACAACGAGCGCGGCGCGCACCGCCGCGTCCGACGCGGTTGCGTCGGCGAGGCGGACGTTGGCGGCGACGGTCCCGGCGAACAGGTACGGGTGCTGGTCGACCCAGGCCAGCTGGGCGTGCCACCACGCGGCGTCGACGTCGGCAAGCGCGACGTTCCCGACGACCACGGTGCCGGCGTCGGGCCGCCGGTCGCCGCGCAGCACGGCGAGCAGCGTCGACTTGCCCGAGCCGCTCGGACCGGTCAGCGCGACCACCTCGCCCGTCGCCGCCTCGAACGACACCCCGTCGGGGGCGGCGGTGGCCCGGCCGGGATGCGAGACGCACACGCCGTCGACCCGCACCGTCACGCCGTGCGACACGTCGAACCGCACGCCGCCACCCACCGGCGGCAGCGGCGCGTCGATGATCGCGAACGCCGCCTCGGCGGCGGCCACGCCCTCGGCCGCGGCGTGGAAGCGGGCGCCGACCTCGCGGATCGGCAGGTACGCCTCCGGAGTGATGACGATCACCAGCAGGCCGGTGCGCAGGTCGAGCCCGCCGTCGACGAGCCGCAACCCGACGCCCACGGCGACCAGCGCGACCGAGATCGTCGCCACCAGCTCAAGCACCAGCGACGACAGGAAGGCGATGCGCAGCGTCGCCATCGTCGTCGTGCGGTACTCGTCGGTCGAACGGCGGATCGACGCCCCCTGTGCCGTGGCGCGGCCGTACGCCTTCAGCGTCGTCAGCCCGCTGACCACGTCGAGGAAGTGGTGGGCCAGGCGCTCCAACGCCCGCCAGCGCTTGGCGTTGACCGACTCGGTCGCCCTGCCGACGAGGACCATGAACACCGGGATCAGCGGCAGCGTGACGACGACGATCACGAACGACGCCACGTCGGCGACGAGCAGCCGGGCGAGCACGACGGCCGGGACGACGACGGCGAGCACGAGCTGCGGCAGGTAGCGCCCGAACCAGCCGTCGAGGGCGTCGAGCCCGCGCGTCGCCAGCGTCGCCACCTCGGCCCGGCCGAGCCCCGGACGCCCTGCCGCGGCGTCGAGCGCCGCTCGTGCCACCACTGCGCTGCGCAGCTGCGACTTCACCTGCGCCGAGGCGCGCCGCGCCGCCGACTCCTGGAACCACGCGATCGCCGAGCGCACCACGACGACCAGCCCGAGCCCGGCGAACGCCCAGGCGATGTCGGCGCGCCCGACGCCGTCGTCGACCACCCGGGCGATGCACCACGACAGCAACTCCGCCTGGACGAGCACCAGCATCGCGGTGACGATGCCGAGCAGCGCGCACACTGCGACGTGACGGCGAGCGGCCGCGGCGAAGCGCAGCAGCCGCGGGTCGATCGGGCGCACTACGCGCCCGGGATGTTGCGCACGCCGATCCGCCGCCGGAACACGACGTACGTCCACGCCTGGTAGCCGACGACGAACGGCGTGCACACCACGGCGATCCAGCTCATCAGCCGCAGCGTCTTCGGGGTGCTCGATGCGTTCGTCGTCGTCAGCGAGTACGCCGCGTCGGTCGTCGACGGCATCACCTCGGGGAACAGCGACGTGAACAGCGCGGCGGTCGCCAGGGCGATCGTCACCGCCGTGCCGAGGAACGCCCAGCCCTCGCGGCCGGCCCGGATGGCCACGAGCGCGGCGACCAGTGCGACGGCGGCGAGCGCGGCGAGCACGACGAACCAGCCGACGTGCTCGGCGTGACGGCGCAGGTGCCACGTCCAGCCGAGGAACGCCAGCGCGGCGACGGTGGCGACGATGCCCACACGGAACGCCAGCGCCCGAGCCCGCACGCGGACGTCGTCGGTGGTCTTCAGCGACAGGTAGACCGCGCCGTGGGTGACGAACAGGCCGAGCGTCACCACGCCGCCGAGGAGGGCGAACGGGTTGAGCAGGTCGAAGAAGCTGCCGGTGAACTCCATCGACGAGTCGATGGCGACACCGCGGACGATGTTGCCGAACGCCACGCCCCACAGCACCGCCGGCACCAGCGAGCCGAAGAAGATCGCCCGGTCCCACCACGCCTTCCACTCGGGCGAGTCGCGCTTGCCGCGGAAGTCGAAGGCGACGTTGCGGCAGATCGAGCGCGAGCAGGATCAGGAACAGCGCGAGATAGAAGCCGCTGAACAGCGTCGCGTACCACTCCGGGAACGCGGCGAACGTCGCCCCGCCGGCGACGATCAGCCACACCTCGTTGCCGTCCCACACCGGCCCGATCGTGTTGATCATCACCCGCCGCTCGGTGTCGTCGCGGCCGAGCACCGGCAGCAGCACGCCGACGCCGAAGTCGAACCCCTCGAGCACGAAGTAGCCGGTCCACAGCACGGCGATCAGCACGAACCAGAACGTCGTCAGCGTCATCGCTCGGCCTCAGTACGCAAAGGCGAGCTCGTGGCCGGACGAGTCGCCGGACGAGTCGGGGTCGGACGGATCGGCAGGCGGTGGCACCTCGGGCAGGCCGCCGCGGACGACCTTCAGCATCAGGCCGAGCTCGACGACCGCCAGCGCCCCGTACAGCAGCGTGAAGCCGACGAGGCTGATCACCACCTCGGCCGTGCCGTTGCTCGGCGAGACGCCCGCGGTGGTGAACATCTGGCCGAAGACGATCCACGGCTGGCGGCCCATCTCGGTGAAGATCCAGCCGAACGAGTTGCCGGCCAGCGGCAGGAACGGCAGGACGATCGCGGCACGCACGTACCACCTCCCGCCCGGCACGGGCCGGCCCCGACGGATCTTCCACAGCACCCATGCGGCGATCGCCGCGCCGAGCAGCCCGGTACCGATCATCAGCCGGAACGTCCAGTAGGTGATCGGGATGTTCGGCTTGTAGTTGCCCGGCCCGAACTGCTGCTCGTACTGCGCCTGGATGTCGTTGATCCCCTCGACGGTGCCGGTGAACGAGTCCGTCGCCAGGAAGCTGAGCAGCCCCGGGATGCGGATCGAGAAGATCTCGTCGTGGCTCTGCAGCGTGCCGATCGTGAAGATCGAGAACCCGGCCGACGCCTTCGTGTCGTACAGCGCCTCGGCCGCGGCCATCTTCATCGGCTGCACCTGGGTCATCACCTTGGCCTGGCGGTCGCCGGTGACCGCCACCGCGGCGAACGAGACGATCATCACGATCGCGCCGACCTTGGCGGCGGACGCGGAACGCGCTGCGATCGCGGCCGGGGTGGCGGATCAGCCGCCACATCGCCACGCCGAGGACGAGCCCGCCGGACGTCAGGAACGCCCCGGCGATCGTGTGCGGGAACGTCACCAGCGCGACCCTGTTGGTCAGCACGTCGACGATGCTGTCGAGCTCCACCCGGCCCCGCTCGGCGTTGAGGTGGTAGCCGGTCGGGTTCTGCATGAACGAGTTGGCGGCGAGGATGAAGTACGCCGAGGCGAACGAGCCGGTCGCCGCCAGCCAGATGCAGGCGAGGTGGACCCGCCGCGACAGCCGGTCCCAGCCGAAGATCCACAAGCCGAGGAACGTCGATTCGAGGAAGAAGGCGACGAGCCCCTCCATCGCCAGCGGGGCGCCGAAGATGTCGCCGACGAAGCGTGAGTACGCGCTCCAGTTCATCCCGAACTGGAACTCCTGGACGATGCCGGTGGCGACGCCCATCGCGAAGTTGATCAGGAACAGCTTGCCGAAGAACTTCGTCAGCTTGAGGTAGCGCTCGTCGTCGGTGCGGTGCCACGCCGTCTGGAAGCCGGCGACGACGAAGGCCATGCCGATCGTCAGCGGGACGAACAGGAAGTGGTAGAGCGTCGTGATCCCGAACTGCCACCGGGCGATGTCGACGGTGTCCACTCGCGGCCAAGCTATACGGTCTCCGGCGATGGCCTGGGGTGCTCCGAGTGGACCGCTGACCGACGGCGAGCGCTACGAGCTCGACGTGCGCGGCTACCTGGTGCGACGTGGCGCGCTGAGCACCAACGAGGTGCGGATGCTGCGCCTCGCGGTCGTCGAGCTCGGGTTGGAGCGGCCCGGCGAGTCGCTGCAGAGCCAGCGCTTCAGCGGCCATCTGCGCCGCGATCAAGCGTTCCGAGACCTGCTCGACCACCCGGCGGCGCTGGAGCCGCTGGTCGAGCTGTGCGGCCCGACGGTGCGCCTCGACCACACCTACGGGATCGCGATGGCGCCGGGCAGCGCCGGCCTCGGCCTGCACGGCGGGGCGACGCCGCACGACCCAGCGCAGAGCTACTCGGTGCACGGCGGGCGGATGTACAACGGCCTCGTCGCCGTGCAGTGGGCGCTCGTCGACCACCGCCGCGGCGACGGCGGGTTCGGCTGCATCCCCGGCAGCCACAAGGCGTCGTTCCCGCTACCGCCGCAACCGGACCCGGCGATGGTCACGGAGGTGACGATGACGGCCGGCGATGTCGTCATCTTCACCGAGGCCCTCACGCACTGCACGATCCCGTGGACCGGCCCGATCGACCGGCTGACCCTGCTGTACAAGTACTCCCCCGGCCACTCCACATGGAGCCCGGACGACAACGACGCCGCGCTGCTCGCGCCGCTGCTCACCGAGCGCCAGCGCCGCCTGTTACAGCGCCCGTCGGTGCACGCCCACCAGCCGGTGCAGGGCTGAGCCTCAGGAACACCGCGGGTGTGGGCGGCCAACGACGCCGGTATCGCCGCCCGTCAAGCAACAGCCACGCGCATCCGGCGACGTCGCGCTCGCCCGGACCGAGATCGTCCAGGTCAAGTGTCGTCGTGCCTAGTGTCCTGAGTCTGTAGTTCGCTGGAATTTTGAGGTGGTGTGTCGTGTTGTCGTTGTTGTCAGCGACGATGGGAGGCACCGATGGGCCAGCGAGGACGACCGACAGCGCAGATCGTGTTGAGCGCGGATGAGCGTGAGACGCTTGAGCGGTGGGCTCGCCGGCCGACGACGGGCCAGGCGTTGGCGTTGCGGTGTCGCATCGTGCTTGCCGCTGCGGATGGTGAGCTGAACAAGGACATTGCCCGCGACCTGAGGTGCAACGCGGTGACGGTCGGCAAGTGGCGGTCCCGGTTCGCCGCCAAGCGTCTCGACGGGTTGATCGACGAGCCGCGTCCGGGGCAGCCGCGCAAGATCACCGACGAGATCGTCGAGCAGGTGATCGTGACCACGCTGGAGGAGGCGCCGCCGGACGGGGCGACGCAGTGGTCGACACGGTCGATGGCTGCCAAGGTGGGTCTGGACCAGACAGCGATCACCAGGATCTGGCGCACGTTCGGGCTCAAGCCACACCGGATCGAGGACTTCAAGTTGTCGACCGACCCGCAGTTCATCGACAAGGTCCGCGACGTCGTCGGTCTCTATCTCAACCCGCCCGACGCCGCGGTGGTGTTGTGCGTCGATGAGAAGACCCAAGTCCAAGCCCTCGACCGCACCGCCCCGGTGTTGCCGATGCTGCCCGGCACCCCAGCACGGCGGACCTACACCTACGTGCGCAACGGCACCTCCGACCTGTACGCCGCGTTGGACATCGCCTCGGGCAAGGTGCTCACCCAGATGACCGACCAGCACCGCGCCGTCGAGTTCAGATCGTTCTTGAACCTCATCGACCGCACCGTGCCCGACGGGTTGGACGTGCACGTGATCTGCGACAACGCCTCCACCCACAAAGCACCCGAGATCCAACGCTGGCTGAAGCGACACCGCCGGTTCACGCTGCACTACACCCCGACCTACAGCTCGTGGCTCAACCAAGTCGAGCGCTGGTTCTCCGAGCTGACAACGAAGAAGCTGCGCCGGGCCACGCACCGGTCCGTCACCGAACTCCGCCGTGACATCAACGACTGGGTCGAGCACTGGAACGAGAACCCACGCCCATTCATCTGGCGCAAGACCGCCGACGAGATCCTCGACAGCCTCGCCAGCTATCTCCAACGAATCAACGACTCGCGACACTAGCCGTGACGTCGGCGAGCACCCAGGATCAGCGCGACGCCGAGCAATGCGAGCACCCCTCCAGCACCGGCCACGACGAGGGGTGCCTCGGAGCCTGTGCTCGGGAGCTCCCCGCCAGGCACGGGGATCTCCTCGGGAGCCCCGGGAGACTCGGGAACCTCGTCGGGAGCCCCGGGCAGCTCGTCGGGAGCCCCGGGAGACTCGGGCAGCTCGTCGGGAGCCTCGGGCCGCTCGGCCACTGGCCCCTGCTCGTCCGAGGTGTCTGCGGCATCCGTGTATCCGTCGCGGATCGCTACGGCCTCGACGCTGATCCACCTCCCGACCTCGGCAGAGGTGAGGACGTAGGTGGAGCCTGTGCCGATCGCCACGCCGTCGGCGAACCAGGTGAACACGATGCTGTCAGGTGTCGGGGAGGGATTGCCCGCGTCCGCCGTCAGCGTCTCACCGACGCGCAGTTCGCCCGTGAAGCTCGCCGTGGGGCCGGTCGTGAACGTGGGGAGCGCGACCACAACGGTGATGTCGCGGGTGATCGTGCCACCGGCGGCGGGGATCGTGAGCGTCACGGTGTAGGTGCCGGGCGTCGTCCCGGTGACGGTGATCTCGCCGGTCACGGGGTCGATGACCGGGACCACGGCCCCGCCCGCATCCGTGATGCTCCACGTCGAGGGGTCCGTCACGAAGGGATCGCCATCGGAGTCGAGCACGGTCGGGGTGAAGCTGCCACCCGTGATCGTGGTGATCTGAAATTCGTCGCCGGTCAGCCCGGTGACGATCTCGAGTGTGGCCCACATGGCGTAGTAGGTGACCGGAACCGCGGCGCCGTCGGCGCTGAAACCGGGAAGGATGCTGGCGCTGGTCACCGTGCTGCCACTGCCGTCGGCCGCGGTGTTCCAGCCCTTGAACACATCCGGCGATCGCGTCGGGTCGCTCGCGGGGAAGGCGCGGTATCCCGTGTCGAAGGACGGCGCGAAGACCGTCTCCTCGCTCGTCGCCGGGGTGCCGCCCTGCGCATCGAAGGTGACCACGTAGTTGTGGCTGTAGACCTTGACCCCCGTCACGAGCGCGGCCTGGTGCGCGATGACGCCGTCGTTCTGGATCTGCCCGGTGCCAGCGAAGGTCGTGCCCTCGATGGTGGAGCCCGTCGTCGGATCGGCGACGCTGCCGAGGATCTGTCCGGTCGATCCGACGACGACTTCGGCCCCGGCGGTGTTCGAATCCTGGATGCGCAGAGAACCCGAGGGGATGCGCAGGATGCCGTCCACTTCGAGCGAGCCGAAGCTCACGAGGGCCGGCGAGGTGTGGGCGGCGGCCGGTTCGCCGCTGCCGACGGCGGTGAACCCGCCGGTGGCCGTCACGTCGGCGCCCGCGCCAATGGAGACCGTGGCGCCGGAGCCCGTGTTCGGATAGTCGGAGATGGCGCCGTACCCGCCGCCGATCCCCGCGGCGTTGCCTCCGACGCTGGACCCGACGGCGGTGACCGTGCCACCGGTGATCGTCACCGTGCCGCCGGTGACGCCGCGGCGGCCGGCCCCGATGCCGGAACCACCACGGATGCCGGTGGCCACGACGGTGCCGCCGGAGATGGTGACGGTGCCGCCGGACCCTCTGTTGGTGTTGTCAGCGCGCGCCGCGGCCGAGTTTCCACCACCGATTCCCGCACCGCCCTGCGCGGTGCCGCTCCCGGTCGCCGTGACGGTGCCGCCGGTGATCGTCACCGTGCCGCCGACGCCGCCCGATCCGCCGCCACCGATGCCAGCCGCGCCGTTGGCTGCGCTCCCAGCGAGCGCGGTGACGGTGCCGCCGGTGATGAGCACCGTTCCGCCCGAGCCGAGCATCGCCCCGCCGATTCCCGCGCCACCGCCACCGCCCCCTGCGCCCGTCGCGACGACGGTGCCGCCGTGGATCTCGACGTGTCCGCCGTTGCCGCTGATGTTGCCCGTGAAGAGGACCCCGCCGCCGCCGATGCCTGCTGACCCGTTCGCGCCGCCCGTCGCGGTGACCTGACCGTCGTTGATGATCACCGTGCCTCCGTCGTAACCGAGGCCGGTGGCAGTGGGGCCGCTCTTACCGCCGATTCCCGCGCCGCTGCCGGTCGCGGTGATGATTCCGCCGTCCACGACGAGCGTCGCGTTGGTCGTCTCGATGGCGGCTTCGCCGGCGACGGTGGTGATCGCCGTCAGCCGACCGCCCGTTGCCGAGTCGTCGATCGTGAGCTGCTGCCCGGACGAGATCGAAACGCTCCGCACCGACAGGGTGAAGCCCGCGAGATCGAGGTCGACCACGCACCCAATCGTCAACACGCTGGTCGTGGCGGAGACGTCCGCAGCGAGGGTGATCTCGGTCGGTGTTGCCGTGGTTCCGGCGCATCCGGTCAACGCCGCGGTGATGCCACCGATCGAGCTCACCGGCGCCGCGTGCGCCGGTGCGGCGACAACGACGGTGACGAACCCGGCGAGCACGACTGCGGACAGCATCGCCAGCGCGCGCCTGGGCTTCGATGCGCGCGCCTGTTGCGTTTCACGATTCACGACTGCTCCTGAGGACAAATAGAATCTCGTTATCTACCATATTTGGAGTCCCGCGGCCCAGCTGTTCTCATCAATAGGGCGTGTCCGAGATCTCGACAAGCTCGACTAACGAAAGATCGGCGTTTCCCTCGGCACACGATCAGGGGTGACGCCGATGGCGGCAAAGGCAGCCGAACGGGGCCATTCGACATCTACGCCTGCCGCGTGCTCCCGTAGGACACCTTGGGTGGGCGCAGAGGGATTCGAACCCCCGACATCTTGCATGTAAGGCAAGCGCTCTGACCGACTGAGCTATGCGCCCCGAGACCCGGGAACGCTACCGCCGGCCGCCGCTCAGGGAAGCTGACGGCGAGCATCGAGCAACGCCACGTGCAGTTCGGGCGTCGCGCCCGCGACGGGCGTGCGCCGTGCGTCGTGCGTCAGCACGATCAGGTCTCGCCCGGCCGCATCGGTGACGACAGCGCCGGCTTCCCGGCAGATGAGCATCCCACCGAGGTAGTCCCAGGCGCCGTGCTGGTCGACGCCGCAGTCGACGAAGCCGTCGAGCACGCCGGCCGCGACGAGGCACAGGTCGAGCGCCGCGGCGCCGAGGGCGCGGAACTGCCACCAGCCGGGCAACGCCGGCGGCGCGGCGGAGATGCCGACGACGGCGGACGGCAGCGACGTGCAACCCGACGGGGCGATGCACGCGCCGTCGAGCCACGCTCCCCCGCCACGCGTCGCCGACCAGCGTTCGCCTGACGCCTGGTTGACCACCAGCGCGACCGCGGGGCCATCGCCGTCGACGAGGCACATCGACGTCGCGTACCACGGCACGCCGCGGGCCCGGTTCGTCGAGCCGTCGACGGGGTCGAGGACGATCGTCGGCTGCCCGGGCACCGGCATGAGGCCGCTCTCCTCGGACAGTACGCCGACACCGGCGCGAGCGAGCACGCGCAGCGCCGCCTCGTCGGCGGTCAGATCGAGCGCGTACTGGCCGTCACGCCGGCCGGACATGCCCGCGTCGGACACGCCGGCCAACGCCGCGGCCACCGCGTCGGCGACGTCGTGCATCAGTCCCAGCCAGTCGGTCGGCACGGGAGGCGACGGTAGTGTCGCCGCCGTGGCCGTCATCGATGTCGCCGGTTTCGTCGCCGATCTGAAGAGCCATGCGATCGATCACGGCTTCCACGTCCACGACGAGCGTCACTTCGTGGAGACCTACTCGCTGCGCCAGCTGTGGGAGGTCGACCTGCACCCCGAGGAGGCGTGCAGCGGCCCGATCGACCTGCACCTCTCGCTGGAGGTCGACCCTCGGGCCCTGCTCGGCTTCGAGGACGAGGTGATCAAGCTCGACGACGTCGACGCCGACCCGCCCGAGGGATTCACGTTCCCGCTGCTGTTCACCTGGACGCTGCCGCCGCTGCCGCACCCGCCTGACCTGCTCGTGCTGGCGACGGAGCTGGCCGGCGTCGGCGGCCTCGACCTGCCCGTCGAGGTGTCGGCGATCGACTCGTTCGCCAGCGTCACCGACGCGCCGGAGCGCAGCCTGTCGATCGTCTCGCGCATCCCCGTCGAGCTGGCCGCCGTCTACGTCGGCGACGAGGAGGCCTTCTGCTCGACGCTGGTGAAGTGCAAGGACGTCAGCCTGTTCCTCCTGGAGCGCGCCGACGCCTGGTTGGGCGAGGAGTAGCCGGCTGCTTGCTACGGTCCCCTGCATGCGCGTCAGCGAACTGATCGACATGCTCAAGGACCAGCCGCCGGACGCCGAGGTCGAGATGGCCATCGTCGCCCCGGTCGACGACGACAGCGAGGACATCACCGTCGATCGCTACAGCGTCGAAGGGATGCTTCCCTGGGAGGACGACGACGACGAGGGCAACCCCGAAGACGTCGTCATCTGGCTGGTCGGGGGCGAGGACGACGACGTCGACGCGTTCCTCGACGCGATCGAGCACCCCGACGAGGAGTAGCCAGGCGCGACGCTGGAGACCTCTACATCGCGACGGCGCGCCGCATAAGGTCCCGATGCGTGACGCCGGCGCCAGCAATGCCGTTGAGTGCCGACGACGCGGCCACGCGGTACTCCGCATGCGCCGGCGAGACGTTTACGTTCAGCCGTGTGCTGACCGGCGGCGAGACCGGCGCCACCGAGATCCGGTCAGCGTCCGGTGTCCGGCGAGTCCTCAAGTGGGACGCCGACCCCGACAACGTCGAAGGCCGCCGACGCGGCGCGCGCATGGCCCAGCGTCTGCACGACGCGGGGTGGCCGGTGCCCGCACAGGACGTCCGCCGTGACGGTCCGTGGCTCTTCGTCGCTCAGGAGCTCATGCCCGGACACGATGTGCGCCGGGTCGACACCGCCCTCGTGCACAACGTGCTCGATCTGCACCCCAAGCGACTCGGTCTCGGCGACCCTGCCGACGCGGCGCGGTGGGGCACTCGCACGATCCAGCTGTTGGTCTCGGGCGGCAACGGCTACTGCCTTCACGAGCCGCTTCGCACCTACGACCACCGGACCCGCCGCCTGCTCGATCGCATCCGACGAATCGGCGTCGGCGTACGCGCCGCGCAACTGTCGGGCAACGACATCGTCCACGCCGACCTGCACCCCGGCAACCTCCTCCAATCCGGCGGCCGGCTCTCCGCGGTGATCGACGTCGACTACGCGACCTCAGGCGACGCGGCCTTCGACCTCACCTTCTTCGCGATCACCAGCCTCCAGTACGACCCCGACGAGGCGACACGACGGTTGCTCCGCGAGGTCGGACTCGGCCCGCTCGACGCGGCTCGCCGGCAGACGTACGTTGCCGCCACACTTCTGCAACTACTGGACTGGGCGATCCGCAAACGCCGCACCGACGAGATCGAGCTCTGGCTCAGCCACAGCGGATGGCTCTTCGGGGACGACCGATGACGGCCGCGCCGATCCCCTCGCTCCGACGCGACGCAGCGCCCTGCGAACCCGACGGGAGAGGGCGAGGGCGCTGCGCTGGACCCGCCATCCACCCGAAGGCGATCAGCTCGTCCGGCGAGGACAGTGCCCCGCCTCGTGGCTGCTCCAGACATGAATGCCCGGGGCAGCGCGCGAACCGGCTCGACTACAGCTTGAACAGCGCCCTGGCGTTGTCGCCGATGAAGGCTCGGCGCTGGTCCGCGGGGAACGCGGCGACCAGCTCGTTGAGGTCGTGGACGTACTCGGGTGTGTGGTCGGCATGCGGGAAGTCCGACGCCCACAGGAAGCGCTCGACGCCGTAGCGCGCCGCCAGCGCCGGGATCATCCGCTCGTCGGGGTCGGCGCTGATCCAGATCCGCTCGCGGAAGTAGTCGCTCGGCTGGTGCTGCAACGGCACACGCGAGCCGATCACCGTGTGCCCGTAGACGGCGTCGATGCGGTCCAGCCAGTAGCCGATCCAGCCGGCGCCGGACTCCAGGACGAGGACCTTGAGGCGCGGGAACTTGTCGAACACGCCGTAGTCGAACAGCGTCGTGAACTGGTGACGCACGCCGTCGGCGCCCGCGACCGACGCCAGCAGGCGCAGCTGCTTGACGTTCTCCCACGTGCCCATGCGCGTGCCCTTGGTCCACTGCGGCTCGAACGTCGGGTGGATCGCCAGCGGCACGTCGAGGTCCTGGGCGGCGGCGAACACCGGGTCGTTGTCGGGGTGGCCGAGCGGCACGCCGTCGTGGTGGAACGGGGCGACGTACCCGCCACGCGCCCCCTCGCCGACGGCCCGCTCCAGCTCCCGAGCCGCGGCGACGGGATCGCCGAGCGACAGGTGCGCGGTCGGCACCAGCCGTGGCTCGCCGGCGCAGAACTCGCAGATCCAGCGGTTGTACGCCTTCGTGTATGCCTGGGCGAGCGCGGGATCCTGGACCTCGGCCTCCCACAGGAGGCCGACGGTGGTGTACAGGATGGCGACGTCGATGTGCTCGGCGTCGAGCACCTCGATCCGCTCACGCGGGTCCATCGACCCGAACGGCGCCTCGTGCAGGTACGTCCGCTGCGGGTCCCTCTGCATCTCGACGAGGTCCGGCGCGCCCATCGCGCCGAGCGTCGACGGGAAGCCGCGGCGGCTCATCGTCGAGCGGCGCCCGTCGATCTCCAGCTCCTCGAGGCCGTGCTCGTCGAGGACGATCCGCAGCGCAGCGGTCGCGGAACGCCGGGTCGATGTACTCCTCCCACAGCATCGGCGGCTCGAGGATGTGGCCGTCGGCGTCGACCGCGCCGTCGAAGGCGACGCGGTGGGTCTCGTGGCGGGGCTTGACGGCGGGGATCGCTACCGGCATGCGCGCGACGGTACGACGACCACCACGGAGGATTCCCACCGAGCGGTTGGCATTCGGCGAGCATGACCGTCGATGATGTGGGTTCGCGCGGTGCCGGGGCGCCGCAACCAGTTCGAGGGGGTCCGAGATGGCCGAGCAACCGCAGTTCGACGCCGTCGTCGTCGGCGCCGGCATGGCCGGGTTGTACATGCTGCACCGCCTGCGCCAGCAAGGGATGAGCGCCGTGGTGCTGGAGGCCGGTGACGACGTCGGCGGCACGTGGTACTGGAACCGCTACCCGGGGGCGCGCTGCGACATCCCGACCACCGACTACACGTACTCGTTCGACCCCGAGCTGGAGACGGCGTGGACGTGGTCGGAGAAGTACGCCAGGCAGCCGGAGATCCTCCGCTACCTGCAGTTCGTCGCCGAGCGCTACGACCTGCGCCCCGACATCCGCTTCCAGACCCGGGTGCAGGCGGCGGCGTGGGACGACGACGCCCACCTGTGGCGGCTGCACACCAGCACCGGCGACGACCTCACCGCCCGCTCCTACATCATGGCGACGGGCTGCCTGTCGATGCCGAAGACCCCCGACATCGAGGGCGCCGGGCGCTTCCAGGGCGAGGTCTACAACACCAGCTCGTGGCCCCACGGGGGCGTCGACTTCACCGGCAAGCGCGTCGCCGTCATCGGCACGGGCTCGTCGGGCATCCAGTCGATCCCGCTGATCGCCGAGCAGGCGACGCAGCTGACGGTGTTCCAGCGCACCGCGAACTTCTCGGTGCCTGCGCAGAACGGCGCGGCGCCCGCCGAGCGGGTGGCGATGCTCGCTGCCGACCGCGACGCCTACCGCCACGAGGGCAAGTACTCGGTGGCCGGCGTGGTCATCCCCCGCCCGGAGCTGCCGGCCAGCGCGCTCACGCCGGAGCAGCAGCGCGAGCTCCTCGACGCGGCGTGGGACGCCGGCGAGCTGCTGCGCATCGGCGGCGTGTTCGCCGACCAGGGCAGCAACATCGCCGCCAACGACATCGTCTGCGACTACGTCCGCGAGCGCATCCGTGGGATCGTCGAGGACCCGCAGACCGCCGAGGACCTGTGCCCGAACGACCACCCGATCGGCTCGAAGCGCACCTGCCTCGACACCAACTACTTCGCCACCTACAACAAGCCGCACGTGCGCCTCGTCAACCTGCGGCGCACGCCGATCGAGACGATCACCGAGACCGGGATCCGCACGTCGGCCGAGGAGCTCGAGTTCGACGCCATCGTCTTCGCCACCGGCTTCGACGCGATGACCGGCGCGCTGGTCGGCGTCGACATCACCGGCAAGGACGGCGTCACGCTCAAGGACAAGTGGGACCACGGGCCGCAGACCTACCTCGGCCTGTTCAGCGTCGGCTTCCCGAACCTGTACATGATCACCGGGCCGGGCAGCCCGTCGGTGCTGTCGAACATGGCGGTGTCGATCGAGCAGCACGTCGACTTCATCGCCGACACGCTGCGCGACCTGCGCGACCGCGGCTACGAGACGATCGAACCGACGCAGCTCGCCGAGGACGGCTGGGGCCGCCACGTCAACGACGGCGCCGACATCACGTTCTTCCCGCAGGCCAACTCGTGGTACATGGGCGCCAACGTCCCCGGCAAGCCGCGGGTGTTCCTGCCCTACGTCGCCGGCGTCGACACGTACCGCAAGGTCTGCGAGGAGGTCGTCGCCAAGGACTACCTCGGGCTGCACCTGGCCGGCCCGGACGGCGAGCAGTGCAACGACGGGCTGGTCCGCGAGCTGCAGGTCGACGTGCAGGCCGTGCTGGAGCTGATGGCCGGGCTCGGCCTGCCGCCGCTCGAGTCGCTGTCGCCGGCCGACGCCCGCGACTTCGTCGTCCAGTCGGCGGCGGCCAGCCCGCCCGGCCCGGAGGTCGGCGAGATCGTCGACGGCACGCTGCCCGGCCCTGGCGGCGAGCTGGAGTACCGCGTCTACCGCCCCGAGAGCGAGGGCCCGCACCCGCTGGTGCTGTACTTCCACGGGGGCGGCTGGGTGCTCGGCTCGGCGGTCTCGGACGATCCGTTCTGCCGGGACCTGTGCAAGCGCAGCGACTGCGTGATCGTCTCGGTCGACTACCGCCACGCCCCGGAGGCCCGCTTCCCGGCGGCGGTGGACGACGCCTATGCCGCGCTGGTGTGGGTCGACGAGCACGCCATCGAGCTGGGCGGGATCCCCGGCCAGCTCGCCGTCGCCGGCTGGAGCGCCGGCGGCAACCTGGCCGCGGTCGTCAGCCAGCTGGCCCGCGACCACGACGGGCCGAAGATCGCCGGGCAGCTGCTGATCACCCCGGTCACCGACCACGACCTGGAGACCGCTTCGTACGTCGAGAACTCGGACGGCTACGTGTTGACCAAGCCGCTGATGGTGTGGTTCTGGGACCACTACATCGACGAGGCCGAGCGCGCCGACCCGCGGGTGTCCCCGCTCAAGGCGGCGAGCCTGGCCGGGCTGCCGCCGGCGTTCGTCGTCACGTGCCAGTTCGACCCGTTGCGCGACGAGGGCCGGGCGTACGCCGCAGCCATGGAAGCCGCCGGCGTGCCGGTCGGCCAGCTGCAGGCCCGTGGCCACACGCACACGTCGCTGACGATGGTCGACGTGATCCTGTCGGGTGCACCGGCCCGCCAGGAGATGGCCGACGCCCTGCGCGGCTTCTTCAAGCACGCCGCCGGCTGAGCCGGAGCACCTTGTCGCGGGCGTGATGCCCGCGGACGATCTCGACGTCGTTCGGCCGCACACCCAGGTGTGCGGCCACGACGGCGCACACCGCCTTGTTCGCCGCGTCGTCGACCGGTGCCGCGGTGACCCGGACGACGAGCCGGCCGTCGCGCTCGCCGGCGACCTCGTTGCGCCGTGCCCGCGGGATCACCCGCACGGCGAGCTCGTCGGCATCCACACTTCCATCGTCGCGCCATCGGCATGTCAAGCTCCGCCGATGCCAGCACTCTGTCAAGGTGGTGTCGTCGCGGTCACCGGAGCCGCCGGGTTCGTCGGCGGCCACGTCGTCCAGGTCCTCCTCGATCGCGGCTACCGCGTCCGGGCCTGCGTGCGCGACACGGCCGACGACGGCAAGGTCGGTTTCCTGAAGGCGATGAACCCGTACGCCTCGGGGCGGCTCACCCTGCATGCCGCCGACCTCGACGAGCCCGGCTGCTTCGACGAGACCTTCCGTGGCTGCGACGGTGTCGCCCACGTCTCCCACGTCAGCACCTACGCCGATCCCGACTACGTCCGGCGGACCTGCGATCACATCGTCGCCAGCATCGAGTCGTCGGGCTCGGTGCGGCGCGTCGTCGCCACATCCAGCCTGGCGGCGATCATCGCCGAGGCCGACATCACCGAGCTGGCCCGCCGGCCGATCGTCGACGAGGACCGCGAGCCGGACGAGTCGAACCCGAAGTTCACCGCCGAGCGCGGCCACGGCTACGCGCTCGGCAAGACGATCGCCCAGCACGCGTTCGCCGACGCCGCCTCGGCGAGCGGTGAGTGGGACGCGATCACGATCTGCCCGGCCGACAACGTCGGCCCGATCCTGTCGGCCCACCAGCGCACCGGCGGGCCGTGGCAGCACCTGATCCAACGGATGGTCGAGGGCCGCTGCGCGATCTTCCAGGGCACCGGCCCGTACCGGCCGTGGATGACCGTCGACGTGCGCGACGACGCGGCCTGCCACGTCGGACTGCTGGAGAGCGAGCGCGTGGCCAACGGCGAGCGCTACCTGGCGTACTCGACCGAGACGCGCAGCTACGAGGACATCGCCCGCTCGATCGACCGCGTCCTTCCGGAGCTACGCCACGATCCCGGCCCGATCGTCGACAGCTCCCCCGACCGCTGGAAGGCCCGCGAGGCCGAGTTCCGCTCGATCTGGGACGGACTGGAGCTGCGCAACGACCGCATCCGGGCGGCGGTGCCGATCGAGTTCCGCCGGCTCGACGACTCGCTGCGCGACTGCGTCGAGTCGCTGATCGCCATCGCCGGCGTGGTGCCCAACCGCAGGCCCTGAGCCGGATGGCGACCCCACGCTCGTGCCCGGGCCCTGGTCCATCCGGCCCATCCGACGAAGCGCCGTGCAGGGGTCGCCGGGCGCGTCGGCACCTTGCCAGCACGGCGGACATGGTGTGGTCGAACCTCGGCAACAGGGCCAACCCGGTCGCCTCGAACACCGTGATCTCGAAGACCGACAGCACTGGCGCCACCTGCTGGACTCGAGCTATCTCGGCAGCACCGAGATCGACGAGGCGGCTCCGGCCGGGCGCTGACCGCGCTGCGCCCACCAAGGCCCAGGCCCGGTCCGGGCCGCGCGGTAGGCGTGGGGAGAGGTGCCGAAGTGGCGCCGGAACGCCTTGGTGAAGCCGCTGGCCTCCCGGTAGCCGACCCGGCGGGCCACCTCGCCGATCGAGGTCGCGTCGGCGAGCAGCGCCAACGCGACCCGCAGCCGGGCCTGCGTTCGCCACTGGCCGAACGTCAGACCGGTCTCGCGGACGAATGCCCGCTGCAACGTCTTGGCGTTCGCGCCGACGACCCGCCCCCACTCCGCCGACGACCGACCGTCGCTCGGATCCCGAAGGATTGCGACGGCGGCGGTGCGAGCCGGCCCGGTCGCGGGCATCGGCAGGACCAGCGGCTGGGCCTCGACCGGGGTCAGGAGATCGACCACCACGTTGCGGACGCGCCGACCCTGCGGCTGCCCCATCGACCGAGCGACCAGCAGGCCGAGCAGACCGCCCAGCAGCGGGTCGACCCCGACGACCGTGGGCCGATCCCACGTGATCCGGCAGCCATCGGGCCGGAAGTAGAAGCAGTGGACCGATGCCGGGCCGAGCACGGCGACGTCGTGCGGCACGCCGGCTGGCAGCCAGATCGCCTGCGTGGGTGGCAGGATCCACCGGCCGTCAGGCGTGTGCGCGGCGAGGGTTCCGTCGGGCGACCAGGAAAGCTGATGCAATCGCTCGACGTGCTCACCGAAGCTGCTGGAGTGCCCCATCCAGAACGTGAGGGTCCGCACGCCCGACTGGGTCCCGATGCCGTACTCGCTCAGGGACACGAGACGCGGCGGCACGCCGGTGTCCGTTTCGTCCCGGTTGTTGTCCTCCCAGGCCATCCCGCGTGAGGTTAGGTCTCCCTAACCTCGCTTGCACCGCCACGTCCGAGGAGCTCCATGTCCCGTACCGCCATCCGACGTACCGCCGTGTTCCTGCTCGGCGCCGCCCTGTTCGCCGCCGCGTGTGGAAGCGACGACGCCCCGGCGTCGAGCGCCGACGCTGCCACCACCACGACACAGGCTGCCGCCACCACGACACAGGCTGCCGGCACGGGCGCCTTCCCCATGACGCTCGACACCCCTCACGGCTCGACCACGTTGACGGCTGCACCGCAGCGCGTGGTGGCGCTCACCACCGTCGATTTCGACATCGCGCTGTCGTACGGGGTCGTCCCCGTCGCTGCCGTGGCGAGCGTCGCCGACCCCAACGCTGCGGACGAGCACCTCCGGGCGCGGCTGGCGGAGCTCGAAGCGGTGACCGGGCAGTCGGTGGAGGTCTGGCTCGACGCCTACTTCACCGACGACGTCAACGTCGAACTGCTGGCGACGACCCGGCCAGACCTCATCCTGGCCACCTCCGACTGGTCGCTCGGCGACCACTACGAGAGCCTGGCGTCGCTGGCGCCGGTGGCC
Source organism: Ilumatobacteraceae bacterium (assembly GCA_047602055.1). Taxonomy (GTDB): domain Bacteria; phylum Actinomycetota; class Acidimicrobiia; order Acidimicrobiales; family Ilumatobacteraceae; genus JAODBQ01. The sequence continues at coordinate 3,909,973 of JASGIG010000001.1, forward strand.
GGCTACACGGTCCAGAACGGCCCCGAGGTGCAGCCGTGGACGGAAAAGGCGCGGATCATCGCGCAGGCGTTCGGCACACCGGACCTCGCCGACGACGTCATCGCCGAAGTCGACGAGATGTTCGCGCAGGCCCGCGAGGAGCACCCCCAGTTCGCCGGCGTCTCGCTCACCTATGCCGTCGTGTTCCCACCGGCCGAGGACGTGTCCTTCCTCAGCGCGACCGGCGCCGTCGACGACGACTTCTTCGAAGCCCTCGGCTTCGCACCGAGTCCCAACGCCGACCAGTTCGGTCCGTCGTATCCCGACAACCTCCTCAGCCTCGAGCGGTTGGACCTGCTCGACGCCGACCTCTTGGTGCTCGGCATGCACGAGGGCCTGTCCGAAGCCGAGCGCAACACCATCATCGCCATGCCGTTGTTCCAGGCAATCCCAGCGGTCGCCGACGGCCGCTCCGTGGTGCTACCCGAGGGACACTCGTCCAACATCGTCTACCCCGCACCGCTCCTCCTGCGAGCCGAGCTGGACGTGATCCTGCCGGTGCTGGAGGAGGTGCTGCCGGCTGCATGATCTCGCCGACGCGTCCACCGGAGATCGCCGCCATCACCGGCATCTCCACGGCTGCCCAACGCGAGCGAGCCGCCGCGGCGCTGTGGGCCGCGCGCGCCGGTCGCGGGCCCATCGTCACAGCCGGACCTCGGCCGGGGACCCGGACCGTCACGTTCCTCGATCGGCGCGACGGGGGCGACGGCCGCGGCCCTGTCGTGTGGATCGCCGCGCTCGTCGACGACGTCGTCGACGACCTCGGCAGCTGGCGCCTCCGGCGCGTCGCCGACACGTCGCTGTGGCACCTCGTCCTCGTCCTGCCCGACGGGCTGATCACCGGCTACCGATATCTCGACGCCGTCGCCGACGACGCTGCCTCGACGCTCGACGGGCTGCGCGTGCTCGCCGATGCCGGTCGCCGCGATCCGAGCAACTCGGAGAGCAGCCCGGCAGGCTTCGGCTCACCGGTCGTCGAATCCGTGCTCACCCTCCCCGGCGCGCCACGCCACCCGGCCTGGCCGCCGGCGCGCCGCGAACCGCCGGTCGGGTCACGGCCATCGGGGACGACCGTGGTCGGGCTCGGACCCGGCGAGCGGGCCTGGATCACCCCCGCCCCCGGGGCCGCACGTGGTCAGCTCGTGCTGTTCGACGGGGCCCACTGGCAGCAGATGGACGTCGCCACCGCTCTGGCCGGGCTACGACCCGACCTCTCGGTGGTCGCGATCGACGCCGACGACCGCTCGTGCCTCGCCACACGGACGGGGGCGATCGACCTGGCCCGGCGCGCCATCGCCGCGGCGTCGCCCCACCTCGGGAGCGTCCCGCCGGCAGGGCGGATCGTCGCCGGCCAGAGCTATGGCGCGTTGGCCGCGCTGAACGTCGCCCTGTACGGCGGGGGCATCGCCCGCCAGGCCATCGCCCAGTCGCCCTCGCTGTGGTTCCGCGAGGACGACCCTGACGGCCGCGAGTTCGACGACGACGGATCCCTGCTGCGGCACGTGCTGGCCGACCCGCACCTGGGCGCACGGACGAGCATCCAGGTGCACGTGGGCGCGCTGGAGTCGACGATGACCACGCAGGCGGCGCGGCTCACGGATCTCCTCGCCGTGCGAGGCGCGCCAGCGGAGCTGACCACCGTGGTAGGCGGCCACGACCTCGCCTGGTGCCCCCACCTTCTGCTGCGAGCCCTCGACAACGCTTGACACGAGAGCCTGCCCGGACAGGAACAGGGTCTATTCCCGTCGACGATCAGGTCACCGTCGAGTGGACGAACACCACCGCGCCTCGCCGCAGAGCTCCGGACGAGTTGGGCGGGGCGGCCTCGTTGCGGCGACGGCTGCCGGAGAGGCTGCGCGCAAGCCACGTATGGGGCTGCCAGTCGCGGTCCCTCGAAGTCGACGCACTGGATGCGGCACCGCTAGTCGCTCGTCGCATACGGGCCGTCGGTCGGTTCGCCGGCGAATGCCTGGGCTCGCTGCAGCCAGTGGCTGCCGAGCTCACCGCAGCTGAGGCCGGTGTCAGCGAGGTGACGGCGCTGCGTGACGACCAGGCAGAAGTCGAAGGCCGTTCCGCGAACGGTGTCGTCGGCGTCGTCGGGTCCCCACGTCCAGACGCCACCTGAGGGCGCGACCAGTTCGAGGCGGACGGAACCCGGCGGTGGCGTCTCGCCCCGGTTGGCGTACGACCAGCCTCTGGTGATGTACCCGAGCTGGGCGACGTGACGCAGGCGATCCGTGCTCGGTCGGGTGGCGCCGACGGTGTCGACGATGTCCTGGCCGTGAGCCCAGCACTCCATCAGCCGAGCCGTGAGGAAGGACTTGCCACTCATCGACGGCCCGTACCAGACGACGCGGTCACCCTCGCCGAGCTTGGCACCGGCGGCGGCCAGCCGCGCCCGATTCGAACGCCACGCGCCGAACAGCTCACTCGGTGTCATCGCGCGATACGCGCGCAGCGTCAGGCCACCGTCGCCACTCTCGGACGCCGCCCTGGCGACGAGCGCGTCGCGGCTTCGGACGAAGGCGTCGACATCTTCGATGGCGAGCGCTGCATCCCCGTCGAAGTAGGTCAGGTGGCCGATCTGGTCGGCGACGGTCCAGCCGGGGCTCGGCGTCGCCGCCTCCCAGGCGTCGTCGGACAACGTGGCCATGACGTCGTCGAGTGCGGACTGCTCAGCCTGCAGGTCGTGAAGGATCTCGCTCGTGCTCATCAGGACTCCTCGGAGGGCGACAGGGGACGGGGTTGGCTCGGCCGTTCTTGCGGACGGCGCCGGGGATGAGGGCACGGATCGGGTCGCGCGGCGTCACGCCGGTGCCTCGTCCGTCTCGAACACGAGCAGCAGCCCACCGTTGTCGACGTGCTCACCCTCGGCCACGCGGACCTCGGCGAGCCGACCGTCGGCGGGGGCCTTGATGTGGTGCTCCATCTTCATCGCCTCGAGCACGACCAGTACCTGGCCGGCCGTCACCTCGTCACCGGGGGCGACGCGGACGTGCAGGACCGTCCCGGGCATCGGCGCCACGAGGCCACCGGCGAGGCTCTCCGGACCGGGGAGGTGGAATCGCGGCACCACGTCCAGCGCCACCGTTCCTGCCGGCGACTGGACGTGGAGGACATCGCCCACCCGGGTGATCCGGAACGTCGCCCGGCGACCGTCGAGCGCCAGGTCGATGGCGAGCGAGGAGTGGCACAGGACCTGCGCCGTTCGGTCGCCGTTGACGTCGAAGGAGCCGTCGCGGCGACTCCGGTAGCGGATCGTGACAACGCGCTCGCCGTGCGCGAAGGTCACCTGCTGGTCGGGCAGGCGCGCGTTGCGCCAGCCGCTCGGCAGCCCCTGCCAGACCGGTGCGCCGGCGCGGCGCTCGCCCTGCAACCACAGCGCTGCCGCCGTCGCCGCTCTGAGCAACTCCTCGTCGTCGGGGGCGAACATCGGCGCGGGGTGGACGCGATCGATGAAGTCCGTCGTCGTGTCACCGGCGAGGAACGCGTCGTGGCGAAGCACTGCGACGAGGAAGTCGCGGTTGGTGACCACCCCCGCGATGTGGAGGCGCTCGAGAGCCAGGGCCAGCCGGGCAGCCGCCTCGGACCGGGTTGGTGCGTGCGTGACCACCTTGGCCAGCATCGGGTCGAACAACGTCCCGACCACGGAGCCGGCCTGCACGCCCGAGTCCCAGCGAACGCTCGGCGCGTCGGCCGGCTCGAATGCGGCAAGCGTCCCGGTGGCCGGGAGGAAGCCGTTCGACGGATCCTCGGCATAGAGCCGCACCTCGATGGCGTGCCCCGAGAAGGCGATGTCGTCCTGGCGCACGTGGAGGGGCTCGCCGGCCGCGACGAGGAGCTGTGCTCGCACCAGATCGATGCCGGTCACCCCCTCGGTGACCGGATGCTCCACTTGCAGACGCGTGTTCACCTCGAGGAAGAAGAACTCGAGCGTCACGGCGTCCACGAGCATCTCCACGGTGCCGGCCGATTCGTAGCCCATGGCACGGCCCAGGCGCAGCGCCGCCTCGCACATCGCCGCACGAATGCCGGCGTCGATCACCGGCGAGGGGGACTCCTCGACGATCTTCTGGTGACGGCGCTGGATGGAGCACTCGCGCTCGCCGAGGTGGACGAGGTTGCCGTGATGGTCACCGAGGATCTGGATCTCCACGTGATGCGACCGGCGGACGTAGCGCTCCATGAACACCCGGTCGTCGCCGAACGCGCTCGCCGCCTCGCGCCGGGCCGAGGCGACGGCTTCGACCAGATCGTCGGCCCGGTCGACCACTCGCATCCCCTTGCCGCCGCCACCGGCTGCCGCCTTGACCAGCAGCGGGTAGCCCACCCGGTCGGCCTCGGCCGGGTCGTCGGGTTGATCCGACGACGGCAGGATCGGCACCCCCGCCTCGACCGCGGCCGCGAAGCCGGCGTTCTCCGAAAGGAATCCGTAACCCGGATGCACGGCGTCGGCACCGGCTGCCAACGCGGCAGCCACGATGGCATCGCCGTCGAGGTAGCCGGTGGACAGCTTGACGGCCTCGTCGGCTTCGCTGACGAACGGCGCGTGTTCGTCGGCATCGACGTACACGGCGACGCAGCGGATCCCCATGTCCCGGGCGGTGCGCATGATGCGCCGGGCGATCTCGCCCCGATTGGCGACGAGCAGCGACCTGATCACAGTCGGAACACCCCGTAGCCCGGCGCCCCTTCGATGGGACGGTTCTTCACCACGGAGAGGCACAGGCCGAGGACCGTCCGCGTGTCGCGGGGGTCGATGATCCCGTCGTCGGAGATGGCACCCGTCGCGACCAGCGCCTGGGAACCCTGCTCCTGCGTCGTCTCGGCCGCGGCGACCACCTTCGCGTCTTCCTCCTCGTCGAACGGAACGCCTGCGCGCGCCGCCTGGTTGCGACGCACGATCGACATCACGCCGGCAATCTGCTTGGGGCCCATCACGGCGATCTTCGCCGTCGGCCACAGGAACGTGAACCGGTTCCCGAATGCCCGGCCCGACATCCCGTAGGTGCCGGCTCCGTACGACGAACCGATGATGACCGTCAGGTGTGGCACGGTCGAGTTGGACACCGCGTTGATCAGCTGCGCGCCCTTCTTGATGATCCCGGCGGCTTCGGCGTCGCGTCCGACCATGAAGCCGGTGATGTTCTGCAGGAACAGCAACGGCACGTCGATCTGGTTGGTGAGCTGGATGAAGTGGGCCCCCTTCTCGGCCGCCTCCGGGTGGATGACGCCGTTGTTGCCGAGGATCCCCACCTGATGACCGTGGATCGACGCCCACCCGCACACCATCGTCGGGCCGTACCGAGGCTTGAACTCCTCGAACCGCGAACCGTCGACGACCCGGGCGATCACGTCGCGCACGTCGACCGGCTGGCGCAGGTCCCGGCTCACCAGGCCGAGCAGCCCCTCGGCGTCGTACAGCGGTTCGTCGGCGACGGCGAGCGCTGCGGCGGGAGGCTTGCGCCAGTTGAGGTGGGACACGACCTCGCGGCAGATCCGGATCGCATCCATCTCGTCGTCGGCGAGGTAGTCGCCCAGACCGGAGACTTCGGCATGGAGCCGGGCTCCGCCGAGCGTCTCGTCGTCGGATTCCTCGCCGGTGGCCATCTTCACGAGCGGCGGGCCGGCCAGGAAGACCTTCGACTGGTCCTTCACCACGATGGTGTAGTCGGACATCCCCGGCTGATAGGCACCGCCCGCCGTCGACGAGCCGAACACCACGCACACGGTCGGGATGCGCAGCTTCGACAGCTCGATCATCTCGTAGAAGAACCGCCCGCTCTCGGCGAAGTGGGTCGTCTGCGTTCTGCGAGCGGTCCCGTCGCCGGCCTGCACCCGCAGATCTGCACCGGCCGACTCGACGAAGCTGACGTACGGGATCCGGTTGTGCCGGGCGATCTCGAGGGCGCGCATCCACTTCTTGGCGACGTACGGGGTCAACGCCCCGCCGAGCACCGACGGATCGTTGCCGAGGACCATGCACTCGGTCCCGGCGATGACACCGATGCCCGCCACCATCGACCCACCGACGGTGTCGTCCGAGTCGCATGCGGCGAGCGGGCTGATCTCGTAGAACGGCGTATCCGGATCGAGCACGTTGGCGATTCGCTCCCGGATCGGCAACTTGCCGCGTCGGACGTGTCACTCGGTCGCCTTCGGGCCACCACCCTGCTGGGCCTCATCGAGCAGTGAGTCGATCACGGCCAGTTGCTCGAGCATGTCCGCCCTGTTCTTCCTGAACTGCTCCGTCCCGGTGTCGACACTCGAGCGCAGTGGCGGCGCCAGCAGCGTCCTGCCCACACTGATCCCCATGGCGCCACCCTAGGTCGGGTACCGCGGCACGCGCAAGGGTACCGCGGTACCCGGTTAGCACCGTGCCGCGCCGTGTCCCGGCGGCGCGCCCGGAGCATCCGGCTTCAGCCGGGATGCGGGTCGAGCAGCCCGACGAGGATCAGATCGAGCATCTCGCCGAGGGCATCCTCGAGCGAGAGCCCGAGGCGGTCGAGCACGTCCCGCTGCGAGAATCGGACCGCGCCGGCCAGGATGGCGACGGCGGTGACAGCGGCGTCCACCCGGCGGAACTCGTCCCGGTCGATGCCGGTGGCCACGATGCCCTCGAGCACGGTGGCGGCGAAGCGATAGTGCGCGTCGACCACCCGCCGAACACCGGGGATGTCGGCGAGCTCGCCGACCGCCGCCGTTCGGTTGGCGTACCCGATGCTCGCCGTTGCGTACTGGCGGAGCTGAACTGCAGCGGGCACATCGAAGTCGATGGCGGCAAGCGCGGTCTCGCCGATGCGGTGCATCACACGGTCGACGACGAGCAACATGAGTTGGTCTTTCGATTTCGCCAGCTCGTACAGCGTGCGGCGGGAGCACTCCAAGGTCGCGGCGAGCTCACCGACGGTGAGCACGCCCAACTCGCCGTCGCGCAGGAGTTGCTCGAGCCCTTCGAGCACGGAACGATGTCGCACACCCAACGCTGCTTCGGCACGTCGGGACAGCAGCGGACGTGGCGCGCCGACCAGGAAGGCTCGGGGGATTCGCGTGGCGGTCTCGTTCGGCATGTTCACCTCGCTCCACCTAGTCGAGTAGTTCCAAGGGATTCGCGCGCTCCGCGGGATCATTCACCAGACAGGTGGCGAGGGTATCCATGATCAGGGGCTTGCACAGACCCTGATCCCGAAGCGACGCTGCGCATGAACCCTGATCTGGACGCCCTCGCGACACGACCGTACGTGACGATCGACGACCCCCGTTCGGCGATCTTGCCGGTCCGCCCCGCAAGCCGCGGCCCGCGTGAACGAGAATACCGGAAACGAATTGACGGTACCCGATGCCTGGGGCCTCAGTGATCCGAGGACGGACCACCGAGGTCGATGCGCTGCGCATACGTGCCGAGCGCGTCGATCAGCTGGCGGGCTCCGCCGAGCTCGGCGCCCATCAGGTTGAGGGCGGCACGGTCGATTCCCCGGCCGTCGAGCTCCAGGCGACGCGCCTCCCACTGCGCTTCGCCGACGTTGTAGTTCAGTCGGCCTTCGACGAGGAACGTCTCCGAGGCGCGACCCTCGGCGCGCAGGAGCGACTCGATCAGCGCGAGGTCCTCGGCAGTGGGACCCACCGAGTAGCACACGCCGTCGCCGACACGCACCGCCCGACGCAGGGCGACCGGCGACGATCCGCCGAACCAGATCGGGATCCGCCGGTGCGGCCGGGGCAGGATCCCGGCGCGCTCGATGCGGTGGAACCTGCCCTCGAAGGTGACGAGGGGCTGCTCCCACAGCAGCCGGATCACCTCGATCTGCTCGTCGAGCAAGGCGCCGCGCCGGTCGTACGGCGCCCCCATGGCTTGGTACTCGACGTGGTTCCAACCCGTCGCCACACCCAGGCGCAAGCGGCCGTTCGACAGCAGGTCGACCTCGGCGGCTTGCTTGGCGACCAGCGCTGTCTGTCGCTGAGGCAGGACGAGCACCCCGGTCGCCAGCTCGATGTGATCCGTCCAAGCCGCGACGGCGCCGAGCAGCACGAACACCTCGTGGAACGCGTGTCGTTCGTCGTAGGGGCCTGTCAGCGCCGGGACCCGGCCCTCGTGCTCGGCTCCCAGCACATGGTCGAAGCACAGCAGGTGGGCGAAGCCCAGGCCCTCGGCCGTCTGCACGAAATCTCGAACGGCGATCGGATCGTCACCGATCTCGGTCTGGGGAAACACGACTCCTATGCGCATCGTGTTCTCCGCCCTCGCGCCATGTCGTTGCCCGACACGGTCACCGACCGCCGTCCTCAGGCTCGGCGTGCGTGCTGAAGTTCCAACCGCGATAGCCGGCGTCTCGTGACGCTGCCACTTTCGAGCGGTACGTCGGCAGACCGTGTCGGTACATCAACAGGCGTTCCGGCTTGCCCGGGATGTTGCTCCCGTAGGACCAGTTGGTGCCGGCCACGTGCACCGAGTCGGGGTCGTCGGCCACCGCGTCGTACACGTGCGCCGTCCACTCCGCGGCGGCGCGCTCGTCGGCCTCGATCCGGTCGAGACCGTTCGTGCGCATGTACTCCAGCAGCTCGACCACGACATCGACGTGTATCTCGGTCGACCGCGGAATGTTCCCCTGCGTCGCGTGCGGGCCGCCGACGATGAAGAGGTTCGGGAAACCGGGCGTCTGCAGTCCGAGGAAGGTGAACGGGCCGTCCGCCCAGGCGTCGGCAAGCCGCCGACCACCGACGCCGGTGACGCCGAGCCGGGTCAGCGCACCGGTGACCGCGTCGAACCCGGTCGCCCAAACGATCATGTCGAGTTCGTACGTTGCGTGCTGCGTCTCGATGCCGTTCGGGAGGATGCGAACGATCGGGTCCTCCCGGAGGTCCACGAGCTCGACGTGTTCGAGGTTGAACGTCTCGTAGTACCCGTTGACCAAGGGAGGTCGCTTCGCGCCGAAGCCGTGATCGTTCGGGGTCAGGCGGCGGGCGACGTCGGGGTCGTCCACGAGACTGCGGATCTTGGCGCTGAGGAACTCACAGAAGTCGTCGTTCGCGGCACGACTCGTCGACGCGTCGTCGTAGTTGCCGAACCACAGTCGGTGGCCATGACCCTGCTCCCACAGCCGCTCGTACGTCGCCCACCTCTGCTCCTTGTCGTCGTCGAAGGCGGACCTGCCGAGACTGACGTGGGGCATGCCGGTGAACGTCGTGCGGCAGAGCCGATCGAGGTCGTCGATGGTCGCACGCATCGCTTCTTGCTCGGCGGCGGTGAACGTCTGGTTGTTCAACGGAGCGCACCAGTTGGGTGTGCGCTGCAGCACCACGAGGTGGCTCGCCGACTCGGCCACGGCCGGGATGAGCTGAACGCCGCTCGAGCCACTGCCGATCACGGCCACTCGCTTGCCCTCGAACGACACCTCCTGCGCCGGCCACTGACCGGTGTGGTATTGCTCACCGCCGAACGACTCCGCTCCCTCGATCGGAGGCCGGTACGGAATCGACAGGATGCCGGTCGCCGCCACCACGAAGCGCGACCTGACCTCGAACCCGTCCGCCGTTCGCACCGTCCAGGTGCCGGCGGCCTCGTCGAAGGTCACCCCGTCGACGCGAGCGCCGAACCGGATCCTGTCGCGCAGGCCGAACCGATCGACCACGAAGTTGAGGTACTGCTCGATCTCCGGTTGACCGGCGTACATCTCCGACCAGTCCCACTCGCGCTTGATCTCCTCCGAGAAGAAGTACCCGTAGGAATAGCTCTCGGAGTCGAACCGAGCACGCGGGTATCGGTTCCAATACCACGTCCCCCCGACGCCGGCTCCGGCCTCCAGGACCTGGACGTCGAAGTGATTGGCGACGAGTTGGTGCAGCGCGTGGATGCCCGTGATCCCGGCTCCGATCACGACGACGTCTTTGTCGATGGCTCCGTGCACGATGAGGTCCCTTCTGTTCATCCGTCCTCGTACGGAACGGCTTCGTCGACGAATGCCCACACCGCCTCGTCATCCTCACCGATCCGGCGAACCTGAATCGGACCGGGAACGGGATCGTCTCGTAGCGACCGACGATCGGGTGATCGGCGTCCGGGAGCTCGTCGACCAAGTCGTCGAGCGACGCGACTGCGCTGCACGGGATCGACGCGTCTTCACAGAACTCGATCCACTCGGCGGTGGTCCTGCGCGGCGCGATCACCCGGACCTGTTGGTCGAGGAAGTCCGAGTTGGCGATGCGCTCGCGCAACGTGGAGTAGCGGGCGTCACCGACGAGATGCGGGGCGTCGTCGGCGAAGATCGCGTCGTCGTCGGCCGCCGAGTACGGCAGGATGCACACCCAGCCGTCCGCGGTCCGGTGAGGTCGCCGGTGCGGAGTGAGCAGGCGCTGATAGCCCGCCTTTCCGGCGCCCGGGTGAAAGATGGCTTCCGATCCGTGCTCGACCAGCATGAACGCCTTCATCGTGTCGAGCATGGGGATCTCGATGTGTTCGCCTCGACCGGTGCGCTCCCGATTCGCGAGCGCCGCGGCGACGGCGTACACGATGGTCGTCCCGGTGCCAGCAGATCCTGAGCCGTTCATATCGTGAACAGCGGATTGACGAGGCAGCCGGTCGCTCCCTGAAGCGGAACCGGCGCGATCACGAGCATCCCGGTCACGACGTCGTGCAGTCGAGCGACCGCAGCGAGATCGCAGTTGTCGACCAATGCCAGACCGATCGCCCAGATCAGCCGGTGGACACAGAGCCCGTCGTCGTCGCCGACGGCGTCGAGAAAGTCCCAGCACAGCAGCCCCAGGTCCTGCTCCGAGATCCATCGTGCTCCGGACTCACCGATACCCGGTCGACCGTGCGACTTGAGGATCGGTTCGACCACATGTCCGCTGGCCTCGTAGCGATCCCGCCCCATGTACACCAGCAGCGCATCACCCGGGTGCAGCTTCACCCCGGCCGTGGAGAGGCAGCGGTCGAGCTCGTCGGCCGTGACCGGTTGGTCGACGGCAACCCATGGCGTGCCGCGCAGGCGTGGGACGTCCACCACGACCCCTCTCGTCACGATGCCGTGGTTCGCCCAGGAGACCAACGAGTCGTCGTCGACCGGAACGGCGGATGATCGCTCGCCGCTGTGCCACGTCCCCGCCAGGCCGACATGGGTGAGCGAGTCGATGTGGGTCCAGCCGACCCCGTGCGCCTGGACCTCGACGGAGTCCGTTCCCAGGGTCGCGTCGTGGACGTGGTACACGGCCGGGGCCAGGCTCGGCGTGCCGCCGGCGGCACCCGGCGACAGTGCACGCGACAACGACAGCGTGAGGCCCCTCGACACCTCGCGTGTGCCGCGCAGCCGCGCCGCGGCGTCGATGTGTCGGATGCTCCCGATGCAGTCGTCGGTGTGGACCAGGCGATGACGGTCGTACGCCGCTTGCAGCCACGGCGGGTCCACCGCCGGTGCGCCGTGCCCGACCATCTGGTCCTGGCTGACCTCGGACATCAGATCGCCAGGTCCGTCGTCAACAAGGTCCACGCATCCAGGCGTTCCCGCCCGACGAGGAGGAGCCCGAGTCGCCGGCTCCACGACGCCTCGCCCCCCGCCTCGCTCGTCCACGACCACAGCCGGCGCGTCAGGCGCCCGAGCGGGTACTCCGACGTCATGCCGATGGCCCCATGCACCTGGTGCGCCGCGGCGGCGACATCCCGGGCGGCGCGACACGAGACGATCTTGGCGGAGCCGACCACGAACTCGGCGTCGGAGTCGACCGACGAGGCGATCCGGGCGGCCACCTCGCTGCTGATCGATGCCAACGACGCCTCGGCCGCGAGCGCCACGAGGTGACGCTGCACGGCTTGGAACGTGCGGATGGGTTTGCCGAACTGCACGCGATCGCCCGCGTACCGCAACGTGAGATCGGTCACCGCCTGGCACGCCCCGGCCACCTGCAGGCAGCGCAGCAGCGCCAGCCACCGCTCGACGACGTCGATCGACACCGGAGGCGGCAGCTCGGACCATTCGCCGCGCCCGACGGTCAGCGCATCGAACGACACCGTGTCCCGCGGCTCGCCCGCAAGGTTCTCACCACGCTCGACGGTCGCCCGGCTCACGTCGACGCGCGCGCAGCAGCAACGGTCGCCAACCGGGACGACGACGGCGAGCTCGTCCGCCGCCGACGCCCAAGGGACCCTGGTGACGGACCCGTCGATCACCAGGAGATCCCCGTTCGCCTCGGCACGGAGCTGGTCACCGCCGATCGCGATCGAGGCCGGTCCGGTTGCCGGACCGAGCCCGGCCTGCGCGCCGACCCAGTTCGCCAGGACCGTTTCGACGTACGGCACCTGGGCGGCATACCGCCCGAACAACGGGACCAGCAGCACGGCGTCGAGGAACGAACCCCCGGAGCCCCCGGCTGCTTCGTCGATGCCGATCGCAGGGATGCCCGCGTCGGCCAGCCGTGCCCACAGGTCGGCGTCGAGGGAGACCGACGACGGACGGCTGCCGGGTTCCGAGTGCCGTTCGAGGATCTTCGCGACCGTCGACGTCAGCAGATCGTCCGACGACGTCGGGTTGCCGAAGGCCGGACCGGCCCCGAACCCTCGAGCGGCGACGACACGAAGCACCTCGGAAGTTCCGCCACGGATCGTGTACGACGGCGCGAGCAAGGTCGCCCGAGCCAGCCGCCGCATCGCAGGGTCGCGGTCGTTGGGGTCGAGCTCGACCGTCGTCATCGTTCGGACGCGCTCGACCACCTCCTGCTCGAAGGTCGTTCCGAGGTCCTTCACGATCGCCGCCTCGACGGCGGGTGCGGCACCCCGATCGATCGAGCGCGCGACGGAGAGGCCGAGCTGACGAATCGCCCACCAGCGGGCGGCGAGGTCGCCGACGGTCGCCACTGCCCGCGTCTCGCAGGTGCCATCGAGCCTGCCGGCGAAGTCGAGCAACGGCAGGCAACTGCTCATGTAACGATCCGGACCGGCTCGTTCGAAGGAAAGCTCCGAGTTGACCTGAGCCCATCCCTCGCCGAGGTTGCCGAGCACCTGTGTCGAGGGAACGTAGACCTCGTCGAACGCGACCTCGCAGAAGTCGGACGATCCGTCGATGGTCTCGATGGGAGTCACCGTGACGCCCGGCGCGCCCAGCGGGACGACGAGCTGACTCAGCCCGTCGTGCTTGCCGGACGCCGACGGCGCCGTGCGACACAGCACGAGGATCCACTCCACCTCGTTCGCCCCGCTCGTCCAGACCTTCGTACCGGACACGAGCCACCCGCCGTCGACCGGCCGCGCCACCGTCGTCACCGCGGCCAGGTCCGATCCCGCATCCGGCTCGGACATGCCGATCGCGAAGCTGCGGGCCCCGGCTGCGATCGACGGGAGGAACTCGGACTGCAACTGATCGCTGCCGAACCGCAGGATCATCGGGCCGGACTGCCGGTCGGCAACCCAGTGATACATGACCGGTGCACCATCGGCGAGCAGTTCCTCCACCGCGATGAACCGCTCGAGAGCGGTGCGTTCGCGCCCACCCACGCGGAGTGAGTCCCATCACGTGGTGTAGGAGGCCTCGACCATCGCTGGGGTGATGGTGGTCATCGTGCGATTCTCGGAAGCGACCAAGCCAACGAGAAGGACGCACGATGACCACCCGAGAGTTTGCCCTGTCTGACCTTGCCGCGCGGCTTGCCGGCAGCGACGCGTCGTTGTCGACGTCGTTGCGCGACATCCTCGCCGCCGCGTTGCAGGAGCTGATCGAAGCCGAGCTCACCGCGACGATCGGCGCCGGCCCCGGCGAGCACAGCCCGGAGCGCACCGCGTTGCGCAACGGGCACCGCCCCAAGCTGGTCTCCACGCCGGCGGGTGACGTCGAGGTCGCGATCCCGAAGCTGCGCACCGGCAGCTTCTTCCCCGAGTTGCTCGAGCCGCGCCGACGCGTCGACCGTGCCCTGTGGGCGGTGATCATGACCGCGTACATCACCGGTACCTCGACCCGGAAGGTCGACGACCTCGTCAAAGCGCTCGGCTGCGACTCGGGCGTGTCGAAGTCGACCGTGTCACGGATCTGCGCCGGCATCGACGCCGACGTCAACGTGCTGCGCACCCGCCGGCTCGATCACCAGCCGTTCATCTACGTCTGGCTCGACGCCACCTACGTCCACGTCCGCGAGCACCGCCACGTCGTGTCCAAGGCCGTCGTGATCGCCACCGGCCTACGCGCTGACGGGCACCGCGAGGTACTCGGTGTCGACGTCGGCGACTCGGAGAACGAGACGTTCTGGCGCGAGTTCCTCACCAGCCTGACCGACCGCGGCCTGGGCGGTGTGCGCCTGGTCGTGTCCGATGCGCACGCCGGTCTGGTCAAGGCGATCCGGCGCAGCCTGCAAGGCGCCGCCTGGCAACGCTGCCGCGTCCACGCGATACGCAACCTGCTCGCCGCGGCCCAACACCGCCACCGTCAGATGATCGCCGCCCTGATCCGCACCGTGTTCGCCCAACCCGACGCCGACACCGCCCGCGCCCAGCTGCGCGGTGTCGTCGACCAACTGCGCCCCTACGCGCCCGCAGTCGCCGAGCGGCTCGAAGCGATGGAGGCAGACGTGCTCGCCTACACCGGCTTCCCGCCAGCGCACTGGTCGAAGATCTGGTCGAACAACCCAATCGAACGCCTCAACCGCGAGCTCAAGCGACGCACCGACGTCGTCGGGATCTTCCCCGACAAGCAGTCCGTGATCCGTCTCGTCGGAGCCCTCCTCGTCGAGATCAACGACGAGATGATCGCCGCCGAACGCCGCTACATCGCCGCCGCTTCCGTCGCCGAGCTCACCGACAACAACGCCGAACTAGCCTTGCCCGCAGCACCCCGAAACTGACCCACAGCCGACGGGAACGCACGTGGTCACCTACACCACGAGACGGGACGCCATCCCCACGCGTGATGGGAGCGACATTCCGACCCACCCCCGATCGGCAAGTTCGGCGCTGAAGCCCGGAAGGCGCGCAGAGGCAATCCCCAGTCCGCGTTCATGCTCCACAACGTGACGATCCGAGAGAAAGGCGCGAACGTCGGACCTGAGTGCTCAATGCCACGCGTCGAGTGCCACCGCTTCGAAGCCGAGCATCAGCGTGACCCTTCCACCGGAGCTGGCGACCATTCGTCGAACACAACTCGACGACTCAGGAAATACGCCCGGTCGTCGAAGACGAATTCATCCTCCCAATGACCGGAACGAGCGGGCACCAGCCCAGCCGCAGGGAAAAAGGTGAAGAATCGAGTGACGCCGCCGATGCGGTCGTCGTGGTCGAAAATCCTCGTGTTGTGCGCCAGATGGAGCGGCCGATTCGGGAGACGATCAAGATACGCGCCGAAGTCGGTCGTGATAGCGTCACGGCCCCTGCAGGACAAGTTGGCGATGTGCAGCACGCCCTCCGGGGCGAAGAGGCGAGCAACGCTCGGACAGTCCAATTCATCGACAAAATGGCAGTAGTCGGCCACGAGTGCGTGTATTGCCTGGTTGCGCGCTACCGAATCCATTTGTTCCCCGATTCGTCACGACCAACTGTTTACGTCACAACGCGCCACATGCGGCGAGTTGGGAAAGCCTTTTTGGCATTGACAGGCGGCGAAAATAGTCCCCGCGTGACCGATCTGTCAAATCGGGAACACGGCGCCGGCGGCGTCGAGCCTGAGGTTGTTTCTGCCGCCTGTTGGTTTGGGTCAGGACTTTCGTCGGCAGAGAGAGGAAGATCACGGTCGACGGCGATCTTCAACCGACAGCGACGTGTCAAGGTGGTGTCGAACGCCGGCGGTCGCCATCGACCCTGAAGGTCTCGATGAACGCCGAGGGCGGCCACCGGACCACGCTTGCTGTGGCCCTCACTGGTCTGGACAGCGAGGCCAAGGCCCGCCTGGTGGAGGAAGCGTTCTGGGCCGGTCTCGGGCAGTAGTTCGCGGACGCGCTCGACGGTGAGGAACGGTCCTCAGCGGTCGGGCACGTCGAGGCCGAAGATGCGCGCCGCGTTGAGGCCGAGGATCTTGGCTCGGGCCTCGTCGGGCAGGTGGCCCATCGAGCGCTCGATGGCGTCGGCGGAGTGCGGCCACGAGCCTTCGTGGTGCGGGTAGTCGTTGGCCCACAGGAAGTTGTCGACGAGGTCGTACTGCTCGACGGTGTCCATGCCGACCTGGTCGATCTGGAACGTCGCGAAGCAGTTGCGCCGGAAGTAGTGCGACGGCAGCTCGGGGATCACCGGGCGCACCCAGAAGTGATGGGCGCGGTAGGCGTGGTCCATCGACTCCAGCATCCACGGCACGAAGCCGACACCACTCTCCACCAGCCCGGCCCGCAGGTTCGGGTGACGTTCGAACACGCCCGAGGCGATCATCGCCACCAACGGCTCGATCGTCGTGGCCATCGAGTGGCACACGTAGTTGATGATCGCCCCGCCGTTGCCGCCGCTGGCCCGCGGGTCACGGCCCGTCGACACGTGCAACGTGACGACGAGGCCGGTCTCCTCCAGCAGCGACCACACCGGCTCGAACTCCGGATCCTGGTACTGCAGCTTGCCGTGCTCGGTCGGCCCGTAGATCGGCGAGTTGCCGATGCACACGCCCCGGTAGCCACGCTCGGCGGCCCACTCGATCTCGCGCATCGTCCCCTCGATGTCGCCGGTGGCCAGCAGCGCCATCGGCAGGATCGACGGGTTCGGACCACGCATGTACGACCCCATCTGGCCCTCGGCCCAGCGATTCCACGCCCGACACATCGCCATCGCGAACACCGGATCCGGCGTCGCCCAACACAGCAAGCCGAACGACGGGAACACGATCTCGACATCGACGCCATCGGCACGCTGTTCGACGAGGCGCTGCTCGACCGACCGTCCACCGTTCAGCCGAGCGAGATCCTCCGGCTCCATGCGCTCCCTGGGACCGCGGTTGTCGGTGACCTTCTCGTAGCTCTGCTGGTCCTGGACCGTGGCACCCGTCGGCGGACGCACGAGCTGCGGGCGGTTGCCCTCGGTGATCATGTACTGGGCGCCGTTCGAGCGCTCCTCGACGTGCGGGACGCGCTCGCGGTACTCCGGCTCGATCCCCTCGAGGAACGCCGCACCCTCGGTGGTGTGGCAGTCGGCCGAGACCATGAAGTACTTGTGCGGATCGCCCGGGCGAGCGGTGCGCGTCCACCCCTCGACGCCCGGCGTGCCGATCCGCCAAGCGTTCTTCGACGGCGCAGGATCCGTGAGCGTCATGCGCGAATTGTATCCGTGGGCGTCAGGCGACGAGCCACTGGGGCAGGCGGATCACCTCGCCGTCGTCGGCCGTCCGCTCGGGGAACACGGCGTGCACCACCATGCCGATGCGGACCTCCGCCGGCGCCACGTCGAGCACGTTGCCGACGACGCGCACCTCCGGCAGCTCGTCGAGCGCGACGAGCACCACGGTGTACGGCACGCTGCCGGCCAGCGCCCTGTTCACCGGGTGATGCACAACGGTGTAGCTGTGCACCACACCCGTCGGGGCGACGACGCGCGACACGAACGACTCGCCGCCACACGCCCGGCAGACCTCCTCCGGCGGATGCTGCACGTGGGCACACGCCGCGCACGCCTGCAGCGTCAGCTCGCCGCTGGTGAACCAGGCGCGGTTGACGTCGTCGACGGCCGGCAACACCCAGTCGTCCAGCGGACCCTTGTCGGTGGTCGTGGTCACGCTCACCCCTTTCCGAACAGGACGGCGCTGCCGGGAGCGAAGCCGGGCCCGGACACGGACAGGCTCAGCTCGACGCCGTCGACCTGGCAGGTGGACTCGCCGCGCACCTGGCGCACCGCCTCCACGACGTTGCCGAAGCCGTGGATGTACGCCTCGCCGAGGTTGCCACCGGCGGTGTTGATCGGCAGGCCACCACCGCCCCACTGGATCCGCCCGCCGGCGACGAACGCATCGAGCTCCTCCGGTGCGCAGAAGCCCATCTCGGCGATGGCCATCAACACCGGACCGGTGAAGTTCTCGTACAACTGGGCGACCTGCACGTCGACCGGCCCACAGCCGGCACGACCCCACAACTGCTCGGCAACCTCCCGGTAGAACGCCGTCGGAAACTGCCGGTCGGTGAACGCCCCGCTGCCGTCACCGGCACCGAGGCCGTGCGCGCCGGCGACGATCGCCACCGGCGGCTTGGCCAGGTCCCGCGCCCGCTCGGCGGTGGTGACGACGATCGCCGCCGCGCCGTCGTTCTCCGGGCAGCAGTCGTAGAGGTGGAACGGCTCGGCGATCCAGCGCGACGCGTGGTACTGCTCACGCGTCAGCGGCTTGCCGTAGCGGATCGCCCGCGGGTTGCGCTGGGCGTGGGCGTAGCAGGCCAGCGCAACCTCGGCGAGCGCCTCCTGGGTGACACCGTGGTCGTGCATGTAGCGCATCGTCTGCATCGCCGTGATCTGCGCCGGCGAGAGCATCCCGTACGGCGCGGTGTACGCCGCCGAGCCGCTGGCGCGGCGCGGCTTGGCCGCCTGCCCGTAGCGGTCGAACTGCCCCTGGGCGAGGGCGCGGTAGACGACGACGCACTCGGCGTACCCCGCCGACACGGCCATGTCGGCCAGCGTGACGGCCGCGCCGGCGCCGTTGCCGCCACCACCGAACGTC
The DNA here is from genome assembly GCA_047602055.1 of Ilumatobacteraceae bacterium. Taxonomy (GTDB): domain Bacteria; phylum Actinomycetota; class Acidimicrobiia; order Acidimicrobiales; family Ilumatobacteraceae; genus JAODBQ01. Next base: position 3,928,596 of record JASGIG010000001.1, read on the forward strand.
TGCGCGCTGACGTGCAGATCGCCGATGCCGAGCGCGGCCGACAGCCGCACCGGTTCGTTGCGGTCCCGGTACGACGCCAACCCGTCGACGTCGGCCATCGTCAGACCGGCATCGGCGACGGCGTTGCGGATCGCCGTGCAACACAGCTGGAACTCGCTCTGCGGCGACCACCCCCGCTCGTAGTACGCCGACTCCCCCACCCCGACGACCACTGCCTTCCCGTGCATCAGCCTCTCCTCTCGCGGCGCCCGTCCTCGGGATCGTGTGTGACCGCATGGACGGCACATCGAGATTCGTGCGGCAACACCCGATCGTACGACAGCGGACCGTCCGCCGTCATTCCGACACCGTGCACCTGGCTCGGTCGCACAGCGCTGGTGCCGGCGACGCGAAATGGCCCAGGAGCGAGTTGCCGGTCATTGCGTTGGAGCGCCTCGATGCTCCCCACTTCGCTGCATTGGCGCGGCGCCGTGAGTCGGTTCAGCTCGCTGGCGTCAACTCCACTGCGAGCCTGCGCTCGAGCGCGGCAGCGACCCTTTGCAGCGTCGTGAGCGTCGAACCGACTCCGCCGGCCTCGAGGCGCGCTGCTGCAGCTTGGCTGGTGCCCATACGAGCGGCGAGCACGCGTTGGGTCAGGCCTGCTGCCTCGCGGGCGTCGCGGATCTGTTCGCCGACATTGATCGCCAGGCGTGTCGCTTCGTAGGTCTGACCATCCCCCCGTTGGGCGGACGTGGTCGTGGGACGAGCTCGGAGCGTTCCTCGATCACATCGACGGCCGCCAGCACGCCGAGGCGATCACGTTCGCCGCGCTGACCGGCTGCAGGGGTGGCGAGGTCGTCGGGCTGCGGTGGGCAGACGTCGACCTCGACGGCCGCACCGCGCTCGTCTCCCAGTCCGTGACCGATGTCGACGGGCAGCTCGTGGTCGGCGACACCAAATCGCACCGCGACCGGCCCGTCGGTCTCGACGACCACCTGGTGGCGCCCCTGCGCCGACACCGCGCCGCGCAGGCCGAGTGGCGGCTCACCATGGGCAGGCACTGGCGCGACCGAGGTCTGGTGTTCCCCGGGCCCGACGGCGACTTCCTCAGGCCGGCCACGCTCACGCAGCAGTTCGACCGGCTCGTCGACTCGGCCGGCGTGCCCCGGATCCGATTCCACGACCTGCGCCACACGCACGGCACTCCTGATCGACGCGGGCCGCGACGCCAAGCTCGTCTCCGAACGGCTCGGCCACTCGACGGTCTCGTTCACGCTCGACCAGTACGTGCACCCAACAGCGGAGCAGCAGATCGACGCAGCCAACGACTTTGCTCGCCGTCTGCGCAAGTCGTCGTGAGCGGCGCTGCCAATCGGCTACCAGACGCCGCAGCTGGCCGACCTGCGGGCCGCATCGTGCCTGGTAGATGCTGTGGAAGTAACGAGGAGCTTCTCGAACCCCCGGCGCGAGGTAGAACTCCTGGTCAAGCGGGTGTTGCGCTGCGGGACGGCCCGCCGGCGGCGCTCTCAGGAGCCTCAGATGACCGATGCTCGGGGTCCAATCGTCCGCGAACTGCGAAATCCTCAAACCCTCCTGCGATCCGCGCAGGTCGCTGCGCTGGTCGACGAGTACCGCCAGGGGGTGCCGGTCAACGAGCTGGCTGACCGCTACAACGTCCACCGAACGACCGTCTCCGAGCACGCCCGCCGGCACGGCGTCGCGCCCCGCCAACGCTCCCTCGACAAGCACGAGCGAAAGCAGGCCGCGCGCCTCTATGGAGAGGGGTTGGCGATGCGCGCGATCGGCCAGCGGTTCGGCGTGAGCACGAACGCCGTCCGTACCGCCCTGGTGTCGGAGGGCGTCACGATCCGGACCCGAACGAGTCGGGGTCGGAGCTGTGGTGCCAGATCGGGACGCTGTTCGCCGCTGGGGACGCTACGCCCACGCCGTCACCCGATGGGAACACCTGACCGGCCGACCCGCACCCACCCCCGTACAACTCGGCAGCGACGGACGCCCCCGACCAGCGCCGATCTTCGTGGAGTGGCTGATGGGCCTGGAGCCCGGCTGGGTCACCAGTCCCGACCTCGGGCTCACCGCCACCGAGCAACTCGCCGCGCTCGGCAACGGCGTCCTGCCCGCACAAGCGACCGAAGCACTCCGACACCTCGCGACGCTCGCCACGGCCTGAGCGCAGCCGGCGGCGATCGTTCGCGTTGGATTGTCCACACGTACCTCGATGCCGAACGGTCAGACAAGCCCCTGTGGTCTGCTTGCGGTGCTCGGATACTGGTCAGGCAGTTTCCGAGGTTGCCGATCGTGGTCCGATACACAATCTCGGGACTGCCGCAGCGCGATCGTCACCGCGAGATCATCAAGACGAGCGAGGCGATCGCCAAGCCGAGGAACGACATCGGAAACGCGATGTTGTACAGGACGCGGCAACGCAAGTGAGCAGCGACGGCACCAATGTAGAACAGCACCAACCCTCCTGCGGCAGCGATGCCGACAGCGGAAGCACCCGCAAGACCGACCACCAGCCCGACAGCTCCAGCACCCTTCACGACGGCCAGGCCCGGAAGCCAAGATTCGGGAACGCCTACCTCGGCGGAGTTGGCGAGGACGAACTTCGCTCGGAACAGGTCGGCCGTCGCGATCGCAAGATTCGCTACGACAGTGACGGCGATGACCGCTACAGCGAGTGACATGCTCGCCTCAACCGACCTCTGATTCCGACGCAGCCCGATAGATTGCCGGATTCGGAGTGGCAATCTCAGCCGATCGCCGAGCGAACTCGGCGGCAGCAGGGTCCGCCTGGGTTGCCTTCACGTCATCGGCACTGTGCCATCGGGCCAGGTTCACGACGCGAGTTCCCTCGAAGTTCACCAACACCGTCGCCGAGATGAACCCAGGCCGGTGTCGGATGACTTGCTCGATGCCAGCGGTCAAGATCTCAATCAGCTCCTTGTGCCGATCAGGCTGGACATCGAAGGTGTTGATGAAGGTCACAGTTGTCTCGCTCATGGAACAGGCCTTTCTGGATATGAGTCAAGGCGAGCTGTCTTGCTCAGCCGGTGGGAATGACGAAACACGCACGCATTTGTGAGCGTGACGCACGCCACGTCTCCCGCGGTGAGGCGCTACGGCGGCCGGCAGCCGACGTGACGCCGTGCGTCAACGCCGCCAACCCCGTGGCGTCGACGGCACCACCGGTCCGACTCACAGGCACCCGCGCCGGCGCGAGCCTCACACTTCGGCTGGCTACTTCGTCAGTACCGTTGTGAGGAATCTGTCGGCACAAGTCGACCCCGAGGTGATGCCAGCCGTGGAGCAAAGAGACCAGACGCTCCTGCTGAACGTCGCCTACCGAATGCTCGGGTCAGTGTCCGAAGCAGAAGACGCCGTCCAGGAGGCATTCGCCCGCTGGTACTCGTTGCCCGAGGAACGTCGCCACGAGGTGCAGACGCCGACTGCCTGGCTCGTCACCACCGTCAGCCGGATCTGCCTCGACATCTTGGGCTCGGCGCGCAACAAACGGGAGAGCTATGTCGGAGAGTGGCTCCCCGAACCGGTTCCCGCAGCAGGTTGGACGAGCATCGTCACCGACAGATCATCGAGGGACCCAGCGGATGCAGTCTCCCTCGATGAGTCCCTACACATGGCGTTGCTCATCGTGCTGGAGGCCATGACCCCTCCGGAGCGGGTCGCCTTCGTGCTTCACGACGTGTTCGGATACCAGTTCGACGAGATCGCCGAGATCGTCGGTCGGTCACCCCAGGCGTGTCGTCAACTCGCCTCGACTGGACGCCGGCACATCCGGGATCAACGACATCGTCAGGTCGATGCAGGCCTGCATGCTCAGGTGATCGTCGCATTCAAGGAGGCCTGGGAGGTCGGTGACCTCGCAGGGCTCGTTCAACAGCTCGATCCCGATGTGGTCGCCGTGACCGATGGCGGCGGGTTGGTCAGCGCGTCAGTGGAACCCATCTCTGGGGCCATCGAGGTCGCGCGCTACTTCATCGACGTCCATACACGCCAGCCGGACCTGTCAATCCTCGTGTCCAGCGTCAACGCGCTGCCGGGGATCATCGCTCTCGATGGGTCAGGAGCGGTGATCGCGGCGGTCTCCATCGGAACGCACGACGGCCGAGTCGACCACATTTGGGTCATGCGAAACCCCCAGAAGCTGACCGCATGGAAGGAACAACGCCGTCAGGAGGCGCCGGACCTCGCGCGTGGGGGATGAACGCTCCCTTCGCAGCGGGGCGCACGGCGTACCTCACTGTCCGAGGGCCGCCGCCATAGACGGCCCATGGATAGCGAGGGCCGCAGCGCGTGGAGAGACGTTCCGATCACGAGAAGAAGGCTGAGCGCCATGCGAAGCTAGTGTCCTGAGTCTGTAGTTCGCTGGAATTTTGAGGTGGTGTGTCGTGTTGTCGTTGTTGTCAGCGACGATGGGAGGCACCGATGGGCCAGCGAGGACGACCGACAGCGCAGATCGTGTTGAGCGCGGATGAGCGTGAGACGCTTGAGCGGTGGGCTCGCCGGCCGACGACGGGCCAGGCGTTGGCGTTGCGGTGTCGCATCGTGCTTGCCGCTGCGGATGGTGAGCTGAACAAGGACATTGCCCGCGACCTGAGGTGCAACGCGGTGACGGTCGGCAAGTGGCGGTCCCGGTTCGCCGCCAAGCGTCTCGACGGGTTGATCGACGAGCCGCGTCCGGGGCAGCCGCGCAAGATCACCGACGAGATCGTCGAGCAGGTGATCGTGACCACGCTGGAGGAGGCGCCGCCGGACGGGGCGACGCAGTGGTCGACACGGTCGATGGCTGCCAAGGTGGGTCTGGACCAGACAGCGATCACCAGGATCTGGCGCACGTTCGGGCTCAAGCCACACCGGATCGAGGACTTCAAGTTGTCGACCGACCCGCAGTTCATCGACAAGGTCCGCGACGTCGTCGGTCTCTATCTCAACCCGCCCGACGCCGCGGTGGTGTTGTGCGTCGATGAGAAGACCCAAGTCCAAGCCCTCGACCGCACCGCCCCGGTGTTGCCGATGCTGCCCGGCACCCCAGCACGGCGGACCTACACCTACGTGCGCAACGGCACCTCCGACCTGTACGCCGCGTTGGACATCGCCTCGGGCAAGGTGCTCACCCAGATGACCGACCAGCACCGCGCCGTCGAGTTCAGATCGTTCTTGAACCTCATCGACCGCACCGTGCCCGACGGGTTGGACGTGCACGTGATCTGCGACAACGCCTCCACCCACAAAGCACCCGAGATCCAACGCTGGCTGAAGCGACACCGCCGGTTCACGCTGCACTACACCCCGACCTACAGCTCGTGGCTCAACCAAGTCGAGCGCTGGTTCTCCGAGCTGACAACGAAGAAGCTGCGCCGGGCCACGCACCGGTCCGTCACCGAACTCCGCCGTGACATCAACGACTGGGTCGAGCACTGGAACGAGAACCCACGCCCATTCATCTGGCGCAAGACCGCCGACGAGATCCTCGACAGCCTCGCCAGCTATCTCCAACGAATCAACGACTCGCGACACTAGAGGCGTTGCACGAGCGCCTGACGGCCGCTGTGAGCGGGTTGGTGTCGGGCGAGGACTGGGCGCAGGCGGTGGCGTTCGCTGCTCGGTTCCGGTCGCGCTCCTTCGGCAACACGTTGTTGATCTACGTCCAGCACGCTGACGCGTTCGAGGCAGGCCGGGTGCCGGTGCCGGTGCCGGTGCCGGTGCCATCGTTGGTGGCGGGCTTCCAACAGTGGAAGCAGTTGGGGCGTTCGGTGCTGAAGGGCCAGTCGGGCTACATGATCTTCGCCCCGGTGACGGCCCGGTTCGCGTCCTTCAATCCTTGGCTCTTCAAGCCGTCGGCGGCCTCGCCAACGCCCCTGCCACGTGCCGAGCTGCTCAACATGTCGGCCAGCGCGACACCGCGGCGCTGGTCGATCAGTATCGGTTGCAGTGCCGGCCGATCAGCGACCTGCTTGTGGCATACCTGCGCGAACGCGAGCCGGCGGTGGACAACAGCACGATCCGGAACCTGGCGGTCTCCCTCGCCTTGCGGTTCTGGCGCGACCTCGAAGAGCACCACCCCGGCATCGACGACCTACGGCTGGACCCCGACGTGGCACTCGCGTGGAAGGAGCGGCAGCGCTACGGACCGGACGGACAGTTCCGGCGGGGCGGCACCGTGGTCATGATGGCGGTGCGGTCGTTCTACCTGGACATCGCCCAGTGGTCGCTTGGTGCCCCTGCCCGGTGGTCGCGGTGGGCGGCGCCGTCACCGGTCACGGCGGCCGACACGGCTGGATCGAAGAAGCAGCTGCGACGCCGACAGGCCGAGATGCACCAACGCACCCGAACCCTGGCGCCGCTGTTGCCGACACTCGTCGACACCGCCGAACGGCGCCACCACACCGCGGTCGCCTTGCACACGACCGCGCAGACCGCAGCAGTCGGCGAGCAGTTCGAGATCGACGGGATCGGCTACGAACGGATCGCCCGCGGGTCGCACTACCACGACGGAGCCCGGCGACCGGCCGTGCGGCGCGTCACCGACGGCGCGATCGTGCAGACGTTTCAGCAGGAAGACGAGACGTTCCGGGCGTGGGCGATCATCGAGGTCCTGAGGCACACCGGGTGCCGCTGCGAGGAACTCCTCGAACTCACCCACCTGTCGATTCGCCGCTACACCCAACCCGACGGCGAGGTCGTACCGCTCCTGCAGATCGCCCCGTCGAAGACCGACACCGAACGCGTCCTGCCGGTCGCACCCGAGCTGGCCAACGTGCTCGTCCGCATCATCACCAGGATCAGCAACGCCGACGGCGTCGTGCCGGTGGTGGCCCTCTACGACGGCCACGAACGTTGCTGGCTGCCCGCGCAGCCGCACCTGTTCCAACGTCGCTACGGCGGCAAGCCCGCGGTCATCAACCCCAGCGTCGTGCGCCGGCTGCTCGGCGACGTGGCCCACGACGCCAACTTGCGTGACGTAGACGGCCAGCCGTTGCGCTTCACGCCGCACGACTTCCGGCGCATCTTCGCAACCGAGGCGGTCAACGCCGGACTGCCTGTGCACATCGCCCAGCAACTGCTCGGACATCTCGACCTGAACACGACCAACGGCTACCTCGCCGTCTACCCGCAACAGGTCGTCGACCACTACCGGGCGTTCATCGATCGCCGTCGACAGCGCCGTCCCGACGACGAGTACCGGTCGCCGACCAGCGAGGAGTGGGCCGAGTTCGAGCAGCACTTCACGCTCCGCCGCGTCGCCCTCGGCACCTGCCACCACCCCTACGGAACGCCATGCGTCCACGAGCACGCCTGCGTGCGCTGCCCCATGTTGCGCGTCGAACCCACACGCAAGCCGCGCCTCATCGAACTCCGTCAGAACCTCACCGACCGGCTCACCGAAGCCCGCCAGATGAACTGGCACGGTGAGATCGACGGCATCGAGCAGAGCCTGCACCACGTCGAACTCAAACTCTCCCAGCTCGACCGAGCTGCGACGAGCCCAATCACACCGGTCGGCGCGGCGAGCGACAACCCGACCTGACGCCAATGCCGGGAACAGGATGTGTTTGATCTGTGATTCGGCTGTCGTTACGATGTCGTTATGGCTGATATCAGGCTGAGCCGCCCCGAGTTGCAGGCCCACGAGCGGGCCATGCGCGAACCGTTCCAGGCCGTGGTCGCCCAACTCCGCGAACTGCTCACCCCCCGCCTGGTCGCCTACCTCGCCGGCGTGCGCGAAACCAGAGCCGTGCACCAATGGGCCGACGGCACCCGCGACGTCAAGTCCGCCGACGTCGAAGACCGGCTACGCCTCGCGCTCCAACTCGCGTTGGTGCTCAACGAGTCCGACGCCCCGCGTGTCGTGCAGGCCTGGTTCCAGGGCCTCAACCCACACCTCGATGACCGCTCACCGGCTCGGCTGCTGCGCGACGGCGACCTCGACGAGGTCGGCCCGCTCGTGCTCGCCGCGGCCCGAGCGTTCCAAGTCGGCGGGTGACCCCCGCCACCGTCCCCCCGGTCGTCCACCGGATCGGGCGACTCCCAGATCCGTGGGCCTGGCCGGACTGGCGCTACGCCGGACCCGACGGCACCTTTGGCAACCGCTACGACGACCCTCAAGGCGTCTACCGCGTGCTCTACGCCTCGACCCAACGGCTCGCCACGTTCATCGAGTGCCTCGCCCAGTTCCGCCCCGACCCAGCCGTCCTGGCCGAGTACGACGCGATCGAAGCCGATGACGGCGAGGCGGCTCCTCCGCTGACTGGTGAGCTCCCTCTCGAGTGGCTTGGTGCGCGTTGCATCGGCACCGCCAGCCTTGTCGGCGACTACGTCGACATCGGGCACCACGACACGATCGCCGAACTCCGCCGCGCGCTCGCCGCCCGCCTCGTCCACTACGACGTCGACGACCTCGACGCCGCGACGATCAGGCTCACCACTCCACGCGTGCTGACACAGGAGATTTCCCGGCACTTCTTCGATCGCACCGAGGCCGGAGCGAGACGATGGAACGGGATCAGCTACCTGTCGAAGTACGGCGACGACCTCGAGAACTGGGCGATCTTCGAGCCAGCCGCACCGACGAACTCGGATGCCGACGAGATCGGCGCCGACGATGAGGACCTCATCCGGGCACTGCAGGTCCACGGCTTACACCTGGCCTGACCGATCTCGAACCGCCTTGCTCGCTGCGCGCGGATGCCCGCCGCTTGGCCGCCGTTGGTGCAGAGAAGGCGGGCGCTCGGGATGTGGAACATCAACAAGTCGATGAAGAACTCGTCGCCCGCGACCTCGAGGCGATGCTGTCGCCCGACGAACGCGAAGCCGGTGCCGAGCTCGAGGAGGAACTCCTGGATGTGGGTGACGAGCGCCGCTTCCAGGTCGCGTTCGGCGACGTCGCGCTCCAGCATCAGGAACGCCAGGTTGCATGGGTCCTTGGTGACCTGCTGCATCAGCTCCGAGTCGCCGGCGGACAACAGCTCGGCGAGGTTCGACGGAGCGCTGCCGGCGCGCAGGTGCAGCTGCGACATGATCTGGTTCTCCAGCACGGCGCGGCTCCAGCCGTAAGCGATCGCCTCGGCGGCGTACCATCGACGCAGCTCCGGGTCGTCGAGCTTGGCGAGGAGCTGCAGGTTGTGCCCCCACGGCAATAGTGCAACAAGCTGTTGCACAATTGCGGCGTCCGGCCAGGCGGCGGCGAACGAGCGCATGTACAGCAGATTCCGCACGCTGAGGCCGGTCATGCCGGGGAACTCACGGCGCAGGTCGGACGCGAGCCGTTCGACCACCTTCGATCCCCAGCCGTCGCGTTCCTGGCGGTCGAGGATCAGGCGACCGAGCGTCCAGTACAGCTCGACCAGCTCCCGGTCCACGGTCAGCACTGCCCGAACACGGGCTGAGCGGATCGCCCGCTTCGCCTCCGCCAGCGCGTCGGCGTAGCCGGTCGGCGTCCGATCAGTCATCCGTCATGCTCGGGATGTCGAGGCGACGGAGTCGTGAGCGACAGCCGTCGGCTTCCGCCAGACCCCGTGTGTCGCCTCGCTCCCGAACGGGACACGGTCTGACATCGGCTCCGTCGCACATCACGATCAGGCGTCCGCGTGCAGCAGGGCGGCCACCGCCGTGGCCAACTGGCGGTCCGTCTCCAACACCCGACCGCTGTAGTGCCTCGCAGCGACGGAGGGGTCATGTCCGGCGCGCATCGCCACCTGGGAGACGGAGTAACCCATCTCCTGACCGTAGGTCTCCATGAATCGCCGAAGATCGTGGAAGTCGAGATGAGACAGACCGGCTCGATCGCGCAGCCGTCCGAAGTACTGGGACAGGGCATCCGGCTTCCAAGGGACGAGACCGCGGACATCATCGGTGAACACGTACGCGTCTGCGTCGAGGGTCGTGCGGGCCAGGGCGGCACGCTGCTCGAGCAACTCGACCTGCGCTCGAAGCGCAGCGAGCGTGAAGTCGTCGAGTGCCAGAACGCGCTCGCGTCGGTTCTTCGTCGGTATCTCCTGCAGCGGCACCCCTTTCAACATCACCATGGACGCCGACACAGTGAGCAGTCGCTTCTCCCAGTCGATGCCCGACCGGCGAAGCGCGCACAACTCGGAGCGCCGAACGCCGGTGGTCGCCGCGACGAGGATCGCTCGCGCGTACTCAGGTCGACGCGACTTCTGGGCAGCCGCGATGAGGCGGCTGACCTCCTCCGGCGCCGGCACGACGGGCGCCACATTCGGCAACGACGGCGGCTCAGCCCACTGCGCTGGATTCGTGTCGCGCCAACCCCAACGGCAGGCCTGCGTGAACATCGACGACAGACACGCATGGATCTGGTACACGCTGCGCGGCGCGAGTCCACGTTTCTGATGAGCGCCGTAGAGGTTGGTGAGCATCTTCGTCGTCACCTTCGTCACGGGGACGCCGCCAAGGGCCTGGCGGATGTTGCGCTCGTACACCCGCTCGTAGCCGTACACGGTGTTCGGTGATCGACCCTTGCGGCGCAACTCGACGATCCACTCCCCGAAGAGCTGCTCCACCGTCGCGGCCGATCCTGCGTGGCGACCCTTCGACACCTCGACGAGCAGCTCAGCCCGGGCCTGCTTCGCCTCGCGCAGGTTGCCGCGGAAGGTTCGGCTGACCTGTCGGCGACGGCCGGTGACCGGATCGACTCCCGCTGCGACGATCAGCTCCCAGACGCCTGGCGACCGCTCGCGCATGCCTGGGGCCTTCCGAAGCTCGCTCACTTCGGCGACCGTAACACATTGTTGGAAAATTATTGGATGACCTCCGGCGGAGTAGGGTCTCCACCTGACATCATCCACTGCTAGTGGGGGTAGGGCGGGTGGGGATCGAACCCACGACCCAGGGATTATGAGTCCCCTGCTCTGACCACTGAGCTACCGCCCCGCACTCGGGAAGGCACGAGCGTAGGGTCGGATGCATGGTGATCATCACCGGCAGCGTGCGCGCCTTGCCGGGCAACGTCGAGCGGGTCCGGGAGTTGAGCTTGGAGCACGTGCACCGCTCTCGACTCGAAGCCGGGTGCCTGCTGCACTCGGTCCATCAGGATCTCGAGGATCCGCAGCGGTTCGTGTTCATCGAGCAGTGGCGCGACGCCGACGCGGTGCGCGCCCACTTTGCCGTGCCGGCGTCGGTCCAGTTCGTCCGCGACCTTCGCGGCCTCAGCGACGGGGCGACGGAGATCGCGATCTACGAGACGACGCCGCTCGACCTCTAGGAACGCGACGGGCGACGACGCCGCGACGCCAGGTACGACTCCGCCAGCGCGCTCGGCGCGCAGGCCAGCCAGCCGTCGAGGATCGCTTCGCGCACGGCGAGGATCGGGCCGTCCGGCACGGGCGCGTCACCGAAGCGCTTCAGATCCGCCTTGCTGAACGACCGCTCCCAGGCGAAGCCCTTGCCGCCGACCATCCACGTGTGATTGCCGTGCCGGGAGCCGGTCGTGACCTCCGGCAACGAAGCGATCATCGCCTCGACATCGGTGAGCGACACCACGCCAAAACCATACGACCCGGCCGGGACGGGATCGTCCACGGCCGGGCCGGTTGCGGCTCCGAGAGCAGGGCTCGAACCTGCGACCCGCTGATTAACAGTCAGCTGCTCTGCCAACTGAGCTATCTCGGAAAGGCGTCTTGCAGGATAGCAAGACCGGCTGCGAGCGCCCCCTTGCCGTTCCACTCGCGCCACCAGGCTGAGTACCGTCCCGAACGTGACCACAGCGACCGGCGACGAGCCCACGCCGGCTTCGTTGACGGCCGAGCTGTCCAGCCTCGACGCCCGTGCCGTCACCGACGAGCTGCTCACCCGCCTGGCCGAGGTGCTCGGCGTCGACGAGGGTGCTGTGCTCCTCCTCGACGCGTCGAGCAGCCAACTCGTCGCCTACGCCTCGCACGGGCTCGAGGAGGAGGTCCGCCAAGGCATACGCGTCCCGGTCGGGCGTGGCTTCGCCGGCCGCGTCGCCGTCGAGCGCCAGCCGGTCGTGCTCGACGACGTCGGGCCGGACAAGGTCGTCAACCCGCTGCTGTACCGCACCGGGCTGCGCACCCTGCTCGGCGTGCCGCTCGTCGCCGCCGGGCAACTGGTCGGCGTCCTCCACGTCGGCTCGCGCACGCCCCGCTCGTTCGACGCCGACGACATCGCCCGCGTCCAGGATGCCGCCGACCGCATCGCCATCAGCGTCGTCGCCGACCAGGCCGCCGACGAACGCCGCGCCGCGCGCGGATCATGCAGCGCGGCCTGCTCCCCACGCAGATCCCCGACGTCGCCGGCCTGCAGATCGCCACGCGCTTCGTCGCCGCCGAGTCGTTCGGTGTCGGCGGCGACTGGTACGACGCGTTCCACCTGCCCGAGGGGGCGCTCGGCTTCGTCATCGGCGACGTCGCCGGCCACGGGCTGCGCGCTGCGGTGGTGATGAGCCGGATGCGCAGCGTCACCCGTGCCTACGCCCTGGAGCACGACAGCCCGGCCACCGTGCTCGAGCGCGTGGATGCCAAGTTCCACCACTTCGAGCCCGACGAGATGGCCACGATGGTCTACGCCCGGCTCGACGCCGACCTCGGACGGATGAGCATCGCCAACGCCGGCCACCTCCCACCGGTGCTCCTGCTGCCCGGCGCCGAAGCGTCACCACTCGACGTTGCCCGCGATCCGCCGATCTGCGCCGGCGGCATGCCCCACACCGACACCGTCGTCGACTTCCCGGCCGGTTCGGTGCTCGTGCTGTACACCGACGGGCTCGTCGAGCGCCGACACGTCCCGATCGACGACCGCCTCGAGCTGCTGCGCCGCAGCGTCGGCGGCACCAGGAACGGCGCCGAGCAGATCGCCACCGACATCATGGACGCCCTCATCGGCGCCGACGACCTCGACGACGACACCGCGCTGCTCGTCGTCGCCCGGTCCTGACCGCAGCGACGACCGGGGCTACTCCTCCTCGAGGAACTCCTTCAGGCGCTGGCTGCGCTGCGGGTGGCGCAACTTGGCGAGCGTCTTCGCTTCGATCTGACGGATCCGCTCGCGGGTGACGTTGAAGTACTTGCCGACGTCCTCCAGGGTGCGCGCCTGGCCGTCGTCGAGGCCGAAGCGCATTCGCACGATCTCCTGCTCGCGGTCGCTCAGCTCGCCGAGCGCCTCCTCGACGGCACGGGTGAGCATCCGCTTCGTCGCGATGTCGGCCGGCGTGTCGGCGGTGACGTCCTGGATGAAGTCGGTGAGGCTGGAGTCGTCCTCCTCCCCCACCGGCGCGTCGAGCGACAGCAGGTCCAGCGACATCCGCAGGATCTCGCGGATCCGGTCGGGCGGCATGCCGCAGCGCTCGGCGAGCTCGTCGATCGTCGGCTCCCGCTCCAGCTCCTGATGCATCTGCCGCTGAGTGCGCAGCACCCGGTTCATGCTCTCGACCATGTGCACGGGGATGCGGATGGTGCGTGCCTGATCGGCGATGGCCCGCGTGATCGCCTGGCGGATCCACCACGTCGCGTACGTGGAGAACTTGAAGCCCTTGGTGTGGTCGAACTTGTCGACCGCCCGCATCAGCCCGAGGTTGCCCTCCTGGATGAGGTCGAGGAACTGCATGCCCCGCCCGCTGTAGCGCTTGGCGATGCTGACGACGAGGCGCAGGTTGGCCTGGATCAGCTCGCTCTTGGCACGCTGGCCGGCGTTGACCGTGCGCAACAGCCGGCGATGCGCCACGGTGCCCGGCGGCTCGGTGTCCAGCAGCACCGCGGCCCGGTTGCCGTCCTCGATCGCCTGGGCGAGGCGGCGCTCGTCGTCCGCGGAGAGCAGGTCGACCCGGCCGATCTCCTTGAGGTACATGCGCACGGTGTCGCCGGTGGACGACTCGCCGCTGGCCGCCTGGCGCTCGGCGCGCCGCCACCGACGCCGCACCAGCAGGCGCTCGGTGTCCTCGACGGTGATCGGCTCGAACACCGGGCGCACCGGCTCGGGCGGCGTGTCCTCGTCATCCGTGGCGGCGGCGCTCGGCTCCTCGCCGGGCTCGGAGATGCGGATGCCACGAGCGGCGAGGTCGGTGTGCACGTCGAGGAGCACGTCGCCGGTCAGCTCGACCTCGCGCAGCAACTCGGCCACCTCGTCGGCGGAGACCACGCCGCTCTCGCTGGCGCGCGCGACCATGCGGTCCCACTGCGCTTGTTGGCTCCCCGGAACGGGAGCCGATGCTGAGTGCTCTGCCGACTGGCTCACCCTCGCTCCTCGCTCCGTCGCTCGAGCCACCCTAGCAATGCCTCTGCGGACTCCTGCGTCGCAGCGGTCTGGTCGAGCTTCCTCGATCATCCGCTGCGCATCGCTGGTCTCACGCATCGATTCGGGGTCGGTGAGGTGGGTGCGCCGGGCGAGCTCGCGACGCACCGCCTGGGTGATCAGGGTGCGGGCTTCCACCTGCGGGTCGGCGTCGATGTCGGCCACCGCGGCTCGCTCCAACAGCTCACGCGCCTCGGGGTCCGCCTCCTCCAGCGCAGCCTCGATCGCGCCGCCGGTCGAGGCGACGGCGAGGAACGCCCGCCGGCAGGTCTCGTCGTCGAACAGCTCCTCCATCATCCACGGGGCGATGTCGTCCCAGCGCTGCAGCAACAGGGCGATGGCCACGAACTGAGCGTTCTCCGAGTGCCCGGCGCGGCGCACGACCGGAGCCCGCACGATCGGCCGCACCCGCTTGTGCGACGCCTCGACGAGGTCGCGCGCCGGCAGGCCGGTGTGCGCGGCCACCTGAGCCGCGTACAGGCCGCGGACGTTCGAGTCGGGGTGCTCGTTGACCACGTGCATCGCCCGGTCGGCGAGACGTGCCCGCTCCTCGGGCGACGACGGCGCCCGGCCGGCAAGCACGCGCTGGACGCGGAAGCCGAGGAACGGCACGGCATCGCCGACAGCCGCGGCGAGCGCGGCCGGGTCCGACACACTCAGCTCGCCGGGATCCTGGCCGTCGGGGAAGCGGGCGACGCTGACCTCGACCTCATACTTGCGCTCCCACTCGTAGAACTTGTCAGCCGCACCCTGCCCAGCGGCATCGGCGTCGAAGGCCAGCACGACCTTGCTGGCGAAGCGCTTCAGCAGGCGGACGTGCTCCTCGGTGAGCGCCGTCCCGCACGTGGCAACGGCCCGCGGCACCCCGGCGCGGTGGAAACCGATCACGTCGGTGTAGCCCTCGCAGACGATCACCTGGTCGGCGGCGACGACGTGCGCCTTGGCCCAGTTCAGCCCGTACAGCGTCTTCGACTTCGCGTAGATCGACGTCGCCTCGGAGTTCTTGTACTTCGCCGGATCCGCCGAGCCGGGCAGGATCCGCCCGCCGAACGCGACCGGGTCGCCGGTCTCGGTGAAGATCGGGAACATCACCCGGGCCCGGAACGCGTCCTGCTGGCGGTTGGCCCGGTTGGTGAACGCCAGCCCGGTCTCGCGCAGCAGCTCGCCGTTGACCCCGGCTCGGGCGAGATCGCGGCTCAGCTCGTCCCACGCATCCGGCGCCCAGCCGAGCTTGAACGTCCGCGCCACCTCGCCGGACAGGCCGCGGCGGCGCAGGTAGTCACGAGCCTCGCGGGCGTCGGGCGACGTCAGCAAACGCTCGTGGTACCAGTCGACGGCGCGGGCGACGACGTCGACGAGCTGCTTGCGGCGCTGGCGCTCACGGCTCTCGCCGCCGGTGGTGTAGCGCAGCTGGATGCCGGCCTTGGCGGCCAGCTTCTCGACGGCGGTGACGAAGTCGACGTTGTCGACGTCCTGCACGAAGCGGAACACGTCGCCGGACGCGCCGCAGCCGAAGCAGCGGTAGCGGCCGGTCTCGTCACGGACGTTGAACGACCCGGTGCGCTCGGCGTGGAACGGGCACAGCCCGACCCAGTTGCGCCCGACGCGCTTGAGCTGGACGTGCTCGCCGACGACGTCCGACAGGGCCAGCGTGGAGCGGACCCGTTCCAGGTCCTCCTCCACGATGGCCATGTCGGCACACTACCGAGCGACCCGCGGCCGCTCCCGGGGCGTTACTTCGGCTGTTACTTCGTGTCGGACTTCGCCGTCGTGCTGCGGCCGGCGATGATCGCCTGGGCCGCGGCGAGGCGGGCGATCGGCACGCGGAACGGGCTGCAGCTGACGTAGTTCAGGCCGGCCGCGTAGAACAGGGCGATCGACTCCGGGTCGCCGCCGTGCTCGCCGCAGACGCCGAGCTTGAGGCTCTTGTTGACGCTGCGGCCGCGTTGCGCGCCGAGCTTGACCAGCTCGCCGACGCCGGACTGGTCGATGGTCTCGAACGGGTTGCGCTTGAGCAGGCCCTGCTCGAGGTAGGCCGGCATCATCCTGCTCTCGACGTCGTCACGGCTGAAGCCGAACGTCAGCTGCGTCAGGTCGTTCGTGCCGAAGCTGAAGAAGTCGGCCTCCTCGGCGATCTCGTCGGCACGCAGCGCGGCGCGCGGCGTCTCGATCATCGTGCCGATGGTGACCTCCGGCTTCTTGCGCAGCCCCTTGACCGCCTCGTCGATCGCCTCCTGCACCCAGCCGCTGCGGTGTGCATCTCCTCGCGGGTGACCGTCAGCGGGATCATCACCTCGACGATCGGGTTCTTGCCCTTCTTGCGCAGCTCGGCGGCGGCGGCCATCAGCGCCCGCACCTGCATCGCGTACAGGCCCGGCTTGACGACGCCGAGGCGCACGCCGCGGGTGCCGATCATCGGGTTGTGCTCGGCCCACGACTCGGCGGCGGCGAGCTCGACCTCCTCACGGGCCGACAACCCACCGGGCCCGGCCTGCTTGACGCGCAACTCCTCGACCGACGGCAGGAACTCGTGCAGCGGCGGGTCGAGCAGGCGCACCGTGACCGGCAGGCCGTCCATCGCGTCGAGGATCTCCTCGAAGTCGATCTGCTGGACGCGGCCGAGCTCGCCGAGCGCGGCCTCCTCCTGGTCCGGCGTGCGAGCCAGGATCATCTCGCGCACGACCGGCAGGCGGTCCGGGGCGAGGAACATGTGCTCGGTGCGGCACAGGCCGATGCCCTCGGCGCCGAGGTCCCGGGCGTTCTTGGCGTCCTCGCCGGTGTCGGCGTTGGCGCGCACGCCGAGCTTGCCCTTGCGGATCGCGTCGGCCCACTGCAGGACGGTGTTGAACTCCGGTGACGGCTCCGCGGCGGTCAGGTGCATCTCGCCGAGGTAGACGGCGCCGCTGGAGCCGTCGAGCGAGATGACCTCGCCCTCGCGCACCACGTAGTTGCCGACGCTGAACTGGCGCCCGTCGATCTTGACGGACTCGGCACCGACGACGGCCGGCGTGCCCCAGCCGCGGGCGACGACCGCGGCATGGCTGACCAGGCCACCGCGGGCGGTGAGGATGCCCTTGCTGGCCATCATCCCGTGGACGTCCTCGGGGCTGGTCTCGTTGCGCACGAGGACGACGTCCTCGCCGCGCTCGGCGGCGTCGGCGGCGTCCTCGGCGGTGAAGTAGACCCTGCCGACCGCAGCGCCCGGCGATGCGGCGAGCCCTTTGGCGATCACCTCACCGGTGCCGGCGAACTGTGGGTGCAGCACCTGGTCGAGGTGGTCGGCGGTGATCCGCATCAGGGCCTCGTCCTTGGAGATCTTCCAGCGGTCGGCGCCACGGCCGGTGCCCTTGGTCATCTCCACGGCCATCCGCAGCGCGGCCGTGCCGGTGCGCTTGCCGACCCGGGTCTGCAGCATCCACAGCTTGCCCTGCTCGATGGTGAACTCGGTGTCGCACATGTCCTCGTAGTGCTTCTCCAGGCGGGCGAAGATGCCGAGCAACTCGTCGTGGATCGCCGGGAAGTGACGGCCGAGCGCGTCGAGGTCCTCGGTGTTGCGGATGCCGGCGACGACGTCCTCGCCCTGGGCGTTGATCAGGAAGTCGCCGTACGGCTTGTTCTCGCCGGTGGCCGCGTTGCGGGTGAAGCCGACGCCGGTGCCGCTGTTGTCGTCGCGGTTGCCGAAGACCATCGTCTGCACGTTGACAGCGGTGCCGAGGTTGTGGTCGATGCGCTCACGGACGCGGTAGGCGATGGCGCGGGCGCCGTTCCAGCTCTTGAACACGGCCTCGACGGCGCCACGCAGCTGCTTGTCCGGCGCCTGCGGGAACGGCTTGCCGGTGGCCGTCTTGACGACGGTCTTGTAGAGGTCGCACAGCTCCTGCAACTGCGCCGCGGTGAGCTCGGCGTCGGTCTTGACGCCGGCCTCGTCCTTGGCCTTCTCCAGCGGGTGCTCGAAGCGCTCGCCGTCGATGCCGAGGACGATGCGGCCGTACATCGAGATGAACCGGCGGTAGCTGTCGTACGCGAAGCGGGCATCGCCGGTGACGTTGGCGAGGCCCTTGACGCTCTTGTCGTTGAGGCCGAGGTTCAAGACGGTGTCCATCATCCCGGGCATCGAGAACTTGGCGCCGGAGCGGACGCTGACGAGCAGCGGGTCGGCGGCGTCGCCGAGGCGGCGACCCATCGCCTTCTCCAGCTTGGCGACGTGCGCGGCGATCTCGTCGTCGAGCCCAGTGGGCCAGCCACCGTGCATGTACGCCCGGCAGGCATCCGTCGAGATGGTGAAGCCCGGCGGCACCGGCAGCTTCAGCACGCTCGTCATCTCGGCGAGGTTGGCACCCTTGCCACCGAGCAGGTCCTTGAGCTCCTTCGGCGGACGACGGTGCTTGTGGTCAAAGGCGTAGACGTACGACACGGCCCGGCAGTCTACGGTCACGTGCAGGCGCGCCGGTGTGGATGATCCGTAGGATCGGGCGCATGGCCGCAGCGACACCGACGTTCCGGCTGTTCGGCTTCCCGGTGCACGTCCGGCCGGGCTTCCTGCTGCTGCTGGTCCTCGTCGTCGCGGTCAACGGCACGTCGCTGGGGCTGTGGCTGGCGTTGTTCCTCGCCGCGTTCACGTTGCTCCACGAGCTGGGCCATGCGCTCGCCGCACGGGCCACCGGCGCCAAGTCGGAGATCGCCCTCGACTTCCTGTACGGCTACGCGTCGTTCGTGCCGACCCGGCACCTGAAGCGCTGGGAGCGCGCCGGCATCTCCGTCGCCGGGCCGGCCGTGCAGATCGCCCTCGGCGTCGCCGGCCTGTTGCTGGCCGGCGCGAACCCGCTCGATCCAAACCGCGGCTGGACCGACGTGCAGTTCGCGCTGTGGTGGGCCGGGCCGGTGATCGGCGCGCTGAACCTCGTCCCGGTGCTGCCGTTCGACGGCGGCAACATCGCCGAGGCCGGGCTCGAAGCGCTGCTGCCGCGTAGGACCGCGCACACGGTGATGATCTACGCCAGCCTGGCGATCACCGGCACCGCGGCGGTGCTGCTACTGCTCAGCCCGCGGTGGCGCTCGCTGGGCGTGTTCGCGATGGTCCCGCTGATCGGCCAGCTGCAGATGCTCGCCCACGTGCGCGCCACCACCGGCTCGCGCCCGCGGGAGCTGGACAGCGCCAGCCTGTTCGCCGCCGGCGAGGCGGCGGCGTGGCGCGAGCACCGCGTCGACAGGTTCGTCGCCGGGCAACTGCCCTCGCCGTGGTATCGGGCGCACCAGCAGCTCACCCAGGGACACCCCGACATCGCTCGCCAGCTGCTCGTCGCCGACTTCGCCGAGCAGGACGCCCCCGACTGGTGGCCACCCGACGCCGCGCCGGAGATGGCCCTCGACGACCTCGTCCACCTCCTCGGCGACCCGCTGCCGGTCGGACGCACCTACAGCGAGTTCGTGCTCGCCTCGGTGCTGCTGCGCCTCGGCGACTTCGAGCGGGCCGCGAGCTACGCGGCCGCGGCGTACGCGCGCGAGCCGTCGCCGATGCTGGCCGTGTGCGTGTCGCGCGCCGCGGCGGCGCTCGGCGACCGGGCCGTGGCGCTCGGCTGGCTGCGCGCCGCGGTTGGCGACGGCCCACCGTCGGACGGCCTGCGCCACGCCGCCGACAACGCCCCCGAGTTCGACGCGCTCCGCCACGACCGCGAGTTCCAAGCCCTCACGCACTGAGCGTTTCGCCCTCGGGCCGTGCGATTCGAGATGTGCGCACTCGCCCTCGGGCCGTGCGATTCGAGATGTGCGCACCGGCACCGCACATCTCGAATCGCGTCCAGCGGACCGCCGAGTGCGATTCGAGATGTGCGCACGGGGACGGCGAATCTCGAATCGCGCCGGTGCTCGGCTCCGGCCGATGACGACGGCATCAAGGAGCGATGTCAGACCTGGGCGGCGAGCTTCTTCGGGGCGATCAGGCAGTAGCTGGTGCGGATCAGCTCGTCGACCTCCGGCCAGTCCACCCGGCCGGTCGACAGGTCGAGGCGGATCCAGCCACCACGGGCCAGGTACGGCGCCGGCGTGACGCGAGGGTCGGCGAGCAGCGCCGGCAGCTCGTCACGGTCGGCCTTGACCGTCAAGCTGCCACCGTCGCCCGGGAAGCAGAAGATCTTCTTGCGCACCCGGAAGTTGACGTCGGTGCCCCACGTGACCTCCTCGGTCACTTCGGGCAGGGCCATGCACAGCGCCCGGATCTTCTCCAGCTGGCGCTCGTGGCGCTTCATCGGGGGAACGCCTCGACGCCGCGACGGATGCGCGCCAGCACCTGTGTCGTGCCGACCGACGTGATCGTGCCGATCGCCGTCCCGTCATGGACGACCTCGCCACCGACGACGTCGCCCGCGGCGCGGTCGAGGACGACGAGGTGGAACGGGGCCGACGAGCCGCGGCTGTCCATCCGCTCGACCAGCTCCTGACCCGGGTAGCAGCCCTTGGTGAAGCTGACCGCCTCGGCGACGACGCCGGTCTCGGCCGGGATCGTCTGGCCCGGCACGATCTCGGCGCCCATCGCCGGCCAGCCGGCGGAGATGCGGGCATCCTCGTGGTCCGTCACGCTCCCGGCAGCCGCACCCGCCGGCGGGGCGACGCCTGCACCGAGCAGGTCGACGCCGCCGCCCCAACCGACGATCCCGCCGCCGACCGCGCCGGCGTCGCCACCGCGCACCGCGATGCAGCGCCAGTCCAGCGGCTCGATCTCCGCGTTCACCCGGATCTTGAAGCGGTTCAGCCGGGCGACGAGCACCTCACCGAAGCCGCGGTCGGTGTCGAGCACGAGCTCGTCGTCGGCCGTCCGCCACACCCGCAGCAGCACGTCGACCTTGCCCGTCGGTTGAAGGACGAACGACCACGCGCTGGCGCCGACGGCCAGCGCGGCGACGTCCTGCGACAGCTGCGAGTGCAGATACGTCACGGCATCCGGCCCGTGGACGCGCACCACGTCGCGATCGGGTGAGAACCAGAACATGCCGTCAGTCAACCATCACACGGTCCTGGCACACTGGACGCATGTCCGAGCCGTACGAGGTGGCGACGCCGAAGCTCGATGCGCGCACCGACGGCGCCGCCCGGCAGTTCGCCTCGTTCCTCGACACGACGCTGCAGCGCCTGTCGTCGCTGGCGTTCGGCGTGGCCACCGTCGCCGTCGTCATCGGCGCGGCCACGTACGCCACCGGCTTCTGGGCGTTCGACGGCTCGTCGCGCACGGCGTGGATGTTCGTCGGCGCGGCGATCTGCGCGATCCCCGTCGTCGCCGGGATCGCGGCGTGGCTGTTCGTGCATCGCACCGTGCACCACGTTCCGCGCCTGCTCGCCGACGTGCGCTCGCTGCTCGGCCAGTCCAAGCAGGCGTTCGCGGTCGTCATCGACCACGACTCCGGCCAACCCGTCGCCACCACGGCACGCAGCCTCACCAAGCTCAGCGGCACGATGCAGGGCGCCCCGGAGATGTACCCGTCCCTGCGCGCCGCCGTCGCCGCGGGGATGAAGGTGCCCGGCCTGGTCGCGCTCGCCGTCGTGTCGGCCCTGCTGATCGGCGCCTTCGGCACGATCCTGCTGCTCGTCGCCCTCCTTGGATAGCGCCACGTCGGCGCCCTGTCCCGTGCTCGGAGCAAGATGTCCGCGTGGAACGGACGTTGACCCAGCTGATCGACATCAATCGGGCGGTCGCCGCGGCCTTCGACGAGCGCGAGCGGAAGGCATGGACCGTCGAGACGCTGATGATCGAACTGTCCAAGCAGGTCGGCGACCTGGCACGGGCCGTGCTGACCACCGAGGGCTACTACCTCGCTGACCGAGACGGCAGCGCCGCCTATCAGGCCGGAAAGGGCCGCCGAGGATGTCCCGCTTGTTGTTGAAGTGGGGTGGTGATCCGGTTGTTGCTCAGGCAACGGCTTGATCGTAGTTGGCGGGTGTGACGGGGTTGATGGTGTGGCCGATCAGCTCGACGAGGTTGGTCATTTGGGTGTGGCCGTGGACGCGTCGGAACGAGCGTTGGGCTTCGATCATCCCGGTCGTGATCCAGCGTTTCTTCATGTCGCCGTCGCGCCAGTGCTTCACGCGGCCGGTGACGACCCGGACGGTAGAGATCATCGACTCGATGCAGTTCGTGTTCGTCAACGACCGCCGAAGCGCACCGGTGACACCGAGTCGAGCGACGGTGAACATCTCCTCGAGCCCTTCGAGCAGCGACCCGGCCGCGTCGGGGTGATCGCTCTTCAACTGTGCGGCGAGCCGGCGTGCGTCACGCAGCCCGGCGTCGGTGTCGGCGTTCGCGAAGATCCCGGCAAGCCGCTTGTCCATCGCCTTACGGCGAGCCACGGGCAAGTACTCGGTCACGTTCCTGCGCTTGTGGAGGGTGCAGCGTTGCACGAGCGCCTTGGTGCCGAACACCTTGGCGACCGCCGAGCGCAACGCCTTCGACCCGTCCAACACGGCGAGGATCCCGTGCTCGAAGCGCAGGCCTCGGTCGACGAGATCGGCGAGCAGATCGGTGACGACGACCTTGTTCTCGGTGTCACCCAGCCGCAACCCGACCGGCACCTTCGTCCCGTCGGCGGTGATGATCAGGGCGACGACGATCATCTCGCCGGCGATATTCAGCCCGTCGATCATCACCACCGCTGTCTCCAACGCGGACAGGTCCGCTTCAAGCAGCTCGGCGACTGCGGCGGTCGTCGCGGCGACGAAGCGGCGTGACACCGCCGACTTCGACACCGCCGTCCCAACCTGGCCGACCGGTTCAGCGACCAGCTCATGACGTCGCGTGGCGACACCGGCGAGCATCCGCTCGACAACGACCTGACGCAACAGATCCTCACTGGCGAACGTCGCCCACGTGTCCAGCTCGACCTCGCCGCCGTCGACGTAACGGCCACGCGGTCGCTCCACGCTGATCTTGCGGGCACCGAGCACAACCTGACCCTTGGTCGTGCCGTGCCAGTTCCCGACCCGCTCGTCGAGCTTGGCGTGCTTCGCGCCGACGATCCCAGCGAGCTCGGCGTCGAGCATCTGGCGCATCACCACCAGACCCGCCGCAGTCGACAACGCGAGCAGCCCTTCTCTCATCGCCACGGCGACATCGGCCATCGCAACGGTTGCTTCCAACGGCAGACCAGCCAACTCGCCAGCCGCCTGCGGGGTCGTGATCTTCACGACCGGTACCTTCTTGGACACGGTGATCCCTCCTCCTTCGGAGCGTCTTGGTAGGACCCCCGAACGATGCCAGCAACGGCACCGCCCGGGGAGGGATCACCACCTCACTTCAACAGAACCCGGGACAACCTCGGGCCGCCTCGGCAACGAGTTGGCCGACATCCTCTACTGCGTCTTGCGCGTCGCCGACCACTACGACGTCGACGTGGAGGAGGCCCACCTCACCGCTCGACGTGCGGAGTGGCAGCTCCTCCGTCCGGACACGATGCCGCCGTGGGTGACGGCGACCGAACCGTGAGCTCGCCGCCGTCTCACTGTCAGGCGAGGGTGCCCTCGGCATTGCGCTTTGCCGTCATCCGCCTCGCGGCGGGCACGGCGGCGAGGAGGGCGGCGGCCTTGTTGCGGCACTCGAGGTCTTCGTCGTCGGGGACCGAGTCGGCGACGATCCCGGCGCCGGCCTGGAACGAGGCACCGTGGGGGCCGACGAACATCGTCCGGATGGCGATCGCCGTGTCGAGGTTGCCGCTGAAGTCGACGTAGCCGACGACGCCGGCGTACGGCCCGCGCTTGACCGGTTCCAACGAGTCGATGATCTCCATCGCCCGCACCTTCGGCGCCCCGCTCACCGTGCCGGCCGGCAGCGTGGCCCGCAGCACGTCGACCGGGGTCTTGCCGTCGACCAGCTCGCCGCTGACCTCCGACGTCAGGTGCATCACGTGGCTGTAGCGCTCCAGCGTCATCAACTCGTCGACGTGGACCGTGCCGAAGCGGGCGATGCGCCCGACGTCGTTGCGCGCCAGGTCGACGAGCATGACGTGCTCGGCGACCTCCTTCGGGTTCTCCTTCAGCTCCCCGGCCATGCGCCGGTCGTCGTCCTCGTCCCGACCACGGCGGCGGGTGCCGGCGATCGGGCGGCTGATCACCTTGCGGCCGAGCACCTGGACCATCGGCTCGGGCGAGGAGCCGACGATGGTGACGGCCGGGTGGCGGTGGAAGTACATGTACGGGCTGGGGTTGACCTGACGCAGCACCCGGTAGAAGTCGAACGGGTCGGCGTCGAGCTGCACGTCGTAGCGCTGGGCCAGCACCACCTGGAAGATGTCACCCTCGACGATGTGCTCCTTGGCCACCTCGACGGCGCGCTGGTACGTCCCGTTGGGCATCGTCGAGCGCACCTCGGGCAGCTCGTCGCCGGGCTCGGGCGGGGCGACCGGCACGTACGGCAGCGGCTGGCTGAGGTCGGCGACGGCCTGGTGCACGCGGGCGACGGCGGCGTCGTAGGCCGCGTCGAGCGCATCACCAGAGAGACCGAGCGTCGGCACGCTCTCGATCAGGTACACCCGCTGGCGCCAGTGGTCGAACGCGGCGAGCGAGCCGATCACGCTCATCACCGCGTCCGGCAGCTGGCGATCGTCGTGGGGCACGTCCGGGAGGCGCTCGACCTCGCGGACCACGTCGTAGCCGAGGAAGCCCATCACCCCGCCTTGCAGCGGCGGCAGGTCCGGGTGCAGCGGGGCGCGGTACGCGGCGATCAGGTGGTCGAGGGCGGCGAGGATGCCGCGGTCGGTCGGCAGGTCGTCGGGGACGATGCCGTCGACACGCACCTGCCCGTCGCGCAGCTCCAGCGTGGCGACCGGGTCGCGGCCGACGAAGCTGTAGCGGCTCCAGCGCTCGCCGTGCTCCACCGACTCGAGCAGGAACCCGGCGCCGTCGCCGACGAGCTTGGCGTACGCCGCGACCGGCGTCTCGAGGTCGGCGAGCAGCTCGGTCCACACCGGCACCATCGTGTGCTCGGCCGCCTGGCGGGCGAACTCGGTGCGGTCGGGGCGGATGCGCATGCCGTGTGGGCCGCGTCAGCCGTCGGCGCCGAAGCGGCGGTAGAAGCAGGAGTACTCGCCGGTGTGGCAGGCGCCCTTGCCCTCCTGCTCGACGAGGAACAGCAACACGTCGGCGTCGCAGTCGTAGTACGCCTCCTGGACGTACTGACCGTCGCCGCTGGTGTCCCCCTTGCGCCACACCTCCTGGCGGCTGCGGCTCCAGTAGACCATCCGGCCCTCGTCGAGGGTCATCCGCAGGGTCTCGGCGTTCATCCACGCCATCATCAGCACGTCCTTGGTGCGGGCGTCCTGGGCGATGGCCGGGACGAGGCCGTCGGCGCCGAACTTCACGCCGGCGAGCTGCTCGGGGGTTGCTGCGATCTTCACGCCGGTGGGCATGGGATCAGATCCTACGAGCCGACCCCGGCGGACGACGGCCTGATACTTGCGCACCTCCGCGCCGAGGGAAGCGCCAGCGACGAGGCGCACGTCGGGAGCGGCGAAAGCGAGCGCAGCGAGCGGACGCCAGTCCCGACCTACAAGTACAGGCCGGTCGAGGCTTCGATGCGGCTGGCGGCGACGGCGTGCAGGTCGCGCTCGCGCAACATGATGTAGTCCTGCCCGCCGACCTCGACCTCGTAGCGGTCGTCGGGGTTGAACAGGACGTTGTCGCCGACCTCGGCGGAGCGGACGTTCTGGCCGAGGGCGACGACCTCCGCCCACACCAGCCGCTTGGACAGCTGGGCCGTCGCCGGGATGAGGATCCCACCAGTCGAACGGCGCTCGCCGTCCTTGTCGGGGATCTTCACGAGCAGCCGATCGTTGAGCATCTTGATCGGCAGCTTCTCGTCGGTCACGTTCATGCAAGCTACCGACGGCTCACGCCCGCACCGACGACGCTGGTCCGCGTGCGTCAGGCGACGGCGGCGTCGATGCGTTCCAGGACCTCGGGGGTCAGTGCGTCGAGGACCTCGATCGCCTCGAAGTTCTCGACGACCTGGCTGGCGCGGCTGGCGCCGGTGATCACCGTGGAGACGTGCGGGTTCGCCGCGCACCACGCGATCGACAGCTGGGCCAGCGAGCAGCCGAGCTCGTCGGCGATCGGGCGCAGCCGCTCGACCTTGTCGAGCACCTCGCGGTCGGTGAGCCGCTCGGCCAGCCAGCCGTAGCCCTGCAGCGCGCCACGCGAGCCCTCGGGGATGCCGTCGCGGTACTTGCCGGTGAGCAGGCCGGACGCCAGCGGGCTCCAGATCGTCGTCCCCAGCCCGATGTCCTCGTACAGCCGGGCGTACTCCTGCTCCACCCGGCGGCGGGCGAGCAGGTTGTACTGCGGCTGCTCGACGATCGGCTTGTGCAGGTGGTGACGCTCGGCGATCTCCCAGGCGGCGCGGATCTCGTCGGCCGACCACTCGCTGGTGCCCCAGTACAGCGCCTTGCCCTGGTCGATCAGGTCGCTGAGCGCCCACACCGTCTCCTCGATCGGGGTGTTCGGATCGGGGCGATGGCAGTAGACGACGTCGAGGAAGTCGAGGCCCATCCGCTCCAGCGAACCGTTCACCGCATGCGTCAGGTACTTGCGGTTCAACGTGTTCTGCATGTTGACCATGCGCCCGTCGATGCCCCAGTAGAACTTCGAGGAGATCACGTACTCCTGGCGCTTCCAGCCCAGCTCCCTGACGGCGCGGCCCATGATCGCCTCGCTCTCGCCGCCGGCGTAGGCCTCGGCGTTGTCGAAGAAGTTGCAGCCGGCGTCCTTGGCCGCCTGCATGCACTCCATCGCCAGGTCGTCCTTCATCTGCGTGTCGAAGGTGACCCAGCTGCCGAACGACAGCACCGACACCTGCAACCCGCTGCGCCCGAGGCGGCGGTACCTCATGCGCTTCTTCTTGCTCTTCTCGTCTGCGGCCATTCCGCTGAACCTAGATCCAACGCTGCGCCGCGGGCGCCAGCGACCCGATGCCGAGGCCGAGCTCGGCGTCGGCCCACTGCCAGAAGTCGGCGGCGTGCGGGCCGAGGAACGTGCCGGCCGGTCGCTGCATCGGCATGCGCACGAAGCAACCGCTGACCGCCGGGCCGACCAGGCCGTGATCGTCGCCGTGGACGAGCTGGCGTGGCTCGACGGCCGCGGTCGGGATCATCCGCCACGTGCCGCCGGCGCGGTGCTCGTCGAAGTGCTGGAGGAGGCCGGACTCCAGCTCAGGCGCCCGCCAGTCGAGCTCGACGCCGCCGACGAGCGCGTCGAGCAGCAGCTGCAGGGGGAAGTCCAGCTCCCGCGACATCGTCCCGAGACCGGCACCGTTGCGCGGGTTCAGCTCGGTCGGCCGGAAGCCGTCCGCGGTGAGCACGCCGTCGACGGTGAACGCCCCGCGGTAGCCGACCTCGGCGCGCAGCTGCTCGCCGGCGCGCCGGGCCGTGGCGCGCATCTGCTCACGCGCCGCCGGCGGCGGGTCCCAGATCGACGAGCACCCGGCGTAGAAGAACGAGCCGAGTAGCCCACCCGCGTGCCGAACGATGCTCGTTTCGTCTGGCTTCGCCAGCCGAAACACCGAACCGTGACGATTGGTCGCCTCGCCTTGCGGCTCGGCTCCGGCGAAGAACTCGTCACCGCGGCGCAGCACCACGAGCTCGACAGGGCGGAACACGGCGACGTGGTCGGCGAACACGATCCCGTGGATCGAGCACGGGACGCCCTCGAGGAACGGGGTGACCCGCATCGTGCGGCCCTCCCAACCGTCGAACGCCTCGCTCAGCCGGCTGCGGTCGCGCACCGGGCGGGTGCCCTCCGCGCCGCCGGTCCAGCCGTGGGTGGCGTCCACGGCGAGGACGACGCCGTCACCGCGATCGACGTGCGCCCACACGGCGGCGACGGCGTCCGGTGTGGCCTGGACCACCGCCGACGGGGCGCGGGCGATGCCGGCGCGATCCCAGAACGCATCGATCGCGGTCTTGTCGTCGAGCGCCAGCCACTCGGGGCGGCGATGCGCGAGGAACGGCCGGCCGGCGAGCGTCGGCGACTCGGTGAGGAAGTCGCCGATGACCAGCGCCGTGCGGTCGGGGTCGAACGCGTCGAGCGCGGCGACAGCGTCCGGTGGCAGGTCACCGAGCGCCCGCTGGCCCTGGTGGATCGACTCGTCGAGCGAGAGACCGCTGGCGTCGAGGGCCAGCGAGAGGCCGGCACAGTCGGGCACCGCGCCGGTGCCGGAGCCGTGGGTGTCGAGGACGAAGGCGTCGCCGGCGCCGAGGCGACGCAGCCGCTCGACCGTCGGCGTGCACGCTGCGGCGACCTGCGCGGTGAGGATGATCCGCCGCCCGCCGATCCACTCGGCCAGCTGCGTCTCCCAGAACCCAGCGTCCATGTCCGAACGCTACGACTCGGCCTCGTGCTCCTCCCCGTGAGATTCGAGATGTGCCGCCCCCGTGCGCACATCTCACATCGCGCTCGGCGTGTGTTGCGGCGCGATTCGAGATGTGCCGCGCCGCTGCGCACATCTCGAATCGCGGGGTTGGTCAGGCGGGGCGGACGGTGATGCCCGCGGCGGTCATCGCCGCCTTGGCGTCGGCGATGGTGTGCTCGCCGAAGTGGAAGATGCTCGCCGCCAGCACGCCGGTGGCGTGGCCCTCGGTGACGCCCTCGACGAGGTGCGCGAGCGTGCCGACGCCACCGCTGGCGATCACCGGCACGCCGACCGCGTCGGCGATCACCGCCGTGAGCTCGACGTCGAAGCCGGCCTTCGTCCCGTCCCGGTCCATCGACGTCAGCAGAAGCTCGCCGGCGCCGAGCAACGTCGCCCGCACCGCCCACTCGACGGCGTCGATCCCCGTCGGCGTGCGGCCGCCGTGCAGGAAGACCTCCCATGCCCTGCCGGCGGCGGACGCCCGCTTGGCGTCGATCGCGCACACACAACACTGCGCCCCGAACTCGGCGGCGATCTCGGCGATCAGCTCGGGGCGCTGCACCGCGGCGGTGTTGACGCTGACCTTGTCGGCACCGGCGCGCAACATCCGCCGGGCGTCCTCGACGGCGCGGATGCCGCCGCCGACGGTGAACGGGATGAACACCTCGTCGGCGGTGCGGGAGACGACGTCGACCATCGTCTCGCGCCCGTCCGACGACGCGGTGATGTCGAGGAACACCAGCTCGTCGGCGCCCTCACGGTCGTAGCGCTGGGCCAGCTCGACGGGGTCGCCGGCGTCGCGCAGGCCGACGAAGTTGACACCCTTGACGACACGCCCAGCGGTCACGTCGAGACACGGGATGACACGGGCTACCTGCATGCCGCGAGCGCCTCCTGCACGGTGAAGCGACCTTCGTAGATCGCCTTGCCGGTGATCACGCCGGCAATGCCAGGGACGGCGGCGAGCGCAGCGATGTCGGCGAGCGTGGCGACGCCGCCGCTGGCGATCACCGGGACGTCGGTGCGCTGCGCCGCGGCGGCGAGGCCGTCGACGTCCGGTCCGGTGAGCATCCCGTCGCGACCGATGTCGGTGATGACGAACGCCGCCGCGTCGGGAAACCAGCCGAGCGCCTCGTCGAGCTGCACGCCCGACCCGGCCGTCCAGCCGTGCACGGCGACCTCGCCACCGCGGTGGTCGAGGCCGACCGCCACCGGGACGATCGCGGCGACGTCGTGCACCAGCGATGGCTGGGCGACCGCCGCCGACCCCATCACCACCCGGGCGACCCCGGCGTCGGCGAGCGCCCGGGCGTCGTCGACGGTGCGGACCCCGCCGCCGGTCTGGACGCGCGCCCGCCCGGCGACCGAGGCGGCGATCGCGGCGACGACGGGACGGTTGACCGGCGACCCGCTGCGCGCCGCGTCGAGGTCGACCACGTGCACCCACGGCGCCCCGGCGTCGGCGAAGCCGCGGGCGACGGCGACGGGGTCGTCGCCGTACGTCGTCTGGTCGGCGTAGTCGCCCTGGCGCAGCCGCACGACCTGCCCGTCGCGCAGATCGATCGCCGGATACAGCTCGATCATCCCCCACCCCCCGAACTATGTGTCAGCCCACAAACCGATACGTCCGTTCGTGTCGTGACACAAAGGTCCGAGGCCCGCCACCGACCCAGCCGCACCGCCGAACCTTGTGTCAGCCCGCAAAGCGACGTGTGCGTTTGTGTGGTGGCGCAAACGTCGGCGGATGTCATGGCGTCACCGAGCGGACGAAGTTGGTGAGCAGCTGCATGCCGGCGGTCGAGGACTTCTCGGGATGGAACTGGGTGGCGAACACGTTGCCGCGACGGAACGCGGCGTTCACGATCCCGCCGTAGTCGCACGTCGCGGCAACGTCGCCGACATCGCGCGGGACGCCGTGCAGCGAGTGGACGAAGTACATCCATGGCCACTCCCCCAGGCCCGCGAACATCGGGTCGTCGGCGCACAGCGACAGCTGGTTCCACTGCATCTGCGGACGCGGCACGTCGGACGAGAGCCACTCGATCCGGCCGGGGATCACACCCAACCCGACGGCCGACGGGTCCTCGTCGCTGGCGTCGAACAGCATCTGCATGCCGACGCAGATCCCGAGGAACGGCCGCCGCGAGGCGACGGCATCGTGGACCGGACCCTCCAGACCGGCCGCCCGCAACGCGTCCATGCACGCCCCGAACGCGCCGACGCCGGGCAGCACGACACCGTCGGCCGCGGCGATCAGCGCGTGATCGGCCGTCAGCCGCGCATCCGCGCCGCAGTGCTCCAACGCCTTCACCGCCGAGCGCAGGTTGCCGATGCCGTAGTCGAGGACCGCGATCACCGGTGCCGTCATAGGACGCCCTTCGTCGACGGCAGCTGCGAGCCCTCGATGCGCACCGCGTCGCGCAAGCTGCGGGCCAGGCCCTTGAACGTCGCCTCGACGATGTGGTGGACGTTGCGGCCGCGGCGCAGCGTCACGTGCAACGTGACGGCCGCCGACGTGGCGAACGAGGCGACGGCGTGCTCGGCGAGCTGCGGGTCGAACGCCGGGTTGCCGAGCGGCAGGCACTCGGGCAGCGGCACCTCCCAGTGCACGTACGGGCGGCCGGACAGGTCGAGGGCGACCTCGACGAGCGCCTCGTCGAGCGGGTACAGCCCGCTGGCGAAGCGGCGAACGCCGACCTTGTCGCCGACCGCCTGGCGGAACGCCTCGCCGAGGGCGATGGCGACGTCCTCGACAGTGTGGTGCGTGTCGATGTGCAGGTCGCCGGTGGCCTTGACCGTCAGGTCGAAGCCGCCGTGGCGACCGAGCTGATCGAGCATGTGGTCGTAGAACGGCACACCCGTGGAGATGTCGGTGCGGCCGCTGCCGTCGAGGTCGATCGACAGCTCGATCGACGTCTCCTTCGTCGTCCGAGTGACGGTCCCGACGCGGCTCACGACAGCACCTCGGTCAGCGCGGCGAGGAACGCGTCGTTCTCCGCCGGGGTGCCGACGGTGACCCGCAGGCAGTCGTCGAGGCGCGGCCACGACGAGCAGTCGCGCACGAGGATGCTGCGCTCCAGCAACGCCTGCCACAACGCTCTGCCGCCCATCGTCCGCGGCCGGAAGAGGACGAAGTTCGCCCCGCTCGGGAACGCGTCGACCGGCAGCCCGGCAAGGGCGGCGGCGATCCGCTGGCGCTCGGCGATGACCAGCTGGACCCGCTCCTCCATCTCGTCGACGTAGCGCAGCGCCAGCCGTCCGGCGATCTGCTTGGCGGTGTCGAGGTGGTATGGCAGCACGACCTTGTCGAGCTCGGCGACGAGCCACGACGGGCCGACGAGGTAGCCGAGGCGCGACCCGGCCATCGACCACGTCTTCGAGAACGTGCGGGTGACGACGAGCGGGAGGGCCTCGTCGACGATGTCGAGCGCGGTCCACGAGGCGAACTGCCCGTAGGCCTCGTCGACGACGACGAGCCCTGGCGCCGAGGCCAGCACGGCGTCGACGTTGCCCGGCGGCTCCTCCAACCCGGTCGGGTTGTTCGGCGAGCACAGGAAGGTGACGACCGGCTGGGCATCCGCCAGCACCCGCGCCACCTCGGCGAGGTCGAGCGTGAAGTCCGCGGCCCGCTCCCCCTCGGCGACCGTCGCCCCGGTGAGCCGGGCGATGTGGCCGTGCAGCTGGTAGGTCGGCTCGAACGTCGCGATCGTGCGGCCGGGCCCGGCGTAGGTGAGCAGCAGCGTCTGCAGCACCTCGTTGCTGCCGTTCGCGGCGAACACCTGCTCGGGTGCCACACCGTGCAGCTCGGCGATCCCCTCGCGCAGCGCCGTCGCCGCCCGGTCCGGGTAGCGGTGCCACTCGACCCGGGACAGCTCGGCGGCGAACGCGTCGCGCCAACCGTCGGGCGGGGCCGTCGGCGACTCGTTGGTGTTCAGCCGGATGGCGACGTCGACCTGCGCCGAGTGGTACCCCTCGAGCGCCTTGAGGTCGTCGCGAACGGGGACCAGGGCAGGCAATTCGGGCACTCGGCCACGTTACCGACGGCCGCCGTGCCGGACCTGTGCGATTCCGGCAGCGCGTCCCCGCCCCATCCAAGACGCGGCGAGCGGCGAAGCGAAAGCGGAGCCAGCGAGCACGGCAGGCGCAGGGAGCAGCTTCGCTGCGACCGGAGCACGAACACGAAGACTGCCACCCATCCAAGACGCGGCGAGCGGCGAAGCGAAAGCGGAGCCAGCGAGCACGGCAGGCGCAGGGAGCAGCTTCGCTGCGACCGGAGCACGGGATAATGGCCGGATGGCCTCGTCGTTGCACGCCCACCTGTCGGTCATCGCCGAGCACATCGGCCGCTACCGGGCAGAGGTTGCCGACCTGGCCGGCGACCGCAGCGTGGACCCCGACGCCCCCGTCGTCGCCGCCCTCTACGAAGCCGAACGAGCCCTGCACACCGCCACCCGCGCCGTCGAACACGCCAAGACCCTCGCCCGCTGACCCCGGCGAAGGACCAGCTGTCACGCAAGGGGTACCGGCCCAGTAGGGGCGGCGCGGAGGGAGCGTTCCGCGAACCCGTCCGCCATGCGCCGACTCACTCTGCGTGAGGCGCACAGCCATCTGGATGCGGCCGAAAGGCCGCTCCAGCTCAACTCGACCGGGTTGAGAGAGCACGGCGAGCGAATCGAAGGAGAAGCCAAAATGGCGACGGCCCCTTACGGGGCCGTCGCGCATGGCAACACCAGGCGGCGGATCCCGGCATCGCCCGCAAACCAGGTGGCGGGAACCTGGTTGGTAGCCCGGGATCATATACACGGCCCGCCGTGACTGGCAAGCCGCCTCAACCCGGTTGGGTGACCTCCTGATCGCGCTGCGCCGAGCCCTTCGGCATTCTCGACCGCCGGCGCGGCAGGAGTGACGAGGGGCAGAGATCTTCCAGCGCGCATACCGCGCAGCGTGGCGACTTCGCGAGGCAGACCCGTCGTCCGTGGAGGATGAGACGAAGGCTGAAGTCGCCCCACCCGGCCCTCGGCAGCATCGCGCAGAGGTCGGTCTCGACCTTCACCGGGTCCTCCTCGGTGGTCAGCCCGAGGCGGCGGCTGAGCCGCCCGACGTGCGTGTCCACCGGCAGGCCGGGCAGGGCGAAGGCGACGCTGCGCACGACGTTGCCGGTCTTGCGGCCGACGCCGGGGAGCGTGACGAGGTCCTCCAGGCGGGTCGGCACCTCGCCGTCGAAACGGTCGAGGACCGCCTGGGCCATGCCGATGATGCTCTTCGTCTTGGCCTGGTAGAAGCCCGTCGAGCGGATGATCTCCTCGACGTCGGCGGGCGCCGCCGCGGCGAGCGCCGGGGCGTCCGGATACCTGGCGAACAGGTGCGGCGTCACCATGTTGACCCGGGCGTCGGTGGTCTGCGCCGACAGGATCGTGGCGGTCAGGAGCTCGAACGGGCCGCGATGATCGAGCTCGCAGATCGCCTCGGGGTACTCGTCGGCGAGCCGGGCAGCGACGGCGCGCGCCCGACCCTTCGGGGTGCGCGGTCCGGCCATGGCGCCGAGGGTATTGGCAATGACGGCTGTTCAGGAGTGCCAGGACAAAAGCGTTCGCCCAGGTCAGGACGACCGGATCGGCGCAACGTGAATCCTCCTGGACAACCGTCAATAGCCTTCAGGGGATGCCGACCGTCGAGATCTCCCACCGCCTCGACACCGTCGCCCGACGTCAGGTCGACCACCTGCTGGCCGCGGTCGCCGACCACGACCGCGCCCAGCCGCTCAGCGACCACCTCGTGATGGACATGCACGACCCGGCGTCGACGACGTTCACCGGGCTGCTCGCCCGTGGCCACCGCGGCGAGCTCGACGGCTACGCCCAGCTGCAGCCGAACAACGGCGTCTGGTCGCTCGCCGCCGTGGTCACGCCGTCGCAGCGCGCCGAGCAGGAGGTGCTCGCCGAGCTGTTGGCCGCCTCGCTCGCCGAGGTCGGCCGCGCCGGCGGCGGTGAGGTCAACTGGTGGGTGCTCGACGCCGGCCTCGCCGGTGCCGACGTCGCCGCGGCGATCGCGATGGCCGGCGGTGGTCTCACCCTCGGCCGCGAGCTGCACCAGATGCGCCGGACGCTGCCGATCGACCGCAGCGCCGGCGTCACCGTCCGCCCGTTCGTCGTCGGCGGCGACGAGGACGCGTGGTTGAGCGTCAACAACCGGGCGTTCGCCGGACACGCCGAGCAGGGTGGCTGGACCCGCGAGCAACTCGCCCAGCGCGAGCGCGAACCGTGGTTCGACCCGGCGGGGTTCCTGCTCCACGAGCGTGACGGCCGCCTCGCCGCGTTCTGCTGGACGAAGGTCCACGACGACACCATGTCGTCGGCCGGGCCGCGGATGGGCGAGATCTACGCGATCGCCGTCGACCCCGACTTCCCTGGTCTCGGCCTCGGCACCGCGCTGACCGTTGCCGGGCTGGAGCATCTCGGCGGGCAGGGGCTGACGGTCGGGATGCTCTACGTCGACGCCGGCAACACCGGTGCGGTGACGATGTACGACCGCCTCGGCTTCACCGTCCATCACACCGACCGCGCCTACCTCGGCAACGTGGAGGCGGCGAGATGACCGCTCATGTCCGGGGGCTGCGCCCCCGCTCGCTCCGCTCGTCCCCAACGTCGTCCGGGACCGTGGCGGTCGCTCGGCCAACCGGTCATCGGGGCACCCGATGACCGCAACCGACGCGACGAACGCCGAGCTGCCGCGCTGGGACGTCTCCGACGTGCACGAGTCGTTCGCCGACCGCTCGTTCACCGATGCGATGGAATCGGTCGCGGCCGGCGCCGCCCGGCTCGCCACGCTGTTCGACGAGCACGGCATCGGCCGCATCGAGCCACGCGAGGTCACCGCCGCCGACGGCACAGCCGCCGACGCCGTGGTCGCCGCGTTCAACACCGCCCGCGCCGACCACGAGCTACTCGACGCCTACGTCTACGCGTCGGTCAGCACGGACAGCTTCGACGCCACCGCAGCCGGGCTGATGAGCGAGCTGGAGGCCGTCAACGCGACGTTGCGGCCACTGCTCGCCCGCCTCGCCGCGTGGGTGGCCGCACTCGGCGTCGACGATCTCGCCGCCCTCAGCCAGGCCGTCGCCGAGCACGCCGGGCCGCTGGCCAAGCTGGCGGCGCGCGCCGAGCACCAGATGCCCGACGACCACGAGGCGCTGTACGCCGAGCTGGCCGTCACCGGGTCGGGGGCGTGGGGGCGGCTGCACTCGGACGTCACCTCGCAGCTCACCGCGGCGGTGACGATGCCCGGCGGCGCCGTCGAGACCCTGCCGATGGCCGCGGTGCGCGGCATGGCCAGCGACGCCGACCCGCTGGTGCGCCGCGCCGCGTACGACGCCGAGCTGGCCGTGTGGCCGACCGTCGCCGTCGCCTGCGCGGCGGCGATCAACGCGATCAAGGGCGAGGCGGTCACGGTCAACCGCCGCCGCAACTGGCGCGATCCGCTCGACGCCGCGCTGTTCGCCAACAGCGTCAGCCGGGCGACGTTCGACGCGATGAACACGGCGATCGACGCGTCGCTCGACGACTTCCGCGGCTGGATGCGGACCAAGGCGCGGCTGCACGGCCACGACGGCGCGCTCCCCTGGTGGGACCTCGTCGCCCCGCTGCCGACCAGCGCGTCGGCGATCTCGTGGGACGACGGGCTGGCGATCGTGCGCGACGCGTTCATCAGCTTCGGCGGCCCGCTCGGCGGCCTCGTCGACCGCGCCGTCGGCGAGCGCTGGATCGACGCCGGCCCGCGCCGCGGCAAGGAGGGCGGGGCGTTCTGCATGCCGTTCGCCGGCGACCGCTCGCTGGTGTTCCTCAACTGGAACGGCAGCGTCGACGCAGCGCAGACGACGGCGCACGAGCTCGGCCACGCCTACCACAACACCCAGCTGGCCCAGCGCACGCCGCTGCAGAAGATGCTGCCGATGGCGCTGGCCGAGACGGCGAGCATCTTCTGCGAGACGCTGGTCGTCGAGGAGGGCCTCACCCGGCTCGACGGCCGCGACCGGCTGGCGCTGCTCGACGTCGACCTGCAGGGCGCCAACCAGGTCGTCGTCGACATCCGCTCGCGCTACCTGTTCGAGACCGAGCTGTTCGCCGCCCGCCAGCGCCGCACGGTCGGCGTCGAGCGGCTCGGCGAGCTGATGCTCGCCGCCCAGGCCGAGGCCTACGGCGACGGGCTCGACCAGTCGACGGCGCACCCGTACATGTGGGCCGTGAAGCCGCACTACTACGGCTCGCACTTCTACAACTGGCCGTACACGTACGGGCTGCTGTTCGGCCTCGGCCTGTTCGCCCGGTACCGCGACGACCCGGTGGCGTTCCGCTCCCGTTACGACGACGTGCTGTCGCGTTGCGGGATGGCCACGGCGGAGGAGCTGGCCGGCGTGTTCGGCTTCGACGTCACCGACGAGGCGTTCTGGACGGCGAGCCTCGACGTGCTGCGCGGACGGATCGCCGAGCACCGCCTGCTGGCCGAGGCCGAAGGCCTGTCATGATCGAGCTCCGGTCGCAGTCAAGCTGCTCCCTGCGCCTGCCGTGCTCGCCGCCTCCGCTGCGCTTCGGCGCTCGCCGCTTCTTGGATCAGAGGCCGGCGGCCATGACCGGCAGATCGGCTCGCGCTACCAGCCAGATCGCGACGAGCTCGGCGAGCTGCTCACCGGCGAGCCGCGCTACCGCGTCGACCAGGTGTGGCACGGGCTGTACGAGCAGCTGGTGACGCCGGCGGAGATGACCAGCCTGCCCAAGGCGCTGCGCGCCCGGCTCGACGCCGAGCTGCCACCGGCGCTGCGCGAGGTCACCCGGCGGGTCAACGACGGCGGTGACACCGTCAAGCTGCTGTGGTCCCTCGACGGCGGGGCGGCGATCGAATCGGTGCTGATGCTGTACCCCGACCGCGTCACGGTGTGCGTCAGCAGCCAGGCCGGCTGCGCGATGGGCTGCGGGTTCTGCGCCACCGGCCAGGCCGGCTTCGAACGCCACCTGACTGCCGGCGAGATCGTCGAGCAGGTCGTCTCGGCGGCCCGCGAGGCGCGGGCGATGGGCCGGCGGCTGGCCAACGTCGTGTTCATGGGGATGGGCGAGCCGCTGGCCAACGAGGCCAACGTGTGGGCCGCCGTCGAGCGACTGCACGGCGGGCTCGGGCTGTCGGCCCGGCACCTGACGATCTCCACCGTCGGGCTGGTGCCGGGGATCAACCGCCTCGCCGAGCGGCCGCTGCCGGTCAACCTCGCCGTGTCGCTCCACGCTGCCAACGACGCGCTGCGCGACGAGCTGGTGCCGATCAACAAGCGCTATCCGCTCGACGTGCTGATGGCCGCGTGCGACGCCTACCTCGACGCCAAGGGCCGGCGGCTGAGCTTCGAGTGGGCGATGATCGACGGCGTCAACGACCGCGACGGCGACGCCCGCGAGCTGGCCGCGCTGTGCCGCGGCCGGCGCCTACCGGCGCACGTCAACCTGATCCCGCTCAACCCGACCCCCGGCTACCCGACCGTCGGCTCGCCGCGCCAGCGGGTCGTCGAGTTCCGCGACCGGCTCGACGCGCTCGGCGTCAACGCCACCGTCCGGCGCAACCGCGGCACCGACATCGACGCCGCCTGCGGCCAGCTCGCCGCCGGCCACCCGGTGTCGCTCGGGCGCCGGGTCACTCGCTGACACGGACCTCGTCCGGGCAGTCGTGGCCAGCGGCGACGTCGTCTCGAAGAACAGCGGCCCCTCCTCCTCGTGGACGTCGAGGGACAGCGAGCCGATGCGGTCGGACTTCAAGCCCTCGACGACCGCGACGGTGTCGACGAGCGCGCCGCGGCCAGTGTTGACGAGCACCACGCCCGGCTCCATCGTGGCGGTCGCCACCGAGTCGATCAGGTGACGGGTCTCGTCGGTCAGCGGGCAGCTCAGGGTCAGTCGGAGTGCTTGCGTTCCGGGGCTTCGCCGCGCGCTGAGCCGCCTACAGCAACAGGACGGCGTCGAGGGCAAGGTCGAGCAGGCGGTCGCGCACGTCGTGCTGCTTGTCCCAGGCACGCCCGTCCCACTCGACGGCGCTGAGGTCGTCACCGGCGTAGAGCAGCTGGCCGTAGGTCGCGCCGCGGAACGCCGCGGCGGCGAACATCGCCGACGCCTCCATCTCGACGGTGAGGCAGCCCTCGCCACGACGGCGCTCGACCTTGGCGCGCGTCTCGCGGAAGAACGCGTCCGTCGTCCACGTCCGGCCGCGCTCGTGGGCGATGCCGGCGGCGGTCAGCACCGTGTCGATCGCCGCCAGCGCCCGGGGGTGCGGGGCGACGGCCACGTCCGGCGCGGCGTAGTGGTAGCTGGTGCCCTCGTCGCGCACCGCGCTCGTCGGCACGACGACGTGGCCGACGTCGAAGCCGGCGCGGACCACCCCCGCCCCGCCGCAGCCGATGATCGACGTCGCCCCGAGCGCGATCAGCACCTCCAGCGTCGTCACCGCCGCCGGGGCGCCGACGCCAGGGCTGACCAGCGCGACGTCACGGCCGCGATGCTGAACGACGCAGATCGGGTGGTCGCCGTGCTCGAACGGCACGTGGTACGCGGGCGACAACCTCTCGGTGCGGGCGGCGACGACGTTGCCGAACCAGCAGACGACGGCGCGGTCGGGGAAGCCGAGTGGCGGCTGGTGGATCGACGGGTTGATCATCGCCACCGGCGACGGGTCGAACTCGAACAGCGGGCTCTCGGGCATGGCGACAGCTTGGCCGCAGGATGCGGGCCGCGCCGGAACCGTCGGCCAACGGTGCACGCCACACTGTGACTGGTGCGATGCGGAACGCTGGGATGGGGTGAAACCAGGGGTGAACTCGATGCGCTTCGCCGCCGTAAGGCACGGTGCGATGGATACGTTCCCGCCGCAATCGGCGGCGCGGCATGAGAGCGCCACTTCTCGCGATGTTGGGTGGTGCGACGATGACAGAAGGTCTGGTGCGGCGGCAGCGGCTGCTCGACCTCCTGTCGGGCTCACCCAAGCTGCGGGTCGTCGCCGCCCCGAGCGGCTTCGGCAAGACCACGCTGCTGCGCAGTTGGGCGGACGCGCTGCCATCCGACGCGCGACTGGTGTGGGTGGCGCTGAGCGCCGAGGTGGCCACGCGTCAGGACTTCTGGCTGCTCGTCGCTGCCAGCGCGGCGCGCCGCGGCGACCTCGGCGCCACGGCACACAAGGAGTTGGTCAGCAAGCTCGAGTCCCTCGACGACCCGGTGCCCGGTATCGTCGAGTTCCTCCAGGGGCGTGAACCGGTCCTGCTCGCGCTCGACGCGTACGAGCACCTGCGCGACCTCACCACGACGATCGACGACGACCTGATCCGGCTCGTCAGCGCCGTCGACGGGCTGGAAGTCGTCGTCACCACCCGGGCGGCGACGCGTCTGACCGACGACGTGCTGGTGATGCGCGGGCTGGTGCAGCCGATCGGCGAGGCCGAGCTGCGGTTCACCACCGACGAGGTCGCCCAACTCCTCGAGCTGCACGCCCCGCACGCCGTCGACGCCGCGGAGCGCATCGTCCGAGAGACGCACGGTTACCCCCTCGGGGTACGCGCCGTGTCCTACGCCCTGGCCCGCCTCGGCAGCATGCCGGCGTTCGACAGCAACTCCTGGCAGCGCCTGGTGACCGAGGCCCTCAAGTCGCAGATCGCCGATCCGGCGCTGATCGACTTCCTCCTCGACACCTGCGCGCCGCCGTACTTCGACGGCGACCTGGCATGCCAGCTCACCGGGGCGGCGGCCGCCGACGTCGATCATGCGCTCGCGGAGCTGGCCTGGAACGGGTTCGGGCGCTGGATCCCGTACGCCCGTGAGTGCCCCGTCTTCCAGTACGTCGAGTCGGTACGCGACGTCGTCCTCAGCCAGCTGCGCGCCAGCCAGCCGGAGCGCTACGAGCGCGGCGCAGGCCTCGCTGCGGCGTGGCTGCACCGCCACGCCGACCACGACCGAGCCCTCGCGCTGGCCATCGATGCCCGTCAGTACGGGTTGGCGTCGAGCATCTGCTGCAGCCTCGTGCTCTCCAACCCGGACATCTACACGACCACCGTGTTCGAGCGGCACCTGCGCCGGGTGCCGCGCCGGTTGCTGCCGCGCTACCCGGTGCTGGCGTTCATCCTCGGCATGGTCGACAACACCCGCCCGGCGACACGCGCTGCGGCCGCCGAGAACTTCCGCATCGCAGCAGCGCACGCGCTCGACGGCATCGACGAGCTCACCCCTCGCGACGCGTTCTACCACCACGTCGGACGGGAGGTCTGCCTGCGCTACCTCGGCCTGAGCCAGGAAGCCGGCGCCGCGAGCAAGGCGGCCCTCGCGTTCCTCGACTCGATGCCGGCCGCCGATCGGGACGAGCTGGGAGACTTCCTGCCGATGGCTCGGAGCGTCCTGGCCTTCTCGCTGTTCCTGGTCGGCGACGTGGACCGGGCGAGCACGTTGGTCGACCAGGCTGCGGCGACGGCAACCGACCCGTGGTGGCGGGACTACGCGCTCGCCTTCGCCGCCGCCATCCACGCGTTCAACGGGCGCAGCTCGGACACTCGCGCCGCGCTGGCGACGATCGACCCGAACACGTGGCCGTCGCATCGCAAGCGACCCCTGCCCCACGCGCTGGGCAGCCTCGGCCAAGCCGCCCTGCACCTCGACGAGCTCGACTTCGAGGCGACGCTGGCCGAGCTCGACGTCATCTCACCGCCGATCGCCAACACGGCGAACTGGCCGATCCTCACCTGGACGATGGCCCATGCACGGCTCGGCATGGGCGAGGCGGGCGGCGAGGCCCGGCGGATCGAGGAGGCCCTGACCTCGCGACCGCCGAAGCTCGGACTCGGGCTGAACCTGACCACCGCGGCGCTGTTCAACGTGCTCGCCATCCTCTGGCTAGCCGACGGGAACGCCGCGAAGGCACGCCGTGCGCTGCGCACCGACACCCCGTACCGCGGCCAGCTGGCCCCGGCGAGCCTGCTCTACCAGCTGGTCACGGGCGATCCGGAGGTCGCCGTGCGCGGCATCACCGGCCTGCTCGAAGAGCCCGGCCACACCGTCCGGTCGACGGTTGCGGTCGACACGCTCGGCGCCGCCGCAGCGCTGCGCGTCGGCAGCGACCGGACCGCGCTCGAGCTGCTCGGGCGAGCCGCGGCGCTCTCGCAGCGCACCGGCGCAAGGGCCCATCTAATGTACGTGCCGGATGCCGATCTCGCCGCGCTGCGCGATCTGGCGAGCGCCACCGGTGCCACGGCGAGCGCCGCCTACCTCGCCGGCGAGCTCGTCACCCCCATCGCCGCCATCGAGACCGTGCCGGTGATGCTGACGCCCCGCGAGGTCGAGGTGCTCAGCACCTGGGCGAAGTACCGCACGCGCGTCGAGGTCGCCAACGCCCTGTTCGTCTCCGCCAACACGGTGAAGAGCCAGCTCCACAGCGCCTACCGCAAGCTCGGCGTCACCACGAAGGACGCCGCCATCCAGCGCGCCATTGAGCTTCGACCTCCTCCGCCGCAACGACCGCTGACGCTCCACGCTGCCCGACTTCTCCGACGTCACCTGCGTTCGCCAGCCGACAAGAGCCCGTCTCGGCCCGCAAAGCCCCGCAAACCCGTATCCCATCAGGGTTGAGTGGGCGTGACGGGACTCGAACCCGGGACCTCCACCGTGTCATGGTGGCGCTCTAACCAACTGAGCTACACGCCCTCGTGCGGGCACTGAAGCTACCACGCCGGCCGCCCGAACCATCGGGCGGATCGTCGATGCGTCGATCAGCGCTCGTCGAGCCATGCCACATGTGCGAGAACGCGGCGTCGAGCTCTTGGTCGGGCTCGACGTAGGTCCTGCAGTGGCGCTCGGCGATGGGTTGACGGTTCACAGAGTGCGCAAGTCAGCGCAGGCGCATCGACACCTCGTTCGCGAGCAGGCGCCCGTGGCGGGTGAGGCGGACGTTGCCGGGTTCGGCGGGTTCGACGAGGCCGGGGAGGTCATCGAGGTCGAGCGCGTCGGCGGGGATGCCCTCGCGGGTGCGCAGGCGCAGCTGCAGTCCCTCAACTCGGCGGGTCTCGGGGTCGAGGTCCTCGCCCGCCGCCTCGGTCGGCTCGCCACGCGTCGACCGCGCGGACGTAGCGCTCCGGCGTCCGCACGTTCCACCAGCGCCGACCGACGCGATGACTGTGCGCCGCCGAGCCGAAGCCGCGGTAGTCGCCCTGCGCCCAGTACAGGCGGTTGTGGCGGCACTCGTGGCCCGGCCGCGCCCAGTTGGAGACCTCGTAGTTGGCCAGCCCGGCAGCGGTCAGAACGTCGTCGGCCAGCTCGTACTTGTCGGCGAGGTCGTCGTCGTCGGGATGGCGCTCGGGACGGGCCGCGAGCGGCGTCCCCGGCTCGACGGTCAGCGCGTAGGCCGAGACGTGCGGGACACCGAGTGCCAGCGC
Organism: Ilumatobacteraceae bacterium; assembly: GCA_047602055.1. Classification (GTDB taxonomy): domain Bacteria; phylum Actinomycetota; class Acidimicrobiia; order Acidimicrobiales; family Ilumatobacteraceae; genus JAODBQ01. The sequence continues at coordinate 3,971,696 of JASGIG010000001.1, forward strand.
GGCGCGCACCGTCGCCTCCCACGAGTCCAACGACTCCCCGGCCGCGCCGTAGATCAGGTCGACGTTGAACGTCGGAATGCCCGCGGCGACGACGGCGTCGACAGCGCGAACCACGTTGTCCGGCACGTGCCAGCGGCCGAGCGCGCCGAGTACGCCGGCGTCCATCGACTGCACGCCGATGCTGACGCGGTTGACGCCTTGGCTCGCGTAGGTCCGCAGCATGGCCACGGTGACGTCGTCGGGGTTGCACTCCACGGTCACCTCGGCGCCGTCGGCCAGCACGACCGCATCGAGCACCGCGCCGAGCCCCTCGGCGGGCACGCGGGTCGGCGTGCCGCCGCCGACGAACACGCTGGTCGCCGGCGGCAGCTGCGCCGAGGTGATGTCGCGCCGCAACGCCTCGAGGTACTCGCCGATCAGGTGATCACGATCGGTCCACGTCGCGAACGAGCAGTACTCGCAGCGGCGAACGCAGAACGGGATGTGGATGTACACCCCGAACTCGTCGCTCACCCGAGCGACGCTACCGAGCGTGTCAGAACCGCGTCAGACGACCGGCTGGTAGAGCAGGTCGAGCGCGTCGAGCCGGTTGCCGACCTGGTCGACCGGCACGTCGAGCATCGCCGCGATCGCCCGGGTGTCGTCGCTGCGCACCGTGATGACCTTGCCGTTGAAGTCCTGTCGCTGGACCTGGATCATCCGCAGGAAGCGGATGAGCATCTCGAACGGGCTACCGTGCAGCTGGCCGAGCTTCTGCAGGTCGATCGCCAGCTTCGGCGCATCCGGCACGCCGTCTGCCGGGCTGGCCTGCTCGTCACGCGGCAGCAGCTGGTCGACCGGCACCGAGTAGAACCGGGCCAGCCGCTCCAGGCGGGGCACCGAGATGGCCCGCTCGCCACGCTCGTATGCGCCGAGGACCGACGCCTTGAACTCCTCGGTCGAGGTGGCCTCGACCTCCTGCAGCGACAGCCGCTTCTGGCGCCGGATGGCCCGCAGCCGCTCGCCGACCTTCCTGCTGTACGGCGACGACGTGGCGTCGTCTTCCATGGTGTCCATTCCGCCCGATCTCCTTTTCGTTCCGCCGTTGTCGGGTCGCCCAATCGTGCCTGATCACGGCAAGTTTGGCAACGCACGGTGGCATTCACTCCCCCGTTCATCACCCAACGTCACCGAAATTGGGTCGCGAGGACTACGGCCACGACGGCCGCCGTCTCCACGCGCAGCACGTGGTCGCCGAGCGCGACCAGCTGTGCGCCGGCGACCTCGTCGGGGGTGAACCCACCCTCCGGCCCGACGACGACGGTCACCGGTGCGGCGACGTCGAACACCGCACCGGCGGGGTCGGCGACGACGACAGCGCCATCGCCGTCGAGCACCGACACCAGCGGGACCGGACCGGCCAGCTCGGGCAGCCACGTACGACGGCTCTGCATCGCCGCGTCGCGAACGATCCGCGTCAGCCGCGCTCGCTGCGCCCCGGCGCGCGCCGCGTCCCAGCGCACGACGCTGCGATGGCAGTCGACGAGCGTGATCCCGTCGACGCCGACCTCGGTGAGCTTCTGCACCATCCACTCCAGCCGATCGCCCTTGGGGATCGCCGCGGCGATCGTCACGGCCGGACGCGGCGACGGACCACACGTCTCGCCATCGGGCTCGACAGCGCCGGCACGCCACACCGCCGTCCGCCAGCGGCCACGCCCGTCGCTGACGGTCACCGATTGACCATCGCGCAGGCGCAGCACCCGGCCGAGGTGATGGGTGTCGCGCTCGTCCAGCTCCGGCAGCTCCAGGTCGTCGACGAACACGTGCGCCGCGCTCGCCCGTAGCGACGCGGGCAGCACTACTGGAACGCGGACTTGATCCGCGAGAAGAAGCCGGGCTCGGGCGCCCCGACGGATTCGCCGCGCAGCTCGGCCAGCTTGCGCAGCAGCTCGGCCTCCGGCTCGCTGAGGCGGGTGGGGACCTCGACGTTGATCAGCACGCGCAGGTCGCCGCGGCCGCGGCCGCGCAGCCGGGGCACGCCCTTGTTCCGGAACACCAGCTCGCGCCCCGGCTGGGTGCCCGGCTGGACGACGATCTCGACATCGCCGTCGGGCGTCGTCAGCGTCGAGCGCGTCCCGAGCGACGCCTGGGCGATCGAGACCGTGAACACGTGGACGAGGTCGTCGCCGTCGCGGCGGAACAGCTCGCTCTGGGCGACGCGAATGTGCACGTACAGGTCGCCAGCGCCGCCGTTGCGCGACCCGACCGCACCGCGGCCGCTGAGGCGCAGCGTGGATCCGGTGTCGACGCCGGCCGGCACGTCGACCTGGTACGTCTTGTCGACGACGACGCGCCCGTCGCCGCCACACGTCGGGCACGGGGTGACGATCACCTCGCCGAGCCCGCCGCACTTCGGGCAGACGGTGGCGGTGACCATCTGGCCGAGCATGCTCTGGCGGACCCGCTGCACCTGCCCGCGGCCCTGGCACTCGCTGCACGTCACCGGTTGCGTGCCGTGGCCGGCGCCGCTGCCCTGGCAGTCGTCGCAGCGCACCGCGGTGTGCACCGTCACGGGTTCGGTGGCCCCGAAGATCGACTGCTCGAACGTGATGTCAGCGACGACCTCGAGGTCCTGCCCCGCGGCGGACCGGCCGTCCCGCCACCGCCGAACGGGTTCGCACCACCACCGAAGATCGTGCCGAGCAGGTCGCCGAGCCCGGCGCCGCCGAACATGTCCCCAAAGTTGGGAGCGCCGGCGCCGCTCGCGCCGGCCTCACCGTAGCGGTCGTAGCGCGCCCGGGCCTCGGGGTCCGAGAGCACCTCGTACGCCTTGGCCACCTGCTTGAAGCGCTCGGCAGCCTCCGGGTCGTTGCCGTTGGCATCGGGGTGCAGCTCACGCGCCCTGGCGCGGTAGGCCTTCTTCAACTCGTCGGGCGTCGCGTTCGGCGTGACGCCGAGCAACCCGTAGTAGTCCTCGGCCATCAGCCGGCCCTCCGTCCCCCGGTGCCGAGGCGCCGGCCGAGGCGGTCGCTGACGACCTCGACGGTGGCCAGGGCCTGCGGATAGTCCATGCGCGTCGGCCCGAGCACGCCGACCGTGCCGAGCTGCTCGCCGTCGACGACGATCGGGGCGACGACCACCGAGCACGCTGCGAGCGGCTCGATGCCGTGCTCGGTGCCGATGGCCACCGAGAGCCCGCGGCCGATGATGTCGCGCACCAGGGTCACCAGGACGTATTGCTGCTCCAGCGTCCGCAGCACCGTGCGCACCGTGTCGACAGCGTCGAACGCCTGGGCCATCGACGCCGCCCCGCCGACGAACACCGGCTCGTCGGCGTCGGGATGGAGCACTCGGAGGGCCACCGCGCACAGCTGGTCGACGGCGTCGTCGCCGCTCGGGCGTGGACGCAGCCCCGGCTCCAGCACGTGGCCGACGAGGCACGCCTGCAGGTGAGCGCTCGCGGCGGCGAGGCGCGCGTCGGACGTGTCGGCGGGCAGCTCGAACGTCGCGTCCTCGACGGAGCCGTTGGAGAGCACGGCGACGACGGTGGCGTGATGCGCCGACAGTCCGACCAGCTGGATGGTGCGCACCGTCGCCCGGTCGACGCTCGGCCCGACGACGACCGCGGCATGCGACGTCATCTGGGCGAGCAGGTTCGTGGTCTGGTGGAGCAGCTCCTCCAGGCGACCGTGGGCGGTGTCGAAGAAGTCGCCGACGCGGCGCACGGCGACGGCGTCGAGTTGGCCCGGGGTGGCGACGTGGTCGACGAAGAAGCGGTAGCCCTTGTCGGTGGGGATCCGGCCCGCCGACGTGTGCGGCTGGGCGACGTAGCCCTCCTGCTCGAGCACGGCCATCTCGTTGCGCACGGTCGCCGAGCTGACCCTCACGCCGGGGGCGTTGGCGATCAGCGTGGATCCCACCGGCTGCGCGGTGGTGATGTACTCCTGGACGATGGCCCGCAGGATCGCGGACTTGCGTTCGTCGAGCACGGCTTCCTGCCTGTCGTCGGTGTCGATCGGTGAGTGAGGGTCATTCGGTGATTGGCACTCCAGGCTACCGACTGCCAACGGGCGGGCGCTCGATCGTCGCCACGCCGCCCTACCCTTGCCGGCCGTGTCCGATCCCGATGCCGCGCTCCCGGTGATGATCCTCCTCGTCCGCCACGGGGCGACGGAGTGGAGCGTGACCGGCCGGCACACCGGCCGCTCGGACAAGCCGCTCACCGACGTCGGCATCGAGCAGGCCGAGCGTGCCGGCGAGCTGATCGGGCGGATCCTCGGCGGGCGCTCGGCGCTGGTGTTCACCAGCCCGCTGCAGCGCGCCCGGCACACGGCCGCGCTGGCGATGCCGCACAACGACGCGACGGTCGTCGACGCCCTCGCCGAATACGACTACGGCCAGTACGAGGGGCTCACCGCCGCGGAGATCGCCGAGCGCCAGCCCGGCTGGAACCTGTTCGTCGACGGCTGCCCGGGTGGGGAGAGCCTGATGCAGGTCTCGGCTCGGTGCGACTCGTTCATCGCCAAGCTGGAGCGCACCGCCGCGCAGCGAGCCGTCGTCGCCTTCACCCACGGCCACCTCAGCCGTGTGCTGACGTGCCGCCTGCTCGGCCTCGACCCCGTCAACGCCCGACTGTTCGAGAACGACACCGCCTCCGTCGGCACGATCGCCCCCAAACGAGGCCAGCTCGTGTTGGACGGCTGGAACCGCCGCTGAGTTTCGACGCTCGATTCGCTCGATTCGCTCGCTGCGCTCGCTCATCTCGGTCGAGCTTCGAAGAGCGGCCTTCGGCCGCGCCCAGCGTTCGGCCGGTCGACCGAGCAAGTCGGATCGACCGGCAGGTAGGGGCTCCGGCCCAAGGGCCTCTGCCCCACACCCCCGCCACGGCTGTCGACGGCAGGCGAACGTCGAAACCTTCAGCCGAAGTTCATGGCGCCGGGCATCCCGCCGTCGACGACGATCGTCTGGCCGGTGATCGTGTCGGCGCGGCACAGCATGACGGTGGCGTCGGCGATGTCGACGACGCTGCCGACCTTGCCGAGCACTGCCTGGCGACGGGCACCCTCGGACACGGCGTCGGGCAGGCGCAGTGCCATGCGCGTCCCCTCGACGAGGCCTGGGGCGACGCAGTTCACCGAGACGTCCGGGGCGAGGGCGACGGCCAGGCAGTGGGTGAGGTGGATCAGGCCGGCCTTCGAGCACGAGTAGGCGATGCTGCTGGAGCCGGGGTTGAGCCCACCGACGGAGGCGATGTTGACGATCCGCCCGCCGTCGCCGGCCGCCAGCGGTTCGGCCAGCGCCCGACTGAGGAGGTAGGGGCCGCTGCAGGTTGGTCTCCAGGACGCGGTCCCAGGTATCGCCGTCGAGTGTCTGCAGCTGCTGGAACGGGATGCCGATGTTCCAGGCACCGTTGTTGACGAGCACGTCGACGCCACCGAGCTCGGCGAGGACGTTGGCGACCGCGGCGTCGATCGACGCCTCCGAGCGCTGGTCGAGCTGCACCCGATGCGCGCGTCGCCCGGTGGCCGCCACGGCCGCTGCAGTCTGCTCAGCGCCCTCCGCGTTCCCCACGTAGGTCAGGGCGATGTCGCAGCCCACCCGAGCAAGGGCGACGCAGATCGCCTGCCCGATATCGCCCGACCCGCCCGTCACCATCGCCACCTTGCCGTTGAGGTCCATGGGCGCGAAGCGTAGGTGCGAGCTCAGTCCAGCTTCAGTGCGGAGATGAAGACGTCGCCGGGGACCTCGACCCGGCCGATCGACTTCATCTTCTTCTTGCCTTCCTTCTGCTTCTCGAGCAGCTTGCGCTTGCGGGTGATGTCGCCGCCGTAGCACTTGGCGAGCACGTCCTTGCGCTTGGCCTTGACGGTCTCGCGGGCGATCACCTTGCCGCCGATCGCCGCCTGGATCGGGACGTCGAACATCTGCCGAGGGATCAGCTCCTTGAGCTTCTCGCACATCCGCCGGCCGTAGTCGAACGCCTTGTCGCGATGGACGATCGTGGCGAACGCGTCGGCGGGCACGCCGTTGAGGAGCAGGTCGACCTTGGCGAGGTTGCTGCGCTGGTAGCCGCTCAGCTCGTAGTCGAGCGAGGCGTAGCCCTGGGTGCGCGACTTCATCTGGTCGAAGAAGTCGACGACCACCTCGGCGAGCGGGATGAGGTAGTGCAGCTCGACGCGCTCGGGCGACAGGTACTCCAGCTTGCTCAGCTCGCCCCGGCGGCTCTGGCACAGGTCCATCAGCGTGCCGGTGTAGTCCTTCGGGGTGATGATCGACACCCGGAAGTACGGCTCCTCGATGTAGTCGATGCTCTGCGGCGCGGGCAGGTCGGCGGGGTTGTCGACCGGGATCATCTCGCCCTTGGTGGTGTGCACCCGGTACTCGACCGACGGGGCGGTGGCGATGAGGGCGAGGTTGAACTCGCGCTCCAGGCGCTCCTTGACGATCTCCATGTGCAGCAGGCCGAGGAACCCGCAGCGGAAGCCGAAGCCGAGCGCCCCGGACGACTCCGGGCTGTAGGTGATCGAGGCGTCGTTGAGCTTCAGGCGCTCCAGGCTCTCGCGCAGGTTCTCGAAGTCGTCACCGTCGATCGGGAACAGGCCGCAGAAGACCATCGGCTTCGGATCACGGTAGCCGGCCAGCGGCTCGCTCGCCGGGTGGCCGAAGGTGGTGATGGTCTCGCCGCTGCGGGCGTCGCCGACGTCCTTGATGCTGGCGATGAGGTAGCCGACCTCGCCGGGGCCGAGCTCGGCGACCGGCGTCGGCGCCGGCCGGCGCACGCCGATCTCGACGGCCTCCTGCTGCGTGCCGGCCTGCATGAACAGCAGCTTCGAGCCGGCGGTGAGGCGGCCGTTCATCACCCGCACCGAGCTGACCACCCCGCGGTACTGGTCGAACTGGCTGTCGAAGATCAGCGCCTGCAGCGGCGCGCTCGGGTCGCCTTTCGGCGGGGGGATCCGCTCCACCACCGCATCGAGCAGCGCGTCGACGCCGTCGCCGGTCTTCGCGCTGATCCGCAGGATGTCCTCGGCGGGGATGCCGAGCACGGTCTCGATCTCCATCGCGTAGCGGTCCGGGTCGGCTGCCGGCAGGTCGATCTTGTTGAGGGCGGCGACGATCTCCAGGTCGTGCTCCAGCGCCAGGTAGCAGTTGGCGAGCGTCTGGGCCTCGATGCCCTGGGCAGCGTCGACGACGAGGACGACGCCCTCGCACGCCGCCAGGCTGCGGCTGACCTCGTAGCCGAAGTCGACGTGGCCGGGCGTGTCGATCAGGTGGAGGGTGTTGCCCTTCCAGTCGACGCGCACGTTCTGGGCCTTGATGGTGATCCCCCGCTCACGCTCGAGGTCCATCGAGTCGAGGTACTGGCTACGCATCTCGCGGGCGTCGACCGCCTTGGTCAGCTCGAGGATGCGGTCGCTGAGCGTGCTCTTGCCGTGGTCGATGTGGGCGATGATCGAGAAGTTGCGGATGCGGGCGAGGTCCATGGCGGTGAGTGCCCGAGGCTATCGGTGGCAGGTGGCAGCCGGCCGGGCCGCTGGTAGCGTTGCCGGGCCGTACGCACGCACCCTGGAGAGAGTCTCGACCCGTGGCGAACATCAAGAGCCAGAAGAAGCGCATCCTGACCGACGCCAAGCGCGCCGAGCGGAACAAGGCCGTCAAGAGCGAGCTGAAGACCCGCACCAAGAAGGCCGTGCGTGACGCGGGCACCGACGACGGCGCCGAGTCGCTGCGTCTCGCCGTGAAGCGCCTCGACATGGCCGCGGCCAAGGGCGTGATCCACAAGAACCAGGCCGCCCGCCGCAAGAGCCGCCTGATGCGCAAGATCAACGCCGCCGAGGCCGCCGCCGCGTCCTGACCCGCTGGGTCTGCCGGGTCCGCCCGGTCACAGGCGCGCCAGCCGCGCCACCAGCACCTCCATCACCAGCGGTTCCGGCCAGTCCTTCGCACCGCGCAGGTCGAGGTCGGCCTGGGCCAGCAAGTTGATCGCCCGAATCACCTTGGCACCGCCGAGTCGCCGGTACTGATCGAGCGCCTTCTTGGCCGGGAAACCGGGCTTGATCCCCATCGCTGCCGCAGCGCTCGCCTCGTCGCGAGCCCCCGAGCCGTCGAGGGCCAGCAGCTTGGTGTAGTTGGCGTGGAGGATCGCCATCACCTGCAGCGGATGGCGCTCTCCCCCGCCCATCATCCGATCGAGGGCGCGCAGCGCCTCGGTCGCGTTGCCCTTGTCGATCGCATCGGTCAGCTCCCACGGCGGCACGCCACCGGCCTCGCCGAGGAACGGCTCGACGTCGGCGAGGCGCAACAGGTGATCGGTGCCGTGGGCCGAGACCAACGTGTCGAGGATCCCGGCGAGGCGCCCAGCGTCCTCGCCGAGCCAGGTGCTCAGCCGGTTCAGCGCATGGGCGTCGAGGCGCAGACCGGCGGCGGCGACCTGGTCCTCGAACCAGATGGCGCGGTCGCGTGCCCTGCTGGGCGGCGCGCTGTCGATCGTCTCGGCGCCGGCGCGCTTGAGCGCGTCGGACAACGACTTGGGCAACCGCCCACCGCCGGTGGCGAGGACCAGCTCGGTGGTCGGCAGCAGATCGCCGAGCAGCGCGACGAGCGGGGCGACGTCGGCGGCGTTGAACCGCCCGATGCCGCGGGCGACGACGACGCGCCGCTCCGTGAGGAACGGCGGCGTCTGCGCCGCGTCAACGACGGCGCGAAGCTCGTAGTCGTCGCCGTCGAGCTCGTCGACCATCAGCGAACGGTCACCGTCACCGACCAGGCGGTGAACCAGCTCGGTGAGCGCCGCACTCGCCAGCGATGGGTCGTCGCCGGTGACGAGGTACGTGCTCACGGATCAGGAGCCTGGCATGCCGGCCCCGCAACTACCAGCGGGCGCGCCGGGAGCGCTACCGTGCCCGCAGAACCACCGCCGATCGGGCGCCGACGCGCCCAGGAGACCGAACCACCATGGCGAACCCGCAGCACGCGATCCTGACGAACCTGACCAAGTACCAGTGGTACACGCATCTCAGCCGCACCGAGGGCGCCGACCTCGACGTGATCAAGAAGGCGATCAAGGACGTCCGCAACGCCGGCAAGGACGTCGGCGTGGCCGTCCCGATCAACGTGTGCATCCTGTTCGGCCCGACGCTGCTGGCGGACCTGACGAACGACATCCCCGAGGACTTCCAGCCGTACCCTGGCTACGAGTCGCCCGACGGCAAGGTGGCCAAGGGCACCCAGGAGGAGCTGCTCCTGTGGGTGCACTCCGACGACAAGGACCTGTGCTGGGAGACCCAGTTCAACTTCCGCAACGCCGTCGCCGGCCACATGAACGTCGCCCGCGAGACGCCGACGTTCATCTACCGCAACAGCCTCGACCTCACCGGGTTCATCGACGGCACGGGCAACCCGGAGCCGGAGGACCAGCACGACCGGGCGATCATCCCCGACGGCCAGCCAGGCGCCGGCGGATCGTTCTGCATCGCCCAGCGCTGGGTGCACGACCTGAAGTACTTCAACAGCCTGTCGCTGCAGGACCAGGAGAACCTGTTCGGCCGCACCAAGGCGGACTCCACCAAGCTGCCCACGCAGGTGCCCACCTCTCACCTGTCGCACGTCGAGCTGCGCGAAGGCAAGACGGCCGACGAGAGCACGCCCAAGCGTGGCGAGATGGTCCGCCGCTCGACACCGTACGCGTTCCACGACGGCACGGTCGGCCTGTACTTCATGGGCTTCTGCAAGACGCAGGCACCGCTGCGCGAGCGCATGGAGGCGATCTACGGCGCCAACGGCCAGGCTCGCGACGCGCTGACCGACTATTCGACGCCGGCGTCGGGCTCGTACTACTTCGCCCCCTCGGTCGAGTCCCTGGAGGCCATGCTCGGCTGAGCCTCGCGCTCACGACCGCTCTTCGACGCTGGACGGTTCGCGGCCCATTCGTGGGTCGTCGGCCGTCCAGCGTTGCGCGTCCGGGCCGGGTTCGCAGCGGCGACCGAGCAGAGCGGCGACGACGGCCAGCAGGATCGCCCACGCCACGAGTCGCCGAACGCCACTCGGCTCCAGCCGCGCCGAGACCTCGGCGACCGTGGCCACCCACCGGGTGCCGAGCCGGCACGGCAGCATCACCGCGTCGCGTACGACGGCGGGACCCCACCCAGCGAGCAGGCCAGCCGGCAGCCCGACGAGCATCACCGCGCCGGCGACGGGCACGGCCAGCAGGTTCGCCGGGATCGACACCACCGGGAGCCGGTGGAACACCAGCAGGCTGGGCACGACGATGCCGGCCTGCGCCCCGAGCGCGGTGCCGAGTGCCAGCCGCCACCACGGCGGGCCGCGCAGCCGTTCGGCCAGCCATGGCCCGACGGTGCACACCCCGGCAGTTGCGCCGACCGACAGCCACAGCCCGACCGACCAGACCAGGAACGGGTCGACGACGGCGAGCACGGTGACGGCCACGGCCAACAGCCCGGCTGGGTGCTGACGCCGCCCCAGTGTGAACCCGGTGATCGCCAGCACGGCCATCACGCCGGCGCGCAGGATCGACGGCTCGAAGCGGGTGAGCGCCATGAACCAGCCGATCAGCCCGACCGACACCGTCCAGCGCCACCACGGTCGCAAGCGCCGCACCAGCAACCCGACGCCGAGCAACAGATAGGCGACGTTCTGCCCGGAGACGGCCGTCAGGTGCGACAGCCCGGCGTCGCGGAACGCCTGGATCATCGCCGGAGGCTCGCGAGCGTCGTCGCCGATCACCAGGCCGGTGAACAGCGCCGCCTCGTCGGCCGGCATCGTCGCCTCCGCCGCCTCACGGAGCGCAGCGCGGACCTTGGCGCTCGCCCGGTCGAGCGGTGCCGCGGTGGCGATGTCGCCGGTGTAGTCGAGCTCGAAGCGGCCGACGACGTGACGCACGAGCGCCCGGCGGGCGTGATCGCCGTTCGGCCGGCGGGTGCCCGACACCCAGACCACGTCGCCCGACTGGCGCTCGGCGAGACGCCGCCGCGGCGAGCCGTACGCCCATGCGTCGAAGCGCTCGTCGCCGATCTCCAGCGTGACCCGCAGGCCGCGGCCGAGCGGCGCCGGATCGCCGACGAGCTCTGCCCAGCCGACGTAGCGGCCGAGTTGGCGGGGATGCGCGGCGTCCCACGTGGTCTGGCTGCGCCACGATCCGGCGATGACGGCGACCGCGCAGACCAGTGCAACGCGCGGGGCGCGCCGAACGACGACGAACCACAGTGCACCGATCGCTGCCAGGGCGGACGACGCCGGCCAGGTGTGCGACCACACCGCGAGGCAGGTCGACACCGCGACCACGGCGAGGTCACCGACGCCACCGCCGTGCCACCGTCGCCCGTCGGCATCCTCGTACGCTGGCGGGATGCAGGCCACCGTCACCTCCCGGCGTCCGGTGCCGGGCGGACCGCGCCAGTACCGAGCCCGCATCCGCACGTTCGGACCGCTGGCCAGCCTGGTGCCGCCGGGCGTGCTCGGCCTGTTCGCCCTCGTGCTGTTGAGCGGCAGCACCGGCGCCGGGCGAGGCGTTCCCGGCTTCCTGCTTGCACTGCTCGCCGCGCCGGCGCTGCTCGTGCTCGGCGCACCGCTGGCCGGAGGTGCCGGCGTGTACTTCCTGGCCGCGGCGGTGAGCGCCGTGCTGTGGCTGGCGATCGGCGTGGTGGCATCACGGCGGGCGACACGCTCGCCGGCACCGCGCTGGGGCGACTTCTGGCGGGAGTGGGCATGGCCGGTCGTCGGCGTGTGGCTCGGCGTCGGCGTCGCCCTCCTCGCCGCCGACCTGGTGCTGGGCAAGGCCCTGTTCTGACGCACCGCTCGCTCATGTCGTCACCAGCTCGCGCAACGCGTCGAGCTTCGCCGGGCCGATGCCACGGACCTCGCCGAGATCGTCCACGATGGCGAACGGCCCGTGCGCGTCCCGATAGGCGATGATCGCCGCCGCGGTGCTCGGCCCGACGCCGGGCAGTGCGTCGAGCTGCTCGGCAGTGGCCGTGTTGACGTCGATCGGACCGGCCCGGGCGGTGCTCGCCGGCTCACCGCCGCTGACGCCGGCCGCCACCGACGCCGCTTCACCGGCCTGCGGGACGTAGACCCGCACACCGTCGCGCACCGGTTCGGCGAGGTTGAGCGAGTCCGTGGCCGCTGTCGGAGCCAACCCTCCGGCGGCGACGATGGCATCCACCACCCGGCTCGACGCCGGCAGGTGGTACACGCCAGGTGCAACGACCGCGCCGGCGACGTGGACGACGACCTCGCTCGCGGTGCTCGGCGGCGGCAGGTCGCCGGCCGAGGTGGGCGGCGACGACGAGGTAGAGGGCACGGACGCGTACGGCAGCTGCGACTCGGTGCTCGGCCGTGGCGCCCGCAGCAGCCACCAGGCGGCGACGGCGACGAGCACGACAGAGGCACCGGCCACGAGCAGGCGGACAAGACCGAACCAGGCCAGCCAGCCACTGATGCGCTCGACGAGCCGATCGCCGGGCGACGGGCGCGGTAGGAGTGGAGCAGGTGGCGTCGGCTCCATGACGACCTCCAGGAACGTTGGCGCGCTCAGGCACGCTCGATCAACCGGGGGAAGGTCCTCGTCAGACTACCAAAGGGGTCTCACAGTCACCGCTAGCGCGAGACGGCGGCCGACTCGTCGTCGCGCACCGCGGTGGACAGCGAACGACGAGCCACCCAGTCGGCTTCGATCTCCATCGGGATCCGCAGGTACGCACCGGCGTGACCCTTGCGGCGCACGCGCCACTTGACGTACGACGCCGCGTAGCGACCGGCGAAGCCGACCACCCCGTAGCGCCGCCACTGACGCAGGTGGACCTGCTCGTGGCGCAGCAGGTACGGCGTGGCGTGCCCGCTGCGCACGATCACCAGGCCGGGCAGGGTGATCCCGTCGACCCCGTTCGGAACCGGACCACCCTCCCACAGCACGTACCCGTCCCGGTGCTCCACCGACATGGACGCCAGGGTAGTCCACCCTCGCCGACCGACGACGCCCATCCGGTGAACACGCCGTGCCGTCACGAAGTCGACGGCGCGCTCCAACCGTCAGCCGATTATTGAACTCGCTCTATTTTGCGTCCGACCTCTTGACCGGTAGCCGGGGGTCGGTAATATTATTTCAAGCGGTCGAATAGATCTGGGAGAGGTTCCCGGACGCCGCCGCTCGAGTCCTGGGGGGAACCGTGCCTGATGTTCACCACGCGTCCGCGATGCCTGAGGCCACTTCGGACCCGGCCGAGATCCGCGCCAACCTGGACGAGCTCGGCTTCTCGGTCGTACCGGACATGCTCGCCACGGACCACCTCCGGGAGTTGCGCACCCGGCTCGTGGATCAGGCGGCCGCCGAGCGCGCCGCCGGGGTGGCCACCTCGAACGCCGGTCCGTTGGCGCCAGGTGGTCCGATCCAGTACGTGTGGGGCCTGATCCACAAGGGTCAGGTGTTCCGAGATCTGGTGCTGGACCCGCAGGCACTGGACCTGGTCCGCTACGTGCTGGGCCCCGAGCTCCTGCTGTTCAGCTTCACCGGCAACGCGATCGGGCCGGGCGCGCCCGGCGGGGGCGCCCACAGCGATCAGATCTACATGCCGTCGGACACGCCGTGGCCCGTCGTGTGCAACGTCATCTACATGCTCGACGACTTCACCGAGGACAACGGGGCCACGCTCGTCGTGCCGGGCAGCCACCGGCGCAGCATCGACGACCTGACGCCGGAAGCCTTCGCCGCCGAGGCGGTCCCGGCGATCGGCCGCGCCGGTTCCGCGCTGGTGATGGAGAGCCGGGTCTGGCACTCCATCGGCGTCAACCGCACGACCTCGAACGTCCGTCACGGCATCCTGACCACGTACTGCAAGCCGTTTCTGCGCACGCAATCGAACTGGATCCACACGACGCCTGCCGATCTCGTGGCCACGTTCCCGACCGAGCTGCTCGAGCTCCTCGGGTACCACGGCTGGCGCTCGCTCGGCGGCCTGCAAGGCCCCTACGGGATACCGCTCGACGACACCGCCGGTAGCAGCGCGCGCAACGAGGCCCGGCTCGACGTGCAGGTCGACTGGGGTTGGATCCCCGCCGAGCCGTCGATCGTCGGCGAGCTGCACGTCTCCGCCTGAGCCGAGATCAGTCGTTCGAGCCGTCCGGAGATCGTCCCGTGACCGTCCTGCCCTCGACCGCCGAGCGGTTCCTGTGCGCCCTGACCGGCGAGGACCCTGACGCCGTCAGCATCGCGCCCGGTGCGGTCGCCTGGCACAACCTCGACGGCGTCGAGCACGACCTACGTGCGGCGATGGCCGACTTCCCGGCGGCACGACGCCACCTGCCCGACCTGCGCTACGACGAGCTGCGTTGCAACGTCGCCGACGACGGCGTGTCGCTCGCCCGCTTCGTGCTGAAGGCATCGCTGCCCGGCGGCACCGAGCTGCGCGCCCCGGGATGCCTGGTGATCACCGAACACGACGGTGCGATCGTGCGCACCGAGGAGTACCTCGACAGCGCGCAGCTGTCGCCGCTGGCGGCCGCGCTCGGACGTGACGCGGGGTGAGGCGATGAGTCCATATCTGCAGTTCGCCGTCCTCGGGCTCGCGGCCGGCTCCGTGTACGCGGCGATGTCGGCCGCCCTGGTCAGCATCTACCGAGCGACCGGGATCATCAACTTCGCCCAGGGATCGATGGCGATGTGGGGGCCGTACGTCTACTGGCGACTCAGCACCTCGGGCGATCTGGTCCTACCGATCGGCACGGTCCACATCGGCTCGACGAACCGCAGCCTGGCGCTGACCGTCGCGCTGGCGGCGGCGGTGGCGATCGCGCTGCTCGCCCACCTGCTCGTCTTCCGGCCGCTGCGGCGCGCTCCCGTGCTCGCCCAGGTGGTCGCCTCGGTCGGGCTGATGCTCGTGATGCAGTCGTTGGTCGTGCTGCGCTTCGGCTCGCTCGCCGTGGTGGTCGATCGCATCCTGACGTCGCGGCGGGTCACCGTGGCCGGCGCCGTGCTGCCGGTGACCAACCTCGTCCTGGCCGCGGTCACGGTCGTCGGCGCCGCCGTCCTGCACCTCTACTTCCGCATCACCCGGCGAGGCGTCGCCACCCGGGCATGCTCCGAGGACGAGCTGGCGGTGCGATTCCTCGGCTACTCCCCCGATCGGCTGGCGGCCATCATCTGGGTGCTCACCGGTGCCTTCGTCGGCATCGTCGCCACGCTCGCAGCGCCGTCCATCGGCCTCAACCCGACGACCTACATGCTGTTCGTCGTCCCCGCCCTCGCCGTGGCGCTCGTCGGACGGTTGACCTCGATCTCCGTCGCCTGCGTCGCCGGGTTGGTGCTCGGCTGCTTCCAGGCCGTCGTCGGCCTGCTGCGCACCACGACCTGGTGGCCCGACTGGGCGAAGACCGGCGTGCAGGACGCGGTGCCGTTCGTCATCGTCATCGTCGCCCTGTTCGCCGTCGGCAAGAAGATCCCGACGCGCGGCTCGCTGGAGCCACCGCGCCTGCCCGCCGTGCACGTGCCCCGACTGCGGGCATCGTCGCTCGGGATCGCCGTGGCGATCGCGCTCGTCCTCGTCCTCGTCACCTCGGGCAACTATCGCTTCGGCGTCGTCACCTCGATGATCCTGGTCGTCCTGGCCCTGTCGCTCGTGCTCCTCACCGGCTATCTCGGGCAGATCTCGCTGGCCCAGATGTCGATCGCCGGCGTCGCCGGGTTCGCGCTGTCGAAGGCGACCACCAACTGGGGCGTGCCGTTCCCGTTGTCGATCGTCCTCGCCGCGGCGATCGCCACCGGCGCCGGCGTCCTCGTCGGGATCCCCGCACTGCGCATCCGCGGCGCGCAGCTCGCCGTGGTCACCCTCGCCGCCGCGGTGGCCGTCGAGCAGTTCGTCTTCAACAACCCGAACATCGCGTCGTCGTCGGGCAACCCGATCAAGCCGCCGCGCCTGTTCGGGATCAACCTGTCCATCCGCCACGGCAGCGACGTGTCACGCCCGGTGTTCGCGGTGATGGTCCTCGTGATCATGGTCGTCATCGTGGTCGCCGTGGTGCAGCTGATGCGCGGCGACACCGGCCGGGCGTTCCTCGCGGTGCGCTCCAACGAGCGGGCCGCGGCGTCGGTGGGCATCGACGTCGCGTTCGCCAAGCTGGCGGGGTTCGGCCTGTCGGCGTTCATCGCCGGCATCGCCGGCTCGCTCATCGGCTACAGCCGCGGCCAGCTGTCGGCCGAGTCGTTCACCGTCCTGGCCGGGCTGTCGCTGCTCGCCGTGGCCTATCTCGGTGGCATCACCAGCATCGGTGGGGCCGTCGTCGCCGGGGTCACCGGACCGCTCGGCATCGGGTACGTGTTCTTCGCGCAGACGCTCGACCTCGGCCGCTACTACGCGCTGGTGTCGGGGCTCGGCCTGATCCTCACCGCGATCATCAACCCGGTCGGTGTCGCCGGCGCACTGGCGGAGATGGCGCACTCGCACCGAAGGCGCCTGTCCCGGCGCGATGGCAGCGCACCCACCCTCGGCGCCGCCATCCCGACCCCGACCGATGCCGAGCTCCATGCCTGAGACCGAGCAGCACGACGCGGGAGAGGTCCGGCCGGCGGTGCTGGACGCGCACGACGTGACGGTCCGCTACGGCGGCGTCGTCGCCAACAACGGCGTGTCGGTCCGGCTGCGCGCGGGCGAGATCGTCGGGCTGATCGGGCCGAACGGCGCCGGCAAGACGACGTTCGTCGACGCGCTCACCGGCTTCGCACCGGCACGGGGTTCGATCACCGTGGGCGGGCGGCGGATCGACGGACTGTCAGCCCACCGACGCCGGCGCGCCGGGCTGGCCCGCACCTGGCAGTCCGGCGAGCTGTTCGACGATCTCACCGTCGCCCAGAACGTGATGGTCGCAGCCCGCGGCCTGACGTTGTCGACGATGGCCCGTGACCTGTTCCGCCGCAAGCCGATCCACGACGGATCAGTGGAGCGGGCACTCGCCCTCGTCGGCCTCGCAGCGGTCGCCGATCGGCGCCCGAGCGAGATCTCGCTGGGCCAGCAGAAGATGGCCGGGGTCGCCCGAGCCCTCGTCGGCGACACCAGCGTGCTGCTGCTGGACGAGCCGGCCGCCGGCCTTGACACCCACGAGAGCACGGCCTTCGGCGAGCAGGTGTGCGAGATCGCCCGCACCGGGATCGGCGTGCTGCTCATCGATCACGACATGGCGCTGGTCCTCGACACCTGCGACCGCGTGTACGTGATCGACTTCGGCACCGTCATCGCCGCCGGGCCACCGAGCACGATCCGCGAGGACCGGGCGGTGGTCGAGGCCTACCTCGGCAGCCCGGAGGGCCTCGGGGAGGCGGACGGGTGAGCCTCATCGTCCGGGGGCTGCGCCCCCACGGCGCCCGGGGTGCCTCCCCATCGTCGCCCGGCTCCCTGGCGGCCGCGCGGTCGACCGGTCACGAGGCGAGCTCGTGACCGCAGCGCTGCATCTCGACGGCGTGAGCGCCGGCTACGGCGGCGTTCCCGCCGTACGCGGTCTCGACGTCGAGCTTCAACCCGGCGAGGTGCTCGCCGTGCTCGGCGCCAACGGCGCCGGCAAGACCACGACCCTGCTGGCGATCGTCGGAGCCATCAAGCTGCTCGCCGGTTCGGCTCACGCGTTCGGCAACGACCTCGGCCGGCTGCGCGTCGAGCAGATCGCCCGTCTCGGCGTCGGCATCGTCCCCGCCAACCGTGGCCTGTTCCCCGGGCTCACCGTCGCCGAGCACTTCCGGATCGCGGCGCGACGGCGCGAGGACGGTCCCGCCGTCGACGCCGCGCTCCAGCGGTTCCCGCGCCTGCGCGAGCTGATGTCGCGACGCTGTGGCCTGCTGTCGGGCGGCGAGCAGCAGATGCTGGCCCTCGCCAAGGCGCTCGTCGGGCGGCCGCGCCTGCTGATGATCGACGAGATGAGCCTCGGCCTGGCCCCGATGATCGTCCAGGCGCTGCTGCCCACGGTCCGCTCGCTCGCCGACGACGGCATGGCAGTCGTGCTCGTCGAGCAGCACATCGACCTCGCGCTGGGCGTCGCCGACCAGGGCATCGTCCTCAACCACGGCCACGTCGCGCTCAGCGGGCGCGCCGCAGCGCTGCGCGCCTCGCGCGACGACGTGGAGCTCGCCTACTTCGGCAGCGCCAAGAGCTGAACCAGCCGTGCACCGCACGTCCACAGGAGGGACATCACCCATGACCACCACTCGAACCACGTCGCTGCTGGCGCTCGGGCTCGTCGCCGCGCTGGCGGCGGCCGGATGCTCCAGCGGCTCCGACTCATCCGGCACGAGCAGCCAGCCCTCCGGCACGAGCGCACCGCCCGCAGCGTCGGCCGGCAGCGCATCGACCAGCGATGCGTCATCCGCGCCCGCGTCCGGAGATCCGATTCGCCTCGGCTTCATGGACCCGAACAGCGGCGCGGTCGCCAACCCCGGCGTCGCCCCGGCCGCTCAGGCGGTGCTCGAGTTCGTCAACTCGACGTCGGGCGGCGTCAACGGGCGGCCGATCGAGTACGTCACCTGTGACAGCGACGGCACGCCGGAGAAGAACGTCGCCTGTGCCAACGACTTCGTCGAGAAGAAGGTCGTCGCAGTGATCGACGCCGACAACCCGGGCACCGGCGCCGCCCTGCCGATCCTGCACGACGCCGGCATCCCGGTCGTCGGCGACAACCCGCAGTACAACGAGGGCAACGCCGACCTGAAGACCTTCTACATCGGGCCTCCCGGGCAGGTGTTCATCCTCGGCGCCTTCCAGTCCTTCAAGGATCAGGGCTACACGTCGCTGAGCCTGATGAACGCCGACACGCCGACCGGCCACCAGTTCAACGACGCGCTGTTCGCCCCGACCGCGGCGTCGCTCGGGTTGAAGTACACGCCGGTGTACTACGACGCCTCCAAGCCGGACTTCGGGATCATCGCCGCCGGTCTGGCCGCGACCGGCTCCGAGGTCACCGGCACGGCCGGCGGCCCCGAGGGCCAGTGCGCGCAGCTCATCACCTCGCTGCGCGAGACCGGCTACACGGGCAAGATCCTCGCCGGCGCCTGCACGGGCTTCCGGTCGTCGGTCAGCGCGGCCGACGCCGCCGGTGTCCAGATCTACACCGACAAGTGGCTGCCGGCCTCGCGCGCCTACGCCCCCGACGACGTGAAGGCCCAGCTCGACCAGTTCACCGAGGCCATGACCGCCGCCGGCCACGGTGACGTCCAGGGCTACTACTCGGTGGCGACGTTCTCGGTGGTGGCGACCGTGGCCGACGTGCTGCGCAGCATCAGCGGGCCGATCGACGCGGCCGCGGTGACCACCGCCATGCAGGGCTGGAACGACAAGCCGAGCTTCCTCGGCCCGACGATCAGCTGCGACCACTCCAAGTACCCCAAGACCTCGGCATGCACCAACGAGGTGATGATCGTCGAGACGCAGCCGGACGGCTCGTTCAAGCCGGTCGGCGGCGGGTTCATCACCGTCGCCCCACCGTCGTCGTGACCCGTCGGGCCACTTCGGTCCTCCTCGTTTGCGCCACGATCAGGTGGTGACCAGCAAGCAGTCCCCGGTGCGCAACGGTGCCGACCAGGTCCGGCCGGCCGCCAAGCGCGGCCGGCCACCGGGCCGCCCACGCGACACCGACAGCCAGGAGACCCGACTGGCGGTGCTCGAAGCGGCGGTCGTCCAGTTCTCCCGGACCGGGTTCGCCGGCACCTCGACGCGGATGATCTGCGAGCAGGCCGGGGTCACCGCAGCGACGGTGTACCACCACTTCGGCTCCAAGCGCGCGCTCTACGTCGAGGCGCTGAACCACGGGATGACGTTCGTCTACACCCGGTTCGAACACGCGGTGAAGGGCAAGCGATCGCTCCGTGCCGAGCTCCACGCGATCCTCGACTGCGCGCTCGGCAACCTCGAGCACCATCACGAGATCACCGAGCTGGCCATCCGCGCCCAGTCCGATCTGAGCCACGAGGAGCTCCGCGCTAACTACCCGCCTTCCTCGCGATCGTTCCTCGACGGGGTGATCGCGCGTGCGGTGGAACGAGGCGAGCTCAGGGCTCGCGACGCCTGGCAGCTCGAGCTGACGATCGACGGCATGTTGTGGGGGCTCTCGATCGTCGGCCAGGACGAGCGCACGCGAGTCGGGTTCGTCACCGCCTTCGAGCGGCTCATCGACGGCGACCTGTTCAAGCCGCCGGGCACCCGGCAGCGGCCGTCACGTCGACAGGTCAGAACAACGTCTGGGTGAGCTTCTTGCGGTACTGGGCGGTGCGCGGGTCGTCGGGGCCCATCAGCTCGAGGATGTCGACGAACTGCTGGCGGGCGTCCTCGTCGCTCTTCACTCGCGTGAGCAGGCCGGTGAGCGTGGCGTCGTGGTCGTCGTCGGGTTGCGTGCCGACACGGGCCAGCGCGGCGACGTGGCGGGTGCGCTCGCTCTCGGGGATCCGGTCGAGCAGCGCCAACGCCTCGTCGGCGTCACCGCGGGCGACGAGCAGCTCGGCCAGGGCGATCACCGCGTCCTCGTTGCCCGGCTCGATCTCCAGCGCGGCGCGCAGGCTGCCCTCGTTGCCCTCGGCGATCAGCGCGGCCAACGTCTGCTCGTCCTCCGTGGGCAGCAGCCCGTCGACGAACTCCTTGACCATGTGCTCGGGGTACGCCCCGACGAAGCCGTCGACCACCGCCCCGTCGCGCAGCGCGTACACCGCCGGGATCGACTGCACCCGGAACGCCTGCGAGACACCGGGGTTCTTGTCGGTGTCGACCTTGGCGAGCACGACCTTGCCGTTCGTCGCGTCGATCACCTTCTCGATGATCGGCCCGAGCGTGCGGCACGGCCCGCACCACTCGGCCCACAGGTCGACGACCACCGGGACCGTCTTCGACCGTTCGAGCACCTCGGTCTCGAAGTTGGCATCGGTGACCTCGACGTAGGACATGCCGGCAACGATACCGGTGGCCCCGCGGGCGCTGAGGGAGGCCAACCGCCGGCCGGCCAGTACGGTCTCACCGATGAGCATCGATGCCGTGGTCCCTCCGCTCGACGTCCCGGGTGTCGACGTCCCGGCGGTCACGGCCTGGCTGGAGGCCAACGTCGCCGGGGCACGTGGCCCGTTCACGTTCGACGTGATCGCCGGCGGCCACTCGAACCTCACGTTCCGGGTCACGGGCGCCGCTGGCAGCCGTTACGTGCTGCGCCGGCCGCCGCTCGGGCACGTCCTCGCCAGCGCCCACGACATGGGCCGCGAGCACCGGATCGTCCATGCGCTGCAGGGCTCCGGCGTACCCGTCGCCCCGGCGCTCGGCTACTGCGACGACGTCGCCGTCAACGGCGCGCCGTTCTACGTGATGGGCTTCGTCGACGGCCACGTCCTGCGCGATCGCGCCGCCTCGGAGGCGACGCTCGACCCGGCCGGCCGGCGCCGCGCCGGCGAGTCGCTGGTCGACACGCTCGCCGCGATCCACGCCGTCGACCTCGACGCCGTCGGCCTCGCCGACCTCGGCAAGCACGACGGCTACATCGGCCGCCAACTGAGGCGCTGGTACGGCCAGTGGAACGCGCAGAAGACCCGCGAGCTGCCCGCCGTCGACGAGGTCCACGAGGTCCTCGCCGGGCGCATCCCGGAGCAGGGACCGGCGTCGATCGTCCACGGCGACTACCGCCTCGACAACTGCATGGTCGACGACGACGGCAACGTCATCGCCGTGCTCGACTGGGAGATCTGCACGCTCGGTGACCCACTCGCCGACGTCGGCCTGCTGCAGGCGTACTGGACGGGCCCCGGCGACCCGGTGTCGGCATGGGAAGGGTCGTCGACGTCCGCCCCCGGCTTCCCCACCCGCGCCGAGTTGAACGCTCGCTACGCGGCCACCAGCGGCCGGGACCTCTCCGAGCTGCCGTTCTACACGGCGTTCGCGTTCTGGAAGCTGGCGTGCATCCTCGAAGGCGTCTACGCCCGCTACCTCGGCGGCGCGCTCGGCGCCCGCCCCGAGGAGGAGCTGGCCCCGTTCAAGCGGCAGGTCGACGCCGCCGCCGCGCAGGCCAGGGCGATCGTCGACGGCTGGTAGGCGGAGATGGCCGACTACCGACTGCACGAGAGGTGGCCCGAGCTGGCGTCGCCGACGCTGGTGTTCATGCTCACCGGCTGGATCGACGCCAGCGGCGCGGCAGCCGGCGCGCTGCAGGCCGTCGACCGGGCCTGCGAGACGCGCCCGCTGGCGACCTTCGACGGCGACACGTTCATCGACTACCGAGCCCGGCGCCCGACGATGGAGCTGCGCGACGGCGTCAACACCCGACTGGAGTGGCCGGACATCGTGTTGCGGGTCGGGCGTGACGCCAGGGGCCACGACGTCCTGACGCTCGGCGGGCCGGAACCGGACGCGCAGTGGCGACGCTTCGCCGCCGGGTTCGCCGAGCTGGCCGTCGGGCTCGGCGTCACCCAGGCGGTCGGCTTCGGCGCCTACCCGTTCGCCACCCCGCACACGCGGGCGCCGCGCCTGTCGTGCACGTCGCCGTCGCCCGAGCTGGCGGCAAGCCTGCCGTTCCTGAAGAGCTCCGTCGACGTGCCGGCGGGCATGGGCGCCGTCCTCGAGCATGCCCTGTTCGACCAGAGCGTGCCGGCGACGACGATCTGGGCGCAGGTGCCGCACTACGTCAGCACGATGGCGTACCCGGCGGCGACCGTCGCCCTGCTCGCCGGGCTGCGCGACGTCGCCCACATCGACGTGGACGACAGCGACCTGGTTGCCAACGCCAACGCCCAACGCACCCGCCTCGACGAGCTGGTCGCGGCGAACGACGAGCACGTCGCCATGCTCCGCCAGCTGGAGCGGGCCTTCGACACGGCGTCGGAGGAGACCCTCGGCCTCGGCAGCACCGACCTGCCGAGCGGCGACGAGCTGGCCGCCGAGCTGGAGCGCTTCCTGCGCGAGCAGGGTCAGGGCCAGTAGCGGCCCCCAACCCGTCGCCTGGCTACGGTGCGAGCGCACGCACCACAGGAGGCACACGACGATGAAGGTCGACGGGGGTATCCCCACCAACCTCAACAAGGTCGCCGCCGCGGCCCAGGAGGTCGAGGCCGCTGGCTACTCGGGCGGATGGACGGCCGAGACCGCCCACGACCCGTTCATGCCGCTGCTGCTCGCCGCCGAGCACACCACCGAGCTGGAGCTGGGCACGTCGATCGCCGTCGCCTTCGCCCGCAACCCGATGACCCTGGCGAACACAGCGTGGGACCTGCAGACCTACTCGAAGGGCCGGTTCATCCTCGGCCTCGGCAGCCAGATCAAGCCGCACATCACCAAGCGGTTCTCGATGGAGTGGAGCCATCCGGCGCCGCGCATGCGCGAGATGATCCTGGCGATCCGGGCGATCTGGGACTGCTGGCTGAACGGCACCAAGCTCGACTTCCGTGGCGACTTCTACACGCACACGCTGATGACCCCGTTCTTCACGCCGGACGCGTCGGACCTGGAGGGCTTCGGCGTGCCGAAGATCTTCCTTGCCGGCGTCGGCGAGAAGATGACCGAGGTCGCCGGCGAGGTCTGCGACGGCTTCCTGTGCCACGGGTTCACCACCGAGCGCTACCTCCGCGAGGTGACGATCCCGGCCTTGGCCCGTGGGCGGGCCAAGGCCGGCAAGACGATGGAGGGCTTCGAGATCGTCGGGCCGTCGTTCGTCGTCACCGGCAACACCGAGGACGAGCTCGACAAGGCCGCCGCCGGCACCCGCCAGCAGATCGCGTTCTACGGGTCGACGCCGGCGTACCGGCCGGTGCTGGAGCTGCACGGCTGGGGCGGCCTGCAGGACGAGCTGAACACGCTGTCCAAGCAGGGCAAGTGGGTGGAGATGGGTGGCCTGATCGACAGCGAGATCCTCAACACGTTCGCCGTCGTCGGCGAGCCCGAGCAGATCGCTCCGGAGCTGCACACCCGCTACGGCGACGTGATCTCGCGGATCAGCTTCTACGCCCCGTACCAGAGCGACCCGTCGCGCTGGTCGAAGGTCCTCGCCGATCTCAAGGCCGCCTGAGCACAGCGAAGGCGGCCGACGACCGAACGGCCGCCAGGGAGCCGGGCGTCGATGGCGTCCGGGGGCGCAACCCCCGAGCAGACAGGCCGCCTGAGCGCGCAACGCTGCCGGCGGGGCGAACCGAGTGACACCCCTGGGGTAGAACGTCCGGGTGGCGATCGCGTGCGTGTACTGCGGAGGCGAGCACGAGCGCGTCGATGAGGTGCGGGCGTGCTGGCAACGATCCGGCGGCCAAGAGACAGCGGCCGCTGACGGCGGCGCGCCGGCACGGCGGGAGACGGTTGACGACCGGAGTGGCGCGCCCGCAGGGCGGGAGACGGCTGACCGGGGCGACGCGAACCGGACCGGCGCGGCCGCACGGGTCCAGGCGGCCGGTCGAGGCGGCGGGGCGTCGGCGGCACGGCCGGCGCACACGGCCGACGCGCCGGCGTTCGATGCCGATCGGACCGTCCTGCCGGCGGTCGAGCGTGGCGCCCCATTGGACCAGACCGGCGGCGCGCATCCCGCCCGGCGGGGGCCGGCGGCGCTCGGGCGGCACGTGCTCGTCGAGCCGGGCGACGACGCACCAAGCGAGTGGGGCGATGCGTCACGGCTGCGACTCGGCGAGGGCATCGACGTCGCCTCGGCGACGGCTGCGTTGCGCACGGCGGCGGCCGAGCGGCGCGGCCTGGTGATCGAGATCGACCCCGACGCTCGGCAGCAGCTGGCTCTCGCTGCCGACGCCGGCACCGACCGGCCGCCGCACGAGCTGGGGCCGCGGTTCACGTTCGAGCTGGAGACGCTGCACCACCTGCTCACCGCGAACGCCGTCGCCGGCGGACGGTGGTGGCTCCTCGACCGGGCCGTCGAGCTGGGCGCCGCGCCGGTCACCGACGGCGGGCCGGGCGACGTCGTCCTCCCCGACGGCCGGCGGGCGTGGCTCGACGGCGGGCCCACGCGGTTCACCGCTCCCGTCGACGGGTGCGCGGTGCTCCCCCGGGTCGCCGTCGAGCACGGCAGCCTGCGGCCGCTCGGCGACACCAACGCCACCGCCGCCGACCTCGCCCCGGACCAGCTCGCCGCGGTCACCCACGAGGGCGGCGCGGCGCGGATCATCGCTCCTGCCGGCTCGGGCAAGACGCGGGTGCTCACCGAGCGGGCCCGGCACCTGCTCCAGCAGTGGCAGCTCCCCGGTAGCGCCGTGTGCCTCGTCGCCTTCAACAAGCGGGCCCAGGAGGAGATGCGCGCCCGCACGCCGGACCTGCGCGGGCTGCAGGTCCGCACGCTGAACGCCATCGCCCTGGCGATCGTCAACGGCTCCAAGCCGTTCGCCCCGCAACCGGCGACGCTGCGCACCGTCGACGAGGGCGACGTCCGCCGGCTGATCGGCAACCTCGTCAGCTTCCCGCGCAAGCGCAACGCCGACCCGGTGGCGCCGTGGATCGAGGCGCTGTCGCTGGCCCGCCTCGGCCTGCGCGACCCGAGCGAGGTCGAGTCGCTGTACGACGGCGAGGTCGACGGCTTCGCCGACGTGCTCCCCCGCTACCGCGCCGCGCTGGCCCGCCAGGGCGCGCTCGACTTCGACGAGCAGATCCAGCGGGCCGTCGAGCTGCTGCTCGGCGACGCTGCCGTGCGCCACGCCGCGCAGCGGGCGTGCCGGCTGCTGCTCGTCGACGAGTTCCAGGACCTGACGCCGGCCCACCTGCTGCTGGTCCGCCTGCTGGCCGGGCCGGACGGCGCAGTGTTCGGCGTGGGCGACGACGACCAGACGATCTACGGCTACAACGGCGCCGATCCCGGCTGGTTGATCGACTTCGCCGACGTCTTCCCCGGTGCCGGCGACCACCCGCTGGAGGTCAACTACCGCTGCCCCGGCGGCGTGGTGCGCGCCGCCGACATGCTGCTGCGCCACAACCGCCGCCGCGTCCCCAAGACGATCCGCGCCGCGAGCGGCGACCCGGGCGGGTGGACGGTGCCCGACGAGGAGGATCCCGTCGCCACGACCGTTGGCGTCGTCCGAGCGGCGTTGGACAGCGGCCAGCGGCCGGCCGACGTCGCCGTGCTCACCCGGGTCAACTCGCTCCTGGCCCCGGTGCAGCTGGCGCTGGTCAACGAGGGCATCCCGGCGATCGGCGGCGTCGGCGTCGAGTTCGCCGAGCGCACCTCGGTCCGTGCCGCGCTGGCCTGGCTGCGCCTGGCGACGACGAGCGGCCGCAGCATGCCGTCGGCCGACATCGCCGAGGCGCTGCGCCGCCCGGCCCGGCCGCTGCACCCGAACGTCGTCAAGTGGGTCGGCGAGCAGTCGTCGCTCGACGGGCTGCGCCGTCTCGCCGGCCGGCTCACCAGCGAGCGCGAGTCCGAGCGCGTCGCCGCGTTCGCCGACGACATCGAGGCGCTGCGCCGGCTGGCCGACGGTGGCGGCGACACGGCCCGCCTGCTGAACCGGCTGCGCGATGCGATGGGTCTCGCCGCCACGGTGGCCACGCTCGACAACAACCGGCGAGGCATGAACCGGGCGTCGCAGGGCGACGACCTCACCGCCCTCGCCGAGCTGGCCCGCCTGCAGCCGGACCCGGCGCGCTTCGAGCCGTGGCTGCGCGAGGCGCTGCGCCGGCCGTGGGACGCGGAGGGTGTCACGCTGGCGACGGTCCACCGGGTGAAGGGCCAGGAGTGGCCGATCGTCGTCGTCCACCACGCCGACGCCGACCAGTTCCCGCACCGCCTGGCCGAGGACGTCGAGGAGGAGCGCCGGCTGTTCCACGTCGCCATCACCCGCGCGTCGGCAGCGGCCACGATCGTCGCCGGCGATCGCCGTTCGCCGTTCGTCGCCGAGCTGACCTCCGAGCCCGGCACCACCGAGCCGGTGGAAGCCACCCGACCGGCTCTCAAGCTCGTGGCACCGCAACCCGCCGCCCGCCCGGGCGAGCAGCTGCAGGGCGCCGACGCCGCCCTGTTCGAGGAGCTGCGGGCCACGCGCCGCCACCTCGCCGCCGGCAAGCCGGCCTACACCGTCGTGTCCGACGCGACGCTGGCAGCCATCGCCGCCCAGCGCCCGACCACGCTCGCCGAGCTGTTCGCGCATCAAGGGCATCGGCCCCTCGAAGCTGGAGCAGTACGGGGCGGCGCTGATCGCCGTCGTCGAGGCCGCCGCTCCCGGCTGACCGGTGCCGAGCGCCTCAGCGCGGCTCGCCTGAGCGCAGATCGCGGTCCAGGTCGTCGAACGTCGAGCTGATCGAGAACAGGCAGTACCCCTGCCGCGCCACCTCGCCGCGGACGTCCGGATTGGTGTCCGCGTCCTCGCGGGTCCTGGTGTGTCGCCACTGCTCGGCCGACGTGCGCTCCGGGAAGGCACCGTCCGCGTCGAGCACGAGGCGCCAGCGCGGTCGCGCGCGGTTGACGTAGAACGCATACCGGATCGCCCGGACGCTAGCGGCTGACACGACCGGGCCAGCGGAACGTCACCGACGCTCGGGGTCCTCCGGTTTGTGTCGCCGCACGAGGCGCACGTGCGATCTGTGCGGCGACACAGACGGTCAGGCGAGGGTCAAGCCCAACCCGGTGAGCCAGCGGCGGGCGTTCTCGCCGAGGGCGTCGACGTCGTAGCCGCCCTCTTGCAGGACGACGGTCGGCAGGCCGAGCGCGCCGACGGCGGCACCACAGCGCTCGAAGCCGTCAGCTGTCAGCGCCAGATCGCAGATCGGGTCGGTGACGAACGTGTCCAGGCCGAGCGAGACGATCAGCAGCGACGGGCCGAACGCGTCGATCTCCGACGCGACCCGGTCGCGCAGCAGCCCGACGTACTCGTCGTCGCCCGTAGCGACACCCAACGGGATGTTGCAGTTGCAACGACTTCCCTGCCCGGCACCGGTCTCGTCGGCGAAGCCGATGCTGAACGGGTAGGCCCGCTGCGGATCACCGTGCAGCGACACGTACTGGACGTCGTCGCGCTCGTAGAAGATCTCCTGCGTGCCGTTGCCGTGGTGGTAGTCGACGTCGAGGACGGCGACCTTGGTGCCGGTGGTCGAGGCGACGTGATGGGCGGCGATCGACGCGTTGTTGAAGAAGCAGTAGCCGCCGTAGTTCGACGTGTTGGCATGGTGGCCGGGCGGCCGGGCGGCCGGGCGGCCGGCACAGGCCGTATGCCGCTCGCTCCCCGCCGTCGACCACCAGCGAGGTGGCCGTCAGCGCGGTGTCCACCGCGCCGAGCGACGCCTCGTAGGTGGTCTCCGTCAGCGGCGTCGTCGTCTCGAAGCAGTACCAGCCGAGCCGCCCGACGATCGACGTCGGGACCCGCGCCGGCGTCATCGCCCGACGGATGCCCGGGCGATAGAACACCTCGGCGAACACCTCCCGGCTGCCTGGCACCTCGGCCTGGTACTCGGCCCAGGCCGACGACAGGAAGCGGACCAGCTCGGCGTCGTGCACCGCCTCGATCGGCGCCGTCCCCCACTCCTCGGGCGCGACGAGCGTGAACGCCGGGTCGGCGGCCAGCACATCGCGGATCGCCAGCGCCCGCCCGACGTGCTCGTAGGGCGGGTGGACGGTGGACGCCTCGATCTCGGCGTGCGGATCGTGCAGCAGGTGGGCGTTTGTGTGAACCGCCTGTGTCGTTCGTGCTCCGGTCGCAGCCGAGCTGCTCCCTGCGCCTGCCGTGCTCGCCGCCTCCGCTCCGCTTCGGCGCTCGCCGCGCGTTGGAGTTGTGGTGGGCCTCACACCAACGCGAGCTCCTCGTCCAGGTACTGCTCACGGCACTTGGCGCGCTGCAGCTTGCCCGACGACGTCTTCGGCAGCGTGCCGGGCTGGACGAGCATCACGTCACGCGGCGGCAGCCCGCACACGTCGAGTGTGCGGTGGTGGATGGCATGGCGCACGGCGTCCGGGTCGTCGGTGCGCACCTCGGCGACGACGACCACCGTCTCCTTGCCCTTGTAGCCCTCGACGCCGAAGGCGATGACGTTGCCGGCGCGCACCCCGTCGAGCCGGCCGACGGCTCGCTCGATGTCCTCGGGGAACACGTTGCGGCCGCCGACGATGATCACGTCCTTGATCCGCCCGCACAGCACCAGCTCGCCGTCGACGGTGTAGGCGAGGTCGCCGGTGCACAGCCAGCCGTCGTGGAACAGCGCGGCGCTGGCGTCGGGGCGCTTGTAATAGCCGGGGGTCACCGACGTGCCGCGCAGCAGCAGTTCGCCGACGTGACGCTCCGGCAGGTCCTCGAACGTCTGCGGGTGGACGACGCGCATCTCCAGGCCGGGCACCGGTGTGCCGAGCAGCGGCAGGTGGCGCACGGCGATGTCCTCGTCGTCGGGCCCGAGCGCCGTCGGCTTGGCGACGCGGTCGCGTTCGAGGACCAGGCGGTCGACGGTGTCGACGACCATGCCCCGATGGCGCGGCGGGAACGTCCCGGCGATCGCCACCTCGGCCATCCCGAACGCCGGGAACACGCCGCTGGCGCTGAACCCGAACCGCCCGGCGGCCTTGACGAACGCGTCGACGGCCTGCGGGTCGACCGGCTCGGCGCCGCTCAGCGCCAGCGTCAGCGTCGACAGGTCGAGATCCTGCATGCGGCCGAGGGCCCGGGTGGCCAGCACCCAGGCGAAGTTCGGCCCGGCCGTCGCCGTGCCGCGGTGGTCGCTGATCCACTGCATCCAGGCGCCGGGCTTGGCCATGAAGTCCTGCGGCGCGGCCTGGACGAGCTGCGTGCCGGTGGTCATCGGCAGGGCCAGGAAGCCGACCAAGCCCATGTCGTGGTACAGCGGCAGCCACGAGACCATCACGTCGTCGCCGCACAGCTCGGCAGCGGTCGCCGCCGCCTCGATGTTCGCGGTGAGGACGCGATCGGGGATCATCACCCCCTTGGGCTCGCTGGTGGAACCGGACGTGTACTGCAGGATGACGAGCCGTTCGGGATCGTGCGCCGGGATCTCCAGGCGCTCGGCGCCCGGCGAGGCGGTCAGCAGCTCGTCGAGCGGCACGATCGGCGGGTCACCCGGCGCCGGCTCGTAGAACGCGGCGAGCAACGGGTCGATCAGCAGCAGCTTGGCGTCGCCGTGGACGATGCGCGTGCGGGTGCCCTCGATGAACGCTTCCAGCGAGCCCATCCGCATCGGCAGCGGCAGGACCATGCTGGCCAGGCCGGCCAGCCAGCAGCCCTGGACGGCGGTCATCAGCTGGCGCGACGTCGGCCCGAGGATGGCGACGTGGTCGCCGGGCACGAGGCCTCGGGCCTGCAGCGCGGCGCCGACGGCGCGGGCCTCGTCGTGGATCTGCGCCCACGGGACGAACGGATCACCCTCGGCGGGGGCCACCGACGGGCCGACGAAGCGCACCCCGGTGGGCCGGTCGGCGGCGGCGATCAGGCGCTCGGCGATCCCCACGTGGGGACCGGGCAACGGCAACAGTGCAGACGGTTCTGGCACGCACCAACGCTAACCGCCCGCCGCACCCAAGCCTTGGAGTGCTACACGCGCGATGGAGTGGGATCCGCGCCCCCGTCACGCTCGACGTACTCCATCGCACGCTCAGCACTCCGAGGAACACCACCCACTCCGACCGAGCGACTGGCACTCCAAGGAATGCAATGGTCGGGCAACAGGGGGCGCTCGTAGGATCGAACGCGATGAGCACGAACGCCCCGGAAGCACCGAACGACCAGCCACCGGCTCGGTACACGGGCGCGCTCGCCACCGAGATCGAGCTGAAGTGGCAGGCTCGCTGGGACGCCGACGGCACGTTCCACGCGCCGAACCCGTCGGGCCCGCTGGGCGACCCGGAGGCCGTCGCCGGGCGGCCGAAGATGTTCATCCTGGACATGTTCCCGTACCCGTCCGGGTCCGGCCTGCACGTCGGGCACCCGCTGGGGTTCATCGGCACCGACGTCTACGCCCGCTACCAGCGCATGGCCGGGCGCAACGTGATGTACACGATGGGCTTCGACGCGTTCGGCCTGCCCGCCGAGCAGTACGCCGTGCAGACCGGCCAGCACCCGGCGATCACCACCGAGCAGAACATCGCCACCTACCGCCGCCAGCTCGGCCGGCTGGGGCTGAGCCACGACAAGCGGCGCAGCGTGTCCACCGCCGACCCCAGCTACTACCGCTGGACGCAGTGGATCTTCCTGCAGATCTTCAACGCCTGGTACGACAAGGGCCAGGGCAGGGCCCGCCCGATCGCCGAGCTGGAGGCCGAGCTCGCCGGCGGGGCGCGCCGCGTGGACGGCGGGCGGGACTGGGCGACGATGACCACCGCCGAGCGGCGCGCCGTCGTCGACGGCCACCGCCTGGCCTACGTCGCCGAGGCTCCCGTCAACTGGTGTCCCGGCCTGGGCACCGTGGTGGCCAACGAGGAGGTCACCGCCGACGGGCGCAGCGACCGCGGCAACTTCCCGGTGTTCAAGCGGAACATGCGTCAGTGGATGATGCGCATCACCGACTACGCCGACCGCCTGATCGACGACCTCGACCTGCTGGAGTGGTCCGACGCAATCAAGGCGATGCAGCGCAACTGGATCGGCCGCAGCCACGGCGCCACCGTCGGCTTCGCCACCGCGGCCGCCCCGATCGAGGTGTTCACCACCCGCCCGGACACGCTGTTCGGGGCGACGTTCATGGTGCTGGCCCCGGAGCACCCGATGGTCGCCGAGCTGACGACGGACGCCCAGCGCCAGGCCGTCGAGGACTACGTCAAGGCCGCGGCCGGCAAGTCCGACCTGGACCGCCAGAGCGAGGGCCGCGACAAGACCGGCGTGTTCACCGGCAGCCATGCGACGAACCCGGTCACCGGCGAGCAGGTCCCGGTGTGGGTGGCCGACTACGTGCTGATGGGCTACGGCACCGGGGCGATCATGGCCGTGCCGTGCGGCGACCAGCGCGACTTCGAGTTCGCCCGCAAGTTCGGCCTGCCGATCCCGGCGATCCAGCAGCCGCCCGAGCAGTGGTTCGCCGACCGCGGCATCGAGCCGACGCCGGACACCTCGCAGTGGCCGCATGCCTTCGTCGGCGACGCCCCGTACGTCAACTCCAACCGCGACGGGCTGGAGCTGGACGGCCTGTCCGACATCGCCCACGCCAAGGACGCCACCATCGACTGGCTGGTGGCGATGGGCGCCGGCCGGGCCACCACCACGTACAAGCTGCGCGACTGGCTGTTCAGCCGCCAGCGCTACTGGGGCGAGCCGTTCCCGATCGTCTACGACGAGCACGACCAGCCGCACGCCCTGCCCGGCGACGCCCTGCCGCTGGTGCTGCCCGACACCGACAGCTTCTCGCCGCGCACGTTCGACCCCGACGACGAGTTCTCCAACCCGGAGAGCCCGCTCGACCGCCTGGACTGGTGGACGCACGTCGAGCTCGACCTCGGCGACGGGCCGAAGACGTACCGGCGCGACACCAACGTCATGCCGCAGTGGGCCGGCAGCTGCTGGTACGAGCTGCGCTACCTGGACCCGACGAACGAGAACCGCTTCGTCGACGCCGAGGTCGAGGCCTACTGGATGGGCCCGCAGGGACCGGAGCACCCGGGCGGCGTCGACCTGTACGTCGGCGGCGTCGAGCACGCCGTGCTGCACCTGCTGTACGCCCGCTTCTGGCACAAGGTCCTGTTCGACCTGGGCTGGCTGACGTCGAAGGAGCCCTACTTCCGGCTGTTCAACCAGGGTTACATCCTGGCCGAGGCGTTCCTCGACGAGCGCGGCATCTACGTCGACGCGTTCTCGGTGGAGCGCGACGGCGAGGCGTTCAGCTACGAGGGCAGGCCGGTCACCCGCGAGTGGGGGAAGATGGGCAAGAGCCTGAAGAACGCCGTCTCCCCCGACGAGATCTACGAGGCCAACGGCGCCGACACGCTGCGCCTGCACGAGATGGCGATGGGCCCGCTGGACGCGTCACGACCGTGGGAGACGCGCGACGTCGTCGGCATGTACCGCTTCCTGCAGCGGCTGTGGCGCAACGTCGTCGACGAGGACACCGGCGCCGTCCGCCTGCTCGACCAGAAGGCCGACGAGCCGCTGCGGCGCACGCTGCACCGCACGATCGCCGGGGTGCGCGACGACATGGAGGCGATGCGCTTCAACACCGCGATCGCCAAGCTGATCGAGCTGAACAACGCGATCACCAAGCTCGGCGGGTGCCCGCCCGACGTCGCCGAGCCGCTGGTGCTGATGGTCGCCCCGCTGGCCCCGCACGTCGCCGAGGAGCTGTGGAGCCGCCTCGGCCACGAGCGCTCGCTGGCGTTCGAGCCGTTCCCGACGCCGGATCCGGCGATGCTGGTGGACGACAGCGTCGAGTACCCGGTGCAGGTCAACGGCAAGGTGCGCGCCCGCGTCACCGTCGCCGCCGACAGCCGCGCCGGAGGCCGTCGAGGCGGTGGCGCTGGCCGACGCCAAGGTCGTCGCCGCGCTCGCCGGCAAGGCGCCGAAGAAGGTGATCGTCGTCCCCGGCCGGATGGTCAACGTCGTCGTCTGACGGCGTCGTCCCCGGCCTTGCCGGGTCTACCCGGCGAAGTCGGACACGGCCGGGCCGGCGGTGCGAGCCGCCGGATCGGCCGGGCTCATGATCCCGACGACGATCGGGCCGGGGCCACGCACCACCGCATAGCGAGCACCCCAGGACGCGTCGTAGGGCGCTCGGAGCCCGTCGGCGCCGAGGGCGAGCGCCCGTTCGAACGCCGCGTCGACGGCGGGGCGGTCGAGCGCGGCGGCAGGTTGACGACGACCCCGGCGAAGTCGGCGGGAAGCCCACCCCAGTACGCCGCGTAGGCGGGACTGTCGAGATCGGCGTCGAAGCCGTCGCCGACTGCCGAGAACCCGAGGTGGTGCGATTCCCACTCCGCCCATTCACCGGCGACCTCTTGAACGTCCGCGCCAAGCGCCCGAAGGAACCGTGCCGCGCCTGGGACGTCGGCGACGACGATGTTGACCTGATCGAACCGCAGCTCGGCCATCCGCGGAGCGTAACCGGTCGGTCAGAGCGATCTGGTCGGCGTCCGCGCATGAAGCACGCCCAGCCATCACACGCTGATGATCTCGACGAGATCCTCGAGGCCGACGAGGTCGGCAGCGTTGCGAGTGCACAGCCGAGCGTGATGGGCGTGCGCTGTCGCAGCGATCAACAGATCCATGACACGCGAGCGGGGCTGCCGGCCTGAGTTGACGATCGCGGCGGCCAGCCGGCCGTAGGGCTCGGTCACGTCGCCGGCGATCAACACGCTCGTGTCGAGGACCGACCTCACCCGCCGCGCTCCCACGGGTCGACCGCCAGCTGATCGATCACGTCACGATCACGCTCCCAGTCCGGATCACTGCGACCATCGAACAACTCGACGATGTCGTCCCAGTACCGCCACCGCCGCGGTGCGACCGGGACCAGGCGGGCCGCAAGTCGCCCGGCAACGGTGATCTCGATCTCCTCGCCGCGCTCGACGCGGCGAACGAGCTGGGAGGCCTCCTGACGGGCTTCCCGGAGGCCGACAACCGTCATGACCCATCAGGGCAGCACAAGTGCTACATCGTTCGATCACGACGGCTCGACGCGGGCGACGAGCAGGGCGATGTCGTCGTCGGTGGGGCGGTCGCCGAGGCAGGCGGCGATCAGCTCGTCGGCCAGCGCCTCCACGTCGGTGCATGCCACCGATGCGGCCAACGCGGCACGCAGGCGGTCGAGGCCCTCGTCGATCGTCTCGCCGCGGCGCTCGACGAGCCCGTCGGTGTAGGCGACGACCACCGAGCCCTCGGGGACGTCGGCGATGCCGACGATCGCCTCACGGCCGAACACGCCGATCGGCGTCGTCCCGGCGGCGTCGAGCACGACGATCGTCCCGTCGGCGTGGCGAACCATCGGCGGTGGGTGCCCGGCACGCACGTAGCGCAACTGCCCGGCCTGCCGGTCGACGACCATCAGCACGACGGTGGCGAACACCACGTCGGCGTCGACGTCGCCGTTGCCGGCCAGGAGCGCGCTCGACGCGGCGACCACCCGGGACAGGTCGGCGTCGGTGCGCAGCAGGGTCGACACCGCGGTGCGGATCTCGGTCATGTCGGCGATCGCCTCGATCCCGTGCCCGACGACGTCGCCGACGACGAGGGCGACGAGCCCCTCGCCGATCGGGTGCACCTCGTACCAGTCGCCGCCGAGGCCGAGCGCCGACGACGACGGCAGGTAGCGAGCGGCGATCTGCAGGCCGGGGATCGCCGGGATCGCCGGCAGCGTGCGGCGCTGCAGCTCCAGGACGAGGTCGTGCTGGCGCTGGTACAGCCGGGCGCGCTCGACGGTCTGGGCGGCGAGATCGGCGATGGTCAACATCCGGCCCGGCTCGTTCCACACCGTCGCCCGCTCGCTGTTCGCCCAGACGAAGGCGAGCAGGCCGGTCAACGCGCCGGTCGAGTCGAGCAGCGGGAACACGTTCATCCGATCGACGTCCGGTCCGACGAGGGCCCGCAGCGCGTCGTAGCGGTCGATCTCGGCGCGGTTCGGGAACGTCACCCGCCGCCCGAGGCGCAGCAGCGCGGTCAGCGGCCCGGCGGGATCGGCGGCGATGTCGGCGGACACCCCGGTGCCCGCGTCGTCGGCGGCGGCACGAGAGCGCATCAGCCGCAGCGTCGTGGAGGCTCTGGTTGAAGAAGCCGATGGCGACGATCGGCGCACCGCTGGCGGCCGGCGCATGGGTGACGACCTCACGGGCGACCTCGTCGAGGGTGCGCACCACCGACAGCCGCTGGCCGAGGCGTGACAGTGCGGCCGCCGTCGCCCGCCGGCGCTCCCGGGCCTCGACGCGCAGCACGTTCTGCTGGCACAGCTCGGCAACCGCGGTGATCGCGTCACAGGTCCGCGGCCGGAACGGATCGCGCCCGACCCACTCGAGGCCCAACGCGCCGAACACCTCGTCGTGCGACCGGCACAGCGGCACGGCGGTCAACGCGTTCGTCCCCCGGGCGACGAATGCGGCAGCGGCGTCCGGGTAGCGCCGGCGCAGCTCCCCCGCATCGCTCACACGGACCTCGGCACCGCGACGGCGGGCGTCGACGAGCGGGTGCGCATCGAGCGCGATCACCTCGCCGCCGCTGCCGCGACGGACGAGGACCCCCG
Source organism: Ilumatobacteraceae bacterium (assembly GCA_047602055.1). Classification (GTDB taxonomy): domain Bacteria; phylum Actinomycetota; class Acidimicrobiia; order Acidimicrobiales; family Ilumatobacteraceae; genus JAODBQ01. The sequence goes on from JASGIG010000001.1 coordinate 4,007,755, forward strand.
GCTGCTCGTCGTCGTCGAGCGCCAGGACGGCTCGCTGCGCGCCGACCGAGGCGGGCGTGTGGGCGGCGATCGCATCGGCCATCCGATCGAGCGATTCCGCCTCGGCGAGGTGCTCGCTGAGCTGACCGAGCGCCTGGACCGAGCGGGCCGCGCTGCGCAGGTCGAGTGCCTTACGACGGTTCCGTTGCAGGGCGATGCCGATCGCTGCCGCCGCAGCGATGGTGGCGAGCAGGGCGATCAGCGCCTTCGTGTGGCGCGGCGCCTCGGTCTGCAGGGTGATGATCCACGGCCGTCCGGCGTCGGTGACGTCGATCTGGTGCCCGCCGCTCGGCGGCGCCGCCGTCGACGCCAGCAACGCGTCGTGATCGGCCAGCTGCACCCGCGCCCCCGGTCCGGCCTCGTCGAGCATCCGCTGGACGAGCACGGCCCCGGGGACCGACGCGGTGACGTAGCCGACGACCGCGGCCTGCCGCTGCTGCTGGTCCTCCACCGACCGCCCCGGCGCGTACAGCGCCTGGACGACGAACACGGCGGCGACGCCGTCGGGCTGGCGGCGGATCGGGGCCGAGAAGATCGTCGAGCCCGTGTCGCGGGCGACGCCGAGCGCCTCGCCCCGCTCGGTGTCCGAGGACAGGTCGAAGCCGCGGACCTGACCGGCACCTTCGACCTCCGGATGGGTCCAGGTGACCGGCGTGTAGGCCGGCCGCTGCGTCGCGGCGACGAGCTGGCCGTCCTCACCGATCTGGGTGATCGGTCTGCCAATGCGCTGCTCGAACGCGGCGCGGTCGGCGTCGGCGACGATCGTCGAGTAGCCGATGGCGCGGACGCCGGTGACGGCGACGATCCGGTCGGCGTAGGCGTCGAACGTCGACTCGTCGACCGTGCCATCGGCGTTGACGACGGCCACGCTGCCGGCGAATGCGGCCTGCAGCACCTGGGTCGTCGCGGTCAACGATCGCGAAGCCCGCACGGCCAGGTCGGATTCCTGGTCGGCGGCGTTGGCGTCGGCCTGGCGGTACAGCAGCACGGTGACGAGACCGCCGAGCGCGAGGACGACGAGGACCACCCCGAGCGTGAGCCAGCGCCCGAACAACCCGGGCAACCGCCAGCGGTCGGTCGACGCGCTCCCCGAGCGTCGAGCGGCACCCATCGAGACATTCTTATCGAGCCTCACGGGGACCCTGTCCCCCGTGCACCCACTGGCGCCACCCGCTTGCCCCCGGACCTGCGCCTGCGGCCCCACCCCCGGGCAGCCGCTCACACCTCGGATCTTGCCGAGCGAACAAACCCGCACTCGGTTTGCTCGCTCGTGCAAACCTCAGCGATGTGCCGTGAGCTCGACAGGGATTCCCGTCATGTGGGACTGGCTGGACAGGGGTTCGAAGCTTCCCGGGCCGACGGGGAGCAGAGCGTTGGGGTTGACGCCGGGATCGCGGTGGGCGACGCGCATGCCGGGGGCCTTGGCGTGGCCCCAGCCGTGGACGAGGGAGACGACGCCGGGGAGCAGGTCGTCGTCGAGCTTGACGACGACGTCGATCGCGCCCCACTCGTTGGACAGCGTGGCGACGTCGCCGTCGGCCACGCCGTGGCGCGCGGCGTCGGCCGGGTTGATCCCCAGCGGGTTGAGCGTGCGCCCCGAGCGCTTCATCCGCTCCAGGTTGGAGAACCACGAGTTGTGCATCCACTGGTCGCGCTTGGTGATCATCTTCAACCGCCCGGCCGGCTCGGCGGCCAGCCCGTCGAAGATCGACGCGCACCGCTCGATCGCCTCGTCGAACGCCGCCGGGCAGCAGTCGACGCGGCCGTCGGGCGTCTGCACCTGCTCGTCGTAGAACCGGCCCGGCGCCGGCGGCTCGACGACGTGCACCTCGTCGGCGAGCGCGGCGAGGTCGATGCCGCGACGGGCGAGCATGTGCCGCCACTTCGCCCACGGGTCCGGGGTCTCGTCGTCGAGCAGGGACGGGCGGCCCATCTTCTGCAGCAGCGCGGCGACGATCCACCACTCCGGCTTGCGCTCCCCCGCCGGCTCGACGACCGCCGGCGTGTACTGGGCGAACGGCCGGTGCGACGTGCCGATGTTGACGATGTTCAGGTCCTCGCGCTCCAGCTCGTCGGTGGCCGGCAGCACCCAGTGGGCCAGCTCGCCGGTGGCGTTGCGGTACAGGTCGACGCACACCAGCAGGTCGAGCTGCTCGAACGCCTTGCGCAGGCGGTCCTCGCCGCCGATCGACAGCACCGGGTTGCCGGCCAGGACGATCAGTGCCTTCAGCGGCTGGTCGCTGTCGAGGATCGCGTGCGACATCAGCGTGCCGGGCAGGCCGCCACGGCGGACGCGGCCGAACTCGGAGTCGACGTACATGTGGTTCATCGGCGCCGCCCCGGCCTTGGCGTTCGGGTAGAAGCCGTCGCTCTTGAGGTTGCCGCCCTCGACGTCGAGCCGGCCGGTGGCGAACGCCAGCATGTGCACCAGCCAGTAGGCCAGCGTCCCCTGGCGACCCATGTTCAGCCCCGTCGAGGCGTGCACCGAGGCCCGCGGCGTGACCACCCACGCGGCGGCCAGCTCGCGCACGACGGCCGGGTCGACCCCGGTGACCCGTGCGGTGCGCTCGGCCGGGTACGCCGCGACGAACGCCCGCAGCCCGTCGACGTTGGAGCCGTGCCAGGCGACGACGCGCTCGTCGAAGCCGCCGAGCAGGTCGATCTCGTGCAGCAGCGACGCCAGGAAGTAGACGTCGGTGTCGGGCTGCAGCTGGATCGTGTCGCCGACGCCCCGCTCGGGGCGCTCGACGCGCCGGGGGTTGACGAACACGATCCGGGCGCCGCGGCCGCGAGCCGAGCGCAGCTCGCCCATCACGTTGCTGATCGACCAGAAGCTGGCCTGCGAGGCCCGCGGGTTCTCGCCGATGATGATGCACAGGTCGGTGTGCTCGACGTCGGGGATCGGGTGCACCGTCGTCGTGCCGAACACGGCCTGCGAGGCGGCGAACTTGTTGGCGCAGTCCTGGGTGCCGGAGTTGAACGTCCGCCGGGTGCCGAGCATGCCGATCAGCGTCGCCGAGGCGTTCGTGCCGAGGGCGTTGAACGCGGTCGGGTTGCCGGTGTAGACGGCGACGGCGTCCGGGCCGTGCTCGGCGGTGATCGCGTCGAGCCGGCGGGCGATGTCGCCGAGCGCGTCGTCCCACGTCGCCGCCGTCCACTCGCCGTCGGCGCCCCGGCGCATCGGCTGCGACAGCCGGTCCGGGTCGTCGTGGACGTCGAGCGCGGCGATCCCCTTGTGGCAGGCGAACCCCTTCGTGACCGGGTGCTCCTGGTCGGCGCGCAGCGCGGTGACCCGGCCGAGCTCGACGGTGGCCACCAGCCCGCAGGACGGCTCACAGATCCGGCAGAACGTCCGTACCTCGGTCATCTCCGAAGCCTAGAAGTCGGACCCCGCCTTGCTAGAACGGCACGCATGGGTGACAGCAACCTGCCGACGGTCGATCAAGTTCGCGACGAGGTGTCAGCGTGGCTGGCCGCCAACTGGCGCGAGGACATGCCGATGAAGGAGTGGCTGAACGTGGTCGTCGACGCCGGCTGGGCGGCGCCGACGTGGAGCCCGGAGTGGCACGGGCGCGGCTGGCCGGCGGAGCTGGCCGTCGTCGTCCGCGACGAGTTCGCCAGGGTCAAGGCGCCGGGCACCCGCCAGGACGTCACCAACCTGTGGGCGAACACGATGCTGGCCTTCGGCAGCCAGGCGTTGAAGGAGCAGTTCGTCCGCCGCCTGCTGGTCAACGACGTGGCGATGTGCCTGCTGTACAGCGAGCCCGGCGCCGGCTCCGACCTCGCCGGCCTGCAGACCCGCGCCGAGCGCGACGGCGACGAGTGGGTCGTCAACGGCCAGAAGGTGTGGACGTCCGCCGGCCACCTCGCCGAGTACGGGATGCTCGTGGCCCGCACGAACTGGGACGTGCCCAAGCACAAGGGCATCACGTTCTTCTGGTTCCCGATGCGTCAGCCCGGCGTCGAAACCCGGCCGATCAAGCAGATCACCAGGGAGGCGCACTTCAACGAGGTGTTCATCACCGACGCCCGGGTGCCCGACGCCAACCGTCTCGGCGACCTGAACGACGGCTGGCGGGTGCTGCAGACCGCCCTCGCCTACGAGCGCTCGGTGATGGGCGAGGCCGCCCGTGGCCCACGCAAGGGCGACGACGCCGACAAGGGCGGCACCACCGGCTACGTCGACCTGAAGGCGCTGATCCAGGAGGTCGGTCGCAACGGCGACCCGCTGCTGCGCCAGGAGGTCGTCAAGGTGTACACGATGCGCAAGGTCAACGGCTGGAACCAGATGCGCGCCAAGGCCGCGCTGGCCCAGGGGACGTCGTCGCCGATCATGTCGCTCGGCAAGCTGGCGATGTCGGGGATCCTGCACACCGACGCCGCCGTGCAGGCCGACATCCTCGGCGCCGAGGCGATGCTCGAGGGCCCGGACTTCCCCCGCGCCGACGCCGCCAACTTCCTGGCGCTCAACGCCTACTTCACCTCGATCGGCGGCGGCACCGACCAGATCCAGCGCAACATCATCGGCGAGCGGGTCCTCGGCCTGCCCAAGGAGCCCGAGCTCGACCGGGAGATGGCGTTCCGCGACGTGCCGAAGGCGACGGTGGCGCGATGACCGTCGATCCCGCTTGGCTTTCCCCCACCTGGTTCGTCGACAGCGACCACCCCGACGTCGCGGCGTTCGCCGAGCAGGCGGTCGGCGAGCGCACGGATCCCACCGAGCAGGCGATCGCCCTGTTCTACGCGGTGCGCGACGGGTTCCGCTACGACCCGTACAACGTCGACTATGCGCCCGAGGCGTTCCGGGCCAGTTCCGTCCTCGCCGCGCCGGCGAACTGGTGCGTGCCGAAGTCGGTGCTGCTGACCGCGTCGGCCCGCCACCTCGGCATCCCGGCACGCCTCGGCTTCGCCGACGTCCGCAACCACCTCACCAGCAAGAAGCTCAGCGAGTCGATGGGCACGGACCTGTTCGCGTGGCACGGCTACAGCGAGCTGCTCCTCGACGGCCGGTGGTTCAAGCTGAGCACGGCGTTCAACATCGAGCTGTGCGACCGCTTCGGCGTCGAGGCGCTGGAGTTCGACGGCACCGCCGACGCGCTGATGCACCCGTTCGACAAGGCCGGCAACCGCCACATGGAGTACGTCAACCAGCGCGGCAGCTTCGACGACCTGCCGCTGGAGCAGATCAAGGCCGACTTCGCCGTGCTCTACGGCACGGACTTCGGCTCGTCGCCGTCGGGCGGCTCGGCGCAGGCCGCCGGCGACGAGGCGTTCGCCGCCGGCTGATCGTCGGCGCGCCATCCGCCGCTCCGTGAACAGTTCGTGTCGGGTGCCGGAGGCCGGGGGAGCTGCCCGTAGCGTCGTTGCGATGTCCGAACCGTTCGCCGACTTCCCCGCGATCGACCTGCAGCGCTGGCGCTCCGGCACGCCTGCCGAGCGCGCCGAGGTCGCCGCCGCCGTCGACCACGCGTTGCGCCACACCGGCTTCCTGCTGCTCGTCGGGCACGGCATCGACCCGGCGCTGCCGGCGCGGGTGCGTGAGACCTGCGGCGCGTTCTTCCACCTCGACGAGGCCACGAAGGCGCCATACCGCTCCCGGCCGGGCCGTCCCGGCTGGGCGCCGAGCGGCGTCGAGGCCAACGCCTACGCGTCGGGTGAGGCCAGCCCACCGGACCTCAAGGAGACGCTGGCGTTCGCCCCGCCGGACCCTGGCCTGACGATGGTCTCCACCGAGGGGCCGCGGGAGATGCCCAACATGTACCCGGCCGAGGTGCCGGGGATGGCCGACGCCGTCGACGCCTACATGCGCGCCGGCGCCGCCGTCGCCTTCGACCTGTACGCCGTCCTCGAGGCGGCGATCGGCGCGCCGCCGGGGACGTTCGCCGCCAGCTGCGACCGCCCGGCGCACTCGATGAACGTCACGTGGTACCCGCCGCGCGATGCGATCGGCGAACCGGCCGACGGCCAGTACCGGATCGGGCCGCACACCGACTTCGGCACGATCACGCTGCTCGACCGCCAGCCGGGCGTCAGCGGGCTGCAGGTCCTGTCGTCCGACGGCGAGTGGCTCGACGCGCCGTACGTGCCCGGCTCGCTGACGATCAACGTCGGCGATCTGATCGCCCGCTGGAGCGGCGGGCGGTGGCGGTCGAACCTGCACCGCATCCTCGCCCCGTCCCCCGACGCACCGGCCGAGGAGCTGATCTCGCTCGTGCTGTTCATGGAGCCCAACGTCGGCGCGATCGTCGCTCCCCTGCCGCCGCCGATGGGCGGGGGCGCCGAGTCCAAGCCGATCGACGCGCTCGAGTGGGTGACGCAGAAGATGCGCGACATCACCGTGCCGGGCTGACCACCGCCCCGGCTGCAGCGGCGAGGCGCGCCGCGGCCTCGTCGAGCTGCGCCGGGTCGAGCGTGGTGAAGCACACCCGCAACCGATGGTCGTCGGCGCCGTCGGGCCGGAACGCCGCGCCCGGCACGAACGCGACGCCGTGCTCCAGCGCCTCGCCGAGCAGCGCGCTCGTGCCGACGGACGGATCGCCCAGCGCGCACCACACGAACATCCCACCGTCGGGTGCGGCGATCTCGACGACGCCGTCGCGGGTCAGCGCGTCGACCAGCGTCGTGCAGCGCGATTCGTAGGTGGCGACGAGCGCGGCGACGTGGGCGTCGAACCAGCCTCGGTCGGCCAGCAGGTCGTGGACGAGCCACTGGTTCAGCGTCGAGGTGTGCAGGTCGGCGCCCTGCTTGGCGATCGTGATCGCGCCGGCCAACCAGTCCGGGGCGGTCAGCCAACCGACGCGCAGGCCGGGCGCGAGCACCTTCGACGCCGTGCCCAGGGTGACGACCCGATCTGACCATGCCCGGACCGGGGCGAGGCGTTCGCCGCGCCAGCGCAGCGCGCCGTACGGGTCGTCCTCGACGACGACGAAGCCGTACTGCTCGGCCAGCGCGGCGAGATGGGACCGCCGTGCCGTGTCGAGCGTCGCCCCGGTCGGGTTGGCGAAGTCGGCGACGACGTAGACGAGCTTCGGGCGCAGTCCGGCGCGCAGCCGCTCCTCCAGCTCGCCGGTGCGCAGGCCGGCGGCGTCCCCGTCGACGCCGACCACCCTGGCGCCGCTCCAGTGCAGCGCGCCGAGCGCCCCGAGATAGGTCGGCACCTCGGTGACGACGACGTCGCCGGGGTCGAGCAGGCAGCGGGCGACCAGATCCAGCCCCTGCTGCGAGCCGGTCGTGACGATCGTCGTCGCCGCCGTCGCCCGATGCCCCAGCCGGGCCGCCGCAAGCTCGCGCAACGCGCCGATCCCCTCCGTCGGGCCGTACTGCAGCGCCGCGGCGCCGTGCCGGGCGAGCACGCTCGCCGTTGCCGCGGCGAGCGCGTCCACCGGCAGCAGCTCCAGCGTGGGAAGCCCGCCGGCCAGCGACAGCACGTCGGGCCGCTCCGTGAGGCGCAGGAGGTCGCGCACCGCCGAGGAGCGAGCGGTGCGGGCGAGGTGGGACAGCGGGCTCATCCGAACATGGAGCCACGGCCGCAGCGGCGGTACCAGACACTGATGATGCTGGTGCCAGCAGCACCGCGCAGCTTGGTGGCGCCGCGGCCCGTGAGGAATGCTGGTGGCCCGGGCCGACGGGGCGGTTCGAACATGGGGGTGGAGCAGTGCAACAGCTCAGCGGGATGGACGCGTCCTTCCTGGACGCCGAGACCTCTCGGGCGCACATGGCCGGCGCAGGCGTGATCGAGGGACTCGACAACGTCGCCAGCGTCGCCATGGCCCCGATCTCGGCGCGCGACGTGTCGGAGAGGAGCACCGCCGGGAACGTCATCTCGGAGATGCTGACCACGCTCGGCACCGACGTCGACGACCCGGCCGAGCGACTCGCGGTCATGCGTGACGGCACGCAGAGCTCCAAGGATCTCGCCAGCGCTCTCGGGGCGCGGATGCGACCCGTCTTCAACTGCACGGTCTCGAACATGCCCGGTCCCCGTCAGATGCTGCCCGACCCGGCGAGCTACGCGACATCCCTGCGCGACTCGTTCGACGAGCGGGCCGCCGCGCCGAAAGCGTTGGTCTCCGCGTGAGTGAGACCTTCGACGAGCTGGCCACCGGTCCGACGCCCGGCGGTCCGGCGGACCCGACGACACGTCAGCGGCGCAACGTGCGCGCCCCGTCGATGCCGCTGATGCTCGCCGAGCAGCGCGCCCTGTTCGAGATCGGCGCGCTCGGCGCAGCAGCGCCATGGCTACGCGCCGTCGGCCGCGGCGACCGCCACCCGGTGCTCGTGCTGCCCGGCTTCATGGGCGGCGACACGTCGACGGTCGCGCTGCGCTTCTTCGTACGCAGTTGGGGCTACTGGTCGCACGGCTGGGGGCTCGGGCAGAACCTCGGCCCCACCCGGGAGGTGCTGCATGGCATCGACGACCGGCTCGAAGCGCTGCACAGCCGCCACGGCCGCAAGGTCAGCCTCGTCGGCTGGAGCCTCGGCGGCATCTACGCCCGCTACCTCGCCCGCCGTCACCCCGAGTGGGTCCGCCAGGTGATCACGCTCGGCTCGCCGATCCAGATGCGCGAGGGCGACCGTGCCGCCCCGTCGCAGCTCACCGACCTGCTCAAGGCACGCTTCGACCCCGAGTTCCCGATGGGCGAGGACCACCTCAACGGCCCGCTACCGGTGCCGTCGACGACGATCTACTCGCGGACCGACGGCGTCGTGCGCTGGCAGGTGTGCCTGGACGTCGTCGACGATCTGCACGAGAACGTCGAGGTCGAGAGCAGCCACGTCGGCTTCGGCTTCCACCCGGCGGCGCTGTACGCCGTCGGCGACCGCCTGCGGCAGCCCGAGGGCACCTGGAAGGCGTTCGAGCCCCCGTGCCTGCTGCGGCGGATGTACCCCTCGCCCGGCCAGCTACCACCCCGAGGGCCGCCAAGGCCGGCGCCGCACGACGGCCCGCCAGGGTCGACAGTAGTCCGAGGAGCGGCGAGCACGCCCGGCGCAGGAGCAGCTTGGCTGTGACCGGAGCACGAACGTCTCAGTCGAACACCACGGTCTTGTTGCCGTAGACGAGGATCCGGTGCTCCAAGTGGGCGCGCACCGCCCTCGCCAGCACCGACTTCTCCAGGTCCCGGCCCTTGCGGATCAGGTCGCGCACCGCGTCGCGATGGCTGACACGCTCGACGTCCTGGTCGATGATCGGGCCCTCGTCGAGCTCGTCGGTGACATAGTGGGCGGTGACGCCGACGAGCTTGACGCCACGCTCGTGGGCCTGATGGTACGGGCGACTGCCGATGAACGCCGGCAGGAACGAGTGGTGGATGTTGATGATCCGCTGCGGGTAGCGGGCGACGAAGGCCGGCGAGAGGATCTGCATGTAGCGGGCGAGCACGACGAGGTCGATGGCGTGGGCTTCGAGCAGCTCGACGAGCTGGCGCTCCTGCTCGGCCTTGGTCGACGGCGTCACCGGCAGGTGGACGTACGGCACGCCGAAGTGCTCGGCGGCATCGACGTGGTCGGGATGGTTGCTGGCCACGAGGGCGATGTCCGAGTCCAGCTCGCCACCGCGCCAGCGGGCGAGCAGGTCGTACATGCAGTGCGCCTCGCGCGACACGAGCACCGCCACACGTGGCCGCTCGTCGGAGAAGCGGACGTGGACGTCCATGCCGAAGCGAGCCTCGACCTCGGCGAGCGCCGGCTCGATCTCGTCGCGGGCCAGGCCGAAGCGGTCGAGATCGACTTCGATGCGCTGGAAGAACACGCCGGTCTCCTCGTCGATGTGCTGGTCGGCGTGGACGATGTTGCCGCCATGGCGGTACACGAAGTCGGCGGTGGCGGCGACGATGCCCGGCTGGTCCGGGCACGACAGCAGCAGCGTGACGGTGGTCGCCGGTTCGGGCATGTCCCGAACGGTGTCAGGCGAGACCGGCGGCCACCAAGCCGGCCTCGACACCACGCTCGACGCTGCGGGCGTAGGCCTCGACGTCGTCGGGCAGCGCGCCCATCCTGCCGTCGACGTAGCGGCGGTAGACGCCCTCGCCGATCGCCGCCGAGCGCCAGGCGTTGAACGCCGCCCAGTAACCGAGGTCGGACACGTCGCGACCGCTCAGCTCGGCGTAGCGGGCGACGAGCTCGGCATGCGTCGCGAACCCGCCGGCACGCGTCGGCGGGTCCATGTTCGGGCTCGGCGCGTCGTCGGGCTGGGCCCACGAGCGCAGCAGGTACGACAGGTCGGCGAGCGGGTCGCCGAGCGTGCACAGCTCCCAGTCGAGCAGGGCCCGCATCGTGCCGTCGGGGCCGACGAGCATGTTGCCGAGGCGGTAGTCGCCGTGGACGATCGTCGTCTCGGTCTCGGCCGGTTTGTGCTCGACGAGCCAGGCGTGGAGCTGCTCCATGCCGGGCAGCTCGCGGGTCTTCGACGCCGCCCACTGGCCGGACCAGCGCTTCAGCTGACGATCGAGGTAGCTCGCCGAGCGGGCTAGGTCGCCGAGGCCGACGGCCGACACGTCCACGGCGTGCAGTGCGGCGAGCACCTCGACGACATGCGCGCTCAGCCGCTGGCGCAGCTCGGTGGTCGGCAGCGCGCCGTCGACGACCGAGCGGTCGTGCAGGACCGTCCCGTCGACGTGGGACATCACGTAGAACGCGGCCTCGTTCACCGCCGGGTCCTCGCAGACGCCGAGCATCTGCGGGACGGGGACGGGCGTGTCGGCCAGGCCGCCCATGATGTGGTGCTCGCGGGCGACGTCGTGCGCCGTGGCCAGCACGTGCCCGAGCGGCGGGCGGCGCAGCACGAAGCGCTGGCCGCGCGCGTCGGTGACGACGTACGTCAGGCACGAGTGCCCGCCGGCGACGCGCTCGAACGCCAGCGGCGCCACCGCCTGCGGGACCTGCGCGGCGAACCACGCGGTGACATTCGGGGCGTCGATGCCGGCGGGGACCATCTCAGCGACGCTAGGTCTTGCCCGCGATGCATGGCTCAGCGAGCGGCGGAACGCGGCGACGCGGCGCGCCGCGCTCAGTTCGGGTTCGTCACCGAGTTGAAGCGGTCGTCGACGAAGTCGGCGAAGTCGACCTCAGCCGGGATCAGTCCTGCACCGGCGAAGGCATCGGCCTCGTCCTGCTGGGCGGCGATCAGCGTGGCGTCGAGCAACACCGCCTGCGGGTCGACCTTCAGCAGGTTCTGGGTCAGCTCCAGCGGCAGGGTGGTCAGCTCGCTGTACTTGGCCGCCCACTCGTCCTTGTGCTCGGCCTGCCACGCCTGGGCCACCCGGTAGCGGGCGATCAGGTCGCGGATCGCCGCCACCTTGGCATCGTCGCCGAGGGTCGATTCGCTGCTGACGAGGAACGTGTAGCCGGGGATGCCGAGCTGCTCGCCGGTGGTGATCAGGTGGGCGCCCTGGGCCTGGGCGACGGACGAGAACGGGTCCCAGATCGCCCACGCGTCGACGCTGCCGTTGGCGAAGGCTTGCTGCGCGTCGGTCGGCTGGAGATAGACGATCTCGACGTCGGAGACGCTGAGACCGTTGTCCTGCAAGGCTTTGAGCAGTACCCAGTTGGCCGACGAACCCTTGGCGACGGCGACCTTCCTGCCCTCCAGGCCGGCGACGTCGGCGATCTCGTCGCCCTTGACGAGGATCCCCTGGTTCCAGGGCGTGGTCTTCGACGCGGCGACGACGTCGATCGTCGCGCCGGATGCTGCGGCGAAGATCGGCGGGGCGTCACCGACGCCGCCGAGATCGATGGCATCGGCGTCGAGCGCCTCGAGCAGCGGTGGGCCGGAGGTGAACGCGGCCCACTCGATGCGGTACGGCGTGTCGGCCTGTCCAGACGCCTCGAGGAGGGACTGGGTCAGCTTGACCTGGTCGCCGACGCGCAGGGTGACGCCCGACAGGTCGACGTCGTCGGCCGGTGCGCTGGTCGGCGCGGTCGTCGCCGCCGGCGACGCGGCGGTCGTCGCCGCAGTGACCGCGCTGTCGCTGCCGCCGTCGCCGCCGCACGCGGCGAGCACGACGGTGGCGGCGGCGAGGGCCGCCAGGGCGCGACGGACGAAGGGGGTGGTGTTCACGGTTGCTCCTGTGGGTGGGGTCAGTGGTGGTGGTCGCCCTCGGCGTCCGCGGCCAGCTCGTCGATGCCGAGGGCGACGAGCAGCCGGGTGCGCAGGGCGGTGAACGTGTGGTCGTCGCGTCGCCGGGGGGCGGGCAGCGCGACGTCCACGTCGACGGTGACATGGCCGCCGTCGAGCACGACGACGCGGTCGGCGAGGAGGATCGCCTCGTCCACGTCGTGGGTGACGAGGAGCACGGCCGGGCGATGGCGCCGGCACAGCTCCTGCAGCAGGGCGTGCATCTTGATCCGGGTCAGCGCATCGAGCGCCCCGAACGGTTCGTCGAGCAGCACCAGCTCGGGTTCGCGCACCAGGGCGCGGGCCAGAGCGGCGCGCTGGGCCTCGCCCCCGGAGAGCGTCTTCGGCCACGCCCGGTGATGACCCCCGAGACCGACCTCGGCGAGCGCTGCCTCGGCCGCCGCCTTGGCGCCGGGGCGATCGAGGCCGAGGCGGACGTTGTCGACCACTCGCTTCCACGGCAGCAGCCGCGGCTCCTGGAACACCACGGCGCGTCGGGCGGGGACGTCGACGGTGCCCTGGAACGCCGGGTCGAGGCCGGCGAGGATCCGCAGCAGCGTGCTCTTGCCGGTTCCGCTGCGCCCGAGCACGGCGACGAACTCGCCGGCCTGCAGGCGCAGATCGACGCCGTCGAGCACGGCGCGGTCACCGAAGCGCTTGGCGACGCCGACGGCCTCGACCGCCGGGGCCAGCTCGGCTTCGAGCCGCTCGATCAGGTCCCGGTGAAGGTCGGTCGCCATTGCAGCGCACTCCTCTCGATCAGGCGGACGAGGGCGTCGGACGTGAAGCCGAGCAGTCCGTAGACGATCAGGCAGACGACGATCACGTCGGTGCGCAGGAACTCGCGCGCGGTCATCGCCAGGTAGCCGATGCCACTGGTGGCGTTGATCTGCTCGCCGACGACCAGGATCAGCCAGCTCACCGCGAACGCGAAGCGCAACCCGGTGAAGAACCCCGGCAGCGCGCCGGGAAGGATGACGTGACGGATCAGCCCGAGGCGCCCGAGCCCGGCGACGTGCGCCGACTCGACGAGCCGCCCGTCGACGCCGCGGATCGCCGCGAACGTGTTGACGTACACCGGGAAGGCGACGCCAAAGGCGATCAGCACGATCTTCGGCTCCTCGCCGATGCCGAACCACAGGATCATCAGCGGCGGCAGGGCCAGCACCGGTAGCGAGCGGAGGATCTGCATCGGTCCGTCGATCAGGTCCTCGCCCAGTTGGAAGAGCCCGGCGATCACCGCAAGGGCGACGCCGATGGAGATGCCGAAGAACAGGCCAACGAGCACCCGCTGCAGCGAGACCCACAGGTGGTGCTGCAGCTGACCGGTGGACACGAGATCGACGGACGCGTCCCACACCCTGCCTGGCGACGCGAACACCGACTCGCTGATGACGCCGAGGTGCGACAGGGCAACCCACGCGCCGAGCAGCAGCGCCGGGCCGAGCAGGCGACGGGCCCAGCGCGGCACGCCCCGCCGGCGCGTCGCAGTGGCATTGGGGAGGCGGGGCATCAGCGCGCCGCCACCGGCGACAGGTGCACCGGGCCGCGAGAGGCCACCGGCGCTGTCCCGCCGTCGACGAGGCCGCGACGGCGCAGGATCGGGAGCACCCCCTCGGCGAACCAGTAGGCCTCCTCGAGGTGCGGGTGCCCGGACAGGACGAGCTCGTCGAAGCCGAGTTCGTGGTACTCCTCGATCCGCTCGGCGACCTCCTCGTGGCTGCCGACCAGCGTCGTACCAGCGCCGCCGCGCACCAGCCCGTAGCCGGCCCACAGGTTGGGGCTGATCACCAGGGCGTCGCGCGAGCCGCCGTGCAGCTCGGTCATGCGCCGCTGCCCGACCGATTCGCTGCGGGCGAACGCCGCCTGCGCGGCGGCGACGACGTCGGGGTCGAGGGCGTCGAGGAACCGCTCGGTCTCCGCCCAGGCGTCCTTGGCGCGGTCGCGGGTGATGACGTGCAGGCGGATCCCGAAGCGCAGGGTGCGCCCCTGCTCGGCGGCGAGCTCGCGCATCCGCGCCAACCGCGGCGCCACCATCGCCGGCGGCTCACCCCACGTCAGGTAGACGTCGACGTGCTTGGCGGCGACGCGCTCGGCGATCTCGGACGCCCCGCCGAAGTACAGCTCGGGCCGCTGCAGCGGCTTGGTCGTCGTCGCTCCCTCGACGTGGTAGTAGCGGCCGTGGAAGTCGTACGGCTCGTCCTCCCAGGCGCCGCGCAGCACCGACAGGAACTCGTCGGTGCGGTCGTAGCGCTCGTCGTGGTCGAGCCAGTCGCCGAAGCGGCGCTGCTCAGCCGGCTCGCCGCCGGTGACGATGTTCAGCAGCAGCCGCCCGCCGGAGATGCGCTGGTAGGTCGCGGCCTTCTGCGCGGCGAGCGTCGGCGACAGCGAGCCGGGGCGGAAGGCGACGAGGAACTTCAGGCGCTGCGTCTCACGCAGCAGCGCCGCGGTCACCAGCCAGGCGTCCTCGCACCACGTGCCCGTCGGGGTCAGCACGCCCTCGTAGCCGAGCTGGTCCGCGGCGCGGGCGATCTGGGCGAGGTAGTCGATGGTCGGCGCCCGGCCGTGGCCATCAGGACCGAACGGGACGACGGTACGGCTGTCGACCGTGGTGGGCAGGAACCAGTGCAGCTTGACGGACATCGGCGCTCCGAGCGTGAGGGGAGAGGCATTCCTGACTAACTCGATCAAGTATGTGCGTCGCCGCGGCCGCCCACAACCTCATTTCGGAAATTATGATCTTCCTGGTCGTAATTAGACTCGTCTCGACCCCGGATGTGCGCAACCCACCACCGATCCACTGGATACGACCATCGGCGGCGAACGCGTCCAGATCCCCCGGCGCGCAGAAGCCCATCTCGGCGATGGCCATCAGCACCGGCCCGGTGAAGTTCTCGTCGAACCGGACGACATGCACATCGGCCGGCCCACAGCCGGCACGACCCCACAACTGCTCGGCAACCTCCCGGTAGAACACCGTCGAGAACTGAGCACCACGGTTTGTGTCGCCGCACGAACAGCACGTACGACTTGGGCGGCGACACAGATCTCCGGCCGGCGCCGACCGCCGGCCGCCCCCGACGTTTGCGTCAGCGGTCGGTAGCCCGAGCCGCATCAGAACTCCAACACCAGGCGGCCGCGGGTGCCGCCCTTGGCCAACCGTCGTTGCGCCGCGGCCGCTTCGGCGGCCGGGGACGTGGCGGCGACGCGCCGCGTGATCGCGCCGGCCTCGGCCTGCTCGCGTGGGCGGTCGAGCTGGTCGTGGGCCCGGGCGTACTCGCGCGCCCGCACCGGGTGGATCGTGATGCGCCGCGGCGCGTCGGCCCGGAAGCCCCGGACGGTGGCGAACTCGCCACCGTCACGCACCGCGTCGAACGGCTCGGCGTGCTGCACCGAACCGTCGGCGACCGCGTCGACGCCATCCGGCACCAGCCCGCGTGCGAGCGGCGACGTCGGAGCCTCGGCGGACGCCGCCGCCGGATCGGGCGATTCGAGATTGGCCGCCCAGCTGCGCACATCTCGAATCGCGCCAAGATGCCGAGATGCGGGGCGACGCGCAACCGGGAGCGGCCGAAGCCGCTCCCGGTTGCGTTTCGAACTGATCTGGACCGAGCGTCCGTGTGGTGTGTGCCGACGGGACGAACTTCGGCCACGTCGCTCGGCGGAGGTTGGGGTGGATTCGCCAGGCTGGATCAGCCCAACGGCCTAGCGGCCAACCACCTCCAGGGTCCCAAGACTTTCACCAATCACGTGTGGACCACCTCCCTTCTCTGGTGCGCACATTCGATCACGACGCCCTCGGCGGTGCAAGCCACTTGTGCACCGCCGAGCGTTCGTCATGGTCCGGAGCCTCGTGCTCCTCGTCAGCCTGGCGATCCTCGTCGTCGACGCCGCAGCTGTTCGTCACCAGGTTCGGCGGCGGCGACATCTACTTCGCGTCGACCGGCGACAACCACGGCGCGGTGGCGTTCTCGCCCGGCTACACGGCCTACGCCAGCCAGTAGGTCGGCGTCGCCCGCCGGGTGGCCTCGCACGGTTTCGTGGTGATGGTGATCAACACGATCACAACGCTCGACCAGCCCGACGGCCGCGGCAGGAGATCCTCGCCGGCGTCGACCAGCTCGCCCACGCCAGCTCGGCCCGCAACCGGCTCGATCCCAACCTGGTCGCGGCCGGACGACCAGGGCGCGCTCGATGGTCAGCCGGCTCACGCGCTACCTCGACGGCGACACCCGCTACTCGTCGATGCTGGGCCCGCTGCCGAGCACCGTCTCGTTCCAACTGTCGGAGCACCGGGGGACCTGTCCCGTCCAGGTTCGTGCTCCGGTCGCAGCCAAGCTGTTCCCTGCGCCTGCCGTGCTCGCCGCCTCCGCTGCGCTTCGGCGCACACCATGACCGTGTTGGACCGGTGACCGGCCGACGGGCACGTCCGGACGCATCGGAGCTACGGGATCGTGACGACGACCTTGCCGATCGCCTCGCGGTCGGCGAGGACGCGCAGCGCCTCCGACGCCTGCTCCAGCGGGAACGTCTGCGACACGTAGGGGTGCAGCTCGCCGCGCTCCCAGTGGCCGATCAGCTCGAGCATGCTCGTCCGGTGCTGCTTCGGGTCGCGCGCCGAGCGCGAGCCGAGGAACACGCCGACGATCGAGCACCCCTTGAGCAGCGCCAGGTTGAGCGGGATCTTCGGGATCTCCCCGGCGGCGAAGCCGATCACCAGGAAGCGCCCCTCCCACGCCGTCGAGCGCAGCGCCTGCTCGCTGAGCGCCCCGCCGACGGGGTCGTAGACGACGTCGACGCCCTTGCCCTCGGTGAACGCGGTGATCGCCGAGCGCAGGTCGTCGGTGCTGTAGTCGACGACGGCCTCGGCGCCGAGGCGTGTCGCCTGAGCCAGCTTCTCGGCCGACGACGCGCCGGCCAGCACCCGCGCCCCGAGCGCCCGGCCGATGTCGACGGCAGCCAGGCCGACGCCGCCCCCGGCGCCGAGCACCAGCAGCGTCTCCCCCGCCAGCAGCTGGCCACGCTCGGCGAGCGCGTACCACGACGTGCCGTACGTGGTGAGGAACGCCGAGCCGGTGGCGAAGTCGACGTCGTCGGGCAGCGGGTACACCGAGCCGGCACGGGTGACGACCTGCTCGGCCATCCCGCCGACGCCGGTCCCGGCGAACACGCGGTCGCCGACCGCGACCGCCTCGACGCCCTCGCCCACCGCGCTGACCACGCCGGCCACCTCCTGGCCCGGGGCGAACGGCAGCGGCGGCCGCTCCTGGTACTTGCCCTGGACCATCAGCACGTCGGGGAAGTTCACCGCGCAGGCCTTGACGTCGATCACCACCTGGCCCTTGCCGGCCGCCGGCGGGTCGAGCTCGCCGATCGTCACGTCGCTCAGCTCGCCGATCTCCCGGCACAGCGCTGCCCTCATCAGGTCCTCCTCGCTCGTCGACCGCATGGTCTCGGCTGCATGGTGTCGCCCGTCGTCGCCGAACATCGAACCGCGCCGGCCTCGTTCGGGCCGAACCGGGCAGCTCCTGGCAGACTCGCCGGCATGGGCAACCAACTTCGCGAGCGATGGGTCGCGGGCGAGCCGGCGTTCGGTGCGTGGATCTCGCTGCGCGATCCGCTCGTCGCCGAGACCGCGGCGAGCCTCGGCTTCGACTACGTGTGCATCGACCTGCAGCACGGCCTCAACGACTACGACCGGATGGTCGACGCGCTGGCGGCGATGGCCCGCACCGCGCCGACGCCGCTCGTGCGGGTGCCGTGGAACGAGCCGGGGATCATCGGCCGGGTCCTCGACGCCGGTGCCGGTGGCGTGATCGTCCCGATGGTCAACTCCGTGGACGAGGCCCGTCGCGCCGCCAGCGCCTGCCACTACTGGCCGGCGGGGACGCGCAGCTTCGGGCCGATCGCCCACGGCGCCCGCGGCGGCTTCCCCGGGACGCAGGTCGCCAACGAGCAGGTGCTGTGCATCCCGATGATCGAGACCCGCGAGGCCGTCGAGCGCGTCGACGAGATCCTCGACGTGCCGGGGATCGCCGCGGTCTACATCGGTCCGGCCGACCTGTCGATCACCTACGGGCTGCGTCCGGCGATGGACCAGGACGACGAGGAGTGGAACGCGGCGATCGCCTCGGTCGTCGCCAGCTGCGCCACCCGCGAGGTGGTGGCCGGCGTGCACAGCGCCGCGCCGCTCGCCGCCAAGCGCGTCGGGCAGGGGTTCCGGATGATCACCGTCGCCAGCGATCTCGGGGCGCTCGCCGCCGGGATGGCCGCCGACCTGCGCTCGTCGAGGGAGGTCACCGGTGGCTGACGCAATCGATGCAGTTGACGCCGTCGACGCGGCGATCGAGGAGATGCTGGCGACGGTGCCGTCCGACCCGCTGGAGCAGCGCGGCCGGCTGTTCGACCTCGGCCTCGCCTGGGTGTGGCACCAGCGTGGCCGGGGCGGGCTCGGGGCGCCCCCAGGGCGGCAGCTCGACGTCGTGCGCCGGGTGCAGGACCAGGGCATCGCCGCCGGCACGCTCGCCGCGGGTGGCGGGGTCAGCCTCGCCGGGCCGACGATGGCCGTGCACGGCTCCGACGAGCTGTGCGCCCGCCTGCTGCGCCGCTCGTTCACCGGCGAGGACTCGTGGTGCCAGCTGTTCAGCGAGCCGGGCGCCGGCTCGGACATGGCCGGCCTCGGCTGCCGGGCGGTGCGCGACGGCGACGAATGGGTCGTCGACGGCCAGAAGGTGTGGACCACCAACGCCCACCTGTGCAACCGGGCGATGCTCATCGCCCGCACCGACCCCGACCAGCCCAAGCACCGCGGCATCACCTACTTCGGCCTCGACCTGCACGTGCCCGGCGTGGAGGTCCGCCCGCTGCGGCAGATGACCGGCCAGGCCGAGTTCAGCGAGGTGTACCTCACCGGTGTGCGCGTGCCGGATGCCGACCGCATCGGCGACGTCGGCGACGGCTGGCGGGTGGCGATGACGACGCTGTCCAACGAGCGCACGTCGATCGGCGGCGGCGGCCGGGCGCCGGTGCGCGGCAGCGGGGCGATCGCCGAGGCCCTGCGGATCTGGGAGACCCTGCCCGCCGACGAGCGCACGCCGGCGCGGCGCGACCGGCTGATGCGGCTGTGGTCCGACGCCGAGACGCTGCGGCTCACCAACCTGCGCGCCTCGGCGGCGCGGCGCAGCGGCTCGCCGGGCGCGGAGGGCTCGATCACCAAGCTGGCGTTCGCCGGGATCAACCAGCAGATCTACGAGCTGTGCGTCGACCTGCTCGGCGCCGCCGCGCTCGTCGACCACGACTACGGCTTCCGCCGCGACGACCACCTCGGCTACGTCGGCCCGCCCGGCTCGGCCCGCCAGTTCTTCCTGCGCGCCCGGGCCAACTCGATCGAGGGCGGCACGACCGAGATCCAGCGCAACATCGTCGGCGAGCGCGTCCTCGGCCTCCCCGCCGAACCCAGGGTCGACAAGGACATCGCCTGGAAGGACGTCCCGCGTGGCTGACCCTTCGGAGTGCCAGCCGCGCGGTTGGAGTGCCAGCCGCGCGGTTGGAGTGCCAGCCGCGCGGTTGGAGTGCCAGCCGCGCGGTTGGAGTGCCAGCCGCGCGGTTGGAGTGCCAGCCGCGCGGTTGGAGTGCCACGTGTTCGATGGAGTCGGTGGCGCGCTCCCGTCGCGCGGAGGCCACTCCATCGCACGTCTGGCACTCCGAGGCCGACGACCGGAGCGGGTCGGCGGCGACGTGGTAGGAACCCCGGATGCTGGATCGTGGTGGACCGCTGGCTGGCGTGCGGGTCGTCGACGTCGGCGACGGCTCGGCTCGCTTCGCCGGCAAGGTGCTCGCCGAGCTGGGCGCGCACGTCGTCCGCCTGCGGCGCGGTGAGCCCGGGCCGGCGATGGTCGACGCGCCCGGCGGCGTGCTCGACTGGTGGTTCGACGGCGGCACCGACCTGGCGGACGCCGACGCCGACGGCGACGACCTCGTCCGGCTGATCGAGTCCGCCGACATCCTCGTCGAGGCCGGCTCGCCGAGCGATCTCCTCGAACGGCGCTGGGACAACCCGCGCCTCAGCCACGTGATCCTCACCCCGTTCGGCATCGACGGGCCGCGTGCCAGCTGGCAGGGCAGCGATCTGGTGATGACCGCGGCCGGCGGGATCCTCTCCGTCACCGGCACGCCCGACGAGCCCGTGACGATCTGGGGCCGGCAGATGGACAACATCGGCGGGCTGTACGCGGCGATCTGCGCGCTGACCGGGCTGTTCCGCGCCAGGACGACCGGCCACGGTACGACGTTCGACGTCTCCCACCAGCACGGTGTCGTGTCGTGCAGCGAGCAGGTCCTGATGTTCTGGTGGTGGCCGGCGGCCTTCGAGCCGATCGGCGGTCCGATCGCCCAGCGGCAGATGGCCCTGCACTGGAGCCGGATCTACGACGTCGTGCCGTGCAAGCGCGGCTTCTGCATGGTCTCGCCGAGCGCCGGGGGCGTGCCGGACCTGCTGGCGTGGATGGCGTCAGCGCGGCCACGTGCCCGAGCCGGTCGACGTCACCGACATCCGTGCGCTCGGCAACTCGCTGATGGGCGCGCTGCGGGTGTTCTGCGCCGAGCTCGACGCCACCGAGGTGTTCGACGGCGGCCAGGAGCGTCACGTCCCGTTCGGCGAGGTGCTCACCGTCGCCCAGGTCGCCGAGTCGCCGCAGCACATCGCCCGCGGCTTCTTCCGCCGGGTCGACGGCACCGACGTCGACGTCCCCGGGCCGTTCGCCCGCTTCGTCCGAGACGCCGGCTGCGCCGCCGCTCGCACCGCCCGGCGGCCCGCTGACCGCCGCCGCGCTCGACGAGCTGATCGACAGCGTGGACCGCCGCGCCGCCGGTGCCCGTCGGCGATGGCGACCCCGCCGCCGCACCGCTCGCCGGCGTGCGCGTCGTCGACTTCACCCACGTGCTCGCCGGGCCGTTCGGCACCAGGGTCCTCGCCGACCTCGGCGCCGACGTGATCAGGATCCAGACCGAGGTCCGCTCGCAGGCCGCGAACCACAACTCGTACCCGTACTTCGCGATGTGGGGCCGATCGAAGAAGTCGATCGTGCTGAACATGGCCGACCCCCGTGCGCTCGACGTGCTGCGCCGGCTGGTCGAGGTGTCCGACGTCGTCGTCGAGAACTTCTCCGCCGGCGTGCTCGACGAGTGGGGCGCGGGCTGGGACCAGCTGTCGTCGTGGAACCCGCGGGTGTCGTACCTGTCGATGCACGGCGCCGGCGAGGACGGGCCGTGGCGCGACTTCGTGACGTTCGCCCCGACCGTGCACGCGTTGGCGGGGCTGACCGCGATCTCCGGGCCGGAGGGCCACGTCGAGTGCGGTCCCGGCATCGCCCTCAACGACCACGTCAGCGGCCTCGCCGGGGCGATCGCCGTGCTCGCCACCCTCGAAGCCCGTCACCGCACCGGCCGCGGCCAGCACATCGACCTGTCCCAACTGGAGATGGCCAGCTACCTGATCGGCCCGGCGTTCGTCGACTTGCTGGCCAACGGGCGCGAGGCGCGCGCCGCCGGCACCCGTGACGCGTTCAGCGATGCGGTGCCGAACGACGTGGTGCCGTGCGCCGACGGCGCGTGGCTGGCGGTGACGGCGCGCGACGACGGTGACTGGGCTCGCCTGTCCCCGATCCTCGGCGCGCCCGACGGTCTCGACACGATCGACTCGCGACGAGAGCGGCGCTCCGAAGTACGATCACTGCTCGCGTCGTGGGCCATTGGTCGATCCGCGGCCGAGGCCGCCGAGGAGCTACAGGCCGCCGGCGTCCCGGCGTCGAAGGTCCAGGACGCCTCGCACCTCACCGGCGAGGACCCGCAGCTCGCCCACCGCGGCTCGTTCCTCGATCTGCCGAGCGAGATGTTCGGCGTCCAGCACATCGAGTGCTTCCCCGCACGGTTGCACGACGCGTCCGGCGCGCCGATCGAGCTCGAGTACCGGGCGACGCCGTACTACGGCGAGCACACCTTCGACGTCTACCGCGAGGTGCTCGGCCTCGACGAGGTCGAGATCGCCGAGCGCATGGGCGACGGGCTGTTCACGTAGTTCAGCGCACCGGTCCGGGCTCGCGTTCGGGTTCGGCGAGGCAGCGGTCGACGAACGCGTCGAACGACCCCGGGTCGGGCCGCACGACGAGGTGACCGTCGACGTGCTCGATGTGCAGCGCCGGACAGAAGAAGCCCTCGCCGTCGACGAAGAAGTGCGGCGAGCCCTGCACGCCACGCGCCCGACCGTCGCGCCAGTCGGCCAGAACGTCGGCCTCGCCCGAGGACGGGTCGTCCACCCCGAGCGCTGCGGCGATCGCCGCGAGGACCGCCGGATCGGTGATGTCGGCGTCGTCTTCGAACAGCACGTCGCGCACCAGCAGGCTGGCCCGCAGACCCGTCACGTCGTCGACGCGGTAGGCCGCCGCCACCAACGCCAAGGCCGGCAACGACGTCGACGGCCACCTCGCCGGATCGAAGCCGGCGAACAGATCTGGGGCGACGCTGCAGCGCAGCACGGCGACCTTCTCGGCGACCATCGCCGGGTCGAGCGGCGCGCCGTTGACCAGCTCCAGCGGCCACGCCCGGACACGCACCGCGACGTCCGCGCCCGTCGCCACCAGCCGATCGACGAATCGATGCAACCCGACGTGCGTGAACGGGCACACCACGTCGGCGAACACCTCGACCACCTTCATCACTGCCTCCTCGTACCGCCGAGCCCGACCGCGCATCATCTTCCTCGCAACCACCCGGACGCGACCAGGGCCAAACGCCCCGGCTCAACCGGCAAATGGATCGTACTGCGAGCTATCTGCGAAGCTCGTCCCATGACCGACGCCTCCTCCGAGGGCGGCGACGCCGCCTGCTGGGCGAACCTCGACGAACGCCCGCTCGTCCTCGACGACCATGCGCTTGCCGACCTGTTCCGCAACCTCGCCGACGCGGTGATCATCGCCGATCGCGGCGGGATCATCCGGATGTGGAACGACGGCGCCGAGCGGCTGTTCGGCTGGTCCTCCGCCGAGGCGCTCGGCCAGCCGCTGTCGATGATCGTCCCCGAACGGCTGCGTTCGCGCCACGACCGCGGCTACGAGCGGATGATGCAGACCGGCGAGACCAGCTACGCCGACCGGCTGCTGCAGGTGCCGGCGCTGCACCGCGAGGGCAAGCCGCTGTCGATCGCGTTCACCGTCAGCCTGCTGCACGACGCCATGCGGCTGCCATCCGGCGTGGCCGCCGTCCTGCGCGACGACACGGCCAACTTCGAGCTGCGCCGCGCCAACCGCCCCAAGCCGGAGTGACCGCTCCGAGTCCCACACGTCGGTGCGAGTGGCACGCGCTCCGCCGCGGCGGGGCTCACCTGCGAACCGACGGGATCGGCAACCGATCCGACTTGTCGCGCCCTGACCGGAAAGATGCCGGCCCGGGCGCGACAGGACGGGCTCAGGCGGCGGGCGGGACGACGGTGACGTGCAGCTCGTCGGTGCCGCGGACGACGTCGAGCACGGCGAGGTCACCGTCGGCGTCTGGCCGTGAGCCGGCACCAAGATCTGTGTCAGCGCACAAACGCTCACGTCGGTCTGTGGGCTGACACAGACCTCAGCGCATCGTGCGGAACGCGGTGCGGACCTCGTCGACGAACACGGCTGGCCGCTCGAAGGCGGCGAAGTGGCCGCCTCGGTCGAGCTCGTGCCAGTGGCGGATGTCGGTGAAGCGTCCCTCGGCCCAGCGCCGCGACGGCGTGAAGATCTCCTTCGGGAAGATCGACATCGCGGCCGGCACGCCGATCGGCCCGCTGCTGCGGAAGCGGTTGAAGCTCTCCCAGTACAGCCGCCCCGACGAGGCCCCGGCACCGGGGAGCCAGTAGTGCATGACGTTGTCGAGCATCCGGTCGCGGCTGATGGCCGAGTCCGGCGTGCCGGCATGGTCGGCCCACGCCCAGAACTTCTCGACGATCCACGCGCACTGCCCGGCCGGCGAGTCGACCAGCCCGTAGCCGAGCGTCTGCGGGCGCGTCGACTGCTGTGTCGAGTAGCCCATCCCCCAGTCGCGGTGCTCCTGGAGGCGGGCGACGGCGGTCTGCTCGGCGGGCGTCATCTCCTCCGGCGTGCTCGCCGGGCGCACCGACACCATGTTGAGGTGGATGCCGACGCAGCGATCGGGGTGCTGGTCGGCAAGGGCCAGCGTGACCGCCGATCCCCAGTCGCCGCCCTGCGCACCGAACGACGAGTAGCCGAGCGCGGTCATCAGCTCGGCCCAGGCGTCGGCGATGCGCCCGATGCCCCAACCCGTGCGGGTCGGCTTGTCGCTGAAGCCGTAGCCGGGCATCGTCGGGCAGACGACGTGGAACGCGTCCGCCGCGTCGCCGCCGAAGCGCACCGGGTCGCGGAGCGGCTCGATCACGTCGAGGAACTCGACCACCGAGCCCGGCCAGCCGTGGGTCAGCACCAGCGGCAGGGCGCCGGCGTGCGGCGACGGCGCGTGCAGCACCTGGACGCCGAGCGTGTCGGGCGCGCCGACGGTCGGCGTGAAGCGCAGCTGCTCGAAGCCGTTGAGCTCGGCCTCGACGCGCCGCCAGTCGTACGAGTCGGCCCAGTACTCGCACAGCTCCTGCACGTAGGCCAGCGGGATGCCCTGCGACCAGTCGTCGACGGTCTCACGCTCGGGCCACCGCGTCGCCCGCAGCCGCGAGCGCAGGTCGTCGAGCGCGGCGGCGGCGGCGTGGATCGGGGCGGGGGTCAGGGCGGGGGCGCTCATGAGCGACGCTCATGACCGGACGGTCGGCACAGCACCAGCGGAGCGGACGTCGATGGGGTCCGGGGGCGCAGCCCCCGAGCAAGCACGGTCATGCGCGCAGTCTGGCGCGATCATCGGGCCGTGACCGCCACGCAGCCGACCGATCCGGGCCGACCGCTCGCCCGCTTCCGGGTGATCGACCTGACCCGCGTCCGCTCCGGACCGACCGCGGCTCGCCAGTTCGCCGACTGGGGCGCGGACGTCGTCATGGTCGAGCCGCTCAGCGGCACGTCCGACATCGCCGGGCCGCGCCACGGCTCGGACTTCCAGAACCTCAACCGCAACAAGCGCAGCGTGTGCCTCGATCTGCGTCATCCCGACGGCCGCGCCGTGTTCCTGCGTCTCGTCGAGGGCGCCGACGTCGTCCTCGAGAACTTCCGCCCGGACGTCAAGCACCGCCTCGGCATCGACTTCGACTCGCTGCAGCACGTCAACCCGCGGCTGGTCTACGGCAGCATCTCGGGCTTCGGCGAGGACGGCCCGTACCGGGAGCGCCCCGGCCTCGACCAGATCGCCCAGGGCATGGGCGGGCTGATGTCGGTGACCGGCCTGCCAGGGCAGGGCCCGGTGCGCGCCGGGATCGCCGTGGCCGACAGCGCGTCGGGCATCTACCTCGTCTGCGGGGTCCTCACCGCGCTGCTGGAGCGCGAGGTCACCGGCCGCGGCCGCTGGGTGACCACCTCACTGCTGCAGGCACAGATCGCGATGCTCGACTTCCAGGCGGCGCGCTGGACCGTCGACGGCCACGTCCCCGGCCAGCAGGGCAACAACCATCCGACGGCGACGCCGATGGGCCTGTTCCAGGCAGCGGATGGACCGGTCAACATCGCCGCCTCCGGGCAGCGGATGTTCAGCGCGTTCTGCACCGCCGCCGGCGCCGAGCACCTCCTCGCCGACGAGCGCTTCGCCGACAACCGTGGCCGCTTCGTCAACCGCGCCGCGCTCGACGCCGAGCTGACGACGATCATGCGACAGCACACCGTCACCGAGTGGGTCGAGCTGCTCAACCCGGCGGGCATCCCGTGCGGACCGGTCAACACGATGGACGCGGTGTTCGCCGACCCGCAGGTCCGTCACCTCGGCATGGCCCGCACGATCGCCGACGACGAGCGCGGCGACATCACCCTCGTCGCCCAGGGCTTCAACCTCGACGGCAACGCCGGCACGTACGCAGCCCGACTTCCCGAAGCCGGGCAGCACACCGACGAGATCCTCGCCGAGGTCGGCTACACCACATCCGAGATCGACGACCTCGTCGCCCGCAACATCGCCCGCCGCGCCGAGTAACCCGAGCGGGCGGGCCGCCCCGACGACACGAGCGATGGCAACGAGCGGACCGCCCAAGGACAGGAGCAACACAAGCGCGAGCAGGCAGGAGCGAGCGCAGCGAGCAGGCAGGAGCGAGCGCAGCGAGCAGGCAGGAGCGAGCGCAGCGAGCAGGCCGGAGCGAGCGCAGCGAGCAGGCCGGAGCGAGCGCAGCGAGCAGGCCGCTTCGGTCCGGACGAGGCTGCTGCCGGGCACACCCGGCGGCGCGACCGCCAGGGAGCCCGCCGGACAGGTCGACCATCAAGCGCGGCGCAGGCCGACCATCAAGCACGTGGCTGGACTGCGGCGAGGAGGGCGATCACCTTCGCCGGCGCGGCCCGCTCACGTAGGCGGACGACGGTCAGCAGCGTGCTGGCCCACGCACCCGGGTGTGCGACGACGTGAGCGACGCCGGCGGTGGCGTGGTCGATCGCGGCAATCTCCGCGTCGCGGGCGGCGCCGGACAGCGCGGCGAGGCGCAGCGCCGCCGACCATGCCTGGCGGCGGGCGACGACCAGGCTGAAGCGGATCAGCGCCTCGTCCTTGCGGCCACCGATCCGGTCGACCAGCCCGAACCACGGCGACACCTGCCCGAGCGCACCCTGGCAGCCGTCGACGAGCTCGGCGAGCACGCCGTTGACCGCGTCGAAGTCGGCTCGCACGGCTTCGATCCCGGTGCCAGGAGCGAGATCGGCGGCGGCGATGCCGAGGTCGAGGTTGATGTGCGCGTTCATCCCCAGCAGCAGGTGCTGGAGGATAATCGGCCGCCAGCGCCGGCTGGCGTCGAAGGCGGCCTGCCACGACTCGGTGCACGGTCGCCCGCCGCGCCATGCGGCCTCGGCGTCGAGGTAGCGGGTGGCGAAGCCGGTGACGAACCGCTCCATCCGCGCCGCGTCCTGGAAGCGACCCTCGCTGGCGCGGCGGCGCACCGTCCTCGTCACCGCGAGGTACATCGCCGCGAAGTAGCCGGCCCGGTCACCGTCGGCGCTGCAGCGGTCGACGATCGTCGTCAGCGCGTCGATCGTCTCGTCGTAGGTCGTCCCCATCGCGCCGTGACCGTACCGAGCCGACGTCGCCCGGACGGGCGTCGTACGCTCCCTGCGACCAGGAGCTGCGCGAGGGGGCGTGATGGGTGCACTGCACGAGCTGTCGGCGATCGAGCTGGCGGCGGTGATCCGCCGGCGGGAGGTGTCGAGCCGCGAGGCGTTGGCTCACTTCGTCGAGCGCGTCGATCGCCTCGACGGCCCACTGAACGCGGTCGTCACCCGCGACCTCGAGGCCGCCACCGCCGCGGCCGAGCGCGCCGACGAGGCGACGGCGCGTGGCGAGTCGAGCGGGCCGCTGCACGGCGTGCCGATGACGATCAAGGACAGCTTCTCGACGGCCGGGATGCGGACGACGTCGGGCGCTCCGGAGCTGGCCGACCACGTCCCCACCGAGGACGCCGCGCCGGTCGCCGCGGTGCGTCGCGCCGGCGCGGTGATCTGGGGCAAGACCAACCTGCCGATCTACGCCGGCGACATGCAGAGCTACAACGACGTGTTCGGCACGACCGCCAACCCGTGGGACGTCGAGCGCTCGCCGGGCGGCTCGTCCGGCGGCTCGTCGGCGGCGCTCTCGGCGCGGTTCACGCCGCTCGAGATCGGCTCCGACATCGGCGGCTCGATCCGCCTGCCGGCGAACATGAGCGGCGTCTACGGGCACAAGCCGAGCTACGGGATCGTCCCGGCGCACGGCCAGATCCCCGGCCCGCCCGGCACGCTGACCCAGGCCGACATCGCCGTCGCCGGGCCCCTCGCCCGGACGGCGGCCGACCTGTCGCTGGCGCTCGACCTGATGAGCGGCCCAGACCGCTGGAACCATCCGGCCTGGCGGTTGGAGCTGCCGGCGCCGCGGGCCGCCGAGCTGACACAGCTGCGGATCGCCACGTGGTTCACCGACCCGGCCTGCCCGCTCGACGCCGAGGTCGCCGAAGCGCTCGGCGGCTTCGTCGACCGACTCGACGCCGCCGGCTGCCGCATCGAGCGTGAGGTCACGCCCGGGTTCGACCTGGGCAAGGCCGCGCTGCGCTTCCACGCCCTCGTCACCGCGGCCGTCTCCGGCGGCTATTCGCTGGGGCAGATCGAGCAGTACGCGTCGGCGACCGGCGACGACCCGGTCGCCATCAGCAAGCGGGACACGGCGATGCGCCACCGCCAGTGGCTGTCGCACAACGAGAGCCGCCTGCAGCTGCGCCGCCGCTTCGAGACGTTCTTCGAGGACCACGACGTCCTGCTGCTGCCGGTGATGCCGTGCGTCGCCATCCACCACGACCACACCGAGCCGATCGCGGCGCGCGTCGTCCAGACCCAATCGAGGCCGCGCGAGTACTGGGAGATCAACCGCTGGATGGCCCCGGCCGGGCTGTGCTTCCTGCCGGCCACGGTGCTGCCGGTGGCGGTCACCGAGTCCGGCCTGCCCGTCGGCGTCCAGGTCGTCGGCCCGTACCTGCACGACCGCACGACGCTGGCGTTCGCCGCCGCGGCCGAGGAGCTCCTCGGCCCGTGCCCCACCCCGCCTGGGTATTGAGGTTCAGCGCGTCCGGTCGTGGCCGGCGGGAAGCGTGAACAGGACCACCGTCGACAGCGCCGAGACGACCATCGCCACGACGATCCCGACCGCATACGACGTGCCGTCGATCACCGCGCCGACGATCGGTGGGCCGATCAGGCCGCCGATCGCCGCGCTCGTGTAGAGCGCACCGAGGATCGCCCCGAGCCCGACCGTGCCGAACAGCCCGGCGGCGACCGCCGGCGCGAGGGCGATGAACCCGCCGTAGGACACGCCCATCACGACGGCGTAGACGACGAGCAGTGCGTAGTGGCCGCCGGCGCCGAGCCAGATCAGGAAGCTGACCGTCATGGTCGCGAAGCACAGCTGCATCAGGCGGGTGGCGCCGAGGCGTGCCCCGAGCCCGCCGAGCCCGAGGCGCCCGACGACGCTGCTCGCGCCGATGATGCTGACCAGCGCCGTGGCCGCGGCGCTGTCGATGCCGCGGTCGGTGGCGTAGTCCTTCATGAACACGAACGGCACGAACAGCGACGCCGACACCAGCGCGTTCGCCCCGTAGAGGATGACGAAGCCGCGCTGGCGGATCACCCGCCCGAGCGGCACCGGTTCGACGGCGGTCGCCAACGGCGGCCGCCAAGCCCCGAAGCTGACGACGATCAGCAGTGCCGCGCCGCCGACGCCGAGCGCGACGTAGGCGGTGCGCCAGCCGAACGCGTCGATCAGCGCTTCGGAGATCAGCGGGACGACCAGCGTGCCGACGCCGATGCCGGCCACCGCGACGCCCAGGGCCGCCGTGCGCCGCCGGGCGAACCACCCGCCGACCGTGGCCACCATCGGCACGTACGCGCAGGCGACAGCCATGCCGACGCCGATGCCGTACGTGGCGCAGCCGAGCGTGATCGAGCCGACCCGCGACGTCAGCAGCAGCGCGGCGGCGAGCATCACCGCGGCGAACAGCGCCAGCGGGCGCGGCCCGATGCGATCGGCGACCCGGCCGGAGACGAGCCCGAGGACGAAGTACCACGCCGTCGTGATCGAGAACATCAACGCCGTCGCGCCCTTGCCGGCGCCGAACTCGGAGGCCATCGAGTCGAAGAACAAGCCGAAGCTGTAGACGATCCCGAACACCGTGAACATCGACAGGAACGCCGCGCCGACCACGATCCAGCCGCGAGCCGAGTCCACCGCTCGGGCCCCGGCGCCGACCACCCCCTCGGTGAGCACCACGACCGGCGAGCTTGCCAGACGTCACGGCCGAACCGGCGGTTCGACCGTCGTCGGCCGGGATGCGCACGGGATCTCGAACGACGTGATGCCGGCATCGATCGGCTCATCGCTTCCCGTGACAAGATGTCGCGCCAGCGACGTCGCGTGGGCCTCCTAGGGTTCGGGGGTGCAGCGGGCGCTGGACACGTTCGGTTCGGTGCTCGGCCCGCTCGCCGCCGGCGGCCTCCTGCTGCTCGTCGGCCATGGAGCGTCGGGGCTGCGAATCGCGTTCGCGCTCGCCGCGCTGCCGGCGATGGGTGCGGTGTGGGCCCTGCGCACGGTCCACGACGTCGCCGCACCGCTGCGTGACGGCGTCGAGCGCGACGCGCTGGGACGGCCGTTCGTCGTCCTGCTCGTGGCGGTGACGTTGTTCGGGTTGGCCAACTCGTCGGACACGTTGTTGCTGCTGCGTGCCGGGTCGGTGGGGTTCTCCGCGGCGGGGCTGGCGTTCGTCTACGCGGCGTTCAACCTGGCGTACGCGCTGTGGATGCCGGACGGCCTCCGGGCGTGCGCCTCGCCGTACGGCAACACGATCGTCGGGTCGTGCCGGCAGACCCACGTCGTCTCGTCGTACTGCTCGCGGAACACGTCGAGCACGAAGACCTCCGACCCGGGTTCGCGCAGCCACGTCTGGCGGAACTCGCCCAGCGCCGCCGGGTACGGCCACAGGCAACCGTCGCCGGCGACGTCCCACTCGAAGCCCGGCAAGGCGGCCACCACCTCGGCGAACGAGGCCGCCGGCACGGAGATCTCGATGTCCTCGTGCTCGCGGGTCGTGCGCCCCAGGAACAGATCGATCGCCCAGCCGCCCACCACGGCCCAGCAGCGCACGCCGGCCAGGCGCCGAGCGACCTCGTCCGGCGTCCACGGCCGCCACCGCCGAAGCGCCTCCTCGTGCGTGATCGGCACGCCGGCGTCCGTCATCGCGTCAGCCTCGGAGCCGGTCGTCGCGACTGATGTCGGCCCACTGCCGTGGGTCGTGGCCGAACAGCAGCGTCGCCCCCTGCGCCTGCTCGGCGGCGAGCCGGCGGATCGACTGCAGGTGACGGTCGCGGTCGTGGCTGACCGGCGGGAGGTGCTCGTCCGTCAACGTCTGCCTGAGGTAGCAGCAGTCGCCGCAGATGACGTACGTGCCCGCCTCGGTTCGGACCCGCACCGACTGGTGGCCGGCGGTGTGCCCGTCGGTGAGCAGGCAGGTCACCGTGCCGTCGCCGAACAGGTCGTGATCGCCGTCGAGCTCGAGGCGCTCGTGGCCGAGATCGACGTCGTCACGGTTGTACGCGCCGAGGTCGAGCATCCGCTCGTCGTTCAACGCCGCCCACTCGCGAGCCTGCACGACGACCCGCGCGTTCGGCACTTCGAGCAGGCCGCCGGTGTGGTCGAAGTGCAGATGCGTGAGCACGACGTGAGCGACGCGGTCCGGGTCGCAGCCGGCAGCGCGCAGGAGCGGACCGATGGAGTCGGATCCGTCCTCGGCGAGATGGACCTGGAACGTCCTCGCCAACTTGCGCAGCCGCTCTGTCGTGGTGGCCAGCTCGGGGTGCAGACCCGCGTCGACGACCACGAGACCCGCCGGATGCTCGATCACGAACACCGGGATCGGATACGTGATCTCGCCCTCCTCACCCTCGAGGAAGCCACCACGGGGCGACGTCATCGAACCCGTGGACAGCGCACGCAGGCGAACCGCCGTCTCCATCGACACGACCGTAGCGACGGGGTCGGCGCCGCAGCTCACCTGCGTCAGACCAACGGCCATGGGTGGTGACGTCCACGCGCGCCTTGCGTCGCGGCGGTTCGTGTCGGTTCGTGTCTCGGGGACGGCGTTCGCCCGGTGCGACGGCTCCTTGGTGCCGGTGACGTCAGGGTTCGAGGGCGAACGGGCGGCGGCGGGCGTCTCGGCCGGGGGTGATCCCGAGGCGTTGGCGGTAGGCGGCGATGAAGGCGCTGGACGTGCTGTAGCCGACGGCGGCGGCGACCTCGACGACCAGGCCGCCGTCGTGGAGCAGACGGCGGGCGTGGTGCAGGCGGGCGGTCGTGCGCCAGCGGCCGAAGGTCATGCCGGTGTCGGCAGCGAACGCGCGGGCGAGCGTCTTGCCGCTCACGCCGAGGCGCTCGGCCCACTCGACGAGCTCGGCGCCGTCGGCGGGATTGGCGAGGATCGTTTCGGCGACGGCCCGCGCCCGCGGGTCGCGCGGGATCGCCAGGACGTCGTCGCTCGGCGCGCTCGACTGCAGGCAGTCGAACAGCAGCGTCTGGCTGAGCGCGCGACGACCGTTGGTGATGTCGGCGCGGGCGAGGTCGCCGAACAGCGCGGCGATCAGGTCGTCAGCGGGGACCACGACGGGGCGCGACCAGCGTGGCCCGTCGAGACGCACGTGCGGGGCGACGTAGGCGGTGACGAGCTCGCCGGCGGTGGGGATCGTCATCTCGTGGCGGACGTTGCTCGGGATCCACACGACGTGATGGCTGTGCAAGCGCAGGAACTGGTCGTCGAGGCGCAACTCCATCTCGCCAGCGCGCATCCACGCCAGCTGGTGCTGCGGGTGGCGATGGGCGCGATAGACCGTCGGACCGGGCAGCGGGATCGTCTCGACGAGGAACTCGCGTGATGTCCGTTTGCCGACACCAGCTGCCGATGTCGCCGTCACCACGGCGCCGACTCGTGTCGAACGGACATCGTCGATGTCCGCCAGGCGCCATTGCTGTCCATTGTGGACAGACTACCGAATGAGAGGTGTGCAGTTACCTTCACGCTCATGCAGCGTTCCAACCGCGGTCTCCGGCGCCTCACCCGCACGGCGGTCGTCGTCCTGCTCGCCGTCGGTGCCGTCGCCTGCTCGTCGAACGAGGACACGAGGGGGACGCCGGCCACCACGCAGGCGCCGACGACCACCGCCCCGCCAACGGCCCCGGCGACCGCACCCGCCGCAGCGTTCCCGGTGACCATCGCCCACGCCTTCGGGGAGACCACGATCGAGCAGGAGCCGCACCGGATCGTGGCACTCGGCGACGGCTCGCAGGACGTCGTCGCCGCCCTCGGCCTGACGCCGGTCGGCATCCCCACCGGCTACCCGGGCAGCAACGCCGACGGTGTCCTGCCCTGGTACGCGTCCTCCTTCGACGCCGCCACGACGACGCTGCTGCCGGTGTTCGACGGCATCCCGTTCGAGCAGATCGCCGCGCTCCACCCGGACGTGATCCTCGCCCCGTACGCCGGCTTCGACGAGTCGGACTACAAGACGCTCAGCGCGATCGCGCCGACCGTCGCCTACCCCGGCGACCCGTGGGTGACGCCGTGGCCGACGCAGACGAGGATGATCGGCGAGGCGCTCGGGCGCAGCGCCGAGGCCGACGCGCTGATCGCCGGCGTCGACACGACGCTCGCCGGGGCCGCCGCCGCCCACCCCGAGCTGGCCGGCTTGACGTTCGCCTACCTGTACACCGATGCCACGTCGGCGTGGGTGTTCCTGCCGGCGGACGCTCGCGTCGAGCTGGTGAGCGACCTCGGGCTGCGGCCGTCCGACATGGTGATCGCGCTCAGCGCCGACAACCCGGGGGCGTTCACCGTCGAGCTCTCGCCGGAACGGCTGGCCGACATCGACGCCGACGTGCTGATCGTCGAGCAGTCCGACGGCCCCGCCGACATCTCCCGAGTCGCCCTCGCCGACCGGATCCCCGCCGTCCAGCGCGGCGCGGTCGTCGTCTACGGCACCGAGGATGCCGCGCTCTCGGTCGCCCTGATCCCCACCGTCCTGAGCATCCCCTACGCCGCCCAGCGACTCGCCACCGATCTCGCCGCCGCCCTCGCCAGAGCAACGCCGACCGCGGCGACGCCCACGACTGCCGGCTGACCTGAAGTCGATCGCCTCGTCGTGGTCGTCGACCACCAGGGCGACCAGCTCCACGTGCACGCCCGATGCTCATCCAAGGACCGGTGCCGGCACAAGCATCCCGCCTCCTTGCGTATCTGCGTGTTTACCAAAATAGTTGCTAGCGTCGCGGTCCATGCGTTGGAGCCGCGTCGCCGACCCGAGATGGGCGACGGTTGCGGCCGCCGTCGGCTTCGCCGGCGGCCTGGCGCTGGACCTTGCCGGTGCGCCCGCCCCCGTGTTCGGCCCGGTGTACGCGTTCGGGATGCTGCTCGGCGGCTGGATGCCGGCGCTCGACAGCGTCCGCGCCCTGCGCGAGCGACGGCTCGACGTCGACCTGCTGATGGTCGTCGCCGCCCTCGCCGCGGTCGCGCTCGGGCAGTGGCGCGACGGGGCGCTGCTGATCGTGATCTTCGCGACGACCGGCGCACTGGAGGAGGCGGCGACGGCGCGGACCGCAGCCGACATGCGCACGCTCGTGGTCGGCGCGCCCGACACCGCCGAGCTGCTGATCGGCGGCGGCGACACGATCACCATGGCACCCGAGGCGCTGACCGTCGGTGACCGGGTGCTGATCCGTCCCGGCGCGCGGGTGCCGGCGGACGGCACGGTGGTCGAGGGCGAGGGCGCGGTCGACGAGCTGTCGCTGACCGGCGAGCCGCTGCCGGTCCGCAAGGTGCCGGGCCGCACGGTGCTCGCCGGCACCACGGTCGCCGAGGGCGTCATCGTCGTCGACGTCGATCGGGTGGCCGCCGACAACACCTTGGCCAGACTGGCTGCCGCGGTCGACGGAGGTCGTCAAGAACGCGTCGAGCAGCTCTTCTGCCACGGCCGGGGTGGTGAGGCGCAGGCCGAACGCGAGCACGTTGGCGTCGTTCCAGCGGCGGGCGCCGCGGGCCGTCTCCGCGTCGGTGCACAGCGCGGCGCGCACCCCGGGCACCTTGTTGGCGGCGATCGAGACGCCGGTGCCGGTCCAGCAGCAGACGACGCCGACGTCGCAATGGCCGTCGGCGACCAGCTCACCGACGCGCCGGCCGGCGTCGGGCCACGGGTCGCCGTCCGCGGCGACGATCACCTCGTGGCCACGCTGCGCCAGCAGCTCGCGGACGTGGTCGGTCACCGCGGTCACCTCGTCGGTCCCGAACCCCACGCGCACATCGACGCCTTCGCGCACCGAGCCTGGTCAGTCGATCCGTCCGGGGGCTGACGCTCCCGCTGCGCTCGCACCCCATCGACGTCCGGCTTCCTGGCGGTCGCTCGGCCGTCCCGGCTGAGCTTCGCTCAGCCACCCGGCCGGAATCGGCCGCCGAGCCAGCGCACGAAGTCGCGCGAGCCGTCGACGAAGCGCGCCACCGCCGCGTCCGTGTAGCCGGCGGCGCGCAGCTCGTCCTCGAACCGGGCGAGCTGGCGGTGCAGGTCGGGCAGCGTCCAGGAGCGCAGCGGCTCATCGGGCGACATCGGGGTCAGCACTCAGCGGTCAGCGGTCAGCGGTCAGCGCGGCAGGACGTGCTCGGCGTGGTCGAGGGCGTCCTCGACGACCTCGCCGACGTGGTGGTCGGCGAGGCGGTAGTGGATGAAGTTGCCGTCTCGGCGGTTCTGGACGACGCCGGCGAGGCGCAGCTTGGCGAGGTGCTGGGACACCGTCGCCGCCGACTTGCCGACCGCGGCGGCGAGGTCGTTGACGCTCATCTCGGCGTCGCGCAGGTGCCAGACGATGCGCAGCCGGGTGAGGTCGGCGAGCAGCGCGAACGTCTGCACGGCCATCTCCAGTCGCTCGTCGGACGGTGGCGCCGCCCGCCGCGTGCCACGCCCGCGCCGCCGGTACGAAGCCTTCGGATCGTGGGTGATCGGGCGATCCTACGGCCGCAGCCGCGCCGCCAGCCCGGCGTCGAGCAGGCCGTACACCTGCTCGGCGCGGGCCATGTAGTCGTCGGCGCTGCCGCCGGCCCACGTCTCGACGAGCACCCGGTGCGCAGCGACGAGCGCGGCGACGGCGACGCGCACCTCCAGGTCGTCCGGGGTGCGCCCGATCCGCCCGGCGAACCACACCACCAGATCGCGCTCGACGGCGGCGAGCGCGGCGATCCACGCGGCGTGCAACGCCGGTGTGTGCAGGATCAGGTCGGTGCGCCGACGGTCGAGGTCCTCGTCGGCCGACTCCATCGCCACGGCGCGCATCGTCGGGATCGAGCGCGTCGAGCGGATGGACGTCCCACGGCACCTCGTAGAGCGCGGCGATGAACGAGCCGATCTCGGCACGGTCGAGGACGACATCCTCCTTCGTCGGGAAGTGCCGGTACACGGTGCGCTCGGACACGCCGGCGGCCGTGGCCAGCTCCCCCATCGTCGTGGCGTCGAAGCCATGCTCGGCAAACAGGTCGATGCCGACGGCGACGATGCGCGACTTCGTCGCCGCCACGCGCTGCGCCCGACCGACCGGCATCGCCACGACGCTAGCCACTTGACGTATGACAGTCACTGCCACCATTCTGTTCGGCATGCTGAACATCAGAGGTGAAGGTTGGGTCCGCCGCGCCGTGGCCGCGCTGGCGTTGGCCGGCATCGCCGCGGTCGCCGCAGGCTGCGGCAGCGACAGCGAGTCGGCGGCGACGACCGCGTCGCCGACCACGACGTCGGCGGCCACCTCGACGACGGCAACCACGACCTCGGCGGCCACCACCGCAGCGAGCACCGCCACGGGCGCGCCGGCGACGACGAGCACGAACACGACGACCGCGCCGGACGGCTCGACCCCGGGCGCCTGCCGCGAGATCACCCACGTCCTCGGGACGGCGTGCGTGCCGGCTCACCCGCAGCGCATCGTGGTGCTCGACACGCTGCTCGTCCTGCCGACGCTGCTCGACGCCGGCGCCCCGATGGTCGGCTCGGTCAGCGTCTACGACGTCGGCGAGCCGTTCCCGGAGTTCATCGACGCCCCGGCCGACCTCGCCGTCGTCGGCTCGCTGCAGACGCCGAACCTGGAGCTGATCGCCAAGGCCAAGCCCGACCTGATCATCGGTGCCGACCTCGTCATGCAGCCGATCCAGACGCAGCTCGAGGCGATCGCCCCGACCGTGGCGACGACGTACGCGTTCTACAACCCGGCGTGGCGCGACGACGCGCTCCTCGTCGGCGACGCAGCCGGCGTGCGCGACGAGGTGCAGGCGTCGATCGAGAAGCTCGACGCTCGAATCGCCACGGAGAAGGCGCGGCTCACGGCGAACGGCGAGGGCCCGAGGCTGAGCCGCGTCGACGTGTTCACCGGGAAGCCGCTGTACTACGAGTTCGCCTGCACGGCGTTCGGCAGCGTGCTGCTGGAGGCCGGCATCCGCCAGCCGGCGGCGCAGGTCGCCGACTGCACGCCGACGGACTACCAGTCGATCCTCAAGTACCCGTCGGCCGAGCAGCTCGACGTGCTCGACGCCGACGCGATCGTCGCCTACCAGCAGCAGGCCGGCAGCGGCGACGTCGGCGCCTCGCCGCTCGACGCGCTGGCGGCGAACCCGCTGTGGGCCAAGCTGCCGGCCGTGCAGGCCGGTCGCACCCACGTCGTCGGCGACGCCTGGGGCCTCGGCGTGTCGGTCCCGGCGTTCCTGCTGATGCTCGACGACCTGCAGGAGATCTTCCCGTGAGCGCCACGACGGAGATCAGCGCCGTGACCGAGTCCGTTGCCACCGACACGACCGCCGACGCCGGGACGTTCACCCGCAAGGACGGCCTCGGCCTGCTCCTGCCGTTCGCCCGTCACGGGCGCAACGCCTACATCGGCTCGGCACTGCTCGCCGTCGTCAGCACACTGTGCCAGCTCGGCCCGTTCTGGGTGATCTACAAGGCGATCGAGCAGATCGTCGACGGCACGGCCACCCGCTCCAGCCTGTACGCCCTGGCCGCCGGGGCACTCGTCTTCGTCGTCGCCCAGTACGCACTGCTCGCCGCGTCGACGTGGATGTCACACCGCGCCACGTTCGCGACCCTGGAGCAGCTGCGCCTGCGCATCGGCGACCGCCTCGGCCGGGTGCCGCTCGGCTTCCTCACCAACCGCCGCTCCGGCGAGATCCAGCGGACGATGAACGACGACGTCGAGCGCCTGGAGCTGTTCCTCGCCCACGCGATCCCCGACCTCGTGTCGGCCGCGGTCGTCGTCGTGGCGACGACGATCTGGCTGTTCGTCGTCGACTGGCGCATGGCGCTGGCGACGATCGCCGTCGTGATCGTCTGCCTGCCGCTGATGTCGATCGGGATGAAGCGCGGCGAGGCCAAGCTCGGCGCGTACATGACCTCGCTGGCACGGATGAACGGCTCGATCGTCGAGTTCGTCCGCGGCCTGCCCGTGGTGCGCACGTTCAACCGCCGCGGCGAGACGTTCGCCGAGACCCGCCGGGCGATCGAGGACTCGGCCAACTTCCAGGCCGACTGGGGTCGCGAGTTCCTGCCGGTGTTCACCGTCTTCTACACGTTGCTGGTGTCGAACGTCGTCACGATCGTGCCGGTCGGCCTGTGGCTGTGGTCGTCGGACCGGCTGGGCACCGC
The DNA here is from genome assembly GCA_047602055.1 of Ilumatobacteraceae bacterium. Classification (GTDB taxonomy): domain Bacteria; phylum Actinomycetota; class Acidimicrobiia; order Acidimicrobiales; family Ilumatobacteraceae; genus JAODBQ01. Next base: position 4,046,242 of record JASGIG010000001.1, read on the forward strand.
CGACCTCCTGTTCTTCCTCGTCGTCGGCCTCGGCTACCCGCTGCCGTTGCTCAAGCTGATGGAGCTGACGACGCAGATGAGCTACCTGAGCCTCGGCGCCAACCTCGTCGACGAGCTCGACAGCGCCGAGGAGCTGCCCGAGGTGCCGGAGCGCCGGACGCTCGGGGCGCCGTCGGTGGCGTTCCACGACGTCGGCTTCGCCCACGGCGAGCGGCGCGTCCTCGACGGCATCTCGTTCACCGCCGAGCCCGGCACGGTCACCGCGCTCGTCGGCCCGTCGGGCAGCGGCAAGTCGACGGCGGCGAAGCTGATCTGCCGCTTCTGGGACGTCGCCGACGGGTCGATCACCGTGGGCGACGTCGACATCCGCGAGATGCCGTTCGAGCAGCTGATGGAGCAGGTCGCCTTCGTGTTCCAGGAGACGTTCCTGTTCGACGAAACGATCGCCGAGAACCTGCGACTCGGCCGCCCCGACGCCACCGACGCCGAGGTCCAATCCGCGGCGCGCGCCGCCCAGGCGCACGCGTTCATCAGCGAGCTGCCTGACGGCTACGACACCCGCCTCGGCGAGCGCGGCGCCCGCCTTTCCGGCGGTGAACGTCAACGGTTGGCCATCGCCCGGGCGATCCTCAAGGACGCCCCGGTGATCGTGCTCGACGAGGCGACGGCATTCGCCGACCCGGAGAACGAGGCCGCCCTGCAGGACGCGCTCGACGGGCTGATCGTCGGGCGGACGCTGGTGATCATCGCCCACCGCCTGTCGACGGTGGTCGGCGCCGACCAGATCCTCGTGCTCGACGCCCCCGACGGCGGTCCCGGGCGGATCGTCGAGCGCGGCCGCCACGCCGAGCTGGTCGCCGCCGGCGGCCTGTACGCGCGGATGTGGCAGGCGTTCGAGGACGCCGAGGGTCTCGCGCTCGGCAGGGCCGTCCACGGCGAGGAGGTCGTGCAGCGATGAGCTTCTACAACGGCACGATCCGCACGACGGTGCGCCTGTTCGGCGAGCGGCGCAACGTGCTCTACGCCTCGGTCGGGCTGCGGATGCTCAACGCCGCGTGCATCGGCATCACCGCCGCCGTCCTCGTCGGGATCATCAGGCAACTTGCCGACGGCACGCTCGGCAGCGACGACGTCTGGCCGTCGACGCTGGTGATCGTCGCCGCCGTCACCGGCCAGTTCGTCACCGGCTACCTGGCCAACTACTTCGCCTGGGTGTCGACGTTCGAGGCGATCGGCGAGGCCCGCATCCGCACGCTCGCCCACCTCAACCGGCTGCCGATCGGCGCCGTGCTCGACCGCCGCTCCGGCGACGTGTCGGCGGTGCTGACGAGCGACTTCGAGATGGTCTCGAACTTCGCCCACCACGGCATGCAGCACGTGTTCGGCGCCGTGGCCCTCCCGGTCGTCGTCATGATCATCCTGGCGTTCACCGACCCGACGCTCGCCGCGGCGACCGCGGTCAGCATCGTCGTCGCGGTGCCCGTCTTCCTGCTGGCGAACCGGCGGTTCAAGGCGCTGAGCACGCGCCGCGCCGACCAGCTCGCCGTCGGCAACACGCGGATGATCGAGTACGTCCAGGGCGTCGGCGTGGCCCGCTCGTTCAACCGCACGGGCGCTCGGCTGCGCTGGTTCCGCGACGCGGTCGCCGAGGTGCGCGCCGTCAACGACGCGATGGCCGTCAAGCTCGTGCCGCTGGCCATCGGGGCGATCGGCATCGTCCAGCTCGGCATCCCGATCGTCATCGCCTTCGGGGCGCTACGCCTGTTCGACGGCAGCACCGACGTCGCCGTCGTCCTCGCCTTCCTCGTGCTCGTCGCCCGCGTTTACACGCCGCTGATCCAGGTGGCGATGCAGGTCGAGGCGATGCGCCTGGCCGACGCCTCGCTGGTGCGCATCGGGCGGATCATGGACATCGCCGAGCAGCCCGTGCCGGCGACGCCGATCACGGAGCCGGGCGCGGCCGCCGTTCAGTTCGACGGCGTGACGTTCGGCTACGGCGAGCGCACCGTGCTGCACGACGTCTCGTTCACCGTGCCCGCCGGGACGATGACGGCGATCGTCGGCTCGTCCGGCGCCGGCAAGTCGACGGTGCTCAACCTGATCGCCCGGGCATGGGACACCGACCGCGGCAGCGTGCACGTCGGTGGCGTCGACGTGCGCGAGCTGACCGCCGACCAGCTCTTCGACCTCGTCACCGTCGTGTTCCAGGACGTCTACCTGTTCCAGGGCACGATCCGCGAGAACATCGCCTTCGGCGACGAGTCGGCCACCGACGACGACGTGCGCCGCGCCGCCCGCCTGGCGCAGGCCGAGGCGTTCGTCGACGCGTTCCCCGACGGCTACGACACGCCCGTCGGCGAGGGCGGCCAGGCGCTGTCGGGCGGCGAGCGCCAGCGGGTGTCGATCGCCCGGGCGATGCTCAAGCAGTCGCCGATCGTCCTGCTCGACGAGGCCACCGCGTCGATCGACCCGCTCAACGAGCGCGCCGTGCAAGCCGGTCTCGCCGAGCTGGTGCGCGACCGCACGCTCGTCGTCGTCGCCCACCGCCTGTCGACGATCCGCTCCGCCGACCAGATCCTGGTGATGCACGACGGCCGGATCGTCGAACGCGGCGACCACGAGTCCCTGCTCGCGGCCGGCGGCCGCTACGCCGAGCTGTGGCGTGAGCGCGAACGAGCGGCGCGCTGGCGCGTCGGGGCCGGCGCCAGGGCGTAGGAGCGGGCCACGACACCGGCCACGGTTGTTGCCGATGCCCGAGCGGGCACTCGCGAGCGGTAGGCCGTAGGGTCGCCGCCGATGAACGAAGCGGTCGACGGGGTCGAGGCCGGCGTGCTCGCCGGCGTCCGGGTGCTCGACCTGACCTCGGTGATCATGGGGCCGTACGCCACGCAGACCCTCGGCGATCTCGGCGCCGACGTGATCAAGGTGGAGACGGGGCGCGGCGACACCAACCGGTTCATGGGCGGCGGGCCGCACCCGGAGCTGTCGGGCATCGCGCTGAACATCAATCGCAACAAGCGGGCGATCACGCTCGACCTGAAGTCGGACGCCGGGATGACGGCGTTCCTGCGGCTCCTCGACAGCTGCGACGTGTTCGTCACCAACCTCCGGCCCGGGCCGCTACAGCGACTGAGCCTCGCCTACACCGACGTCGCCGCGAACGCGGCCGCGGCTCGTCTACTGCCAGGCGCAGGGCTTCCGCGCCGGAACGGCGGAGGAGGACCGGCCGGCGTACGACGACATCATCCAGGCGGCTACCGGGATGCCACCGCTCAACGAGCGCACCGTCGGCTCGACGGTGTTCTTCCCCTCGATCGTCGCCGACAAGATCGCCGGGCAGACGATCGTCACCGCCGTGCTGGCCGCGCTTCTCCACCGCGAACGCACCGGCCGGGGCCAGCGCGTCGAGGTGCCGATGTTCGACGCGGTGTTCGCGTTCGACCTCGTCGAGCACCTGTCGCGCGCCGCGGTGCCCGGCGAGCCGGCGGGCTACAGCCGGATCATGACGACGACCCGCGGCCCGCACCGCACCGCCGACGGCTACGTCGCGATGATGCCGTACAGCGACGAGCACTGGCACCGGCTGTTCGCGGCCGTCGGGCGCGAGGAGCTGCTCGACGAGCCGTGGTTCGCCGATCAGAACGCCCGCCTGCTGCAGGCCGAGCAGGTCTACGCCAACCTCGCCGCGATCGTCCGCGAGCGGTCGACGGCCGAGTGGCTCGAGCCTCTGCGAGCGGGAGGGCATCCCGGCCAACGCCGTCCCGGCGCTCGACGAGATCCTCGACGACCCACAACTGCACCGCGGCATGATCACGATGGCCGAGCATCCCGTGATCGGCCCGTACCGCGCCGTCGGCCCCGGGATGATCCTCGACGACGCGCCGCTGACCGTCCGGCGGCCCGCCCCGGTGCGCAGCGAGCACACCGTCGAGGTGCTGGCCGAGGTCGGCTACGACGACGCGTCGATCGCCGAGATGATCGCCTCCGGCGCCGCCCACGTCCGTTCGTGACGCCCAGGGCGACCGCGTCAAGTGCTCCGTGTGAAATCGCCGGACTCCTCCTTCACCCTGTCAATGGTCGCAGGTTGAAACCGCACCACGGCGATCGAAGCCGCTGTTCGACGAAGCGTCACCGTCACGAGTTCGCCGCACCGCTCAGGACGAGCGGCCTCGATCGATGGGATCCGGTGCGGCGTGCCGTTCGCCGAACACGTCAGGCCAGGTGTGCCAGGTAGTCACTGACGATGCCGTCGTCGCACGGACTCGTCCCGTCGATGCGCAGCACCCGCCTCGGCCGACGGTGGGTCCACCGGGCCGCGCCGCCGCCGCAGACCGGGCAGTCCTGCGGCCACCCGTCGAAGCACTCGTCACGGGTGTCGTGATGGTGCATCCCGTCGTCGTAGTCGACGACGACCTCGTCCTCACCATCCCAGCTCATCTTGAGCGCCATCCGGTATCCGTCGAGCGGATCCGACTGGTCCGGCCGAGAGCTGCTCCCCACGTTGCTCCCCGTCCGGTCGGCCATCATCTCCCGCCGAAGCGAAAATGGGCTTTGACCTGGACTTTTACGGTGGAGCTCCTGGGACACTTCCTAAACCAAGACCACCTGACCAAACGCTGGCAGAAGCTCCTTGACCTCCCCGCGGGTGATCGCCCGAGGGAGCACAAACCCCCAGCTCAACGCCAACGTCGACTCCCGGAGCCGCTCCAACAGGAACTCATCGGGCGGTACCAAGCCGGCGAGACGGTGCGCATCTTGGCCACCGCCTACAACATCCACCGCAAGACCGTCTCCGCCATCCTGGAACGCCACGGTGTGGACCGCCGCTACAACCTGCTCAGGCAAGAACAGCTCGACCAGGCGGCCGAGCTCTACCGCTCGGGCCAGTCGCTCGCCAAGATCGCCCAGACCATGGGCGTCAGCACCAAGACCATCCACACGGCCCTGCGCGACGCAGGTGTGCCGATGCGACCAGTCGGGACCAACCAGTGGGGGTAGCGCTCACTCCTCAGGCACTTTAGCAACCCTCCGTCGCTTCGGCGGCAGGACGTCGACCTCAATAAGACGCAGCAGACCGACGACATGCATGAGGGCAATAACCGCGTTCAACCTGGTGTACTGGCGTTGGGACACGCCGTGGGCGGTGGCGTGCCGGGTGTACTGCCGCGGTATCGGGTCGCCATTGCTGGGCCAGTACTCTCCGTGGGCTCCCCAGATTGCTCCCCAGACCAGGGCGCTCCGGACGGGGTACTTCTTCCAGTCGATTCGGTTCCTCTGGTTCGTTAGCTCGATCCGGGATGCCTCGGTGAAGGAACGTCGGAGAATCGAGTCGAGCAAGTTCGCGCTCAGGGCTTGGCTCGCTCGCCACTTGCCATCCCGTAGCGCCTCAGCTGCCTCCATGGCAAACTTGACATGCTCCCGTAGACGCGGGTCCTCAATTTGCTGCAGTTCCTCCATTGAAGCCGCGATGATCGACTTCCGGCTTTGGCTCAGCACCTTCCGCCGCTCGGTCGCCGACTCTGCGGCGAAGAGCTTCTTCAGTACCGCCGCTGGCGGTACCCAGGCGAGCGGCAATCCTTCATCCAGCAGAAGCGTTTCAAGATTGGATGGAAAGTGAACGTCATCGTCTTGCCAGTTCGGCGGATAGGTCCGTCGTATCGTCTTCGCGAAGTTGGCGAGCAGGTCTGCAATCTGGTCTCGGTAGAGCTTGTTGAACGCCTCCATTGTTGGACGAATGCGCTCGACGAACCGCTCGTTGAATTTGGCGACTCCCCCAAGGAGTGACGAAAAATCGTATTGAGGCAACGGGATATCAAGCTTGGGCACACTTATCTTTGCTAGCTGCCGCATTGACTCACTCAGCCTTGTGAGGTCCGAGTTCTCGAAGAGACCTGCGAACGGGTTTGGGACGGGCAGCTGGTTGTCACGCTCCGCGTCGCTTTGGTCTTCGCTCATATCGACCTTGTGCCACTCCTCATCAGCTTAGTCTACCTCATTGCAAGTTGCGCATCTAGCACGGCTCTTGATCAGCTCGACGGTATCGCTCACCCTATTCGGCAAAGGGACCGACCTGCTACTTGCGCACGGGTTGCGTGAGATCGCTCAAGTCATCCAAGACTTCCGGATGACGCGTCGCGATCCCCACCAGCACCCTCGTCAGCCCTTCGGCGATCACTTCAGGTGGCTTCGTCACCGCCTGGATGCTGATCTGCCGGCCACGCTCGTTCGGCAGCCCCACACGTTTCGGCATCACCGCTCCCCCACCTGGCAGTCGATACGCCCCCTTCGCCAATTCCCCGTTGGCCCTGCTCACTCGTCGTCGTTTTGTCATATGCTCCCTTCCGCCCCGACCTCCCGTCAGTCGGGGGGGCAATTACTTGTGGACCCAGTGTGCGCGTACGTAACGACAGACGCAAGCACGAGCAGAACGTACCGTGGTTATCTGCGGGACGACGCGTTGGGTCTTCCCTGGAGAAACGCCTATTCTCCTCTATTGCAACAACGACCGCAGTGCCTCGACCGCCTGTGTCAAGCCGGCCGGGAGGTCTTGGAGGTCCGAGCTGCGTACTGCGTGGGCGACCCTCATGGGCTTGTCGGACGCTGAGCGGGAGACTCCCAACGCAGATTCAAGCGTTGGCTCGACAGTGAATATCGAACCGAGAGAATCGCAGGCCGTTACAATGCGTGTGTTCTGAGCCGGAGCGTCGTGGTTCTGCCTCAGCTGCCATTCAGCTAGGTCGCCACCTTTATAAATGTCTGTGTCGTGCAGAATGACAAACGGAATTCCTAGCGCACCGCAACACCTTGCGTAGAACGGGATGCCGTTCTTTCCTCCACAATCAATGACTGAAGCGCCCTCCGCATCCAGGTCAAACGAAGTCTTGCGTGCGACTTCGAGCGCAGCAAGCCGATCGCCATGCCCCTCTACCAAAAGCACAGCGCTTGCGAACAGGAAGCTCGCTACTCTGGGTATCAAAATACTGGCTGAGCTTCGCACGAGAGGCTCGTCGGCTAGAAACTGAAGATCAGACGGCTTGCGAATTCGTACGCAGGTCGTACCTGCAACGGCCTCGCGGCGGACCATTCGGATCGACGGATAGCGCATCATGTCTGCGAAGATCGGTGAGTGCGTGGTCAAAATGACTTGAGCCTGCTGCTCATCAACGAGCTCTATGAGCAACCGTTGCAGGTACCGTTGAGCCTGCGGATGAAGATACATCTCAGGTTCTTCCAGCAGGATCGTGTTCAGCTGGGTTCCTCTTTGCCGGAAGGCCTCGAACATCCCGATCACGATCGCGCTCTGCTCGCCCATTCCGAGGGATTCTGCCGGTAGAGACACGCCATTCTGCACGCACATGAGTCGGAGAGCTGAATGAGGACTGGACGGATCGGCAAAGCCAAACCGGAGCTCAAGCTGTTGCGCCCGTCGGGTGCCCATGAAGCCAAGCATCCGCCGAGCGGTGTCCTGTACCTGTGCCTCAAGATCTTGAACCCCAGGAGTGCGAATCACATCCACTGCCTCAGTGTACTTGGCTCTAAAGTCGTCCTTGATCCCGGCTTCGTTTCGCGTGAACTCGCCCCGTGCAACCTCTAGGAGATCCCGTAGAATTGAGCCGCGACGACCTGGATACTGTGCCGCAACCGTGCGGCTCTCCGACACATACAACACCCGTGATTGATCACGTATGCTCGCCGTTACATTCAAAGGCCCAAACTGCGGCGGTTGCCCCTTCTGTGGCCGTTTGACGCAGACCATCATGTCCTTCCCATCCGTGCCGATCGGCTTGAAGATGTCTCGGAGGTCTCCCGGGAGGTTCTTGCCCGACTTAATCTTGTAGGGCTGGCAGGCGAACTCGAGCTCAGCGATTTCATGCGTCTTACCCAAGGCATCGTCATGGGTAAGTGCTGGAGAAATGCGGCCCGGACGGAGAGTTCGAGACTGGTGTCAAGGTTCGAAAAATCGTCCGGTACCCCCATCGCGCCGAGGTTTGGCCAACGATCCCCAAGGAGCAGATTCAACACGCTGATTATCGTGCTCTTGCCGGCACCATTCGGACCCACGAGAACCGTAAGCGGATCGAGCTTGATATCGACGTCGACGAGGCTACGGAAGTTGCGGCAGTGGAGTTCGGTAATCACTGGTTCCTTTGTACAGCAGCGCGACGTCTGATGCAACCGACTCGGTGTCCCATCTGTTGAGATTTCCACAACGCCCGAACCGTCACCTCTGTCAACTCGTTGCAATCACAACAGATGGGGCACACACCTGCCGGGACCTGAACCATGCCAGCAGGGGTGGGCCTGTAAACCGGCTATAAACAAAAGCACCGACCGGAATACCGATCGGTGCACTTCTACCCTTGGCACAAGGGGAACATATGTTCGCTTGTGGTGGAGCTCCTGAGGCGCTTCCTGAACCAAGAGCACCTGACCAAGCGGTGGCAGAACCTTCTTGACCTGCCGGCCTGTGACCGACCCGTTGTCGACAAACCACCAGCTCACCGCCAACATCGCCTGTCGGAAGCACTGCAACAAGAAGTCATCCAGCGCTACCAAGCCGGTGAGTCCGTCTACACCCTGGCCGCGGCCTACGACGTCCATCGAGGCACCGTCTCAGCCATTCTCAAGCGGCACGGCGTCAACCGCCGCTACAACCTGCTCAGCCAAGAACAGCTGAACCAAGCTGCTGAGCTCTACCGCTCCGGCCGCTCGCTGGCGCAGATCGGCAAGACGATGGGCGTCAGCGCCAAGACCATCCACTCCGCCCTGCGCCGCCTCGGCGTGCCGATGCGGGCGGTGGGTACCAACCAGTGGCAGTAGGACATCACCCGTTGCTCATAGACCCCCGCGAGCGTGGCCTGTTCGGGCTCGTGGCCCTACCGATCTGTTGCGACCAGACGTAGCGCTGGTCGTTCGGTCCGATCGCCTGAAGCCTCGCGACCGCCGTCGACCGACACCATTGCGAGCCCGAACATCAGGTCGTTGATCTCGCTAGGACGGACATGTAGATCAGTAGCGATTGCACGGAGAGAGACGCCATTCTGGCGAAGCATTCCCAGGATCTTGGCCGTCACCTCCGACCGTTCTTGCGGGATCGAGTCGACTTCGCGGTCTCGTCCGATGCGCGAGATCTCCACGCACAGCGACTGGTAGTGCCAGTGATCGATGAGCCCGAGTGCGTGCAATCGGTAATTCAGGGCCGCCGCTGACACACGCCAACGTCGCTTCGCGCGGATGAGATCACCCATCGCCGGGAAACGTGGCGCATTGCCGCGGATGTCTGCCTCGGGCATGAGCAGAGCAGATGCGAATTCGTTCGCTTGCGTCTCTGCGGCACGGCCCCGCGGCGCTCGATGATCGCGGTGAAGCACGAGGTGCCCAAGTTCATGGGCAAGGTCGAAGACACCACGCTCGGGCGTCTTGTGAGTGCCGATCAGCGCGAACGGCGCCCCGTTGTGCCAGAACGAGAAGGCATCAACCGCGTGACAGTCATCAGCTAGTGAGAACACCCGGACACCGTGGGCCTCCACGAGTTGGGTGAGATTCGCGATCGGATGTTCACCAAGGCCCCAGGTGGCTCGAACGTGAGCTGCGGCACCCGCGGGATCTGCCTGACCGTCTGTGAGGTCTGGTATGTCGACGGCCGGGAGGTTGAACCGCTCGTCGAACCAGCTATGGAGCAAGACGCACAGCGTGCCTGCGGCCAAGGCGCGATCATGCTGGGACGCCGTCATCGTCGATAACGATCTAAAGCTTGCAGCGTCCTCTGGCACCGCGTCACCCAATTCGGAGTAGAAGAACTCCACCGGGAAGTCGAGCGTGGTTGCTAGGGATTGCACCGCATCGTTGGGCGGTTCACGCAGACCGCGCTCGTACGCCGACACGGTCTGTGGCGTCATTCTGGCGAGCTTGGCCAGGCGCGTGAAGTTCAAGCCTCGTCGGCGGCGCGCGAGAGCAAGACGATCAGGCTGGAACATCGTCAGCCGGCGCTCTTCCAGCTCACCTCAACCTCCGGCGCCGGCGGGACCGGGCCAGGTGCTCGACGGTCAATCGAAGGGCCGGTCAGACCGACGTCCCCGATGATGACGCGGTCCCGCCACCGAGTCACATGGCCTGCGTGATCGAGTTCAGGTTGCGAGATCTCCACTCGCACACCACCGTCAGGCGTCGCATAGGTGAGCATGTAGTAGAAGTCGACACCAAGGGCGTCGTCGACATCTAGATCACCTAGAGGAAGACGCTGTGCGACGGTGGCGCGCACTGTATTCGGTCCCTTCAATGGTCGGGTGCTCGGATCTTCGTCGCCGTTGATGCCGGTGTATTCGTCACCAGAGGTGACCGCCACAGCGACCGTGCCGTCATGCGTCATCACGACGGGGATGCCGAGGAACGTCTGCCGGCTCCACGAACGCTGTCCCACCTCGGCGAGGGTCCGCAAGCCGCGTGACGCCGCGCTGTACTCGCCGTGACCAGGAAAGTCGAGCGGGCTCGACAACTGGCGCTGCAGGTGCCCCTGGCGTGTGGCTTCCAGCACCCAGTCGATCTGCAGCTGGACGCGCTGGAGTCGGTCGAGGACCTCGGCGATTTCAGTGAACACGCGGGCTCGACGCGGCTGCGGCTTGAGCATGGAGGACCTCCTCGAGGCGAACAGGAAGCAGACTAGCGGTTCACCGTATTGGAGTCGCGGAAATCAATAATTAGCCTGCTCACGGCGCTGATAGAGCGGACTGAGATGGCGTCCCGTTCCGTGGTGTAGGTGACCACGTGCGACTCCCGGAGCTGTTGGTCAGTTGCGGGGTGCTGCGGGCAACGCTAGCCCGGTGGTGTCGCCGGTGAGCTCGGCGATGGAGGCCTCGGCGATGTAGCGGCGTTCGGCGGCGATCATCTCGTCGTTGATCTCGACGAGCAGCGCGCCGACGAGGCGGATCACGCTGGCGCGGTCGGGGAAGATCCCGACGACGTCGGTGCGCCTTTTGAGTTCGCGGTTCAGGCGTTCGATGGGGTTGTTCGACCAGATCTTCGACCAGTGCGCCGGCGGGAAGCCGGTGTAGGCGAGCACGTCGGTCTCCATCGCTTCGAGCCGTTCGGCGACGGCTGGGGCGTAGGGGCGCAATTGGTCGACGACGGTGCGGAGCTGGGCGCGGGCGGTGTCGGCGTCGGGTTGGGCGAACACGGTGCGGATCAACGCGGCGATCATCTGGCGCTGGCGGCGTTGGGCGACGGCGAGCAGGTTGCGCATCGCGTGGACGCGGCAGCGTTGCCACGTTGCGTCTTGCAGGCAGCGGCGGATCGCCTTGACGAGCCCGGCGTGGGCGTCGGAGATCACGAGCTTGACGCCGGCCAGCCCGCGGTCGGTCAGCGAGGTGAGGAACTCGCGCCAGAACACCTCGTTCTCCGAGTCGCCGACGTCGACACCGAGGACCTCGCGGCGCCCGTCGGCCCTGAGGCCGGTGGCGATCACGACCGCCTTGGACACGACGTGGCGGTGTTCGCGGACGTGGACGTAGGTGGCGTCGAGCCAGACGTAGACGAACGGCTGGTGATCGAGCCGGCGGGTTCTGAGCACGTTGACGTCGGCGTCGATCCCGGCGCAGATCCGCGACACCGTCGACTTCGACACCCCGCTGTCACAACCCAGCGCACGCACGAGGTCGTCGACCTTCCTCGTCGAGGTGCCAGTGATGTACGCGGTCATGATCACCGCCCACAAGGCACGGTCGATGCGCCGGCGCGGCTCGAGCAGTTCGGGGAAGAAGCTGCCGGTGCGCAGCTTCGGGATCCCGACCTCGACATCGCCCGCTGGGGTCGACACCAGCTTCGGGCGATGACCGTTGCGCAACGCCGTGCGCTCCGGTGTGTGCTCGCCGGGGGCGGCGCCGATCGTCGCAGTCAGCTCGGCTTCGATCAACTCCTGGATCGCCGCGGCGAGGATGTCGCGCAACGACGTCGACAACGTCGCGTCACTGCCGGTCAGCCGCGCGGCAAGGTCAGACAGGGCAAACTCGTGGGTGGTCATCGTGCGTCCTTCTCGGTTGCTTGGTCGCTTTCGAGAATCGCACGATGACCACCATCACCCCAGCGATGGTCGAGGCCTCCTACACCACGTGATGGGACTCACTCCGGCGCGAGGTGACGCTGGTCGATCTCCCGGTGTTCGGGCGCCCGACGCGGCTGGCGTGGTCCAAGCGACGATGGCGATGCCCGTCGTGTCGGCGGTCGTGGACCGAGTGTGACCCGACCATCGGATCGTCTCGTTGTGCGCTGACCGCCAGGGCTGGGCGGTGGGCGACGGTGCAGGTCGGCCGGCACGGTCGCAGCGTCGCTGATGTCGCCGTCGAGCTGGGCTGTGACTGGCACACGGTGATGGACGCCGTCACCGCGTGGGGACGGCCGCTGATCGACGACCCCAACCGGTTCGGCCCGGTCGACGCCGTCGGGTTGGACGAGACCCTGTGCGTGCGGGTGGGCCGCTACCGAACCCAGGTGTGGTCGACCCAGATCGTCGACGTGCGCCGCGGTCAGCTCCTCGACGTGATCGCCGGACGCCGTTCCGGCCCGGCCTGCGCCTGGTTCGCCGCCCGCCCGCCGGGATGGTGCGGGCGGATCCGCTGGGCGACACTGGACCTGTCAGCCGCGTACCGCACCGTGTTCGACACGATGCTGCCCGACGCGGTCCAAGTCGCCGACCCGTATCACGTGATCGCCCTCGCCAATCGGGTGGTGGACGAGACCCGCCGGCGGGTGCAGAACGAGACCCTCGGGCATCGCGGGCGCAAGCCCGATCCGCTCTACCGGATCCGACGGCGGCTGATCACCGGCAGCGAACGTCTCACCGAGGACGGACACGAGCGGTTGTTGGAGCTCCTCGCTGACGGTGACCCGGACCTGCACGTGTTCGCCGCCTGGACGGCCAAGGAACTCGTCCGACGGGTCTACACCCAACCCGACACGACTGCGGCGAGGGCGTGGATCGAGCAGCTCGTCGTCGACTTCGCCGAGCGTTGGATGCCCGACGAGGTCCGTCGGCTCGGCCGGACGCTGCGGGTGTGGATCGACCAGATCGTCGCGTGGCACGACGCCCGAGTGAGCAACGGGCCGACCGAGGCGATCAACAACCTGATCAAGCGCGTCAAGCGAGTCGCCTTCGGGTTCCGTCGCTTCGACCACTACCGCACCCGCGCCCTGCTCTACGCCAGCAAACCCAACTGGGCGCTACTCAACACCCTCACCCCTGACCATCCCCCCGTTGGGCGGACACCTCGTATAGGAGGAAGTCCATGTCCAACAAGAAGCGGTCGCCGGGTCGGAGGATGTCCCGCTTGTTGTTGAAGTGGGGTGGTGATCCGGTTGTTGCTCAGGCAACGGCTTGATCGTAGTTGGCGGGTGTGACGGGGTTGATGGTGTGGCCGATCAGCTCGACGAGGTTGGTCATTTGGGTGTGGCCGCGGACGCGTCGGAACGAGCGTTGGGCTTCGATCATCCCGGTCGCGATCCAGCGTTTCTTCATGTCGCCGTCGCGCCAGTGCTTCACGCGGCCGGTGACGACCCGGACGGTAGAGATCATCGACTCGATGCAGTTCGTGTTCGTCAACGACCGCCGAAGCGCACCGGTGACACCGAGTCGAGCGACGGTGAACATCTCCTCGAGCCCTTCGAGCAGCGACCCGGCCGCGTCGGGGTGATCGCTCTTCAACTGTGCGGCGAGCCGGCGTGCGTCACGCAGCCCGGCGTCGGTGTCGGCGTTCGCGAAGATCCCGGCAAGCCGCTTGTCCATCGCCTTACGGCGAGCCACGGGCAAGTACTCGGTCACGTTCCTGCGCTTGTGGAGGGTGCAGCGTTGCACGAGCGCCTTGGTGCCGAACACCTTGGCGACCGCCGAGCGCAACGCCTTCGACCCGTCCAACACGGCGAGGATCCCGTGCTCGAAGCGCAGGCCTCGGTCGACGAGATCGGCGAGCAGATCGGTGACGACGACCTTGTTCTCGGTGTCACCCAGCCGCAACCCGACCGGCACCTTCGTCCCGTCGGCGGTGATGATCAGGGCGACGACGATCATCTCGCCGGCGATATTCAGCCCGTCGATCATCACCACCGCTGTCTCCAACGCGGACAGGTCCGCTTCAAGCAGCTCGGCGACTGCGGCGGTCGTCGCGGCGACGAAGCGGCGTGACACCGCCGACTTCGACACCGCCGTCCCAACCTGGCCGACCGGTTCAGCGACCAGCTCATGACGTCGCGTGGCGACACCGGCGAGCATCCGCTCGACAACGACCTGACGCAACAGATCCTCACTGGCGAACGTCGCCCACGTGTCCAGCTCGACCTCGCCGCCGTCGACGTAACGGCCACGCGGTCGCTCCACGCTGATCTTGCGGGCACCGAGCACAACCTGACCCTTGGTCGTGCCGTGCCAGTTCCCGACCCGCTCGTCGAGCTTGGCGTGCTTCGCGCCGACGATCCCAGCGAGCTCGGCGTCGAGCATCTGGCGCATCACCACCAGACCCGCCGCAGTCGACAACGCGAGCAGCCCTTCTCTCATCGCCACGGCGACATCGGCCATCGCAACGGTTGCTTCCAACGGCAGACCAGCCAACTCGCCAGCCGCCTGCGGGGTCGTGATCTTCACGACCGGTACCTTCTTGGACACGGTGATCCCTCCTCCTTCGGAGCGTCTTGGTAGGACCCCCGAACGATGCCAGCAACGGCACCGCCCGGGGAGGGATCACCACCTCACTTCAACAGAACCCGGGACAACCTCCCGGGTCGTCCGGCGAAGTATCCGCCTGAGTTCCAGCGGGACGCGGTTGCGATGGTGCTCGATGAGCAGCGTTCGATCGCGGATGTTGCTCGTTCGCTCTTGGTGAACGAGGGCACGTTGGGGAACTGGGTCGCGAAGGCGCGCCGTGAACGCGCCCAGGGGACCGAGTTGAACGCCGACGAACGCGTCGAGTTGGCGGAGTTGCGCGGTGAGGTCACGCAGTTGCGGATGGAGCGTGATCTGCTCAAACGATCGATGGCCTTCTGGGTGAAGGAGTTGATGCTGTGACTCGCTATCGCTGCGTCGACGACCAGAAGGCAGCCGGGTTCCCGGTCACCGCGGCGTGCGAGGCGGCTGGCGTGTCCACGTCGGGGTTCTACGACTGGCGCACACGTGAGGCTGGCGCACCGACGGACCGTCAGGTCGCCGAGGCCGAGCTCGTCTCGTTGATGGCCGAGATCTTCGACGCCTCCGACGGCAACTACGGCGTCCCGCGGATGCTGCGCGAGCTGCGCCGCGCCGGTCTCGCGGTCAACCACAAGCGGGTGCGTCGGCTGATGCGCCGCCATGGGATGGCGGGCAGGTTCCGGCGGCGACGCTGCCAGACCACGTTCCCGGGCCGGACGGCTACGTGATCCCGGACCTCGTCGAGCGCGGCTTCGCGCCCGGCGCCCCGGACCGGGCGTGGTGCCAGGACATCACCTACATCGCCACCGGCGAGGGCTGGCTCTACCTGGCGTCGGTCCTCGATCTGGGCAGCCGGCGGCTGGTCGGCTACTCGATGGCCGACCACATGCGCACCGAGCTCGTCACCGACGCCCTGTCGATGGCCGTCGCTGCCAGAGGCGGCGTGAGCGGGGTGATCGCGCACGCGGATCGTGGGTCGCAGTACACGTCGAACGACTACCTCTCGTTCTGCGCCGACAACAGGCTGCGCCCCTCGGTCGGACGGACCGGGGTGTGCTGGGACAACGCCGTCGCCGAGTCATTCTGGGAATCGCTGAAACGTGAATGCGTCCAAGGACGAGTGTTCGCGACCCGCGCCGACGCCCGCAGAACGATCTTCCGCTGGATCAACTGGTATAACACGAAAAGACTTCACGGAAGTCTCGGCTATATCCCACCAATCGAGTGGGAAACACAGTATAATCAAGCAGCATAAACCCCGTCCGGCCAACGGGGAGATGGCCAGTGAGGGTGGCGAACTCGACGTCGTCGAGACCGCGCCATGGTCCGTGCTGGTGGATCAGCTCCCACTTGTAGAGCCCGTTGAAGCTCTCGGCAAGCGCGTTGTCATAGCTGTCACCGCGGCTGCCGACGGAGGCGACGATGTCGTTGTCGGCGAGTCGTTCGGAGTAGCGCACGCTGAGATATTGAACGCCGCGGTCGCTGTGATGGACCAGCCCGGTGAGGTCGGCTCCGGCTCGTTGGCGGATCCACACGGCCATCTCCAACGCGTCGATCGCCAAGTCGGAACGCAGCGATCGTGATGCCTGCCAGCCGACGATGAACCGGGAGTAGACGTCGATGATGAACGCGACGTAGACCCAGCCGGAGTGCGTCTTCACGTAGGTCAGATCAGCGACCCACAACCGGTTCGGCGTCGCCGCTTTGAACTGCCGCTCGACCAGATCAGCGGGTCGCGTCTGCCGTTCGTCGGGGCGGGTGGTGATCTTGAACGCCTTGCCGCGCCTGGCGCCCGACAGGCCTTCGGCGCGCATCAGCCGTTCCACGGTGCAGCGAGCGACACGGACGCCTTCCCGGTTGAGCTGCGCCCAGATCTTGTCGGCGCCGTAGACGAACAGGTTCTCGGCGTGGACTCGACGGATCTCGACGATCAGTTCGGTGTCGCGCTGGGCGCGGGCTGATGGTGGCCGTTTGCGGGCCACCCAATAGGTGTTCGGGGCGACCTTGCAGCCGTGCTCGGTGAGCACCCTGCAGATCGGCTCGACCCCGAACCGGGCGCGATGCGCGTCGATGAACGCGATCACTTGCGGGACTGGCGGTCGAGCTCCGCGCCGAAGAAAGCCGACGCCGCCTTCAAAATCTCGTTCGCCCGGCGCAGCTCCTTGTTCTCGCGCTCGAGCTCGCGGATCCGGGCACGCTCATCGGTGGTCAACCCCGGCCGAGCGCCGGCGTCGGTCTCGGCGCGGCGCACCCAGATCCGCAACGTCTCGTGGTTGATCGACAGCTTCGCCGAGATCGACTCGATCGCCTTCCACTGCGTCGGGTACTCGTCCTGGTGCTCGAACACCATCCGCACCGCACGCTCACGAACCTCTGGCGGGTACGGACCCCGCCGCTGCTGACCTGACACTGCTCCATCCTCTCAAGGGGTAGAGCAGTCACCTGGCCATCTCCCCGTTGGCCGGACGGGGTTTATGCTGCTTGATTATACTGTGTTTCCCACTCGATTGGTGGGATATATCCGAGACTTCCGTGAAGTCTTTTCGTGTTATACCAGTTGATCCAGCGGAAGATCGTTCTGCGGGCGTCGGCGCGGGTCGCGAACACTCGTCCTTGGACGCATTCACGTTTCAGCGATTCCCAGAATGACTCGGCGACGGCGTTGTCCCAGCACACCCCGGTCCGTCCGACCGAGGGGCGCAGCCTGTTGTCGGCGCAGAACGAGAGGTAGTCGTTCGACGTGTACTGCGACCCACGATCCGCGTGCGCGATCACCCCGCTCACGCCGCCTCTGGCAGCGACGGCCATCGACAGGGCGTCGGTGACGAGCTCGGTGCGCATGTGGTCGGCCATCGAGTAGCCGACCAGCCGCCGGCTGCCCAGATCGAGGACCGACGCCAGGTAGAGCCAGCCCTCGCCGGTGGCGATGTAGGTGATGTCCTGGCACCACGCCCGGTCCGGGGCGCCGGGCGCGAAGCCGCGCTCGACGAGGTCCGGGATCACGTAGCCGTCCGGCCCGGGAACGTGGTCTGGCAGCGTCGCCGCCGGAACCTGCCCGCCATCCCATGGCGGCGCATCAGCCGACGCACCCGCTTGTGGTTGACCGCGAGACCGGCGCGGCGCAGCTCGCGGAGCATCCGCGGGACGCCGTAGTTGCCGTCGGAGGCGTCGAAGATCTCGGCCATCAACGAGACGAGCTCGGCCTCGGCGACCTGACGGTCCGTCGGTGCGCCAGCCTCACGTGTGCGCCAGTCGTAGAACCCCGACGTGGACACGCCAGCCGCCTCGCACGCCGCGGTGACCGGGAACCCGGCTGCCTTCTGGTCGTCGACGCAGCGATAGCGAGTCACAGCATCAACTCCTTCACCCAGAAGGCCATCGATCGTTTGAGCAGATCACGCTCCATCCGCAACTGCGTGACCTCACCGCGCAACTCCGCCAACTCGACGCGTTCGTCGGCGTTCAACTCGGTCCCCTGGGCGCGTTCACGGCGCGCCTTCGCGACCCAGTTCCCCAACGTGCCCTCGTTCACCAAGAGCGAACGAGCAACATCCGCGATCGAACGCTGCTCATCGAGCACCATCGCAACCGCGTCCCGCTGGAACTCAGGCGGATACTTCGCCGGACGACCCGGCGACCGCTTCTTGTTGGACATGGACTTCCTCCTATACGAGGTGTCCGCCCAACGGGGGGATGGTCAACCGATCCCGGGGCGACTCAGGCTGCACAGCGAGATCCACCGCCACCCGCACCTGACCGACGCCCTGTTCGTCCTGACAACCCCGCGGCAGGCCCTCGGCCGCCTGGCCGGAGGTACGTCATGAGTCCGGCCGACCTCAACCGCATCCTGATCGGTGACGCCCGCGCCATGCTCGGCCAACTGCCCGACAGTTCGGTCGACTGCGTCGTCACCAGCCCGCCGTACTTCCGTCTACGCAACTACCAACACGACCAGCAGATCGGCCTTGAGCCCAGCGTCGACGGCTGGGTCGACGAACTCCGCCTGGTCGCTCGTGGTCTCAAGCGGGTGCTGAAGCCGACCGGCACCTTCTGGCTCAACCTCGGTGACACCTACGCCCGTCACGCCCGCGATGGTGCGCCGCCGAAGAGCCTGCTGCTCGGACCGGAACGCCTGGCGCTCGCCCTTGTCGCCGACGGCTGGGTACTCCGTAACAAGGTCATCTGGAGCAAGCCCAACCCCATGCCGACCAGCATCCGCGACCGGCTCAGCTGCACCTGGGAAGTCGTCTACTGCTTCGCCCAGGCTCGCTCCTACTTCTACGACCTCGACGCCATCCGCATCCCGCACCGCTCCCACGGACGCAGCCAGGCGCCCCGCCAGCCGCCGCGACCGGCCTGGCGTGTCCCGCCCGGTTGGCGGGCGCCGCTCACCGGCAGCAACAACGGCCTCGGCGCCTACAAGGCTTCCGGGCTACCCGGCCACCCGCTCGGCAAGAACCCGGGCGATGTCTGGACTATCCCCACCGCCGCTTACCGAGGTGCCCACCACGCCGTCTACCCCGAACGGCTCGTCGAACGCATCCTGCACGTCGCCTGCCCACCCATCGTCTGCATCAGCTGCGGACAACCCTGGCGACGCCAACGCCACCGGATCATCGAGGGCAGGGCCGTCAGCGGGGCGATGCGGACCGACTGTGGCTGCGGCACGTCCACCACCACACCGGGCGTCGTGCTCGACCCGTTCATCGGCGCCGGCACCACCGCCGTCGTCGCCGAACGGCTCCACCGTCACTGGCTCGGCATCGAGCTCAACCCCGACTTCGCCGCCCAAGCCAACGCCCGGATCAAAGCGGCGCGCACCTTGACAACCGAGCAACCTGAGGCTGCCGCGGCCTGACGTTGGTGTCGGGCAACGAGCGCCCGACACCAACACGTGACCGTCAGGTCAGGTCGTCGGTGCCCGCCGACGGCGCGTCGCGCTTGACCGCGTCGATGCCGTTCTGGGCACCGGACTTGTTCACGTAGCCCTCGCCAGCCACGGCGACGATCTGGCCGTTGGCCGACTTCAGCCGCCAGCTGTACTGGTTGTCGCTGCGCTTGTAGAGCTCGAACTTCGCCATCTCCTACCCCTTACCTGCCGCCACGGACTTCAGGGACCGGCGGGCGGCTTCCACCGATCTGGCAATGACTGAAGCACAGGGGTC
The DNA here is from genome assembly GCA_047602055.1 of Ilumatobacteraceae bacterium. Classification (GTDB taxonomy): domain Bacteria; phylum Actinomycetota; class Acidimicrobiia; order Acidimicrobiales; family Ilumatobacteraceae; genus JAODBQ01. Next base: position 4,066,072 of record JASGIG010000001.1, read on the forward strand.
TCACACAGTTGAGGGTCTCGTCGGTGAACTGCGGCTTCCAGAAGACCTGGAGAACGACGATCGCACGCCCGTGATCGCCGGCCGCACCACACCGAGGAGGTTCGGATGCACCCCATCCGCCAGCGGGACACCGCCACAGCCGTCGGCGCGGTGAGCACATGAAGACGCTCGCCATCCGCCTCGACGACGACCTGCACGCCCGGCTCAGCGTGCTTGCCCAACTGTCCGGCTCGACCATCACAGACGAGATCCGCACAGCCATCGACAAGCACCTCGAGACCCAGGCGCACAACCCGGAACTGACCGGCAAGGCCCAAGCCGTGCTCGACGACATCGAGCGCGACGCCCAAGCCCGCCGGGCCGCCATCGCCACCATGTTCGGCACCACCGAACCAGCTCGCAATGGCTCAACCGGTCGCAGCAAGCGGGCCAACCCGCCGTCGAAGGACGAGTAGCCACCTCGCTGCCCGTCCCGAACCACACCCACCCATCCCGGAGCGGGAGCGATCACCGATCGAGGCGTACCTGCCTCCCTTGATCCTCCCGCTCCGGCAACACACCAACCCGACAACCGAAAGGAGGTGACATGCATGAACACCAACCCGAACTCCCAGCCGCCGACGAACGGCACCAGATCGACATCGAGCACGCTCCGGACGACCGGCCACGGATCTACGCCGCCAGCCTCGGTGACTACACCAACGGCATCCTCCACGGCGCCTGGATCGATGCCGCCGTCGAACCCGACGAACTACTCACCGCCGTCCAAGCGATGCTCGACACCTCACCAACCGCCCTGCAGCTCGGTCAGCCCGCCGAGGAATGGGCCATCCACGACTACGACGGCTTCGGACCACTACGCCTTGGCGAGTACGAGTCCAGCCGCTGGATCACCGCCGTGGCCCGCGGCATCGCCCGCCACGGCCCGGCGCTCGCTGCCTGGGCGGCTCACGCCGGCCGAGATGAAGCCGACGTGCAGCGCTTCGACGAGGTGTACCTGGGCGAGTGGAACTCGCTCCACGACTACGCCGAGCAGTTCCTCGACGACTGCGGCATCGAGCAGCAGCTCGACCAGCTCGCCGACTGGCTTCGCCCGTACGTCCAGGTCGACGTCGGGGCGTTCGCCCGCGATCTCGATCTCGGCGGCGATGTCACGGCCATCGACCGGCCGGACGGCGGCGTCTGACTATTCAGCCCATGAAATCTCCAAGCTGTCTGATATCACGGATTTCCTGCTGACAATCCGCAGCACATATGAGACGATACAAGCAACACATGAAACGACGATTACCGGCCGATCATATCTCCCCGCTCGGGCGCCTTATTCGGAGCCGCCGGGTGGAACTCGGGTTGAGCCTGCGCCAACTCGAACAACTCAGCGGCATCAACAACAGCGTCCTCCATCGGCTGGAGACCGGCCAAGCCACCACTACCGGCCCGAAGTACTTCGACAACCTCGCCATCGCCCTGCAACTGCCCGTGCAATCACTGCTCACGGCCGTCGGCATCACCCGCCGGCCGCAACCACTGCCTCCACTGCCGCGCTACCTCAAGGCCCGCTACGGCGACCAGATGTCACCCGCCGCCTGGCGAGAGTCTCCAGAGCTACTTGCGCGACTTCCAGCGCCGCTACGGGCTGACACATGTCCTGCCCGAACACGGCCACGACGAACTGCCCGACGGCGACACACCCGATACCGAACATGGCAGCGGTGGGCCGCATGACACCACCGCTTGAACTGCACCACGCCTCGCCGCGCAACGGCGACCCGGCACGCCCTGACTCCCAACCTATGCCGATGATCCGCCGCCTCCGCCAACTCCAGCCGCAACGGCCGCTCACGATCGATGAAGCCATCTCCATCGCCGAACGTCAGGCCTACCGGCTACTCCAAGTCCTCGGCATCACCCGAGCCCCGATCCCCGAGGAAGCGATCACCGGGCTGTCACGAGTGGCGATCCGTCGGGATCCGCAGCTGCCATCCGTCGGCTTCGTCCACTGGCACCACGACACCTGGCTCATCCACATCAACAGCCAGGACCACCCCTACCAACAGCGGCTGACGATCGCCCACGAGTTCAAGCACATCATCGACCGCCTCGACCAACCCACCGCCGCCTACCTCGCCCACCAGGACCGACCGCTGCACCACCTCGAAGAACGCTTCGCCGACTACTTCGCCCGCTGCGTCTACCTGCCCAAGCCGCTCCTGCTGCGCTACTACACCGCCGGCATCCAAGACCCGACCACCCTCGCCGAGCACTTCGAGGTACCTGAGCCGATCGTCCGGCTACGGCTGCGGGAACTCGGCCTCATTGACCACGAGCCACCGCAGCCCGCCAATAGGACCCGGCTATGGAAACGACGGGACCGGTTATCCGTAAGTGATATTTGCGCTTTTCATTTCGAGGATTCAGCGCGACAATGGAGGTCCGCTCCCATTACTAATAGAGAAAGGAGATGAGATGAAGAAGACAAATCCATATAAGCAGGCAATCGCCTACTATTGGGACAACCACCCGTTGACACTCACACGTCAGGCCCGGCTGTGCCGCGAGTTCGCTGAATCACTCGATGCCTACATCGTCGAGGAGTACATGGATATCGGCGCCGAACGAACGCAGCTCAAACGCCTCATCGACCGCATTCAACAGCACCAGGTCGACTACGTCATGGTCAGCTCACTCACCGCACTCGGGGAAGGCAAGCAACGGGTAGAGACGCAGGACCGGATCATGCTCACCGGCACCAAGCTCGCAGTCGTCGGCATAGATGCGGTCTTCGAGATCAAGGACGGGCGATCGGACAGGCCCGAGTCGGCCACGAGCACGAAAGGTGGTCAGACATGAGCCGACAGCAAGCGACTCGCACCCCTGGAGCAACTGCCCGCCAAGCGCGGGCAGTTGTCTATCTGCGGGTCAGCACACCAAGCCAGGTCAACACCGACTTCAACCCAGAAGGCATCTCGATCCCTGCCCAACGGGAGGCCGTGAAGCGCAAAGCGGACAGCCTCGGGGCTGAGATCGTCAAGGAGTTCGTCGAGCCCGGCAAGACCGCCACCAGCATCGACAAGCGACCGAGGTTCCAAGAGATGATGCGGTGGATCAAAATGCATCACGACATCGACTACGTCATCGTCTACCACTTCAACCGGGTCTTCCGCGACAGCGTCGATGCTGGTGTCACCAAGCGTGAACTCGCCAAGTACGGCACCCGCATCGTCTCCACCATCATCGACATCGGAGACGGCCCGGAAGCCCGACTCATCGAGACAATGCTGCACGCGGTCGACCAGTACCAGTCTGAGGCGAGCGGCGCCGACATTCACTACAAGATGAGCCAGAAGGTCAAGAATGGCGGCACCGTCGGACGAGCACCACTCGGCTACCGCAACATCCGGATACCCAAGCCCGGGGGCGGCGAAATCCGGACTGTCGAGTTTGACCCCGAACGCAAGGAGCTTGTCAAGCTCGCCTTCGAGCTTTATGCGACCGGCGACTACACCCTGGAACGCCTTGCGGACGAGCTCACCACCCGTGGCCTCGTTACCCGACCTGGGCGCTTCCGAGCAGGGCCGATCTCCGACTCCAAGCTGAGCGTCATGCTCGGTGACCCGTACTACCTCGGCTACGTCCGCTACCGGGACCCGGATAGCGGCGTGGAAGAGCTGGTCGAGGGCCGCCACGAGGCACTCGTCGACGAGGCCACCTTCGAGCAGGTCCAAGCCATTCAGCAGGCACGTCGCACGGCCGGCGAACGCCAGCGGGTCCACCACCACTACCTCAAGGGCAGCCTCTGGTGCGGCCACTGCCACGACCGTGGCATCGAAAACCGGATGCGCTTCACCCGTGTCCGGGGCAACGGCGGCACCTACGAGTACTTCTACTGCCGGGGCCGGGAAGACGGCAGCTGCGATGCACCCCATCTGCCCGCCACCGACGTCGAGCACCATGTCATGCTCGAAGTAGCCCGAACCCGACTCGGCTCACCCACCCACGAGGCACTCGAACAGACCATCGACGACGCCCTGGCTGACACCCAGCAGACCACCCGGCTACGCAAGCAGCAGATGACCAAGCAGCTCGCCCGCCTCGACACCCAAGAGGCCAACCTGCTCGACCTTGCCGCCGACGGCACCACTGCCGTCGCCAAGGTCCGCCAACGTCTCCACGACATCGAACGGCAGCGCCAGCGTCTCAACGAACAGATCGTCCCGATCGTCGCTGACCTCACCACTGCGGCCAGTCACCTCCGCACCGCCATGGCACTACTCCACGACCTCGGCCAGCTTTACCAACGGGTGGGCAACCTCGACCGCCGCCATCTCAACCAGGCCATCTTCGAGAGGCTCTATGTCTACGACGACTCCGTCACCGGCATCCACCGTGACCCCTTTGCGGCCCTCCTGAGCGTCGGCCAGACCCACCCGTGGCCGATCGCAGACATGACAACACCCCCACCAACGACGGGGGTGCAGACGGACCAGACCGGTCAAACAGGGACCCTGACGGACCACCTGTCCGCCGCCCTGATGGGCGACGGTTCAGGTAAGACCGTCATGGTGGAGCTGAGGGGAATTGAACCCCTGACCTCTTCCATGCCATGGAAGCGCTCTGCCAACTGAGCTACAGCCCCGTACGGGACGAGCACGCTACCAACCGCGCCCGCCAGTTCACACGTCCTCGGATTGCCAGTCGATCTTGGGCACGTCGCGGTAGAGCCGCTCGATCTCGTAGTAGGCGCGGATCTCGTCGGTGAAGACGTGGACGACGACGTCGCCGTAGTCGACGAGGACCCACTGCTGCTCGCTGACGCCTTCCATGCGGATCGGTGACCGGCCGAGGCGCTCGCGCACGACCTGTTCGATCTCCTCGACGAGGGTGCGCACCAGGCGGCGGTTGGAGGCGCTGGTGATCACGAAGTACTCGGTGATCGCCAGCACGTCGCCGACGGCGAACACGACGATGTCCGAGCCCTTCTTGTCGTCGGCAGCCAGCGCCGCGGTGCGGGCCAGCATCAGGGCATCGGCCTCGCCGCGGACGTCGACGGTCATCAGCTCCCCACCAGCGTGGTCGTCGTGGTCTCGGGTGTGGAGGCCACCTCGGTGCTGTTCAGGAAGTCGGCACCGAGCTCGATCGTCGCCTCGACGCCATCGGGCTGCGACGTCGGCGTGCCGTAGGCGAAGTCACCGAAGTAGTCGCGCAGCGACTCCATCGACGGCTTGGCTGCGTCGTCGTACACGAGCACCTCCGTGCGGTCCCGGGGCGTCCCGGTGAGGTCGACGGCGGCGATGTTGTCGCCGGAGTAGAGCAGGATCGAGATCGCATCCTTGACCCGCGCCTCGGAGCCGGGCGGGGCGACGATGCTCACCGCCAGGCCGTCGGCGGGGCGGGACATCGAGCCGGGGGCGATGCTCGCGAAGACCATCAGCTGCTCGGCGCGGTCGAGGAGAGCGACGTCGTTGCCCTCGACCCCGGCGGTGCCAGGCGCGAACGCCGAGACCGGCAGGCCGCGCGAGCCGACCGGGCCGGCGAACAGGTGGGCGACGACGTCCTCGAAGCTGCCGACGGTCGGCGACGACGGACTCTGCCCGGCGACGCCGGCACCGACGGACGTCGCGACGCCCTGCCAGATCGCCTCGATGTTCGGGGTTCGCCCCGCCTCGTCGACGGTCGTCGACGTGGCGGTCAGGACCTGGACGGCCTCGCTGGCATCGAGCGACTGCTCGCCACGCTCGAACAGCACCGACGACGAGCCGTCGCCGCCGACGACGGTGCGCGGCAGGTCGACGGCGACCTTGCCGACGGGCTGGAGCACGCCGGCCGCCTTGGCAGGATCGTCCACCGCCCAGTAGTCGACGCTCAGGCTCAGCGTCGCCTCGACCGCCTGGACGAGCCCGGTGGCGCCGTCCTGCGCATACGCGCCGATCAGCGTCAGGCGCTCGTCGCCGACGCCCTGGGTGCTGTCGACGTTCGCCGGCACCGAGACGATGCTGCCGCCGGCCAGCGACGGCGCCAGCACGAACATCGTCACCGACGTCAGCCGGTTCTCGCCGTCCACCGTGGCGAACATCGCCGTCGGCGTCTTCGGCACCGCAACCACCGGCAGCCCGGCATCGGCCCGCTTCGCCGCGGTGTACTGGCGGATCGCGTCCGTGCCGGTGACCAGCAGGACGACGCCGAGGACGATGACCACGGCGGTCACCGCGAACATCATCCACGTGCGCTGACGCCGCCGCGAGGAGAGTGCCGTCATGAGCTTGGCAGCACGATCATGCGGGCGCGAGCGTCACGCGGCGGTAGAGGCCCTCGCGGGCGATGACGTCGAGCGTCGGCTGAGTGAGCAGGTAGTCAAGCGGCCGGCCGTCTTCGAAGCGGGCCCGCAGGTCGGTGCTCGACACCTCCAGGCGGGGCACCTCCACCCGGATCCAGTCGAACCCCTCGGGCAGGGCGACGGGCGCACCGGGACGGTCGACGACGACGAGCGCGGAGCGCTCGACGACCTCCTCGTAGCGCGACCAGGTGGTGAGGCCGGCGGCGGCGTCGTCGCCGACGATCGTGAACAGCTGCGCGCCCGGGTTCTCCCGCTGCAGGGTGCCCAACGTGTCGGCGGTGAAGCTCGGGCCGCCGTGGTCGATCTCCTGGCGGCCGGCGACCAGCCCGTCCACGTCACGCACGGCGGCCTCGACCATCGCCAGGCGCTGCAGCGCCGGCGTGATCTCCCGGCTGCCCCGCTTCTGCCACGGCACGTTGGCGACCATCAGCACCACCCGGTCGAGCGACAGCGCATGGCGGACGTTGACCGCTGTGACCAGATGCCCGACGTGCGGCGGGTCGAAGGTTCCGCCGAACAGGCCGATGCGCAGGGACACGGGCGGCCAGTGTAGGGGCCGGGTCGGCGCCACACTGGGCAAGCGCAACTGGGGTTGGGCGACGGGACCGACGGGGCGCGACGTAAGAATCGCGTTGGGAACCGCCAATCCCACTATCGCCAGGACGCGGACATGTAGTACGGTTGCGCGTCCCCCCAGATCGGGCCCCCAAGGTCCGAAAGTTCTTCGCAGCGTACCGTCATCGTTCGCCTCGACGGAACATCTCTCCAGGGGAACATCTCGAAAAGGGTGCGACCGGATCGCCCGGCCCCACCCGTCCAACCCGCCCCCACGACGAAGAGAACTACGAACATGAACGACTCCATCGGCCTCTACCTCAACGACATCGGCAAGGTCTCCCTGCTCAACGCAGAGGAGGAGCGCGAGCTGTCACGTGTCATCGAGGCCGGCCGCGACGCCGCCGCCGCGCTCGAGGCCGGCAAGAAGGGCGCCGATCTGAAGGCTGCCGTGGCCGCCGCCTCCGCCGCCAAGGACCGGTTCATCCGCTCCAACCTCCGCCTGGTGGTCTCGATCGCCCGCCGCTACCCGCTCCCCCAGGGCATGGATCTGCTCGACCTCATCCAGGAGGGCAACCTCGGTCTGGAGCACGCCGTCGACAAGTTCGACTGGCGCCGCGGGTTCAAGTTCTCGACGTACGCGACGTTCTGGATCCGCCAGGCGATCGGTCGTGCGCTCGACCAGAAGGCCAGCCTCATCCGCATCCCGGGCGACCGCTCCGCCAGCCTGCGCGCCGCGCTGCGCCAGGCCAGCGGCGACGGCGAGACGCTCGACCTCGCCAACGCCGAGCTGCACCGCCTGACCACGCCGGTCTCGCTCGACAAGACGATCGGCGACGACGGCGACGCCACCCTCGGCGACCTGATGGCCAACGGTGACGGCACCCCCGAGGACGCCGTCATGACGATGGTCGACAGCGACCTGCTCGACGAGCTGCTCGGCACCCTCGACAAGCGCGCCCGCTACGCGGTCGAGGCCCGCTTCGGGCTGATCGACGGCGAGCGCAAGAGCTTCCGAGAGGTCGGCGAGAACCTCGGCGTCACCGCCGAGGCCGCCCGCCGCCTGGTCAGCCGCGCCGTCGCCGGCCTGCGCGAGGACGCGGTGCGCATCCTCGCAGTCTGAATTTCGACCTCCATCCGCTCGCTCATATCGGTCGAGCTTCGAAGCGCGGCCTTCGGGGGCCGCACCCAGCTGGCGATGGCCGGACCGGCAAAGCCGGATCCGGCCATGCACGAGGGGGATCGCGGAGCGCCCTCCTCGTGCACCCTCCACGGGATCGAACAATCGACGGCCCGGGCTTCGGCCCGGGCCGTTAGGGTTTTCGGCCGTGGCAGCGGCTTGGACACCCTCTTCGTGGCAGGCGCGCCCTGCCGAGCAACAGCCGGACTGGCCCGACGTCGGTGCGCTCGACCGGGCCCTCAAGCAGATCGCCTCCTACCCGCCGCTCGTGTTCGCCGGCGAGGCCAGAGCGCTGCAGAGCTCGCTCGGTCAGGTGGCCGCCGGCAACGCGTTCCTCGTCCAGGCCGGTGACTGCGCCGAGAGCTTCGAGGAGTTCTCGGCGATCAACATCCGCGAGAAGCTCAAGGTCATCCTGCAGATGTCGGTCGTGCTGACCTACTCGCTCGGCGTGCCGGTCGTGAAGGTCGGGCGGATCGCCGGGCAGTTCGCCAAGCCGCGCTCGTCGGCGTTCGAGCAGATCGGCGACGCCCGGCTGCCGAGCTTCCGCGGCCACATCGTCAACGACCCGACGCCCACCGACGCCGCCCGCCTCCCCGATCCGGACCGGCTCGTACAGGCATACCACCAGTCGTCGGCGACACTGAACCTGCTGCGGGCGTTCACCAAGGGTGGCTTCGCCGACCTCGGCCAGATCCACGTGTGGAACCAAGAGTTCGTCGCCTCCAGTCCGGAGGGCCAGCGCTACGAGCAGATCGCGTCGGAGATCGACCGTGCGCTGCGGTTCATGCGGGCCTGCGGCATCGACACCGAGGGCACTCACAACCTCCACGAGGTCGACTTCTACACGAGCCACGAGGCGCTGCTGCTCGGCTACGAGGAGGCCCTCACCCGGCAGGACTCGCTGACCGGCGGCTGGTACGACTGCTCTGCCCACATGCTGTGGATCGGCGAGCGCACCCGCCAGCTCGACGGCGCGCACGTCGAGTTCCTGCGCGGCGTCGGCAACCCGATCGGCTGCAAGATCGGCCCGACGTGCGGTCCCGAGTTCGTCATCGAGCTGTGCGAGCGGCTCAACCCGGCACGGATCCCCGGGCGGCTGACGCTGATCAGCCGGATGGGCGCCGACAAGGTCGAGGATGCGCTGCGCCCGCTGCTGCACGCCGTGCGCGGCGCCGGCCATCCGGTGGTGTGGGCGTGCGACCCGATGCACGGCAACACGATCACCAGCGTGTCGGGCCGTAAGACCCGCGCGTTCGACGACATCATGGCCGAGATCGCCGGCTTCGTCCGCGCCCACCAGGCCGAGGGCACGTGGCCCGGCGGCATCCACGTCGAGCTGACCGGCGACAACGTCACCGAGTGCACCGGTGGCGCCGACAAGATCCTCGACTCGATGCTCGACGACCGCTACCAGACGATGTGCGACCCCCGGCTCAACGGCCGCCAGAGCATCGACCTCGCGTTCCACGTCGCCGAACTGCTGCGCACGACCGGCTTGGCGTAGCGGTCCTCGATCGTGCTTCGGTCGCAGCCAAGCTGCTCCCTGCGCCTGCCCTGCTCGCCGCCTCCGCTGCGGCCTCGGCGCTCGCCGCGTGTTGGATCGGTGAGACCCTGGACGCGCTGCGGCTGACGGCTGAGTGGCCGGTGGCCAACGTCGCCGCAGCGGTCATCCGTCCCGACGGTGGCGTCGACACGATCGGTGACGTCGAGCACCGCTTCCGGCTGGCGTCGATTGCGAAGGTGCTCAGCGCCTGGGCGACGCTGATCGCCGTCGAGGAGGGCATCGTCGCCCTCGACCAGCCGGCCGGTCAGCCCGGCTGTACGTTGCGGCACCTGCTCAGCCACGCCGGCGGCTACCCGTTCGACGGGGTCGAGCCGATCAGCCCGCCGGCGCGCCGGCGGATCTACAGCAACCGCGGCATCGAGCTGGCCGCGTCGATCGTCGCCGACACGGCGGCGATGCCGTTCGCCGACTACCTGCGCGAGGCGGTGCTCGAGCCGCTCGGGATGGCGTCGACGGAGCTGCGCGGCTCGCCGGCACACGGCTGCTGGAGCACCGTCGACGACATGGTCGCGTTCGCCGTCGAGCTGCGCGACCCGCACCTGATCAGCGCGGCCACCGCGGCCGACGCGACGTCGATCCAGTTCCCCGACCTCGCCGGCCTGCTGCCCGGGTTCGGGCGCTACGACCCGTGCCCGTGGGGGCTCGGCGCCGAGATCCGTGGCCTGAAGACGCCGCACTGGACCGGATCACGCAACTCACCGGGCACGTTTGGACACTTCGGCGGTGCAGGTACCGTGCTGTGGGTGGATCCGGGGGTGGCAGTCGCTTGTGTCGCGCTCACCGACCGACCGTTCGACGAGTGGGCCGACGAGGCCAAGCGCGCCTGGCCGGCACTGGCCGACGCGGTGATCGCCGAGGCCACGGCGTGACCGGCCATCGTCAACGCCACGACCTGATCGCCGGCCGTGGAGACACTGCGTGACACGGTTCCGCGCCGGCGACCGCATCCGCATGGAATGCACCGGCGAGGACGGGTTGCCGCTCGTCCGCTACGGCTTCGTCGGAGGCATCCCGACCGGCCTGGGACCGATCGTCGTGATGCTCGACGGCGACCTCAACGGCAGCATCGTCGATCCGACGTTCGTCAAGGCCGTCGAGCTGACCACCGTCGAGTTGCGGCTGTCGGGCACCGACCTGCTCGACGAGCCCTGCCTGCGCCGCGGCCTCGTCGGCCTGTGGCAGGCCGAGGCGGACGAGGCCGGCCTGGAGGTCGGTGGCCTGCGCCCGATCGGCGACGGCCTGCGTGACTCCAGCGACTCGTGGGCCCTCGCCGAGCTGACCTTCGGCGACGACCTCTACGTCCTCCACGCGATCCGCCTGCCGAACGACCCGGCGACGATCTGCGTGCGCGCCGACCAGGCGCGGTGAGCGCCGCTCGTTCTCGTCGTTCGGTCGTTCAGATCATGACGACTCGGAACGCCTCGGCGGCGCAGCCCTCCGGGAGGCCGGCGCGGCCGATCCCGCGGTCGCTGCCACCGGCCTCGCCGCTGGCCACCAGGCAGTAGGTGACGGCAACGCCGGCGCCGGGGTGGGCGGTGACGACGAGCGCTCGCTCGATCTCGTCAGGTCGCAGCAGCCGGGCGCCGGTACGGGCAGCGCGCCCCGTGTCCCCCGCTGGGTACCGTGCCAGTCACCATGTTCCTGATCTTCGGCGCCAAGGGGCGCTGGTCACGGTACCAGCACGACACCGGCGAGTTCTTCTGCCCGAAGTGCGGCGGCGACCGCCAGTGGGTGCGCTGCGTGCTGCGGCGCTGGTTCAGCCTGTTCTTCGTCCCGATCTTCCCGATGGGCAAGCCGGTCGTCACCGCCGTGCAGTGCACGACGTGCAACACCCGCTTCGACGAGGCTGCGCTGTCGCAACCGACGGCCAACGTGCTGACGACCGAACTGCAGGGCACGATGCGCATCGCCGCCACCGAGGTCGTGCGCGCCGCCGGGCCGGTGACGAACGCCGCAGCTGTCGACGCGGTGCGCCAGCTCGGCCTGGCCGTGTACGACGAGGGCTCGCTCGCTCACGACGTCGCCACGCTCGACGGCACCACGCTCGAGCCGCATCTCGCCTACCTCGGCGGGGCGCTGTCGCTACAGGGCCGTGAGCAGCTGCTGACGACGCTGGTCGGCGTCGCCCGCAGCGGTGGCGCCGACGCGCTCGGCATGGCTCGTCCCGTGCTGGAACGGATCGGGCAGGGCCTGGCGATGAGCCCGGCACACGTCGCCGGCGTGCTCGCCGGGACGGCGACGGCGCCCGTCACCCCACCGGCCGGGCCGCCCACGTCGGGTGCACCGTCCACGTCGGGTGCACCGTTCGCCCCGCCGCCACCCGGCGCTGCGCCGGCCCCGGCAGCCGACGCCGGCTGGGCCGCGCCCCAGCCGCCCGACCCACCGTACCGCTCCGACCCGCCCCGCTGATCTGCGTCAGCGCACAAACCGACGTGTACGTCTCTGCGCTGACACAAAGCCCGAGGACGGCTCGGACGATGACGGGCGGGCCGCCGTCAATCCGGACCAGGCAATGCCTCGAACAGTTGGCCGGGCCGCGCGTCGACGAGCGTCGCGACGAGGCCGGCGAGATCGGACGTCTCCTCGACCGAGCGCCGCTGCCACTCACGGTAGGCGTCGACGGTGTCCCACTGGCCGATCACCACGTACCGTTCGCGGTCGTCGAGGCTGCGGTGCAGCGTGGCACCCCGGTACCCGGCGACGGCGGCCGGCCGGACCAGCATGCCGGTGCGCTCGAAGGCCGCTTCGAAGTCGTCGGCACGACCGGGGGCGACCTGGAAGGTGATGACGCTGGTGTAGCTCACTCGGCGGAATCTAGGTCGGGCAACGACGACGGTGGCCGTGGCGGAACGGCCGAAGGTCTCGAGGCCGTGTGGCGGCGTCGAAGCGCAACGTGCTCGTGCCGATCCACCGCCAGGTGCCGGCGACGTCCGGCGTGATCCTCGCCGGTACGTCGGCCGCGGTGAGCTGGCCGATCGTGGCGACGGGCACCATCGGCCGGTCGAAGGTGATCGTGGCGAACGGGCGACGGGGATGTCCCTGCTCGGTTGGGTGCGCGACACGCGCAACGGTCCGGCCGGCGTCGGCGCCAGCGGCCCCCGGTCGCCGATTCCCAAGTCGTGTACGATCCCGCGCATGACACCAGTCGCAGTGCCGCTGGGATCGTTCGACCTGTCCGACCCTGCGTTCTGGATCCGCCCGCGCGACTACCGCGAGGGTGCCTTCGAAGCGCTGCGCGACGCGCCGCAGCTGCAGTTCTTCCAGGAGTGGAAGTACATCGACCCGACGATCCCGGTCGGCGCCGGGTACTACGCGCTGGCCCGCTACGAGGACGTGTGGCACGTCAGCCGGAACCCGCAGCTGTTCTGCAGCAGCCCTGGCTCGAACATCGCCGACCTCCCGCAGGAGATGAACGAGTTCTTCGGGTCGATGATCAACATGGACGACCCGAAGCACTTCCGGCTGCGCTCGATCGTCTCCAAGGGCTTCACGCCGAAGCAGATCAACAAGGTCGAGGAGTACGTCCGGCACAAGGCGGCGGCGATCGTCGACGGCCTGCTGGAGCGGTTCCCGGAGGGCGAGTGCGACTTCGTCGAGGAGGTCGCCGCTCCCCTGCCGCTGCAGATCATCTGCGAGATGATGGGCATCCCGTCCGCCGACGAACCACTGATCTTCAACTGGACGAACGTCATCCTCGGCGTCGGCGACCCCGAGTACGCCACGACCCTCGACGAGCTGATGGCCGCGGCGATGGGGATGTTCGCCTACGCCCAGGCGCTCGGTGAGTCCCGCCGGGCGAACCCGACCGACGACCTGACGTCGGCGATGATGAACGCCGAGGTCGACGGCGAGCAGCTGACGCCGGCCGAGTTCGGCTCGTTCTTCATCCTCCTCGCCGCCGCCGGCAACGAGACGACGCGCAACGCGATCACCCACGGGATGTGCCTGCTCACCGAACACCCGGATCAGCGCCAGGTGTGGTTCGACGACTTCGCCGGGGTCGCCAAGACCGCCGTCGACGAGATCGTCCGCTATGCCACGCCGGTCATCCACTTCCGCCGCACCGTCACCGAGGACACACGCATCGGCGACACCGAGCTGCACGCCGGCGACAAGGTGGTGATGTGGTACGCCTCGGCGAACCGCGACGAGCGGGCTTTCACCGATCCGCACCGCTTCGACGTGCGCCGCCCGCTGCAACCCCAGCAGGCCGGCTTCGGCGCCGGCGGCCCGCACTTCTGCCTGGGCGCCAACCTCGCCCGCCGGGAGATCGCGGTGATGTTCGACGAGATCCGCCGGCGCCTCCCGAAGATGCGCACGATCGGCGAGCCCGCCTACCTCCAGAGCGCCTTCATCAACGGCATCAAGCGCCAGCGCTGCTCCTGGAGCTGAGAGCCGAGGAGGCGCTGGCGGACCGGCGCGTGTTCCGCCTCGACGACACCGCGTGGGCTGCGTTCAACGCGGTCCTCGACCGGCCGGCAAAGCGCATTCCCGGGCTCGTCGAGCTGCTCGACGAGCCCGCGCCCTGGGACAGGTGAAACCGCGCCAACCTCGTCCGCTCGAGCCGTCCGACAACACGTCGGACTTCGAATCCGGCGAAGCGCCGCTCGACCGCTGCCTCGCAGATCGAGCACTCGTCAACCACCTCGGCGACCTCGACCGGTGCTACGTCTGCGTGGACGGCGACACCCGGAAGATCATCGACTTCTCCACGCTGCCGACGGTCGCCGTCGAGCACACGAACCTGTCAGGACGGATTCGGCGCAACGCCCTCGACCCGGCACCGGCCGTGCTGATGGGACGACTCGCCATCGACACCTCGGCGCAAAGCGCTGGTCCCGGCAGGCTCCTCGTGCGCGACGCGATCCTCTCGACGCTCGCTGCCGCCGATCGCATCGGTGTGCGCATCCTGCTGGGGCATGCATTGCACGATCCGGCCGCCGGGTCCTACGAGACGCTGGGATTCGAGCGCTCCCCACCGATGCCCTGCACCTGTACCTGCCGCTGGCCGACGCCAGCGAGCTCACTGAACGCCTGACGCAGCGCACCTCGATCTGCCAGGCAGTGTCCGTACCTCAGCGGGTGCGTTCGTCCTTGGCGAGGTGCTCGACGTCGCCGAGGCGGGTGAGGCTGAACGTGTAGCCGTCGGCCAGCTCCATCGACTCCAGGCGGGTGATCGAGGCGTGCGGGGTGACGAAGCGGTCCCACTCCCACGGCACCGGGACGAGGCCGAGCAGCAGGCTGAGCAACACGCCGTTGACGCCGGCGTGGGCGACGATCACCAGACGGGACTCGGGGCGGGCGATGTGCCAGACCGGCAGGATCTGCTCGGCCCGGAACATGCCCCGCTCGCCGAACCAGCCGGTCATGCCGCCGCGGACGCGCTCGACGAAGTCGCGCGACGGCTCCCCACCCTCGACGCCACGCCAGCGGTCCTCGGCAGCGCGGCGGCGCTCCTCCTCGTAGGCCTTGGCCGACAGCTCCGCCGGCGTGCCGTGCCAGTTCGGCTCGCGGATCTCGTGCAGCCAGTCCTCGACCACCTCGGGGCGGTCGAGCCGGCGAAGCAGCGGCTCGGCGGTCTGGCGGGCGCGGCGCAGCGGCGAGACGAGCACGTCGTCGAACTGCTCGTCGGCGAGCACCTCGCCGGCCAGGCGGGCCTGGCGCGTGCCCAACTCCGTGAGCTGCGGGTCGACGACGTTCAGCCCGTTGCGGATCCACTCTGGTTGCCCGTGACGGACGAGGACGATCTCCATGACGACGTCGATGGTAGGCAGTCGGGCAGCGAGCGCGCCCGGTATCTTCCCGAGCCGATGAGTGAGCTCGGGCCGTCGGGATGGTTCCCGGACCCCTACGGGCGCTTCGAGCTGCGCTACTTCAACGGCCAGCGCTGGACCGGTGACGTCAGCGCCGGCGGCCGCCAGCTCGTCGACGCCGAGGGCACCGGCGCGTGGATCCCGCCGGAGCAGCGGCCGCGCCCACCGATGCGCAGCCGCGGCGTGGCGATCGCCGCGTTCGTCACCGCGGTCTGTGCGGCGACGACCGGCTGGATGCCACTCGTGTTCGGTGCCTCGGCGATCGCCGCGGTCGTCGGCTTCGTCCTCGGCATCGTCGGGCTACGCCGTGCCCGCGCCCAGGACGGCTACGGCCGGGACCTCGCCGCGTGGGCGGTCGCCCTCAGCGTCGCCGCCGTGCCGATCTGCGTCGCCGGCTTCTTCTTCACCCGCTACGTCGTCGAGCAGGTCAACCGCTATGACGACCCGGGCCAGTACGCCCTGACGCACGACGAGTGCTCGCTGACGAGCGGCACCGCGGTGTTCGCCGGGACGATCACCAACCAGGAGCGCGACACCCGCTCCTACGAGATGACCGTGACGTTCTCGACCGGCCTCATCGAGCTGTCCCACCGCTACGTCGACGTCGACGACGTCGGCCCCGGCGAGACGGTCTCGTGGCGCACAAGCGACACGGTGCAGACGTCGGCGACGAGCATCTCCTGCGACGTGATCGCCGTCCACGGCCCACCCCCCTTCGGCGTGAGGCCCAACGAGTAGGAGCGGGCCACGGACGAGGCGTGGGGGTGGTGCGGAGGGGGCGCTCCGAGATCCCCCTCCGCCGTGCGCCGACTCGCTTCGCGTGAGGCGCACCGCCAGCTGGGTGCGGCCGCAGGCCGCTCCTCGAAGCTCGACCGAGATGAGCGAGCGCAGCGAGCAAATCGAGGTCGAAAACGTCACCCGCCGGCGGGCGTCGCCGTCAGCCAGGCGCCGTACATGCGGGCGTAGACGCCTTGGGCGGCGAGCAGCTCGGCGTGATGACCGTCCTCGACGAGGTGGCCGTGCTCGAGCACCAGCACGCGGTCGGCTCGGGCCGCGGTCGACAGGCGGTGGGCGATGGCGATCGTCGTGCGGCCGACGGCGAGCTTGTCGAGGGCTCGGGCGATGCGCACCTCGGTGAGCGCGTCGACCGACGACGTCGCCTCGTCGAGCACGAGGACGTCCGGGTCGACGAGCGACGCACGGACCAGAGCGACGAGCTGCCGCTCGCCGGCCGAGAGCTGCGCACCGCGCTGGCCGACCTCGGTGTCCAGCCCGTCGGGCAGCGTCGCCAGCCAGTCGTCGAGGTCCAGCTCGGTGACGGCGTGCTCGAGGTCAGCGCCGCGCAGGCCCCGCTTGGCGAACGACAGGTTGGCGGCCACCGTCCCCTCGAACAGGAACGGCTCCTGCGGGACGACGACGAGCCGCTGGCGCAGGTCGGCGTTGGCCACCTTGGTGAGCGGGACGCCGCCGAGGCGCACGGAACCCGAGGAGGGGTCGGCGAGGCGGGCGACGAGGCGACCGAGCGTCGTCTTGCCCGATCCGGTCTCGCCGATCACGGCCACCTGCTGACCGGCCGGGATCCGTGCCGACACGTCGAAGAGCACCGGGAGGTCGTCGGCGTCGCTGCCCCGGCTGCGGTAGGTGAAGTCGACGCGGTCGACGACGATGTCGAGCGGCGCATCCGGCAGCGGCACCGGATGCGCCGGCTCCGGCGGCCCGATCGGGATCTCCAGCACGCCGATCACACGGCGCAGGCCGGCGACGGCGGTCTGGGTCTGGTCGAGCACCTCGGTGAGCTCGGCGATCGGCTCGAGGAACTTGTAGGTCAGGAACACGAAGCCGACGAGAGCACCGGCGGTCAGCCCGTTCCCCGGCCCGAGCACCAGGCCGGTGACCACCACGGCGGCGATGGTCAGCACGCTGAACACCTCGCCCGACGGGAACAGGAACGCGCCGATCGTACCGGCGCGGATGAACGCGTCGGAGCGCTCCCTGCTCGCCCGCTTGGTCTGCGCGGCGTAGTGCTCGCCGGCGCCGTAGGCGCGCAGCGTCTCCGCACCGGCGATCACCTCGGCGACGTCGGTGAGCACGTCGGCGTTGTGCTGCCGGGCTCGGTCGTAGGCCCGCGACAGGGAGCGCTGCATCTTGTTGAGCACGATCGCCAGCGGTGCGGCGACGACGAAGGCGACGACGGCCAGCAGCCAGTCGTAGGCCAGCATCACGCCGGCGACGGCGAGCATCAGCGTGCCGTCGAGCAGCCACGCCAGGCCACCCCAGGCGAAGAACTGGGCGAGTGTCTCGACGTCGCTCGTCACCCGGGCGACGAGGGCGCCCTTGCGCTCGTCGTTGTGGTCGGCGATCGACAGCCGGTGGACGTGCTCGAACAGGCGCACCCGCAGCGTGTAGAGCGCCTCCTCGCTGCGCATCCCGAGGCGGGCGACGGCCCCGCGCTGGCAGACCGTGGCGACGACGATGACGACGAGGCCGATCAGCGCCAGCCGCACGACGACGCCGATGTCGACGCCGCCGGAGCGGAAGCCGTGGTCGATGGCCTGCTGGACGAGGATCGGGATGACGACGCGGCCGCCCGCGCCAGCCATCGCCAGCGCCAGCGTGAGCCCGAAGCCCGAGCGCAGCGCCGGCGCCTCCTGCACGCCGCGGTTGATCGTGTGCACCGCGCTCCGTCGCGACACGGGCTCCGTCATGACGGCACCTGCTCGTCGTCGAGCTCCTCGGAGTCGAGCTCGTCCACCTCCATCGCCCGGCGATCGTGCTCGAACGCCTCGATCAGCGCCCGGTAGCCGGGGACCGAGGCCAGCAGCCGCTCGTGGGTGCCGTGGGCGACGACGGCGCCGTCCTCCATGAACATCACGTCGTCGGCCAGCGAGATCGTCGACGGGCGCGAGGCCACGGCGACGACGGTGGTACCGGCCAGCTCGGTGCGCAGGTTGGCCAGCACCTTCGCCTCGGTGGTCGGGTCGAGAGCCGACGTCGTGTCGTCGAGCAGCAGCACCCCCGGGTCGCGCACCAGCGCCCGGGCCAGCGCGAGCCGCTGGCGCTGCCCACCGGACAGGCCGACCCCACGCTCGCCGACCTCGGTGTCCAGGCCGCTCGGCAGGTGGACGAGGAACCCCGCCTCAGCGATGTGCAGGGCTCGATCGATCGCCGGGTCGGCGATCGGCGCGCCCATGGTGATGTTCTCGCGGGCGGTCCCGGCGAGCAGGAACGGCTCCTGGAACACGAGCAGGCAGCCCGACGCCGGCACGGTGATCTCGCCCGCGTCGGGCGCGACCATCCCGGCCAGCAGGCTGAGCAGCGTCGACTTGCCGGCGCCGGTCGCGCCGACGACCGCGACCATCCGCCCGGCGGGGATCTCGGCGCTCACCCCACGCAGGACCTCGCGCACGCCGTCGTGGCTGAAGTGCACGCCGTCGAGGCGCACCGCGTTCGTCGCGCCGCGGCGCAGCGTCGTCGCCGGGTCGCGCTCGACGGGCTGGTCGAGCAGCTCGCGGATCCGGTTCCAGCCGGCCAGCGAGTGCGGCAGCTCGGACAGCGCATACCCGATCAGCCGCAGCGGGAACACCAGGAGCGTGAACAGGTAGATGAAGCTGGCGACCTCGCCGACGGTCATCGCGCCGGCGCGCACGCGGGAGGCGCCGCCGATCAGCAGCAAGACGTTGGTGACGTTGGGGACACCGTCGAGCAGCGACTCGAACGTGCTGCGCAGCCGCACGGCGCCGACCCGCTCGGTGCGCAGCCGGGCGGCGATCACGGCGAGCCGCTCCGTCTCGCGCCGCTCGGCACCGAACGACTTGACGACGGTGACGCCGTCGAAGCTCTCGTGCACCGCCGAGCTGAGCAGGCCGAGCTCGTCCTGGGCGGCGTTGAAGAAGCGATCGACGCGATGCTGGTAGACGACGTTGAGCACGATCAGGATCGGGAACACGAGCACCGCAGCGAGGCCGAGGAGCCAGTCGGTGACCAGCAGCCAGACCGTCGACAGGACGATCATCACGACGACGCTCGTCGCATACGGCAGCGGTCCCAGCACGGACGTCGCCGCCTCGGCGTCGACGCCGGCGCGGGTGATCAGGTCGCCGGTGCTCTGCCGGCGGTGCCACGGCGCAGGCTGCTCGACGACGCGGTCGACGACCTCGGCGGTGATCGACTCGGTCACCCGCCACGTGGTGCGCCCCGCCCACACGCGGCGCACGACGATGCCGGCGGCGCGCACCAGGCCGACGACGACGAGCAGGCCGAGGATCGCTGCCACCAGACCGGTGGTCACGTCCCCGCCACCTTCGAAGCGGGGCACGATCAGCCTGTCGGTGATCAGCTGGACGACGATGGTCGAGCCGACGGTGCACGCCGCGTACACCGCGGCGCCGGCCACGGCCGTGAAGAACACCCGCTTGTGGTGGCGCAGCAACCCGCGCAGCAATCGGAACGCCTTGGCCAGCGAAGGGCCACTGTTCGGAACAGTTGTGCCAAGCCCCACCACGTGTGAGGTTCTAGCAGCGCGCCGGCCGGGCGCCGCCTTGTTTCAGGCACCGGCTCGGCCGTCGGTAGCCTGGCTCGCCGTGGGCCAGGACCAGTTCAACTTCGCGCTCCTCGTGCTGCGGCTCGTGTTCGGGCTGTTCCTCGTCGCCCACGGCTACAACAAGGTCTTCGGCGGTGGTGGCCTGAAGGGCACGGCGGGCTGGTTCGGCAGCATCGGCATGCGCTGGCCGCAGTGGCAGGCGCGCCTCGCCGCGGCGACGGAGATCGGTGCCGGCCTGCTGATGGCCGCCGGGCTGCTCACCCCGCTCGCCGGCGCCGGGATGATCGGGCTGATGGTCGTGGCGATCGTCGTCGCCCACTGGAAGGTCGGGTTCTTCGTCTTCAAGCCGAACCAGGGGTGGGAGTACTGCGCGTCGATCGCCGTCGCCGCGTTCTGCATCGCCACGATGGGCCCGGGCGAGTGGTCGCTGGACCACGCGTTCGACATCGAGCTCACCGGCTGGTCGGGGGCGATCACCGCCGCCGTCGTCGGCGTCGGCGGCGCCGTGCTGCAACTCGCCGTCAGCTACCGACCGAAGCCGGCCACGCCGTGAACACCATGGTCGAACCCGTCGAACCGCCCGTCGAGCAGCCGCAGGACGAGTCCCCCCGCAAGCGCGGTTGGGTCCGCTGGGCGCTGCTCGCCGTGTCACTGGTGATCGCCGGGATGTGGGGGTACATCTTCCTGGTCCGCCCGACGCCGATCTACACCAAGGTCTACGTGATGACCACGCCAGGGTGGCAGGACGCCGCGAAGGCGATCTGCACCGAGGCCAACGCCCGCCGCGTCGCCCTCGGCGACATGAGCGGCGGGCTGATCACCGACCCGACGCCCGAGCAGATGCGCGAGCGCGCCGACATCGTCGAGAAGGCCACCGACATCCTCGAGCAGATGGTCGCCGACGTCGCTGCCATCCCGGTCGACAACGCCGGCGACGCCGGCCGGATGGAGACGTTCCAGAAGTACTACGGGATGGTGATCGGCGACCGGCGACGGTACGTCGACGAGCTGCGCGACCTGGAGAAGGTGCCCTACACCGAGTCCGAGGCGGCCGGCGGCCCGGTGAGCAACGTCATCACCGACTTCACCTCCGCCAACGGCATCGAGCGCTGCGCACCACCTGGAGAGCTTGCCAACAACTGATGTTCGTGCTCCGGTCGCAGCCAAGCTGCTCCCTGCGCCTGCCGTGCTCGCCGCCTCCGCTGCGCTTCGGCGCTCACCGCGCCTTGGATCCCTGCTCGACCTGATCTTCGTGCTCCGGTCGCAGCCAGTCGTGGCCGTCGTGGAAGCGGACGACCTTGGCGGGGGTGCCGACGGCGACGCAGAAGTCCGGGAGCTCGCCGCGCACCACCGAGCCGGCGCCGACGGTGACGTGGCGGCCGATGCGTGCCCCGGGGAGCACGACGGTGTTCGTGCCCAGCCACGAGCCGGCGCCGATCGTCACCTCCTGCTCGGGCTGGGTCTGGCGGGAGATCGGCTCGTCGAGGTCCTCGTAGCCGTGGTTCTGGTCGGTGATGTAGACGTTCGGCCCGGTCCACACGTCGTCGCCGATGTCGATGCGCAGGTGGCCGACGATCGAGCTGTTGCGCCCGATCAGGCAGCGGTCGCCGATGCGCACGACCGGATCCGTCAGGCACTGCTGGCCCGGGGCCATCCCCGCCGAGACCGCCACGCCGGGGCCGATCATCGTGCCGGCGCCGATGTGGACGTAGTGCTCGTTGAACATCGGACCCTGCGGGAAGCAGATGATGCTGCCGTCGCCGATGCGGCCGAAGCGCCGGCCAGCCGCGCTCGCCGGCCCGATCGAACCGACCCGGCCCGCCGCCGCCCACAGCCGCCGGACCGCCGCGCCGCTGACGGCGTGCACCGATCGCGTCACCACCGAAGCCCGCACGGCGGCGCACGCTACCGGCCGGTACCGTCGCACGGGTGAGCGAGCGAACCAACGTCACGGTGCGGCTTGTTCGTCGGCGCACCGTGGCCACGGGCGAGGTGCGCCGATGAGCAGCGCGACCGACGTCACCTTCTCCACCCCACTCGGCGCGATCCGTGGCCGACGCGGTGACGGCGTGCTCGTCTTCCAGGGCATCCGCTACGCCACCGCGGCACGCTTCGCACCACCCGAGCGCACCGGGCCGTGGGACGGCGTGCTCGACGCCACCGCCCCGGGCGCGCAGTGCCCGCAGTCGATCGGCATCGTCGAGCAGGCGCTCGGCGCGGCGGCGCTGCCGATGGACGAGGACTGCCTGTCGCTGAACGTGTGGACCCCGGCGTGCGACGACGGCGCCCGCCCGGTGCTGGTGTGGATCCACGGCGGCGGGTTCACCAGCGGTACCGGGGCGATGCCGTGGTACGACGGCACCCGCCTGTGCCGGCGCGGCGACGTCGTCGTCGTCACGATCAACTACCGTCTCGGCGCGCTCGGCTTCAGCGGGACGACGAACTGCGGGACCCGCGACCAGATCGCCGCGCTGGAATGGGTACGCGACGAGATCGCCTCGTTCGGGGGCGACCCCTCGCGGGTGACGGTGTTCGGTGAGTCCGCCGGCGGCTCGTCGGTCGTCGCCCTGATGGGCACGCCGGCGGCGCGACCGCTCTTCGCCCGGGGCTGCGCGATGAGCCCGTCGATCAGCCAGCTGCGCAGCGCGGCCCGTGCCGAGGAGGCGCTCGATGCGTTCCTGCACGCCGCCGAGGCGACGTCGCTCGACGAGCTGGCAGACGCGCCGCTGTCGCGGGTGCTCGACGCGCAGATCGCGGTGCTCGACGGCAGCTTCACCACCTTCTCCCCCGCCGTCGACAGCAACCTCTTCCACGGCCCGATCGCCGACGCCGCCGCCGAGCACCCGCTGCCGCTGGTGATCGGCACGACCCGGGACGAGATGGCGCTGTTCCTGACGTTCGATCCGCGGCTGGCGAGCGTCGACGAGGCCGCGGCTCGCAGGAACTTCGAGCGCGAGCTCGGCGAGGGGGCGCCCGCGGCGTGGGCCGCGTATCGGGCGGCGCGGCCACAGGCGACGCCGAAGCAGCTCGTCGTCGCGCTGCACACCGATGCTGCGTTCCGCGCCCCGGCCCAGCGACTGGTCGAGGAGCGGATGCGCCGCCACCCGGAGACGCCGACGTGGATGTACCGGTTCGACTGGGCCACGCCGGCGTTCGGCGGCGTGCTCGGGGCGTGCCACGCCGTCGACATCCCGTTCACGTTCGACAACCTCGATGCCGTCGGCGTCGCCCAGCTGACCGGCACCGGCGCCGACCGGGCGGTCGTCGCCACCGCCTACAGCGATGCGATCCTCGCCTTCGCCCGCGAGGGCGACCCCGGTTGGCCACGGCACCGCACGCCACGCCGGGTGGTGCGCCGCTTCGGCGCCCAGCCCGACCTGCTCGACGACCCGGAGCCCGCGCTGCGCCAGCTGTGGGCAGCGCGCGGGTGAGCCACGGGTCCCGGGACGCGCTCGTCCCGGACGAGTACCATCGGGCGACGGTCGCCACCGGCCACCACCTGATCACGACATGACCTCCGCCGACGCGAACCCCACCGCCACCGTCCGGTGCACCACCGGACCGGCCAAGCACCCAGTCGCCAAGGGCTACCTGGTCCACTGCGTCACGGCCAGCGGGGCGATCTGCGGGATGTTCGGGATCATCGCCGTCGCCGACGGCCAGCCGCGCGCCGCGATCCTGTGGCTGGCGATCGCCATGGTCCTCGACGGCATCGACGGCCCGGTCGCCCGTGCCTGGGCGGTGCGCGAGACCGTCCCGCGCATCGACGGCTACGCCCTCGACCTGATCATCGACTACGTCACCTGCATCGTCGTGCCGGTGCTGTTCCTGCACCGCTTCCACGTCGTGCCGGCGGGCTGGTCGCTGTACGTCGGCGCATTCATGCTGTTCACGTCGGCGCTGTGGATGGCCCGCACCGACCAGATGACCGACGACCACTTCTTCAACGGCTTCCCGTGCGAGTGGAACATGATCGTGCCGACGCTGTACCTGCTCGACGTGCCGAAGTGGTTCGCCGCGGTGGCCTGCGTGATCCTCGCCCTGTCGCAGCTGACCAACATCAAGTTCCTGCATCCGATGCAGGTCAAGCTGTGGCGGCCGGTGACCGTCTCCGTCACCGTGCTGTGGTTGGCCTCCATGCTGTACATGACCGCACGTTGGCCGGCGACGCCGTGGTACGGCTCGGTGCTGCTGGTGCTGTGCCCGTGCTACATCGTCGCCGTCGGCGTCTGGCGCACGGTCGCCCCGCAGTCGGCGATGCGCACCATCAGCACCTGATCGTTGTGCCGCCGACACCGCCCATCCAGCGCGCCGGGATCACCGAGGTGCCCGGCGTGCGCGTCGGCCACTTCGAGCGCCGCGGTGCCGGCTGGCGCACCGGCACCACCGTCGTGCTGACCGACGGGGGTGCGGTCGCCAGCGGCGAGGCGCGTGGCGGCGGGCCCGGCACCCGGGAGACGGACCTGCTGGCGCCGGCGGCGACGATGCAGCGGATCGACGCGATCTGCCTCAGCGGTGGGAGCGCGTTCGGGCTGGCGGCTGCCGACGGGGTGATGTCCCACCTCGCCGCGCAGCTGCGCGGCTTCCGGGTCGGGCCGGCACCCGAGCAGGTCGTGCCGATCGTGCCGGCCGCGGTGATCTTCGACCTCGGCCGCGGCGGCCGCTTCGACCGCAGGCCCGATGCCGAGTTCGGACGCCGCGCCACCGAGCGGGCCCGCGGCGGGCCGGTCACCACCGGCGCGGTCGGTGCCGGCACCGGCGCCCAGGCAGGGTGGCTGCAGGGCGGCGTCGGCACGGCCCGCGCCCAGTTGGCCGACGGGACCGTCGTCGCCGCACTCGCCGTCGTCAACGCCGCCGGGCGGGTGATCGACCCGGCGACCGGGCTCCCCTGGTTCCACGCCGGCAGCGGGCTGCGCCGCCCGCCGGCCAGCGAGCGCCGGGCCCTGGCCGCCTACGTGGACAGCTGCATCGCCGCGGCGATGCCCTCACAGCCGTCCGGGTCAGGTGGCGAAGCGACGGGCGGCGTGGCGACGCCGCCGTTGAACACGACGATCGGCGTCGTCGCCTGCTCGGCGCGACTGACCAAGGCGGAGTGCCACAAGCTCGCCCAGGTCGCCCACGACGGGCTGGCCCGAGCCATTCGCCCGGTGCACTCGATGTTCGACGGCGACACGATCTTCGCCCTGTCGACCGGCGCCGGCGAGCTCGCCGAGCCCCCACTGCCCGACCACCTCGCAGAACGCGGCCGGGCGATCGCGTTCAACGCCGTGCTCGAGGCCGGCGCCGACTGCTTCGCCGCGGCCTGCACGATCGGCGTCGTCGACGCCCGTTCCAGCGGCGGCGCCCTCGCCTACCGCGACCTCTGCCCGGGAGCCTTCGGCTGAACTTCGAGGAGCGTTGCCCGATGCGGGGCCGGGCCTGACAAGGTGGAGCGTGTGATCGAGCACGACACGGCACCGCTGACCATCCTGGAGACGCCGGCGGACATGCAGCGTTGGAGCGCTGGGCAGCACGCCGAGCGCCGGCGCGTCGCTCTCGTGCCGACGATGGGCGCGCTGCACGCCGGTCACCTCGAGCTGATCCGCGTCGCCCACGACCACGGCGACGTCGTCGCCGTGTCGATCTTCGTCAACCCGCTGCAGTTCAACCGCGCCGACGACTACGACCTGTACCCGCGGCCGGTGGACAGCGACCTCGCCGCCTGCGCCGACGCCGGGGTCACCACGGTCTATGCCCCGAGCGCGGCGGTGATGTACCCCGACGGGTTCGAGACCAACGTCGATCCCGGGACCACCGCCGAACCGCTGGAAGGCGCAGGGCGGCCGGGACACTTCCGGGGCGTGTGCACCGTGGTCACCAAGCTGTTCAACGCGGTGCGCCCGGACGTCGCCGTGTTCGGCCAGAAGGACTTCCAGCAACTCGCCGTCGTCAGGCGGATGACCGGCGACTTGGACATGGGCATCGAGATCGTCGGGGTGCCGACGGTCCGCGAGCCGGACGGTCTGGCGCTGTCGAGCCGCAACCGGCGGCTGACCCCGGAGCAGCGAGCCGTCGCCAACTGCATCGCCCGTGGCCTCGACGCGGCACGCGGCGCGTTCGCCGGCGGCGAGCGCAACGCCACCCGCCTGGCCCAGACCGCTGCGGCCCCGGTGGAAACCGAGCCGCTCGCCCGGCTGGAGTACCTCGCGGTCAACGACGCGGCGACGCTCGAACCGGTGGACGTAGTCACCCGGCCGGCGGTGATGAGCACCGCTGTGTGGTTCGGCGAGGTCCGCCTGATCGACAACGTCGTCCTCGATCCGGTCGCCGCTCACGGGTGACGGGGCAGCCGTGTCGACACCGCTGACCTCGTCGCTGTGGCACGACACGGCCGGCCCGGCCGGCGCGCCGGCACGACCGGCGCTCGACGCCGACACGGAGGCCGACGTCGTGATCGTCGGCGCCGGCCTGACCGGGCTGTGGACCGCGTGGTACCTCGCCGCCCGGCGCCCGCAGTGGCGGATCGTCGTGCTCGACGCCGAGACGGCCGGCTTCGGCGCCAGTGGGCGCAACGGCGGGTGGTGCTCGGCGCTGCTGCCGATGAGCCTCGACTCGATCGCCACCGCCCACGGCCAGGCCGCCGCCCACCACGCCCAGCAGGCGATGGACGCCACCGTCGACGAGGTGGCCGCGGTCGTCGCCGCCGAGCGGATCGACTGCGACCTCGCCAAGGGCGGCACGCTGCACGTCGCCCGCAGCGCGGTGCAGGCGGCGCGCCTGCGCGCCGAGGTCGATCATCACCACGCCTTCGGCTTCGGCGACGACGACGTGTGCTGGCTGGACGCCGCGGCCACCGAGGCGCGCATCGGCATCGACGACGCCCTCGGGGCGGTGTCCACCCGCCAGTGCGCCGCACTGCACCCCGCCAAGCTCGTCGCCGGGCTGGCGAACGCCGTCGAGCGCCGCGGCGTGACGATCCACGAGCGCACCCGCGTCGACCACGTCGAGCGCGGCCGGGTGCGTGCCGGCCGGCGCACGATCCGCACCCGCTTCACCGTGCGTGCCACCGAGGCGTTCACCGCCGGCCTGCCGGGCCTGAAGCGGGCGCTCGTGCCGATCTACTCACTGATGATCGCCACCGAACCGCTGCCCGCCGACGTGCTCGCGACGATCGGGCTCGAACGCCGGGAGACGTTCACCGACGGGCGCCGCCTGGTGATCTACGGGCAGCGGACCGCCGACGGGCGCATCGCCTTCGGCGGGCGGGGTGCGCCGTACCACTACGCCAGCCGGATGCGCGCCGACTACGAGCACGACGGCGCGGTACACGAGCGGTTGCGGGCGACGCTGGTCGAGCTGTTCCCGGTCCTTGCAGATGCAACGATCACCCATCGCTGGGGCGGTGCGGTCGCCGCGGCGCGCGACTGGTGGTGCTCGATCGGCCTCGACCGCGCCAACGGCATCGCCTGGGCCGGCGGCTACGTCGGCGACGGCGTGGCGACGACGAACCTCGCCGGCCGAACGCTCGCCGAGCTGCTCACCGGCGAGCGCAGCGCCCTGTGCGAGCTGCCGTGGGTCGACCATCGCAGCAAGCATTGGG
Organism: Ilumatobacteraceae bacterium; assembly: GCA_047602055.1. GTDB lineage: Bacteria > Actinomycetota > Acidimicrobiia > Acidimicrobiales > Ilumatobacteraceae > JAODBQ01. The sequence continues at coordinate 4,093,637 of JASGIG010000001.1, forward strand.
AAGCTCGAGCCGTTGCGCTGGCTGGGCGTCAACGCGATGGTCCGCCTGACCGACCGCGCCGACCGCTACGAGACCCGCACCGGCAAGGCCGACCGCTGGCGTGGCCCGGTGATCGACCGCCTCACCAACCAGTGATCAGCCGGTCGTGCTCGTCGCTGGTTCGGAGTCGACGCCGAGCAGCCACTCGTCGAAGAAGGGGCCGAGGTCGCGGCCGCCGATCTCGTCGGCGAGCGCGACGAAGTCGTCGGTCGTGCGTGACGTCCCGTCGTTGTCGGCCACCCACCGGCGCAGGAGCTCGAAGAACTGCTCGTCACCGATCGTCTGGCGCAGCGCACCGAGCAGCATCGCCCCACCGTCGTAGGTGACGCTGCCGAACATGTTCGCCGCGGTCGGCTCGCCGATCGGTCCGAGCCCGCTGTCGGGCGTCAGCGGTCCGGAGGGAACCCGTGTGCCGCGCACCTGCTCGTCGTACAGGAGCTGGGCGTAGGTGGCGAAGCCCTCGTTGAGCCAGATGTCCTGCCACCGTGCCGGCGTGACGGCGTTCCCGAACCACTGGTGGGCCAGCTCGTGGACGAACGTCGAGTCGCTGCCGAAGCCGTTGGGACCGAGATCGTCCTTGCTGTACTGCGAGCGACCCTGCGTCTCCATCGCCAGGCCGGGGAAGCTGTCGGTGACGGCGATGCCGTAGCGCTCCAGCGGGTACGGCCCGAGGACCGCCTCCAGCGCGGTGATCTGCTCGGCCATCGAGTCGAGCTCGGCCTGCGCGGCGGGCAGCTCGCTGCGCAGGATCGCGCTGACCAGCGGTAGCCCGCCGGGACCGGTGCCCTCGACCAGCTCGTAGTCGCCGGTCAGCAGCTGGACGAGGTACGTGGCCATCGGCTCGTCCTCGCGCCACCGCCAGGTCTCGCCGTCGGCGGTCGTGGCGTGCTCGACCAGCGCGCCGTTGGCCACGGCGGTCACACCCGGCCCGACGTGGATCGTGAAGTCGTACGTCGCCTTGTCGCTCGGGTGGTCGTTGCTCGGCAACCAGGTGTTCGCGCCGTCGGGCTCGTTGAGCACGTACGACCCGCCGGCGGTGTCGAACCACCCGACCCGGATGCCGGTGGCGCTCGCCTTGCTCTTCGGCTGCAGGTGGTAGGTCACGTCGACGCGCCGGGTGTCGCCGGCGGGCACCGGCGATGCCGGGGTGATCCGCAGCTCGGCGCCGTCCTGGCGGAACTCGACCGGCGTTCCGTCGATCGAGACCGCGTCGACGATCGGTCCGTCGGCGTCGAGCGTGAGCCTCGGCGCGGTCCTCGGTGAAGCGAACGTCGAGGCCGACCGCGCCCAGCAACGACGTGGCGTCGTGGTCGTAGGTCAGCTCGACGTCGTAGTGCTGGACGTCGAGGCCCGGGTTGCCGAGCGCCGGGAACAGCTCGTCACCCACCCCGTCGGGATCGTCAGCATCGCCCGCCCGTGGCGCCGAGTCCCGAGTCGTGTCGGTGGCTGCCGTCGTCGTGGTGCTCGCAGCGGTCGGCACCGTCGTCGTCGCCGTCGTGATCGTGGGAGCCGGCGCCGCACCGGTGGGCGCCGAGGCCGCCGGCCGTTCGGCGCCGGTGGCCGACTGCGCCGTCGGCCCCCCGACGTCGGTCGCGCACGCCGCGAGCGCCACCGCGGCAGCGAGCGTCACCAGGACGCGCCACCCCCGCCGTCCCGTCCGAATCACGGCCACACAACGTACCCACCGCCGCACCCGCTCCCGCCGCACCCAGGAGCCCTTCCGAGTCCCAGACGCTGGTCCGAATCCTCGACGCTGGTCCGAGTCTCAGACGCTGGTCGGAGTCGCTGGCGCGGTACGTCCCCGCGCCAGCGACTCGAACCAACACCTGTGACTCGGACCGACCGGTCGGCCTCCGCTCAGCAGACGTGGCTGACGAACATCGAGCTCACCACCGATCCAACACGCGGCGAGCGCCGAAGCGCAGCGGCGGCGACGAGCACGGCAGGCGCAAGGAGCAGCTTGGCTGCGACCGGAGCACCAACGTTGGCAGCTTGGCTGCGACCGGAGCACGAACATGAGCGGTTCAGCGATGGAGGTGGGCGTCGGTGACCTTGGCGCGCAGGCGCACCGTGTGGACCGAGTCGCCGGAGAGGACGCCGCTGCGGGCGAACAGGCGGCCGGCCTGCCAGTTCGACAGGCCGAGCTCGGGCTGGTCGAGGGCGAACTGGCCGTCGACCCAGCGGGTGAAGCCGTCGCCGACGAACGGGGCGTCGACCGCACCGTAGAACGCCTCGTGCGCCGCCGGGTCGTCGCTGATCAACGAGGCCACGAAGTGCGGGCTGAACCGGTTGCAGGCGGCGACGGCCTGCTCGACGGAGTCGACGACGACGAGCGACACCTCGGGCACGTCGTCCCACTCCCACTCGGTCGCCAGCACGTCGTCGTCGATCGACAGGCGGTGGATCAGCGGCTCGACACCGCGGCGCGCCGCGGCCTTGCGCGCCGCGTCCTCGAACGCGTCGACGAGGTCCGGGCGCGCCGCGACCACGCAGCACACGTTCAGCGTGTTGCACACCTTGCGGTCCAGCGAGTGCTCGACGGCGGCGGCGAAGCGGTCGGCGTCGGCACGGGCGTCGGCGACGAGCCACGCCCCGCCGGTGCCGTGCAGGCTGACCGGCACGCCGTGCTGGCGGGCGACCGCGCCGAGTTGGGCGACCGCCGGTCCCGAGCCGCGAGCCACCGCCAGCGCCAGGCGGGTGTCGGCGAACAGCGCCCAGCCGGCGGCGCGCGCCGGCGAGTCGACGAGCTGCACCGCGCCGGCGGGCAGCCCGGCCTCGTGCAGCGCCGGCGCCAGCGCGTCACGCACGATCGCCCGAGCGGTGCCGAGCGCGTCGCTGCCGATGCGGAACACGACCGCGTTGCCGGTGCGCAGCACGCCGGTGGCGTCGGCGAACACGTTCGGTCGCCCCTCGAACACGAAGCCGACGACGCCGAGCGGGCTGCGCCACGCCTCCACCGACCAGCCGTCGTGCTCGTGGGTGGCGAGGTGCTGGGCGCGGCGCGTCGAGCTGTCGCGCCAACTGCGCAGACCGGCGACCATGCCGGCGCGCATCGACGCGCGCAGCTCCAGGCGTCCGGTGGCCCGGCCGCGAGCGCGGGCGTCGGCGACGTCGACGGCGTTGGCCGAGGCGATGGACGCGAACGTCGCGTCGTCCTCCAGCCGGGCGGCGAAGCCGTCGAAGAACGCCGAGATCTGCTCGTCGGTGACGTCGACGAGCGCGACGAACGCATCGACGGCGGCACCGACCGCGCCGTGGACCAGCTCGTGATCGGCCTGTGGGACGTGGAGCAGGTCGCCGGTCTCGTGGACGACGACGAGGCGATCACCCGCCCGGAACGCCGCGGCCAGCTCCGGGCTGACGTGGGTGACCCGGTCGCCGCCGAAGACGATCGCCTGCCCAGGTTCCAGCACGGTCAGCTGCTCGCTCACCCCCGCGACCGTACCGGCGAGGGTCACGGAGCAGCGTCGTTCGTGCGGGCGTGAGCACTCGTTAGCTTGCAGGCATGACGACCGACCGCTTCTACTTCCGCCAGCTCCTGTCCGGTCGCGACTTCGCCACCGACGACCCGATCGCCCAGCAGATGGTCAACTTCGTCTACGCCATCGGCGACCGCGCCACGGGCGAGTGCGTGCTCGTCGATCCGGCCTATGCGGTGAACGAGCTGGTCGACGTGCTCGAACACGACGGGATGCGCCTCACCGGTGTCCTCGCCACCCACTACCACGCCGATCACATCGGCGGCTCGATGATGGGCTACCGCGTCGAGGGCGTGGCGACGCTGCTGGAGCGGGTCGACTGCCCCGTCCACGTGCAGCGTGACGAGGTGCCGTGGGTGCAGAAGACCACCGGCCTGACCGCCGGCCAGCTCGTCGCCCACGAGGGCGGCGACGTCCTCCAGGTCGGCGACGTCGCCGTCACGATGGTGCACACGCCGGGCCACACGCCGGGCAGCCAGTGCTTCCACGTCGACGGCCGCCTCGTCAGCGGCGACACGCTGTTCCTCGAGGGCTGCGGCCGCACCGATCTGCCCGGCAGCGACCCGGAGCTGATGTACGACAGCCTGCAGACGCTGATCTCGATGCCGACCGAGACCGTCGTGTTCCCCGGCCACCGCTACTCCGTCCCGTCGAGCGGCACGATCGAAGCGATCAAGGAGACCAACTACGTCTTCCGCCCCCGCACGAAAGACCAATGGTTGATGATGTTCGGAGCCAAGTGACCGCGTGTGGGGGGTGCGCGAGGGGGCGCTCCGCGATCCCCCCTCGCCATCGCCGGATCCGGCTTTGCCGGTCCGGCGATCACCAGCTGGGTGCGGCCGAAGGCCGCTCTTCGAAGCTCCGACGACATGAGCGAGCGAAGCGAGCGAATGGAGGAGGAAGGGACTACCAGTCCTTGTCGTTGCCGTCCATGCCGGCATTGGGGCGGGCGGCGGCGAGAAGGGGGCGGACGACGGCGTCGACGTCGGGGGCGTCGGCGGGTGCGGCTGCGGACGGGCCGACATGCCAGCACTCCACCACCGACAGCTCGGAACCGGAGGTCTGGAACACCCGGCCGGTCACACCTTTCGACTGCGTCGAGGCCAGCCAGACGACGACCGGAGAGATCCACCGCGGGTTCATCGCCTCACGGGCCGCGTCGCCACGGGCAGCCATCCCCGGCAAGCCCTCGGTCATCCGGGTGAGCGCACCGGGGGCGATGGCGTTGACCGTCACGCCGTAGCGGCCCAGCTCGCGCGCCGCGATCTGGGTGAACGCGGCGATGCCGGCCTTGGCCGCGCCGTAGTTCGTCTGGCCCGGGTTGCCGTACAGGCCCGACGCCGACGACGTGTTGATGATCCGGTTGTCGAGCGTCGCCCCGCCCTTGGCCTGCTCGCGCCAGTACGCGGCCGCCCAGCGCGACGGCGCGAACGTCCCCTTGAGGTGGACGTCGATCACACCGTCCCACTCGTCCTCGGTCATGTTGGCAAGGACGCGGTCGCGCAGGATGCCGGCGTTGTTGATCAGCACGTGCAGGTCGCCGTACGTCTCAACGGCCTGGTTGACGAGCCGCTGCGCTCCTTCCCAGCTCGACACGCTGTCCGTGTTGACGACGGCCTCGCCGCCGGTGGCGTTGATCTCGTCGGCCACTGCCTGAACGACGGAAGCATCGGTACCGGTGCCGTCGGTGTGGCCGCCGGTGTCGTTGAGCACCAGCCGGGCCCCCTGCTCGGCGAGCATCCGTGCGTGCTCGCGTCCGATCCCCCGGCCTGCCCCGGTGACGATACACACCCGGCTCTCACAGATCTTCGCCATCGCTGGTCCCCTCGCGTCGCAACCGGCACCCCTCGGCCGGACCTCGTGCCTGGCTACCAGAGCGCGACGCCCCGTCTCGAAGGCAGCAGTCGTCCAAAGCGCGGCGAACGCCGAAGCGCAGCGGGCGAGCACGTCAGGCGCAGGGAGCAACTCGGCTGCCACCAGAGCACGAACGCGGACGGTTCAATGCAAGCGCTGGTCGAGTTGGCGGGCGATCTGCTCGATCTGGGGGCGCTTGAGGCCGTTCGACGACACGACCATCGCTGCGCTCGCCGCCCCGTTCACCGTCGTCGGCATCACCGCCACCGCGTCGGACCCGGGGACCGGGACGAGCTGACCAGCCGCCGTCCGCGTCGCGTCGTTGGCCAGTTGGGTGGCCTGGTCCCGGCTGAGCTTGGCGGCGTCAGCCGCCGCGGCGACGACGAGCAACGGCGCCTGGTCGGTGCGCGCCGCGATCAGCAACAGGTCGACGGCGCCGCCGTCGGCGAGCGGCAGCGTGCAGCTGACCTCGACCCCGTTGGCCTCGTCCAGCGGCGACACCGCCATCGACGACGGATCCGTCGCCGTCGACGGCTCGCCGGCGGTGACCGAACCTGTCGCCGGCGAAGGCGTGTCGATCCCGCTGTTGTCGGCGGCGACCTCGAGCGGCACCGGGCACGCGGTCCCGGACGCCGCAGCGAGCGTGTCGATGGTGATCCCGCTCTTCGGCTTGGGGTCGCTGCCGCAGCCGGCGAGCAGGGCGACGGCGAGCAGACCGGTGACGATCACCAGCCGTCGGCAGCGCTCCCCCATCCCGCCAGCTTGTCATGTGCCCGCCGCCCCAGGTGGGCGAATCAGCGCAGCGCGCCGACGACGGCGCTGGCGCCGGCCAGCGTCAGCAGCACGAGGACCAGCCCGCGGAAGCGCTGGCCGTGGACGTGCTTGCGCAGCGGGAAGCCGAGCGCCTGGCCGGCGAGCAGCGACGGGGCGGTGAACGCCGCGGCGACGAGGCCGTCACGGGTGACCTTGCCGGAGGCGACGAACAGCGTGAGGGCGAACACGTTGCTCAGCGCGAACACCCCCGAGATCGTGGCCCGGAAGTGGTGCGCCTCCATCCGCCTGGCTTGCAGGGCGAACACCAGGGGCGGCCCGTTCGTCGACAGCGAGGTGTTGAGGAGGCCGGAGACGAAGCCGGCGGCCAGGTCGGTGCGCGGCCCGGGGTTGAAGCTGACGTTCGCCGCGAGCAGCACGACGGCGATCAGCACGGCCACGCCCAGCGTGAGGCGCAGCGCGGTGTCGCCGACGGTGGTCAGCACGACGAGGCCGAGCGGCATGCCCACGTAGGCGGCGATCGTCATCCGCTTGAGCACCGGCCGGACGGCGTCGGCGCGCATCGCCCACGACTGCCACGTGGTGATGCACACGCTGACGAGCGTGCTGACGACGACGGCGAGCGACGGCTCGATCGCCAGCGTCATCAACGGCATCGACATCAGCCCGAAGCCGAAGCCGGCGATCGCCTGGACGAACGCGGCGAAGAACACGGCCCCCGCCACCGCGAGGATCTGGGCCGTGGTCACCTGGCGACGGTGTACGACGGGGCGGCGCGGTCGACGTCGACCATCAGCCACCCGTCGTCGAGCAGCGGGGCCAGCGCGGCGCGCAGCTCGTGACGGGCGGTGAGCGCGGCGTCGGCCGCGGCGGTGATGTCGGCCGGCGTGATCGCCGGCGCGGCGACCACGCGCTGTTCGGCGACGGCGGGCCGCGAGCCGTCGAGCTCCCAGCGAACGGTCACCCGGTCGCTCGGCAGCGAGCCGTTGATCCCGCCGAGCGACCCGTAGTGGTCGACGTGGTAGGCGATCCCGAACGCCCCGAGGCGGCGCAGGTTGAGGTGGGCGTTGCCGTACTGCAGCGGGTCGTACGTCCAGCGCATCGCGGTGATCCCGCGGGCCAGGCACCACGCCCGCTGACGACGCTTCAGCACCTCGCCGAGCCCGCTGCGCCGGTACGGCGCGTCGACGGCGAGGTAGTGCGAGTGGTGCACGTGCGGATCGCTGGTGGCGAAGCCGTAGACCGCGCCGACGAGCCGCTCGCCGTCGAACGCCCCGATCGCCACGCCGCCCTCGCTGATCGTCGCCACGAGCACGTTGATCGACACCATCTCGCTCTCGCCGCCCCACACCCGCCGCTCCAGCTCGGGCAGCGGTGCCAGCTCGGCGGCGGTGCGCAGCTCGCGCAGCTCCACGTCGAGCACCTCGATCACGGCCGGATCGTCTCGACCGACTCCGTCACCTCGTCGAGGAACGCCCGGTCGAGGGTGACGCCGATCCCCGGCCCGTCGACCGGCACCGGCATCACCCCGCGCACCGCCTCCAACGGCTGTTCGACGATGTCGCGGGCGTAGGTCCTCGACGCCGATGCGGTGTCGCCCGGGTACACGAAGCCGGGGAGCGTCGCCACGTGGATGTTGTGCGCCCGGCCGATGCCGGTCTCCAGCATCCCGCCGCACCACATCGGCACGCCCCGCGCCACGCACAGCTCGTGGATCTGCAACGTCGCCGCCAGCCCGCCGACGCGGCCGACCTTGAGGTTGACCACCGTGCACGACCCGAGGTCGAGGGCGGCGCGCACCCGCGCCGGCGACGTCAGCGACTCGTCGAGGCAGAGTGGGGTTCTGAGACGCGGCGCGAGCGCGGCATGGTCGACGAGGTCGTCCCAGTGCAACGGCTGCTCGACGTACTTCAGGCCGTAGTCGTCGAAGCGCCGCAGCGAGTCGAGGTCGTCGAGTGTGTACGCCGAGTTGGCGTCGACGGTCAGCTCGATGTCGGGATGCGCGGCGCGCACCGCACCGAGCAGCTCGTGGTCCCACCCGGGCTCGACCTTGAGCTTGATCCGCTTGTAGCCCTCGCCGACGTGACGGCCGACGGACTCCAAGGTGACCGGCAGCGGGTTCATCCCCAGGCTGGCGCCGACGGGGATCTCGGTGGCGGCGCCGCCGATCAGGTCGCGCAGCGCCACGCCCCGTTGACGAGCGAAGCAGTCCCACACCGCCAGCTCCAGCGACGTCTTGCACATCGGGTTGCCCCGGTAGCGGGCCCACGCGCCGGCGAGCTCGCGCGGATGCGAGCAGCCGTCGCGCAGCAGCGTCGGCACGAGCGCCTGGCGCAGCAGGTGCAGCGCCCCGGCCAGCGTCTCCTCCCGGTAGTCCGGCAACGGCTCCATCACGCCCTCGCCGTAGCCCTCGACGCCACCTGCGCGGACGGTGACGATCACCGTGTGCTTCTCGGTCTGCGACCCGAACGACGTCGTGAACGCACTGCGGAACGGGACGCGGATGACGCGCAGCTCGACCTCGTCGATCTTCACGACGAGGTTCCTAGCAGCCGCTGGCTACCAGGTGTCGATGTTCGGCCGCTTCTTGCCCTGGCGCGGCAGCGGCGCCGGCGCGGAGGTGAGGATCACCTTGATCCACCGGCGGGTGTCGGCCGGGTCGATGACGTCGTCGATCTCGAAGTGCGACGCGGCGTTCAGCGCCTTGCCGTGCGCGTACATCCGGTCGACCATCTGCTCGAACAGCGCCTCACGCTCGGCGGGGTCCTGCACGGCCTCCAGCTCGTTGCGGTAGCCGAGGCGCACCGCGCCCTCCAGGCCCATGCCGCCGAGCTCGCCGGTCGGCCAGGCGACGCAGGCCCGCGGGGCCTTGGTGGTGCCGCCCATCATCGCCTGGGCCCCGAGCCCGTAGCACTTGCGCAGGACGATGCTGACCATCGGCACGGTGACGTTGGCGCCGTTGACGAACAGCCGGCAGCAGTGGCGCACGAGCGCGGTCTGCTCGACGGCCGGCCCGACCATCATCCCCGGCGTGTCGACGAGCGTGACGATCGGGATGTCGAACGCGTCGCACAGCTGGATGAACCGGGCGGCCTTGTCGGCGCCGGGTGAGTCGATCGCCCCGGCGAGGTGGTTCGGGTTGTTGGCGATGACGCCGACCGGTCGGCCCTCGACGCGGGCCAGCGCGGTGACCATCCCGAGCCCGAAGTCACGGCGCAACTCCAGCACCGAGTCGGTGTCGAAGATCCCCTCGATCGCGTTGCGCACGTCGTAGCTGCGCTTGCGGTCCTCGGGGATGACGTGGCGCAGCTCACGCTGGTCGATGCACTCCCACTCGGAGGTCGCCCCCTGGAAGTACGACAGGTACTGCTTGGCGACCTTCACCGCCTCGGCCTCGTCGGCGACGGCGATGTCGACGACGCCGTTGTACTGCTGCACGCTCATCGGCCCGATCGCCGTCGGCTCGAACACGCCGAGCCCGCCGCCCTCGATCATCGCCGGGCCGCCCATGCCGATGTTCGAGTCGGCGGTGGCGATGACCACGTCGCACACCCCGAGGATCGCCGCGTTGCCGGCGAAGCAGTAGCCGGCGTTGATCCCGACCAGCGGCACCAGGCCGGACAGCTGCCCCCAGTACATGAACGCCAGGCAGTCGAGGCCACTGGCGCCGAGGCCGTCGGTGTCGCCGGGCCGGCCGCCGCCGCCCTCGGTGAAGAACACGACCGGCAGCTTGAGCCGTTCGGCGACCTCGAACAGGCGGTCCTTCTTGCGGTGGTTCTGCAAGCCCTGGGTGCCGGCGAGGACGGTGTAGTCGTACGACATCGCCACCACCTGGGCGGCCTTGCCGTCGAACAGGTGGCCGTTGACCGAGCCGATGCCACCGACCATCCCGTCGGCCGGGGTCCGCTTGATCAGATCGTCGAGCGCCCGGCGGCGGCGCTGGGCGGCGATCACCACGGGGCCGTACTCGACGAACGTGCCGTCGTCGACGAGGTCGGCCAGGTTCTCGCGGGTGGTGCGCCGGTTGACCTTGCGGCGCCGCTCGACCATGTCCGGCCGGGCCGGGTCGAGGCCGATCTCGTGGCGGGCGACGACCTCGGCGAGGTCGGGGCGGATGCGGTCGAGGTCGATCGCCTCCTCGTCCTCCTGCTCGACGTGGTCCACGTCCTGCGGGGTGATCGAGGCGACCGGGTCGCCCTCCATCACCGTCGTGCCGACCTCGACGAGCAGCTCGCCGACGACCCCGCTGACCGTCGCGTCGATCGAGTGGTGCATCTTCATCGACTCGATCAGCATCAGCTGCTGGCCGGCGCGGACCTCGTCGCCCGCGGCGACGTCGACGACGACGATCGTGCCCTGCAGCGGCGAGGTGACGGTGACGGTGTCGGTCATGAGCCGAACGTAGCGAGCGGCCTGCGTAGCGTGGCAAGCGTGGCCAGGACGTCCGACGAGCACACCGTCGAGCTGGAGGTCGACGGGCACACGGTGTCGATCACCCATCCCGACAAGGTGTTCTTCGCGACGCGCGGCGACACCAAGCTCGACCTCGTCATGTACTACCTGCGCGTCGGCGAGGCGGTGATGCGCCAGATGGGCGACCGCCCGGTGCTGCTGCAGCGCTTCCCCAACGGGGCGTCGGGCTCGTCGTTCTTCCAGAAGCGGATCCCCGACTCCGCGCCGGAGTGGCTGACGACGACGATCGTGTCCACCCCGAACGGGACGACGTCGCGGGCGCTGGTGATCGCCGACCTCGCCCACCTGATCTGGGCGGTCAACCTCGGCTGCCTCGGGTTCCACTCGTGGCCGATGCGCTACCTGGACCCCGAGCACTGCGACGAGCTGCGCATCGACCTCGACCCCGGCCCGGGCACGACGTTCCCGATGGCCCAGGAGACGGCCGTGCTGCTGCGCGGCCTGCTCGACGAGCTCGGCGTGCGCGGCTACATCAAGACCACCGGCAACCGCGGCCTGCACGTCTACGTCCGCCTCGCCCCGCACTGGGACTCGATCGCGGTGCGCTCGGCGGCCGTCGCCGTCGCCCGCGAGCTGGAGCGCCGGCGCCCCGACCTGGTCACCGCGTCGTGGTGGAAGGAGGAGCGCGGCCCGCGGATCTTCATCGACTTCAACCAGAACGCCCCGCACAAGACGGTGTTCGCCCCGTGGTCGGTGCGCGCCCACCCGTACGCACCGGTGTCGTGCCCGTTCGAGTGGGACGAGCTGGCCGCGATCCACCCGCCCGACCTGACGATCGAGTCGGTGCCGGCACGGGTCGCCGAGCGCGGCGATCCGTGGGCGACGATGGCCGACGAGCCGCAGTCGCTGGAGCCGTTCCTGGAGATGGTCCGCGCGGACCAGGCCGCCGGCCTGCTCGATGCTCCGTGGCCGCCGGTCTACCCGAAGATGCCGGGCGAGCCGCCGCGCGTGCAGCCCAGCCGGGCCCGCAAGCCGCCAGCCGACTGATGCGTCACGCCACCGGCTGCCCGGTGGGCGGTGGCAGGTCGACGCCCAGCACCGCGGCATACGACCCGATCACCATCAGCCGCGAGCCGGGGATCGTGTCGCCGCTGTCGAGCACCACCGCCTCGACCTCGCCGGACGGGCCGAGGCCGAGGTCGGCGAGATGGCCGCAGCCGTCGCCGTTCATGTCGAGCACGAGGATGCCGCGGGGGTCGCTCGTCGGCGAGTCGTCGAAGCCCAGCGACTCGTCGTAGGTCAGCACGTCGCCCTCGAAGCTGCGCACCGCCGCAGCTTCGATCGACTTGTCGCCGATGCGGACCCGGGTCACCTGGTGACCGTCGATGGCCACCCCCTTGACACGGCCGGTGGACGTCGCCGTACCAAGGGCGATGGAGTCCTGCCCAAGCAGGTCCGACAACATGATCACGACCGCTCCCCTTCCAGCAGTGCCAGCTCGCCGGCCAGTCCGGTCAGGTCGGTGCGGATGCGCTGCTCGAAGCCGTCGGGCACGATCAGTGCGCTGCCCGACACCGCCGAATGGCGGCCCAGCGGGACCAGCCCGTCACCGACCGGCCCACCGGCGACCTCGAAGGCGACGACGCGCGGCTCGCGGCCGCCGACGATGACGACGTCCTTCAGCGTGCCGAGCGACCGGCCGGATTCGGTGACGACCTGGTCGGCGAGGACGTTGCCACCGCCCTCGGCGAGGACGTCGTCGGGTGCGTCGTCGCGATCGGTCAACGCCGACGAGTCGGCGACCATCACCGCGTCGGTGCCGACGGAGAACGTCTCGCCGATCGGCAGCACCTGCTTCATCCGCCGGCCGAGGAAGCCGCGGCGGCGCAACGTGAAGCCGGTGATCCGCCCGGCCGACGGGTCGAAGACGACGTCACGCACCTCGGCGACGTCGTCGCCGGTGCTGGCATCCACCACCGGCCGCCCGATGAGGTCGTGCCCGTGCATCAGTGCGGCGGTCACGAGGACACCTCGTGACCGGACGGCCGGCGCAGCGCCAGCGGAGCGGACGTCGATGGGGTATGGGGGCGCAGCCCCCGCAAGGGCCCAGTCATGGCCGTCCCTTCTCGTTCGACTTCGAGCGCAGGGATGCGCCCGGCGCGATCACCACGCCACCGCGGCGACGCCGCCGCAGCATCGCCACCGCGACGGCGACGACCAGCACGACGACGATGACGACGAGCAGCACCGTCACAGCGGTGCTCAACGCGATCACCGCAGCCATCCGCGCATCAGTCGTCACCCCGCGCCTCGCCGGGCGCCGAGTTGCCGGGGAGCTGGTCGCCGGGCCGGTCGTCGCGCAGCGCCTGGAGCACGTCGCCGTCCTCGGCGGTGGCGTTGGGGCCGTAGCCGAGCACGACGGTGCCCTGGGCCGCGCAGCGCGGGCAGGTGATCGCGACGACGGCGAGCATGTCGTCGGGATCGGACGCGCCCTCCATCCGCCGCAGCGAGCTCATCGACGCGCTCGACGCGTCGAACGTCGCGCCACAGGCGTGGCACTCCAGCTGCGCACGTTCCATGACGGTGAACGAACCGGAGAACCCGGCATCGGCATACGCGTCGAGCACGCCGCGCAGCGTCGTCGGTCCGGTCGCAGTGGTGGTCTCGTCCATGCGCATCTCCGTACCCAGCGTCGGCGCCGATCAGCCCGCAGCCACCGGGACCGTCAACCGCCGCAGCACGCTGGCGAAGCCGCCGCTGACCCGCCCGGTCGTGCGGCCGCTGGTCATCACCGTCAGATCGTCGCCCCAAGAGACCGCCGCGCCGAGGTCGCCGGCGCGGCGCACGAGATGGTGCTCCTCGCCGATCGCCGTCGACGACCGCCAGCCACCGGCGGCGTCGTACGCGCTGAGGCGGATGCCGAGGTTGGCGGCGTGGACGTGGCGACGGCGCTCGCGCAGCGCGGCGTAGCGTTCGTCGAACAGGCCGGCCAGGCCCGGTGGCGTGTCGACAGGGTCGAGGGCGACCTCGCCGAGGACGACGTCGGCACCGGCGTCGGCGAGCCGGACCTGGTCGGCGATCCAGTGGCGCGGCACGACGCAGTCGGCGTCCGTGCTGGCCAGCCAGACCCGCTCGGCGGGCACGTGGGCGAGCGCGGCACGCGCCTCGGTCACCAGCGCCCGGCGAACGCGCGACGGTCGCCGCCACTCGCCCTCGACGGCCAGCACGGGGAGGCCGGCGGCGCGCAGCCCGGCGAGCACCTCGGCCGTGCCGTCCGTGCAGGCGTCGGCACCGACGACGATCGTCGCCGCCCCGCCCCATGCGCCGACGGCGGCGTCGATCGAGATGATGCAGCGCTCCAGGCGCGGTGCCTCGTTGCGCGCCGGCACCGCCACGACCACGGCATCGATCGGCATCGTCCTCCTTCGACGGGCACCGGCGGCGCCCGAGCGCCTGTTCCCCAGGCGGCCGCGATCCCGAACATCGCTCACCCCCGAGGGTGTGTCGCAGCGGCACAGATGGGTAGTGATGCGCCATGACAGCGCTGCGCACCGACGAGCGGCCGGTGATCGACCTCGACGACGAGGGCGTCGACGAGGACGCATGGCTGGGGGCCACCGCGGTCCTGCCGCGCTGGCGGGCCTGGGCTCCCGGGCGCAGCGTGGTCGTCGTCGTCCCGCACCCCGACGACGAGACGCTCGGCGTCGGCGGCACGGTGTCGATGCTCGCCGCCGCGGGCGCCGCGATCACGGTGGTGTGCGCCACCGACGGCGAGGCCGCGCCGTCCCCCTGCCCGCGAAGCATCTCGCCGGTCGCCGCCGGCGGGAGCTGCGCAGCGCCGTCGGCCACCTCGCCCCGGACGCGCAGGTGCTGCGCCTCGGCCTGCCGGACGGCCGTCTCGCCGAGGAGAGCGGCACCCTGGTGGACGCGCTGGTGGGGATCATCGGGCCGGGCGACCTCGTCCTGGCGACGCTCGACGGTGACGGCCACCCCGACCACGACGCGGTCGGCGCGGCGGCCCAACTGGCCGCGATGGTCCGCTGCGCGGAGCTGTGGTGGTTCCCGGTGTGGGCGTGGCACTGGCACGACCCGCAGTCGTCGCCGATCGCCGCGGGCCGGCGGGTCGAGCTGCCCGCGGCGGCCCGCCGGGCGAAGGTGGCGGCGCTGGCCGAGTACGCGTCGCAGATCGGGGGCGCCGATGCGGTGGTCCCCGCCGCGCACGTGCGCCGCTGCCTGCGCCCGTTCGAGGTGCTCGTCGCCGCATGAGGGTCGAGCCGTCCACGTTCGAGCGGGCGTACGCGGCATCGGGCGACCCGTGGGACTTCGCCACGTCGGTCTACGAACGGCGCCGCTACGACGCCGTCGAGTCGCTGCTGCGCCCGCTCGCCGGATCGGGCGCCCGACCGTACCGGCGGTGCTTCGAGCCGGCCTGCTCGGTCGGCGTCCTCACCGAGCGCCTCGCGGCGCGCTGCGACGAGGTCGTCGCCGTCGACCCGTCGCCGTCGGCGATCGCAGCGGCACGTACGCGTCTCGCCGGGAACGACCGCGTGCAGCTCGCGGTCGGTGCGATCCCGGAGTGGTGGCCGGACGGCGAGTTCGACCTGATCGTGTTCGCCGAGCTCGGCTACTACTGGGACCGAGCCGGCCTCGCCGATCTGCTCGTCCGGCTCGGCGCGCTGCGTGCCCCAGGCGGCGACGTCGTCGCCGTGCACTGGCTCGGCAAGTCGACCGACCACCTGCTCCACGGGTTCGACGTCCACGCCGCCCTGATCGACGCGCTCGGCGCCCCCGCCGCGCAGCTCGACGACCCCGGCTTCGTCGCCGCGGTCTGGCGATGAGTGGCGCCGACGCGACGTTCGCCGGGCGGATCGTGGCGCTCGGGCACGAGCTGCCGCTGCCGTCGGGCGGGCGGACGCCGCAGCGGCTGCGGATGCTGCGGGCCGCGGCGGCCGCCGACCCCGGCTTCGGGCGACTCGTCGAAGCGCACGCGGACGCGCTGGCGATCCTCGCCGAGGCCAGCCGGGACGACCTGGCGAGCAACCGCTGGTTCGGGGTGTGGGCGGCGCGTGGCGCGACACCGGTCGTGCTCGATCGACGCGGCGACGGGTGGCGCCTGACGGGCGAGGCCCCCTGGTGCAGCGGCGCCGGCCTCGTCGACGCCGCGCTCGTCGCGGCCGACCACGACGGCGCGACAGCCATCGTCGCCGTCCCGCTCGATGCAGCCGGCGTCACGCTGGCGCCGCCGGACTGGCAGTCGCCGGCGTTCCCCGACATGGACACCCGCACCGTCACGTTCGACGTCGACCTGCCCGGTGACGCCCTCGTCGGCGACGACGGCTGGTACCTCGGCCGCCCCGGCTTCTGGCACGGCGCCGTCGGTGTCGCCGCCTGCTGGGCCGGTGCGGCCGCCGGTCTCGTCGAGCGGGTCCGCCCGATCTGGCGCGACGAGCCGCACGCCCTCGCTCACCTCGGTGCCGTCGACGCCGCGCTGTGGCAGTTGGCCGCCCTGCTCGATGCGGCCGGCGCCGAGATCGATGCATCGCCGGCCGACGGCGCCGCCGCGCACCGGCTGGCATTGCGCGTCCGCCACGTCGTCGACGTCACCGTCGCCGACATCACCGACCGGGTCCAGCGGGCGCTCGGGCCGACGCCGCTCGTGCGCGTTCCCGGACTGCACCGCCTCGTCGCCGAGTGCGACCTGTTCCGTCGGCAGTGCCACGCCGAACGCGACCTGGAGGTCCTCGGCCGCCTGTCAGGATGAACCGATGACGACACCGGACCTCGACACCTGCCGGCGCTACCTGGCCACAGCGATCGAGGCGGCGCGACAGGGCCGTGCCGAAGGTGGCATCCCGATCGGCGCAGCGCTGGTCGTCGACGGCGAGATCGTCGCCACCGGCCACAACCAGCGGGTCCAGCTCGGCAGCGCGATCCGTCACGGCGAGACCGACTGCCTGGAGAGCGCCGGCCGCCTGCCGGCGTCGACCTACGCCCGCTCGATCATGGTCACCACGCTGTCGCCCTGCGACATGTGCACCGGGGCGATCCTGCTGTACGGCATCCCCACGGTGATCATCGGTGAGCACCGCACGTTCATGGGCGGCGAGGACCTGCTGCGCTCACGCGGTGTCGAGGTGATCGTCGTCGACGACGACGAGTGCGTGGCGATGATGACCGACTTCATCGCCGCCGAACCCGCCCTGTGGAACGAGGACATCGGCCGATAGCGCCCTGGCCACCAAACGTTCGCGCGCGTGGGGGTGGTGCGGAGGGGGCGCTCCGCGATCCCCCTTCGCCGTGCGCCGACTCGCTTTGCGTGAGGCGCACTGCAAGTTGGGTGCGGCCGAAGGCCGCTCTTCGAAGCTCGACCGAGATGAGCGAGCGTCAGCGAGCGAATCGAGGCCGAAACCTCAACGGAGCTGGATGACGTTGCCGGTGACGAGGAACGCTTCGTCGGTGCACAGCCAGGCGATCACCCGGGCGACCTCGTCCGGGGTCGCCACGTGGTTGAAGTCCTGGCTGGTCCTGACGAACTCGCGAACCTGGTCGTTGATCCACCCGGTGTCGGTGACGGCGGGGTGGACGACGTTGGCGGTGACGCCGAGGTCGGCGAGCTCGGTGGCGGCCGACATCGTGTAGCTGGCCTGCGCGGCCTTCGCCGCGCCGTAGCTGACCTCGGTCGGGAAGCCGGAGGCGCCGCCGGAGACGAGCCCGACGATCCGGCCCCACGTCCCGCCGCGCTCGCGCAACCGCCCGGCGAACTCGGCGATGATCAGCCCCGCAGCGCGTGCATCCACGCTCATCACCGTGTCGATCGTGGCCGCCGTCACCGCCGTCCGACCGATGCCGAGGTGCGCTGCACCGGGTCCGAACGTGTCGGCCACCCAGCCGCTGGCGTTGTTGACGACGATGTCGACCGGGCCGAGCTTCGCCTCCGCCCGGTCGAAGAGCGCGGGGATCACGGCTGGTTCGGCGAGGTCTGCCTCCGTCGCGACGGCGCGTCGACCGAGCGCCTCGACGGCCGCGACGACGGCGGCACCGTCCATCGCCCGGTCGCGGTGGTAGTCGGGCGGGACGTCGCCGGCGGCGGCGTTCGTCCCACGCAGGAACGTGATCAGCACGTCGGCGCCGAGCGCGGCGAGACGGCGCGCCGTCGCTGCGCCGATCCCGTGGTTGGCACCG
This sequence comes from Ilumatobacteraceae bacterium, assembly GCA_047602055.1. Classification (GTDB taxonomy): domain Bacteria; phylum Actinomycetota; class Acidimicrobiia; order Acidimicrobiales; family Ilumatobacteraceae; genus JAODBQ01. The sequence goes on from JASGIG010000001.1 coordinate 4,111,375, forward strand.
GTGACGAGCGCGACCCGACCGGACAGCGGATCTGCGGGCATGACAAGACCTCCGAGAAGCTCGATGAACTGCGGACGAGAACAGAGGTCAGCGGCTTGCCACGGCCGCGACCGTAGCCCCCCGTCCCGGCCCGGCCGTCGTGCACCGACGCATCACCCGCCGTTGCGGATGGTGATCGGTGAGCGCGCGGTGGCACGTCGAAGCCTCGTCCCAGATCACGAGGTCGCCCGCTCGCCAGCGCCACCGCAGCTGGAACGCCGGATCGTCGAGCAGCGCATGGAGCTCGCCGAGCAGCGCGCCGTCGGCACCCGCCGGGCCGACGATGCGCGTGGCGGAGAGCGGTGACAGGAACAGGTGGCGACGCCCGCTGCTGCGGTGGCGACCGACCAGCGGATGCTCCGCTCCCGGGTGCTCGCGCCGCAACCGCTCGGCGACAGCGGCGCCGTGGTGCCGCTCCAGGGAGGCCAACAGCGAGGCGTCGGGCTCGTGCCAAACGGTCGAGCGCTCGCACGACTGCCGATGCTCCGGGGTGAGCGCGTCGAGCAGGGCGCGGTTCGACGTCCAGATCGTGTCGCCGCCGGACGGCGGGATGACGACGGCCGACAGGAAGCCGAGCGCCGGCGGCTCGCGCAGCCAGCTGAGATCGCTGTGCCACGGGAAGCCGGCCGGCGGGCGGGCGGCGTTGTCCTCGATCGTCGTGACCGAGCCGCCCGCATCGACGGCCCCGGTCGCGAGCTGCAACGGCGACGGCTGGATCGGTCCGAACGCCTGCGCCAGGGCGGCGTGCTCGTCGGCGTCGAGGAACTGGTCGCGCAGCACGACGACGAGGTGCTCGGCGACGAGGCCGCCCAGGAGATCGACGACCTCGGCGGTGACACCGGCGTGCAGGTCGAGCCCGTCGACCTGCACGCCGAGGTGATCGGCGAGTCGGATGACCGACGGTGATGGCGTGGTCGCGGTCACGACGGCGTCTCGGAGGAGGATGTCCATGGGCCTGATGATGCGGACGCGCTCGACCGCCGGCATCGACCATCCAGCCGGTTGTCGCTCCCGGGCATCGTCCGATCGGCCGATGCCCGCCGTCGCGCGGCTCGTTAGCGTCGCGTCGGTGGATCTCGCTCGCGTCACCACGCCGCTGCAGGTGATCCTGCGGATCGCGTTCGCCGTGGTCGTGCTGGCTGCCGCCACCGTCGACGTGTGGATCGTCCGGCGGACGTCGTTCGTCGGCATGGCCGACCTGTCGCTGGCGACGCTCGTGATCGCCCTGACGGCGGCCTTCGGCATCGCCTGGGCGGCATGGCCGCAGATCGCCCTGCCGATCGCCGTCGTGGGCGCCGTGAGCGCGCTGGCCGAGACGGCCGAGCCGGCGATGCGCGGTCGTGCGGTCGGGATCGCGATGTTCACGCAGCTCGCGGTGATGCCCGTGCTCCTCGCTGCAGTGCTGACCCGGCCGACGCGCTGGCGCTGGCTCGTTGCCGCGCTCGTCGTGATCGCCGCCGAGTCCGTCGCGCTGCGCACGCGCGAGACACCGCAGCGGACGATCGTCGCGATGACGATGCTCGTGCTGCTCGGCGCCGCCGGGGCGGCCGTCGTCTACGTCCGCTTGCGCGACAGCGAGCGGCGGGCGAGCATCGAGCGGGCGCGGCAGAACGAACGCATCGACCTCGCCCGGGAGCTGCACGACATCGTCGGCCACCACGTCACCGGCATCGTCGTGCTCGCCCAGGCGAGCCGCTTCACCGGCGGGGCCGCGCCGGGCTCGCCCGCCGAGCACGCCCTGGCCGACATCGAGGCAGCCGGCATCGAGACGCTGACGTCGATCCGCCGGCTCGTCGGGCTGCTGCGCACCGATCCCTCCACGAGCGCCGGACCGCAGCTGGCCGACATCGAGCGAATCGTCGAGGGGCTGCGTGTCACCCACCCGGCGGCCGACCTCGTCGTCGACGACCGCATCCGCACCGCGTGGGTCCCGCCGGACCTGGCGGTGACGATCCAACGGCTGCTCCAGGAGGCTGCTACCAACGTCCGCCGCCATGGCGACCCCACCGAGCCGGTCACGCTGACGATCGCCGCGCCGGGCGACGACGTCGAGCTGCGCGTCGAGAACACCGCGCTGCGAGCAAGCTCCGACACCGGCTACGGCCTCGTCGGCATGCGCGAGCGGGTCGAGGCCTACGGCGGTACGTTCCACGCCGGCGCGGACCGGGGCGTGTGGCAGGTCGCCATCACCCTGCCGAACCTGCAGCCCGTTCGATGAGGCCGATCACGGTGCTGCTGGCCGACGATCAGGCGATGGTCCGTGCCGGCTTTCGGATGATCATCGACAGCCAGCCGGACATGACCGTGATCGCCGAGGCCGACGACGGTCGCACCGCCGTCGAGGCAGCACGACGGCTGCGCCCGGACGTGTGCCTGCTCGACATCCGCATGCCGGTGCTCGACGGCCTGGCCGCCACCCGTCTCCTCGCCGGGCCGGACGTCGCCGATCCCCTGAGGGTCGTGATCGCCACCACCTTCGACGCGGACGAGCACGTCGAGATCGCCCTGCGCAACGGCGCCATCGGGTTCATCCTCAAGGAGAGCGGGCCGCAGCTGCTGCTCGAGGCGATCCGCGCCGCCGCACACGGCGATGCCCTCATCTCGCCGTCGATCACCGTCCGGTACCTCGACCGCTTCGTCGAGCGCACGCCCGGGCCGGCACCGATCGAACATCCCCTGAGCGAGCGCGAGCTCGACGTCGCCCGGGCGGTCGCCCGCGGGCTCGGCAACCAGGAGATCGCCGCCGAGCTGTACATCTCGCTGTCGACGGTGAAGACCCACCTGACGAGCATCCAGACCAAGCTGCACCTGCGCAACCGCGTCGAGATCGCGATCTGGGTGATCGAGCACGTGACGAACCGAGCGCGCTGATTGCCGCGACGCCCACCGCGTACATTCGCTTGCACATATATATGCGTTGACGTATCCTCTGGCTCGTGCCGATCGAGCTCGCCGTCCTCGAAGCGATCGCCGAGCCGACGCGGCAGCGGATCCTCGATGCCGTGCGCGGCGGCGAACGGTCCGTCGGCGAGCTGGTCGAGACGGTCGGGATGCACCAGCCGGGCGTGTCCCGTCACCTCAAGGTGCTGCGCGATGCCGGGTTGGTGGAGGTCCGCCGCGACGCCCAGCGGCGGCTGTACCGGCTGCGCCCGGAACCGCTGATGGAGCTCGACGCCTGGCTGGAGCCGTACCGCGCCGAGTGGACGGCGCGGCTGGACTCGCTCGAACGGCACCTGCGGCGCACCGCCACACCGATCTCCCAGCCCTCGACGAGGAACAAGAAGGAACACCGATGAGACGAGACCCTGCCTCCCCCGACGGCACCGTGGAGCGCACCGCCGACGGCGGCGTCATCCGCTTCGAACGTCACCTGCCGTACGCGATCCGCGACGTGTGGGACGCGATTACCACACCGGAGCGGCTCGGCGACTGGTGGCTGCCGTTCGACGCCGACATCACCGTCGACCTCCGCGAGGGTGGCGAGATCGTCTTCGTCGCCCGCGGCGACGAACCGATGACGATCACCTGCACGATCCTGCGCGTCGAGGCACCGATGCTGCTCGAGCACACCCACGTCGACGCCGGCTCCTTCATGCGCTGGGAAGCTCGAGCCGGTGGACACCGGCTGCGTGCTCCGGCTCAGCCACTTCGTCACCGACCCGGGCGCGGCGATCGACAACTGCTACGTGGTCGGCCTGCACACCTCGCTGTCGCGGCTGGAACCGAACCTTGCCGGCCACCCCGTCGCCTGGGACTGGGACGGCTTCGCCGCGACCCAGGCGCACTACGCCACCATCGGCCTGGCCCCGCCGGTCGACGCCCCGTGACGCCACCGACACGATGAGCGAGGAACGACGATGACGCAACTGCTGCGAGTGCAGAACTTCATGCTGTCGATGGACGGTTTCGGCTCGGGCGAGGGCCAGAGCCTCGAACGACCCTTCGGACACGCCGATCCGGCCGACCTCGCCTTCTGGGCCGGCGCCACCGCGAGCTGGCCGAACCGGACCGAGCCCGGCGGGTCACGCGGGCTGGACGACTACTTCACCCGCGACTACGCCCGGAACATCGGCGCCGAGATCATGGGCCGCAACAAGTTCGGGCCCCAGCGCGGCCCGTGGGAGGACCTCGACTGGACCGGCTGGTGGGGCGACGACCCGCCGTTCCACACGCCGGTCTTCGTCCTCACCCACCATCCGCGGCCGAGCTTCACGTTGTCGGACACCACGTTCCACTTCGTCGACGCCAGTCCCGCCGAGGCGCTGCGCCAGGCCAGAGAGGCGGCCGACGGCAGGGACGTGCGCCTCGGGGGCGGCGTCGCCACCGTCCGGGAGTTCCTCGACGCCGACCTCGTCGACACGATGCACGTCGCCGAGGTGGACATCGAGCTCGGTCGCGGCGAGCGCCTCTGGCACTCCCCCGACGACCTGCTCGGCCGCTTCCACCACGAGTCCGTGACGAGCCCGAGTGGCGTCACCCACCACATCTTCTGGCGCCGATGACCGAACGCTCGGACTGCCTTGTCGCACGGCATGCACTACAATGCACGGTGTGCCTGCCACCTCGACCGCCAGGGTGTCGCATCGCGGCCAGACGAACCTGCCGGCTGAACTTCGGCACCGGTGGGGCATCGAGGACGGCGGCGAAGTGGGGATCATCGACCTCGGCGACGCCGCGCTGATCGTGCCGGGCGGCGTGGAGACCGCGCGCCGCGAGCTTCGCCAGGTGCTCCGAGACCGGTACGAAGCCGGCCTCGCCAGCATCGACGATCCCGATCTCGCCGACCAGTAGGTGGCCGTCTCCAAGATCGTCCTTGATGATCGCCTCCTGATCGAGGAGACTCCTGGTCGGCCTCGACGTCACCGGCCGACGCCACACCACGACGTACTGGTACTACCGCGCCTGTCGAGCCGCCGTGGCCGGCGCCGGCGGCCACCTGTCCGGCCCGTTCCTCGGTCTCGACACGACGCACCAAGCGGCGGCGATTCGGAGCCTGCTGTCGCTGCCACCGTCCATCGGCCTGCCCGATCCTCGATCGACGGTCCCCGTCATGGCCGAGCTGGCCGAGCGACACCCTCGCCTCAACCTCCTCAACCTCGAGGCTGCGGCGACGGCGCTCGTGCTGGACGCCGTCGTGCTGCTGTCCAGCGAGGCGGCTCGCGGTGTGCTGCCGGCAGTCCTCGACGCCGAGCACATCAGCTGGCGCACCATCCACATCGCCTGACGCAGCCGGTCGCGATCGATCGCGATGTTCGGGAGGCACTCCACGTGGAGTGCGCGGCCCGTCGGCTTGGCCCTCGGCGGAACGTCACCCGGCCCACGCGGGAAGCGCGTCCAGGACCAGTTCGAACCGTTCTCGCGAGCCGCCCTCCGGCCCAGCCTCCGCTGCACCGACCGCGGCGAAGCCGAGACGCTCGTAGAAGCGCCGGGATCGCGCACCCGGGTGATCGGCACCGAACGTCACCACGCCGAGCACGGCAGGCATCGCGACCCAACGCCGGACCGCCTCCGCGAGGAGTTCCTGGCCCACGCCGCTGGCACGTCGTGACGACGCGACCACGATCCAGTTGAGCTCGTACGTCGGCGCACGATGGTCCGCGAACAGCAGGCCACCCACCACTCGACCGGACTCGTCGGCGACCAGTGCTCGTCCCTGGGCGATCTTGCGGTGGACGGCTCCATGAAAGCCCGGATCATCCACCATCGGGCCGAACCAGTCCTCCACCTCTCGGGCCAGCTCGAGGATCCCCGCGACGTACTCGGCCTGAGCCGAGATGATGGTCACAGCCCGAACCCGTCAGAGGCCGAGCTCGGCCGCTCTCGCCAGGGCGCCGGGGCGCTCGGCGCCGATGGTCGTGGAGTCGCCGTGGCCGGTGTGGACGATCGTCTCGTCGGGCAGGGCCAGCAGCACGTCGCGGATCGAGCGCAGGATCGTCGGCTCGTCGCTGAAGCTGCGCCCCGTCGCCCCCGGGCCGCCGCAGAACAGCGTGTCGCCGGTGAACACGGCGCCGCTGGCGACGTCGTGGAAGCAGCAGCACCCCGGCGAGTGGCCGGGCGTGTGCAGCACGCCGACGGTGTGGCCGCCGGCGCTCAGCGTCGAGCCGGGCTCGATGGCCGCATCGGGTGAGGCGGCGGGCCAGACGACGTCCCACAGCATCCGGTCGGCGTCGTGCAGCAGGATCGGCGCGTCGACGGCGTCACGCAACGGCACCGCGGCGTTGATGTGGTCGTTGTGCCCGTGGGTCAGCACGATCGCCCGCACCCGCCGGCCGTTGACCGCGGCGATGATCGGGCCGGCATCATGGGCGGCGTCGAACACCAGCACCTCGCGGTCGTCGCCGACCAGCCAGATGTTGTTGGTGACCTCCCACTCCCCGCCGTCGAGGGCGAAGATCCCGTCGGTGGTGACCAGCTCGATGGGCACGGTCAGAGCACCACGACGCTGCGCAGGACCTCGCCACGCTCCATCTTGTGGAACGCCTCCTCCACGTCGCCGAGGCCGATCGTCTCGGACACGAAGCGGTCGAGGTCGAGGCGGCCCTGCAGGTACAGGTCGACGAGCATCGGGAAGTCACGCGACGGCAGGCAGTCGCCGTACCAGCTCGACTTCAACGCCCCGCCGCGGCCGAACACCTCGATGAACGGCAGCTCGACGGTCATGTCCGGGCGGGGCACACCGACGAGCACGACCGTGCCGGCCAGGTCCCGGGCCTCGAACGCCTGGCGGTACACGGCCGGGTTGCCGATCGCCTCGATGCACACGTCGGCGCCGTTGCCCCCCGTGACCGACTGGATGTAGGCGACGGGATCGGACTCCTTGGAGTTGACGGTGTGCGTCGCCCCGAACTCCTTGGCGATGGCCAGCTTGCGGTCGTCGATGTCGACGGCGACGATCGTGTGCGCGCCGGCGAGGCGGGCACCGGCGATGGCCGCGTCGCCGACGCCACCGCAGCCGAACACGGCCACAGAGTCGCCGCGGCCGACGTTGCCGGTGTTGATCGCCGCGCCGATGCCGGCCATCACGCCGCAGCCGAGCAGGCCGGCGGCCGTGGCCGGCGCCGCCTCGTCGACCTTCGTGCACTGCCCGCTGTGCACCAGCGTCTTGTCGGCGAACGCGCCGATGCCCAGCGCCGGCGACAGCTCGGTGCCGTCGAGCAGCGTCATCTTCTGGGTGGCGTTGAACGTCGAGAAGCAGTACCACGGCCGGCCGCGCAGGCAGGCCCGGCAGTTGCCGCACACGGCCCGCCAGTTGAGGATCACGTAGTCGCCGGGGGCGACGTTGGTGACGCCCTCGCCGACCGACTCGACGACGCCTGCGGCCTCGTGGCCGAGCAGGAACGGGAAGTCGTCGTTGATCCCGCCCTCGCGGTAGTGCAGGTCGGTGTGGCACACCCCGCAGGCGTTGATGGCCACGACCGCCTCGCCCGGCCCCGGGTCGGGGATGACGATCGTCTCGATCGACACCGGCTCACCCTTGGCCTTCGCCACCACGCCACGCACCTGCTGACTCATGCGCCGCAACCTACAACGAGCACGACCGGTCCGCCCTGGAAGCCCCGGTTTGTGTCGCCGCACAAGCGGCACGTGCGGTTTGTGTGGCGACACAAACGCCGGAGGGGCATGCGGGCCGGGATGGTCGGCCGCAAGCCGACCGTGCAAGCCCGGTACGTTTCCGCCGCATGCAGACCGTCACCGTCAACGACGTCGACCTCGCCTGGGACTCCCATGGCGACGGGCCCGACACCCTGCTGCTCGTCCACGGGTTCACCGGCTCGTCGCTCGACTGGACCGACGTCGTCGACGGGCTGGCGCCGCACGTGCGCGTCGTCACCTACGACCACCGCGGCCACGGCGAGAGCACGAACACCGGCGACGAGGCGACGTACACGTTCGATCAGCTGGCCGCCGACCTCACCGGGTTCGTCGACGCGATCGGCCTCGACGCACCGTTCCATCTCCTCGGCCACTCGATGGGCGGGATGGTCGGGATGCGCTGGGGGCTCGCCGACCAGGCCCGGCTGCGCTCGCTGATCCTGATGGACACCGGGGCCGAGCCGATGACCGGTGCCGAGAAGATGTTCGGCCCGGCGATCGAGGTGGCCCGCACGCACGGCATGGATGCGCTCGCCGAGCTGATGGCCGACCTGTCGCCGGCGCGCCCGCCGGCGATCGCTGCCCGCAACCGCTGGAAGCTGCAGCACATGGATCCCGCGGCGTTCGCCGGCCTCGGCCGCCAGATCGCCACCGTGCCCGGCGTGCTGTCACGGCTGCACGAGATCACCGTCCCGACGACGGTGTTCCTCGGCACGGAGGACCAACCGTTCGTCGAGATCTCGGCGCAGATGGCCGAGGCGATCCCCGGCGCCGAGCTGGTCACGTTCGAAGGCGCCGGCCACTGCCCCCAGGAGGACGACCCGGCCGCCTGGACCGACGCCGTCCTCCGCCACCTCAGGCGTGCCTGATCGCCGCCGCGTCCTGCAACCCGAGCAGCTCGACGGAGCGCTCGCGCATCTCCACCTTGCGGACCTTGCCGGTGACGGTCATCGGGAACTCGTCGGTGACGTGCACGTAGCGCGGGATCTTGTAGCGCGCGAGCCGACCTGTCGCGAACGAGCGGATGTCCTCGGCTGAGGGCGCGTCGGCGCCCGGCTTGACCTTGATCCAGGCCATCAGCTCCTCGCCGTAGCGGGCGTCGGGCACGCCGATCACCTGGACGTCGGCGATCGCCGGGTGGGTGTAGAGGAACTCCTCGACCTCACGCGGGTAGACGTTCTCGCCACCGCGGATGACGAGGTCCTTGATCCGCCCGACGATGTTGACGTAGCCGTCGCCGTCCATCACCGCCAGATCGCCGGTGTGCATCCACCCGGCAGCGTCGACCGCCTCGGCGGTCTTCTCCGGCTCGTTCCAGTAGCCGAGCATCACCGAGTAGCCGCGGGTGCACAGCTCGCCGGGCTGGCCGGTCGGCGCCACCCGCCCGGTCTCGGGGTCGATCACCTTGACCTCGACGTGCGGCATCACCTGGCCGACGGTGGACACGCGCCGCTCGACGTCGTCGTCCCGGCGGGTCTGCGTGGACACCGGCGACGTCTCGGTCATCCCATAGCAGATCGACACCTCGGCCATGTTCATCTCGCTGACGACCCGCTTCATCACCTCCACCGGGCACGGCGAGCCGGCCATCACGCCGGTGCGCAGCGACGACAGGTCGTGGTCGGCGAACGTCGGGTCGCTCAGCATGGCGATGAACATCGTCGGCACCCCGTACAGCGACGTGCACCGCTCGGCGGCGACGGCCCGCAGCGTGTCGGTCGGGTCGAAGCCGGGGGCGGGGATGACGATGCACGAGCCGTGCGACGTCGACCCGAGGTTGCCCATCACCATGCCGAAGCAGTGGTAGAAAGGCACGGGCAGGCACACCCGGTCGACCTCGCTGTAGCCGAGCAGCTCGCCGACGAAGTAGCCGTTGTTGAGGATGTTGTGGTGCGTCAGGGTCGCACCCTTCGGGAACCCGGTCGTGCCCGACGTGTACTGGATGTTGATCGGGTCGTCGAACGTCAGCGTGGCCATCCGCTCGTCGAGCGCCTCCGGGGCGATGCCGTCCCCGCCGGCCACCAGTGCGTCCCAGTCGGGCGTGCCGACGAGGACGACGCGCTCCAGCGCGGCACGGTCGGGGGCGACCTCGGCGACCATCGCCGCGTAGTCGCTGGTCTTGAACTGGGTGGCGGCGACGAGCAGGCGCACGCCTGACTGGTCGAGCACGTAGGCCAGCTCGTGGGTGCGGTACGCCGGGTTGATGTTCACGAGGATCGCCCCGACCTCGGCGGTGGCGTACTGCAGCAGCACCCACTCCGGGCAGTTCGGCGCCCAGATGCCGACGCGGTCGCCGGTCTCGATGCCGGCGGCGAGCAGGCCGCGGGCCAGGCGGTCGACGTCCGCGCCGAGCTCGGCGTAGGTCCAGCGCCGCCCGCTCGGGCAGTCGACCATCGCCTCGCGCTCGCCGAAGCGGGCGATCGTGCGGCGCAGGTCCTCGCCGATCGTCCGGCCGATCAGCGGCTGCTCCGACGTCCCGCTGGCATACGACTGCTCGAACGTCCCCATGTGCCGACCCCCTCGCCTGGCTGCGCCCTCGCCCACCCTACGCCCGCCCCGCGATTCGAGATGTGCCGTCCCCGTGCGCACATCTCACATCGCGCCCCACGACACGGGCGTCGCGATTCGAGATGTGCGGCGCCCGTGCGCCCATCTCGAATCGCGACGATCGAGCGGTCAGGCGTACAAGCCGGCGAGCTCGGCGGCGAGCGTCGCCAGGCGGGCGCGCAGCGGCTCGGGGGTGAGCACCTCGACGCCGCTCCCCCAGCCGGCGAGCTCGCTGGCGAGGCGCTCGATGCTGCGGCCGCGCACCTCGACGGCGATGCGCCCGTCCGGCGCCGGCGGGCCGACGCTCGCCCGCGTGGCGAACGTCCAGCGCACCGGGCCGACCCACGCCGGGTCGACCAGCGTCTCGGCGACGACCGGGGCGCGCAGCTCGTCGACGCGGTCGCTGATCATCCGCCACGCCGCCTGCAGCTCGAAGCCCGCCGGCCGCACCGCCGGCGAGTCGAGCAGTTCGACCGACACCATCCGGTCGACACGGAACGTCCGCAGCCCGGCTTCGGTGTCGCCGACGAGATACCAGACCGGCCCCTTGGCGGCGATGCCCAGCGGGTGGACGAGGCGCGTCGTCTCGCTGCGGTCGCGGGCGACGTAGCCGAGGCGCACCTGGCGACCGGTGACGACGGCGCGCTGGACGTCGTCGAGCAACGGCGGCGGCGGGCGTTGCAGCATGCGGTTGTCCCACCCCTGCGGTTCGACGACGACCGCCGTCGACGCGGCGATCGCCTCGGCGCGGAACGGCTCCGGCAGGGCGCGCACGAGCTTGCGCAGTGCGCTCTTCAACTCGGGCGCAGCCGGCGACGCCGGGCCGGCGACGAGGAACAGCGCTTGCGCCTCGGCGGAGGTCAGCGCGCTCGAGGTCCGTCGACCCGTCGCCGAGCAGCCGCCACCCACCACCGCGCCCCTGCTGCGAGTAGATCGGCAGCCCGGCCATGCCGAGCGCGTCGAGGTCGCGCCGCGCCGTGCGCTCGGACACCTCCAGCTCGCGGGCCACCTCCGCCGCGGTCACCTGCCCACGGGTCTGCAGCATCATCAGGATGGCGACGAGTCGGTCGGCGCGCACCCCGACAGCATCGCAGGGGAACCGGCCAACGACTGACCGGTTCAGGCTGGGTTCAGTCCAGCAGCGGCTCGGCGCAGGCGATCGCCGCCAGCACCGAGCCTGGGTCGCGGCGGCGGGCCAGGTCGGCGAGCGAGACGATGCCCTGCAAGTGCCCGTCCTCGACGACGGGAACGCGGCGCACGGCGTGCTGCGTCATCACCGCGATCACCTCCGACAGCAGCGCGTCGGGCGAGACGCTGTGCAGCGCCGGGCCGCGCAGCTCGCCGATCGGTGACGAGGCGCCGAAGCCGCGGGCGATGCCGCGCACGACGACGTCGCGGTCGGTGACGATGCCGATCGGGCGCCGATCGTCGTCGACGACGACCACGTCGCCGATGTTGGCGGCGCGCATCGCCACCGCCGCGTCGCGGATCGTCGCGTCGGCGAGCAGGGCGATCGGCTCCGCCGTCATCACGTCACGCACCCGTGGCGCCTCGGCCTCGCTCAGCTCACCGGCGACCGACAGCTGGTTGCTGACGTCGGCGACGCCGAGCGTGTCCCAGCAGTCATCGCCCGCGGAGCGCTTGGCGACGCGGTCGGGCACCTCACCCTGGACGATGACGACCGCCTGCTTGACGTCGACGCGCAGGTGGCAACCAGCGGTGTGCGGGTTGCGCCGCAGCCGTTCGACGATGTCCGCCTTGATCGCCCCGTCGGGCCGGTTGTGCGGCAGGTCCTGGCGACCCGCGCCCGCGTACCAGCCGTAGTAGTAGCGCTCCCCCGGGATGATCCACGGCTCCATGGCCGCACGATAAACCGCCGGCGTCGGCGATCCGCGAGACTCCCGCAACCGGACGACATGGGGGTGCCGATGGTGCAGGTTCGCGATGTGGCCTACGAGGTCGACGGGGTGCAGATGCTCGGTCGTCTCGCCCTGCCCGACGGTGACGACCGACGACCGGGCGTGCTGGTCTGCCACGAGGGTCCCGGGCTCGACGACCACGCCAAGGGGCGAGCGGAGCGGTTGGCCGACGAGCTCGGCGTCGTCGCCCTCGCCCTCGACTACCACGGCGGCGGCACGCCGCTGCCCGCGAGGAGGTGATGGTGCGGCTCGGACCGTTGATGGCCGACCCGCCACGGATCCGCCGGCTGGGCCGTGCCGGGCTCGACGTACTGCTCACCGAACCACGCGTCGACCATGCTCGGGTGGCGGCGATCGGCTACTGCTTCGGCGGGACGATGGCGCTCGAGCTGGCCCGCGACGGCACCGCGCTCGCCGCCGTCGTCGGCTTCCACTCCGGGCTGGCCACCGCCGCGCCGGCGATGCCGGGTGCCGTGAGGGCGCGGATCTTGGTGTGCATCGGTGTCAACGACCCGATCATCCCGGCCATCCAACGCGCCGGGTTCGAGCAGGAGATGAACCTGGCCGGCGCCGACTGGCAGATGAACCTCTACTCGAACGCCGCGCACAGCTTCACCAACCCGGCAGCCAACTCGGCGGGCATCCCCGGCGTCGAGTACCACCGGCCCACCGACCAGCGCTCGTGGCGAGCGATGCTGGACGTCTTCACGGAGGTCTTCTGATGTTCCACTCCCACTCGGTCCGCCGTGTCGTCACCGGGCACGACGCCAACGGCAAAGCGGTCTTCGTCAGCGACGAATGGGTCGAGCCGACGACCGCGGCGATCATGCCCGGCAGCGAGTTCCACCAGCTCTGGGGCGGCGACGAGGCCCCGCACTTCCCCGACGACGGCGCCCGCCCGGCGACCACGAGCTACTTCCCCGCCGTCGGCGGCTTCCGCTTCGGGCAGTTCGCCGTCCCGCCGATGAGCTCGGTCCACGTGCCCGACGATCTCGACGTCACTCAGGGGATGGCCGAGGTCGAAGCGAAGCTGCCCGGCCTGCTCGGCCACATGGAGCCGGACGCGCCGGGGATGCACACGACGGCGACGATCGACTTCGAGGTGGTGCTCGACGGCGAGATCTGGCTGGAGCTCGACGACGGGGTCGAGGTCCACCTCCAACCCGGCGACACCGTCGTCCAGAACGGCACGCGCCACGCGTGGCGCAACCGTGGCGACGTCACGGCCCGGATGGCGGTGTTCATCGTCGGCGCCCACCACGCCGACGTGCCACCGGAGCAGTAGCCGACGACGATGACCGACCTCGCCGCCGAGTTCGATGCGATCAGCCCGGAGGCGCTGCACGCCGCCGGCCACCTGAAGTGGACGAAGTTCGGACCGGGCGTGCTCGGCGGGTTCGTCGCCGAGATGGACTTCGGCACCGCGCCGGCGGTACGCGCCGCACTGCTCGACGCGATCGAGCGTGACCTGCTCGGTTACGTCCCCCCGACCCTCGTCACCGAGATGGGCGCGGCATGCGCCGAGTGGTGCGCGGCGAGGTATGGCTGGGGCGTCGACCCCGCCGACGTCCACCCGCTGCCCGACGTGCTGCGCGGCCTGGAGATGGCCATCCAGCACTGCTCCCGGCCGGGCTCGCCGGTGATCCTGCCCGTGCCGGCGTACATGCCGTTCCACACGATCCCCGGCAAGTACGACCGCTCGATCATCGACGTGGCGATGGCTCGCGACGGCGGTCGATGGGTCTACGACCTCGATGCCCTCGACGCAGCGTTCGCCGCCGGCGGCAGCCTGCTGGTGCTGTGCAACCCGCACAACCCCCTCGGGCGGGTGATGACGCCCGACGAGATGCTGGCGATCGCCGCGGTCGTCGAACGCCACGGCGGCCGGGTGTTCAGCGACGAGATCCACGCGCCGCTGGTCTACGCGCCGCATCGCCACGTGCCGTACGCGACCGTGTCGCCGGCGGCCGCGGCGCACACCGTGACGGCGACGTCGGCGTCGAAGGCCTGGAACCTGCCCGGGCTGAAGTGCGCGCAACTGATCGTCAGCAACGACGCCGACCGGGCGACGATGGAGGCCAACGGCGTCTGGTTCAGGCACGGGGCGGCGACGATCGGCGTCGTCGCCAACGTCGCCGCCTACCGCGAGGGCCGCGACTGGATCGACGGCGTCGTCACCTACCTCGACGGCAATCGCCGACTGCTCGGGACGCTGCTCGCCGACCTGCTGCCGGAGGTCGGCTACGAGCCGCCCGAGGGCACGTACCTGTCGTGGCTCGACTTCGGTGCCCTCGACCTGCCGGACCACCTGGCGGCGTGGTTCACCGCCGAGGCGGCCGTGGCGATGATCGACGGCTACGAGTGCGGCGGCCCCGCGTGCAACGGCTACGTCCGCCTCAACTTCGCCACCGGTCGCCCGATCCTCGAGCAGATGGTGACCTCGATGGCCGCCGCCGTCCGCCGGCACCAACAGGGCGGCTGATCCGCGCTCGGGCGCTCATCCGAGGGCGGCGAGCGCCTTGGCGACGCGCTGCGGGCTGACCGGGCGAGCCGTGCGGATCTGCTGGGCGAACGTGCCGACGCGCAGCTCCTCCAGCAGCCACCCGGCGTCGACGACCTCGGCGGGGACGCGGCCGCGTGGCTGGCGGGCGAGGATCGTTCGATAGCGGTCCTCCAGGGCGACGACCTCGGCCATCCGCTGCCGGTCGCGTCGCGGATCCTCGGGCAGCTTGGCGGCGCGCCGAGCGATCGCCTCGACGTAGCGCTCGACGTCGGCCAGACGCGACAACCCGGTGGCGGCGACGAACCCGGGGCGGACGAGCCGGTCGAGCTGGGCGCGCATGTCGTCGACCGACGGCCGCAGCTCGTCGATCACCAACCGGTCGAGCACGCCGCGCACGGTCGTTGCAGATGCAACGACTCGCGCGGCGACGACCAGGGCATCGGCGGCGAGGCCGGCGAGGCGTCGCCGCCCGTCGTCGACGAGGACGTCGAACGCCGCCGCGGTCCACACCTCGCCGTGCTCGCCGACGAGTGCACCCGTCGCCGCGGCGATGCAGTCGGCGGCGAGATCGTCCGGGGCGACGCCGGCGCGCACCAGCGCGAGTTGCGCCGCGGCGTCCAGCTCTGCACCGGTGCCGCGCGGCACGGGAGGGGACGGCGGCGGGGGCGGCTCGCCGACGTCGCCGACCGCGGCACGCAGGTCGCCGAGGCCGACCGACGTCCAGCGACCGCCCGACACTGGACGCGGGCCGGGATGTGAAGCGCCGGCGGCACGATTCGGCGCCCGCGTCGGGGCCGTCCGACCGGTGACGAGCGCCGACGGCGAGACCGGGACGGCGAGCGACAACAGGCGGCGTACGCCGGTGCGCTGTGCCCGAGACTGCACGTCGGCGTTGGTGAACACGCGCAGCGAGACGCTGTCGGTGTCGTCGAGCAGCGCCGGGTAGCCGACGACGGTGACGCCGTCACGCGCGGACTCGACGGTGCGCGGCAGGTCGCCGACGTCCCACGTGGTGATCCCGGTGCGCTCGATGCCGGCGGCCGTCGCGGCGACCGCCTCGCGGGCGCGGCCGGACAGCCGGCGGCGCAGCTCGTCGAGGTCATGGCCGGCGGCGAGCGTCCGGCCGCGCTCGTCGTCGACGGCGAACGTCAATCGCAGGTGCGCTGGCGCACGTGACGGGTCGAGGTCGGCGGGGCGAACCGTCGCCCGGCCGAGATCGGTCAACGCCTCGGCGAGCGCGTCCGCCAGCGAACCCGAACCGGCGCGCCGACGGACCGCGGGCAGCACGGTTGCCGCTGTCTCGGCCAGCGGCGAGAACGCCCGGCGCAGGTGCTTGGGCATCGTCCGCACCAGCGACTCGACCATCTCGTCGCGGAACCCGGGCACGCCCCAGTCGAAGCCGTCGCCGGTCACCCGGTTGAGCACGGCCACCGGGATGTGCACGGTGGCCCCGTCGCCCGGGGCGCCGGGCTCGAAGCGGTACGTGACCGCCAGGGCGAGGTCGCCCTGGTGCCATTCGGTCGGGAACTCGTGCGGATCGAGCGCACCCGAGCCGACCGTGAGGTCGCCGGGCGTCAGCGTCAGCAGGTCCGGCGTCGCGCGCCGCGCCTGCTTCCACCATCGGTCGAAGTGGCGGGTGGACACGACGTCGGCGGGCACCCGCGCGTCGAAGAACGCGAACAGCGTCGCCTCGTCGACGAGCGCGGCTCGGCGCGAACGCTCGGCCAGCGCCTCGGCCTCGGCGATCACCGCCAGGTTGGCGGCGACGAACGGATGATGCGTGGTCCACTCCCCTGCGACGAGCGCACGGCGGATGAACATCTCCCGAGCTGCGGCGAGGTCGACGCGGTCGTAGCCGACGCGGCGCGAGACGATCGGCAGGCCGAACAACGTCACCCGCTCGGTGGTCACCGCGGCGCCGCGCTGCGCATCCCAGACCGGCTCGCCGTAGGAGCGGCTGACGAGGTGCGCGCCGGCGCGCTCGGCCCACTCCGGCTGGATCGGGGCGACGGTGCGCGCCCACAGCCGGTTCGTCTCGACCAGCCCGCCGGCCATCACCCAGCGCGGCAGCTTCTTCGCAGCCGCCGACTCGCGGCCGATCAGAAACCTGGCGCCACGTGCCCCGCGGTACTCGCGGGCCTCGCCGTCGCGCATCCCGATCTGCGACAGCAGCCCGGCGAGCAGCGCCTGGTGGATCCGGTCGGGGTGCGCTGCGGTGGTCGACGGATGGATGCCGACGGTCCCGGCCGCCTGGCGCAGCTGGCTGAACACGTCCTGCCACTCGCGCACCCGCAAGAAGTTGAGGAACTCGTTGCGGCACAGGCGGCGGAACGCGCTCGACGACAGCGCCCGCTGCTGCTCGCGCAGGTGGTTCCACAGGCGCACCAGCGCCATGAAGTCCGAGGCGTCGGCGCGATCGTCGCCACGATCACCAGCAGGCACGCGGTCGTCGCCACGACCGCCAGCAGGCGCAGTGAAGCGCGCGTGAGCCTCGTCGGCCGCCTGGCGCTTGTCGGCCGGCCACTCGCGCGGGTCCTGGATCGACAGCGCCGCGGCGACGACCATCACCTCGCGGGCGCAGCCGAGCTGCTCGGCGGCGAGCACCATCCGGCCGAGGCGCGGGTCGACGGGCAACCGCGCCAGCCGCCGCCCGAGCTTGGTCAACCGCCGACGATCGGGAGCGAGACCGGGTTCCAGCGCGCCGAGCTCTTCGAGCAGCAACACGCCATCGCGGATCGCCCGCGCGTCGGGCGGGTCGATGAACGGGAAGGCGGCGACGTCACCGAGCCCGAGCGCGGTCATCTGCAGGATGACCGCGCTCAGGTTGGTCCGCAGGATCTCCGGCTCAGTGAACTCGGGTCGCGCCGCGAAGTCCTCCTCGTCGTACAGACGGATGCACGTCCCCGGGGCGACACGGCCGCAGCGCCCGGCGCGCTGGTTCGCCGAGGCCTGCGACACCGGCTCGATCGGCAGCCGCTGAACCTTGAGGCGAGTGCTGTAGCGCGAGATCCGCGCCGTGCCCGCGTCGACGACGAAGCGCACGCCGGGCACGGTGAGCGACGTCTCGGCGACGTTCGTCGCCAGCACGATCCGCCGCCCGCGGTGCGGCTGGAAGATGCGGTGCTGCTCGGCCGCCGACAGCCGGGCGTAGAGCGGGAGCACCTCGGTGCCGGGCAGGTCGAGGCGGCGCAGGTGGTCGGCGGCATCGTGGATCTCCCGCTCGCCGCTGAGGAACACGAGCACGTCACCCGAGCCGACGCCGCGCAGCTCCTCGACGGCGTCGGCGATCGCGGCCACCTGGTCGCGGTCGTCGTCCGGGTCGGCGCCGAACGGCCGGTAGCGCACCTCCACCGGATACGTCCGCCCGCTGACCTCGATCACCGGGGCGTCGCCGAAGTGCTCGGCGAACCGCGCCGTGTCGATCGTCGCCGACGTGATCACGACGTGCAGGTCGTCGCGGCGTTCGAGCAGGCGGTGCAGGTAGCCGAGCAGGAAGTCGATGTTCAGGCTGCGCTCGTGGGCCTCGTCGACGACGATCGTGTCGTAGCGGCGCAGCATCCGGTCGCGCTGGACCTCGGCGAGGAGGATGCCGTCGGTCATCACCTTGATCCGCGTGTCCGGCCCGACGCGGTCGGTGAACCGCACGGCGTAGCCGACCTCACCGCCGAGGGCTGTGCCCATCTCCTCGGCGATCCGCTCGGCGATCGTGCGCGCCGCGAGCCGTCGTGGCTGGGTGTGGCCGATCAACCCGCTCACGCCGCGGCCGGCCTCCAGGCACAGCTTCGGGAGCTGCGTGCTCTTGCCCGATCCGGTCTCGCCGGCGACGACGAGGACGCGGTGGTCGCGCAGCGCGGTGACGATCTCGGCGCGGCGCTGGGTGATCGGCAGCTGCGCCGGGTAGTTCAGCTCCCGCGACGCCGTTGACACCCCTCGACGGTACCGTCGAGCCGACACTCGCCCGACGGTACCGTCGGGCGAGTCAGGAGGAGGCTGCCGATTTGAGCAACGGACCCGATCGTGTGCTGATCGTCGAGGACGACGAGGCCGTGCGCACCGTGCTGCGCATGCTGCTGGAGGACGAGGGCCTGGCCGTCGCCGAGGCCGGCACCGGCGACCGGGCGATCGCCGAGTTCCGACGCCAGGAGGTCAACGTCGTCCTCCTCGACCTGCGGCTGCCGGGAATGCACGGCTTCGACGTGTGCCGCGAGATCCGCCGCACCAGCGGGGTGCCGATCATCATGGTCACCGCCCAGCAGGACAGCCACGACGTCGTCGCCGGCCTGGAGTGCGGGGCCGACGACTACGTCACCAAGCCGTTCAACGACCGCGAGCTCGTCGCCCGGGTGCGCGCCCAGCTGCGCCGCTGGCCGTCCGGTCCGGCGGCGTCGAAGGTGATCCGCTCCGGCGACGTCGAGATCCGCGTCGACGAGGGCGCGGTGCTCAAGGACGGGCGCCCGATCGGGCTGACCAAGACCGAGTTCCACCTGCTCGTCCGCCTGGCCCAATCCCCGAACCAGGTGTTCTCGCGCGACCAGCTGCTCGACGAGGTCTGGGACTACCGCTACACCGGCGACGGCCGCCTCGTCGACACGCACATCCGCCGGCTGCGCACGAAGATCGAGACCGATCCGCAGAGCCCGAGGTACGTCGTGACCGTGCGTGGCCTGGGCTACAAGTTCGTCGTCTCATGATCCGACTTCGTGGGCTGCGGGCCCGCTCGACGTTCGCGTTCGCGCTGCTGGCGCTGATCCTGTCGGTCGCCCTGAGCGTGTCGACCTACCAGATCGCGCGGTGGTACCTGCTCGACCAGCGCGAGCGGCTCGCCGTGCGCCAGGCGTTCCTCAACGCATCCGTCGCCAAGGGCCTGCTCGCCTCCGGCGGCGCCGGACCACCCGACGTGATCCGTGCGTTGGGCACCGCATCCGGCACGCGCGCCCTGCTCAACGCGAACGGCAAGTGGTTCGCCGCCGTCGTCGAGCTCGACGAGAGCAAGGTCCCGAGCGGCGTGCTCGAGAGCGTCCAATCCGGCACGGCCGCCGAGCAACGAGTGGAGATCAACGGCAGCCCGTACCTCGTCATCGGCGTCGGGCTCCCGGGACTCGACGCCTCGTACTTCGAGTTCGTCCCGCTGCGCGAGAACCAGCGGACGCTGGAGACGTTGTTCGTCGTCCTGCTGATCGCCGGCTCGGTGACGACGCTCGGCGGCGCGTTCGGCGGGTGGCGACTGTCGCGGCGCGTGCTGCAGCCGCTGCGCGACGTCGCCGCAGCGGCCAAGGCGGTGAGCGACGGCGACCTGACCAGCCGGCTCGCCGTCGACAACGACCCGGATCTGCAGCCCGTCGCCGACTCGTTCAACGAGATGGCCGACTCGCTGCAGGATCGCATCGCCCGCGAGGCCCGGTTCACCGCCGACGTCAGCCACGAGCTGCGCACGCCGCTGACGGCCGCCGGCTCGGCGATGAGCCTGGCGATGCGCTCCGAGCTGCCCGAGCGCGCGCAGGTCGCGGTCGGCATCGCCGCCGCGCAGCTCAACCAGCTGCAGGCGCTGGCGCTCGACCTGCTGGAGATCTCCCGGTTCGACGCGGGCGTCGCCGAGCTGCGCCCGGAGGCGACCGACGTCGTCGAGCTGACGACGCGCGTGCTCGACGAGGCGGACATCGATCACGGCGTGCTCGACGACCGGCTCGGCGACGAGCGCGAGCACCGGGTCGACCGAACCCGCTTCCACCGCGTCGTCGCCAACCTCGTGGAGAACGCGACACGCTACGCCGGCGGACCGACGCGGGTGACGCTGGCGCGTGACGACGGCCGGTTGGTGCTCACCGTCGACGACGCCGGGCCGGGCGTGCCGGAGGACGAGCGCATCGCCATCTTCGGCCGCTTCCATCGCGGCGAGCACGAGCGCCAACCCGGCGTTCCCAAGGGTTCCGGCCTCGGCCTCTCGCTCGTCGAAGAGCACGTCACGCTGCACGGCGGGACCATCACCGTCGTCGACAGCCCCGACGGCGGCGCCCGCTTCGTGGTGGAGCTGCCGTGAACCGGCGGTGGCTGCTGCTCGTCGCTGCCGTGCTGGTCCTGCCGGCGTGTGGCGTCAGCCCAGAGAAGCTCGCCGCGTCAGATCGACCCCGACCGCCTACCGGGTGCGCTGCAGATCGACCACGGCACGACGACGACGATCGGGACCGCGCTCGTTCCACTCGAGGTGTGGTTCGTGCGCGACGATCGGCTCGTCGGCGTCGAGCACCAGGTCGAGGCGCCGCTCACCGCCACCAAGGCGGTGGCCGACCTGGCCAACGGCCCGACCGAGGCGGACCCGTCGTCGCTGCGCTCGGCGATCCCGGACGCGCAGGTGATCGTCGAGACGACGGTCATCGACGGCACGGCGATCGTCGAGCTCGCCGAGGACTTCGACCAGATCCCGACGACCGACACCGTGTTGGCGATCGGCCAGCTCGTGCTGACGCTGACCGGATTGGAGGAGGTCGATCAGGTCAAGTTCCAGCGCAACCAGGTCGACGTCGCCGTGCCGCTCCCTGACAGCACGCAGACCGATGCCCCGGTCGACGCCGAGGACTTCGCGGCACTCGTCGTGTCCTGACGGCTGCGCGGCGCAGCGCTGTCACGCGTTGTTCGCGGGATCGGCGCGTGACGCACGCGGGATCGTCACCTGATCGACAACTGGGTGCGTCAGCGTGCGACGGTGATCGAGCGCGCAACCGTCCGACGCTTCGTCGTTGGGGGACACGATGTCGGACGGTTGGCGCTCGTCCATGTGCTCGGGGTGTTGGCCAGCGGGTTCGTCTCCGTGGCCTTCGCCTCGTCCCTCTTCTTCGGTCTGTCGACGTCCGCCTCGCGCGGCGAGGTGCTGCGCTACGTCGTCATCAGCCTGATCCCGATGGCCGCGCTCGGACCGGTGCTCGGGCCGCTGCTCGATCGCCGTGTCCGCGACCCGCGCCGCCTGTTGGAGATCGCCAACACGGCGCGCGCCGGGTGCTGCGTCATCCTCGTGCTGACGTTGGGGACGCCTGGCTTCTACGTCACCGCGCTGGCACTGCTCGTCGCCAACAAGGCGTTCTCCGTCGGCCGCCAGGCGATCCTGCCGGAGCTGGTGACGGACCGCAGCCGGCTCGTCGGAGCCAACGCCGGGCTGGCTCGGCTCGGCGCCGCGTCGGGGGCCGCTGCCACCGCGCTCGGGGTCGGGCTGATCGCCGTGTTCGGCGTGCGCAAGTCGCTCCTCGTCGCCGCCGTCGTCTTCCTGTTCGCCGCCCGCCAGGGACGTCGGATCCCGGCGATCACGACGCACCACCATCTCCAGCCGGCCGCCGCCGGACCAGCGCGCGTCGCGGCGCGCGCCGGTGCGGCCGCGGCAGCGTTCGCGCTCGTCCGCGGCGCGATCGCGGTGTGGGCCCTGGGCCTGGCGTTCGCGATGCGCCGCGACGAGCTGGCGCTCGCCGCATTCGGCGTGGCCGCCGGCGCGTACTCGTTGGGCTCCCTCGCCGGCAACGTCACCGCGACGCGCATGGCCCGCGGGCGCTCCGAGGAGACCGTCATCGCCACCGCTGCGGCTGCCGCCGCCGTGGCCGCGGCGCTGGCCGCGCTCACGCCGACCGCCGTGGCACTCGCGCTGAGCGGGGCGCTGCTCGGTCTGGCCGGCAGCAGTGGGCGGCTGGCGTTCGAGGCGGCCGTGCAGGCCACCACCGCGCCGGGCTGCCGCGGGCGGGTGTACGCCAAGTTGGAGACGTGGGTGCAGCTGGCGTGGGCCGGCGGCGCTGCCGGCGTCGTCGCCGCCGGGCTCGGCGCATCGACGATCAGCGCGACGGTCGCGCTGCTGCTCGCCGCAGCGACGACGCTCGGCGTGCGCGGCAGGTTCGGTGCGTTCGTCGACGCCCTCCCCCGGATCCGCGTCGGGACGCCGCGACTCGTCCTGGTCCGCTCCGGCAATGCCGTCGCCGCCCTGCTCGTCGCCCCGCGGCGCCTGACCGCGATGGTCCGTCCCCGCCCGCCGGCGATCGGCACGATCCCGGCTCGCGGCCTGCACCCCGACGCGTGCGGTCCCGCCCCACCACAGGCCTGACAGCTCGATCCGGGCGTCAACCTCGACGTCGGGGTCAGCCGGCCGCGACCTTCTCGGACACGCCGGCGAACGTGAAGCCCGGGTAGCCGTCCGCGGCGATCTGCTCGCAGCGCTCGCGGTAGGCGCCGACGCCACCGGGATAGGGCATGAACACCCGGGGCTTGCCGGGGATGTTGGCGCCGAGGTACCACGAGTCGGCGAGCATGAACATCGTGTGGGCGGCAACCTCGTTGACGTGGGCGACCCACTCGGCCTGCGCGTCGGCGTCCGCCTCGACCGTGTCGTAGCCGTGGCCGACCATGTGGTCGATCAGCTCCGAGTACATCTCGACGTGCTGCTCGATCGACACCGGCATGTTGCTGAGCACCGACGGCGAGCCGGGGCCGGTGATCATGAACAGGTTCGGGAAGCCGTTGACCGACGCCCCGAGATAGGTCACCGGGCCGTGGTCCCACTCGTCGCGCAGCTTGCGACCGTCGCGACCGGTGATGTCCATCTTGTTGTAGGTCCCGGTCATCGCGTCGAAGCCGGTGGCGAAGACGATGATGTCCAGCTCGTACTCGTCGTCGGTCGTGCGGATCCCCGTCGGGGTGATCTCGGCGATCGGCGCGTGGCGGATGTCGACGAGGGTGACGTTGTCGCGGTTGTACGTCTCGAAGTAGTTCGTGTCGATCAACGCTCGCTTCGAGGTGAACGGGTGGTCCACCGGGACGAGCTTCTCAGCCACCTCCGGGTCCTTGACCGTCTCGCGGATCTTGCGGCGGATGAACTCGGCGGCCGTGTCGTTGGCCCGCCGGTCGAGCCCGATGTCGTTGAACGACTTGAGGATGAACTGGAACCCACCCTCCTGCCAGCTGGCCTCGTAGATCGCCTCCCGCTCCTCGTCGCTGACCGACAGGGCGGATCGGTCGAGCACGTCGTAGGGCTGCCCACCGGCGGAGCGACGGCAGTGCTCGTAGACGTCCTCGTAACGGGTCTTGATGTCGTCGAGGAACGCCTTGTCGACCGTGCCGTGGCGCGCCGGGACCATGTACTGCGGGGTGCGCTGGAACACCGTGAGATGCCCGGCGGTCCGGGCGATCACCGGGATCGACTGCACGCCACTGGACCCCGTGCCGATGACGCCGACGCGCTTGCCGCTGAAGTCGACGCCGTCGTGCGGCCACGCGCCGGTGTGATACCAGTCGCCCTGGAACGAGTCGAGGCCGGGGATCTTCGGGACCTGCGTGCTCGACAGGCAGCCGACCGCGGTGATCACGAAGCGGGCCGTCACCCGGTCGCCCTGGTCGGTCTCGACGGTCCAGCGGCGGGTCAGCTCGTCCCAGGTCATCGCGGTGACGCGGGTCTCGAACTTCGTGTTGCGACGCACGTCGTGGCGGTCGGCGACGTGGCTGAGGTAGCGCAGGATCTCCGGCTGCTCGGGGTACTTGCCGCTCCACTCCCACTCCTGCATCAGGTCGCGGTCGAACGAGTAGCAGTAGATGTAGGACTCCGAGTCGCAGCGGGCGCCGGGATAGCGGTTCCAGTACCAGGTGCCGCCGACGTCGTCGCCGGCCTCGAACACCTGGACGCTCATGCCCATCTGGTCGCGCAGCTTGACGTTCATGTACATGCCGGCGAAGCCGGCGCCGATGACGACGACGTCGACGTCGCTGGTGACCGGCTCGGTCGTGGCGGTGCTCATCGTGAACCTCCTGTGGCGATCCGTTGCTTGTCGTGGGCGACGGTGCAGGCCCGCACCGCCTTGACCACCTGCTGGAAGCCGCGCTCGCTGCCGGGCAGCATCAGCATGGTGAAGAACCCGTGGGTCTGGCCGTCGTGGCGGCGGAAGTCGACGGGCACCCCGGCGGCCTCGAGCGCCTGCGCGTAGGCCTCGCCCTCGTCGCGCAGCACGTCGTGCTCGGCGGTGAGCACGACGGCGGGCGGCAGCCCCGCCAGCGACGTTGCTCGCAGCGGCGACGCGTCCGGCTCGGCGCGCTGCGCGGCGTCCGGCGCGTAGTGGTCCCAGAACCAGACCATCGCCTCGCGCGTCAGCAGCAGCTGGTTCTCCGGGGCCGCGTACGACGGGCGGTCGAAGTCGGCGTCGGTGACCGGGTAGATCAGCACCTGCAGGGCGATCCGCGGGCCGCCGCGGTCGCGGGCGCGCAGCGCCATCACCGCCGAGAGGTTCCCGCCAGCGCTGTCGCCGGCGACGATCAGCGGCACGTCGTCGCGCCCGGCGATCTCGGCGATGTGCTCGGCCGTCCACACCAGCGCGTCCCAGCAGTCGTCGGCGGCCGTCGGGTAGCGGTGCTCGGGCGCCAGGCGGTAGTCGACGAGCACGACGGCGCACGACGTGCGCTCGGCGAGCTTGCGACCGAGCGTGTCGAAGTGCTCGATCGCACCGATCACCCAACCGCCGCCGTGCAGCCAGACGATCACACCGCGGGCCCCCTGCGGCGGGACGAGGACGCGCACCGGGATCTGGTGCCCGTCCGCCGCCGTCACCGTCAGGTCGTCGGCTCGGGCCATCTTCGGTCCCGGCCCGGCCATGTCGGCGAACGCCGCCGACAGCTGCCGCGCCTCCTCCGGCGTGCTCTCGCTGATCGGCTTGGCGCCGCTCGCGGCGAGCTGCTCCATCATCGCTGTGGTCGCGAAGTCCAGTGCCATGTCACCCCCAAGGCTCTGCCTCGACCGTAACGAGAACCTGCAGGCCAGCTCTCATCCGGCGGCACCCCATTGGCCGGAGGAATCGGGGTGGATCTGGTCATACTGGAGTCGTACCATTCGTCCCATGTCGTCGGTGGTGAAGCGCTCGATCTCGTTGCCAGCGGAGGTGTTCGCTGCCGTGGAGCAGCAGGCCGCCGCCGAGGGCCAGACGGTCTCGGCGGCGCTCGCCGACGCGGCGAACCTCTGGCTGACGACTCGCGTCGGACTGAAGGCGCTGCGAGCATGGGAGCGCCAACACGGCGCGTTGACCGCCGATGAGCTCGCCGACGCCGACCGCGCGCTGGACGCGGCCGGGCTCGGTCGCCGCTGATGGCCGCCAGGCGGCCGCCTGCCTCGCTCGGGCTCATCTACGACAGCGGCGCGCTCATCGCCGCCGAGACCGACGATCGTCGGATGTGGGCGTTGCACGCACGAGCGTTGCAGCGTGGTGTGGTTCCCGTCGTCCCGGCGGGCTGCGTGGTCGAGGTGTGGCGTGGTGGCCAACAGTCGAGCCTGGCTCGACTGTTGGCCGGCTGCGAGGTCGAGACGCTGGACGACACGCAAGCGCGTCGAGCCGGAACCTTGCGCAGGGAGCTCACCGACGGTGTCGGAGCGATCGACGCGACCGTCGCGGAGGTCGCCATCCGGCGCGCCGGCGCGGTGGTCACGTCTGATCGCAGTGACATCACCCGGCTGGCGGTCGCCGCCCGACGTCGCATCCAGATCATCGACATCTGACCTGGGTGCGCAACTGAGCGCGGAACCTGTGGTGTGGCTCGTGCGTCAGGTCGGGTCGTGAGAGGAGCTCCGTGAGCGGTCGTGCGCGGTCGATCGACCCGCTGCTCGACGATCACGTGGTGACGGTCGACGAGCTGTACCGGGTCCATCGCGAACGGCTGACCCGGCTGGCGGCGTCGGTGACGTTCGACCGCTCGCTCGCCGAGGAGATCGTGCAGGACGCGTTCGCCGGGCTGCAACAGCGCTTCGGGAGGGTCTCGGACCCCGTCGGCTATCTGCAGCGATCGGTCATCAACCGCGGCGTCTCGGCGCTGCGCCGGCGCCGCGTGGCGCAGCGATACGTCCCGCCGCCCACCATCGCCGGCGGTGCAGGATCTCGCACCGATCGCGCTGCCTGACGGTTGGAAGGCGTGGCGAGTGAGCCGGACCAGCAGGTCCGTGGAGCCGCTGAGCCGGCAGCTGTTCGGGGCCTTCGATGCCGCAGGCCACTTCTCGGGGATCTACGTGACCGTCGACCCCGAACTGCGGCCCGCCTCGCCTGTCTCGGCGCCGACCAGCGTGCGCGGCCAAACGGCGACGCTCGGGGACAACGGCCTCGGCACGCAGTCGCTGACGTGGACCGAGCAGGGCCTGCAGCTGGTGGCCCGGTTCCGGTGGCTGAGCGTCGACGAGGCAACCTCGCTGCTCGACTCGCTGAGGTGGCGCGCCGATCCCCTGCTCGGGTTCGAGCCGCCGACCGGTAGCGCCGCGCCGCTCGCCGCCGAGGACGTCGGCGACACGCCCCGAGCCGTGATCGAGACGTACTTCGGGATCGTCCCGGCGACCGGCCCGACGTTCTCGGCAGGCTCGGACTCGGTGACGGTCGTCGACCACCAGGTCTTCCTGTCGGTGAGTCAGCCGACGACGACGCTGGTCGGCCTCGATCCAGAGGTCGTGTTCTACGGGACCTTGCAGGCCGACGGCTCGGTGCTCGAGCGCTGGGGGTCAAGCGCACGGGCGCGGCTCGCCCGACCCGACGGGACGGTCGTGACCGTCGAACCCATGCCGACCGACGAGCAGCTCGCGCTGCTCACCTCGATCGCGCCGACCGATGCGAGCACGGTGCGCCAGATCGCACTCGACGAGTCCGATCTGCTGGCTGCGCTTCCCATGATCAGCGAACACGTCGTCGGCGATGATCGCATCGTCGTGCGCGGCGACGACGCCGCGCGCCCGACCGCGATGTGCCTCGTCGTCGGCGATGTCCAAGGCTGCCGCCCGTACCTTGCCGTCACCCAAGCGGCGAACCTGGGGTGGGTCGCGGGTATCAGCGTCGACGGCGGTTGGTACCTGTACGGGCACACCGAGGACGACAGTGACGAGGTCGCCGTCGTCCCCTGGAGCGCCGACCTGCGACCGGGGGCCGGCAGCGCCGACTCGCCGCTGCCGATGACGGCCACCACCGATGCCGACGGTCAACGTTGGTGGGTCGCCCGGATCCCCGACGGCGGCCCCGACGACGTCACCGTCATCGACGCCACGACCGGTGTGCTCGACCACACGACCGCCAAGTACAGCTATCACCGCAACGACTGGGACGCGCCGAGCGCCGACGTCGAGACGCCGACGAGCGGCTGACGTCGGATGCACAGCGGATCCGGAGCGCTTCCTGCGTCTACGGAGCGAACCTGCAGCCGAGACCGCTGGCAACGAGGTCACGGCTGATCGGGACGGG
The DNA here is from genome assembly GCA_047602055.1 of Ilumatobacteraceae bacterium. Classification (GTDB taxonomy): domain Bacteria; phylum Actinomycetota; class Acidimicrobiia; order Acidimicrobiales; family Ilumatobacteraceae; genus JAODBQ01. Next base: position 4,139,190 of record JASGIG010000001.1, read on the forward strand.
CCCGCCGCCGGTGAGGATGCCGGAGCCAGTGCTGATCGCGTCGGCGTACTCCTGCAGATGGTCGACGAGATCGCCGCGCGACGGTGCCTGTTGCCAGAGCGGCCAGGCGCGGTAGCCGGCAAGCGTCGTCGCCGCCTGATCGGCTTCTGCCGCGTTGCCGCTGTCGGTGGCCGTGAACCACTCGTCGAGCCATGCGCAGGTCACGGCGAGACCTACGTCGACGACGAGCTGATCGTGATCGGTCGTGGCGGTGTCGGAGCCGGCAGGCATGGCGAAACCCGCTGGCGTGGGCACACCGTCGAGCAGCGTGGCGACGGCGGCGCTGCGCTGATCGCCGCCGATGATCCCAGGAGGCAGGCGCTGCTCCCAGGTCGCCTCATCGGTCGCGGCGACGGACTCCACGAACCGGACGAACTGATCGACCGAGCCGAACGGCTCACCGTCGAAGCTCCCAGGTCCAGAAGCCGCGCTGCACGTCGGCGCGATATCGGTCACCGGTCTCGTACTGCACGAGGAGCTGCTCGCCGTTCGCCGCCGTGATCACGGAACCCGGCGCGTCCAGGGTGCGGAGTCGGAACATGCTCGCACCACCGGAGAACATCGTCAGCTCGACGGTGCGCCCGTCGTCGTGCTCGTACACGTAGGTGGCCGAACGAGCCAATGCGGCGACGGTGGCGTCGTCGGCGATCACGAAACCGGCGGGCGTCTCCGCCAGGTGTGGGCGGCCTGATTCGTCGGCGGACACGGTCGTGGCGAACGATGCCAGGGTCGTGCTGTCGACACCCGAACCGCTGGCCAGCCATTGGTGGCCGTCGGAGCCGGTCCAGCGCAGCACGGACTCGCTGTCGTCGGCCGAGTACACCCCCGGCGCGGATCCGACCAGCACCTGGGACTCGGTCCCGAAGCTCGAGCCGCTGCCCGGCGGGTTGGTGCGCACGCTCATCCGTCGGCCGTCCAGACCGGCAGCGGCCTCGACGAGCACCAGCGCGTCGCTGTCGGCGACATCGTCGACCTGGATCGCACGCACGAGCGTCCAACCCGCTTCGCCGATCACCACTCGCGGCACGGCGAGCGGGTCCCCGGCGGCCGGGGACGGTGTCGTCGTGCCGGGCGGTGAGGCCGGCGGTTCGGACCGCCGATCAGCGACGGCCCACAGCCCACCGAGGCCGATCGCGACCACGATCGCTGCGGCGATGGCGACGGCGCCTCGCCGCTTCGGCCGCCGTTCGTGCTCGGGACCGTCGCCGTCGTCGGGCCGGTCGACCTCGGGACGCGACCGATCGGCGAAGATCGCCGCGCGGAGGGCGTCGTGCCGAGCTGCAGACGGTGCGGGCACCTCGGGCCGCAGCGTGGCGAACAGGGTCAGCTCATCCACGGCATGCTCCTTGTCGTTCGTTGCGTTCGTCGCCGCGCAGGTGCAGCCGGATCCGGCTGAGCCGCGAGCGCACGGTGCCGGCCGGGATCGCCAAGACGTCGCCGACCTCGGCGCTGCTCAGGCCCTCCCACACGGTCAGCACGAGCACGTCGCGATCCTCCGATGACAGCGCACAGACCGCCTCGACCAGTTGATCCACACGCCGCGCTGCGTCGACCATGTCGTCCACCACCACGAGTGGATCCCCGGCGACGAGTGCGGCCCGTCCGGCGGTCGTGTGGGCGCGCAGCCGCCGCTCCTCGTCGCGCCAGTGCCGGCGCAGCAGGTTGGTGGCGATCCCGAACAGCCAGGCACGCGGCGCGCCACGCGTCGGCTCGAACAGGTCGAAGCGCTCCAGCGCCGTGCGGAAGGAGTCGGCCACCACATCGCCGGCCACGTCGTCACCGACGCGGCGGGCCACGTAGCGATGCAGCTCATCGCCGTAGCGCTCGTACCATTCGCCGACGGTGTCGTGCACCGACGGGCCACGTCTGGCGGGGTCGCGCCGTTTCACCACGACCACTCTTGCCCGCAGCGCCTCGAACTGTTCACCGTGCAACGTCGCCTGGCCGGCGCGCCCGCTGCCATCGGTGGCGTCAGGTCGTGTCGAGCGGGACGAGGCTCGTCCACATCTCGGGGGACGTGCACCGGCGACGGAGGAAGCTGATCGACCGTCGCACCACCGAGCGATGCAGGTAGCCGATCGGGTTGGCGACGTTGCCGACGTGACGTTGCAGCCCGACGAACACGTCGTGGACCACGCTTCCGGGGTGATCGGGGTCGAAGTCGAGGCTGAGATCGCCGCAGCGCTGGGCCGCAAGCCGTCGCGGGCTCAATCAACGACGGCGGCGAACCGGCGGCGGTGGGCTGCCGCGTTCACATCGGCCTCGGCGGCGCCGTGCTCGTCACCCAGGCCACGAAGCACCCGGGCCCACTGCGTCCAGCCGTACACGCTCGTCTCGCGCACACCGAGCCGCTCGGCGGTCAGGGCGCGTGCCAGACGGAGGTGGCCACCGCGCAGCGCCGACTCCAGCAGCGTGCGCTGCAGCGCGTCGCGCTGAGCGTGGGAGCCGCCGAAGTGGTGGAGCACGCGGCGGATCGGCAGCAGCTCAGCGACGACGTCGTCGTGGCGGTCCTCGGCGAACGCGACGACGGCGCGACACGCCGGCAACCCGATCTCTGCCGTCATCGCCGCGTTGGAGCCCGTCGCCTCGGGAAGCCATGCGCCAAGCCGGTCGACGATCGCGCCGGCCTGGTCCAGCCGGCCGGCGCCGGCTCCGGCCATGACGGCGTGCAGGTCGTTGAACACGTACCACGGGGTGGCGGCGCCCTTGGCCGCCCACGCGTCGGCGAGCGGTGCGAAGCGGCCGCCGGTGTCGGCGTCGTCGAGGCGCAGCCGCCACAGCAGGGCGCTGGCGTCGAGCATCTCGATCGGCACGCCGAGCGAGGCGGCGTGGTGCACCTCGGCGTCGTAGATGGCCAGCGCCCGCTCGGGGCGGCCCGCCTCCAGCTCGTAGAGCGCGAGGTGCCACCAGTTGTGCACGGTGAACAGGTTCCCGGACTCCCAGCGGGTCTCGTCGGAGCGGAGGAAGGCGATGCCCTCGTCGACGCGCCCCTGCATCTCGTAGGTGTGCACGACCGCGTGGACGGCCCACACGTCGTCGGGATTCGCCGCGACCGCGGCGCGACCGGCGTCGAGCGCCGCGCCGTAGTCACCGGCCTCCTCCAAGCCGAACGCGGTCATGCCGCGCACGAACGGGGCGTGCGGATGCTGCGGGTCGAGGGCGCGCAGGGCCCGCAGCGGACGATCACGCAGCGACGCCGCCTCGCCGGTGAAGAAGTCGAGCTGGTGGCCGAGCATCAGGGCCAGCACATCCGTCGGCCACTGCACGAGCAGGTCGTCGAGACGGCCGGCCGCACCGCCCCAGTCCCCCGCCAGCCATGCGCCGATCGCCGCGGCATGGGCACGCTCCCGGTCGTTGGCCTCACAACCGGCAAGGGCAGCGTGCGCCTCGGCCGCCGCGGCCACGTCGGCGACGTCGGTGCTCATCAGGTTGAGGTAGGCAACGAGCACGGAGGCCATCGGGACGGGGTCGGCGGCGCCGGCGAGCTCACCGGCGAGGTCGAGCACGTCCGGGTGGAAGCGCACGAGCCGGTCGATCGCCCGGTCGTACAGGGCGACGGCATCGGCGTCACCCGTGATCGGGTTGCCGTGCCCGTCGAGCAAACCCCTCATCGCCAGCTCCTCCCGTCGCCAACCCCGGAACGTGGCGACAACCTTGCCACGGATGTGACCGGCACGCTGCACCACGCGCGCTCCACGGGGAGACCGCCAGAGCGAGGGGTGCCGAGCTGGTCAGAGGTGCAGCGGCCTGACCGGTTGGTTGAACAGGGAGGGGTCACTGCGCCAGTCGACGCCGGGGACGTCGACGAACAGCTCGACCTCGTTGCCGTCCGGATCGAGGACGTAGAGGCTGTGGGTGACGCCGTGATCGCTGGCGCCGACCACTTGGACGAGATCGGGGAAGGCCTCCAGCCGGCGCACCATGGCCCGCAGCGCATCGTCGTCGTCACCGATCTTGACGCCGAAGTGGTACATGCCGACTCGCCGTCCGGCGGGGATCGGCGCCGCATCGGCGCCGACCTCGATGAGCAGGAGCTCGTGGTGCGTCCGCCCGCCGGAGAACGCCGCCACCGGGGCGCCTGCCGGCGTCGGCAGCGCCCGCCAGCCCAAGACGTCGCCGTAGAACCTGGCCGAACGCTGCACGTCGGACACGTAGAGCACCACGTGGCCGAGCTCGGGCAGCACGCTGCTCCCACCGTCCTCACTGCTCGCCGTGCTCGGCGCCGGCACTGTCGACTGGCTCATCGCGGACCTCACCTCATCCTTCGCGCCCCGACATTCGTTGCGCGCTCAACAGTCTACGAGCGCTCGCTCAGCGGAGCTCGCGGGCGACGGTGATCATCACGTCGAGCGGGAGATCGGACTCGAGGCGGTACTCGGTCGGCCCGTCGGTCCACAGCAACACGGTGCCGGCGGCGATCGTGCGGTGCGGGGTGACGAGCACGTGGTCGCCGGTCACGGCGACCACGCCGTCACCGACGCCGTCCACCCAGCGTGCCTGCTGCTCGGACCCGATCAGCTTCTTGACGAGCACACCCGCGGGCATGTCGGCGTCGTGCACCCACAGCGTCGAGGCGCCTTCGGCCCACACCATCAGCACACCGCCCTCGGGCATCGCCAGCAGGGCCTGCGGTGCGCCGAGCTGCGACGACGTCGTGTCGGGGAGCGGGCGGCCCAGTCGCCGTTCGGCCTCGGCCGCGTCGATCGGCGTCAGACCACTGGTGATCGGCGGGTGCACGATCGGCGCGCCGTCGGCGGGGACGTGCACGACCGTCGTCGAGCCGATGCCCAGCCAGTCGGCGACGGCGCGCCTCGCCGGCGGGATGGCGGCGACGAGCAGGAGGGCGATCACCAGCACGGCAGCGACGGCGAGGGCGCGACGGCGCACCCGCCGGACCGGCAGCGCTGCGGTGGTCGCGTCGCCGTCGGTGTCGAGATGGCGCCCGACGCTGGCCAGCACCCGGGCGAGGACGTCGTCGTCGAAGGTGTGCGCCGTGACGCCGCTTCGCTCGCTCACTGGCCACGCTCACCGAACGGGTGCGGATCGAGGCCTCGGCGCAGGCGAACCATCGCCCGGGACAGCCTCGACTTGACGGTGCCGGCGGGGCAGCCGAGCACGTCGGCCATCTCCGCCTCCGACAGCTGCTCGAAGTGGCGCAGCGCGATCACCAGCCGGTCGTCGCGCGACAGCCGGTTCATCGCGGCGATCACGGCTCGGCGCTCCTCGTCGCCGATCGCCGCGTCCTGCGGATCGATCGGCTCGCTGGCCCGTTGGCCCGCGGCGCGCACGGCCATCGCCGCCCGGCGGCGATGCGAACGGCGGTCGTTGCGCGCCGCGTTGGCCACGATCCGCAGGAACCACGGCCGGAACCCGCCCTCGCCGTGCACCGTCGCGATCGCCCGCCAGGCTCGCGTCGTGGCGTCCTGCACCACGTCGTCGGCACCAACCGCGCCGCCGAGCACGACCGTGGCCACCCGCAACGCGCTCGATCGGTGCGCGGCGACGAGCGCCGAGAACGCGTCGGCGTCACCGCCCTGCGCTCGGACGAGCAGCTGCGAGTCGATCTCACTGATGATCGGGATGGCCTCCGTGGGCTGACGGGCGCGCCCGACCCTGTCACGGCTGGAGGAGGTAGTCGATCAACGCATCCACCTCCTCCCCGGACAGGCCGAGGTCGGGCATCCCGCTCATCGGGCCGGCGGCGCCACGGAGCTCGGGCGAGATGAACGTCGACGGGGCGAGCATCGATTCGGCGAGGTAGTCCCGCGCCGTCACGCCCGGCTCGCGGCTCGCCGCCCACGAGGATGCGTCGGCGAGGCTCGGGGCGACGTCGAGGCGCGCCGGCGAATCCGGTCCGGTGTGGCACGCCGCGCAGCCCTTGCGCTGGAACAGCTGCGCACCGTCGCTCGACCCGTCGCTCGACCCGTCCCTCGTCGCCATCGTCGCCATCGTCGCCACTGTCGACGTGCCCTGCACCGCGATCGCCGCGACGGCGAGGACGGCGGCGACGCAGCCGGCCCCCACGCCGACGCGGGTCACGCCACGGCCTTGCGCCGGCCGCGGATCACGTCGCCCACCACGACGGCGGCGGCGGCGATGAGCGCGAGCACCGGCAGGCCGAAGCGGACGACGGGCGGCCAGTCGGGGCGAGACACATCCTCCACCGCCGGTGCGCCGGCGGCGGTGACCACGATCGAGCCGAGGTCCTGGGGCCCGAACCATCCCTGATGCACCCTCCACGTCGACGTGCCCGCCTCGGCGAAGGTGACGTGAGCGACGTAGTGACCCACCGCGCCGTCCGGCGCGGCCGCGAAGTACTCCGCCCGGCCGGACGGTGATCGAACCTCCACCCCGACGTCGGCGTCGAGCGCCGCCGGCGTCACCCCGTGCTGGCGGATGACGAAGCCGACCGGCACGGTGTCGCCGGCAACGACCGGCGGGACCTCGTCGAGCGTCGTCACCGCCCAGCCACCGGCGCCGACGCGGCCCGCCGACGCACCGGTGGCCAGCAGGACGGACAGGATCAGCAGGGTGAGCAGTCGTCGTCGCACACCCGTCCGACACCGGTCGTGCCCGGGTGGTTCCACCCGGGCGATCGGTCAGTCGCGCGGCAGGCCCAGCATTCGCTCACCCAGGATGTTGCGCTGGATCTCGTCGGTGCCGCCGGCGATGCGCAGCGCCGGCGCGCTGCAGCGGAACGACGACCACGAGTAGGTGCCCCACTCCCCCGTGTCGGCGGTGAACGCCGGGCCGAGCAGCCCGGCGGCGACGTCGCCGATCCGCCCGTTCTGGCGCGTGCCGATCAGCTTGAGGATCGAGCCCTCGGCGCCGCGCTCGCGCCCGGCGTGCTCGCGCTCGTCGGTGTGCCGCTGCGCGGTGAGCCGGTTGACCATGTCGTAGGTCCACACCTCGGCGAGCTGCTGGCGCACGATCGGATCACGGGTGCGCTGCAGGTGGCGGGCCAGCTCGATGAGCATCGACGCCGGGCTGGCCGACGCCGCCGACTTGCTCGCCCCGACCGAGGCCCGCTCGCCCATCAGCGTCGTCAGCACGGCACGCCAGCCGCTGCCCGGCTCACCGACGCGGTTGGCGTCGGGGACGCGCACGTCGGTGAGGAACACCTCGTTGAACTCGGCCTGGCCGTTCATCTGCTTCAGCGGGCGGATCTCCACGCCGGGCGAGTCGAGCGGCAGCAGGAACATCGTCAGGCCCTGGTGCTTGGGAACGTCGGGGTCGGTCCGCGCCATCAGCTGGCCGATCTTCGCCCGGTGCGCGTAGCTGTTCCAGACCTTCTGGCCGTTGACGATCCACTCGTCGCCGTCGCGCACGGCCCGAGTCTTCAACCCGGCGAGGTCGGAGCCGGCCTCCGGCTCGCTGAGCAGCTGCGAGCACAGCAGATCGCCACGGTAGATCGGCCCGAGGAAGCGCCGCTTGAGCTCCTCGCCGCCATGGACGGCGACGGCCGGACCGACCATGTCCCAGGCGACGTTCCACGGCGACTGGTCGGGCACGAGGTACTGCGACTCGAGCTCGCGCCAGACGTCGTTGAGCTCCGGGTCGAGCCCGCCACCGCCGTACTCCACCGGGCCGCCGGCCCAGGCGAAGCCGGCATCGAACGCCTTCGCCCGCCACGCCGCGGCGGCGACGAGCGCGGCCTGCTCGTCCTCGGGATGCTCGGGCCCCATCAGTCGGATGTCGTCGTCGCCCCGGCCCCAGACGAACGTGTCGGAGGCGAGCGGTCGCCGCTCGGCGTTGGCGTCCAGCCAGGCGGTGGCCCGCTCGACGAAGTCGTCATGCAGCGCTTGATCCATGGTTCTCCTCGATGTCCTCGGTGGTGTCGGGTCGTAGCAGATCGTCCAGCGCCGCATCGTCGAGGCCGACGATCTCGGCGAGCACCTCGCGAGTGTGCTCGCCGAAGCACGGCGCCGCCGTCGCGGCGCGCATCGGCGAACGGCTCGCCGTCCACGCCGGCCCGGGCAGCGGGCGGTTGCCGAGCTGGCGATGGACGGTCGACGACAGGAAGCTGCGCGCCGCCAGCTCCGGCGACTCGGCGACCTCGGCCATCGTCCGCACCGGCTCGGCGACGACGCCGGCACGAGCGAGCACGGCGGCGGCCTCGGTGCGCGTGCGCACCGCCGTCCACGTCCCGACGATCGCCTCCAGCACGTCCTCGTTGGCCTTGCGGCCGGCGAGCGTGGCGAAGCGCTCGTCGGCGCTCAGCTCCGGGCGGCCGATGGCGGCGGCGAGGCGGGCGAACGCGGCGTCGTCGACCACGGCGATCGCCACCCAGTCGTCGTCGCCGGCGCAGCGGAACGTGCCGTGCGGGCTCATCGCCTCGTCGCGGTTGCCGACGCAGACGACGGGTCCGTTGCCGCTCGCCTCGATCAGCACCGGCCACGGGAACGCCGACAGCGTCGCCTCCAGCATCGCCGCCTCGACCCGCTCGCCCGGGCCGCCACGGCGGACGCGGTACAGCGCGGCGACGCCGGCGATCGCCGCATGGATCCCGGCGGCCGGATCGGGCAGCGACATCGGGAAGTCGGTGGGGCCACCACCTGGCGGTCCGTTCGACGCGCAGACACCGGACAGCGCGTCGATGATCGACCCGTAGGCCATCCGGTCGCGCTCGGGGCCGTCCTCACCGAACCCGCTCATCGCCACCGCGACGATGCGCGGGTTGAGCGAGCGCAGCGTGTCCATGTCGAGCCCCATGCGCGCCAGCGACCCGGGGCGCATGTTGTCGATGACGAGGTCGGCGGTGGCGATGATCCGCTTCAGCAGCGCCAGCTCGTCGGGCCGCTTGACGTCGAGCACGACGCTGCGCTTGCCCTGGTTGTACTGGTTGAAGTAGCCGGAGCGGTCGATGTCGATCTCGCCGTCGGCGAACGGGCCGAGGCGGCGGGTGACGTCGACGCGACTGGTCGACTCGAGCTTGACGACGTCGGCGCCGAGGTGGGCGAACTGCATCCCGGCGAACGGTCCCGCCCACACCCAGGTCATGTCGACGACGCGCAGTCCGGCCAGCGGCGCCGAGCTGTCGTCCCGACCCGTCGACACCCGCGTCGTCCGTGCGGGCGTCAGCGTTCGAGCGCCCGCATCACCAACCGTCGCTGGCTGCCACTCGGCGAGCACCTCGGCGGTGTGCGCGCCGAGTGCCGGGCTGACCCGCCGCGCCGGGCGCGGCGTCGACGCGTACCGCCACGGCGGCGTCGGCGCCTCGAACGAGACGCCGGGCGCCCCGCCCAGCTCGATCGGCGTGAAGTAGCCGCGGGCGCGTAGGTGCGGCCAGGCCAGCAGGTCGGTGGCCGTCTGCACGCGGGTGGCGGCGACACCCTCGCGCTGGCAGGCGTCGAGGAGCTCCTCGACGGTGAAGCGGGTCAGCTCGCCGGCGAGCAGCGAGTGGACGACGTCCTGCAGCTGCGAGCGCATCGCCGTCGTGTCGAACACGTCGGGCTGCGCCCATTCGGGCTCGCCGAGCAGCCGCCGCAGGCTGAACCACTGGGCGTCCTCGGTCACCTGGACGAGCACCACGCCGTCGGCGCACTCGAAGAAGCCCCACGGCACGACGCTGCGCACGCCGTCCTTGGCGGGCAGGGTGCCGGTGTACAGCCAGGTCGCCATCGCCGTCGCCAGGATGCCCGCCGTCGCCGCCTGCGCCGAGACGTCGACGCGCTGGCCACGCCCGTCGGCGAGCCGGGCGTGCAGCGCGCCGAGGATCGCCAGCGTCGCGTCGCATGCCGCATGGACCCCGGCGAACTCGCCCCGGTAGCGCAACGGCGTGCCGAGGCGCACGTCTGGATCCGTGGCGTTGACCGACAGCAGCCCGCCGGCGGCGAGCGCGACGAGGTCGCTCGTCGACCCGTCGCCGGCACCCTCGCCGAACGTCGAGATCGTCGCGCTGACCAGTGCCGGGTTGACGCGCTCGGCGGCTTGCAATGCGTCGGCGTCGAGCCAGCGCGCCCCGTCCGCCGTCGATTGCACGACGACGTCCGCTGCTTCAGCGAGCGCGGCGATCGCCGCCGCGTCGGCGAGCACCGAGCGCTTGCCGGCGTTGAAGTAGGCGAAGCCGGCGCTGCGCTCGGGATCGCCGACGCCACCGACGAACGGCCCGCGGTGGCGCAGCGGATCGCCGGTCGGTGGTTCGACCTTGACGACGTCGGCGCCGAGGTCGGCGAGCAGCCGGCCGGTGTACGCCGCGGCCAGGTGGTCACCCAGCTCGAGGACGCGCACACCGGCCAGTGGTTGCATCGCCGTGCTCGTCACCCCGTGGTCGTCGTCGACGCCCCGGCCGTCAGGGCGGCGGCGAAGTTCTGGTAGGTGCCGAGCTGTCCCTCGAAGGCGATGAGGTCGCCGACCGGCTGGAACGTGCCGATCGCCTTCGGGTCGGTGACCTTGTACTGGGCGACCTGGCCACCCTCGAACAGGTACTCGTCGGTGGTGCCGAACGCCTTGTACTGCAGGCCGGCGAGCAGCAACGGCAGCGGCTGGTCGATCGCCCGCATCGCCAGGGCGACGTTGGCCCGGTTCAAGCCGCCGTTGTACGTCGCGGCCAGCTTGAGGATCTCCGTCGCCGCCCAGCCGAACTGCCAGCCGCCGGCGTACGTCGTCGTGTTCGGGTCGAGCCCGACGGTCGGCAGGAAGTCGTAGTACGCCTTGACGAACGGCGCGTCGGCCACCGACGGGTCGCTGACCTGGACGGTCGACTGCACGAGGTAGGCACCGTTGCCGGTGAGGCCCTGGTCGATCAGCGGCTGGAAGATCGACGACGCCCCGCAGGCGGTCGGCAGCAGGAAGATCGGCTTCCAGTTGCTCTTCTCGACGGCGGCCGCCGCCTGCGTGCAGAACGTGCCCGACGACTCCAGCACGAGCGCGTCGGCCTTGCTGGCGGCGAGGGTCGTGAACTGGTTGTCGAGGTTGGTCGCCGTCGGCTCGTGGAACTCGGTGGCCGCGACCTCGATGTTGCTGCCCTTCAGGCCCTCCTTGAGACCGGTGAGGTACTGCTTGCCGAAGTCGTTGTTGATCGTGATCGTCGCCACCTTGCCGCCGTCGGGCAGCATCGTCTTCAGCCACTCGGCCTGCACCCGCGACTCGGCGACGTAGGCGAACGTCTCGCCCGGACCGGTCCACGGATGGTTCTCGACGTCGCCCCACTCGGCCGCACCGGAGCCGGTGAGCATCATCGGCATGCACTCGTCGTTGAGCATGTCCCAGATCGCCAGGTTGTGCGGTGTGCCGTTGATGCCCAGCGAGGCGAAGTACCCGCCGTTGCCGATCGCCTCGTCGGCAACCGTCTTGGTCTGGTTCGGGTCGTACTGGTTGTCGTTGAGGTCGAGCTGGAGCTTCAGCCCGTCGACGCCGCCATTGGCGTTGAGGTAGTCGAAGTACGACGTCATCCCCTGCCCGTAGATCCCGACGGAGGCGATCGGGCCCGACAGCGGCAGCGCGGTCCACAGGTGGATCGTGCCGTCCTTGATGCCCTGCGTCAGATCCCAGTCGTCGGGGCACTTCGACGTGTCGATCGTGAAGCCGCCGGCGCCGTGGTACAGGTTCGGGTTGTCCGGATCCTGGCCGTAGCCGTTCGGGTTCGACGGGTCGGGGTCGGCCGGGATCGCCAGGTTCTGGTTCGTGCCGACGCTCCCGCCACTGCCGCCCGCGGTGCCGCCGCTGCCCGGGGTGGCAGCCGTCGTGGTGGCCGTCGTGGTGGCCGCGCCCGACGAACCGGACGTCTCGGTGCCGCCGGTCGTCGCCGACCCGGCGGTGGTGATGGCCGCGGCGGTCGTCGGCGACGATCCGGCGGTCGTGGTGGTGGCCTTGTCGTCGCTGCCGCACGCGGCGAGCAGCATGCCGGTGAGCGCGACGCCGGCGATGGCGGCGCGCGCGGTCAAGCGTGTGCGCTTCATCAGGTGTTTCTCCCCCTGGGGTGGTCGCCTCAGTGCGAGGCGTCGACCAACCCGGCCGCGGCGAGCGCCATCTGCTTGGCGTGGTCGAGGTCGTAGTGCTTGCGGGTGACGATCCGCTGGGCGTACAGCCCGCCGCCGGCCTGGATGTTGGTGACCGCCTGCCAGCCGCCGTAGGCGTCGGCGGTGAGGTCACGGATCAGGTGGAACAGCCTCGTGCGGTACTCGCCGTCGACGTTCGCCCCGGTCGACATGTACTTGCGCAGCAACGGACCGGTGTCCGGGTTCTCCAGGTCGGCCGTCGACGGGGCGGTGACGACGGCGCCGCCGGCGATGTCGTGCAGGTGGCGGACCATCAGGTTGTACGACGCCGCACCGGTGTACTTGCCGGCGTTGGTGTACAGCTCGTCGGGGAACGCCGCGCCGAACGGACCGGCCTTGGAGTGCATCAACGCCGCCTCCAGGCAGGCGCGCACGACCGTGGCGTGGATGATCATCTCGGAGATCTTCTCCTTGATGTGCGCCTCGCCGGCCAGCCCGTTGGCCTCGGCGATCAGCTGGGCGAGGCCGACGAGCAGGTCGCCGCCGTCGGCCATCCCCGACAGGCCGCCGAGGCGCTCCCAGAGCCCGAGCGAGTGGGCGAACACCGCCGCCTGCGACACCTCGCCGTTCAGGAAGATCCGCTCGTTCGGCACGAAGACGTCGTCGAACATGACGAAGCCCTCCGGGTAGTGCTTCGTGCCGGAGACGGGGAAGTCCCTGATGTCCTCGTGGCGCGGCGCATACGTCGTGTCGACGATCTTCACGCCGGGGGCGTTGACGGGGATCATCGCCGCGATCGCGTAGTCGTCCTCGCCGTCCTTCATCGCCTTGGTCGGGATGGTCAGCAGCTCGTGGCCCATCGATGCGCCGGTGATGTGCAGCTTGGCGCCGCGGATGACGACGCCGTCGGACTGCCGGTCGACGACGTGGACGTAGGCATCAGGGTCCTCCTGCTTGCCCGGCGGGCGGGAGCGGTTGCCCTTGGCGTCGGTGATGCACTGCGTGATCCGGATGTCGCGCTTGCGAGCGTCCTCGATGTACTGGTGCATGCCCTCGATGTACTGCGGCGCCGTCTCGGTCATCCGCCCGGCGGCGGTGGCCAACGTCATCAGCGACGTGTAGGTGACGTGGGCCATCATCCCGCACTGGTGCATCAGCTCGACCTTGTCGCGCAGCTCGTCGGCGTTGGCCGGGATCGACGACAGCGGGCTCTCGCCGTCGACGGACTGCGAGCGCAGCCAGTCGTAGTCGCCGGCCACACGCTGCACGGCCGGGCCGATGAAGCGGTGGGTGGTCAGGTCGTCGACGCGCTTGCCCTCGAAGTAGATGGCGCGACCGTCGAACAACGACTCCTTGTACTCCTCGCCCGTGAGCATGTTGCGAACCCCGTTTCCCCGAAAGTCGGATAACCCTTGCTTTCCTATTGTCGCACCTGTGGCGGCCGGCCATCGGATCGGGCGACACATGCCGGCGCCGCGTACCGTGACGGCGATGGGGCTGTGCGACGTCACCGACGCGGACGTCCGCCTACCCCCGGGGACGGCGGCGCTGGCGCTGCAGTTGGCCGCGTCGGCGGCGGATGCGGCGGCGGCGCTGACCGGCCAGCCGCACGCCGTCGATCGCGACGCGGTGCTGGCTCACCTGCTGATGCCGCTGGTCGTCGGGACGCGGCCGCCGCCACGGCCGGCACGCCCGGCGCCCGGCGGCGGTTGGGTGCACGACGACACGGGCGACGCAGACGCTGCGCTGTTGGCCGCGCTCGTCGCCGAAGGCGACGACGCCGAGGGGCTGGCGGCGCGGGCGCAGGCGTGCTTCCTGCCGGTGACGCCGTACCGGGCATGGTCGTGGCCGGCCGCCTCGTCGGCGTCCGACGCCTTCCCGGCATCGGCGCCGGCGCGCCGCCTCGATCCGGCCGGCGTACGGGTCGTCGACATGACGGCGATGTGGTCCGGGCCGCTGTGCACGTTGCTGCTCGCCGAGTGGGGCGCGCAGGTGACGACGGTCGAGCCGGCGGTGCGACCCGACGGGTTGCGCGGCGCGCCGGCACAGTTCGCCGTCCTCGACCGGGGCAAGCGGCGCGTCGACCTCGACCTGCGCACGACGGCGGGACGATCGGCGTTCGAGGCGCTGGTGGCCGGCGCCGACGTGCTCGTCGAGTCGTTCTCCGGCCGGGTGATGCCGAACCTCGGCTACTCCACCGGCGAGCTGCGCTCGATCAACCCGCGCCTCGTGACGGTGGCGATCCGCGCCTTCCCCGACTCGGACTGGGTGGCCTACGGCCGCGGCGTGCACGCCGCATCCGGGCTGGGGATGCACGCGGGTCGGCCACAGCCGGCGCAGATCGCCTACCCGGATCCGCTGACCGGCCTCGCCGCGTTCGCCTCGGTGCTGCACGCGCTCGGCGCCGCCGACGCGCCGCCGTCGACGACGGTCACGCTCGCCGGCACGATCGCCCCGCTGCTCGCCGGCGGCGCCCGCCCGCTGTCGCCCGGCGACCCCACCGTCGTCGCCCGCCTGGCCCGCGCCACCGCCGGGGCGACGGCCGCCCCGATTCGCCGTGCCGCCACCGAACCATGAGCGATTCGAGATGTGCCGCCCTGGTGCGCACATCTCGAATCGCGCCCGCCCACGTCAGCGGCGCGATGAGAGATGTGCGCAGCTGCACGGCACATCTCGAATCGCGCCGGCCACCGAACGACCACGAGGAGCACTGAACCGAATGAGTTGGAAGCCGGAGCTCGACGAGCTGGCCGAGCGGCAGCGCCTTGCCGCGCAGATGGGTGGGCCGGAGGGCGTCGCCCGCCAGCGCTCGCGGGGCAAGCTGACCGTGCGCGAGCGGCTGCCGCTACTCGCCGACCCGGGGACGTTCCGGGAGTTCAACGCGCTGCGCGGCCAGGGCACCTACGACGAGCACGGCGTCCTCACCGGGTTCACGCCCCAGGGCAAGGTCGAGGGGACGTGCGAGATCGACGGCCGCAAGGTGGTCGTCACCGCCGGCGACTTCACCGTGCGCGGCGGCTCCGGCGGCGGCGCGCACGGCGGGCTCGGCGAGGAGCTGAGCGCCTCCGAGCGGGCGCTGGAGTGGCGGCTGCCGTACGTCCGCCTGCTCGACGCCGCCGGCGGCAGCGTGCGCAGCTTCGAGGAGATCGGCCGTACCTACCTGCCCGACGGCAACAGCTTCACGTATCCCGAGATCGAGCTGATGAACGTCGTCCCGTGCGTTTCGGCGGTGATGGGCGCGGCCGCCGGGATCGGGGCGCTGCACACCAACCTCGCCCACTGGAACGTGATGGTCGCCGGCACCCAGGTGTTCCCCGGCGGCCCGCCGGTCGTCAAGGCCGCGCTCGGCATCGACATCACCAAGGAGGACCTCGGCGGCCCGCAGATCCACACCCAGATCAGCGGCGTCGTCGACAACCTCGCGGCCACCGAGCAGGAGGCGATCGCGATGGTCCGCGACTTCCTGTCGTACCTGCCGTCGAGCGTCGACGAGTTGCCGCCGCTGCACGAGCCGGCCGACCCGATCGACCACGATCCCGCGGAGCTGCGCGGGCTGGTGCCCAAGAACCCGCGCCAGACCCACGACGCCCACCGGCTGGTCGAGCTGGTCGTCGATGACGGCTCGTTCTTCGAGATCGCGCCGCGCTACGGCCGGGCGCGGATCACCGGCTTGGCCCGCATCGACGGCCACCCGGTCGGGATCATGGCCAACGATCCAAGCCACCTCGGTGGGGCCACCGACGTCGCCGCCGGTTCGAAGGCGGCCCGTCTCATCCAGTTGTGCGACCTGTTCCACCTGCCGCTCGTCGACCTCGTCGACGAGCCCGGCCTGATGGTCGGACTCGACTCGGAGCGCGCCGGGATCGAGCGCGCCGGCGCCCGCCTGGTGTGCATCACCAACCTGTCGCGCACGCCGTGGATCGCGGTCATCGTCCGCCGCCTGTACGGCGTCGGCGGCCAGGCCCATCACCGGCCGAGCGGCATGTTCCGCCGCTATGCATGGCCGAGCGCGCGGTGGGGTTCGATGCACATCGCCGGCGGGGCGTCGGCGGCGTACCGCCGGGAGATCGAGTCGGCCGACGACCCGGAGGCCAAGCGCATCGAGATCGAGGAGCGCCTCGACCGCCTCGGCTCGCCGTTCCGCACCGCCGAGGCCACCGGCCAGGACATCATCGACCCGGCCGACACCCGCGCCGTGATCGCCGAGTTCGTCCACGACGCCCAGCGCCTCCTCGTCCGCCAACTCGGCGTCCCCCCGACCCTCCCCTATCTTCCGTAGCGACGCCGCCGGTGAGTCGAGCTCAACGGCAGGTCACCGCTGTCGAGCGAGTGAGGACCCGATGAACAACGTCCACCACCGCGCAGGTGCGAGCGGTCGGGAGGGGGCCCTCAGTGACGAGCCTCGACGACGGAGGGGTTCGAGTAGTCGGTGTTGTCGATGATCAGGTCGGCGCGGGCGTGGGGGTCGACTTCGTCGACGTAGATCCGTTCAGCGACCTGATACCGCTCCCGGTGGAGGCGTTCTGCTTCGGCTCGGCCTTCCATCTCGGTGTCGCGTTCGATACCTCGCTGCACGGTCAGCTCCTGAGGCACGTCGATCCAGATCCTGAAGTCCCAGAGGCGTCGTACTCGGGTCGCATCCCGAACACGGAGTCGACGATCAACACCGCGTCCGTCGGAACATCGACCGACACGTGGCGGAGGTCGTCGCCGGTCAGGGGATCGTGCGCGCACAGGACCAACGTCCCTGACCCGCTCGGTCCGGCGGGCTTCAACAGGAGCTCGCGCGCCGACTCGAAATCAGGCGCGTTGCGGTAGTAGCCCTCTCCGCTCGTGCGGTCGTAGCCCTTCTCGCGTGCGTCGCGCCACGGCTTCTTGAAGTCGTCGAACGATGCCCGCACGGTCGGGCGCCCGAGCCGGCGAATGGCGGCGGCGAGTTCGTGGGCCAAGCTGGTCTTGCCGCTCGCGGTGAAGCCGTCGACGATCACTCGAACTCGCCCGGCGCGGATCGCTGCGATGCACACCGCGATCGAGCCGATCAACTCGCTGCGCGTGTCCGACGCTGGAGCCGGCAACGGCTGCTTCCACGACGACATCGACTCGAACGCGGCCGCTGACACGCTCACCATCTTGGCCGGCGGTGGTGTCTGCCGAAGGGGCTCAGTGCTGGACGACGGTGCCGCCGTCGACGTTCCAGGCTTGGCCCGTCACCCAGGCGCCCTGGTCGCTGCAGAGGTAGACGACGGTCGCGGCGATGTCCTCGCCGGTGCCGGCGCGGCCCATCGGGATCAGGGTCTTGATCGTCTGCTCCCACGCCTCGCCACGTCCGATGTCGTCCATCCGCGACGTGTCGATGATCCCCGGGCAGACAGCGTTGACCCGCACGCCGTGGGCGGCGATCTCCTGGGCCATGCACGCCGTCAGCGCCTGGATCCCGGCCTTCGACGCCGCGTACGCCGAGGTGTTCGGGCCGAGCCGCTTGCCGGCGATCGAGGAGATGTTGACGATCGAGCCGCCGTTGCCGCCGGCGATCAGCCGCCGCCCGAACTCCGCCGACATCAAGAACGTGCCGGTGAGGTTGACGTCGATCACCTTGTGCCACTGGGCCGGGTCGAGATCCGTCACCGGGACGCGGTCGTCGCCACGCGCCGCGCCGGCGTTGTTGACGAGGATGTCGACGCGCCCGAAGCGGGCGATCACGTCATCGGCCAGCGCCCGCACGGCGTCGATGTCGGCGACGTCGGACACCGCGGTCATCACCTCGACGCCGAAGGCCCGGGCCTCGTCGGCGACCGAGTCGATGTCTCGCCAACCAGCAGCCTGCTCGTCGTCGGGGTACATCGACGGGTCACGACCCGTGCCGGTGAGCACGAGGTTGCAGCCGGCCCTGGCCAGCTCGACGGCGATCGGCCGGCCGATCGAGCGCATCCGCCCGGCGCCGGTGACGACGGCGACCTTGCCCTCGAACCCGCTCAGCGTCCACGTCATGCACGAGAACGTACTCACGCCCGCACGGACACAGCTGGTCCGGCAGCCTCCAACTATGTTCGAGTCCCGACCACAACCCGGGGGTTCCGAATGTCGCTGGCTCGCACGATCCCGCCGATCACCGCTTCGAACGAGGAGATCCGCGCCAAGCTCGAGCACGCCGACCTGCCGTCGCTGCTGCCGACGCTCGCGTACATCACCGGCGACCTGTCGCTGCTGCGCCCCGATCTGCGCATCGACCCCGCGCTGATCGCCGAACCGGAGCAGGCCGGGCTGACACCGGAGCAGCAGGCGGCGATCCGCGACGTGGCCACCGAGGCGCTCGGCCGGTTCCGCGATGCCGGCGCCACGACCGTCGACGACGCAACGTGGGGCGGAGGGGCCGACCTCCAGACCATCGTCGAGTTCATGGCCGGCGGCGTGCCGATGGACGAGTACATGGAGATGCTCGTCGAGGAGCTGGCGCTGCACGGCAACGACGCCCGAGCCCCGCAGTGGACGAAGGAGTCCCTCGCGCCGGACCGCCCGTTCCACGTCGCCATCGTCGGCTCCGGCATGTCCGGGATCGTCGCCGCCTACCGCCTGAAGCAGGCCGGCATCGACTACACGATCTTCGAGAAGAACGACGACATCGGCGGCACCTGGAAGGAGAACACCTACCCCGGCTGCCGGGTGGACATCCCGAACCACTACTACAGCTACTCGTTCGCCCAGCGCGACGACTGGCCGTACTACTACTCGCCGCAGGCCGAGCTGTACCGCTACTTCCGTCGCTGCGTCGACGAGTTCGGCATCCGCGACCACATCGTGCTGAACACCGAGGTGTCGTCGATGGCCTACGACGAGGGCAGCGGCCGCTGGACCCTGGAGCTGGACGGCCCGGGCGGCGAGTCGACGTTCGTCGCCGACGCGGTGATCAGCGCGGTCGGTCAGCTCAACCGCCCGCAGTACCCGGCGATCGAGGGGCTCGACAGCTTCGCCGGCCCGGCGTTCCACTCGGCGGAGTGGGCTCACGGCGTCGACCTCGCCGGCAAGCGCGTCGGCATCATCGGCACCGGGTGCAGCGCCGCACAGTTCGCCCCGATCGTCGCCGAGCAGGCCGGCACGCTGGAGATCTTCCAGCGCACCCCGAACTGGCAGTTCCCGGTGCCGATCTACCACGAGGTCGTCCCGGACGAGTTCCAGTGGCTGCTCCAGCACATCCCCGCGTACCGGGAGTGGTACCGCTTCTGGCTGTTCTACAAGAGCGCCGAGACGCTGCGCCCGATCGCCGAGGTCGACCCGGCGTGGCCGGACCAGTCGCGTTCGGTCAGCGAGCTCAACGACATGATGCGCCAGCAGCTGACCGAGGCGATCGAGGCGCAGTACGCGGACCGGCCGGACCTGCTGCCCAAGGTCGTTCCCCAGTACCCGCCGGCGGCCAAGCGGATCATCGTCGACAACGGGGCGTGGGCGGCGATGCTGCACCGCGACAGCGTCACCCTGACCGACACGGCGATCTCGAGGATCGTCCCGGAGGGCGTCGTCACCGCCGACGGCGAGCTGCACGAGCTCGACGTGCTGATCTACGGCACGGGCTTCCAGCCGTCACGGTTCCTGACGCCGATGAAGGTCACGGGTGTCGGTGGCGCCGACCTGCACGGCACGTGGGACGGCGACGCCCGGGCCTACCTCGGCACGACCGTGCCCGGGTTCCCGAACTTCTTCATCCTCTACGGGCCGAACACGAACATCGTCGTCAACGGCAGCATCATCTGGTTCTCCGAGTGCGAGGTCCGCTACCTGCTCGACGTGCTGCGGGCGACGCTCGCCGGCGGGCATCGTGCGTTGACGGTGCGCGATGACGTGCACGACGCGTACAACGCCGAGGTCGACGCCGAGAACCTGCGGATGGTGTGGGGCGTGTCGACGGTGAACAGCTGGTACAAGAACGCCAGCGGCCGCGTCGCCCAGAACTGGCCGTTCTCGCTGCTGGAGTTCTGGAAGCGGACGCGCGCCGTGGACGAGGCCGACTACGAACCGGTGTAGTTGACGAAGATCAACGTTGACGATCTGCGATCGTCGTTCGCATGATCACGGGGTGCCCACCGATCACGAGTTGAGGGTCCTGGCCGCGGCCGGCGCCTCGCCTGACGGCCTGTCGTTGACCGGCCCGGAACAGGCGCTGCCGTCGGTGTTCGACGTCACCGCGCTGGCGACGGCGTCGATCGCCGCCGCCCACCTGGCGGCGGCCGGCCTGCAGGCGGCGCGCTCCGGCGCGCCGGCGCGCGAGGTGACGGTCGACCGCACCCAGGCGGCCGCGGCGTTCCTCAGCGAGCGGTTCTTCCTGCCCGACGGCTGGGAGCGCCCACCGGTGTGGGACCCGCTCGCCGGCGACTACCCGTGCGCCGACGGCTGGATCCGCCTGCACACGAACTACTCGACGCACCGTCGCGCCGCCCTGGCCGCGTTGGGCGTCGAGGACCGCGCCGACCTCGACCACGCGGCGCTCGCCCCGGTCGTCGCAGCGCATACGGGCGACGAGCTGGAGGCCGCGGTCGTCGCCGCCGGCGGCTGCGCGGCAGCGATGCGGACGGTCGACGAGTGGGCGGTGAGCCCGGCCGGGGCAGCGGTGGCGGCGGCGCCGCTGATCTCGTGGACGGTACGTGCCGGATCGGCTGCGTCGCTTCCCGGTGGCGCGGTCCGGCCGCTCGACGGCGTGCGCGTCCTCGACCTGACGAGGGTGATCGCCGGGCCGACGTGCACCCGGTTCCTCGCCGCCGGCGGCGCCGCCGTGCTGCGCATCGACCCGCCGGGCTTCGCCGAGGTCGGCGCGCTGCTGCCGCTGACCACTGCCGGCAAGCGCTGCGCGACGCTCGACCTGTCGACCGCCGATGGCACCACCCGGTTCGCCTCGCTGGTCGCCGATGCCGACGTGCTGGTCTGCGGCCTGCGCGCCGACGCCCTCGCCGGCCTCGGCTTCGACGACGATCGGCTGGCGTCGCTGAACCCGGCGCTCGTCGTCGCCCGCCTCGACGCCTACGGCTGGGACGGCCCATGGGCCGGCCGGCGCGGCTTCGACAGCCTCGTCCAGATGAGCAGCGGCATCGCCGCCGAGGGCCAGCGCGCCGCCGGCACCCCGACCCCGAAGCCGCTCCCCTGCCAAGCACTCGACCACGCCACCGGCTACCTCCTGGCGGCCGCCGTGTGCCAGGCGCTGACCGCGCGGGTGCAGCTCGGCGAGGCGTCCGAGGCCCGCCTGGCGTTGGCGAGCACGGCCCACCTGCTGACCTCGCTGCCGACGCCCGACGGCCTGGGCATCGAACCGCCCGACCTCGCCGCCGAGGCCACCGAGTGCGTCACCACCGCCTGGGGGCCGGCCCGAGCCGTCCCCGTCCCGGGCCGCATCGACGGCGTGCAGCGCGCCCCGCTGCGTCCCGCCGGCCCGCTGGGACGGAACACCCCGGCGTTCACCTGACGCGGCGTGGCGGCCGTAGGAGCTGGGTCGTCCAAGCCTCGGCGAGCCAACGCTCGTAGCGTTCGAGGGGCCAGCCACGCTCGAAGGTGAGCAGGACGAACATCTCCGAGCCGGCGGTCGCCCACAAGATGTCGGCGGCGTCGTCGACCGACATCCCCGGCCGCAGGACGTCGTCTCCGAGCTCGACGACGAGGCGACGCATGTTCTGCGCCCGCCGCTCGCCGATCTCCCGCCACACCTGCTGGGCGGCCGGATCGGTCGCCGCGGCGTCGCGCAGCGCGAGCAGCAGCGGCGCCATCCTGGTCTGGATCGCGCGGATCGCCCCGGCGTAGATCCGCAGCTTGCGGGCCGGATCGGGCTCGGCGCGCATCCGCTGGACGTAGTCGCGCCGCTCGGGGGCGAGCGCCTCGTCCGTGCCCGAGATGGCAAGCTCGACGAGCTCGCGCAGGATCTGCGGCTTGCGGCCGACGAGGGCGTAGAGCGTGTCGACGTGCACGTCCGCGCGCCGGGCGATCTCGCCCACCGTCGTCGCCCGGTAGCCGCGCTCGACGAACGATGCGCGGGCGGCGTCGAGGATCCGCAACCGGGTGGTCCGAGACTGCGCCTGGCGGCCGTCGGCGTCGTATCGGCGCTTGACGCGCTGAACCATGCGGACGAGAGTACATCCATCCGAATTGTTCTCGGATGGATTGACGAGGTGACGGAGATGGCGTACGCATTCACCCAGGACGTCCCGATCGACGGCGCGACCTACGAGCGCATCCGCGCCGGTCTCGGCGAGGCGCCGCCACCGGGCCTGCTCGTCCATCTCGCCGTTCGGCTCCCCGGCGGCGGGCTGCGCTACCACGACGTCTGGGAGTCCGAGGAGGACTGCGCGCGCTTCACCGAGGAGCGACTCCACCCCGTCGTCCACGCCCTGCTCGCCGAGGTCTTCGGCGACCAGCTTCCCCCGGAGCCGGAACGAACCCCGCTCGACGTCATCCACGTCTGGGGCCGCTCGGCGACGCTCGCCTGACGTCGTATCGTCGGCGGACGCCATTGGCGTTCGAGACCGTCGTGCTGCCCGGGGACGAGGGCAAGCTGGTCGAGCTGCTGTACGGCGACGAGTGGCCGTTCCACGGCACGCCCCCGCCTGGCACCCGCCGACGTCGCGGCGATCGAGCTCGCCAGCGACGACGTCGCCAACTTCTGGGTCCAGCTTCTGGGTCCTCGACGACCTGGCCACGCCGGTCGGGCTGATCCGCCTCGTCGACCTCGGCGACGTCGACGACGGCGCACCGCAGTTCGATCTGCGCATCGCCGGCGAACATCGCGGTCGCGGCATCGGGACCACGTGCACGGAGTGGCTCGTCGCTCACCTGTTCGACACGCACCCGGTGCTCCACCGGATCGAGGCCGACACGCGCGGCGGGGCTCCAGGACCTCGACCGGTTCGACCCGGCCCGCGGCACCGAGCTGGCCTGGCTGTTCGGCATCGCCACGCAGCTGATCCGCCGCCACCGGCGCACCGAGGACCGCCGGCTGCGCATCCAGACCCGCTCGGGTGCGGCTGCAGCCGGCGCCCGTCGACCCGATGCTGCGCGTCGCAGGATCGCATCGACGCGCGATGCCGCTACGAGCGGGTCATCGACGCCGTCACCACGCTGGGCGACGACGACCGCGACCTGCTGTTCCTCGTGGCCTGGGAGGAGACGAGCAGCCGCGAGGCGGCCGACGTGCTCGGCATCCCCGCCGGCACGGTCCGCTCCCGGCTGCACCCCATCCGCGCCGAGCTCGCCCGAGCCGACGGTCCCGGTCGGCGACACGACGATCGACGTCGGCGGCGTCGAGGCGCGCGTGACCGAGATCGAGCCGGGGGCGGTCCTGCGCTGGGCCGCCGGCGGTCAGTCGATCGAGGCGTTCGGCTGGCAGCTGTCGGCCGCCGAGACGGCAGCGGCGCTCCGCGGCATGACGGTCGATGACGGCGCCATCGCCCTCGACGTGCCGGCGGGCGCGTCGCTGGCCGACGCCGCGACGATCCGTGCACTCGGGCACTTCCCCCAGCACACGTTCACCCACACCGACAGGCGAACGGTCCAGATCACGTTCACCCTCGGGGCGTCCCGCGGGCTCTACCAGCGCCAGGGGCCGAGCATGGGTTGGGACCGAGAAGGGCGTGCGACGATCGACATCGGCAACGAGACGGCGACGATCGTCGACGAGAACGACAGCCGTGCCGGACCCGCCGCCGGGTGCCGTCACGACGGCCGCCGACGAACTGCAGATCAACGGGCAGTACCGCATCGACATCCAGCGCGGCTTCTGGACCTGGGAGTTCAACGCCACCGGCTTCGAGTCCGCGCAGCAGCCGATCGACCTCGTCGCCGGCGCCACCGTCGTCGACGCGACGCAGTGGAACGCGAGCCTGAGCGATCGCATCGTCACGCCAGCCAACCGCGCCGCGCAGGTCGATCGGTTGCTCACCGGGGTTCCCCTCCCGCCCGGCTTCGACCGTGACACGCTGCTGGACGGCAGCATCGACGACCGCTACCAGTTCGTCACCGACGTCAGCGGCGCCGTGGCCTGCGGCTGGCTCGACGAGTGGTTCGCCGGTCGCGCCGACGGCGACAGCGCGCACAGCCGCCGCAGCTGCGGCGCTGGCAACGTCGCACGGGTGGGCGATGCTCACCGAGATCGCCGACGAGGGCGGATGGTCAGAAGCCCTGTGGCACTACGCCGACCTCGTCAACGGAGCCACCGGTCCGATCGGCATCGAGCTGACGCCAGGCGGAGCGAACTCGGGGCTGGGCTGCGACCGGTTCGGCTGACCGGGCGTCACCTCAGGATCTGTGTCAGCGCACAGACGTGCATGTCGGTTCGTGCGCTGACACAAAGCCGAGCGGCGGGCGGCGGCCCGATTGCGCGGCAGCGCGGCGACTCGGTGAACGCCGCAGCGCTCAGGCGAGGACGGCGTCGATCAGGAACGGGCCGGCTTCGGACATCGCCCGCGCCAGCGCATCGGTCAGCTCGCCGACGGTGCGGGCGCGCAGCGACGGGACGCCCATGCCGTTGGCGATCGCCGAGAAGTCGAGCTCGGGGCCGGACAGGTCGAGCGTCGCCGCGCCGCGCGGGCCGGGCTGCTGGCCGACGATGCGCTGCATCTCGACCTGGAGGATCGCGTAGGCGCGGTTGCTGAGGATCACCGTCGTCACGTCGAGGCGCCGGCGGGCCTGGGTCCACAGCGACTGGATCGTGTACATCGCGCTGCCGTCGGCCTGCAGGTTGACCACCTTGCGATCCGGGCACGCCACCGCCGCGCCGGTGGCCAGCGGCATGCCCTCGCCGATCGCCCCGCCGGTCAGCGCCAGCCAGTCGTGCGGCGCAGCGCCCACGGTGCCGCCGGCCATCCCCAGCCGTGACGTGATCGACTCCTCGACGACGATCGCGCCCTCCGGCAGCACCGCGCCGACGGCCAGGCCGACGTTGCGCGGGCCGAGCGGCTCGTCCGGCGATGCGCCGGCGATGAGCACAGCAGCGTCGCCACCGGACACGAGCACCGGCGCGGCGTCCGGCGCCACCATGTCGGCGAGCGCCTCCAGCGCGCCGACCACGTCCTCGTCGTCGGCACCCAGCGAGTGCACCGCGCAACCCTCAGGCACCAGCGAGCTCGGCCGGCCGGGGTAGGCGAAGAACGCCACCGGCGGCGGGCAGTCGACGAGCAGCAGGTGCTCGGCGCCGTCGAGCTGGGCGTCGGCCTGCTCGGCGAAGTACCCGAGCGCGTCGAACGCCGGCCGCCCGGCACCGCGCTGCACGCGGGCCACGTGCGTCTGCGTGAGCACCGAGCGCGCCGGTGGCCACGGCAAGGCGCGACGCGGCGCGCAGCCCCGGCTCCAGCAGCGCCGTCCCGCCGAGCAGGACGACCACGCGCTCACCGCTGCGCAACACCTTCGCCGCCGCCGAGACGACGTCGTCGGGCACCGCGGCACGCGACCGCCGCGGCGCGACCGGCGCCGGCGCGGCACCCTCGTCCCAGCTGACGTCGGCGGGCAGGATCAGCGTCGCCACGCCACCGGGCGGCGCCCACGCCGCGGCGACCGCGTCGGCGGTGTCGGGCCCGACGTCGGCGGCGCGCGACGGCCGCCGCACCCAGCGCGACACGGCACCGGCGAGCGCGCCGATGTCGGACTCCAGTGGCGCGTCGAAGCGCCCGTGGTAGGTGGCGTGGTCGCCGACGACGTTGACGACGGGCGTGCGCGCCCGCCGGGCGTTGTGCAGGTTGGCCCAGGCGTTGCTGAGCCCCGGCCCGAGGTGCAGCAGCGTCGCTGCCGGCCGCCCGGCCATCCGTGCGTAGCCGTCGGCGGCACCGGCGACCACGCCCTCGTCGAGGCACAGCACGGCGTCGAAGCGCTCGGCGTCGTCGAGGGCGAACACGCTGTGCATCTCCGACGTGCCCGGGTTGGTGAAGCACACCTCCACCCCCGCGTCGGACAACGTGTGGACCATCGCCTGCGCACCGTTCATCGCCCGGTTCTACCCTGTCGCCGGACCCACCGACGATCGCTGGGACGACCACGGAAGGACGCATCCATGAGCCTGGTGCTGCGCGACGACGCCGACGGCGTCACCACCCTGACCATCAACCGCCCCGACAAGCTCAACGCGCTCAACCCGGCCGTGTTCACGGAGCTGCGCGATCACGTCGCCGCGATCGCCGGCGACGGCAGCGTCAAGGTCGTCGTCCTCACCGGGGCCGGGCGGTCGTTCTGCGCCGGCAACGATCTCGCGGCCATCGCCGCCGGCGAGCGCGCCCCGACACGCCACCACCAGGCCGAGACGATCGACGCCCTCGAGCAGCTGCCGCAGCCGACCGTCGCCAAGGTCCGCGGCCACTGCTTCACCGGCGGGCTGGAGCTGGCGCTCGGCTGCGACCTGATCGTCGCCGCGGCGTCGGCGACGTTCGGCGACACCCACGGCCAGTGGGGCATGGTCCCGGTGTGGGGCATGTCCGTGCGCCTGCCCGAGCGGGTCGGCATGTCGAACGCCAAGCGGATGATGTTCACGGCGCGGCGCATCGACGGCACCGAGGCCGGCCGCATCGGCCTGGCCGACGAGGTCGCTCCCGACGACGAGCTCGACGACGTCACCGCCGCGCTCACCGCGCAGATCGCAGCCAGCTCGACGGGCACCTGCCGGATCGTCAAGCAGCTGCTGCGCGCCGGCACGACGATGCCGCGCCGCGCCGCCCTCGACTACGAGCGCAGCCAGCCGTTCGGCATGCCCGAGGACATGGCCGAACGGATGACCCGCTCGAAGCACCGTTGATGCTCATGCTCCGGTCGCAGCCAAGCCGCTCCCTGCGCCTACCGCGCTCGCCGCCTCCGCTGCGCTTCGGCACTCGCCGCCCTGGATCGCTGCCGACCGCGGCGGCGGCCGATCGCGCCGACCGCCGGGCCGTACGCTGAGACGCATGCCCGGCGAGTACATCCCGATCATCGACCTGACCGGCGCCCGCGCCGGCGATCCGAGCGAGCGCCGGCGCGTCGCCACCGAGATCGACGCCGCCTGCCGCGAGTCGGGCTTCCTCGTCGTCAGCGGTCACGGCGTCGACCAGGCGCTGATCGACGAGATGCACCGGGTGACGCTGGCGCTGTTCCAGCAGCCCGACGAGTGGAAGGACCGCTGGATCCCGCCCGAGGCCGCTGCCGGCCTGCGCGGCATGTACCGCCGCCCGAGCTACGTGTCGGCGCTGGAGGTGGAGACCGCCGCCGATCT
Organism: Ilumatobacteraceae bacterium; assembly: GCA_047602055.1. Taxonomy (GTDB): domain Bacteria; phylum Actinomycetota; class Acidimicrobiia; order Acidimicrobiales; family Ilumatobacteraceae; genus JAODBQ01. Next base: position 4,166,364 of record JASGIG010000001.1, read on the forward strand.
GTGCGAGCTGTTCACGATGAGCCGCCTGGGCGAGCCGGGCGCGGCCGAGGCGTCGCACCTCGACGGCGCCCCCGAGGGCTGGTCGACGCCGAACATCTGGCCGGACGCTCCGACGGGCCTGCGCGACACGTGGCTCGCCTACTACGCGGCGATGGACGACCTGGCCACCGATCTGATGCGCCTGTTCGCCATCGGCCTCGGGCTCGACGAGCACCACTTCGACGCGACGATCGACCGGCACATCACCAACCTGACGGCGAACCACTATCCCCCGGTGATCGACGAGCCGCTGCCCGACCAGTACCGCAAGGGGCCGCACAGCGACTGGGGCAGCCTGACGATCCTCTACCAGGACGGCACCGGCGGCCTCGAGGTGTTCGATCGGCGCAGCGACGGCTGGGTCGACGTGCCGGTGATCGAGGGCACGTTCGTCGTCAACATCGGCGACCTGATGGCGACGTGGACGAACGACCAGTGGCGCTCGACCAAGCACCGCGTCCGCGTGCCGCCGCCGCAGCGCCGGGCGATCCCGCGGGTGTCGATCCCGTTCTTCCACCACCCCAACTGGGACGCCCTGATCGAGTGCCTGCCCGGCTGTGCAGCGCCCGGCGAGGCGCCGAGGTTCGAGCCGGTCACCGCCGGCGAGTACCTGCTGCGCAAGGTCCAGGCCACCTACGCCGCCTAGCTGTTCGTGCTCCGGTCGCGGCAGAGCCGCTCCCTGCGCCTGCCGTGCTCGCTGCCTCCGCTGCGCTTCGGCGCTCGCCGCGTGTTGGATCGGTGGTCGTGGCGACTACCCGCACGCGCCACTGGTCAGGATCCGCCCGACCTCCTCGACGTCGAGACCGAGCACCTCGCTGAGCACCTCGAAGGTGTGTTCGCCGAGGCACGGCGCCGGGGAGCGCGGCCCGTTGTCGTAGCCGGCGATCAGGAACTGGTGGCCCTCGTAGGGCACCTCGCCCATCTCCGGGTGCTCCATCCGGCGGAAGAACGCACGATGGGCCAGCTGCGGGTCGACCTGGTGGTCGCTGGACCGCTGGACCATCCCGGCCGGGACGCCGCCGGCCTGGAGCAGCTCCATCAGCTCGCGGGGCTCGTGCTGCTTCGTGAACCTGGCCAGCTCGGCGTCGATCTGCTCGACGTCGGCCTGCCGCCCGGCGAGCGTGTCGAGCGCCGGGTCCATCGCCCACGACGGCTCGCCGAGCACGCGGCGCAGCGCCACCCACTGCTCGTCGGTCTCGACGGCGATCGCGCACCACTCGTCCTCGCCTGCGGCCGGGTAGGCGTCGTGCGGACAGCGGTCCGGGTCGACGTTGCCGTTGCGCCGTGCCAGACGGCCGGAGACCTGGACGTCGAGCAGTTGCGGGGCGAGGAAGTGCAGCGACGACTCCATCTGCGCCTGGTCGACGAACATGCCCTCGCCGGTGCGACGGCGGTGATCGAGCGCGGCGAGCAGCGTCGTCACCAGGAACCTCGGGGCGACCGTGTCGGTGTAGGCGTTGAACGGTCCGGCCGGCGGACGGTCGTCCCAGCCGGTGATCTCGTAGAACCCGCTGACCGCGGCGGCGTGGTAGCCGTAGCCGGCCAGCTCGGCGGCCGGACCGGTCTGGCCCATCAGGCACGTCGTCGCCATGACGATCGACGGGTTCAGCTCGCGGGCGACGTCGTAGCCGAGGCCGAGCTCGGCCATCGTCCCGGCGGTGAACGAGTCCAACGCGATGTCGCACCACGCCAGGAGCTGCCTGGCGATCTGCTGGCCCTCGGGGTGCTTGAGGTCGAGCTGCAACGACATCTTCGACGTGTTGAACGACCCGAAGAACTGGCAGCGGTTGATCCCGGGGATGTCGTCCTTGAACGGGCCGACGAGGCGCAGCCGGTCGGCCGGCCGGTCGTGCTCGACGTGCACCACGGTGGCGCCGTGGTCGGCCAGCGCCTTGGCGCTGATCGGCCCGACGCCGATCCACGAGAAGTCGGCGACCTTGACGCCGTCGAGCGGCAGGCTGCGGTCACCCGTCACCTGCACGTGCGGTGCGACCCGGCCACGCGCCTCGCCCAACACCTCGGCGGTGTGCTCCCCCACGGCCGGCACCGGGCGGCACCAGGCCACCGGCGCGGCGGGCGCCTTGACGAACACACCGGGCGTGCGCACCGTCTGCCCGCTCGGCAGCGTCACCTCGTCCCAGTACTCGCGCGCCACGAGGTGCTCCATCGCCAGCACGTCGGCCACCGTGTTCACCGGGGCGATGGTGACGCCGCGGGCGATCCCACCCTGGAACAGGGTCTCCTTGTCGAGGCCGAGGGTGAAGACGGTGATCGCGGCGCGCACGTCGGCGAGCTGATGGGTCACCGTCTCGGTCAGCATCCGCGCCTCGTACGTCGCCCACTCCTCGACGGCAGCCCACTCGGGCGTGATCGCCCCGGTCTCCAGCATCCACGGGATCAGCCCGGCGAGCGCCGCCGCCGTGGCGATGATGACGACGTCGCCGTCGGCGCACGGGTAGACGAGCGGTGTCGTCAGCGTCGACAGCTGCAGCAGCGTGCCGTTGCGCTCGATGTCGCGCCCCTGGATGGGGTGCGCGGTCATCGCGTTGAGCCCGGTCCAGAACACGGCGGCCTGTACGGAGACGTCGACGAACTGCGCCTCGCCGGTGCGCCGGCGACGCTCCAGCGCGACCATCGCCCCGACTGCGCTCTCCGCCGCGGCGTGCAGCCAGGTCTGCGGGACGGTGATCCGCACCGGGCGGCGATCCGGCTCGCCGTTCAGCGCCATCGCCCCGCCCATCGCCGACAGCGTCAGGTCGGTGGCGAGGTGGTGGGCGTACGGGCCGGTCTGGCCGAACGGCGAGATCGCCACGTAGACGAGGTCCGGGCAGACGGCACGCAGCGCGTCGAAGCCGATGCCGCGGGCATCCATCACGCCGGGGCCGGCGTTCTCGACGACGATGTCCGCGCTGGCGACCAGGGCGAGGAAGTCCGCACGACCGGTCGGGTCGTCGAGGTCGACGACGACGGATCGCTTGCCGCGGTTGAACGCGTGGAAGTCCAGCTCGGCGTGGCGCGACCCGCTGCCGCCGGGCGGCTCGACCTTGACGACGTCGGCGCCGAGGCCGGCGAGGACGAACGTCGCCAACTCGGCGCGGCCGTCGGTGAGATCGAGGACGCGGTACGGCGTGAGCATGGACCGTTCGGTCATGAGCGCAGCTCCTGACCGGTCGGCCGAGCGACCGCCAGGGGGCCGGACGACGATGGGGAGCGGGGGCGCAGCCCCCGGACGAGCACAGTCATGGCCGCATGTTCGCAGGTGCCCTACATTCGGCGTATGGCCGAACACGTTGCAACGCCGCACTTCGACTCCTTCGAACCGTCCACCACGTTCACCGTCACGAGCACCGACTTCACCGACGGCGGCCCACTGCCCGCCGCCCAGGCGAGCGGCATGTTCGGCGTGCCCGGCGGCACCGACACGTCGCCGCAGCTCAGCTGGAGCGGGGCGCCGGCGGGCACCAAGAGCTATGCCGTCACCTGCTTCGACCCCGAGGCGCCCACGGGCAGCGGGTTCTGGCACTGGACCGTGTTCGACATCCCCGCCGGCGTCACGTCGCTGGACACCGGCGTCGGCACCGCCGACGGCGCGCTGCTGCCCGCCGGCGCGGTGCAGGCCCGGACGGACGCCAACGTCCCCGGCTACGTCGGCGCCGGCCCGCCACCCGGGCACGGCCCGCACCGCTACGTCTTCGTCGTCCACGCTCTCGACGTGGAGCACACCGGCGCCACCGCCGACTCGATGCCGGCGTTCGTCGGTTTCACGATGTACGGCCACACGCTGGCGCGGGCCGTGATCACCGGCACGTTCGAGCGTTGACGGCTGGCGCGCTTCCCACCTACGACGAGCTGCCCGAGATCCCCGGGCTCGGGGTCCGGCACGCCTGGGACGTGTGGGGGCACGACGACGTTCTCGGCTCGATCAACCTCGTCACCCCCGAGCGCGTCGCTCGCGCCGCGGCGTCGGTGCGCACCGGCGAGCTGATCCCGCTCGACCTGCCGCTGAACGTCCCCGATCCCCCGCTGTTCGGGCGCCGGCAGTACACGCACCACGTCCGGGCGCTGAACCGTCACGAGATGGACGACCACCTCGACGGCTTCCACCCGCAGGGCTCCACGCAGTGGGACGCGCTGAGCCACGTCCGCTGCCGCGAGCACGGCTACTGGGGCGGCCGCACGCAGGACCCGACCGAGGGACCGAACGGGCTCGGCATCCATCAGTGGGCCGAGCACGGCATCGCCGGGCGCGGCGTGCTGATCGACGTCGCCGCTGGCGGTGCCTATGACCCGTTGACGCCACATGCGATCACCGCTGACGAGGTGCGCGCCACCCTCGCCGCATCGGGCGTCGAGCCGGAACCGGGTGACATCTGGTGCCTGCGCACCGGTTGGGTGCGCAGCTACCTCGCCCTCGACCAAGCGGGGCGCGAGGCGTACGGCGCCGACGCCGCCGGGGCGGGCCTGTGCGCCGACGAGGAGATGGCCCGGACGATCTGGAACGCCCATCCCGCGGCGCTGTGCGCCGACAACCCGGCCGTCGAGCTGTTCCCGGGCGACCCGTCGGTCGGCTCGCTGCACCGCCGGCTGCTGCCGACGCTCGGCACCGCCCTCGGCGAGATGTTCGACTTCGAGCGCCTCGCCGACGCCTGCCGCGCCGCGGGCCGCTGGACGTTCTTCTTCGTCGCCGCCCCGCTGCACCTCCCCGACGGCATCGGCTCCCCCGGCAACGCGGTCGCGATTCTCTGATGGTCAGGGCTTCGCCCCGACCTGGCCGGCGGGCTCCCCGGCGGTCGCGCCGCCGGGTGCGACCCGGCCCGAGCCTCGCACGGACCCGAGCGGCCCGCTCGCTGCGCTCGCTGGACCTCCGGCGCGGCCGCCGGCCGGCCCGCCGGCCCGCCGGGCGCCGGCCGACCTGCCCGGTTTGTGTCAGCGCACAAAGCGACGTGTGCGTCTGTGCGCTGACACAAATCCTGGATGCACGCTGACCGGCCCCCAACCGACTGGCTTGTCCGTGAATGTGAGGTACCCCTAACCTCTGCGTCGTGCTGACGGTCACCGGGAACGCGCCGCCCGACGACGTGCTCGGCGACGAGCTGCCCGGCATCGAGCAGCACGGGCTGGTCCACCGGCGCTCACTGCGGGCCATCGGCCTCGTCGGCGCCATCGGCGTGCTCGGCTTCGTGCTGCTGCTGTCGATCGCCGTCGGCTCCAAGCCGATCCCGTTGCGCACCGTGATCGACGCCCTCCTCCACTACGACGACACCGTCAACGACCACCTGATCATCCGCACGCTGCGCATCCCGCGCACGATGGTCGGCCTGATCGTCGGCGTCGCCCTCGGCCTCGCCGGCGCCGTCATGCAGGGCGTTGCCCGCAACCCGCTGGCCGACCCCGGCATCCTCGGCGTCGACGCCGGCGCGGCGCTGTTCGTCGTCGTCGGCATCTACAGCTTCGGCGTCGCCACGCTGCTCGGCTACGTGTGGTTCGCGTTCGCCGGCGCGGCGGTCGCCTCCGTCGTCGTCTACGCCCTCGGCTCGATGGGCCGTGAGGGGGCGACGCCGGTGAAGCTCGCGCTCGCCGGGGCCGCGGTCACCGCGTTCATCAGCTCGATCACCACGGCGATCCTGCTGCTCGACGTCGCCACCCTCGACCAGTTCCGCTTCTGGGCGGTCGGCTCGCTCGCCGGGCGCAGCGACACGATCGCCTGGCAGATGCTGCCGTTCATCGCCGTCGGCTCGGCGATGGCGCTGCTGTCGGGGCGGACGCTCAACGCGCTGGCCCTCGGCGACGACGTCGCCCGCTCGCTCGGCCAGCGCGTCGGCATCGCCAGGGCGCTGTGCACCGTGTCGGTCGTCCTGCTCGTCGGCGCGGCGACCGCCGCGGCCGGCCCGATCGGCTTCGTCGGGTTGACGGTCCCGCACGTCGCCCGGGCGATCACCGGACCGGACTACCGCTGGGTGCTGCCCTACTCGGCGGTGCTCGCCCCGATCCTGCTGCTCAGCTCGGACATCGTCGGGCGTGTGATCGCCCGGCCGGGCGAGGTGGAGGTCGGCATCGTCACCGCGCTCGTCGGCGCGCCGTTCTTCATCGTCCTGGTCCGCCGGCGGAAGCTGGCCGAACTGTGAGCGAGCGCAGCGAGCGAACCATCGTCACGGCGAGCAACGCTCATTGGAGGCACCATCTCAGCACGACCGATGGCGTCCACGGACCGATGGTGCCCCAATGACCAGCACGCTCGCCGGCCTGCTCGCGCCCGACGGTCCTGGTGCCGATGCCGACGACTTCGCCACCGACATCGCCGCCGTGCGCCAGGCGCGCACCGCGGCACGCCGCCGCACGATCATGGTGTCGATCGTGCTCGCCGCCGTCGGGTTCGGCATCTTCTGCTGGTCGCTGTCGGTCGGCGACTTCCCGATCCCGATCGCCGACGTGATCCCGGCGATCTTCGGCCACGGCAACAAGGACTCGTCGTTCATCATCAGCCAGCTGCGCCTGCCCCGGGCGCTCACCGCCGTCCTGGTCGGCGCGGCGTTCGGCTTCTCCGGGGCGATCTTCCAGTCGCTGGCCCGCAACCCGCTGGCCTCGCCCGACATCATCGGGATCACCGCCGGCGCGTCGGCCTCGGCGGTGTTCATCATCGTGGTCCTCAACGGCACGGGGATGTTCGTCTCCGTCGGCGCGCTGGTCGGCGCGCTGATCACCGCCGCGCTGATCTACGCGCTGGCGTTCAAGCGCGGCCTGACCAGCTACCGGCTGATCCTCGTCGGCATCGGCATCGCCGCCGTGCTCGGCGCGGTCACGTCGTACCTGCTGACCCGGGCCGACATCCGCGACGCCCAGCGGGCGACGGTCTGGCTGACGGGCTCGCTCAACGGTCGCAGCTGGTCCCACGTCCACCCGGTGTTCCTGGCGATGATCGTGCTCACCCCCGCCGTGCTCGTGCTCGGGCGGCCGCTGCGCACCCTGCAGCTCGGCGACGATACGGCGAAGGGGCTCGGCGTCGCCGTCGAGCCGTCGCGAGCCGGGCTCGTCCTCGTCGGCGTCGCGCTGGCGGCGATGGCCACGGCCGCGGCCGGCCCGATCGCGTTCGTCGCGTTCGTGTCCGCACCGATCGCCCGCCGACTGGTTGGTCAACCGCTGACGTTGGTGCCGGCGGCACTGGCCGGCGCGGTCCTGCTGCTCGCCTCGGACCTCGTCGGGCGGCGGCTGTTCGCCCCGACCGAGCTGCCCGTCGGCGTGATCACCGGGATCGTCGGGGCGCCGTACCTGATCTGGCTGCTGGCCCGGGCGAACCGGGTGGGACGAGGTGGTTGACATGGAACAGACGCACCACACGCTCGCTGCGGAGAACCTGACGCTCGCCTACGACGCGTTCGAGGTGGCCCGCAACCTGTCGGTGGAGATCCCCCAGGGGAGGATCACCTGCATCGTCGGCGCCAACGCCTGCGGCAAGTCGACGCTGCTGCGCGCCCTCGCCCGGCTGCTGCGGCCCAAAGCGGGGACGGTCCTGCTCGACGGCGAGAGCATCCACCGCCTGCCGACGCGCGTCGTCGCCACCCGCCTCGGCATCCTCCCGCAGTCGCCGATCGCGCCGGAGGGGATCACCGTCGCCGACCTCGTCGCCCGAGGCCGTTACCCGCACCAGAAGCTGTTCCGGCAGTGGACCGCGGCGGACGAGGCGGTGATCACCGAGGCGATGCGGGCGACCTCGACGATCGGCGTGGCCAAGCGACCCGTCGACGAGTTGTCGGGCGGCCAGCGCCAGCGGGTGTGGATCGCCATGGCCCTCGCCCAGGGCACCGACCTGATGCTGCTCGACGAGCCGACGACCTACCTCGACCTCGCCCACCAGGTGGACGTGCTCGACCTGCTCGTCGACCTCAACCAGCGCGACCGGCGCACGATCGTGCTCGTGCTCCACGACCTCAACCAGGCGGCGCGCTACAGCCACCACCTGATCGCGATGCGCGCCGGCACCATCGTCGCCACGGGCGAGCCGACCGAGGTGATCACCGAGGAGCTCGTCGCCGACGTGTTCGGCCTGCGCTGCAAGGTGGTCACCGACGAGGTTGCCGGCACCCCGCACGTCCTGCCGATCGGCCGCCACGTCCGCCTCCCGGGCGACGCCTTGGTCCCCGCTGGCGACCATCGAAAGTCCTCGCGTTCAGGCCTCCTTTCGTCCGGTGGTGCGGTGGCAGAGCCGGTCGAGTCGGGACACGGCGGCGGGTTGGTCGGGTAGGAATTGGCCGCATTGGTCGAAGGGGCTGTGTGACGCGATGGCGACTGAGCGGCGTTCGTAGGCGGCGGCGATCAACCGGAACAGGAGTTGGCAGCCGGCGTGGTCGAGTGGGGCGAAGCCGATCTCGTCGATGATGATCAGCTCGTTGCGGCACACGGCCTCGACGGTGCGGCCGACGGTGTTGTCGGCGGCGGCACACCAGAGGTGCTCGATGAGCTCGACGGCGGTGAAGTAGCGGACCCGGTGCCCGGCGGCGACGGCGGCCAAGCCCGATCAGGTAGTGCGACTTGCCGGCCCCGGCCGGGCCGACGAGACACACGTTGTCGGCGCGAGTGATCCGGGCAAGCGTAATCAGGTAGTCGTGGCTGGCGCGGCTGATGGTGGACCCGGCGAGGTTGAACTCGTCGAGGGTCTTGTCGACGGGGAACCGGGCGGCGGTCATCCGGGTGCGCCGGTTCGATTCGTCGCGGGCGACGATCTCGAGATCAACGAGGACCCGCAGGGTCTCTTCTGGCGCCCAGCGTTGTGTCTTCGCGGTGAGCAGGATGTCGGCGCCTTGGCGGCGGATTGCTGACAGCTTCAGTCGGTTCAGCCCGGCCTGCAGGTCGTCGGGCAGCTCGGGTGTCATGGTGCGCGGGCTCATCCGAGGCCCTCGATCCGGTACGCGTCGAACGAGCGAACCTCGACCGTTGGGAGCTCGACGATCACCCGGTCACCGGCGGCAGCGAGCTCGGGGAGACCGGCGGGGCCGATCGCCAGGATCGAGCGGACATCGGCGGCGCGGAACCTGCCGAACCGTGTCGCCCGCTCCAAGGCTCGGACGATGTGGGCGGGGTCGTGAGCGGGGAGCAGCTCGTCGACGATCACGGCGATCTCCTTGGGCAGCATCGTGTGCCCTGCCGCGGCGCCGACACGAATGAACGCCGCCGCGGGCTCACCGAACGCGAGGAAGGCGTGTTCGGTGTCGCTACGCGGTCTGGCTCCACGCGACGGCGCTCGGCGTGGTGTCGGGTAGTGCTCATCGAGGATCGACGACTCGCCCGGGCCGACCTGCGGATGCCGGGCGACGAGCACGCCGTCGTGGTCGTAGACCGTGACGTGCCCGTCGAAGGTGACGGCCTCGACCCGCCGGCCGCGCAGGCGGTGCGGGACCGAGTAGCGCGCTCGATGCGGCACGGATCGTGGACAGCTTGTCAACAGTGCGGACCTCGACATGCCCGATCCGATCTGGATTTACGACGCCACCCACTTCACCCGAGCCCGTCGGGTCGTGTTCGCGATCGTCGACATGGTCTCGCGCCGCTGGATCGACACGCTCGTGTCCATCGAAGAGACCTCCACCCAAGTGCAAGTGATCTGTGAGCACGCCGTCGAGACCGAGGGACTGCTCGACCTGTTGACCGACGCGCGTCTCGATCTCGATGTCGATGACCCGGCCCGGCCGATCCTGCTCGCGGTGTCCGACAACGGCCCACCGATGGCCGCCCGCGACACGAGAGCGTTCATGACGCTGCAGGCCATCGCCCAGCATCACAGCCGCCCACCCCGACGAGACCCCATGTCTGTCGAGCGCCGGCGAGAGGCTTCGACCATGTCTGCAACTGCGCACTACCCGGACCCGAACACCTCAGCCCTAATACCAGGGTGGGAGTCGATGTAAGCCTGCTCGGCTTGACGGATTTGTGCCTGCACCACCTCCGTAAGGTGCGACGACGTAGCGCATGACACATCCTGTTTGGCGAGCCGTACCTCAAGGTGATACAGGTCGAGAAGGGCCGCTCGATCGTCCGCCGATCCATTCCCCTGTCCGCCGGTCATCGCTTCGAACTGCTTCGCAATGGAGTCCTGAGCCCCATCAGGGTCCGCATAGTCATAGCCGGCTGCGGCCATGCATCGCGCCCAGGCTTCGGTAGCTGCCTGGGCTTCCGGGGAGGCCTTCGCCTGAGCGGTAACGTCGTCTATCAGCTTCACTAGACCGGATGTCATCTCGCCATCCTTACCGTAGAGTTCTCGCTGTGCTCTTCGCAGACAGCCGATGCTCTCAATAGGCGGATCAATCCGCGTCTCGACATCCGGGCCGTACAACGCAATGCGGTATACGGCCAGTTCATTCGGGTTCATCCCCGCTGTGATGGCATCATTTGGATTCGCAGCTGTCTCAGTTCTAGCTTCAGCTGGTGGAGGATCGAGAGCTCCAATGGTGATTCCATATCCGGTGGTCGATGCGACGGTCCGCGCATCCCGCTTCGGCGGCGGGTACGGCAGATAGTCAAAGCCGGCGGCCTTCATGCACGCCACGATCCTGCCCTGCAAATCATCGGCTCGCCAGTTGTCCGTCAGAGGATCGAAACCGACGACGTTGGCTAAGGGCGAGTCGTTAGCCTCGGAGTTCGTCCGGTTCCCACCACCACAGCCGACGACCACTAGCGCCGCACAGACAGCGCCGACCCTGACAAATCTCCTAATAGCCGACCTGGCGCGTCGCGCACCCCACTGAGCCAGCGCTCCAGCAGCCCTTCGCCTGTGTTCCAAGGTATGCGTAGGCAGTCCCATTGTACGATCCGGTCGATCGGTAGGAACTGGACGGGCATGTGTAGGGGGTCTGTGCCTCCAACGATCCAGCAAGGTAGAACGAGTGCTGCCCGCAATCTCCGCTCTGAACGTTGACCGCGTGAACCCGGTACGTCACCTTGTACTGATTGGGGGTTGAAGTAGATGAGGCGGTAATGCTGAACGTCGGCGAGCTCACCGTGGCTTGAGCGGTGCCAGCCAGGGGCGCAACACAAGCGATGGCTAGTGCGGCCACGCCGATAGCTACCCTGAGTCTCCTTCCGGACATCTTCGGATCCCTTCCGTATCTGTAGTTCGGGCCGACGTCAGACAACGCAGCGGCCCTCTGGGTTCAGGCGTGGGTGACGCCCACTGGAATTAAGATCACCGCTCGCCGGATCTTGTTTCTCAGCGGTGCCGCGAGCACGGCGCCGGCCTCGACGGCGACCGCCGCCGTGGTGGACGGTGTGGACACGACGGCCTAGTGTCGCGAGTCGTTGATTCGTTGGAGATAGCTGGCGAGGCTGTCGAGGATCTCGTCGGCGGTCTTGCGCCAGATGAATGGGCGTGGGTTCTCGTTCCAGTGCTCGACCCAGTCGTTGATGTCACGGCGGAGTTCGGTGACGGACCGGTGCGTGGCCCGGCGCAGCTTCTTCGTTGTCAGCTCGGAGAACCAGCGCTCGACTTGGTTGAGCCACGAGCTGTAGGTCGGGGTGTAGTGCAGCGTGAACCGGCGGTGTCGCTTCAGCCAGCGTTGGATCTCGGGTGCTTTGTGGGTGGAGGCGTTGTCGCAGATCACGTGCACGTCCAACCCGTCGGGCACGGTGCGGTCGATGAGGTTCAAGAACGATCTGAACTCGACGGCGCGGTGCTGGTCGGTCATCTGGGTGAGCACCTTGCCCGAGGCGATGTCCAACGCGGCGTACAGGTCGGAGGTGCCGTTGCGCACGTAGGTGTAGGTCCGCCGTGCTGGGGTGCCGGGCAGCATCGGCAACACCGGGGCGGTGCGGTCGAGGGCTTGGACTTGGGTCTTCTCATCGACGCACAACACCACCGCGGCGTCGGGCGGGTTGAGATAGAGACCGACGACGTCGCGGACCTTGTCGATGAACTGCGGGTCGGTCGACAACTTGAAGTCCTCGATCCGGTGTGGCTTGAGCCCGAACGTGCGCCAGATCCTGGTGATCGCTGTCTGGTCCAGACCCACCTTGGCAGCCATCGACCGTGTCGACCACTGCGTCGCCCCGTCCGGCGGCGCCTCCTCCAGCGTGGTCACGATCACCTGCTCGACGATCTCGTCGGTGATCTTGCGCGGCTGCCCCGGACGCGGCTCGTCGATCAACCCGTCGAGACGCTTGGCGGCGAACCGGGACCGCCACTTGCCGACCGTCACCGCGTTGCACCTCAGGTCGCGGGCAATGTCCTTGTTCAGCTCACCATCCGCAGCGGCAAGCACGATGCGACACCGCAACGCCAACGCCTGGCCCGTCGTCGGCCGGCGAGCCCACCGCTCAAGCGTCTCACGCTCATCCGCGCTCAACACGATCTGCGCTGTCGGTCGTCCTCGCTGGCCCATCGGTGCCTCCCATCGTCGCTGACAACAACGACAACACGACACACCACCTCAAAATTCCAGCGAACTACAGACTCAGGACACTAGTCGGCGCCGAGCGCCGCCGCCTCGGCCCCCACCCGTTCGTGGAGGCCGATGTGGCCCTAGGCGGTCTTGGGTTGGCGGTCTCTAGGGTGACGGTGCGCAGCGCGTCGGAGCGCTTCCTTCGGTGTGGATCATCGGCCCAGCTCGTCGGCGCGTTCGCCGTACAGGGCGATGATCTTGAAACGCCTGCCGCCAGAAGCCGATCGAGCTCGCCGCTCCAGTGGTGGACGCGCTCGACACGCGTGCTGGCCCGCTCGCCACCCAATCCTCGTGGTCAGATCCACGTCGCCCTCGGACAGCCGTTCTACGGTCTCTCCACCTTGCGGTCATCGAGTCGGCGAGCCGCCGCGCTCCCCCCGCCAACTGGTTCAGGACTGTTCGGCGATGAACAGGATGGCTAGGGCAATGACGCAACCAGCTTCGCCCGGCTGGTTTCGATCTGCTGCAGCACTGGGCCGAATTGGTCCAGCGCTTGCATTTGGTAGTCGCGTTCGATCGTGCCAATCGTCCCCAGATAGCCAATTTCACTGCGGCAGGTCATGTCAGCGGCGGCCGTGGTTCGTTCGACGTCTCCCGGTCGTGGTTCTGGCCAAGACGCAGCCGCGGGATCCGTCGGAGCCTGGTATCGATATCCAGCACGAGCCATACATTCAGCCCACTGCGTGTTCATCTGCGCGAAACGGGCATCGGCTTCGGCTCGCCGCGACGCTTCACCCGCCACGTTCTGCACGAAGAGATCATCGGCGACAAACTTAACATAACCATCGACACTGCCGTACAGCTTTTCCACTGCGACCTTCTTACAGCCCCCCGGCGCATCTTGCGTCCCTAGTTGCTCTCCCGATGACGGGTCCACGAGAGGGTAGTTGGCGTCGCTTACGCCGTCGTCAAAACCAGTGAGCGCGCGTAGAAATGTGGTCCGTTCGCTTCCCGTAGCCGGAACAGGAGTCTCCCTTCGATCATCCCCCGAATCAGGCCAGGTGTACCCGCGACTCTCGGCTTCGGTCGCGCTGTACGTGTTGTAGCGCTTGGCCAGCGTATAGGGCTCCGGCTGAACCCGAAACAGGCCACTTGAGTCTATTTGGAATCCCTGCGCACGCATGCAATCGATCACGAGGTTGGTTTCAGCCTTGCCTAGTGCGAACGAGACCAACGGGTACTCCACGGTGACCCAGTCCAACGGAAGGCTCATATCCTCGCTGAAAGCGGTTGACGAGACCACCGACGTCGACCCTGCTGTAGTGGGAGTGACATCAAGGCCTCTCCCCGAGCCACACGAAGTCAGTGCAAGGATGACGACTGCCAAGCCGATCGGGATAGCGATGGGCCGGATCAGCATCCTGCGGCAGAGCCCCCGCGCATGCTTGAATACCCACCAGCCGAGCCGACCGGATACGGACCGACCGAGGTCCCTGCACCTGTGCACGAGCTCGCACCACTTGCATAGTTCGCAGCGGTGTACACGCGGACCTTCGTGGACCCCGTGAAATCGCTCTTCCACGTCTGCCCGCCATCGTTGACGCTGCGGACGTAGGAGACGCCGGAATTGTACATTCCATTGTCCGTGAAATCGGAGTCTTTCGTGTCGGTCGATGCACTCGGGTCCGTGCCCACACCTCCGCCGAAGAAGCAGATCTTTCCGGACACGCAGGACGTCGACCAGTTTCCAGTGTCTACGGCCGATGCCTGCGAGCCGAACCCAAGACCGACGGCTGCGAACGCCAAGAGCCCGAGAAGTGCCTTCCTCATGATATTCCTCCACTTTGAACCAACGCGAAGCGCGCTCTGGTAGGACCGTCGGCAGCGCTCGTCGCCGCCTCCCGACACACGTAAGTCACCGTTCGTCGCCGTTTGTTTCACATCAGGCTGGTCCTGTTCCCAATCGCTTGGCCGGCGGCCCGGGGGCGCCAGCCGGCCGATCTGACGCGGCGATCGGCGTCACCTTGGACGGCGAGCGCGACCTCCTCGGGCTGTGGGCCGGCACCGGCGTGAAGGCGCCAAGTTCTGCTGGATGAGCGTGCTCACCGACCTACCGCTACCCGGCGATCACCAAGCTGTCGGACTCGGCGTGCGGCGTAGGAGGAGTTCATCCCGTTCCTCGACTACGACATCGAGATCCGCGCCGTGTTCTGCTCGACCAACGCGACCGAGTCGCTCAACGCTCGCTACTCAAGCGCCGTGAAAGCTCGAGGGCACTTCCCCTCCGAGCCGGCCCTGAAGTGCTTGCATTTGGTGACTCGATCACTGGACCCCGCCGGTCGCGGTCGGCAACGATGGGCGCAGGTCCGAAGCCTGCGTGCGCTCAACGCGTTCTCGACCACCTTCGCCGACCGATTCCCGGCAGCGGAGACCTGTACGAGACAGACAAGACTCAGGCAGCCAAAGTCACGTGCGAAGGGTCTCAGCTGGCGGTGTGCGTGACGCCTTGAGGAGGATGTCCCGCTTGCTGTTGAACTTCGGTGGTGATCCCGTTGCTCTCAGGCGATTTGAGCGTAGTCGCGGGGTGTTGCGGGGTTGACGGCATCGGCGATGGCGGCGACGAGTTCGGGCATCTGGGCGTGACCGCGAACGCGGCGGAACGAGCGTTGGGCTTCGATCATCCCGGTCGCGATCCATCGCTTCTTCATGTCGCCGTCGCGCCAGTTCTTCACGCGGCTGGTGACGGTGCGCACGGTGCCGATCATGGACTCGATGCAGTTCGTGTTCGTCAGCGTTCGTCGCAGGGCACCGTTGGTGCCGAGTCGGGCGACGGTGAACATCTCCTCGAGGCCTTCGAGCAGCGAGCCGGCGGCGTCGGGATGATCGGCGCGCAGGGCGGCGGCGAGGCGTCGGGCCTCGGCGATCCCGGCGTCGGCGTCGGTGTTGGCGAAGACCTGCGCGAGCCTGCGGTCGAGGTTCTTGCGGCGGGCGTCGGGCAGGTAGCCGGTGACGTTCCTGCGCTTGTGGAGGGTGCAGCGCTGCACGAGAGCCTTGGCGCCGAACACCTTGGCGACGGCCTTGCGCAGCGCCTTGGAACCGTCGAGCACGGCGAGGATGCCGTGCTCGAAACGGAGCCCACGATCGACGAGATCGGCGAGCAAGTCCTTCACGACGACGGTGTTCTCGGTGTCACCCAACCGCAGCCCGACGGGCACCTTCGTCCCGTCCGCGGTGATGACCAGGGCGACAACGATCATCTCGCCGGCGACGTTGAGCCCATCGATCATCAACACCGCCGTCTCCAAGTCGGAGAGGTCGGCGGCGAGCAGCTCGTCCATCGCCTCGGACGTGGCGGCAACGAACCGCCGCGACACCGCCGACTTCGACGTCGCCACACCGGCCACCGGGCCGACGGGTTCGGCGACGTCGACGTGACGGCGGGTGGCGACCCCGGCGAGCATCCGCTCGACCACGACCTGGCGCAACAGGTCCTCGGACGCGAACGTGGCCCACGTGTCCAGCTCGACCTCACCGCCGTCGACGTAGCGGCCACGCGGACGAGCCACCGACACCTTGCGGGCGCCGAGCACGACCTGACCGGTCGTCGTGCCATGCCAGTTCCCGACCCGCTCACCTCCGGCCATCTTGGCGTGCTTCGCGCCAACGATCCCGGCCAGCTCCGCGTCGAGCATCTGGCGCATCACGACCAGCCCCGCAGACGTCGCGAACGCCAACAAGCCGTCTCTCATCGCATCGGCGACATCAACCATCGCGACCGTCGCCTCCAACGGCAGACCGGCCATCTCGCCGGCCGCGTCCGGTGTCGTGATCTTCACGACAGGTACCTTCTTCATCGGTGATCCCTCTCCTTGTTCAGGTGTCTTGGTGGACTCCCGAACCCTGCCAGCACGGCACGGCCCGGGGAGGGATCACCACCTCACTTCAACAGACCCCGGGACAACCTCGCCTTGAGTGCGGGGATGATGCCGGCGAGGGTCCCCGTGGCGATGCCGATAGCCGGGGCGACGAGAAGCAGTCCGGCTTGGATCGTTGGGGGTCCATTGGCGGGCGATCGTTGTCGCGACGACGGCGAGGAGTCCGAGGGTGGCTCCGAGGATGCCCGCGAGGGTGCCGGTCAGTGCGGCTTCGAGCGTGATCTGTCGTGTGATGTGTCCTCGGGTGGCGCCGAGCGCGCGGCGCAGGCCGATCTCGGGGCGTCGCTCGATGATGTTCAGCAGAGTTGCGTTGGTGATGGCCACGGCGCCGATGAGCAGTGCGAGGCCAGACAGGGCGTAGAACAACGACTCGACGTCGCCTTCGACCTGGTTTCGGAGCGTCTGCGGGTCGGGTGGAACTAGGGCCTGGAGTCGCTGGGGTTGTTGCGGGCGGAGGGCGATCGGTGCTTGATGGCCTATAAGTTGTGCCGCGCCTGGACTGGTATTGAGGCGTTTCTGACTTTGCCGCGGAGAACGGGTTGGAAATGATCCAACTCATGGGGTCTCCTCGGGGTTCGGGTGGTTGTGCCGGCGGTGGTGTTCGAGCCGTTCTTGTCGGGCTCGTTGGAGGCCTTGCCGGCGGGCCTCACGGATGGCTTGTCCTCGGCCGTAGTGCTCGTCGTCGGGGGTGACGTAGCCGATCGCTTCGTGCAGTCTCACGCTGTTGTACTCGATCCGCACACGGGCCAGCTCGACCTCGAGCACGACAGGATCGACGATGTCTTCGAGGTGGGGCCACTCGCCCTTGATGTGCCCGAAGAAGCTCTCGATCCAGGCCTGGTCCGTCGGGGTGTGGGGCCGCCCGCGATGCTGCGCGATGGCCAGCAGCGTCATGAACGCCCGGGTGTCGCGCGAGGCCATCGGCGGGCCGTTGTCGGACACGGCGAGCAGGATCGGCCGGTTCGGGTTATCGACGGCCAGGTCGAGACGCGCGTCGGTGAGCAAGTCGAGCAGTCCTTCGGCCTCGACGGCGTGCTCGAAGATCACTTGCACTTGGGTGGCGGTCTCCTCGACAGACACGAGCGTGTCGATCCACCGTCGGCTGACCATGTCGACGATCGCGAACACGACCCGCCTGGCGCGGCTGAAGTGGGTGGCGTCGTAGATCCAGATCCGGTTCGGTTCCCACACCAGCCACTCCGGCCACGGCTTCTTCTCGCTGCGGGTCCGCGGCGGCAGCTGAGGCACCACGAGCCCGTGAGCGGCCAGGACACGCCGGAACGTCGACGGGGCGACCCACACCAGACCCTCGTAGGAGCCGCGGTGGGCGAGCTTGCGGTGCGACCGGTCGATGGGCCCCCACCGCTCGACGATCTCCAGGATCGCGTCGATCTCGGCGGGCAGGATCCCATGCGCCGGATGGCCTCCGGGCGCCCGGTCGGCGAGCGTGCCGACATCGCGGCGGCGGGCCCGCCAGCGGTGGACACGGTCGTCGGACACCTGCCACAACGAGCACACCCAGCTGTGGGCGAACCCGCCGGCGACAGCGTCGTCGACAGTCTTGAGGACCAGCTCCTTGACATCGGCGGGGACTCTCGCCGGGAGCGCGCCGGTCAGCCCCAACCGGACTTTCCCCGGATCACCGCCAACTCGATCGCTTGCGCCTTGATCGCCTCGGTCAACGCCGCGATCTCGGTCCGCGCCGCGTCGAGCTCCCAGTTCCGTTCCTTGACCGGCCGGCCAGGCTGGCGGGCCAGCGCAGCCAACGCCGCGTCCTTGACGGTGCGCCGGATCCCGATCACGGTCGACACGTCGACCTGCCACTTGCGCGCCGCGTCGGCCTGGGAGATCTCGCCCGCGGTCACCTGCAAGAAGATCTCCCACTTCGTCTCCGCCGACAACCTCTTCGGCTGCCTCCGCGTCCTCGCCTCGGTCATCAACTGCTCCTCTCAACGTGATCGAGGAGACAACCAGCCTTGGGTCATTTCGCGATCCATCCTCCGCGGCGAAGTCAGACGCAAACCAGCCCGTCGTCAGCCAATGCGTCCAACCAGACGTCATCGAACGGATCGTAAGGCTCGTGCTCAAGCACAGCAGCTGCGCGGCCGTAGGCACGATCCTGGCGACCTCGCAGCCGAAGAACGTTGGCACAGATGTTTCTAGCTGTCACCACAAGCCACCCTCGGACCTGCACGAACGGCAAGTCCCCAAGACGATCGAAGCTCTCGAACGCCGCCGAGAACACCTTGATGCAGACGTCATCAACCTCGGCCATCTGTCGACCGATGCGCCACTCAACGAACGACTCCACCCCGCGTTGGTGCGCGTTGAAGAAGACCGCGAAGGCTTCCTCGCGATCATGCTCCCGACCCTTGCCAGATCCTTCCCGGGTCACTCAGGCCCTCAGCCGCGCCACGTCACTTCATAGATCACCGATGCGTGATCTGGCCATCTCCCCGTTGCCCGGACGGGGTTTATGCTGCTTGATTATACTGTGTTTCCCACTCGATTGGTGGGATATATCCGAGACTTCCGTGAAGTCTTTTCGTGTTATACCAGTTGATCCAGCGGAAGATCGTTCTGCGGGCGTCGGCGCGGGTCGCGAACACTCGTCCTTGGACGCATTCACGTTTCAGCGATTCCCAGAATGACTCGGCGACGGCGTTGTCCCAGCACACCCCGGTCCGTCCGACCGAGGGGCGCAGCCTGTTGTCGGCGCAGAACGAGAGGTAGTCGTTCGACGTGTACTGCGACCCACGATCCGCGTGCGCGATCACCCCGCTCACGCCGCCTCTGGCAGCGACGGCCATCGACAGGGCGTCGGTGACGAGCTCGGTGCGCATGTGGTCGGCCATCGAGTAGCCGACCAGCCGCCGGCTGCCCAGATCGAGGACCGACGCCAGGTAGAGCCAGCCCTCGCCGGTGGCGATGTAGGTGATGTCCTGGCACCACGCCCGGTCCGGGGCGCCGGGCGCGAAGCCGCGCTCGACGAGGTCCGGGATCACGTAGCCGTCCGGCCCGGGAACGTGGTCTGGCAGCGTCGCCGCCGGAACCTGCCCGCCATCCCATGGCGGCGCATCAGCCGACGCACCCGCTTGTGGTTGACCGCGAGACCGGCGCGGCGCAGCTCGCGCAGCATCCGCGGGACGCCGTAGTTGCCGTCGGAGGCGTCGAAGATCTCGGCCATCAACGAGACGAGCTCGGCCTCGGCGACCTGACGGTCCGTCGGTGCGCCAGCCTCACGTGTGCGCCAGTCGTAGAACCCCGACGTGGACACGCCAGCCGCCTCGCACGCCGCGGTGACCGGGAACCCGGCTGCCTTCTGGTCGTCGACGCAGCGATAGCGAGTCACAGCATCAACTCCTTCACCCAGAAGGCCATCGATCGTTTGAGCAGATCACGCTCCATCCGCAACTGCGTGACCTCACCGCGCAACTCCGCCAACTCGACGCGTTCGTCGGCGTTCAACTCGGTCCCCTGGGCGCGTTCACGGCGCGCCTTCGCGACCCAGTTCCCCAACGTGCCCTCGTTCACCAAGAGCGAACGAGCAACATCCGCGATCGAACGCTGCTCATCGAGCACCATCGCAACCGCGTCCCGCTGGAACTCAGGCGGATACTTCGCCGGACGACCCGGCGACCGCTTCTTGTTGGACATGGACTTCCTCCTATACGAGGTGTCCGCCCAACGGGGGGATGGTCAATCCTTGTTTCATCGGGCTTGTCGGGCCGGGTTCCGACGAACATCATGCAGGGCGACGTCGTCACCCTGTGGCGGCGCAACAGTGCTGTCGACGTGGGCTCAAGTCGCCAGGGTCCGGGTTGAACGGCCCGGATCCGACCTCGAGGCGGCGGAGCCTTCGATGCCGGCCTGGGTGGACACCGTGAGTGTCCGCTCAGCCGGGCTAGCGGAAGTCGTCGAGGGCGGAGTCAGAGCGGCGGACGCGTCGCGCCCGTGACACAGGTGCGGACTGGTCGCGGACCTGTTCGACGAGGGACTCGATCACGGGGATGGCACGTTCGAGCGCGCTCCGATCGTCGGCGTCGAGGTGGTCGACGGCGCGGGCGAGGACGAGCGAGCGCTGATCGGCGCGTCGCTGGCGGCGCTCGTCACGGCCCGGGGCGATGTGCAGCGAGGCCGAGCGGGCGTCGCCCGGTGACTGGCGCCGCTCGAGGATCTGCCGGCCGACGAGCTGGCGCACGAGCGTGCTGACGGTGTTCTGGGCGACGCGCAGCCGTGCCGCCGACTCCTTGATCGACGTGCCCGGGTGCGCCAGCACGTCGCGGACCAACTCGGACTGCGTCGGCGTCAGCGTCTCGTCGGCGGTGCCGGGCTCGTGGAACTGGCGCAGCACGCGACGCAGATCGATCGACGCCTGCAGCAGCGCGCGGGCGATGGGTTGCGAGCCGGCCACCGCCCGACCGTAGCGACCGCCTCGGTCTCAGCCGAACGTGTCGACGTAGCCGTCGAGCACGATCGTCGCCGCTGCCGGGCCGGCGCTCAGGTACCACGGGTCGTCGTCGACGACGGTGACGTGGTCCGACTTGATCGCGTCGAGGTTGGCCCACAGCGGGTTGGCCATGAACGTCCCCGCCGGCGTGTCGGCGGCCTCGCCCTGCACCGAGTAGAAGAGCCAGTCGGCGTCGATCAGCGCGATCTGCTCCTCGCTGAGGTCCTGCGAGGTCTTGTCGAACTGCTGCGATTCGGGCCGGTCGAGCCCGGCGTCCCAGGCGATGCTGCCGGCGAAGGAGGGGACGCCGAACATCCGCACCCGCCCGGTGTTGAAGCGCACCAGCGACACCGTCGGCGGATCGGTGGCGACCTTCGCGGCGAGCGCTGCGGCCTTGGCGTCGTAGGCCTTCATGAACGCTTCCGCCTCGCCGGAGCGGCCGAGCGCCGAGGCGATCAGCAGGAAGTCCTGCTTCCAGTTGACGCCCGTACCGGCGGTGATCACGGTCGGGGCGATCCCCGCCAGGGTGTCGTAGGTCTCGGCCTCGGCGCCGCCGTTGTCGAAGATCAGGTCGGGTTGCAGCGCGGCGATCGCCTCGAAGTTGACGGCGGCGTTCGTGCCCGCCGATTCCACGGCGGCGAGCTCCGTCGCCTGCTCGGGGAACGACTCGACCAGGTACGGCTGGACCGTCTCCGCGCCGTCGCGGGCCACCGCGCCGACCGGGACGATGCCGAGGGTCAGCAGGCCGTCGAGCTGCCCGGTGCCGATGACGACGATCCGCTTCGGTTCCGCGGGGAGCGTGGTCGTGCCCTTGTAGTGGACGACGTCACGCGGGAACACCCCGTCGGCCGCGGTCGAGCCCATCCCGTCGGGGATCTTCGTCGGCGCCGGACCGGGGCCGCGGTCGTCGGCGGGCGTGCTCGCCGCGACCGTCGTGCTGGCGGCGGACGCCGCGGTGGTCGTGCTCGCCGCCGTCGTCGCAGTGCTGGCCGCGGTGGCGGAGGTCGAGGCGGCGGAGGTCGAGGCGGTGGTCGCGGTGGTCGCCGATGCGGTCGTCGACGACGAGTCGCCGTCGGATCCACACGCGGCGAGCACCGCCCCGCAGAGCACGAGCGCGGACACGGTACGAGTGTTCAGTCTGCCGAACATACGTCATATAGTATCTGAAACAGAGATATCAGGCAAAGCTCGATCCACATCGGCGACGTCGCGGATGGAAGGATCGGCGGCCGTGACCGACTCGACCCGTGAGCTCCTCCGCCGCGCCGCCATCGTCGGCCTGGGCATCACCGAGACCGGCAAGGTCTACGGCCGCAGTGCCGCCGACTTCGCCGCCGACGCCGTGCGGCTCGCGGTGGCCGACGCCGGGCTGACCCTCCACGACGTCGACGGGCTGCTCGTGTCGAGCGGCCTGTCCGGCGGCGTCGACATCCGCCTCGCCCGGCAGCTCGGCCTCCACGATCTCGGCATCCTCAGCCAGGTCTCCCAGGCCGGCTCCACCGCCGGCGCCCAGGTGCAGCTGGCGGCGATGGCCATCGCCGGCGGGCTGGCCACGACGGTGGCGATCGTCCACGCCGACGCGCCGCTGCGGCCGGCGGCCCGCTCCGGCGACGCCTACCGCCGCGCCCCGGGCAAGGTGGCCACCGGGTTCGCCGGGCTGCAGGCCGTCGCCGGTCCGCGCAACCCGAACAGCGGCTACGCCCTGGCGGCGCAGCGCCACATGAGTCACTTCGGCACGACCAGCGAGCAGCTCGGGGCGATCGCCGTCAGCCAGCGGGCGTGGGCGGCGAAGAACCCGCTCGCCCGGTTCCGCGAACCGATCACGATCGCCGACCACCAGGCCTCGCGCTGGGTGGCCCGGCCGCTGCACCTGCTCGACTGCTGCATGGTGTCCAACGGCGGCATCGCCATGGTGCTCACCAGCGTCGAGCGCGCCGCCGAGCTGCGCCAACCGCCCGTGCACCTGTGGGGCTGGGCGCAGACCCACCCCCACTACCGCATGGAGCGCGGCTCGGACTGGGGGCTGGTGTCCGGCGCGGCCACCGCCGGGCCGAAGGCGATGGCGATCGCCGGCGTCACCCCGGCCGACATCGACGTGCGCGAGATCTACGACTGCTACACGTACACCGCGCTGATCACCCTCGAGGACTACGGCTTCTGCGCCAAGGGCGAGGGCGGCGAGCTGGCGGCCAGCGGGGCGCTCGGCCCGGGCGGCTCGCTGCCGACGAACACCGGAGGCGGGCAGCTGTCGAGCTACTACCTGTGGGGCATGACCCCACTGTCGGAGGCGGTCATCCAGGTGCGCGGCCAGGGCGGCGAGCGCCAGGTGCCACGCCACGAGGTCGCCATCGTCAGCGGCAACGGTGGCATCCTCGACTACCACTCCACCCTCGTCCTCGGGAGCCAGCCGCGATGACCACCGAATCTTTTCGGATCGAACGTGACGAGGCGTCGGCGGTGTTCTTCGACGCCGCTCGCGCCGGCCAGCTCGTCGTCCGCCACTGCCCGGTGTGCGGACGGCTGTTCCCGCCGGCGCAGCGCGAGTGCCCCGACGGCGACGCCCTCGACTGGCAGCCCGTCGCCGGCACGGCGACGCTGGTGACGTGGACCGTCGACGAGGGCACGTCGATCGCCCCGGAGCTCGCCAATGCCGCCGGCACCGGCGAGGTGATCGGCATCGTCGAGCTCACCGAGGGACCGTGGCTGCACACCGCGCTCCCCGGCATCGACCCGGCGGCGCTGCGCGAAGGGATGCCGATGCGCGTCGAGCTCCTCAGCCTCGGCGGCGGCGAGCCGGTCCCGACGTTCGTACCGGCCTGACGGCATAGCGTCCGGTCATGTTCCTCGATCAGTCGCTGGAGGGCCACGTCGCCTTCGTCACCGGGGCCGCGCGTGGCATCGGCCGTGCAATCGCCATGGCGCTCTCGAATGCCGGGGCCGACGTCGCCGTCGTCGACGCTCATCCCGCGCCGTTCGACGCCGAGCCCTACTACCGCCTGCGCCGGCGCACGTCGGGGCCCGAGGAGGCCATCTCCACCGAGCAGGACATCCTCGAGAACGGCGCGGGTGACGCGATCTCGATCGCCGTCGACGTCGCCGATCCCGATGCGGTCGTCGCCGCCGTCGAGCGCTGCACCGCCGAGCTCGGGCCGCCGGACGTGCTCGTCAACAACGCCGGGATCGTCAACAACATCGCCCGCATCGCCGACATGGACCCGGCCGCGTGGCAGCACGAGCTGCAGGTCAACCTGTCCGGCATGTTCCACACGGTGCGGGCGATCGCGCCGGGGATGGCCGAGCGCGGCTGGGGCAGGGTGATCAACCTGTCGTCGATCGCCGCGCTGTCGCCGGGCCTCGGCCAGCCCGCGTACGCCGCGTCGAAGGCCGGCGTCATCGCCTTCACCCGCGCCGTCGCCCAGGAGTTCGGGCCCGGCGGCGTCACCGCCAACGCGATCCTCCCCGGGCTGATCGCCACACCGCTCGTCCGCTCGATGCCCGAGCACCTGCGCGACCACTACGTCGCCCGCACGCCCGTCGCCCGCCTCGGCCAGCCCGAGGACATCGGCGCGCTCGCCGCGTTCCTCGCCTCCGACGCCGCCGGGTTCATCTCCGGCACGGCGATCCCCTGCGACGGCGGCGTGTCGAGCGCCGCCCGCGAGGGCCTCGACGCCCCGGCGCCGCGCTGATGGCCGAGTACCGCCACCGCTTCGGGCCGCACAACCCCGACGAGACGTACCTGCCCCACGCGTTCGCCGAACAGCTCGTCGACCTCGGCGAGGTGCAGATGAACCACGTCGTCGTCGGCGACGCGTCGAAGCCGGCGCTGCTGCTGATCCCTGGCCAGACCGAGTCATGGTGGGGCTACGAGCAGGCCCTGCCGCTGCTCGCCGAGCACTTCCAGTGCCACGCTGTCGACCTGCGCGGCCAGGGGCGCTCGACGCGCACGCCTGGCCGCTACACGCTCGACAACATGGGCAACGACCTCGTCCGCTTCCTCGACGTCGTCGTCGGCCGCCCGGCGATCGTCAGCGGGCTGTCGTCGGGCGGCGTGCTGTCCGCCTGGTTGTCCGCCTACGCCAAGCCGGGCCAGGTGATCGCCGCCCACTACGAGGATCCACCGTTGTTCTCCTCGCAGGTCGAGCCGGCCACCGGGCAGGGCATCCGCCAGGGCATCGGCGGGATGTTCCGAACGTGGAGCACCTTCCTCGGCGACCAGTGGAGCATCGGCGACTGGGACGGGGTGCGCGCCTCGCGCGAGCACCTGCCGGCGTGGCTGGTCGGACCGTTCGACCCGCCGGCCGAGCCGCCGCAGCACCTCAAGGAGTACGACCCCGAATGGGGCCGGGCGTTCTGGACCGGCACCGTCGCCGCGTCGTGCGACCACGAGCGGATGCTGCGCGCCGTCAAGGTGCCGGTGCTGCTGACCCACCACTTCCGCGCCGTCGACCCGGCGAGCGGCCTGCTGATGGGAGCCCTCTCGGACGTCCAAGCTGACCGCGTCCGCGCCCTGCTCGCCGAGGCCGGCGTCCCCGTCGACTCCCGCTCGTTCGAGAAGATGGGCCACTCGATGCACGGCCAGGACCCGCGCCTGTTCACCGACACCCTCGTCGACTGGGCCCGCACGGTGCTGCCCGCCGCCTGAGGCTCCAGCGACGGCCTCGATCCTCAGGCACCGAGCTGATCTTCGCGGCGGCGTGTCGTCTGGCGTCAACGACGTCGCAGAAGGACGATGTCCTGATGCTGCTCATACGCAACGGGATCGATGTCGATCACGTCGAAGTGCTCTGACCATCGTTCACGGATGTACGTCTCGGTGTGCATCGCTGTCTGGTAGAAGTCCGGCAAGCTGATCGTCTGCCCGTAGCCGGAGTCGATGTACAAGAAGCCAGCGTTGTCGAGCTGCTTCCTTTGCGCCGGGTCGAGCCTTGCGTGGTAATTGGCACCGTGCGTCGTCAAGAGGACGAGGCCCTCGGGGCGAGTGATCCGGCGCAGATCAGCAAGCCACGCGAACTGCATGGTCTCGGGGAGATGAGTCATCACGCTGATGCCGAACACGAAGTCGAACATCATGTCGGGATAGGGCAAGGGCGGCTCGTGCGGGGCGACCACAAACGCCGCCAACGCCGCGTAGTTCGCCTGGCACCACGCGATTGCCTCAGGATCGATGTCGGTGCCGTGCAATTCGACGTTCGGGAGCAAACGAGCCAAGGCGATCAGCGCTCGGCCACAGCCGGACCCGAAGTCGAGGATCGTGCCGAACTCGTCGATCCGGCGACCGGCGCGGGCGACTGACTTGGCGAGCGTCGGATAGACAGCGTCAAAGCTGCTGTCGATGAACCTCGACGTGTACCGGCCGACGACTCGCTCCTGGAGATGCTTCGGCGGTGGTGTGATCATCCGATGGAAGTAGCGCAGCATCGAGTCCTGCTGTCTCGTGTAGACCTCCAGGTCCCGGACCCGCGAGGCGAGGCTGTCGAGTTGATATGTCCGTGACGACCGCTCCAAGCGTGAGATCGCCCGTTCCGCGGCCGCTGGGAGGTGCCTCGCAAGGCGGGCCGTTGAGGCCCGCTGGATCACCAAGCGATCCTCGTGCCGACCGTATGTCTCGAAGTGCTCCAAACCGTTCGCGAACACGCCATCCTCGACGGCGGCAGCGACGTCTGGATTGGCGCCGAGGTACCCCGCCTCGCTGAACGTTGCGTCGGTCGCGCGGACGAATCGCGGCACCGTCATCAGAACGGCTGACCCGCAGCTTGAGCCGCGCCGGATGTTCGCCCGACCTCAGAGATCGGAGCGTCGCAGCCCTCGAACCAGCTCACCCGGATCGACGTGAATGGCGTCGGCCACCTTGATGATGTTGTGGAGCGACAGGTTGCGCTGGCCTCGCTCGACCTGACCGATGAACGTCCAGTGCAAGCCGGCAGAATCGGCCAGCTTCTCTTGGCTGAGCCCCAACGCTTCACGGTGAGTCCGCACCCGCCGTCCGAACGTGGCCGCGGCAACGGAGATCGGAGATTTGGCGGGCCCGGGCATCGACCCCCAAGCACATACGTCCCATGCGGACATGGCCAGAGACGAAACATCCCAAGACTATACGTCCTGTTCAGATGAACACACCGGATACCGGTGCAGTCACTCGATGCACGTCAGGTGCTACCGGGCGCTGACGTGTCAGCCGTCGGCGGCGTCCATCTGGGCGAGCACCCGCAGCATCACCTCGTCGGCGCCGCCGCCGATGCCGATCAACCGGTTGTCACGGAGGAAGCGGGCCGTCCAGGTCTCCTCCATGTAGCCGGCGCCGCCGTGGAACTGCAGGCACCAGTCGGCGACCTCGCGCGCCAGCCGGCCGGACTTGAGCTTGGCGATCGTCGCGGAACGGCGGGTGTCCTCGCCGTGGACGTAGGCGTCGGCGCAGGCGATGTTGTACGTGCGCAGCAGGTCGACCTCGGCGGCCAGCTCCGCCAGCCGGTACTGGATGTACTGGTTGGCGAGCAGCGGGCCACCGAACGCCTGGCGCTCGCCCACGTAGGCACGGGTGCGCTCCAGCGCGGTGAGGCACGCGCCAACGGTCGTGTAGGCCGCCCACATCCGCTCGACCATGAACTGGGCCATCTGCTGCTGGAAGCCGCGGCCGGCCTCGCCGATCGTGTTGCTCACCGGCACCCGGCAGTCGGTGAAGCTGAGCAGCCCGGTGTCGGACGCCCGCATCCCGAGCTTGTCGAGCTTGCGGGACACCTCGAAGCCGGGCGCCGACGTCGGCACGACGATCTGGCTCATCCCTCGGGACCCGCCCTCGTCCGACGTGCGCGCCAGCAGGCACAGCCAGTCGGCCTGCAGCGAGCTCGTGATGAACGTCTTCGCGCCGTTGATCACCCACTCGTCGCCGTCGCGCACGGCGCGGGTGCGCAGGCCGGCGACGTCGGAGCCGGCATCGGGCTCGGTGACGGCGATGCTGGCGACCATCTCGCCGCGCATCGCCGGGGCGAGGTACGTGGCCTTCAGCTCCGGCGTGCCGAAGTGGTGCAGCGACGGGGTGGCCATCGCCACCTGCACGCCGAGCGCCATCGGCAGCGAGCCGTGATCGCAGCGGCCGATCTCCTCGCCGAGGATCTGGGTGAACAGGTGGTCGCCGCCCTGGCCGTCGTAGTCGGTGTCGTACTCCAGGCCGAGCATCCCGAGGCCGGCCATCTGCTGGAAGATCTCGTGCAGCGGCATCATCCCCGCGGCCTCCCACTCCGGGATGCGCGGGTCGATCTCCTTGCGGACGAAGGCCCGCACGGTGTTGCGGAACTGCTCGTGCTCGTCGCTGAACGGCCGGCTCATGCCCGCAACGATGTCACGTTACGAGTCGGCATCGAACAGTTTCGCCAGCACCTACGATGCAGTTTCGCCACCGGTGACTGTTTCGAGGGAGGGCCAGCGCAGGGTCAGCGTGCCGCCGTCGGGGACGGCGTCCCACAGCGCGGCGAGCCGGTCGAACGTCGGGGCGACTTCGGTCCGCCCGCCACGCGCCCACGTGAAGTGGTGGTGGTTGCCGAGCGCCTCGGCGGCCTCCAGCCCGGCACGGTGGTCGCGGATCAGCTGGCGGCCGGGCCGGGTGGGGCGCTGGCGGGTGCCGTGATCGAACGTCGCCCCACGGGCCAGCAGACCCCAGAAGCCGTCGGAGAGCCCGAGGTGCGACTCGGTGGCCATGTGCCCGAGGTCGTGGGGGATGCGACCCCTGCCGACTCGTCCTCGCCGAGCACGACATGACCGAGCGCGACCTCCCCGCCGGCGACCGAGGCGGCCCGGCATCTGTGTCGCCACACAAAGCGCCCGTACCGTTTCTGC
Organism: Ilumatobacteraceae bacterium; assembly: GCA_047602055.1. Classification (GTDB taxonomy): domain Bacteria; phylum Actinomycetota; class Acidimicrobiia; order Acidimicrobiales; family Ilumatobacteraceae; genus JAODBQ01. The sequence goes on from JASGIG010000001.1 coordinate 4,194,983, forward strand.
GGCGACACAGACCAGGACGGGTGCGCGGGTGGCTCACAGGTGGGCTCACCGACCGCCGCTCAGCCGAACAGCTCCTTGGCGGCCGAGTAGTTGGGCTTGCCGGAGGGGGTGCGCGGGCAGAGGTCGACGAGGCGCAGCTCGCGCGGCAGCTTGTAGCTCGACAGGCGGGTGCGGGCGTCGGCGACGATGTCGTCGGCCGACGCGTCCTGGCCGGGGCTGAGCGACACGACGCCGACGACGCGCTGGCCGAAGCGGTCGTCGGGCACGCCGAAGATCAGCGCGTCCTCGACGGCCGGGTGCTCCTTGAGCGCTTCCTCGACCTCCTCGGGGAAGACCTTCTCGCCGCCCGTGTTGATGCAGTTCGAGCCACGGCCGAGCAGCACCAGCGTGCCGTCGGCGGCGATCGTCGCCATGTCACCGGCGAACCCGTAGCGCACGCCGTTCACCTCGCGGAACGTGCGCGCCGACTTCTCCGGGTCCTTGTAGTAGCCGCTCGGCACGAGGCCGCCGTTGGCGACCATGCCCGTCTCCCCCGAACCCGGCTGCACCTCACGCCCGTCGTCGGTGAACACCTTGGTCGTCGGGTTGAGCGCGAACTTCGCGGTCTCGTTGACCGGCGTGTCCTTCGTGGTGATCGCCGCGCCCATCCCGCCCTCGGATGTCGGTGTTGTCGAGCAGGCAGTGCATCTCGTTGTCGAGATAGCGGTAGTTGACGTTGATCGGGATGCCACGGATCTTCAACGCCGCGAAGTTCGTCTCGCAGTGCTCCGGCGAGTTGTACAGGTACCTGCCGACCTTGCTGTGCGGCCCGAGACCGGCGTCGAGCAACGCCCGGGCCAGCCGGGCTGCACGCCCGTCGTACTCGCCCACGTCACCCGCCGTGCACCCTGCACGACCGCCGCCTGCCCGGGCACGGCGTCCGCCACGGACTCCCACATCGACGCGAAGTACGCCTCCATCACCGCTCCCCCCTGGTCGTCGGTACTCGTACGAGAAGCTAGCCCAGCAGTCGAGCGGGCCGTGTTAGGTTGACCTGACACCAGAGATCGTGGAGCTGCCCATGCCGATCGAGACCCTTGCCGACGCGGATGCCCTGGAGGACTGCGTCGGCCGACGCCCCGTGGTGTTCCACCTCAAGTCGATCTCGTTCCTCGACGAGCACTGCCGGGCCCTGCTCGCCGCCTCGCCGTTCGCGGTGGTCGGTGCCGTGGCCGGCGACGGCGCGCTGCGGACGTTCGCCGTCGGCGGCGATCCGGGCGTGCTCGCCGTCACCGGGCGGGCCAGCCTGGCGCTGCCCACGCTCGCCGGGCTCGACCTCCCCGACGGCGCGGCCGTCGGCCTGCTGACGTTCGTGCCCGGCTACCGGGAGACGCTGCGGGTCAACGGCCGGCTGCGCACCGGTGCCACCCCGTCGATCGAGGTGGGCGAAGCGTTCCTGCACTGCGCCAAGGCGCTGATCCGCTCGGGCATGTGGAAGGAGCCGGCGTCGCCCGCCCTGCCCGGGCTGGCCGAGGGCACGGCCGACCTGTCGACGCCGGGTGTGGCCGCGTTCCTCGAGGCCTGCCCATTCGTCGCGCTGTCGTCGGTGGACGCCGGCGACGAGGCCGACGTCAGCCCGAAGGGCGACCCGGCCGGCTTCGTCGCCCAGGTCGTCGACGACCACACGCTGGCCATCGCCGACCGGCCCGGCAACGGCCGGACCGACACGATGCACAACCTCGTCTCGCGCGACACCATGGGCCTGCTGGCGATGATCCCGGGCGACGAGCGGGTGGTCGAGGTGCGCGGCCGCGGCGCGGTCACCGCCGACGAGGGCGTGCGCGCCGGGCTGGCCGTGGCGGGCAAGGTGCCGAAGGCGGCGATCGTGCTCAGCGTCGAGCACCTCGAGGTCCGCCGCGAGCCGGCGATCGCCGCAGCGCGGCTGTGGGACACGACGCGCCACGTCGACTCGGCGACGATGCCGAAGTCGACGCGCATCTGGGTCGACCACTGCAAGCTCAACGACGACAAGGGCATGGCCGTCGCCGCGGCGCGCAAGATGCTCAACGTCAAGATGATGAACGCCGGCATCGACCGGGACTACGCCAACAACCTCTACTGAGGTCCCCGCACGATCAGCCCGCTTGGGGCCGGCCGGTCACCGGGTGGGATCATGGTCGATCCCCCAAACTGACCGAGGAGACCTCATGCTCGACTACGTGATCACCGGCGGCACCATCGTCGACGGAACCGGCGCCGCGCCGTTCGCCGGCGACGTCGGCGTGCGCGACGGCCGCATCGTCGAAGTCGGCGGGACGATCACGACGCCGGCGCGCGAGCGGATCGACGCCGACGGCGCGCTGGTCGCCCCGGGCTGGGTGGACGTCCACACCCACTACGACGGCCAGGTGCTGTGGGACGACGCGATGCTGCCGTCGGCCGACAACGGCGTCACCACCGTCGTCACCGGCAACTGCGGCGTCGGCTTCGCCCCGGTCCCGCCCGGCAAGGAGCGCGAGCTGATCGAGTTGATGGAAGGCGTCGAGGACATCCCCGGCACGGCGCTGTACGAGGGCATGCCGTGGGGCGAGTGGGAGACCTACGCCGACTACCTCGACCTGCTCGCCGAGCGGTCGTACGCGCTCGACGTCGGCACGCAGATCGCCCACGGCGCGGTGCGCTACTACGCGATGGGCGAGCGCGGCCGGGTCAACGAGGACGCCACCGCCGACGACATCGCCGAGATGGCCAGGATCGTCGGCGAGGCCGTCGAGGCCGGCGCCCTCGGCTTCTCGACCTCACGCACGATCGGGCACCGCTCGCTGTGGGGCACGCCGGTGCCGGGCACGTTCGCCGCGCAGGACGAGCTGGTGGCCATCGCCGAGGCGATGGGCCGCCTCGGGCGGGGCGTGTTCGAAGCCATCCCGGCCAGCACCGTCGGCGAGCTGGCGGCCCTCGGCGGCGAGCGCTCCACGCAGGAGCAGGAGAACGAGCTGCTCGCCGCGGTCTCCCGGGCGAGCGGCCGTCCGGTGACGTTCACGCTCGTACAGGCGCCGGACTTCGACCCGAACCTGTGGCGGGAGATCCTGCGCCTCACCGCCGCGGCGAACGCCTCCGGCGCGCAGCTGTACCCGCAGGTGTCGTCGCGCCCGATCGGCTTCCTCACCGGCCTGTCGGCGTACCACCCGTTCATGCGCAAGCCGACGTACCTCAAGCACCTCGCCAAGCTGCCCGTCGCCGAGCGAGCGATCGTGATGAGGGACCCGGCGATCAAGGAGAAGCTGCTCACCGAGACGCCGATCCGTCCGGAGGCGCCCGGCTCGATGGAGAACGTGCACGCCCTGTTCGCCCGCTCCGCAGCGGTGATGTACCCGCTGAGCGACCCGGTCGACTACGAGCCGGAGCGGTCGGCGACGATCGGATCGCTCGCCGCGGCCGCCGGCCGAGACCCGCTGGAGTTCCTCTACGACTGGATGATCGACGACGGCGGGCGGCGGTTCTGCTCGCTGTCGACGGCGGACGCGCACGCCCGGATGGAGGTGCTGCGCGAGATGCTGCTCGACCCGAACACCGTCACCGGGCTGTCCGACGCCGGCGCCCACGTCACGCTGATCTGCGACGGGACGATGCCGACGACACAGCTGTCGCACTGGACGCGTGACCGCAACCGTGGCGAGCAGCTGCCGATCGAAGCTCGTCGTCCACAAGCAGACGGCGCGCAACGCCGCGCTGTACGGCCTCGCCGATCGGGGGACGCTCGCGCCCGGGCTGCGCGCCGACCTCAACGTCATCGACCATGCCGGCCTGCGCGTCTCGCCGCCCGTCGCCCACGACGACCTGCCGGCCGGCGGCACCCGGCTGATCCAGCCGGTCAAGGGCTACGTCGCCACGCTGTGCAACGGCGTGCGCACCCGCGACCACGACGCCGACACCGGCGCCCGCCCGGGCCGCCTGGTCCGCGGCGGCGCCTGACCGAATCGCTTCGCTTCACTTCCCGAACGCGTCCACCGGATCGGCTCACTTCCGAGCCGATCCGGTGCAGGCGTCGTCGGCGATCAGGCGGCGGCGCTGCCGCTGCGCCGCGGTGGGCGCCGCTCGTGCCAGCCGGCCGGCTTCGGGTACCACGCGCGCATGCCGAGCGGTGCGGCGAACGGGCGCCAGTCGTCCTCGGGCTGGGCGAGGCGGTCGAGCACGGCGACGACGACGGCCGGGTTGACGCCCATGCCGACGTGCGAGCCGCGCACCTCGATGTTCTCGGCGTGCTCGCGGACCTCGTCGATGCACGTCTGCCACGGAGCGACACCGTCGGTGCGCGAGTAGATCGACGTCGCCGGCACCGTCAGCGGCGGGCGATCCTGCTCGGCGATCGCAGCCATGCCCGCGTCGACCTGGACGTGCAGGTGGCTGACCTGCTTCCACAGCCGGTCGGCACCGCTGCGGTCACCCTCGACCATGCGGTACGGGCTGCCGAGCGTGATCACCTGGCGGACCATCTCCGGGCACTCCCGGGCGAGCTGGCGGGAGAAGATCCCGCCGAGGCTCTGGCCGACGAGGCTGACCTTGCGGCCGTGGGCGTCGTGCAGCTCCTGGAGTCGCTCGCGCATCCCGGTGACGATCCTCTCCGTCGGGCCGAGGTTGCGCCCGAGGTGCCACGCGTGCGCCCAGTAGCCACGGCTGCGCAGCGCCATGCGCAGCGGCATGAGCGATTCGTCGCCGGCGGTGAAGCCGGGCAGCAGGAGCACGGGGTGCTGGTCGCCGCGGCCGAGCATGCGCAGCCACGGTCCCATCGCCCAGAAGCTCGCCGCCTCGACCGGCAGCCAGAGGGCCTCCATCAGTTGCAGTTCCGCCGCCGGTGGCCGCACAGGCCGTCGAGTTGTCGTCGCCATCCTCAAAACCTACGCCGCAGGCACCCGCCAGCATGCAGGCAGGACGTGTCGCCCGCTGGCCTACCGGCTCGGGGTCGAGGCGCGCTCGGCGACGAGCTGGCGGACCCGCGGGATCAGCTCGCGGCCGTAGTCCTCGGCGTCGGCGAGCGGCTCGTAGCCGCGGATCAGCAGCGTCGTGGCCCCGAGGTCGACGTAGTCGACCATCGCCCGGGCGACGGTCTCCGGCGTGCCGACGAGCGCCGTGGAGTTGCCCGGCGCACCGGTGGCCGCGGCGAGCGGCGTCCATAGGCAGCGATCGAAGACCTCGCTGCGCGCCGCGGTGTCGAGCAGGCGCTGCGAGGCGACGTTGGCCGGTTGATGGGTGCGGTCGCCGAAGCGTGCCTGGATGCGGGCGAGGATGCTGCGGGCGCGGTCCCAGGCGGCGCCTTCGGTCGGCCCGAGGATCGGCCGGGTGGACACGCTGAAGCCGATCGGGCTGCCCTCCCCGCCGGCGCGGCGGGCGGCGCGGACCCGCTCGAAGAACTCGGCGGTGTCGGCGAGCGGCTCGCCCCACACCATGAACGTGTCGATGCGCGGGGCCAGGTCGGCGATCGCCGAGTCCGAGCCGCCACCGCCGTACACCGGGATCGAGGAGCCGTTGACGGGGCGGATCGCCGACAGCGCGTGGTCGACGTCGTAGAACTCGCCGTGGTGGTCGAACGGCTCGTCGCTCGACCACGTCCGCCTCAGCACGTCGACGTACTCGGCCGAGCGCCGGTAGCGGGCGTCGTGGTCGATGTGGTCGCCGTCGCGGGCCTGGTCGGCGTCGTTGCCGCCGGCGATGATGTGCACCGCGGCCCGCCCGCCGGTGGCGACGTCGAGCGTGGCGAACTTGCGGGCCGCCAGCGTCGGGGCCACGAAGCCCGGCCGGTGGGCGACGAGCAGCCCGAGCCGCTCGGTCACCGCGGCCACCTGGGTACCGACGACGAACCCGTCCGGGGCGTTGGTGAAGTAGCCGATCAGGACGCGGTCGAAGTCGCTGGCCTCGTGGACCTCGGCGGTGCGGCGCAGGACGGCCGGGTCGAACACCGGTCCGCGTGCCGGGACGATCTCCGACGATTCCTGCGGGGCCGCCCAACCGATAATCTCGACGCTCACCGGGATGACGCTACGCAGCGCCGCTACGGCGCGCTGTGTCCGGCGTCGAACAGCGGCGACGGGTCGGCGCAGGGCACGTCGCACGGCCGGGCGAGCACCGCGTCCATCGACGCCGAGAGCTGGAACGGCAGGCGACCCTCCGCGTCGGCACGACCGGTGAGCACGTCGGCGAGCGCATCCGCGCCGACGCCGAGCTCGACGAGCAGAGCGCGGGCATGAGGCACGATCTTGGTGAGCACGGCGGGGCGGTCGAGGTGGACGACGACGATCGTCGGCACGGCGGCGGCGATCTCGCGCAGCTTCGTCAGCTGCGGATCGTCGTCGGCGAAGTCGAGGCTGCCCTCGTGCTGGCGACCGCCGAAGAAGAACGTCGGGTGCGGCCGCTCGAACGGCGCCTTCAACGCGACGACGGCGACGGTCGCCTCGTCGAGCCGATCGGCCACGTTGACGCCCGAGGTGGCCAGCGCCGCGGCGATGCGTCCTTCAGCGTGAACCGTGTCGGTGGCCGCGAGGCGCGCCGACGGGCGACCGCTGAGCACCGTGATCGAACGGCGCTGCGCGGCACGGCCGGCGGCAGCGAGATCGTCCATGCCAGCGGTGCGCGCTGCCACGGCCGGATCGACGAACGGGTCGTCGAACAGCCCGAGCTGGAACTTCTGCAGCAGGACGCGACGGGCCGACTCGTCGATCCGCTCGGGCGTGACCAGGCCGCGCTCGACGGCGGTGCGCAGCGGTGCCGGGTCGTCCTCGCCGCCGAACTGGTCGATCCCGGCGGCGACGCCCTTGGCGAAGCGCTCGACGCGGTCGAGGTGCTCGACGCCCCACGGCATGGCGATGTCGTCGACGACCTGCGGTGGCTCGCCGGTGCGCCCCGACTCGGTGAGGTCGCGCACGATCGCCCAGTCCGACAGGATCAGCCCGACGAAGCCGAGCCCCTCGCGCAGCAGGCGCAGCAGTTGAGCGTTGAACCCGGCGGCGACCGGCTCGACGGGCTCGCCCTCCAAGATCAAGCCGTCGAGGATGTTGTACGTCGGCATCACCCCGGCGACCCCGGCGGCGAGCGCGTCGCGGAACGCGTCGACGTGATCGGCGAAGCGGCCGCCGGGGAACGCCGAGAACCGGCCGTACCAGTTGTGACCGTCGAAGCCGTCACGGGACGCGCCGTAGCCGACCCAGTGCTTGACGACCGCGGCGACACTCGTCGGGCCGAGCCCGGTGGCGCCGCGGTCGGTCGCCTGCACGCCTTCGACGAACGCGCCGACGAGGCGGCGCACCAGCGCCGGGTCCTCGCCGAACGTGCCGTCGATGCGCGGCCAGCGCGGCGAGGTGGCCAGGTCGGCCTGCGGGGACAGCGCGACGTGGAAGCCGACGGCGCGGTACTCCCGGCGGACGGCCTCGCCGAAGCGGCGGACCAGCTCGGCGTCACCGATCGCGGCGAGCCCGAGCGGGCCGGGCCAGACGCTGAACGCGCCGGCCTCGACGGCAGCGCCGAGCGTGGCCGCGTTGTGGTGGCGCGGGTCGGTACTCATCGTCACCGGGATGCCGAGACGGCCGCGGGCGGCGATCGCCTGGATCCCGTTGGCCTGCTCGGCGAGCTGCTCGGCGGGCAGCGCCAGGCGCGAGATCAGCGAGGAGACGCCACGGTCGTTGACGATCTCGTCGATGCGGTCGAGGTCGTAGCCAGGGCCGACGCCGAGTGCGCCGAACTGCCCACCGGTGGCGGCTGCGGTGCCGTGCAACAAGAGTCCGATGCGCTCGTCGAACGTCATCCGCCCGAGCAGGTCGGCGGCGCGCTCGGTGGCCGGCAGGCGCCAGTCCTCGTACGGGGCGAGGACGCCGTCGTGGTCGAGGTCGCGGAACGTCAGCCCCTCGACGGTCAACGTCGCGGTGGGATCTGTCGGCGTGCTCATGGCTCGGACACCACCTGCTTGGCAAGGGCCATCGCCGCGTTCGCCGCCGGGACGCCGGCATAGACCGCGGTGTGCATGATCACCTCGGCGAGCTCGGCCGGCGTCACGCCGTTGCGCAGCGCGGCGCGCAGGTGCAGCGCCAGCTCGCCCTCGGCACGCAGCGCGGTGAGCACGGCGACGGTGATGCACGAGCGGGTACGCCGGTCGAGCAGGTCGTCGCGGGTCCACGGCCCGGCCCACGCGGTCTCGGTGAGCCAGCGCTGGAAGTCGGCGCCGATGCCGGCGCCGGCCGTCGCCCGGTCGACGTGGGCGTCGCCGAGCACCTCGCGACGGACGCGCATCCCTGCCTCGTAGCGGTCGTCACTGCTGGTCATCCGCGCTCCTGGCGTGCCTCGTGGGCGGCGAGGTTCGCCGCCATCCGGTCGGTGTCGACGCGCAACCGCTGCAGCGAGCGGGCCACCCAGTGGGCGGCCGAACCCGTCGCCCGCAGCAGCGCCTGCAGCGCCGGCCACTCGGCGTGCCACGCGCCGGCGGCGCGCTCGGCCTCGCCGCTGCCGGCCGCCGTCAGCAGCGTGGCCACCAGGCCGGGCACCTGCATCGCCGCGGCGCGCGCCGAGATCGCCGCGATGGGGTTGTGCTTGTGGGCCATCGACGACGAGCCGCCGGCGCCGGTGGCGCGCTCGGCGACCTCGCCGATCTCGTCCTGGGCGAGCACGACGACGTCGAGGCCGACCTTGGCGCACGCCGCCGCGGCGCTCGCGCAGGCCCCGGCGACGTCGGCGATCCACAGCCGCTGGGCGTGCGTCGAGCCCGTGGCCACGTCGAGGTCGAGGTTCGCCGCGAAGTTGCGCAGGACGGCCGCGTGGTTCGGCCCGTACGACGTGCCGTCGCCGCTCGGGCCGCCGAGCCACACGGGCTGGCGGGCGTTGCGGCCCAGCCGTTCGGCGGCGCCGGCGAGGCCGTCGCGCCACCGGCCGGTGACGGTGGCGAACGTCGTCGGCACGGCCTGCTGACCGAGCGTGCGGGCGATCGTCGGCGCCGCGCCCGCGTGCTGCTCGAGCTGCGCGGCGAGATCGGCGGCGGTGCGCAGGTCGTCGGCGATCGCGGTCACGCACCAGCGGACGATCATCGCCGTGGCCGCGTCGATCACGTCCTGGCTCGTCGCCCGGTGGTGCACCCACGGCGCGGCGTCCTCGCCGGCGAGCGCTCGCAACCGCGGCAGCAGCGGGATGACGAGGTTGCCGGAGAGCGCGGCCTCGTCGACGATCGCCTCGACATCGAGCCGCCGATCGTCGACCTCGGCGATCGCCAGCGCCGCATCGTGCGGGACGTCGCCGGCCTCGGCCTGCGCCGCGGCCAGCGCCCGCTCGACCTCGACCAGCGCGCCCACCCAGCTCGCCGCCGACGTCAGCCCGGCAACCGCCCCCGCCCCCGTGAGGAACCCGAACGGCTCCGACGCGCTCACTGCCGCCACCACCCCCCGTTGATGTCTCGGCCCTGACGACGGAACATGTCGTCGGCGACACGACACGAACGCACCAGATGGACGGGGTGCGGGCGGTCAGACGTCGAAGAAGACGGACTCATCGTCGCCTCGGAGGTGGACGTCGAAGCGCCAGGTGCCATCACTGGCTTGGCGGGCGAGCAGGCGTGAAGCGCGGTCGCCGGCGAGCGCGAGCACCGGATCGTCGCCGCCGCCGAAGTAGGCGCGGGTGACCACACGGTCGAGCAGGCCGCGGGCGAACACCGAGATCGCCACGTGCGCCGCCTGCGGCGTGCCGTCCAGCGTCGACATGGCGACGGGGCGGCGGATGCGCACCTGCCAGCGGCCGTCGGCATCGGTGGCGCAGCGGGCGAACGGGCCACCCCACTGCCACGTCTCGACGACGGCATCCGGCACGGGCGCGCCGGCGCCGTCGAGCACGGCCCCGCCGAGCGTCATCGCCTCCGGGTCGTCGTGGGGCACCGGCGTCGCCAGCGCCGGGTCGGCGAGGGCAAGGTGCAGGAACGGCCCGACGGTCTGCGACGGCGTCAGCTCAGCCATCGCCCGGTCCCGGCGTCTCGAACGGCGTCGCCGCCGGGCCGCGCACGACGACGTCCCAGCGGAACCCGAGCGCCCACTGCTCCTCGGTGACGTCGTGGTCGTAGGCGGCGACGAGCCGCCCGCGCACCGCCGGGTCGGCGATCGAGTTGAAGATCGGGTCCTGGAAGAACAGCGGGTCGTCAGGGAAGTACATCTGGGTGACGAGCCGCTGGGTGAACGCCCAGCCGAACACCGAGAAGTGGATGTGCGCCGGGCGCCAGGCGTTCGGATGGTTGCCCCACGGGTAGGCGCCGGGCTTGACCGTGGTGAACCGGTACCAGCCGTCGTCGTCGGTCAGCGTGCGGCCGCCGCCGGTGAAGTTCGGGTCGAGCGTGCCCGGCCACTGGTCGCCACGGTGGCGGTAGCGCCCTGAGGCGTTGGCCTGCCAGACCTCGACGAGCGAGCGGCGGATCGGCCGCCCGGAGCCGTCGAGCAGGCGGCCGGTGACGACGATCCGCTGGCCGACGGCCTCGCCGCCCGGCCCGATCGTCAGGTCGGCATCGGCAGCGGTGACCGTGTCGCGCCCGAACACCGGCCCGGTCAGCTCGGTCGGGTCGGCCAGCCCCGCCGGCAGCCGCAGCAGCGGTCGTGACGGGGCGCGCAGCCCGGTCGACCGGTACTCGGCGAAGTCGAGCGGCGGGTGCGTCCCGGCCGGCACCGCCTCGAAGCGGTGGAGGTCACTCATCGGCGCATCTCGCGACCGGACAGCCCGCAACGCTGCGGAGGAGCGGACACCGACCAGACACAGCCGGCCCGGGGCGGCAGCCCCCGCACGGCACGGTCACGCAGCGAGCTCCGGACGGGCACGACGCCCATGATGGCGCACCGCCGCCCGGCAGCCGTCACCGTCCGCCCGAGTCGGACGTGCTGGTCCCGAGCCGCACGTGCTCGACTGTGCCGCATGTGCGACTCGCACCAACCTGTCGGGCTCGGAGGTCGGGCGCGATGACCACGGTCGTCACCACCGCGCCGGGGCGGGTCAACCTGATCGGCGACCACACCGACACGACCGGCGGGTGGTGCCTGCCGATGGCCGTCGACCTGGCGACGACGGTGCGCGCCGAACGGTGTGGCGACGTCGTCGAGCTGCGTTCGTCGGCCGAACCCGACTCGGCGAGCGTCACGCTCGGCGTCACCGACCCGGCGAGCATCGAACCGCTCTGGGCGCGCTACGTGGCCGGCGTCGTCGCCGAGGCGCGGCCGGCGATCGGCCTGCGCGGCACCGTCGACAGCACCGTGCCGCCCGGTGCCGGGCTGTCGTCCAGCGCCGCGCTGGAGGTCGCCGTCGCGCTCGCGCTCGGTGCGGCTGCATCGCCGCTGCAGCTGGCGCTGCTGTGCCAGCGCGCCGAGCAGCGCTCCTCCGGTGTGCCGTGCGGCGTCATGGACCAGCTGGCCTCGGCGGCCGGCGTCGCCGGCCATGCCCTGCTGATCGACTGCACGACGCTGACCGCCGATCCCGTGCCGATCCCGGGCGACGTCGAGGTCGTCGCCGTCCACTCCGGTGAGCCCCGCCGCCTCGCCGGCTCGGCATACGCCGAGCGGCGCGCCCAGGTCGAGGCGGCGAGCACGCTGATCGGGCCGCTGCGCGACGCCACGCCCGCGGCGGTCGAGGCGATCGACGATCCGCTGCTGCGCCGCCGCGCCCGCCACGTCGTCGGCGAGAACGCACGGGTCCACGCGTTCGCCGCCGCGCTGCGCGCCGGCGACGCGGCCGCCGCCGGCGCACTGATGATCGACAGCCATGCCAGCCTGCGCGACGACTTCGCCGTGTCGACGCCGGCCCTCGACGCCCTCGTCGAGCGGCTGGTCGCCACGCCCGGCGTGCTCGGGGCGCGGCTGACCGGCGCCGGCTTCGGCGGGTGCGCCGTCGCCCTGTGCCGGCCCGGCGCGCTCCAGCCCGGCGCTGGCCTCTGGCACCTGCGACCATCGGCCGGCGCGCGGGTGGAGGAGTCGTCATGACATGGGTCGAGGAGCGGTCGTGGACCCGGCCGGAGGCGACCGCCGTCAATCGCCTGCCGATGACGACGTTCCTGCGCGACCGCGACCGCGACCACGACGCCGACGACGTCGTCTCCCTCGACGGCCCGTGGGCGTTCACGCTCCTCGACCGTCCCGGTGGCACGGTGCGCGCCGAGGCCACGCTCGGCGTGCCGGGGTGCTGGACGATGCAGGGCGTCGGCGACCCGCCGCACTACACGAACATCCAGATGCCGTTCCCCGGTCCCCCGCCGCGGATCCCGGAGGCCAACCCGACCGGTGCCTACCGCCGCACCGTCACCGTCCCGGCAGCGTGGGCCGGGCGGCGGATCGTCCTGCACGTCGGCGGCGCCGAGACCGTGCTGTACGTCGAGATCGACGGCGCGTTCGCCGGGATGGGCACCGACTCGCGGCTGCCCCACGAGTTCGACGTCACCCCGTTCGTGACGCCCGGCGGCGAGTGCGAGCTGGCGCTCACCGTCGTCCGCTGGGGCGCGGCCACCTACCTGGAGGACCAGGATCACTGGCACCACGCCGGCCTGCATCGCTCGGTGCTGCTGTACGCCACGCCGGCGGTGCACGTCGCCGACGTCCACGCCGGCGCCGACTGGGACCCGGCCACCGGCGACGGTCGTCTCACCGTCCGCGTCGCCGCCGGTGAGACCGCGGGGGCGAACGTCACGGCGCGCATCGCGCTCGACGGCACCGTCGTCGGCGAGGCGCCGGTGCGCTGGGAGCACCCGACGAACTGGGTGGTCAACGCGGTGGCGTTCACCGGGCACGAGGCGACGATCGCCGTCGACGTACCGGGCGTCGAGCCGTGGTCGGCCGAGCACCCGCGCCTGCACGACGTCAAGGTCGAGCTGGTCGACGGGGACGGCCACGTCCTCGACGCCGTCGCCCTGCGCGTCGGCTTCCGCCGCGTCGAGGTGCGCGGCCACGAGCTGCTGATCAACGGCCGGGCCGCGCTGATCAAGGGCGTCAACCGCCACGACCACGACCCGCGCCGTGGCAAGGCCGTCACCCGCGAGTCGATCCGCCACGACATCGAGCTGATGAAGGCCCATCACCTCAACGCCGTGCGCACCTCGCACTACCCGAACGACCCGTACCTCTACGAGGTCTGCGACGAGCTCGGCATGTACGTGGTCGACGAGGCCAACGTCGAGTCGCACTCCCACCTGCGCTCGCTGACGAAGCAGCCGGAGTGGCTGGCGGCGATCGTCGAACGGGTCGCCCGCATGGCCCGGCGCGACAAGAACCACCCGTCGATCGTCGTGTGGTCGCTGGGCAACGAGAGCGGTTGGTCGCCAGCCCACGACGCCGCCGCGGCCTGGCTGCGGGCGTTCGACCCGAGCCGTCCTGTCCAGTACGAGAGCGGCTACTACGAGCGGACGCTACAGGGCGTCGCCGCGCCGGTCGCCTGGCACGAGCCGCGCCGCGAGACCGACATCGTCGCGCCGATGTACCCGCCCGTCGCCGATCTCGTCACCTGGGCGACGATGGCACCGCCCGAGCGGCCGCTGATCATGTGCGAGTGCTGCCATGCGATGGGCAACAGCTGCGGCGGCCTCGACGACTACTGGGCGGCCATCCGCACGCACGCCGGCATCCAGGGCGGGTTCGTCTGGGACTGGGCCGACCAGGCGCTCGTCCAGGCGACCGGCGACCTCGGCGAGCGGCTGGCCTACGGCGGCGACTTCGGCGACGAGCCGAACGACGGGGCGTTCTGCATGAACGGCCTCGTCGCCACGGACCGCACGCCGCACCCGTCGCTGCTGGAGGCCAAGGCAGTCCTGCAGCCGGTGCGCTTCGCCTGGCTCGGCGACGGCCGGATGCGGATCACCAACGAGCACGACTTCACCGACCTCGCCGACGCCGGCCCGCTCGACTGGTCGGTGACGGTCGACGGCGAACAGATCGCGACCGGCTCGCTCGGCCCGATGGCGGCGGCACCCGGCGAGTCCGTCGTGGTGACGATCGTGCTGCCGACGCTCGCGCTCACCGGCTGGCAGATCGCCCACCTCGACGTGCGCATCGGCACGTGCGACGGCCAGGTCGAGCTGGCCCGCTCGTCGGTGCGCTCGGCCCCGTCCGGCGCGGCATCGTCCGGCGCGACCGCCGGCATCGACACCGTGCTCAGCATGTGGCGGGCGCCGATCGACAACGACGTGTTCATCCGCCCGTCGCATGCCGATCGCTGGGAGCGCCTCGGCCTGCGCCACGCCGACCTGCCACTGCGCACCGAGGTCGACGGCGATCTCGTCACCCACGAGGTCCGGGTCCCCGAGGAGTGGGACGATCTGCCGCGCGTCGGCGTGCGGCTCGCGCTGCCGGCCGATGTCGTCGCCGTCGAGTGGCTCGGCCGCGGGCCGCACGAGTGCTACTCGGACCGCCAGGCCTCGGCCCGGTTCGGCCGCTGGCGCACGGCGATCGACGACTGGCCGGTCTCCTACGTGCACCCGCAGGCCAGCGGCAACCGCATCGGCGTGCGGTCGTTGCGCTTCCTCGACGCGGCCGGCGACACCGTCCTCGTCGTCGACGAGCTCGACGACCTGGACGTCACCGTCTCCCGCTGGACCGACGACGAGCTCGCCGATGCCACCCACCTCGAGGAGCTGCCGGCGCGGGACCACGCCTTCGCCTGGCTCGACGCCGCCCACCGCGGCGTCGGCTCCGGCGCCGTCGGCCCCGACGTCGCCCCCGCCCACCGGGTCCGTGCCGGCACCTACCGCTGGTCCTACCGCCTCCGCCCCCGCTGACCCCGCCTGTCTCCGAGTCCCAGCCGTCGGTCCGAGTCGCTGGCGTCCATAGGAGTCCCACCGGCACCACGGGGGCGCACCAGCGACTCGGCTGGACACCACCGACTCGAAAGAACACGTGGGACTCGGAGGACGGCGCGGCCGAGCGGCGACCGGGGGGTCACACCTCGCTGAGGGGGCCGGTCAGGGATGCCCGCTGGGAGACCTCCAGGAGGGTGCCGTCGGGGTCGCGCACGAAGCTGATCGCGGCGACGTCGCCGAGGCGGATCGGGGCGGCGTCCTCCACCCAGCCCACCTCGCACAGGCGGGCGTGCTCGGCGACGACGTCGCGCACCTGCACGGTCAGGTAGCGGAACCCGGTGCCGCCTCGCCCGACGTGTGAGGCCTGCGAATCCTCGACGAGCGCCAGGGCGGTCGAGCCGACCGTCCAGCGGTCGTCGCCGGCGGGGCGGGCGCCGAGGCCGTCGGCGAGCAGCGCCCCGAGGCGCGCCGCCGAGCGCGTCGCCCACTGCACCTCGACGGTGGCGACGTCGCCGCCGGCCGGCACGAGCGTCACCGGCGTGCCATCCGGGTCGCGCAGCTCCACCGGCGCGTCGACCGCGGCCGACGCGACCCGGAACCCGCGCAGGCACGTCGGCAGGCCGGCGGCGAGCGGCGCTCGCGACGCGTTGAGCTTGAGCACGGCGCCGAGCAGGCCGAGCCGGTGCTGGTGGATCCCGCCGCCGACCTTCAGCAGCTCCTCGTGCGGCAGCCCGATGCGGCCCTCGTAGAACGAGCGGCTGGCGGCGACGTCCGCGCAGTACATGCCGATGTCGAGGTGCTGCTTGGCGAGATCCACGCCACGAGTCTCGATCAAGGCCGAGCCGTCGGGCGAGGTGCAACGACCGGCCAAGCCCTACGCTTGGCGCCGGCTCGGCGCTCACGCCGCGCACGGGCCGGCTCAAGGTGGGCCGGCTGGCGACAACCACTCGGGGGAACCCTCATCATGCGCGAAGCAGTCGTCGTGTCCTACGCCCGCACCGGTCTGGCCAAGTCGGCCCGTGGCGGGTTCAACATGACCCCGGCGATGACGATGGCGGCACACGCCATCAAGCACGCCGTCGCCAAGTCCGGCGTCGACCCGGCCGACGTCGAAGACGTCTACCTCGGCAACGGCGCCCACGGTGCCGGCAACCTCGCCCGCCTGGCCGGTCTGCTCGGCGGCCTGCCCGTCACCACCGGCGGCGCCACCATCCAGCGCCACTGCTCGTCCGGCCTCAACGCCATCGCCCTCGCCGCCAACTACATCAAGCAGGACGGCGCCGACGTCGTCGTCGCCGGCGGCGTCGAGTCGATCTCGATGCCCAACCCGGGCTTCGGCGGCCCGGCGAACATGGACCCGGCGCTGCCGGAGCAATACCCGGCGATCTACATGGCGATGATCGAGACCGCCGACATCGTCGCCGAGCGCTACGGCGTCAGCCGCGAGTACCAGGACGAGTACTCGCTGGAGTCGCAGCGGCGGATGGCGGCGGCGCAGGCCAACGAGCTGTTCGTCGACGAGATCGTGCCGATGGCGACGAAGATGGCGCTGGTCGACAAGGACACCAAGGAGACGACCGTCGTCGACTACGTCGTCGACCGCGACGAGTGCAACCGCCCGGACACCACGGCCGAGGGCCTCGCCAAGCTCAAGCCGGTGCGCGGCGAGGGCAACTACATCACCGCCGGCAACGCCAGCCAGCTGTCGGACGGCGCCGCCGCCGTCGTGCTGATGTCCGACGAGGAGGCGTCACGCCGCGGCCTGAAGCCGCTGGGCGCCTTCAAGGGCTGGGCCGTCGCCGGCTGCGAGCCCGACGAGATGGGCATCGGCCCGGTGTTCGCCGTGCCGAAGCTGCTGAAGCGCCACGGCCTGACCGTCGACGACATCGACCTGTGGGAGCTGAACGAGGCGTTCGCCAGCCAGTGCCTGTACAGCCGCGACCGGCTGGGCATCGACCCGGAGAAGTACAACGTCAACGGCGGCTCGATCGCCGTCGGCCACCCGTTCGGGATGACCGGGGCGCGCTGCGCCGGCCACGTCCTCCAGGAGGGCCAGCGCCGCGGCGCCAAGTGGGGCGTCGTGACGATGTGCATCGGCGGCGGCCAGGGCGCCGCCGGACTGTTCGAGATCTACTCCTGACGGTCGGCCTCCGGCCGACCAGTCCGGCGGGCTCCCTGGCGGCGGCGCCGCCGGGTGTGGCCCGGCACCAGCCTCCGCGGACCCAAGCGTCGCGTCGCGCCCGGGACGTCATGTCGTCACCGGGTGCGCGCCGGCCACCGGTCAGGTGCCGACGAGGTCGGTGGAGCACTCGGGAACCCGGCACCTCTGAGGATCCTCTGAGGGATCTCCGAGCACTGCCCCAGCAGACTGTCCGAACCTCGCTCCGTCCCACCCGTCGGTCGCACGGCAGGTGAGGACGAGCTTGCCGATCCGATCCAGGGCGGGACCCAGGAGAGGTCATGGAACCTGAGTCGTCGGTTCGCGCCGCTCGCCCGAGCGTGGGCGCACCACCACGCGCTCTGCTGTGGTGTGGCGCCGTCGTCGCGCTGACCCTGATCGTGGTGGCGACGTGGTCGCCGCCGGGACGGGCCGCGGCAGCCGGGGAACGGGGTTCGATCAACGTGATCGGCGACTCGCTCACCGTCGGGACCGCGAGCTTCCTCCCCGCCGACCTGCGCGACGCCGGTTGGTCGCCGGTCGGCTACGACGCCCACGGCAGCAGAGGGATCGTCACCAAGGTCAGCGCCGATCCGCGCACCGGGATGGCCGCCGTCGACTACCTCCGCACGACCAACGGCGACTCGCACGTCTGGATCGTCGCGCTGGGTACCAACGACGTCGGCCTGTGGTCGAGCAGCGAAGACGTCGCGCTGATCCGCCAGATGCTCGACGCGATCGGCCCGGGTCACCTGACCCTGTGGGTGAACGTCTACCTGCCGGCGTCGCCGAGCAAGCAACAGCGCTGGAACGACGCGCTCGACCAGGTCGCCGCGGAGCGGCCGACCGAGTTGGTCGTCGACGACTGGGCGTCCTACGCGGCGTCGGCACATCCGCCGATGGCGAGCGACCACGTCCACTACCTCGGCACCGGCTACGCGATGCGCGCCCAGCAGATCGCCGATGCCGCGGCTGCGCTGCCGATGGAGGCCACCCAGGTGGCCTCGTCGCCGGTGACGGTCGCCGCGGACGGCGAAGCGGGTGGCTACGTGGCCGTCGGACCGACACGAGCCTTGGACACGCGTCGGACGACCGGCGCGGTGACCGCCGGCCGGACCATCGTCGTCCCACTCGCGGCCGACGTGCCCGCCGGATCGTCGGCCGTGGCCGTCAACCTGACCGTCGCCGACCAGCGAGGCGCGGGGTACCTCACCGCCTACCCCTGTGACCGCGCCCGTCCCGACACCTCGTCGCTGAACTACGACCGGGGCGATCCGGTCTCGGGGTTCACGCTCGTCCGCGTCGACGACTCGGCCCAGCTGTGCATCTTCACCTTCGCGACGACACAGGTCGTCGTCGACGTCGTCGGGGCGTTCGTCCCCGCCCAGGGCCTGTCGATGACCGCGGTGGGTCCGACGCGGATCGCCGACACCCGCGCTGACAGCGCCACGCCGCTGCCAGCGGGGACGACCACCCAGGTGGACACCGGCGTGACCGACGCAGCCGTGATGGTCAACCTCACGGTCGACGACCCGCGGGCGCCCGGCTACCTCACCGCCTGGGCGTGCGACGATCCCAAGCCCGGCACGTCGAACCTGAACTACACGCCAAGCCAGAGCCCGGTGCCGAACGCGGCGATCGTCACGCTCGGGTCGAGCGGGAAGCTGTGCGTGTTCAACTCGTCGGCGACGCAGGTGATCGTCGACCTGACCGCCACGTTCACCAGCGGGCCGGGGGCGCAGTTCCAGCCCGCCAACCCGACGCGCGTCCTGGACACCCGCTCGGGCCAGGGCGGCTGGCTCGGCCGCATGGGGTCGGGCCAGACGATCACCGTGCCGATCGCCGGGTCGGCCGGCCAGACGGTGGTCGGCACCCTGACCGTCGCGGACCCCGCCGGCACCGGGTTCCTCACCGCGTGGTCGGGCGCCGGCGCCGCGCCGGGCACCTCGAACCTGAACTACGTCAACCGGGTGAACCGGGCGAACCTGGCCGTGTCAGAGGTCGGGGCCGACGGCCAGTTCCGCCTCTCGATGGGTGGCCAGGGCAACGCCGCCGTGCTCTACGACGTCACCGGATGGTTCCGCTGACGAGCACCCCGTCGTGGCGCCGGAAGCGGCGGCGGGCAGCGCTGCTGGTGTTCTGCGCGTCGACGATCGTCTACTGCCTCAGCCCGAACGTGACGAACTTCGACTCGTTCCTCGCCTACCCGACGGCGGTGAGCATCGTCCACCACGGCGACCTCGACCTGGACGAGTACACCGCTGCGGACGTCACCGAGCACTACGGCAACATCGCGCTCGACGGCCACCGCTACGACCGTTACCCGTGGGTCGTGTCGCTGGTGTTCGTTCCGGCGGTGGTGGTGATCGATGCCGCCGCGCACGTCGGCATCGGCGGCGGGGCGACGGCGCTGATCACCCAGCAGCGCTCGTGGCTCGTCCAGCTCGCCATGGCCGCGCTGGTCACCGGGCTGGCAGCGGCGCTGGTGACGGTGCTGGCGTTCGATCGCTCCCGCGCCCGTCGCGGACGACGGACCGCTGTCGCCCTCGCCGTCGGCCTCGTGTTCGCCTTCGGGACGTCGAGCTGGTCGACGGCCAGCAGGTCGTTGTGGCAGCACGGCCCGTCGATGGCCCTGCTCGCCGGTGCGCTGCTCGTCGCCGACCGCGCCCTGCGCCGTCCGCGGCCGTCGGCGTTCGCCTGGCTGGGCGTGCTGACCGCGCTCGCGTACACGGTCCGCCCGACGAACGCGGTCGTCGTCGCCGCCTTCGGGGTGTGGTGCGCCACCCGCGGCTGGCGCCGATTGGTCTGGTACTGCTGCGGCGGCGCGCCAGTCGCCTTGGTCTGGCTGTCGGTGAACTGGTCGTCGTACCGGATGTTGATCCCGCCGTACTTCCAGTCGTCGCGCCTCGGCGTCGACGGCACGTTCACCGAGGCGCTGCTGGCCAACCTGTTCAGCCCGTCGCGAGGGTTGTTCGTCTTCGCCCCGGTCGCTCTGTTCGCCGTCGCCGGCGTGGTCGTCGCGATTCGCGAGCGGCGTTTCGACTCGCTCCTCGCTGTCGCCGTGGCCGTGTTCGTCGGCTACCTGTTGGTCGTGTCCGCCGGGCGTGAGGCATGGTGGGCCGGCGACTCGATCGGGCCGCGGTTCCTGTGCGACACGCTGCCGATGCTCGCGCTGCTGGCCGTCCCCGCGGTGGACCGTCTGCTCACACCACGCCGCGCCAGGACGTGGTCACGTTCGTTGGCGACGGCCGCAGCACTTGCCGCGGTGGTGTGGAGCGTTCTGGTCAACGGCGGTGCGGCAGTGATGCGGGCGACGAGCTGCTGGAACGTGCAGCCCGCGTCGATCAGCGCCGATCCCGAGCGGGTCTGGTCGGTGCGCCGCCCACAGGTGGTCGAGGGCTACGTCGAGCTCGTCGAGGACGGCCCCGCCGCGGCGTTGACGGGAACCTGCACGGGCAGCACGGCGACGACGGCGACCAGCACCATGACCTCCGAGGGGTGACGCGGGTCTGCCGGTTCCCCGGGCGTTCACCGGGCGTCGTCGCGCCGGGCGCACTGCTGGCAGGTGCCGGTGAGCGGGAAGTGCGCCAGGTCGAGTGTGACGCCTGTTCGTTCGGCGACGCGTCGAACGAACGAGCGGGTCTGGGCGCGGTCGAGGTCGACGGTGGCGCCGCAACTGCCGCAGACGATCGGCACCGTGCCGCGGCCGGCGGCGCGGTGGACGGCCTGGCCGTGGCCGAGGTGGAGGTGTTCGGCGATGCCCAGCCCCTCGAGCTGGGCGAGCATCCGGTAGATCGCCGACCGGTCGTGGTCGGACATCCGCACCGCGATCTCGTCGATCGTCAACGACGCGTCCTCGTCGTACAGGAGGTGGACGAGGGCCCGCTTGCCGGCCGTGACCCGACCGCCATGGTCGCGGATGCGCTGCAGCGCGGCGTCACCGTCGGTTGGCGGTGGTGGTGCGTGTCGGGCTGGTTCGGTCATGCGACGACTCCGCTTGCAGACTACGAGCGGACGAGCTCGACACGTGAGCAGCACTTGCGGTCTGCTCGCTATTGCCACGTCGTCGCACTAAGGTCGGCCCGTGTCTCCCCCCAAGTTGGCTGGATCAGCGTTCGCCGCCGCGCTCTTGGTGCTCGCCGTTGGTTGTGGCAGCGAGACGACATCGTCCCCGTCCTCGACGCCCGCGCGGCTGGACGTCGTCACGACGGTGGCGCCGATCACGTCGATCGCCGCGAACGTCGGCGGCGACCGGGTCGAGATCCACGGCGTGGTGCCGGAGGGCACCAACTCGCACACCTTCGAGCCGGTGCCGTCGCAGGCCAAGGTGGTCGCCGAGGCGGACGTGATCTTCATGAACGGTCTGGACCTGGAGGACCCGACCAAGGCGCTCACCGAGGCGAACGAGCAGTCGACCACGCCGATCGTGGAGCTGGGCCCCCAGACGATCCCGGAGAGCGAGTACATCTACGACTTCTCGTTCCCGAAGGAGGACGGCAAGCCCAACCCGCACCTGTGGACGAACCCGCCGATGGCCAAGCGCTACGCCGAGATCATCGCCGGTGAGCTGTCGAAGCTCGATCCGGCCAACGCCACGTACTACCAAGCGAACTCCGACAGGTTCGCGGCGAAGATCGCCGAGCTCGACGCGGCGATGCGCACGTCGTTCGCCACCGTGCCGAAGCGTGAGCTGCTGACCTACCACGACGCCTACGCCTACTTCGGCAAGGAGTACGACTGGAAGATCATCGGGGCGATCCAGGTCAGCGACTTCGAGGATCCCACGCCCCAGGAGGTCGCCGATCTGATCCGCCAGGTGCGCGCCGAGGGGGTGCCGGCGATCTTCGGCTCCGAGGTGTTCCCGTCGCCGGTGCTGGAGCAGATCGGCAGGGAGACCGGGGTGCGCTACGTCGACGTGCTGCGCGACGACGACCTGCCCGGCGCACCCGGCGACCCGGAGCACTCGTGGCTCGGGCTGATGCGCTTCGACTTCGTCACCATGACCGAGGCGCTCGGCGGCGACGCCACCGCGCTGAGGGCCGTCACCGTCGAGGACGTGGCCCCCGACCATGCCGACTACCCGCAGTAGCGCCGCCGTGTCACCCGTGTCACCGACGTCGCTGATCGAGCTCGACGACGTCACCTGCGGCTACCGCGATCACGTCGCCCTCGAGCACGTCGAGCTGTCGTTCGACGACGCCTGCTTCGTCGGCGTCGTCGGCCCGTCGGGGTCCGGCAAGACGACGTTGCTGCGCCTGCTGGCCGGCGCGCTGGAACCGGTCGGCGGACGGGTGCGGCGGCGCCCGGGGCTGCGCATCGGCTACGTCCCGCAGGTGGAGACGATCGACTGGACGTTCCCGGTGACCGTCGCCGAGTGCGTGCTGATGGGCCGCTCCACCGCCCGGTGGCTGCCGTGGCGCAGCCGCGCCGAGCGGGCCGAGATCTGTGCCGTCCTCGAACGGCTGGGGCTCGGCGGCCTCGCCCACCGGCACATCCGCGCCCTGTCCGGCGGGCAGCAGCAGCGGATGTTCCTCGCCCGCGCGCTCCTGCAACGGCCCGACCTGCTGCTGATGGACGAGCCGACGTCCGGGGTCGACGTGCGCACCCGCCACGAGGTGCTGCACCTGCTCGCCGAGCTGAACGACGAGGGCATCGCCATGGTCCTCACCACCCACGACCTCAACGGCATCGCCGCCCACCTCCCCCACCTGGTGTGCCTCAACCGCCGGGTCCTCGGTGAGGGCGCGCCGGCCGACGTGCTGACACCGGGCGTGCTGGAGGCGACGTTCGGCGCCCGGCTCGACGTCCTCGAGCACGCCGGGATGCCGATCGTCTTCGAGCACCCGATCGACGACGTCGTCCCCCTGCGCCGGCCGGCCTCGTGAAGGATCTCATCGACCTCTACCAGTTCGAGTTCTTCCGCAACGGGGTGATCGTCGCCACGGTCGCCGGCGCGCTGTGCGGCTTCGTCGGCGTCTACGTCGTGCTGCGCAACATGAGCTACATCGGCCACGGCATGTCCCACGCGATCTTCGGGGGCTTCGCCGCCTCGGCACTGCTCGGCGTCAACTACCTCCTCGGCGCCGGCGTCTGGGGCCTGGCGTCGGCGCTGGCGATCGTCGCCATCACCCGCCGCCGCGGGCTCGGCTCCGACGCGGTGATCGGGGTGATCACCACCGCCTCGTTCGCCGTCGGCCTGATCCTCGGCGACCTGTTCCACGGGCCGAAGCAGAACTTCGACGCCGCCCTGTTCGGCAGCATCCTCGGCATCTCCGACTCCGACCTCGTCGCCATGATCCTCGTCAGCCTGTTCGCCCTCGTCGTCGTGTTCTTCGGCTACCGGCGGCTGCTGTTCTCCACGTTCGACCCCGAGGTCGCCGCCCTCTCGGGCGTCGCCACCGCCCGCGTCGACGCGCTGCTGATGCTGGTGCTCGCCACCGTCATCCTGGCGACGATGACGGTGCTCGGCGTGACGCTGCTGGCCGCCGCGCTGGTCATCCCGCCGACGATCGCCCGCATGCTGACGAGCTCGTTCAGCCGCATGCTCTGGCTGGCCACGCTGATCGGTGGGGTCTGCGGCTTCGTCGGCATGAACCTCAGCGGCTGGCAGGACTGGAAGAGCGGCCCCAGCATCGTCCTCGTCAGCGCGGCTGCGTTCACGCTGACGCTGGCCCTCACCGGCCCGAAGCGCCTGCGCCGCACCGCCGCCCTCGACGTCCACGTCGGCTGAGCCCTGGCCCCGCCGGGCTCCTGGGCCGCATCCGGCGCACGGCGACGGGGAGCACCGCGCAGGCGAGGGCGACGACGGCGGCGGTTCGGCGGGCGAGGCTCACGGCCCGTTCGCCGTCGGCGACGGTCGGGGGCGGGCCGTCGCCGAGGTGGCCGCGGTCCTCGACGACGCCGCCGTAGACGTTGGTGCCACCGAGGCGGACACCCAGCGCAGCAGCGAACGCTCCCTCGATCACACCGCCGTTCGGCGACGGGTGCCGTCGGGCGTCGCGGCGCACCACCGTCGCCACCGCACGGGCGCGACGAGGTCGCACGGCGACGACGGCGAGCGCGGTCAGCCGCGCCGGCAGCCAGTTGGCGACGTCGTCGGCACGCGCCGCGGCCCAACCGAAGTTGCGGTAGCGATCGTTGCGATGGCCGACCATCGCGTCGAGGGTGTTGATCGCCCTGTGGACCAGCACGGCCGGGGCGCCGCCGAGCGTCGCCCACACCAGCGGGGCGGTCACCGCGTCGACGGTGTTCTCCGCCAGCGACTCGATCGCTGCGCGCACCACGCCGTCGGCGTCGAGCGCCGTCGCCTCGCGACCGACGAGCCCGCGCAGTCGTTCCTTCGCCGCCGGCAGGTCTTGCGCGGCAAGGGCGACGACGGCGCGCACCTCGCCGGTGAGCATCCTCCCGGCGATGCACACCGTCGACGCCACCAGCGTCGCTCCCGGCCCGCCGACCGATCGACGCAGCGCCAGCCCGCCGAGCACGGCGCCGCCGGCTCCGATCGCCAGGTGGCCGGCGCCGGCACGGCGCGTGTCGCGGTACGTCCGCCGTTCCAGCGCGCCCATCGCCGTCCCGAACCAGGCGACGGGATGCCAGCGCACCGGCGGCTCGCCGAGCACGCCGTCGACGAGCCACCCGCCTGCCGCGGCAACCCCGTCGGCGATCACCGCCGCCTCCGTGGGTGCGAGTCGTGCGGCATCTCGCGCACACCGCACCCGTCCGAACGAGACGCGCCCGTACCGTGACCCACCCGCCGACGGGTGTCGACAGCGCCGGCGAGCTCGCCGTTTGGGCGTGCGCCGCTCGGCATCTCGCACGACTCGCGCCCATCCGCGCGAGACGCGCCCACGGTGTGAGTCACCCGGAGACCAGGCGGTGCAGCAGGGCGGTGTCGAGGTGGGCGTCGACGGCGTCGGCGAGCCGTTCGAACGTGTCGTCGAGCGTCGTCGTCGGCCGGGCGCCGAACAGCCCGGCGAGCACGGCGTGGTCTTCGAGCAGCCCGTGGACGGTGGTGGCCAGCACGCTGCCGGCGGCGCACACCTGCAGGCGGTCGTCGCTCGCCCCCGCGGCGGTCAGCCGGCCGTTGCGGATCTCGTAGCCGGTGACGTCGAGCCCGTCGAGCATCGCCCACGGCGCGGGCAGGTCGTGCAGCGCCACCGCGGTCGGGCGGGTCAACTTCGTCGGGTGCATCACCGTGTCGAACGGCAGCAGCGCGAGGCCGTCCGAGGCACCCTCGACGCCGCCGGGGTCGACGATGCGCCGGCCGAGGAGCATCGCCCCGCCGCACACCCCGAGGATCCGCTGGCCACGATCGGCCGCGGCGACCAGCGCGGCGGCGAGCCCACGCGCCCGCAGCCAGGCGATGTCGGCGGCGACGTGCTTGGAGCCGGGCAGCACGACGAGGTCGGCGCCGGCGAGGTCCGCCGGCCCCGTGGCGAATCGGACGTGGGCGACGTGGGCCATCGCGTGCAGCTCGTCGAGGTTCGACGCGTACGGGTAGCGCACGACGGCGACGTGCGGTGCCTCGCCGGGCGGCACGGCGCGCACGGTCGCACCCTCCTCGTCCGGGAGACCGTGGTCGAACAAGGGCAGCATCCCCGCGGCGGCCATCCCGGTCATCTCGGTGAGGCGCGTCGGACCGGGCTCCAGGAGCGACGGGTCGCCTCGGAACTTGTTGAGCACGAACCCGGCCAACCGCCGGCGGGTGGCGTCGGGCACGAGCGCCCACGTCCCGTACAGGTGGGCGAACGAGCCGCCGCGGTCGATGTCGCAGATCAGCAGCGCCGCGGCGTCGGCGTGCTCGAGCATGCGGTTGTTGACGAGGTCCGGCAGGTTGATCTCCGCCGGGCTCCCCGCGCCCTCGATCAGCACCAGCTCGTGCTCGGCGTGCAGGCCGTCGAACGCTGCGGCCATCGCCGGCCACAGCGACGGCCCACGTTCGCGCCACGGCATCTCGGTGAGGTCGCGCCGGGCGACGCCGGCGACCACCACCTGGCTGCGGGTGTCGGCCTCCGGCTTGAGCAGCACCGGGTTCGTCCGCACGTCCGGCGTGGCCCGCGCCGCACCGGCCTGCAGCCACTGGGCGACACCGATCTCGCCGCCGTCGACGACCCGCGCGTTGTTCGACATGTTCTGCGCCTTGAACGGCACGACGTCGATGCCCTGGCGGGCGAACCACCGGCACAGCGCCGTCACCAGCAGGCTCTTGCCGGCGTCCGACGTGCAGCCGAGGACCATCAGCGGCCGCATCACTGCGCCCCGCCGGAACGGTGCGCAGCGGATCGGGCACGGCGCGGCCGGCGCGAGCGCCACCACGTCGACGGGCGGCGCGGGCGGGTACGTCGGTGGCGCATCACAGCACCCGGTCCAGCACGGCGAGCAGCCGGTCGAGCCCGGCGCCGTCGGGGACGGCGATGCGGGTGACGCCGGCGAGGCCGAAGCTGGCGCAGTCGCGCACGACGACGCCGTGCGGGGCGAGCAGCTCGCGCAGACCGGGACGCTGGACGAGCACCCAGCACGCGTCGGTGTCGTCGACAGCGAGGCCGCGACTGCGCAGGGCGGCGACGAGCTCTCCGCGCAGGCCGGCGACGGCGAGGCTCCAGGCGGCAGGATCGCTTGCCGCGGCGAGTCCCTCGACGACCGCCAGCGCGAGACCGTTCACCGACCACTGCGGCTGCCGGCGCCGCAGCCGGGCGGCGGCATCGGCGCCGGGAGCGATGGCGTAGCCGATGCGCAACCCCGGGCAGGCCCAGACCTTGGTCAGCGATCCGAGCCGCCAGCAGTCGGCGTCGCCACGCGTCCAGGCGCCGGCAGCGAGCGGATAGAACGCCTCGTCCCACACCCTCGCGGTCACGTCGGCCGGAGCCAGCCGACCCAGCGGGCTGGACGGGTTCGAGCGCCACCATGGCGCGCCGGCGTCGACCGTCGCCAGGTGACGGCGATACAGGGAGAACTCCGGCTCCGCCACCATGCCGACGGGCGCGTCGGCGGCGACGAGGGCGATCGCCTCGGACCCACCGTTGGTCAGCACGAGCACGTCGGGATCCACGCCGATCGCGCCGGCGAGCGCTTCGGTCGCCTGCGTCGGGTCGGGATAGCGATCGAGCCGGTCGAGGTTGGCGGCGACGATCGGGGCGACGTCCGGCGCCACCGGGTTGAGGCTCGCCGACAGGTCGAGCATGTCCCCCGCCGGCCGCCCGAGCCACGCGGCGATCCGCGCCGCATCGCCCCCGTGCGCGCCGGCGGGCGGCACGTCGTGACGGCCCACCCCGCTCACCAGACCTCGCCTCCGGTTGGGACCTTCGCCGGCACCCCGGCCCCGCCACGCCCCAGCCGAGCTCTCAACGACCTTGTCGCGCCCTGACCGGAAACATTCCGGTCGCCGCGCGACAAGGTCCGGCACAACGCCCAGGAGGCGCCGAACCCGGCACGCGCCAAACTCCACGACCTTGTCGCGCCCTGACCGGGAACATTCCGGTCGCCGCGCGACAAGGTCAGGGGCGAGGGCCGATCGGGGCCACCTCCGAGGCGAGCCGGCTGCTCTGGCACGATCGTGTCATGCCGGTGCTCGGACCACGACTGGTGATCGCCGGGACGCACTCGGGCGTCGGCAAGACCACCGTGGCCACCGGGCTGCTCGCCGCGCTGCGACGCGCCGGGCACCGCGTCGCCGGCGCGAAGGTCGGGCCCGACTTCATCGATCCCGGCTACCACGCGCTGGCCACCGGCGGCCGGCCGCGCAACCTCGACGCGTGGATCTGTGGCGCCGAGGCGATCGGCCCGCTGGCCGCCCGCGCCGCCGCGGACGCCGACCTGCTGGTGATCGAGGGCGTCATGGGCCTGTTCGACGGTGCCGCCGACGGCGTGCCGGCGTCGACGGCCGACGTCGCCCGGCTGCTCGACGCGCCGGTGCTGCTGGTGGTCGACGCGTCGGCGATGGCCGGGTCGGTGGCCGCCGTCGTCCACGGCTTCGCCACCCTCGACCCGGCGGTGCGCGTCGCCGGCGTGATCCTCAACCGCGTCGCCTCGGACGGCCATGCGACGATGCTGCGCGAGGCGCTCGCACCGGTCGGCGTCCCAGTCGTCGGCGAGCTGCACCGCGACGATCGCCTGGTGTGGCGCGACCGCCATCTCGGCCTCGTCCCCGTCGCCGAGGAGCCGGGCGAGGTCGCCGCCAACCTCGAACGGCTCGGCGACGCCGTCGCCGCGGGCTGCGACCTCGACGCGATGGTCCGCATCGCCCGCACCACCGCGCCGATCGGCGCAGACGAGGTCCCGCTGCCCGAGCCCGGTCGGCCCGTGCGCATCGCCGTCGCCGCCGGCCGGGCGTTCACGTTCCTGTACGCCGACACGATCGACGCACTCGTCGCCGGCGGTGCCGAGGTCGTCCCGTTCGACCCACTCGTCGACGAACGACTGCCCGAAGCCATCGACGGCCTGATCGTCGGCGGCGGCTTCCCCGAGGTCCACGCCGCCGGGCTCGCCGACAACGCTCCCCTGCTCGCCGACGCACGCGAGCAGATCGCCGGCGGTCTCGTCACCCTCGCCGAGTGCGGCGGGCTGCTGTGGCTGGCCCGCTCGCTCGACGGTCGGGCGATGGCCGGCGTGCTCCCCGTCGACGCGGCGATGACCGACCGGCTGACGCTCGGCTACCGGCAGGCGCGCACCACCGTCGACAGCCCGCTCGGCCCGGCAGGGACGGTGTTGCGCGGCCACGAGTTCCACTACTCGAACCTCGATGAGCCCGGCGATGCCCTGGCGCTGACGAGCCGCTTCAGCACGGGCCGCGCCGGGTTCGCCACGCCGACGCTGCTCGCCTCCTACGTGCACCACCACCCCGGCGGCGACCCGTCGATCCTCGCCGCCTTCCTCGAACGCTGCCGCCGCCCGCGACGACCTGACCTCTGATCCGAGGCGCGGCGAGCGCCGAAGCGCAGCGGCGGCGGCGAGCACGGCAGGCGAAGCGGAGCCGCTCTGCGGCGACCGGAGCCCGGCATCAATAGTCGATGCCCTTCTTCGCCCGGATGCCGGCCTTGTAGGCGTGCTTGGTGGCGGCCATCTCGGTGACGGTGTCGGCCATGTCGATCAGCGCAGCCGGCGCGTTGCGGCCGGTGCAGACGACGTTGACGTGGCTCGGCCGCCCGGTGATCGTGGCGACGACGTCGTCGACGGCGATCCACTCCCAGTTGACCGGGTAGGTGATCTCGTCGAGGATCACCAGCTGGTGGTCGCCGGCGCCGATCACCCGGCGGGCGTGCGCCCAGGCGTCGGCGGCGATCGCCTGGTCGATCGTCAGGTCGGACGAGTCCCACGTGAAGCCGTCGCCCATCGCCCACCAGTCGACGCCGAGCTGACGGCCGACCTTCTCCTCGCCAGTGTGCCACGTGCCCGACTTGAGGAACTGCACGACGGCGACGGGCCAGCCACGGGCGACGGCGCGGATCATCACGCCCATCGCCGCCGTCGTCTTGCCCTTGCCGGGGCCGGTGTTGACCAGCACCAGCGACGGGGCGCGGCGCAGCTCCTTCGGGCGTGGGTCGTCGGTGGGGATGTCGTCGGGTTCACGTTCGGGCATGGCGGTCCTCCGGGCTCATCGGGTGTTCATCGGATGTTGACGCGGGTCGGGACGACGACGAGCGCACCACGATGGCGCAACACGTCGACGCGGGCGCGGTAGTGGTGGGCGAGCTCGTCACCGGTCAGCACCTGGACGGGCGCTCCCGAGGCGGCGACGCGGCCGCCGGCGAGCAGCACCAGCTCGTCGCCGAACTGCGCGGCGAGCGTCAGGTCGTGCATCGTCGCCACCACGGTGAGACCGCGGTCGCGGCGCAGCGCGTCGACGGTCTCGAGCACGTCCTGCTGGTGGCCGATGTCGAGCGCCGTCGTCGGCTCGTCGAGCAGCAGCAGCTCCGGCTCCTGGGCGAGCGCACGGGCGAGCACCACCCGCTGGCGCTCGCCGCCCGACAGCGTGCCGAGCCGGCGATCGGCGAGGGCGTCGAGGCCGAGGGCGCTGGTCGCCTCGGCGGCGACCGCGAGGTCGTGGGCGCTCTCGCTGGCCAGCGGGGCGAGGTGCGGCGTGCGCCCGAGCAGGACGTAGTGGGCGACGGTCATCGCCTCGGGCAGGTGGGCCCGCTGGGCGACGTAGGCGACGCGCTGCGCGAGCGCGCGTCGCGACATCGCACCCAGCGGCGTACCGGACAGCTCGATGCGCCCGACGGCTGGGAGCAGGCCGGCGACGGCGCGCAGCAGCGTCGACTTGCCGGCGCCGTTCGGCCCGATGACCGTGACCCAGTCGCCGTTGCCGACGGTGAGGTCGACCCCGTCGAGCACACGGCGGCGACCGAGCGTCACGGTGACGCCGGTGGCGTAGACGGCGGGCCTCATCCGCGCCGCGTCCTCGTGCGCATGATCAGCAGGAACGTCGGCGCGCCGATCGTCGCGGTGACGACGCCGATCGGCACCTCCGCAGGGGCGAGGATGCTGCGGGCGACGAGATCGGCGAGGCACAGGAACCCGGCGCCGCCGAACGCCGAGAGGACGAGGATCCGCCGGTAGCTCGGCCCGGCGAACAGGCGCACGGCGTGCGGGACGATGATCCCGACGAAGCCGATCAGCCCGCTGACGGCGACGGCCGCCGCCGTGCCGAGCGTCGCCGCGGCGATCACCCGGCGGCGGGTGCTGTTCGGGTCGATGCCGAGCGAGGCGGCCTCGTCGTCGCCGAGCGTGAGCACGTCGAGACGCCGGCCGGCACCGACGATCATCCCGATCGACGCCGCGGCGAACGGCACGATGAGCCGGACCTGCGTCCAGCCGGCGACGTTGAACCGCCCGAGCAGCCAGCTGTAGACGTCGCGCACGGCTTGGTCGTCGCGCTGCAGCAGGAACGCCTGCAACGCCGAGCACAGGGCCGCCACGGCGATTCCGGCGAGGATCAGCGAGGCCGTCGTCCGGCCGGCGTCGTCGACACCGAGGGCGTACACCAGCAGCACCGAGGCGACGGCACCGGCGAACGCGGCGACCGTCGCCGCGAGGCCGCCGCCGCTGGCGATCCGGCCGGTGACGACCACCGTGACGCCGAGGCCGGCGCCGGCGGCGATGCCGAGCAGGTACGGATCGGCGAGCGGGTTGCCGAACGTCGCCTGGTACGCGCCGCCAGCCGTCGCCAGCACCGCCCCGACGATCGCCGCGAGCACGACGCGCGGCAGGCGCACCTCGGTGACGACCGCGGCGAGCGGCCCGTGCAGCCCATGATCGACGTTGACGCCGGGCAGCCGGTCGAGCAAGGCGCGCACGACCTGGCTCGGCGGGATCGAGGCCGGGCCGAGCAGGACGGCGACGGTCGCCGCAGCGAGCATGAACACGACACCGCCGGCGACCCACGGCAGCGGCAGCCGGGCCGGGTGACGCCGCGCCGGCGGGCGGCGCGACGCCGTTGCGGCCGCAACGTCGGCCGCCGCGGGGACGGCCGAGCCCGTTCGATGCGTTCCTGTCGCGCCCTGACCGGGATCTTTCCGGTCAGGGCGCGACGAGATCCCGGCGTCGACGTTCATCAGATGCCGGCGGTGGCCTCGACGGCCGCGGCAAGGAGGTCGACGAGGCGCGGTCCCCAGCGGCCGGCGACGTCCGGATCCAGGGTGACGACGTGACCGTCGTGCACTGCGCGCAGCTCGCTCCAGCCCGGCCGGGCGGCGAGGTCGGCGGCGGTCGGGTTCTGCCCGTTGCTGTGCGCCAGGAAGATCACGTCCGGGTCGGCGGCGAGGATCGCCTCGTTCGACAACTGCGGGAAGCCGCCGGCGGCGTCGCCCGCCGAGTCGGCGATGCTCGTCAGCCCGGCGCGGGACAGGACGTCGCCGATGAACGTCGCCGACGTGACCGTGTGACCGTCGTCGGCCAGCTCCAGGTAGTAGGTCAGCGGCTGGTCACGGTGCGGCGCCTTGGCGGCGAGCGTCTCCAGATCGGCGCGCATCTGGGTGACGAGCTCGTCCGCCGTCGTGCCGTGGCCGGTGGCCGTGCCGATCGTCACCAGCTGGGCGAGCGCGTCGTCGACGGTGACCGCCGGCGAGAACTGCAGCGTCGTCACGCCGATGGCCCCGAGCGCCTCGACGATGCCCTCGCGGTCGCCGGCGACGAGCACGAGGTCGGGGTTCAGCGCGGCGATCGACTCGACGTTCGGCTTGAACCCGGACAGATCCGTCATCGGCGTCCCCGGCGGGAAGTTCGAGTACTTGTCGACGGCAACGACCTGCTCGCCGGCGCCGGCGGCGTAGAGCATCTCCGTCAGCGACGCCGACAGCGACACGATCCGCTGCGGCGCCGACGCAACCGTCACCGACCCGTTCCCCGCCGTGACCGTCACCGGGAACGCCGGCACGGTCGTCACCGTCGCCGGCGCGGCGGTCGTCGTGCCCGCCGCGGTCGTGGTCGTGCTCGCCGCAGTGATGGTCGTGCTCGCCGAGACGGTGGTCGCCGTGATCGTGGTCGCTCCCGAGCTGCCGCCGCACGCAGCCAGCGCACCGACCGCGAGCACGACCAGCCCGGCCGGCCGGCCCCTCCAACGTCGTTCGTGTCGCGTCGCTGACCGGAACTTCTGCGGTCGCCGCCGAGACACGAACGAGGTGGAGGGATCGGGGGGCGTCATCGTTGGCCTCGCTCTGTGATGGTGGTGGTCAGGTGGTCGTCGAAGGGGATGAGCGCGGCGTCGAGGGCGGTGGCGAGCGTGGCCGCGAGGCCGAGGCGGACGGGGCCGTCCTCGCAGTCGACGACGACGCTGTCGACGCCACGGCGGCGGATCGTCGCCGCGACGGTCAGGGCGTCGTCGAGCGCATCGGCGCCGCCGGTCGCCCGGCCATCGGTGAGCACCACGAGCAGCGGGTGGTCGTCGCCCTGCGCGTCGAGCAGGCCGAGAGCGCCGCGCAGGCCGGCGGCGAGCGGAGTCGCCCCGCCCGTCGCCAGGTCGTGCAGGCGGTTGCGGGCGACGTCGATGCTGGTCGTCGGGGCGAGCGCCACCTCGGCGCCGTCACCGCGGAACGTCACGAGGGCGACGCGGTTGCGGCGCTGGTAGGCGTCGTCGAGCAGGCCGAGCACCGTGTCGGTCGCAGCGGCAGCGCGCCGCGGCGCGCCCATCGAACCGCTGAGGTCGACGGCCACGACGATCAGCCGGGTGCGCCGCGCGACGCGGACGTCGCTGCGCAGGTCGCCGCGCTCGGCCACCGCCGACGCATCCTCGGCGCGGCGCGTCGCCAGCGCTCGCACCGTCGACAGCGCCGCGATCGGCGCCCCGTCTCCCGCTGGGACGGCGCGCACGAACCGCCCGCGATCACCGATCGTGGCCGGCGCCGGTGGCAGCACCGGCCGTCGAGCCGAACCGCCGCCCGGCAGCAGACGACCCGGCCCGGTGTTCCGGTCACCACCAGAACCCGACTGCCCGCTTCCTGCCGTGACCAGATCGTCCGGTGCCGGCGCCAGGGGCTCGCCGAACGACGCACCGTCGGCGCCCCGGTCACCGCCGGAACATGACTGCTCGCCTCCGGTGGTGACCGGATCGTCCGGCGCCGGTGGCGCCGGCGGCGCCCCGAACAAGGCGTCGCCGAGGTTCTGGTCACCGCCGGAACCCGACTGCCCGCTTCGTGCCGCGACGGCATCGCCGCCGCGTGTCGCCCAGCGTCTGGTCGATCGCGTCGGCCAGCTGATCGGGCGGGACCACGGGCGGGTCGTGCGGCCGCCGTCGGGCGCGGTGGGCCAGCACCAGCGGGGCGACGCGGCGCAGGTCGTCGAGCGTCGCAACGGCACGGCCGTCGAGGCCGGCGCACGCCGCCGCGGCGCGGCACAGCGTCAGGTCGGCGCGCAGCCCCTCGGCGCCGACGGCCAGCGCCAGCCGGCTGGCAGCCTCGAGCACGTCGTCGCCGATCACCGCCGGCTGCGCCCGGCGCAACCGCTCGCCCAGCTCTGCATCTGCGGCGGCAAAGGCCGCGTCGCCAGCGACGGCACCACGGACAGCGAGGTGCCCGCCCGCGACGTCGACCTCAGCGGGCAACATCCCGGCAGCGCCCGCCGCCGGCGTTTCGACGGCACGGCCCTCAGCGGCCGCGAACGAGGCGCCACCGGCGAGCGTGTCGTGCGCCAGCCGGCGGCGCACGGCCTGCATCCGCTCGGCGACGTCGTCGGTGGCGCGGACCTCGACGCACAGGCCGAAGCGGTCGACGAGTTGCGGGCGCAGCTCGCCCTCCTCGGGGTTCATCGAGCCGACGAGCACGAAGCGGGCCGGGTGGCGGTGGGAGATGCCGTCGCGCTCGACGATCTGCTCGCCGGACACGGCGACGTCGAGGAGCACATCGACGAGGTGGTCGGCGAGCAGGTTGACCTCGTCGACGTACAGCACGCCGCCGTCGGCAGCGGCGAGCAGCCCGGGGCGGAACGTCATCGCCCCGCCGGCGAGCGCGGCGCCGACGTCGAGCGACCCGAGCAGGCGGTCCTCGGTGGTGCCGAGCGGCAGGTCGGTGAACCCGCCGACGAGCCCGGCGAGTCCACGGGCCAGCGTCGTCTTCGCCGAGCCCTTGTGCCCGCGCAGGAGCACCCCGCCGATCAGCGGGTCGACGGCCGCCAGCAGCAGGGCGAGCTTGGCGTCGTGCTGGCCGACGACCGCCGAGAACGGGAACCGCCGAACGGTGCGCGATGAGTCATGCGCCGCAGTGTCCGACTCATGACTCATCGCGACTCCTCCCAGCCCTCGGCCTCCAGCACCGCCGCCGCCAGGGTCTGCCGGGCCGCGTCCGACGCCGCCCACATGCCTCGCGCCGCGGCCTCCAGCAGGCGTTCGGCGATCGAGCGCAGCGCCCACGGGTTGGACTGCTCGAAGAACTTGCGCATCGCCTCGTCGCCGACGTACGCCTCGGTGACCCGCTCGTA
The DNA here is from genome assembly GCA_047602055.1 of Ilumatobacteraceae bacterium. GTDB lineage: Bacteria > Actinomycetota > Acidimicrobiia > Acidimicrobiales > Ilumatobacteraceae > JAODBQ01. The sequence continues at coordinate 4,229,800 of JASGIG010000001.1, forward strand.
CATCCAGTCCTCGACGACGCGCGCCGTGGCGTCGTAGCCGAACAGGTAGTCGACGGTGGCGGCCAGCTCGAACGCCCCCTTGTAGCCGTGGGCCTTCATCGCCTCGATCCAGCGCGGGTTGAGCACCCGGCTGCGCACCACCCGGGCGGCCTCCTCGGCGAGCGAGCGGACCTTCGGGTTGGCCGGATCCGCGCTGTCGCCGAACCACGCCTTCGGAGCCTTACCGGTCAGTGCCCGCACTGCGGCGACCATCCCACCGTGATCCTGGAGGTAGTCGTCGGAGTCGAAGATGTCGTGCTCGCGGTTGTCCTGGTTCTTCACCGCGACCTCGATCGCCGCGAACCGCCGGCGCATCTCCTCGGGCGCGGCCTCGCCGTGGCGGTGCCGCCCGTAGGCGAAGCCGGACCAGGCGAGGTACACCTCGGCGAGGTCGTCGTCGGAGCGCCACGAGCGCTGCTCGATCACCGCGACGATGCCCGAGCCGTAGCCGCCCGGCGGCGGTCCCCACAGCCGAGCATCGGTAGCGCCAACAGCGGCGATCGGGTTCTCCGCCGGCGACTCGTCGAGCGCGGCGACGAGCGCGACCGCGTCGTCGAGCAGGGCCACGACGTGCGGGAAGGCGTCGCGGAAGAAGCCGCTGATCCGCAGGGTGACGTCGATGCGCGGCCGGCCGAGCTCGGCCAGGGGGATCACCGAGAGGCCGGTCACCCGCTGGGTGCGCTCGTCCCACGTCGGGCGCACACCGAGCAGCGCCAGCGCCTCGGCGACGTCGTCGCCGTTGGTGCGCATCGCCGCCGTGCCCCACAGCACCAGCCCGACGGTCGTCGGATACGCAGAGGTCTCGGCGAGATGGCGTTCGACCAAGCGGTCGGCCAAGGCCGAGCCGACCTCCCACGCCAGTCGGGACGGGATCGCCTTCGGGTCGACGGAGTAGAGGTTCCGGCCGGTCGGCAACACGTGCGCCGCGCCACGGCTCGGTGCGCCACTCGGCCCGGCCGGCACGTGCCGCCCGTCCAAACCGAGAAGCAGGTTGGCGATCTCGTCGCCGCTGCGCCGCAGGTCCGGCACGAGCCGCGACGCCACCCAGCGCAGGGTCGGATCGTCGGTCGACGACGGGTCCCACCCGCTCGCCGCGAGCGTCGTGACGAGCGAGCGGCACGACGCCTCGACGCGATCGGTGTCGGCCAGGCCGGCAGTGGCAAGGTCGACGCCCAACCCCGCGGCCACGGTGGCGCGCAGCGACGGGGCGTCGCCCTGTGGCAGACGGGTGATCGCCAACACGTCGTCGACGAGCGCCTCGCCCTCCGGCGCGCGCCCGAGGACGTGGAGACCGCCGCGGATCTGGGCGTCCTTCAGCGCGCACAGGTAGCCGTCGACGTGCAGGACGACGTCGTCGAACGACTCGTCGTCCGGGGCGACGTCGCCGAGGTCGAGGTCGCGGTGGATCTGCGCGGCGACGAGCACCTCCCACACCTGGGCGCGGATCGCCGGCAGCTTGGACGGGTCCATCGCCGCGCTCTGCGCGTAGCCGTCGAGCAGTTGCTCCAGGCGGGCCAGCTCGTCGTAGGTCTCCGCCCGGGTGAGCGGCGGCGGCAGGTGGTCGACGATCACCGCATGCGCCCGGCGCTTGGCCTGCGTCCCCTCCCCCGGGTCGTTGACGACGAACGGGTAGAACAGCGGCACGTCGGCAATGGCGACGTCGGGGAAGCAGGCGCCCGACAACGCCAGCGCCTTGCCCGGCAGCCACTCCATGGTGCCGTGCTTGCCGAGGTGGACGATCGCGTCGGCGCCCCACCCGCCGTCGGCGGCGGGCATCGTCAGCCACCGGTAGGTCGCCAGGTAGTGGTGCGGCGGCGGGATGTCCGGGGCGTGGTAGGTGCCGATCGGATCGGAGCCGAAGCCGCGTGGCGGCTGGATCGTCACCAGCACGCCGCCGAGGTCGATCCCGGTGAACCACAGCCGTTCGTCGGCGACGTACACCTCACCGGGCGCCGATCCCCACACCGCCTCGACGGTCTCCCGAGCGGGCTCTGGCAGCGACGAGAACCAATCGGCATACGCCGTCGCGGACCACGAGCCGGCGGCGACGTCGAGCTGCGCGGCGGTCAGCCGCGGCTGGTCGTAGGTCAGCCCGACCGCCAGCTCGTCCATCAGCGCGTCGCCGTCGGCGGGGATGCGATCGACGCGGTAGCCCACGTCGCGCAGCGTGTGCAGCAGCGCGATCGCCGATGCCGGCGTGTCCAGCCCGACGGCGTTGCCGAGCCGAGCCCGCTTGGTCGGGTACGCCGACAGCATCAGCACGACGCGCTTGTCGGGGTTCGGCACGCGCCGCAGCCGGGCGGTGCGCACGGCCAGCGCAGCGAGTCGGGCGGTGCGCTCGGGGTCGGCGCGCGCCGCGATCAGCTCGGCGCCGGCACCGGCCTCGTCGTCGACGATCTCCTTGAACGCGAACGTCGGCCCGATGATCCGCCCGTCGAACTCCGGCACGGCCACGCCGGAGGCGACCTCCAGCGGCCGCAGCCCGGCATCGTCGGCGAACCACTCGGCGCGGGACATCAGCGTCGAGGGCGACTGGATCACCGGGATCCCCAACTCATCCAGGCCCGGCACGGTCCAGCCGTCGCCACCGGCGTTCGTCGTCCCGGCGGCGAGCGTCGAGGTGATGATCACGTCGACGCCGTGCGCACGGCACAGCTCCAGCGCCTCCACGCGACCGTCGGCGTCGGCGCGCAGCGAGTACGTGGCGATCGCCAGCACGTCGGCACCGGCGGCATCCAGCGCGGCCGCCAGGTCGCGGAACGACGCGGTGTTCCCGGCGACGAGGTGCGCCCGGTAGAAGACGATCGCGACCAGTGGTCGCTCGGCGCGGCGGCCCGTCACCGGCAGGCCGACCTCGTCCCACACGGTCACCGCCGGCACCTCCGCCGGGGCGTCGAAGCCGACGCCGGTGAGCAGCACCGTGTCGGACAGGAAGCGCACGAGCTGACCGAGGTTCGCCGGGCCGCCGGCGGCGAGGTAGCCGTGCGCGGCGCGGGCCACGCCGGCCGGCACGGTCGACAGGCCGAGCAGCTCGGCGTCCGGCTCGGCCTCCCCGCCGGCGGCGACGAGCGGCACGTCCGCGGTTCGGCATGCGTCGCGCAGCGCGCCGAACCCGTCCTCCCAGGCGCGCACGCCGCCGAGCAGGCGCACGACGACGAGCGACACACCCTCCAGCGACGGCACGCCGCCGATGCGCTCCGGCGACGCCCAGCGCACAGCCGGGCAGCCGTCCGGCAGGTCCTCGACGGCCGAGCGCAGCGCCAGCAGCTCGGTGTCGACGTTCGACATGAACAGGATCACGACCCGCACTCCGGGGCCATCGCTCCTCCATCCTCGTGGTTTCCAGGTCTGGCGGTGTCCTGGCTCCCGGATCGACGCTCGCCCTCGCCTTCCAACCCGTGCGGGCCGTGGCATCGTGAGGGGTCGCTCCCCGGTGACAGTTGCGGGACAGCCCCGGATTCGCACCGGTGTTCCCGTCAGACCTCGGTGACGGTAGCGGATGACGCGCTAACGTCGGCAACGACAACCCAGCCGTGACGGCGCAAGGAAGCTGGTGCAAGTCCAGCACGGTCGCGCCACTGTGTTCGCCGGAAGCCTCCGGCGTCAGTCAGGCACTTCGCCGCCACGACGCCCACCGAACCCGGGACGCACGATCCCGAAGGAGGCTCGATGAACACCGCGCTCACGCCGCCCACAGCGGCGACTCCCGTGGTCCTGCCGATCACCAAGGCCGTGCTCTGGCTCGTCACCGCCAGCGTCCTGGCCCTGCTCGTCTACTACTTCGTCGGCATCGACCAGGGTGCGACGTCGATCTTCGGGCACGACACGCACATCCACGAGTTCGTCCACGACGCCCGCCACTTCCTCGGCTTCCCCTGCCATTAGGCCGAAGAGGTCGACGACATGGAGAAGAAGCTCATCTTGCGCGGCACCTTGGCCGGCACGATCGGCGGCGTCGTCGCGTTCGTGTTCGCCAGGATCTTCGCCGAACCACAGATCCAGAAGGCGATCGACTACGAGTCGGGGCGCGACGCCGCCCAGGAGGTGCTCGATCGCGCCGCCGGCATCGCCATCGAGGCGGCCCACGCCGACCCGTTCAGCCGCGCCGTGCAGGGCAACGTCGGCATCGGCGTCGGCATGATCCTGTTCGGCGCGGCGCTCGGCACGCTGTTCGCCGTCGCCTACTGCGTGTGCCTCGGACGGGTCGGCAACCTGCGGCCACGGACACTGGCGATGCTCGTCGCCCTCGGCGGGTTCCTCGGCCTGTACCTGGTGCCGTTCCTCAAGTACCCGGCGAACCCACCGGCCATCGGCCACGAGGAGACCATCAGCCAGCGCACGTTCCTGTACCTGGTGATGGTGATCTGCAGCGTCGTGTTCCTCGTCGGAGCGGTGATCCTCGGCAAGCGCCTGGCCGTGCGATACGGCAACTGGAACGCGACGCTGCTGGCGATCGGCGCATTCGTCGTCGCCATCGGCGTCGTCATGCTGCTGCTGCCGTCGCTCGGCGAGCTGGCCGCCAACGAGCGCGAGTTCGGCAAGCAGGCCACCGAGACGCCGCTGCCGCTGACGGACGCGAACGGCAACATCGTCTACCCGGGCTTCCCGGCCGACGTGCTGTTCCTGTTCCGCTTCTACTCGGTGGGCGCTCAGCTGCTGCTGTGGTCGACGATCGGTCTCGTCTTCGCCCCGATGGCCGATCGCCTGCTGCGACCGGCAATGGCACCGACGGTGCAGCGCGAACCGGTCTCCGTTGCCTGACGTGATGTTCGTGCTCCGGCCGCAGCCAAGCTGGCCCCTTCGCCTCCCGTGCTCGCCGCCTGTTGAACGAGTGCTGAGCTGACCGATCGGACCGATCTCGACGCTGCGCTTGCCGCGGCGGGCGTGCGCGTCGGGTTCGACGCCAGCGCCGACCAGCCGTTCACCGGCGACCTCGACCGCTACCTCGACGTCGTCGGCGCGGTGATCGGCACCGACGACCGGATGATCGCCGCCTCCTACGGCTTCCAGACCGTCACCAGCCGCATCGCCGGCGTCACCGTCGCCGGCGCGCTCGCGCTCGGCATCTCCCCCGCCGTCACGTTCGGGCGATTGCGCTGGCGCGAGCTGCCCGACGGCTACGGCGTCGCCGTCGGCGTGACGCCGGACGATCTCGTCCCGACGACGCCGGCGCAGGCGATCACTCGGTACGCCGAGGCCGTCGCCGCGTGGTCGACGGCGATGCGGGCGACGACGCGCATCGCCGAGCGGTTGCTGTGGGGCGACGCCGCTGCATCGCTTGCCGGCGTCCTGCGCCGGTGCACGTGGGCGGGCCTCGTCCCGGCCGAACGAGCGACAGTGCTGCTCGCCCAGTTCCAGGCGAGCGCGCCGTCGCCTGCACTCGTCGAACCGGTCACGATCGACGGCCACCCGACGTTCCGGCGCGCCACCTGCTGCCTGCTCACCAAGGCCGGCGGCCTCGGCATGTGCGAGGAGTGCTCGTTGCTGAGCGCGGAGCGGTTCGCCGACGGGCAGCGGCGGGTGCGCGCCGCCTTCGAACGTCACGCCAAGGTGTAGCGCCGCTCGGCGAGCCGGTGCAGCGGCTTCTACGCCAGCCGGTTCACGGCGATCACGTAGGCGGACATGACGGCGACGCCGACGAGGACGTGGAGCGGGTCGCCGGGCGGCACCGGCGAACCGGCCGGGAGCGCGTGGCCAGTGCCTGCGGCGCAGCTCGGCAGCAGCACATAGCTCTGGAACACCATCGCCATCGACGGGTAGGGCCCGTCCACGGTCACGCCGCAAGACGTGACGCCGCCAGACGACGGCGCGATCAGCCCGGCGATGCAGCGCGACAGCGTCGACTCGCCGCTGGCGGACCGGTCGAGCAGTGCGACCACCTCGCCGGCATGGATCCGCGACCACACGCCGTCGAGCACTGGCACGGCGCCGTCGACCGTCTGGTACACGCCGACGTCGGCCCGGAAACCTGCCACTGCCCGGCGCAGAGCAGCGACCATAAATCATGCGTCGGACCGATTCTTGGCCGAGAACGGGCTAACCTGGCGCCCAGCACCGCCGGGGAGGCACCGTGATCCTTCACATCGATCACATCGGGTTGGCAGCACGCTCCTTCGAGGAAGCGTCCGGTCTGTTCCTCGACACGCTCGGCTTCGAGCTCGATCTCACGCGGACACCGATGCCGCACGGCGTGTACATGGCGCCGGAGAACGCCTGGATCTACTTCGTCAAGGTCGGCAACGGCCCGACCCAGATCGAGCTTCCTGCTCCCCCAGGACACCCGTACCGGCATGGGCCGCTGGCTCGACACGCACGGCCCAAGTGTCCACCACCTGGCCTACTTGGTCGACGACGTCGAGGCACATGCCCGCGAGCTGGTCGGCCAGGGCCTCGAGCGCATCGATCTCGGTCCGGACGCCGGCGCGGCGTTCTTCTCACCGCGCACGACGATGGGCATCCTCACCGAGCTTGTCGACGTGCGCACCATGGAACGGCTGCACAGCGGGACGGCGACGCCGATGGGGCCGCAGGATGCCGCGAAGGCGCTGGCAGAGTTCCGCGCCGCCCACGACCTAGCGTGAGCGGCAGCGCGGCCCCACGACGACGGGCCGGCGATCACGGCGAAAGGACCGAGCGAGACATGGCAAGCCGGAGTGCAGCTCGGTCCGCTGGCGGGAAGCGGCCCGCAGCGACCGCCCGACCGAACGGCGGGCGCGTCGGCCGGCCGACCGACGCCGACGCCGCCCAGACCCGGCGCCGCCTGCTGGAGGCCGCCGTCGAGGCGTTCGGCGAGACCGGGCTGTCGCGCACGTCGCTGCGCCACATCGCCGAGCGCGCCGGGCTCACCGCCGGCACCCTCTACCACCACTACCCCACCAAGGAAGCCCTGTACATCGAGGCCTACGAGTGGGTCGTCGCCCAGATCCAGCTCGAGTGCTACGACGCGACCGTCGGCCTGACCCATCCCCAGGAGCGGTTGTCGGCCGTGCTCGACCGGCTGCACGACCTGACCAAGCGGCGGCCGGCGACCGTCCGCTTCGTCGTGTGGGTCTGGGTCGAGCACATCGACCAGTCCTCGCACCGGGTGACCGGCGTCGCCGGCATCACCGCGTTCATGGAGATGATCGCCGACGAGGGTGTGCGCCGCGGCGACCTCGACCCCGCCGACCGCGACGCGTTCCTGGGTGTTGCCGCGTCGATGATGTACGGCGTGCTGCTGATCGCGTTCACCGGCCGCACGCAGGTCGACCTGGCAACGGCGGGCCTGAACCGGGCGCTTGCCGATCAGCTGTTCCTGGCGCCGCGCACGCCACCGGCCACGACCAAGCGCGACGGGCGCCGACCGAGCGCCGCGGGCTGACGTCAGACCTCGACGGCACCGTTGGCGTGCCGGCGGGCGAGCTCCGCGTACACCGTGGCGTTGCCGACGATGGACTCGCCGGCCGGCGTCCCGGCGATCTCCTTCTTGACGACGGCAGGCGCGCCCGCGGCCATCACGCCGGCGGGCAGGCCGGCGGCGCCGACGAGCGAGTGTGCGGCGACGAGCGTGCCTGCCCCGATGACGGCGCCGTCAAGCACCGTGCTGCCGTTGCCGATCAGGCAGTCGTCACCGATGTTCGCACCGTGGATCTGGCACAGGTGGCCGATCGTGGTGCGCTTGCCGATGTGGGTGGCGATGCCTGGCGGGCCGTGGATCACGGCGCAGTCCTGCACGTTCGCCTCGTCGTCGACGACCACCGGCGAGAAGTCGGCGCGGATCACGGCGCCGTACCAGACCGAGGCGCTGGCACCGACGGTGACATCGCCAACCAGCGTCGCGTTCGGGGCGATCCACGCATCGGGGTGGACGGCGGGCGACCTACCTTCGAAGGAGTACAGCGGCATGGACGGAGCGTAGTCCGCGCTCGAACCAAGAATCACCCTGTGGACCGATTTAGTCCCGAGCTGTCACGTGAACGGGTAGTAGCGTGCGCAGCGATGGCCAGACGGAGTGTCGCTCGCGGTAAGGAGGCACCGACGACGACCCCGCCGCGGCGGCGCGCCGGTCGCCCGGTCGACAGCGACAGCGCCGAGACGCGCCAGGTGCTGCTCGAGGCTGCCGTCCGCCGCTTCGGACGCGACGGCGTGGCCCGCACCACCTTGCGTGACGTCGCCAACGAGGCGGGGTTGACGACGGGAACGCTGTATCACCACTACGCGACGAAGTCGGCCCTGTACACGGCCGCGTACACCTGGGCCGTCGAGGAGACGTACCGCGAGTACAACCAGGCGATCGAGGGCGTCACCGGCGCGCGCGAACAGATCGCTGCCGTGCTCAATCGCAGCCTGCTGCTCGCCCGGGAGCGGACCGACCTCATGGACCTGGTGATCCGCGCCTGGGTCGAGCACGACGACGACACTGAGCCGCTACCGATCCCGCCGGCGGTGCTCGACTTCCTCCAGGGCCTCGTCGATCGAGGTGCACGCAACGGTGAGATCCGCCCGGCGCATCGCGCCGAGCTGATGAACATGGTGCGCGCCATGCTGTGGGGCATCGGCATTCTCTCGTTGATCGACTCCGACAGGATCGAGACGACGATCGACGGGCTCAAGCGGGTGATCGACGGCACGCTGTTCGCCCCGCCCGTGGGCGGGCGGCGGCGCGCCGCGTGCGCCAGCCGCTGAAGGCCGGTCAGCCGAGCGCCGGTCGTGGGCTGCGCTGACGCAGCTCGGCGAGCAGCAGCAGCTCCTTCTCCTTGGCCTGTGCGGCGCTGGCGTCCTTGACCCTGTCGTAGCCACGGATCGCGTCGGGCAGCGCCGCCAGCTGCACGGCGAGGTCGTGGGTGCCGGCGTCGACGCAGCCGCAGACCTCGTCGAGCATCGTCAGGTACTCGTCGATGCGGCTGCGCTCGGCGCGCCGGTGCGCGGTCCGGCCGAACAGGTCGAACGGTGTTCCCCGCAGGCGCCTGCCCGTGGCGAGCACCTTGAAGGCCGGCATCGCCACCCGCGACGGCACCTCCCACTTGCGCGCCCGTCCGGTCGCCCGGTCACGACGGTTGAACAGCTGCGGGGCCAGGTTGACCTTGAACGTGAAGTCGCCCTCGAACGCCTCGTGGAGCTCGCGCACGAAGGCCGGGTCGGCGTAGAGGCGGGCGACCTCGTACTCGTCCTTGTAGGCCATCAGCTTGAACAGGTTCTCGGCTACGGCGCGAGCGAGCTCGTCGTGCCCGGGCACCCGCTCGCACTCCGTCGCGGCCACCTTGCGGACGCGCTGCTCGTAGCGCTGCGCATAGCGCTGGTCCTGGTAGCCGGCGAGGAACGCGCGCCGGTGGGCGATCAGCTCGTCGAGCGACATCGCGGCGACGCCCGCGTCCGGTGCCTGCCGGTCGCCCACCACCGCCAGCACGGCGTCGAGATCGTGCGCGGCGAGGCGGCCCCACTGCAGCGCCTCCTGGTTGTTGGCGACGGCGACGCCGTTGAGCTCGACGGCCCGCTCCAGCGCCGGCGCGGACACCGGGAGCCGGCCGCGCTGCAGCGCGTAGCCGAGCAGCAGCAGGTTGGCGTAGATCGAGTCACCCATCAGCACCAGCGCCAGGTGGTTGGCGTCGAGCAGCTCGACCTGGTCGCCCGTGGCCCGCTGCAGCAGCCGCGACATCGGCGCGCTGGAGAGATCGAGGTTGCCGTCGCGGGAGAACGCGACCGTCGGACGCACGTCGTCGTTGACGATCGCCCACGTGCGGCCGCGCGCCATCGTGGCCACGGTGCCGGCCCCGCTGATCACGACGATGTCGGCACCGATGACGACGTCCGCGGCGCGCACGTCGATGCGCGGCGTCAGCTGGGCGCCGGGCTGGTCGAGGACGCGGATGTGGCTCTGCACCGCCCCGTTCTTCTGCGCCAGCCCGGACTCGTTGAGCACCGTGGCGGTCTTGCCCTCGAGGTGCGCGGCCATGCCGAGCAGGCCGCCGATGGTCAGCACGCCGCCGCCACCGATGCCGCCGACGAGGATGTTGTACGGCTCGGTCGCCTCGACCGTCGCCGGCTCCGGCAGCCCGGCGAACAGCGCGGTCGCCCCGGCGCCGTGCCGCCCACGCTGGCGCGGCCGGGCCCCGGTGAGCGTGACGAAGCTCGGGCAGTAGCCGTCGACGCACGAGAAGTCCTTGTTGCACGTCGACTGGTTGATCGTCCGCTTCCGGCCGAGCTCGGTGGCCAGCGGCTCCACCGAGATGCAGTTCGACTGCACGTTGCAGTCGCCACAGCCCTCGCACACGGTCTGGTGGATGAAGACCCGCTTGTCGGGGTCGACGGCGTTGCCGCGCTTGCGCTCACGGCGCAGCTCGGCCGCGCAGGCCTGGTCGTAGACCAGGGCGGTCACGCCGTCGAGGCCGCGCAGCTCCTCCTGAACGCGCAGCAGGGCGTCGCGCTCGACGACGTCCACGCCGGCGGGGAACGGCGCCGTGCCCTCGTAGTGCGACAGATCGTCGGTCGCCACCACCACCTTGCGCACGCCGTCGGCCAGCAGCTGCGCGGCGAGCATCTGTGCCGTCAGCCCACCGGGGATCGACTGGCCGCCGGTCATCGAGATGTAGCCGTTGAGCAGCACCTTGAACGTCATCGTCGTCCCGGCGGCCACCGCCGCCCGGATCGCCAGCGCGCCGGAGTGCGAGTAGGTGCCGTCGCCCATGTTCTGGAACGTGTGGCGCTGGTCGACGAACGGGGCGAGCCCGATCCACAGCGCGCCCTCGCCGCCCATGTGGGTCCCCATGAACGTCGGCCGTCCGGGGGCGGCGAGCGCGATCGCCATCCCGTGGCACCCCGTGCCGCCGATGGCGAAGCTGCCGTCGGGCACCTTCGTGCCCGTGTTGTGCGGGCAGCCCGAGCAGAAGCCGGCGGCGCGCACGAGGTCGGTGTGCTCGTCGTCGTGCGGCACCAGCTCCTCGGTCGCGACGGGCGCGGAGGACGCGCTCAGCACGGTGAGCCCATGGCGCGGCCGCAGCGAGGCGACCAGCTCGGCGTCACCGCTGCGGCGCTCGATGCGCGCCCGGATGAAGCCGGCGACCTGCGTGGCGTCCAGGCCGCCGAACTCCGGGATCAGCGGCGCCCCGTGCTCGTCGGTCTTGCCGACGACGTCAGGACGCCGGTCGGCCGGCAGCCGCCGCAGCACCCTGGCCACCTGGTCCTCGATGATCGGGTGCTTCGGCTCGATCACCAGGACCTCGTCGAGGCCGTCGGCGAAGTCGATGACGATCTGCGGATCCAGCGGGAACGTCATCGCCAGCTTGAGCACGCTGAGGCCCAGCTCGCCGGCCCGCTCGCGCCCGATGCCGAGCTGGGCCATCGCCTCGTCGACGTCGAGTGCTCCCTTGCCGGCGGTGACGATGCCGATGCCGCGCCCGCGCCCGCGACGCGTCGAGGGCAGCGTCACCCGGTCGAGGCCGTTGTGGCGCACGAACACCTGCGCCGCCGGGTAGCGCAACGTGCGGATCTCCTCCTCGATCGCCAGCGCGCCACCGAGCCCGCCGACGCGCACGTCGCCGAGCGTCGGCGGGATCACCACGTCACCGGGCACCTCCAACCGAGGGCGGGACGGGTCGATGTCGACGGTCGCCGCGCTGTCGGCGGTGTCGTTGAGGCAGATCATCCCGACCCACGAGCTGGTCAGCCGCGACACGGCCCAGCCGGCGAGCCCGAAGTCGAGGTACTCCTGGACGGTGGCCGGGTTGAAGACCGGCATGTGCATGTGCACGAACAGGGTCTCGCTCTGCTGCGCCGTCACGGTGCTGCGGGCGTGGTGGTCGTCGCCGGCGAGCGCCAGCACGCCACCGGTGCGCGACGTGCCACGGACGCTCGCCGTGCGCATCGCGTCGGTGGACCGCTCGACCCCGGGGCCCTTGCCGTACCAGAGCCCGAAGATGCCGTCGTAGCGCGACGTGACCGGCCCGACGCCGAGGTGCTGGGTGCCGGAGATCGCGGTGGCGGCGATGTCCTCGTTGAGGCCGGGCTCGAAGTGGATGTGCCGCGCCGCGAGCATCTCGCGCTGCGCCCGGAACAGGGAGTCGAGCCCCCCGAGCGGCGACCCCGGGTAGCCGGACACGTAGCCGGCCGTGTTCAACCCCGCGGCCTCGTCGCGCTGGCGCTGCATCAGCGGCAGCCGCACCAGCGCATCCCAGCCCGTCAGGTAGACGCGCCCACGCTCGCGCTCGAAGCGGTCCTCCAGGCGGTAGTCACGGTCGATGCCTGCCGTGGTGCTCATCGTCGGCCTCCTCCTCGTCCCCGGCGCGCTCGAGACCGCCGTGAAGCGCGGCTTGCGCTTCTCGGCGAAGGCGTGCCTGGCCTCCATGACGTCGTCGTAGTTGCCGCCCGACGCGGACAGCTCGACACCACGGGCGACGACGTCGGCGGGGATCGCCGGCCGCAGGCGCTTGGCGATCTCCAGCGTGTTCTTCAGCGACGCCGGCGGGATGGCGCGCATGTGGTCGCACATCTCGAACGCCGCCGGCAGCAGATCCTCCGGCTCGTCGACCAGCCGGTTGAGGAAGCCGACCTGGTAGGCGCGCTCGGCGTCCATCCGAAACCCGAGCGCCAGCTCGGTGGCGATCGTCCACGGCAGCGTGTCGCGGAACCCGAACTGGTAGGCGCCGAGCAGCCAGTGGCGCGCCTCGGAGATCTCGAAGATGGCGTTGCGCGAGGCGATCCGGAAGTCGCAGTGGAACGCCTGGATGAAGCCACCACCCATCGCCCACCCGTTGACGCAGGCGATGACCGGCTTCAGCAGCTCGCCCTCCCAGAACGGGTCGTGCGGCAGCCCGGGTGCGAACCCGGGGGTGCCGCGCTCGGCGGCCTCCACGAGATCCTCGCCGGCGCAGAAGCCGCGGCCGTTGCCGGTCAGGATGGCGATCTGCTGCTCGGGCGTGTCGCGGAACTCCGTCCACGCCTCGGCGAGCGCCACCAGCAGCTCCGTGTTCATCGCGTTGAGCTTGTCCGGACGGTTCATCCGGATGACCACGACCCCGTCGTGGAACTCCTTCTCGAGTACTCCCATGTGTGTTGGCTCCTTCGTGGACGCGGTGGCGTCGGTGGTTGTTGACGATCCGGGGTGCATGTCAGGCGAGGGCATCGACCAGCGCTCGCCACAGCGGCTCGGCGATCTCGACGGCACCAGCGGCCAGATGGCGATCGCGGGCGCGCTTGGCGCGATCCCCCGGCCATCGCCCGCCGCTGGACCGGACGGCCGCGGCGATCTCGCCGACCTCGTGGTGCATCCGCTCCTGGGCGCCGAAGCGCGCCGGGTCGATCGCCAGGACGAACGCTCCCATCTCGGCCGTAACCATCCCGGCGCGGTGCCCCGGGCAGCCACCGGCCAGCGGTCCGGCGAGGAGGTCGACGAGCACCGCCAGGCCGAACCCCTTGGCGCCGCCGACGGCCTGTGGCGCGCCGGCGGCGGCGGCCACCGGATCCTCGGTCGGCCGCCCGTCGGCATCGACATATCCCCACTCCAGCGGCAGCGGCAGCCCGAGCAGCGCCCGGCGGCGCACCTCGCCGCCCGACCGCGGCGTGAACGCCGCGTCGAACACGGCGCCGTCCGCGCCAGGGGTGGCGTAGGCCAGCGGGTTGTTGCCGATGGTGTTCGAGCACGCTCCCGGGGCTGCGAGCAGCGCTTGGGTGTTCTGGCAGACGATCGCGACCATGCCACGGGCAGCTGCCGCTTGCGTGTAGTACGCGGCGCGGCCGAACTCGGCGATGCGGTGAACGCCGACGGCCCCGATGCCCTGCTCGGCGGCCAGGCCGACCGCGGCATCCACCGCCACGGACGTGGGCAGGTAGCCGAGCGCACCGCCGCCGTCGAGCACGCCGACCGCGCCGCAACGCTCGACGGCGAGGTCGCCGGCTGGCACGTAGCGCCCGGTCCGGTAGCCGTCGAGGTACCACGGCACGCGCATCACACCGTGCGTCGGCACGTCTTCGAGCTCGGACTGCACCAACGAGTCGGCGATGCGCGCGGCCTCCGCTCCGCCGAGGCCGACGCCGGCGAAGGCGTCGTGCAGCAGGTGTTCGAGCTCGGCGATCTCGATGCGGTGCAATGCGTGCTCGCCCGTCGGCGGACGTTCCAAATCATCCATTGGGCTGATTGGTCTCCAGCGGGCACCCATCGGCCGAGAGCGCCCGCAGGTAGCGAGACGGGACGTGCACGTAGCCGTGTTCGTCGCAGTAGGAGCGCCCGTTCTCGACGCCGCCGAGGCTGCCGTAGACGCGAAAGCCGAGGAGGCGCCGCATCGCCGGCGACAGCGCCGCGCGAACCTCGGGTGCCAGGCCGAGGAACGGGTTCTCCTGCTGACGGACGAACACGCGGCAGAAGTTGGTGAGGAGCACGTGGCGCCACCGATTGCTGACGTTGGCGCCGGTCCCGTGATACGTGCGGCCGGGGATGACCATCGCCGTACCGGCAGGGCCTGCGCCGGCGACGGACGGGCGCCACTCACCCAACGGCAGGCGCTCCTCCCAGCGGTGGCTGCCCGGCACGACCCGTGTGCCGCCGTTGGCCTCGTCGACGTCGTCGAGGAACCACGCGACGTCGGCCACGCACGAGTACACCGGCTGGGGATGTGGCACGTAGCCCTGATCCTGGTGGAGCTCCTGGGCCTGCCCGCCCGGCCCGGCGATGTTCGCCGAGAAGCTGGACAGCAGGAACCGCTCGCCGAGCACGTGCTCGATCAGCGCCTGGACCGCCGGCTTCTGCGGGACCACCTGGAAGATCTCGCCCTTGTTCAACAGGTTGACCACGCGCTGGTTCGGCCCTCCGACGCGCCCGTGGCGGGAGACGAACGCACCGTCGTCGAACCGGCCGAGGCCGGCCGCCGCCTCCCCCGACGCCTGCTCGATCAGCCGCCGGCGCAGCGCGCCGACCTCGTCGGGCGACAGTGCGTCCTTGACGAGGCAGTAGCCCCACGTGTCGAGGTGAGCGCGCGCCTCGTCCAGGTCGGCGGTCGGTGCCGGCAGCGGCTCGGTGGCTGTGACCATTCGTGCTCCCCCCTCCGCCTCCGCACACCCCCTTGCGCGCCGGTCGACGAAGAATCAGTCGTTCGCATGATTCTCGGCCCGCAAATGTGCGCTGTCAAGAACTGAGCTTGTCATTTTTCGGTCTGTCGGCTTATTCTGTGCTCCAGCAAACAGTGGAGCTCTGGGGAGGCCGACCATGCTGGAGACGCTCGAGATCGGCATCGAGCACACGACCGTGCAGACCGTCACGACGGAGATGGGGACCGCCCACGCCGGCGACCCCGTGCTGTCGACGCCGTCGATGATCCTGATGATCGAGGGCTGCTGCGCGCAGAGCGTCGCGCCCCACCTCGACGACGGGGAGACGACCGTCGGCGTCCACGTCGACGTCTCCCACCTGGCGCCCTCGTTCCCGGGCGAGGACGTCACGGTGTCCAGCCGGCTGGTCGACGTCGATCGCCGGTTCCTGCGCTTCGAGGTCGCCGCCAGCGTCGGCGACCGCGTCCTCGGGACGGGGACGCACCGCCGCGCCGTCGTCAACCCGGACCGGCGGCGAGGCGACGCGCCGGCCAAGCCGGCGCTGCCCGCGCTCACCGACGACCTGGAGCAGGCCCGCCGGGACCTCGACCGCTGGGGCTACTGCCTGCTGGCCGGGGCGCTGTCGCCCGAGCAGGTGGCGCGGACCAAGCACCGGCTGATGGAGCAGGCGGCCGCCGAGGCCCGCGAGGGCGTGGCCACGTTCGACACCGGCGCTCACCCGTCCAAGGCCGAAGGCCACTGCGTCAACCAGCGCATGTCGAGCCTGATCAACAAGGGTGCGGAGTTCCAGGAGATCGCGCTGCACCCGCGCGTCGGCGCGCTGCTGGAGCACCTGCTCGGGCCACGCTTCCTCCTCACCAGCTTCTCGGCGAACATCACCTCGCCGGGTTGCGAGCTGCAGGAGCTGCACCAGGACCAGACCTACGTCGGCTATCCGCAGCCGCGCTACCCGATCGTCAGCAACGTGGTGTGGTTCCTCGACGACGTGACCGTCGCCAACGGCGGCACCCACGTGGTGCCCGGCAGCCACCTGTGGGAGCACCCGCTCGGCGACCGCCACGTGCAGACGGCGATCCTCGAGGGTCCGGCGGGCACCGCGGCGATCGTCGAGGGCCGCACCTGGCACGGCGCCGGCGCGAACCGCTCCGACCACCGCCGGCACGTCCTGCTCAGCAACTACTGCCGCGTCTGGGTCCGCCAGCAGGAGAACATGTTCCTGTCGCTGGCGCCCGAGACCGAGGCGAACCTGTCCGAGGACCTGCGCCGGCTCCTCGGGTTCAAGACCTGGGCGACGCTGGGCGGCGTGCACCACCCGAACGGCGTCGACGAGTCGGGCTACGCCCACCGCCCGCCGCGCTACGTCACCGAGCTGGCCTGACGCCGACGTCAGTCACGCGCCGGCTCGCTCGGGCGCGGCACGCCCGCCGGCCACGTGCCGATCACGCCGTCGTGCTCGAGCTGCGCGAGCTCCTGCTCGCTCTTGCCGAGCAGCCCGCACAACACCTCGTGGTTGTGCTCGCCGAGGTAGGCGGCACGCACGGGCTCGGGCAGCTGCGCCGTCGCCAGCCGGAACGGCTCGGCGAAGTAGTGGGCGCCCTGCAGGTCGGTGCGGTCCTGGACGATGAAGAACCCACGCGCCGCGAGGTGGGCGTCGGCGAGGAGGTCGGGACCGTCGAGGACCGCGCCGGCGGCGATGCCGCATCCCTGCAGGGCGTGCACCAGCTGACGCGGATCGTGTCCGGCGACGAACGCACGGACCCAACCGTCGATCTCCGCGACGTTCGCCAACCGCTGCGCGAGCGTGGGATGCGGCGGGCCGCCGTCCGCCGATCCACCGGGGCGGCCGAGCGCATCCCACAGCCGCGACCACATCTCGTCGTCGACGCAGGCGATCGCCAGCCACCGCCCATCGGCGCCCTCGTAGACGCCGTGAGGCGCCATCCAGGTCGACGCGTTGCCCAGCCGTCCCGGATCGCGTCCGGTCACCTGGGCCTCGACGAGCGACTCGCCGACGAAGCTGGTCGACGCCTCGACCTGGCTGAGGTCGACGTGCTGGCCCTCGCCCGTGCGGCGCCGATGGTTGACCGCGGCGAGCAGCGCGATCGCACCCATCAGCCCGGCGAGCGGATCGCCGCACGTCGTCCCGGTGAACAGCGGCGGGCCGTCCGCGTAGCCGGTGAGGTGGGTGATCGTCGACATCTGCTCGGTGGTCCAGGCGAACGCAGCGTGGTCACGCCAGCGGCCGGTCTGGCCGAACCCGGGCATCGACAGCATGATCAGCTTCGGGTTGACGGCGCGCAGGTCGTCGTAGGTGAGCCCGAAGTTCTCCATCACCCGCGGCGTGTAGTTCTCGATGACGACGTCGGCGACGGCCACCAGCTCACGCAGCGCCGACGCGCCGCGCTCGTCCGCCAGGTTGAGCGTGATGCCGCGCTTGTTCCGGTTGATCCAGTTGAACAGGCCCGAGCGGTCCCACGGGCGCTCGCCATCGCGCCCGACGCCACGCCACCCGTCGAGCCGCTGGATCGCCTCGATCTTGATGACGTCGGCGCCCATGTCGGCGGCGATCAGCGTTGCCAGCGGACCGGACATGAACATGGTGAGGTCGAGGATCCGCAGCCCGGCGAGTGGCGCCCCGGGCGCGGCAGCAGGCGCGGCCGGCGCCGGTGGCACGACCCGCTCGGCCGGCAGCAGCGCGAGCACGTCGTCCGTGTCGGCGCCGAGGAGCGGAGCCGGTCGTGTCCGCGCGTTCGTCGCCGACATGACGAACGGGATGCGCGGCGTCCGGAGCGGCCCGAGCGTCGGGTGGGCGTGCACGTCGAAGTACTGGCGGTCGGCGTGCACCGGCAGCGCCAGCGCCTCGGCCGGGCTGACCACCAGCCCGAACGGGATCCGCCACGCCTGCGCCTCGGCGAAGACGTCCGCCGCCGACCGGTCGGCGAGCGCGGCCTCGATGCCGCTGCGGATCTCGTCGATGTGCTCCAGCCGCCCGAAGTAGTCGGCGAAGCGTGGATCGTCGGCCATGTCCGGGCGGCCGATGAACAGGCACATCGACTGCCACTGCGCCTCGGTGAGCGCGTTGGCACCGACCAGACCGCCACGGCAGCGGACGTTGAACGACGGTCCGGTCATGTAGTCGGAGTGACGACCGTCGACGGTCCCGCGCAGCTCGTAGGTCAGCGTCGGCCCCATCGCGCAGGTGATCGCCGCTTCGAGCGCCGAGACGTCGACGTGCTCGCCGTGGCCGTGCGCGGCACGGCCCTCGATCGCCGCGAGCACGGCGGCCGCCGCGTAGGCACCGGCGATCGTCTCGGTCAACGAGCTACCGGACTGCAGCGGCTCGCGGTCGGCGGTGCCGCAGGTCGAGGCCCACGTGCTCGACGCGCACGTCGTCAGGTGCGTCGCCGAGTACTCCGCGGACGGCCCGGACGAGCCGAACGGCGACAGCGTGCACACCACCGCGGCCGGGTTCCACGACCGGATCCGTGCCGGGTCGATCCCTCGACGGGCGAGCTGCTCGGCGGTGCCGTCGGCGACGACGACGTCGTAGCGCTGCACCAGCCGGCGCAGCAGGCCGAGACCCTCGGGGGCGTCGAGATCGAGCACGACGCTGCGCTTGCTGGTGTTGAAGTAGAGGTGGCTGGTGCCGGCCTCCGGATCGGTCCCGTCCCGGAACGGGCCACGCCAGCGCAGCGGGTCACCACCTGGTGGTTCGATCTTGACCACGTCGGCGCCGAGGTCGCCGAGCAGCTTGGCGCAGTAGGCGCCAGGGATCGAGCTCGACAGGTCCAGGACGCGCTGCGCTGCCAGCGGGCCGGTGCCGTGCTGTGGTGTCGTCAGGTCGTCGGCACCTGTTGTCGTCATCGCGTCTCCACCGTTCGAGGGAGCCGCCGGCGGCGCGCCGGCCGGGGGTGTCGAGCGCGCCGCCGGTCGGCCGGTCAGTTGCCGGTGACCCCGGCGCCCCGGGTGATCGGGTAGTTCAGCGTCAGGCTCGGCTGCCAGTTGACGACGTTGTCGCGCACGGCGTAGATGACCTGCGGCCGGGTGAGGATGATGTTCATGACGTCGTCGACGACGAGCTTGCCGGCCTGCTGGGCGAGCGCGGCGCGGTCGTCCTTGTCGAGCGCCGCGGCCATCTGGGCGACGAGGTCGTCCATGCCCGGCGGGGCAATGCCGCTCGGGTTGGCGAACGCCGTCGACGTCGCGTAGCTGTTGAACAGGAGAGCCGGCTCCGGCGTGGAGCCGCCGCCGCCGATCAGGGCGTCGGACTGCTTGTCGACGAAGAACTTCGTCGCCAGCTGGCTGATGTCGACCGGGTTGATCTTCATCGTCACGCCGACCGCGGCGAACTGGGCCTGCATCAGCTCGGCGAGCTGCGGATACGGGTCGGACGCGGCCGGGATCATCACCTCGAGCTCGAAGCCGTTCGGGAGGCCCGCTTCCGAGAGCAGCTGCTTGGCCTTGGCCGGGTCGTAGGCCAGCGCGTCGGCCGGCACGTCCGGGCTCGCCCACGGGCTGCCGTCCGGGTACGGCTGGGTGCCGGCGCTGCAGTAGCCGAGGTAGATCGCCGTGCAGATCGCATTGCGGTCGAGGGCGTAGGCCAGTGCCTGGCGGACCTTGACGTCGCCCAGCTTCGAGCGGGAGCGGTTCAGGTACAGCTGCACGTAGAACAGGCCGGACTGGGCCTGCAGGTCGAGCCCACCGGACTTGGCCTGGCTGGCCTGCGACGGGGTGATGTACGCCGCGTCGAACTCACCGGACAGGACGCCGTTGAGCCGCGCCTGGCCGTCGGCCACGCCGATGATCTCGAGCGACTTGACGCCAGCGGCGTTCTGGTCGCCCCAGTAGCCGTCGAAGCGCTCGTACTTGATTCGGTCGCTGGCCACGAACTGGGTCAGCTTGTACGCACCGGCGCCGACGGCGTTGGTCGACAGGTCGACGCCATCGGCCAGCGCCTTGCCGCTGACCATCATCCCGGCTCGATCGGCGAGCTGGAACTCCAGTGCGGCGTCGGGTTGGGTCATGTTCACCGTCACCGTGAGCGGACCGTCGACGGTCACGTCCTTCACGTAGCGCACCGCGTTCTTCACCGGTGAGGTCTCGATGTTGATCAGGCGATCGATGTTCGCCTTGACCACGTCGGCGGTGAGATCGGTGCCGTCGTGGAACTTGACGTCGGGCTGCAGCTCCATCGTGAAGTGCAGACCGTCGTCGCTCCACTTGTAGCTCGACGCCAGCATCGGCTCGAGATCGCCGCTCGGCGTCAGGTGGATCAGCGTGTCGTAGATCGGCGTCTGGTAGGCGACGTTCTGGGCGTTGGTGTTGGCCAGCGGGTCCAGCGTGTTCAGCGCCAGCTGCCAGGCCACCGTCAGCGAGCCGTCGCGGTCCATCTTGGAGGTGTCGACCGCGCTGGTCACCGGGACCGAGGGCGTCACGCCGCCCGTGGTGGCCGACCCTTCCGAGCCTCCCGAGCCGGCGGTCGTCGTCGACCCTGCCGTCGTCGTGACACCGGCCGCCGACGTGGTCGTCTTCGACCCGCTGTCGCTGCCGCACGCGGCGAGCAGCACCGCCCCGGCGACGAGGAGCACGGCACCGCGCCGCACCCCTCGCTTCCTCTGACTGCGTGTGTGCATTCCTTCCCCCTTGTGGTGATGTGTGGACGACGGGTTGATGTGTGGGTGTGACGTCAGCGCGCCGGCTGGACGGCGGCATCGGCGACCGGCGCCGAGCCGGCGGGCGCCGGCGTCAGCAGGTGGCAGGCGGCCCAGCCGCCGCCCTCGACGGGCACCGGCTCCGGGCGTTGCGCCGCGCACACCGGCAACGCCTGCGGGCAGCGCGTGCGGAACGCACAGCCGCTGATGTCGACCAGCGGGTCGGGCGGGTCGCCCTGCAGGACGATCCGCGGCCGATGCCGCTGGACGACGGGATCCATCACCGGCATCGCCGACAGGAGCGACCTGGTGTACGGGTGCGCCGGGCGACCGTGGACACGCGTGGTCGGCCCGGACTCGACGATGTTGCCGAGGTACATCACCGCGGTGCGATCGGCGATCCAGCGGGTGACGCCGAGGTTGTGCGAGATGAACAGGTACGACAGGCCGCGCTCGCGACGCAACGTCTCCAGCAGCTCCAGCACCTGGTTCTGCGTGGACACGTCGAGCGCGCTGACGGCCTCGTCGAGCACGAGCAGGTCGGGGTTGAGCGCGATGGCGCGGGCGATGGCGATGCGCTGGCGCTGTCCGCCGGAGAACTCGTAGGTGTAGCGGGCGAGGTGCCGCGGCGACAGGCCGACCTGCTCGAGCAGCTCGCGGACGCGCCGATCGCGCTCCTTGCCGCGCACCTTCTGGTGGACGCGCAACGGCTCGCCGACGATGTTGGCGACGATCGAGGACGGATCCAGCGACGAGTACGGGTCCTGGAAGACCATCTGCATCCGGCCGCGCATCCGGCGCAGCTCGCGCGTGGTCAGCCGGGTCACCTCGATGCCGTCGAACCGGACGCTGCCGGACGTGACCGGCACCAGTCGCAGCACGGCGCGCGCCGCGGTCGACTTGCCCGAGCCGGACTCGCCGACGAGCGCCAGCGTCTCGCCACGGGCGATCTCGAACGATGCGTGGTTCACCGCCCGCAGCGCCGCCTTGCGTCCGCCACCCTGGGGGCGCACGTGGAACACGACGGAGACGTCGTCGACCTCGACCAGCGGCGTCGTCTCGCTGGCCGTGCTGATCGACTCGCTGCGCTCGCTCATGTTCCCACCCGCACCCCGGCGAGCTCGATCTCGCCGAGCCGGCCGCAACGGCTCTCCCGCCCGCCGACGAGGACGTGCAGCACCTTGTCGTCGACCGCGCAGGCCGCGGTGGCGTGCTCGCAGCGGGGATGGAAGCGACACCCGGACGGGAAGCTGCCGGCGAGCGGCGGTTGCCCGGCGATCGAGTAGAGCCGGCTGCGCTCGCCGCCGTCACCGCTCGGCGTCGACCGCAGCAGGCCGGCCGTGTACGGGTGCTGCGGGGCGCGGAACAGATCGACGACGCTGGCCTGCTCGACGACCTCGCCCGCGTACATGACGACGGCGCGGTCGCAGATGTCGGCGACGACGCCGAGGTCGTGGGTGATGAACAGGATCGACATCCCGAACTCCTCACGCATGGCCCGGAGGAGGTCGAGCACCTGGGCCTGGATCGTGACGTCGAGCGCCGTCGTCGGCTCGTCGGCGATGAGCAGCGACGGCTCGCACGACAGGGCCATGGCGATCATCGCTCGCTGGCGCATGCCACCGGAGAACTCGTGCGGATACGAGTGGGCGCGGCGGCTGGCGTTGGGGATGCCGACCGTGGCGAGCACCGAGCACGCCTTGTCCCACGCCTCCTTGCGCGAGACGTGGCGGTGGCGGCGGACGGTCTCGGCGATCTGGTTGCCGACCGTGAACGCCGGGTTGAGCGACGTCATCGGCTCCTGGAAGATCATCGCGATCTCGTCGCCACGCCGGGCGCGCATCTCCTTGGCGTTCAGCGTCGTCAGCTCCCGGCCGTTGAGCTTGACGCTGCCCCGGCTGATCCTGCCGTTGCCCTTGCGCAACAGCGCCATGATCGCCATCGACGTGACCGTCTTGCCGGAGCCGGACTCGCCGACGATGCCGACGTTCTCGTCGGCGCCGACGGTGAAGCTGACGTCGCGGACCACCTCGGTCCAGCCGTGCTCGGTGAGGAACTCGACGCTCATCCCGGTGACCTCGAGCACCGGCCCGGGCGCGGTCATCGCTGCACCCGGATCTCTTTGCCGATCGAGTCGCGCAGCCCGTCGCCGACGACGTTGCAGGCGAGCACCGTGAAGCTGATCGCCAGGCCCGGCCACACCACCAGCCACGGCTGCAGCCCGAGGAAGTTGTAGCCCTGGCCCATCATGCTCCCCCAGCTCGCCTGCGGCGGCTGGACCCCGAGGCCGAGCAGGCTCAGGCTGGCCTCGGCGATCAGCGCGAAGCCGGCGACGAGCGAGATCTGCACGAGCAGCACCGGCAGGATGTTCGGCGTGACCCGGCTGAGCAGGATCCGTCCGATCGGTGTGCCGATGCTCCGGCTGGCCTCGATGTAGGTCTCCTCGCGCACCTCGAGGACGGCGGCGCGGGTCAGCCGGAAGAAGTTCGGGGCGAAGATGATCCCGAGGGCCAGCATCGCGTTGCGCAGGCCCGGACCCAGTGCTGCCACGATGGCGATCGCCAGGATCAGCGGCGGCAGGCTCTGCACGGCATCCGCGACGCGGCTCATCACC
Source organism: Ilumatobacteraceae bacterium (assembly GCA_047602055.1). GTDB lineage: Bacteria > Actinomycetota > Acidimicrobiia > Acidimicrobiales > Ilumatobacteraceae > JAODBQ01. Next base: position 4,253,119 of record JASGIG010000001.1, read on the forward strand.
CAGTCGACCCGGCCGCGCAGGTAGCCGGCCACCATGCCGGGCACCACCCCGAGCAGCAGGGCGACGAGGACCGTCTCCCCCGAGGCCACCACCGCGATCCGGCTCGCCGAGACGAGACGGGACAGCGTGTCGCGCCCGAGGTTGTCCGTGCCGAGCAGATGACCCTCCGACAGCGGCGGCAGGAACGTCGAGGTCAGGTTCTGCTGGTCGGGATCGTGCGGGGCGATCCACGGGGCGAAGATCGCCACGAGGCCGATGAGCACGAGGAAGCCGAGGCCGACCATCGCCGCCTTGCGGTGCACGAAGCGCCGCACGAAGCGCTGGTGCACGAGCCGCGACCAGAAGCCGGGGGTCTCCACGGCGTCGGCGAGCGAGTCGGCGATCGCCGGTGTCGGTTCGAGCTGCAAGGTCACGGCGCCACCCGCACCTTCGGGTTGAGGGAGCCGTAGGCGACGTCCGCGGCGAGGTTGGCGAGCTGCACGACGAGTGCCGTCAGCAGCACGATGCCCTGGATCATCGGGAGGTCCCGGCGCAGGACCGAGTCGATCGCCAGGCTGCCCAGCCCAGGGATGTTGAACAGCCGCTCGATGATCGCCGTGCCCCCGACGAGGAGGCCGATCTGCGTGCCGATCACGGTGACCAGCGGGATCGCCGCGTTCTTCATCCCGTGCTTGAGGACCACCTGCCCAGGCGTGAGCCCCTTGGCGTGCGAGGTGCGGACGTAGTCCTGGTCGAGCACGCCCGCGAGCGAGCTGCGCAGCTGGCGGGTGACGACCGCTGTCGTGCCCGCCGCCAGCGCGATGCACGGGAGCACGAGGTGCCTGACCCATTCGGTGGGGCTGTCGAAGAGGCCGACGTAGCCGGTCGCCGGCAACAGCTGCAGGCGCAGCACGAAGAAGATGATGAGCAACATCGCGATGAAGTAGTTCGGTGTCGACACGCCGGCCGCGGCGCCGAGGTTGACGAGCCGGTCCGTCCACGAGCCGCGGCGCACCGCGGAGATGATCCCCGCGGGGATCCCCAGGCACAGCGCGATCAGCAGCGAGCCGGCGATCAGGCTCAGGGTCACCGGGAGGCGGCTCCACAGCGCATCGGCGACGGTCTGTGCCGAGAACAGCGAGTGCCCGAGGTCGCCGGTGACCGCGTGCTTCAACCAGCGCGCGTACTGCACGGGCAGGGCGTCGTCGAGACCCAGCTGCTGGCGCATGTGCTCCACCTGCTCGCTCGTGGCGCCGTCGCCGGCCAGGGCAACCGCCGGATCGCCGGGCACCAGGTGGATCAGCGAGAAGGCGATGAGCGAGACCAGGAACATCACCGGGATCACGCTCAGCAGCCGGCGGGCGATGTAGCGGCTCATCGTCGCTCCTCCAACCAGCCAGCACGTCGCGACAGTGGCGCAGACGTGAACACGGCGTATTCCGACATGATCGTCTCGACTTCCCCCGGGTCGGCCGCCGAATCAGCCGACGGGTTGATTCTGTGAGCTTCGTCACGTCATGTCAAGAGGGAAAGCAGTCGCCCGACCGAATTTCGGTCTACGGCGAGGACGCAGCGAATGCGTCCATTGCTTGACACCGCGAGCCGTCCTGGTAACAATCGGCTGACCGCCCGATTCACGTCGCGGTGGCGGCACACCGGCCGACCAAGGGGGAACGATGCCACAAGCAGCCGAGCAACGCCACCGCGGGCCGTTGCGGACGGAACGCGTCCTCGACCTGTGCACCTCGACCGCCGGGATGTTCTGCGCCAAGCTGCTCGGTGACCTCGGCGCCGACGTCGTCCGCGTCGATCCACCGGGCACCGACGGCACCACTGCGCCGTACCTCTACTTCAACACCAGCAAGCGCAGCGTCTGCGCCGATCTCGACGACGCCGCCGGCGGCGAGGTGGTCCGGCAGCTCGCCGCCGGCCGCGACGTGATCGTTGCCGACGGTCCGGCGTCGGTGCTCGCCCGGCGCGGCTTCGACGAGGAGGAGCTTCGCCGGATCAACCCGGACGTCGTCGTCTGCGTGATCTCCCCGTTCGGCTCGACCGGTCCTGCCGCCGACCATCGCGCCGACCATCTGACGCTGTGTGCGGCGTCCACGTGGGCGGACTCGTGCGGCGATCCCCGGGGCGAGCCGCTCCAGGTCGGCGGGGATCTCGTCGCCACCGTCACCGGCGCCTACGCCGCCGTGGCGACCCTTGGCGCGATCGTCGGGCGAGCGAGTGGTGGCGGCGGCGAGCTGATCGACGTCTCCGCGCTGGAGAGTGCGGTCACCTGCGCGCTCAGCCCGCTGATCTTCGACGGGCGCGGCGAGCTGCTCACCCGGCGCCACGCCGACAACACCGGCCCCTCGTTCAACGTGCGCTGCGCCGACGGCTACGTCGGGTTCAACGCGCTCACCGACGCGCAGTGGGAGAAGATGTGCATCTTCATCGAGCGCTTCGACTTCCTCGACGACGAGCGGTTGGCCGACGCGGTGAGCCGCACCGCGCTGGCCGCCGAGGTGCGCGAGGCGATCGAGCAGGCAGCGCAGGGGCGTTCGAGCGATGACCTGTTCCATCAGGCGCAAAGCTGGCGGCTGCCCTTCGGCAAGGTGCTGACGGCGGGCGACGCGCTCGATCTGCTCCCCCATCGCGAGCGCGGCTACTTCGTGGAAGCTCGAGCACCCGGGCGTCGGTCCGCTGCGCACGCCGCGAGTTCCGTTCCTGATGCCGGCGTGCCCCTCGCTCCCGGGAGCGCCACCGCGGCCCGGCGCGCACACGGCCGAGGTGACGGGCGAACCGGCGCCGTCAGCGGCGGCGCGGCCGCGAGACACCACCGCCCGACGGCACCCGGCGCCACTGGCGGGCATGCGCATCCTCGACTTCACGATGTTCCAGGCAGGGCCGATGGCGACGCTGTTCGCCGCCGACTTCGGCGCCGACGTGGTCAAGGTCGAGGCCATCCAGCGTCTCGACGGGTGGCGTGGCGTCGGTCGCGGGCCGAGCCGCGCCTGGGACAACTCGGGCCTGTTCAACTGGGTGAACCGCGGCAAGCGCGGCATCACGCTCAACCTCACCGACCCTCGTGGGGCGGCGCTCGCCAGGCGGCTCGCAGCGGGCGCCGACGTCGTCGTCGAGAACTACACGCCGAGGGTCATGGACGGCTTCCGGCTCGGCTACGCCGACCTCGTGGCGACCAACGACGACCTGATCATGTTGTCGATGCCCGGCTTCGGCCGCACCACCACGTGGCGCGACTACGCCGCGTTCGCGTGGACCACCGAGCAGATGTCGGCGATCTGCCACCTGACGGGCTACGAGGACGGCCCGCCGCTGTTCACCGGCACGTCGTTCGGCGATCCGCTCGCCGGGCTGATGGGCGGTCTGGCGCTGCTGGCCGCCGTCCGCCACCGGCAGCTCACCGGCGAGGGCCAGCACATCGACCTCAGCCAGATCGAGGCGGCGACGAGCTTCGTCGGCGAGGTGCTCGTCGAGCGGCAGCTCACCGGTCACGAGCGCGCCCGGCGCGGCAACGACGATCCGGCGCGCGCACCCCACGGCGTGCACCAGTGCGGCGACGGGCGATGGATCGCGATCTCGTGCGCCGACGACGACGAGTGGCGGCGGCTGTCGGCGCAGGTGGCGCTGCCCGTGTGCGCGGACGCACCCCTCGCCGAGCGGCGCGCCCGCGGCGCCGAGATCGGTGCGGCGCTGCACGGTTGGGCGGCGACCGCCGATGCCGGCGTCCTGGCCGAGCAGCTGCAGCGCGCCGGTGTGACCGCCGCCGTCGTCCACGACGGGCGCAGCGTCTTCGACGACCCGCAACTCCGTGCCCGCGGCTTCTTCGTCGCCGAGGATCGCGGTGACATCGGCGTCACCCACCAGACCGCTCAGCCGTGGCGCTTCGCGCGCACCGACCTCCCGCCGTACGGAACCGCGCCGCGCCTCGGCGAGCACAACCGCGAGGTCCTCGGCGACGAGCTGGGCCTCGGCGAAGCCGAGCTCGCCGACCTCGAGCGCGACGGCGTCATCGGCGACACCCCACTCGGCGGCTGATCCAGCTCGTGCTGCCGGCGCTGCGGATGGAGCGGATGGAGCGCCGCGTCACATCGCCACGGCGGCGGCGTCGCCGCCGGCGCGCTTGACGTCGTAGAGCGCCGCGTCGGCGCGCACCAGCAGCTCGTCGGCGGTGCGCGCCGAGTCGGTGAGGGCGACACCGACCGAGAGGCTCAAGTGCACGTCGTGACCCTCCGCATCGAAGGGGTCGCGCATCGCAGCCACCAGGCGCCCGGCGACATCACGGGCGGCGTCGCGCGTCGGGACGTTGCGCAGCAGGACGGTGAACTCGTCGCCGCCGGCGCGGGCCAGCTCGTCGCCGGCGCGCAGGGCGGAGCGCATCCGCTCGACGACCTGCACGAGGACCTGGTCGCCGACGCGGTGCCCGAACGTGTCGTTGACGGGCTTGAAGCGATCGACGTCGCAGAACGCCACGGCGACGTCACGCTCGCCGATGGCCAGCGCCCGCGCCAGCCGGTCACGGAACTCGCCGCGGTTGGCGACGCCGGTGAGGGGATCGTGCGCGGCGAGGTGCTGCAACCGCTCGTGCTCGGCGGTGCGCACGAGCGCCAGCTGCACGAAGCGCAGCACCCGTTCCAGGCCGTGACGATGGCCGGCGAGCGGCGCGCCCGGCGCGGCCCGCCACACCGACAGCACCGCCGGCGCCAGGCCCTGCCCGCCGGGCACCGGTAGGACCCAGCAGGCGTCCAGCGCGGCGAGGTCGTCGAGGCCGGTGCCGCCGACGGCAGCGACGGCGTCGGCGACCGGCCAGTGCATGGTGCCCGACGCCGACAGCGACCACAGGCCGGGTCCGCGCAGCGAGTCGACCGAACGCATCCCGCTGCCGACGGCGCCGGCGAACGTCGTCCCGTCGAAGCCGTAGCAGACGGCGGCGGCATCCGCCTCCAGCAGCGCGAGGATCGCCCGGGTGAGCGGCGCGAGCACCTCGTCGAGCGACGAGTTGGCCAGCAGCGCGCCGAGGAACTGGTCGAGGTGGTACTGGGCGTCCCAGGGCCGGAGGCGCAGCACGATCCCGTTGACCCCCGGGACGTCGAGCAGCGGCATGGCCCCGATCTCCACCCAGACCGAGTCCCCCGACGGTCGCCGGACGGCGAACACCATCGGCACCCCGGCGCCACCACGGTCGATCTGCTCGATCTCGGCGATCACCTCGAGGGCCAGCTCGAGCTGGTCGGGCGCCAGGAACTCGGCCATGTTGTGCCCGACGAGCTGCTCGGCCTCCCACCCCACGACCCGGCCCACCGTGCCCGAGGCGTACAGGATCGTGCCGTCGGGTGCCACCAGCTCCAACGGCAGCGCGCTCTGGTCGACGATCATCGCCAAGGCCTCGACGGGCAGGTGCCCGGCACCGACGGGACCCGGCCGCCCGGGCCACCTGAAGCGCTGTTGCAGCGAGGGGTCCGGTTCCGGCACCGCCGCCTCTGCGAAGCTCACCGCTCGGTTCTAGCCCATCGCGGGCCGGTGCCGCGCAGCGCCGACCGTGACGCAACGCGCCCGGTGTGTGGCCGATTGCTACATTGCGCCGATGTTCGATCTGACCGACCGGCTGGCACTCGTCACCGGGGGAAGTCGGGGGCTCGGGGCGGCGACCGCACGCCTGCTCGCCCAGCAGGGCGCCGACGTCGTGTTCACCTACCGCAAGGACGTCGACCAGGCCGCCGCCACGCTCGCGGCGATCGAGGCGACGGGCCGGCGGGGATGGACGCACCAGCTCGACCTCGCCGACGGCGAGGCCATCGACGCGCTGTTCGAGACGATCGCTGCCGAGCACGGTGGGCTCGACATCGTCGTCGCCAACGCGGCGCAGACGAAGTTCGCCGAACTGATCGACGTCCAGCCCCACCACGTCGACCGCACGTTCGCGATCACCGTGTCCGGCTTCCTGCGCCTCGTCCAGCGCGCCGTGCCGCTACTCGAGGCCCGTGGTGGCGGGCGCATCGTCGCCGTCTCCGGTGCGGACACCAAGACCCACATCGCCGCGCACGGACTGCTGGCGGCGGCGAAGGCCGGCATGGAGATCATGGTCAGCTACCTCGGCGTCGAGCTGGGGCGGCGCAACATCACCACGATCGGCGTCTGCCCCGGCTTCATCGCCGGCGACTCCATGCGCCTCATGGTCGGCGACTTCTTCGACGCCACCGTCGAGGAGGAGGCCCGCACCCACCCACTCGGCATCACCGCGACGCCCGACGACGTCGCCGCCGCCGTCGTGCTCGTCTGCACCGACGCCGCCCGCCTGCTCAACGGCAGCACGATCATGGCCGACGGTGCCGGCGTGTTCGCCTACTGCAGCCGGGCCACCGCGTACGCCAGCGAGCACCTCGTCGCCTCCGGCCAGGTCTCGGCCGACACGACCGCGCCGTCGGTCGTCCGCTTCCAGAGCTGACCACCCGACCCGCCGCGGCACGGCGGCCAGGAACGCCCGGTCGATGAACGGCACGTCGCCGGCGTCCACGGTGACGTTGCGCGGCGCCCCGGCGAGCACCTCGTGTCGATGAACGGCACGTCGCCGGCGTCCACGGTGACGTTGCGCGGCGCCCCGGCGAGCACCTCGTCACGGACGCCGTCACCTGGTCAGCGGACGAGCGCGACGCTGGTCGGGCCCCAGCAAGCCCGCCCACGACGTGATCGTCGCCCACGCGGCGAGCACGTTCGCCTGGAGCGCGTCGAGGTCGGCGTCGTTGGGCACCACGAGATCGGCGACGGCGCGGCGCTGCTCGTCGGAGACCTGCGCCGCCGCCCGCGCCCGCGCGTCGGCTTCACCCATGCCGCGGGCCACCGCTCGCTCGATGCGCAGCTCCAGGGGCGCCTCGACAACCACGACGTGCGAGTAGCGGTGCGCCGGGTCGGAGCGACCGAGGTTGCTCTCGACGAGGACCGCCATGTCGTAGACGACGATCGAGCCGTCGTCCAGGGAGCCGACGATCTCGGTGAGCTCGGCGTTGATCGCCGGATGGCTGATCGCCTCCAGGCGGGCCAGTCCCCCCCCCCCCCCCGGCTGCTCGAACACGACGCCGGCCAGCGCCCGCCGATCGATGGCCCCGTCGGCGCCGACGATGTGCTCGCCGAACTCGGCGACGACGCCGGCCTCGGCCCGTCCCCCGGGCGCGATCACCGCCCGCCCGACGGCGTCGACGTCGATCACCTGCGCGCCGTGCCCGGCAAGGAGCTGCGCCACCGTGCTCTTCCCGGAGCCGATCCCGCCCGTCAACCCGACGATCAACATGGACGCCGAAGGTACCGGAGGTCAGGACGAGACCGGCCAGCCGGGCCGAGGCTTCGCCAGCGGCGCGCCGAAGGCGTTGATCTTGCTGGTCCGCAGGCCGAGCGCGTGCAGCGACTCGGCGAGCTTGACGGCCGCCTCGACCCCGTCGACGACGGGGACGCCGAGCTCGTTCGACAGGTGCCGGGCCATCCCGGCCATGCCGCCACAGCCGAGGCACAGCGCCTCGGCGCCGGCGGCGATCGCCTCACGGCCGACCTCCACCATCCGCACCGCGGTGCGCGACCCGTCCGCCTCCAGCTCGAGCACGCCGAGGTCGGCGGCGAGGACCGCCGCGCAGCGGTCGAGCAGGCCGGCGAGGCGCAGCTGATCCTCGATCTGCGGGATGGCGCGGCGCAGCGTCGTGACCACGCCGTACTTGTGGCCGACGAGGCACGCGGCCATCGCCGCCGCCTCCGTGATCGTGATCACCGGCACGTCGAGCAGCTCCTGCGCACCCTCCCGGCCGTGCTCGCCGAAGCCGGCCCAGACGAGCGCGTCGAACGGCGGACCGTCCCACGTCGCCAGCCGGCCGAGGATCGCCGCCGCCGAGATGTAGCTGTCGTAGTAGCCCTCCACCGACGCCGGGCCGAAGCGCGGCTCGGCGGCGACGATCTCGGTGCCGGGCGCGGCGACGGCGGCCGCGGCGGCGCGCATCGTCTCGGTCATCGTCGCCGTCGTGTTGACGTTCATCACCAGGATCCGCATGCCGATCAGCCTGCCGTGACCAACTCGGGCGCCGGTGCCACCCGCTGGACGTTCGCTCGCGCCCGGAAGCGCAGCCGCCCGGCCAGCCGGCCGGACATCGCGTCGAGCCCGGCGGCGACGATCAGCGCGCAGCCGCGCACCACCATCTGGACGAACGGCGAGACGTTGAGCAGCGTCAGCCCGTTCTCCAGCACGCCGAGGAACACCAGGGCGAGGAACACGCCCGACAGCCGCCCCCGCCCGCCGGCCCAGGCGACGCCGCCGAGGAGGATCGCCGTCAGCGCCTGCAGCTCGAACGTCAGCCCCTGATCGCCGGGTGACGCACCGTTGAGCCGCGCCGCGAGCATCATCCCGGCGAGGCCGGCACCGGCGCCGGTGGCGACGTAGAGGAAGAACGGCAGCGCCCTGACCGGCAGCGCCGAGAGGAACGCCGCCTGGCGGTTGATCCCGATCGCGTAGACGTAGCGGCCCCACGGGGTCACCGTGAGGAACAGGCCGCCGAGGACGAACATCCCGATCGCGAACCACGCCTGCACCGGCAGCCCGAGCAGCTCACCCGAGCCGATGGTGCGGAACGTCGACCCGATGTCGAACACGGGCGTGTCGCGGATCAGCTCGAGCACGCCGCGCACCAGCAGCTGCGTGCCGAGCGTGACGATCACCGGGTTGAAGCCGAGCACGGCGACGAGCAGGCCGTTGCATGCGCCGACGACCGCGCCGATGCCGATGGCGAAGGCGATCGCCGCACCGGCGGGCCAGCCCCAGTCGTGCACCGACAGCGCCATCAGCGTGCCGGCGGCGCCGACGACGGAGCCGATCGACAGGTCGACCGGTCCGCTGATCATCAGCAGTGCCATGCCGACCGTCGCCACGGCGATCACCGAGTAGTTGCCGGCGATCACCTGGAAGTTGCCGACCGTGAAGAAGTGCGGCGAGCGCGACGTGAAGTACGCGCACAGACCGACGAGCGCGGCGAGCAGCATCAGCGTCGACGCCGTCTCCACGTTGCGCAGGTGGTGCCAGGGCAGTTTCCTCACATGTCCTCCTCGTGCAGGTGGCTCAGCTCCAGCAGCCGTCGCTCGGAGACCTCGGCCGCGGCCAGCTCGGCGACGATGCGGCCGCGCGACAGCACGAGCACGCGGTCGGCGAGCTGGTTGAGCTCCTCGGGCTCCGACGACGTGACGACGGCGGCGCGGCCGTCGGCGACCATCGCCCGCACGGCGTCGTACAGGTCTCGGCGGGCGCCGACGTCGACGCCCTGCGTCGGCTCGTCGAGCAGCAGCACGCGGCAGTCCGTCGACAGCCACCGCCCGACCACGAGCTTCTGCTGGTTGCCACCCGAGTAGCCGCGGCCGGGGATGTCGCCGCGGCGCGGGTGCAGCGACAGCGCCCCGGCGATCGCGTCGAACCGCCGACGCTCGTCGCCGCGGCGGCGGATGCCGGCGCTCGCCAGGCGGCGGTAGCTCGGCAGCAGCACGTTGTCCGATCCGCTGCGGTCGAGGAACACGCCCTTGCGCAACCGGTCCGACGGCACCAGGGCGACGCCGGCGCGCACGCCGTCGGCGACGTCGCCGAACGACACCGGTCGACCGGCGACGCGCACGTTGCCGGCGACGCGCCGTTGCGCGCCGGCCAGCGTCTCGAGCAGCTCGGTGCGCCCGGAGCCGAGCAGGCCGTAGATGCCGAGCACCTCGCCGGCGCGGACGTCGAACGTCACCGGTCCGATGCCCGCCGAGACCAACCCGTCGACGCCGAGCACTCCGTCGCCGACGATCGCCGTCGCCGCCGGGCGATCCGCCGGCGCCAGCTCGCGCCCGGCGATCGTGTCGACGAGCTCGCGGTGCGTCGTCTCGCGCACCGGCTTGGTGAACACCACCCGGCCGCCGCGCATCACCGTCACGGTGTCGGCCAGCTCGAACACCTCGGCGAGGCGGTGGGTGACGTACAGGATCGCCAGCCCGGTCGCCTTCAGCGTGCGGCACTGGTCGGCGAGCTTGCGCGCCTCGTCCTCGGTCAGCGCCGCGGTCGGCTCGTCGAGGATCAGCACCGACGGCTGCGTGACGAGCGCCTTCATGATCTCGATCAGCTGCAGGCCGGCGCCGCCGACCAGGTCGATGCCGGCACCGGGGTCGAGGTCGGCACCGAGCTGGGCGATCCACTCCTTGGTGCGCCGGCGCTGCTCACGGCGCCGCACGATCGGGCCACGGCGCAGCTCCTGGCCGAGGAACACGTTCTCGGTCACGTCGAGCGACGCGGCCACGCTGAAGTCTTGGTAGATCACGGACACGCCGGCCTGCTTGGCCGACCGTGGCGTGTGGCTCCGGGCGCGACGGTTGCCGATGCAGATCAGGCCGGCGTCGGGCTGGACGGCGCCCGACACGCACTTGATCAGCGTGCTCTTGCCGGCGCCGTTGGCCCCGAGGAGCGCGTGGATCTCGCCGTCGGCGATGTGCAGGTCGACGCCGTCCATCACCGTGACGCCGCCGTACGACTTGCTCAACCCCGAGACGTCGAGACCCACGCGTCAGCCGTTCCTCAGCCCAGGTCCTGGACGTACTTCTGCAGCAGGTCCGGCGTGTCCTTGGTGACGAGCTCCAGCGGGACGAGGTAGTCGCCGGTCTGGCCGTTGGCCAGCTGCTGCGGCAGCAGCACCATGCCCTTGCCGACCTCGGTCAGCGACAGCGCCGCCGATGCCCGGTAGAAGCTGCCCTGCTGGATGAGCTCGAGCGCGTGCTTGGTGCCGTCGATGCCGGCGAGGAACAGCTTCGGGTCGTCCTGGGCCTTGCCGGCGTTCGTCAACGCCTGGTAGGCGCCCTCGGTGGCGGTCTCCTCGACGGCGAGCACGACGTTGACGTCCGGATTGGCCTGCAGGATCGTGTTCATCGCGTTGAGGCCCTCGGTCTGCGACAGCGCGTCCTGCTTGGCGACGACGGTGATCGTCGCCCCGCACGAGGCGAGGCCCTGCTCGATGCCCTCACGGCGCTTCTGCGCCCACGCACCCGGTTCGTAGGTCAGCAGCGCCGCCTTCGCCGAGCCGCCGAGGTTGGCCTTGACGTAGTCGCACGCCGCCGCGCCGATCTCCTTGCCGCCGGCGACGTGGTCGAAACCGAGCGTCGCGTCCTGGTTGGTGATCTGGTTGGCGTAGGTGATCCACTTGATGCCGGCGTCGCGGGCCTTCTTCGCCTCGGTCTCGATCGTCTCGGGCGACACCGGCTGGGCGATGATCGCCATCACGCCCTGCTGGATCCAGGTGTCCATCGTGTTGATCTGCTTCTGCTGATCGGTGCCCGGATCGTCGATCACCAGCTCGTAGCCGAGCTCCTTCGCCGTCGCCTTGGCGACGTCGAACTCCTTGAGCACCGCATCCTGCTTGGTGCCGTTCGGGAAGGAGATGGCGATCACCTTCGAGCCGTTGCCGCCGGCCGCCGGCGTCGAGCCGGCCGCTGCCGCGGTCGTCGCTGCCGCCGTCGACGACGACGCCTTGTCGTCGCTGCCGCAGGCCGCGGCGACGACGATCGAGCACGAGCAGAGCGCGGCGAGTGCCACACGGGTCCGACGCATGAGAGGCCTCCAGACAGGGTTCGGAACGTCCTCAAAATGCATACAGTGTGCAAGTTGCGGCTGGTGGGTCCATTCCGTGAACGGCGGATTACAGGCCCATTCGCTCAGCCGTCGAAGGGGTGGCGCTCACGCCAGTGGCGGGCGACGTCGACCTTGCGGCACACCCAGACGCGGTCGTGCGCCAGCACGTGGTCGACGAAGCGTTGCAGCGCGGCGAACCGTCCGGGGCGGCCGGCAAGCCGGCAGTGCAGGCCGATCGACATCATCCGTGGCGTGTGCCCGCCCTCGGCGTAGAGGACGTCGAACGAGTCGCGCAGGTAGGCGAAGAACTGGTCGCCGCTGTTGAAGCCCTGCATGCTGGCGAAGCGCATGTCGTTGGCGTCCAGGGTGTACGGCACGACGAGGTGCTCGCGGCCGCCGACGACGGTCCAGTACGGCAGGTCGTCGTTGTAGTCGTCGGCGTCGTAGAGGAACCCGCCCTCCTCGACGACGAGGGCGCGGGTGTTCGGCGACGTGCGCCCGGTGTACCAGCCGAGCGGGCGACTGCCGGCGACGCGGGTCAACGCCCCGATCGCCTGGTGCAGGTGGGCGCGCTCGACGTCGACGTCGACGTACTGGTAGTCGAGCCAGCGGTAGCCGTGGCTGCAGATCTCGTGACCGTCGGCGACCATCGCCTGGATCACAGCCGGGTTGCGCTCCGCCGCCATGCCGACGGCGAACACCGTCAACGGCAGGCCGCGGCGGCGGAACAGGTCGAGGATCCGCCAGACACCGACCCGCGAGCCGTACTCGTAGATCGACTCCATGCTCATGTGCCGCGCCGGGCGCATGTCGGCACCGATGATCTCGGAGAGGAACGCCTCGGAGCGCTCGTCGCCGTGGAGGACGCAGTTCTCGCCTCCCTCCTCGTAGTTGAGGACGAAGTTGACGGCGATGCGGGCGCCGCCGGGCCAGTCCGCGTCCGGCGGGTTCGGGCCGTAGCCGACGAGGTCGCGTGGGTAGCCGCGCGGGTGGTCGCTCACGCCAGCCGGCCGGCGGCGACCGTCGTCAGGAACGCCGGGAGCTCGTCGCCCAGGCTGACCTCGCGCACGATCTCGGCCGCCGCGCCGAGGGCGTCGGCGTCGGCGCCGTCGGCCACGAGGGCGGCGACCACGGCGTCGATCTCGGCCTCGACGAGGGCACGGGTGATCGGCGTCCCCTCGGCCGTGCTCGCCTCCAGGTGGATCCACTGCCACAGCTGGCTGCGCGAGATCTCGGCGGTTGCCGCGTCCTCCATGAGGTTGTCGATGGCCACCGCGCCGAGGCCACCGAGCCAGGCGGCGATGTAGCGCAGAGCCACGGAGACGTTGGTCCGCACGCCGGCCGCGGTGATCGTTGCATCTGCGACGTTCGTGTCGATGAGCCCGGCGAGGTCCTGGGCCGGCGCCTGGCGTCCGAGCTGGTTCGGCGCTTCGCCGAGGACGCCGTCGAACACCTCCTTGGCCACCGGCACGAGGTCCGGGTGGGCCACCCACGTCCCGTCGTAGCCGAGGCCGGCCTCGCGCTGCTTGTCGGCGCGCACGCCGGCGATCGCCCGCTCGGTCACCTCCGGATCGCGACGGTTGGGGATGAACGCCGACATGCCGCCGATCGCATGTGCACCGCGGCGGTGGCAGACCGACACCAGCTCGGTGGCGTAGGTGGCCATGAACGGCACCGTCATCGTCAGCATCGAGCGATCGGGCAGGAGGTGCTCGGCCTCGGACCCGAAGTACTTGATCACCGAGAACAGGTAGTCCCACCGCCCGGCGTTGAGCCCGCAGATCCGGTCGCGCAGGGCGTAGAGGATCTCCTCCATCTCGTAGGCGGCGAGGATCGTCTCGATCAGCACCGTGACCCTGATGCTGGCGTAGCCGAGGCCGAGCCGGCGCTCCAGGTCGGCGAGCACGGCGTCCCACCACTCCGCCTCGTGGTGGCTCTCCATCTTCGGCAGGTAGAGGTACAGGCCGCTGCCACGTTCGGCGAACGCTGCGGCGCTGTGGAACGCGGCGAGCGTGACGTCGAACAGCGAGCCGCTGACCGGGCGCCCGTCGACGGTGACGTCGGCCTGGTCGAGCTGCAGGCCACGGGGCCGCACGACGATCGTCGCGGCGTCCCCGCCGGGCACGTCCTCACGCCCGTCCGGGCGGGCGAAGCGCAGCGCGCCACGGGCGTGGTCGCGGATGTTGCGCTGGCCCTCGATCAGGTTCGACCACGTCGGGGCGAGGGCGTCCTCGAGGTCGCAGAGGAACACCTTGGCGCCGCTGTTCAGCGCACCGACCATCATCTTGCGGTCGGCCGGTCCGGTGATCTCGACGCGCCGGTCGGCGAGGTCGGCCGGCGCCGCTCGCACCTGCCAGTCGCCGTCACGGATCCACGCGGTCGACGCCAGCAGGACGGGGCGTCCGCCGGCGCGCAGCCGCGCGGCGCGCTCGGCGCGGCGTTCGAGCAGCGCCCGCCGTGCCGAGTCGTGCACGCGGTTCATCATCGCCACGAGCGCCAGCGCGTCGGGCGAGAGGATCTCGGTGTCGCGCTCGTCGAGCGGGGTGCGGCGCGCGGACAGGACGCACGTGGGCGGCGTCATCGGGGACCTCCTGGTTCTGGCGGTGGTGGCTCGGCGGCGAGGACCTGCCGGGCGGCGCCGAGCAGGACCTCGGCGCCGAGGACGAGGTCCGCCGGTTCGGTGTGCTCCAACGGCGAGTGGCTGACGCCGCCGGTGCTGGGGACGAAGATCATCGCCATCGGGGCGACGAGCCCGATGATCTGGGCGTCGTGGCCGGCGCCCGACGGCAGGCGCACCGCCTCGGCGCCGGCGGCGGCAGCCGCCTGCTCGACGATCGCCACCAACGGCTCGGCGCAGGCGACCGGCGGTGTCGCCGCGACCTCCTCGACGGTGATCGTCACCGCGCGGGCGGCAGCGATGTCGGTGAGCCGCTCGGCCAGTCGCGCGACAGCGGCACCGAGCACGACCTCGTCGACGTCGCGCACGTCGACGCTCAGCCCGACGTGCCCGGGCACGACGTTGCGCGAGCCGGGTTCGACGTGCAACCGGCCGACGGTGGCGACGCGCACGTGCCCGTCGCGCCCCAGCGATTCGACGGCGAGCACGACGTCGGCCGCCGCGGCGAGCGCGTCGTGACGCAGGTCCATCGGCGTGGTGCCGGCGTGGTTCGCTGCGCCGGTGACGTGGACGTCGAGGTTGCGCTGACCGGTGACGGCGGTGACCGCACCGATCCGCCGGCCCGCCGAGATCAGCACCGGCCCCTGCTCGATGTGCAGCTCCAGGTAGGTGCCGATCTCCTCGGCGGGCCATGCCGCCGCGGCGAGCGAGCCGGCATCGCCGCCGGTCGCGGCGAGCGCCGACGTCAGCTCCGCGGTGACGATGACGGGCCGGCCGGCGAGGGTCGAACTGCCCGTGAACGGCGCCAGCCCCGAGGCACCCTCCTCGTTGGCGAACGCGACCACCGAGACGGCGCCCTCGTCGCGCAGCGCGTCGGCCACCTCGATGGCCGACAGCACGCCGTAGCAGCCGTCCAGCGCGCCGGCGTCGCGCACGGTGTCGATGTGGCTGCCGAGGAGGATCTGCCGACCGCCACCAGCGCTGCGGCCGACGAGGTTGCCGGCGGCGTCCACCGTGACGGCGAGGCCGGCGTCGGCCATCCAGCCGCCGACGAGCGCCCGTGCCGCGACGTCTTCGGCCGAGTAGGCGAGGCGGGTGATCCCGACGCCGTCGGTCCGGCCGATCGCGCCGAGCTCGGCGATGCGCCGCAGCAGCCGCTCCCCGTCGATCACGCCGGCGGCAGCCTCACACTCGCCACCGACCCGAGGCTCGGCGAGCGCCGAAGCGCAGCGGAGGCGACGGGCACGGCAGGCGCAGGGAGCAGCTTGGCTGCGACAGGAGCACGAGACATCACAGGATGCGCCGGAGGTCGGCGTTGGCGGCGAGGTGCGCCTGGTAGTTGCGGAACCCGCCGAGCTCGGAGATGTCGACGACCCGATCGCCCGCCACCAGCCGCTCCGGCTGCAGCTGCATGGCGTTGACGATCTGCCCGTCGTCGAGCTCGATCGTGCCGATCTCCAGCTCGGCCGGCTCCTGCGGCAGCAGCGAGTCGAACAGGATCGCCTCGCTCATCTCGTAGAGCTCGCCCTCGATCGAGCGGCCACCCTCGTCCACCGGGTAGAGCCCGGGGAACTCGTCGCGCACGGCGAAGAAGCGGTAGCGCGGCGCGGTGCGGGCCGGGCCGACGAACGTCGCGCCGGCCACGGCGCCGTGGTCCTTCTGCCCCGACATCGCCGTGCCGTTGAGGAACATCCGTCGCATGCTGGTCTCCTTCAGGCGGCGCCGACCTGGCGCCGGGTCTTGGTGCGCACCCACTCGCCGGACGTGACCGGGTCGAAGCGCGCCGTCTCGCCGGGCGCCAGGCACGTCGGGATGCACTCGATCACCGCGTCCTGGTTCGGCTGGTGGAAGAACGGGATCGAGATGCGTTCGCGGTCGGCGTCGTCGCGCGGCAGGTTGACGACGCGGTGCATCGTCGACCTCCAGCGCCCGTTGGTCCACACCGCCATGAGGTCGCCGATGTTGACGACGAACGTGCCGGGCAGGTGCGGGACGCCCTCCCACTCGCCGTCCATCGTCATCACCTCGAGGCCGCCGGGGGCGTCGTCCTGGTAGAGCACCGTGAGGCTGCCGTAGTCGGAGTGGGCACCACGGCGCAGCTGCCCCGGCGCCGGTGGCTCGACCTGCGGCGGGTAGTAGTTCACGCACAGGTTGGTGATGTGCCGGTCGAACTTGTCCTCGAACCAGTCCTCCGCCAGCCCGAGCCCGATGGCGAACAACCGCATGATCGTCATCGCCAGGTGCTCCAGCTCGGCGTAGTAGCGCTCCAGCGCGGGGCGCAGCGACGACGGCCGTTCGGGCCACAGGTTCGGTCCGAAGAAGTAGTCGAGCTCCGGATCGCCGCCACCGGCGGCGGCGGCGACGTTGGCGGGTTCGTCGAAGCGGCTGATGCGGAACAGCTCGCACAGGTCCGGTGGCGTGTCGTTGCCGAGCGACTTGGCCAGCGCCGAGCCACCCGGTGGCTCGTAGCCGCGGAAGTGCCACGACACCGGCGGCTGCACGCGACGCTTCTCCTCCATCGGCAGGTGGAAGAACTCTCGCGCCGCCGCCTGCGCGTCGACGATGACCTGCTCGTCGACGCCGTGCCCGCTGACGACGAGGAAGCCGATGCGCTCGCACGCCTCGGCGATGGTGCGGGCCGTGTCGCCGGCGGGATCGTCACCGGCGATGAACGAGGCGAGGTCGACGACCGGGACGCTCGCTGCCACCTGGCACACTGTACACAATCTTTCCGACCGCTGGAGCGTGTGATGCGACCGACCCCGAGTACCATCGCGTGGCGCTCAACCGCCCTCGGGCCACACTGATCGCCATGGTGGCGCAACCGGCACTGCTGGCCCTCGACCGACCCCAACGCAGCTACGAGCTCGTCTACGAACGCCTGCGCCGAGCAGTGCTCGACGGCACCTTCCCTCCCGGTTCGCGCCTCGTCGAGGCCGATCTCGCCGATCGGCTGCAGGTATCGCGCACCCCGGTGCGCGAGGCGCTGCGGCGCCTCGAGAGCGACGGCTTCGCGCAACGCGTCCGCGGTGGGCTGGTGATCACACCGAGCGGCCCCGACGATCTCGGCGACATCGGCCTGCTGCGGATCGAGATCGACGGGCTGGCCGCCCGATTGGCGGCGTCTCGTGGCTCGAAGGCCGATTGGGCCGACCTGCAGCGGCGGATCGAGGCATTGCGCGCCGCCCCCGACGCGGCGGCGCTGGCCGAGGCCCACCTCGACGTCCACCGGGCGATCTACGCCATCGGCTTCAGCCCGCGGATGTCGACGTTCTTCGAGAACCACCTGCTCACCTATGTGGCCGTGTCGGTGTCACCAGGCCCCGGCGACACCGACGACGATCCCGAAGCCTCGTACCGCCAGCACATGCAGCTGCTCGCGGCCTACTCGTCGGGCGACCCCGAGCGCGCCGCGAGGGCGGCCCGCCAGCACGCCGAGGGCGGTCTCAAGGTGGCCGCGAAGCGCGCCAAGAAGCACGGGTTGCAAGCGCGCTCGTAACACGTTGTTCACCGGCTGGACCGGTGGACGAAATGCACACTGTATGCAATTTAGTTCTTCGTGAACTGAGGAGGCTGTGTTGCGTTTCACCAGATCTGCGCTCGTCCTTGCTACCGCGTCGGCGCTCGTGCTCGGCGCCTGTGGCAGCGACGCCAAGAGCGGGACCACGTCGGCGGCCACGACCACCGCCGCCGCCACCACCACGAGCGCGGCGGGCAGCACATCCGCCGCCAGCACGCCCGCCCCCACCGGCGGCACCCTGACGCTCAACGCCATCGAGATGCTCTCCGGCAGCGGGGCGCTGTACGGCAAGGCCGTGCAGGAGGGCCTGCAGCTCGCCGCCGACCAGGTCAACGCCAAGGGCGGGGTGATGGGCCAGCAGCTGGAGATCGCCGTCTCCGACAACGCCTCCGACGACGCCCAGACCTCGACGCTGGTGAAGAAGTTCGCCGACGACTCGAACGTCGGCGTCATCATCCCGCCGACGTACCAGCCGAACTTCAACGCGGCCTGCTCGGCCGCCACCGCGGCCGGCCTGCCGATCGTCAGCGCCCAGTCCGGCCCACCCGACAAGGCCGGCAACACCAAGGGCCTCTGCTTCACGATGACGACCGACCCGGTGCCGCAGGTGACCTTCACCCTGAAGGCCTTGCAGGACAAGGGGATGAAGTCGTTCGCCATGGTCTACGACCAGGACAACGGCTACGTCGCCTTCCAGCGGCCGAACATCGAGGCCGCCGCCACGGCGCTCGGCATCGACATCAAGGAGATCGGCGTCCCCGGCGGCACCACCGACTTCGGCCCGCAGATCACCGACCTGATCAACGCCGCGCCGGACACCACGTTCGCCTTCTTCACCATCGAGGATGCCTCGCGATTCATGAAGCAGGCCAAGGACAACGGCTACGAGGGTGGCTGGTTCGACCCGGTCAGCCAGTTGACGTCACGGCGCATCCCCGACCTGTCCGATGGCGCGGCCGAGGGGATGCTCTCGTCGACGCCGCAGTCGGCCGACGACGTCGCCTCGTTCAAGGCGTTCCTCGACGCGTACAAGGCCAAGACGGGCAACGACCTCGACGACCCGACGTACACAGGCTTCGGCTACGACGCCGTGATGCTCGTCGTCAAGGCGATGACCGAGGCCGGCACGACGACGGACCGGGCGAAGATCCAGGCGGCGATCGCCGGCACGACCGACGCCTGCTTCTCGATCTGCTTCACCCAGGCGGCGGCCGACAGCGCGAACGCCGGGGCGTTCCTCGCCAGCGACTTCTTCCTGGTCGAGCTGACCGCCGACGGCTTCGTCGCCGCCAAGTGACCCGGCCCACCTGATGCACGCCGCCGCCACCGACGAGTCGCTCCTGGTCGTCGACCGGGTGTGCAAGTCGTTCGGCGGCGTGCACGCCAACACCGACGTCTCGTTCAGCGTCCGCCGCGGCACCGTGGCGGCGCTGATCGGGCCGAACGGCGCCGGCAAGACCACGCTGTTCAACGCGATGACCGGCTTCGGCCGGGCCGACAGCGGCACCGTGAGGTTCGACGGCCGGGCGGTGCAGCACCGGGCGGCGCACCGCATCGCCCGGCTCGGCATGGTCCGCACGTTCCAGAGCATCAAGATGCTCGGCGGGCTGACGGTCTACGAGTCGCTGCTCGTCGTCCGCCCCGGCCGCGGCCGCCACGGCCACCTCCGTACCCGCGCCGCCGAGGTCCTCGAACGGATGCAGCTCACTGCGGTCGCCGACCGCATCTGCACCGAGCTGCCGCTGCTCGCCCAACGCACCGTCGAGGTCGCCCGGGCACTGATGTGCGACCCGACGATGATCCTGCTCGACGAGCCGACCGCCGGCGCCACGGTCACCGAGCGGCAACGCCTCGCCGCGCTGATCGGCGAGCTGCGCGACGGCGGTACGACGGTGATGGTGATCGAGCACAACGTGCCGTTCGTGATGAGCGTCAGCGACCAGATCGTGGTCCTCGACTTCGGCAAGGTCGTCGCCGACGGCACACCCGCCGACGTCGGCGCCAACCCCGTCGTGCAGGAGATCTACCTTGGCTCCTGAGGCACTGGCCGACGCGGCCGTCGACGTCGCGCTGTCGGTCGACTCGCTCGACGTCACCTACGGCGTCATCCACGCCGTGCAGTCGGTGTCGCTCGACGTCCGCGCCGGGACGATCACCGCGCTCGTCGGCTCCAACGGTGCCGGCAAGAGCTCGATCCTCAAGGCGATCGCCGGCGTGCAGGCGGCCCGTGGCACGGTGCTCGCCGGCAACGCCGACATCTCCCGGCTCCCCGCCCGGCGGCGGGTGATCGAGCACGGCGTCGTGCTCGTGCCCGAGGGCCGCAGCGCGTTCACCACGATGTCGGTGGCCGAGAACCTGGAGCTGGGGGCGCGGGTCGGGCGGATCCGGACCGACGCCGGCGCGGCGTCGGCGTTCACGCTCGACGAGGCCTACGAGCTGTTCCCGGTGCTGTTCGAACGACGGGCGCGACGCGCCCAGGTGCTGTCCGGCGGCGAGCAGCAGATGCTGGCGATCGCCCGCAGCCTGCTGATGGCGCCCTCGGTGCTGCTGATCGACGAACCGTCGATGGGGCTCGCCCCGCTGCTGGTGCGCCGGATCTTCGAGGTGATGGGCGATGTGTTCCGCCGCCATGCCGTCTCCGTGCTCCTCGTCGAGCAGGACACCGCTGTCGCGCTCGCCCTGGCGACCGATGCCTACCTGCTGGAGCAGGGCCGCATCACCGCCCACGCCCCCGCCGCCGAGCTGCGTGACGACCCGCGCCTGCGCGCCGCCTACCTCGGTGCCACCGACGCGCTGGGCAAGGACGTCCCGGAGGTGGGCTCGTGACCGAGCTCCTGCAGTACGTCGTCAACGGCCTTGCCTCGGGAAGCCTGTACGTGCTGCTGGCCGTCGGCTTCACACTCGTGTTCGGTGTGATGGGGATGATGAACGTCGCCCACGCCGACCTGTACATGATCGCCGTGTTCACGCTGCTCTGGATCGGCCAGAACAGCGGCGCCGGGAACATCGTCGGCTTCGTCGCCGGGGTCGTCGCCGCCGTGGCGACCGGCTTCCTCGTCTTCGTGATCGTGCTGCGCAAGGTGGACAAGACGGTTCCCCTCGCGCTGTTCGTCGGCACGCTCGGCGTCAGCTACTTCATCGAGAACCTCGTCGCCAAGATCGTCGAGTTCCGCGCCCGCTCGGTGAAGCCGTTCTTCCAGACCCGGCCGTGGCACCTCGGCGACCTGCGGATCAGCAACAGCGACCTGCTGATCTTCGGGGCGACGCTGGTGATCTCACTCGGCCTGCTGTGGTGGCTGAGGTCGAGCACCACCGGCCGGTTGATGCGCGCCGTGTCGGAGAGCCCGTCGCTGTCGGAGATCGTCGCGATCAACACCGGCAGGATCATGGGCATCGCCGTGCTCATCGCCTCGGCGATCGCCGGTGTCGGCGGCCTGCTGACGGTCAACAAGACGCAGGGCATCAACCCGTTCGTCGCCAACGACGTCTCGCTGAAGATGTTCGCCGTCGCCGTCGTCGCCGGGATCGGCAGCGTCGGCGGGGCGCTCGTCGCCGGGCTGGCGCTCGGTGTGATCGAGTCGCTGACCGTCGGCTACATCGGTTCGACGTGGCAGAACGTCGTCGGCCTCGCGGCGATGATCGTCGTCCTGCTCGTGCGGCCGCAGGGTCTGTTCGGCCGGGTGTCGAGGATCGGCTGATGCTCGCCGCGCTGTTCACCCCGTACATCGACGGCGTGCTCGTCGTGGCGTTCGCCTACGCGTGCGTGACGATCGGGCTGCAGATCACGCTCGCCTCCGGACAGTTCTCCGTCGCCCACGCCGCCCTGATGGGCCTCGGCGGCTACGCCGGTGGCATCGCCACGAAGGCGTGGGACTGGCCGTTCCTCGCCTCGCTGGCGTTCGGGCTGCTCGTCGGCGGCCTGTTCGGCATCGCCTTCGCCGTCGCGCTGCAACGGACCAGCGGCGTGCTCCTCGGCACCGTGACGATCGCCGCCGGCCAGGCGCTGTCGATCGTCATGCGCAACACCACCGAGGTGTTCGGCGTGAAGACCGGCGGCTCGCAGGGGCTCACCGGGATCCCCACCAAGTCGACGCTGGCATGGGCCGCCGGCGGCGCGGCGTTCGCGCTCGGCGCCGCGCTGCTGCTGCGCCGCAGCAGGGCGGGCATGGGCATGCTCGCCCTCGGCAAGGACGAGACGGTCGCCCGCTCGCTCGGCGTGTGGCAGCTCGGCACGCGGGTCTGGGGCTTTGGCATGGGCGGGGCCCTCGCCGGCCTCGGTGGCGTGCTGCTGGCGCACAACAACGGCGTCATCCAGCCGGCGAACCTGTCGTTCGCCAACGAGCCGCTGTTCTTCATCTTCCTGATGGTCGGTGGCCTGACGACGCCGTGGGGCGCGCTCGCCGGCGCCGTCGCGGTGTGGTGGCTGCAGGAGCTGCTGCGCTTCCCGTGGAGCACCGACGGCCACTTCCTGTTCCTGCAGCAGAACGACCGCTACTGGATCCTCGGCGCGCTACTCGTGCTCGTCGTCCTGTTCCGCCCGTACGGCGTCCTCGTACGGCGACCGATGCGGTTCCCCGCCGCGGCGCCGAGCCGCGAGACGTCGCCGCAGACCACGTCCAGATGAACGCACGATGACGACCGCATGCGCGGCGCGGACTCCGGTGTGGCGTGGACATCGGCGCCGTTACTCTGCGCCGCGCATGGAGCTGACGCCGCGGGAGATCGACAAGCTCTACGTCTACCAGGTGGCCGAGCTGGCCCGCCGGCGACGAGATCGCGGCACGAAGCTCAACGTCACCGAGGCACAGGCGCTCGTCAGCGAGGCGATCCTGGAGGCGGCGCGCGACGGGCGCACCGTGGCCGAGTGCATGGAGCTGGGCAAGCACGTCGTCAGCGAGGCCGAGTGCATGCCCGGTGTGCGCGAGCGGATCACGCTGCTGCAGGTCGAGGCGACGTTCCCGGACGGCACCAAGCTCGTCTCGTGCCACGATCCGATCAGCGCGTGACGGCGGCCTCCGCACGCGCCGTTCTCGTCGGTGGCCACGAGTGCGGCGGGCACGCCGGCATCGTCGAGCCGGGTCGCCGCCTGCAGCAGGCGGTCGAGTGCGGGCTCGCCGGCGAACCCGTCGTGGTCGTCGTCCCGATGACGTTCGGACGCGACCCGGCGATGATGGCCGATGCCGCGAAGACCTTGCAGGGATTGGCCCAGCGCCATCCCGGCCGCGTCGCGCTCGCCGCACCGTTCGGCACGCCCGACCACCTCGTGGCGCTGCTACGCGGCGCGGCGCGGCGCGCCGGCGACCTCGGCGACCGTGGCGGGCCGGCCGGGCTGATCGTCGCGGCGCGCGCCAGCAACCCGTTCGACGACGCCGAGCTGCACCGCCTCGCCCATCTCGTCCGCGCCCACGGCGCCGGCATCGAGGTCGAGGTGGCGCTGCTGCGCGACGACGTCGACGTGCTGACGGCCCACGATCGGTTGCGCCGGTTGGGCGTGGCTCGCAGCGTCGTCGTGCCGGCCGGCTTCGGCCCCGGACCGGCGCTGCCGGGCGACGACGCGCTGTGCGCGGGCCTCACCGCCGATGGTCCGCTGCTCAGCGAGACCGCGATCGCCCGCGTCGTCGCGGCGCGCGTCGACACCGCCCGCCACGTGCTCGTCGACCATCGCGACGACGGCATCGCCGCCGGGCTCGTCGCCGACCACGAGCACGGCTACGCCCACACGCACACCCATACCCACGAGGACGCCGGCGCCCCGGCCGAACAGGAGGGACATGGCCACGCGCAAGCCGCACTACGAGCTCGGCGCTGGTGACATCGAGCTCAACGCCGGCCGGACGGTGGTGACCCTGCGCGTCACCAACACCGGTGACCGGCCGGTGCAGGTCGGTGCCCACTTCCACTTCTTCGAGGTCAACCGGGCGATGCGCTTCCGCCGCGACGAGGCGTGGGGCCGGCACCTCGACATCCCCGCCGGGACGGGCGTGCGCTTCGAGCCGGGCGAGACCAGGCAGGTGAGGCTCGTCGACTACGGCGGCTCACGCCGGCTCGTCGGCTTCAACGGTCTCGCCGGCGGCGACCTCGACGCGCCCGAGGTCCGCCGGCGCGCCGACGCGCGCTTGGCCGAGCGCGGCTTCGCCGACGGTGAGCCGGAGATCGGCGCGGGGCGCTAGCCGTGGCGATCGTCTCCAGGCGGCAGTACACCGACCTCGTCGGCCCGACGCGCGGCGACCGCGTCGTGCTCGCCGACACCAACCTCGTCATCGAGATCGAGCACGACCACGCCGAGGGCCACTACGGCGACGAGGTCGTGTTCGGCGGTGGCAAGTCGGTGCGCGACGGGATGTCGATGGACCCGCGCGCGACGCGCGCCGAGGGCGCCCTCGACCTGCTGATCACCAACGTCATCGTGCTCGACCCGATCCTCGGCGTCGTCAAGGGCGACCTCGGCGTGCGCGACGGGCGCATCGTCGGCATCGGCAAGGCCGGCAACCCGCATCTGCAGGACGGCGTCGATCCGCAGCTGCGCATCGGTCCCGGCACGGACGTCATCGCCGGCGAGCACCTCATCGCCACCGCCGGGGCGATCGACGCCCACGTCCACTTCATCTGCCCGCAGCAGGCCGTCGAGGCGCTGTCCAACGGCGTGACGACGCTGTTCGGCGGCGGCACCGGCCCGAGCGACGGCACCAACGCGACCACGTGCACGCCCGGGCCGTGGAACATCCATCGCATGCTCGAAGCGGTCGAGGACCTGCCGGTCAACGTCGGCCTGCTCGGCAAGGGCAACGGCTCGCTGCCGGCGGCGCTGGCCGAGCAGATCGAGGCGGGCGCCGCCGGGCTCAAGGTCCACGAGGACTGGGGCTCGACGCCGGCGGCGCTGCGCGGCGCCCTCGACGTCGCCGATCGCTACGACGTGCAGGTCGCGGTGCACACCGACACGCTCAACGAGGCCGGGTTCGTCGAGGACACGATCGCGGCGATCGACGGGCGGACGATCCACACGTACCACACCGAGGGCGCCGGCGGCGGCCACGCCCCGGACATCATGAAGATGGCCGGCCATCCGAACGTGCTGCCGTCGTCGACGAACCCGACGCTGCCGTACAGCGTCAACTCCGTCGACGAGCTGCTGGACATGGTGATGGTCTGCCACCACCTCTCCCACGACATCCCCGAGGACGTCGCCTTCGCCGACTCGCGGGTGCGCGCCGAGACGATCTCCGCGGAGACGGTGCTCCACGACCTCGGCGTCATCTCGATCTTCTCGTCGGACTCGCAGGCGATGGGCCGCGTCGGCGAGACGGTCAGCCGCGCCTTCCAGACCGCGCACCACTGCAAGGACCGGCGCGGCAAGCTGCCCGAGGACGCCGACGGCAACGACAACTTCCGAGTGCTGCGCTACCTGGCCAAGGTGACCATCAACCCGGCGATCGCCCAGGGCGTCGCCGAGCACGTCGGCTCGCTGGAGCCCGGCAAGATCGCCGACATCGTGCTGTGGCCGATCGACGCCTTCGCCGCCAAGCCGAAGCTGGTGATCAAGGGCGGCGTCGTCAACTGGGCGCTGATGGGCGACCCGAACGCGTCGCTGCCGACGCCGCAGCCCGTGCTGTACCGCCCGATGTTCGGGGCGATGGGCCGCGCCCTGCAGACCACGAGGGTGACGTTCACGTCGCAGGCGGCGATCGAGCGCGGCGTGCCCGAGCAGCTCGGCCTGCGCAGCCAGGTGCTGCCGGTGCGCGACACGCGCACGATCGGCAAGCGCGACATGGTCCGCAACGACGCCACACCGGTGATCGACGTCGACCCGGAGACCTACCGGGTGACCGTCGACGGCGAGCCGGCGCACATCGAGCCGGCGCAGTCGCTGCCGCTGACCCAGCTCTTCTACGTCGTGTGAGCCAGCCGTGACCGAGCTCGGACGCCTGCTGGTCAGCCTGCAGCTGGCCGACTCCGCGTTCCCGATCGGCATGTACACGATGTCGCACGGGCTGGAGGGCTTCGCCCAGTGCGGGCTGCTCGACGGGGCGCGAGCGCGGCGAGCGGGGGCGCAGCCCCCGGCAGGCGCGGTCGACGAGCTGCTCGCCGACGTGCTCGTCGCCCTCGCCGGCCCGGGCGACGCCACCGCGCTGGCCCGCGCCCACGAGGCCGCGACCGCCGGCGACTGGGACGGCGTCGTCGCCGTCGACCACCTGCTGTTCGCGTCGAAGCTGAACGCCGAGCTGCGCACCGCCTCCGTGCGCAGCGGCCGCCAGCTGATCGGCCTCGCCGTCGACCTCTTCGACGAGCCGGCCGTCCACGAGCACGCGACGCGGATCCGCGCCAGGACGACGCCCGGCTGCCAGGCGGTGGTCAGCGCGGTCTGCCACGCGGCCGCCGGCAGCTCCGCCGCACACGCCGTCACCGCCGACCTGTTCGCCTTCGCCAACAGCTTCGTCGGCGCGGCGCTGCGGCTGCGGCTCACCGACCACCGCCGCGCCCAGGTGACGCTGCGCCGCGCCGCGCCGCTGATCGAGACGGTCGCTCTGGCCGCGCTCGACCGACCGCTCGACGATCTCGGCGGCTTCGCCCCACTCGCCGACATCGCCTCGGCCACCCACGAGCGCGCCGAGGCGCGCCTGTTCACCAGTTGAAGGAGACCCGATGAGCACCGACACCCTGCGCATCGGCATCGGCGGGCCGGTCGGCTCCGGCAAGACGGCGCTGACCGAGGCGCTCGTCCCGCTGCTGATCGCCGGCGGCCGCTCCCCCGGCGTGATCACCAACGACATCTACACGCAGGAGGACGCCCACCACGTCCGCCGCGCGCTCGACGGCGTCCTCGCGCCGGACCGCGTGATCGGCGTGGAGACCGGCGCCTGCCCGCACACCGCGGTGCGCGACGACCCGACCATCAACCTGGCCGCCGGCGAGGAGCTGCTGGAGCGGTTCCCCGACGTCGACACGCTGATCTACGAGTCGGGCGGCGACAACCTGACGCTGACGTTCTCGCCGGCGCTCGCCGACGTGTTCGTCTTCGTCCTCGACACCTCCGAGGGCGAGAAGATGCCGCGCAAGCGCGGGCCCGGCATCACCGAGTGCGACGTCCTCGTGATCAACAAGATCGACATCGCCCAGTACGTGCGCACCGACCTCGACGTCATGACGCGCGACGCCCACGC
The DNA here is from genome assembly GCA_047602055.1 of Ilumatobacteraceae bacterium. Classification (GTDB taxonomy): domain Bacteria; phylum Actinomycetota; class Acidimicrobiia; order Acidimicrobiales; family Ilumatobacteraceae; genus JAODBQ01. The sequence continues at coordinate 4,280,010 of JASGIG010000001.1, forward strand.
GGTGCGCAACGGCAAGCCGGTCGTCCTGACGAACTCGCTGAGCGGCGAGGGCGTCGACGAGCTGCTCGAGCGCATCCTCGCCCGGTGGGACGCCATGTCGACGGCGACGGCGCCGATCGGTTGAGCGCCGCGCCACGCCTCCACCCGGCGCACTACGAGCCGGCGCGCGTGCCGCCCGAGGTGGCCCGCTTCGGCGACGGCGGCGGCGCGCTGGCGGTCGGCAGCCCCGGCAAGGTCGGCCTGCTGGAGCTGGCCTTCGAGGTGCGCGGCTGCGGCGAGGCGGCGCGCACGCAGCTCGTGCACCACTACCAGAAGGCACCGCTGCAGATCATGCGCCCGCTGTACTTCGACGACGCCTGGCCGCAGATGCCGTTCACGTACCTGATCACCACCGGCGGCGGCGTGCTCCACGGCGACCGGCTGCGCATGGACCTGACGTTCGGCCCGGGCACCGCGGCCCACGTGACGACGCAGGCCCACACCAAGCTGTACCGGATGGACGGCGGCTACGCGACCGCGTCGGCCCACCTGAGCGTCGGTGCCGGCGCGTTCGTCGAGTACCTGCCCGACCCGCTCATCCCGTATGCGGCCGCACGGTTCGCCCAGCGAACCGTGGTCACCCTGGATCCGACGGCGACGTTCGTCACCGGGGAGACGATCCACGCCGGGCGCCTCTCGCGCGGCGAGCGGCACGCGTACGACGCGCTGGCCGTCGATCTGGACGTCGTCGACCCCAGCGGGCGACCGCTGGTGATCGACCGCACCCGTCTCGCAGGCGGCAGCGGCGACGGCGACGGCGACGCGCACCGCGTGGCAGTGCTCGGCCGCCACGACGTCGTCGCCACGCTGTACGTCGTCACTCCCCGGATCGCTGCCGCGTCGATCGCCGATGCCGTGCACGAGGCCACCGTGAGCACGGCCACCGGCACGACCCGGACCGGCGTCAGCGTGCTGCCGCACGACGTCGGCGCGTGGGTGCGCATCGTCGGCGACGACACCGACAACGTCGCCGCCACCAGGCACGCCGGCTGGTCGGCGGCGCGCCTGCTCCTGACCGGACGCCCGGCGCCGCTCGTCCGCAAGTGACCGCCCGCTTGAGCCTGGCGGCGGGCGATTGGGCACGTTCCGGCGACCACCGCGGCCCGCCAGCCCGGGGCACGGGCGTTCGGCATGGTCGGCGTCGAGCACGGCGACATCGACCTGTGCACGATCCACGGCTCGTTCACGATCAGCGTGCTGGCCACCCTCACCGACACGATCGAGCACTTCGTCGCCTCGGGACGCGGCACGATCCACACGTTCACCGTCACGCACCAGAACCTGGTGCCGCCGTTCAACGAGCACCTCCCCGACGTGTTGGCCTACGTCGAGCTCGACGAGGGGCCGCGGGTGTTCACCGACATCGTCGGCCTCGACCCGGCCGACGTGGCGATCGCCGCCGGCGAGACCGACCCGCGCTTCACCGACCACGAGGCCGCCAAGGCCGAGGGACTGCCCGGCGCGGTGATCCCCGGATCATCAGCCCTGTCGCACCTCGCGGCGATGATCAGGAGCGGTCGCTGCGGGCGATCGCACGAGCTTCAGCGAACGGCAGACATCCTTCGCTGCCGCCTGCGAACAGCCAACGACTCGATGACCTCCACGGCGCGGCGACCATCGGGCGCCCACGCCGTGGCGTCGAGGACGGCGGCCACCTCCGGGTTCAGGACCGCCTGGCCGCCGACGACGATGGGGACGTCGGTGTCGACGGCGCGTATCGCCGCGATCGTGGCGCGCGCCGTGTCGAGGTGCTCGACGGAGGTGATGCCGATGCCCATCGCGGTCAGGCGCGGCGCCTCTGCGGCGGCAGCGGCGAAGGCCCCCGGCGGCACGTCCGCCCCGAGCTTCGAGGACGTCGAAGCCGGCGAAGCGGACGAGATCGGCGACGACGGCGATCGGCAGGCTGTGGCGCTCGCCGGTCGGCGCCCCGAACACCACCGTGCCGCGGCTGCGCCCCGGGCGGCGGAACCGTGCGCCGAGCCGGGCGATGAGCCGCAACGTCACGGCGGTGGCCAGCGGCTGGCGTGCCGCGCTCGAGGTCGCCGGCATCGCAGCGACGGTCGACCTCGGTCAGCGCCGCCACGATCACGTCGAGCAGACACCCCGCCGGATCCGTCCCGGCGGTCAGCGCGCCCTCGACGATCGACCACGCGGTGGGTTCGTCGCCGGCGATCAGCGGCCCGGTGAGGCGCCCCGCCCAGTCGACGCGCCCGGTGGCCGACGACGGCGTCTCGTCGTGCCGGAACTCGGCGAGCGCGGCGGGGGTCACCCGCCATGCGGTGCCGTCGCGATGGGCGTCGAGTCGCCCCAGGCGCACGTACCGGTACACGGTCATGTAGTGCACGCCGAGCACCCGGGCGACCTGCTTGAGGTTCAGGTCGCTGTCAGGTGGCTCGACGCACATCCCGTGCAACGGTAGTCGCCGGCGACGGCACGGGATCCGGGCGGGGCGTCACCCCCGGCGCCTCGGGCAGAAGCTGCACTTCGTCTGCTGCGGGGCGAGGTACAGCAGGCAACAGCTCAACCGCTTCGGTTCGAGCGTCTCACCGCGACCGGTGTAGCGCGGCAGCGGCAGCGGCGCGCCGATCGCGTCGACGAGCGGTTCCAGGAGGGCCGTGACACGGTCGAGATCGTCGATCGCCCGCCCGATGAACGCCAGGCGCGAAGCGATCGCGTCGGCGGCCATCGCCCACAGAGGACGGGCGCCGATGCCGCCGATCCCTGCCAGTTCGGGGACGACGACGTCGTACATCTCGCGCAGCGTCGCCACCGCGGTCGCGATCCCCGGCGATCCGGGGAGGACCCTCGACGACGTCGCCCCGGTGATGCGGCTGTCAGGCAGCCAGTGCAGCGACAGGTCGTCGAGCGCCGCCGAGAGCACATCGTGGCCGAGTGCCACCGAGGTCAGCGTCGGACCGACGACCCACGACGATGCGGAGTACCACCACAGCGTCGTCAGCACGCGCCGGTCGTCGGTGCCCCACCGTTGCCCGCGCAGGCGGATCTGCTCGGCGAGCCAGGCCCGGTCGATGATCGACGTGGCCGCCACGAGCTGCTCGCCGGCGCCGAGCACCAGCGGCTGGTGGCGATCGTCAGGGAGGCGCTGGAGCAGCGAGTCGAGGATCTCGGCGGCGGACGACCCGCGAGGGTGAACGCTCATGCTGCCTCCCCGGTGAGCACCGCGCCGTCGCGGACGATCAGGAGGCGGTCGGCGTAGGACCGCAGGCGGGCCTCGTCGTGGGAGACGACGAGCACCGCGGCGCCCTTGTCGGCCGCGTCGCGCAGCATGTCGCTGACGACGGTGGCCGCCTCGACGTCGAGGCTCGCCGTCGGCTCGTCGGCGGCGAACAGCGCCGGGCCGCCGATCAGGGCGCGCAGCACGGCGACGCGCTGGCACTGCCCGACGGAGAGCGAGCCCGGGAGCCGCTCGACGTCGATGTCGCCGAGCCCCAGCGAAGCCATCGCCCGGTGGGCTCGCTCGCGCCGCTGCGCCCGGCCGAGCCGCACACCGGACAGCAGCAGCGGCTCGGTGAGGCTCTTCCACAGCGGCCATCGGGGGTCGAGGCTGCTGACGGGGTTCTGGAAGACGGGCATCGCGAAGCCGGGTCGCAGCACGCTCGGCCGCGGCCCCGACCCCCACATCGGTTGCCCGCCGGCGTCGATCTCCCCCTCGTCGGGTCGTTCCATGCCGGCGAGCAGGCGCAGCAACGTCGACTTCCCGGAACCGGAGGGCCCGACGATGCCGACGACCTCGCCGGCGCGCAGGTCGATCCAGGTCGGTTTGACGGCATCCACCGTGCCGTGCCGGGTCGCGTAGGACTTGGTGATCCCGCGAGCGCTGACGATCACGTCGGCGGTCTCCGCTGCCGGATCCGGTGGCACGCCGCGCGGCTGTAGTCGCGCCGCGTGGATCAGCACCGCGCGTCACCTCGTGCTCGGGGTCGGTGAGGATCTGCGCGGACCGTCCCTGCTCGACGATGTGGCCGTCGTCGAGCACCACGACCCGGTCGGTGTGGCGACCGGCGAGCGCGAGGTCGTGGGTCACCACGAGCAGCGCCGAGCAGGTGGTGCGCAGCAGTTCCAGTGCGCTGTCGGCCAGCTCGGCGTCGAGCGCGCTGGTCGGCTCGTCGGCGAGCGTGAGCACCGGATCGTGGACCGTGGCAGCCAGCGTGGTCGCCCGCTGGAGCATCCCGCCGGACCACTGGTGCGGGCGCTGGCGGCAGCGTTGGGCCGGCTCGGGGATGCCCATCCTGGCCAGACCATGCGCGACCCCGTCCCGCGGAACCCGTTCGCCGTGGGCCTTCCACGCCTCCTCGACGTGGTGGCCGACGCGGCGCAGCGGGTCGAACGCGGCGAACGGGTCCTGGGCGACGAAGCCGATCGAGCGGCCGCTCAGCGCCTGGCGTTGCCGCGCCGACATCGTCAGCAGATTCTCGCCCTCGACCGCGATCCGCCCGGTCACCACCGCCGACGCGGGGAGCAGTCCCATGATCGCCCGCAGCAGCGTGGTCTTGCCCGAACCCGACGCGCCGACCACGGCGAGCTGGCCGCCGTGCTCGACGGTCAGCGAGATCCCGGCCAGCGCCCGGTGCCCATTGGCGTAGGTGACCGACAGCTCCTCGATCGACAGCGGGACGAGGCTCACAGCCGGCTCTCCGGCTCGTTGACGTCGCGCAGGGCATCGGCGACGAGGATCGAGGCGAGCACGGTGAGCATCAGCCCGACGCCGGGGCCGATCAGCTGGAACGGGGCGACGGCGAGCGTCTGGCGGCTGTCGGCGAGCATGTTGCCCCACTCGGCCGTCGGCGGTTGGGCACCGAGACCGAGGAACGACAGGCCGGCGAGCGCGATGACGGTCTCGCCGAGCCGGAGCGCGGAGGCGACGAGCACCAGCGAGACGGCGCCGGGCAGGACGTGGCCGAAGGCGATGCGCACCGGTCCTGCTCCGGCCATCCGCGCGGCGACGACGTCGGGACGCCGCCCGGCGCCGCGGGTGTGGGCGCGAGCGATCTTGGCGAGCCCTGCCCAGCCCGTCGCCGACATCGCCAGCACGAGGTTGAAGAAGCTCGGCCCGAGCGCACCGACGAGGGCGAGGGTGAGCACGAGGCCCGGGAGGCCGAGGACGACGTCCATCAGCCGGATCAGGACCGTGTCGATCACACCCCCGGCGGAGCCGGCGAGCACACCGACGAGCAGCCCGGCGACGGTGACGATCAGCATCACGATCAACGCCGCGCCGAGCGACGCCCGTGCCCCGGCGACCGAGCGGGCAAGCAGGTCGCGCCCGGCCAGATCCGTGCCGAGCAGGTGAGCCGCGCTCGGTGGGCGGAGCTTGTTCTTGTAGTCGGGGACGTTCGGGTCCGCCGTCAGCAACGGCCCGATCGCGGCGACGGCGAACAGGACGGCCACCAGGACGACGCCGACGAGTCCGCCGCGGTGGCCGAGCACACGGCGCCACAGCCGCGTCTGACCGGCGAGCAGCTCGGGCGTCGCGTCGCCCAGGGAGATCGCGCTCATCGCGCTCGCTGCCGAGGATCGATCAGCGCGTTGACGAGGTCGACCACCAGGCTGGACACGACGAACAGGGTGATCGCGAGCATCACGAACCCGACGACCACCGGCATGTCCCGCGACCCGACCGCCTGGACCGTGAACCTGCCGACGCCCGGCCACGAGAAGATGCTCTCGACGATCGGCGCGCCACCGAGCAGCACCGCGATCTCCAGCCCGATGATCGTGATGAACGGCGGGATCGCGTTGGGCAGCTCGTGGACCAGCAGGCGGCGCAGCCTCGACGTGCCACGCGCCCGGCTGACCGTCAGGAACGCGGCGGTGTGCGCGTCCAGCAGGCTGGCGCGCAGGACACGTGACCACGACGCCGCCGAGCCGAGCGCGAGCGTGATCGCCGGCAGCAGCACCGTCGCCCACGTCCCGTCGGAGACGACGACACCGATGCCCAGCCGGACGACCACGAGGTCGAGGATGACGATCCCGAGCAGGAAGCTGGGAACCACCAGGAACACCATGCTCAGCAGTCGGGAGACGAGATCCGGGATGCGCCCGGCTCCCCACGCGGCGAGAAGGCCGAGCAGCAGGCTGAGGACGATCGCCAGCGCCAGGGCGGCGACCGTCAGCCGCAGGGTGGCGGGCAGCCTGCGGCCGAGCTCGGAGGCCACCGGCCGGCCCGTGCTCCACGACGTGCCGAGGTCGCCGTGCAGCAGATCACGCAGGTACTCGCCGAGCCTCACCAGCAACGACCGATCGAGGCCGAGCTGCTCGCGCAGCGCGGCCACGGCGGTTGGCGTCGCGCTCTCCTTGCCCCGGGCCGCGAGGATCCGCTCCGCGGGATCACCCGGCGTGGCGGCGAGCAACAGGAACGTGATCACCGCCCCGCCGAGCAACGTCCCGAGGGCCTGGGTGAGCCTGCGCAGGACCAGCCCGGTCATGGCCTCACGCCGTCGGCGCGGTCTTCGCGTCCACCCACATGTTGGCCAGCGGGGTCGTGTAACCCTTCCACTTCGCGTTCGTGACGACGGCCGGCTGACGCATGACCAGCGCCGCCCACAGGCCGTTGTCGTGGATCACCTGCTGGATCTGGACGAGCAGATCGTTGCGCTCGGTCTTGTCGAGCGTCGTGCTCAGCTTGTCGACGAGGGCGTCGAGCTCGGCGTTGCTGACCTTCATGAAGTTCTGGTCGCCGCCGGTGACGAGCCCGCTGCGCAGGCCGACCTCGGGGCTGAGCGCGAACGACATCAACGAGTCGCCGACGATCGCCGCATCCCAGTCGTCGCCCTTGCGCGACGCGGTGATGTCGGGCACGTTGGAGACCTCGACGGCGATGCCGACCTCCTTCAGCTGCGCCTGGAGGGCGACCGCGAGGGTGTCCGAGTCCGGCTGCTGCGGGTACGACAGCAGGCGCAAGGTCAGCGACTGGCCGTCCTTGGCGCGCGTGCCACCGCCGTCGGCAACCCAACCAGCCTCGTCGAGCAGGCGCTTGGCGTCGTCGAGATCCGTGACCTGTGTCTTGACGGCGAACGGGAACGACGGCCCGAACACGCTCTCGGCGACGGCCGCTCGACCATCGAGGACGTCCTCGGCGAGCGACCGGTAGTCGATCGCCGCGAGCACCGCCTTGCGCACGTTCGTGTCGACGAACGGGCCGGCATTGCGCAGCTGCAGGGCGAAGGTCGAGCCGGTCGGCTGCCCGGTGACGTAGAACGCGTCGTTGCGCCCTTCGAGCGTCGTCGCCACGACCGTCGGCATGTAGATCGCGATGTCCGCCTCACCGGCCTGCACCGCCTGCACCCGCGACGTCGTCTCGGGAACGATCTTGATCGTCAGCGCCGACAGGGCCGGCGTGCCGTCCCAGTAGTTCGCCACCGGCTCCAGGCTCACGGATTGCTCGCTGAGCGACGTCACCTGATAGGGGCCGGTGTAGAGGCCCGCCGCCAGCAACGCCGACGGATCGGCGCCCGACGCCAGGTGCTCCTTGTACGCGGGGACGTCGTACACCGGCACGTTGGCCTCGTCGGCGAGGATGTTGGGCATGCCCGGGACGGGCTCGGTGGTCGTCACGGTCACCGTGTCGGCGCCGCTGGCGGTGACCGAGGCGATCTTCGCTGCGGTGGCGAAGCTCTCGTTCTTCTCCTCGCTGTACTCGAGCAGGTCCACGAGCGCCTGCACGTCGAACTTCTTGCCGTTCTCGAACACGACGTTGTCGCGCAGCGTCAGCGTCCACGTCGTGTCGTTCTCCGCCTTCAGGTCCTTGAGCACCCACGGCGACGGGTTGCCGTCACGCTCGGGGCGCATCAGCAGCTCGACGTAGCCGAACTCCGGGCCCCAGAACGAGTTCTCGATCGGATCGAGGTCGTCGATCGCAAAGCTCGTCGCGATCGTCAGGGTTTCCGCACCTGCCGGCGTCTCCCCGCCCGCAGCCGTCGTCGGCGCCACCGACGACCCCGTGCTCGACGTCGCGACGGAGGAGTCGGAGGACGTGCCGGCCGACGACGCGACGGTGGTCGATGCCGTGGACGAGGTGGTCGCGGTGTCGGCCTTGTCCGGCGAACACGCGCCGGCGACGACGGCCAGCACGCCGGCGACGGCGGCGGCACTGATCCAGGTTCGTGTGCGCAACGAGCGGGAGCTCTTCATCGTTCTCCTCGAGTTGACCGGGTGCTCGCGTCAGCCGAGTCGACCGACGAGCACGAGTTGCCGAACGCGAGAGCGCTCGGCGCTGGGCGTGTGCAGCCGCCACCAGGCGGCAGTCGCACCCGATCCCGAGACGAACCTAGAGGTGCCACCGGCGACCGAACGCCTCGACCGGGCTCGCTTCTTTGAGTGCTAAGCGCGCCTGGTTCGATGCTCGGCGACAAGCCGCCCGAGGGTGGCGACCTGTTCGTCGGTGGCGGAGGTGTGGGGGAAGCCGGTGTTCAGGCGCAGGTGGTCGCGGAAGCCGCCAGCGGCGCTGAACATCGGGCCGGGCGCGAACTGGATGCCGTGGCGGTGGGCGTCGTGGTACAGCTCGATGCTGTCGACGCCGGCTGGCAGCTGGATCCACAGGACGTGCCCGCCGCGCGGCACCGTGTGACGGGTCTCGCCCGGGAGATGGCGCTCGACGGCGTCGATCATCCGGTCCATCTGCGCCGCGTAGGTGCGCTGGACGCGACGCAGGTGGCGGTCGAAGCCACCGCTCTCCAGGTAGGCGGCGATGGCCAGCTGCGGGGCGACGGCGGTGGCCTGGTTGACGACGAGCTTGAGCAGCTCGAACCGTTCGAGGAAGCGGCCGGGGATCGCCCAGCCGACGCGCAGCCCGGGCGACAGCGACTTGCTGTACGAGGCGCAGGACATGACGATCCCGCTGGTGTCGAACGCCTTCAGCGAACGGGGGCGGTGCCCGTCGAAGGCCAGGTTGCCGTACACGTCGTCGTCGACGATGGGCGTGCCGTGGTGCTCGGCGAGCTCGACGAGGCGGCGCTTGGCGTCGTCGGGCATGCACGAGCCGGTCGGGTTGGAGAAGTTGGCCATCAGCGCGATCGCCGCGATGCGCTGGCGCTGCAGCACCCGTTCGAGGCGGTCGAGGTCGATCCCGTGACGGGGATGGCTGGGGATCTCGACGGCGCGCAGGTCGAGCGAGGCGAGCACCTCCAAGAGCGCGTAGTACGCGGGGCTCTCGATGGCCACGGTGTCGCCCGGCTTGGTGACGGTGCGGATCGACAGGTACACGGCCTCCTTGGCGCCGCCGGTGATCACGATCTCGTCGGGGCTGACGGTGTAGCCCGCGTCCGCGCTGCGCCGGGCGATGGCGCGGCGCAGCTCGATGCTGCCGGGTGGCGCGTCGTAGGAGTGGCAGGCCGTCGGGTGCAGCCGGTTGACCTGGGCGAGGAGCCGGTTGATGGTGGTGATCGGCATCAGCTCGGGCCCCTGCACGGCCGCGCCGAGGGTCGGGTGCTGCGGGTTGCCGATGCCGAGGTTGATGTCGAGCGCGAGTGAGCGGTCGACGCGCCGCGACCGGCTCGCCGCCGTCGGCACGTCGGGCTCGCGCGTCGCCGCCGGACGTTGGACGTAGTAGCCGGACTTCGGGCGGGCCCGGATCAGGCCACGGTCTTCGAGCACGCGGCACGCCTCGAGGACGGTGGTGACGCTGACGGTGTGCTGGGTGTGCAGCCTGCGCACCGACGGCAGCCGGTCGCCGGGGCGGAACACGCCGGCACCGATCTGCTCGGTGAGCAGGTCGGCGAGCTGCTGGTAGAGCGGGTCCTGGCTGCCGGCGTCGAGCGCCATCGATGTCCTCCCAGCACAGATCGCTCGTTCGGCGACCAGCACAGATGACTGTACTGGCGAACAAAGCCCACATCTGTACCTTCTCCTCGAAGTGATGGCTCCGTACCGTCATGGCGATGTTCGAGGTGATCGCCGAGATCGAGCCACCGGTCACCGTCGACCTCTCGGCGATGCGCGAGCAGGTGGCCGCGCTGCGGCCGGTGACGTCCCGGTTCCTCGTGCCCGACGACCACACCGGCCGGGCGACGGTGTCGAGCATCGTCGTCGCCGACCGCGTCGGGCGCTTCGGCGCACGGGCGACCGCCTGCCTGAACGCCCGCGACCGCAACCTGCTCGGCCTGCGCCGCGACCTGCTCACCGCGCAGCACCTCGGCGTCGACGAGCTGCTGCTGGTGTACGGCGACGAGCCGAGCGTCGGCGAGCGCGCCGGCGGGATGCGCGTCCGGACGATGGTCGAGGAGTGTCTCGCCGCGGGCCTGCGCTTCGGCGTGACGACCCGCCTGTCGCGCCTGCCGGCATGGAAGCTCGACGCCGACCGCCTGTTCGTCCAGGTGTCGTGGTCGATCGACCGCCTGCTGCGCTGGCGGGACGCGACCGCGTTCGCCGGCGCCGTCTACGCCGGCGTGATGGTCCTGCCCAGTGCCGCGACGGCGCGGCGGATCGGCGCCCAACTGCCGGAGCTGCAGGCCCCGGACGCGCTGCTCGACGCGCTCGACCGCGACCGCGACGCCGGCGTCCGTCACGCCGTCGAGCTGATCGAGGCGGTGCGCGCCTCGGGCGCGTTCGACCGCGTCCACCTGATCGCCGGGCGCCGCTTCGCCCAGACCGCCGCCTGCCTCGCGACGGGCATGACGTTGGAGAGATCCGCATGACCATCACGACTGCCAACCTCGGTTTCCCCCGGATGGGCGTGGACCGCGAGCTGAAGTGGGCGCTGGAGCGCTTCTGGCGCGGCGAGGTCGACGCGGCGACGCTGCGCGACACCGCCCGGGAGCTGCGCGCCCGCCACTGACACCTGCAGGCCCAGCGCGGCATCGGGCGGACCCCGAGCGGCGACTTCTCGTTCTACGACCACGTCCTCGACACCGCCGTGACGCTCGGCGCGGTGCCGCCGCGCTTCGGCGCGCCCGTGGACGTGTCGGGCGACGACGCCGACGCGCTGGCCACCTACTTCCTCATGGCCCGCGGCGGTGACGGCGTCCCGGCGCTGGAGCTGACCACGTGGTTCGACACCAACTACCACTACCTCGTCCCCGAGCTGGCTCCCGACCAGGCGTTCGCCTACACCTCCCCCACCGGGCGCGCCCACCACCTCGAAGCCCGCCGGCTGGGCATCGACACCGGGCCGGCCGTGCTCGGCCCGGTCACGTTCCTGCGACTATCCAAGCGCACCGACGGCGGCTCGGCGATCGAGCTGCTCGACGCGCTGCTGCCCGCCTACGAGGCCTGGCTCGCCGACCTCGTCGCCGACGGCGCGACCGCGATCCAACTCGACGAGCCGGTGCTGGTGCTCGATCTCGACGACCGCGAGCGAGCTGCGTCGACCACCGCCTACGACCGCCTGCGCGCCGCCGCCGGCGGCGTCGAGCTGACCCTGGCCACGTACTTCGGGGCCCTCGGGCCGAACCTCGACGTCGCCGTCGGCCTGCCGATCGACGTGCTCCGACATGGTCGAGTACTTCGGCGAGCAGCTCGACGGCTTCGCCACGACCAGCCACGGCTGGGTGCAGAGCTACGGGTCGCGCTGCGTCAAGCCGCCGGTGCTGTTCGGCGACGTGCGCCGCCCGGCACCGATGACCGTCGGCTGGTCGACCTACGCCGCCGGGCTCACCGACCGCCCGATGAAGGGCATGCTCACCGGGCCGGTGACGATCCTGCAGTGGTCGTCCGTGCGCGACGACCAGCCCGAGTCGGTCACCGCCCGCCAGGTCGCGCTGGCGCTGCGCGACGAGGTCGTCGATCTCGAGGCCGCGGGGATCGGCGTCATCCAGATCGACGAGCCGGCGCTGCGCGAGGGCCTGCCGCTGCGCCACACCGACTGGGCCGCGTATCTCGACTGGGCGACCGAGGCGTTCCGCCTGGCGGCGAGTGGCGTCGCCGACGCGACGCAGATCCACTCCCACATGTGCTAGGCCGAGTTCGGCGAGATCATCGACGCCGTCGTCGCCCTCGACGCCGACGTCATCTCGATGGAGGCGTCACGGTCCGGCATGCGTCTCGTCGAGGAGCTGCGCGCCGCCGCCTACCCGAACGAGGTCGGCCCCGGCGTGTGGGACATCCACTCGCCACGCGTCCCGTCCGGCGACGAGATCGACCGGCTGCTCGCCGCCGCGCTCGACGCACTCGGCCCCGACCGCCTGTGGGTCAACCCCGACTGCGGCCTCAAGACCCGCTGCTGGCCCGAGGTCGAAGCCTCGATCACCGAGATGGTCGCCGCCGCCGAGCGGGCCCGCCGCGTGCTCGCGCCCGGCTGAGCGGCGCGTGGCGCCGAGCGCGGTCGACGGCGACGAGGAGGCGGGCGCCGAGCATAGGTCGCCAGGCCGGGCGGCAGTGATCTCGGCCAGCGCCAGATCGGTGCCCCGCCGCGGAGCGCGTCGATGGGATCCTGGTCTGCCAGAGCTGGTCGCACAGCCGCATCGTCGCCTTTGCTAAGAAACAGTCTTATTCCCGATCCATTGCCCCGGCGTCACGCACGCGCGCTGTCGATGATGACGACTTCGTCCAGCGATTGGGAATCAGTCTCACAAAGTTCTTAGAGTGAGTCCCATTATTGATCGCTCGCCAGGGGGCGACTGCGAACGAAGGCAGGTGGAGCATGGTGTCTGGTCGTGCGAGGGTCACGAGCGCGCTGGTGGCATTGGCCGCGACGGTGGCGCTCGCCGGATGCGGCTCGTCCGGGAGCAGCTCGTCGACGTCGAAGGCGCCGGCGTCGACAGCAGCAGCGTCGACATCGGCAGCAGCAGCGACGACGGCGGCGTCGACGCCCGACAGGTCCGCCAGGCTCGGCGTCGTCGCCTCGACCGACGTCTACGGCGACATCGTCGAGCAGATCGCCGGCGATCGGGTCGACGTCACCTCGATCATCACCGACCCGAGCGCCGATCCGCACTCCTACGAGGCGAACACGCAGAACCAGCTGGCGCTGTCGAAGGCCGACATCGTGGTCGAGAACGGCGGCGGGTACGACGACTTCATCGACACGATGCTGAAGGCGTCGAACAACGACGACGTCACCGTGCTCAACGTCGTCGACATCTCCGGTTTCACCGCGGCCGACGGGGGCGAGCTGAACGAGCACGTCTGGTACGACTTCGGCACCATCGAGAAGCTGACCGATCGACTCGTCAGCGCCCTCTCGGCGGCCGATCCGGCCGGCGCGTCGGCGTTCCAGTCCAACGCGACGTCGTTCAAGGGCTCGCTCCAGCAGCTCCGGGCGACGGAGGCGACCATCAAGCAGGCGCACGGCGGCACCGGCGTGGCGATCACCGAGCCGGTCCCGCTGTACATGCTCGAGGCGAGCGGGTTGGTCAACAAGACCCCCGCGGAGTTCAGCGAGGCGATCGAGGAGGGCAGCGACGTGCCGCCGGCGGTCCTCAAGGAGACGCTCGACCTGTTCTCGAACGGCGGCGTGAAGCTGCTCGCCTACAACGAGCAGACCTCCGGACCCGAGACCGAGCAGGTGCTCGCCGCGGCGAAGGCCAACCAGGTCGCGGTGGTCCCGGTCACCGAGACGCTGCCGGCCGGCATGAGCTACATCAGCTGGATGACCGCCAACCTCGCAGCCATCCTGTCGGCCCTCGCCTGACGCCGGCAGTCGTCGACCGTGACCGAACCGGTACTGCAGCTGCGCGATGCCGCGCTGGCCCACGGCACGCGCCGGCTGTGGACCGGGCTCTCCCTCGACGTCCAACCGGGTGAGCTCCTCGCCGTGCTCGGGGCCAACGGCTCGGGCAAGACCAGCCTGCTGCGCGCCATCCTCGGCCTGCTGCCGCTGACCGGCGGCACGGTGACGGTCGGCGGTCAGCCGGCGACGCAGGCCAGGCGCCGGATCGGCTACGTCCGCCAGCAGCATCGCATCGATCCGTTCACGCCGCTGCGCGCCAAGGACGTCGTCCGCCAAGGGCTCGACGGTCATCGTTGGGGGTTCGGCCGGCCTCGACGCGTCGACTGGGCTCGGGTCGGCGAGACGCTCACCGCCGTCGACGCCGCCGCGCTCGCCGACATGCCGATCGGCACGCTCTCGGGTGGCGAGCAGCAGCGCGTGCGGATCGCCCAGGCGCTCGTCGGCGATCCGCTCCTGCTGCTGTGCGACGAGCCGCTGCTGTCGCTCGACCTGGGCAGCCAGGCGACGATCAGCGCGCTCGTCGATCGCCAGCGTCACGAGCGCGGCACCGCCGTCGTGTTCGTCACCCACGAGATCAACCCGGTGCTGCCCTACGTCGACCGCGTCCTCTACCTGGCGGGCGGGCGCTGCCTGGTCGGCACCGTCGACGAGGTCTTCACCTCGACCACGCTCGGCGCCCTCTACGCATCACCCGTCGAGGTCATCCGCCGCGACGGCCACATCCTGGTCGCCGGCCTGCCGCCCACCTATCACGACGAGCACGACGAGCACCACGCCGACGTCGGTCACCGCACGGCCGTCGAGCGAGCGGACGCGAGGTGAGCGTCCTCGCCGCGACCGCCGGCCAGAACTGGTGGGAGCGGATCTTCAACTTCTCCAACTACGGCGAGCTGCTCGGCCTCGTCCACAACTCGATCATCGCCGGCGCGGTGCTCGGGCTCGTCGGCGGGCTGATCAGCACGTTCGTGATGATGCGCGACCCGCCCTTCGCGGTGCACGGCATCAGCGAGCTGTCCTTCGCCGGCGCCGCCGCGGCGCTGCTCATCGGCGTCGACGTCATCGCCGGGTCGCTGACCGGATCGATCATCGCCGCCCTCGTGATCGGGGCGCTGGGCAGCCGCGCCCGTGACCGCAACTCGATCATCGGCGTCCTGATGCCGTTCGGGTTGGGCCTCGGCGTGCTCTTCCTGGCGCTCTACCGCGGCCGCGCCGCGAACAAGTTCGGGCTGCTCACCGGACAGATCGTGGCGATCGACACCCCCCAGCTGCGCTGGCTGATCGGCACCTCGATCGTCGTCGCCGCCGCCCTCGCGGCCCTCTGGCGGCCGCTCAGCTTCGCCAGCACCGACCCCGAGCTGGCCGCCGCCCGCGGCGTCCCCGTCGGGGCGCTCTCCCCCGTGTTCATGCTGCTGCTCGGCCTCACCGTCGCCATGTCGGTGCAGATCATCGGCGCCCTGCTGGTGCTCAGCGTCACCTGCACACCCGCCGCGGCCGCCGTGCGCGTGGCCCGCTCGCCGCGCGCCGTCACCGCGCTCAGCATGACCTTCGGGTTCGTCTCGATGGTCGGCGGCATCCTCCTCGCGCTCGGCAGCAGCGTGCCGATCAGCCCGTACGTCACCACCATCTCCTTCACCATCTACGTGTCGTGCCGCCTCGTCGCCGCGGCCCGGGGGCGCCGGGCGCGCCGGCGGCCGACGGCGACGGCCCCGGGCGTTCTCGGCTATTCTCATTCTCGTGTCTGAGATGCACTCGATCGTCCGCCGGCAGATGGACGCTGGCGGGCACATGTACACCCGCGGCCGCCAAGCCCTCGTCGAGGCGCTCGCGTTGCTCGGTGCGCCGGTGACGATCCCGATGATCGTGCAGCAGATGCCCGGGGTCGTGCAGAGGCTCGCTGTACCGGAACCTGGCCGTGCTCGAGCAGGCCGGCGTCGTCGCCCGTGTCGACGTCGGCGAGGGCCGCTCCTACTTCGAGCTCAGCGAGCTGGTCACGAAGGAGCACCACCACCACCTCGTGTGCCGCGAGTGCAGCACCGTGGTCGACATCGCACTCCCCAACCGCGCCGAGCGGAGCATCGAGCGGGCGCTGGAGGACGCCGCCCACTACGCCGGCTTCGAGCTCACCGAGCACCGGATCGACCTGGTGGGCGTCTGCGCCGCATGCCGCGCCGCCTGATCGCGTCGTCGTGACCGTCGAAGGCGACAACGACGCGACGCGGCGGGCTGCGGCGACGAACGCCGACGAGCCGACGACGGTGGCCCGCGGCAGTGGAGGGTCGGCCACCAGCGATCCCGGCTAGTCCGCCGCCCGGCAGTTTCGGGTAGACCTCGCCCGTTGCAGTGTCGACTTCGATATCAGGGTTACGGAGAGGCCCGCCGCCAGAGCACGCCCGGGGTGACCTTGACCTGTTCCCACAGCCCGTCGCGGGTGTGATGCAGATGACCGGCGACAGTCGAACAGATCGTTCGGGTTCTTCGGTTCCGGATTCCTCGGCCGCAGCCAGAACACCTGAGGCCGGCGCGTGTCGAGGCGCTTGAGTGCGCCGGGAAGGTCGAGCAAGAGCGCGCCGGTGACGCGCAGCGGATCGTGGCCCCAATCCTTCGATCGCAAACACCGTGGCGATCGTCGACGTCGTCAGGCCCGGCCCCTCCAGATGCGGCTCGCCCGCACACCTGCCCGGCACGATCCGCGGCCGGCGCAGGTCCGGACCGGCGCCGCCATCGCCACCGTCGAACGGGCCGAGCAGATCGAGCAGGTCGCCGGCGAGCAGCTGCCGCACAGCTCGCTGACCGTGCCGTCCTGCACGATGTGGATGCGGCCGCCACGATCGACCACCAACGGCGTAGCCCCGTGTCGCCCATCGCCGACCGAGCGGCCGTACTCACGACCGACGGTGCCAGAGCGGCTGAATGCATGGCGCGACAGCCGTCAGCGCAGTTGCTGACAACCGAAGTCTCGATGGCCTCATCAGACCACCGCCCACCGCTCCTGAGCTGGCCTGTTGCACTCATCGTGCGGTGTCGAAGGGGGGACTTGAACCCCCACGTCCTTTCGGACACCAGCCCCTCAAGCTGGCGCGTCTGCCTATTTCGCCACTTCGACGTGTGTGGTTGGGCCAGCAATGCTAGCCGGGAGCTAGTAGCGGACCAACAGGAACCCGAGCGCGAGCACGGTGAAGAACCACAGCAGGGCGAACACCATCGTGATCCGCGACAGGTTGCGCTCGGCGGAGGTCGAGCCAAGCGCCGTGGTGCCGGCGCCACCGAACATGTCGGAGAGGCCACCGCCGCGGCCACTGTGCAGCAGGATGCCCGCGATCATGCCGATGGTGGACACCAGGTTGATCACCAGCGTGAGGTACATCACGAGATCGCGCACGGCCGACCAGCCTACCGACCGTTCACGACACGGGGACGGCCACGGCGGTGACCACCTCGGCGAAGTGACAGGCGACCGGGTGGTCCATCCCCCGCGGCTCGAGCGCCGGCTCCTCCACCGCACAGATCTCCTGGGCCTTCGGGCAGCGTGTCCGGAAGCGGCAGCCGCTCGGCGGGTTGATCGGGCTCGGCACGTCGCCCTGTAGCACGACGCGCTGGCGCTGGCGCTCGAGGATCGGGTCGGGCTCGGGGACCGCCGACAGCAGCGCCTGGGTATACGGGTGCGCCGGCGCGCTGTAGATCTGCTCGGCGGGACCGATCTCCATCAGCCTGCCGAGGTACATCACCGCGACGACGTCGCTGATGTGGCGCACGACGGACAGATCGTGGGCGATGAAGACGTAGCTGAGGTTCAACCTGGACTGCAGGTCCTCGAGCAGGTTGACGACACCGGCCTGGATGCTGACGTCGAGCGCCGACACCGGCTCGTCGAGCACGACCAGCGTCGGGTCGAGGGCCAGCGCCCTGGCGATGCCGATGCGCTGGCGCTGCCCACCGGAGAACTCGTGCGGAAAGCGGCGGGCGTGATCCGGCGCCAGCCCGACCAGCTCCAACAGCTCGCCCACCCGCTCGCTGTGCTTGCCGGGGATCTTCTGGATCTCCAGCGCCTCCGAGATCGACGCGCCGACCGTCATCTTCGGGTCGAGCGAGGCGTACGGGTCCTGGAAGACGATCTGCAGCTCGCGACGCAGCCGGCGCATCGCCATCGCGTCGAGGCCGCGCAGC
This sequence comes from Ilumatobacteraceae bacterium, assembly GCA_047602055.1. Lineage (GTDB taxonomy): Bacteria > Actinomycetota > Acidimicrobiia > Acidimicrobiales > Ilumatobacteraceae > JAODBQ01. Next base: position 4,297,837 of record JASGIG010000001.1, read on the forward strand.
TCCTGGCCCTTGTAGCGCACGCTGCCGGCGGTTGGCTCGAGCAGGCGCAGCACGCAGCGCCCGACGGTGGTCTTGCCCGACCCGCTCTCCCCCACCAGGCCGATGGTCTCGTTCTCGTGCACGGTGAACGACACGCCCGACACGGCCTGCACCGTGCGCTTCACCGAGCGGAAGCCCTTCGAGCTGCTGACCGTGAAGTTCTTGACGAGGTCGGTGACCTCGAGGACCGGCGTCGGTCGATCGCCGTCGTCGCCGAGGCGGATCGCCGCCGGCGCCTGACCGTTGCTCCCGGACGGTGACGTCGAGCTCACGCGACCTCCCTTGCACGGGGGCTGCGCCCCCGAACCCCGTCGACGCCCGGCTCGCTGGCGCTCGCTCGGTCGTGGTCGCTCATGCGATCTCCTCCGTGGCGACGACCTCGACCTCGTGCAGGTCCAGCTCCTCGATGCGCACGCACGCCGTCTCCGACTGGTGGAACGGGCGCAGGCCCGGCACCTCGCCGGCGCATACCGGCTGGGCGAACGCACACCGCGGCCGGAACGCGCACCCCGACGGCGGCCTCAGCATGTTCGGCGGCGCCCCGCCGATCGGATGCAGACGTTCCTGCCCGAGCCGCGGCAGCGAGTGCAGCAGGCCGACGGTGTACGGATGCGTCGGGTCGGCGAACAGCGTGTTCACCGACGCCCGCTCGACCGGGCGCCCGGCGTACATCACCTGGACGCGCTCGGCGACGCGGGCGACGACGCCGAGGTCGTGGGTGATCAGCACGACGGCGGTGTTCAGCTCGCGCTGGATCCGCTGGATGACCTCGAGGATCTGGGCCTGCACGGTGACGTCGAGCGCCGTCGTCGGCTCGTCGGCGATCAGCAGCGACGGGTCGTTGGCGATCGCCATCGCGATCATCACGCGCTGGCGCATGCCGCCGGAGAACTCGTGGGGGAACTGCCGGGCACGGTCCTTCGGCTGCGGGATGCCGACGAGGTCGAGCAGTTCGATCGCCCGCACCATCGCCTCGCTCTTGCCGACGTCCTGGTGCGAGCGGATCATCTCGACGATCTGGTGGCCGATGCGGTGCACCGGGTTCAGCGCGGACAGCGGATCCTGGAAGATCATCGCCATCTTCTTGCCACGCAGGCGCCGGGCGACCTTCTTCTTGGCCCCGATCAGCTCGACGCCGTCGAGCTTCGCCGACCCGCCGATCACGGTGTTCGACGGCAGCAGGCCCATCAGGCCGAGGAACGTGACGGACTTGCCGGAGCCGGACTCGCCGACGATGGCGACGAGCTCGCCGGCGTTGACCTCGAGGTCGACGCCACGCACCGCCTGGACGGTGCCGTTGAGCGTGGGGAACGAGATGCGCAGGTCCCGGAGTTGCAGGACGGGGAGGTCGGCCGGCACCGGCGCCGAGCTGGTCGTCGAGCTCACGGTCGACATCAGTTGACGTCCTGCTTCGGGTCGAAGGCGTCACGCAGTGCGTCGCCGATGAAGTTGATGCACAAGATCGTCAGCACGAACACGGCCGACGGGAAGACGACCAGCCACCACTGACCGGTGATGACGCCACCCTTGGAGTCGGCGAGCAGCGTGCCCCAGCTCGTCCGGGTGACCGGGTCGATGCCGTAGCCGAAGAACGACAGCGTCGACTCGGCGACGATCGCCCCGACCACCGAGGTGGTGAGAGCGACGATGATCGGGCCGATCGAGTTGGGGATCAGGTGCTTGACGACGATCCGCTTCGACGACGAGCCGAGCGCCACCGCCGCCTCGACGAACTCCCGCTCTCGGAGGCTGAGCACGACGCCGCGCACGATGCGGGCGACCGCCATCCACGTGATGCTGACGAGCAGCACCACCATGAAGCGCACCGACTTGAGATCGCCGAACAGCCAGGACAGCCAGCTGACGTTGTCGAACAGGTTGCGCAGCACGAGCAGCAGCACGAGCGTCGGGAACGCCAGGAACAGGTCGGTGACGCGCATCAGGATGTCGTCGAGCCGCCCTCCCTTGAAGCCGGCGATCGCGCCGACGACGGTGCCGACCACGCTGGAGAAGATCGCCACCATCAGGCCGATGAACAGCGAGACGCGGCCACCCCAGATCAGCTGGGAGTACAGGTCGAAGTTCTTCGAGTTCGTGCCGAACCACGCCTGGCTGCTCGGCGGGCTGGTGGCCACCTTGCCGTTGATCGCCGGCAGCCGGAAGTTCTCCGGGTAGCGCGACGTCCACGGGGCGAAGATCACGACGAGGGCGATCAGCAGGAAGATCACGGAGAAGACGACGGCGACCTTGTGGTGCAGGAAGCGCTTGAGCGCCATCCGTCCCGGCGAGATCGACTCGACGAGACCTTGGGCGTCGTCGAGATCGTCGGCGGGGACGTCGTCGAGCATCGGGACGGCCGGCCTCGGCAGGACGACACCGGGTTCGAGGAGTTCGGACATGCGCGTCTCCGGCTCAGTTCAGGCGGATGCGAGGGTCGAGCCAGGCGTAGGTCACGTCGGCGATCAGGTTGAACACGATCAAGGCGATGACGACGATCACCATCCACGGCATCAGTTGCATGAAGTCGCCGTTCTCGAACGCGGTGAGGAAGTAGTCGCCCATGCCGCGGTACTGGAAGATCCGTTCGGTGATGACCAGGCCACCGATGATCGCCCCGAGGTCGAGGGCGGCGAACGTGACGATCGGGATCATCGCGTTGCGCAGCGCGTGCCGGACGATCACCCGTCGCTCGCTGATCCCCTTGGAACGGGCGGTCCGCATGTACTCGGAGTTCTTGACCTCGAGGAGCGAGGCACGCATGTACCGGCTGTAGATGGCGATCGTCTGGATCGCCACCACCATCGCCGGCAGGAGCATGTACTTGAGCCGTAGCACCGGGTCGAAGCCCTGATGGCCCGGCGGGTAGATGCCCGAGGTCGGCAGCAGCGGGCCGCTCAGGCCGAACCACCTCGGGACGTAGATCGCGAACAGCATCTGCAACAGGATCGCCGACACGTACGGCGGGATCGACAAGCCGATGAACGCACCGGCCGAGGCGGTGTTGTCGAACACCGAGTGCTGCCGGAGCGCCGAGAGGATGCCGATGCTCAGGCCGACGGTGATGCCGATCGCCGAGGCGAACAGGCCGAGCACGATCGTGTTGGCCATCGCGTGCTGCAGCGACGGCCACACCGGCCGGCTGCCGACGATCGACACGCCCCAGTTGCCGGTGACGAAGTTGCCCAGCCACGCGAAGTACTGCCGGACGATCGAGCCGTTGAGCCCGTTCTTGTCCTTGAACTGGGCGATCTGCTCGGGGGTGACGTGCGAGTTGGCCCGCTTGTACGCGGCGACGGGGTCGGTCCCGATGCGGATCGCGACGAACACGAGGAACGTGACGATCAACAGCGTCGGGATTGCCCAGAGCAACCGCTTGGAGATGAACCTCAGCATCTCCGTCCTCCGGTGGTCAAGAACGGACGAGAAACGTGAATGGGTGGGGCCGGCGAGCCAGCCCCACCCATTCTTGTCAGTTCGACGAGGGGTCGTGAGCGCTCAGCTGAGCACTTCGACCTTGGGCTCGCCGGTCAGCAGCGGGGTGACCGCGAAGTCACCGGCAGCAGTGGTGTCGTAGGCGTTCATGACCACCTTCATGAAGGTCGTCCACGCCGCCCACGACGAGTTGGCGCACTGGGTGATCGGGTTGATGCAATCCGGCCACTGCTCGGCGCCGACGGTGATCTGGTCACCGGACTTGACGGTCCACTCGTTGATGTTCTGGAACGCCTGGTAGTTCGCCGCATCGGCGTCGACCGGGCCGTCGAGCTTGTCCGTCCGCCAGGCGGCGATGTTCGGGAACTGGTACAGCGGCACCGAGACCGCGTCGTCGACCATCAGCTTGCCGATCTGGTGGATCTCCTCCTCGCGCTTGGAGACGTCGAGCTCGGCGTCGGACTGGTGCATCAGGTCGGTGGCCTCCTCGTTGCACCACGCCGCGGTGTTCTGGCCGGCCCCCTGGTTGGCGTCACTCGGGATGTTCTCGCACGCCAGGATCGTCGTCACCGTCGGGTCCGGCGAGGCGACCCAGATGTACATGGCGAGGTCGTAGTCGAGCGCCGGCAGGCGCTTCTGGAACACGCAGGCGGCGTCGCAGTTGTCCTGGACGACGTTGAAGCCGAGCTTCTTGAACTCGGGGATCATCAGCGCCTGGGTGTCCTCACGGCGCTTGTTGCCGGCGGTGATCACCCAGCGGATCTCCGGGACCTTGCCGTCCTTCTCCCACATGCCGGAGGAGTTCTTGGTGTAGCCACCATCGGTGAGGAACTTCTCGCCGGCCGCCTCGTCGTGGAAGTTGGCGTAGTCGGACTGATCGCACCACTTGCCGATCGTCGGCACCCACGCACCGCAGTTCAGCAGCTCGCTGCCCGGGAACAGCGGGTCGTAGATGTTCTTGAGGATCTCGTCGCGGTCGATCATGTGGGCGAAGCCCTTGCGGAACGCCGGATCGGAGAACGGGCCGGTCTTCTGCTGGAACCACAGCGACTCGTACTGCACGCCGTAGCCGGGCGTGTACTTGATGTTCGGGTCGTCCAGCGCCTCGGTGATGCCGTTGGCGGCCTGCGGGAAGATGAAGTCGACCTCACCCGACTTCAGCGACGCCAGCTCGGTGTCGGTGTCGGTCTTGGGGACGATCACGACCTTGGAGACCTTGGCCGTGTCGTCGCCCCAGTACTTGTCGTTCTTGGTCAGCACCGCTTGGTCAGGGCTCCACGAGTCCAGCTTGTACGGACGGCTGGAGAACGGGATCGAGTCCTGCAGGTCGGCGCTGATGTCCTTGCAGCCGTTCGGGAACGCGGCGGCCTTCAGCGGGCCGGGGTTGGCGAACAGGTTCTTGTACGGCGCATAGACGGACTTGAGGGTGACGACCACCTCGTGGTCGCTGGCGCCCTGGTCGACCGAGGTGATCTGGTCGTAGCCGGTGGTCGTCAACGTGCCGGTCGTGCCCATCGTGGCCTCGAACGTGCACTGGAAGTCCTTGACCGTGATCGGCGAGCCGTCGTCCCACACGGCCTTCGGGTTGATCTCGTAGGTGAGCTTCATGCCCGAGCCGCTCGCGGGGGTGCTGGACGCCGTGCCACTGGTCGCGCCCGGGGCTTCGGTCGTGCTCGCGCCGCCTTCGGTGGTCGTCGCGCCGGCAGTGGTGGTGACCCCCGCCGTGGTCGGCGCGCTCGCTGCCGACGTCGTCTCGCTCTTCTTGTCGCTGCCACATGCGGCGGCGATGAGTGCAAGACCGGCGGCAAGAGCAACGACTGAGACGCTGCGCTTCCTGGTCTTCACGTGGTGGTCCTCCTGTTGGAACGGAGGGAGGTATGTCGCCGGACCGACGACGCGAGGGGGCGCCGCCATTCGAGGCCCGGCCTCGAGGCTCGCACCGTCCTCCCCGATCGGTGTGAGTTGGGTGAGAGTACCACGCACCGCGGGCACGACGTGCGGACTGTGTTCCAGTTCCGTGGCGTTCTGGTGCGACCGTTCCAGCCGCCGGGGGTCTCTGCCGGCTACCTGCCGAGCTGGCAGATGCGCGCGAACTCGTCCGGATCGAGGCTCGCGCCGCCCACGAGCGCGCCGTCGACGTCCGCCTGCGCCATCAGCTCGGCGATGTTGCCGGCCTTCACGCTGCCGCCGTACTGGATGCGCACGCCAGCCGCTGTGTCCGCGCCGAACTGCTCGGCGACACAGGCGCGGATGGCCCCGCACACCGCCTGCGCGTCGTCGGCCGTGGCGGTCCGACCGGTGCCGATCGCCCAGATCGGCTCGTAGGCGATCACCAGCTCGCCCACCTGTTCGGGGGTGCGGCCGGCGAGCGCGGCGCGCACCTGGCCGAGCACCTTGTCCTCGGTCGTGCCGGCTTCGCGCTCGTCGAGCGTCTCACCGCAGCAGACGATCGGGGTCATCCCGTTGGCCTGGATGGCGGCCGTCTTCTTGTTGACCATCTCGTCGGTCTCGCCGAACAGCTCACGCCGCTCGCTGTGACCGGTGATGACGTACTCGACGCCGAGCTTGGCCAGGAACACCGGGGCCACCTCGCCGGTGAACGCGCCCTTCTCCTCCCAGTGGCAGTGCTGCGCGCCGAGGGCGAAGCCGAGCTTGTCGGTCTCGATCACGGTCTGCACGCTGCGGACGTCGGTGAACGGCGGATGCAGGCTGACGTCAACGTCGACGAGGTCGTCCTTGCCGACGAGGTAGGCCAACTTCTGGACGATCTGGATGGCCTCGAAGTGGTTGAGGTTCATCTTCCAGTTGCCCGAGATGAGCGGCCGGCGGGCGTCAGGCATCAGGAGCCTCCCTCAGTGCGGCGAGGCCCGGCAGGTCGCCGAGCTCGAGCAGTTCCAGCGACGCGCCGCCGCCGGTCGACACGTGGTCGACGTCGTCGGCCAGGCCGAACTCGGCGAGCGCGGCGGCGCTGTCGCCACCACCGACGACGGTGAACGCCTTCGTCTCGGCCATCGCCTGGGCGACGGTGCGCGTGCCGGCGGCGAAGCGCTCGTCCTCGAACATGCCCATCGGGCCGTTCCAGAACACCGTGCGAGCGTCCATGATCACGTCGCTGAAGGCTGCCGCCGTGCCCGGTCCGACGTCGAAGCCCTTGGCGCCGGCGGGCAGGCGGATCCCGAACGTCGAGTAGTCACCGCCGGCGTCGACGCCGACGATGTCCTCGGGGAGGTGGATCGTCTTGCCGGACTCGAGCAGGCGCTTGCACGTGCCGACCTGGTCAGGCTCCCAGAGACTGTCGCCGATCGGGTAGCCCTGGGCGGCGAGGAAGGTGAAGCACATCGCCCCGCCGATCACCAGCGAGTCGACCGTGCCCAGCAGCGCTTCGACGACGCCGAGCTTGTCGCTGATCTTCGCCCCGCCGAGCACGGCGACGAACGGCCGCTTCGGGTGCTCGCGCAGGCCGAGCAGGACGTCGACCTCCTTCTCCAGCAGCAGCCCCATCGCCGACGGCAACGTCTTCGGCGGTCCGACGATCGAGGCGTGAGCGCGGTGCGCGGCACCGAACGCGTCGTCGACGTAGGCGTCGATCCCCTCGACCAGCTGGGCGACGAACGCCGGGTCGTTGGCCTCCTCGCCCGGGTGGTAGCGCAGGTTCTCCAGCAGCTCGACGCCGGGCGCGAGCTCGGCGAGCCGCTCGCGCACCGGCGCCATCGAGTACTTGGGATCCGGCGTGCCCTTCGGGCGCCCGAGATGGCTGGCGCACACGACGTGCGCGCCGCGCCCGGTGAGCCACTCGATCGTCGGCAGCGCGGCGCGGATGCGGAAGTCGTCGGTGATCCGCCCGCCGTCGAGCGGCACGTTGAAGTCGGTGCGGACCAGGACCCGCTTGCCGTCGACGTCGCCGAGGTCGGCCAGGCGGGGCAGCTTGCCAGGCACCTGGCCCCTACTTCTTCTTGCCGGCGACCTTCGCCCCGGCGAACAGCGTCGTATCGACGAGGCGGTTGGAGTAGCCCCACTCGTTGTCGTACCAGGCGAGCACCTTGACCAGCGTGCCGAGGCTGGCGGTGAGGCCGGCGTCGAAGATCGCGCTGTGCGGGTCGCCGACGATGTCGCTGGAGACGATCGGGTCCTCGGTGTACTTGAGGACGCCCTTCAGCGGGCCGACCTTCGCGGCCCGGGCGAACGCCTTGTTGATCTGCTCGACGGTGGCCGGGGTCTTCAGGTTGGCGGTGAAGTCGACGATCGAGCCGGTCGGCACCGGGACGCGCAGCGACGTGCCGTCGAGCTTGCCAGCCATCGACTCGAGCACCAGGCTCGTCGCCCGGGCCGCGCCAGTTGACGTCGGCACGATGTTGATCGCCGCGCCGCGTGGGCGCGGCGCAGGTCCTTGTGCGGACCGTCGACGAGCTGCTGGTCGCCGGTGAAGGCGTGCACCGTCTGCATCAGGCCGTTCTCCACGCCGAACGCGTCGTCGAGCACCTTGACCACCGGGACGAAGCAGTTCGTCGTGCAGCTGGCGTTGGAGATCACCCGCTCGGTGCGCGGGTTGAAGTCCTTGTGGTTGACGCCGTAGACGAACGTCGCGTCGGCGCCGTCGCACGGGGCCGAGACGATGACGAGCTTGCCGCCGGCATCGAGGTGGGCCGCCGCCGTCTCGCGCTTGGTGAAGAACCCCGTCGACTCGATGACCACGTCGACATCGAGCTCGCCCCACGGCAGGTCCTTGGGGTCGCGGACGGAGAGCACCTTCAGCTCGTCGCCGTCGACGCTGATCCCGCCCTTGGAGGGCTTGATGTCGTACGGCAGGGTGCCCAGCACCGAGTCGTACTTGAGGAGGTGGGCCATCGTCTCGAGCGAGCCGAGGTCGTTCACGGCGACGAAGTCGATGTCGGCACCGCGCTGCTTGGCCGCCCTGAAGAAGTTGCGGCCGATGCGACCGAAGCCGTTGATGCCGACACGAAGCGTCATGATCTGCCCTTCTGGTGTGCTCACGCCCGCACGGACACCGCTCGTCAGCCGGGCGGTTGGAGACTATCGACGCGGATCACGAGCGTGAAAGGTCACGGTGACCGGTGCGCACGGCGAAGCCGCGAGCGCGCAGGCGCGCCGCGATCTGCTCGGCGACGGCGACGCTGCGGTGCCGGCCACCGGTGCAGCCGATGGCGACCGTCAAGTAGCTCTTGCCCTCCGCCTGGTACGCCGGTAGCAGGCCAGCGAGCAGGCCCTCGAAGCGGTCGACGAACTCGACGGCCTCCGGGCGCTCCAACACGTGGTCGCGCACCCGCGGGTCGAAGCCGGTGAGCGGGCGCAGGTCGTCGTCCCAGTGCGGGTTGGGCAGGAAACGGACGTCCATCACGATGTCGGCGTCGATCGGCATGCCGTGCTTGAACCCGAAGCTCTCCACGGCAACCTGCAGGCGCTGACCGTCGCTCTGGTCGAACGCTCCGACGAGCTTGGCCTTCAGCTCGTGGACGTTCAGCGACGTCGTGTCGATCACCAGATCCGCTGTGGCCTTCACCGGCTCGAGCGACGCCCGCTCCAGTTCGATCGCCTCGACCAGGCCCTCCGCCTCTGCGGCGAGCGGGTGCTTGCGGCGGGTGGCGTCGTAGCGGCGCACGAGTCGGCGGTGCTGGCGTCGAGGAAGAGCGTGCGCACCCGGTGCTCGTTGGCGCGCAGCGCGGCGACGCGGTCGAGCAGCTCGACGTGCTGGCGGCCGGAGACGAGCGCCAGCCGCTCGATCCCGCTGCCCGGCTTGCTCGCCAGCTCGACGACGGTCTCGACGAGCGACGTCGGCAGGTTGTCGACGACGTACCACCCGAGGTCCTCGAGGACGTCCGCCGCGCCCGACCGTCCGGCGCCGGACAACCCGGTGATCAAGACGATGTCGGCCATCTCTGAAATGTAGGGGACTGGCGTCCGCTCGCTACCGCCGCTCCCCGACAGCGCCGGGCTCCCCGGCGGTCGCGCCACCGCGCGCGGCCCCCATGCACCGCGGACTGCCCCTACGGGGCCACCACGACCGGGCAGCGGATGCCGGACGCGCGGGCGAGGCGTCGATCGAGCGTCACCAGCCGGCCACCGACGAGCTCGGCGAGCGCGACGTAGCATGCGTCGTAGGCCGTGAGGTTGGCGCGCAGCGACCAGACACGTTCGGCGAGCGGGTCGAACCCGACGTAGTCGACGGCCAGCCGACGCAGGTCGTGGATCGCCTGCGTCGCCGTCGATCGGTCGACGGCGGCCCGCGCCTCGGTCCGGCGGACGATGTTCGTCACCTCGACGGGCAGGAGGTGCGGCGCGGCCAGTTCGTCGACCGTCAGCTCGGATGCGCACCACCGCCCGGCGGCGCCGTTGTCGATCAGTGCGGCGACGACGGCGGAGGCGTCGAACACCTGCATCAAGCGCGGTCGGCGTCGCGATCGGCGAGGATCGCCTTGCGGTCGATCTCCACACCGAGCCGGGCCTTGCGCTCGCTGATCTCGGCGACGAGATCGGCGACCGCCGGCCGCCCGGCAAGGCGGGTGAGCTCGCCGAGCATGAACTCCTGCAACGACTGTCCGCGCCGCGCGGCGCGCACCGCCAGTTCGTCGCGCACCTCGACCGGCACGTGCCGGATCGTCATCGCAGCCATGCATGCAAAGTAGCAGCTTTGCTGCCGCGTTGTCACACCCTGACGGCTCGCAGGTAGAGCAGGCGTGGGATCGTGGCCGCGTGGGTGTACTCCTCGGCCCTGGCGAGGAAGCCGGCGGGCGGTGCGGGCTCCTCCATCCGCTCGACCAGCAGGCCGTTGACCGCCAGCGTGTTGACGTAGCGGCTCAGCGGGCGATGGACGAAGCGGATGAACACGTCCTTGTCGACCTCCTCGATCGTCGCGTCCTCGACGAGGTACGCGCCGATCCGCCAGTACTGCTCGGGCGGGTCGAGGAACTGGTCGTCGATCCAACCGCTGTTCGGGGTCTGCAGCAGCGGGTGGTTGAGGAAGAAGCAGAACCGGCCGCCGGGACGCAGGACGCGGGCGACCTCGGCGATCGCCTCGTCGACGTCGTCGATGTGCTCGAACACGAGGCAGGCGACGACCGCGTCGAAGCTGGCGTCGGCGAACGGCAGCTGCGCCGCCGGGCCGCGCACGTATGCCGGCCCGCCGCCGCGTTCGTGGGCGACGGTGATCTGGTTGTGCGTCGGGTCGACACCGACGACGAGATCGGCGCCGAACCGCGACGCCAGCCGGCTGACCTGACCGTCACCGCAGCCGACGTCGAGGATGCGCGTCGCGCCCTGCAGCTCGCGGGCAGCGAGTGGGAGGATCTGCTCGACGTACTCGGCATCGGCGCCCTCGGTGAACCCGTCGATCCACCAGCGGGCATGGTCCTCCCACAGGCGGGCGTTGTCGTCGGCCGGAGATGGCATCGCTGCGGATGGTACGTCCTGGGACGTGCCCGGCAGCATGGTAGGACACCACCATGCAGATCTCGATGTGGCTCTCCTTCGACCGCGCCTGGGACGAGGCGCTCGACCGCGCCCGCTGGGCCGAGACCCGCGGCCTGTACGGGTTCTGGATCGCCGACCACTACATGCCGAACACCGGTGACCTGTCGATCGTCGACGGGCCGGGGTTCGAGTGCTGGACGATGCTCGGCGCGGTCGGCGTCGCCGTGCCCCGCCTGCGGCTGGTGTCGATGGTCTCGCCGCTCACCGTCCACCACCCGGCACTGCTTGCCCGGCGGGTGATGACCGTCGACCACGTCACCGGCGGGCGCGCCGTGCTCGGCATCGGCGCCGGCTGGCAGATCAACGAGCACCACGCCTACGGCTGGGAGCTGCCCGAGCCGAAGGAGCGTGTCGACCGCTTCGAGGAGGGCATCGAGATCATCAGCCGCCTGTTCAGCGACGACCGCGTCTCCTTCGACGGCACGTACTTCACGATCCGCGACGCGCCGTTCGACCCCAAGCCGGTGCAGTCACCCCTGCCGCTGCTGGTCGGCACCGGCAGCCCGCGGATGATGCGGATCACCGCCCGCTGGGCGCAGCAGTGGAACGCCTGGGGCGACCCCGGCCTGATCGCCGAGCAGCGCCAGCGGTTCGCCCGGGCCTGCGACGCGGTCGGCCGGGACATGTCCACGGTGCACACGTCGTGCCAGGCCAACGTGTTCCTCGTCGACGACGAGCGCGCCGCCAAGCTGCGCGAGCGGGTCACCGACCGCCGGGCGCTGATCGGCGGCCCGAACGAGATCGTCGACCTGATCGGCCGGTACGCGGCGCTGGGCGTCGACGAGCTGGCAATCCCCGACTTCACGTTCGGCGCCACCCCCGAGGCCCGCGCCGAGAGCTGGCAGCGCCTCGCCGACGACGTGCTCTCCCAGCTCTGACTCGGAGTGCCAGCCGCGCGGATGGAGTGCCACGTGTGCGACGGAGTGGAATCCGCGCCCCCGTCGCGCGCCAGGCACTCCATCGCACCGCTGACACTCCAAGCGCCATCATGCGGGCGGGCTGTGGAACTTCTCGTAGACGGCGTCGGCGACGGCGTCGGGGAGGAAGGGCAGCGCCCTCAGGTCGTCGAGTGATGCTCGCTTGACGGCGTTCACGCCGCCCATCGCCTGGGTCAGGCGCTTCTTCCTCGCCTCGCCGAGGCCGGCGATGCCGTCGAGCGCGCTCACGGTCATCCGCTTGCCGCGCAGCTCGCGGTGGAACGTGTTGGCGAAGCGGTGGGCCTCGTCGCGGATCCGCTGCAGCATGAACAGCGCCTCGCTCCCCCGCGGTACGTTCACCGGGTCGCTCGACCCCGGGACGTAGACCTCCTCGAAGCGCTTGGCCAGCGAGGCGATCGGGATCTCCTCGGCAAGGCCGAGCTCGTTGACCACCCGCTCGGCGACGGCCAGCTGGCCCTTGCCACCGTCGACCAGCAGGAGCTGCGGCGGGTACTGGAACCTCTTCGGGCGGTGGCGGGCGCCGTCGGCCAGCTCGTCGTCCAGCGGGCGGTCGCGCTCGTTGAGGTAGGCGGTGAGGCGACGGGTGAGCACCTCCTCCATCGCCGCGTAGTCGTCGTTGCCCGGCACCTCCTTGACCTTGAAGCGGCGGTACTCGCGCTTGTTCGGCAGCCCGTCCTCGAGCACGACCATCGACCCGACGTAGTCCGTGCCCTGCAGGTGGGCCATGTCGTAGCACTCGATGCGCAGCGGCGCTTCGGGCAGCGCCAGGAGATCCTGCAGTTCGGTCAGCGCCCGGCTGCGGGCGTTGTGGTCGCCGGCGCGGCGCAGGCGGTGGCGGACGAACTCCTCGCGGGCGTTGCGGGTGACCGTCTCGTGCAGGGCCCGCTTGTCGCCGCGCTGCGGCACGCGCACCTGCACCCGGCTGCCGCGCAGGTGGGTGAGCCACTCCTCGTAGGTGGCGACGTCGTCGCTGGCCACGGGGACGAGCACCTGCTTGGGCACGCCGAGCGGTGGCTCGTCGCCGTACAGCTCCTCCATGATCCGGTCGACGAGACCGCCGGGGCTGACGTCCTCGACCTTGTCGAGCACGAAGCCCTTGCGGCCGACGACGCGGCCGCGGCGGACGAAGAACACCTGCACGGCCGCTTCCAGCTCGTCGTCGGCGACACCGATCACGTCGACGTCCTCGTTGCGCTCGGCGACCATCTGCTGCTTCTCGATCGCTCGCTGCACCGCCTGCAGGCGGTCACGGATGCGCGCCGCCCGCTCGTACTCCAGGTCGGCAGCAGCGACGCGCATGTCGGCGCCGAGGCGGCGGACGATCTCGTCGGTGTCGCCGTCGAGGAAGTCGCACAGCTCGTTGACCAGCACCCGGTACTGGTGCTCGTCGATCTCGCCGACGCACGGCCCGGAGCACTTCTCGATGTGGAACAGCAGGCATGGCCGGCCGAGGCGGTGGTGCTCGTTGTACTTGCCCGGGCTGCACGTGCGGATCGGGAAGCTGCGCAGCAGCAGGTCGAGCGTGTCGCGGATCGCGTAGGCGTGGGCGTACGGCCCGAAGTAGCGGGTTCCCTTGCGCTTGCGGCCGCGCATCACCAGCGCCCGGGGGAACTGCTCGTCGACGGTGACGGCGAGGAACGGGTAGCTCTTGTCGTCGCGCAGGCGGATGTTGAAGCGCGGGCGGTGCTGCTTGATCAGCGTCCACTCGAGCATCAGCGCCTCGACCTCGTTGCGCACCTCGATCCACTCCACCGACTCGGCAGTGGCGACCATCTGGGCGGTGCGCGGGTGCAGGCCACGCGGGTCCTGGAAGTAGTTCGACAGGCGCTGGCGCAGGCTCGCCGCCTTGCCGACGTAGATCACCCGGCCGAGCCCGTCCTTGAACTGGTACGAACCGGGCGCGTCGGGGATCGTGCCGGCGGGCGGGCGGGTGACCATCGGGACCGAGGATACGACCGGGCGCAGCGTGCCCGCCTGGGTACGCTGGCGCTGATGCCAGGGCGCTACCAGTTCTCCGTTCCCGAGCGCCGCCAGCGCGACGGTTGGTTCCGCATCGGCACGCTCGACGTCACCACGACGACGCTGATGGTGCTGCTCGGCGTGGTCTCGATGTTCGTCTACGCGTTCGACAAGGAATGGCTCGTCAACCTGATCTTCGACGTGCCGGACGTGCGCGACGGCGACGTCTGGCGCCTCGTCACGTGGCCGGTCGTCAACCCGCCGACGGAGATCTGGGTCGTCCTGACGCTGGTGTTCTTCTGGTTCTTCGGGCATCGCGTCGAGGACGAGATCGGCCGCAAGCGCTTCACCTGGCTGATCCTGGCGATGACCGTCGTCCCCGCGGCGATCGTCACCGCGCTGGGCTTCGACGCCCTCTCCAGCGCGACGTACGGGCTGACGCTGCTGAGCGTCGGCCTGCTGGTGATCTTCGCCCTCGACAACCCGGGGGCGATGTTCTTCTTCAACATCCCGGCGTGGATCATCGCCCTGGTGATCGTCGGCATCGACGTGCTCCGCCAGCTCGGCGACCGGCTGTACGGCCAGCTGGTGATGGAGCTGCTGCTCATCGCCGTCGGCCTGTTCGGCGCCCGTCAGTGCGGGATGGTCGATGTCGCCCATTGGATCCCCCGCCTCGGCAGCGGCGGCCAACGGCGGGCCGTGTCGTCCGGGCGCCCGAAGCGCGGCAAGCAGCTGCCAGCGTCGCCGTCGTCGGTGATCACCGGGCCGTGGGGCGCGGCTTCCGGCCCGTCTCCGACGGACCAGATCGAGCTCGACACGCTCCTCGACAAGATCTCCGCCACCGGCATGGACTCGCTCAGCCGCCAGGAGAAGCAGCGCCTCAACGAGCTGAGCAAGCGCCTCCGCGGCGGCTGACCCGCCGGGTCAGCCGGCCTTGACCGAGCCGATCAGCTTCCATCCGGCCGACGGGAAAGCGTCGACGACGAATGTGTCGTTCACCGCCCAAACATGCAGACGCGGTACGGGATGTGAAGCGTTGGTGACACGAACCCGGTCCCGCGTCACGCCGCCCGGCCGACGAGCGCACGCAGCTGCGCAACGACCCACGCCGGGCGATCGCGGACGTCCGCGTAGGTGAAGACGACGACGCGCAGGCCGCGGCGCGTCAGTTCGGTCCGGCGCTGCTCGTCGGACTGCAACTGCCGACGTGACGAATGGGTGCCGTGCCCGCAGACCTCGACCACGAGGTCGCCGAACTGGAAGTCGACCCTGGCGACGATCCGCGTCCCATCTCGGTACACCTTCTGAAGCAGCGGACGGGGCAGCCCGGCGGTGCGGACGATCTCCAGCGTCCAGCGCTCCAGCCGGCTGTGCCCGCCGGCGTCGACGAGCGCGTCGAGCAACGTCCGGCCGTGGTTGATGCCCCGCCGGTGGCGGGCGATCACCTTCGTGCGCAGCCGCTGCTCGGAGACGAGACGAAGGCGGACCGCCGAGTCGATCGCGTTCTCCGTCTCTGCCCGGGAGAAGCCGAACAGCGGCGAATCGAGGATCATCCGCTCCGTCGTCAGGCACCGGAACCCCTGCACGATCACCGTGTCGCCCCTGTCCAGCGGCAGCCGGGTGGACGCCAACCGAGCGGACGGAACAGCGATCTGCTTGGCCGCGCGGGGGACGAGCACCTCGACCGGTTGCCCGCCGAAGCCGTCGAGCCCCTGCAGCCGGGCGACCGTCCGGCCGGCCAGGAAGCCGCGCCCGTCAAGGTCCACGAGAGTGGCCGCGAGCCGCCGCTGCCAGCTGGGCGGCGCGCCGGCCACGGCGAACGACCGCGGGCCCAGACGTTCGAGCAGGCCCTGGCGGAGCCAGCGGGCTCGCGTCGAGCCGGCCACGCCGGCACGCTCGATGTCGGTGGCGCCGACGACGCCGTGGTTGGCGGCCGCGCAGGCCGCGATCGAGGCGAAGCTCGAGTTCATGCCCGCAGCATGAGCCTCGGGTGTGACACCCTCCGACGCGGTACGGAGATCGTGCCGTCAACGCTTCACTTTCCGGCCCGCGTCGCTACAGGCCGAGCAGGGGGCGCAGGAAGCGGCCGGTGTGGCTGGCGTCGACGGTGGCGACGTGCTCGGGCGGGCCCTCGGCGACGATCAGGCCGCCACCGCTGCCACCCTCCGGGCCGAGGTCGATGAGCCAGTCAGCGGTCTTGATGACGTCGAGGTTGTGCTCGATGACCAGCACGGTGTTGCCCTGGTCGACCAGGCGGGACAGGACCGTCAGCAGCCGGCGGACGTCGTCGAAGTGCAGGCCGGTGGTCGGCTCGTCGAGCAGGTAGATCGTGTGGCCGGTCGAGCGCTTGGCCAGCTCGGAGGCGAGCTTGACCCGCTGGGCCTCGCCGCCCGACAGCGTCGGCGCCGGCTGCCCGAGGCGCACGTAGCCGAGGCCGACGTCGGCGAGCGTCTGCATGTGCCGGCCGATCGACGGCTGGTTGGCGAAGAACTCGACCGCCTCCGACACCGGCATGTCCAGCACCTCGGCGATGTTCTTGCCCTTGAACGCGATGTCGAGCGTGTCGCGGTTGTAGCGGTCGCCCTTGCACACCTCGCACGGCACGTACACGTCGGGCAGGAAGTGCATCTCGATCTTGATCGTGCCGTCGCCCGCACAGGCCTCGCAGCGCCCGCCGGCCACGTTGAAGCTGAACCGCCCGGGCATGTACCCGCGCACCTTGGCCTCCGACGTGGAGGCGAACAGCTTGCGGATGTTGTCGAACACGCCCGTGTAGGTGGCCGGGTTCGAGCGTGGCGTGCGCCCGATCGGCGACTGGTCCATGTCGATGACCTTGTCGAGCTGCTCGATGCCGGTGATCGTCTTGTGCCGGCCGGCGGCGGCCTTCGACTTGTAGATCTTCTGCATCAGGACCGGCAGGAGGATGTCGCGGACCAGCGTCGACTTGCCCGAACCGGACACCCCGGTGACGCAGACGAAGCAGCCGAGCGGGATCTTCACGTCGAGGTCGCGCAGGTTGTGCTCCCGCGCTCCCTTCACGGTGAGGAACCCGGCGCCGGGCAGGCGCCGCACGGTCGGCACCGGCACCGACTTCTTGCCGGCGAGGTACTGGCCGGTGACCGAGTCCTTGGCCTTGAGGATCCCCTTGACCGGCCCCGAGTAGACGACCGCGCCGCCGTGCTCGCCGGCGCCCGGGCCGATGTCGACGATCCAGTCGCACTCGCGGATGGTGTCCTCGTCGTGCTCGACGACGAGCACGGTGTTGCCGAGGTCGCGCAGCCGCACCAGCGTGTCGATCAGCCGGCGGTTGTCGCGCTGGTGCAGCCCGATCGACGGCTCGTCGAGCACGTACAGCGTGCCGACCAGGCCGCTGCCGATCTGGCTGGCGAGGCGGATGCGCTGCGCCTCGCCGCCGGCCAGCGTGCCCGCCGAGCGTGACAGCGTGAGGTAGTCGAGGCCGACGTCGAGCAGGAAGCCGAGGCGGGCGTTGATCTCCTTCGTCACCCGCTCGGCGATCAGGCGGTCGCGCTCGGACAGCTCCAACCCGGCGAGGAACTTCGACGACTCGCCGATCGACAGGTCGCAGACCTCGCTGATGTTGCGGTCGTTGACCGTCACCGCCAGCGTCGCCGGCTTCAACCGCGCCCCGCCGCAGGCCGAGCACGGCACGAGGCGCATGTAGCCCTCGTACTGCTCCCGGCTCCAGTCGCTCTCGGCGCCCTCGTGACGGCGCTTGATCCACGGGATGACGCCCTCGTAGGCCGTGCTGTACTCCCGGCTGCGGCCGTAGCGGTTCTTGTACTTGACCTTGAGGTTGCCGTCGACGCCGTGGAGGATGACCTTCTGCTGCTTGGCCGTCAGCGTGTGCCACGGCGCGTCGAGGTCGATGTCGTAGGTGTTGGCGACGGCTTCCAGCATCCGGGTGAAGTACTGCGTGTTCGCCGTGCGCCACGGGGCGATCGCCCCGCCGTTGAGCGTGGCGTCCGGGTCGGGGATCAGCAGCTCCGGGTCGACCTCGAACTGCGTGCCCAGCCCGTCGCACGCCTCGCACGCCCCGTAGGGCGAGTTGAACGAGAAGTTGCGCGGCGCCGGCTCCTCGTACGACGTGCCGCACACCGGGCAGGCCAGGTGCTGGCTGAACGTCAGGATCTCGTTCTCCTCCGCCTCGTCGCGGGCGACGAGCTCCACCTGGGCGACGCCCTCGGCCAGGCGCAGCGCCTGCTCCAGCGAGTCGGTCAGGCGGCGCTCGATCCCCTCGCGGCGTACGAGACGGTCGATGATGATCTCGATGTGGTGCTGCTCGTAGCGGGCGAGCTTCTCGTCGCGCTTGAGGAAGTCGGCGATGTCGACGACCTCGCCGTCGATCCGGGCGCGCACGTAGCCCTGCGCCGACAGGTCCTCCAGCAGCGTCTCGTACTCGCCCTTGCGACCACGCACGACCGGGGCGAGCACCTGGAAGCGGGTGCCCTCCGGCAGGGTGAGCACGCGGTCGACGATCTGCTGCGGGGTCTGGCGCTGCAGGCGGGTGCCGTCCGTCGGGCAGTGCTGCACGCCGATGCGGGCGTACAGCAGGCGCAGGTAGTCGTAGACCTCGGTGATGGTGCCGACGGTGGAGCGCGGGTTGCGGCTGGCCGACTTCTGGTCGATCGAGATCGCCGGCGACAGGCCCTCGATGACGTCGACGTCGGGCTTGTCCATCTGCCCGAGGAACTGCCGGGCGTAGGCGCTCAGGCTCTCGACGTAGCGGCGCTGACCCTCGGCGTAGATCGTGTCGAACGCCAGGCTCGACTTGCCGGACCCGGACAGGCCGGTGAACACGACGAGCTTGTTGCGCGGCAGCTCGACGTTGATGTTCCGCAGGTTGTGCTCGCGGGCGCCGCGGACGACGATCTTGGCCGCATCGGCGGCGGCAGGGGGCATGACGATCGAGGTTACCGCCGCCCATCCGGCCGAACACGTGTTTGTTCGCGAAGCGCCCGGGCGAGATGTCGTGTGCTACACCGTCGGCATGACGGTGGCCGAGGGGACACCTGGATGACGACGGCCGACGGGACACCTCTGCCGGCCGATCGGCCGGCGGGCGACGGCGATCACGGCGGCCGTCACGACGCCGGTGACGACAGCCGGCGCACGACGATCGTCATCGGCGCGGCCGTCGTCGTCCTCGCGGTCCTCGCCGCCGGGACCGGCGCCCTGCACGGCTTCGACGACGGCGTCGCCCGCGGTGGCGACCTCGTCACGCGGCTGCTCGTCGGCGCGCTGATCAGTGCCGCTGCCGGTGGGCTGCTCGTCGTCGGCCTGCGCCGCCTGGGGACGGCCCGGACCGCGGCGCTCGGGCTGACCGGCGCGGCGGCGATGCTGCTTGTCGTCCTCGTCGTCGGCGCGATCGGCGCCACCGTCGCCGTGTCCACGGCGCCACTGCACCCGGAGGTCCCGAGCGTGGAGACCGTCGTCCAGCGGGCGACGACGACGCTGCCACCGCCGCGCGACACGCTGCCGGCCGACGACGGCGGCACGACGTCCGTGCCGAGCTGGATCGGTACGGTGCTGGCGATCGTCGGCCTGATCTTCGTGTTCCTGCTCGTCCTCGGGATCACCCGGACGTTCCAGATGCCCAAGCTGCGGCTGCGTGGCGGGATGCGGTGGGGCAACCGCCGCGACGCCGAGCTGACGGTGGAGGACCTCGACGTCGCCGCCGCGGCGGACTCGTTCGAGGACAGCGCGGCATCGATCGGCGACGGCGTCGATCCGCGCGCCGCGATCATCGCCGCCTACGCCCGCCTGCTCGACGGCCTGGCCACCGCCGGCTGTGCCCGCCAGCCGTTCGAGGCACCCGAGGAGCACCTGCACCGCAGCCTGCACGCGCTCGGCGTCGCGCCGGCGCACATGACCGTGATCGTCGACCGCTTCCTCGTCGCCCGCTTCAGCACGCATCCGCTGACGGCGGCAGATGCCGACACCGTGCGTGCCGCGCTGCGCGACGCCGCCCGACAGCTCCGCGACGTCCTCGCCGCGAACGACGCCACGGTGGGCGGCGCATGAGGGACGCGCCGCGCTGGTTGAAGGTGCTCGCCGGGGGCGCCCTGGCGATGCTGCTGGTGGCGCTCGCCAAGCCGGCAATCGCCGTGCTGCTGCTGCGGGTTGACGCGATCGTCGCCGCCGCCGCGCTGGGGACCGTGGCGCTGGCCCACGCGATGCGCGACGTCAGCCCCGCCGAGGGGATCGGCCGGCGGGTCGACCCCCGCCAGCCCGCCGACCTTCCCCGAGAAGCTCGGCGCGATGGCCGAGGTGCTGCGCACGACCCGACGCCGCGACCCGTTGCCACACATGGTGCTGCGCCCGCTGCGAGCCGCGCTCCAGCACCGGCTGTGGTACCGCCACGGACTGTCGACCGCACTCCCCGAGCACGACCCGGCGATCCGTCGCCGCATCTCCCCCACCGCGTACACGCTGCTGCAAGCAGCATCGCCGGACGACGACGGCCCGGTCATCCCGGGCAGCGAGCTGCCGACCCTGATCCAGGAGGTCGAGTCCCTGTGACCGTCCATGCACGGGGGCTGCGCCCCCATACCCCATCGTCGCCCGGCTCCCTCGCGGTCACTCGGTCGACCGGTCACGAGGCATCCTCGTGACCGGCCCGAGCACGACGGCGCTGACCCCGACGGATGCGGCCGCGATGGTCCGAGCCGTCGTCGACGAGGTCGGCAAGGCGATCGTCGGCAAGCGCCCGACGCTGGAGCTGGTCATGGCCGGGCTCCTCGCCGACGGCCACGTGCTGCTCGACGACGTGCCCGGCGTCGCCAAGACCCTGACGGCGAGGTCGATCGCCACCGCTGCCGGCCTGTCGTTCTCCCGCGTGCAGTTCACCCCGGACCTGCTCCCCGCCGACATCACCGGCTCGACGGTGCTCGACCTGGCCACCCGCGAGTCCCGCTTCCGCCCCGGCCCGATCTTCGCCTCGCTGGTGCTCGCCGACGAGATCAACCGCGCCCCGGCGAAGACGCAGTCGGCGCTGCTGGAGGCGATGCAGGAGCGCCAGACCACCGCCGACGGCACGGCCTACGCCCTGCCCGACCCGTTCCTGGTGATCGCCACGCAGAACCCGATCGAGTCCGAGGGGACGTATCCGCTGCCGGAGGCGCAGCTCGACCGGTTCATCCTGCGCACCTCGATCGGCCTGCCCGAGCGGACCGACGAGATCGAGATCGTCCGCCGCCGCCTGGCCCGCGGCGCCGACGAGGTCGCCCTCGACACCGTGCTGGCCGCCGGGCAGTTCCGCGAGGTCCAGCAGTCGATCGAGCGGGTCGAGGTCGACGAGACGATCACCGGCTACGTCGTCGACCTGATCCGAGCGACCCGCGAGGCCCGCGAGCTGGCCGTCGGCGCCAGCCCGCGCGGCTCGCTCGCCGTGGTCAAGCTGGCACGTGCCCGGGCGGTGATCGCCGGGCGCGACTTCGTCACCCCCGACGACGTCAAGGAGGTCGCCGTCGCCGCCCTCGCCCACCGCGTCGTGCTCACCCCCGAGGCGTGGGCCCGGCGGGTCGACTCGATCGCCGTCGTCGACGGGGCGATCCGCTCCGTGCCAGCGCCGACGTGGCACTGACCGGAGCCTGACGTGGCCCTGGTCCGCCCACGGCGCGATCGCCGAGCCATTGGCTACGCCACGCTGGCGATCGGCTTCACCGTCGTCGCCCTGCTGCGCGGCGAGCCGCTCGACCTGGTGCTCGCCGCCCCGTTCGCCGCGGTGCTGCTGCTCGGGCTGCGCAACGTGCACCCGATCGAGGTCACCGGGCAGATCAGCTACGACACGCTGACGTCGCTGGAGGACGACGAGGTCCACGGCCGGATCGAGGTCGTCCGGCCGCAGGGCACGATCACCACGATCTCCGTCGACAACCGCTCGGGCTGGACGGCGATCGATCCGGAGCCGTCACTGGTCTGGACCGTCGGCACCGCCGGCGACAAGGTGACGGTGCCGTTCACGGTACGTGCCGAGACCTGGGGCCGGCACCGGCTCGGCGCGGTCAACCTGTGGCTGCGCGCGCCGCTCGGGGTGACGGTGTGGGAGCTGACCATCGACGCCTCACCCTCGTTCAACGTGCTCCCCAACCCGGAGCACCTCCGCCGCCTGCTGCCGGCGCCGGCGTCGCAGTCGGCGGCTGGCGTGCACATCTCGCGGCTCGTCGCCGACGGCTTCGACTTCGCCGAGCTGCGCCCGTTCGCCGCCGGCGACCGCCTGCGCGACGTCAACTGGCGAGCGAGCGCCCGCTTCGAGCAGTTGCAGACCAACCGCCGCCACCCGGACCGCAGCGGCGAGCTGGTGCTGCTGCTCGACACGTTCGCCGACGGCATCGGCACGACGAGCGTCACGGCCCAGGCCGCGCTCACCCGGGCGGCTCGGGCGGCATGGTCCGTCGCCCAGCTGCACCTCGACGTGCAGGACCGCGTCGGGCTCGCCGCGCAGGGCCGGATCGTCACCCAGCTACGCCCACGCAGCGGCGACCGCGCCCGCTACGACCTGCTCGGCACGCTGCTGTCGATCGGCGGACTGGTCGCCGCCGGCGAGAGCGCGCACAGCCGCCAGCCGCTCAGCCGACTGCCACCGAACGCACTGATCCTGGCGTTCACGTCGCTGATCGACCATCGCTTCGTGCTCGACGTACTCGCCCTGCACCGCGCCGGGCGGCCGGTGATGGTCGTCCAGATCGTGCTCGACGACCTCTACCCGCCACCGCTCGACGGGCCGGACGTGCTGGCCCGGCGGATCTTCGCCCTGTCGATCGACGCCCGCCGGGAGGACCTCGCCGCCGCCGGTGTACCCCTCGCTCGCTGGACGGCGGACAGCGACCTCGGCGGCATCGTCGGCGGCCTCACCCGCCTCCACCGCCACGCCCGGGTGGCGTCGTGATCGGGCGCAGCGAGTCACGGCGCCACGACGACCGCGCGACCGCCAGAGAGCCGGGCGTCGAGGGGGCTCGGGGGCGCAGCCCCGCAGCCGTACGCCAGCGATGCGATGTGAGATGTGCGCACCGGGGCCGCGCATCTCACATCGCTCGACCACCCCGTCGCCTGGCGATGCGAGATGTGCGCACCGGCACGACCAATCTCGAATCGCTCGAGAAGGGCGCGGCGTCGTGATCGAGCTCGACGCGCGCGTCGTCGTCCTCGCCGGCCTGGCCGGCGTAGCGACGCTGATCGCGCCGCTGGCGGTCGGCGGGTGGCTGATCGCCCTCGGCGCGGTGACCGCGATCCTCACCACTCGCTCGGTGCTGCGCAGCGAGGAGGGCGACGTCACCACGGCGATCGTGATGGGCGGGTTGACGATGTGGCTCGCGCTCAGCCACGGTCACGTCGCCGCGATCGCCTGCTGCGCGGGCGTGTTCGCCGGCTCGGAGATCGCCGCCCTCGCCCGCCGCCTCGGCGTCGACCACGACGCGCCGGCCGCCCCGGAGCTGCGCGCCACCCTGCTGACGATCGGCGCCGGCGCCGGCGCCGGCGCGGTGGTCGCCGTCGTCGGCAACGTGCGCGCCAGCGCGCCGGTGGCCAACGCCGCGCTCGGCGCGACCATCTTGCTCGGCGCCGTCCTCCTCGCCGTGCGCGCCTGGCGCGCCGCCGGCGTCAGCCGCTGACGCCGCTCACCGTCGGGCGCGATCGGTGCGGATGGGCGCGCCGTGTGCGAGATCCCGCACAACTCGCGCCCATGCGGCTGCGGACCTGGGCCGGCGCCGATCGCCGCTGAGCGTCACTGCGCGTCGCGCAGCTCCCGGCGCAGCTCGTTGACCTCGTCGCGCAGGCGGGCGGCGTACTCGAACTTCAGCTCGGCGGCGGCCTCGTGCATCTCCTCCTCCAGGGTCTGGATGAGGCGACCGAGCTCCTGCTGGGGCAGCGACCTCAGCTCGCGCTGGACCTTGTCCCGCTCGCGCTGGCGGCGACGGTCGCGCCCGCCGGGAACCGGCGCCGACTCGTCGGGGCGCAGCAGGCTGAGGATGTCGCCGACGGCCTTGCGGATGGTCTGCGGGTTGATCCCGTTGGCCTCGTTGTAGGCCTGCTGCATCAGCCGGCGGCTCTGCGTGGTCTCGATCGCCCGCTGCATCGACGCGGTGATCTGGTCGGCGTACATGATCACCTGACCGTCGACGTTGCGGGCGGCGCGACCGATCGTCTGGATCAGCGACGTCTCGCTGCGCAGGAAGCCCTCCTTGTCGGCGTCGAGGATGCACACCAGCGACACCTCCGGTAGGTCGAGGCCCTCACGCAGCAGGTTGATGCCGACGAGCACGTCGAACTCGCCGAGGCGCAGCGCCCGCAGGATCTCGATGCGCTGGATGGTGTCGATGTTGCTGTGCAGGTAGCGGACCCGCAGCCCCTGCTCCAGCAGGTAGTCCGTCAGATCCTCGGCCATCTTCTTGGTCAGCGTGGTGACCAGCACGCGGTCGCCCTTGGTGATCCGCTCGTTGACCTGCTCCATCAGGTCGTCGATCTGCCCGCGGGTCGGCTTGACGATGACCTCCGGGTCCATCAGCCCGGTCGGCCGGACGATCTGCTCGACCACCTGGGTGGAGTGCTGCACCTCCCACTCCGCCGGCGTGGCCGACAAGCAGATGCACTGGTTGATCCGCTCCAGCACCTCCTCGAAGCGCAGCGGCCGGTTGTCACGCGCGCTCGGCAGGCGGAAGCCGTGCTCGACCAGGATGTCCTTGCGGCTGAGGTCGCCGAGGTACTGGCCGTGCAGCTGTGGAATGGCCTGGTGGCTCTCGTCGACGACCAGCAGGAAGTCCTTCGGGAAGTAGTCGAGCAGGGTGAACGGCGGCTCGCCGGGGCTGCGCCCGTCGATGTGCATCGAGTAGTTCTCGATGCCGTTGCAGTAGCCGACCTCCTGGATCATCTCCAGGTCGTACTGGGTGCGCATCCGCAGCCGCTGCGCCTCGAGCAGCTTGCCGTTCGCCTCGAACCAGGCCAGCCGCTCCTGCAGTTCGGCCTCGATGCCGATGACCGCCTTGCGCATCCGCTCGTCGCCGGCCACGTAGTGCGTTGCGGGGAAGATCTGTACCCGCGGCAGGTCCCGCAGGTTCTCGCCGGTGACCGGGTCGATGACCGTGATCCGGTCGATGGTGTCGCCGAACATCTCGATGCGCAGCACGTGCTCCTCGTACGACGGGTGCACCTCGATGGTGTCGCCGCGCACCCGGAACCTGCCACGCCCGAGGGTCATGTCGTTGCGGTCGAACTGCAGGTCCACCAGGCGGCGCAGGATCGAGCGCTGGTCGTAGTCGACCCCGACGTTGAGGTCGATCATCTGCCCCCGGTACTCCTCCGGGTTGCCCATGCCGTAGATGCACGACACCGAGGCGACCACGATGACGTCGCGCCGGGTGAGCAGACCGGCCGTGGCCGAGTGGCGTAACCGGTCGATCTCGTCGTTGATCGACGAGTCCTTCTCGATGTACGTGTCGCTGGACGCGATGTAGGCCTCGGGCTGGTAGTAGTCGTAGTAGCTGACGAAGTACTCCACCCGGTTGTTGGGGAAGAACTCGCGCATCTCCTGGGCGAGCTGGGCGGCCAGCGACTTGTTCGGGGCGAGGATCAGCGTCGGCCGCTGGGTGTGCTCGATGGTCCAGGCGACGGTGGCGCTCTTGCCCGAGCCGGTGATGCCGAGCAGCGTCTGGAAGCGGTCGCCACGGATGACGCCCTCGCTGAGCTGGGCGATGGCCTTCGGCTGGTCGCCGGCGGGCTGGAACTCGGAGACGACCTTGAACGGCGACTCCAGCGTGGCGGTGGAGGCGGGCGAGCTCATGGTCGACATCCTACCGAAGGGGTGTGACACGTCGAACACCCGTTCGTCGGCGACCCAGGAATCGCCGACACTCGACGTCAGCTGGGTGCCGGGCTTCGGCTCGCGCCCGAGTCCTCCCGCTTCGCCGTGATGTCGAAGTCGTCGGGCAGCTGCGGCAGCGCGGTGATCGCGTCCCACACCCGATCGACCTGGGCGACGAGGTCCGCGGGATCGCCGCTGTTGTCGATCACGAACGTGGCCAGCTCCAGCCGCCGCTCACGGGTCACCTGCCGGGCGATGCGCGCCCGAGCGTCGGCCTCGGCGAACCCCCGGTAGCGCACGAGGCGCTCGACCTGCACGTCCACGGGCACGTCGACGACGATCGTCGCCTGCAGGTAGTCACGCGGCTCCTCGAGCAGGGGGATGTCGATGACGACGACCACGTCGGTGCCGGCGTGGTCCTTGACGCGGCGTGCCGTCTCCACGCCGACCGCGGGATGGACGATCTTGTTCAACGCCTTGACGGCCTCCGGGTCGACGAACACGCGATCGGCGAGCGCCTGGCGGTCCAGGGCGCCACCCGGCGTGATGATGTCGTCGCCGAAGCGCTCGGCCAGCGCGACGAGCACCGGCGAACCGGGCTGCTGGACGTCCCGGACGATCGCGTCGGAGTCGACGAGGACGGCGCCGTGCGCCACCAGCAGCTCGGCCACCGTCGACTTGCCCGAACCGATGCCGCCGGTCAACCCCACCAGGATCACGGGGTCACGGTACCCGAACGGGCACCGCAGACCCGGGGGCCGGGCATACGATGCGGCCCTGGTGGCTCAGGACGGACCCCGATCGGCGGCACTGCCGGCGGACACCGCGCCGGCGCCGATCGGCTGGCCGCTGGTCGAGCGCCGGGGCTCGACGGCGGCCGTCCCACCACACGGCGTCGAGCGGCGCCGCTCCCGCCAGCTCGACGAGCCGACCGCCCCGCTCACGCTGACGACGGCACCGCTGTGGCCGTTCCGCCTCGCCGCGCTGTTCGGCTCGGCGTTCCGCGCCCTGTCGGACGACCACCTCAACCGCCCGGCGATGATCGTCGCCACCGCCACGTACGCGGCGTACACCGCGGTCACCTGCATCCGGCCGATCGCCTACCGCGACGACGTGCGCGTCCGCGCCCTGATCGCCTTCGAGCAGGTGCTGTGCACGGTGCTGATCCTGACGACCGGCGCATGGGGCTCGCCGTTCGCCCTGTGCCTGGTCCCGGCGGGGATGCTCGCCGGCTTCGCCGCCGGCTGGCTGTTCAGCACGGAGCTGGCGGCCTGCGCGGTCGCGACGATCACGCTGCAGGACGTCGTCACCCACGGCTTCCGCAACGGCCTGCAGGATGCCGCCGTCTGGACCGCTCTGCTCGGGATGGTCGCCTTCACCAGCGGCCTGGCCCACCGCTCGGCGCTGGACGGCGCCCGGCAACAGCGCCTCGCCCAGGACCGGGTGAGCATGCTCGCCGAGGCCAACTCGTTGCTGTTCGCCCTGCAACGGGTCGCCCAGACCCTGCCGGCCTCGCTCGACCTCGACGAGGTGCTCGACTCCACGGTGTCCCGGGTGGACGGGCTGATGGAGAGCGACATCGTCGTGATCATGCTGTTCGACCGCAGCGGTGTCGCCACCGCGATCCGCATGCGCGGGCTGGAGCGGCTCCCCGAGTTCCCGTTCGACGAGCTGCCGAGCGCGCTGCGCGACGCCGTCAGCTCGCCGCGGCCGGTCCACCGTGAGCTCGTCGAGCCCGGCGAGGCGCTGTCGGAGCGCTCGGCCAGCGGCCTGTACGCCGCACTGCGCGCCCGCGGCTCACTCGTCGGCCTGCTCGCCGTCGAATCGGAGAAGCCGGGGGCATTCGACCAGCGGCAGATGGAGTTGGTCCACGGCCTCACCGAGCCGTTCGGCATCGCCATCGACAACGCCCGGATGTTCCGCCAGATCCGGACGATGGCGGCCGACGAGGAGCGCTCGCGCATCGCCCGCGACCTCCACGACCACATCGGCTCGTCGCTGGCCACGATCGGCTTCGAGGTCGACCGCGCCGTCGCCCTGTCCCATGATGCGGCCAAGGTCGAGCCGGTCCTGCGCGAGCTGCGCACCCAGGTCAGCGCTGTCGTCTCCGACGTCCGCGAGACCCTCTACGACCTGCGCACCGAGCTGGCCGAGGGCCGCGACCTCGGCAAGCTGCTCGACGACTACCTGCCGCGGGTGCAGCTGCGCAGCGGCATCGAGTGCACCCACCGCACGACCATCGAGGGCCGGCTGCCGCTGATGCTCGAACGGGAGGTCTGGCAGATCATCCGCGAGGCCATCACCAACGTGGAGCGCCACTCCCGCGCCCAGCACCTCCACGTGGTCGTCCACGAGGGCGCCGACCACATGAGTGCTGCGGTGCGCGACGATGGTGTCGGCATCGGCGGTACGCCCACGCGGCCTGATTCGTACGGAATGATCGGGATGCGTGAGCGGGCTGCCAACATTGGTGCCACGTTGTCGGCCAAGCGCCACGAGTCCGGCGGGACGGAGATCAGAGTGGACATCAGGATGGGAGAAGGGATCGAACGGTGGGACTGACGGTGATGCTCGTGGACGACCACACGATGCTCCGCCAGGGCCTGCGGCGAGCCCTCGAAGGAGAAGGGATCACGGTCATCGCCGAGGCGGGCGATGGCGACAGTGCCGTGAAGCTGGCACTGGACAGCCACCCCGACGTCGTGTTGATGGACGTGTCGATGCCGACGGTGGACGGCATCGAGGCCACCAAGCGGCTGATGGGCGCCGATGCCCGCCAGCGGGTGGTGATGCTGACGATGCACGCCGACCGCGACGTCATCGACCGCAGCATCAAGGCCGGGGCGGTGGGCTACCTCACCAAGGACTCGTCGATCGCCGAGGTGATCATGGCGATCAAGCTCGCCGCCAACGGCGACCGGCCGATGTCGCCGCGGCTGGCCTCGGCAATGCTCGACGAGTCCAAGAAGCTGGAGGACGGCATCGTCTCGGCTCGTGAGGAGGAGGTGCTGCAGCTCGTCGCCGACGGCTTCGGCACCACCGAGATCGCCGAGCGGATGTTCATCAGCCAGAAGACGGTGAAGAACCACCTCGCCTCGATCTACGACAAGCTCAACGCCCGCGACCGCACCCAGGCGGTGCTCACCGCGGTGCGCATGGGCATCGTCAAGCTGTCCTAGTGTCGCGAGTCGTTGATTCGTTGGAGATAGCTGGCGAGGCTGTCGAGGATCTCGTCGGCGGTCTTGCGCCAGATGAATGGGCGTGGGTTCTCGTTCCAGTGCTCGACCCAGTCGTTGATGTCACGGCGGAGTTCGGTGACGGACCGGTGCGTGGCCCGGCGCAGCTTCTTCGTTGTCAGCTCGGAGAACCAGCGCTCGACTTGGTTGAGCCACGAGCTGTAGGTCGGGGTGTAGTGCAGCGTGAACCGGCGGTGTCGCTTCAGCCAGCGTTGGATCTCGGGTGCTTTGTGGGTGGAGGCGTTGTCGCAGATCACGTGCACGTCCAACCCGTCGGGCACGGTGCGGTCGATGAGGTTCAAGAACGATCTGAACTCGACGGCGCGGTGCTGGTCGGTCATCTGGGTGAGCACCTTGCCCGAGGCGATGTCCAACGCGGCGTACAGGTCGGAGGTGCCGTTGCGCACGTAGGTGTAGGTCCGCCGTGCTGGGGTGCCGGGCAGCATCGGCAACACCGGGGCGGTGCGGTCGAGGGCTTGGACTTGGGTCTTCTCATCGACGCACAACACCACCGCGGCGTCGGGCGGGTTGAGATAGAGACCGACGACGTCGCGGACCTTGTCGATGAACTGCGGGTCGGTCGACAACTTGAAGTCCTCGATCCGGTGTGGCTTGAGCCCGAACGTGCGCCAGATCCTGGTGATCGCTGTCTGGTTCAGACCCACCTTGGCAGCCATCGACCGTGTCGACCACTGCGTCGCCCCGTCCGGCGGCGCCTCCTCCAGCGTGGTCACGATCACCTGCTCGACGATCTCGTCGGTGATCTTGCGCGGCTGCCCCGGACGCGGCTCGTCGATCAACCCGTCGAGACGCTTGGCGGCGAACCGGGACCGCCACTTGCCGACCGTCACCGCGTTGCACCTCAGGTCGCGGGCAATGTCCTTGTTCAGCTCACCATCCGCAGCGGCAAGCACGATGCGACACCGCAACGCCAACGCCTGGCCCGTCGTCGGCCGGCGAGCCCACCGCTCAAGCGTCTCACGCTCATCCGCGCTCAACACGATCTGCGCTGTCGGTCGTCCTCGCTGGCCCATCGGTGCCTCCCATCGTCGCTGACAACAACGACAACACGACACACCACCTCAAAATTCCAGCGAACTACAGACTCAGGACACTAGCGATCCTCGCGCCTCACTCGATGTAACCGTCCACGTCGACGACGACGTGGCTGATGCCGGAGCTGAAGACGCAGACCGAACCGTCGGCACCGAGCACGGCGATCACCTGGTTGGCCACGATGCTGCCGACGCCGTAGTTGACGTTCGACGTGCCCTGCATCGGCCGATCGCACGGGGCGATCGTCAGGTAGCCAGGCCCCGGCGCATCGACGGCGGTGACGTTGAGCACGGCCGCGGTCGCATCGGCGGGGACGCCGCCGCGGCCCGCGATCGGAACGAGCCACCGGACCGCCGGCCCGACCGGCGTTCCGCCGCCGCCGAGGTGGTCGATGGTGTCGTAGCCCGGTCTCGTGTCGCCGAGGCGGGCAGGCACGAGCGGGACGACCGACGAGTCGGCGTCGAACCAGCCCTGCACGTCGACGACCAGGTGGGTCGCGCCGAGGGTGAACAGGCAGACGGAACCGTCGGGGGCCAGCTTGGCGAGCACCGCGGCGGCCACGGTGCGACCACGCGTGTAGTTGAGGTTCGAGCTGTTCGGCCGCGGCTGGCCACACGGGAACACCGTCACGTAGCCCGGCGCCACGGCGTCGACCGCGGTGACGTTGAGCATCACCGCTCCGGTTCCGGTGGGAACCCCGGCACGCCCGACCACCTGCAGCGTGGTGATCGTCCCGCCTGCCCGGACGCCGATCCCGGCAGCCTGCCCGTCGATCGTCGGGTTGGCCGGCCGGCTGTCGAGCAGGCGCACGGGCGCCGAGGAGACCAGCGACGAGCCGGCGACGAAGTAGCCACTGACGTCGATCACGAGATCGGTCGCCGCAGAGGTGAACACGCACAGCGTCCCGCCGGTGCCGAGCGCGACCACACCGGAGTTGGCCGCTGTGTCGCCGGTGACGTAGTTCAGGTTCGACGCCATCGGACGAGGTTGGCCACAGGGGAACAGCGTGACGAAGCCCGGCCCGCCGGCGTCGGTCACGGTGACGTTGCCCTCGGCGGCATCCGCGTCGTCGGGGATCCCGGCGCGCCCGCCGATCGGCACGGTGGTCGTCGAGCCCGCCGCCAGCCGGCCGATGGCCATCTGCAGGCAGTCGAAGGTCATGTTGCCGAACCAAACCGGCCTGGTGTCGAGCAACCGCTCGGGCACGAACGAGTCGTACTCGGCGAACGGCTGTGGATGCGGGAGCGAGCGCTGCGGGCAGGCCGACACCGGGGGTACCGGGGGGAGCTGGCCGCCGGCGTTGTTCGCCACCTCCGGCATGGCCCACACGTCGTCGGGTGCGTCGTCGGTCGCCGTCGTCGCCGAGGCCACGTCCGTGTAGAGCATCTCGGCGTACCAACCGAAGCGTGGTACGCCGGCGAGGCAGCTGGCCGGGACGGCGACGCCGTAGAACGCCGCCGAGGCGTCGCTGTGCGTCAGCCCGTCGCCGCAGTCGCCATGCGCACCGAGGAGACCGCCGACCAGTTCGCCGTCGATGCCGACGAGCACGAGCGCGTCGTCGGCGACACCGTTGTGGTCCTCGTCAAGGAACCAGACGATGCCGGTGTCGTCGTCCCAGTTCTGCGACGACGGGTCCTCGAACTTCGCCACCGTGACGGCCCCGACGAGGGCGTCCGTACCGGCGTCGAGCGACGCCCGCGTGATGTCGCCGGGCGCGAACACGGCGTCGCCGACCGGATCGCCGACGTCGCCGACGGACTGGACCTGCTGTTGCGAGCCGCTCGGCACCGTCACGTCCGGGAACGTCAGCGACGGTGGCGCGGCCTCGCCGTCGAACTGGGCGCGGAACGCCCGGATCGCGTCGGCGGCCGAGGTCCCGCCGGCCGAGACGCCGCCGGACGGCAGCGCAGCCGCACCGGATGACCGCTGGGCCGAGGCCGGACTCGGCACCACCCCGACGCTCGCCGCACCGACGAGCAGCGCCACCAGCAACGACCCCGCTCGCCCCAGCATCGGCGCATGCTACGCACACGGACGTCCACGACCCAGCCCCCCGTCGACCCCGTATCCCGGACGCGCGACGGCCCGCACCAGCCGGAGCCGGTGCGGGCCGTCGCCAGGACGTGATGAGGGTCAGGCCTCGGGGGCCGGCTCGCCCTCGGCCGGTGGGCCGTCCTCGCCGTAGAACTCGGCCCACGCAGCCTCGCGCTCGCTGTCGTCGGCACCGACGGCCCAGTTGCCGTGCTCGTCGATCTCGAAGTGCTGGCGATACTCCTCGGCCAGCTCGCCACCCTCGGCGGCCTGCTTGATCGACAGGCTGATCCGGCGGCGGGCCAGGTCGAGATCGATGATCTTGACCCACAGCTCCTCGCCGGGGGTGACCACCTGCTCGGGCGAGTCGACGTGGTGCGTGGACATCTCCGAGATGTGCACGAGACCCTCGATGCCGTCACCGACCTGGACGAAGCCGCCGAACGGGACGAGCTTGGTGACCCGACCGTAGACCAGCTGGCCGACCTCGTGGGTGGAGGCGAACTCCTGCCACGGGTCCTGCTGGGTGGCCTTCAGCGACAGGCTGATCCGCTCGCGGTCGAAGTCGACGTCGAGCACCTGGACGGTGACCGGATCGCCGACGGCGACGACGGCGCCCGGGTGGTCGACGTGCTTCCACGACAGCTCGCTGACGTGGATGAGGCCGTCCATCCCGCCGAGGTCGACGAACGCACCGAACGACACGACGCTCGACACCGTGCCCTCGCGGATCTCCCCCGGCTTGAGGTTGGTGAGGAAGCTGTCGCGGCTCTCCTTCTGGGTCTCCTCCAGGTAGGCCCGGCGGCTGAGCACGACGTTGTTGCGGTTCTTGTCCAGCTCGATGATCTTCGCCTGGACCGTCTTGCCGACGTACGGCGTGAGGTCGCGCACCCGGCGCAGCTCCACCAGCGACGCCGGCAGGAAGCCGCGCAGGCCGATGTCGACGATGAGACCACCCTTGACGACCTCGATGACCGGGCCCTCGACGGTGCCCTCGGCCTCCTTGATCTTCTCGATCGTGCCCCACGCCCGCTCGTACTGCGCCCGCTTCTTGCTGAGCAGCAGGCGACCTTCCTTGTCCTCCTTCTGGAGGACCAGCGCCTCGACCGTGTCGCCGGTGGCGACGATCTCGTGCGGATCGACGTCGTTGCGGATGCTCAGCTCACGAGCGGGGATGACCCCTTCGCTCTTGTAGCCGATGTCGAGCAGCACCTCGTCCTTGTCGACCTTGACGACGGTGCCGGTGACGAGCTGGCCGTCCTCGACGTCGACGAGCGTGCCGTCGATGGCGTCGGCGAAGGACATGCCGAGATCGTCGGCGACGATCTCACGGGGGTGATAGTTGCCGTCTTCGTCGAAGGTGCCCCAGTGGGACTCGGCTTCGGTGGGATCGGCGTAGGTGGTGTCGGACAAGGGAGAGGACTGCTTTCGAAAGGGGTTGCTACGGGATGCGGAACGCCGGACGGCCGTCCGGACCGATCCAAGATACCAGCGTGCGCTGGCTGGGTCACGGGGCGCGGCGGGCGATCACCAGGAATTCAGGTGATTCGGTGGTGGGGTTCACCTCGCCGTACTCGCCTGGCTCGACGGAGCTGATCCGCTCGACGGTCATGCCCACCGCGTCCAT
Organism: Ilumatobacteraceae bacterium; assembly: GCA_047602055.1. Classification (GTDB taxonomy): domain Bacteria; phylum Actinomycetota; class Acidimicrobiia; order Acidimicrobiales; family Ilumatobacteraceae; genus JAODBQ01. The sequence goes on from JASGIG010000001.1 coordinate 4,331,455, forward strand.
CAGCAGGCGCAGCTCGCGGGGCGTGTAGCAGCCGGTCCACAGGTCGACCTCCTGCGGGCGGCCCTGCTCGTCGCGCACCTCGGTCCGCTCGTGGCTGACGCCGGTGTCGGCGTCGAACGTCGCCGCCTCGTGGTACTTGACGGCGAAGTAGGCGTTGAACGCGCTCAACGCCAGGCGGCCATTGGGTTTCAGGGCTCGGGCGATGTTGCGGAGGACGACGCGGTCGTCGCCGTTCGCGGTCATCAGCCCGAACGCGCCCTGGCACAGGCAGACGACCGCGTCGAACTCCTGTTCGAACGTCAGCGCCCGTGCGTCGCGGCGCTCGAACGTCGCGCCCGGCGGGGCGTGCTCGGTGGCCAGCTCCACGAAGCGCTCGGAGATGTCGATGCCGTGGACGACGATGCCCCGGCGGGCCAGCTCGTGGGCGTGGCGCCCCGGTCCGCAGCCGACGTCGAGCACCCGCTCCCCCGGCCGCAGGCCCAGGGCGGCGACGACGTGGTCGATCTCCTGCACCGTCCCCTTGGTGAACGAGTACCGCAGGTACGCGGCGCCGAGGTGCGCGGCGATCGGTTCGAACCAATGCTGATGGTCGGGGACCGGCGTCCGCTCGCTGCGCTCGCTTTCGCCGCTCCCCACCTGCGGCGGGCTCCCTGGCGGTCGCGCCGCCGCGCGCTCCTCGTGCTCGTCGTTCACGGACCCAAGCCTGGGCAATCGTGCTCGTTGCCGTCAATCGAGCTCGTCGAGGAGGTCGGACATCTCGTCACGGAAGCGGCGCAGCTCCTCGCGGTGGGCGTCGGACAGCGAGGCCAGCACGTCGGCGCCGCGATCGGTGAGCACGAGGCGCTGGCGGCGGCGGTCCTCGGGGTCCGGGTTGCGGGTGATCAGGCCGGCGTCCACGGCCCGGTCGACCAGCTCGACGGTCGAGTGGTGCTTCAGCTGCAGCCACTCGGCGAGGTCGGTCACCGACGGGTCGCCCGTCGGGAAGCCACGGATGGCGAGCATCAGCTGGTGCTGGCCCGGCGTCACCCCGGCCTGGCGGGCCGCCTCCTCGGAGAAGCGCTGGAACACGCGCAGCGCGAAGCGGAACCGGGCGAGCACGCGGTAGTCCGCCTCGGCAAGGTCGGTGCGGCGGGCCCGCGGCGGTCGCCGTTCAGCCATGGACGAAGCTCCGGGCCGTCGTCGGATCGCAGCGGCGCCGGGCCCGAGCGGTGCCGCTGGCTCTCGATCAGCCCGACGTCGGAGGTCAGCACGAGCGCGACGACCGATGCGATCAGCGTGATCGGCAGCAGCACGATGCCGGCCGTCTCGGTGACGACGAGCACGGAGCCGAGCGGCGTCTTGGTGACGCCGACGTTGCAGGCGGCCATCAGCGCGCCCACGACGACGACGACCACGTTCGAGCTGGGGAACAGGTGGTGGCCGACCAGGCCCAGGCAGGTGCCGACGAAGAACAAGAGGATGATGAAACCACCTTTCCAGCCCGGCGACAGCGTCACGCTCGAGGCGGTCAGCTTGGCGACCGCGGCGATGCACAGCGTCCGCACGGCCAGCTGGGTGGTCATGATCTCCCCGATCTGGGCCTCGACGAACGTCAGGGCGAACGGCGACGCCCATGCCAGCAATGCCAGCGCGGCGCCGCCGCACACCGGCCGGGCCGCCGACGGCACCCGCTTGACGACGGCACGCAGCACCTGGCTGAGGTAGGTGAAGGCGACCGCGACGATCGCCCCGACCACGCCGCACAGCACCGCCCAGCCGAGGTCGCCGCCGTGGACCGCGCCGACCTCAGGGAAGGTCCACACCGGCTCCAGGCCGACGCCGGTGACCAGCACGTACACCGCGTAGCCCGACAGCGAGCCGAGCACCGCGGGCATCAGCGCCTCGTAGTACTCGAGGCCGCGGCGGTGGAGGATCTCCAGCGCGAACAGCGCGGCGCCGAGCGGCGTGCCGAACAGCACGGTGAACGCCGCGGCCATGCCGGTGATCGTCACCACCCGCAGTCCGGCAGCGTCGAGGCCGGCCCGGCGGCCGATCCACGAGCCGACGGTGCCGCTGGTCTGCACGAGCGGTGCCTCCGGCCCCATCGCACCGCCGGCGGAGACGCACAGCAGCGGTACCGGGAGCAGCGACGGCAGCCGGCGCAGGTCGTCGGCGCCGCCGGCCACGTGGATGTTGTCGACGAGCAGCTCGACGTCGCCGGCGCTGCCGAGCAGCCGGGTCAGCAGCGTGACGGCGGCGCCGACGGCGACGAGGATCGCCCCGTGGACGACGAGGCCGGAGTGGTCCGGCCACAGCCCGCGCTGCAGCAGGTGCAACACGGCCAGATAGCCGGCGCCGATACTGCCGCTGACGATCCCGGTACCGATGACGATGCCGAACAGGCGAGACGTCGTGCTGTCGAGCGGGCTGCGCACCCGGAGCTCCTTCACTCGTGTCACGATAGTCGTGATACGATACTTTCGACGCGACGAAGGGGGGACGATGTCGCGGTCGAGTGCTCGGGCACCGCACGTCGCCGGGCGGACCCCGGTCCGCCGGCTCGTGCTCCTCTCCGCGCTCGCCGCTGCGCTCGGCCTCCTCGGCGGCCTCGCCGCGTTCGTGCTGATCCGGCTGATCGCGCTGCTCACCAACCTCGCCCGGTTCCACCGCGTCGGCTGGGAGCTGCCGAGCTTCGCCGACCTGTCGCGCTCGCCGCTGTTCGTCGTCGTGCCAGTGGTCAGCGCACTCGGCGTCTGCCTGCTCGCCCGGTGGGCGCCGGAGATCCGCGGCCACGGCATCCCCGAGGCGATGGACGCCGTGCTCACCAACCAGAGCCGCATCCACCCGCGCACCGCCGTCGCCAAGCCGCTGTCGGCGGCGATCGCGATCGGCGGCGGCGGCCCGTTCGGCGCCGAGGGCCCGATCATCGTCACCGGCGGCGCGCTCGGCTCGCTGATCGGCCAGCTCCTGCCGATGTCGCCGTCGGAGCGCAAGATCCTGCTCGGCAGCGGCGCCGCCGCCGGGATGGCGGCGACGTTCGGCACCCCGCTGGCCGCCGTCGTGCTGGTGACCGAGCTGCTGCTGTTCGAGCTGTCGACGCGGGCGTTCGTGCCACTCGTCGTGGCGACCGCGCTGGCCGCCGGCGTGCACTCGGCGATCTTCGGCAGCGGACCGCTGTTCGCCGTGCCGGCGCACGACTACCACGGGCTCGACAAGCTCCCATACTTCGCGCTGCTCGGCGTCGGCGCCGGCCTGCTCGCCGTGGTGATCTGCCGGGGCCTGTTCCTCGTCGAGGCGTGGTACCGACGCCTGCCGATCGGCGAGGCCTGGCACCCCGTGATCGGGGCGCTGATCTTCGGAGTGGTCGGCCTGTTCGAGCCGCGCGCCCTCGGCGTCGGCTACGACGTCATCAGCGACGTCCTGCTCGACCGGATCGCTGCGGTGGCGCTGCTCGGCCTCGCCGTCGCCAAGCTGCTCGCCTGGTGGTTCGCCCTCGGCTCGGGCACCTCCGGCGGGACGCTGGCACCGCTGCTGCTGATCAGCGGAGCGTTCGGCAACCTGTTCGGGACGGTGGTGCACCACGTCGCACCCGGTGTCGGCATCGCCCCCGGAGCGTTCGCGCTGGTGGCGATGGCGGCGACGTTCGGGGCCGCGGTCGGGGCGACGTTCGCGTCGATCGTGTTCCTGTTCGAGCTGACCCGCGACTACCAGATCATCCTGCCGTTGATGCTCGCCAGCGTGATCGCCGAGGTCGTCGCCGGCGCGCTGATGCACGAGACGCTGATGACCGAGAAGCTGTCGCGCCGCGGCGTGCACTTGCAGTCGGACTACGGGGTCGACGTGCTGGCCCGCGTCACCGTCGGCGAGGTGATGACGACGGCCGTGCACACGCTGACGCCGACGGCGACCATCCGCGAGGCGCGCCGGCGCATCGAGCACGACGGCCACGGCGCCTACCCGATCGTCGACGAGACGGGCCGCTGCCTCGGCATCATCGCCCGCGAGGATCTCATCGACCTCGACCCGGCGGCCGACGATGAGCCGGCGATGCGCTTCGCCAGCACGGACGTCGTCAGCGTCGCGCCGGACGTGCCGCTCGTGACCGCGCTGCAGGTGCTGCTCGACGAGCGCATCGGCCACCTGCCCGTCACCGCGGACGGCCGGCTCGTCGGCATGTGCACCCGCACCGACGTGCTCGGCGCGCGGCGGCGGGCGTTCGACGAGGAGGACCCCCAGCCGGGCTGGCACCATCGCCCGCGCCCTGCCGTGCACCGCTACCAGGCGCCGGACGGCGCGAACCGAGAAGAGAGTCCCGTGCGCACCTACCTGATCGTCGCCAACCAGACGCTCGCCAGCGACGAGCTGGCCGCCGCGGTCGGCGAGCGCATCGCCGGTGGCGAGGCGCGGTTCTACGTCGTCGTCCCGGCGACGCCGGTCCACGATCTCTACGGCTCGATGCTGCGGGCGCTGGGCGAGCCGGTCAACGCCGACCAGTCCCGCGCCGTGGCCGCGCAACGCCTCGCCGCCGAGCTGGAGCGGATCCGCGCCGCCGGCGGTGAGGCCGACGGCGAGATCGGCGACGCCGACCCGCTGGTCGCCGTGGCTGCAGCGCTCGGCGGCCGGCACGTCGACGAGATCGTCGTGTCCACCCTGCCGGATCACCTGTCGAGATGGCTGCGCGTCGACCTGCCGCGCCGCGTCGCCAACACCTTCGACCGCCCGGTCACCCACGTCGTCTCGTCGGCCTGAGGCTCCGGGCTACGGCACGGTGACCGTCGCGTCGCCGGGCGGGATCGCCGCCGGGTACCAGAGCGCGACGGTGCCGGTGCTGACCGCGGCGACGACGCCGCCGAAGCGCCAGACGTGGGCGTCGCTGCCACAGCAGCCGACCTCGAACGCGGTCGGGTCGTCCCAACGCTGGCCGGGAACGTCCTTGCCGGTGTCCGTGTCGATCATCGTCCAGTACGCCGGGCCGGTCTGGCCGTCGGGGAGGTCGGTCGGCGGGCCGCCGACGATCGCGTACCCATCGCCGACGGTGGCCACCACGTAGCGGCCGGGCAGCTTCCACAGCACCTTGCCGTCGCGGGTGCGCACGCCGGCGATGCCGCGGTTCGGGCAACCGTTCTGCTCGTCGAACGTGCCGAGGCAGCTACGGACGACAGTGACGTCACCGGACGCGGCCCTCTGGAACCCCTCGGTGGACGGGCCCATGTTGATCGTCGGGGCGCGCCACACGACGTTGCCATGACCGTCGCGGCCCTCCAGCGGCGTGTCGGGGCGAGTAACAAGTGGGTAGTCGGCACGGATGCCGTCGAACTGCGAGAGATCGGCGGGTGCCGTGCTCCACGCGCCGCTGACGAACGCGGCGAGCACCGCCGGCTGGTCCTGCCCGGACCCGAGCAGCGCGAGGGCGTCGCCGGCGACGTAGCCGAAGTGGTGGAACACCATCTCGACGCCGTCGGCGACCTCGGGAAACGGGATCAGCGTCGGGGTCATCGTGGCGAGGTCGAGGCGCACCAGCCGGTCGCGGGTGGCTTCGATCTTCGTTTCCATGGGTGGGCCGAAGACCAGCTCGTGGTCGTTCGAGGCCACCGGCTGCATGCGGCTGTCCAGCGATGCGGTGTCGATCCCGGCGTCGGTGAGCACGTCGGCTAGCTCGCCGCGCGGGGCGCCGTCGGCGAGGTCGATCACCTGCCAGTCGTCGCCCTGGGTGCTCGGCTGGTAGGTGGCGACGAGTGCGGTCGGCGAGCCGGACGAGACCGGCGCGACCGTCACCCCGACGATGTCGGCGTAGCAGCGCACCCAGCGCACCGCGGCGTCGTGGCCGAGCGCCACGAGCATCGAGCCCGGGAAGCCCGTGTTGCCCGAGCGCACGTTGAGCAGCACCCCGCCGGGGATCCGGGCCGGCTCGGCAACGGATGGCACCAACTGGCTGCTCGACCAGAGCTTCGACCAGCCGGACGGCAGCGTGACCGTGGCCATCGACGTCGAGCCCAACGGGCCGAACGTGTCGAGATCGGCTTCGTCGACGGCGGACGTCGCGCCGGTGGCGCCGACCGACTCCGTGCACGGCGGGTCGAACCCCTCGGGGCGGGGCGACGCGGGGCCGGTCGAGATCGGCGGCGACGTCACGGTCGGCGGCACCACGACGGCCGACGTCGACGGCGCGACGGTGGAACCCGTCGTCGTCGGCGTGCTCGTCGGCGCCGTGGTCGTCGCCAGCATGCTCGTCGACGACGACGTCGGTGCCACCGTCACGACCGCGGTCGACGGCGGACCGGCCGGGCGGGGCGACGAACCGTCACGGGCGCGCACCACGACGACGGCGGCCAGCGCCAGCACGACGACTGCCGCCGCGGCCAGCCACCACCAGCGACGGGAGCGCGGCCGGCCCGTCGCCAGCGGCACGAGCGCACCCTCGCCGCGCCAGGCGGCGACGAGATCGGCAGCCAGCTCGTCCTCGAACCCGGGGCGTGGCTGCACCTCGTCGCCCACGTGCTGCGTCACCCACGACTCAGGCATCTCGCACCTCCACGCGCAGGCGGCGCATCGCCCGCGACAGCAACGACTCGGTCGCCCGGACGCTCATCCCCAACGCTGCGGCGACGTCGGCGACGGGCAGGTCGTCGACGAAGCGCAGCACGATCGCGGCACGCTGGCGCTCGGTGAGGTCGGCGAGCATCCACGTCGGCGGCGCACCGGCACCGGCCTGCTCCTGCCCGTCGCCGTCGTCGCGCCGGGCCACCAGCGACAGCCGGCGCTGTTCGCGTTCACGAGCGCGCCACCGGTCGATCGTGTGCGTGCGGACCGCGGTGACGAGGTAGCCGCTGCTGATCTCGGTCAGCTCGCCGCGCCGGGCCCGGTCGAGCGCGGCAAGGTACACGTCGTGGACGACGTCCTCCGCGGCCTGGCCGTCACGCCCGGCGAGCATCGCCGCATGGGCGTACACATCGCGGAACGTGGCGCGGTAGCAGGCCATGAAGCCCACCTCGCTGCTGACGTCCCACCGCTGCACTCCCACCGCACTCCCAACGTCACCGACCGCGCCGTTCCCGTCGGCCCACGCCAATCGTCACCAGACCGCAACGCAGTTCGGCTTGGTGGCGGGTATTTCGCGCACACCATTCGAGCGGCAGCTGCCAGTGTTGAGGCGGTGAACCCGCCTCACCTGATCCTGACGTGCGGGCTGCCGGGCGCAGGGAAGACCACGCTGGCGCAGCACTTGGCCGCCGATCGGCGGGCGTTGCGGCTCACCAAGGACGAGTGGATGTGGGCGCTCGGCTCGAGCCCGTGGGACGCACCGGCACAGGAGAAGGTCGAGCGGCAGCTGTGGCGGGTCGCTCAGGACGTCTTGCGCCTCGGAGTCAGCGTTGTTCTCGACTTCGGGCTCTGGACGCGCGTCGAGCGGGACGAACTGCGGTTGGGTGCTCGTGACATCGGCGTCGGGGTCGAACTGCACCACCTCGACGTGCCCACCGACGAGCTCTGGTGTCGCATCGACTCGCGCAACGCAGCGCCACCCTGGGATGCCGCTCCGATCACCCGTGCGCATCTGGATGAGTGGGCCACGCTCTTCCAGGCCCCGGACGCCGCCGAACTTGCCTTGTTCGACCCGCCGCCCCAATCGACCTGAGCCGGCCTGCGACAGACGCGTACGATTGAGTGGTGGCCGATGTTCAGCGCGAGTGGAGCCGGGACGAGTGGAACCGCGCACTCGCTGCCGGATCGGCACCCACCGCGGACGATGTGTCGATCACGAAGGACGGTCGCCGTCTCGACACCCTCGAGAAGATCCTTGCCTGGGTGGCCGAGCTCAACGCCGAGCGCGAGCAGGAACGTCTGACGACGGATGGCGTCCCTACCTGATCACCCTGAGTTCGACCGCGCCGAGATCCTGGCCACGCTCGATCGCCACCACGTCGAATATCTTCTCGTCGGCGGGGTCGCAACGATCGCTTACGGCGCAACGCGGCTCACCTACGACTTCGACTGCATGCCGAAGGACTCCGTCGAGAACCTCGATCGGCTGGCAGCCGCCCTGGTTGAGCTCGGCGCGCGTCTTCGGGCCGAGGGGCTCGACGATGCTGTCGCCAGGAGGTTGCCGTTGCCGATCGACGGGCGCTGGCTGTCGAGCATGGAGATCCTGACACTGCGCACGGATCGTGGGGACCTCGACATCCTCAACGACATGCCCGCCAGCGACGGCGCTCGGCTGCGCTACGCCGACCTGGCGGGCCGTGCTGAGGAACGCACCATCGACGGCATCGTCGTGCGAGTCGCCAACCTCGACGACATCATCGCCTCGAAGATCTGGGCCGATCGACCCAAGGATCGTGACGCCCTGCCCGAACTTCGCCGGCTGTCGCAAGCGGCGCGCAGCCATCGAAGCCGCCCCGAGGGTCAGAACCTCGAAGACTGAACCCGACACGGCCATCCGAACCGCGACGCTCCGCCGGATCACGGCGCCGTGATCGTGGCGATCTCCAGCCCGTCGGTCGTGGTGCGAGTGAAGACGAGCCGATCGTCGTCGAAGCCGGCGAGCGACCACGCACCGAGCCGCCACCACGTTCCGGTGCCGTCGGGCTCGAGGACGGTGACGAAGTCACCGACCGATCCCGGCGCGAACGAGGTGATGTCGGCGTACCACGCGCCCGCGCCGAACCGTTCTGCGCGTCCGGTCTCGCCGTCCGGCGGCGCGTCAGCGTCGAGGGCCAGGTCGACGGTCCAGGTCCGTGGCAGCTGATCGGTCCGCTCGACGACGACCCGCGCCGGTGATGTCGCGGTCGCGGTTCGCGTCGACGACGGCCGACACGGTCCGCTCGGGCAGCCCGGTGTCCACCGTCAGCACGTGGTCGCCGGCCAGCGGGTAGTCGACGCCCGTCGGTGTCAGCACCGCTCGTGCGCTGTCGGTGGTGGGCACCTCGGCGCTGTCCACGGCGACGATGCCGCCGCCGTCGAGACGGTACGCCGCGATCCGGTACTGGCTCCCACCCTGATCGGGCCAGGTTCCGACGAAGAACACGCCGCTGGGCGTGCCCTGCTGCCAGGTGATGTCCTTGCCGACCAGATCCGGGATGCTCGCGTCGAACTGCCAGTTGCCGTTGCGGTCCAGCACGAGCACCCGCCCGGTCGGCCCGCCGAACGGCACGTCCTCAGGAGGTGATCGGGCAGCACCACCATCGGTGTGCCGAACTCGCCGTTCTGCAGGACGAGCTGTCCCGCCGCCTGCCCGAACGCGACCAGGTTGAGATGCGTCGGCTCGATGGTCGGGCCGCCGAGCGCCGGTACCGACAACTGGGCCTCGGCGGATGTGGCCGGGACGGTGGTCGTCACGCTCGATGGAGCCGTCGTGGTCGGCGTCGCGGTCGTGGTCGGTGCGCTCGGTGTGGGCAACGATCCGACCGGTGCCGGCGACCCGCCGCGCGACCTCGCCAGGATGCCCGCAGCGACGAGCAGTGGAACGACGGCGGCGACGAGGCCGACGCGCAGCCAGCGCCGCGGACGACGCGCGGCGATCGCTCGTTCGGCGCTGTCCGGCGGGCGACGGAGCTCGAGGTCGGTCTCGACCTCCAGCCAGGCGCCGTACTCGGCCAGTTGCGACTCGATCTCAGTCGGCATGGTTCACCACCTTCAGCTGGGCCCGGAGCGACGCCAGCCCGCGCGACAGGTGCGTGCGCACGGACGACGGGCTGATCTCCAGCAGCTCGGCGACCTCGGCCTGACGCCAGCCAAAGCCGTGGACCATCAGCACGCACACCCGCTGGCCCTCGCTGAGCTGTCTCAGCGCGGGGACCAGCGTCGGCTCGAAGTCCGGGAGCACGCCAGGGCCGGGGACCGGCAGCTGGCGCAGCGGCCGCCGCAGGCGACGCGCCGCCGTCTGCCCCACCCGGTACAGGTACCCGACCGGGTTCTCCATCGGGCCGACCCGCTCCCAGTGCTCCCAGCCGTAGGCCAGCGCCTCGGCGGGCGCACTCCGCCCCGACGTCGGCACCGTACGCGGCGACGAGGCCCGCCCGCAGGCGAGGACCGGCCACCGCGGCGAACTCGTCGAACGTCACAACCGACCAGAGCCGCTGCGCCCGCAGAATCGTGACAGCGGCGGCAGCCGCCGGTCGTCAACGGTCAGGACTTGGCGTCGGCCCAGGTGTGGCCCCAGGCGACGTTGACCTCCAGCGGGACGTCGAGCTCGGCGGCGTGGCGCATCAGGTCGATGACCAGCGGGCCGACCCGCTCGCGCTCGGCCTCGGGGACCTCGACGAGCACCTCGTCGTGGACCTGCAGCACCAACCGGCTGTCGACGCCGGCGTCGACCAGCGCCTGGTCCACCCGCACCAATGCGACCTTGAAGATGTCGGCGGCGAGGCCCTGGATGCCGGCGTTCATCGCCTGGCGCTCGCCGGCCTGGCGGATGCGGAAGTTCGAGTTGGACAGCTCGGGGATCGGCCGGCGGCGGCCGAACAGCGTCTCGGTGTAGCCGCGCATGCGCGCCTCGACGACCGTCTGGTCCATGTACGCCTTGACGTTGGGGAACGCCTGGAAGTAGGCGTCGAGGATCTGCGCGGCCTCGTCGACGGGGATGTTCAGGCGCTGCGACAGCCCGTAGGCCTCCATCCCGTAGGCCAGCCCGTACGACACCATCTTCGCCTTCGAGCGCTGGTCCAACGTGACGTCGCCGGGCTCGACGCCGAACACCCGCGACGCCGTGGCGTTGTGGATGTCGGTACCGGACGTGAACGCCTCGATCAGCCCCGGGTCGGCGGCGAGGTGGGCGATGCAGCGCAGCTCGATCTGGTTGTAGTCGGCGACGAGCAGCACGTTGCCCGGCGCGGGGACGAACACCCGGCGGAACTGGCGGCCCTCCTCCCGGCGCACCGGGATGTTGTGCAGGTTCGGCTGGTCGCTCGACAACCGCCCGGTGCGGGCGACGGTCTGGTTGAACGTCGCGTGGATCCGCCCGTCGGGCGCCACCTCGGCGATCAGGCCGGTGCCGTACGTGCCACGCAGCTTCTCGACCTCGCGGTACTGCAGCAGCGGCTCGATGAACTCCGGCCACTGGTCGCGCAGCTTCTCCAGCGTCGCCGCGTCGGTGGAGAACCCGGTCTTGGTCTTCTTCGACGGCGCCAGCTGGCGCTCGGTGTAGAGGATCTCGCGCAGCTGGACCGGCGAGTTGAGGTTGAACGGCCGGCCGGCGACGCGCACCAGCTCGGCGCCGAGGCGCTCGACCTCGGCGGTGAGCCGCTCGTTGAGCCGGCGCAGCTCGTCGATGTCGACGGCGATGCCGACGTGCTCCATCTTCGCCAGCACGTCGACGAGCGGGTTCTCGATCGACCTGTACAGGTCGAGCATCCCCTGCTGGTCGAGCGCCGACTCCAGCGCGGAGGACAGGTGGCTGACGGCCAGGGCCTGGCGCGCGGTCGCCACCCGCGAGTCGCCGTCGCCGCCGAAGTCGAGCTGGCCGGCAGCCTGCGGGTCGTCGAGCGGCAGCTGATACGGCGTGTACCGCGCCAGCAGGTCGGCCAGCGCGTAGCGGGTGTCGGCCGGGTCGATGAGGTAGGCGGCGATCTGCGTGTCGAGGCGCAGCCCGCCGACGTGGTGGCCGCGCCCGAGCAGCCAGCGCATCAGCGCCTTGGCGTTGTGGCTGCGCAGCGCCGGGTGAGCAGCGACGGCGGCGAGCACCGCGTCGTCGTGGGCCAGCGGGGCGGGGATCCAGACGACATCGGCCGCCGACGGGTCGAGCACGACGGCGAGCCCGTCGACGTCGCTGCGCCCCGGCTCGCCCGCCCATGCGGCGACGACGTCGAGGGTGTCCAGCGCGGCGATCTGCGCGGCCGCCGACGCGGCGTCGGGCGCCTCGGTGATCTCGGCGTCCATCACCTCGGCGCCGGCGCCGGACGCCATCGGCGCCGAGCCGATCGCCGCCAGCGCCTCGTCGAGCCGCGGCCGCAGGCTGCGGAACTCGAGGAAGTCGAACAGCCGGTTGACCTCCGGCTCGTCGGGCGACACGCCGAGGTTGGTGAAGTCGATCTCGATCGGCGCATCGCGGCGCAGCACCATCAGCTCGTGGTTGCGACGGACCCGGGCCTCGTGCTCGGCAAGTGAGGTCTTGAGCTTGGGCGTCTGCTTGTCGACGTTGGCGAAGATCCCGTCGAGGCCGCCGTAGCTGTTGATCAGCTTCGCCGCGGTCTTCTCCCCCACGCCCGGCACGCCGTCGAGGTTGTCGCTCGGGTCGCCGCGCAGCGCGGCGTACTGCGGGTACAGGTCGGGCGTGACGCCGGTCTTCTCGGCGATGCCGGCCTCGTCGTACAGCGCGTAGTCGCTGACGCCACGGCGGTTGTAGAGCACCCTGACGTGCGGGTCGTGGACGAGCTGGTACGAGTCACGGTCGCCGGTGACGATCAGCACGTCGTGCCCCTCGGCCTCGGCGCGGGTGGTGATGGTGGCGATGAGGTCGTCGGCCTCCCAGCCGCCGAGGTCGAGCACGGTGACCCGCAGCGCGTTGAGCACCTCGCGCACCAGCCCCATCTGCTGGCGGAGGATGTCGGGCGCCGCCGTGCGGTTGGCCTTGTACTCCGGGTTGGCCTCGTGGCGGAACGTCGGCTCCGGCCGGTCGAACGTGACCAGCACGCCGTCGGGCTGGTGGTCCTTGACCAGGTTGACGAACATCGACGTGAACCCGAACACCGCGTTGGTGACCTGCCCCGACGCCGTGGCCATGTCCGTGGGCAGGGCGAAGAAGGCGCGGTAGGTCAGCGAGTTGCCGTCAATGAGCATCAACTTCATGGCGGTCCCTACGGCCCCTCTGTCCGGGGGCTGCGCCCCCGAGCCCCATCGGCGCCCGGCTCCCTGGCAGTCGCTCGGTCGCCCGCCCGTGGCTCGCTGCGCTCGCTCACGGCCGCAAGGTGCCGGCGATGATCCGCTCGGCGACGTCGCGCATCCGTGTGCGCTCGCTCATCGCCGTGCGCTGGATGAACGTGAACGCGTCCGACTCCTTCAACCCGGCCTCGTCCATCAGCAGCCCCTTGGCGCGGTCGATCAGCTTGCGCGCCTCGAGCTGCTCGCCGAGCGCGTCGACCTCGCCGCTGAGGTGCTGCAGCTCGCGGAACCGGCCGATGGCCACCTCGATCGCCGGGATGAGATCCGACTTCTGGTACGGCTTGACGAGGTAGGCCAGCGCCCCGGCGTCACGAGCGTCCTCGACCACCTCGCGCTGGCTGAACGCTGTGAGCATCAGGACGCCGCAGATCCGCTCCTGGGTGATGATCCGGGCCGCCTCCAACCCGTCCATGTGCGGCATCTTGATGTCGAGGATGGCGATGTCGGGCTTCAGCTCGCGAACCAGCTCGAGGGCGTGGTCGCCACGGCCGGACTCGCCGACGACCTCGTAGCCCTCCTCCTCCAGCGTTTCGCGCAGGTCGAGGCGGATGATCGCCTCGTCCTCGGCGATGACGACACGGATGGTCATGGCCCGGAGGGTAGCGGAGGGGTGCGCGACGGCTACGTTGCCGAGCTCAGGGCGTCCAGGAGCTGGTCCTGCGTGCGCTCCAGCTCGGCGATCTGGGCGACGAGGTGGGCGCGGTGGCGAGCCATCGCCTCGGCGTGGCCCTGGGCGTGACGGGCCTCGATGCCGGCGTGCGACGTCTCCGCCACCAGGGCGCGCAGGCTCATGTCGTCGGCCTCGTCGCGCAGCGCGGCCAGCTGCTCGTCAGCGACGCGCAGCTCCTCGCGCACCGACTTCAGCCGTGATCCGACCTGCCGCAGCTTGCGCTCGATCGCCCGTCGCCGCATGGTGCCATCGTACGAAGCTCCGAGTCGCACGTGCCCAGGCGAGTCCCACAGGTCCGACGGGGGTGCACCAGCGACTCGGGCGGGCACGTCGGACTCGGAGAAGCGGCTGAGACTCGGAGGAACGGGCATGATCTCCCGCGTGCAGCTGGACGCCTGGGGGATCGCCGACGGGTACCACGACATCGACGGCGTCTGGCACGAGACGTCAGACGCGACCCGAGGCGCGCTGCGCGCCGCGATGGGCGAGCCGCAGCCGATCGAACCGCAGTGGTTCGTGGCCGCCGGCACCCGTCATCAACTGCTCGGCCCGTGCCGGCTCGTGCTGGAGGACGGCACCGACCGCGGCGTGATCGACGTCCTCGACGGCGACGTACCCGCCGGCTACCACTGGCTGCACCCGACCGACGGTGGCCCGACCACCTGGCTGGTGGTCCACCCGGCGTCGTGCCCGCCGGCGCCGGCCGGCTGGGGCGCGGCGGCGCAGACCTACTCGCTGTGGCGACGCGACGGCTGGGGCATCGGCGACCTGGAGGACGTCGGCGAGCTCGGCGCCGCGGTTGCCGCGAAGGGCGGTGTCGCCCTGCTGCTCAGCCCGCTGCACGCCCCGGCGCCGACGACGCCGCAGGAGGACTCGCCGTACTACCCCAGCTCGCGGCGCTGGCTGAACCCGCTGCTGCTGCCGCTGCCCGGTCCGGCGCCGGCTGCGGTCGACAACACGCCGGGCGGCCGCATCGAGCGCGACACGGTATGGGCGGCGAAGCGCCACGCCCTCGCCGAGCAGTTCGAAGGCGAGCGCGACCACGAGCACTGGCGGCGCTGGGCCGAACTGCAGGGCGACGAGCTGACGCTGTTCTGCGCGTACGACGCGCTGGCCGACGAGCACGGACCGGACTGGCGGCAGTGGCCGTCCCAGTTCCGGCATCCGACGTCGCCAGGTGTCGCCGCACGGTTGGCCGACCCAACGCTGACGGCTCGCCACGAGTTGGTGGCGTGGACGCAGTGGCGGCTGGCCACCGAGCTGGCCGACGCCGCCGAGACCGCCGCGCCGTGCGCGCTGATCGGCGACCTCGCCGTCGGCTGCTCGCCCGACGGCGCCGACACCTGGATCCATCAGGACCTGTTCGCCGACGGCGTGATCATCGGCGCCCCGCCCGACCCGTTCAACGACGCCGGGCAGGTGTGGGGACTGCCGCCGATGGTGCCGTGGCAGCTGCGCCGGGCCCGCTACGGACCGGTCGTCTCGCTGCTGCGAGCCGGTTTCGCCGGCGTCGGCGGGCTGCGCATCGACCACGTGATGGGCCTGTTCCGCCAGTTCTGGGTGCCCGACGGCGGGACGCCGGCCGACGGCGCCTACGTCTACCTGCCGGCGACCGACCTCGTCGCCCTCGTCTGCCTGGAGGCAGAGCGCGCCGGGGCGTTCGTCGTCGGCGAGGATCTCGGCGTCGTCGAGCCGAACGTGCGCGAGGTGCTCGCCGCCGTCGTCATGCTCGGCACGAAGGTGTGGATGTTCGACCAGGACGCCGCCGCGTGGCCCGAACCGAACCTCGGGACGGTGACCACACACGACCTGCCGACGGTCGCCGGTGTGTGGTCGGCCGGCGATGCGACCGAGCGCGAGCCGTTCGAGACGCTGGCCAGTCCCGACGCCACCGCCGTCGAGGTGCTCGTCGCCGCCCATCGTGCGATCGCGGCGAGCCCGGCGCGGCTCGTGCTGGCGACCGCGGACGACCTCGCCGGCTCCGTCGTCCGCCCCAACAGCCCCGGCACCCAGGGCGACCACAACTGGTGCCATCGCCTCGCCGTGCCGGCCGTCGACCTCGTCGCCGGCTCCCCCGGCGCGGCGATCGTCGCCGCCATGCAAGCCGAACGTCCCGCCTGACCGCAGCACCTCGGAGTGCCAACCGCGCGCTCGGAGTGCCAACTGTGCGATGGAGTGGCTGGCGCACGACGGAGGCGCGAAATCCACTCCATTGCGCGGCTGACACTCCAACCGCACGGCTGGCACTCCATGCGTCAGGCGACCTCGGCGGGGTCGGGAGCGATCCGGGTCAGCGGGTGGCGCAGGCGCTGGACGAAGCGACGACGATTCGGACAGCCTCGGTCGCCTCGCCGGGCTCGTCACCGACCTGCGCGAGGACGCGACCGGCAACCCGGCAGTGCGCCGGGCGATCGAGGTGCTGCACGCCGCGGCGTCCGGCTGAGACCGGCTGCGGTGCCCGAGGTGGGACTCGAACCCACACGCCCTTGCGGACAACGGATTTTGAGTCCGTCGCGTCTGCCATTCCGCCACTCGGGCGAGTGACGGGCCGAGCGTACCTGCGTCTCACGCTGTGTCTCGCTCCTCGACCCGTGCCTGGGTCTACTGTCTGGGATCACCATGCTTGCCTTCACGTTCCCGGGCCAGGGCTCGCAGCGCCCCGGCATGGGTCGCCCGTGGGCCGACCACGACAGCTGGGAGCTCGTCGACGAAGCGTCCGAGGTGGCCGAGCGCGACGTCGCCGCGCTGCTCCTCGACGCCGACGCCGAGGAGCTGCGCGATACCCGCAACGCCCAGCTCACCACGTTCGTGTCGAGCCTGATCGTCCTCGACGCCACCGAGCGTCTCGGCCTCGAACCCAGCGTCTGCGCCGGCCACAGCCTCGGCGAGTACACCGCGCTCACCGCGACCGGTGCGCTCTCCTACGACGACGGCGTGCGCCTCGTCGTCGAGCGCGCGTCGGCGATGTACGAGGCCGGCAACGAGCACCCCGGCACGATGGCCGCGGTGCTCGGTCTCGACGACGACCTCGTCGAGATCGCCTGCCGCCGAGCCGATGCCGACGTGTGGGTGGCCAACTTCAACGCCCCCGGCCAGGTGGTGATCGCCGGATCACCCGAGGGCGTCACTGCGGCGAGCACCGTCGCCAAGGAGCTCGGCGCCAAGAAGGTCATGCCGTTGCAGGTCTCGGGCGCGTTCCACACGCCGTTCATGACCCCGGCACGCGACCGCCTCCGCAAGGCGATCGCCGCGGCCGACCCGCGCGACACCGAGGTGCCGGTGGTGTCCAACGTCGACGCCCGCGCCCACGACCGCGGCGACGAGTGGACGAGCCTGTTGTCGGCCCAGCTGAGCAGCCCGGTGCGCTGGAAGCACTGCCTGCTGACGCTGTCCGAGATGGGCGTCACGTCCTTCGCCGAGCTCGGGCCCGGCGGTGTGCTCACCGGCATGGCCAAGCGCACCGTCGACAACGCCCGGACGATCTCGGTGGCCACCCCGGAGGATCTCGACAAGCTGCTCGAGTGGGTCGACGCCGGCGCCACCACGAGCGCGGGGGCGTTCGAGGGTGAGCACCTGTTCGCCGCCGAGCGCCTCGTGGTCAGCCCGGCCGCCGGGGTGTTCGAGCCGGTCGGCGACCTCGCCGACGGTGCCCAGCTGGCCGTCGGAGCGGTGCTCGGCCAGGTGGGCGGCGTCGAGGTGCGCTCGGCGTTCGCCGGCGTACTGCAGGCCTACATCGCCATGCCCGGCGAGCGGGTCACGCTGCGCCAGCCGATCGCCTGGCTGCGGACGAGCTGACACAGGAACGACAAGAGAGGGGAACCGATGCCGAGGACACCGAGCGGCACACGGGGGGCGGTCATCACCGGATGGGGCACCGCGCTGCCACCGAAGGTGCTGACGAACCACGATCTGGAGGAGATGTTCGAGACGTCCGACGAGTGGATCGTCGAGCGCACCGGCATCCGTGAGCGCCACGTCGGCGGCACCACCGTCGGGCTGTCGATCGAGGCCGGCAGGCAGGCGCTGGAGATGTCCGGCGTCGACCCGGCCGAGATCGACACGATCGTGCTGGCGACCACCACGCCGGACCGCACCGTGCCGGCGTCGTCGGCCGCGGTGCAGCACGAGCTGGGCCTGCGCTGCGGGGCGTTCGACGTCAACGCCGCCTGCTCGGGCTTCACGTACTCGATGGTCGTCGCCCACGGGCTGATCGCCGTCGGCGCCCGCAAGATCCTGTGCATCGGCACGGACACGCTCGCCCGGTTCACCGACTGGACGGACCGCAACACCGCGGTGCTGTTCGCCGACGGCTCCGGCGCCGTCGTCCTCGAAGCGGTCGAGGGGCCGGGCCAGCTGCTCGGCTGGGACCTCGATGCCGACGGCTCGGCCGAGCGCTTCCTGTACGCGGAGATCGGCTCGTTCATCCGCATGGAGGGCAAGGAGGTCTTCCGCCGTGCGGTACGGATCATGGTCGACTCCGCGCTGAAGTCGATCGCCGCCGCCGGCGTCTCCGTCGAGGACATCAAGCTCGTCGTGCCCCACCAGGCCAACACCCGGATCATCGAGGCGGCCTGCCAGCGCCTCGGCGTCCCGATGGACCGGGCGGCGACGGTGCTGCACTACACAGGCAACACGTCGAGCGCGTCGATCCCGCTGGCGCTCGCCGACGCGCTGTCCGCCGGGCGGGTGCAGGACGGCGACCTCGTCCTGCTCGTCGGCTTCGGCGCCGGGATGACCGCGGCGAGCGCCGTGCTCCGCTGGGGCGCCGGCACCGACCCCGTGGTCCCGCTGTGAGCGAAGCGAGCACGGGCCGCGTCGTCCTCGTCACAGGCGGGTCGCGCGGCATCGGTTTGGCCTGCGCCCAGCGGTTCGCCGCCCTCGGCGATCGGGTCGCGGTGACCTACAACTCGTCGCCGCCGCCGGCCGACGTGTTCGCGGTGAAGTGCGACGTGACGTCGAAGGACTCCGTCGACGCGGCGTTCGCCGCGGTCGAGGAGCAGTTCGGCCCGATCGAGGTGCTCGTCTCCAACGCCGGGATCACCAAGGACGGCCTGCTGCTGCGGATGGGCGAGGACGACTTCACGTCCGTGGTCGACGCCAACCTCGTCGCCGCCTACCGCGTCACCAAGCGCGCCGCGCAGGGGATGCTGCGGGCCCGCAAGGGCCGGCTGATCTACCTCTCGTCGGTCGTCGGCCTGCTCGGCTCGGCCGGCCAGGTCAACTACGCGGCGTCGAAGTCGGGCCTCGTCGGCCTGGCCCGCTCCGTCGCCCGCGAGCTGGGCTCGCGCGGCATCACCGCCAACGTCGTCGCCCCCGGCCCGGTGGAGACCGACATGACCGCGGCCCTCGGCGACAAGCGCATCGCCGAGCTGACCGCCGCCGTGCCACTCGGGCGGATGGCGACGCCCGACGAGATCGCCGGCGTCGTCGCCTTCCTCGCCGGGCCGGATGCCGGGTACATCACCGGTGCCGTCATCCCCGTCGACGGCGGCCTCGGCATGGGTCATTGACGTTCGTGCCCCGGTCCCAGCCAAGCTGCTCCCTGCGCCTACCGTGCTCGCCGCCTCCGCTGCGCTTCGGCGCTCGCCGCCACGCGTCACTGACACCTGTCCGTCGCCGGGCGTGGCACTAGGGTCTGGCCACTTCCAATTCGCCAGTCAAAACCTGTAAGGAGTCTCCCGTGGATCAAGAGCTGTTCGCCCGCTTCCGCAAGTGCGCCGTCGAGGTGCTCTCGGTGTCGGAGGAGCAAGTCGTCCCCGAGGCCAAGTTCGGCGACGATCTCGACGCCGACAGCCTCGACCTCGTCGAGCTGGTGATGGCGCTGGAGGAGGAGTTCGACGTCGAGGTGCCCGAGGAGGAGCTCGAGGGCGTCGAGACCGTCGGCCAGGCCTACGACCTCGTCGTCGCGAAGCTGTGATGTTCGTGCTCCGCTCGCCGCGGAGCGGCTCGCTGCGCCTCCCGTGCTCGCCGCCGCTGCTGCGCTTCGGCGCTCGCCGCGCCTCGGGTCGGAGGTAGCCGTCATGGATGGACTCGGCCGACGGGTCGCGATCACCGGCTACGGGGTGGTCGCGCCGACGGGCATGGGCCGAGAGGCGTTCTGGACGGGACTCAACGGCCCGGGGATCACCGGGTCGCGCACCGTCTCGTTTGCCGACTGGGATCCGGCGCCGTACTACGCCAACCCCAAGGAGGCGCGCCGCGCCGACCAGGTGGAGCAGATGGCCGTCGCCGCGGCGGCCGAGGCATTCGAGCACGCCGGCCGCCCGACCGCCACACCCGACCGCTTCGGGACGATCTTCGCCACCGGCGTCGGCGGCCTGAAGACCACGGAGGAGCAGATCGGCGTCCTCATCGCCAAGGGTGAGCGGCGGGTCTCGCCGTTCCTCGTGCCGATGATGATGCCGAACGCCGCCGGCGCGGCGATCTCGATGCGCTACGGGCTGCAAGGCCCGAACGAGACGATCACCACCGCCTGCGCGGCATCGACCCACGCGATCGGCGCGGCGGCCCGGCTGATCGCCTGGGGTCGCTGCGACGCCGTCGTCACCGGTGGCTCGGAGGCGGCGAACTGCCAGATCGGCGTGGCCTCGTTCGGGAACATGACCGCGCTGTCGTCGTCGGGGGCGAGCAAGCCCTTCGACGAGTCACGTGACGGCTTCGTGCTCGGCGAGGGTGCTGCCGTGTTCGTGCTGGAGGAGTGGGAGGCCGCGCTGGCGCGCGGTGCCACGATCCACGGCGAGATCGTCGGCGCGGCGAGCAACGCCGACGCCCACCACATCACCGCCCCGGCGCCCGGCGGCGTCGGGGCGATCGCCTGCATGAAGCTGGCGCTCGACGACGCCGGCCTGACCGCCGCGGACATCGCCCAGATCAACGCCCACGGCACGTCGACGCCGCTGAACGACGCGGCCGAAGCGGCGGCTGTCGCCGCGGTGTTCGGCCCACAGGGTGCGCCGGTGACGTCGACGAAGGGCGTGACCGGTCACGCCCTCGGCGCCGCCGGGGCGCTGGAGCTGGCCGCCGTGCTGCTGTCGTTCGAGAAGCGGCTGATCCCGCCGACGGCCGGCACCGAGAAGCCCGACTCGGAGTTCGACATCGACCTCGTCCTCGGCGAAGCCCGCCCGTGGACCCCCGGCCCGACGATGTCCAACAACTTCGGCTTCGGCGGCCACAACGGCTCGATCATCGTCAGCCCCGCCTGACCGCCTGGCCACCTCGCCGACCACTCCTCACCTCGGAGTACCACCCGCGTGGATGGAGTGTGGCGGGTGCGATGGAGTGCCAGACGCGCCCCCGGAGGTCGAGATCAACTCCATCGCACGTGTGACACTCCAAGCGTCGCCGGCCCTTGAACCACTGGGGCGCCGTCGATAGCGTCGCTCCCACCTTCCCCCAGCTGAAACGCATGCTGCGAAGTTGGAGGTGGACTGTGTCCGGATTGACCCGAGCAGCCATGGAAGTGTTCCGAGACCATCACGGGATGGCCACTCGCCCGATGCTCCGCTCGGCAGGCCTCGGACGGCGGGCGGTCGACCGACTGATCGACACGGGCGTGGTCGAGGTGCTGTACGAGCGGGTGCTGCACATCGTGTCGAGCAGGCTGACGATCAGAGGACGATGCGCGGCGCTGTGCCTGGCCTACCCGAGCGGCTTCATCACCGGCCCGGTCGCCGGCAGGTTCATCGAACTGCGACGGATGCCCAAGCGGGCGCCGATCGACCTGGCAATCGCCCACGGGCACCCCGTCGGACCGTTGCCTGGCGTACGACTTCGCCAGTCCCGCCAGATCGCCGACCTCGACCTCCAGGCTCGCCGGCCCGATGGGATCCGCCTGGCCAGCGCGTCGCGGCTGATGTTCGACCTCGGACGCGATCTGTCGGCGCAGGACCACGCGTCGGTGGTCGAGCAGCTGCTCCGCGACGGGCGGTGCACGTACGCCGAGATGCTCGCCACCGCCCGACGGTTGATCCACCCCCGACGTCTCGGCTCGGTCATCGTCGCCGGCACGCTCGAAGCGCGCCGAGGTCGCCGGCCCGTCGACTCTCATCCGGAGCTCGTCCTTGCCGACGCGCTCCGTGCCTCAGGTGTCCCGGCGGAGACGCCTCAGCACTGGCTCGATCTGCCCGACGGCGGAAGGGCGCGCCTCGACATCGCCGTCCCGGCGATCCGGTGGGGCATCGAGGTCGACGTCCATCCCGACCATCTCTTGCTCGAAGGGACGACAAGGGACAAGAAGCGCGACCGGCAGTGCCACCTCATCGGCTGGCAGATCGAGCGGGTGACGGATCTTGACCTCGTCGACCTGCCCGGACTCGTCACCGAGCTGAAGAGCCTCTACGTCGCTCGGCTCGGCACGCTCCGCGCGGCGTGACCCGCCACCTCGGAGTGTCAGCGGTGCAATGGAGCGGATGCTGACCACCGGGGGCGCGTCAACCACTCCATCGTGCCCGCCACACTCCATCCGCGCGGCTGGCACTCCAAGGATCGTCAGACGATCACGAACATCAGGTCGCATTCGGCGGCGACCTCACCGTTCAGCAATGCCTTGCCGCTGCCCTTGCCAGCCCGCGCCGAGAGGCGGCCCATCTCGACGGACAGCTCGAGCGTGTCGCCGGGGCCGACCTGGCGGCGGAAGCGGGCACCGTCGAGGCCGCCGAACAGCGGCAGCTTGCCGGCGTAGCGCTCGTCGGTGAGCACGGCGATCGCCCCGACCTGGGCGATCGCCTCGCACATCAGCACGCCGGGCAGCGTCGGCCGCCCCGGGAAGTGGCCGGCGAAGAACCACTCCTCCCCCGCCAGGTGCCAGCGGGCGCTGGCGCCGACGCCGGGCTCGATCGAGACGATCTGGTCGACGAACAGGAACGGCGGGCGGTGCGGCAGGATCGCCGACGGCTCGGGGTAGCTCATGACCCGGCCAGCGCCTTGAGCAGGTTGGCCGGCGTGTCCTTCGGGCTGATCTTCGGCCATGCGTGGGTGACCTTGCCGGTCTCGTCGATCAGGAACGCGCTGCGCTGCACGCCCATGTACGTCTTGCCGTAGTTCTTCTTCTCGACCCACACGCCGTACTTCTCGGCGATGGCATGGTCGAGGTCGGACAGCAGCGTGAACCCGAGCCCGTACTTGTCGTCGAACTTCTTGAGCGCGGCCGGCTTGTCCGGGCTGATCCCGATGATCGCCGTGTCGCCGACCTGCTCGTGGACGTCGCGCAGCCCGCACGCCTGCGTCGTGCACCCCGGCGTGTCGGCACGCGGGTAGAAGTAGACGAGCACCTTGCGGCCGGCCAACTTCGACAGCTGGACCTTGTTCTCGTCCTGGTCGAGCAGCGTGAACGCCGGCGCCTTCTTGCCCACAGCGGGAGTCGTCATAGCCGCAGAGTAGGCCACCACATGTCCGCGCCGTCGAGACGCTCAGCGGTTCGATCGTTGGATGCGGTCGGTCTCCAACGCGAGCTGCCGCGCGAGCAGCGCGGCGCCGTCGAGATGGCGCAGCTGCCAGTCGACCTGCTCGGACGACGGCCTCATCGCTTCTGCAACGTGTTCGGGCGCGCGATCGGCACGAAGCTCGCCCCGGCGACGAGATTGCTGGACGACATGTACTCACCGCGGTCGGGCATGAGATGGTCCACCAGCGCGTGATGCAGCGCGGCGTACGAGCCGATCGTCGAGCGGTGCGTCGGCGGCGACCGCCTCGATCGCGAGCAACAGCGTCTCGCGACGGTTCCGGACCTCGTACGCCTCACGCACCGACTTGCCCGACGGAGTGATCTCGTCGATCAACAGGGTGATCGTGCCGCTGAGCGACAGCGTGTCGTATGAGGATCGTCGACGGTCAGCCCGCAGTGGTCCGGCGCAGGCCGTGGCCGTAGAAGCTGCCGCGGGGGCGGGCGTGAGCGTGGTAGTGGGCCGGGATCGTGCGCATGTTGTCGTCGATCACGTGGCCGCGCTCGAACACGTACTCACGGGCGACCGCGTCGGCGAGGTGGGCGAGCATGAGCTGCTTGACGTCGTCGGGCGGGTTGGGATCATGCTGCTTCCACACGACCATCGGCACCCAGCACATCTCGCACTCCGCCACCCAGCAGAGGTCGTCCTCGTAGAACCAGTCGGTGGTGTGCGCCGCCTCGCACAGCTCGCACTCGTCGGGCCCCGGGCCGCCGTCGCTCACGGGTCGAGGAAGTCGATGGCCGCACGGACCTCGGCGACGTAGTCGCCGACGGCATCGGCGCCGCCCTCCAGGAGACGACGGACGACCGATGCACCTTGGACGACGCCGTCGGCCACCTGCACCGCCTCGCGCGCCTGCGCGGCGTTGGACACGCCGACGCCGACCAGCACCGGCACATCGGTGATCGCCTTCAGCCGAGCGGCGAGCGCCGTCGCCGTCGCCGCCAGCCGCTCACGCTCGCCCGTCACGCCGAGCAGGCCGACCGAGTAGACGAAGCCGCGGGCGCGAACGACGATGCGCGGCAGCCGCGAGTCCGGCGCGGTCGGCGCGGCGAGCATCACCGTCTCGATGCCGAACTCGTCGGCGGCGGCGCACCACGGGCCGGACTCGTCGAGCGGCAGGTCGGGCACGATCGCCGAGACGATCCCGGCGGCGGCCAGGTCCTGGGCGAAGCGCTCGTGGCCGGCGTGGTGGACGGTGTTGTAGTAGGTCATCACCGACAGCGGGACGTCGACGTCCAGGTCGCGGACCTCGTCGAGGATCGACACCGGCGTCGCCCCCTGCTCCAACGCCTGCTGCGACGCCTGCTGGATGACCGGTCCGTCCATCACCGGATCCGAGAACGGGATGCCGATCTCGATCCCGTCGGCGCCGGCCGCGACCGTGGCGCGCAGCGCGTCCTGCCATCCCTTCAGCCCACCGGTGAGGTACGGCACGAGCAGCTTGCGACCCGCGTCGCGCTTCGCCCGGAACGACGCCTCCATGCCGACAGCCGACGAGCTCACCTGCCGAGGATCCCCATCATCTGGGCGACGTCCTTGTCGCCGCGGCCGGACAGGTTCATCAGCACCGTCGCCCCCTGGAACGCCGGCGCCTCGCGCAGGATCCAGGCCAGCGTGTGCGTGCTCTCCAGCGCGGCGATGATCCCCTCGCTCGACGCCAGCCGCTGGAACGCCTCGATCACCTCGGCGTCGGTGACCGTCGGGTACTCGGCCCGCCCGATCGAGGCGAGGTACGAGTGCTCCGGCCCGACGCCCGGGTAGTCGAGCCCGGCGGAGATCGACTCGGCCTCCAGCACCTGCCCGTACTCGTCCTGCATCAGGAAGCTGCGCATCCCGTGGACGACGCCGGGCTGGCCACGGCTGACCGCCGCGCCCCCGGCCGGCTCGACGCCGACCAGCCGGCTGCGGGTGTCGGCGAACCCGGAGAAGATGCCGATCGCGTTGGACCCGCCGCCGACGCAGGCGGTGACGATGTCGGGAACGTCGCCGAGCACGGCGACGCACTGGTCGTGGGCCTCGCGCCCAAGCACCCGGTGGAACTCGCGCACCATCCACGGGTACGGGTGCGGCCCCATCACCGAGCCGAGGCAGTAGTGGGTGTCCTCGACGGTGGCCACCCAGTCGCGCATCGCCTCGTTGACCGCGTCCTTCAGCGTGCGGCTGCCGCTGTGCACCGCCTCGACCTCGCTGCCGAGCAGGCGCATCCGGAACACGTTCAGGGCCTGGCGCTCGACGTCGACGGCGCCCATGTACACCTTGCAGGACAGGCCCATCAGCGCCGCCGCCGTGGCCGTGGCGACGCCGTGCTGGCCGGCGCCGGTCTCGGCGACGAGGCGGGTCTTGCCCATCCGCTTGGCCAGCAGCGCCTGACCGAGGACGTTGTTGATCTTGTGCGACCCGGTGTGGTTGAGGTCCTCGCGCTTGAGCAGCAGGCGGATGCCGAGCTCACGGCCGAGGTTGTGGCACTCGGTGAGGATCGACGGCCGACCGGCGTAGTCGCGGAGGATGGTGTCCAGCTCGGTGCGGAACGCGTCGTCGGCCCATGCCTCGCGGAACGAGGCCTCCAGCTCCTCGCACGCCGGCACGAGGGTCTCGGGCACGAAGCGGCCGCCGAACTCGCCGAACCGCCCGGTCGCGGACGGCTCCTCCATGTATGACGTCACTCGTCGTCCGCCCAGTCGTACGGCATCTCGTCGGGGCCGCGGTGCGGGACCGGCGCCGCGGCGCGTGCACGCTCGATGAACGCCTTGAGCTTCAACGGATCCTTGCGCCCCGGCGACCTCTCCACGCCGGAGACGGCATCGACGCCCCACGGGCGGGCGAGGCGCACGGCCTCGGCGACGTTGTCCGGGCCGAGCCCGCCGGCGAGGATGATCCGCGGCCCCTCGGGCACCTCGCCGAGCAGGCGCCAGTCGAACAGGGTGCCGGTGCCGGGCGAGTCGGTCTCGACGTGGATCAGGTCGGTGGCGTACTGGTCGGCGCGGCGGGCATCGGTGGAGCCGGCGACGACGCACTTGATCACCCAGCGGATCTGCGCGGCGACCTGGGCGACCTGCTCGGGCGTCTCGTGGCCGTGCAGCTGGGCGGCGCGCAGCCCGGCCCGGTTGGTCATGTCGATCACCCGCTCCGGCAGCTCGTCGCGGAACACGCCGACGGTGAGGATCTCCGGCGGCAGCCGGCGGGTGATGTCGTAGACCTGCTGGACGGCCACCTGGCGCGGCGAGGGGGCGAAGATGAACCCGACCGCGTCGGCACCCATCGCCACGGCGAGGAGCGCATCGTCCTCGTTGGTGATCCCGCAGACCTTGACGAACATCCGCCGCCGATCGTAGAGCCCGGCGACCCCGACCGACCGGATCAGTTCCCGACGCGTGCACCAGATCGGCTCGGATGTGAGCCGAAACGCGCCATGCGAGCCCGACTCACCGCACGGTCAGGACGGCGAGGGCGGCGGCCGGGTCGGCGGCGGTCACCAGGGTCTCGCCGACGAGGACGGCGTCGTAACCGGCGTCGCGCAGTCGGCGGGCGTCGCCGCCGTCGCGCACGCCGCTCTCGGCGACGCGCACCACGCCCGACGGCATCAGGCCGGCCATCCGCTCGGCGCGGGCGTGGTCCACCTGGAACGTCACCAGGTCGCGCTGGTTGACGCCGATCAGCGTCGCCCCGGCATCGAGGGCGACCGCCAGCTCCGGCTCGTCGTGGATCTCGACGAGCACGTCGAGGCCGACGTCGACCGCCAGCGCGTGGAACGAGGCGACCTCGGCCGCCGACAGCGCGGCGACGATCAGCAGCACGCAGTCGGCGCCCATCAGCCGGGCGTCGCAGACGTCGGCCGGGCACACGGTGAAGTCCTTGCGCAGCACCGGCAGTGCGCAGGCGGCACGGGCCGCCTGCAGGTCGGCGACCGAGCCGCCGAAGAACTCCTCGTCGGTGAGCACCGACAGGCACGACGCCCCGCCCGACGCGTACGTCGCGGCCATCGTCGCCGGGTCGAGGTCGACGTTCAGCGCGCCCTTCGACGGCGAGCGCCGCTTGATCTCGCTGATCACCGCGAGCCGATCGGCGCCGGCGAGCGCGTCACGGAACCCACGGGCAGCCGGCATCGACCGCGCCCGCTCGACGAGCTCGTCGAGCGGACGCGCGTCGGCAGCGGCGGTCTCGCGATGGCGGGCGACGATCTTGTCGAGGTACGTCGCCGCCATCAGATCACCACCGGCTCGAGGCGCGGCGAGCGCCGAAGCGCAGCGGAGGCGGCGAGCACTGCAGGCGCAGGGAGCGGCTTGGCCGCGACCGGGGCATGAACAGCGTCAGAGACCCTTGCCCTGGACGGGCGTGAGGAACTTCAGCTCCGGCTTGCCGCCGAGGAACGGGGCGAGCAGCGGGCCCATCGCCTTGAACGTCTCCGAGCCACCATGGGCCTCGGACGCGGCGCGGTCGGTGTACAGCTCGTAGAAGTACACGGCGTCCTCGTCCTTCGGATCGTGGTGGAGGATGTAGTACACGGTGCCGGGCTCGTTGTTCGTGACGTGCTCGATCTCGGCCTGCATGACCTTGATCATCTCGTCGCGCATCCCCGGCTTGGCCGGGATCTTCGCCCAGATCGCCACCTGACTCATCGTGTTCCTCCTCGAACCGTGCGCCACCGGGTGGCGTCCTGCGGGCGAACGTAGCAGCGTGCCACGATGACCGGCATGGCCGACGGACGGGTCGAGGGTGAGCGCACCGTCGTGGTGATCGAGGACGACGCGCACATCGCCGACCTGCTCGACCTGTACCTGCGCGAGGCCGGCTACCGCGTCCTGCAGGCCGCCACCGGCGAGCGTGGGCTGGAGCTGATCACCCAGCAGCGCCCGCAGATCGTGCTGCTCGACGTCGGCCTGCCCGACATCGACGGCTTCGAGGTGTGCCGGCGGATCCGCGCCACGACGCCCCTGCCGGTGATGTTCCTCACCGCCCGCGACGGCGAGATCGACCGGGTGCTCGGGCTGGAGCTGGGCGCCGACGACTACGTCGTCAAGCCGTTCTCGCCGCGCGAGGTCGTCGCCCGCGTGAAGGCGATCCTGCGACGCGGCCAGCCGGCGGCAGCCGTCGACGACGCGATCCTGCGCATCGGCGACGACTTCGAGGTCGACACGGTGCGTCGTGAGGTGCGTCGTCGTGGCCACCCCGTCGCGCTGGCCACCCGCGAGCTCGACCTGCTCGCGTTCCTCGCCCGCAACCAGGGCATCGCCCTGTCCCGCCAGCAGTTGATCGACGGCGTGTGGGGCGCCGACTGGTACGGCGACGAGCGCACCGTCGACGTCCACGTCCGCCAGCTGCGCAAGAAGCTCGGTGACGACCTGCCCCTGGCCACCGTCTGGGGCATCGGCTACCGGCTCGGATGAGCGAGCGCAGCGAACTCATCCGGACGACCGAGCGACCGCCAGGGAGCCGGGCATCGATGGGGAGGCGCCACAGGTGCCGTCGGGGGCGCAGCCCCCGAAATGAACGGGCTGAGTGGTGGAGATCACAGTTCGCTCACATCTTCCCGGGACGATGACGGGTCGATGACCCGGCGGCTGACCATCCTCATCGTCGGGGTCGTCCTGGCGACGCTGGCACTCGTCGGCGGCGGCACGCTCGTGCTCGCCAACGTGCGCGCCCGGCACACCACCGAGCGCGAGCTGCGCGCCGACGCCGAGGACGTCGCCGCCAACGTCGACGGCGCCCTCGACCTCGGCGAGACCACCGATCCGGCGGTGCTCCGCCGCCGGCTGCGGCTGATCCGGGCGTTCGGCGCGCTGCTGCCGGTCGACGACGTCGCCGTGCTGATCTCCACCGCCGGCGGGCAGTTCGACGCCGGCGACCTGCCGACCGGCATCACCCTCGACGACGTCGACCCCGCACGGCTCGCCGCGCTGCACACGGTCAGCGGCAACCACGGCAACACGGTCTGGGCCGCCGCGCCGACGCGGACGAGCAACGGCCGCCTGGTGGTCGTCGTCCTGACCCGCGAGGCCAACGCCGGCCTCGGTGCGTCGGTGCGCTTCTTCCTGCTCGCCGCCACGGTCACGCTCGTCCTCGGCGCGATCGCCGCGGCGTTCCTCGGTCGCCGGCTCACCCGGCGGATCCGCGACGCGTCGGCGGCGACGCAGCGGATCGCCGCCGGGCAGCTGTCGACACGGGTCGAGCCGCCGGCGGCCGGTGACCACGACGAGATCGCCGAGCTGCTGCGCAGCATCAACGCGATGGCCGACGGGATGGAGCGCTCGAAGGTGATGGAGCAGCAGTTCCTGCTCTCGGTCAGCCATGACCTGCGCACGCCGCTGACGTCGATCCGTGGCTATGCCGAGGCGATCAGCGACGGCGCAGCCGAGCCGGCGGTCGCCGCCGAGGTGATCCAGTCCGAGTCACGACGGCTGGAGCGCTTGGTCGCCGACCTCCTCGATCTCGCCAAGCTGCAGCGCCGCAGCTTCTCGCTGCACCCGGCGAGCGTCGACCTCCGGGCGGCGATGGCGACGGCCGTCGCCGGCTTCGTCCCGGACGCCGCGGAGCGCCGCATCACGTTGCAGATGCAACGAGGTGCGCCGGTGACGGTCACCGCCGACGCCGACCGCCTCGCCCAGGTGGCGGCGAACCTCGTCGAGAACGCCCTCGCCTACGCCCGCTTCGAGGTCGGCGTGACCGTCGACGACGACGGCACGGTCACCGTCGACGACGACGGTCCGGGCATCGCGGCCGCCGACCTCCCCCACGTGTTCGAGCGGCTGTACGCGTCCCGCACCCGGCCGCAGCGACGGGAGACGTCGAGTGGCCTCGGGCTGGCGATCGTGCGCGAGCTGGTGGTGGCGATGGGCGGCGACGTCGGTGCCGGCGTCGCCCCCGGCGGCGGCGCCCGCCTGTGGTTCCGCCTGCCGGTCAGCGCCTGACGCGTGCACCGAAACGGCCCGGATCCGGGCGGATCTCGTGCCTGCGTCAGCACCGATCCAAGGAGCGGCGAGCGCCGAAGCGCAGCGGAGGCGGCGAGCACGGCAGGCACAGGGAGCCGCTTCGCGGCGACCGGAGCTCGAACGAGAACGTCGAATCAGAAGCCGAGGCGGGCGGCGACCTCGGTGGCCAGCGCGTCGAGGGGGACGCGGACCTGCTCGGTGGTGTCGCGGTCGCGGATCGTCACCGCGTCGTCCTCCAGGGACTCGAAGTCGACCGTGACGCACAGCGGCGTGCCGATCTCGTCCTGGCGCCGGTAGCGCTTGCCGATCGACTGGGTGTCGTCGTAGTCGCACATGTACCGCTCGGTGAGCGTGGCGAACACCTTGCGGGCCAGCGGTGTCAGCGTGTCCTTCTTCGACAGCGGCAGCACGGCCACCTTGTACGGGGCGAGGCGGGGGTGCAGGCGCAGGATCTGGCGGGCCTCGCCGCCGACGGTGTCCTCGTCGTACGCGCTGAGGAGGAACGCGGCCATCGAACGGTTCACGCCGGCTGCCGGCTCGATGACGTACGGCACGTAGCGCTCGTTGGTCTGCGGGTCGAAGTAGTCGAGGCGCTGGCCGCTGTGGGTGGCGTGCTGGGTGAGGTCGTAGTCCGTCCGCTGGGCGATGCCCTCCAGCTCGCCCCAGCCCCACGGGTACATGAACTCGACGTCGCTCGTGCCCGCCGAGTAGTGGCTCAGCTCGTCGGCGTCGTGGGCCCGCAGGCGCAGCGCGTCGGCCGGGATGCCGAGGTCGACGTACCACTGGAACCGGGCCTGGCACCAGTACTCGTACCAGCGCGGACCGTCGGCCGGGGGGACGAAGAACTCCAGCTCCATCTGCTCGAACTCGCGGGTGCGGAAGATGAAGTTGCCGGGCGTGATCTCGTTGCGGAAGCTCTTGCCGACCTGGGCGATGCCGAACGGCGGCTTCTTGCGGCTGGTCTGCAGGACGTTGGCGAAGTTGACGAACATGCCCTGCGCGGTCTCCGGGCGCAGGTACACCGTGGCGCCGGCGCCCTCCACCGGGCCGGCCTCGGTCTTGAACATCAGATTGAAGGCACGGGCCTCGGTGAAGCTGTCCGTGGCGCCGCAGTTCGGGCAGGTGTGCGGGTCGTCGAGCGTGTCGGCCCGGAAGCGCTGCTTGCACTTCGTGCAGTCGACGAGCGGGTCGGTGAAGTTGGCGAGGTGCCCGCTGGCCTCGAACACCGCCGGCGGCCCGAGGATCGCCGCGTCGATGAGCACGACGTCGTCGCGCTGCTGGACCATCGTGCGCACCCACGACTCGCGCACGTTGCGCAGCATCAGCGAACCGAGCGGGCCGTAGTCGTAGCTGGAGCGGAAGCCGCCGTAGATCTCGGCCGTGGGATAGACGAACCCGCGCCGCTTGGCGAGGTTGACGATCTGGTCGAGGTCGGTGGCTGCCATATTGCTGGCAGGCTAAGGGCTCACGGCCGCACGGACGACGCCGGTTCGGCGATGGCAGCTCAGTGCTCGAACATGGCGACGGTTCTGAGGCGGCGCTCGATGTGGTGCTCCAGGGCCTTGGTCGCCAGCGTCGCCACCTCGTGGGTGGCCGGCGAGGCGGGCACGGCGAGCGCGTCGTTGAGCCGGCCGCCGAGCACGAGGCGCATCAGCGCCAGCGCGTCCGGGCTGATCGCCGTGCCACTGCGGCACTGCCGGCACAGCACCCCGCCCTCGTCGAGGTCGAACGCCACCAGCGGCGCGTCGGACTCGCCGCAGCGCACGCAGGCGTCGAGCTGCGGGCGGACGCCCTCGGCGGCGAGCAGCTTCCAGTAGAACGCCGGCACCACCAGCGGGCCGGAGCGCTCGGCGATGGTCCGCAGCGCGCCGACGAGCATCCGGTACAGGTGCGGCGCCGGCTCCCGATCGAGCGTCATCTGGTCGATCGCCTCGAGCACCGCCATCCCGTTGGTGAGATGGTCGAGGTCGCCGACCAATGGGGCCAGCGACGCCACCGAGTCGGCCTGGCTGACGATGTCCAGCTCGCGGCCCTTGGCGAGCAGCAGGTTGACGTGGCTCATCGGCTCCAGGCGGGCCCCGAAGCGCGACTTCGTCTTGCGCACCCCCTTGGCGACGGCGCGCACCTTGCCGTGGTGCTCCGTCAGCAGCACGACGATCCGGTCCGCCTCCCCCAGCCGGTACGTCCGCAACACCACGGCGCAGTCCCGGTAGAGGTGCGAGCTCAATCCAGTCCGCCGAAGCGACGGTGGCGGTGGGTGTAGGCATCGATCGCCCGCTCCAGGTGCGCCGGCTGCAGGTCGGCCCAGGCGACGTCGGCGAACACCAGCTCGCTGTAGGCCAGCTCCCACACCAGCGACGGTGGCAGGCGGTGGCCAGGGCCGAGGACGACGACGAGGTCGGGGTCCGACGCCGCCGGCGCGTTCAGCGCGGCTGCAAGCGCCGCCTCGGTGATGCCGACGCCGGCAGCACGGAGGCGTTCGACCGCGGCGACGAGGCGGGCACGGCCGTCGGCGTCGACCGAGGTGGTGACGGTGCAGCCGCCGACGGCATCGGTGCGATCGGCCAACTCGACGTGCTCGCCGCCGGCGCCGTAGGGCCGCAGCACCAGCCAGGCCGCGCCGACATGCTCGGCCACCTTGCCGAGCTCGGCCAGGCGCCGCTCCCACGCCTCGTCGCCGAGCGCCGCCCACTCCGACGGCTCGCCACCGACGAGCACGATGTGGCGCAACGTCGGCTCGCCCGTCCCTTCTCCCTCGGTCGTGCGCGCCACGTCGCCATTGTCCCACGGCCGTCCCCGCCGCGACGTCACGGCGCCCCGTCATGCCCACCCGGGATCACCCGCCAGCAGGAACGGCAGACCGCCGAACGGCCGCTGGACGAGGCGACCCGGCTTGTCGGTGCCGAGGCGGAGGTCGATCGCCGTGGTGCCCCAGCGGAGGCGGACGTGGCAGCGCATCCGCAGGACGACCAGCTCGTCGACCGTCGACGTCATCGGCACCGGCACCGGCACCGGCACCGGCACCGGCAGCAGAGCGAACGGCAGGCCGGCTTGGTCGGCGGCCCCAGAACACACACAGGTCGGTCCCCGTGACCGGAGGGACCTGCGGCGCGCACCACGCCAGCGCCAGTGAACCGCCGAAGGCGTGCGGCACCCGGTTGCCCGTCAGGTGACGGTGGAGCTCGAGCACCTGCTCGACCATCTCGGCGCCGAGCGCGGCGACGATCTCCTCGCCGCGCTGACCGCCGCCGAGGATGCCCGCGACGAGCTGGACGACGACGAGCTGGTGATGCGGTCACCTGGAAGCCCGAGGGCGTCGGCATCTTCGGCCCCACCCATCCCCCGGTGACGTTCGCGCCAGGCCACTGAGGCGCCCTCGCTCGGGCGCGCCCATACTTGGCCGCCATGACACGGGATCTGCAGCTCGGCTACTCGACCGGCTACTGGGGAAGCGGCCCGCCGGCCGGGGCCCTCGACGGCATCCAGGCCGCCGAACGCCTGGGCTACACGTCGACGTGGACGGCCGAGGCGTACGGCTCCGACGCCCTGACCCCGCTGGCGTGGTGGGGCGCGCAGACGTCGACGATCCGCCTCGGCACCGGCATCGTCCAGATGAGCGCGCGGACCCCGGCGGCGACGGCGATGGCCGCGCTGACCCTCGACCACCTCTCCGGCGGGCGCTTCATCCTCGGCCTCGGCGCGTCCGGCCCGCAGGTGGTCGAGGGCTGGTACGGCCAGCCGTACCCGAAGCCGCTGGCGCGCACCCGCGAGTACGTCGAGGTGCTCCGCTCGATCTGGCGGCGCGACGCCCCCGTCGACCACCACGGCGAGTTCTACGACATGCCGCTGCAGGGCGGCACCGGCCTCGGCAAGCCGCTGAAGAGCACGGTCCACCCGCTGCGTGCCGACATCCCGATCTTCCTCGGCGCCGAGGGGCCGAAGAACGTCGCCCTCGCTGCCGAGATCTGCAACGGCTGGATGCCGCTGTTCTTCAGCCCGCGTGACGACGACCACTACCGGCGCTGCCTCGGCGAGGGCTTCGCCGCCGCCGGCGATCCCGGCAAGGCCGAGCGCTTCGAGGTGGCCTGCCCGGTGACGATCGTGGTCGGCGACGACGTCGAGCGCTGCGCCGACGCGGTGCGCCCGTTCCTCGCCCTGTACGCCGGCGGCATGGGGGCCCGCGGCGCGAACTTCCACTTCGAGGTGTTCGCCCGGATGGGCTACGAGGACGTCGCCACCCAGGTCCAGGACCTCTACCTGCAGGGCAAGAAGGCCGAGGCCGCGGCGGCGATCCCGCTGCGGATGGTCGAGGACGTCGCCCTCGTCGGGCCCCCCGACAAGATCCGCGGCGAGCTGGACCGCTGGCGGGAGACGTGCATCACGACGTTCCTGGTCAGCGGTCCGCCATCGGTGCTCCCCACGTACGCCGAGCTGGTCCTCGGCTGACGTTCGAGCTTCGGTCGCAGCCAAGCCGCTCCCTGCGCCTGCCGAGCTCGCCGCCTCCGCACTTCGGCACTCGCCGTTCCTCCGGTCGGGGGTGAGCCCGCGCAGCCCCTCCGCAGCGCGCCCACCCCGGTATCTTGACCCGCTGGTCAAGTCATGCCGAGAACACACACGCCCGTCGCCGACATCCGCCACCCGTACATGCCCGGCAGCGCCCGGGCCGCGTTCGCCTATCCGGACTTCCGGCGGATGTGGGCCGGCTCGTTCGCCTCGAACGTCGGCACGTGGATGCAGAACGTCGTCCTGCCGGCGTACGTGTACGAGCGCACCGGCAAGGCGTCGATGGTCGCGCTCGTGTCGTTCGCCCAGCTCGGCCCGCTGCTGATCCTCAGCATCCCGGCCGGCGTCATCGCCGACCGCTTCGACCGGCGCCGCTGGCTGATCGCCATGCAGGTCGTCCAGCTGTGCTTCAGCGCCCTGCTCGCCCCGCTCGCCGCGGTGGACGCCTCGCTGGTGTGGCTGTTCCTCGTCGCCCTCGGCGTCGGCTGCGGCAACGCGCTGAACGCCCCGGCGTGGGCGGCGATGCTGCCGACGCTGGTGCGCAAGACCGACCTGCTCGGGGCGATCTCGCTGAACTCGGTGATGATCAACGGCTCGCGGGTGATGGGCCCGGTGATCGTCGCCGTGCTGTCGCAGTTCGGGATGACCACCGCGCAGTTCTTCATGATGAACGCAGCGACGTACCTGTTCGTCATCCTCGCCCTGCTGCGCACCTCCCTGCCACCGACGCCACCGGTGAAGAAGGAGCCGGCGCTGCGCAGCTTCACGTCCGGGCTGCGCATCGCCCGAGCCCGCCCGGTCATCAGTCGCCTCCTGCTCACGCTGTTCACGTTCTCGCTGGTCTCGCTGCCGTTCATCGGCCTGTTCCCGGCCGTCGCCCGGCTGAACTTCGGCATCGACGAGAAGGCGCCGGCGTACAAGTGGCTGTACGCCACCTGGGGCCTCGGCGCCTGCCTCGGCGGCCTGGCGATCGGCACCGTGTTCGTCGCCTGGGACCAGCGCCGGCTGATCCAGTACGGGTTCGCGGCGTTCGGCGCCAGCCTCGCCGGGTTCGCCCTGGCCCGCGAGTCGATCGGCGCGTTCACGGTCGGCTTCGTACTCGGGTTCTTCTACTTCGGCACGACCACGGCGATGTCGACGATCTTCCAGGGCCGGGCCAGCGACAACGAGCGCGGCCGGTTGATGTCGCTGTGGTTCGTCAGCTTCGGCGGCACCGTGGCGATCGGCCCGCTGATCTTCGGGCCGATCGTCGATGCGATCGGTGCCCGCTGGGTGCTGCTGGCCGGCGCGGCCTGGTCGGTGTTCCTGGCGTGGTGGTGCAACCTGCGCCGGCTCGACCGGCTACATGGCCTGCAGGACGACGACCCATCGCTCGAGTCCGACCACGCGACTGCCTTTGACGAGGAGGGCGTCACCTCCGGCTAGCGCGCCGATGGCGGCGGCCGGGTCGTCGACCGGGTCGATGCCGTACAGGTCGGTGCCGACGGCGAGCACCTCGATCCCCAACGCCTCGGCCTCGGCGCGGATCGCCCGGTGCGTCGCCGGCGCCTCGGGGATCTCGGCCATCAGCCCGAGCAGGGCGCGGCGGCGCGTCGCCGGCAGCTCGGCGAGCGCGGCGAGCGCGGCGCGCATCGACGTCGGGTTGGCGTTGTAGCAGTCCTCGACGATCACGCCGCCCGACACGGTGCGCACCAACTGCATGCGCATCGGCGACAGGCCGGCGGTGGCGAGCGCGTCGGCCGCGGCGGCGACGTCGGCATCGACGGCACCGGCGATCGCCAGCGCCGCCGCGGCGTTCGACGCCATGTGCCGGCCGCTGACGCCGAGGCGCACGGCGACGGTGCCCCACGGCGTGTGCGCGGTGAACGACGGGCGGGCCAGCTCGTCGAGCGACACGCCGGCGATGCGCACGTCGGCGGTCGGGGACTCGCCGTAGGTCAGCACCGGCGCGGCGGCGCGCGAGCGCATCGCCAGCACCCGCTCGTCGTCGGCGTTGAGGATCGCCACACCGTCAGCCGGCAGCGCCTCGACCAGCTCGCCCTTCGCCCGAGCGACGCCGAGGGTCCCGCCGAGCAGGTCGCCGTGGGCCTCGGCGACGCGGGTGACGACGCCGAGGCGCGGTGTGGCGATCGTGCACAGCCGGGCGATCTCGCCCGGGCCGCGCATGCCCATCTCGACGACGAGCACCTCGGCGTCGGCCGGCGTGGCGAGGATCGTCGTCGGCAGGCCCTGGTCGTTGTTGAAGCTGCGCTCGTTGGCGTGCACGCGCCGGCTGGCGGCGATCGCTGCGACGGCGAGGTCCTTGGTCGACGTCTTGCCGACGCTGCCGGTGATCCCGACGACCGGCCCGGCGAACCGCTGCCGGCGCAGCACCCGGGCCAGGTCCATCAGCGCTTGCAGCGTGTCGGCGACCTCGATCGCGCTGCCGTCACCGGCGGGACGGGCGGTGAGGTAGGCGCCAGCGCCGCGGGCCAGCGCGTCGCCGACGAACTCGTGGCCGTCGCGCTCGGCGACGAGCGGGACGAACAGCTGGCCGGGCGCCACCGTGCGGGAGTCGAACGACACGCCGTCGAGCTCGACGTCGGGCCCGACGAGCCGTCCACCGGTGGCAGTGGTCACCTCGATTGCCCGGAACCGCATCGGCCGACACGGTACCGTCGGGGCCCGTGACCCTGCCTTCCCGGGGGCTGCGCCCCCGGACCCCATCGACGTCCGCTCCGCTGGCGCTCCGCCGGCCGTCCGGCCCTGAGCAGTGCCCGTGACCGGCGGATCCCTCCCGGAGCGGGTGAACCTCGTCGTCCTGTTCGGCGGGCGCTCGGCCGAGCACGACGTCAGCTGCACCAGCGCCACCCACGTGCTGCGCGCCGCCGACCCGGCCCGCTACCGGATCACCCCGATCGGCATCGGGCGCGACGGCTCGTGGGCGCTGGCCGCCGGCGCGGCCAAGGCGCTCGCCGAGGGCCCCGACGAACTGCCCGACCACCTCGACACCGCGGGCGAGACGGTGTCACCGGTCGACGTGCTCGCATCGGCGGGCGCCACGGACGCCGACGCGCCCACCGTCGTCCTGCCGATCCTCCACGGCCCGATGGGCGAGGACGGCACGGTGCAGGGGCTGCTCGAGCTGGCCGACGTCGCCTACGTCGGCGCCGGCGTGCTCGGCTCGGCGGTCGGGATGGACAAGGCGATGGCCAAGCAGGTGCTCACCGCCAACGGCATCGCCCAGGCGCGCTACGTCGCCCTGCGCGAGGACGACCTGAAGCCGTCGACGCCCGCCTGGCTCGTCGAGCAGCTCGGCCTGCCGCTGTTCGTCAAGCCGGCGAACATGGGCAGCTCGATCGGCGTCAGCAAGGCCAACACCGTCGAGACGCTGCGCGACGCCATCGCCCTCGCCCTCACCTACGACGAGTGGGTCCTCGTCGAGGAGGCCGTCACCGGGCGAGAGATCGAGGTGGCCGTGCTCGGTGGGCGGCCGCCGCGGGCCAGCGTCCCCGGCGAGATCGTCCCGGGCGCCGAGTTCTACGACTACGAGGACAAGTACGTCGACGACGGCTCGCAGGCGCTCGTGCCCGCGCCCCTGTCGACGGCCGAGTCCGACGAGGTGCGCGCCCTCGCCGTGCGGGTGTTCGAGGTGCTCCGTGCCGACGGCCTGGCCCGGGCCGACTTCTTCTACGAAGAGGGCCGGCGCGGCTGGCTGTGCAACGAGATCAACACGATGCCCGGGTTCACGCCGATCTCGATGTACCCGAAGCTGTGGCAGGCGACCGGGCTGTCGTACCCGGCGCTGATCGACGAGCTGGTCCGCCTGGCGCTGGAGCGCCACGGCCGCCGCCGGCGCCGCACCGACCACTGACGACCGCGCCACCGCGCCACCGACGATCGGCCGACCGGTCGCCACGGGGAGTGATCCCGGGGTATCGGCGGCGGCTCGCGTGGGTAGATCTGGGGGCCACGTCTGCCGCGACCAAGGAGCCCCGATGCAGCACCGCTTCCGTTCGTACACCGCCACGTTCGCCGCCGCGGCGGCACTGACCGTCGGCTTCGCCGCGTGCGGCAGCGACTCGAAGTCGGCCGGCACCACGGAGGCGACGGTCGAGGAGACGGACGCGACGGATGCCCCGACGACCACCGCCGACACGGCCGCGAAGACGACGAAGGCGCCGACGACGATCGGGCGGTCGACCACGACCGAGGCCGGCGCGACCGACTCGACCGACGCGACGAGCACGGCCGATGCCGGCAGCGACGACACCGTCGACGACAGCGGCGCCGTGCCGAACGGCTGGGTGGCCTACACCTCCACCCCGGGCGACTACGACGTCGCCTTCCCGAGCACGCCGACGGAACGGACGCAGGCCGCGCCGCTGCCGGACGGGTCGACGATCGACATGGTCATCGTCGGCTCCCAGTCGGCCAACACGTTCTTCGGCACGGCCCGCGGCGAGTACCCGGCCGGCTCGATCACCGACGTCGACGCGTCGCTGCAGGGCGCGCAGGACACGGCGATCCAGAACGTCAACGGGACGCTGATCGACAGCCAGGACATCACGCTGCAGGGCCGCCCCGGCCGGCAGTTCTCGGCATCGGTCACCAGCAACGGCCAGCAGGGAACGCTGATCCAGCGGGTGTTCCTCGACGGCGACACGATCTACCAGAACATCGTCGTCGGCGCCGGCACCCTGTCCCCCACCGACGACAGGGTCGCCTCCTTCTTCGACTCCTTCGAGTTCACGAGCTGAAGGCTTCGACGCTCGATTCGCTCGCTGCCGATCGGGCGCGCAGGGCCTGGCTGACGGCGATCACGTCGTCGAGTTGGGCCAGCGCGACGTCGGGCTCGGGGGCCGGGAAGAAGGCGACGTGGCCGGTGCCGGCCGCCTCCAGCGCGGCGACATGGGCTGCGACGTCGTCCATCGTCCCGGCACCGCTCAGCTCGGTCCACCACTCGTCGGGCATGCCGACGATGCCGTCGATCCCGCGGTCGGCCACCAGCGCCCGGAGGTCGGCGAAGAACGGGGCGTGGCGCAGCCCGGTCGACGGTGAGGCGACCATCTCGGCGATGAACGGGGCGATGTCGCCGCGGGCCTCGCCGCGGTCGGCGCCGAGGCTGATCGTCGAGTAGACGGCGACGTCGAAGCCCGCCGGCGCCCCAGCAGTCGCGATCGCGTCGCGCACCGCCGCCGGCCCGCTCAGCTCGGCGAGGACCACGCCGTCGGCGCAGCGGCCGGCGGCAGCCAGCGAGCGCGGGCCGCGCACGCCGGCGAGGACCGGCGGCTGCACGGCCGGTGGTGCGTCGAGGCGTACGTGGTCGAGGGCCACGCCGGCCTCGTCGGCGGTGACCTCCTCGCCGGCGAGCAGCCGGCGGACTGCCGAGATCGTCGCCTCCAACGTCGCCACGGGATGCGCCGGACGGACGCCCATCTGCCCCATCCAGTCCTGGACGCCGTGCCCGATGCCGGCGATCACCCGCCCCGGCGCGAGCGCCGCGAGGGTGGCGATCTCCATCGCCGTGACCGCCGCGGTGCGGGCGACGGCCGGCAGGATCCCGATGCCGACGGTGAGCCGCTCGGTGCGGGCGAGCGCCGTCGCCGCCAGGCTGATCCCGGCGGTGTAGAAGCAGTCCTCGATCACCCACAGCTCGTCGACCCCGGCGGCGTCGAGTCGCTCGGCGAACGTCGTGATCAACGGTGCCGGCAGCTCGCGGGGGAAGCACATGCCGATGCGCATGCGGCATGCTCCCACCGACGTGCACGATCGGGCGCCCCGAACGAGTGAAGATGGCGCGATGACGACGAGCTGGACGCGCTGGCGGGTGGCGCCCGGCTTCGAGGTCGCCTCGCCCGACGGCCTCGTGCGCATGCAGCAGGTCGACCGGAAGAACTTCCAGGTCCTCGACGCGTTCCGCTTCACCGATGCGACGGTGCTCGCCGACATCCGCAAGCGGGTGCCGTCGACCGTGCCCGATCCCGACCGCGCCGTCGAGGACGCCCGCACGCTGCGGCCGGTGCCGCCCGTCGTCCCGGCAGCGCCGCCACCGAACCCCGGCACCACCTCACCAACCGGTGCCACGCAGGCCACCGGCGGGCCGGAGAGCGTCACCGACCTGGCGTCGATCCCGTGGTTCATGCGCTGGTTCGTCAACACCTATGGCAAGCACACGCTGGCGGCGATCCTCCACGACCAGCTGATCGGCGACAGGGCCAACAGCGGTGCGCTCGGCAGCGACACGCTGGCCGACCGCTTCTTCCGGGAGATGATGGGCACAGCCGGCGTGCGCTGGCTGAAGCGCTGGATCATGTGGGCGGCCGTGGCGATCCGCAGCCGCTGGGCCGTCGGCGGGATCAAGCGAGCCGGGCTGATCCTGTGGTTCCTGCTGGCGATCGGCGGCATCGGGCTCGGCGCCGCGTCGTTCGGCGCGGCGGCCGGCTGGGGCCATCTGTTCGGCTGGAGCGGGTGGGCGCTGCTCGCCGTCGCCGCCGTGCTGCCGGTGGTGTCCGCACCGTTGTGGGGCAAGCAGTTCGGCGCCAGCCTGATCGCCGCGCCGGTGGCGATGTTCCTGCTCCCCGCCGCCGTCCTGGCGGCCGTCGGCATGGCGATCTACCTCGTGCTCGAAGGCATCTTCTACCTCCTCGGCCGCCGCTGACCTCGCACGACGGAGCTGCCGCCGCAAGGGCGGCGCGATTCGAGATGTGCGCACCGGAGCGGCACATCTCCAATCGCCCGCCGCCACCATCCCGACGCGATTCGAGATGTGCGCACGGGGACGGCACATCTCGAATCGCACGACGGGGCTATGGAGTCAGGGCAGCGCGCAGGAAGCTGCGCAGCTCGGCGCGCAGGCGGCGCAGGCCGACCGTCGTCGCATCCCAACCGACGGCCCGCAGCGCCTCCGGTTCGGTGGCGATCCCAGTCACGGTGGCGTAGCAGAGCGCGGCGAGCAGGCGTGGGTCGGCGCGGCGCAGGCGCCCGGCGTCCATCTCCGCCGCCAGATAGGTCGTCGCCCGATCGACCAGCGGGGCCAGCTCGGCGGCCACCTGCCCGGCAACCTCAGGCTTCAATCGGCCGATCTCGCGGACCAGCCCGAGCACGGCCGGGCGGCGCACCGCCTGGCGGAACACGGCGTCGACGACCGCGTCGACTCGGGCCAGCGGCTCGTCCGGCGCAGCGCGCACTGCGGCCGTGACCGCCAGCGAGAGCTGCTTGGCGACGTCGGCCATCACCGCGGCCACCAGCTCGTCCTTGCTCGGGAACCAGTACAGAAGCGTCTGCTTGGCGACGCCGACGTCGGCAGCGATCACGTCGAGCGACACCGCGTCGACGCCGCGGCGGCCGAACAGGTCGGTGGCGGCGGCCAGGATGCGCTGGCGCGTATCGGTGCGGGGCATCTCTACCGGATGGTAGACGACCTGTGCTAGAACGTCATCGATGATCGCCGAGGAGCTGGCGGGCAAGCGCATCGCCGTCACCGGGGGCACGGGTTTCGTCGGCACGGCGCTGATCGAACGCCTGCTGCGCAGTGTGCCCGAGTGCCGCCTCGTACTGCTCGTCCGGCCGGGCAAGCGCACGTCCGTCGACGAGCGCGTCCGGCGGGAGGTCTTCAAGAACAACGCGTTCGACCGGCTGCGTCGCGAGCCTCGGCAAGGACGGGTTCGAGGCGATGACCGCCGAGCGGGTGGCCGTGATCGCCGGCGATGTCAGCACCGACGGGCTCGGGCTGAACGACGACGACCGGGCGACGCTGGCCACCTGCGAGGTGGTCATCCACTCAGCCGCCGCCGTCGCCTTCGACTCGCCGCTCGACAGCGCCGTCGAGATCAACCTGCTCGGGCCGACGCGGGTGGCGGCGACGCTCAACGAGCTCGGCGTCACCCCGCACCTCGTCGCCGTCAGCACGTGCTACGTCGCCGGCAACCGGCGCGGCACGGCGCCCGAGGAGCTGGTCAGCGCCGGACCGTTCGACATCGGGCTCGACTGGCGCCGCGAGGTCACCGCGGCCCGCCGGCTGCGCGGCGACGCCGAGGCGGCCAGCCGCCTGCCGGACCGGCTCACCGAGTTCCGCCACGACGCCCGCCGCGAGCTCGGCGCCGCCGGCGCCCCGGCGCTCGCCGCGAAGACCGAGTCGCTGCGCCAGGACTGGGTGCGCGACCAGCTCGTCACCGCCGGCCGGTCGCGCGCCGCCAGCGTCGGCTGGCCCGACGCCTACGCGTTCACCAAGGCGCTCGGCGAGCAGGCGCTGACCGACACGAAGGGCGCCGTCCCCGTCAGCATCGTCCGCCCGAGCATCATCGAGTCGGCGCTCGCCGAGCCGAACCCCGGCTGGATCCGCGGCTTCCGCATGGCCGAGCCGGTGATCATCAGCTACGCCCGAGGCCTGCTCAGCCAGTTCCCCGGCAATCCCGAGGGGACCGTCGACGTCATCCCCGTCGACCTCGTCGTCGCCGGGATCATCGCCGTCGCCGCCCTCGGGCCGGAGCGAGCCCCGGCGATCACCCAGGTGGCCAGCGGCGGCACCAACCCGCTGCGCTACCGGACACTCGTCGACAACGTGCAGGAGTGGTTCAGCGAGCACCCGTTGTACGACGGCGAGGGCCAACCGATCGTCGTCCCCGAGTTCCGCTTCCCTGGCCGCGGCAAGGTCGAGGGGCAGTTGCGCCGGGCGAAGTCGTTGATCGACAAGGCCGAGGGCGTGCTCCAGCAGCTGCCGCTGCGCGGCAAGCAGGCGACGCTCGCCGCCAGGCTGGAGGAGCGCCGGGGCGACGTCGACCGGGCGCTGGAGTACGTCGAGCTGTACGGCCTGTACACCGAGTGCGAGGCGGTGTACCAGGTCGACAACCTGATGGCGGTCCACGCCCAGCTCGACGACGCCGACCGGGCGGCCTTCGAGCTCGACCCGCGGGCCGTGCACTGGCCGACGTACATCACCGAGATCCACCTGCCGTCGATCGTCCAGCACGCCCGGGTGAAGACGACGCCTGGCAAGACCCGCACCGACCGCAGCGCCCGGCTGCGCAAGCAGGTGCTGTCGCCAGAGCGCCACGTCGCCGCCTTCGACCTGGAGAACACGCTGATCGCCAGCAACGTGGTGGAGAGCTACTCGTTCCTGGCCACCCGCCGGCTCAACGGTCCCGAGCGAGCCCGCTACGTGGCCCGCACGGTGCTGGAGGCGCCGCGGCTGCTGTCGCTCGACCGTGCCGACCGCGGCGACTTCCTGCGCCACTTCTACCGGCGCTACGAGGACGCCGCGGTCGAGCAGATCGCCGAGGACGCCGCCGAGCTGTTCAGCCGGCTGATCCTCACCAAGTCGTTCCCCGCCGGGATCCGCCGGGTGCGCGAGCACCGCGCCCTCGGGCACCGCACGATCCTGATCACCGGTGCGCTCGACTTCGCCGTCGCCGGCCTGCGCCCGCTGTTCGACGAGATCGTCGCCGCGTCGATGACCGTCCGCCACGACGGCACGTACAGCGGGGAGATGTCGACGGTGCCGCCGACAGGCGAGACGCGGGCGCAGATCCTCGCCGACTACTGCTCGTCAGAAGGGCTGAAGCTGGAGGAGAGCATCGCCTACGCCGACTCCACCAGCGACCTGCCGCTGCTGGAGGCCGTCGGCTTCCCGGTGGCGGTCAACCCGGAGACCCGCCTCGCCGCGCTGGCCCGCAAGCGCGGCTGGCTGGTCGAGCAGTGGAGCAAGGCCCCCGGCGGCCCCCGCCCGCTGCTGCCCATCGGCCCCCTGCTCACCGAGCGCGACCGCCGACGCACCTTCACCGGGAGCGCCCGATGACCCCCGTGACCTCCACCCCCCGACGCGGTCTGGGATGTGAAGCGTTGGTGGCACGGATCCCAGCCCGCGTCGGGGAGGCCGGACGATGAGAGCGTTGCAGATCGACCGCAAGCTCGGGCGGCTCGGGCTGGCGCGGGTGCTCTCGGCGGTGGCGCCGGCGACGGCCGCGAAGACCGGGCCGGTCGAGCTGGTGCGCGAGGACCCGCCGGCGCTGCCCGGGCCGGACTGGGTTCGGCTGCGGCCACGTCTCGCCGGCATCTGCGGCTCGGACCTGGCGACGGTCAACGGGCAGGCGGGGACGTA
The DNA here is from genome assembly GCA_047602055.1 of Ilumatobacteraceae bacterium. GTDB lineage: Bacteria > Actinomycetota > Acidimicrobiia > Acidimicrobiales > Ilumatobacteraceae > JAODBQ01. The sequence continues at coordinate 4,375,933 of JASGIG010000001.1, forward strand.
CTTCGACGCGATCGTCAGCTTCCCGTTCACGCTCGGCCACGAGATCGTGGCCGACGTCCAGGCCGAGGTCGGCAGCCGGCGGGTCGCCGTCATCCCCGTCCTGCACTGCGCGATCCGCGGCATCGACCCGGTGTGCCCAGCGTGCGCCACCGGCGACGTCAACCGCTGCGAGCGCGTCGCCTTCGGGCACGTCAAGCCCGGCCTGCAGACCGGGTTCTGCTGCGAGACCGGCGGCGGCTGGAGCGAGGGCCTCGTCGCCCATCGCCTGCAGCTCGTCGACGTCCCCGACGATCTCAGCGACGAGGACGCGGTGATGATCGAGCCGACCGCCTGCGCGGTGCGCGCCGCCCGCATGCACACCGGCGGCGACGTCGCCCTGATCGGCGCCGGCACCGTCGGCCTGCTGACCCTCGCGGCGATCGTCGGTCGCGGCGACCTCGGCACGCCGCCGACACCGGGGGCTGCGCCCCCGCTCGCTTCGCTCGCGCCCTCTCGACGTCCGGCTCCCGTGCGGTCGGGCGGCCGTGCGGCTATGCCACCGATCATCGCCGCCAAGTACCCGGCCCAGAAGCGCTTCGCCAAGGCACTCGGCGCCACCGTGTGCGACCCCGGCGAGCTGCCGCGCATCGTCCGCAGCCGGTCGTCGTCGCTCGTCGCCGGCGACCAGCTGACCAGCGGCGTCGCCCAGGTGTTCGACTGCGTCGGCTCCAGCGCGTCACTCCAGCAGGCGCTCCAGGTGGTCGCCCCCGGTGGCGAGGTGGTGCTCGTCGGCATGCCGTCGACGGTCAGCGTCGACCTCACCGGCCTGTGGCACCGCGAGGTGCGCGTCACCGGCTGCTACGCCTACCGCCGAGAGGACTTCGACACCGCCATCGAGCTCGTCCGCCGCTTCCAGCTCGGCCGGCTGGTCGAGCGCGACGTACCGGCTCGACGAGTACGACACCGCGATCGCCCACGCGGCCAACGCCGGCCCGCGCGACGGTGTGAAGATCGCCTTCGACATGAGGACCCGATAAGCCATGCCCCGTCCCGGTTTCGTCCTGGAGGTCGACCGCTCGACGCCGCCGATCATGTTCTGGCGCGGCGAGAACGTCAGCCTCGAGAGGCTGCCCGCCGACCGCAGCCGGGTGATCTACCCGCCCGAGCCCTTGAAGCCGCTCGACGACATCGACGGGGCGATCCGCCACGCGCTGCTCAACCCGATCGACAAGGACCCGCTGCCCGAGCTGCTGTTCCCCGGCATGAAGCTGACGATCGCCTTCGACGACATCAGCCTGCCGCTACCGAAGATGCGCCGACCGGACATCCGCCAGCGGGTGATCGAGGCCGTGCTCGACATGGCCGCCGACGCCGGCGTCGACGACGTCCAGCTGATCTGCGCCCTCGCGCTGCACCGGCGGATGACCGAGGCCGAGCTACGCCACGCCGTCGGCGCCCGCGTCTACGACGCGTTCGCGCCGCGCGGCCAGCTCACCCAGCACGACGCCGAGGACCCCGACAACCTCGCCTTCCTCGGTACGACGCCGGAGGGCGAGGAGGTGGAGATCAACAAGCGGGCCGCCGAGTCGGACCTGCTCGTCTACGTCAACATCAACCTCGTCGCCATGGACGGCGGGTGGAAGAGCACCGCCACCGGGCTGGCCAGCTACCGCAGCCTGCGCCACCACCACAACCCGGAGACGATGCAGGCCAGCCGCAGCTTCATGGACCAGCACCGCTCGGAGCTGCACAAGAGCAACTGGCGCATGGGCAAGGTACTGGTGAGCGCTGGTGTGAACGTGTTCCAGATCGAGACGACGATGAACACCGACACGTTCCCGTCGCCGTTCGACTTCATGGCCAAGCGCGAGTGGGAGTGGACCGGGCGGGACCGCGCCACCTACCTCGGCACGACGAAGTCGTTGAAGCGCACGCCGCCGCGCCTGGCCCGCAAGATCTTCATGGGCATCGAGGCGCCGCACCAGATGACGTCGGTGCAGGCCGGCGAGGTCGGCGCGGTGCACAAGGTGACCACCGAGAACGTGTGGCGCCAGCAGCTCGTCGAGGTCGAGGGCCAGACCGACATCCTGACGATGGGCATCCCGTTCGTCTGCCCGTACAACGTCAACTCGATCATGAACCCGATCCTGGTGATGTGCATGGGCCTCGGGTACCTGTTCAACATGTACCGCGGCCGGCCGCTGGTGCGCGAGGGCGGCGTGGTGATCATGACCCACCCGACGCCGTGGGACTTCCACCCCGTGCACCACCCGAGCTACATCGACTTCTTCGAGCAGGTCCTCGCCGAGACCACCGACCCGCACGTGATGAGCGCGAAGTACGAGGAGCGCTTCGCCAACGACGAGTGGTACCGCCACCTGTACAAGACGAGCTACGCCTACCACGGCGTCCACCCGTTCTACATGTGGTACTGGGGCAGCCACGGGATGCAGCACTGCGCCAAGGTGATCATCGTCGGCGGCAACGTCGGCGCCGTGCGCCGCCTCGGTTTCACGCCGGCGTCGACGATGGACGACGCGTTCGAGATCGCCAGCGACGTCGTCGGCCGCTCCCCCACCATCACCCACCTGCACGCGCCGCCGCTCATGGTGTGCGACGTCAAGTAGTCGCGGCGCAACATGTCTCGTGACGATCTGCCGACGTCGGTGGCGCTGGCCCGGCTGCGCCGCGCCGCCCGGGCCGGTGCCGTGGTGGAGGGCGCCGTCGCCCGGGCCGCTCGACCGGTGCGAACGGTCGGCTTCCCGTACCGCGCCCCGCTGGTGCCGAAGGGCGTCGAGGTGCCTGACCAGCCGAGCAGGCTCGGCGCCGACTTCGAGACCGAGTGGGCCCGCACGATGCCGGCGCGGGTGCTGCGCGCCGCTGTCGCCGAGGGTCCGGTGCGGCTCGGTGTCAAGCTGCTCGCCGACCCGGAGGTGCTCGGCGTCGACCGCCTCGCCGACCTGCAGCGCGCCGAGGATCCGCCGGCGGTGATCTTCGCCCCGAACCATCACAGCCACCTCGACACCGCGCTGATGGCCGTGTCCGTGCCCGAGCCGTGGCGCTCGAAGTTCGTCGTCGCCGCGGCGGCCGACTACTTCTTCGACAAGCGGGTCAAGGGCGTGCTCTCGGCGCTGGCGCTGAACGCCATCCCGATCGACCGCGAGTCCACCGGCCGCAAGTCCAGCGACCAGCTGCGCAAGCTGGTCGACGACGGCTGGAGCCTGGTGATCTACCCGGAGGGCGGCCGCTCCCCCGACGGCTGGGGCCAGGACTTCAAGGGCGGCGCGGCGTACCTCGCCGGGCGCACCGGCGCGCCGGTCGTGCCGGTGTTCATCGACGGCACCGGGGCGATCTTCGGCAAGGGCATGAAGCGCCCCAAGCCGGGCAAGACGAAGGTGGTCTTCGGGGCGCCGCTGTTCCCCGGCGAGAAGGAGTCCACCCGGCGCTTCGCGGCGCGCATCGAGGCCGCCGTGACGATGCTCGGCGACGAGGCGCTGACCGATGCGTGGACCGCTCGCCGCCGTGCCGCGCAGGGGACGTCGCCCCGGCTGACCGGCCCGGAGTTCACCGGCTGGCGCCGCCAGTGGGCGCTCACCGAGCAGCGCAAGCTCGGCGCCGCAGGCCTGCGCCGCCGCCAGAAGCGCCGCTGGCCCGACATCGGGTAGGTCCCCTTGGAGTGCCAACCGCGCGCTCGGAGTGCCACGTGTGCGATGGAGTGGATCTCGCGCCCTCGTCGCGCGTCAGCCACTCCATCGGTCCTGTGACACTCCATCGGTCCTCGGACGGCTAGGAATCGATGCATGGCGAACGATCAGATGCGGCATCATTGGACCTCGGTCAACGGGCCGGCGTGGGTGGAGCACCAGCGGCTGTTCGACCGGATGCTGTCCGGCGTCACCGGCCACCTGCTCGACGCGATCACCGTCGAGCACGGGCAGCGCATCGCCGACATCGGCTGCGGCACCGGCACCCTCACCGGAGCGATCGCCGATCGCGGCGCCCACGCCGTCGGCATCGACATCTCCGAGACGATGGTCGGCGGGGCCCGCCGGCGCTTCCCGGACCTCGAGTTCGTCGTCGCCGATGCCCAGCTCGACCCGCTCCCCGGCCCGTTCGACCAGGTCGTGTCGCGCTTCGGCGTGATGTTCTTCGACGACCCGGTGGCCGCGTTCGCCAACATCGGCACCGCCACCACGGACGGGGCGACGATGACGTTCCTGTGCTGGCGGGGCATCGCCGAGAACCCGGCGATCTCCGCCGGGGCCCGCAAGCTGATCGCCGCGCTGCCGGAGGCTCCACCGCCGATGGATCCGACCGCGCCCGGCCCGATGGCGTTCGCCGACCCCGCCCGGCTGCGCGGCATCCTGATCGACGCCGGCTGGGACGCGATCGACATCGAGCCGGTCGACAGCGTTGCCCGCTACGACCTCGACGACGGCGACGACGGGATCGACGGCCGGATGACGCTGATGCTCGACTCCGACGCCGGCCGCCGCTTCCTCGCCGACGTCCCCGAGGCCGAGCGCGGCCCCGGCATGGCCGCCGCCCGCGCCGACATCGAGTCGTTCCTGGTCGACGGCCACGTCGAGCTTCCCGCCGCCTGCTGGCTCGTCCGCGCCAGACGCTGACGTTTCGACGCTCGGCGCGATTCGAGATGTGCGCACCGGCGCCGCACATCTCACATCTCGACGACACCGGCCCAACGTGCGATTCGAGGTGTGCGCACCGGCACGGCCAATCTCGAATCGCGCTGCCGCTGGGCGGCGGCCAATCTCGAATCGCGCTGCCGCTGGGCGGCGGCCACGGCTACAGAAGGTCTGAGAGGGCGGACTCCAGGCGGGCGACCCTTGCCTCGAGCTCGGCGACTCGCTCGGCGAGGCCGCCGGACGGGGCGGAGACGACCGCCGCCGTACGGACGATCTCGGCCTCCTCGGCGACGAGCTGCTGCCAGCGCTGGGCGGACTGGCCGGGCTGGCGGTCGAGCAGACGTACCAGCTCGTGCCGCGCCAGGTCGTGCAATGCGGCCTCGGCATCCGCCGCCGAACCGAGCTCGTGCAGGCGACCGGACCGGGCGTGCAACTCGGCGGCGGTCTGCGCTCCGCGCAACAGCAGCAGACACAGCAACGCAGCGCCGGGCGGTTCCAGCGCGTGCCGCTCGTCGAACACCTGCCGGTAGCGCGTCACGCTGCGGCCGTGCGACGGGTGGACGAAGCGCACCAACCCGCCGGCCTTCAGCGAGTCGAGCGCGGCGAGCACCTCGTGCTCGTCGAGGTGCATCACCGGCTCACGCGCCGTCGACTGGTTGCACGCCGACGCCAGCGCGTTCGCCGACAGCGGGTACTGGTCCGGCGTGGTGCGCTCCTTCTCCAGCAGGCACCCGATCACCCGACCTTCGACGATGCTCAGCACGGACGGCACCGATCCAAGACGCGGCGAGCGCCAAAGCGCAGCGGAGGCGGCGAGCACGGCAGGCGGAGGGAGCGGCTTCGCCGCGACCGGAGCACGAACATCAGTAGCCAAGCTGGTCGATCGTGTCCTTGGCAGACGCGAGGTCGGCACCGGTCAGCTCGCGGTAGCGCTTGATCGCGGCGATCTTGTTGCCCTGGCGGACGAGGGCCAGCACGTCCTCGGGCACCTGCGCCGACGACATCGCGGCCGGCGACGGCACGGCGAAGCCGAGCCGCGCGTACAGGTCCGTCACCATCGCTTCGAGCCGGCTGAGCCGGACGTAGATGTCGCTGTCCATCGGGCGGCGACCCTACAAGGTCACGTCGCCGGGCAGTTCGAGCCCTTGGGGATGATGATCTTCGTGCCCACGATGAACGCCTTGTAGCCCTTGGTGCTGGCGTTGGCAGCGTTCAGCTCGTCGACGGTGAGGTCGAAGTGCTTGGCGACCGTCAGCGGGATGTCGCCCTTCTGGATCGTGTAGGTCCCCTCGACGCACGGGCCGGCCGAGTTGGTCGGCGCCGTCGCGCCCGACGTGGTGGTCGTGGTCGACTTCGACGAACCCGACTTCGCCGTCGTGGTCGTCGCACCGGCGGCGGTGGTCGACGATCCGCCATCCGACGCCGTGCTGGTGGCCGTCGCCGTCGCCGCACCCGGCATGGTGGCGCCGGCCGGGATCTTGATCTCCGTGCCGACTGCGGGGAAGTTGGTCACGTACTGACCCTGCAACGTCCAGCCGTTGAGTGTGAGCAGATCCTGGAGGCTGACCTTGAACTTCTGGGCGATCGTCGACGCGTAGTCACCCGCCTGGATGACATACGTCGTCTGCTCGCCAAGGGTGTCGCCGGCCGCCGGCGGCACGGTCGTGGTCGTGGTGGCGGGGACGGTGGGGATCGTCGCGAAGTTGGTGGGGGTCAGCGGCAGGATCGTCGAGCCACTCGACGTGCCGGAACTGCCGCTCCCACACGCGCCGAGCGCAAGGCCACCCGCCACAGCGAGCCCAGCGACGAACAGACGAGAACGCATGGCCAGCTAGCCTACGGCCGAACCGGGCTCGAATCCGGTCAGACCAGCGGGCGCGCGGTCGGGGGGATGGGGCTGGGCAGCTGGGACTCGCCCATCAGCCAGGCGTCGACGCCGGCGGCGCACGAGCGGCCCTCGGCGATCGCCCAGACGATCAGGCTCTGACCGCGGCCCATGTCGCCGGCGACGAACACGCCGGGCACGTTGGTCATGTACCGCCCATCACGCGCCACGTTGCCGCGCTCGTCGAAGCCGACGCCGAGCTGGTCGAGCCACGCGCCCTTCTCCGGGCCGACGAAGCCCATCGCCAGGAACACGTGGTCGGCGAGCAGCTCGCGCTCGGTGCCGGGCACCTTCTCGAAGCGGCCGTTGACCATCTCCACGCCGTGGATCTCCAGCGCCCGCACGTGCCCGCTGCCGTCGTCGACGAAGCGCTCGGTGTTGACGCTGTACAGGCGGTCACCGCCCTCCTCGTGGGCGGAGGTGATCTTGAACGTCATCGCGAACTGCGGCCACGGGTTGCTGTCGGCACGGGTCGACGGCGGCTGCGGCATGATCTCCAGCTGGGTGATCGACGCCGCGCCCTGGCGGTGCGCCGTGCCGAGGCAGTCGGCGCCGGTGTCGCCGCCACCGATGATCACCACGTGCCGGCCGTGGACGTCGATCGGCGACGACGGCATGTCGCCGTGCTGCACGCGGTTGGCCGGCGGCAGGTACTCCATCGCCTGGTGGATGCCGGCCAGCTCGCGCCCGGGGATCGGCAGGTCGCGCCACTGCGTCGCCCCGCACGCCAGGACGATCGCGTCGTACGACGCCAGCAGCACCTCGATGTCGACGCCGTCGCCGACCGTCGCGTTCGTGCGGAACTCGGTGCCCTCGGCCTCCATCTGGGCGATGCGCCGGTCGACGTGGCGCTTCTCCATCTTGAACTCGGGGATGCCGTAGCGCAGCAGCCCGCCGATGCGGTCGGCGCGCTCGAGCACGACGACGTCGTGGCCGGCCCGGGTCAGCTGCTGGGCGGCGGCGAGCCCGGCCGGCCCGGAGCCGATGACGGCGACGCGCTTGCCGGTCTTGACCGACGGCACCTGCGGGGTGACCCACCCCTCGGCCCAGGCGCGGTCGATGATCTCGACCTCGACCTGCTTGATCGCCACCGGGTCGGCGTTGATCCCGAGCACGCAGGCCGACTCGCACGGCGCCGGGCACAGCCGCCCGGTGAACTCGGGGAAGTTGTTGGTGGCGTGCAGGCGGTCGATGGCGTCACGGAAGTGCTCGCGGTAGACGAGGTCGTTCCAGTCCGGGATCAGGTTGCCGAGCGGGCAGCCGTTGTTGCAGAACGGGATGCCGCAGTCCATGCACCGCCCGGCCTGCAGCTTCAGCGCGGTGCCGGGGAACTCCTCGTACACCTCGCGCCAGTCCAGGAGGCGGACGTCGATCGGCCGCCGCTTCGGCGTCTCCCGACCCCACTTCAAGAACCCGGTGACCTCACCCATGTCGATGGCCTCCTCGCCGGCCCTTCGGTTCGGCTCGATCGGCTGGCTCGCCGGGGCTGGCGCCACGACGCTCGCCGGTGCTGCGGTACGTGCTCATCCGCGACTCGCCTCCATCACGCGATCCAAGGTCGCGATCTCGCTCAGTCCTTCGGCCTGCGCCGCGGCCATCACCGTCAGCACCCGCTGGTAGTCGATCGGCATCACCCGCTTGAACTGCGCCGCGGCCTCCGCCCAGTCGTCGAGCAGCGCCTGCGCCACCGGCGAGCCGGTGAACGTGGCGTGCCGCTCGACGGTCTCGCGCAGCCACTCGACGTCAGCCGGCGTCAGCGCCTGCAGTTCGACCATCTCGCCGTTGACCAGCGCACCGAACGTGTCGTGCGGGTCGTGGACGAAGGCGGTGCCGCCACTCATCCCGGCGCCGAAGTTGCGCCCGGTCGACCCGAGCACGACGACGCGGCCGCCGGTCATGTACTCGCAGGCGTGGTCGCCGACGCCCTCGACCACCGCGGTGGCCCCCGAGTTGCGCACGCAGAAGCGCTCGCCGACGGTGCCGCGCAGGAAGATCTCGCCCCCGGTGGCGCCGTAGCCGATGACGTTGCCGGCGATCACGCTGGCCGACGCGTCGAACGTCGCCTCGCGATCGGGGCGGACGACGACGCGCCCGCCGGAGAGGCCCTTGGCGACGTAGTCGTTGGCGTCGCCCTCCAGCGTCAGGCTGATCCCCTTCGGCACGAACGCCCCGAAGCTCTGCCCGGCCGAGCCGCGCAGGTGGATGTCGATCGTCCCGTCGGGCAGGCCCTGGCCGCCGTAGCGGCGCGTGACGGCGTTGCCGAGCACGGTGCCGACGGTGCGGTCGGTGTTGTGCACCGGCAGCTCGATCCGAACCGGCGTGCCATGTGAGAGAGCGGACTCGGCCAGGGCGATGAACTGCTGGTCGATCTTCTCGTCCAGGCCGTGGTCCTGGCCGACGGAGCTGCAGCATCGTCTGCCCGTACGGGTTCTGCGGAACCGCCAGGATCGGCGAGACGTCCAGGCCCTTGGCCTTCCAGTGGTCGACGGCGGCGCGCGTGTCGAGCGCCTCGACGTGACCGACCATCTCGGCGACGGTGCGGAAGCCGAGGCGGGCCATGTGCTCGCGGACCTCCTCGGCGATGAACTCCATGAAGTTGACGACGAACTCCGGTTTGCCACTGAACCGGGCGCGCAGCTCCGGGTTCTGCGTGGCCACGCCGACCGGGCAGGTGTCGAGGTGGCAGACGCGCATCATCACGCAGCCGCTGACGACGAGGGGCGCTGTGGCGAAGCCGAACTCCTCGGCGCCGAGCAGCGCGGCGATCACCACGTCCCGGCCGGTCTTCAGCTGCCCGTCGGCCTGGACGACGATGCGGTCGCGCAACCCGTTGAGCAGCAGCGTCTGCTGGGTCTCGGCGAGGCCCAGCTCCCACGGCGCGCCGGCGTGCTTCAGCGATGTCAGCGGCGAGGCGCCGGTGCCGCCGTCATGGCCGGAGATCAGCACGACGTCGGCCTTGGCCTTGCTGACCCCGGCGGCGACGGTGCCGACGCCGACCTCGGCGACGAGCTTGACGTGCACCCGGGCCAGCGGGTTCGAGCACTTCAGGTCGTGGATCAGCTGCTTGAGATCCTCGATCGAGTAGATGTCGTGGTGCGGCGGCGGGCTGATCAGGCCGACGCCGGGCGTGCTGCCGCGGGTCTTGGCGATCCATGGATAGATCTTGTGGCCGGGCAGCTGGCCGCCCTCGCCGGGCTTGGCGCCCTGGGCCATCTTGATCTGCAGGTCGTCGGCGTTGGTCAGGTAGTCGGACGTGACGCCGAAGCGCCCGCTGGCCACCTGCTTGATCGCGCTGCGCCGCGCCGGGTCGTAGAGCCGCTCCGTGTCCTCGCCGCCCTCGCCGGTGTTCGACTTGCCGCCGATCGAGTTCATCGCGATCGCCAGCGTCTCGTGGGCCTCCATGCTGATCGAGCCGTAGCTCATCGCCCCCGTGGAGAAGCGCTTGACGATCGACGACACCGGCTCGACCTCGTCGATCGGCACCGGCGGGCGCAGACCGTCCTTGAAGGCGAACAGCCCGCGCAGCGTGGCCAGCCGCCCGGCCTGCTCGTCGACCAGCGACGTGTACTGCTTGAAGATGTCGTAGCGCTTGGCGCGGGTGGCGTGCTGCAGCTTGAACACCGTCTCCGGGTTGAACAGGTGGACCTCGCCCTCGCGCCGCCACTGGTACTCGCCGCCCAGCTCCAGGCGGCGGTGGGCCCGCTCCTCGGGGCGGCTCGGGTGGGCGGCGGCGTGACGGGCGGCGACCTCGGCGGCGACCTCGTCGAGGCCGATGCCGCCGAGGCGGCTGACGGTGCCGGAGAAGTACTCGTCGATCAGCTCTTGGCCGAGGCCGATCGCCTCGAAGATCTGCGCCCCGGTGTAGCTGGCGACGGTGCTCACGCCCATCTTGCTCATCACCTTGAGCACGCCCTTGCCGGCGGCCTTGATGTAGTTCTTCACGGCCTTGTGCGGGTCCATCCCGCCGAGGCCGTGCAGGTCGTGGGCGACCATGTCCTCGATCGACTCGAACGCCAGGTACGGGTTGATCGCCCCGGCGCCGTAGCCGATCAGCAACGCCATGTGGTGCACCTCGCGGGCGTCGCCGCACTCGACGATCAGGCCGACCTTGGTGCGCTGCTTCTCGCGGATCAGGTGGTGGTGCACCGCGGCGGTGAGCAGCAGGCTGGGGATCGGGGCGTAGACCTCGTCGGCGTTGCGATCGCTGAGCACAATGATCCGCGCCCCGTTCTCGATCGCCCGGCTGACCTCGCTGCGGATCGCGTCGAGCGCCCGGCGCAGCGCCAGGCCACCACCGGCGACGCGGTACAGCCCGCTGACCACCGCGCAGGCGAGATGCGGGTAGGGACCGGCGGCACCGTCGTCCTCCAGGTCCTTGTCGAGGTCGTTGATGTAGACGATCTTGGCCAGCTCGTCGTTGTCGATGACCGGGAACGGCAGCACCAGCTGGCGGCAGCTCTCCGGCCCCGGATCGAGCAGGTTGGCCTCGGGCCCGACCGTCGAGCCGACCGAGGTGACGACCTCCTCGCGGATCGCGTCGAGCGGCGGGTTGGTCACCTGGGCGAACAGCTGCTGGAAGTAGTCGAACAGCAGGCGGGGCCGCTCCGAGAGGACGGCAATCGGCGTGTCCGTGCCCATCGAGCCGATCGGCTCGGCGCCGGCCTTGGCCATCGGGCCGATGAGGACCTTCATCTCCTCGTGCGTGTAGCCGAACACCTGCTGGCGGCGCAGCACGCTGGAGTGGCTGTAGACGACGTGCTCGTGGTCGGGCAGGTCGGCGAGCTTGACGATGCCGTCGTCCAGCCACTGCGCGTACGGCTCGGCCTGGGCGAGGCGGCGCTTGACCTCCTCGTCCTCGACGATGCGCCCTTCGGCGGTGTCGACGAGGAACATCCTCCCCGGCTGCAGGCGACCCTTGCGGACGATCTTCGACGGCTCGATGTCGACGACGCCGACCTCGCTGGCCAGCACGACCAGCCCGTCGTCGGTGACCCAGAAGCGCCCGGGGCGCAGGCCGTTGCGGTCGAGCACCGCACCGATCAGCGTGCCGTCGGTGAAGCACACGCACGCCGGGCCGTCCCACGGCTCCATCAGCGAGGCGTGGTAGCGGTAGAACGCCCGCTTCTCGGCGTCCATCGTGGCGTGGTTCTCCCACGCCTCGGGGATCATCATCATCATCGCGTGCGGCAGCGAGCGCCCGCCGAGGTGCAGCAGTTCGAGCACCTCGTCGAACGACGCCGAGTCGCTGGCCCCCGGCGTGCAGATCGGGAACGCCCGCTCCAGGCCGGGCAGCAGGTCGCTCGCCAGCAGCGCCTCGCGGGTGCGCATCCAGTTGCGATTGCCCTGCACCGTGTTGATCTCGCCGTTGTGGGCGATGAACCGGTACGGGTGGGCCAGTGGCCACGACGGGAACGTGTTCGTCGAGAACCGGCTGTGCACCAGGGCGATCGCCGACTCGACGCGCTCGTCGCGCAGGTCGGGGAAGAACACCTGCAGCTGCGGGGTGGTCAGCATCCCCTTGTAGATCAAGGTCCGCGAGCTGAGCGACGGGAGGTACGTGGCCTGCTCGGGGTCGAGCTCGTGCTCGATGCGCTTGCGGGCGACGAACACCTTGCGGTCGAGGTCGATGCCCGTCGAGCCGGCCGGATCGCCGACGAACAGGTGGCGGAAGCTGGGCATCACCGCCCGGGCGCTGGCGCCGAGGCACGACGGGTCGACCGGCACGTCGCGCCAGCCGAGCACGGCGAGACCTTCGTCGGCGACGATCCGCTCGATCCCCGCCTGGGCCTTCTCGGCGTTGACCGGGTTGGCCGGCAGGAACGCCAGCCCGACGGCGTACGCGCCCTCGGCAGGCAGCTGGAAGCCGGCGTCGCCGGCCACTGCGGTGAGGAAGCGGTGCGGGACCTGGATGAGGATCCCGGCGCCGTCGCCGGTGTCGGCCTCCGCGCCGGTGGCACCGCGGTGCTCGAGGTTGCACAGCGCGCCGACGCCGAGCTGCACCAGCTCGCGGCTGCGCACGCCGTGCATGTTGGCGACGAACGAGACGCCACAGGCGTCGTGCTCGAACCGGGGGTCGTACAGCCCCGAGGGCGCGGGGAGATCCGCGGACAGTGAGTGCATCGAGTTTCGCTTCCACGAAGTCGGGCTCGCAGGCGAGCCAGATCGGCTGGGTGGCGCTCGGGACGACGCTGGCCCGGACGGTGAATGGCATGTTACGCCCCGGTCCCCCGGTCCGCCACCGAGAACGGCCGCGAAGGGTGGTGCCAGCCCTGCCCGCCACCGGCGCCTACGATCCCGGAGATGTCCGATGCACCGCCGCCCAACTGGGGAGGCCCGCCACCCCCGCCGCAGCAGCCCTCGGGCTCTGGCCCCTACCCGGCGAACTACGGCCAGCAGCCCCCGCCGCCACCCTACGGCTACCAGCAGTACGGCGGGGGTGGGATGATGCCGGCGAACCACCCGCAGGGCACGACGATCCTCGTGCTCGGCATCCTCAGCCTCGTGGTGTGCAGCATCCTCGGGCCGTTCGCGTGGTCGATGGGCAACAAGGCGATCCGCGAGATCGACGCCGACGGCACGACGATCTACGCCAACCGTGGCCAGATCGTCGCCGGCCGGATCTGCGGGATGATCGCCACAATCCTCCTGGCGATCTCCCTCGTCGTCGTCGTCATCGCGATCATCGCTGCGGCAGCCTCCTCGAACTGACCGGCGAACGTGGTACGTCGACAGCTCCGTGCTGCTCCGAGCGATCGTGGAGCAAACCGCTGCCGCGTCGAGATGGTTCGAGACGGCTGCCGCCCGCGGTGACAGGTTCGTCGTCTCGCTGCTGATGGAGATCGAGATCCGCCGGGTGACCAAGAACGCCGGGGTCGATCAGGACATCGTGTCGGAATACGTCGACGAGCTCCTGCTCAGATGGCTCGCGGCGCCCTGGCGCTCGGGTTCGACGTGTACGACCCGGTGACCGACGATCCCCGCCGCGGCCCGGTCGTCCGTGACGACGAGGGTCAGCCGAGGTCGCCGGCGCGGTAGTGGGCGCGGCACAGCAGCTCGTAGCGGACGACGTCGCCGAACAGCGGCTCGGCGGGGGCGTCCTCGGTGTCGCCGACCACGACGGTGTCGCCCTCGTAGGTGATCTCGCCGTTGACGACGCGGGCGTTGTGCGTCGCCCGCGCCCCGCACCAGCAGCGCGCCTCGACCTGCATCGGCACCCGCTCGTCGGCGATCTCCAGCAGGCGCTTGGTGCCCTCGAACAGCTGGCCGCGGAAGTCGGTGATCAGCCCGAACGCGAACACGTCGACGCCGAGGTCGTCGACGACCCGGCCGAGCTGGTCGCACTGCGCGGCCGAGTAGAACTGGGCCTCGTCGCAGACCAGGTAGTGCAGCGGCCAGTGATCGACGGCCAGCTTGTACAGGTCGATGCCACCGCTGACGTCGACGGCCTCCGCCGCCACCCCGAGCCGGCTGGTCACCTGCGCGCCCTCACGGTCGAGCATCGTCAGCAGCAGGCCGTACAGCTCGCGGCTGGCGAGGTTGTGGTGGATCTGCAGCGCCATCGTGCTCTTGCCCGAGCCCATCGTGCCGAAGCTGAAACGTAACGTGGCCATGACGTGCGCGGACGATACCGAGACCCGACGCCCGCCGGAGCGACGTCAGCGACGGCAACGCCCACCGCCGGGTGCTCGGTGGTGGTGGAGCTGGCCACGGGCTCTGGCAACAGGAAGCCGGACGCCTGCCGCTCGCCGACGACGCGGCAACGAACACGCCGAGCCGAGCCCGTCAACCAGCCACGGCGGCGGCCATGCCCCCACTCGGCGGCAAGTACGACGAGATCGAGCGTGTGCACCGGCTTGACCTTGCGCCACGTGTTGCCGCGGCGGCCGGCCGGACAGCCGAGAGCTGCGCCAGCCGACGCCGAGCCGGCCCTGGCGCGGCGACCCGACCAGCAGCCCGATCGCCGGGACGATCTCGCCGGGCGCCACGGTACGCAGGAACGCGGCGAGCACGTCGACCTTCACCGAGCGCTTCGGCGTCTCGGCGACGGCCTGCGACGCGGCCACGAGGTCGGCGAGCAACGTCACCGTGCCGGTGTCGTCAGGCCGAGTACCAGCCGTAGACGTCGAAGACGAGTTGGGTCGCGACGAAGTTGTAGATGCGGATCCCGCCGTCGCTGCCGGTGACGGCGATGACGTGGTTGGCGCGGATGTCGTTGGCGCCCGTCAGGTTCAGCGTCGACGTCGTCGGGCGGGCACCGTCGGGGTACACCGTCACGAAGCCGTCGCCGGTGTTGTCGACGCCGGTGATGTTGCCGACCACGGCAGCGGCACCGGACGCTGCCGTCCCGGCGGCGGCGAGTAGCAGCGTCACCGTGTCCCCGGCCGGGCGGCGACCGAGGCTGTCGCGGGTGTCGAGCACCCGGTACGGGCTCACGGCGGTGAACAGGCCGGCGGCCGAGGTGGCCGCAGAGGCGTCGGTGAACCAGCCGACGACGTCGGCGACGAGGTGCATCGAGACGTTGTTGAACAGCCGCACCGAACCGTCGGCGCCGACCGGGATGATCACCTGGTTGGCCACCGACTCGCCGCCGGCGACGGTGTTGACGTTCGACGTCGCCGGCCGCGTGTCGTCGGGATAGACGGTGACGTAGCCGGGTGCGACCGCCTCGGTGATCGTGACGTTGAGGGCGACCGCCTGCACGCCGCTGGTGGGGACACCGCCACGACCGAGGACCTGCAACGTCGTCGTCGCCCCCGCCGCCGGGATCGCCCCCGAGTAGCCGATCGCGTTGCGCGTGTCGAGGATCCGGTCCGGCGTCAGCGACTGCAACCGTCCGGCCTGCGCCGTGCTCGCCGGCGCGTAGTAGCCGAACACGTCGACGACGACGTGGGTGCTCACGGACGCCCACAGCCGCACCGCACCGTCGGCGCCGACCGGCACGGTGGCGAGCACGGCGCGGGTCTGGCCGGCGGCGGCGACGTTGAGGTTCGACGTCTCCGGCATCGTCCCGTCGCCCCAAGCGCGCAGGTACCCGGCCGCGCCGGTCTCCGTGACGGTGAGGTTGAGCACGACGGCGGCGACGCCGCTCGACGGGATCCCGGCCTGACCGGCGATCGGTACGGTCAGCGTCGTGCCCGCCGACGGCTTCGTCGAGGTTCTGGTGTCGAGCAACCGTTGCGGCGCGGCCAGCGCGGCGAACGCCGCGGTGGTGGTGGCAACGGTCGACGGCGTCGTCGTCGGGGTGACCGTCGGGTTGGTGGTCGTCGGCGTCGTCACCGCATCGGTGACGCCGAGGATGTTGGTGCCGGTGAACGCGCTGTAGTTGCTGGCGGTCTGGGTGAGGGAGACGAGCGCCGTGGCCGTCGCCTGCTTGTAGATGGAGTCGCCGCTGTTGAGGTGGTCGCGGGTGCCGCGGGTGTTGTACGGCGCGTTGTTGGCGTAGACGGCGGTGGTGATGGTGTCGTCGAAGAACAGCTGCCCGGTGTGCACCGCCGAGCCGACGTGCACCTTGACGTGGATGTGCACCGCCCGCCCCGAGTACCAACCGGGGTAGATCGTCGTGAACGTCACCTGCCCGTTGGCGTCGCTGACCTGCGCGCCGCGCAGGTACGTCTGCCCGACGGTGCTCACGCCGCCCGGCTGGCCGGCGTAGCCGGAGTAGATCCCGTTGGCGTTGGCGTGCCAGATCTCGACGACGGCACCCTCGACGGCAGCGCACGACGTCGACGTGCTGACGACGGTGAGCGTCAGCACCAGCGGCACGCCGGTCTGCGTCTCGCGGATGTCGCTGCGCAGCAGCGTGGTCTCGTCGAGGTAGTACGGCCCCTGGGTGACCTCCTGCATCAGGCTGCACGTCGCCACCACCTCTGGCGCCGCGGCGACCGTCGGGCCGTCCAGGAAGGTGCCGCGAACCATGAGCGCCAGCCCAGCGCCACCGGCGCCGAGCACCAGGGCGCGCCGTCGTGACATCCCGGCACCGCCGTCCGTCTCGGCTCGTTCGACACCCTCGCCAGCTTCGCTCATCGTCGGGACCTCCGTGTCCGGCCGCTCTCGGGCGGCGTGTGACGGCGAAGGTACGAACCGATGCTCTGACGCCCGTGAGGCTTGGCTCCGAGGTTGCTCAGAACCCGCTGGGGGGCGGCGGCTGCGGGCCCTCGCGCCAGGCACGCTCGAACGGCAGGCGCCAGGCGTGCGGGGCGATCAGCTGGTGGACGGCGTTCGGCCCCCACGACCCCGGCGGGTAGGAGCGCACCGGCGGCGGGCTCTCCAGCAACGGCGTCGACAGCTCCCACAATCGCTCGATGCCCTCGGCCGTGGTGAACAGCGTGTGGTCACCGCTCATCGCGTCATGGATCAACCGCTCGTAGGCCTCGAGCACGTCGTGGACCTTGCCGGTCTCGTGCAGGGCGAACTGCAGGCTGAGCTTGTCCAGCTTCATCCCCGGCCCGGGCCGCTTGCCGTAGAACGACAGCGACAGCTTCGACGCGTCGGCGAGGTCGAACGTCAGGTGGTCCGGGCCCTGCGCGCCGACACCGGAGTTGGCCGGGAACATGCTCTTGGGCGGCTCACGGAAGGCGATCGAGATGATCCGTGCACCCTCCGCCATCCGCTTGCCGGTCCGCAGGAAGAACGGCACCCCGGCCCAGCGCCAGTTGTCGATCCGGCAGCGCAGGGCGATGAACGTCTCGGTGTCGGAGAACGACGACACGCCCGGCTCGTCCCGGTAGCCCTGGTACTGGCCGCGCACGACGTCGGTCGGCAGGACGTCCTCCATCGAGCGGAACACCTTGTTCTTCTCCTCGCTGATCGCCGCCGGCTCCAGCGCGGTCGGCGGCTCCATCGCCATGAACGCCAGCACCTGGAACAGGTGGGTGACGACCATGTCGCGGTACGCCCCGGTCTGCTCGTAGAAGCCGGTGCGCTGCTCCAGCGACAGGGTCTCGGGGACGTCGATCTGCACGTGGTCGATGTGGTTGCGGTTCCAGATCGGCTCGAACAGGCCGTTGGCGAAGCGGAAGGCGAGGATGTTCTGGGCCGCTTCCTTGCCGAGGAAGTGGTCGATGCGGAAGATCTGGCTCTCGTCGAACACCTCGTGCAGCGCGGCGTTGAGCCGCTTGGCGCTGGCCAGGTCGGTGCCGAACGGCTTCTCCATGACGATCCGGCTGTGCTCGACGAGCCGTGCTTCGGCGAGCGTCCGCACGGCGGCGAGCGCCGCGCCCGGCGGGACGCTGAGGTAGTGCAGCCGGCGGGCACCGCCGCCCAGCCGCCCCTCGGCTTCGGTCACCGCGTCGGCCAACGCCGCCGGGCCCTCCTGCGAGGCCACGAAGTGCAACGTGGCGGCGAAGTCGGCCCACTCCTGGGGCGTCACCTCGCGGCTGGCGAACACCTTGCAGGCGGCCTCGGCCATGTTGCGGAAGCTGTCGTCGTCGAGGTCGTCGAGCGACGTGCCGATGATCTCGCAGCGCGGCAGCAGCCCAGCGCGGTGCAGGTGCAGCAGGCCGGGCAGCAGCTTGCGCTTGGCGAGATCGCCGGTGGCGCCGAACAGCACGACGACCTGTGGCCGCAGCGGCGTCATCAGGTTGGAGGTGACGTCGCTCGGGTCGTTGGCCATGCTCACCTCGTCGACGCTACGCACCCCAGATGAACAGGACATTTCGGAGCCAGGCGATCCCTCCCGCGTGGCGGTGCGACCGCCAGTCCCCGACCGTCAGAACAGCATCGCCGGCGGGTCCAGGCCCAGCAGGATCTTGCCGTGCAGCTCCAGCGCGGCGCTGCGGTCGTGGAGCACGTGGCCGGTGGCGACGGCGATGTCGCGCACGGCGCGCTGGATCGGGTTCGACGTCTCGTGCACGGTGGTGCCGAGCGCATCGACGACCACCCGCGTCGCGCTGCGACACAGCGACGTCGCCGACACGATCTGGGCGCGCAGCCGCGCCCGCCGCGCGACGTCGCCGGGGTCGGCGCTGCCGGCCAGGCGCATCAGCTCGACGACCGCGTCACGCAGCGCCAGCTCGGCGAGGTACACCTCGACGTCGGCCTGGGCCAGCGCCATCTGCACCGCCGGCCGGTCGGCCTGCCTGACGCCGATGCTCACCCGCCCGGCGAGCTGCTCGCGGCAGCGGGCGACCACACCCTGGGCGGCACCGACGATCGGGATCGCCGAGGCGACGCCCAAGAACGCGGTGATCGGCGCCCGGTACATCGGGTTGTCGTGCAGCTGCGCGCCAGGCGTCGACGACGTGTTCATCGTCGCCAGCGCCAGGGTGCGGTGCTCGGGGACGAACAGGTCGGTGACGCTGAAGTCGTTGCTGCCGGTGGCGGCCATCCCGTCCATCCGCCACACGTCGTAGACCGTCGCCTCGTCGAGCGGGAAGGCGAACCAGCGGGCGTCGGCCGGGTTCGCCGGGTCGAGGCCGACGGCCAGCGCCCAGTCGGCATGCACGACCCCGCTGGCGTAGCGCCACCGCCCGGTCAGCCGGAACCCGCCGTCGACGGGCGTGGCGATGCCGGGCGGGAACGCGCAGCCGGGGGCGATGACGTACGGTTGGGCGCCGAAGATCTCGTCCTGGGCCTCCTCGGGGAACAGGGCGAGCAGCAGGTTGTGCTCCATCGTGAACGCGGTCACCCAACCGGTCGAGGCGTCGGCGGCGCCGAGCGGGAGCATGCTGTCGACGAAGTCCATCACCGAGAGCTCGAGGCCGCCGTAGCGCTTCGGCACGAAGTGGTGGAACACGCCGGTGGCGTGGATCGCGTCGACGACCGCGTCCACCGGCTTGCGCTGCGCCTCGGCCTCGGCGGCGTGCTCGGTGACGAACGGGCCGAGCGCGGTGATCCGCTCGACCAGCGTCGACGGTGTGATCAGCGCCAGATCGTCGGCGCTCAGCCGGTTGCCGAAGTCGGGCGGGACGCGCTCGATCGTCGTCTCGGCGAGCTGGCCATCGTTGGTTCCTGGGAGCATCTCGGCGACGTTACGGAAGCGTGCACACGGCGGCAACACGGCGGCAACAGCGGCGCCATACCGTCCCGGGCATGGCTGTACTGCTCCGTGGCGGACGCGTCGTCGATCCCGCCTCCTCGTTCGATGCGATCGCCGACGTGCTGTGCGACGGCGGGGTGATCCGCGCCGTCGGGCCCGACCTCGCCGCGACAGGCGTCGTGCCGGCAGGCGCCGACGTCGTGCCCTGCGAGGGCCTGCTCGTCACCCCCGGCCTGATCGACCTGCACGTCCACGTGATGCCCGGGCTCGGCGACTTCTGCGTCCGCGCCGACGACGTCGGCGTCGGCATGGGCGTGCCCGTGCTCGTCGACGGCGGCACGAGCGGCGTCGCCACGTTCGACCTGGCACGTGCCGCAGTGATCGACCACCCCTCGACGACGACCGAGGTGCTGGCGTTCATCGACCCGAACCAGCTCTACCTGGCGACCAAGGACTTCATCTGCCACAAGCTGGAGATCGCCAACGACGAGCGCAACCTCGACGTCGAGTCGCTGGAGGCGTCGATGGAGCGCAACGACGACGTCATCGTCGGCCTCAAGGTGCGGGCCTGCCACACCGACGACCCGGAGCACTCGCCGTTCCTCGACGCCGCGCAGCGCGCCTCACGCGGCAAGCCGGTGATGGTCCACCTCGGCCGCTTCCCGCACACGCCGACCATCTCGACGCCGAACCTGCTGCGCGCCCTGCGGCCGGGCGACATCGTCACCCACGCGTTCCGCGGCGCGGGCGGCATGCTCGACGCCGGCGGCAAGGTGATCCCCGAGCTCGCCGACGCCGTCGAGCGCGGCGTGCGCCTCGACGTCGGGCACTCGGCCACCGACTTCCGCTTCCGCGAGGCCCGGCGGCTGTTCGACCAGGGCTACTTCCCCGACACGATCTCCACCGATCTGAACATCTTCAACATCGGCGGGCCGGTGTACTCGCTGGCCGAGACGATGACGAAGATGCTCGTGCTCGGCGTCGGCCTCGTCGACGTCGTCGCGATGTGCACGGCGAACACAGCGGACGCGATCGGCCGGCGCGCCCGCTACGGCGAGCTGGCCGTCGGCCGGCCCGCGCACGTCAGCGTGCTGGCGCTGGAGGACACGCCGCTCGACGTCAGCGACGGGCACGAGACCGTGGTCGCCGAGCGCTGGCTGCGACCCGTCGGCTGCCTCGTCGCCGGCCAGTGGCACGAGGCCGGGACGCCGCGCGCGGTGGCCGCGTGACGGCCGCGCCGGCCGGCGCCGTCGGGCAGGATGCGCTCCTCGGCGCGCTCGGGTGCTTCTGGCATCCGGTGTGCCGCACCGCCGAGCTGCCCACCGGCCGGCCTCTGGCGGTCCGGCTGCTGGAGCGCGATCTTGCCGTCGCCCGCCTGGCCGACGGCCGCCTGATCGCTCTCGCCGACCGCTGCCTGCACCGCTCGACGCGCCTGTCGGTCGGCACGGTCGACGGGTGCGACCTGCGCTGCGCCTACCACGGCTGGACGTGGGCAGCCGACGGTTCGTGCACCTCGATCCCGTCGCTGCCCGCCGGACCGATCCCGGCCAAGGCGGTGGTCCCCGCCCACGACGTCACCGAGCGCCACGGGTTGGTCTGGGTGCGCCTCGAGCGCGGCCTCGGCGCCGCGGACGTGCCGCACTGCTCGGCGTTCGACGAGTCGTTGCACACCGTGGTCGGCGAGCCGTACACCTGGCCGGTGTCGGCGCTGCGCCGCGTGGAGAACTTCGTCGACCTCGCCCACTTCGCCTGGGTCCACGACGGGACGCTCGGGCGCCGGGATCAGCCGGTGCCGCCGCTGCCGGTCGTCGACCGGGTCGACGGCGAGCTGCGCTTCGTCTACGACCCGCCCGAGTTCGACCCGGCGGCGACGGCGATGTACGGCGCGTCCGTCTACCGGATGCCGATGCCGTGCACGGTCGACATCGTGTTCCGCCTGGCCAGCGGCGCCCGGCGGGTGCTGTGGATGACCGCCAGCCCGGTCGACCGCTCGACGTGTCGCACGTTCTGGTTGATGGGACGCGACGACGACCTCGACGGCGATCTTGACGCCGCCGACGCCGCGCACCTCGCGTTCCAGCAGCGGGTGCTCGCCGAAGACGAGGTCGTCGTCGGCGCGCAGTCCCCCGGCGAGCTGCCGATGGAGCGCGGCGTCGAGCTGTCGGTGTCCACCGACCTGGTGTCGAACGCCTACCGGCGATGGGTGCGCGAGCTGGCCAGCGCCTATGCCGCCGGCGGGCCGGCAGCGGTCGCCACGGCGATCTCGGCGAGCAGCACGGCCGCGTCGGTGTCGTCGAGCCAGCTCGCGGCGACGGCGTCGGCGGCGATCTCGGCCATCTCCGTGGCGCCGTAGCCGAACGCCGCGGCGCACAGCACGTACTCCGTGGTGAGATCGAGGCCGACCAGCGCCGGGTCGTCGGTGTTCAGCGTGGCGAGCAACCCTGCCCGGCGCATCGCCGGGAACACGTGCTCGCCGAGCGAGCCGACCACGTCGGGGTTGATGCGCACGTTGGCGTTCGGGCACACCGTCAGCGGGATCCGATCGTCGGCGAAGCGGCGCACCAGCTCGGCGTCCCCGAAGATCGAGATGCCGTGGTCGATCCGGGTGCATCCCAACCCGTCGACCGCGGCGGCGATCTCGGCGGCCCCGGAGCTCTCGCCCTGGTGCGCGGTGAGCCGCAGACCGGCCGCCGCGCCCATGGCGTACGCCTCGGCGAACGACAGCGGATCGACGCCCCGCTCGGTGGAGTCCATGCCCAGCCCGATGACGCGGTCGGCGCCGGGCCGGCCCTCGCGCCGCAGCCGGGCCAGCTCGGCGACGTGCCCGCGGGCCACCTCCGGGCCGAAGGCGCGGTCGATGTCGAAGATCAGCCGGCAACGCGCCCCGGTCGCCGCCTCCGCCGTGGCCAGCCCGCGATCCAGGGCGGCGACGATCTCGCCCAACCGTTGGCCGGCGGCGAGGTGGCGCGCCGGCGTGAAGAACGCCTCGCGGTAACGCAGCCCGTGCTCGGCGCCGTCGAGCATCGACTCGACGGCGAGGCGCTCCCAGTCGTCGGGGGTGACCAGCGTCGACTGCACCAGCCAGAACACCTCGAGGAATCCGGTGAGGCCGCCGTAGGCGAACAGGGTGGCGACGTCGTCGGTCGGCAGCGGCACCCCGTTCGCCCGTGCCAGCTCGGCGACCGTCGACGGTCGCATCGTGCCCTCGATGTGGCAGTGCAGCTCGACCTTGGGGAGCGCCCGCAGCCAGGCGGACGTGGGCTGCGCAGCGCCGTCGCCGGTCATGCCGCCCGACGGTAGGCGCGCCGGCGCGGCACCATGTTTCGAGGCTGTGAAATCGGCACGAGATGCTTCGCCCGGGGCGTGCCGGCCCCCAGGATGGGCCGGTGACTGCGACCACCGAACCCATGCCACCCGCACGCGTCGAGCTCGCCGTCGTCGGCGGCACCGTGCTGACCGGCGGGACCGACGCGCCGCTGGCGGCGACCGTGCTCGTCGACCACGGCGTCGTGGCCGGCCTCGCACCGCCCGGCACCCCTGTCGACGCCGGCCGCACGATCGACGCATCCGGCTGCGCGGTGCTGCCCGGCTTCGTCGACTGCCACACGCACGTCGCCTCGAACATGCTGCTGCGCGGGCTGCTCGAGGACGTCGAGCTGTTCGACTGGCTGGGCGCGATGTGGCGCCTGAAGCAGAACTTCGACCACGACACCCTGTACTGGGCGTCGATGTGCGGGTTGATCGAAATGGCCCGCTCCGGCATCACCTGCTTCAACGAGCACTTCGACGTGTACGCGGTCACCCCGCAGGCACGGGCGCTGGAAGAGGTCCGCCTGCGCGCCACGCTCGGTTACGGGTTTGCCGACGGCGGGGTGTACGCGGCCGTCGCCGGCTGGTCGTGGTCGGCGGTCGAGGACTTCGGTGCGGCGTCGACCGGTGCCGCCGACATCGATGGCGACCGCGTCCGTCTGGCCCTCTCCCCGCACTCGCCGTACTCCTGCTCCGAAGCGCTGTGGCGTGCGGTGCGCGAGCTCGCCGACGACCGCGGGCTGCCGATCCACACCCATCTCGCCGAAGGGCCGAACGAGACCCGATTCGTGACCGAGCGGCTCGGCTGCACGTCGGTGGAGTGGCTGGACCGGATCGGCTTCCTGAGGCCGGACGTCACCGCCGCCCACTGCACCCAGCTGACGCCGAGCGACATCGCCACCCTCGCCGAGCACGACGTGAAGGTGGCGCACTGCCCGGTGTGCAACGCCAAGCTGGTCTCAGGCACCCTCGACCTGCGCGGCCTGTGGTCGGCGGGCGTCACCGTCGGCCTGGCTACCGACGGCCCGGCGAGCCACAACACCCTCGACATGTTCCAGGAGATGAAGTTCGCGGCCATCACCCACAAGCAGCGCAGCGGTGAGCCGACGTTCGTCACGACGCGCGAGGTGATCGCGATGGCGACGCGCGACGCGGCCGCGGCGATGCACCGGCCCGAGCTCGGCACGATCACCGCCGGCGCGCCCGCCGATCTCGCCGTCGTCGACCTCACCGGCGCGCACGTCGCGCCGGTGTACGACGTGGAGGCGGCGCTGGTGTACGGGGCGCGTGCCGACGACGTGACGCACACGATCGTCGGTGGGCACGTCGTCTACGACGGCGAGGTGGCGGGCGTCGACGAGGAGCGGGCCATCGCCCGGTTCACCGAGGCCGCACACGCCCTGCGGGCCCGCTCGCTGTAGACGCGGCATCGTCAGTGCGGCATCGTCAGCGCTCTTCGCGGGAGTACGGCACGCCGAGCGCAGCCGGCGCCGCCGTGCCCCGGGTACGACGCCCGGTCCTGACGAGCACCGCCGGCGCGAGGATCGCGACCAGCGTCACGAGATAGGGCAGCGTCGACAGCGCGAAGCCGAGGTTGCGGTCGTCGAGCAGCGGTAGGTGCCAGCCGCGAGCCTGCGCCGTCGCGTCGAGCGAGATCATCGAGCCGTACAGCAGCGCGCCGACCACCACCCAGAACGGTCGCCAGCCGGCGAAGATGACGACAGCGAGCGCCACCCATCCTCGGCCGCGGGCGATGTCGGGCGACCAGGTCGGCGTGAACGACAGCACCATGTAGGCCCCACCGGCGCCGGAGATCGCCGCGCCGAGCACCGTGTAGCCGAAGCGGAACCGGGTGACCCCGATCCCCGCGGCGTCCGCGGCCGCGGGGTTCTCGCCGACGGCGCGCAGGCTCATCCCGTGGCGAGTCCGGTAGAGGACGAACCACAGCACCGCCGGCAGGACGAGGTAGGCGACGTACACGACGGGGTCGTGGAACAGGAACGCCTCACGGATCCCGCCGTCGCGGAACCAGCCGCCGGGGTTGAGCTCGCGGAACACGACGGTGATCGGCCGGCCGTTGCGGTTGGTGCCGAGCTGGTTGGCCAACCCGACGCCGCCGAGGGCCAGCGCGAGGCCGACGAGCACCTGGCTGGCACGGAACACGACGACGGCGAGCGCGAACACCGTGCCGGCGAGCGCCGCCGCGAGCATCCCGATCAGCAGCGCCAGCCACGGACTGGAGACCCCCCAGGACTGCACCGCGATCACCGCGTACACCGCACCGATCCCGATGAGGCCCTCCTGGCCGAGGTTGAGCACGCCGACGCGCTCGCCGAGCAGACAGCCGGCGGCCGCGAGCACGACGACGGTCGACGCCGGGATCGCCGACGCGATCAGGCTCAGGAACGCATTGTCGATGAGGCCGAGCATCACGCCGATACCGCCTCGCCGAGCGGCCCGTCCCCGTCGGGCACGTCACCTCGCGATCGCACCAGGCGATACCGCGCCGCCACCTCCCCGATGGCGACGCCGGTCAGGATCACGCCGTAGATGGCGAAGATGATGAACACCGACAGCCCCTTGGTCTGCAGCACGAGGCCGGCGTAGAACATCCCGGCGATCGCGAAGCCGCCGACGACGACCCCGCGGAACGAGCCCCCGGCGAGCGCGGCGACGATGAACCCGGACAGCCCGAACTGCGCGGAGAAGCCGGAGTTCAGCGCCTGCGCGCCGGGCGCGCTGAGCTGGAGCATGCCACCGAGGCCGGCGATCGCCCCGGAGACCAGCATCACCGCGAGGATGCGCCGGTCGACGGCGATGCCGGCGAAGCGCGCCGCCCGCGGGTTGCCGCCGATCATGTCGATCTCGTAGCCGACCTTGGTGGAGCGGAACACCCAACCGAGCACCAGCGCGATCACCAGCGGGAACAGCACGGCGACCGTCAGGGCGTCGGCCCCCGGCAGTCGCGGCAGCACGTACGGCACCTTCTCGGTGGACTGGATCACCGCCGATCCCTTGTCGCGCCAGAACCCGAGCGACGCCCACACGACGAGCTGACCGGCGACGAAGTTGAGCAGCAGCGTGGTGATGATCTCGTTGACGCCCAGGTAGGCGCGAGCGACGGCAGGCACGGCGATCCACGCCGCGCCGGCCACGATGGCGACGAGGGCCATCGCCGGCAGCACGACCCAGCTCGGCCCGCCGAGGTGGATGCCGACGCCGAGCGCACCGAACGCGCCCATCAGGAACTGGCCGTCCGAACCGATGTTCCAGACCTTCATGCGCAACGACAGGGCGACGCCGAGCGCGGTCATCGTGATCGGGATCGCCCGCAGCGCCGTGCCCTCGAGGCCCCGTTGGGAGCCGAACACGGCGTCGAGCGCCTGGCGGGTGAGGGTGACCGGGTTGCGCCCGCTGGCCAGCAGCAACAGCGCGACGACGAGCAGCGCCCCGCCGGCACCGAGCAGGCGGCACCACAGACCGGCGCGCGCGGAGATGTCGAGCCGCCGTTCGAGACGCAGCTGCATCATCGCCCGCCACCCGTCGCCTCGGCATGCCCGCCCATCAGCAGACCGAGACGCTCGCGGTCGGCCTCGCCCGCGTCGACGACAGCAACCACGCGGCCTTCGTACATCACCGCCACCCGGTCGCTCATCAGCAGCACCTCGTCGAGGTCGTCGGAGATGAACAGCACCGCGCACCCTGCGTCGCGGCGCTCGACGATCGAGGCCTGCACCTCCTGGGTGGCGTTGACGTCGAGCCCGCGGGTGGGGTGGGCGGCAACGAGCAACCGCCTTGCCACCAGCGCCTCGCGCCTGGCGACCAGGCGCTGCTGGTTGCCACCGGACATCTGCCCGGCGGTCGCCTGCAGGGAGCGGGTCTGCACCCGGCCGGCGGCCACCAGGCTGCCGGCGAAGTCGAGCACGCGCTGGCGGCGCAACGTCAGGCGCGCCGACAGCTCCGGCTGCCAGTAGCTGCGCAGCACCGCGTTGTCGACCACCGATGCCGACGCGACCATGCCCACGCCGATGCGGTCCTCGGGCATGTGGCCGACACCACGGTCGGTGATCTGCCGCACCGTCGTGCCGCTCAGCGCGACCCCGTCGAGCAGCACCCGCCCGCTGTCGACCGGGCGCAACCCGGTCACGACCTGGGCCAGCTCCGACTGGCCGTTGCCGGACACGCCGGCGATGCCGACGATCTCGCCGGACCGAACGGTGAGATCGACGCCATCGAGGGCCAGGACGCCGCGCTCGTTGCGGACCGAGACCCCTTCGAGCACCAGCGCCGGGCTGCCCGACACCTCACGGTGCTCGACACCCATCGTCCGCTCCTCGCCGGTCATCAATCGGGCCAGCTCGCGAGCGGTCGCCCCGGCGGCCGGCCGTGTGGCCTCGCGGCGTCCGTGGCGCAGCACGGTGATCTGATCCGACACCTCCAGCACCTCGTTCAGCTTGTGAGTGATGAACACCACCGAGCGGCCGCCACCGACGAGACCACGCATCACCCCGAACAGCTCGCGGGCCTCCTGGGCGGTGAGCACCGCCGTCGGCTCGTCGAGGATCAGCAGGCGGGCGCCGCGTGCCAGCACGCGCAGGATCTCGACCCGCTGCTGCTCGCCGACCGACAGCTGCGACACCGTCGCCCGTGGATCGACACGCAGGCCGAGCTCCTCCATCAGCGCAGCCGTCCGCTCGACGAGCACACCCTTGCCGGTGAGCCACGGCGTCTGCGCCCACCCGAGATGGACGTTCTCGGCGACCGTCATCGTCGGTACCAGCCGGAAGTGCTGGTGCACCATCCCGACACCCGCGTCGATCGCCTGGGCCGGCGTGCGGAAGTCGCAGGGAGCGCCGGCGACGGCGAGCTCGCCGGCGTCGGCGCGGTAGATGCCCGACAGGATGTTGGACAGCGTCGTCTTGCCGGCGCCGTTCTCGCCGAGCAGGGCGTGCACCTCGCCGGCGGCGACGTCGAGGTCGACGCGGTCGAGCGCCGCGGAACCGCCGAACCACTTGGAGATCCCGCGCGCCGCCACCGCGGGCACGCCGGACGCGGTGGCGGCAATGGGATCGGTGGCCATCGGCGGAGCGGGGCTCAGATCCCGGAGACGCCCTCGACGGCGAAGTCGACCGAGTAGGCGCCGAGCGAGTCGATCGTCTTCCCAGCGGCGAGGACCTCCGTGCCGCTCGTGTCCTTCAGCGGGCCCGTGTACACGCTCAGCTCGCCGGAGGCGAGCTTGGTGGCCACCTCGGCCACCTTGGTCTGGACGTCCTGGGGAACCTCGGCGCCCCACGCCCCGAGCGGGGTGTCGAGCAGCACGACCTCGCTCGGTGCCGTCCACGTGCCACCGAGCACGGCCTGGCACTGCTCGATGTAGAACGGCCCGAACGCCGACAGGTCGTAGTTGGTCACGTACTTGGTCGGCGCGGCCTCGCGGAAGTCCAGGTTCCAGTACGCGGCCCACACACCCGCCTTCTCGGCCAGCTGCAGGAACGTCGGCTCGTCCATCACCCCGAACAGCAGCTCGACGCCGTTGCTGAGCAGCGCATCGGCAGCCTGGGCGGCCTTCTGCGGGTCGAAGAAGGTGCTCACGAGCACGGTCTCGACGGTGGCGGCCGGGTTGACCGACCGCGCCCCGAGCAGCAGGCCGTTGACGTCGTTGAACGTCGTCGCCGTCGGGAACGCGCCGATGTAGCCGATCCGCCCGCTCTTGGTCAGCAACGCTGCGGCGACGCCGAGCTGATATGCGGCCGTCTCGTGGGCGAGGTAGTAGCCGAACAGGTTGTCGGTGAACGCGTGACCGTTCGCCTCGACGAACTTGGTCTCCGGGTGCGCTGCGGCCACGTCGCTGAGCAGTGCCGCGTACTCGGTGTTGGCGAAGATGACGTCGTTGCCGTCGGTGGCGAGCTGTTCGAACAGCTGCGTGGTCGACGCGTCGAAGCCGATGTTCGGTGTGAACGCCGACTCCATCTTGTCGCCCAGCGCGGCCTGCGCGGCCTGACGGCCTCGCTCGTGCTCCTGCGTCCAGCCGTTGTCGTCAGGGGGACCGATGTACACCCAGTGCGCCTTGATCGAGCCCTTCGCCGCCCCACCACCGGTGGCCGCGCTCGTGCCCGCCGCAGCGGTGCCGGCTGTCGTCGCCGCGCCGCCGGCGGCCGTCGTCGCGCCGCCCGCGGTGGTGCCGCCTGTCGTCGAGGACGAGCCCGTGCTGTCGCTGCCACACGCCGAGGCGAGCCCGCCGAGCGCAAGGCCACCGAGGCCGAACGCCCCGAGGCGCAGCGCGTTCCGGCGGCTCAACGGCCCGCCGATGCCGCCCGGCAGGTGCAGGCCTGATCGCTCGTCCTTGTTCATGCTCTCTCCCCTTGTCCTTGATCGTCGATGTCGGCGCCGGGGATGGATACCACGGGCATCCGAAGGCCTGGCCCAACGAAATCGAGCGTTCACGAAACCGACGCAGGCCGCTCACACAGCGCTGGTGGGCTGTACCGATGACGGTCCGTCCGGCGACTTCGCCTGCCCCGAAACCGATCCTGAACGCGGGTTCCGACGAGTTCCTGGACGATCCGCACCCCGTCTTCGATCGCCTGCGCGGCGAGCACCCGGTGGTCACCGACGCGATCGGATGGTCGACGCTCGACTACGCGACGTCGGCGCAGGCGTTCGCCGACCGCGCCCTGACGCCCGGGATCGATCCCCTGCTCGAGACCCTCGGCATCGAGCCGCTGTGGGGCGAGCATGACCGGACGCTGACCGACTCGGAGGGCGACGTCCACCGGCGGCTGCGCCGGGTCGTGTCACCGTGGTTCTCCAACCGGCGCATCGAGGAGCTGCGCACCCGCGTCGCCGCGCTGGCCGACGAGCTGGTCGCCGACGCGGCCCCCGACGAGCCGTTCGACGTGATGGCCGACCTTGCCGACGTCGTCCCGTCACGCCTGTTCTGCTGGATGGTCGGCGCTCCGGAGAGCGATGCGGCGCACCTCGCCGCGCTGTCGAAGACGTTGCTGTCGGTGTTCACCGCCACCGCGGAGATGGTCGAGCCGGTCCGCGACGCCAAGCGCGAGATGGCCGCGCTGACCCGTGAGCTGATCGCCGCCCGCCGCCGCCAGCCCGGCGACGACATCGTGTCGATGATGCTCGCCGCGGTCGACGCCGGCGACCTCGACGACGAGGACCTGTTCTTCCTCGTCGAGGAGCTCCTCAGCGCGTCGGTCGACAACACCGCCAACACCACCGGCCTCGCGGTGTGGACGCTGCTGCAGCACCCCGACGTGTACCGCCGCGTCGGCGACGACCCGGCCATGATCGCCCCCGCCGCCGAGGAGTGCGGCCGCTACGAGCCGGCGATCCGCCACACCATCAAGTTCGCCCTCGCCGACACCAACATCGGCGGCGTCGACATCCCGGCCGGTGGCTTCGTCACGATCCGGATCGCCGCCGCCCACCGAGATCCCGCCGTGTTCGCCGACCCGCACCGGTTCGACGTCGACCGGGACTGGCCCAAGCAGCAGCTGGCGTTCGGGCTCGGCCGGCACTTCTGCCTCGGTGCGGCGCTCGGGCGCATGGAGATCGCCGAGATGGTCCGCGCCCTGGCCGCCGACCGCCCGCGCGCCGAGATCGGCGAGCATGTCGAGATGAGCAAGAACGCCGCCGGCATCGTCCACCGCCTTGAGATCCTCCCAGGAGCGCCACGGTGAGCGAGCGAACCGACATCACGATGAGCGAGCCATCGAACGCCACCGAGACGCCCGCCATCGACTCGCCCGCCGCCGGGTGGGAGCGCCCGATCCCCCACTGGTCGACCGACCCGTTCGCCGGCCGGACGACGCTGCACGGCCTGGCCAGCGACGAGGTGCGCTCGTCGATCCACAAGTACGTGCGCCTCGGCGACGCCGAGCAGGCGATCCTCGCCGCGCTGGAGATGGCCCGCACCGACGCCGAGCACGAGGCGGAGATGTGGCGGCGCCTCCAGGTCCTCGCCGCCGAGGACGTCGGCATGGGCGCTCCGGAGTCGATCACGATCGTCAAGGCACTGCACGACAGCGCCGACGACACGCCGCCAGGCTCCTACGACCGGCTGGTCTTCGCCGCCCAGGCGGCTGGCTACCTGGCGCGCACCGTGAAGGATCCGATCAACGGCGAGCTGATGCAGCTGGCCCTGCACCGCGACCTCGCCCCGGCGATCCCCGACGCCGCGCTGTGCGTCCACACCCGCCGCGGCCAGGAGATGGGCAGGACGATGTACGACTGGTTCGCCACCGGCACGACCATCCGCCCCGAGGTCGCCGGGCGTGACGTCGGCCCGCGTGACGAGCTGCTGGCGATGTACCTGGAGCTGGACCCGCCGCAGCCACCCGGCTGAACGGGCCCCGCTGGTCGGCGCCGCCGTCCGTCAGCTGCAGCCGCTGGTGTTGCCGCAGCTCGGGCAGGCGTGGCACGAGCCGGCCGGGACCATCTGGACGCCGCACTGCATGCAGATCGGTGCGTCGTGGTGGCGGACCGTGCGCTGCTCGGGCCCGGCGACGCCGGGCCGGGGCAGCCCGGACGGGTTCGTCAGCTCGTTGTTCGGCGCCGGCGGGGCGACACCGAGGTCGAGCTGCAGGGCCAGGTCGCCAGCCGACGGGATCGACTTCGGGTCGGTGGCCATCTCGGTGCCGGAGTACGACGCCAGCACGCTCTCCTCGACGCCCGGCAGCGTCGGCTGCAGGCGCTCCCCCACCGAGAAGATGCCCAGCTCGGCGCGCTCGTCGTACGCCAGGTACTCGAGCGCCAGGCGGCGGAACAGGTAGTCGACGATCGACGAGGCGAAGCGCAGATCCGGGTCGTCGGTCATCCCGGCCGGCTCGAAGCGCATGTTGGTGAACGCCTCGACGAACGCCCGCAGCGGCACGCCGTACTGCAGGCCGTAGCTGATGCTCTTGGCCAGTGCGTCCATGATCCCGGCGAGCGTCGAGCCCTGCTTCGACACCGTGAGGAAGATCTCGCCGGGCTGGCCGTCGTCGTACTCGCCGATGGTCGCGAAGCCCTTGCAGTCGGCGACGCGGAACTCGAACGTCCGACCGCGCCGGCTGCGCGGCAGCTTGCGGCGCACGGGCTGGTTGACAACCCGCTCGACGATCCGCTCGACGACAGCGGTGGCCTCGGCCGCGGCAGGCTCCTTCTTCGCCGCCGACAGCGGCTGGCCGACCTTGCAGTTGTCGCGGTAGATCGCCACCGCCTTGAGCCCGAGCTCCCACGACAGCAGGTGCAGGGCCTCGACGTCGTCGACGGTGACGTCCTCGGGCATGTTCACCGTCTTGCTGATGGCCCCGCTGATGAACGGCTGGACCGCGCCCATCATCCGCACGTGGCCCTCGTGGTGGATGGTGTTGTCCCCCATGCTGCAGGCGAACACGGCGAGGTGCTCGGGGGCGAGGTGCGGGGCGCCGAGCACGCTCTTCTCGGCGTCGATGTAGGCGACGATCTCGTCGACCTGCTGGGCGCTGTAGCCCAGGCGGCGCAAGGCCCGCGGGATCGTCTGGTTGACGATCGTCATGTTCCCGCCGCCGACGAGCTTCTTGAGCTTGACGAGGCCGAGGTCCGGCTCGATGCCGGTGGTGTCGCAGTCGAGCAGGAACGAGATCGTCCCGGTCGGGGCCAGCACGGTGGCCTGACTGTTGCGCACCCCGTGCTCCTCGCCGTCGCGCACCGCGGCGTCCCACGCTTCGAGCCCGGCGGCGAGCAGCTCGGCGGGCACCACGCCGGCACCGTCGATCGCGTACCCCGCGTCACGGTGCATCCGCAGCACCTCGAGCATGTGCCCCTCGTTCTCGGCGAACCCGGCGAACGGCCCCATCCGGCTGGCGGTGCGGGCGCTGGTGGCGTAGGCGTGCCCGGTCATCAGCGACGTGATCGATGCCGCCCACGCCCGCCCCTCCGGCGAGTCGTACGGCAGCCCGAGCGCCATCAGTAGCGCCCCGAGGTTGGCGTAGCCGAGCCCGAGCTGGCGGAACGCCCGGGTGGTCTCGGCGATCTTCTCCGTCGGGTAGTCGGCTCGCCCGACGAGGATCTCCTGGGCGGTGAAGACGACCTCGACGGTGTGCCGGAACCCCTCGACGTCGAAGCGGCCGTCGTCGCCGAGGAACTTGAGCAGGTTGATCGACGCCAGGTTGCACGCCGAGTTGTCCAGCGACATGTACTCCGAACATGGGTTGGAGCCGTTGATCCGGCCAGTGGCCGCGGCGGTGTGCCAGCGGTTGATCGTCGAGTCGAACTGCAGGCCGGGGTCGGCGCACTCCCAGGCGGCCTGGCCGATGTCGTGCCACAGGTCGCGGGCGCGCATGGTGCGGATCGGCGAACCGTCGGTGACGGCGTAGAGGGTCCAGTCGTCGTCGGCGAGGACGGCTTGCATGAACTCGTCGGTGACCCGGACCGAGTTGTTGGCGTTCTGGTACTGGACGCTGAAGCTGTCGGCGCCGTCGAGATCCATGTCGAAGCCGGCGTCGCGCAGCACCCGGGCCTTGCGCTCCTCACGGGCCTTGCACCACACGAACTCCTCGATGTCGGGGTGGTCGGCGTCGAGGATGACCATCTTGGCGGCGCGGCGGGTCTTGCCGCCCGACTTGATCGTGCCGGCGGAGGCGTCGGCACCGCGCATGAAGCTGACCGGACCGCTGGCCGTGCCACCGCCGTTGAGGTGCTCGGCGCTGGAGCGGATCGTCGACAGGTTGATCCCGGCGCCGGAGCCGCCCTTGAAGATGATCCCCTCCTCCCGGTACCAGTTGAGGATCCCGGCCATCGTGTCCTCGACGGCGAGGATGAAGCAGGCGCTGGCCTGCTGCGGCACGCCGGGGACACCGATGTTGAACCACACCGGGCTGTTGAACGCGGCCCGCTGGGTGACGAGGATCGCCTTCAGCTCGTCACGGAACGCTTCGGCCTCGTCGTCGTCGGCGAAGTACCCGCCGTCGGCGCCCCACGCGGCGATCGTGTCGGCGACCCGGTCGATCACCTGGCGCAGCGACGACTCCCGGCCGGGCGTCCCGAGGTGGCCGCGGAAGTACTTCTGGGCCGTGATGTTCGTGGCGTTCTGCGACCAGGTGACCGGGAACTCGACCGCCTGCTGCTCGAACGCGACCGTGCCGTCCTTCCAGTTGTCGATCCGGGCGTCACGGCGCTCCCAGGCCAGTTGCGCGTACGGGTGGGTGCCCGGCGCCGTGAAGTGCCGGCGGATGCCGATGGCGAGCCGATCGGGTGCGACGGACATATGGGCTTCCTCCTCTTTGACCACCACATCTGGCGGCCCGCGGCGTTCGGCCGCGCTCAAATCTACAAGATGTTGAATGGCTGAATCACACCGGAGTAGTTACACCGATGTGTGACAGCACCCGCCGGGGCGTTGTTCGAACGGATCGCGGGCGGTGCTCGTCACGGCGCAGGGTCGCAGGTCAGGGCTACTCCAGCCCGCAGCGGCCGCCACCGCAAGGTCCTGCCTCGCCGTGCTCCACTGCCCATCCGCGCCCCGCGCCGTGACGAGCACCGCACGCAATCCACGGTCGGCCACCCTAAGCGGACCCGGCTGTGGGCAGGAAGAGGCACAACCCTGTGGATTCATGGTGAATTCGCGGCCAACGCCTCGGGACGACCGGTGACACCGCGGCGACCACGCAGGGCGTCGTCCACATGTCCACAGGGCTCGACGCCGCTTCGGACGGCGCGAAGCGTGTCCCCACGGCCCGACGTGCCAACATCGCGGCGTGCGGCGGCTCTTCCCTCCCGACCCCGGCGCGCCCGACGACGTGACGGCCGCGGAGGCCTACCGCGGCCGTCGCCCACGGCCGGCCGCCCGCCCCTGGGTGGCGCTGTGCATGGTCGCCAGCCTCGACGGCACCACCGTCGTCAAGGAGCGCTCGCATGATCTGTCGAGCCCTGCCGACCAGGCGGTGCTCAGCGCCCTGCGGCAGATCGCCGACCTGATCATCGTCGGTGCCGGCACGGTGCGCGCCGAGGGCTACGGACCGCCACGCAAGCCCGGCCAGCGCATCGGGGTGATCACCCGTCGCGGCGAGATCGACCTGACGACGCCGCTGTTCACCAGCGGCGCCGGATTCCTGATCATGCCGGAGGACGCCCCGCTGACATCGGTCGACTCGGTGCGGGCAGGGGTGGGCCGGCTCGACCTGCCCGGCGCACTGGCTCAGCTCGACGCCGACGTGATCCAGGCCGAGGGAGGCCCGAGACTGAACGGTGCGCTGCTCGACGCCGACCTGATCGACGAGCTGAACCTGGCGGTGGCCCCACGGCTGGCCGGTGGCAATGGGCCCCGCCTGACCACCCATGCCGCCGATGCGTTGCGGTCGATGCGTCTCGCCCACGTGCTGGAAGACGACGGCTTCCTGTTCACCCGCTACGTGCGCGATCGCGACGCCGACGGCTGACGGTCGCTCAATCCCCCTGGAGCTTCTCCAACAGGACCAGTTCGCGCTGGAAGTCCGCGGCGCCGTCGAAGTTCTTGTAGACACTGGCAAAGCGGACGTAGGCGACCTCGTCGAGACAGCGAAGCTGTTCGAGGACCGCCAGGCCGAGCTCGGCCGACGAGACCTCCGGGCCGTGCAGCCGGGCGTGATCCTCGACCCGATCCGCGAGCGACTCGACCGCCGCAGACGTGACCGGACGGCCCTTGAAGGCCGCCGTGACACCGGTGATGACCTTCGCCCGATCGAACGGCTCGCGACCACCGTGGCTCTTGACGACGACGAGCGGCACCTCCTCCATCCGCTCGTACGTCGTGAACCGGTGCGCGCATGACGGGCAGGACCGCCGCCGGCGGATGGCCAGCCCGTCGTTCGACTCGCGCGAATCGATCACCTTCGTGTCGTCCGCGTGGCACTTCGGGCAGCGCATCGCCGGGCAGGCTACTGCCCGCACGGCACCGCCTCTACGGCAGGACGAGGAGCTGACCGACAGCCAGCGCTGCACCACCGTTGGCGTCGATCAAGCGATCGAGGTACGCCCCGCGGGGACG
The DNA here is from genome assembly GCA_047602055.1 of Ilumatobacteraceae bacterium. Taxonomy (GTDB): domain Bacteria; phylum Actinomycetota; class Acidimicrobiia; order Acidimicrobiales; family Ilumatobacteraceae; genus JAODBQ01. The sequence continues at coordinate 4,411,728 of JASGIG010000001.1, forward strand.
GACCGTGGAAGCGCTCGGCCAACGACCACAGGGTGTCGCCCGGCTGGACGACGTACTCGGTTGCCGGGAGAACCGTGGGGGTGGAGGCAGGGACACCCCCACGGTTCGCCAGGACCTGGTTCGCCCCGACCAGCAGGGCGAACGCGAATGCAGCGAGAAAGGCGACGGCGACGAGGCGTCGGCGACGCACGAGCTGGCGACGGCTGGGGATGCGGGAGAGGGGGACGGCGATGGTGGTCATGGTGAGTTCCTCGAACGAACGAGACGACAACTGGCGAACGGGTGTTCGCGAACAACTGTTCGCAGCCTGCCACGAACGGTCGTTCGATGTCAAGGGCCGATCGAACGAACGTGCTGCGAACGAATGTTTGACCTCGCCCGACGAACGCGTGTACGATCACCGCCCATGACCGAGCAGCTCACCGCCCGTCAGCGCAGCATCCTCGACTACATCGAGACCAGCCTGCGCGAGCGCGGCTATCCACCCAGCGTGCGGGAGATCGGTGAGGCGGTCGGCCTCACCTCGCCGTCCACCGTCCACAGCCACCTCGCCACCTTGCAGCGCATGGGGTTCCTCCGGCGCGACCCCACCAAGCCACGGGCGATGGAGGTCCGCTTCGATCCGCTCTCGGGCGGCAGCATCGAGCGCCGGCCGGCACGGCACGTCCCGCTCGTCGGCGACGTCGCCGCCGGCACCGACGTGCTCGCCCACGAGAACATCGAGGACGCCTATCCCCTGCCGGAGGACTTCACCGGTCCGGGCGATCTGTTCATGCTCCGCGTCCGCGGCGACTCGATGGTCGACGCCGGGATCCTCGACGGCGACTACGTCGTCGCCCACAAGCAGTCGACGGCGCGCAACGGCGACGTCGTCATCGCCGGCATCCCCGGCGAAGAGGCCACCGTCAAGACCTGGACCCGTGAGGGGCGAACGGTCACGTTGATGCCCGCCAACCCGCGGCTGTCGCCGATGCCGTTCGACGCCAACCAGGTACAGGTCTACGGCCGGGTCGTCACCGTCCTGCGCCGGCTCTGACCCGGCGTCGCGGCCCGTTCAGCTCCCCGGTGGGCGGCTGAACGGATCGGGTGGTGGTACCGGTCGCGGTGGCTCCTCCTGCGCCGGCGACGACCAGCCAGTGCCGGGCAGTTGCTGCGTGGCCGGCGGCCAGGCGGCCCCGTAGCTCGGTTGCGGCGGCTGTCCTGATGGCGTCGTGGCCGGACCGCCGAACGACGTCGGTGGCCCCGCATACGGCGGCGCCGCCGGCGCGGCGGTCGGCCACGCCTGGGTCGTGGTCGCACCGCCCTGTGGCCAGCCCGGCATCGGCACCGGTGTCGGCGAGCCGCCGCGGCGACGCAGGCCGAGCAGCACGAGTGCGCCACCGACGAGCACCCCGGCGACGATCACCCCGATGCCGGCCAGGCGCAGCGTCCCCTCGTTGGCGGTCGGGTCCTTGCCGATGGCGATCGCATAGTTGGTGTCGCTGGCGTCGTCGGGCGCGACGGTCAGCTCGTACTCACCGGCGTCGTCGATCTGCACCGTGGCGATCTGCACACCGGCGAACCCGCCGGCGTCGTACGTCGTGCCACTGGCGCCCGCGAGGTCGACGTTCTGGCCGTCGGGCCCGGTCAGCGTCAGCGTCTGGTCGGGCACCTCGTCGTCGCTGCGGCCGAAGGCACGGTCACCGCCGCCGCAGTCGTCGCCGAGCCCGGTGATCGTCCCCTGCCGCTCGAAGAACACGAGGAACCTCCCGGTGCTGTCGAAGTCGAGCGTCGTCGTGCATCCCGCTGGGGCACGAGCGAGGTTCTTGACGCTGTCCTCCGCCGACGACGACGCCGACAGCAACAGGATCAGCCCGCCGACGATGCCGGCCACGGCGACGACGATCCCGAGGATCAGCAGCACCGGGTTGCGCCGGCCTGGGCTCGACGGCACGACGGGAGCGGCGGACGTCGTCGGGAACGGTTGGTACGACATTCAGCGGACTCCCAATCGGCGGGCGAGCAACTCGATGCGGTCGTCTGGTTGTACCACGGCGGCCCGCACGTTCTGGGCGCCCCCGGCACCGTAGAAGTCGCCGGGGCTGACGAGGGCGCCGCCCTCGGCCATCAGCTGTTCGGCGAACGCCCAGCCGTCGCCGGTGTCGAACCACAGGTAGAAGCCACCGGCCGGCAGTGGCACGTCGAGCCCGGCCCAACCGCCGAGGATCGCCGCCAACCGTTCGAGCCGGTGGCGGTAGCGGTCACGCTGGATGGTGACGTGCTCCTCGTCGGACAGCGCGGCCACGCCGGCCGCCTGTGCCGGGCCAGGCACGAGCATGCCGACGTGCTTGCGCACCTCGCGCAGGTAGCCGAGCAACTCGGCGTCGCCGGCGTAGAAGCCCACCCGCACGCCGGCGAGGTTCGAGCGCTTGGACAACGAGTGCACGGCGACGACCCCGTCGAGGCCGGACTGCAGAACGCTGCTCGGCCGGCCGTCCCAGGTGAAGTCGGCGTAGCACTCGTCGCTGAACACGGGAACGTCACGGGCCCGGCCCCAGGCTGCGGCGGCGGCCAGGTCGGTGAGCGCGCCGGTCGGGTTCGACGGGCTGTTGACCCACAGCAGCAACGCCCTGGCAGCGTCGTCCGGGTCGATCGCGGCGAGATCGATGCCGCCGCCGGGCAGGTGTGGCACCGGAACGGCGCGGCAGCCGGCGAGCGTCGCGCCCATCTCGTAGGTCGGGTACGACACCGCCGGGAACAGGACGGTGTCGCGCTTCGGCCGGCGCAGCCGGAGGAACTGCGGCGTCGTCGCCACGAGCTCCTTGCTGCCGACACATGCGGCGACCTGCGACACGGGGACGTCGACGCCGAAGCGGCGCGCCAGCCAGGCGCAGTAGGCCGAGCGCAGCGCCTCGGTGCCGATGCTCGGCGGGTAGCCGCGCTCGCTGTTCGACGTGCTCAGCGCGGCGACCACGGCCGGCGTCGGCGGGTCGCACGGCGTCCCGACGGACAGGTCGATCACCCCGCCCTCGAACGCCGAGGCCAGCGGCGCGAGCCGATCGAGGCGGTCGTACGGGTACGGCGGGGGCACGAAGCCGGCGAGCTCGGTCATCGCGCTCCAGCATGCTCTGCGGTGCGCCCGATCACCCCCATCGCCGCGCGCAACGAATCAGCCGATCGCTGTTCAAAGCGCGGCGAGCCCCGAAGCGAAACACCCAAGCAAAGCGAAACACCCAAGCAAAGTGGAACGCCCAAGCACCAGGGCGCCGGCGTCAACACCGACCCAGGACGGTGAGCGCCAAAGCGGAGCGGAGGCGGCGAGCACGGCAGGCGAAGCGGAGCCGCTCCGCGGCGACCGGAGCACGGGCAAGGTCAGACGACGAACTCGTGCAACCGTCCGGCCGATGCGCCCGCGAGACGGGCACGCACCCGCAGGCCCCCGTCCTCGTCCGCGGTGGCGACGACCTCGCCTTCGCGGTGCACGGCGGCGAGCACGTCACCGCGGTCGTACGGGATCAGCAGCTCGACGATCGTGCCGATCGCCCGCAGGCGATCGCCGAGGGTCCGCAGCAGCTCGTCGATGCCCTCCCCGGTGGCGGCGCTGATCGCCACCGAGCCCTCGTGGTCGGCGACGAGCTGCTTGGCCGCGTCGGGGGCGATGTCGGCCTTGTTGAACACGAGCAGCTCCGGCACGGCGATCGCGTCGATCTCCTGCAGGACGGTGTGCACGGCATCGATCTGCCCCTCGGGATCGGGCGCCGAGCTGTCGACCACGTGGATCAGGAACTCGGCAGTCGTCGCGACCTCGAGCGTGCTCTTGAACGCCTCGACGAGGCCGTGCGGCAGGCGGCGCACGAACCCGACCGTGTCGGTCAGCAGCACCGGCTCGCCGCCTGGTAGCGAGAGGCGACGGGTGGTCGGGTCGAGCGTGGCGAACAGCCGGTCCTCGACGAGCACGCCGGCGCGGGTCAGCCGGTTGAGCAGCGTCGACTTGCCGGCGTTGGTGTAGCCGACGATGGTGACGTTGGCGAGGCCGCTGCGTGAGCGGCCCTTGCGCTGCAGCTCACGTGTGCTCGACAGCTCGCGCAGGTCGCTCTCCAGCTTGGTGATCCGGCGCATGATCCGCCGGCGGTCGACCTCCAGCTTCGTCTCACCGGAACCGAAGCGGCTGCCGACGCCGCCGCGCTGCTGGGAGAGCTTGGCCGTCGCGCCGCGACGCAGCCGCGGCAGGCGGTAGCGCAGCAGCGCCAGCTCGACCTGGGCCTTGCCCTCCAGCGTGTGGGCGTTCTGGGCGAAGATGTCGAGGATCACCGCGGTGCGGTCCAAGGCGGTGCGGCCGAGCAGCTTCTCCAGGTTGTACTGCTGCGCCGGCGACAGCTCGTTGTCGAAGACGACCGTGTCGGCGTCGACGGCGAGGCACAGCTCACGTAGCTCCTCGGCCTTGCCCTTGCCGAGGTACCACGTGTGGTCGGGCGCGTCACGGCGCTGGACGATCCGGCCGGCCTCGTCAGCCCCGGCGGTGTCGATCAGGAGCGCCAGCTCGTCGAGGCTGGCCTCGGTGTCCTCGTCGGTCACACCCGGCAACGTCACCCCGACGAGGACGATGCGCTCCCGGTGGGTGCGCTCGATGAGCGTCGACCCAAGGGCTTCGTTGTACGGGGGAGCTCATGTGGTGGTGCTGCTCGGTTCGATGTCGGTGTCGTCGAGGTCGACGACGATCGTGGCGATCCGCTCGGCCGGCCCGATGAGGGTGACCCGGCCGGGGGACGGCTCGTGGACACGCACCTTGGCATCGCCGCCGTCCATGTGCACCAGGATCTCCGGCGCGTTCGACGGCACCAGGCCCCAGGCGGCGGCTGCCCAGGCGGTGGCGCATGCCCCGGTGCCGCAGGCCTCGGTGATCCCGGCGCCGCGCTCGTGGACACGCATCGTCACGGCGTGCGCCTCGGGGCCGGGCTCGACGACCTCGACGTTGACCTGCGGGACGATCGCCCCGATCGCCAGGAGGTCGACGGCCGCGACGTCCTCGACGCCGACGACGGCGTGTGGGTTGCCGAGGCTGAGATGGCGGACCGGGCGCAACGGATCGGTGCCGATGCGGAGCCAGTCGCCGGGCTCGCCGATGTCGACGACCTCGCCCATGTCGACGGATGCCTCGATCCGCTCGGGGCGCTCCGTCGGGGTGATCGCCACCAGCCGTGGTCCGGCGTCGGTGAGGATCCGCTGCGGTCGCTGGTGTCCGAGTCGGGTGGCGAGCGCCTGGGCGAAGCAGCGAATGCCGTTGCCGCTCATCTCGGCATGCGACCCATCGGCGTTGTACAGCACCATCCGGGCGTCGTAGCCGGGCTCGTCGGTACCGACGAGCAAGCCGTCGGCGCCGATCCCCCGCCGCCGCGCGCACAGCCGCTGCGCCAGCGCCGACAGGTCGACGTCCGGCGGATCGAACGCGACGAGGAAGTCGTTGCCGAGGGCCTGGTGTTTGGTGAGGGTCAGCTGGGTCATGGTCGATTGCCGGCGCTCGGCTCGTCGAGCGCCCCGAGCACCTCGCCGACGGGATCGTCGTGGAGGTCCACCCAGCGTATGCGGGGGTCCCGCCGGAACCATCGCTCCTGGCGGACCGCGAACTGGCGGGTGCGGGTGATCGTCGCCTCGACCGCCTCGTCCAGGGACGCGGCACCGTCGAGGTGCTCCAACAGCTCCTTGTAGCCGAGCGCCTGGCGCGCCGTGCGCGACCAGCCGCCGGGCCGGGTGGCGAGCCGCGCGACCTCGTCGAGCAGGCCCGCCGCCACCATCCGTTGGACACGCACCGCGATCCGCTCGGCGAGCAGTGGACGCGGCCAGCGCAGCCCGATCATCGTGAACGCGATCTCGGGGTGGACGGCGACGCCGGCGCCGAACGAGCTGAACGGCCGACCGGCGCCGAGCGTGACCTCCAGCGCACGCACGATGCGGCGGTCGTTGGCCGGGTCGATGCGCGAGGCGGCAAGCGGGTCGAGCTCGACGAGCAGGTCGTGGAGCGGGCCGACCCCGCCGGCAGCGAGCCGCTCGGCGAGCACCTCGCGGATCTCGAGCCACTGGCCGGGGATGTCCATCGGGTCGGTGACGGCGCGCAGGTACAGGCCGGTCCCGGCGACGAGCACGGCACGCCCGCCGCGCGCCGTGATGGAGGCCAGCGCATCCTCGGCCGCCTCCGCGAAGCGGGTGACGGTGAAGTCCTCCGACGGGTCGACGAGGTCGATGCAGTGGTGACGGACCCGGGCGCGGTCGTGCGCCGACGGCTTGGCCGTGCCGATGTCCATCTCCCGGTAGACCTGCATCGAGTCGGCCGCGACGAGCTCCACGGTCGGGTCGGCGGCGGCGATCGCCATGGCGACGTCGCTCTTGCCCGACGCCGTCGGTCCGAGGACGACGATCGGCTGCGACGTGTCCATGCGCCGCCGGCGTCAGCCGGCGAGGACGGCGATGCGCCGCTTGTGCGTCGACGGGGCGACGACGTCGAGCAGCCGGCCGGTGAGGTGGTGCGGCGCCGCGGCGGTGATCTCGGCGGTGACGTACGAGCCGGTCGGCACCGGGTCGGCGCCGGGAAGGTGGACGAGCTTGTTCTGTCGAGTCCGCCCGGTGAGGACGCCGGCGTCGCGCTTGCTCGGCCCCTCGACGAGCAGCTCCTCGACCCGGCCGACGCGGCCTCGGTGCTTGGCCAACGCGCAGTGCTCGACGACGACCTTCAGCCGGGCGAAGCGCTCGGCGACGGCGGCCGGGTCGACGAAGCGATCGACCAGCTCGGCGGCCTCCGTGCCCGGTCGCGGCGAGAACTGGAACGTGTACGCCGAGTCGAACTCGGCCGCGGCGGCGACCTCCAACGTGGCGTCGAAGTCGTCGTCGGTCTCGCCGGGGAAACCGACGATGATGTCGGTCGTGACGGCGAGGTCGTCGATGGCAGCGCGCGCCTCGGCGAGTCGCTCGAGGTACCGCGAGGCCGTGTAGCCGCGGTGCATCGCCGCTAGGACCACATCGCTGCCGGCCTGCAACGGGTAGTGCAGGTGCTCGCAGACCGTCGGCGTGGTGGCCATCGCCGAGAACGTGTCCGGGCGCATGTCCTTGGGGTGCGGGCTGGTGAAGCGAACGCGGCGGATGCCGGGCACGGCACCGACCTCGGCGAGCAGCTCGGCGAACCGCGGCCGCAGCCGTGCCGACTCGTCACCGCCGCGACGCGCTGCAAGCTGTAGGTCGCGCCCGTAGCTGTTGACGTTCTGGCCGAGCAGCGTCACCTCGGTGACCCCGTCCGCGGCGAGCGCCCGCACCTCGTCGAGGATCTCGGCGAAGGGCCGGCTGATCTCCGCGCCGCGCACCGCCGGCACGATGCAGAACGCGCACGAGTTGTCGCAACCGATCTGGATCGTCACCCACGCGTTGTACGACGTCTCCCGCCGCGCCGGCAGCGCGCTCGGGAACATCGCCTGGTCGTCGAACACCGCCTCGTCGAAGATCTCCGTGATCGGCCCACCTGTGCGCGCCCGGTCGACGAGCTCGGCCGCCCGGTGCACGTTGTGTGTCCCGAGCACGACGTCCACCCACGGCGCCCGCTCGCGCACGACGTCGCGATCCTTCTGCGCCAGGCAGCCGGCCACGACGATCTGTCGCCCGTCGCGGCCGGCCTTCCAGCTCTTCAGCCAACCGAGATTGCCGTACAGCCGGTTGTCGGCGTTCTCGCGGATGCAGCACGTGTTGACCACGACGAGGTCCGCATCGGCCTGATCCACGGCCGGCACGAGCCCATCGGCGTCGAGCAGCCCGGCGATGCGCTCCGAGTCGTGCTCGTTCATCTGACACCCGTAGGTGTGCACGACGTAGCTGCGGGCAGTCACGAGCCCACAGGCTACGGGCGCAGGCGCGACCACCCGCCCAACACGCGGTGAGCGCCGAAGCGCAGCGGAGGCGGCGAACACGGCAGCGCAGGGAGCAGCTCCGCTGCGACCGGAGCACGAACCAGCTAGTCCACCAGATGGATCGGTCGCTCGTCGCCGGCGGTGAAGTCCTTCTCCTCGGCCTCGGCCTCGGCCTCGGCGTCGCCGAGGCCTGCGGCGACGCGCAGCTTCTCGGAGATCTCGACCATCATCTCGGGGTTGTCCCGCAGGAAGCCCTTGGCGTTCTCCCGGCCCTGGCCGAGCTGCTCACCGTCGTAGGTGAACCACGCCCCGGACTTCTTGACGATGCCCATGTCGACGGCCAGGTCGAGCACCGAGCCCTCCCGGCTGATGCCCTGGCCGTACATGATGTCGAACTCGGCCTGGCGGAACGGCGGGGCGACCTTGTTCTTGACGACCTTGACCCGGGTGCGCGACCCGACGACCTCGCCACCGTCCTTGATGCTCTCGATCCGGCGGATGTCGAGGCGCACCGACGAATAGAACTTCAGCGCCCGGCCACCCGGCGTGGTCTCCGGCGAACCGAACATCACGCCGATCTTCTCGCGCAGCTGGTTGATGAAGATCATGATCGTGTTCGTCTTGTTGAGGTTGGCCGTCAGCTTGCGCAGCGCCTGGCTCATCAGCCGAGCCTGCAGACCGACGTGGCTGTCACCCATGTCGCCCTCGATCTCGGCCCGCGGCGTGAGCGCCGCCACCGAGTCGATGACGACGACGTCGAGCGCCCCAGAGCGCACGAGCATGTCGGCGATCTCCAACGCCTGCTCACCGGTGTCGGGCTGACTGATCAGCAGTTGGTCGATGTCGACCCCGATGGCCCGGGCATAGGCCGGGTCCATGGCGTGCTCGGCGTCCACGTAGGCGCAGATCCCGCCGTTGCGCTGGGCCTCGGCGACGACGTGCATCGCCAGCGTCGACTTGCCGGACGACTCCGGCCCGTACACCTCGACGACACGCCCGCGTGGCAGGCCACCCACGCCGAGCGCCAGGTCCAGCGCCAGCGCGCCGGTGGGGACGGTCTCGACGGCCATCGAGCCCTTCTCCCCCATCCGCATGATCGACCCCTTGCCGAACTGCTTGTCGATGGCGGCCAGCGCCATGTCCAATGCCTTCTCGCGATCCGTGCTCACTGTTCGCTCCGTTCCTGCCTGATGTTGAGTGTGTTGCTGGGAGCCACGGCTCCGATCTGGATGGGAGCCGTGGCTCCCGTGCAGTTGACGGCACCGTACGGAAGGGGTGTCACAGAGTTTCGTGGCACCTGATCCCAGCGACGCCGGCGACGAACGACATCAATGTAGTTCCGAACAGTCGTTCGATGCAAGCACTCAGGTCCGAGCGGTCAGGACGGCGACGGATCGCCGCTGCCGGCGGCGATGGCCGCCGACTCCACCGCCTCCTCGGGCGACGGTGGATGTGTCAGCACGTCGATGGCGAACCACAGCGTGAACGTCAGTGGGTAGATGGCGATCGGCATGAACACGGCGACCACCAGGAGCACGACGAGCATCGGCTTCACGGCGACCTCCGGATAGCTGAGGATGAACCCGATCATCATCCCGATGCCCAGCGTGGCGAAGGTGATGACGGTGTTCAAGGCCAGCGGCCCGATCTCGAAGCCCTCCTCCCGGCGCCACCGCAGCCCGCACGTCCGGCAGCGCTCGTACCGACCGAACCAGCCACGCAGGAACGTCCGCCGGGAACCGCACCACGCGCACCGCAGGCGCAGGGCCCGCCAGAACGCAGTGCGGACCCGCGGCGGCTTCACCGGACCATCATCGCCGATCGACGCCCGTGGATCACCGGTGCACATCGGCAAGACTGCGCCGGTGCGTCGAACGCTCGCGGGCTTCCTGTTCGGTTTCGCCTACTTCTGCGCGGCCCTGTGCATCGCCGGCTGGTTCCTGCAACGCACCGCGTTCAACCCGTCGCGCACCGCCAGCGTCGCCACCGAGATCCTCCAGGTGCCGGCGATCCGCGCCGAGATCGTCGGCCTCATCGCCGAGAACGCCGCCCCCACCCTGGGGACGACCCCCGAGGCGGTGAGCGGCGTCGTCAACGGCTACCTCGAGGACCCGACCACCGAGGCGGCGATGTCCCGGGAGATGGCCGGGATCCTCGAGGAGGCGCACGCCCACCTCATCGGCCAGCAAAGCGAACCGGTCCAGATCACCGACGCCCAGATCCGCAACATCGTCCGCAACGACGCCGTCATGGGCCTGGCGCCGATCACCCTGCCGATTCCGGAGGTTCACGTCCTGTCCGTCACCCGAGACGTGCTGCGGTGGCTGGTCCCGATCAGCGGCATCGCCGCCGTCGTCTTCGGGCTGATCGGCCTGACCGCCCACCCGGATCGGCAGGCCCTGCTGCGCAGCCTCGGCTTCGGCATGCTGCTGCTGGCCGTGCTGATCACCGGGCTCGGCTACTTCGTGCCGCGCTTCGCCATCCCCGCGCTGAGCGACAGCCCGTGGGCGCAGATCCCCGCCAAGCTCGCCAACGACGCCCTCCCGCTGATCATCGCCCTCGACTTCGTGTTCGTCGGCGCGGGCATCGCCCTGCTCGTGGGCAGCGGGCTGATCCGCCGCCGACGGCGCTGGAGCTCACCGGTCAGCACGTACCGCTACCACGAGCAGCGGCACTGGAGCTGAAGGCCTCCTCAGCCCCCTCATGCGGTGAGCTCGGCGACGAACTCGGCGAACACGTCGGCGTAGCGCATCGCCTCGTCCTCGGTGTGGCACACCGACACGAGCCACTGCTCGTCGAGGCCCGGCGGCAGCAGCACGCCACGGTTGATCCCGTGGATCCACTGGGCGAAGGCGAGATCGAAGTCGGTGGCCTTGTAGTCGCGGTAGTTGCGGACCGGCGTGGGCGACCACGTGATGCAGCCCTTGGCGCCGAACTGGACGACGTGCGCCGGCAGACCGGCGTCGTCGATGACGTCCGCGCACGCGGCGAGCAGGCGCGCGTTGCGGGCGATCGCCTCGTCGGTTGCCGCCGGCGAGCAGACCTCGTCGAGGACCGCCTTGGCCGCCGCCATGCACAGCGGGTTGCCGTTGTAGGTGCCGAGGTGGAGAACGCTCCCGGTCGTGATCTGGTCCATGCACTCGAACGTGCCGCCGAAGGCCCCGACGGGCAGGCCGCCGCCGATGCTCTTGGCCAGGGCGACGAGGTCCGGCTGGACGCCGAACACGCCGGTGGCGCCCGACCAGCCGGCGGTGATGCCAGTCTTGACCTCGTCGAAGATCAGCAGCGTGCCGTGGCGGCGGGTGATCTCCCGCACCGCCTCCAGGTAGCCGGGCTGCGGCAGGCAGATGCCGATGTTCTCCATCACCGGCTCGACGATGAAGCAGGCGACGTCACCCGCGGCCAGCACCCGCTCGAGCGCCTCGGCGTCGTTGTACGGGACGACGAGCGTGTCGGCCAGCACGGCGTCCGTGATCCCGGCCGTCGCCGGCACCGCGTGCGGGGTGTGCGCCGGGCCGGCGACGTCGAGCGACGGCTTCATCGAGACCATCACCTCGTCGTGATGACCGTGGTAGCCGCCTTCGACCTTGACGATCTTCGACCGACCGGTGACGCCGCGGGCGACGCGGATCGCGTCCATCGTCGCCTCCGTGCCGGAGTTGGTGAAGCGCCACATCGGCAGGCCATAGCGGTCGCGCAGCAGCTCGGCGACATCGGCGTTGCCCTCGCACGGCGTGACGAACAGCGTGCCGTCGTCGAGCTGGCGCTCGATCGCGGCGCGTACGACCGGGTGGGCGTGGCCGGCGAACAGCGCGCCGAAGCCCATGTCGAAGTCGACGTAGCGGTTCCCGTCGACGTCCTCCATCCAGGCCTGCTGGGCGCGGCGCACGACGATCGGGTGCGGGTCGTAGGCCTGGAAGCTCGACGGCACGCCCATCGGCAGCACCTTGCGGGCACGGTCGGTGACCCGCTGCGAGGCGGCGGTGCGCTCCACGTAGACGCCCAGCTCCCGGCCGGTGATCGCCTTCGCCCGTTCGGACAGGTCGCACACTTGGATGGATTCCGCGGTGCCCATCTCAACTCCTTGCGAATCTCGTTTCGTAGAGTCTAGCAGACGATGGAATCCGTCGTGACCGACCGGCCCTGACGACGGACGGCATCGCCTGTGCAATCGATCGGCGAGCGTGGCACACTGTCGGCCCACCATGGTGGCCGTAGCTCAGCTGGTAGAGCGCCAGGTTGTGGTCCTGGAAGTCGCGGGTTCGAGCCCCGTCGGTCACCCCACGCAAGGCAGTTGGGCGGTCGCTGGCGTCCGCCTACACTGCTCAGCGCGATCGCGCCTCTAGCTCAACGGCAGAGCAACGGACTCTTAATCCGCAGGTTCTGGGTTCGAAACCCAGGGGGCGCACACGAAACCCCAGGTCAGGGGCCATGCTTCTTGACCGAGCTTGCGGGCTCCAAGCCTCGCCGCCGCGAATCTGCCGCGAAAGGGGGCGCCAGATGGGCACGCTGCGAGAGCGATCCGCCGGAACACGGGAGCCCACCGCCTCCGCCGGACGGGATCCGTCGACGGGCAAGTACCTGCGGGTGATCCGCACCGTCCACACGACCTCGAAGCGAGAGGCGAAACAAGCCCTCTCCCACCTCGAGACCGAGGTGGCCACCGGCCGCGTCGGCGTCGACCAGATGATCCTCTCCGAGCTGCTCGACCGATGGCTGGAACACCTCGTACGACTCGGGGCGCGCCGAGACGACCACAGCGCTGCGGCCGCGCTTCGGGCTGTTCATCCGGCCGATGATCGCCACCGGAGCTCGACACGCCGAGGTGTGCGGCCTGCGCTGGTCGGCCTTCGACGCCGACGCCGGCACACCCGAGGTCACGCGCAGCCACCTGACCACCCCGGGCGCAAAGGGCGATCGACCGTCACCGACAGACACGACCCACACGCACGATCTCCCTCGACGAGGCCACCGTCGAGGCCCTCCGCCAGGCGTGGGGCGAGGCACTGTCGGAAGCCGAAGACGGACCCTTCAGCAACGGCGAGCCCAACACCGCAGCAGCCGCGCTGAGCGCAACCCGTCCTCACCAGCGACGAGACCGACGTCAAAGCAGCTCTGCGAACCCGGCGCGTGAAGGCAGTCATCGTCGAGATGCAACGACCGCAACAAGCACCGTACGTTGCGGCAATGCCCATCGCCCGCTTCCCATCCGTCGTCCTCGATTGCGACGACCCCGGTCGCCTCGCCGAGTTCTACGGCGCACTGCTCGACTGGACACCGACCTCCGACGACGGCTGGGGCGAGGTCCGCAACGCCGCCGGCGATCAGTGCATCTGCTTCCAACGCGTCGAGGGATACCAGCCACCGCAGTGACCGGGCCAGATCGTCCCCCAGCAGATGCACATCGACGTCATGGTCGACGATCTCGACGCCGGCGAGCAGGCGGTCCTCGGATTGGGCGCAGCCCTGGCCGAGCACCAGCCCGGCACGACGTTCCGCGTGTTCCTCGACCCGGCCGGCCATCCGTTCTGCCTGTGCGTCTCGTGAACCCGCTGTCACCCGTCGTCGCGCTTGACCATTTCCATACGTAGGCGTATGGTCACCTCCATACGCCTACGTATGGAGGTCTCTCATGACGCTTGACATCGTCCCATGCCGCTCGGTGACGGACGGGTTCGTCCTCGTCCACCGAACGCTCGTCGACACCGGCCAACGCATCGCCGCGGCGCTGCGTCGCGCCGGCGACGGCCGCGACCTGCGCGGGCTGGCCGAGGCGTGGCAGCTCTACCGTGCCGGTCTCGCCGAGCACCACGAGGGGGAGACCGACGTCGTGTTCCCCCTCGTCAGCCAGCGCGACCCGACGTTCGCCGAGCTGGAGTCGTCGATGGCCCACGAGCACGCGGTGATCGACGACCTGTTGCGTGCCGCGGATCGAGCCGTCGACGCGGCGGTATCGGATCGCACCGCAGCCGCGTGTCGCTCGGCGACCGCGGCCGTCGAGGCACTGATCGGCACGCTCGACGAACACCTCGCACGGGAGGAGCTCGTCGTGCTGCCGCGGGTCGCCGCGACGATCCCGGTCGAGGAGATGGACGCGATCGAGCGCGGCCTGCTGCGCCGGATCGGTGCGACGCGCATCGCCATGACCGTGGCCGCGCTGGAGCGAACCGCACGTCGTGAGCGTCTGCCGATGCCACCGCTGCCGTTGCCGGCGCGGCTGGCGCTGCCGCTCTGGCGCCGGCGCTACCGGCGCGTCCTGGCCGGCGCCGGCATCGACGAGATCGTCGACGTCGACCTCGTCGGCGGTGCACGGTGACCGCGCCCGTCGTCGGCTCCACCGACGAGTCGATCGCCGCCGAGCTGCGCGCCCTGGTCGAGCGGTCCGTCGTCGCCCACGTCGCCACGCTCGACAAGGCGGGGCGTCCGGTGACGTGGCCGATGACCCCGTACCTCGACGCCGGCGGCTCGGCCCTGGAGGTGAGCACCGGTGTCACCTACCCGGCCAAGGCGGAGCGTGCCCGCCGCGACCCGCGGACGTGCATCGTGGCGGGCGGCGACGACGAGCCGCTGGCGAGGATCACCGCGCTGGCGACCGTCCACGACCGGGACCTGCAGGCCAACACCGACCGCTTCGTCCGCCAGGCGCTGAGCAAGACGCCGGCGAGCTGGAGCCGGTTGCCGAGCCCGGTCATCCGCGCCCAGGCGTGGCACTGGGTGCGCGTGCGCATCACGCTGACACCCATCGCCATCGAGTGGTGGCCCGACGGCCGGATGGACGGCCGGCCGCGGACCTGGTCGGACCCGACGACGACCGCGCCACCATCGGACCCGCCGCCGACCGGCACGTCGCCCGGTGGATGGCAACGCCAGCCCGGGCCGTGGGCACGACGAGCGGCGTACGCTGCGGCCAACCTCGGCGCTCCGATGCTCACCGTGACCACACCGAGCGGCTTCCCGCGGATCGTCGCGGCGTCGGTCCGCGGCCTCGACGACGGCGGCTTCGCCCTCGCGGTGCCCGACGTCGCCGACGTCGGCGCCGGCCCCGCCTGCCTGACGTTCGACCGGGTCCACGGTGGCGACGAGCTCCTCGGCCAGGAGAACGCCACCTTCACCGGCACCTTCGAGCCCGACGGCGGCCGATTCGCCGTCGAACGGTTGCTCCCGGACTTCTCGTTGCCGGCCCGCGGCATCGCCAAGCACTGGGCGTTCGTCTCGGCCCGCCGCCGGCTGAAGCGCCGGCTCGCCGACGAGTGCGCGCGGCGAGGGCAGCCGGTCCCGGGCATCCACCTCCCCTGACCCGCCCGATCAGCAGAACAGGCTGGCGCAGCCGTCGTTGGTGCTGTCGTTCGGCCGACTGGCCGCCAGCGTCGCCCGATCACCGTGCCGGCGAGCTGTCGGGCGTCCGACGCGAACTCGACGGCCTGCACGACCTGGGTGTCGGGCACCAGCGCGACGTCGCGGACCTCGACGACGTCGCTGTCCGCCGTCGTCTTGCCGGACGCGGCAGCAGCGTCGTCGTCGGTCAGCGTCAGCGTCAGCCGGTCGACCCGCCGGGTCGTGGGTCGAAGTGCTCGAAGCTGCCGTGCATCCCGGCCGCTGGCAGCCAGGCCAGCAGCGCGTCCCGGTCGACGAACGCCGCGTACACCGCGGCGCGCGACGCCCGGATCACGAGCGATGCCGTGTCGGTCCGTCCCATCAGGCGAGAGGAGCGAGGAAGGCGAGGATCTCCTCGGCGCACAGGTCCGGGCGCTCCTCGGGGATGAAGTGGCCGCACGGCATCGACCGGCCGGTGACCGGTTGGTCGGCCGCCGTCCAGCGCCGCCACGTCGCCAGCACCGCGTCGTTCGCCGCGGCGTTGCGACGGTCGCCCCACAGCGCGTGGACCGGGCAGCCGATCGTCCGCCCGGCGTCGCGGTCCGCGGTGTCGAGGTCGCTGTCGAACGTCGCGCCGGCCCGGTAGTCGCCGCACGAGGCAGCGATCACCGCCGGCGTGAAGTCACGGACGTAGGCGGCCATCGCCTCGGGCGTGATCGCCTCGGCGTCGGACCGCCGGCCGGCCCACTTGCCCATGACCTGTTCGAGGTACAGCTGGGGCTGCGACCCGATCAGCGCTTCGGGCAGCGGCGGCGGCACGGCCAGGAAGTACCAGTGGAAGCCGAACACGGCAGCCTGCCGGCTCGACGACAGGACCTCGAACTGCTCGATCGTCGGGACGATGTCGAGCGTGCACAGCCGCTCGACGCGCGCCGGATGATCGAGCGCGGCGCGGTAGGCGACCCGCCCGCCACGGTCGTGACCGACCACCGCGAAGCGCTCGTGGCCGAGTGCGTCCATCACGGCGACGACGTCGGCCGCCATCCGCCGCTTGGAGTAGACGGTGTGCTCGGCATCGTCGTCGGGCGTGCTGGAACGCCCGTAGCCGCGCAGGTCGGGCACGACGACGGTGTGACGCTCGGCGATCGCCGGCGCGACGCGGTGCCAGCACAGCGCACTCTGCGGATAGCCGTGCAGCAGCACGACCGGCGGACCCGATCCCGCGGTTCGCACGTGCAACTCGACGCCGGGCTCGACGCCGATCCTGGTCTCCTCGAAGCCTTCCATCACGCCATCAGCACAGCAGATCCAAGGCGCCCGGGGGACTCTGGCGCATGGACGCTCTCGTCTCCACCTCGCGGCTGGCCGACCAGCTCGACCGGGTGCAACACCGCGGCGAGGTCCGGCGCTACGGCCGGACCGGGTGATCGCCTTCTCGCGCTCCTTCGAGCAGACCTGCGTCGCTGGCCCGATTTCGTCGACGCGGCCGGCGTTCGGCAAGGTCGGGGTGAAGCCGTCGCCGACGGCTCCTCCCACCCCCCCAACACCAACGAGGTCCCGGATGTCCGCCCCCACCCTGACCGCCCCGCGCACGCTCGCCGACACGATCGGCCAGCGCGCCCTCACCACGACGCAACGCAACGTCGTGCTCGTCGCCGGCTTCGCCGTCCTCACCGCCGTGCTCGCCCAGGTGCGCGTCGACCTGCCGTTCACGCCCGTGCCGATCACCGGCCAGACCCTCGGCGTGCTCCTCGCCGGTGCCGCCCTCGGGTGGCGGCGCGGCGCGCTCAGCCAGCTCCTGTACTGGGGCGCCGGCATCTTCATGCCCGTCGCCTGGTACGCCGACGACCACACCGGGACGAGCATCAGCGCCGGCTGGCACGTCGCCACCGGAACGACGGCCGGCTACCTCGCCGGGTTCGTCCTCGCCGCCGCCGCCGTCGGTGCACTCGCCGAGCGCCGTCAGGACCGCTCGCTGGCGACGTCGATCCCGGCGATGCTCGCCGGCACGGCGATCATCTACGCGTGCGGCGTCGCCTGGCTCGCCCATGCGATCGCCGTGCCGGTGGCCACCGGCGATCCCAACGCGATCGGCCTCGGGCTGACTCCGTTCCTGGTCGGCGACACGATCAAGCTCCTGATCGCCGGCGCGGCGACGCCGCTGGCGTGGCGGTTCGTCGGCCGCCGCTGACGACCGACGCGGACCGCCGGTCGGCCGCCCTGGTTGCAGATCGAGTTCCCAGCATGTAGAAAAGCCGATCGTGATGATCAGGTATCTCGGAAATCGGCGCCGGGTGGCCGGCGTCGTGCTGGCCACCGCCCTCGCGCTGACGGCTGCCGCCTGCGGCAGCGACGACAAGAGCTCGGCCACCACCGCCGCGGCGACCACGACGGTCGCCGCGGCGGCGACGGACGCCGGGAGCGGATCAACCGCTGCGCCTGCCGACTCCGAGCCGAGCAGCGATCCGGCGACGCTGCGGCTCGGCTACTTCCCGAACGTCACGCATGCTCCGGCGATCATCGGCGTCGACGACGGGCTGTTCGCCAAGGCGCTCGGCCCGTCGGTGACGTTGAAGACGACGACGTTCAACTCCGGCACGGAGGTGATCGAGGCGATGTTCTCCGACGCCCTCGATGCCAGCTTCATCGGCCCGAACCCGGCGATCAACGGCTACGCCAAGTCGAAGGGCGAGCAACTGCGCATCGTCGCCGGGACGACCTCCGGCGGCGCGTCGCTCGTCGTCCGCGAGGGGATCACCAGCGCCGCCGACCTGAAGGGCAAGACACTGGCCACGCCGTCGCTCGGCAACACCCAGGACGTCGCCCTGCGCGCCTGGCTGAAGGAGCAGGGCTTCGCCACCGACACGGCCGGCGGTGGCGACGTGCACATCACCCCGCAGGACAACGCCGACACGCTGGCGGCGTTCACCACCGGCTCGATCGACGGCGCCTGGGTGCCCGAGCCGTGGGCCACCCGCCTCATCAACGAGGGCGGTGGCCACACGCTGGTCAACGAGAAGGACCTGTGGCCAGGCGGCAAGTTCGTCACCACGCACCTGATCGTCACCACGAAGTTCCTCGACGAGCACCCGGACGTCGTCAAGCACCTCGTCGAGGGCCTCGCCGACACGATCGACCAGATCGCCGCCGATCCGGCAGCCGCCCAGAAGACGACGAACGACGGCATCGCCAAGCTGACGTCGAAGCCGCTCGCCGACGCGACGATCAGCGGCGCCTGGCAGAACCTGGAGTTCACGATCGATCCGGTGGCCTCCTCGCTGCAGACGTCGGCGGACCACGCGGAGGCGGTCGGGCTGCTCGACCACGTCGACCTGAAGTCCCCCGGCATCTACGACCTGACCCTGCTCAACGAGGTCCTCGCCGAGCGCGGCGATCCGGCGGTGACCGGGCTGTGAGCGTGATCAGCCTTCGTGGGGTCGGCAAGACGTACGGGCACGGGCATCGTGCCGTCACCGCGCTGAGCGGCGTCGACCTGCAGATCCAGCGCGGCGAGTTCGTCTGCCTGATCGGCGCCTCCGGCTGTGGCAAGTCGACGATCCTCAACCTCGTCGCCGGCCTCGACCAGCCGACCACGGGCGCGCTGTCGATCGACGGGACCACGACGCTGATGTTCCAGGAGGCGGCGCTGTTCCCCTGGCTCACGGTGCAGGCCAACGTCGAGCTGCCGATGCGCCTCGCCGGCGTCCCCCGCGACGAGCGCCGCCAGCGGGCGAACGAGCTGATCGAGACGGTCCACCTCGGTGGGTTCAACAACAAGCGGCCCCACCAGCTGTCCGGCGGGATGCGCCAGCGCGGCGCGCTGGCCCGCGCCCTCGCCCAGAACACGGACATCCTGCTGATGGACGAGCCGTTCGGGGCCCTCGACGCGATGACCCGCGACACGCTCCACGAAGAGCTCGAAGCCCTCGTCGGCAGCCGCCGCACGACGGTCGTGTTCGTCACCCACAACGTGCGCGAGGCCGCCCGTCTCGGCGACCGCATCGTCGTCATGTCGCCCCGTCCCGGCCGGGTCACGGCGAACATCGACGTCGACATCGAACGACCCCGGCGGATCGACTCCGCCGCCGTCAGCGCCCTGGCCCGAGAGGTCACCGACACGATGCGCGAGGAGGTCCTGGCCCATGCTCGCCGTTGACCGCGAACCGATCGACCCTGTGATCCCCGCCGGACGAGACGCCGCATCGGTCCACGAGCACGACGACGAGACGCCCGCCGCCAGCAGCCCGTCACGTGTCGGGCGGGCGTGGCACGCCACGTGGCCGAAGGTCGCCGCCATCGTGCTCGCCGTCGCCATCTGGCAGGTCGTCGTGTGGACCGGCTGGCGTCCCGAGTTCGTCCTGCCGTCGCCGTTCACCGTGTTCAAGCGCCTCGGCGAGCTGATCGCCGACGGCACCGTCGGCGACGCGGTCGTCGTCACCATGCGCCGCGCCCTGATCGGCTACGCCATCGCGCTCGTGGTCGGCGTCGTCATCGGCGGCGTGATCGTCTCCTCCGCCATCGCCCGCTCGGCGGTCGGCTCGATGATCACCGGCCTGCAGACGATGCCGTCGATCGCCTGGTTCCCGCTGGCGATCGTCCTGTTCAAGCTGTCCGAGGGTGCGATCACGTTCGTCGTCGTGATCGGCGCCGCACCGTCGATCGCCAACGGGCTGATCAGCGGCGTCGACCACGTGCCACCGATCCTGCGCCGCGCCGGGAGGGCGATGGGCGCCGGGCGGTGGGCGACGTTCCGCCACGTCGTGCTCCCCGCCGCCGTACCGTCGTTCATCGGCGGCCTCAAGCAGGGCTGGTCGTTCGCCTGGCGCAGCCTGATGGCCGGCGAGCTGCTCGTCACCCTCGGCGTGTTCTCCGTCGGCTTCCTGCTGTCGCAGTACCGATCCGTCAGCGACTACCCGGCGATGATCGCGATCATGATCGTGATCCTGGTGATCGGCATCGTCATCGACGGCGTCCTGTTCGCCGCCCTCGACCGCTGGGTCCGCCGCCGCCACGGCCTCTCAGCCGACTGAGTGCCGGTTTCGACGCTCGCCGCGACTGTTCCGGCGCGTGGGGGTGGTGCGGAGAGGGCGCTCCGCGATCCCCCTCCGCCGTGCGCCGACTCGCTGTGCGTGAGGCGCACTGCCAGCTGGGTGCGGCCGCAGGCCGCTCCTCGAAGCTCGACCGAGATGAGCGAGCGCAGCGAGCGAATCGAGCGTCGAAAACGGCGTCAGCCGACGAGCTGGACTCGCTCGCCCTTGGCGTTGGCGGGGGCGTGACGGACGTCGTCGGGGCCGAACTCGCGGGTCCAGCAGGCGAACTCGAGGAGGACGCCGTCGGGGTCGCGGAAATACACCGAGCGGACGAACACGCCGGGGTGCAGCTCACGGGCGACGGTCGACTCGCTGTCGTCGTGGTTGAGGATCGGGCTGACCTCGACGCCCTTGTCGCGCAGCTTCTGCACGTAGGCGTCGAAGCGCTCGACCGGGACGTCGAAGGCGACGTGGTTCATCGACGCGTGGGCGGAGACGATGTCGCCGGAGCCGGGCAGCGTGCCGGCCGAGGCGATCCCGGGTGCCGCCGCCGGGGCGTGCGGGAACCAGAAGAACGCCAGCGAGTCACCGTTGCCGCAGTCGAAGAAGAAGTGCTGACCGCCGCCGGGGATCTCCAGCGTCTTGATCAGCGGCATGCCCAGCACGTTCGTGTAGAAGTCGACGGTGCGGGCCATGTCGCTGCTGACCAGCGCGAGGTGGTTGATGCCCTGGAAGCTCGAACTCGGTGTTGCTTCCCATGACCGCAACGGTACGCCGTCGGACCCGCCCGGCTCGTCCCGGCCCGCGAGCCGGATCGACGATCACTCGGGCACGACGACCGTGGGACACGGTGGGGTCTGGAGGACGTAGGTGCTCACCGAGCCGAGCAGAGCCGGCAGGCCGCCGCGGCCGCGCTTGCCGACGACGAGCAGGTCGGCGCCGGCGGCGGCCTCGACGAGTGCCAGCCGTGGGTCGGCCAGCGTGAACGCCGGCGTCGCCCGTCCGTCGGGATCGATGCCGGCCAGCGCCTCCCGGAACGTGCGCTCGGCGTCCTCGACCTCGTCGGGGTGGCGCTCGCGCACGGTGTCGGCCGACAGCCACGGTGCCAGCGGGAACGAGTGGACGACCTCGATCGTCGTGCCAGGCGCAGCGAAGCCGAGCGCCCAGCGCAGCGCCGCGGCGGCGTTCGGCGAACCGTCGTCGCCGACGACGATCCGCCCGCCGTCGGCGCGGCGGTGCTCGGTGACGACCACGGTCGGCACGGTGACGTGCGCCGCGCAGCGCTGGCTGACGGAGCCGACGAGCAGCCCGCGGAGGCGGCCGAGACCACGGCCACCGACCACCAGCAGCTCCGAGACCTCGGCCGCCTCGACCAGCTCGTGAGCGGCCGAGCCACGCCGCACGACGACGTCGACCGGGGCGCCACCGGCGTGCTGCGCCACCCAGGCGCGGATGCGATCCTCGACCTCCCCGCCACCTGCCGTCGAAGGCACGTCGTCCCATGCGGAGGTGTCCGGCCGGTGCAGCACGGCGACCGCGCCCACCGTCGCGTCACGTGCCGGCGCATGCTCGGCCGCCCACGCCAGCGCCGACGCCGAACCGTCCGAGCCGTCGATCCCAACCGTCCAGATGTGTGCCATGCACCAACTCTCGCTCCGAGGGGCGTGGGTTGCTTAGGGCCGAAGGTCGTCGATCGGGGTTCGGGGATCAGCCGGACGCGCCCTGCTCGCGCTCGTGGATCCGGCGCAGTGGCTCCTGGAAGTGCCAATGACGGCCTTCGAGGTCGTCGGCCTCGTAGCGGCGGAAGCCGTAGAACGCGTCCTCGATCGGCATCGTGATCTTCGCTCCCTCGGCGCAGGCGTGGGCGTAGTGGGCGTCGATGTCGTGGACCTCGACGTTGATCATCACCGTGGCGTGGCCGACCTCGCCCGGGCTGCAGAGGTGGTGCACGTCGCGCGCCGACTCGCTGGCCCGGCCGATCATCACCACGCCGTCGCCGAACTCCAGCCAGGCCAGCATCCCCTCCTCGTCGGTGCCGACCATGCGCGCCTCGCGGCGCTCGGTGAGCTGGAACACGCGGGTCAGGAACTCGAGCGCGGCGACCTCGTCGCTGTAGACGAGGCGCGGGTACATCGACGGCGTGCGGCTCCACGCCTGCTCCTGCGGCGTCGGTCGTTCTGGGTTTGCTTCGTCGATCGTCGACATCAGTCGCTCCTTCTCTCGCCGGAACAGTCCGGGATCGCCCTCGTCGACCGGGAGGACCCGGTCCGGACGCAACGTGGCGGTCGCTCGTCCTTCCTCGCTGGCGCCGACGAGTTCGCGCAGGCGCAGCCGAGCGCGGTTGAGGCGCGAGCGGACGGTGCCGACGGGCACGTCGAGGGCCACCGCGATCTGGTCGTAGGGCATGCCCTCCCAGGCGAACAGCAGCAGCGCGTCGCGCTCGCCGGCCGGCAGCGTGGCGATCGCGCCGGCGACGTCGCTCCACTGCCGCGACGCGTCGGGCCGGCCGTCGACGTCGCCGAACTGATCCGCATCGCCGACCGCACCGTTGACGAGGCGTGCCGTCGCATGCAGGCGGCGGGCCTCGCCCTGGCGGTGGCGGGCCAGCAGGTTGCTGGCGATGCCGTACAGCCACGGCCGCGCCTCGGGGCGTGCGACGTCATAGCCGGCGCGCTTCTCGAAGGCGATGCGGAACAGCTCGCCGAGCAGCGCATCTGCCTCGTCGGGCCCGACGCGCCGGACGAAGTAGCGGAACAGCGTCGTCGCATGGCGGTCGAAGATCGCGCCGAACGCGGCGGGCGACGTCAGCGAGCAGGCGATGACGTCAGCATCGGTGCCCGTCGCCACGACCTGTTCCATCACCTCATGTTCCTCGCTGCGACGCGCCGGGTTCGCGCCGGAGCGCTGCGGCGCTCAGGATCGGCAGAAGCGCGCCGGGGTCGTCCCGAGGTGCTTGCGGAACGCGGCGATGTAGCCGTTCGCGCTCGTGTAGCCGACGCGATGGGCGACGGCGCCGACCTGGTCACCGCCGGCCAGCATCGGCAGCGACGCGAAGATCCGCGCCGTCGACCGCCAGTCGACGAAGCCCAGACCGGTCTCGGCGACGAAGGCCCGGCGCAGCGTCCGCGCGCTGACGTTGACGTGACGAGCCCACGCCTCGAGCGAGCGGGCGTCGCCGGGATCGCCGAGCAGGGTCACGGCAACCGTTCGGGCCGCGTCGCTGCGCGGCAGCGCAAGACCGGGGGCACGCTGCTGCAGCAACGGCAGCACGAGCTTCATCTCGTCGGTCGCCCGCCGGGCGTCGACCTCGTGGCTCAGCCAGAGCTGGGTGATCCGGGCCATGCGCGCGGCGATCTCCTCGTCGACGGCGAGCGCGGTCGGCACCGTCCACGGCACGGTCAGCGACGCCGGCTCGAACCAGTACGGGGTGATCAGGGTGTGGTCGCCGATGACCACCTCGTGCTCGACGCCGGCGGGGATCCACAGTGCCTGGGTGGCGCTGACGGTCCACTCGTGGTCGTCGATGCGCACGGCGACCGTGCCCTGCGACAGCCACGCCAGCTCGTGGTGGTCATGGCTGCGGCTGCGGAGATGGACGGTCACCGCTGGCCGAATCGTTGGATGGTCTGGCCGCTGGGCGCGACGCACATGAGGTCAGCCTAACTACGGTCGGCGCCCCTGGATCCCGCCCCTCGCAAAGGAACCCGCATGCGCAAGCTGCTGCTCACGCTCCTGCTCCCGGTGGTCGTGCTCGCCGCGTGCGGCAGCGACGACAGTGCCCCGAACACCGCCGCGGCGACGACCACGACCGCGGCGACCACGACCAGCAGCGGTGCCGACACGCCGGCCTCGGCGGCACCGTCGTCGAGCCCCGCTGCGTTCCCCGTGACCGTGAAGGGTCAGCTCGGCGACGCGACGATCGCCACCGCCCCCCAGCGCGTGCTGCCGCTGACCCCCGCCGACCTGGACACGGTCGTGGGCCTCGGCGTCGAGCCGATCGCCATCCCCACCAACGACTCCGGACAGGTCGTCGACTTCCCGTGGCTGAGCGGCAAGCTGCCCGCCGGCGCTCCGTCGCTCGACGTCAACGCCGCCAACGGGCTGCCCGTCGAGCAGATCGCCGCGCTGAAGCCCGACGTGATCGTCGCCAACGGCTACTGGGACCTGGAGACGTACTACGCCCAGCTCTCGGCGATCGCCCCGGTGGTGCACTACGTGAACGGCCAGAACGCCGACACCTGGCAGGCCACGACCACCACGATCGCCACCGCACTCGGGCGCGCGGCACAGGGTGATGCCCTGATCGCCGAGACCGAACGGGTGATCACCGACGCCGCCACGGCGCACCCGGACCTGGCCGGCAAGACGTTCGACCTCGTCATCGCCCGTGATGCGGCCACCGTGTCGATCATGCGCAGCGAGCAGGACGCGATGGGCCGGAACGTCGCGGCGCTGGGACTGAAGCTGAGCGACTTCGCCCGGTCCGTGCCCGGCGACGATCTCAAGGTGCCGCTCAGCGTCGAGCAACTCGGCAACCTGAACCCGGACGTGCTGTTCGTCATCGGTCCGAGCGGCATCGGCGACGTCCTCGCCGCCGATCCGATCTGGTCGTCGCTGCCGGTGATGCAGCGCGGCGCGACGGTGGTGCTGACGCGCGGCGCGCCCGACGCGCTGGCCCTCGGCTTCCCGACCGCCCTCAACCTGCAGTGGCTGACCGGTGAGATCGTTCCGAAGATCGAGGCCGCGCTGAGCACCGGCGGATGATCACCCACCCCGTCGTCCTCCGTGAGCTGCACGTCGTCCGGGCCGACGAGATCGCACCCGGCCTGCGTCGGCTGGTCCTCGGCGGCGGTCAGCTCGGCGAGATGGTCGGCAACGGCCACCGCTGCGCGGCGTTCACGACGGCGGCGTTCGACGACCACGTCAAGGTCTTCCCGCCGCTCGGCGGCGCGACGGTGCTGCCCGAGCAGCACGACGGTCACCTGCACTGGCCGGAGCACCCGCCGGCCGTCGCCCGCGACTACACCGTGCGCCGCTTCGACCCCGCCGCCGGCGAGCTGACCGTCGACGTGGTCGTCGACCACGAGGGGCCCGGTTCGACGTGGGGGCGGGTCGCCGCCGCCGGTGACATCGTCCACGTCGCCGGGCCGCGCACGTCGGCCGCGCACGCCCTGGACGCGCCGCGCTGGATCGTGATCGGTGACGAGACGGCGCTACCGGCCATCGGCCGGCTCCTCGACGAGCGGGCCGCGGCCCACGGCTCGACGCCGGTCGAGCTGATCGCCGTGCTGCACGCGTCGACCGACCTGGTCCCGGCACTCGGGTTCGCCGTCGACGCCGACGACGCGCTGCACGGCGTGGACATCCACCGGGTTCCCCGGCCGGTCGGCGGGGCCGAACCCGTCGAGGACGTCGCCGCCGCCGTGGACGGCGCCCTCCGCCGGTCCGGGACGGACGTGTTCGTGTGGGCGGCAGCAGAGTTCGACGTCGCCCGGCGCATCCGTGCCGTGACCCGAGCCAACGGCGTCGACAAGGGCCGCACGTCGATCACCCACTACTGGCGCCGGGAGCAGACCCACGACGAGGCCGCGGCCGACGCCCTGCTGCGACATCAGGCGGACCTCGCCACCCCGTGGGCCCTGCGCGTCGCCGCCACCCTCGGCGTCGCCGACGCGATCCACGACGGAGCGACGACCGCAGCAGCGGTCGCGACGCGCACCGGCGCTTCGGTCGCCGGGATGCGCGCCCTGCTCGACTACCTCGTCCACGTCGACGTGCTCGTCGTGGACGGCGACGGCTACCACCTCAGCCCGACCGGCGACCTGCTGCGCTCCGATCACGGCCGCGGCTGGTCACGGCGCCTGCGCCGCTCGGCCGCCGAAGCACATCTCGATGCCGCCCTGGCCGGCCTGCTCGTCGCCGTTCGCGATGGCATCGCCGGCCACCAGGCGGTGTTCGGCGACCACTTCTGGGCGACGCTCGAACGGCGCACCGACCTCGGCACCAGCTTCGACGACGACCTCGGTCGCTGGGCGGCGGCGTGGGCGCCGGCGATCGCTGACCTGCCCCTGTGGGCGCGTGCCGGCCACGTCGTCGACGTCGGCGGCGGCGACGGAACCCTCCTCGGGCACCTGCTGACCCGCTGGCCGCACCTGCGCGGCACGCTCGTCGAGCAGCCGGCGACGGCACGGCGCGCCGGTGCCTCGCTCGCTGCCGCCGGGCACCGCGATCGGGTGACGATCGCCGAGCAGAGCTTCTTCGATCCGCTGCCGCCCGGCGGCGACGTCTACGTGGTCGCCCAGGTCCTGCACGATTGGCCGGATGACGACGCGACCCTGATCCTTCGCGGCTGCGCCGACGCGGCCGGCACCGGCGGCCGCGTCGCGATCGTCGAGCGGCTGCCGATCGACGACGGCGGCGGCTACCAGGCGATGAACCTGCTGATGGTCGCGCTGTTCGGCGCGACGGAACGGCGCCTCGAGGAGTACTCGGCGCTCGCCGCCATCGCCGGGCTGCGCGTCGACGGGGTGCATCCGACGCCGATGGGTCTGCATCTCATCGACACCACCGTGGCGACGTGACCGGTGGTGCTCAGGTGCTCGGTGGCAGGCGCAGCGCGGCGAGCTGGGTGGACTGCATGACGAGACGACCCTCGCTGTCCCATGCCTCGCAGATCTCGTCGGCGTAGCCGTCCTGGATGACCTGGGCGCGGAAGCGCATCCGCAGCGGGCCGGGCGCCGGCAGGGCGCGCACGTACACGGTCAGATCGAGCGTCGGCACCCAACCGGTCTGGACGATGCCGAACGTCGCCGGCGGCAACGAGTCGGACGCGAACACCAGGCCGACGCTGTCCACGGCGTCGCGGTGCTCGTCGACGAACCAGGCCCGGAGCTCGCCGCCACCGGTGACGATCGGCCCGTCGGGCGTCATCGTGAAACTGGTCTCGGGATCGAAGGCGATCGTCACGCCACGGGCGAACGACGTCGGGGACGCCTGGCAGCGCTCGAGCGGGGCCAGTTCGACCGGCGCGACCGAGCCCCAGAACGGTTCGCTCGCCTCGTGGAGGTTGCCGAGCGTGAACCAGGCGTGCACGCCCGGCGTGGTGGCCACGACCTGGGTGGCGGTCTTGCCCACGCGCAGGATCTCGGTGGTGATCGTCGCCGGGCCGAGCGATGGCGACGAGACGAACTGGGCGCTGGCGGCGACGACGTGGCGTTGCGTGGCGCCCGCGACCTGCGCGGCCTGGAGGGCGGCGCGCGCCAGGCAGGCGACGAGGTAGCCGCCGTTCGGGCGGTCGCCAGCGATCGCGTACTCGGGCACCAGGGCGACCTCGTGGCGCCCGTCGGCGACGGTGGTGACGGTGGTGGCGCTGTCAAAGCTCATCGGCGCACGCGATCGAGTGTTGGTTGCATGGTGCAACCATCATACGGGAACGTCGTCAGGACGTCACGGTGACGACGAGGCGCCCGCAGACGAACGGGCCGAGGCCGGCACGCTGATCGCCGACCGCCACGGTGCGGGTCCCGTCGGGCGACAGCGTCTCGACGGTGAGGCGGGCGCCAGGGCGCAGGCCGGCACCGTCGAGGTAGTCGAGCATCCCCGTGGTCGACTCCAACTCCTCGCGGACGCGCACCAGCTCGGCGCCGGCGCCGACGCCGACGGTCGACAGGGCGACCTGCTCGGCCGGCACGCGCGCTGGATCGCGACGAACCTTGTAGGGGATCGGGTTGCCGTGCGGACAGACCACAGGCCGACCGAGGACGCTGATCATGTTCGCCTCGACGTCGTCGGAGATGCCGTGCTGCCAGCGCTCGGCGTCGCGCCGGCACGCCGCGAACGACAGGTCGAGGTGCTCGACGAGGAACACCTCGGCGAGGCGCCGGCGGCGCAGCGTCCGCTCGGCCACCACCAACCCCTCCGGCGTCAGGTCGAGGTGATCCCGATGGGCGATGTAGCCCTCCTTGTCGAGGATCGCCACCGTCTCCGACACCGTCGAACGGGAGATCTCGAGCCGCTCGAACAGCCTGGCCTGGATGGGCTCGACGCCGTCCTCACGCAGTGTCTGGATGAGCGCACAGAACTCCTCGACGACGTACTGCTTGGCGTCGGCGCCCCACATCCGTGACCCCATCGGCGGCGAGCCTACGGCGGGGCGTGGCGACCCGGCGGGGCGCTGACCACGACGGCCCCGCCGGCGATCTTGTGACCCGTGACGACCGGATGATAGGTTAGCCGAACATTAGGTCATCGCATCTCACACGGAGCATGGACGGCATGTATCCGTGGAGGCAGGGACGAGGGAGACGGACGAGCGTGAAGACGTCGAGGAGGAACGGGCACCTGCACCGGATCGCCATCGCAGGAGTGCTGGCGATGGGCGTTGCCCTCACGGCCATCACCCCGAGCGCCGGCGCGGCCCCGGTGCTCGCCGCCGGCACGCAGGCAGCCGCCACCGCGTCGCTTGCCAGCACGTCGACGACGCCCGGCGGCACGCTGTCGTTGAGCGGCGCCAACTGGCTGCACCCGTCCGGCGGTGGCTCGACGATCGCGATCAAGATCGACGACGGTGCGTACGCCCACGCCGCGGGTGAGACGGTCCACGCCAACGCGACCATCTGGCAGATCGTCGAAGCCGACGCCGACGGTTCGTTCGACGTCCAGGTGACCCTGCCCGCGACCATCACCACCGGCACGCACAACCTGCGCCTGCTCACCGGATCGCTCAAGGCCAACGACGAGATCCGCACGATGGCGGTCGACTTCACCGTGGTCAGCGACGAGACGTCGTCGGGCTCGTCGGACTCGTCTACCGGCAGCGGCTCGACCAGCACAGGCAGCGGCTCGACCAGGATCGTCGTCGAGGTGCCCGCGACCGGCGGCCTGACGATCAGCGTCGCCGCGCCGTCCGTGGCCCTGTCGGCGCCCGTCCTGCAGAGCGGCAACCTGGTGAGCACCGGCGCCCTGCCGACCGTCACCGTCATCGACCTGCGCAGCGGCGACCCGGGCTGGAACGTCACCGGTCAGGTGACCGACTTCGTCTCCGGTGCGAACACCATCGACGCCGACCAGCTCGGGTGGACGCCCAGCGTCACGTCGTCGAGCGACGGGCAGGCCGTCAAGGCCGGCACGACCGCCGCGCCGGGTAGCGGGCTCGGCACGGCTCGGCAGCTCGCCGCCGCGCAGGCGGGCAGCGGCCGGGGCACCGCCGTGCTCGGCGCCGCGCTCACCCTCGCCATCCCGACCGCGGCCAAGCCGGGCACCTACGGCGCCGACCTGACACTGACGGTGATCTGACCGGGAGGTCCGCATGCGAGGCACCGCCTCGCGCCGCCGGGCGCTGCGCACGGCGGCGCTCGCGGCGAGCATGCTCGCCGCCATCGCGCCGGCGGCCGGCGCAAGCGCGCCGCCGAGCACCGGCGATCCGCCGGCCACGATCGTCGCCACCGAGGCGTCCCCGGGCACCTCGGCGGCACCGGCTGCCGCTGGCGACGGGCTCGTCTGGTCGATGCAGCCAGCCGGCACGGGCAACAGCGCCGGCCGGGCGTTCCTGGTCCACGACGTCGACCCCGGGACGAGGTTCACCGACGCGATCTGGATCGACAACTTCGGCGTCAGCCCGCTGACGCTCGACGTCTACGCCGCCGATGGGTTCACCACCGACGGCGGGGGGCTCGACGTGCGCACCGCCTCCGAACCGGCGACCGACGTCGGCCTGTGGGCCCGGCCGGAGGTCAGCGTCGTCACGATCGACCCCGGCGTGCGCGTCGAGATCCCGGTCCACTTCGACGTCCCGCTGACCGCGACGCCGGGCGACCACGTCGGTGGCATCGTCGCCGCGTCGGTGAGCCGCCAGGTGCAAGACGGTGGCCGCGCCGTCGACATCGAGAGCCGCGTCGGCGTGCGCGTCTACCTGCGCGTCGACGGCGAGTTGCACCCGCAGCTCACCGTGGACGACGTCCGCACCGACTGGTCCTCGGGGCTCTCCCCGACGGGGACGATGACGCTGTCGTACACGGTCCGCAACACCGGCAACGTCCGCCTCGGCGCCGAGCAGCACCTGGCGGTCACCGGGCCGTTCGCCTGGTCGATGCGCCGTCCCGAGCTGGCCGACCTCACCGAGCTGCTCCCGGGCGCCGAGGTCCGCCAGCAGGTGGTCGTCAGCGGTCTGCCCGCGGCGCTGCGCGCCTGGGTCGGGCTCACGCTGCTGCCCGTCGACACCAGCGGCAGGCTGCCCGCAGCGGCACCGAAGGTGGCCGTGTCGACGACCGTGTGGGCCGTGCCGTGGCCGCTGGTGATCGTGCTGCTGCTGATCGCCCTCGGCCTGGTCGAGTGGCGCCGGCGGGTGGCCGTGCGCAAGCGCAAGGCGGCCGCCAGCGGTGCTCCCGCCGCGGTGCCGGCCGCGGCGCGGGACGAGGACGCCGCCGCGCTGGTCCCGGCCGTCACCGAATCGAGCGAGACGGGGCAGGAGTCGCGTCCGTGAGCGCGCTGCCCGGCGCGGCGCGGTGGTCGTGCTGACGACGGCGACGCTGGCGTTCGCCGGCGCGAACCCGGCGAGTGCCGCCGGTGACGCGACGGTGACGGTGCCGCCCGCGTCGGCCGCGCCGGGCAACACGGCCGAGGTGCAGCTGCACGGGTTCCCCACGGGACCCGTCGAGGTCAGCGTGTGCGCCGGCGACGGTGGCAGTGCCGGATGCGCGGTGCGCGATGCGGTCGTCGTGACCACCGACGCCGCCGGGTCGGCGACGGCGACGCTCACCGTCGTCACCCCCGAGGAGCCGTGCCCGTGCGTGGTCCGGGCGACGACGCTCGACTCGCACGTCGTCGCCACGGCGCCACTCGACATCGCCGGGGCGCCGACGGCGAGGCCCGAGCCCGTGGCAGCCCCCGCCCCGGCGTCGCTGCAGGTCCTCGGCGTCGAGCTGCAGGCCCACGGCTCACTGCTCGACAGAGCGGCTGAGCAGCTCGGCTTCGGCGGCGAGCGCGCCCTCGTCGTGACCGTGCGCAACAACGGCGACGTGGCCACGACCGCCGGCGCGACCATCCAGCTCGACGGCGAGGCGACGGCGCTCGGCCCGGTCGAGGTCGCCGCCCACGGCGAGGCGACGCTGCGCACGACGCTGCGCGTACCCGCGCTCAGCGCCGGCGACGTCGGCGTGCGCGGGACGGTCCGCATCGCCGACGCATCCCCCCTGACCGCCGATGCCAGCACCGCCGACACCGGCAAGGCGGCCGACCTGCCGATCGGGGCGACGACGACGAGCTGGCCGCTGGCGCTCGGGATCGGGCCGCTGCTGGCCGGGCTGTTCCTGCTCGACCGGTGGTGGCAACGGCGCCGGCACCGGCGGATCCGAGTCGCCCGGCTGATCGTGCGCGCCGCCGCGGTGACCGCGCTCGTCACCGCGGCGGTCGTCGGCTTGCACACCGCCCGTCACGTCGCCGCCACCGACACCGAGACCGCCGCCGCACAGCGGCGCCTGCTGACGGCGTTCGACCAGGCGACGTCGGCGAGCGCGTCGACGGGGCCAGCCGCGCAGGCGGCGGCGACCGGCGTGTCCGTCCGGCCCGGTGCGTTCTCCGGCGTGGGCGCTGTCGACACCACCGCGGCGCCGGCCTCCGGCACGATGCTCGGTCTGCTGCGCATCCCCAAGCTCGATCACGGCGGCACGCCGTACGAGTTCGCCTTCGTCGAAGGCGTCTCACCCGAGGCGCTGACCGCCGGGCCCGGGCACTTCCCCGGCTCGGCGATGCCCGGCGAGATCGGCAACTTCGCCCTGTCCGGGCACCGCAAGACGCACCTCGCCCCGTTCGGCGACCTCGACGAGCTGGCACCCGGCGACGCGATCGTCGTCGAGACGGCGACGGCGACGTTCACGTACCGCGTGGTGCGCACCGACATCGTCACCCCCGACCGGACCGACGTGCTCTACCCGGTCCCAGGCGACCCGGCCGCCACGCCGACCGAGGCGCTCGTCACCCTGATCACCTGCCACCCGGAGCACTCGACGCGCGAGCGCATGGTCGTCGTCGGGCAGTTGGAGCAGGCCGACCGCTGAACGGAGAACCGCACATGCACCGTCACCGACTGCTCACCCTGCTGCTGACGATCGTCGGCGCCCTCGCCGTTGCCAACCCGGCCGCAGCGTCGGGCAACCGCGGCAACGACCCGCTCCCCGAGGTGCCCGCCGGGCGCAGCATCACGTTGACCAACGCCTCGGTCGCGCCAGGTGGCCAGGTCAGCTTCACCGGGACCGGCTTCGTCAACGACTGCGCCACCGGCCAGACCGTCACGGTCAAGCTCAACGACATCGACATCCTCGGCACGGCAACCGCGCGCGACGACGGCACCGTCACCGGCAGCGTGACGATCCCGTCTGCGGCCGCGTCCCTCGGCTACAGCAAGTACTGGTTGCGCTTCCTGGTGGGCAGCGGGGCGACGACGTGCAACGGCGGCGATGCGCCACCCGCCAGCCTGTTCCGCACGTTCGAGCTGACGACGGCGAGCTCGGCGACGGCGACGACGGTGCCGGCAACGACCACGACGACCGCCACCGCCGGCGGCGGGCTGCCGAGCAACGGCTTCGACGTGGGCGGGGCGGTGACGCCGGTGATCGTCCTCGGCGCGATCGGCGTCGTCCTGCTGCTGGTGCAGCGACGCATGGCCCGGGCCTGACGGTCACGAGACGAGCAGATGACCCTCAACATCCGGGCGCTGCGCCCCCACGGCGCCTGCGGCGCCTCCCCGTCGTCGCCCGGCTCCCTGGCGGTCGCGCGGTCGACCGGTCACAAGACCAGCTCGTGACCGCCGACACCGACGCGGACGATCTCGCCGGGCGGTTGGTGGCGTTGCGCCGGGCGATCCACGCCGAGCCCGAGCTCGGCCTCGACCTGCCGCGCACCCAGGCCAAGGTGCTCGCCGCGCTGGACGGCCTGGACCTCGAGGTGACGACCGGCGCGGCGCTGTCGTCGGTCGTCGCCGTGGTACGCGGGCGTGGCCGAGGCCGTGCGGTGCTGCTGCGCGGCGACATGGACGCCCTGCCCCTGCGCGAGGAACCGGGGAGCGCGCCCGTCACGTCACGCTTCGAGGGCCTCATGCACGCCTGCGGCCACGATCTGCACGTCGCCGGCCTGGTCGGCGCCGCCCACCTGCTGGCGGCGCGGCGTGACGAGCTGGACGGCGACGTCGTGCTGATGTTCCAGCCCGGCGAGGAGGGCTTCGACGGCGCCCGCCTGATGATCGACGAGGGCGTGCTCGACGCCGCCGGGCCGCGTGTGCTCGCCGCGTACGCGGTGCACGTCCTCGCCGCGGCCGTCCCCCGCGGCGTGTTCGCCACCCGCACCGGCACGGTGCTGTCGGCGTCGGACGAGGCCGTCGTCACCGTGACGGGCCGCGGCGGGCACAGCGCCCAACCGCACCTCGCCGCCGACCCGATCCCGGCAGCCTGCGAGATGGTGACAACCGTGCAGACCCGCGTCACCCGCGGCAACGACGCGTTCGACCCGGTGATCGTCGGCGTCGGCCGCTTCGAGGCCGGCACGACCGCGTCGATCATCCCCGACCGCGCCGAGTTCCGAGCGACGCTGCGCTCGTTCTCCCGCACCGGGCGCGAGCGCGTCGCCCGGCTGCTGACCGAGACGTGCCACGGCGTCGCCGCCGCCCACGGCGTGCATGCGGACGTCGACGTCGTCGACGGCTACGGGCCGACGGTCAACGATCCGGCGGAGACGGCCTTCGCGTCAGGCGTGATCGCCGGGGTCTTCGGTCCGGAGCGCCTGCTGACGTGGGACGTGCCGTGGCCCGCATCGGAGGACTTCTCGCGGGTCCTCGACGAGGTCCCCGGCTGCTTCGTCGGCTTGGGCGCCGCGCTGGCGGGCACCGACCCGGCGACGTGTGCCAACAACCACTCCCCGCTGGCCCGCTTCGACGAGGGCGTGATCCTCGACGCCTCCCGGCTCCTGGCAGAACTGGCCGTCAGACGCCTGGCAGCTCCTTGACGCACGAACCCGCCGCATCGGCCGCTGTGAGCGTCAAGTTCCGTGCTTGACGCACGAACGCGCCTCCGGCCGGCGACGGCCGGCCCGCCGCCTCCGTGGCCGCGGGTCCACCAGCAGCGGCCGCCTACCTACCTGCGTAGTGCGCTGACGAGCACGTCACGCCACCAGGCGAAGTCGTGGCCGCCGTTGACCTCGCGGTAGGTGTGCGGCATCTGTGCCGCGGCGAGCACGTCGCGCAGGTGGCGCGCCCAGGGCAGCAGCACCGGCTCCTGGAGGCCGACTGCGAGATCGTGGTACGTCGAGCGCCGGCCGCCACGGGCGATGTCGCGGACGATCGCCCCGGCCTCGACGTCGAACTCGCTGCCGGCCGGCCACCACAGCGACGGTGACTGCGCGGCGACGCTGCCGAACACGTCCGGGCGGTGGTGGCCGGCGGCGATCGCGGTCAGCCCGCCGAGGCTCTGCCCGGCAATGGTGACGTGCTCGGGCCCGTCGCCGATCGACCAGCGCTGGCGGGCCCACTCGACGACGGTGCCGGCCAGCCAGTCCGGCGTCGCCGTGCCACCGTCGTACTCGTGGCGGCGGACGTCGTCGTCGACCGAGTCGACCATCACAACCACCGTCGGGCGGGCCTCGCCGCGCCGCTCCAGCTCGGCGACGGCGCCACCCAGGCCGTGCAGCGGCCCCCAGAACTGCCCGTCGAGGACGACCAGCAGGCGGCACCCGGTGGCCTCCGGCGCCCGACACCACACCCGGCGGGGCCGGCCGTCGGGACCGGTGACCTCGTGGAGCTGCGGGTGGGCGTCAGCCGCGTCCCACACGTCGTCGTGGACCGCGACGTCGAGGGCGACGAGCGACATCGGCGGACCGCCCCAGCGCGACGGCAACGTGCGTGGGTTGCCGGGATCGATGGTCGCGTGCGACACGGCGACGTCCGCATCGGCGTCGACCGCACCGGTGCCGGCCACCCGCCACGGCCCGGCGGCGGTGCCGTGCCGGGACGCGGCCGTGTCGACCGGCAGGCCGTCCGGCCGGCGGCGCGGCGCGAACTGGTACGTCGCCCGCCAGTCGTCGCGCATCGCCCACGACCGCCACCAGACGTCGGTCCCGGGGACGTGCGACATCCGGCTGTCGTCGAGCGCGTCACGACGGGTGAGCCGGTTGACCAGGACGTAGACGTCGTCGTCCGGGGTCGCCGTGTCCACCCGCCGGCCACGCCACAGGAACGTGACGACGACGCGCCCGGGACAGTCGGGCTCGGCTTCGACGAGCGGGCGCGGCCGCGACCACAGCCGCGCCAGCGCGGCATCGAGCTCCCGGTCCGCCGCCGGCCGCGGCAAGCTCGGCGAGGCATCGGATCGTCGGCGAGATCGTCGGTCGCCGATCGGGTGCGGGCCGGTTCCCGGGATCGACCGGACGGGTGCTGCGCCGCTGCGTGTCGATTGGGCCGCCCACGGAGCAGCAGTCTAGTATACCTAACATCTGTTGTCCGAATCTCGGTGTGGCCGAGTTCGGGGCAGAGCAGGCCACGAGCGACCCGAGGAGGACGGCCACGTGACGACGGCGACCGCCGTCCCAGGAACCACCGTCGCCGGCATCGAGGGCACGATCGCGCTGGTCACCGGCGCGGCCGGCGGCATCGGCCGGGCGATCGTCGCTGCGCTCGGCGAGGCCGGAGCCACCCTCGCCACCGTCGACCGGGCGGCGCACGACGAGCCGCGGGCGGCGTGCTCGACGGTGCTCGACGTCGCCGACGCCGCGGCCGTCGCGAACCACGTCGCCACCGTCGAGTCCGCGCTCGGACCGATCGGGATCCTCGTCAACGCCGCCGGCGTCCTCCGTCCCGGCAACGTCGTCGACCTCGACGACGCGGCGTGGGCAGCGACGTTCGCCACCAACACGTTCGGCGTGCTGCACGCGTCACGCGCCGTCGGGCGGCGGATGGCCGCGAGGCCGTGGCGCGATCGTCACCGTCACCTCCGACGCGGCGACGCTGCCGCGGATCGGCATGGGTGCCTACGCCGCGTCGAAGGCCGCCGCGGCGATGATCAGCCGGACGCTCGGCCTCGAGCTCGCCGCATCGGGCGTGCGCTGCAACACCGTGTCGCCGGGCGCCACCGACACGGCGATGCAGCGAGCACTCTGGAGCGACGAGCCGGACGTCGCCCGGCGACGAGTGGTGGCCGGCGCACCGGAGCGGTTCAAGGGCGGCATCCCACTCGGGCGGATCGCCGAGCCGAGCGACGTCGCCGCCGCGGTCGTGTTCCTGGCCTCCGACGCGGCCCGCCACGTCACGCTCCACGACCTGCGCGTCGACGGCGGCGCGGGGCTCGGCCGATGAACGAGCCCAGCGAGCGAACCGACGTCGCGGGGCGGCCCCGGCCGTTGCTGGACGGGGTGGTCGAGCGACCGGCCGAGGAGGTCGCGCGCTGGCAGGCGCTCGGCTACTGGACCGGCGAGCTGCTCGACGACGTCGTCGAGCGCCAGGCCGCCGAACGGCCGGACGCGGTGGCGATCGTCGGCGGCGAGCACGCCGTGACCTACGCGCAGCTCGCCGAGCGCGTCGCCCGCACCGCGGGCGCGCTCGGCGGGCTCGGCATCGGCCGCGGCGATCGCGTCGTCGTCGCGCTGCCGAACACGCCGGCCTTCTTCGACGTCGTGTTCGCGCTGTTCCGCCTCGGCGCGCTGCCGGTGTTCGCGCTGCCGGCGCACCGCCGCGTCGAGCTTCGCCCACTTCTGCGCGCACACCGACGCCGTCGCCCTCGTGACGACCGGCCGCGACGGCCGCACCGACCTGCGCCCGCTCGCCGCCGAGCTGCTGGCGACGTCGCCGGCGCTGCGCCACGTCGTCCTCGCCGGCGACACGGCGACCGCCGATGCCGCCGGCCAGCCGGACGGTGTCGTCGACCTCCCCACACTCGTCGCCGCGGCCGCACCGGTCGCCGCCGACGCGCGGCGGGCGGCCACCGACGTCGCCTTCCTGCAGCTGTCGGGCGGCAGCACCGGCGTCCCCAAGCTGATCCCCCGCACCCACGCCGAGTACGCCTATAGCGTCCGCGAGAGCGCGGCGATCTGCGGCCTCTCCCCCGCCACCGTGTTCCTCGCGGCGATCCCCGTCGCCCACAACTTCACGCTCAGCTCGCCGGGCACGTTGGGCGTGTTCCACGCCGGCGGGCGGGTCGTGCTCGCCGCCGATCCCAGCCCGGACAACGCCTTCGCGCTGATCGAACGTCACCAGGTGACCATCGCCCCGCTGGTGCCG
Source organism: Ilumatobacteraceae bacterium (assembly GCA_047602055.1). Classification (GTDB taxonomy): domain Bacteria; phylum Actinomycetota; class Acidimicrobiia; order Acidimicrobiales; family Ilumatobacteraceae; genus JAODBQ01. The sequence goes on from JASGIG010000001.1 coordinate 4,449,191, forward strand.
CCGCTGGCGCTGCTGTGGATCGACGCCGCGCCGCGCACCGCCCACGACCTGTCGAGCCTGGAGGTCGTGCAGGTCGGCGGCGCCAACTTCGATCCGGCGGCGGCCGCACAGCTCGGGCCGGCGCTCGGCTGCCGCCTGCAGCAGGTGTTCGGGATGGCCGAGGGCCTCGTCAACTACACCCGCTTCGACGACCCCGACGAGCTCGTCGTCGGCACCCAGGGCCGGCCGATCTCGCCGCACGACGAGCTGCTCGTCGTCGACGACGACGACCTCCCGGTGCCGCCCGGCGTCGTCGGCCACCTGCTGACCCGCGGCCCCTACACGATCCGCGGCTACTACCGCGCCGCCGAGCACAACGCCTGGTCGTTCACCGCCGACGGCTTCTACCGGACCGGCGACCTCGTCCGCGTCCGCCCCGACGGCTCCGTCGTCGTCGAGGGCCGGCACAAGGACGTCGTCAACCGCGGCGGCGAGAAGATCGCCGCCGCGGAGGTCGAGGAGCACCTCCGCGCCCACCCCAGCGTGCACGACGTCGCGCTCATCGGCGTGCCCGACCGGCTGCTCGGCGAGCGCAGCTGCGCGGTCGTCGTGCCCGCCGGCGAGCCGCCGAGCCGGGTGGCGCTGCGCCGCTTCCTCGTCGACCGCGGCCTGGCCACCTACAAGCTGCCCGACCGCCTCGAGATCGTCGGCGAGCTGCCGAAGACGGGCGTCGGCAAGGTGGCCAAGAACGTGCTGCGCGAGCGCTTCGGGCGCCCGTCGCCGACCGAGCGAGTGGAGGAACCGTGACCATTGAGGACGTGACGATGGAAGCCGTGCGGGCCCTGCCGCGCATCGCCCCGTACGACCTCACCGCGGCGGCTGCCAAGCCTGCCGGCGGCGTCGACTGGCACCTGGACCGCGAGCGGGCCGTGCTGCTCGTCCACGACATGCAGGAGTACTTCGCTGCATCGTTCGACCGCACCCAATCGCCGTTCGCCGGCGCCGTCGCCAACATCGCCCGCCTGCGCGCCGCGGCCCACCGCGCCGGCGTCCCCGTCGTGTACAGCGCCCAGCCAGGCGACCAGCCGCCGGCCGAGCGGGCGCTGCTCGCCGACTTCTGGGGCCCCGGGATGCGCAGCGATCCGACCGAGCAGTCGATCATCGAGGCGCTGGCCCCGGCGCCCGGCGACACCGTGATCACCAAGTGGCGCTACAGCGCGTTCCAGCGCACGCCGCTGCGCCAGGTGCTCGACGACGCCGGGCGCGACCAGCTCGTCGTCACCGGCATCTACGCCCACATCGGCTGCCTGGCCACCTGCCTGGAGGCGTTCATGACCGACGTCCAGCCGTTCCTGGTAGCCGACGCCGTCGCCGACTTCAGCCTCACCGACCACCGGATGGCCGTGGACTACGCGGCCCGCCGCTGCGCGGCGGTCGTCGACACCGACGCGGTGGCGGCGACGTTCGACGACGCCGTACCGGTCGGGCGCGACTGGCTGCGCGGCGCGGTGGCGGCGCGCGTCGGCGAAGCGGTGGGCGACGGCGACGACCTGATCGACGTCGGGCTCGACTCCGTCCACGTCATGGAGATCGTCGAGGAGCTGCAGGCCACCGGCCACGACGTCGGCTTCGCCCAGCTCGCCGAGCGCTACACCCTCGGCGAGTGGTTCGCGCTCCTGGGCGTGTGATGCGCCGCGCGTTGACGAGCGCGCAGCTCGGGCTGTGGGCCGCGCAGCGCATCGACCCGGCCAACCCGGCGCTGAACACCGGCGAGGTGGTCGAGCTGCACGGGCCGGTCGACGTGCCGCGGCTCGTCACGGCGATCGAGGCGACGGTGGCCGAGGTCGACGCGTACGGCCTGGTGTTCGGCGAGGAGGTCGTCGACGGCGCACCGCTGCCGTGGCAGGCGCTGGAACCCGACCCGGCGTGGCGGGCGGTGGTGCTCGACGTGCGCGCCGAGGCCGATCCGCGTGCCGCCGCGCAGCGATGGATCGACGCCGACATGGCGGCGCCCGCCGACCTCTCCGGCGCCGACCCGGCCCGGCGGGCGTTCGGCCACACCGTGGTGCGCATCGCCGACGCCGAGACGTGGTGGTACTCGCGCGCCCATCACCTGCTGCTCGACGGGTTCGGCATGTCCCTCGTGCTGGAGCGCGTCGCCGAGCGCTACGACACCACCGACGACCGCGCCCTACCGGCGTTCACCGCGTTCACGGACATCGCCGACGCCGATGCCGCCTACCTCGCGTCGACCGAGCACGACGACGACGCCCGCTTCTGGACCGCGGCGTTCGCCGGGCGGCCGCCGGCGCCGAGCCTCGCCGAGCGGGTCGCGCTCAGCGCCCACCACGTCTGCCGGCGCTCGTCCGGCCTCGACCCCACGGCGTTCGCCGCGCTGCGCGACCGGTGCCGCGCTGCCGGCGTGTCGTGGCCCGACGTCGTCCTCGCCACGGTCGCCGCCTACGTGTGGCGCGTGCGCGGCAACCGTGAGGTCGCGCTCGGCCTGCCGGTGATGGCCCGCACCGATCGTGCGGCGATGCGCTGCCCGGCGACGACGATGAACGTCGTCCCGCTGTGGGTCGACGTCGATCCCGACACGACGCTCGCCGAGCTGGCCGCGCAGGTGGCCGAGCGGCGGCGGGCGCTGCGCCGCCACCAGCGCTACCGCTCCGAGGTGCTGCGCCGCGACCTGCACCTGCTCGGCGGCGACCGCCGCCTGTTCGGGCCCCAGGTCAACATCATGCCGTTCGAGCTGCGCCGGCACTTCGGGTCGGTGCCCGGCCGGCTGCGCAACCTGGCCAACGGCCCGGTGGACGACCTGACCGTCGACATCGCCACCCGCGACCACGCCGGCGGGCTGGACGTCGACATCGACGCCAACCCGGCGCTGTACTCGGCCGACGAGGTCGCCGGCCACCTCGCCCGCCTCGTCCACCTGCTGGCAGGCGCGCCGCTCGACGTGCCCGTCGGCGACGTCGACGCGCTCCCCCCTGCCGAGCGCCGCCTGGTGCTCGACACGTGGAACGACACCGCCCACCCGGTGCCGGACGTCGCGCTGGCCGGCCTGCTGGAGGCCGCGTTCGCGCGCTGGCCGGCGGACGAGGCGGTGGCGTACGGCGAGCGCCGGCTGACGTACGCGCAGCTCGACGCGGTCACCGCCCGGCTCGCCGCCGACCTCGCCCGGCGCGGTGCCGGCCCGGGCTCGCTCGTCGGCGTGGCGATGCAGCGCTCCGTGGAGATGGTCGCCGCGCTCGTCGCGATCACCCGCGCCGGCGCCGCCTACGTGCCGCTCGACCCGGAGTACCCGCCGGCGCGCCTCGCCCACATGGCCGCCACCGCCGAGCTGCGGCTGGTGCTGGCCGACGAGCACGCGGCCAGCGCGGTGCCCCTGCCAGCCGACGTCGAGCTCGTCGTCCTCTCCCCCGCCGACACCGAACCCGACGCCGTCCACGACGACGGCTCGACGGTGCGCGAGGACCCGAGTCTGACGCTCGATCGCGCCGCGCCCACCGACCCGGCCTACGTGATCTTCACGTCCGGCTCGACCGGCCAGCCGAAGGGCGTCGCCGTCCCACAGCGGGCGATCGTCAACCGGCTGCTCTGGACGCAGGGCGAGTACGGCCTCGGCCCGGGCGACCGGGTCCTGCAGAAGACGCCGTTCGGCTTCGACGTGTCCGTCTGGGAGTTCTTCTGGCCGCTGCTCGCCGGCGCGACGCTCGTCGTCGCCGACCCCGGCGGCCACCGTGACCCGGCGTACCTGGCGCGCGTCATCCGTGACGAGCGGATCACGACCGCGGACTTCGTCCCGTCGATGCTGGCCGCGTTCGTCGACCATCCGGCCAGCACCGGTTGCGGGGCGTCGCTGCGCCGGGTGATCTGCAGTGGCGAGGCGCTGCCCGCCGACCTGGCGCGGCGGTTCGCCGAGCGCTTCGGCGTGCGCCTCGACAACCTCTACGGCCCGACCGAGGCGGCCGTCGACGTGACGTGGTGGACGTTCGACGCCGAGCGCGACCGCGCCACCGTGCCGATCGGCCGCCCGGTGTGGAACACGCAACTGCGGATCCTCGACGGGCGCGGCCACCCCGTGGGCGTCGGCGTCGCCGGCGAGCTGCACCTGGCCGGCAGGCAGCTGGCCACCGGCTACGTCGGGCGGCCCGACCTCACCGCCGAGCGCTTCGTGCCCGATCCGTTCGGTCCACCCGAGGCGCTGATGTACCGCACCGGCGACCTCGCCCGCTGGCGCCCCGACGGCGCCGTCGAGTACCTCGGCCGCACCGACGGCCAGATCAAGCTGCGCGGCCAGCGCATCGAGCTCGGCGAGATCGAGGCCGTGCTCGCCGCCCACCCCTCCGTGCGCGCCGCCGCCGTCAAGGTGCACACGGTCGCGGCGGGCGACGATCGCCTCGTCGCCTACGTCGTCCCGACGCCCGATGACGGCGACGCCGACCTCGACGTCGCCGCGCTCGCCACGTTCGCGGCGTCCCGGCTGACCGCGGCGATGGTGCCGACCCAGTGGGTGGTGCTCGACGACCTCCCGGTGTCCGCCCACGGCAAGCTCGACCGCGGCGCGCTGCCGGCGCCGCCGGAGCACGTCGCCGACGGCTCGGCGGGCGCGCTGCCACGGACGCCGCGCCAGGAGGCCGTCGCCACCGCGTTCGCCGAGGCGCTCGGCGTCGCCGCCGTCGGCATGGACGACGGCTTCTTCGATCTCGGCGGCCACTCGCTGGTCGCCACCGCGCTCGTCGAACGGCTCAACGCCCGCTTCGGCGCGACCCTCGGCGTCGCCGGCCTGTTCGCCGCGCCGACGGCCCGGGCGATGAGCGCGCACCTCGACGGCGGCGACGGCGCTGGCGGCCTCGGCCGCGTGCTGCCGCTGCGCCGCCGGCCCGGCGCGCCGACGGTGTGGTGCCTGCACCCGGCGGGCGGGCTGGCGTGGTGCTACACCGGCCTGCTCGCCGAGCTCGACGCGTCGATCGGCGTCGTCGGCATCCAGGCCGCGGGACTCGACGGAGGTCCGCTCGCCGGGTCGATCGCGGCGATGGCCACCGATGCCGCGGCGCTGATCCTGGCCGAGACCGAAGCCGGGCGCGATCCCGGACCGATCCACCTGCTCGGCTGGTCCGTCGGCGGGGTCATCGCCCACGCGGTCGCCGTCGAGTTGCGCCGCCGCGGCGCCGACGTCGCCGGCCTCGTCCTCGTCGACGCCTACCCCGCCGAGCAGTGGCGGCACCGTCCGCCGCCGACCGAGCAGGACGCCCTCGACGCCCTGCTGTACATCGCCGGGCTCGATCCGGTCGCCCTCGGCACGGGCGCCGAGCGGGACCGCCCGGCGGTCGTCGAGGCGCTGCGCCGCGTCGCGCAGCGCGCTGGCGACGCTGCCCGACGAGGTGCTCGACGCGATGGTCGCCGTCGTGCTCGACAACAGCACCGCCATGCACCGCCACGAGCACGACCGCTTCGACGGGCCGATGCGCTTCGTCGCCGCCGCCGACAGCGTGACCGCCGGCTTCGACCCGCACGGCTGGGCACCGTTCGTCGACCGCCTCGACGTCGTCGAGGTCGCCTGCTCGCACCCGCTGCTCCTGCAGCCACCGCACCTCGCCGCGGTCATCGGAGCACTGCGAACCGACCTCCAATAGTTAGGTGTGGTTCATATAGCCTCAAGGAAATGCGTACATCATCCGTATGCGGAGCGCCGTGAAGCGCGCCGCACTGCTCGCCGCCGCCGTCCTGCTCGTCGGCTGCGGCGGTGGCTCGAGCTCGGACGGGCCGGCCACGACGGCCGCGACGGCGACCACGTTCGGCTCGGCCGTGGTCGCCACACCCGCGCCGACCACGGCCGGCAGCGTCGTCGACGCGATGGGCCGCACCGTCGAGGTGCCCGACGATCCGACGCGGATCGTCGCCCTGTCCGAGCCGGCCGTCGACGGCCTGCTGGCCCTCGGGATCACCCCACTGGCGATCACCGCCGGGCGCGGCCAGACCGGCGCCACCGGCTACCTGGCGAACCAGCTCGACGGCGTCCCGATCGTCGCCGCGCTCGCCGCCCCGAACTACGAGGCCATCGCTGCGCTGCGCCCCGACCTGATCCTGGTCGACGGCACGTCGACGTCGGACGCCTCGGCCATCGACCTCCTCGCCGGGATCGCCCCGACCGTGTTCGTCAGCGTCACCGGCGAGGACTGGCAGGTCGCGTTCCGTGCGCTCGGCGACGCCATCGGCCGGCACGACCAGGTCGAGCAGGTGCTCGCCGACTACCGCGACCGCGTCGTCTGGTTGCAGGCCGAGCTCGGCCCGAAGGTCGACACCACGGTGAGCATCGTCCGCTGGGGGTTGCTGACGCCGGCGCTGATGCTGAAGGAGCTGCTGCCCAGCAAGGTGATCGCCGACGTCGGCTTCCGCCGGCCGCCGTCGCAGGACCGCGAGGGACCGGGCCACTCCGAGCCCGTCAGCCTCGAGCAGCTGCAGACGATCGACGCCGACTGGATCTTCATCGGCACGATCGGCGGCGCCAGTGGGCAGGGCGCCGGCGGGGCGTCGGACGAGGGCACCGGGAAGGCGGCCAGCATCGAGGCGATCGCCCGCGCCGAGCAGACGCCCGGGTTCACGCTGCTGGCTGCGTACCAGGCCGGGCACGTCGTCCCCGTCGACGGCTCGGCATGGATGAGCGCCGGTGGGCCCCTCGCCGCCGGGGTGATCCTCGACGATGTCCTCGCCGCCGTCGGCGGCAGCAACCCCTGACCGTCACCGGTCATCGGGGTCGCAGGCGTCGTTCCGAGTCGTGGACGTTGGTGGGAATCGCTGGCGTCGGACTGTCCAGCGCCAACGACTCGGACCAACACGTGGGACTCGGAGCGCCGCTGACGCGGGGCGGACGTCAGGTATCGCCGGCGGTGTCGGTGACGTCGCTGGACCTGGACACGGCGCCGACACTCGACCCGGCGTTGGGCCGTGCGGCCTCGCGGCGGGCTTCGCTGACGGCCTGCTCGATCGCCGCGGCGACGGCGGCCTGACGACGACGGCGCAGACGCCGCCAGGCGATGACCGCGGCGACGAGCAGCGCGACGACGAGGAGCGCCCCGAACGGGATCGCAGCGGTGCCGGCGCTGGCGGCGACCGGCGCGATGGCGCCGACGTCACCGGCCTCGTCCTCGCGCGACGGGTACGGCGCGAGCGTCACCCGGGCGCTGAGGCGCCCCGTTGGCCACGCGCCGTCGACGATCTGGGTGACCGTGCGCGAGCTGCCGGGGAGCAGCTCGGCCAGGTCGTCGAGCTGCACCCGGGTGCGGCCGAGACCGAAGGGTCCGGCGACCTCGATGTGCTGCCCGGCCTGGAGGCGGACGTTGCCGGTGTTGGCGATCGTGTAGGTGACCGTCGCCCGGCCCGCCGCCGCCGGGTTGAACGTCCCGTCGTAGGTCACGTCGACGGCCTCGAGCGTCAGCTCGGGTCGCAGGTCGCCGTTGACGCGGATGTAGACGCGGGTGCCGATGCGCCGATCGACCCCGACGCCGTCGCCGGAGTTGGTCACGAACGAGGTCAGGATGCCGCCGGTGTGGTCGCCGGGGGTCGCGTTGGCGGGCACGGTGAGGGTGAACGGGACCGTGACGGTCTCGTGGGCCGGCACCTCGACCGAGGGCTGCGCCATCGTGATCCAGGCGCCGACGTCGGTCGGGGTCTCGCCGCTCGGCAGCAGATCGAAGGCGCCCGCTTCGGTGATGAACGCGTCCGTGGCGAGCAGTTGCAGCTGGAGCGGCTCGTCGCTGTGGTTGACGACGTCGATCGCATCCTCGAGCGTGCCGCCCGGATCCGCCCGGTAGCTGAAGCGCGGCCGTCCGGTGCCGACCTCGTTGTCGGTCGGCTTCGTGCCCCACGACAGCGTCCCGTCGTCGGCGGCAGCCCAAGCGTGGCCACCGCCGACGACCGAGACGAGCGCGAGGAGGAGCGCTGTCAGGAGGGCCGGCGCGGCGAACGCTCGCTGGCGGATCCGGATGTGGCTCACGTCGGTTACCTCATTGCTCTCGTCGGGCGGGTCAGGGTGGTGGCGTGGCCCGACGGTCGTCCGCCGGGCCACGCGCACACGGATGCCGTCAGCCGACGGCGGTGATGGTCAGCAACGCGCTGTAGGTACCGGGGCTGGCCTCGGCAGGGAACCGTAGGTCGAGCCCGGCGCCGAGCGTGGCCGAGCCGGCGGCGTGGCCGTCCGTGCCGAAGGCGAGGACCGAGGACGCCGACAGGCCGGTGCCGGTCGGGTAGCCGGACGCGACCGTCGCCCCCGGGCTGGCGCCGGCACCGGCAGTCGTCACCGTGGGCGACCAGCCCAGGTACGAGCCGGGCAGCGTGGCGCTGCCGCTGGTGAAGTCACCAACCTGACCGGACACGCTCCAGGAGTTCTGCTGGTTGGTGCGGGTGTCGGTGACGACGACCGGCTTGATCTCACCGGTGGCCTGCAGGTACGCACCGTTCTGCACCAAGGTCCCGAGGTCGACGGTCTTGTCCGTCGAGTCGATGGTCCAGGTGAACTCCCCGCCCGGCTGGTTCGGCACCGTCGCCACGATCTGGACCTGGTCGTCACCGGGCTCGGTCGAGGTGTCCTCGATCACCGAGATCTTCCAGGCGTGGTTGGTCGGGGTGGCCTTGTCGACGACGTAGGCGATCCCGTTCGTGACCTGGACGTGATTGGCCCGGGAGATCGGCAGCGCGGCGACCTTGTTGCCGTCCTTGTCCAAGACGGTGACCGAGGTACCGCCGAAGTTGGTGACGTAGGCAATCTGGTGAATGCTGTCGTAGGCGACGTTCAGCGCCTGCGAGCCGGTCGACACCGTCGCGATCAGCTCGCCGGTCACCGAGTTGGCAACGAACACGTTGCTGTTCTGGTTGGCGATGAAGATCCGCTGGGCGGCGGCGTCGTAGGCGATGCCCGAGGCGCCGCGGCCGCTGGTGTACGCACCGATCTCGATCATCGCCACCGCGGCGTCGACGGAGCCGGCGTCCACGGCCGGCGAGGCGACGACCTCGGCCGTGTCGATCACCGCGACCTTGTTGGAGTGCAGGCTCGGCGAGACCAGGGTGCCCTCGTCCACCGCCAGCGAGACCGGGTTGAAGACGCTGCGCGGGCCGGTCTGGATGTTCTTGATCAGCTCGTAGGGCGTCCCGTTCCCGTTGTTGTCGCCGCCCTCGAAGGCCGCGATCAGACCGTTGCCACTCGAGCTCTCACTGGCCGAGGAGACGAACACGACGTTCGTCGCCGGGTCGTAGATCGCGTCGCGCGGGTGCGAGATGGTGCTGTTCGGGTACTGCTTGAGCAGCGTGAGGTCGTCGGCGTCGTAGACGGCGACGGTGGCGGTCCGGGTGTTGGTCACCCACACGGTGCCGTTGACGTCGTCGACGCCGATGCCGTACGGGGCCCTGCCGGGCGCGCCGCTCGGGTCCGTCACGTCCAGCGGGTGGACGCTCGTCTGGATCTGCAGCGTGTCCGGATCGAGCTTGTAGATGTAGCCGTTCTCGTTGGTGCCGGTACCGCTGGCGGCGGCCACGTACAGGGCGTCACGCGTCGTGCTGAACGCCGACTGGTAGAGGCCCTGGTACAGCGCCGGGTCGTTGGCGTCGCGGCCGATGTCGAACTGCTCGGTGTTGAACGCCGTCTCGTCGGGCAGGAGCGTCCCCGACAGCGTGTACGTGGCAGCCGGGTCGGTCTGGGTCAGCGTGATCGTCGTCGGTCCTGCCGGCGCGTCGGCCGGGACCGTGTAGTCACCGCTCGCGACGCCCGTGTCGGCGGCCGCGGCCAGCGCGGAGGCGACGGTGATGCCGGCGGCGGTCACGCTCGAGACCACAGCGCCCGTGGGCACGCCGGTCACCGTCAGCGTGCCCGTCACGCCCGCGCGCAGCCCACCGCTCCAGGCGAGCGTCGGGTTGACGGTCACCGTGACGGGGAGATCGAAGCCCGTGCCGCCGTCGTCGCCGTGCACGTCGACCGTGTAGCTGCCGGCGCGGGTGCCGGCGGGGAGCAGGACGCTGACCCCGCTCACGGTGGTGCCCGTCACGGTGTACGTCGAACTACCCGTGCCCGAGTTGCCGCTGCGAAGGTTCACGGCGGTGCCGTCGAGCGTGGCCGACAGCACGGTGCCAGCGGTGAAGCCCGAACCGGTCAGCGCGGCAGCCGCGCTGTTGGCGCTGTAGTTGACGGCCGCAGCGGCGAGCGTCGGCAAGGTCGCCGGCGCGGCGATCGTGAACGTCAGGTACATCGAGCGCGCCCGGTCGCCGGTGGGCTTCATCGAGCCGGTCAGCAGGTGGAGATGGTGGGTCTCGCCTGCCGCCCACGCCTGCGCGAGCGCCGGGCTGGTGTTGCCGGCCGTGGGGAACGGCACGTCGACACTGAAGTGACCGCTGTCGTCGGCGATCGCGCCGTACCAGATCGAGGAGACCCCCGACGTCGTGCCGGGGAACACGAACTGCCCGGCAGCGGGCTCGGTCGTGAGGATGCCGGCCTCGCCGCCGCTGCCGGCGGCGCCGAGCTTGATCGCGATCCACGATCCGTTGGCATCGCTGTCGGCCTTGCCGTCGGTCCAGCCGTCGCCCTCGATGTGGATGGTGTTGTCGACGATGACGGCGTCGGCGACGCCGACGGTCTCGCCGGCATCACCACCGACGAGCCAGGTGCCGCTGTCGGCCGACGCCGGACTGGCGGCGAACGCTGCCATCCCGAGCGCGGCCGTGACGACGGCCGCTGCGGCGCTGCGTCGGCGTCGCAAGAGTGAGGTGAACAAGTTCTGCTCCGTTCCGATGTGTATGTGGAGAGCCCAACCATCATCCGATTCACGACCGTCAGAAGTAAGGCATGCCTAATCTAGATCCAATGGTAGCCGTACAAGCAAGAGCTGATCGTCGACAGCGCGGAACACCTGGGGAGACCCGACAGCCGGCGACACCCACACGGCACGCCGCGTCAGACGGCGGACGGCGCGTCGGCAAGACGGAGGACGGCGTCGACGGCGGCGTCGAGCGAGGCGGGTGCCGCGCCGGCGCGATCGAAGGCGAGCCGGGCGAGCACGTCGCACGACGCGCCGAGCGCCAGCGTCACGCCGTAGCGGTCGATCGCCACCGCCCGGCTGTGCGACGCACGGTGCCGCTCGCCCAGTCGCCGCACCGCGTCGGCATGCGCCGAGTTCAGCCGATCGAGCGCCTCGACGGCGACGGGCAGCACCGGGTCGGGCTGGGCTGCGGCCAGCTCGTCGGCGGTCACCCACGCCATCGGGACGGTGTCGGTGGACACCACGAGGTGACGGATCCGCACGACCACCGCGGCGTCGGGGTCGACCGGCGGTGACGGCCGCCCGTGCTGGACGAGCGGACGCGCCGTCGCGTGGACGCGCAGGGCGATCGTCGAGCGCCGTGCCGCCAGCACGTCGAACGCCGATCCGGTCAGGTCGATGCTCACCGGGACCGGCGTGTCGCTCGCAGGGTCCAGGTCGAGATCGCCGTCGACGTGCAGGTCGCGCGCCGTCGTCGCCAGCCGCAGCCCGACCGGATGGGCCGCCGCCGGCGGGCTGCCCACCGTCAGCGAGCCACGCTGCGGACCGGCCAGCATCGTCCTGGCCAACTCGGCGTAGGACGGAAACGTCGTCAGGTCACCCAGCAGCGTCCGCTCGACGTAGGGCTGGACGTCCCCCTCGAGCGCCGCGTCCGACGCAACTGTCACCCGGCCAACTCTAGTTAGGTAAACCTTTCAGCACAAGTCTTGGCATGTGTACAGCGGCGTTGCGAAGAGCCCCCGGCGCCTGGCAGCGGACGAGTGGTACGTTCGCCGCCAAGGAGAAGGGGGGCCGGTGTGTCCGACACGATGCGTTCCGTCACGGTGGCGCGGCTGCACCACAACGCGTGGGTGACCCGCGATCAGGAGGCGACGCGCAGGTTCTACGAGGAGCTGATCGGGCTGCCGCTTGTCGCCACGTGGAGCGAGACCGACGAGCTGTTCGGGGCCGAGCGGGTGTACTGCCACACGTTCTTCGGCCTCGCCGACGGCAGCGCGCTGGCCTTCTTCCAGTTCGCCGACGAGTCCGACCAGGCCGAGTTCGGCCCGGAGATGCCGCAGACGCCGTTCTCGCACATCGCGCTGAAGGTCGACCGCGACAGCCAGGACGAGGTGGCCCGGCGGTTGGCCGCGGCCGGCTACGAGGAGCCGGCGACGTTCGTGCTCGAGCACGGCTACTGCCGCTCGCTGTACGTGCGCGACCCGAACGGCCTGCTGGTCGAGCTGACCGCCGACCACCCCGCCGTCGAGTCGATCAACGCCACCCGCGCCGCCTCGGCCCACGAGGATCTCGCCAGGTGGTTGGGCGGCGACCACACCAGCAACAACACGTACCGCTGACCACGTGGTGAGCCCCGGCACCAACGCGCGCCTCGCCGCGCTCCCGCTGATCCCGACGACCGTCGTCGGCAGCCTGCCGCAGCCGCCGTGGCTCGTCGACCACGACCTGCTCGTCGCCAAGGGCGTGCCGCGCACCCGTGCCGCCGACGTGTGGCGGGTGCCGCTGGCACAGCTCGACGAGGCCCTCGATGCGGCGACGTTGCTGGCGATCCACGACCAGGAGCAGGTGGGCATCGACATCGTCACCGACGGTGAGATCCGCCGGGAGAGCTACTTCAACCACTTCGCCAACTCACTCGACGGCGTCGACCGAGAACGCGTCGGCGAGGGCGTCAACCGCATCGGTCGCCGCTCGCACGTGCCACTCGTCAACGGGCCGATCCGCCGTGGCGCACCGATCGAGCTCGACGCCGCCCGCTTCCTGCGCGCCGCGACCTCGCGGGCGACGAAGGTGACGGTGCCCGGGCCGTTCACGCTCAGCCAGCTCGCCCAGAACGACCACTACCCGGACCAGCGCAGCCTGGCGCTGGCCTACGCCGGGGCGATCAACGAGGAGCTGGCCGACCTGGTGGCCGCCGGCATCGACGTCGTCCAGCTCGACGAGCCGTACCTGCAGGCGAACGCCGAGGCGGCGCGGGGCTTCGCCGTCGAGGCGATCGACCGGGCGCTCGACGGCATCGCCGCCACCACCATCCTGCACACCTGCTACGGCTACGCCGTCTACGTCAGCGACAAGTCCGGCGGCTATCCGTTCCTCGCCGAGCTGGCCGGCTGCGCCGCCGACCAGATCGCCGTCGAGTGCGCCCAGCCCGGGCTCGATCCAGTGGCGCTCGCCGCGCTGGCCGGCAAGACGATCGTGCTCGGCGTGCTCGACCTGTCCACGCCGGAGGTCGAGCCGCCGGACGTGATCGCGTCGCGGTTGCGCGCCGCGCTGGCGATCGTCCCCCCGGAGCAACTGGTCGCCGGTCCCGACTGCGGCATGAAGTTCCTGCCCCGCGCCGCAGCCAACGCCAAGCTCGCGGCGATGGTCGAGGGCGCGGCGATCGTCCGCGCCGAGCTCACCTGATCCTGCTCGCCGGCCCGAACCGGCGGGCGCCCGAGGCGTCGGGCGATTCGAGACGTGCGCACGCCGGCATGGGGTGACAGCGACCCCGGACCGATACCGTCGCCACGTCAGGCAGCGCCGGTGCTGCCGAAGTGAGAGGAAACCCCGTTGAGCGAAGCATTGATCATCGACGCCTGCCGGACGCCCCGTGGCATCGGCAAGGTCGGCAAGGGCGCCCTGGCCGACATCCACCCGCAGCAGCTCGGGGCCACCGTGCTGGCCGCGATCCGCGACCGCAACGACCTGGACACGGCGGCCGTCGACGACGTCATCTTCGGCACGAGCATGCAGGTCGGCACGCAGGGCGGTGACCTCGCCCGCATGGCGCTGCTCGACGCCGGCTTCGACACCAAGGCGTCCGGCGTGACCCTCGACCGCTTCTGCGGCTCGGGCATCACCACCACCAACCTCGGCGCGGCGTCGATCATGGCCGGCTTCGAGGACGTCGTCATCGCCGGCGGCTGCGAGATGATGTCGCTGCACCCGGCACTCGGCGAGGCCCAGATGGGCGTGCGCGGCCCGCTGATGGACGCCGGCAACCTGCGCCTGCGCGCCCGCCACCCGCAGACCCACCAGGGTGTCGCCGCCGACGCGATCGCCACGATCGAGGGCATCCCCCGCGAGGCGCTCGACCAGCTGGCGCTGACGTCGCAGCAGCGTGCCGCCCGGGCGATCGCCGAAGGCCGCTTCGACAAGAGCCTGGTCACCGTGTACCGCGAGGACGGCACCGTCGCCCTCGACCACGAGGAGTTCCCCCGCCCGCAGACCACGATCGAGGGCCTCGCCAAGCTGGCCCCGTCGTTCGCGGCGATGGCCGACGTCCCGCTCGACGCCGCGGGCACGACGCTGCGCTCGATGGTCCTGGCCCGCTACCCCGACGTGGACATCGAGTTCGTCCACCACGCCGGCAACAGCTCCGGCGTCGTCGACGGCGCCGCCGCCATCCTGCTGGCCAGCCCGGAGGCCGCCGAGCGCAACGGCTGGACGCCGCGGGCGCGCATCGTCGCCGCGGTCAACATGGGCGACGACCCGACGCTGATGCTCAACGCCCCGGTGCCGGCGGCGCGCAAGGTGCTCGACCGGGCCGGCCTGAGCGTCGACGACATCGACCTGTTCGAGATCAACGAGGCGTTCTCGGTCGTCGCCGAGAAGTTCATCCGCGACCTCGACCTCGATCGCGACAAGGTCAACGTCAACGGCGGGGCGATGGCCCTCGGCCACCCGATCGCGGCGACCGGGGCGATGCTCATCGGCACCGTGCTCGACGAGCTGGAGCGCACGGGCGGCCGCTACGGCCTGGTGACGATGTGCGCCGCCGGTGGCATGGCCCCGGCGGTGATCATCGAGCGCGTGTAGTCGGAAGCTCTCCGAGGTTCATGGGTCGGCCCGGCGCTTGGCGCCGGGCCGATTCGCGTCTCAGCCGCCGTAGTCGATGGCTCGCAGGGCCACCTTCTTGCCTGCAGGATCGAGCGCCATGCGAGCCACGGTACGACCGGCCCGTCTCGTCGCGCTCGGTCGGTCAACCGTCGCCGTCGGTGCCGTCGACGTCGCCGTGATCGATCGTGATCCCGACCGCGTCGAACAGGCCGAGGGCGACGGGGACGATCGAGGCGACGTCGATCGTCGCGCCGCGCAGGGCGAGGGCGCCGCGCACGCCGTCGAGCTCGCAGGCGTCGAAGCGCACCCGTTCCAGGGTGGCATGGGACAGCTCCAGCCGGGTGAGCCGGCAGCGCGTCCAGGCCACGTCGGTGAGGCGCGAGCCGCTCCAGTCGGCGCCGGTCAGGTCGCTGTCGTCGACGGCGATCTGCTCGACGGTGACCGAGCGCAGCGCCATCGACGGCGCCTGGCAGCGCACCAGCCGGACGTGCCGCCACGACGCGCCGAGCGCCACCGCGCCGGCCAGCCGGCAGTCGCGCAGCTCGACGCGCCGCCAGCTCGCCGACTCCAGGATCGCGCCGGACAGGTCGCAGGTGTCGAGCACGCAGTCGTGCAGCCGCAGCCGCTCCAGGTCGGCACCGACGAGGCGCAGCCCGACGAGCCGGCAACCCTCGAACGTCACGCCGCGGGCGACACAGCCACTGACGTCGCCGCGCACCTCGGCGCCCTCGATCGTCTCGTCGTCGTCGAGCGCGTCCTGCGCGTCGAGCTCGATCGACGACAGCCGCGCCGGGACCCTCGGGGCGACGATCGTCGGCGGCTGTGTCATCGCCGCGCTACAGGTTGACGCTGAAGCCGCCGTTCACCGGGTACGTCTGGCCGGTGATCCAGCTCGACGCGTTGGAGGCGAGGAACGTCACCATCGCGGCGACGTCGCTCGGCTCGCCGAAGCGGCGGACGATGTAGTTGCGCAGGATCCGCTTGGCGAGGTCGGCGTTCTCGGTCGCGGCCTGGATGGCCGGCGTGCGCGTCGCCGCGATGGCGACGTTGTTGGCGGTGATGCCGTGCGGGGCGACGCTGCGGGCCAGGGCGCGGGTCAGCCCGGCGGCACCGGCCTTGGCCGCCGAGTAGGCCTCCAGACCGGACTCGCCGACGCGCCCGGCGTCGCTGATGATCGTGATCAGGCGGCCGCCGTTCCCGGCGGCGATCATCCCCGGGAGCACCGCCCGAGCACAGTTGAGCGGGCCGTACAGGTTCACGCCGAGGAAGGCCTCCCACTCGGCGGGATCCTTCTCCCAGAAGGGTTTGCGGGTCACCTCCCTCGGGTTGGCACCGGCATTGCCGGCGTTGTTGACGAGCACGTCGACCGGCCCGAACGCGGCGCTGGCGTCCTCGACGATCTGGATGACGTTGGCGAAGTCGGTGACGTCGCCCTGTGCGGCGATCGCCTGACCGCCGGAGGCCGCGATCCCGGCGACGACCTCCTCGGCGCGCGCCGCGACGAAGTCGTTGACGACGACGCGCGCCCCGTGCCCGGCGAGGTAGCGGGCGGTCTCGGCGCCGACGCCCTGCCCGGCACCGGTGACGAGGGCGACCCGCCCCGAGAGATCGAGAAGGTTCTGTTCAGACATGTTCGGTTGTTCCTTTCGTGGGCGGTCCGGGCTACGACATTCCACCTCTGGCGCCGCCGTTGACGGTGACGACCTGGCCGGTGACGTAGTCGGACAGGGGTGAGCACAGCCAGAAGATCGCGTCGGCGGCCTCGCGGATGGTGCCGGTGCGCCCGAGCGGGATGCCCGGCATGCGCTTGGCGGCGTACATCTCGGCGTCGGTGACGACGTGGTCGGGGTCGACCTGCACACCGAGGCGGGCCGCCTGCTTGGCCGGCATGCCGACGTGGACCCGGCGCCCGCCGGTCTCGATCACCTCGTGCTCGGACCGGGGCAGACCGAAGCGGGTCTGCACGACGCCGAACGCGACGGCGTTGACGTTGACCTTGTAGCGCCCCCACTCCTGGGCGAGCGTGCGCATCAGCCCGAGCATGCCGGCCTTGGCGGCGGCGTAGTTGCCGGCGCCGACCAGGCCCCACTGGCCGGCCAGCGACGAGACCATCACGGTCTTGCGCTGCCGCTGGTCGTCGCCGCGCTCGGCAGCGTCACGGAACACCGGCGCGCAGGCCCGGGCCAGGCGGAACGGGAGGACGAGGTGGATGTCGAGCATCGCCTGGAACTGCTCGTCGGACATGCTGTGGATCCCACCGTCCCATGCGTAGCCGGCGTTGTTGACGACGATGTCGAGACGCCCGTACGTGTCGAGCGTGTCGGCGACGAGCGCGTCGCAGGCACCCGGGGCGACGAGGTCGGCGACGTGGGCGTGGGCCGCGCCGTCGCCGAGGTCGGCGCGCAGGCCGTCGACGGTCTCGGTGGCCTTGGCGCCGTCGACCTCGGCCACCACGACCTTGGCACCGTTGGCGGCGAGCATCGTCGCCGTCGCCCCGCCGATGCCGCGGGCGCCGCCGGTGACGATGGCCACCTGGCCGGCGAGCAGGTCGGAGCGGAGCGTCGGTTCGATGAGCACGGGCGCCGGTTCCTTCAGGAGGCGATGGTGACGACCCCGGCGGCGGCGAGGCCGTCGACGCGGTCGTCGGGATAGCCGAGCAGCTCGCGCAGCACGGCCGCGCTGTGCTCGCCGAGCCGCGGGATCGGACCGACCTCGGCGGGCGTGCCGGCGATGTGGTAGCCGGTCGAGGTGACCAGCACGTCGCGCTCGCCGTAGGTCGTGCCGACGAACATGCCGCGGGCGACGTACTGCGGATCCGTCGGTGCCGTCCCCGAGCTGCACGACGTGGTGCGCGGGCACGCCGGCGGCCTGCAGGAGCTGCTCGCACTCGATCGCCGAGCGCGGCGCGGTCCACGCCGCGACGATCCCGTCGACGTCGTCCGGCGGCGGCGCCGCGGCGAGGTCGTCGCGGCCGAGCACGCGGCACAGCGCCCGCCAGTCGGCGTCGTCGCGCACGGCGACAGCGACCCACTCGTCGGTCCCGGTCGCCGGGTAGACGCCGTGTGGGCGCATCGCCGGATCGTGGTTGGCCTCGCGGTCGAGGACGGTGCCGTCGAGCGACGCCCTGGCCAGCGCATCGGCCAGCACCTGCAGGCCGGCCTCGGCCTGGGAGAGGTCGATCGTGCAGCCCTCGCCGGTGCGGTCGTGGTGGTCGATCGCGGCGAGCACGGCGAGCAGTTGGTAGCGCGGCGCGACGTAGTCGGTGTACGGCCCGTACGGCCCGCACGGCACGCGGTCCGGGTAGCCGGTCGGCAGCACCAGCCCGGCGGCGGCCGCGCCCTGGGTGCCGTAGCCGGGCATCGCCGCGTACGGGCCGGTGTGCCCGAACAACGACGAGCTGACGATCACCACGTCGGGGTTGGCGGCGCGCAGCGTCGCCTCGTCGAGCCCCATCCGCTCCATCGCCCCGGCGGCGAACGACTCGCAGACGACGTCGGCCCAGCGCACCAGGTCGAGCACGACGTCGCGGGCGTCGGCGTGGGTGAGGTCGATCGCCAGGCTGCGCTTGCCGGCGGTGGTCGAGCCGAACGACGCGCTGTTGTCGGGCGACGCCCCGAAGTCGTACTGCGGGCCGAGCAGCCGCAGCAGGTCGACGCGCTGCGCCGACTCGACCTTGACGACCGTCGCCCCGTAGTCGGCCAGCATCCGGCTCGTGTACGGGCCGGCCAGCACCCAGCCGAAGTCGAGCACCTTGACGCCGTCGAGCGGCCGCCCCGGCTCGTCACCGGCGGCAGCCGGGCGCGAGCGGGGGGCGAACACGTCGGGATCGTGGGCGTCGAGCGCCGGTGCCGTGGCCCGCAGCGTGATCTCGTTCGGCGTGATCCTGGCGAACGGACCGGGCATCTGCAGCGCGCCGTCGTGCCACCACGCGCCACGGGCCTCGAATTGCGCCGAGCGCAGCACCTCGACGACGTCGTTGACCGGGGCGAGCACGAAGCCGCCGGCGCACGCGGCGTCGAGCAGCTCCGCCTTGGTGCGCTTGGCGAACAGGGCCCGGATCGCGGTATCGAGGGCGACCATCGTCTCGGCGGTGACCGTTCCGGCGGCGATCGCCTCGGCGGTGGCCGCGTCCAGCGCCCCCTCGGCGGCCATCCACGCGGCCTGGCGCTGCGTGAACCGTGTCGTCGGGCCGAGGAAGCCGACGGCGTTCTGCACGAACCCGTCGGCGCACGCCACCATGCCGAACACGCCCATCGCCGGGTTGGCGCGCTTGGCGCGGCGACCGCCGATCACCTCGGTCAGCAGGCTGAACGACGCGGTGAGCGACGTCGCCTCCAGCGCCGACACGTCGATGCGCGACGGGTGCCCGGTGCGGCGCGCCGTGCGCAACCCGAGCAGCACGGCACCCGCCGCGGCCACCCCGGCGTGCGACCAGGCGGTGATGCCGGCGTCGCGCAGCGGGGCGCGGTCGGCGAAGCCGGTGACGGCGACGTTGCCGGCTGCGGCCTGGACGATGAGGTCCGTCGCTGCGTAGTCGCGCTTCGGGCCGAACGTGCCGAACGGCGTGATCGCCACGAGCACCAGGCTCGGGTTGAGCCGCTCCAGCGCGTCGCCGTCGAAGCCAGCGGCGGCGAGGTCGAGTCCACCGTCGTCGGAGTGGACGACGGCGTCGCACGCCGCGACCAGGTCGGCGAACCGGTCGCGGCCGGCGCCGTCGTCGAGGTCGACGACGACGCTGTGCTGGTTGCGGGTGTGCACCCGCCACGACACGTCGTCGGCACGCGCCGGTGACCCGCCGGGTGGCTCGACGTGCACGACGGTGGCCCCGAGGTCGCCGAGCAGCTGCCCGCAGGACAGGCCGCGCGTCCCCGTCAGGTCGAGGACCCGGCAGCCCTCCAGCAGCATCGCTATCGACCCTTCCACTGCGCCGGGCGCTTCTCGGAGAAGGCTCGCAGCCCCTCGACGAGGTCCTCGGAGGCCTGCACCCGCTTGAACGCCTCGACCTGGCCCTGCCAGCCGTCCTCGTCCTGCCAGCCCTCGTCGGCCGCGCGGTTGGCGACCTCCAGGGCGGCCTGCACGGCGACCGGGCTGTTGGCGGTGATCTCCAGCGCCAGCTGGCGGGCAGCGGCACGGACCTCGCCGGGCTCGGCCAGCCGGTTGACCAGGCCGAGCTCGTGCATCGTCTGCGCCGACTTCTCGACGCCGGTCAGCAGCATCTCCATGGCGATGTTCTGGGGAATGCGCCGCGGCAGGCGGAACAGTCCGCCGCCGACCGCCAGCAGGCCGCGCTTGACCTCGAACAGCGCGAAGCGCGACTCGGTGCTGGCCACGACCATGTCGCAGGTCAGCACCATCTCCAACCCGCCGGCGAACGCCTGGCCCTCGACGCAGGCGATCAGCGGCTTGCCCCGCCGCTGCATGATGGCCGGCGCCGTGGCCCGCCGCGGCGCCGAGTCGGCGGGCCGCTCGGCTGCCGGCTTGTCCTCGCGCGCCGCCGAGCGGGCCGCCAGCGCCTCCTTGAGGTCGGCGCCGGCGCAGAACGACGTGCCCTCGGCCTGGATCACCCCGACCCACGCGTCGCCGTCCTCGTCGAGCCGCCGGTATGCCGCGGTCAGCTCGGCCATCATCTGACGGCTCAGCGCGTTGCGCGCCTCGGGACGGTCCATCGTGATCGTCAGCACGTGGTCGGACAGGTCGACATGAACCAGTTCTCGTTCACTCATCGGTGGCCCCCTCGATCGTTGGTGTTCAGTTCGTGCTCAGGACGTGGACGACGCAGACCGCGCCGACGCCGACCATGTGGGCCAGGCCGGTGCGGGCGTCGGGCTGCTGGCGGTCGCCGGCTTCCCCGCGCAGCTGGCGGGTGATCTCGCAGATCTGGCCGGCGCCGGTCGGCCCGATCGGATGGCCCATCGACAGCAGCCCGCCGGATGGGCTGACCGCCACCCGGCCGCCGATGTCGAAGTCGCCGGCGGCCAGCGCCGCAGCGCCGCCGCCGGGCGGGGTGAGCCCCATCGCCTCGACGTACAGCATCTCCTCGACGGTGAACGCGTCGTGCAGCTCGACCACGTCGAGGTCGCCGGCGGTGATCCCGGCATCGGCGTAGGCCTGGCCGACGGTCTCGACGGTCAACGCGGCGTCGAAGTTCTCCGCCCCGTAGATCCGCTCCGAGCGGGCGACGGAGGCGGTGATCCGTACCGCCCGCGAGGCGTCGATGCCGAGGCGCTCGATCGCCTCGGGCGAGGCGACGATCACGGCTGCGGCGCCCTCGCCGACCGGGCAGCACTGCCACTTCGTCAGCGAGCCGGAGATCAGCGGCGGGGCCAGCACCTCGTCGAGCGTCAGCGCCCGCTGGCGCTGGGCGTACGGGTTGCGGGCGCCGTTGGCGCTGTTCTTGACGGCGACGCGGGCGAAGTCCTCGGTGCTCGCGCCATGGTCGTGCATGTAGCGGTTGGCCAGCAGGGCGAAGTGGGTGAACGGGACCACGCGGCCGCCGGCGAGGTCGCGCACGCCGGCGGCGCGGTGCGGGCTGGTGAACGACAGCGGCTTGTCGACACCGACGGCGAGGACCACGTCGTGCAGGCCGGCGGCGACGTCGATCGCCGCCTGGCGCACGGCGGTCGAGCCCGACGCCGAGGCGTTCTCCACCTGGGCCATCGGGATCCCGGTCGAGCCGAGGTGCCGGTACATCAGCCGCGACAGCGCCATCGCCGTCGTCGCCGTGCCCGTGTAGGCAGCCTCGACGTCGGGCCAGGCGATGCCCGCGTCGGCGAGCGCCTCGCGCACCGCGGTGACGCCCAGCTCGGTGTACGGCGTCGTGCCCGGCGCCTGGTAGCGATGCAGCCCGATGCCGACGACGTAGACCGGCCGCAGGTCGCGCAGCGCCCTCACGAGGCCCGCCTGAAGCGCGGCTCGACGATCTCGGCGCCGTCGTCGTCGACGCCCGTCACCGCCCACTCGGCGACGACGCGGTCGCCGATGGCGATGTCGTCCGACGTCAGCATCGCCCGGATCACCGGGCCGCCGGCGAGCACGATCTCGCCGACCGTGAACGGCGCCTCGACGTCCTTGCCGCGGTACAGGTGGACCGTGGCGAACGAGTGCAGGTCGCCCTCGGCGGCCAGCTCGGCGTCCGCCAGCTCGGTCGAGCCGCAGGCCGCGCAGCCGATGCCGAGCGGCGGGAAGAACACGGCACCGCACGACCCGCAGCGGGTGCCGCGCAGCACGGGCACCGCGGCGTCGACGTCGTACAAGCCTCGGTGTGCAGCGACTGCCATGTGACCCCCACGTCTCAACTTACTGACCAAGCGTTCAACAAGTTAGCAGATCACACCGGTCCGAGGTAGCAGTGGATCAGTTCGACGCACACGGCTCGCGCCGCAGCCATGTCGACCGCGTCCGGGGCGACGGCGTGCTGGGCGACGACGCCGCGCAACACGGCGACGAGGACGGTGGCGAACCCGCTGGCGTCGGCGTCGGCACGGATCGATCCGGCCGCCTGGCCCTCGTGGACGAGCACCTCGATCCCCCGCCGGAAGCGATCGTCGCCGACGACGAACGTCGGGCGCAGCGCGGCCTCCTCGGCGAACGACGCGCCCCACATCACCACGAACGAGCGCGCCGCCGCGGAGCGGTCGTCGAGCAGCCGCAGGTAGCCGTCGACCACCGCGACGACGGCGTCGATCCCGCCACCGCGCGATGGCGCCACCACGGCCTGGAAGCCGCGCTGCGCACGGCGGGCCAGCCGCTCGACGAGCGCCGCACGCGAGCCGAAGTGGTGGTTCGCGAGGCCGCGGCTGAACCCGGCCTCGGTGCAGATGTCGGCGAGCGACGTGGCCTCGACGCCCTTGCGGGCGAACAGCCGGGCCGCCGCGTCGAGCATCGCCTCCTCGGCCTCGCTGCGACGCATCGCCTGCGTCCGACGCGCTTTCGTCATGTCCGTGCTCCGGTCGCCGCAGAGCGGCTCCCTCCGCCTACCGTGCTCGCCGCCTCCGCTCCACTTCGGCGCTCACCGCGTACCGGATCGGTGGCAAGGTCCACCGACGCAGCGTGGCAATGCCCCCGGCCGCCGTCAAGCACCCGCGTACGTCGGCGACGGAGGCTCGGCCTGGAGGGCGCTCGCTCCGCTCGCGTGGATGACCAACGACGCCCCGTCCTCGGAGCCGGTGCGCCTGCAGGACCCGCAGGCGGTGCTGTTGCCCTTGACGGCATGGCCACCGTGGTCGACGAGGTCCACCGCTTCAAGTACCTCGACGACCCGCCGCCGGCGGGCACGGCAGGCGCAGGGAGCAGCTTCGCTGCGACCGGAGCACGAATGTCACAGACGCGGCAGGACGTGCTCGGCGACGTCGCGCAGCACCTGCTCCTTCGTGTCCAGCGACGGCATGATCACGACCTGGCCGAGGCCGGCCTCGCCGAGCGCGCCCAGCCGGTCCACCAGCGCGTCGGCGGTGCCGATCAGGCAGCTGGTCGTGAGCAGCTCCGGGGTGAGGAAGCGCTCCTCCTCCGGCAGCACCCAGCAGCAGTGGCCGGCGTGGATGCGCAGGTGGCGGCGCTCCTCGGGCACCTCCTCGACCATCGCCACGTAGTCGCTCCAGACGTCGGCGACGTGCGCCGGCGGGCGACGGCCGTACTGGCGCCACTGCTCGTACACGTAGTGCAGCGCGGAGATCGCCATCGCCCCCGCCTGCTCCTTGACCCGGTCGCTGTCGACGGCTTCGCCGGGGTGCAGCACGACCATCGTCGTCAGCGTCGACATGCCGTAGTTCGACGGATCGAGCTGCCGCCCGGCGGCCTCGCCCGCCGAGGCGACGCGCGACCACGCGGCGCGCACCCCGTCGACGGTGGGCGGCACGGACGTGATCAGGCCGTCGCCGTGGCGGGCCGCGAGCGCCATCGCCTTGGGGCCGAACGCCGAGACGTGGATCGGGATCCGCGGCTGGAAGGCGACGAACCCGGCGTCGGGCATCTGGTGCCGCGTCGGCGCCTCGGCGCCTCGCCACCGCACGACGGCCTCCTCGCCGTCGAGGAGCGGACGCAGGGTGGCGAGGTACTCGCCGAACTCGGCGACGCCGATCGGCTTGTGGCCCATGATCCGCATCGCCGTGTTGCCCGAGCCGATGCCGCAGAACACCCGACCGGGGGCAATGCGGTTGATCGTCGCGTGGGCGGCGGCGGTGACGGTCGCCGGGCGCGAGCCGGCCACGGCGACACCCGTGCCGATGCCGATGCGCGACGTGCGCTCGGCCAGCAGCGCCATCACCGCATAGCAGTCCGACCAGAGCATCTGGCTGTCTGCCACCCAGAGCGCCTTGAAGCCCAGTTCCTCGGCGAGCACGCCGTAGTCGATGTCGCCGATGTCCGCAGCGACGCACACCCCGATGTCCATCCCGTCGCCCCCCTTCGCCTGGCGGGTGTGCACGTCCCACCCGACGATCCACTTGTAGCAGGTGCTCGCTGTCGGCGTCACTGCCGTACCGGACGAGCGCCACCGAGGCACCCGGCGACGATATGAGGGCGTCGACGGTCAGGGTGCTGGGCCAGGAGGACCTCGGCGACGCGCTGCTGGCTCGGGTGCAGGGCGGGGACACTCGCTCGTCGTGATGTTCTGGATGATGGTCGGTCTCGTGCCGTTCACGATCGTCGTCCCGACGATCGCCGCGCTCGTCACCCACCGCCTCGGCGGCCGCTCGCGCAACCTGTGCCGCGCCGCGGTGTTCGTCCCGATGCTCGTCACCTCGGCCGTCACCGCGGCGATCTGGCGCTGGCTGTTGAGCTCGCCGGGGCGTACGGCGTGCTGATGCTGCGCCAGCACCTCAAGAGCTTCCCGGGCGGGCTGCTGGAGGCGGCCCGCCTCGACGGCAAGGACGCCTGGAGCACGCTGTGGCGGGTGATCGTCATCCAGGGTCGGCGTTCAGGGCCTCGCCGTCTCCGAGCGCAGCCACTGGGGCCTGCGCGCCGGCCTCTGCGAGGAGCGCGTCAGCGGTTCTCGCCGGCGTCGGCGGCGACCACCGTCGGCGGACCGACGATCAGCGGATCGGGGGCGCCGACGAGGTCGTGGTCCTTGTCCGGGTAGTCGAGGCGATGCAGCACGAAGCGGATCGCCTCGACCCGCCCGCGCTTCTTGTCGTTGCTGCGCACCACCGTCCACGGCGCGTGATCGGTGTGGGTGGTGCGGAACATCGCTTCCTTCGCCGCGGTGTAGTCGTCCCAGCGGTCCAGCGAGGCGAGGTCCATCGGGCTGAGCTTCCACTGGCGCACCGGGTCGATCCGCCGGATCGTGAATCGGGCGATCTGCTCGCGCCGCGACACCGAGAACCACAGCTTGACGAGCGTCGTACCCGAGCGGGTCAGCATCTCCTCGAACTGGGGCACCTCGCGCAGGAACTCGTCGTACTGCTCGTCGGTGCAGAAGCCCATGACCCGCTCGACGCCGGCGCGGTTGTACCAGGAGCGGTCGAACAGGACGATCTCGCCGCGGGTCGGCAGGTGCTGCACGTAGCGCTGGAAGTACCACTGGCCCTGCTCGCGCTCGCTCGGCACGCCCAGCGCGACGACGTTCGTGCCGCGCGGGTTGAGGTGCTCCATGAACCGCTTGATCGTGCCGCCCTTGCCAGCCGCGTCGCGGCCCTCGAAGACGACCACCAGCTTCTGGCCGGTGGAGCGGATCCAGGCCTGCGCCTTGAGCAGCTCGATCTGCAGGAGGCGCTTGGTGGTCTCGTACTCGGACCGGTCCATCCGCCGGTCGTACGGATACCCCTCCCGCCACGTCTCGATCGGCAGGCCCTCCGGCCCGAGCAGCACCGGGTCGTCGATCTCGTCCCAGGTGTTCGTCGCCGACAGCCCGTGAGCCAGCAGCTCCTCGGTCGACAGGTCCTGCAGGGCATCGATGATGTCCGACAGATCGACCACCGTCTCCAGATCGACCAACCGCTCAGTCATCCTCGCTCCTGCACGCCGTGAACATTCCGGCAGTCTGCCCGCGGCAGATGTCCACGAGGAACACGGCGGGTGAACGGCCCGTGCCCGAGCGGACCCAGCGATCACAAGGCGACGCCATGGTCACGAAGCAGGTCGTTGAGCGCGGCCTTGTCGTGCCGCTGCCCCTCCTTCAACCGCTTGATGATCGAGCGCGCACGGAAGACCGAACGTGCCTCCGGGGAAGTCTCGGGGCCGCGTCGCGTTGATCACCAGTGACCATGCCGGCACCACGCCGCGGCTGACCTCGAGCCCGGTCTCGGCGTCGATCACCGGAACGGACGGATTCAAGATGACGCCCGCGCCGAGCATCGCACCACGACCGACACGAGCACCCTCGGTGATCATCGAACGACTTCCGACGAACGCATCGTCCTCGATGACGACGGGCGCCGCCTGTGGCGGTTCGAGGACGCCACCCAGCCCGACACCACCGGAGATGTGGACGTTCCGCCCGACCTGTGCGCACGAACCGACCGTCGCCCAGGTGTCGACCATCGAGCCGGCACCGACGCGTGCGCCGATGTTCACGAAGCACGGCATCAACACGCACCCCGGTTCGACATGGGCTCCCCAGCGGACGATCGAACCTGGCACGGCCCGAACACCCCTGGCGCCGAGCCCGCTCGCCAGTGGCACGCGATCGCGATGCTGGAACGGGCCGACCTGGCTGACCGAGTCGTCTGCCGCCACGAAGTACAGCAGGATCGCCCGTTTCAACCACTCGTGGACGATCACCTCGTCGTCGACGACGTCGGCGACTCGGCAGGATCCGTCGTCCAGGAGCTCGATCGCCTCGACCGCGGCGGCGCGTATCTCGGCGCGGTCCGTCGCTGGATCGGTGCGCCGCGTCCACAGGTCGTCGATTCGCTGCTGAACGCTCGCTGTCACGCGCCAACGGTATGCACCGTGAAACGGACGTGTCGTGTTCGCGCTCCCTGGGGAGCGTCGGGCCAGCTCACCACGCGACAGCGCCCGGGCAGATGTCAATCTCACGCCCAGCCGTCGAGCCTGACCTGCGCCTCACCCGTGCCGACCGCGAGGCTGACCGGACCGAGGCGTGCCGGGGCGGCCGGCGCGAACCTTCCGCAGTCTCGCAACCCGCAACTGGCCGCCGCTCACGACGGCGCTGACCGACGCGTTCGGTTGGGTCGAGTTTCTCACCGCCACCGAACGCCGATTCGACGTCACAAGTCAGGAACGCCGACCAATCTGTCCTATCGCTACCGATGCAGACGCAGCGTCAGGCCTCTCCGTCCTTCGATCGCCTGCATCGCGAAGTCGAATCGGTCGACCTCCAAGCACATCGGTACATCTTCGGACGTCACGCCGGCGTACCCCCTCGCGACTCCTTCGGCGAGATCACGTGCAGCCTCCGACACCGCGGCTCGTTCGATGAACCTCTCCGCACTCACGTCCACCTCGTCGACGCGGGCGCCGATGAGCTCAGCGCACGCCAGATCCTCGTCAGCGCCGTGACCGCCGGACACGACGAAGCTCACGTCGTCACGCCCGAGCTCCTGCAGCACTCGCGCCGTGGCGGATGCACAGACGAAGCTGGCACACAGCAACAGATCCGCGCGCCTTGCCGCGACAGCAGCGCGCGTGCCGGCCGTGGTCCGCTGCACGATCACGCGGTCCCGAACATCGAGGTCGAGCAGTTGACGAGGCGAGTTGTGGAGGTCGAATCGATGATCTGGCGCTCCGTCCTTGAACAACAGCGAGCCCGGAATCGTCGAGGCCTGCCCGACCGCCTCCTCGATGTCGTCGACCAACAGCAACTCCACTGCCCCGAGATGCAACGCCCACGCGGCGACCGTGAAGGCCCTCATGACGTCGACGACGACGGCGACTCCGCCACGGAGAGCACTCGCCTCGTCGCCGTCCAGAACCCTGAGCTGCATCCGTCGAGCATGTCAGAAGCAAGACGAACTGCCCGCTGAAGCGATCGCGACCACGTCGTGTGGGCCGGTGTCCGAAATGACCTCGACGGCTCGGGCTACGTTCGACCGGTGTCGGTACGCGTGCTGCTGATCACCGGAACCGTGGGGGTCGGCAAGAGCACCATCGCCGCGGCGATCAACGACGTCCTTGCCGAGCGGCGCATCCCGAACGCAGCGGTCGACCTCGACTCGCTCGTGTGGCAGTGGCCGCCCGACAGCCCGTGGAACCACCGGCTCATGCTCGACAACCTCGCCGCGATCTGGCCGAACTTCGCCGCTCGTGGCGTCACCCACCTCGTGCTGGCCCGTGTGCTCGAAGACCGCGCCGAGCTCGACGACTACCGCACGGTGATCCCGGGCGCCGAGATCACCGTGTGTCGCCTCGTCGCCGACGAGGTCCTCCGAGTCGATCGCCTCCTCGCTCGGATGCCGCCCGGCCCGTCGCGCGACTGGCATCTTGCACGGACCGTCGAGCTCGACCGCGCGCTCGATCAGGTTGCCGTCGCGGACCTGACCGTTCGCAACGACGCCCGCGACATCGCCGACGTCGCACTCGAGATCCTCGCCGCGATCGGCTGGATCACGTCGTGACGACGACCGAGGGATCGCCGCCAGACGATCGACGCGTCGACCTCGTCCCCGTCGACACGGAGCGAACGAAGATGCGCCTGCTCGACGAGTCCGACGTCGATGCCGTCCACGCGATCCTCGGTGACGAGGCCACGACTGCCGACGTGTCGTTCGGGCAACCCAGTCGTGAGGCATCCGCGGCATGGGTGTCGCGCCGGCTGGCGCAGCAGCGCACGTTCGGCGTCAGCATGTGGGCGGTCGAGCTGCGCTCGACGAGCGAGCTGATCGCGCTGTGCGGATTCTTCCCCGTTCGGCCGGGCGAGGTCGAGCTCGGCTACGTCGTCAGCGCCGACCATTGGGGCCAGGGGTACGCGACCGAGGTCGTGCGTGCGGCGCTCGGCGTCGCCGCAGCTGCCGAGCAGCGGGTGATCGCAACGATCCGTTCGACGAACCGACGATCCATCGGTGTCGCGCGCAGGGTCGGCCTCGTCGAGACGGGCAGCGTCGACGACGACCGCGGCCGACTGTTGGTCTTCACCGCGGTCGCTCCGAACTCGAGGTGAACGAGCGATCAGCCAGCAAGCACCGGCCGCAGCCAGGCGACTGCGTCGACCAGGTCCAGCCGACGGGATGGCCAGAGGCCGTCGACGACGATTCGTTCGGCGGCAGCGGCATCGGGCGGAGCATGGCGACGGTGCGCCGCCATCGACGCGCCGTCACGGTCGAGCGCGCAGAGGATCGCGAGTGGCAGCACCGTCGCGAAGCGAGCCCACACGTTGTGCTCCGGACCGCGCATCGTCGGATGCCGCCGGCGCGCGTGATCGTTGACGTCTGCCAACCGGTCGAGTCCCTCGCACAGCGCGTCACGCCCGAGGAATCGAACGGTGCCGACCCCCGGCATCACCGTTGCGCTCCGGCAGAGCAGGCACGGCTCCAAGCTGGTGAAGAGCGTGCAGCTCTCGTACGACCCCAACGGCAGCTGGGCGAGCACGTCCATCTCGGCGTGAGCGAGCGCCGTGTTGCGGAGGCGGCCGGGCGGACCGTCGAGCTCACCGATCCGATTGCGTCCCTCGGCGATCACAGCCCCTACCCCGTCGACGAGCACTGCGCCGATCGGAAGTGACCGTGCTCGATAGGCCTCCCAAGCGAGCTCCAACGCGCGCCACATCGGTCCCGCCAGCTTCACGTCCCCCATCCCCGTGACCGTACCCACGATCAGCGTCTCGGTGCGTGGAGAAGCGTCGAGATGCCGGCCACCGTGGAACGCCAGCCGTTCGCGATCGGCCGCGACGTTCGGGAGCACTCCCCGTGGAGTGCGCCCGCCTCCCGGACGATTCCCTCTCCGAGACACGTTCGATCCGACGGTGGTGCGCCCCGTCATCGGGTGAGCGTCGGCGGTCAGCTCAATCGCGATCGAAGTTCGACGACCGAGGCGAGCCGGCGCGGCTCGGGGACGCTGGGATCGTCGGCGGTGACGAGGAAGCAGTCCATGCCAATCGCTGCCGGTGACTGGTAGTCGGCTTCGAAGGAGTCGCCGACGAACACCGCGGACGATGCGTCGATCTGCAGCGCGTCGAGCGTGTCGAGATAGATGGCCGGGTCGGGCTTGCGGCGGCCGTGCACGACGGAGAGCGTGACGACATCGAAGCAGTCGTGGATGCCGAAGTCCGCGAGCATCGCCGGGACCATGTTCGGGTCGTGCGTGTTCGACACGATGCCGAGCCGGAAGCGGCCGGACAGCTCGCGGACGACCTCGACCATGCCGTCGACGGGGCGGACGTGGCACTGCCACTCGTCGACGAACGAGACACCGAGGCCGTGGAGGTCGGCAGCGGTCGCATCGAGACCGGTCGCCCGCGCGAACGCACTCGCCGCGTCGGTCATGGAGAACTCCTCATGAGTCCGGTTGCTGATGTCCTCCAGCTCCGCGGACGCAGCGTCCCACTCGGCCACGAACCTGGCGTGGTCGAACAGGTAACCGAGCCCTGCGGCGCGTGCGTAGGTGGCGGGATAGCCGAGCAGGCTCCGGTCCGGCTGGTACGTCACCAGCGTCCCGAAGAAGTCGAACAGCACCGCCCGCTGGCGCTCATCGTCCTCTGCCACGGAGTCACCGTACGTGTCGACGCTCGACCACCGTGGAGCACTTGGCATGTTGCGCTCAGCGATCACGCCTGCGTCGCCCGGCGTTCAGGCGTCGCCCGGGTCGAGGAGCAGCGACCAGCGTCCGTCGGACTTGTCTCGGACCAGTCCGCGTGCTTCCCAGAAGGCGATGGCACCGACGTTGCCCTTGTCGATCATCGCGTCGATCCGGGTGGCGCCCAGTCGACGAGCACGATCGATGGCGTGGTCGACGAGCGCGGTGGCGATGCCGCTGCGCCGGTGCGCGGGCTCGACGGCCAGGCGGTACACGTGGCAGCGCCAGCCGTCGAACCCGACGATGATCGCACCACGGATCTCGCCGTCGGTCGATGCGACGGCGATGGCTTCGGGATCCCAGGCATGGAGACGGCGCACGTCGTCGAGACCGCCGGGCCGCTTCGACGGGCCACCGTGGCCGGCCCACAGCGCGGCGACGGCCTCCAGCTCCGCTGACGTCGCGATGCGGATCTGCGTCATCGAGACGCCAACGTGTCGAGCGCCGCGACGAGCTGGTGCATCGAGTCGATGACCGTCGTGTCGTCACCGGCCAACCGAGCTCCGAGATCAACCGCGCCTCCATCCGCACGGCGAGCCGTTCGCTGTCGACCAGCACCCCGTCACAATCGAAGATCACCAACTCGACCACGACGGCCCACGCTACGAGCATCATCGCGAGACGGTCCGGCGTGCCGCTGCCCGTTGACGTTCGGCAGAGCGTGGAACGCATCGACTCGATCGTCCGGTCGGCGCTCGGTGATCGTCCGGCGTCGACGTGCATCCACGGTTCGCTCGCGCTCGGTGGCTTCAACGCGCGGCGCAGCGATGTCGCCGACGTCCCTGTGGTACCTCGCCGACGAGCTGCAGTTGGGCCGAGGCCGCCCACGGCTGCTGCCGTGCAGTTCATGCGTGCCGTGCGAGACGAGATCACCGCGGCGCTCACGAAGGAGCGGCGCGTCGAGACGACGATGACGCGCTACCACCGATCGGCAGGGCGCCGATCGGTCCAGCGGGTCAGGTCCTGCAGTTGCGCGGCGAGGCCGAGGAGGTCGCCGTCGGCGCCGCGGGGGCCGACGAGCTGCGCACCCACTGGCAGGCCGCCGACGGTTCGGTGAACCGGCACGGACATCGCCGGTTGACCGGTGAGGCTGAACGGCGCAGCCAGTGTCCCGACCTCCACCGGTCCGGGGCGCCCGCCGAGCGGCCAAGACGGCTGGAAGGTGGTCGGCGTGACGAGCACGTCGTGGTCGTCCCACCACTGCAGGACCGATGCCGCCGCGCCACGGATCACGGCCGCCGCGGCGAGCCGGTCGTCGGCGCTGCGTGATGCGTCGCGCGCCACGGCTTCGAACACCTCGACATCGAGCTCGTCGCGCTCGACCGGGCGGCCAAGGCGCTCGGCGAGCCACTGCAGGACCGGGGGCCGCGTCGCGTCGGCGACGACGCCGAGCGACGCGAACGCCTGCCGCCACAGATGGTCCAGCGCCTGCGGCCACACAGGCTCGACGGTGTGGCCGCGCTCCTCCAGCAAGCGAGCAGCGAGCTGCGCGGCGGCGCGACAGTCCGGGTGGATGTCCAGACCGAGCTCGGGGTCGTGGTCCAGCACACCGATGTGCAGGCGGCGAGACGGCAACGGATCGACCGGCGCGACCAGGCGTTCGTAGACCCACGTGAGATCGGCGACGTCGCGGGCGATCACGAAGTCACGCCAAGCGTCGTTCGGTGGCTGCCCGGCCGGCGGGATGCTGGCGACGAGGCCGGCCGTCGGCACCAGCGTCACCAACCCGCACACCGCCGCCGGGAACCGCAGCGAGCCGGTGGCATCCGAGCCGTGGGCGACCGGCACCGCGCCGGCGGCGACCGCAGCGGCCGACCCACCACTCGATCCGCCAGCGGACAGGCTGGGATCCCACGGGTTGCGGGTCGGGGCGAAGCCAGGCGGTTCGGTCGTGACGCCGTTGGCCAGCGGTGGGCACGCAGCCTTGCCGATGATCGAGAACCCGAGCTGCTCGAACCTGGCGGCCAACGGCGTCGTCGCCGCCGAGACGTGCCCCGCGTCGCGCAAGGCCGCGACCCCGACGTAGTGCGGCGTGCCAACGAGCTCCTGCCCGGCGTCCTTGAGCAGCATCGGCACCCCGGGGCCCGCCTGCTCGAACGACGAGCCGACGAGGAACCCGAGATGCGGATCGAGCGCCTCACAACGAGCGATGCCGTCGTCACGAAGCTCCGCCGCACTGACCTCGCCGCGCCCCAGCAGCCCGAACTGCCCGGCCGCGCCTACCCAGCGCAGTTCCGCGACGCTCATGCATAGATCTTCGTCGGCGCGAGCTGTGAGACTCCGACGGTGGAGATGTCCAACTGGCCGGCGGCGTTCTTCGACCGCAGGGCCGGTGTCGGCTGTCCGCATTGCATCGAGGGACGGCCGAGCGAAACCGAGCACGGTGCGCGCTTCTACGAGGGGCGCTCGAGCGACGGCTACCTCCAGCGATCGGCGCCAACGCCGGGCTACTCGGTGGTGATCTTCCGAGAGCGTCACGTCGCCGACCTGCAGTCGATGAACGTCGACGAGCTGACCCGCTTCTGGTCCGAGGTCGCCATCGTGAGCCGCGCCATCGGCCAGGTCTTCCAGCCCGTCCACCTGAACGTGCAGCTGTTGGGCAACGCCGTTCCTCACGTGCACGTGCACCTCGTCGCCCGCTACGACCCCGACCCTGCACCGTGCCAACCACTGCCGTCCGCCGCATGGGAGAACGCACAGAACCTCGGCGAGAGCGAGCTCAGGGCACAGCTCGACGCGCTGACCACGACGCTGGGCGGCAACCTCTGACCACCGTCGCCTCGGGATCTGTGTCAGCGCACAAACCGACGTGCACGTTCATGTGCTGGCAGAGGTTCTCGAAGGTGTTGTGACAGACCGGGCACCGATCTCGTGACCCAGCCGACGAATGGGACTTGGCCGATCGAACATGTGTTCGCTATCATGTGGACATGGATGTCGCCGGTGTCGTCGAGCGGGTCGCAGATGACCTCAGGCTGCTCGGCGATGTCGATCTCGATGTGCTGTCCGATCTGGAGTTGGACGAGGCGCTCGTCGGCTTGCAGCGGCTGCGTCGGTTGTTCGATGCGCAGTTGTGCCGATGCGCGCACCGTTGGGAGCAGCGGGGCGTGTGGGCCTCCGACGGGTCGCGGTCGTCGTCGGCGCGGATGGCGCGCGACGGGCGGACGGGCAAGGCGGCGGCACAGCGGGTGCTGCTGCGCGGCCGCCACCTCGAAGCCGCACCGTTCGTCGCCGCGGCGTTCGAGGCTGGTGAGCTCTCGGTGGATCAGGTCGACGCGCTCCTCGCCGCCCAACCCGGCCGTGAGGTGGTGTTCGCCCGTGACGAGGAGGTGCTCGTCGACCAGGCCCGCAACCTGCGCGTCACCGAGCTGGACAAGGCGCTCGACTACTGGCGCCACCGCGCCGATGCCGAGCTCAACCACGACGGCCCCGAACCCGCCCTGCCGGCACCGTCGTTGACGTTGACCCCGATCCAGGGCGCCGTCACGATCGACGGCGAGCTCGACCCGATCGGTGGACAGATCGTCACCAACGCGCTCGACACGATCATCACCGAGCTCCGCCTCGACGGTTCGCTGACTGAGCAGCGCGCCGCCGCGCTCGTGGAGATGGCGCGCCGGGCGATGGCGATGCCGGCCAACGGTCGCCCCGCCAGGATCCTGGCGAACATCGCCATCGGGCACGACGCGTTCGCGCACCTGTGCGAGCTGTCCGACGGCACCGTCGTCCGCCCCGGGCACCTCGTGCCCTACCTGGACGCGCTGGACGTCCGCTCGATCCTGTTCGACTCGGCCACCCACGCCGTGGCGACGTCGAAGCGGCGCACGTTCACCGGCGCGCTGCGCGCCGTGATCGAGGTCCGCGACCTGCACTGCCAACACCGCTCCGGCTGCGACGAACCCGTCGACGGCTGCGACGCGGACCACATCGTCCCGGCCAGCTTCGGCGGCGAGACGTCGCAGGACAACGGGCGGCTGCTGTGCACGTTCCACAACAGGATCGAACCGCAGCACGCCCGACCACCCACCACCGTCGCCGCCAGCGGCTGGCCGTGACGAAACGCCGGGCAAGCCGGGACCACGTGCCGCGTACGCTGCGGCACGTGCCTGCCGAGCAGACCCTCGTCGAGCAGCTGGTGTCGAATCCGGACGACACGATGTTGAGTGACGGCGTCGTCGTCCTCCGGCCGTTCCGCACCGAGGATGCCGTGGCGTACGTCGCCCGGCAGGACGACGAGATGCGGCGGTGGTTCGACTGGCCGGGGCGCTTTCGTTCGAGTTGATGACAGCGGTCGCCGAGCGATGGCGGCGCTCGTGGCAGACAGCCGGTCCGGAGCGGAACTTCGCGATCGTCGACGCGTCCACCGGTGAGTTGATCGGCGACTGCGAGGCCGAGCTGCGCGCCGATGGTCTCGTCAACATCACCTACGTCGTGTTCCCCGAGTGGCGACGGCGTGGCGTCGCGATGCGAGCGACGCGGCTGCTGCTCGGCTACGCCGCGACCGCATTCGAAGGTCACGCCGCGATCCTGCGCATCGACGAGGGCAACGTCGCATCGAAGGCCGTCGCCGGCCGCCTCGGCGCAGCGTTCGCCGGCACCGAGACGACCGGCGGCGGCCGCGTGCTCGAGCGCTGGATCGTGGCGGCGGCCCAGGCAGACTTCGGCACCACGACGGCCGGTCACGTGTCGATCAGGGCGTTCCGTCCTGCGGATCGGCGGGCGATCCTCGACGGGCGGGATCCCGAGATGGAGCGGTGGCTCGGCCCTGGCTCGGCGACGCCGTCACCGACGGTCGTGATCGAGGTCGACGGGACCGTCGTCGGCTGGGTCGATGCCGACACCGAGCCCGAGTGGCTGGGCACCGGTGAGGCCAATTTCGGCTATGCCGTGTTCACCGAGCACCGCGGCCACGGGCACGCGGCGCCGGCCGTCCGGCTGCTGCTCGACGCGCTCTCGGACGGACAGGTTCGGCGCGCCCTGTTCGTGATCGACCGGCGAAACCTGGCATCGCTTCGTGTCGCCGCGGCCGTCGGCGCGCGCCGGATCGAGCATCCGGCGACGGCGCTGTTCCCGATGTCCGACGTCTACGCCGTCGACCTCGTCAAACCCCAGCGCGCTCGGCCGGGTACTTGAGGCCGCCGACGACGGTGCCCCACACGGCGATGTCCTTGATGCGCACCGGGTCGACGTCGAGCGGGGACTCCTCCAGCACGGTGAAGTCGGCCCACTTGCCGCACTCGATCGTGCCGAGCTCGTGGTCGAGGTGCATCTGGTACGCGGCGTCGATCGTGACGGCCGCCAGCGCGTCGCAGGCAGAGATCTTCTCGTGCTCACCGAGCACACGGCCCGACGGCGTCAGCCGGTTGACCGCGCACCACATCACGTGCAGGGCGCCGAGCGGGGTGACGTTGGCGTCGCTGTGCAGCGAGAACGGCACGCCGATGCGCTTCGCCGTCGCGCACGGCTCCATGGCGTCGGCGCGCTCGGGACCAACCGTGATGTCGTGGTGGACGTCGCCCCAGTACCAGATGTGGTTGGCGAAGATGTTGGCGCACATGCCGAGCGCCTTCATCCGCCGGAGCTGCGCCGCCGTCGTCAGCTGCGAGTGCTGCACGGTGTGACGGTGGTCGAGCCATGCCGTCTCGCGCAGCAGCGCCTCCACCGTGTCGAGCGCGAGGTCGATCGTCGCCGAGCCGTTGCAGTGGATGTGCATCGTGATGCCGGCCTCGTGGAACGGGCGGGCCCAGTCGACGAACTGCTCGGGGACGACGAGCATCTGGCCATGGTCCTGGCCGCGGTAGTAGCCGGGCCAGCTCATCACCGCCGTGAAGCCCTGGATCGAGCCGTCGAGCACGAACTTCACGCCGGGGAATCGCAGCTTCGGCGAGCTGGCCTGGCGCTGGAGGTCCTTGATCGCCTGCGCGACCGCCGGGTCGCCGGGACGGGAGCCGGGCGCCAGCGACACCATGTTGTGCATCACCACACGGGCGGGGAACGACGGGTCGCCGACGACACGCTGCCACGTCCCCAACAGGCCGGGGTTGGCGAGCAGGCCACCGGCCATGTCGCCGACACACGTGATGCCGACCTGGCGGGCCATCCGCCCGAGGTTGCGGATCGTGTCCTCGTTGCCCATCGCCCGCAGGAGGCGCCCGATGGCGTCGCCGGCGAGCGCCATCGCCGGCATCTCCTGCAGCTCGCCGGTCGGCTCCCCGTCGGGCCCCTTGACGACGCCGACGCCCGGGTGGTCACGGGTGATGCCCTGCCTGGTGAGCATCGCCGTGTTGACCGTGGCGACGTGGATGCTGGCGTGCAGCAGGCAGATCGGCCGCGTCGTCGACACCGAGTCGAGGTGGGTCCGGTCGAGTCGAGGCCCGTCGAAGTAGATCGGATCGAAGCCGGTCGTCAGGAGCGTCTGGTCCGGGTCCTCCAGCTCGGCGTCGAGGCGGCGCAGGTCGTCGAGCAGCGCGTCGATCGAGCGGATGCCGGGAAGCATGCGGCCGTCCGGCGCAGGGCGGTCGAAGTAGCCCTGGTACGGGAACACGCCCGTCAGCCCTTCGAAGGCGTGCGAGTGGACCTCGATCATCCCGGGCACGAGCACGTGGTCGGCGAACGTCTCGTCGAGCTCGTAGTCGCCCCAGCCGGCGACGTCGGCGAGCGTGCCGACGCCGAGGATGCGCCCGTCGCGCACGGCGACGTGGGTGCCGCTCGGGTTGGCCGGGTTCATCGTGACGACGTGCCTGGCGGCGAAGACGGTGATGGTCACGGCATGGCTCCGTTCTCGGCGTGGCAGGTGAGGTGCCGGCGCAGTTCGGCCAGCGCGGGCTCGACGGCGGCGGTGTCCGCGGCGCCGGCGTCGTCAGAGGACGCGCGGGCGATGAGCACGAGCCGGGTCGACGGCGACGTGGCGACGTCGACCTCGTGCCGGCGCAGCGACCTGCGCTGTCCGACGACGTGCAGCTCGTGTCGTGCACCGGGGTCGCCGGCGAACGTGACGATGCCCTTGGCCCGCAGCACGGCGGCCGGCAGCGCGTCGACGAACGCGCCGAACACGGTGGCGTCGACCGCCGCGTCGACGTCGACGCTCCACGTCGTGTAGCAGTCGAGTGCGTGAGCGTGACCCGCGACCACATGAGCGCCTCGCCCTCGGCCAGCTTCCAGGCCGGGCAGCAGGAGGTCCAGGGGCACGTCGGCGTGCTCGGCCTCGACCACCGCGACACCGGCGGCGCCGACCGCCGCCAGCCAGTCGCGCACCTCGGCCCGCGTGGCGTCGTCGACGAGGTCGACCTTGTTCAGCACCAGCAGGTCCGCGGCGGCGAGCTGCTCGCGCACCTGGCGACCGACGTAGCGGTCGGCGGCACGGGCGCGCACCTGCTCGGCGTCGGCGACGACGACCACCGCGTCGAGGCGGAACCCGTCGAGGTGCGCGTACTGGGCGACCGCGCCAGGGTCCGACACGCCGCTCGCTTCGACGATCACCCACTCGGGCGGATCGGCGCGGTCGCGCAGGCCGACCATCGCCTCGTGGAACCCGCCGGCGATCGAGCAGCAGATGCACCCGTTGACGAGGTTGATCGTGTCGCCGTCGCGGGACTCGACGAGGTCGGCGTCGATGCCGATCTCGCCGAAGTCGTTGACGAGCACGGCGATGCGTCGCCCGCTCCCGCGCAGCACACGGTTGAGCAGCGTCGTCTTGCCGGCACCGAGGTAGCCGCCGAGCACCGTCACCGGCACTGCGACGGACTCCCCCACGCTGGCCGACGCTAGATGAACGGCTGCCTGGCGGGCTCGCCGGCGCGACTGCCGCGCGCCACGCTGCGGAGGTAGCCGTCCCGGTCGAGCGGGTTGCGATCGGTGCGCGGGCGCGACGGCGGCGGTACGCCGCGAACGGGCCGATGGCCCGCCGGCGCCGTCTCCAGCACGCCCTCGCCGCGGGTGAGGTCGGGCAGCCGCGACTGCAGGTCGTGCAGCTGTGCGACTCGGATGGTGCCGCCGAGGACGACGACCGCGCCACGTGTCGTCGGCGGACCGGGACGGGCGTCGAGCGCGTGCAGCACGGACATGACCGCGCTGAGGTCGCCGGCGGGGATCTCGAGGTGCAGCTCGACGATCGGTTCGA
The DNA here is from genome assembly GCA_047602055.1 of Ilumatobacteraceae bacterium. Classification (GTDB taxonomy): domain Bacteria; phylum Actinomycetota; class Acidimicrobiia; order Acidimicrobiales; family Ilumatobacteraceae; genus JAODBQ01. The sequence goes on from JASGIG010000001.1 coordinate 4,487,822, forward strand.
GCACCGTCGTCCCGGCACGCCGCAGCGCCGTCATCAGCACGAGCGGCGTGAGGAGGCGGTAATCCCACGACGTGGTGCCCGGCCACTTCCGCGGTGGCGCCTGGTAGCCGCACTCGGTCATGACGACGTGGCAGTCGGCGACCTGCCAGCCGCACAGCCCCTCGCGCAGCGTGTCCTCGACGGTTCGCTGCATCAGCGCCCGGAAGTTGTCGATGCTGTCGAAGACGTGGATCGGGACGGACTTGACGCCGACGCCGAGCTCGAAGGTGACGCCGGATCCCGGCGGCGTCGGGGCGATCGTCAGGCCGACGGTGGCGAGGAACGGATGGTTCGGGGAGCGGTGGCGCGGCAGCCGCTCGATGGCGCTGCCCGGCCGGTTCGGCCGCTCGATGCACACCGGCGTCGTCGGGCGGAACTCGATCTGCAGCCCGTGGTCGAGTGCCAGGGTCTGGGCGACGATCTCCTTCTGGACCTCGCCGTACAGCGACAGGAACAGCTCCTGGCGGGCATCGTCCTGACGGAGGTTGATCAGCGGGTCCTGCTCGGCGAGCTCGGTGAGCGCCTCGAACACGGCGCGCGCCTCGTTGCGGTGGCGGGCGACGACCGCGGTCTCCAGTGCCGGCGGCGGGAACGTTCGTTGCGATCCGCGATGCGTGGCCGGCCCGAAGCTGTCGCCGACGCGCGCGCTCGACAGGCCGTGGACCTTGGCGATCTCGCCGGCCTGCGTCGCCGCTCGCTGCCGCGTGGTGCCGCGCTCGAACACCTCGATCGCTGTCACCGTCTCGGGATCGCGCTCGGCGTCGAGGCGCAGGCGGTCCCGGGCGCGCAGGATGCCGGCGAACATGCGGACGTACGCGAGCCGGTCGCCGCTCGGGCTGCGCTCGATCTTGAACACCGTGCCGGACGGCGGCTCGGACGCCACCGTCGGCGACGACGGCCGTGCCGGCAGCACCGTCGTGATCGCCCGCATCAGCTCGTCGACGCCGATGCCGCGCAGCGCGGCGCCGGCGTACACGGGCACGATCTGCAGTCGCGCCGCCTGCTCGCCGATCGCCTGTTGCAACGCGTCGGGCGGCAGCGGGCCGGCGTCGAGGTAGCGGCGCAGGATCGCGTCGTCGTGCGTCGACAGCGTCTCGCTGGCCCGCTCGGCGAACACGCCGTCGGCGAGGTCGTCGACCCGGATGTCGGCGTCGCTCGTGCCGACGTTCGACGGCGTCACCATCGTCAGCACCTCGACGTCAAGGCGTTCGGCGATCGCCGCGACCGTCCGCGCCACGTCGGCGCCGACACGGTCGATCTTGTTGACGAAGACCAACGTCGGCACGCCCAGCCGCCGCAGCGCCCGGAACAGCAGCATCGTCTGCGACTGCACGCCCTCGACCGCGGACACGACCAGCACCGCGGCGTCGAGCACGCCGAGCACGCGCTCCACCTCGGCGATGAAGTCGGGGTGCCCCGGCGTGTCGAGGACGTTGACCGTCACGCCGTCGACGACGAACGACACCACCGCCGACTTGATCGTGATCCCACGCTGGCGTTCGAGCGCGAGGGAATCGGTCTGCGTCGAACCGTCGTCGACCCGACCGACTTCGTCGATGACCCCGGCGGCGTGCAGCAGCCGCTCGGTGAGCGTGGTCTTACCGGCGTCGACGTGCGCCAGGATCCCGAGGTTCAACGTCTCCACTTCGCATCACGTCCTTCTGATCGGCAACTCCCTGATCGATGAAACGCGATGCAGCACCCATGAGACCCTCCCCGGTTCGGTGGCGCCCAGCACAGCACACCGGCCCGTCGCGCCCGTCACGACTTTCGCTGCCGGGGTCGGCGCCGAACGACGTCTGACAGAGTGGGTCGCCATGCTCCGCTCCCCCCGGCCCCTCGCCCGCCTCGCCTGTGCAGCCGTCGTCTCGCCTCGCAGCACTGAGCGGATGTGGCAGCGACGGCGGAGGTGGCGCCGCGGCGACCGACGATCCGGACGGGTTCTCGTTCGAGGCGGCGCGGCGCTGCACCGACGTCGTCAACGGCATCGACCTGGCGACGATGGACGCCGCCAACGATGCGAACTTGGAGGTGATCGAGGCGATCGTCCGTGGCAGGGAGCTCAGCGCGGACGATCTGCCGCCGATCCGCGATCGGCTGACGGCTTCGATCTCCGTGCGCGCCACGGCGCGTGATCGGCTCGCCGAGCTGAAGCCCGACGGCGATCGCGATGCCGAGGCGTGGGCGGCGATCGTCGCCGCCGTCGACGCCGAGATCGCCCGCTCCACCGACCGCGCCGAGCTGCTCGCCGGCGGCAACTGGGACGCGATCGCCGCCGGCTACCGGCCGGCTGACTCCGGTGGTGCCGACGACGATCTCCAGCGAGCATTGGAGGAGCTGCGCCTGGCGGGCCGCGACTGCGAGATCGTCGCCACCACCCGCGGGATCCCTGCGGACCACGCCACGTTCGTGACCTCGGCATCGAGCGCGTGCACGACGATCGTGTCGCGCCGGCTGAACACCGGCTACTCGACCGACCTCGTGCTCGGCGTCGTCGCCCAGGTGCTCCGCAACGAGCAGGTCGTCGTCTCCGACGAGCTGCGCGAGCAGATGGACGCCGTCGCGGCCGAGTGGCGACTGACCCGGCAGGACCTGCAGCGTGTCGACACCGACGGCGTGCCCGACGACGGGCTCTGGCGGGGCGTGCTCGACGCCGCGCAGGAGCGCATCGACGTCTTCGAGGCCAGGCGGCGGGCGTTGCAGGACGGTGACGCCGTCGAGATCGAGCGGCTGTTCACCCCGGGCGAGGTCTGGACGCACCCGGGCCTGATGGAGGATCCGGCGGCGCTCTTCCTGGACTTCCGCGACTGCCGGTCGATCCAGTCCTGAACCAGGGGGTGCTAGCACCACCGCCGATTCGCAAGGTGGGCTCATCGAACCGGCGGGCCGATCGGCGTTCCATGTCAGACGTCAACACCACGTCTCACCAGGAGCACCCCCCATGCGCATCCACCGCACCCGCCGCACCCGTTCACTCGCCGTCGTCCTGGCCTCGCTGTCGCTCACCGCGCTCGCGGCCTGTGGTGACGACGACACGTCGTCGTCGCTCGACCCCGCGGCGTGCGACGCGGCCGTCGCCTACGGCACCGCGTTCGCCCAGGCGCCGGAGGATCCGGCCGAGATCAAGTCCTACGCCATCGAGCAGATGCTGCCGATCGCCACGACGCTCGTCGAACACCTCAAGGGGGACGCCAAGAAGTCCGCCGAGACGATGCGCGACGCGTTCGCGCAGGTCGGCGAGACCGGCGACCCGTCGGGGCTGCTGGCACCCGCCACCGCCACGGCGATCGCCGCCGTGGGCAAGGCGGTGCACGACGGCTGCGACCTGCAGTCCGTCGACATCCGTGCCGTCGAGTACGTCTTCCAGGACGCACCGACCACGCTGAAGGCCGGCCGCGTCAGCTTCGCCCTGACCAACAAGGGCGTCGAGGAGCACGAGATGGTCCTGTTCAAGGCTGCCGACGGCGTGACCGAACCGCTGGCCGACCTGCTCGCCCTCCCGGAGGAGGAGGGGATGGCGAAGCTGCAGTTCACCGGCGTCACGTTCGGCGGGCCGGGCACCACCAGCTACGCCGCCGTCGACCTCACCCCCGGCACGTACTTCCTCGTCTGCTTCATCCCCCAGGGTGGTGGCGAGGAGGGCCCGCCGCACTTCATGGCCGGCATGCAGCACACGATCACCGTGGCCTGAACGAGACGACGAGACGACGCGTCGACGAGACCGGGCACGGCCGAGCGCTTCGGGCAGTCTGTGGCACTGGATCCCACCATGACCGACTCCCGCGACACCTCGGCCGTGCCCGTGCTGGAGGCGCACGACGTGCGCCGCACCTTCGACGCCGCCACCGCGCCCGTGCGTGCGCTGCGCGGCGTCGACGTCGTCGTCCACCCCGGCGAGTTCGTCGCGCTGACGGGACCGTCGGGGTGCGGCAAGTCGACGTTCCTGAGCATCGTCGCCGGCCTCGAGCGCCCCGACGCCGGCCGCGTCGTCGTCGCCGGCACCGACCTCACCGACCTCGGCGACGACGCGCTCGCCCGGATGCGGGCCCGCCACGTCGGGATGGTCTTCCAGTTCTTCAACCTGATCGAGGGCATCACCGCGCTCGACAACGTCGCGCTCGCCGCCCTCGTCGCCGGGGCGGCACGCGCCGATGCCGAGCGGCGCGCCCACGACCTGCTCGACCTGCTGGGCCTGCTCGACAAGGCGCACGCCGACCCCGGCTCGCTGTCGGGCGGTCAGCGCCAGCGGCTGGCGATCGCCCGGGCGCTCGCCAACCGCCCGACCGTGCTGCTCGCCGACGAGCCGACCGGCGCGCTCGACAGCGACGGCGGCGCCGAGATCCTGCGGCTGTTCGCCCGCCTCAACGCCGAGGGGCAGACGATCGTGATGGTCACCCACGACCGCGAGATCGCCGCCCGCGCCGGCCGCCAGCTGCGGATGCGCGACGGCCAGGTCGTCGCCGACATCGCCCAGGCGGCGCGGTGACCGCCCGCTGGCAGCGCGCTGCGATCCGCGGCGCGCTGGTCGTGATCGCCGCCGCGCTCGTGCTCGCGCTCGCGGTCGGCGGCGCGGCGCTGGCGTCGGGCCGGCTGCCCGGCACGGGGACGTGGACGATCGCGCCGGTGCTCGCCGCGGCCGCCGTCGCCGGCGTCCTGTGGCCGCCCGCTCGGCGCTGGGCGCGCTCGACGTCGGCAGCGCGTCGGGCGCGGCGCTGGCCGGTCACCGGAGGACGTCGTCCGCACGTTCGGCCGCCGCGCCAGCACCGCGGCACCCGACGACGACCTGCTCGTCCAGCTCGCCGAAGCGCTGGTGCGCTCGCTGCACGCCGCATCCGCCGAGGTCTGGCGCGTCGACGACGCCGGCGGGCTCGCCCGGGCGGTGTCGATCCCCAGCCGGCGACCGGCCGCGCTGCGACCCGACGACTCGGCGTCGTCGGTGCTCGCCGGTGGCGGCGTGGTCGGCCGGGCGTGGCTGGAGATGTGGCTGCCGCAACTGCTCGACGACCGCCCGCTCGGCGAGGTGCGGGTCGCGCCGGCCACCCACGCCAGGCGGCTGCTCGGCCTGGTCGTCGTCGCCCGCCTGGCCAGCGGCGAGCGGTTCACCCCGCAGGAGGACGCCGCGCTCGCCGAGCTGGGCAGCCGCCTCGGCGTGATCCTGCACAACCGCGAGCTGGACGCCACGCTGCAGCAGACACTCGACGACCTGCGCCGCACGAACGAGGAGCTGCGCGCCTCGCGGGTCCGCCTGGTGGCCACCGCCGACAGCGAGCGGCGCCGCATCGAGCGCAACCTCCACGACGGCGCGCAGCAGCACCTCGTCGCCCTCGCCGTCAACCTGCGCCTCGCCGCCGACGAGATCGCCGCCGATCCCTCGACCGCGGCCGACACGTTCGCCGCGCTCGGTCAGGACGTCCGCGAGGCGATCGACGAGCTGCGTTCGCTGGCCCACGGCATCTACCCGCCACTGCTGATGGACGCCGGGCTGGTCGAAGCGCTGCGGGCCTCCGGCCAGCGCAGCCCGTCGGCGGTGCACGTCACCGCCGAGGGCATCGGCCGCTACCCGACGGAGATCGAGGCGGCCGTCTACTTCTGCTGCATGGAGGCGCTGCAGAACGCGGCGAAGCACGCGCCGGGGGCCGCGGTCACCGTGCGCCTGCTCGACGACGGCCGGGTATTGCGGTTCGAGGTGACCGACGACGGGCCCGGCCTCGGCGACGGCGTGGTGCGCCACGGTCACGGTCTCGGCAACATGGTCGACCGGATGGTCGCCGTCGGCGGCACCGTCGACGTCGCCACCGCGCCGTCGGGTGGGGTGCGGATCGAGGGTCGCATCCACCGCGACGCCGTCGACGTGGCGGTCCGCTGAGTGGCCAACCCCGCGGTCGCCGTCATCGCCCGCTGGGAGTGGGCGCGCCGGTGGCGGTCGCTGCTCGTGCTCGGTGTCGCCGGCGGGCTGCTCGGCGGGTTGGTCGTCGGCGGTGCCGTCCTGGCGCGGCGGACGATCTCCGCGCCGGATCGCCTGTACCGCGCGGTCGCGCCCGGCGACGTCCACCTGCGGCTGTTCGATGCGCGCTTCGTCGACGACGTGCAGGCGCTGCCCGACGTCACCGGTGCTTGGGTCGCCGGCGTCGCCGTCGGCCGGATCGAGCACGGTCAGGGGCTGCAGTACGCCGGGGTGATCGCGCCCACGCAGACCGACGACCGGCTCGTGCAGCCGGTGATCGTGGCCGGCCGCGCCGCGGCGCCGGGCGCGCCCGACGAGGTGGTGGCGACCGAGGCGATCGTCGACGCCGCCGGCGTCTCGGTCAGCGACCGCCTCGTGCTGACGATGTTGAGCGCCGAGGAGGTCTTCCAGTTCGACACCGGCTTCGGTGACCCCGACGGGCCGGTCGTCGAGCTCACCGTGGTCGGGATCGCACGGGTGACGCCGGGCATGTTCGACGGCTCGCCGCTGCTGGCGACGCCGGCGTTCGCCGCCGCGCACACCGACCTGTTCGCCGGCTACGACCTCCGCCTCGCGGTGCGCGGCGACCGGGCCGCCGCGGTCACCGTCGTCGACCAGGTCACCGCGCTCGTCGGCGCCGGTGACCCGGCGAACGACGACTTCTCGCCGGTCGCCGCCGACATCCACCGCGACGGCACGGACCGGTTGATCCGCGCCGCGCACGTGCTGTTCGCCGGGCTGATCGCCGCGGTCGTCGTCGCCGCGCTGGCGGTCGCCGCCGGCCTGGCGCAGGCCTGGTCCCGTCACCACGGCGCGACCACCACCACCCAGCGAGTGGAGTCCGCGCTCGGCCTGGCGTCGGCGCCGCGCGTGCTCGCCCGCGTCGTGCCGGCGCTGCCGGCCGCCGCCATCGCCGGGCTCGTGGCCGCGGCGGTCGGCGTGCTGGCGTCGCGGGTGGAGCCGGTCGGCAACCTCTGGCGCAGCGAGCCGTCCCCGAGGTGGCGGCTCGATCTCGCCGCGGTGCTCGGCGGCGCGGCGGCGGTTGCGGTGCTCATCGTGGCGATCGCCGCGGCGACGGCGTGGCGGGCCGGTCGCAGCCGGGTCAGGGGCGACATGTCCGCCGTCGGCCGCCGGCTGCGCGTCGTGCCGGCGCGGCGCGGCTGGCCGTTCGTCGGCGCGTCCTTCGCGCTCTCGCGCGGCGGCCCGCGGCACGTCCCCGTGCGGATGTCGCTCGCCGGCTGCGTGCTCGGCGTGGCCGGCATCGTCGGCAGCCTGTGCTTCACCGCCAGCCTCGACCGTCTCGTCGACACGCCGCAGCGGTGGGGGTGGAACGCCGACGTCTCGATCGCCGACGTCGACGACGCCCTCGTCGATCGGCTGGCCGCCGACTGGCGCTTCGACGCGGTGGCCGAGGTGGCGAGCGCGGAGACCTCGATCGACGGCCGGCCCGCCGACGCGTACGCGGTGCGCAACATCCGCGGCGACGCCGGCTGGGTGCTGCAGCAGGGTCGCCTGCCCGCGGCCGACGACGAGGTCGTGCTCGGTGGGCGCCTCGCTCACGACCTGCGACGCCGGGTCGGCGACACGATCACCGCTGGCAGTCTGCGCTTCACGGTCGTCGGCATCGGGCTCGGCCCGTCGTCGAACCTCGAGCCGCTCGGCAGCTCGGTGCTGTTCACGACCGAGGGCCTCGCCGTCTCGGCCGCCACCGGCCGCTTCCGCGAGGCGTTGCTCCGCGTCGCCGACGAGCACGAGCTCGACGCCGTGCTCGGCGACTACGCCGCGTTCGAGATGATCGTGCGCACCGCGCCGAACGAGGTCCGCGACGTCTCCGAGCTCGGGTCGCTGCCCATGCTGCTCGGGCTGTTCGTCGCCGCGCTCGCGGCGATCGCGCTGCTGCACGCACTCGTCGTCACCGGCGCCAGCCGGGCCGGCGACCTCGCCGTGCTCCGCGCCCTCGGGGGCACGCCGCGGCAGTCGGGCCTGACGATCGTCGCCATGGCGCTGACGTCGGCGGCCGTCGGCCTCGTCGGCGGGCTGCCGCTCGGCGTCGCGCTGGCGCGGCTGCTGTGGGGCGAGGTGGCCCGATCGATCGGCGTGCGCGCCGACCTCGCCGTCCCGTGGACGTTGCTGTTCGTGGTCGCCGGCGCAGCGGTGGTGGCCGTCGTGCTCGCACTGGCGCCGGCGCTGCGAGCCAGGCGCCGCCCGCCGGCCGAGGCGCTGCGCGCCGCCTGATCAGCCGACGCCGTGCGCGGCCCACAGGGCCCGCAGCGCGCCCGGTCCGAGCTCCTCCTTGTGGAGGTAGTCACGGGCCCCGCCGTCGAGCGCGCCCGCCGGCAGATCGTCCCTGGCGTAGCTCGACAGCAGCACGACGACGACCTCCGGCGCCTCGACGGCGATGCGCCGCGCCGCCTCGATGCCGTCGAGCACCGGCATGTTGATGTCCATCAGGACGAGATCGGGCCGCAGCGCCAGGGCCTGCTCGATCGCCGCCGCGCCGTCGCCTGCCGCCCCGACCAGCGTGAACCCGGCCGTGCGCTCGACCACCGTCCGGGCCACCGCGAGGAAGCGCTCCTGGTCGTCGACGACGAGCACCCGCACGTCGGCGCCCATCTCAGCCGCCCTGCTCGTGCAGGTACATGAGCACCGCCTTCACCCGCCGGTTGAGGTCGCGCTCCTCGGACAGGCCGAGCTTGGAGAAGATCGAGTTGGTGTGCTTCTCGACGGCGCGCTCGGACAGCACGAGGCTGGCGGCGATCGCGCCGTTGCTCTTGCCCTGGGCCATCTCGGCGAGCACCTCGGTCTCGCGCGGCGTCAGCCGCGCCAGCTCCGAGCCGGCGCGGCGCGTCCCACTCACCAGCTGGTCGACCACCTGCGGATCGATCCGCGAACCGCCGGCGGCGACCTCGCGAACCGCGCCGAGCAGCTCGTCGACGTCGGCCACCCGCTCCTTCAGCAGGTAGGCGCGCCGCGCCGAACCGTCGGCCAGCAGGGCCAGCGCGTAGGTGGCCTCGGCGTGCTGGCTGAGCACGACGACGCCGACGTCGGGACGGTCGGCGCGCAGCCGGGCGGCCAGGCGGATGCCCTCGTCGGTCCCCGTCGGCGGCATGCGGATGTCGGTGACGACGACGTCGGGCACGGCCTCGTCGACCAGCGCGAGCAGCGACGGCAGATCGGCCGCGCTGCCGACCAGCTCGATGTCCGGCGCGGCGCCGAGCATCCGCTCCAGACCGTGGCGCAGCAGCGCGTGGTCCTCGGCGACGACGACTCGGATGCCCATCGCGCCCGACCCTACGCAGCCCGCGCCGGGACGCGCCGATGGCGCCGGAACGGACGGATCCGGACCGGCACCATCGTCGGGGGCGAGGCTGGGCTCACGCCTTCGCCCGGCTGCTGAACACCAGGCCGACGCTCGTCACCACGAGCCAGATCGGCATCGTCAGGCCGACGAAGCCCGGCAGCGACGTCGCTGCGGCGAGGCCGAGCGGCGGCAGGAGCAGGACGACGCTGACGACGCCCATCCAGCGCGGCAGCACCGGGCTGCGGCGCAGGCTGAGCGTGACGACGCACACGGCGGCGACGGCGGCGCCCCACCACCCGAGCAGCTGGCCGAAGTCGAGCAGCGAGTAGTTGACGAAGATGCTCTCCTCCGGCAGCCAGCCGTGGTCGGTGCCACCCGGCAGGTACAGCGCCATCGAGCCGGCCAGGCAGGTGAAGACGATGTTGACCGTCGCGGTCGCGCCGAGCGCCGTGCCGATCGTCCGTGCCGCGAGATCTCTCGGTGCTCGTTGCTCGGCCCATCGCTTCCAGCCGGTGGCGGCGACGAACAGCGACGCGAGGGCGACGATGCCGAGCACGAACGACACGTGGTAGGTGCCACGGGTCAGGTGGTCGAGCACGCCGAGGCCCTCCGCGGCCTGCTCCTCGGTGACCTTGGAGATGCCGGCGATCGCACTGGCCGACCCGGTGACGCCGGCGACGATGCCGAAGATCGGCCAGCGCGGCCGGCGGTTGGCTCGCGGCGCGGCGGTGTCGTGCCCCTCGTCGATGGCGACGTGCGGGGCCAGGGTGGTGGTGCTGCTCATGTGGGTGTGCTCCTCGTGCGACGAACGCCGTCGGAGGCGTTCGTGGTTGACGAGGTGCATCGTGCGCCCGACGGCGCCACGCATCGACCGCGCTACCCAGCGTCTCGCGTGGTGGTACCAGCCACACCCCCGCGCGGCGCTACTTCATGGCGCGGTACACGGCGTGGACGAGCGCCTCGCTCCTTGCCGAGCCGGCGATCTCGGGCGCCATCTTGTTCATCATGTAGGCGAACGTGAAGCCGTGGTCGAGGTCGTTGAGGAGCACCGAGCCGCCCCAGCCGCCCCAGCAGCACATCCGTCCTGGCGGCGCCCCGAAGCAGAACGTGCCGTCGGCGGCGAGGGCGTAGCCGATGCCCCAGCGCACGGGGAAGCCGAGGAAGATGTCGACGCCGGTGAGCTGCTCGCGCAGCGTCAGCTCGCACGTCGCCGGCGAGAGCAGGCGCACGCCGTCGATCTCGCCGCCGTGGGACACCACCGACTGCACCCGGGCCACGGAGCGGGCGTTGCCGTGGCCGTTGGCGGCGCCGAACTGGGCGCGCCGCCAGTTCGGGTCGTTGGCCCGGCTCGGGTCCATCGTCGGGCCGACCATGAACTTGTAGAGCGCGCTGTCCTTGTCGAGCGCGTCGAGGTCGATCTCGGCGGCCGGTGGCGGGACGATCGTGGCGACGCGGCTGTCGTGGACCGGGTCGAGCCCGATGTGGAAGTCGGCGCCGAGCGGCCCGGCGATCTCCTCGGCGACGAACGCGTGGAGCGAGCGGCCGTCGATGCGCCGGATCAGCTCGGCGACGAGCGTGCCGACGCTGATGCCGTGGTAGCCGATGGCGGTGCCCGGCTCCCACCACGGCGCCTGCGACTCCAGCCGCCGGGCGGCGGCGATCGGGTCGTACAGGTCCTCCACCGTGACGGGGGCTTCCCAGCCGGCCACGCCGGAGGTGTGCGACATGACGTGGCGGACGAGGACGTTCTCCTTGCCGTTGGCGGCGAACTCCGGCCAGTACTTGGCCACCGGCGCGTCGACGTCGAGCAGGCCGCGGTCGATGAGGATGAGGGCGGCGAGCGAGGTCACCGTCTTGGTCGTCGACCACACGTTGACGATGGTGTCGCGCTCCCAGGGGCGGGTCCGCTCGGGGTCGGCCCAGCCGCCCCAGATGTCGACGACCATCTCGCCGTCGTGGATCAGGGCGATCGACGCGCCGAGGTCCTCGCCGGCGTCGATGCTGGCGTCGAGCAGGTCGTGCAGCTCCTGGAACTGCGGGGCACAGGTGCCGGAGACGGTCATGTTCTGGTCCTTTCGGTTGCCTGACGCAGCGTCGCGTTCAGGACGGTGCTTCGTGGTCGAGGGTCTGCGTGCCGAGGTAGCTGCTGGCGAGCACCTCGCGGTCGCTGTCGAGCTGTGCCGCGGTCCCCTGCGTCACCAGCTCGCCGTGGCTGAGCACGTAGCCACGGTCGCAGATCTGCAGGGCGGCGTGCACATGCTGCTCGACGAGCAGGATGGCGGCGCCGGTGTCGTCGGCGATCTGACGCACGGCGGGCAGGAGGCGGGCGACGATGAGCGGCGCGAGGCCCATGCTCATCTCGTCGATCATCAGCACCTTCGGGTCGGCGACGAGGCGGCAGGCGAGGGCGACCATCTGCTGCTCGCCGCCCGACAGCAGGCCGGCCTTGCGGTCGATGATCCGGGTCAGCTCGGGGAAGTGGCCGAGGACCTGGTCGACGGTGACGCCGCTGCCGCGGTGGCGGAACAGCCGCAGGTTCTCGGCCACGGACAGGCTGAAGAACAGCCCACGGTCCTCGGGGAGCAGCGCCATCCCGCGGCGGGCGACGGCGTGCGCGGCGGTGCCGGTGACCGGCTGGCCGAGCACCGTCACGGTGCCGGCGATGGCCGGCAGGAACCCACCGATGGTCAGCAGCGTCGTGGTCTTGCCGGCGCCGTTCGGGCCGAGCAGGGCGACGACCTCGCCCTGCTCGACGTGCAGGTCGAGGCCACGCACGGCCGGCACGCCGTGGTGGCCGGCGACGAGTCCGGTGACCTCGATCGCACTCATGCCGTCACCTCCTGGCCGAGGTAGGCGGTGATGACCGCCGGGTCGGTGCGGATCTCGGCGGGGGTGCCGGCGGCGATGATCCGCCCGAAGTCGAGGACGTAGATGTAGTCGCAGACGTCGAGCACCAGGCCCATGTCGTGGTCGACGAGGAACACGGAGATGTCGTGCTCGACGATGTCGAACAGGCGGTCGCCGAGCACCCGGCTCTCGCCGCTGTCGAGGCCGGCCGCGGGCTCGTCGAGGAGCACGAGCTTCGGTCGCGCCGCGAGGGCGCGGGCCACGCCGACGAGCTTCTGCTGGCCGAGCGACAGGCTGGCCGGCGACGCGTCGGCGGCGTGGCTCAGGCCCATCAGCGACAGCGCCCACTCGACCTGGTCGAGGTCGGCGGCGCGGTTCGGGGCGACGAGGTCGAGGGCCACCGACGACGCCGACGCCGTGTCGCTGGCGACCCGCAGGTTCTCGATCACGCTGAGGTCGGCGAACAGCTCGACGGACTGCCACGTGCGCACCAGGCCGGCCCTGGTCCGCTGATGGGGAGCGAGCCCGCCGAGCGGGTGGCCGTCGAAGGTCAGCTGACCGCTCGACGGCACGAAGCCGGTGATCGCGTCGATGAACGTCGTCTTGCCGGCGCCGTTCGGGCCGATCAGCCCGACGATCTGACCCCTGCGCACCTGCAGGGACACCCCGTCGTTGGCCTTGACGCCACCGAAGTGCACGCTGATGCCCTCGGCGTCGAGGACCACCGGGCGCTCCTCGACGATCCGCCGCGGCCGCCGCGGTGCCGGCTCGGTCGTCATGTCGGCGCCCGGTGCGGACGCGGGAGCTTCGGCCCCGCCGCGACGGCGCCGGCGGGTGAGCGCGGCGATGTTCTGCCGGGTGGCGCCGGCGATGCCCTCCGGGTTCATGACCGCGGTGAGGATCAGCCCGACGCCGGCGATGACGTTGTACGTGTTGCCGAGCTCGAAGAGCCGGTTCATGACGACGTAGCCGAGCCCGAGCGGGGCGAGCAGCCCGGCGACCAGCGCGCCGGAGATCGAGGTGATCCCGCCGAGGTAGGCGAAGGCCAGCAGCGACATGCCGACGAGCGCGGTGAAGCTCTCGGCGGAGAGCTGACCGCGGCTGTAGCCGATCAGCGACCCGCCGACGCCGGCGAGGAACGAGGCGATCCCGAACGCCAGCAGCTTGGTGGCCGCGACGCTGATGCCCGCCGACGCCGCGGCGCGCTCGTTGGAGCGCACCGCCAGGAAGCGCCGGCCGGTCGCGCTGCGGGTCAGGTTGGCCACCAGCAGGGCCGACGCCGCGAGGACGAGGAGGACGACGAGCCCGAACTGCCAGCGGGCGACGTCGCGGCCCTGGCGGATGCCGAGGTTCATGCCGAACAGGATCGGGTTGGTGATCCGGTTGCCGTTGGCCGCGGTGAAGTGCGGGTTGCGGAACACGAACTTCTCGAGGGCGACGCCGCCGGCCAGCGTGACGACGGCGAGCTGCGCGCCGCGGATGCGCAGGGCCGGGATGCCGATGAGCACGCCGAACGCCGCGGCGACCAGGCTCGACACGAGGATCGAGATCGGGAACGGCACCGAGAGCCCGACGGTGACCTTCGACAGCGTGAAGCCGGCGGCGCCGGCGAGGGCGGCCTGGGCGAGCGAGATCTGCCCGACGAGGCCGGTGAGCACCACCAGCGACAGCGTGACGATGCTGAGGATCATGCTGGTGATCACGCCGAACCGGTAGCTGCCACCGGTGACCAGGATCAGCGCCGCGCCGGCGATCACGAGGGCGACGATCACGGCCGGCCGGTTCTGCGGGCGGACCACCGGCGGGAGGCGGTCGGCCTGCGCCGAGCCGCGCGTCGGCAGGCGGTCGCCGAGCAGGAACAGCGCGAGCACGATCACGAGGAACGGCACGGCATCGGACAGCCCGGTGACGGCCCAGCGCGGCCACCACGCCTTGCTGGTCTGGAACGTCACCACGGACTGGAACGAGCCGAGCACGAGCGCCGCGGCGACGGTGACCCCGATCGACTGGAAGCGGCCGATCAGCGTCGCCGCCAGGGCCGGCACGATCGCCAGCACGTAGGTCACCGGGTTGAGCGGGGTGGTCGGGGCGACGAGGATGCCGATCGCGCCGACGACCACGCTGGACAGCACCCACGTCGCCCCGGCCAGTGCGGACGGGGCGAAGCGGGCGGTCTGCGCGGCCCGCTCGTTCTCGGCCGCGGCGCGGGTGGCCAGGCCGAACCGGGTGAAGCGGAAGTAGGCGATCAGCGCGACGGCGACCAGCATGACGACGAGCGTCAGCCACAGCCGGTCACGGGGGAAGCTGGCCTTGCCGATGAACACGTTCTGGTTCGGCAGGATCGCGCCGATGGCTCGCGAGCTGCTGCCGAACTGCAGGGCGACGACGGCCTGCAGGAACAGCAGCACGCCGGTGGAGGCGACGACCTTGGCGAGCACCGGTGCGTTGCGCAGGGGGCGGAACACCAGCAGGTGGCACAGGATCCCGACGAGCGCGCACGACAGCACGCCGAGCCCGAACGCGACGACGAACGGCAGGTCGTCGGCGAGATGGACGCGGTGCGGCAGGCCGATCACCGGGAAGAACAGGTCGCCGGAGCTGCGCAGCTCGGCGAACACGTAGGCCCCCCACATCGCGATCGCCCCGGTGGCGAAGTTGATCACCCCGGTGCCGCGGAACGTGACGATGACGCCCATCGCGATGGCCGCGTACAGGCAGCCGAACCCCAGGCCGATGAGCGTGAAGACGAGATATTGATCCATGGTCCCCCAGAGATCCCGTGGAATCGATGTGCGAGCGGCTACTGCTTCTGCAGGAAGGCGTAGGCATCGAACGGTGCCATCACCAGGTTGCGGGTCAGCGTGCCGTCGTCGGCCTTGCCGACCTGCCAGATCGACGCCGTCGCGCTGCAGTGCGACTTCTGGGCCGGCCAGGGGTGGGCACCGCAGTTGATGTCCGGGCCGAGCCAGCCGGGAACGTCGACGTCACGGCTCAGGGCAGCCTCCACCGACTGGGCGGTGACGTCGCCGGAGATCGACGAGAGGATCTCGCTCAGCTCCATGACGCCGCTGAACGCCATCGTCGCCGCGCCCTCGGCGGTGTCGCCGTGACCATCGGCCTTCATCAGCTCGACGTACTCGTTCAGGTGGTCGGCGACGTTCGTCGGGGCGTCCTTGGCCATGCTCGGCAGCAGCGTGTTGTGCAGCGTGTACACGCCGACCGACTTGTCGCCGAACTCCTTGATGAACGAGCTGCAGGTGCCGGCGATGACCGGGCCGCTGAAGTTCGCCGACAGCGCGGCGCCGACCAGACCCGTGCAGCCGGCCTCGGAGAACTGGCCGTAGAGCACCTGCGCTCCGCCGGCCTGCGCCGTGGCCACGGCCGCGTTCCAGTCCGGCGCCGATGCGTCGACGCCGACGGCCTGCAGGGTGATGCCCATCTTCTCGGCGATCGGCTTGGTGTTGTCGACGAAGTCGGTGGCCGCCTGGCTCTCCTCGTAGAGCAGGCCGACCTTGGTCAGCCCGAGCTCCTGCATGAGCGCGAACGCCGCCACCGGCCAGGCCTGCCCGGCCATGTGCAGCAGGTGCGAACCGTCGGCGTTGGCCTGCGCGCCGCCCCATGCATCGGTGGTGACGTAGGGGATCTTGGCCTCCTGGTACACCGGCAGCGCGGCGTCGGAGGTCAGGTCGATCGCGGTGTACGACAGCACCACGCCGGCCTCGATGAGCTTGTTGGCGCAGTCGATCGACGACTCGGGCGTGAGGTTGGTGCTGCACGACACCGCTTCGAGCTTGGCGCCGTTGATCCCGCCGGTGTCGTTGATGTGCTTGATCGCCAGCTCGCCGCCGACGCGCATCTCCGGGAAGGAGAACGCGCCGGCGTCCTCGTTGACGAAGCCGATCTTGATCGTCTGGCCGGCGCGATCGTTCGACGGGGCGCCGGTGGTCGCCGGCGTCGCCGAGCCTCCCGTCGTCGTGGCGGGCGTGCTCGCCGCGGGCTGCGTCGTGGACGCGCCCGATGCCGCCGTGGTGGACGAGCTCTTGCTGTCGCTGCCACAACCGGCGACGACGATCCCGGCAACGGCGCACAGCATCGCCACGCGCCTGGTTGAAGTTCGGACCATACTGGTTCCCCCGTTGGTGTCGGATGACCGGTGGTTCACCGGTCATGTTCGGTGTGCGTTGACGCCGAGCCGGCCTGTCGATCGCCGTTCGCGGAGACGATCAGTGACGCTTCGAGCAGCGCCAGCAGCTCCGCCCAGCCGACGAACTCCCGCCGCGGCGAGCCCTGCACGCTGAGCGACCCGCGGACGTGGCTCACGTCGGCCGTGGTCGAGTCGGGGATCAGTTCGAGGTCGAGGGCGATCGTGGTCATGCGCTCTTCGGATGGGTCGTCGGTCGGCCGAGACGTCGTCGGCGATCTCGCAGTGTCCGCCGTCACGCCTCCGCTGGGGAGTGGGGAGTCCCCTACTGTGACCCCACGACATTGCCGGTACGGTGGCCGCCGTCGGGAGTGGGGGTGCCGTGCAGCAGGTCAGCAGGAGCCGCAGAGCAACGTTGGTCGGCCGCGAGACCGAGCTCGCCGCCCTGCTCGCGCACTACAAGCGGGCCGAATCCGGCCACGGCTCGGTGGTGGTGATCCGCGGCGAGGGCGGGATCGGCAAGTCCCGGCTGGCGGCCGAGCTGCTTCGGCGCGTCGAGCCGATGGGCGCGAGGACGATGATCGGCCACGCCACGCAGCTCGACCGCGACCTGCCGTATGCGCTGGCCCGCGAGCTGGTGGCCAGCCTCCCCACCGACCTCCCGCCGGGGCTGGCCGAGCAGGTGACCGACCTCATCGCGCTGCTCGACTTCAACACCGCCGACGTCGAGCCGTTGCCGTCCCACCTGCCGCGCGACGTGCTCAGCTCGATGATGTCGGTGATCGCCACGCTCGCGGCGCGCGAGCCGCTGGTCATGCTGTGGGAGGACGTGCACATCGCCGACGCCGATTCGGTGTCGCTGCTCACCCGCCTGGCCCGGCTCGTCGCCGGGCACCGGGTGCTGCTGATCGGCTCGACGCGGCCGCAGGCCACGGCCGAGACCGCCGACCTCGTACGTCTGGTCGAGCAGTTCGACTTGGAGGATCGCGGCGGGATCCTCGACATCGCCGGGCTCGACCGCTCCGAGACCCGCGCCCTGCTCGCCGACCTGCTCGGCGTGCCACCCGAGCAGGCCGCCGTCGACCTCGTCTACTCGACCAGCCATGGCAACCCGTTCTTCGCCATCGAGACGACGCGATCGCTGGTCGACTCCTCGAGCATCGCCGTCGACGACGAGCGCGGCCGGCTGGTCGACACGCCGACCGTGCTGCGCAGGAACACGGCCGTCGTCCATCGCTTCTTCCGGATCGGCAGCACCGAGACGTCGATCGCCAAGGTGCTGTCGGCGTTCGGGCGCGTGTCGCTGCGCGACCTGCCCCTGGTCGCAGCGATCGCCGGTGTCGCCGAGGAGCGCGCCGTCGAGTGCTTCGACCGCCTCGTCGCCGAGGATCTGCTCACCGTCAACGGCTCTCGCTACGAGTTCGCCCACGACATCCTGCGCGACGCCCTGTACGACGACATCGGCCCGGCCGAGCGTGGCCGGATCCACCGGATCATCGCCGAGCACATCGAACGGCGCGGCGAAGTCGGGCAGGCCGTCGACATCACCGAGCTGGCCACCCACCTCGCCGCCGCCGACGACCTCGCCGACCGGCGCGCCGCGGCGGTGTTCGCCCAGGCCGGTCACGCCACGGCCTCGACGGCCCCGCTGGTGTCGGCACGGTGGTTCTCCCGGTGCGCCGCGCTGCTCCCCGAGGAGTCGGTCGAGCGCAGCGAGGTCCTCGCCCATCAAACCGCCTCGGTGTTCCGCGCCCCGCGTCCCGGCGAGGCCGGCCGGCTGGGTCGTGAGGCGTTGCGCCGACTGCCGGCCGGGCCCCTGCGAACCCGGACGGTCGCCGACACCGCCAACGGGCTCTACATCGCCGGCGATCTGCGCGGCGCCGTGGCGGTGATCGACGACGAGGAGCGGCGTGACGGCGGGCTCAGCGCCCCGCTCGCCGCCCAGCGGGCGAACCTGATGGCTCAGCTCGGCGTCGACATCGGCGCCGATCGCGACCATGCGCGCTCGACGCCTGACGCCAACGCCGCCGAGCTGGCGATCACGATGACCCACGACCTGCACCGTGCCGGACTGCGGTCGGACGCTGCGACCGTCGCCAAGTTGTTCGACGAACTGAGCGCCATCGCCGAGGTGGCGCCGCGCCAAACCCAGTTGGCCATCCATGGATCCGTCGCCGTCGAGGCGATGTTCCTCGGCTTCCTCCACCGCGGCGCCAGCGCCCTGACGCTCGCCGAGCGGCTGCGCACCCGTGAGCAGCGCCTCAGCATCGGCGGCCAGCTGGAGGTGGCGGCGATCGGTCTCGCCTTTCACCAGGGCCGCTGGGACGACGCGCTCGCCCAGCTCCCCGACGTGCTGTGGAACCTCGCCCACACCGAGTTTCACGTGATGGCCGGCTGGATGCAGCACGTCCGCTGCCAGATCCACATCGAGCGCGGGGAACTGCGCCAGGCCACCGAGCTCGCCGCCGAGCTGCAGTGGTGCGGCGAGAGCGTTCGCCAGCTCACCGAGACCACGGTCGCCCGCGTCGCCATGGAGCACGGCGACATCGCCGCCGCCAAGCAGGTGTTGGAGGCAGCCGCGGCGAGGATCACCGGCAGCGGGTTGAACGGGCGGGACGTGGTCCTCGACGTGCTGATCGACGCCTGCCTCGCCGGCGGCGATCGCGCCGGCGCGCTCGGCCATCTCGAGGCCCTCGACGACGAGGTGCTCGTCACCGGCTGGCCGCTGCCGCGCCAACGGTCCCTGCTGGCACGCGCTCGCGTCCTGGACGACGTGGAGGCCGCCCGCGCCGGCGCCGAGCATGCCCGGGCGATGGGCATGGGGTTCCACGAGGCCAAGGCGCTCCTGCTCGTCGGCACACTCGACGAGCAGGCGACGGAGGCGCTGGTGGTCGCCCACCAGATGTTCGACGAGGCTCGGCGCGCTGCCGTGGCGCCAGCGCGCCGCTGCCCAGCTGCGCGCCCGCAAGGTGCCGGCGCCCCGACCCACCGCCGATGCCAGCTCGACGCTCAGCGGCACCGAGCGCACGCTCGTGCGCCTCGTGTGCGACGGGCTGACCAACCGTGAGATCGCCCGGACGATGAGCTACAGCGTCAAGACCGTCGAGGTCTACCTGACGCGCCTGTACGCGAAGACGAACTGCCGGTCACGCAACGAGCTGGCGCGAGCCGTCGATCGCGGCCACCTCACCGCGCTCCTCCCCCGCTCCTGACGAGCGCGACGCCCTCGACCTGCGACGACGTCGAAGCCGCATGTTCGGCGTGTCGGTCGTGGCCCTTGCCGTCGGGACTGGACCAGCGCGTGGCGTGGCGGGATTCGGAGCTTCGATCGCTCAGGATCCGACGACGGGCGGCTCGTCGTTGCGACCGCCCGACCCCGGCGCTTGCACGCCGGCACGGTTGACGAGCCGACGGGGCCATCTGCCACGACGCCCGGAACGTTCGCTCGCCTGGCAAGGGCCCAGTCGATGGTGCCCAGGGCGGGACTCGAACCCGCACGTACTTGCGTACAAAGGATTTTAAGTCCTCGGTGTCTGCCAGTTCCACCACCTGGGCGTACTCATCGCAGGCTACGCGCCCGAGCCCTTGTCGGACTCGATCGCGTCGACCTTCACCGGGCCGCGGGCCTCCCCAGGGCTGGCGAGTTGCTGCCTCACGCCTTGGGCGAACTCGGGCACACCCGCCCGTTCCAGCATCACAAGTTGCTCGTCGACTGTTCTCGGCGGGTTGCGTTTCTCGTTGGCGATCCGAACGACGGTCGCCGTCACCTCGATGGGCCACTCGCCGAGAAGTTCACAAAGGTAGGCATCAGCCCCGAGCACCGTCACACCTCGCCCCGCCAACTCGCGACCGGGAAGCCGTCACGATCATGCGTGAGCAGCGTGCATGGTTGGCGGGCGACGACCGCGGCCATGTGCTCGTAGTCGTCGGGGTCTTCTCCCGACATCTCACTGATCAGATGCTCGTATTCGTGCCGCTCGATTCTGTCCTCGGCGAAGAACTCGCGAACTACCGCAGCGAGGTTGCTTGCCAATTCGGGAGTCCGCCGGTGCTCTCTGACGATGACCTCCACCCACTCATCGAGCAAGGCATCAGTCCACAGCACTTTGTGCACCCGATCCTCGCTCAAGGCGAGCAACACGTCCATCACCGAGAAGGGGAACAGGACGTTCGTGTCGGCGAAGACCGAGCGCACAGCGAGGCTCGTCAGTACGGAAGTCCGGCTGCCTCGATGATCTCACCGATCGCCCGGCGGCCCGCCCGCCGTCGCTCGCGCTTCGCCTGGAACTCCAACACGTCCGCGAGCAAGACCCGCCGATGGCGGCTACGAGGCAGCCGCGTCGAGGGAATCTCTCCGTCATCGAGCAGTCGCACCACGAACGGGCGAGACAAGCCAAGCAGCTCGCCGACCTCGCTCGGCGTGAGCGAGACATCGGTCGCGAGCACGGTGACCGAGTGCCCGTCGGCCAGCTCGTCGGCCGAGGCACCCAGCACCTTCACCAACGCGCCAGGCAGCGGCACCGACGATCCATCGGAGTGAGTCCCATCACGTGGTGTAGGAGGCCTCGACCATCGCTGGGGTGATGGTGGTCATCGTGCGATTCTCGGAAGCGACCAAGCCAACGAGAAGGACGCACGATGACCACCCGAGAGTTTGCCCTGTCTGACCTTGCCGCGCGGCTTGCCGGCAGCGACGCGTCGTTGTCGACGTCGTTGCGCGACATCCTCGCCGCCGCGTTGCAGGAGCTGATCGAAGCCGAGCTCACCGCGACGATCGGCGCCGGCCCCGGCGAGCACAGCCCGGAGCGCACCGCGTTGCGCAACGGGCACCGCCCCAAGCTGGTCTCCACGCCGGCGGGTGACGTCGAGGTCGCGATCCCGAAGCTGCGCACCGGCAGCTTCTTCCCCGAGTTGCTCGAGCCGCGCCGACGCGTCGACCGTGCCCTGTGGGCGGTGATCATGACCGCGTACATCACCGGTACCTCGACCCGGAAGGTCGACGACCTCGTCAAAGCGCTCGGCTGCGACTCGGGCGTGTCGAAGTCGACCGTGTCACGGATCTGCGCCGGCATCGACGCCGACGTCAACGTGCTGCGCACCCGCCGGCTCGATCACCAGCCGTTCATCTACGTCTGGCTCGACGCCACCTACGTCCACGTCCGCGAGCACCGCCACGTCGTGTCCAAGGCCGTCGTGATCGCCACCGGCCTACGCGCTGACGGGCACCGCGAGGTACTCGGTGTCGACGTCGGCGACTCGGAGAACGAGACGTTCTGGCGCGAGTTCCTCACCAGCCTGACCGACCGCGGCCTGGGCGGTGTGCGCCTGGTCGTGTCCGATGCGCACGCCGGTCTGGTCAAGGCGATCCGGCGCAGCCTGCAAGGCGCCGCCTGGCAACGCTGCCGCGTCCACGCGATACGCAACCTGCTCGCCGCGGCCCAACACCGCCACCGTCAGATGATCGCCGCCCTGATCCGCACCGTGTTCGCCCAACCCGACGCCGACACCGCCCGCGCCCAGCTGCGCGGTGTCGTCGACCAACTGCGCCCCTACGCGCCCGCAGTCGCCGAGCGGCTCGAAGCGATGGAGGCAGACGTGCTCGCCTACACCGGCTTCCCGCCAGCGCACTGGTCGAAGATCTGGTCGAACAACCCAATCGAACGCCTCAACCGCGAGCTCAAGCGACGCACCGACGTCGTCGGGATCTTCCCCGACAAGCAGTCCGTGATCCGTCTCGTCGGAGCCCTCCTCGTCGAGATCAACGACGAGATGATCGCCGCCGAACGCCGCTACATCGCCGCCGCTTCCGTCGCCGAGCTCACCGACAACAACGCCGAACTAGCCTTGCCCGCAGCACCCCGAAACTGACCCACAGCCGACGGGAACGCACGTGGTCACCTACACCACGAGACGGGACGCCATCATCCATCGGCCAGTTGCAGACGTGCACCGCCCGCCGAGCTGCGAACCGCCCGTGCCACCTCCGCTGCCGGAGCGCGCTCGGACGAGTCGGGCTCAACACGGACAGCCGCAGCAAGTGAACTTGTTCGAGCCATCGGCCACCTTCCTTATCTGCAACAACTGTAACCGAAGCTCCGGGCTCACGCAGCGCGTGAGTTCGGTGAACCGTCGGTTCCCAGCACGGTCGGGAAACGGGGGCAGGTAGGAAGCGGCCGGGACGGAACCGGGAACCGACACGGGAACGGGAACGGCCCCCTCCCGGCGGCGAACTGGGGTGCCGGCGGAAAGTTGGACGTCGAGTTCCACGGTTGCCGTCTCGGATGTCTCGACTGGTCCATCAGGCCACCTGGCGCAACAGCGGGCCGTCGAAGCCGGCCGCGTGCCAGAAGCTCGGTGCGGACGCGGTCGGCCAGCGGCGGCTGGAGCAGGTTGGTGACGACGACGCCTTCGATCATGTCGCTGACGACGGCCGCCCAGGGGCGACCGGCGGTCCGGACGGAGACGACGGCGCCCTTCGGATGACGGCGCAGCGTGCGATCGACGTCGGCGAGACGTGGTGGACATCGGAAGCTGGGGGCAACCAGGCCTCGCCGACGGGCAGCGCGCCCGATGGCGCGCGCCGCTGCCGCGAAGTCCAGCGCGGTGCGGTTGATGGTCATGCCGGCATCGTCGCGCCGGGGTGTCACGAAGTTCTTTGACCCGTGCTGTGATTCGGGCGCGCGTGATGAACGTGCTGGTGATTCGTGACGGGTTCCCGGATCGTGTGTGGGTCGATCGGTGTTTGCCGGCTGATTCGTTGTTGCCCGGACACAACCCGGCCCACGACGCCAGATGTCCTGGTGTCGGGAACCGGCCTATGTCGACACCGATCTCGGCGATCACGATCTCGGCGCAACGTTTGGCGATGCCCGGGATCGTGTCGAGCCGCTCCCGGGCATCAACGAAAGGGACCATCAACACATCGACCTGACCGTCGAGCCGGACGACGGCAAGATCGAGGTAGTCGATGTGGTCCAGCAGTGAGGCGTTTCTGACTTTGCCGCGGAGAACGGGTTGGAAATGATCCAACTCATGGGGTCTCCTCGGGGTTCGGGTGGTTGTGCCGGCGGTGGTGTTCGAGCCGTTCTTGTCGGGCTCGTTGGAGGCCTTGCCGGCGGGCCTCACGGATGGCTTGTCCTCGGCCGTAGTGCTCGTCGTCGGGGGTGACGTAGCCGATCGCTTCGTGCAGTCTCACGCTGTTGTACTCGATCCGCACACGGGCCAGCTCGACCTCGAGCACGACAGGATCGACGATGTCTTCGAGGTGGGGCCACTCGCCCTTGATGTGCCCGAAGAAGCTCTCGATCCAGGCCTGGTCCGTCGGGGTGTGGGGCCGCCCGCGATGCTGCGCGATGGCCAGCAGCGTCATGAACGCCCGGGTGTCGCGCGAGGCCATCGGCGGGCCGTTGTCGGACACGGCGAGCAGGATCGGCCGGTTCGGGTTATCGACGGCCAGGTCGAGACGCGCGTCGGTGAGCAAGTCGAGCAGTCCTTCGGCCTCGACGGCGTGCTCGAAGATCACTTGCACTTGGGTGGCGGTCTCCTCGACAGACACGAGCGTGTCGATCCACCGTCGGCTGACCATGTCGACGATCGCGAACACGACCCGCCTGGCGCGGCTGAAGTGGGTGGCGTCGTAGATCCAGATCCGGTTCGGTTCCCACACCAGCCACTCCGGCCACGGCTTCTTCTCGCTGCGGGTCCGCGGCGGCAGCTGAGGCACCACGAGCCCGTGAGCGGCCAGGACACGCCGGAACGTCGACGGGGCGACCCACACCAGACCCTCGTAGGAGCCGCGGTGGGCGAGCTTGCGGTGCGACCGGTCGATGGGCCCCCACCGCTCGACGATCTCCAGGATCGCGTCGATCTCGGCGGGCAGGATCCCATGCGCCGGATGGCCTCCGGGCGCCCGGTCGGCGAGCGTGCCGACATCGCGGCGGCGGGCCCGCCAGCGGTGGACACGGTCGTCGGACACCTGCCACAACGAGCACACCCAGCTGTGGGCGAACCCGCCGGCGACAGCGTCGTCGACAGTCTTGAGGACCAGCTCCTTGACATCGGCGGGGACTCTCGCCGGGAGCGCGCCGGTCAGCCCCAACCGGACTTTCCCCGGATCACCGCCAACTCGATCGCTTGCGCCTTGATCGCCTCGGTCAACGCCGCGATCTCGGTCCGCGCCGCGTCGAGCTCCCAGTTCCGTTCCTTGACCGGCCGGCCAGGCTGGCGGGCCAGCGCAGCCAACGCCGCGTCCTTGACGGTGCGCCGGATCCCGATCACGGTCGACACGTCGACCTGCCACTTGCGCGCCGCGTCGGCCTGGGAGATCTCGCCCGCGGTCACCTGCAAGAAGATCTCCCACTTCGTCTCCGCCGACAACCTCTTCGGCTGCCTCCGCGTCCTCGCCTCGGTCATCAACTGCTCCTCTCAACGTGATCGAGGAGACAACCAGCCTTGGGTCATTTCGCGATCCATCCTCCGCGGCGAAGTCAGACGCAAACCAGCAGCTCACGTGCCATCACAGCATGGAAGCTGTTGAAACGGCCCGGCACCGAACGCGCCAACAGCTCGGACTTCACCTTCAACCGGCCCTTCGCCAGCCCAGCCAGCACAACAGGATCTCGTTGCCCCTTGATCAATGCTTCGAGGATCGCTCGACCAGTCACCCCGAGCGTGTCCGACGCGACCGCTGACAGCTTCACCCCGGCATCTTCGAGCAGCTTCTGCAAACGCAGCACCTCACGAGAACGTTCCTCCACCAACTGGCGGCGATAACGGGTGATCTCGCGCAGCTGACGGATCTCGCCGGGCGGCACGAAACTGCCACGCAACAACCCGCACTCCAACAGCGTCGCGATCATACTGGCCATCTCCCCGTTGCCCGGACAGGGTTTATGCTGCTTGATTATACTTGGTTTCCCACTCGATAGGTGGGATATATCCGAGACTTGTGTGAAGTCTTTTCGTGTTGTACCAGTTGATCCAACGGAAGATCGCCCGGCGGGCCTCAGCACGGGTCACGAACACGCGACCGCGGATGCACTCGCGCTTGAGCGACGCCCAGAACGACTCAGCGACGGCGTTGTCGAAGCACGTCGCGATCCGCCCGACCGATGGGCGCAGCTGGTGGGCTTGGCAGTAGTCGAGGTAGTCGTTCGACGTGTACTGCGACCCGCGATCGGCGTGCGCGATCACCCCGGCGACGACGCCGCCGCGGGCGGCGACGGCCATGTCGAGCGCGTCGGTGACGAGTTCGGTGCGCATGTGCTCGGCCATCGAGTAGCCGAGCAGCCGGCGGCTGCCGAGGTCGAGGACCGAGGCGAGGTACAGCCAGCCCTCGCTGGTGGCGATGTAGGTGATGTCCTGGCACCAGGCGACATCGGGTCGGCCGGGGCTGAACCCGCGGTTGACGAGGTCCGGGATCGTGTACCCATCGACGCCGGGGAACGTGGTGCGGACCCGCCGGCGGATGCAACGCCCGGCCATGCCGTTGGCCCGCATCAGGCGGCGCACCTTCTTCTTGTTGACGACAAGACCGGCGTGACGCAGATCGCGGTGCATGCGCGGGACGCCGTAGTTGCCGTCAGCGGCAACGAAGATGTCGCCCATCAACGCGACCAGCTCGTCGTCGGCGACTTGGCGTTCGGTCGGCCCGGTGGCCTCACGGGCGCACCAGTCGTAAAACCCCGATGTCGAGACCTGGGCGACTTCGCACGCTGCGGTGACCGGGAACCCGGCAGCCTTCTGGTCGGCGACACACGCGTCGCGGCTCACGATGTCGACTCCTTCACCCAGAAGGCCAGTGATCGTTTGAGCAGATCACGCTCCATCCGCAGCTGCGTCGTCTCCCGACGCAGCTCGGCCAGCTCAGCACGCTCATCCGCGGTGAGCGACGAGCCCTGCTCACGTTCGCGGCGGGCCTTGCCAACCCAGTTCCCGAGGGTGCCCTCGTTCACCCCGAGCGCGCGGGCCGCGTCAGCGATACTGCGACTCTCATCGAGCACCATCGCGACCGCGTCACGCTGGAACTCCGGCGGATACTTCGCCGGACGACCCGGCAACCGCTTCTTGTTGGACATCAACTTCCTCCTATACGAGGTGTCCGTCCAACGGGGGGATGCTCAATACCGACGTCACCCGAACCCACCCACAACTTCATCCCCGCAGCCGCGGGAGTCAACCCCCATCGCTGGTGCCACACAGTCACCCGAAACCCCGTGACACCCCCTGCGTACCGTCGGCGGCATGAGCCTGATGACCTCGTTCTCGCCGGTGCAGGAGCGCACGTTCGCCGTGCTGCGCCGCGGTGGCGAACCGATCGTGTTCGACGCGGACGAGGTCGCCTCGCTGCGCGAGGGCGCGGCCACCGCGGTTGGCGAGCTGTCCGCTCGCCTCGGCGGCGAGCGGCTGTGGGTCAGCAAGGGCTTCCTCGCCAAGGTCCATGGCTGCGAGACGTTCCACCTCGCGCCGGAGGAGTTCACGTGGCGGCCGGCGAACGCCGCCGGGTTCGTGGCCCACAAGGCGATCGAGCTCGGCGTGCACTGGCCTGGCATGCCGACGCCGTCGCAGTTGGTCGACGCGGCGATCGTCTCGCTGGCCGACGTCCCCGGCCGCAAGGGCGACTTCGTCGCCGGGCTCACCGCCGCCGAGCACGCGGCGCTGCGCGGCAAAGCGGTCGAACGCACGACGAAGTTCTTCCAGCAGTTCCCGCCGCTCGACGCGCGGGCACATCCGATGCTGGAGTCGTCGGTTCGCTGGCGCCCGCCGGGATGCATCGAGGCCGGCGGCAAGGCCGATCTGGTCATCGGTCGCCCGTGCGGGCGGGAGAGCCGGCGGGTGATCGTCGACTTCAAGTCCGGTGGTCACTCACCGGTGCACCGCGACGACCTGCGCTTCTATGCACTGATCGAGACGCTCGTCCACGGCGTGCCACCGCGGCGGCTGGCGACCTACTACCTCGACGGTGCCGAGTGCGAGGTCGAGGACGTCACCGTGGACATCCTGCGCGCCGCGCTGCGCCGCATGCTCGACGGCATCGCCCGCCATGCAGAGCTGACCATCGACGGTCGGGCGCCGGCGCGACGAGCCGGCGTTGCCTGCCGGTGGTGCCCGCTGGTCGACGGATGCGCAGAAGGGAGGTCGTTCCTGTGCGACGAAGACGATGACGATTGATCGGTGACGTCACCACGTCAGCTGATGACCTGGACCTCGTCACCGATCGACAACCAGTCCCAGATGCGCACGGCGTCGTCGGGCAGCACCCGGATGCAGCCGCTCGACTCCCCGCGCAGGTCGAGCTGACCGACGCTGTCGAGCGTCTGGACGAACGTGCCGTCGTTCAGCGTCGGCACCGAGTGAAATGCGATGCGGGCGCCCGTGCGCTTGCCATAGGTGAACGCGACGAAGTGCGTCATCCGGCTGAAGTGACCACCGAAGGTGGACGTCGCCTTCAGGTCCTTGGCGTACACGGGATACGTACCGGGGTCGGGCATCGACCACGCCGACGTGATCGGCATCGCCGAGACGATCGCGCCGTCACCGCACAACCAGGCTCGTTGGCTGGCCCGGTCGACGATCGCTCCGTGCGCCGTGCTCGGGCACTCGGCGGCCGGACCGTCGACGACCACCGCGCTCGTCGCACTGCTGGACGAGGGTGCTTCGGCATCCGTGGTCGGCGCCGGCGCCGGCGCCGAGGCCGTCGACGACGGGGCGACGATCGGCACGGGCGTGCCGGCGACGATCGTCTCGTTCGGCGCGGCAGCGGTGTCGACCACGACGTCGGCCCCGGGTTCGGCAGCGGCGTTGGCCGCAGGCGGCTGCGTCTCCGCAGGCGGCTGCGTCTCCGCAGGCGGCTGCGTCTCCGCAGGCGGCTGCACGGCCGTCGACGCGGCCGCAGCGCTGGACGCCGACTCGTCGGCACGCCACGCCAGCAACCCGAGCACGGACGCCACCAGCGCGACGACCGCGCTGAGCAGGATCACCGGGCCGCGACGCATGGGCCACAGGGTAGGAAGGATCGGCCAGTCGCGGCCAGCACCCTGCGATCCGCGGTCAGGCGATGTCCTCGACGCCGAGCTGCCAGGCGAAGAACGTCAGCGCATCGGCGTACTCGACGACCCGCATCGACGCCGGCTTGCCGACACCGTGGCCGGCACGTCCCTCCTGGAACAGCAACACCGGGCGCTCGTCCTGCTCGACCGCCGCGGCCGTCAGCAGCGCGGCCATCTTGCGGGCGTGCAGCGGATCGACGCGGCTGTCACCCTCGGCCGTCGTGAACAGGACGGCCGGGTACGAGCCGCCGTCGACCACGTGGTGGTACGGCGAGTAGGCGTGCAGCCAGGCGAGCTCCTCGGCGACGTCCGGGTCGCCGTACTCGTCGGTCCACAGCCGGGCGATGAGGAACTGCGGGAAGCGGACCATGTCGAGCAGCGGCACGCCGCACCACACGGCCCGGGCGAGGTCGGGTCGCTGCGTCAGCGCCGCGCCGACGAGCAGACCGCCGTTGGAGCGCCCGACGATCGCCAGCCGCCCCCGCGACGTGAAGCCGTTGGCCACCAGCCAGTCGGCGGCGGCGTGGAAGTCGTCGAAGACGTGCTGCTTGTTGCCGCGCCGCCCGGCGTCGTGCCACGCCTCGCCGTGCTCCAGCCCGCCGCGCAGCCCGGCGACGGCGGCGACGCCGCCGGCCGCGCACCAGGCGACGAGGTACGGCATCCACGCCGGGCTCTCGGAGATCGCGAAGCCGCCGTAGCCGGTGAGGATCAACGGCGTCCGTTGCGACGGGGGGACGTCGCGCCGGCGGACGACGAACAGGCCGATCTCCGTCCCGTCGAGCGACGAGTACGACAGGTGCTCGACCACCAGGTCGGGCACCACCGAGGCCGCCGGCGGTGCCGGGCACCAGCGCTGCAAGCCGTCGGCATCCAGCCGGTACACAGTCGGCGGCGCCTCGAACGTCGCCAGCGTGACGAACGCCGCCCCCGTCGTCACCGACGCGTCGAGCGACTGAACGGCGACGAGCCCCTGGTCGGCAACCGCGGGCCCGCCGGTGCCGTCGAGCGCCCACGCCTCGATCGTGTCCACGCCGTTGCTCGACGCCACCACGAGCACGTCGTCGCCGCGGCTGACCAGCCCGCCGAGCACCACGTCGTCGCGCTCGGCGACGATCGTCCGCCACGTCGCCGGCGAGTCCAGCGGCGCGGCCACCAACCGCCCGTTCGGCGCGTCGAGCGTCGTCGAGCCGACCAGCGACGAGCCGAGGAACACGAACGACGCCCGCGCCTCGACACCCGCGACGACCTCCGTCCACTCGCCGGTCGCCACCTCCAGCAGGCGCACGTCGACCCGGCTCCAGCCGACCATGATCTCGACCAGCAGCCACGCGCCGTCGTCGGAGACGTGCACGTCGGGCCACGACTCGGCGGTCGGGAACGAGTCGAGCACCACCTCGTCGAGCGCCGGATCGCCACCCAGCCGGTGGAAGCGCACGTGCCGGTGGTACTCGTCGCCGGCCGGATAGCGGGTGTACCAGAAGCCCGAACCGTCGGGCAGCCAGGCCACCGAGGCAGCCCGGGCGTCGGCGATCGAATCGTCGAGCACCTCCCCGGACGAGGTCCGCAGCACGTGCAGCACGCTGTCCTCGGTGCCACCCTCCGACAGGCCGTAGGCAACGAGCGACCCGTCGGGCGACGGGTGCCACCAGTCGACGGCCACCGCGCCGTCGGCGGCGAGCGACGCCGGGTCGAGCAGCATGCGCGGCGGGATGCTCGGGTCGTCGGCCGAGCGCACCGTCAGCACGAACTGGTCGGCGCCCTCCGGTCGCTCCTCGACGAACAGCAGCGAGCCGCGCACCGCCGCCGACAGCACGGTCGGCAGGTCCGTGAGCGCGGCGAGGCGCTCGCGCCAGCGGCCCCAACTGGGCCGGGCGTCGAGCGCCTCACGAGTTCGCAGGTTGTGGGCGGCGACCCACTCGACCACCTCGGCCGAGTCGCCGTCCTCCAGCCACCGGTACGGGTCGGCGACGGTCACGCCGTGCAGGACGTCGGCGTCGTCACCGCGCCGGGTGGGCGGAACGGCTGCCAGAGGCACCGAAAGCCTCAGCCACGCCCCATGTTCGGCCGCTTGCCGTGGTTCGCCTTGGAACGGCGCAGCTTCGCCTTCTTCTTCTTGGTCTTCTTCGACATGGCGAACCAGGCTACCGATCAGCCGACGCCGGCCCACTGGCGTCACCGGCGACCGTCCACCGCAGCAGCTCGTCGGCCGACCAGGTGTTGATCACCCGCTCCAGCGGCACCCCGCACTCGGCGGCGCGGTCGCACCCGTGCGCCTGCCACTCCAGCTGGCCGGTGGCATGCGCGTCGGTGTCGATCGAGAAGAAGCAGCCGTAATCGATCGCCATCGACAGCAACCGCCGAGGCGGATCGAGCCGCTCGGGCCGGCAGTTGATCTCGACGGCGGTGTGGAACTGGGCGCACGCCGCGAACACGTAGTCGGGGTCGAACGAGCTCTCCGGCCGCCGCCCGATCATCCGCCCGGTGCAGTGCCCGAGGATGTCGACGTTCGGGTCGGCGACCGCCCGGACCATCCGCTCGGTCATCTCCCGGCCGTCCATCCGCAGCTTGGAGTGCACGCTGGCCACGACGACGTCCAGGCGCGACAGCACGTCCGGGCCGTGGTCGAGCAGGCCGTTCTCCAAGATGTCGACCTCGATGCCGGTGAGGATCCGGAACGGCGCCAGCCGCTCGTTGAGCACAGCGACGTCGGCGAGCTGCTGCTCCAGCCGCTCGCGGCTGAGGCCGTGGGCGACGGTCAACCGTGGCGAGTGGTCGGTGAGGACCATGTACTCGTGGCCGAGGGCGATCGCCGTGCGGGCCATCGCCTCGATCGTCGCCCCGCCGTCGCTCCACCGGCTGTGCAGGTGGCAGTCGCCGCGCAGGGCGCCGCGGTAGGCGGCCCCGGCAGGCGTGATCGGCACCTGGGTCTCCGCTTCGAGCTTGTCCAGGTACGTGTACGGACCGCCGGCCAACGCTTCGCTGATCACCTGAGCGGTCGCCGCGCCGACGCCGTCGAGATCGGTCAGCGTCTCGCCGGCCGACCGCTGCTGGATCTCCTCCGGCGGCGTCGAGCGCACCACGTCGAGGGCACGAACGAAGGCCTTCGTCTTGAAACCGGTCTCGTGGACCCGGTCGAGGCAGTGCACGACTCGTTCGAGCGCCTCGACGGGGGTCACCCCGCCGAGCCTACGCCGGACCCCAGATCGTCGTCAGCGGCTCCAGTCGAAGTACTCGTCCGGCGGGACCCGCCGTCGCCGGGCGGTGATCAGCAGACCGCCGCCGGCGACGAGCAGCACCACGCCGAGGCGCGCCGGCCAGCGCGAGGCCCCGCCGGTGCGGGGCAACTCCCGGGTCGGCGAGGCGGCGACCGGCCGCGGCTGCGTGCTCGACGGCACGGCGACCGCCACCGTGGTCGTCGCCTGCTCGACGGTCGTCGATGTCGTCGCCGCGGTGGTCGTCGCCTCCACGACCGTCGTCGTGGTCGGCGCAGTCGTCTCCGGTGTCGTCGCCGTGGTCGTCGTCTCGACGGTCGTCGGCGCTTCGCTGGTCGTCGTCTCCTCCACCGTCGTCGTCTCCTCCACCGTCGTGGTCGGCGCCACCGTCGTCGTCTCCGGCACATCGAGGACGGTCTCGGCGCCGATCGACTCGGGCGCCCCACCGGTCACCAACGTCTGGCCGCCCTGCGGGTCGGGCCACGCCGGCCGGCCCCGGTAGACCAGCGCCCGACCCGGCGACGACGCGGTGGCGATGATCCGCGTCCGCCCGGTCGGCGTGCCGACGTCGAACTGCGCCACGCCGTCGTCACCGGTCCGCGTTCCCATCGCCGCGCCGCCGACGTCGAGCGCCACTTCGAGACCGACGACTGGGTTCGGGCCAGACCGCACCGAGACGGCGACGTGGCCGTCCGACGACACGGTCGCGTCGATCACCCACGGCTGGGCGAAACGTTGCGCCTCGGCGTCGAGGGCAACGGCGGTCGCCTGCAGCGCGGTGTTGCCCGACATCGACGCCAGGCGGTCGAGCGCCGGCACGAGCGGCGCCCCCGGGTCGGTGGCCCGGCGCGAGCCGGCCGCGTCCTGGGCGTAGAAGTGCAGCACGGCCCACAGCGCCGCGGCGGTCAGGTCGTCGGTGGTGTCGCCGTAGCGCCAGGCGAGGTACGCCGCCTTGCCTCCCCCGACATCACGCGGCCAGACGACGTCGACCGGAGTCGACGGCGCGTCGATCGTCGGGTGGACACCACGGTTGAGCGTGCACGAGCCCACCCGGTACTGGCCGGCGTCGTCGACGAACAGCCACTGGCCCGCCCAGATCGGTCCCGGCGAGGCAGTGACGCCGACGGTGTGGAAGTCGATCGCCAGCCCGGCGCAGCGCATGTCACCGGACACGTCCTGCTCACCGGGGAACGCATGGTGCTCCACGCAGTTCGCCGGGATCGTGGTCCCCAGCGGCGCGGCGCCCGCATCAGACGCCACGAGCGCCCCACCGCTCAGCCACATCCCGACGACGATCACGATCCGCTTCACACCGACACTGGGCACGGCGAAGTCGGCAGAACGGCAACGGCAGCCGACGAACCGCACGGGATCGGCCAATTCGGCGACCGATAGCCTGCGGCCGGTCATGGAACGCTTCGGTCTGGTCGGTCTGCCCAACGCGGGCAAGAGCTCGCTGTACAACGCACTCACCGGTGGCGGCGCGCTCGCCGCGCCGTACGCCTTCGCCACGAAGGACCCGAACATCGGGGTGGCCAAGGTGCCCGACGAGCGCCTCGACCGTCTCGCCGAGATGTCCAAGTCCCGCAACGTGGTCCACGCCGCCGTCCAGGTGGTCGACATCGGCGGGCTGGTCGAGGGCGCCAGCAAGGGCGAGGGTCTCGGCAACAAGTTCCTCGCCAACATCCGTGAGGTCGACGCGATCGTGTTCGTCCTGCGGGCGTTCGTCGACAGCGACGTGGACGGTCCCGACGATCCGCTCGAGCACCTGCGCGTCGTCGAGCTGGAGCTGGCCCTCGCCGACCTGGAGACCGTCGAGAAGCGCCTCGCCCAGGCGCAGCGCCAGTCGAAGCTCGACAAGACGCTCGGCGACGAGGTCGAGGCGTTGCAGGCCGCCTACGACGCGCTCAGCGACGGTCGCCCGCTGTACCGCGCCGGTCTCAAGGCCGAGCACCGGGTCCAGCTCGCGCCCGACTTCCTGCTGACCAACCGCCAGGTGCTCGCGGTCGTCAACGTCGGCGAGGACGAGCTCGACCGCATCCCCGAGGTCGAGGACCGCGTGCGCGCCGAGCTGACGTCGGCCGGCGACAACGTCGAGGTCATCGGCATGTGCGTGCAGCTGGAGGCCGAGGCCGCGGCGATCGAGGATCCCGCCGAGCGCGCCGAGATGCTCGAGGGCTTCGGTCTCGGCGAGGGCGCGCTGTTCCGGATGGTGCGCGCCGCCTACCACCTGCTCGGCCTGCGCACGTTCCTGACGACGGGCGACAAGGAGAGCCGGGCCTGGACGTTCACGGCGGGCTCGAAGGCCCCCGAGTGCGCCGGGCGGATCCACTCCGACATCCAGCGCGGCTTCATCCGTGCCGAGGTGATCCAGTGGGACGAGCTGCTGGCGATCGGCTCCTGGCAGAAGGCCAAGGACGTCGGCAAGCTGCGCATCGAGGGCAAGGACTACGTCTTCCAGGACGGCGACGTCACCGAGTTCCGCTTCAACGTGTAGGACGGTCGTGGCCGGACCGGCCATGCGATATCGCCGGATATCGCATGGAGGTGGGCCGTGACCGACATCCTCATCCGCAACGTGCCGGACGACGTGATCGCCGTCATCGATGCCAAGGCACGTCGTCTGGGGCTTTCACGCACTGAATACCTTCGGCGAGCACTGGAGCGCGAACGAGACGCCGCCACTGCCGACGTCTCCGTCGCGGACCTGGCGATGTTCGCCACGATGTTTGCGGACCTCGGTGATCCCGAGATCATCGACCGCGCCTGGCGATGACCGACTGGCTCATCGACAAGTCCGCGCTCCTGCGCCTCGCGGCCAGCCCCGATGCAGCCGATTGGGCCGATCGCATCGAGCGAGGACTCGTCCGGATCACGGGTGTCACGCTGCTCGAGGTCGGCTACTCCGCACGATCCGCCGGCGACCTTCGCCACGCGCTCAGCTCGGCTCCCCTGCGGTGGATGCCCGTCGAGTACCTCACCCCGGCGATCGAGGACCGGGCCGTCGAGGTGCAGGCGATCCTCGCGGATCGTGGCCGACATCGTGCGCCGTCCATTCCCGATCTGTTGATCGCTGCCGCGGCCGAGATGGCGCAGCTGACCGTGCTGCACGTCGACGAGGACTACGAACTGATCGCCGACGTCACCGGACAGCCCGTCGAACGACTGTCCGAAGCCTGACGACAGGCCGACGAGTTGGCGTCATCAACGTCTGACGTCCGTCGACCCGCCAGATCACCGCGTGGCCGGCACCGACGTCACCCTGTTCAGAGTCGCGGGCCCGGCGTTTTCAGTCGCGCTCCTTGACGTAGATCAGGTCGACGGGGGTCCGGCCCTCAGCCAGGCCGCGGGATTCGAAGCGGGTGACGGGGCGCCACGACGGGCGCGCGACGACGCCGCCCGAAAGGGCCGGGCAGGCGTCGACTACTCGTTGCATCTGCAACGAGTAGTCGACATGGTCGGTCGCCAGGTGCAGGCGGCCGCCGCCACGCAGGCGGTCGGCAAGCGACGAGACGACCTCGGGGCGCACCAGCCGGCGATGCTGCTGGCGCTGCTTCGGCCACGGGTCCGGGAACCAGACGCGGATCTCGTCGAGCGACGCCGCAGCGAGGCGCGGCAGGAAGTCGAGGGCGTCGCCCTCGACGATGCGGGCGTTGGAGAACGACTCGGCAGTGATCGCCTCCGACACCGCGGCGAGACCGGTGGTGTGCACCTCGACGCCGATCACGCACTCGTCAGGACGGGCGCGGGCCAGCGCCAGCAGCGCCTCACCCCCGCCGAAGCCGATGTCGAGCACGAACGGCCCGTCGCTGCCGAACACCTCCGGCAGCACGAGCACGGGGCCGTCGACCGTCAGGCCCCAGCGCTCGGACGCCAGCGCGTAGGCGGCGGCCCGTGCGGGCGACAGGCCGCGCCGCCGGGGCTTGAACGTCCTCGCCCGTGGCAGCGGCGTCAACGGATGAACCCGGCCATGACGTTGATCGTCACGCCGATGATCACGGTGCCGAACAGGAACGAGATCAGCGTGTGGCGGATGATCGTCCGGCGCATGTCCCGGCTGGTGATGTTGGTATCACTGACCTGATAGGTCATCCCAACCGTGAAGCCGAGGTAGGCGAAGT
Source organism: Ilumatobacteraceae bacterium (assembly GCA_047602055.1). Lineage (GTDB taxonomy): Bacteria > Actinomycetota > Acidimicrobiia > Acidimicrobiales > Ilumatobacteraceae > JAODBQ01. The sequence continues at coordinate 4,523,474 of JASGIG010000001.1, forward strand.
CGCGGTAGTCCGGCGGCTCGTCACCCGGGAAGTCGACCCCGCCGGGACCGTCGTTGTAGTAGAGGTCGGCGTAGCGGAGGACGAACACGAGGTGGACCGTCGTCCACGCCAGCACGACGCTGGCAACGGCGACGGCGGTGATCACCACCGCCTGCGCGCCGCTCACCTGACCGGCCTTGATCAGCGCCAGGACGACGCCGATCAGGCAGGCCAGCGCGGCGGTGACGATCGCCAGCGAGGCCGCCCGCCGCGAGTCGTCCTCGATCAGCGAATGGGCCCTGGTGTGCTCGGCGTCCAACGGCAGGACACGAACCACAACCCACACGACCTGGGCCATCGCCCACGCGTCGAAGCCGATCAGCACGGCGAGTTGCCACGGGCCGAACAGCGCGGCGATCACGCCGGCGAGCAGGCCGACGACGACCGCGAGCGTGACGCGTCGGTGCGCCGGCATCCACGGCCGGACCTCGACGGGCATCGCTCGGCGCTCCTCGGCTCAGGCGGCTCGTGCCGTGGCCGTGAACGGGCGCATCGTCCACGGCGAGTCGGGGGCGTCGCTGGCAAGGTACGAGGACGAAGGAAGTGCCAATGCGCACTCTCGAGGACGAGCAACGCCGCCAGCGGCGTCATCCGGCCGCCGTGGCGGGCGAACGTTTGCGGTCACGGCACGAGGTAGCTGCCGGCGTCGTCGACGGTGACGGCACCGTCTCGCTGCAGCCGCGCCAGGTGCAGCTCGATCGTGCGCCGCTCCACGGAGTCGCCGAAGTGCGGTGGGCGGGTGCCGGGGCGATAGACGATGCCGACCTCGACGAGCTCGTCGAGCGAGCGCGGCCGATCGAGCATCGCCACCAGGCGCTCGTCGCGCTGGTCGATCACCGAGGCGAACGCGTCGAGCTGGCGGACGAACTCGGCACGTCCCGACACGACACCCTTGTGATGGAACGTGACGTAGTGCGCGGCGTCGAGGCTCCGCACCCGGTCGATCGAGGCGACGAAGTCCTCGAGGTCGCTCCAGTGGTCGCCGTAGTACGGGCCGAAGCTGGACAGGTCGACGTCGCCGACGAAGGCCACGCCGTCGGGTTCGACGACGAACGCCGAATGGCCACGAGTGTGGCCCGGCAGGTGCAGCACCCGGACGGTGACGCCACCGAGGTCGAACACGTCGCCGTCGGCGAAGCCGGTGACGCCAGGCGTGTCGCCGATGTGGAAGTCGTCGCGCAGGTTGGCGGCGAACTCGGCCGCATCGTCGAGCGGCAGGCCGTAGATCGACAGCAGGCCCTCCAGCGAGCGAACGCCGTGGACGTCGTCGTGGTGGGCGTGGACGTGCGGCGCAGCCGTGGCGGCGAGGCCGGCGATGTGGTCCTCGTGGGCATGGCTGATCAGCACCCGGTCGACGCCCGGGACACCGCCCCGAGCGTGGACGGTGAGCGACGGATCGATCAGGATGCTCGCCTCCGAACCCCGCACCAAGGTGCTGTTGCCGTCCGGGTACTTGCCCGCGGCGACGCCGGTGAGCACGGCGGTGTGCGGCCCCAGCTGGACGTCCGTGCCGGCAAGGTCGGAGACGATCACGTGAGGTGATGGTAGCCCTGGCCGCGTGCAAAGCTCAGGGCCATGTCGTGGCTGGTCGCGAATGGTCGGGTGCTTGCCTCAGCCGAGGTCGCCGAGTCCCGACGTGATCGTCGTCGCGGCCTGCTCGGCCGTGACGACGTGCTCGGCGCGTACGTACTGCCGAGATGTCGCTGGGTGCACACGATCGGGATGCGCTTCCCGATCGACGTCGCCCACCTCGACGAGCACGGCGTGGTGCTGCGCACGACGCGGATGCGCCGCCACCGCGTCGGCCTGCCGGTGCCCAAGGCACGCACGGTGATCGAGGCGTCGGCCGGGGCGTTCGAGCGCTGGGGCCTGCACATCGGCGACGTCGTCGAGATCCGCACCGTCGTCGACGAGCCGCGCGACGGCACCGATCAGGCACCGCCCGCCCCGCTGCGCACGCCGCCGGCGGCACGCTCGCTGCGCTCGCGCGTCGGCGAGCTGGTGGCTGTTTGATCGGCCGGCTCGTCCTCGTCAGCACCCCGATCGGCAACCTCGGCGACCTGTCGCCACGCGCCGTCGAGGCGTTGCGGACCGCGGCGCTGATCTGCTGCGAGGACACACGCCGCACGGGCCGCCTGCTGCAGCACGCCGGGATCACCGGTGCCCGGTTGGCGGTCGCCAACGACCACACCGAGGCGGCGCGCACGGCGCAGGTGCTCGACGTGCTCGCCGGCGGCGGCGACGTCGCCGTCGTCACCGATGCCGGCACCCCGGGGATCTCCGATCCGGGCTGGCGCCTGGCGACGGCCGTCGCCGGCGCCGGCTACGAGGTCAGCGCCGTGCCCGGTCCGGCCGCGCTGGTGATGGCGCTGGTGGTCAGCGGGCTCGACACGACCCGCTTCGTGTTCGAGGGCTTCCTGCCCCGCTCGGGACGGGAGCGGGCGGCGCGGTTGGCCGAGGTCGCCGCCGAACGGCGCACGTCGGTGCTCTACGAGGCTCCGCACCGCATCGAGCGCACGGTGGCCGACCTCGCCGCAGCGTGCGGCGACGAGCGCCGCGTCGTCCTGGCCCGTGAGCTGACCAAGCTTCACGAGGAGGTCTGGCGCGGCACCCTCGCCGAGGCAAGCGCCCACCTGGCGGCGACCCCACCGCGTGGCGAGTTCGTCGTCGTCCTCGCCGGCGTCCCTGCCGTCGACCCGGATCAGGTGACCGACGAGCAGGTCCGCGAGGCGTTGCGCATGGCACTGGCCGATGGCGCCGATCGGCGGGCGGCCATCGCTACGGTGGTTGCCGACCTGCACGTCCCCAAGCGCCGTGCCTACGACATCGCCCTGACCCTCCCCCGCTGAGCCCGCCCCCGACGAGCAGCGAGCCACGCATGTCCGAGCTCACCGAGTACGCATCCACCGGACCGTCCGCCGCCTTCTTCGATCTCGACCGCACGCTGATCAGCGGCTCGTCGGTGTTCGTGTTCGGCGTCGCCGCGCTGCGCGCCGGCCTCGTGCGCCGGCGCGACCTGGTCGGCGACGCCGTCGCCGCGGCGATGTTCCGGATGCGCGGCGCCGACGACGACACGACGGCGGGCGTGCGCGACCGCATCCTCGGCGCCGTCGAGGGCATCGCCTACGACGACCTCGTGGCCCTCAACGCCCAGATCGTGCCGAAGCTGATCGCCAAGGTCCGCCTCGAGGCGCAGCGTCTCGTCGACCTGCACCGCCACGCCGGCCGGGCGACGTTCATCGTCTCGGCGTCGCCCGTCGAGCTGGTCGAGCCGCTGGCCCAGGCGCTCGGGATGACCGGTGGGATCGGCACGCGCAGCGAGATCGTCGACGGCCGCTACACGGGCGAGCTGGCGGGGCCGTTCTGCTACGCCGAGGGCAAGGTCGAGGCGATCGCCGAGCTCGCCCGCTGGGAGGGCTTCGACCTCCACCAGTGCTACGCGTACAGCGACTCGGCCAGCGACCTGCCGATGCTGCGCGCCGTCGGCCACCCCGTCGCCGTCAACCCGGACGGCCGGCTGGAGCGCATCGCCCACGACGAGGGCTGGCCGATCGTCGTGTTCAGCAGGCGCACCAAGGCCGTCGTGCGCCGCACCACCCGGGCGGTCGGCGCGGTCGGCCTGACCGCGGGCGGGTTCGCGGCGGGCGTCCGCTGGGCCCGCCGTTGAACCGCGGCCGGAAGTTGTGGGCAGACTGGGCGTGATGGCCAGCGAGGAGACCGATGCAGCGCTGGCCACCCGGCTGGCCGTCGAGGCCGGGCGGGTGCTCGTCGAGGTCCGTGACACGCTGGCTGCCGAAGGCGCCTACCCCTGGCAGATCATGGACACGGGCGACCTCACCAGCCACCGCTTCCTGATGCAGGCGTTGCGCGAGGCGCGCCCCGACGACATCGTCCTGTCCGAGGAGGGGACGGAGGACGTCCGCCGGTTCACTGCCGATCGGGTGTGGATCGTCGACCCCCTCGACGGCACGAACGAGTTCGGCGAGTACGGGCGCCACGACTGGGCGGTTCACGTCGCCCTGTGGGAGCGCGGCTCGCTGACCGCCGGCGCCGTGAGCCTGCCGATGCTCGACGCGGTGTTCGCCACCGATCCGGCGCCGGTGCTCCAGCCGACCGGGCGCGACCGGCCCCGCCTGGTGACCTCGCGGACGCGCAACCCGTACTCGGCGGTGATCGTCGCCAACGCACTGGGTGCCGACGCCGTGCGGCTCGGCTCGGCCGGGGCCAAGGCGATGGCCGTCGTGCTCGGCGAGGCCGACATCTACGTGCACGACGGCGGGATGTACCAGTGGGACTCCGCCGCGCCGGCCGCAGTGGCGACGGCCGCCGGCCTGCACGTCAGCCGGATCGACGGCTCGCCGATGATCTACAACGAGCACGACCCGTGGCTGCCGGATTTCCTGGTGTGCCGCCGCGAGCTCGCCGACGACGTGCTCGCCGCGCTGAACGACCGCTTCGGCCGGCGGTGAGTGAGCGCAGCGAGCTCGATGACGGCCGAGCGACTGCCAGGGGGCCGGGCGTCGATGGGGCAGGCGCCGTGGGGGCGCAGCTCCCAGCAGGGATGAGCTCGGCCCCGGGGGACGACTCCGGCATCGAGCTGAAGGCGACCCGCTTCGAGGTCGACGGGCCGGTCGCGCCGAGCGCGGCGGCTACGACACCCGGATGCTGGTGACGAACGCCGGCCCGAACGCCGTCGCATGACCAAGCAGATCGCCACCGACCTGCTGCGCCACGACCCGGCGGCGTCGATCGCCGACTCACTGCGGCTGCTCGACTCGGCGACCGGCACCGCCGGGTACCGCGAGGGCGTCGCCGCCCTCCGCGAGAAGCGTCCTCCGAAGTTCTGACGTTCGTGCTCCGGTCGCCGCAAAGCGGCTCCCTGCGCCTGCCGTGCTCGCCGCCTCCGCTCCGCCTCGGCGCTCGGCGCCCGTCGCGATCCGATTCACGCGAGCACATGTCCGTACGCCAGTCCTAAGCTCCTGCAATGTCGTTGGCACTCCCACGACGGGGGGGATCCGTCACGTCACCTGGGCCGACGCTGCCCGGGCTGCGCATCGCCGCGACGGCGTCGCTCGCCGCCGGAGCGGTCCACGCCGCGGCCGCCGGCGTCCACGCCGAGCACGCCGACCTCGCTCGCCTGTTCGTCGCCTTCGCCGCCGCCCAGCTCGGTGCCGGCCTGTTCGCCCTGCTGCGCCCGAACCGGATCGCCGGCTGGCTGATCGCCGCCGTCAACGCCGCGGCGGTCGCCGGCTGGGCACTCACCCGGGTCACCGGGATCAGCTGGATCGACGGGCTGCAGACCCGCGAGGACCCGCAGTTCGCCGACGCGGTGTGCGCCGGCCTCGGCATGGTCGCCGTCGCCGGGGCGCTCGCCGCGGTGCTCATCGGCTGGCAGCACGGCGCCGACGACGGCGACGCAGACACGCCGGCCGCCACCGGCGCGCGCACGGTGCTCGCCTCCGCGGCGCCGATCGTCGCCATCGCCGCGCTGGCCGTGCCGGCGATGTTCGTCGGCGGCACCACCACCCACAGCCACGACTCGGCGGCCGCCGCGCACGGCCACGGCACCGATGCGACCGGCACCGCCGTCCATGACCACAGCGCCGCCACCGGGCCGACGACGACGTTCGACGAGAGCCAGCCGCACACCCACGACGCCGACGGGAAGCTCGGTGGCGATCCCGGGGACCACCGTCGACGAGAGCCAGCCGCACGACCACGGCACGACGGCCACCACGAGCGCCACGGCGCTGGCCACTGACGGGACGCCGCTGCGGCCCTGGCCGCGCCCGTGGGACCCCGCCGAACCGATCGACGTCGGCGGGGTCGCCGGCGTCAGCACGGTGCAGGAGGCCCGCGCCGTCCAGCTGATCCAGGGCACGCTCGCCGACCTGCCGAAGTACGCCGATCCGGCCACCGCCGTTGCCGACGGCTACGCCTCGATCGGCGACGCCGGCACGGGCAGCGAGCACTACATCAAGAACAGCCTGATCGAGGACGGCGACCTGCTCGACCCGAAGGCGCCGGAGAGCCTCGTCTACGACGTCGCCGCCGACGGCACGCGCACGCTGGCGGGGGCGATGTACATCGCCAGCGCCCGGCCTGCGGACGACCCGTCGCTCACCGACTGGGCCGGCCCGCTGATGACCTGGCACGTCCACAACAACCTGTGCTGGGGCGTCGGCGACGACGGCAGGCCGAAGGTCGTCGGGCTCACCGACGCCAACGGCAAGTGCGCCCGCGGCGTGCAGGCCGGCGGCGAGAACCCGATGGTCCACGTGTGGATCGTCCCCCGCGAGTGCGGCGTGTTCTCGGCGCTCGAAGGCGTGGGCGCCGGCAACGCCGCCCCGTCGGTCGGCGAGCGCACCGACCAGTGCACGACGGGCCACGACCACGGCACCGGCACCGGCACCGGCACGGCGACCACCACTGCCGCCAGCACCGGGGGCACGTCGTTGCAGTTCGACCCGAGCAAGCCGATCGACCTCAGCGGCACGCCCGGCGTGACCCCCGAGCAGCAGGCGGCGGCGGAGAACCTGGTGGCGATCAACATCGTCCGCCTGCCGCAGTGGGCCGACTACCACACCGCCGAGGCCGCCGGCTACGAGAGCATCGGCGACGCCGGGACCGGCTTCGAGCACTTCATCAAGTGGGACTCGATCGACGACGACGTGTCCCTCGACCCGGACCATCCCGAGAGCCTCGTGTACACACCGCAGCCAGACGGGTCGAAGCAGCTCGTCTCGGCGATGTACATGCTCCCCGACACGGTGGCGCTGGCCGACGTGCCCGACATCGGCGGGGCGCTGATGCAGTGGCACGTCCACGACAACCTGTGCTTCACCACGGACCCGGTCGCCCCGAAGGTCGCCGGCCTCACCAGGGCCGACGGCTCGTGCCCGACCGGCCTCCAGAAGTTCCGCCCGGCACCGATGATCCACGTGTGGATCACCCCGAACAAGTGTGGCCCGTTCTCCGCGCTGGAAGGCGTCGGCGCCGGTCAGGTCCTGCCAGGCGAGACCACCAACTGCGACCACGTCCACGGCAGCACCGGGCTGCTCGGCTGAACCGCCGCTCGGTCGCAGCTGCCGAGCGCGCCGCTCACGTCGCCGCGACCGCCCGCGCCGGCTTGACCCGGGCCCGGGCGCGCATCGTGCCCTCGGCGTCGCGGTCGCTGATGAACAGCGCCGCGCCGGCGGCCAGGAACGCCAGCAGCACCGACACGCCGAAGGCGATGTGGAAGCCGTCGAGCGCCCGGTCGATCAGCCCCGAATCGGCATCCGCACCGAGGACGCGGTCGAGCTGCATGTGCGTCGTCAGGATGCTGGCGAGCACGGCGACGCCGAGCGACACGCCGATCTGGCGCTGGGTGGAGAAGATCGAGCTGGCCCGCCCGGTGTCGGCCGGCGAGATCGTCGCGTAGCTCGCCGCCTGCATCGGGACGAACGCGAAGCCCATGCACAGCCCGCGCAGGAACATCAGGACGCGGATGGTCCACAGGCTGGTGTCCAGCCCGATCTGGGTGAACGTGGCGATCGTCAGGCCGGCGGCGAACAGCCCGCCGGCCATCAGCCGCCGCGGCCCGACGAGCGCGTACACGCGGCCGGCGACGAGCGAGGAGATCATGATGCCGAACGCCTGCGGGAAGGTGGTCAGGCCGGACGTCAGCGCGCTCTGGCCCCGTAGCAACTGCAGGTACTGCGGCATCACGAACGTCAGGCCGAGGAAGCTGGCCATCGACAGCAGACCGACCACGTTGCACTGGCGGAACAGGCGGTCGCCGAGCAGCCGCAGGTCGAGCATCGGGCGGGGGATGCGCAGCTCCCAGATCACCATCAGCACCGCGCACAGCACGCCGAGCGCGCCGGTGACGAGCACCGACGGCGACGTCCAGCCGCTGAGCGGCCCGTCGCTGAGCGCGAAGACCACCAAGGCCAGCGCGGCGCCGGACAGCACGAAGCCAGGGACGTCGAAGCGACTGGCGCTGCCCTCCCGGTCGTCGCGCAGGAAGCGGAAGCCGAACAGGAAGGCGAGGATGCCGATCGGGACGTTGACGATGAAGATCCAGTGCCAGCTGGCGTGGGTGACGAGCAGGCCACCGAGCACCGGGCCGAGCGCCGGAGCGCACAGCGCAGGGATCATCACGATCATCGCCGCCCGGGCCCGCTCCGACGGCGGGAACGCCCGGTACAGCATGGCGATGCCGACCGGGGTGAGCATCCCGCCGCCGACGCCCTGGAGGATCCGGAACGCGATCAGCTGTCCCATCGTCTGCGACAGCGCGCACAGCAGCGAGCCGCCGGTGAACGCCATCAGCGCGAACAGGAAGACCTTCTTGGTGCCGTAGCGGTCCCCCAGCCAGCCCGAGGCGGGGATCCACACGGCGAGGCTGATCGTGTAGCCGAGCACCACCCACTCGGCGTTGTTGGAGTGGAACTGCTCCCCGAGCGGGACGACGGCGACGTTGACGATCGTCGAGTCGAGGATGTCGAGGAACAGTGCCGTGACGTAGACGATGCCGACGACCCACTTGTACTGCATCGCCCGGCCGAGGACCTGGACGATCTCCTCGTGGCCGGAGGGAGCCTCGGGAGCGGTCGTCTCGGCGGTCACGGGGGCACCGTATCCCTCTCGAATGTTCGGGCACGACATCGGCACTCGCGTCGCGTCAGGGCGTCCAGACCTGCTCGGCGGACGTGATCTGGCCGCCCTGCACCTGCAGCAGATAGGCGAACGGCGCGTAGACGTAACCGGCCGGCGCACCGACCTGCGCGGCGGGGTCGGCGAGGAGCGCGGCGAGCGTGTCGCCGCCGATCTCGTAGCTGTCCTGCGTGCTCGGATCGGCGACGGTGATCCGCCCGGCACCGAAGAACATCGGCATCGTGCCCGCTGGCGACTCCAGGGTGCCGTAGTCGTTGTCGCACCCGTCGTCGCCGAACTGCACCGTGCAGGCGTCGCCGAAGAACACCTGGACGAGCCGGAACGTGACGAACTTCATGCCGGCGCCGGTGCCGGTGCCGGCGGCGGTGCCCCAGTACTGGCCGTCGTCGACCGTCAGCAACTGCTGGCTGGCCGGGTCCACCCACGACGCGTCGATCGGATGGGTCACGTCCGGCACGGCCGGCGACGACGTCGGCGTGAAACCAGCGGGCGCGACGGTGGTCGGCGCTGCGGTGGTGCTCGTGTCCGCCACGGTCGACGTGCTCGACGTGCTCGACGACGAGGTCGTGGACGACGACGTGGCGCTCGACGTCGTCGGGCGAACGGTCGACGTCGTCACCACCGCGACCGTGGTGCTCGATGCCGTGGCGATCGTGACCGAGGCCGTCGGGGGCGCCGACACGCTGTTGCTGGTGGTGTCCGAGCACGCCACGACGGCGACGAGCCCGGCGGCGACGATGATCAGCAGACGGGGACGCACCCCGACGAGTGTTGCAGGGTGCCGCGCGCCTGCGATCATGCCCGGGATGTCTGCGTCGCCCGACACCGGCTGGGGTGCCTTCACCGAGAGCGGCCCGTGGGTGCTCGAGCGCGACGAGATCGCCTGGCTGCCGATCTCGGTGAAGCTGCGCGCCGCGACTCGTGCCGAAGTGCCCGATCTCACCCGCACCCGCAGGATCCCGCCCGGCACGCGGGTCAGCTCCGTCGTACGGACGCTCGGCGGCGCGCTCGGACCGTGGTGGTGGAAGCGCCGCCGTGGTCGCTTCGCCGACTCCGAGGCCAGCCGCACCGACATCTCCCGCCGCCTGCGCACCGCCGCCGAGCGCCTCGGCCCGACGTACATCAAGCTCGGCCAGATCATCTCCAGCGGCGAGGGGCTGTTCCCCGAGGAGCTGGTCACCGAGTTCAAGCTGTGCCGGGACCAGGTGCCCGCCGAGCCGTTCACGACGGTCCGCCTGATCGTCGAGAGCGACCTCGGCGCCCGCCTGGAGGACGTCTTCGCCACGTTCGACACCACGCCGATCGCCGCAGCATCGATCGCCCAGGTCCACGCGGCGACGCTGCGCACCGGCGAGGAGGTCGTCGTCAAGGTGCAGCGCGCCGCCGTCGCCCGCCTGGTCCACAAGGACCTGCGGGTGATGAGCTGGCTCGCGCCGTTCCTCGTCGGGCGGATCCCGATCGCCTCGCTGGCCAACCCGCCGGCGCTCGTCGAGCTGTTCGCCGAGACGATCGTCGAGGAGCTCGACTTCCGCCTCGAGGCGGCGAACATGGTCGACGTCGCCACGATGCTGCACGACCTCGACCAGACCGGCTACGTCGTCCCGCGGCCGCACCCGACGCTGGTCACCCGGCGGGTGCTGGTGATGGAGCGGCTGCGCGGCTTCAACTTCGACGACGTCACCGGGATGCACGACGCCGGCATCGACACCGAGGCGGTCGTGCGCACGGCGATGATCGCGCTGATGGAGGGGGCGATGGTCGAGGGCGTGTTCCACGGCGACCTCCACGGCGGCAACCTGCTCGTCCTGCCCGACGGGCGCACCGGGCTGCTCGACTTCGGCATCGTCGGCCGGCTCAGCCACGAGCGGCGGATGGCCTTCCTGCGGATGATGGTCGGGGCGATCGCCAACGACACCAAGGGTCAGATGGCGGCGATGCGCGACCTCGGCGCCCTGCCGCCCGACACCGATCTCGACGCGGTGATCCGCGACCTGCGCCTCGATCAGCCACCGGTCGACCCGACGACGCTGACCGGTGAGGAGCTGATCGCCGAGGTGCAGCGCGTCGTCAAGGCGCTGCTCGGCTACGGGGCGCGGATGCCCAAGGAGCTGATGCTGTACGTCAAGAACATGGTGTTCCTCGACGGCGCGATCGCCCGGCTGGCGCCCGACCTCGACCTGCTCGCCGAGATCGCCAACATCTCGATGACGTTCACCGAGCGCCACGGAGCGCGCCTCGGCGCCGAGCTGGGCATCGACCCGAACAGCGTGCAGATGGACATGAACGGCGTGAAGGCCAGCTTCGGCGTCGACCCGTCGACCGACTCGCTGACGTACCGCGACCTGCAGAACCGGCGGCGGACGATCCAGAAGCGGATGCGCGAGCAGCAGGGCGGTCGCTGAGTGCGCCTCGTCGTGGCCCGCTGCAGCGTCGACTACCGCGGCCGCCTGGAGGCGCACCTGCCCGAGGCGGTTCGGCTGATCATGGTCAAGGCCGACGGCTGCGTGGCGATCCACAGCGACGGCGGCGCCTACAAGCCGCTCAACTGGATGAACGCGCCGAACACGCTCGCCGACGGTGGCGACGTCTGGGTGGTCACGAGCCCCAAGGGCGAGTCGATCACGATCACGCTGCACGAGGTCCTCAGCGACACGTCGCACGACCTCGGCGTCGATCCCGGCCTGCGCAAGGACGGCGTCGAGGCCCACCTGCAGGAGCTGCTCGCCGCGTCGGTCCACGCCATCGAGGACGGGCTGACGCTGATCCGCCGCGAGTTCCCCACCGACATCGGCCCGATCGACATCGTCTGCCGCGACCCCGACGGCACGTTCGTCGCCATCGAGGTCAAGCGTCGCGGCGAGATCGACGGCGTCGAGCAGCTCGGCCGCTACATCGAACGCCTGCGCCTCGACTCGTCGCTCGGCACGATCCGCGGCGTGTTCGTCGCCCAGCAGGTCAAGCCGCAAGCCCGACGCCTCGCCGAAGCGCGTGGCTTCCGAGTCGTCGAGGTCGACTACGACGAGCTTCGTGGCATGCGCCCCGACGAGCTCACGCTGTTCTGACCTGCCATCGGCGATCTGATGATCCGATCATCTTGTACTGTCAGCAAGTGCATCGGATCACGGGCGTCGTGCAGCACTACGACTGGGGTGACCTCGCCGCGCTGCCGCAGCTGCTCGGCGTACCGACCGACGGGCGGCCGTGGGCCGAGGTGTGGTTCGGCACGCATCACGGCGGCCCGGCGACGACCGACGACGGGCCACTGACCGACGTCAGCGGCGAGCTGCCGTACCTGCTGAAGGTGCTCGCAGCCGGTGAGCCGCTGTCCATCCAGACCCATCCGACCACCGCACAGGCCGAGGCCGGCTTCGCCCGTGAGGAGGCCACCGGCATCGCGCTCGACGCGCCGGAGCGGGTCTACCGGGACGCGTCGGCCAAGCCCGAGCTGCTCTGCGCGCTCACCCCGTTCGAGGCGCTGTGCGGATTCAAGCCGTTCGGTGCCAGCGTCGCATGGTTCGCCGCCGAGGGCTGGGACGAGCTCGCCGGCCACCTCGCCGACGGCCCGGAGAAGTTCGTCCGCTGGGCGCTGACCAGCGGCCCGCAGCGCCTGCCCACCGGCGCGCCGGCGTGGGCGCAGCGCATCGCCAACCGCCACCCGGGCGACGGATCGGTGCTCGTCGCCCTGCTGATGAACCACGTCATCCTGCAGCCGGGCGAAGCGATCTTCCTGGACGCCGGCAACCTGCACGCCTACCTGCTCGGCACCGGCGTCGAGGTCATGGCGAGCAGTGACAACGTGGTGCGCGGCGGGCTGACGAACAAGCACGTCGACGTCGACGAGCTGATCGCCGTCGTCGACTTCACCCCGCTGCTCGACCCGGTCGTGCGCCCGACCGAGGTCACCGCCGGCATGTGGCGCTACGACACGCCGGGCACCCCGTTCCTGCTGTGGCGCTTCGAGCTGGACGCGCCGATCATCCACACCGCCACCGGGCGCGAGCTGCTGCTGTGCACCGCCGGCGACGCCGGTCACCTGCACCGCGGCGAAAGCGCCTACCTCGCGCCAGGCGAGCAGATCGGCCTCGCCGCCCCGAGCACGGTGTTCCGCGTCGAGGAGACGTAGCCGGCTCAGGCTCCTGTCGTCTTGCGGATCTCGACGATCTTCTCGGCGGCGTGGTTGGCGTCGGCGCCCTTGTCGTCGAGGAGCTTGGCCCGGTCGCGAGCGGCCTCGCGTTCGGCCACCGTCGTGTCGGCGCGGGCCAGCGCGGCGTCGGTGCCGTGCTCGTGGATGAACTCGGCCCAGTCGATCAGCGCGTCGACCATCTCGGACTCGGGGACGACCGCGACGTTGCGACCCTTGACGAACAGGTGGCCGCGGCGGTTGCCGGCGGCGATGCCGAGGTCGGCCTCGCGGGCCTCGCCCGGCCCGTTGACGACGCAGCCCATCACTGCGACCTGCAGCGGGATCTTGCGGTCGCCGAACGCCTGCATCGCCCGGTTGGCGACGTCGATGACGTCGATCTCGGCGCGGCCACAGCTCGGGCAGGCGATCAGGTCGACGTTCTTGCGCTCGCGCAGCCCGAGCGCCTCGAGCAGCTGGCGACCGGCGCGGGCCTCCTCCACCGGGTCGGCGGTGAGCGAGTAGCGGATGGTGTCGCCGATGCCCTCCATCAGCAGCGTCGCCAGGCCGGCGGTGGCCTTGACCAGCCCGGCCGGCGGTGGCCCGGCCTCGGTGACGCCGAGGTGCAGCGGGGCGTCGGTGACGTCGCTGAGCTGGCGGTAGGCGTCGACCATCAGCGGCACGTTCGATGCCTTGACGCTGATCTTGTAGAGGTCGAAGCCGACCTCGTCGAAATAGGCGATCTCACGCAGCGCCGAGTCGACCATCGCCTCCGGGCGGATCCCGCCGTACTGCTCGTACAACGACGGGTCGAGCGAGCCGCCGTTGACGCCGATGCGGATCGGCACGTTGCGGTCGCGGCACTCGCTGGCGACGGCCTTGATGTGCTCGGGGCGGCGGATGTTGCCGGGGTTGAGCCGCAGGCCGTGGACGCCGGCCTCCAGCGCGGCGAGCGCCATCCTGTACTGATGGTGGATGTCGGCGATCACCGGGATCGGCGAGCGCGGCACGATCTGCGCCAGCCCCTCGGCCGCCTCGGACTCGTTGCACGTGCAACGAACGATGTCGCAGCCCGCGGCGGCGAGCGCATAGATCTGCTGCAGCGTGCCCTCGACGTCAGCGGTCTTGGTGATCGTCATCGACTGCACCGTGACCGGCGCGTCGCCGCCGACGGCGACCTTGCCGACGTGCAGTTGCTTGGTGGCGCGGCGTGCGAACCGTGCCCTCCGCTCGCTTGTCATCGGATCGGCTTGGCGATGTCGAGGTATACGCCGGCGGCCAGCAGGAAGACGAGCAGGGTCATCACCGCCATCGTCACCGGGATCATCTTGCCGACGTCGGCGCGGTACGGCGGCTTGCCGGGCCGGGAACGAATCCGCTCGTAGGTTGCGATCGCCGCGTGGCCCCCGTCGAAGGGCAGCAGTGGGAACATGTTCAGCAGGCCGATGAAGACGTTGACGCCGGCGAGCAGCAGCATCACGCCGGCAAAGCCGGACTCGTCGCCGATCGTGTTGGAGATGCGGGTGATGCCGATCACGGTGGTCGGCTGGGTGGTCGGGTCGTTGTCGGCGCCGGTGACGTGGTTCCAGATGTTCACCGGGTTGAGCACCTTGATCACCCCGCCGACGCTGGCCCACATCGACGAGCCGAGGTTGGTGACGCTGTGCGACACCGCGTCGACGACCGACATCGGCTGCCACTCGACGACGTTGCCGGAGCTGACGCCGAGGAACGCCTGGCCGCCGTCGGGGTTCGTCCCCAGCGTCACCTGCATGGTCAGCTCCTGGCCGTCGCGCTCGACGACGATCGTGGCGACGTCACCTGGCTGGTGGGTGCGGATCAGGTCGGTCATCTGCGCGGCAGTCGTCGGCGTCTGGCCGTCGACGGAGACGATCACATCGCCCGCCTCGAGGCCGGCGTCCGCCGCCGGATAGCCGGACACCGTGGAGACGATGCGCACCTGATCCGTCGCGACCTGCTCGCCCTTGAACGCGTAGACCGAGAACAGCAGGACCATGGCGATGAGCATGTGCATGATCGAGCCGGCGGTGATCACCAGCATCCGCCGTGGGTAGCTCTTCGAGCGGTACGCCCGCGGCTCGTCCTCGGGATCGACCGGGTCGAGGTTGTTCATCCCGATGATGCGCACGAACGCGCCGACCGGGAACATCCGCAGGCCGTACTCGGTCTCGCCGCGGCGGAAGCTGAACAGCTTCGGGCCCATGAAGATGAAGAACTGGGTGACCTTCATCCCCGTCAGCCGGGCGGTGACGAAGTGGCCGAGCTCGTGCAAGAAGATGCAGACCAGCAGGCCGACGACGAGCACCAGCCACCAGGTGCTCTTCCAGCCGAGCAGGACGAGCAACGCGACGATGACGGCGAGCGACAGCCAGGCCTGCGCTCCCCCGGCCGTCTCCTCCTCGCCGGGCACGTCGCTGGCACCGCCGGCCATCACCTCGTTGCGGAACTTGAGATACGTGTCACTCATCGGCGCACCATCTCCTTTGGACTCACGTCGCAGATCGGGGTGCGCCAATGAGTGAAACACACCGTGACATTGATTCGCTCGCTGCGCTCGCTCATGCGACGAGCTCACTCTCCATGATCTCGGCGGCGACGCGCCGGGCGGCGGCGTCGGCATCGATGATGTCGTCGACGGTGGTCGGCATCGCACCGTCGTGGCGGTCGAGGGTTGCCGCGCAGACGCCGGCGATGTGCGGCCAGCGCAGCCGGCCGGCGAGGAACGCGTCGACGGCCACCTCGTTCGCCGCGCTGAGCCACGCCGGCGCAGTGCCACCGACGCGGCCGGCGTCGTAGGCCAGCGCCAGGCAACGAAAGGTGACCATGTCCGGTGCCTCGAAGTCGAGCGAGCCGAGCGTCGCCCAGTCGATCCGCCCGAACGGCGTGCCGATGCGCGCCGGGTGGGCCAGCGCGTAACCGATCGGCAGGCGCATGTCCGGCATGCTCAGCTGGGCGATGGTCGAGCCGTCGGACCACTCGACCATCGAGTGGATCACCGACTGGCGGTGGACGACGACGTCGATGCGGTCGTAGTCGACGCCGAACAGCTCGTGGGCCTCGATGACCTCGAGGCCCTTGTTCATCAGAGTGCTGGAGTCGATCGTGATCTTCGGGCCCATCGACCACGTCGGGTGAGCCAGCGCCTCGGCGACGGTGACGTCGGCCAGCTCACCGGCGCGGCGGCCGCGGAACGGCCCACCGCTGGCGGTGAGCACGAGACGGTCGACCTCACGATCGGGGGCAACGCTGGTTCGCAGGCACTGGTGGATCGCGCAGTGCTCGCTGTCGACCGGGACGAGCTCGGCGCCAGGCGTGGAACGCAGCGGCTGCACCACCGGGCCGGCGGCGATCAGGCTCTCCTTGTTGGCCAGGGCGAGGCGCTTGCCGGCGCGCAGCGTCGCCGTGGTGACGTCGAGGCCGGCGAAGCCGACGACGGCGTTGACGACGACATCTGCTGGCTGGACGACGTCGGTCAGCTCGCCGGTGACCGTCGTAGCGGGAAGCGCCGCGGCGACGACGGCCCGCCGGGCGGGATCGGTGACGACCACGACCTCGGGACGAAGCTCACGCGCCTGGGCGACGACGCGCTCGACCGACGAGCCGGCGGCGAGAGCGACGACCTCGTAGCGGTCCGCCTCCGCACGCACGACCTCGATCGTCTGCGTACCGATCGACCCCGTCGATCCGGCGATGGCGACCCGCACCCGTGACATGGTCCGCCCAGTCTCGCAGCGTCCCACCCGAACCGTGTGCGCGGAGATTGAGACACTGGTGAGAAGCCTGGCCACGCGTGGGGGTGGTGCGGAGGGGGCGCTCCGCGATCCCCCTCCGCCGTGCGCCGACTCGCTGTGCGTGAGGCGCACTGCAAGCTGGGTGCGGCCGAAGGCCGCTCTTCGAAGCTCGACCGAGATGAGCGAGCGAATCGAGTGTCGAAACCTACTTCGTCACCCAGGGCTGGAGGACCTGGAGGAGGTAGTACACGGCGGGAAGCGTGAACAGGAAGCCGTCGAAGCGGTCGAGGACGCCACCGTGACCGCGCACCAGCGTGCCGAAGTCCTTCACGTCGAGGTTGCGCTTGAACATGCTCTCGGTCAGGTCGCCGAGCGGGGCGGTGATGCAGATGACCACGGCGAGCCAGAGGCAGTCGCCGAAGCTGTTCCACGTGCTGCTCTTGCCGGCGACGCCGATCGCGCCGAGGACGACGAGCGTGGCCAGCGAGCCGCCGACCAGCCCCTCGACGCTCTTGTTCGGGCTGATCCAGGCGCGCAGCGGGTGGCGGCCGGCGGCGCTGCCGACGAACAGGGCGCCGATGTCGTTGGCGACGACACCGAGTGTCAGCAGGAACAGCGTGTCCGTACCGATCGAGTTCTCGCCGCCGAGCGTCGACACCTTCAGGATCAGCGCGGCGAACGAACCGAGCAGCGCGATCCAGGTGACTCCGAGCGTGGTGATCGCCATGTTCGGCATCGGCCCGGACTCGACGCCCTGGGCGCCGATGAACCCGACCGCCGCGGCGGCGAACGCCAGCACCATCACCAGCGGCAGCGCCGTCTCACCGACCCAGTACGCGGCGATCGGCAGAGCGATCGTCGCGGCGATCCCGACGATGGTCGCCGGCCGGTAGCCCTTCTCGGTGACCTTGTCGAAGTACTCGACGGCGGCGAGACCCAGGACGACGACGACGATCACCAGCGCGGCCGCGGGACGCCACAGGATCGCGGCGACGAACACCGCGGCGATGGCGATGCCGACGGCGATCGCCGTGGGCAGGTCGCGCCCACCGGAGTCGGCGACGCGGGCACCCGGACGCGGCGGGGCGGGGCGGGTGCCCGGGCGACCACGGCCCGGCGTGTCGGAGCGGCCACGGCGCGGTGGCATCGGCCGGCCCGTCGAGTCGGTGGGGTCGGTGCCGATCGTGATCCGGCCGGGCTCGCGGCGCACCGGCTGCGACGGGTCACGCTCGGTGTCGTCGCGCCAGACCGGCTGGCTGCCGCTCGGGTCCCGGGGCGGCGTCACCGGGATGCTGCCGCTGGGCGACGGGACCGACCCGGACGGGTCGATCGCCCCCGACGGATCCTCCGGCTGGTCGTCGCTCCACACCGGCGACTGGCCCGAGAAGGACGACCACACGTCGAGGTCGTCGGTCGGATCGGCCGGCGGCGGGTTGGTGCGCACCCGCGGGATCTCCCCCGTCGGCGGCGCCGTCCAATGCGGCAACGAGCCCGTGTCGCCCTCGCCGAAGGAGAGGTCGCCAGGCTTGACCTCCGTCGTCGGCACGTCACCGAACAACGGCGGGCCGAAGTCCTCCTCCTCGTCGTCGCGCCGCTGCCGGCGCCAGGCATCGTCACTCATGAAGTTGGCTCCCTCTCACACCTGTGGCAACACCGCTCCCGCACCCCGAACGGCACCGCCGGTTCACACCTCGAGCAGCTCCTGCTCTTTGCGGCCGGACGCCTTGTCGATCAGCTCGACGTGGTCGTGGGTGATCTTCTCCAGCTCCTTCTCGGCGCGCTCGAGCTCGTCGGCCGAGATCTCCCCGGCCTTCTCCGAACCCTCCATGTGCTTGCGCGCGTCACGGCGGATGTTGCGCACCGCGATGCGACCCTCCTCGGCCATGTGCTTGACGATGCGCACGTAGTCGCGGCGGCGCTCCTCGGTGAGCGGTGGGAAGTTGAGCCGGATCACGACGCCGTCGTTGTTCGGGTTGACACCCAGGTCGCTGTCGCGGATGGCCCGCTCGATGGCAGCGAGGGAGGAACGGTCGTGAGGCTTGACGATCAGCTGGCGCGCTTCGGGCACCTGGAAGGCGGCGAGCTGCTGCAGCGGAACGGGCGAGCCGTAGTACTCGACGAGCAGCTTGTCCACGAGCGCAGGCGTCGCTCGCCCCGTGCGCACGGTGGTGAACTGGTCCTGCACGTGGGCGACCGCTTTCTCCATCTTGTCGATGGCGTCGAGCAACGTCTCTTCGGTCACCTCGCCAGCGTACCGATCAGTCGGGTGACGGACCGAACATCTCCGATTCGGCGGCGCGTTCGGCGCCGACCGCGCTCAGCCGACAACGGGTGCGTCGCGAACCGTCGTGCCGACGCGCTCGCCACTGAGGATGCGCGCGAGCGCGCCCGGCGCGGACATGTCGAACACGACGATCGGGATCTGGTTGTCACGGCAGAACGCGATCGCCGTGGCGTCCATCACCTTGAGATCCTTGGTCATCACGTCGATGTAGCTGATCTCGTCGAACTTGGTCGCGGTGGGATCGGTGCGCGGATCCGCGCTGTACACGCCGTCGACACCGGAGTGCGTGCCCTTGAGCAGCGCGTCGGCGTCCATCTCCGCGGCGCGCAGCGCGGCAGCCGTGTCCGTCGTGAAGAACGGGTTGCCGGTGCCGGCAGCGAAGATGACGACGCGGCCCTTCTCGAGGTGACGCATCGCCCGGCGGCGGATGTACGGCTCGGCGATGCGCGGCATCTCGATCGCGCTCTGCACGCGCGTGTCCTGGCCGACGCGCTCCAGCGCATCCTGCAGCGCGAGTGCGTTCATCACCGTGCCGAGCATGCCGATGTGGTCGGACTGCGTGGCGTCCATCCCGCTCATCGCCCCGGTGCGACCGCGCCAGAAGTTGCCGCCGCCGACGACGACGACGACGTCGGTGCCGTTGGCGCGAACCTCGGCGATCTCGCGCGCGGTGGCGTCGATCGTGTGAGCGTCGAGGCCGGACCCGCCGGGTCCGGCCAAGGCCTCACCCGATGGCTTGAAGACGATCCGCTTCCATCGGGGTGAGGCCATGGTCGTGCCGCCCTCGGCCGCTCAGCCGATCTCGACCTGAGCGAAGCGGACGATCGCCGCCGAGCCGATGAACTGCTTCACCGACTGCTTGTCGTCCTTGGCGTACGGCTGGTCGAGCAGGGCGACGTCCTTGAAGAAGCCACCGAGGCGACCCTCGACGATCTTGGCCAACGCGGCCTCCGGCTTGCCCTCGTTGCGGCTGAGCGTCTCCAGCGTCTGGCGCTCGTGCTCGACGACGTCGGCGGGGACGTCGTCGCGGGAGAGGTACTTCGGCCGGGCGAAGGCGATGTGCACGGCGACGTCGTGGGCCAGCTCCGGGGTGGCGCCCGACATCTCGACGAGCACGGCGTTGACGCCGCGGCCGCCCTGGACGTGCAGGTAGCTCTCCAGCTGGTTGCCCTCGGCGGCGTCGATGCGCACGACCTCGCCGAGGTCGATGTTCTCCTTGAGCGTGATCTTCAGGTCGTCGAGCTCCTTGGCGCGCTCGGCGACGGCACCTTCGCCGTTGGCGGCGACGAGCTTGGCCAGCGAGTCGGCCTCGGCCTTGAACTGGTCGCTGCCGGCGACGAAGTCCGTCTCGCACTTCAGCTTGACGATCGCGCCGACGTTGCCGTCGAGCGCCAGGGCGACGACGCCCTGGATGTTCTCGCGGTCGTCGCGCTTGGCGCTGGCCGCGAGGCCCTTCTCACGCAGCCACTGCTTGGCTGCCTCCATGTCGCCGTCGTTGGCCTCGAGGGCCTTCTTGGCGTCCATCATCCCGGCGCCGGTTGCCTGGCGCAGCGCCTGTACGTCCTTTGCGGTGAATGCCATGTCGATTCGTTCTCAGCTCTCGGTGGGGGTGTGCGGGGCCTCGGCGGTGTCGGTGGCCTCGGCCTCGGCGATGGCTTCGCTGCTCGTGGCGCCCGCGGTGACGGTGGCCTCGGCATCGGTGGTGTTGCTCTCGTCGAGCGTCGGCTCGGGGGCGAGCGGCGCGGCGGGGCGCGGCGCCACCGGGGCGCCGGCGGCGACGCGGGCGTCGCGCTCGGCCTGGGCGGCGGCGGCCTGGCGGCGAGCCTCGGCCTGGGCTGCGTTGAACGCGGCCTCCTCCTCGGCGGTGCGCTTCTGCGGCGTGGCGACGACGGCCTGCGGGTTGCGCCGGCTGGCGACGTAGCGGCCCTCTTCGATCGCCGAGGCGATGACCCGCGCCATCAGCGCGTTGGCGCGGATCGCGTCGTCGTTGCCGGGGATCGGGTACTGCACGACGTCCGGGTCGACGTTCGTGTCGACGACGGCGACGACGGGGATCTTCAGCTTGTTCGCCTCGGTGACGGCGATGTGCTCCTTCTTGGTGTCGAGCACGAAGACCGCATCGGGGAGCTTGGTCATCCGGCGGATGCCGCCGAGGTTCTTCTGCAGCTTCTCGAGCTCGCGGCCGAGGAGGAGGGCCTCCTTCTTCGGCATGGCGTCGAACTCGCCCGACACCTTCATCCGCTCGTACTCCTGCATCTTCGAGACGCGCTTGGCGATCGTCTCGAAGTTGGTGAGCATCCCGCCCAGCCAGCGCTCGTTGACGTACGGCGAGCCGCTCTGCTCGGCGTAGTCGCGCACCGGGTCCTGGGCCTGCTTCTTCGTGCCGATGAACATGACCGTGCCGCCCTTGGTGGACAGATCGCGGACGAAGTTGTAGGCCGCCTCGACGCGCGAAAGGGTCTGCTCGAGATCGATGATGTAGATGCCGCCGCGCTCGCCGAAGATGAACCGGCGCATCTTCGGGTTCCACCGCCGGGTCTGGTGCCCGAAGTGGACACCGGCCTCCAGCATCTGGCGCATGGTGACAACAGCCATGACGGGATCGTCTCCTCTCCTGCGGTTGACGTGTCGGGCCGCCCGACGCCACCGGGGTGGCGACCGCAGGAGGACGAGCCCGAGCCGGGTTGCGGACCGCCGGCTGGCGGGCCAGCAGGCGATCCTAGCGGCGCGGCCGAGGCGAACCACGGGGTCACCCGGCCGCGCAGGCCAGCCGTGGCGGTGGTGGCGCACGGCGGTTGGCGCCGCTCACGGGAACCAGCCGCGGGCGGTCGCGGTAGCGGCCGAGCAGCGGTGCCGGATCCACGTAGTCGTCGCCGAGGCGCAGCCCGAAGTAGAACGCCCCGGTCGTGGTGCCGACGACGGCACCGGCCCGCACCTGGCTGCCGAGTGCGACGGTGGCGGCGGCGAGCCTGCCGTACGTCGCCCGGTAGCCGTCGGGCTGGTCGACGACGACGTAGCGGGTGCCGGCGACGACGCCGCTGAAGCTGACGGTGCCCGGCGCCACGGCGGCGACCGCGGTGCCGGGGTCGGTGGCGTACTCCAGGCCGCGGTTGCCGGCGCACTGCGCGCATGCCGGCGCCCGGAACGGATCGACGATCGGGGCGTCCAGCGGTGGCGGGTAGCACACGCCCGGCAGCAGGGCGACGGCGAGCAGGAACGCGCCCATCACGGCCGCCCCGCCCGGACCGGATCACGCTCGGGGGTGGGTCTCCCCGTACACCTGGCGAAGCCGGTCCTTGCTGACGTGGGTGTAGCGCTGGGTGGTGGCCACGTCGGCGTGGCCGAGCAGCTCCTGGACGACGCGGCAGGTCGGCGCCACCGTCGAGCAGGTGTGTGGCGAACGAGTGGCGCAGCGCATGCGGGTGCGTCGGGCGAGCCGCCCGCCGGTCGATGATCCGGCGCACGTCGCGTGGGCTGAGCCGCCTGCCGCGCTCGTTGCCGAACAGCGCCTGCCCGGCCTCGGGAGCGACGACGTCGCGGCGGACCGCCAGCCACGCGTCGAGGGCATCGACCGCCGGCTCGCTGAGCGGCACCCGGCGCTGCTTGGCGCCCTTGCCCCACACCGTGATCGCCGCACCGGCGCGATCGATCGCGTCGAGGTCGGCGTCGCACAGCTCGCTGACCCGCAGCCCGCTGCCGTACAGCACCTCCAGCACCGCGTCGTCGCGCCGGCGGCGCCATTCCGGCTCGCGGTCCTTCTCGTCGGCCGACGCATCGTCGATCGGTGCGTCGTCGGCCATGAGGGTGGCCACCTCACCGCGGTCGAGCACCCGCGGCAGGCGGCCCTCACCGCTGGGGGCGCGCACCGCCACGGACGGATCGGTCTCCACCAGCCCCGCGCGCCGTGCCCAGTCGAAGTAGCGGTGCAGCGCGGCGACCTTGCGGGCGATGGTGCGCTTGGCCAGCCGACGGGTGGTGAGCGCCGCGACGTAGCGCCGCAGCAGCAGGCGTTCGACGCCATCGGGGCTGCGCACGCCGCCGCGTCCGGCCCACCCGGCGAACTGCGTGACGTCGCTGCGATACGCGGCCACGGTGTTCGTCGACGCCGCGGTGAGGCTGGCGGTGAAGTCGTCGACGCGCCAGGCCGCGCCGAGCTCGCCGTCGGTGTGCGCTGCGCGGGTCGCCATGCGCCACCCATCATCGCAGCGACGCCATGGGCGACGGCGGACAGCACCAGGGCGAGCACGCGGAAGCCGTTCATCGCAGCGGCGCCCCGATGACCTGGTACCAGCCGTCCGTCTCGGCCAGCCAGCCCGTGCTCTCCAGCCGGGCCAGCGCCATCGCCACCTCGATCAGCGACAGACCGAGGGCAGCGGCGACGTCGTCGATGGTGCAAGCCCCGTCGGCGCACAACCGGTAGACGCCGACGTCGCCACCGCGCGGCGACGGGCGCAGCTCGACGAACGTCGGCACGGCACGGCCGTGATCCAGCTCCATCACCTGCAACACGTCGGACGCGTCGAGCACCGGCAGCGCCCCAGTGCGCAGCAACTCGTTCGTCCCCGCCGACGCCGGGCTGTTGACGCTGCCCGGCACCGCCATCACCGGAACGCCCAGCTCGTCCGCCACGCGAGTGGTGATCAGCGACCCGCCCCGCTCGCGGGACTCGACCACGACGACGAGCTCGGCGAGGGCGGCCACGATCCGGTTTCGGAGCGGGAAGCGGAATGGCTCGGGCGCGGTGCCCGGCGGCGCCTCGGAGACCAGCACTCCGCCGGTGGCGACGCGCTGCCACAGGTCGCGGTGCTCGCGCGGGTAGACGACGTCGAGCCCGCTGGCCACCACACCGATCGGCCGGCCCGGCCCGTCGCGCCCGACGACCCGCGGTGAGCGCACCCGTCGATCCCGCGAGCCAGCCCGGACACGACGTGCACGCCGGCGCCGACCAGCCCGTCGGCGATGCGCCGAGCGGCCTCCCGCCCGGCGGCGGTGGCGTTGCGCGTGCCGACGATGGCGACGCGGCGCCCGGCGTCGAGCAGCCGCCGGTCACCGCGGACGAACAGCACCGGTGGCGCGTCCGGCCCGTCGAGCCGCTGCGGATAGCCCGGCGAGCCGAGGTGGACGACCTCGGCGCCGATCGTGACGCAGCGCGACCACGTCCGCTCGACCAGGGCCGTCGTGGCGGCCTCTCGCCACCGCGCCGCCAGCGCCGGGTCGGCCAGCGCCGCGGTGATCGGGCCGCGACCGTCTGCCTGGCCGGCGACGATGGCGAACGCCTCCTCCGGTGGATGGGAGCGCAGCAACGCGCCGAGCCGCCGCGACGACATGCCCGGCAGCGCCGTCAAGGCGGCGGCGAACGCCCGCTGAGGTAGGCCGGCCACCGCCGCGCCGACCGCCACCGAAGCCGCGGCGAGACCGATTCGCTCACTCATGCCGCACGCTCGCGGGTCGGCTGGCCGACGCTCACCCGCATGGACAGCGCGAGCGCGACGTGGCACTCGTCGACCAGCTCGACGTCGCCGTCCAGATCGGCGATCGTACGCGCCACGCGGCGCACCCGGTGGTAGCCGCGGCCGCTCAACCGCTCGCGCTCCAGCTCGCCGCGCAGCAGTTGCCGCGCCGCCGGCGTGAGCGGCGCCCACAGGTCGAGATGAGCCGGCGGGATCGCCGAGTTGCACATCCCGGCGCGCGCGAACGCCCGAGCCCGCGCCGCCGCCACCCGGGCGGCGACCACGGCGGTGCGCTCCTCTCCGCCGGCAGCGAGCAGCTCGTCGACCGCAGGGCGGTGCACGCCGACGCGCAGGTCGAAGCGGTCCAGCAGCGGCCCTGACAACCGGCGCAGATAGCGCTGGCGCGCGCCCTCGCCGCACGTGCACGCGCCCGGTGGGCCGCCGCCGCACGGGCACGGGTTGGTGGCCGCGACGAGCAGGAAGCGGGCGGGCAACGTGGCGCTGAGCCGGGCACGAGCGACGCGCACGACGCCCTCCTCCAGCGGCTGGCGCAACCCGTCGAGCACGTGTCGCGGAAACTCACCGAGCTCGTCCAAGAACAGGACTCCGCCATGGGAACACGATGCTTCGCCCGGTCGCAGGCTGGCCGTGCCGCCGCCGACGAGGCTGACCAGCGAGCTGGAGTGGTGGGGCGCGCGGAACGGGGCGTGACGCACCAGCCCGGTCGGCGGCAGGCCGATGCCGGCCGCGGAGTGGACCATCGTCGCCTCCAGCGCGACCTGCGGCGCCAGCGGTGGGAGCAACCCCGGTAGGCGCTGGGCGAGCATCGTCTTTCCCGACCCGGGCGGGCCGACGAGCAGCAGGTGGTGCTCGCCAGCGGCGGCGATCTCCAACGCCTGGCGCGCCGCGCGCTGGCCGCGCACGTCGGCCAGGTCGAGCGGTGGTGGCGGATCGTCCGGCGGTCGCTCGAGCGGTGGGTCCGGCCACGGCGCCTCACCACGCGCCACCGCGACGAGCGAGGCGAGGTCGGCGACGGCACGCACCCGGATCCCGACCACCGCCTGGGCCTCGCGGTACGAGCCGATCGGCACGACGACCTCCTCGGCCGCGGTGGCCGCGGCCATCGGCGCCGCCCCGACCACCGGGCGGACCGTGCCGTCCAAGCCGAGCTCACCGATGAACCCGAGGCCGTTCAAGGGCTCGGCGGGCAGCTGGCCGTCGGCGACGAGCACGCCGACGGCGATCGCCAGATCCAGCCCGGACCCGCCCTTGCGCTGCGTGGCGAGCGCCAGGTTCACGGTGATCCGCTTCGACGGCCAGGTGAGCCCGCTCGACAGCACCGCGGCGCGCACCCGGTCGCGCGACTCACGGCAGGCCTCGTCGGGCAGGCCGACCACGGCGTAGCAGGGCAGGCCCTGGCCGACGTGCACCTCGATGGTGACCGATTGGCCCTGTGCACCGAGGATGGTGGCGGAGTGGACGGTGGCGACCATCGAGGCCCTCCAACGAATCGGGCGCGCTGAGGCGCGCCGGTGGATTGGTTGGTAGGGACGGAGACGGCCCCTCGACGTCGTGCTCACCATACCAAGGGGGCGCGCGACAGTTCGCCGGACCCGCTGGCAGACTGCGCCGATGCGGCGGTCGCTCGGTGTCGGGATGCTCACGGGCGCCCTGACGGCGGCGTTGCTGATCGCCGGGTGCGGCTCCGAAGCCGGCCAGCGCACCGACGAGAACTACTGCGCCGCCGTCAGCCAGCACCTCACCGAGCTGAACGCGCCGAACATCGCCACGCCCGCCGACGTCGACCGCACCGTCGAGCTGTACCGGTCGATCGCCAAGGTCGCCCCGCTCGCCGTCGAGCAGGAGTGGGACGTGCTGACACTCGCCTACGAGACGGCGTCGACGGCCGACACGAACGACCAGGCGTCGCTGCAGAAGGCGGCCGACACGATCCGCGCCAGCCAGAAGTCGGCCACCGCCATCGCCACCTACACCCAGCAGCTGTGCAACGCCCAGATCGGCGCGCCGATCGTGCCGACCACGTTGCTGTCGGGCACGACCACGACCGTCAAGGGCGCGACGACCACCTCGTCATCCGCCGAGCAGTCCTCGACGACCACGGCGCCCTGACGGGGCGTCGTCCCCTACGCGATCTGGCCGCGACGCACGATCACCTTGTCGACGAGGCCGTAGCTCTGCGCCTCCTCGGCGGTGAACCAGCGGTCGCGCTCGGAGTCCTTCTGGATCTGCTCCAACGGCTGGCCCGAGTGCTGCGACGTCAGCTCGGCCATCCGCCGCTTGGTGTAGGCCAGCTGCTCGGCCTGGATGGCGATGTCGGTGGCCTGACCGCGCAGGCCGGCGAGCGGCTGGTGCATCATGATCCGGGCGTTCGGCAGCGTGTAGCGCTTGCCCGGCGCACCGGCGGTGAGCAGGAACTGGCCCATCGATGCGGCCATGCCCATGCACACCGTGGCCACCTCGCAGCCGACGAACTGCATCGTGTCGTAGATCGCCATGCCAGCGGTGACCGAGCCGCCCGGGCTGTTGATGTACAGCCAGATGTCGGCGGCGTCGTCCTCGCCCTCCAGGTACAGCAGCTGCGCGCAGATCTGGTTGGCGATCTCGTCGTTGACGTCGGTGCCCAGCAGCACGACACGGTTCTTCAGCAGCCGGTTGAAGACGTCGGCGCGCGGGTCCATCGCCGCGTCGAGAGCCTGGGGAACGATCATGTCGGCAGGCTACGTGCTCGGGTGCGATCTCGTGCTCACGCCCGTGCCAGGCTGCGGCGATGCCTGTTGACACGACCGACAACCTCCCCGGCGCCGTCGAGGCCCCGATCCGCCAGCACGTCGACTCGATCGACATCGCCGCGCCGCCGTCGCGGGTGTGGGGACTGGTCACGGCGCTCGATCGCTATGGCGAGTGGAGCAGCGAGAACGCCGGCGGCACGTGGCGCAAGCGCGAGGACGGCACCCCCTGCACCGGCGAGGTCGGCGACACGTTCAGCGGCGTCAACCGGCTCGGCGAGGTCGAGTGGAAGGTGCCCGTGGAGATCGTCCAGCGCGAGGAGGAGCGCGACTTCGCCTTCGTGATGGCGACGCTGAAGTTCCCGTTCGTGCTGTGGCGCTACCAGCTCGAGCCCGACGACGAGGGCGGAACGACGCTGACCGAGTCGTGGACACTGCGGGCGCTGACCCCGAACATGGTCGAGCAGGGCGAGGCCGAGATCGACCAGCGCGAGCAGAACGCCAGGACGAGCATCCGGGCGACGCTCGAAGGCATCAAGGCCGCCGCCGAGGCGAGCTGAATCTTCGTGCTCCGGTCGCCGCGGAGCGGCTCCGCCTCGCCTGCCGTGCTCGCCACCTCCGCTGCGCTTCGGCGCTCGCCGCTCCTCGGATCCGCTGCGACGGAACAGCGTCAGCGGCGGATGCCGCTGAGGACGATGGCGACCTTCTCGTCGTCGGCGATCGCGTCACGCGTCGCCAGGACGCCGGCGAGGCCGGCGGTGCCGGTCGCCGAGGCGTCGACCGAGGTGTGCTCGTGGACGAGGTCGTATGCCCGCCGCACGTGGGTCTCGTCGAGCTCCACCGCGGCGCCGCCCGACGCTGTCATCGCCTCGACGACGGGGATCCAGTCGTAGGTCTCGTCGTCGAGGATGCCGTCGGCCAGCGACGGGCGGACGTCCTCCCACGGCCACATCAGCTCGTCCCAGTGGGTGGCCGGCCGCCGGCGGGCCTCGTGGTCGGCGCGCTGCCAGGCGCGCACCAGCGGAGCGCTCGACCCGGTCTGCACCGTGTGCAGCCGTGCCCCGCCGAGCCCGGCGGCGACACCTGCCGCCAGCGCTCCCCCGCCGACCTGGACGAACACGCGGTCCAGTGCGACGCCGGCATCGGCGATCTCCCAGCCGATCGTGCGACCGCCGTCGAGGCACCACACGTTCTCCGTCCCCTGCACGCTGAACGGCACGGCACCGCCGGCGACCGCCTCGCGGAAGCGGTGCACGCACGGGTCGCCGGGCGGGTCGGCGTCGCGCCGTGGGCAGGTGACGACCTGCGCCCCGAGCGAGCCGAGCAGATCGAGCACCGCGGCGTCGGCGGTCGGCGGGACGAAGACCTCGATCGGCCAGGCGACCGACTGCGCCAACGTCGCCGCGGCAATCGCCGCGTTGCCGCACGAGGCGATGGCCAGCGTCGGCCGCTCCTCCGGCGAGCGCCACGTCGCCAGCCCGAGCGCCTCGGCGGCGCGCAGGTGCAGCAGGATCGTGAACAGGTGGCGGGCCTTGTGGCTGCCGCCGACCTGACCGGTCTCGTCCTTCACCCAGACGCCGCCGCGGTCGGAGAAGCCGAGCGCGTCACTCAGCGCGTCGGCCCGCCCGAACGGCGTGATCGAGAAGCCGAGCGGTGCATCCAGCGAGGCGACGAGCGCGGCCCGCGCCGCGTCGGTCATCCCGTTCGCCGAGGCGAACGAGTCCCAGGCCAGCCGCGAGCGGAAGCGGCCGAACGGACCGGGACCACCGTCGGCGCGGCGCGGCGAGGCCGGCGCGGCCGGGCCGTCGACGAGCTGCAGCGCGTGGTGGCGATCCGCCGCCGTCGCGTTCGGGCACGCCCACGACAGCGGCGCGGCGATGTCGACGTGTACCCCGCACGCCGCGCACCGCATGCCAAGCACGGTCACGAGCCGGGCTCGTGACCGGTCGGCCGAGCGACCGCCAGGGAGCCGGACGACGATGGGGAGGCGCCGCAGGCGCCGTGGGGGCGCAACCCCCGGATGAACACCGTCACGAGCCGGCCGCCACCCGGGCGTTGAACTCGGCGATCATCTCGTCCCACACCGGCAGGAACCGGCGCAGTCCACGCCAGAACGCCTGCGAGCGGCGGGCCTCGAACAGCTCGAACGGCGTGCCCTGCTGCTCGACCCACGTGTAGTAGCCGAGGTTGAAGATGCGGTTGCGGTCGCGCTCGGTGCAGTCGATCGTCGCCGACGTGTCGACGTCGGCGAGGTGCTCGCCCCACACCTCGGCCGCGGCGACGTTGTCGAACGTGCCGCCGAAGCGCTCGCGCAGCGTCTTGGCCCGCTCGCTCGGGTACATCGCCGCGCCGTCGGTGGCGATGGTGACGATCACGTCGTCGGGTCCGTAGCCGAGCAGCTTGGCGGTCTTGATCGCCGCGAGCACGTTGCAGATCGACGACAGCCCGAAGTGCTCCAGCGCGTCGATCACGTCCTGCGGGACCTCGCGCCGGTCGGCGAGGTAGGCGCGGCCCGCCGGCGTGTTGAACAGCACGTCGAGCTCGTCGGTGGCCCGGTCGCTGATCCCGGCGACGACGTCGGTGTTGGTGACGTTGTGGATCAGCGGGATGTGCTTGTCGCCGATGCCCTGGATGTTGTGCTCGCCGAAGCCGTTCTCAAGCATCGTCGGGCACTCCAGCGCCTCGACGGCGACGGTGATCGAACCGTGCGACTCCTTGAGCCGGTCGCCGGCGGCGATCGTGCCGGCCGAGCCCGTCGCGCTCGACGAACGCGGCGAGGCGGGCGCCGGGAGCGGCCGTCGCCTGGAACGCGTGATCCAGCGCCCGGCCGGTGATCTCCAGGTGGCCGAGGTGGTTGCCGAACTCGCAGAACTGGTTGAACACGAAGTTCGCCGGGTCCTGGGCGAGTGCGTTGCAGGCGTCGTAGATCTCCTTGACGTTGCTCTCGGTGCCCACGGTGCGGATGACGTCCTCGGCCGGGTTCTCGCACCACCGGTCGAGCCAGTCGAAGCGCTCCTGGCTCATCCCCTCCGGGAGGATGGCGACGCCGCGGCTGGCCATCAGCCGACTGATGGCGATGCCGCCACGGGCGTAGTTGCCGGTGCTCGGCCAGATCGCCCGGTGGCGGGTCGGGTCGAACTGCCCGGTGACGACGCGCGGCGCCAGGCAGGCGTACGCGGCGAGCACCTTGTGGGCGGTGATCATCGGGAAGCGATCGCCGAAGACGACGAGGATCGGGCTGTCGACGCCCGTCAGCGCCTTCGGCAGCACGACGTGCTCGGGGACGTCGACGCGCCCACCGTTGAGGTCGTTGTACCAGTGCAGCCGCCACAGGTTGCGCACGTTGGGGCCGTGGCGATCGGCGTCACCGACCAGCGCCGGGGCGATCTTCGACGGTTCGGCCAGCTCGGCGAACGTCGGTAGGACGATGCCGCGCTCGCGGAAGCGCCCGGCGCTGTTGGCCAGCGTCGCCTCGTCGACGATCCGGTCGGCCAGGCCGAACTGGTCCTCCAACGCGGACGTGATGGGATCGGGATCGATGGCGGTGCTGGGGGTCACGGTCGACCATTCTGCCAACAGCCCGGCGCCGCCCGCGATGAGTCATGAGGCGGATAGGTCGGCTCATCGCTCATCTCGGCGCACCCGCCGACGGGTGCCCGGGTCTGCGATGACGCCCGGGTGGTGGCGCCATTCCCCAAGTGGGCACTTGTGGAATCGGTACGCTGGGTGGTGATGGCCGAGCTGACCGACGCCAAGCGCCGCCTCATCGAGCGGCTGAAGCGCTGCGAGTCGGTCACCGCCAGCGAGCTCGCCGGCGAGTTCGGGCTCACCGACACCGCCGTGCGCCAGCACCTCGAGGCGCTGGAGTCGATCGGGCTCGTCACCCGCTCGCAGGGCGCCGCGGCCGGCCGTGGGCGGCCGCCGGTCAACTGGAGCCTGACGCCGATGGCGGCCGAGCTGTTCCCCGACCGCCATGCCGACCTGACCGTCGAGCTGATCCAGTCGATCCGCCAGTCGCTCGGCGAGGACGCGCTCGGCGACGTCATCCGCACCCGCCGCGAGCGCCAGCTGGCCGCCTACCGGGAGCAGATCGACGCCGACGCCGACGTGGCCGTCAAGGTCCGCCGCCTGGCCGACATCCGCACCGCCGAGGGCTACGTGGCCGAAGCATCGACTGATGGCGACACGCTCGTGCTCACCGAGCACCACTGCCCGATCCGCGACGCCGCCGGCGTCTGCCTCGGCCTGTGCACCGCCGAGCTGGAGCTGTTCCGCGCCGCCCTCGGCGACGGCGTCACCGTCGAGCGCGACCAGCACCTGCTCGCCGGCTCCCAGCGCTGCAGCTACCGAATTGCTCGCGTGTGAACGCTCACGCCCGCACGGACGACGCGTGCCGGGCTCGCCGCGATGTCCGAGCTTCGGTCGCAGCCGAGCTGCTCCCTACGCCTGCTGTGCTCGCCGCCTCCGCTTCGCTTCGGCACCCGCCGCTCCTCAGGGTCCTGATGAGCCCACCCCGCATGGCGACGCGAAGCGCAGCATCTCTCTCCAGATCGTGAGACTCAGGCGGCCCGCGGGGCGACGTCGGTCATGAACGCCTCCATGGCGTTTCGGCGGCCGGCGAGGCCGCCGGGGGCGACGGGGTCGAGGAGGATGTGGTCGACGCCGATCGCCTGCCAGCGGCCGATGGTGTCGAGCATCTGCTCGTCGGAGCCGCCGATCGACTTGGCCGGCGCCATCGACTGCGCCGGATCGAGGTACAGCCGCACCGACAGGCGCAGCTCGTCGCGCGGGCGGCCGGCCTCGTCGCACAGCTCGCCGATCCGCCGCCATGCCGCCTCGACCTCGTCGACCTGCTGGAACGCGGCGTGGAACGCATCGCCGGCGCGCACCGTCCGCCGGAACGCCGGCTCGGTGTCGCCGCCGACCCAGATCGGCACACGACCGTTGAACGGCTTGGGTTCGAAGCCGACGGTCGGCACGTCGTAGTACTCGCCGTGGAACGACGGCTCGGCCTCGGCGAAGAAGCGCTCGAACAGGGCCAGCTGCTCGTCGGCGCGCTTGCCGCGGTGGTCGTAGGGCATGCCGAGGATCTCGAACTCCTCGCGCATCCAGCCGATCCCGACGCCGAGGATCACCCGGCCCTCCGACAGCGCGTCGAGCGAGGCGATGGCCTTCGCCGTGAGCACCGGCGGGCGGTAGCCGAGGATCAGCACGGTCGGGGCGAGCTTGAGCGTCTCGGTGCAGCCGGCGACGAAGAACATCGTCCCGATCGGGTCGAGCCACGGCATGTCCGCCGGCGGGGCGAACGAGCCGTCGTCGCTGTACGGGTAGCGCGAGGCGATGTCCTCGGGCCAGGCGACGTGGTCGCTCACCCAACCGGAGTGGAAGCCGAGCGCCTCGGCGTGCTGGGCGAACTCGATCAGGTTGCGCCGCGTCGCCTGCCGGCCGAGATGCGGGAGGTGGATGCCCCAATCCATGCGGACTGGTTAGCAGCCGCCACCCGCCACGCTGTCAGCGGCAACGCCGACTCCGTGCACGCGGCCCGACGCTTGGGTCCGCACGAGGCTCGTGCCGGGTCGCACCCGGCGGCGCGACCGCCAGGGAGCCCGCCGGACGGGTCGGCCGCAGGCCGACCATGCAGCTACGGCCGGTACCTGACCGGGCGGGTCGTCGCCTTGGGGACACTGTCGACCACGCGGTACGCCTGAGCGACCCACTCGCAGGCCCGGCGGCGGGTGTCGCGGGGGTCGATCAGCTCCTCGATCTGGAACTTGTTGAGCGGTCCGATCGGGCCGCGGACGCTCTCGATGCGGGCGTTGATCTCCGCCCGCAGCGCGGCCGGGTCCTCGGCCTCGGCGAGCTGGCGCTTGTACGCCGCCTCGATGCCGCCCTCGGGCGGGATGCCGCCGAGGTCGGCCGCCGGCCAGGTCACCCGGGCATGCGGCTCGCGGATCGGCGTCGACTGGAAGTTGCCGGCGACGCCGAAGCTGCGGCGCATCTGCACGGTGAACAGCGGCACGCGCACCTGCGAGAACGCCACCATCCACGTCGCCCCCTTGCGGATCGTCCCGGTCGTCTCGTGCTCCAGTCCGACGCAGAAGCCGGGGTTGTCGACGAGGTTGAGGATCGGGATGTGGAACAGGTCGCACAGGTCGAGGTGGCGGGTGAACTTGTCGCAGCCGTCGGCGGTCATCGCCCCGCCGTTGGCATGGCGGCTGTCGTTGGCGAACACGCCGACGGGGTGGCCGTTCAGCCGGGCCAGGCCGACGACCTGGTCGGTGCCCCACAGCGCGCCGATCTCGAAGAACGAGCCGTCGTCGACGAGCAACTCGATGGCCCGGCGGACGTCGAACGTCGCCGTGCGCTTGCGCGGGATGATCGACAGCAGCTCGTCCTCGGCCCGATCGGCGGGATCGTCGCAGGGGATCACCGGCGGGGTGTCGTGGACGCTCGCCGGCAGGTACGACAGGAACCGCCGGGTCATCGCCAGCGCCTCCTCCTCGGTCTCGGCGAGGTTGTCGACGGACCCGTTGCGGCAGTGCACCTGCCAGCCGCCGAGGTCCTCCTTGGTGATGTCGTAGCCGACGGCATGGCTGACGACGGGCGGGCCGGCGACGAACAGCTGGCTGATGTCGCGGACCATCACCCCGAAGTGGCCGAGCACCGCCTTGGCCGCGCCGATGCCGACGACGCTGCCGAGCAGGACGTTGACGACGGGCACCGTCGCCAGCTGCTGGGCGTACTCCTCGACGCCGAGGTGGCCGGTGAGGAACGAGCCGCCACCGCCGCTCACCCGCGGGCGCCCGGCGGTGATCGCGCCACGGCTCTCCTGCCGCGCTGCTCTCGCCGTCCTTGACCTGCTCAGGCACCATCGCCGCGACGCTGCCGCCGCCGGACGAGCCGTCGAGCAGCCGCACGGCCGGCAGCAGCAGCTGGATCGACAGGCGGTCGAGGTGCAGGCTCTTGGCGCCGATCGCCCCGTCGGCATGGCCACCGCGTGACGTGAAGTCGTCGGCGCACACCACGACCTGACGGCCGTCGATCGCCCCGGTCCCGCCGACGTGGTTGGCCGGGGTGAACGCGGCGATCCGCCCGTCGGCGTCGTACGACGCGAACCCGGCGATGCTGCCGACCTCACGGAACGAGCCGGGGTCGAGCAGCGCGTCGATCCGCTCCCGGCAGGTGAGCTTGCCGCGGCTGCGCTGGCGGACGACGCCGGGATCGTCGGAGCCCGGGGCCAGGCGGGCGTGGGCCAGCGCCTGCAGCTTGGCGACGTCGTCGAGAACCGGCAGCCAGGTGTCCTCGCGGGCGACCTCGATCGTCGACGGGCCGGCCTCGTCGGACGGCTCGATCACCGCGACGATCTCGTCGCCGGCCAGCGACGCGCCGACGGCCAGGTCGGCGACGGCGATCACCCGGCCGCTGCACGGGGCGGTGACGGTGCTCTCCATCTTCATCGCGCTGACGACGACGAGGCCGTCACCGGCGCGCACGACGTCGCCGGCCGCGACGCGGACGTCGACGATCGTGCCGCCCATCGGGCTGCGCGCCGCATGCTGCCCGGTGGCGGCGGGCAGCGGCGGGCGAGCCGGCGCCGCCGTGCTCGGGGTGGCGCCCACAGCCGCGCCTGCGCCGCCGACCAGCGCGGCGACCGGGCTCGCCGCCTCCGCGGACAGGTCGGGGACCTCGGCCAGCAGCGTCGTGCGCGCGTCGGCCTGGCGCACCTCCGGCCGGGCGAGGATGCCGAGCAGCTGGGCGCGGTTCGTCGGCAGGCCGGCGATCAGCAGCTCCTCGACGGCGCGGCGGGCGCGGTCGACGGCGTCGGCGACGTCGCCGTTGCGCGAGGTGCCGATCACCTTGGCGAGCAGCGGGTCGAACTGCGGCGGCGGCGTGTAGCCGGCATAGCCGCAGCCGTCGACGCGCACGCCGGGGCCGGACGGCTCGCGGTAGGCGTCGAGCGTGCCGGCGCCGGTGGCGACGACGCGGGCCTGGACCGACACGCCGCGCGGCTCGTCGATCGTCGCCAGCCCGAGGTCGGCCAGCGTCGCCCCGCCGGCGATGCGGAACTGGGCTTCGACGAGGTCGACGCCGGTGACCTCCTCGGTCACCGTGTGCTCGACCTGGATGCGCGGGTTGAGCTCGACGAACGAGAACGACTCCTGCTCGGGCGAGACGAGGAACTCGACGGTGCCGGCGTTGACGTACCCGGCCGCCTTGGCCAGCTCGACGGCGCTGGTGAGGATGCGCTCGCGCAGCGCCCACGGCAGCCCGGTGGCCGGGGCGACCTCGACCACCTTCTGGTTGCGCAGCTGCACCGAGCAGTCGCGGTCGTAGAGGTGGACGACCCCACCGGCGGCGTCGCCGAGCACCTGCACCTCGATGTGCCGGGGCCGCTCGATCAGCTGCTCGACGAACAGCGTCCCGTCGCCGAACGCTGCCGTCGCCTCGCTGGCGCAGCGGGCGAACGCCTCGGCCAGCTCGCCGTCGCCGTCGACGCGGCGGATGCCGCGGCCACCACCGCCGGCCGCGGCCTTGAGCATCACCGGGTAGCCGATCTCGCCGGCGATGGCGCAGGCCTCGTCGGCCGTCGCCACCGCCCCGTCGCTGCCGGCGACGATCGGCACGCCGACCTTCGTCGCCAGCTCACGAGCGCGCACCTTGTCCCCGAACAGGGCGAGCACCTCCGGTGAGGGGCCGACGAACGTCAGCCCCGCCGCGGCGCACGCCGAGGCGAACGCGGCGTTCTCGGCGAGGAACCCGTAGCCGGGGTGGACGCAGTCACAGCCGTTGTCGACGGCGGCACGCACCACGGCGCCGACGTCCAGGTAGGCGGCGACGGCGTCGCCCGGCCCACCGATGCGCACCGCCCGAGTGGCCATCCGGGCGTGCAGCGCCCGCTCGTCGACGTCGGCGTACACGGCGACCGACTCCATCCCCAGGCCGGCGGCGGCCCGGGCGATGCGGATGGCGATCTCCCCACGGTTGGCGATCAGCACTCGTTGCAGTCCCACCCCCCAGTTCATAGCCAGCTCGCCGCCACCACCGCCGATCGGGCTGTGCGGTACCGTCCGCCGACATGGCCGATCTCCTCGTGGGCGGCGGCATCGACGCCGCGTCGCATCAGCGCACCGACCACCTCGTCAACCTGCCGTCGGGCGACCTGACGACGCACGGCGTGATCGTCGGCATGACCGGGTCCGGCAAGACCGGGCTCGGCGTCGTCCTCGTCGAGTCGGCGCTCGCCGCCGGCGTGCCGGTCCTGCTGATCGACCCGAAGGGCGACCTCACCAACCTGTGCCTGACGTTCCCGAACCTGGCCCCGGCCGACTTCGAGCCGTGGGTCAACCCCGGCGACGCCCAGAGCGCCGGCAAGTCGGTCGCCGACTTCGCCGCCGACCAGGCCGCGCTGTGGACCAAGGGACTCGCCGGCTGGGGCATGGACGGCACGACGATCGCCGCGCTGCGCAACACCGCCGGCCTGACGATCTACACGCCCGGCTCCAGCGGTGGCGTCGGCCTGGACATCGTCGGCTCGCTCACCGCTCCCGCAGACCTGAGCGACGCCGAGACGGTCGGCGACGAGATCGACGGGTTCGTCAGCGGCCTGCTCGGCCTCGTCGGCATCGACGCCGACCCGCTGTCGAGCCGCGAGCACATCCTGCTCACCAACCTGGTCCACGACGCCTGGAGCAAGGGCCTCAGCCCGGACCTGCCGACGCTCGTCGGCTGGGTCCAGTCGCCGCCGATCCGCAAGCTCGGGGTCTTCGAGCTCGACCAGTTCTTCCCGCCGAAGGACCGCACCGCGTTCGCCATGCGGCTCAACGGCCTGCTCGCCTCGCCGTCGTTCGCGGCGTGGATGAGCGGCACGCCGCTCGACATCGGCACGATGCTGCGTACCGCCGACGGCAAGCCGCGGGCGGCGATCGTCACCACGTCGCACCTCGGCGACGAGGAGCGCCAGTTCGTCACCACGCTCGTGCTGTCCAAGCTCGTCACGTGGATGCGCAAGCAGAGCGGCACCACCGACCTGCGCGCCCTGCTGTACATGGACGAGGTGGCCGGCTACCTGCCGCCGACGGCCGCGCCGCCGACGAAGAAGCCGATCATGACGCTGATGAAGCAGGCCCGGGCGTTCGGCGTGGGCGTCGTGCTCAGCACCCAGAACCCGGTCGACGTCGACTACAAGGCGCTGTCCAACGCTGGGACGTGGATGATCGGCCGGTTGCAGACCGACCGGGACAAGCAGCGCCTGCTCGACGGGATGAGCGCGGCGTCGGGCGGCGTCGACGTCGCCGCGGTCGGCGACACGATCTCCGGGCTCGGCAAGCGCGAGTTCGTCCTCAAGCGCGCCGGCAAGGACCAGCCCGAGGTGTTCACCACCCGCTGGGCGATGAGCTACCTGCGCGGCCCGCTGACGCGCGACCAGATCGCCACGCTGATGAGCGAGCAGAAGGGTGCCGTGCCAGCGCCACCGCCGACACCAGCGGCGGCTCCGGCGGCGAGCAGCGGCTGGGCGCCGCCGAGCGGTGCGAGCCAGGCGCCACCCCCGCCGTCACCGGCCGCTCCCGTGCCGGCGGTTTCCGCCGCATCCACCGACCCGGACGCCACCC
This sequence comes from Ilumatobacteraceae bacterium, assembly GCA_047602055.1. Taxonomy (GTDB): domain Bacteria; phylum Actinomycetota; class Acidimicrobiia; order Acidimicrobiales; family Ilumatobacteraceae; genus JAODBQ01. The sequence goes on from JASGIG010000001.1 coordinate 4,561,137, forward strand.
CGGTGATGCCGACCGTCAACGGCGCCACGCCGGTCCGCTACGCCGACGTCGCCGCCCCGTGGCTGGCCACCGTCGGCGCCGACCCCGCCGGACCCGCGCTCGCTGCGGCGATCGTCGCCCGCGTCGCCCTGCGCTACGACGACGAGAAGGCCGACCTCGTCCACGACGAGGAGTACGAGGCCGTCCTGTTCCCGATCTCCCAGCAGCTCGACGTCAGCCGCGCCGTCGCCGCCGACTACGACGACCGGGACCTGCGCACCGAGGTCCCGGCCGGCGTCGCCTACCGGCTGACCGACGCGCCGATCGCCAACAAGGCGTTCTGGACCGGCGTCGAGCGCGATCTCGTCGACCACCTCGTGCGCTCGCGCACCGTCCAGCTGCAGGCCAACAGGAAGCTCAAGCTGTTCAGCCGTCCCGGCGAGTCGCCGGCCGAGTTCGCCCAGCGCTGCGATGCCGCCGCCGACTCGCTGGCCGACGCCGAGACCGCCAAGCTGCGCGACAAGTACGAGGCCAAGCTGACCAAGCTGCAGAACGACCTGCAGGCGGCGAACGACAAGGCCGAGCTGTTGCACACGCAGCAACGTGGGCGCCAGAGCGAGGAGATCCTGTCGACGGCCGGGTCGATCCTCGGCGGATTGCTGGGCGGCAAGCGGTCGCGCAAGAGCGCCCTCGACTCCATGCTCGGCAAGGCCGGCAGCGCCGCCGGGCGCAGGTCGCGAACGGCGGCAGCCGGCGATCGCCTCGACGCCGCCGAGAACAAGATCCAGCAACTGCACGACCAGATCGACGACCTCGAGCACCAGGTGGCTGACGACGTCCGCGAGATCTCCGACAGGTGGGACGCCGTCGGCCGCGAGATCACGACGATGGACGTCCCCCTGGAGCGCAACGACGTCAACGTCACCCAGCTGGCGCTGGTGTGGCTGCCCGTGTCTTGATCGTGCTCCGGTCACGGCAAAGCCGTTCCCTGCGCCTGCCGTGCTCGCCGCCTCCGCTGCGCTTCGGCACTCGCCGCGTGTTGGATCACAGCTGACTCGAGCGGTCAGCGGCGCCAGCCGGGGCCTTCCTCCGGCGGCAGCGTCGACGGGCCGACGTGGGCGTCGAGCCACTCGTTCATCGGCACGGCGGCCACCCATGCATCGCGGACCCGGCCGACGACGGCCTTGGTCTGCATCCACTTCGCCAGCGGCCACTCCCGTGAGATGACCAATCCCTTGCGGCGCAGCAGCTCGACGCGCGGATGGTCCTTGGCGTACCCGCGCGGCGCGGTCTTCAGCGAGCCGATGGCGCTCGCCTGGAACCCGTCGCGGGTGAGCCCGGCGACGATCGCCTCGATCTGCGGGCCGAGCACGTCGTCGTCGACGGCCTGGCGGAACCGCTCCAACTGATCGGTGGCCATGTGGTAGTAGCCCGAGCCGGCGAGCATCCCGGCCGCCGAGTAGTGCACGTAGAACCCGGCGCCACCCTCGGACTCGCCGTACGCGCCGATGTGGTCCTTGTACGGCGGCCGGTTCTTGGCGAACCGCAGGTCCTGGTTCGGCCGGAAGACGTGGAACGGCCCGAACGCGTGCAGGTCCTCGAGCAGCGCCTCCATCGGGCCGCGCACGCAGTCGTCGTAGGCCGACTTGTGCGCCAGCCACCACGTCCGTGAGTTGTCCGCGGCAAGCTGCTCGTAAAAGCTCGCCGCCTCCGCAGGGAAGCCCGTGAACGCCACGGCCGGAGCGTAATCATCACGTGTTCGCCAACGCTCTCGTGGCCGCACGGACGACGCTCGTACACTTGTCCGACGCCGCGGGCGTGGCGTAACTGGCAGCCGCGCAGGGTTTAGGTCCCTGTTCCGAGAGGAGTGTGGGTTCGAGTCCCACCGCCCGCACGTGATCACCGACATCCAGTTCAGCGCCGGCCACTGCGACTGGCCGGTGCTGCGCGAGGCCGTGCGCCGCGCCGAGGGCGAGGGCTACTCCACGACGTGGGTGTTCGACCACTTCGACGGGGCGATGATCGGCGGCGACCGGCCGATGCTGGAGGCGTTCACGCTGCTCGGCGCGCTGGCCGAGGCGACGTCGACGATCGGTCTCGGCACCCTCGTCGCCAACGCCGCCAACCGCCATCCGGCGCTGCTCGCGCTCGCCGCCTCGAGCGCCCAGCGGATCAGTGGCGGGCGGTTCACGCTCGGCATCGGGGCGGGCAGCGGCCCGGGGACTCGCTGGGCACGTGAGCACGAGGAGCGCGGCATCCCGCTCGCCACGGACATCGGTGAACGCCACCGTGCCGTCGCCCGCTCGATCGAGGCGGTGCGCGCCGCCACCGACGCGCCGGTGATCGTCGGGGCGAGCAGCCTGTCGCTGGCCCGACTGGCGGGTTCCCTCGCCGACGGCGTCAACGTACGGATGGGCCATCCCCGCGCCGCCGAACTGCTCGCCACCGCCCGCAGCGCCGCTGGCGATCGGCCCTTCGACACCAGCGCGTTCGCCATCCTCGGCCAGGACGCCGACATCGACGCCCGCGCCGCCGACCTCGGCATCAGCCGCCTCGTCATCGTCGACCTGCGCCCGCTGGGCGGTTGAGATGGCCACCACGCACGTCCACGACCTGCCGACGCCGGCACTGCTGATCGACGTCGACGTGCTCGACCACAACCTGGCGACGATGGCCGCGGCGCGCCCCGGCGCGACGCTGCGTCCGCACGTCAAGGCCCACAAGTGCACGGCGCTGGCAGCCGCGCAGGTCGCCGCGGGCCACCGCACGTTCACCTGCGCGACGCCGCGCGAGGTGATCGGGATGGCCGAGGCCGGCGTCGGCGACGACCTCCTGCTGGCCAACGAGACGCTCGATCCGCACCGCCTGGCGGGCATGGCAGCGTGCCAGTCGACCGTGCGCATCACCGTCGCCGTGGACTCGCCGGAGACCGTCGACGCCGCCGCCGGCGCCGGCATCGCCGACGTGCTGATCGACGTCGACATCGGCCTGCCGCGCTGCGGCTGCCCGCCCGAGGACGCCGGCCACCTCGCCGATCTCGCCCGCCGCCGCGGCCTGAACGTGCGCGGCACGATGGGCTACGAGGGCCACCTGATGATCGTCGAGGACCGCGAGTCGCAGCGGCGCAAGGTCGAGCGGGCGATCGAGGTGCTGCTCGCCGCGCATGCCGACGTCGGCGGCGAGATCGTCTCCTCCGGCGGCACCGGCACCTACGACATCCACCCGCAGACCACCGAGGTGCAGGCCGGCAGCTACGCGCTGATGGACACGGCGTACTCGAAGATGCACCTGCCGTTCCGCCAGGCGTGCACGATCCTCGGCACGGTGATCCACGCCGACGCGCACCGCGCCGTCGCCGACGTCGGCCTGAAGGCGCAGGGCATGGACCACGGCAACCCACAGATCGAGGGCGCCGACGTGCTGTTCTGCAGCGACGAGCACGTCACGTTCGTGCCCCACGTCGGCGTCGCCACCGTCGGCGAGCGGGTGCAGGTCGTGCCGGCGCACATCGACCCGACGATGGCGATGCACCACGTCGCCTGGCTGGTGCGCGGCACCGAGGTGCTCGACCGCTGGCCGATCGACCTGCGCGGCTGGTGAGCCGCCACGCCCGACGGCCGGCGCACGTCACCGCCAGCCGTCTGTTCGAGCCAACAGACGGAGTGCAGGTTTGTTCGCTCGACCAGACCGGCGCGCCGTACCGCTCGACGGCGGACACGCGAGGGTGACGACGTGATCGTGCGCCATGCCGATGCCGGCGACCGCGAGGCCATCGTGCGGATCTACAACTGGTACATCGACAACTCACACGCGACGTTCGACGTCGCACCGATCACGGTCGACGACCGCGCCGCCTGGTTCGCGCAGTTCGCCCCGATCGGCCCGCATCGTCTGCTGGTGGCGATCGACGGCGGCGAGGTGATCGGCTACGCCGGCAGTGTCGCCCACCGCGAACACGTCGCGTTCGCCGGCACCGTCGAGCTGACGATCTACCTCGACCACGAGCACACCCGACGTGGGACGGGCTCGGCGCTCTACGGACGCCTCCTCGCCGAGCTTGCCAACGAGCCGATCCATCTGATCGTGGCCGGCATCGCCCTGCCCAACGAGGCGTCGATCGCCCTGCATCGCCGGTTCGGCTTCAGGCCGGTCGGGATCTTCGACCGATACGCGCAGAAGAACGGGGTCGAGATCAGCTCGCTGTGGATGCAGCGCCGGCTCCATGATCAACCGAGCGACGGCGACGGCGCGCTCACGCTGGAGGGCGCAGGCTGGGATGGCGATCTCGACGTGATCCGTGGCTCCCGACCGGCGCCGCCGCGCTGATCGAGGGCATCGCCGGTGCACGTCGTGAGGTTGGCAGTCGTGGTGCTCGCCTGGTGCGTGGTCGGTGTCGCCCTCGCGCTCGCCGTCACGCAAGCGGCCGGATGGTCGCGGTCGATGCTGGTCGCCGTCGGGCAGGCGCTGACCGTCGTGCTCGGCGTGCTGTGCCTGACGGCGGTGATCGCCGGTCTCCTCTGGTCGAACTGGCTGCTGACGGTCGGCGCACTCGTCGCCGTCGCCGCCACGGCGGCGGTGGTCGCACCGGCCGTGCGACAACGGACGCCGGCGGGCGCGACCGGCGCAACGGCCACGCTGTCCGTGCTCCACGCCAACCTGTTGTTCGAGAACACGGGGCGCGACCACGAGGTCGCCGCGGCGCTGCTGGGCGAGGGTGCCGACGTGCTCGCGCTGAGCGAGCTGAACCCCGGGCACGAGGGCGCGCTGGTCGCCGATCGCCGAGCTGCGTCCTACCCGTACCGCTGCGCCCGGCCGGCGACCAACGCCGACGGGATGGCGGTGTGGAGCCGCTACCCGCTGGCCGACGTCGAGTGGCTGACGACGGACATGCGCCCGACGGTCGTCGCCACCGTCTGCCTGCCCGGCGCCGCCGAGGTGCGCATCGTCCTCGCCCACAACAACCCGCCGACGACGCGGGCCGGCCTGCGCAACTGGGAGCCGTCGATGGTCGCCATCCACGGCGCGGCGACGACGCCAGGTCCGCCGACGATGATCGTCGCCGACCTCAACGCGTCGCGCTCGGCACCCGCCGTTTCGCCGGCTCCTGGCCCTCGGCTGGCGCGACGCCCACGATGCCGGTGGCCGTGGCCTGAGCGTGTCGTGGCCGGCGAAGGGCCTGTGCCCGTTCCGGTTCGTGCGCCTCGATCACGCCCTGCTCGGCGACGGCCTCGACCTCGTCGCGGTCCGCGACGTCGACGTGCCCGGCAGCGATCACCGCGCCTTCGTCGTCACCGTGGCCCTGGCGTCGCACTCTTGACGCACGATCGCGCCGTCGGGGCCGTTGTGAGCGTCAAGTTCCGTTCTCGACGCACGATTGCGCCGCGGCCGATCAGTGAGGCTGCAGCGCCGCCAACAGGGCGGCGAACGCCCTGCCGCGGTGCGAGACGGCGTTCTTCTCGTCGGCGGTCATCTCGCTGAACGACCGTCCGTCGCCCTCGTCGGGGACGAACAGCGGGTCGTACCCGAACCCCCGGCCGGGACGCAGCGACGTGGCGATCCGCCCCGGGCAGACGCCCTCGACGATCACTTCGTCGCCGGACGGCCAGCGGACCAGCACGACCGTGCGGAACGCCGCGGCACGCCCCGGACCGTCGGCCACACCGGACAGCGCGTCGAGCAGCTTGGCGCAGTTCTCCGCGTACGTCGCCCCCTCGCCGGCGTAGCGCGCCGTCCACACGCCGGGCGCGCCACCGAGCGCGTCGACGAACAGCCCGGTGTCGTCGGCGACGGCCGGTTCGCCGGTCGCCTCGACGATCGCCACCGCCTTCAGGCGGGCGTTGCCCTCGAGCGTGTCGGCGTCCTCGACTACGTCCGGCACGTCCGCCGGTCGCGGCACGAGGTCGACGGTTCCGGAGAGGAGCTCGGCGATCTCGGCCACCTTGTCCGGGTTGGCCGACGCGCAGACCAGGCGCAGCACGGTCAGCGCTTCGCCGGCGGCACCGCCAGCAACGACGCCTGCAGCGCCATGATCTGCGTCAGCCCACCGGTCGCCAACCCGAGCAGCGAGTCGAGCTTCGCCCCGGGTGAACGCCCCACCCTCGGCCGTCCCCTGGACCTCGACGAACAACGGCTCGGCGCCCTCACGGCCGAGCATCACGACGTTCATGTCGACCTCGGCGCGCGAGTCCTCCACGTAGGGCAGGTCGAGCACCGGCGTGCCGTCGACGATGCCGACGCTGATCGCCGCGCACGACGAGTGCAGCGGGTGCTCCTTGATCGCCCCGGTCTGCATCGTGCGGGTCAGCGCGTCGTGCAGCGCGAGGTAGCCGCCGCAGATGCTCGCGGTGCGCGTCCCGCCGTCGGCCTGGAGCACGTCGCAGTCGACGACGACCTGGCGCTCGCCGAGCTTGCGCATGTCGCAGGCGGCGCGCAGCGAGCGACCGATCAGCCGCTGGATCTCGACGGTGCGCCCGCTCTGCTTGCCCTTGGCTGCCTCACGGTCGACGCGCTCGGGCGACGAGCCAGGCAGCATCGAGTACTCGGCGGTCACCCAGCCCTTGCCGCTGCCGCGCATCCAGCGCGGCACGTCGTCGTCGACCGACGCGGTGCACAGCACCTTGGTGCGACCGAACGTGACGAGCACGCTGCCGGCGGCCATCTCGGTGTAGTCGCGCTCGAAGGTGATCGGGCGCAGCTCGTCGGCGGCGCGTCCATCGGGTCGGGGCATGGTGAGGTCTCCTCGGGAAGGGGTTCTAGAGAACGGGTTGCCAGCGTTCGGCGGTGCTCAGCTCCGGGCCGAGCAGGCGGCTGCCGAGATCGGTGAACCAGGCGATGTCGCCGCTCGACAGGAAGCGGTGGACGGCGGGACGGCCGTCGGCCGCGGGCGCGCGCAGCAGGCCGAGATCGCCGAGCCACTCGCGGGCGGCGAACGCCGTCTCGTCGGCCGACGACACCAGCGTGACGTCGGGTCCCATCACGTCACCGATGACGCGGGCGAGGTACGGGTAGTGGGTGCATCCGAGCAGCAGGGCGTCGACGTCGGCGTCGCGCATCGGGGCGAGCAGCCGCTCGGCGAGGATCGTCACCTCCTCGCCCTGGGTCTGGCCGCGCTCGACGAACTCGACGAAGCCGGGGCACGACAGCGAGGTCAGCTCGACGTCGGCACCGGTGGCCTCGACGGCGCGGTGGTAGGCGCCCGACGAGATCGTCCCGACGGTGCCGATGACGCCGACCCGCCCGCTGCGCGTCGTGGCCACCAGGGCCCGTGCACCCGGCTCGATCACGTCGATCACCGGCACCGGCAGCGCGTCGCGCAGGTCGTCGAGCGCGGCCGCCGCAGCGGTGTTGCAGGCGACGACGATCGCCTTCACCTCGTGCTCCTTGACGAGACTCCACGCCAGCTCGTGGGCGAAGCCGTGCACCTCGTGCTGCGGCCGCGGCCCGTAGGGGTAGCGCCCGGTGTCCCCGATGTAGACGACGTCCTCGGCGGGCAGCAGGTCGATCAGCGCCCGGGCGACGGTGAGCCCGCCGAACCCGCTGTCGAACATCCCGATCGGCCGCTCCATGCGACGAGCCAGGCTAGTGATTGATCCCCCAGGCGATGACGTAGGCCACCGAGTTCGTCGCCACGTGGGCGAGCATCGTCGACAGGATGCTGCGCGACCAGAAGCGGATCCAGCACCAGAACAGGCCGCCGAGCATCGTCCCGACGACGGCGAAGACGACCGCCGCGGTGACGCCGGCCGAGCCGTCGCCGAACACGCTGTTGGCCGTCGGGTTGACCGTGTTGAGGTGCAGCGCCGGCAGCACGTGCCACAACCCGAAGCACAGCGACGCCGCGATGCTGCCGCGGAGCACGCCCCAGCGCAGCGCGAACACGGCCGGCAGCACGGCGCGGAACGCGGTCTCCTCGAGCACGGCCGTGCCGAGCGGGATGCGGATGAACGCCTGGTAGATCATCGCCGGCAGCGAGTCCTCGACGCGCTTGTCGTGGTACAGGTCGTTGAACGCCGGCATCCACACGGCGACGAGCAGGACGACGGTCGTCAGCGCCAGGATCGTCAGCCCCCACGCCAGGCCGCGGCGCCCCTCGGTGAAGCCCATCGCCGCCGGCGTCACCAGCTGCCGGCCGAGGATCACGAGGACGGCGGCCACGGCGAGGTTCCACGGCACGTACGCCGCCGAGGGCAGCACCCGGTTGGACATGACGTTGGCGACGGCGAGGACGACGAGAAGCTCGGCCACCACCCGGCCCCACCGCGTAGGCTCGGCGGTCGGATGAGTCACGCGCAGGAGGGTAACGACGCCCCCTCGGTCGGTGGCGGGCGCGAACAGGTACGTCGACTTCCTTCGGGCCTTCTCGCTGCTCGTCGTCGTCGCCTGGCACTGGGTGTTCACGATCATCCGCTGGCAGCCCGACGGCCCGCACGCCACGAACCCGATCGGGTTCACCACCGGCCTGTGGATGGCGACGTGGCTGCTGCAGGTGATGCCGCTGTTCTTCTACGTCGGCGGCTTCGCCCACCTGCGGGCGTGGGACAAGGCCCGCCGCAACGGCACCCCGCTGTGGTCGTTCGTGTTCAAGCGGGTGCGCTCGCTGGCGGTGCCGGCGCTGGTCCTGCTCGGCGTGTGGATCGTCATCGCCATCGTGCTCAGCACGCTGTTCGACATCCGCTGGATCACCCGGGCGGCGATGCTCGTCGTCAGCCCGCTGTGGTTCCTCGGCGTCTACCTGCTGATGATCGTCCTGCTGCCGATGCTGCTGTGGCTGCACCAGCGCTTCGACACGATCGTGCTCGTGTGGCTGGCGGCGCTCGCCGGCGGCGTCGACATCCTCCGCTTCCGCTACCACCAGGACGTGCTCGCCTACCTCAACATGATCTTCGTGTGGGGGCTGTGCTTCCAGCTCGGCTTCTTCTACGACCGGATCGTCGCCGCGCAGCGCCGCGCCGACTACACGATGCTGTGGGCCGGGCTCGCCGGCCTCGCCGGGCTGGTGTTCAGCGGACTGTACCCGGGGTCGATGGTCGGCGTGCCCGGCGAGACGTCGAACATGGCGCCGCCGACGCTGTGCATCGTCGCCCTCGTGCTCTTCCAGGCCGGCGTCGCGGAGGCGCTGCGCCCGGCGATGCAGCGGCGCCTCGCCCGGCCACGCTGGGCCTCGTTCAACGAGACGATCAACCGGCTGGCGCTGCCGCTGTTCCTGTTCCACACGACCGGGATGGCGCTGTGGAAGGCGGTCCGCTACGCGTGGGCGGGGCACATCAACGAGGCCCGCGAGCCGACGCTGTGGTGGTGGCTCGGCCGACCGCTGGCGTTCGTCGGCCCGCTGCTGTTCACCCTGCCGGTGATCTACCTGTTCGGCCGGAAGTGGACGCGCAAGCAGCAACCGTCACCTTCTTCAACCGCTCCGGCGTAGCGCCGTGCTCCTGGCGACGGGGCTCGCGCTCGGCTCGGCGGTGCTGCACGCCGGGTGGAACCTGGCGGCCAAGCGCGCCGACGGCGACCGCTTCGTCGTGCTGTGGGCGCAGTTCGCCGTCAGCGGGGCGATCGCCGCGATCCTCCTGGCGGTCCACGCCGCGCTGGTCGGGATGCCGGTGAGCGGCTACGGCTGGGCGGCGCTGAGCGGGCTGGTGCACCTGCCGTACCTGTGGCTGCTCGGGCTGGCGTACACGCACGGCGACTTCTCGGTCAGCTACCCGATCGCCCGCGGTGGCGGCGCGGCGCTCGCCGCGGCGCTCGGGATCGTGTTCCTCGGCGACCATCTCGGTCCAGGTGAGCTGCTCGGCATCGCTGTCATCGTCGGTGGGCTGTGCCTGCTGTCGTGGGGGGCGACGCGGCGCAACGTCGTGATCGCGCTCGGCGTCGCCCTGACGATCGGGGTGTACACGACGATCGACGCCCAGGGCTCGCGCTCGACCGGCTCGCTGGCCTACGTGCTGGCGACGTTCACCGCGGTCGGGTGCACGGCGTCGGTCGCCGGGGTCGCCACGGGGCGGTCGTCAGCGTTCGTCGCCGTGCTGCGCCGGTACTGGCGGCGGGCGCTGGCGACGGGCGTCGCCGCGCTCGTCACCTACGCGATGGTGCTCGTCGCCGTACGTCATGCCCCCGTCGGCTACGTCGCCGCGCTGCGCGAGTCGAGCGTCGTCATCGGCGCGTTCGCCGGCTGGCGCCTGCTCGGCGAGGCCAACCACCGCCGGCGGATCACCGCCGCGCTCGTCGTCGTCGCCGGCCTGATCACCCTCGTCGTCGCCGGCGCCTGACGATCAGGGCTGGTTGCCGATTCAAGACGCGGCGAGTGCCGAAGCGCAGCGGAGGCGGCGAGCACGGCAGGCACAGGGAGCAGCTTGGCTGCGACCGGAGCACGGTCAGAAGTAGACGATGCCTTCGACGTTGGCTTCGGCGGCGTCGAGGTCGTCGGTGTACGCCCCGGTCGACAGGTACTTCCAACCACCGTCGCTGACGATGAAGACGATCACCCCGGCGTCGATCTCGCCGGCCACCTTCACCGCCCCGGCCAGCGCGGCACCCGACGAGATGCCGGCGAACACACCGCACTCGGCCACCAGCCGGCGGGTCCACTCCAGGCTCTCGCGGGGCCGCACGACCCGCTTGCGGTCGAGCAGCGAGCGGCCGTCCCACATCTCGAACACCGGCGGGATGTAGCCGTCGTCGAGGTTGCGCAGGCCCTCGACCCGCTCGCCGAGCGGCGGCTCGATCGCCACCACCTTGATCTGCGGGTTCTGCTCCTTGAGGTAGCGCCCCGTCCCCATCAGCGTCCCGCTCGTGCCGAGCCCGGCGACGAAGTGGGTGATCTCCGGGCAGTCCCGCCAGATCTCCGGGCCCGTCCCCTCGTAGTGCGCACGCGGGTTGGCGTCGTTGCCGTACTGGTACGGGAAGTACCACTCGGGGTGCTCGGCGGCCAGCTCACGAGCCCGGCGCACCGCACCGTTGCTGCCCTCCGGCCCGGGCGTGAGGATGATCTCGGCACCGAACACCTGCAGCATCTGGCGCCGTTCGACGGAGACGTTCTCCGGCATCATGATCTTGATCGGGTAGCCCTTGAGCTGAGCGATGGCCGCCAGGGCGATGCCGGTGTTGCCCGACGACGGCTCGAGGATCGTCTGCCCCGGCTGCAACAGCCCGTCCTTCTCGGCGCGCTCGACGATGCTGCGGGCGATGCGGTCCTTCACCGATCCGAACGGGTTCTGGCTCTCCAGCTTGGCGACGATGCGCACGTTCGGGTTCGGCGACAGCACGCTGACGTCGACCATCGGCGTGTTGCCGATCAGCTCCAGCACGTTGTTGAACGGGATCATCGGCTCACTCCGGTCACCACGACATGGCGGCCGATCATTCCCGATCGGCTCGATCAACAATCGTAGCGGCGAGGTCTGCTTCAGCCAGCGGCCACGGGCTCCTCGGTGACGGTGCCGTCGACGATGCGGTAGCTGCGCGTCTCGGGCGCGTCGCGCTTGAGGCTGACGATGACGTAGTGCCAGTCCGGGTCCGGCGCCTGGCCGACGTCGGTCGGGCTCGGGTACGGCTCGCTGTGGGTGTGGCTGTGGAACACGCCGATCACCGCCAGCCCGTCGTCCTCCGCGGCCATCTCGGCGCGCAGCAGCTCGCGGCCTGGGATCGAGTACACCCGCGCCGAGGCGTCGGCGTTCGTGCACGGCACGAAGCGGCGCACGGTGGAACCGGTGCCGACGAGCAGGCCGCAGGCCTCCAGGGGATAGCCGTCGTAGGCGTGGCCGATCATCTGCGCGAAGGCGTCGGGCGGAAAGCGGAGCACGGGCGGAGCGTACGCTCGCGGGCATGAGCAACCTCAACGGCGTCCACCACCTGGCGATCACGACGCGTGACATGAAGGGTCAGCTGGACTTCTTCTGCAACGTGCTCGGCGGCGAGCTGCGCGCCCTGTACTGGATGCACGGCGTCGAGGGCGCGATCCACGGGTTCGTGCGGCTCAACGACCACAGCTACATCGCCTTCGTCCAGCTCCCCGCCGAGCAGGTGCCCGACCCGGTCATGGGCGTCACCCACGCCGGCTGGGGCGGCGGATCGACGGCGCGTGGCGCGATGCAGCACGTCGCCTTCAACGTCGACTCGCTCGACGACCTGCTGGCGATGCGCGACCGCATCCGCAGCAACGGCATCCCGGTGGTCGGTCCGATCGACCACGGCATGTGCCAGTCGATGTACTTCGCCGGGCCGGACGACCTCTCGCTGGAGGTGGCGACCTCCGCGGTGGCGATCGACGCCGAGCACTGGATCGACCCGGAGGTCACCGCGCTGTGCGGGATCGACGCCGAGGAACTCGCCGCGCTCAAGCACCCGACGCCGACCAAGGTCCACGACACCCCGGTGCCGCAGCCGGCCTACGACCCGAACGTGCCGAACATGACCTACCCGAGCCTGGAGATGTACCAGCGTTCCATCGCCACACCGGACGAGATCGTCTGGGAGAAGGCCAGCGTCACCACGCCTCCGGTCCCGTGATGCTGGGTCGGGATCGGCCGCCGCTGCGCTTCGGCCGCTCCCTCCGGGCGCTGGCCGCGCCTCGGCACACCAGTACCTGCTGCCTCAGGCACGGGTAGCGTGGCTGGCCCCATGGCCGCCAACATCGCCAGCAACCGCAGGGCTCGGTACGACTACTCGATCGTCGACACGTTCGAGGCCGGCATCGTCCTGCGTGGTAGCGAGGTGAAGAGCCTGCGGCTCGGCAACGTCCAGCTCGCCGACGCCTATGCCCGGGTGATCGACGGCGAGGTGTGGCTCGACGGCGTGCACATCCCGCCGTACAGCAACGCCCACGGCGTCGGCGCCCACGACCCGGACCGGTCGCGCAAGCTGCTGCTGCACGCCAAGGAGATCGAGCGGCTGCGCGACGAGGTGGCCCGCGAGCGCTACGCCCTCGTGCCGCTGGCGTTGTACTTCAAGGACGGCCGGGTGAAGGTCGAGCTCGGCATGGGCAAGGGCCGCAAGCGCACCGACAAGCGCCAGGCGATGGCCGAGCGCGACTCCAAGCTGGAGATGGAGCGGGCCCTCGGCCGCCAGCGCAAGGGCCTCGGCTAGGTCGGCCGCGTGGGCTCGACGATCGAGCTGGTGGTGACCGATCTCGACGGCACGCTGTGGGGCGTCGACCGGGTCGTCCACCCGCGGGCGCTCGCCGCGTTGCAGGAGCTCGAACGCCGCGGCGTCCCCGTCCTGGTGGCGACGGCGCGCCGCTCCGGGCCGGTCCGCCAGCTGCTGGCGCACAACGGGTTGCGTCTGCCAGCGGTGCTCCTCGACGGCGCGGTCGTGCGCGATCGCTCCTGGACGACGATCCACGTCGACGCGTTCGAGCCGGCGACTGCGGCGGCCGTCCTCGACGGGTTCCGCCGCCACGACATCGAGCCGACGATCGGCGTGCTCACCGACGACGAGCGCGATGCGCGGCTCGGCCCGCGGCCGTCGACGCATCCCGACCACGTCGCCTACCTCGCCGACTGGTCACGGCGCGCCGACCTCGACGCGGTCGTGGCCGACGAGGTGGTCCAGTCGTTCTCGGTGTGCGGCGTCGATCGCGGCCTGGTGCAGCCCATCGCCGACGACCTCGCCACGCTCGCCGCGCCGATCCTGTCGTGGGACGCCGTCTACGACGCCTACACCCTGACGGTCGGCCCGATCGGCGTGCACAAGTGGCGAGGCATCCAGGCGTTCTGCGCCCACCACGGTCTGGATGACCGCGCCGTGCTGGCCATCGGCGACGGCCTCAACGACGTCGAGATGCTGCGCGCCGCGGCGGTCGCCTGCGTCGTCGACGGCTCCGACGCGCAGGTCCTCGCCTGCGCCCACCACCTCGTCGACGGACCCGCCACCGGCGGCTGGGCCGACATCCTCGCCCACGTCGGCTGAGCACGCCCGACCGTGCGTCGGCGAGGCAGCCCGTCACGTGAGCGGGATCTGTCGGATCCCTGCTGTGGTGATGCGCGCATCCAGGGACCGTTCACGTCTGCGCGCTCGAGGTCGTCGATCACGGGCCAGTGGTGCTCCAGCAGAGCGAGACTGTCGGCAGTGGACTGACTACGCATGCGGGTGAGAACGAAGCCGCGCACCCGGTGCTCGATCCAAGCGAGTCGCTCCACCGGTCGACAGCGGATCCGCGCATCGCGGGTGATGACCACCAGCCGTCGGGTACCGACGACGGCGAGCCACTCGTCGTCCGAAGAGCCCCGTGGCACGTCCGGCAGGTCCGGATGCCCGGGGAACACGACACCTGGATGGGAATCGGCGAGACGGCGCCCGAGCCGCAGATCGTTCTCGTCGACGAAGAAGCGGGCGACCAACGCGACCGCTCAACTGGCCAGCGAGCGCAGCTGCTCCTCATAGGCGATGGCCGCGCCCTCGTCATGAGCATCGATGCCGTAGCCGTTCGCAATCTCGTCCACGGTCTCGCCGGCGTCGAACAGCTCCCACAACCGTTCCGTGCTGACACCGCTGACAGACGGCTTGCCGAACCGCACGAGCGGATCGATCACCACCGGCGACGCCAGCCCCGCGGGGCGCAGCCGCCGCGCCTCACCCCCTCCAGCGTGCTCGAACTCGACCTTGCTGAAGAACCGTTTGGCCTCGTCGGTCAACAGCACCTCCTGGCCGGATCGAACCACGATTGCGATTGCCGCCGGCAGCCCGGCACGCTCTTGGACCTCGAGGACAAGTTCCTTGCCGTACACGTAGGGACGGGACGTCGCCAGCGGATACGGCGTGCCGAACTCCCGACGCAGCTCATCGATCACTGGACGCAATCGCTGCAACGGAACCCCTTTGCGCCGGTACTCGCGCAGATAGCCGAGCTCGACGAACTCGCCCCACGTCACCAACTCGTCACCGCTGTGCTCCGGCCGGATCACCGGCGCGTAGGTGACGCCCTGCCGGGTGTAGCCGTCCAGCCAAGCCCACGCACGATCCGACCGCAATCCCAACAGTGCCGCAGCCTCGCCGATCCCATAGACCGGCCGACGCAGAACGGACACCTCGGACGTTGTCACCGCCACATCATGCCGCGTTCCGCCCCGGAACTTTGGCTGGCGCACATCGTGGCGGATTGGGCTCAGCCAGTTCGAGCCGCAGCGGGCGTCGAGTGCCGGTCGCGCCTGCCGCGGTCGAGAGCGACATGGTGGACTGGTGGCAGCGAGCGGCAGGGACCAAGGCAGGAGCAGTTGACCCCGATGAACACGACGACGGTGCCGCGCCGCACGCCGCGCTGGCGCATCGTCGCGGCAGTCTGCGTCGCGGCGTTCCTGACGATGTGCCTGGCGATCAGCGCCGGCGGCGCGTCGACGACCGCCGCCGCGCCGGCGCTGCCGACGGCGGTGACGCTCGTCGGCCATGGGAACGGGCACGGCATCGGGATGGGCCAGTGGGGTGCCTACGGCTACGCGGTGGACGCCGGCTGGTCGGCATGGCAGATCGTCGACCACTACTACGGCGGCACGGTCCATGGCACGGCGCCGCTCGACTCGACGGTCACCGTTCGCCTGCAGGGTCTCGACGGCGCGCAGACCGCCGTCGTCTCCGACGCCGACATCGGTGCCGCCGGTTCGGGATGGCGGTCGCTCGTGGTGCGCCGCAGCGGCGCGTCGTACACCGTGTGGGCGCGCACCGACGCGAAGGTCTGCCCCTCGCCGAGCGATCAGCTCGGCGCGCCGTGGGCGCAGGTGGCCTCGGGCACCGGCACGTTCGACGTCGCCACGCCGACGCCAGCAGTGACGACCGACACGACGCAGTTGCTGTGGACCTGCCGGCCCGACGGGACGCTGCGCGCCTACCGCGGGTCGCTGCAATCGGTATCTGACAGCAGCGGCGTCGCCCACACCGTGAACGTCGTGCCCGTCGAGCAGTACCTGCGCGCCGTCGTCGCCAAGGAGATGTCGCCGTCGTGGGCCAACGCCGGTGGCGGCCGCGGTCTGCAGGCGTTGGCCGCGCAGGCGATCGCCGGCCGCTCGTACGCGCTGTCGGAGCACCTCTACTCCTACGCGACGACGTGCGACTCGGTGTGCCAGACCTACCAGGGCGCGGCCACCCGCAGCGGCGTCGGTTCGACGATCGTCGCCGTCGAGCACCCGCTCAGCGATCCAGCCGTCTCGATGACCGCCGGCATGGTGTTGCTGACCCAGGCGGGCGCGCCGGCGCACACGATGTACGCGGCCTCGACCGGCGGCTACACCGACGTCAACGCGCAGCTGATGTTCCCGGCGGTCCCCGACGACGGCGACGCCACCGCGCTCAACCCGAACCACGACTGGACCGTCACCCTCTCGGCCGCGCAGATCCAGGCGGCCTACCCGTCGATCGGTACGTTCGCCGGGCTGACGGTCCTCGCCCGCAACGGCCTCGGCGACCTCGGCGGGCGGGTGACGTCCATCCGGGTCGAGGGCACCGCCGGGTCGACGACCGTGACCGGCGACGCGTTCCGCAGCGCGCTCGGCCTGCGCTCGAACTGGTTCGCGGTCAGCGGCGAACCGCTGACCACCGTGTCCGGCTCGGCCACCGCCGCGGCGGTCGCCCGCCGCATCCCGCGCAGCTGAGCGACGAAGCCAACGAGTCGTCTGGCCCACCGGCCTGTCCCGTCGTTCGAAGACATCGCGGTGATGGCAGGCTTCGGGACATCGACGCGCTGATCGTGCACAGCCCCCTGGTCGGACCGACGACCACTCGTGCGCTGGCCGACGCACTTGCCAATCGAGGCTGGACCGCAGTCGCGCCGGACCTCCGCGGAGCGCTGCGCTCGCCGCAATCCTTCGCCGCGGCGGCATCGCATGCTGCCGACGACGTGGACGTAATCGTCGGTCACTCCGGTGCCGGCGCCGTCCTGCCGCTGATCGCCCGCGACGTCGGCGCAGCGGTGACGGTGTTCGTCGACGCCGTCGTTCCCGATCCGACGACGACCCTCACGCCATCGGACGGGTTCGCCGCGCTGCTCGACCACCTTCCCGTCGTCGACGGGCTGCTCCCGCCGTGGCACGACTGGTGGCCGCCCGAGATCATGGCCCGACTCGTGCCCGACGAGCTTCTGCGAGCGTGGGTGGCCGCCGAGACGCCGAGGCTCCCGCGTGCGTTCTACGACGAGCCGGTCGCGCTGCCCGAACAGTGGTGGCAACGACCGGCGGCCTTCCTCCAACTGAGCGCCGCCTACGACGAGGAGCTCGCTCGTGCGCAGCAGTGGGGCTGGCCGACGCGTCGCCTCGACGGGCAGCACCTCGATCTCCTCACTCGACCCGGCGACGTCGCTGACGCGCTGGTGCGCCTCACTCGCACGGCCCGGCGACCGCGCACTCCCCGTGGAGTGCGCGATTCACGCCCGTCTTGAACGCAGTCGGGAATCTGCATCACGGATGAGTCGATTTCCGGTCAGCGTCGCTCGGGCGCGATCACCCGGAACCGGGACCGATGCTGTCCGGACCGGCTCCTAGGCTCGGCACATGACCGACACCGCCGCGGCGGCGCAGCTCGAGATCGACATGGACCGCTACCGCGCGAGCTGACCGGGTACTGCTACCGGACGCTCGGCGCGGCGTCGGAGGCCGAGGACGCCGCCCAGCTGACCTTGGTGCGCGCCTGGCAGCACGTCGATCGCTTCGAGGGTCGCTCGACGCTGCGCTCGTGGCTGTACCGCATCGCCACCAACGTGTGCTTCGACATGCTCGGCTCCAGCCAGCGCCGGGCCCGGCCGATGGACCTCACCGAGGCGCGCACCGCGCAGACGCCGCTCGCCCCCGGCCTGCCCGACTACGTGTGGATCGAGCCGATGCCCGACAGCCGCACGGTCGCCTCCGACGGCGACCCCGCCGAGGTCGCCGTCGCCCGGGACACGATCCGCCTCGCGTTCGTCGCCGCGCTGCGCTGGCACGCCGACGAGGTCGCCCAGCTGCTGGAGACGTCGGTCGCCTCGGTGAACAGCGCGCTGCAGCGGGCCCGGGCCACGCTCGACGACGTCGGCGTCGCCGAGACCGACACGTTCGCGGAGATGGACGACGCCCAGCGCGAGCTGCTGGATCGCTACGTCGACGCGTTCGAGCGCTACGACATCGAGTCGCTGACCGAGCTGATCTACGAGGACGCGACGATGTCGATGCCGCCGTACGACCACTGGCTGCGCGGCAAGCCGGACATCGCCGCGTGGTTCCTCCGCACCGGCATCGGGTGCAAGGGCTCGCGCGTCGTGCGCACGGTGGCCAACGGCTCGCCGGCGTATGCCCAGTACCGCCGCGATCCGGCCGGTGGGCACAGCGCCTGGGCGCTCGGCGTGCTCGAGATCCGCGACGGCAGATCGCCGGGATCAACTCGTTCCTCGACGTCGAGCGCCTGTTCCCGCTCTTCGACCTCCCGTTGCGGTTGGAGCAGCGCGGCGGCGAACTCGGCGTGTCGTGGGGCGGGGTACGGTCTCGCCCGGTGATCGACGCAGCGGTGCCCGGCTTCCTGCCGTCGACGCACGGGCTGCGCTTCAAGAACGACTGGCCGAAGGCCGCGGCGTTCAAGGTCGAGGTGCTCGGGCTGCAGGTCCCCGTCGGCGACGCCAGTCGCGGCCTGTGCGGCGGGATGGTCTTCGCCGTGCGCGACCTGTTCCGGCTCGGCCGGCCGGTGCCGCCGGACACCACGGCGCCGGCGTCGGGGCCGCTCTACGAGTACATCGGTCAGCGGCTGAAGGACAGCTTCTTTCTGCCGAACGGTCCGCTGCGCTACCTCGACCTGATGGCTGCACCCGACGGCGACCGCAGCTGGCCGCTGATCAGTTGGCTGCTCAAGAAGCGCACGCGCGGCGTCGCCTGGCGGACGATCAACGACGCACTGCCGGAGGTGATCGCCGCGCTGCAGCGTGGCGACCTGGTGTGCCTCGGGCTGGTCTGCACGCACAGCGCCAGCCCG
This sequence comes from Ilumatobacteraceae bacterium, assembly GCA_047602055.1. Taxonomy (GTDB): domain Bacteria; phylum Actinomycetota; class Acidimicrobiia; order Acidimicrobiales; family Ilumatobacteraceae; genus JAODBQ01. The sequence continues at coordinate 4,580,025 of JASGIG010000001.1, forward strand.
CTCGACCTCGGTGCGAACCATCAGGTGCTCGCCTACCGGATCGTGCGCGACGGCGCCGACGTGCGCGTCTGGGTCTACGACCCGAACCGCCCGCTGCGCGACGACGTCGTCCTGCACCTGTCGACCGCCGATCCGACGCGGGCGACGGCCATCGACTTCGAGAACGGCTCCGTCGACGTCCGCGCCTTCTTCGTCACCCCGTACACGCCGGCGACGCCACCCTGACCGGCGTGGCCCGTCACTCGCCGCGGAAGTTGGCGGGGCGGCGCTCGGCGACGGCGGCGACGCCCTCGCGCCAGTCGGACGTGTGCTGGAGGCGGTCCTGCTCGGCCTTCTCGCGGGCCATCGCCGCCTTGGTCCGCACGGCGAGGTCGGCGCGCAGCGTCTCGCGGATCGAGCGCACCGCGAGCGGCGCGGCAACCGCCAGCTCGGCGGCGAACGCTCGCGCCTCCTCGCGCAGGTCGCCGGCAGGCACGAGGCGGTCGACCATGCCGATGCGCATCGCCTCGCCACCGTCGACGCGCTTGCCCGTGTACAGCAGCTGCGCCGCCTGCTGCTGGCCGACGAGCGCCGGCAACGTCACCGACAGGGCGAAGCCCTGGTGGAACCCGAGCAGCGCGAAGTTGGCGGCGAAGCGTGCCTCGGGCGAGGCGACGCGGAAGTCGGCGGCCAGCGCCAGGCCGAGCCCGCCGCCGATCGCCGCACCCTGGACCGCGGCGACGATCGGCAGCGGCTGCTCGAACAGGCGCTGCGCCTCGTCGTACAGGTGCCTGCCCTCGGCACCGGCGATCGACCCGTCAGGCTGGCCGCCACCGAAGTTGGCGCCGGCGCAGAAGTGCTTGCCCGCAGCGCACAGCACGATCACCCGGCAGTCGTTGGCCGCGGCGAGCGACTCGCAGGCGTCGGCGATCTGCTCGATCAGGGCGAGGTCGAAGAAGTTGTTCGGTGGACGGTGGATCTCGATCTCGGTGACGTGATCGCCGACCGACTCCACGGTGATGTCGTCGTACACCCGCCGGACCGTACTCCCGACGCCCCGCTCACACCCCCAGGCTGCGCCCGATGATCTCCTTCATGATCTCGGTGGTGCCGCCGTAGATGCGGGTGATCCGCGCGTCGGCGTAGGCCTTGGCGATCGGGTACTCGGTCATGTAGCCGTAGCCGCCGTGCAGCTGCACGCCGGCGTCGATCACCCGGCCCTGCAGCTCGGTGCACCACCACTTGGCCATCGACGCCTCCTCGGCGGTCAGCCGCCCCTCGTTCAACGCCAGCACGCACTGGTCGACGAACGCCTGGCCGATCTCCACCTCGGTGGCCATCTCGGCGAGCTTGAACTTGCTATTCTGGAAGCTGCCGATCGGCTGGCCGAACGCCTTGCGCTCGCGGGCGTACTCCAGCGTCCAGTCGAACGCGGCGCGCGCCGCGGCGACGCCGGCGGCGGCGATCGACAGGCGCTCCTGGGGCAGGTTGGTGACGAGGTGCTTGAAGCCCTCGCCCTCGGCGCCGAGCAGGTTGGCGACGGGGACGTGGACGTCGGTGAAGAACAGCTCGGCGGTGTCCTGGCTGTGCATGCCGACCTTGTCGAGGTTGCGGCCGCGCTCGAAGCCCTCCATGCCGCGCTCGATCACCAGCAGCGACATGCCCTTGTGGCGCTGCGTGGGATCGGTCTTCACCGCGGTGATGATCACGTCGGCGTTGATCCCGTTGGTGATGAACGTCTTCGACCCGTTGACCACGTAGTGGTCGCCGTCGCGGATCGCCGTCGTGCCCATCGACGCGAGGTCAGAACCCATGCCCGGCTCGGTCATCGCGATCGCGGTGATCGACGTGCCGGCGCACATCCCCGGCAGCCACCGGCCGAGCTGCTCGGCGTCGGCGAGGTGCAGGAAGTACGGCATGCAGATGTCGTTGTGCAGGGTGATCCCGAGGCCGGCGCCGCCGAGGGCGAGGCGCTGGACCTCCTCGATGACGATCAGGTTGTAGCGGAAGTCCTTGACCCCGCCGCCGCCGAGCTCCGCCGGCGCGTCCATGCCGAGGAAGCCGTTGGCGCCGGCCTTCTCGAACAGGGCTCGGTCGACGACGCCGGCACGCTCCCACTCGTCGACGTACGGGACGGCCTCCTTCTCGAAGAACGCCCGGATGCTGGCCCGGAACTGGTCGTGCTCCTCCTCGAAGCCGATCGCTCGTTGCATGGGGCAAGAGCGTAGGAGCGGAACTCGTCAGGACCCTGAGCCAGTCGTCATGCCGCTCGCCGAACAATGCTGCTTCGTCTGGCTTCGCCAGCCGAAACACCGCACCGTGACGATTGTTCGCCTCGCCGACGGCTCGGCTCTCAGTGCGCCCCGTAGCGCAGGCCGTCCATCAGCAGGTCGAGCAGTCGGCCGGCGGCCTCGCGGTCGGCGCCGTCGGACACCAGCCAGGCGCCGCGCATCGCCCGCAACACGTCGTGCGGGTCGACGTCGGCGCGGATCGTGCCCTGCGCCGCGCCGGCGCGCAGCAGCGCGTCGAGGGCGACGACGATCTGGCCGAAGTTCTCCTTGAAGAACGACGAGTCGGCGTCGACCACCGCCTGCAGGGCGCCGATCATCCCCTTCTTGGTGACGACGTAGTCGACGAAGCGCTCCATCCACTGGCGCAGGGCGGCGTCGGCGGGGCCCTCGCCGAGCAGCGCCTCGGCCGCGGCGCAGACCTGCTGCACCTCGTGGCGGTACGCCGCCGCGGCGAGCGCGTCGCGGGTCGGGAAGTTGCGGTACAGCGTGCCGATGCCCACGCCGGCGCGCTTGGCGACCTGCTCCATCGTCACGTCCTCGCCGCCGGCGAAGGCGTCGACGGCGACCTCCAGCAGCCGCTCGCGGTTGCGCACCGCGTCGGCCCGGCGTGCCCGCTCGGCGGCCATCTCGCTCCTGTTCGACTCGACGGTTGGAAACGGAGGGACCTCCGTCTAACTTCGGATCAACCGGAGGAACCTCCATGAGGATTCTGAAATACGCCGATCGGCCGACAGAAGACGTCGCTTGCCGACGGGCACAGAAACCCTGTCGGCCGAGGCCCACTATTTCAGAACCCTCACGAATTGGAGGCTACTCCCCACCGAAGGGAGCGACCATGTCCGTGCACGCTCGGGGGCTGCGCCCCCGGACCCCATCGTCGTCCGCTGCGCTGGCGCTCCGCCGGCCGACCGATCACGAGCTGCGCTCGTGATCGTCCCCACCCGCACGCTCGGCACGAGCGGCCTGTCCGCCGGCGCGATCGGCCTCGGCTGCATGAGCTTCAGCCCGACCTACGGCGGCTTCGAGGGCTACGACCCGACGGCCACCATCCAGCGCGCCCTCGACCTCGGCGTGACGATGCTCGACACCGCCGACGTCTACGGCCCGCACACCAGCGAGGAGGTCGTCGGCAAGGCCATCGCCGGCCGCCGCGACGAGGTCACCCTGGCCACGAAGTTCGGCATCCTGCGCATCGGTGCGGTCGAGCCCGGCGTGCGCCAGGTCGACGGCCGGCCGGAGTACGTCCGGGCCTCGATCGACGGGTCGCTGTCGCGCCTCGGCGTCGACCACGTCGACCTCTACTACCTGCACCGCCCGGACCCGGACGTGCCGATCGAGGAGACCGTCGGGGCGATGGCCGAGCTCGTCGCCGCCGGCAAGGTCCGCCACCTCGGCCTGTCCGAGGCGGCCGCCGACACCATCCGCCGCGCCGCCGCGGTCCACCCGATCGCCGCCCTGCAGACGGAGTACTCGCTGTTCAGCCGCGACATCGAGGGCGAGATCCTCGACACCTGCCGCGAGCTGGGCATCGGCCTGGTGCCCTACAGCCCGCTCGGCCGCGGCCTGCTCACCGGCACGATCACAAGTACCGCCGACCTTCCCGCCCACGACTTCCGCCGCCGCCAGCCGCGCTTCGCCGACGGTGCGCTCGACGCCAACCGCGCCCTCGTCGGCGAGGTCGCCGCGATCGCCGGCACTCACGGCGTCACACCAGGCCAGGTGGCCCTGGCGTGGGTGCTCGCCCAGGGCGAGGACCTCATCCCGATCCCCGGCACGAAGCGGATCCCGTACCTCGAGGAGAACGCCGGCGCCGCCGACGTGCAACTGTCCGCCGACGACCTCGGCGCGCTCGACCGGCTGTCGGCGCGGATCACCGGTCCGCGCGCCGCCGACCCGGGCTGGATCAACCGCACGACCCGCGCTCGCTGATCCTCACCGCGCAGATGGTCAAGGTCGACCTGCACACCCACATCCGCCCCCAGATCTGGACGTCGATCCCGGCGTTCGGGCTGGCGTGCGTCGCGGGTTCCACATCGGCTCGGGGATCGGCGAGATCGATCGGCTGCTGTCACGCGGCGGGATGGACAGCATGCTGCCGACGCTGTGGCTGATCATGGGCGCGGTCACGTTCGGGATGGTGCTCGAGGAGTTCGGGTTGATCAGCCGGCCGAAGTACGCGTCGTACGCAGTCTTCTGCTGGGCCAGTCCGTTGCTCAGCATCGCCTCTGGCTCCACCGGCTTCCGTATCATCCGCTCCGAGCCCGAGATCGACTCGGGCCTGGGCGACGAGGAGGCTGAGCCGGTCTGGGCGATCGAACCGACGAGCCCGTAGCCGCGACCGACGCGCCGGTTACCGCGGACGACGCCGTCGTCCCCACCGCTGTCCGCCGAGGGCCGCGGCTGTTCGCCACGTCGGCCGACGAGCCGCGGGCGCGCCGCGCCAGCGACGTCGTCGTGCTCAGCACGTCGATGGTCGCGCTGGTCGCGCTGACCGTCGCCGAGGAGCCGCTGCCGCGCTTCGTCGGCGCGATCGTCGACCTCATCCGGTCGCTGCCGCAGATCCTCGAGTCCCTGTGGCAGGTGGCGGCGGACGCACTGGTGCTCCTCGCCCTCGTCGTCGTCGGGGCGACGGTCTACCGGCGACGTTGGTCGATCACACGGGACAGCATCGCCGCGCTCGCCGTCGCCGTCGTCGCCGGACTGCTCGCCCACCACTTCGCCGTCGGGAGCGGTTGGGACGTCTGGCACGGCCTGCGCAGCGCCTCGGCGCCGCCGCGCTTCCCGGCGATGCGCATCGCCCTGCCGGCCAGCGTCGTGCTCACCGCGTCGCCGCACCTGGCGCTGCCGATGCGCCGACTCGGCCAGTGGGTGACCGGCATCGCTGCGCTGGCCGCGGCGATGGTCAGCGCGACGTCGCCGCTCGGCAGCCTCGCCGGGGTGCTCATCGCCGCGATCGCCGCGGCGATCGTCCACCTCGTGTTCGGCTCGAGTGCCGGTCGGCCGAGCCTCGGGTTGGTCCGTGACGCGCTCGCCGACCTCGGCGTGGCGACCACCTCCCTCGGCGCCGCCGACCTCCAGCCGGCCGGCTACTTCCTCGTGGACGCGACCGACACGGCCGGCCACGACCTCGACGTCAAGGTCTACGGCCGCGACGCCCACGACGCCGCCCTCGTCTCGACGGTGTGGCGCACGGTCTGGTACCGGGAGGCCGACTCGCCGCTGCGCTTCGGTCGTCTGCAACAGGTCGAGCACGAGGCGTTCCTGACGCTGCTCGCCGGCCAGCAGGGCATCACGCCGAACGTCGTGGTGACCGCCGGCTCCACCGTCGAGGACGACGCGGTGCTCGTGCTGCGCCGCAACGGCGTTCGCCTCGATCACGCCGTCGACCCCGATGCCGCCGAACCCGTCGACGTGCCGGCGCTCGTCGACGAGCTGTGGGACCTCGTCGCCCGCCTCGGCCGCTCCGGCATGGCCCACGGCCAGGTGGACGAACACCACGTCGTCGTCCACGAGGGCCGACTCGGCCTGCAGGACTTCCGCGGGGCGACGATGTCGCCGACGCCGATCCAGCGCCGCACCGACCAGGTGCAGGCGTTCGTCACCGTCGCCCTCCTCGCCGGCCCCGACACGGCGATCGCCAGCGCTCGGCGGGCCCTCGGCGACGACGGTCTGCAGGCGATCCTGGCGTTCCTTCAGCCGCCGGCACTGACCGCCGCGCAACGCCGGCGGGTGCGCCGCCGACGACCTCGATCTCGACGACCTGCGCAAGCGCGCCGCCACCACCGTCGGCGCCAACGCCCCGGAGCTGATCGAGCTGCGGCGAATCACCGTCGGCTCGATCGTCAAGGTCGTGCTCCCCGCCGTCGCCCTCGTCGCCCTCATCTCGGGCTTCGCCGGGCTCGACTGGGCCGACCTGTGGACCCGCGTCCGCGGCGCGAACTGGTGGTTGGTCGCGCTCGGGTTCATCGCCGCCCAGCTCCCCCGCCTCGCCCAGTCCCTGTCGACGCTCGGCGCCGCGCCCGTGCCGCTGCCCCTCGGCTCGGTCTACGCGCTGCAGCTGTCGACGTCGTACATCAACCTCGCCGTGCCGACGACGGCCGGCCGCGTCGCCTTGAACATCCGCTTCTTCCAACGCCACGGCGTCCCGCCGGGCGCGGCGATCGCCGCCGGCGCGCTCGACGGCTTCTGCGGGTTCCTCGTCCAGATGATGCTGCTGGCGATCCTGATCCTGTTCACCCCCGCCTCGCTGGACGTCGACTTCAGCCAGTCGTTCAGCAGTGCCGGCACGTTCCTCGTCGCCGCGCTGGTCATCATCGGGCTGGCCCTGACGGTGATCCTGGTCGTCGCCCGATTGCGCCGGTTCGTGCTCCACTGGGCCAAGCAGCTGCTCGCCGAGGCGGCCAAGACGCTACGCGGCCTGCGCTCGCCGCGACGCCTGCTGCTGCTGTTCGGCGGCAACGCCGGCAACGAGATCCTGTTCTCCGTCGCGCTCGGCGTGTTCGCCGCCGCCATGAGCTACCGGGTGTCGCTCGGCGAGCTGCTGCTCATCGGCATCGCCGTGTCGCTGTTCTCCGGACTGATGCCGATCCCCGGCGGCATCGGCGTCGCCGAGGCCGGCCTGACGTGGGGCCTCGTTCAGGCGGGGGTGCCCGACGAGGCGGCGTTCCCAGCAGTGATGCTGTACCGCCTGTCGACGTTCTACCTCCCCCCGATCTGGGGCTACGTCGCCTTCAACTGGCTCCGGAGGAACGACCAGGTCTGAGCGCTGACGCCCGTGCGGGCCGATCCGAACAACGGCGCGGCAGCGGCCGAGCTGGCGCTCGGCGAGCTCAGCACCCCGGCTGAAGGATCGTCGCAAGGTCTTCTGGCTCCGCCTCGACACCAACTGCTGGTGGGGGCTTATGGTCCGTCGGCGTGACAGCGCTGCTGGGCACGTCGGTGCTCGACCTCACCGTTGCGCGGGGGTGGCTGTGCGGGCGGATGCTCGCCGACCTGGGCGCCGACGTCGTCAAGGTCGAGCCGCCCGGGGGCGATCCCGGCCGGACGCGGGGGCTGTTCGTCGACCCACAGCGGCCGGACGTCGAGGAGAACCTGTCGTGGTGGTTCGAGAACCGCGGCAAGTCGTCGGTCGTGCTCGACCTCGACGACGACACCGGGCGGGCTCGCCTGCTCGAACTGGTCGACGAGGCCGACGTCGTCGTCGAGTCGTTCCCACCCGGGTGGCTCGAGGCGCGCGGCATCGGGCCCGACGTGCTGCTGGCCCGCAACCCCTCGCTCGTCGTCACCTCGATCACCCCGTTCGGGCGCACCGGGCCGTACGCCGGCTGGTCGGCCACCGACCTCACCGTCGCCGCCACCACCGGCGAGATGTGGCTGACCGGTGACGCCGACCGACCGCCGCTGCGGATGTCGAGCGATCAGCTGTTCCTCCACGCCGGCGCTGAGGCGACCGTGCACACGCTCATCGCCCTCTGGCATGCCCGGCGCACCGGCGCCGGCCAGCACGTCGACGTCTCGGCACAGCTGGCCGGCATCAAGTGCCTGATGAACGCCCAGGCGTTCCACATCGTCGAGGGCTACGAGGTGTTCCGCTCCGGCCCGTACCACACCGCCGGAAGGTTCGCGTACCGGATCATCAACGAGTGCCGCGACGGCTTCGTCGCCGCCCTGGCTGCCGCCGGTCCGGTCGGCGGGCCGATGATGCGGTTCCTGATGGACTGGGCCGACGCCGAGGGCGTCGCCGACCCGCTGGCCCGCGACTGCGACTACGGCACGCTGAACTTCAACGACCGAGACGAGGAGTTCTTCGCCGCGGTGCGCAACACGCTCGCCGCGCTGTTCGCCCGGCACACCAAGGCCGAGCTGTACCGGGCCGCGCTCGACCATCTCCTGCTCGTCGCCCCGCTGTACACCGTGGCCGACGTCCGCGGCGACGAGCAGCTGGCGTTCCGCGAGTACTTCGTCGACGTCGACCAGGGTGAGCGCGGCACCGTCGCCTGGGCAGGACCGTGGGCGCACCTGTCGGCGACGCCGCTGACGACGACGCGGCGCGCACCCCACGTCGGCGAGCACGACGCCATCGCGCTCCCGAGGCGGAGCGCGCCGTCGCCGGCCTCCGAGGCCGATCCGTCGACGGCGCCGTTCGACGGACTGCACGTCCTCGACCTGTCGTGGGTGGGCGTCGGGCCGATGACCGCGGGGTACCTCGCGTCGTACGGGGCGACGGTCGTCAAGATCGAGTCGTCGAAGCGGCCCGACGTGCTGCGCCTCAACCCGCCGTTCCGCGACGGCATCCCGGCGCTGAACAACAGCCACTTCTACGGCGACTTCAACGCCGGCAAGATGAGCGTCGGCCTCGACCTCAACGACGAGCGGGGTCGGGACGTCGCCTGGCGGCTGGTCGAGTGGGCCGACGTGATCGTCGAGTCGTTCACACCCAAGGCCCTCGCCGGCTGGGACATGGACTACGCGTGCATCCGCGAGCGCAACCCGTCGGTGGTCATGCTGTCGACGTGCATGCAGGGTCAGACCGGCCCGCGGCGGCTGTACCGCGGCTTCGGCAACCTGATGGCCGGCCTCGCCGGGTTCTACGAGATCGCCGGGTGGCCGGACCGGACGCCGATCATGATCTACGGCGCGTACACCGACTTCGTCGCGCAGCGCTTCACCACCACCGCGCTGCTCGCCGCGCTCGACCACCGTCGGCGCACCGGCGAGGGCCAGCACATCGACGTCGCCCAGCTCGAGGCTGCACTGCAGTTCCTCGGCCCCGAGCTGCTCGCCTACGAGTTGGACGGGCGGGTGGCGACACGCGCCGGCAACCGCCACCCCGACCTCGTGCCCCACGGGGTGTTCCCGTGCCTGCCCGAGGCCGACCGCGCCGAGCGCTACCCGGCGGGCAGCCCCGGCGCCGAAGGCTGGGTGGCCATCAGCTGCGCCGACGACGAGCAGTGGCGCGCGCTGGTCGAGCTGACCGGTCTTCCCGACGAGGATCGCTGGGCGGCCGCCGAGGGACGGCGCGCCGACGAAACCCGCATCGAGGCGCTGCTCGCGGCGTGGACGTCGACCCGCCGCGGCAGCGAGATCACCGCGGCGCTGCAGCCGCGCGTCTCGTGCGCGCCGGTGCTCGGCGTGCCCGAGCTGCACACCGACCCGCAGATCCGCCACCGCGGCTACTGGGTGCCCCACGACCATCCCGTCTACGGGCGGGTGCCGTACTCGGGGATGCAAGCGACGATGTCGCTGACGCCCGGCGTGATCGCCGGCCCGGCGCCGTGCCTCGGGCAGCACACGTGGGACGTGCTGGAGTCGATCCTCGGTCTCGACAGCGACACCATCGCCGCCCTGCTCGTCGACGACGTCGCCGAGATCACCGGCTGAAGATCCCGGGCCGCGTACGGTGCCGGCGGAGGAGGTCGCGGGGATGGAGTGGAGTGGCAAGAAGGTCGTCGTCATCGGCGGGACGTCGGGGATCGGCCGCACCGTCGCGTCGCGGTCCGCAGCGCTCGGCGCCGAAGTCGTCGTCGCCTCCAGCAGCCAGGCCAAGGTCGACGCGGCCCGCGCCGAGCTGCCGGCCGGCGCCGAGGCGCTCGTCGTCGACGTCACCGACGAGGGCCAGGTGGCATCGCTGTTCGGGCGGGTCGGCCCGTTCGATCATCTCGTCTACACCGCCGGCGACTGGGGGTCGATGGCCGGCGAGCGCCTGGCCGGCCTCGACCTGGAACGAGCGCCCGACGTGTTCGCGGTGCGGTTCTGGGGCGCCCTCACGGCGGCGAAGCACGCCCACCGGTCGATGACGCCGGGCGGCTCGATCACGCTCACCGACGGGCTCATCGCCCACCGGCCCCGCCCCGGCGCCGCGGTCCGCACCGCGATGGCCGGCGCGATCGAGCACCTCGTCACCGGGCTCGCCGTCGAGCTCGCACCGGTGCGGGTGAACGCGGTGTGCCCCGGCATGATCGCCACGGACGTGCTCGCGTCCATCCCCGCCGAGCGGATCACGGCGATGACCGCACGCCAGGCCGTGCCGCGGCCGGGCACGCCCGACGAGGCCGCAGAGGCCTACCTGTACCTGATGCGCGGCACGTACACGACCGGCCAGGTGCTACGCGTCGACGGCGGGATGAGCCTGACCTGACCGGTCAGGCGCTGCCGGCGTCCCAGGCGTCGCGCATCGACATCCGCCAGCGAGCGGTGGCACGCAACTGCACGACGATCCCGACGATCGCCAGCGCTGCGTACATCGCCGTCCACCACCAGCCGTGATCGGCGGCCTCGATCACCCGGTCGCTGGAGACGTCACCGGTATCGAGCGCGCCGGTCAGGAACATGATCCCGCCGACGATCGCCGCCGCGCCGGCCATCGCGCTGAGCACCACGAGCAGCAGCATCGGCATGTCGGCGATCAACGCCAGCAACGCCAGCAACACCCCCGCCGCGATGCCGACGAGCACGACCAGCCAGCGCCAGTGGATGTTCAGCGCGTACATCGCGCTGCTGCCCAGCGCGAAGCCGATCGCCCCCATCGTCAACACGACGGCAACGGCGTAGTACAGGTAGGCGAACAGCGCGAACACCACCGCGGTGACGAGCCCGACGATCCAGCCGACGCCCGTGGACAGGAAGCCGTCGTTGCCGATCGCCGCCACCAGCCCGGCACCGAACGAGAACCCGGCGAACGCACCCCAGATCGGGATGACCAGGCGCATCGTCAGATAACCCTGGAAGCAGAACGCCGCGCCGATGAGGACGGCGATGATCCCGAAGAAGACGTCGGCTCCGCTGAGCGCCAGCATCTCGATCAGCTCCCGGTCCGTGTGCGGTCGTCAGTCGTCATGCGCAGATCCCATCGTCGGTCGGACGACGGCCAATGTAGGCCGCCGGCGTCCGTCGCCGTCGCGACCCGTCGCCGACCAGTGGTACGCACCGGCACCGACCTGCGCCTCCGGCAGGTCGCGTGCCGCTCGACGTCAACCGGTGACGCCACCGGGCGGGGGGGTCACCCAGTTCGGGTGTGCACGACGTGGCCGACCCGGTGCAGGATGGCGGCATGCTGCGCTTCATCGCCAGGACCGTGATCCTGCTGATCGCCAACGCGATCGGCTTGATCGTCGCCGCGTGGGCCCTCCCGGACATGAGCCTGAGCTTCACCGGGTTGATCCTCGACACCGTCGTGTTCACCGTCATCGTGATGCTCGCCCAGCCGTTCATCGCCAAGACGGCGATGAAGAACGGCGGCTCGCTCACCGGCGCGTCCGCGCTCCTCGCCGCGTTCGTCGCCCTCGTCCTGACCAACTGGTGGTCCGACGACATGCAGATCCGCGGGGCGACCACCTGGCTGCTGGCCACCGTCATCGTGTGGGCTGCAGCGCTGATCGCCGCACTCCTGCTGCCGACGGTGATGTTCAAGAAGTGGCTGGCCCAGCAGAACGGCTGAGCGACTGATCGGCCGAGCGGGCCGGCGAGCGCTCCAGCGCCTTCATCTCGCCGTTGCCGACGACGATCTCGGTGCCGTCGTCACCATGTCCGGCGTCACGGTCATCGTGCCGTCGACGAGGTCGTGGCCATCGACGGACCCCGACACGAACGCGTTGCCGTCGAGGTCGCCGGCGGCGACGTCGCGGCAGCTCCGCCTTGGCCACCCAGCCACGACCGCTGCTGCACGCCGCGAGCGCGAGCGGCGCAGATCCGAGATGAGGCTCGACGTCATCGCGTCGTGATCACCCGGCGGTGCGGCCGTCGCATCACCTTTTCAGGGTCGATTCGCCTACAGGTACTCGCGCCGGCGGAGGATGCCGAGCACCGCCCAGCCGTACGCCGGCGGCACGTAGAACGTGCACAGCCGGTAGAGCATCGCCGCCGAGAAGGCGAACTCGACCGGCACCCCGATCGAGACGAGCCCGGCGGTGAGGCCTGCCTCGGCGATGCCCAACCCGCCGGGGATCGGCGACACACCGGAGACGAAGCGGATGAAGGCCGTCACGACGAGCAACCCGGCGAACGGGGCGCTGAGACCGAGAGCCCGCAGGCACAGCCCCATCGCCACGGCGTGGAGCAGCTCGGTGAGGATGCTGCCGCCGAGCAGCAGGGCGGACTTCGCCGGCGACTTGAGCACCGCCAGCGCCGACCAGATCTCCTTGACGTGCGGGCTGATCCGCTTGCGGACCACCGGGATCAGCAGGATCACCGACGCGATCACGGCGACGACGATCAGGATGATCAGCAGCAGTCGCATGTCCAGGTTGAAGTTGTCGCCGCCGAGCTGCGACAGGCTGAGGTCGGTCACCGAGAACGTGATCGCCATGACGATGATCTCGGCGGCGAAGCCGGCGCCGGTGTCGATGATCGACGCGCTGAGCGCCGCTGTCGGGGCGACGCCGTACTTCTGCTGGAAGCGCATCGTCGCCGCGATCCGCCCGGCGGCGGCCGGAGCGGCGACGTCGATGAACGGGAACGAGTACTGCAACAGGAACACCGGCCCGGTCGGCAGCGGCGTGCGGCACGCCCCGAGCATGCTCAGCCCACCGCCGAGGCGCACCGCCTGGGCCATCACGAACGCGAAGATCAGCCACCACCAGTTCGCGCCCTCCAGCGAGCTGCGGATCTCGCTCCAGTCGAGATCGGCGAACGTCGACACCAGGAACATCGCCGCGACGCCGAGCAGGATCGTGGTGGTCACCATCGCCCGGCTGATGCGCTGGACCTTCTCGAGCTGCGGCTCCTCGACACCCGCACGCTCGGCAAGCCGGGCGCGCAGCGCAGCCAGGTCGAGGCCTGACGCCTTCACCCGCCGGCGCAGCTCGGGCGGCAGCACCGGCGGCTGCAGGTAGCGCACCAGCTGCTCGGCGCCGTGGGGATGGCAGGCGAGGAACCCCTCGATCGCCGTATCGGTGCCGCCGACGACGGCGAGGCTGACGAGCAGCTGGGCACGGTCGATCTGCCGGGAGCGGCGATCGCTGGCCAGCACGGCACGGTCGAGATCGGTGAACATCAGCGTGCCGTCCGCCATCACGGCCAGCCGCTCCGGGCTGATCGCCCGGTGGACGAGGTCGCCGTCGTGCAGGCGGGCCAGCAGGTCCCAGGCGGCATCTGCCGACGACGCCGTCAGCCGTTCCAGGCGGTCGACGCCGGCTGCCGACACGACCATCACGACATCCCCGTTGGGCGCCTTGCCGACCACTGTCGGCGCCGGCACCTCGACGCCGTGGCGGATCGCGACGAGCGCCATCAGCGCCTCGTGCTCGGCCTGCTGGATGCGGGTGACCGCGAGGTGGGCGCCCGGACCGCGCATCGTCAACCAGCGCGACACCGCCGCGCCGAGCTGACCGTTCCACGCGTCGCGCCCGAAGATCTCGATCGACACCGGGCCTGTGGCCGATTCGCCGGCGAAGCGGGCGACGCCGTCACGCCGGCGCGGCAGCGGGCGGATCCCGGTGATCCTGGCCTCGAGCTGATCGAGCGTCGCCTGCACCCGTTCGACCGACGGCAGACCACCCGGCGAGCCGAACAGCAGGTGGACCGCTGCGGCGGCGATCCAGGCGACGAGCAGCGCCGTGAGGACGCCGTTGAGGTTGGTCCCCCCGAGCGCCAGCGTGGCGACGGCCAGGATGCCGACGACGACGTGGCCGGCGTAGCGCAGCGGGCGCACGACGTGCGGCGAGGCGACGGCGAACACCGTGACCACCAGCGTCAGCCGCACGAGCGGGAGCACCGACGACCCGCTCGGCAGCACGGCCGTCACCGCCGCGCCCGCCGGCCCGACGAACAGGTGGTACAGCACGAACGTGACCACCCCGCCGAACGCACCGGCGACGACGACGTCCCGGCTCAGCGTCCAGCGCCGGTCCACCAGGGACAGCACGAGCAGCGCACCGGCGGCGATCGAGGCGAGCAGCATCAGCGTCCACCACACGTGGCGCAGGAACGTCCAGCCACCGACGATCGAGGCGATCCCGATGCCGGTCGTCCCGCCGCCGGGTTGTGCCTGCACGACGATCCCGAGGGCGACGATGCCGGCGACGAGCAGGGCGACGTCGGTCGGCCGGCGAGCGCGCCAGTCGTCCGGCGCGGCACTCCAGACGTTCACAACAACCCGTGCGCGACGGCCGCGTCGACGGCGGCCGAGCGCGCCGACACGCCGAGCTTGCGGTAGATCGACTTCATGTTCGACTTGACGGTGTTGACCGACAGGTTCAGCCGCTGACCGATCTCGCCGTAGGTGAGATGGCTGGGCAGCAGCTCCAGCACCGTGCGCTCCCGCGCCGTCAGCGGCCCGAACAGCCGCGCCGGCGGCGCCGATCGGTCGGCGAGCAGGTGCGTGGCGAGGGCCGGGTGCAGGCGGGCCAACGGCGTGCGCCGCAGCACGGCGTCGACCTGGCGGCCGCGGCCGAGGAACGGCGACACCCAGCCCAGCGATGCGGCCTCTTCCACCGTCGCCGTCAACCGCCACACCGCACCGCCGTCGCCCGTGGTGGTAGCGGTGGCCGCGGCGAGGAGGCACTGCGCCGTGATCCGCTCGGCCACCGGCCACGCGGTGAACCCGGCGAGCGCGGTGGCCACCTCGCCGGGGCGGCCGTCGGCGATCGCCAGGTCGGCCAGCGCCAGCGCCCGGGCCGGCGAGGCCGGCATCGCGTCGATCGTCATCGCCGCGATCTCGAACTGCCCGTGGCGGATCAGGGCACGAGCCTCGATCTCGTCGATCGGCGCCAGCAACGGCGCCGACACCGGGTGCTCCAGACCCAGGCGGACCTCACGGGCCGCCGCCAGCCCGGCGGCCGCGCCGTCGCGCAGGAAGCGGACGTGCGCGTCGACGGCCCCGGCACGGGCCCTGCTCCAGTCGAAGTTGAGCAGCTCGGCGTGGAGCAGCGCCTCGGCCGTGCAGCGATCGGCGCACTCGAAGTTCCCGGCGCCGAGCTGCCCCCAGGCCTCGACGACGAGCGCCTCGAAGTGGCCGAGGTGCGGCCGCAGCCCGCGCTCGGCGAACTCGGCGGTCACCCGCTGGACGCGCCCCAGGGGTCCACGCAGCTGCCCGCCGAGCATGTCCGCCCATGCCCGCAGGGCGGCGACGATCAGGTCGAACACCTCGTTCGTCGTCGTCGTCCGAGCCCGGTCGAGCCAGGCCCGCGCTCGGGGCATGTCGCCGCTGGCCAACATGACGCGGACGGCGCTGGACACGAGCACGCCCTCGACCGGCGGCAGCAGCCCGGCGCGCTGCTCCATCGCCTCGAACGAGTCGAGGTGCCGCGTCGCCGCCTCGAGGTCGCCGACGAGCATCCCGAGGACGCAGCGCGTCGCATGCGAGCGCGGCACCAAGCGCTCGTCGTGGGGATCGAGCAGGTGCTCGGCACGGTCGCACCACACCCAAGCCTGGCGGGCACTGCCGGCGAACACCCACGCCAGGGCGATGTCGAAGGCCAGCCCGGCGTCGTCGACGAGCTGCGGGCGAGGCAGCCGGCCGAGCATGGCGACCAGCCCGACGCGGTCGGCCACGTCGGACAGCTCGACCGTCGGTGTCATCACCAACCGGCTCGTGGCGTCGCGCTGGCCGGCGGCGAGCAGGTGGCGGTGCGCCTCGTTCAGCTGACCACGATCGCCGCACAGCTCGGCCATCTGGCGGTGCAGCTCGGCATGGCGCGCCGGGTCGACCCAGGACAGGCGGCGGTCGAGCACCTCGCGGACGACGGCGTTGAAGCGCAGCAGCCCAGGACGGTCGGGCACGACCGACAGCAGCCGCGCCCGGCGCAGGCGGTCGATCACGACCGGCGCATCGTCGCCGGCGAGCAGCCGGCTGGCCTCGCCGTCGAGCAGCTCGGCCACGGCCAGGGACAGGGCCAGGTCGAGCTCGCGCCGCGCCAGCCCGCCGACGATCTCGATCATCACGTGGTCGTGGAGGAGATGCGCAGGGTCGACGAGCACCGCCCGCGCCCGCTCGGGATCGGGGGCGTCGCGGATCGCCGACAGCGCCAGGACCATACCGATCGGCCAACCCGCCAGCCGGCGGTTGAGGCCGACGACGTCCTCGGCGGCCAACGCACCCGGTGCGATCGTCGCGGCGGCGGCGAGCGCCTCCGCCTCGTCGAACGCGAGGTCGCGCTCGCCGACGTCGGTGACCACCCCGTGCGCTCGCCACGCCGCCATCGGCAGGGGCGGCTCGCCGTGGCCGATCAGCACGACGCGCAGGTGGTGCGCCAGCCGCTCGACGAGCGCGGCGACGGCGCCCGCATCGTGGGCCTGCGCCAACGACTGCAACCCGTCGACGACGAGCACGCCGCCGCCGAAGCGCTCGACGTGGGCGACCAGCCGTTCCAGCTGATCGCCGTCGCCGGCAGCCTGATCGCCGTCGCCGACAGCCGGATCGAGCAGGTGGCCACTGGCCGCCTCGACGAGGGCGGCCCACGGTGACTGGCCATGGTGATCGCCGGCATCGGCGCGCAGCCAGCCGACGTCGCGTTTGCAACCACGTGCCCACTGGGCCACGGCGGTGGTGGCGCCGTAGCCGGGCAGTGCCGTGACCGCGACGATCGGATGAGCCTCGTCGAACAGCGCCGTCAGCCGGGGGCGGGCGATCTCGACGGCGGCGGCGGCGGGAACGCCGGGCCGGTGGCGGACCAGCGTCATGGCACCTGACGCCTGCGGGCTGGACGCAGTCACGACTAGCGACCATACCTGCTCACCCGTTCGTGCAGTCGGGATCGATCGGTCGCGGGCCAGGGTCCTGGCGGTTCCCGAGCAAGTCGAGCACGAACGCGACGACGGCGCCGGCGCCGGCCGCGAACGCCACGGTGGCGACGCAGGTGATCCGCGCCGCCACCGGGCCGCCGATGCTGACCACCATCGTGATCGCCGTGATCGGCAGTCGGTAGCCACCGGCGATCCCGCCGGCGGAGCCGGCGGCGGCCGCCAACTGGCCGGTCGCCCCGAGGCCCGGGCCGACCACCCGCCCGCACAGATCGCCGATCGACAGGAACGGGACGAACAGGCCGCCGCACCCGCCCGCGGCGACCGCCGCCGTCGTCGCCACGGCGCGCAGCAGCGCGACGGCGAGCAGCGTCGACCAGGCCGCGTTCGTCGCCTCCGCCCACGCGACCGCTCCGGCACCCGGGCCGACCGCGGCAGCCGGCGTCGCCAACCTGCCGATCACGAGCGCGCACCCGAGGACGACGGCGCCACCGACGACGAGCCGGGTGATCGTGCCGGCCTTCCACTTGCGGGCGCGATAGACGAGCGAGCCGGTCAGCGAGCACAGTGCCCCGGACAGCCCGCCGACGAGCGCTGCGGTGCCCAGTGCCTGGAGCAGGTCGCGCGGCGCGATGGTCGGCACGACGAGCCTGATCAGGCTCAACCCGAGCAGCTGGTTCACCGCCCAGCCGACGAGTGCGCCACAGGCCGCGGCGACCACCCTCGGCAGCGACACCGGCGCGCGGTTGCGGCGGCCGAGCTCGATCATGAACGCCAGGCCGACGAGCGGCAGCCCCATCAGCGCGGCCACGCCGGCCGCGCCGCCACCCAGCGCCGCCGGGCGGGCGAGACGCCGCCAACGCCCGCCGGCGCGCTCCAGCGACGCCCCGGCCGCCACGCCGAGGTGTGCGGCCGGCGATTCCGTGCCCATCGGCGCACCGAGCCCGACCGTCGCCAGGATCGCCACGGCGCGGATCGGTGCCAGGCGCCACGGGAAGCGCTCCTCGGTGCCGGCGTTGGCGACCACGTCGGCGGTCAGATCGGCGCGCAGCACGTTGGCCGGGAAGCGCAGCCACGCCCAGAACCGGCGGGGCACGCCGCCAGGCACCTCGACGAGCCGCTGGGCGGCCTCGCCGCCGGCGACGCGATGCAGCACGACGACGGCGAGGGCGAGGCCAGCCAGCGGCGCGGCGAGCAGCACCCAGCGGTCCTGGCGGGTGACGGCCGCGAGGAGCACCTTGATCAAGGACGTGACGGCGACGACGAACGCCGTGGCGACGAGCCCGCCGAGCAGGCCACCCCCGGCGCTGTCGGCGAGGGTGCCGGCCTCGACCACCTCGGCGTCCCGCCCCGTCGTGCTCACGGCGTCACAGGTTTGCCGACCGGCGGGGGCCGAAGCTCACCCGGACCGGGTGACGGCAGGCCGCGCGACATTGTGGTTTGATGCACGCCGTGGACATCGGACCTGTCGAATACGTCGTCATCGAGTTCCCCGGCAACCGCTTCAACGGCGGGATCCTGCCGGCGCTCACCCGCCTCCTCGAGAGCGGCACGGTGCGGATCATCGATCTCGTCTTCGTGATCAAGGACGCCGACGGCAACGTCGCCTCGTTCGAGTACGACGAGCTCGAGGACGCCGAGGCGTTCGCCGGCGTCGAGGGCGAGGCCGACGGGATGCTCAGCGACGAGGACGTCCTGGCCATCGCCGAGGACCTGCACGACGACTCGTCGGCGCTGCTGATCATGTTCGAGGACCTGTGGGCCGGCGAGTTCGCCCAGGCCGTGCGGGCCTCGGGCGGCGAGCTCGTCGCCGGCGGCCGCGTCCCGCGCGAGCTGATCGACGCGCTCGAGCTCTGAGACCCCCCAGGAACGAAGGAGAACCAGTCATGATGCGACGTGGCGTCGGCAGGGTCGGTCGACCCAGCCTGATCGGGACCGCGGCACGTACCGCGGTCATCGCCGGCACGGCAACGGCCGTCTCCGGCAAGGTGGCCGCCGGCCAGCAGGCCAACGCCCAGCAGGCCGCCCAGGCCCGAGCGTTCGAAGCCCAGCAGCAGCAGGCGGCGATCAACGCCGCCGTCGCCGAGCAGGTCGCCGCCCAGCAGGCCGCGCCGCCGCCGCCCCCGCCCCCGCCCGCTGCGGCACCGGCGCCTGCCGCCGGCGGGCTGAGCGACGAGGTCATCGCCCAGCTCAAGCAGCTCGGCGAGTTGCGCGACGCCGGCATCCTCACCGAGGACGAGTTCTCGGCGAAGAAGGCCAAGCTGCTGGGTCTCTGAGCCGCTGCGGTGGCTGCTCCTGATCCGGCCGCGAGTGCCGGGTCCTGTGCGTCTCGATCGTCACTGCCGCGCTGCTGAGCGCCACCAACGTCACCGCGCGATCCCGACGCGCCGCCATCCGTCGGGCTGTCCTGTCGCCACTCACGACGCGACAGGACACCGACCGGGACTCGGAGGCCCGCGCCCGTGCGTCCTAGCGTGGCGGCGCCTTCGAACACCCGGGAGCCCCGATGCCAGCTCGCCACGACCATGACCGCCACTGACGCGCCGCGCGGGCCGCGGCCGATCACCGCCGTGCGGCGGCGCCTCGATGCCGGCGAGCCGGCGATCGTCGTCGCCGGCCACGTCGTGTCGGCCGACGTCGCCGACTTCCTCGGCCGCTTCGGCTTCGACGGCTACTGGGTGGAGTCCGAGCACGGGGCGACGACATGGGACCGGGTGGCCGACATCTCCCGGGCCTGCGAGCTGTGGGGGATGACGCCGATGGTGCGCCTGCCGATCCTCGACCCGGCGCTCGTCGGGCGGGCGCTGACGCTCGGCGCCGGCGGCATCGTCATCCCCCAGGTGCAGACCGCCGAGCAGGCGGCGACGCTCGTCGACGCCGGCCGCTTCGCCCCCCGTGGTCATCGCGGCGTGTCGATGGGCCGACGCTCGTACGGGCGCGCCGACTTCTTCGCCGGCGAGTGCGACGGTGTCGTCCTCGTCGTCCAGCTCGAGGACACGATCGCCCTGGGCAACCTCGACGAGATCCTCGCCGTGGACGGGATCGACGTCGTGTTCGTCGCCCCGAACGACCTCGCCCAGTCGATGGGCCACCAGGGCGAGCCCGGCCACCCCGAGGTGCAGGCGGCGATCGCCGACGCGCTGGGGCAGATCGCCGCATCCGGCCGGGCGCCGGGCACGCTGTGCGTCGCCGAGCGGATCGAGCATTTCGTCGGCCTCGGCGCCCGGTTCCTCTACGCGTCGTTCGACGCTTGGATCGCCGACGGCGCCACCCGCTACGTCCGTGCCGTGGACGAGCGATCGGGCCGGTCGCCGGCGTGATCGCCCGCCGGCCGTCGTCCGTGCCGGGTTTGTTCGAGCGAACAAACATGCACTCGGTCTGTTCGCTCGACGGAACCGCCCGACGACGGGTGGACAGGTGACATCGGCTGCCGCTGCCGTGCCCGGCTGGATCGGCGAGACGCTGGCCCGTTGCGGGCTGCCGGCGGCGACGGGAGGAGCCCCGCTCACCGGCGGCGTGTCGTCGGACGTGTGGCGCGTCGACCTGCCCGGACAGGTGGTGTGCGTCAAGCGCGCCCGGCCGCAGCTGGCCGTCGCCGGTGACTGGCGGGCACCGATCGAGCGCTCCCACTGGGAAGCCCGCTGGCTGCAGCTCGCCGACGCCCTGGTACCCGGCGCGGCGTGTCCGATCGTCGCCGCCGACGACGAGGGTCATGCGCTGGTCCTCGGCTGGCTGGCGCCCGAGGATCACCCGGTGTGGAAGGAGCAGCTGCTCGCCGGGACCATCGAGCCGGCGACGGCGGCGCTGGTCGGCGAGCGGCTGGCCGCTCTGCACGCCGCGCTGCGCCCGTACCGTGACGAGCTCGACGAGTCCAAGCCACTGTTCGACACCCTGCGCCGTCACCCGTACCTGCGCGTCACCGCCGAGCACCACCCCGTCGTCGCCGACCGGCTGCTGGCGCTCGACGCCGAGCTGGCCGACGCCCGCCAGACCGTGATCCACGGCGACGTCAGCCCGAAGAACGTCCTCGCCGGACCTGACGGTCCAGTGCTGCTCGACGCCGAGTGCGCGTCGACAGGAGATCCGGCGTTCGACGTCGCGTTCTGCGTCAACCACCTGCTGCTCAAGGCGGTGTGGCGCACCGAGGCCGCCGACGCCTACCTGGGCTCGGCGGGCGTGCTGCTGGACGCCTACCTCGACGGCGTCGACTGGGAGCCGGCCACCGACGTCGACCGGCGCACGGCGCAGCTGCTGCCGGGGCTGGCGCTGGCCCGGGTCGACGGCCTCTCCCCTGTCGAGTACCTCACCGAGGAACGCGGCCGGCCGGCGGTCCGCCGAGGCGCGCTCGCTCTGCTCGTCGACCCCCCGGCCGACTGCGCGACGCTGCTCGCCCGATGGCACGACACCGCCGTGAACGCCCCGTCCTGATGCTCACGAGGCCGGTTTCGTCGAGCGAACAGACCGAGTGCACGTCTGTTCGCTCGAACAGACCCGGGGTCGGCGCGGCGCCCGCGCAATGCAACCCGGTTTCGTCGAGCGAACAGACCGAGTGCACGTTTGGTCGCTCGAACAGACCCGGGGTCGGCGCGGCGCCCGCGCAATGCAACCGATTTGGTCGAGCGAACAGACCGAGTGCACGTTTGTTCGCTCGAACAGATCACGGACAGGGAGGCGAGCGATGACGGACACGGAGATCGTCGCGGTTCGAGGGGCGCGGCGCTGGGACTCGCGGGGGCGGCCGACGGTGGCCGTGACGGTGACGACGCCGGCCGGGCAGGGCACGGCGCTGGCCCCGGCTGGGGCGTCCACCGGCAGCGGCGAGGCCGTCGACCTGCGCGACGGCGGCGCCGCGTTCGGCGGGCTCGACGTGCGCCGCGCGATGGCCAACGTCGACGACGTCATCGCCCCGGCACTCACCGGTCACGACGCCGCCGATCAGGCCGGCGTCGACGCGATCCTCGACGGGCTCGACACCGATCATCGCTTCGCGCACCTCGGCGGGAACGCTGCCGTCGCCACGTCGATGGCGGTCGCCCATGCCGCGGCAGCAGCGAACGGCCTGCCACTGTGGCACCATCTCGACCCCAGTGCGACGCAGCTCCCGGTGCCGGAGATCCAGATCTTCGGCGGCGGCGCCCACGCCCACCGGCGCGTCGACCTCCAGGACTTCCTCGTCGTCCCCGGCGGGGCTGGCTCCTTCGCCGAGGCGCTGGACTGGGTCGCCGAGATCCACCGCGCCGGGGGCCGCTGGCTCGACCAGCGGGGCCGACTCGCCGGCGTGGCCGAGGAGGGCGGCTGGTGGCCGGCGTTCGACCGCAACGAGGAGGCCCTCGACGCGCTGACCGCGGCGATCGCCGACGCCGGCTTCGAGCCGGGTCGCGACGTCGGCATCTCCCTCGACATCGCGGCCACCCAGCTGCGCGACGGCGACGGCTACCGGCTCGGCCGGGACGCCACCCGCTTCGACCGTGACGGCTGGCTCGACGTGCTCGCCGGGTGGATCGACCGCTACCCGATCGTCTCCGTCGAGGATGCGTTCGCCGAGGACGACACCGACGGGATGCGCGCCTTCACCGGGCGGGTCGGCGATCGCGTCCAGGTGGTCGGCGACGACTTCCTGGTCACCGACGCGGCCCGGGTGCGCGCCACCACCGGCGCGGTGAACGCCGCGCTGATCAAGCCGAACCAGGCCGGCACGCTGACCCGCGCCAGGGCCGCGCTCGACGCCGCTCGGGCGCAGGGCTGGACGGCGATCGTCTCGGCCCGCTCCGGCGAGACCGAGGACGCCACCGTCGCCGACCTGTCCGTCGGCTGGGGCTCCGACGGCGTCAAGGTCGGCTCGATCACCCGTGGCGAGCGCACCGCGAAGTGGAACGCGCTGCTGCAGATCGAGGAAGACCTGGGCGCCGCGGCCACGTACCGCGGCTGGGCCGCGCTCGGGTGGCCGGCATGACCGCGACACTGCGGGGGCTACGCCCCCGGACCCCAACGACGTCCGCTCCGCTGGCGCTCCACCGGCCGTCCGGTCCCGAGCTTCGCTCGTGACCCGCGTCCTGTACCACCTCGACGCCGACGAAGCGCTGCGCGCTGCGCTCGGCCCCCTGCTCGACGGGCTCGACGTCGAGTGGTGCGCCGAGGACGACGAGGCCCGGCTCGCCGAGCTGCTGGCGACGACCGAGGTGTGGTGGCACGTCCTGCGCCCGATCACCGCCGCCGACATCGAGCGGGCCCCGAACCTGCGGCTGATCCAGAAGCTCGGCGCGGGCGTCAACACGATCGACCTCGACGCCGCCCGGGCGCGCGGCATCACCGTCTGCAACCTGCCGGGGGCGAACGCGGTCGCCGTCGCCGAGTCGACGGTGGCGATGATCCTCGCCGCGCTGCGCCGCCACACCGAGCTCGATCGACGCACCCGCGCCGGTCACGGCTGGCCGATCGACGTCCGCCTCGCCGGCACGGTGCGCGAGCTCGGCGACTGCACGATCGGCCTCGTCGGCCACGGCCACATCGCCCGCCAGGTCGAGCAGCGGCTCGCCTCCCTCGGCGCTGGCGCGGTGCTGCACCACACCCGCGCCGACGACGGCATGCCGGCGTGGCGGACCTTGCCGGCGCTGCTCGGCGAGTGCGACGTCGTCTCGTTGCACATCCCGCTGACCCCCGAGACCACCGGCCTGCTCGGCCCTGCCCAGCTGGCGGCGATGAAGCCCGGAGCGATCCTCGTCAACACCTCGCGCGGTGGCGTCGTCGACGAACCCGCCCTGATCGACGCCCTGCAGCGCGGCCACCTCGGTGGCGCCGCGCTCGACGTGTTCGCCGCCGAGCCGATCGATCCCGGCAACCCGCTGCTGGCCCTGGACAACGTCCTCGTCCAACCGCACGTCGCCTGGCTGACCACCGGCACCGTCCGCCGCTGCACCGGGCTGGCCGCAGCGAACGCCCGCCGCCTCGCCGCCGGCGACCCCCTCGACAACGTCGTCCCCTGACCAGACGATGACACCGGTCGCCAGGCACCTCCATGGCCAACCCCGGTCACGGGGGTACGCGCGCGACGCCAAGCCGTTTGCCTTTGCCGACGAGGACGTGCGCGAGATCGGCTGTGCAGGAGATCGGCCAGCAGCGTAGGAATGGCCACCCGTGCCGAATCAGGCATCCTTGGCGAGCTCGACAAGAGATCTGCCGGTGAGGCGGTAGCTCAGACGGTCGTCGACGCAGTGGGCTCCGTGACGCTCAGAGAAGCGGATGCCTGAGGCGTTTCCCGCTTCGACGTTCCAATCCATCCGACCGCACCCATGATCGAGCCGCAAATCGCGCTGACCAGCGCAACGGAGCTTCACCGACGCCACCGCTGCGGGCCGAGCGCGACACGAACAGCTCCTTCATCTGGCACTGCATGCGGCCAGCACCGACCGGCTCGACCAACGACGGCAACAGGATGAGCGCAACGAGGCCGACCACGCGTCCATCGAGCGCCTCTGCCGTGACCAGGGTGACCGGCGAGCTGGGGCTGTTCCGGTCTGGCAGATCAAGCGTGTGAATGACGTCATGGCCGAGGTCGACCAGTGCGTTGGCGAGTCGGCGCGGGAGCTGAGCGTCGACCAAGAACCTCAGGCAGCGCCGAGCGGCACCCTGTGACCACCGGCAGCAAGTGCCCCGAACTCCAACGCCGCAACAGGTCGTCGCGCTCGAGGTCCTCGTAGTCGGCCAGGATCTCGTCAAACGTCATCCCCGACGACATCAGCTCCAGCGGCATCTGCACCGGGTAACGCAACTCCGGGTGCGCCTTGCCCGGCGCCACCGCACCAGGACTGGCGCCTCGCTCAGCCTTCGGGGAGGGCGAAGGTGTATGGCCTGACGCCCTTGAGGCGCACGGCTCGGTTGCGCCTCGTGAGGTAGCGCAGGTGCGCCGCGGTCTCGTTGACCGCCGAGCGGCGCAGCGACAGCGGGAACTGGTCCCACGGGCGGTTCCACGTCAGCCGGGCGGCCACCTGCCACAGCGATGCCGGGCCGTCGGCGAGGATCGTCTCGATGTCGACGAGGTGGTCGAGGTGGTGGCGGGTGATGTCGTCGACCCGTTGTGCCAGGCCGCCGAAGCGGTGGCGGTGCGCCGGCAGGATCTCCTCGGCGTCGAGCGCGGCGACCTTGCGCAGCGAGTCGAGGAAGTCGCCGAGCGGGTCGCCGCCGCGGTCGCGCCGAGAGATCGAGATGTGCGGGGTGATCGACGGCAGCACGTGGTCACCGGACAGCAGCATCCGCTCCGCCGGAACGTGGAAGCACAGGTGCCCGGGCGTGTGGCCAGGCGTCCAGACCGCGTCGATGTCCCAGCCGGGCACGTCGACGCGCTCGCCGTCGGCGACGTGGCGGTCGGGGACGGCGAGCGGGCGGAACCGCTGCGCCCGTCGGCGGTAGGTCGGCGCCGGCGCCGCAGCGAGCTCGTCCTCGGACGCGCCGGCGTCGATCAGGACGGCGTACAGCTCGTCGGTGAAGTCCGCCGAGGTCTGCCGAGCGGTCGGCGTCGAGGTCGCTCGCTCGCGGGCATCGTCGCGCGCCATCGACGTCGAGATGTGCTCGACGGTGGCGGCGTCGCGCTCGTGCATCGCCACCCACGCGTCGGACGCCTCGCGCACCCGCCCCGACAGGCCGTGGTGGTCAGGGTGGACGTGCGTGACCAGCACGCCATGGCACGCCGAGATGTCCGAGCCGGCGGCGCGGAACCCGGCGACGAGCGCATCCCACGACTCGTCGTCGTCCCAGCCGGCGTCGACCAGGACCGGCCCGCGGCCGGACTCGATCAGGTACACGAGCGTGTAGCCGAGCGGGTTGTCCGGGAACGGCACGCCGATCGACCACAGGCCCGGGCGCACCTGCTCGGTCGGCGGCACGGGCGGGGCGGGCATCTCGCCACGGTACCGACGGCGTCCGGCCGACGCCCACTTCGCCGAGGACGACCCGGGCGGGCCATCGTCGGGCCATGAGGTTCGGTGTGTTCTACGAGGTCCAGCTGCCGACGCCGCATCGCGACGGCGACGAGACGCGCATGTTCCGGGAGGCGCTGGAGCACGTCGAGCTCGCCGACCGGCTCGGCATCCACCACATGTGGGCCGTCGAGCACCACTTCCTCGACGACCACGCACTGTCGTCGGCACCGGAGGTGTGGCTCGGCGCCGCCGCGGCGCGCACGACGAACATCCGCATCGGTCACGGCATCGTCTGCACGCCACCGGGCTTCTCCCACCCGGCGCGCGTCGCCGAGCGGATCGCCACGCTCGACCAGGTGTCAGGCGGACGCGTCGACTTCGGCACCGGCGAGAGCAGCTCGCGCATGGAGCTGGAGGGGTTCGGCGTCGACGTCGACACCAAGCGCGCCGCCTACCTCGAAGCCGTCGAGCAGATCTGCAACATGATGACGATGACGCCGTACCCCGGCTACGATGGCGAGTTCTTCTCGATGCCGTGCCGCAACATCGTCCCCAAGCCGGCGCAGCGCCCGCACCCGCCGCTGTGGGTTGCCGGCAAGCCCGACGTCGCCGCCCGCCACGGGATGGGCTGCCTCGGGTTCAACGTCGTCGGCGGCAAGCAGGCGGCAGTGATGGTCGAGCAGTACTACCGCACGCTGACCGAGGAGTGCGTGCCGATCGGGCACGACGTGAACCCGAACATCGCCGTGCTGGCCACGCTGCACTGCCACCGCGACGGCGACGTCGCCCGCCGCCACGGCGAGCACCTCAAGTTCTTCGGCTACACGATCGGCAAGTACTACCTGCAGGGCCAGGTGCGCCCGGGCGCCGGCGGGGCGTGGGACGAGTTCCTCGCCGTGAAGGAGTCGTTCCCCACCATCGGCGACAGCCCGACCAGCGCGATCGGCACGCCCGACGAGATCCGCGAGCACCTGCGCGCCCTGCAGGCCGCCGGCGTCGACCAGGTGATGCTGATGCACCAGGCCGGCCACCTCGACCACGACGCCAACTGCGCGTCACTGGAGCTGTTCGCCACCGAGGTGATGCCGGAGTTCGTCGAGCACGAAGCCGAGCGCGAGGCCGCCAAGGCCGAACGGCTGGCACCGGCGATCGAGGCCGCGCTGGCCCGCAAGACGTACATGGAGCCACTCGACGAGGTGCCCGCCGTCGAGCCGTACGGGCGGTTCAGCCACTTCCCGACGGCCGAGGACCGCGCCGTCGAGGCAACGACGTCGGCCGACACCCTCGGCGCGCTCGGGCTGACGGCCTCCTGGCGGCCGACTGCCGACTGAGCCGCCGGTCGGGTCAGGGCACTCGTCCAACACGCGGCGAGCGCCGAAGCGCGGCGGAGGCGGCGAGCACGGCAGGTGCAGGGAGCAGCTCCGCTGCGACCGGAGCACGAGCTACGCGACGAGCTCGGCGACGTTCGGCACGGTGATGTTCAGGCGCACGTCGGGGACGGCGACGGCTTCGCGGGTCCAGCCCCAGATCGACACGAGCCGCCGCGACTCGTCCTGGAACGCCTCCCGCCCGTGGAGCATCCGGTAGTTGTCGACGCAGGCCATCTGCCCGGCCTCCAGCCGGAAGCGCGGCCCGGTGTTGCGGGCCTCGGCGACGGCACGGCCCCAGCGCTCGACGAACGGCAGGTCGCTCGCCTCGTCGGGCCCGAGCACCGGCAGTTGGTACGGGTGCGAGCGCACCTGTGCCCGGCCACCCGCGGTGATCCTGGCGATCGGGGCGTCGACGCCCTGCGGGAAGTTCGGCTCGGAGTGGTCGATCGGCACGTCCCACAGGAAGTCGGCCATCGCCGGGTCGTCGGCGGCGAGGATCGTCGCCAGCTTCAGCGCGTCGACCAGGAACGACGCCCCGCCGGTCGGGCAGGGCTTGCCGCACCACAGGAACACGTGGTCGGGGGCGAAGTCGCCGAAGCCGTAGCCGTCGTTGTGCGCCGGCTGGATGCGGTCATAGCTGCCGAGGTAGCGCTTGCGGCCGCGGGCGTCGACGGGCTGGGCGGCGACGATCGGCGCGCTCACCTCGTTGTTGGCCTTCGTCGCCTCGAACTGCGGGGCAACCCTGATCGCCCGATCGCCGAGCATCGCCGTGGCGAAGGCCACGGCATCCTCGACGGTGTCGAGGCCGGAGACCAGCGCGGCGCCGTCGAGGGCGACGAGGCCGCGGGCCTGCGCCGGCGTGGCGGCCTTGGTCGGGAGGAGGTTGGCGCGTCGGACGTCCATCTGGTCTGCCTTCAGTTGTCGACGTGGGCGTAGCGGCTGTCGGAGTGCAGCGGACCGTCGGGTACGCCGAACGCTGCGGTGGTCCACACCCACACTCGCCACATGAGGCGGTCGAGGTCGGCGTAGCCCTCACGGCCGTGCATCATCCGGTAGTTGTCGATGACGGCGACGTCGCCGGGCAACAGCTTGAAGCGCGGGGCGCGCTCGGCTGCCTTGGCGATCGCTGTCGTCCAGGTGGCGACCATCGCCGTGTCGCGCGCGACGTCGGTGCTGTCGGCCGACGGCCGCTGGAACGGGAATCGGCGCAGCATCAGCCGGCCGGCCGGCGTGCGACCGATGATCGGCGACACCGAGCGCTGCATGTCGGGCTCGGTCTGGTCGACGGGGACGTGCTGCAGCCGCTCGACGAGCTCGCCGCCACCATGGCGAGCGGCGAGCTCGGCGACGACGGCCTCGCCGTCGACGAGGAACGACTCACCGCCGACGGGTGACGTGTGCGCGCACGACAGCAGGAAGTAGTCCGGATAGCGATCGCCGTAGGCGAAGCCGTCGGTGTGCGCCTGCAACGGTGTGGTGTTGTCGACGTGCGGGAGCTTGCGATCGCGATCACCGCCGATGCGCACCTCGCTCGGCGGCGGCGCTTCGAGGACATCGGCGCCGAACACCGCGGCGCGGCGGCGACGGCGTCGTCGGCCGAGGTGCCCCAACCGGTCAGGATCGCCGCGCCCGTTCGTTCGACGAGCACGCGCACCCGCTCCGGATCCCTCGTCCGGATCGGGATGTCGATCGTCGTCGTCACGGCGGCCCTCCTCACTCAGGCCCACCTACAAGGTGAACCATCTGGTTCAGATCAGATCACATCGGCCGTTTCACGGCGGTTCCCGCCTCGTTGCGATCGCGTTTCCGGAATCCGCGGCGCGAGCCGTGCGATCGCTAGGGTCGCCGGCCGTGACGGAGGACTCCCAGGAGCGGCAGCGCCTGCTCGACCTCGTCGCCGGCTACTGCCTGGAGCACGGCGTAGCCGACCTGCGCCTGCGCCGTGTCGCCGAGGCGATCGGCTCCAACAACCGGATGCTGCTCTACTACTTCGGCTCCAAGGAGCAGTTGATCGCCGCCGCGCTCCTCGCCGCAGCCCAGCGCTTTCCCGGCATCCGCAGCGCGTTCGACCTCCTCGAGGCGGACGGCGAGACCCTGGAGCGACGGCTGGTGGCGGCCTGGCGCTCGCTATCGGCGGAACGGAACCTGCCGTTCATCGGCCTGTTCTTCGAGGTCGTCGGCCTGGCGATCCATCAGCCGGGCCGGTTCGACGGGTTCTTCGAGGCGATCAGCCACCAGTGGGTCGACCGCGTCGCCGCGGTGCTGCGCGGCGAGGGGATGAGCCGCGCCGTCGCCCAGCGCACCGCCCGAGAGATCGTCGCCCTGTGGCGTGGCCTGCAGCTCGACCTGGTGTCGGGCCACTCCAGGCGGAGCCTCGACGCGGTCAATGCCGCGGCCGCCGCGCGAATCGGGGCGATGCTGCCGGCCGAGTGAACCAGTTGGTACACGTCCTTCAACAGCGACGAAACACGCCTGACGCATTCGATTCGTACTGTCGGCAAGATGGAACCGGCACCCGCCGACGGGATCCACGTCAGCTGCCTGTCGAAGGTCTTCCGCCTCGGCAAGAGCGACATGCGAGCGATCGACGAGGTCGACATGGCGACCGCCGAGGGGTCGTTCACCGCGCTGCTCGGCCCGAGCGGCTGCGGCAAGTCGACCGTGCTGCGGATCCTCGCCGACCTGGAGACGCCGACCACCGGTGAGGTCCTCGTCCACGGCGAGCACCCGTCGGCGGTCCGCACCTCGGGTGCGCTCGGCATCGCCTTCCAGGACGCAGCCCTGCTGCCGTGGCGCACCGTGCGCCAGAACATCGAGCTGGCCATCCAGGTGACCGGGCGACGAGTCGCCCCGAACGCGGCCGAGGACCTGATCCGCCTCGTCGGGCTGTCCGGGTTCGAAGGCGCCCGGCCGGCGCAGCTGTCAGGCGGGATGCGCCAGCGCTGCGCGATCGCCCGGGCGCTCGTCACCGATCCGACGGTCCTGCTGCTGGACGAGCCGTTCGGGGCACTCGACGAGATGACCCGCCGGCACATGAACCTCGAGCTGCAGCGGATCTGGACGGAACGCGCGACCACGACGCTGCTGGTCACCCACTCGATCGAGGAGGCCGTGCTGCTCGCCGACCAGGTGGTGGTGATGACGCCGCGGCCGGCCCGCATCGCAACCATCGTGGACGTGCCGTTCGAGCGGCCACGCCGGCCCGACCTGACCCGCGCCCCGGAGTTCCACGCGATCGTCGACGAGATCTCCGCCGTGCTGTTCGACCGCTACGCCCCGGCGATGCTGGCGACCGGCTGATGCTCGCCGTCACCGATCGCCCGCCCGGCACCGCTCGCGGCCGGCGCCGCATCGGGCGGGCCGCGCAGCTGTTGATCGGCATCGCCGCATACCTCGCCCTGTGGGAGATCGCCGGGCGACGCGGCTGGCTGGGCACCACGTTCCCGCCGCTGAGCGACATCGTCACCAAGATCGTCGACAGTCCGCAGCAACCGGTGATCGCACGGGCCTCGAAGGCGACGGCGAGCGCCAGCGTCGCCGGCTTCCTCATCGGCGCCGGCGCCGCCCTGACCGGCGCCCTGCTCGCCCTGCTCGTGCCGCCGCTGCGCGAGGGCATCGACAAGCTGGCGACGATCCTGCACGCGATGCCGATCATCGCCCTCGCCCCGCTGTTCATCGTCACCCTCGGCCGCGAGCGGACCCCGATGGCGATCGCCGCGCTCGGCGCCGGGTTCGCGATGTTCGTCGCCTCGACCGCGGCGATCGAGTCGGCGCGGCCACTGCAGCACGACCTGTTCAGCGCGCTCGGCGCCGGGCGCGCCCAGCGCATGGCCCGCCTGCAACTGCCGGCGGCGTTCCCGGGCATGGCCGACGGCCTGCGCCTGGCCGCGCCGGCGGCCGTCCTCGGCGCCGTGCTCGGCGAGTGGTTCGGTGCGCCACGCGGGCTCGGCCTGCTGATCGTCAGCGCCATGCAGAACTACCAGATCGACCTGCTGTGGGCGGCGGCGCTGCTCGCCGCGTTGATGTCGATGATCGCGTTCGGTGCGTTCACGTTGCTCGCCCGCTGGGCGACGGCACGGTGGAGGGTCTGAGCATGGCGATGACGCACGTCGTGACACCGGCCGCGGTGACCGAGCGAGCCGCCACGGCTCGCCCGCCCGCCGAGGCAACGACCGCCAGCGGGCCGTCCCCGATGGTTCGCACCGGTCGCGCCGTCGGCCGCTTCGTCCGCCGGTGGTGGGCGCTCCTCGCCGTCCTCGCCGCGTGGCAGGCGTGGATCTCCATCCGCCGCTACAACTCGATCGTCATGCCGGCACCCGCCGACGTCGTCCGCGACCTCGTCACCCATCCCGGCGCGTATGCCGGCGACACGGCCCGCACGTTCGGCCTGGCGCTGTTCGGCCTCGCCGTCGGCATGACCCTCGGTCTGCTGGTCGCCGTCGTCACCTGGGCATCGGTGCTCGCCGCCGGAGTGCTCAGCCCGCTCGTCCTGATGCTGCGTTCGATCCCGATCGTCGCGGTGATCCCCGTCGTCGCCCGGCTGGTCGGCTACGGCAACGAGATCGTCCCGATCATCACGATCATGCTGGCCTTCTTCCCGAGCTATGTGATGGCCACGTCCGGCCTGCGCTCGGCGTCGGCGACGTCGAGGGACCTGATGATCGCGCTCGGCGCGTCCCGCTGGACACTGCTGCGCCGCGTGCTGCTGCCGAACGCCGTCCCCGACCTGCTCGTCGCCCTGCGGATGTGCGCGTCGACCGTCGTGCTGGCGGCGATGGTCGCCGAGTTCCTCGCCGGTACGAGCGGGCTCGGCCGACTGTTCTCCAGCACCCGGGTGCGCTTCGAGACCGACCGCGCCTGGGGCGCGGCGTTGATCGCCACGGCGCTGTCGGTCCTGCTGTTCCAGATCACCCTGCGCGTCGAGCGCTGGGGCCGCCGCCGCTTCCACTGACGGCCGCCACCGGCCGTCGCCCGACCCCGACCCCACGGAGGTATCCATGCCCGACCTGAACCCTGCACGCCCCTGGAACCGTCGCCGCCTGCTGACCACCGGCGCCACCGGGCTCGGCGTCCTGCTCGGCGGCCGGCTGCTGGTGGCGTGCGGCAGCGACGACAAGGGCTCGTCGCGGACCACCGCGGCGTCGGCGACGACGGCGAGCACGGGGACGATGGGCGGTTCGGCGACCACCTCCGCGGCGACGAGCGCGTCCAGCACCCCGGCCGCGACCGCCGACGTGAGCATCGCCATGGGCTGGATCAAGAACGTCGAGTACGCCGGCTCCTGGGTCGCCCTGGAGAACGGCTACTACGACGACCAGGGCATCAAGCCCGCCTACCAGCAGGGCGGCCCCAACGCTCCGGCCGCGCCGGTGGCCGTCGCCGCCGGCAGCGCCCAGATCGGCGTGTCGGCGAGCATGCTCACG
Source organism: Ilumatobacteraceae bacterium (assembly GCA_047602055.1). GTDB lineage: Bacteria > Actinomycetota > Acidimicrobiia > Acidimicrobiales > Ilumatobacteraceae > JAODBQ01. The sequence continues at coordinate 4,612,679 of JASGIG010000001.1, forward strand.
TTGCTCGACGCGATCAACGAGGGCAACGACTTCGTCGTGTTCGGCACGCAGTACCAGGTGTCGCCCGGCGCCGTGCTGTCGCTGCCGAAGAAGCCGGTGAAGACGCCGCAGGACCTCGTCGGCATCACGTTCCTCGGGCAGGAGGGCGTCGACGTCAACATCAACGCCGTCCTCGACATCGCCGGGCTGCCGCACGACTACAAGTTCGTCGTCGCCGGCTTCACGCCTGACCCGCTGCTCGAGGGGCAGGGCGACGCCTACTCCTGCTTCCTCGTCAACCAGCCGATCACCCTCGAGACCAAGGGGATGGTCGAGGGCACGGACTTCATCGTGACGACCTGGGCCGACCTCGGCTTCCCGTCGTACGCCAACCTGTTCTTCGCCGAGCGCAAGTACGTCGAGTCGAACCGTGACGACATCGTCCGCTTCATGCGGGCGACGATCAAGGGCTGGGAGACCAACGCCGAGGACCCGACCATCGGCGCCAAGCTCGCCGTGGACGAGTACGGCGCCGACCTCGGCCTCGACCTGACCCAGCAAACCCGCCAAAACGAGCTGCAGATCCCGCTGATGAAGAGCGTGCTGACCGACTCGTCCGGCCTGTTCCGCATCGACCCCGCCCAGTGGAACGGGCCGATGAAGGCGGCCTACCTCGCCGCCGGGCGCACGACGATGCCGGCGCTCGACGACGCGGTCGACCTGACCATCCTCGACGACGTGTTCGAGGGCAAGACGACGCTGCTGAGCTGAAAGGGCACACAACCGATGAGCACCACCGACATCACCTCGACCACCGTCGACCTCGCCGTCCTGGAGGCCGACTTCCGCCGTGACGGCTACGTCGTCGTCGCCGGTCTGTTCGACGACGACGAGTTGGACGCACTGGAGGCGTCGCTGACCGCACTGCAACGCGGCGTCGCCGACGGGACGATCGACCGAGCCCGCTACGGCGGCGACTACCTCACCTCGGCCGCCGACGGCGAGGTCGCCCCGTTCGTCCACTACGTCAAGGACGCCACCCGCCTGTCGGCGCCGGCCCACGCCGCGTTCCACCACCCGGTGCTGCTGGCGCTGCTGCAGCGCTGCTTCGACGGCGTCGAGCCGTGGGAGTTCGACGAGTCGCGGGGTGCGCGCTTCGGCGTCGTCTACCAGGACGCCCGGCCCGGCCGGGAGATGGCCTACACGCGCATCGGCTGGCACTCGGACCACCAGGCGTTCCCGAGCTCGGACTTCTTCCCGTCCATCGCGCTGACGTTCCACGTCGACGCGACGTCGCCGGCCAACGGGTTCCTGCGCGTCGTGCCCGGCAGCCACCTGTGGCCGACCGACGGGATGCCACTCGGCTTCGAGAAGATCCCCGGCGAGGTGGCCGTGTACTGCGACCGCGGTGACGTGATCCTGCACCACTGCGACCTGTGGCACTCCGCGGCGCGGGCCACCGAGGACCCGCCCGGCGGTGTGCGCCGCCACCTGCGCGGCTCGTGGAACGCGGGGCGCCGGCCAGCCCCCGACGAGGAGATCGAGCCGTTCAACAAGAACGCAGCGCGATGAGCGGGCGCTGACGTCCACTCACCTCGATCCGCCGCCGTGCGCGACGGGGCCTGGCGCGACCCCGGCTTCGCGGACCCGTACCGCCGCCAGGCCGCCGAGCTCGGCTGGTCCTCGATGCTCGTCCCCGAATCGCTCGGCGGCGGCAGCGCTGTCGGCGGCGCGCACCGTCGGCGAGGTCGACGACCCGCGCCCGGCCACCGAGAGTCGGCGGCGCCAGGACCTCGGCGTCGCTCGCACCATGCAGCGCAAGCTGTTCGACGCCGTCTACGCCGGGCTGACGTCCCCGAGCAAGTACGGCGGCCGGGGTCTGACGGCGGCGCACGAGGTCAGCGTGGTGGCGCTTCGCTGTCGAGGTACTCGCCGAGGTGGTCGTCGAGATCGCCGTCGATGATCTGGTCGAGCATGCGCAGCGTGCCGCGGAGCCGGCGCTCGGCCTCGGCGTCGTCGATGCGGCGGAACACCGCGCGCTGCCCGGCGGTGAACGCCGGCGACGTCGCCAGGCCGTCGGTCATGTCGGTCCGCGCCCACGGGCCGAACGCGAACGCCCGGACGCCGGAGCCGCGCAGCTCTGCGGCGAGGATCTTCGTCAGCGAGATCACCGCCGCCTTCGACGCGATGTAGGCGCTCCCGGCCGGGACGACCCACTGGGTGGCAGTGCTGGCGACGTTGACGATCAGCCCGTGCCGGCGCGGCAACATCTCGGCGAGCGCCGCCTGGCACCACCGCATCGTCGCCTTGACGTTGACCTCGAAGTCCGTCCACCACTCGTCCGGGTCGATCTCGGCGATCCGCCCGAGGTGCATCGTCCCGGCGTTGTTGACCAGCAGCCCGACCGGCCCGAGCTCGGCCTCGACGCGGCGGACGACGTCGGACGCTGCACCGTCGTCGAGCACGTCCGCATGGATCGGCAGCGCCACGCCGCCACCGGCCTCGATCGCCGCGACGGTCGCGTCGACCGCGGAGCCGGCCCGGCCGACCGCCGCGACCGGGAACCCTCGCGCCGCGAGCGCCGACGCGACGTGCCGGCCCAGCCCACGACCCGCGCCGGTGACGATCGCCACCGACCCGTCGATGCCCGCATCACCGGCCGCCATGGCGCCCCCGTCGACTCGTGCTCACCCGATCGACGCCACAGTAGGTGACGCCGCTCGCCTGCCGCGCCGGCGCACGGTCTGGTAGTCAGGGGCGATGGATCTCGGGCTCGCTGCCGACGGGGCGTCGTACTGCCCGGCGTTCGTCCTGCTCGGCGACGCAAGTGACGAGCACCTCGCGGCGGCGCTCGGCCGGCCGGTCACCGACGGGTGCCCGGAGGTTCGGCCGGGCGAGTCCGATGCGCAGTGGTGGGCGGTGACGGCGATGGCCGGCGTCGCCACCGACGACGAGGGTCGGCCGGCGCACGGGACAGGCACCGGCGTCGTCCACCTCGGCACGGGCGTCGGCGTCCTGCTGGTCACCGACCGCGCCGCGAACCTGCGCGCTGACCACCGGTGAACTGCTCGGTGACGCCGCGGCGCTGGTGTTCTCGTTCGACCTCGACGAGATCGCCTCGCTGGAGGCGAAGGCGCCGTTCCTGCGCCGGCGGGCGAAGGCCCTGACGCTCGAGCTGCGTGGCGCCTCCTGGGGCGCCGTCGGCATCGCCGTGATCGGCGCCCTCGAGCGCCACACCGGCGTGCACCAGGCCCCGCTGCACCGCCGCGCCGACACCTCGCCGCTCGTCGCCCGACTCGCCCAAACCGCCCACGCCTGACGGATGCGGCCAAGCCTCGTCGTCGTGAGCGGGTTGCCGGGGACCGGCAAGTCGACGTGCCGATCCTGATCGCCGAGAACGGCAACGGCGACGACGACGGTGCAGCTGATCAGAACCGCTCGGCGCCGTGCTGGCGGTGGGGATCCGGGAAGTCCCGGTACAGCGCCGCCTGGAAGTTGACGACGAGCGAGTTGACGCCGTGGTGCACGCCCTCGATCGGCTCGTCGCGCCGTGACACCGCGGTGAACGCTCGGTCGAGCTGGGCGAGGTCGGTCGTCTCGATCAGCACCTTGAACTCGTGCGTCCCGCCGAGCCCGAGCTTGCGGCGCAACAGCCGCCACGAGACGATCAGCCCGTCGCGCTGCAGCCGGCCCAGGTACTCGTGGAGCGCGGCGACCAGCTCGGTGTCGCGCACCCCGCTGCGCAGGTCGACGGAGATCTCGTAGACGTCCACGCCCCCAGGCGTAGCCGATCGCGACGCCCGCGGTACGGTCCGCACCGATCGGAGGGGGCCGTCCGGATGAGGGAGTGGTCAGCGCTGGAGGACGCGGCGGGCGCGATGCGCCGGCTCAACCGCGCCGTCGCCGGTCGGGACGTCGGCGACGACACGCTGCGCGACGTCGCCCGCGTCATCGATGGGCTGGCCGACGCGCTCGCCGTCGGTGGGGATGGACATCCGCCGCGACGGCGACGCCTCGGTGGTCGCCACCGTCCGGGTCGACCCGATGTTCCAGGGGCCGCCCGGCCGGGTGCACGGCGGCATCGTCGCCATGCTGATCGACGAGCTGATGGGGGCGGTCAACCGCATGCTCGGCCGGCGGGCGTTCACCGCCCGGCTGGCGGTCGACTTCCGTGCCGCCGCGCCGATCGACACCGAGCTGACGCTGCGCGCCTGGCTCACGACCAGCAGGACCGCAAGGACTACTCCCCCGGCTTCGATCCGGAGCGGTTCGCGGCACACGAGCGCTTCTTCGTCGACGACGCGACCCGTTGGGCGACCGCAGTGCGCGAGGCCGGCACCGACGTGGTGATGGTCAAGCGGGACGGATCGCACGGCGACCCGTTCTGGTCGGAGGAGCTGCCGCTGATGGTGGCGTGGGCGTTCGGGGGCACCTCGCGCTGACTCCGGTCCCATGCGGCCGAGGTTCTCGTCGTACGGTCGTGCCGGTGGACGCAGCGATGGCGAGGAAGACGTGGCGCAGCCTGGAGGCAGTGCACGGGATGATCTACTTCACGCCGGACGCACCGCCCGCCTACGCGGCGATCGGCATCTCCTCGCCCCGCGCCGGCTACTTCCTGTCGCGCAGCGCAGCGATGGGCGCGGTGCCGGCCGAGGTGGTGATCGCCACCTTCTACAACTTCCATCCCGGTCTCGTGCGCCGGGCGATGCACGGCGGTTGGGCCACCGCGACACCCGAGGCGGTCACGGCCGCCCGCCTCGACGCCGTCGACACCTCACTGCGCCGGGCGTTCGGCGCGGAGCTGCTCGGGTCCGCCGAGCTGGCTCGCGCTGCCGAGCTCACCCGCCGCGCCGCGCTCACGGCCTGCGAGCACCCCGAGGGCCGGCCGCTGCTCGCCGGTCACGCCTCGCTGTCATGGCCCGGCGAGCCGCATCTCGCGCTGTGGCACGCCCAGACGTTGCTGCGCGAGTTCCGCGGTGACGGACACGTCGCCGCGCTCGCGCTCGCCGGCCTCTCCGGTCTCGACGCGCTGCTGTCGCACGCCGCGAGCGGTGAGGTGCCGGCCGAGGTCCTCCGTCTCAGCCGATCGTGGAGCGAGGACGAGTGGGCCACCGGGCTGGCGTCCCTCGCGACACGCGGCGTGGTCGATGGCACCGGCGCGTTCACCGACGCCGGCCGGGCGCAGCGCCAGCAGATCGAAGACGCCACCGACCGCGCCGCGCTCGTCGCCTACGAGGCGTTGACCGACGACGAGGCGGCCGAGCTCATCTCGATCGGCCGCACGCTGACCAAGCAGGTGCTCGCCGCCGGCCTGCTCCAAGTCGACCCGGCGCGCTTCGACGACGCCTGAAGCACCCGGCGCCGTCGGCCACGCCAACGTCGGGCGCCCACCGCGAGCCTCTCCGCGCTGAGTCGCAGCACCACTGTTCGGATCGATGGGGGCGACAACGCGCTGAGCATGTGCGCCGAGCGCGATGTGCACGCCGCCGTACTTGTCTTCGAGCGTCGCGCTCCCGTCACGTACTCGGACGTGGTCCACGACGAGTCGTAGCTCCGAACGTGAGCGACCAGATAGGCGACCATGCCGCGCGCTGCCTCGATGCCGAACACGAAGTCCTCGGTCGTCGCCGAGGCTGTCGGGCTCGCTGCCGAGCTGACCTGCTCGGGATGAGTCGGACACCACGACGCCGCGTTCGGCGAGGCGTCATCCAGTCGTCGATGATGTCGGCGCCGGCGAGACGGCGGGGATCGCGATGAACGGGGAGAGCTGTCGACCGGAGACGTCGTCGATCATCGGCCGGCCGGCGAGCGGTGCGGTGAGCGTCGCCGCGGCGGTCTGGGGTCGACCGACTGCAGCGCAGGTTCCCGGTGGCGTCGTCATGCTCGCGTGCAGGCGCACTGCGGAGGCCTGCTCGATCACGTCGAGGTGGGTGCTGCCACCACAGACGTCGCCGATCGTCGTGACGGTGAGGGTTCGACCGTCGTCGCTGACGTCGAGACCGAACCAATCGCTTGCGGCGATGTCACGAATCGATGCGGCGTCGGTCGGCCTCGCGGATGGCGTCTCGGACGGCGCGGAGCAGCCGATGGACGCGACGGGGTCGCCTCGCGCCTGGGCATCGGCGATGCGTTCCGACGTCCAGTACGTGCCGGGACTGGCTGGCTCGTCGTGGCCGGGAGCGACGGTGCTCGTCGTCGGTACCGGCAATGCCGGAGCGTTCTGCGGCCAGCACTCGCTCGTCGACGACGCTGCCGCCGAAGGGCGTCCAGCCGATCCGCCGCAGCCAGCGAGCACGACCACCGTCACGGCTGCGACGAACGATGATCGAGCGCGCCCCGGCCGTCCCACCTGCCCAGCATGCCAACTCGTCGACGCCGCTCCCACGCGGCACCACCTCATCGCACGATGAAGCCGTGCTCGCCGACGGGCTCTTCGACGGTGACGACGACATCGGTCACCTCTGCTCGCGATGGCCCTCGGCGGATCCAGGCGAGGACGCGATCGACGGCCGCGGGTTCGCCTTCGAGGACGGCGTGGACGGTGCCGTCTGCTCGATTGGCGACCCAGCCGCTGACGCCCGCGGCGGTGGCCTCGCGCCGGCACGACTCACGGAACCACACGCCTTGAACCCGACCGGCGACGATGACCTTCGGGCGCACCATCGTGCGAGTCTGGCTCAGTGGCGCATCCGCTCGACGAGCGCCACCAGGCGGTGGTGCATCTCGCCGACGTCGCCGACGTGGCGGGCGCCGTGGCCGGGGAGCACCGCGGCGAAGCGATGCCGCTCGGCGAGGTCGGCGAGCGATTCGGTCTGGACGCGCCACGAGTACCAGCACGCATCGCGAAACGCGGTGAGGTCGCCGAGCTCGTGGCTCCAGGCCAGTGAGTCGCCGGTGGACAACCAGACGTCGTCGAGCAGGAAGACCGTCGACCCCTCGGTGTGCCCCGGCACCGGGATCGCGAGCAAGCCAGGCTGCACCTCGCACTCGCCGGTGACGACGTCGGTCGCCCACGGGGCTGCGTCGCGATCGTCGGTGTGGATCCACGTGCGGGAGATCGCTCCGATGCTGCTCGCCTGACGGCTTCGGTGCGTCGGCATGGTTCGTCGTCAGGCCGGCCGGCAACGTGCTCGTCGACTCGCCGCGGTTCACCGAGGCGTTGGCGGGCCCCATAGGCGAGATGGGCGGCGTCGACCACGTGGTGCTCACCCATCGCGACGACGTCGCCGACGCGCAGCGCTGGGCGACGCGCTTCGGTGCCCGACACGTCCCGCAATCGATGCAACGCGTGTCGACGAGCCAATCGCCAGCCGCATTGCCCGGGTGACGCTGATCGGGCCTCGCCATCGGGACCGACCGTACCGGCGTCTCGTCGACGGGCGACGCACTCGCACGGCACGAACCGGTCATCTGCCGACAACTCGTCGACCGCACCAGGCCGTGGGCGGCGATGATGGCGGCGATGGACAAGGTGGAGGTCGTCGTCGCCCATGACGAGCGCGCCACCCTGCGCGTCGGCGCCGTGTTCGTGAAGATCGACGCCGATCAGCGTCGCCAGGACACCGAGGTCGAGGCGATGTCGTTGGCGCCCGTGCCCACCGCGCAGGTCCTGTGGCGCAGACCGCCGGCGCTCGCCCTCGCCGCGCTCAGGGGCAGGTCACTCGGTCACCTCGGCGAGCCGTCGACGGCGTCGCCGGCGGCGTGGGCCGCCACGGGCGCGGCGGTGCGGACGCTGCACGACGCCCCGCTCCCGCCGTGGCCGGGACGCAGCGTCGACGATCTCGCGGTGCGGCTCGCCGACGAGTGCGGGTGGCTGCTCGCCAACGGCGTCCTCCCCGCCGCCGTGATCACGCGCAACCGCCGCCTCGCCGAGACCGCGCTGCGCCCATGGGCACCCGTGTTCGTCCACGGCGACCTGCAGGTCGACCACGTCTTCGTCGACGGCGACGAGATCACCGGCATCCTCGACTGGTCCGAGGCGTCGCAGGGCGACGCCCACTTCGACCTCGCCACCCTCACGCTCGGACACCCGGAGCACCTCGACGACGTCGTCGCCGGGTACGGCGCCGACATCGATCGCGACGTGATCCGTGCCTGGTGGTCCTTGCGCTGCCTGACGAACGTCCGCTGGTTGACGGAGGCCGGCTGCTACGGATCACCCGAGGGGTTCCCCGAGGTCGCCGTGCTGCGAGCCCAGACCTGAGGCCCGGTCGCGCCGGAGCTTGACGGCGGATCGCGCCGGATCCGCGGATCCTTGCGTCAGGTTCCGAGGTTGACGACCGATCGCGCCGGGCGCGCCGTTTGGCTCCTCGTGGCATGATCGAGCGCCCAGCGGAGGGCTTCGGCGCCGGTCATCGGCTCGGCGACGAAGTAGCCCTGGACGAGGTCGACGCCGATCGCGCGCACGGCGTCGAGCTGTTCCCGGGACTCGATGCCCTCCGCCACCGCCCGGAGGCTGAGCGCGTGAGCAAGGCTGACGATCGCCTCGACGACGGCACGATCCTCCCGGCTGTCGAGCATGCCGGCGATGAAGCTGCGGTCGATCTTGATCGAGCCGAGCGGGAAGCGACGGATGTGGCTGAGGGAGGAGAAGCCGGTCCCGAAGTCGTCGAGGCTCAGCGTGGCGCCGAGCGAACGCAGCGATCGGAGGGTGGCGTCGCAGGAGATGCCGGTGGCGGTGTCCGGTGGTGCGAGCATCGCCTGCTCGGTGATCTCCACGACCAGGCGCTCCGGATCCATCCCGTGTGTGGTGACGAGGCGTTCGACGCGCGCCGTTAGCCCGGCGTCGACGAGCTGATCGACCGAGAGGTTGATGCCGAGTTGGGGCCGCGAACCATGCTCGGCGAAGCGGGCCATCGCGTCGCAGGCGGAGGCGAGGACGGCGTCGCCGAGGGCCACCATCAGGCCGGCGTCCTCGGCGAGGTCGAGGAACGCGACGGGACGCAGGACGCCGAGGTCGGGGTGGTTCCAGCGAGCCAGCGCTTCCAGCGCGACGAGCTCACCGCTGCCGGCAGTGACGATCGGCTGCAGGTGGGCGACGATCTCGCCACGCCCCAACCCGGCGGTGAGATCGTCGATCAGGCTCCGACGCTCGGTCGCGCTGCGCTTGCGGTCGATCGGCGACCGCAGCGCACCACCGCGCCGCTCGGCCTTGGCGTCGTACATCGCCATGTCGGCGTCGGCGAGCAGACCGGCGACGGTGGCGTCGTGGCTCGACAGGGCGATGCCCACGCTGACGCCGATGTGGATGGGTCCGACGTCGAGCTCGTAGCGGGACGAGACCAGCTCCTCGATCCGGTCGGCCAGCGCGCTGGCCGCGGCCGTGTCGTAGATCGCGTCGGCGACGACGACGAACTCGTCACCGCCGACGCGCGCCACCATGTCGTCCGCCCGAACGGCGCGCTCCAGGCGTTCGCCGACCTGGCGGAGCAGCTCGTCACCGATCTCGTGGCCCCACACGTCGTTCACCGGCTTGAACTTGTCGAGATCGATGAACAGCACGGCGAACGCCCGCCCGTTCCGGAGCTGCTGCTCGACGTGCGCGACGAGTCGCGCCCGGCTACTCAACCCGGTCAACGTGTCGTGCCCGGCGAGGTACTCGAGCTTCCTTCCGAACCCGCATCAGCTCGGTCATGTCGTAGCCCGACGCGACGATCCCGCCGACGACGGGGTCGTGCACGTGGCTGACCAGCTCGAAGCGCACCGGCCGCACCTCCTCGGGTTGACCGACCACGCTCATCCGTGACTCGAACGCCACCCGGTACTCGCCCTCGTCCAGACGGCCCAGGGCAGCGGCGCGCGGTCTCGACGTCGTCGGGATCGACGAACGAGAGCAGTGGCTGGCCGACGACGGCGCTCGGGTCGTGCCCGAGCAGTCGCGTGAACGCGGCGTTGACACTGGTGACCACGCCCTCGCCGTCGAGCAGCAGCGTGATCGTCGGCGACACCTGGACGAGGTGCTGGAAGCGGGTCACGTCGCCCGCGGCCACCTCCCACATCCGCCGCTGGGTGATGTTCCGAGCGACGCACAGGATCCCGGCGGACCCGTCGTCGAGCTCGATCGCCCGGCCGACCTCCTCGTACCAGTGCAGTCCACCGCCGGCGTCGAAGACGCGCACCTCGACGGGGGTCCCGACCGCCTTGCCCTGCACCGACTCGATCGAGGACAGCACCACCGGCAGGTCGTCGTCGTGGATCACCCCGAAGATCGACTGGCCGATCCAGTCCGGGCCGTAGCCGAGCTGCTCCTCGGTCGTCCGGTTCAGGAACCGGATCACCCCCATCGTGTCGATCAGCAGCACGCAATCCGGGATCGCGTCGATCAACTCCCGCAGTCCGACCGGCCGACAGGGGTCGGTCGGGTCGTCGAGCTGCTCACCGATCACACCCGCACAGTAGTGAGACAACCACCAATGGTGGCACGTTCGCCCTCGTCGCCTTCGTCACTCCACGGGGAGCGCGTGGATGCCGTCGGGGACCTCGGACCAGCGGCGCAGTCCGTTGCGCAGCAGGCGCGCCGAGCCCTTGTAGACCGCACGGGACACGTACGGCTTGGTCTGGCGGGCGAGGAGGTCGCACCACTCGGCCTTGGCGGTGCGGGCCTCCAGCAGGATCGGATCGTCGCCGGGCGCCTGGGCGACGAGGTCGACGACGTGCAACGCCAGCTGCAGGTCGCCGGCCGCGGCCAGCTCGCGGGCGCGGTCCAGCACCCGCTGCGGATCGATCGCCGAGAGCACGGCCGCGGCCGCGTCGTCGGGATGAGCGGGGTGCAGGTCGGTGGCGTTGCGCGACGTCCACCAACCGTTCTCCTCGCGGTACAGGTCGCGGACGATGTAGTCCCGCGCCCCGTACGTCTCACGCATGTACGGCTGGTCGAACAGCTCGGCCGGGTAGTCGAGGGCGTGGATGATCTCGACGTCGGTCCAGCCCTCGTTCATCTTCTCGACGACCGCGGCGCGCACCCAGCGCAGGGCCCGTGCCGTCGTCTCCAGCTGTGCCCGCACGGCGTCGGCGCCCTCGACCACCGGCCCGAACTCCTGGACGAGCTGCTCGGCACCGAGCGCGGCCATCTGCTCGAGGGTGTCGGCCCAGCGCGCCGTCAGGCGCAGCGAGCGCAGCGGCGTGCCGATGTTCGGCAGCGTCGAGCCGGGCGTGGCCGCGCCGCCGTAGAGGATCCGCTGCTCGGGCAACCAGACGACGACGGCATCGTCGGTCTCCGACGGTGCGGCGCGGACGACGATCGGCCGCTGCGGGTCGTCGAGGCGCAGCTCGCCGTCGACGGTGACGGTCGGGTCGACGAACTGCAAGCCCTCGTTGACCGCGTCGGGGCTGGCGCCGGCGAACTGCAGCGTGTTCAGCAGGTACTGGAGCGGCAGCGTCTCGCGGTAGCGGTGGTAGCGGGCCAGGCAGCGCTCGTGGGCGATCAGCTCCGGCGGGGCCTCGCCGCGCTCGGCGGCGTGCGCCCGCCACTGCGGGACGCCGGTGTTGTAGCCGATGTGCCCGTGGGAGTAGACGATCGCCCGCACCGGGGCGTCGGTGTAGGTGCGCAGCGCGGCGATCATCCGCGCCGTCTGGTTGCCGCCGGGGCCGGCGTCGATGACCACCACGCCGGCGTCGGTCTCGATCGCCAGGCTGTTGCCCTGGGTGGGGATCAGGTGGACGCCCGGCACGATCGTGCGCGACGGCTCCGTACCCTGGAGGATGCCGTCGTGCGTCGTGGCCGGCGGCTGCTGGTTCGACGACATCGCCCGCCTACCGGACGAGGTATTCCAACGCGGCGACGGTCAGCGACTCGACGCCGCTCGTCAGCGTCGGGTCCGGGTCGACCATGAAGCCAGGATGGTGGTTGCTGGGCAGCGAGGCGATCTTCTCGGGGATCGTGTCGCCGGGCGCCGCGGCGATCTGCGCCTCGCCGGCACCACCCCAGAACCAGAAGCCGGTCGGGATCTCCTTCGGCGACGCGGGATCGCCGTCGAGGTGGGCGAACAGCCCGAAGTCCTCGCTACCCATCACCGGCTGCGGCATCGCCACGACGCGCTCGGCGCCGAACCACGCGGTGTGCGCGGCACGCACCCGCTCGGTGACCTCGCCGACGTTCGACGTCACCGGCCCGCCGAAGCTCGGCGTGATCGTCGGCGGCTCGGGGCAGCGGGCCGCCTCGCACTCGGCGCGCACGATCCGCTCGATCGCCGCGACCACGTTGCGCTGGACGCGGTCGTCGAAGCTGCGGATGTTGATCGCCAGGCGGGCCTCGGGCGGGATGACGTTGGCGCGGGTGCCGGCGTGGAACTCGCCGACGGTGACGACGGCTGGCTGCAGCGGCTCGATCTCGCGGGAGACGATCGTCTGCAGCCGGGCGACGACGAACGCGGCGACGACGATCGGGTCGACGGTGGACTCCGGGCGTGAGCCGTGGCCGCCACGCCCGACGATGCGCACGTCGAGGCTCAGCGTCGCCGCCATCATCGGGCCCTCGCGGTGCAGCATCAGCCCGGCGGGCATCGGGCCGACGTGCTGGCCGAGCACGACGTCGGGGCGGCCGAAGCGCTCGTACAGCCGGTCGCGCAGCATCGCCCGCGCCCCGATCAGGGTCTCCTCGCCGGGCTGCGCGAGCCAGACGAGCGTGCCCGACCACGCGTCCCGGTGGCGGGCCAGCAGGTCGGCGGCACCGATCATGCACGTGGTGTGGGCATCGTGACCGCAGGCGTGCATCACGCCGACCTCGCGGTTGTGCTCGTCGATGGTCGTGGCCGTGCTGGCGTAGTCGAGCCCGGTCTCCTCGGTGACCGGCAGCGCGTCCATGTCGGCGCGCATCGCGATCATCGGTCCATCGCCGTTGCGCAGCACCCCGACCACGCCGGTGCCGCCGACGCCGGCAGTGACCTCGTAGCCCGAGGCGGCCAGCCGTTCGGCGACGATGCCGGCGGTGCGCACCTCCATGCCGGACAGCTCCGGGTGGCGGTGCAGGTCGATGTACGTCTCGCGCAGGCCGGGCAGGTCAGCAGCGAGCGGTGCCAGCACGCCCCCGGCGAGGTCCTTCAGCCCGGATCGATCGTCGTCGGCCATTCGCAGCACCCCCAGAGTGTCGTCACTGCCGGCACCGTACGCCGCGCGCCGGTCGCCCGACGACCGGCTACGAGTCGCGAGGCGTCCCGCCGGCGTTCCAGATGTTGAGGACGTCCTCCCAATCGAGCATGGCGACGACGTTGTCGTTCTCGTCGAGGAAGCCGAGCGGGCCGAAGTTCTGGAAGTACAGGACGGTCTGTACCGGGAACGCCGTCGAGTAGTGGTAGACGCTGTTGGCCTCGTAGCCGTAGTCGCCGGCGCGAGCCGTGACGCCGCCGTTCTGCTCGCCGCCGCGCAACTCGACGACACCGGAGATCACGAGGTACTCGCCGGCGCCGAAGTGGCGGTGCGAGGCGAACGAGGAGCCAGGCGGGCAGTTGAACAACACGGCCCAGCTCCCGTTCTCCGGGCTGACGCGCAGCAGCTTGAACTCGATGCCGCCGCCGAAGTGCGCCCACTCGAGGTCGTTGGTGCGCACGATGATGTCGGCCAGCTTGCCGTTGCTGGTCGCCCGATCGATGGTGTCGATGGTCGCAGTCATGGCGGTTCCCTTCTCACCGAGTCGAGGGGTGCTCGACTTGCGTGACCCAGTCGTGGTGATGACCGCTGCCGTCGTCGTCGACGGTGACGCACGGCTCGCTGCCGGCGCGGCGGTTCACGGCATCACGACGGTCGCCGCGGCACTGCCGCCCGGCGTGACCAATCGAGCGGTCACATGTCGAAGACGTCGAGCGCGTTCGTGACGGCGGCCTGGACGAGGTGGAAGCGGATGAGCTCCTGTTCGAGTCGCAGGTTGTCCCGGATGCGGTTGTCGCGCAGATCGTCGTAGAGGTCGCGTTCGGCGGGCGTGAGGTTGGGGAAGCTCGCGGCGCACCTGGACCGCCTCGAGGCCCCAACGCGCCTCATGGGCGTGCAGGGTTGCGTGGTCCATCAGCATCGAGCGAACGTGAGGCAGCTTCGAGCGCAGCACGTCGAGGATGGCGAAGCCGTGCGTGTCGACGTCGCCCCAGTAGTGGACAGGCACGCCAGGCACCCACGGTGCCGCAGCGACCTTGGCGACGTCGTAGCCCTCACCGAACACGACGATCGACCCGGCAGCGGCCGGGAAGGCCAAGAAGTTGACGTGGTTCTCCGTGATGAAGACCCGCTCGACACCAGCCAAACGAGCGAAGTCGTCGAGCGTCACCGTCACCGGGCGGTCCCCACTGCCCGCGACGACGGCCAGCGCCGGGTCGAGAGCGCGCAGGCGGATCGTCTCGGGCACGACGCGGAACCCGTACCGGGCCTCGAAGCGCGACTGGCTGCCGTCGATCGCATCCGCCGGCAGCACGATGTCGAGCAGTCGGGACAGCAGACGGGCGTGGCGTTCGACGAACTTCGTGTCGACACCGGCGAGGTCGACCTGGCGCACGTAGATGCGCGGCCGCGGGTGGGCCTGGATCCAATCGACGACCGCGAGCAGCCGCGGCCACTCGTCGGCCACCGCGAGCGCGTCGATCGAGCGAGTGGCGAGCCAACCGACGAGGGCGGGCTGGCACTGCGATGTCAGCTCGACCAACTGGCCGAAGCGCTCGACGGCGGCCGTCGTGCCGAGCAGCGCCGCAGCCGATGCCAGGTCGTCGACCCACACCTCCCCGGGAAGCTCGTTGCGACCGATGGAACGCGCGCCGCGCACGGTCGACACGACGCGGATGCTGCCGGCACCCTGTAGCTCACGCGCCCAGGCGCGCACCCCGTCGTCAGCGCGCCGAGAGATCGGCCGTCGCCGGGCGGGAGAGCCGCACCCGATACGGGAAGATCGACGGACCGCCGGCCAGCTCGGCAAGCACCGCACCGCGGTCCCACTGCCGGCGCAGCTGGGCGCGGATGTCAGCGAGCGACGTCCACGTCTTGGCCGTCATCGTTCGGCGTCGCCGCCCGTTGAGCCGCGGCGCTTGCGATACTCCTCGATCGTCAGGTTGGTGATCTGCGACCGATCGTCGGTCACGCTGACGAAGCCGACGCGTTGTACATACGGCTCGATGATCGAGATCCGCTGCAGCGGCGTGACGACGAGCAGTTGCAGGTGGAGCTCGCCGAACAGCTTCAGCCCGAAGCGCGTCGCCTCCGTGTCGGCCCGACCGAAGGCCTCGTCGATGGCGACGAAGCGGAACGACCGTGACACGGTCTCGCCCAGCTCCAGGCCGAACTGGTAGGCGAGACTGGCCGCGAGCACCGTGTAGGCCAGCTTCTCCTTCTGCCCGCCGGACTTGCCCGACGAGTCGCTGTAGTGCTCGTACTCGGAGTGGTCGGTGCGCCATCGCTCGGAGGCGGCATAGGTGAACCAGTTGCGCACGTCGGTGACCTTCGCCGCCCAGCGGCGATCGGCATCGGCGTGCTCAGAGCGGCCGCGCAAGCGCTCGATGATCAGCCGCACCTGGTGGAACTTCTGCTCCACCAGGGCCGCATCGTCGGCCATGTTCACCGTGCCCTCCGTGCACGCCCGCAGGTCGGCCTGGAACTCGCGCACGTCGGTGTCGCGGGTGGGCTCCATCACGAGGGCGATGTAGCGGTTGCGGTTGTACTCGATGGTCGCCAGCGACGTGTTGATCTTGTCGATCCGCTCCTCGATGTCGGTGCGCTCCTGGTACAGCGCCTGCTGGAACCCGGCGATCTCGCGCAGCGTGTTCTCGTTGAGCAGTTCGCGGAACTCGGTCTCGAAGCGGGGCAGGTCGTCGGCGCGCAATCGTTCGAGGATCTCGACAAAGCCGACGAGCGCGTCGAGCGACGCGTCGAGCTCTTGCGACTCGGTCGGGAACTCGCCGGCGAAGTCCTTCATCCTGCCGACGAGCCCCTGGCCGAGCCGTTCGATCCGCTTGGCCGTCGCGTCGATCTCGTTCTGCAGCGTTTCACGAGCCTTGGCCTCGGCGTCGACCAGTTCCTTGAGGCGCCGTGGCGTCGCCGGGAGGACCTCGGATTCGAGGGAGGCGATGCGCTCGGCGACGGCATTCGACACGTCGCCAGGCGCGTCCGCACGGAGCTCGTCGGCCAGCTCGTCGTGATCCCGGCGGGTGTCGTCGATCCGTGTGGTGATGCTCGCCCGGCGCTGCAATGCGGCCTCGACGGCCTGCGCGGCGCCGTGGTGTCGATCCTTGGCGTCGGCCAGTTGGGCCTCCAGCTCGGCGAGACGATCGGACGTGGCCAGCAGCGCGGCGCGTGACCGCTCCAGCTCGGTGATCTCGCCGGCGACTGACCGCCAGTCGATCTGGCGGAACTCGGCAAAGCCTTCCAGGCGGGTGAGCGCGTGGACGACCGCGCCGGTGGACACGTCGACCTGGGCGGCCGCGGCCAGCGCCGCGCCGGCGTCGCCGATCAGCCGTTCGGTGTCGGCGACCGACACGGACAGCGCGGCGATCTTCGATTCGTTCGACCAGCCGAGCACGTACCGGCTGCGGTCGCCGATGCGGAAGCGGTCGTCCTTCTCGTGGCGCTGGTTGGCGCCTTTGATCTGCCCGGCCACCGTGATCGCCCGCGACTCGCGCACGAACTGCTCCTCGGTGTCGCAGCAGGCCAGGTTGGCCCGGGCGACGAGCTCGGCGTCCAACCACGCCGCCAGCTCGGGGCGCAGGTCGTCGCGCAGCTCGAGCTTGTCGCACAGGGCGAAGCGGTGGATCTCCTCATCGCGGCGGCGCTGCCGGCCACCGATGCGGAAGTAGACCAGCCGCTGGCCGAGGTGGTGGGTGTCGACCCAGCGCTGGATGGCCCGGTAGTGCTCGTCGGGCACGAGCATCGACAGGGCGAAGCCGCGCAGCAGACGTTCGGCGGCCCCCTCCCAACGCTGCTCGTCGTCGCGCACCCGCACCAGCTCCCCGGCGAAGGGCAGGCTGGCCACGTCGATCGACAGCTCGCCGGCGAGCTGCTGGCGGAGCTGCATCTGTGCCGCCGGGATGTTGCCGCGCTGGGCGCGCAGGTTGTCGATCTCGGCGACCAGATCGGCGTGGCGGCGCCGGTGGTCGCGGAACGAGATCTCCAAGTCCGTGCGGCGCGACCGCGTCGCGGCACGCTCGGCGTCGAGGTCGGCCCGACGACCAGCGGCGGCGCGCTGCAGGTCGACGAACCCGCTCTCGTCGGACGGCACGGCGAGCCCGGCGGTGGCGGCGAAACCGGCCAGCTCGTCGGCCGCGGTGCGCCGCCGGTCGCGCTCGTGGCCGAGCTCGGCCAGGCGGTCGTCCATCCCGCGCAGCTCGTCGCCGCCGCTGCCTGCGATATCGGCGTTGATCGCCTCCACCCGCCGCCTCGTCGCGTCGGCGTCGTCGCGGGCACGGCCGAGCTGCTGCTCGGCCTTGTCCCAGTCGGCTGCCAGGCGGTCCAGCTCGGCGGCGAGGAAGCCGACCCGCCGTGCCCCGAAGTGCGGGCGCAGCGCCCGCCGGCACTCCTCGAGCACGTCGCGGCGCACCGTCTCCTCCCGATGGCGGTCGCCGTCGGCGGCGATCGGTGCGAGCAGCTCCACCTGGCGCTTGGCCCGCACGACGGCCTCGTGGGCGCGGGTGAGATCGTCGAAGTGGGCGATGAGATGGTCGAGGCGCGGCTTGATCGGCGCGGTGTCGAGCATGTGGGCGCGGACGAACTCGGTGAGGTTGCCGACGGCCTTCATCGACACCGTCTGGTGGAACAGGTCGAGCGCCTGCTCGTTGTGGATGCCGACCAGCCTGCGCAGGCGCGGGCCGTACTGGGTGTACGCGTCGAACACCTCGGCGCCGCGGCCGCGCAGCTGGCTCTTCAGCTGGCGCACCCCGGCGGTGAAGCCACGGAAGTCGCCGGCGATCGACAGTTCCCGCTCGGCGAGGACGAAGAACCGGTTCGGCTGGCCCTGCTCGGCGGGCCAGAAGGCCTGGGCCATCGTGACGACCTGGTCGAAGCCGGTGTTGCGGAACACCCCGAGGATCACCGAGTAGGTGCCGGCGGTGCGTCGCAGCGCCACCGGTTTCGAGGCGCCGGTGAGCTCGTTGTACTCGGAGCGGTAGTAGCCGAGCACGTACGAGCGCAGGTCGCGCTCCCGGGTGTCGGCGCCAGCGGCACGGTTGTAGGCGATGCGGTTCGCCGGGACCAGCAGCGTGGTGAGCGCGTCGACGAACGTCGACTTGCCCGAGCCGTTCTCGCCGGTGACGAGCGTGTTCAGACCGTCGAGCTGCAGCGTGCTGATCCGCTGGTCGAACGTGCCCCAGTTGTAGACCTCGATGCGATGCAGGCGGAAGCCGGCCTGGGAGTCGTCGTCGGCGAAGTCGAGCAGCAGCGAGTCACTCATCGCCGTCACCGCCCGACGCTGGTTGCGACACGGCGCGGTACTCGGCGAGGCGGGCGTCGAAGTCGGCCATCCACTGAGCGTCGACGAACGCCTTGAGCACCCGGCGCACCTCGTAGGTCTGCTCGTCGCCGCGCCGGCCGCGGGCGCGCAGCTGCTGGAGGAAGCCGAGCTCGACGACCTTGTTGACGTCGGCCTCCACCCGCTCGCGCAACCGCACCTCGTTGGTCGAGGTCGGCTGGAACACCGACACCAGATCGACGATCTCCTCCCGGGTCAGCACGAGGCGGGCGTCACCGGCCTCGGTGTCGGCCTCGGCGAGTCGCTTGCGCAACAGGGCGAGGAGCAGGCTGACCCCGTAGGTCAGCCGCCGCCGGGAGACCAGCCGCGGCAGGGACTCGTCGGCTTCGTCGTCGTCGCCGGGTGGCGTGCGCAGGAAGGCGTAGCCCTCGGCGTCGTCCATCACCAGCTCGAGGCCGACGACGGCGACGTAGTCGCGCACCTGACCCTGCAGGCGGCCCAGGGTCAGCCAGCGTGTCGGGTCGGCGGATCGGTACACCACGCCCTTGAACAGCGGGACGACGAGCTGACCGAGCTCGTTGCCCGCGCCGGGGGCGGACCCGGCGATCACCGGCATCTCATCCACGGACGAACACCACCCGCGGCATGTCGACGGCCCGGCTGGCTTCGTCGTCGACGTCCCAGCTGATGCGGTCGCGCAGATCGTCCAGTACGGCGCGCTCGAACCGGTCGTCGGCGACGTGCAGGTAGGCGACCAGTTCCGTGAGCCCCGCGCTGAGCGGGTAGCGCCGGCAGACGTCGGCCAGCGTGACCTGGTCACGGTCGTCGAGCAGGTCGTTGACGTTGCCGGCGAGCACCATCGGGTCGATCGCCGTGTCGGCGAACAGCGCGTCGATGTCGGCGAGCTCGTCGTCGAGCAGTTCGCCGACCTCGATCGGCGCGCTGGTCTGCGCCGATGCCAACCTTCGCTCCATCGGCAGGGAGATGTCGGCACCGACGCCGGCGATGTCGTTGAACGACTGGCGCGGCGGCTCCTCGCGGATGGCCAGGGCGTGACCCTCGACGGAGCGGATGATCTCGATGATCCGCCGGTTCTCCAGCCAGGTCCGGTCGTCGATGAACCGGCGCAGCTGGGCGGTGAGCGAGGCGACCATCCGCTGGGTGTGGTCGCCGGCGTTGAACCAGTCGTGGTGCACGCGCCTGATCCGCCGGTCGGGCTGCGCCGCGGCGACCGCCGGCAACTGGGTGATGCGGTTCAGCCGAGCCGACAGCTCGTCTTGACGGCTGACCGCGCTGAGCACGTCCCAGAAGGCGCGGAAGCTGGCGCCCTGGTCGCTCGCCGCGATCAGGTCGCGCTCGCCGAACACCTCGGCGAGCAGCCCGCCCTTGGTGCCGTCCCACTGGGCGATGCGCTCGCGCACCGAACGGTCGAGGGCGCGGAAGTTCTCCTCGACCTGGCGGAAGTCGGCGAGTAGTTCACGCGACAGGCCGACGAACTGCTGGAACCGCTCGGCCACCGCCCGGTCGTCGAGCAAGCGCACGTCGCCGCCCTCGATGCGGGTGATCTCGGCGTCGAGCGCGGCACGGCGTTGGCGCAGATCGGCGAGGCGCACCTCGACGTTGGCGTCGGTGCCGATGTCGAGCTGACGCAGCAACTCGATCGCCGTGAGCAGCCGCGACTCGGTGCCGACGAACGCTGCCTCGTCCAGCGAGGCGAGCCACGCCACGGCCCGCTCGGCGCCAGGCGTCACCGCGACGTGCGCCTCCTCGCCGCCGAGCGGGTAGTAGCGACGCACGAAGCCGCGCTCGTCGGAGGACCACTCGAGCAGGTACTCGCGTGCGGACTTCGAGCCGGCGGCGCCGTCGCCGTCGAGCCGTCCGGCGCCGAGCAGATCGTCGAGCAGCTCGACGGCCTCGTCCTCAGGGAGCGACCGGGCGTTGGGGGCGATGAAACCGTGATGTAGGAAGGCGATCGCCAACGGCGCACGCTCGTAGCGCAGGAGGCGCCAGCTCGGGTGCACGGCCCGCAGCACCTCGAGCGAACCGGGATCGAACTGCATCGCCCAAGTATCGCAGGGGGGTGTCGTGAAGTTTCTCGACCCGGACCACCGCCGCGCGTGTCGTGCCGAACGGCCAGCATCGTCGTCGACTGTCGCCCGGCGAATGGTGACGCTGGCGGGCGCCGCCCGATCTGACATGCAGACGCCAGGAAGTCTTCGCGGGCTTCACCGTGAACGGTTTCACGCTCTCAATGCTCAATAGGCTGCGCGGATGGGTCTCGCGGAGATCGCCCCACCAATCAAAGCTCCGCTCGGCTCGGTCACCACCGATCGATTGCATCTTCGTCCGTTCGAGCGTGACGACCTCGACGGCCTTGCCACGGTGTTCGCCAAGCCAGCGGTGTGGCAGTTCCCGTACGGCCGAGGCTTCACTCGCGACGAGACGGCGGGGTTCATCGAATCGCAGATCCACGGGTGGAACGAGCTCGGCTTCGGGTGCTGGATCGCCACGCTGCTCGGCACGGACGAGATCGTCGGCTTCGTCGGGCTGTCCGTCCCACGGTTCCTGCCGGCGATCCTCCCCGCCGTCGAAGTGGGATGGCGCTTCGACCCGGATCACTGGGGCAAGGGGTTCGCGACCGAGGGCGCGCTGGCCGGCCTCCGCGAGGGCTTCGCGACGCTCGGCCTCACAGAGATCTGCTCACTCCCGCAGTCCGCCAACCCGCGCTCGTTCGCGGTGTGCGAACGCCTCGGCATGACGTTCGAGCAAACGATCACGTGCCCACCGACCGACCGCCGCGGCGAGGTCGAGGCGCGCAAGTACACCATGAGCCGCGACGGCTGGACGAGCCTGGCCTGACGTTTCCAAGCTTTCGACCCTTCACCACTGCGAGCGGCGCAGCGCCGGAAACCGGCCTTGTCGGCCGACGCGTTGACCGGCGGCGCCCAAAGCGATAGGCGCGCTGCGCTCGACCCACGACGCGCGAAACTCCCGCAACCACACCGCCGTGCGAGCATCGAGGTGTGTTCGATGCAGTGCTCCTGGACTTCTACGGGACCGTCGTACACGAGGACGACGTCGTGGTCGAACAGATCTGTTCCGACATCAGCCGATCGGCGCCGCATCGGGTGAACGCGACAGAGATCGGTCGGTACTGGGCGGCGTCGTTCTCAGATCGCACGGGGCGCAGCCACGGCAACCGATTCCGGCAGCAGCGTCGCATCGAAATGGACGCGCTCGCCGCGACGCTCGCCCACTTCAGTTCTCCGCTTGACGCAGACCTGCTGATCGGACCGCTCTTCGAGTTCTGGGAGCGACCCCCAGCGTTCCCAGACGCGTTGGCGTTCCTCGCTACGGTCGACGTGCCGGTGGTCGTCGTGTCGAACATCGATCGGGCCGACATCACGGCTGCGATCACCCATCACGCCTTCAAGTTCCACGACGTTGTCACGAGCGAGGACGTGCGCTCCTACAAACCTCTGTCTGAGCCGTTCCGCGCCGGCCTCGAAGCGGCCGGTTCCCGGCCCGACAGGGTTCTTCATATCGGAGACTCGTTGACCAGCGACGTGGTTGGTGCGCGCCGGCTTGGCATACCGGCCGCATGGGTCAATCGACGAGGCCGACCTTCACCGAGCATCGACACGCCGACCATCGAGGTATCGACGCTGTCGGGACTCGCGCTGACGTTGCAGCACGAGACCGGCCTCTCGGAAGACACGGCGACATCGCCGACACCACAAAGCGACATCACCGCTCGCCGACCATCGACGACACGCAACAGCCGGTGAACGCTCCGTCGTTCTCGGACACGCTGCTGCGTGTCAGCCTCCTGCGGTGGAGCGTGGTGAACGGATGCTGATCCCGTGCGTCGGCGGTCCGGCGATCTCTCGTCTGGTGCGGTTCCCGCCGCCACTCGAGCTCGACGCCGACGGCGGCGCCTACGTCCTCGTGGATGACGGTCCGCCTGAATGCTGGACGTACGACTTCGTCGCCGTCGCCCGATAGACCGACGAGCACCTCGACGCTGCTGACAGCATCGCCCCCAGCCACCGGTCCGCTCCCAGGCGAGGTCCGCGAGATATCGAGGAGGTGAGGGAATGCGAACGACTGGGCCACGACTCCGGCCTGCCGCCGGGGTGATCCTCGCGGATGGGGCGGGCCGGATCCTGGTGATGCGTCGACGGGCCGAGGACACGTGGGGCATCCCAGGTGGCGGGGTGGAGCCTGGGGAGTCATGGGCCGAGGCGGCGCTGCGTGAGTGCCGGGAGGAGACCGGCTGGCTGGCGCGCATCGACGGGCTGCTGGGCATCTACAGCGACCCGGCGACGCAGATGCATCGCAGCGCTCGCGGCGAGTTGCAGCAGTTGGTGGGTGTCGTCTTCTTGGCGACGGCGATCGAGCGAGTCGGCGAGCCTGACGACGAGGCGGCTGAGCTGCGCTGGGTGACAGCCGACGCGCTCCCCTCGCCGATCTTCGCTCCGGACGCCCCGGTGCTCCGCGACGCGTTCGATCCAACCGTCGTCCGTCCCGTCATCGGTTGAAGGTCAGGTGGCTTCAGCGTGCTCGTAGTCGCGATCGGAGTTCGACGATCGAGGCGAGCCGGCAACGCTCGGGGACGCGCTGGTCGTCGGTGGTGATGAGGAAGCTGTCCATGCCGATCGCTGTGGGTGCGTGGTAGTCGGCGTCGAAGGAGTCGCCGACGAACACCGTCGATGATGCGTCGATCTGCAGCACGTCGAGGGTGTCGAGGTAGATCGCTGGATGGGGCTTGCGGCGGCCGTGCACGACCGAGAGCGTGACGACGTCGAAGCAGCCGTCGATGCCGAAGTCCGCGAGCAGCGCTGGAACCATGTTCGGGTCGTGGGTGTTCGACACGATGCCGAGCCGATAGCTGCCGCACAGCTCGCGGACGAGTTCGACCATGCCGTCGACCGGTCGGATGTGGCGCTGCCACTCGGCGACGAACGAGACACCGAGATCGTGAAGATCGGCAGCGGTCACGTCGAGACCGGCCGCCCGCGCGAACGCGCTCGCCGCGTCGGTCATCGAGAACTCGTCGTGCGACCGGTCGCTGATGTCTTCCAGCTCTGCCGATGCGGTGTCCCAGTCGGTGACGAACCTGGCGTGGTCGAAGCGGTAGCCGTGCCGTGTCACCCGTGCGTGCGTGTCCGGATAGCCGAGCAGGTTCCGGTCCGGCTGGTAGGTCACCAGCGTGCCGAAGAAGTCGAACAGCACGGCCCGCCGGCGCCCACCGTCCCCCGTCACGCACCCACCGTACGCGTCACGGTCAGCCCACTTCGAGGAACAGCGACCAACGCCCATCGGCCTCGTCTCGAACCAACCCGCATGCCTCCCAGAACGCGATCGCACCAAGATTGGCGTTGTCGATCATCGCGTCGATCCGGGTGGCACCCAGTCGGCGAGCACGCTCGATGGCATGGTCGACGAGCGCGGTGGCGATGCCGCTGCGCCGGTGTGCGGGCTCGACCGCGAGCCGGTACAGGTGGCAGCGCCAGCCGTCGAACCCGACGATGATCGCCCCACGGATCTCACCGCCCGTCGACGCGACGGCGATGGCTCGCTGGTCCCAGGCGTGCAGGCGACGGACGTCGTCGAGACCACCGGGCCGCGTCGACGGGCCACCGTGACCGGCCCACAGCGCGGCGATCACCTCCAGGTCCGCCGACGTAGCTGGGCGGATGTGCATCACCGGGCCGCCAACGTGTCGAGAGCCGCGACGAGCTGGTGCATCGAGTCGATGACGGTCGTGTCGCCGCCGGCCAGCCGATCGGCCGGGGTGACCCCGCCGGCGTAGGCGATGCAGTGCATGCCCGCGGCGCGGGCCGCCTGCACGCCGGAGGCGCTGTCCTCCACCACCACGCATCCGGGCGGGTCGACGCCCAGCTGTTCTGCGGCGAGGAGGAACAGGTCCGGTGCCGGCTTGTCGCGAGCGACCTGCGAGGCGCTGAAGATGCGCCCGTCGAAGCGCTCGTACAGTCCCGTGAGACCCAGCGTCAGCTGCATCTTCGCCAACGAACCGCTCGATGCGACACACGACGGGATCGTCAACGCGTCCAGCGCGTCGACGATCCCGTCCACCGCCCGCAACTCCGCCTCGAAGCTGCACCGCAGCTCGGACTGATACCGCTGCGACCACTCCGGCACCGGCCGGCCGACCATCCGCTCGATCTCGCCGAGCATGTACTCCTCGCTGCGCCCGACGAACCGCTCCACGACATCGGCCTCGGTCACCGGCCAACCGAGCTCGGAGATCAACCGCGCCTCCAGCCGCACCGCGAGCCGCTCGCTGTCGACCAGCACCCCGTCACAATCGAAGATCACCAACTCGACCACGACCGGCCACGCTACGAGTCACGGCCACAGGACCATTGGCAGTTGGCACAGCGACCGCTCGCCGCCGACCGGACCGGCAACGGCGTCTGCCCGCCTTGGCGCGTACGGTCGCACCGATGCGCAGCGGCACGCCATGTCTCAGGGCCGGACGGTGAAGCTCTGGCGTCTCACCCGCCCGGCGCATGTCGCGCTGGACGGCGCTGGTGCGAAGCAGTTCGGTGGCCGCTATTCGTCGCCGGGACAGCCGATCGTGAGCTTCGCCAGTGAAGCCGGGCTCGCCGTGCTCGTGGCGCTGCGCTACGTCGGGTCGACCGCCGAGGCGTTCGACGAGGAGTACGTGCTCGGTTGGACCGAAGCCGACTGCCTGCCCGAACGAGCACCAACACACGACAACGCAGCGACGAAGGCGTTCGTCGACCAGTGGGCCGCCACACGTCGATCACTGCTCGTCGCCGTCCAATCAGCCGTCCTGCCAGAAGCCGACGTGATCCTGATGAACCCCCGCCACCCCGACGCCGCCCACATCGCACCGTTGACCGTCCGGCCGTTCCGCTTCGCCGACTGCCTCCACCACCCACCAATGCTCGACCACTACTCCGACACCAGCACGAACCCAAACGACCTGCACCTCGGCAACCCATCGGGCTGAAACGTTCTCGGATCCTCGGGCCGGACAACCATCTCAGCGCGGGAGAATACGCGCGTATACTCAATGTCGTGGTGATGACCGCTGCCGTCGTCGTCGATCGTGGCGCACGGCTCGCTGTCGGCGAGGGATTGGACGCGGTGACGGTCCGCGCGGTGGCCAAGCAGTTGGGTGTCACCCCGATGGCCCTGTACCGGCACGTCGGCGACGCCGAGGACCTGCGGGCGGCGGTCGTCGATCAACTCCTCGCGGGCATGCCCGTCGTCGCTCCCGTCGGCACCTGGGAGGACCGGTGCCGGGCGTGGGCGCTCTCGGCGCGCCTGGTGCTGGGCCAGGCACCCGGTCTTGCACAGCACGTGCTCGTCAACTGGCTGCACCTCCCCCACGTGCTCCGTGCCGTCGACAGCCTGGTCGCCACGCTCGACGACACCGGCCCACCCGACTGCGACCCGGTCGCCGGCGCGAACGCGATCCTCATGCACGTCCTGATGCGCGCCCAGGCAGAAGAAGCCCTCCGCAACGGAGGGCTCGAACGCGACCTGTCGACGCTGCGCGACCACCGCCGTCAACTGCCGCACCTGTGGTCACATCGCCACGAGTACCGGCGGGCGCGCATCGACGAGCACTTCGCGTACGGGCTCGAAGCCCTCCTCACCGGGCTCGCCACGACTCGACGGAACCCATAGTGCACATCCGACCTGCCACCGTCGACGACCTGCCAGCGATCACCGAGTTGTTCAACGCGCTCATCGCCACGACGACGATCGGATGGCGCGACCAACCCGCCGATCACGACGAGATGCTCGCCTGGTTCACCCTCCAGACGCACGACGGCAACCCGGTCCTGGTCGCCGACGACCCCGACGTCGTCGGCTACGCCTGCTGGTCATCGTTCCGTGGCGGCGCCCGGTTCCCCGGCTACCGGCACACCGTCGAACACACCATCCACGTTGCCGGCGACCGTCACGGACAAGGCATCGGCCGCGCCCTCCTCGATGCGCTCATCGAGATCGCCCGCCGCCGCGGCGTCCACGTCATGGTCGCCGGCATCGACACCGACAACACCGCATCGATCGGCTTCCACCAGGTCCTCGGCTTCACCGAGGTCGCCCGCATGCCCGAGGTCGGCCGCAAGTTCGATCGCTGGCTCAACCTGGTCCTGATGCAACGGATCCTGACGTGATCGTCTGGGACCTCGGCGACGTCGTCGCCCACTTCCAACCGGCTCGACGGCTCGACGCGCTCGCCGACGCGACCGGCCTGCCCCCGTCGTTCATCCATCACGCCCTGTGGGAGTCCGGACTCGACGCCGCAGCCGAACGCGGCGACCTCGACGAAGCCACCTGCTGGACCACGACACTCGCCGCCCTCGACCACCGGATCGACCACGCCGAGCTGCGCCGCTGCTGGGCCACCGCGTTCGTCCCCGACCCGCAGGTGCTCGCCGTCGTCGATCAACTCGACGAGCCACAGGCGCTGTTCACCGACAACGGCCCGATCCTCGAATCCTGCCTCCACCACGAGCTCACCGAACTCGCCAACCGCTTCACCCACCGGCTGCTGTCCTGGCGACTGCACGCCCTCAAATCCGACCCCGCCGCCTACCAGGCAGCGACCGAGATCCTCGACATCCCCCCGGCAGCGCTGACCCTCGTCGACGACCGCATCGCCAACATCACCGCCGCCCGACAGGCAAGCTGGAACGCCATCCACCACACACCCACCGACCTCACCGCCCGCGCCCGCGCCCGCGCCCGCGCCCGCGCCCGCGCCCGCGCCCGCGCCCGCGCCCGCGCCCTGACATGACACCCCACGAACAGCCACCACCGACGCCAGACCTCGAACGCGTCGAACAGTCGGAGCGCGACCTGCTCACCACCGACGTCCGCGCCGACCCAGACCGCCTCGAACAGCTGCTGCACCCCGACTTCGTCGAGATCGGCCAATCCGGACGGCGATGGACCCGCACCGAGATGATCACCGCGCTCCTCGACTCACCCGACCCCGGCGACGTCGAGATCGACGACGTCCACACCACGATGATCACCGCCGACGTCGCACTGATCACCTACACCACTCGACGCCCGACCTCGACGGTCCAGCGAAGCTCGCTGTGGGTGCGGCACGACGACCGATGGACCGTGCGCTTCCACCAAGGCACACCCATCCCACACGACACCGGCCACACTGCGCCCGTGGCTCCGATCGCCTTGCTGCTGACCGGCACCTCGGCAGCAGGCAAGTCAGCCGTCGCCGGCGAGGTCTACGAACAACTGGTCCGCGCCGGTCCCGGATCGGCCTGGATCGACCTCGACGCCATCGCTCACTGCGACACCGACGACAACCACGGCGGGTTCTTCGGCTCGGAGATCATGGCCGAGAACCTCGCCTCGATCTGGCCCAACTACCGCCGCCGCGGCATCGACAAGCTGATCCTGTCCCGTGCCATACCGAACGCCGTGGAGCTCACCCGCATCCGAACGGCACTGCCCGACGTCGCGATCACCGTCTGCCTGCTCACCGCATCAGCCACCACGCTGGAACGGCGGCTCCACGACCGGGATCTCGGCGAGCTCGCAGGGCGCCGGATCGGCGCCGCGGTCGCGCTCCAAGACCAGATGACACGATCCGGGATCGCCGACCTCCACATCGACAACGACGACTCCGACCTCACCACGATCGCCGCACAGATCCTGCAGCACTGGGCACCACACGACCGGCCAACGCGCTGACACCGGCAACGCCGACGATCACACCCGGTCCGTCAGACACGCGGTACTTGATTGACGATCATCGTCGACAGGCGATCACGGTTGGAGAGAGTGCTGTCGGTCATCGATCGTCTCGACACCTGTGGCGAGAGCGGTGAGAAGCGGTCAGCTACGAAATCAAGCCCGTGACCACCGTGCGAAGCGAGGGCCGCGGAGAGCAACGTCTCCAGCTGACCTCTCGGGAACCAGTCATCGGACGAGGCGATCTTGGAACTTGTCGATGAAGCGAGGAAGGTGGGGATCGAAAGCCACCGAGCCGCCGTGGCGGACGTCCTCGAACTGCCACCACCTGGTGCCCGAGAACTCCGTCTCGTCCGGTGTCAGCTCAGCATCGGAAGCGCCATCGAAGACGAACCAGAGGCTGACGTCGACGTGAGGTTCCGATCGTCCCCGAGTCGGAGTGACCGTGACCATCAGGGGCGTTGGCCCTACGGCTGGATGAAACTCGGGCGAGAGCCCGAGCTCTTCGAGGAGCTCCCTGCTTGCGGTGTCCGCAGGGTGTTCATCGGGCTCGACGTGACCTCCAGTCGGAAGCCATCGTTGCGCGTCTCTATGGTTGACCAAGAGGATCTGTCGAACAGAGGTATCGACCAGCACCGAGTACGCGACGAGGTGCTTCGGAGGGGTTGCCGGCTTGGCCGTCCGGTAGATCTCGTCTCCACGGTCGAGCCATCTCAGCACGTCGATTCGATGCTCGGCCTCGGTGTGGTCACAGGGGACGATCTCCTCGACGAGGCCGCGGATCGCATGTCTCACGTCCGCATCGTTACATTCCCCGATGGCATGACCAACCTCGCGTCACGGGCGTCGACAGAGCGAGCTACGGCTTGCGCCGATGCGTCTGAGCCATCGTGGATTCGGTGGAGTCGTCCGCGATGACGATGTCCCTCCACTCGGAGTGCCCGACGCCCTGCTGGATCAGGTCGAGGACGTGGCGGACGTAGTCGACGGTCCGTTCAGGAAGTGCCGCGACCGGAAAGAACTCGAGCGCACTGTGCTTGTGCGGCTCCCGGTTGACCGGCGCCGTGCCGGCAACATCGACTTCGAAGAACAGGCCGACCCAATGCGCGCCTGAAGCCGGGACACGCTCGATGACGTGAATCAACTGGACGTCGCGAGCATCTACGTTGATGCCCGTCTCCTCGGCCAGTTCACGGACGGCAGCCTCCGCATAGGTCTCACCGGGTTCCACCTTTCCACTGAGTGGGCCCCATTCACCATCCTTGTAACCGGTTCTCGATCGAAGCAAGAGCAGGACATCGTCGCCACGCCGAGCGATCGTGTAGACGTCTCTGATCGCCGACGGCAGCGGAGGGCTCGACGGTTGCGTCTCCGGCGTTCTTGCTGACCCCACTGCGCCAGCGTGGCACGGGCGGCCTCCTGGGCCGTGCCACCAGATCGATCTGCCACTGCGGCGCATGAACCTCGACGTAACCTCGGCAACTTGACGGCGCGGCAACCTCGGTCTCGAGCTTCTCGGGGCATCAACCTCCTATGAATAGACCTGTGGAAGGGTGGATCTTCTGGGACTTCGACGGCACGCTCGCCCACCGGAAGACCGGATGGTCGGAGTGCATGGCGACCGTCATCGCCAAGCACTACCCGCAGATGCAGGTCACCGTCGACAGCATCCGTCCGCACTTCTCGTCAGGGTTCCCCTGGCACCGACCCGAAGTCGCACATCTCGATCTCGTCGACCCCGAGGCGTGGTGGGCTGCGCTCCGAGCACACGTCGCCACCATGCTGGAGCAGATCGGCTGCCACGATCACGAGGAGCACGGCCTGTTCGCCGACTTCCGCACGAGCTACATCGACAGCGATGCCTTCGAGCTCCTGCCGGGTACCGCACAAGTGCTCGATGCACTGGCCCGACGCGGATGGCGCCAACTGATCCTGTCCAACCACGTACCGGAGCTACCGAACATCGTCCACGCACTTGGGCTCGATGAGCACATCGAGCGGGTGGTCACGTCAGCGAACATCGGCTACGAGAAGCCTCACCCGCAGGCGTACCAGATCGCCCTTCAGGTCGCAGGCTCACCACGACAGGTCTGGATGATCGGTGACAACCTGATCGCAGACGTCCAAGGCGCCAACGCAGCGGGACTCGCGTCGATCCTCGTCGGCGGGGCTCCGAACCGCTGGCCGCACGCCACACCAGACCTCCAAGGAATCATCGACCTCGTCGGATCACCACCTGGCTAACCAAGGCAAGGGCCGGCCATGTCTTGTCTCGATGTTCACGGTTGGACGAACCAGGGCGGTCTGAGCCGCAATCATCATTGCCTGACCATCAATCGACCCGCGGCGGCGGCCAACGATCAACGCACATAGTCAAGTCGACTACGACGGGTCTGTCAGGAACTTGGTGTAACCGGTCTGGCTGGTCACTGTTGTTGGGGATCGTAGGGCCTCAGAAGAGGCGGCCTTCGAAGGTGATCGCGAACGCGTTGAGGGCCGGTTTCCAGCGGTTCATCCAGCGTTCCTGCCCGGTGCCTTTCGGGTCGAGCGACCTGACGACCATGTAGAGGCACTTGAGCGCGGCCTGCTCGTTGGGGAAGTGCCCACGGGCTCGGGTCGCCCGCCGGAACCTGGCATTGAGCGACTCGATCGCGTTCGTCGAGTAGATCACCCGGCGGATCTCGGGTGAGTAGTCCAGGAACGGCACGAACTCCGGCCACGCCGACGTCCACAGGGATCGGATCGCCGGGTAGCGGTTCCCCCAGATCGTGTGGAACTCGTCGAGCCGGGCGGCGGCGTCGGCTTCGTTCACCGCCGTGTAGACCGGTCGGAGGTCGCGGGCCATCTTGTCCCAGTCGGCGCGGCTGGCGAGCCGGAACGTGTTGCGGATCAAGTGCAGCACGCACGTCTGGACCAGGGCGAGCGGCCACGTCGCTTCGATCGATTCGGGCAGGCCTTTGAGACCGTCGCACACGACGATGCAGGCGTCCTCGACACCGCGGTTCTTGATCTCGGTGAGCACGCCGAGCCAGTACTTGGCACCCTCACCACCGGTCCCGATCCACAACCCGAGGATGTCGCGCTTGCCGTCCACGGTGACGCCGATCGCCGCGTACACGGGCCGGTTGGCGACTTGGCCGTCGCGGATCTTGACCACGATCGCGTCGATGAAGATCACCGGGTACACGCGGTCGAGGGGCCGGTTCTGCCAGTCAGCGAGCTCGCCGAGAACCCGGTCGGTGATCTTCGAGATCGTCTCCCTGCTGACCGTGGTGCCATACACCTCGGCCAGGTGGGCTTCGACCTCACCGGTCGTCAACCCCTTCGTGGTGAGCGAGATCACCATCTCGTCGACGCCCGCGAGTCGACGTTGGTTCTTGCGCACGGTCTGGGGATCGAAGCTGCCGTCGCGGTCACGCGGCACGTCGAGCTCGACTGGGCCGATCTCGGTGATCACGGTCTTCGACCGGCTCCCGTTGCGGCTGTTACCGCCGTTGCGGCCCTCGGCAGCGTGCTTCGCGTAGCCGAGGTGCTCGTCCATCTCGACCTCGAGCCCGGTCTCGAGCACCTGCTTGGTCAGATCGGCGAGCAGCCCGCCCGGACCGACAAGGCTGCGGCCGTCGGCGCGTGCTTGCTCGACGAGCCGCTCCGCGAGCGACCGATCCGGCCGGCCCTCGCTCGACTCTGCCGGCGACTCCACCGACACATCCTGCACTGTCATCATCTGTCCTTCCCGGCGAGCAAGCCGCTCACCGTGTCAGGCCGGACCAGTTACACCGCGGATCTGACAGTCCCACTACGACTGGACGCTGGCGGAGTGCACCTGTCTCGCAAACAATGGCAGCATTGTCCAATACGAGCGCGTCCTCGCTACTAGAACGAGCAACCAGTCGCGGGCAGATCGGCTGCGCGTGGTCCTGCGCCGTTGGCGAACAGTTGCTGGAGGAGCTGTTGGGGGCAGCGCTGGATGCCGTCGACGCGGATCTCGAGGTGGAGGTGTGGGCCGCCGGATCGGCCGGTGTTGCCGGACCACATGAGCAGGTCGGCGGCGGCGACGGTGTCGCCGACAGCGAGGCCGTTGAGGCGGCTGCCGTGGCAGTAGATGTAGCGGGCGCCGTCGTCGCCGTTGATGGACAGGCCGATGCCGCAGGTCTGGTCGCAGCGTCCGTACTGGTAGCAGTTGTGCGGCCAGTCGACGACTCGGGCGACGGTGCCGGCGCGCACGGCGTAGACGGGTGAGCCTTCGGGGACCATGAGGTCGATGGCGGGGTAGTCGTGGTGGGGCTGGTCGAGCACGGACGGGTTCGCGGCGATGAGGTTGCGATCGAGCGGCAGGGCGTAGCCGTCCTCGGTGGGTGTTGCGCCGGTGCAGGTGCCGAGGACGCTGGCGGCGAACTTGGTGTTGTAGAGCTCGAGCCACTTGGCCTGGTATTCGCGCACGGTGAGGGTGTTGCCGGCGCTGGGCATCGGCACGATGTCGAGCTGGGTCGGGTCGTTGGTGGCGCGTGGCCAGTACCAGACGATGGGTACGAAGCCGAGGATGTCCCGCTTGTTGTTGAAGTTGAGGCGTTTCTGACTTTGCCGCGGAGAACGGGTTGGAAATGATCCAACTCATGGGGTCTCCTCGGGGTTCGGGTGGTTGTGCCGGCGGTGGTGTTCGAGCCGTTCTTGTCGGGCTCGTTGGAGGCCTTGCCGGCGGGCCTCACGGATGGCTTGTCCTCGGCCGTAGTGCTCGTCGTCGGGGGTGACGTAGCCGATCGCTTCGTGCAGTCTCACGCTGTTGTACTCGATCCGCACACGGGCCAGCTCGACCTCGAGCACGACAGGATCGACGATGTCTTCGAGGTGGGGCCACTCGCCCTTGATGTGCCCGAAGAAGCTCTCGATCCAGGCCTGGTCCGTCGGGGTGTGGGGCCGCCCGCGATGCTGCGCGATGGCCAGCAGCGTCATGAACGCCCGGGTGTCGCGCGAGGCCATCGGCGGGCCGTTGTCGGACACGGCGAGCAGGATCGGCCGGTTCGGGTTATCGACGGCCAGGTCGAGACGCGCGTCGGTGAGCAAGTCGAGCAGTCCTTCGGCCTCGACGGCGTGCTCGAAGATCACTTGCACTTGGGTGGCGGTCTCCTCGACAGACACGAGCGTGTCGATCCACCGTCGGCTGACCATGTCGACGATCGCGAACACGACCCGCCTGGCGCGGCTGAAGTGGGTGGCGTCGTAGATCCAGATCCGGTTCGGTTCCCACACCAGCCACTCCGGCCACGGCTTCTTCTCGCTGCGGGTCCGCGGCGGCAGCTGAGGCACCACGAGCCCGTGAGCGGCCAGGACACGCCGGAACGTCGACGGGGCGACCCACACCAGACCCTCGTAGGAGCCGCGGTGGGCGAGCTTGCGGTGCGACCGGTCGATGGGCCCCCACCGCTCGACGATCTCCAGGATCGCGTCGATCTCGGCGGGCAGGATCCCATGCGCCGGATGGCCTCCGGGCGCCCGGTCGGCGAGCGTGCCGACATCGCGGCGGCGGGCCCGCCAGCGGTGGACACGGTCGTCGGACACCTGCCACAACGAGCACACCCAGCTGTGGGCGAACCCGCCGGCGACAGCGTCGTCGACAGTCTTGAGGACCAGCTCCTTGACATCGGCGGGGACTCTCGCCGGGAGCGCGCCGGTCAGCCCCAACCGGACTTTCCCCGGATCACCGCCAACTCGATCGCTTGCGCCTTGATCGCCTCGGTCAACGCCGCGATCTCGGTCCGCGCCGCGTCGAGCTCCCAGTTCCGTTCCTTGACCGGCCGGCCAGGCTGGCGGGCCAGCGCAGCCAACGCCGCGTCCTTGACGGTGCGCCGGATCCCGATCACGGTCGACACGTCGACCTGCCACTTGCGCGCCGCGTCGGCCTGGGAGATCTCGCCCGCGGTCACCTGCAAGAAGATCTCCCACTTCGTCTCCGCCGACAACCTCTTCGGCTGCCTCCGCGTCCTCGCCTCGGTCATCAACTGCTCCTCTCAACGTGATCGAGGAGACAACCAGCCTTGGGTCATTTCGCGATCCATCCTCCGCGGCGAAGTCAGACGCAAACCAAAGTGGGGTGGTGATCCGGTTGTTGCTCAGGCAACGGCTTGATCGTAGTTGGCGGGTGTGACGGGGTTGATGGTGTGGCCGATCAGCTCGACGAGGTTGGTCATTTGGGTGTGGCCGCGGACGCGTCGGAACGAGCGTTGGGCTTCGATCATCCCGGTCGCGATCCAGCGTTTCTTCATGTCGCCGTCGCGCCAGTGCTTCACGCGGCCGGTGACGACCCGGACGGTAGAGATCATCGACTCGATGCAGTTCGTGTTCGTCAACGACCGCCGAAGCGCACCGGTGACACCGAGTCGAGCGACGGTGAACATCTCCTCGAGCCCTTCGAGCAGCGACCCGGCCGCGTCGGGGTGATCGCTCTTCAACTGTGCGGCGAGCCGGCGTGCGTCACGCAGCCCGGCGTCGGTGTCGGCGTTCGCGAAGATCCCGGCAAGCCGCTTGTCCATCGCCTTACGGCGAGCCACGGGCAAGTACTCGGTCACGTTCCTGCGCTTGTGGAGGGTGCAGCGTTGCACGAGCGCCTTGGTGCCGAACACCTTGGCGACCGCCGAGCGCAACGCCTTCGACCCGTCCAACACGGCGAGGATCCCGTGCTCGAAGCGCAGGCCTCGGTCGACGAGATCGGCGAGCAGATCGGTGACGACGACCTTGTTCTCGGTGTCACCCAGCCGCAACCCGACCGGCACCTTCGTCCCGTCGGCGGTGATGATCAGGGCGACGACGATCATCTCGCCGGCGATATTCAGCCCGTCGATCATCACCACCGCTGTCTCCAACGCGGACAGGTCCGCTTCAAGCAGCTCGGCGACTGCGGCGGTCGTCGCGGCGACGAAGCGGCGTGACACCGCCGACTTCGACACCGCCGTCCCAACCTGGCCGACCGGTTCAGCGACCAGCTCATGACGTCGCGTGGCGACACCGGCGAGCATCCGCTCGACAACGACCTGACGCAACAGATCCTCACTGGCGAACGTCGCCCACGTGTCCAGCTCGACCTCGCCGCCGTCGACGTAACGGCCACGCGGTCGCTCCACGCTGATCTTGCGGGCACCGAGCACAACCTGACCCTTGGTCGTGCCGTGCCAGTTCCCGACCCGCTCGTCGAGCTTGGCGTGCTTCGCGCCGACGATCCCAGCGAGCTCGGCGTCGAGCATCTGGCGCATCACCACCAGACCCGCCGCAGTCGACAACGCGAGCAGCCCTTCTCTCATCGCCACGGCGACATCGGCCATCGCAACGGTTGCTTCCAACGGCAGACCAGCCAACTCGCCAGCCGCCTGCGGGGTCGTGATCTTCACGACCGGTACCTTCTTGGACACGGTGATCCCTCCTCCTTCGGAGCGTCTTGGTAGGACCCCCGAACGATGCCAGCAACGGCACCGCCCGGGGAGGGATCACCACCTCACTTCAACAGAACCCGGGACAACCTCACGAAGCCGACGTCGCCGTAGGTCGCGAAGATCGCCTGGACGTCGGAGGTGGCGCGGGCGTCTTGGACTTCGGGCGGGGCGAGGTATGCGGACTCGTAGCCGTCGTAGTGGTTCCAGGTGCTGTCGACGTATTGGTAGGCGCCTGACGCTCTGCCTTGGTTCTTCGGTGCGTTGTAGTCGCCGCCGGACTCGAGGGTGCGGATCGTGTCGAGCACGACGGCGAGCTCGCCGCAGCCTGCGGCGCTGCTGCTGCCGTTGCCGCCGATGACGACTGGGATGCCGAGGAGCGCTCCGGCGATGAGGGCGACGGCGAGGAGCGGGGCTTTCACGAGCACATAGCGGCATGCCTGCTCGACGCCCGATTCGTGACGTGATGTGGCGTGTCACGAATCGGATGGTGCGGAGGCATGCCTCAGTGACGGCCCCAGGGTGTGGCCGCAACCAACCAGGAGGTGACGCAATGGAATCATCGAGGCGCCCTGGCGGTCGTCAGATCCCCTTCCGGCGGGTGGTCGTCACGGCTGTCGTGGCCGCGACGACCCTCGTCGGCACGGCCGATCACGTGATGGCGCAGCCGGTCGACGGCAATCCCGATCCGTCGGGGATGCCGGGAGCTGCGTTGGTGTCGCAGCTCATCAACTGGCTGATGTGGGCGTCGCTGATGGCTTCGCTCGGGGCGGTGTTGTACGGGGCGGCGATGTGGCGTGGCGGCGCGAAGGTGGGCAACAGCGCGCGGGCCGAGGATGGCCGCAACTACGTCGCCGGCGGCGCGATCGGCGCGTTGCTCGCCGGTCTGGCCGTGGTGCTGGTGAACACGCTGTTCGAGGTCGGACGGGCCGGGGGCTGACGATGCGCCGTCGAACCTCAGTCGCCACCGTGATGGCGTGCGTCCTCCTCGGGGCGTGCTCTGGTGGCCGCGACGGCGGACGAGCGCCGACGACGGTCGCCCCCGCGGGCGACGACGCCAGCGTCGCGTCGAGGCCGGCGGCTCTTGCCGGCGCGGCGGTCGATGTGGCCTTGGCGTACGTCGCGTCGACCGACGAACTGATGGGCCACTCCCCCGTCGGTCGACGGGAGATCATCCGCAGGCTGGCGACGTCCACGTCTGCCGGTGAGCAGCTTGCATCGTTCGAGCAGACCGCGTCCGAGTTGGCCGACACGATGGGCGTGCCAGTCGAGCGGTTGTCGTGGGTCGAGGCGCCGATCACCACTCACGTGGTGACGTCCGCCGCCGACTCGGCGTCGGTGGACGTGTGGACGGTGTCGATCCTCGGCGCGCCGGATGCCGGTTCGCCGCAGCAGGTGTGGCGCACGGTCCACGTCGACTTGGTGCTCACGTCGGGCGGGTGGCGTGTCGACGCCGCGTCTGCCGAGGCGGGGCCGACCCCGGCGTCGAACGAGTTGTCGTTACAGTCGACCTTCGCCGATTTCGAGGTCGTCGCCGGCTGGACGCCGGTTGTCGAGGGGGTTGCGCCGTGATCGGCGGGCCGATGCCGAGGTGGCCGTGGGATCCGATCATCGACACGGTCACCAAGCCGTTCCGGGCCGCAGTGGGTTGGGCGTGGGACACGGTGATCGGTGGGATCAACGACTGGCTGCTGAAGGGCTTCACGCAGCTGATGACGTTCGTGTGGGACGTCATGGACAAGACGACCTCGCCGACGCTCGACGCCGACTGGTTCGCGCACGTTGCGGGAGCGCCGTACCTGACCGCGGTCGCTGTGGCGGGCGGGCTGTTGCTGATCTTCTTGTTCTGCGCGTTGATCCAAGGGATCCTCGCCGGCCGTCCGATGGAGCTGATCAAGCGGATGGCCTTCGACACGCCGGGCGCGGTCGCCGGGATCCTGTTGACGATCGCGTTCACCCAGGTCGGTGTCGACCTGGTGGATGCGATGTCCGACGGGATCTGGGGACTGACCCGACCGAAGGCGGTCAACACCGTCGACGGGCTCCTGCTCGGCGCCGGCAAGCTCCCGCCCGGGTCGTTCCTGTCCCCGCTGCTGTTGTTCATCGGGATGCTGGCGATGCTGATGCTGTGGATCGTGCTGTTCGTCCGTGAGGCGATGATCTACCTCGTCGTCGCCCTCGCTCCGCTGGCCTGGGCGACGAGCGTGTGGCCGGCGATCGCCTCGGTGCGCCGCCGGGTGATCGAGCTGCTCGCCGCGCTCGTGTTCTCCAAGCTGGCGATCGCGATGGCGTTGGCGGTCGGCCTCGGGGCCCTGGGCAGCCTCGGCACGTCCGGGCAGCCGGGCGACTCGACGATCGACAACGGTCTCGCCGAGTTCTCCACGCTCGTCGTCGGGATCGTCACGTTCGGTCTCGCCGCGTTCATGCCGTTCCTCGTGATCAAGATCATCCCGATCGTCGAAGCCGCGGTCATCGCCCAAGGCATCCACTCGGCACCGCTGCGGGCGGCGCAGACCGGCCTGCAGTACACCTACTACCTCAACGGGGCGACGAGCCGTCTCGCCGGCACCGGCAAGGGCGTCGGTGGTTCCAGCCTGGTGTCGAGAACGACCGACCCCGCGACCCGCCAAGTTGACCCGTCTCATACGGGTGGAGGTTCGACGTGAGCGCGTCGGTCGAGCCGCACTCGTACCGGTTCTCGCCGCTGGTGCGCTCGGGCCTGTTCGGGTCGATGCCGGCGTCGCAGGTGATCGTGCTCGTGGTCGGCGGCGGCCTGTCGTTCGCTGGGATCATGCTGCGCCTGTTCCCTTGGGCGCTCCTGCCGGCGGCCGTTGCCGGTGTGGTTGCGTTCAAGCGAGTTCGCGGCTGGCCCTTGCATGAGCTGATTCCGCTGAAGCTGGCCTGGATCAGACGGCGCTCCGAACATCGCTGGTTCCGTCCCGTCCCGCTGCTTGCGCTCGACGAGGACAAGGGCGACGACCTGCCGCCGGCCATGAGCGGCCTCGCGCTCCTTGACGTCGAGTCGGCCTGGACCGCCGCGCCCGGCCGCCTGGCCGGTGTCGGTGTCGTCCACGACCCGCGTGCAGGGTTGCTGACGGCGTCGTTGTCCGTGACCGGCGACGGCCAGTTCACGCTCACTTCCGCAGCCGTGCAAGAGACCAGGGTCGGGCTGTGGGGCGACGCGCTCGCCGCGTTCTGCCGGGAACGGGCAACGGTGAGCCGGATCATGTGGCAGGAATGGTCCACCGCGACCGCGATCGACCTCGCGGTCCAACCCGCCGACGACGCCGCTGGGCCGGTCGCGACCGCGGCCGCTGACTACGCCGAGCTCGTCACCCACGCCGCACCGCGAGCCGTCGAGCACCAGATCCTGGTGTCGCTGACCGTCGACGTCGCCAAGGTCCCGATGCGACGCACCCGATCGATCGACGCCACCGCCGCGGGCCTGCAGATGCTCCTCGAAGAGCTACGCCTGTTCAGCACACGCCTGGAGAGCGCCGGCCTCGCCGTCTCGGCGCCGCTCACCCCGGCCGAGATCGTCCGTGTCGTGCGCACTCGGTCGAACCCGTTCGCCGAGACCCAGCACCGTGCGCTCGCCTCGACCCTCGCCGCCGGGCTCGGCGTCAGTGCCGGCGATCTGGCCCCGATGGCCGTCGACGAGGACTGGGAACACGTCCGCGTCGATCGATCCGTGCACCGCAGCTGGTGGGTGGAGGGCTGGCCACGCGCCGAGGTCCCCGCGGTGTGGATGGACATGCTGCTCCTCGGCGGCGAGTGCACCCGAACCGTGACGGTCGTGTTCGAGCCCGTCTCACCGTCACAAGCTGCGCGGGGTGTTGACGAGGCGGCCGTCGCGCTCGAGTCCGCCGAAGCAGCCAAGTCCAAGCGCGGCTTCCGCGTGCGGGCAAGCGAACGGCGACTGCGCGAGGAGGTCGAACGCCGCGAGCACGAGCTGGTCGCCGGTCACGGCGAGCTCGCCTATTGCGGGCTCGTCGAGGTCTGCGGCGCCACCGTCGAAGCGCTCGACGACGCGGGTGCCGACTTTGAGCAGGTCGCCGCGCACGCCGGCGTCCAGCTGCGCCCACTCGAAGGCCGCCACAGTGCCGGATGGGTGGCCGCGCTGCCGCTCGGCCGCACCCTCGCATCAAGGCGCGCCACATGATCCGAGGACATCGTTCCTCGGCCGGGCTGAAGCTGCCCCGCCACCGCGGAACGACGGCGAACCTGTCGTCGCTGTACCCGTGGCACACCGGGCCCGGCCCGACACGGCGTGGCCCTTACCTCGGTGTCAACGTCACCGGTGGCGGCACCGGCTGGTTCTACGACCCGTTCGAGCTCTACGGCGGCGCGCTCACCGACTCCAACGTGCTCATCGCCGGCCGCCCCGGCAAAGGCAAGTCATCCGCCGTCAAGACGTTCCTCTATCGCGAGATCGGCGTCTACGGCCCACGCCGGTTCATCGCCATCAACGACCCCAAAGGCGAGTACCACGCGCTCGCCGACTGGCTCGGCATGCCCGTCATCAAGCTCCACCCAGGCGGCACGCTCCGGCTCAACCCGCTCGACCCGGCACCAGGCGACCGCGACGACCACGGCCTCCTCGGCCGCCAACGACTGATGATCGGCATGCTCTCCGTCGTCCTCGAACGCCGCCTCGAACCCGCCGAAGAATCCTTCGCCGCCCAAGCCATCGCCCACCTCGCCAGCAGCGCACCACGCTTCGACCTTCGCGACCTCGCCCACGTCGTCACCAACCCACCAGGCGAGCTGCTCGCCCACGCCGAGTTCGCCCGGCTCAGCGAGATCGAGATGCGCACCATCACCACACCGATCGGCTTCGCCCTCGGCAAGCTCCTCGACCGCACCCTGCGCGGCATGTTCGACGGCCCCACCACCGTCTCGGTCGACTGGGCCCAAAGCCCCGGCGTCGTCATCGACCTCTCCGCCGTCTTCCAAGACCGCGAAGCCCTCCCCCTCGTGATGATGGCCGCAACCTCCTGGCTGCAATCAGCGATGACCGCCCTCGAACCCGGCCGCCGCGGCCTCCAAGTCGACGACGAAGTCTGGGCACTGCTCGCCAACGAATGGACCGTCCGCCACCTCCAAGCCCGACTCAAGCTGTGCCGGCACTGGGGGATCTGCAACATCCTCGTCTGCCACCGCCTCTCCGACCTGCGCGCCCAAGCCGCCGACGGCACCGCCGCCCAGAAGCTCGCCACCGGCCTCCTCGGCGACACCGGCACACGCATCTTCTTCCAACAAGCCTCCGATCAAGTCTCCGACGCCACCGAACTGCTCGGCCTCACCGACGAAGAAGCACGCCACCTCCCCCGCCTCGTCAAAGGACGCGCCCTGTGGCGCGTCGGCGAACACGCCGCGATCGTCCACCACGTCCTGTCCCCCGCCGAGATGGAGTTCTGCGACACCGACCAGTCCATGGTCGCCTGACGGGCCGACCGATGCGCAGGTTCGATCGCGACGACGTCCTTGCTCACACCGATCTACGAGCGCTGCTCGACGAGATCACCGGACCGGCCAGGGGATCGGGTGCCGGCGCCCGCTGGCACTGCCCGGTTCCCGACCATGACGACGTCCACCCATCGGTGACCGTGACCGTCGACCGACGCGGCGTCGAACGCTGGCGATGCTGGTCGCTCGGCCACGGCGGCACCGCCATCGACGTCCTCTACCACGCCCGCGACCTGACCTTCCGCGACGCCGTCGACTACCTCGCCGACCGTGCCGGGATCAGCGGGGAGCCAGCTCGGACGATCCTCCGTCGCGCCACGTCACCCCGCACGGCGGTCCCATTGCAGCGCGAGGCGACCGAGTACGTCGACGCCTGCCGCCGGCTGCTGTGGGAGCCCGCCGGTCGCCAGGTGCTCGACTACCTACGCGGCCGCGGGCTCGACGACGACGTGCTCCGCACCAACGGCGTCGGCGCCGACCCCGGACCCGGCAAGCTCCGCCGCGGGAGCGGCCTGCCCAAACAAGGACCAGGCGCAGTGTTCCCGGCGCACGACATCGACGGCCGCCTCGTCTACTTCCAAGCGCGCTACCTGCAGCCCCGGCCGAACGGCCCCAAGTACGCCAACCCCTCCGGACGCCACGGCGACAACCCGCACCACGGCTGGACCCGACCGGTCGGACCGGCCCGGCAACCCGTCGTCATCTCCGAGGGCCTCCCAGACGCCTACGTGGCCAACGCAGCGGGCTACGACGCCATCGCCGTCCTCGGCACCGCCAACGCCAACGAACGCCTCGTCGAACGGCTGCGCCCCGCCATCGCCAACCGCTCGGTCATCCTCGCGTTCGACGGCGACGACGCCGGCCGCCACGCCGCCGCGCATCTCGCAGCGTTGCTGTCCGAGCGTGGCAACATGGTGGTGACCCTCCCCCTGCCGTCCGGAACCGACCTCAACAGCTGGGTCCAAGCAGCCCGCAGCGTTCCAGACCTCGGCTCACAGCGGCCCCGAGCAGTCAGTCGGCCGAGCACAGCTCCCGTTGCCCCGCCGATGCCATGAGGGAGGCACACATGAGCTCGTACTGGTTCACCTTCGTCGAGGAACAGACCGAAGAGGGCTCCACGGTCACCGCGATCTCGCCCGCTCGGACTGACCGACGTGGGCTCGACCGAAGTGCGCGGGCGGTGCTCGCCGCGGCCGACATTTACCGGGACGATCATCCGAACGACACGGTCGTGTTCCTCGCCGAGGTCACCCACTGGTTGGCGGACCGACACGACCTCACCTGGCCCAGTCTCGACGTCGACCTCGACGCAGCCATCACCAACATCGCCGAGTGGATCGAGGCCGTCGTCATCGACGTCTCACCCCTCGCGCTCGTCATCGTCGCCACCGGCGGCCGCGGCATCGACCCGTCGATCGCCGCGCACCTCGAGCCGGTCCGGCGCGCGATCGACGAGACTCTTCGCGCGCAACCAAAGAACGAACTGCTGAACTGAGCAAACGCGCGGCTTGTCCGTGGGTCGGTCTCGCGCTCAACGCCCGTGTTGATGTCCCGGCCACGCTGACACCCTCGATGTCAACAACAATGAGCCAATGGTCGCACCGGCGCTGCGGGCGACTCGGCGGTCTGCGGCAGGATGGCTCGCAGCGCCCTAATGGCGATTGGTAGACGAACAGGTGAGCGAGCAGCTGCCTCGCGGATCAATGCTCGCCGGTCTGGGCTGGTGATGCCGGGGCTACCGCTGGCGAGGACGAAGCGGTCCCGGTTGTTGGTCAGCCACCCAACTCGCTTTCCCAGCGGTGACCCAGAAGTGGCAGCGGCGACCGGCGTCAAACGCGTCGACCGAAGGGCGAAGCGTCGGCCGGCGGCGCCATCGGGTAGTGGAGAGCCGCCAGGCCCCGGTCTCGTCGATTCGGACCATGACGTCGTGGCCGTTGCCGCACGGGCAGGCGAATACAGCCCATTGCTGCGGGTCGCCAAGCACGAAGAGGCGGCCCGGCGGCAGCGGGTCGGGAAGGTCGGCCCGCCGGGCGACGCGCTGGGGGCGGCCCAGGTCAGGGCGGCGCAAGCCGTGCCGTAGCCGGTCGAGGCGGTTCATCCGAGGCCGAGGCGGGGGATGGTGAAGCCCTGTCCCCAATTCGCTGGGTCCCCGCAGGTGCAGCCGGGCCGGGCTGTCGCCGTGGTGTTGCGGACCGTTCCCAGGAGGGGCTGGATGAACTGCTCGGTGTGTCGGTTCTCGCCGATGTTGAAGAGTCGGTGGAGCATCGTGGTGACGGCGTGGGCCGATGTCATGGTGGTGTAGGCGACGACGGCGGGGGCCGGTTCGTCGATGTCGGCGAGGTAGCCCTCGTCGGCGAGGGCCCGCCGCTGCGCGGGGTCGAGGTTTTCGGCCCGTGCTTTGGCGATGTCGATCCGGCCGAGGCAGAGCAGGCACGGGCTGCCGGGGGCGACGACGGTGATCCGCTCGTCGATGCCGGTGATAGCCCCGGTGTCGGCGTTGGTGCTGATGAGGACTCCCATGTCGATGACTGGGATGAGGTGGTAGTAGGCGATCCTGTTGAGCACGATCCGCGAGTAGTGCCCGTCGGTGCAGCCGAAGATGACGTCGCAGGCGGCGAGGGCGACTTCGGCCTCGGGGTTGCGCACGTTGAGGGCGAGCGGCACGTGTCGGGTGCCGAGCCCGATTGTGTCGTTGAGGCGGGCCATGGCGTCCACCTTGGGCATGTTGAGGTCGGCGGCGCCGGTGCCGTAGGTGCGCGTCGGTGTGGGCTCGGTGACGACGTCGTCGTCGATGCTGATCACCGTGCCTACGCCCAGCCGGTACAGCTGCTCGTGCGTCGGCGACCCGGTGCCGCCAGCGCCGACGACGCCGACGGTGAGCGCTTCCAGGACTGCGCGGCCCTCGGGGCCGTAGGCCCGGTCCTGGCGGTCGAAGACCGCCGAGGCCACGGCGACGTCGGGCGGCGGCTGGAACCCGAAGGCCGTCCCGGCGATCCGGACCGACTCTCTGGGCCCGAGGCGGCCCTCGACAACGCGGCGCATCGCCACCTGCGGTAGCCCGGCGGTGCCGCCGAGGACGACCGACGCGACCGTCGGGCAGCCGGTGATGCGGGCGAGCTCGGTGCCGATGGTGACATCGACTGCGTCGTCCGCATCGGAGAAGAACGCCTGGCCGCCGGGGTGGGTGTGGACGAAGACCGGCACTTCTCCAGCCCGCGCCGCCGCGGTCAATGCCGGCACCCACCCCCCGGAACGCACCGCCAGGCGCAGTGGCTCGCGGACCTCGTAGTGCTCGTCGCCGATCCACTCGATCCCGCCGAGGAGCACGGTGTCGCCGGCGAGGCGGCCCACTGCGGTGCCAGCTGACTCGACGTCGAGGTCGAGCAGCAATCCAGCCCGGTCGAGTTCGGCCCGGGTGACGGCGAGGCCGGCGGTCACGCCGCCGCCTGGGCTGCCGTGCCGGCCTGGGCGAGGGCCTGGTGGATGTAGGCGAGGTAGGTGGCGAGGTTGTCGATGCCCGGGCGCCAGTCGTTGCCGATGTGGCGGCTCCACCGCTGCCAGGTCCGACCGTCCTCGCTGTGCTGGCCCTCGGTACCAGGAATGACGCGACCGGCGGTGCC
Source organism: Ilumatobacteraceae bacterium (assembly GCA_047602055.1). Taxonomy (GTDB): domain Bacteria; phylum Actinomycetota; class Acidimicrobiia; order Acidimicrobiales; family Ilumatobacteraceae; genus JAODBQ01. The sequence continues at coordinate 4,657,264 of JASGIG010000001.1, forward strand.
GGTCACGGCGGGGAAGCACCAGAACATGTCAGGGCCCACGTCGGCGAAGCCGGGCGGCAGGACTATCAGGACGTCGGTCGTCGGCGGCTCGAGGCCGGCGGGGAGAGCGACGTCCTGGAGGACGAGGTGAGTCCCGTCACCGTGGTCGGTGACCCGGTAGGCGATGCCGCGCTCCGCCAGCCAGGTCTGGTCCTGGGGCCGCAGCATCAGGACCGGCCCGGCGCGATGAGGGCGGGCACCGAGTAGAAGACGGCGCCCTTGATGAGGGTGACCTCCTCCTCGTCGGTGATCCTCTCGTCGGGAGCGCCGGCGATCTCGCGAAACAGGTCCCGTGTTGCCGGGATCGGCGGGTTGACCAGCCGGCGGAGGATGGCGCCGGTCACCGACTGGTTCTCCGAGACCACCGGGGTGCCGTCGATGACGATGTCCATGTGCTTGGGGTGGGCGCCGTCGGGGCCGACGCTGAAGAGCACGAGGTTCTCGACGGCCTCGATCGTGCCGTCGTTGGCGACGGGGACATCAGCGCCGCCGGGGACGTCGATCCAGAGTGTGTGGTCGTGAGGCACCGGCGGGGTTGCCAGCACCTTGATGTCCGCGACCGGGTGGATCCCAGCGGTGATGCGGATCCTGTCCTCGTTGAGCTTGATCCTGACCTTCGGTGCAGCCACGGGCCGTCCTTTCGTTTCGGGGGATGGCGGCCTTCCAGGGCTCCGGTGCGTAGCATCTCTCACACCTGTGGCCCTGACGAAACCATCCTTACCTATCAGGCGATTCAAAGTTCTTTACCTGATAGGTGAAAAGCCTACACGACTCGGAGCCCGGCGCGCGTGAACATCCGCTTCACCGATGCCGACCTCCGTCGTCGCTGCAACAGCGCCGCAGCGACCGAGAAGACCTGGGGTCCAGCCGCGAGCGATGTCCGCACCTCCCTGTGCGTCCTCGCCGTGTGCCCGACCGCCACCGCCTACAAGCGCCACCCGCACGTCACCAGTGAAGGAGACAAGACTGTGTACAAAGGCCGCGTTGCCGATGTGATCCTTGATCTCACCGAAGACCCAGGGCCGCCGCCCGAAGTCGTGGTCGAAGCGATCGACATCCGGGCCCAGCGGTACACGCCATGAGCGACTCGACGCGCTTCGAGCCCGACTACGCCCTCGGCGCAGGAGAGCACCTGGGCAACGTCCTCGCCGAGCTGGGCATGTCCCAGTCCGACCTGGCCGCCCGGACCGGCATCAGCCCGAAGCACATCAATCAGCTCATCAAGAAGAACCTGCCGGTCACCCCCGAGACCGCAACCCAGCTCGAGTACGCCACCAACATCGACGCCGAGACCTGGATGTCCCTCGACGCTCGTTACCAGGCACTCCACGCCCACCAGAAGACCCGGCAACGCCTCACCGCCGACCTCGACTGGCTCGACCAATTCAACCTCAAGGAGCTCGCCAAGCGCAGCGTCATCCCGACGGCGGACAAGTCCGTCGACACCCTCGAGGCCCTCCTCCGCTTCTTCGGAATCTCAGACACCCAAGGCTGGAACCGGGTCTGGCAACCCAGCATGGCGACCTTCCGCCAATCGCCGTCCTTCCGACCCGACACGACCCCGACGACGATCTGGCTACGTACCGGCCAGCTGGCCGCCCAGTCCGTCCGCACCCGCCCCTACGACCAGCGAGCCCTCGTCGCCGAGATCAGCGAACTGCGCACCCTGACCCGGCTCGAACCATCAGCAGGCCTCGACCGCGCGCGTGATGTGCTTGCCGGAGTCGGTGTCGCCCTCGTGCTCGTTGCCGAGTTCGACAGATGCCACGCATCAGGCGCCACGTGGTGGGCCTCCAAGGACAAGGCCGTCGTCATGCTCAGTAACCGGGGAAAGCGCGAAGATCGCCTCTGGTTCACGCTCTTCCACGAGCTCGGGCACCTTCTCCTGCACGCCAAGCGCGGCACCTTCATCGACACCAACGGCGACAGCACCGTCGACGGAGACGGCCCACCCTGGGCCGGTCCGGCACCGAGCTCCGGCTTCATCGACGACGGATCCCGCGACTCGGTCATCGAGCAGGAAGCCGACGACTACGCCAGCGACACCCTCATCCCGCGGGCTCACCGAGCCTCGATCGCCCACCTACGCTCCGAGGCAGACGTCAACACACTCGCCGACGCCATCGGGGTCTCGGCCGGGATCGTCGCCGGGCGCTATCAGTACGAGACGCAGAACTACCGCAACTTCAACAAGCTGCGCCGCACCGTCCCACACGAGCTCTTCCTCAACCCCACGAGCTGGTAGGCGAGCCACACCACGAGGGCACCTGTCCTTCGGAGCCGCAGCTCCGACGATCCCGATGTCCGCGCAGTCGGTAGCACCACCTGACCCGACCCGCGCCCGGGCGCAATGCCCAGCTCGCCATGGCTGCGCGCGTGTTCTGGGCAAGGCGAGGCGCGTTCCCCGGGCCACCGGAGCCGACGATCTCGCGCGCAACTTCCATGGTGGCCCTGTCAGCGAGTGTGCTCGTATGCCCCTGGGTATCAATCACACCGCGAAAACACCCATAGGGGCCGCGTTAGCGTTGTCACGAGCCCGGTATTCGCGAGGCATGCCGCAGTGTGGAGCCCCTACGCCGCCTGATCGCAGTCGTTCAAGTGATTGAGCGCTCGCCGCGCTCGCGCTGCGGCGCGACGGTCCCGATCGGACGCCGGACCACTACGAGGTGCGAGGGAGGTCGTCACCACTGCCTGCCAGAGGCGTGCGGTCAGGCATCCCGATCGCACCGCCGCGCCGACCTCCAGCAGCCGGAGGCGGTCCAACGCGCGGGCCTCGACGTCGTCGACGACGGGTCCAATTTCGAGGATCCGCTCGTCGGGGGTCGGCACGAGCCGGTGCGAGCTGGCCTGGCGTTCGTGGCGGCGACGGGTCCGAGCGAGCACCTTGTGGCACAGGTGGCGAGAATCGGCGTGGACGTCGATGTCGAGCAGCACGAGGTAGGCGAGCGTCAGGTAGTCGTCGATCGTCGGCTTCCAGTCGATCGTTCCGTGGCGGTCGATCACCACGGCGCACAGCCGGGGAAGCAGTCCGCCGAGGGCGATCGTCGCGGCGCCCTGATCACCGTGCTGCATCTCCACTGCGGCTTGCAGCAGGGCCGCGTCGTCGCCGGCGCGGATGCGGTCGACACGAGCGGCGATGGACGGTTCGCGACGGGCAAGGGCGGTGAGGTCGTCGAGGAGTCGGCCGGTGGTGCGGGTCGGGATGTGGGGTGTCGCGGTGGTGCGCTGTTGGATCATCCCACCACCGTCCGCTCGGGACGTCACGGATCACCTCACAGGCCGTGCCGATCAGGGTCCGTGACGTGGATGGGATCGGAGTGGTGCGGTGTCTGAGCGTCCGGCTTCGTCGAGCGGAGTGGACACGTTCCTCCTGGTCATCGCATGTGCGGTGGTTGGTGTCGGGTTGGTCGTGTGGTCGGGCGCCTGCGTCGCCGCACTCGCGTGCGGCCAGCGCCTCAGTGCTGGTGTCGGTGACGCCGTGCGCGCAGCACTACGTCTGCCACGCCACGTGTCGGACCCGCGGCTCGCCTGGCAGGACTCGGAGCAGCAGCGGGCGCTGCCCGGTCCGTTCGCCTACTGGGCGTGCACCCTGCTCGTCCTCTCCACCGCCCTGGCCATCACCTGGGGAGTGCTTCGCCTGTGGCGGGCGCAGCGAGACCGTGGCCGCATCCGCCTCGGCGTCGAGACACGAGCGCGGTTCGCGACGACCCGTGACCTCGCCCCACTGATTGTCCAGCAGCCGGTCCCGTCGGGCCGATTCGTCCTCGGTCGCGTCTACGGGAAGCTCGTCGCCACCGAGGACCGCCGCGCCGCCGAAGCCACTGGCATATCCCGGCGGTCGAGCTTCCGGCAGGGCGACCGTGGGTCCGTCGCCGTGATCGGACCGTCGAGGTCCGGCAAGACCGTCAACGTGATCTCCGGGCTCCTCGACTGGGACGGGCCCGCCGTCGTCGTCAGCGTCAAACGAGACCTGATCGACGCCACCCGCACGGCGAGGTCGACCAACGGTGAGAGCCGAGTGTTCGACCCGTCAGGCATCTCCGGCCTCCCCGCCGAAGGGCTCGCCCGATGGACACCGCTGCGGGCAGCTTCCACCCCGCGTGGCGCACAGAAGGCGGCGACCTCGCTCGCCGCCGCAATCCCACGGTCCGGGGTCGACGGCGGCGCGGACTACTGGGTGAAGCAGGCCGAGATCCTCCTCACCGGTCTGCTCGGCGCCGCCGCACTCGACCGGAACCTGACGATGGTCGACGTCGCCGAATGGGTCTTCAGCAAATCGATACCCACCAGGGGTGAGCCAAACGAGATCGTCGACCTCCTCAAGATCACCAAGGACTACGGCACCCGCGACGAACGCGACGCCGCCGGCGCAGCGATGCTGCAACTCGACGCCGTCTGGAACCTCGACGAACGGGTCCGCTCATCGGTGTACGCGACGGTGCAGACCGTCGTACAGGCATGGCTCGACCCCGCCGTCGAAGCCTCCGCCGTCGTCGACAAACACCAACCGAACTTCGTCGACCTCGCCTGGCTGTGCAACCCCGACAAGGCGAACACCCTGTACCTCGTCGCGCCGCTCGACGACCAGAAGCGACTCGCACCGGTCCTCGGCGGACTGCTCGGCGACCTGAAGGATCAGGCGTATCAGGCCGACATCGCCGGTGCTGGTCTCACCCGCCCGTTGTTGATGGTGATCGACGAGGCCGGCAACATGCCCCTGTCGTGGCTTCCCGAGGTGGCCGCGACATGCGCGGGTATCGGGATCCTGCTCGTCACGATCTGGCAGTCCAAGGCACAGCTCGACGCCGCCTACGGGCGGCTCGCCGACAGCGTGCTCACCAACCACCTCACCAAGATCGTCTTCTCCGGCTGCTCGGACGCGGCGACCCTCGACTATGTCAGCCGGCTCCTCGTGTCGCGAGTCGTTGATTCGTTGGAGATAGCTGGCGAGGCTGTCGAGGATCTCGTCGGCGGTCTTGCGCCAGATGAATGGGCGTGGGTTCTCGTTCCAGTGCTCGACCCAGTCGTTGATGTCACGGCGGAGTTCGGTGACGGACCGGTGCGTGGCCCGGCGCAGCTTCTTCGTTGTCAGCTCGGAGAACCAGCGCTCGACTTGGTTGAGCCACGAGCTGTAGGTCGGGGTGTAGTGCAGCGTGAACCGGCGGTGTCGCTTCAGCCAGCGTTGGATCTCGGGTGCTTTGTGGGTGGAGGCGTTGTCGCAGATCACGTGCACGTCCAACCCGTCGGGCACGGTGCGGTCGATGAGGTTCAAGAACGATCTGAACTCGACGGCGCGGTGCTGGTCGGTCATCTGGGTGAGCACCTTGCCCGAGGCGATGTCCAACGCGGCGTACAGGTCGGAGGTGCCGTTGCGCACGTAGGTGTAGGTCCGCCGTGCTGGGGTGCCGGGCAGCATCGGCAACACCGGGGCGGTGCGGTCGAGGGCTTGGACTTGGGTCTTCTCATCGACGCACAACACCACCGCGGCGTCGGGCGGGTTGAGATAGAGACCGACGACGTCGCGGACCTTGTCGATGAACTGCGGGTCGGTCGACAACTTGAAGTCCTCGATCCGGTGTGGCTTGAGCCCGAACGTGCGCCAGATCCTGGTGATCGCTGTCTGGTCCAGACCCACCTTGGCAGCCATCGACCGTGTCGACCACTGCGTCGCCCCGTCCGGCGGCGCCTCCTCCAGCGTGGTCACGATCACCTGCTCGACGATCTCGTCGGTGATCTTGCGCGGCTGCCCCGGACGCGGCTCGTCGATCAACCCGTCGAGACGCTTGGCGGCGAACCGGGACCGCCACTTGCCGACCGTCACCGCGTTGCACCTCAGGTCGCGGGCAATGTCCTTGTTCAGCTCACCATCCGCAGCGGCAAGCACGATGCGACACCGCAACGCCAACGCCTGGCCCGTCGTCGGCCGGCGAGCCCACCGCTCAAGCGTCTCACGCTCATCCGCGCTCAACACGATCTGCGCTGTCGGTCGTCCTCGCTGGCCCATCGGTGCCTCCCATCGTCGCTGACAACAACGACAACACGACACACCACCTCAAAATTCCAGCGAACTACAGACTCAGGACACTCGGCGACGAAGAGGTCCAACACCGCTCGACGAGCTACGACATCGGCGGCGGCCGGCGGCGCAGCATCTCCGAGTCCACCCACCGCGAAGCACTCACCCCGTTCCACCTCCTCCGCCAGGTCCGCCCCGGCGAAGCCGTCCTCATCCACGCCACCCTCCCGCCCGCTCATCTCCAGGCGCGCCGCTACTGGCAAGAACCCGGGCTGAAGGCCCTCACGACATCCGACTCCGCCGCATAGCAGCGTCGCGCCGATGCGTGCGGTGATCGGTGACGTCACGGGCTGACCGTCGCCGGCATGGACGCACGCCCCACCAACGACGAACGACTCGCCGCCGCCCACGCCGCGCTCACCGAAGCCGTGGCCGGCATCGCCACGACCGAGGACTGGCAGAACCTGCTGCGCATCTCCGGGTCGTTCCACCGCTACTCCCCCAACAACCAACTCCTCCTCGCCGCCCAAGGAGCCGAAGGACTCGTCGCCTCGTTCCACACCTGGAAACAGATCACCGCCACCGACGGCCAGCCCTGCCGCGTCCGCAAAGGCGAAACGGCCGTGCGCGTCTACGCCCCGATCCGCTCCAAGCACCGCGAACTCGACGAGGACACCGGCGAACTCCAGGCCCCAGCGATCGTCGGCTTCAAGCTCGTCCCCGTCTTCCACCAAGGCCAGCTCGCCGCCCCACCCGACCTCCCCGCCCAACCGAAGCTCCTGTCCGGGGACGACCCGCCACCCGAGGTGTGGGACGCGATCGCCCGACAGATCACCGCCGAAGGCTTCACACTCGAACGCGGACCGATGAACGGCCCCGACGGCGCCAAGGGCGTCACCGACTTCCTCGACAGGACCGTCACCGTGCGCGACGACCTCGCCCCCGCCCAAGCCCTCAAGACCGAGATCCACGAGCTCGGTCACGTCCTGATGCACCGCGACAACAAGGCCGAGCGCATGGTCTCCCGGGACCGCATCGAGGTCGAAGCCGAGTCCGTCGCCTACGTCGTATGCGACACCCTCGGCGTCGACGCCGGCGACTACTCCATCCCCTACGTCGCCGGCTGGTCCGGAGCCGACCCCCAACTCGTCCAAGACACCGCCCACCGCGTCCTCACCACCGCCCGCACCATCGTCCTCGCCCTCGAGAACGAACTCGGCGTCGACCTCCGCCCCAACCCCATCGCCAACGCCATCACCACCAACCAAGAACCCGCCGTCGAACCGCAGGCCCCAGTGCGACTCAACGTCGGCACCACCGACCAACTCATCGCCGACCACCTCGCTACCGGACCGATCAACTGGCAACGCCTCGCCGCCTCCATCCCCGCCATCGAACCCGAACGGGCCAAGAGCCTCGATGACCGGCCCGACGGACAAGCCATCGTCCTCGCCGAAGCCGGCGCCTCCGCCGAAGCCAACATCATGGTGCTCCGAGCACAAGGACTGAACGACGACCAGATCACAACACTGCTGACCGCCCGCGTGCCGGACGTACTCCACGGCGGACCGACTCTGTACGACCCCCGAGAGGTCGCCGCCGGACTCGTAGCACCGCGACACGTCAAGCCCGCCGCCGAAGCCATCTACGCCGACCTACTCGTCAGCGCCGGCCGACATCCCGCCGCCGTGCGCGAGCTCGCCGAATCCATCGGGGCATCCGCCGAAGTGATCTCGCTCGCCGACCGCCGAGCGCGTCAGAGCACCGTCGCTGGCAACCCGGATCGAGGACGAGGCCTCGAACTCATCGAACAGTGGTCAACGCCGCCCGCCGTGCCAGCTGGTGTACCGCCAACGTCTACGCCTCCCGAGCCGCCAGCTGCCTGACCCATTCATCAGCAAGCGCGCGACAGAAACCATGTTCGAGCGTGAGTACTCATGTGCACCTCGCTGACTACCCCTCCACGGCGACGAGGGACTGGAGCGACGCGACGGGCCGGGCTATTCGAGGTCGGCTTCACAGCCGACACAGATCGAGGCCCCCGGCCGATGCGGATTCGCCAGGAAACACCTGGGACAAACAGGGTTGTTGATCGGCTGGTTGCATCCGCAGGAACCGCATCCGGAGCAGTAGCGGCCTGAACAGGTGCCGCACCAGCCGACGTTGCGCTCCTCACCGCATCGAAGGCAGAACTCCTCCTTCGACTTCCATGAGGGCTCGACCTCCTCGAGGATGTCGAAGTGCCCGTCGCTGGGCTTGTCGGAGAGCACGGCGATGGCAAGTTGGTCGTGCACACGGACGGTGTCGCAGTAGAGCTGTTCGGCGTGCGGGAGCTCCCAGCGGTAGCAGTCCTTGATCGCCCGCTGGTGATCAACATTCAGCGCTCGGGACAGGGGTCCGGACGCCTGGAACTGGCTGCCGCGGGGCCAGCCCGCTGGCATCCTGCTTGACGTTGCCGCGAATCCGACGTGTCCTGGGTCCCGGATCAGAATGACGGCGGCCCTACGCCGCGCGGCTTCGGCGGCGCGAACTGCGACTGCCTCCCAGCTCGCCATGCTTCGCTCATGGAGCGCGGCGATCTCGCGTGGCACGGGGACGTCGCCGGCGAACATCGAGTCGACGAGGCCCTGCGGAATGAGGACCTTCCCGGCGAAGCGGTGGCAGACGGCCTCCTCGGCTTCTACCGCGCCGCGATAGGTCGCGCCGAGCATGTCGATGTCGTCGAGGAGGTGCGCCGCGGTCGTGTTGAGCAGGTGATGGCCGAGTTCGTGCAGGATCGTGAACCGGGCACGTTCGGCCACGACGTCGGCGGCGTAAAGGATCCAAGGGCGAGCCGGATCGACGTTGCTCTCATAGAAGCCGTCGACGGAGCAGTCGCCGCTCGTCAGGCGGGCCGACGGGAGGCTCTTGACGGCGACCGGCTCGAAGTAGGTCTCGACAGCCGCGGAGGGGTCCTCGGTGGCGAGGTCGTCGAGGTAGGGCGCGACCAGTTCGATGAGGGCCTCGGTGACGGTGTCGAGCGTCGGGCGTCGCGCCTCCGAGGCCATGGCCGCCTATTCGTCGGACAGGATCACGGAGTAGACGTCGAGGAGCCGACGCCAGTCCTCCTCAGCGGGCTCGCCCGAGCTACGGCGCGGTGCCGAGTTCATGCCGACGAGCAGGCGCTCGCGCATCTCGCTCTCCGTCGCGCCGTGCTCCTTCGCGAGCCTTTGGACCACCGCGGCGAAGCGGGAGGATCGGGCGAACTGCTTGAGCGATGCCGGTGCGTGGGCCAAGGCGAGTTCGGAGGATGATGCCGACCGTTCGGCCTCTGACAGCAGATCGGCTGTGGTGGTTTCGAGTGCCACGGCGATCGCCGTCAGGGCGTCCAGTGTTGGGTTCCCGCGGCCGCGCTCCAGGTTCGACACGTAGGGCAGTGAGAGCCCAGCTCGGTCGGCGACCGCCGCCAAAGTGAGGCCGAGCGCGACTCGCCGGCCACGGATCCGATCACCCAGCGGAGGAGCAGTCGTCACGGCTCTATCCTACCAGAATAGATATTGGCGCGAATCGATCCTGCGCCGTGCTATCCTGATGGAATAGTGAACACGTCAACACTCTTCCTTCAGGATTCTTCGTCACACCCCTCGACGACGATGGCACCCGCATGACCATCAGCCCCAACACGCGCGCCTCCTGCTGTTCGTTCGCTCCGGCGGACAGTGCGCGGTGTGCTACCAGGACGTCACGAGGTCTCTGTTGACGGCTCGAGCGATTCCGCTCGGCCAGCAGGCGCACATCGTCGGCCGCACGACCGGCGATCGGTCGCCTCGCGGCGAGCATCCGCTGCCCGAGTCGGAGCGCGACGAGGTCGACAACCTGGTACTGCTATGTGGGCGGTGCCACCCTGACGCCGACAACGCCAACAACCTGGACGTCGTCACGGTCGGCGTGCTGCGTGCAGCGAAGCGGGCCCATGAGTCGCGGATCGAGCAGATCCTGTCGATCCCTCCGTCCAACACGACTGCGATCCTGCGCCTCCAGGGCGTGATTGGCGACGCGACTGTGCACATCGACGCCAGCACCGCCGCGGCCACGGTCCTCACCTCGCAGCGAATCGCTTCCTTCCCGCTGAGCACGGATCGCGCCGGCCTCGAGATCGACCTGCGCTCCATCGCGACGCCGACGCCGGCCAACGCCGAGTACTACGCCGCGTGCGTCCGCCAGATCGATCGCTTCTTCGAGCGGCAGTTCTTCCCTGCGATCGAGGAAGGCTCGATCAAGCACGTCAGCGTCTTCGCTCTCGCCCGGTGGCCGCTGCTCGTTCATCTCGGGGCGGCACTCGGGAACAAGGTCGAGGCTCAGATCTACCAGCGCCATCGCGCGAGCGAAGCTTGGGAGTGGGCGCCGGGGGCCTCCGGCACCGAGTTCGAGTGGAGCGTCGACTCGGGTGACGACGAGCGGGACCCGGTGCTCGTCCTGTCGCTGTCGACGACGGTCAAGGCTGCGGAGATACCCGCCTCCCTCCAGGCCGGCACGACCTACCGCATTGCCCCAGCCGGAAACCTGATGCCTCACTACGACGTGGTGTCTACCCCCGGGGCGCTCAAGTCTGCCGAGCGCGCCATCCGCGACGTGCTCGCCGACATCGAGCAGCACCGAAAGCACGCCCGCCGGCTGCACGTCATTGGCGCGGCGCCACTGTCCGTCTGCGTCTCGCTCGGCCGGGCGATCACGCGCGGGATCCACCCGCAACTTGTCCTCTACGACCGCGTCGAGGGCTCCTACCAACCCACACTGGAGGTCAGCTGACCATGCAGCACGCCGACTACTTCAGGAGGTTCCTCGCCGACGAGGTCAACATCGACGACACCCGCCTGGCCCTCCTCGCCAGCCGCGCCGACGCCGTGTACTCGGCCCTCCGGGCCGACGCGACGATCGGGCCGGTCATCGAAGGCGTCTCACGATAGGGATCGTGGAAGCACCGGCTGATCGTCAAGCCGAGGACGGGCAGCGACTTCGACGCCGACGTGCTCCTCGAGATGACCTACCAGGAGGGGTGGGAGCCGACGAGGTACATCGACGAGGTCTACAGCGCGCTCCACCGCCACCCGACCTACTCGAATCAGGTCCATGGGCGGAAATGCCGGTGCGTCTTTCTCAACTACGCGCCGAGGGACGGCATCGGATGCCACCTCGACATCGTCCCGTTCATCACCCTCCCCGACGGACGACGGGTGATCGTGAACCGTGATGCCAACACATGGGAGCCCCAGTTCGGCTCGACCGACCCCGAGGCCTTCAGCAAGTGGGTCAAGCGGCGCGGCGAGCTTGCCAACAACCAGTTCCGAGCCGTCGGCCGGATCATGAAGTACGTCAAGCGCGAGCGCGACAGCTTCAACGGTGTCAAGTCGGTCGTGCTCATCACGCTCCTCGGCCAGCAGGTGACGGAGCTGAGCGCGCTCACGCCATCTCGCTATGCCAACATCCCCACTGCGTTGCTCAACATCGTCGAGGACCTCGACGCCTACCTCCAGGTGCGGCCGTCGAAGCCGCACCTGTCCAACCCCGCTGACGATGGCACGGACTTCGACCACCGCTGGACCGAGGAGACGTACCGCAACTTCCGCGACCGCATCCACACGATCGCCGGCCAAATCCGTGCCGCGTTCGACGAGACCGATGCGGCGAAATCGGCTGAGGCGTGGCGGAAGGTGCTCGGCGATCGCTTCGACCCGCCAGGCACGAAGCGCGCCGCCAGCTCGACCCCGTTCTCCACGATCAGCGCCGGCGCGGCCGCGAGCGTCGCGTCGCGCTCGGGACGAGCCGGCTGACCGACGTGGCCGAGGCCGAGCTGACCGACGATCAACGGGCCGCCCTCGCCGAACTCCGATCGCTGTCCTCCGCGGACACGATCGAGCTTCTCGAGGTGCTCCCCGACGCCTCCGAGCTCCGCTTGCTCGTGCGTGTCAACACGACGCACTTCGAGCAGGTCGCCGGCGGCCTGCCGGTTCACGCCGCCGAACTACTCGTCCTGACCATCCCCCGCGCCTACCCGTGGGCGCCGCCGCATGCGCGAGTGCTCCACGACCGCTGGATCGGGTTCCCGCACGTGCTCCAGGGCGAGCGGCTCTGCCTCTACCTCAACCCGGACACCGAGTGGAACCCCGGCGACGGCGTGGCGCCTTTCCTCGACCGACTGTGGAACTGGTTCGCCGACGCAGTAGCGAATCGGTTCGACGCCTCCGCCGCGCTCTACCAACCCGTCGGAGGGGTTCTCCACCGCACCGAGGGAGCGCCGACGCTCGTCGTCGGCGACGTCCTCGGTGAGCTTGGCGGATTCGAGGTTGGCGAGATCGTTCTCCACGCGGGCGGGCCTGCCCGCGTCGACGTTCTCGGCCGCCGTCTCCCTGGCGCGCACATCGAGCAACCGACGACCCGCGGGCTCCTCGTGGTTCTCTCGGGGCCGCTCCCCCGAGGCGGTGGTCAATGCGTTTCCGACCTCGCGATCGCAGTCAGGGGCCAGGATTCGCGCCACCAGCGCAAGCAGCTCCTCGCCGCCCTCGAGAAGACCGGGCGTGCCGTCGGCCGGGACCAGCACCTTCACGTGCTCATCGCCGTGCCGTACGGTCTCGGCACTGCGCGGGAGGCGTACCATCTCGTGGGCTGGCGGCTGGGTGCGTCGGAGGTCGTCGCCGCTGTACGAGCGGCAAGGCACCGCCACAAACCCGACGATCCGCGCCTCGATGACGAACCCAAAGTTGAGTGGACATACGTCGACGACGTTCGAGCTGCCTCGACCACAAGGCGCGACGACCAGCGACCCGTCTCATGGTTCGGCGGGCGGACAGCAGAGGTGTGGGGGTGCGGGGCACTCGGGTCATGGCTCGCCGAGCTTCCTGGTGCGCAGCGACGTTGCACGGCTGATCCTTCGCGACCCCGGTTACGTCACATCGGGGTTGCTCGTCCGTCAGAACTACACCGCTTCGGACGTCGGACGTCCCAAAGCAGAAGCGCTCGCCGCTCGACTGCGGACCATTGCCCCCGCGCACACCGCCGTCGAGGCGCACGTTGGCAATGCCATCGCGGGGATCGCCTCGCAGACGGGCGCCGGTGTCATCTTCGACTGCACCGTCAGCAACGCCGTCGCCGTCGCTCTCGACCAGTCGCAGACCTCCGGTCGTCTCCGCGTGCCGATCGTCCAGCTGGCCACCGATGTCGATACAGCGTGCTTGGGACACCTCACGATCGCCGGCGCCAACCTCGGTGCTCGGAACGCCGCGATCGACAACACGTTGCGCGACCGTGTCCTGGCCGACACGTCACTCGCGACCTACGCCGGCTTCTGGAACAGCGATGCCCACCCCACGCTCGTCCCGACCACGGGCTGCTCCGTGCCCACGTTCCACGGCTCAACCGCCGACGCGATGGCGATCGCCTCGACTGCCGTCACCCTTGCAGCAGGTGCGTTGGCGAAGCGGATCGACTGTGGCTACCTCTGGGCGTCCCCGCACGCCGGCCTCGAAGCGCCGCTCGTGGCCGTCCTCGGGCCGAACGCGTGACAGTCGCCGAGCAGCCGTGGCGCTATATCGCGTTGGACAGTGGCCGAATTGCCAGACCTGGCGTTGCGCTCAGGACCAGGGCCGATTGATGCTGGCAAGAGCTTCCTCTACCTCAGCGAACTGAGCGCTCGTCAGCGTGTGGGCCTCGTCAGCTCCGCGATTGACCTTCGTCGTGGCGACACCGCTCCGGTAACCGACGAGGCACAGAGCGCTCAACTCACGCGTGCGGGCCAACGCCTCGTCGGAAGCGTTGCCGTAGTCACGCTCCGCCCAACTCACGATCGATGCCCCCGAGGCGTCGTTTCGTTTCGTCGGGTCGAGGATCTGCTCCAGTGCCCATTCCACTCCGAGCGAGCTGAGGCCGGGTGTGACGACGCTTCCTTCCACCACGACGAGCACTGAGGGTTCCTGCGGGTGCATCTGGGGACGAAGGTCGCTGGCGGTACCCACGATCTTGTCAAAGACCTTGCGGTAGACGCGACGGGCGTCGTGGTACGGATCTCCAGTGTGCAACTGCACGTCGGCGTACTGGTCGTGCGCCTCATATTCGTCGTTCGAGATAGAGAGCACGGTGCACTCGATCCAGACCACCGTTCTGTCGGCGAGCCGGAGCGCTGCGTCGCACCGCTTGCCGTTCGGCAGCTTTGGCTCTATGCAGACCCGCCCGGGGAACCGCTCGAGCAACGAGGCGCACAGCGCAAGTTCGGCGCAGCCAGCGAGCCATTGTCGCTCAGCCGCGAGATCAGCCTCGATCCCATTGCTCAAGAAGGCCGCCACCCTGTTCCCGGTGGGGGATGCACGCTGCACCGCTCGGACATCGTCCTCGAACGAGCGGAGCCGGTCGCCGTCGAGTTGCGCGAGCATGAGGAGCAAAGGGGGGAGGCGTCGCAGCGGATGAGCGCCGGTGAGCCCACGCTCCACGTGAGCGAGCCACTCCTCGGTCACCACCGACCGAACCGGACCACTGGGCTCCATCTGTCGGAGACGCGGCCGCGCAGCCTCGACGATCGCAGCGAAGTGCGCCGTTGCATCTTGGTCCACGGCGCCTGTCTACTGCCGTGGCCGTCGGAATCGATCCCCGTCCGAAGCCGCCCGTGGACCCGGGTCGCTCAGGAGTCGCGAGGGCGTCGCACACCGGTCGGATCGCACACGACCAGACCGATCTCAACACTAGCTGCGACCGAAGCGATCTGTTCGACGAGATCCGCCGGCAGCTGATCGGCACATCCGGCAACATGCATGGCGGCCCCTAGCCGTGACGAGACTGCGAGATCCCGATTGATCTGATCGGTGGTGAACGCACCCGCCGAGTGCTTGACCTCCCCGGCGATCAGCTCGCCGTTGAGCACGCCGAAGAGATCGACCTCCGAACCATCTAGCTCAACGCCTGGGAGCACAAATCCGGAGACGCTCGAATCGAGTAGTTGCCGCCGAACTTTGAGGTGAAGCAGCGCTCCTTGATCGGAGGCACGATCGACGAGGCCGTGTAGCCGGTAGTGCACCGTCGGGCCGATCCCACACTCGAACACTGTCCTGCTTTGGCACGCCGGACACGTCGCAGGTCCATCGACTCTGACGAGCTCAACGAAGCTCGTGATCGCGCAGGTCGAGCACGCGATCACGAAGCCTCGCTCGACATAGCCCCGGTTGGCGAGCATCTCCGCTGCGGCGGCGGCACCTGACCCAAGCTCGCCGCTGATATCCGCAACAGAGCAGAACCGCCGTTCTGTTCGGCCAAACGTGAGGCGCGTCAGCCGTTCGATCTCGTCGGTGGATCTCCCCTCAGCGTGCCAGCCGTCGATGGCTCGAACACGGTGCGCCGAGCGTCGCGTTGTGAGATGACGAATCACGTCGAAGGCACCTACGTCAGCGAGCGCGGCGGAGCCCAGGGTGTCTTCGACTGCACCGGCGAGTCTGCCCTTGTCGGACAATCTGGCCACGGGGTGGCTATCGCGAAGCGCAAGCCAGACAGCCTCCTCGATCGTGGGGATCTTCAGCGTCCAGTTGTAGCGATCGTAGAGATTGGTGGCGATCTGCAGGTCGTCTCCCAACCATGTCGCGTGACGCAAGATCGCATTCGCGACCGCTTCATGCTTGGGCAGACCTCGGAATGCGGAACCGCTGAGCCTCGCGAGGGTGTGCCCGGAGAGCTTCGGCGCGAACGCGCAGTCCAGGTCAACAATGGTCTCGTCCGGGTAGATCTGCGCAAGCGTCGCGGTCCGCTGCCCGTAGCTCCGATCGAACACGACTTCCCGTCGAACGTCGAGGTTCACGAGGTACGTGAAAGGTGCCTCTCGTCGCGGAGGCGCAGGAAACCGGATCGAGTTGGGCTTGTAGCCATGCTCACTTGGGCGCAGTCCGAGGATCGACGCGATGTCTTTCAGGCGCGCCACGGGGACCCCGAGGCTGCCGATCACCACGTCCGGGTCGCCGTCGACCTGACGGCCGAGCTGCTGCTCGAACTGTCGTCCAAAGTCGACCCAATTCTCGACACCGCGATCGGGTAGCAAGACCATCGGAGCCTCATCACGGCCGATGTGTCGAAGTGCTCGAAGGTTCCAGTACCACACAAGATCTTTGATGCTGTTTGGCTTGGCGACCCACACGACAGCGACACCTGGCCACCATCCGCGAGTGAGTCCCATCACGTGGTGTAGGAGGCCTCGACCATCGCTGGGGTGATGGTGGTCATCGTGCGATTCTCGGAAGCGACCAAGCCAACGAGAAGGACGCACGATGACCACCCGAGAGTTTGCCCTGTCTGACCTTGCCGCGCGGCTTGCCGGCAGCGACGCGTCGTTGTCGACGTCGTTGCGCGACATCCTCGCCGCCGCGTTGCAGGAGCTGATCGAAGCCGAGCTCACCGCGACGATCGGCGCCGGCCCCGGCGAGCACAGCCCGGAGCGCACCGCGTTGCGCAACGGGCACCGCCCCAAGCTGGTCTCCACGCCGGCGGGTGACGTCGAGGTCGCGATCCCGAAGCTGCGCACCGGCAGCTTCTTCCCCGAGTTGCTCGAGCCGCGCCGACGCGTCGACCGTGCCCTGTGGGCGGTGATCATGACCGCGTACATCACCGGTACCTCGACCCGGAAGGTCGACGACCTCGTCAAAGCGCTCGGCTGCGACTCGGGCGTGTCGAAGTCGACCGTGTCACGGATCTGCGCCGGCATCGACGCCGACGTCAACGTGCTGCGCACCCGCCGGCTCGATCACCAGCCGTTCATCTACGTCTGGCTCGACGCCACCTACGTCCACGTCCGCGAGCACCGCCACGTCGTGTCCAAGGCCGTCGTGATCGCCACCGGCCTACGCGCTGACGGGCACCGCGAGGTACTCGGTGTCGACGTCGGCGACTCGGAGAACGAGACGTTCTGGCGCGAGTTCCTCACCAGCCTGACCGACCGCGGCCTGGGCGGTGTGCGCCTGGTCGTGTCCGATGCGCACGCCGGTCTGGTCAAGGCGATCCGGCGCAGCCTGCAAGGCGCCGCCTGGCAACGCTGCCGCGTCCACGCGATACGCAACCTGCTCGCCGCGGCCCAACACCGCCACCGTCAGATGATCGCCGCCCTGATCCGCACCGTGTTCGCCCAACCCGACGCCGACACCGCCCGCGCCCAGCTGCGCGGTGTCGTCGACCAACTGCGCCCCTACGCGCCCGCAGTCGCCGAGCGGCTCGAAGCGATGGAGGCAGACGTGCTCGCCTACACCGGCTTCCCGCCAGCGCACTGGTCGAAGATCTGGTCGAACAACCCAATCGAACGCCTCAACCGCGAGCTCAAGCGACGCACCGACGTCGTCGGGATCTTCCCCGACAAGCAGTCCGTGATCCGTCTCGTCGGAGCCCTCCTCGTCGAGATCAACGACGAGATGATCGCCGCCGAACGCCGCTACATCGCCGCCGCTTCCGTCGCCGAGCTCACCGACAACAACGCCGAACTAGCCTTGCCCGCAGCACCCCGAAACTGACCCACAGCCGACGGGAACGCACGTGGTCACCTACACCACGAGACGGGACGCCATCCCATCCGCTGGCCGTAACGATCGGCAGCTGATCGACCGTTCGATCGAGTCCCGTTGAGCGCGCCAGCTGCGCGTGGCCAATCCAATCGTCGCTCTGGGGACGCAGGTACGGCACGCCGACTTCTGCAGACCAAGACAGCACGTCACTTCGAAGGTCGCCAGCGGCAACGACCTCCCAGAGTCTGTTCCCCTCGGTCGCCAACGTGGCCGCTTGATCGCGCGCCTGTGGCGGTGGAGTCCATACCGCGCCGGGGTTCGGGCACCACATCGTCTCGCCTTCGTGATCGATTCGCTCGATCGACGTCACGGTCAACCCGAGTTCGTTGGCAACGGCGCGGGCCGAGTCCTTGGGGACGTCCACAGTCACCAGTCCTGCCGGAGCCAAGATCTCGATGACCTGCCGCCACCATGGATCGACGACGCCGTTGCGACGAACTGGGATGATCGGCTCAATCGCCCCGCCCCACCGGGAGGTCGCCTCCTCGACCGCTCGGCGAAGCCCGCTCCGACTGCCCGCCGCGATCAGGTACGCGGCGCGGGATGGCAGGACTGTGAGCGAAAAACGCGCCTGACCCCGTGGTCCACCGCCACCGGGCGTTTCAACCATGTGGAAAACCGGAGCCAAATCGCGGCGGCAAGGCTCGTCGGGGGCGGGGCAGCCGGGCGGCGCCTGGAGGTCGATTCACGGGCACAGAGTCCAGCATGCACCCCCGTACCGATGCAGCCATCCGTCCTTTTCCGTCCTACGGGTCCGGGACGCAAGAGGCGCACATGCCCTGAGCTGGGCATATGCGCCTCACACGCGGTGGAGCTGGGGGGAATCGAACCCCCGTCCATCGGCCAGTGGAAGCTCGTGCTACGACCATTCCCGGCACTGGGACTGACGTTGTCCCGCCGGCGGGTCGGCTAGCCGTCGGTTGCCCGGCGGCCCTCGCTCCGTCTTTGCGGAGTGTCAGCCGTCTTTCCGGCGGTCAGCTCACTTTCGGGCGGTCATCCCCCGCTTCTGTTGCCGGGCTGCGGTGGATCGGCCCCGTGCGCCATTGCTGGTCACGATGTCTCTCAGTTCACCTGATCAGATCAGGCGGCGAGAGCGAACTGCTCGTTGGCAATTCTTTGTGTTTGCCCCGTTTAGCGAGTCTGAGCAACTCGGGTCGCACGCTCGACCAGAGACACCGACGTCGAAACCTGTCAGCCCCCTGTATGAGAGTCCCCTCACGCTACCGCCAACCCCAACACCTCCGCCGCCTGATCTGGCGACGCCACCGGGCGACCGGCGGCCTCGCACGCGGCGACCGCCTCGTGCACGAGCGACACGTTCGTCGGGGTCCGGTCGCCGCCGTAGAACTCCAGGCCGATGTGGAGGTGGCCGCCTCGTTCCAGGGCCGCCGCACACACCGGCGTCCGGCAGAGGTCGTCACCCACAGCGGAGACGGCCCACGCCAAGCCCGTGCCGTCCAGCATCTCCAGGTAGGCGTCGAGCGCCTTGATCGTCGGCGGCAGGCCGAACGGCGAACCGCTGAGACCGCTGTCGGCGCACAGGTAGAGCTTGACGAACGATCCGGCAGGGAGCAGACCGGCCCGGTGGTAGGCGACGACCGCGCGCAGGAACCCCGGCTCGTAGATCGCGATGCCAGGCCCCAGACCGAAGCTCACGGCCGAGACGCATCTGCTCGGCGATGTCGTCGAAGTTGTTGGCGTAGACGAACGGGCCGACGGGGACGCCGTCGCGTGAACCGCCGAGGTTGACCGAGCCGGGATCGCTGAGCGTCATCCGGATCTTGCCGCTGGCGGCGAGCGGCTCGATGTGTGCGTAGCGCTGCGCCGTCGGACCGAAGTTGATCGTCGGATACCACAGCGCGGCGGGGCGCGCCTCGAGGACCGGTTCGGCAACGGCCAGGTACTCGGCGGCTGCCTCCTCACCCGACAGCCCGGACGAGGCGATGTGGAAGTGGACGATCGCCGCGCCGGCGTCGATGCAGGCGATCGCGTCAGCGACCAGCTCGTCGGTCGAGATCGGGACGTTGGGGTTGCGCTGCTTGGTCGTCGCGCCGTTGATGGCCGCCTCGATGATCACCGGTGTCGTCATCCGGGCATTCTCCCCGCGTGGCCGGCGGCACATCGCACCGGGCCGGTCCTGTCGCCGGCCGAGCGTCGGGGCGCCTGTTCAGGGGACGACACGACCCCCAGCCGACCTCGCTCTCCGGGCGAGCGGCGGCCCGTGGATTCGGTACGGTCGGCGGTGCAGGCATCGGGGGATGTCGAGCAGGACCGGAGGACGCGAGTGAAGAGCTATCCGACCGAGAACATCCGCAACGTCGCCTTGCTCGGCCACAGCGGGTCGGGCAAGACGACGCTGGCCGAGGCGCTGCTGGCCAGGTCGGGGACGACGACGCGGGCCGGTCGGGTCGACGACGGCAGCAGCACGCTCGACAGCGAGCCGGAGGAGGTCGCCCGCAAGATCTCGATCTCGCTCGCCCTCGCCCCGTTCGAGTGGCGAGCCAGCAACGGGTCGTCCTACAAGGTCAACGTCATCGACTGCCCCGGGTACCCCGACTTCGTCGGTGAGGTCCGCGCCGCGCTCGACGTCGCCGACCTCGCGGTCCTCGTCGTCAGCGCGGTCGACGGCGTCGAGGTCCAGACCGAGCTGCTGTGGCGCGAGGTCGCCGCCCGCGGCCTGCCGCGCATGGTCTTCGTCAACAAGGAGGACAAGGACCGCGCCGACTTCCACGGCGTCCTCGAGCAGCTGCGCGCCGCCTTCGGCAGCGGCTTCGCCCCGCTGGAGCTGCCGCTCGGCGAGGCCGCCAGCCTGCACGGCGTGGCCGACGTCCTCAGCGAGGAGGCCTACGACTACGAGCCCGGCGGCACCCATCACAGCACCCCCATGCCCGCCGACGTCGCCGACGAGGAGCACGCCCTGCACGACAGCGTGATCGAGGAGATCGTCTCCGGCGACGACGAGCAGCTCGAGCGCTACCTCGGCGGCGAGGTGCCGAGCGTCGCCGATCTGGAGAAGGCGCTCGCCCACGAGGTGCTCGACGGGCAGGAGTTCCCGGTGCTGATCGGCTCGGCCCTGACCGGCGTCGGCGTCGACCGGCTCGCCGACTTCGTCTGCGAGATCGGCCCGTCGCCGGCAGCGCGCCCCACCACCGTCACCGCGGGGACCGAGCAGGTCGACGTCGACGCCGACGCCGGCGGCAAGCCGCTCGTGCACGTGTTCAAGACGATCGCCGACCCGTTCGTCGGCCAGCTGTCCGTGTTCAAGGTGCTGTCCGGCACGGTGCGCGCCGACGACCGCCTGACCAACAGCCGCAGCGGTGCCGAGGAGCGCCTCCACGGGCTGTTCACCTTGCGCGGCAAGGACCAGCAGCCCGTCGGCGAGCTGGTCGCCGGCGACATCGGCGCGGTCGCCAAGCTGTCGGCCACGCAGACCGGCGACACGCTGGCGCCGAAGGGCTCGCCGGTGCGCGTCGCCGCGTCGGAGGTGGTGATGGCCAACCACGGCGTGGCCATCGTGCCGCACACCCAGGCCGACGACGACAAGCTCAACGCCGCCCTGCAACGGCTGCAGGCCGAGGACCCGGTGCTGCAGGTCGGCCGTGTCGAGGAGACCAAGCAGACCGTGCTGCGCGGCGTCGGCGACACCCACATCGCCGTCACCCTGGAACGACTGGCCCGCAAGTTCGGCGTGCACGTCGACACCGACGACGTGCACGTGCCGTACCGCGAGACCGTCGCCGGCAGCGCCGCCGCCGAGGGCAAGGTCAAGAAGCAGAGCGGCGGCCACGGGCAGTTCGCCGTCGCCAACCTGCGCGTCGCCCCACTGCCGCGCGGTGGCGGCTTCGAGTTCGCCGACAAGATCGTCGGCGGGGCGATCCCGCGCAACTACATCCCGGCCGTACAGAAGGGCATCGAGGAGACGATGGCCACCGGCGGCGTGCACGGCTTCCCCGTCGTCGACGTCCAGGTCGAGTGCTACGACGGCAAGTACCACTCCGTCGACTCCAGCGAGATGGCGTTCAAGACCGCGGCATCACAGGGCTTCAAGCAGGCGATGGCCGCCGCCGGCGTCGCCGTGCTGGAGCCGATCTCGCTGCTGCGAGTGACCGTGCCGCTCAGCAACCAGGGCGACGTGATGGCCGACATCACCTCACGGCGCGGCCGCGTCCAGGGCACGGACACCGCCGAGCACGGCGAGCAGGAGATCATCGCTCTCGTCCCGACGAGCGAGCTGACCCGCTACGCCGTCGACCTGCGCTCGATGACCGGTGGCCGCGGCAGCTTCACGGTCCAGCACGACCACTACGACGTGCTTCCCCCCCACCTCGTCGACAAGGCCAAGCGGAGCGTGGCGAAGGCTTGATGGTCGGCCTTCGGCCGACCTGTCCGACGGCCCGCTGCTGGCGCTCGCCCCGTTCAGGCCGGCGCGTCGCTCGGGTCCGTCGACCTTGATTCGACGATGGCCCGCAGGTGCGGCCAGGCGCTGGCGAAGCCGGGGTGCAGCGGGCGACGGTCGACGTGGTCGACGTGCACCCAGTCGACGGCGTCCGTCTCGAAGTTCTGCGAGTCGCCGAAGCGCGTCTCCAGGCCGATGACCACCGTGGTGTAGCTCCAGTCGTCGGCCGGCTCGAACACGTACTGGCCGAGCAGCGTCAACGGGCCGTCGGGGATGCCGACCTCCTCGCAGGCCTCGCGCAGCGCCCCGTCGAGCGGCGACTCGCCGAGGTCGAGCGCTCCGCCGGAGCACGACCACGTCCCACCCTCGTGGGCGAAGCCGGAGCGCAGCTGGAGCATGACGTGCGGGCCGTCGTCACCGTCGACGACGAACAGCACACCGGCCGCGCCGAACCGCCCCCAGCGGACGTGACCGTCGCTGCAGCGGATGAAGCCGTCGCCGCTGCCGAACATCAGCTCGGCGGCGCCTCGCCGCCCTTGGCGGTCGGTTGGTCGTCCTTGGCCGGCGGGGTCATCGACAACGTCAGGCCGTCGATCTCCAGCACGATCTCCGGCTGCCCGCTCTCGTTGGTGATGGTCACCGGCTTGGCCGCCCTGCTGCGAATCGACATGCCGTCACGGTACCGCCGCCCCGCCGAGGTGAGTGATGCGCGCACCCTTCGCGCGCACCGCTCACCTCACCGCCGCACACGACGACCGCATGCCGTCCGGCGCCGCGTCGGGCAGGCTGTGGCGGATGCGCAGCGAGGACGGCAACGGGGGTTCACGGTGACCAGGGTGGTCGGCGTGCACGGCGCGTTCCACGAGCTGTGGGGGCCGAACCAGCTGGACGCACGATGGGTGCCGGCGCTGCGCGACGGGATGGCGCTGGCGGGCGCCGGCGACATCGACCCGGCCGACGTCACGATCGCGTTCTACGGCGACCTGTTCCGCCCGCAGCCGGGAGCCGAGCTGAGCGACGCCGAGGCTCGCGGCAATCGCCGCCCACACCGGGATCACCGCCGCCGGCGCAGCGATCGCCGGCGATGCCGGCCTCGACGGGCTGGTGAAGGCGATCGGACGCGAGCAGGTCACGCGGACGATCGCCCAGCTCGGCAGGTACTTCGACGACGCTGAACTGCGCGCCGAGGTCCGTGGCCGGGTGGCGGCGGCGATCACCGACGACACCCGCGTCGTCGTCGCCCACTCGCTCGGCACGGTGGTGGCCTACGAGGCGCTGGCGTTGACGGACGGCCCGGCACGGCTCGACCTGGTGACGATCGGTTCGCCGCTCGGGCGCCACCACGTGATCGGCGCCGACCTGCAGCCGGCGCTCGTCGAGGGCGCCGGGCAATGGCCGGCAGCGGTCCGCCGGTGGACGAACGTCACCGCGACGGGCGATCTCGTCGCCGGAGGTCGCCCGGTGGCCGACGTGTTCGCCGGCGTCGTCGAGCAGCGTGTCGACAACGGCCATCGCCCCCACGACCGCGAGCCGTACCTGTGCGCGCCGGCGACGGCATCGGCCGTGGCCGCCGCCCTGAAATGAGCCGCTGACCCGGCCAGCCGATCGGTATCGTCGCCGCGATGCCGCTGGCGGCGTTCAAGGACCTGTGTCTCGACGCGAACGACGTCGACCTCGTCGGCGAGTTCTGGTCGGCGGTGCTCGGCAGCACCTACGAGCGCCGCGCCGACGGGGTCGGGTCGATCCGCCACGACGCGCTCCACGCGCTGTGGATCAACCCGGTCGCCGAGCCGAAGACCGTCAAGAACCGCGTCCACCTCGACCTGTACGCCGCCTCGCTCGAGCCGCTGCTGGGCGTCGGGGCGACGGCGGTCGCCGACCAGGGCACGTTCCGGGTGCTGCAGGATCCGGCGGGCAACGAGCTGTGCGTGTTCCCCGGCGACGCCCCCGCCGCCGGGCTGGCCGAACCGTTCGCCCTGTGCGTCGACAGCGACCGGCCCGAGCACGTCGCCGCGTGGTGGCAGGGTCTGCTCGGCGGCGAGCTCGGGCCGGGCCCCGATGGCGCGCTGCGCTGGCTGAACGGCGCGGCGGGCCTCGGCACGCTGACGCTGAAGTTCGTGCGGGTGTTCGACGAGCGGCAGATCAAGAACCGGATGCACTGGGACGTCGAGACCGCCGACGTGGCCGCCCTCGTCGATCGGGGCGCGACGGTCCAGCGGACGCCCGACGAGGACATCCGCTGGACCGTGCTCGACGATGTCGACGGCAACGTGTTCTGCGCCTTCGACCGCTGAGCGCTGAGCGCCGGCGCGCCCGCCGGGATCAGGTCTCGGCGTTCTGCGCCGACGACGGCGTCGACGACGGCGTGCCGCTGTCGCCACCCATGTTCGGGCAGTTCTCCGAGCTACCGCCGCCGCGCTGACCACCGTGGCCGCCGGACGGGGCAGCCGGCGTCGAGGCGGTGGGCGTGCTCGGGTCGCCGGTCGCCGCCGGCACGTGGACCTTCGGCGAGCTGGTGCCCTGTGCCGAGGCGACGGCAGCACCGCCGATGCCGATCGCACCGGCGAGCGAGGCACCGGCGATCAACCGCTTGATGGACGTTCTCATGTGGGACCTTCCGTTGGTCGGGTGTGTGCCGATGGCATCCGCCATCGGAGGACCATCCAACGCGACCGACCCGACAGCCCGCCCCGAACCGACCGAGAGGTTGCCGAGAGCGGCCGGTTCGCAACCTGCTCGAACCCGGCTCTCACGATCGCCTCACGGATCGCCGACACGCTCGGGACATGTCGGCTGGACGCGTGTTGGTCGTCGAGGACGAGGAGAGCTTGCGCTCGATGCTCGAGGCTGCGCTGCGCTACTCGGGTTTCGAGACCGTGTCCGCCGAGGGTGGGCGCGAGGCGCTCGATCTCGCCGCCGTCGACCAGCCAGACGTCATCGTCCTCGACGTCACCCTGCCCGACCTCGACGGCTTCGAGGTCTGCCGCCGGCTGAAGGCCGCCGGCAGCGACGTGCCGATCGTCTTCCTCTCCGGCCGGGCGAGCACCGAGGACAAGGTCCACGGCCTGACGATCGGCGCCGACGACTACGTCACCAAGCCGTTCAGCCTCGACGAGC
Source organism: Ilumatobacteraceae bacterium (assembly GCA_047602055.1). Taxonomy (GTDB): domain Bacteria; phylum Actinomycetota; class Acidimicrobiia; order Acidimicrobiales; family Ilumatobacteraceae; genus JAODBQ01. The sequence goes on from JASGIG010000001.1 coordinate 4,682,387, forward strand.
TGGTCGCCCGCCTGTCGACGGTCCTACGCCGCAACGGCTGCACCAGGCGCGGCGCCAGGTTGGTCTGCGCCGACCTGGCGATGGACGACGACGCCCATCTCGTCACCCGGGCCGGGGCCGAGGTCGAGCTGACGCCGACGGAGTACGCCCTGCTGCGCCATCTGCTCGTCAACCAGGGCCGGGTGCTGTCCAAGGCCCAGCTGCTCGACGCCGTGTGGGGCTACGACTTCGGCGGCGACGGTCGGGTGGTGGAGACGTACATCCGCTACCTGCGCAACAAGCTCGACACCGCCGAGCCGGCGCTGATCCACACCGTGCGCGGTATCGGCTACTGCCTCCGCCCGCCACGCTGACCCTCGCGATTCGAGATGTGCGCATCGGCACCGCACATCTCACATCGGCCACCGGGGCCGCCGACGAGCGATTCGAGATGTGCGCAGGGGTGCGGCACATCTCACATCGCGCCGTGGGGTCGGGCCATGGTCAACTGGCCGGCGTCAGGCGCACGACGGTGCCGCTGGCCCAGTCGCCGACGTACAGCGAGCCGTCGGCGCCGGCGACGACGGGCATCGGGTGCTCCATACCGCTCAGCAGCAGCCGGGGCGTCGAATCGCCGTCCAACGCGACGGCGAGCACCTTGCCGGTGTTCCACTCGGCGACGACGGCGACGGGGCCGTCGAGCGAACCGATCCCGTCGGCGAGCACGGCGACGCCGCTCACCGCGGCGTGGGCGTCGAGCACGGCGAGGGGCGCCGGTGAGGCGGTCACGTCCGGGAAGCCCCACGACTGGCCGTCGGTCACGACGGCCAGCCAGTCGCCGGGCGTGTCGTCGCCGAGGTCGTCACGCTGGTTCATCGTCACCAGCAACTGGCCGTCGAACACGGTCAGCCCGACCGGGGCGCGGATCCCGCCAGCCATCACCTGCAGGTCGCTGCCGTCGGGCTGGAACGTCACCACGGCCGCGGCATGTTCGTCGGTCACCGTGCAGGCGTTGCACGGCGCGGAGATCCCCAGCGCCAGGCGGCCGTCGGGCAGCTGCACCAGCTCGTTGAGCTCGCCGACGCCGTCGCCGAAGGTGACGACGGTGCGCTGCGACGTGAACGTGGTGCCATCGAAGCCGCCGTAGGCGTCGACCTCCTTCCCCTGGGCGACGAACAGCTCGTCGCCGAGCCACAGCAGGCCGAGCGGGGTGTGCACGCCGGCGATCACCTTGGTCGGCGCTCCGCCGTCGCCGACGAGGTACACCGCGTCGGTGCCGTCGTCGCTCATCGACGACGTCGCCGCCCACAGCCGCCCGTCGCCGTCGAACGCGAGCGCGGCGACGTTCGTCAGACCCGTGGCGACCGTCGTCGCGGCGACACCGGACGGGCCGCGCAGGCCGCCGCCGAGATCAGCCGTCGCCATGCTCGTCGACGACGAACCGCAGGCGGCGAGCAGCGTCGCGACCACGACGAGCAGGACCCTCAGGCGCGACCGCAGCACCCGGTCACGGTGCCGGCCGATCCTGGGAGGAACCGCAGGACGCCGCGAGAGCTGCGCGTCAGGCGGCGTGCGGCAAGCTGCTGCGATGGTCACCGCCCACCCGCGCCGGTTCCGCTTCGGGGTCGAGCTGATGGCCCCGTTCGACGGGCTGTCGTGGGTCGACAGCGCCCGTGAGCTGGAGTCGCTCGGCTACTCGACGCTGTTCGTCCCCGACCACTTCCACGAGGGCTACGGGCCGATCACGGCGATGGCGACGGCGGCGATGGCCACCACGACCCTGAAGGTCGCGCCGATGGTGCTGGCCTGCGACTTCCGCCACCCGGCCGTCCTCGCCCGCGAGCTGGCGTCGATCGACGTGCTCTCGGGCGGCCGGCTGGAGGTCGGCCTCGGTGCCGGCTACAACCCGCTCGACTACTCCCGGTCGGGCATCCGCCACGACCCGCCGGGCGCGCGCGTCGACCGGCTGATCGAGCACGTCGCCGTGCTGCGCGGCCTGTTCGCCGACGCCCAGTTCAGCTTCGCCGGCGAGCACTACCGCATCGACGACCTCGACGGCACACCCAAGCCGCATGCCTCCGGCGGCCCGCCGATCCTCGTCGCCGGCGGCGGCCGGCGGATGCTGACGTTCGCCGCCCGGCACGCCGACATCGTCGGCCTCAACGTCCACCTGCCGTCGAGCCCCGGCGAGGCCAGCGCCCGAGACGCCCTGCCGGCGTCGATGGAGGCCAAGGTCGCCCTCGTCCGCGAGGCCGCCGGCGAACGCTTCGCCGCGCTGGAGCTGAACGCCTGGATCTCCGTCGCCCGGGTCACCGACGACCTCGGCCGCCTTGGCAACCGGCTCAGCGCCCGCTTCGGCGCACCGGTCGACGAGGTGCTGCGCTCCCCGCTCGTGCTGGTCGGTTCGGCGGCCGAGATCGCCGACGAGGTCCTCGCCCGGCGGGAGCGCTGGGGCTACTCGTACGTCTGCCTGCCGCAGGACCAAGCCCATGCGTTCGCCCCGATCGTCCGACGACTCACGGGGACGTGACGCGCCGGCCTACACGTGACCGCTCACGGCCTGCGGCGTGTACGGCTCCTCCAGGAGCGCCCGCTCCTCGGCGCTGAGCACGAGGTCGACGGAGGCGATCGCGTCGACGAGGTGCTGCTCCTTGGTGGCGCCGACGATCGGCGCCGACACGGCCGGGTGGCCGGCCACCCAGGCGAGGGCGACCTGGGCGCGCGACACGCCACGGTCCTCGGCGATCTGGGCGACGCGCTCGACGATCTCCCGGTTGGCCGTGCCGTACAGCGTCTTGCCGAACTCGTCGGTCTCGCTGCGCCCGGTGCCCTCCTCCCAGTCGCGGGTCAGCTTGCCGCGCGCCAGCGGGCTCCACGGGATGACGCCGACGCCCTGGTCGACGCACAGCGGGAGCATCTCCCGCTCCTCCTCGCGGTACAGCAGGTTGTAGTGGTCCTGCATCGTCACGAACTTCGTCCAGCCGTTGGCCTCGGCTGTGTGCTGGGCCTTGGCGAACTGCCACGCCCTCATCGACGACGCACCGATGTAGCGGGCCTTGCCGGCCTTGACGACGTCGTGCAGCGCCTCCATCGTCTCCTCGATCGGCACCCGCGAGTCGAAGCGGTGGATCTGGTACAGGTCGACGTAGTCCATGTTCAGCCGGCGCAGGCTGTGGTCGATCTCCGTCATGATCGCCTTGCGCGACAGGCCCCAGCCGTTCGGGCCCTTGCGCATCTGCCCGTGCACCTTGGTGGCCACCACCAGCCAGTCGCGGTCGGCGTACTCGGCGAGGGCTCGCCCGACGATCTCCTCGCTCGTGCCGTCGGAGTACACGTTCGCCGTGTCGAAGAAGTTGATCCCGGCCTCGACGGCGCGCTTGATGTGCGGCCGCGACGCCTCCTCGTCGAGCGTCCAGAGGTGGTTGCCTCGCTCGGCGATGCCATAGCTCATGCACCCCAGGCAGATGCGCGAGACGTCGAGACCGGTCGAACCAAGCTTGGTGTACTTCATGTCGCCATCGTGGCGCGTTCGACCGTGGTGCTGGGCATGAGGACGGGCCGCCGCTCACCCGCGAGCCGGCCGACGCTCCCGAGCGCCAGTACCCCGTGCTCCGAGGCGGCCACCCCGTCCGACCCGCCCGAACGCCGAGCTCACCACCGACCCGACACGCGGCGAGCGGCGACGCACAGCGGGGCCGGCGAGCCCGGCAGGCGCAGGGAGGGGCTTCGCCCGGACCGAAGCCCGAACGAGGACAGATCAGTCGTGCAGCTGTTGGGCGAGGTAGTTCTGCTCGCCGACCTGGCGCATCGCCTCCAGCTGGGTCTCCAGCCAGTCGGCGTGGTCCTCCTCGCTGACGAGCATCCCCTCCAGGAGGTGGCGGGTGGCGTTGTCGCCGACCTCGACCGCCAGGGCGATGCCGTCGTTGAACCGCTTCACGGCCTCGACCTCCACCTGCAAGTCGAGCTCGAACTGCTCCATGACGGTCTCGCCGACGCGCACCGGGTACAGACGCTGCATGTTCGGCACGCCCTCGAGGAACAGGATCCGCTCGATGATCGCGTCGGCGTGCTTCATCTCGTCGATCGACTCGTGCTTGATGTGCTCGGCCAGGCGGTCGTAACCCCAGTTGTCGCACATCTTGGCGTGGATGAAGTACTGGTTGATGGCCGTCAGCTCGGCGGTCAGGACGTCGTTGAGCGTTTCGATGATTCTCGGGTTGCCCTGCATGACCGATGAGCCTACCACCTTCCGTGCTCGGGCGCGACGAAGCAGCCCCAGCCGAAAGGCCGAGGCTGCCTCCGTGCGACGTCAGGCCATCGAGAGCCGAACGCGCGTGCTGTGGCGGTCGACGAGGTCTTCCACCGAGTCCCAACAGCCACCGCAGCGGCTGGCCGCACCACAGATGTCGGCGACCTCGCAGACCGAGGAAGCGCCGCGCTGGATGGATTCCACGATGGTCCGTTCCTTGACGGCTTCGCAGTGGCAGATGATCGCCACGTGCCCTCCACGTGCTCCATCCAGCCACCCCGTGGTGGCCGGTGAAGGAAGCCTAACATGCTCCGGGATCGCTGCTGCAACCTGGGCAGCAGGACTGCCCGGATGGTCATCGTGCGGCGCGCAGCACCTGGCCGGGGCGGGCGGCCACCGCGTCGTCCTGCAGCACCCCGTCGACGATCACGGGGGTGCCGTTGACGAACAGGGCGGTCATCCCCGAGGGGCTGTCGGCGGTGAGCCGCTCGGCATCGGCCGGGAAGTCGCGCACCCGCCGCAGCGGACCGGGAGCGACCGTCGCCGGGTCGAACACGACCAGGTCGGCGGCCTTGCCCTCGGCGATCACGCCGCGGTCGTCGAAGCCGAAGATGTCGGCCTGGACCTTCGTCAGCTTGTTGACCGCGTCCTCCAGGCTCATCACGTTCCGCTCGCGGACCCAGTTGCCGAGCAGGTCGGTGGGCAGCGGGGCGTCGCACAGCTGGCTGACATGGGCGCCGGCATCGCTGAGGCCGAGCGTGCAACCAGGCTCGTTGAGCAGCAGCGCCACGCCGTCGGCGTCGTCGTTGGCAAGGATCGCCTTGACCCGCAGGTGCTTGAGATCGGTCTCGTCGGCGGACAGGTCGAGCAGCGCGTCGAACGGGTCCTTGCCGGCCTCGGTGGCGATGTCGAGCAGCCGGCGCCCGACGTTCTCGGGGTGCGCGGTGGACTCCATCACCTCGTAGGTGTCCCATCGCGGCGGGATGCCCTTGCCACTGGCCCAGCCCTCGCGGACGCGGTCGCGCCACACCGGGTCGGCGTAGGCGGCGCGGCGCTCGTCGAGCGTGCCTGGCATCAGCTCGGCGAAGATCGGGCTGGTGTTGAGGGTGAACGGCTCGATCAGGTTCATCGAGAACGTCAACGGCCGGCAGGAGACCTGCGGCCACACCTGGGCGCCCTTGGCCATCCCCTCGCGGTGCATGTGCACGGCCTTCATGTGCGCCCCGGTATCGGTCGTGAGCACCGCCGTGTAGGTGAACGGGATGCCGACGTCGAGCTGGATGTCGTAGTAGTCGCTGAAGTGCAGGTCGCCACTGGCGCCGTTGACGCCGATCACCGAGCGGCCACCGGCCGCGGCGGCGTGGCACAGCGCCTCGAACTCGGCACGGTCGGCCCAGCGGCTGGGGATCGGCTGGCCGTCGGCGCCGAGGTGGGTGACGGCGAAGCTGGTGGCGAACCCGCAGGCGCCGGCCTCCACGGCCTCGCGCACCAACCGCGCCATCGTGTCGATCTCCTCTGGCGTCGCCGCACGGCGGCTGGCCTCGTCGCCCATCACGTAGATGCGCAGCGGCGTGTGGCCGATGTACGCGGCGTAGTTGAGGACGGCGCCGCGGCGCTCGATCGTGTCGAGGTACTCGGGGAACGTCTCGAACTCCCACGGGATGCCGGCGTCGAGCGAGGCCGGGTCCATGTCCTCGACCTTCTCCAGCGTGTGGGCGATCAGGCTGCGGTGCTCGGGCCGCGTCGGGGCGATCGAGAAGCCGCAGTTGCCGGCGACGACCGTGGTGACGCCATGATAGCACGACGGGGTCAGCGCCGGGTCCCAGAACACCTGGGCGTCGAAGTGGGTGTGGATGTCGATGAACCCGGGCGCGACGACCTTGCCGGTGGCGTCGACGACGGTGGCGTCCGGATGCTGCGCGGCAAGGCCTTCGCCGACGCCGACGATCACCCCGTCGGCAAACACGACATCGGCCTGGCGGCCCGGCGCACCGGTGCCGTCCACGACCGTTCCTCCACGGATGACGGTGACATCGCTCATGGTGTCCATGTTCGCGCCGGCGCGCCTGCCGATTGTCAGTGAACGGTCACGTCGTGATGTCGACGAGCGTGGTGGCGAGCGGGCCGCTGCCGTCGGCATGGGTGATCGAGCCGAGGTACTCGGTGCCGGCGTCGAGGTCCTGCCAGGTGACGGTGACGTCGGCCGTCGTGGCGACCTTCGCCGTCGTCGGTGCCGCGACGGTCAGGTTCGAGCCATCGGACGGTGCGGCGGGCACGAGCCACTGCCCGACGCTGATCGCCCGGCCGTCCGGTTCGGTGACCTTGTAGCCGTGGACGTACAGCGTGTAGTCACCGTCGGCGGGATCGACGAGGTCGATCTGCTCGTTCGTGCCGACGTTGCCGCTGATCGCGACGATCGCGCCGTCCTTGACGAGGTACAGGTCCAGGTCGTCGGGATCGTCGGCCGGGAACTTCAGCGTCCAGCGGGCATGGGCGGCGCCGCTGATCGTCACCGGGAAGGCCAGCACGCCGCCCTGGTCGTCGTCACCGCTCGGGATCGTCTGGTCGGGGTCCTGGAGGATCGTGCCGCCGCGACCGACGCGGGCGACCAGTCCATGAGCCGTGGCCGAGTAGGCACCGGTGTAGCCGAACGACTGGTCGAACGTCAGCGACCCGGCCGTGCCCGTGCCCGAGACCGCGTCGGGCGCACTGATCGCCGAGCCCTGCACGGCGATCGCGCTGCGGACGACGTAGCGGCCGCTGGTCCACGTCAGCGAGCCGGTGGTCCACTGGCCGACGCGGCCATCTCCGGTGTTGGTGAAGGTGACGGTGAACGTGGCCGAGGCACCCGGGGCGAGCTTGAGCGTGCGAGGCGAGACGGTGACCTTGTAGCCCGACGGGGCCTGCACCGATGCCTTCCACGTCGTGGTCGTCGCCGCCACGCTGGTGACCGTGCGGGTGACGGTGCTCGTGCCCGGCAGCGCGCTGACCCCGATCGACGGGCTGTTGAGGTCGACCGCATGCGTCGACACACCGATGCTCGGAAGGACGTCGCACGTCGACGGGTCGGCGTACACCGCGAACCAGTTGGGTGCGGCATCGCAGAGGAAGCCGAGATAGTCGACGACGCGGGTGTCGTAGACGAGGCCGGGATCGAACGCCGAGCCGGCGGCGGCGACGATGCCGGGGTCGACCATGCCGGCGCCGGTGGCGAACGGGCCGGCCGGCGTGCGCCGGTCGTTGTCGACGACGCCGGTGTCGGCCGTCGTCATCAGCGCCGACTTGGCCATCGCCGGCGTCCAGTCCGGATGGGCCTGCTTCAACAGCGCGTACACGCCGGCGACGACCGGGCTGGCCATCGACGAACCGCTGATCGCCTGGAACAGCTGGCCGGGCGCCGATACCGACGAGTCGGACACGGGGCTGTTGCCGGCGAGGATCTGCCCGCCGGGCGCGCTGATGTCGGGCTTGACGATGTCGGCGGCTGCGGTGTTCGGGCCGCGGGACGAGTAGCTGAGCATCGAGGGGGCGCTCGACCACGTCCACGTGCCACCGGTGCTCAACGTGACCTTCGGGTTCTTGCCCAGTTCGATGTACGTCTTCAGCAGCCGGCCCGCCCAGTGATCCAGGTTGACGGTGGGCACGAACGCGTTGTCGGTGTAGAGGTCTTGGTCGTCGGTCTCGTTGTAGAGCACGAGGCCGACACCGCCGGCGCGCTGCACCTCGGTGCTCTTGTCGGTGGGGCTGCTGCCGGCGAGCAGGCACAGCACGACCTTGCCGGCCACCAGCTTCGGATCCAGCTCGCCCGGCAGGCAACGCTCCCCGCCGACGGACGCGCCGTCGACGATGGCGACAGCGCCCTTGGTTCCTGGCGTGACCGACGAGCCGACGAGGCTCAGCGGCGCGCGCTTCGGGCCCCAGCCGAACTTGCCGAGGTCGAGCGTCACCGCGCCGCGGAACACCCGGCGCTGCGTGGTCGCGGCGACGGCAGTGGTCCACGGGACGGCGGCGGCGCCACCGATCGAGCCGGCGTCGGGCCCGTTGTTGCCCGCCGACGTGGCGACGAAGATCCCGGCCTGCACCGCGGTGAGCAGCGCGGTGAGGTTCGGCTGCAGCAGATCGGTGGACCCGCCGCCGATCGACAGGTTGATGACGTCGACGCCATCGGCGATCGCCTGATCGACCGCCGCGGCCACGTCGCTGGTCGAGCGCGCCGAGCCGGCCGGCGGCCTTGTAGGCGACGATCTGCGCCCGAGGCGCGATCCCGGAGATCTTCCCGTAGTTCACGCCGAACAGCTGTGACTGCACGCCGGCGTTGCCCGCCGCCGTCGAGGCGACGTGGGTGCCGTGGCCCTCGTTGTCGCGGGCGGAGTCGAACTCGTCGTCGTCGAGCCCGACCGCCAGCTTGTAGTTGGTCAGCTCCTCGCGGGCGCCGACCAGCTTGTCGTTGCACGTGAACGCGGTGTCGAGGCTCTTGGCCGGCTCGACGGTGCTCGTGCCGAACTGGCATGTCGGCCCGGCGTCGGTGGGCAACGGATCGGCGGTCGGATACGAGCCGTCGTCGGCGAAGCTCGGGTGCTCGGGCCAGATACCGGAGTCGATGATCCCGATGCGCACGCCCTCGCCGGTCAGCCCCGACTTCCACGCCTCGCCGCGACCGGTGAGCCCGATGAAGTCGGCGAGGTCGTCGTTGCCGGACACGCCGCTGCTCGGCCCGCCCGTCGAGCCGTCGCCGCCGCTCCCGCCGTCGCCGCCGCTCCCACCGCCGTTGCCATGACCGCTGCCACCGTTGCCGTTGCCGCCGTTGCCACCGTCGAGCTGCAAGAGCTCGTCGGGCAGGACCGCCGTGACGCGCGGGTTGCCGGCGAGTTGCCGGGCCTGCTCGTACGACGCGGTGACGGCGAAGCCGTTGATCCCGTTCGTGTAGTCGAGCGTCTTGGCGCCGGCATCGATGCCCTCGTCGGCGAGGATGTCGTCGTGGCCCGACGCCAGCGCCGCGGCCTGTGCGTCGGCAGCCGGCGTGCCGAGTTGCCCGAGGCCGAGCGTGTCGACGAGTGCCCGACCCTGCACCAGGACGACGTAGCTGCCGACGCTGCTCGGCTCGACCGTCTTCGTTGCCGGCACCACGGTGCCGTCCGCCGCCGACTCGCCGGTGGCCCCCACCGCGCCCGTCGTGCCCGCAGCAGCCACGGCCAAGGTGACACCCACGGCCACCACGAACAGCTTCTTCACCGCCACCTCGCTCCGTCGACGTCGACGTCACCGCGCTGAGCGTCGACTCGACGTGCACCGTAGTCGATGGCGCCGCACCCGACGGCCGAGCTCGCCACCGGTCGGTCGATCAGGCGTTCTCGCACAACATCGGGCCGCGGGTGCCACCGAGCGTGTAGCGGTACGTGACCCCGCCGGCCTGCAGGATGATCTCGGCACCGTCGACCTGCACCTGCGCATAGCTCATCCCCGGCTGCGGGCAGCCGATGCCGCCGTCGGGCCAGGTGACGTCGCGAGCGCTGACCGTGACGATGAGCGCGGGGTCGACGCCGGAGCGCCCGGCGAGATCGGCCACGGCGACGTCGACCGCCGAGCGCAGGCCCGCGGGGACCTCGCCCGGCGCCGACGACACCTGTGTCAACGCGCGCGCCGGGTCGCTGCTGTCGCCGGGCGTCGGTGTGCCCATCGAGCTGCTCCCGGTGGTGGCGGCGATGCCAGTGTCGCGCCCCGCCGACGAGTCGGCGCCGCAGCCGGTGGCCATGGCGACCATGGCGACCAGCGCAGCGAGGCCGATCGCGGCCCGCCGACCCGTGGATCGCGCTCGCCCGGCCACGCGACGAACGGTACGCCGCCGCGCCCGGCCGGTGGCGTCACGCGCACAGGCGGTGACCCTCCCCGATCGCCTAGCGTCGCGCCCCCATGGGGGATGACATCTCGACTGCAGGATCGCTCGTCCGCACGGCCCGCCGCCAGGCGATCGGCGACCTGCTGCACCGCAGTGCGGCGCGCACGCCCGACGCGGTCGCGATCGTGTTCGGTGACCTGCGCCAGACGTACGCCGGGCTCGACGAGGCCGTCAACCGCACGGCCAACGCGCTGACCGCACGCGGCATCCGGCGCGGCGACCGCCTGGCGATGTTCGCCCACAACCACCACGCCTACGTCGTCGTCTGGCTGGCCACCGCCCGGCTCGGGGTGATCTCCGTGCCGATCAACTTCATGCTCACCGCCGACGAGGTGGCGTACGTGCTCGGACACGCCGGGGCGACGGCGATCGTCGCCGAGGACGCGCTGGCGCCCGTCGCCGACGCGGCCGTCGCCCAGCTCGACGACCCGTCCGTCGTCGCCCTGCGCGGCGTGATCGGCGGGCCGGTCGACGGCTGGGAGCCCGTCGACGACTGGATCGCCCACGACGACGCCAGCGACCCCGACGTCGACGTGGCCGACGACGACCCGATCCAGATCATGTACACGTCGGGCACGGAGAGCCGGCCGAAGGGGGCGACGCTGTCGAGCCGGGCGCTGATCGCCCAGTACGTCAGCTGCATCGTCGAGGGCCGGATGACCGCCAAGGACGTCGAGGTCCACGCCCTGCCGCTGTACCACTGCGCACAGCTGCACGTGTTCCTCATGCCGGACCTGTACCTCGGGGCGACGAGCATCGTCCTGCCCGCACCGGACGCGGCGACGATCCTCGCGACGATCGAGCGCGAGCGGGTCACCAAGCTGTTCTGCCCGCCGACCGTGTGGATCTCGCTGCTGCGCCACCCGGACTTCGACACCCGCGACCTGTCGTCGTTGCGCAAGGGCTACTACGGGGCGTCGATCATGCCCGTCGGGGTACTGCGCGAGATCCTCCGCCGCCTGCCCGACGTCGAGCTGTTCAACCTCTACGGGCAGACCGAGATGTCCCCGCTGGCCACGTTCCTCGCCCCCGAGGATCAGGAGCGCAAGGCCGGTTCGGCGGGACGCGCCGCGCTCAACGTCGAGACACGGGTGGTCGATGAGAACGACGACGACGTGGCCGTCGGCGAGGTCGGCGAGATCATCCACCGCAGCCCGCAGGCGATGCTCGGCTACTGGAACGACCCGGAGAAGACCGCGGCGATGTTTCGCAACGGCTGGCTGCACTCCGGCGACCTCGGCGTGATGGACGACGAAGGGTTCATCACGGTCGTCGACCGCAAGAAGGACATGATCAAGAGCGGCGGCGAGAACGTCGCCAGCCGTGAGGTCGAGGAGACCATCTACCAGCACCCCGCCGTGTCCGAGGTTGCCGTGTTCGGCGTGCCCGACGAGAAGTGGATCGAGGCGGTGGCCGCCGTGGTGGTCGTGCGCGACGGGCAGACGGTCGGCAGCGACGAGCTGACCGCGTTCTGCCGCGAGCGCCTCGCCGGCTTCAAGGTGCCCAAGCGGATCACGTTCACCGACGCCCTGCCGAAGAACGCCAGCGGCAAGGTCCTCAAGCGCGAGCTGCGCGAGCAACCAGCCTCGTAGCGTGCCGAGATGACCCTGCCGCGGCGACCCACGTCGACGACTCGCCTCGGGTTCGACACGCGGCGAGCGCCGAGGCGCAGCGGGGGCGGCGAGCACGGCAGGGGCAGCGAGCCGCCTTGCGGCGAGCGGAGCACGATCGAGATCGAGGTCGTGGGGACGGCGCCGCGGTCCGGCCAGCGCTGGCCGATCGCCGTGTTGGTCGTCGCACTGGCGGCCGTCGTGGTCACCGTCGGCGTGCGCCACGGCGATCGCCCGTCCGAGCTGCGGGCGATCGACCCTCCGGTCGACACGACCGCGACGACGGCGGCGCCGACGACCGCGCCGCCGGCGACGCAGACATCGGCGGCGCGCACCGGCGGGTCGATCTCGTCCACACCGCCGGTGCCGATCGCCACCCGGCCGGCGGACCCGGCAGCGGCCGACGGCTCGTCGGCATCGGCGCCGGCCACCTCGGGCGAGCCCGTCAGCCGGGAGATCCCGGGCACGACGGCCACCGCCGCGTCGTCGCCCCCGGTCGCCGCGGCGCCGGCATGGGCGGCGTCGGTCACGACGACGGACACCGGCGACGTGACCACCGACCTCGGCTGCGCGGCCGGCACGTCGGCCGACGCGCTCTCGGCGTTCTTCGCCGAGCGTGCCGGCCCACTGCTCGGAATGGACTACCAGCACACCTATCCGCTCGGCGGCGACCGCACGCTGTGGCTGTTCCAGGATGCGTTCGTCGACCAGGCCGGCACAGCACGGACACTCGGCCAGGCATCGTTCGTCCACAACGCCGCCGTCGTGCAGTCCGGGGCGTGCTTCACGCTGTACCACCGCGGCAGCGCGGCGAATCCGGCATCGTTCGAGCCTGGCACCGGTGAGCAGGCCGGCGCCACCTGGTTCTGGCCGATGGGCGGTGAGGTCAGCGGCGACCAGCTGCTGGTGTTCTGGGCGCAGATGCGCAAGGACGCCACCGACCCGAGGCCCGGCGACGGCATCGGCTGGCACCCCGAGTCGACGTGGCTGGCCACCTACGACGCGCGCACGCTGGAGCGCCTCGACCTGCGCCCAGCGCCCAACGACGGCGTCGCCCCGATCTACGGCTACGCCGTCGCCAGCGACGACCAGTACACGTACCTGTTCGGCAACACCTTCGAGCAGAACCTCGACCGCGAGGGCGGCTACGCCAACGGCCCGCACTCGGCGACGCGCACGTACCTCGCCCGCGTCCAGCTCGGCGCGCTCGACACGGCGCCGGCGTACTGGTCGAGCACCGGCTGGTCCGACGACGCCGCCAGCGCGCAGCCGGTCCTGCAACGCGGCTGGGTGGAAGATCCGCTGCAGCCGCGGTGGCTGGGCGACCGGTGGGTGGCCGTGTCGAAGCTCGACGGCTACTGGGGCGACACGCTGACGATCGACGTCGCCGCCGATCCGTGGGGGCCGTGGACGACGAGCGAGACCCGCGCCCTGCCCGGCGACAGCGCGCTGACCAACACGTACCACGCCCAGCTCCTCCCCTGGCTCGGCGACGGCGGCCAGGTCGTCGTGTCGTACTCGCGCAACGCCCGGAACATGACCCGCGACACGTGGCCGCACCCGGAGCGCTATCGCATCGCGTTCACGACCGCCGCGGCGCCGGCGGTGCCGGCCACCCGACCGTCGCGCGAGGCGACGCCGCTGCCGCCCGAGCCGGAGCCGGAGCCGTCCAGCACGGACTCGACGACGACGTCCACCAGCACCTCGACCAGCACGTCGACGACCGTGACGCCGGACGACGGCTCGACGACGACGGTCTCGACCGTTCCCGACGCTTGATCGAGCCGATCCGGCCGTTGTGAGCGTCAAGTCCGCAACCTGACGCACGATCGCGCCTGTGAACGATGGCGCACCGCCGGCGGACCGGCGTCGCCACGGACCGCGCCAGACTGACGGCCATGCCGACGAACGAGCCGGACGACGAGGCCGGTCCGCTCCTCCCCCAAGACGACCGTGACCGCTGGGCGGTCCCCGTCGTGCTCTCCGACGGGGACTCGGTGTTCATCCGCCCGATCACCGTCGCCGACCAGCCGGCGCTGCTCGCCCTGCACCACCGCCAGCCGCGCGAGGACCTCTACTACCGCTACTTCTCGGCGAAGTCGACACTCAGCGACAAGGAGCTGCAGCACTTCACCGAGATCGACTTCCACGACCGCGTCGCCCTGGTGATGGAGGACCGCGGCGAGTTCATCGCCTGGTCGAGCTACGAGCGCTGGCCCGGGCGCGACGACGCCGACGTCGCCTTCCTCGTCGATCACGAGCACCACGGCCGAGGCATCGCCACGCTGATGCTCGAGCACCTCGCAGCGATCGCCCGATCCAACGGGATCAGCCGGTTCACCGCCGAGGTGCTCTACGAGAACAAGCCGATGCTGCGGGTGTTCGCTCGCGCCGGCTGGCCGGTGAAGCGCCACCTCGACAGCGGTGTCACCGAGCTGGAGTGGGCACTGAACGACACCGGGCAGTTCATCGACTCGGTCGAGTCGCGCGAGCACCGCGCCGACAGCTCGGCGATGGCCCGCCTGCTGCTGCCCCGCTCCGTCGCCGTGATCGGCGCGTCCGACACGCCGGACACACCGGGCCACGAGCTGTGGAACAACGTCGTGCGCCACTTCCCCGGCCCGGCGTTCGCGGTCAACCCCAACCACGACACGGTCGGCGGGCAACCCGCGTTCGCCTCCGTCGGCGACATCCCCGACGACGTGTGGCTCGCCGTCATCGCGGTCCCCGCCGACCAACTCGTCGACACCGTGGAGCAGTGCATCGCCAAGCACGTGCGCGGCGCGGTGATCGTCACGTCGGTGGAGGGCACGGGCATCGACGTGCCGGCGATGGTCGAGCGCTGCCGCCGGTACGGCATGCGGATCATCGGCCCGGCGAGCATGGGCGTCGCCTCACCGCTCGAGGGCAGCGTGCTGCAGGCCGCGCTCGTCGACGTGATGCCGCACGGCCCCGGCAAGGTGGCGATCTCGATGCAGTCCGGATCGCTCGGCGCGTCGCTGCTGCGCCTCGCCGGCGAGCTGTCGTTGAGCGTCGCCTGGTTCGTGTCGCTCGGCGACAAGAGCGACGTGAGCGGCAACGACCTCCTGCAGTTCTGGGAGGACGACGAGCGCATCAAGGTCATCGCGATGTACACCGAGACGTTCGGCAACCCGCGCAAGTTCGCCCGCATCGCCCGGCGGATCAGCCGCAAGCGGCCGATCGTCGCCGTGCGCGCCGGCGCCGCCGCCGTCGGCTCGGGAACCGAGGCGCTGTACCACGAGACGGGTCTGATCGAGGTGCCCGGCGTACGGGCGATGCTCGACGTCGTCCGCGTGCTGATCGACCAGCCGCTGCCCGCCGGACCGCGCGTCGCCGTGCTGACGAACTCGCGCAGCCCCGGCGTGCTCGCCGCGGGTGCGCTGCGCACGGCCGGACTGGAGGTGGTCGAACCGCCGGTGGCCCTGCACTTCCGGGCCACCGGCGCCGAGTTCGCCGACGCCACGCGGACCGCGCTCGCGGACGACGGGGTCGACGCACTCGTCGTCATCCACGCCCCGGCGCTGGCGACCACGGCCAGCCCCGCCGCCGAGATCGACGCCGCCGCCAGCGGCGCGACGAAGCCGATCCTGGCGGTGATGCTCGGCCACGACGACGGGCCGATCGTGCCCGGCTCGACCGTGCCGACGTTCGCCTTCCCGGAGGGGGCCGCGGCGGTGCTCGGGCGGATGCACGCCTACGCCACCTGGTTGGCGACGGAGGCGACGATGGACACCGTCGACGACGAGGCGACCGTCGACGCGGCCAGCGGCCGCGCCCTGATCGCCGCCGCGCTCGACGCCGGCCGGGAGCAGCTCGACCTGGCCGAGACGTGGTCGCTGCTGTCGGCTTACGGGGTGACCGTCGCCCCGGCGGTCGTCGTCACCGGCGACGAGCACGCCGTCGTCGCCGCGGCCGGCGAGGTCGGCTTCCCCGTCGCGCTGAAAGCGGCCAAGCGTCGTGTCGGCGGGCGCTCGGCCGTCGCCGGGATCGCCTTGGACCTGGCGGCGCCCGCCGCGCTCGGCGATGCCCTGGCCGTGATGCGCTCCGCGCTCGGCCCCGACGCCGACGAGGTGACCGTGCAGCGGATGGTGACGCCCGGCGTGGACGTGCAGATCCGCTGCGTGACCGAAGACGACGTCGGCCCGGTCGTCATCCTCGGCATCGGCAGCATGCCGTTCGCCCGCCCGGGCGACGGACATGCCAGCCGCCTGGCCCCGCTGACCGCCAGCGCCGCCGCCGCACTGATCGACGCCTCGCCGGTCGGCGAAGCGCTGGCCTCGACCGGCCTGTCGACCGACCTGCTCGTCGACACGATCGTGCGCGTCAGCCACCTCGTGGTCGACCACCCGCAGATCGCCGAACTGGACGTCAACCCGGTGATCGTCAGCTCGACCGGCTGCACCGTCACCGACGCCAAGCTCCTCGTCCGCCCCAGCGACTACGTCGCCAAGCCCTTCCGCCAGCTGGGCTGAGGGGAGCCTGCTGCCGGCGAGTGGGCCGGCCCTCAACGAGCAGGGATCGTCGAGCGCGCCGGGTTGTCCGCCGCGCAGACCGTCCTCGCCGCGACCGACCGTCGGCGAGCGGCCACCGAGCTCGCCGAACTGCGACCTGCCGAGCTGGCGGTAGCACCCGCACGTTCGGCGCCACGGCCGAGACGCTCCGGCGCGTATGGTCCGCCGGCATGGAATCGTTCGAGGGAAGGATCGCCGTCGTCACCGGTGGCGGAACGGGGATGGGGCGCGAGCTGGTCCGCCAGCTGGCCACGCAGGGGTGCCACGTGGCGATGTGCGACGTCGACGCCGAGGCGATGGCCGAGACCGCCGCACTGTGCGCCGAGGCCTCGCCGGGCAGCCGGATCACGTCGTTCGTCGCCGACGTGTCCGACGAGGCGCAGGTGATCGCGTTCCGCGACGCCACGGCGCGTGACCAGCGGACCGAGCACGTCAACCTGCTGTTCAACAACGCCGGCGTCGGCGGCGGGGGCTCGATGGTCGTCGACGACCGCGCCGAGTGGGACCGCACGTTCGGGATCTGCTGGGGCGGCGTCTACCACGGCACCCGGGCGTTCCTGCCGATGCTCCTGCGCGCCGACGAGGGCCACGTCGTCAACACCAGCAGCGTCAACGGGTTCTGGGCATGCCTCGGCCCGGGCACCGCCCACACGGCGTACAGCGCGGCGAAGTTCGCCGTGAAGGGCTTCACCGAGGCCCTGACCGTCGACTTCCGGCTCAACGCCCCGCACCTGCGGGCGTCGGTGGTGATGCCGGGCCACGTCGGCACGTCGATCGCGCTCAACTCGCAGAAGCTGCACGGCCGCAACCCCAAGGAGCTGACCGAGGAGCAGGTCACCGAGGCCCGCGAGCGGCTGCAGCGGGCCGGCGTGCCCGTCGACGGGGCCAGCGACGAAGACATCCGCCAGGGGCTGCAAGCCCAGGCCGAGTCGTTCCGCGACAACGCCCCGCTGAGCGCCGCCGGCGCGGCGACGATCATCCTCGACGGCGTACGCACCGGCGAGTGGCGGATCCTCGTCGGCGAGGACGCCGTGCTGCTCGACCAGATGGTCCGCGCCGCACCCGGCGACGCCTACGAGCTCGACTTCATGGAGCGGCTGACGTCATCGGGGGCGCTGCAATTCACCAGCCGCGAGGCCCCGTAAGCTCGCCCAACCCCCGACGGCCGTGGCCGTCGCCGACAGCGGAGGACAACACCGATGACCGACAGCTCCGACGATCTCCAGGACAAGGCCGAGGACGTCGCCGACGACGTCAAGGACACGGCGGCCTCGGCCAAGGACAAGGCGGTCGACATCGCCGGCACCGTGAAGGACAAGACCGTCGACATCGCCGGCACGGTCAAGGACAAGACCGTCGACATCGCCGGCACCGTGAAGGACAAGGCCCAGGAGGTCGCCCAGAAGCTGGACGACAAGGCCGAGGAGATGGCCAAGAAGGAGGGGGTGCTCGGCAGAGTGGCCAGCGCCGCCCACTCCGTGCTCGACAGGATCGACGGCGACGACACCGTCGAGAAGGCGGCATCCGACGCCGCCGACGCCGTGTCCGATGCGGCTGGCAAGGTCGCCGACGCCGCGAAGGACGCCATCGACTGACCCGTCCGGTTGCCGGATGACGTCCGATCGTGGGCGTCATCCGGCACGATGGTGCGCCTGTGATCGACGATCCCGAATCGCCGCGCCCAACCACCTATCACCGGCGCAACAAGATGCTGACCCGCCTGAGCCTGTGCGCGGCCGGTGGCCTGGTGGTCGGCGGGCTGCTGGCGATCCCGTTCTCCGGTGGCGACTCGTCGGGCACGGGCACGTCGGGTTCCACCGCCTCCGTCACGGTCAGCGTTGCGGGCACGGCACGTTCGACGATGCCGCCGACCACGCTCGGCGCGACGACGACGGCGGCGACCACCACGGTCGCGCCGGTGAGCACGACCACCGCCGACCCGCCGGCCACCCTCGGCGTCACCACGACTGCGGTCGGCAACGCGCTGGCGACGATCCCCGGGATCGAGGCACCGGCCTACGTGCTGATCGACGCCGGCTCGGGCAAGGTCCTCGCCGGAAGCAACGCCGACCAGCAGCGCGCCGTCGGCAGCCTGACGAAGATGCTCACCGCCTACGTGGTGCTGCAGGCCGGCGACCTCGACCGGATCGTCACCGTCCCTCAACTCGACGTGATCAAGGACGAGTCGATCATCGGCCTGGCCAAGGGGATGCAGTACGACCGGGCGCTGCTGCTGCGGGCCATGCTCGTGGTCAGCGCCGGGGACGCCGCCGAGGCGCTGGCGATCGACGTGGCCGGCAGCCAGGAAGCGTTCGTCGACCAGATGAACCAGGCGGCAGCCGGGCTCGGCCTGACGAACACCGTCGCCGCGAACGAGACGGGGCTCGACGCCGACGGCGCGCACTCGACCGCGGCCGACATGGCCGCACTGGCCCGGGTGCTGATGCAGGACCCGACGTTCAGCGACGCCGTCGACAACCGCACCGCCAAGCTGTTCGGCAAGACCTTCGCGTCGACGAACCAGTCGTTCCTCGCCAACTACCCGGGCGCCAGCGGCGTGAAGACCGGTCACACCAGCCAGGCCGGCTACTGCCTCGCCGCGTCTGCCACGCGCGACGGGCGCTCGCTCATCGCCGTCGTGCTCGGCACCGCGTCCAGCACGGCGCGCACGCAGCAGGCACAACTGGTCCTCGACTGGGGCTTCGCCCAGTCGGCATAGCGTGGCAGGATGCTGCCGCTGCGGTTCGCGCCCCATCACCAACTGGGCGACACGCCCAACGTGGTGGTCGACGGCTCGCCGGTGGCCAGCACCGTGCTCACGCTGTCGCACTGGCCCGGGAGCCCGACGCCGGTCGAGGTGCGCGACGACCTCTCGGTGCAGAGCGCGCTCCACGCGCTCGACCATCCCGACTGGTTCGCCGGCGTCGACGTGGTCAGCAACAACCACTTCGATCAGGACGGCCTGGCGGCGGCGTTCGCGCTGATCGACACCGACGGTGCCCGACGGCATCGCGACCTGGTGATCGACCTCGCCGCCGCCGGCGACTTCGCCACGTTCACGAGTCGCGACGGCGCCCGGCTGGCCATGGCGATCGCCGCGTTCGCCGACCAGTCCCGCTCGCCGCTCGGCCCGGCCGTGTTCGCCGGCTCGTACGCCGAACAGTGCAGCCGGCTGTACGTCGAGCTCCTCGACCGCCTGCCGGGGCTGCTCGCCGACGTCGACTCGTGCCGCGCCCTGTGGGCCGACGAGGACGCCGACCTCACCGGCAGCCTGGCGGCGATCGCCGACGGATCCGTGCACATCGAGGAGCATCCGGGTGTCGACCTCGCCGTCGTGACGATCCCCGAACGGCGCAGCGCCGGCGCGCTCGCCCACCGCTTCGCCCACGTCGTCGGGCGCGACTGGACCGAGATCGTCCACCCGATGGCGGTCAACACGTCGACGGCGATGCTGCGCGTCCTGCTCGTGCACGGCCGGCGCTACCGGTTGGAGCTGCGCTACGAGACCTGGGTGATGCTGACGTCGCGGCCGGTGATGCCGCGGCCCGACCTGCGACCTGTCGCCGCGCGCCTCACCGAGCTGGAGCCGTCCGGGGCGGTGTGGCACGCCGACCCGCCGGGCGCGCTCACCCCGTTCCTGCAGCTCACCGACGGCGCCGAGAGCGGCCTCGACCCGCCCGCCCTCGTGTCGACGCTCGTCGACCTGCTGGCCGCCGCTCCCCCGGCATGGGACCCGTTCGAGGGGACCTGACGGCGCCGGCCGATCGCGCTGCGGTTTGTGTCAGCAGACAACCCGACGTGCACGCCTGTGTGCTGACACAGGGTTCGGCGGGCACGGACCATCCCGGTTTGCGCCCGCGCACGAACCGACGTGTGCGTTTGTGTGCTGACGCATATCGAGGGCGTGTGAGGCTGCCGGCATGGGGTGACCGATCCAACACAGTCGGCGAGCACCACGACGAAGCGGAGGCAGCGAGCACCGCAGGCGCAGGGAGCCGCCGTCCCGCGACCGGAGCACGATCAGGAGACGTGGGCGAGCAGCGCGGTGTCGACGAGGGCGGCGCCACCGTCGTCGGTGAGGAAGTGGCCGGAGCCGGGAACCTCCACGAAGCGGTACGGGCCGGTGACGTGCTCGGCGGTCAGCTCGGCAGCCGTGCGCCCGACGGTCTGATCGCCGTCGCCCCACAGATAGAGCACCGGGACGATGACGTCAGGCGTCGCCGCCGCGGCGAGGCCTCCACCCATGGCCGCGGCGCGATACCAGTTCATCGCCGCGTCGAGCGCGTCGCGCTCGGCGAACGCCGCCGCGTAGGCATCGGCGTCGACGGGTGGGACGCCGGCGGCGACGAGCGTCGCCTTCAGCCCGGCGCAACCGTCGTTCCACCAGCCGTCGGCCACCGAGCCGGTCATCCGACCGTGATGGCGCGAGCGGTTCGCCTGCGCCTCGTCGAGCGCGAACGAGCGGGCGAACGCCGCCGGGTGCGGCCGGGAGAGCACCGTCAGCGTGGCGACCCGCTCCGCGTGGTGGGCGGCGGTCAGCCAGGCGACCTGGCCGCCCCAGTCGTGGCCGACGAGGTGGAACCGCGCCGCACCGAGCGCGTCGGCGAGGTCGAGCACGTCGGCGACGAGCCGGTCGGTGGTGTAGGCGTCGATGTCGGCGGGGCGCACGCCGGGCGTGTAGCCGCGCTGGTCGACGGCGACCGCGCGCAATCCGGCGCCGGCGAGCGCCGGCAGCGTCGAGCGCCACGTGTACCTCGACTGTGGGAACCCGTGGAGCAGCAGCACCAGCGGCCCGCCCGCCGGCCCGTCGACGTCGGCGACGAACGCGCCCTGCCGGGTGACGATCTCGATGGTCTCGGCCATGGCGCCCATCATCGCCGCCATCCGAGTCCCACGTGCGGGTCCGAGTCGCTGGCGCGGGACGGTCCAACGCCACCGACTCGGACGAACACCCGGCCTTCGAGCCCCACGTGCCCAGGCGAGTCCCAGCGGTACGACGGGGCGCTCGTCGGACTCGCATGGACGCGTCCGGCTCGGAGGAACACGTGCGACTCGGAGGAACGGCGCGGCGCTGTCAGGCACCGGCGACGACGCCGGCGGCGACCGCGGCATCTCGGTAGGCGACGGCGAGCGACGCCGTCGTCTCGTGGGCGTTCAGGCCGCTCGGGTTGGGCAGCACCCACAGCTCGGCGCCGGCCAGGTCGTGCGGCTGGCGGCCGACCTTCGTGGCCGGGCGGGCGAACGCCGCCCGATATGCCGTCAGCCCGAGCACGGCGACGACCGCCGGGCGCACGCGGGACACCAGCTCGACCAGCCGCTCGCCGCCGGCGCGCAGCTGCTCGCGGGTCAGCTCGTCGGCGCGCGCCGTCGCCACGGGGACGATGTTGGTGATCCCGACGCCCTTCTCGTCCAGCTCGGCGCGCGCCGCCTCCGGCATCCCGGCGCTGGCGTCGACCACCGTGCTGGTGATCCCGGCAGCGTGCAGTGCCGGCCAGAAGCGGTTCCCCGGACGGGCGAAGTGGGCGTTCGCCGCGGCCGTCCACAGCCCCGGGTTGATGCCGACGAACAGCAGCCGCACGTGCGGCCCGATCAGGTCGTCGACCGTCGCCCCCTCGTGAGCGAGCAGCTCGTCGCGGCTGAACCGCCCCGCCGCCATCAGGACGTCAGCGGCGCCGCGAACACGCCGGCCAGGTTCGGCAATGTCACCGCCGATCCGACACGCGGCGAGTGGCGAAGCGCAGCGGCGCCGGCGAGCACGGCAGGCGAAGCGGAGCCGCTCTGCGGCGACCGGAGCACGAACGTCAACGAGTGATCCAGGGGGTGACGAGGCGACCGACGACGCGGAGGCGGATCGGGCCGTGAGGCACGTGGGCCCGGAAGCGGCCGTACTCGTCGACCTCGGCGCTGACGATCGTGCCGTCGAAGCGCTCGACGTCGAGCGTCTGGTCGCCGGCCGGGGTCAGCTGGCCGACGAGCGTCAGCCCGTTGCTGTGCAGCTCGACGTCGAGGGTCAGGTGGTCGTTGACGAAGCTCAGCAGGCGGGTCTCGACGTCGACGGCGCGCATCGCGGCCAGCTCGGCTTCGTCGGCGGAATCGAACACCAGCGCGGCGAGCTCCTCGTTCAGCGTGTCGAGCTCGACCGCGGCGTACGCCGCCGTGACCGCCTCGTCGGGGACCGCTTCGGCACGGTCCAACGCCGCGCCGAGGAGGGCGAGGAAGACGTCGTCGTCGTCGAGGTCGTGGGTGGTGTTCATCATCAGAACCTGCTTCCGCCAGAGGTGAATGGGGCCAACTCGGGGCTGTTGCGCAACCGTTCGAGGCAGCGCTGGCGCAGCGGTCCGATCGACCCACGGGGGATGTCGAGGAGCCGACTGATCTCGTCGTAGCTGAGCGGCGGGTCGGCCGTCAGCAACCGCATCAGAGCCTGGGACTGCGGGTTGAGGCGGGCGAACGCGGCGTGCAACGCCGCGTGCAGCTCGCCGGCCACCACGTGGTCGGGCTCCTCCACGGTCGGCGTCTGACGCAGCCCGATGGATTCCATCGGGACCGTGTTGCGACGCCGCCGGAAGATCGTGTGCGCCTCGTTGCGCGCCGTCGTGGCCACCCAGCCGGGGAGCTTCTCCAGCTCACGGATGGTCCCGAGGTGCTCGTACAGCCGGAAGAACGTCGACGCGAACGCGTCCTTGCGGTCCTCTTCGGACAGGTCGTAGCCGTAGAGGACCTTCCAGGCGACGCCCTTCAGGCGCTCGACCAGGGCCCGCCAGGCTTCCTGATCGTGCTCGATGGCCCGCGTCGCCAGCTCCGGGAGCGGGATCGACGTGTCGTGGGCCACCTCAGCCAGCCTAGGCGCCGGCACCGTCGTCGTCCTGGAGGTCGGGATCGCTGCGCACAGCCCACAGACGTCGCTGCTCGGCGGCGGATACACCGGATCGGCGGCGTTCCCGGCGACCGATGCACAGGAACGACGCGCCAGCGGCGACCAGGCACGGGTCGTCGGCGGTGACGGCGCGGTCGGCAACGGCGCGCAGCGCGGCCTGGGGGGTGGCGCCTGCGGCCAGCGCGCTGTGCAGGTCGATGGCGAACGCCCGCGTCGAGGCGTCGCGCACCGGCAGGATCGGGGCGACGACGGTGCGTACGCCCAGCGCCAGCAGCGCCACGCTCGTGCCGAGCAGCTCGTCGCCGAGGTACACGCCGGCGCGGGCGGCACTGCACGCCGACAGGACGACCACCCGCGGGCTGTGGGCCAGCCGCTGCAGGTCGTGGACGAACAGCGGTCCGTCGTCCAGGCGCAGGGCGGAGAACATCGGGTTGTCGGCGCGGAACGAGCCGTGCGCGGCGATGTGGGCAAGGCCGGCGCGCTCCATCCCGGCGAGTGCGGCGGCGGTCGTCGCCGACTCGCCGAGCAGCACCTCAGGACGGGCGGCGGCGTGCACGCCGGCGACGGCGACCACCTCGGCGGCCGCGTGCGGCAGGTCCGGCCCGTGGACGAGCAGCGTGCCGGTGCTGTGTGCCTCGGCGACGTCGTCACCGATCCACCAGGCCGCGCTCGGCGAGACCTGGACACCGGCCCGCCCGATCAACCCGGGCAGCGCCGACCAGGGGACGGCGTGCAGCGCCCCGGTCGGCACGATGACGATCTCGTCGGCGTCGAGGCGCAGTGGCGCGAGCAGCGCCGCGTCGAGATCGGCGACGGTGCGCCGGTGCTGTTCGAGCACGGCTGCCGCGCGCGGGTGCTCGGCAGGGGTCGACGCCAGCCGCCTGATCGAGAACAGCGCGTGGTCGACGAGCGCCAGCACCCGCTCGCGCCCGTCGAGCCGGACGACCTCGACGCGCTCGCCGGCGACGACGACGGCATGGATGTGCCCGTCGAGGTCGACGTACTCGACGAGCGCGGCACTGCCGAGCGCGCTGCGCAGCACGTCGACGTCGAGCTTCGCGGCGACGGCCCGCGGGTCGCCCTGGACCAGGCGGGTGGCGGCGGTGATCCGCTGCTCCAGGCGGCGCGCCTCGGCGTGCAGCGTCGCGCTCACCTCGTCGTCGGGCACCGGCGCACCGTCGCCGATGCCGTGCAGCTGGCGGCCGATGAGGCGCAGCTCGGCGAGGTCGTGGTCGACGTCGTCGGCCGCGCCGATCGTCGCCGTGCGCGCCGCCAGCGAACCGGCACGCCACCGCTCGACGGCCACGAGCACGTCGGTCGCCCGGCCCCCGTCCATCGCCAGTCGCAGGCCGAGCTCGGCGAGCTCCACGCCGTCGGCCGCGGCGCGGGCGCGCAGCTCGCTGGCGCCGAGCGAGGCACGGTGACGGTCGACGACGCGCAGCCCGGCGTCGATCGCCCGCTGCGCCGCCGCCGGCCGCGCGTCCAGCAGGCGCAGGAGCGCTGTCGCGTGCCAGGCCGCGGCGCGGACGCGGACGCTGGCGCGGCGGTGCACGCTCGTCACCCGGCTCAGCGCGTCGCGAGCCAGGTCGACCTCGCCGACCATCGCCGCGACCGTGCCGAGGCGCACGAGCACCTCGGCCGACTCCGCCGGCCAGCCCATGCGGTCGAGCGTCGACGCGGCGGCCTGCAGCGTGGGGATGGCGTGCTGCGGGTCGGCCTCCGACGTGGCCAGCGCCCGGAGGTAGTCGGCCAGCGCCGTCCACGGCTCGCGCCCCGCGTCGCGGAACAGCGCCGCGGCGCGACCGGCGGCGAGCGCAGCCTGTTCGGGGGCGTGCAGCTGGATGTGGGCCCGCGCCGCCAGCAGCTCGGCGTCGGCCTGCTGATGGACGTTGCCGGTGGCGACGCCGTCGTCGATGGACCGCAACGCGATCGCCAGCGCCTCCTCGGGGAAGCCCGCGGCGAGCAGGAGCCGGCACTCGTCGGCGTCGAGCTCGAAGCCGATCCGCCCCGGCGAACCGAGCTCGGCATAGCGGGCACGCGCCGCGGCGAACGCGGCGAGCGCCTGCGGGAAGCGGCCGAGCAGGAAGTCGAGGTAGCCGAGGTTGTGCGCGGCCACCGCGGCCATCAGCCCCTGGTCGTGCTCGGCGGCGAGCGCGGCGGCGGCTTCCAGGTCGCGGCGCACCTCGCGCAGCCGCCCGACCTGCAGCAGGGTGACGCCGCGGTTGAGCAAGAGGCGCATCTCGCCGATCGGGTCGTGCTCAGCGCGCAGCAGGTCGAGTGCCTGGTCGGAGGCATCGAGCGCCGCGTCGGTCCGACCGATCGTCGTCAGGATGAATGCCCGTTGGGTGAGCAACCGGCCGAGCACCGCACCGTGGACGTGCGGCTCGGCTTCGGCGAGCCGGCCGAGCGCGCCGGCGTGGTCACCGAGCAGCGCCATCGTCAGCGCCTGGCTCATCATGATCTGCGGGGTGCGGCTGTCGAGCTCGCCGGCCAGCTCCAACGCTCGTTCGAACGCGGCCATCGCCTCGGGCAACCGGCCCTCGTCGTGGCGCAACCGGCCGAGACCCCAGAAGGCGACGACCAGCGCGCCGGCACCGGCCGACAAGTCGGCGACCACCGAGTCCAGGAGCCGAGCGGCAGCCGCGGGGTCGGCATGCACCTGATCGAAGCCCGTTTGGGCAGCGGCTACGACGGCATCCTGCGCGGCGGGCGTCTGGTCGGTGTCTGCCATGCTGATGTCCTCGCCGCGCCTGTCGGCACCGTACCGGAACCGCCCGGATGGAGATGAAGATGACGGACTCGAACCAACCCTTGCCCCCACCCGACGGTGACACCCGTCGGCGCTCCCGCGACCAGGCCCAGCCGCGCGACGTGTGGCGCTCGACGATCCGCTTCGTCGGCGGTGCCGGCGGCTATGCGTACCGGCCGGGCGAGATGATCGTCGAGACCGCCGCGGTCGAGCCGCTGCCGCGCCCGCTACAGCAGCCGCAAGGACCTGTTCGTCGACGACGTCGGCATCGGCGGCCTGCAACTGGTTCGCAACGTCGACGAGACGCACAACGACGTCCGCACCGTGCGCGCCCAGCGCCTGCAGGCCTGGCCGAACTACGTGCTGTTCGCCACCGGCGACCGCCCGACGGTCAGCGCCAACCCGGTGATGATGGGCAACCCGGTCATGATGGGCAACCCGGTGATGATGGGCAACCCGGTGATGATGGGCAACCCGGTGATGATGGGCAACCCCTCGATGCCGGGCGGTGGCAGCTGGGGCGCGCCGTGTGCGTGCTGCCGGCACGCCCCCTGTTGTTGCGCCGGCGGCGTCAGCACGCAGCCCGTCCCGCGGGGCAGCTCGGTCGAGCCGGCGCGCGCCGAGCCGTGGCTGGAGCGGCCGGGCGCGGGCATCGGCGCCCGCTGCCGGGTGGTGGTGCTCGACACCGGCCTCGCCGGGGTCGATCGCGGCGGCAAGTACCTCGGCAGCCTCCCCGACGTGGCGGCGCGGGCCGCCGAGGCGTGGGGTCCGAGCAAGGCCGGCGTGACGACCGACAACTTCGACGGTCCCGACGAGAACGACGACGACTGGCTCGACCCGGTGTCCGGCCACGGCACGTTCATCGCCACGCTCATCGCCCGCCTGGCCCGCGGCAGCGAGGTCACCGTCGGGCGGGTGCTGGAGACCACCGGTGAGGGCAACGACGCCGACGTCGCGTTCCGCATCGCTCAGCTGCTCACCGACCCGCCGGAGATCCTGTGCCTGTCGATGTCCTGCTACACCGACGAGGACAAGCCCCCGCCCGGCCTGGCGTCGGCGATTGCCGCGCTGCAGAGCGCCGGCACGGTGGTGGTCGCGTCGGCCGGCAACGACTCGACGTGCCGGCAGTCGTGGCCGGCTGCGCTGCCCGACGTCGTCGCCGTCGGCGCGCTCGGCCCGACCGGTCCGGCGGCGTTCACCAACTTCGGCCCGTGGGTGCGCGCCTGCGCCCCGGGCGTCGACGTCGTCAGTCACTTCTTCGACGGCGTCGAGCGGTTGAACCCGGACCCGACGCAGTACCTCGGCTGGGCGTCGTGGTGCGGCACGTCGTTCGCCGCCCCGATCGTCGCCGGCGCCATCGCCCGCGAGATCCGGCTGAACGGCCTGTCGCCGACGGCCGCCGCGGAGCGGGTCGTCGACGATCCGCGGCTGTTCCGGCTGCCGTACCTGGGCACCGTCGTCAACCTGCACTGACACGCCGGCGTTCCGGTCACCGCCAGAACACGACTGTTCGCATCCGGCAGTGACCGGATCGACCGGGCCGAACCCCGCCGCCCGCGCTCTGGTCACCACCAGGACGTGACGGTGCCGGTTCCGGCGGGGACCGGATCGCCGCGGCACGGCGTGCCGCCGCCCATGCGCGACGGCACGCCGTTAGCGTGTTCCGGCCATGCGCCCTGCCCGAAGACCTTCACCGCGCCTGCGGATCGTCGGTCTCCTCGGCGGCATCGCCCTCGCTGCGCTCGCCGGCTGCTCGGCGACCACGACGACGGCCGCGGGCACGACGACCTCCGCCCCGACGACCACCACGACCGCGGCGCCGACCACCACGCGGGCGCCGACCACGTCGTCGACATCGACCACCTCGACCTCGACCACCTCGACCTCGTCGTCGACCTCGACGACGTCGACGGTCGAGCCGACGACCACGGTCGGCCCGACCGACACCGGCGATCCCGATGCCCAGGACCCCGCCGGCACGACGGCGACGCCCCCACCGCCGATCGTCGCCCCACCGGCGCTGGGCACGCTGCCGTCGCTCGACCACACGTTCGAATCCCTGCGCAACGGCAACCTCGCCGTGTCGATCACCGTCCTGCGCGACGGCACGCCGATCTACCGGCGCGCCGGGGGCTCGACGCTCGGCGGCGGGCAGGTGACCACGACGACGCCGCTCGTCCTCGCCAGCGTCAGCAAGCTGATCACGTCGCTGACCGTCGCCCGGCTCGTCGAGCAGCACCTGATCGACCTCGACGCGCCCGTGCCGTGGACGGCGATGGGCATCGCCCACGACCCGGCGTGGGACGACGTCACGCCCCGCGAACTGCTCTCGCACACCAGCGGCATGCCCGTCGCCCGCGACTCCTGGCTCAACGACCCCGGGTCGTCCGCGATTCCGCTCCAGCAGGCGATGGCCTCACCGCCCCACGCGACGCGCGGCACGTGGGTGTACTCGAACGGCAACTACTGCGCGCTCGGCCTGCTCGCCGAACATGCCGGCGGAGCGCCTCGCGACGTCCTCGCCCACCAGCTGGCGCTCGACGCGCTGGCGACGCCGGGCGCCCACCTGACGACAGATCCGCCGGCGCCGAACGACGGCCCGTACGCCAAGGGCGTCGCCCGGCTGGAGCGCCTCGGTGGCGCCGGAACGTGGATGGCCTCGACCGACACGATCGCCGAGATGCTCGCCGCGATCACGCCCGAGGACCAGGCGACGATGGCCTATCCGGCCGTCATGGTCGACCAGTACGGCTGGGGCCACACCGGCACCGTCGACGGCGCCAAGGCCTGTGCGTGGCGGCTGGAGGACGGTCGCACCGAGGTGGTCGCGATCGTCGCCGGCAACCGCCCGAGCAGCGGCGGCGGCCTCTGCGACCTCGTGCTCCCGGCGCTGCACCGCGACCTCGGCCTCGCCGACCTCGGCAAGCCCCACCGCCTGCCAG
This sequence comes from Ilumatobacteraceae bacterium, assembly GCA_047602055.1. GTDB lineage: Bacteria > Actinomycetota > Acidimicrobiia > Acidimicrobiales > Ilumatobacteraceae > JAODBQ01. The sequence goes on from JASGIG010000001.1 coordinate 4,711,221, forward strand.
ATTGACGTTCGTGCTCGGTCGGGGCAAAGCCCCCTCCCTGCGCCGTCAGAACAACGTGGCCTGGTCCACGCGGGAGACGCGGGGGACGCCGGTCCAGGGGACGTAGTTGTCCATGAACACCCAGGTGCGGCGGTGGATGGCCGACGGGCCGTAGCCGAGCAGCGCCGCCCGGTGCACCGGGCACGGGTAGCCCTTGTTCGAGTCGAAGCTCCAGTGCGGGTAGTGCTCGGCCTGCTCGCGCATGATCCGGTCGCGGGTGACCTTGGCGAGGATGCTCGCCGCGGCGACCGACAGGCACGTCGCATCCGCCTTGATCCGCCGCTCGACGTGGGCGACGTGCGGCCGCACGAAGTCCCAGTTGCCGTCGACGACCGCGGCGTCGGGCTGGATGCCGAGCCCCTCGATCGCCCGCCGCGCCGCGAGCCGTTGCGCCAGGGCCATGCCCAGCTCGTCGCACTCCTCCTGCAAGGCGGCGCCGACGGCCCAGGCGACGCACCAGCCGGCGACGCGCTCGAACAGCACCTCGCGCTCGGCCTCGTTGAGCAGCTTGGAGTCGCGGACCTTGTTGACCCGGCGGTCGTCGGGGAGGATCGCCGCCCCGACCATCAGCGGGCCGGCCCACGCGCCGCGCCCGACCTCGTCGATGCCGACGACGATCTCGTGGCCGGCGGCGCGCAGGTCTCGTTCGACGGTGCGCGACGGCGCCCGACCGATCGTGCGCACCGGGCCGCGGCGCCTGGTCGACGCCGGCATCAGCGCAGCACGATCGCCGCCGGGCCGGCCGCGGCCTCACCGGCGACCCACCAGGTCCCGCCGAGATCGGCGACCGCCACCGGATCGACGGCGGCGAGCAACCCACCCGACGTCTGCGGGTCCATGCACAGCGCCTCGGGGCCGGCGGCGGCGGTCGAGTCGAGGTGGGTGGCGACGTACTCGCGGTTGCGCGGATCGCCACCGGTGCGCATGCCCCGCTCGGCCGCGGCCAGCGCTCCCGGGTAGGAGCGGATCCCGGCGGTGTCGATGACGATGCGCACGTCGCTGCGCTCGGCCATCTCCCAGCCGTGGCCGGCCAGGCCGTAGCCGGTGACGTCGGTGACCGCGTGCACCAGGTCGCCGAGCCGGCCCAGCTCCTCGGCCGCGGCCCGGTTGAGACGGCGCATCCCGGCGATCGCTGCGGCCTTGTCGCCGGCGGTCCCCCCGGCGAGCGCCAGCGCGGTACCGATCGGCTTGCTCATCACCAGCACGTCGCCGGGCCGGGCGCCGGCCTTGCGGAACACCCGTGCCGGGTCGACGACGCCCTGGACGGCGAGGCCGAAGATCGGCTCCGGGTTGCGGATCGTGTGGCCGCCGGCGACGGTGCCGCCGGCCTCGGCGACGGTGCGCGCCGCGGCGTCGAAGATCGTCGCGATCGCGTCGCGGGGGAAGTGCTCGGGGAACGCGGCGACGTTGACCGCGAGCACGACGCGGCCGCCCATCGCGAAGACGTCGCTGCACGCGTTGGCGGCGGCGATCGCCCCGAAGTCGTCGGGGTCGTCGACCAGCGGCGGGAAGAAGTCGGTCGTGCTGACCAGGGCGACGCCGGGGGCGACCTCGTACACCGCGGCGTCGTCGAACGGGGCGAGACCGACGAGCAGCTGCGGATCGAAGCCCGGCGGCAGCTCACGGACGAGGTCGGTCAGCAGCGACGCACCCCACTTCGCCGCGCACCCGCCGCACGACGTCCACTCGGTCAGGCGCAGCGGCCCGTCGGTCTCGGCAGGCGCACTCATCGGTGGCGAGCCTACGAGCCCGCCATACTCGCGGGGTGACCGACTCCCCGACCTTCACCGCCGTGGCGTTCAGCGGCAGCCTGCGGCGCGACTCGTCGAACACCGGCCTCGTCAACATGGCCGCCCGGCTGGCGCCCGCCGAGTTGCACGTCGACGTCGTCAACGACGCCGTGTTCGCCCTGCCGTTCTACAACGCCGACCTCGAGGAGGACGTCCCGCCGGAGGTGCAGCGCTGGCGGGACCTGGTGACCGCCGCCGACGCGGTGATCATCGGGATGCCGGAGTACAACTTCGGGCCGTCGGCCGTCGCCAAGAACGCCATCGACTGGGTCAGCCGGCCGTTCGGCGCGCTCGCGCTGACCGGCAAGGTCATCGCCATGCTGACCTCGGGCGGCAAGGGCGGCGGATCCAGGGTCCAGGCCGGGATCGGCCCGATCCTCGGGCTGCTCGGCAACACGGTGGTCGAGGACTCGCCGGTGCACATCGCGCTGGGGGCAGACCGCATCCAGGCCGACGGCACGACGGCGGATCCCGACGTCGAGGCAGCCGTGCTCGGCAAGCTCGACGCCTTGCTGCGGGCGCTGCGCGGCGCGACGGCGGGCGACGCCGAGTCCTGAACGGCTGCAGCCGGCGGCCGCACCGATCTCGCGGGTGAGCGTGTGGTCGTCGTGATCATGCTCGTCGCGGCGATCGCCGTCGGTGGCATCGTCACGGCGCTCGCCGGTCGCTGGCCGGTCATCGAGGCGCCCCGAGCGGCACCGGCGACGGTCGCCGAGGAGATCCGGGCACACCCCTCGCTGTGGCGCCACCTGCGACGGCACTACGACCCGCGCACGCAGACCGGCATCGCCCTGACCGTCGCCTCCGCGGTCGTCGTGGTCGGCGCCGTCGGTGTCGGCGTGCTCTTGGCGACGGTCCACCGCAACGTCGGCATCGCCCGCTGGGACGGCGCGCTCGCCCACTTCGGCGCCGACCACGCCACGGCGTGGGCCACCCGCGTCCTGCATGCCGTCAGCTTCTGCCTCGGGGGCACGGTCGGCATGGTCGTCCTCGGCATGGTCGCCCTCGCGGTCGAGATGCGCCGCCGGCCCGAACGGGTGGTGCCGGTGTTCCTGGTTGTCATCATCGGCGGTCAGGCGGTGGTGTGCAACGTCATCAAGTGGTTCGTCGATCGCGCCCGGCCGGACGTCCTGCCGCTGTCCGACCCGTTCGGCTCGTCGTTCCCCTCCGGGCACACGACAGCGGCGGCCGCGTCGATGGCCGCGTTCGCCCTCCTCCTCGGGCGGGGTCGCAGCCGGCGGGTGAAGACGGTGCTGGCGGGCGTCGCCGCCGGGATCGCCACGGCGGTTGCCGCGAGCCGTGTGTTCCTCGGCGTCCACTGGCTCACCGACGTCCTCGCCGGGCTCGCCCTCGGCTGGAGCTGGTTCGCGCTGTGCTCGATCGCCTTCGGCGGCCGCCTGCTGCGCTTCGGCCTCCCAGCCGAGACCGCCGCGCTCCCCGCAAGACCCCCCGACAGCATCCCCACCGACTCCTAGCCACCCTCCCTCTCCGAGTCCCAGGAGCAACGGCTATTGGAAGGACGTCGAGTCGACGGGGATCGGCGGCGGGGCGGGCCACAGGGCCTCGCCGCGCTCGGCGCCGGCCGACGACCACGCCGGGGCGACGACCGGGGCGACGAGGTCGACGTCGCTCTCCCACAGGACGGCGGGGCGCTCACCGTGCCAGCGCAGCGCGAACGACGCGGTGGCGCCGTCGCCGGCGGGCAGGCCGTGGGCCTCGACGTTGGCGCCCAACCACGACGGCGGCAGGCCGAGCGGCAGCAGGCGACACGGCGCACCGGGCACGCCCGGCGCACCGTCGACGAGGCGGCGCTCCTGCCACGCCAGCCAGCGGGGATCGCCGGGCGCCGGCGGCAGGTCCGGCAGCACCCGGTCGATCGTCAGCCGCGACCGCAACGCCCCGAGGTCCTGTCGGGCCGCGGCATCGCCGGCGGCGATCGCCACGCCGACCGCGGCATCGAGCGCGGCGCCCACCGACCAGTCGCCGCCTCGGCGGCGATGGGCGCGGCCGACGAGCTCGGCGGCGTGGGCGACGTCGGGCATCCACCGGTCGGCGTCCTCCGACGACCCCATCCGCACCAGCTGGCCGACGGCGAGCAGGAAACCGGCGGGATCGTCGGCGGACGCCGGCGGACCGGCCAGCGCGAGGTCGCAGCGGGCCACGACGATCGCCGTCTCCAGCCCCTCGTCCGGCACCACGAACCGCCCGGCGCGCGTCGCCGCGGCGACCCAGCCGCGCACGACCTGCTCGGCGTCCGGCCACGTCGCCGGCAACGAACCCGCGCCACCGCGGTGCGCCAGCCCGACCGTCAGCGTCGAGTGGTGGCCGACCGGGAAGACCACGCTGCCCGCCGGCAGCGAGATCCCCTCGATCGGCACGCTCGCAGGCGGCCGCACCGTGCGCAGGTCGCCGCGGCCGAAGGCGACGGCGATCGGCAGCGGCGACTCGTTGGTGACGGACACGAGCGTCAGCCCGCCGGCGTCGGCGATCGACCACACCCGCTGCACGGCGTCGCCCGACGGGATCCGCAGCCGCGTCTCGACCACCGGCGTACCCTCGATGCGGGTCTGGCGCACGGCCGCCTCGGCCGCTGGCGTGTGCCAGCGATCGTCGGCGGCGACGTGCCACGTCAACGGAGCGGAACCGTCCCACGGGACGACGTCGCCGGCCGCGGTGACGTCGGCGCGCCAGCGTCCGCCGAGGACCCCGGTGACGGTGAGCGGGGCAGTCACTCGCGCTCGATGCGCGTCGCTCGCGCCATCAGCGAGCCCAACGCCTCGCGCACCGGCCGACCGCGGTGGCACACGGCGACGACCTGCTCGCAGATCGGCATCCGCACCCCGTGGCGCTGGGCGAGATCGAGCACGCTCGGCGAGCTCTTCACGCCCTCGGCGACCATCTTCGTCGCCGCCAGCGCCTCCTCCAGGGTCATCCCCCGCCCGAGCGCCAGACCGACGGTGTTGTTGCGGCTCTGCTTCGACGAGCAGGTGGCGATCAGGTCGCCAATGCCGGCGAGGCCGGCGAACGTCGACTCCTTGCCGCCCATCGCCACCCCGAGACGGGTCATCTCGGCGAGCCCGCGGGTGATCAGCGTGGCCCGGGTGTTCTCGCCGAAGCCGAGCCCCTCGGCCATCCCGGCGGCGATGGCGATGACGTTCTTGACGACACCGCCGACCTCGCAGCCGATGACGTCGGTGTTCGTGTACACCCGCAGGCGCGGGCGGGCGAAGATCCGCTGCAACTCGGCGGCGATCGTCTCGTCGTCGATGGCCACGACGCTCGCCGCCGGCTGGCCCTGGAGGATCTCCTTGGCGAGGTTCGGCCCGGTGAGCACGGCGACGGGATGGCCGGGCATCTCGTCCTGGCAGACCTCGCTCATCCGCTTGCGCGAGCTGCGCTCGATGCCCTTCGACAGGCTGACGATCGGCACCCACGGCCGCAGGTACGGCGCGGCCTCGGCGGCGACCTCGCGGAAGCCGTGCGACGGGACGGCCATCACCAGCACGTCGGCGCTGGCGACGGCGTCGCCGAGCGAGCTGGTGGCCGCCAGCTCCGGCGGCAGCTCCATGCCGGGCAGGTAGTCGTCGTTGACGTGGTCCTCGTTGATCGACGTGGCGAGGCCCTCACGCCGGGCCCACAGCACCGTCGGGGCGTTGACCGCCGCCATCGCCGCCATCGTCGTGCCCCACGAACCGGCCCCGACCACCGCCACGTTGATCCCCATGCGGGGATCGTAGGTCCGCCGGCACGGCCGGCCCAGAACAGCGGGTCGGGACGCGCCGAGCACGCCGCGGACCTCTACCATGCGGGCGGTGGACGCGGTCGTGCTCGTGCCGGTCAAAGCGTTCCGCGACGCCAAGGCCCGCCTCACCGGGATGCTCGACGGCACCGAACGTGCCCGCCTGGCGCGGTGGACCGCCGAGCGGGTGGTCGCCGCCGCCGGTGAGCTGCCTGTCTACGTCGCCTGCGACGACGAGGAGGTGGCCGAGTGGGCGACGGCCCACGGTGCCACGGTCCTGTGGCACCCGCGTGAGGGCCTCAACGGCGCAGTCAACTCCAGCATCGACGCGCTGCGCGACAGCCGCGTCAGTCACGTCATCGTCGCCCACGGCGACCTCCCCCGCCCGGCGGGCCTCCCGGCCGTCGCCCGCCCCGGTGTGGTGACGCTCGTGCCCGACCGCCATGGCGACGGCACCAACGTCGTCGCCATGCCGACGGCGAGCGGGCTGCGCGTCGCCTACGGCCCCGGCTCGTTCCGCCGGCACCTGACCGCAGCGATGGACTTCGGCCTGGCCGTCGAGGTCCGCCGGGACCCGTTGCTCGCCCTCGACATCGACACGCCCGCCGACCTGCGCCACCCCAGGGTGCTAGAAGTGCTGCCGCCATGGGTGCCAACGAGCCTGGCCAGCCAGCCCACCACGACCTGACCACCACCGCGTGGAGCCGCGACCTCGCAGTGCCGTCGTCGGCGCTGGCCATCGGGGCGCACCCCGACGACGTCGAGTTCGGCGCCGGCGCGACGCTGGCGAAGTGGGCGGCCACGGGGTGCGTCGTCCACCACCTAGTGTGCACCGACGGCTCGAAGGGGACGTGGAACCCCGACGCCGACATCGCCGCGCTCGTCGCCACCCGCCAAGCCGAGCAGCAGCGCGCCGCCGGGCTCCTGTCGGGCAGCTCGTTCGGCACGGTCACCTTCCTCGGTCGCGTCGACGGCGACCTGGTTGCCGATCGGGAGACGGTGAGCGAGGTCGCCAAGGTGATCCGCACCGTGCGGCCCCAGGTCGTGCTCGGCCACGACCCGTGGAGGCGCTACCGGCTGCACCCGGACCACCGCGCCGCCGGGTTCCTGGTGTGCGATGCGATCGTCGCCGCCCGTGACCCGCACTTCTTCCGCGAGCACGGCATCGCCCACCACCGGCCGGACGCACTGCTGCTGTGGGAGGCCGACGAGCCCGACCACGTCGAGGACGTCGGCGAGCACGTCGACGCCAAGCTCGCCGCGCTGGCGGCCCACGAGAGCCAGTTCGAGTCGACGATGCACGCCGTCGCCGACGACGGGCTCGAAGCGTTCCGCCAGCGGATCCGCGCCCGCCTCGCCGGTCTCGGCGAGGCGCACGGCCTCGCCGCCGCCGAGGTCTTCAAGCTGATCACCGACCTGTGACATTCGTGCTCCGGTCGCGGCCAAGCCGCCAACATTCGTGCTCCGGTCGCGGCCAAGCCGCTCCCTGCGCCGACCGTGCTCGCCGCCTCCGCGCCGCTTCGGCGCTCGCCGTGGTTGGATCTGCGGCGCGCGCCGACCGACCGTGCTCGCCGCCTCCGCGCCGCTTCGGCGCTCGCCGCGCCTCGGACGACTGCCGCCGCTTGCCGCGCCTCCGGATCAGCGGCTTGCGAACTGGCCAGGTTGGCGGCCGGTGCCGGGATCGCCGGCGAACGCCTGGGCGAAGCTCATCCACTCCGTCGCCGCCGGTCCCTCGATCACCAGCGCGGTGTCGGCGACGTGGCGGCGCTGGGTGACGGCGAGGCAGAAGTCCAGTGCCGGCCCGGCGACCAGGTCGAGGTCGGAGGCGCCCCACTCCCACGGCGAGCCGCCCGGCGCGGTGAGCCCGACTCGGTCAGCGCCATCACGGCCCGCTGGTCGAAGAACCACAGGTGCTGATCTGGTCGCGCACCATCCAGCGGGCGCCGGCGTCGGCGCGTCCCGCGCGGCGTCGTCGAGCACGCTGACGATCCGGTCGAGATCGGCCTGCTCGGCGGCAAGGTCGTTGCAGATCGATTCCATCCCGGCAGCTCGACGCCGCCGGTGACCGGCCTCGAAGCCGGACGCGAACGAGGGTCCCGAAGGACCCTCGTTCGAGCGTTCGAGCCGGGCAGCGGCCGGCTACTTACCGGTGGCCTTGGCGGTCTTCTTGACCGCCTTCTTCGCCGCCGGGGCCTTCTTGGCAGGTGCCGCCGACCTCGTCGTCGCCTTCTTGGCCGGCGCGGCCTTCTTCGCCGCCGGTGCGGCCTTCTTGGTTGCCTTGGTGGCGACCTTCTTGGTGACCGCGACCGACTTCGTGGCCACCTTCTTCGCCGGGGCCTTCTTCGCCGGCGCCGCGGCCTTCTTGGCCGCGGTCGCCTTCTTCACGGAGGCCTTCTTCGCGGGCGCCGCCGACTTCTTGGCCGCCGGTGCCTTCTTCGCTGCCGGGGCCTTCTTGGCCGGTGCCGCCTTCTTGGTTGCTGCCACGTGCTCTGCCTCTCTGTGCGTCCGCTCGGGGGCGGCTACTTCTTCTTCGCTGCCTTCTTGACCGGCGCCGCGGCCTTCTTCGCCGCCGGAGCAGCCTTCTTCGCCGCTGCCTTCTTGGCGTTCAGCTCCGTCTTCAGGGTGCTGCTGGCCGTGAACTTCATGCGCGTCGAGGCGGCGATCTTCACCGGCGCACCGGTCTGCGGGTTGCGGCCCGTACGGGCGGCCGACTTCGAGGTGCTGAACGAGCCGAAGCCCGGCCATGCGACCTTGTCGCCCTTCTTGGTGGACGCGACGACGTGGTCGAAGAACGCCCCGAGGGTCTTCTCGGCATCCGCCTTGCTCACGCCTGCCGAGCCGGCCACAGCTTCGATCAGCTCTGCTTTCGTCATTTGGACTCGATACCTCCGGGCATCAGGATGTGGTAACCGTGCGTTACGAGTGCGTATCGAACATGTTCCACGCGCGAATAGCAAGCATCCAACTCGTTGCATTTGCAACGACCTCGCGATGACGACCCTCGGCAAACCCTTGCGCCGCCCGGGCGACGGCCCCGCCGGCGTCGACGGGTGCCGCGGCGGATGGGTGGTCGCGACCGATCGCGGCGTGACGTTCGAACCTCGACTGCACCGAGCGCTGGGGTCGACGATCGGCGTCGACATGCCGATCGGCCTCCCTGACAGCGCGCCGCGCAGCAGCGATCGGCAGCTGCGCGCGTTCCTCGGCCCGCGCCGGGCCAGCGTGTTCACGACGCCGGCACGGACCTGTCTCGACGCCACCGACCACCCGACCGCGGTGGCCGCCTCGCGAGCGGCGATCGGCATCGGGCTGCCGATCCAGGCGTTCCACCTCCTACCGAAGATCCGTGAGCTCGACGCGCTCGTCGACCCCGGCGAGACGCAGTTCGTCGAGATCCACCCGGAGGCCGCCTTCCTGGTGATGAACGCCATGGAAGCGTTGCCCCGCAAGGCTTCCGTGGCAGGAGCGACCCGCCGCGCCGAGCTGCTGCGGGCCTGGTTCGGGCCGATCCCGGCGGTGCCGAAGGGCGCCAAGCTCGACGACCTCCACGACGCGCTCGCCGTCCTGTGGAGCACCCACCGCTACGAGCGCGGCGAGCACCTGACCTTCGGCGACGACGCCGAGCGAGACGCCCGCGGCCTGCCGATGCGCGTCATCTGTTGAGGACGGCGCGGATCGAGGCGGCGTAGGACTCCGCCTCGGCATGGTCGGCGTACTTGGTGCGCGGCCAGAAGAAGCCGCGCAGACCGTCCTTGCGGCGGCGGGGGACGACGTGGACGTGGAGGTGGGCGACGCTCTGGCTGACGACGTTGTTGATCGCCACGAACGTGCCGTCGCAGCCGAGCGCCTCCGGCAGCGCCGCGCTGAGCAGCTGCACGCGGCGGAACAGGCCGTCGACGTCGGCGGGATCGAGGTCGGGCAGCGTGACGACGTGGCGGCGCGGCACGACGAGCACGTGGCCCTTGAACACCGGGCGGACGTCGAGGAACGCGACGGCGACATCGTCGTCGAGCACGACGTGGGCGGCCGACGTCCCGTCGACGACGGCGCAAAACGGACAGGTCGCCACGGCACGAGTCTGATGCACACGACCCGGCAGGATCTCCACTCATGACCGAGCTTCCACGGGGGCTGCGCCCCCGCACCCGCTGCGCCACATCGACGTCCGCTCCGCTGGTGTTCCGCCGGCCGGCCGGTCAGGGGCTCCGCTCGTGACCGACCCCGCCACCGACGGCGCCCCGCGCCTCGCTCCCGTCACCGATCCGGCCCCGGAGATCGCCGACCTCCTCGCCAAGGGCGGGATGAACGGGCCGAACGGCAAGCCGTTGAACATCTTCGGCACCCTCGCCCACCACCCCGGCCTGATGCGGCGGTGGATGGTCTTCGCCACCCACGTCCTGTCGAAGTCGACGCTGACCCCACGCGACCGCGAGCTGGTGATCCTGCGCATCGGCGCCCGATGCCACTCACAGTACGAGTTCAGCCAGCACGCGATCATCGCCCGGCGCAGCGACATCACCGCCGACGAGATCGAGGCCACCAAGCAGCCGATCGACGCCCACCCGTGGAGCACGAAGGACGCCGCCCTGCTGCGCGCCGCCGACGAGCTGCACGACGACGCCCGGATCTCCGACGCGACCTGGGCGACGCTCACCGCCGAGCTGTCGACCGAGCAGATGATGGACGTGATCTTCGCCGTCGGCCAGTACAACCTCGTCTCGATGTTCCTCAACACGGCTGGCGTGCAGCTCGACGAGGGCGTCCCCGCGGCGCTGTAGGAGGCGTGCAAGGATGGCGGACGAGTGCCCGCCACCATCCCCCGCACACCCGGAACGGAAGCTCCGTTGACCGATCTGCTTCCTGGCCGCCTCGGACGCGCGAACGACGGAGGGGGTGACCAGGAGGCAGAGCGGCGCACCCGCGTCGTGCTCGACACGTCCGTCCTGGTGGCCGATCCCGGCTGCGTCGCCAGCTTCGAGGCCGTCGACGTCGTCATCCCGCTCACCGTCATCGAGGAGCTCGACAGCCTGAAGACCCGGCTGGACGACGTCGGCCGCGCGGCGCGCACCGCGCTGCGCACGATCGAGGAGCTGCGCGTCCGCGGCGGCGGCTCGCTCGCCGAGCCCGTCGCCATCGACGACTCCGACGGCGCCGCCACCGTGCAGATCGAGATCAACGGCGTCCAGAAGCACCTGCTCGTCGAGCACGGCCTCGACCCGGCGGTGCCCGACAACCGGATCATCGGCGCCGCGCTCGGCCAGGCGACGGTGGCGCCGACGCTGATGGTGTCCAACGACGCGGCGCTGCGGATCAAGGCCGCGCACATGGGCGTCGAGGCCACCGAGCACCACCCCGTCGGGCGCAGCCGGGTCACCCGCCCGGCCGGGTGGCTGACGGTGTCGGTGCCCGAGGACCCGGCCGGGCACGAGCTGATCGACACCCTGTACAGCCACGGCACGATCGCCGTCGAGGACGTCGACGGCGCCGGCGGGCTGCAGGAGAACGAGTTCCTCGTCCTGCGCTGTGGCTCGCAGTCGGCGCTGGCCCGCTGCGCCGGCGGCGAGCTGGTCCTGCTCGGCCACGGCACCCCCGAGGCGTGGGGCCTGCGGGCCCGCTCCAAGGAGCAGCGCTTCGCCCTCGAACTGCTGCTCGACCCGGACGTCAGCGTCGTCGCCCTCGACGGCCGCGCCGGCACCGGCAAGACGCTGCTGGCGATCGCCGCCGGGCTCGAGCAGGTCGTCGAGCGGCGGGTCTACGAGCGCCTTGCCGTGTACCGGCCGCTCGTGCCCGTCGGCCGCGCCGACATCGGCTTCCTGCCGGGCGGGCTCGACGAGAAGCTCGACCCGTGGATGTCGGCGATCCACGACGCGATCGTCGCCCTCACCGACCAGCGCAGCAGCAACGACGCGCAGCGCCTCGTCGACGAGCTGATCAGCCGCAACCAGCTGTCGCTGGAGTCGGTGACGTTCCTGCGCGGCCGCAGCCTGCACCGCCAGATCGTCGTCGTCGACGAGGCCCAGAACCTGGAACCGACGACGCTGAAGACCGTGCTCACCCGCATCGGTGACGGCACCAAGGTCGTGTTCACCGGCGACACCAGCCAGATCGACGCCCCGTACCTCGGCGAGTCGAACAACGCCCTCGCCGTGCTGATCCAGGCGTTCGGCGGCCAACGCTGCTTCGGCCACGTGACCCTCACCGCCTGCGAGCGCGGCGAGGTCGCCAGCCTCGCCGCCGAGCTGCTCTGATTGGTCCGCCACTCGCCCCGCACGGACCCAAGCGGCGCCACTGGCGCCCGAGGCTCCCCCGATCTGTGTCAGCACACGAACCGACGTGCACGTCTGTGCGCTGACACAAACCTCGGAGGCGATCGGCAGCCGCAGCGCACCCGGATCTGTGTCAGCACACGAACCGACGTGCACGTCTGTGCGCTGACACGAATCCCGCAGCCTGACCGGCGCGCACCCCCGGCGTAGGGTTGCCGTCATGGAGGCGACCGCAACCGTCGACACGTCGCCGGTTCGCTATGCGGTGGTCGACGTGGAGACCAGCGGGCTGCGGCCGGACCGTCACCGGGTGCTGCAGGTCGGCGTCGTCGTCGTCGACACCGACGGCGCGGTGCTGACGCGCTGGAAGAGCCTGCTCCGGCCCCGCCGGCGCTGGTGGTACCGCGTCGGGCCGGTACGCATCCATGGCATCCACCGTCGTGACGTTCGTGACGCCCCGCCGGCCGGCGACGTGCTGCGCCGGCTCGCCGAACTGCTCGACGGCGCCACGGTGGTCGCCCACAACGCCGGGTTCGACACGGCGTTCCTACGCCGGGCCGCGGCGCGTGAAGGCGTCGAGCTGCCGCTCGGCGACACGCTGTGCACGCTGCGGCTGTCGCGCCAGCTGGACCCGCAGCGGCAGCTGTCGCACCGGCTCGTCGACGTCGCCGGCCGCTACGGCGTCACCGTCGTGCAGCCCCACGACGCCCTCGCCGACGCCGACGCCACGGCGGCGATCCTCCCCCACCTGCTGCGCGCCACCGAGGCGCAGCGGGCCAGCGCCGACGCCGCCCGCGTCGCCTGACCCACCAGGCCTCCGAGTCTCAGCGGCTCCTCCGAGTCCCAGCGGTCCATGCGAGTCGCCCGTGCTCCCCATGGGTGCAACAGCGACTCGGACCAACACCTGCGACTCGGACGGACGGCGCTCAGGTGCGGGCGGGCGCGGCGGCCGACGGCTGGTCGGCAGTGACGATCAGGGCGTTCACCCTCCTGGCGAGGGCGATCGACGGGCGCTCGACGAGGCGGAAGAACAGCTCCGTCATGATCGCCACGAGGACGAGCGACACGGCGAGGAAGTCCAGCGGCCGGTGCTGCGGGTCGAAGCGCTGGGCGACGGAGACGACGATCGGCTCGTGCACGAGGTACAGGCTGAAGCTGCGGCTGCCGAGGCGCTGCAGCACGCCGGCCTCGAACAGCCGGCGGGCGCTGGCGACGTGCACCGCCGCGACCACGAGCACGCACGCACCGAGCACGACGACGAGTTGCTCGACGCCGGCCATCGCCTGCTGGAGCGGATGGTCCTCGACCAGCTTCACCGGGTTGGCCCACCAGCGCACGGTGACCATCAGCGCCCCGAGCACCAGGGCGACGAGGCCGATCACTCCATCCGGCACCCGCTGACGCCAGCGGTCGACCCACCGCCCGACCGCCGCCTCGTTGAGCGCGGCGAGCGTCCCGAGCAGGAACATCGGCAGGTAGAACAGCACGCCGCTCGACTGGTAGATGCTCAGCGCGATGCACGCGCACAGCGCCGTCCCGACGCATGGCGCCCGCCGGCCGATCGCCAGCGCCATCACCGCCAGCACCACCGGCACGAGCGCGGAGAACAGCACCTCCCAGCGCAGCGACCACAGCACGCTGTCGATCTGCTCGCCCGTGTCGGTCAGCAACGTCGCCAGCCGCAGTGGATCCGACCACGCCACGGCCGCGCCGTGCCAGCGCAGCCAGCCGTCCGCCTCGCCGGCCGTGCGGCGGATCAGCGCGTGCTGGGCGGTGGCCAGCACGATCGCTGCCGTCGCCGGCACGTACAGGCGCGCGAAGCGCTTGCCGACGAAGCCGGCGGTGCGCCTCGGCGTGGAGATGTCCGTGCGGGCCAGCACGTAGCCGCTGAGCACGAAGAACACGAACACCGCCTCGCCGCCGGCCCACAGGACGTGCAGCGGCGTGTACGTCATTGCCCGCTCGAAGCCCGACGAGACGTGTGGCTGGGCGGCGAACGGGTCCGACATCCAGCCGCCGCACAGCGCCAGGTGGTGGGCGACGACCACTGCCGCGGCGACGCCGCGGATGCCGTCGAGGCCGCGACGACGTCCGGATTGCGGCACCGGGCCGGTCGCCGGGACCGGCGCCGGGGCGACCTGCGGGCGGGCCTCGGCCATCCCTCGACCTTAGGTCCGGTCGCCCGCGGAGCGTCCGGCGCCCAGTTGTCATGGGCGCCACCGGACACACTCACCTGATCACGGCGTTCGGCTTCGACCACACGGCCGAGGTCCTGGCCACCGACCAGGGACCACTGCCCGACGATCTGTTCGTGCTGGCGACGGGCTCGAGCGCCGGCTCGCTCCCCGTGCCGGGCGCCGACGACCCCTTGATCCTGCGCACCGGCCGTGCCACCGACGCCGAGCGCCTGCTCTCGGCGATCTCCGACGGTGGCGATGTCCTGCCGTCCGCCGACACCGTCTCGTTCGAGGGAACGATCGACTCGGACGACATGGCCCCACCCGTCGGGAAGGCGCGGCCCCTGAGGTCAGCCGCCCGTCACGCGCCGGGTGTACATCTCGGAAGTGGTGTCGATCGTGAGCAGTGCGTGAGACGGCGCGAGGGCGGAAGCTTCGAGGCGTTCTACGAGCGGACCAAGGACCGGTACCTCCGCGCGTTCCTCGCAATCCACCCCGACGCCGCCGAGGCCGACGACGTTGTCGCCGAGGCGTTCACCCGATCGAATCGACGAACGCTCGGTCAAGACGTTCGACGCCCATCACTGCCCGTGGTGCAGCACCCGGGCGACCTTGGCTAGGGGGGACGCCGCGGTCCAGCCGGCGGCGTGCAGTGCATCGGCGATCTCTTCGAGCAGGGCGTCGTCGACACCGGGTGCCAGCTCGGCCTCCAGCTCGTGCCAGGCGACGACCACGCCGTCGGACACCCGCCGGCCGACGACGGTGTCGTCGTCGAGCACGGCGACGCGGCGGCCGCCGGCATCGGTGATCGCTCGCTCGACGCGCGTCGTGCACAGCTCGGCCACGGGGGTCACCGCCTCGCTGCCGGCGATGTGCTGGACGGCCTGGAGGACCTCGTCGGGCAGCGCGTCGGGGCCGCCGGCGACGTGCACCTCGCGGCGGGCATCGGCACCGGCGGGCAGCTTGAGGTGCCAGCCGTCGGCATCGCCCTCGCCGGTCCGGTAGCGCAACGTCGTGCCCTCGCCCAGCAGGCGCAGCGACGCGGTGTCGTGGTACGTCGCCACGAGATGCAGCTCCTCGGCGTCGCCCACGCTCATCTCGCCGAGCCGCGCCGGCAGCGGCGTCCCGTCGGGCGCCTCGAACTTGCGCTCCACCTCGCGGTGCTCCGTGGTCATCCGCTGCTCCCTCTCGTCGTCGCCGGCTGCTCGTAGCGCCCCAGCACGTCGGCGGCCGCAGCCGCGCCGAGCGTGCGCCACCGGCCGGGCGCGACGACCTCGGCGTGCGAGCCGAGGCGCAGCAGCAGTGCCCGCAGCCACAGCTCGCTGGTGATCGGCAGCTCGACCTCCAGCGCGCCGTCGACCTCGCGTCGCGACCGGACCGGGTAGCGCTCTGCCACCCAGCGCGCCGGGCCGGCGAGACGGACGACGGCGACGGGCAGGTCGGCGTCCTGGAACCAGTCGTCCGGCCCCGGCGCGGCAACGACCTGCGGCGGGTCGGTCTCACCCGTGCGCTCCCACGACTCGAACCTGTCGAGGCGGAACGTGCGCTGCTGGCCGCTGCGATGGTCGTCGGCGATGACGTACCAGTGCCCGCGGTCGGCAAAGACCGTGCGCGGCGTGACCACCCGTTCGCTGGTCTCGTCGCGACTCGCCGACCAGTAGCGCACCCGCAGGCGCGCGCCGACGTTGGCCGCGGCAACGACGTCGGCGGTCGCCGGCGGCTGCGGGGCGTCGACGACGACGCCGTCGTCACCGAGCACCGCGGCGAGCTGGTCCAGCGCCCGCGCCAGCGGTCCGGTCGGATCGGCGCCCGGCAACGTGAGCGCAGCGCGCCCGGCGATCAGCAGCGCGAAGCCCTCGGGCGCGGTCAGCCGCAGCGGCCGCGTGAACAGCCGGGGCACACCGGCGTGGACCATCCCCTCGTCGATGAACACGTCGATCATCTCGTCGACGAACGGCGGCAGCCCGCACATCGCCGCCAGCTCCAGGTCGCGGACGAGATCGGCCTCGTCGACCTGGAAGTGCTCGGCCATCTCGGCGACGGACGCCGAGCCGCGCTCCATCAGCCACGGCAGCATCACCAGCAGGCGCCGCAGCCGGTCGCCGACCGGGCGCGGGCCCCGGCCACGAGCGCTCATCGCCGCACCTCGCCTACGGCGACGGTGCGCCGATGGCCCGACGGCACCGCGACACCAGGTCGCTCGCTCCGCTCGCTCGTCACCGTCTCGACCCCGCTCGTCGCGGCCCGGCACCGGCAAGCGCCCGCAGCCAGTCGACGATCGCGGCGCACGCGGCAGGCGGGCCGAGCACCTCGGCGTGCGCGCCGAGCCCGAGAACCCAGGAACGGAACGCGTCGAGGTTGGCGCAGGCGACGTCGAGCTCGACAGCGCCATCGGCGTGACGGGCGACGACGGCGTCCTCGCCGACCTCGTCGACCACGAACCTGGCGCGGGCCGCGTCGACGAGCACCCGCGCCGTCGCCGCCTCGTCGCCGAGCTCCTTCGGATCGCTGGGGAACGCCGCCCGCGCATCGAAGCCGGCGGGGCGCTCGAAGGCTCCGGGCTCGCCGGCGAGCACGTCGCCGTCGATCCGGTCGACGCGGAACGTCCGCCGGTCGGCGCGGCGACGGTCGTGGCCGATCACGTACCAGAAGCCCTCGCGCAACAGCAGCGCGTACGGCTCCAGCTCCCGCGCCTCGCCGCGGTAGTCGAAGCGCACGACGGCTCGCGCCGCCGCGGCCTCGCGCAAGGCCGGCAGCGCGTCGAGCGCAGGGACGTTGGCGACGACCGGGGCGTCGCCGGCGACGGACCCGCCGAGCTTGAGCAGCCCGAATCGGGCATCACCGGAGCGGATCGCGGCGACGGCGAGCTGCAACGCCTGGCGCTCCTCGGTCGTCAGCGTCAACCCGGCCAGCTCGTAGCGCTCACGGTCGATCCGGTAGCCGGTCCGCCCGGCCTGCTGACCGCTGAGCACTTCGGTCTCGATCGGCACGCCGATGTCACGCAGCACGGCCTTGTCGCGCTCGAACGCGCCACGCAACGCACTCGGCCCTGACGGGTAGGCGTCGAGCTCGCCGGCGATCTGCTCGAGCGTCAACGGCTCCCGCGTCTCCAGCAGCAGCGCCAACAGGTTGGTCACCCGTTCCAGCGCGTCAGCCACGGCCGGAAGGCTATTCGTCCCCGTGCGCCGATCGCCGAAAATCGGCTCACTGCGCCTCCCGTGCTCGCCGCCTCCGCTGTCGCTTCGGCGCTCGCCGCGCTTTGGATCGGTGGTGATCGTCCGCGAGCGAGCGGGTCAGTGGACGAGCGGGGTCTCGGTGGTGATCGGTCCGACGGTGGCGGGCCGGTCGGCATCACGCTCGGAGCGGGCACGGTGGCTGTCGGCCACGTAGCCCCAGGCGGCGGCACCGAGCGCGGCGACGCCACCGACCGCGATCCCGACCCGCGCCCCGAACTGGTCGCAGATCCAGCCGATCAGCGGGCCGCCGATCGGCGTCGAGCCGAGGAACACGATCGCCTGCAGCGCCAGCACCCGGCCGCGCATCTCCGGCTCGGCGCGGACCTGGACGATCGCCGTCGACGACGTCATGAACACGATGCTGGTGAACCCGACGAGCACGGCGAACGGGAACGAGGTGACCAGGCCGGGCGACACCGAGAACACGAGCATCGCCGCGCCGAAGATGGCCGCGCCGACGACGACGTCGTGGACCTCGATCGTGCGGCGCCGGGCGGTGAACAGCGCGCCGACCAGCGAGCCGACCGAGACCACCGAGTACAGGATGGTGAACGTCGTGTCCGAGCCGCCCAGCGTCGTCTTCACGAACAGCGGCATGACCACGCTGAAGTTGAACGTCAGCGTGCCGATGATCGCCATCATCGTCAGCGGCACCCACAGGTCGGCCTTGGAACGGGCGTAGCGCAGCCCGGCGCGCACCTGGCCCTTGGCCTTGACCGCGACCGGGGCGGCGCGCAGCTCGCTGGCGCGCATCATCAGCAGGCCGACGATCACGGCGGCGTAGGAGATCCCGTCGACCGCGAAGCACCACCCGTAGCCGACCGTGACGATCAGCAGGCCGGCCAGCGCCGGCCCGAAGATCCGGGCGCTGGTCATCACCGCACTGTTCAGGCTGACGGCGTTCTGGACGTCCTCGAGCGGCACCATCTCGACGACGAACGCCCGCCGGGCCGGGTTGTCGAACGCCGTCGTCAGCCCGCCGACGAAGGCGACGGCGTAGATCGACCACACCGGCGGGTTGCCACTGAACGCCAGCGCGGCCAGCGCGAACGACTGCAGCATGGCGATCGCCTGGACGACGACCAGCAGGCGGCGCTTGTCGCTGCGGTCGGCGACCAGGCCCGCCCACGCCCCCAGCATCAGGACCGGGGCGAACTGGCACGCCGTGAGCAGGCCGACGGCGAAGCCGTTGTTGTCGGTCAGCTTGAGCACCAGCAGCGATTGGGCGACGAGGGTCAGCCAGTTGCCGACCTGCGAGATCCCCTGTCCCATGAAGAACAGGCGGAAGTTGCGGAAGCGGAACGAGCTGAAGGTGTCTCGGAGCCCGGAGCGGCCGGCGCTCACGGCGACATCTCGCGGGACGGGTCCGCACCCGGGTCCGGCTGGTCGACGATCCGCTCGAGCACGCTGGTGGCCGCGGCGACGAGGGCAAGATCGTCGTCGTCGAGGTCGTCGAGGCGGACGCTCAGCCAAGCGTTGCGCCGGTTGCGAAGCTGTTCGAGCCGGGCCTCACCGAGCGGGGTGACCCCGACCAGGCTGACCCGCCGGTCGACGGGATGCGACTGGCGCTCGACGAGGCCGGCGTTCTCCATCTTGTCGACGACCTTGGTGATGGTCGGCGGGGCGACGCGCTCGCTGGCGGCGAGGTCGCCGAGAGTGAGCGGACCATACCTGGCGACGGTCGACAGGGCGGCGATGACGGTGGGGCCGAGACCGCTGTCGTCCTGCTGGCGCAGCAGGCGGGCCAGGCGGGCGATGACGAGCCGCAACCGCTCGACGGTCTCGGGGGCGACTGCGCCGGAGGGACGCGCAGTCGCACCTCGACCTGTGGTGGCTGACTTCGTCATCGCCGTCCAGTCTGCCACATCATTTAGTGAGGCGAACTACTTGTCTCGGGATCCACGGCTGTGACGTGTGACCTCCGCGGCCGGTACCCGCCGACGCTGTCAGCGCATCGTGCGGGAACCCGCAGAACGCTACGACAGCGCCGGTGGGCCGCCGTAGCCTGCCGCGGTGCCGCTGCCCCGCAACCTGCCCGAGCCGTCAGCCGAGCGCCTCGCCGTGCGGGTCACCGCCGACGCCCGCCGGCAGCTGGCCGCCGGCCACCCGTGGATCTACGACCGGGCGATCACCTCGATCACCCCGGGCGGGCGGCCGGGCGACCTCGCCGTCGTCTTCGACGAGCGACGGCGGTTCGTCGCCATCGGCCTGTACGACCCGACGTCGGCGATCCGCATCAAGGTCCTCCACCACGGGGCGCCGACGCCGATCGACGAGACGTTCTGGCGCGGCCGGATCGACGCCGCACTGGCCCGGCGCGCCCCGCTCGCCACCGACGGGCAGACCACCGGGTACCGCTGCGTCCACGGCGAGAACGACGCCCTGCCCGGCCTCGTCCTCGACCGCTACGAGGACACGCTCGTGCTCAAGCTGTACAGCGCGGCGTGGTTCGCCCACCTGGCGACGGTCGTCCCGGTGATCGTCGACACGTTGCGCCCGGCGACCGTCGTGCTGCGCCTGGCGCGGGCGATCGCCGGCTCGGTGCCGGCCGGCCTGACCGACGGGACGGCGATTCACGGGGCGCTGCCGGGTGGGCCGGTGCTGTACGACGAGTTGGGGCTGACGTTCGAGGCCGACCTCGTCCACGGCCAGAAGACCGGCGCGTTCCTCGACCAGCGCGGCAACCGGGCGCTCGTCGGCTCGATGGCCGCGGGCTGCTCGGTGCTCGACGTGTTCTGCGCCACAGGCGGCTTCGGCGTCCATGCCGCGGCCGGCGGCGCGGTGTCGGTCCTCGGCGTCGACGCCAGCGAGGGCGCGCTGGCCACGGCCCAGCGGAACATGGCGCGCAACGCCGGGCGGCCGGCCGTCGCGGCGTGCGCGCACACGGTCGAGGCCGGCGACGCGTTCGAGGTGATGGAGCGCTTCGGCCGCCAGCACCGCCACTTCGACGTCGTCGTCGTCGATCCCCCGTCGTTCGCCCAGCGCCAGTCGAACGTGCCCCGCGCGCTCGCCGCCTACGGTCGCCTGACCGAGCGGGCGCTGCGCCTGCTCGCCCCCGGCGGCCTGCTCGTCCAGGCGTCGTGCAGCAGCCGGGTGACCGCCGACGACTTCGTCGCCACCGTGCGCGGCGCCGCCGGCCGCGCCGGCTGGGACCTGCGCATCGTCCGCCAGACCGGCCAGCCGATCGACCACCCCGTCGGCTTCCCCCAGGGCGCCTACCTCAAAGCGGTCTTCGCCCGAGCCGAACGGATCTGACGGGCTCGGAGACGGTGCCGTTCAGGCGAGCGGCTTCACGAACCAGACGTCGGACACGTCGTCGGCAAGGAGGCCCGGGACGCGGGCGATCTCGCGGTGACCGTTCCGGGCGTAGAGGCCGGGCGCTTGGAACGTGAACGAGGACACGAAGATCCGGTCGCAGCCTCGCTCGCAGGCCAGGTTCTCGGCCGCCGCGAGCAGGCGCCGCCCAAGGCCCCTCGCTCGGCGCTCCTCGCCGACCCGGACGAGGTTGATCCCCGCGCAGGTGCCCCAGGTCCAGCCCGTCGGGCCCGCCGCAGTCGCTCCAGCGGCATCAGCGATCCGCACCGAGAAGCCGCGCTCCTCGGACACGCCGGTCGCCGCCATGTTGAACTCCGTGAGGCGCCGGGACAGCTCCTGCGAGGTCGGCGTCCCCGGACGGATCGACGACCGTCGAGAAGCTCGTCAGGCACCCGGCGAGCCTGGATGCAGCCTGGATGCCGTGCCCATGCCCGACCCCGCCGAGGCGCCACCCTGTCGCGCCCTGACCGGAGGATTTCCGGTCAGGCCCTGACAAGGTCCGGCTTCCGATGACAGCTGACCTCGCGGCTCGGTCGACGTCAACGGTCAGGTCGTCGCGCCAACCTGACCAACCCTCGCGTACCCGATCGGTCGTCAATCTCCGAGGTCGACGACCGATCGCGCCGATGTCGTCGAATCCGGCGTCAAGCTCAGGCGAGGCGACGGACACCTGCGACGACGCGACGGTCAGCCGACGAGCATCGAGCGCCACCGGTCGAGGTCAGCGGCGCCGACGCCATGTGCGGCGAAGAACCCGGCGGCACCGCCCCAGCGATCCGCAAGCACGTCGAGCACCTGCTCCATCGTCGCCGGCGCGGCCATCGCCGAGAACGCGGCGACCTGCTCGTCGATCGTCGTGCCGACACCGGCGTCCATCCAGCGGGCGATGACCGGGGCCATCCGCTCGCCGGTGCGGGCGTAGTCGGCGACGATCTCGTCGCGGTCGACGCCGGCGACGTCGAGCAGCAGGGCGACGAGCACGCCGGTGCGGTCCTTGCCGATCGCGCAGTGCACGAGCGCCGGCGCCCCGCCCGGCTCGAGGATCCGCCGGAACGCCGCGGTGAACGCGTCGCCGCCGAGCTCGAGCAGCTCGACGTAGCCGTCGCCGAGCACTCGCTCGGGCGCCAGGCCGGCGGCGAATGCCGCAGCCCGGGCCTCGGCGCGGCGGGCGAGGTCGTCCGGCCCGATCACCTCGACCTCGGTGTAGCGGACGGGCGTGTCGCCGAGCGGGCCGCGGCCGCGCTCGATGCGCTCGTGCGCCGAGCGCAGGTCGACGACGTGGGCCAGGCCGCGCTCGTCGACGAGATGGCGGACATCGCCCGCCGTCAGCTCGTTCAGCGCGTCCGAGCGCAGCAGCACGCCCGTGCGCGTCAGCCGCCCGCCGGCGCGCAGGCCGCCGAGGTCACGGACGTTGTTCGCACCTTCCAGGTCGATCCACTGCGGACTCACTCGCGCTCCTTCGTGTTCGTCGTGTTCATCGTGTTCCCATCCGGTTCATCGTGTTCAGCCGCCCGGCAGGTCGATGCGTTCGGTCAACCAGCCGAGCGGGGCGTGCTCCACGGCGAAGTGCAGGATCGAGCCGACGAACCCGGGGATCGTGCCCCGGTCGACGGCGTCGTCGATCGCCCGGTCGGCGCCGCTGCGCATCGCCCGCTCCAGGGTCGCGTCGTCCCACTGGACGTCGCGGTAGCCGCTGTTGCCGTCGAGCGACAGGACGAGCCGCTCGCGGCCGGTGCCCAGCTCGCACGCCGCGCCGTTGAGCGTCGACAGCCCGATGCGTTGGACGGCGGCGTCGAGCCCCGACCCAGGGTGCGGATCGGCCGGCGCCGTGCACGGGTCCTGCTCGGTGAGCGCGCCGGCGTCGCGCGCGCCGGCGGCGAACGCCCCGCCGAGCAGGCCGATGCCGGCGAGGACGGCGACGGCGATGCCGATCGTCGCCCGGCCGCGCCGCGGGCCGAACATCCGCCACCACGCGCTGGCGGCGACGACGAGCGCGGGGATCAGCGCGGCAAGGGCCAGCAGCGCGGCGACGACGAACGCCGGGCGGAACGAGCGGGTCATCGCCTCGGCGACGACGGCCTGCAACTCGTCGCGCGACCGTGCCAACGCGTTGTCGCCCTTGGCGCCGGCCTCGTCGAACACCGCGGCGAGATCAGGGACCTGGCCAGCGCGGCGCCGACTCGATCGCGTCGCGCAGGTGCCACGTCACGGGAATCTTGTCGGACAGGTCGAGGTCGGTCTCGAGCATCGTGCGCGTCGCCCCAAGGGTCGCCCGCTCGATGCCGGCGGTGATGCTCGTCGACAGCAGCGGGGCGATGATCGCCAGCCCGAGCACCAGCCCGGCGTGGCGGGCGCCGACGCTCACCGCGCTGTTGCGCACCAGCGAGCCGTGCGCCGGCACGGCGGCGGCGTCGAGCACCTCGTGGACGAGGTCGAAGCCGGCACCGCAGCAGGCGAACGCCGCGGCGGCGAACAGCCAGTCGACGCCTGGCAGGAACGCCAGCCCGAGCAGACCGATCGCCAGCAGCACGCACCCGCCGGTCGCCCGCCAGACCGCCGGCGCGGCCTGCCCGAGCCGACCGAGGAGCATCCCCAGCGGCAGCGCGCTGACCAACGCCGCGCCGCCCAGCGGGCTGTAGCGCCACACCTCGATCGCCAGCAGCACCCCGAGGAACAGCGCGGCGACCAGCGCGGCGAAGACCAGCGCGAACCCGACGTTGGCCACGCCGATCCGCCACCTGTCGGCGAGGTCGAGCGGCCGCCGCGGCTGTGGGCGCGGGGCGACCGGCGTCACCTGCCCGGCCGCCCCGAACACGGCATCCGGCGGCCCCCACGTCACCCCACCAGATCCCTCGTTCGCGTCGTGCCGCTGGCCGAGAAGGCCGTCGGCGGCGGCGCGCCACGAACGCGCCGGATCGGCGACCGTCGCCCCGCCACCGACGTTCGTGTCTCGGCCCTGACCGGGAAAGGTTCGGTCAGCGGCGCGACACGAACGAGCCGGGGCGAGCACGGCGGCGACCGCGAGGGCGACGACGGGGGCCTGGACGAAGAAGATCGCCCGCCAGTCGAACAGCTCGGTGAGCGCGCCCCCGAGCGCCGGGCCGAGCGCTGCGCCCACCGCGCCGGCGATCGCCCACCACCGCCGCCCACGGCTGTCCTCGGACTCGGGCGACGGGCTCCCCGGCAGACGCGCCGTCGCGCTCGACTCGCCGGGACGGCGCCGCGTGAGCCGGTCGAGCACCGGCAGCGCGCCACACAGCAGCAGCGCCGCGCCAGCGCCCTGACCGGCGCGGGCGGCGAGCAGCACGCCGAGCGACTGGGCGACACCGGCGACCACCGAGGCGACGGCGAACACCGCGGCGCCGACCGCGACCAACCCACGCCCCGGCAGCCGACGGTGCAGCAGCGCCACCGGCACGGCCACCACGGCGACGGCGACGGCGTACGTCGTCAGCACCCACGAGACCCCGACGATCGTCGTGTCGAACCGGGCGTACATCGCCGGCAGCGCCAGCGCGACGACCGATGCATCGGCGAATGCCAGCGCCACCGCGACCAGCAGGATCACGGTCCACCAGGCGGAGCCGGCTCGCGCCACCGGCACCGGTGCCGGTGCGGTCAAGGCGTCAGGCGTCGTGGCGATGGCTGCGGTACCACTCGATCAGCGCGGTCGTCGACGTGTCGTGCTGCGGCGCCTCGGAACCGGACAGCTCTGGGGTGATCCTGTTGGCCAGCGCCTTGCCCAGCTCGACGCCCCACTGATCGAAGCTGTCGATGCCCCACACCGTCCCCTGCACGAACACGACGTGCTCGTACAGGGCGATCAGCTGGCCGAGCACGTTGGGGGTCAGCTGCGGGGCGAGGATCGTCGTCGAGGGCCGGTCGCCCGGGAACACCCGCGCCTGCTGCTGATGCGCCGGGATGCCCTCGGCGATCACCTCGTCGAGCGTCTTGCCGAACGCCAGCGCCTCGCCCTGGGCGAACAGGTTGGCCATCAGCAGGTCGTGCTGGGCGTACAGGCCGTGGTTCGGCCGGCCGAAGCCGATGAAGTCGATCGGCACCAGGCGGGTGCCCTGGTGGAGCAGCTGGTAGAACGCGTGCTGCCCGTTCGTGCCGGGCTCGCCCCACACGATCGGCCCGGTGTCGGTGGCGACCACCGAACCGTCGAGGCGCACCGACTTGCCGTTGCTCTCCATGTCGAGCTGCTGCAGGTAGGCCGGGAAGCGGCGCAGCTCCTGGGCGTACGGCAGCACCGCCTTGCTCTGCGCGCCGAGCACGTTCGTGTACCAGACGCCGAGCATGCCGACGATCACCGGCACGTTGTCGCGCAGCGGCGCGGTGCGGAAGTGCTCGTCGATCGTGTGGAACCCGTCGAGGAACGAGGCGAAGCCGTCCCGCCCGATGGCGATCATCAACGACAGGCCGATCGCCGAGTCGACCGAGTAGCGCCCGCCCACCCAGTCCCAGAACCCGAACATGTTCGCGGTGTCGATCCCGAACCTGGCCACCTCGGCGGCGTTCGTGCTGACGGCGACGAAGTGCTTGGCGACGGCGTCGTCACCGAGCGCCGCGGTCAGCCAGCGGCGGGCCTCGGTGGCGTTGGTGATCGTCTCGATCGTGGTGAACGTCTTCGAGCTGACGACGACGAGCGTCGTCGCCGGGTCGAGGTCCTCGAGGTTGCCGCTGATGTCGGCGCCGTCGACGTTGCTGACGAAGCGGCACGACAGGCCGTCCTGGCAGAACGCCTCGGTCGCCAGGTAGGCCATCGCCGGGCCGAGGTCGCTGCCGCCGATGCCGATGTTGACGACGGTGCGGATCCGCTCGCCGGTGGCGCCGACCCAGTCGCCGCTGCGCACCCGGTCGGCGAAGGCGCCCATCTGGCCCAGCACGGCATGGACGTCGGGGACGACGTCGTGACCGTCGACGTCGACGTGCGCTCCGACGGGCTGGCGCAGCGCGGTGTGCAGCACGGCCCGGCGCTCGGTGACGTTGATCTTCTCGCCGGCGAACATCGCGTCACGATGCGCCTCGACGGCCGCTGCCGCGGCGACGGCGACCAGCGCGTCGACGACCGTGTCGTCGACGAGGTTCTTCGACCAGTCGACGCGCAGGTCGCCGGCGGTCAGCAGGTACCGGGACGCCCGGCCGGGATCGTCGGCGAACAGCTCGCGCAGCGGTGCCGGCCGCGGCGTGGCCAGCAGCGCGGACCACTCGTCCGTCGTGGTGATGTCCATCGCTGCGGAACCTACAGCTCGACCGCAACCATCGGTCGCCGGGCGGAGGTCGCTACGCGGAGCGGTCCGGGCCGGCGACCGCAGGCCGCGGGTTCGGCGGCGCCGTGCGCACCCAGCGCGACCAATCCGGCTGACGCTCGTAGCCGCGGGCGACCCAGGCCGCCTGGCCGAGGTCGTTGCCGTCGAGCACCATCGCGTCGAAGCGCGTCGCCTCCAGCGCCGACAGGCGCGCCTCGGCCGCGTCGAGCAGTGACGTCGCGATGCCACGCCGGCGGTGCTGCGGATGGACGGCCAGCCGGTACAGGTGCGCTCGCCAGCCGTCCCAACCGGCGATGACCGTGCCGACGATCGTCGAGCTGTCGCGGGCGACGATCAGCGCCTCGGGATCGCGGCCCAGCAGGGCGCGCACGGCGGCCACGGAGTCGGCAGGCCAGCGCGGCGTTCTCTCCGGCCACCTGCCAGAAGGCGACGAGATCGTCGACGTCGTCGGCCGACGCGCCCCCGAGCACGGGCGCGGTCACGGCCGATCGTCCGGCAGCGCCAGACCGCTCGCCGCCGCCGCATCGAGGCTGGCCAACGTCGCTGTGCGCCTGACGCAGCTGATCGGCAGCGCCATGTCGCCGTCCACCCAGCGACGCACCACCGACGCCTTCGCCGCGCCGGAGACCTCGACGATCCGCCACCGCGCCGCGTTGACCACCGGCGGGGTCAGCGTCGTCCGGATCCGCCCGTTGAACGGCCCGCACGTCGCCACCGGCTCGGTGACGTCGACGACGGGGTCGCCCGGCGGCCACGACGCGGTGTGGCCGTCGTCGCCGATGCCGAGGTGGACGACGTCGAAGCGCTCGGGCAGCGCCGCCGCATACCGGCGGCAGGCGGCGGCGAGGTTCGCCGCGGTCACCGGCATCAGCTTGAGGTTGCGCTTCGGCAGCGGCAGCACGTCGAGCATCCCGGCGTTGCGGTCCGGGTCGCCGTCGGGGGCGACGCGCTCGTCGACCTGGTACGCGGTGATCGCCGTCCACGGCAGGTCCGTCGCGGCGAGCAGGGCGAGCATCGCCCGCGGCGTGCTGCCACCGCTGAACGCGATCGACGCGCCGCCCCGCGCCGCGACGGCGTCGCGCAACCGCCGGGCGATCCGTCCCGATGTGTACGACGAGGCGTCCTCGGGCGCCAGTGCGACGTGGATCTCCATCGACCGCAGTCTGGCGGATTCAGCGGCCGACGTAGACCGCCGGGCGCTTCTCCAGGAACGACTTGACGCCCTCGCGGTGGTCCTCGGTCTGGAACAGCTCGCTGAGCGACGTGGACACCCACACCCCCAGCTCGGCCCAGTCCGGGTCGAGCGCCCGGCGCATGCCGTCCTTGATCTTCTGCACGGCCAGCGGCGGGCGCGAGGCGATCTTGCCGGCCAGCTCCAGCGCCGTCGGCAGCAACGCCTCGTGGGCCACGACCCGGCTCACCAGCCCGAGCTCACGGGCGCGGTGGGCGTCGATCACGTCGCCCGTGAACAGCAGCTCGGCCGCGGCCTCGCGACCGACCAGCTGGGCCAGGCGGCCGATCCCGGCGACGTCGGTGCACAGCCCGCGCAGCACGAACAGCTCGCCGAACTTGGCCTTCTCGGAGGCGACACGGATGTCGGCCATCATCGCCAGCTCCATCCCCCACCCGACGGCCGCGCCGTTGACCGCGGCGATCACCGGCACGTTCGTGTTCAGGATCGCATCGGCGGCCGGCGTCAGGCGCGGGGCGACCTTCACCGGCTTGGCCTTGGCCTCGCCACCGCCCATCACGGCGCGCACGTCGTCACCCGAGCAGAAGGCCGGGTCGGCGCCGGTGATCACCAGGCAACGAGCGGTCGTCGTGCGGACCGCGGCCTCCAGCATGTCGTAGGTCTCGAAGCGCAGGGCGTTGCGCATCTCCGGCCGGTTGATCGTGACGACGTCCACGTCCCCGCGGCGCTCGACGAGGAGACTCGGCATCTTCTGTGCTCATCCCCGGCAACGTAACAATCGGTCGCCTCGCCGTTCTCCTCGGCTCCGGTGGAATGCCATGGTCGACGGCTCCGATGAGGCGGTAGGAAGGACACCCGTGAGCACGGCGCCGGCACAGGATCACCACGTGCGCGCCGGCGTGATCGTCGGCTTCGCCGCCTACGTCCTGTGGGGCGCGCTGACGATCTATTGGCACGAGCTCGACCACTTCGACGCGTTCGAGCTGATCGGCTACCGGGTGATCTTCTCGGCGCTGACGATGGTCGTCGCCCTCACCGTCGCCGGGCGCTGGCGGCATCTCGGCCCCGCGCTGCGCAGCCGCTCCCTGCTCGCCCGCGTCGCCCTCACCGCCGTGCTGCTGACGGTGAACTGGACGTCGTACGTGTACGCCGTCGTCCACGACCGCGTGCTGGAGACGGCGCTCGGCTACTTCGTCGCCCCGGTCGGCACGATGCTCGTCGGCGCGTTCGTCCTGCACGAGCGGCTGCGCCGCGCCCAGGTCGTCGCCATCGCCTTCGCCGCGGCGGCGATCGTCGTGCTCACCGCCTCGTACGGCCGGGTGCCGTACCTGGCGCTGGCGATCGCCGTGTCGTGGACGGCCTACGGCTACCTCAAGAAGCAGGTGCCGCTCGATCCGCTCGACGGGATGGCCGCCGAGGTGTTCCTGCTGGTCGTCCCGGCCGTCGCCGTCGTGGTCGCCGCGGCCGGCTCCTCGGCCAGCATCCCCAGCGCGGCCAGCGGCGGCGAGCTGGCCCTGCTGACGTTGAGCGGCGTCGGCACCGTGGTGCCGCTGACGATGTTCGCGTTCTCCGCCCAGCGCGTCCCGCTGACCGTGCTCGGCCCGCTGCAGTACAGCGTCCCGACGATCAACCTGCTGCTCGGCTGGCTCGTCTACCACGAGGCGCTGCCGCCGTCGCGGGTCGCCGGCTTCACGCTCGTCTGGATCGGCCTCGCCGTGCTCACCGCCGACTCACTCCACCGCGCCCGCACCGCCAGGGCCGACGCCGGCAAGCTGGCGCTGGCACTGTCCAGTGAACCGGCGCTCTGAGCGACTACGTTCCGGGCGATGAGACGGGTCGCCGTGCTGGCTGCTGCCACGGTCGCGCTGCTGGCGTCCTGCTCGCCCGACGGCGCCGACTTCAAGCACGAGACCGAGCAGTTCATCAAGGGCGACGAGCGGCTCGTCGCGGTCACCGGCACGACGTTCACCAAGGCCGAGTGCCAGTCGCCACAGGAGACCGCCGTCGGCGCCGCCTACCAGTGCGTGGCGATCGCCGCGGACGGCTCCACCTGGGACTTCGCGGTCGAGATCAACGAGAAGAATCGCTTCCAGATCGTCGACTGGAAGGTGCGCGCCTGAGCGACACGCCACGGCCTCGGTAACGTGCTTGGCCGATCGAAGGGACGTGACCCCATGAAGAAGACGCTGATCGCCGCGACCGGGGCGAGCCTGGTGCTCCTTCTCGGCGCCTGCAGCAAGGACGCCGACACGAGCGACTTCAAGAAGCAGACCGCCGACTTCATCAACGGCAAGGAGGTCGAGGAGAAGACCGGCACCGACTTCGAGGACGCCTCGTGCGAGGAGCCGGCGTCCACCGCCATCGGCACGACCTACACGTGCACCGCGACCGCGACCACCGACGGTTCGAAGTGGACGTTCGACGTCGAGATCACCTCCAAGAACGGCTTCACGGTGCAGGACGCGAACCCGGTCGACGACTCCGCCACCGGGGCGACGACGACCGTCGCCGACGACGACGCGACCACCACCACCGGCTGACGGCCCCCGGCCGGTCTACGTCTCGCGGCTGGTGACCACCGGGCCGATCGGCTCGAAGCGGCCGCTCGAGGCGCTCCAGCGCACCACCTGCATCGACTGGATCATCGCCGGGTCACGGGCGCCGTCCGTGCGCAGCACGACGCCCGGGCGGCCGAGTGGCGCGGCGACGTCGAGGTGGCGGGCGGCGGTGATCAGCGACGCCTGGCTCAGCCCGTCGGGCGATTGCTGCGCGGCGCGGACGATCTCGACCAGCGCCTGCCCGGCACTCCAGCCGGGCACGGCCGCCGATGCCGCGCCGGCGAGACCGGCGCCCTGCATCCACGTCACGTAGTCGGCCATGCCGGCGTCGGACGGATCGGTGCCGGCGTCCGGGTCGGCGAACGCCGAGGCGCTGATCACGCCGTCGGTCAGCGGTCCGGCGAGCCGCATCACCGCCGGCAGCGCGCATCCGGCCGACAGGACGACGAGCGGGCGCCAGTCCGGCGCCGCGGTGCGCGCCGCGCCGAGCCCGCGCAGGAACCACGTGCAGTCGAGCCCGTCGGGCGCGGCGACGACGACGTCGGGTCGGGCGGTGACGATCGCGTCGATCGCCGCGGTTGCCGGCAGGCTGCTGGTCGAGTCGATCCGTTCCGTGGTGACGACGTCCAGCGCGCTCGCCGCGGCCAGGTCTGCTGCTGCGGCGACGTAGGCGTCGCCGAGCGCGCCGGCGGCGGCGTACACCGCCAGCGTCCCGCCATTCGGCAGTTGCGCTGCCACCTGGGTGGCGACGACACCGAGCTCGTCGTCGACCGGCGGCAGGAAACCCATCGTCCACGGATAGTCGACGGCGTCGCCGAGCGCCGGAGCGGCGCTGAACCCGAGCAGCTGGGGGACGCACTGCTCGTTGAGCGTGAAGCGCACGGCCAGGTTGGCGTCCGTCCCGATCACGCCCGCGACGGCCTGCGCGCCCGCGTCGATCGCCGACTGCAGCACACCCTTGGTGCGGTCCGGGTCGCCGCGGTCGTCGACGATGCGCAGCTCGACGTGCAGGTCGCCGAGCGCCCGGGTGAAGTTGGCGTTGTCGATCGCGGTGCGCATGCCGTCGACGATCGGCTTCCACTGCGCGGCGACGACGCCACCGCTCAGCGGCGCCGACATGGCGACGACGAGCGTGTCCGTGATCGGCGCGCTGGTCGCCGCTGGATCGGGGCAATCGCTCGTGTCGGGGCGCCAGTCGCCGGGCGCAGCCGTGGTGGTCGGGCCGCCGGTCGGATCGCCGGTCGACGGTGTCGTCGAGGACGACTCCCCGGGCCGGGGCAGGGTGATCGTCGTGCGCGGCGAGCTCGGCGCCGGCTCGGTCGTCGTCGGCGGCGATGCCGAGCCGCCCGAACAGCCGGCGACGGCGACGGCGACGGCGACGGCGAGCACGGCCGCCAGCTGGTTGCGCATCCTCACCCGATCGGCCTCCCGCCGACGCACGCTACCGACGGCCTGGGGTGCCCGCCCGACGCCCGGCAACTTCCTTCGATGACTAACGTTTCACCATGCTCATGGACGCGACTGGGGCGGCGGGCGGACAGTTCGCCGACGACGGCGAAGCCGCCGACATCGTCGACCTCTACGGGTTCACCGGGCGATGGCTGGCACTGGCCCACAAGGCGATGCGCGCCGAGCTCGACCGCCGGCTCGGCGAGGCCGGCGGGAGCCTGTCGACGTTCCAGGTGCTGCGCGCCGCCGACCAGGCCGGCGCGCCCACGCAGATCGAGCTGGCAGGCGTGCTCGGCATCACCGGGTCGACGCTCGTGCGCCACCTCGACCGGATGGCCGCCGGCGGGCTGATCGAGCGGCAGGTCGAGGGCACCGACCGCCGCGTCCGGCGGATCCGCCTGACCCCCGCGGGGCGGTCGCTGCTGCACCGCCTGGCGGCCGTCGCCCACCAGAGCGAGCATGCCGTCGCCGCCCTGCTCAGCGAGGACGAGCGGGCCGGGCTGCGCCACGCGCTGCGCACGATCGCCGACCACTTCGGCACCGCCGACCATCATGTTCGCGCTCCGATCGGCACATAGCCCCTCCCTCCGCCTGCCGCGCCCGCCACCTCCGCTTCGCTTCAGCGCTCACGACACCTCGAACCACCGGCGTCGGCCCACCCCCTCGCCGTCCCGACTTGTCGCGCCCTGACCGGGAACCTTCCGGCCACGACGCGACAAGAACCGAGATCCCAGCCTCCGAAACACGGCGTCTCGGAGTGCTCAGGGCGCCCCGGCGATGGCCGCGACCTGGCCGCGCGACACGGCCAGGTCCGACTGCCAGGTCTCCATGACCGATGCAGCACCCGGCCGATCAGACCGGCGATGCCAGCAACGCCGTCAGGGCGACGACCAGCGCCACCGGTTGTTCGAGCATGACGTGGTGGTGGGCCAGCGGGATCGCGATCGGCGGGCCACACGTCGCCAGCAGCTCCTGACAGCGGGCGATGTCGGCCGCGTCGACGACGTCGCTGCGGTCGCCGTGCACGTAGCTCAACGGCACGGTGACGGCGCGGTACATCGCGCTCGACGGACAGGCGTTGAGCGACGTCGCCGCGTCACCGTCGAACTTCAGCGCCCAGCCACCGCCGGCATCGTCGACCTCCTTCACCTCACGGAACGAGTGCCGGGCGACGTGGTCGAGGATCGCCGGTTCCGGCCAGCCGCCGGGCGGGGCGAGGCGGTAGCGACCGAGCGCGGTGTCGAGGTCGGGCTGCACCCGGTTGCGGCTCGCCGGCATCTCCACGGGGTCGCCGTCGAGCACCCCGAGCCACATCTCGATCAGGATCGCCCGGGCGACTCGCTCCGGCGCGACGAGGCAGGCATCGAGCGCCGGCAGCGAGCCATAGCTGTGGGCGACGATCGCCGGACGCTCGAACCCGACAGCGTCGGCGACGGCGAGCAGCTCACGCCCGTGCTGCGCCCGGGAGTACGCGCGCCGGTGGCCGCTGTCGCCGAAGCCGCTGAAGTCGACGGCGACGACACGGTGACGCGTCGCCAGCCACGGGGCGATGTGGTCCCACCAGCGGGCGTGGGCCTGGAACCCGTGGGCGAGGAGGACGCCCGGCAGGTCGTCACGGTCCAACGACCAGCCGCGATACGAGATCGTCGCGCCCTCGACCTCGACCGACCCGACGGCGGGTGCGTGCGACCAGGCCTCACGCACCCACTCGTCGACCGGCGCCCGCGGTGGGGCGAGCTCGGCGGCGCCGGTCACCCGGCCGCGTCGGCCGCGGCCGCCGCGGCATCGATCAACCGCTGGGCGCGCAGGTCGCCGGCAAGGTTCGAGGCCATCTGGTTCATGACGTACGAGAACCCCAGCTGGCGCTCCGGCTGGGCGAAGCTCACCGAGCCACCGGCACCGGGGTGCCCGTACGAGCCGGGGCCGGCGTACGGCGTGAACGGACCCGTCACCATGAAGCCGAGCCCGAACGTCGTCTCACCCATCAGGCAGGCGTCGATCTCGCCGTCGGGCGTCAGCTTGGTGCGCGCCCGCTCGCGGATCTCGTCGTTCAACAGCTGGATGCCGTCGACCTCGCCGAACGTCGCTGCGTACAGCTTGGCCAGCGAGCGGGCGTTGGTGATCCCGTTGGCCGCCGGCATCTGCGCGGCGTGCACCTCGGGACGGTTGAACGGCGACTCGGTCTCGTCCTCGCCTTCGAAGGCGAACGCACCGTTGAGGAACAGCGCCCGGTAGGCGTTGCTGCCCGGCCCGAAGTACTGGTCGATCATCGCCTGCACCGCCGGGTCGTCGCTCTGGCTGGCCAGCGCGCCGATGATCGGCGAGACGCGCGGCTCCTGCTCGGCCGGGAGGCCGATCCACAGGTCGAGGCCGAGCGGGCCGGCGATCTCCTCGGCGACGAACTGGCCGGGCAGGCGTCCGTCGGTGCGGCGGATCAGCTCGCCGGCCAGCCATCCGTAGGTCAGCGCGTGGTAGCCGTGGGCCGTGCCGATCGGCCACTGCGGCGTGCCGGCGGCGAGCCGCGACGTGATGGTGTCCCAGTCGAGCGCCTCGGCCATCGTGGTCGGCTGATCGACGCTGAACAGGCCGCACTGGTGGCTGAGCAGCTGGGCGACGGTGGCGTCGCCCTTGCCGTTGACGGCGAACTCCGGCCAGTACGTGGCGACCTTCTCGTCGTAGTCGAGCAGGCCGCGCTGCACGCACATCCCCACGGCGATCGCGGTGATCCCCTTGGTCGTGCTGAAGACGAGCTGCAGCGTGTCGTCCGCGTACGGCTTGGTCCTCGCCGCGTCGAAGTGACCGCCGACGAGGTCGACGACGAGCTGACCGCGGTGGTAGACGGCGCAGCCGGCGCCGACCTCCTCACCGCCGGCCAGGTTGCCCTCGAACGCCTCGGCGACGCCCTCCCAACCGGGGGCGACGGTCACTTCACACCGTCGACGATCTGGCGCAGGGTCTCGATCTGCTCGACGGCGTTCGGGCCGACCGGGTTGACCGACAGCACCGTGACGCCGGCCTCCTTGTAGGCGCCGACGCGCTCCTTGATGAGGCTCTTCGGGCCGACGAGGTGCGACGCCTCCAGCCACTCGGTCGGGATCTTCGCCGCGGCCTCGTCCTTCTTGCCCTCCAGGTACAGGTCCTGGATCTCGACGGCCTCCTTCTCGAAGCCGTAGTCGCGGCAGATGTCGTTGTAGAAGTTCTTGCCGCGCGCCCCCATCCCGCCGACGTACAGCGCCGCGTTCGGGCGGGCCAGGTCGAGGATCTGCTGCTGCTTGTCACCGACGATGTCCTCGCCGATCGCCAGCATCCCGCCGGCGGAGATCTCCAGCGGCTTGCGGCTCGGGTCGCGCTTGGCCGTGCCGGCCTTGAGCTGGTCGCCCCACACCTGCTGGAAGCGCTCCGGGAAGAACATCACCGGCAGCCAGCCGTCGGCCAGCTCGGCGGTGGCCTTCACGCTCAGGCCCTTGAGCGACGCCCACCAGATCGGGATGTCCTTGCGGACCGGGTGGTTGATCAGCTTCAGCGGCTTGCCCAGGCCCGTCCCCTCACCTGCCGGCAGCGGCACGTCGACGGTCTGGCCGTGGTACTCGAACTTCTCCTCGCGTGCCCAGATCATCCGGCAGGACTCGATGTACTCCTTGATCCGCTGCATCGGCTTGTCGTACGGCACGCCGTGGAAGCCCTCGATCACCTGCGGGCCGCTGGCGCCGAGGCCGAGGATGAACCGGCCGTCGCTGACGTAGTCGCAGCCGGCGGCGGTCATCGCCATCAGCGCCGCGGTGCGCGAGTAGACGTTGACGATGCCGGTGCCGATCTCGACCCGCTCGGTCTTGGCCGCCAGGTAGCCGACCTGGCTGATCGCGTCGAAGCTGTACGCCTCGGCCACCCAGACCTGGTCCAGACCCGCCTTCTCCAGCTCGACCACCCGGTCGACCGCTTCCTTGAACCCGCCTGCGTAGTTGATCGCCATCGAGAGCTTCATCCGCCGGACTGTAGGTGCCCCCACCCGGCTCCACCCGATCGAGCCGGGGCGCCTCCGAGTCGCTTGCGTTGGTCCGAGTCGGTGATGTTGGTGCGAGTCGCTGGCGTTGGTGCGAGTCGTCGGCGTTGGACAGTCCCGCACGTACGACTCGAACCAGCACGTGCGACTCGGAGCGACGGTTGGCGTCAGCGGGTCACCGGTCCGACGTGCGGCGAGCGCCGAAGCGAAGCGGCGGCGGCGGCGAGCACGGCAGGCGCAGGGAGCGGCTCCGCCCCCACCGCAGCACGATCAGCACAGCACCGATCCAACATGCGGCGAGCGCCGAAGCGAAGCGGCGGCGGCGAGCACGGCAGGCGCAGGGAGGGGCTCCGCCCCCACCGCAGCACGATCAAGAACGGTTGAGGTTGCCGGATCGGAAGCCGGCGAGGTCGAGCGTCACGTAGCGATAGCCGCAGCGCTCGACGGCGTCGACGATCTGCTCGTGCAGCGACGCTGCCCGCACCAGCTCGCCGGTCGGCAGCTCGATGCGCGCCGTGTCGCCGTAGTGGCGGACGCGCAGCTGGCCGAAGCCGAGCCGGCGCAGCGCGGCCTCGGCCCGCTCCACCTGGCCGAGGAGGCTGACCGTCACCTCGGTGCCGTACGGGATGCGGCTCGCCAGGCAGGCAGCGGCGGGCTTGTCCGCCGTGCGCAGCCCCATCTCTCGCGAGACCGCTCGGACATCGGCCTTGGTGAACCCGGCGACGACCAGGGGGAACACGGCACCACGCTCGCCGGCGGCGCGCTGGCCCGGTCGGTGGTCGCCGAGGTCGTCGACGTTGACGCCGAGCACCACCGTCGCCCCGTCGGCCGCGGCGATCGGGCCGACGACGTCCATCAGCTCGGCCTTGCAGTGATAGCAGCGGTCGACGTCATTGGCCCGGTAGGCGGCGCGGGCCATCTCGTCGGTGACGACCGGCGTCCAGCGCAGCCCCCACTCGGCGGCCAGCGCCCGGCAGTCGGCCGCCTCGTCACCGGCCAGCGACGGCGACACCGCGGTCACGGCGTGCGCAGCATCCGGACCGAGCGTGCGGTGCGCGACGGCAGCGAGGAACGCACTGTCCGCGCCGCCGGAGAAGGCGACCACCACCCGCCCCAGCCGCCGCAGCTCGCACTCGAGCGCACCGAGCTTGTCCACCGCCCCGAACCTAATCGGCCGACGCGGGCCGCGGATCGTCCCACCGGCGCTTCACATCCCGGACCGCGTCACCAGTCGACGTCCTCGCAGGCGTGGTCGACGCTCGACTCGACCTGCAGCGTGGCGTGGGCAAGGCCGAAGCGGTCCTGCAGCAGATGGCGGGCGTCGTCGAGCACGGCCTGGGAGGTGTGGCCGGTGGCGACGACGAGGTGCGCGGTGAGCACGTCCATCTCGCTGGTCAGCGTCCAGACGTGCAGGTCGTGGACGTCGGCGACACCGGGACGGTCCAGCAACGCGCCACGCACGTCGTCGATGACGATCCCCTGCGGCGCGGCCTGGACCAGCACCCGCACCGCATCGCGCCCCAGCCGCCACGCCCTGGGCAGGATGAACAGGCCGATGCCGGCGCCGACGATTGGGTCCACCCAGCCCCAGCCGGTCACCCACATCACCACCGCGGCCACGACGACGCCGGCCGAGCCGAGCATGTCGCTCATCACCTCCAGGTAGGCGCCGCGCAGGTTGAGGCTCTCCTTGGCCCCTTCGCGCAGCAGCAGGAACGACACGACGTTGACGGCGAGGCCGAGCAGGCCGACGACGAACACCGGCAGCGAGGCGATCTCCGGCGGGTCGGACAGGCGCTCGATCGCCTCGTACAGGACGTAGCCGGCGACGGCGAACAGCAGCACGGCGTTGGCCAGCGCGGCGAGGATCTCCAGGCGGTACAGGCCGAACGTGCGGTGCTCGGCGTGCCGGGTGCGGTTCGCCGCGCTGATCGCCGCCAGCGCCATGCCCATCCCGAGTGCGTCGGTGGCCATGTGCCCGGCGTCGGACAGCAGGGCCAGCGAGGACGTGGCGATGCCGACGACCACCTGGACGACCAGGAACGCCACGATCAGCAGGAACGACAACCGCAGCCGCCCGGCATGGCGCGCCCCGGCGCGGGCACCGCCGCCGTGCGCATGGTCGTGGTGGTGACCGCTCACGCGCGAACCGCCCGCCATCTCATCGGACCATTGTGGACGACGCCACCCACCCCTGTCCTGGGAGCGACTCCCAGCACGACTCGATGCGGCGCCAGGGGCGCCGATCGGCCACGATCGCGGCATGGAATCTGAGGCTTGGATCATCGACGCCGTTCGTTCGCCGCGCGGCAAGGGCAAGGAGAACGGGGCGCTGCACAACGTCCACCCCCAACGGATCCTGGCCCAGGTGCTCAACGGGTTGCGCGACCGCAACGGGTTCGACACCGGCGAGGTCGACGACGTCGTCATGGGCTGCGGCGCCGGCAGCGGCGACCACTCGATGGACATCGCCCGCATGGCCGCGCTCGACGCCGGCTGGTCGCTCGACGCGCCGGGCGTCACCCTCAACCGCTTCTGCGGCTCCGGCCAGCAGGCCGTCAACTTCGCCGCCGCCGGCATCCGCGCCGGGTTCCAGGACATCGTCGTCGCCGGCGGCGTGGAGAGCATGAGCCGCCCGGCGCCGGCCCACGTCGACGGCTTCACCGCCAACAACAAGCACCTGCGCGACCAGTACAACATGGTCGCCCAGGGCATTTCCGCCGACCTGATCGCCACCGTCGAGGGCTTCACCGCGAGGAGTGCGACGCCCTCGCCGTCGACAGCCAGGCCCGTTGCGCCGTCGCCCTGCAGGAGGGCCGCTTCGACCGGGCGCTCATCCCGATCTTCCACGACGACGGCACGCTCGCCCTCGACAAGGAAGAGTTCCCCCGCCCCGGCACCACGCTGGAGAGCCTGGCCAAGCTCAACCCGTCGTTCGAGGCGATGGGCGCGATGACCAACAACGACGGCTCCGGCCTGACCATCGACCAGACCGCGCTGCTCGCCTATCCCGGCCACGAGAAGATCAACCACGTCCACCACGGCGGCAACTCGTCGGGCGTCGTCGACGGTGCGTCGGCGGTGCTCGTCGCCTCGCCGGATGCCGCCAGGGCCCATGGCTGGACGCCCCGCGCCCGGATCGTCATGACCGCTGTCGCCGGTACCGAGCCGGTGATCATGCTCACCGCCCCCGGCCCGGCCACCAAGCGGGTGCTGAAGAAGGCCGGGATGACCCTCGACGACATCGACCTCATCGAGGTCAACGAGGCGTTCGCCTCGGTGGTGCTCAAGTTCCTGCGCGACACCGGCGCCGACTGGAGCAAGTGCAACGTCAACGGCGGGGCGATGGCCCTCGGTCACCCGATCGGCGCCACCGGCGGCATGCTCATCGGCACCGTCCTCGACGAGCTCGAGCGTCAGGACAAGCAGCTCGGCCTGGTGACGATGTGCACCGGCGGCGGCATGGCCACCGCCACCATCATCGAGCGAATCTAGTTTCGACGCTCGATTCGCTCGCTCATCTCGGTCGAGCTTCGAAGAGCGACCTTCGGTCGCACCCAGCTTTCAGCCGGCGCGTTTGCCTGTTGCTGAGCGGGGCATGATGGTGGGGTGATCGACGAGGATCCGGTTCGGCCGCAGGTCGGCATCCCCGGCGTCACGCCGCTGCAGCTGCGCATCCCCGTGCCGTCGGCGCGGCCGGGTCATCACTCGACGTTCGCCGAGCAGCGCATCGGTCCGGCGGGCGCATTGCGCCGGCCGCCGATCGACGTGCCGGCGCGCGACATCCTCCCGCTCGGCAACTCGATGATCCGGGTGCTCGACGACGACGGCAACGCCGTCGGCGAGTGGGCCGGCACCCTCGACGCCGACCAGCTCCGCCAGGGCCTGCGCGACATGTTGACGACCAGGGCGTTCGACGCCCGCATGCTGCGCGCCCACCGCCAGGGCAAGACGTCGTTCTACGTGCAGTCGCTCGGCGAGGAGGCGATCGCCTGTGCCCACCGCGTCGCCCTGTCGCAGGGTGACATGTGCTTCCCGACCTATCGCCAGCAGGGCCTGCTGATCGCCGGTGGCTACCAGCTCGTCGACATGGTCTGCCAGGTGCTGTCGAACAGCCGGGACCCGATGAAGGGTCGCCAGCTGCCGGTGATGTACTCGTCGAAGGACCACGGCTTCTTCACGATCTCCGGCAACCTCGGCACGCAGTTCGTCCAGGGCGTCGGCTGGGCGATGGCCTCGGCGCTGGCCGGCGACA
The DNA here is from genome assembly GCA_047602055.1 of Ilumatobacteraceae bacterium. Classification (GTDB taxonomy): domain Bacteria; phylum Actinomycetota; class Acidimicrobiia; order Acidimicrobiales; family Ilumatobacteraceae; genus JAODBQ01. Next base: position 4,750,510 of record JASGIG010000001.1, read on the forward strand.
CGAAGATCGCCTCGGCGTGGATCGGCGACGGCGCCACCGCTGAGTCGGACTTCCACGCGGCGATGGTCTTCGCCTCGACGTACCACGCGCCGGTGATCCTCAACATCGTCAACAACCAGTGGGCGATCTCGACGTTCCAGGGCTTCGCCCGCGGCGACTCGGTGACGTTCGCCTCGCGTGGTCACGGCTTCGGCATCGCCTCGCTGCGCGCCGACGGCAACGACTACCTCGCCGTCCACGCCGTGTCGCAGTGGGCGGCAGAGCGGGCCCGCAGCAACTGCGGGCCGACGCTGATCGAGTGGGTGACATACCGCGCCGGCGCCCACTCCACGTCGGACGACCCGTCCGTCTACCGCCCCGCCGACGAGGCCAAGCGCTGGCCGCTCGGCGACCCGATCGAGCGCCTCAAGGACCACCTCATCCGCATCGGCGCGTGGACCGACGACGAGCACGCCGCGCTGGTCGCCGACGTCGACGAGACGGTCCGGCTGGCCGCCGAGGAGGCCGAGTCGTACGGCACGCTGCACAGCGGCGCCCCGCCGAGCCCGGCGACGATGTTCGAGGACGTCTACGCCACCGTGCCGCCCCACCTCCTCCGCCAGCGCCAGCGAGCAGGCTTCTGATGTTTCGGCCGCCGACGTTCGTCGCGCCGTGGGGGTGGTGCGGAGGGGGCGCTGCCCGATCCTCCGCTGTGCCCCGACTCGCGGCGCGTGAGGCGCACAGCAAGCTGAGTGCGGCCGCAGGCCGATCCTCGAAGCTCGACCGAACGGCGAGAGCGAACGCGGCGACCGAACGAGGGAGGTCGAAACGCCCATGCCTGCCATGACGATGATCGAGGCGATCCGCGACGCGCATGCGGTGGCGATGGACCTCGACGAGCGGGTCGTCGTGTTCGGCGAGGACGTCGGCTACTTCGGCGGCGTGTTCCGCTGCACCCAGGGCCTGCAGCAGCGCTTCGGCGACCACCGTTGCTTCGACGCCCCGATCAACGAGCTGGGCATCGTCGGCGCGGCGATCGGCATGGCCGCGTACGGGCTGCGACCGTGCGTCGAGATCCAGTTCGCCGACTACGTGTACCCGGCCTACGACCAGATCGCCTCCGAGGCCGCCCGGCTGCGCTATCGCTCGGCCGGCGACTTCACCTGCCCGATGGTCATCCGCATGCCCACCGGCGGCGGGATCTACGGCGGGCAGACGCACTCGCAGAGCCCGGAGGCGCTGTTCACCCACGTGTCCGGGTTGAAGACCGTGATCCCGTCGAACCCCTTGGACGCCAAGGGCCTCCTGATCGCCGCGATCGAGGACGACGACCCGGTGATCTTCCTCGAGCCGAAGCGGCTGTACAACGGTCCGTTCGACGGCCACCACGATCGGCCGGTGGTGCCGTGGGGCAAGCACGAGCTGAGCGAGGTGCCGTCCGGGCACTACACCGTGCCGCTCGGCTCGGCGCGTCTCCACCGTCCAGGCTCTGAGTTGACGGTGCTGGCCTACGGGACGCTGGTCCACGTCGCCGACGCGGCGGCCGGCGAGACCGGCATCGACGCCGAGATCATCGACCTGCGCACACTCGTCCCGCTCGACTTCGACACGATCGCCGCGTCCGTGATCAAGACCGGGCGCTGCGTGGTGACCCACGAGGCGACGCTGACGTCGGGCTTCGGCGCCGAGCTGTGCGCGACGATCCAGGAGGAGCTGCTCTACCACCTGGAGGCGCCGATCGCCCGGGTCACCGGCTGGGACACGCCGTACCCGCACGCCCACGAGTGGCGCTACTTCCCCGGCCCGCAACGCCTCGGCGAGGCGATGAAGGCGACGATGGCGGCGTGAACGAGCACAGCGAGTCACGCCGGACGGCCGAGCGACCGCCAGGGAGCCGGACGTCGACGGGAAGGCGCCCCCGGCGCCGTTGGGGGCGCAGCCCCCGGAGGAACGGCGTGAGCGCCCGGCCCGATCCCGTCGCGATTCGAGATGTGCCGCCTCCGTGCGCACATCTCGAATCGCGTGCAGCCACCGGCGCCGCGCGATGCCAGCGAGATTCGAGATGTGCCGTCCCCGTGCGCACATCTCGAATCGAGACGAACGGGCGGCTGCGGTGAGCCTGCGCGTGGTGCGGTTGCCGGACGTCGGCGAGGGCGTGGCCGAGGCCGAGCTGGTCAGCTGGCAGGTGGCCGTCGGCGACGCCGTGCACCCCGACTCCGTGCTCGCCGAGGTGCTCACCGATAAGGCGACCGTCGAGGTCTACTCCCCCGTCGCCGGCCGGGTGGCGTTCCTGCGCGGCGAGGTCGGCGACGTGCTCGCCATCGGCAGCGATCTCGTCGGCATCGAGACCGACGCCGCCGCCGGCCTCCCGCCGACGCCCGCCCCCACCCACGAGATGAGCGATGAGCCGAAGACCCCGGTTCACAGCTCATCGCCCGCTCCCACGCCTCCGCCGCCCACCGACGCGATGAGTGATGAGCCGCCCATTTCGGCTCATCGCTCATCGCGACCCGCCGTGGCGGCACCGCATCACCTGGAGCCGGGGCAGCGGCCGATCGCCGCGCCGGCCGTGCGGCTGCAGGCGCGCGAGGCGGGCGTCGACCTGCGGCTCGTGCCGGGGACGGGACCCGCCGGGCGGATCACCCACGAGGACCTTGCTTCCTACCTCACCGGCGCCACGACCCCGACCACCACCCGGCGCGCACCGCGGCGGGCCACCGAGGAGCGGCCCGTCGTCGGGTTGCGCCGGCGGATCGCCGACCGGATGTCGCTCGCCGCGGCGCGGATCCCGCACATCACCTACGTCGACGAGGTCGACGTCGGCGCGGTCGACGAGCTGCGCCGCACGCTCAACCGCACCCATCCGGACGCGCCACGCCTGACGCTGCTGCCGTTCCTGATGCGGGCGATCGTCCTCGCCGTCGCCGACCAGCCGCACCTCAACGCGACGTTCGACGACGATGCCGAGTTGCTCACCGTCCACGGTCCCGTGAACGTCGGCATCGCCACGCAGACCCCGAACGGGCTGCTCGTCCCGGTGGTGCGCGACGCCGACACGCTCGGCCTGTGGGCCAGCGCCGCCGAGGTCGCCCGGGTCAGCGAGGCGGCCCGCACCGGGAAGGCGTCACGCGACGAGCTGTCCGGGAGCACGATCACGATCACCTCGCTCGGGGCGCTCGGGGGGCTGGTGACGACGCCGATCATCAACCATCCGGAGGTCGCCATCGTCGGCGTCAACAAGATGCAGGTCCGCCCGGTGTGGGACGGCCGGCAGTTCCAGCCGCGCACGATGATGAACCTCTCGTCGAGCTTCGACCACCGCATCGTCGACGGCTGGGACGCGGCCACGTTCGTCCAACGCCTCAAGGCCCTGCTGGAGACGCCGGCGCTGCTGTTCGTCGACCCGCCGGAGCCGAGCACATGAGTGACTGCGACGTCCTGATCGTCGGCGCCGGGCCGGGCGGGTACGTCTGCGCGCTACGGGCCGCGCAGCTCGGCCTCAAGGTCGTCATCGTCGAGCGCGCCGACGTCGGCGGCACCTGCCTGAACGTCGGCTGCATCCCGTCGAAGGCGATCATCCACGCCGCCGACACGTTCGCCGCGGCGCAGGGCAACGCCCGCCTCGGGATCACCACCGAGGCGGCGCGCATCGACCTCGCCACGACGATGGCGTGGAAGGACGGCGTCGTCCACCGCCTCACCGGCGGCGTGGCCACGCTGCTCGACCACGCCGGGGTGCGGCGCATCGCCGGCGAGGCGCAGATCGTCGACGGCAAGACCGTGCGCGTCGCCGACGAGACGATCACCACGGCGAACCTCGTGCTGGCCACCGGCTCCGAGCCCGTCGCCCTGCCGCAGCTGCCGTTCGGCGGCAGGGTGCTGTCGTCGACGGACGCGCTGACGCTGACGTCGGTCCCGGAGCGATTGGTGGTCGTCGGCGCCGGCTACATCGGGCTGGAGCTGGGCACCGCGTACCGCAAGCTCGGCACCGAGGTCACCGTGGTCGAGGTCCGGCCGCGCATCCTGCCGCAGTACGACGAGCGCCTCACCCGCCCGGTGAGCGCACGGCTCAAGGCGCTCGGCGTCACGGTCCTGCTCGGTGCCTCGGCCGGCGAGCTGACCGACGACGGGTTGGTGGTCGGCGGCCGCGACCACGACGAGACGGTGCTCCCCGCCGACGCCGTGCTCGTCACCGTCGGCCGCCGCCCGGTGACCGACGAGCTGGCCGGCCTGCACCTGGCGATGGACGGCCGCGCCGTGCACGTCGACGACCAGTGCCGGACGTCGATGCGCGCCGTGTTCGCGATCGGCGACGTCACCGGCGAGCCGATGCTCGCCCACCGGGCGATGGCCCAGGGCACGATGGTGGCCGAGGTGATCGCCGGGATGCCGAGCACCTGGGACCACCGCGTCGTCCCCGAGGTGTGCTTCACCGACCCGGAGATCGTCAAGGTCGGCATGTCCCCCGGCGAGGCCGAGGCCGCCGGCGTCGACCACGTCGTCGGCCGGTTCATGCTCGGCGCCAACGGCCGCGCCCTGTCGCTCGACCGCGACGACGGCTTCGTGCGCGTCGTCGCCCGCCGCGGCGACCACCTCGTCCTCGGCCTGCAGGCCGTCGGCGCCGGCGTCAGCGAGCTGGCCGCGGCGTTCACGACGACGCTGGAGATGGGCTCGGTGCTGGAGGACATCGCCGCCACCGTCCACGCCCACCCGTCCGTCAGCGAAGCCGTCCAAGAAGCCGCGTTGGCGGCGATGGGCCGGGCGATCCACCGCACCTGAACCCCCGAACCTGTCAGGCCTTGACCGGAACGGTTCCGGTCGGCGGCTGACAAGGTCCACGTCGCCGGAGCGCGTCACTCGTCGACGCGCAGCTCCCAGAGCCAGAAGCAGGGCAGCCCGTCGAGCGCCGCCGCGGTCGCACCGGCGAACAACGCCGACGACGGGAAACCGGCGACCTGCGCCGGGTCGTACGGCTCCTCGACGCAGTCGACGACCGACAGGCCGGCCGAGCGGAACGCCCGCAACCAGGTGGCGGCCGAGTGGTCATGGTTGCGCACGTAGCGCATGCCGGCCGGCTCGCCGCTCGGCGTGGTGCTGCCGAAGCCGCCGTAGAACGCCTGGCCGCCGACGAGCCCGCTGACCGGGTGCGGATCGGTGATCACGACGGTGCGGCCCGGACGCGTCACCCGGCCCAGCTCGCCGACCGCCACCGTCGGGTCCGGCAGGTGGCACAGCGCCAGCGAGACGATCGCCAGGTCGAACTCGTCGTCGGCGAACGGCATTCGCTCGAGCTTCCCCTGGACGAAGTCGGCGCCGTCCACCTTCTCGAGGGCGACGTCGAGCATGTGCGGTGAGCGGTCGATGCCGGTGACGTCACCCCCGAGCGAGGCGATGAACGCAGCGTGCCGGCCGGTGCCGCAGGCCGCATCGAGCGCACGCGTCCCCGGCCCGCCGAGCCGCGCCAGCAGGGGGTGGGTGAGCACCTCCTCGGCCTCGATCAACGGGTTGCGGCCGTCGTAGGTCGGCGCCCACTCCTCGTACCCGGCGGAGAGGTCGCGCTCGCGGGGATCGAGCACGATGTTCCACGGGAACTCGTCCGGCCCGGTGAGGATGGTGAGCAGCTCGTCCACGCGAGCAGCGTTGGCGGCCGGATCGCCGTGCCAGTGGCGGACCAGCGACAGGCCGACGACACCTGCCAGGTAGTGGCGGGCGGTGATGTTCCCCATGCGACGACGGTAGGTCCGCGCCGCCCCGAGCGGTCCGGGAGTTTCGTGGTCAGTCCCAGCCGGCGCGGGTGGGTGGCATGCCGCTGGCTCCGTCAGCTGACGGCTTGACGCCGAGGGACTGGCGGGCGCCGATGACGCCGGCTTCGAACGACAGGGCGCTCGCCGCCGTGTACAGGCGCCACACGCGCGCCCGGCCCTCGCCGACCAGCTCGACGGCACGCGGCCACGATGCCTCGAGGTTCGCGACCCACGCCCGCAGGGTCAGGCCGTAGTGCTCGCGCAGCTGCTCGACGTCACGCAGCTCGAAGCCCGCCGCGTGCATCACCATCGACCCCCACCCGCAACCGACGTCGAGCAGGCGCCGACCGGGGCGCTCGTGCGGGCCGAGCTTGCGGAACACGGCATCGCCGAGGTCCAGGCGGGCGGCGACGACGAGGCGCAGCCCCTCCATCGCCGCGAGGCCCTCCCACACCTCGAACGCCGCCGGGTGCGTGGTGACGCCGTCGAACACGCGCCATGCGCCGAGCGTGACGACGTCGCCGTCGACGGCGAGCCGTGGGCGGCGAGCAGGCGAGCGGCATCCCGGTCAGGTTGCGATCGGAGAGTCGCCGAGCGCCGGCCGGCCGGCGGGATCGTCATCAGTTGACGTTGCGCTCGCGGCCCTCCCAGAACGGGGCGCGCAGCTCCTTCTTGAGGATCTTGCCGCTCGGGTTGCGCGGCAGCGCGTCGACCCAGTCGACGCTCGTCGGGCACTTGAACTTGGCGAGGTGCTGACGGGCGTGGTCGATCACCGCCTGCTCCGTCAAGGCCACTCCGGCCTCGTCGGGCGAGCGCACGATCATCGCCTTGGCCGTCTCGCCCCAGCGCTCGTCGGGCACGCCGATCACGGCGACGTCGGCCACGCCCTTGATCCCCATCAGCACGTTCTCGACCTCTGCCGGGTACACGTTCTCGGCCCCGGAGACGATCATGTCCTTGACCCGGTCGTGGATGTACAGGTAGCCGTCGGCGTCGAGGTAGCCGGCGTCACCGGTGTGGAACCAGCCGTCGGTGATCGACTTCGCCGTCTCCTCGGGCATGTTCCAGTAGCCCTTCATGATCTGCGGCCCGCGGGCCCAGATCTCGCCGACCTCGCCGACCTCGCACTCGCGCTGGGTGTCGGTGTCGACGATGCGCAGGACGGTGCCCGGGCACGGCTTGCCGCAGCTGCGCAGCAGGTGCCGCCTCGGCCCGTCGAGGTGATGGTCCTCGGGGCGCAGGTTGACGATCGTGCCAGTCGTCTCGGTGAGGCCGTAGGCCTGGATGAAGTCGCACCTGAACGTGGCGATCGCCCCGGCGAGGACGGCCTCGCTGATCGGCGACGCGCCGTAGAGGATGCTGCGCAGCGCCGGGTAGTCGTGGTCGGCCACCTCCGGGACGCCGAGCATGAACTGCAGCACCGCGGGCACGAGGAACGCGTTGGTGATGCCCGCCTCGGCGAACAGCTCGACGAGCTTGGCCGGGTCGAGGTCGCGCACGATGATGCTCTTGCAGCCCGTCCACATCCCCGCGGTCGCCCAACCGCCGCCGCCGATGTGGAACAGCGGCATCGCCACGAGGTTGACGCTGGTCTCGTCGAGGCTGACGGTGTCGATCGATTGCGACACGAGGGCGACGAGGTTGGCGTTGCTCAGCAGCACCCCCTTCGGGCGCCCCGTGGTGCCGCTGGAGTAGAGCTGGAAGGCGACGTCGGAGGTCGCGGACTGGTTGCCAGGGTCACCGGTGGGGGCGGCGGCGAGCGCCTCGGCGTAGTCGCGGCCGATCACCAGCGTGCGCTTGACCGTCGTCAGGTTCGGCTCGATCGCGTCGAGCACCGGGACGAAGTCGGCGCCGACGACGAACACCTTCGCGCCGGCGTCGTCGACGATGTACTCGACCTCCGGCGGGGCCAGGCGCCAGTTGACGTCGACGCACACCGCGTTGAGCAGCGCCGCCCCGAAGAACACCTCGAAGTGCTCGATGCCGTTCTTCTCCAGCATCGCCACGCGGTCCTCGGGGCCGACGCCGAGCGACGCCAGCAGGTTCGCCATCTTCTGCGCCCGCTCGTACAGCTCGGCCCACGTCAGCGTGCGATCGTCCTGCACGAGTGCCACCTGGTCGGGCCGCCCGGCACCGTGGACGCGGACGATGTCGGCGATGCTCTGGATCTCGTTCCCCATCACCGTGACGATAGTCACGGTCCGCAAAGGGTGCCTAGCGTCGCTTGTCGCCCCAGCGGTTCCAGTGGGTGACGGCTCGGAACGGCTTGCGCGGGGCGACGCCGAAGTTGCCGACGGGATGGCCGACGGGGATCAGTGCGGCGATCTCGTAGCGGCCTCCGGGGACGCCGAGCTCGGCGAGCGCTTCGTCGCCGTAGACGCGGATGACGGTGGTGTAGGCGGTGCCGAGGCCGAGTGCCCGGGCCGCCAGGCAGAAGTTCTGGACGGCCGGGTAGACGCTGGCGTCGAGACGGCCGATGTCGATCGGACCCTCGTCGTCGTGGCCGCCCCACGGGATCAGCGGCTGCAGGAAGACGACGAGCACCGGGATCTCGGCGAGGTGCTCGGCCAGATTGCGAGCCATCTGCCGGCTCTTGAGCCGCTGCTTGGTCTCGGCCTCGTCACGGCCGTCGCCGATCGGCAGCACCTTCTCGTAGCGGTCGTATGCCTTCAGGTACCAGTTCGCCAGTCGCGCCTTGACGTCCGGGTCCGTCACCACGACGTACTGCTGCGGCTGGACGTTGCCACCGCTCGGCGCCTGCTGGGCGGCGGCCAGGCAGGTCTCGACGTCGGCGTCGCTGACCGGCTCGTCGGTGTAGCGGCGCATCGACCGCGTCGTCATCAGCGTCTCCAGCGCATCCATGGGTGCAGGTCCTACATCATCCGCATGTCGGTGTCGTTGCCCAGCAGGAAGCGGCCGATGGTCTCGTAGAGGCGAGGCGACACCTGGATGTGCTGGGTGACGACGTGAACGTCGCGCAGGCAGCGCTGCAACGGGCTCGACTGGAACACCGCGGTGCCACCGGCCCAGGTGAACGCGGTGTCGACGGCTTGTGCCGCCCGGGTGGCGGCGTTCGCGCCGGCGAGTCGCAGGTTCGCACGGACGTCGTCGGTCAGCCGGCCGCCACGCTCCACGGCGGTCCACGCGGTGTCGATCTCGTCGAGCAGCCAGGCGCGGGCGCTGCGCACCCCGGCCTCGGCGCGGGCGATGTCGGCCTGGATCACCCCGTTCTGCGCCAGCGTCCGCCCGCTGAACTGCGGGCGCTTGTCCATCGCCAGCTCGGCGAACGCGTCGAGGGCGTGGCGAGCGATGCCGAGGGCGACGGCGGCGATCCCGATCGCCAGCAGCGTGAAGTTCGGGAAGCGGGCGATCGGCGCGTCGATCGTCGGTCTCGCGGCGAACGCCGCGAACGCCCGGCCGGTCGGCACGAACGCGCCGTCGACGGCGAAGTCGCCCGAGCCACTGGCGCGCAGGCCGAGCGAATGCCACGTGTCGTGGAACGTGACGTCGGCGGCGTCGAAGAACATCACGTACTGCTGTGGCTGCTGGGTCTCGCCGCCCGGGACGATCGCGCCGCCGCAGACGTACCGGCAGTGCCCCGTGCCACTCCCCCACATCCAGCGGCCCGTCGCCCGCCAGCCGCCTTCGACCGCCTCGGCCGTGGCGTTCGGGGCGAACACCCCGCCGGTGACGACGCTCGGGTCGCCGTAGATCTCCCTCGCCCACGCCGGTTCGAGGAAGCACACCAACGACGAGGTCGTCGAGGCGATCGAGGCGCACCACCCGGCGGCCGCGTCGGCGACGGCGATCGCCTCGACGGCTTCGACGAGCGTGTGCGGATCCGCCGCCGGCCCGCCGTACCCGGCCGGCACGCACATCCGCATGAGCCCGGCGTCGCGCAGCGCGTCGACGACGGCGGCCGGCAGCCGACGGTCGCGCTCGCCCTGGTCGGCGTGAGCGACGACGATCGGCAGCACCGAACGGGCAGCCTCGACGAGCGACGACATCCGCCGCACGCTACGCGCCACCCGCGCCGGCGCTCGCCCGCAGCGTTCGTGAAGAACAGCCCCGGGAGCACGACCAAGGCAACGGCGAACGTGCCGCTTGCCCACCCCGACAGCACGCATGACAGCCAACAAACGGCAGCGACCACCACGACCGAGGAAGCCCGCGTGGCGCCTGAACGCCCGCCGGAGGCGACGACTCGACGACGTGCGAGACTCCAACGGTGAGGTTCGGGTTCATCGTGCCGTGGGCAGACGCTGCCGAGATCGGCGAGCTGGCGGTCGCCGCCGAGCGCAACGGGTGGGACGGGCTGTTCACCTGGGAGCCGGTGTGGGGCGTCGACGCCTGGGTGTCGCTCGCCGTCGCCGCGACGCGCACGTCGACGATCAGGCTCGGCACGATGCTCACCCCGCTGCCACGGCGCAAGCCGTGGGAGCTGGCCGGCCAGGTGGCCACCGTCGACCGGCTGTCGCAGGGTCGGGCGCTGCTCGCCGTCGGCCTCGGCGCCCCGGACTCCGGCTACGAGGAGTTCGGCGAGATCACCGATCGCAAGGTCCGCGCCGAACTGCTCGACGAAGGGCTGGCGATCGTCAAGGGCCTATGGCACGGCCAGCCGTTCCGCTTCCGCGGCGTGCACTACGACATCGAGCCGACCACGTTCCCGACCATCGGCCACACCCACCAGCAACCGCGAGTGCCGATCTGGTGCGTCGGGGCGATCGGCTCGGAGGCGTCGATGCACCGGGCGCTGGCCTGCGACGGGTTGATCCCGCAGGTCGTCGACGGCACCGGCCCCGACCGCACCGCCCGCCAGTGCAACCTCACCGAGCTGCAGGCGCTGACCTCCGGTCCGCTGCGCGACCGCCCGGCGGGCTACGACATCGTCATCGAGGGCACGAACGCCGAGCACTCGCCGGCGGCGTGGATGGATGCCGGGGCGACGTGGTGGCTCGAATCGCTGTGGAGCGCGGTCAGCGACCCTGATGCGTACGAGGCGTCGATGACCCGCGTCGCCGCAGGGCCACCCGCGATCGCCTGAGCCCGCCTCAGGCGATCGCGGCCGAGCGACCCCCAGGGAGCGGGACGCCGATGGGGCGGCGCCGCAGGCGCCGTGGGGCACAGCCCCCGGCCACGCGGCTTGAGGAGTACGTTCGGTGTCGATGACCGCCGGATGGAACTTCGCCGATGTGTGGGAACGCAATGCCGATCGCTTCCCGGATGCGACGGCACAGGTGCAGGGGGATCGATCGTCGACGTGGGCCGAGCTGGATCGGCGGGCGGACGGGATCGCCGCCACCCTGCTCGGCGCGGGGCTGAGCCACCAGTCGAAGGTGGTCCACTACCTGTACAACTGCATCGAGTACCTGGAGTCGATGTTCGGGATCTACAAGGCCGCGCTGGTGCCGGTGAACACGAACTACCGCTACACCGAGGACGAGCTCGACTACCTGTGGAACAACGCCGACGCGGAGGCGGTCGTCTTCCACGGCACGTTCACCGAGCGGTGCGCGGCGATGCGCTCGCGGGTACCGGCGATCAAGTGCTGGATCTGGGTGGACGACAGCTCGGCGCCGTGTCCGGAGTGGGCCGTGCCCTACGACGTCGCCGCGTCGTCAGCGCCGTCTCGGGTGGCGGCACCGTGGGGCCGCTCGCCCGACGACCTGTACCTGCTCTACACCGGCGGGACCACGGGGATGCCCAAGGGCGTGATGTGGCGCCAGGACGACGTGTTCTCCAGCCTCGACGCCCCGTCGCGCCGGCCGTTCCCACAGGCGCCGGGTTGGGATGCGTTCGACGCGCGGGTGTCCAAGCCGGGCCCGTCGAACCTGCCGGCGGCGCCGCTGATGCACGGCACGGGGGCGTTCAACGCGATGTGGACGCTGGCGCTGGCCGGCTCGATCGTGACGACGGTCGGCCGGCACTTCGACGCCGTCGAGCTGCTCGACACGGTGCAGCGCGAGCGGGTCAACAGCCTGTCGATCGTCGGCGACGCGTTCGCCAAGCCGATCCTCAAAGCACTCGACGCCGAGCCGGGCCGCTGGGACATCTCGTCGTTGCGGGTGATCATCTCGTCGGGGGTGATCTGGTCGGCGCAGACCAAGGCCGGCCTGCTGCGCCACAACGACCGGCTGATCATGATCGACAGCCTCGGCTCCTCGGAGGCGATCGGGATGGCCGCGTCGACCACCACGGCGGAGGCCGCCGACTCCACGGCGACGTTCAAGCTCGGCCCGAACGCCAAGGTGCTCACCGAGGACGGCCGTGAGGTCGTGCCTGGCTCCGGCGAGCGCGGCATGGTCGCGCTGCGCGGCCGCACCCCGGTCGGCTACTACAAGGACGAGGCCAAGTCGGCGGCGACGTTCGTCACCTTCGACGGGGTGCGCTGGAGCATCCCCGGCGACTTCGCCGAGGTCGACGCCGACGGCACCGTGCGCCTGTTCGGGCGCGGCTCGCAGTGCATCAACACCGGTGGCGAGAAGGTCTACCCCGAGGAGGTCGAAGAGGCCTTGAAGCTGCACCCATCGGTGGCCGATGCCGCCGTGGTCGGCGTCCCCGACGACCGCTTCGGCGAAGCGGTCACGGCGATCGTCGAACCCCACGCCGGTGACACCATCGACGAGGCCGAGCTGATCGCCCACGTCCGCTCGTCGCTGGCCGCCTACAAGTCCCCGAAGCGGATCCTGTCGGCGCCGACCCTCGGCCGCGCCGCCAACGGCAAGCTCGACTACAAGTCCCTCAAGGCCAAGGCCCTGGACGATCTGGGCATCGACGCCGACTGAACGCCACCGCCACCGGCACCGGCACCGGCACCGGCACCGAGGGCGCGATTCGAGATTCGCCGCCCCGGTGCGCACATCTCGAATCGCGCCGCTGGACGCGCCTCACCCCCAGCCTTGGGCGCCTCGGCGGACCAGTCGGTAACGTCGCACCGCGCTCGGACGGCACCGCGGCCGCCGGCCACCCATCGGAGGAACATCGTCATGGCTGATCTCGGGTTCGACGGCAAGGTCGTCATCATCACCGGCGCGGGCGGCGGCCTCGGCCGCGAGCACGCCCTGCTGCTCGCCAAGCGCGGCGCGCTGATCGTCGTCAACGACCTCGGCGGCGCGATCGACGGCACCGGCAGCGACAAGGGCGCGGCCGAGCACGTCGTCGACGAGATCAAGGCCGCCGGCGGCGAGGCCGTCGCCGACACGAGCTCCGTCGCCACGCCCGAGGGCGGCGCGGCCATCGTCCAGACGGCGATCGACGCGTTCGGCAGGGTCGACGTCGTCATCAACAACGCCGGCATCCTGCGCGACAAGTCGTTCACCGGCATGAACCCCGACCTGATGAACCCGGTGCTCGACGTACACCTCAAGGGCGCGTTCCACGTCAGCCAGCCGGCATTCCTCAAGATGAAGGAGCAGGGCTACGGGCGCATCGTCTCGACATCGTCGGCCGCCGGCATCTTCGGCAACTTCGGCCAGACGAACTACGGCGCGGCGAAGATGGGCCTCGTCGGCCTCACCCGGGTACTCGCCGTCGAGGGCGCCAAGTACAACATCAAGGCCAACGCCATCGCCCCGCTGGCGCTCACCCGGATGACCGAGAACATCATGGGCGGCGGCCTGCGCGACAAGCTCGGCCCCGAGAAGGTCTCCCCGCTCGTCGCCTTCCTCGCCCATGAGGACTGCCCGGTCAGCGGCCAGACGTTCTCGGTCGGCGGCGGTCGCGTCGCCCACGTGTTCATCGCCGAGACCCAGGGCTTCTACGACGCCGACCTCACGGTCGAGGGCGTGCGCGACAACTGGGCGACGATCACCGACCAGTCGGGCTACGGCGTGCCGAACAACCTCGCCGAGGAGACGGCGATGTTCCTCCCGTTCTTCAAGGGCTGACCGGTGATCGGCATCGAGGAGTTCCAGGCCGGCGCCCGCGACTGGCTCGCCGCCAACAAGCAGCACGCACCACGTGACTACGGGGCGATCTGCCCGCCGGATCTGGTGCGCCCCGGCATCGAGTGGCAACGGCGGATCTACGAGGCCGGCTATTCGGGCATCCACTGGCCGACGGAGTGCGGCGGCCAGGGCCTCACCGTCGCCCACAACGCGGCGTGGCAGTACGAGTGCGCCGTCGCCGCGGTGCCGTCGGTGTTGAACATGGTCGGCCTCGTGCTCGCCGGCGGGGCGCTGCTGCAGTTCGGCACGCCCGAGCAGAAGGCCGAGCATCTCCACGAGACGCTGCGGGCCAATCACGTGTGGTGCCAGCTGTTCAGCGAGCCGGGCGCCGGCAGCGACCTCGGCGGCCTGTCGACGCGTGCCGAGCGTGACGGCGACCGGTTCCTGATCAACGGCCAGAAGGTGTGGACCAGCGGCGGCCGCTACAGCAACTGGGGCATCCTCATGGCCCGCACGAACCCGGACGCGCCCAAGCACGAGGGCATCTCGTTCTTCGCCTTCCCGATGAACCTGCCCGGCGTCGAGATCCGCCCGCTCAAGCAGATGACCGGCGAGGCCGAGTTCGACGAGGTGTTCTTCACCGACGTCGAGCTGCCGGCCGACCACCTGCTCGGTCCGCTGCACGGCGGCTGGGGCGTCGGCATGGCGGTGCTCACCAGCGAGCGCGGCCACGGCAGCGCGAGCACCGTCGGCCTCGAGCGGCGGATGAAGGCGATGTCGTCGCTCGCCGAAGGTCGCTCGCTGGACGCGATCCAGCGCCAGCGGCTGACGAAGCTCGTCTCGACCGGCAAGACCTTCACGGCGATGGCCCAGCGCCAGGGACCGATCGCCTCGACGGCCGCATCGCTGCTGAAGCTGGGCATCTCGGAGATGATGTTCGAGGCCGCCGAGCTGCGCGCCGACCTCGCGGGGGCCGACGCATCGCTGACGGGTGCCGAGGCGTATGGAATGCTGGCGGCACCCGGCGGACGGATCGCCGGCGGCACCAGCCAGGTGCAACGCAACATCATCGGGGAACGGCTCCTCGGCCTGCCGCGCGAACCGCGGCCGAGCTGACCGCTCCGCCACGAGAGAGGAGGGCGCCATGATGGAGAGTCCTGACCATTCGAAGTGGGACGACAACGGCAACACGGCTCAATCAGGCCGCGACGGCCCGAGCGTGGCGCTGATCGTCGCGCTGGTGCTGCTCGCCGTCGCCGTCATCTGGTTCTTCCAGAACGGGGACACGGTGGAGATCACGTTCCTGTTCGGCACGTGGACCACCAAGGTGCGCTGGGCGATCATCATCTCCATCGGCGTCGGCCTGCTGCTCGACCGCCTCGTCAGCTACGGCCTGCGCCGGCGCAAGCGCAACAAGCAGGCCGACTGACCCCGACGCCGTGCGGCGAGGCGCAGGAAGACCCGCTCGGCAGTGACCGACGCCGAGCGACCGCTTGCCGGCGGCAATGCGACCGCGGCAGTGATCAGGGTCGGCGACACCGTTCGGAAGCCGTCGTCGCCGACGACGCCGCTCGTCCACCGCTACCTGCGGATGCTCCGAGCGGCAGGGGTCGACGTGCCAGAGGTCTTCGGCGACGACGAGCACGATCGACAGGTGATCGAGTTCGTCCCAGGAACGCTCGCCATGGAGCTCCTGCCGCTCGATCATTCGGCCCTGCGCCGAGTCGGCGCGATGATCCGTCGGCTCCACGACGCCAGCACCGGCTTCCCGGTACCTCCCGACTGGTCGACGTTGCTGCCCACCGTCGACCCGGACCTGATCTGCCACAACGACCTGGCGCCGTGGAACCTGGTGATGGGCGAGCGTTGGGTGTTCATCGACTGGGACGGCGCGGGTCCCAGCACGCGGCTGTGGGACCTGGCCTATGCGGCTCAGTCGTTCGCACTTCTCGTCGCCGGCCAACCGGTTGCGGCCGCGGCAGCGCGACTGGCTGCGCTCGCCGACGGATACGACGCCGACGCCGGGTTGCGTGCCGCCCTCCCCGAGACCATGCTCGAGCGCACCGCAGCGATGCACGACATGCTGCGCTCGGCCCACGCAGCCGGCCGTCAGCCCTGGGGCCGGATGTACGTCGAAGGGCATGGTGAGCATTGGCGCACGGCGACCGAGTACGTCCGCCGGCATCGCGACGCCTGGCAAGCCGCGCTCGACGGACGCTGACCTCGCGTCGGCGGCCGGGTTGGTCCGGGCGGCGGCCGGCTCGGCAGGATGAAGCGGTGACCCCACCGAACCCCGTGCCGTCGACCGACGGCGTGCAACTCGCCGTCCACGACCTCGGCGGCGCCGGGCCGACGCTGCTGATCTCGCACGCCACAGGGTTCCACGGCCGCTGCTACATCCCGGTGGCCGACGCCCTCGCCGACCGCTTCCACTCGGTCGCGTTCGACTACCGCGGCCATGGCGACACGCCGCAGCCCGAGCGGCCGATCGACTGGGAGCGCTATGGCGACGACGCCCTGGCGATGGCCCAGGCGCTCGTCGCCGCCTCGGGCGCACCACTCGTCGCCTTCGGCCACTCGATGGGCGGCGCCTGCCTGCTGATGGCGGCGCACCGCGACCCGTCGCTGTTCGCGCGGCTGGTCCTGTTCGAGCCGATCGTGTTCCCGACCGAGGGCGTGCGCCCACCCGGCGAGGACAGCCCGCTCGTCGGGGGCGCCCGTCGGCGGCGCTCGTCGTTCGCGTCGTACGAGGCGGCGATCGCCAACTTCGCGGCGAAGCCGCCGCTGAACGCGTTCACGCCTGAGGCGTTGGAGGCGTACGTGCGCTACGGGTTCGCGCAGGCGCCCGACGGAACTGTGCACCTGAAGTGCCGGCCGGAGATCGAGTCGGGCACGTTCGAGCTGGGCGGCAAGCACGACACGTGGTCGGTGCTGGAGTCGATCGAGGTACCCGTGGTCGTCGCCGCCGGCCGCGCGGAGGAGACGCAGCCGCCGTCGCTGGTGGCCGAGGAGGTGGCCGCCAAGCTGCCCAACGGACGCTTCGCGCGCTTGGCGGCGCTGGACCACTTCGCCCCGATGACCGCCCCCGAAGTGATCGCCGACGTCATCGCCGCCGGCTGAACATCTGCCGCTCCGACCGTTTCGCTGTCGAACAGTGCCATCGATGGCGGTGAATTACGCTCTCCCGATGAGACGATTCGCGTGGGGTGCTGCGATCGCCCTGATCGTGATGACGGCGTGCAGCAGCGGCAAGAAGGACCCGCCGACGACGACCGCGGCCACGCCGGCAACGACCACCACCACGACGACGGTCGCCCCGACCACGTCGACGACGATCCCCGAGACGACCACGACGTCATCCACGACGACGACGACGTCGTCGACGACCACCACCGAACCCCCAGCGCCCCCGACGACCGTCGAACGAGCCCCCCAAGAACTGATCGACGCCGTCGACCGGTTCTATGAGGGCTACATCCCATGTGTACAGGCACCTTCCGCGTGCGATCCAGCATCGTTCATCTCACCTCGAGGCAATCTGCTCTCCTACACGCGCGATCGACTCGCGGATGCTGCCGCACGAGGCGAGTTCACGTCGCAGGACACGCGTGGCACCCACTGGGTGGTTCAGCTCGGAGGCATGCTCAACGACGCCGAAGGCTCAGCACTGGTCTGTGTCTACGACGCTCTCACCGTCCTCGGCCCGATTGGTCCCGATGGACAGCCGACTGTGGTCAATGACGATGCTGGCACCTACACGTACTCGGCTACCGCGTACAACGTGAACGGCGAGTGGCGCATTGGCGACAGTGTGCTCAAGAACACCGAGCTCGGAGTCGACCGGTGCGCCGCCTCGTGACTGGCCTCCTGCTCACAGCGCTTGCGCTCGCCGAACCTGCGAAATGTCTCGCCGCCAATCCCTACGCCCCACCCTCCCCCGAGCCATCCTCAGACGAGATCACCGCAATCGCGATCGGCACGAAGGACGGCGGCGGAGGCACATCGACATCATCGTGTACATCCTGGAGCCGAGCTCCCAAAGGTTTCGGCGTTGATCAGATCAGCGGCCTCGAACTTGAACGCATCCTCGCCGACGGCACGGTCCAGCATCGCTTCTACCGAATCTGCAGCGCGGAGGTGCAGATCGCTTGGGTGTCCGACTACTCGCCCCGCGAGCTGGCCACTGCTGCTTACGACGAGGTCAGCAAGCGGCTGCCGAAGCCGGAGGCTTCGTTCTCGCCCCGGATCGACCGGCAGATCGTCAACGTGGAGACGTGGTTCGCGGCCACGCCGATTCCCGTCCAGTCCGTCGACGCGTCCGTGCCGGGGATGTGGACCACCGTGACGGCCACACCCGTCGCCCTCGAGCTCGACACCGGATCGATCGTCCGCGGCGACGTCACGCACATCTCCTGCGAACCGTGGGGCTCCACCGACGGACCCGAGGGCGGCTGCACCTGGACACCGATCTGGCCGTCGGTCCGCAAGACGACCGGCACCGACGATCATCGCTACCACGGCACACTCAGCGTCGTCTGGGACATCGCCTGGACGAGCAGCACCGGCGCCGGCGGCTCGCTCGATCAGCTGACCACCACCACGCCCGTCCTCCTCGGCGTCGGCGAGATCCAGGTCATCGGCGGCACCTGACCGCCGTCACGGGCTCGTCCAGAACGGCAGGAAGTCGATGCGGTTCAACGACGTGCCGACCACGACCACGGCCATCGTCGCCAACCCGAGGAACAGCGCCACAACCGCCATCCAGCGATGCGGCCGTGACGGGTCGAGCTGGTGCTGGCGCAGGCCGACCAGCGCGAAGGCGACGGCCAGCAGCGTGATGATCGGGAACTGCCACGTCATCGGGACGAGCCCGATCACGGCAAGCGCGAGCGCGGACAGCGACCACGGCTCCTCACGCTCCCACCACGACGGCTGCCGCGCCGGCGACGACCAGCCAGCTTGGACGACCGGAACAGGATCCGGCTCGACCTCCGGGCCGGCAGGGGGTGTCGGGTCGGTGTCGAGCATCGGCTCACTCTCGCGCACCCATTTCGTACGATGACAGCGTGTACCCGGTGCCCACGAGCCTGTCGCCCTCCCGGATGGAGGCGTTCACCTCGTGCCCGCTGGCGTTCCGGTTCACGAGCATCGAAGGCCTCCCCGATCCGCCGATGGCGCACAGCACCAAGGGTTCGCTCGTCCACCGGGCGCTGGAGCTGCTGTTCGTCAACCCGCCCGACCGGCGCGCCCTCACCGAGGCGCGCACCGCCTACGAGCGCGCCGTGGCCGAGTACGAGCAGCTGCCCGACCTCGTCGACCTCCACCTGTCGGCCGCGGCACACGACGAGCTGGTCACCGACGGCTGGGCGCTGGTCGAGTCGTACCTGCGGATGGAGGACCCGGCCGCTGTCCGGGCGATCGGGCTGGAGCTGCGGATGGAGGCCGACATCGGCGACCTGCGGCTGCGCGGCATCATCGACCGGCTGGAGCTCGACGACGACGGCGGCCTCGTCGTCACCGACTACAAGACCGGCCGCTCTCCCGGCGCCGGCTTCGAGCGGCGCAGCTTCGGCGCCCTCGACGTGTACGCGATGTTCTGCGAAGCCATGCTCGGACGGCGCCCGTCGGCGATCCGCCTGCTGTTCCTGCGCACCGGGCTGACGATCACGATCCACCCATCGGCGCAGTCGGTCGGCTTCGTCGCCACGCGGGCCAGGGCGATCCACGCGGCCATCGAGCAGGCGTGCACCATCGGGCGATTCGAGCCGCGACCCGGTGGCCTGTCGCGCGTCGTGCGCCTACCAGCGCTGGTGCCCCTCGTTCGGGGGCGACCCGTCCCTCGCCGCCGCCGAAGCGGCCGTCGTGCTGCGCACTCCCCAGGGAGTGGCAGCGTGAGCCGCTTCCCGCGCTGGTCGAGGCGTTCGACGCTCGCGTCGACGGCTGGCTCGAGCACCTCCGCGGCCACACCGTCGCCGACATCGTCTTCCCGATCGCCAGCGAGCTCGGCGACTTCAGCCTGATCTGGCATCTGCTCAACGCCGGGCGCGGCACGCTCAGCGGGCGTGAGGCGGACGCCTCGCTGCTGTTCGCCGCGCTGCTCGGCCTGGAGAGCGCCACCGTCAACCAGGGCGTCAAGCGCGTCTTCCGTCGCCGAAGACCAACCGAGGCCGGCGACCCACGGTACCCCGTTCGCCGGCCGTCCACCTCCAGCTTCCCCAGCGGTCATGCCTCGGCGGCGTTCTTCGCGGCGACGATCTTCATCGCTCGCGACGGGCGCCGTGCCGCGCCGCTGTGGCTCGCGCTGGCCGGCGTCGTCGCCACCAGCAGGGTGTACGTGCGCATCCACCACCCGTCCGACGTCGTCGCCGGCGCGGCCGTCGGCGCCCTGTTCGGGCAGGGAGCGCTGACGATCCTGCGGGGGTTGCGCCACTAGCCTCCGCGTCCATGTCCGAGCTGGGGGCCCTCGACCGCAACATGAGCGACGCCGAAGGTCTGATGTGGCGCTTGGAGAACGATCCGTTCCTGTCGAGCCGCGTTCGCCAACATCACGATCCTCGACCGCAGCCCGGACATGGACCGGCTGATGCGCCGCATGGAACGGGCGACGAACGCGTTCGCCCGCCTCCGCCAGCGGGTGCAGCCGACCCCGGCCAACCTCGACCGCGCCGCACTGGGTGGACGACCCGGCGTTCGACCTGCACTACCACGTCCGCCACGTCGCCCTGCCGAAGCCGGGCACCATGCGCCAACTGCTCGACCTGGCCAGCCTGATCGCCGTCGACGCCTTCGATCGCACCCGGCCGCTGTGGCAGTTCTGGATCATCGACGGCCTGCGTGGCGGCAAGAGCGCGCTCGTCCAGAAGATGCATCACACGATCATCGACGGCGAGGGCGGGATCCAGCTGTCGCTGGAGTACCTCGACTTCGAACGTGACGCGCCCGAGCCGCCGCCGCTGCCGCCCGTCGTGGAGGAGGCACCGCAGGCCGTGCCGCCGAACATCGTCGCCGAGGTGATGCGCAGCATGGTCTCGGGCAGCCTCAAGCTGCCGATGGGCATGGTCCGCCAGTGGCGCGACGTGCTCGTCGATCCCACCGGCCCGCCGCAGGCCACGCTGCACACGGCCGAGACGGTCCGCAGTGTCCTGTCCCAACTCGGCGAGACCGACAAGGCCCGCTCGCCGCTGTGGACCGAGCGGTCGCTCGGTCGCCGAGTCGAGGTGCTGCGCGCCCCGTTCGGGGCGACGCGCGATGCCGCCCGTCGTCTCGGGGGCACGCTGAACACGGCGTTCGTCACCGCTGCCGCGCAGGCCGCCGGCGCCTACCACGACCGGCTCGGCACGCCCGTCGACGAGCTGCGCACGAGCATGGCGATCAGCACCCGAACGGCCGGCTCCGGCACGAACGCGTTCACGCTCGGGCGGATGCTCGTGCCGACCAGCCGCATGCCGATCGCCGATCGCTTCGCGCTGATCCAGGCAGCCTCGGACGCCGCGAAGGGCAACGCCGCCGGGCCCTCGCTGGACACGCTCGCCGGCGTCGCCATGGCCCTGCCGACGTCGGTGATCACTCGCATCGCCCGCACCCAGACGCAGACCGTCGACTTCGCCACGAGCAACGTCCGTGGCGCCCCGATGCCCGTCTACCTGGCCGGCGCCCAGATCCTCGCCAACCACCCACTCGGCCCGCTCGCCGGCGTGGCGTTCAACCTCACGCTGCTCAGCTACAACCACAGCCTCGACATGGGCGTGAACATCGACACGGCCGCGGTCAGCGAGCCGGAGCTGCTGCGCAAGCTGCTGGAGCAGGCCTTCAAGGATCTCGCCGCCGCCTGATCAGGCGCGGCACGAGCAACGAGAGCGAAGCGACGACCAGCGTCGCCGAGGGCGGGTCAGACCGGAGTCGGCTCGGCCGGCTCGGTGGCCGACGTGGGCATCGTCAGCAGCGAGCGAACGTCGAGCAGGACGTCCGTGATCTCACCCGTGGACACCAGCTCACGCGTCATCATCTGCGAGAGCGCCTTGTCGATCACGCCGAGCGCTTCGCTGATGACGGCGTCGGGGGTCTCGGTCATCACTGCATCGCCTCCTCGTAGGGCTCTGACCCGACGGTAGCTCGCCGCCGGGGTCGCTTGAACGCATCGTATCGGCCGGGCAACGACACGGGGCCTGAGCAACACAGCCTTCACACGCACGGGAGCGCACACGGCACCACGCACGCCCGACGCGTAACCTCGGTCGCCATGGAGCTGTCGGGCAAGCACGTCGTCATCACCGGAGCCGCGAGCGGGATCGGCGCTGGCCTCGCCGAGCGCTTCCACGCCGAGGGCGCCAACGTCGTCGCCGCCGACCGTGACGCGGCCGGCACCCAGGCCACCGCCGACCGACTCGACGCAGTGCGCCCCGACAGTGCGCTGGCGGTCACCGCCGACGTCGGCAGCGAGGCCGGCAACGTCGCGCTCATCGAGGCCGCCACCGAGCGGTTCGGCCCGATCGACCTGTTCTTCGCCAACGCCGGCATCGGTGGCGGCACCACGCTGGACACGCCCGAGGAGGACTGGCAGCGGGCCTACGACGTCAACGTCAACGCCCATCGCTGGGCGGCCAAGCACCTCGTCCCTGAATGGGTGGCGCGTGGCGAGGGCTACTTCTGCTCGACGGCGTCGGCCGCCGGCCTGCTGAGCCAGATCGGCTCGGCGCCGTACACGATCACCAAGCACGCCGCCGTCGCCTTCGCCGAGTGGCTGTCGATCACCTACGGCGACGAGGGCATCCGGGTCAGCTGCCTGTGCCCGCAGGGCGTCAACACGAACATGCTCAAGGGCACCGGCGACCAGTCGATCGTCCAGATGGGTGCGGCCGTCGTGCGCTCCGCCGGCAAGGTGCTCGAACCGGCCGACGTCGCCGAGGTGGCCGTCCAGGTCATCCGCGACGAGACGTTCCTGATCCTGCCGCACCCCGAGGTCCTCACCTACCTGCAGCGCAAGACCGGCGATGTCGACCGCTGGCTGGCCGGGATGCGCAAGCTGCAGGCACGGATGGCCTGAGACGGTGAGCGCCGACGACGAGCTGGAACGGCTCGGCGTCCACCACGGCGAGGCGGTGCGGTTCCGCAAGCACGACGGCGGCAAGTGGTGGCCGGGCCGGCTGCACAGCGTCGCCGCCGACGGCAGCTTCACGATCTACGACGCCGACGGCGCGGCGCGCAGCCTGCGCCCGGAGCGCCTGGAGGTTCGCCGGCCAGGACGCCACGGGCGGCTGACCTGGCAACTGCTCAGCGACGTCGCGCTCACCTGGGAGCAGCTCCAGCTCTGGTGACAGGCCTGCCGGTACCTGCCCCGTGCGGCCGCCGGCCAGAACATCGGCGGCGAGCGCAGCGTCGGGTTCGTGTTCGAGCGCCCGAAGATCGACGGCAACGTCGCCCTCGACGCCGTCGGTGTGACGTGGACGATGTGTTCGGCGGCGAGCTGGACACGCCGAACGAGGCGCCCGGTGAGGAGCTCGCCAAGGGCCATTGCGAGCAGCTCGTCCAGCGACCGGTTCGTTCCGCGCCGGCAACCGGGAGTGGCAGATCGACGGGCACGGCCTGCGCGACCATTCGTAGGGCCTGCCCTCCTGGCAGGTGCCAGGGCCGGGTCTGCTACGGCCTCGGCGAGCACCTCGACCAGATCGTCGACGGCGCGCCCCGAGTGGCGCCGCCGCTCACTCCTCGGGATCCGCCGCCGGGCTGTCGGCGTGGCGCCAGTAGGCGACCAGCGAGACGCGGTCGCGCGGCCAGCCGAGCTCGCGGCGCACGAGCTTGCGCACGGCGGTCATCGCCCGGCTCTCGCCACCGCCCCAGACGTAGCCGACGGTCGGATCGAGATCGAGCCCGCGGACGACGTCGAGCAGCAACTCGGGCGCGGTGCCCGCCGGACGGCCGAGCCGGTGCACCCAGTGCACGGTCGCGCCCGGGTGCTCGGGCAGCGGCTGGTGCTCCTCGGGCACGTCGCACTCGGCGACGACGTCGACGCGCGCCGACGCGTCGAGCGAGTCGAGGATCGCCGCCACCGCCGGCAGGCCGGTCTCGTCGGCGACGAGCACGAAGCGGGTGGCGTCGGGCGGCGGGGTGAACGCCTCGCGCGGGCCCCACAGCGCCACCGGGTCGCCCGGCTGGGCCCGAGCCGCCCACGCCGACGCCGGACCGGCCGGGTCGTGGAGCACGAACAGCACGTCCAGCTCGCACACGCCCGGGCGCCACTCGCGCAGCGTGTAGTAGGCGCCGACGGGGCGGACGTCCTCGGCCATCTGCCCGCACGCCTCCCACGTGAACCCGGCGTCGATCGTCAGCTCGCTGCGGCCGGGCGGCGGCAGCAGCACGTAGAGGAACGTGTCGGCACCGAGCGGGGCGAACGTCGTCAGGTCGCCGCCGCCGAACGTGATCCTGCGCAGGTGCGGGTGGACGTCCTCCACGGCGACCACGGAGGTGATGAACGTGCGCACGCTCGACAGCTGGCGCATCTGGCGCTCGGCCGACGTCTCGCCCGGCTCACCGGAGGTGGCCCGCGCCTGGGCCACGAGCGCCATCGTCAGTCGGCTGATGTCGACGAGCTGCTGCGCGGGCTGGGCGAACGGCAGGCGTATGCGGCCGGCGCCGTCGACCTCGAGCTCGAGCCCGAGCGCGTCGACGGCGACGGCGCGCGCCGTGGTCGGTGCGTCGACACCTCCGAGGATCCGGGCGACGAACAGCAGCGAGTCCTCGTACGCCGTCGACATCTGCGCCAGCATCTGCTCGGCGTTCGCCGCGAGCTGGTCCTCGAATATGGTTCGCTCATCAGAACTCATGGTGTTCGGCATTCCGAACATCGTGGCAAGGCAGGCGACCCCGGTCAAGCGCCGGGGTACCGTCGATCGCCGTGACCGACGTTGACGCAGCGACGAGCCACCCGAGTCAGCACCGGCAGATCGCTTCGCGGATCATCGGCAACGTCGTCCAGGCCGGTCCGCCGAAGGTCTCGCCGGACGGCTCGCTCGTGGCGTTCACCGTCGCCCGCGTCGACGAGGCGAAGAACAAGACGTTCAGCCAGATCTGGCTGGCCACCGCCGACGGGTCGAGCGCGCCCCGCCCGCTGACCGCCGGCGACCACGACGGCGAGCCGGCGTGGAGCCCGGACGGCCGCTCGCTGGCCTTCCTGTCGCGGCGCAGCGAGAAGAAGGGCGAGACGACCGTCCACGTCATCCCGGCCGACGGCCCCGGCGAGGTCCGCACGATCGCGACGATGAAGGACTCGACCGGCGGCCTCGAGTTCAGCCCGGACGGACGGCTGCTCGGGTTCATCTCGCGCACCCCGCACGAGCGCTACGACGCCGAGGACGTCAGCTGGCAGGCGCCGCGCAAGGTCGAGCGGTTCTTCGGTCGGCTCAACGGCGAGAACTGGGTGTTCGACCGGCCGGCACACGTCTACGTCGTCCCCGTCGACGGCTCGCGCCCACCGCGCAACCTGACACCCGGCCCGTTCCAGCACGACGGCGTGTCGTGGACGCCGGATGGCTCGGCGATCGTCACGGCCGCGCAACGCCACGACTCGTGGGACCTCGACCTCGCCGAAGACCTGTACGTCGTGCCCGTCACCGCGACCAGCGCCGCCGGTGACGCGGGCGAGGGCGAGGGCGTCACCGCGATCACCAAGCAGACAGGGCGGTACATGATGCCCAGCGTGTCCGCCGACGGCACGACCGTCGCCTTCCTCGGTGCCGACGACCCGGCGAGCGATCCACAGAACACGAGGGTCGGCGTGGTCTCGATCGACGATGGCGAGCACCGCTGGCTGAGCCTCGACCTCGACCGGACGTTCATGACGACGGCCGGCACGATGCGGCCGCGATGGCTTGACGCGACGACGCTCGTCGGCACGGCCGAGGACCGCGGCCACACCCACCTGTACCGGCTGACGACCTCGGCGACGGCGCCCGAGCGGCTGACCTCCGGCCCGCTCACCGTCAAGGCCTTCGATGCCCGTGGCGGGACCATCGCGCTCACGGTGTCGAGCGTCGACGAGGTGGCCGACGTCTTCGTCATCGACGCCGGCGGGGATCTGCGCCGGCTCACCGACTTCGCGGCGCGCTATCGGGACGTCGCCGCCCCGCTGACGTGGGAGCGCTTCGCCGTGCCGACCACCGACGGCACCGCCGAGATCGACGCCTGGATCATGCGCCCGGCCGGCTTCGACGAGACGACGACGTACCCGGCGATCCTCAACGTCCACGGCGGCCCGCACACCCAGTACGGCGAGACGTTCTTCGACGAGGCCCAGTTCCAGGCCGCCGCCGGGTTCGTCGTGCTGATGAGCAATCCCCGTGGCGGCTCCGGCCGGGAGGAGTCCTGGGGCCAGTCGATCATGGGACCCAAGCACCCACACCACCCGGCAGCGGGTGGGGCACGGTCGACGTCGCCGACGTGCTCGCCGTCGTCGACCACGCGGTGGCGACGTACCCGTTCGTCGACCCGGCCCGCCTCGGCATGCAGGGCGGCAGCTACGGCGGCTACATGGCGACGTGGCTGGCCGGCACGACGGGCACGAAGTTCAAGGCGATCTGCTCGGAGCGGGCCGTGAACAACATGTACACCGAGGAGTACACGAGCGACATCGCCACGGTGTTCCGCGTCGAGCACGGACCCGTCCACATCGACGACCCGGCGGAGCTCGCGAGGATGTCGCCGATCCAGTTCGTGCGCGACATCGAGGTGCCGATGCTGATCCTGCACAGCGAGGAGGACTACCGCTGCCCGATCAGCCAGGCCGAGGAGCTGTTCACCGCGCTGCGCCTGCTCGGCAAGGACGTGACGTTCTACCGCTTCCCGGGCGAAAGCCACGAGCTGTCGCGCAGCGGCTCACCGGTGCACCGCTGCCAGCGCGCCGAGATCATCCTCGACTTCTTCGCCGAGCGGCTGTAACCGTCCGTGCTCCGGTCGCAGCCAAGCTGCCAACGTCCATGCTCCGGTCGCAGCCAAGCTGCTCCCTTCGCCTGCCGTGCTCGCCGCCTCCGCTGCGCTTCGGCGCTCGCCGTGGCCGAACGCGTGCTCGCGGACCTGCGGTGCTCGCCGCCTCCGCTGCGCTTCGGCGCTCGCCGTGGCCGAACGCGTGCTCGCGGACCTGCCGTGCTCGCCGCATGTTGGATCGGCGCAGCGCCGTGTGACACCCCCCGTCTAGGGTTCGGCGCGTGCAACGCGGGACGAACACGAACAACAGGCGGGTGCGGCTGATGGCCGTGTTGCTGGCCGGTGCACTGCTCGTCGCGGCGTGCTCCAGCGACGACGACGGCACGGCCACGAGCACCAAGTCGTCCGGCACCGCCGAGTCGTCACCGTCGCCGGTGACGACGGCCGGGGTCACCACCACGACGGTCGAGCCGGGTGCACCGCCCGAGCTGACGTTCGGCTTCATCGCCTCCAACCAGCCGCTCCTGTGGGACATCGGCTTCGCCCAGCAGAACGCTCTGGCGCTGGCCGTCGAGGACATCAACGCCGGCGGCGGCGTCCTCGGCGCCCCGGTCGACGCCACCACGGCCGGCAGCGGCACGGGCGACACCGTCACCGGCGCAGTCACCAAGCTGGTGGCCGATGGCGCCGACGCGCTGCTCGGCCCGATCGGGTCCACCGATGCGATCGCCGCGATCCCGGCGATCGCCGGCGCGCACTCGTTGGCGTGCAGCGCGTCGGCCACGCTGCCGGACCTCAACCCGTCGCCGCCGCAGGCCCAGCTGTACCGCACCGCACTGCCGGACCAGTACACGACCGACCAGGTCGTCCAGCAGGTGCTGGAGCAGCGCAACCGGGTCGGCGCCGACGCACCGTGGAAGGTGGCGATCGTCGCCCGCGGCGACGACTACGGCTACTCGGTCGGCGGTGGCGTCGCCGCGCTGCTGCAGGCCCAGGGCATCGAGACGACGGTGATCAACTACCTGCCGACGCAGACGTCGCTGGCCGATCAGGCGCACGCCGCTGCGGCGTTCGCGCCGAACAACATCGTCGCCATCACCTACACCGAGGCGCCGCGGCTGCTCGACCAGCTCGTGCTCGACGGCGTCGCTGCCTCGTCGATCATCGGGCTCGACGCGATGTTCGCCCCAAGCCTCGCCCAGCAGACGTTCCCGGACGACCCCGCCAAGCTCGACGGGATGACCGTCGTCGGCGTCACCGGCGACCGCGCGTTCCTGTCACGCCTGAGCGCGCTGCCGAGCGGCCAGGTGATGTTCGGCGCCCAGCTGTACGACTGCGCGATCACCATCGCGCTCGCTGCGTCGGCGGCGCGCTCGGCCGAACCCGCCGTCTACGGCCCGCTGCTCAACACGGTGCTGTCCGGCAGCCGCCCGTGCTCGACGTACGGCGACTGCCTGGCCAAGCTGTCAGCCGGCGAGACGATCGCCTATCAGGGCCAGATCGGCTCGTTCACGTTCGGCGCCGGCTCGACGCCGACGGCATCGCGCTTCACGATCGCCAACCTGGCCAACGGCAGCTTCGTGGTCGCCCGGACGATCGACATCGACCTGGCCGCCGAGGCGTCGGCCCAGGCTGCCGAGCTAGCGATGGCCACCGCGCTGCAGACGGTCCGCATCCAGCAGGCGCTCGCCGCGCTCGGCATCTACAGCGGGCCGATCGACGGGCAGCCCAACGACCAGCTCACCGCGGCGATCAAGACGCTGCAGGGTCAGCTCGGCGTGCCGCAGACCGGCGTGTGGGACGAGGCCACCGATGCCGCTGCCGGCGACCGGCTGGGCACCGCCGGCGCGGCGGTCTCCGAGGCGACGAAGAGCATCCAGCGCGCCCTCGCCGACCTCGGCTTCTACGACGGGCCGATCGACGGCCGCATGTCGGCGGCGACGGTTGCTGCCATCAGGGCCCTGCAGGCCGAGCTCGGCGTCCCGCAGACGGGCATCGTCGACGCGGCCACGATGCAGGCGATCTATGCGCGCGGCATCCAGACCGGCACGCCCTCACCGACGACCACCACCACCACGACGGTCGCGCCGACGACGGCGCCACCCGCCCCGGCGCCCACGGAGCCGACGACCCCTCCGCCGACCGAAGCCCCGACCACCGAGAAGGCGACCACGACCGAGGCGCCAGCGCCCGAGCCCGACCTGCCGGACATCGTCGAAGCGCTCACCAGCGATCCGCGGTTCAGCCAGTACGTGCAGCTGCTGCACCTCGCCGGCTGGGAAGGCTCGGTCGGCACGCTCGCCCCGATCACCGTGTTCGCCCCGACGAACGATGCGTTGAACGCCCTGCCGGCCGGGACGCTCGAAGAGGTCAGCGGTGATCCGACAGCGCTGGCCGACCTGCTGCGCACCACCGTGGTGCCCGGCCGCTACACCGCCGCCGACCTCGCCACCGCGACGTCACTGACGACGCTCGCCGGCACCACGCTCCAGGTGACCGACGGCGGCACCAAGGTCAACGGCTCGACCGTCGCCACCCCGGCCATCGACGCCGAGAACGGCATCATCCATCCGCTCTCGTCGATCCCCGCCCCCCAGCCCCGCTGAGGACCGCGTTCAGCGGCTTCACCCGGGCTCGCCGGCGAGCCAGCCGTCGATCAGCTTGCGGGCGATGGAGATCTTCGGCGGGATGTTCGGCAGCTCGTCGCGGCGGAACCACTTGGCGTCGACGATCTCGGTGGGGTCGCACTCGATATCACCGGACTTCCAGCGGGCGCGGAAGCCGATCATCAGGCTGTGCGGGAACGGCCACGGCTGGCTCGACTGGTAGCGCACGTCGTCAACCTCGACGCCGACCTCCTCGCGCACCTCGCGGATCACCGCGCCCTCCAGCGTCTCACCGGGCTCGACGAAGCCGGCCAGGCACGAGTACATCGGGCCACGGAACTGCACGCCCTGGGCGAGCAGGGCCTCTTCGTCGTCACCCTCGCCACGGGTGACGAGCGTGATCATCGCCGGCGCCAGGCGCGGGTAGCTGAGCAGGCCGCATGCCGGGCAGCGCATCGCCCGCTCGTGGGTCTGCAGCTCGGTCGGCGTGCCGCAGCGACCGCAGAAGCGGTGGGTGCGCGCCCACTCGGCGATCTGCACGGCGCGACCGGCGGCCACCCACTCGTCCTCGCTCACCCTGGCGAACATCGAGAACAGGTCCAGCGCGGCGCCGTACGACGGGTCCTCGTCGTCCTCCCTGACGTCGACCGCCCACCACTGCTCGTCGTCCATCAACCCGATGAAGTGGGTGCTCGCCGTCTCGATCTCCAACCGATCCGAGACGAACACCTTGGCACCGATGACATGGACGTATCTGCTGGTCGTGGCTGTGCCCGTCGGCACCACGGCAGGAATGAAGCGCGGCATGTGGCTCACCGTAGGCTCGGCCGCATGAGCAACGTTGTCATCGTCGATGCCGTCCGCACGCCCGTGGGGCGCCGCGGCGGCGGCCTGTCGTCCGTGCACCCCGCCGAGCTGCTCGGCATCGTGCAGACGGCGATCATCGAGCGCACCGGGATCGACCCGCACGAGATCGGCCAGGTGGTCGGTGGCTGCGTCAGCCAGGTCGGCGAGCAGAGCTTCAACGTCACCCGCACCGCATGGCTCGCCGCCGGCCTGCCGATGACGACCGCGGCCACCACCGTCGACACCCAGTGCGGCAGCAGCCAGCAGGCCACCAACCTGGCCACGTCGCTCGTCGGCTCCGGCGTCGTCGACGTCGCCCTGGCCACCGGCGTCGAGGTGATGAGCCGTATCCCGATCGGCTCGAACTCGGCGAAGAAGCTCGGCCTCGGCGTGCCGATCCCGAAGACGTACTTCGGCCGCTACGAGATGACGTCACAGTTCGAGGGTGCCGAGCGGATCGCCGACAAGTGGGGCATCACCCGCCAGGACACCGACGCGTTCGGCCTGCGTTCCCAGGAGCTCGCCGCCCAGGCGTGGGCCGAAGGCCGCTTCGACGGCCAGTGGGTGCCGGTCGAGGCCCCGGACCTCGACGAGGAGGGCAACCCGACCGGCTCGACCCACACCGTCCAGCGCGACGAGGGCATCCGCGAGTCGACGCTGGAGAAGCTGGCCTCGCTGAAGCCCGTCGCCAGGGAGAACGGCGTGCACACCGCCGGCAACTCCAGCCAGATCAGCGACGGCGCCTCAGCCGTGCTGCTGATGACCGAGGAGAAGGCCGCCGCGCTCGGCCTGCGGGCCCGCGCCCGGGTGCTCGACACCTGCCTCGTCGGCGTCGACCCCGTCCTCATGCTCACCGGCCCGATCGACGCCACCCAGAAGCTGCTCGATCGCACCGGCCTGTCGATCGGCGACATCGACGTGTTCGAGATCAACGAGGCGTTCGCCTCCGTCGTGCTGGCGTTCCAGAAGGAGACCGGCGCCGACCCGGCCAAGGTCAACCCCAACGGCGGCGCCATCGCCCTCGGCCATCCGCTCGGCGGCACCGGCGGCTTCCTGCTCACCAAGGCGCTCTACGAGCTGGAGCGCACCGGCGGCCGCTACGGCCTCGTCAGCATGTGCTGCGGCGGCGGTCTCGGCACCGGCACCCTCATCGAACGCCTGTAACCCTCCTGACCGGGCTCCGGTCGCAGCCAAGCTGCTCCCTCCACCTCTCGTGCTCGCCGCGTCCGCGGTGCTTCGGCGCTCGCCGCGCCCTGAACGTGTGTTGACTCCCGTCTTGTCGCGCCCTGACCGGAAGGTTTCCGGTGGACACGCGACACGACCGTGTGGGTGGTCAGCAGCCCGCCTGCCCCAGCACCAGCTTCTGTCGCGTCTTGACCGGAAGGTTTCCGGTCAAGACGCGACAAGAACCGGTCTTTGCCGCAGCGGCACGGTCGGCGTCGAACAGTGTCGACGTGAACGACGATCGACTGCTCGTCATCGCCGCCAGGCAACGTGGTGTGGTGACCCGCGGCGATGTCGCCGCGGCCGAGCTGACGAGCGCGCAGTGGTGCTACCGGTTGCAGACCGAGGAGTGGGTGGACGTCGCCCCCGGGGTGTGGCGCCACCGTGCCACGCCGGTGACGTGGGAGATGCAACTGCAGGCCGGCTTGCTCCATCTCGGATCGAAGGCCGCGATCTTCGGCCAATCGGCGACGGCCTGGTGGGAGCTCGATGACGCCGTCGCCGGCAAGGTCGAGTTCGTCGTACCCCGTCGGCGGCGCGAGCGAGCGCTGCCGAGGAACGTGCACACGACCACGGCGTGGGACCTGGGCGACGTGCTCGTACATCGCGGCCTGCGGGTCACCACGGTGACGCGCACGATCCTCGACCTTGCCGCGGTCGGCGCGTCACCGCGACTGATCGAGGCCGCGATCGACAGCGGGGTGCGCAGGCGGCTCACGGCGGTGCCGGTGATCGCCCGGCGCGCCCGCGACCTGGCCAAGCCTGGACGGCGCGGGACGTCGTTGATCCTCGAGCTGCTGCTCGACTCCGGCGGCGAGTCCAGGCTCGAACGCCGGTTCCTGCGCCTGATGCGTCAGCGACGCCTGCCGACACCACGCTGCCAGGTGATCTTCCGACACGGCACGAGGACCGTCGCCCGCGTCGACTTCCTCTTCGCCGGGACGAACGTGGTCGTCGAGGTCAGCGGCCGGCTCGGTCATGCATCCGACGAAGGCCGCCGCAAGGACGCCCGCCGCCGCAACGAGCTGTGGCTGCTCCACGGCCTGAACGTCGTCGAGTTCACGACGGCCGACGTCGTCGAAGATCCTGAGTACGTGGTTGCGACCGTCCGCCGCGCCCTCGGCGAGGCCAGTCTTGTCGCGTCCTGACCGGAAGGCTTCCGGTCGAGGCGCGACAAGACCCGGTAGAACCTTGCCGACGAGGTGGGCGGCCGTTGTGTTCTTGGCGCTGCTCGCGTCGTGCGCCAGCGCTACCACGGCGGCGGGCAGCACGACGACCACCGCGACCATCTACGAGGCGAACGCCAGTGTCGTGCGGGTCGTCGACGGGGACACGATCGATGTCACGGTCGACGGGCGCGAGGAGCGGGTGCGGCTGATCGGCATCGACACGCCGGAGACCGTCAAGCCGAACACGCCGGTCGAGTGCTACGGCCCTGAGGCGAGCAAGCACACCAAGGAGCTGCTCCCAGCCGGGACACCGGTCCACCTCGAACGAGACCTGGTCGCCCGCGACGACTACGGGCGCCTGCTCTCCTACGTGTTCCGCACCGACGGGCTGTTCGTCAACCGCGACCTGATCGACGACGGCTTCGCCCGACCGCTGGCGATCAAGCCCAACCTGGCCTACGAGGACGTCTTCGAGCAGGGTGCCCACGACGCCAGGGCCGCCGGCCTCGGCCTGTGGTCGCACTGCCCGGGGTAGCGTCACCGGCGATGATCGACGACGACTGGGCACGCAGCCCCGAGCTGGTCGAGCGCCTCGGCCATCCGGCGGGCAGCAAGCTGGTGATCATCTCCTGCGACGACCTCGGCAGCTGCCATGCCGCCAACGAGGGCGTCTACGGCGCACTGCGCGACGGCGCGGCGACGTGCGCGTCGATCATGGTCCCCGCCCCGTGGGCCCGCGACGCCGCCCTCAAGTACCGGCCGGGCGACGACATCGGCGTGCACCTCACGCTCAACTGCGAGTACGACGCCTATCGCTTCGGGCCGATCACCCACGCCCCGTCGCTGCACTCCGGCGAGGCCGGCTTCCCCCGTGACGTCGACGACCTGTGGGAGCACGCCGACCCCGCCGAGGTGCTGCGCGAGTGCCGCGCCCAGATCGAGCGGGCACTGGCGTGGGACATCGACGTCACCCACCTCGCCCCGCACCTGTCGGCGATCACCCTGCGACCCGAGTTCTTCGACGTGTACCTGGAGCTGGCCGTCGAGTTCCGCCTGCCGATCCGCCTGCCGTCGACGATCACCGCCGAGCAGGCCGGGTTCCCGTTCCGCAAGCTGGCCGACGAGGAAGGCGTGCTGTTTCCCGACCACTTCGACCACGACTGGCGCGCCGGCAGCCGAGACCGCGTCTACCACGCGATCGCCGAGATGGAGGCGGGCGTCACCGAGATCCACGTCCAGCCGGTGATCGACACGCCAGAGGTCCGGGCGCTCAGCGACCACGCCACCGCGTGGATCGACGACTACGAGCTGATGACGTCCGACGAGCGGTTGACGAAGCTGCTGACCGCGTCCGGCGCCACCCGGATCGGGTACCGCGAGCTCAGGGACGCGATGCGAGCCGGCTGATCGCCGCCGCGGCCTCGCCGCTGCGCAACAGGTCGAACAACAGGCCGGTCGAGCCGGTGCTCTTCAGCTTGCCGCGCATGAACGCCACGGTCGGGTCCATCCCGGCGTCAGCGGCGGCGATCGTCACCACGAGCGTCGCGTCGTCGGGCCCCTCGACGACCTCGTCCTTCTTGCCGAACGCCACCCGGTACTGGACGCTGCTCACGACGCCTTCGACCGCGCCGGCGGGCGCAGCCCGGCGAACAGGTCGTCCTCGAAGGAGCCCTCGGGTGGCAGATCCACCGACGACTTGGCCAGTTGCCAGTCCTCGTACGGGTAGACCTCGGCCTGCTCGTCGTCGCTGAGCCCGAACCACCAGCCGGCCGTCGGGTCGACCTGCGTGGCGTGGGCGCGCAGCGCCTCGGAGCGGGCCCACAGGTACTTGCCGACGTCGAGCCTGGTGGTGATCCGGTGGTCCTGGTCGGGGCGGTCGAACCACTTCTCGTCGTACGGCGACTCGCCACGCAGGCGGATCAGCGCCTCGTGCACCGCCAGCATCCGGGCCCGGGACCACACCGTGTAATAGAGCTTGTCGGGCTGGAACGGCTCGCCGGCGTCGGGGTACCACGTCGGGTCGCCGGCCCGCTCGAAGGCCAGCACGGAGATGTCGTGGACCTTGAGGTGGTCGGGGTGCGGGTAGCCGCGCTGGTCGTCGCCGTAGGTGAGGACGACCTGCGGGCGCTCCCGGCGGATCACCTCGACGAGCCGCCCGGTGGCCTCGTCGATCGGCGCCTGGTGGAACGACTCGGGGTGGTCGTTCGGCTCGGTCTCGGGCATCCCCGAGTCCCGGTAGCCGAGCATGACGACCTCGTCGAAGCCGATGATCGCCGCCGAGCGGGCCAGCTCCAGCGGGCGCAGCTCGACGATCCGGGCCTTCTCCTCCTCCGGCGTCAGGCCGTGCAGCGGCTGGCCCTCCTCGCGCAGCGCCGGGTTCTGCAGATCGCCCTCCTCGCCGCCGGTACAGCACACCAGTACCGTGTGCACCCCTTCGGCGTGGCACATCGCCACGGTCGGGGCGCCTTTCGATGCCTCGTCGTCGGGATGGG
The DNA here is from genome assembly GCA_047602055.1 of Ilumatobacteraceae bacterium. Classification (GTDB taxonomy): domain Bacteria; phylum Actinomycetota; class Acidimicrobiia; order Acidimicrobiales; family Ilumatobacteraceae; genus JAODBQ01. Next base: position 4,785,371 of record JASGIG010000001.1, read on the forward strand.
CATGCACGGTGAGCAGGCAAAGTCGCGCGGGCCTCATCGGCTGAACCCTATCGACGCCGCCTCCTGCGTAGCATCGGTCCCCGTGCGTCGAACCGGGGCGATCAGCCTGACCTGCCTCGCTCTCGCGGTGGTGGCGGGCGGCTGCAACCACGACGGGCGCACGCTGCGTCCGGCGGGCCCGGATCAGAACGCGTCGATCAGCACGACTGCGGCGCCGACGACCACGCTCGGCGGCGACTTCAGCTCGATCGACGGTGGCGGCCTCTCGACGACCTCCCCCAACGGCAGCGCGACCACCACGACGTCCGCCGGTGCGCCGGTCGACGGTGCCACCGTGGACGATGGCACGGTCACCGCCCCGTGGCGTGACGGCGCGGCGATCGACGCCCGCTACACGTGCAGCGGCGACGACGTCAGCCCGCCGCTGTCGTGGAGCGCCGCGCCGGCGGGGACGACGGAGATCGCCATCACGATGGCCGACGAGCAGGCGTCGACGTTCGTCCACTGGGCCGTCGCCGGGATCGAGCCGGGGACGACGGCGATCCAGGAGGGCCTGGTTCCACCCGGGGCGATCCAGGCCGTCAACGGCTCGGGCCAGATCGGCTACACCGGCCCGTGCCCGCCGCAGTCCGAGACGCACACGTACGTGATCACCGTCCACTACCTGGGCAGCCAGATCGAGCTGGGCGACGGCGCCGCCGGCGAGGACATGCTCCTCGCCATCGACGCCGCCACCCTGTCATCGGCTCAGGTCACGGGAACGTTTGCCCGAGCCTGACCCAAGGCTTCGGCCGTTGCGAGGCTCGTGCCGGGCGAACCCGGCGGCGCGACCGCCAGGGAGCCCGCCGGACAGGTCGGCCGCAGGCCGACCATCGAGCATCGGCTCAGCTGGACACCGCGAGCTGGTCCAGGTAGCTCGCAAATTTCTCCTCGGCGGCCTTGCGACGGGTCGGGACGTGCTCGATCGACGGCTCGCTCGGGCGGTAGCCCTTGAGGATCTGGCGGGCGACGGTGACCTTGTGCACCTCGTCGGGGCCGTCGTAGATCCGGGCGGCGCGGGCGGCACGGTACATCCCCTCGAGCGGCAGGTCCGTCGTGTAGCCGAGCGAGCCGTGGATCTGGATGGCCCGGTCGATGACGTTGTAGAGCACCTTGGCGCCCCAGAACTTGATGACGCCGATCTCGACGCGGGCGTCGCTGTAGTGCTTGCCGGCGGCGTGCAGCTGGTCCATCTTCCAGGCGGCCTGCAGGGTGAGCAGGCGGGCGGCCTGCATCTCGGCGTGGCTCTCGGCGATCCAGTCCTGGATCATCTGCTTCTCGGCGAGGATCGAGCCGTGGGCGTAGCGGGTGAGCGCCCGCTCGCACAGCAGGTCGAAGGCACGCCGACTCTGTCCGAGCCAGCGCATCGCGTGGTGGATGCGGCCCGGTCCGAGCCGCTTCTGGGCCAGCGAGAAGCCCTGGCCGATGCCGTCGGCGCCGCCGACGATGTTCTCGAACGGCACGCGCACGTCCTCGTAGAGGATCTCGGCGTGGCCGCCGGGCTCGCCGGTCTTGTGATCCGGCTCGCCCATCGTCGGCACGTCGCGCAGGATGTTCACGCCGGGCGTGTCGGTCGGGACGATGATCATCGAGAAGTTCTTGTACGGCAGCTCGTTGTCGCCGGTCTTGACCATCACCAGCAGGAAGTCGCTGATCGACGCGTTCGACGAGAACCACTTGTGGCCGTTGATCACCCACTCGTCACCGTCGCGCACGGCCGTGGTGCTGAGCAGCGTCGGGTCGGCACCGGCGCCGGGCTCGGTCATCGAGAAGCAGCTGCGGATCTTGCCGTCGAGCAGCGGCTGCATCCACCGCGCCTTCTGCTCGTCGGTGCCGCCGACGGCGATCAGCTCGGCGTTGCCGCTGTCGGGGGCGTTGTTGCCGAAGATGCTCGGCCCGTACGGCGTGGCGCCGAGGATCTCGTGCATCAGCCCGAGCCTGACCTGCCCGAAGCCGAGGCCGCCCATGTCCGGCGGGAGGTGCGCGGCCCACAGGCCCTGGCGCTTGACCTCCTCCTTCATCGGCGCGGTGATCTGGTTGAACACGGCACGGCCCTCCGGCGTGCGCCAGTGCTCGGCGAGCGTCTCCAACGGCATGATCTCCTCGCGCACGAACGTGCGCATCCATGCCAGCTTCTCCTCGAACTCAGGCTCGGTCTCGAAGTCCCATGCCATCTGTGTCTGCACCCCCGGTGGTCGTCGTCGGTCCCGGGCGACCCTACTCAGAGCCGCCCGTATCCTCCCCAGCGATGGACCAACGCCACGAGGTCGTCGACGTCGAGATCCGTCGGGAGATCGACGTGCGGATCATCTACGGCGACGGGACGCAGATCGTCGTCGACGTCGGCCGGCTACGGGCCGTGTGCCCGTGCGCGCACTGCCGCGGCCGGCGCGAGCGCGGCGAGCCGGTGTTGCCGGCGACGAGTCCCTCACCGCTCGCCGTTCACCCGGCGATCCGCATCGTCGACGCGAAGCTCGCCGGGGCGTGGGGGCTGTCGATCGACTGGAGCGACGGCCACGGCTCGGGCATCTATGCGTGGTCGGTGCTGCGCGACTGGTGGGACGCGGGACACGACGGACCGCTGGTCGCCGACCCCTGACTCGACCGTCGAACCCCTAGCCTCCACCTCGTGACGATGCCGTCGCCCCCAGTCGTCCAGCACTGCTACCGCCACCCGGACCGTGAGGCCGGCCGGTTCTGCACCCGTTGCGGGCGGCCGGCGTGCAGCGACTGCCTCGTGCAGGCGACGGTCGGCTCGCACTGCCTGGAGTGCGCCAAGGCGGCCCGGCCGGACGTGCGCGACCGGGCCAAGCTGTGGAACGCCCGCCAGCCGACGCTGGTCACCTACGTCCTGATCGCGATCAACGTCGCCGTGTTCGCGTTGACGACGATCGCCGACCCGAGCACGATCGGGTTCAGCAGCGACGTCAGCAAGCTGCAGGCCCGCCTCGGCCTGAGCCGCCAGCTCCTCGAGACGGGCGGCTGCATCTCGCGCACGGAGTGCTTCCAGCCGCACGAGTGGTACCGCCTGGTGACGTCCGGGTTCCTGCACTTCGGGATCGTCCACATCGGCTTCAACATGATCCTGCTGTTCCAGCTCGGCCAGCTGCTCGAGCCGCGCCTCGGGCGGATCCGCTTCGCGCTGCTGTACTTCGCGGCGCTGCTCGCCGGTTCGTTCGGCGAGCTGGTCATCGGGACGAGCAGCGGCATCGCCGGCGGGGCGTCGGGCGCGGTGTTCGGCCTGATGACTGCGGCGGCGATCGGCCTGCACCGCCAGGGCGTCAACATCTTCCGCACCGGGATCGGCACGCTGCTGATCCTCAACCTGTTGCTGACGTTCACGATCCCGGGCATCGCCATCGGCGGCCACCTCGGCGGAGCGATCGGCGGCGCACTGTGCGGCCTGGCGATGCTCGCCCCGTCGTGGAAGGCGCCACCGCGCTGGGCGACCTACGTCGCGCCCGTTCTGATCGGACTCGGCAGCATCGTCGCCAGCGTCATCGTCGTCGGCACGTAGCCGACCCACACCCGCGTCGTCCGTGCGGGCGTGAGTGGTCCGCCGCGCGCGAAGTGGTAGACACGCCGGCAGGTCTCGGCACCAGCCGAGGTGGTGTCGAGTGTGTCAGGGGGGGTGTCATCGACATGTCGGTCGCCACGACGTCATCGGGGGATGAGGAAGTGCGCCCGCTGCGCAGGATCGCCATCGTCAACCGCGGGGAGGCGGCGATGCGGTTGATCCACGCGGTGCGCGAGCTGGCCGCGGAGACGGGTGAGGACGTGCGGACGATCGCGCTGCACACCCGCGCCGAGCGCCGGGCGATGTTCGCCCGCGAGGCCGACGAGGCGGTGTGCATCGACGACGGACCGCCCTCGACCGCGGCCAGCCCGTATCTCGACCTGGCGCTGCTGGAGCGGGCGCTGCTGATGGCCCGCGCCGATGCGGCGTGGGTCGGGTGGGGCTTCGTCGCCGAGCGACCGGAGTTCGTCGAGCTGTGCGACCGCCTGGGCATCGTGTTCATCGGCCCGCGCGCCGAGGTGATGCGCATGCTGGGCGACAAGATCGGCGCCAAGCTGCTCGCCGAGCAGGCCGGCGTCCCGGTGGCGCCGTGGAGCGGCGGGCCGGTCGACGACGTCGAGGCCGCCCTGAAGCACGCCGAGGCGATCGGCTACCCGCTGATGATCAAGGCCACCGCCGGCGGCGGCGGGCGCGGCATCCGCAAGGTGACGTCCGAGGCCGAGCTGGCCGCGGCGTTCGAGAGTGCCCGCGCCGAGGGCGCCAAGGCCTTCGGCGACCCGACGGTGTTCATGGAGCGCGTCGTCGACGACGCCCGCCACGTCGAGGTGCAGATCATCGCCGACGCGCACGGCACGGTGTGGCCGGTCGGTGTGCGCGACTGCAGCGCCCAGCGCCGCCATCAGAAGGTGCTGGAGGAGTCGGCGTCGCCGGCCCTCGACACCACCCAGGACGCCGAGCTGCGGACGGCGGCGGCGCGCCTCGCCGCGCTCGCCGGCTACACCAATGCCGGCACGGTCGAGTTCCTGTACCAGCCCGAGGAGCGGCTGCTGGCGTTCCTCGAGGTCAACACGCGGCTGCAGGTCGAGCACCCGGTCACCGAGCTGACCACCGGGCTCGACCTCGTCAAGCTGCAGCTGCACGTCGCCGCCGGCGGCCGGCTGGTCGGCGAGCCACCGCCGACGGTCGGCTGGGCGATCGAGGCCCGGCTCAACGCCGAAGACCCCCAGCGCGGCTTCACCCCGGCGCCGGGGCGCATCGAGCTGTTCAACGTGCCCGTCGGCCCCGGCGTGCGCGTCGACACCGGCGTCGGCGAGGGCGACGTCATCCCCCCGGAGTTCGACTCGATGATCGCCAAGATCATCGCCGCCGGCGCCGACCGGGCCGAGGCGCTGGCCCGGTTGCGGCGGGCGCTGTCGCAGACCTCGGTCGTGGTCGACGGCGGCACCACGAACAAGGCGTTCCTGCTCGAGCTGCTCGATCGGCCCGAGGTGCAGACCGGCCGGCTCGACACCGCGTGGCTCGACCGGTTGACGGCCACCGAGACGTTCGTGCCCACCCGTCACGCGGACATCGCCGTGCTCGCCGCGGCGATCGACACCTACGACGAGGAGGAGGAGCTCGAGCGGACCCGCTTCTTCGAGGCCGCCGCCCGTGGCCGCCCGCAGGCGCGTGACGAGCTGGGCTTCGAGGTGGAGCTGCGCCAGGGCGGGCGGGCGTACCGGCTCGTCGTCGGGCTCAGCGACCGTGACCGCTACCGGGTCCGCGTCGGCGGCACCGCGCTGCTCGTCGACGTCGACCATCTCGGCCGGCTGCACCGCCGGCTCACCGTCGGCGGCCGCTCGTACCGGGTGGTCGCCTCGACGCAGGGCACCGATCACCTCGTCGAGGTCGACGGCGTCGCCCACCGCATCTCCCGCGACGACGGTGGTGTGCTGCGCGCACCGGCCGCGGCGCTCGTCGTCGCCGTCAACGTCGCCCCCGACAACGTCGTCGCCGCCGGTGATCCGGTGGTGGTCGTCGAGGCGATGAAGATGGAGATCGCCATCAGCGCCCCGACCGGCGGGCGCGTCCGCGAGGTGATGGTCACCCGCAACGCCCAGGTCGACGCCGGCGCGCCGCTGCTGCGCATCGAACCGCTGGCGTCCGGCGACGACGCCGGCGTCACCGGCGAGGCGATCGACTTCGCCGTCGTCGCCGGCGAGGGCATCGCCGACCCGTGGGCCCGCAACCTGGAGCGGCTGGCGTTGCTGCGCTCGGTGGTGCTCGGCTACGACGTCGAGCCGGCGGCGGCGCGGCGGGTCGTCGCCGACTACGTCAGCGATCGCAGCTCGTCGCTGCGCGGCCCGGACGAGGACATGGAGGCCGCCGAGCTGGCGGTGCTCTCGGCGTTCGCCGACGTCGGCGCGGTCACCCGCGATCGGCGTCGCAACGAGGGCGAGCAGGACGAGCAGAGCAGCCCGCGCGAGCAGTTCAACTCGTATCTGCGCAACGTCGGCGGCGACCCGGCGTCGTTGCCGCCGCGCTTCCGCGCCCGCCTGGAGCACGCCCTCACCCACTATGGCGTCACCGATCTGGAGCCGACGCCGGAGCTGCGCGAGGCGCTCTACCGGATCTTCGTCGCCCACCAGCGGCGCGCCGACCACGTGCCGATCATCACCGCGCTGCTCGACCAGCAGCTGGCCGACCGCCGGCCCGGCGCCCAGCGGGCCGCCGGCCTGCGCGACCTGCTCGACCGGCTGATCGACGCCACGTACCGCCCGTGGCCGGGCATCGCCAACCTGGCCCGCAGCGTGCGCTACCGCTGCTTCGACGAGCCGATCGTCGTCGCCGCGCTCGCGCAGGTGGAGGCGGCGATCTCCGACGACCTCGCCCTGCTGAGCCACGGCAACGCCGATCCCGAGCTGCTCGAGCGCCTCGTCGCCTGCCCGCAGCAGCTGCTGCCGATCGTCGCCCGCGGCCGGACCCTGCTGGAGCAGCCGAGCGCGGATGCCGTCGTCGACGTCGTCACCCGCCGCTACTACAAGATCCGCGACCTCGAACCGATGACGGTCGACGTCGTCGGCGGCCGCCACGTCGTCCACACCCGCTACGTCCACGGCCGGCCGATCGAGGTGCTGGCGATGAGCGGTCCGCTCCCCGAGATCGCCGAGCTGCTGGCGGCGGCTGCCGAGCTGATGGGCGGCCTCGGCGACGATGCCGCGGCGACACTCGACGTCTACGTCACGGCGCCGGCCGAGGACGTCCCGCCGGTCGACGAGCTGGCCGCCTCCCTGGCGGCGACGCTCGCCGCCGCCGACCTGCCGGTGTCGATCGGCCGCGTCGCGTTCATCGTCGTCGGGCACGGCCACCAGCCGAGCGTCGAGACCCTCACGTACCGCCGTCCCGCGCCCAACGGCGAGCGCCCGTTCTGGATGGCCGCGTCGACCGCCGTCGACGAGTTCGAGGAGGACATCAAGTTCCGCGGGATGCACCCGATGATCGCCAGGCGCCTGCACATGTGGCGCCTGCGCAACTTCGAGATCCGCCGCCTCCCGGCGGTGCCCGACGTGTTCCTGTTCGAGTGCGTGGCCCGCAACAACCCGGCCGACGTGCGCCTCGTCGCCGTCGCCGAGGTCCGCGACCTGACGCCGATCTACGACGAGCGCGGCCGCATCGTCGCCCTGCCGGAGGTCGAGCACCTGCTGGCCGCGTGCCTCGACGGCATCCGCCAGGCGTACGGCGAGCGGGCCGGGCGAATGCGCCTGGAGTGGAACCGGGTGATGCTGTTCGTCTGGCCCGTCGTGGAGATCCCGCTCGATGACCTCGATGCCGTCGTCCGTCGCCTCGCCCCGCACACCGAGGGCCTCGGCATCGAGCAGGTCGTCGTCCAGGGCCGTCTGTTGCCTGGTGGTGCCTCAGGTCCGAGGAGCGGCGAGCGCCGAAGCGCAGCGGGCGCGGCGAGCACAGCAGGCGCAGGGAGCAGCTCGGCAGCGACCGGAGCACGAACATTGACGGCCGACTCCGAGCCCATCGAGATGGTGATGCGACTCGGGTACGAGACCGGCAAGGGGCTGACGATGCGGTTCACCGAGCCGCCGACGGTGCCGATGCAGCCACTCGACGACTACAACCAGAAGGTGATCGCCGCCCGCCGCCGCGGGATGGTCTACCCGTACGAGCTGATCCCGCTCGTGGCCGGCGACGGCGGCTCGTTCCTCGAGCACGACCTCGACGACATGGGCGACCTCGTGCCGGTCGACCGGCCGGCGGGCGGCAACAGGGCCGGCGTCGTCGTCGGCATCGCCTCGTCGCCGACGGCGCGGCACCCCGAGGGCGTCCGCCGAGTCGTCCTGCTCGGCGACCCGACCAAGGCGATGGGCTCGATCGCCGAGGCCGAGTGCCTGCGGCTGCTGGCGGCGATCGACATGGCCGCGGCGATGGGCGTCCCGATCGAGTGGTACGCCCTGTCGGCCGGGGCGAAGATCGCCATGGACTCCGGGTCGGAGAACCTCGACTGGGTGGCCCGGGTGCTGCGCCGGCTGGTCGAGCACACCCAGCGCGGCGGCGAGGTCAACGTCGTCGTCGCCGGCGTCAACGTCGGCGCCCAGCCGTACTGGAACGCCGAGTCGACGATGCTCATGCACACCAGCGGGATCCTGGTCATGACGCCGGACAGCGCGATGGTGCTGACCGGCAAGCAGGCCATCGACTACTCCGGGGGCGTGTCGGCTGAGAACAACATCGGCATCGGCGGCTACGACCGGATCATGGGGCCGAACGGCGAGGCTCAGTACTGGGCGGCCGATCTGGGGGCGGCGGGCGAGATCCTCCGCCGCCACTACGACCTGACGTACCGGGCCCCGGGCGAGCGCTGGCCGCGTCGGGCGTCGACGGCCGACCCGTCCGAGCGCGACGTGCGCGACGACCCGCACCGCGCCGACGGCACGGAGTTCACGACCGTCGGAGAGATCTTCTCCCCCACCGCCAACCCGGATCGCAAGAAGCCGTTCGACATCCGTGCGGTGATGCGGGCCGTGATCGACCGGGACTGCGAGCCGCTGGAGCGCTGGTCGCAGATGGCCGAGGCGGAGACCGCCGTGGTGTGGGACTCGCGCCTCGGTGGCCTGGCCGTGACACTGGTCGGGATGGAGTCGCGCCCACTGCCGCGCCACGGCGCCACCCCGGCGGACGGGCCGGCGTCGTGGTCGGCGGGCACGCTGTTCCCGCTGTCGTCGAAGAAGGTCGCCCGGGCGATCAATGCCGCGTCGGGCAAGCGCCCCGTCGTGGTGCTCGCCAACCTGTCCGGCTTCGACGGCTCCCCGGAGTCGCTGCGCCGCCTGCAGTTGGAGTACGGCGCCGAGATCGGCCGGGCGATCGTCAACTTCGACGGGCCGATCGTGCTGTGCGTCGTCTCCCGCTACCACGGCGGGGCGTTCGTCGTGTTCTCGGCGACGCTCAACGACGCGATGGAGGTGCTGGCCGTCGAGGGCTCGTTCGCCTCGGTGATCGGTGGAGCCCCGGCGGCGGCGGTCGTGTTCACCGGTGAGGTCAACGCCCGCACCAGCGGCGACCCGCGCGTCCGCGACCTGGAAGCGGCCGTCGGCACCGCCGGCGACGACGACGAGCGAGCCCGCCGCCGAGCCGAGCTGGCGGCGACGACGGAGTCCGTACGCTTCGAGAAGCTCGGCGAGGTCGCCGCCGACTTCGACCGGATCCACAGCGTCGAGCGGGCCATGCAGGTCGGCTCGGTGCACCGGATCATCACCGCCGCCGGCCTGCGCCCCGAGCTCATCGCCGCCGTCGAACGAGGCATGGCCCGCGGGAACTGACTGGTCGCCTCGTCTCACGTGACACCACCGAAGTCACCGACGAGGCGATGTTCGCCCTCATCGACGCCGCGCGCCGATGAGGGCGTTCGCCGGGGGCTACGCGCCCGCTCGCTACGCCCCCCATCGTCACTCGGCTCCCTGGCGGTCGCACGATCGACCGGGTCGCCCCGGCGGGGGCTGTCACCCTGATCGACGAGAACTTCACGGCGCCCCTGCCACTCTCGATCGACACCGCCCGCACCGTCCATCAGGTGCTCGCCGATCGAGGCATCGCCGGCGGGGCCGCCTACGACGGCCTCGTCGCGCTCGCGGCCCGGCAACACGGCGTCACCCGTGCCACGCGCGATGCGCGGGCCCGCTCGACCTACGAGGCGCTCGGCGTCGCAGTCGACCTGCTGTAGCCGTGGTCGTGACCTGACCGCGGGTCAAAGAACTTCGTGACACCCCCTTGTCATCATCGGGGGCATGAGCACGAAGCACCGCCGTCCCGAGCAGCTCAGCCTCCTGCGCCCCTCCGAGCTGCCCATCCAGTTCCGCATCGACCAGCGCACCCGTGAGCGCGGGCTGGCCCACGTCGCCGAGATCCGCCGGCAGCTGGCGGCGATGCGCGCTGTGCACTCGGGCGACACGCTGGCGTCCATCGCCGAGGCACCCCGGCGGGCCGCGTGACGGCCGTGGCGCCGCTCGCCGTCAGCCGGCCCTCGGGGCAAGGGCGCGCACCGCCTCCCAGTGGTTCAGCGCCGGGTCGAGCGGCATGATCGCCAGTGAGGTCGTGGTCACCCCGTTGTCGAAGTAGCGCTGGATCTGGGCGCGGCACGCCGCTGGCGAGCCGTGGACGATCAGCTCGTCCACCAGGGAATCGGGGATCTCGGCGAGCGCCTGCTTACGGTCGCCGGCCTTCCAGGCCTCCCACATCCCACCGAGCACGTCACCACGGCCCAGCCACTCGTGGAACTGGGCGTAGACCGGCACGTTGAGATAGGCAGCGATCGCCCGCTTGGCGTTGGCTCGGACCAGTTCGGCGTTCTCACTCGGGCACACGAACACCCGGCAGACCACCTCGCGGTCGTCGCCACCGGCAGCCTCGTTCACGACGGCGGTCACCTTGGCGACGTCCTCGGCGGACAGCCAGTTGACGATCACGCCGTCGGCCTCACGGCCGGCGAGGCGCAGCATCCCGGGGCGCAGCGCGGCCACCAGGATCGGCGGCGTCTGCTCCGGGCGGATGCCGAGGCGGAAGCCGTTGACCTGGAACGTGTCGTACTGCTTGGCGACCTTCTCGCCGCTCAGCGCGTCGCGCAGGAAACGGACCACGTCGCGGACCTTCTTGTACGGCTCGACGAACGGCACGCCGTTCCACTGCTCGATGATCACGTTCGAGCTGCTGCCGATGCCGATCGCGAACCGGCCGGGGGCGGCGTCGGCCAACGTCGCCACCGACTGGGCCATGCACGCCGGGGCGCGGGTGTAGGCGGGGACGATCGCGGTGCCGAGGCGCAGCCGCGGCTCCCACGCCGCGGCCATCGCCAGCGGGGTGAACGCGTCGGCGCCGTCGGCCTCCGCGGACCAGATGTCGGTGTACCCCAGGTCGGCCAGCTCGGCGAGCTTGTCACGGTGGCTGTGCAGCGGACCGGGCAGCGGCACGGTCATGCCAGGACGGATCGGCAACGTCATCGGGGTTCCCTCCTCACACCCGCTCGCCGGGTGTATGCCCGGCAACCTTCGCAGTCGGGCGCTCGCCCGGCCACATTCGCACGATGCAGCTCTGGCTGGCGGTGGCGAGGAGCGTGCCGTCCTCGGCCCACATGTGCACGAGACCGTGCCCGAAGCCGCGCTCGACGGCGTGGACCTGGATGTCGAGCAGCACCCACTGCGTCGGCACCAGGCGGCAGACGCGGATCGTGTTGTCCAGGCTGTTGCCCCCACCGCGCACGCCGAGGGCCTGGCCGACGCCCATCGGCACGAAGTCGCCGAGGATCGCCAGCGTCGTCGCGTCCACCTGGTGGGTCTCGCTCTCGATCACGCTCGGGACCTGCGCCCACATCAGCGTCTGGCCGTCGCCAGGCGTCCCATCGAGGTCGTCGAAGTCACGACCCGTGGCGACGCGCTGCTCGACGTACTCGTGCACGGTGCCCGAGACGGGCATGCGGTGCGGCCGGTCGGCACACTCGTCCGGCGGTGGGACGTCGGGCATCCGCGCCCACTGGCCGTGCTGCTCGATCGGCCGGTGACCCAGGGCGGCGTTGACGGTGAGGATCTCCCGCCGCCCCACGTGGCACACGGCGCGCGCCTGGGTGATCTGGTGGCCCTCGACGGCGAGGCGCACGTCGACGTCCATCACCTCGCCGGGCTTGGCGTACTCGAGGTACTGGCCGGTGGCCCACACCACCTCACGACCGCTGGTCAGCTCCATCGCCGAGATCGCCGCCCCGAGCCCGCACCCGCCGAACAGGAAGCCGCCGCCGGTGCACAGCCGCGGCGCCACCGGCAACCACCAGCGGTACGGGTTGTGGCTCTGCTCCAGGCCGAGGAACTCGCGGCTGTCCATCCCTGCTGCTTCGGCCGTCAATCCGCCAGGCCGGCGAGGAACGGCAGGATCGCCGCGTTCACCGGCTCTGGGTTGGTCAGGTTGGCGGCATGGGCGCCGCCGACCTTGACGACCGCGCCACACCCGGACAGCCCGGCTGCGAGGCGCTCGGCCTTGTCCATCGGGATCGCCGTGTCCTCGGTGCCGTGCACGACCAGCGCCGGGCAGGTGATCTCGGCCAGCCGGTCGTGGATGTCCTCCCGCCCGTGCAGGCAGGCGAAGGGCTGGCGCAGGAAGTCGTTGTCGCGCTCCTGCCACTTGGCGATCCACTTCGGGTTCTCCACCGGGTCGGCGATGATCAGGTCGGCGATTGCCGTCACCAGCTCGTCGACCGGACCGACGCCGGACCACGTCTCGGCCATCATGTCCTCCCCGGCCATCGCCTCCTCGTCAGGCAGGCCGGCCTCGGTGTCGAGCAGGATCAGGGCGCGCACCCGCTCGGGTGCGGTGAGCGCGGCGCGCAGCGACAGGAACCCGCCCTGGCTCATCCCGCCGACGACGGCGCGCTCGATGCCGAGGTGGTCGAGCAGACCGAGGCAGTCGCGCGGAGTCCCAGTAGCTGAACGGCTCGCCGTCGTACTCGGTCTGCCCGAAGCCACGCTCGTCCCAGGTGATCACCCGGTACTGCGGCGCCAGCGCGGCCACCTGCGGGGCGAACATCTCGTGGTCCATGAGGAACCCGTGGCCGAGGATCACCGGTGCGCCCTCGCCGCCCGTGTCCTCGAAGTAGATCCGCTGGCCGTTGACGTCTGCGTACCCCACCGCCAGAAGCTACTACCGGCGCGGGGGCGTGCACCCCGCTCACGGAGCACACTTGCGGGCGTGCAGCACTCGTTCAGCTTCGGCTCGTGGTACCTGCCGCTCGCCGCCGTCCTCGGTTGCGGGCCACGCTTCAGTCGCATCGACGTCGGTGCCGACGCCGTCGAGGTCCGCATGGGCTGGTCGTTCCGGGCACGCATCACCCGGCGCGACATCACGAGCGTCGAGCCGTGGCCGCAGGAGCGGCGCCGACCACGGAGCCGCGGCGTCCACGGCTGGCGGGGTTCCTGGCTGGTCAACGGCTCGGCCGACGGGTTGGTGACGATCGCCATCGATCCGCCGGCGCCCGCCCGCGTCGTCGGGGTCCCCGTGAAGCTGCGTGAGCTGATCGTCAGCGTCGCCGACCCCGACGCGCTCGCCAGCGAGCTGCAACCCGCCGCTGGATAGGTTCCGCACCATGTCGTCATCGATGACGCCCTGGCAGGGCGATGCGTGCTCGCTGGTCGAGGAGTTCCGGGCCGGACGGCGCTCACCGGCCGAGGAGCTGGCCGCCGTGTACGCGGCGATCGACGCCAGCGACCTGAACGCGTTCTGCTTCACGTCACCCGAGGAGGCCGAGCGCGCGGCGGCCAGCGCCGACGTGAGCAAGCCGTTCGGTGGCGTGCCGATCGGCGTCAAGGAGCTCGACCGCGTCGCCGGTTGGCCGTACACCCACGCTTCGGTGCCGCTGCGCGACGGCGTCAGCGACGTCACCTCGACGATGCTCCAGCGCATCGGTGGCGCCGGCGGGGCGGTGCTCGCCGGGCTGACGACGGCCAGCGAGTTCGGCGGCGTCAACGTCACCCGCACCGTCCTGCACGGCACGACGCACAACCCGTGGGCGCACGGGCGCACGCCCGGCGGCAGCTCCGGCGGGTCGGCGGCAGCGGTGGCCGGCGGTCTGGTCACGCTGGCGACGGGCGGCGACGGCGGCGGCTCGATCCGCATCCCCGCCGGCTTCTGCGGGCTGTTCGGGTTGAAGTCGACGTTCGGCCGCATCCCGATGGGACCGCACGCCCAGTACGGCAACCTCACCGTCACGATCGGCTGCCTCAGCCGCAGCGTGCGCGACACGGCGCGCTGGTTCGACGTCGCCAACGGGCACGACCCGAACGACCCGCTCAGCCTGCCGCGCGTCGAGGGCTGGGAGGCCGGCCTCGGCACCCGCCTCGACGAGCTGCGCGGGTGCCGTGTGGCCGTCGTCGCCGACTGGGGCGACGCCGTGGTGTCACCGGTGATGTGGGACCTGCTGGCCGGCGCTGCCGAGCAGCTCATCGCCGACCTCGGCCTGCGCCGTGTCGACGGTGGCGACACCCGCCTGCCGCGGATGGGGCGGGCGTGGTCGCTCAGTGGCGGGATCGAGATCGAGGCGGCGCTCGGCGACCGCTGGCCAGCGTGCGCCGACGACCTCACGCCGGAGATGCGCTCGTCGATGGAGCAGGTCGCCGGCGCCTACGACTCGGCGGCGCGGGCCAAGATCGAGTCGCGGCGGATGGAGGTCAACGAGGCGATGGCCCGGATCTTCGATCCCGCCGACGGTGTCGACTTCGTGATCACCGCCGCCAACCCCGACGTCGCCTTCGAGGCCGAGGGCCCGCTGCCGCACACGTTCGGCGGCGTCAAGGCCGGCCGCGGCAACAACGGCAGGCTGACGTTCCCGGCCAACCTGCACGGCAACCCGGCCGTGTCGATCCCGGCCGGATCCGTCGACGGGCTGCCGATCGGCCTGCAGGTCGTCGGCCGCCACTTCGACGAGCCACTGCTGCTCGACATCGCCCTGACCGTCGAGCGCAACCGCCCCTGGCCGCTCGTCGCCCCCGGCTCCCCCACCTGACGTCTGTCACATCCGCCAGGTTTTCCGAAGCGCGGACTTGTCCATAGTGTGACGCCTCGTGCCCGAGCCGTCCATGAGCGCGTCCCAACGCCTGCTGGCAGCCGGGCTGGTGTTGGGTGTCACGCTGGTCGCCTTCGAGGTCACCGCAGTGATCACCGCGCTGCCGACGATCACCAACGAGCTCGGCGGCGACGCGCTGTACGGCGTCACCCTCGCCGCGTACACGCTGGCCAACCTCGTCGCTCTCGTCGCCGCCGGCGAGCTCGCCGATCGCCACGGCCCGACGAAGCCGTACGCAACCAGCATCCTGCTGTTCGTCATCGGCCTCGTCGTCGCCGCCACGGCACCGGCGATGTGGGTGATCGTCGTCGGCCGGGTGCTGCAGGGCCTCGGCACCGGGGCGTTCGGCACGATCGCCTACCTGCTCGTCAAGCGGGCGTTCCCCGACGAGCGTCAACCGCTCGTGTTCGCCGTGCTCTCGGCCGGCTGGGTGCTGCCCAGCCTGATCGCCCCGGCGATCTCCGGCGCGGTGACGGAGCACCTCGGCTGGCGCTGGGTGTTCCTCGGGATCGTCCCGCTGGCGGTCGGTGTCGGCCTGCTGGCGGTCCGGCCGATGGCCGCGTTCGGGCCGACCGGCGCGGCGGCGGGTCCGACGCGCATCCCGGCGGCGTTCGCCGCGGCGGTCGGCGTCGGCGCGGTGGTCACCGGGCTGCAGTTCGCCAACCTTGTCGCCGCCGGGCTGACGACGATCGCCGGCGCAGTGCTCGCCGTCGTGTTCCTCGGCCGGCTGTTCCCCCGAGGCGTGGTGGCGGCGCGGCCGGGGTTGCCGGCGGCGATCGCCTGCCGGATCCTGGCGACGGCGACGTTCCTCGGGGTCGACAGCTTCGTCCCGCTCGCCGCCGACCGCATCCACGGGGCCTCGCCGACGCTGCAGGGCTTCGTCATCGTCGGCTCGGCGGTGATGTGGACCGCCGGCCAGTGGGTGATCGCCAAACGGCCGAACATCCGACCGAACCGAGCCGTCCTCGCCGGCTTCGGCTGCCTGCTCGCCGGGATCGTGCTCGTCGCCCCAGTGCTGCACGACGGCTGGCCGCTGTGGGCCACCTTCGTGGCGTGGTCGGTAGGGGGCCTCGGGATGGGCTTGCTGTTCAACCCGACGACGGTGGCGGCGATGTCGTTCGCCGAGTCGGGCAGCGAGGGCAAGGTCGGCGGTCAGGTCAGCCTGGCCGACTCCGTCGGCTTCTCGCTGATGGGCGGCATCGGCGGGGCGATGGTCGCCCTCGCCGACCGCACGTCGCTGTCGCTGACGTCGGCGCTCGGCATCAACTTCGCGATCGCCGCCGTCCTGGCCTGCACCGGCATGGTCGCCAGCCGCCACGTCGCCCGCGCCCCCGGGTCAGCGGCAGCCGGCGCCGGCACCGCTCCCGCCCCGTCCGCCGCCCCCGCCTGAGCACCCCACCGCGATTCGAGATGTGCTGCGCCGCTGCGCACATCTCGAATCGCCTCGGCGGCGGTCCTGCTCCTGATTCGAGATGTGCTGTCCCCGTGCGCACATCTCGAATCGCTCTCGACGCGGCGGGCGAAGCGGGGCGGGGCGGGCGCTACGCGGGGACGTCGGCGACGATGCGGCCGGCGGACAGCTCGATCGTCCTCGTGCGGGTGACGTTGTCGAGCAGCGTGCGGTCGTGGCTGACGAGCAGGACGGTGCCGGGGAACGTCGCCAGCGCCTGCTCCAGCTGCTCGATCGCCGGCAGGTCGAGGTGGTTGGTCGGCTCGTCGAGCACGAGGCAGTTGGCGCCGGGCGCATCGACCCGCCCGGCCATCAGCAGGGCGAGCACCAGCCGGGTCCGCTCCCCCGGCGACAGCGAGCCGACCCGGCGCACGACGTGCTCGGCGCCGATGCCGAACTTGGCGAGCAGCGTGCGCGCCTCGCTGATCGTCTGACCGGTCTCGGCGAGGAACGCGTCGAGCACCGTCGACGAACCCTCCAGCTGGGCGCGGCGCTGCTCCAGCCGGCCGACGACGACGCCGGGGCCGCGCCACTGCGCCCCCGACGTCAGCGGGATCTCGCCGAGCAGCGCACCGAGCAGCGTCGACTTGCCCGACCCGTTCGGCCCAGCGATCACCACCCGCTCGCCATAGCCGACCTCCACGTCGACCGGGCCGAGCGCGAACCCGCCACGGTCGACGACGGCGTCCTCCAGACGGGCGACGACGTCACCGCTGCGCTCCCCCGCCGCCACCGTCAACCGCAGCTGCCACGGCTCGCGCGGCTGCTCGACCACCTCCAGCCGCTGCATCGCCCGCTCCGTGCGGGCGGCCTTGCCGGCGAGCTGCTCGGTCTGGTTGATCTTGAACTTGCGGATGTTCTTGTCCTTCTCGCTGACGTCCTTCTTCGCCTTCGACAGGCCCTGCGACGCCCACTCCCGCTCGCGCTGAGCCCGGGCGGTCAGCGTCGAGCGCTTGGCGTCGTACTCCTCGTAGGCCTCCCAGGCGCGAGCCCGGGCCGCGGCCCGCTCGGCCTGGAACGCCGCCCAGCCGCCGGCGTAGTGCGTGGCGGCGCGGGTGAACTCGTCGAGCTCGACGACGTCGGTGACGGTCCGCTCCAGGAACGTGCGGTCGTGGCTGACGATCACCGCGCCCTCGGCCAGGCCGGTGACGAACCGCTCCAGGCGGGCCAGGCCGTCGAGGTCGAGGTCGTTGGTCGGCTCGTCGAGGAGGAACAGGTCGAAGCGCGACAGCAGCAGCCCGGCAAGCCCGACCCGGGCCGCCTCGCCACCCGACAGGCTGCGCATCGGCTGGGCGAGCAGCGACCCACCGAGGCCGAGGTCGGCCCACACGTCGGCGAGGCGCGGCTCGAAGTCGGCGGCACCGAGCGCCAGCCAGCGTTCCAGCGCGTCGGTGTACTCGTCGTCGGCACCGTCGCTGCCGGCCGCGAGCGCGTCGGTGGCGGCGTGCAGCCGGTCGTTGGCGGCGCGCACCCCCGTTCGCCGGGCGAGGTGCTCGCTGACGGTCTCGTCGCTACGCTCGGGCTCCTGGGCGAGCAGGCCGACGTGGGCGCCGAGCGGGGTGACCCGCACCGTGCCGCGCTCGGGTCGCAGCTCGCCGGCGAGGACGCGCAGCAGTGTGCTCTTGCCGACGCCGTTGGGGCCGACGAGGCCGATGCGGTGACCGGGATCGACGGCGACGTCGACGCCGTCGAGGACGATGCGGGTGCCCAGCGACAGCTTGACGTCTCGGGCGACGAGGGATGCGGGCATGCGAGACCTCCGGATCGAGCGGGTGGATCGACGGGGTCTCAGCCGGCCATGCGGACCAGTCTGCCGGATCGGCGGGCGAACGGCGACAGGTTTGCCGCCAGCGTGCCCCGGGCCGGTGCGACGTCGGACCGGCCGGGGCGCTCGCTGGCGTTGCCCGCTCGGTTCATCCTGACGCCCCGGCGCGCCGAACGGTTCGCGCCCCACCTCAACAGGTCGTTCGACCCCTCGGGAACGGGACTTGTCGCGCTCTGACCGGCCGGCTTCCGGTCGGAGCGCGACAAGACAACCGGTTCGCACCGCGCGCGCCGGCCGGTACCCGGCACCGCTGAGCTCGACTTGTCGCGCTCTGACCGGCCGGCTTCCGGTCGGAGCGCGACAAGACACCGGATTCACGCGGGACGGGCGGGGT
Source organism: Ilumatobacteraceae bacterium (assembly GCA_047602055.1). Classification (GTDB taxonomy): domain Bacteria; phylum Actinomycetota; class Acidimicrobiia; order Acidimicrobiales; family Ilumatobacteraceae; genus JAODBQ01. Next base: position 4,803,622 of record JASGIG010000001.1, read on the forward strand.
GAGGTGGCGCGGCGCTCAGCTCCCCGGGAGCGACTGCTCGACGGTGAGCACGGGAGCGAACAGATCGCCGAGGTCGCCGATGCGGGCCAGCACGTCGGCCCACTCGAAGCGCAGCTCGGCGTCGCCGGCCGCGCCGGCGGCGACCTCGTCCCACGTCACCGGCGTGGACACCGTCGGCGCCGGCCGGGCACGCATCGAGTAGACGCCGATCGTCGTCTTGTGCCGGGCGTTCTGGCTCCAGTCGACGAAGATCTTCCCGGGGCGCACCGCCTTGGCCATCGTGGTGGTCACCCGTGACGGTTGCCGGCGCTCCAGCACCTGGCCGACCGCCAAGGCGAAGTCGGCGGCGTGCTCGTGGGTGCACGGCGTGTTCAGCGGCACGTACAGCTGCAGGCCCTTCGAGCCGGACGTCTTGCACCACCCGTCGAGGCCGGCCGCACCGAGGATCTCGCGCACCCACAAGGCGACCTCGCAGCACGTGTGGATGTCCGTGCCCGGCCCGGGATCGAAGTCGAACACGAGGATCAGCGGCGCGTCGAGATCGGCGGCGCGGGCCATCGGCACGTGCAGCTCCAGCGCGGCCATGTTCGCCGACCACACCAGGTCGGCCGGCTCGTCGAACGCGCAGTAGCCGATCTCGCCGTCGCGGTCGCCCGGGCCGGGGAACGTGCCGACCCACGGCGGCCGATGCTTCGGGCAGCGCTTCTCGAAGAAGCCCTTCGTGTCGACGCCGTTCGGGAAGCGCTTGAGCGTGATGCAGCGGCCGTCGAGGTGCGGGAGCATCGTCGGGGCGACCTGCGCGTAGTAGCGGATGCAGTCGCCCTTCGTCGTGCCGGTCTCGGGGTAGAGGACCTTGTCGAGGTTGCTCAGCGAGACCTCGCGCTCGCCGACGCGCACGACCGTCGGCGCGTTGTCGGCCACGAATCAGGCGCTCTTGCGGGTGCGCACCGTCGCCTTCTTCGGCGCCTCCGCCACGGCCTCCGGGCCGCCGGCCGGGTGGCGCTTGCGGGCCTCCTTGGCCGCCTGCACGCTGGCCTCCAACGCCGCCATCAGGTCGACCACCTTCGGTGCCTCGCGCTCGACGGTGGGCAGCTCGAACTCCTCGCCGCCGGCCTTCTTGTCGATCAGCGCGAGCACCTGCTCGCGATACTCGTCGCGGTACTTCTGCGGCTCGAACGGCGCCGACAGCGACTCGACGAGCGCCTCGGCCATCGCCGCCTCCTTGGCGGACACGTCGATGTCGTCGAGCACGTCGAGCTCCTCGATGTTCGCCGGGTCGACGACCTCGTCGGCGAACACCATCGTGCTCATCAGCAGCCGGCCGTCCTGGGCGCGCAGCGCGGCGACGTACTGCTTGTTGCGCATCACGAAGCGGCCGATGGCCACCTTGCCGGCCTCCTCCATCGCCCGGGCCAGCAGCACGTACGGCTTCGGTGTCTTGTCGGGGGCGACGATGTACGGCGAGTCGAAGTACACGGGGTCGATCTCGTCGAGCTCGACGAACTCCTCGAGGTCGATGCTCTTCGTGGCCGACGGGATGAAGGGCTCCAGCTCGTCCGGGTCGACCTGCACGTAGCGGCCCTTGGTGACCTCGTAGCCCTTGACGATGTGCTCGTCAGGGACGTCCTCACCGGTCTCGGCGGAGACCTTCTTCATGCGGATGCGGCTCATCGTGCGGTCGTCGAGCTGGTTGAACGACACGCTCTTCTTGCTGACCGCATGGAACAGCTTGATCGGGATGGCGACGAGCCCGAAGCTGATCGTCCCACTCCACACTGGCCTCGGCATGGGACACATCTTGCCCCACCTGCCCCGACGCGAAACAGGCCTCGGGGCGCGGGACGCTCAGCGGCGACCCGTGCGATTCGAGATTCGCCGCGCCCGTGCGCACATCTCGAATCGCGATCGAAGCCCGTGAGCTCGCGATTCGAGATTGGCCGTGCCGGTGCGCACATCTCGAATCGCGCCGACTTGGTCAGAAGATGATGGACTGGGGGTCGAGGCCGAGGAGGACGCGGCCGGCGTCCTGGAACGCCGACGGGGCGACGGTGACGTGCTGCGGCACGACCCGGACGTCACGCCCGCAACGCTCCAGCGGACGGTCGGGGGTCAGCGCCGACATGCCGGCCTGAGCGAGGACGACGTCGACGGCACGCACCGCCTCGGCGCAGCAGTGCGAGCAGGCGAGGCGGACCATCGCCTGCTCGTGCAGCGTCGCCTCCTCGCCGGCCGCGGCGACGTCGAACACGTGCGTGACCGCCTCGAACACGAACGCCCGGGCGGCGCGCAGCCGGGCCTCGGCCTCGGCGATGGCCAGCTGCGCCTGCGGGCGCTCGCGCAGCAGCGACATCGACGTCAGCGGCTTCTTCTCCGTGGCCAGCTCGACGAACGCGTCGAGCGCGGCGCGGGCGATGCCGGTGGCGACGCCGACCTTGTTGAACGCCAACCGGCTGTACGGCGGCATGCGGAACAGCGGCGTGTCGACGCGCATCCCGACGCCGTACAGGTCGGTGGTCAGCTCCTCGGGGACGAACACCTCGTCGAGGACGACGTCGTGCGAGCCGGTGCCGCGAAGCCCTGGCGAGCGCCACGTGTCGACCACCTCGTAGTCGCGACGCGGCACGACGACCTGGACCGCGAGCAGGCGCAGCGAGCGGCGCCCAGTCGCCGCCAGCAGAACGTTCAGCCGGCGAGGACGGCGCGAGCGACGAGGTCGGTGCCGAACGCCGTCAGGATCGCCAGGTACAGCAGGCCGGTGGCGGCCATCACGGCGGAGTAGTAGCGCTCCTTGAGCGCGGCACGGGTGACGAACACAAGGGCGATCGTCGTCACCGCGCATGCCGCCCAGAACCAGCCGAGCGTGCCGTTCCAGCCGTCGTCGACCTTGCCGGAGAAGACGGCGAACATCCCGACCGGCAAGAGCATGGCGACGACCTCGAGCGGCCACGTCCATCCGAGCGCTCGCACCAGCTCGTTGAGGTGCCGCCGAGGCAGGCCGGGCTGGACCAGGTACCAGTGGCCGAGCAGCATCGCATCGGTCACCGCGCCGAGGAACAGGGCGCCGGCGAACGTGCGCAGCACGGCCACCGGCCAGTGCCCGCCGGCATCCAGCGCCGCGGCCAGGAGACCCGGTACGGCGACGATCGGGGCGACGAGGTCGAGCACCGGCGGGAACTCCGGGCCGGCGTCCTCCCGAGTGCGCTCGGCGACGACGACACGGTCGATGCCGGTCATCGCCGCCACCCGCTCCGAGCGGCGGTCGTGCTCGGCCTCTGCGCCGCGCACGCCGGCACCCTTGCGGACGATCGACACGACGAGCGCGACGAGCGTCGCCGCGACCACGGCGATCGACGACACCTCACGCACCGGCACGGCCCCGAAGCGGAACCCGCACCACGCCGCACCGAGCGCCATCGCCCCGTACACGCCGCGCAGCAGCCAGCCGTAGCCGAGGCCGACCTCGCGGCGTCGTGTGGTGAACCACAGGAAGAACAACCCGCCGGCGGCCCACTGCAGCAACACCGTGGCGGCGTCGAGGCGGATCACGTGGTCCCAGGCTAACCGTCCGTGTTCGTGCTTCGGTCGGGGCGAAGCCCCTCCCTGCGCCTGCCGTGCTCGTCGCCTCCGCTCCGCGTCGGCGCTCGCCGACCCGACCGGTGGTGAGCGCACCCCGCGAGGCCCCCGGCGGCTCCCTCTCTCTTCCCCCGGCGGCGCCGGCCGATCGAATCGCTGTTCGCTCCTGCGCTCGCCGGCCTGGATCAGCGACCATTCCCGTACGCTGCCGGGCCATGCCCCGCCGACGGCGCCTGCCGAGCTTGGTCGCCAGCACGCTGGCGACGGCGGTGCTGGCGGTCACGTTGGGCGGTTGCTTCACCGGCAAGCGTCCGAGCTTTGCCGACGACCAGTTCAGCGCCGGCAAGCCGACCGGTGATGCGGCGATCGACGCGGTGCTCGCCAAGCTCGATCTGGCGACCAACCACCCGCCGACGTTCACGGCGACGTACGACATCGTCGTGCGCTTCGGCAACCTCGACAAGACCGCGACGGTCGCCGTCGACGGGCGCAACCGGTCCGTGACGATGGGCGACGTCCGCTACGTGCAGACCCCCGACGTCGTCGAGACGTGCCGGGGGACGACGTGCACCACCGGGCTCGACGCCGCGGCGTTCAGCGACAGCATGTTGACCGTCGACTTCGCCATCGCCGACGCGGCCAAGCGCCTGCGCCTCGACGCCGCCGCCAAGATCGGCCCGACGGCGACGCGCACCGAACAGGTCGCCGGGCAGGAGGCCACGTGCGTGGACGTCGTCCAGTCGACCGGCACCGCCAGCTACTGCGTCCTCGACGCTGGCGTGCTCGCCAAGCTGACCGACGCCGACGTCTACGTCACGCTGACCTCGTTCGCCGCGACCGTCGACCCGTCGCTGTTCACCCCGCCCACCGAGTCGACCCCCGTCCCCGGCTGATCGACCGCACCCCGTCGGCGGCCAGCCGTGGGTTCGGCCGGCAGCGGGCGATTGACCCCGCGATTCGAGATGTGCGCACCGGCGCCGCACATCTCGAATCGCACCGCCAGCGCCACGCACCGCGATGCAAGATGTGCGCACGGGCACGGCACATCTCGAATCGCACCAGGGCGGCACGCATCGGCGATCCACGACTCGGCGAGTGCCGACGCGCAGCTGTGAGCATTGAAGTGGCGAGCACGGGAGGCGCAGGGAGCCGCTTCGCGGCGACCGGAGCACGAACGTCGTCGTCCGTCACACGTCGAGCACGACCAGCGAATGGTCGGCGCGGTTCAGGGGCAGGGGACCGTCGTCGGTGGCGACGACGCAGTCCTCGAGGCGCATGCCCCAGCGGCCCTCGCGGTAGATCCCCGGCTCGACGCTGAACGCATGCCCGGCGGCGATCGGCAGCGAGTTGCCCTCGACCATGTACGGGTCCTCGTGGGCCTCCATGCCGATGCCGTGGCCCGTCCGGTGGATGAACCACTCGCCGTAGCCGGCGTCGGCGATCACCCGCCGCGACGCCCGGTCGACGTCCTCGCACGCCGCCCCGACCACCGCCGCGGCCACGCCGGCGGCCTGCGCCTCGTGGAGCACGGCGTACGCCTCGGCCACCTCGTCCGGCGGCGCACCGAGCGACACGCACCGCGTGATGTCGCTGCAGTAGCCGGCCATCGTCCCGCCGAAGTCGCACAGCACCAGCTCGCCCGAGCGGATCACCCGGTCGGACGCGTCGTGATGCGGCGACGCCGCGTTCTCGCCGGCGGCGACGATCGCGAAGTTGACGACGTCGTGCCCCTCCGCCAGCAGGCGCGCCCCGATCTCGGCGCTGACCGCCGCCTCGGTGCGCCCGACCAGCTCGATCTCACCGGCCTGGAGCTGGGCGGCCACCCGGTCGGCGGCGGCACCGGCAGCGACGAGGGCGTCGATCTCGGCCTGGTCCTTGCGGATCCGCAGCTCGCTCATCACCGTCGCCGAGCGCACGTAGCGGGTGCGGTCCGACGGCCAGTGCTCCAGCAGGGCGACGAGGAACCTGGCCCACATCGTGTCGCCGACGGCGACCGTCGAAGGCCGGCGGCCGACCCCCGCCAGTCCGGCGACGATCGCCACCGGATCCTCGACCTCGTCCCAGCGGCGCAGCTCGAACACGCCCGGCTGGGGGACGACGCGCGGCGCCTCCAGCCGGGGGATCACCAGCGTCGCCTCGCCGTCACGCGGCAGGACGAGCATCGTCAGCCGCTCCAGCGGCATGGCCTCGTACCCGGTGAGGTACGGCAGGTCGCTGCCCACCGAGACGAGCAGCGCATCGACGCCGGCCGCGGCCATCGACGTGCGGGCGCGGGCGATGCGGTCGAGGTACACGGCGGTCGGGGCGAGCGCGTTCACGGTGACATTCTGGCGGCCGTGCCCGCGACCGACGGACCGCTCCTGCACTTCAGCGAGGACCCGCACATCGAGCGCTTCGTCCCCCACGTCCCGGCGACGAACCCGGCACACCCGCCGGCGGTGTGGGCGATCGACACCGAGCACGCCCCGCTGTACTGGTTCCCCCGCGACTGCCCGCGCGTCACGGTGTGGGCGGACGACGCCGCACAACGAGCGACGCTCGGCCGGTTGCTGACGACGACGGCACGGCGCGTCCACGCCGCCGAGCTGATCTGGCTCCCGGCGATCCGAGCCGTCGAGCTGTTCGCCGACGAGCTGCCACCGGCGACGTTCAGGCCGTGGCCGGAGGCCGATGGTCAGTGGATCAGCGACGTCACGGTCGAGCCGATCGCCGTGCAACCCGTCGGCGACCTCCTCGACCGCCACGCCGCCGCCGGCATCGAACTGCGCCTCGTCCCCGACCTGTGGCCGCTGCACGGCGCCGTCGTGGCGAGCGGCCTGCCGTTCAGCATCGTGCGGATGCACAACGCCGGCGGTCGGGCACACTGAGCGGCGTGAGTGAGCGCAGCGAGCGAACCAATGTCACGGTGCGGTCTGGTCAGCGGCGCGCCGTGACCGACGGCGAGGTGCGCCGATGAGCGACACCCTCGACGAGCAGCCGCCCGAGGACGAGGTAACCAAGGCGACCGAAGCGACCGAAGCGACCGAAGCGACCGAGATCGACACCCCGACCGAGGACGACGAGGTCATCGTCCTGCCCTGGTGGAACAACCCGGTCAACCTGATCGTCATCGCCATCGGCCTCGTCCTCGTGTTCGGCACGCTCGGCTGGGTGCTCGGCCACAACAACGCCCAGCCCGACCCGAGCGACGTCGACGTCGGCTTCCTCCAGGACATGCACTGGCACCACGACCAGGCCACCGAGCTGGCGCTGACCTACCTGTCCCGGCCCGGCACGGACGGCGACCTGCAGGTCATCGCCCAGGAGATCCTCGTCGGCCAGAACCAGGAGGTCGGGCTGATGATCCAGATGCTGCGCAACTTCGGCAAGGCGGACACGAACGAGACCGACACGGCGATGACCTGGATGGGCCACCCGACCCCGCTCGACTCGATGCCCGGGATGGCCACCGAGGCGCAGATCACCCAGCTCGGGCAGGCCAGCGGGACCGACGCCGACGCCCTGTTCGTCCAGCTGATGACCGCTCACCACCAGGGCGGCATCGAGATGGCCCAGTACGCCGCCAAGCACGCCAACGAGTCGGACGTGCGCACGCTGGCCAGTCAGATGGCCGGCAGCCAGCAGGAGGAGATCGTCGAGATGCAGCAACTGCTGCAGAAGGCCGGCACCACCTCCTGAGCCGAGCGCGGGAACCAACTCGTCAAAGGGCTCGTAAGAACCTCACGTGACCCCGACCAGCCGCCAGCACCGCCCGAGGCGCTCCCCTATCCTGCCGAAGGTGCGCGTTCGTGCCGCCCTCCCCCTTCTCCTCGCCGGCGCGCTGCTCGCCGCGTGCGGCACCGTCGACGCCGGCGTGACCGCCACCAAGTCGCGCGACAACTCGCAGACGCCGGTCGCCACCACCGACGACACAGCGCCGGACACCACCACGACGGACACGACGGACACGACGAACGAGCCCGACAAGCCGGGGGCGCCCAGCGACACGGCGCCGACCGAACCGACGATCACCGTCCCCGACGACCAGGACGTCATCGACTTCGGCGACGCCAAGACGCCCCGCGACTACGACGGGTTCCTGATCGCCGCGTTCCAGGACATCGAGTCGTTCTGGGCCCAGAACTTCCCCGAGCTGTACGGCAAGGACTTCCAGCAGCTGCAGGGCGGCATCTTCGCCGCCTACCCGGAGCGCACCACGCCGATCCCCGGCTGCCAGAGCCCGCAGACCAAGTACAGCGACGTCGAGGGCAACGCGTTCTACTGCAGCGACGGCGACTTCATCGTCTACGACGACGACTTCCTGCTGCCCGAGCTGGTCAAGTCGCTCGGCCAGAGCGCGGTCGGCGTCGTGCTCGCCCACGAGTTCGGCCACGCCATCCAGGCCCGTGCCGGCGAGCTCAACGAGCCGACGATCCTCAAGGAGCAGCAGGCCGACTGCTTCGCCGGTGCCTGGGCGGCGCACGTCGCCCGCGGCGAGGCCGACGGCCTGACGTTCGGCGACGAGGAGATCAAGCTCGGCCTGGTCGCGATGATCCAGGTGCGCGACCCGGTCGACGGCAACGTCAACGACCCCAACGCCCACGGCACCGGCTTCGACCGGGTCGGTGCGTTCCAGGACGGCTTCACCGGCGGCGTCGAGCGCTGCAAGCCGTTCTTCACCGAGAACCGCAAGCTCATCGACATCCAGTTCGATCCGGTCAACGACCCGACAGGCAACCTGCCGTTCGACAACGGCACCGAGGGCGACGACATCAAGACGCTGATCCCTGCCGACCTCAACCGCTTCTGGGTGCAGAAGCTGCAGAACGTCGACGGCGGGTTCACCGCGCCGACGCTGGAGCTGTACCCCAGCGGCGGCCCGTTCCCGAAGTGCGACGGCGTCGACGATGCCGACTTCAAGGCCAACCAGATCTTCTTCTGCGCCTCGACGAACGAGATCGTCGTCGACGAGAACCTGGCCCAGCGGTTGAGCCAGGACCCCGACTTCGGCGACATGTCGGTCGGCTACCTGATCGGCGAGGCCTACAGCGAAGCGGTGCAGACGGCGTTGAAGAGCACGCTCAAGGGCAAGGCCCGGGTGCTGCTCGACGACTGCTTCACCGGGGCGTGGGTGGCCGACGACATCCCCGGCACCGACGGCAAGGCCAGCGGCGGCGGCGAGATCACGCTGTCGGCCGGCGACCTCGACGAGGCGATCATCACCGCCCTGCAGCGCAGCGACGACTCGACGGACACGAACAAGCGGGGGACGGCGTTCGAGAAGATCGCCTCGTTCCGCAACGGCGTGCTCAACGGCATCGACGCCTGCCGAGCGCAGATCAACGACGGCGGCTGAAGGTTTCGACCTCTCTCGTTCGCTCGCTGGCGCTCGCTCTCTCCGTTCGGTCGAGTTGATCGGAGCGGCCTGCGGCCGCGCCCAGCTGGCAGTGCGCCTCACGGAAACCGTATCGGCGCACGGCGGAGGGGGATCTCGGAGCGCCCCCTCCGCACCACCCCCACGGCGAGCCGGGGCCGTCGCGGCAGTTGAGATCAGGCGGGCAACGGCGCGAAGCGGCGGATGATCGCCGCCAGCTCCAGCGGGCGATCGCCCTGGATGCTGTGCCCGGCGCCGTGGACCACCTCGACCTCGATGCTCGGCTGGCGGCGGCGGGCCTCGGCGACGTCGTCGTCGTCGACCACCGGCGAGACGCTGCCGCGGGCCAGTAGCAGCGGGCAGGCGATGCGCCCGAAGTCGTCCCACAGCGGCGAGGTGCTCTCGGCGATCGCGTCGCCACCGTCACCCTCGGCCGGTGCGCTGCGGCGGTGGCTGCCGCGGTCGTAGTTCCACTGCCAGCTGCCGTCGTCGAGCTGGTGGGCGTTGTGCAGGATGCCGCGGCGCAGCGAGCTCTCGGTGCGCGTCGGGTTGTGCTCCATCGTGCGCGCCAGGAGGCTGGCGAAGTCCGGGAAGCTCTGCGGGCCGTCGACGAAGTCGGTGATCGCCTTGGCCTTCTGGGCGTTCACGCCGGGGGTGACGTCGACGAGGATCAGCTTGCGGACGAGCTGCGGGTGGCGCACGGCCAGCTCGATCGAGGTGATCCCGCCCATCGACATCCCGACGACGAGCCCGGCCTCGGGGGCCAGCTCGCGGATCGCCACGGCGACGTCGTCGGCCATGTTCTGCGGCGTGTAGCCGCCGCCGTCGCGCCAGCCGGAGTGGCCGTGGCCGGGCAGGTCGATCGCCACCGCCGACAGCGCCGGGCCGAGCGCCAGGATCACCGTGTCCCACGTGTGCGCGTTCTGCGCGCCGCCGTGGAGGAAGACGACCTGCGGCGCCGCCGTGCCCCACACCAGGGCGCTGAGGGCACGGGCGCCATCCACCGGGACCTCGACCCGGCGTACGCTCGGCGGTCCGGCCAAGGTCAAGCCGTACTCGGAGGCGTTCTCGTGAAACAGGCCGAACTCGTCGTAGGCGATGCGTTCCATCGTCGCCATCGTTCCAGGTCGAGATGGCTCGCCTGCAGTGCAGTGGTGGCGCTCGGCCTCCTGGCGACGGCGTGCGACAGCAACCCGTCGTCGAGCGGCACCACCGCGACGGCTGCGACCGCGGCGGCGAGCGTGCCGGCGACGACCGCTTTGGCGACGACCACGTCGACGGCCGAGGGCACCGACGTGATGACCACGTCGCCGACGACGGCAGGGCCGACCACGACACCGAGCAGCACGCTGCCGGCGCCCAGCGGCGACGCGTTCTACCAGCCGCCCGATCCGATCCCCGGCACGAACAACGGCGATCTCATCTGGGCGACGGAGCTGCCGGGCGCGGTCAGCGGGGCGACGAGCTGGCAGGTGCTGTACCGCAGCGAGAACCTGCAGGGCGAGCCGATCGCGGTCAGCGGCATCGTCGTCGCCCCCACCGGTGCGGCGCCCGGCAACCCGGTGCTGACGTGGGCACACGGCACCACCGGCATCGCCGACCAGTGCGCGATCAGCAAGCAGTTCAGCGCCGGGCTGTCCGCCGAGAAGCTCGTCGGCTCCGTCGCCGTCGGCGAGGGCTGGACGTTCGTCGCCACCGACTACGAGGGCCTCGGCACCCCCGGCGTGCACCCGTACCTCGTCGGGCTGTCCGAGGCTCGCGGCGTGCTCGACATCGTCCGCGCCGCCCAGCAGCTGCCGACGACCGGGGTGACCACCGACTCACCGGTGATGATCTTCGGTCACTCGCAAGGCGGTGGCGCGGCACTGTTCGCCGCCGAGCAGGCCGCGACGTGGGCGCCGGAGCTGGACGTCGTCGGCACCGTCGCCGGCGCCCCGGCCGGCGACCTGGACACGATCGTGCCGGCCGCCTGGAGCGACACGGTGATCGCCAACCCGTTCGCCGGCAGCGTGATCGACGGCTTCAAGGCCGGCTACCCGGACCTGTCGCTCGACGCCGTCGCCAACGCCGACGGGCAGGCCGCGCTCGCCCAGGTGGCCACGGAGTGCGTCGGCTCGATCAGCATCACGCCCGAGCAGGCCGGGGCGAGGAACCCGATGGACGACCCGGCGTGGAAGGCGGCGATCGACGCCAACACCGCCGGCAGCGTCGTGCCCTCGGCGCCGGTGCTGATCGTCCACGGCGAGGCTGACACCACGGTGCCGAGGGCGCTGACCGACATCACCCTCGGCCGCTACTGCGCGATCGGGGCGACCGTCGAGGTCAAGTCGTACCCGGGCCAGGACCACACCTCCGTGATCACGGCGGCGCTGACCGACATCAAGGACTTCTTCCACGCCCGCCTCGACGGCCAACCGGCGACGTCGAGCTGCTGACCCCCAGGCGCTCCTACGGCGCGGCCGCGGGCGCGGCCACCGTCGTGACCGGGGCCTCGGTCGTCGCCGGCGCCACCGTGGTGGCCGGCGCCGGCGTCGTGGTGGGCTTCGGCTTGGCCGTCGTCGTGGTGGTGGTGGCCGGCAGCGTGGTCGGCGCCGGCTTCGTCGTGGTGGTCGCCGCCGGTGCCGTGGTGGTCGGGGCGATCGTCGTGCTCGTCGTCGTCGTGGCGTCCGGGTCCTTGAAGTTGAACGACGGCAGCGACTCCTTCTTGGTGTAGTCCTCGGGCTGCTTGCCGTCCTGGCCCCAGACGTAGACCTTGTCGCCCTTCTTCAGGAGCGTGGCGAGGTTCTTCGACAGCGTCCGGTTGATCCGCACGCAGCCGTGCGACGCGGGATACAGCGGGATCTCGTTGGCGCCGTGGATGGCGATGCCGTAGTTGAAGTACGCCGGGTCCCACATCCCGCCGAGCGGGCTGACGTGGTGGCCCTCGGCGAAGCGCTGGATCGTGAAGATGCCACCGGGCGTCTTGGCGTAGGCGCACTCGGCCCTCTTGATCGGCTCCGGCAACGGGTTGCCCTCGATGTCGGTGTCGTAGGTGGCCGTCTCGCACCACTTCTGCGGGGTGCCGTCGTCGTTCTGCAGGCCGGTGGAGATGTGGGCGACGAGCACCGGCTGGTCGTCGGTGAAGATGGCCATCACCTGCTGGGGCACGTAGATCTCGACGTGGGTCGAGCCGACCCCCGTCGGGCGCAGCGGCTGCACGACGATGTCGTCCTGCATCCGCTGCCACATCTCGTCGGTGACCACCCCGGTGGCGTCGGCGCGCGGCGTCCCCAGGATCAGCTTCTCGAACGCGTAGACCGCCTGCTGGCTGGTGCCTCCGAACTTGCCGTCGATCGGGCCCGGATCGAAGCCGAGGTCCTTCAGCCGCTGCTGGACGGTGGTGACCTCCTGGCCGGACGACCCGTTCTTGATCGACGCGGACAGGTTGGTCTTCGGCACCGTCGGCTGGGTCTCGACGACGGTCGGCGCGGTCACCGACGCCAGCGCCGGGTCGACCACCGAGGCCGACACCGCCGTGACCGTGCCGTCCGACGTGGCATTGGAGGCATCGCCCCGACCGGCGAGCCCGATGCCGACCACCACGGCGACGACCGCCACGGCTGCGCCAGCGGGAAGCCAGCGGCGCAGATCCGACCCACCCGCCTCACGCCGGCGGGATGGCTTGGGTTCGTTGCTCGCGCTGTTCACTGATCTCCGACCTGGATGACCCGGCGAGCCTACCAGTGGCCCCCACCGCGCGGCCCGCGGTCAGGCGCCCTGCAAGGGGGTGATGTTGCGCAGTTCACGTTGCAGCTCGAACATCTCGCGCACGATCGTGCGGATCACCCGGAATGACGCCAGCGTGCTCTCGCCACGGGTCCGCGGGAAGTAGTCGACGCCGAACTGGATGACCTGGTAGCCGAGCTTGCGGGCCCGGATGATCAGCTCGGCATCGATGAACGAGCCCTCGCTGCGCAGCTCGACGTGCTCGAAGATCTGCCGCCGGCACAGCTTGAACGCGAAGTTGATGTCGCGCATCCGCACCCCGAACAGGCGGCGGATCAGGGCGTTGTAGAAGAACGTGTAGATCGCCCGCGAGGCGCCCTCGCCGGTGCGGTCGAAGCGGTAGGCGGAGACGATGTCGGCGTCGTAGTAGCGCAGCAGGCGGATGGCGTGCCCGGCCTCGGCCATGTCGAAGGGCAGGTCGGCGTCGCTGTACAGGACGATGTCGCCCGTGGCGGTGGCGAAGCCGGTCTTCATCGCCCCTCCGAGCTTGCGGTTCACCGGGTGGTGGACGGCGACGACGTGCGGATCCGCGGCGGCCAGCTCGTCGGCGAGGCGCGGGGTCGCGTCGGTGGACGCGTCGTCGACGACGACGACCTCGTAGTCGAGGATCTGGCCGGCCTCGACGAGGGCGACGCACTCGGTGACCGCGGCCCCGACGGCACGCTCGACGTAGTCCTGCTCGTTCCACATCGGCAGGAAGATGCTCAGCTTCCTGAACGGCTCGGTGGCCTGCGCCTGACGAGCGCCGCGCGCCTGATCCGTCACCCGCAGCAGGGTACCGGCCTGCTCAGATGGTCGGGACTGGCCTCCGCTGCGCTTCGGCTGCTCCCTCCTGCGGCTCGTCGCTGGCGCTTCCCTCGCCGCCGGACGCGCCGGACCGGCGGCCAGTATCGTGACCAGCCGTGACGTTGCCGAGCCCGCCGCCGGTGCCCGGCCAGTCCGGTCCGCTGCTCCCGCCGCCCGGGCCGCCACCACCGCCAGCCGTCCTCCCGCCGCCTACGCCGGCGACCGCCGCCGGCCCGACACCGGTCGCCCCGGAACCACTGCGGCCCGGGCAGCTCACCCCGGGCTGGAAGATGGTGCTGATCTGCGGATGGGTGGGCGTGATCCTCGGGTTCGCCGCCGTGTGGAAGAGCTCGTGGACGCTCGGCTTCTCCACGTGGTGGCTCGGCCCGCAGGCCAGCCCACGGTTCTTCGGGCTGCTGATCCTGCCGTTCCTGCTGCCGCTGGGGATGGTCCTGCTGGCGCTCGGCAACGTGCGCTACGCGGCGTTCGCCGGGATCGTCGCCGGCCTCGCCACTGCGCTGATCGGCTGGGCCGACATCGGCCGCCAGGACAAGTTCGCCGCCGTCGAGCTGGCCCTCGCCGGCGCCGGGTTCCTGATCTCCGCCGCCTGCCTGGCCGGGATGGCCCGCCGCCCCGTCTGATGCTCGTGCTCGGGTCGCAGCCAAGCTGCTCCCCGCACCTGCCGTGCTCGCCGCCTCCGCTGCGCTTCGGCGCTCGCCGCGTCTCGGACGACTGCTCGCTTCCGTCGCATCGGTAGGTTCCCTCCCCATGTCGCAGTCGCAATCGCAGGGAAGGGTGCTCACGGCGTTGCCCGTGGGCGAGAAGGTCGGCATCGCGTTCAGCGGTGGCCTCGACACCTCGGCGGCGGTCGCCTGGATGCGCGAGAAGGGGGCGATCCCCTACTGCTACACGGCCGACCTCGGCCAGCCCGACGAGCCCGACCTCGCCGGCGTGCCGGTGCGCGCCAAGGAGTACGGCGCCGAGCAGGCCCGGGTGGTCGACTGCACCACCGAGCTGGTCCACGAGGGACTCGTCGCCCTGCAGTGCGGGGCGTTCCACATCACCACCGCCGGCAAGACGTACTTCAACACCACCCCGCTCGGCCGGGCGGTCACCGGCACGCTGCTGGTGCGGGCGATGCAGGACGACGGCGTCGACATCTGGGGCGACGGCAGCACCTACAAGGGCAACGACATCGAGCGCTTCTACCGCTACGGCCTGCTGGTCAACCCCAACCTGCGGATCTACAAGCCGTGGCTCGACGAGCAGTTCGTCGGCGAGCTGGGCGGGCGCGACGAGATGAGCGAGTTCCTCACGTCGCGGAATCTGCCGTACCGGGCGTCGAAGGAGAAGGCCTACTCGACCGACGCCAACATCTGGGGGGCGACGCACGAGGCCAAGCTGCTCGAGGAGCTGTCCACGGGGATGGACATCGTCTCGCCGATCATGGGGGTCGCGCACTACGACGAGTCGGTGGCGATCGCCGCCGAGGAGATCCGCGTCGAGTTCGTCGAAGGCTTCCCCGTCGCCCTGAACGGCCGCACGTTCGAGTCGCAGGTCGAGCTGGTCCACGAGGCCAACGCGGTCGGCGGGCGCCACGGCCTGGGGATGAGCGACCAGATCGAGAACCGGATCATCGAGGCCAAGTCGCGTGGCATCTACGAGGGGCCCGGGCTGGCGCTGCTGCACATCGCCTACGAGCGGCTGGTGACGGCGATCCACAACGAGGGGACGATCGAGAACTACCGGACGATGGGCCGGCGCCTCGGCCGACTGCTGTACGAGGGCCGCTGGTTCGACCCCCAGAGCCTGATGCTGCGCGAGCCGCTGATGCGCTGGGTGGGCTCGGCGATCACCGGCGAGGTGACGGTGCGGCTGCGCCGCGGCGACGACTACACGATCCTCGACACCACCGGCCCGCACCTGACGTACGCGCCCGAGCGGCTGAGCATGGAGAAGGTCGACGACGCCCCGTTCGGGCCGCTCGACCGGATCGGGCAGCTGACGATGCGCAACCTCGACATCGACGACAGCCGCGCCAAGCTCGACGTCTACCGCAACGCCGGCACCCTGTCGAGCAGCTCCCTGCTGGAGCTCGAGGGCGGCACCCCCGACTCGTGAGATGAGTGATGAGCCGGACGCTTCGGCTCATCACTCATCGCGTTGGGCGCGCGACACTTGACGGCATGAAGCCGGCCGGGGTGCATCACGTCTCGATCAACGTCAGCGACGTCGCCGCCGCGAAGGAGTTCTACGTCGGCGTGCTCGGCCTCACCGAGCGCGCCGACCGGCCGGACTTCGGCTTCGGCGGGGCGTGGCTCGACCTCGGCGGTCAGCAGGTCCACCTCATCGAGGGCACCGTGCCCGACGGGCTCGGCCAGCACTTCGCGATCGCCGTCGACGACCTCGACGGCGTCGTCGCCGAGCTGCGTGGCCGGGGCATCAGGGTCAGCGATCCGAAGCCCGTCGCCACCAGCCGCCAGTCGTTCCTCAAGGACCCGAGCGGCAACCTGGTCGAGCTGCAACAGGCGAGCTGACATCCGTGCTCCGCCCGCCGCGCTCGCCATCTCCGCTGCCGCTTCTGCACTCGCCGCGCCTCGGATCACTGCCGACCTCGCGCGTCACCCGTTCTCGGCGAGCAGGCGCTCGATCGCCCGGCCGACGCCGTCGTCGGTGTTCGCCGCGGTGACGAACGTCGCTGCCGCCTGCACGAGGACGTCGGCCTGGCCCATCGCCACGCTCGTGCCGGCGACGCGGAACATCTCGACGTCGGTCTCCGAGTCGCCCATCGCCGCCACCTCCGACGGGTCGAGGCCGACGTCGGCGCAGGCCACCCGCAGCGCCCGGCCCTTGTCGGCGCCGGCACCGGTGATCGTCAGGACGGGCTGGCCGTGCCCGGTCATCGACACCAGGAAGCGGGCCTCGTCCGCCCACTTCGGGGCGACCTCGTCGAGCAGGCGCCTGGTGATCTCCTCGCCGAACACGAGCACGGTCCGCGGCGTCGCCTCGGCCTCCGCGAGCGAGTCGACGAGGCGGACCTCCGGCAGCCACGCCGAGCGGGCCCCGACGACGGCGATGTCCCGCTCCTCGTAGACCATGACGAGGCCGTCGTGCCCGTCGCACGCCGCGTACACGTCCGCCGCGCAGGCCGCCGGCACGCGGACGTCGAGCAGGTCGGCGCCGTCACGCAGCCGGCGGACCTCGGCACCCGAACAGGCGATCACCGGGTCCGTGAGGCCCAGCTCGTGGGCGGTGCGCTCGGCGAGCTGGTACCAGCGGGCCGTCGCCAGGATCACCGGCCACCCGGCATCGACCGCCGCGGCGACGGCGGCCCGGTCGCGCTCGCCGATCGTGTCGTCGGGACGCAGCAGCGTGCCGTCGAGGTCGAGCGCCAGCCCACGTACCGCCATGGTCCACACCGTAGGGTGCGCCGCATGGAGTCACGTCGATGACGACGTTCGGCATCGCCATCCCGCAGACGGTCGGCCCGTCCGGCTTCGACGGCGACGCCGTCCGCTCGCTGCTGCACCGGGCCGAGGAACTCGGCTACGACAGCGCGTGGACGAGCGAGGCGGTGATCGGCGGCAGCGCCGACCTCGCCCCGCTGGAGGTGCTGGCATACGCGGCGGCGTGCACGACGCGGATCCGGCTCGGCTGCGCGGTGATCGTCAGCTCGGTGGCCAGCCCGGTGCACCTGGCCAAGAGCATCGCCTCGGTCGACCAGCTCAGCCACGGGCGGCTGGAGATCGGCCTCGGCCACGGCGGCGGGTTCCGCCAGTTCGGTGCGTTCGGTGTCGACAAGGCCTCGTTCGTCGCCCGGTTCAACGAGGGGCTGGCGCTGATGCGACGGCTGTGGACCGACGAGCGGGTCGACTTCGACGGGCGCTTCTGGCAGCTGTCCGGCGTGACGATGGCGCCCAAGCCGGTCCAGGCCGGCGGCCCACCGATCTGGTTCGGTGGCTCGCACCCGGCGGCGCTGCGCCGCACCGTCGCCCACGCCGACGGCTTCATCGGCGCCGGCTCGCAGCCGACCTCCCGCTTCGTCGAGCAGATGGCGGTGTTGCGTGCGGCGCTCGACGAGGCCGGGCGCGACCCTGCGACGCTGCGCATCGCCAAGCGGGTGTACCTCACCGTCGACGACGACGTCGCCCGGGCGCGGGAACGGACGTCGGCCGCGCTGGACGCGATCTACGGCCAGTACGGGTTGCGCAACCTGCTGGCCGTCGCCGTCGTCGGGACGCCGGACGACGTGGCCGCCGGCCTGCGTGAGGTGATCGACGCCGGCGCGGACCTGGTCGTCCTCAACCCGATGTTCGACGACGCCGAGCAACTCGAACGCCTCACCGCCGACGTCCTCCCCCAACTCGCCTGACGATCTCCCCGGAGCGCGGTCGCCGGCCCGGCAGCGGGCTCGACCCCGTCAGGGCATCACCGGAACGATCTCGGGTCAGAGGCTGACAAGGTCCGTTCACTCGACGTGTCCTGTCGCGCCCTGACCGGCAAGTCTCCGGTCGGGACGCGACAAGACCCGCGAGAACAGTCGCGGTGACGGACCACGCTGCGGTTGCAACCAGCCGACCCTGTCGCGCCCTGACCGGCAAGTTCCGGTCGGGACGCGACAGGACCCGGGAGAACAGTCGCTCGACGGGCGGCCGGTACGGCCTTGTCAGTCGCGTCGAACCTCAACGGGTTCGGGCGGCGGCGATGAGGGCCGCGAGGAGCTCGGTGCGCGGCACCAACGTGTCGACGAGGACGTGCTCGTGGTCGGCGTGGGCGCCGCCGCCGACGGCGCCGAGGCCGTCGAGGGTGGGGACGCCGATCGCTGCGGTGAAGTTGCCGTCGCTGCCGCCGCCGACGGCGATCCCGACAGGCACCGGCTGGCCGATCCGTTCGGCGGCGGCGACGGCCAGCGGGAACAGCGTCGCCGAAGCGGACTCGTGCATCGGCGGCCGCCCGATGCCGCCGCCGACCTCGATCGCCGCGCCCTCGATCGTCGTCGCCAGCGAGGCCATCAGCGCCTCGACGCGCTCCTTCTCACCCGGCTCGACGACGCGCACGTCGACGCTGAAGCGGGCCTCGGCCGGCACGACGTTGTCGGCGGTCCCCGCCGAGGCGACGGTCGGCGTCACCGTCGTTCCAGTGACCGGATCGCCGAACGTGGCGATCCGCCCGATCAGCTCGGCGGCGGCGACGAGGGCGTTGATCCCCTTCTCCGGCTCCAGCCCGGCGTGGGCGGCGCGGCCGTGGACGAGCACCTCGAACGTGCCGGTGCCCTTGCGGCCGGTCTTCAGCGCACCGCCGTCGGCGCTCGGCTCCAGCACGAGCACCGCCCCGCACGCCGCGGCGCGCTCCTCGATCAGGCCGCGCGACGTCGTCGAGCCGATCTCCTCATCGCTGTTGACGAGCAGCTCGACGCCGGAACGGTCGTCGAGCGACGCCAACGCGTGGATCGCCTGGACGAGCCCGGCCTTCATGTCGAACACGCCCGGCCCCGTCACCCGCCCGTCGGCGACGGCGAACGGCCGCGCCGCCAAGGTGCCGGCCGGGAAGACCGTGTCGTGATGCCCGACCAGCAGCAGGCGCGGCGCGCCGCCACCGGACCAGTGCACGTGCGGCCCGTTCGGCCCGTCGACCAGCCGGGTGATGCCCCCGAGCCGCTCGTCGAGCAGTGCGCCCAGCACCTCGGCCGAGCGGCGGATCCGCCCGACGTCGGCCGACGGTGACTCCACCGTCACCAGCGTCTCCAGGTCGGCGAGGATCACGTCGAGGTCGGGCACGCCGCCATGCTGCCACGACGGCTTCACCGGTGCTCCGACCGCCAGCACCCGTCAGCGGCGTCGCGGCCCTCCGCCGACATGTTCCGAAGGACAAGTCGCGGCGGAGCCTTGAGCGAGCGGCGCGATCTCGGTTGGATGGCTGCGTGCTCGATCCTGTGGCTGGCGAACATCGGCAAGAACCGCTCATGACTCGTCGTGGGTGGAAGTCATCGCTCGCCATCGCCGTTGCCACCGCCGGGGTGATGCTCTGCGGCTGCACGTCGAGGGAGCGGTCCGATTCGAGACCGTTCGAGCCCCGCCGCAGCTCGACGACGAGCGCCACATCGCCGACCACCACCAGATCGCCGACCACCACATCGGTACCGGCTGTCGGGCTGCACACCTGGACGTGGCAGTGGTTGACCGACGACGGCTATCGAACCGGCGGCCAGCTCGAGCTCGGCCCGATCGCCAAGGCCGCTGCCGCACCGCCGATGGGACAGTTCACCGATCCTGTGAGCGACCTCGCCGCGAACTGCCCGGGTTTCGACTCGAACACCGATGGCGTCATGCCGGCGAGCATCCGGCTGACGAACCAGACCGCCGGGTTCTCGGCGAAGCTCAGCAACACCTCCTACAAGGCGGCACCCCAGGGTTCATCGGGCGTCAGCCCAGACGTGTTGGTCATGCGGGCCTACTCGTCCGGCATCGACTGCTCCGAGCTGGTCACGGCGAGCGGCGCGTTCTTCTCGAACGGCGAAGGCTGGGGCCTCAGCTTCGACGAGCCGACCGCTCCCGCGGCCACGAGCGGACCGCACGTCGGCTACGTCATCGTCCGGAACTACTTCACGCCCGCCAACCCCAGCGGCAACCAATCGTTGTTGGGTCAAACCGGCCTCGCGTTGGCCGGAGCGATGCGCAACGACCACGCGACGCTCGTCAGCCTCGACGGGCCGGGCGCGATCCGTGACGGCGGGCCCGGCTCGGGTGGAGGGTTCTACTTCTCCGCGTTGTCCGAGCCGACCACGATGGCCGGCACCGCCGCCACCGTGGAGGGGACCGGGACAACCGTCACGCCCATCCCGTTCAGCTTCGGCGACGGGAACTGCCCGGCGGCCGACGGGACGAGCATCCGCCAGTCGACCTTCTCCCAGGCGTTCGAGCAGTGCATCGACCCGGCCAAGACCTACACCGCCACGTTCGACACCTCGATGGGCACGATCATGAACCGAGTATATCACAATTTTCCACATTCTTCTGCATATAAGTATGTAAATAGCTTCCATTAAACCGCAAGAATGTCCTCAAATCCTTCCTCAGCTGGTTTGAAAACATTCCACCTGGGGTCACATCACAGGACACGGCGAAATTTCGTCCCTTTGTCCTTTTTTATTTTCACCCAAAACCCTTGTCCAGCTTATATAGTACTGGATTCGCTTCTTTCTCTTTTGCGGTTCGAAGTATACTTTAAAAGCAGTGTTTCTTCCGTACGATAGTTGGCATTACAAATGATCCTGTTATTGTAAGCGTAAAATACAAAAAGCCGGCATTCCTGCCGGCCACTCAAAATAAACAGACTACAACGGGAATAGCCTGTTCATTCAGCGCCCCTCTCTATTCCTTCTATATATATAGCTTCCCCTGATAAAGCCAAGCGAAAAACTAATATATTCCCCATCATTGCTGATCTTTTGATAAGCGATTAGTAGCCAGTGGGGAGCTGCCGAATGGTCAAGTGGATATGACAAATATTTGTCGGTGCTGATATCTTTTATTGCAACTCTGAAGAAATAGTGCAAATGAACTATTGTTGACGTCTTCCTTTCGTATCACTTTTGTGAGTATCATACATCATTTTACAAGCAGCAACAATAAGCTCAAGCTACAATTTTAAAACAATGAAAAGATTTAGGCTATTATCCACATGTTTTTTATTATCAATCCTGATATCCTGTAGTAAAAAAAGTGACCAGGCTAATCCATCCACTGGCACAAACGATGTATATGTGGTTGGCTATGAAATCAGCGAAACAAACATTTCCATGGCTGAAATATGGAAAAATGGTGTGGCCACTCCTCTTAGTAGTGCGACTAAAAGTGTTTCAGCCACATCTGTTTTTGTTTCGGGGCTGATGTGTATGTTGCCGGTTATGACTTGAGTGGAACTAATACAGTAGCCGAAGTATGGAAGAACGGTGTGGCTACTCCCCTTAGTGACGGGACTCAAGGTGCTTTTGCCGCTTCTGTTTTTGTAGCAGGAACGGATGTGTATGCTGCCGGTTATGAGTTTAATAAAGGGGCCCATAATTATGTTGCCAAAACCTGGAAGAACGGCGTGGCTAATGCCCTTACCGATGGAACTCAAACTGCTTTTGCCTATTCTGTATTCGTGGCAGGAACGGATGTGTATGCTGCCGGATTTGAAAATAAACAAGTTCCTAACAGTAATGTATACAGCAGAGTGGCCAAAGTGTGGAAAAACGGTGTAGCTACGGCCCTTACCGATGGAACTATGGATGCACAAGCCGCTTCCGTTTATGTATCAGGATCAGATGTATATGTTGCAGGCGCAGAGTATATAGAAAAAATTGGGGCTGGTGAGACCCTGGTAGCCAAGATATGGAAAAATGGTGTCGCTACGGCCCTTACGGATGGCACCTACGACGCACAAGCCACTTCGGTTTTTGTAGTAGGTTCTGCTGTTTACGTTGCAGGTTCTGAACTTAACGCATCTAATATTCGTATAGCAAAGATATGGAAGAACGGTGCGGCTACGTCCCTTACCAACGGAACTAAAAATGCTATGGCTACTGCTGTTTTTGTTGTTGGACAGGACGTATATGCTTCAGGTTATGAAACAAATGAAAGCAACATTACTGTAGGCAAAGTGTGGAAAAACGGCGTGGCTACCACTCTTACTGATGGAACCAAAACCGCTAATGCTATGGCTCTTTTTGTAAAGTAAAAAATCGCAAAGAAAGAAATGATTGGCTATCAGTTATTAAGCCCCTATAATCTTTGATAGACTTTTCAAATCTATCAAGAAAAGTTCGAAGGATGTCCTGACGGGGTCACTTCTAATTTCTAAACGCCTTCAATATATTGAGTTTGAAGGCGTTTTTTTTGTTTTGAACGCTAAGCATATTTAGAACAATTTTTTGTAAGTAGCTTACTACCAATGCATATAAGGTTCGAGTTTCAATAGGACACATCCGATTAGGGGTAGTAGCCCTTTCCCTATAAGCTTTCTTACACAGCACCCTCGCCCATGATTCGACGACTTCCGGGCCAAGCTCCTCTAAAGCCTAATAGACAGCCCTGATCCTGGTTAATTTTCACGATGACTCATAGGATGATTTTTTGAAGTTCTTCTATGGCAACTTTTAATTCTCTTGTACGTCCGACCCTGATTATGTCGATACTAGCGAGCGATTTATATAACAGTGCGTGTTTTTTGACGGCTTTAACGACAGATCGGTGACCATGGTTCCTGGTAATTGCGGAAAAACTTAATGCAGCCCATAACGTATAAATTCCATCAACGACTGTCGATGAACCTTGCGTTTGCTTTCATCAATGAGTCCTGCGATATGGCTTCTGTGTAAGGATTCAGACACCTCCGAAGTGCTTACGTAAAGAGAGGCTGCAAGATCCCTGTATTGCCAATCAGGGACCGACACGGTCAATATTTTCAGCAGCATCACTATATCCTGAGTGCGCATGCCATTATGGGCTTTCATAATGCAAATACAGGCATTTGATCGCTGTTTGCAAATCGCGATCCGTGAACAACATAATTTAAATACTAGTTATCGACTGTAAATCAACTACTTAAATGCAACTATATGTCTCAAATCCTCCCTCAGCTGGTTTGAAACATTCCATCCTGGTTCACGAAAAGAGGCTGTCTTTATTTATTAGACGGCCTCTTTTCTTTTGGAGATCGACGAGGGCCAGTATATTAGTTCGATGATCGGGTCGGGTCAGATGGACCAAGTTGGATATAATTATTTCTGCGACCCGCTATCGACGGCTGATTTAGCGCCATCGACTCCCAGGATCTGCCCACTTAAAAATGGGGATTTGTCGGAGCCGAGAAAAACAATGGCTTCCGCTACTTCTTCGGGTAAGCCAAGCCGCTTCATAGGAACTCCCTGGGTTAGCTGTCGTTTGTTTTCGGATGTTCCGGCAAAACGCGTTAGCATTCCTGTGTCAGTTGGGCCTGGAGCCACGGCGTTAACACGAACATTAAAGGGGGCGCCTTCGAGGGCGGCGGCTTTTGTCAGCCCTTCTATCGCATGTTTGCTGGCCACATAGATCGAAGCTCCTGCAGCGGCCCTTTTGCCGAATGTCGATGAGATGTTGACGATGCTGCCGCTTTTTTGTTGTAACATGATCTTGAGCTCGTGTTTCATGCTTAAAAGGGTACCAAGGACATTGGTATCGAAGGTGGCCTCATAGCTTTCGCGGGTCTGGTCCACTATAGGGCCTGGTTTGCCTTCCGTGCCTGCATTGTTGACGGCGATATCCAGCCGGCCATATACGGAAATAGCGCCGTTGATC
Organism: Ilumatobacteraceae bacterium; assembly: GCA_047602055.1. Taxonomy (GTDB): domain Bacteria; phylum Actinomycetota; class Acidimicrobiia; order Acidimicrobiales; family Ilumatobacteraceae; genus JAODBQ01. Next base: position 4,827,418 of record JASGIG010000001.1, read on the forward strand.
AGTGCCTCGACCTCTTCTTCTTTGCTGACGTCAGCTTTGATGAAAGTAGCGGAAGCCCCCATCGCCTGTAGTTCTTTGGCGAGTTGATGACCGGCTTCCTCTTTTCTGCCGGAAACAACTACTTTTGAGCCTTGTTTGGCAAAGGCGATAGCAGCCGCGCGGCCGATGCCGGTGAGCGCCCCGGTAATGAGAACGACATTTTCAGCGAGTGTTTTATTGTTTACGGTTGACATAGCTAATTTTTTAAAAGGTTAAGTTGTCCCAGGTGATAGCTGGTATGGTTGGTACGCCCGATGAGCAAATTGAGCTTGTTGCGTTTCGGATCGAGCGCGAAATCTTCCGGCGACACTTTGGTATGGCGTTCGAGCCATTGGCCCGGCGTCAGCGTAAAGAATTTTTCTTCCAGGTAATGATTTAGATTATCCCATTGGGCTTTAAGCTGGGCAACCGGGGGAAAATCGCCATAGCACCACCGCGTGTTGGGTGTGAAAAACCTATCCAGTTCAGGATATAATTTGTCACCGAAGCCGAAAAGCGGCAACAATCCGTCATTCGTAGCAATGAGATGACCCAGGATATAAGTTGCTTTGTTGCGGCCCGGGGCGATTTCGTGAGAATAGAAGTTGTCCTCGTTCTTTTTAAAGTATTCGCTGACAGCGTTTGTTTGCGTCCTCCAGGCGTTCCGAAGGAGGCTGATGATTCGTTCTTCCATTTTGTGTATTGATTTATGATGTAAAGCTCGTCAATACGGCAGCGGAAGACTATAGGAAAAGAACAGTCCTTTATATGAAAATCAAAGCCCTTTGGACTTGCGGTATTCAACAGGTGTCATCCCTGTATTTTTTTTAAAGAACTGACTGAAGTTGGGTTGGTCGGAAAAGCCAATGGCATAGCCGATGTTTTGAAGGGTCCAGTCGGTCCGTAACAAGAGTACCTTGCTTTCTTCCAGGAGTCGGTTCTTGATATGCGTACTGACGTTGAGGCCGGTATGTTTTTTTAAGAGAGCGTTGAGGTGATTGGGATGTACGAATAATTTATCAGCGAATTCCTTTGCCGTCCTGATTTGGATGGGCGTGTCATAATTTACGTGAGCTGTTTCTTCCTCCAGCAACTGAAAAAAATCGTGGATATGTTTGAACTCGTCGGTGACGGCGTCGGGTTGGGCGTAGCGGGCGCTTTTTGTAGCGGCAATCATCAGCAAGAGCAAGTAAGCCTGCATGGCGTCTTCGGCCAGTGCGTCGCCATCGATCATGTTCACATCCGACATCTGCCGGAAAATTTCGTCCATTGCTTTAATATCTTCGGAAGAGAGGCGAATCACGCTTTTGCTGCTATCGGCAAAAAGCTGGTATTTGTCAATCTGGGATTTGAGCAAAGGATGGTTGTCAGCCATTGATCTTTTGAAGAATACGATATAGCCTTCCGATTCGGCGTTCAGCTTTTGCCAGGAAATGATCTCGTTGGGGTGCAGAAAGAGAATGGTCGGCTGATCGATATAATAGGTCTTCAGGCCGATGGTAAAAACACCTACGCCTTTGGTTGCATACATGATCTTATAGAATTCCCGTCGATTGGGAGAAAGATAGTTCTTGCAGGTCGTTGGCGCACGCGGGATGATCCGGATGGACCAGTCCTCGAATCCTTCGTTCTTTACCGGAAGGATATCCGGAATATTGCGATGCAGAGCGATGTTCTTGTTGTCTGGGATTATTCGCGCCATAATGAGCGAGTGCCTTTAATTGCAAGATAAGATATTTTGTCGTTGAGTATCAGCAACTCCTGTTTCAACCTGCTGGAATACTGTTGCACGGCGTCGGCGCGTTCGTCATATACTGGCTCGCCGGAATCCATTAACAGGCAGGGTTTTGGGGGCATGCTGATAATCTGTCCTTCGTGACCAGGGGCCATATAAGGAAGGATCAGCTTGACGACGTCAAGGGTCTCCCGGAGGCTTTTTTCGATTTGGACTTCGAGGTAGACAGCGGTAGTCTCTGTAAGACCGTCAATGAGGTTATAAGCCAGGTTGTCGATAATAATATCTATGGGACCATGACGGTCAGTGAAAACTTTCAACGAATTGCAAAGCCGGTAGGGATCACTATCTGGCACTGCGAAGACTTTCTGGTCCCGAGACAGCAGGTATTTTATAGTGGCAAGCCCCAGCCCTTCCGTGGCACCGAGGACCGCCCATGCCTTTACTCTTTTCATGAATTGCATTAAGGATACAAAGCTCTTTTAAACACCGGAAGGACCTTATAGGAAAAGAGTAGAAATTTATATTAAAATCAACTACCCGGCTTTCTTTGAAAATCATATAAAGCCCTGTCCTTTTCCTATAGCCTTTCGGGCATCCGCGATAGAACTTTGTATCGTGATGAAAAAACATCACCATCAATAAAAATGAAAAAGTTAGCAAACAAAGTGGCCGTTATCACAGGTGGCAGTAGTGGTCTCGGTCTCGCCACGGCAAAGCTCTTTGCCGAAGAAGGCGCCAAAGTGGCTATAACCGGTAGAAATTCTGCTGCTCTCGATGAGGCCGTCAAGGCAATCGGCCATGGAGCGATCGGTATAGTAGCCGATGTTGCCAATATTCCCGAGATAGAAACGGGCTACAAAAAAATATACGACAGCTTTGGCAGATTCGACGTTCTGATCGTAAATGCCGGTATTTATTTCGGCGCGGCATTGGCTGATTTTACGGAGGAGCTATTCGATAAAATCAGCAATGTTAATTTCAAGGGTGCCTTTTTTTCAGTTCAGAAGGCCCTTCCTTATCTGAATAGCGGCGCCTCCATTGTGCTGACCAGCACGGCGCTCAATGAGAAAGGTTTAGCGCCCGCGAGCGTGTATTCAGCTACCAAAGCAGCCATTCGGTCGCTGGGTCGGAGCTTTGCCGCGGAGCTTACGGGGAAAGGCATCCGTGTCAATGTTCTGTCTCCAGGCGCCATTGTGACGCCTATCTTTGAAAAAAGCGTTGGTTCCAGGGAAGAGCTGGATGGGACGCTCGAATATTTTTCAAACTATGCTCCGCAGAAACGTATGGGTAAACCAGAGGAAATCGCCGCAGGTTTTCTTTACCTGGCGTCCGATGACAGTACATACATGCTTGGATCGGAGCTGGTGATAGATGGTGGAGTAAAAGGGGTCTAAGACTAATCACTGTAAATCAACTGTTTAATTTGGCCACCAGTTTGCAAAGCCTTCAAATCTAAAGATTTGAAGGCTTTGTGATGCTTAGAAGTTCTTTACCATCAAAGTGTCTGGTTTGACTTATGGAAAATTGTTTCCGATATCAGCGAAGCCTACACTTTCATAAAGGCGACCGAATAGCAATCCTATTTATCCTACTGGTACCTCTCTGTGACAGCAAGGCACCGAGGTATTATCCATACTTTCGGAAATAGCGACTATCCGTATTGTATCCATAGCTGGGCAAAGTACCGATTATTAAGCAGTATTCAATATCTCCAGACCTCCGCAATTGTGGGTCAGGAGGGGTCCGGCATAGTTACCGAAAATCAACGAGATTACAACCGATTGCACTCCCTCTTTTTCGTCTAACCCTTTTATGGTAGTATTATAGATAAGCGACCGTAAAGTACCATGGTCATTGGTGCAATCGTTTGCGTGAAGTGGCGATTGCAATTTTTTCATTTTTTTAAAATATTACTTTTGAATTAATATTTATATGGATCAGGAACCGGAACAACTGAAACTTATTGCCAGAGGTGATCAAGCCGCTTTCCGAAGCATATTTGATCATTACAGGGACCTGATTTATTCTATTGCCTACCGGGTTCTGAAAGACAATGCCCTTGCGGAAGACACGGTGCAGGAAGTATTCTTCAAGCTATGGATGCACAGAAAAACGCTCCCGGATATTCATAATTTCAGGGCTTATATCAATACCGTCACCCGAAACTATCTATACACCAGTCTGAAAAGATTAGCTTTGGCGGAAAACTACCTTCGAAAAGTTGAAGGAGACATCAACAAATCTCCCGAAACATCTATTCCGCTTGTTGAATTCGAAGAACTTAATGCCCAGGTTCATAAGATTGTCCGTCTGCTGCCCCCTCAACAACGAAAAGTATTTCAGCTGGGCAAGGAAGAAGGCCTGAAATATGAAGAAATAGCCAGCCATCTCAATATTTCCAAAGAAACGGTGAAAACCCATATGTCGGAAGCGCTTAAATCCATTAAGCGCCAATTGATTCAATACCATTATCTAACCGGATCCTCCCTCCTGCCGCTATTGATTTCCGTATTTTTTGTCCATTAATTTTTCTTTTCACTCCCCCGACGCTTCGTTTTGATAGTCTTATATCATTACATATGGAATATGGAAAGACGCGCCTTCAATGGCTATTTGAAAAATACCTTGACAACACTTGCACCGCTGAGGAAAAAGCAGCGTTTTTTGAGCTGGTGGATAACCCTGAATACCAGGAATCGGTACAGGACCTCCTGAAGAGCGTAACGGACACGTCCGTTGCCGACAGGATCATGACCAAAGAAAGGGCTGACAGCCTCTTTGCAGCTGTTATGGCTACTACCTCGGAAACGACGCCGGTGATCCAGCCCGGCGAAAGCGGGTTTTCCTGGCGCAAGCTTGGAATCGCAGCCTCTGTCATCCTGCTGATCGGAGCATCCTGCTTCTGGGTTCTGCAAGCCGGCAACAATAAATCCGGTAAGCTTACCTCATCTGCCCCTCCGAAACGTCCGACTATCTTTCCGGGGCACGATAATGCGATCCTGAAGCTGGCCAATGGATCGACCGTTGTGCTGGATAGCGTTGGCAACGGCTCGCTGGCGACACAAGGAAAAATCAGTGTGACCAAGCTTGATGGACAGATAAAGTACGATGGGGCATCGGACAATCCCGGTGACTTACTCTATAATACGGTCAGCACGGCCCGGGGAAATCAATATCAACTGGTCTTGTCTGACGGTACCCGGGTGTGGTTAAACGCGGCTTCCTCGCTGCAATTTCCCGTTGCTTTTGAAAGGAATGAACGCAAAGTCTCCATGAAGGGAGAGGTTTACTTTGAAATTGCTGCCGACAAATCCAGGCCTTTCATCGTAAATGTGAACGGCATGGAAGTGACCGTATTGGGTACGCACTTCGATGTCAACGCCTATACCGATGAAAAAGGAATTAAAACAACCTTGCTCGAAGGGGCCGTCAAAATTTCAAAAGAAAAAGTAAACACGGTGATGGTGCCCGGCCAGCAGGCTATGCTCTCGGACAATGGAAGCATCAGGCTAACGAATAATGTTGATGTAGACGAAATAGTGGCCTGGAAGAACGGATCTTTTGTATTTACTGCGCAGCCGATCGAAAGCATCATGAGACAAATCAGCAGATGGTACGATGTAGATATCGTTTATGAAGGCCCTGTAAGTAAGGAGACCTTTTCGGGGATTGTCAGCCGGAAAAGTAATTTGTCGGAAGCCCTTAAAATCATGGAGGATGGAGGGGTGAAATTCAGGATCGAAAATCGAAAAATAGTTGTTATGCAATAAAGAAGCTATCGATAGTGACACCTAAAAAGCAGGAAGTGCTGGTAACACTCCCTGCAAGATTGGGCTAACTATACATACAAGTCCTGTTCGTATTGTCTAATTAAAACCCAAAACACAAAGGTATGAAATTAACTGCTTGCCTGCGGCTCATTTTCCGCATGCAAATCCCTCAAAAACTGCTTATTATGAAGCTGTTGGTTATTTTAATGTTGTCGGTTTGTCTGGAAACCAGCGCGACCGGCTATGCGCAAAACGTTACATTGTCTGAAAAGAAAATAACCCTGCAGAAACTGTTTCGAAAAATCAATCAGCAGACCGGCTTTCAGTTCTTTTTCAAGGATGATTTGCTGAAAAATGCCGGTACCATCAGCATCGATGTAAAAGATGCTCCCATCGAAAAAGTGTTAGGCATCTGTCTTAACAACTTACCTGTTAATTACACGATTGAAGGAAACCGGGTTGTTCTAAAGGAAAAGTCTGCGCTGCCGGAAGATTCCCGGAAGACCGACCCTGCCGTTCAGTTTGTAAAAATCACCGGTATCGTCAGGGATAGCATGGGCTATCCGCTTGCCGGCGCCGCCATTCTGCTAAAGGGAACAAAAATCGGAACGACCACCGATGCGGATGGAAAATTCTCATTGGATGTGCCAAGCAGCAGTGGCGTGCTGGTGGTATCCTATGTCGGATACGCCACGGAGGAAGTTGCATTTTCCAAAACAAGTAATCTGTCAATCCGGCTGCTACCTGGCGACAATAAACAGGAGGAAGTTGTGGTGGTAGGTTTTGGCACGCAAAAAAAACGCAACATAACGGGAGCGATAGCCACCGTCAAAGGAGATGATCTGGATCTGAATACCGCTGCCAATGTCGCACAATCGTTACAGGGAAAGGTTGCAGGGCTTTCGGTATCGCAGCCTACGGGACAGCCCGGAGCGGGCGTTTCCCTGCAAATTCGAAACAACCCGTCCAATGCCAATCTGGGGATATTGTATGTCATCGACGGTGTGCCGGTCAATGACAATCCGGGGACGCCGAGCACCGCCATCCGGTATGGGACCAGCGGGGTAGATCAATCTCCGCTGAACTTCATAAACCCTAATGATATAGAATCCATCAGCTTTCTCAAGGATGCCAGCGCAGCCTCTATCTACGGAGCCAGGGCAGGAGGCGGTGTGATGCTGATCACGACCAAGAAAGGATCAACCAAAGCGACTGTACGTTATTCAGGGAATTATGCTATCCAGCAGACGGACAGGCTATGGGATTTATTGGGCACCAAGGACTACATGATCCAGCGAAATCTCATCAATCAGGAATATTGGGCATATTCCAATCATCTTGCTCCCTATTATGGAACGGTTGACCCGTCTACGGTATCCGCCTTCACACCGCTGTACTCGCAGACTACCATCGATACAACAGCTATAAAGCCATCCGCGTTAAAGGCTGTAATCAGACAGGGATATGTTGATCAGCATAATGTTTCGGTCAGCGGTGGTACGGGGAAAGGGAACTATTTCGCCTCTTTTAACTACTATGATCAGCAGGGGGTGCTGCTGGCTTCGGATCTAAAAAGATACAACGCTAAATTAAGCCTTGATCAAAATGTTTCGGATAAAGTCAAGGTAGGAGCATCTACCCTATTTTCCAACAGCAGGCTGGCCAACTCGAATACCGGAGGACTCTATGAAGGCGGCGGCGTCTTCACGGCCGCGACCTACTGGCCTGCCAATCTTTCATTAAGAGGCACTGATGGCAGCTATCCGTTGAATCCGGACTATCCCAACACGCCCAATCCGCTTTCTTACCAAACGGTCACCGATTTTACCAAAAGCTTCCGCCTGCTGGCATCGGGATATGCACAATGGGAATTTATAAAAGGGCTCACCGCAAAGGGAATGGTGAGCTATGATCAGGGGGAAAACACCCGAAACAGCTACTACCCCCGTACATTTCTGTATGGAAGCACGGTAGACGGAGCTGCGGCCATTGCGACCAATACATCCAACAGCCTGCAAACGGAATATACATTGAACTATGGCAGCAGCTTCTTTGACAATAAGCTCAACGTTAAATTACTGGGTGGTTATTCCTATCAAAAAACGGTATGGACGAATGTTGGAAGCGGCAATCAGCAATTCATTTCCGATGCTATTTCCTATTACAATCTTGGTGCAGGACAGGCTACCACGCCAACGGTATATTCCGGGCAATCTCAGACAACCTGGTTATCCGAATTTTCCCGCGCCAATATAGATTGGGATGGTAAATATTATTTGCAGCTTTCCTATCGCAGGGACGGGGCTTCAAACTTTGCCGAGGACAAGAAATGGGCAAAATTTCCTTCAGTATCTGCCAGCTGGATAGTTTCCGATGAAAAATTCATCAAATCCATACCCTATATTTCCTTTTTAAAATTGCGCACCGGATATGGAGAAACCGGGAACAGCGCCTTTCCCGGGAGCGCCTATGCAACCTATGGACTAAGCTCCTCGCCCCTATTTGGAGATGATAAGCCTAATACTGGCATTAAACTCACCCAGGCAGCAAGTCCGAATCTTTCCTGGGAGACGGTAGGAGAATTAAACCTGGGATTAGACTATAGTCTCTTCAAGAACAGGCTGTCGGGCAGCTTCGATCTGTTTACAAAAACAGTCAGGAACATGATTGTGCAGATTCCGCTTCCTTCGGATAACCTCACTTCATATGTCTGGGGGAATGCAGGAAAAGCAAGAACGAATGGGTGGGAAATCAGCCTGACATCAAAAAACATCGTCGGAAAGACGAAAGGCGGCTTTACATGGAATACTACGGTCAATTTATCCAGGTACTTTAGCTACTGGGTACAACGGGATGCCCAAACGCTGGCCAATTTACAGGGTACGCCCTGGGTGGCTGTCACCGGTAAAAAAGCGGCGCTCGATGCGGTCTATGGCTATCGGTCAGCGGGATTCTTTGCGGGGACGTGGGATAAGCAGCCTACACAGATGCCCCAAATGCTGCCTGGTGGTATCATCATCCAGGACCTCAACGGATTTGATGTAAACAGCAAGCTTACGGGAAAACCCGATGGAAAAATTGATGCAGCAGACCAGACTGTCATCTACCACAGCAATCCAAGGCTTATTTACGGGCTCAGCAATAGCTTCACGTTTAAGAATTTCGATCTGAATATACTGTTCTCCGGATTTATCAGGAAGGCATGGGACCCGACGACCAGCATGAACAGCTCATCCATGCAGGGAAGGCTGAGACAATATGGATGGAATGTCTTCGCCTCGGTCAAAAACAGGTGGACTTATCTAAACCCTTCGGGTACATTGCCTACCGGGATTACCGATTTGATGTATGGCGGCTACCAGGGGAGCAGCGACTACTATGTCGTAAACGGCTCGTTCCTGAAATGTAAAAACCTGACTTTGGGGTATTCCTTACCGTCCTCTTTGCTGAAAGGAAAAATAGGAGCCGTAAGGATCTATGCCGACTTCCAGAATTTGTTTACGCTGACATCAAGCCGGTTCAAGGGAATGGATCCAGAGGCCTCTCAGGACAACTATTACCCCTTAAGCAGAAGCTACACAGCCGGCATCAATGTCACATTCTAAATTATCAACCTATTAATCAGATCGAAATGAATTATATAAAAACCATGCAAAGGAAGCTTTTCATTGGATGGCTTTTGCTATTCTCCCTGCTTGTCTTCTCCTGTAAAAAATCGACATTAAACAATGTCACCTATGGTACGTTTGGAGAATCCTTCCCTTCCAATGCAAACGAAGCATTGGCAGCAGTCAACTACTGCTATACGGGAATGGTCCAGGAAACCATGTGGTCGCTGAACTGGAACTACCTGCGTCCGGAGGACCTGGCATCTACAAACGAGCTCTATGTCAACTGGGGGTGGGACGGATTAAGGTCCTTTACCTACTTTACGCCCGATAACTTTCTGATGACGGAGTCTCATTACTCCTATTATGTACGCCTGGTCTCTCAGATAACTGTATATATCGACAAGATAACCAATCTGTCTTCCCTGGATGCGGCTACGAGAAACAGATACCTGGGTGAGCTGAAAGGCCTGAGGGGCTATTACAATGCCATTCTTTTCAGTCACTACGGGCCTGTCCCGGTGAGAATGAAAGCGGCTGAAGTGGACAACCCTGCCGTTCCCTATATCCCCCGGCCTTCTTCAGATACCATGGTCAATTACATCGTGAGCGACCTTTCCGATGCTATCGCCGTGCTGCCCGATAAATTTACGGGTGATGACTATGGCAGGTTCTCTAAAGCGGCAGCACTTACCTGCAGAATGAAGCTATACATGAATCAGAAAAGGTGGTCCGACGCCATGGCTGATGGGGAGGCCATCCAACAATTGGGATATAGCCTGATGCCCAATTATAATGACAATTTTGGTCCGGAAGCCAAGGGAGGAAATGCGGAGATCATCTTACCGATTGTCTGTTCTCCCACGGGCGGCACATCCGGCGAATATGCCAACCTGTGGTTTGCTTATTGTCTGCCGGGAGACTACCAGGATCCCAGCGGTACGGCATTGGCAGCCTGGAATGGGTGGCGTATGCCATGGTCCACCTACCGGAAATTCGACACTGTTAATGACCAGCGTACATTACGCCTACTGCGATACTATCCCTGCAGCGCACGTGGAAATGGCCAGGTGGTTTGGAGAGATGCATGGACTGGTGATACGGCAGCTTCATTAACGGGCGGGAAAGTGACTGCGGCCGGTACGCTCAACGGTGGGGCTGTTATGATGGGAAGAGGCCATTTCTCCTCCGGAGACGCCGGAGGGGCCATTCCGATGAAATTCGATGTCGATCACTCCGGACAAAACTCCGAGCAGATGGACATGGACTTCGTAGTATACAGATATGCCGACGTCTTGCTGCTGCTGGCTGAAGCCTATAACAACTCCGGGCGGACCAGCGATGCGATTACTTTGATCAATCAGATCAGGACCCGTGCGGGTCTGGCGAATACTACAGCTGCCGATCAGGTCTCTGTACAGACGGCACTGGAAAATGAGCGGCTCTTCGAATTATGGTTTGAGTTCAACCGCAGGGAAGACCTGATCAGATGGGGCAAATACATTCAGCGCGCCATCGACGACGGTTCCTATCTGTTAAATGCCAACTGGAATTCGGGAAGTGCCGGTCCTCAGAAATACCTGCTCTACCCTATTCCGCGTACCGTGATATCGAAAAGCAATGGTATCGTAACGCAGAATCCGGGATACGAATAATCCGATTGAGCGCTCATCGCCGGGCGGCTCCTCCGTTCACGCCGGGGAGCCGTCTATATCCTTATTTTCATCCTTTTCATTACGGATAAAATTACTCAAATGAAGAACATTCATTTCTCCATATGTTACTTAATGATGGCGTTGATTGTGTTGCCGGCATCTTGCGCCAAGCACAATCTTTTGAACAAAGTCAGCAGTGCGCAAGGGCTTTCGACCAGTGCGACTGCGACATCTTTTTCTGTCGATACCCTGGTTTATCTTACCGGCAATTATGCAGACGGTCCCAATAGTATCTCGCCGCAAAATCCGGACAGGGGTTTCCGGGGGGAAATCAGCATTAACGCCACTACGCTTAAAAATCAGTTCTCCAATATCGACTATTCCTCCAACTTTGGGGACGCCGTACTGGGTGAATTCAAGTCTCAAACGGCCAGCAATGATCTATCGGACAGTCTTGACCTGATGCAGGTCTACGTTTATCTGAGCAACGAAGCTACCGTTGCATTGAGCAGCCAGACGCTGACAAATATTCAATACATTATCAACGAATTGAAAAGAGTCAAGGCAAAAACTGTCCTTCGCTTTTCCTACGATGACGGCAACCTCTATGAAGGGAGCGGAAGTACCGCATTGCATTACACAGTGCAAAACATTCAGCAGCATCTGAGTCAGCTACAGTCGCTATTGGCCCAAAATCAAGGTCAGATCCCTGTTTTGGAGGCAGGTTTTGTAGGAGATTGGGGGGAATGGGGATCCAACTATTATATGTTCAGGAGCTACAATGATGCCACTGCGGTCATCATGTCATCCATTGTGAATGCACTACCTTCCAGCCGTCAGATGGTATTGCGGTATGTTTGGCTGAAGACCAACGCCTTGAATGGCGGCGGCACCTACACCCAGGGTATGGCAAACAGGTCCGGCTACCATAATGATTACTTTACAGGAGGTCTGATGAATAATGGTTCGGATTTTATTCCAGGCTCATCCGACTACAATTCGGTGATGGCCAATACCAAAACATATAAACTATGGATGGATGGCGAAATGCCCTATTATGACACCGGCAGCGGTACTTATGCCTTTCATAGCCTTATCAACGCCTGGACCGTCCTGAAAATATTTGCGCAGCACCGCTATACCTCGTTCAGCATTGCCCACAACAATATGGAGTATAATGGAACAGGTAATACAAACATACGCTATTGGCGAAACAACTCGATTTCGTTAACTGACTTCATCAACAATAACGCGGGCAATGCTCCTGTGGATTCCGCTTATTTCCGGACCCAGGCGGGTAGCTATGTAACGCGCACCTATTTCGATTATTTTAAGGACCATTTTGGTTACCGGCTGATCTTGAAAGACTTTGGTTACAAGCCGACCTTCAACACCAGCGACACCTCATTCACTGTAAAATTCGATCTAACCAACAGGGGCTTCTCGAATCCGATCAATTCACGGCCTGTATATCTGGCATTTGTCAATAAAACGACCCATGCAGTCATCACGATTCCGCTGAATGCGGATGCGCAAAACTGGGATGTGGCTTCATTGACGGCTTCCTATCAGGTATCAGCAACACTCAGCCGTCCCTCTGCGCTGACTACAGGGAGTTACTTTATTGGCCTATGGCTGCCCGAGGCTTCCAGTGATTTACGGATGAATGCGGCGTACTGCATTCGGTTGTGCAACAATGAAGTGAATTATTGGAGAGACTCCAACGGTCAGTATTTGATCAATGTCATCGGATCGGTAACTGTTCGATAAACCGATATTCCTTTACCTCCGTTTGTACCAGTAAATCCCACTACCAAAGGATTCTCCTGACGGCAGATGGGATTTTAGTTAACTACGCCCGCCCTCTCCATCAACAGATGTTTCGTATCCAACCGCCTGAGTTCATCTTGTCGTTGTCAATAACTTTTCAACGTAATTAAAATTAAGCTTTATAACGATGCGGGAGCAGATCGCGGATCTTGTTGATGGGGTAGCTTTCAATAGAGTTTATGATATTTATCTGCGCTATCCACCTCTCCTTGCCCACTAACGTAAACTCTGAATAAAAATAACAATAGAAATAAAATAACGCTAACTATCATCGTACCTATATTAAAAATCTCACCATTTTTATTAAACAACTGTTACATCGCCGGGCTTCCATTTCACTAAAGTCTGTATGTTATCCGGGTCCTTGTCATGATTCTATTTTGTTACAATGAATCCGAATTACAGCTGTTAATCATCAGCTTAATATCACATTAACATGTCTTAATTAACGAATACAGGAATAAAACAGTCACGGCTTTCCCTGAATTGTAATATGAAGAAGATCAATATCTTTTCTATTCACAGAAACAACAAACTTTCTTTCATATACTTTAGAGTACCCCTGAAATACCCATTCCTTTCTCTTCTTCCGACTAAATTTAATATCAACACCTCCTATAAAAAAGAGGCGCATACTTAGATAAGGAATAAACAAAGCCATATCCTTACCATTTATAGAAAATTCATCCGATATATCGCTTAGAAAAAATTGCCCGCTGATAAACTTCATATCCCCATTTGCTTCATTTAATGCAACCAGGAAATCGGATGAAATTATTGGCCCTCCAATCACCCTAGTAGTAGGCAAAACAGAATCGTCTGGAACGAAATCAATATGATCTAAACAGATTTTATATAAATGAAACAAAGGATTTGGATACAACGAATCCAACTTTTCAATTTTCATACCCAGCTTATACCCATGATCCGGCAGTATTGAGTTATAAAAAAAAGACATCTGTAGGCTTCGCTGATATATATAATCTTTATTATGATTATGCAAGAGATCACACTCATAGAGTTTCTGATATTTATCTGCGCTATCCACCTCTCCTTGTCCATTTACATATACTCTAAAAAAAAGATAACAATAGAAATAAAATAACTCTAACTATCGCCATGCCTTATTTGTATTAAAAAATATCACCACTTTATTAAACAACTGTTACATCACCGGGTTTCCATTTTATAAAAGTCTGTATGTTATCCGGATCTTTTCGGTCGACGATTATCTCGATGGGTCTTTTGAATATTTCAGAATATCCCTCAAAAATCCACTTTTTCCTTTTTTTCCTTTTGAATCGAATATTCGAGCCTCCTACATAAAAAGAACGAAGGGTTAGATAAGGAATAAAAGTTGCCATATCTTTTTTATTCACCGAAAAGTCATCCGCAATAAAACTTAAAAAGAATCTACCACTAACGAATTTAATTTCTCCATTAGACTCATCCAGTGCTATAAGAAAATTGCTGGTCGTGTTTGGACGCGAGCTTACGATAGAAGGCCGGTCCGATTTGTCTGATACGAATTCGAAATTATGTAAATATATTTTGTATAAATGAAATCGATTATTAGGGTAAAAAGTATCTAATTTCTCAATAACCATTTGCAATTTATATCCATAATCTGGCATCAAAATATCATAAAATGCCTCCGCATTACTTCTGAACATTTCCTTAAAAAATAACCTATTGAATCGATAAGAAGCGTATCTGATATTATATGCGGCTATATTTTTATATACGTAGTTATATATATATTCCTGGGCATTCTTCTTAATGAAATAGTAGTCATACTTATCTAAATATCTCGACATACTATCAACATCGCTTTGCCCGTACAACGATAGTTTAAGACAAATGAATAATGAAAGTAAGACTTTTCTAATCATGATTATTGTTCTTTAATTCTTGTATATATTCTTCTTGGGCACCAGTGCGACCGGTCCATTTTTTTAGAAATTCGAGAGCTCGCTTATAATATATATCGAATTGTTTTTCGGCTTCATTAGCGGCTTGTCCATTCGGGTTTCCTTTGTCATGACCTTGCAACTTCGGATCCCCCTGTCTAAAGTGTGCTATTGCGCCGTGTGTCAAATCAAAAAATCCATGGCCTAACTCATGCGCAATTGTTTCTGCAATTTCTCTTGGGCTTAAACTCCGATCAACGGTTAATGCTGGATTACTTAATCGCGCTAACTTATTTGCTTCTTCGTCTGTTATCTTTATTCTCTTAGGTCCTTCATCTGAGTTTATTTCCTTGGAAAATGACGTTCTGTCGTCCTGCAACTTAGAAGAAAAGCGGAAATCGGTTTCAAATTTTCCTTTTTGATCAATCTTATCAGGTCCGCTTTCAAAAGAAACTTTGCTTCTACTACCTGTCGAAAGATCAGGTGCCGCTTGAGGAATAAGATCTGCAAAAGCCATCGGTATCTTAACTGGCGCGTTTTGCAGCGCATTATATTCCATCGGATTTGTTAATTCCACAATAGCCAATGCCTGCTTGAATTTGGAAATTTCTTCCGCAGTACCAGTAGGCGTAAGCGTATCGCCTGCGATGTCGATAAATTTTAAGGGGTCGTTGCCTGCGTAGGCATAAGGCGTAAGGATAGAATACTTGTCTGCCCGGCTGTCAATCACATTCCACCTGCCAATCTGAGGGTCGTAAAAACGTTTGCCATAATCATATTCCTCAAGCCCTGAACCATCACCAAATTCTTTGTTCTGCAACTCCTTGCCGTTGAATCGATACTTATTCTCGGCATAGCCACTCTTCAGCGCCTTATCGCTAATACCAGCCATGGTTAGGCCGTATGGATAGAGATGGGTCTCCTCTGTGATGGGTCCTGATCGAAACTTGATGCTGAGGTTGTCGAAGGATACCGGCCAATTGGCCGTCTCGTTAGAAACGTAAACATACAAAAATCCGCTTTTCGCAACAACTATTCCTGATTGCGCCAGCGTGCCCAACGTGCCTGCTGCTATATTTCCCACCGGCAGGGCACCGCTTTGCACCGAATCATATTTAAACTGATTGTCCAGGAACACGTAGTTGAGATAGGCCTTCGGCTTGCCACTCGGATTTGGTTCTTTGTTGGTAATGAACGAGTTGAGCGCGGTATATAAGGGACCTCCCGTTGCATTCAACTGCCCCATCGTCCCCTTCAATCCACCCGTAACACCGAATATGCCGGTGGCCAGCGAATTCAACGCATCGGTCAAAGAAGAATTGTTCGTAGATCCGCTTTGCGCGGTGTAGTAAGACTTAACCCCTATATCCAATACATCTCCAGCCATAATTTTCAATATTATCGCTGGCCCCAGGATCCGGCCCGAGTTTCCATTCAGTATGGCGACACTATCATTCGGATTGGTGACGCTGGTGTCTACCGGAACCCCAGCCAACACACGTGAATAGGATGTTTGCGGAATATTGTAAAACAACGCATTCTCCTTCGGCCGGTACGCTGCCTCCATCGAGGCCAGATAGAGAGAAGTATCCCGCTGCTGCGTCAAGACCATCCGGACATTGTTGAGGTGATCTTTTTCAAAGAAGTCATACTCCCATTTGTAGCCGCCGGAACCATTGGTATAGTTATGATAGGCCCATCTAGCCCTCCCCTCTTCATGCCCCATAAATTGCAGGGTGTCGACTCCACCGGAAGGATTGGTGATAGAATCTCCCTGCTGATAAACAAAACCGGCAATGTATAAAGTCGTTGTTGCATGACGGGAGATAGAATCCATTACCTGCTTGGCCAGCTTGTTGCCCGTCGCATCGTATGTGTACATGATATTTCCCTTACCCTTGATATGCACCTGCTGCGGGAGGTTCAGGTAATTGTAGATGATAGTATCTATTCCTTTATTGTAATCGACCGTCAGGCTGCCAATGCCGTTATAGATATAATCGGAATCCAACTTCGTCCCTTTGTAGTGGAAGTCCCCTAGCATTGAAAGAGAGTCATTGGCTCCATCATTGACCCGCCGTAGCTTATTGCTGTTGGTATTGTACGTGTATTGCAGGGAATCAATGTCCATGCTGCCACCGAGCTTGAATCCCCGCTGGGTCATCGATGTAATTCCTCCATTGGCGTCATACTGGAGGCCATTTACCGTAAAATCGATGAAACTATTGCTCCAGCCTCCGCCCGCATTCTGATTAAAATTGGCGCCCGTGAGCCGGTTTACATTGTCGTAGGTAAAATCATATTTTCGTTTAACGCTGTCCCCGGCGCTTTTCCAGGTCAACCCGGCTATATTGCCATTGTACATCGGAACGTAACTGGCGCCCGTCACCGAGGCCGCCGCATCATACCCCAGCTCAATTCCGAAATAGTTCGTCTTTCCTCCACCGACATATTGCCGGTTGATCCCGGTCACCCATCCCCGGATATTGTATTCGTATATAAGACTATCCACCGCATTGCCGAGGTATTTGGCGCGTACCTGCCCCAGCTCGTTGTACTGAATTGAATCGATCAACTGATCACTGGCCGCTCCGTCTATATTCTTATAGACAGATTTGAGCCGTAATCCTCCGTCATATGACAATTTAGTCAGAATGGTATGTCCCTGGACCGTATTCCCTGCTTTCTTATGAGAAAACAAGTTTCGGAGCGGCTTACCTGTGAAATTATACTGTATCGTCGTCGTATCTACACCTCCTGTATAATTGACAGCCTGCGTCTGGATATTCCTGCCCCGGTCGTCGTAAAAGCTAGCAGCATACAAGTATTGCGAACCACCGATCACCTTAGCCATGGATCCCGTTTGCATGCCCCTGGTGATTGGATATGCCGTGATCTGTGTGGCGTAAGTTGGGGAAGTATTATAGCTGGTGATAAAGTTGCTGCTATTGGTAGCGGCCAGCGAAGAGGATAATCCGCTGGAGGTGCCGCTGACCCAGCTATAATCGTCATAATAGGTCTGGGTCAATAATTCGGGGGAATAGCCCGTCAAAGTCGGATAATAAATACTGGAAGAAGCGAGCCCCTGATGATAGCTCAGGTTGTTGTAATTGGAATTATCCGTAATCAGGCCGGTCGAATCTGGCCGGTTTTGAGCATCATACCGGGAAAACAACCATTTGTGCTGAGCCCGCAGCATCGAATCCTGCGTCATGGCGAGTCTATCCCTGGCATCATACACCATCCAGCTTTCTCCGGATCCGGGGACTTTTTTTATCGTCACCCGTTTGCGGGCATCATATTCGTAGCGGAAGCAAAGCTCAGCGGCAACACCGGTGCCTCCTGTAGACGCAAAGCTCCAGGAATTTGCCATCAGCCATGCGACCGCTTTGGGCTGTAAGACAAAACGCAGGTTACTCATATCGTCATACACATAATAGGTATTCAACCAACCGGAATGTCCCGATGCAGCGCTGTCCCATAGCTGTACTTTTTTGAGAATGACCATTCCCTGCATATCGGTATATTCAATGACTTTGTGTCCCGCCTCGTCCTTAGTCACATTCTTATACAAAGTTCCACTGGCATATAGGCTTGTCGTAGCAGGCAGGCTACCAGCTGTTGGGCTGATCGTCCAAAGCCGGACGCTATCCCCGGCGCTGTTGACCTGATATTGCGACTGGGTTCCTTTGCTGGCGCCTGCCCAGCTGTTTCCGGCGGGATAGGTAACAGAGGGCCTGTTCAACGGAGAGGGCTCATAGGCTGTATACCCGAAATAAAACTGTTGTCCCGGAAACTGAGCCGTATTAAATGCACTTTGGTCTCCTACCGGATTAGTTTTATAAGTGCCTGTATTAGCATTTGAAGCATAAGGCAGGTAATGAAGCGCTTCCCGTCCGAGCGAATCGTAGACATTTAGTGTCACCATGTCATATTGCAGGGGGCTGGCTTGTTTGGTCACTGTTTGAATAGATTTGCCAAGGCCATCAAAATAAGTAATGGTCTGTTGCATATCCAACGGACTTGTCAGACTATTGGCTGTAGCTGTGTCTGTCACGCCGGCTTTCATGAGGCTCCGCTCCCGAATGTAGTTCAGGTTTATTGTTACTGTTCCTATTGTCACCTGCGCAGGCTGGGTATAGGCCGTAGAGACGCCGCAGGTGACCATAACCCTGTAATAGACCGAGGCAAATACATTTCCCGGGCTATAGCTTAAGCTTGTAGCTCCGCTGATGGATGACCAGGTGGAATTATTGGTAGAACTCTGCCACTGATATCCGTAACTCCCGCCGCAAACGCCTCCGCTTGCAGGCGTACAGGTCAATACTCCTGGGCTGGTACCGGAAGCCAGGGTAATTAGGGAAGGAGTAATGGCTCCCGGGAAGACCTGCGGGTTTACATTCACTACGACGCTATTGCTGTACCCGGAGACACCATTGCTGGTCACCTGTACGCGGTACCAGGTCTTTACAATCACTCCGGAGGCGGCAGTATACGTAGAAGCTGTCGCCCCCGAAATCGACGCCCAGCTGGCGCTGTCCGTTGAACTTTGCCATTGATAGGAATAGCCGCCGCTACCCCCCGAAGTGCCGCTGACCGTCATGGTCGATGGAATGGTATTGTAATCGATTTGCTGGCTGGTGGGGCTCACCGTACCCGGTACCAGGACCGGGTAGACCGTGACTGTCGCGGTGTTTGAATTTCCGGCGACACCGACGGCCGAGGAATCTCTTCTTCTATAATACATCGTTTGCGTCAATGCTGTGGAAAAGCTGATATTTTGTGAAGTTGCGCCTGCAATGGAGGCCCAGGTACTGTTGTTGGTACTTTGCTGCCACTGGGAGGTGTAGACACCTGAACAACTGGCGCCTGTCGGCAGGCCGCAATTTATAGTAGCCGGTACCGTATTGTAATTGATAAATTGTGCGGGATTACTGATCGTGCCGGGGGTGAGAGTTTTGACTACATTAACGGATAAAGAGGTTCCAGTTGTAAACGGTTGTTTAACCGTAAAAGTTCCTGTAGTCGTACCGGACCAAATGATAGAAATAGTAAAAGGCGATGACGAAACAGAACCGCCTGTGGCATTATTGGCCGCATTAACACCATTTGTGAGTGAATAGTAATACAAGCTGGTTGGTCCAGTATACGTGTAGGAATAACTGGTTCCCGCTATAACACAGGTTGGTCCGGTGATGGTTTGTGCATGTACGCTGTCTATGCCGGACCCTATAGCTGCCAAAAGCAGGCTTACATATAGGAGGCTTTTTTGTAATCTGGCTATATAAATATTTTTCATCGAATGAAGGTTCCGTTTTAAAAATCGTATCCCAGCCTGAATAAAACCGGTTGTGTTTTGGGTACTTGCTGATAGCTCAAAAAATCCCACAGCAGCTGAACTTTCGTCTTTTGAAATACCCGGCTTTTCAGGGATACTGTTTTGCTAAGGCCTATCAGGCCGCTTTTGCTCCAATCATCCCAGTGACGCAGCTGTTGATACCCGCTAAAAGGCGTTGTATAGTTGTATTCAAACCCTCCTGTAATGGAGAAGCTGCGCTTTAGCCGCACATCCAGAAAGGATCGAAGCCCGCATCCCTGACTGCTGAAGGATATGTGCTGTATTCCATTGCCCCACCCGAGCTTGTAGCTGGCGCCTACACCAGCAACAACGCCATCCGAAAACCGATAGCCTGCGGAAAGGCCGAAATCTGTTGTTGTGGGGAAATAGTAATTGTCTCGTGTTGTCTGAAAATTGACCCCATATTCCAGCCGCCGCCAAAAGGTCTTCGTCTTTTGATCGTTGGGGCGGAAGTCCTTCAAATCAAGATCTGTCCCTCCTGTCCCCAGCTGGGCGAGCTTATCTTTATACCTGCTAAGCTGCGACGATGCTGATTGTAAATTGGCCTGCAAAGCAGCCTGTCCGCCACTGCCTGCAGCCGATATTTGCTGCTGAATCAGTGCTGATACCTGGTCCTTTGTCTGTAAGCCGGTTAAACCGGCGGTGGCTGCGTAATTTCCAGGAATACCGAATAGGCCGGCCAGCTGGCCATTCTGCCGTACGAAAGACTGAAATGCGGGTAGCTTTTGCAATATGGCCAGCGCTTGTCTGGTAAGTTTGTCAGGGTCATTCAACATGTCCTTATACCCGGCGACTTGTTGCGAATAGTAATACAGCCCTTTGTTCATTTCCTGCAGCTGCGTACCCATGGCACCGGGCAAGCCGGTATGTTGCTGAATATACTGGGCAATGAACTGTTTTCTTCCTGCTACATAATTTCTCACATTGTCAGCTGTCTGCATTTTCAGCTGCAATGCTTTCAATGCTTGCAGCGAGCCTTGCAAGGCCGGAGCATTACGCACCAATGCCGGGTTGGCTTGTAAATATTGCAACATGCATTGTAAGGAATCAGCATAGGGCCGATATGTGCCGGTCAAAGAAGATGGGTTACCAGACGGGGTATCGGCCGAAATTTTTTGCGAAAGAGCCTGATAATGTTCAGGAACCCCGGCAAAAAGAGAAGCTGCCCCTGCGGAATCGGCACCATGGATCCTTTTGAGCATCCGGTTTTCCTTTTGGGCCATTTTTTTCAGGAATCGTTTTGTCTCGCGGTCGATCTGGTCTTCCAGAATGCTGGTACGAGCCAATGTTTGCGTCAGGAATTTCGATGGCAATACAGTCAGGTTCGTAGTATTGCCGAGATCGGTCTGGGCCCGACCGGCAAGCCAACCGGCCACAAGGCTCAATAGCAGGGCGACTGTATATTTTTTCATAAAATGATGATTATGTTATTGCCCCATGTAATGGTAGTCGATGGTCTTCACAATATTCCCGTCCTGGTCTTTGATCATCTGTAATCGCCCCAGTGGATCGTAGAAATAGTAGGTACACCGGCTATCCACATCGCATTGTGTCGTCATGCCGACCAGGGGGCTATAGGTATATGTTGTCATTTGTGCATTAGCAGGATAAAGCCGCAGCTCATCGATGCCACCGGATCCGGATACACTTACAGAAGAGACGCCTGTCACCGAATGCTCGAAATAGGTCCATGCCCCGATGGTTTTACCCTGTTTAACCGACGAGCTTCCGGAAACTGTAAAGCTGCTGCCTGTCTTGCTCCAATAGCTGACAACATAGGTCCTGCTACTCGTCAATCCGGATTTTGTACAGGTGCCGTTGGCAAGAGAGAAGCTTTTCTTACCCGTGATGGCACTTGTCGTATCCCGCGTAGCGCTCCCTACCGTCCATCCTCCTGTCCCATCGGCTTCGAAACTCGTATACGCGATGTCAGCGATGGCTCCGTTGGTGATTTTTGCAATGGTTTGGGTGTTTTTATAATCCCAGATATAGCAGACCGGAACTCCGTCGCGTCCCGTCACCTGCTGGGGATGCGCTGAAGCATATTTCACATAAAGCTCATCCAGATAACGGCTGTCCCAACTCAGTGAATTCCCCGAAACTGCTGATTTGGTAAAACTGGTAGACGGAGCCGACAGGCTGATCATGATCGTCCTACCCGGATATGCGAACCCAACGGGACTGACAGCCGTATCATATTTAAACAAGACAGCGTGTCGAATACTTGTATCCAGCCAGCTTGTCGTCTCGATAGGAACATTGGCATACGCATCCTGCAGCCGAAGGATGGGCCTGAGGATCGTGTCGGCGGCGTTTTTGGCCGTCAGGTGAAGCGCGTCATAGCTATCGGAAGGTCCCGAGAAATAGGATAATCTTCTGTTTAAATAAGCAATCCTATCGAGCGTCAGGTTTCTTCGGAGTTGCTGATATTGTACAAATCTGCAATTCGAGGTTGAATTGTCGCTGGTCAGGTAATTTACCTGTGGGGTGCAAGAGTACAGACTTGCACTAAAGCTGGTGGAATCTCCATGAATGGCAGATAAGTAAGTCGAGAGACTATCGTACAATGCGTCGCAGGCCGGAATAGGATAGTCGAAAGAATAGGTATAATTCGTTGCCAGCGAATCACCTTTGGAGGTAGAGATGACTTCTCTTGTCCGCTGATGGTGATATTTGCTGCCATAATAGGTAGTCCGGGTACTCGTCAGGGAGGCTGAATCATCGGGATCGTAGTCCGTAACCACCTGTTTATCCTGCACCTTGTGGGCGCTTCGCAAATTGTAATAGGTACCTACGTTAAAGGGACTGCCCATTTCAATTAATCCTGGTGTAATCATGGAGTCCTGGACATAGACCGGATAGTAGTATATATCCTTCAGCAATTGTCCTTTTTGATTGATGTGGCTTTCATACTGCAATTCGCCGCGTTTGGGCTCAAAGGGGACCGGAGCAAAGGGATAACTGGGGAGATTGGCGTTACAGGTGGATATATCCACTGTTCTGCTACAGTAATCCCCGGTCACCAAATCCCATTGATTGGAGCCAAAATATACATAGGAGCTCCTGCCGTTGCCGGTCTGGGTGACGTTGACAATCGAATATCCGACATGTTCGCCCTGGGTGGTGGCCATGGGAACGATACTGCTGGGAGATTTTAGGTATACCCCTGAGCCCGCACAGCCGCCTGTTCCGTTCCATGGTCCCCATACCAGTCCATAGGCGTCATTCCGGATGGTTTGTACATAAATGGGACGGCTGTAGAGGATACCGGATGACTGATTGAGAGCGCCAGTATAGGTATAGTAAGTATTGACGACCGTCGGGGTGACGCCGTCATTGTTACTGATCTGCTGAATGCGGAGCCCTCCTATCATCGTTTTGGCTTGCACGGTCGGAACATATTCCGTTACATAATCTTCGACGCCATTACCGGTGTGAAGCGGTGTGGGTTCGGTCAGCACGACACTGTATGTTCCGGCGGGAAGGATCAGATAAGCGGAATCAAGGGTGCCAACGGCGCCTGTACCAAAGCTGCCTACAATGGTGTTACTGGAATTGTATATATTCATTAACCCACCATTGGCATACGTGCCCGTATTGTTATAGATTACAAATAAGAAGGGATTCGAGCCATTGGAAGTGATATATCCGGTTACCGAAGCCGTACCTCCGTCATATCCGACGCTCATATGCAGGCGGGAGGTCTGGATGATAGACGTGCAATTGTATACGTCGTGCGCTTCGAATGTAAAATTGGTGAATCCGCCAGTTGGATAGGTGATTTTATTCAGGGCACCTCCGCGCATCGCTGGCCAGACAGGATCCCTATTGGCACCATTGTAGACAGTCATGCCAGCGCCATTGGTGGTAGAATAGGTCGGTATGAGCCCTGTATTGGTCGTTACACCATTGTAAAATCCCCAGTGGTCTACTCCGAGGCTTAGCCGCCGCGGGACCTGTTCTGTATAGTAGGAAAATTTATACGGCGGTATTTTCGCTATTGCGTTACAGGATGTCTCCTGCACAGAATCGAGTCTCAATCGGTAGGCATCCGAATGAATGCCGAGTGAACTGATACTGGATCCGAGCGTTCCGGAAACAGAAGATGCGTCATGCCAATAGCTGGTGAAAAAGCTATCTTTTTTGCAAAATCCATTGCTATCTGCAATTTGAATACTGCCCAGCGGGAAGGCTCCGGTGTTTGCTGAATCAGAAAGCGTCTGGTTGGCATAACCGGAGAGATCTGTTCTGGCTGTGAGGCCAGGTTTTAACGTGACGGTGCCATTGGAAAATGAAATCTGACTGAGCCGTACTCCCTGAATAAAATTTTTGACCAGTGTAAACTCCGTTCCTGTTGCAGCAGAGCTTGCCACAGGAAACATAGACAAGGCATAGGTGCTGTAATTTTCTGACTGATAAGTCAGCGAAATGGAGTCCGTCCCGTCGGCGGAAATTATTTTATTTAGATACCAGGCCGAAATTGCTTTCTTTTGATTGGAGGCGCCCGTAGCGGAAGTAAAAGGGAAAGAGACCTCAATAGGCGTTACGGTTCCGGAATTTCCGGTCATTCCGAAATAATACTTTATGCCATCAGGAGTAGTGACAACGAACCCTTTGATCCCGATACTCAACGTATAGTCCGGGACTATTTTAAAATCAGCATCGGGCAACAGGACTGGTGTTCTGTCGTCATTGAAATAGAACTTGCCTGTATACTTTCCGAAATTGAAAAAGAACATGTCCGGTTCTCCATCCTTGTATCCAGCCAGAAATTGTCCGTCATCTGCAATCATGTTGTCTGAAGTATGTCCAACAGTTGTACCCGGAACAAATAAATAGCTGCTGAACCCATAATCGCTAAAGTGTCCGTTAGTGATGTTGGTGGAGGAACTATAGCCTCTATCATCCGGTTCGCCGATGACGGTCCGGGTAATCACTCCTCCGGCATTGAGCGACCAGCCTGCACCTACCCAGCTGGCATTCTCCTGCACTTTGAGACCGGATGCATGATATCTGAGGGAGATGGGAAGGGATAGGGAATTAACATTGATGGTATATATAGGAATACTGATCTGGGGTGTGCCGGTGTGGTAACCAACCGGGATATCTCCATATTTACCTAATGATGCAGCCGTTGGTGACGCTAGCGACACTTTAAAAGTACTATCCTGTGGGTATGCATATGAGACATGCAGTAACATCAGCAAGGCGCCTAAGAGGCGAAATGTCCATTCTTTTTTAATCCTTTTATTCATGATCTTTCCGATAGATTATGTTCTTGTTTACAAAACGAAATAGC
Organism: Ilumatobacteraceae bacterium; assembly: GCA_047602055.1. Taxonomy (GTDB): domain Bacteria; phylum Actinomycetota; class Acidimicrobiia; order Acidimicrobiales; family Ilumatobacteraceae; genus JAODBQ01. The sequence continues at coordinate 4,852,605 of JASGIG010000001.1, forward strand.
ATGGCCCTATGCGACTGCATGCCTGCAATCGTCATCAACATTTCATTAAACCGGGATTCTATACAAGGAAGGCATGCGCATGCGATAACTGCATGCGAAAGCAATTGTAGAAGCCAGTTTAGGGGCACATTTAAAACTGGGTCAACTCAATGTAAATGGCAGTCGTTAGTAAACCAGGCCTTATCCCATCCCGCCATACTGCATCATAAGTGCGGCAATTGATTCACTGCAGGAATTCCGCAGTAAAAAATATTGACGATAATTTGGGATTGGCGACAGACTACTAATAAGAGGAAAAAAGCTCTGGAGAGTTTCAACTAAAAGGATAAGAGCAAAGCTAGAACATTACATTGAGATATAAAAGGGTGTTTTCACGTATTTTAATTTTCAGCATTGCTGCAGGCAGCGTGCAGATTCAACTAAGATTATTGTAGACTAACTTTTGTATTCATCCCAATAAGGATTTCATACAAAACACAGAGCACATATTTATGACAGAACAACTTATAACTCCGGACGAATTCTCACTCTTGACGTACAAACACATGATCGATTAGCGGTACGAAAAGACCAGATCACAGCAGGAAGAACGCACCCAACTATTTACCCGTGTCTCCCTGCGGGACAACCGTCGTCGGGATCAATACGGTTATAGCCAACCCATTTACGTTTTCAAATGAAACAGTAGCATCGATGTCTGCGGGCAGCCCAAGACTATATTTTCAGGAGTAGGATACAAATGAAATGGCGATCTGGCCGGAGCTATCATCCGGGAAGGCATATTTAACCGCATTTACTACGGCCTCATTCACGATCAATGCCACCGGAATCGCCTGAGCAATATCCATCATTACACTTTCCAGCCTTCGCACAAAGGCTATACGGCTATTTCCGAAGCCTTCCTCGAGGTAATCGATGAATTGATCGAGATAGCTGGCAATATCGATCGTCCGGGTAACTTCGTTGCTACAAGATATTTTATGGATCAGCGACATGGCATACACGCGCGACTGACTCATCCGGATGGCCTGCAATGCATCGTCTGCCAGGTTGTCCGCCTGGCACTCCAGCAGGCATATAATGGTGTGGAGATTGTTCTTTACCCGGCGATTGCCTCTTTCAAGAGCCACTCCTTTTCCACGATCAATTCATCTTTTTCCGAGAGGGCCTGACTGAGGGCTTTATTGGCGGCATTTATTTCATCCTTTTGTTCCTCCAGCAGGCGATTACTGGCTGCTACATGTGCCGGATGCCGAATATCAGAAATGCTCTACCCATCACATCGGGGCCGGGACTACTACAATATATGACGGACAACCCATGTCAATAAATATCGAGACAATTGGTGATGCCCTCATCATCCAACATTACGTGGCTGTAGAGGCACGTCCTGATTACTGCTGCATGCTGTCCATTTCCGATGCTATTACTAAAAACGGACGCAGCACGGTGCAAGTGAAATGGGAATTGCGTGCGACGAAGATAGACGACAAGAAAGCGCTTACCGGGGAATATGGCATATAAAACAGCTTGATATGCATCCTTTGATAAAACGCCTGCTTGTGCAGGCGTTTTATCATTTAAAATATATTGATACTTTGGTTGATCTGTTTGCGGTATGCACTGGCGATAGGCAGGAATTTTCCTTTTATGATCAGGCCCTTTTCCTGAAGGACATCGATCTTATTAATCGCCACGATATACGACCGGAGAATTCGTAAGCACCGATTCGGAGGGAGTTTTATTTCCGCTTCTTTCATGGTGATATGTACGATAAATTTCTGCTGAGCTGTATAAAGCCAAACGTAGTCCCCTTCGGCTTCAACATATAATATTTCATGTAGGTCGAGGCGGCGAAGGACATAAGAATCTCTGATAAAGATGCAGTCATTCATTTATTTGGGATTTATAGACCCGCAAATGTTTGAGCGATATATCGTATTATCACCGGCATTTAACGAGTAATTCCGCTCAGTTATCGAAAATGAATCCATTTGAACCCCGGGGAAGGACAACCAAACCCAGCAAAGGTTACGACCGATTTTTCAAAGGCGCAGAAAAAGAAGGCGTAGAGAGGAAAGAACGACAGTGGGATTCTGACGAAAATCCCACTAACGAGATAGAGCACTCGTGGTTCCATGTCGAAGCTCAGGTTATTTGAATGGCCTAACCCGGACCAAAAATAATTTACCTAAAAGGCTAGGTACAATTTCGAAAATTACCTATAGATTTAGCGCTTAAGAATATATCAATTTTTAAAACTAACTTATGGCGAACTTTATCCGAGTTACGAATTCCAATCGTTTTTCTTGTCTTGTTATTTTACTTTCCATTTTAGCTTGCACCGGTTGTCAAAAAGGAATTTATCCCCCCAGAACAGATCTGGCGAGCCAGCAAACGTTAATTGTAAGGGCACAAAGTTTTTTTGAAACCTCAGTAAGGCCAGCTGTTTATTCACGTGACAGCACCGATACGACGTCCTTTAATATTATACGTGATGGCAACAAGCAGATTGATTGGAAAAAAGCTTACGTCGTACGTCTCTCCAGCAGAAACGCAGTGGTTGTACCCATTCACTTTTCGAATAAACTATCAGCCAATATTTCTATGTTGGACAGCACAAGCAGGGTCCCCTTGAACAACCTGATGAAGTTGTTGATATATGAGGATGTGGCTCATAAATATCACGCAGAAGTTATTAGCGCTATACCTGACAAAAAATTCTTATATAATTCCAAGGGCTCTTTTACCGGCGTTATCCATGTGTCTGATTGGAATGGGGTGTTTATTCGAGGCTACCAGTTTACGGATAGCGCTATTCTGCCAGTCGAATTGTCAGCATCCAGAGATCGCGTGATCCCAACCTTGCTTGAACCTGGCAGTCCAAGCAACACGACTATTACCTATTGTAATTCGATCAATTGGTATTCTTGTACCGGAACAGCTGACGATCCATATCAGTTTTGCACGTATTTGTTTACCCAGGATCTTGGCTGCACAACCGTGTCTGTTTCAACAGATCAAGGCGCCAGTGGTAGCACGCCTTACCAAATTAATGAGACTGAGTATGGAGTTGTGGCATCAAGCGGCAGTTCAACTAATTCGACCTGGTCACAACAGACAAACCTTGCAAAGATATGCGGCACCTATAAGTTTACGTCTGTAAGTAACGCCTGGTATTGCGAGTTTACGAATATCAGCTTCTCGTTTGTTGGCACCGGGTCAAATTCCGGGAGTGTATTGACTTACCTCAATTTGAACCCCTGTTTTTCATTCCCAAAGTCATTGTGTCCTACTGCGGTGCAAGCTAGTACTGCATTAAATGCGGCGTGGAACCAGGCATTAGATCAAGTAACCCTCGATGCCAATGACAAAAATGTTATTGGAGATTTAACTGTTCGTCAGAATATGGCTAAATATGTACAAAAGTATTTTGATAAATTTTTCCCTGGCGCCACCTACAATTGGCAAGGATGTTCCGGGAATATTGTGGTCAACAAGCCGGACTATTGTACACTTGACGATCTTTTGTAAAGTCGGTCTATACAAGAAGATGCCGTTAATAAAACAATGGGAGGTGTGTCAACAAATTGAGGGCTCATCTCCCATTTCGAATCCAGTACGAACCACCATGCAGGTTTTTTATTTCATTTCACCTATACACTAATTTACTGTGGGATATCCGAGAGAGGCCCGTACGACGCACCATGATACGAACGGGGCGGAGCAAGTTATGTAGGTCCGGTGAATTTCTGTGAACACCAGTGGTGTTCTGACGAAACTCCTGTGAACGAGAGAATGCCCCGCTGGTGCTCTGTCGAAGTTCTGCGCCGAGAGGCGCATGCCAGCTGCGAACTACGAGGATACGACCTGGCGGCAGGCGGGATACTCCCCGGCCACCTGCAAGAAAACAAGAATATTAACAATTTGCCAAATACGACATATCTGATTTTACCAAACCGAAAAGGTGGTATTCAAATCAACAAAGTAATTCTGTGGATGCAAAAGATCAACCGAATGTCCTATCCAGGCAGGGGTATTGATTTTCATGCATACGAAACGCTCATATACCCAATCTGTAAATAATGGAGAATTAGCGCTATATTCGTAGCCCTGATAAATAAAGCATATGGCCATGGGCGGTTCTAAAGAAATAGTTACAATTTCGGTACCCAAAGGAGACCTGGACAACGACTACACATTTTTCGAGGATGGTAAAATCCGTCACAATTACGACCAGAGCGCCTATAAATTAGGGCTTGAAGCCTGGATCTCTCCCAGGAATATTCCGGATAGCGACAAGGAGAAGATCCTCAAAGCCTGTCCGCTGACGTTTAAGATAAAAATCACCGCTATTTTGAAGAAATAGCTGTCACTCGGTTTTCAATTGCCGGACGACATTGACAAAGGCGGTACGAAACGCATGGTAACTTACTGTCAACAGTGTAATGCCCAGGCAGCTGAGCCCGGTAATCAGCCAGATCGACCAATCGGGTTTCGTACGATAAGCAAAGCCCAGTAACCACTGGTGACTAATCGACCACGATATGGGCGTCGCTATTACAAATGCCAGCGCCACCAGAAACAAATACTCCGCAGATAGCAAAGAGAAAAGAGATAGCACCGAGGCGCCAAGTACCTTGCGAATACCCATTTCCTTCATCCGCCGCCTGGCAGAAAAAGCAGCAAGCCCCACAAGCCCCAGGGCTGAAATGGCTATGACGAGTACAGCCAGGCTCAGCGCTATTATGCCTGTACGGTCTTCGTTTTCATAATGACGATCGAATGTCTCCCGGACTGGCAGCCACGTAAAGCTGTTACCTGGGTAGTATTTTTCATAGATGCGTTTTACAATATCCATTTTCCCCGCCAGGGCGGTCCCGTCTGTTTGTATCGTATAGCAGGAATTGTTATGCTGAGGGACAAAAAGAATCGGTTCGATTGGTGTTTTCAGCGAGCTATGATGATAGTCTCTCACAACACCGGCAATGGTGTAGTTTTTGTTCCAGTGGACGGCATGACCTATGCAATCAGCAGGATCGTAACCCAGCAACCGGGCAGCTTTCTCATTAACGATCAGCCGATCTCCTTTATACCCCAGATTTGCATCCTCTAACGAAAAGTCATTGCCGTACAATACCGGAATGCCATAAGTGCTGAAATAATGCTCATCGACTTCGGAAATGGAATATTCGGTCCTGTCATCGCCGGGGTGTGACGCCATTCCGGTAATACCATCCGATGAATAATTGTGCCCGGAACCCATGCCTGGCGCGCTGCCGGAAGTGCAGAAAGAAGCTACGAATGGCAAGGCCCTGATATCGTTTTTAAACCCGGCCGACCTGGATCGAAAGGCAGAATCCCTTAACGCAGGCCCTTCAATAACGACCAGGCGATCGATCTGCATACCGAGGTCATGCTTTTTCATAAACCGGATTTGTTTAAAGCCCACGAGGGTAACAGCGATGAATACGCAGGAAATGGTTAGCTGAAAAGCGACCAACCCTTTTCGCATCAGGCCATGTCCCGTATTTTGCGGGGTGCTGAAACGGATTGCAGTAACAGGCTGCAGCCGCGACAACAAGCCTCCCGTGTATGCACCACCGGCAAGCGTGCCGGTGCCCAGCACCAAAAAGATGATCAGCCAGCTGTCCCAATCTGCGAGGTAATGCAGGGATAGCGGTTTTTGTGCAATGTAATTCAAGAGCCCCTGAACCATTTGTGCCAGAAAAAGGGCGGCGATCAGGGCTGACAGGTTCAACAATACTCCTTCTGCAACGGCACGGGCAATAATATGCCACCGGCTGCTGCCCGTTACCTTATGAATGCCAATTTCGCGGGACCGGGTCAGCGAATCCGCCGTCGTAAAATTGATATAGTTTACCCATGCAATCAACAGCACAAGAATGCTTAAGGAAAATACGATAACGGTTAATCCATAGGAAGCCCAGGTCGGGTTATTGTCCTTCAATCCTTGCCCCAAATGTATTTCACGCAATGGCTGAAGCGAGACATGCCCCTTTTTTCTGGCGTAAAGGGGGTCATTTTCTTTCCAGATCTGCGTAGCCTGTGCCGCAACAGCAGATTGATCGGCTGCCGAGTCCAGCCAACAATAAGTAGTATAACCGTCATTGTCCCAGGTGGTCAATGCAGCCCAATCGGAACCTTCCGTATAGCGTGGATCCTCCAATGTCTTAGCAGGCAGGAGGTAATCGAATCGTATGTCGCTTTGGTCCGGGACATTTGCAGCTACACCGGTCACCGTCAAAGACAAATCCCCAAACTGATTGTGCAGCCGGATGATTTTTCCTATCGCCTGCTCATGCCCGAATAGGCGGTCTGCGGCAGCCGCGGTAATCACCACCGTCCGCATTTCATCGAGGCGGTTAGTGCCAGCCAGCAAAGGAAAGTGGAAGGCGTCCAGGAAAGAGGCATCGACAAACACACAACCGTTTTCCCGAAACGACCTGAGCGGCTGGCTGCCAGGCGGTTGATAAGCCACTATCGCACCATCATTGAAGCTATCCCCAAAACGGATGGCGCGACGCACTCCGGGGATAAGCCGTTCCATGAGCGGAGCAAGCGCCGGGAATGAAGCGGCAGTCTTACCTTCCGGTGTTTCAATCACCACGCGGTATAGTTGCGCACCGTTTGGATGAAAAGCATTAAAACCCTGCTCAAACCGGTAATACTCTAGTCCCAGAAAAAAAATGGTAATTCCGATTGCCAATCCGGCAATATTCAATGCAGAAAATAGCCGTTTACGCCTCAGGCTCCGAAAAGCAGATCTCACATAAAAGGAAAGCATAAGCAATGGTGTTGATACTCACAGAAACAAATGCGATGCCATCCCTAAAGGTTTCTGATTTCGAAGGAGTTAAGTCTTCTGTCAGCCAGGCAGGCTGTCCGTATACGGACAACCGATGACCGGCTGCGGTCTATTCATGCGGGCAACTCCAAAGCTTGACATCGATTGAATCCTTTGATTTACCAAATGGGAAGCCCTTAGCAGACGCCGAAGGTTTTGCATAAATTCCGGAGAATATGTAAATCCGCCGCGGTTTCTGACATAGTCGGAAGGTCTTGCGAACTCCGCTACAGGAAAATTAGGATCACCAGGTCTTATAAGGGTTCTTGCATAACGTGTAACAGGCCTTGCAGGGCAAAAGAGGTTCCGAGGGGCTTTTTTTAGTATTTTTAGGCCCACCCATGAATATTTTACTAGTAGAAGACGAACCTAAGGTAGCCGACTTCATCCGAAAGGGGTTGCAGGAGCAGCTCAACCATGTTGAGGTGGCTTATGATGGCGTACTGGGAGAAAGGCTTGCGCTGGAAAATGAATTCGACCTGATTATCCTCGACGTAATACTACCGGGCATCAATGGTGTTGAACTGTGCAGGCGGATCCGCGGCTTCAAAGTTGACGTCCCTATTTTAATGCTCACGGCGCTGGGCGCTACCAGGGATAAGGTGACAGGTTTGGAAGCCGGCGCCGATGACTATCTTGTAAAACCCTTTCATTTTGAGGAGCTCCTCGCCCGCGTAAAAGCGCTGGGGCGCAGAAGGCTGCTGGTGTCTCCGGGCGTGGTCTATCAGATCGCCGATCTGGAGGTCGACGGCTATAAAAAGACGGTACGCCGGTCAGGGAAAGAAATCCTTCTGACCGCAAAGGAATTTGCCTTGCTGGAATTGCTGATTGCCAACAAAAACCGGGTATTATCCCGGACCCATATTGCGGAAACGGTATGGGGCCTGAATTACGATCGGGGCACCAATCTGATCGATGTATATATCAATTATCTTCGGTCAAAGATTGACAAGGGGTTTAGCCCCACGCTGATTCATACCGTCATTGGTATGGGCTACGTATTAAAAGACAATTCATGAAAATCCGGGACCGTCTTTCCCTGCAATTTACATTGGTATCGGCAGCCCTGCTTTTCGTTGTGCTGGCAGCCATCTATGTCCTGAGCTGGCATAATCGTCAACAGGATTTTTATGGTCACCTGCTGGACCGGGCCATCACGAATGCGGAGATCTTTCTGGCTGAAGACAATCTTTCTGCGGAAAAATTCCGTGATGTCCAGAAAAAATACCCCTTGTCTCTCCCCGATGAAATCATCCGCATTTATAATGACGAAGACAATGCGATGTTCATCAAAGACAGCACCTTTCACTACACCCGTACCGACATCGATCACGTACGCAAGGAGCGGTATATAGAATATTCACGGGACGACAGACAGACCGTCGGGATTTATTACATCGACAATTCCGGCAATTATGTGATCCTCGCATCTGCCATAGACAAAGAAGGCTTTGAAAAGCAGCGCCAGCTGCTATGGATCATGGTCGTGAGCTTCCTCATCTCTGCGGGTATTTTGTTCTTTGCCGGCCGTGTTTTTGCCCGTATTGCGCTCTCCCCCATCAAAAAGGTCATCAAAGATGTCAGGATCATCCGGTCGTCCAGTCTCAACAAACGGCTGGACATCAAGGACAGCAAGGACGAGATCAATGAACTGGCCATCACCTTCAACAACCTGCTGGAACACCTCGAGCAATCCTTCGAAGCGCAAAGCTCTTTTGTAGCACACGCTTCCCACGAGCTGCGTACGCCTATCACGTCGATAGTCGGGGATGTGGAAGTAACCCTTTCGCAACAGCGTACCAATGAAGAGTATCAGAAAACCCTCCAGGGAGTGCTCACGGAGACGGAGAAGCTGAATGACCTCATCAATAATCTATTCGAGCTGGCGCAGACCAATATAGATATTACCGAATTCCGGGATCTCCAGCTGGACGAGCTGGCCTGGCAGCTCAAGGACGAGTGGAGCAATCGCCTGCCGGACAGTCAAATCGATATTCAATACCATCTTCCCGAGGACGTACGCAAATTCACTATCCAGGGAAATCACTATCTGCTTTTTATTGGCATCAGTAATATTCTCAAGAACGCCATAAAATTTTCCAACAACCGTACCGTATTCCTCCAGGTCTACCTGCAAAACAACACACCTGTCATCAGTATCCGCGACACGGGCATAGGCATAGCCAAAGAGGATCAACAAAAAATCTTTCAGCCATTCTTCAGAGGCGCCAATACGTTTGGCTATACCGGGTATGGCGTCGGTCTTTCTCTGGCCGACAAGATTCTGCGTCTGCACAATGTGCGTGTCGTCATCATCTCTGAGCCTGGCCAGGGCTCCGAATTTCAGCTGCTGTTCACCAATTAACTTCCCTTCCTGTCGCCCATTTGTTAAGCGCCGGTTAAGCAAAAACAAGCACAAGCCATCATCACACTTTGGCTATCAAAAACTTAAGCCGACATTAGAAAGGCTTAATGTCGCCCTAATTCGTGCTTAATGTCCAGCTAATACCGGCCTAATGCACACTTAATAGTTTCGGGCATGGTAAAATCTATCACGCTGCTTTTAATATGTTTTCTTTCAGCGGCCGGAATAGTATCCGGGCAGCAGACTGACACGCTGCAACTGGATCTTCCTCATGCCGAAAAGCTATTCCTCGATTCAAACCTGCTGCTATTGGCACAGCGATACAATATTACAGCCAACGAAGCGCTGGTTTTGCAGGCCCGGCTCTGGCCCAATCCCAATTTCGCCATCGGGCATACCCTGTATTCCGGTCAGCTTCGCCAGTTTTTCCCTACCGGTAACAATGACGAAACGACTTTGAATCTGAATCAGCTCATCCTGCTGGCCGGAAAACGAAACAAACAGATCAAGCTGTCCCAGGCCAATGTGCAGCTGACGCAGTATCAATTTCTGGATCTCCTGCGCACGTTGAAATACACGCTTCGTTCCGACTTCTTCAACATCTATTATATGCAGCAGTCAGCGCAGGCTTACGACAAGGAAATCCGGGCTCTCCAACATGTGGTGGAAAGCTACTCCTCGGCTCATGACAAAGGCTATATTTCCGGCAAAGATCTTATCAGGATTCGCGCCCAGCTGTATAGCTTCATCAGCGAATACAATGATCTCCTCAATCAGATCAATGACACGGAAAGCGAGCTGCGTTTGGTGCTGCAGATAAAGCCATCATTCTTTATCCAGCCAAAGCCCGACATACCAGCTATCGAGACCCTGGATCCCGGCCGTTATGCACTGCCCGTCCTGATCGATTCGGCGTATAAAAACCGGACCGATCTCAATGTGGCGCGAACCAATACCGAAATCAACCGGCTCAATTATAACTATCAGAAAGCCCTTGCAGTACCAGACCTGACGGTTTCCGCCAACTATGACGAGGCCGGAAGTTTTCTCAATGGATTTTATGGCATTGGCGCCTCCATCGATCTGCCCTTCTTCAACCGGAATCAGGGAAATATCAAATCGGCAAAAGCAACGATCGCCAATGCGCAAGCAACCCAGCATTTTACGGAAGCCACAGTATCGGAGAATGTGGCAAGATCCCTTCAGAAAGCCTATGCGCAGCAAAAACTTTACAAAGAGATAGACCCGGCTTTTTCCGGAGATTTCGAACGCCTGGCCAACGAAGTTCTCCTCCAATATGAGCATCGGAATATAAGCCTGCTGGACTTCCTGGATTTCTATGATTCATACAAACAAAATATCATCCAGGTCAACACGATAAAATACAATCGGGTACAAAGCTTCGAAGATCTCAATTACTATACAGCCACTAACTTCTTTAACGAATAATTCAATGCATATGCGCTATTTCCCTCTCCTTTCTTTCCTCATCGCCTTTGCTGCCTGCCAGGAGCACAACGAGAGCGTGGTCGTCGACCGCGCGCCCTACATCATCCCGGACACCCTGCTAAAAACTATCACGATGGATACAGTGCGGGACGGTGAGCTTATCAACGCCATTACGCTCACGGGCCAGGTCGATTTCAATCAGGACAAGCAGGTGACACTTTTTCCCCTTGTAAGCGGAAATGTTGAAGATGTCAAAGTCCAGCTGGGAGACTATGTGACCGCCGGCCAGCCGCTAGCCATTATCCGCAGCAGCGAAATGGCAGGTTACAGCAATAATCTTGTGCAGGCAGAAACCAGTCTCACCGCGGCAAAAAAACAGCTGGACGCCGCTCAGGACCTCTTTAAAAGCGGTCTTTCCTCCAGCCTGGATCTCACCACGGCACAGACCAACTATGATCAGGCAGCTGCACAGCTGGAAATGGTTCGCCGTGTGCTGAAGATCAATGGCAATAACACGCAGGGATCGTATGAAGTAAAGGCGCCCATCAATGGATTTCTCGTACAGAAGACCGTTACCAATGCCCAGGCTATCCGCACCGATAACGGCAATCCCATGTTTGTCATATCCGATCTGAAAAATGTATGGATCTGGGCCAATGTCTACGAATCCAATATAGATAAAATCTCGATGGGTGATATTGTAGACGTCAGAACACTGACCTACCCGGACCGGGTCTTTCATGGAAAAGTAGACAAGATCATGCATGTGCTGGACCCCAACAGCCGGGTAACCAAGGTTCGCATTGTCATTGACAATACGGATTATGCCTTGCGCCCCCTGATGTTTGCCAGTGTGACCGTATCCAATACAAAACATCAGCAGGCCCTGTATGTACCGAAAACGGCGCTCATCTTCGATAACAGCAGATACTATGTGCTTGTTTACCATGGAGCAGGCAAAGCTGACATTACGCCTGTAGAAACGACGGGAAGCTTTGGCGATAAAGTGTATATCAAATCAGGTGTGACCACCGGAGAACAGGTAATCACCAAAGACGCCATGCAGATCTACGACCAGCTGAACAATTAAAATCCCCACCCATGACCAAATTCCTGAGAAGCATCATCGGATTCTCCTTAAAAAATAAATATTTCATTTTATTTGCCACGTCGCTGCTGATCGTAAGTGGCATCATCACGTTCATCAACATGCCTATCGAGGCATTTCCGGACGTAACCAACACCGAAATCGACATTATCACGCAATGGCCGGGTAGAAGTGCTGAAGAAGTCGAGAAATTCATCAGCATTCCCATCGAGATTGCCATGAATCCCGTTCAGAAAAAGATCAGCCTTCGGTCTACCAGCATATTCGGTCTTTCCTTCATCAAGATCATATTCGACGACGATGTCAAGGATGCCCAGGCGAGACAGCAGGTGATGAACCTGCTGCCCAATGCGAGCCTGCCGCCTAACGTCCAGCCAGCCGTGCAGCCTCCTACGGGGCCTACCGGTGAGATATACCGATACACCATACAATCGACTTTCCGGGATGTCCGGGAGCTGAAAACCATGCAGGATTGGGTAATCGACCGTGCGCTGCGTAGTGTCGAAGGCGTGGGAGACATCAATTCCTTTGGAGGAAAGACAAAGACCTATGAGATCAAGGTCGATCCGGGCAAGCTGACCAATCTGGGACTTACGCCACTGGATGTGTTTACCGCCATACAGAATACCAACATCAATGTAGGCGGGGACATGATATTCAAAAACGATCAGGCATTCGTGGTCCGCGGTATAGGCTTGCTGAATGATGTAGAAGAAATTAAAAACATCATCATTCAAAATAACAATCGGCGTGCCGCTGCTGGTTAAAGACGTGGCAACTGTCGAGATTTCCAATGTACCCCGGCTCGGCTGGGTCACCCGTGCTGACGGGACCAATCCCGCTGACGGACCCCGCAAAGTTTCCAAACAGGACGATGTCGTCGAGGCCATTATCGTCATGCGCAAGGGCGAGAACCCTTCAGAAGTGGTAAAAGGTATTAAAGACAAGATCAGATATCTCAACCAATACGTACTACCAGCTGATACAAAGATCATCCCTTATTACGACCGGTACGACCTCATTTCATATGCCACGCATACCGTTCTGCACAACCTCATAGAAGGTGTATTGCTTGTGGTCGTGCTCATCAGCCTGTTTCTTTTCGATTGGCGCGCCACTGCCATCGTCGCTATTATCATTCCGATCTCCCTACTCTTTGCATTCATTTGTCTTCATCTTATGGGGATGTCAGCCAATCTCCTGTCGCTGGGCGCCGTCGATTTCGGCATCATCCTGGATGGCACGATTGTCATGGTGGAAGGGATTTTTGTGATCCTGGATCATCGGGCAAAAGAGCTCGGGATGCCGAGGTTTAATAAAGCCTCCAAGCTGGGTTTGATCAAGAAAAGCGCTGCTGAAATTGGGAAACGCCCCTTCTATCTCAATATTATTATCATTACTGCCCTTCTCCCCATATTTGCATTCCAGAAAGTAGAAGGGAAGATGTTCTCCCCCCTCGCCTATACCTTAAGCTTTGCGTTGCTGGGATCGCTTATCACGACGCTGACACTTGTGCCGGTGCTTATCAGCCTCCTGATGCGCAAAAACATCCGGGAGAAGCACAACCCGATCATCGAGCCGATCATGAAATTTATGCAGCGGGGTTTCGAGGCTTCATGGAAAGTCCGGAAGATTGTCGTTCCTCTTTCTTTGGTCGTCATGGTGCTGGGCATATGGACCTTCAAATACCTGGGATCCGAGTTTCTGCCCGAGCTCAATGAAGGCAGTATCTGGCTTCGCATTCAGCTAAACTACAGCACCAATCTTACCAAATCCGTAGAAGTCTGCAAGCAGGCCAGGGACATCATTATGAGTTTCCCGCAAGTACAATACTGTGTATCCCAAACCGGCCGTCCGGATGACGGTACCGATGTTACGGGCTATTACAACAACGAGTTCGACATCCTTATGTTTCCCGAAGGCACCTGGATGCCGGATATCAGCAAGGAAGAGCTGATCGACCGGATGAATAAAGCGCTTTCGGTGATTCCCGGCGCATCGCTTAACTTTTCGCAGCCGATTATGGATAATGTCGAAGAGGCCGTCTCCGGGGTAAAAGGAAGTATTTGTCTGAAGATATACGGGGATTCGCTGAACTATATGGAGGGGCAATTGAACCAGTGTTATAACGTCCTGAAAAACGTACGGGGAATTGCCGATCTTGGTGTCATTCACAACATCGGACAGCCTGAGCTGGATATAGATCTGAATCAAAGTAAGATGGCCTTGTATGGCGTTGCTACCAATCAGGCCAATGCTGTTATCAGTATGGCCATCGGCGGATTGGGAGCAGGTGGCGTGCCTGCCAGTCAGCTGTATGAAGGCATCAAGATCTTCGATATCCGCGTCCGCCTTCCGGAAGAATTCCGGAAGACACCCGAACAGATTGGGGAGCTGCTGGTTCCCACGATGAATGGGGGAAAAGTACCTATCAAAGAAATTGCCGACATCCGCGAAAGGACCGGGGCCTGTCTCATCTTCCGGGATGACAACCGGCGATATGCAGCGCTAAAATTCTCCGTCCGGGGGCGGGATATGGGAAGCACGATTGCCGAAGCTCAGCAGAAGATTGACCAGCAGGTTCATCTCAACCGGGGCTATTCCATGCAATTTCAGGGAGATTTCGAAAACCAGCGCCGTGCACAGAAGCGTCTTGCCCAGGTGGTTCCCATCAGCCTGATTTTGATATTTCTGCTATTGCTTAGCATGTTCGGCAATTTCAAAGATGCATTGCTCGTGTTCATCAATGTCCCTTTTGCAATAGTCGGGGGTATCCTTGCGCTTTATGTGACCGGTACAGACTTCAGCATTGCCGCAGGTATAGGATTTATTGCCCTGTTTGGTATCTGTATCCAGGACGGCATCATCCTCATCACCATGTTTAAGGAAAATCTTGCCCATGTCGGGAGACCCCAGACATCCGTCGCTGACGTATCTGCCGGGCAAATCGGCAGGATGTCGCTTCATGACAGCATACGGCTGGGCGTTCAGGCGCGTATTCGTCCGGTCATGATGACGGCGCTCATGGCGGCTATTGGGCTTCTCCCCGCAGCCCTTTCTCATGGGATCGGATCGGAAAGCTCGAGGCCGCTTGCTCGTGTTGTTATCGGTGGCATTCTCAGCGCGATGATGTTCTCTTTATGGGTGTTTCCGCTGATCTTCGGCTGGGCCTACAGGAACTTCCATAAGAAAAGATGACGCTGACCTATGGAAAAACCGAGCCGATCGCTTCGTGACAAACAGCCATGAATGACTACATTTAGGATATGGACGAAAGGGCGACAGAAAGCAGGAATGCTATAGCATCCTATGCACTGGTATTGATCGTACTGGCCATCGTGGTGATTACCGCATGGCGGGTATACCGGTATAATAACATGAAAGATCTCCCCTATTTCGTGGCCGGCAGTCCGTCCCCTTCTGAACGTGTTGTGCAATTTTCCGTGCCGGCCTTTTCCTTCGTCAATCAGGATGGCAGCCCCCTGAATGACTCCTTTGTACGGGGGAAGATCTGGGTCGCCCACTATTTCTTTTTGGCTTGTCCGTCGATATGTGCCAAGATGATCACCGGTCTGCAAATGGTTCAATCGATCTATAAGGCAGACGATGATGTAAAGCTCGTCTCGCTCACTGTAGATCCAGCTGAAGACAGCGTTGCCGCCCTGAAACATTATGCCGTAAGAAGAGAGGCGAATCCCAGACAATGGCAATTTGGCACCGGAGAAAAGAAAGCGCTTTATGCATTTGCCAGGGAGGGACTGGGTATTGCAGCAGCCGATGGAGACGGTGGGCCCAGGGACTTCATCCATAGCGATACGCTGGTGCTGATCGACAGAAACTGTCACATTAGAGGATACTATGATGGCACTAGTCCGGCGGCTATATCGCATTTAATCAAGGATATTCGAACACTCGAAAAGAATTGAGCAGCATTGACTCCATCTTTTACATCTGACGAATATTTCCTATGAGTTAATCGTTCCCTTTATTATCGAAATCGATTAAAAGTACAATTCATGGTTCGATCTATCCCTTGCCGGGTCCAATAATTGCAGTAAATTGATAAAGATCATATCCGTCCATGACGGGAGTTTTGTCTACGATTGCCGCCCATCGATAATTTTGATACAGCATTAGCTGACACGTCCTTTAAGCCGTCCCCCTTCTAAAAACGTGCCGATAAAAAACAATAAGGCAACATTAGATTTTGTTGGATGTAATTAAATTGCATAGAATGGATAAAGATGCAAAGAACAATATACTGGTATTGAATGCTGGTTCTTCAAGCATCAAATTCGCCGTCTATACGTGGACGGAAGAGATCGTCGAAAAAATTTCCGGAAGCGTCAAGAATATAGGATACGAAAATGTTGTTCTCTCCATCCACCGAAATGACAAGGAAGAAGATCATCCCTTGCATGCCCCGGATTTTGCGGGCGCCATCAAAGGGCTAATGGAGTGGTTGGAAAATGAACATATCCTGCAGGAAGTACAGGCCGTCGGACACCGGATTGTACATGGCTTACATCATAGTGAGCCGGCGTTGATCACGGACACTTTACTATCGGAATTGCAAAGCATCAGTCATTACGACCCCGATCATATGCCGGTGGAATTGGATATCATCCGGCAAATCAGTAAAGCCTATCCGGACCTGCTGCAATATGCCTGTTTCGACACCTCCTTTCATACAACGTTGCCCGCTGTTGCGAAGACCTATGCCATCCCATCCGCCTACTTCGGGGAAGGCATTCAACGATATGGATTTCATGGCTTGTCCTACGCGTATTTAATGGAACAATTGTCCGGAATAAATCCGGAGGCGGCAAAAGGAAAGGTGATACTCGCGCATTTAGGAAACGGAGCAAGCCTTGCGGCCGTGGAGCATGGACAATGCCAGGACACCAGTATGGGATTTACGCCGGCGGCGGGAATTCCGATGAGCACCCGTAGCGGGGATCTGGATCCGGGCATCGCCTGGTATATGATGCAAAAAGGCATCGACGCGAAGAAATTCAACCAGATCATCAATCACGAGTCGGGGCTGCTGGGCATCTCAGGCATCAGTGGAAATATGCAGGAGCTGCTGCAAAAAAAGGAGACAAACGAAAAGGCGGCATTGGCAGTAGACATATTTTGCTACCAGATCCGGAAATTTATAGGCGCCTATATGGCTGTGCTGGGAGGATTGGATGCGCTGGTTTTTTCAGGAGGGATCGGTGAAAATTCCGCAGCGATAAGAGCGGCCATTGGCAGCGGTTTGGGGTATGCGGGAATCTTTGTCGACGAAGTAAGAAACGTCCATCATGAAACAATTATATCGGGCGAAAGCAGTAAAGTGAGCATTTATGTCATTCCTACGAATGAAGAAAAAATGATCGCCACGGCCGTCGCCGGCATGTTGAAAAACAAAGTTATTCCCGAAAAAACCAATGCGCATGAACGTCCAGGAACTTAGCACCCGCGAAGAGTCTATCACGCAAGAGCTTCTAGCAAACATGAACGCCTATTGGAGGGCGGCCAATTATCTTGCTGTCGGCCAAATCTATTTACAGGACAATCCATTGATGCGCGAGCCCTTGAAGCTCGAGCATATCAAGAAGATGTTGTTGGGCCATTGGGGCACGACGCCCGGACAAAACTTTATCTATGTCCATCTAAACAGGATCATCCGGCAATATGATCTGGACATGGTATATGTTTCCGGCCCCGGTCATGGAGGTCCTGCGCTTGTCGGCAACACCTATCTGGAGGGCACCTACAGCGAAATCTATCCGGAAATAACACAGGATGAAGCCGGGCTGAAGAAATTATTCAAACAATTTTCATTTCCCGGAGGCATCCCGAGTCATGTCTCGCCGGAATGTCCGGGATCCATGCATGAAGGTGGAGAATTGGGCTATTCATTGAGCCATTCATTTGGCGCCGTATTCGACAATCCGAACCTGGTCGTTGCCTGCGTCGTTGGAGACGGCGAAGCCGAGACCGGTCCACTGGCGACGGCCTGGCATTCTAATAAATTCCTGCACCCTGTCAACGACGGCGTGGTACTGCCGATCCTTCATCTCAATGGATATAAGATCGCGAATCCGACTGTGCTGGCGAGAATAGGCAGAGACGAGCTGGAACAGCTGATGCAGGGATATGGCTGGAAGCCTTACTGGATCGAAGGCGATGAGCCCATGAAAATGCATCAAGCAATGGCGGCGCTGCTGGATCAAGTGGTGAAGGAGATCCGGGCGATTAAAAAAGCAGCCGCGGACGGTGATGTGACCAGACCGCGCTGGCCGATGATCATATTAAAGACACCGAAAGGGTGGACAGGTCCCAAAACCGTGAATGGATTACCAGTAGAAAACAGCTTTCGGGCGCATCAGGTGCCTCTCTCCGATCCGGCGGAAAACCCCGAACATCTGCAACAGCTGGAAGCCTGGCTGAGGAGCTATCGGCCCGAAGAATTGTTTGACGGGGAGGGAAAATTATTGCCGCAGCTGAAAGCGCTGGTCCCGGGTGGAAATCGCCGGATGGGAGCGAATCCCCATGCCAATGGCGGAGAAGACGTCAAGGATCTCTGTATGCCGGACTTCCGGGATTTTGCCCTTGCCGTCGCCAACCGCAGCGAGCAGGGTCCGGGAGATACCCTGGTGCTCGGGAAATTTATCCGGGATGTCATCCGGATGAATCTCAGCGGGAAGAATTTCAGGGTATTTGGCCCTGACGAAACCTTAAGCAACAAGCTCAACGCCGTCTTTGAAGCCACAGCCCGCCAGTGGGAAGGAGAAACCCTCGACACAGACGAATTCCTGAGCCGGGAAGGCAGGGTCATGGAGATGCTAAGCGAACACCAATGCGAAGGCTGGCTGGAGGGATATATCCTTACCGGAAGACATGGATTGTTCAATTGCTATGAAGCATTTATCCATATCATCGACAGCATGTTCAACCAGCATGCAAAATGGCTCAAGATAACTGCCGAATTGCATTGGCGAAAGAAACTGCCGTCGCTGAATATTCTTTTGGCCTCTCATGTATGGAGACAGGATCACAATGGCTTTACCCACCAGGATCCAGGCTTTATCGATCATGTCGTCAACAAGAAGGCTTCCGTGGTGCGGGTATATCTGCCGCCCGATGCCAATTGTCTGTTATCTGTCATGGATCATTGTCTGCGCAGCAGACATTATGTGAATGTTGTCGTGGCAGGTAAACATCCTTCTCCTCAATGGCTGACTATGGAAGAGGCTGTCGTGCATTGCACCAAGGGAATAGGAATCTGGGAATGGGCGAGTAACGATGAAGGCGCTTCACCCGATGTCGTCATGGCTTGCGCGGGAGACGTGCCCACACTGGAGACCCTGGCTGCCGTGTCGATCCTGAGAAAGGCGCTGCCTGAGCTGAAGGTCCGGGTAGTGAATATCGTCGATCTGATGAAACTACAGCCTGAGTCGGAACATCCGCATGGGTTGTCCGATGCAGATTTCGACAGCTTATTTACCAGGAACAAACCGGTCATCTTCGCATTTCATGCTTATCCCTGGCTGATCCATCGTCTGACCTACCGGCGCACCAACCACTCCAATATTCATGTGCGCGGGTATAAAGAAGAGGGAACCATTACCACGCCTTTCGATATGACCGTCCTGAACCAGCTGGACCGCTTCGATCTCGTGCAGGATGTCATAGACAGGCTGCCACAGCTGGGCGACAAGGGCGCGTATCTGAAAGAGTCGATGAAGAACAAATTGATCGAACACAAACACTATATCCGTCAAAACGGAATCGATATGCCCGAGGTGAAAAACTGGAAATGGGATGTCCAATGAAAATACATATATCGGAAATATCAGCGCGGTAAGGGGGACTGTCGTAGACGTTCATTTCCCTGCGCTGCTGCCGCCAGTCAACGCTGTAGTCAATACAGGTAATGGCGGAGAGATCCTTTTGGAAGTCGTATCGCAACCCGACATGCATCATGTACGGTGCATCGGGCTAACGACTACGCAAGGATTGTATCGGGGCATGAAGGCCATCAGCGATGGGAAAGGGCTTTCCGTCCCTGTCGGCCGCGTCACCCTGGGTCATTTGTTCAATCTTTTCGGTGAGTCTCAGGATACAGCCATTGGCGGCAACGGTGTCAAAAAAACGGTCCACCATGCGGCGCCACCCCTGAATGAGAGATCTGCCGATTCAGCCATCTTCGAGACGGGCATCAAGGCGATCGATGTACTGGCTCCGTTGGAGAGAGGAGGCAAGGCGGGTTTGTTCGGAGGAGCCGGCGTGGGGAAAACTGTGCTGCTGACTGAGCTGATCCACAAAATGGTGAAGAACCACGATGGGATCAGTATGTTTTGCGGCATCGGGGAACGCTGCCGCGAGGGTCTGGAATTGTACAACGATATGAAAGATGCCGGTGTGCTGCCCAACATGATCATGATGTTTGGCCAGATGAATGAGCCGCCGGGGGCGCGTTTCCGGGTCGGTCATTCGGCGCTTACCATGGCGGAATATTTCCGCGATGAAGAGCGGCGCGACGTCCTATTGCTGATCGACAATATCTTTCGCTTTATACAAGCGGGTATGGAAGTCTCTGGACTGATGGGTACGATTCCTTCCCGGCTGGGTTATCAACCGACAATGGCCACGGAGCTGTCGCAGCTGGAAGAACGGATCTCCAATACGAAATCCGGCGCCATCACCTCTATTCAGGCGGTCTATGTACCTGCGGATGACCTTACGGACCCGGCGGCGGTGCATACTTTTTCGCATCTTTCGGCATCCATCGTGCTCTCCCGTAAAAAAGCTGCAGAAGGACTGTATCCTGCCATCGATCATCTGCAAAGCGGATCTTCCATGGCCACCCCCGGCATCATCGGTCAAAGGCATTACGATATTGCTCGCGCCATCCGGCAGACGCTGGCGCAATATGAGGATCTGAAAGACATTATTGCCATGCTGGGCATGGAACAGCTGTCTTCCGAAGATCAGAAAACTGTCAACCGGGCCAGAAAGCTGGAACGTTTTTTAACGCAGCCCTTTTTTACGACGGAACAATTTTCACAATATCAGGGCAGGAATGTCACCCTCCCGCAGGCATTGGAGGGATGTGAGCGAATCCTGACAGACGAGTTCAGCGATATTCCCGAATCGGCCTTCTATATGATCGGCACGATCGACGAAGCGATAAAAGCCAGGTAAGATGGCCATGCTGTTAAAAATATTATTGCCTTACAAAGTATTTTCCGAGCTGGACGATATCACAGCCATCGTTGCGGAAACCACGGCGGGATCCCTGGGTATATTGCCGCAGCGGCTGGATTTTGCAGCCATCATCCGTCCCGGCATTTTGAGCTACCGGATTGGTGACGGCGACTATCAATACCTGGCGACAGCCGAAGGAACGCTGATAAAGACCGGCCGGCAAGTGTATATCTCCGTGAAAAACGCCATTGGAAATGCTCCGCTGGGACAACTGAGAGACCTCGTTGACAAAGAGATGAAGGCGGGTAAGGAAGAAGAAGCACAGGTTAAAACCATTCTGGCGAAGCTGGAAAGCGGGTTTATCCGCAATATCGAAAAAATGAAACGCCCCTATCCATGAAATCCGAATCCGACAAGCAATTCAGCAGCGACATCGGCAAAAAGGAAGACCGGAAGCTGGAAGCGCAACGGCATCCTCCTTCCGCCTTGTCCGGGATGCGTTTTTTGGGTTTGGTAGGCTGGTCGGTAGCCGTTCCTGCCACGCTCGGAGCATTGGCGGGGGCATGGCTGGACCGCAAATATCCCGAGCCTTTTTCCTGGACGCTGTCGCTGCTGGTGGGAGGCCTTATGATAGGATGTCTCATTGCCTGGAACTGGGTATCGAAAGCGAATAGCAATATCAACAAAAAAACGGATGACCATGAACCATGAAACAGTAATGATCTTTCTCGTATTGGTGGCGGGAATAGGCCTGGGGCTATTTTTTTACGGAGGTCTGTGGTTTACGACCCGAAAAGCCCTGACAATGCGATATGCGCAATGGACCATTTTCGGCAGTTTCATGCTGCGAACGGGTCTGTCGCTGGGAGGTATGTACGCGTTGTCCGGCGGTGATTGGAAGCGGCTGGTCTTATGTTTGGCCGGATTCGTCATCGGCAGGCTTCTCGTGCAACGGTATACGAAAGAGAAGGGAGCTGCCGGAAATATTGCTTTTGAGAAAAACACAGGCGATGAAGCTTAGTCCTGACGAATCGATCATCTGGCAATATGGCTGGTTTACACTCAACCGAACCATTCTCATCACCTGGATCCTGATGCTGGTTTTGGCGGCAGGGGCCAAACTGATCACGTCCAGGTTGAAATCAGATCTGATCGTGAGCCGCTGGCAGGCATTGATCGAGATCCTGGTCCTGACCGTGGAAGGCCAGATCCGGGAAGTAGGCCTCAACAAACCCCGCAAATTCATGGGGTTTATCGGGACGCTATTTCTTTTCATCGCCTTCGCCACCGTTTGTAGTATAATACCCGGCTATGAAAACCCGATGAGCTCCTTGTCGACTACTTCTGCGCTTTCCCTGTGTGTCTTTGTCGCCGTTCCGTTCTACGGCATTGCAGAAAATGGATTGGGGAAATACCTGAAATCCTATCTGCAGCCCAATTTCATCATGCTGCCATTCAATATCATCAGCGAATTTTCAAGAACCCTGGCATTGGCCGTTCGGTTATTTGGCAATATGATGAGCGGCGGATTGATCATTGCCATTCTGTTAAGCATAGCCCCCTTTTTCTTTCCTGTCATCATGAGCTCGCTGGATCTGCTGACGGGAATCGTGCAGGCCTATATCTTTTCGATCCTCGCGACCGTCTATATCACGGCGGCCACACAGGGAGAAGTATAAATAAACATTCGTCACCAAAAAACAACCCATACACCATGGACAGCATAACCATTATAGGACTTGTGTCCGTAATCACGGCCGGATTAACGACTAGTATAGGATGCATGCTTCCCGCCCTGGCGGAGGGAAAAGCCATTGTCGCCGCTCTCACTTCCATTGCACAACAGCCGGACGCCTCCTCTACCATCACGCGCACTTTGTTCGTCGGTTTAGCGATGATCGAATCCACCTGTATTTACTGTCTGGTGGTATCCATGATCCTGATTTTCGCCAATCCTTTTTGGAATCATGTCATTGCAAAATAGCCGGCCATGAAAATCGACCTGTTTACCGTCGTGGCGCAGATCGTCAACTTCATGGTGCTAGTCTGGCTGCTGAAGAAATTCCTGTATAAACCGGTGCTGGCGGCGCTGGATGCAAGAGAGCAAAAAATAGCGCAGCAGCTGAAAGACGCTGCGGATAAAAAGGCGCAGGCCACGCAGGAGCAATTGACGCTTCAGGAAAAAAACAAGGCATTCGAAGCCGAGAAGACGCGCCTATTGGCCACGGTCAATGCGGATGCCCAGGCATTGCAAAAGCAGCTTACCGAAAACGCCAAGCAGGAATATGCATCATTGCAGGAGAAATACAAAGATGCGGCGGCAACCGAGTGGAATAAAAACGAGGCCCGGTTCCGGACCGATTTGACAAAACAGGTCTTTGCCATTGCGGAAAAGACCATGAAAGACCTTGCATCTGCCGATCTTGAATCGGGAATCATTCACGCTTTTACAGATGAGGTCAAGAAAGAAATCTCCCAAGCTGACGAAGCGCTGAAACAAACCCTGGCGACCGAAAAATTGTCCATTACCACCGCCTTCGTATTAACGGCTGACGCGAGGCGGTCTCTGGAGCAGGCATTGGCAGCAACCACAAACAATAGAAGCCTTCCGGAATATCAGGTGGATAGCAACATCATCGGCGGAATCACCTTGCATTGCGGTAACTACCAGATAGCCTGGAATATCGAAGACTATCTGGATGCCTTGATGAAACATACGGCGGCAGCTATTTCCGACGAAAAAATGGAGAATCATGAATCAAGCTAAAGAGACAGCATTTTTCGATACCCTGCAAAAAGCCAATGCCGAATACACGCCGGCTTTGAGCATCGAGGAGCGCGGCATGATCATCAGTCTTAGCCAGGGAGTGGCAGCCGTAAGCGGACTGCCGGAAGTCGGATATGAAGAGCTGGTAGAATTTCCCGGTGGCGTACAGGGAATCGCGTTTAATCTGGAGGCCGACAGAGTCGACGTGGTGCTGCTGGGAGAAAGTGACCAGCTGAATCCGGGTCAGCCTGTGACCAGAATGGGGCGGGTGGTCGATATTCCGGTGGACGACTCGCTCATTGGCAGAGTCATCAACCCGCTGGGCGAGCCGCTGGATGGCAAACCAGGGATCGATCATAGAGAACGCTATCCTATTGAAAGGCCGGCGCATCCCATCATGCATCGTGCCGCCGTCAATACGCCGCTGCAGACAGGCATCCGGGTCATCGATGCGCTCATCCCTATCGGCCGTGGGCAGCGGGAGCTGATCCTGGGAGACCGTCAAACGGGGAAGACAACCATTGCATTGGATACCATCATCAATCAGCGTGATAAAAATGTCATTTGCGTCTATTGCGCGATCGGTCAGCGAACGGCATCGGTGGCCAAAGTGATTGCTACGTTGACGAAGGCCGGGGCCATGGCCTATACCACTGTCATGGTATCCTCCGGGGACGACTTACCGGGTCTTCGTTACATTGCTCCGTATGCGGCTACCAGTATCGCAGAATACTTTATGGAAAAGGGGAAAGACGTGCTTATCATTTATGATGACCTTACCCATCATGCCCGGTCCTATCGGGAGCTATCCCTTTTACTAAAACGTCCTCCCGGCCGGGAGGCATTTCCGGGAGATATCTTCTATATACATTCCCGTCTGCTGGAGAGATCGACTCATCTCAATGCGGCGCATGGCGGCGGGTCAATCACGGCTTTGCCCGTTATCGAGACGGAAGCGCAGAACATATCTGCTTACATTCCTACCAATCTCATCTCCATTACCGATGGGCAGCTTTATCTATCCCCTAAACTATTTGATCTGGGTGTCATGCCAGCCGTCGATGTAGGCAAGTCGGTATCTCGAGTCGGCGGCAAGGCGCAGCTGCCCATATTCAGATCCGTCTCGGGGAATTTGAAACTTACCTACGCTCAGTTTGAAGAACTGGAATCCTTTGCCCGCTTTGGCACGCGGATGGATGCCGACACGCAGAAAATCATCGAACATGGGAAGCGGATCCGGGAATGCTTCAAACAAGGCGCGTCGCAGCCGGTTGCTGTTGAAGAGCAGGTTTTTCTTTTGTTGGCGCTAAAAGCGGGCCTGATGGCGGACATCCCTGTGACGGGCATTCCGGCGGCCATTGAAGGCCTTGCCAAAGCGTTGACCGGTGCTTCAGCCGATCTGCATGCAGCGTTACGATCGGGAGGAAAGCTCAGTGACAATCAAGAGGCGGCGCTGCAGGAATTGGCCAGGCTGGCATTGGCTGACACTACTCATCAAACAACGGATATCCATGAGTGATACGCTGGAAAGTCTGCAAAGACGAAAAGACAGTGCGGCCGATTTGAAGACGGTAGTCCGAACCATGAAAGCCATGGCGGCGTCGAGGATTACGCAATTTGAAATGGCGGTGGCTTCTTTGCAGGACTATTACCGGACGATTACGCTGGGGTTGAATGCGTGTTTCCGGCAAACGGGCGCGTTGGATATGTGGGTGTCGCTTCGGCGGGAGAAATCGGAACGGGCAGGCATCCTGTTGGTCTTTGGTACGGATCAGGGACTGGTGGGAAAATTCAATGAAGTGGTGGCTGCGAAAGTGTTGAAGGATATGAATGCGGGGGGCGGGGGCGGCCGTGGCCGGGAACTATGGACTGTCGGTGAGCGGATCAGCAGCTTATTGGAAGATGCGGGGCATCCTTCGCGGCAATCTTTTCCGGTGCCGGTGTCGATCAATACGGTCGCCATGCTGGTCAATCAAATACTATTGGAGACGGATAAAATCGGGGCGCCTTTGCAGATGTTGACGCTCTATAATAATGCTCCGTTGCAGGGGACTGCTTATGCGCCGTCGATGACGCAGATACTTCCGATGGGCGAGCAGTGGCTGGACAGGATACGGCAGGAAGCCTGGCCGGGGAAAGTAATCCCGCAGATTGTGGGGGATCCATCTAAAGTATTGTCTGAGTTATTACAGCAATATCTATTTGTGTCGATTTTTAAAGCTTGTTCGGAATCGCTTGCGAGTGAGAATGCGAGCCGGCTGGAGGCGATGCAGCGGGCGGAGAAGAACATCAATGAGATTACGGATGAATTGAATCAGGCGTATAACCGGCTTCGGCAGAGTCAGATTGATGAGGAGCTATTTGATGTGCTGGCAGGGTATTTTAAGAAGTAGGACGCCTACGGCGTGAACACAATGACGGATATTTTCTTGACCGAGATCTTTACGACTTGAATCGTAAAGATTTTTTTATTTTTAAACCGGTGCTATTGTTGATCGCCGTTGTGTCCTATAATTTTGAGGGGAAATTATTTATTCATTTCATGATTGCCGCAAGCTAGTGCGGCTGCCGACTTCATAAATTAATTTAATGTCGCAGGTATGCATCAGCGCAAAGATGTCTATTTTAAAGACGTCATGGAATATCTTTTTGATGAACTTGTCCGATTTGTGTTCAAGGATGCGAATGAACCGTTTGATTTAGAGAAGAAGATCATCTTTATGGACAAGGAGTTAACGGGTCTTTTCAGGCCGCCTGATAGTAAAACTGGCACCAGGACAGCGGACAAGGTAGCACATATGCATTTGAGGAGCAGAAAGAGTTCTCCGGTATTGGTGCATTTGGAAGTGCAGGACAAGGTAGACAAAGATAAGCGGCGACCAAGCTTTGAAGAGCGCATGTTCTGTTATTTTTATCGGATTTGGGACCGGTATCAAATGCCGGTGGTGGCGATTGCCATTTTAACCGGGAGTGACAGTGCGTCGATACCTGACAACTATAGTTGTGAATGTCAGGGCACGAATCTACGTTATCAGTACCGGGTCATTAGGATTCAGGATTATAGTGATGAGGAGTTGAGTGCCAGTGATAATTATTTTGCATTGGCTCTAATGATTGCCCGGCAGGGATTGATTCAAGGGCGAAACTCCGATAAAAAATTACTGAAGAGTAAGATCGACATTTTTAAAATTCTATGCGAAAGAGGATTATCCAAGAATAAGAAATTAGAGGCGCTTTTTGATTTTTTAATCGGATATATACCATTCAAACATGAATCAACGAATCATTTATTCAAAGAGCAAATTAATTTAATCACCCAAAATAAAAATGATATGAATCTTTTTCTAAGAACCGCTGAATACAATGTTGATAATGCAAGTGCAAAGGGAAAAATTGAAGGCCGTAATGAGGGCCTAATAGAAGGAAAAAACCAGCAGAGGATCGAATCCGATAAAAGGTTCGTGAGATCTCTGCTACAACAAAGTGATTTTTCGGATCAAAAGATTGCCGAAATAGTTGGATGCGATATTGGATTAGTCAAAAGCATTAAAAATGAATTGATTTAATTATTCAAAATAAAAATGTCATGGATCTTTATGAAAGAACCGCCATTTTCAGACATGAAGAAGGAATCGAAAAAGGGAAAATTGAGGGAAGAATTGAAGGCGACAAAAAGTTCGCGAGATATCTGCTACAACAAAACGAGTTTTCGGATGAAAAGATTGCCGAAATAGTCGGATGCGATTTTGAATTGGTCAGCAGCATTAAAAATGAAGGACGAATTGAAGGTCAGCATGAAGGTCCACGAACAGTGAGGGACAAAAAGACAATAAAATTAGCCAGAAAGATCACGAAACCCTGGATAGAAACCGATCTTTCGGACGAAAAGGATAGAGAAAATATTAAGCCGTGAGCTTCCATATGACAAAGGCAGAAGAGAAGGTAGTGAAGAAGGAAAAATCGAATCACTTAGACAATTTGTCCTAAATCTTTTGCTGGACAAATACTTTTCGATAGAAAAGATTGCTGAACTAACCGGCGCCGACATTATGATTGTCAAAAGCATCAATCAGGAATTAATTAACCACATAAAAAAGTATAATGGATTACTTCGAAAGATTTGCCATGCTCCAATATGAAGATGGATACACAATAGGAAAGAATGAAACGATAAAAGAATGTACCAGATTGTTTGTCATCAATCTTTTGCAAAATTGTGATTTTTGCGATCAAAAGATTGCCGACCTGGCCGGAACCGAAGCTCGGGTAGTCAAAAGAATCAAGCTTAAATTAGAACAATCACGTAAAAAATAAAATACCATGGGCATTTATGCGAAAGTCACCGTATTTACACCCGAAGATGCGATTGCCGAGGGCAAGAAGCAGGGACGCATCGAGGGATGGGTAGAAGGATGGAATGAAGGGCGGAATGTCACGCTGCGGAAAACCGTTATGAACCTGATTAAAACGAGCGATTTCCCGGATGAGAAGATCGCCGAAATCAGTCGAGACCAAGGTTCGGTTTATCAGGAGGGTAAAAAAGAAAATGAAGGAGACACCCAAAGAGCAACCTCAGGAGCATTTGAAAAAATGGGGATCGATGCCACGATAAGGGACATCTACCATGAATAGGGAACCGCTTAGGGGAAATTGCGCGAGCTGATCGGGGCTTAGGCCAGCCTTTGCTGTCGTAATGAACAATTGCTGCATATCTTTTCCTCCCAATGCGCAGGAGGTGACATGCGGCGCATCGACATCAACCTTTCCAATGAGGTTTCCGGTTGACGGGTCATATCTATGAACCGCATTGCCGCCCCAGATAGCCACCCAAAGCATGCCTTCCTGGTCGATGCACATGCCATCGGGCATAGCGGGAGGATCGATAGCAGCGACTATGCGAGGATTGAAAATTGTGCCTGCATGAAGATCAAAATCATATGCAAGAACATGATAATTGGCTGAATCGATGTAGTACATGGTCTTTTGATCGGCAGTCCAACAGATGCCATTGGAGATGGCCGTTCCTTGAATCGCAGTATGGAGCGCCCCATCGTAACGATATAACGAGCCCGTTCCCTGTTCTCCGGTCGGATGCATG
Organism: Ilumatobacteraceae bacterium; assembly: GCA_047602055.1. Taxonomy (GTDB): domain Bacteria; phylum Actinomycetota; class Acidimicrobiia; order Acidimicrobiales; family Ilumatobacteraceae; genus JAODBQ01. Next base: position 4,881,458 of record JASGIG010000001.1, read on the forward strand.
GTGCCGATCCACAATCGCCCAGCGGCATCGCATTTACCGTCATTGCAGCGATTGGTGGGTTTATCTGCCTCAATAGGCGTAAGCGGTTTGCGCTCGCCCGTTTCAAAGTTGAGTACATCAATGCTGCCTTGTACAGCAACAACCAGGTTATTGCCACCGGCGGCAACGACAGTCCCTACCCTTTTGTCCAGGCGGACCTGTACGGATTGCCGGGTTTCCGGATCGATCGCGCCGACTACGCCATGCTCGATATCGACATACAAGAATTGTCGCCATTGCGGGTGCCAGATAGCGCCTTCTCCCAATTCGAGGTTTGCTTCGGATAACAATTCGGCTTTCCAGGTTTCGATGTCCATGTTGCGCAAAAATAACAGTCACAAAGGAAACGAGCGAGGATTTTAGGGTGATTTATCACTACAATGGGAGAAAGTAGATCGGTCCGGAGCGATTACGCGTACCGGACCGATCTGTCCTGGTGGATATTTGGGTTGTCGGGTCTAGGGGTTATGATTTCTTCTACGCTGTCTTATCGCTCAAAAACGCTTAAGTTCCACTCGTTCTGCCATTCGATGCTGATCTGATCCTGCTTAAATTGAATAGGCAGAAAAAAGTATCTTCCATCGATGGCATTTTTGGGATTCCATTTGTCCGCCACAAAAATGAAGGCGTCTTTCTTGCCTGCAACCGGCAACACATAGGTGCTCTGGCCGCCAAAGGTTTTATTGGCGCCATTACCCTGGCAGGGATTGCCCATGTATTTCCAGGCGCCCCAGATAGAATCGGCTACAAACCAACGAGCGGCATTGGGATCCCAGCCGGTGCAACCCGACCCGATCATATAATATTTGCCATTCCGCTTGAATAAAGCCGGCGCCTCGGTTTGGTGACCGATATAGACGCGAATGTATTTTCCCGTATGGCCGGTATAATCATCGGTCAGCTCGGCCAGATCCAGGGTATAGTTTTCCTCTGCCGAGAAAACATGATAGGCTTTGCCATCATCATCTACAAACACCGTCATATCCCGGGCCATCTGTCCGCCCGGCAGATCCCGGCAGAAAAAGCTATCTACGAAATTGGCAGGAGCCGCGCAATTGACCTGCACAGGATTGACATCGTTGACAAAAGGCATCTTTCCTGCATTGGGCCGGTAGCTCCTGATAAATGTGTAAGGACCGGTAGGCTTATCGCTGGTGGCGACGCCGGCTCGTGCCGCGCTATAGCCCTTCCCCAGCAATTCAAGATGAAACCACATGACATATTTCTTTGTCCGGGCATTGTATACAACCTTCGGACGCTCTAATATGCAGCCTTTGGCGATATCATTCGTAAGATCGTCGGATACCTTGAGCGAAATGCCTTCATCCTTCCAATTGTACAAATCCTTTGACGAATAGCAATGAACGCCGACCTGCGCACTATTACCTTTCTCGCCGGCAATCTTATGTTCACCGAACCAGTAATATACTCCATCCTTGAACAAGAAGCCGCCACCATGAGCATTGATGTACACGTCATGATTGTCGGGCCAGATTTCTCCCGGTTTAAAACTCGTCTGTTGTGCTGTAGCACTTATTAACCAGCACATGCAAATGAACAGGACATTAATTTTTCTCATTGTAGATCTTTATTTATTGCTTTGAAGGCCTGGCTGCTACATAGATATTCCGGGCACGCATCACTGTCGGGGCCGAAGGCCCGGAATCCCCGGAGGATCCCTCCATTTGCAGGTTGATGACCAGCCAAAAGCGCTTGTTCATAAAATTAGTAGTATCCTGCGCTATTTTTTTATCATCCACAAAATAGGTGATCCGTAAATGGGTGGTATCGATCTTATCCAGGGTAGCCTTGTAATTGTGCCAGCTCATTGCGGCTTTCTTCACCTTCGTCTTATTCGTCGCCCACTGTACGTTCCTGTAGTCGGGACCCGTAATGGTGTTTTGCCAGACCGTATCATCACCCTTCAATTCCATGATATCGCTTTCCGGCGGCCAATTGTCTACGCCGGTAATCCAGAAAGCCGGCCAGGAACCAGGCACTACAGGCGCCTGAAAATCGCCGCTGATCGTCCAATTGGGCAGGGAATCAGATACCGTGATCATCTGCTTCAGATGAACGGCGCCTGAATGATAGTTAATCGGCAGGTAAGGACTGAATTTACTTTTCCCTTCCGGAGAAGCCAGCCGGTCGGCCTCGATGGTCAGGACGCCGCCTTCGACTTTCACCTGACTGTCGTACATCCTGGCCGTGCCATTGTGTTCCGGGCCCCAGGGGTAGGAATACCCCCAGGACGCCAGAAAATTTTCTTTATTGCTGAAACTCGTATTATCCACGTAAACGATCTCCCCCTTTTTGGGCGCCGTGCCGACAAAGGCCGTCAACACGAGGATTCGCAGGATAGGATACAGCATGATCGGTAGATTCATCATAAATGTTTCGGGTAAGCATATAATTTAACCTGGGAAGACTTGATCCCCTGTTGATCCTGCACATAATTGACTACGACGCCCACAGTCACCTGGGTAGTTGCCGTCAACGAGAAGGATACCTTCGTCTGGGGAGCTGCAATCACCTGATATTGGATATCACTATTGCCAACGATATCAGCATAATCGGGTAAGGTGTCTGAACCGGGAGCGACAACAACATAAGCCGCATCTTTGGTTCCCTGCCAGATCCAGGATCCGCCGGAGGGATCGAATGCATAGCTGCCTGCAGGAAGCGTAATGGTTTGATAGATCTTACCGTTGCTGATCAGCGGTGAGCCCCAGCCGGATTCCAGGTCCATCGTTGCTCCGTCTCCATCATAACAATAGCCGCCGACACCGCCATGGCTCAATGCAGCCGTATTGGCCGTCCAGTAGGCCAGGCTTCCCCACCGGGAGCCATTCATCGCAGAAGCGACAAAGGCATTGCCGGGATTCTTGATATAGCTGCTGGTGACATCGCTGGCAGGTCCGATGACCAGTGTGTTTACGTCAATGATGACAATCGTGGTCGACTGCGCAGTATCCAGCGTAAACTTACTGGGATTGGAGATTTTCACCGCGAGGGCCAGCTTTTTTCCGGCATATACCGCTTCTTCGAGAGAGTCAATGCTGACAGACAGCGAAAAGGTATTTCCCTTGGCGCCGGCTGCAACGTCAACACTGGTTGGAAGGGAATAGACGGTAGCTGGCAACAGCATCGTAGAGGCATCCAGCGTGCCGGCCGTAATCAGCTGAGCAATGGTATCGGTATTCGTACCGATCTCCACCGAATAAGCATCTTTGGAGGGGCCCGATAGATAGACACCTAAGATGATATTCACTTTTCGGTTGGTTTCATCCACCGTGTAGTTATAGGTAGAGCTGTCCGTGCCGGTGGGCACGGGGTAGTTATTACTGACACCGCCGGAGACGTTGATCGACTGCGGCATGTAGATTTTGTTATACCCGTAGCTCAATTCAGACCCGGATTTCTTGCAGGAAATAGCTATTCCGCAAACCAGCAGGGCAGCAGCGAAGGTTTTATTGAGAAGACGCATAATTCAATTTTTTAAATTCCTGAATAGTTGGTTGTTTACCAGCCGGGATTTTGTTGCAAGACTCCATTGGACAAGCTGATCTCCGTCTGGGGGAAAGGATAGTAGTACATTTTGGTGGCATCAAAGACCCTGTTTTGCACCGTCTGTACCGTATACGTGAAATTCCCCGATCCGTCTTTGGTGATAGCTACGCCCTGCAGCGGCTGACTGAGCGTCGTGGCGGCATCTTTCCAGCGCAGCAAATCCCAGTAACGGTAATTCTCAAAAGCCAGCTCGATGCGTCTTTCATGCTTAACTGCAGTGCGGAAGGAAGTCTGGTCGGCAACCGTTACCGCAGGCATGCTCACCCCTGCCCTATTGCGTACGGCGTTGAGGGCGGATCTTGCCGTGAGTCCATAGCCATGATCGTCATCCGGACCGTAAGCTTCGTTCATCGCTTCGGCGTATTCGAGCAATACCTCACCATAGCGGAATACGATCCAGTTATGGACGACCGTAGCACCCTGTGTCAGATTCAGGTTATCGTTCAGGAACTTTTTCAGATAGTAACCTGTCTTGCTGGCATTGGTAGTAGCCATATCATCCGTCGCTCCTGCTGATTCATCGATGGTCCGGCTGTTCCAGGTACTGTTGTTGGTCACCACGGTAAAACCAAGACGGGGATCTCTGTTGGCATAAGGGTTGTTGGGATCCGCCGCTCCTGTATATTCATAGTCGGCCACCAGATTCTGACTGGGGGTGATCCCGCTGGTGCCACCGGCTGTAGCTATCGGATAGTTTTTGGCTTCCAGCGTATTACTGGCTGAATAACGGATTGCCAGGATCGTCTCGTTGCTGGTAATCGCATTGTTTTGCAGGAAATAGGTGGAATAGTTGCCATCCAGGCTATACTGTCCGGACCCACCGGCGAAGACAATCAGGTCATTCAGGGCGGCAGCAGCCGTTTGCCATTTCGACACATCGTTGGTCGAATTGTGCAGCGGGCTGGCAGCATACAAAAGCACACGCGCCTTCAGGGCAAGTGCCGACCCTTTGGAGAACCGGCCGTCATAGTTGGTAAAGGAGGACGTCTTCCAATTGACCTGCAGGCTGTCGATATTCTGGTCGATTTCGCTGACGATAAAGCTGACGATGCTGTCATAGCTCGTTGCCGGCAGATTGGTATTGTCGCTGGCGCTCAAAGTCTTGGTGACCAGCGGTACGCCGCCATATCGTTTGGACAGCTCGAAATAATACCAGGCTCTCATGATATGTGCTTCGGCCCTGTACCAGCCGACATTCAACACATCGTTGGCATAGTTGACCTTTCCCGAGGCAGAGATGGTATCCCGGTTCAAGGCCAGTGAGCTCTTGTAAGCACCGGACTGTTCGATAAAATAATTGGCGGCTCTGATGCCGGAATAATAGGCCCCATAGTAATTATCCGGGTTATTATTGGCATTCCAGGATCCGTTGTTGAAAAGAAGCGAATTCGAGCTGGCAGCTGTCTGAATCGCTTCATCAGAAACCGGCGCGAACAGGTTATTGTCCATGATCAGGAACTCGCTGCGGAGATAATTATAGGGGGCCACTCCCAATGAAAGGAGGGTACTATAGTTAGAGTTCAGCGTTGATGCGGTGGACGACGTATCAATTTTTGTATCGAGAAAGCTTTTACTACAGGCAGTGAGGCTCAATGCAGCCACCAACCCGACAGACACCTTCTTAAATATATTATGTGCAGCCATACAATGAGTTTTTAGAAATTTAAAGTAATACCGGCGTTATAGGACTTAAGGCCCGCGTAGCCGGAGGGCGTCTCGGGATCCAGGTTATAATGCTTCTTCAGATATCCCCAGGTCACCGGATTGGCCGCGTTGATATAGATCCTCAGCTTTTCCATGTGCAGCTTGCGCAGCATATCCGAAGAGAAGCTATACCCTAGCTCGGCATTCCTGATCCGCAGAAAGCTGCCGTTTTTCATCCAGAAGGTGGAGTTCTGATAGTTGTTGGTATTGGCTTCCGTTGTCAACCGGGGATATTTAGCCTTTGCGCGGGTATCGATGCCCTGGCTGGGGAAATAAGCCCAGGCATTGCCGGCTGTCGGGTATACATTGATGTTGTTGACAAAGGCAACCGTCTGATAATAGGCGGCCGTGTAGAGATTGACATCACTGCCCGCGGCGCCCTGGAATACGACGGCAAGATCGATTCCTTTAAAGCTGATCCCGGCGTTGAAAGCATATGTCATTGACGGGAAAGAAGGTTTGCCGATCTTCGTCACATCGTTTTGATCGATCTTTCCATTGCCATCGAGGTCCTTGTATTTGATGTCTCCGGGTTGGACCGCTCCGAACTGAGGAGTGGCCTCTCCTGAAACCAGGGTTCCGTCCGCATTGAAATCAGCCACATCATAAAAGCCGGTTGCAATCAGCCCGGTCGGCGTACCGATCGGCTGGCCTGTCGTTTTGCTGAAGCTGTTGACCGGGGGCACTTCTGCCTGATAGTTGATTTTGTTTTGGGCGTAGGTCAGCATGGCGCCTACTGTATATTCGACCTTTCCGCTTTTACCATGGTAGGAAGCCGAAAGCTCAATCCCTTTATTGGTGACCTTTCCGATATTGGCATAGGGTTGTGATCCGCCAAAGTCCGCCAGCAGGCTGGTATTCTTGGTCACGATGCCGCTGCGTTTATCGAGGAATACATCCGCAGTCAGGCTGAGCGCGTCCAATACAGTCGCATCTACACCCACATCATATTTCATGCTTTTCTCCGCGAAAATCTTCGGATTGGCCACATAGGACTGTACAATACCGGAGCTGCCTGTCAACGCAGTACCCGTGTAATACGTGCCACTGGTGACAAAGTATTGCTGGTACAAATAGCGTCCCTGGTTGCTGGCGTCATTGCCCGATTTACCTGCAGAGGCCCTGAGCTTGAGGAAGCTGAGCCAGCTGTTGTCTTTCAGGAAAGACTCTTTGGACAATACCCATCCCAGACCGACAGCGGGATAGAATCCCCAGCGATTGCCGGGAGCATATTCATCCGAGCCACTGTAGCCGAAGCCCAGCTCAGCCAGGTATTTTTCCTGATAGGCATAGTGAAATCTGCCGCCGATATTTTCAAAATGATAGAAGATATTGTTGCCATTATTCTGCCCCGATCCGTTGGTGCCATAATCCACCACATAGTTGCTGGCGTAGTAGTTCACCGCGGCGCTGATCGCATGCGGGCCAAAACTCCTGTCATAGCCGGCAGTGATATTCGCCTGCTTCCAGTCATATTGGTCTGTGGATGAAGTGCCATTGGAGGTAATCTGCGTGGTTTTATCCGTGGTAGTCTGTATCCCATTGTCGTATCGCGCATAGGTAGCCGTTTTGCTGGCGCTGGCGCGGGTCCAGGTATTGAACGAAACGGCTTCGTTCATATAAAGGCCGGGGGTGATGAAGTCCAGCTTTTCCTTCAGGTTAAAATTCGCCTGTAAGGTTCTGTCATGGGTTGACGCCCAGCCCAGCGCATGCAAAGATGCAACAGGGTTATTGGCGTAAATGGTCGTTCCGGACCAGTTGCCGGTAGCGCTGTCTTTTACCGGATAGATATTGGATGGATAAGCCGCCATATCCTGCCACAGCTGAGGACCATTGTAGTTGGGGTATCTTCTGTCCTCGATCCGTCCGCCCAAATCTACTTTCGCTTCGAATATTTTGAAGAAATTAAAGTCCAGATTGGTCCGGATATTGAATCGCTGGATCTGCGCATTCGACGTATTGTCGTTGGTCCCGACATTATACAGCCCCTGCTGACGCATATAGTCCAGGATCACGCCATAGCGGGTATTGACATCCCCACCCGAAAAAACGACGTTGGCATTGGTATAGCTGCCGCTTTTCCGAAGCACCTGGTCATACCAGTCGACATTCGTACCCGACCCATCCTTATATGCCTGCAATTGTGCGTCAGAATATTTAGGCGTCCAGTTGAACTGGTAGTTATTCAGCGCGTAATTGTCATTGCTGATGGCCTGGTTGTACAAACGGGCATAATCATAGGAGCCATAAGGTTTATCGATATTGATCGCCTGCTGAATGCCATTGACGACATTGATGGCCACTTTCGGTTTGCTGACCTGGCCTCTGCGGGTGACTACCCACAACACCCCATTAGCGCCCTTCATGCCGAAGGTGGCTAATGCGGCGGCATCCTTCAATACCGTGATGCTTTCGATCTCGGAAGGTGACAGGTATTGAAAATAGGAGGATGTCGTTTGAAATCCATCTACATAAATGGTCATGCTGGCATTGTCATAAGTGCCCTTGCCGCGGATAGACAGTGATGCGCCATCATAACCGGGCTCGCCAGAGCCTTGCTGGACGAACAATCCAGGCACTCTTCCATATAACGTATTGGTGATATTGGGAACGGGCGTCTTCGAAAGATCTTCGCCGGACACAGAAGCCGCGGCCCTTACGGACAGGGTTTTCCTGGTCTTCAAAAACGGGCCTGTTTCATACGTATCAGCGGCATGATAAGGGAGGGCCACCGTCGTATCTGCGGACGCGGTATGTTGCTGGGCGCGAGCTCCGGCAAAGCACAGCAGGCTGCCGGCCAGCAGAAATCCCCTGGTGATGGAATGATGATATCGTTTCATATGCAGAATAAATTGGTTCTTTGACATGGTTAAATACGCTTTAGTAGCCTGGGTTTTGAATGATGATGCCCTTGTTCACCTCTGTCTGTGGAATCGGACAGAGATATTCCTTTGGTGCCCAGAAGGCCGTGTAAGACAGCGAACGCTGGTAATTGGTGTTGTTATACTGGGTCGGCGTACTACCATTGTTAAAGGAGAAGCCGTAGATAGGACCACCGATGATACCATTGCCGATATCGGCCAGCTTCCAATGCTTGACATCATGCAGGCGGTAGTTTTCATCGAAGAATTCGACTGCCCATTCGCGTTGGATGATGGCTCTTAATTTGGTCTGATCGGTTTCGGTGACGGCTGGCAGGCCGGCGCGTGTATGAATGGTATTGAGACGGGCAAGCGCCTGTGTCGGTTGACCCAGCTCGTTGTAGGCTTCTGCCGCGCTCAGATAGGCGGCTGCCAATCTGAAGATGGGGAATTCAAACCATCCGCGTGTGCTGGCCTTGTAAAAGAACTTGGTCGGGATGGCTACCCAGGGTGAACCCCATTGCCAGGTGCTGGCATTGCTCCAGTAGCTGTCTCCGGGATTGTTCGGCGCATCGGTCTGCCAGGGTTTGTAATCGGCTTTAAAGCGGGCTTCCATCTCTGACGTTTTGGTGAGATAGTCGGAAAAAGGAGTGACCACATTCAGATCAGGCCAGGTTTGATCGGTACCATCCGCCTTGTAATAATTTGTTGCAAAATTATAGGTCAGCATATTGCCATAGGCGGGCCAGTTATGGAAATCATAGAAGCTGCCGATACCCCATCCAGCTGAACCAACACTGCTGCTGCCGCCATAATCGTATTTAAAAGCCAGCAGTACCTCGGCATTTCCGGGGGTCGAGGTGGCTGTACCATAATCGGCTAACGGGTTGCCGGTATTGATAATATGGGCGCCGCCATTGGTTTCAGCTTCAGAAATTACAGCTTCTGCCGAAGCCGCTGCCGTGGTCCACCGGCCCGGATCTGCACTGCCCAGACAGATCAGATTGTTGTTGCTGCCAAAATCCAGATAAGGTGTTCCTGTATTGAATAGCGGACGAGCGGCATATAATTGCGCCTTGGATTTAATAGCCAGTGCCGCCGCTTTGGTCATCCTGCCACTATATGTGCTGGACCATTTAGATGGCAGCACGGCCGCAGACTGGTCACACCAGGATACCACGGAGTCGAGGACTTCCTGTACGGAGCTTCTTTTGACGGCGAGATCATCGTTGGCGTTGAAAGTCTTGGTCACGATGGGAACGCCTCCGAAAATGATCATCATCTGCTCGAGACGGTAAGCTGCCAGCATTTGCATTTCTGCTTTGATGGATGCCTTATCCGATGCCGACATGCCAGGCACCTGATCGATGTTCTCTTTCACCAGGAAGGCCTGGCGGATAGCCGCATAATTATAATTGAAGCCATCCAGGTCTTCGATGACGCCAGTTGCGGTCATCCCATTCATCACCTGGCTATTGGCGACCGTCCAGGAAAAGCCGTAATTGAGCGATCCGGATAAGTTTTCCGGGATAGAGGCATTCCAGTAAGAGCCATAGGTGTAATACGTGATCCCCTGCTCGAGACAGGTGTGATACGCCTCGGCGACAGCATTCAGCGCATTGGTCGTATTGGAAAAGACGGAATCGATCGTTGTCGCGCTGGTGATAGGCTTTTCCAGGAAAGTCTTTTCACACGCGCTGACAGCGAATGTAAAAGCAAGTAGTATAAATAAATATCTTGTTCTCATCTCTTTGAATTTGAATTGAGCTAAAATCTGATGTTGGCGCCGACGTTGAAGGTCCTGGTAATGGGGAACAAATAGCCCATATCATTCTTGCCATTGTCGGCCAGCTCGGGGTCTATCCCATTGATGAGGTGCGAACCCCAGGTCAATAGATTATTCCCGTTGGCGTAGATCCGAATGCCTTTTATGCCGCTATGTCTGAGCAGCTTTTCATTCGGCGCCAGGCTGTACCCGATTTCAAGATTCTTCAACCTTTTGAAATTGTTGGATCGCAGCCAGAAATCGCTGAGCACAGCACTGTTGTTCTGTCCGCCGGCAAAAGAGATTTCGGGGTAAGAGATCTTTTCACCCTTTGCGTATTTCTCCGCAGTCCAGTGACCATCATAGGTCGACTGCAGCACCTCACCCACATTCTTCGCGAAAGGCGTGTTGAGAATATATCCAAACTGCGGGAATGACCCTTTAGCCGTCCCGATGAACAGGGCGCTCATGTCAAAACCTTTGTAAGAAAATCCGAGGGAAAGGTTAAAGGCGATCTGGGGCAGATTGGGATATCCGATGGGCACTTCATCTTCGGAAGAGATTCTGGCCATCGCCGTTGATGTCCCGGAATTTAAGATCTCCCAGCTTGGCATTGTTGCCAAAGGTGTTATACGGGCGGTTGTTCAGCTCTTCCTGTGTATTATAGAAGCCATCAGTTTTGAGGCCTTTGTATTGACCGATCGAATAGCCCGTCTCGTTCATCCAGGGGTAAGGGTAAGGCGCTTCTGCCTCATAGTCTATCTTGTTTCTCGCGAAAGAGAAATTGCTTTTTACCCAGTAAGCGACCTGACCAATCTTGTCATTCCAGCCTGCCTCTATTTCCAATCCCTTGTTGGTGACCTTACCGACATTCGCGGGGGGTACATTGCCCGCCGTGACGCCGTAGGTGCCGGGGATCGTTCCCAGGGTAACGAGGATATTGCTGCGTTTTTCCTGGAATACGGAAGTGGTGACCGACAATTTATCATTGATGAAACGAAGGTCTGCAGAGATATTGACCTTCTTCGCTCTCTCCCAGGTGATATCAGGATTTCCGAGCGCGGCCTCGAGCGCACCTGTATAATAGGGATTGGTGCTCGATCCGTTGGAGTTCCCGAAATAATAGCCATTGTAGGCGCTGGTGCTGTAAGCCCAGGTATTTGGCAGGTACAGATAACGTCTTCCTCCCAGCTGATCGCTGCCGACCTCACCATAGGAGCCGCGGAATTTCACCCAGGTCACCCATTTGTTCTTGGGGAAAAACGATTCATTGGAGAGGATCCAGCCACCCGAGATAGCGGGAAAGTAACCGAATCTTTTGCCGGGGGCAAACTGTTCGGTACCGTTGAGCCCCATGTTGAATTCAACGAGATAGCGTTCTTTGAAATTATAAGTAGTACGGCCAACCAGTCCCATCAATCCGGAGGGAGTATTAAAAGCCATCGAATTGGCTGTATATCGCTGGGCATTCCCCAGGATCAGCGCCGTCACAGAGTGCGGGCCGAACCGGTGAGAATAGTCAATAGCCGCCTCGAGGTATACCTTTCTCCAGGTGGCGTTATCTACGTTGTCATAGGTCGTAGTGGGGTTAAGGATACCGCCGATAAACAAGATATTGGCGGGATTAGAGGGGTCGCGTACCGCGCTGTAAGTAGGGACGCTGTTGGTTTTTGCGTAGGCTTTTTGATAGCTGTCATCGTATGCCACGGAAAAATGAGCACTTAACCCTTTGGTCAGATAGTCCATCGTGTGCTTGAGGGTCAAATTGCTGGTCAGGGTCGTGACATAATACTGACGGATTCCAGAGGTAAGCAATTGTGCGATGGAGGAATAGCCGGAGCCGCCTTTCAACCCAAGCGGGTTGGTAGAATCGCCGCCGTTGCCAATGAATCCGGTGACCAGATGGCCATTGACGATGCCGGGACCTGCGAAGGGGCTGCTTTCCAAATCACTTTGAATGATGGCCTGGTAACGATTGCCGATATCACTACCGCTGTTGTTGGCGCCGGGATATCTGGCGACCGAAGACTGGCCTGCGATATTGAAGGTGATCAGGAGATTTTTAACCACATCGATATCGAAATTTGAACGGAAATTATAGCGTTGATAATTTGAATTATTGTTAGCCCCGCCATAGGAGGTGCTGGTCAAAATCCCCGTCTGGTGGAAATAGCCCAGGGACGTAAAATATCTGATCTTACTGCTGCCTCCTGATACGTTCAGGTTATATTGCTGCTGTCCGCCAGTCCCGCCGAATTGCTCTTTATAATAGTTATGGCTGGAGTAATACAGCGCCGGGCTATTTTTCAGGGCCGTTTTTTGGGCGTCGGTGAGGTTCATGGCATCCACTTCCGCGTTCGTATAGTCCCGGTTGTTTTGGAACTTCCAGATTTCGTCATCACTGAATTTAAGCACGTCATAGCTATTATCGCCAAAGGTCTTCGCATTGGCGACGGCCTCATTTCTAAGCGTGGCAAACTGGGCAGAATTGATCGTTTGCAGCAGGGAAGTTGCCTTGGTGAAACCATTATTGGCGGTGAAGCTGAACTGAGGCTTTGTGGCGGATCCTCTTTTGGTGGTTACGATGATGACGCCATTGGCGCCCCTGATCCCGTAAACCGCCGTTGACGAGGCATCTTTCAGGATGCTGATGCTTTCGATTTCGTTTGCGTCCATCGCATTCAAGACCACATAGGGTTGTTCAGCAGGCTGCTGAACCCCGTCGACCACGATCAGCGGGTCGGCGCCATTCAACGACGCAATACCCCGAATGTGAATCGTGGCAGAATTCTGGCCCGGTTCGCCGCTGGATTGTACGGCGCTGATGCCTGCGGTACGCCCTACCAGCATGTTGGTGATATTGGCTACCGGTGTTTGCACCAGGTCATTTCCACTGATGACACCAACGGCTCCCGTGACGGTGGGCGTCTTTTGTTTACCTGTAGCCAACGACCACTACATCGGATAATTTGTTGGCATTGGGATTTTCTTCCAGGGAAATGTTCAGGACCGTCATCGTAGCCGTCACCTTCACCGTCTTGTTGAAATAACCGATGGAGGAAAATTCTAATGTGACGCGCTTACGGAGACTTTGATGGTAAAATTACCCAGGCTATCTGCGATCCGGGATTGTCCGGCGGCGCTGATGCTGGTATTAGGCAGAGGAACGCCGTTCTTGCCTTTTACAGTACCGTGAATCTGTACGTTTTGGCTAAAACCGATCAGGGTCAGACAGCATAGGACAAATGTCGCGATGACATGACCGGCGATTTGTTGAACGCCTCTTTTTCTCATAAGCAGTTTTTGTTGATAATGATGTTGTTGGAAAATAGCTGGTGAAAGGGATACCTGCATGCAGGTGATGGTGGGTGACAGGTTTGGTACATAGCGCAATCGCTTTGCAGTTTTAAATTTTTGGTTATCGATTCAAATTTGTCAATAAATGATCACTTACCCGAGGGGGGAATTCGTAAAAAAAAGGGACGAATTCATAAATTATAAGGGGAGAGAATCGTTTTTGTCCGTCTTTTCCGCTTTACCGGATAAATTTCTGTACCGGTGGATGAAATCGGCAGGCTTCATTCCAAAGAGTTTGAAAAACTGTTCGCGGAAATATTTGACATCGTTGAAACCTGTCAGAAAGGCGACCTCTGATGTCTTTTTATTGGTTTGCATGAGGAGCTGACAGCTTTTCTCAGTCGCAGGTACCGGATGAAGACATTCACCGTAAGCCCCGAAACGGCCTTGATCTTTTTATACAGATTGGGATGACTCATCCCTATTTCGCGGCAAAAGGCGGGTATGGTAAAATCCGGGTCATCCAGGTGGTTTTCAATAATCTGGATACAACGCTCGATAAACTCTTTGTGATCGTCGTCAACCCCTGCCAGCGGTTTGAGCGTTACCGTATTGAAAAAATATTGCTGCAGCCTGTTTCTGCCTTTCAATATATTTTGGACACGGGCCAGGATCAGGTCTTTGTCGAATGGTTTGGTAATATAATCCTCTGCCCCACCCTCGATCCCCTTCAGTCTGGAGGCTTCGGAGGCGCTGGCTGTCAGGAGTATGACGGGGATATGGGCCAACTCGTCGGTTTCCTTAATTTTCCTGCAAAGATCAATGCCACTCATTTCAGGCATGATCACATCACTGATCACAATTTCAGGCATCTCTTTGGCGACCAATTTAAATGCATCTGTGCCATCAGCCGCTTCATATATTATAAATATCGATTTGAATATTTCTCTCAGATAGGCACGCAATTCCGCATTGTCATCGGCAACAACCATCTTAGGCAAACCGGACATAATATGATCGATTACCTGCGATTCGTTGTGCTCCAGGCTGATGACAGGTTCGACGATCAGCTCAGGATCTTCCACCAGGCTCCTGCAAAATGCGGGTGCCTTTCAGGTCTTCTATGGGTAGCGAAGCTTCTTTGGGGACATCCAAATGACGGTTGCCTTTTAACAGACAGAGCCGAAATTGAGTCCCCTTACCTGGCTCGCTTTGATATTGCAGATCGCCCTTGTGCGCCAATGCTAATTTCCGCGAAACATACAAACCGATACCGAACCCGGTTTGAGACCCCTTGCCGGCATTGTCAGCCTGGTAAAACACGTCGAATAATTTATTACCTACATCCGGAGCAATGCCGACACCGGTATCGGCCACCAATACCTGGACCTTTTTTTCGGTTTCGATCAATTCCAGGGTAATTTTCCCATGGGGAGGTGTATACTTGAATGCGTTGGATAGCAGGTTGAATAAAATGATCTCAATTTTTTCCCGGTCGCCATAGATCAGCATCCGATGATCGGGTTTGACATATTCAAACGAGATTTGGTTAGCAGCCGCATGCTGGTGAAAGCTGAGAAAGACTTCGCGGCAGGTTTCCGACAGATCAAATTCTCCGATTCGCATCTGTTGGTCAACAGATTCGACTTTCCGGAAGAGCAACAACTGATCTACCAGGCTGAGAAGGCGGCGTGCATTCCGATGGATCAGGCCTGCTTTCTTATGTACCGGATCCGGGTATTCATCCGATAGCAATTCCTTCAGCGGGTTGAGGATCAGGGTCAGCGGGGTACGAAATTCATGGGAGATATGCGTGAAGAAAGCGATTCGTTTCTCCGCGATCTCTTTTTCTTTTTCGCTCTCGAAATGGGCGAGTTTTATTTCATAGCGTAGGCGTTCCTGTCTTTTTGTATATAATAAATAGGTGTAAATCAGTAAGGCGATAAGGAGGAGACAGATGCTATAGGTCCACCAGGTCCTGTACCAGGGTGGCAGGACTACGATTTGCAGGAGAGTACGTTCTTCTCCCCACCGTCCATCGGCGTTCATGATTTTCACTGTAAAGGCATAGGTGCCTTCACGCAAGTGAGCATAATTGGCGATCCGGCTATTGCCTACCAGGTTCCAGTCTTTGTCCCATCCTTTTAAATAATAAGCGTATTTCAGCTTGTCGACATCGGAATAGGCCGGCGCGCTATAGTCCAGCGATATGACAGCTTTGTCATAAGGAATGCTGACCTGTGCAATACCATTGCCATCGCGCCGGGAGACATAGGAATCATCGTCCTGGATGGGAGTATTGTTGATGCGTAGACCGGTCAGAAACAGATTGAGGTCGGCTTTTCTATCAGAGATGCTATCGGGATGAAACACATTGAAACCTTTGATGCCTCCAAAAAGAAACTCGCCCGATTTGAGCACCAGGGCTGCATTGAAACTAAATTGGTTGCTCTGTAATCCATCGGACGCCGAAAAATTCCGGCATGTCCTTGAGACGGGGTCGAATTTGCAGAGTCCATTGTATGTGCTTAACCAGAGATTGCCTTTTCTGTCCTCGAGGATCCGAAGGATGGTATTATTGGGAAGTCCGTCCTTTGTCGTGATCCGATCGTAGGTACCTTTTTGCCTGTCGAAAAGCAACAAGCCCCCGCTTTCGGTACCGACCCAAAAATGATGGTGTCTGTCTTCATGGATGGAGCGGACGGGGTAGCCCATCTTATAGATCTTGTGCTTTTTGGATATTGTATCCAGTCTGACGAGAGAAGTATAGGTACCGCCCCACATATCACCGGCACTGTCCTCTGCCAGCACCTGGAAATTATTGATGGCATTGTCAAATAAGTCGAAACGGTCTGTGGTACGATTGTAGGTATACAGATGTCCATCATTGGTGGTACTGACCCAAAGGCGCCGATGGCTGTCTTCGAATACGACCCAGACATTGTATTCATCCCCCCCGGTCACCGGATTATGACAGAGATAACGCTTGAATTGCCCTGTGGCCATATCCAGGCGATTGAGCCCGTTGAACCAGGAGGCAACCCATAGCGAATGGGTATAGTCCTCGGTCATATTGGTAATGAAATTACCGCTGATGCTGTTGACATTCCTTTCATACACATACCGGGAGAAGGTATTGGCCGCCCTGTTCCAGCGAGTCAGTCCTGCACCATCGGTACCGATCCATACATCGGATTTGTCGTCTTCACAAAAAGAGAGAATAAAATCTCCGGCGCCCCCCCGGCTGGTATTGATGGATATCTTTCGAAAGGAAGTTGCTTTGGTTTCGAGGATATTGATGCCACCCCGCAGCGTACCCACCCATTTTCTGCCATCGGCGTCTTCATAAAGGGCGTAGATGGCATTGCTATTGATGCCTCCGTCTTTGTCTGATTGATACGGGATCGGGGATGTTGCACCGGCAGGAAGCATCAGCAAACCTCCGCCATCCGATCCGATCCAAATGGTGTGTTGCTTGTCCTCTATGATCGAATTCACTTTTATCCAATAGTGAAACCAATCGGGACCAAAGGTTTTGGAGAGGCAGTTGAAGGTATAAAGACCGTTATCCGTGCCCACCAGGATCTCTCCGTTGGAACGCATCCAGGCGCAAACTGCCTGTTGCACATCAGCATTAACTACCTGCAGGCGCTGTTTTTTTACATCATACCGGCACATGCCCGCTCCGTTCACAAATACCCAGATATTCTGCTGTACACTGTCATAGCAGATGCAGGTCACGCTGTAATTGGCGATCGTACCGGTCTTGCCGTCCAATGGGATTTGTTTTCCCGTCAGCTTATTACCAGAGAAAATGATCAGGCCATGCGCCTGAGAAGCCACCATCATCGTATCCCCGACCCGGACGATCCTATGAATTTCCTCCGTCAGGGTTTGAGGGCTATTTTTGGCAAGGGGGAAATAACTTACCGGCCGGAAACGGCCTTTGCCGGGGTCATAGACGCTGACCCCTGACAGCCCACCGACCCAGATGCGATGGAATGCGTCGCCAGCGATGGTATAAATATGGTTACCTGATAAGCTGGAAGAGTCCCCAATGACATTTCTAAAAATCTGGAAGGAGTATCCGTCATACCTGTTGAGGCCATCATAGGAGCCGAACCACATAAAACCCTGGTAGTCCTGATAAATGCAGGTGACCTCATTGTTCGACAGCCCCTGATCTATCCCCAGATATCTTACGACAAAAGGATCGGCAGCATGACTTACATTGACAAAACCTACAAAAAAGCAACAAAGGAAAAGCGCGAGTCTTCTCATTTAGCAGTACGAAATATCGCTTCTAACCGCAACAACATCTCATTCCAAATCTATAACAAAAACTTTTAAAAGTCAAAAAGACAATTAATCGGCGTCCGGAGAGCCGATATATCGGGGTCATATGTATCCCTACGGGCTATTCACACAGCCCGTAGGGCCGAAGCAGGCAGCCGGTTAAAACGAGGACACGAAACCAAATTTGAAATAATACAGAAAAGTGTCGTTAGTAGACGACATGTACTGAGCATCGCCATTGTTGTCGACAATAGACAGCTGAAATTTAAGCGACTGGTTACCGTTACCGCTTACGGGCAGCAAATAGCCGAAGTTGAGCTCGGGATAAAAGAATACATTTTTTGCGCCGGTATTAAAGAAAGAAGCAAATTGTTGATTGCTGCCGACAACTGCCGGGAAATTACCATACAGAGACACGTATCCGTTGTTGTGCTGGAAGGTTTTGATAAAGCCAAGCCGGGGATGGATTACGCCAGGTGAAAAATTGGTTGAAGTGCCGGCTTTTTCATCGAAATAGGAAACCTTTTTGACGAGGACGTTGCATTCCATCGCAAAAAGCCAGCTCGAGCCATCATTTCTGTCCATCATAATATCTTCTTCCACCCGCAGGCCAAAAGAGCTGAGATCCGGCGAGAGAAACTTGGGGCCCACTTTCTGCATGGTGCTATCTGTCCCCAGCGCATTTCCCCAAAGCCGGACGTTGAACGAGGATCTGCCTTTTTTGGAAATGCGGGCATAGTCGAATTGAGGGGTCGGGATGAGGGTGAGGCCATTCCCGAAATCGGGGAGATTGATATCTGCATTGGCGGCGGCGGTAGGGGTAGTGCTGCCATCATTCGGGTAGTCCACTTCACCGCCGGGTGTAAACAACGCCAGGCTGGAGATCGTGGCGGCATCTTTCATGGGCAGGAAAATCACCGTTTCTGAGAGAACGAATGCCTTCACCTCGTCTTCGCCGTTGATGGAGATGGTTACATCTCCTATAAAATTGGTTCCGTTGATGGTCAGAGACGAGCTGCCCTGCTGCTGTTTATGCGCCACGCTGGTTATCGTGGGCGGATTGACATATACAAAACCAGTACGGGCAGCCGAGGAGCCCTGGGCATTTGTGACTACGATGTTGCCAGCAGCAGCACCAGGAGCAGCGGCAGCAAGACCTATCCTGGCGAATAATTTCGTGGGGGAGACCACCACGACCTCGATGGCGGCTTGTCCTTCGAAAGTCACTGTGGTCACTTTATCAAAATGGGTTCCTGTGAGGGTTATGATAGAATTGAGACCACCATAGATCTTCCCATTACCCTCAATGGTAGGCTGGGCGTCTGACGCATCCGGAACTCTCTGGGCTTCTGGTCTCTGGGCATCTGGTATCAGGGCCGCCGCCTTTGCTTGATCCATCGTACTCTTCGCGACCGCGGCTGGCTTTAGCTCGATCTTGTACCGGTTGGATTTTGCCAGAAACGCGGGCGCCAGCTGCGCGGAAGCGGGTGTTGTCTGCAGGGCCAAAAAGACAAATAGGGCGATTAATGGCAGGCGGGAAGCTGCTTTCATACAATAAAGTTTTTTTATTATACGGAAAGATCAGTCTTATTGCCCCGCAAGTCAAGGGGAAAAACACCCTATTTTGATGAGCCGATATCACTCACACACCGGAAACCCAGGTTATTCGAGGCGCTGCTCTCCTCTCCTTTTCCGCGGCTGCCGGCGAGATACCGGATGCAATACTCATCACTACAGAGAAAAGACCCACCACGTTGGACACGTTTGACTGCGCCGGGCTCTTCGGGATCATAGCTTTCTTTGGGTCCTTTGGGGTTGAGCGGTGTGCTTTCGGCGTAATAGTCGGGGCGGTAATAGTCGGCGCACCATTCCCAGACATTCCCCTCCATATCATATAGACCGAAGGCATTGGCTGGGAAGGATTGCACTTTTGCCACACCGTCATAACCGTCTTCTTTGAGATTCTTGTACGGAAATTCTCCCTGGAAGATATTGGCAACCCATTGGCCACGGGGCTTCAGGCTATCGCCCCAGTAATAGGGATGCGTTCCTTTACCCGCGCGGGCTGCATACTCCCACTCGGCTTCGGTTGGCAGTCGTTTGCCGGCCCATTTTGCATAGGCGGCCGCATCTACATAGCTGACCTGCGTAACGGGTTCGCTTTCGTGACCGGCGATGCTGCTGCCGGGGCCTTTGGGTTGCCGCCAGCTGGCGCCGGGGATATACTTCCACCAGCCCATCGGATCGTTGAGAGACACGGCATGCGAAGGCGGCGAAAAGACACCAGAACCCGGTACCAACTTATCTGCTGGTACACCCGGAAAGTCTTTGGGATCCAACGGACGTTCGGCGACCGTCTTGTACCCGGTAGCTTTCACGAAGGCAGCAAACTGAGCATTTGTCACCTCATGGACATCCATATAATAGGAAGTGAGGGAGACTTCATGGACAGGCGCGGCGTCAGGAAAACGATCGTCGGTAGTGCCCATCGCGAATTTGCCGGTGCGGATCAGGACCATGCGGCCTGTATCGGGGGAGGCTGGCGCGGACGAGCCAGTTTCGGATGAGCTAATGTCGGACGAAGATGCGAAGGACGAGGATGAGCTTGACGAATCGGAGGCATTTGCCAGGAGACTGGCATAGGCCAGCTTGCGCGCCGAAGGCGCCTTGCAAAGAAAACATTCCTTTTTGTCGCCCGATTGCCGTCTGATCAGCAGGAAAGCGCCTACTGCGAAAGCGAGGACAAAGGGAGTACTATATAACAACAAACGTTTACGCATGGCTTTTAATTTACTTTTTCCTGGATCAGCGTGGACTGTTCAGGATTGATGTAATGGCCGCTGGCATCGACGGCGGCCGTATCTGCATAGCTGGGGATCCTGAAATGCACCAGCTTTTCCTGTCTTTTGAATTCCGCCGTCAATTGAGCCTTCAGCTTTGCCGCCGCGGGCTCATTGTACAGATTATGTCTTTCGCTTTTGTCTTTGGTCAGATCGAATAATTCAGACCAGCCTTCCTCGCCGGGATATTTTACCAGCTTCGCCTTTTCGGTGCGCAGCGCTACGATCGTGGGGGTATTGTAGTTATTCTCATAGAAGTATTCATAGAGGAAGGAAGTTCGCCAGCTGACCGGTTTCCCTTCTACCAGGGGCGCCCAGCTATGTCCCTGAAAAGTTGACGGCGCCTTGATACCTGCCAGATCGAGGATCGTGGGAGCGATGTCGAGATTCAGGACGATTTTATCGATCACCTTTCCTTTCGGAAAACGCGGAGGATAGCGTACCAGCAGCGGTGTCCTCAGCGATTCTTCATAAGCGGCACGTTTGTCACCCAGGTTGTGCTCGCCGAGAAAATAGCCGTTGTTGGTGGAAAAAATGACGACGGTGTTGTCTGTGAGGTGTGCGCTGTCCAGATAAGCCAGCACCCGGCCCACATTTTCATCGACGCCTTTCAGCACCCTGAAATAATTGCGGATCATCTTGTCATTTTTTTCCGTCCAGGTCAGGGGCCGGCCGGAGGAATCGAAACCATTCCGGGATCCATTGGCTGGATTCCGGCCTTCGTCCCTGCGGCCATTTGCGGGGACTCGATTTCTACCATAGACCTTGTTCTTATAAGGGACATCGCTGCCTTCGGTTTCAGAAGGCGTCAACTTGACGTCGGCATACGCATCGGCCAGTCTGGCCGGAGGATCCCAGGGTCCGTGAGAAGACTTGAACGCCAGCGCCAGCATGAATGGATGTTCCTGGTTGCGCTGTATAAACGCCAGCGCCGAATCGGTCGAGATATCATCCACCCAGCCATGTGTTTCAACGATCTGATCGCCATTTAGCTGAAAAGGACAATCCTTATACCGGCCCTGTCCAAAGAAGCTGAATGAATAGGTGAATCCCGGACGGGGCCCTCTTTGATTGGACATATGCCATTTACCGAAGAAGCCGGTCGTATAACCGGCCTTTTGCAATTCGGTCGAATACATCGGATCGGTGCTGTGAAACTCGGTGTGGTTATTGGCGATGCCATTCTGATGATTGTACTGGCTGGTCAGAAAGGTGGACCGGCTGGGCGAGCACAGCGAATTGATGACAAAGGAATTGGTAAACCGGGCGCCTTCGCGGCCGATGCGGTCGATATTTGGCGTCTTGAACCAGGGGAAGCGGGCTTTTGCGGCCTGGGCTTCCTGTACCAGGCTGAGGGCATCGAAACGCTGGTCATCGGTATAGATGAAGATAATATTGGGATGGGCTTGCTGTGCCAAAGCAGTTTTTGCGAGGAGGACAAGCCAGAAAGCGAATATCTTTTTCATATTTAATCTTTTTGAAAACCTTTATGCAACAAGGCAGCGAGCGTTTCACGCTGCGTCTGATAAGAAGGATCGTTCGCGAGATTGGTAAACTCTCCTTCGTCATTTTTATGATCATACAATTCCGCTCCGGCACGGCCTTCGTCCCATTCCGTGTAACGCCATCTTTCGGTGCGGACACTGCGTCCCATGATGGTTTTCCGCTTGACCTGGGTATAGGCCGGGCGGTCCCATCTCGTAGCGGGAGCTTTTAGCAACGGAACGAGGCTGCGTCCTTCCAGTCCTGCGGGAGGCGTGAGTTTGGCCAGGTCTGCCAGCGTCGGAAAAATATCGAGCAGCTCGACAGGTTGACCGGCAACCTGATCTTTCGCAAAACCGGGAGCTGCAATGATGAAGGGTACACGGGCCGATTTCTCGAACAGGCTTTGCTTCATCCATTGTCCATGCTCGCCCAGGTTATAGCCGTGATCGCTCCACAACACGATGATGGTGCTTTTCGCGAGCCCCAGACTATCCAATGCATGGATCACCCGGCCGACCTGCGCATCCATGAAGGAGATCGCGGCATAATAGGCCCGTTTGGCAAGCTTCAGCTTTTCCGGCGGCAGGCCCCAGTTCGATGGTTTCGTGAACAACGCTGCATCGGGAACATCCGCCAGATCATCGGGGACCTCTTTTGCCAGCGGAACCTTGTCGACGGGATAGAGATCGAAATACTTCTTTGGCGCCACATAGGGCGTATGCGGTCTGAAGAAACCCACCGCAAGGAAGAAAGGCTTGTCTTTCTTTTCCGACAGGATCTTGATGGCATTGGTTGCGATCATGCCATCTGTCTGCTCTTCATCCGTACCATCGGCTTCATAATAAGCCAGGGCTGAACCCAGGCCACGATCCGGGGTGAGGTTGACGATTTTGGATTCTTCGATCTTGTCGCGGCCTTTGGGATTGAAGACCCGGCTCCAGGAAATGCTGTCATCGAGTCCATTGGTGCCGATGCCGGCAGGCACGTCATAGTGATAGATCTTTCCGATACGTGTGCTGGTATAGCCGTTGTCCTTGAATAGCTGGGGCAACGTTACCACATCTGGCAGGTGTTGTCTGAAATGGGTTTGCAGCTCGTAGATGCCTGTCACGTCCGGTGTATGCCCCGTGAGCAGCGAGCTGCGGCTTGGGCTGCACAGCGGGTATTGCGTATAGGCCAGGTTGAATCGAACGCCTCTGCGGGCAAGCGCATCGATATTCGGGGATTGAACGAGGGGTGATCCGTAGCATCCGAGATCGATGTTGAGATCGTCGACGGCAATGAACAAAACATTCTTTTTGGTGGATTGGGCATTTACGCTGCCTGTAGTGGTAAGCAGGATGCCGCAAAGACTCAGTGTTGCAAATAATTTCATGCTTGGTGGTTTATTCGTCGACTGCCGATTCGGGACCGGTGGTCAGGTATGTAATGGTTGCCTTTTTGATTTTTCCGGTAAAATTGAAGGGAGCCTGATAGCTGTCTGATACGGCAGTATGCAGGTCTCTGCCCACATCTGTTCCGTCTTCGCGTTTGTCGGAAACGATCTGTGCCTCTCTTTTAGTGAAGGTTCTTTCTGCCGCTTTTTGGCCGTTGATGAAGATCGTTTCCGTTCCTTCCCTATTGTAGGCAAGTCTGAAAACGACCTTCCCTTTGGGAATATCGATTTGGGAGACGAGCGTATTGACCTGACCATGCGCCTTGTGGGCATATTGAAACTTACCGTCTTTGATAAAAAGACTGATACCGCTTTTATCGCCGCCCACGGCAAACAATACGCCTTCCTCCTTACCGGTTTCGATATCCGCATACACGTCTACGTTGAATGACCGGCCGTTGTACAGCGGCGCGTTGACACCGACCAGGTTGTCTACGCCGGGAAACAGTGTGATGCCAGTGGTATAATTATACACGCTTCTGCCTTCTGCGAGCCGGATCTGCGAGCCGTCCTTCAGGGGATAGACATGGTACTTGCGCGCCTCTGTATCAAAGGCTGCGATCATTTCCTTCAGCTTCTCCGGTTGTTTGGCAGCGAGATCGGTCTGCTCGTTAAAATCGTTTTTGATATCATACAATTCCCAGACATCGTTTTCGAAAGGGCTGCCATGCTGGTGCCATACGCCTGCTTTCCAGCCGTCCTTGTAAATGGCGCGAGAGCCCATGATCTCATAATACTGCGTGCGGTGTCTATTGGGGGCATTGGGCTCGTTTACGGCATAAGCCAGACTGGTGCCTTCGACCGAATCCTGCTTGTACCCATTGATCACTGACGGATATTGCGCATGGATCAGGTCCAGGGTAGTTGGCAACACATCGATGACATGTCCGTATTGATTCCGGATGCCGGGCTCCTTGATGACGCGCGGATAGTAAATGATCAGCGGGTTATGGGTACCGCCTTCGGCGTTTGCATCCGTCTTCCAGTATTTGAAGGGGGTATTGGCGGCCATGGCCCAGCCAACCGGATAATCGGTGCTGGATTGATCGGAACCGATGATATCGCGGGCTTGCAGGATAGCATCGATGCGGGCTTCTCCTTTCAGGTTATTGATGGGGGCATTGACGGTGCCATACTGGGTGCCGGCCTTGCTGGCGCCGTTGTCTCCCAGCACGATCATCACCAGGGTATTGTCCAGCTGATCTATCTGTTGCAGGTAATCGATGATACGGCCGATCTCATAATCTGTATAAGAATAGAATGCGGCGTAGACTTCCATGAAATGCGCCAGCGCCTGATGTTCTTTGGCAGATAGGGAATCCCAGGGGCGGATGCCCGGATTGCGTGGAGGCAAGGTTGCATTGGCCGGGATGATACCGAGCTTCTTTTGATTGGCGAGTACCTTTTCCCGATAGACATCCCAGCCTTCGTCGAATTTACCCTTGTATCTATCGATCCATTCTTTGGCTACCTGATGCGGTGCGTGGGTGGCGCCGGTAGCGAGATAGAGGAAAAAGGGCTTCTCAGGATTGCCGGATTTTTGGTTGGCGATGTATTTGATCGCCTTGTCTGCCAGCAATTCATTGAGATGGGTTTTGTTCGGTTCTATGTCCAGCTTGGTTTGATCTTCCCAGAGCTCAGGATGCCATTGATCTGTCGCTCCGGGCAGGAAGCCATAAAAATGATCGAACCCTCTGCCTGTGGGCCAGCGATTGAAAGGGCCGGCCTGTGAATTCTCTGCTACGGGAGTCAGGTGCCATTTTCCGAGGGCGAAGGTATTATAGCCATTCTCTCTGAGCACCTCGGCGATGGTCGCCTTTTCAAAGGGCATGCGTGTGTCGTAGCCCGGGAAATCGAGCACGGCCGGTGTCAGCATGCCCATATGCGCTGAATGGTGATTCCTGCCTGTCAGCAGGGCTGCGCGGGTCGGGGAACAAATGGCTGTCGTATGAAAATTGGTAAATCGCAAGCCTGCGTTGGCGAGTCTTTCGATATTGGGCGTTTCGACGAGACCACCAAAGGCGCTGGTCGCGCCAAAACCGGCATCATCGATCAGGATCCAGATGACATTGGGCGCGCCGGGAGCTGCGGGCTTATTGTAGATCGTTTTTCCCTGCGTAGAGGAATGGAGGTCTTTGCCGATCGTTCCTTTGAACGGCTGCTGCGGGCTGTATTGAGCCTGGGTTGCACCATGCAGGCTGAGGCCGAACGCCAACAATGGAATCAGTTTCTTCATTTAATATTCTTTTCTTCCTTGAGTTTATTGTAATCGTAGAACCAGGGGAATACCTTTTCGAAGGATTCGGCCTGGACCTTTGTATACCATTCCTGGTATTCCTTTTCCAGTCTTTTGGCGATATCAGGTTTTTGCGCATACAGATCATGCAATTCGGATCTGTCGGCGACGATATCGAACAGTTGCCATTGCTCGGTATTCTCTGCCACCAGCTTCCACTTTCCGTCGAGTACCGCCTTATTGCCTTCGTGTTCCCAGAAGATGGGCTGTTTTCGGTTGAGTGATTTGCCGGTGAACAAAGGCGTCAGACTGACTCCGGCAGCAGGCGTAATGGTATGTCCCTGGTAGCTTTCGGGATATTTTGTTTTGGCGAGATCCACGAGCGTCGTCATGATATCCGTGATATGCGCGGGTTGTCTGTTGAACGTGCCGTTCAACGCCGCGGGAATTCCCTTGGGCCAGGAGATGATGGCGGGAGATGAGATGCCACCTTCATGTGTCTGGTGTTTGTACGCCCAGAAGGGAGTACAAGCTGCCTCGGCCCAACCTTGTCCTAAGAAGACGGCGGATTGGGAATTGCCAGGGACGAGTCCTTCGTATTTTGCTTCGGGGCCGGGTTCGGCATTGCCGCCGTTATCCGAAACGAAGAGGATGACGGTGTTGTCGAACACGCCGCGTCTTTTCAAACCGGCAACCAGCTCGCCTACCTCTTTGTCGA
The DNA here is from genome assembly GCA_047602055.1 of Ilumatobacteraceae bacterium. GTDB lineage: Bacteria > Actinomycetota > Acidimicrobiia > Acidimicrobiales > Ilumatobacteraceae > JAODBQ01. The sequence goes on from JASGIG010000001.1 coordinate 4,907,704, forward strand.
GATGGGTGATCACCGCTGCGTAAATCGCCATGATGTGATCGAACTTTTCCTTGTCCTTTTGGCTCAGCGTATCCCACAGCGGCACTTTGGGATTGAAAGGGGTAAGGGCCCAGGCGGGGTCGATCAGTCCCAATGCTTTTTGCTTTTCATAACGCTCTTTGCGAAGAGCCTCCCAGCCTGCCAGGTACTTTCCTTTGAATTTGGCGATCTCGTCCAGCGGCGCCTGCAGCGGAAAATGCGGAGCGTTGTATGCCAGATACAACAGGAAAGGTTTCTTGTCGTCGATTGCTTCATCGATGAAACGCAATCCATAATCCGTCCAGAGATCGGTGGTATACCAATTGGCGGGCAGGATGGACGTATCATTGGGGATTTTCCTGCCGTCGAGGAAGAGTTGTGCGTTTTTCGCATCTCCGTAATAATAGCCGCCGGCGGGGGCGTTCAGCGAACGTTGAAAACCCCGGTTGGCGGGGATGACGCCATGTTCCTGACCAACATGCCATTTGCCTGTCATGGCCGTGAAATAACCTGCGTTTCTAAGCACTTCGGCGATGGTGACGGTATTGTTGTTCAGCTGACCGCGATAGGCGGGATGATCGGCGCCCTTGTCTTCGGTCATGTGTCCGATACCGGCCTGATGGGACCACACACCGGTGAGCAGCGCGGCGCGGGAGGGGCAGCAGCGTGCGGTATTGTAGAAATTCGTGAGCCGGATGCCGTGTTGTGCCAGCGCGTCCAGATTGGGGGTCGGGATCTCGCTGCCATAACAGCCGAGGTCGGCAAAACCCAGGTCATCGGCGAGGATAACAACAATATTAGGTCTGTTTTGTGCGAAGGCACCGTGGCTGATCAGCCACGATGCCATCAATAGGGAAATTATCTTTTTCATTTTATCGGTCCTTGTTGGTCGCTGCCATTGGGGTGATGAATGAGCTTGTGATTGAGGTCATAGCGGTCGATCATGGGATAGAGGTGATTCTTCTCGGCCTGCTCGTCAAACAGCTTCTTCAGCTCTTCCAGCTTCTCGGGATATTTTTTGGCGAGATCCACCCTTTCATTGAAATCATCGTTGAGGTTAAACAGGAACCACTGGTCGTTGTCGAAACCGGGTCGGGGAGCCTGTGCGCCCTTCCCGAATGCCCAATCAATATTATCGGGACGATGGGGAGCCGCGGCCTTCCAGCCGTCCTTGTAGATGGATCGGGCGCCGAAAATATAATAGTGCTGGATATGATGGCGGGATGCGGCCTTTGCATCATTGATGGAATAAGCCAATGAATTCCCCTGGATTGAATCCTGTTTGATCCCTCTGATGAATTCCGGTTTTTGAACGCCGGCAACTTCCAGCGTGGTCGGGAGGATATCGATTACATGTCCGTATTGATTGCGGATGCCGCCGGGCTGCCGGATACCTTTGGGATAATAGACGATCAGGGGATTGTGTGTGCCGCCTTCTGCATCTGCGTCGGACTTCCATTCACGGAAAGGCGTATTGGCGGCCTGTGCCCAGCCCAGGGGATAATTGGCCTTCGCCTTGGGCGTTCCGATCGAATCGATCAGCGCGAGGTTCCTGGCGAAATACTCGCTTTCATCCGGCTTGTTGGCATTGTTGGTGGGCGAGATAACACCATCGACCGTACCTTCCTTGCTGGCGCCATTGTCTCCGATGATCACATACACCAGTGTATTTTCTTCGAGGTTGTGCTCGCGCAGATAATTGACCAGGCGTCCGATCTGATAATCGGTATACGTAAGATAACCTGCATACACTTCGAAGAAGCGTGCAAACAATCTCTTCTCGTCGGCAGACAGGCTATTCCAGGCCTTGATGCGGCTTTCACGTTCGGGCAGCTGGGCATTGGCAGGGATCACACCCAGCTTCTTTTGATTGGCGATCGTCTTTTCGCGATACACGTCCCAACCTTCGTCGAACTTGCCTTTGTATTGATCGCTCCAATACTTGTCGACCTGATGCGGAGCATGGGTGGCACCGGGTGCATAATACAGGAAAAAGGGTTTGTCGGGGGCAGCCTTTTTCTGGCGGTCGATATAAGCGATCGCCTTATCGGTGATCTGTTCGTTGAGGTGACGGCCATCGGGTGTGGCATGCTCGTTATCGTCGACCAGATCGGGTTTATATTGATCCGTCGCCGATGGGAGGAAGCCGAAGAAATGTTCGAATCCTTTTCCGAGGGGCCAGCGATCGAAAGGTCCTGCGTCGGTGGCCTCCTCATCAGGCGTCAGGCCGTACTTCCCTACCCCGAATGTGTTGTAGCCATTATCCCGCAGGATTTCTGCGATGGTGCCTGCGGATGAGGGGATGCGGCCATCCCATCCGGGAAAGCCGGCCGACATGCCGATATGCGAAAAACCGCCTTCATGTACAAAATGGCTGTTGCGGCCAGTAAGAAGCGCCGAGCGGGTTGGGGCGCAGATAGCTGCGGTATGGAAATTGGTATACCGCAAGCCGCCGTTGGCGAGCCGGTCCAGGGTCGGCGTGGCGATCAGGCCGCCGAAGGCGCTGGAAGCACCGAAACCAACGTCATCGAGGAGGATGAGTACCACATTGGGTGCTCCGGCAGGGGCCTTGGTGACAGGCGCCCACCATTCTTTTGATTCGGGAAGCGTCTTTCCTACCGTACCCTGGTAGGGTACGGGCGTTTGTGCATAAGCGATCGTTTGGAGGCCGACGGCGGCCACGAGGGGGAATATTATTTTTTTCATTACCATCCGGGATTTTGCGTTGCTAAAGGATTGTTGTCTATTTCAGTCTGGGGAATCGGGTAGAGATAATGTTTTGCCGCTACGTTTGTCTTGCCGACAGTTTGCAGGCTGGAAATCAAAATACCATTACCACTGGCGTCCTTCTCGCGTATCAGATCGAACCATCTTTGGTACTCATAGCTCAATTCCAACCGGCGTTCGAGATACACCGAATCGCGAAACTGATCCTGCGTCAGGCCGGTGGTGAGATTGGCCAGACCGGCCCTGTTTCGGACCCGGTTGATCGAAGCATAAGCCTTGTCGGTAGGACCGTTCAACTCATTTTCTGCTTCGGCGTGGATTAATAACACTTCGGAATAGCGGAGGATGGTGACATTGCAGGACGACTGATAAGAATTGGCAGCATAATTGGGGTCCCACCATTTATTCCAGAAAGGGGTAGAATCATTGGCCACCGCGGGATTGTTGAGGGCAAGACCATAATTCTTGGAATTCGTGGGGCTGGTATAATGGCGCGTGAAAGTCACATCCCTTCTCTTATCGGCAGCGCTATACAGCTTGTAGATGCTGAAGTAATTATCACTGCCGACCGTATAATACCGCACCATGTGGGCATACGTTCCGCTTAAACCGGGAATGGAAGTATAAATGGCTCTCTTCGTCTCATTGTTGGACTGGTTATTGGCATTGGCCAGCATTTGCGCAGAAAAGATATGTTCGATTCCATTCTTGTATGCCGGCAGGAAGACTTTTGAATAATCGGTTAAAAGATCATAGCCATATGTACCGGTTCCTCCGTCTGCGGCTGAAAGCACTTCTTCCGACTTGGCTACAGCCTTTGCATACTGCGCTGTTTTCTTCACGGGCAGGGACGCCTCGATCAAATAGACTTTAGCCAGGAGGGCCTTGGCGGCACCGGCTGTCGCGCGGCCTACATCGGGAGACGTGTAGCTGGCGGGCAACAGTGTCGATGCATCCGAGAGATCCTGTTCGATTTGTGCATATACGGAATCCGAGCTGGTTCTTGCCACATAATAATTAGCCGCCAGTACCGCTGAATTGTACGTCGTAATCAGCGGAACATCGCCATACAATCGAACGAGGTTGAAATAAAACAGGGCGCGCAGGAACTTTGCTTCGCCGAGGAGACGGTTCTTTTTCGAATCATCGGAAAAACTAATTGTCGGAATATACGTCAGCGCGATATTGGCCTTTCTGATACCGGCATAATGTTGCTGCCAGAGCTCGTATACGCGTTGGTTACTCGAAGAATAGGCCAATACGGCCAGCGAGCGGACATCGGCATTGGTAGCGCCCGGTCCCGGATCCTCGTCATCATCGGCCATGTCCATGCCAGTATTGAACAGCGTATTATAAGGTGACTGGACAGAGCCTGTATTGATATAATAATAGATAGCGTTGACGGCAGACACCGCATCGGACTCGGTGTTATAATACTGATCCTCTGAAACGAAGGACTCGGGATCCTCTTTCAGAAACTTTTTGCAGGAAACCAGCGCGGCGATAGCGGCTGTGAAAATCACTATATATATTGTAAGACGTCTCATGATTGATAGAAATTGCTTCGTTTAAAATGTTGCCGACAGGCCGATCTGAACGGATTTGGAATTGGGGTATACGGCATTGTCGATGCTTTTATTCAGCAAGGACTGTCCATTGCGGCTGACTTCCGGATCGAAGCCAGTATAATGGGTCCAGGTGAAAAGATTCTGCGCCGACACGGAGAACTTGACGGCCTTGATACCTGCACCCTGAAGTAGCGATTTGGGCAGGGAGTAGGCAAACGTCAGATTCTTCAACCGATAATATGTTGCGCTCTCGATGAAGCGGTCCGACATCGTCACGGCGGGATCCTGATACGCCTTCTTGACATCCGTGTTCGTATGTGTAGGCGTCCATCTGTTTAGCTCTACCCTGCTGGCATTGGTATAACCGGTGCCGAGCTCGAGATTGGCCTCATTCAGATTATAGATCTTGCCGCCTACCGAACCATAGAAAAAGGCAGACAATTCGAAACCTTTATAGCTGAAAGAATTCGTGATCCCCGACGTGAACTTGATCTGGTTGTCGATGATGATACGGTCTCCGGCCTGTGTAATCGCGCCGTCCTTATTCAAATCCTTGTATTGCTGGCCGCCGGGCGTATTATCAGCCTGCGGCGTCAGCGGTGTCTGGCCCTGCTTGATGAGCCCATCGGTCTTCAACACGATGAAAGAACCGATTGGATGCCCCACCGCAGCGATGGATGGAGAAGCACTGCTGGGAATATATTGGGTGACGCCAGGTGTGAGTGCAAGGATCTTGCTGGAATTCGTCGAAAACACCAGCGAGGTATTCCATTGGAAATCGCCTTTCAGGTTGACGGACGTGATGGCCAGATCGATGCCTTTATTGGAAATGGCGCCGATATTCTGGAACGTCGACGAGACGTCGTTGTTGGTCAGATCACCCAGTCCCGAGGTACCCGATACCGTACCGGTCAGCAGCAGATCCGTGGTCTTTTTATAATAATAATCGCCGCTGACCGAGATCCGGTTGTTGAACAGCGCCAGATCGAAACCTCCATCCAATTGAAAAGTCTTTTCCCAGCTGAGATTTTTATTCGTGACCGAACTGGGTGCATAACCCAGCACCGAGGTTCCTGAGAAATTATAGATATAGCTGCTGATCTGGGCCAGGGACTGGTATGCATCGATATCCTGGTTACCGGTAGAACCGCCGCTAAACCGAAGCTTCAGGCTGCTGACGCTGTTGAAGTTTAAATCCTTGAAGAAATTCTCCTTGCTGATGATCCAGCCGATTGCGCCCGAAGGGAAATAGCCCCATTTATGTCCTTCTCCAAACTTCGAAGAACCATCGGCACGGAACGATACCGTCAACAGGTACTTGCTGTCGTAGGCATAATTCACCCTTCCCAGATAAGACGCGAGCGACCATTGTGTCGAAGAAGAAGTGGGGATGCCAGCCGTGGTGCCACCGGCCAAATTGTTAAAGGTCAAATCGTCGTACGTGTAGCCATAAGAATTGGCGGTATATCCTTTGGACTTCGATTGCTGCACGGTAAAACCGGTGACGGCATCGATCCGGCTTTTCGGGCTGATCTGTTTGGTATAGCTGAGGGTATTTTCATTCAGCCAGTTGGAAGTGAACAGGCTGCCGATGGTGGCGCTGCCTTTGGTGGAAGCCCCCTCATACGTAGAAATCGGATAGTACTTGTTCTGTTTGTTGTCGATGATATCCGTACCGAACAGCACTTTGGCTTTGAGGCCTTCAATGATCGTGTATTCGGCTGTGAAATTGCCCAGCAGCCGGTTGGTGATCGATTGATTGGTGACATTCGTGAGCGTATTGATCGGGTTGGCATAAGCCGTTTCGAAAGGACTGTTGACGACGAAAGAGCCATTGTCCTGGTAGATCGGCAACGAAGGCGGTGTGAACAGCAGACCCAGCACGATCGAGTTCGGAGAAATATTGGCCGTCGTTCGGGTAGCGATGATGCTTGTACCAAGTCTCAGCCGTTCGTTGTATTGATGGTCGAGGCTCAGGCGGGTGGTATAGCGTTTGAAATTGGAATTGATGATGGTGCCCTGCTGATTGAGATAATTGCCCGATATGGCGATGCTGGTCTTCTCACCACCCGTCAGGATAGATAGGCTGTGGCTTTGCATGGGCGCTGTTCTGAATGCCGCGGCCTGCCAGTCGGTACCCGCGCCTGTGGTGTCCAGCGAGTAGCCGGAGGTAGTAGGGAGGCTGACCGTTTTGCCGGAATTGGTTGCGGCATCCTTTCTGAGATCCCACCATTGTTTAGCGTTCAGCAGCGGCAGCTGTCTGATGACTTTTTGCTGGCCATAGTAAGCATCGTAGTTGATGGAAGATCTCGTTCTGGATCCTTTTTTGGTCGTGATGATCACGACACCATTGGCGCCTCTCGAGCCATAGATAGCGGTTGCGGAAGCATCCTTGAGGACGTCGATCGAGGCGATGTCCTCGGTATTCAAAGTGGACAAGGGATTGAGATTGGGACCATCGGCAACGCCGGCATTCGTTACCCCGTAATTATTATTGATGGGGAATCCGTCGATGACATACAACGGGTCACTGCCTGCGTTGATCGAATTCGCGCCTCTGATCTGAACGCTGACACCGCCCCCGGGCTGGCCCGAGGTCTGTGTGACGGTGACACCGGCAACGGATCCCTGCAGCAGACGTTCCAGCGAAACGGCAGGTTGTTCTTTGGCCAATGCAGGCACCGACGAGATAGAGCCCGTGATATCTGATTTCTTTTGGGCGCCGTACCCTACTACGACCACATCGGTCAATTGGGTCTCGGCAGATTCAAGCTGAACAGTGATCGGAGAGCCGGTGGCTTCTACCTCCTTCGGTGCGTAGCCGACAATCGTCACCCGCAGCTCGAATGGAAACTTCTGACCTGTCTTAAGCGTAAACTTGCCTTTGTTGTCAGTGACGGCCTGGTTTGTAGTGCCTTTGATATTAATGGTGGCGCCTTGCAGCGGCTCTTTTGTTTTTGCATCGACTACTGTGCCATCAAGCACGGAATTGATGACGGACGCCGGCTGTTGGGAAAAGGAATGCAATGAAAGAAGAACAAGAAAAAATAAGCATGCTAGTTTTAATAAATACCGCATATTACATGATATGTAACCGTAAATAATGCTGTCGCATGACTGTGAAAACGCAGTCATCAACAATTACCATAAAAAGGGGGAAGACGGCATCGGAGATGCCACTAATCAGTTAATGTCAACAACAACAGCAACAACAACAGGCAAGCGTGGTGTGAAAATGATTCGTTAAGAAGGAAGAACACTGGCGGGAGAATCCACGCTTTTTCATAAATTTGAGTCGTTAAGTGTAATAAATATATGTTTACCGCATATGTATAGCCTTAACATCCAGCGGGAGTGCTCCAACACTTCCGCTTTTTTATTAAAGGCCTAGTCTCGTATGAAAAAGATAGAGCAGTTGTTCGATCCGGTGGTAAGATCTATTAGTCCACTATATTTGTAGACAAATATAGATCAAAAAAAAGTGCCGCCAAATTTTATTTACGACACGCGCTATGGCAGCAGTATCTTCAGCGGAGCCTTGCCATTCCAGGTCATGGTGATAGTGGGTTTACCCGCCGTTTTGATCGTTATCATCTCGCCCTGATCACGTCGGGATACTTCGATATCAAAGCTGCGGCTGAACGCTTGAATGTTTTTTAATTTCATATAACGCCATCCTTTGGGCAGCCAGGGTGTCAGGGTGAAGGACTGGAGGCCGGTGGGTGTGATACCAAAGAGTCCTTCTGTAACGGCGCGGCAATACAAGGCGCTTTCCGCGGACAGATGCCGCTGATCGCCTTCGGGCCAGGCTTCGACGGGATAAGGCACATGCTCGCCCAGCAGACGGGTGGCCGAATAATATCCAAAATAGGGCATGCATTTATTGGTCGCTCCGCAAGCGAGGAGACCTCTGAATGCATACAGGGTGCTGCGGTCCCAGAAGGTCTTGCTGCCCGATTCTGTCAGGATGCCATTGGCGGTCCAGAGCTCCGGAGAAAAGAGTGCCTTGATCGTTTGGTCCTTGCGTTCGATGATGCCCATGGTCAGCGGGATGCAGATCCATGCACGCAGCTTGTCATTTCCGTCGAAATAGCGATACGTATCAAAACCCTGCACGTTGGCGCCAAAATACGATTCGATTGCCTTGCGCAGGCTTTGGGCCTTTGTGCGGTATTCGGCGGCGATTTCGCTTTTACCCAATTCAGTGGCCAGATTGGCTGCGCTGACATAGCCGCCATAGGCGAGACAATTTGTGGAGAGATTGATCTTGCCGGCATAGAAGCGGCCTTCCAGCTCGTCGTTATCCGAAGCAATTACGCCATCCGCAGTCTTTTTCCGATCGAGGTATTCGAAACACCAGGTGATGAGGGGCCAGAGCTCTTCTGCCATTTCTTTTTTACCGGAGGCCAGGGAAAAGCGGGAAGCGCCATACGCAATCATCGCCATATCACCGCGGTCCCCTGCTCCATTCCAGATATCTGTACCCTCCGCAATGATCGAACTGGGGATAGGCTTGTAGGCCGGATTCATGAAGCGGGAGAAATGACGGTAGGCATTGATCGCAGATTCATTGCCATTGAGATTGCCGAGAAAGGGGAAGAAAGGATTGGCATATTCTGCCTGATCATTGGCCCAGATCGCCGCATAATAGGCGCCTCCGCCGGGACCATGCATAAGACCGCCTTTGGTATCGTAAATACTTTCCGTCGCACGCAGCTTGGCAAAGGCAAACTCCCGGTTGATCGTATCGTTGGGTGTCTCGAGCACGAGATTGCCAAAAATATCATTCACCATGCGGGACCGCTTTTCGGATTCGAAGGCAGGCGCATACGAATAAGGTTGATCCGTCGCTTTACGACCGGAATAAATGGCGGCGAAGGTGAAGGATGCGCCGGGTGCGATAGTGACGGATCGGCTATGTGTCTGATCGCTGTCACCCGACAGATCCATCCGAACGATGTATTGACCGTAAACGCCTTTGGCCGGATCGGTCAGTGTTGGCGTCGACGGATTGCTGATTTCAACGGTGTTGCTTTGGCCGCCGGTGTTTTTTAATTCGATGATCTCGATAAGAGCGGCCTTGTCTATTGACGGAAAGAGGGTATGCGTGATGCTGAGGGGGCTATTGGTCGAGCTTTCCACAGTCAATTTTCCTTTGAGGCTAAAAGATTGCGGATATTCTTTCAGGATAGTCCCACCGGATATGAGCTGTACCGCGTCTTTTCCTTTGAAATCGACGCTAAGACTGGCATGTGTATTATTCGGGATAGTCCGCAACATGGGGAAGACCAGCTTTTTTTCCAGGGTCAGCCGGCCCTGCTCGTCGATGCCGTAGTGCAGGATGGCGGACATTTGCAGCCCACTCATTTCGATGTGATCGATGTGCGGAGACGGATCGCTTACCTTCCAGCGAATACCGCCGTCGGGAGTCAGATTCCACCGACGCGATGTCTGCATGGGATTCCCGGCTTTGGTTTGATCGAGCCTTGTCCGAAGCAGTGTGATGACTTCCGGATACTGTGTGGCGAGATTGTTTTTCTCTCCGGGGTCTGTCGCCAGATCATATAGCTGGTCTTCAGTTGAATTGCCGTACTCCGTATTCGTATTGGCGCCATAGGCGGGGCCATTACCGGGTTCTATGTATTTGTAGCGGCCGTTTTCGATCGACAGGTTATTATTGACATTTTGCAGCACGAGATAATCCCTCCCTTTTCCGCCGCGATTCAACCAGGCAGTCAGCTGGTCTTCACTATCAGGGGCGCCGCCAGTGGGGATGCTGACGTGCAGAAATTTCGCAAAGCTGGCAAGCATATCTACCTGACAGATCAGCTTATCGGAAACGCCGGGTGTGACGGTTCCCGTCCATCTGACGATGCCGGGCACGCGGGTGCCGCCTTCGAAGCTGCTGTATTTCCCTCCGCGATAAGGGCCGGCCGGTTTATGGTTACCGAGCAATTCGACTGCCTGATCCTTATAACCGTCATCCACAACCGGGCCATTGTCGCTGGAGAGGATGACGATCGTGTTTTTGTCGAGGTTCCATTTTTTAAGGGCATGCATGACCTCGCCTACGGTCCAGTCGAATTCGAGGATAGCGTCTCCCCGGGGGCCCATGCCGCTTTTGCCTACGAATTGTTTGTTGGGAACGCGCGGAACATGGATGTCCTGGGTGGCGAGATACAGAAAAAAGGGATTGTGCTGGTTATTCCCGATGAATTGCAGCGCTTTTGCGGTGATCTCCGTGGAGATCTCGTCGTCCTTCCAGAGAGCTGATTTGCCGCCTTTCATATACCCAATCCTGGAAATGCCATGTACGATGGACATATCGTGTCCATGGCTGGGATGCAGGGTCAGTAATTCGGGATTGGATTTGCCGGTGGGCTGTCCGTCGAAATTCTGATCATAGCTGACGGAGATAGGATCCGCGGGATCCAGGTTCACGACCCGGCCGTTTTGTACATACACGCAGGGAACCCGGTCGCCGGTAGCCGCCAGGATAAAAGATTCGTCGAATCCAATATCGGCCGGGCCGGGGCTGATGAAGCCATTCCAGTCCTGCGTACCGGTTCTGTCGCCGAGCCCCAGGTGCCATTTCCCGATGGCGGCCGTCCGGTAGCCTGCCGCTTTAAAGACCTTGCCCAGCGTAAATCTTTCGGGACGGATGATGGAGCCTGCATTGCCGGCGGCAATACCCGTCCCCTGGCGTCTCCAGGCATATTCACCCGTCATCAATGCATACCGGGAGGGGGTGCATGTCGCTGCCGAGCTATGCATATTGGTCAGCAGCAGCCCTTCTTTGGCCAGTTGGTCGATATGCGGCGTCGAGATGGTTTTCGCGCCATTACAGCTGAGATCTCCATAGCCTACATCGTCGCCATAGATATAGATTACATTGGGTTTTGTAGTGGGCGCCTGTGAGAAGGCGCAGGCCGGCATAGCGGCGATCGACAAGCTGAGCAATATCCGTTGTAGCATCTGCATTATGATTCAATAAAAATAATGCATTCGCTGTAATTATTGCAACCATTCGCGCATGACGCCGATGATGGCGACCAGCTCGGCTTCTTCCATGATATAGGCAGGCATGCAATACAGGATATTCCCGATTGGACGAAGCCATGCGCCTTTGTCCAGCGCGAAAGCCTTGAAGCCGTCGAGCACCGCAGCGTCGGTAAGCTCCAGCGCGCCCAATGCCCCGATCACTCTCTTCTCTACGATGGCAGGAGATTGCAGGGTGTCGAATTCGCGGCGGATGACAGACTGGATATGGGCTATTTTTTGGAGATAATGGCCGGATTCGATCAATTCGATGCTTTTTGCCGCCACGCTACAGGCGAGGGCATTCGCCATGAAAGTAGGGCCGTGCATAAGGGCCGTTTTGTAATCCTCACCCAGGAAGCTGTCGTACACGCGTGTCGTGGCGAGGGTCGCCGCATGGCCCATATACCCTGCCGTGAGCGCCTTTCCGACGACCATGATATCCGGTGTGATGCCGGCATGCTCAGCGGCAAACAGCTTTCCCGTACGGCCGAAACCGGTGGCGACCTCATCGAAGATCAGCAGGATGTCATATTGATCACAAAGCCGGCGGGCGGCCTGCAAATATTTCGGTGAATAAATGTGAAAACCGCCGGCACACTGGACGATGGGCTCGAGGATAAAGGCCGCCAGCTCGTGATGGTGCTCGCGGAAAAGCGTCTCCATCCGGTCGATAGCGGGTTGAACGATTTCCGGGGGAGCATCGAAGCCGCCGGTCGGAATCTCCAGCAGGAATCCACGATGCAGGACGGCAGAAAAAGCATGCGTAAAATCGGAGTCATCGCTGACCTCCATGGCCTTGAACGTATCGCCGTGATAACAGTTCTTCAAGGACACGAAACGGGTCTTTCCTTGTATGCCCTTGTTGGTCCAGTATTGGATGGCCATCTTGAGGGCAACTTCGACGCCGATAGAACCGCTATCGGAGAAAAAAACATGATTGAGCCCTTCGGGAGTGATGCGAACCAGCGCCTTTGCTAGATCGATGGCCGGGTCATGGGTGATGCCGCCCAACATGACATGTGCAAACCGGGATGCCTGATCGGACAGGACCTTATTGAGCTCGGGGTGGTTATACCCGTGAATAACGGACCACCACGATGAAATACCATCTATCAGGCTTCTGCCATCTGCCAGCTGCATGCGGACGCCCTGACCGCCGGTCATTTTGGGAATCCGCCCCACGTATTTCATCTGGGCGTACGGGTACCATACATTTGATTCCATAGCGCTGCGAAGATACGCTATGCGGCTATGCGTTGCGTGGCTGACCGGATTGCAGCAGCTTATTTTTGACGAAATATTCGTCCATAAACTGGATGAGGAGAACCATCAGCACGGCCATGGCAATGCCTCCTTTCAAATCGAGGATCCTGTCGAAAACCGGACTGCCAGTCAGCTTCTTCAGCATATGCAGGATCCCATATCCGAGGGCGGCCACGAAGGATATAGCCAGCAGGGACTTGATGATACTGCGGAGCAGCTCGCAGCGGTACCGGATGCCTTCTACCCGAATCACCATCCGATCGGCAAAGCCGGCCGGCGCTTCGGCCGAAGGCGTCTCCTCCAGCAAAGAGAATAGCAGCTTGTAATCCTCCACGTCTTCCGGGGGAAATGCGGCGGAGTCATCGCGCTCCTGCGGATGATCTCCCAACCATTGCTGCAATGACCCGTCATTCGAATCGCTCATGTTATGCCCTTTTAAATGCCAATGATAATTTTTCCTTCAATAACTTTCTGGCCCTGAACAAATAGCTTTTGACTATCCCCTCCGGCATCCCGGTAATGTCGCTGATCTCCTGACAGGAAAACTCCCCGGTATGAAACAGCGTGATGACCGTGCGGTAGGCAGCAGGCAGCTGCTGAACGAGCTGCTCCAGATAGCGGGCCATGTCCTTTCTGGCAGTCAGCTCGCCGGGATCCTCCTCTGTAAAATGGACCTGTTCGCCATCCCCGGGGAGATCGGACATCGACACCTTATTGTACTTTTTCGCGTAATCGATGGCCGTAAAATAGGCAATTCTGGCGATCCAGGTGCTCAGCTTTGCCTCGAAATTGAACCCAGGCAAACCCTTATAAACCTTTATAAACACCTCCTGCGCAACATCCTCCCTATCCGACCGGGAGGAAAGCAGCCGGCCTGCAATGGAAAAAACCAATGCTTCATATTGACGTACCAACACCCCAAAAGCGGTTGCTTTGCCTTGCAAAATCTCATGAACAACCAGCTTTTCATTAAACATATGCTAAAAGACAGGGGTTATTTCTTCCCGGTTGCAGAAAAATAAAAAATTTATTTTGCAACCCACCGGACATCGATACCGACTACTCTGGAAATTAAAATACTGAAAATATGGATTCTAATGCAGCCGCGGTGATCAGTTCATCCTCCTTCTTTGTCACTACCGCCTGGATCATCATCGCCTGGTTCAATTACCGGCTGAAGAAAAAGATCATTGAATCGGGGCCTGTGAGCCAGGACTCTGTCAATCTATTCAGGAATAATATCGCCGGCCCGGGATTTGAAGCCCTGAAATGGGGTTGTGTGTCATTTTTCGGCGGCATGGGCCTGGTATTGATCCAATTCCTTCCGCACGACAACGATTCACCCCTCCCCTATGGACTCGTAGCGATGTTTGGAGGCCTGGGCTTTTTGGTTTATTGGTTTATCGTCGATAAAAAGAAATAGCCGGTCAGATGAGCTTGAGCTCATACGCGACCTTGATCAACCCGACGGAATTCTTGACATCCAATTTGTTGATCAGGTTTTGGCGATGAGAATCGACGGTTCTTTTGCCGATGGAGAGGGTCTTTGCAATTTCATCATTGGTCATCTCCTGTGCGATCAGGCGCAGGATCTCGATCTCTCTTTTGGTCAGGTTTCAGCTCATACGGTTCGACATTCTTCAGAATATATCCCTTGGCGCCGGCTTCGATCATGCTGGTAACATAATCAGCCTCGGCATAATTGGACAGCGCCAGGATCCTGGTGCCCGGTTTATACAACAGGACGGAACCGGTCAGCGCCATGCCTGTCATATCGGGCAGTTGATAATCCATTAGAATCAACCCGAAGAGGAGTCTACGAAATACGGACTGACCACCAATATTCATACGAATAATCTCTTCGAGATACAGGTCTCGGGCATTCTTCGGATATGGCGGCAGATACGCACCGCGAAAAACATCCCCGACAAGCTGCATTCAGGAGATCTTCGACCGGCGCCTACGCGAAATCGAGAGCGCCAGTATCCCAAGAATTGAAAGCCATCCGAAGAGATCGCTGGTGAAAGGATAAAATGTCGTCAGATGCGCTGCCGGCAGCTCTGCTGACAGGATCCAGGGCTCGAGCTGAAATGATCATTCACGGCAAGGATCTTGCCTCGTGGGTCTGTCATGATGGACAATCCGTTACGATCTGCCCGAACGACCGAGCAACCATTCCCGATGCCCCGGAAGACGGCCACGATGGAATGCAATGGATCGATCTCCTGCCAATCCGATGCGGGGTTGAGGAATATATCCGCATGCTGCCGGCCAAGCTGTGTAAATACTTTGGGAAAATCGGCGTCCCAGCAAATGGCGGCGGCCAGCTTTCCATCCGGACCAAAAAGCAGGATCTTGGGGGACACTTCGGACCAGACTACGGTGTGCGCCGGAGGCGCCTTCTGTGCGGGTGGCATCGATCAGCCGGGACAGATCTGCATTGGTGCCAGCGGTGAATGCCCCCAGGTCTTTCTCCGCGACATACTTCCAAAGCAATTGACCTTCCCGATCCTTGTCATGCGTGTGCATGGCTGCGATCCGGACCGAATTCGTTTTTAGCGGCATCGCCAGCCGGAGTCCGCCATAAACGACCACGGCCGTCCAGATGGCGCCATAGATCAGCAATCCCTTCCCGTATACCATTGGCCGGGCTGCGTTATCTGCACACCAGGTGATCATCGACCCAAACCAGGTGATCATGAACGTCATGCCCCATAATCCGAAGATCAAAGCCAGCTGGCTGAACGACAAAAAATCGTATTGGGAATAGGCAAGCACTCCTGTTATGCCGAAAGGACTCACCAGGCTGTTGACAAAATCGAAACCCATGCCCAGTAAAAAAGGAAGATAGAACAGGATATTTCCCGGATCGTCATAGGTGAAGCGCCAGAAGGACAGCTGCGATCAAATACCTGTCAACAGCGGTAGGATCAGCCAGGGACGCCGGAAGAAGGATCGCGCGAGACGCGCAGCAGACAAAGGGGATACAGCCAGGCAGCAAGGGAAAAAGAGAACCGGCCATTGCTGAACAATAAGAAAAATGCGCCTGCCGACAACAACAGGATATGGCTTCTTTTTGGCATGGAATCGTTCATGGATTGGGTCTAATACCCGTAAATTATGCGATATTCTCATTTTCAGCAAATCCTTCCTGCCTGCTGCCTTTTTGCCTTCATTCGATCAGATGGGGCACAAAGCGGCTCAGGTTGTCGGTAACGAGATTCGAGGCCTCGCGGATACCGATGCCGGCGGGCTGCTGACCAATGATCCAGCTACCAATCAGCGGATAATTCCCATCGAAATCGGGTAAGGAAAAAAGCTGCTGATAGATATGCCCGTCTTCGCCATATTCGCCGTCGGTACTTTGGAGTACCTCCCCATCGATGACGATATCTATATTGGCGCCTTCCCGGGACAGGATGGGCTTTTTCACGTACTCGGTCAGCGGATCAGGGGTAAAATAGGCTGGCAGGAGATTTGGATGATCGGGGACAGCTCCCATAACACCGGCAGGATAGCCTTGTTGGACAGGATCATCTTCCAGGCGGGTTCTATGAAAAAAGCGGCGCTGCGATCCTCCAGTATGTGGGGGCCGAACTCTTCAGCAGTCAGCCATTCCCAGGGATAGAGCTTGAACAGATTCCGGATGGGTTCGCATCTGTCGTCGACGAACACCTGCTGCTCGGCATCCCATCCGATGTCCTCGATAAATTGAAAACGGGTATCGATGCCTGCCTGCATGGCGCAATCCCGAAGATACTCGACATTGGTGAGATCTTCCAGACTGCCTTTGATACAACCGGCATGCAGGGGACCGGGATAGAGATAAGATCGTACAAACGACCAGGTATCGATCAGCTTTTCATGGATGCTGTTGAATTGATCTTTTGCAGGATCCAGGTCCTGCAGCCAAAACCATTGTACGATACCCGCTTCATAGAGACTGGTGGGCGTATCGGCATTGAATTCCAGCATTTTTATCTGACCATCCTTGTAGCAGAGATCGAATCGTCCGTAGATAGAAGGATGATCTTCATTCCAGCTTTTTTCGAGATAGGGAATGAATTCTTCCGGAATTTGAAATAGCGAATAGAGACGGTTTTCGATCACAAACTCGACGGCTTCGAGACAAATACGCCACAGATCGGCAGTTGCCTCTTCGATGTGCAGGATCTCATCCATGGTAAATGAATAATAAACGCTTTCATCCCAATAAGGGACATTGGTGGTATGAAAGCCAAAACCGATGCGTTCTACGGCCTGCTGCCAATTGTTGCGGGGAGTGGTTGGTATTCTATACATGACAAGCTGATTTACGATGCGGCGGAAGAAAAAGCGGATTTGCCGAAGCCGCCGCGCATCACGAACACGCGATTGCGCCAGAAGGCGCCTCTTCTCGCCGGGCGGCCAGGATACATAAAGCCATAACGCGGGCCGAAAATGCGGCTCCAATCAATATTGATATTTAGGTTCCACGGATAGGCGTTGTAAGGATACAGGGTATCCTCGCCGGAATAAACGCCGTAACCCGGATACGTGCTGTAACCGGGATCCTCCTGATAAAA
This sequence comes from Ilumatobacteraceae bacterium, assembly GCA_047602055.1. Lineage (GTDB taxonomy): Bacteria > Actinomycetota > Acidimicrobiia > Acidimicrobiales > Ilumatobacteraceae > JAODBQ01. Next base: position 4,924,886 of record JASGIG010000001.1, read on the forward strand.
TTGATTGCCGGGGGGCTGAGGAGGTGCTGCCATTAAATTCGGATCGACCGAGGACAAGCGGGGGGTCGAAGAAGGTACGACCTGCTGGTTGCAGGATGCAAAAGCAGCCGTAATGAGTACCAGGTGTAATTTTGCTGACTTTTTCATAACAGATCAAGGGTGTTTTTAGGTTAGTAAGATCCATATTCGAAATCGAAGGTCCATGCATTACCATCCAGGTTGGTCACAACCCGGTCGCCGTAATTCAACAGATGGTATTTGAGCGTGAATCCGACATGCTTGTTTTTCCGACCCCAAAAGAATTGGCCTCTCAGGCCGTTGTTGTAGGCAAACGTACCCACTAAGACCTGAGGCCCGCCGGTCATGGTATCGCCGCCTATGAGATAATCCATGCCAGGCTCGGTCAAAAGCCCCAATTCGAAATACTTATGCCGGATCAGATAGCAGGTATAAGCCAGGCCCAGCATGCCGCCCTCGGCATGACTGGTAGATTGCAGGGTATCATGAAACAAATACTTATAATCCTGATGAGCAGACCCTACCTTATAAGACCAGGCAAGATCGAACTCATGCACTTTACTCCGGCCACCCAGCAGAATTCCAAAATAAGGATGAGGGCCCAGCAGCTGAAGATTACCGTTGGGGATCCACAAGCCGCCGGTTGCGGCCCAGACACCGGTGAAATGCCGCAGCTCAAAATCATCAACAGAATCATAATACTTTGTAGCATCGGCATGCGCATCCCGAATGGCGGGATAGCGGGCAGGATTTTGATTAAACATGGCTTTAGGACGAGTGATCTCTCCCGCGAAAACCCGACAATAAAATGATTCGGCGGAATCCAGCACCGGCAGGGTCTCCAGGCTTTGCGCCCATTTTTGGAGAAAAAGCATCAGCACGCGCAGGTTATCGGAGGCATCATATTTCACATAATCGAGCATAACCACTTTATCAAACTGCTCACCTTCTCCAGTCACATCCTTCAACAACCTGCTGTAGGCAGTAAACTCATGGATACAGTCCCAGGGCATGGGATAGCCGGAAGTAGTACGGGTTTGCACCGCGGCGAGAAGCCCTATTGAAAAAATGAGCTCGGGTCTGGGGCAGCCTGCGTCATACCAGTTATTAAGGAAATTATCGAGGGAATCGAATTTCTCCTGCTGTACCAACGCAGGCACAAGGACCGGGGCGGAGGAAAGAAACTGGATCTGCCGTCGATCCGAATATGGGATTGTTGAATTTTGGTAACGTTGGGCATGGACGCTCAGCGATAAGAAGAGGAGGATCAGGGGCACAAGCCACCAGCGATAAAGGTAGGGGTAGACCTGTTTCATGGATGTTTTTTAGGTTTGACGACAGCGAAAAACTGCTTTACAAATTTCGCCGGACCTCCCAAAAAACAAGTTAAACAGGCGTTAAACGCGGCGCATGGAGGGTTAATGGATGGTTAATAGTCTGCTGGTAGGATTAACTAAAATATTTAAATTTGATCGATGAGAAATATCGCACGTTGTATTGCCTTGCTGCTGCTGAGCCTGAATGGGCCGCAGCCATCCTGCTTTTCACAGCCCATGCCTTCGCACTTATTATATGGCGTCGCTTATTATGACGAATACATGCCGTATGACCGGCTGGAAAAAGATGTAGCGATGATGAAGGCGACGGGCATCAATGTAGTGCGGATCGCGGAATCAACCTGGAGCACGATGGAGCCGCAGGAAGGCGTCTTCGACTTTTCGCATATTGACCGGGTGCTGAACGCTATGCAGCGGGCGGGCATTGGCGTCATCATCGGAACGCCTACCTATGCCATTCCTACCTGGCTTGCCCGGAAATATCCCGACGTGCTGGCCATCACTTCACATGAGGCCAATCAATATGGTCCACGGCAAAACATGGATATCACCAATCCACATTATCTGCAATATGCCGAAAGGGCGATCCGGAAATTGCTCGGGCATGTGAAAGATCATGCGGCCATCATTGGCTATCAGGTGGACAATGAAACAAAACCATATGGAACCAGCGGCCCGAATGTACAGCAGGCTTTTGTCTCCTATATGAAAGAAAAATTCGTCACGCTGGACAGCATCAACCGGGCATTCGGCCTGGATTACTGGAGCAACCGGATCAATGCATGGGAGGACTTTCCATCGGTCAATGGTAGCATCAATGCCAGCCTGAATGCCGAATTTGCCCGATTCCAGCGATCGCTGGTGACACGGTTTCTGGCCTGGCAGGCGGCCATCGTGCGGGAATACAAAAAGCCGGGCCAATTCATCACGCAAAACTTCGATCTGGATTGGCATGGCTTTTCTTATGGTATACAAACAGAGGTCGATCATTTCGCCGCGGCCCGGGCGCTGGATCTCGCCGGCATCGATATCTATCATCCTTCGCAGGACAAGCTCACCGGCGTCGAAATATCCTTTGGAGGAGACCTGACCCGATCGATGAAGGGCGGCCGCAATTACCTGGTGATGGAAACCGAAGCGCAGGGTTTTCCGGAATGGGTGCCCTACCCCGGTCAATTGCGCTTGCAGGCATTCAGCCATCTGGCCTCGGGCGCGAACATGGTATCCTACTGGCATTGGCATTCTATCCACAATTCAGCCGAGACCTATTGGAAAGGCCTGCTGAGCCACGACTTCCAGCCCAATCCCACCTATGACGAGGCCGCTACCATCGGCGCTGACTTTCGCCGGCTGAGCGATCATCTGATAAACTTTCGCAGAAAGAATGCCGTCGCCATTCTCTTCAGCAACGAAGCATTGACCGGCTTCAATTCATTCTGGATGGGTGCAAGCTACAACGACGTGCTGCGGCGATACTATGACGCCCTCTACCGCATGAATATCGGTGCCGATCTGATCGACGGAAGCGCAGGTCCCCTGCGGCTGGAAGATTATTCCATGATTGTCATTCCGGGTCTGTATGCCGCACCCGATAGCCTGTTGCGCCGATTGAACGAATATGTAAAAGCAGGCGGTCATGTCGTCTACACATTCAAATCCGGCTTCTCCGATCAATATGTCAAGGTCCGGTCATCCATCCAACCTGGCATTATCGGCGAAGCCTGCGGTATCCGATACAGTCAGTTTACGACGCCAGGCAAGACGGGATTGACAAGCGGTCTCTTTCAAACAGCCCCCGCCAATAACTACACCGAAAAATGGATGGAGCTGATTGAACCTACTACCGCCACCGTCCTGGCGCATTATGATCATCCGGTTTGGGGTAAATATGCCGCCGTCACGGAAAACCGCTATGGCAAGGGAGATGCCATTTATGTCGGAGCATTTACCAGCGATACACTGACTGAAAAAATACTGGCCTATGCAGTCAAACAAGCCGGCTTATGGAGCAACGACCAATCACTGCAGTGGCCGCTGATCACCAAATCGGGCACCAATCAGGCCGGAAAAACGATTCACTATTACTTCAACTATTCCGCTCAGCCGCAGTCTTTCCGATATCCTTATAAACGCGGGACTTCTCTGATCGACGGCGGCAAAATCATGCAGGGCGCTTCAGTGAATCTGTCTGCCTGGGGTTTTATGATCATAGAAGAAGAATAAATGCATACGTTTCATATGCATAGATCGACAGGACAATCACCGGTGTTTGTCTCGATCTTACCGATTTTGGTATAAGGATCCTGTCCTTTCGTCGTATTTCACATTCTGTAAACACGGATAACCCGAATTTAGTGCCCATGACAGGCACCCGTATTCGCGGCTTCATCATGACTGCAACCCTACTGAGTGGAATCCATTCGATCGCACAGGTCAGCATCGAAGGGACTGTATATGACAAATCGCTCAACAATCCGATCACGGAAGTGAATGTGTTTACGAGCCGGGGCGTACATGCCGTCACCGACTCCCTGGGACACTATCGGATAACAGCAGCACAAAACGACACCTTGTTCTTTTCCTATTTGGGAAAACAAACCAATGGGTTCCCTGTCAGGGATATTCATTATACCATCGGTTTTGACGTGAGCATGGATGTAGTCGTCAGGGCCAGTCTGCCTGCCGTCCTCGTAACCCATAACAGCTATCAGCAAGACTCGCTGGAAAACAGGAAGCTTTGGGAGAAAACCTTCGACTATCAAAAAGATGCGGGTGTCCGCAGCTTCCGGATGATGCCCATGAAAGGAATGCATCCGGGCGTGGGATTAGATTTCGATATGTTCTTCAACAAAAGCGCCAGAAAGAGTAATGAGGTTGTGCAGAAATGGCTGATCAGTGAGGAAAATGAAAACTATATCGATCACCGCTGGAATAAGCGGTTAGTCGCCAGGATTACAGGCCTCGACTCTGCCCAGCTTAGGCAATTCATGACGGCCTACAGGCCTACCAAGGAATACCTCCAGGGGTTTGGTACGGAATATGAATTCTACCAGGCCATCAAAGAGCAGGGACAATGGTTTCTGCTGGCAAAAGCAGACAGCATCAAGCAAGCACAAGCAACCGATACTTCCCGCAAAGCTTCGAACTGATGTCGCATAAAATTCCATTTTCGTCGAAAAAGCTTGGGAGATCCTTGCGACTGGCCTATTTTGCCGCCGATTTTAAGAAATCCACTAAATCATCATCACATGTCGATCCGCCCCAGTTATTTATTCTTCCCGCTGGTTTTGATTTTTTTTGCTATTAAACCCGCATCTGCGCAGGTGCAATTCGGTGTCAAGACCGGATGGAGCATTACGAATGTAAATAGCAGCAGCAATCAAACCGCCACCGTCAACGGCACCAGCCAGGCTTTCAAAAACTTTCCGAAGACCGGATGGACCGGCGGCATTTTCTTTACGATCCCGGTGTATAAGCACTGGCAATTCCAGCCCGAGCTCAACTATTCCAATCAAGGCGCGGAAGGCAGTCCTAAACAACAGTACACCTATACCGTAGACGAATCCTATCGTCTCAATTATCTGAATATTCCGCTGCTGGTGAAATACAAAGGTCCCTTTGGCATATTCGCCGAAACCGGTCCGCAATTCAGCCTGCTGTTGAAGGGAAGCATTCATGAGACCGTCGTCGGCAATGACAACACCCAATACTACAATGTGAAAAGCGCTTTCAAAAGCAATGATTTCGGATGGGTATTCGGCGCCGGCTATTTGTCCCCGATCAACCTGGGTCTGGATGTTCGATACAACCTCGGATTATCCAATATCAATCAGGCTACTGCAGCGCAGCTATCCAGCGCTCCCCTCCAGTCAGGCAGCATGAAAAACAGCGTCTTTCAGCTGACCTTATTCTATGTATTTGGAAAAAGCGGTCTGAAGTCCGGAGCTAGCCGGTCATTGCCCGAATAGGCATGATCGTGAAGACCTGACGAAAATCCTGCGTCAGGCTGACCTACGTCATTATCTCCGCCCGGGGGCCAGCACTATCTTGTGGGTCGATTTAATAAAATTCGTTTTATGGCGGATACCCCAAGAGGCGCCGTGATTTGTAAAAGCAAATACGGCGCGACAAGACAATATGCCGAATGGCTGGGCGATAAGCTGAAGCTGCCAGTCTTCGATCCCGATACCGAATTTGTAAGATTGATGAGCTACGACTATTTGCTGATCGGGAGCTCGGTATATGGCGGCAAGCTGCTGATCAGTCCCTGGCTGGACAATCATAAGCAGGAGCTGAAAGACAAGAACATATTTTTCTTCGTCGTATCAGCCGTGGGCGCCGATGAGACAGATGAGCAAACAAAAATCATTCGCAATAATCTCCCGCCGGGTCTGGCTGATCACCGGCGGGTTTATTTTTTACCAGGCCGGCTATTGTTGCACCGGCTGACCTGGAAAGACAGACTCGCGCTGCGACTGGGGGTAATGCGAAGCGCCAACAAAATGCGCCTCGAAGAGGATGGGGTGGATATCCGGTTCCTGGCAGAAATCCTGCAGGATGTATCGAAGCAGTACCTGACAGCAGGTGTCCTTTGACAAAACAGGTGATTTTACCCTTTTTTGGGGACGGGATATGTGTTAACTTGGGATACTTAGTGCTATGGACAGTAAACCCAACTATCTCTCCACCATCAGAGATCTGGTCATCATCATTGGCATTTATCTGTACTTCATCGCCTGGGTCTATGTAAATGCCTATTACCAGCATTTTGGTATCTCCGGCTCGTCCTTAAAGCTGGACTACGCCTCCTATCTGGTATTCTCCTTCAATGTGATCATGTCTCTCCGATTCTTGTGGATGCTGATCATCGTGATAGGGATACTGATCATCCTCTGGTTTATCAACTATCTCGCGCACCGCCGTGGACTAATATGGTTGCGGAAAATCCTTAAACGACTGGCCGGCGCGAAATTCCTGGCCATCATCTGCAGTATGGCGGCTTTGTTTCCCTGGCTGTTCTATATTACTCAGCGGGTGGCATGGAGCGACTATGTAGACCAGCGTACCAACCGGGGAGATTTGCGTTCCATTCAATTCGTGTTCAGGAAAGACTCCGACATGCATGCGCCGACCCTGGTACTCGACAGTCTTTCCCGTTCGGGAAAAGACCTGATCAGCGATATCCGGCTGTTGACGGCAGATGACACCCGGTCTCTGAAGCTGCTGGGACAAACCGATGATCAATACATCGTGCTAAACCAGGCCCCGCCCGATCCTACCTTTGGCATCCCCGTCGGCTTTGTCTATTTCATCGACAAGAAAGAAGTCCTCCTTGCCAAGATTATCCTCAGCTCATCACAATAAACCAGCCATGAAAAAATGTTATCTGTGGATAGCAGCCGCCTTGTTCGCCTGCAACTCCCACACCCCAAATACCAACGAGTCTCAAACGCCCACCATCGCCGCCGCCGGTAAAGGTGACACCATCGTTTGGATAGGGGTCCACGCCCGGTGGAACGTTACTCCCACCGTCGAATACGATGGCAACTACGATACCACCCACGGCATCTTCGTTGTCTGCAGCAGCGACAAGCACGCCGTTGTTCCGCGTGATCACGTCGTGCTGGAATCCTCGAGCAGCTGCGATACGGCCTTTTCCAACCGGGTGCGGCTCATGTGGTTTCGCCGGGACAGCAGTCTCGCCGGAACTATCGGCAAGGGAGCCTTTGCCGAGGTGAACGCGGCGAAGACGCCCACCCTTTCCTTTACTACCCGGGAAGGCGGAGCCAAGACGATCGCCCTCAAGCCTACTGAGGCAAACCGATTAAGGCAGACCATCATTCTTCAAAGGCAGGTGAAGCTTGTAAGATGAGGACCACTTTAACGTCCCCGTCTACGGCCATATTCGACGCGAATTTTCCAGAGCGCCAGGCCAAGCGGGAACAACATGGCAGTCCATGACAGCCAGTACCGAAGACCGGTTCCCAGCAGGGAAGACAACAGTCCCAAAAGGACGCATACCCCTACTAACAGGGGTATGCTCCATACTTTTTTAAATCGTGTTGAACTCATATTATCCAGCAATGACGGGTTCTTGATTCTTTTCGGTTTCTTCGAGCTTTTCGAAATGTCTGCGATAGAATTTTCTTCTGACTACCCATAGATATACTCCGCTGAGGAGCATGATAACAGCGATCAGATCGAAGATCGCCCAGATCACCTTCAGCGGCATTCCTCCATAATCTCCGAAATGCAGGGGACGGGAAACTTCCAACGCACGCAGATAGAAAGGCATTTTCACCACCGTCTCCAGCTTGCCGCTTCGGGCATTGACGAGGGTCGGGCTGAACAGCCGCGAGCTCAGCGGATCTTTCCCTTTTGCCCACAGCAGATAATGATAGGGACTGCCGAATGCATTCCCCGGATAGACGATACTCACTACGGTCATGCCCGGCAAATTTTGCTGTGCGGCAGTAAAGGCGGCCTGCGGCGAGCTGAGATCTTTTTCAGCGGGTGTCGATTGCCCTTTGTATTTATCCAGCAACGTCTTCACATCCGTCATCTGCCAGATGCCGAAAAGCGGTTTCGCCAGCTCGTTCATAAACCCTGTTGCCCCTACGACCAGCAGCCATACCGCCGTAACGATGCCCAGCAGATTGTGCAAGTCCAGCCATTTCAATCGCTTTGAGCGGCCAAAAACGAACCGTACCGAAATCCAGCTTCTTCATAAACGGGCCGTACAGCACGATGCCTGATACCGTCGAGATGACGAACAGCAAGCCCATGAGTCCGAGAAAAAGCTCCCCCGATATCCCTGCAAAAAGATCGGTATGCAGGGAAAACATGACCTCCATGAAGCTCGTCGGCTGCTGTTCGAAAGGAGGTTCGTCTTTCAGCAAATTGCCAGTCCGGCTGTCAAACTGTAAACCATGTCTTTTTTTATCGTCAGGCTTTCGCGTCGGCGCCATCGTAATTAGCACCTGAGGCTCCTCCGGATCTACATAAATAAAGCAGACCACGTCCTGCGGATACAGGCTCCGGGCCTTGCTTACCATGGCATCCAAATCAGCTTTCTGAGCCGTGGCCGGGACATCCGGATAATGCCGGGGATTTACCCAGTTTTCGATCTCCTCGGCGAAGATGAGGGGAAGTCCCGTCAGGCAGATCACCAGGAGAAAAATCGTGCAGACCAGGCTGGTCCACCGATGCCACCAAAACCATCTTTTTATCGCTTTCAATGAAGCCATGTCTTTGCTATTAGAATTTGACCGTTACGTTGGCAACCACCTGACGCAAAGCTTGCGGATTTGCCGTGAAAGAAGGCGACCAGTATTTTTTATTCGTCAGATTATTGGCCGATATACCTGCACGCCATTTCGGCTGGTCGTAAAACAGCGAAGCATTTACGAGCACAAATGAAGGGATCACGATCGTGTTATCCAGGTTATAATAGCTCTTTTGCGAATAGTTAGCGCCTGCTCCGAATCCAAAGCCCTGCAGGATACTGGTGGATTGGAATTTATAGCTTACCCAGGCATTGGCTACATTCCGGGGTGTACCCTGCACGTCTTTCCCTACGCCGGTTGCGGCCTTGGTATACTGGTTTTTGTTGTACACATAACCGGCAACGATATTGAGACCGGAAATCGGGCTCGCATTTACACTGGCGTCGATACCCTGACTTTTTTGAGTACCATCCTGATACGTATATCCGGCATTGTCATAGCGGACCGAGTTATCGATGTCGATGCTATAATAGCTGACCGTTGCGGAGAGACGGTTGTGCAGAACATCAAGCTTTACGCCGCCTTCGTATTGTTTGGCAAATTCGGGTTTCAGGATCAGCTGTGAACCATCGGGCTGAGTAGCCGGGGCATTGTTGGTAAACCCGCTCATGTAATTGCCGAAGATAGATACCCGGTCCTTGATGGGCTGATAGATGAGACCGAATTTGGGCGTGACCGAGGTTTGATCATAACCGCCACTGCCTTTCAATGTATAGTGATCGAGGCGGCCTCCGACCATGACCATCAGATTATCGGTGATATTCACCAGATCGGACAGATACGTCGAATACGTACTTGTTTCGCTGCCGTATAAACCGATGAATCCATTCAGGAGTCCTTTTTCCGCCTGCATCTTGGTCACTCCGCTGTAGGAGGAAGTGATATCGATGGTATCTGTCAGACCGGAGTTATAGGTCATGTTGGACTTATAATGGATAAAATCGAGCCCCCATACCAGACGGTTTCTTACCGACCCTATGTGAAAGTCTCCGCGGAGATTGTGCTGGATATCGGTATTGACAGTCGTGATCGGTCCGAAAAGAGCGATCTCGCGGTCTACGTGAGTGGCATCGATGAAATCGGGATAATACTGATAGCTGTGATCGACCTTCTCGTTGTTGACCGACAAATTTGTCTGCGAAGTCCAGTGATCGTTGATCTTGTACTTTGCCTCGAAATAAGACCGGAAAGTGCTGGTAACCGCATTCAGGTCATCATTATACAGACTAGTATTATAAGGCAGGGGAACCTGATTGATATTCGTGATATTGAGACCAGAATAAGTCTGATACGGCGTACGGGTCAGGTCCTCTCTGTAGGCCTCGATATCGACGGACAGGGTCAGCCGGTCATTCGCTTTATAGACAAGGCTGGGCGCGAAAGTCATCGTATTATTATGACCATAGGTGAGGAAGCTGCCTTCTCTATGCACTGCGGCGTTGGTTCTCATCAAAAGCGTTTTTTCCTTGTTGAGGGGCGTGTTGACATCGAGCGTCACGCGGTTGAGTCCCCAATTGCCCATCGAATAGCCGACTTCACCCTTGAATGTATCGGAAGGCTTTTTGGTGACCATATTGATGGCGCCGCCGTAAGACGAGGCCACGAGATTACCAAACAGTACCGAAGACGGTCCTTTGAGGACTTCGAAATGATCGACGTTTACGGGATCGATGGAAGAACGTCCCGCTGCGATGAAAGGCACCCCGTTGCGGGCCGCGATCTCGGCGGAGAATCCACGAACCGTGATGCTGGTGCCGCCGGCTGGATCCTTAGACGGAACCGCGCCAGCCACATTCGACAGCGCCTGGGAGATATTGATATTTTGCTGATCCTTCATCAGCTCGGTCGTGACCACGCTGTATACCTGGGGATTTTCCAGATTCGAAAGCGGCAGCTTGGCGACGTCATCGCTGCTACGCCTGGCGTATTTATTCAGCTTACCAGCGGAGACGACTACCTCTTGTAATTGTTTGTTGTTTTCGGTGAGGACGAAATCTGCGGTCGTCGTCCCACTTGCAGCCACCGTGATCTGGCGGGTTTGGGTCGTCAGACCGGTCAGGCTGGCTGTAATCGTATATGTTCCGGGCGCGACACCTACGGCGCCGGCATCGCGGTGGCGGCGGGTCTGATCGACGCCCATGCCGGCGGCGTCGGCACCGTGGCGGCGGGCGGCGATGCCACGGCCTGCCTGGGCTATGTCTTCGGCACCTCGTCCTGCACCATGACCACCACCCGCGAGCCGGCCTTCGTGCCTGGCGTCTGGGGGCCTTATTTTCGGCCATGGTGCCGGGCATGTGGCTGAACGAGGGCGGCCGATCTGCCGCCGGCGCCGCCATCGACCAGCTGGTGCAACTGCATCCGGCCACCGACAAGGCCGCCGCGCTGGCCAAGGCCGAGGGCAAGGCGCTGCCGCAATGGCTGGCCGACCGGGCGCTGGATCTGGCGGGCGGCGCGGCGCAGGCGGTGCGGCTGGCCGACGACCTGCATGTGGTGCCCGAATTCCTGGGCAACCGAGCCCCTTTGCCGATCCCCATGCCCGCGCCGTCATCATGGGGCAGGGGATGGAGACCGAGCTGGACAGCCTGGTCGCGCTTTACGTCGCCGGCATCTGCGGGTTGGGCTACGGGCTGCGCCAGATCATCGAGACCCAGGCCGCACATGGCGCCCCGGTCCAGGTCATCAGCACCAGCGGCGGCGCCGGCGCGCATCCGCTGAACCGCCAGCTTCTGGCCGATGCCACCGGCCTGCCGGTCGAGGTCACCGAATGCCCCGAGCCGGTGCTGCTGGGCTCGGCCATGCTGGGCGCGGTGGCGGGCGGGGTGTTCGCCGACCTGCAAGCCGCCATGCCGGCCATGTCGCGCGTCGCCATGCGCTGCGACCCCGATCCGGCGCAGCGCGCGCGCCATGATGCGCGCCATGCCGCCTTCCTGACCCTGCAACGTGCCGCGCGCGAGATCCGCGCCGCCGCGATCTGATCCCCGAAAGGCTTCCCATGCAGTTCCAAGGCAAGACCGTCATCATCACCGGCGCCGGCAAAGGCATCGGCCGGGCCTGCGCGCAGCTGATGGCCGCGCGCGGCGCGCAGGTCGTGGCGCTGACCCGCACGCAATCCGACCTGGACAGCCTCGCCGCCGAGACCGGCGCTCGCGGTATCCGCGTCGATCTGGCCGATCCGGCCGCCCACCCGAGCGGCGATGGCCGAGGCCGGCAGTGCCGATTTCCTGATCAACAGCGCCGGCATCAACGTGCTGGAAAGCGTGCTGGACATGTCCGAGGCCGGATACGAGGCCGTGCTGGGCATCAACCTGCGCGCCGCCCTGCTGACCTGCCAGGAATTCGCCCGCGCCCGCGTGGCGGCGGGCGGCGGCGGCGCCATCGTCAATATCACCTCGATCGCCGGGCATCGCGGCTTTCAGGACCACCTGTGCTATGCGGCCTCCAAGGCGGGGCTGGAGGGCGCGACCCGCGTCATGGCCAAGGAGCTTGGCCCGCATGGCATCCGCGTGAACGCGGTCGCCCCCACCATCACCCTGACCGAACTGGCCGCCGAAGCCTGGTCCGACCCGGCGAAAAGCCAGCCGATGATGGTGCGCCACCCGCTGAACCGCTTTGCCGAGGCCGAGGAGGTCGCGCGCGGCATCGCGCTGCTGCTCTCGGACGACAGCGCCATGATCACGGGCGCGGTGCTGCCGCTGGACGGCGGCTTCCTGGCGGTCTGAGGCGCAGGCTTTTCCTTGCCGCGCCCCGGCGCTATGCCCGGCGCAAAGCAAGGGGAAACCGGCCATGTCCACCGCCACGCCCGCCACGCAATTCCTGTCCCGCGCCGGGATCGATTTCCGGGTGCTGGAATATCGCTATGAGCCGGGCTCCGAGCGCGTCGCCATCCAGGCGGCCGAGGCCATCGGCCTGCCGCCCGGGCAGTTGCTCAAGACGCTGATGGTCGAGGTCGACGGCCGCCCCGGCTGCTGCGTGCTGCCGGGCGACCGCAGCCTGTCGATGAAGCGCGTGGCCCAGGCATTGGGCGGCAAATCCGCCGCGATGATGGAGCCTGCCAAGGCCGAGCGGCTGACCGGCTATCGCACCGGCGGCATCAGCCCCTTCGGCCAGCGCCGTGCGGTGCCGGTGGTGTTCGAGCGGGCGGGGATGGATCACGCCGAGGTGGCGATCAATGCCGGCAAGCGTGGCATGATGCTGCTGCTGGCGCCGGGCGATGCGGTGACGGCGCTGGCGGCGGCGGTGGCCGATCTTTGCGCCGATTGAAATGGCAGGGCGCGACGTTGCCGCCGCGCCCGCCGTGCCTTAGTCGTTTTCGCCGACGGCCTTCCAGATGATCGCCCCGATCACCGCGCCCAGGATCGGCGCCAGCCAGAACAGCCACAGCTGCCCCATGGCCCAGCCGCCATCGGCAAAGATCGCCTGCGAGGTCGAGCGCGCCGGGTTCACCGAGGTGTTGGTGACCGGGATCGAGATCAGGTGGATCAGCGTCAGCGCCAGGCCGATCGCGATGGGGGCGAAGCCCGCAGGCGCGCGGCTATGCGTGGCGCCCAGGATGATGATCAGGAAGAACCCGGTCAGCAGCGCCTCGATCAGGAAGGCGGCGCCCAGCGAATAGCCGCCGGGGGAATGTTCGCCATAGCCGTTGGCGGCAAAGCCGCCGGCCTCGAAGCCGGCCTTGCCCGAGGCGATCAGGTAAAGCGCTGCCGCCGCCAGGATGGCGCCGACCAGTTGCGCGACGATATAGGGGATCAGCCGGCTGGCCTCGAACCGCCCGGCGACCGCCAGGCCGACCGAGACGGCCGGGTTGAAATGCCCGCCGGAAATCCCGCCCACCGCATAGGCCATGGTCAGCACGGTCAGGCCGAAGGCCAGCGCGACGCCGTGGAAACCGATACCCAGCTCGGGGAAGGCGGCGGCCAGGACGGCGCTGCCGCAACCACCGAAGACAAGCCAGAAGGTGCCGAGGGCCTCGGCGGCAAGTCGTTTCTGCATAATGTTGTTCCTTGACATAATTACGATGACTGGCTGCCTCTGCTTCGGCGCAGAGGGCGGCTGCCGCTATGGACCCGCTTGGGCCGGGCAGGTCAATGGGGGCCCCCTTGCGAAGCGGGGATTTTCGCGCAACCTCTGGTGATCGACCGCTGGCCGTGCGCCGCGGGCGCATTCGGGGCAGGCAGGGGGCCGCAATGACCGCAAAGGACGACTATCCGCAGGACGCGCCCGCGATCCGCACCCTTGCCATGCCGGCCGACTGCAACTCGGCGGGCGACATCTTCGGCGGCTGGCTGATGGCGCAGATGGACCTTGCCGCTGCCAATGTCTCGGTGCAGCGGGCGCGCGGGCGCAGCGCCACGGTGGCGGTGGACGGCTTTACCTTTCACCACCCGGTCAAGGTCGGCGACGAGGTCTCGGTCTTTGCCCGCATCATCCGCGAGGGGCGCAGCTCGATGCATATTGCCATCGAGACCTGGCGCCGCGAGCGGTTCAGCGGCTTTTGCCAGAAGGTCAGCCAGGCCACCTTCGTCTGCGTGGCGCTGGACGAGGCCGGCCGGCCGCGCGAACTGCCTGCGTTCCCCTGATCTTGCCGGCATATCGGGCAGATTGACGCGATATTGCCTGAAAATCGACGCTCTTGCCCCCGGTATTGCCGCATTAGCCGGTTGCAATCCGCCAAAGGCGCCGATTAGTCTGGCAGGGCGGAAAAAAACACCACGAGAAACCAGGGAGCCCGCATCGTGACAGCCCAATCCGGCAGCGAAGCTTTCGTTGTCTTCGATCATGTCCAGAAAAGCTATGACGGTCAGTCCCTTGTCGTAAAGGACTTGAACCTTTCCATCGGCAAGGGCGAGTTCCTGACCATGCTTGGCCCCTCGGGTTCGGGCAAGACCACCTGCCTGATGATGCTGGCCGGGTTCGAGACCGCCACCCATGGCGAGATCCGGCTCGACGGCCGCAACATCAACGACGTGCCGCCGCACAAGCGCGGCATCGGCATGGTGTTCCAGAACTACGCCCTGTTCCCGCATATGACCGTGGCCGAGAACCTGTCCTTCCCGCTGGAAGTCCGCGGCATGGGCAAGTCCGAGCGCGAGGAGCGCATCATCCGCGCCCTGGACATGGTGCAGATGGGCCGGTTCAAGAACCGCCGCCCGGCGCAGCTTTCCGGCGGCCAGCAGCAGCGCATCGCCCTGGCGCGCGCCCTGGTCTTCGACCCCAAGTTGGTGCTGATGGACGAACCGCTTGGCGCGCTGGACAAGCAGCTGCGCGAGCATATGCAGTTCGAGATCAAGGCCTTGCACGACCGGCTGGGCATCACCGTGGTCTATGTGACGCATGATCAGGGTGAGGCGCTGACCATGTCGGACCGCATCGCCGTCTTCAACGATGGCCGCATCCAGCAGCTGGCGCCGCCGCCGGTGCTGTATGAGCAGCCCGAAAACAGCTTCGTCGCCGGCTTCATCGGCGAGAACAACGCGCTGCGCGGCACCATCCAGGAACTCGCCGGCGACAAGGCGCTGGTAAAGCTGACCAATGGCGATCTGATCGACGCCACCGCGGTCAATATCCGCGAAAGCGGGCAGCAGACGACGGTCTCGATCCGGCCCGAGCGGGTCGAGTTCAAGCCCGAGCTGATGCCCGCCGGCGCCCATACCATCCAGGCGCAGGTGCGCGACGTGGTCTATATGGGCGATATCCTGCGGGCGCGGCTGAATGTCGCGGGCCAGGACGATTTCGTAATGAAATATCGTAATACGCTGGGGCAGGTCAAACTTTCTCCCGGCCAGACCATCCGTATCGGCTGGCATCCCGAGGATGCCCGCGCGCTGGATCCGGTCTGACACAGATCCATCAAGTCGAGGAGCTATGATGAAAAGAACGCTGATCCTGACCTCTGCGCTGATCGCCGTCTCGGCCTCTGCCCATGCGCAGGACAAGCAGGTGAACCTGCTGTCCTGGGGCGGTGCCTATGGCAACAGCCATGTCGAAGCCTATGCCAAGCCCTTCGAGGCGAAAACCGGCATCAAGGTCGTCGTCTCGGATGCCGACAACCCCGCCACCCCGGTCAAGGCGCAGGTCGAGGCCGGCAACGTCTCGATCGACGTGGCCTCGGTCGAATACGCGGACGCCGTGCGCCTGTGCGACGAGGGGCTGCTGGAAGAGATCGACCCGTCGATCCTGACGCCCGCCGCCGACGGTACCGCCGCGACCGACGACTTCATCGAGGGCGCGGTGACCGACTGTTTCGTCGGCACCGACGTTTATTCGATGATCATCGCCTATGACGACGGCAAATATGCCGACGCCAAGCCCGCCGGACCGGCCGATTTCTTCGACACCGCCGCCTTCCCCGGCAAGCGCACCATGCGCAAGGGCGCGAAGTTCAACCTGGAACTGGCGCTGATGGCCGATGGCGTCGCGCCCGACCAGGTCTATGAGGTTCTGGGCACCCCCGAGGGCGTGGACCAGGCCTTCGCCAAGCTGGACACGATCAAGAAGGACGTGATCTGGTGGGAAGCCGGCGCGCAGCCGCCGCAACTTCTGGCCGATGGCGAGGTCAGCATGGCCTTTGCCTTCAACGGCCGCATCTTCGACGCCGCCCAGAAAGAGGGCAAGCCCTTCAAGATCGTCTGGGCCGGCCAGGTCTACGAGATGGAAGGCTGGGTGATGCCCAAGGGCGCTCCCAATGCCGAGGCCGCGAAGGAGTTCATCGCCTTCTCGACCGCGCCGGAAAACCAGGCCCGCGCCGCCGAATTCATCAGCTACGGCCCGCCGCGCAAATCGGCCGCCGCCCTGGTCGGCAATATCGAGGGCACCGACGTGCCGATGGGTCCGAACCTGCCGACCTCGGCCGAGAACATGACCCAGGCGCTGGCCTCGAACCTTGATTTCTGGGTCGATCACGACGCCGAGCTGCAAGAGCGGTTCAACGCCTGGCTGGCCGCGAACTGATGCCCTTTGCCGCGGCGGTTTTCGCCGCCGCGGCCACCAAACGCCCCGGCAAGTGGGCGAACAACCGGCCAGCGCGCCGGATCATCAGCAGGGGGTAACCATGAAAAAGATCCTGATCCTGACCTCGGCCTTATCCGGCCTGGCCTTCGCCGCCCAGGCGCAGAACACCGAGGTCAACGTCGTCTCCTGGGGCGGTGCCTATGAGAAATCGCAGGTCGAGGCCTATAACATCCCCTTCGCGGCGGAAACCGGGATCAAGGTCAACATGATCGCCGCCGACAACCCGGCCACGCCGCTGAAGGCGCAGGTCGAGGCCAATAACGTCACCGGCGACGTCTTCGACATCGAGGTGTCGGATGCGATCCGCATGTGCGACGAGGGCGCGCTGGTCGAGATCGACCCGGCCGTCCTGCCGCCCGCGCCCGACGGCACCCCGGCGGCCGATGACTTCATCCCCGGCGCGTTGCAGGATTGCGCGGTGGCGAGCATCTTCTGGGGTACGGTGATCGCTTTCGACGCGACCAAGTTCACCGAGGCCAAGCCGGCGACCGCCGCCGATTTCTTCGACACCGCCACCTTCCCCGGCAAGCGCGGCCTGCCCAAGACCCCCAAGCGCACGCTGTATCTGGCGTTGATCGCCGATGGCGTCGCGCCGGATCAGGTCTATGAGCAACTCTCCACCCCCGAGGGCGTGGACCGCGCCTTTGCCAAGCTGGACACCATCAAGCAGGACGTGGTCTGGTGGGAGGCCGGCGCCCAGCCGGTGCAATTGCTGGCCGATGGCGAGGTGGTGATGACCACCGGCTACAACGGCCGCTTCTTCGACGCCATGGTCAGCGAGGGCAAGTCCTTCGAGATCATCTGGGACGGGCAATACATGGATATGGACATGTTCGCCATTCCCAAGGGTGCGCCTAACCCGGAAGCCGCGCTGGCCTATCTGAAATTCGCCACCGACACGCAGCGGCTGGCCGACCAGGCGAAATGGATCGCCTATGGCCCGGCGCGTAAATCCTCGGCGGCGCTGGTCGGGCTCTACCAGGACGGCAAGACCGAGATGGCGCCGCATATGCCGACCAGCGAGGAACATCTGAAGACCGCCGTCATGGACGACCCGGAGTTCTGGGCCGATCACAGCGCCGAACTGTCGGAGCGTTTCAACTCCTGGCTGGCGGCGAACTGAACCTTGCGTCATGGCCCGGTTCCGGCCGGGCCATGGTTTTTCGAATGACGAACTGATCGAAGGCACCCAGGATGGCCAATGCGCTTGACCCCCATGCCGCCATCGTGACCGAGGCCGGTGGCCTTGCCGATGGCGGAACGCTGAAGACCGCCGATGGCCGGCCGCTGAAATCGGCGCTGGCGCGCAGCTCGCGCCGGGCGCGGCGCCGCGCCTTCCTGTTGGTGCTGCCGCTTCTGCTGTTCATCCTGCTGACCTTCGTGGTGCCGATCGGGCAGATGCTGCAACGCTCGGTCAAGAACGACGGTTTCTCGGCCAATATGCCGCAGCTTTCGGCCTGGTTCGCCGAACATCCGCGCGGCACCGACCCGGACGATGCCGCCTGGGCGGCGCTGGCCGCCGATCTGACCGAGGCGGCCAAGTCGCGCACCGTCGGCGTGGTCGGCACCCGGATCAACTATGACATGCCCGGCACGCGCTCGCTGTTCACCTCGGCCGGGCGCAAGGTGCGCGGCGGCATCGAGCCGCCCTATCGCGATTTCGATCCTCGACATGGACGCGAAATGGGGCGACCCCAAGCTGTGGTCGGTGATGCGCGAGGCGTCCTCGCCCTATACCTCGAACTTCTACCTCGCGGCGCTGGACCGGGGCCGCGACGACCAGGGCCAGATCGTGCAGGCGCCGGAACAGCAGCGCATCTACATCAAGCTGTTCCTGCGCACCTTCTGGCTTTCGCTGATCATCACCTGCACCACCTTCCTCTTAGGCTTTCCCATCGCGCATCTGCTGGCGACGCTGCCGATGCGCAAGTCGAACCTGCTGATGATCCTGGTGCTGCTGCCGTTCTGGACCTCGCTCCTGGTCAGGACCACGGCCTGGATGGTGCTGCTGCAACAGCAGGGCGTGGTCAACGACATCCTGGTCTGGCTGGGGCTGATCGGGGATAGCAGCCGATTGCAGATGATCTTCAACCAGACCGGCACCATCATCGCGATGACGCATATCCTGCTGCCCTTCATGATCCTGCCGCTCTATTCGGTGATGCGGACGATCAACCCGTCCTATGTCCGGGCGGCGCGCTCGCTGGGGGCGACCAGCTGGACGGCGTTCCGCCGGATCTATTTCCCGCAGACGCTGCCGGGGCTGGGGGCGGGGGCGCTGTTGGTGTTCATCCTGGCGGTCGGCTATTATATCACGCCGGCGCTGGTCGGCGGCTCGTCGGGGCAGCTGATCTCGAACATGATCGCCATGCATATGACGCAGACGCTGAACTGGTCCATGGCGGCGGCGCTGGCGGCGCTGCTCCTGGGCGGGGTGCTGATCCTTTACTGGGTCTATGACCGCCTCGTCGGCATCGACAATCTGAAACTGGGGTAATCGCCATGGCGCTTCCGAAATACGCTTCGCCGCTGGAGAAGATCTGGCATTACAGCTATCTGGTGATCTGCGCCGCGATCTTCTTCTTCCTGATCGCGCCGATCGTGGTGGTCATCCCGCTGTCCTTCAACGCCGAGCCCTATTTCACCTTCACCGACAAGATGCTCTCCTTCGACCCCGAGGGCTATTCGATGCGCTGGTATCAAAGCCTGCTGACCTTCGGCATGCAGCGCCCGGACGCGGCCGCCGGGCTGGCCTGGTGGGCGGATGTCTGGGAAAACGCGAAATGGGTGCAGGCGGCGAAAAGCTCGATTATCATCGGCTTTTTCTCGACCATCCTTGCGACCTTCCTGGGCACGCTGGCGGCGCTGGGGCTGTCGCGACCGGAAATGCCTTATCGCCGCATCATCATGGCGGTGCTGATCTCGCCGATGATCGTGCCGATCATCATCACCGCGACGGGGATGTTCTTCTTCTACTCGAACCCCTGCGAGCCGCTGACCTGGATCGGGCTGAACCCCAGCTGCGGCAAGCTGGCCGGCACCTACCTGGGCGTGATCCTGGCCCATGCCACGCTGGGCATCCCCTTCGTCATCATCACGGTGACGGCGACGCTGATCGGCTTCGACCAGTCGCTGGCGCGGGCGGCGGCCAGCCTGGGCGCGAACCCGCGCACGACCTTCTTTCGCATCATCATGCCGCTGATCCTGCCGGGCGTGATCTCGGGGGCGCTCTTCGCTTTCGTCACCTCCTTCGACGAGGTGGTGGCGGTGCTGTTCATCGCCGGCCCCGAGCAGCAGACCATTCCGCGCCAGATGTGGAACGGCATCCGCGAACAGATCTCACCCGCCATCCTCGCCGTCGCCACGCTGCTGGTGATCTTCTCGATCGCGCTGCTGACCACGGTCGAGCTGCTGCGCCGTCGCTCGGAACGGCTGCGGGGCGTCACGCCGCATTGAGCGGCTCACGCCCCGGCCGTGAAGCCGCCGCCCCAGGGGGGTGGCGGCTTCAGGCGGGCACCACGGCCCGCACGGCGCCGATCTTCTTGCTCCCCCAATACCCCCGCCGGAGGCGCCGTCCCGCGCGAGATCAGGGCAGGACCGAGATCCAGAACCAGATCGACAGGATCGACAGCGCGGTCGAAACCAGCACCGTCGAAGCCGCCACCCGCTTCGCCGAATCGTAGATCGAGGCAAACAAATAGGCATTTACCCCCGGCGCCATGCTGGCGGTGATCACCGCCGAACGCATCGCGCCGGCCGGCAGCTGGAACATCTGCCCCAGGCTCCAGGTCACCACCGGGTGGATCACCAGCGAGCAAGTGCAGCAGATCGCGATGGCGGTGCTGTCGCCCTCGGGCCGATAGCGATACAGCACCCCGCCCAGTCCGAACAGCGCCGCCGGCAGCGCCGCCCGTGCCATCATGTCCACGGCGGCCCAGAACCCGCCGGGCATGACCAACCCGGCCGACATCAGCAGGTTCATCGCCGCGCCGCAGAGGATACCGATGATGAGCGGCGTGCGCACACCCCCACAGCGCCCGCATCGCGATTTGGCCCAGGTGCAGGCTTTGCCCACGCGCCCGCGCCAGTTCCATCATGGTGATGCCAAGGTGTAAAGCAGCGGCGAATGGATGGTGATGATCGCGATATTGCCGGCGAGGGCTTCGGTGCCATAGGCCCGCTCCATGATCGGGATGCCCAGCAGCAGCGAGTTCGAGAACAGGCAGCAAAAGCCGATGGCCACGGCATCCGTGGCCGAGCGTCGCAGCCAGAAAAGCGCCAGCGCCCAGCCGATGAAATAGCTCAGGAAGGCGCCGGCATAAAAGGCCAGCCAGGTGTCCAGGTCGAAATGCGCTGCCATGTCCAGCCGCGCCACATTGGCGAACAGCAGCACCGGCACCGCGAAATTCTGCGCGAAATCGCATCAGCCCCTGTGTCACGGCCAGCTCGGAAAACATCTTTCGCCAGCGACCGAGATAGCCGAAGCCGATGATCAGAAACACCGGCAGGATGACGTCGATCAGGATGCTCAT